>NZ_JAAONY010000001.1 GCF_011602085.1 Pseudoteredinibacter isoporae
ACTCCGCAAGTACCCACACGCATTGCTTGATTAACTTTTTAAAGTACCGACAGCTGCCAGAGCTTGTCGTTGCGATCGAAACCTCGTCTCGATCAGGGAGGCGTATTCTACACATCCCGTTGAGCTTTGCAAGTGTTTTTTTACATCTTTTCAAGTGTTTAGCGTTGTTTTAAACAATCATCAAACCTTGAATCACTTGCCTGAAAAGCTGTGCTTTTCTGCTCTTCCCCGTCAGGAGAGGCGCGCATTATACGCAGACCAAAAACCTTGGCAAGCCCTTTTGGGAGTTTTTTTTACAAAAACATTTCAGGGCTGTTTTTTGTAAACATTTTCGACCTTAAGCCAAGGTGAGCAAGGCATATTTTTTCTTACCCAAACGCACCAGAAAATAGTTTTCAAAACGCGCATTGGCAGAAGAAAAGATCTCAGCCCCACTCATGTTATCTTCAGCGCCGTAATCCTTACCGTTAACCAACAGCGCTCGGCGCTGCAAGGCATCTTTCACTTGCTTGCCGGAACCAGCCAACCCTGCCTTAACCAACAAGCTGGTCAGAGGCTCCTCCAAGTCAGCAGATTCGATCGCATAGCTTGGCAAGCCATCCTGAGCCAGTTGCTGATAATCTTCTGCAGACAACTCTCCAGCATCACCAGAGAATAAAGCCTTGGTAATCCTCTCCGCGGCAGCCAGCCCTTCCTCGCCATGAACCAGTCGAGTAACTTCTGTCGCCAGAACACCTTGAGCCTCAGGGCGACCAGCTGCCGCCTTATCTTTTTCTTCCAGCGCATCAATATCGCCAACAGGCAGAAAGGTAAAGTACTTGAGGAACTTGTACACATCAGCATCGGCCGTATTCAACCAAAACTGGTAAAAGGCATAAGGCGATGTCTTACCGGCATCCAACCAAATCGTACCGGACTCAGTCTTACCAAATTTGGTGCCATCCGCCTTTGTGACCAAAGGCAGCGTCAAACCATAAGCTTTACCGCCATAGCGGCGGCGAGTTAATTCAACACCGCCTATGATATTGCCAAACTGGTCAGAGCCACCGATCTGCAAGCTACAGTTATGGTGTTTATACAGCTCCGCGAAGTCGAAGGATTGCAACAGCGAATAGGTAAATTCGGTAAAAGAAATACCCTCACCCTCACGATCGATACGCTGTTTTACGGATTCCTTGTTGATCATATTGTTAACAGAGAAATGCTTACCAACATCTCGAAGGAAGCTCAGCACATCCATGCCTTGAGTCCAATCCAGGTTGTTAACAACCACAGCGGAATTGGGCTCATCATTAAATTCAATAAAAGCCGATACCTGCCTGCGCAACTTCTCCACCCAACCGGATACCGTCTCGGCAGTATTGAGCTTGCGCTCTTGAGCCTTAAAACTCGGATCACCGATCAAACCGGTTGCACCACCCACCAAAGCAATAGGTTTGTGGCCCGCCTGCTGAAAACGACGCAAGGTTAACAAAGGAACGAGACTGCCAATATGCAAGCTGTCGGCGGTGGGATCGAAACCACAATACAAGGTACGAGACTCAGCGGACAGATATTCCGGCAAGGTTTCCTCACCTGTCATTTGCGCTAACAAGCCGCGCGCCTTTAAGTCTTCGAGCAAACCCGCATCCACTTGAGACATATCTCTACCTTTTTGCATTTAACAGCAACTTCAATTGAACATCCAAGGCCCGCATTTGTCTTATGGCCTTATTAAGGGAGGCGCAACCTTACCCTATCCTTTTCGAAAAACAAGAGCCTTACCTCAAATGCCCACCGAATGACGGTTTTCGGGTGCTTAGTAGGGCTATTTTTGATATAAACACACAGCTTAAGACCAAGTTTTACTGTGCGAACATAAGAAAACACTATAAGTCGCTGAAAATATGAAAGATTTTTCAAAAACTTTACGCGGGTTTCCACTGCTGAACCTCGCCATCGCTGCTGGACTGGGTTTCGCCCTGGGCGCCGTCAGCTTTATGGGGGATGACAAAGCCGTCACGGAAGCGCCAACTGAAATCATCCAGGAAGCTGCGGAGCAACACGCTGCCCCGATGATCAATGTCGATGCATCTCCAGAAGTTGTTGCGCAAGTCAGCCAACTCATTGACGCTGAACAAACAACTCCAGAAGCTGTGGAACCAGAACCAATTGCCGTAGCCGATGCTGAAGCAGAAATTGAATGGCATCGAGAAACCGTCAAGCGCGGAGACAATTTGTCGCTGATTTTTAAGCGCGCCGGACTGAACGACAGCGATCTGCATGAACTTATCAGCAGCTGTAAAGAAGCCAAGCAGCTTAAACGCCTTCACCCAGGTCAAGCCATTGACTTCCACATCGCCGAAGGTCAACTGCAGGAACTGCGCTATCAAACCGATCAATTGAGCAGTGCCAATTTCCGCCGCGACGACGCCAGCTTTATTGCAGAAACTCTCACTAGAGAGCCCGACCTAAAACCCAGCTATCACGAAGGCACCATCAACAGCTCACTGTTCCTGGCAGGCCAGAACGCCGGCTTGAGCGATGCCCTGATTATGGAAATGGCGAACATCTTCGGATGGGATGTCGATTTCGTTTTGGATATTCGTCAGGGAGACAGCTTCCGGGTGATGTACGACGAGAAGTATCTGGACGGCAAACATATTGGTAACGGCCCGATTCTGGCCGCTGAATTTACCAATAAAGATAAAACCTTTAAGGCCGTGCGCTACACTCATGAGAATGGCAGCAGCCATTACTACACCCCGGACGGCGACAGCATGCGTAAAGAATTTTTGCGCACACCGGTTGATTTCGCCCGCATCAGTTCGCACTTCAATCTGCGCCGCAAGCATCCTGTACTGAACCGAATTCGCGCACACAAAGGCACCGATTACGCAGCACCTCGCGGCACCCCCATTCGAGCAGCGGGTGACGGCAAGGTCGTTCACGCCGGCCGCAAGGGTGGATACGGCAAGGCCGTGATTCTGAAACACGGTGGCGCATACAAAACTCTGTATGCACACATGAGCCGCTACGGAAAAGGCATTAAGAATGGTAAGCGCGTAAAGCAGGGTCAAATCATTGGCTATGTTGGCTCAACCGGTTTAGCTACCGGCCCTCACCTGCACTACGAATTCCACGTTAATGGCCGAGTTCGCAACCCGGTAACGGTTAAGCTTCCAAAAGCCCGCTCCATTCCCAAAGCGGAAGCCGAGCGCTTTAAAAAGTTAACTCAGCCCATGCTTGCCCAAATGGGCGACCTGCAAGCTGCCCGCCAGATTGCCAGCCTGGAAAAAACGCCTAACACATTATAAGAGGATAATATGAGCCGCGAACTGTATATCGGCCTGATGTCCGGCACCAGCGCCGACGGGCTGGACGCGGCTCTGATTGCCTTCGACTCACCTGACACACAAGCACTACGTTTCGAACTGATCGATAGCATCGAGTGCCCTCTTCCAGCAAACACCAAGCAACAAGTAACCGAGCTAGCCCTGAGCGGCCCCGATGAAATCCATAAAATGGCGGAACTGGACATCAGCCTCGCCGAAAGCTTTGCTGGCGCCTGCCTGGAATTATTGGAACGCCAGCAACTCAAGCCTGAAGACATCCGTGCCATCGGCAGCCATGGGCAGACCATCCGACACATTCCCCAAAGCAAAGAGCAAGGCGGCTATACCCTGCAAATTGGAGACCCCAGCCGTATTGCTGAAATGACCGGCATCACGACGGTTGCGGACTTTCGGCGCCGGGACATTGCTGCCGGCGGACACGGAGCCCCCCTGGCACCCGCCTTCCATCACGCCGCTTTTCAAGACGACCATCAGGCGCGCTTTATTGTGAACATTGGCGGCATGGCCAATGTGACGCACATTCCCGCCAAAGGCTGCGGTGAAGTCATCGGTTTCGATACCGGCCCGGGAAATGCCTTAATGGATGGCTGGATACAGACGCACAAACAGGAAGCCTACGATAAGAGCGGCCTGTGGGCAGAAGGCGGAAAGGTTAATGAAGACTTACTCACCAATCTCCTGGCGCATCCTTTTCTGGCACTGACCGCACCCAAAAGCACTGGCCGGGAGGCCTTTAATCTGCCCTGGCTAAAGCAACAACTGAGCGGGATTGAGGTCAGCCCTCAGGATGTTCAGGCCAGCTTGCTGGCGTTTACCGCTCAAACTATTGCTGATCAGCTTATCGCTCTGCACAAGACTTCAGCACAGCCGCGCGGAGAGCTGTATATATGTGGCGGAGGCGCTCACAACCAAGCGCTCATGAAATGCCTGGAGTCCAAGCTGCCGAACTTCCATATTAGTAGTACCGCCGAATTGGGTGTGCACCCGGACTGGGTTGAAGCAATCACCTTTGCCTGGCTGGCCCGCCAGTGCGTACATCAGCTACCCGGAAACCTTCCCAGTGTCACAGGGGCCAGAGGTGGACGAATTCTGGGCGCAATTTACCCGGCCTGAGAGGCTGCCGGGCAACAGAACAGGGCGCTTTTGAGGTCTTGTTAGATTGAGAAGGAAGAACCGCAACCGCAAGTCGCTGCGGCATTAGGATTGGTAATCACAAATTTGGAACCGGCCAGGCCCTCTTCGTAGTCCACAGTGGCGCCCATTAAGAAAGGGTAGCTCATAGCATCAACAATCACATCAACACCGTCTACTGATACTACAGAATCATCCTCTGCGGCCAGCTCATCAAAGGTGAAGCCGTACTGAAAGCCCGAGCAGCCACCACCCGTGACAAAGACCCGCAGTTTCAGATCCGGATTTGCCTCTTCTTCGACGAGAGTGCGTACCTTGTTAACAGCGCTGGGCGTTACCAGCAGTGCTTGTGGGGTGAACATTTGAGCTTCAGACATATCACTAACCTTTATACTTCGGCGACTATTATCCACTTAACCTAGAAAAACAGTCAACTATTAAGCCGCTGAAAGGACAACAAGGGGAGAGATATTGGGAGGATTTGGCAGCACCCTTACGATGCTGCCAGCAGCGATCAAGCTTCTACTGCGTGATCTTTGCTGCTTTCAACGGCCGTCAGGACGGCTTGTTTACCATCACTGTAGAGCAGGCTGCCATTTACCTGGGCACCTTTCACCATCTCAATCAGGTGATAGCTCACATTACCTTGTACGATGGCCTTTTCGGCCAGTTCGATGTGTTTACTGGAGTGGACATTACCGGAAACTTTACCGTTGACCACAATAGAAGGGGCACGAATTTCGCCTTCAACCTCGCCGCCATCCATTACTCGAACCCGAGCATCGCTACCATCTTCAGCAATAATGTTGCCTTTTACGCGACCCTCAATTTCCAGATTACCTTTGAAATGTAAATCGCCTACGATCTCGGTTGCTTTGGATATTAGTGTGGTTGAACCTGCCGCAAACGCCATTGGTTTTTCCTTTTTTGGAAACATGATTAGACTCTTACTCTTAGTTATGTGGAGTAAGAAGCGGCAGGCGCTGGCTTCAGGTTTGCTGCACTAGCCAACCAAACTTCTTCTCGACTTCAACAGCATCCCTACCGGTGGATTTAGCCACCAACTCAATGCGCTCTGGAGTGAAGCCTTCCGGCAATACCATTTCACCCGTCACGTTCTGGAAGTAGCGGAACCCCAGACGAATTCTGTCACCACTTACCTCGTTGGACAAATCTTTCAGCGCAAAACTGCGAACTACTCCATCCGGCTCGCGACCCACCACATTAAAACTGAGGTGGCCACGTAAATGACTGTGGTTGGAGGCCAGCTGCTGGACAACGAGTTTATACTGATAATGCCTTGGGGTGCCAGTGGCAATCACATCCAGAGAACCAATAGTGAGGCCTCGTTTGTTGGCCGATGGGGACATCAAGCCGCGATAAAAGCTGACATTCTCTTCCAGCTCGGCAATTTTCGCTTTCAGCTCGATGACTTCACCGCGCACATCTTCAGCAGCCTTGCGATCCACCTCGGAACCAAGAGAGAGATTGGCCACTTCCTGACGCAGGCCTTCGGCCTCGGAATTCTTGTTTCGCAGTTCAGAACGCAATTCATCCAGCTCGGCCATGGCGCTCGCCTGGGTGGACTGCATCTGATAACGACCATAGATGTAAGCTGCCAAACCGACGCATATCACCAGTACAGCGGTGACCAACTGCCCAGCGAACCGTTTACCCGGCTCGTCCTGAACAACGCGAAGTCGATATTGATAACTTCCTTTTACCACTGCCATATTCACCTCCAGTAGTACTACACCTGACTAAAGTAAGATTAGACGCCTGGCATCATCCTTGCCATTCGGCGTATCCCCTGCCCTAAGGCAGTAGGGCCACCTGTTCCAGCCCCATCGTTTCTTCAAAGCCCATCATCAGGTTCATATTCTGAACGGCCTGACCAGATGCGCCTTTACAGAGATTGTCGATCACCGATAGCACGACCACGGTGTTTCGCCCCTGGGGCTGATGCACGGCGATCTTGCACTGATTAGAGCCCTTCACCCAGCGAGTTTGTGGGCAGCTTCCTGCGGGCATCACATCAACAAAACTCTCTTGCTCATAACGTTCTGCAAACAAAGCTTGCAGATCAATCGCATCCGACGACGTTAACTCGGCGTATGCGGTCACCTGAATACCACGAATCATGGGCAGCAGGTGCGGAACAAAGGTCATTTCAGCAGGCACCGCTCCGGCAGCCTGTACTTCACGCAACCCTTGTTCAATCTCTGGCAGATGCCGATGACCGGCAACACCATAAGCTTTGTAACTATCTGTTACTTCGGCCATTAAATTATCGACTTTAGCCTGACGCCCTGCACCACTCACGCCGGAGGCGGCATTGGCAATCAAACGCGTCGGGTCAACCAGACCTTTTTCCAACAGCGGAATCAGCGCTAATTGGGTCGCAGTTGGATAACATCCAGGACAAGCAACCAACTGAGCATTTACGATCTGCTCACGATTTACCTCGGGTAATCCGTAAACCGCTTGTTCAACCAGTTCCGGGCAGGCATGTGCTTGCTGGTACCACAGCTCCCAGGTCGCAATATCCTTGATTCGAAAATCGGCCGATAGGTCGACAACCCGAGTGCCTTTAGCAATCAATGGTGCCATCATGCTCTGTGCAACACCGTGTGGTGTCGCAAAAAATACAACATCACAGCTTGCCAACTGAGCCACATCGGGCTCACAAAACTCAATATCGCAGCGTCCTCGCAAACTGGGGTATAAATTTGAAACCGCCACACCTTTTTCTGCACGGGAGGTGATCATGCTCACCTCAACCTGAGGGTGGTTAACCAACAAACGCAACAACTCTGCGCCGGTGTACCCTGTTGCTCCAACTATGCCTGCTTTGATCACGACTACCTCTTCTACCGCTATTGCTGTGGTGAGCTTGTTGGGACAGCATTGGCCGCCAGCGTCACCTATTTTTATCGTTTGCTGCGTTGCGGTGAACAGGCAAAAATCGTCTGCCTAACCACAAATTTAGTCCAAACCTGGCAAAGTGCAATGTTATAAGAGCCTGGACTAAACACAGCCAACTTCCAATTAATCGCTTATAATAAAACGCGACGCCTCAAAGCTAAAGAACCGGGGCGACAATTTTTCCCTCCAGGCCGCATGAAATAAGGGCTTAGCAAATCAAGATGAGCCAGCGAAAAGTACTCAAAAACAAGCTTTCTGCCGTGTTTAGAAGACGACTTAGCCGCTTCGCGGACAGCACTCGCCATCGACTTGCCCATATTGATGCTCTGCCCTTAATGACCCTTTTGGGCTTATTGAGTGGCTTATTGGCCGCTGCTGTGATTGTTTTGTTTCGCCTGGCGATCGACTTACCCAGTGAGAGTTTTTTCTCTGGTAAACAGTTTGAGGACCTGCCCGCCAGTGCTCGCTTTGCCCTGCCATTGATTGGCGCGGTGATTATCGGATTGTTTTTGCAGGCGCTGACGCCGAGCCATAGACAACTCTCAGTCGCGCACGTTCTGTCACGCTTGCACCATTTTCAGGGGCGCATGCCTGGCGCCAATATCATTGTGCAATTTATTGGAGGCTGCCTCGCTCAGATTACCGGGCAGAGTCTTGGACGCGAGGGCCCGGCCGTTCACCTCGGCGCAGGCATGGCCAGCCAACTCGGCCAGTTTTTAAAACTTCCCAACAACAGCCTGCGCATTCTGGTGGGCTGCGGGGTCGCATCCGCCATTGCTGCCTCGTTTGATACCCCCATTGCTGGTGTAATCTTTGCGATGGAAGTCGTGCTGATGGAATACACCATCAGCGGATTTATTCCCGTGATCCTTGCCTCGGTAGCTGGCGCGGCAATTTCCAAAGCGGTGTTTGCGCAAACCCTGAGCTTCGCAGGACTGGAAGGGCAATTGGTGAGTCTTTGGGAATTGCCCTATATCGCACTGGGCGGCATTGCCATCGCGCTGGCAGCAGGGTTGTTTATCAAACTGCAGCTGCTCACTCTGCAAATGAAGTCTCTGCCCATTGTTCTAAAAACCAGCGCGGCCGGATTGATTACCGGCGCACTCGCCATCTTCTGGCCACAGATTATGGGCAATGGCTACGACACTATTTTGAGTTCTGCCAATGGCGAGCTTGGCTTGCAATTACTGATCGCTCTGGTGTTCGCAAAAATCATCGCCAGTGCAGTCTCGGCAGGCGCCGGCATCAGCGGCGGTGTCATCGGCCCGGTTATGGTTATTGGCGCCTGTCTCGGAGCGGTACTTGGCCAACTCGGTGCAACTTTTTCACCCGTGGGCTCCACCAGTACCGAGCTGTACGTACTGATGGGCGCAACCGCAATGATGGCTGCCGTCCTGAATGCGCCATTGGCCGCTCTATTGGCGGTACTCGAACTTTCCCAGTCGCCGGACATTATTTTCCCGGCCATGCTGATGATTGTGGTAGCTTGCCTGGCGACGCGACAATGGTTCTGCCACGACGGTATTTTCCTCGCTCAGCTTCGCACCCAAGGCTTACCCATCGAAACCTCGCCCAGTCAGCAAGTCTTGAGCCGAGCCGGCGTACGCAGCGTTATGAGCGGACGCTGCCAGAGCTGCAGTACCAAAATTGATATCGAAGAAGCTCGCTTACTACTAAAACCCAAGCCCAACTGGCTCGTTTTGGACAGCAAGCGTCCGCTGGTGATGAAGGCGGCAGACCTGTCGCGCTATCTGGAAGAAGCCGAAGAGGAAATCAGCGAAATCGATTTACTCGCCATCCCCGGCAGCCGCCTGCAAGCTTGCCCTATCGATCAAAGGTCTAATTTATTTGAGGCAAAAACTAGCATGATTGAAGGCGAAGCCGAAGCCTTGATCGTAACCAAGCAAAGCCGTTGGCAAACCGTTACAATAGGGGTCATCACCCAAGAAGACATTAATAACTTCTACGGTTAAGTGATTGCCGCCGAGGGAGAGCTTATGCTTTGGCTGAAAGCCTTTCATATTATTGCTGTTATCTGCTGGATGGCAGCGTTGTTTTATTTGCCGCGACTGTTTGTCTACCACGCCATGAGCCAGGACAAAATCAGCCGCGAGCGTTTCGTCATTATGGAACGCAAACTGTATCGCGGCATTGCTACGCCATCCATGATTGCCACGATTATCCTCGGTTTTTGGACCGCCAGTTATAACTGGGCCTATTATCAATCCAGCCATTGGTTTTGGGGTAAGCTCGCCCTGGTTGCCTGTCTGGTGATTTACCATTTTACCTGCCGCCGTTTTATGCGACGACTTGCCGAGGACCGCGAAGAACGCAACCATATATTCTTTCGCTGGTTCAATGAAGCGCCGGTACTGCTCTTGATCCCCATCGTACTGTTGGTGGTATTGAAACCTCATTAACCCTCTTACATTTAACGAATCACTTTTCTTTCGAGAATTCAGGAATCCTATGAATCGTTCAGAACAATTGTTTCAAGAAGCCCAGCAATGCATTCCCGGCGGAGTAAACTCTCCGGTGCGAGCTTTCCGTGCCGTGGGCGGCACGCCAGTATTTTTTGAAAAAGCCCAAGGCGCCTATACTTTTGACGCCGATGGCAAACGCTATATCGATTATGTTCAGTCCTGGGGCCCAATGATTGTTGGGCACAGTCATCCTGAAGTGATCGCTGCGGTTATTGAAAAACTGCAACTCGGGCTGAGCTTTGGTGCACCCACCGAAATTGAAACCCAGCTGGCCGGGAAACTCTGTAATTTGTTGCCAGGCATGGACATGGTGCGCTTTGTGAACTCCGGCACCGAAGCCACCATGAGCGCCATCCGTCTTGCCCGAGGTTTTACCGGCCGCGATAAAATCATCAAGTTTGAGGGCTGTTACCACGGCCATTCCGACTCACTGTTAATCAAAGCCGGCTCCGGTGCACTGACCATGGGCGTACCCAGCTCTCCTGGCGTACCAGAGGCACTGGCGGAACATACAATCACCTTAAACTACAACGACATTGCAGGCGTTGAACAAGCCTTCTCCGAAATCGGCGAGCAAGTTGCCGGCGTTATTGTCGAGCCGGTCGCAGGTAACATGAACTGTGTACCGCCGATTCCCGGTTTTCTCGAATGCCTGCGCGAGCAATGCGATAAGTTTGGCAGCGTATTAATCATCGACGAGGTGATGACCGGGTTCCGAGTCAGCCATACCGGTGCACAAGGTCACTATGGCGTACAAGCCGATCTAACCACCCTGGGCAAGGTTATGGGCGGCGGTATGCCAGTGGGCGCCTTCGGAGGCAAACGCGAAATCATGGAATACATCGCACCTTTGGGCCCGGTCTATCAGGCCGGCACTTTGTCCGGGAATCCAGTCGCGATGGCAGCAGGCTTAAAAACTTTGGAGCTGATTTCAGTCGACGGGTTTTACGAGCCGATTTTCAAACGCACCGAAGCGCTGGTAAACGGACTGAAAGAGCGCGCCGCCGCCGCTGGCATCCCGTTCACCACCAACCACGTTGGCAGCATGTGGGGTGGCTTTTTCACGGAAGCAGAGCAGATTACCAACTTCCAACAGGTTATGGACTGTGACGGCGAACGTTTTAACCAGTTCTTCCACGGCATGCTGTCAGAAGGTGTTTATCTGGCACCTGCCTCCTACGAGGCAGGCTTTATGTCCGCCGCGCACACGGATGAAGACATTCAGGAAACCCTGAATGCCGCTGAACGGGTGTTTGCCAAACTGTAAGCAGCAAGATTGATCCCATAAAAACGGAACTTTAAAAATAAAAAAGCGAGCACAAGGCTCGCTTTTTTATTTTTGTTCTTTAGAACAGTTTATTGCGACAGCCTTCCAATCAAATCGATGGACTTATTGGAGACTTCAACAATTTTAAAACCCACCCAGTAACTACCTTCGGTATTAGCCGGGCTTTGCCACAAGCAATCCGCCACCAATGGGATGCTGTCTTCATTATCGATGGGCGTCGCGAGAACCAATTCCAATTGGTAAATACTTTCCGTTTGCAGCGGTCCTTCGCTCATAATCATCAAACCCTCTTCATGGATATTGACCAATTTACCCAGGGGCTCATCGTCAACACCATTTTGGGCGATGACCGCAATTTCTACGCGGCGACGCTCCAGCCTACGGCGATTCTCACTCACTTCAACTCTCCGTCGTTTCCTCAGCTTCGTTTTTTTCGGCCTTGGCATTGAGACTCTGGAAAATGTTTTCCAGTGCACGCTCAAAGAATGGTTTGGTTGCTCCGGAAATCACTTTTGCCTCACCCGACAACATTGCCCGGGCAAGCTCCAAACCGGTTTTCAAATCGACCTTTTTGCCTAGCTGATCAACCAGCATGTAGTGCAAGGTGGTTGAGTTATACCAGGCAACTTTTAAGCGCTTGCCATCGCTGAATTCAAACCAGGTACCAAACTCGATCATCTTCAAGCTATCGACCATGCGCAGCTCTTCTTCACTGACATTTTCGTCGCTAGGCTGGGCACCGGCTTTTTCAGCAGCCATGGTTTCCAGTTTAGAACGCATTGGCTCAGGTGCAAATTGCAGAGGCTGACTTTGCAATGCCATTTTCTGCAAAGTGTACAGTGCATCCAGAAGTTTGGTCGCCTTACCCTGATCATAGGCAATGGTGTCAAAGCCCTTGGACAGGGTTTCATACAAAGATTCGTGCATCTCCATCTGGCGAGCCTTGTCTTTGTCTTTCTCCTTTGGCTGAACACTCCAGATCACATCATCAACAACGTCCAACGCCGACTTCCACTGATCGGAATCCTTACCAAAACGCAAGAGAACAAACACCAGATAATCCGACCAGGGCTGCAACAACAGCAGCAGAACCGCGGACGGCAACTCGGTATTTTGGATGCGCTTGCTGATCTGATCATTCACCTGCAATTTTACTTCACGCAGTTTTTCCTCACCCTGGACTTTCTCCATGGCACGGCGTTCGATCAAATCCTGACGACGGGCGATCTTTTTGGTGTAACTGCTGAACTCCAACAGCAACTCAGCAAACAGACGTACATCGTTCTGAAATTCTTCCAGAACCCGAGAGACCACCGCTTTAATACGAGGATAAATATCGTATTGGGCGGTACCATCGTTACTTACCCAGCGAGTGCCGGCTTCAGCCAGGCTGTTTAACAATAAACGAGCCGGGTGATCGGTTTGCTCAAAAAAATCCGGATCAATAAAAGCAATCTTCAAGAACGGAGTATGCAAATAACTTAGCAACGCCTTAATGGCATTTGGCAAGTTATCGTCTGACAACATATAGTCAAACAGCATGCCGACCAGATCAATGATCTGCATATCATCGACATCAACTGCCTGGCCATCTTCCTCGGAGGCATCCAGCAGCTGACTGCTCAATTGCTGGGAAACTTCCGCAACACTTTGAATTTGTAACTGACCGGAGTCGGCTTGCAAGGTTTCACTGCGAATCAGTTCACCTTCGCCCGCATTAATACCCACCTGCAAATTCTGCAAGGCCTGCAACAACTGCGGCCCGCTGAACACGGCAGCACCGGCTTTTGCTGGTGCAAAACCCTGGGAGGATGGTGCAGCGGGCGTTTTCCAACTCGCGCTATAGCCTTCGTCGACGACCAGTGTATTGGTGCTCGGCGCAGGGTTTGCCCCCATTCCCATTGACGAAGAAACCGGTGTCGTGCTGTTGCGATAGGAATCGGTTGCCAGATGGTTTTGCAAAACTCGAATCGCATTGACCAGACTCTGCTGATACTGGGGTGATGGCATATTCGGATCAGGCGCCGGCGCACCGCCCTGAGGCACATGACCTGCACCTGCTCGTGGCAGTCGTACACCACCCGGATCTGCAACGCCTGCCGGACCCGACGCCATCGCCTCTGGCGCGCCTTCCGATAGCGCTTCTTCGAAGAATTCTTCCGGCTCTTCAACAACCTCACCCGCGGCGCCACCAGAAACACCAGCGCCAGCAGCCATCGCTGAAGAGTAACTGAGTTCACTCAATACGCCTTCTGCACTCAAGTATTCATTCAGTTCCTGATAAATGTCGTCGAGGACCGGAATAAAAATTTTGCTGAAGGTGCGATAACACAGAATTTTAATTTTTGTATCGCACTTAATAACCTGTAGTGTCTGGCGCAGCGACTCACAAAACTGTACGGGACTGACCGGATTTTTTTCCGGTGGCAGCTCACTGCCGCCTCTGAACTGACCCAATCGCATCGCCACCAGCCACAGACTCTCGCCATAACTGTCGGTAGCAGCATGATTGATTGAAGAAATGGCGATAGTCTCTTCCAAGTCTTCATTGTCGACAAGAGAGAGCATGTCCCGGGAGTATTTCTCCTCACCGGTTTGGGTATCCAGTTGGCCATTGGCGAATTTGATAAAACAACCAGCCAGGCATTCGCCGAACAGTTGTTTGATGGAATCGCCGCGCTTGCGGAAATCGCGCTGAACATCAAAGTACTGCATCTGTTCAGCATCTGTGGGGGCGTCGGTGGCGAATTCCAACAGTTGCTCATCCAGGCTGCTAAGGCAGTCTTCCATGCGCGGCTCAGCCTGAGCGATCACAATATCGCGGCAACGTTCCAGCATTTGTTTGATTTGACCACTGGTGAAAGGCGAGATGGCTGCCCCAGCAGGGTTATCATTACTCAAATTGCTCATAGTATTTGCTTCTTCTACGTCCTTGGCCAAACAAGCAAGGCTGTCAGCCTGTATCCGTTCAGACTGACCTACCTATTGAGTTTAGTCGAATTGAGCGCCATTGCAGCCATCACTACTATGTCGATGGCAACAATATCGATATTTTTTATTCGTTCTTGTCCAGTTAGCTCGCAGGCCCCATTCTAGCAGTATTAATAGGAATATCGAACTTGACCGCAGGGCGCACGGGGTTAATTGGGCAGGCGTCTCAGCAAATCCTCAAATTCCCGCCTCTTGGCTCCAGCTGGCAAATAGCGCAATCCACGCTGGGCGAAAACCCGCGCCTGCGCATAATCGCTCTGAGCCGCATAGCTGCGAGCCAAAACCATCAGCAGCTCGGAAGAGGTACGCGCGATACGCAAGCCTCGCTCAGCACTGGCAATGGCCGCATCGTAATCCCCGGCCGAAAACGCCTTTTGGGCCGAATTCAACAGGCTTTGGGCGGCAGCGGGTAACGCTGCGGACTGCTGACGCTCGCGAATGGGGACAGGCTGTTGAGGCGGCTGAACTGGGCGCTGATTGGCCTCGTCTGCTCTCCCTGCCGGCCGGCTTCCCATCGATGTTTGGGGCTCCTGCGGAGCAGTGCTTGGCGCGGGTACAGACACCCTTCCCCCTCTTACGTCTTCCTGAGGGGCTGGCGGCTGACTGGCGCAGGCACTAAGAATTAATGAGATGCTCAGAGCGATCAGGCTCCTGGACATTTATGTTCTCCTTATCATTGTAACGGGCCGAACCTTAATCCCGGCCAAATAAGCGCTCCCACCAACTGCGGCGTTTGGGTTGGCGCGGCTGGCAGTATAGTTGCTCTACCGGCTGTTGACCGGCAATGAAGGGCAATTCAATCGCCCCCGGGCACTCGGCCTGGCTGAGCTTGCCGGTGGCAACATCAATCCAGTGGTATTCCACCCCCAGAGGTGGCTGGGCCACCAGCGACTGAGTCGGTATCTTCGAGAAGATATCGCTCCATACACGCAGGGCGCCACTGGAACCGGTCAATGGTGTGGTGCCGTTATCATCCCGGCCCAGCCATACCACCGCCAGGTGAGAGCCACTGAAACCGGCGAACCAACTATCCCGTTGATTGTTGGTGGTCCCGGTTTTCCCGGCCACCTCAAGATGCTGAGGCAGCTCTTTATAAGCTGTGCGGCCACTGCCGATACGCATCGCCGCCTGTAACGCAAACTGGGTCAGGTACACCGAATCCGCCGAAAAGCGCTGCTCAACCTGCAATGGATAGCGCTTCAGAGGTTGGCCACCACTTGAGGTCACTTCTCGGATGGCGCGAATCGGAGAATGAATCCCCTCATTCGCCAAGCTGTGATAGAACGCTGAGACGTCCATGGGAGATAATTCCACCGCGCCCAATAACACAGCAGGCACCGGAGGCAGTTCTTTTTCAATCCCCAGACGGTGAATGGTGTTAAAGACATCGGCCAGCCCGACCTGCATTCCCAAGCGGGCGGCGGCCTGATTATAGGATTTGGCCAGAGCCTCATAGAGCATGACTTCGCCATGGCTCTTGCGATCAAAATTGCGCGGCTGCCAAATGCTGTTTTCCGGGGTTTTCACTTTCACAGTGGCATCGCTGATACGCGTTGCCAGACTGTATTCGGCGCTGCGATTAAGCGCTGTGAGGTAAATCGCGGGTTTCAGCAAAGAACCCACCGGGCGCTTCGCGTTTAAGGCGCGATTGAACCCCCCGGCACTGCTGTCACGACCACCTACCAACGCCAGAACTTCAGCGGAACCCACTGCCGTTACGACCACAGAGCCCTGAAGGCTTTTCTTTTTCATGCCGTAATAGCGTTCCAGGAATGCCGCCTTGTTATTCAAACTGCTCTCGGCCTGACGCTGAATCGATGGCGACAGACTGGTAAAAATTCGCAAACCCTCACTGCGCAAATCGTCTTCCTGATAATCGCGTTTTAACTGCGCTTTCACCAGCTGCAAGAAAGCCGGGTAACGTTGAGAGGGACGTGAGCCTGCCTTGATCACACCCAGACCTGCTTTGCTCGCGCGCCTGTATTCCTTATCGCTGATCAGTTGCTGTTGCAACATCAGCTTCAACACCAGATTCCTCCGCTTCAACGCCCGTTTGGGATTGCGCCAGGGGTTATAGTAAGAAGCCCCTTTCACCATACCGACCAGAAGGGCCAATTGCTCAAGCTTTAATTCCTTCAGAGGCTGACCAAAGTAGTGGCGGGAAGCGAGGGCGAAACCGTGGATACCGCGCTTGCCACTCTGACCGAGATAAACCTCGTTAATGTAGGTTTCCAGGATCTCGGACTTGCTGTAACGCAGCTCCAACAGCACCGACATCAAGGCTTCCTGCGCTTTGCGCTGCAAACTGCGCTCGTGATTCAGATAGAAGTTCTTCACCAGCTGCTGGGTCAGCGTGCTGCCCCCCTGTACCGCGCTGCCGGCCTTGTAGTTGGCCAGCGCAGCACGGGCAATACCTTTCAGTGAAATACCGAAGTGATGGGCGAAGTTGCGATCTTCCACCACGATCAAGGCCTCACCCAGCAAATGGGGCACATCAATCAATCGCAGGAGTTCCCTATCTTCATTATGGCTGGGGTATATGCCCGCAATTTCCAAAGGCTCCAGACGCAACAGATCCAAAGCCTTGCCATTCATACTTTGCAGTTCGCTAATACGGCCGTCCTGCAATTTGAGTTTGATCTTGCGAGCCGGTTCGTCGCCATCCCAGAACACGAAGCCCCGGCTGTAAATCTGCCAGTCATTGCCCCACTGCACCACGTCTCCTGGCTGCCCGAGACGCTTGACTGAACGATACCCCAGCTGCTTGAGTTCGAACTTCAAATCACCCTGCTTGAGCTCCTGACCGAGGTAGAGTTCCAGCGGGCGCGCATACACCTTGGCCGGCAAAGCCCATTTGCGGCCATCAAATTTACTGCGGATGGTATGGTCCAGATAAAGCAGGTAAACCCCGAACACCAGAGCCATGAAAAAGAAGAGTTTGAACCACCAGCGCCGGTAAAAGGGCTTGGCTGGGGCTTTTTTTGCCTTGCGTGCCATCAATTGCCTTAAATCTTATTCCTTGCAGGCTTTAACAGCAGGCACGAAATGCGCATAATAGCGCCCTTTTGCGAGCTGATTAGCAAGGTATTTGAATGAGTCATTACCACATCTATGGCCTGGGCGCCGCACTGGTCGACACTGAGATCGAAGTAAGCGATCAGGACCTTACCCAATGCGGTGTCGAAAAAGGCCTTATGACCCTGGTCGACGAAGATAGGCAACATCAACTGATGGAGCAGCTATCTGGCCACTTGGTGGCCTCGAAGCGGGCCTGTGGTGGATCTGGTGCAAATACTATCATTGCGGCCAACTATTTCGGAGCAAAAAGTTTTTACTCCTGCCGCGTAGCCGATGATGATACCGGCCGCTTCTTCACCCAGAGCCTCCAACAAGCTGGCGTCGATTTTTCCAGCAACACCTGCTCGGAAGAAGGCATCAGCGGTAAGTGTCTGGTTATGATCACCCCAGACGCTGAACGATCCATGAATACCTTTTTGGGCGTCAGTGCAACAGTTTGCGATCAACAACTGGACCACGATGCAATCAAGCAATCTCAGTGGGTTTACATCGAAGGCTATCAAGTCAGCTCACCGAGCGGTAAAGCCGCCGCTATTGAACTGCGCGATGTCGCCACTGCCGCTGGCGTAAAAACCTCTTTGAGTTTGTCCGACCCTGCCATGGTGGAATTCTTCCACGACGGCCTGGTTGAAATGATTGGTGAAAAAGTGGATCTGCTGTTCAGCAATGAAGCCGAAGCCATTCACTTTACTCGCAGTTCAAACGTGAGCGAAGCTGCGCAGGCCTTGCGCCAGTATGCCAACACCTTTGTCATCACTCTGGGCGCCAAAGGCGCCTTGATTTGGGATGGTGAAAAAGAAATGACCGTTGCCGCCCCGAAGGTGGAAGCGATCGACAGTAACGGTGCAGGCGATCTGTTTGCCGGTGCTTTCCTGTACGGACTAAGCCAGGGCTGGGACTACCAACGCTGTGGCGAGCTGGCCAGCCTTGCAGCTTCCACACTGGTTACTCAGTTCGGCCCACAACTGCGTGAAGAACAATACGCTGAGCTATTGGCACAGGTTTAAACTTCCCACCCGCTTATTTGATTTGCGCCCTCGCCCACTGCCGTTCAAGTAGACGACGTTGGCGGGGTGCAGACTCACAACTCAAAGCTCGCTGAAATTCCTGCTCAGCATCAGCCATTTTATTTTGCGCAATCAGTATCTGCATCCGCGCGGCATAGAAGCCGGAATGTTGTTCCAAAGCCACCTCCAAGTCGCACAGAGCTTCCCATATTTTTTCCGCCGGCTCTCCGGAATAAAAACGCGCCATGGTCTGATTCAGTTTCGGCACAGGAGATGCCTGCTGGCGAATTAACAACTCATAGAGATAAATAATTTGCGGCCAATCGGTTTCTTCCCAGGATTCAGCTTGCGAATGAAGCATTTGAATGGCTGCTTGGATTTGCATGGGACCAAGCTCTTTCAGAGCCAAGGCTTTTTGCAACAGAATATCCGCTTGCCGAATGGCTTTTTTATCCCACAACCGTCGATTCTGCTCGGACAAACGCTTGATGTCCTGATCATCACCCTCACCTATCCGTCTCGCCAACACGGCCATGATCAATGCCTGCAACCCCATCGCTTCAGGGCTATCCACTTCCTTACGCAACAACATCAACAATTCAATCGCCTGCTGCAAAAGCGATTCACGCTGGGAAGCCTGCAATTCAATGCCGTGATTGAACATTAAATAAATCATCGAACGGATGTGTCCCTGACGGGAGAACAGCAAATCTCGCCCGGGCACTTCCATGGGAATCTTGGCTTGCTTGATTTTCAGTTTGGCTCGGCTCAGGCGACGTTGCACAACCGCATCGGACAACATCAACTGGCTGGCAATTTCTCGATAGTTCAAACCACCCAACAATTGCAGGAGCAATGCCAGCTGACTGGTCTCATCAATCGCCGGATGACAACAACAAAAAATCAATGCCAGGCGCTGATCACTTTCAGCCTCCTCTGCTTGCGAGGATTCATTCTCACTGGATTCCAGCAAGCTTTGATTGCCATCCTGGATACGCCCCTGCTGGCGCCAGTGATCCAGCAAACGACAACGGGCAACATGTAACAGCCACGCTCCGGGTTTGTCAGGCAAACCCTGCTCTGGCCATTGCTGCCAAGCTTGGCCCAGAGCTTCCTGCAAAGCATCCTCGGCCAATTCAATGTCACCACATTGTCGTGCAAGTGCCGCAAGAATTCTGGGTGACTCGTTTTTTAACAATGTCACCCATTGAATGTCGGCCGTTGAATCCAGATTAGTCATCAAAAGCCATAATCGGGCGCACTTCAATACTGCCGTAACGAGCCGTCGGAATTTGCTTCGCCCAGGACACGGCTTCCTCTAGATTTTCACACTCGAACAGGTAATAGCCCCCGAGTTGCTCTTTGGTTTCCGCAAAGGGCCCGTCGCTCAGCAACAGCTCACCTTCACGCATGCGTACAGTGGTTGCCGTATTGGTGGGCTCCAGAGGATTACCCCCAAGCATGACACCAGCAGCCATAGCCTTCTCCGTAAAGGCACGGTACTCACCGAAAAGTTGCTCCATGGGTACATCATCAAAAGTTTCATCGCTGTAAATCAATGCGAGGTATTGCATGTCTTACTCCTTGTATCGTGAAAACCGGCTGGACCGGCACAGGTTTCAGCGGGCGCGGACATTAAAATGCGCCTGCTTTCCTATACACGTCGATCTACCATACAGGGAAAGGACAAAAAGGATAAGAATTTCTAAATTAATTCTCTTCGAGGGGTTCAGGACGGGAAATCAGATAGCCTTGCACGAAGTCAACACCGAGTTTTTCCAGTGCATCGCGGAGTTCTTCGTTCTCCACATATTCGGCAACGGTCTTCAAATCCATAACGTGAGCGAGGTGATTGATCGTACTCACCATGGCGTAGTCCTTGGCATCACGCAGCATGTTTTTAACAAACAGGCCATCGATTTTAATGTAGTGAACAGGCAGGTCGCGAAGGTACGCGAGGGAAGATTGCCCACGACCAAAATCATCGAGAAAGAACTTACAGCCCCGACTGCCCAGCTCACGCATAAGCTCGATGGCCGCCCGCCGACTGCTGATTGCGGCTGTTTCGGTAATTTCAAACTGAATACGCGCCGGGTCTACTCCGGTTTCATCCAGCATTTTGCAAACATAGTCGCAATATTTTGAATCGCCCAGGCTCGCACCAGAGACATTGACGGCGTAGTGGTGCTCGTCATCCTGCTCGGACATATAAGCCAACACCTTACGTAGCACCAGGCGATCCAACTCCTCCATCAAGCCAAACTGCTCAGCTGCTGGGATAAACTCCCCCGGACTTACCAAAGCACCTTCTTCGTCACGCATGCGCAACAGCACTTCGCTGTGGTGTCGATGACGGATGTCTTCAGTTGCGACAATCGGTTGGGCATACAAAATAAAGCGATCTTCAGCAATGGCTTTTTGAATGCGACTCAACCATTGCATGCTTTCCTGACGCGCTTTGATACGCGCATCACCATGATAAACCTTGATTCGGTTGCGGCCGGATTTTTTCGCGGCATTACAGGATGCATTCGCTGCGGCCAACAACTGATTGGCCGACTCCCCTTCCGCATTGATCGCGACAACACCGATACTGATTCCAATCGCCAGCTCCTGACCGGACCAGCGGAAACGAAATGACTCCACTTTTTTCACGATACGCGACGCCATCTGACTCGCGCCGGACAAGCTGCAATCACTGAGCAACACGCCGAATTCATCGCTGCCCAAACGGGCCAGCATATCCTTGCCGCGCAAGCAGGAAACAAAAATACCAGCCACTTGTTTCAGCAGCTCGTCTCCGCCATCGTTCCCGCAACTTTCGTTGATCACCTTGAAGTGATAGAGATCGATGTACAACAGGCCCGAACTGGTTCCGGACTGGGCACGCTCCATCGCCTGACTCAAGGCATTCTCAAACGCTTGCCGCCCCGCAAAACCAGTTAAACTGTCCAGGCCACCCGCTCGCAACATCGCTTCGCGTGGGGAGTTCAATTTGCGCAGCCAGGCAACGGCATAGGCACTTTTGCTCTGCAATTCGCGGCTGTGAATCAAATACAAATCGGCCGCTCCGTGACTGAGCGCCACGGTACAAGTTTCCCCTTCACACAATCGCTCAAACAGGCCCTCTTCCACTCGGCATTGATAACCGTCTGGACTCATGGCCTGCAATAACTGATTAATCGGTTTTCCAATACTTTGACGGGAACCGCCCAGTAGAGTGCTGCCAGTGGCATTGGCCATTAACACGCAACCCTGTCGATCGAGAAAGATCACCCCTTCGCGGGTATTGTCTGCCAGCAACTGACACAGCTTCAGTGCTTCTTCACGCCCGAAGCCCAATGCACTGATATCGCGCAATGTACTTAGCGGCGTGGACAGTCTCCACTTTGGCTCTGAAGAGTTGGGCTTCACTATTTGCTTCTACTGATTCCGTTTAGGTCATTAAGCTGTATCGGCTGAAGGTGAGTTTTCTCTAGCCAGGATCACGCGCAAAGAATTGCGCTGAATTCACCCATCTAAAGATAGAAGCCTAGGCCCAGTAGGCCAGAGAAATTCCTTGATATGTGTTTGAATTTACTCACTTTACCGACGAAAGGTAGACAGAAGAGCAAGAAAAAGCAGCGCGAATAAAACTTTAGTGGAAAAGGCTCATTTGGCTGGCAGCGATATCGTCAAAGGAATCCCCCGCCATCGATAAAATAGCGTCAGCAACCGGCTTTAGCTGCCGCTCAACATAAAGACTGTAGTCGAGAGGACTGCCACAGGATTGCTCCAACCATTCCACCGGCTCCGGACCATTCACCGTTAACACATAGCTCACCCAATCACCCTGCTTGTAGATGTGGCCATCTCTCTGCAATCGTTTGCTGGCCGCTTGTGCATGGGGTGGAATATTGTGTCGATAGTCACTGAGTTCCTGACGCAATCGCTTACGATACACCAGCTCGCTATCCAGTTCGCCGGCCAACACCGCTTTAACCTTACTTTCCACATAGTCTCTGTAAGGCTTTTCCAGAAACACCCTGCGATACAGTTCTTCTTGAAAGCTGCGTGCCAACAGGGTCCAGTCGGTACGCACATTTTCCAAACCCTTGAACACCATTTCTTCCCGACCGTTACGCTTCACCATGCCCGCGTAACGTTTTTTGCTGCCGAGATCCGAGCCACGAATGGTTGGCATAAAGAAGCGGCTGAAATGAGTTTCAAATTCAATTTCAAGAAAGCTTTCAATCTGATGGTCTTGCTGTAATCGTTCTGTCCAGAACTCATTTAATTTCTGGGCCAGTTCCCGGCCAATATCATTGGCTTCTTCATCACAACTGACATCGGGCAGGTGCACAAATACCGAATCGGTATCGCCATAAATTACTCGGTGCCCGGATTTCTCAATCCAGTGCTTGGTGGCAATCAAAATTTCGTGGCCACGCAAGGTGATGGAGCTGCACACTCTCGGATCAAAGAAGCGACAACCCGGAGAACCCAATACGCCGTAGAAGGAGTTCATGATGATTTTAATGGCCTGGGAAAGCGGTTGATTATCTTCGCTCTTGGCAACCTCCCTGGCTTGCCACAATTCAGCAATAATATTGGGCAATAAACTGTGCTGCCTTGAGAAACGCGCTTCGTTAAACCCCGGCACACACTCACTGTCAGGTAGAGACAAATGTTTGGCTTGCCAATAGGCGCAGGGATCAATATTAAAGCTGCGAATAATAGAGGGATACAGGCTTTTGAAATCCAACACCAGTACGTGTTCATACAATCCGGGTTTTGAGTCCATCACATAACCACCCGGGCTCACCACAGAAGATTGCAGCTCCCCCAGATTAGGAGCTGCAAAACCGGCGCGATGCAACAATGGCAGATACGCATATTCAAACGCAGCCACCGAACCACCGTTCTTATCGGCCGACAAGCCGGTCAACTGACTGCGTGCCAATGCGAAATCCACCAACTGGGTTTTCGCAAAAATATCCCACACCAGCTCACAGTCCTGAACATTATACTTGGCCAGTTCAATGGGCTCTTCCCGATACTGCCGGGTAATTTCTTCCGCCCGGTTTTCCGACTGAATGAGCTTTTCCTTGCCTAATAATTCCGAGGCAACCGCACCCAACGCAAAACTTTCAAAATTGTAAAAAGCGGCTTTCAACAACTCGATGCCATCCAGCACGATGCGCCCCGGCACGGTAATAAACTGGTGACCACCCTGATTGGCCTGACGCCAGCCGGGTTCCTGTCTTTCACGGCCAATACTGTACTTTATCCCCCAGCGTCGACACATTTGTTCGAGCACCCAGAGGTCGAACTGAATGACATTCCAGCCCATTAAAATATCCGGATCTCGCTCCGCCAGCCAATCAAAAAATGCTTGCAGACATTCCGCCTGCGTATCGAACCAGTGCAATGTTGCTGCCCCGGTTTCGGTGTCGATTCGCTGGGTTTCAAGAGAACCGTCTTCGTCGCGGACTTTTTCCTCTTTGCCCAACCTTTTGCTGTTTGGTCCCTCGTCCTGCGGCGCCTCATCTTCAGGCGCCGCATCTGGACGAACCATAAATACCACGGGTGCACAGTCCCCAACGGCCGCAACCGAATACAACGTGCGAGCATTAAAAGACGTTTCAATATCAATGGATATGGCCTTCAAGGCGGGCTTATAACTTGAAGGCTTGCAACGCACCTGCTGCAAAACAGGAAAACCGTTTTCTGTTGCCGTCGGAGCTTTATCAAAGCGAATGCCGGCAAAGATAAACCGCTCCATGAGAAAACGTTCCGGAGGACGAATATCCCCTTCCCACACTTGCAAGCCCCGGGAGGTCAGCTGACGCAGCCCGTCACGCAAACGACGCTGACTTCGGTTGTAGCAGGCATAGAGCGCCTGATCATCCCAACTGCGCAATGCAACTGGCGCATAACGCCAGGTCACCCCCAAGATCTCCTGAGCCGCAGGCAGGTCATCTGCAGCAATAAAAAATACCGCTTCCTGCTTGTCGATCAATACCTTAACCGGCCCCTGGTCACTGGCCACCCACAATTCCAGACGCACACCTTTAGGCGCGTCTTTCCATTCTCGGGTCAGGATAAAAGCATCAAGCATAATGTATAAATAGTGTGTAACAGGAACGCAGACAGTGTAGTAAGAATAAAACAGCGAGGGGTACCGACCTCGCGCCATGGATATTATGGCAGAAATCAGCGTTTGATTCTGTGGAAGTGAACGAATTCAGGAAGAGAAAAGGTGAGCGACTGCCCACCTTAAAAAACCGGCTTTCAGCTTAGCCTTTGGAGAGCAGTTCGCGCAGATCGATAATCGCGGCATTGGCTCGGGAGATGTAAGAAGCCATCACCAGAGAGTGATTAGCCAACATGCCAAAACCACTACCATTCACAATCATCGGGCTCAGAATAGGCTCCTGAGCGGCTTCCAGTTCACGGATAATCTGCTGCAAGCTTACGCGTGCGTTTTTCTTTTCCAGAACATCGGCGAAGTCTTTTTCCATGGCACGCAAAAACTGCAGCAGCGCCCAAGTAGAACCACGCGCTTCATAGAACACATCGTCAATTTCCATCCAAGGGGTTTTGACTTCCAGCTCGGCCGGCGCCGGCGTGCTTTGGCTGGCATTCTCTTCACCGGCCAAATCCGTATTGATTCGACGCTGGCCAACACTTGCACTCAAGCGCTGGGATAAACTTCCGAGACGAGTTTCGACGGTACGCAACCAGTTGCGCAGATTATCCGCACGGGCAAAAAACTGGGCGTCAGTAGCGTCATCATCCACGAGACGATCCAGATACTGCTGCAAATACATGGTGGCTTCCTTGTACTGCTTTTCAGAAGCCGGCAGCATCCAGCTGTTGTGGTCGAAATTAAAACGCGGCTCAGCCAAAGCCAGGTCAGCGTCTTCAGTGGACTGGGATTGAGAACGACTGAAGCTTTCGCGCATCGCTTTACTGAGATCACGAACCTGAATCAGCGCACCGTATTCCCAATTGGGAATATTGTCGAGCCAGACGCCCGGAGGAAAAATATCATTGGACAAAAAACCGCCGGGCTTATACAGCAGCGTATCGGCCACACTGATCAGTGTTTTTGTAGTTTCCACTCCGGTAATTTTGGAATTCTGCAATGCGCGAAAGCGCACTTCACTCTCTTTAGAGAGGTAGAAATCTTCACCGGGCTCGGAGCTCCAGTAGATGCCCAACACGACGGTCACCAGCAGAAGAATCCCCAGGATAAACCCCGTACCCCGAAACCAGGCACCTCCGTTCGCTGAATAACTCATTGATTAGCTCCTTAGTATTTTGCAGTCGGGCGCATAACTCGTCTTACAGGCTGCCCCGATTAATAGGCCTTCACCAGCACATCGACATCCAGACTCTCGCCCGTATCAGTCTCTATCTGCATGGTGAATTTATCACCAACACGCAACGGCCTTTTCACCCCGAACAGCATTATATGGTATCCGCCGGGCTGAAACCGTAAAATTTTGCCAAGCTCAAGGTCGATACCCGGGAGCTTGCGCATCTTCATCATGCCGTCTTCATGTATATGACGATGAAACTCGGCAGAACGGGCCAAAGGACTGCTCACAGAAACCAAACGAACGGGCGCATCACCATTATTGCGCAGCTCCAGATAAGCCACCGCAGTGCTCTGGCCCGGCGGCAGAGGGCGACTGTAAGCCTCTCCTAACTGCTCGAGGGCCGAGGCCGGCCAAGCGATGACCGCCAGAATAAACAGGGTAAAAAAACGACAGATTTTCAGGGAAAAGCCCATGGCACACTCCGATGTATTGGCCGAAGTATGCCTTAGGGAAGATGAACTAAAGCTTACAGCGGCTGGTCACTAGGTCTGCCCAGATAATAACCCTGACCACCGTCCAATCCCAAATCCTTAACCGCTTGCCATTGCTCTTCGGTTTCAATGCCTTCGGCAAACAAGGTGAGATCACAGCTGCGAGCGATCTTCAGCAGGGTTTCCACATAGAAACGACTGTCGGATTTAGGGTCGAGACTGTGCGTAAAGCGCATATCCACCTTCAACATGCGCAATGCAATACTTTGAAGATGCATAAACTCGCTTCCGGCCACGCCAAAGTGATCCAGTGAGACACCGGCACAGGCTGGCCCAAGACGCTCCACCACCGTACGCAGAACTTCTTCATCCGCCTCCAGCATTTGTGCGGGCAACTCAAGCTGCAAACGCTCGGCAAATTGCGGATTGCTGCGCAGGAATTCTTCCAACCACGGTGCAAACTGTTTGTTGTGCAAGGAGTTCGGAGACAAATTCACACACAAAATTGAACCACCGGCCGGCCCTTGCTCGGCCAGCATTTCTATCAGCACTCGATCAAGGTCGGCACTCAAATTAAAGCGCTCCACCATCGGCCAGAACACACCGGCCGTTAAAAGCTCTTCACCTTCCTGCAAGCGGCACAAGACTTCCAAGTGCACCAGGCTACCATCAATACTGTACACAGGCTGGTAGTGCAGGACAAAAGCCCGCCGTTCGATTGCCGAAGAAATCATTTCTCCCCACTCGTGGGCTGGCCGTGCAGACTCAGCCGTCTCGCGCTCAGCAATAGCCCAATTGCCACCGCCTTCGCCATGGTGCTGAGCTTTGCGAAGCGCCATATCAGCCTGGGAAAGAAGATTGTTTTCCCGCGCAATAGCTTCCGAGTGGGCCGCACCGATATAAGGCACTAGCTCCTTGCTCTGGTACCAGCTGCGACGGGACAAGGAGTTGATCAACTCAGACGCCAGATTTCTGGACTCATCTTCATCCAGTTCGGGCACAAAGATGGAAAAATCCGCTCCGGAACGGCGCCCAACAATGGCATCCGTCATCGTGACAACTTCACGCAGGGTGTTGGCGATGGACAGCAAACATTCATCGCCTGCATCGCGGCCATGGCTATCGTTGTATTCGATCAAGCCCTGGATTTGCAGCAAATACAAAGCGCCCCGATTGCCGCTACGCTCCGAGTCAATGAAGGCTCTGAAACGTGCATCAAAGTCACGCCGATTGGACAACTGGGTCACGGAATCCAAATGCGCTTGCTTGTACAAACTTTCGGTGAGCCCCACCTGTTCCTGGAACATGGATTGGACTTTTTGCACCATGCGGTTCATCGCGGTAACGACCCGGCGCAATTCTACGGTTTTGGGCAACTCATCCTGGACCGGAAACTCGCGGCGACAAATCGCCTCGGCTTGGTTCTCAACTTTGCTCAAAGGCCTGAGCAAATAACGCAGCCCGAGACCAACCACCACATAACAGATAACCGCCGTAATCAAAAAGATATAGATGTATTGAATGCAAACGCGCCACAAATCCCGGTAGGCATAACCCGGATTGCCCACCACAATCACATCACCCAAAATGCGCCAGCCACTGACCACCTCGGCCTGCCCAATGGGCTCGGGAAGATCAATCATCTGAATAAACCAGTCCGGCACACCTTCAATGGCGACCGGCAGCTCACGGTGAATACTGGGCTGGTTGTCGGCGCTCTTGCGAAAGATAATATTGCGGTAGTAGCCGCGATCGAAAATCACATCCACCAGAGAACGTACTTGGGCATCATCGGCCTGAGCAGCCGGCGCGGAGAGGGTCAAAGCCAAAGATGTTGCAGTGTCTTCCGCATGGTTTTGCATCTGCTCGTGAAAATAGAGCCGTGCGTTGAGTACGCTAATGACCAGATTGACCGCAAGTAGCGCGCACATAAGCACACTGATTGCGATAATTAGTTGCCGAAACAAAGTCACTGCTGCTTTCCCCTATTGTTGGGTTTCCCTAAGGCCTTTCCAGGCTGAGCCTACCCTCCACGTATCGGCCATATGGCCAATCTCCTTAAGGCTCAGCATAAAAGCATAGAAGAAAAACCGCTTTTAGGCCTCGGAGCAGCTCAAATCGGCGTGGAATTCCTTACTTCTGTAAGGCGTCAGAATAGCCAATAAGATGATTTGAACAGGACCGGGCGAAGGCATCGGCCCTCATCCCGGCAAAAGTTCAGATACCGGAAATCAGGGCGTTTCCAATTTAATTTGCGGGTTACGGCCACGGCGAATATCCCCCCGCAAACGATAACCCGGCAAGGCCTTTTTCATTTGCAGATAAATCCAGCGCCCTTGTGCATCCGTTGGCGCACTGATAATCGCCAGCAAACCATCGATTTTCGCTCGCTGGGCTATCAACTGAAGATAGGGCTGCAGACTCTCGTCTTTATTTTTTAACGCCTCAGGGTCAATCAAATAGAGGTTTTCATCGTTATCCTGTTGGGCCGGGTTGGTTTTAGCCGCGGCAGGTACATTTACCTTCTGCAGCTTTGCCAATAAGGTTTTGGCCGGGGCATTGTCAGGATCAATACTTAAAGCGCGGCGCAGCCAGGTTTTGGCTTTCGACAGGCTGCCTTTGGCAGCGGCATTACGAGACATTTCCACATAACGCAGTGGAATCATCTGCAAGCCGGAATTGGCTTGCACATTGTTCGGATCGATCGCCAGCACAGCGCGGTACAAATCCAGCGCATTATTATGCTTGGGGATGGTCAGGCGATTGGCAGCCAGGGCTTTTTCCGCATCACTCAGTAAGCTATTGATTTGAGCCGCACGAAAATCAGGCTTGGGCTTCACGGGGCGCTTGACCGGCTCAGGGGAAGGTTTGGGAACAGGTGCCTGGCAGGCAACCAGAGACGCCAACAACAGCAGCAATAAGCTACGGGGATACATGAACAGCCCTTGTGATACTTTTTTGAGTTAAGTTTTAGCAAATCCGGGTGGGTACGCTTGGGAATAAACGTATAATCACCCGCAAAGACAGCGGAACTGTGCAACAAAGCGTGAGACAAAGCAAACCTTGCAAACGCAAAAACATGACGCCAGCCGCAGTACCGGGATTAATCGAGACAGATTTATGAGTTTTTCCACACGCTTCCGTATTTGTTTTGTCCTGCTGTGCCTGCTCGCCAACGGCACAGCGTGGGGACAGGAATCCCAGGCCAGCCCCTTTGCCCTGAATCCTGAAGCCGAGCAAAGCAGCAAGCTTGAGAATAATAATGCTCAGAGTGGCTTTGGCCTGGAACCCGCCAAGCCGGTTCTGGAAACTCCGCAAAGCGACAGCGCAACAAGCCTGAGTTCGGCATTCAGTGTTGCCGACAACAGCCAGCCGGTGGATTTTCTGCCTATTGATCAAGCCTATCAGGCCGCCGTTTTTTTCAGCGAAGGCAAGCTGAACGTTGATTGGCAGATCGCCGATGGCTATTACCTCTATAAGGACCGCTTCAAATTTCAGCAGCACGAGAATTCCGGCACGGCGCCCCTCAACGCCGAGTTTGAAGTAGGTAAGCGTATTTTCGATCAGGTTTTCGAGAAAGAACTGGAGGTCTACTACCACAACACCCAAATTAAGCTGCAAAGCGATGCCAGCGACAGCAATCAGTATCGCTTGGCCGTAGAGTTTCAGGGCTGCGCCGATGCCGGCTTGTGTTACCCACCCCACACCTTGTGGTACACGGTAAATACCGAGAGCGGAAACATTTCCGAAGCGCCCGCACCTGCTTCGGACCCAGGCAACCGCACTCCGGGCAGTGATGCCGCCCAGGGATCATTGCTGAGCGCCCTGGTTCTGGCCTTCCTTGGCGGTTTGATTTTGAATCTGATGCCTTGCGTGTTCCCGGTTCTGTCGATTAAAGCACTGAGCCTTGCCGAGGCCAGCAACAGCCCGGCCAGTAAACAACTGCATGGCTGGAGCTACACCGCCGGAGCAGTCGTCAGCTTTGTTGCCATTGCCGCCTTGATGCTGATCCTGAAGTCCAGTGGCCAGGCCATTGGCTGGGGCTTTCAATTGCAGTCGCCAATCTTTGTCAGCTTGCTCGCCTATCTGTTTTTTGCCATGGGTTTGTCACTTGCCGGGCTTGCTGAATTCGGTAATCGCCTGATGGGCGTCGGCCAGCAGCTGACTCAGAAATCCGGCTACCAGGGCTCCTTCTTCACCGGTGTACTCGCCTGTGTGGTTGCCAGCCCCTGCACCGCACCGTTTATGGGAACCGCCCTGGGTTTTGCCTTGGGGCAAAGCGCCGGCGTAGCCTTGTCGGTATTTGCCGCACTGGGTTTTGGCATGGCCGCCCCTTTCTTGCTGCTCAGCTACCTTCCCAAGCTGGGTAACTATTTACCCAAACCCGGCCCCTGGATGGAAACCTTCAAACAAGCCCTGGCTTTCCCCCTATTTGTCGCTGCCATCTGGTTGCTCTGGGTATTGGGCCGCCAGGCAGGTGGGGATGCCGTGGCGCTTTCTCTGCTTGGTCTCACCTTGATTGCGTTTGCTCTGTGGCTACTGCGCTACCAGGGCGTATTCAGCAAGGCAATGGCGCTGGTATCAATTGTTCTGGCACTGGCCCTTCCGGGGTTAATGAGCAGCCTTTCCACCCAAAGCAGCACTGAAACCGAGGGTTTTTGGCAAACTTACAGCAAGGGGCAACTCGACAAGGCGCTGGCAAACCAACAATCGGTGTTCATTAATGCAACCGCAGCCTGGTGTCTGACCTGCCTGGCCAATGAACGTATTGCCTTCAGCGAGGCCTTTGAGAAGCAACTCCAGCAACAGGGCACTGTCGCCATGAAGGCGGACTGGACCAATTACGACGCTAACATCACCGCCCTCCTACAAAGCCACGGCCGCAACGGTGTGCCTCTGTATGTGTTCTACAACAGGGGTGAAGTAAAGATTCTGCCTCAGCTATTAACCGAAGATATTTTATTGGAAGGTACCAAAGCCAACTGAACCAGCAGTGCTTTGCAAGATCGGCGAAAATGCGCGAAGTTGAACCCAAATACCGAAGAAAAAACTCAACTTCGCACATCTTCCGAAAAATTGCGGACAAAAACCTAAAAATAAAGCCCATCTTCGGAGAAATATACTAAAAACATCAAAAACGTAAAATCCCTCACCCTTTTTGCTTAGTTCCAAGCGGCACAACTTCGCCAATCTTGTTGGTATCTTCGTTAAAATCGGTGTTTTTCGCCATTTACATAGACATGCGTCCAAATTTCATGCACACTTCCCTTATTCATCAGATCAATAATCACAATAAGGGCAGCAGCCATGGCCACAATACTGGTTTTACACGGCCCCAACCTGAACTTGCTCGGCACTCGTGAGCCGGAGATTTATGGTCACACCACTCTTGAAGACATCAATCAGGCATTAAGCACCCGCTGCAAAGACGCAGGGCACCACTTTATGGCCCTGCAGAGCAATGCCGAATACGAGCTGATTGAACGCATCCACGATGCCCGCCGCGAAGGCGTTGATTTTATTATCTTCAACCCGGCAGCCTTTACCCACAGCAGCATTGCCCTGCGTGATGCGCTTGCCGGGGTGAACATTCCTTTTATTGAGGTGCACCTTTCGAATGTGCACCAGCGCGAAAGCTTTCGCCATCATTCCTATTTCTCAGACATCGCCGTCGGCGTTATCTGCGGTCTCGGCGCCAAGGGCTATGAACTCGCCTTGGACTGGGCCATCGAAAACGGTTTTTAATCCAAACCAAATACCAAGAAGTTTTTAACGACAGAACATTTAGCGAGATTAAACATGGACATCCGTAAAATTAAAAAATTGATTGAGCTGCTTGAAGAGTCCGATATCGGAGAGCTGGAAATTAAAGAAGGTGAAGAATCTGTACGCATCAGCCGCGGCTCTTCTTCCATGCAAACTGTTTCCATGATGCCAGCCGCTGTTGCACCAGCTCCAGCCGCCGCGCCTGCGCCAGCAGCACCTGCTGCCGCTGCGGAAAGCACTGAAGCTGCTGCGCCGGCCAGCAACACCCATGCAGTTAAATCCCCAATGGTTGGCACTTTCTACGCCGCACCAAGCCCAGGCGCCAGCCCATTCGTGAAAGTTGGTCAGAACGTTAAACCTGGTGATGTGGTTTGTATCGTTGAAGCCATGAAGATGATGAACCAAATCGAAGCCGACAAGGCCGGTGTTGTTGAAGCCATTCTGATTGAAGATGGCGAGCCGGTAGAATTCGACCAACCTCTGGTAACTATTGTTTAAATCGCCCACTCACAACACGCGATATCACAATAGCCCATTGAGGAAACATTTATGATACAGAAATTACTCATTGCCAATCGCGGTGAGATTGCCTTGCGCATTTTGCGTGCCTGTAAAGAAATGGGCATCAAAACTGTAGCGGTACACTCCAAAATCGATCGCGATTTGAAACACGTACGCCTTGCTGACGAATCCGTTTGCATTGGCCCAAACCCTTCTCCGGAAAGTTACTTAAACATTCCCGCGCTGATCAGCGCCATGGAGATTACTGATTCGACTGCTGTCCACCCGGGCTATGGTTTCCTGGCTGAAAATGCAGATTTTGCCGAACAAGTTCAAAAGAGCGGCTTCACCTTTATCGGACCAGACGCCGACGTGATTCGCCTGATGGGCGACAAGGTGTCAGCCATCGCCGCCATGAAGCGAGCAGGCGTACCAACGGTACCTGGCTCCGACGGCCCTCTGCCCGAACACAAGGAAACCTGTTTGCGTATTGGTCGTGACGTTGGTTACCCGGTCATCATTAAAGCCGCCGCTGGTGGTGGTGGTCGTGGTATGCGCGTGGTTCACGAAGAAGAAGAACTGATCCAGTCTATCGCGATCACAAAGGCAGAAGCCAAAGCGGCCTTTGGCGATGACACAGTGTATATGGAGAAATTCCTCCAGAATCCACGCCACGTTGAAATTCAGGTTATGTCCGACGGCCAGGGTGGCGCTATTCACTTGGGCGACCGCGATTGCTCCTTGCAACGTCGTCACCAAAAAGTTTTGGAAGAAGCACCTGCACCCGGCATTCCAGACGATGTGCGTGCCGAAGTACAACAATCTTGTGTGAACGCCTGTATCGAAATTGGTTATCGTGGCGCAGGCACCTTTGAATTCCTGTATGAAGACGGTCGTTTCTACTTTATTGAAATGAACACCCGCATCCAGGTTGAGCATCCCGTTACCGAAATGGTAACCGGCGTTGACCTGATCAAGGAACAGATTCGCGTTTGCTGTGGCGAACCACTGTCCCTTTCCCAGGAAGACATTGTGATCAAAGGACACTCTTTCGAAGCACGCATCAACGCTGAAGATCCAAAGAGCTTCCTGCCAAGCCCAGGTCGCGTCTCCAACTTCCACCCTCCAGGTGGTTTAGGTGTTCGTGTAGACTCGCATTTGTACAGCGGCTACTTGGTGCCACCTAACTATGACTCGATGATCGCCAAGCTGATCACCTACGGTGACACACGTGAAGAAGCCCTGCTTCGCATGCGCAGTGCTCTGGATGAAATGATTGTTGATGGCATTAAAACCAATATCCCGCTGCAGCAAGAGTTAGCGAGAGATCGCGCTTTCGCCGAAGGTGGTGTCAACATTCATTACCTGGAAAAGAAACTCGGCCTGAGCTAAGCCTTTTCATTTCTGCGGTTATTAAAAAGGGGGAGAGCCCGAAAAGCTCTCCCCCTTTTTTTCTGATATGCTGCGAACACAGTCACTAACACCACGGAGAATAATATGAAGTACTGGATGCTAGCCCTGTGTTTCCTCTGCGCCCCCAAGTTGTTGGCCGGGCATTATGAAGTTAATCCAGATCTGTCCATTCTTAACTTTGCCACCACCAAGAAACAGTATGTGATCGAACCGGCCACCATCACAGCTTTGACAGGGTCTCTCGACAAGACAGGCAAGTTTGTCGCCAATATCGACTTAAAACACCTGGACACCATCAACCCGGTCCGCGATAACAGTCTGAGAACCTTATTTTTCGATTACGATAAATACCCCAAGATTGAAGTGGCCGCGACAATCAGTCCAGACAGCCTGCCAAAAACCGGGGAAATCAAAGTATTGAAAGTTGCTGCGACATTAACCATATGGAATACCAGCAAGCCCCTTGAACTGGAACTCCTCGCGGCCAATACCGGACGCAGCTTAATGGTCAGCAGCCGCAAAGCCATCGTAATTTCCGCCGCAGACTACGGCATTCCTGCAGAGAACTTAAACAAAATGGCCGGAACCGTAGGCGGCATTGCCATTGCCACTTCTGCGCCGGTGAATTTTCAGCTGGTGCTTGATTTAAAAGCTGACTAGTTATTTTCGGGGCAGAACATCCTGCCCCGCTCTTCTTTTCTATTGTCTTTTAAATTTCCCACTTTGCCTCACAGAGAAAAAACCGTTTTCTCGCTGCTCAGCAGTTTAATCAACGCGGCCACCAAGGCACCGGTTAACAACAAGGTAATGGCCGTCGCGATCAGTAGAGAATCCCACGGCAAAGCATTGCCTTTTACCACTTCCATAAGCGCTTTTTGTTGACCGGACACCGGCAGCCAACGCAGCACATCGGGGCCAATGTCGTAGCCGGTCACCATAGCCATGCCCATCGGCACAATCAGCACAATGGTTAAATAGGATTGCGCTTCTTTGAATGTCTTCGCCATAAACGAAACAAACAACTGCATGCTTGCGGCCAGCAACCCCAGAGGGAAACTGAACAGCAACATGTACAACGCAAAACGCGCATCAATAATTACATTGGCCCCCAGATCCTGCCAGGGCACAAAACTGTAGGCGATCTTCGACACCAGCAAAATCATACAAAGACCAAACAGGGCAAAACTACTGACCGCCAACAATTTCCCGAGCACCAGATCCCCCACCCGAATCGGCAAACTTAACATCAAGGCGAGAGAATTCCGCTCCCGCTCACCGGCGCTGGTATCGATGGCGAGATTCATACCTGAAATAAAAACGGCATAAATCATCATGAAAATAGCTACACCGATGATAAAGCCACCCTTGGCTTCAGGCTTGGCAGTATCTTTGGCCTGCACATCCAACACTCGAATCACTTCCGGGGAAACCCCTCGGGTTAACAGGCGAAGCGCCGCCACCTCCCTTGAAAACGACTGTAATTCTCTTTGTACACGCCGGATAGAACTGCGCAGATTATCATCGGAGAAGTCGGCCGTAATCGTGACCTTGGCCAGCTCGCCGTGCTGCATCGCATATAAATAGTTTTTGTCTATTTGCAAAGTAATGGCTTTGGCTGTTTTCCCCTCGGGCAACTCAGCATCGGGAAAAATATCGTGACTGGCCAAATGGCGCATCAATTCCAGTGCCTGCCGGCTGTTCTCCATCGTGATGTAAAGCGCACTGGGGCTTGAGAATTTATCAATCATGGCGACAAACAGCAGGCACATAATTAATGGCGTACCAATCGAATACGACAAGGCCGCCATTACCGAACGACGATCTCGAACAGCGTCCTTCATTTCTTTTTTATAAATGTTTATCCAGGCGGCCATTATGCTGCGATCCCCTCATCCGAACCGATTAGTGCGATAAATGCTTCTTCCAAACTGTCCTGCCCTGTTCGCTCACATAGCTCTTGAGGACTGCCCTGCGCAATTGCTCGGCCTGCGGCCATGACCACTACCTCATCACAGAGAGCGGACACCTCCTGCATCACATGGGATGAGAATAAAATACAGTGTCCATCAGCTTTCAGCGACAAGAGCAAATCACGCAATGTTCTCGTGCTCATCACATCGAGACCCCGCGTGGGCTCGTCGAGCACAATGTTTTTAGGCTTATGGACAATGGCCTGGGCAAGCGCAGTCTTCATGCGTTGTCCCTGAGAGAAGCCTTTGCAGCGACGATCGGCGATGTCTTGCATCTGTAAGCGTTCCAACACCTCGCTACAGGCTTGCTGTGCAGCGGCTTTTCCCAAGCCGTTCAATTCAGCAAAAAAGCCAATGTACTCTCTCGGCGAGAGTCGCTCGTACAGGCCAAAGGGATCAGGAAACAAACCCAAGGTTTGCTTGGCCGCCAACGGCTCGACACTGACATCAACACCATCCACCCTGGCCCAGCCATCGTCGGCACGCAACAAATTGAACAGGGTTCTCAAACAGGTGGTTTTTCCGGCACCATTTGGCCCAAGCAACCCCGTAATTTTTCCATCTTCGGCACTGAAGCTCAGGCCATCCAGTGCCTGAACATCGGCAATTTTCTTTGTTAAACCCTGAACCTCAATCATCGTCCATCGACTCCTCTGTTTCCTCAGCCAGGTCAGCGGCAGCCGAATTGGCGTTCAGGAAAAAACCTCGCTCCTTATCTTTTTCGACACAGCTCAAATCCACTTCGTCAGGATTCGGCTCAGCGATAAACTCAGCGATTAATTCGTTGGCACAGGTATGGCCGGCAACGCTGTGGGTCGCGTTGGGAAACACAACATGCAGACTGTTACCAAGTTGTGATTCCATCGTGCTTGCCCAGGCCGGGGGCGTAGCAGGATCGTATTTACCGGACAACAATAAACTCGGGATATCGCTCACCAAGGGTTTTTCAAAGTCACTTAGATTAGGAGCCACATTCCAAACAGGGCAAGCAATATCCAGAGCTGCCAGCATATCTTCGCCAATCAAACTGCCTTTCATTTGTGCGCGATCTTCGTCAGTGAGGCGAGGCCAGTCCTCAGCACACACAATGGCAGCGTGCATACCCATCGCCAATTCAAAACCCGACAAGGTCATACCGAACAAACCTAAAATTGGTCCACTGTCGCCAAGCTTGAGGCGATCTATTGCGTAAGGCAGTAAACTTCTCGCCTGCTGGCTATACAACGCCAAACGCAAAACACCATTGAGTTTGCTGCGTGTTAAACGCAGAGCGGCACCCTCAGCCGAGACCGGATGCTTCACGCCTTGCAACAAAGTTTGCCCACCGATGTTGCTCAATAGATCCTGGAAGTCCTGGCGCAGATTAGGGTAGCGCTGCTGACAGGCCGGTTGAGTTTCACACTGACTGAGCAGCAACTCCATGGCATGATCGACCGACTCACCCACAGCCAGAACATTCTGCTGCAAGGGCACTAGACCATCCATAATACCGGAGGCCACCGACTCGGGATAATGGCGCATATACAGTTGCACCATACGTGTACCGTAAGATGTGCCAAAGAGATGGAGCTTCTTATAAGCCAGCTTTTTCCGAATGGTTTCGAAATCCTCCAACGCCGCTCGACTGTTGTAGCCGTTTAAGTCAGCACCCAACTCATCTTTGCAGTTACGGGTTTCTTTCTCTATATCAAGGCTCTGGTCATCAAAGGATAACTGCTCGATGGAATCCATTTGATCACAGTGCAGTTTATTGGAGCGCCCGGTACCCCGTTGGTCGATGATCAGAATATCGCGCTCGCGGCGCACCTTATTAAGCAGGCGATTGAAGTGCCCGGCCAGATCCATCGCGGACTGTCCCGGACCACCAGCAATGACCAATACCGCTTCTTCGGGATATTTATCCCTCAGTGCCGGCAGCACCGCAAAATGAACATCAATGTTCTTCCCTGCACCGCTTAGTTCCGGCACTTCCACAGAACCGCAGGAAACTTGATCCGATAAATTGGGCAGATAGCAGGGGCTCAGCTCCCCCTCCTGTGCCGCTTCCTTTTCCGACTCAGCCCAAGACATGGGCGGTGCCAACACGAGCGCCAACATCAATGTGGCAAACAATGAATGCATAGTGTAAACCTGTTGTTATTTAAGCCTTGGATACTACGCGGGCTTATACAAAACGGCAAACGAGCGTACAGCCTCAAGTGTACAAGCCGCGAACTGGAAAGGTGTTACAGAAAAACAACGCGCTCACTGGCGAAGACGCGGAAACCACTGCGAATACCTTGGAACACATCAATGAAAATAACGCTGGAGTGAAAGCGGTATCAGCATTCATAAGGACCTGCTGATACCGGCATATCGCAAAATGATTATTTGGCGAACAATTCGAGAATGGACGAGAAATCCTTTGAACCTTTATCGGTTTGATCACTGCTTTTGTGCAGGCTATAAAGGTTTCGTGCCGCCGCCCCCATTGGCGTAGAAGAACGGCTGGCCAAAGCGGCCTCCATTGCCAGGCCGAGATCTTTCAACATCAGGTCAACCATAAAGCCACCCTGATAACCGTTACTGGATGGCACTCCGTCCATAACGCCCGGAACCGGATTGTATTTTTCAAGGCTCCAGTTACAACCTGAACTTTTCAGCATGATGTTCGACAACACAGCAGGATCCAAGCCGTTGTCCATTCCCAGCTGCAAGGCTTCGGCGGTTCCTGTCATATGAATCGCCAGAAGCATATTGTTGCAAATCTTAGCTACTTGACCAGCACCGGCATCACCCGCACGGAAAATATTAGCACCCATCGCTTCCAGAACTGGCTTGGCCGCGTCACACGCCGCTTCAGTACCACCACACATAAAGGCCAGTGTTCCCGCAGCTGCCGCAGCAACGCCTCCGGATACCGGCGCATCAATGGCAGAAATGCCAGCTTCGGATGCGGCCGAAATTAAATTACGGGCATTTTCAGGGGCGATTGTTGAACAGTCGATCACCAACGCATCTTTGGCAATCGCATTCAGTAAGTGATCATTGTGGATATAGAGGTTTTCGACAATTTGCCCATTGGGCAACATGGATACCACATAGTTGGCGCCATTAACCGCAGTGACGGCATCCGTGGCAGTTGAGCAGCCATTGTCCCGAGCTTGTGCCAATGCATCCGCAGACAGATCGAAGGCAACGACTTCAAAACCCGCCTTGACCAAATTGGCGGCCATGCCAGCCCCCATATTCCCCAAACCGATAAATGCGATTTTCTTACTCATAGGGTTCTCCTATTTTTAATTCCTGACCGGTCCTGGATTCACAAATGCGCCAGCGGGTCATCGGCGAAGGGCTCAAAAAAAGCCGCCACTTCTTCCTCGCTCACGTCCGCAATATTCTTGTGCTGCCAGTTTGGATTGCGATCCTTGTCGATCAGCAGTGCGCGAACACCTTCTTTAAAATGCCCTTTCGCAGCACAATGGCGTGACATGGTTAATTCCATGCGAAACACATCAGCCAGTCCCTTATGCGCACCTTCACGCATTTGAGCAACCACCAGATGAGGAGTCACCGGACAGCCATTACGCAAAGTGTCGATCGCACGTGACAGCCATTTATCTTCCGTTTGGTAATCAAGAATGTTCTGGCAGATTTCTGCCGTGGAATCACCATCACATAAGCTGTTAATCAGATCGTAGTTCGGGCGCACGTTCGGCTCCGGCATTTGAGCCGCAGACTGAGCTTCATAATGACGCAGCACTTTATTCACTGCGGATTCGGCACTGCCTGACCAATCCGCAGCTTGCAGATCACTCAGAACATTCGCACGATATTCATTTGCCACCAGGCGATCAGCAAGACCGACAAACTTGGCATCGCTCGCATTAATGTTCGCGCCGGTTAAACCCAGGAACAAACCGGTATTCCCTGGAGCGTGATTTAAAAACCAGGTCCCCCCCACATCCGGGTACAAACCAATGGTCACTTCCGGCATCGCCATTCGATTGGTTTCGGTGGCGACACGATGACTGGCCGCATCCATCAAGCCGAGACCACCGCCCATCACAATGCCATGCCCCCATAAAATGATCGGCTTTTTGAAGGTATGCATATGATAATCAAGGGCATATTCGCGACTGAAAAAATTCACGCAATAATCGTTGGGAATCTCTTCGCCATACGCTGCACTGCCACCATGCAATGCAACCACATCACCGCCCGCACAAAAAGCCTTATCGCCAGCGCCCTGTAGAAATACGCAGGCAATAGCATCATCTTCTTCCCAGGCACTGAAACGCTCCTGCAACAAATCAATCATTTGCAGGTTCAGGGAATTCAAAGACTTCTCAACGTTCAACGTCGCCAGACCAATCTTCTTACCACCCGCCGCTTCCAGCTCTTCAAACAAAACAGGTAATTCAGCCATCATCGCTTCTCAAAATAATTAGATTTTGGAAAATCCGTTTAATAAATGAATCAAAAATGAGTGCTTTCAGGGGTGCGATTTAGGTTCGAGAGCAAGGAGGCTCTGCGCACAGGAAGGGAGCGTACATTGAGTACGTAACCGACCGAGCACAGCGCCGACGCAGCTATCGGGCCTAAAGCGCGCACCTGAAGGTGCTCAATTTAAGCGTTTTTCCAATCGGGCTTTCTCTTCTCAATAAACGCCGCCACACCTTCTTTTTGATCCTGGGTATCCCACAGTTTCACAAAGGTCTCGCGCTCAAGTGCGCGGGCAGAATTCATGGTTTGATTGCGAGCCGCCATAATTAACTCTTTACATACGCGAACGGATGTTGGTGACTGACCCGCAACCTTGTCGGCCAGCTCGATCGCTTTTTCCAGTACAGAACCGGTAGGTACGACTTCCTGCACCAATCCTATCTGCTCTGCTTTCGGCGCTTTAACGCGCTCGCCCAACAGGATCATGCGCTTGGCCCAGGCTTCACCAACCAACCACGGCAAATGCTGAGTACCCAAACCACCCGGTAACAAACCAACCGCGGCTTCAGGCAAAGCTAACTGAGCCTGTTCTTCACACACACGGATGTCACAGGCCAGTGCCGTTTCAAGACCACCACCCATGGCAAAACCAGTGATGGCAGCAATGGAAACGCCCTGATAGTGCGCAAGCGCTTCAAACGCTTCACCGAAGGCACCGATAAATTCAAAAGCCTGGCCTTTGTCGTCGTGGTTAAAACGATTCAGATCGGCGCCGGCAGAGAAAAACTTTTCGCTTTCGCTGGCAATAATCAATGCGTAGTTGTCTTTATCAGCATTCAGTTCTTCAACTTTTGCTTTTAACTCGCGCAGGCTTTCTGGTGTCCAGGTATTGGCCGGCGGATTGTTCATGGTAATAATGCAGGTATGACCACGAGTTTCGTATTTTAATAGACCTGTTTCACTCATCGTATCGACTCCGTTGCTCCGTCTTGCAATATGCGGCGTGAGACCAACATACGCATTACTTCGTTAGTACCTTCAAGAATTTGATGAACACGAGTATCACGCACATAGCGTTCAATGGGATACTCGCGCAAATAACCGTAACCACCGTGAATCTGCATGGCTTCGTTGCACACTTTAAAACTGACATCGGTGGCAAACTGTTTCGCCATGGCGCAGTAGGTGGTTTTATCGGGATGATTGTTATCCAATTTAAACCCAGCCAAACGCACCATTTGACGCGCCGCTACCAGCTCAGTTGCCATGTCGGCCAGTTTAAACTGCAAAGCCTGAAAGTTCGCGAGACTTTTGCCAAACTGACTGCGCTCATGCATATAACGCTGAGACGCCTCCAATGCAGCTTGCGCCGTACCAACAGCGGTTGTCGCGATGTTAATACGACCACCATCCAGTCCCATCATGGCGAATTTAAAGCCTTCACCCTCTTTGCCAAGCAAGTAGTGCGAGGGGATTCTAACATTTTCAAAACTGATCGCGCGGGTTGGCTGCGCATTCCAACCCATTTTCGGTTCGTTCTTACCGTAACTGACGCCTTCAGCGTCGGCAGGAATAACAAACGCACTGATGCCTTTAGCGCCGTCTTCCTGACTACCCGTACGCGCCATAACGACAAGCACTTTGGTGCTTCCCGCACCTGAGATAAACATTTTTCCGCCATTGATGACATAGCTGTCGCCATCTTTTCTGGCACTGGTTCGCAAGGAAGCTGCATCACTGCCTGCATTGGGCTCTGTCAAACAATAACTGACGAGATCTTCACCCGTTACTAATGTGGGGCAAAATTCAGCTTTGGCCTGCTCAGTGCCCCAGTTGGCGATCATCCAAAGCGCCATATTATGAATGGAGATAAAGGCTGCCGTTGCGGTGCAGCCGCGAGCCAGCTCTTCCAACACAATCGCAGCATCGGTACGCTTCATGTCCATGCCGCCAACATCTTCCGGGCTGTACATGGCACAGAAACCCATTTCACCCGCTTTGGTGATGGTCTCAAGTGGGAAGATTTTTTCTTCATCCCAACTTGCTGCATTAGGCATAAGTTCGCCCTCAGCAAATGCCCGGGCGGCTTCCTGATAAGCCAGTTGATCTTCGTTTAAATTAAAATCCATGATTTTTCTCTTGGTGGATTTCTTGTTTCTAATCTATCGAATCGGGCTTCTCTGCCGTTTCTCTAGCAGCACTAGCTGGGATCATGCCGCCGTAAACCCATCCTTGGGGGCTCGGCTTCGGCATCCCTGCCTCAGACGCATTCTCCCAGCTAGTGCTGCTAGAGAAACTACAACATGAAAATTCAAAGCAACAAATTGAAAAGCCCTGAATAATGCTAAAAAAACCACAGTACTTAGAAGCGACTTACGGTGCTGTATAGCTTCCGCAACCGTCTTCGGCAAGGATGCCGAAGCCGAGCCCCCAGGGACGGGTTTACGGCGTGTTGCGAAAGCTATACAGCACCGTAAGTCGCCATCCACTATACCTAAACGACAATAATAAATAGAAAAATTACTTCATCGTAATCGTCATATTCAGTGCCGCTTCTTCCGAATCATCAAACCAGCGTTCAGTAATGGTTTTGGTTTCGGTATAGAAACGCACAGCTTGTTTACCATAGGCATGTTGATCGCCCATAAAGGAACCACGCCAGCCAGTGAATGAGAAGAACGGCAGAGGTACAGGCACTGGTACGTTAACACCCACCTGACCGACCAGAATCTCGTGCTTGTATTTACGAGCTGCGCCACCGCTGCCAGTAAAAATAGAAGTACCGTTTCCGTTTGGATTGTTGTTAATTAGCTCAATCGCTTCATCAAGGGTATCGACATTCACAACACACAACACCGGACCGAAGATTTCATTTTTATAAATCTCCATATCGGTTGTTACATTGGTGAAAATGGTTGGGCCAACCCAGTTACCGTCCGGAAAACCGTCAACCGTGCAGTCGGAACCGTCGAGAATACAGTTGGCACCTTCCTGCTTACCTTTTTCAATAAAACTCAGTACACGATCGCGCGCTTGAGGATTAATTTGCGGACCATAGGCCGCTTCCGGATCGTTCCAGGCACCCGGACGAATCTTTTGCGCTTCCGCTTTCAGCTCTTCAATCCATTCCTGACTCTTGCCAACAGCAACAACAACGGAGATAGCCATACAACGCTGACCCGCAGCACCGAAACCGGAACCGACCAGATTGTTAATAACTTGCTGCTTGTTTGCATCCGGCATAACCACCATATGGTTTTTCGCACCCACCATGCACTGAACGCGTTTCAGATTATGAGTACCTGTACGATAAATATGTTCGCCAACCGCCGTGGAACCCACAAACGAAATGCCTTTGACTTCAGGGTGAGTCAGCAATGTATCAACCTGTTCTTTACCACCGTGAACAACCTGCAAAACACCCTTCGGTGCACCGGCTTCTTCGAACAACTCGACCAGACGAGTCGGCGTCAACGGATCCTGCTCGGAAGGCTTCAAGATAAAGGTATTACCGCAGGCAATTGCCAGAGGGAACATCCATAAAGGAATCATGGCCGGGAAGTTAAATGGCGTAATACCTGCAAACACACCCATTGGTTGAGTTACCGAAAAACAGTCAATTGTTCGCGCAACATTTTCGACCGTTTCACCCATGGTCAAACTGGCGATGTTGCAAGCGTGCTCAACGACTTCAATACCACGGAACACGTCGCCCTTGGCATCTTCAAAAGTTTTACCGGTTTCCTGACACAGAATCTCGGCCAACTCATCGTGATGCTCTTTCAGCAGCTGCTGATACTTCAACATGATGCGGGCTCGAACGGGAACCGCCGTGTCTTTCCAGGATTTAAACGTCTCCGCCGCCGAAGCGATAGCGCGAGCCATCTCATCTTCCGTGGCACAAGGTACCTGAGTCAGCACCTCCTGGGTGGCTGGATTAGTTACAGGAATCAGCTGTTTGGATTGGCTCTGCTGCCATTCACCTTCAATAAAAAGAGGTACTTGGGAAGGAAAATTAAAGCTCATAATCACCTCGATGGTTAAATATTGCGTTATTGGAACCAGTAGAACACAGCTATAGGCGCCATTTCGATTGATTATATTGGCTTTATGATGGACTATATTGCTGTTTCCAAAGTATTAGATTACCCCGGACCAGCATGGCGATTACCTCAGATTGGCCCTTGCCACCTCAAGCGACACGCTTCCTCACTCCCCATGTTCTGTTTGAGTGGCTGATGGTCAACCCACTGACCAAAGGCTTATACCCCGTTGCCATGGGTTACTACCCCAGTGCCCTCGGGCACTACATGGAACGTCAGGAGCACGATAATCAACTGCTGCTTTACTGCACCGCAGGCAGCGGATATCTGCAGCTCGGCGATCAAGCCTCTGAGAGAATTCAGCGCGGTCAACTGATTGCCCTCCCCAAAGGACAGCCCCACAAATACTGGGCCGACCAACAAACCCCCTGGTCAATCTACTGGTTGCACTTCGAAGGAGAATTGGCGGAACAACTGATGGGGCTGCTCAGCCCTACGGGAAAAGGATCGATTCACAAGATTGGAACCAAACCACAGGTTCTGGCCGGATTTGAGGCACTCTTTGATGTTCGCTATACCGCCACCAGTCGAACCGGGTTTATTCACGGCTGCCATCAAACCCAGCAGTTGATCAGCCTGCTTGCCGTACTTGCCAGGCAATCACGCCTTGAGAGCAAACAGGCCATCAATATGGAAAAAGTCGAAGCCTTTATGCAGCAACATCTGCACAGCAACTTCAGTCTGGATGAGCTCGCCCAGCACATGCGACGGAGTAAATTTCATTTCAGCAAAGTCTTCAAAGAACTTACCGGACAATCCCCCATGCAATATTTTATTGCCATCAAAATGCAGCATGCCTGCAGCCTGCTCGACAGCTCCGGCCAATCTGTCAAACGCATCTCGGCGAGTCTGGGTTATGACGATGCCTATTATTTCTCGCGCCTGTTTAAAAAACAGATCGGCCTATCACCCAGCGACTATCGCCGAAGCCGGCATCAATAAAACAACAACCCATATAGCGTTTTTGGAAATATTCTCCCCAAGCTATTGGACAGCACTTAAATCCTCATACATACTTATTGAATTAGTACTTTTGCATGATTAGCCGGCGTTTTGCGATAGTTGTGTATGAATAAAAGTGGTTTAAACCCCGACTACATCAGGGTTATTTCAGAAGTTAGTCAATTTACCGGGACCGATTTTTTAAATCAGCTCTCCGTTCGGCTGGCGAGTTTAATTCAGGCTCAATATGTTTATATTGTGACCCTGGATTCTACCGTGGAGAACGCTCGAGTCGTCGCCGGCTTCGAGAATGGCCAGCAAGCCAAAGCCATGGAGTACCCTCTCGAAAACACCCCCTGCCAGGAACTCGCAAGCCAGGGCCGTTGCGCCTTCAATCTGAACGTCCAACAATGTTTCCCGGAAGATCACCACCTCGCTGAGATGAGTGTAAACTCCTACATCGGCACCGTACTTACCAATACACTGGGTCAGAAAATCGGGTTGATGAGTGCCCTGTACGAAAAGGAAATTCCCAATCCCGATTGGGCCCACAGCGTCTTCGATTTATTCTCCGTACGCGTTCTTGCCGAAATAGAACGCCATCTTCACCAGTTAGCATTATCTGAACAGCTTATCGAACTGGAGAGAAGAAACCGCGAAATACGGTTGTCCAGCAACATCCTGCATCGAGCCAATGAAGGCATACTGATTGCCGATCAGGATCAGAAAATCCGCACCGTTAACCCGGCGTTTGAAAGTCTCTTTGATATTAGCGAAGAGCAAGTTCTCGGCGAGCACCTCGATGTCAGCATGGTTGATTTGCCGCCGATCATTGAAGAATTTCCAGCCGGCCGCCGAGGCTACCGGCAAGTGGAAACCAGCCTGATCGCCATTCGGGAATTCAACGATGAGCCCCCCAGCTTTTACGTCAAATTTTATCGCGACAGAACCGAAGAGCAGCGCAGCAAAGCACAACTCCAGTATCGCTCAACCCACGATGAACAAACCGGCTTATTGCATCGACAGACCTTTTTACGTGAACTGGATACCCTCCTGGAAACCTTTCACCATGACAATCGTCGGGGTATCTATCTAAGCTTCGACATCGACAACTTTAAGTCGATTAACCAGTTTTTTGGCACCAGCACAGCCGACCAGGTGGTGAAAAGTTTTGCCCATGCCGCACGTGATCATTTTCAGGCCCAGGAATTGATTTGCAAATCCGGTGCGGATGAAATCAGCCTGTTTATTCGAGACAAATCTCATACAGAACTTGAACATGAAATCGTTCAATTCCGACAATTTATACGCGAAAAATTTTCAGCGCCGGGTTTTACCGGCAGCATTACCTTTACCTCCGGCGCAGCCCTGTTTCCAGAAAACGGGGCCAGCGCGAGCACCTTATTGAGTAATTCAGCCCTCGCGCTGCAAAAAGCCAAAGCCAATGGTAGAAATACACAAGTGCTTTTTGATCAGGATATAAAACGCGAAAGTGAACGCTTTCAGCATATATACAAATACCTGAGTCGAGACGGCATCGACCAGCGCATTTATCCGGTTTACCAATCCATCGTCTGCCTCAAAACCCGACAACTTATGGCCTTCGAAGCTCTTGCCAGATGGCGTAGCAAAGACAATCAGGTCATTTCACCCCAGGAGTTTGTGGAAGTCTGTGAGCACACCGGCCTCGTTCGCGAACTGGGCGACAAAATGTTTCGGGAAGCCACAGCCTTCTTGAAAACCGTTCGCAATGAGCTGGGGCTGGATCACGTCTGCCTGTCAGTAAACCGCTCACCCGCCGAAATTCTGGACCGCAGTAATATCTGCGAAAGGTGGCTGGAAACCCTCAATAGCAACGGTTTAAGCGCCCAGGATGTTCAGATTGAAATCACCGAAAATCTGATGATCAAAGACCCCGAGCATGCACTCAGGGAATTGAAAAAATTGAACGAGAACGGCTTCGCGCTATCGATTGATGATTTTGGCACAGGCTTTTCAAGCTTGGCCTACATCAATCGTTACCCGTTCTCGAACCTGAAGATAGACCGTTCATTTGTTTCCGATATCGAACACGATCCTTCCAGCTTGGCACTGGTAGAGTCGATCATCAATATCGCCAAAACTTTTTCCCTAACGACCATTGCCGAGGGTGTAGAAACCAGGGAACAGGCCGATATATTGCAAAAACTAGGTTGTGACAAGGCACAGGGGTTTTACTTTCACAAGCCCATGGACGCAGACTCATTCTTTACGTATTTATCAGAAACCCCAAAGCCAGGTAATTAGTGTTAAGTGGTATAAGCGGTAAAACACACCTACTGTTGCTGGTCATTGTTCTCCCGGTAACCATCATTGCATCGTATGTAGGTTTGCATAATTCGGCACTCAAAGCGGTTGAACACACAGCCTTGCAGTCGGCCCGCGTCATGGCGATGACCATGAACGCCGCTCGCATTCACTACAATAAAAACGTGGCCAAGAAGCTGAGCACCATCCCCAATATTCATATCGGTGCTGACTACGAAGACAAAGCCCAAGCCATTCCCAATCCCGCAACCTTCACCATTGAAGTGGCCGAAATGGTCAGCCAACAGCAACCCAATATTCGCGTAAGAATGTACAGCGAACACCCTTTCCCCAATCGGCAGGCAGAAGGTGGGCCACAAACCGATTTTGAATACAGCGCACTGGAAACGTTTCGGCAACAAAAGGCCAGCGGACAACAACCCAAAGCCGTATTTAAAAGTTTCCATATTGGGGGAAAACTGGAATTTGATTACATCGAACCTCTGGTGATGCAGGAAGCCTGTATTCAGTGCCATAACAAGCTGGATAACAGCCCCAAGAAAGACTGGAAAATTGGCGATATTCGTGGAGGCCTGTCTATTCGTCATATCATGGTTGATAACAGTGCCTTCGATCAACTAGAAGGTATTGCCATGCTCAGCATTGCCTTTATTGCGTCGTTCTCCACCATCATGTTGATCTGGAACTTCCGTCAATCCAGAAAACAATTACAAAGCAGCACCCAGAATTTTCTGAAAATCGCCAACAGCGATCCACTCACCGGTCTGCTGAATCGACGTGGTTTCGAGCAAGCCATTCAGCACAGCTGGCGAGAACACCGTATCAACAAGCAACACATGTCCATCATTTATTGCGACTTGGATAACTTTAAAACCCTCAACGATCAACACGGGCACGCGACGGGTGATATGCAGCTGATCAATGCAGCCGGCCTTATCTCGACCACGCTAAGGCAGGGCATTGATTTCGCGGCCCGCATCGGCGGTGATGAGTTTGTTATTGTGCTCAGCAACACCAACCAAAGTGGCGCCAAGAAAGTCGCCAAACGCTTACTCGAAGGCGGCAAAACTGTAGAGGGTGACCACCCACTGGAGTGGAGTCTCGGCATCGCCTGTGCGAAGGTCACTTCCGGCATTAGCGCCACAACCTTGATCAGCTGGGCCGACAAGGCCATGTACCAGGCCAAATCCGTGGCCACAGGCAACTATCAGGTTTATCAGGAATCCTGATCCCAGTATTCCAATCCGTAAAACAGGACACGTTTACTCAGCCCAGCACTCTACACTATTCCCATATCGCAGCTGCCGATGTCATACACCGGCAAGCGCTAAACCATCAAGTTTATTGGGAACACACTATGAAAGATTTTTGGAAAGTCATCGGCGTTCTACTGCTGGTCTGGGTGGTATATGACCTCTACGCCGGTTACACCATTCTACACGAAGTCATCTATATGGAAGAGTCACCAACTCTTTACTGGGGCGGCATCGTGATCTGGTTGACCCTCGCCATCAGCTGCTTTTTCTCCTGGGATAGCGAAGAAGAAAGCTGATTCCCGACACGTTTGATTCATCCCTTTTGATTTAAGCCCTTTCGCTTTAATCCAAAACAAAGCCAAGCGCTCAATGAGCCGCTTGGACTTTTGACCTTCTGTAAGGACATTTATATGAAATACCTGAAGATTCTCTTGTTGTCCGCTTTGACCATTACCCTGGCGGCCTGTAATAAAAGCAATATCAAAGCGGACTACGACACCGATACCAACTTCAGCAAGTTTGAGCGTTTCTATCTGGTGCCTTCCCGCCAAAGCACTTTGCGCGATACCCAGATAACCGATATGGAATTAGGTCGCGTCGAACGAGCCATCGCCAGCCAGGTAAAGACGCGCTACAGCGAAGTCTTTAACCCTCTCGAAGCGGATATTATCGTGAGCTACTATCTGGATTCCGGCAAACGCGACGGCGTCAGCCTGAGTGGTAACTACAGTGGTAATGCCAATAGCGGCTCCTGGCGAGCCAAGGCCAAAGAAGCCGATAGCCTGGAGCCGGAATTGATTATCGACATCAATTCCAATAGCAGCGGCAAAATGCTGTGGCGCGGCAGTGTGACGCTCGGCGAGGAGAGCAAAGCCAAGCCGGAAGAGCGTCAAAAGCGCTATGAAACCGCCATCGCCAAGTTGCTGGCCAGCCTGCCAAAATAAGACCGGCTCCCTATTCCACACTTCGAGCGGCCGCCTTGCGCGGCCTTCTTATTGACCTATTCCGCGACAAAGCGCATCATGCCTCGGTTTTCCCAAATAACACTGGAATAGAACTGTGGACGATTTACAAAAAGAACACCACCGCCTGACCGGCCTGTTTATCGAAATGTGCAACACTGCCGCCCAGGAAACCGAGAACCCTGGCCTGGTTGCCGCCGCCCTGATGACGTCGGCTGCCAACTACTGCTCTTATGTGTCTACCGGCAATGCTGGCTATCTGAGCGAAAAAGGCATTGATGACCTAACCGAGCGTTTTCGTCATAACCTGCAAGTGCTGCAAGACATCAAAAAAGAAGAACACGAAAAAGCGCTGGCCGCAGCCCAAGCCTCTGAAGCCATCAAGAAAGACTGAGTTTCAGCAGGCAGAAAAAAGCCCAGCACTCGCTGGGCTTTTTTGTTTTAACTGATGGATAAGGGCTTATTCCCCATAAAGGTCTTCACCGCGTACCCAGTTTGCGTGGAAGCCGCCCGGCACACGCTGGGGTAATTTCAATTTACATACAGGGCCCTGGGCCACATCACGAGCATCGAAAACCAGGCAATACGACGTCCAGTCATTACTGTCGGTCACAATCGTAACCAGATAGCCCTGGTCCTCAGGATCATGTCGGGTAGCACCTTTCGCCGGGCAGTACGGAGCCTCGCTGCCGAAGACACCTTCACCATAGTCCCAACGCTCCAGATCGCCATTCTCCACGTCGTACTTTAACATCGCACCAAAGGCCAGAGTCCCCACGCCATCGTCTTTGCGAGTCATGATGTATTGGTTGAAACTGTAGCGGGTTTTATAGCCCATATAGAGCGGGTTCGAGCGATTGAATTCCGAGTTCAGGGTATCGATATCGTGCTCGATCACCTCTCCAGTTTTCATATTGAATTTCCACACATACAGATTCGCTTCCAGGCGCATATAGGCCAGCATATGAGAAAGTTCGCCTTCACTCGGATCGGCTTTCGGCATCGGATTTGTAGACCGGCAACCCACCTGAATGACCCAATCCCCCTCTTCCCAGCAATTGGTCACGTGCAGAATATAGCAGGGCTCGCACTCGAACCATGTCACTTCATCACCTTTGCCATAACGCGGCTGCACACCAAAGCGTGTTGGCACATCGCGATGGAACGTCATCACGCGCTTACTGGTTTTTTCAAGCAAATCCACGTCGTGGAAAAACGGGCAATCGTGAACGATCACATAATTGGGCGTTACGCCAATATCGTGGGGCAAACGTGGACCCGGTAATGCCACACCTGCCTCATGAATAACATTGCCATCTTTGTCGGCAATACCATAGGTGTAATACGGATAGTCATCGGAATAATCAAAGAAGACCAGCTCACCGTTTTCCAAATCTACCTTGGAGTGCGCAGACAAAGCACGCTTCAAACCACCATTAAGATCTTCGCGACCTTGGGTATCCAAGGTTTCCATATCCAATTTATAGGGGATACCAGCGTTGTACCACAGGGACATAATGTGGCCGTTGTAATACATCACATCAGTATTGGAAGTGTCTTTGATCGGAAAACCCGGGAGACTGAAATCAAAGGGGCCCATCACACCCGGCCATATCGCCTTATCTTCCTCGGCTTCTTTCACCTTGGCATCGGTTTGGATCCAACGATTACGGTAACTGGCCTTACCGTCTTTGAAGTTGATCATATGCAACATGCCATCACCATCGAAGGCATGGTAGTTGAAACGAGGCTTGTACACCGCGTTGGGGCCATTGCGCAAATAGGCGCCATACAGGTCCGCCGGGACTTCGCCCTCAACGACTTCCAACTCATCGGCCTGCACTTCCTCGCAGATCGGCGCGTAGACGCCGTGCAGATAAGGGTTATCGATTTCCTGAGTCCAGGAAGGCGCATCCGGCGCGGGGTTACCGTCTTTATCGCGAATGATCGTGCACTTTTCGGCAACTTCCAGAGCAATGGCTTGTTCGAGTGAGTTCATGGCCCAACCTCCATCTAGAGCTATATACGGCACAAATTGATTGTATTTTTTATGACTGTGAGACTAATCATGGCTCAGTAAGTTTATTAATGCAAGTTATAAATCCAGAGTTGTCGAACATTTTTCATACAGCAGCGACGACGGCTAAAAATAAATGGCCCAGCCCGTGCGCCCAAAGGCTAGGCTCGGGTACAATAGCCGCACTTAATTTATGCACTGATTGGAGGCTGCCGCGCTATGGCGCAATACGTTTACAGCATGAACCGTGTGGGCAAAATCGTCCCACCTAAACGTGAAATCTTGAAAGATATATCCTTGAGTTTCTTCCCTGGCGCAAAAATCGGCGTTCTGGGTTTGAACGGCTCGGGTAAATCTACTTTGCTGCGGATTATGGCTGGCGTGGACACCGACTATAACGGTGAAGCCCGCCCTATGCCTGGCATCAAGGTGGGCTATCTGCCACAGGAACCACAGCTCGACGAAAACAAAGATGTGCGCGGCAACGTTGAAGATGGTGTGCGTGAAGCACTCGATGCTCTGGCCGGTTTGGATCAGGTATACGCCGCCTACGCTGAAGAAGGTGCCGACTTTGACGCGTTGGCCAAAAAACAGGGTGAATACGAAGACATCATCCAGGCCTGGGATGCCCACAATCTGGATCACAAACTGGAGCAGGCCGCCGATGCCCTGCGCCTGCCAGCCTGGGATGCCGAGGTCAACAAATTATCCGGTGGTGAAAAACGCCGTGTAGCACTCTGTCGCCTGCTGCTATCCCGTCCGGACATGCTGCTGCTCGACGAACCTACAAACCACCTGGATGCCGAATCGGTTTTCTGGCTGGAGCAATTCCTACAGGAATTCTCTGGTACGGTGGTGGCCATTACCCACGATCGCTACTTCCTCGACAACGCCGCAGGCTGGATTCTGGAATTGGATCGCGGCCACGGTATTCCATACGAAGGTAACTACACCACCTGGCTGGAAACCAAAGAGCAACGTTTGGAGCAGGAACAGAAAACCGAAGCTGCCCACAACAAAGCCATCAAAGCGGAATTGGAGTGGGTACGCCAAAATCCAAAAGGTCGTCAGGCGAAAAACAAAGCGCGTCTGGCCCGCTTCGAAGAAATGCAATCCCAGGATTTCCAGTCGCGCAACGAAACCAATGAAATTTACATTCCACCCGGTGAACGCCTGGGCGACAAAGTGATTGAGATTAACAATCTCAGCAAAAGCTTTGGCGACCGCAAGCTGATTGACGACCTGAGCATCTCCATTCCTAAAGGTGCGATTGTTGGAATCATCGGTGGTAACGGCGCAGGTAAATCGACCCTGTTCCGCATGATCGCCGGCACCGAACAACCGGACTCCGGCTCGGTAGAACTCGGTGAGACTGTAAAAGTCGCATACGTCGAACAAGGTCGGGAAAATCTGGACGATAACAAAAATGTTTGGGAAGCCATTTCCGATGGCCACGACATTTTGAAAATCGGTAATTACGAAGTCAGCTCACGCAGTTATGTGGGCCGCTTCAACTTCAAAGGCACTGACCAGCAAAAACGTGTGGGTGAACTCTCCGGTGGTGAGCGCGGCCGCTTGCACCTGGCCAATACATTAAAGCAAGGCGCCAATGTATTGTTGCTCGATGAACCGTCAAACGATTTGGACGTGGAAACCCTGCGCGCACTGGAAGAAGCCCTGCTGACCTTCCCTGGCTGTGCCATGGTGATTTCGCACGATCGCTGGTTCCTGGATCGCGTAGCAACTCACATCCTGGCCTACGAAGGCGAAAGTGATATTGTTTTCTTTGAAGGCAACTACACGGAGTACCACGAAGACTTTGTGGCTCGTAAAGGTGCGGACGCCGGTCCAAAACGCATGAAGTACAAGCCGATTAAAGCGTAAACTTGAATGCAATTTGACTGAATAAAAAACCCGGCAATGCCGGGTTTTTTATTGGGCTGAATTAACTGAGCTTGGCTTACTCGTTCGCCGCACAAATCAACAAGCCCTCATTATAAATTGAGCCCAGCAGCCACTGCTTATCACTCAAACCAACAGCAACACTTACCGCTGAATATCGATTCCCATCCAATGCGATTTGCAGGTGTTCTCCGTTCTTGCCAATGCGCCACACTCGACTGGGAGAAGGGTGAGCAGCATCGGAAACGTTCCGAATTTGGCTGACACCATTCACATGATCAGCCACCAGCAAATCTCCCTCTTTGGTCACACTGATGTTGTCCGGACTGTTACCCAGAGGCATTATCTCCAGCAGTTCCAAATCACCCGTGTGAACATCCCGCCTATAGGCGCGCAGTGCTGAGCCCCGGGATTCGGATACCCATAAAGTGTTGCTGCTCTGTTGGAATGCAATGCCGTTCGCAAACGCCAAATCATCCACAAGCTGACGATAGCGCCCTTCTTTATAGTGAACAACACCACTTCTCGCCAAACCGAGAAGCACCTCGATGAACATGGATGTGCCCGTAACGGCCTTACGATCATTCGTAAAGTAAAACTCATCTTGCGCGAGCGCTACAATATCATTCGGGGAGTGAATAAGATCATGCTCAAGCTTGTCGACTTGTTTCAGTTGACAGCCATCAATGTGAAACAAATAAATATCGTGCCCTTTCGAGGCATCTTCCGGAAAACGGTGGCTAATTACATAGAGGTAACTCTTTCCGTTCTCGTTGAAGTAACTGATACCATGAGGGTGAAAATCTGATAACGCTTCGGTGCCTTGCATTTTTTCAATGTCAGGCTCACCATCAATAAAGCTCACACGATAAATCGCCCCCGCCTCCTGAACACCCATGGAGTGAGAACGCCTGTCGTCCGCCGAAACATATGCAATATTGGTGCTTGCATCAAATTCAATGTCTTCAGCCCCCACCATCCCATGGACTATACGACAATGTTCGGAGTTCGATACAGAAGACAGCTCATTCGCCCCACCCAAAGACAGCCACACATAAACAAGCCCTGACAAAAAGAGAACAAGCAGGCCCAACAGGAGTTTTATAAGATAAGACACGAGAAACTTAGTTCACCTCGTAGAAGATGTTTTTGAAGTCTTTCCTCATACTGACGGCCGTCAGATTCACAGCAGAAAATGCCTTGGCGATTTTCTGGTTTTTATCCCCATAATCATACTCACGCTGAGCATCATCGTGTGTAATCAAAATGGACAAACCGCCATCTGCGACCCAATCCAGCATCTGTAAATCTCCCAGAGAATTCCCAACCGCCAAGACAGGCTTCTTACCAATACGATGCATAATATTGCTGACTTTGCCTTGCCCAAGATTGATCGGCTTCCGGTATTCCCCACTCCGCAATACTGCATTGCTGCGATCATCACGATAGTAAGCAACATTTTGAGCAATCACGTGATCCGCTGGAATGCCAAATAATTCAAAAGCAACAGACCGAACAAATCCTTCATCTGAGCCAGTGCACAAATAAACGTCAAATTTGTTTTTCTTCAGCAAGCGTATCAATTCCAACATAGGCTGATAAATCAATTTTGCATGTGGTGCCTTGTACCTCGGATGCAAGCTGCCATTCAGCAAAAACTCCCGGGATTTCTCTTGATAGCTTTTCTCCGACATCCCTTCAAACAGCTTGGCTGATAATGTTAACAATGTAGCTTCGCTCTTTGGCTGAGCCGAGGAAAGTGCTGGCGAATGCTCTGACAAGACGAAGCCCTGTTGTGCATAGTGTGGTTTTTCAACCCACAAGGTGCCATCCACGTCGAATACGGCAATGCGACTTTCGACAGGAATAAAATCCGGTGCATTAGGATTCAGGGAACGCTCTACGAATTGAAGAATGTTTTCCTTGCTCGCATTATTCAACCAGCTTGGTAACACATCATCAGAACTGGCATGGACAATTGAGCTGAAAAATACAAACATTACAGACAGATAAGAAAGTGACTTCATACAGACCTAGCTTTGAACTTGAACCGTTTTTGTGAATTTAGTGCTTACGTTGTAGTTGTAACTATCAATGGAATCCACAACTTTCCAATTTGCCTCTACGTTCTCTTTGGTAAAGTTAACATCAAGCCAGCCTTTGTCTTTTCCATTAATGTAAGACATATGAGGGTTTTTCTGCTGAAAGGCTTCGCCTACCGATTTATCCGGCAAGCTGGGGAAGTAGTCATCCAAACCTGGAGACGTCACCGATGCAGTAACCAGCTCAGTTATTTTTTTAGTCTCTTCCCCCGGAACCGGGATCTCGGAACAAATACCAGTATGTATATCCCCCGTTAAGACAATGTGGTTTTTGCCGTACTTTGATAACAATTTCAGAAAACGCTCCCTGGCTTTGGGGTAGCCATCCCAAGCATCCAACAACAAGGGCAAACCATAGTGGCTGTTGGAAATCGTGTTCTTGTAGTGTTTTCGAGACCGGTAACGTGCAAACATGGAATCGCCTTCGGGATCAGCGATTCCATTCAGATCGGGTGTGTTCAGACTGGACAATAGCACCTGCTGACCGATTACCGTCCAAACCGTGTCCTGTGAAGATTTCAGTTGTTCTTCCAACCAAATCTGCTGAGCTTCCCCTAACATCTCGCGATCTTGCTGGAAACCCAGAGTAAATGCTTTTCGATTGGGCTGTTTTTCACGCCCTTTCAGTCGTGTATCCAGCATCGACAAACTCAACAAATTACCAAATCGAAAATGCCGATTGATGCCATGTTCGGAATTCTCACGAACAGGCATCCATTCATAGTAGGCTTGTAGAGCGGCGTTTTTTCGCTTCAGCCAGTTCGATTCATCACCTTCTTTAGGGCTCCCATTTTGCCAGGCGTTATTGGCGAACTCATGGTCATCCCACACACAAATCATTGGATGAGCTGCATGCATCGCCTGAAGATCAACATCACTTTTGTACTGTCCGTGACGCTTTCGGTAATCACTCAAGCTTTTGATTTCTGTTTGAGGGAACGGAACCCGATTAAGTGCTTCAGCGTTTTCAGTGGCGTAGCCACCCTGGCCATACTCATAAAGATAGTCGCCAAGATGAAGCACCGCGTCATAACCAGGGTCTTTAGCGATTTCCCTGTAAACATTGAAGTAACCTGCCGGAAAGTTTGAGCAAGACACAACCGCCAAACGAGCAGACAAGTGGTTTTTTGTCGCCAAAGTTCGACATTGACCAACTGGGGACTGTTCACCAGCGAAAACAAATCGATAGAAATACTGCCTACCTTCCTGCAAGCCGGCAACATCGATTTTGGCCGTAAAATCTCGCTCAGCACTGACCGTTAGCTGCCCCTGCCGCAACACATTGTTAAAATCTCTATCGCTTGCAACAAGCCAATGCAACGGTCCAGAACCCGCATCGTCCGAGCTTATGCGAGTCCAGATAATGAATCTGTCCTGCAGTGGATCGCCACTGGCAACCCCATGCAGAAAGGCGCTGTTCTTCTCAACCCCCTTCGGACCGGAACCCGTTGAAACACCGGAACTGTGAGCTAAAGGGGCGACGGCAAGCGTGGAACCCAGTAATCCAGCAGACCGAATCAGCTTTCTTCGTTTCATATCAAGCTTTCTCTCATGACATTCTCATTATTTTTACTGCCGGCCATCGCAAGTCCAAGCTTATCTCAGTTTGCAAATATACATACATTCACGAGTGTATGTCAATATATTCAATATCTTACGAAAACACGGCCATGACTCCACTCTCCTGCTGAAGCTGGTCGCCATTTCCTCCTCCATTGTGTCCCTTTGGCACAAAAGGTTAGAATCGCCGCTTGATTTGGGAAAAGAAGGTAAGCATGAGTTTAATCCGGCGTAGCAACGAGGAACGTAGCAACCAAACCCGAAGTAATATTCTTGAGGCTACCGTTCGCTGTATTCATCAGCACGGTTACCAGGGCGCCACCATGTCTCTAATCGCCCAGGAATCCGGCGTAACTCGCGGGGCACTTCAACATCACTTCGGCAACCGACGCATCGAACTCATCGCCCAGGCCGCCGAACATGTTTACGATCAATATTTCGCCCAATACCTCCCCATCCTGCAGGATCATGAACCAGACAAGTTACTTCACGATGTCTGGCAACTGCAAAAAGAGCTTTTCCACCAGAAAGAAACCATCGTACTGATCCAGATTTGGCTGGCTTGTCGCAGCGATGAGGAATTGTCCGAACGTATCCTGCCACTGTTTAAAGAGCTGGATGCCAAGTTATCGGAACAGTGGCGAGTATGCCTTAAGCATTCCGGACTTGAGCACTCCCAGATCCAAACCATACGCTATTTGCAGCGTACGCTTTTGCGGGGGGCCGCCATTGAATACCTGATGTTTTCAGACAAATCGGTATTTGAAAACCTCTTTGATATTGCTGAAAAAGCAACCCAAGAAATCATCAATAAGCCCTAAAAAAACCAAGCAGCACTTTTTAGGTGCCTGTCATCAAACTGCAACGACCGTTGCTTAACGTGCATACATACGCTAATGTATGTATCTGCTTTGAGGGAAAACGACCCTGAATTGAGTTATTCAGAGAGCCCCTCACAAGCCGTGCACCACTCATTGAGAAGTGGATTGGCCAAACCAAATACATGAAAGATTGTATGCAAAACAATAACTTGATTGCCAAACAACAGCACCTTGGGAGATGAAAACACCATGGCTAAAAAAGTCCTATCGAAAAGGCCGGCTAAACTCAGCACCCTAGCAATAGCCATATGCGCCAGCCACAGCTTTGCGCAGCAAGCCGCGCTTGAAGAAATTACCGTCACCGCTCAAAAAAGAGAACAGAATATTCAGGATATCCCGATATCCATAGCCGCTTTCAGCGCAGACGCTCTGAAAGACAAAGGCATTGATGATTTCAATAAGCTGGGCACGTTAACCCCCGGTTTGAACCTTGCGCCGTCAACCGGTTTTTTTGATCCTATTGTGACGATTCGAGGGATCGGCTTACGCTTCGAAGAACCCAATGTGAGCGCTTCCGCAGCTGTTCATATTGACGAAGTGGCCATGGCAACACCGAGTTATTTAAATGTTCCCCTATTTGATTTGGAACGTGTAGAGGTTTTAAAAGGCCCCCAAGGCACGCTGTTTGGACAGAACACAACGGCGGGCGCCATTAATTTTATTACCCGCAAGCCGAGCCACGAAACCGACGCCTATATCGATTTAAGCTACGGTCGATTCAATGAAACCGATATTGAAGCCGCCATTGGTGGCAGCCTGAGCGAAAACGTTGCGGCGAGATTAGCCATCAAACAAACACAATCGGATGGCCATCAAAATAACCTGGGCACAACACGAACCGCCGGTTTTACTCGCGTTCCTGGGGTTATTCCCGGTGTACAGGAACGCCCAGCAGACAGTGAATTTGGCGGCCAGGACAAATTTTCAACCCGCTTCAGTTTGTTGTGGGATGTCGCAGACGATATCGAAGTTTATTCCAGCGTCCATTATTTTAATGATCAATCGGACATTCCTCTCGTGAAACTTGACGGTGCAGACGCGCTGGGCATGTTACCCGCCAGCGCCGACCCTTATATTGTTGAGGGCGATGAATTGGGCATCAATGACCACGAGCAATGGGGCGGGCAATTGCGAGTCAGTTGGGATTTGGGGTTTGCCGAATTCACATCATTGAGCGGCTACGAAACTCTAAACCGCCACATGGAGGACTCCGAGGGAACCGCAACCCGAGTTCTCAATGAAGACCTTTTCAATGATTCCTGGCAATTCAGTCAGGAATTTCGCCTGGTCGGTGAGACCGAACATGCGAATTGGACGGCGGGCGTTCACTACGCCGAAGATGAAGTCGATTTTTTCAAACGACAAGATGCATCGGATTCCGTCCTGGGGTTTCTCGATACAAAATATACTCGCACCGTAGAAAGCTGGGCACTTTTCTCCCAGGTCGATTGGCTGATCAATGAGGCACTCAATATCACTACCGGTGTGCGCTATCTGGAAGAAGACCGAAGCATCGACCGCAGCTCAACAGCCTTTGATCCATACGGTACGGCGCTGGTTGGCAGAATCTTTCCGGATCTTCCGATCATTCCCGGAAAAGACAGCATTTCAGCCGAAGAATTAACCTGGAGGCTGGGCCTTGATTACCGCCCGACTGAAGAGCTTTTAGTGTATGCCAGTGTGAGCGAAGGTTACAAATCCGGTGGCTTTGATGGCTCCGGAATTACATCGAATGCAGCCCTTGAACCTTTCGACGGAGAAGAACTGCTGGCTTATGAAGCGGGCATAAAATGGACCTCTCAAGAAATACCTCTGAGAATTAATGCCTCGGTCTTCTTCTATGACTACGATAACCTGCAAGCGCAGGCATTGGTTACCATCGTAGGTCAGGACGGCACACGCGTTCAGGACGCCATTCTGACGAATGCGGGCAAAGCCGAAATCCGTGGCGCTGAGTTTGATCTGAATTGGCAACCCTTCGAAGGATTACGATTTGATCTGGGCGCCACCTATCTCGATGGAGAAATTACTGAATTCGCGTCAGAAGACCCTTCAGAGGCAGCTGCTGTAATAGGCAATGACACACCCAATACACCGACGCTTCAGACCAGCGCCCAAATAGCTTACCGATGGAATGTGGGCGAGCATCACCTTGCCCGAGTGGCCCTGGATTACAGTTACATCGATGATGTTTTCGGTGATCTTGCCAATAGCGATAATGTTGTTATTGACAGCTATGAACTTCTCAATGGACGCCTGGAATTATCAAGTTCTGATGAAAGCTGGACAGTAGGTCTATGGGGGAAAAACCTGGCAGACGAACGATATTACACAAGCATTGCTCCGGCATTCCTGGCCCAACCGGGTGTAGTCAGACGCTCATACGCCCTGCCCAGAACGTATGGAATTGATGTTAAATACCACTTCTATTAATTCAGCTATCCAAAACCTCAGTCGATAATTTACGCCCGGCCATGCCGGGCTTTTTTATCTTCAGGTTTCAGGATTCCAAATCCAGAAATGCATCTTCAATTTTTTCAAAACTGAACTGAAAACCTTCTTGCAATAAACGCTTGGGATAAACCCTTTGGCCTTCCAGCAACAACTCAGCGCCTTCACCCAGCATTAATTTGGGAACCACATCGGGCAAAGGCATAAATGATGGTCGCCCCAAAGATTGAGCAAAGCTCCGGGTGAATTCCAGATTTTGGACAGCGTTGGGCGCAGTGAGATTAAAAGCTCCCGAGCAGTGATCATTGCCGAGCAAAAACTGAATAGCCCTGACCTCATCAGCAATATGGACCCAGGACATCCATTGTTTTCCTGAACCAACTCTGCCGCCCATGCCCATCATAAACGGCAGACGCATTTTCGCCAGGGCACCGCCCTTGCCTAACACGATACCGGTTCTCAGTAAGCAAACTCGTACGCCGTATTCACGGGCCTTGTCCGCTTCTTCTTCCCAGCGTCGACACAGTTCATGGGTAAAGCCAATATTGATTGGCCCATCTTCCGCAAGCGGCTCATCACTGTCGTGACTGCCATAAAAACCAATAGCTGAACCACTCAGCAGCACAGTCGGTTTCTGGTCAAGTTGCTCAATAAACCTGATCAGAGCAGCAGTGGTATCCAATCGGCTCGATAACAGCGTTGCTTTACGTGCTTCGCTCCAGCGCTTATCCGCAATACCCTCACCAGCCAGATTGATAATGGCATCGAAGTGAACAGCATCATCACGATTCAGTAATTCATTAAGTTGCGCCACACAGTTCAGGTTTGCTCCGTAGAGATAGTCACAGTGCTGAGGCGAACGAGTCCATGCCCAGAGCTTATGCCCTTCTGCCAGCAAATTGGGAATCAGCGTCTGGGCAATAAAGCCACTGGCGCCAGTCATAAGAATGTTCATACCTGCCTGCTCTCCATCGCCACTCATTACGGTTTTGAGTCTAAGCTACTTTAGTAGCGGTGTTTGGGCAAGTTTTGTCACAGATCGGTCGAAGAAGGCATTGGGCAACTACACCGCTTCAGCGGCCAGGGAGCCTTTATCACCCTGCCAGCTAACGCAGTTTCGGCCACGTTGCTTTGAGGAATACAGCTGGGCATCGGCCAATTCAAGCAGCGCTTTCCACTCCTTACCGCAACCCGGCTCGTAGCTACCTATACCCGCACTGGCTGTAACCACACCATAGTCGCTTTCACAATGGGGCTCGGCCTCGCCTTCAAGATTTTCCAATACTCGCTCGACGACCTTTGCGGCAACCAGAGGGTAGGTCTCTGGTAATAAAACCAAAAGTTCTTCACCACCGTAGCGATACAAACGGTCTGAGCTGCGCAAACTCGCCTTTATCGTATCACTGACTAAACGCAAAACACGATCGCCTTCCTGATGGCCGTAGTGATCGTTGTATTTTTTAAAGTAGTCAACATCAAGCAACACAATCGAATAGTAGCGCTGATAGCGCAACGCATTATTGTGGGTATACTGCAAATCCATTTCCATTGCGCGACGATTACCGATTCCCAAAAGAGAATCCTCCATGGACAAGGTTTGCAACTCATCCAACATGTTGAAATGCGCATCAAGAATATCGTTCTGACTGATCAAGCCCATCAAATATCCATCGGGGTCCACGACAGGAAGTTCACGAATATTGTGTGACTGGGAAATTACAAACGCTTCTTTCAGGAGGGAACTGTAATGCACGGTAACCGGCGACGATGTCATTACATCCCCAGCGTGCATATCCGCAATGTTTTTACCTTCAAGCTGATTGGCCGCAAGCACAGATACCAAATCGTTTTCGGTAATGATTCCTACCGGCTTATCGTCATCAATAACGATCAGACAAGGCGCCTTCGCCTCAGTGATGGTTTGTAAAATATCTGGCAGCGAAGCACTGGGTTCGACCGTGACAAAGCCCATCGTCATATGACTTTGCACACTGGAGTCATTAAATTTCATAGTCGTTTGTTATTGAGAACGTAGTTTCAGCTTCTATCGATTGTAGGAAGCAGCCCTATGGACCTGTCCCTGCCCTGTTTTTCCCTGTCGTTGTCGCCCAATTAAAGCCGGCGAGCCCTCATACTATTAATCGAAACTGCATTAATGACTGATTGTGATGGCCAGGCAATGTCAAACCTTACCTTTAAAGTATCGACCAACAGAAAGTGTTTGCCAGTTTCAATTCGAAATAAAAAACTGGAAATCCAAACTTCATTCTCAGGCGATAAATCTGCCTCACCGCAGTTGAATGCCCGCCCTGATATCCGGGAATGGGCTCATCAACACAAGGCTTTGCTATGGAGATAATTGTTCGGGCAACTGCTTAAAAGAATAGATCAAAATGATGCTTTTGCTAAGTCAATAAAAAAGCTTTCTGACGAAATGAACGGATAAATTGAGTCATTTTGTCACCTTAAATATAAGGCGACACGGCAATCATCCTAAAACCTGAGCATTTATAGGGATAACAACTCACGTCCGGCAGCACGCTCCATGAGGGCTTCTTTTGTGCTGTCGGCCAAGCGCTGTATTTGCGCCTCGCGGTATAACTGATAATCAAACGGCTGGATATCCTGAAGGCCCGCCCATCGCAACACATAATTCATGGCCGCATCCTGCTGAAACAAACCATGCAAATAAGTGGCGAGAATTTGCCCATTTTTTGAAATGTAGCCCTCCTTTTGCAGAGAACCCTTCTTGTCGAGCGCCTCAAGGTCAAGAAAGCTTTGTTGCAAACCTGGGCCCGAACTTTGTCCCATATGAATTTCATAACCGCTAACGAAGCAATCGGTTCCGGTTATTTTTCCTGTGCGGTTCAGTAGCGTTTTTTCCGCAGCCAGCACCGTTTCCATGTCGATGTACCCCAGCCCTTCACTGAACCCCGCCTCGCCTTCCACCGCGAAAGGATCATGAATACTTCTCCCCAGCATTTGATAACCTCCGCAAATGCCCATCAGTTTGCCACCGTAACGCAAGTGACGGGATATTTTTTTATCCCAAACTTCTGACATTAAGTAAGCCAGATCGGAACGAACCGATTTGGAGCCCGGAATAATCAGCAGGTCGCAGGCCGGAAGGTCATCGGCCAGATCGACAAACTGCAGCTCAACCTGGGGATGCAGTGCGAGAGGATCAAAATCTGTATGGTTGGAAATTTTAGGCAGCACCAACACCGCCACTTGCAAACACCGGGAGGCACTTTGGGCTTTGCTTTTGATCTCAATCGCGTCTTCAGCCTCAAGGTGAAAATGGTGCAGGTAAGGCAGCACAGCCAATACCGGCTTGGAGGTGCGCTTTTCAAGCCACTGCAGCCCGGGTTCCAACAAAGCGATATCCCCGCGGAAGCGATTGATCACAAAGCCCACCACTCGATCTTGCTCCGAGGCACTCAGCAGCTCAAGGGTTCCCACCAAATGAGCAAAGACACCCCCCTTATCGATATCAGCGATAATAATCACCGGACAATCGACAGCTTCAGCAAATCCCATATTAGCGATATCACCTTCGCGCAGATTAATTTCCGCCGGGCTACCTGCGCCCTCAACAAACACTGACGGATACCTGGCGCTCAATCGCTCAAACGAGTCCAGGACAGCGTGTTTCGCGGTTTTCTTATAGTGGTGATAATCCAGTGCCTGCATATTGCCGATGGATTGCCCCTGGATAATCACCTGGGCACCGGTATCGCTGCTGGGCTTGAGCAACACAGGATTCATGTCTGTATGAGGCTCCAGGCGCGCAGCCTGGGCCTGAACGGCCTGCGCTCGTCCGATTTCCCCGCCGTCTTCACTGACGGCGCTGTTCAAGGCCATGTTCTGTGGTTTGAAAGGCGCGACCGCTTTGCCCATATCACTGAAGATACGACACAGAGCTGCGACCAGTGTGCTCTTTCCGGCATCGGACGTTGTGCCTTGAACCATAACAGCTCTGGCACGAAAGCGTTGGAGATCCAAATTCAAAACCGGTTTACCACTCAATGCCTTTTTGCGCCTTAATTCCCGCCTGAAAGGCGTGCTTCACGGCTTTGATTTCACTGTAAGTATCACAGGCATCCTGAAGGTATTTCTTGGCGCCACGACCGGTGATAATCACACTTTGTTGCACCGGGCGATTGGCGATGGCTTCCAGCACTTCATTTTTGTCCAGCCACTTGTAGTTCAGGGCGTAAGTCATTTCATCAAAGAGAACAAGATGAAGCTCAGGGTTTTGCAACATCGCTTTGGCTTTTTCCCAGACCTGCTCCGCAGCCTGTTTATCCTTTTCATCATCCTGGGTTTCCCAGGTAAAGCCCGTTCCCATCACATGAAACTCAACGTCGGGCATATGCTCAAGCATATTTCGCTCGCCGCATTCCCAGGCACCTTTAATAAACTGAACGACACCGACTTTGTAGCCGTGCCCAAGCGCACGCAAAGCCGTACCGAAACCCGAACTGCTTTTACCCTTGCCATCACCACTGAGCACAATAAAAACGCCCTTGTCTTCTTGAGCTCTGGCAATACCTGCATCCACAATTTCCTTGCGTTGCTGCATACGCTCTTTGTGTCGTTGTCGTTTTTCTTCCGTCATGATCTAAATCTCTTGTTGTTTGCTGCGGACCTGAGCCAATTGCTTGCAGAGAATTTCGGCCCCCTGCAGCAAACGGGGCGTATGCCGTTGAATCAGATCTGGAGGTACGAAGTACAACTGATCTTTTTTCACTGCTTGAAGATTAGGCCATGCCTTCCAATCATCAAGCCATTTCGGCCTCGACGCATCGGTGCCACTGGCGACAATCACTTCCGGATCACGCCTTAGCACCGTTTCAACGCTCACCTTAGGGGCTACTGCGGGTGCATCCCCAAACACATTTTTACCGCCGCACAGTTTGATGACATCACTCACAATGCTCTGGTCACTGAGGGTTTGCAGGGGCTGATTCCAGACTTGATAGAATACCGTCACCGGGCTTTGGGATTGATAGCGCTGGCGAAGTTTGTTCAACTTTTGTTGATATTGTTTTGCAGCCGACAGTCCCTCTCTGTGGCCACTGATTCTGGCTACATCGTTCATCAGCTTGGCAATGTCTGAAAGGCTTTTCGGTTCCGAGCGATACACTCTGAAACCAAGATCTTCCAGTTTGCGAAGGCTCTTTGCCGGATTGCCACTGCCCCAGGCTAAGATCAGATCAGGCTGCAAGCGGGCAATGGCTTCTACATTAATGGTGGCAAAATTTCCAACACGAGGAATGTTTTTTGCCGCTTCCGGGAAATCACTGTAAGACACTGCCGCCACCAGTTTATCGCCTACCCCCACCGCATAAGCGATTTCCACCAGATGCGGCGCCAAAGCGACAATACGCTTGGCAGGTTTCTCAGCCAACTCAACATTAGCTTGATGAGCAGTGTCTACGTTGTTTCCAGCATTGGCCGTAAAAGCACAGGCCAAAAGCACCCACAAGAGAACAACAGGAACGGTCTTTTTCATCGCTTCCAAAACCTTACATAATGACCATGGGAACATTCTTCTCTGGATGAGCGGAGTAATGCAGCTTCACTCCATAAACCGATTCCAGCAAACCACTCTCAACAACTTCCCAAGGCGAGCCATTGGCGTACAAACGCCCTTCATGCATCAACAATATTCTGTCCGCATACTGAAAAGCCAGATTCAGATCGTGCAAAACCATTAGTACCACGGCATTGTCATCCGTGCGTTTTCTGCAGTAGTCCAACAGAATTTTCTGGTGGCTTAAATCGAGACAGTTATTCGGTTCATCCAGAAGAATATAGTTAGGGCGACCTTCTTCTGCAGGCCATGATTGCGTAAACACCCTGGCCAACTGACATCGCTGTTGCTCACCACCGGACAGCTGAGTATAAGTTCGGTCTCGAAATTCATAGCAATCCGTGGCTTTCATCGCCTGCTCACAAATTTCCTGATCGGCTTGATAACCGAGAGAAAATGGCATTCGGCCCATTGCAACCACCTGCTCGACGGTAAATGGAAAGTTAAGCCGGCTGTGTTGTGACAACACGGATATATGCGCAGCCCTCTGATCCAAACTCATCTCCGCAAGACGCTGCTCATGCAGAATCAGTTCACCATGATCAGGCGAGTACTCGCCTGCCAGCAGACGCAGCAAACTGCTTTTGCCCGCTCCGTTAGGGCCAATAATCACCACCAGTTCGCCCGCACAGGCTGAAAAGCTGACGGGTTTTAAGACTCGCTGCCCGCCTAAGCTCAGGCAAACCTCACGAGCTTCAAGGCAGGCAAACGCCTGATCCAGAGATGGAAATCGAAGCTTCATGCCGAAATACTCTTCATAAGCCAGACCACATCAAAAGGGCACAAGGACGAGAACAATATAAGAATCGTCACAGCAGTTGATTCCGCTTTATCCGCAACAATACAAGGAAAAACGGTGCGCCCATAATTGCGGTAATCACGCCAACAGGTAATTCAGAAGGCGCCAATACCGTGCGCGCCAATGTGTCAGCTATCAGCAGTAACAGAGCACCACCCAATGCCGATGCCAATAAAAGATAACGGTGATCCGGTCCGATAATCAAACGCATAATATGCGGCACAACCAAACCGACAAAGCCAATGGTTCCTGCCATGGCCACCGACAATCCCACACCGGCGGCGATTGCAATGACAATGTGTACTTTCAAACGCTGGACGTCCACCCCCAGGTGTCGAGCTTCTGATTCACCCAGCAATAGTGCATTGAGTTTCATTGCTTGTTTCTGCAAGACAATCAACAGCAGCAACAGCACCACAGCCAGCGCCGCCCTCTGGCCACCACTGCTACCAGCCAGGCTGCCCATTTGCCACAAACTGATTCTGCGAAGCTGGGCATTACTGGACGCAAACTCACTGAAGCTGCTGACGGCGGCTGCAAATGCGGTCACCGCAATGCCGGCCAACAGCATCATAGCTACCGAAGTACCATTTTCATTATTCGCTAGTCGATACACTAAAACGCTGGCCAACATCCCGCCAATAAACGCCGCGATGGCCACGATGGTTACTGAGGCAACCTGCGCAAAAAGCAGATAGAAAAAAACAATGCAGAGGCTTGCTCCCATGGCAGCACCGGCACTGACACCGATGAGGCTGGGATCAGCAAGGGGGTTACGAAACAGCCCCTGGCTGGCAGTCCCGCAGACCGCCAGACAGGCGCCAATCAACAGCGCAAGAATAACTCTTGGCAGACGGATATCCCTGATAATTTGCTGTTCAATATTATCGGCTTGGCCAAGGAGCGCAGCAAAGGCATCTTTGAATGAGGAAAACTCTGCTCCAACACACAGCGCAAGAACGACGGTCGGCAGCAGGGAGCAGGCCAATACGGCCATCAGCTTGTATTTTGATGTCGCTGACATCGCTCCCCCCACCTAATACCCTGAGTTAAAAACTCAATTTTACCCCAGCATAGGCCGCAGACCCACTTGTGTAATAAGTCGGAATCTCTTGATAGTTTTCATCAAGGGCATTCTCAATGCGCAGGTACACATCCAACTGTTCGGTTGCAGACCAACGTACAGATGCATCCAGAACCTGGTAATCTTCGATATCCACAGAGATGTCACGCTGACCCGAGACATGGCGGAGGTTTGCCGACAACTCGATACGAGCCTCGACGAACTCATAGCTGCCACCGAGGTTGAACAATACACGTGGGCGGCGAAGACGCTGCTCACGCTGACCATTTGAATTCGGAACGGTCTGGGTATCGTTATAAGTGGCGTTACTGTATACCTCAACGTTTTCACTGAGGTTCTGACGATAGCTCAGCTCGACACCCTTGGAGTTGCTGTCACCGTTCTCTTGCAAATAACCACTAAAGGATTGCAGGTCAAAAAAGATCTCGTTTTCAACTTCCTGATCGAAATACACCAGTTCCAGTTGACCACCACCGGCCAAAAACAACTGGGCACCGATATCAAAACTGCGGGTATTTTCTTCTTTCAGGTTCACCGCCAGAATGGAGTCGGGTGCGAAAGGACGGCGATTATAAGCCAGCTCCGACAAACTCGGCGCGCGGAAACCCGTGCCCCAGGTTGTTTTCAGTTTCAGCTCACCCAAAGCGGTTGGGATAAAATAGGCTGCTCCCAAACGATAGCTGTTGTGTTTGCCGAAATCTTCATTGTCGTCATGGCGAATGCCGGCATTCAAAAACAATTGCTCCTGAGCCTGCCACTGCCAATCAACATACGCAGAATCCTGATCGCGTTCGTTGTTGTTCAGCTGATCCGTTTGGGTTTCACGCTCGGCACCGAAAACCAGGGTATGCGCTTTGTTATCCCAGGCCCCCAGGTATTGCCAGGTTTCAATATCACCCTTGGCTTTGGAGCCAAAGGTGGCGATGTTTTCGCGCTCGGTTTCACTGTTGCTGTAGGCGACTTCATGTTGCCAATCATCGCTTTTCTTACTCACCGCCACGCGACCGGAACGCTGCTCATAGTCGGAGAAGTTAACATGGTTACTGGTCGCGCTGAATCCGTCATAACCGGCCCGGCTATCGACATCGCGCAAAGTTGCCGCAACACGCCAGCCATCGCCAAAATTCAAACCCGCATGAACATGAGCGGTGGTGTTTTCATAGCCGTCCAATTCGCCGCTGCTATCAACTGTGCGGGCATTGAATCCATCGGTGTCCTGGCGGGAAATTGCCGCGCTGATATCACCGGCTTCTTCTTTATAGGAAATATTCGCCGCCCAGTTTTGCGTGCTGTAACGACCGGCTTCCGTGCTTAAGCCACCGTGCAAACCTTCACGCTGGGGTTGACTGCTGATGCGAACAACACCACCCGCATCAGCGCCGTATACCAGCCCCTGAGCACCACGCAAAATTTCCACTCGCTGGATGCCGGCACTGTTGATTTGCTGTATCTGTGGGCCTATCTGGGTACCGGTCGGGTCGGCCACATCAATACCATCGATGTACACTTTGGTTCGATAACCTTCCTCACCCCGAATACGCAGGGCGGATACTTTACCGGGACCACCCGCATTGCTGACATTGATCGCCGGCTCGTTGCGCAACACATCCATCAAACTGGCGTGACCACGACGCTCGATTTGCTCAGCGGTAATAATGCTGATCGCTGCGGACTGCTGCTTCAGGGGCATTTCAATGCGGTTGCCAACCACCACGATTTCTTCGATTTTACTTTCTGCTGTGGCGTTAACGCTTAAGCCAATGGCAACGGCTAACAAAGATTTGGCCGTTAAATGATTTGAATTGTTCACTATGGTTCCTCAATCAAGATGACAGACTGAGGGAGGGACGGGTGCGCACAAGGGCTCGAACATCGAATTTAAACGGCATCAGAGCGCTTATCACTCACCGATAAAGCCCTCCGCTTCATCGTTTTATAAACTTCTGCGAAGGCCGGTATCGGGCTTAGCGGTTTACACCGTTTCACCGTTGCGGGGGCAGCGCTGGAATCACCATTCTATAGAAATGGCTCACCGAGCTTCCCGTTTAACCTGCCCAAACCCAAAGGGCTGGCAGGCACCTGTGCAGGGGGCGCACCTTACGCGGGCGCCCTATAAAGGTCAAGTATTATACAGATACCCACTTAGCTCATTTCACGCTGAGCTTATATTGAATCAGCTCGAACAGATGAAACCCATGGGTTTTACCGCTTCTAGCTCAGGAAGTAACGATACGCCTCACTGTCGGTTTCTTCCTTATAACGATAATCCAGGCTATCCAACAGTTTCAGTAAATCCTTGTTATCGTCTTTCGGCACTTGCATACCGACCAGAACCCGGCCATAGGCCGCGCCGTGGTTACGATAATGGAACAGGGAAATATTCCAGCGGCTGGCGGTTTTGCTGAGGAAATTATCCATGGCACCGGGACGCTCTGGAAACTCAAAGCTGAAGAGTCGTTCGTTTTCAACCTGCGGGGCATGGCCACCCACCATATGACGTACATGAAGCTTGGCGACCTCGTTATCCGTCATATCGCAGACTTCATAACCTTTTTCACGCAGCTCGGCGACGAGTTCATGACGACCTTCGTCGTCGGCCACCTGCACACCCACCAAAACATGAGCCTGCTCATGGGAACCATAGCGATAATTGAATTCGGTAATCCCCCGGCGGCCGATGGCTTTACTGAGCTTGCGAAAAGCACCGGCCTTTTCAGGCAAGGTAACGGTTAACATAGCCTCGCGCTTTTCACCGATTTCGGTACGCTCGGAAATGTAACGCAAACGATCAAAATTGGTATTCGCACCGCTGGCGATAGCAATGACTGTTTTGTTTTCCCAACCCTGTTCGGCCACATGTTTTTTCAAGCCTGCCAGTGACAGGGCGCCCGCCGGCTCGGCGATAGAGCGAGTATCTTCAAAAATATCCTTGATGGCCGCACACATTTCATCGGCATTGGCCGTGATCACACCATCTACGGTATTTTTCAAAACCCGATAGGTTTCTTTACCAATCTGGGCGACGGCCACGCCATCAGCAAAAATACCAACCTCGGATAAGGTTGCGCGGCGGCCTTTATCCATAGCCAGTTTCAGGCACGCTGCATCTTCTGGCTCTACGGCATACACCTTGATATCGGGTCGAACGTATTTGATATACGCCGCCATGCCGGCACACAGACCACCACCACCAACAGGGATATAAATTGCATCAATTTTTCCAGGGTGCTGACGCAGGATTTCCATGGCCACTGTTCCCTGGCCTGCAATCACATCCGGATCATCAAACGGATGAATATAGGTAAGCCCCTGCTCTTCCACCAGTTTATTGGCGTGGGCGGCGGCATCGTCATAGGCATCACCGTGCAATACCACTTTGGCACCGCGACGACGCACGGCATCCACTTTAATGGCCGGAGTAGTTTTTGGCATAACAATAATCGCCTTCACTCCCAGAGCCTTTGCACTTAAGGCAAGGCCCTGTGCATGATTACCAGCGGACGCTGCGATCACACCGCGAGATTTTTCTTCATCGCTGAGCAGACGCAGTTTGTTATAGGCGCCGCGAATCTTGAAGGAAAAAACCGGTTGAAGATCTTCTCGCTTAATCAAAACATCGTTGCTAATTCGAGCAGAGATCAGTGGAGCTTCATCCAATTGGGTTTCTCGGGCCACATCATAAATGCGGGCATCTAGTATTCTTTTTACGTAACTCTCAGGCATAGTGCTCGACAACTGATCAAAAATTAGCTATTAATGGGCCGTAGAGTATAAAACAAGGGAGCCTTTGGCGTAAGCCGCCAAAGCAGCATCTGAGCCTCAACGGTGACTTTTTTGGCCCAGAGCGTAGTGCTTGATGGACATTCGCTCATAATAAGGGTGCAAGCATTGAATCGCGGGACGCTGACACCGCTCGGTAATGATGATTTTTTCAAATCAATCTCTCTGGGCCTGTCGCAGGATGCATTTGACATAATTGTCGACGGACCGGTTGGCATTTGGGTATCCCAGGCCAGCCCTACCCGCCTTTTTGTTAATGAAAATGCCAAGCGCCTTTTACAACTGGATTCCAACGATGGCGTTTTTACTGAACACTCTCCCCCTTGCCTGAGCCACCTTTTAAAACACCCCGACAAAAAAGGGCTGCAAACATGCCAAGGCAGCGATGTGTTCAGCTTTCTCATCAGCCAGCGAGCGTCCACATATACAGGCTTGTTTCTGCGCTGTCCGGAATCTGATTTGCCATTGGCCCAGCCTGATGAACAGGAATTGCTGAAGCTGGTGATGCAACTTCCTCATCTTGCGGTTCAGGGATACGACCATCATGGAAAGCTTATCTACTGGAACGAAGCCAGTAGTGAGCTCTACGGTTACAGCCTGGACCAAGCAGTTGGAAAAAATATGGAAGAGCTGCTTATTCCGCAAAGCCACCAGGGCAATTTCCCGACCATATATAAGCGATGGCTCGCCAACCCTGGAGTTGCCCCGAACCGCAACTGCATTCGTATGAACTGCCAGGGCCAGAAAATTCAGGTGCAAACCACTCAGATTGTTCTGCAAAACGGTTCCCGGGAAGCCGAACTGTACTGCCTGGATTACAGTGATGATGGCACTCGTCGACAACAGCAACAACTTCATAAGCTTGAGTATTATGATCAGCTCACACAGCTCCCCAACCGCCAGCTGATGCATTCATTGCTGGAGCAGAGTTTGAAGGTCGGTCAACAGTTGGATCTTTGCACTGCGGTGATGTTTATCGGCATTGATAAATTCACATTGGTCAACAGTGAATTCGGCCATGAGGTGGGCGATCACATCCTTAAAAAAGTGGCCGACCGTATTTTAACCATCGCCAGTTTTCAGGATTTGAAATCCCGGTTTGGGGGTGATGTGTATGCTCTGTCTTTTAATGTACCGAAGGACAATAAACAGGTTTCTCGTATTGCGAGACGATTATTGGCAGCGCTTTCCAAGGAACTGCACCTCGAAAAAGGTCCGGAACGCATCAGTGCCAGTATAGGCATTGCTCTGTCTCCTTTCGATGGAGAAGATGCTTCAACCTTGTTGCAACATGGCGATGCAGCCCTGGCCCAGGCGAAGGCTGATGGTGGAGGCTGTTTTGTGTATTTCGACCCGGAACTGAATCGCAGCAATCACCGGGTCCATTTTATCGCTAACGATCTGGAGCGAGCCCTCGATGCCGGAGAACTGCACCTGAGCTTTCAGCCACAATTTCAGCTCGACTCCGAGATGCTCTGTGGCAGCGAATCCTTGATCCGTTGGCAGCACGAACAACTGGGAGATATTTCTCCAGCAGAATTTATTCCGATTCTTGAGCGACAAAAGGGAATGCTGGTACTGGATTTCTGGGTAACCAAACAACTTCTGAAAACCATACAGGAATATTTGGAACAGGGCATCGAACCACCCAGAATTTTTGTCAATCTGTCGGCAGCTACCATTAATCATAAGGACTTTCGACACAATGTGAGCAGGGTGCTGGAAAAATACAACGTGCCCAGCCATGCCGTAGGCATTGAACTCACCGAACACACCCTGATTCACAATGAACCCCAAGCCGTAGCCAATCTGCATTGGTGTCAGGAAAAAGGCATCAAAATTGCGCTGGATGATTTTGGAACCGGTTTTTCTTCACTCAGTTATCTGGCCAAGCTACCGATTGATATCATTAAAATCGATCGCCTGTTCATTAGCGCGATCGACAAGAAACACAATCGCGAGCTGGTAAAAACCATCATCGCAATTGCGCACAGTTTATCGATGGAAGTGCTTTGTGAAGGTGTACAAACCCGGGAGCAGGAAGATTTCCTGCGCGAGCATGGCTGCGAAATGGTTCAGGGACATTATTACACTGAGGCCCTGGACAGTGAGCAGTGGCTGGCCTTGATTCAAAGCAAGGGGCCAAACCGCCATTGTGTCTAGGGCCTCCCGGCACTTATTTCTGTTTGCTGTTCATGTAATCTAATGTCAGTGCACTCAATGCCTTAACACCGGTTTTCAATGCCGACTCATCCAAATCAAACTTTGGTGAGTGATTGTAAGCCGCACCAGGTTTGCCAGCGCCCAAACCAATAAATAAACCCGGAATTTGTTGCTGGAAGTAGGAAAAATCTTCGGCGGCGGTAATCGGTTTGATTTCCATGACCTTGCCCGGAGACACTCGCTCCAACGTTGGCAGCATTTGGCGAGTCAAATCCGGATCATTAAAAGTAACAGGATAACCCGGCACAATATTAAGATCTGCAGTTGCGCCAGAGGCTTCCGAAATGTTTTCTACAGTCCGGTGTAAATGTTTGTGCAATGTCTCACGCATCTTCACATCGTAGGTGCGAATGGTGCCTTCCATATCCACTTTGTCAGGAATGATGTTATTGCGCACACCGCCGTGAATTGAACCTACGGAAACTACCGCAGGTGCTTCAGTAATTGGCAGCTGTCGAGCGGGAATTAATTGAATCGCGGTAACCACCTGACCCGCCGTGGTAATAGGATCAACCCCTGACCAGGGCGCAGAACCGTGGGTTTGTTTACCCTGGATAGTCAGTTCAAAGCGATCCTGAGCCGCCATAAAACCCTCGGCTCGGTAGGCCAAACTGCCCGCAGGGAATGGGAAAATATGCAGACCGAAAATCACTTCCGGTGCGTACTTGCCTTTTAATACGCCCTCTTCAACCATTTGTTTGGCGCCCCAGGTATCGATACCTTCCATGCCCTCTTCCGCAGGCTGAAAGATAAATTTAACCGTACCCGGCAAATCCTTACGATGTTTGGCCAACAGCTCGGCCACGCCCATCAGGATCGACATATGACCATCGTGGCCGCAGGCGTGCATAACGCCGACTTCTTTGCCTTTAAAGCTGCCTTTTGCTTTTGACGCAAAGGGCAATCCGGTTTCTTCGGTCACCGGTAAGGCATCCATATCCGAGCGCAACGCCACCACCGGGCCGGGCTTTCCACCAACCAACACGCCAACCACGCCGGTTTTCGCCACTCCCTCCTGAACCTCATCAAAGCCCAGTGCCTTCAGATGTTTGGCAATATAAGCAGCCGTTTTGTATTCCTGATTAGAGAGCTCCGGATGCTCATGCAGATGACGGCGCCATTCAATGACCTTGGGCTCCATGGCCTTTGAATCCGCTTCAATAGTCGCGAGGTCCAGTGCGGCCTGGGTTGGTGCCACAGTGGCAAGAACCAGAGATGAAACCATGGCCGGCAAGGCCAGTTTTTTCATCATGCTACCCTTCTTCATCGGCTTACTCCTTAAATCTATTATTGCAATCGTGACCTAGACTAGCACGGCCCCTCGAAAAGCACACCCGTTCGGCCAAGATACCCTGAGCAAGCGCTGGAGAGGGCCGAAGTGACAGCGTATAATGAGCGGCTTTTCCAGCATCTGCCCCAGACGAGATATCCATGAACCAAGACCAGTTAAAGCAGGCTGTCGCGAAAGCCGCCGTTGACTATATTCGTCCAAAACTCGAGGCCTACTCCATCGTGGGTGTCGGTACCGGCTCAACGGCCAATTTCTTTATTGATTATCTGGCTGAAATTAAAGGTGACTTTCAAGGGGCCGTGGCCAGTTCAGAAGCCACAGCCGAACGCTTGAAAGGCCATGGTATTCCGGTGTTCGATCTCAATGAGGTCGACAGCATGGCAGTGTATGTTGATGGCGCCGATGAAAGCAATCCCGAGCTGGCCTTGATCAAGGGTGGTGGCGCCGCTCTCACCCGGGAGAAAATTGTGGCCGCCGTTGCTGATGAGTTCGTCTGCATTGCCGACAGCAGCAAGTGGGTTGACTGTCTCGGTCAATTCCCGCTGCCAGTGGAAGTGATCCCCATGGCCCGCTCCTACGTTGCTCGCGAGTTGCTGAAGTTGGGTGGTGACCCGGTGTATCGTCAGGGCGTACTTACTGATAACGGCAATGTCATCCTTGATGTGCACAATATGCAGATTGATAAGCCGATTGAACTGGAGCGCGCCATTAACAGCATTGTTGGTGTTGTCACCAATGGTTTGTTTGCTGAGCGCTCGGCGGATGTGCTACTGCTCGGCGGTACAGACGGCGTTAAGGAAATTCGTAAAAACCAATAACGCCAACCTGAAAACCCAAGCAGAAAATTCAAACTGAGAGCAATAAAAAAGGCGCTCGCAATGAGCGCCTTTTACGTCGGCTTTAAGCCGCTTGCCAGTGAACCTGCTGCTTTCCGTTTGCTTCCAGGCTTTGCTCAACCCATTTGCGATATTCCCCATCGATCACATTGCGGCGCATTTTCATGGTGGGTGTCAGCAGCTCGTTTTCAATGGTCCACTCTTCGGCCACAATAAACACATTATTAATGCATTCATGGGGCGGCAGCTCCGCATTAATTGCAGAAAGCTCTCCAGCAATCGCGGTCTCTAAAGCCACTTTATCAGAGCCATCGACACCTTCAGCCAGGCCAGCCAACAGTACAGGCTGATCCATTCCGTGACCAATGATACACATTTGCCCAAAGACTTTAGTGTTACCAAAACGTGTTTCCAACGTCGTTGGTTTCACGAATTTACCTTTCGAGGTTTTGAACACTTCGCTCAGCCGGCCGGTCACATAGAGATTGCCATTGTCGTCGATATAGCCGGTATCGCCGGTATGGTAATAACCGTCTCTTAAGGCTTCCGCAGTTTTCTCGGGCTCCAGATAATAACCCTTCATTAACGCACCGCTCTTAAACAGAATTTCGTTGCCTTCACCGATTTTCACTTCATTATCTGAATAGGGTTTACCCACTGATCCAGGGATGGGCTTGTCACGACAAATACAACCGTAAATAAAGTTTTCGGTCATGCCATAGCCGTCCATCAGGGGTAATCCCAGATTGACATACCACTCCTGCAAATCAACGGGCGTCGGTGCCGATCCGGTAATGCATTTACGTGCTTGATCCAATCCCAAACCCGCAATCACTTTGCGCTTGATGATATTGCCCAGGATAGGAATATTAAAAAGAATTTTTTGTTTTTGGGGCGACATCTTTGCATCAACGCCTTCCTTGAATTTTTTCCAAAGACGCGGCACCGAGAAGAAAATGGTCGGCTTCACCCGATTCAGATCGCGAACAAAGGTTTCCAGGCCCTCGCCAAAATGTACAACCGCACCACTGTAGATACTGACCATACTGACGATAATACGTTCGGCGGCATGAGACAGTGGAAGGTAAGAGAAAAAGCGATCCTGATTGCTGTACTTTTCTTCGGCCATCATACGCGGCACCGTAAAAGCAACCGATGCGTAGGTATGCATAACGCCCTTAGGATTCCCGGTGGTGCCAGAGGTGTACATAATCGTAAACAGCTTCTCCAGACCGTATTCCGGATTGTCTTCAAGCGGTTCAATATTCGCGAAAATTTCCGCCGTCGAATCGTCTGCGTTCAGGCCATTCCCCCAAATACCGATACGGCGAACGCCATCCGGAATGGAGCCATCAAGCGCTTCGGGGTTATCCGTTGCACCGATGAAAATGGCTTTGGTTTCACTGTGTTCCATGCAGTAGCGCATAGAGCTTTCGGGCTGACCGGGATACAGCGGCACACTGACCAGGCCTGCCAACATAATACCCATGTCCACCATGAGCCATTCCGCACAGTTCTTTGCGTGAATTGCGACGCGATCGCCATCTTCCAGCCCCAACTGCTTTAAATAGTTCGCAATTTTACGGGCGTGCTGGCCAAAGGATTGCCAGCTGTAATCAACCCACTCACCGTTTACAGACTGACGGAGATAAAGCTGATCTGGGCTGTTTCCTTCGCGGGCATACAGCTGTTGTAGTGGAGTGGTCTCTTCAAACATCGCGCTGGTCATGAAATAGCCTTATTGTTGTGTTCGTTATGTCGTTGTAGTGTCCGTTTCTTATTTAGTGCCACGACTGGGTAAAAAACGGCCCATGTTATTGCACTGAGCTTATGCAATTTTACATAGCCGCCCAATGACGATTACTGACAATAAAATTGATACCCTTACGCTCTCTACTAAACCGAGCGCTCCGTCGTCGAATTCATCCTGGCCTGTGCTAATATACACCCATGAAAACAAAACCCGGCATTCATATCGATTTACTTCAGTCCTGGCTTGACGGCCCGCGCCGCCAGGGCGTGGATGTCGATCAAATCATGGCTGAGTTGAACATCGATTTAAAGGCCCTGCCCGATGACGGCCTGCACCTTCACAAAGAAGAGTTCGGCAAGCTCGTCAAAGCGACCTGGGCGGTTATGGACGATGAAGCCGCAGGCTTCCTGTCGCGACCCTTACGCCAAGGTTACTTTGCTCTGCAATGTCATGCCACCATCACCTGCCCCAATTTACGCCGGGTGCTGCTGCGCAGCATTCGACATGCCCGCGTCTGCAACGACGAAATGGGCTTTTCGCTGAACGAACAAGGCGAAGAAGCAACTCTGGGTTTCAGTTTCAGCAACCCTCACGGCCTTGATCCCGAGTGGTTTATCGTCTCCATGATGATTATCTGGATTCGCTGGACCAGCTGGATGATCGACCGACCAATTTTGCTGGAACGCATCAATTTTACGTTTCCGGCACCGCCTTATGCTGATGAATTTCAGGACATGTTTGCCTGTCGCAGCTACTTTAATCAGCCTGAAAACAGTGTCGTATTCAGCCGTCGCTTTTTGGAACGCCCCGTAGCTCAGGACCCTCAGACCCTGAGCGAGTTTCTGGCCAATGCCCCGGAATGCCTGCTGACTCGCTATAAGAGCGACAACAGTCTGACCGCGAGAATCCGCAGTATGCTGCAATCCAGTGACTGTGTGGAGAACCTGCCCTTCGAGGTGGTCGCCGATCGTCTGCATATGACGACCCAAACCCTTCGCCGCAGACTGAAAGAAGAAGGCAACGCCTATCAGGAAATCAAGGATGCCGTACGCCGGGACACTGCCACCTATCACCTGGCACGCCTGAATACCCCCATCAATGATATCGCTGCCATTATGGGCTTTTCGGAACCCAGCGCCTTTAACCGAGCCTTTAAAAAATGGACCGGGCTGACGCCGGGCGCTTATCGAGAGTCCTGTCGCTAGGGTCAACACTCACGCCCGAGCCGTAATCAGCAAGCACTTACCTCTCAGCAGCACAGCTAAAGCCATTACCACCTCCAGCAAAGCTGACATTTTCTCCCACCGGCTTGAAAACTTTGGTCATTGTTCTCCTTTTCTTTTGGCCTAAGCTGTATAGCACACTGGCGCAAGCGCCCTATTCCAATCCAGAACACCAAAAAGAGATAAGCTCATGAGCAATGAAGCCTTTATTTTTGATGCCATTCGTACTCCGCGCGGTCGCGGTAAGGCAACCGGCAGCTTACACGAAGTCAAACCCATTACCCTGCTGGTGCAAATCTTACAGGCCCTGCAAGAGCGCAATGGTTTTGACAGCAAAGATGTAGACGACATTGTAATGGGTTGTGTTTCTGCGGTGGGTGATCAAGGTGCCGACATTGCCAAAACCGCTGCTCTGGCCGCCGGTTGGGATGATGACGTGGCTGGGGTTACCTTGAACCGCTTCTGCGCTTCCGGTCTGGAAGCTGTAAACACCGCCGCGCAGAAAGTGCGCTCCGGATTTGAACACCTGATTGTCGCTGGCGGCGTTGAATCCATGTCACGCGTACCGATGGGCAGCGATGGGGGTGCCTGGGCCGCTGACCCTGAAACCAATATGTTCACCGGCTTCATGCCACAGGGCATTGGTGCCGATTTGATTGCCACCATTGATGGCTACAGCCGCACGGATGTCGATGCTTTTGCGGCAGAATCCCATCGCAAAGCAGCCGCTGCCTGGGAGCGCGGCGCTTTCAATAAATCCATCATCCCGGTAAAAGATCAAAATGGCCTGACCATTCTGGATCGTGATGAATTTATTCGTCCGGAAACTTCTGTAGAAACCCTGGCAGGTTTGAACCCATCCTTTGCCGGAATTGGTGAAATGGGCTTTGATGGCGTCGCTCGCGAAAAGTACCACGACATCGAACAGATTAATCACGTACACGGCCCCGGCAACTCTTCCGGCATCGTGGATGGCGCCGCCGCAATGTTAATCGGCAGCCAGGAAATGGCCGACAAATACAACATGAAACCCCGAGCCAAAATTATTTCCACCGCTGTTGTGGGTACCGACCCAACCATCATGCTGACCGGCCCCGGCCCAGCTGCCAAAAAGGCACTGAAGATTGCCGGCCTGGAAGCTAAGGATCTGGATTTGGTTGAAATTAACGAAGCCTTTGCATCAGTTGCCCTGCGACTGATCAAAGATCTGGATTTGGACGAAAGTATTGTCAACGTCAATGGCGGTGCCATCGCAATGGGCCACCCATTAGGCGCAACCGGTGCCATGATTCTGGGCACTCTGCTGGATGAGCTCGAAGCTCGTGACCTGAAACGTGGCCTGGCCTGTCTATGTGTCGGTGGCGGCATGGGTATCGCCACTATTATCGAGCGCGTGTAAGCAAACATCCAGATTATCAAGCTGTAAGAAACAGCCAAGAGAGAAAGATTATGAGCTCAGTACAATTTGAAAAAGACAGTGACAATATTGTTCACATGATTTTGGACCGCAAAGATGGTTCTGCGAATGTAATGGATGCAGCCTTCCAAGCGGATTTTTTTGAATTCATCCAGAAACTGGAAGCCGAAGACAATTGGGACGGCGTAATTGTTCGCTCCAAGAAGAAAACCTTCTTTGCCGGCGGCGATCTAACCGCGTTGATTCAAGTTCAACCCAGCGATGCCCAACAGTTTTTTGATGAAGTGGAAGCCCTGAAAAAGGCCATGCGTAAGCTGGAAACCATGGGCAAACCCGTCGTGGCCTGCATCAACGGTGCGGCTTTGGGCGGCGGCTGGGAAATAGCCCTGTCCTGCCACCACCGCATTGCCTTGTCCAAAGGTGTCATGCTTGGTTTGCCAGAAGTCACCCTGGGCCTGCTGCCCGGTGGCGGCGGTGTGATCCGCATGACACGTTTATTGGGTTTGCAAGGTGCCATGCCATACCTATTGGAAGGCAAGCAGTTCAAACCTGAAAAAGGCAAAGAGCTGGGTTTGATTCACGATATCGTGGACACGCCGGAAGAAATGCTGGAAAAAGCCAAAGCCTTTATCAAAGCCAATCCAGAAAGTGTTCAGCCTTACGATGTAAAAGGCTATAAAGTTCCTGGTGGCAAACCCAGCAGCCCAGCACTGGCCCAAATGTTACCAATCGCACCGGCTATGCTGCGCAATCAAACTAAAGGCGTTCTGCCAGCGCCTGAAGCCATTATGTGCACCATGGTTGAAGGTCTACAAGTTGATTTCGATACAGCAACTCGCATCGAAACCCGATACTTCACCACTCTGACTACGGGCCAGATCAGTAAAAATATGATCGGCACTTTCTGGTTCCAGCTCAATGAAATTAAAGCCGGCCGCGGTCGCCCGGATGGCTTCGAACAAAAACCTGTGAAAAAAGTCGGCATCTTAGGTGCGGGCATGATGGGCGCCGGCATTGCCTATTCATCAGCAATTAAGGGCATTGAAGTTGTACTGAAAGATGTCAGCCTCGACAATGCTGAAAAGGGTAAAGCGTATTCTGAAACCCTGTTGAATAAAAAAGTCAGCCGTGGTCGCATGAGCGAAGAAAAACGCGATGGCATTTTGTCCCTGATCAAACCAAGCGCTAATGCGGAAGACTTGCAAGGTTGTGATTTGATTATTGAAGCCGTATTCGAAGAGCGCGGTCTGAAAGCGACAGTAACCAAAGAAGCCGAAGCACAGATTGCCGGCGATGCAGTATTTGCATCCAACACATCTACCCTTCCGATCACAGGCTTAGCTGAAGCCTCTGTTCGCCCAGAGCAATTTATTGGCCTGCATTTCTTCTCACCCGTCGACAAAATGCCTTTGGTAGAAATTATCTGCGGTGAAAAAACCAATGATGAAACCCTGGCTCGTGCATACGATTATGTTCAGCAAATTGCTAAAACGCCTATCGTAGTCAACGACAGCCGCGGCTTCTTCACTTCACGTGTATTCGGCACCTTCACTCAGGAAGGTATTGCCATGGTTGGCGAAGGTGTCAGCGCGGTTTCCGTCGAAAACGCCGCCTTCCTCTCAGGCTACCCGGTTGGACCATTGGCGGTCATGGATGAAGTGACACTGACTCTGTCAGCCAAAGTACGCAAGCAGACCATCGTTGATATGGAAGCCGCTGGTGAAAGCTATACCGCTCACCCGGCCGACGCCGTCGCTGACTCCATGCTGGAACAGGATCGTGCCGGTAAATCTACGGGTGGTGGTTTCTACGACTACCCAGAAGGCGGCAAGAAGAAACTGTGGTCCGGCCTGGATCAATACTACAAGGCTGACTCACAGATTCCATTGCAGGATATTAAAGATCGTCTGCTTTATATTGAAGCTGTGGAAACCGCTCGCTGCTATGAAGAAAAAGTTCTTACCAGCGTACGCGATGCTAATATCGGCTCAATCATGGGTATCGGTTATCCAGTATGGACCGGAGGTGTCTTACAATTTATCAACCAAACCGGCTTGAAGACGTTTGTCACTCGTGCTCAGGAATTGGCTGAGAAGTACGGCGATCGCTTTACACCACCCGCTTATTTGGTGGATATGGCTGAAAAAGGCGAGACCTTTAAAGACAGCTAATTGAACCGCATCAAACGCAATGGCCAGCACTGCCTGGCCATTGCGGTTTTAACATTTCCACAACGAGAACATCATGATCCCAAGAACTGTATACGAGTCTGAACACGAACTATTCCGTGAGAGCGTCCGTAAATTTTTAGAAGCCGAAGCCGTACCTTTTCACGCCCAGTGGGAAAAAGATGGCCAGGTAGATCGCGCGCTTTGGAACAAGGCTGGCGAACAGGGCTTTTTAGCACCCACTATTCCGGAAGAATACGGCGGCGTCGGTGTTGATTTCCGTTACAACGCTATTGTTGATGAAGAGGTTGCCCGTGCAGGATTGTCCGGTATTGGCTGGGGCCTGCATTCAGACATCGGTGTGCCTTATATTTTGAATTACGGCAGCGAAGAACTGAAGCAAAAGTACATGCCCAAGTGTGTGAGTGGTGAGGTTGTTACCGCCATCGCCATGACCGAGCCTGGCGCCGGTTCCGACTTGCAAGGTGTGAAAACCAGCGCCGTGCTGGACGGCGATGAGTGGGTGATTAATGGTTCCAAGACCTTTATTACCAACGGGCAACATGCCGACCTGGTAATCGTTGTCGCCAAGACCGACCCTGAAGCCGGCGCCAAAGGCACCAGCCTGATTCTGGTTGAAGCGGGCACACCCGGTTTTGAAAAGGGCACCAACCTGGAAAAAATCGGCATGAAAGCCCAGGACACCTCCGAGCTGTTCTTCCAGGACGTTCGCGTACCGAAATCCAACCTGCTGGGCGAAGAAGGCATGGGTTTTATTTACCTGATGCAAGAGCTGCCCCAGGAACGTTTATCGGTTGGTGTTAATGCGATTGCCAGTGCACGCTCAATTCTGGATCAAACCGTTGAATACGTAAAAGAACGAAAAGCCTTTGGCCGTTCCGTAGCCACCTTCCAGAACACACAATTTAAACTGGCTGAACTGGATACTGAAGTGACTTCGGCCCAGGTATTTGTCGATCGCTGCCTGGAGCTTCATATCGAAGGCAAGCTGGATGTGCCAACCGCTGCAAAATTGAAATTGCTGTCTACGGATTTGCAATGCAAGGTTATTGATGAGTGCTTGCAGCTCCATGGTGGCTATGGCTATATGTGGGAATACCCGGTGGCCCGTGCTTACGCTGACGCTCGCGTCCAGAAAATTTACGCGGGTACAAATGAAATCATGAAGCTGATTATTGGCCGCTCCCTGCTCGGCTAATCCATTCTTTATGAATTCAACAGGCCGCGCTTGATGCGGCCTGCTTTCCAAATATTTATACGCAGTTCTCAACTCGGATTCAGGAGCTTCTCATGAGCGGCCCATTAAGCGGATTAAAAATTCTCGATTTCTCAACACTTCTACCCGGGCCTTATGCCACTCAATTGCTGGCCGATATGGGTGCGCAGGTTTTGCGAATCGAATCCCCTACCCGCCCGGATTTATTACGCTTTGCGCCTCCCATGGTCGGCGATATCTCTGCGGGCCATGGCAGTATTAATCGCAATAAACAATGTATCGCCCTGGACCTGAAACAACCTGCTTCCATTGAGATCGTGAAGAAGTTACTGCAGGAATACGACATTGTTCTGGAGCAGTTCCGTCCAGGTGTGATGCAACGCCTGGGGCTCGACTACAACACCTTGAGTGCAGACAAACCGGAACTGATTTATTGTTCTATTACTGGCTATGGTCAGACCGGCCCCTTGAAAAACCGTGCCGGACACGACATTAATTACCTGGCTCTGGCAGGACTCGCAAGTTACAGCGGCCGCAAGGAAACCGGCCCCATTCTTTCGGGCACGCAGATTGCCGATATCGCAGGCGGCACCCACCATGCTGTGATGGGCATTCTGGCCGCCGTCATCGAGCGCAGCAACAGCGGGAAAGGCCAGCATATCGACATCAGCATGAGCGATGCTGCCCTGGCATTGAGCGCCACCGCCGGTGCAGCACATCTCGCCGGTGATAAAGCCCCCGAGCTTTCTGGCACCATGCTTAATGGCGGCATCTTCTATGACTTCTATGAGACCGCTGACGGGCGCCATCTTTCAGTAGGCAGCCTGGAGCCGCAATTCTGCAAACAGCTCTGTGAGGCCATGGGACAGCCTGAGTGGTTCGAGCGAGCCATGAACTACAACCCGGAAGTACAAGCTGAGCTGAAACAGGATTTAATTGCTGCCTTTAAACAAAAAACCTTCGCAGAGTGGAGCGAGATTTTCGCCGCACTGGATGCCTGTGTCGAGCCGGTCTTGAGCTTGGATGAAACCGAACAGCATCCACATTTTCAAGAGCGCGGCATGTACATTGAAGTCGATGCGGCGGATGGTCAACGTCTGCGTCAGGTCGCCAGCCCGATTAAATTCAGCGGTTCACAAACCGAATATCGCAATGCAGGCCTGCCGATTGGTGCCAACACTGATGAGGTACTCGGACAACTGGGCTACGACGCAGATAGCCTGGCCCAATTGCGGGAGTCTGGTGCTATTGCCTAGCCACCACCAATAAAACCGATCCTTTTTTCTGGCCTCTTTTTTCTGGTCTCTCGTTCCGAGAGGCCAGCACTTATTCGCTTTTGCTGCGCTGCAACGCCAGCGCATTATCAATGGCTTCTTTTAGATAGTTAGGCTCATCGCTACCCAGGCGAATGGCTGAGCCAGACTTGAGACGTATCTCCACAGCCAACAGGCCGGACACGTTATACATCCACCCGTCCCCCAAAAGCCGAATCCCAAAACCCATCATTACTGAGTTATTCACGACTTCACAGCTGGCAATATCCTCGATCGGCAATTCCTTACGCCAGAAACCCGGACCAAAATGCCAACTGATCGTTTCTTCGCTAACCGCGACTCGCAAACTGAAGAACAAAACGGCCGGTATTAACATCGCAACCAGGGTAATCGCGATCCCAAGAGGAGGCATCAGTAATAAAAAGCTGCTGCATACGCTGACCATGATCAGACTGACCACCCACATAAAGTAGCCCATTTGGGTATGCTCATAGGGAATAAAATTGAGCTCAGCTTCCAATAGAGTGTCTTTGTCCGTTTCAAGGGCACTGGCAATGGCCGCTAGAGAATCCATAGCCGCACTGCCACTGCTTTCGATGCGTTGGATGGTACGCAGACTCAAACCACTGGCCTCTGCCAACTGCTCCTGAGACCACAACTTGTCTTTGCGCACGCGCTTTAACGTTTGGCGATTAATTTTCATCTCCATATTTTGACCCACCTTAAGTGATTAATCTATAAGGAGAATTTATCCTGCTGGCGTACGACAGTTCTACGACAGCGATACGCCAGGGTGTGTATTCGATTATTAATTCACCAGCTTTCGAGCATTTTCTGAGCATTGAAGAATTTTTGCCTCGATGATGATTTCTTCTCTTCCAAAGCTATTTTGAAATTTACATCGTCTAAATGGGAAAGTTCATCGCAATGGCATACTCATGTATAAGACCCTTATTACTCTAATCGCAGCGTTCTCAATCAAGGCTTTTGCAGCTCCAACATTTGTTGAAGTGAAAGATCAGGCTTTTGTCGCCAATTACTATCCGGGCCAAAGCAGTAAAATGCCGGTGCTGGTATTGGAAGGTTCCGGCAGTGGGATTCCCAAAGTGCTGGCCGAAAAAATTTCGAAAATGGGGCACCCGGTTCTAGCTCTGGCCTACTACAAAGCCACTGGCCTCCCCAAACACATTGAAGCAATCCCTCTCGAATACTTTGAGCCTGCCAAAACCTGGTTATTGCAAAAAAATAACGCTGAAGAGTTGGCCGTCGTTGGCTGGTCCAAAGGGGCTGAAGCGGCTCTATTGTTAGCCACTATTGATGATCGTATCCGCAAGGTGGTTGCTATTGCGCCCAGTCACGTGGTTTGGCCCGGGATTATTCCCGGCCAAAAGCGAGCCCCGCTGTCCAGTTGGACCATGGGCGATAAACATCTGAACTTTGTGCCATATCAGGCCAACACCGATATTCGCAGTCTGCGGGATCTGTATGAAAACTCTCTGAAAAATCAGCAAGCCGTAGAAAACGCCAAAATTGAAATCGAAGACAGCAAGGCAGACCTCTTGCTCTTTAGCGGCGGTCTGGACAGCGTATGGCCTGCAAATTCAATGGCCCAGGAAATTTGCAAACGTGCACGGTTGAGTTCACCTAAAATTCTTTGCGAACATCATCATTACCCGAAAGCTGGACATCTGCTGGACAGCAGCATTCCACTGGATGGCGAGAAAGGAGCCAATCAGGAGGCCGATGAGGAGAGCCGCACACTCATCGCAGATTTTCTGCGCTAAGCTGCGGCTTCAGAAATTAAGATGCTTTGTAGTAGGCAATCTTGGTTTTGATTTCGCCAGACAATTCGAGTAAGTCTCCACTGACGGAACGCTGCTCGTCAGACAACTGGCTTTGCAATACCGCGTCTTGTTTCAGTTTTTCAATGAAGGATTCAACCCCGCTGGCGGCTTCAGACTGCTTGGAGGCTGATTGATTCAGCTCTGCATTCTTGGCAGAGATATCAGAAATATCCCCGGATAAACCCTGCCAAAGCGCGGCGATTTCGTTGGTTTTCTCAGCGGCGTAATTGGTTTTTTCCTGGCCAACTTTCATCGCCTGAACACTGGACTCGGAGCCCTTTCGCAGATCTTCGAGAATAGAGGCGATTTCCTGGGTTGAGTGCTGGGTTTTCTGAGCCAGACCACGCACCTCATCGGCAACCACTGCAAAACCACGGCCCTGGTCTCCTGCGCGTGCAGCTTCAATAGCGGCGTTCAACGCCAACAAATTGGTTTGTTCGGCAATCCCCTGAATCACAGTCATCACTTCATCTACTCGAACTACCCGTTCGGACAGAGTACTCACCGCATTATCCGCGTGAAGAATGTCTTCCTGCAGAGCCTTCATAAGCCCATCTACATGATCAACTACGGCACTGGCCTTCTCGGCTTTTTCCATAGTGGCTTCAGTCATTTCTTTGGTATGGCTCGCAGTATCAAATGCGTGTTCAGCACTGTTCACTAAGGTGCTGACTTCCTGGGCTGCCTGAGTGGATTGAGCGACTTGCTCGGTACTGGCCAAGCTCTGTTTTGAAGATTGTTTTTCAAACATTTCTGCGGTGTGTTGCAAGGCATCAGAAGTTTTGGTCAGTGAAGCAATCAAGTCCCGCATCTGCCCCGCGAGGTCTGCTGTGGCGCTGTTCAACAATCCAATTTCACCCCGGCCATTTCGGCTCAGGTTCATACCAAGATTACCTTTGGACAAATCGCTGATGGCGCTCGCCGTATTTCTCAAAGGCTTGAGAACCTCGCGCTGTAAGATGACATAGCTGCCAAACAGAACCAAAGCGCCGGTTACCAGAGTCAGAACAACGGCGTATACCACTACGGCCTCAGATTCAGTAATCGTAGTCTCGCCACTCTGCTTGGCTACCGCATTCACTTTTTTCGAGATGTCATCCAGCAACTTTGATGGCGCGCGGTCAATACCTTTTACAGCAATATCACCAGCGCGATGGTCGTAACCGGAAGCGTTGAATTCTTCAAATCCGCTGCGATAAGCTGACCCCATCTTCTCGTGGGCAACAATAAAGTCCTGTACCTGCCTTTGCAGGCCCGGATCAAAACTCAGCTGGCCTTTCAGTTCACGGGCAATCTTTTGAACACTTTCTTCCTGTGTTAAAAACTTGCCCCAGTACTTTTCCCGCTGGGAATCATCCGCACCACGAATCAGCACATTTTTCCATTCCTGCACCTGGCGCTTAAATTCGATATTAACCCGGTCTGTACTATGAATGGCCGCCACTTCATTGGACAGCAGAGAGCTGAATTTAATCAAATCATCTCTTAACTTATAGGTGGAAAACAAAGATGCCATTAATAGCAGCAAGATGCTGGCAGAGATAACACCCAGCACCATCGTTTTAATATCGATACTTTTCACTCAGAAACTCCTCAGCACACCTTGCTGACAGAATAAATACATTAACGCGTTAACCGTGACTGCTACTTTGTATAGTCAACATTTGCGCCATCCGCAAAATTCCAGCGACAGTCGGATAGCAATATAGAATTTCGGCGAGAAGGGAGGAAACTTGAACAAAAAGCATTCAGGGGAAGGTCTGAATTCAGCTTAAACGCTACAGTATTTTAGAGATCTCTAACATTAGGAAAGACCTTAGCGCCCAGCCTTTGTGAGCGTCCCGAAAAGACAAGCCAATACAGCCCAAAGGGAAATCCGCCAAGCCCGAAAGCCGGCGGATTGATTCTTAGCTTTGAAGCCTCAAGCTACTCAGGTCGGCATTCCGCAGGCAGAAACCGAGATTTAATTGTGGATTCCGTACAGGACCAGCTGATACCAGATTCATCACTCGTAGGGATAAAAGCCACATATCCGTCAATACGAGTACTTTTATCCATCGTAACCACGATGGCTCCATTGTTAACGGTAAGCGTTCCGAGAAGCGGATTATCAAGAGGGTTCAAAGTAAGATCTTCCGTCATCGGCCAACGCTGATGGTCATAAGCATACTGCTCGACCTGGGGAATTGTGGTCTTGGCGGCAGAGATTGCGGATATCACCTTGGCGCGATTCGAATAATCCTGATAGGCCGGCAGTGCAATAGCAGCCAGAATGCCGAGTATGGCGATCATGACAAAAATCAATATGACAAAGAGTACACCTCCCTTTTCATTGCCAGCGAAAACCCCTTTATTGTACTTAGCATTCCAGGCTTTCTGGTCCCGAGCCAGGAAGACAATCCCCTCAATCCAAGCTATCAAACCAGGCACATAGGTCCAGAAAAAAAGCAAATAGAATATGCCCCACCATTGCCCAAGATAAAAGCGATGCACTCCAAAGAAACCAAAACCTATTGCCAGAGCCGCGGCGGCAATCCGGCTTTTGTACACAAAGTCTTCTTGAATTGCCCCACACTGAGGACACTGCGGTTGTTCAGCATCCAAATCAGCATGACACTCAGAACATTGACGAGACATAAACGAATCCTTGTCTTTTTAACAACAATAAAAGTAATAGTAAAAATACGGTCGCCAAGAGTAAAGCAATTGAAGCTGGGCTCCAATAGGCCTCTATAACCAAATAGCCGCGGAAGCAGAAAGAAACTTCTCACTGAAGTAAAAACCCACAATAAAAAAGGGAGCCAAAGCTCCCTTAATCAAGGCGGTTCTAAATGGTCGTCAAACCTGCAAATAATCCAGAATACCTTCGGCGGCCTCTCGGCCTTCCCAGATTGCGGTCACCACCAGATCTGAACCACGAACCATATCACCGCCCGCAAAGATTTTGGGATTACTGGTCTGGAACTTGTACTGCTGCTCCTCGGCAGCTTCAATACCACCCCAGCTATTGATGGTTACGCCATTCTCGGCAATCCAGTCTGCGGGGTTTGGCTGAAAACCGAAAGCAACCAACACCACATCAGCGGGAATAATTTCTTCAGAACCTTCAACTGGCTGAGGACGACGGCGGCCATTTTCATCGGGCTCTCCCAAAGCGGTGGTCACAACTTTGATGCCTTCCACCTTTCCATCACCCACAATCTCGACGGGCTGGCGGTTAAACAGGAAGTTAACGCCTTCTTCTTTGGCGTTGGCCACCTCGCGGCGCGAACCCGGCATATTTTCTTCGTCACGGCGATAGGCACAGGTCACGCTGCGTGCCTGTTGGCGAATCGAAGTGCGGTTACAGTCCATTGCGGTATCACCACCACCCAAGACGACCACTCGCTTCCCGGCTACCGAAATGAAATCATCGATGTTCTTTTCAAAACCCATATTGCGATTCACATTGGAAATCAAAAATGGCAAAGCATCGTATACGCCCGGCAGGTCTTCACCTGGAAAACCGCCTTTCATATACTTGTATGTACCCATGCCCATGAAGACGGCATCGTATTCTTCCAAGAGCTGTTCGATGCTAACGTCTTTGCCTATTTCTGTTTCCAGCCGGAACTCAACACCCATTTCGGTGAAGACTTCACGTCGGCGACTCATAACGGATTTTTCCAGCTTGAATTCCGGAATACCAAAAGTCAGCAAGCCACCAATTTCGGGGTACTTATCGAACACAACGGGTTTAACACCATTGCGAACCAGAATATCCGCACAACCGAGGCCTGCAGGCCCAGCTCCGATAACGGCTACCTTTTTATCAGTCCATACCACTTTGGACATGTCCGGGCGCCAGCCCATAGCGAAGGCCGTATCGGTAATATATTTTTCCGCATTACCAATGGTTACCGCGCCGAAGTCATCGTTCAAGGTACAAGCACCTTCACACAGACGATCTTGCGGGCATACTCGACCGCAGACCTCCGGCAAAGTGTTGGTTTGATGGCTCAGATCCGCAGCTTCAAAAATATTGCCCTCACTGATCAACTTTAACCAGTTGGGAATAAAGTTATGAACCGGACACTTCCATTCACAATAAGGGTTACCGCAAGCCAGGCAGCGATGCGCCTGATTGGCGACTTCCTTTTCCGTAAACGATTCGTAGATTTCTACGTACTGGGTTTTACGGGTGTGGATCGGCTTCTTTTTCGGGTCGTTACGACCCACTTCAATAAACTGAAAGTTATTGCTTAAACGTTCCTGTTTGGCGTTAGGGTTTTTCATTGTCTGCCCTCCGCTTATTCGGTATCAGATTTGGTTTGTGCCAACAGGCCGCTCAAGCTGGCGGCCTTCGGCTTAACGAGCCAGAACTTACCAACGTAATCGTCGAAGTCCTCGTGCAGTTCCTGACTCCATTCACTGCCGGTCTCCTCGGCGTGCTGGGCAATCAGGGTACGCAAGTGGTGGCGATGATCTTCATAGTTTTCGCCACCAATACGGCGAATCTCCACCAGCTCATTATTAAAGCGGTCAACGAAACCGCGATCCAAATCCAAAACGTAGGCGAAGCCACCGGTCATACCTGCACCAAAGTTCACACCGGTCTGACCCAATACGGCAACGACGCCTCCAGTCATATATTCACAACAGTGATCACCGGCGCCTTCAACCACAACCTGAGCACCTGAGTTACGTACCGCCAAACGCTCACCGGCCTGACCAGCCGCAAAAACTTCACCGCCGGTTGCACCATATAAACAAGTGTTGCCCATAATGGACGTTTGCTTACTCTTAAAAGCGCTGCCCTTTGGTGGAGTGAGAACCAGCTTACCGCCAGCCATACCTTTACCAACGTAGTCGTTGGCATCGCCTTCCAGATAAATGTTCAGACCACCAGCATTCCAGACACCCAGTGACTGCCCCGCCACACCGTTCAGCTTCACGGTGACCGGCTTATCAGCCATACCCTGGTTGCCATAGCGCTTGGCAATTTCACCAGACACGCGAGCACCAATGGAGCGGTCGCAGTTAGTGATTTTGAATTCAAACTCACCACCCGTTTTGCTTTCGATATTGGACAGCATGTCACTGACCATTCGTTCAGCCAATTCCCCTTTGTCATAGGGGTCGTTCTGAGCAACCTGGCAGAACTGCGGTTTGGTTTCCAGGTAGTCGTCGGTATAAATGATAGGGCTTAGATCCAAAGCACCCTGCTTATCGGTTTTCGCTGCATCGACTTCCATTCGCTGAACCTGGCCGATTAATTCGTCCAGACTCCGCACGCCCAGAGCGGCCATCCATTCACGAGCTTCCTCCGCCACAAAACGGAAAAAGTTCATGGCCATTTCAACGGTGCCGATATAGTGGTCACGACGCAGCTGCTCGTTCTGAGTCGCGACACCCGTTGCACAGTTATTCAGATGACAAATGCGCAAATACTTACAACCCAATGCAACCATAGGTGCCGTACCAAAGCCAAAGCTTTCCGCACCCAGAATAGCCGCTTTCACAACATCCAAACCGGATTTCAAACCACCATCGGTTTGCACCCGCACGTTGCCACGCAAATCATTCGCGCGCAGTGTTTGGTGAGTTTCCGAAAGCCCCAGCTCCCAGGGAGAGCCTGCATAACGAATCGATGTCAACGGGGAAGCCGCGGTACCACCGTCGTAACCGGAGATAGTAATTAAATCGGCATAGGCCTTGGCAACACCGGCCGCGATGGTGCCAACTCCCGGACGGGAAACCAGTTTCACACTGATCAAGGCATCCGGATTAACCTGTTTCAAATCGAAAATCAGCTGCGCCAAATCCTCGATTGAATAAATATCATGATGCGGCGGAGGAGAAATCAACGTCACACCGGGTACGGAGTAACGCAAGGTTGCGATCAGATCATTGACTTTTCCGCCTGGTAACTGACCACCTTCGCCAGGCTTCGCACCCTGGGCGACTTTGATCTGCAGTACTTCGGCATTCACCAAGTAATGTGGCGTCACGCCAAAACGACCGGATGCAATCTGCTTGATTTTGGACACCTTGTTGGTGCCATACCGCTTAGGATCTTCACCACCTTCGCCCGAATTTGAACGGCCACCCAAGGTATTCATGGCTTGCGCCAGTGCCTCATGAGCTTCCGGGGAAAGTGCGCCCAAGGACATTGCCGCCGAATCAAAACGCGCCACGATGTTTTCCATCGGCTCGACTTCGTCCAGAGGAATTGCGGTGGCTTCTTTCAACTTCAGCATATCGCGCAAGGTCGCGATGGGACGCTCATTGACTAAATCAGCGTATTTTTTCCAAATACTATAGTCACCGGTTTTTACCGCTTGCTGCAGTGTTTGTACAACATCCGGATTAAAAGCGTGGTATTCCTGACCGTGGACGTACTTCAACAAACCACCAGGCTCGATGGTTTTGCGATCAATCCAGGCAATCGTATCCAGCGCTTCTTGTTCGGCTTGCAAATGCTCGAAGCTGGCACCTTTGATACGCGAAGGCGTACCTTTAAAGCACAGATCCACAACGTCTTCGTTAAGACCAATAATTTCAAACAGCTGGGCACCACGATAGGAACCGATGGTAGAAATACCCATCTTGGACAGGATTTTCATCAAACCCTTATTGATGCCCTTACGATAATTTTTCAGCGCCGTGTCGTGATCCACCAGTAACTCGCCGGTATGAATCAAATCGGACAAAACCTGATAACTCAGGTAGGGATAAACCGCTGACGCACCATACCCAATGAGTGTCGCAATCTGATGCGAATCACGCGCATAAGCGGTTTTGGTAATGATATTGGAATCGCAACGCAAACCCGCGTTGATGAGACGATGGTGCACAGCACCCGTTGCCAACAGAGAATGGATCATACCCATGCCCTGCTCCGGATAACCATCGCTAAGAATCACCACAACGGCACCGTCGCGAACGGCGGCTTCGACATCGTCACACAGTTTTACAATGGCATCTTTCAGGCTGTGAGTCGATGGGTCATAGCGCAGCGTGAACTGTTGACTGCGATAGTCTTTGTTGTCCATCTCACGAATAGTGTAAAACTTACGCGGAGATAAAACCGGACTGCGTAAGTTAATACGCTTACCATGGGATGGGGTTTCCGCAAATACATTCAGCTCGCGTCCCAATTGTGTGCCCAGCGACATCACAATTGCCTCACGCAATGGATCAATCGGGGGGTTGGTCACCTGAGCAAATTGTTGACGGAAATAGTCGAACAGATTACGTGTTTTGCCGGACAACACCGCCATCGGTGTATCGTCGCCCATGGAACCAGTCGCTTCCTGCCCCAACTCGGCAAGAGGGCGCAATACTTGATCGCGCTCTTCAAAACTGAGCTGGAACATTTTCATGTAACGTGGCAGTTCCTCTCGTGGCATCCCTTCTTCATAAGCTTCTGCTTCGAGGGTTGCCTCGATTTTCAGGTTACCTTCTTTCAACCATTTGCGATAAGGTTGACGTGTTTTTAACTGCTCATTAATTTCATTGGTGTCGAGAATCTCACCGCTTTCGGTATCGATCGATAACATATCACCTGGGCCAAGGCGACCTTTCGCAACAACATTCTCAGGTTGATAATCGTAGACACCCACTTCGGACGCTACAGTAATAACGTCATCATCGGTGAGCACCCAGCGAGAGGGGCGCAAACCGTTTCGGTCCAATGTACATACTGCGTAACGGCCATCAGTCATTACCAAACCCGCCGGGCCATCCCAGGGTTCGATATGCATGGAGATATACTGATAATACGCACGCTCTTCCGGATCAATGGATTCCACATTGTGCCAAGCAGGTGGCACCAGCATGCGCAGAGCATGATGCAGAGGCAAACCGCCCAGGACCAATACCTCAAGCATATTATCGAGGCTGGAGGAATCTGAACCTTCTGTGTTAACCACTGGCGCCACTTCGGCCAGGTTAGGCAACAACTCGGACTGGAATTTTGGCGTACGGGCTCGGGCCCAGTTCCGGTTACCCATAATGGTGTTGATTTCACCATTGTGCGCCAACATGCGGAAAGGCTGAGCCAAATTCCACTGGGGCATGGTGTTCGTCGAGAAACGCTGGTGGAAGACCACAATCGCGGTTTCCAGGCGCTCGTCGGCCAGATCTTTATAGAAGCTCGGAATATCCTTGGGCATCATCAAGCCCTTGTAGGACAGCACCGAGGAAGACAGGCTGGAAATATAAAAGGCCTTGTCGTCTTTTAACGCCTTATCAGCACGACGACGCGCCATATACAGTTTTGCATTCAGCGCCGGCAATGAACATTCGGCGTTCACAAAAACCTGGTAGAAACTGGGTAGACTTTCCAAAGCAATGGGACCCAGACAAGATTTGTCGACGGGTACCTCACGCCAACCGGCAATACTCAGGCCTTCTGCTTCAATTTCTGCCGTCACGACATCCCGTGCAGCCTGCGCTCGCACGGGATCCTGACTCAACATCACAGAACCAATGCCATAATTGGCACTCAGCTCAAAATTATTTTCTTCTGCAATGGTACGCAAAAAGCCGTCGGGCTTTTGCATGAGCAAACCACAACCGTCACCGGTAATTCCGTCGGCGGCAATTCCGCCCCGGTGGGTCATACAAGTTAGCGCTTCAATAGCCGATTCCAACAGGCTATGGCTCACCTTTCCCTTGGTGTTTGCGATCAGGCCAAAACCGCAGTTGTCTTTAAATTCGTCTAAACGATAGAGTCCAGTAGTCATGCTCTGTCTCTCTTCTTGCTATGGCGGAATGCTCGCTTCTTTTTAATATCAACGGCCTCATGTGAAAGACCGCTGACAGACTATTCCGCGCGATGAGTGCATTACTGGTTCAGCCTCTTATTTAAGGGGTGGGCTAATACCAGCACAAAACTGTGCTTCCCAGACAAAAAAGCCCCTAAGACAGGGGCTTTGATGGCATTTGGGCGCTGAATATTAACTGTAGGCGTGCAAATAAGCAAGTCGAACTAAGCAGATGTTCGGCCATGATCGGTCAAAGTTGGCAAATATGCTGCTAAATGCCTCTAAAAGAGCGTATATCTGCCTTAATGATTTTGAGGGAACGAGCCCAGGCACCGCCACTTCTTCTCCTGGAAGGCAATCTTTCCTGAGCAGCCTGAACCGATTCCCAGGTGTCGAAGCCTGGCTGCACGATGACATACCAGGATTTGCCATTATTCTCACGATTGAAAATTTTCAGCTCATCGCGATTAGGCTGTACCCGTAGAAACTTCTCAACCTGCTCCGGCGTGCGCACGGAAATCAGTTGTAAAACATAAGCACTGTCGGGTAAACGCAGTAAATACTGCTCATCTTCGGTGAATACACTAAGGTCGAAGCCTGGGTCCATACCCAACAAGGCCAATTGATCTTCGCTGTAGCTGGAATAATCCACCGCACTGTCATTCAATTCATTGACGTCGGCCAGGGCAATCGCCTCCGCTTTGCCAGCTTCATCCGTATTCAAACCTGGTGCCACTTCACTCGCTTGGGTATCGGCTTGTGGCTCAATTGAGGCAGGTTCGGACACATCACGGCCTTCAACACCCGCCAGCACGTTGCTGGTTTGAGCACCGATGTCAACCTGCTCAACAGGGGGGCTGCTTTCTGCGGCAGTATCTGTCACCACTTCTGTCGCTATGGAGTCAGGTACCTTTCTGGCCTCATTCAGCTGAGCGACTTGCTCATTACTCGTTGGTTTTTCTGTGGACTTAATCAGAGGCTCAGAGGGCGTCAGGGCCTCGTTGATAAGGTTTTCAGTATCGGCCATAGCGTCGGCAGATTCCAATGAAGAAGGCGCTTGCTCACTAGCCTTAGGAGCTTGATCGGCCGAGCTGAACAATTCCTGGGACCTGGCCCTGTCATTATCACCACGCTTGGCCTCTCCACCCTTTTCAACGGCACCCGTATTGCTTTCCGCGACCGCAACGTCTGCTTCGGTCTGTGACCACATTGCCTGGATGGTATCGCGATAGATGTAAGCCGTGCCCAAACTTGCCATCAGAGCACCGACACCCACGAGATGCCAAATCGGAAAGCCTTTGTTCTTCAGAGAGCTGCTGTAGAGTCGATTAACCAGCAGGTTTTGAGCCAAGACATCCACTTCGGCGGGGAAGCCTCTGGAAGCCCGATACAGCTCTTTCAGTTCTAAATCACTGAACAGCTCGGGGCCATCGTAGTCGACACTCGCCAACTGCTGATGGATGTACGAAGCCAGCTCGGATTCATTTAAAGGGCCCAATTCCTTTTGATTGACGATAACATCAGCCACATCAAACTTGCGTAGGCGCTCCGCCAGTCCGCGCTCCGCAAAAGCAACGATATTGAGATTACCCTCACCAGGCTGCTGCCCCTGAAGTAAGCCCATCAGCGCCAAAAGAGCACGATCATCGAGATTATGAGCCTGGTCGACCAGCACGAACATAGGTTGAGCGGCATTTTTTAAATGCTTGCGCAGATGGCCAAGCATGGCGCCGGAGGTTTGCCCTTCGATTAAATCCGCGCCCAATTCCGCCGCCAGGAGCATTAACATTTGATCCAGGCCTGCCAGCACCGGGCCATCCAGCTGGGAAATTAATGCGCCATCACCGCACCGCCGCGCCAACTCTTGCAGCACAGCAGTTTTACCAACCCCTTCGGGGCCTTCCAACACGATAATTCCTGCGCCAAAATCACACCAGTGCTCGATTTGATCCAGCACTTCCGCTCGTTCAGCCGTCGAGAAAAAGCCGCCCTGTCCAACAAAAGGCTCGCTGTTAAATCCGTAATAATCCAAATATTCGGCCAGTGTATCCACTCACTCTCCCACAGCGGCTGCGTAACGTCGTGCTTTATTATGAATTCAGCTGCGGCAAGCCTCAATAGCTGCCAACACTTCTTCTTCCGTCACCTCTTCAGTGACAACAGCTTTGCCCAGTGCCGAAAGCAACACCAGGCGCAGACGACCATCTAATACTTTTTTATCGACTGCCATCAGCGGCAAAAACTCTTCTGCCCGCATAGTATCCGGCGTTATCACTGGCAAGCCGGCAGCCAAACTCAGGGCTTTGTTACGTTCAATAAGCTCTGCATCGACCCAGCCCTTGGACGCGGACAGCGCGATGGCCATTTGCATACCAATCGCCACCGCCTCACCATGCAGATATTCGCCATACCCCATATGAGTTTCGATGGCATGGCCAAAGGTGTGCCCCAAATTCAGTATGGCGCGTAAGCCTGACTCACGCTCATCCTCAGCGACGACATCAGCTTTTATTTGGCAGGAACGTTCAATCGCATAGCTTAACGCGTCCTGTTCGCCAGTGCTCAGAGCCGACATATTGGCTTCCAGCCATTCATAAAACGGCTCATCCGCTATCAGCCCATATTTGATCACTTCAGCAAGACCCGCCGCCAATTCCCGCTCAGGCAGCTTCTGCAAAACCGAACTGTCAGCGATCACACAATTGGGCTGGTAAAAAGCGCCGATCATGTTTTTCCCAAGGGCATGGTTAACGGCTGTTTTGCCTCCGACACTGGAATCTACCTGGGACAACAAGGTAGTCGGGAGCTGAATAAAGTCCACGCCACGCTGATAACACGCCGCCGCAAAACCGGTCATGTCACCAATTACACCACCACCCAGAGCAATCAACGTGGTTTTTCGCGTATGCCTCGCTCTAAGCAGCTCATCAAAAATCAGGTTTAGAGTTTCCAAGTTTTTGTGGGCTTCACCATCGGGCAAAATGACTTCGGTGTAATCATATTGTCCCAAGGAAGCTTTCACCTCTGGCAACAACAGCTTCGCCAACGTGGTATTGGTAACCAAACACACCTGCTTACCTTTGATATGAGGGGTGAGTAAATCTTCTCTGCCCAACAGCTTGGGGCCGATATAGATAGGGTAACTGCGATCAGCGAGATCGACACGTAAGGTGCGCATGATAATTCCCGGCAATAAAAAATTTGCGGCCAAAGAATAGCAGAAAAGGCAGCGAATGAATAAACACAAGCCTATCAGAGAATACAGCCGTCTGGCCTAAGCCTGCAATTGTTCAGCCAGACTTTCAGCCACTTGCTTAGGTGTTTTACCGTCGGTTTCGACAATCAGATCCGCAACCTCACGATAGAGAGGATCACGCGACTCCAGCAACTCAATGATTTTTTGCTTGGGGTCGTCAACCTGCAACAGAGGGCGCTTTTTATCTTTATCAGTACGGCGAACCAATTGGGAAATAGACGCTGTCAGGTATACGACACGACCGTATTTATTGAGCAACTTGCGATTATCTTCACGAACAATAATCCCACCCCCGGTGGCGATGACCAGATCGTCCTGCTGACATAATTCAGAGAGAGTATTGCTTTCCCTTTGACGAAAGCCTTCTTCACCTTCGATATCAAATATCCAGGAGATATCAGCACCAGCGCGATCTTCAATCAACTTGTCCGTATCATAAAAATCACGCCGCAAACTGGTCGCCAACAAACGGCCGATGGTAGATTTGCCGACCCCCATGGGGCCGACTAAAACAATACTCTTCACAGGCGATTATTCGGTCAAGCTTTGCGCCAGAATTTTCGGAGTAATAAAGATGAGCAATTCACGCTTCTCACGAACTTGCAGATCCTTCTTGAACAAGCGGCCCAGATAAGGGATGTCACCCAGCAATGGTACCTTGGAAGTACCCTTAGTCACTTGATCCTGGAAGATGCCACCAAGCACAATTGTTTGACCATTGTCGACGAGCACTTCAGTGTCGATACGGTTCACATCAATGACTGGCACACCTGCAATAAACCCATTGATATCATCCTGCTTCACCAGCAAATCCATAATGATACGATCATCTGGTGTGATTTGCGGAGTCACTTCAAGTTTTAATACCGCCTGACGAAACGAGGTCGATGTCGCACCACTGGCAGAAGCTTCTTGATAACCAATCTCTTGACCGGATTCAATAAATGCAATCTGTTTATCACCAGTTACAACCTTAGGCTGCGAAACGATTTCAGCAAAGCCCGAATCCTCAAGAGCACTAAGCTCCAATCCTAATGAACCATTGTCAGTACTTAACCACATTGCAATCGAACCAAATGGGTTAGCCACACCTAAGTCAACCATATTGGCCTGATCAATCGTCGGGGTCCATACACCATTCGAATCAAAGTTATCTGCTGAAAAAGCTTCAGTTGATCCAGAAAACAAACCACTGCGCTGATTGACTGTCTGTGTACGGAAAATTTGCTGTCCGTTTCCATCAAAGGTTGCATTCCCATTGGAATCAAGCACAGGTACACGCTGAGTTGTCGAGCGTATCTGATGACGACCGACGGCCTGCCAGCGAACACCCAGCTCTTTACGGTAGTCTGTATTGGCAACAACAATACGAGCTTCAATCATTACCTGACGCACAGGAATATCAACCTGGGCAATCAGCTTACGAAATTCCTGAATTTTTTCTTCTGTATCAGTAAGAATAATCGAGTTAGTTCGCTCATCTACAATGGCCTGTCCACGCTCAGACAAGATGCTACCAGTTGAATTCCCATCTTGAGACGCATTGCTCCCGACACCACCATTGTCAGGCTGATTAAACAATTTAAACAACTCGCGAGCATTTGCGTATCTGACACGAATATACTCAGTACGCAGAGGAGCCAACTCTTCCAGCTGTTTTTGAGTCTCCAGCTCCAATCTTTCACGCTCGGCAATTTCAGCTGCAGGGGCAACCATCAACACGTTACCTACCTGGCGCTTATCTAAGCCTTTGGTCTTCAGAACCAAGCTCAAAGCCTGATCCCACGGTACGTTTTCCAAGCGCAAAGTAATACTCCCACCTACTGTATCACTTGCTACCAAATTCAAGTCTGTTATATCTGCAATAAGCTGTAACACTGAGCGAACTTCGATATTCTGGAAATTCAAAGACAGTTTCTTACCTACAAATTCAAACTGTTTTTTTCTTTCCTCTCTCTCCACTTGGGTAAGCGGCTTAATAGAAACAACATATTGATCATCAGCTTGATACGCCAGGTAGTCATACTCTCGACTAGTCTCAATCACCACCTTTGTGCTACCACCGTCATAACTTGTATCAACAAAGGAAACCGGTGTCGCAAAATCAATAACATCCAGGCGGCGACGCAAATCTGCAGGAATAGACACGCCGTCAAAGTTGAGACTAAGCTTTCCGCCACTCGAGTTAGCATCAATATTCACATTGGGATCTGAGAGGCCGAGAATGATTTTACCCTCGCCGTCTTCGCCACGACGAAAATCCAGACTCGTAATGGAACGCTCATATTGGCCACTATCTCTTGAATTGGATATTTCCGCCGCCATATTAGAGCCGCTTTTAATAAAACTGCTTGCGCCGCCACTGCCCATCTCGACAACAAAATCAGAGCCATCAACACGGGTGTTATAACTCACTAATTCATTGAGATTCACAATCATGCGCGTTCTGCCACCGCTAGACAGAACCACTACGCTGTTCGCCGCATCAAAGGAAACCGGAAACTTCTTTTTATTCAGCAAACTCTCAACACCCGGAAAATCCAGCACAACTCGAGCGGGCTTTTCTATGGTGTAACCTTTGGGAGTGCTCGGCTGTTCGTCAAATTTCAACTTAATTTCAAACCTTTGCCCGGGTAACTCTGCAAACTGGATATCAGTCAGATTACTCGCCAGGGAGGAAGTCGCCAAAGACGACAGCAGCACCATGGCTACCAAGCGTCCTTTAACAAGGCTTATGGATCTAAGCAGCGAAAACATAGTCAATTCCTTATTCTTCCTCTAGTTTGAGAACCCGGGGACGCTCTACCCAACCGCCCAGGTTATCTGGAATAATTTCAACAATATCTAGTTGGCCGTGACTGGTATTGATTACACGACCATGGTTTTTACCAACGTAATTGCCGGTAGAAACTCTGTGTACGCCGCCTTGACCATCAGACACCAAGGCCCACAACACATTATCTTTTTCGATAGTCCCAACCATTTTCAACTCAATTAAGCTGAAGCCTTCCAAGTATTCTTTTTCGCGGGCCAAGTCAGGCTCAACCCCAACAGACTGGCCAACATACTCTTGCTTCTGCTCTTCCTTCAGTCTCTCAAAAGGGCTACGCAGCTTGATTGCTGCATAACTAAATGCCTTATAGGGGCGGAACTCGGGTAAGGGCTCTATGCGCCCTCTAGGGCGGCGTTTAGTTTCTTCGATATAATCACGTAAGTCCTGGTGCCGATTCTCAAAAGAGCATCCCCCCATTACAAAGAAAGCCGTGATTAATACAATATATCGCATCATGCTTAATCGTCCTGACTCTTATAGCGATAAGTCTTTGCAACAATATTCATTGTCAACTCACCGCGCTCACCACTATTAATATCGTAGTCGTGTAGAGTCACAATTCGAGGCATACCGGCAACACCACTAACAAAACCACCCAAATCATGATAGCCACCATGAACTGTTATCGAAATCGGCAACTCTACATAAAACTCTTCCGACTTTTCCTCTTGCAGTTCAATTTTTGAAATTGCCAGACCACTCTCGCTGCCCTTTTCATCAATATCTTCCAACAACCCGGGCACTTCGGTATCACTTGGCAACTGTTTCAACAATGCACCAAATGAGTCTTCCATTTCTTGCATCTGCCTACGATAAGCAACCAAGTTTGCCGATTGAAAGGCCTTGCTTTCGAAACTGGCCTTTAGAGTTGCCTCTTCGGAAATTTCATTTTCAAGGCTGATCTTCAGATCGCTGATAAACATGTAGTAGGTAATACCAAAGACCAGCGCCACACAAATCATTGCCACAAAGATCCGACCCGCCAATGGCCAGACACCAATCCGCTCAAAATCGAGCTCTGCCAGATCAAAGCTCTGCACTTGATCCATAAAATCGGACACACCAGACATTACTTCCCGCCCTCCGATTCTTCAGTTTTAGGGACGGCTGCCTTAACAGTCATACTGAACTCACTGGCTTGATCACCTAATTCTGGCTTTGCAGTTACGGAGTTCAAATTCGGATCCTGGAACCAAACTGAGCCCTCCAAATTACGCATAAACGTTGATACACGATTATTGGATTCTGTAACTCCTTCCATGCTTATTACATCGCCCTTGCGCTCCATGGTTTTGATATAAATACCATCAGGCACCATACGCACAAACTCATCAAAAGCACGGACAATTACAGGACGTAAGCCCTGCAACTCTTGAATAACCCGCATCCGCTCAAGAAGCTCGGATCGACGTTTTTTTAACTCGCGAATCTCAGAAACCTTGCTTTCGAGAATCGCGATTTCGTCTTGGAGCATACTGTTGCGTTGATTCTGCGAATCAATGTCCGCCTGCACCGAGGACACCCACAAATAAGCCAATGCCGCTGCCAACATCACCACAGCCATCAAAACCGTCAAATATTCCTGCTTGCGGCGAGCGCGATATTCGTCGCGCCAGGGCAATAAGTTGATATTCGCCATTATTCGTACTCCCTCATCGCCAAACCTGCCGCAATCATCAACGCAGGCGCATCATTGGCCAGAGCGGTTGCATTCACTCGCGGCGATACCGACATATTGGCGAAAGGGTTCGCGACCATTGTCATGGTACCGATCTTCTCTTCAATCAGCTCACCCAAGCCCTCAAGGGCGGAAACACCTCCAGCAAGCACAATCAGATCCACATCGTTGTATTGGCTGGAAGAAAAGAAAAACTGCAGGGATCGAGTAACCTGCTGAACCACTGCATCTTTAAAGGGCTCAAGCACCTCGGACTCGTAATCATCCGGCAGGCCGCCTTGCTTCTTGGCCAAGCCCGCCTCTTCAGCAGAGAGGCCATAGCGACGCTGAATTTCTTCAGTTTGCTGCTTGCCACCAAACAGCTGCTCTCGGGTATAAACAGTTGTGCCATCCACCAACACACTGAGTGTCGTCATGGTCGCGCCAATATCCACTACAGCGACAACCTGGCCTTCCTGCTGCTCAAGCTGTTCAGCAATCAAAGCAAAAGCTCTTTCCATGGTATACGCTTCAACATCGACGACCTTGGCCGTCAGATCGGCCTTTTCCAGCACATCAACTCGCAGGTCCACGTTTTCACGACGGCAAGCCGCCAGCAGAACTTCCATCTGATCAGGATTGTTGGCCGAAGGCCCCTGAACCTCAAAGTCGATGGAAACTTCTTCCAGCGGGTAAGGAATATATTGATCAGCTTCCAGTGAGATTTGGGTCTCCAAAGCATCTTCCGACAAACCGGAAGGCATTTCGATAACCTTGGTGATCACCGCAGATCCCGCCACGGCTACGGCCGCCAGCTTTTCCTTGCTCTTGGATTGCTGCACGACAGCGCGCACTGCATCCGCAACAGCGTCTGGATCATTGATGTTTTTTTCAACAACAGAGCCCGGCGGCAGGGCTTTCACCGCATAGCTTTCCACCCGATAGCTGTCGCCTTGCCGGCTAAATTCCAGCAATTTTACCGCGGTGGAGCTTATATCCAGACCAATGAGTGGCTTGGCCTTGGACTCCAAGAATCCCAGAATGCCCATTTTTTCAATCAATATCCGTGACTTATGAGATAATCATGTTATAGCACTTGAACTGTGTGCTGCAACAACCTTTGTCATAGGTAATGCCCTAAAAAGCACTTATAATGCACCTTTATTGGCAAATTGCCGACTATTACCGTTTAAGAATTAAACACATGCGAAATTCTCTATTCCGCCTTACCTTTTGGCTAGCCGTCTGCGGCAGTGGTGCCATTATTGCAGGACTGGCTGCTTTTTACCTTTATCTGAGCCCGAAACTCCCCTCTGTGGAGAGTCTTCGGCACGTAAAACTACAAACTCCGCTGCGCGTCTATTCACGCGACGGCTTGCTCATCGGCGAGTTTGGTGAAAAGCGCCGCACCCCCATTCAGCACCAGGATATTCCAGAGCTTTATACCAAAGCACTGCTGGCCGCTGAAGACGACCAGTTCTATTCACACAATGGCGTTTCCATTCGCGGCCTGTTGCGCGCAGCTTCCCAGATCATAAGCTCTGGGCACATTCAGTCAGGCGGCAGCACCATCACCATGCAGGTGGCCCGCAACTTCTTCCTAACCCGCCAGCAGACCTTTGCTCGTAAATTCAACGAGATTCTTCTGGCCCTGCAAATTGAACGTGAGTTGAGCAAGGATGAAATTCTCGAACTCTACGTCAACGTCATCTTTTTAGGCAACCGCGCCTACGGTATTAATGCGGCAGCTGAGGTTTACTATGGTAAACCCTTGAGTGAATTAAGTTTAGCTCAATTAGCAATGATTGCAGGCTTACCTAAAGCACCCTCGACATTCAACCCGATCGCCAACCCGGAACGCGCCCTTATTCGCCGCAACTGGATCCTCGGACGTATGCTATCTTTGGGTTATATCGACCAAAACCTCTATGACACCACCATTAATGAGCCCGTGACCGCCAGCGTGCACGGTATTAAAGTTGACTATCACGCTCCCTATGTCGCCGAAATGGCCCGCCGCCAGGCCATGGACATCTACGGCCCCGGAGCCTACACCGATGGTCTCAAGGTTTACACCACCATCGATAGCGGGCTGCAACGCCGCGCCCAGGAAGCCGTCATCGACGGTCTGCTTGCCTATGATAAACGTAAAGGTTATCGCGGCCCTGAACAGCATTGGCCGGCCAGTTTTATCGATCCGAGTGTCACTGACGTTACAGACTTCAACAATCTGGATCTCGCCGCGTGGCAAAGCGCCCTTGGCAACCTAAGCGAATTCGGCGGCCTTGAACCCGCGGTCGTAGTCCAGGTTTTCGAGCAGCAAATCCGAGCACTGCTGCCCAATGGCGACATTGTCGACATTGATTGGGAGCAGGGACTGCGCCAGGCCCGTCCATTCAAAACCGAGAATGCTCGTGGCGCCCGCCCCAAGCTCGCCAGTGATGTTGTCGCTGTTGGCGATGTTATTCGCCTGCAACAAAACGACGATGACAGCTGGGCGTTCAGCCAAGTGCCCAAGGCACAGGCCGCATTGATCGCTTTGAACCCAAAAGATGGCGCCATTATCTCAATGGTTGGCGGTTTCGACTTTGCGCAAAGTCACTTTAATCGCGTGACCCAAGCCAAACGTCAGCCAGGTTCCAACTTCAAACCCTTTGTATACACAACCGCACTTGAACAGGGCCTGACTCCAGCGAGCATTATTAATGATGCTCCGATTGTTTTTGAAGATGCCAATCTGGAAAGCACCTGGCGCCCTGAAAACGACGGCGGAAAGTTTTACGGCCCAACCCGTTTACGCCAGGCCCTTTACCGTTCACGCAACCTGGTGTCCATTCGCGTTTTGCGCAACATCGGCATTAATAATGCGATAAAAGGTATGGATCGCTTCGGCTTCGAGCCAGCACTACTGCCGAAAGACTTGTCGCTGGCACTGGGCAGCTACGCGCTCACCCCCTTGGAAATTGTCACAGGTTACGCCGTATTCGCAAACGGCGGCTTTAGAGTTGAGCCTTATTTGCTCAGCAGCATTCTGGATGTGAACGGTGAGGCCATTTACGAAGCCAATCCAGCAACGGCCTGCCCTCGTTGCGAAACACTGCTGGCAGGCAATGAGCAAACTGAAGAATCAACTGTAGAACCACAGGAAATTCTTCACGCGGACGAAGACAGAGATCAACTCACGGATGCACTGGCCAACAATGAACAGTCCAATAATGAACCCGGCCAGCAAAGCGCCCCGGCTGAGGCAATGCAAAGTAATCGCGAATTGAATGACGAACTGGCTTCAGAGTTGGCTTCGGAACTCGCCGTGCTGAATCAGGAAAACGACGTCGAAACTTTTGAAGCCACCAGCAATGAACCAGCATTTGTTCCACCTGCTAACCCGGCAGAGAGAGTTCTTAATCCTCAAGTGGCTTACCTCATCAACTCCATGCTGCAGGATGTGATCCGTAAAGGCACCGGAACCGCCGCTAAAACCCTTGGCCGAAATGACCTGGCTGGAAAAACCGGAACCACCAACGGTCCGCGTGATGCCTGGTTTTCCGGTTACAACAGTGAAATGGTCGTGACCACATGGCTCGGTTTTGATCAGAACCTGATGCTTGGCCGAAGAGAATACGGTGGTTCAGCCGCCCTGCCGATCTGGATCGACTATATGCGCACGGCGTTGAAAGATGTTCCGGAAAGCAAACACCCTCAACCGGAAGGCATCATCACGGTTCGCATCGACCCCAAAACAGGCGAGCGAGCAAACATCAATACCATCGGAGCGATTTACGAAAGCTTCCGCCTGGAAAATGCGCCGGAATTGCTAAGCAATGAAAGTATTGGAAACAGTGACAGCGAGGAAGCCCTTCCCGAGGAGCTCTTCTAAGCCACCCTTTCAAACGCAATCTCTACAAGCAATAAAAAAGCAGCCACCAGGGCTGCTTTTTATTGCGTGAAATCAGAAACCGTTGTCAGCTTCTGACTATCAATATGCACACTATTTAATATCGGCCGCCGAACGCAATGGGTAGTGACCCGGATAGGGTAAACGCGCCACCCCCGTATCAACAGCCGCTTGTGCAACCGCTGCGGCAACTGCACCAAGGAGACGCTCATCGGTCGGCTTCGGTAAAATATATTCCGTACCAAAACTTAATTCAGCACCACCATACGCTTCACACACTTCTGCAGGCACAGGCTGCTTGGCCAGCTCGCGAATTGCTTCAACCGCCGCCAGTTTCATCTCTTCGTTAATGGCTTTCGCACGCACATCCAAAGTGCCACGGAACAGGAACGGGAAGCACAACACATTGTTGACCTGATTCGGATAATCCGAACGACCCGTCGCCATAATTAAATCCGAACGCGCTTGATTCGCCAGTTTCGGATCAATTTCCGGATCAGGGTTGGAACATGCAAATACCACCGGACGTTCAGCCATGGATTTCAATTGGGATTCAGACAACAAATTGGGACCCGACACCCCCAGAAAAGCATCCGCACCTTCAATGGCGTCATCCAAAGTACGCGCATCAGTTTCAATAGCAAAGGTTTCTTTGTATTCGTTCAAATGATCACGACCTGCATAAATAACACCTTTACTGTCGAGCATGGTGATATTTTCAGGTTGCGCGCCAGCACTGATCATCAATTTACAACAAGCCTGAGCAGCCGCACCGGCGCCCAAACAAACAATTTTTGCCGATGAAATGGTTTTACCCTGGATTTCCAATGCATTCATCATGCCCGCCACGGTTACGATGGCGGTACCGTGCTGATCATCGTGAAAAATAGGCACCTGGCAGCGCTCGATTAATGCCTTTTCAATAACAAAGCACTCAGGCGCTTTAATATCTTCCAGATTGATTCCGCCGTAGGTATTCGCAATACGCTCAACGGTATCAATAAAGGCTTCAGGAGATTCGGCATCTACCTCAACATCAACGGAATCGATTCCCGCAAAACGCTTGAACAAAAGGCTCTTGCCTTCCATGACTGGCTTGCTGGCCAAAGGGCCCAGATTACCCAACCCCAAAATGGCGCTGCCATCAGTAATTACCGCAACCAGATTGCCTTTGAGGGTGTACTTGAATGCGTTTTCTGCATCTTTCGCGATTTCGCGAACCGGCTCAGCCACTCCGGGGCTATAGGCTAAGGAAAGATCTTCTTGGGTTTCCGCCGACGTACTCAACTCGATGCTGAGCTTTCCGGGACGGGGGAAGGCGTGATAATCCAACGCCGCTTTTTTCAAATCGTTTGACATGGTCCCAACCACTATTGCTTTTGTTTGTGATTGCACAAAGCCGGGTAAATGCGATACCGCATCCACTCAGTCGTGCAGAATATTGTAATTATTTCCCGCGAAGCTCTGACGGCTTTTTAGACAGGTCCGAGAAGCATACTCCCAGCATATACAGCCATCAATAACAATTGTAACCACAATCACGGTGTTAGCGACCATAGATTCTATTAAATTGCCCTATAGCTAGGTTAAATTGGCCTAAATGCCGCATTATTTGAACGGACAATAACCAATATTCGTCTCGCCGATAAATAGGCAAGCTTTACACGACAAAAAAAGCAGAAGCCTTACAAGTAAGGAGTTGGACATCCAGGCACAAAAAAACCCTTGGCGGGATTCCGCGAAGGGTTTTTCAAGTCGTCCGGTTTTGGGAAACCGGAGGAGCGCCAACAAGAATTACTTCTTGATGCGGCTGCCGAAACGCTTCTTGAAGCGATCGATACGACCACCAGTATCAACAACTTTCTGCTTACCGGTGTAGAAAGGGTGACACTCTGAACATACGTCCAAGTGCAGGTCTTTGCCCAAAGTAGAGCCAGTCTTGATGGTATTACCGCAAGAACAAGTAGCGGTAATCTCACCGTAATTCGGATGGATATCAGCTTTCATAGTGTGCCTCTTTAATTAATCTTGTCTCCGCCACCCAGTCTCTGCCGAGCACGGAAACCCTATAAAGCGCTTTTGGGCCAGCCGCAGCGGCCAAAAAATAGACGGCGCATACTAACAGAACAAAGCCAGAACGCAAGAAAAATCGCATACCGTTGATGGAAGCAGGTTTCCGCCAACGCGAATCCGATGGTATTCCTCTGCCAGTGATACTTATAATGTCCCTTCATTAATCAGTATCAAGCCATGCCTCCAAAGACCATAATTCGACTCGCCCTGCCTGTTCCCCTGCGCCGCCTGTTTGACTACCTGGGGGAAGAAGGCCGTGTTTATCCCATCGGCGCCCGCGTGCGTGTGCCCTTTGGTCAGCGTGAGCTGATTGGTATTGTGATTGAACAGACCGAAGACAGCGAACAGGATCTGGATAAACTCAAGCCTGCCAGAGCGCTATTGGACGAGAATGAACTGATCCCTTCAGACATTCGTCAACTGGTCGACTTTTGCAGCCGTTACTACCAGTGCCCCCTTGGTGAAGCCTATAACACCGCCCTCCCCAAGCTACTGAGGAATGGCGAGGCAGTCAGCCTGCCCCAACAGGAGTTCCTGCAACTCAGCCAGGAAGGCCTTGGTTTGCCTCCTGGAGGATTGGCCAAAGCCCGCAAACAGGCCGCGCTGCTTACCGCCCTGCAAGAACAAGGCAAACTGGACAAGACCGACTTAAAGCGCCTCTGCATCAGCAATGCTGTCGTTAAAGCCATGCAGGAAAAAGGTTTGCTGTGTTGGGAGAGTGAGCAGCTCCCGACCATCAAAGCCGAAGAGCAACAAAAACAGGAAGCCCTGGAACTCAATGACGAACAGAGCGCCGCACTGGAGCAGTTGCGCTACCAAACGTTCGCCTGCTACCTTTTGGAAGGCACGACCGGCAGCGGAAAAACCGAAGTGTACCTGCAAGCCATTGCGGAGGTATTACGACAGGGCAAACAAGCCCTCGTCATGATCCCGGAAATCGGGCTGACACCCCAAACCCTTGGTCGCTTTCAAAATCGTTTTCGCTGCCCTGTCGTAGCGATTCATTCCGGCCTGAACGATAAGGAACGGCTGCAGGCATGGGGGATGGCCAAATCCGGCCAGGCGGGCATTATTATTGGCACCCGCTCCTCAGTATTCACCCCTTTATATAATCCGGGAATCATAATTATTGATGAAGAGCACGACCTGTCATTTAAACAGCAGGATGGCGTGCGCTATTCAGGCCGGGATCTTGCAATCTTCCGCGCCCAAAAAGCCGGTATCCCTATCGTGCTGGGCACCGCGACACCCAGCCTGGAAACGCTCCACAACGCCATACAGGGAAGATATCACCATCTGCGCCTCACTCGCCGGGCCGGTGCCGCACGGCCGCCCGCGATCAGCGTCGATGATATTAAGCAGAAAACCCTGATTGGCGGCCTGAGTCAGAACAGTCTGGACGCCATCGGCAATACCCTGGCCGCAGGGAATCAGGTTTTGGTATTTCTGAACCGCCGAGGCTTCGCGCCCAGTCTTATCTGCCACAACTGCGGCTGGGTGGCGGAATGCCGCCATTGCAGTGCGCGCATGACACTGCACAAAGCTCAGCGTCAATTGCGCTGCCACCATTGTGAAGCCAGTATGCCCCTGCCGACACAATGCCCGAAATGTTTCAGTCAGGAGCTGATTGGCCAGGGTTACGGCACCCAACGCAGCGAAGAAACCCTGCAGGAATACTTCCCTGAAACCCAGATTATTCGCATCGATCGGGACAGCACCCGTAAAAAACAGGCCATGCACGAACTGCTGCATGAAGTGGACCAAGGCCAGCCCTGCATCCTTTTAGGCACCCAAATGCTGGCTAAGGGGCATCATTTTCCAAACGTTACTCTGGTAGTGATTGTCGATGCCGATGGCGGCCTGTTCAGTGGCGACTTCCGAGGGCCCGAGCGAATGGGGCAACTGATTACCCAGGTTGCAGGACGGGCGGGGCGGGCCGAAAAGCCCGGTCGAGTCATCATTCAAAGCCACAACAAAGACCACCCTCTTTTAGAAACACTGCTGGAACAGGGATACCATTTATTTGCTCGCCAGATATTACGTGAGCGCCAACTCGCCAATATGCCACCCTATCGTCAGCTGGCTCTTCTTCATTGTGACAGCAAAGATGGAATTCTGGCCGAATCCTATTTACAGGGCCTGCGGCAATGGCTTGAACAATACGCCCCTCCAACGCCTGAACGTGTTTATCTCGGACCTTTTCCTGCACCTATGGAAAAGCGCAAACAAATGTTTCGCTTCCAGCTGCAATTCAACTGCGAAAACCGCCGCCAGATGCAGCAGCTCCTGCAACTGGCCGGACAATATCTGGAACAGAGTAAAATGCCCCACAACATTCGCTGCTCATTAGATGTCGATCCATTAGACATGATGTAGAATGGCGGGCTTTCCCCTCTGTAGTCATTCATTAATCAGCAAGGAATAACAAGCACGGAACCCATGAGTCAGGACTTTGCCAAGAAAAAGCGCAGCACTACCGCCCGTAACAGTACTCGCAGCTCCAGCAACAAGGGCAATAAGCGCCGCCCCAGCAACAGCAAGAAAACCCAGACCCGCAGCGCCAGCGGCTGGTTATGGTTTTTAAGTGGTGGCCTGCTCGGCAGCCTTGCAACATTCCTGATCTTTCTGAGTGGCGTCATTCCCATTCCCCAAGACAAGGCGCCAGGCAAAACTCAAAGCAGGGCAACACAAGCCGCCGAGGAAAAACCCGTCCCGCAACCGCGTTTCGACTTTTATGAGCTTCTTAAAGAATCTGAAGTGGTCGTGGAAAAATCGGCCGATGCCTATGACGGTGGCGGCCCACGCGAACAGAAAAACATGGAATACCTGCTACAAGTTGGCTCTTTCCGCAGTCCGAACGATGCAGATCGCCTGCACGCTGAACTGGCCCTTTCCGGTTTCGACAGCCAGGTTGAAAAGGTCAAAGTGCGCAACGGCAGTACCTGGCATCGCGTGTTGGTAGGCCCTTATGCCAGCCGCTCAAAACTGGCAAACACACGGGGCAAGCTAATCAGCAAAGGCATTGAAACGCTGGTCATCGAACGCGAAGCCCGCTAGAAGCCTTTCCCCGGGCAGCCACTCGGGCTGCCCGCCGTCACCTTACCGCTGCTCCACCTTCCATTCGCTTTTACAGTCCTTTGCACAGTTGAGTGCCTGGAATGCTTGAAAAGCATGGATATTGCCCATACTTAAAGGGGTAATCGCCAATTTTCGTTTGGCATTCCTTACCCTTTAGAAAGGACGTCCCGTGGAACAATATCGAGGCACAACTATTCTATCCGCTCGTCGTAATGGCAAAGTCGTCATTGGCGGTGACGGGCAAGTATCAATGGGCAATACCGTGATGAAAGGCAATGCCCGCAAAGTTCGCCGTTTGCATGGCGGCAAAGTACTGGCCGGATTCGCTGGCGGCACAGCCGATGCGTTCACCTTGTTTGAACGCTTCGAAGCCAAACTGGAAGCCCACAATGGCCAACTGGTACGCGCAGCCGTCGAGCTGGCAAAAGACTGGCGCTCAGATCGCGCCCTGAGAAAACTCGAAGCCCTGTTGGCCGTAGCCAATCATGAAGCTTCCTTGATCATCACCGGTAATGGTGATGTTATCCAACCTGAAGATGACCTCATTGCTATTGGCTCGGGAGGCCCCTTTGCACAATCTGCCGCCCGCGCCCTGTTGGACAACACCGAGATGGAAGCCATCGATATCGTCAAGCAAGGCCTGAAAATCGCCGGCGACATCTGTGTGTACACCAACCAGAACCATACTATTGAAGAACTGGAATACTGAGTAAGACCATGTCCAATATGACACCAAGAGAAATTGTCCACGAGCTGGACAAGCACATCATCGGTCAGAAAGAAGCCAAACGCGCCGTGGCCATTGCGCTACGTAACCGCTGGCGCCGTATGCAGCTGGAAGAAGAGCTGCGCAATGAAATCACGCCCAAAAATATTTTGATGATCGGCCCAACCGGTGTGGGTAAAACTGAAATTGCCCGCCGCTTGGCAAAGCTTGCCAATGCACCGTTCATTAAAGTAGAAGCCACCAAGTTTACTGAAGTCGGTTACGTCGGCCGCGATGTCGAATCCATTGTTCGTGACCTCGTCGACATGTCGATCAAAATGTATCGCGAGCAGGAAAAAGCCAAGGTTGAACATCGCGCTTATGATGCCGCCGAAGAACGCATTCTTGATGCCCTGCTGCCCCCCGCACGTGGCGAAGACCTGAGTGAAAAGGCCGAAAGTGGTACCCGTCAGATTTTCCGCAAAAAATTACGTGAAGGAGAACTGGACGAGAAAGAAATTGAACTGGAACTGGCCACCACCCCTGTCGGCGTGGAAATCATGGCACCGCCAGGTATGGAAGACATGACCAGCCAATTGCAAAACATGTTTTCGTCCATGAATACTGGCAAGACCAAGAAAACCAAACTCACCGTTAAACAAGCCATGAAGCAGCTTCAAGATGAAGAAGCGGCCAAATTGATTAACGAGGAAGAAGTGAAAGCCAAAGCAATCGCGGCGGCCGAACAGAATGGTATTGTCTTTATTGATGAAATCGACAAGGTTGCCAAGCGCCAGGAAAGCTCCGGTGGTGATGTATCCCGCGAAGGTGTTCAGCGCGATTTGCTGCCATTAATTGAAGGCTGCACCGTCAGCACCAAGCACGGCATGATCAAAACCGACCACATTCTGTTTGTTGCATCTGGCGCATTTCACTTAGCCAAACCTTCTGATCTGATCCCTGAACTTCAGGGCCGACTGCCAATTCGCGTGGAACTGGAAGCACTCAGCGCCGGAGATTTCGAACGCATTTTGGTAGAGCCAAACGCTTCTCTAACCGAACAGCAAAAGGCCTTATTGGAAACCGAAGGTCTGGAACTGAACTTCACCGAAGATGGTATTCGCAAAATTGCAGAGACCGCATTTGACGTGAATGAGCGAACAGAAAATATTGGTGCTCGCCGATTGCATACCGTTCTTGAACGCTTACTGGAAGAAATTTCTTTTGACGCCAGTGACAGCAAAGGTCCTGTGACCATTAACGCCGAATACGTCAGCAATGCATTGGGCGAACTGGCACAGGATGAAGACCTGAGTCGCTTTATCCTGTAAAGCGACAAAGTACACCAAACCGAACAGGCCAGAGCAAACGCTCTGGCTTTTTTATTCCCCCGGTTTGTACTCGCAAATCACTTTAACGTTAAGCTTGTTTACGCAAGGCTGCACAGAATTCCAGCTTCGGCATCATTCTCAACCAGCAATTCGAGAGAAACCTCAGCACGCTTGCCAACCACATCCCCTACAATGATCATTGCAGGCCCGGTCAGTGTTACCGAATTCAAATCCCTTTCGATATCATCCAATCGGCTGCAGAGCAATTGCTGCCCGGGTAAGCTCCCCTTGTCGATGACGGCTATCGCTTTGCTCCTATCCATACCATGGACCATCAATTGTTGAGCGATTAACGCAACTTTTGATAAGCCCATATAAAACACCAGAGTACCTGACTCGTTAGCCAAGTGTTCCCAATCAATATCAAGGCCACCCGCCTGGCGATAGGCTGTTACAAATTTAACAGATTGTGCGTATTCGCGATGTGTCAGAGGAATGCCGGAATAAGCCGAACAACCACTGGCCGCCGTCACACCCGGCACAACAGCGAAAGGAATATCATGTAACTCCAGCCTATCGGTTTCTTCAGCAAGGCGTGCAAAAATTCCCGGATCACCTCCCTTTAAACGGATTACCGTTAATCCTTTACGCGCCTTACTCAATATTAATTCATCGATTTCCGTCTGGGTCATGCTGTGCTCGAAGCAACGTTTACCTACATAAATTGCCTCAGCCGAAGCCGGGAAATACGCATGCAGAGCATCATCAACCAAAGCGTCATACAAAATGACATCGGCGGATTGCAACAAACGATGGGCTTTGAGAGTTAATAATTCCGGGTCGCCGCAACCTGAGCCGACAAAATACACCTTCCCTCTCTTGGCATCTGAACCTGCTTGCTGTTTCCGAAACGGTTTAGTCAGTGCGTTCATGTTTATGCGCTCTCGCTCACAGGGCAACTTTGGGGTATGTGATGCGTGCTGATTAACTGGGACAGTTCTGGTTTACAGGAGCCACAGTTGCTCCCACAGCGCAGACGCCTCCCCAATTCTTCAACAGACGAAGCCCCCAACTGAATCTCGTCCACAATTGTTTTCTGGTGCACATTAAAGCAACTGCAGACCTTCGGCCCCTGTTCAAACGCCTCATCGGCACGACGCCGTAGAACCGACTGAATATCCTCAAGGGTCAGCGATTCTTTCGCGAAAAGTTGATCCAGCCATTCCTTGCTGATATCTGGAGCTTGTTCACCTGAAAACGCCAGCAACATAACGTCTCCATCTCCCAGGCAAACCACATTTTCAGTCCCACCACTAGAAAAAGACAACCACTCACCATCGGCTTGAAAACGCTTTTGCAAGTATTTTACCACATGATGGCTTTGGGCCTGAAACGCCAACAGATAATGAAACCCATAGTGTCCTCGGCTTTTTACACAAAGCCCTTCATGAAAAGGTAATTCCGCTTTCGAATAGATCTGAATAAATTGCCCACAGCCGACAGCTTCCAGTTTTACCGCCGCTTGTTTTGATTCCGGCTGACCGGATATAGGATCGACAATACTGGCGTAAAGATTGCTGACGTTCGCAGAAGATGCAAACTGCTCGGACCAATGAATAGGCATAAAACATTGCCCGGATGCAATATCGTCACTGATCTGAGCAAAAGCTGTTACCTCGGATATTCGAGAAGCCGCTTTGATAAGGCCGCCCGGTTTAACCCCAAGCGTTATGGCATCCTTGGGGTTTATATAAATATATGGTCGATCAATATGGCCATTCAAGCTTGCTGACCGTCCGGTCCGACTCATGGTATGCCACTGATCTCTCAAGCGGCCTGAATTCATCAAAAACGGGAAGGCGGCATCCACGACCTGTTTAGGAAGCTTCGGCTCAATCGCAAACAAGCGGGCCTTTCCCGACGCGGTACTGAAACGTTTTTGTTCAAATGGTTTGGCACGACCTCCATTTTTGGATAAAGGCCATTGAACCGGCTTCAATTGATCATACTCACTCAAACTTAAATCACCGAGTTCACCCAAATTGAGCTGACGGCGATCCTGGTTCTCATGGGCGGTTAACTTTACCCACTCATCAAATATCTCAGCGGGGTGCTGATAATCAAAACCAGAGAAACCCATCGCCTGAGCGACATCTGCAATAATCTCCCAGTCTGGCTTCGCTTCAGCAGGCGAAGGGATTAAACCTCGTTGCCTGGATATGCGGCGTTCGGAATTCGTCACAGTGCCGTTTTTTTCTAACCAGGCGCTGGCGGGAAACTTAATATCCGCAAACGGCAAGGTATCGCTCTTATCCACACACTCGGAAACAATGACCAACTCACAGCGCTCTAAGGCTCTGATCACATCTGGACGGTTCGGGAGGCTGACCAGAGGATTCGTAGCCATGATCCAAACCGCTTTAATATTGCCAGCGGCAATTTCGGAAAACATATCCACGGCCATCTTTCCTGGCTTGTTTGCCATCGCCGGAGATTGCCAGTAGTTTTGCACCCGAGCCCTGTCATCAGGGTCCTGCAGCTCCATATGAGCCGTCAGTTGGTTGGCCAGGCCGCCAACCTCACGACCACCCATGGCGTTCGGCTGCCCTGTAATAGAGAACGGGCCACAGCCGGGGCGTAAAATTTTCCCCGAGGCCAAATGAGCGTTAATAATAGCCTGGCATTTGTCCACCCCGGAAGAAGACTGATTGATGCCCATGGAATAAAAACTGACAACTCGCTCACTGCTTAAAAACCAGTGATAGAACTGTTTTAACTCCGATTCCAAAACGCCACAAAACTCCGCCGTGCGCTGCAGACTCCAGTGCTGGCTGGCTTCAATAGCGGCATCGTAATGTTCAGTATATTGCTCCAAAAAAGCCTGATCGAGACCATTGTGTTGAGTTAGATAATTCAATAAGCCATTGTAGAGCCCGGCATCACTGCCCGGCTTAATCTGAAGAAACTGATCGGACAATTCCGCACTGGCGGTCCTCCGTGGGTCGACCAAAACAACCCTCATATCAGGATTCAAACGTTTCGCGCGCTCCATGCGTTGATACAACACAGGGTGAGTCCAGGCTGCATTGGAACCAATTAAAATGAGCAAATCCGTTTGCTCCAAATCCTCATAATCACAGGGCACCACGTCTTCACCAAAAGCTCGCTTATAAGCCGCCACGGCGGATGACATGCACAAACGGGAATTGGTATCGATGTTGGCTGATCCGATATAGCCCTTCATCAATTTGTTGGCGAGGTAATAGTCTTCCGTCAACAGCTGACCGGACACATAAAACGCAACCGCCTCCGGGCCATGCTTGGTGATGATGTTACTCAAGCCCTTCGCCGCTTCTTCAACGGCTTCCGCCCAGCTGGCTCGCTGATGATTGATTTCGGGATAAAGCAAACGATCTTCATAGCCAATCGTATCGAGCAGGTGCTGTCCTTTAACGCAAAGTCGACCAAAGTTTGCGGGGTGATCAGATGTCCCTCGGATGCTTTTCGGTTGCTCGTCTTTCATGTCGATCTCAACGCCACAGCCAACACCGCAATAGGCGCAAACACTCTGAGCGCTGTAAGGTCGATTTTGAGCAACTGCCTCTTTAGCCAGGGTCATTATTTGGCATTCGCTATGGAGAGCTGCACATCATCTCCTTCTACACGAACAGGATAGACCGTTATCTGACTGCCTTCCTGCTCCAGACACTGCCCACTGAGCAAGGAAAAGTGTTGCTTATATAGCGGTGATGCCACCACCGGTTCATCGCCCAGACAACCCACAATGCCGCGACTCATTACATTGGCTTTACCAATCGGATCATAATTATTCACCGCGTAAATTTTCGGTTCCGGGCGGCTGAGGTAAAACACTGCAACCTGAGTATTCTCAAGCAAGGCGCATACGCCCGAATCTTTTACCAGATCACTGGTTTTGCATAAATGGGTCCATTTATTGTCATTCATATTGCCACACACTCCTCTCAATGGACGTCTTCCGACAGCATTAAGCCATTTCAACGGTTTTTGTTTTTTGATTTTCACCCGCTGGCGATATTTGATCTCGCACACGAATAAACTGAATACCCTCATCTGATTCATCGGAATTGACAAACTGGCGAAAGCGCTTCAACGATTCAGGATTCTCCAAAGTGGTTTTCCATTCACACTGGTAGCTTTCAACAATATGTGCAATTTGCGATTCAAGTTCATGGCAAACACCCAAGTGATCGTCAATCACCACTTTTTGAAGATACTCCAGGCCACCTTCCAGGTTTTCCATCCAGACCGATGTGCGTTGCAGACGATCCGCCGTGCGGATATAAAACATCAGAATACGATCAATACATCGAATCAGGCCTTCATCGTCCAAATCTGTTGCGAACAGATCCGCATGTCTTGGGCGCATCCCACCGTTTCCGCAGACATAGAGGTTCCAGCCGTTTTCTGTCGCGATCACACCAATATCTTTGCTCTGGGCTTCAGCGCATTCTCGCGTACACCCTGAAACCGCCATTTTAATTTTGTGTGGTGCTCGCAACCCCTTGTATCGATTCTCTAGAAAGATCGCCATCGAGACGCTGTCTTGAACACCATACCGGCACCAGCTATCGCCAACACAAGATTTTACGGTCCGAAGCGATTTGCCATAGGCATGTCCGGTTTCAAACCCTGCATCAATCAGCTCCGCCCAAATCTCTGGCAGCTGTTCAAGGCGCGCACCAAACAGATCCACTCGCTGGCCACCGGTAATCTTGGTGTAGAGATCGTATTTCTTTGCAAGCTGCCCCAACACTATTAATTTATCGGCGGTGATTTCGCCACCGGGAACGCGCGGCACAACCGAATAGCTGCCGTCTTTTTGCATGTTGGCAAGATAGGTATCATTAGTATCCTGCAAAGGCAGATGCTCTTCCTTAAGTACATAATCATTCCAATGTGAAGCCAGAATTGAGCCTACGGCGGGCTTGCAAGTGTCGCAGCCGAGCCCCTTACCATGACGATCCAGCAAATCATCGAAACTCCTAATCCGCTCTGCACGAATAATGTCGTACAACTCCTGCCGGCTGTAAGCAAAGTGCTCGCAGATATCGGTATTCACTTCCAGCCCACGTTGCTCCAATGTCGAATCAACGAGATTTTTTAACAAGGCAGAACAGCCGCCACAACCGGTACTGGCTTTGGTACAGCTTTTGACACTGCTAAGGTCACAAGCTCCGTTGTCAATCGCAGCGATCACATCGCCTTTGCTAACGTTGTGGCAGGAGCAAATAGAGGCCATATCGGGCAAAGCGTCAACACCCAGGCTGGGCGCTTCCGTCGCCATAGGTAAAATCAGAGTTTCCGGAGCATCCGGCAACTCAATACCATTCAGCATATACTGCAGCAAGGTATCGTATTCACTGCAGTCGCCCACCAGTACCGCTCCGAGAAGGTTTTTTCCGTCTTCCGAAACAACGATTTTTTTGTAAATCGCCAGAGGCTGATTTTCATAGGTGTAACTCATCGCGCCGGGCGTTTTGGCATGCGCATCACCAATGGAACCCACATCGACTCCCATTAGTTTCAGTTTGGTGCTCATATCCGCACCGGAGAACTGCTCGCCACCTTCCTGCTCAAGCAAACTTTTCGCTGCGACTTTGGCCATCTGGTAACCAGGCGCAACCAACCCATAAATACGCTGCTCCCAAAGCGCGCATTCCCCTACTGCATAAATATCGGCATCCGATGTGCGGCAGTAATTGTCAATCACGATGCCTCCACGTTCGCCAACCTGAAGATCGCAGTTGCGTGCCAATTCATCATGAGGTCGTATACCCGCGGAAAACAAAATCAAATCCGTTTCCAAAGTTTCTCCATCGGCGAAACACATCTTGTAGCGATGGCCTTCTCCCGGAACAATGCATTCTGTGGCTTTTGAACAATGAACTTGAACACCCAGCTCTTCAATTTTGTTTTTGAGTAAGTTTCCTCCAGCACCATCAATTTGCACCGCCATTAACTGCGGCGCAAATTCCACCACATGGGTTTGCAAGCCCAACTGCCGAAGTGCATTGGCAGCTTCCAGTCCCAACAAACCACCACCGACAACAACACCCACCCGACTATTTTCGGCGGAGGCTTGAATGGCATCGAGATCATCAATAGTGCGATAGACCAGGCAATGCGCCTGATCATTTCCGGGAATCGGTGGAACGAAAGGGTAAGAACCTGTAGCCAGTACCAGCCTGTCATAATCGTACTGTTGTCCACTCTCGGTTAACACCACCTTATCGTCACGTTTAATGTCCGTCACTTTTGCATTGCAATGAAAATCTACTTGCCACTGCTTATAGGTTGCTTCGCTTGTCAGTGCTAATTCTTCAGCACTTTTTCCAGAAAAATACTCAGACAAATGCACTCGGTCATAAGCCAGGCGTGGCTCTGAAGATAAGACGGTTATCCGAGCCTTTGGCTCTTGAGAGATAAGGCTCTCAACCAGATGGTGACCAACCATGCCATTGCCAATCACTACAATTCTATTATTTTTCATTGTCTTTCTCTTAACGCTGAATCGATTTCAACTTCGACTTGAGCTTGATTTAGAATTTGGCGCCCAACCAGAGCCATAACTTATCGGTATCGACTTTGTTGCTGGCGGAATCTCCCGCCGAATAACTCGCATACTTCAAGCCCCAGGAATAGCGTTTGGCAAAGGGCATGACAAACTGCAAACCGATTTCATCGCCTAAATCGTCAATAGCGGCCGCGCCGATCGCATTGTCTGGCTGATCCGCGGAAAAATCATGGTAGGCCAACAGCCACTTTCCTCCCCACACCTTTCCGGAAAAGGAGATGTAGCGATCCTCCAAGCCTTGCATTGGGGTCGCGAGAAACTGATCAGTCCAACCATTAAATTTGTGCAGTGTTGCCAGAGGTGTTGAAAAACCGTAGTTACCATTGTCTGAACCCAGCAATTCGTAGCCCACTTTGGTAGTCAGTCCCGAAACTGATGCACCGAGTTCCAACAAGGCATAATTCGCATCAAAGTTTTGATTCGAAGTTTTATTGTTTTGATGGGCATACTCCGCGGTGTACAGAAAACCCCACGAGTCCATCTTCTGTTTTCCGGTAAAGCGCAAGCCATAACTGTCCAGGCTATTGGATTCGGTCGAATCAACTTCCAGCAAATAGGCATAGGCGCTCAACTTCCCGTAAGCGGTCTTATAAGCGGCATTGAATAGATGATCCTTCGAGTCAACATCCTTCTCATCGGAGAAAATGCGATTGCGCTTACCGAGATAAGCGTAATCCACGCTCAAGTCCTTCAGGCCTTTATAAGACACACTCACACCATCAAAGGTCTGCCGGTCCTGTCGAAATCCGACGTGCCCAAGAAAACGGTGATTGTCATAAACAATCACTTGCCGACCGATTTTTGCCGTCAGCCCCTTCGATTTGTACTGCACAAATGCCTGATCGACTTCTGTAGTTTCTGGATCAGCAACCACAGAGTAATTCGTGTTGTGGCCAAGCGTATCGTTGTAATCATCCAGCCCGAAAACACGTCGAGAATCTTCGATGTCCAATACAACAGAAAAACCCTCGACCGTTTTAGTCACAACATTCAGTCGAGTTCTCAATGTCAAAGCATCGGCATCCAGACGAGCATTATCTTGCTCGACACGTTCATAACGCAGGCGCAGATCCGCCTTTACCTTAGCGAAATCCTCAGCATAACTGTTGACGGAATATGCGCTGCTTAATGCAATCAATGTGATTGGCCATTTAACGGGATAACGTGTTTTCATGGTTTACCTTTAGTCCAAGATCAGGAAGCACTACTCAATACCGCTTTCTTTTCAGTCGCCGATTTAATAGGTTCGATTTTTCGTTGTTTTTCATACAGGAAAGTCAACACTGCGGATCGCAGACGGTTGTATTCTTTATCTTCAGCCAGTGACAGGCGACTGCGCGGTCGTTCCAGATTTACATCGAGGATTTCACCTACCGTCGCAGCCGGGCCGTTGGTCATCATCACAATGCGATCCGACAACAACACCGCCTCATCGACATCATGAGTGATCATAATGACGGTGTTGTTCAACTCCTCCTGGATCTCCATCAGAGAATCTTGCATGTGAGCACGAGTCAGCGCATCCAATGCACCAAAGGGCTCATCCATCAGTAACACCTGCGGTTGCATGGACAAGGCCCGCGCAATGCCAACTCTCTGCTTCATTCCTCCGGAGATTTCATCAGGACGCTTATGCATGGCGTGGTCCATATGCACCAGCCTGAGGTTGTGTTCAATCCATTCGGCCATTTCGGCTTTGCCCATGGTTTTAGAAAACACTTGCTTCACAGCGAGCTCGACATTTTGATATGCCGTTAACCAGGGTAATAGAGAATGATTTTGAAAGACGACAGCTCGCTCCGGGCCAGGCGCATTCACTTCTTTATTATCAAGAATGACACCTCCCAAAGTGGCTTTATAGAGCCCCGCAACCACATTCAGCACGGTCGATTTGCCACAACCCGAGTGTCCAATCAAGGAGATAAATTCCCCTTTTTTGATTTTTAAGTTAACCGACTTGAGCGCCGTAAAATCCCCTTTTGGGGTCGGGAAAACCATGTCGATATTACTGATGTCTAAAAAAGCTGGCATTATCTTAGCTCCATGCTCTTATCCCAGGATAAAAGACGCTGCAACTGCAACATGCTTCGATCCAAAAAGAATCCAATCAATCCGATAACCAATACAGCCGTCATAATTCGACTCAGCGATTGCGAGCTGCCATTTTGAAACTCATCCCAGACGAACTTTCCAAGCCCTGGGTTTTGCGCCAGCATCTCAGCCGCAATCAACACCATCCAGGCAATACCCAGTGACATACGCATACCTGTAAAAATAGCGGGAATTGATGCCGGCAAAACAATTTTCTTGATATGCCGAAGCGCAGGTAATCGCAGCACCTTACTGACGTTCACCCAATCCTTATTCAGGGAAGCAACCCCCACTGAAGTATTGATCACCATTGGCCAAATGCAACAAAGCGTTACCGTAACCAAAGAGTTGATAAAGGATTTGGCGAACATTGGGTCGGGAGTAACATAAACTGCACTGACAACAATCGTCACCAGCGGCAGCCAGGCCAACGGCGAAACCGGCTTGAAAACCTGAATCACCGGATTAATTGCCGTATTGAGCTTTTTGCTCAGACCAATGGCAATCCCCAAGGGAATGGCAATGGCAACGGCCAACAGAAAACCGCTCATCACTGTGAGCAAGCTGGTTACAATTTGGTCCCAGAACGTTTCTTTACCCGTGTACGCACGCACCTTCGCAGTGTAGGTGGGGTCTTCTGCAAGGCGTTTGGCATTTCGTTCTTCCTGCCGCTGATAAAAAGCCGCCTCTTTTTCACGTTCAATACGATGCTCCTGATAGAGATTCTGCACCTGCTCCAGAACCGCCTGTGGCCCGGGAAACTCCCCCAATGAAGTATTGATACTACTGGCGGTAAACGACCAGAGAATCAGAAAAGCAACAATACCCAGAGCGGGTAGCAACAAGCTTTTGAACAGACGTTGAAAAGCAAGCAGAAGACTCTGCACCGATAATCGCTCGACACTCGCGAAGGCTAAATGGCGCTTGACTGCACTCATAGCTTGTCACCTTGCTTGAGACCAATTGCAAACTGACTTAAATATTCATTCGGATTACGCCCGTCGTAAACGATATTGTCGATAAAATGCGTTTGCTGGGGGCGAAAGCCATCTTCACTGTTAAAATCTGGAAAATCACCGGGTTGCATCCGTTTTTCAGCAATGAGCGATTCAGCCGCTTTGCGATAAATGTCCGGACGATAGACTTCCCGAGCGACATCCATGTACCAACCGTCGGGTTTATCTTCACTGATTTGTCCCCAACGCCTCATCTGCGTGAGATACCAGATCGCGTCAGAATAGTAAGGGTAGGTCGCGTTGTATCGGAAAAACACATTGAAATCCGGCACCGGGCGCTTGTCACCTTTTTCATACTCAAAGGTACCCGTCATGCTATTGGCAATCACCTTGTAATCCGCACCAACATAATTCGCCTGAGCAAGAATCTTTACCGCCTCCGGACGATTAGCGTTGTCGTTTTCATCCAACCACTTCGCGGCCCGAATCAAAGCTCGCGTTAATCGAATTGTGGTATTTGGGTATTTCCTGGCAAATGCCTCGGTAATCCCAAATACCTTTTCCGGATTGTTTTTCCAGATCTCATAGTCCGTAACCACTGGCACACCAATGTTCTTAAACACGGCCTGTTGATTCCAGGGTTCGCCTACGCAATAACCATAAATTGTTCCGGCTTCCAAAGTGGCAGGCATTTGGGGTGGGGGCGTAACCGACAACAAAGCATCCGCGTTTATTTGGCCTGAGGTATCCCCCTTGTGAGGCGCGTAAAAACCGGGATGAATTCCGCCCGCGGCTAACCAGTAGCGCAACTCGTAGTTGTGGGTAGACACTGGAAACACCATTCCCATATTGAAGGGCTTTCCTTCCTCAATAAATTTATCCACGACCGGTTTCAGTGCATCCGCTTTAATTGGGTGCACAGGCAGTCCATTGTCCATTTTTGGAATATTGGGTTTCATTTGTTCCCAAATCTCATTGGAGACAGTGATCCCATTGCCGTTCAAATCCATGGAAAATGGGGTAATGATTTTTGCCTTTGTTCCGTAACCGATAGTGGCTGCAATGGGTTGCCCTGCCAGCATATGCGCTCCGTCTAAGCGACCGTCAATCACACCATCCAGCAGTACTTTCCAGTTCGCCTGAGCTTCAACTGTGACGTAGAGACCTTCGTCTTCAAAAAAACCTTTTTCATAGGCAATTGCGATAGGCGCCATATCCGTCAGTTTGATAAAGCCGAGGCGCAACTCCTCTTTTTCCGGGTAGCCAAGTTTCTCAGCCTGTACACCCATGGCTGCTAACAATGCGCCACTGACCAGTGCGACTCGCTCAACAATGCGACCGAGCTGTTTATACAACATAGTTTTTCTCCAAAAAAAAGCCCGCACCATTGCGAAAACGCAATGGTGCGGGCTTCGATGCCGACTAATATTTAACTGATGAATGCACTACACCGTTGTAGCTTTGAGTCCTGCTACCCGCTCGACACCTGAACCAGGTATAGAGCTTGTGAAGTTTGTCGAGCCGCTTAAACATGACTCAGTCACCCTCGTTGTGAAAACAAACTGTCAAGAACACAAAGATGGATAATGCAAGCGCAGTGCCAACTTAACTCCAACCCCATAAATCGTTATTTTTTCGCTGATTTTCGCCATTCAGTGGACCAAACAGGTGCGCCAATGCACAACAATCACGCACATTCACAGTTGGAACGTAGAATTATCTAGCTATCCAGCAGGGATGCCATAGAAAGAATATTTTTAGCGACCTCTTCCATTTTCTGCCCATTGTCCATCGCAGCTTTACGCATACGATGATAGGCATCTTTCTCCGAAAGCTGTTTGGTATCCATAAGCCAACGCTTGGCTTTATCAATACTCTTTTGATTGCCCAATTTTTCCTGAGCTTCTTTTAACTCGCTTTTAATCGATTGATAGTCCTCGAATCGAGCCAGAGCCACCTTCACAACTGACCTCAGCCGCTCCGCATCCACATCACCGATCACGTAGGCACTGACTCCGGACTTCAGAATCGAAGTAATGGTTTCTTCGTCATCTTTTTCAGAAAACACAATGACAGGCTTGGGTTTATGTTTCGAAATCAGGTCGAGGCAATCTATAAGCTCTGGGCTGGGCAACTCCGTGCCCATCAGGATCAAATCAGGATTTATTCGACTGACTTCCCTCAAAATAGACACGCTTTCATCCGCCATATGGATCACATCGCAGGCGAGTTCGGCAAGCACCTTCTGTGCAAGAATGGCTTTCTCCTGATCAGACTCTATCAAAAGTACTCGAATGTTTTTTTCACTGGACATCGGGTTTGACTCTTTTTCATATAGCTATCACTACCTAGCCATGAAGCAAACTTTATTCCAGATAATTCGAAACATTAAGAAGGGAAAGTGCACCGCTTTCGAGCGCTAACAGTGGCATGCCCTATTTTTAGGCAATACCCCAAAGAAAATGAAAGCGCGAAAACAGGAAGAAGGTAAACAGAAGAGAGCTGTATTTTAGGCAAGAAAGTTCAATAAACTTTCCTGTATCAGGTAGCGCCAACCCGCCAGGCCATTTTCATAACTAAAGATATCGTCGCCTTGGATGGTTTCATGTCCGGAGTGAGTAAACAGTAAGTGGGTCCTGCCCTGGTTTTCAGTCAGCACCCAACTAACTGTGGAATTCCCTGGAAAGCCTTTATAACGCCATTGATAGACCAATTTCTCCCCGGGGATGACATCCAAAATCTTCCATTGATGAACATAGCCTTTGCCGTCCACATTCACTGTGAATTCGGTCTCGAAGCCCATCTCTGCCCGGAAAGACTCAATTTCAGGAAAGAGCCATTGTTGCAAACTGCCCTGCTGCGTGATTGCCTCCCACAGCACGTCGATCGTGGTGTCGAATGTTTGCTCTACGATAATTGGCTCTGCATTCATCGAGTTATCCTGACCTAAGCACAACGATCATTGAAAGCATCAATGGTCTCACCGCTGGGAGCAGCAAATGGCTGCTTGAAGGTAAATGCTGCGTAACTCGGGCCATTGCATTTCAGCAATTCCAGACGGATCTTCGCCTCTTCAGGCGTAGGACGCCGGCCTGCTTCAACCCACCACAGGACCATATAGAAATCAATTTTGTCGAACCACTCTTTGCGTCGACGCATAATGTCACGATGATCCTGATTACGATAAACAAAATTAACCAGCGATTGAACGCTTGACCAAACCGACATATTCAATGCGATATTGGGATCATCAAATGCCTGAACATCCATAGCGTCGTTACCATCACCTGTAAAACGCCAGATAAACCCATCCTGAGCTTCCGCTACGGCATTCACTCGATCCAGGTTGTTTACAAAGTCCGCGTTTGCGGGATGCTCCTGCGGCAATCGAAATTTTGCGATATTCGCCTGGGCCAATTCAAATTTCATATCACGCTCCTTTCAGTAAAGGGAGGCTTTCTCCACCTCGTCCCGATTCCAGTTTACTCTGCCAGCATATTTTCAGGCTTGACACCACGTCGTCGCACCGCAATTAATGCACCTGCGACAAAAAGCTGCAGACCGCCATATAGCAGTAATGACAACAAGACCATATCACCAATAGGATCAACTTTGCCAAGAACGGCCGGGAACAGCAAAGCTTTCAGCATCAGCCCTAAATTGATATTGCGAACCACTACTTCCATATCCACCGCAGTCGCATCGGCATGGGACAGTCTGAGCACGCCCCAGGATATAAGCCAGCTCACCAAAGCAAGAACGGCGATAAACAAGACAATCAGGGCCACATTACCCAAACCGAAGACTTCTAAATCCAAACGTCCGGAAGCAGATGCACCTACAACAATCATTAACAGGCCGAACATTGAGGTCCGAATCGCCCACTTCGAGAACAGTTCAGCGGTTCCCGGGAAAAGTCGCAAATACAACATCCCAAGTGCCAAGGGCAACAATAATGTCAGTGTGATTTCTTTCATGATATGCCCTTTGGGCATCACGAAATCGGCCGGCATATAACTTTCAATCAACAGATCCAATATGAATGGGGTGGTGAATAAACACGCCAGAGTGGTTACCGCAGTAATAGCCACCGATAGCGCGATATTGCCCCGGGCAAAATGCGTAAAAATATTGGAGGTTGAACCACCAGGAACGGAAGCAATCAGCGCTAGGCCAACCGCCACCCCGCCCGCCAAACCGAATAGGCTAATGAATGCCAAAGCGACCAGAGGCACAACGATGATCTGAATGGCTGTGCCACTCGCTACCGCTTTCGGTTCCAGTAAGAGTTCTTTGAAATCTTTCGGGGTTAAGGTTGCCCCCATTCCCACCATGGCGGTCACGAGCTGAAATACTGAAAACCAGTATTCATGTTGAATATAGAGAGTTCCCACAATACTACCTGCGTCTATTATTATTTTGCCGAATTACTATCGGCTTATTATCAGTCCCCCGGTAGTGCAATGAAAGTTTTGTTTAGTTAAGACGAATTTCTCCAGCATAGAAAGCGATAGATGCTGCCAATACGAACAGGGATATCAAACCAATAACGGAGACCAGGCCCTGACTTATCTGCGAAGCATTCTCCTGATCATTGATTCCCTGTTTCGGCCAGCGCCCCAGACTCAACAGCTGACAGATGGGCCAACCGACATACCAAGCAATGGTTTCGAAAAACAGCTCGTAGATCAGCCATACCAGGATTCGGGCCAGCAATCCTAACAGACGCAGAAAGTCCTTAAACAGGAATTCAATCAGATCAGCCATTTCGATCAATCCTTTGCCGTCTCATACGGCAAATTCACAACACGTATTTCATCCGAACGCCCGTTGCGACAAACCCGAGACTTTTATAGAACCTCAATGTTCTGGGGCTTTCATTTTCAGGAGGTGTGCCTACCTCCAGCCGTTTCCAACACAACGCCCTGGCTTTCTCCATTGCCGCCTCGATGAGTTGTTGTCCCACCTTAAGAGATCGCACCTCAGGTGCCACGTAAAGTTCAGAAATCTCCCCAAACACACCACCGGCGTAAATTGCGGCACACTCATGCAGAGTGAGCACACCAACGTTACTCCCATTGGAACGGGCAAGAAATGCCCAGATTTTTCCTGAATTCAACAAGCTTTCTGTGAGAGCTTGAAGCTCGAGTTTTTTAATGTCAGCTTCGGCTCCAGGTTCCAACTCAATAAGTAACCTGGAAACCAGCCCTGCCACTTCTATGGAGTGACGTTTATCTGCTTCTATAACAGCAATATCTTGCATAAAATAAATAAGTCTCTTTAGTTCAAGAACCTGTGATGCCCTGCCTCAGGAGAGGCGAGTAAACTGATAAATATCGCGATGTAAACCATCCGGAAATTCCAAGCGACGAACTTTTTGGCCACCCAGACGTTCAACCAGCGTTCTCGCCGCAGCATTTTCGTCATTCATGTAAGTTTCAACAACATCCCAAGCCAATGCCTCAAAGGCGTATTGAATAGCAGCAATGGACGCTTCTTGAGCAAATCCTTTTCTTCTTGCCTCCGGCAACAGCCACCAGGTTAATTCCCTTGGCCAATCCTTGCCTTTCCAAAACCCACAGCTACCGATGAGCTCGCCCGTGGCTTTCTCTTGAACAACCCAAACGCCGAAGCCCATCAAATACCAGGAACCGAGATCAGCTTTCAGTCTGGCCCACACCTGTTCCCGCCCAATGGGACCGCCGTACATTTTGGAGGCTTCGGCATCGGTGTAAAACGCTTCGTAAACAGGAAAGCTTTCAACGCTTGGCGGGATTAAGTTCAAACGTTCCGTTTCAACAGTAGGAACCACTTCGTTCACCTCTTAAGAATTTCTTTGATGACAGTAAATCAGAAAGCGGGCTCAATCAGAAACGTTTTCTTCCCATTTTTTCAACAAACCCTGCAGTTCGACCACCACCTCTGGATGACGGTAAAACACATTCTCTCGCTCTCCCACATCCTGTTCCAGATCAAAGAGCATTTGCGTATAACCATCGACAAGGTATTTCCATTTGCCTTTTCTGACCGCTCGCATACTTTTGTTTTTCCAGAAAAATGCCCGATCCGGACGAGCTTGCTCAACATCGAGAAAACTTTTGCCGTCTATCCCTGGAATTTTTTCAGCATTCCCGGATGCGTCCAAAGCTGTTGCGGTGATATCCATAATGAGGCTTGGTGCCGATATGGTATGCCCGGCCTTAAACTTGCCGGGCCAGCGCATAATTAATGGAACTCGAATACCCCCTTCCCACAAAGTATCAAAACCATGGAACAGGGGGCCTGAGTTCACAAGGTGGCGACCACCATGATCATAGGTAAATATGACCAGTGTATCTTGTGCTTTATCTTCCGCAGCCAAAACTTTCAGTACTTGGGCGATACCATCGTCCATGTTCTCGACCATTGCCACATAATCAGAACGCCTGGCTTTCACTGCATCCCATCCTGAATGCCATTTTTCTTTAGGTAAGTCCGGCACTTGATAGGGTGGCAACGCCGAGCTGTAGGAAAGATACAAAAAGAAGGGGCTTGATGATGACTGCCGAATGAACGACACGGCCTCACGCGTCAGCACATCCGTCAAATATCCACTCTCGGAAACCAACTCTCCATTGCGATACAAACCCGGCTCACCTCTTGGGGTTTTGTGATCATGGTGTCCCAAAGTCCAGGAGTTAAATCCCAGAAAGTAATCAAATCCGTGATCATTGGGGTTGTAACCTGGCGACATGCCAAGATGCCATTTACCAATTAAGGCTGTTCGATAGTTTTTTGCTTTTAGAGATTTTAACAAGATGTTTTTTTCGGCGGGCAATCCGCGCCCTCGGTCCAGAGCCTTGGCAGGATACAAACCACTCATTAACGATGCCCTGGCGGGAATGCACTTGGGCGCCGAACTATAGTGATCACTGAACAACACCCCCTGTTCAGCGAGGCTGTCCAACGATGGCGTTTCAATATCGCTCGCACCATAAGGCCCGATATCGGAATAGCCCATATAGTCGGCCACTATAAGAACGATATTGGGTGCCTGCGCATGCTGCTTCGCAAATGCAACTTGGGTCATCAGGCCCATCGGCAAACAACAGAGAAGAATGCGTAAACGGAGGGAGAAGCGAGCCAAGATGGATCTTGGCTCACAAAGATAAGAGCTCATACGGCGATTATGGTTTGAGGTTATTGTTTTCCTGCCCAAGCCCAAAAAGCGGAGCCCTGTGCTGGCAAATCAGAGTGGAAAAGCTTGCACTCTGCAACCCCCAAATGCAAGTCAGACCCGCCACTTCCCTTTTTTAAAGGCATCCAGCAGGACTTTTGCACGCCCCTCTTCGAGGTCCATAAAGGAATTACCACGGGCGAAAAAGTCATTCAGCCCTTCAATTTCCTGCAAGTCCTTTGTGCTGACCTTAGGGTATCCCATGGACCACTCACCAAAAGCCCGCTCTTCAATCGGTTCAGAAATGAGCTTGGTCACACGCTGGTGTCGTGGATCCATCTCAATTTTTCGATACAGCGCATCGACAACCGCTTCATCACCTTCCAAAACCTGAAAAAACGCGCCCGATTCGAACAACAGTATCCCTGTGACATCACACTTCTGATTATTTGTCCGGCTTTGCTCCAGAATTGCCTCCAGGCCCTCAGCGGACAGTTCTTCCTCGGTCGTTGCACTACAATAAATACAATGAGTCAATTCCATGGTATGCCTCCAAGCTTACAGTTACCCAGACCCATTTAGTAAACCTCTTATTTTGCAAACTAGTGTAGACCATTTTTAGACAGGAGCTGGACGCATGGCCTTTGTCGCTCAATTTCTTCGACCCTCAATGCACAAAGCGCATTCATTGAATGACCCAGGCGCCGTTTTGTGGTTAAATAGCGATATGCTCCTTTCGCCCTTGATGCTGATACGCTCCAGGGGCTTTTTCTTTTCTGCCCCCCCGAAATCACCTCCTCCCTTGAAAGCCCTATATTTAAAGCCTCAAGAGATTTGCGAGTACTTACATACAAAGAGCTTTTGCGATTGTGGTTTATCCCAGTCGTGCTAAAGTAGAGGTAACCCCAGTGCGTTGAGGATCGTTTTATGTCCCTGATCCAACTACAGGAACCCACCACCCAAAACCCGGGACACTCTGTATTTTTCAGTATTGCTTTTCGACCATTCTTTGCGGCCGGCAGCCTCGTTGGCGCAACCCTGATGATGGTATGGGTACTCATCTACCGCGGACAGATTCAATTGCCATTGGCGAATATGTTCAGCTGGCACGCCCATGAGATGATCTACGCCTACGGCATGGCGATTGTGGCCGGCTTTCTACTTACTGCCGTGCGCAACTGGACAGGGCAAGATACCGCTCGCGGCCCACTGCTCATAGCCCTGCTTATTGTATGGCTTTTACCCAGGCCGCTGGCGCTTATACTGCCACCTTCCTTATACCTCAGTCTGCTTGATCTGGCTTTTATTCCCTGCCTGGCAATTTGCCTGGCGGCGCCGATTATAAAGAGCCGCAATTGGCGCAACCTGCTGTTTATCCCAATCCTGATAGCGTTTTTCCTCTGCAACCTCTTCTACCATCTTGCGATTCACCAGCAGATTGCGATCAACCCGAGTCAGCCACTACTCTTCGCCTTAGAATTGCTACTGATGCTCATCACCATCATCGGTGCTCGCGTATTGCCTATGTTTACGCGCAATGGCACGCAAGGTGCGGTGGAGCCGAAAGGTTTTGCCCAACAGCCTCTGTGGCTGCTCGCAGCCGGCCTGTCCCAACTTCTGTTCAGTGCGTTTTTTGATGCACTGCTGCCAAAAGCTCTGTTGGCATTGGCATTCGCAACACTGATTCTGTACTCATGGTGGGGATGGCAGGGTAAAGCCCTGTGGCGCAATCCAATGCTCTGGGTTCTTCACATTGCCTATTTCGGTCTCGCAATCACTTACCTGTTAAAAGCCGCCAGTTATTTTTCACTGCTACCCGTCAGCCTTTGGATTCACAGCGCCGGTGTTTTATGTGTTGGGCTGATGACCGTTGGCTTTATGGGGCGAGTGAGTCTCGGCCACAGTGGTCGCCCCCTGCACTGCAGCCGACTGATGCTGGCCAGCTATATATTCATGTTATTGGCTGTCGTCCTTCGTTTGGCCGCGGGCCTGTACCCGACCCTGCCCCTATGGGATTCTGCTGCCCTGTGTTGGAGCTTGGCTTTGCTCTGTTTCGCCATCGAATTTATTCCATACCTGCTTAGCCCAAGAGCTGACGGGAAATCGCCATGACGGCAACAAAATAACCAGTCAAAAGAACCCAGATTTATGCAAAGCCCGACCCGAATTGAATTGCACCGCAAAAGCCAGGAACTGGAAATCAGCTTCTCCGATGCAACCTACCACCTGAGCGCAGAGTTTTTACGCGTGCACTCACCCTCTGCAGAGGTAAAAGGTCACGGGCCTGGACAGGAAGTGTTGCAACACGGCAAACAACACGTGGGCATACAAACTCTGGAACCCAACGGCCACTATGCCATTCGAATCCTGTTTGATGATGGCCATGACTCCGGCATATACAGCTGGAGCTACCTTGCGGAACTTGGCAAAAATCAGGAATCGATGTGGCAAAACTATTTACAAAAACTGGATGATGCCGGCCTCAGTCGCGACCCCGACACTCAAATCATCCGGCTTGGATAATGATTTAGCATTAACACTGAAACAAAAGCGTCATTAAACCCACCCCAATAGGGGCAGACGATACAAAAATAACCTTACTTAACCCAAGTCCATGTACAAACACTCTACAATGGCGCGGTTTTCGGGTTGAAGGATTATTGCGGCTTATTAGAAAGCAGGAAGAGAGAAATCTCAGGGCAATAAAACCGCCAGAATTGCAGTTTATGTTGGCGACATCATTATCAGCACCATCTTGTTTCAGTGTAGAGACATTGCCCTGCTCTCCTCCCGACTTCAATAAACCGCAACGACCCGCTTTATTTTTTGGAGATATTTATGGGATTCATTCGCTTTTTACAACAAAACACCCTCCCCATTAAACGCAGTGGCATTGCTCTGGCCGCCGCTGCCCTGATTGCTGGCTGTAGTGAACAGCTTGAAACACAGCAAGCGGTTCCGCCAAAAGCCATTAAATATTTTAGTGTCGGCGAGGAATCCAGCGGCAGTGTGAGAAAAGTTACTGGCATTGTCGAACCATCTGACAAAACCGATCTAAGCTTTCGCGTCGACGGTAAAGTATCCAATGTATTGGTGAAACAAGGCGATTTGGTCAGCAAGGATCAGGTTCTTGCAGAACTGGACCCCAAAGATTACCGCACTTCTCTCAGCTCGGCTCAGGCCCAGCTGAACCAGGCTCGCGCCGAACAGCAAAACAGCTCTTCGGAATTAAAAAGAAACCAGCAACTGTTTGCGAAAAAGCTGGTCGCCCAAGCCACCATCGACAAGCTGCAAGCGGCCGCTGATGCAGCCAATAGCCAGGTGAAGGTCGCCGAAGATCGCGTACAGGAAGCTAATCGTAATCTGGAACGCACCAAACTGCGCGCACCGTTTGCCGGCACCATTAACACCCGCACCCTGGAACCCTTCCAAAGTGTTCAATCCGGCAATACCGTTTTTCAATTGCAAGGTGACACCGGTTTTAAAATCAAAGTGCCGGCTGCTGAAAGCATGATGCCTTATATTGAATATGGTCAGTTGGTCAGCTCCGATTTTCCTGCAGTTCCCGGTTTGAGCCTGGAAGGACAAGTTTCCAGCATCGGCTCTCAGGTTGAAGCCGGCAGCTCCTTCCCGGTCAAAGTACAGCTCAGCGGAGACACCTCAAACATCCGCGCAGGCATGACCGCCAATGTCACTTTTTCGTTCCGCGCTGAAAATCAGGAAACACCAATTTATATGATTCCGGTATCAGCCCTGTCCGAAAGTAACGTCAATAAAGATGACAATCGCTTTGCGGGCGTTCTGCTGTTTAATCCAGAAACGTCACTCCTGGAAAAACGCGAAATCGAACTGGGTGATCTGCGCGACAACAGTGTTGAAGTAATCAAAGGTTTGAACAAAGGCGATAAAATCGCTTCCGCCGGCCTACCGTTCTTATTCGCTGGCCAGGAAGTTACCTTGTGGGAGCCCGAGTGGCGCCAAGAGCAATAAGACAAGGAGGCGATCACTATGGATTTAATTACACGATTCGGCCTGGACCGGCAGCGCTTTAGCCAGTTCATTCTAGCCGCCATTATTTTATTCGGTTTGTTTTTGTACTCGGGCTTTCCCAGCCGCGAGGAACCTCAAATTATTATTCGCGTAGCCTCGGTAGTTGCGAACTTTGAGGGCATGTCGCCTTCACGAATGGAAAACCTCATCGTCAAACCCATCGAGAAGAAAATTAAAGAACTCGAAGAGGTTAAAGACATCACGGTGAGCATTCGCACTGGCGAAGCCATTATCAATGTCACCGTTCACGACCGCTATACCGATGTCGCGCCAATCTGGCAAAAGCTGCGCAACAAAATGAAAGACATTGCCGGCAGCTTGCCCGAAGGCACTCAGGGGCCATTCGTAAATGACGACTACGGCCGCGTAGCGCCCATTACCCTGGCACTGACTGGTAGTGATTACAGCCATGCCGAACTGCGCGAAGTTGCCCGCCGCCTGCAAGATGAGTTCAATGCATTACCCCTGGTAGCGCGCGTTAGCTTGCATGGTATTCAGGAAGAACGGATCTGGCTGAACTTCAATGAAGCCAAGCTGTTGCAGAACCAATTACAAAGCAGCCAAATCACCAATGAGCTGAAAAATCAAAACGTGATTCTACCGGCCGGCATTATTGAAGCCGATGGCGATCGCTTTGTGATTGAGCCAACAGGGACTTACCAAAGTGTCGAAGACATTAAAAACACTTTGGTGAAACTGCCCAACAGTGAGAGCATGGTGTACCTGCGCGATCTGGTTGATGTTGAACGCGGCTATCAGGACCCACCAGCATCACCGGTTACTTTTAATGGCCAGACCGCTGTAATCCTGGGTATCTCACAGATTCCAAATACTGCCATCGCCGAATTTGCGCGCCAGGTCGATCAATTGGCTGACCAGCAACGTCAATTGTTGCCCGTTGGTTTGGAATTAAAGCGTGTGAATTACCAACCTGCCGTGGTCGACAAACAAATCAATGAAGCACTGAGCAATCTCTTCCAAACCGTATTGGTGGTATTGGCAGTTGTGATGGTTTTCCTGGGCTTACGTCTCGGACTACTGGTGGGAAGCCTGGTGCCACTTACGATCTTACTCAGTTTAATTGGCATGAACGCCTGGGGTGTGGAACTTCAGATTGTATCCATCGCAGCCATTATTATTGCGCTGGGCTTATTGGTGGACAATGGCATTGTGATGGCAGAAGACATCAAACGTCGAATCGACGATGGCGAAACCATGTACGATGCTGCCGTTGATGCCGCCAAGAGTTTATCGATCCCCCTATTGAGTTCATCATTAACTACCATCCTGGCCTTTATGCCGTTGATGCTGGCCGACAACCAGGCCGGCGAATACATCAGCTCACTCAGTCAGGTGATTATCCTCGCCCTGCTGTCCTCATGGTTCCTGAGCATCTACGCATTGCCGATGTTGTATGCGAAATTTGTCGGCGATAAAAAAGCTGCCAAGCCTTCCGGGCTGGATGCGATGGTGAGTGGTATTGTGAGCCGTCTACAGGCTGGATACAGCGCCATACTCAAAGGCATATTGCAATTCCGTAAAGTCTTCCTGTTAGCAATGATCGGGTTGTTTGCACTGTCCGTATTTGCGATGGCGTTTATTCCGAAAGAGTTCTTCCCGCCAAGTTCCAGCAATCAGTTTGTGGTTTATCTGGATTTGCCGGCCGGCACGGATATTCGCAAAACCCAGGAAGTGACCCAGACCTTCAGTGACTGGCTAGCGGATAAAGAACAGAATCCGGAACTGGTTTCAGCAACCGCCTATATTGGCGATGGTGGCCCACGCTTTATTCAATCTTTGTCACCGCCCGATCCTGCACCGAATGCAGCTTTCTTTGTCGTAACCGCCAAAGAAGCCGATGGCATTGACGATATCGCTCGCCGCAGCCGCGACTTTGTGCTGACCCAATTGCCCGATGCGCGTGCGCGAATTGAAAAGCTCGGCGTAGGCGGCGGTGGTGGTAAAGGCCTGGCGTTGCGTTTGATCGGCCCGAACAAAGAAGTACTTCAGGATAAAGCCAATGAGTTAGTCGATAATCTGCGCCGCATTCCAGACATGAAAAGCATTCACAATGATTGGGAAAGCCCAGTGGCCAAAATCATTGTGAAAGTTGATCAGTCTCGCGCCCGCCGCGCGGGGCTGGACAGCAGCCTGATTGCCAATGCCCTGCAAGCTCACTTTTCCGGGATGGACGTCAGTGATTATCGCGAAGGCGATAAAGTGATTCCAATTCGCATGCGTGCCGATCAGGACAAACGCAGCAGCCTGGATTCCCTGCGCCAAATCACCATCATGTCACCCACCAACCAAAGCTTTGTGCCATTGTTGCAGGTGGTGGAAATTGACGCAGTGATTGAGCCCAGCCAGATTCGTCGACGCAATCTGGAACGCACCATTGAACTGAGCGCCAAGCATCAGATTTGGCCAGCGGCCACGTTACTGGAAAACATTCAACCGATGCTGGACAGTTTTGAGTTACCGCCTGGCCATCGTTTGGAACTGGCCGGTGACGTAGCGGACAGTGACAGCGCCAATGCGGCACTGTTTGAGTACATGCCCGCTTGTTTGATGGGTATTGTGATCTTACTGGTCTTGCAGTTTAACTCTGCCCGTCGCCCAGCAGTTATTCTGCTGACCATCCCACTGTGTTTGATCGGTGCCAGCTTTGGCTTGTTGATTACCGGTGAGAGCTTCGGCTTTATGTGTATGCTGGGCCTGTTCAGTCTGGCCGGAATTATTATTAACAACGGCATTGTCTTGATCGAACGGATAGAGGAGGAACGTGCCGAACGCGACTCCATTCTGGATTCTATTCAAGCCGCTTGTGAAGCTCGTATGCGTCCGATTCTGGTAACGACATGTACCACGGCTTTAGGTTTGATCCCACTGATTCTGTTTGGCGGAAGCCTGTGGAGCGGAATGGGTATCGTGATTGCCTTCGGTATTGTTGTCGGCAGTTTGTTAACTCTGGGATTTGTACCCGCACTGTACGCAGTATTGTTTAAAGCGGAATATAAATCTTAAGAACAACAATCAGACAAAACGAAGCAAAAAAAGGGCTCCAGATGAGCCCTTTTTTATTTACCGCCAATTCACTCTTAAAGTGAGGGTAAAGGTTGACCTGGTACCCACGGGGCGCCCAGGGATTGCAGCTCTTTTTCAAAGGCTGGAATGTCTTCACCGATCAATCTGTTCAACTCGGCTCGAACTTCAAGCAATTCTTCCTTAGCCATATCCAAACTGGATTGAATGGCCGGCGTTGGTCCGTAGGTGGACTTAAACGTACCGATTTGCGCGTGAAACAAACGATCATAAACGCTGACTGTGTCATTCCAGGCACCGATCTGGTTTTTCGCCGGATTACCATTCAAACGGGTATCCAGTGCCAACAGCTTCGAACGTAACGCTGCAAATCTTGCATCGTATTCACCCGGCGCTGTGGATGTGCGATCCAAAGACTGTTCGATCATATCCAGACGTTTTACCGCATCAGCCAATGCTTGACCCGTTGCGGTTGACAGGCGCTGAGCTTCGGCCAGAGCTTTCCAGAATGCGGCCACTTTGGCACCATCAATTTCTTTCAGAGCACCACGTTTGTGCATCTGAACAACCTCGAAAGACTGAGGTGCTTGCAACTCACTGACACGACCATCAACTTCCTTGCTCATGCTCACGGTGTATTTACCTGGAGCAACCAGGGGCCCTTGCGGCTCTGGCTCAAAGTAATTGCCCTGCAAGCCAATCGCCTGTTGCGCTGGCCAACGCAGATCCCAGGTCACACGCTGCACACCTTTTTTGGCTCCGCCCGCAATTTTGCGAATGACATTGCCTTGCTCATCGCGAATGGTAAACCACAGTGTTGGCTTTTGCTGTCGCTCTTCAGCCTTCAGCGCTTCCCAGGAAGGTAAGCTAACGGGCTTCTTGGCTTTCTTCAAAGACTTTTCTTTGGCCTGACGAGTTTCTTTCAGGCTCTTGAGATCGTCTTTTAAGTAGTATGTGAAAGTGGCGCCAAACTCCGGGTTGGGAGAACGGAAGATGTTTTCACCTTGAGAGCCAACGGCACCCACACCCAGAGGTGTTCTTTCGATATACCAAAGCGCATCTCGCGTCGGGAACAACAACGATTCCTGCTCCAGCTTTTTCTCAGACAGATTACGCAGAGCGCTGTAATCGTCGAGTACGAAAAAGCCTCGACCAAAACTGGCACCAACCAAATCATTTTCACGTCGTTGAATGGCCAGGTCACGGAAAGAAATGGTCGGCACATTACCCTTCAACTCTACCCACTTCTGACCACCATCAATGGTGAAGAACAAACCAAATTCAGTACCGGCAAAAAACAATTCTGGATCAACGTGATCCTGTACTACGCGCCATACCAGATGTTTGGCAGGCAAGTTGCCAGCCATGGACTTCCAGGATTTACCGCGATTGGTACTCTTCAACAGATAAGGCTTGTAATCGCCAAACTTATGATTGTCCAGAGCGATATACACAGTATCGGCATCAAACATATCGGCTTTGATGTCGTTTACGAAGGCTGTTTTTGGAACACCTGGCAAGCTGCCCACGTTGACTTTTTTCCAGGACTCACCACCGTTCTCACTGATCTGAATATGGCCGTCGTCGGTTCCGGCATACAGTAGACCTTCAACAACTGGCGATTCTGACAGGGAGGTAATGGTGCTGTATTGTGACATCGCGAACAGATCCCAAGCACCTTCCCAACCTTGCTTGGCACCCATAATAGGCTGCTCGATACGTCTCAGGTTTTTTGTGAGATCCCCTGAAATGGCTGTCCAGTTATCTCCACGATCTTCCGACTTCCACACGCGGTGCGAAGCAAAATACAAACGCGTCGGCTTATGAGGGCTCACCAGAATCGGCGCATCCCAGTTGTAACGCTCGGGTGATTCGCCTTTGCCCGGTTGCGGTTTAATGAAGACCATTTCTCCGGTCGTGCGGTCATAGCGCGTCAGGTTACCCTGCTGCCACTCAGCGTACACGATATCAGGGTTACCAGGCTCAGTGGCCGGCTGATGCCCGTCACCAAACAAAATAACTTCCCAATCGGAATTCAAAATACCGTGGGCACTGTCAGTTCGCGAAGGACCACCTTGGGAATTGTTATCCTGTGTACCGCCATAAATATTATAAAAAGGCGCATCGTCGTCGACGGCTACTTTATAGTATTGAGTGATCGGAAGATTGGCGTGATAACGCCAGTGAGCTCCCTTGTCGAAGCTCTCGTAGATACCACCGTCAGAACCTACCATCATGTAGTTCTTATCATCGGCGATAAATTCCATAGCGTGATTATCGCTGTGCTTATGCTCTTCCTTCATCGCAGTAAAGGTTTTACCGCCATCTTTTGATTCCTGCATGCGCACGCCTGCAAGATAAATGTGATCGAAGAAATGCGGGCTGGCGTAGAGCTCTTGGTAATAATGAGGGCCGGTACCGCCAGCAACCGCATCAGCACCTTTTACCCAGGATGCGCCACGATCCGCAGAACGATAAACCGCACCGGTGCGTCGTTTTAACTCAATAGCCGCATAAACCACATCGGGATCAATGGGAGAAATGGCCAAACCAATTTTGCCCATCTCTTCCTTGGGCAGACCCTGTTCCAGTTTCTGCCAGCTTTCACCGCCATCTGTGGATTTGTGCAGACCTGAACCCGGACCACCACCATAGTAGGCCGCCACTGTGCGATGGCGCTGCCAGGTTGCTGCGTACAATATCTCTGGGTTGCGGGGGTCGATAACCACATCGGTTACACCGACCCATTCATTGTCGCCGAGCACTTTTTTCCAGGACTTGCCGCCATCACTTGTCTTGAACAGACCACGTTCGCCACCTTTTTTCCACAGCGGCCCCTGGGCAGCAACCCAAAGAGTGTTTGGATCTTTCGGGTGAACAATAATTTCAGAAATATGGCCGGAGTTTTTCAGGCCCATATTCGTCCACTTGGCACCACCATTATGGCTCACGTAGATACCGTCACCGAAACTGATGTGACGACCGCCAACATTCTCACCACTGCCGACCCAAACGGTGTTGCTGTTGTTTGGATCAAGTACAACGGCACCGATCGAATACACCGGCTGCTCGTCAAAAATCGGCTTCCAGGTAACACCGGCGTTTTTGGTTTTCCAAACACCACCGGAACCCACGCCGACATACCAGACGCTGGTATCTTTGGGATCAATGGCGATATCGGCAATTCGTCCGGACATGAAGCCGGGGCCAATATTTCGGAGGGTTAAACCTTTAAAGGTCGCGCTGGAAAGTGGCGCATCGTCTTCCTTGGCCTTCTCTGCGAAGCCCGGCAAGCTGACAAGAGCACACATGGTGCCCAATAGCATGCCTTTCAAAGAGCGCGTAAGCCCTGAATTGTACATAGCGTATTCCTGCTTATTGTGTATTTTAGAGGGGAATATAAATGTTATAACATAACATTTTTCCCGAAGGTATTAGTATTTCCGAAAAAAGTGAAGGACAATGCGCCGAGTTGTTGCCTGTATGCGTCAGAGCCCGGCGACCGTCACAAAACGATGACAATAATAAAGGAGTTTTCATGATCGTTTTGCATCACCTGAATAAATCCCGTTCGAAGCGTATTATCTGGTTGCTGGAAGAACTGGGGGTCGAATACCGCATTGAAGCCTATCAGCGAGATGCCCAAAGCAATCTTGCGCCGGATCAATTAAAGGCCATCCACCCTCTGGGTAAGTCTCCGGTTGTTGAGCACAATGGACGCGTGATTGCCGAATCCGGCGCCATTACCGAATATCTGTGCCAGCGGTATCGCCCGGACATGATTCCCGCTACCGATAGCAAGCACTATATCGATTACCTACAATGGATGCATTTCGCAGAAAGCTCCGCCATCCTGCCCTTACTTTTAAAGATGTTTGTAGATAAAGACGGCGCCAAAATGAATATGCTGGATCAATACGCCCAGAACGAAGTTGCCAAAGTCATGGGCTTCTTTAACGACAATGCTGGCGCGCATTTTCTGGTGGACGATACACTGAGTGGCGCCGATATCATGATGAGTTTTATTGTGGACGCTCTGCACCGCAGTGGCGCACTTGCCTTCTTCCCCAACCTGCAAAGCTACTATGACTTTCTCGCCGGCCAGGCACTGTTCCAGAAAGCCGAAAGCATTGAAGCGGAATTGGATAAAACTGTTTAATTTACTCTGGGGAAGGCGTCGCCTTCCCACACCTTGAGCGTCTTCCTAATCGCCGTTTCCAAAATGGCCGCTACGCATATCATTGAGCAGCGAAACAACACCGTTGGCGATGTCGACATATTCCCACTCTTCAATAAAATGCCCCCGCTTGGGATACAAGGATATTCGATCTTCAAGTTGGGGAAGGTGCGCACACCACTGCTGTAATACCGAAGGCTTTGCCAGAACATCCCATTGGCCAAAGAAACCCAGAGCTGGAATTTTCCCGCCCCATAGTTTCGAGATTTTTCCCTGAATATTCTGATAAAATTTACTATTGTCTTGCTCCCCCACAAGAGGATCATGGTATTGATAACCGTAGCCCCATCGGTGGGTCTGCCGTGCATTTCGTCGAGAGCTTCTGCTGTTGATGTCGCTGTTAAACATATCGCGATAAAGCGTTTCCTGTTGATTTAATTTTCCGAACATCGCTCTTATCGAAAACCGGAAAGATTCCAAAGCAAATCCCGGTGAGCTGTATATGGGCCGGCAAACAATCATGGAACATAAATAGGGCCACAATTTATTGGGGAACCAGGCTGCCAATTTGTTCCAGGATAAAACCCCCGGAAACGGAAAATTGTCGTACACCCACTTCCCATCTCTGGCAATGGGAAAAACGGTGGTATTCATTATCAACAGTGCCTTCACCCGCTCGGCCTGATCGATCAAGGAACCAATACCGATGGCGCCGCCCCAATCATGAATCAACAGGCAAATATTGTTGAGATCCAGATGTTCAATAAGTTGTTGCAAGTTGTGGGCATGGTGGAAATCCACCATTTCAAAGCTGGCCTGATCGGAAAGACCAAAACCGATGTGGTCCATCGCAACCACTCTAACATTCACATCAGTCCGGTTTTGTAATTCGGCAATAGTCTTTGCGTAGGTGTAACTGCTTTCAGGGTTACCGTGAACGAACAGCAACGTTTTATCGGGCTCTTCGGTTCCCAAAGTCACATCGTAGTAAAACAACTTTTTGCCAGCATCCGGCCCTTTTTGCAGCGTCAGCCAGCGGGCATTTTGCTTACCTCCTGGCACGTAATCTTCCGGCCAATGCTTTAAGGGGGTGTTACCCGGCTCACGGCTCACTTTATACGAAACAGACATCAGCGCTTCCTCTTAAACAAACAGCTAAATGAGTCATCAGCAGTTTGAAAGAAGTGTCACAGAGAGGTGAGTTGATTTTGGGTCTATTTCGTGTCATTTTGAGCCACAAGGCGGAAAACTGATATGATTAGCGTTTATTATGCACGTTTGATAACGAGAGAACTGGAAATACTGGGTGTCGATCTTGAAGAGTTGTGGCACCACAGTGCTCTTTGCAAAGAACAATTGCAGAGTGAAGTTTATCTTGAGAATGATGAGTTTCGGGATTTCCTTAGCCTGGCATTGGCACTGAGCAAACGTCCCGAACTTGGTCTACTCTTCGGTCAATACGCCGATGCCTTTTCCGCAGGTTTTGCCGGGCTCGCCGCAATCAGCGCACCAAGCCTGCAAGATTGTTTGCAAACCTACGTCAGCTACAGCCGCATGTTTTCCTCAGCGATCCACCTTGAGCTTCACAGCAAGCAGCATAATGGGCAACACTATTTATGTGTTCAGGCCTACGAACTTGAGGACCTCGGCGATACACGCCAGACACAGCTTGAAGTGTTTATGCGCACTCTGCAAAACTCGGTGCAGGGCATTCTCGGCAGGCCGGTCTGTGATGGACACTATCGCTTCGCGACTCCCCCACCCGGCTACACCAACGAATACCCCAAGTATTTTGACAGCCCCTGTCACTTCAATGAAACGGTGACCGCTTTTGAAATTCCAGCACCGCTGGGATCTGTTCGCCCGGCGGCCTACAACCCCGAGCTGTGGCAAACCGCACTTGAGCAATGCAATCGGCAAAGTGACAAAGCCTCTTTAAAAGGACAAAGTGAATACACTCAGCGTGTCAGAGAGATTCTGCGCTGTAGCGGACCGCCTCTGCCCAAAGAAACTGATCTTGCTCAAGCTATGCACATGTCACGCCGAACCCTCAACCGAAAACTGGCCCAGGAAGGGTTTAGTTTCCGTATCATTCAGCAACAGGTCCAAATGGAATTGGTAAAGCAATATCTGTGCAACAGCGACCTCACCATTGATGCCATTGCCAGTTTATTCGGGTATCAAGAGCCTTCAAATTTCCGCAGAGCCATTCGTAGATTTTACAACAAAACACCCATGCAAATTCGAACAGGCCGCGAATGAGGATACTGGCCTCGCTATTTTAGCTCAGTGGTTTTGGACACTAATTTTGCCACCTAAGGGGGCTAGGCTTAGCATTCCAATAATTCTCCAAAACCGTGTAGGAATAATCTCCATGCTGGACGGACTATCATTAACAGTTTCCAGTTTGCTCAAACGATTCTGGAAATCCATCAGCGTAACCTGGTTACTGACTCTGCTGGAAACGGTCTTGATGACCTTGATCCCATTGTTTATTGGCTTTGCCATTGATGGCCTGCTGGAAGATCGCTATGAAGATTTCATCAAACTCATTTCCGTCATGGGGGCTCTTTTGGTAATAGGCGTCGGCCGAAGAGTTTACGATACTCGAGTGTTCGGAACGATTCGGGTGGAACTGGGCAAAACCCTGGCAGGCCGTTCGAACAAGCTGGCCACGTCTGTTGTGAACGCTCGTATTGGCATGGGAAGAGAATTGGTCGACTTTTTGGAACATCAAGCCCCCGAGCTAATGACCTCCATTGTTCAACTGATTATCTCTGTGGTGGTGCTCTATACCTTCCATCCGGCTCTGGCTTTTGCCGCACTGGGAACCGTTGTCGTCATGTTGGTCTTATACAGCTTATTTCACAAACATTTTTATCGTTTGAATTCCGCGTACAACCATCAGGAAGAAAAACAGGTGGACACTCTGGAAACCCGCAAGCCGGAACGCATTTCTCATCACTTGTTGCGCCTGCGAAAGCTGGAGGTCAATCTTTCGGATACCGAGTCACTCGTTTATGGTTTGATCTTTTTACTGTTACTCAGCTTTGTCTCGTTCAATCTATGGTTTGCCGCAAGTCATGTTCAAGTGACGGTGGGTAATATTTTTTCAGTGATCAGTTATTCCTGGAGCTTTGTCGAAGCAGCCCTGATCTTGCCCGTCACGCTGCAAGGCTGGTCTCGACTGAGCGAGATCATGACGCGTATCAATTCTGAAATAAATACAAAACAAGCCCTGAAATAGTGCACCTGAAATCAGAATGCACTAGCGCTCATTGAACAACAAGCGATTGGAAAAGGGATCGATCACCGTCAGACTTCTATCGCCCCAGGGCGCCGTTTCAATTTCTGGTTTGCAGTACTTATTATTTTTTTCCTGCAACTCGGAAAACAGCATGTCGACATCGTCGCAATGAATAAACGTTTTAGCACCCGGCGAGCAATCGCCCGAATGCTCACTCAGATGCAAGACCAGATTCTGCTTTGAGACCTGCATATAGACTGGGTAATTCGCTTCAAAACGATGCTCCCAATCCAGATTCATACCAAGAAAATCCAGATAAAAAGCCTTGGCTTTTTCTTCATCAAAAATCCTGAGGACAGGAATCGTTTGATAGTTCATCAATCTTCACCAGAAACAAAAAAGGGGCAGAACCGTATCGACTCTACCCCTTATCATTAGAAAAGCAAACTCTAGGCCGGCAGTGCTCTCATTTCAAAGAGTGCATCCAGGAAAGCCTGACGGCGGGCACGCATGGCGCGACGAGCTACTTCCATCTCCGCTTTCAGCAGGTCCAGTTTTTTGCGAAATTCAATCTTCGGCAAGCTGGCTGTTTTGAGTTGCACTTTAAGCTGCACCTTTCTCTGCCTGAACTGCTCAAAACGTTGGGCCGCTTCCAGCCATTCTGCTTTTAAGGCTTCCAGCTTGTCTTCCCAGGCTTGCCAACGTGCCTTCTTGGTTTGGGATTGAGCATGAATCAATTTGCGACGCGCGAGAATTTCAGCCTCCTGGCGCTTGTTTGCCCGATGAAGACCTTTTACCAACCCAACCGCTCGCAAGCCCAAAATGACGTAGCGAGTCGGGTCCAGCAACCAGCCACTGACACCGAAACCATTACGATAGTCGCGAGCAAAATCGTGGTGATCAGCATGGTGATTACCTTCACCCAATGGGCCAAGCCAAACATAATTGTTCACAGCCGAGCTAAAGGCACCGGAGGTAAAGCCCCACATATGGGTCACGCTGTTCACTGTCCAGGTGTTGTGCTGCGCCAATACAAAACCGGCAATACCCGCCATCATCATGCACAGCATGCCAACGAAACCCGCCAGATATAAACCCAGTGCCATAGGCAAAAGGAAATTCAGGATAACCAAAAGCGGAATATAGAGCTTTTCCTGCCAAACCAGCGCCGGGTGGTTTTTGCTCTCATAAGCACGACGAATCATGTCGTCTTCCGGGTGCTTGAAATAGTAGGTCAACATATGGGACCACACGAAGTTGCGCCAGGCCTGTGGAAACCAGGTTGCGCTGTAGGGGTCACGGTGATGTTGGCCGTTGCGATCGACACCATGGTGAATAATATGCATCGCCGCCCAGCGACGCACCGGCCCCTGAACCGCCATTACCTGGCCGATAAAACCGAACAAAATATGGACAGGCCAGCTCACCATTTTCGCTGCTCCATGGGCAATCAAACGATGGCTGTATACCGTGGTTGCCAAGCTGCCGATCAAGGCATGCAGGATGGTCCAGGCCAGCATCCAGCGCCATAAACCCTCTGGTGCATAGATATAGGCAATAGGCGTTGCAATCAGTGTCAGTACATGGGTAATGCTGAGAAAGCTGGCGGTAACCCAATCAATTTTGAAGCCTTCTTTAAAGACATCACGGAAACGACTGTAAATCGGGGCGGGTCGTTGCTGGGATCCAGGCTGCGACATAATAAACCTTAGTTACTACTATCTACTGAGTAAAATCGAAGTATAAACCATTTAAAAGTAGAAGCCCGCAGAATAAGACAAGATTGCCTTTATATCCGTTAATATTAATAGAAGGTCGGATTCACCCGCACGCCCGACGGTAGCCCGATGCCCAAATTCATGCTTTGATTCCCTTCCGATTCAAGCTCTCGCGTGGCAATTACGCCTCCAGCCTGTAAAATAGCGCCCGACTTTAAACCAAGCGAAAAAGCACTATGAGCGAGCATAAACAGGATCAGGAAACGACTCACTTTGGCTATGAAACGGTCAATAAAGGCGAGAAGGCCGGTCGTGTTGCTGATGTATTCCACTCGGTAGCGGCCAAATATGACCTGATGAATGATGTCATGTCGGGCGGTGTTCACCGCCTGTGGAAGCGTTTTACCATCGAGCTTTCCGGTGTTCGCAAGGGCCAGAAGGTGCTGGACATTGCTGGCGGCACCGGAGACCTGACCCTGAAATTCAGCCGTTTGGTCGGCCCGGAAGGTCAGGTGATTCTGGCGGATATCAACGATTCCATGCTGAAAGTCGGTCGCGATAAGCTGATCGACAAAGGCGTTGCCGGCAATGTTCAGGTATCCCAGGCCGATGCCCAATACCTGCCGTTCGCAGACAACACCTTCGACTGCATCACCATCGCCTTTGGCCTGCGCAATGTGACCGATAAAGATCTGGCCCTGCGCTCCATGCTGCGTGTGTTGAAACCCGGTGGCCGCTTGCTGGTTCTGGAATTTTCCAAGCCCGCCAATCCTCTGCTGGAAAAGGCCTACGACGCCTACTCTTTCGCTTTCCTCCCGACAATGGGCCGCCTGATCACTAACGATGCCGACAGTTATCGTTATCTGGCTGAATCGATTCGTATGCACCCGGACCAAGACACCCTGAAAGACATGATGGCGAACGCCGGCTTTGCGGCCTGCGAATATCACAACATGACCGGTGGTATCGTGGCGCTGCACAAGGGCATTAAGCCCTGATAACTGAAGAGCCAATCATGGACCCCACCCTCAGCACAGCGGCTTTTGCCAGTCTGGAGCGCATGATCAACAGCGCCCTGAACTACGATCCCGCCAGTCAGCAGCGTTTACGACAACTGGGCAACAAAACCTTGCAGGTTTGCTGCCAGTCCCCGACGATCACGGCTTTTGTCGTGCTTGAAGAGGGCCAGGTTCAGCTGCGTCAGCACTTTGAAGGGACCATCGACTGCCAGCTCAAGGGCAGCGCGATGGCGATCGCACAGCTTGGCCTATCCGGTCAACACAGTCTTGCCAACAGCGGCGTGCAGGTCTTTGGCAGCACCGGTCTATTGGTCGACCTGCAGTCGATCGCCAGCGATCTGGATATTGATTGGGAAGAGCCCCTGAGCCAGCTTATGGGCGACATCGCCGGCCCCAGTCTGGCTGGATTGATACGCAAAGGGTTTGGCTTTTGGCGCGAGCGCGAATCCGCTGTTTGGCAGCGCAGCGGCGAAGCCCTGAGCGAAGAACTGCACGCAACACCTCACCCGTTTGAACTGGACGATTTTCACCAGGCCGTCGACAACTTGCGCGATGGCAGCGCCCGTTTGGAAGCGAAAGCCACCAAACTCAAGCAAAGCCTGGATGCCGCCATTATCGCGGCCAAGCAAGGAAACCAACCCGAATGATGGCATTTTTTCGCCTCCTGAAGATAATTCGCGTGGCCGCTCGCTATCGCCTCGACCTGCTGCTGGATTCGCATCAGCAACCCTGGTGGCTGCGCTGCACCAAACCTCTGCTCCTGCTGTTTCCCAAAGGCGATCTGAACCGGGGCCAACGGCTGCGCCATGCCCTGGAAGAACTGGGCCCGATCTTCGTCAAATTTGGCCAACTTCTGTCAACTCGCCCGGATCTGGTGCCCGTTGATATTGTGCGCGAGCTCAATCACCTCCAGGACAACGTTGCGCCCTTTAACGAGCAAGAATTCCAAGCCATCGTCGAACGCGCACTGGGTCAACCGGTAGAGGAACTGTTTGCTGAATTTTCCCCTGAGCCACTCGCTTCGGCATCGGTGGCCCAGGTACATACCGCGACCCTGAAAAGCGGCGAGGACGTCGTTGTTAAAGCGGTGCGCCCAGGTATCGAAAATACCATCGCCGGAGACATTGCCCTGCTGTTTCGCCTGGCCCACTTGGTGGAGCGCTTTAGCCAGGACGGTCGCCGCCTGCGCCCCGTAGAGGTGGTTGAGGATTACCAGCACACCATTTTGAATGAGTTGAACTTGCAGATGGAGGCGGCCAACGCCTGCCAGCTGCGCCGCAATTTCGACAACTCCCCCCTGCTCTATATACCCAAAGTGCACTGGGAATTCTGTCGCCAGAACGTGATGGTCATGGAGCGTATCTACGGTATTCCGGTCACTGACATTGAGCAGCTTGAAGCCCAGAATACCGACATGAAGCGCCTGGCCGAGCGCGGTGTCGATATCTTTTTCCGCCAGGTGTTTGAAGACAACTTCTTCCATGCCGACATGCATCCGGGCAATATTTTTGTTTCGCGCAGCAACCCCAAGCAACCTCAATACATCGCCGTGGACATGGCGATTGTGGGCAGCCTCAACCGGGAAGATCAGTACTATCTGGCGCGCAATATGCTGGCCATTTTCCGCCGGGACTATCGCCAGGTTGCCGAGTTGCACGTGCAGTGTGGCTGGGTACCCGCCGACACCCCGATCGGGGAATTCGAGAACGCTATCCGCAGTGTTTGCGAACCCATCTTTGAAAAGCCGCTGGCGGAAATTTCCTTTGGTCAGGTGTTGATCCAGCTATTCCAAACCGCGCGCCGTTTCGACATGCAGGTGCAACCACAACTGGTGTTGCTGCAAAAAACCCTGCTCAATATCGAGGGTCTGGGCCGCCAGCTCTACCCCGAACTGGATTTATGGAGCACCGCTCACCCCTATCTGGAGCGCTGGCTGAAAGATCGTTTTGCCCCGAAGGAGCTGTGGCGACAATTCAAACGCTACGCCCCGGAATGGATGGAGAAGTTTCCCGAGATCCCCGAGCTGATTTACGAAAACCTGGAGCGTCAACGCCTGCGCCCGGCCGTGACAGAAGCTGCAAAAGTGGCAGAGCCCAAGACACACAAGGGCGGCTACCTGTGGCCTATCATGGGAACCGCCTGCCTGCTGATGGCCGTCGGCCCTGCGATGGTAAGCTGGTCATATCAGTCAATGTTTCTCGGGGTCATTGGCTTGGCCCTGCTTTGGCCGCGCGGACGTTAACACTTCAATACCCCGAGCAACTTTAGCCGGGGCAGGTGCTATGCGATAATGCAGCACAGGCAGTATATAGGTTAAGCAATGAACGATTGGCTAAACGACGTAAAGTGGGACAGTGATGGCCTGGTGCCCGCGATTGCCCAGGACAGCAAAAGCGGTCGCATTCTGATGATGGCCTGGATGAACAGAGAATCCCTGGCACTGACCGTCGAGCGAAATGAAGCGGTGTACTATTCCCGCTCCCGCAAGAAACTCTGGCATAAAGGTGAGAGTTCCGGCCATACCCAAAAGCTTGAGGAAATTCGTTTGGACTGCGATGGCGATATGATTGTCATGCAAGTTCAGCAAATCGGTGGTATAGCTTGTCACACTGGTCGCGAATCCTGCCTTTACCGCCGTTTTGAAAATGGTCAGTGGCAAGAGGTCGATCCGGTTTTAAAAGACCCGAGCGATATCTACAAAAGCTGATTGAAAACAGATTGCTGAAAGCAACATAAGAATCGCCAAGCAAAGAGCGCAATAGCACCATGGCAAACGACGTATTAACACAACTGTGCAAAATTCTGGAAGAGCGTAAGCAAGCTGCTGATCCGAACAGTTCCTATGTAGCGAGCCTGCATCACAAAGGGCTCAATAAAATTTTGGAAAAAGTTGGCGAAGAAGCCGTCGAAACGGTGCTGGCCGCCAAGGACGCCCAAAGCAGCGGTGACAATCGCGATGTTATCTACGAAACCGCCGACTTGTGGTTTCACTCACTGGTGATGCTCAGCCATCTGGGCGAAGACGCCAGTGCCGTTATCAATGAATTAGAGCGCCGCTTTGATCTTTCCGGTTTGGAAGAAAAAGCCGCGCGTAATAACAGTTAAGCAGCAAAGCACACAGATCGCTGCACGATCTTTAGAATGAGGAAGTTATTATGGGTTTAGGTGGAATTAGTATTTGGCAGCTGTTGATCATTCTGGTGATCGTACTGTTGTTGTTCGGAACAAAGCGCCTGAAAAACCTTGGCGGTGATTTAGGTGGCGCCATTAAAGGCTTTAAGAAAGCCATGAGCGACGAAGACAAAGCCGACAACAAAGACCCGGAAGAAGCTCCCAAGGCTGTTGAACAAAACAACGGCGAAACCGTAGACGCTGAAAAAACAGAAACCGAAAAAGCCGATAAGTAACGTCTATGTTTGATATTGGCTTTTTTGAACTGCTACTGATTGCGGTTGTCGGCCTGGTGGTAATCGGGCCCGAGCGCTTGCCGGGCACCCTGCGCAAACTGGCATTGTACTGGGGCCGCATTAAGCGGAGCATCAGTGATACACGCCAGGAAATTGAGCAGCAGATCGGCGCCGATGACATTCGCCGTCAATTGCACAATGAAGAGGTCATGCAACGACTGGAACGTGCCGAAGCTGAGCTGAATAAAAGTCTCGACCTCAACGAGACCGGCAGCCCGTCACATCAGGAAAGTGATGCCAACACTCCTTCCGGGCAAACGCCCGTTTCTGAAAACGCCGACGATTCAAACAGCACACAGCCAGAGAACAGCAAAACACCATCATGAGCGAACCCAATGAGCATCAAGATGTTGAACAACCTCTAGTTCAACATCTTATCGAGTTACGCGACCGCCTTCTGCGCTGCATTTTGATTGTGCTGCTGGTATTTGCCGGGCTGTTTTATTTTGCCAACGACATCTACACCTTCGTTGCCGCCCCACTGCAAAAGTTTTTGCCAGAGGGCGCTGGCATGATTGCTACGGAAGTAGCCGCGCCGTTTCTGACGCCATTTAAGCTGACCTTGTTCGTTTCCATCTTTGTCTCTATGCCCTTCCTGATTTATCAGGTCTGGCAGTTTATTGCTCCAGCCATGTACAAAGAAGAACGTCGCTTGGCCCTGCCTATTTTCGCATCCAGCGTTGTACTGTTTTATGCTGGCATCGCTTTTGCCTACTATGTGGTGTTTCCATTAGTATTTGGCTTTTTCACCTCAGTTGCACCTGAGGGCGTTTCGGTCATGACCGATATGGGCAGCTATCTGGATTTTATCCTTAAGCTGTTTTTTGCTTTCGGCTTGGCATTTGAGATTCCCATCGCCACCTTTATTTTGATTTCTGCTGGCGTTAGCACACCCGAAAGCCTTGCCGAAAAACGCCCGTATATTATTGTGGGCTGTTTTATTCTGGGTATGCTTCTGACACCACCCGATGTTATTTCTCAGCTGTTGCTGGCCTTACCGATGTGGCTGTTGTTTGAGGTAGGGATCATCATGGGTAAAACCCTGGTTCGCCCCCAAACTGAAACCTGAGCCTTGAGATTGAAACACCACAGAAACAGGGCAAGATCATCTTGCCCTTTTTGATTCACACTTCCAATAAAAACGTTACCGGCCCATCATTGCAAAGGCTCACTTTCATATCGGCGCCGAACTGGCCCGTGGCAACGCGCCCACTGTGTTTTTCCCTCAGGCACTCCACAAAGTAATCGTACAGTTCTTCCGCTTCAGAGGGGGGCTTGGCCGTTGAAAACCCGGGGCGCAGCCCTTTTTTGGTTTCTGCCGCCAGTGTAAATTGGGATATGGCCAGAACACCGCCCTCGATATCACTCACGCTTAAATTCATACGTTCTTCAGCATCAGAGAAAATTCGATACTTCAGCAATTTATCGAGCAACTTGTCGGCCTGCTCCTGGGTGTCATTCTTCTCGATACCCAGCAACAACAGAATGCCCTGTTCAATCGCTCCAACTTCTTCGCCACCAATGACTACATCGGCATGGCTTACCCTTTGAATTAAACCTTTCACAATCTTCCTTACTAAAAAGGCAGCCGATAAAGGCTGCCTCTGAATTATGTTTTTGCCAGACACCGCATTGTGCGGTTTATTTTTAAAAGATCAACACCACCCGCAAACTATGCCCCGCGATGAAAATCCCCTTTAAAACGTTCGGCCATTTCTTCAGTAGCGCGAACCAACGCATCTGTAATGCTGGGCTCACTGGAGGCGTGCCCGGCGTCGCGAATAATATGCAACTCAGAATCCGGCAAGGCATTGTACAGACTCACCGCATTGTCCAATGGGCAGACCATATCATAACGCCCATGCACGATGGTGGTCGGAATTCCAGCCAGCTTGTCAGCGTGGTCGATAATCTGGTTTTGCTCGATAAAAGCTTCGTTTACAAAGTAGTGGGCTTCAATGCGAGCCATGGCCAGTGCCACATGAGGGTCCGAAAAATGCGCTTCTTTATCAGCACTTGGACGCAATGTGGAACAGCGCCCTTCCCACAGTGACCAGTGTTTGGCGGCATTCATTTTGGCCAGCTCATCGCTGCCGGTCAGACGACGATAATAAGCAGAAATCATATTCTCACGTTCAGCCTCTGGAATGATCTCCTCATAATCCTGCCAGTAATCCGGGAAGATATGATGAGCACCTTCCTGATAGAACCACTGAAGATCGCGGTCCCGACACAGGAAAATACCTCGCAAAATCATTCCCATGACTCTATCAGCATGGGCCTGGGCATACAGCAGGCTCAGGGTAGAGCCCCAGGAACCACCAAAAAGCACCCATTGTTCTACATCTAGACGCTCTCGAATCTGCTCGATATCATCAATCAGTTTTTGGGTGTTGTTGGCTTCCAGTTCGGCATGGGGCAGAGACCGGCCCGCACCACGCTGGTCGAAGAGAATGATTCGGTACATTTCCGGATCGAAGAAACAGCGATCCTTGGTGCTACAGCCGCCACCCGGGCCTCCGTGAATAAACAGAACCGGTATCCCCTCAGGGTTTCCGCATTCTTCCACATACAGCTGATGACCATCCGAAACGGATAAATAAAACGTCTTGTAAGGCTTGATGGAAGGATAGAGCATCAACATAGGTACAAGCACTCCTGGCGTTATGAAAGACAACAGGCTAAAGCGAGCCTCAGGAACATTATAGAAGTTATTCTCCTGACAGTTTTGCAAGCATATCAAAGAAACGGCTCTTGCCCTAAAAAGCCATGTCCTTATGATATGCAGGTCAATAAGGAGATCATTCATGCCGAGCAAAAAAGCCCCCTGCCGCTGCCCCTGGCTGGACACCAGCAAAGAAGATTACGTGCGTTACCACGATGAAGAGTGGGGAGTGCCCGTTTACGACGATAAGGTCATGTTCGAGTTCCTGATACTGGAATCCGCCCAGGCCGGCCTCAGCTGGTATACCGTGCTCCAGCGTCGGGAAGGCTACCGCAAAGCCTTTGCGAATTTTAATGCCAAAAAGGTTGCCAAGTTTGATCAAACCAAGGTGGATGAACTGGTTCAAAACCCCGCCATCATTCGCCACCGGGGGAAAATCGAAGCCGCGATCGGCAATGCCAGAGTATTTCTGGAAATCCAAAAGGAATTTGGCAGCTTCAGCGACTATATGTGGGGCTATGTGAATCACAAACCCATTAAAAACAAGATCGCGAAAATGGAAGACTACCCGGCGACCACCGACCTCTCGGACGCCATCAGCAAAGACTTGAAAAAGCGGGGCTTTAAATTCTTTGGTTCGACCATTTGCTACGCCCATATGCAGGCCTGTGGCCTGGTGAATGATCACAGCCAGGACTGTTTTCGCCGCACCCAGGTAAACAAACTGGCGCGCTAAAGACCCCGCTCAACAGTTCTGATACCATGGCCTGCTTTGCGTCAAATTCAGCAGGTTTTTTTACCATGATTCGTTCTGGAACTTCGGCATTTTGGGCTCTGGTGATGGTCAACATCATTTGGGGCGCCGGCTTTGTGGTTATCGACAAAGCCATCGATATTGTGGCCGTCAATACTTTTAACACCCTTCGCTTTGGCCTGGCAGCTTTGTGCCTGTTACCACTGTGGTGGGCTTCCAAAGAGCGAGCAAACTTCAGCGGCCACGGCCCGGTGTTGAAAGTTGGCTTTGGTCTTGGCCTGCTGCTGTTTCTGGGCTTCAGCACCCAGACCCAGGGCATGCTGTACACCAGCGTGTCCAATGCCGGATTTATTACCGGCCTCTGTGTACCGCTAACGCCGGTAATTGCCTTCTTACTGTTTCGCAAACATGTCGATAAAGCGGTATGGATCAGCGTAGCGTTGGCCACGGCCGGGCTCTATATGTTGACCGTGGGTGACAAGCTGGAATTTAACAGCGGCGATATTCTTATCACCATTTGCGCCATTTGTTTTGCTTCCCATATCTGTTTTACCGATCGATATGCCGATCGCTATCCAGTTGTTCTGCTCAGCGTTTATCAGCTGGCGGCGGTCGGGGTGTACAGCGCCATCGCTGCAGTTTTTGGTATCGGAGAAACCAGAGACTATCCGCCGCTGATGGAACAGCTGACCAATAACATTGTGATTCAAGCGGTGCTCTACTCCGCGATTTTGGGCAGCGCTTTTGCTTACTGGGCACAGACTTCAAGCCAGCGTTTGCTGGAGCCCCACAAAGTGGCTCTGGTGTTTGCCCTGGAACCGATCTTTGCCCATCTGTTCGCCTATATTTTTCTGGACGAACACCTTGGATTCAAAGGCTGGATTGGTGCAGGCCTGATTATCAGTGCCATGCTGTACGCCGAATTAGGCGGCCGTCGCAAAGCAAAAATGCAGCCGCTGGACCAAACCAGCAGCCCAAGCTTGGATTAACGGTTTTCAAAAATCCGTTAAATTCGGCAGGCACAAAAAAACCGATGCAGGTAACTGCATCGGTTTTTTTATACTCAGTCGCCTGAGGATTACTTGGCCGCGTTTTTCGCGCGCTTGCGCTCATTTTCGGTCAGTAACTTTTTACGCAGACGAATGCTTTCCGGCGTTACTTCCACCAGCTCATCGTCTTCAATAAATTCCAGCGCCTGTTCCAGCGTGTGCTTGATCGGTGGAGTCAGAATGGTCGCTTCATCGGTACCGGATGCACGTACGTTGGTCAGCTGCTTACCTTTGGTCGGGTTTACCGCCAGGTCATTGCTGCGCGAGTGAATACCAATAATCTGGCCCTCGTAAATATCAACACCATGTCCCAGGAACAAACGACCACGATCCTGCAAGCTGTACAGCGAGTAGCTCAAGGTTTTACCTTTCACCATGGAAACCAGCACACCGTTTTGACGCTTGGCCACTTCACCTTGCTTCACTTCACCATAGTGATCGAAGATGCTGGTCATGATGCCGGAACCAGAGGTCAGCGTCAGGAACAAACCACGGAAACCAATCAAGCCACGAGACGGAACGATGAATTCCAGTTTTACGCGACCTTTACCATCGGGCTCCATGTTGGTCATTTCCGCTTTACGCAGACCCAACTCTTCCATCACCGCGCCTTGATGCTGTTCTTCCACATCAATGACAACGGCTTCGAAAGGTTCTTGCATCACGCCGTCGATTTCTTTCTGAATAACTTCAGGACGGGAAACGCCCATTTCGAAACCTTCACGACGCATGGTTTCAATCAACACTGACAAGTGCAATTCACCACGACCGGAAACAATAAATTTATCGGCGCTATCGCCCTGTTGTACACGCAAGGCAACGTTGTGAATCAATTCCTGATCCAGGCGCTCTTTAATATTACGAGAGGTCACTAACTTGCCTTCCAGACCGGCGAACGGAGAATCGTTCACCATAAAGGTCATCGATACCGTTGGCTCATCAACACTGAGGGCCGGTAAAGATTCAACATTGTCCGGGTCACACAGGGTGTCAGAAATGCCCAGACCATCAATACCATTAATACAGACAATATCACCGGCGCTGGCCAACTCGGTGTCAACGCGATCCAAACCCAGGTAACCTTTTACGTTCAGAACTTTACCTTTGCGGGTAGAGCCATCAGCCTGGGCAATCACCACCTGCTGATTCGGCTGCAAAGTACCGCGAGTAATTCGACCTACACCGATTACGCCCACATAGCTGTCATAATCCAGGGCAGAAATTTGCATTTGGAAAGGCGCTTCAGGATCAACTTTCGGCGCGGAAACGCGCTCGGCAATCATTTCGAACAGTGGCGTCATGTCGTCGGCCAGATCATCTGGCTCATGACCCGCAACACCGTTCAACGCAGAGGCGTAAATGATTGGGAAATCCAGCTGCTCATCAGTCGCACCCAGACGATCAAACAGATCGAAAACCTGATCGATAACCCAGTCAGGGCGAGCACCAGGGCGATCAACCTTGTTCACAACTACGATTGGGTTCAGGCCCTTCTCAAACGCTTTCGAGGTTACGAAACGGGTCTGTGGCATGGGACCATCAACAGCATCAACCAACAGCAGCACAGAATCGACCATGGACAGAACACGCTCCACTTCACCACCGAAATCGGCGTGCCCCGGGGTGTCTACGATGTTAATGCGGTAGCCGTTCCACTCAATGGCGGTGTTCTTCGCCAGAATGGTAATGCCGCGCTCTTTCTCCTGATCATTGGAGTCCATCACGCGCTCGGCGCCTTCGTCGCGGCGGCTCAGGGTACCGGACTGGCTAAGCAGTTTATCCACCAGGGTGGTTTTGCCATGGTCAACGTGGGCAATAATGGCAATATTGCGTAAATTCTCGATCACTATGATGTATCTCTCTAAAAATCTGCCCTGCCGGGCTTAAGAAGGGGCGGCATTATACAGAGACTGCCTGACGAAATCATGACCAAATTTGGTTTTTTCCAGCCGAAGGGCTCACCGGGAGAGTGCTGGCCAAAAGACAGATACTCCAGACCAGTCAGAAATCAGAAAGTGTGTGCCTACTTACCGAAGTGGCATACCGGCAGAGGCTCGCAGACCCGAGCGTATTACTTGAATTCAGGGCACAGGTATCAGAATTATTGCCAACCGTAACGGCTGCCTTTTTCCTTGCGCTTGGCTTTCACCTTTTCGTTCTCGTTTTTGACCAGCTCATACTTTGTCAAATTGAGCTTGGATCGATCAGAGGCACAGTTCACGTAATAGTGGTCGCTGGTCCCGCCACCGTTTTCGTTCTCGTAAAGATAGGCTTCCATATACACAAGATACTGCCCTTTCTTTTTATCGAGGCGACTGGAACGAGTGTCTACCGACAGGGTTTTCAGTTGTTTACCCAGGCTATTACGCGTGTAGCGTTCACAGGCAATGCGCGCATCATTCAAGGTCAACTTGCCATAAACCGGAATGCCATCACTGAAGGTATCCGGGTCTGCCAGCGTGGGCCCCTGATTGGCCACAAAGGCACCGATCCCAATGGCCACCAGCACAATACCAATGATGATACCGATGACCTTCTTCTGTTTACTTTGTGTGTTTGACGCTTTCGCCATGATCGCTTCGCCTGTTCGCAGCCCTGTGCCTGATATAAGAGCTATCGGATAAACGGTCATGTTCTTTAATGGGTTTTGGCATAAATGCTCATAAACTGGCGCTCACTATCACGGGTTTCTCGACAAACTCTGGTCGCTCGCCTCAGTTTGCACCCGTAAGCCGAACATCCCGATAGCAAAAGCGCCCCACCGCACTGTAATTAAACAAGCGAGTTAGCACCGCCACCAGCAACAGAGAAAACAACAAACGCCCCCAAAAGATCGCGTTGAAGTCGGCCCCCAGCAAGAGAATCAGCAAGGTGTCCTCTATCAGGCTATGCAACAGGCTCAACATCATAATGGCACTGAACACATCCTTGGGCTCGACCCTCCCCTGTCGCGCCTCATCGATCAGAATACCGCCACCAAAGGCCATACCGAGCGTAATCCCGGTAATGGTGATGGTCATGGCACTTCGGGCGATTCCCAGGATTCGCAGCACCGGTGACAAACACCAGGCCATCAAGGCCTCCACCCCCAAAATACGCAGCAGGCGCAGTACCGCCAACAAAAGCGCAACAATCGCGAAGATCACCGTAAAACTGATCACCTGTTCCTTCGCCCAGCCCCACCAGCTGGTGGCCATCTGAATCTCGGGCTGCCAAAGCAATTCTGCGGCTTGCTCCGCTGGCCAGACGCTGTACATCAGCCTGAGCAGCCAGGCAAACGCCAAAGCACCCACAATGCGCAGCAGCAAACTGAAAATCACCGAAACACCCGCCTGGCGAGCAATGGCCACCTCCACGGGAAGACCATGGGCGATCAACATCAGGGCGCCCAAAATACTGATCTGGGCCTGTGTGAGAGGCTCTCCCAGCTGCACATAAACCAGCATCCCAGCATAAATATTGGAGAGCATGGTCGCTGCCCACACCAATGACATCGATTCCGGCAGCCCCACGGCATTCATCAGCGGCGCTAGAAACTCCGCCAACACCTCACTAAACCCCCAGTTATCCAGCAGCTTGACCACCACAACCACCGGCAACATGACCTTGAACAGGCTCCAACACACCCGGTAGGTTTCCTCGGCCCAAGCTCGAAAAAATGACTGCATTCTTGAATTGTCCTCTATAAACCGCTGCTCACAAGTCAGCGCAAAACTGATCGAGAAGCGCAGTATTGTGCCCTATTGCCACAAACTTGAATTTTTTACTTGGGCATCGTTAGGTAATTTTTGATTTAATATTAAGTAAATGCCTAATTGAATTTCTTAAAATAGCCACAATATGAAATCTAATAATCTGGACCGTATCGACATCGCCATCCTATCTCGGCTGCAGGAAAACAATCGCATTGCGAATCAGACCCTGGCCGCCGAAGTGGGCCTATCGCCTCCGGCCTGCTTGCAACGGGTTAAACGCTTGCGCGAGAGCGGCCTTATCCTCAAGGAAGTCGCGGTTCTCGACCCACAATTGGCCGGCCATGGTTTGCAGTTGATTGTCAGCGTGGAGATGGAACGGGATCGCAAGGATATCTACCGGGCTTTCAGTGACACCCTATTGGAAGCAAAGGAAGTCACTCAGTGCTATGAGGTGACCGGGGAAATGGATTTTATTCTGTTGGTTTCGGTGCGGGATATTCGAGCGTATGAAAAATTTATTGATCGCGTACTGAATAGCAACGTCAATATTCGCAAGTTTCACACCTCGATTTCCATTCGCACAGTGAAGTTTGAAACCGCTCTGGATCTTCAAGCCGAGAGCGAGTAAACGTCAGTTACTCGCTCTTCATATCGGCCAACTTAAGGGCGATAAACGCCCACCTGATAACCATCATCCGCCAGATGACTGGCATGAAGTCGACTCATAATGCCTTTGTCACAGTAGAGATAGTACGGACCACCTTCTTTTAGGCTGGCCGCTTTGCTGCTCAGGCTATAGAAAGGGATACAAACCACTTCCTGCCCGTCTTTCATCTTCAACGGGCTTTGATCGACTTCATCCGGGTGACGAATGTCGACCACGATCGCGGCTTCTGGCAACTCGGCCAAAATCTCCACATCCACACTGCTCTGCTCGGTATCGGCCATGATCTGATCGATGGTTTGCAGACGACGCTCCTCGACAGCACGCTCCAGTACGCTGAAATCAAAATTAGCTTCCTGTTCCAGCACATCTGCCATCTTGGCACCAGTGGTGGGCTTCTTGGAGATCACACCACAGTATTCAGGCATAGCGGCCGCGAACTCTTCCGTGCCGATTTTGCGCGAAATATCAATAATGTCGTTCTTATCCATGGTGATCAGCGGGCGCAGCACCAAAGTATCGGTCACCTTGTCGATTACCGATAGATTGGTCAGGGTCTGACTGGAAACCTGGGCCACGCTTTCCCCGGTTACCAGTGCCTGGATATCCATCTGCTCAGCCACCTGTTCAGCGGCGCGCAGCATCATACGCTTCAACACCACCCCCATATGGGAGTTTTTAACATTCTTCAGGATCTCGCCCACCACCTCTTCAAAAGGCACCGTAACAAAGCGCACTTTGTGGGAAGCCCCAAATTTGTTCCAGAGATAAAAGGCGACTTCTTTCACACCCAATTCGTGTTCACGACCGCCCAGGTTGAAAAAGCAGTAATGGGTACGCAGGCCGCGCTTGATGGTGAGATAGCTCGAGACCGTAGAATCAAAGCCACCGGAAATCAGTGACAATACCGAGTCCTGGGTACCGATGGGAAAACCTCCCAAACCTTGGCGGCGAGCCTCTACCACGTAGAGTTGATCATCCTTTACTTCCAGCTGTACGGTGACATCAGGATTCTTTAAACGCACTCCGGCAGCCTCAGTGTGCTGATTCAGGCCACCACCGACATAGCGCTCCAGATCGGTGGAGCTGAAATCATGACTTCCTGTACGCTTGACCCGCACGCAGAAGGTTTTCTCAGTCAGAGCCTCTTTCCAGTGCACCATTGTCTTCTCGAATACATCGTGCTGATCGCCCAGCGGGTATTGGTGCACCAATGAGAAATGGGCAATACCGGGCGTGGTGGCCAGTACTTGATTGATCTTTTGAATCAGCTGCGGATCATCACCTTCAGCCATGACATCGAGCTTTTCCCAATCCCGGGTAACACGAATGGATGGGTCAACCGGGCGCAACAGATCCCGCAGGTTATTGCGCAGCTGCTTGATAAAGCGCTTGCGAACGGGTGCGCTCTTGATGGTGATCTCTGAGAAAAGTCGAACGATAATGTGCATAGGAAGTAGCGTATATTTCAGTCAAAGGACTCGGCCGGGCCGAAGGGCGGGGGATTATAAAACAGTCGACCGGATTTCTCACGGTTACTTTTTCATCACTTGCAAGCAGCTCAGAAGCACGACCCGAACCACCTCCTAAGAGACCTGATCCTGCGCACCAAAAGCGCCCGCCAGCCTTTGGCAATTCGCCCCGGCCCCGACGCTCAAACCATCGCAGCAACCCTTCACAGCGCCCCTTTACAATAACCCAGGCACCATTTTGGTGCATCGCAATATAAAAAACACCAAATTGGCGCACAACTTTGGTGCCAAGCACGATAAAGCCCACGAATACCGGGTTCAACAAGGTAATTGGCGGCTGGCACGATATTTGCCAAGTGTAGATCCGTATGCATTAAGGCCGCACGATCCAATAACGGTTTAGGCCGCGCATGTAAATTAGCCAATGACCATAGCCCCCTGGAGGTTGAACATGTCAGAGAATACCTTAAAGCTGATCGAAGAGAGCGAAGCCCGTTGGGTGGACCTGCGTTTTACCGATACCAAAGGTAAAGAACAGCACGTAACCATTCCCGCTAAAGTTGTCGATGAAGACTTCTTTGAAGACGGCCAAATGTTTGATGGCTCTTCAGTCGCTGGCTGGAAAGGCATTAACGAGTCTGACATGATTTTGATGCCTGATGACGAGTCCGGCGTTTTGGATCCCTTTACCGATGAGCCAACCGTTATCGTTCGCTGTGACATCGTTGAGCCTTCCACCATGCAAGGTTACGAGCGCGACCCACGCTCTGTTGCCAAGCGCGCAGAAGAGTACCTGAAGTCTACTGGCCTGGGTGATACCGCTTTCTTCGGTCCCGAGCCTGAGTTTTTCGTTTTCGACGACGTAAAATGGAAAGACAACATGGGTTCTTGCGGTTACGAAATCAATTCCGAAGAAGCCGATTGGTCTACCGATAAAGAATTCGCCGATGGCAACATGGGTCACCGTCCACGCGTGAAAGGCGGTTACTTCCCAGTACCACCGGTTGATAGCCTGCACGACATCCGCGCTGCAATGTGTAATGCCATGGAAGCCATGGGCCTGGACGTTGAAGTTCACCACCACGAAGTCGCGACGGCCGGTCAGTGTGAAATCGGTGTGGTTTTCAACACCATGGTTAAGAAAGCAGACGAAGTACAGATCCTGAAATACTGTGTGCACAATGTCGCTCACGCTTACGGTAAAACAGCGACCTTTATGCCTAAACCGGTAGTCGGCGATAACGGTTCTGGTATGCACGTTCACCAGTCGTTCTGGAAAGATGGCGAAAACCAGTTCGCTGGTAACGGTTACGCTGGCCTGTCTGAAACCGCGCTGTACTACATCGGCGGCATCATCAAGCACGCGAAAGCCATTAACGCCTTCTCCAACCCGGGCACCAACTCCTATAAGCGTTTGATCCCGGGTTTTGAAGCACCGGTAATGCTGGCTTACTCTGCTCGCAACCGTTCTGCGTCTATCCGTATTCCTTACGTTGCCTCTCCAAAGGGCAAGCGTATCGAAGCGCGTTTCGCTGACCCAATCGCCAACCCGTACCTGTGCTTCGCCGCTATGCTGATGGCTGGCCTGGACGGTGTTCAGAACAAGATCCACCCTGGCGATGCTGCGGACAAGGACTTGTACGATCTGCCTGCTGAAGAAGCTCTGGCGATTCCACAGGTTGCCGGCAGCCTGCGTGAGGCCCTGGATGCACTGAAAGAAGATCACGAGTTCCTGACTCGCGGTGGCGTATTCACCGAAGACATGATCGAAGCGTACATCGACCTGAAGATGGAAGACGTATACCGCGTTGAGCAAACCACTCACCCGGTAGAATTCGACATGTACTACTCTGTATAAGTCGCCACGCGATCCCAAAGGCCTCTTCGGAGGCCTTTTTTATTTCCACCTCTCTTTTCTCCTAGCTACCAAGGTATGATCTTTTCCAAGATCCAGCTACGCATTTATTACTACTACCGTGCAGACAAAAGCGTATAATTACTGCCCTAAAAATGTGCAAATTTGAGTATTAACCCATGAGCCGCCCGCTGTTTGAGGCTTTTCCCCGCTTAAAGGAACGCATTCCTTTTTTAGCAATCGCCAAGTTACCCACCCCCATTGAGGCTCTCCCTCAACTGGCGCCGAATCTATGGGTAAAACGTGACGACAAAACCAACAGCCTGTATGGCGGAAATAAAATTCGGAAACTGGAATTTATTCTGGCCGATGTTTTGCGCTCGGGAAAAAAAGAGTTAGTGAGCTTTGGCGCCATCGGCACCAATCATGGTGTGGCAACATCGATTTATTGTTTGCAGATGGATATTCCTTTGCAAATGATGTTGTTCGAACAACCCGTTACTCCGCAAGTGCAACAAAACCTGAAATTAATGCATCGCTTCAATGCGCAATTACATTATCAGGGCTCTTTATTTAAAACCGCTGCAAAATTCTATCTGGGCAAATGGTTGCGCGGCCGCGATCGCTATTATCTGTTTGCGGGTGGCTCAACGATTCAGGGTTGCCTTGCTTTTGTGAATGCGGCCTTTGAATTAAAACAACAAATCGATGCCGGCTTGCTGCCAGAACCGGACTATATTTACTGCCCGGTGGGCTCCAATGCCACATTAGCCGGATTAACACTGGGCTGTGGTTTGGCGGGCATCAACAGTCAGCTGATTGGTGTGCGTGTCGCCCCGTCCCATATCGGACCGATTCCCGCCTGCACTTTCAGCACCGTGCGCAAACTGCAGAGAGCCTGTTATCAATTTCTCTGTGATCTGGAACCACGCATCAAAGAACACAAACTCACCAAGTTTCAATTGATGGACAATTATTATGGCGACGGTTACGGCCACGCCAGCAAAGAGGGGGAATGGGCCCAGGAGATGTTTGAGCAAGCCGAGCTTGAACTGGATCCCACTTATACCGCCAAAACCGCCGCCGCTGCATTGAACGCTTGCGCCAACTCCCCGGATAAAAAGATACTCTATTGGCACACTTACAATTCGGCAAACGTCGCAGACATTGCTGCCAAGGCAGATTTGGACAGTATGCCGAAAGCCCTGCAAGGGTTTATTCAGGAACCTGTCGTATAGTAGAGCCCAGCTGCCCGCTTAGCAGCCGGGCAATTTCGGCAAGGCACTTTTATTGGCGCCTGCACTCTAAGTGTCAGCTCTTATCAGCACGGTATATGCACTATGAAGCCTTATTTTGTATTTCTCCTGGCAACGCTCATCGCCGCTCCACTGGCGGCACAAATCTATAAGCATGTCGATGAAAACGGCAAGGTCAGCTACAGCGACAAGCCGGCTGAAGATCAAAAGAACGAGCAAGTTGAGTTAAAGCCAATCAACACCACACCCGGCATGGACCTGGAACAACTCGCCAAGGAAAAACAGAATTTTGTCAGTCATTTCAATGCCGACTACCAACTGTTTCTAAGCAGTCCCAGTGACGGCGCCCATATGATGGCCCACCAACGCGACCTGCAAATTGAAGCTGGTTTCACAGTCACTATTCGCAGCAACAGTCCCGATCAGGCCAAGATTGATCAGGAAAAGCAGGCGGCCATGGCCGCAGCAAAGATTGAGATTTACTTCAATGGAAACAAGCTCGCCAGCGACAACGGCAAAGCCACCATTAAGGAAATTACCCGCGGAGAACATAAGATCACCGCTCGCCTGGTCAATGGCGGCGGCAAAGAGCTGGCCCCGGCCGCTTCCGCTACCGTCTATGTCCATCGCCCTTTGAGACGATAGGGGCAACACCAGACAACAAAACGATACACGCGCCAGCACCAGAGCCTGGCAAACGGAATTACGCCCCAAAAGCCTCCAACCTTCGCACCAAATTGGTGCGCTCATTTCTCAATTTCGCTATCATGCTTAACTCAGCATTATTTTATTGGCCTGAGACCTAAAACTTCCCCTTTAAAAACAACAAGTTAAATCAATATCGGCGAATCCTTTCCTACTTGGTTTGGTTTTTGCTGTATGCAGAGAGATAGGGCAAATATGCGCTGAAGCAAGGCGAGACCTGCCCAACAAGTGGCAAGTGGGCCCTCAGGACACAGCCCAAAATGCGATGGAGCCTATGAATTACCAACAACTGCTCGATAGCTTGAATACTGCGGTGGTGATCGTCGATCCCCAGCTGCAACTCTTGCACATGAACCCGGCGGCCGAAAATCTGCTGGCGGTCAGTCGAGCCCAGGTTGCCAATCAATCCTTTCTGGCTTTTTTCCGCGAAAGCGACGAGGCCATTACCACCTTGCAGGAAGCCTTGCAGAAACAGAACCAGTACACCAAACGTCGTGCCTGCTGGTTGCTGCCCAATGGCAATCAGTTGACCATCGACTACAGCGTAACACCACTGGCCGATCAAGACGGCCTGGCGATTGAAATCCAACCCCTCGATCGGCTGTTGCGCATCTCCCGCGAAGAGGCTCTGCTCAGCGCCCAGGAAACCAGTCGTAACCTGGCCCGCAACATGGCCCATGAGATTAAAAACCCTCTGGGTGGTATTCGCGGCGCAGCACAGTTGCTGTCCAAAGAACTCGACAGCGAATCCCTCAAGGACTACACCCAGGTGATCATTGATGAGGCGGATCGCCTGCGCAATCTGGTCGACAGAATGCTCGGCCCGAATCAGCCACTGCAACTAACCGCGATCAATATTCACGAAGTGCTGGAGCGTATTCTGACCGTTATCCACGCCGAAGTGGGTAATAAGGTTGAGCTACTGAAAGATTATGACCCGAGTATTCCAGACCTGCCCGCCGACCCGGAACAATTGATCCAGGCACTCTTGAATGTCGCTCGCAATGCCGTGCAGGCGTTGCTGGAAGCCAATATCGAGACACCGCAAATTACCCTGCGCAGCCGGGTGCAGCGCCAGTTCACCATCGGCCAGAGTTTTCATCGGTTGGTGGTGCGAGTCGATATTATCGATAACGGCCCGGGCATTCCCGACGACATTCTCAGCCACATTTTTTACCCAATGATTACCGGCCGGGCGAATGGCACTGGCCTTGGGCTGGCGATATCCCAACAACTGATCAGCCAGCATGGCGGTTTGATCGAATGTGAAAGCGAGCCCGGCAACACCCAGTTTTCAATTTACTTACCTCTTGGCAAGGCCTGTGAACCATGAATATGCAAGAGCAAACCGTTTGGATTATTGATGATGACCGCAGCATTCGCTGGGTGCTTGAAAAGGCACTTCAGCAGGCCAGCATCAAAACTGAAAGTTTCTCCAGTGGCGATGACGCCCTGCAACGCCTTGAACATCAACAGCCAACCGTGATCATCAGTGATATTCGAATGCCAGGTACCGATGGTTTGTCCCTGTTGGGACAATTGCAGGAGCGCTTCCCGAATCTTCCGGTCATCATCATGACCGCACATTCGGATCTGGAAAGCGCTGTTTCGGCCTACCAAAGTGGCGCCTTCGAATACCTGCCCAAACCTTTCGACATCGACGAAGCTGTCGCCATGACTCAGCGTGCGTTGACCCAAGCCGCAGAACAGATCCAACAGAACCCCAATACCGAGGACAGCGATGCCGAGATTATTGGCGAGGCCCCTGCCATGCAGGAGGTTTTCCGTGCGATTGGTCGCCTGTCTCAGTCTAATATCACGGTGTTGATTAACGGCCAGAGCGGTACCGGCAAAGAGCTGGTGGCACAGGCCCTGCATCGCCATAGCCCAAGACGACAACAGCCTTTTATCGCCCTGAACATGGCAGCCATTCCAAAAGATCTGATGGAATCAGAATTGTTTGGCCATGAAAAAGGCGCCTTTACCGGCGCCAGCAGTCAGCGCCAGGGCCGCTTTGAACAGGCCAATGGCGGCACTCTGTTTCTGGACGAAATCGGCGATATGCCGGCCGATACTCAAACCCGATTGCTGCGAGTACTGGCCGATGGCGAGTTCTACCGGGTTGGCGGCCATGTGCCGGTGAAAGTGGATGTACGCATCATCGCCGCGACCCACCAGAATCTCGAACAGTTGGTGGCCGATAATCGCTTCCGGGAGGATTTGTTCCACCGCTTGAACGTGATCCGGATTCACATTCCGACGCTGGCCGAGCGCCAGGAGGACATTCCCAAACTGGCCGAGCATTTTATTCGCCGCGCCTCGAAAGAACTGAATGTGGAACCTAAAATCCTGCTGCCCCAAACCCAAGCGTTTATGTGCTCCCTCGACTGGCCAGGTAATGTCCGACAACTCGAAAATACCTGCCGCTGGCTGACTGTGATGGCCTCCAGCCGGGAAATTCATATCGAAGACCTGCCACCTGAACTGTTGGAGAAACAACAAGGTGGCCAAAGCAGCGGCAGCGGTGATTGGGAAAAATGTTTACGCCAGTGGGCCGACAATGCCCTGAGTCAGGGTCAAAAAGAAATTCTCAATAACGCCCTGCCAAGGTTTGAGCGCGCCATGATTGAAACCGCGTTAAAGCATACCGCTGGGCGCAAACGCGATGCCGCGGTGCTGCTCGGCTGGGGGCGCAATACCCTGACCCGTAAATTGAAAGATCTGCAAATGGAACACAGCGACTAGGAAAAACGCCATTCCATGTAGCGATGTCCCGGCACTTCGGCAACAGGGGATTGCCGCTCCGCACAAACCTCAAAACCCAGCCGCTCATAGAGACGCTGGGCGGCGGGGTTTTCCATAGACACATCCAGGGCTAAACCCGCATAACCATTCTCGCGCGCAATATCAGCGGCATAATCAATCAGTTTGGAGCCAATACCCATGCCCTGGGCTTCTGGAGCAACAGCGAGATGAGCCACCACCAAAACATCATCCGCCGGTGGTTTGATCACTTCATCAATCACTGAGGAACGTTTTGCCACCCCCCAGATTCGCCAGCGAAAGAAACTCAATACCGACATAACCGTTGGCAGATACATCGCGCTCAAACCACGACTGTCGTAATTAAACATGGAACCCAGAACGCTGCCATTGTGGCGCACCAGCACATGATTACGATGGGAATACTGACCCCGGTGACGCTGAACCGCGTGATAGAGAAAGTCTTGGGCAGCTGGCGTTTTCTTACCGAAAACATAATCAAAGGCCTTTGGGCCCGAACTGTAGATCAGGCTGGCCATTGCTTCGGCATCTTCCGGAGCAGCGTGTTCAATTTTGAAATTTTCCATGGTGCCCTTAGACAGAATTACATCGGCCAACAATGGTGGATGAGGAAAAGCTAAAGCATAGACCACTTATAGGGGCCAAGACTAATCGATTTTGGTATCCGGAAGGGATTGTGCGGGAACAGACATAAAAAACGCCGCATATAGCGGCGTTTTTTGAAACAGGCAGAAGGCTTAGTGAGTCTCGTCTGCCTGGCCTTCAGCGGCCTGTTGTTGCTGCTGTTGAACAGCTTGTGCAAACAGGGCGTCGAAGTTAACTGGTGGCAACATCAGGGCCGGGAAGCTGCCCTTACCTACGATGTTGTCAATCGCTTCACGTGCGTACGGGAACAGAATGTTCGGACACATGGTGTTCAACACGTGAGTCAGCTGCTGATCATCCAAACCGGTAATGGTGAAAATACCTGCCTGATGAACTTCGGCCAGGAAAGCGGTCTCTTCGCCCAGCTTAACCGTTACAGTGATGGTCAAGGTCACTTCGTAGTTGTTGTCATCCAACTTGTTAACCTTGTTACCCAGCTCCTGATTTACGGCTGGCTGCCATTGCTTGGTGAACGCTTCCGCACCCATTGGGGCTTCGAAAGATACGTCTTTAACGTACAAACGCTGAACTGCGAATTGTTGACCTGCTTGTTCTTCTGCTGCTGCAGCCGCTGCAGCTTCCTGGTTATGCTCTTCAGCCATACTCTTGCCTACTCTTTAAATTTAAGGTGTTTCACACCCGTTATTGTCTACGTTCGATGTTACGAAACGATAAATCGCTCCGTATTGCTCCTATTAAACCGGTTGATGCCTGAGCCAAGCCAAAGCTGCCGGGTAATAACGAACAGATTGGGGTGGTTTTTCCGATTTCAAGGCCATCCCCGGGAGTTCTTGATCAGCCTGCTCTGGCCAGCATCGGGTCCAGCTGACCGGTCCGTTCCAGCGCATACAGATCGTCGCAGCCACCAACGTGGCTTTGCCCGATCCAGATCTGGGGCACGGTTCTTTGCTGGGCCTTGTGCATCATTTCAGCACGCAACTCGGGATTGCCATCAACGTTCAATTCCTTGAAGTCGACGCCTTTGGACGACAACAGAGCCTTGGCACGATGGCAAAAAGGACAGAAGTCACTTGAATAAATGGTTACATCAGCCATGGAACCGCTCCTACTTCTTCACAACGGGCAGGTTTTGACCCTGCCAATCCATCATGCCACCACTTAGGCGATTGACCGAGAAGCCACGCTGGGCCAACTGCTTGCCTACCGCACCGGCATGCTGTCCCATCTTATCGACGACTACGATGGTTTTGCCCTCATGCTTATCCAGCTCAACAATGCGCTTTTCCATGGTATTGAAAGGAATATTCAACGCATCAACAATGTGGCCAGCGTTAAACTCTTTGGTTTCACGCACATCGAGAATCACCGCCTCACCGTCATTGACCAGACGAGTCAGCTCGTGACTGCTGATGGTTTTGCCGCCTTTTTGCTTCTCTGTGAATACATAGAAGAAAATCAGGCCCAACAGAATACTGACCAGCAACCACTGCTCAGTAACAAATACCAGTACGTCCACGCGTCTACCGCCCTCTCAATTGCTTCAACACCCCATCGGGATGCCAGCTTGGCTAAAATCCCAACTTGGCTAAAATCAAAGCGCCGCAGTATACACGCTATAGCCCCGGTATTTCATCTACGCGGGCGGAAATTACAGCATTTATGAGCATTCGCGCCGACGAAGGCGAAAGTGGCCTGAGCAGCTCACCCTCTTCGCCGACTTGAGACCGCTATTTCATGGTGTTGAAGGGCACAAAGAGGTAAAATTCGCCGTTTTTCAGTGATAGCAATTAAGGTAATAACAATGACGGTGGCGAAAGGCCCTTTGGTTCTGCTCATTTTGGATGGTTTTGGCTACTCGGATAGCCAAGAGCATAACGCGATACACAATGCCAACAGCCCCACTTGGGATGCCTTGGTAAAAGAGCGGGCAAACACCTTAATTGCCACTTCCGGTATGGCGGTGGGCCTGCCCGATGGTCAAATGGGTAACTCCGAAGTGGGTCATATGACGCTGGGTGCCGGCCGCGTGGTTTATCAAAATTACACCCGCATTAACAAAGCCATTGCCGACGGCGATTTTTTCAACAACCCGAGCTACACCCAAGCCATCGACAAAACCGTTGCCAATGGCGGTGCCGTTCACATTATGGGCCTGCTGTCACCGGGTGGTGTTCACAGCCACGAAGCCCATATGAATGCCGCCATCGAATTGGCCGCACAACGAGGCGCCAAAGAAATTTATCTGCACGCGTTCCTGGACGGTCGCGATGTCCCCCCACGCAGCGCTGAACCTTCATTGCAAGCGAGCGATACCCTGCTGCGCGAAAAAGGCCTTGGTCGTATCGCTTCCGTCAGTGGCCGTTTTTTCGGCATGGATCGCGACAACCGTTGGGATCGCGTTCAACAGGCCTATGACCTGATGACCCTGGGCAAAGCCGAATATCGCTATGCCGACCCGATCAATGCCTTGCAGGCAGCCTACGCTCGCGATGAAGATGACGAGTTCGTCAAAGCCTCCGTGATTGCCGACGATCAAGAACAGCCCGCAACCATTAACGATGGTGACTGCCTGCTGTTCATGAATTTCCGCCCCGACCGCGCACGCCAGATCACTCGCGCATTTGTCGATGATGGCTTTGACGGTTTCGAGCGTGAAGCCCGCCCGGCTTTGGCAGACTTTGTCATGACCACCGAATACGCCGCCGACATTCCCGCCAGCTGCGCATTCCCACCACAAAATCTGGTGAACTCCTTTGGCGAGATTATGGCCAAACAGGGCAAGCAACAATTGCGCATCGCCGAAACCGAAAAATACGCCCATGTGACGTTCTTTTTCAGCGGCGGTCAGGAAGAACTGTTCGATGGCGAATGCCGTGAGTTGATCCCTTCACCGGACGTTGAAACCTACGATCAGAAGCCGGAAATGAGTGCCCCGGAAGTTACTGAGAAACTGACTGCCGCTATTGAATCCGGAAAATACGATGTCATTATCTGTAACTATGCCAACTGTGATCAGGTCGGCCACACCGGCGACTACCATGCCGCAATGAAAGCGGTAGAGGTTGTTGATGAATGCCTGGCCAAAGTATTTGCCAGCATTGATGCCAGTGGCGGCGAAGCTCTGGTGACCGCCGACCATGGTAATGTTGAAACCATGTTCGATACCGAGAGTGGTCAAAAGCATACCCAGCACACAACCTTGCCAGTGCCCTTCGTTTATTATGGCCAGAGAGATATTCGTCTGGCCGAAGGTGGCAGCCTCGCGGATGTGGCTCCAACCATGCTGGCCCTGATGGGTATCGATCAGCCAAGCGAAATGGACGGGAACAACCTGGCCATTCTGGCGGCACACTAGAATACGGAGATAGCTTTATATGCAGCGCTTTTTTACCCGACTTGGCCTCTGCGCCTGTTTGATCTGGTCGCCGGCTTTGCTGGCCCAGGATTCCGCGACGGAATACGAAGACAAACTAAAACAGTTGCGCGAAACCATTGCTGAACTCAAACGTGAAATCAATTCGGTAAAATCCAATCGCAATGCGCTGCAAAACAAACTGCAAACGTCTGAAGAAGATATTGCCGCATTGCTGAAAAAGATCGATCGTTTAAAGGGAGATCTTGCCAGCCAAAAAAAGCAGCTAAGCCGGCTCAATAAAGAGCGGGCGCAACTTCAGCAGAAAAAACTCAGCCAGCAAAAACACATTGGCGAAGAAATTAATGGTGCCTACCGTTTAGGTCAGCGCGGAAATTTGCGTCTCCTGCTCAATCAGCAGGAGCCCGACAAATTCAGTCGCCAACTGCGCTACTATCACTACATTCTGGAAGCACGACAGGAAAAGCTGACTGAGTTTCGCGACACCATTGCACAACTCGACAACATCGAACCGAAAATTCTGGCCAAGACCGAAGCAATTGGCGAACAGCAGAGCCGCCTGCAAAGCCAGCACAAGGAACTGACCTCAAGGCAAGCAGAGCGACGTCGAACTCTCGCCGCACTGAACAAAACCCTCGCTTCAAAAGATGCCCAGTTGCAAAACAAAGCGGCGGATCAAAAGCGCCTGCAAAAACTTCTGGACGAAGTCAGCCAAACCCTCGCCAATATTAAATTACCCGGCAGTGGCGTTGCGTTTAAAAAACGCAAAGGCAAATTGAAATGGCCCAGCAGCGGACGCATTCGCCACCGTTTTGGCAGCCCTCGAGCGGATGGTAAATTAAAATGGCAAGGTGTTTTTATTCGCGCCAATGACGGTCGCCCGGTAAGGGCCGTTCACCACGGCCGAGTGGTGTTTTCCGATTACCTCAAAGGGCACGGCATGCTGATCATTGTCGATCATGGCGAGGGCTATATGAGTCTTTATGCTCACAACCAAACCCTGCTTAAAGACACCGGTGATTGGGTCAACAGTAACGATGTCATTGCCAAAGTTGGCAACACTGGAGGCCTCGAAGAACCCGGGGTTTACTTCGAGATTCGTTACAAAGGCAACCCTACCAACCCAGCTCGCTGGTGCCGGGCCTGATTCAGCCGCTATACCCTTCAGGAGCCCGCAAAAAACCGCCTCGGGGCTACTATAAGTATGGTATGGTTGCGGCTGAACACCCGCCAATAAGAACTACCGGATAATGGACGTCAAATTATGAGGCCTAGCCGACTTAAGCAAATCAGCCTTGCCCTTTGCGTGGGCCTTGCAACAGGCATCAGCCATGCGCAAGACGCTGCCAGCGATCAGAATGCCCAACAAGGTGCTGATCAGGGAGTCGCTCAAAGCAATGAACAGGGTCGTTTACCGCTGGATGATTTGCGTACCTTTACCCGGGTCTTTGAAGACATCCGCAGTGGCTATATCGAGGAAGTCGACGATGCGACGCTGTTTGAATATGCCATCAAAGGCATGTTGAGCGAACTCGATCCTCATTCCACATTTCTCGACGCCAGTAACTTCGACAACCTGAAAGAGAACACCACCGGTCAGTACGGCGGCCTCGGTATTGAAGTTGGCATGGAAGATGGTTTTGTCAAAGTGATCAGCCCGATGGATGACACTCCGGCCTCTACCGCCGGAATCGAAGCCGGCGATCTGATCGTACAAATCGACGGTAAAAGCATCAAAGGCAAAAGCTTGGCAGAAGCCATCGAACTGATGCGCGGTGAAAAAGGCAGCAAGATCACGCTGAAAGTGATGCGCGATGGCCTGGAAAAACCCAAGGATATCGAGATCATCCGTGATTATATTAAAGTCACCAGCGTGCGCTCTCGCCTGTTGGATGATCACTACGGCTTGATTCGCATCGCTCAATTTCAAATTCCTACCGGAAAAGATTTTGTTAAAGCGATTGAAAAACTGAAGTCCGAGGCTGAGCCTTTGAAAGGCTTGATTATCGATCTACGCAATAACCCTGGTGGCGTGCTGCGCGCTTCTGTGCAAGTTGCTGACGCCTTGATGGATGGTGGCCAGGTGGTCTATACCGAAGGCCGAATCAAAGGCGCCAATGCCGAGTTCAATGCCGAGCCCGGTGACATTACCGACGGCATGCCCGTGATTGTGTTGATTAACGGAGGCTCAGCTTCCGCTTCGGAAATTGTGGCCGGTGCTCTGCAGGATCACGATCGCGCGGTCATTCTCGGCACACGCAGTTTCGGCAAAGGCTCCGTACAAAGTGTTATTCCCATCAGCAAGGAAAAAGCCATTAAGCTGACCACGTCCTTGTACTTCACACCGAATGGCCGCTCCATTCAGGCCCAGGGAATTGAGCCGGATATCGAAGTGGAACGCGCCCGTCTCACGGCCATCAAACCCCGTGCACGCATCACCGAAGCCGATCTGTCCGGTCATTTGGGGAATGCCAACGGTGGAGAAGAAAGCGGTGCTGCTGAACGCAAGCGTCGTCAGGACAATGGCCGCAAGCTTCTAGAGCGCGACAACCAACTCTATGAAGCCCTGAATATTCTGAAAGGCCTGAGCCTGCTGAGCAAAAAATAAGTTTGTATGAAGTTCTGTTTTACCCTTTTTATCTCTATCGTGAGCATGGTCTGCGTACCAGCCCATGCTCAAAAACCTCGCCTGGCCATCATCATTGATGATATCGGCTACCATCTGGAAAACGGCTACCGCAGTATCCAACTGCCGGTGCCCGTCACCCTGGCGGTAATACCCCATAGCCCCAATGCCCGTGAGTTGGCGAAAGCCGGACATGAAGCTGGCAAAGAGATCATGCTGCATTTACCGATGGCGAGTCACGATGAGAATGCGCCATTGGATGAAGGCGGTCTCACCCCGGCGATGGCCGAAGAAGAATTCAAGGATATCGTTCGCAAGGGACTCTCCGCAGTACCTCATATTCGCGGGGTGAACAATCACATGGGTTCCGCCCTGACGGAGCAGCCCCAAGCCATGCAGTGGCTGATGGATGAGCTAAGGGAGACCTCGTTCTTCTTTATCGATAGCCGGACCAGCCCACTGAGCCAGGCCCAGACACTGGCGGAGCAAAATCAGATCCCCAGCGCCAGCCGGGACGTGTTTCTGGACAACAGCCGACGCCACGCCGATATCCTCGCCCAACTGGAAAAAGCCATCAATCATGCCAAGCGCACCGGCCACGCCATTGCGATTGGCCACCCCTACCCCGAAACCCTGGAAGTGCTGGAAAGATTGGGGCCTCCACTGCGAATGGTTGGCATTGAGTTCGTGCACGCCTCCACACTCATAAACGGAACTGCGTCACAAAACGACCCAGAGCAAGTAGCGAGCCACCCTTAATTGATCTATTTTTAGTCAGGTTAGGAGAATAGTATGATTTTCTCCCAATGAGATTAAACTATAATCGCATTAGGAAACATCAAAAAGGCCAGGATAAGGCCACAATAATTGTGCGAACCAGGGAGGAACACCATGAAAGCACTTAGCACACAACCCAGAAAAGGCGAATCAGGACGAATTCCGCCTCGCAGCGAACGCTGTTTTAAGTCTGGCGATTACTGGTACTACAGTACTCGCGAGCAGATCGATATCGGTCCATTCGACGATATAGATCAAGCCGTCGCTGGCGTGGACGCCTTTGTAGAGTTTGTTTGTGAAAAGCCGACTTTTTCAGATACATTAAAACGGTATAAGTCAGCTGCCTAAACGCTGCGGCCATTAGAAAATTTTCAAAGCCCGGATTGCTCCGGGCTTTTTTATGTCCGCCCGATGTTACCCAAAGCGAACAAACTAAGCCTCAAGCCTCTTCCTTATCAGCTGCTTTGAAATCCACCAGAAACACACTCATCAGTACTGCCAAAATCAATCCCAGCCACGGGTCCATGAGGGCCAGACACATGGCTGACAGCAACATACACCCTCTCTCCGCATTGTTGCTTGCCTTCGCCATCGCAACGTAGGCACAGGCAAAACCGGTCAGCGCTAACGTCACCGCCAGTGCGATCGGCATCATCGGCTTAATGCCCGTCACCACCGGCGCCAGGAAAAAGATAAACGGCAGACCCAGCATATAATAGGAAGAAATGCCGTCGAACAACGACCCCATGACCTGACGCCCTTGCTGCCAGCGCTGGGCAATAACAACATGAATGCCCGTCCACAGGATCCCTTGGGTTGGGAAAAATGGCGCGATCAAAGCGCTGATCGCATTACGAATGGCAACCGAAATATGAGTGCGGGAATCATTAAAATTCAGAGGTTCGTCTTCGCGATCTTTCTCCACCATGGCGAGCACTTCCTTACCCGTCAGCAGATCACCAAAAAATAAAATGTAACCAATCAGTGCCAGTGGAATCCCCTGGATAAACATATCCAGACTTGGCCAACCAATCGCAAACGGGCTGACTTTATTAAACATATCCATCATCGGCAAAGAGAAGAAACCCATTTCAATATCAAACTGAAGTTCTCCCATCAGCGCTCCCACAATGGCACCGAGAATAAAACCGGGGAGCAGGCCCAAAGCCACCAAGCGAGCCAGCATTGGATAGCGCCCCGCGAGGCGGTGCAAAGGCGCGGAGAACGCCAGTAATAAAGACAAACCAATTGCCACACTGGCACTGAACGGGTGAGTGTTAAAAATATTGTCTGCGGCTTGCAGATCAAAAACTTTGATAAACGCCGCAATTGACGCACCGAGGATCACGGCTCCCTTGAGCACCTCCGGCATGATTTTTATCAGTTTGGCGCCGAGCCCACTGACGCCGAGCACCGCCAACAATAGGGCAAAATCCAATGAAATCGCTGTCATCATTTGCAATCGTTCAACAGGTGTTGAGAAGCTGTCTGATAACAACAGAGTTAATACAAAAGGCAGAGCCGGGGTCAACCAACCCGAGGCATAGGGCTCACCGAAAATCATCCAGGACGCACTGATTAAAAAACTGTGCAGGAAAGACATGGCAATGGCTTCTTCAAAGCTGAGGCCAAAATAATGGGTCAGCAATGGTACCAATGCCAGAGCAGTGGCCGCCGCAACAAGAATGCCCTGAAAAAATTCCGGCCAGCAGACACGAGTGTGCAAAATGGGAATACGTGCAGTAAAGCCTAGCCAATGAAAACCGGGTTGCTGCGTAGCACGCTCGCGTTCATTACTCATAGTTGTGTCCGTTTTTCTGGTTGTTATTGTTATCGTTCAGCCCGCAGTATACTGGTTTTTTTCAAGAAACCGCCAACACTAATTTAGATGCCAGGAGCGCAATTCGGCTCCCTACAGGAAAAACGATTTAAATCATCGCCTGTTCATCGAAAGGCGATATACTGTTTAATGCACAATCCAATCGGCAACATAAAGAAGGTGAATAGGAATTCAAAATTATGGTGAATGTATCCCAAGGCCAACTGGAACAGTTTATCGAACAAGCTATCGCCGCTCGCCCTATCCGCACGGCAGTTGTGCACCCGGTTGCACAAAATGGATTATGCGGAGCCATTGAAGCGGCTGAAAAAGGCATCATCGAGCCCTTATTGATCGGCCCAGAGTCTCGCATACGCGCCTGCGCCGAAGAGGAAGGCTTGGATATCTCACCATATGCTTTGATCGATACCGCACACAGCCACGCAGCGGCCGAAAAAGCCGTAGCCCTGGTAAAAGAACAACAGGCTGAAATTTTAATGAAAGCGGATCTCTCGACGGCCGAATTGCTGGAGGCCGTTATCGACAAGCAACACGGCATTCGAACCGAACGCCGATTGTCCCATGTGTTTGTTTTGGATGTGCCCAATTACCACAAGCCACTATTTATCACCGATGCCGCAATCAATATCGATCCCAAGTTGCCACAGAAAAAAGACATTGTTCAGAACTGCATTGATTTCTGTAAAGCCTTGGGCATTTCCGAACCCAAGGTCGCTATTCTTGCTGCCGTTGAAAAAGTAAAATCCTATATGCCGGCAACCATTGATGCTGCCGCACTGTGCAAGATGGCAGATCGCGGACAAATCAAAGGGGCAATTCTTGATGGCCCTCTGGCTTTTGACAATGCCATTTCCAAGCAGGCTGCTGAAGACAAACATATTCATTCACCGGTTTCCGGTGACGCCGATATTTTACTGGCTCCGGATTTGGAATCCGCCAATATGTTAGCCAAGCAGCTTATGTATCTGGCGAATGCAAAATCGGCAGGCATCGCATTGGGGGCAAAAGTGCCGGTCGTTTTGAACAGCCGCGCCGACGGAACGTTTGCCAGATTGGCATCCTGTGCCCTGGCCTCGCAGCTGGTATTACATAGATCTTAATTACGCTCAGGCACAGCGACGAAGCAATGAAAACCATTCTGACCATCAATGCGGGTTCATCCAGCCTGAAACTGGGCTTGTTTTCCATGGACAAGCAGGCGCTATTATTACGCCTGGACACCTCCGATATATACGGCGACGCCCTTTTGAAAATAAAACCCAATGGGGCGCTTGCCAATAAACTTCACAAGCAAAAGATCAGCCTGTCTGACATTGCCGGCCCAGAAGTTTGGCAGGCAGCATCTTTTGATGCTCATCGATATTGCCTGGAGTACGCTCTGGAATTTATCCAGACCCAACTCAATGACATTGTCATCAGCGGCATCGGTCATCGCGTAGTGCACGGCAGCGAACACTACTCCAGCCCTTGCTTGCTGGATGAGAAGCACCTTAATAATTTGCAGTCCTTTATTCCGCTTGCACCATTGCATCAACCTTTTAATTTAAAACTGATCGAACTCTGTCAACAACTGTGCCCAGGTACAGCGCAGGTCGCTTGCTTTGATACCATGTTCCATGTCGGGCAAAGCCAGCTGGAACGTTATTACGCCATCCCCAAACGATACAGCGAAGCCGGTGTGCAACGTTATGGCTTTCACGGTTTAAGCTATCAATACATTGCCGGGGAGCTGCAAGGCCTGAACGCCTCCAGCTCAAAGTCTATCGTCTGCCATCTCGGCGCCGGCGCCAGCATGTGTGCCCTGAAAGATTTCAAATCAGCGGCCTCCAGCATGGGCTTCAGCGCCCTGGAGGGTCTGCCTATGGGGAGTCGAACCGGAAGTATTGACCCAGGCGTACTGCTGTATCTTCAACGCGAACAGGGCCTCAGCCTGGATGAACTGGAAGACCTTTTATACCGCCAAAGCGGTTGCCTGGGAGTCTCCGGGATCAGCTCTGAAATGAAAATACTGCTTGAGCAAGATAACCATGCAGACGCCAAACTGGCGGTCGATATGTTTTGTTATCGCTCCGCGCTTGAAATCGCACGACTGGCTGCCGTGCTGGAAGGTTTGGACAGCCTGGTTTTTACTGGTGGCATTGGTGAGAACTCAGCGTTCATACGTGAGCAAATCAGCACACGCTGCCAATGGTTGGGATTGAAAATTGATTCAGAACGTAATCAGGAAGGTGAGCTTAACATCAGCCACGCGGATTCTTCTATCGATTGCTATGTTATTCCCACGAATGAAGAACTGGTGATCGCTCAGGAATCCATCCAGCTGCTAAACGCAGAGAACTAATTCTCCATCAAAGGCTCTAAGGCTAAACCATTAACCTTGGAGCCTCTGCATGAAACACTTTTTCCAGGAAAACCGCAGCTTTTTTCTCTTTATTGCGGGCATGATGATGTTCCGCAGTGCCATCGCCGATTGGAACGATGTACCCACTGGCTCCATGTTACCGACCATCACCGAGGGTGATCGCATCACGGTAAATAAAATGGCTTACGGTTTACGCCTTCCGTTCACTGGCACCGTTATCAGCGCTGCTGAAATGGCCAAGCGAGGCGATATTGTTGTTTTTGATTCAGTCGCCGCGGACAAACGATTGGTAAAGCGTGTGATCGGTGTACCCGGTGACACCGTTTCCATGCATCGACATCGCCTGACCATTAATGGCCTGCCGCTTGATTATGAAAATCTTCAAGACGATATCTATGTGGAGAAGCTTGAAGGCCGCCCCCATAAGGTACGCATTGAAAATGTCCATGGCCCACTCGCCAACTTCTCGGCAGTAACCGTTCCGGAAGGGCATTACCTGGTCTTGGGCGACAATCGCAATAACAGCGCTGACTCACGAGTTTATGGTTTTATTCCCCAGAAAGAACTGCGCGGACGCGCCGGTTCAGTAGCAGTATCTTTTGATTATGAAAACTACTTCCTGCCGCGCCAGGAACGGTTTGCTCTGAAGCTCGATTAATCAACATAAGCAGATATAAAAAAGGCCAGCATTGCTGGCCTTTTTTGGCTTCAGAAAGCCCTTAGTGCTTATACACTTTGCCGTCTTTCATGACAAAGTCGACATCCAACAGCTCTTTAATATCGCTAAGCGGGCTGCCACCTGTGGCAATAATATCCGCAATTTTCCCTGCCTCCAGCGTACCAAGATCGCTGCTGCGATCAATAAGATCGGCAGCGTTGATGGTTGCCGATTCCAAAACATCCATCGGTGTCATACCCGCCTGCGCCATCAGCACCGCTTCCTGGGCGTTAATGCCGTGACGGGAAACGCCCGAATCCGTACCAAAGGCGATCTTTACACCGGCATTATAGGAACGGGCAAAGTTGGTCATCATATCACCACCCACTCGCACCGCTTTGGCCTTGATCGCATCGGACATAAAGTTCGATTTTTCCGCCATTTGTTTTACGGTGTCTCCGGCCAGTAAAGTCGGAACCAAATAAGCACCAGTTTTACGAAACAGCTTGATACTCTCTTTATCGGCATAGCTACCGTGTTCAATGCTGTCTACGCCTGCGCGTAAAGCCGCATTAATACCTTCTGCCGCATGAGCATGACTGGCCACTTTACGCCCCAAAGCGTGCGCGGATTCCACTACCTCTTTTAATTCGTCGTCTGCCATCTGCTGTCCGGTGCCGGTATTGGTGTCCGACAAAACACCACCCGTCGAAGTAATTTTGATGACATCCGCATTAAACTTAATGGCACGACGTGTCGCACGACGGCAATCAAATGGACCATCACAAATGGTTTTGGAAGTGTATTTTTCCAGCAGATCATGACGCATACCATCCACATCACCATGACCTCCCGTTACCGCCACACCGCCGGAAGCAACAATACGGGGCCCGTCCAACCAACCCTTGGCAATGGCATCACGCAGAGCATAAATATGTTGCGGACTCTGGGCGCCAAGGTCACGTACCGTTGTAAAACCTGCCAACAAGGTTTTCTTGGCAAAATGAGCACTCTGCATCGCCACATCCGCATCGGACATGCGCAGGCGTTCACTATCATTATGCGGACCAAGCTCACCTTGCAGATGAACATGCATATCCATCAAACCCGGCATTACAAAGCTGTCTTTTAAATCGATGAGTGTTGCATCCTGCCCAGCTTCCGACGCTGAAATAAAACCGGCTTTCACAGCTTCAATACGGCCATCTTTAATAATGACGCTCTGTTCTTTTAACGGTTTTTCACCCGGAACAGTCAAGAGTGTTCCCGCGTGAATGACTTGTGTATCCGCCAACACGGGCATGCTCAAACTTGCCAATGCAAGCGTTAACAATTTGTATTTTTTCATCATCATTGCTCTTTTTAATAGACTCTCATTGTCAGTCTGCTTAGGCGCTCATCAGGGTAAAAATTTGCGCGTATAGTTCTGATTACCCTTAGCGCTGATAGCCACATTATCTTCGATACGAATACCACCGAAGGGACGTAAACGATCCAGCAGTTCCCAATTCACACACACACTTTGGCTGCTACTCTGCAGTTCGGCCAGCAGCGGTTCGATAAAATAAATACCAGGCTCAACCGTGATCACCATATCCTCTTCAAGCTCACGATTCAGACGCAGATAAGGGTGTTCAGCCGGCGGCTCACTGATATCACCAACCTCATTTTGCTGCCAACCACCCAGATCGTGTACCTGTACGCCCAGCAAATGTCCAAGACCATGAGGCAGGAATTTGCTGGTGATGCCTTCAGCCAGTGCCGCGGCACCGTCAATCTTCAAAATGCCTGCTGTATGGAGAATATCACCGACGCGTCGATGCATATTTTTGTGGGCATCGAGATAGTGCATCCCCGGCTCCAATTCATCGATGAGCGCCAATTGAGCTTTATCCAATTCATCAATCAAACTCTGGAAACAGGCCCCTGCTTCACTCTGTTCACGGCAATAAGTACGACTGATATCAGCCGCATAACCATTCACACTAAACCCTGCATCAATCAGGAAAGAGCGACTGCTTTGCAATTCTTCAAGTTGTAAATGGGTGTAGTGAAGAATGGCAGCGTTTTCATTCAGGGCAATAATGTTCCCATAGGGTAAATCATTTTCACGTAAATTGAGCGCGCCGATATACGCTTTATTAATTTCGAATTCGCTGGCGCCAGCCATAAAGGCCTCTTTCGCAGCGGTATGACATTTAGCCGCCTGCTGATTCGCCAGCTCAATACTCTGCCGCTCGTATTCACTTTTACGGGCTCGATAATACTTCAGATGGTTCAGCACCGCGCTGTCATTGTGCAGCCATTCCACACCGGGCAGATCGGGTATCGCCCCAGCCAAACCAATAAACAGGGTTGGCCCACCGAGCGCAGTCAGTAACGTCTTCAGTTGTTGTGGTTCTGCGTATTCAAGAATATCAAAATGCATTGTCCAGAAATCTTCCGGCAACGCACTGACTTTATGCCATATGTCCACCGGCTTATGGAAGAACAAACTTGGTCGACCGCTTGGGCGAATCAGAAGGTAACAATTGGGAACGTTCAGCAATGGCAACCATTCCTTAAAGAATGGGTTAACTACGAAGGAATGATAGTAATCATCCTGAAAAATGGGTTCTTGCACACCGGAACTGATCAATAGCGCCTGCTGCCCGGAACGCTGCAAATAGGCCTGGGTTCTTTCCAGTTTTTTCGCCAAATGGCTGCCATAACTTATTTCGAAATTCACATTATCCTCTCATCATTCTTTCACGGTGACCGCCGTTTTTATTGGCATGGTTCAAGTGTCTTTTGGACACTACCTTATCAACGCCTGTAATGTTTCAACAAATTCCTGATCACTCCAATCGTCCATCGCATCACCGATCTGAATTTCAAAGCGGCTGTTGTTTTCATTCGCTTCAAACACTCGGTCAAATAACCAGACACGATCACTCTCAGCAACTTGCAACGCCCTGTCTTTTAGTACGCTTGCAGAAACCGGTAATTGCACGAGAAAACCGTTACTCTGTACCGGTTCGGGAATTGCCGACTCTCCAAACGCGTCCACAATCAGCTTTGATAGAGATTGAGCGCGCTGGTTAAATTCGGAAACCCTCGGCAAATAATGTTCAAGACCCCAAAGCGCAGATAACACATAAGGAAAGGCCGTAAATAAATCACCGCCTAAACGGCTGCGCCACGTCATCAACTGCTCAACAAATACTTTATCGCCCGCAATAATACCACCCGCGGCCGCCCCCAGAGTTTTGTACAGGGAAACATACACCGAATCTCCCAGGGCTGAGACATCCTGATAACTCTTCCCCCAGTAGTCCGCCGACTCAAACAATCGAGCCCCATCAATATGCAAAGCAATGCCTGAATCATTTGCACGCTGTTTCAAAGCGACCAGGTCTGGCCATTCCGGCAATTTAAAACCCGCTCTCCTCAGAGGCAACTCGACAGTTGCCGCAAACACGTCTTCGGGCAGGTTTCGAATATCCTCTGAATCAATAGCTTTACCCGGTTTGCCGAACATCACACCTTCAAAACCTAAAAGCGTTTCGTAGGCCATCGATTCATCACACTGAAAGTGGGACTGGGGATGCAGAGCCAGCTTCCTACTCCCATGATTCTGGGCCCACTGCAACAGAGCACTGTATTGCCCGATCGAACCTTTGGGAACAAACAGGGCTTTTTCCTTCCCCAGCAGCTCAGCCATCCGGCGTTCGAGTATCTCGATGCTCGCACCGCTGTTATACAGATCAATATCAAGATCGATCTCGGGCACCTGCTGTATACGTTCCAACCACTGCCTCTGACTTAGCGGTCGGTGACGAGTGACAAAGCGAGTGCACTTGGACATCAAAGGATGACCAAGCAATAAGCCATCGTACATTCTTATTCTCTCTTCAAAGTACTCGACATGTCGTTTCGTAAGGAAAGGCGATACCGATGACAGCTTCAGGCCAGACAGCTGGCCGGTTTGGACTTATTTTGTCCCAAACAGCACTGAATCCTGCCTCGACGGCGGGGACATGTCGTTTATTTTTCGTTCAATACGTCATAGACTAGGCGAGCTTAAATCAATAATAAACCGCTGTGTAAAAAACCGGCTCGCTCATATTTATAGAGTCTTAAGATAGGACGTAGCCGCCGCACACAGCCTCAAATGAGGTCGGCAGAAGATGGGGCTCTCCCAAAGGCAATGGCAAGATACACTGGGCCTGATCGAATACTTCAGTGCCAGTGAGGATCCCAGCCAGTTGCGCAGAGACTGTGGGGAAGCTCTGCTGCGCCTACTGAAAGCGGATCATTTTGCCTCCTATATATGGCAAGTCGAAGAGGACGAGTTTCACAGCCCCTGCCAGCTCAATCTTGATGATCGCAATCTCGCCCGTTATCAGGACTACTATCAATTTCACGACCCCATCACCCACAAGATGCGACGCTTCCAGCAAGCCGTTTCCGTCAATCAGGTCATTCATCAAGCTGATCTAATCAAGACCGAGTTCTACCAGGATTTTCTCTCCCGGGATGGAATGCACTACGGCGTGAATCTTTATGTCTTTGATGAAAGCGGTAGAAACCTGGCAGATTTTCGACTTTGGCGAAACAAACAGCGTCGTAATTTTGAAGACAGTGATTTGGAAATGTTGAACATTATTGCCCCGCATTTTAGAAACAGCATGCGCCGGCTCAATAAGAAAAATGGTCAGCAACTCATTAAAAAGTACGATTTAACCCAAAGAGAGTTTGAGGTATTACGCCTGCTCAATCAGGCTTACGGCGATCAGAAAATCGCTCAGGAACTGTACATCAGCTTAAGTACCTGCAGAACTCACATCCGTCGCATTTATCAAAAACTCGACATTCACCAGCGAGCTAAACTGTTAGATTTTTTAAAGCCCTATCAGTTTTGAATTCAAACACTGTAGCATTTCCGTCACGAAAGCTTCTTCAATGTTTCTAAAAACATTCACACTTGTTGAGTTTTCACACAAACACGTAGAGACAGTTGCCAAATTTCTCATAAATTGAGGTTTTATTAGTAGATCTTAAAAAATTTGCAATCTAAGTGTCACACGTAAGGGACATACTCGCCGCCCATGAAATCACCTGACCCATGTCGCGAGAGTAAGTTCATGAAAAAGAATTTCCCTGTAAATGTTTTGGCGATTGCAATTGCCGCCAGCGCCGGCCAGCTTATGGCTGAAGAAATCGACTCCAGTGCAAACCTGGAAGAAGTGACCGTTGTTGGCAAAAGCGTATCTTACGCAAACAATGCCAGCAGCCTAGAAATGGTAAAACAACAATCTGCCATGACATCACCAATGGCGGTGATCGATAATTTGCCCGGCGTATTGGTAAACGAAGGTGATACCTTCGGTACCGACGATTGGTCAACCACGGTATCCATTCGCGGTTTTCAGTTGAGCCTGGACGAGCAACAAGTTGGTATCACTGTTGATGGTATTGCCAACGGCAACTCAAACTACGGCGGCGGCGCGAAAGCCAATCGTTTTATCGATACAGAAAACCTGCAAACCGTTGAAGTATCCCAGGGTACTGCTGATATTGCCTCACGCTCCAATGAAGCACTGGGCGGCACATTGAACTTCACCACGATTGATCCTGGCGAAGAAGAAAAATTAACCATCAGCTTTACCAGCGGAGACTTTGATGCGCGCAAGTATTTTGTTCGCTACGAGACCGGTGAAATTGCTCCCGAAACTTACGCCTGGATCAGTGTTTCCAGCACTGAGAACAGCGACTGGATTCAGCAGGCCGCCGAAAACACTCGTGATCACATTGCAGCAAAGCTGATCAGCACCATCAACGACGTGAATATCACCGCGTACATGTCCTACGATGATACTCACGAAGACAACTATCAACGAGTTTCCCTGAGTCAGTTTGAAAGCAATCCCGGCTGGGATCGCTTGACCAGTGACTGGACCGGCACACCTTATGTCGATCAGCTGTATCGTCGTGGTTGGTCTACCCTGCGTGAAAACTTCCTGACCTATTTGAAAGCGGATTTCGATATCGGTGAAGTGGAAATTAAAACCAATGTCTATTTCCACAAAAACGATGGCCGTGGCGATTGGGTACCGCCGTATCTGGTAGATGTAACTGACAACGGCAGCAACGGCCACAGCGAACTGAATTCCGGCACCACTGTTTTGGGTGGCGCACCCATCGGCCGCATATTCTTTGTGGATGCGAATGGTAACTCGGTTGCACCCATTGCTGGCTGCCAGAGTTCAATCACTTTCCCTTATGGCGGAGCTGGTCCCGAGTACGACCCAGCCTGTTATGCCGCTGGTGCCATTCCGGTTGGCTCTTACCGTCATACACACTACGACAAAGAGCGTACCGGGTTTAACGCTGACTTTATCTGGGAAAGCAATTTCGGTGACGTGAACAATATCTTGCGCGGTGGTATTTGGTACGAAGATTACAAGCGCCAGGAATATCGTGACTGGCACAAGATTATTGACTCACGCGTAGGCTACCAGTTCGATCACAAACCGTATTGGGTCCAGTACAGTAACGCCTTCCCGGTCGATACCATGATGATGTACCTGGAAGACCAGATTGAAGTTGGTGCCGTCACTGCACGTGTAGGTGTTAAGCGCTTTGATGTAGAGCTGGAAAAACAGGACAAGTTTGCACAAACCAGTCTGACCATTGATTCTGATTCCGACACCCTGGTATCTGCAGGTATTGTAGTTCGTACACCGGTAGAGGGTTTGGAATTCTTCGCTGGTTACGCTGAAAACTTTGCAGCAATCAAGGATGCTGTTCTCGAACGTGACGCTTCTGCCCTGCAAAACATCGAGCCGGAAACCGCTGATAACATTGACGTAGGTTTGCGTTACGACGGCGACAACATCAGCGCCAGCTTGACCTACTACACCATTGAGTTTGAAAACCGCTTGACCTTTATCGCCCCGGATTCCCCGGACGGTATCGATTATCTGATTGGCACCAATGGCAGCTACATCAATACCGGTGGTATCGAATCCAAAGGTATTGAAGCCTCGGTTTCTCTTGATATCAACGAGAACTGGATGCTGTTTGCGTCTTACACCAATAACGATTCCACCTACGCCGATCGAACACCAGGCTTCCCAGCGGGCAATACCGTATTTGGTTCTGCCGAAGACATGGCGGTGATTTCCCTGGACTGGACTAAAGAGGACTACTCTGCCGGATTGTCGACCAAGTGGGTAGGTGATCGCTGGATGGACGCTGCCAACACTCAGCGTGTTGATGCTTACACCGTTGTCGACTTCTACGCAGGCGTAAATCTTGGCGACCTGAGCGATAAAGTGAAGAACCTCGAAGTGCGCCTGACCGTCAACAATCTGTTTGACGAGTCTTACATCGGTGGCATCGCCGGCGGCAGTGGCTGGATCGGCGCACCACGCACAAGTGCCATCAACCTGAAGGCCAGTTTCTAATACTTACACTGTCTGCCTTTAGCCCCGGCGTCGTAGACGCCGGGGCTTTGTTGTTTTCGAGATTACCTGAACCATTGAGATTTAAAATATGAATCCCTCTTTGACGCGACGCAATTTATTACAAACCGGCCTGCTGGCCGCTGGTAGCAGTAGCTTTATTGGCCAAGTGCTTGCCCAAAGTCAGCAAGCCGATGTGCAAGCTGTGTTCAGCCATGGCGTTGCCAGTGGCGAACCCCAGGCTGACAGTGTTTTGCTTTGGACACGCGTCAGTGTCGAACAGGAAAAGGCTGTCGTGGAGTGGGAGCTGGCACTCGATACGCAGTTTCGAAAACTTGTACAGAAAGGTCAGCTAAACGCGGAAGCAGATAACGATCATTGCGTTAAAATTACAGTGTCAGACTTGGAGGCAGGTCAGGTTTATTACTACCGATTTAAATGTCAGGGGATTCATTCAGAACCCGGCCGTACTCGCACCCTGCCACAAGGCGATATTGATAATCTGAACATCGCCATTGCATCGTGTTCTAATTTTCCTTTTGGTTATTTCAATGCCTATGAAGTCATCGCCGCCGACCCTGACATTCAATTTGTGCTGCATCTCGGTGACTACATTTACGAATACGGTCATGACGGTTATGGCGGAACAACCGGTAAAGTCATCAATCGCAATCACGAACCTGCCCATGAAATTGTCAGCCTGGCGGATTATCGCCAACGTCACGCGCAATACAAAGCCGATATTGCTTCTCGGTTAATGCATGCCGCACACCCCTTGATCCCCACCTGGGATGACCACGAATCCACCAACAATCCCTATATGCAAGGCGCCCAGAACCATCAACCGGATGAAGGCGATTGGTCCAAGCGCCGTGATGCCTCATTGAAGGCGTACTACGAGTGGATGCCAATACGCGAGCCAGAGAAGGGATTAAACCGCAAACAATTATGGCGTCACTTTCAGTTTGGCAATCTGGCGAGCCTCGTTACATTAGAGACCCGTCATACCGGACGCAGCATTCAAATTGACTATAAAGATCACCTTGGAAACATAAAGTCCGATGAAGATAGAGACCTGTTTTTGAAGCAGGTTCTTGGTAATCCTGCTCGCAGCATGCTCTCGAAAAACATGAAGGACTTTTACGATCAATCCTTGAAAAACAATTCCAGTCAATGGCATCTGTTAGGCAATCAGATTCCCATGGCAAGAACGCATGTCCCGGACATCAGCCAGTTTCTCAAGAAAAAGAACAGCGAAGGTTACGATCCGGTGGCTGATGAGCATGCGCAGTTCCGTCGTCTGGGCGAACTGGATCTGCCCATTTACCTGGATACCTGGGATGGTTACCCGGGCGCACGCCAGGCCTTTTACGAACAAAATCAGAACCTGGGTATCGAAGACCTTCTGGTATTAACAGGTGACAGCCACAGCTTTTGGACCAATCAGTTGTTTGACGATAGCGGAAAAGCCATGGGCGTCGAAATCGGTACAGCCGGTATTACCTCTCCCGGCGATTTTGAAGGCTATGGCCCTGAAACCGCCAACGCCATGGATAAACTGGTTGCCGAGCACAACCCTGAAATTGTCTGGACCGATTGCCAACACCGGGGCTTTGTAAAACTCAGTCTGAGCAAAGAGAAGGCGCAGGCGGACTTTATCAGCGTAAGCGATATTCTGACGGAAAAGTATCAAGTGGAACGTATCAAGCGTGCGGTAATTACTAAGAAAGGCAAGAGCCTGACGTATACAGCTTAGCCCTTGTTTTTGAGTCGCCGCAGTGATACCAGCTGCGGCTCAAAGATCAACCGGGAAGGACAAGTTCGCGCTCGCGCCACCTTGCTCGTTTTTGTTCAATGAGAACACACCCTTTAGCTCACCGGCTCGCCAGTGCATATTTTTCAAGCCGTGGCCGCCCTTGTCTTCGGGCTCATTAAACTGGCCATTATCGTCAACCTGAAGATGCACTTGCTGGCCATCCAAACTGACTTTTAGTACGATTTCGCTCGCGTCACTGTGCTTGAGAATATTGGCAAATATCTCCTGAAGGATTCGTAAAAGATGCAAGCTTTGCTGAGGCTGAATATTCACCTGATCCACTTCCATCGCCACTTGCCAACTCAACCTGACTTTGAGCTTGCTGAGCTTTTTATTGATGCGATATTTAAAATCAGCCAGCAGGGCCTGCAAATTACTGTCGCTTACATTCAGAGATAAAATAATCAGGCGGAAGTCATCCAGGCATTCCCTAAGAGCCGAAGAAATATTGTCTCGAATTTCGCTGTTCTTCTCTTTTTCAATCATCGCAAGGGAAGCGACCAACTGACCACCAATTCCATCGTGCATGTCCTTCATAATACGGGCACGCTCATCCGAGATGGCCTTACTGCGCTCCAGCTCGATAGCTTCCTGGCGCTGCTGTTCCAATTCGGTATTCTTACGGGACAACGCATCCACCGACTCGTTTAACGATTTGGTGGCGTGCTCGATTCGATTTTGCAAATCCGCTTCATTTTCCTGCAAGCTGCCAACCATGCGGTTAAACAGGCGTTGCAGTTCAAGAATTTCACCTTCACCATTTTCTGGGCTTCGACTGTCCAGATCACCCATTTTCACCGCTTTTGCCGCAGCGGCCATTTCAGAGAGAGATGCACTCATTCGACGACCAAACAGGTACACCATAAATACGCCCAATGCGATAGCCGATACGGCCACCAGCATAATGCGCAGATAAGCCTTTTCCCGCAAATTCGAATGTTCATCCCGCGACAATGCAATTTCAATCTGTCCCAGCCTTTCTTCCTGCTCATCTTCTATGCCAGCAAGTGCAGACACTTCATCGGGCGAAACATCTTTGCTATAGATAGGGATAATAAACAGACGATCTTTGTTCAGGTGCTGTGTGTGTTTTCGCTGTTCAGCGAGGATTTTATTATTGGCATCCACAAAGCGTACTGAACTGACCGCGTCAATGTTAATCAGAATTCCCGCAATTTCGCTCAGGCGTTGGACATCGCCGGTGTAAAAATAAAACTCCGACATTAAAACCGCTTGGGTAGAAATATCATTACCACGGCGTTCCAGATTGCTCTCGATATCATCAAGGGACTCAGACAACATAAAGACGCTGACCGCAGCTACCACCAACAACAGTGGCATCAAGGCAATAAATAAAACCTGACTGCGGATATTTCTAGCGAGCACTGCTGTACCTCCCCAGAACATCTGCCTGCGAGGTGTCCTCATTGATCTGACGACGAATCAGGACCGGATCAAACCGTAGGGCTCTCGCAATATTGTCATTGATATCAATTCTTGCTGCGGGATAAATAATGGCTTGCTGCCCAAAACTGTTCGCTGCCAACCAGGTATAGGCCAGTGCGGCTGTTTCTTCTGCGACCTCGGATTTCCCCAAGTACAGCGCCATCATAGCGCCAGCTTTAGTGAAGGCCCGACTGTGGGCAACAACCGGCACTTTATAGCTATAAGCCTGGTGCAGAAGCAGGCGAGCATTCTTGCCTCGCCATAAGGCTCGATCCAGAGGCGCCAACACCAAGCCTGCCTGATAAAATTCGTCTTCAAGTCTTGAGATATCACGGGCATTCGCATTGATGCTGCGATGAAGAATTTGAATATCAGGCCCGGCGCGTAAACGAGCCGCCTGCTGATTCACCAATTCATTGCCCCGACTGTTGGCAATTAATACCGTTTTCTTATTGCGATCGCGCAAGAGCAAATTGGCTAGCTTCTGCATCCGTTCCAAAGGTTGATTGATAACCACAGCCGCCCAACTGCCCGGTTTTCGGTCGGCGGCCTTCTCACGGATATACGCTTCTTCAACATAGGTAAACACAAGCATATTCTGCTCGGAGTTTTCCAGGGCGTAGCTGGCCGCCTGTGGGCCCAAGGTTAAAATCAAATCTCTACTTTGAAAAGCGGGAGCCGTTTTTTCCAGCCCCAACTGAAGATGCAGTTCGTTTTTCCTCACGCCTTTTTTGTGAATGGCATTTTTGATTTCTTCGGCAGCTTCAATCAGTGCCGGCTTGTTATCGGGCACAAGAATATAGATGTCGGCAAAGCATGAGGAGCTGCCAACAAGGAGAAAAAGCAAGAAGAGGTAGCAGGCCCTCATCTAGCGCTTAGCCAGAGTGATACCGAGATAGTATTGAGGGTCAATAAAGAGATCCTCATTAAATTCTTGGTATGAGTCATTAAACGACAATGCACCAAATTTTAACTCCAGTTCCTTGTCACCAATTTCCCAGGTTCTGGCCAGGGAGAAATCCATGCGAGTATAGGATTCAACCTGATCACCAAAACCATCCCAGTAGACATTGTCCATGTACTGAATTGAATAGCCGGCCTGCCAGCCATTGATCGGGTAGGACATGAATAGACCGGCACTCCACTTGGGTGCCCTATCCTTATAAATTCTTGTCACAGATGGGTTTAAGCGCAATAGCGAGTAATGGTGACTGCTGCCGCGATTGAAGTGGAAACGAATAAACTTGTTCAACTGGGGACGATAACTGATCTCGCCCTCAATACCACGCGTGTCATAACTGTCAAAGTTACCGACCCGAGTGGCAAAATTCATCAGGGCATCATTGACCGAGCGGTCGACTGCGTAGTCGATCATATAATCCAGCGCCTCACGATAAGCACTGATTTCCCACTGCCAGAAGCCTTTCTTTCCCTGATAGGCAATATTGAAATTGAGAATTTTTTCCGCACGAAGGTGGTCATCGGCGATATAACGCTGGTCGAGCAGAAAGCCATTCGACAGAACGGTCTGGGTATCGAAATTGGCCTCCAGCAAAGAAGCTTGGCGGTACGCCTGAGAAGCTGCAATTCGAATACTCTGCTGGGGTTTAAAGTCCCAGTTCAGGCTCAGCCTTGGGGACCAGTGGCTGCCAAAGTCAGCGGAATACTCATAGAGCAAGCCCAGGTTCAGCATAAAGTCTTTTGGCAAGGGTTGCTGAACATTGATAAAACTGCGAAGACTGGTTTCCTCTACTTCACCTTTCTGTGGAAAGTAGGAAATACTTTTCAGAAAATCCTGACGGATGCCAACACCCAGAACCGATTTAAAACCCTGTTCATTGTGCCAACTGTACTGGCCTTCCAGATCAGCTCGGCGACCTTTATGGGTACTGTAGCCTGTCCGATAATCAATATCGTCAGAGCCGGTTACCAATCTGAAAACTTCCCGGCTAACACCAACAATTTCATTTAAGGGAATAGTAAACGTCAGATCATCTTCATCGCGATCACTGTAATAGGCTTTAATTCCAAAATCACTGTTCGCGCTGTAATTTTTTTGCCAGGCCAACTTGGCGGAGAAGCCGTTAACTTTACGATCACGGGGAAGGAATTCCCTGAACTCTGCCGCACCGGTTTCACCGTTATAAAAATTAAATTCGATATCCAGATTTGAACCGTCGCTCAGATGGCTGACCCCGGCAAAACTGAAATTATCGTGATCTTTGAAATCGTGAAAATTATCCAGACCATTGGAACGTCGTTTCCACAGTGTTACCCGATAGTCCATCAGCTCGTTTTGATCAGACCAGCTTGCCTGGTACTCTCGCTCACCTTTGTTACCGACACGAACCGAATACCGATAGGGATCACTCAAACTCGGTTCGCGAGTAATAATATTGATGGCACCTGAAAAGGAATTAGAGCCATACGCTGAAGCCGAAGGGCCTCGAACCACTTCGATTCGTTCAATGTCTTTAATGTGAACGCCCAGGGTATCCCAATCAACCACAGACAAAGTGGGCAAATACGCGGTTCGACCGTTCACCAATACTTGCAGGCGATTATTGAATTCCCAACCACCACCATGGGAGTTTACAGAATAAGTGCGACCATCAGCGCGCAAGACCTGAAAGCCCGGCACCAGTCGAAGCACATCGGCAATGTCCGTATACGCCGTGGCTGCAATCATGTTTTTGTCGATGACGGTGACCGCAGACGGGCTGTGCAGAATGGACTGATTCAAGCGGCTGGCACTGATCACCACCGGCAGATCCAACTCAAGGGATTCATCCATTCCCCACACTGGCAGACTCGCCAGCATAGCAAATGACAGGGCTATTTTTTTTGTAAACACGCTCGCTACAGGCCTCTAGATTATGCCCTTTTTGGTGGCTTCATAAATCGCACCGGTGCGATTGGTCACCGCCAGCTTTTTATAAATATTTTTCACGTGGGCATTCACGGTGTGAAACGACACATTCAACATATTGCCGATTTCTTTTGAGGTATATCCCTTACTCACCAGCAACAGGATTTCATGTTCCCGCTCACTCAAACTGTTATGGGTTTCTTCTTCATTGGCCGGCGCAGGCTTGAATTCCTGCAGTAAATAACGGGCAACACCCGGACTGATGGGCGCGCCGCCTTCCTGCATTTGTTTGATAGCGCTGTTAATTTCAAAGAATTCATCATCTTTTAACAGATAACCCGACGCACCTGCACGCAAGGCATTGATTACATGAGCTTCATCACCAAAAATAGTGATCACAATAGCCAACTGTGTGCTGACTTTGCTGTGACGCAGCATTTTAATCAGATCGATGCCATTGCCATCAGGCAAATCAAGATCGGTCAACAAGATATCCGGCGAGGAGTTTTCCAACATGGCCGCTGCAGCTTTGAAAGTGCCAACCGAGCCCACCAGGCGAAATTCGCCACCTTCGATAATGGCCGTTTCCAGTCGCTCACGTGCGGCTTCACAGTCTTCAACAATCAATAAGGTCGCTTTCATCACTACATCCATATCTTAGGTTTGGCAGGCCGATTCTGTTATTATGGCCAGCCACTGGCGCCCAGTCGCTGAAATTTACAAGCTCTCCAGCTATCTAGCTATGCGCATTCCGAGAATTTATACCCCACAGCAATTACAAGCCGGCTTAACCATCAGTCTTGAGGAAGCGGCCTCACGACACCTTGGCAAGGTGTTGCGTATGACGCCTGGGCGAGAACTGATCCTATTTAACGGTCAAGGGGGTGAATACACAGCTATTATTCATGAGGTGGGCAAAAAAGTCACTCAAGTAACGATTACCGAGCATAACAGCGGCGATCGAGAATCCCCACTGCACAGCCATTTGGCGATTGGTGTATCCCGTGGTGACCGGATGGACTGGGTGTTGCAAAAAGCCTGTGAACTCGGTGTGACGGAAATCACCCCTCTGTTCACAGAACGCACCGAAGTGAAATTAAACGGCCCGCGTCTGGAGAAAAAGCTTCAGCATTGGCATCAGATTCTGATCAGTGCCTGCGAACAATGTCAGCGCAATCGGCTGCCACAGTTAAACACACCCACGTCATTAGACGGGTTTCTTGCTGTAGCACCCGAAGGTGAAAAGTGGGTACTCCATCATCGCGACAGTGAAACACTGGACCCGGCCAAAACCGTCGAAAAGGCCTGCATTCTGATTGGCCCTGAAGGCGGATTGAGCGAAGAGGAAATCGGCTCAGCCAGAACAGTTGGCTTTGCGCCGCTGACCCTCGGCCCCAGGGTCATGCGTACTGAAACCGCCCCGCTGGCAGCACTCAGTCTGCTGCAACAATTTTGGGGCGATTTTTAGAAGGGTGGAAGGTTGGGTTCGCCCTACAGTTCCGCCGCTGTCACTTCCAGCGCAGGCACATCGGGAATGACCGCCTCTTGCCCGTCAACCACAACGGTCATTTTGACGTAGGGATACTCATCAGCGTCACTCAATTCCTGGATGGCTTCAGGTGTCACTCGTGCAACGTGAGGAATACCCTGAGCGATGACCGCCACATAGGCCAGCTCGGAATTAACGCCCGTGGCATTAATGATGGCCACCTGGTTATAACCGGAAACCTCACCCCTTGGTAAACCATTCAGCTCTTCAAAGGATAACAGTGGCACCTTCTGGTCTCGCCATTCATACCGTCCCAGAAAGCCACTCGCTTCATGCTCAGCCGGAATAAATCGGGATTTTCGATACGGCACCATTTCCGCTACGGAAATCGTCGGCAGAAGTAAGGTAAAACCGGACACTGGCACCGCCAGGCTGGGTACCTCATTCGGACGTTCTTGTGTGAGTTGTTCCATAATTGACTCCAGACTAGCTCGCGACTTTTTCCAGGCAGGCTTCTTCGGGTTCTTCCGTTTCCGAAACACTGGCCAGATGTTCGCAAAGCTTCTCTGCTAACTGTTTAGGACTGCCACTGAATTTAACCTGCGCAATTTCAGCAGCCGCCATCGGCATAAAAGGGCTGATGCTGGATTCCGGACTCTGGGTCCAGATCTCCACGCCACGCTGCTGGGCAAAGCGGCAGGCTTCGGCGCCATCGCCCGCCATACCACTAAAAATGATCACGCCCAGCTGGCAATTATTTTGACCGGAAATTCGACTCGCCGCCGAATACACAAACTGATCTATGCTCGGGGAAAAATCACTGGCCCAGGGTTTATCGTCGCTTTCCAACAGGCCCTGGCTGTTCAATAACAAACGGCGACTGGCACCCAGCATCCAGACTTTTCCGGGCGCAACGGCCTGACCTTCTTCGGCCAATTCCACCGGATACACGCTGCGTTTCGCAACCACCTGTCGAATCAAAGGCTCACCGGAAACACTGCTGTGCTGAATATAAATAAAGCCCGCATCCAAATCTGCTGGCAGCTCGGATAAAAATTCACCCACCGCTTCCGGGCCACCGGTCGACGCCGCCAACACCCACAACTGTTTAGGCCAGTGGGGTTTTTCTTTATGAACATTAAGTTTGCGCAGTTTGTGTAACCAACGCTGGCGCCACTCCGGAAAGGCATCGGAACGTGTTGCGGGAACCGCTTCATCCGCCAACATTACCGTCACCGACTGCTCCACCAGCCATTCGGCCAACTCGCTGTTGTCGGCGTCATCAACGCACACCATCCAGGCATCCGGCTGCACGTCCAGTATTGGGCCTTGCCAATCTATTTCGGACAACACTTCGGCGTAGAGGCATTGGCAATCGAACTCTTCCAGCATTTTCTGCAATCGCTGTAAGCTCGAATCGTCATTGGCAATCAGCCCTAATTGCAAGCCCGGCAAGCTCTGCTCCATATCAGGCTTGCTCTAAGGCACGCGGCACAATACCAATCAGCTCATTGATGTTTTCCAACAGAGCTTCTTCCTGGAACGGCTTACCCATGTATTTGTTCACGCCCAGCTCCATGGCGCGCTCGCGGTGTTTATCACCAGTACGAGAAGTAATCATGATGATCGGCAGGTCTTGCAAACGACGACTGCCGCGAACGTTTTTGGCCACTTCAAAACCGTCCATTCGTGGCATTTCGATATCCAGCAACATGATGGCCGGAATCTCGTCCTGAAGAAGCTTCATGGCTTCCATGCCGTCTTTCGCCGCAACAACGTGATAACCCTGACGCTCAAGGAAGCGTCCAGTAACCTTGCGTACGGTTACGGAATCATCCACCACCATAACGGTAATTTCATCGTTTTCGCTGCTCGGCATTGCCACTTCTTCTGGCAGATAGTGCGGCTGGTAACTCATTGCTTCCTGGCGACGAATCAGAGCCACTGGATCGATAATCACAACAACGCTACCATCACCCATCACGGTTGCACCAGACAGGCCCTGCACACTGGCAAACTGCGGCCCCAAACTTTTTACCACGATCTCGCGGCTGCCCATCAGGGAATCCACCTGAATCGCCACCACGTGTTCTGTGGTTCTAACGAGTACAACCGGCAGCGGAAGAATTTGATCTTCCAGTTTTGGCTGCGCACCGGTACCCAGCATCTCACCCAGATAACGAACCTTGTAGTTTTCGTCGGCGTATTCAAAACGCGCCTGGGGATCCTGATAGTAATGCTCGAGTTCAAACGGGCTCACACGCACAATACCTTCAATGGTATTCAACGGCAGCGCATAAGAATCGTCACCAATCTGTACCATCAAAGCGCGGTTCACCGATACCGTAAACGGCAGGCGAATCAGGAACTCGGTACCCTGGCCCTGCTGGGAGTTGATGGTTACCGCACCACCCAGCTGCTTGATTTCACTGCTAACCACGTCGAGGCCTACACCGCGACCGGAAATCTGGGTCACCGATTCGGCAGTTGAGAAGCCGGCCTGCACAACAAACTGCATAATGTCACGATCGCTCAATTGAGCATCCGCCGACATCATGCCGCGCTCGATCGCTTTGGCTTTAACTTTTTCCAGATCAATACCACGACCGTCATCCGCCAAACGCAAGAGAACGTCACCACCCTCTCGGCTCAGGCTCAAAGTAATGCGGCCCATAGCAGATTTGTTTTCCGCGGCTCGTTCTTCGGCAGATTCAATACCGTGATCCACCGCGTTACGCAGCATATGCTCGAGAGGTGTCACCATGCGCTCCAATACCGAGCGATCCATTTCACCTTCGATGTTTTCCATTTGCAGGTTAACCTGCTTGCCCAGTTCGCTGGATACCTGACGGACGATTCGACGCAGACGAGGCACCATACGCGAGAACGGAACCATTCGGGAACGCATCAAACCTTCCTGCAAATCGGTATTAATACGCGACTGTTGCAGCAGAAGCTGTTCGGCATCACGAGCTTTATCGGACAGGGTATCTTTCAAATCCAACAAGTCAGAAGCCGACTCGGTCAGTGAGCGAGATAATTGCTGCAACTGGGAATAACGGTCCATTTCCAGCGGGTCAAAATCTTCGTGCTGCTGCAACTGCTCCTGACGGAATAGAATCTGCGCTTCGGTTTCAATATCCAAACGGCGAAGCTGTTCCTGCAAACGCGCAATGGTTGAATTCATTTCATCCAGGGATTGTCCCCAATCCGAAACCTGCTGCTCCATTCGACCACGAGAGATCGAGGTCTCACCCGCAAGGTTAACCAAGCTTTCCAGCAGATCCGCAGGCATCTTGATGACTTCTTGCGGGGCACTGCGCTGCACTTGCAAGGGATTTTGCTCACCCTGAACCGGCGCTTTGCTCTGCACCTGAACCTGTTCGGTTTCAACGATAGCGACTTCTGTAGGTTCGCTCTCTTCAGCCGGCTCTTCTACAGGACTTGGCTCTGGAATGTCATCGCCCGTCGCTTTGATTCGGCGAATCAAACGATCTTGGTATTCATGCACCTTCTCAAAGAACTGTGGCTCTTTGCTGGCCTGTTCGGAATTGTTGATCAGATAGGTTTCAAAATCGTGAGCCAGGTCGCCCAAGCCGGACAAGCCAGCCAGACGCGCACCACCTTTCAAGGTGTGCAGAACACGCTTCAATTCATCAGCGTGCTGTGTGCTGTTCGGAGCACTCTCCCATTCGTGAACCGCTTCTTCAATCTCTTCGATCTGCTCTTCAGCTTCTTCGTAGAAGATTTCCAGAATTTCAGGATCGACTTCTTCGTCGAGTTCTTCGTCAAACGGTTCTTCCACATCCTTTTGAACATCGGATGTCGCGGCAGCGGCAAGCAAGCCACTGATATAGCCGCTGGCTTCCGAATCAGCACCGAAGTTTTCAACCGCAGGCGTTTCGACTTCTGGCTCTGGCTCAGAGAGTGTTATTTCTTCTTCAGAATCGGACGCATCAATCTCAGCATCGTTTTCAGCTTCCAGCTCCAGTTCGACAAGGTCAGATTCATCCGCTGCATCTCCCTGGGCTTCGGCTTCGGCTTCGGCTTCGGCTTCGGCTTCGGCTTCGGCTTCGGCTTCGGCTTCGGCTTCGGCTTCGGCTTCGGCTTCGGCTTCGGCTTCGGCAGAAGTAGATTCTGCATCTACCTGCTCAGCAAGTTGTTTCGCATCGGCGGCTAACAAATCGGCCAGTTCTTCACGAGGCAGTGGCAGCTCCTGAGTTGCAGCGACTGCATCCAGCATATCCAGAATGCTCTCATGCCCTTCTTCCAGATGCATCAGAACATCGTGGTCGAGTGTTTCGACATTTTCAGGAACTTCTTTGTAGACCGCCAGCAACTGCTCACTGATTGAAGCAACCTGTGGCAAACGTGCCTGTTCTGCGGCTTCATGCAAGGCATGCAACTCTTTGGTAATTTGAGCAACATCAGCGGCCGGACCGCCTGAGCGCCAGCTGACCAGCAAGCGATCGGCATCAAGCAACAAATCCATACCGCCGGCCATAAACGCCGTCAGTTTGCTTGGATCAGCAGAGCCCAACGGGGAATCCTGCTCCTGATGAATCAGATGACCAACATTTAATTCATACTGCTCGGCTACACGCGCCAGGAACAATGTCTTTTCAGGAATTTCAATATCCTGGCGGGCCTTAATTTGTTCCAGCGCCTTTTGAATGTATTCGCGGGCATCAATAAATAACTGCAGGCTGTCCTGATTGAGGATTACCTGGTAGTTACGCATTTCCTTGGCCAGACCTTCCAGCGGCGTCGCAATTTCTGCCACTTCGGTAACGCCGGCCATATGGGCACTGCCTTTCAAGGTATGCAAGGCCCTTTGCATTGGATCGCTCGGTGCTTCGTACAATGGAGCGGCATTCAACATGCGCTCATTAAAGCGGCCGACTTCGTACAAATGCCCCTCGGCTTCGGAAACGAAAATATCCCAAAGCTGATATTCTTCTTCACGCTCTTCGTCTTCCGAGCTGGCTTCAGCATTTTGTTCATCGCCACTCTGGCTGCTGACATCCAGCTCGGCCAGCGGGGCAACACTCGCGGAAGATTGTTCGTCCGTCTGCTCTGCGACTTCGTCACTTTGAGCTTTGCCATCCAACTCTGCGACGTTTCCGCCATCAGCCAAAACCGCGGCCCAGTCTTGCAGCTGTTGTAACTCTTCCTGATTGTCCACCGGTACATCATCGGCAAAGGCAGTTACCAGTGCAGGAAGGTGCTCGCGTACGCGATTGATTAAACCAACCTGTTGTTCGCTCGGATCAATGGCGCCATCGATTACTCGGTTGAGCATGTTTTCTACGGACCAGGCCAACTCACCAATACTGAACGCCTTAACCAAACGGCCACTGCCTTTCAGAGTATGGAAGGCTCGGCGGAATTCACCCAGGGATTCATTGTCGGAGAAGTCCATGGCCCAGCGCGGGAAGTAATCATCAATGGACTCGATAACTTCGCTGGCTTCTTCAATAAAGATCTCGCGAATCTCGCTATCGACTTCATCGTCATCGCCTGAATCATCAATCGCGGCAACAGGACTTGTGCCAGACGATGAAGAGTTTTCTGCAACATCGGCGGTGGAAAGTTCGATCTCCAAACCTTCCTGCTCGTCATTGCTTGCGTCGATATGTTCAACACTTCCATCAGCCGCGATCTCGGTGACACTCGCCAGGGCCAAACCATCTGAATCGGCGGATTCGGGCTCTTCTTCGGCCGGGTCAATGTACTGAATATCAACGACGGCATAACCAAGGTTTGCCAAACTTTCTTCAGCAACGTCGAGCAATTGATCTTCGCTGTTGTCCACGCCGGCGCGCAGTTTTTCGAGATAGTATTCCACGCTGGAAATGGCATCGGCCAAGGTATCCAGCTCAACCCACTGGGGAGCACCAGCATCACCGATCAGCAATTTATCGTCGATGTAACGTGCCGAGGTGTACAAAATATTCGCAGCACGCTGCAAAGGAATAATCGCCAGACCACCGGCAATTTCTTTCAATAAGCCCGGAGCACTTTGCAAATGCGCGACATCCCATTGGGATGCAATGTACTCAACAATGGATTGTTTAACTGTTTCAAGTCGGGAATAGGATTCCTGAACCACCGCCTGTTGCGCGTCATCGATTCGCAGCGCTGCCAGGGTTTTATTGTCTACGGTTTCCTGCAAACGACCGGAACTCGCAATCGCTTCCAGTTGATGTTCAACATTCAGAATCCGCTCAGCAAACTGCATCAACTCCTGGCTGTGCAATTCACCGTCGCGCAACTTCAGACGCAGAGATTCTTCAATTTGATTGACTTGTTTGGGCAGTTCATTGACGCCCATAACCATCATGGTGTCTGCTACGCGCTGGAAAACAGGCAAAATATCTTCAAGTGGCTGAGCATCGCCACCATCTTCATTAAAGCGTTCCAGCGTTTGCTTAATTTCATCCAGCTCTTCTTTCAGAGCTTTGGTAACCGAACGAATGGTATCCAGCTGCGGCTCGGAAACGCCGCTGATGGCGGATTGTTCATCACCACCAAAAGCTTCATCCAGAGCATAGCGTTCGCGCACCGCGCGAATGGCATCGGAAGAAGCGGTGCTGCAGGCCACATAAAACAATAAGGTGCGCAACAATTCCGGGCTGGGTGCCGAATTCAAAGCCGGCACACCCTGCTGGGAAATTAATTTGATGTCGCGATGCAGGTGACGCATCAACGCACGCACAGCCAAACCATTAGACAGATCTTCATTGCTGAGGCTATCTAACCAGGCTTTCGCTATGTCCCACTGCTGAAGACGGGGACTGGCCTGACTGATGGCCTTTAACCGCAAAAAGATTTTATTCAGATAGTCGCGATTGTCCTGCACATTCATGCCACGCAACACACTGGCCGCAGCAAACTGAAACATCTGCTGCAATTTTTTGGCCACCGCTAAAAAGTGTTCCTGATTTTCCAGCAGCTTGGGCGCGACACCGAAGCGCAATTGCAAAGGAGATAAATCAGGTTTAAAGCCAACCGAATCGATAATCAGAGAATCGCCACGCGCGGAACGCAGCTCATTAACCAGAGGGAAAACCGCCGAAGAGTGGAACCCCTGACCCTGCTGAATTTGTTGCAGAAATAGAGGTAATTGCACAATCGCTCGCATAAGCGTATTGGCGACGGTACTGTCAGCGGCCACAGCGCCATTGAGCATTTCCTGGGTCAACAGCTCCATTTCCTGGGCCAACATGGTTGGACCTTCGAGCTCGACCATTTGCAAGCTGCCGTAAACCTGATGCAGGTGTGTCAGGCAAAAACGTAATTGGGTAATGTCCTGGACATCGCCCATATAGGCTTCTAGAGCTTGGCGAGATTGATTTAATGACTCGGAAATTTCTCCAAGCACCCAATCCAGTGCTGTTAAGTCTCTTTTTTCTTCCATAGCAGGAAGTTTCCCCAATTATTCTACGTTGCGCTGATAAACCTGAACGGCACCGATATCCACCGCCTGCATGCGTGGATTATGCCATTTGGTTACCTCGCCCAAGCCCAACACCAAAAACCCACCCGGTTTCAGTCGCTCGGCAATGTAATCTAATATTCTCAGGCGCTGGGGTTTACGGAAATAGACCAACATATTCTGCGTAAACACCAGATCCATTTTGACCATTGGCATGTTGTCGATATCAACAATATTTGCCTGGCTAAAACAAATATTCTTTGCCAACGCCGCTTTAACTTTATAGCGCCCGTCGTTTAATTTTTCAAAATAGTGCTGCTTTTGTGCATCGGGCACGGCAGCCATCCTTGATGCTGTGTAAACTCCGTTACGCGCCTGGGCTATGGCTTTGTGACTGATATCCGTCGCCACAACACTGTAAAAGCCCGAACCGTAGAGGCTTTTTCCAGCCAGCTGATCTTCAAGATCCATCGCCAGGGAATAAGGTTCTTCTCCACTCGCGCAGCCTACACTCCACACATCAAAACAGTCGGCTGTCTGTTTGTCCTGCGCTTCTCTTTGCTCCAGAAAACGGGCAAAGGCCATACTTACAAAATCATAAGAAGCCCGGTGTCGAAAAAAGCTGGTTTCACTAACCACCAACTTTTCGATTAATAAGGCCTGCTCCAGCCTGCCACCCAAACCACTACTCACAAATTCGTAATAGTCTGAGTAGTCTCTATACCCAATGGCCTGCATGCGCTGGTTTATTTGCACCTGCAGGAGACTGCGCAGCTGTTGACCAACTGCGATGCCCGCTCTTTTTTCCAGTAGTTTTCGCCAGCGGTTGAACTCTAAATCCGTTAAGCCCGTTGAAACTTGTAAAGACCAGGACATCTACATTTTTTACTTCTAATTATTCGCTCTATCAGCAAGCGTCAACAGGCCCTTATTGGTTACCCGCCACCTCTAAAACTTCTTCATCGCTGTCGTAAGAGGCATCCAGTCCATCGACGTCATCCAGATTGATTTCAACGTCTTGATCATCACCGCCATCGAAGACCACATCATCTTCATTGGCAGAAGCCATGCGCATACCTTCCGGTAAGGTGAAGCCTGCAACCGAATCCTGAAGATCGGTCGCCATATCGGCCAGGTTACCAATCGACTGTGCCGTAGCACTGGTACCGGATGAGGTTTGCGAGGTAATTTCCTGAATCACGTTCATCGTGTTGGAAATGTGGCCGGCTGATGAAGCCTGCTGACGTGCAGCGTTCGAAATGCTCTGAATCAATTCAGCCAAGCTGGACGATACGCCCTCAATTTCTTCCAGTGCAACACCCGCATCCTGTGCCAGGCGAGCACCCTTCACCACCTCGGTGGTGGTTTGTTCCATCGACATTACCGCTTCGTTGGTATCGTTCTGAATCGCTTTTACCAGGCCTTCAATCTGCTTGGTTGCCGCCGCAGAACGTTCCGCAAGTCGCTGTACCTCGTCCGCAACCACCGCAAAGCCTCGACCGGCGTCACCCGCCATCGATGCCTGAATTGCGGCGTTCAATGCAAGAATGTTCGTTTGGTCAGCAATGTCGTTAATCAAGCTTACGATATCACCAATCTCCTGGGACGATTCACCCAGTCGTTTAATACGCTTCGAGGTATCCTGAATCTGCTCACGAATGGTATCCATGCCCGTGATGGTGTTCTGTACCACTTTCGCACCGTTGTTTGCGATCGTTACCGATCGCTCCGCAACGCCCGCTGATTCGGCGGCGTTTACGGATACTTGGTCAATTGTCACGGCCATTTCATTAACCGCCGCGGATGCACCGGCAATTTCCTGGGCCTGGTGCTCGGAAGCTTCGGCAAGATGCAGTGCAGTCTGCTGGGTGCCCTGTGCCGCCGACGATACACTGGTCGAGGTTTCGTTAATTCGGGATACCAGAATACGAAGTTGGTCAATCGCGTAGTTAACCGAGTCCGCAATGGCCCCGGTGAAGTCTTCCGTTACCGTTGCCGAAGTGGTCAAGTCACCGTCAGCGAGGTCGGCCAGTTCGTCAAGGAGTCGCAGAATCGCCTGCTGGTTACGTTCGTTCGCCGCCGCAGATTCTTCCAGACGCTTACGAGAACTGCTCAGAAGCTGGGCACCAATGACGATCAACAGAACAACGCCGATCAACGCGATAATGGCGATGGTGGTGTTGTTTGGCTGACGTTGTTCGGAAGAACTGGAAATACCGTCGGTCAAATCACTCAGGGTTTCCAGCAGTACAGGAGAGTCATCCAGCAGTGCGTCAGCCGCCTGACGCGCTTTAAACAGCGATGGAGACGCTTCAAAAATTTCTTTTACCGAGGAACTTACAAAGTCGAACAGTTCTTTAATTTCTACCAGTGAGTCGATCGCGTCGGTATCGGTTACCTTGGAGATGCTCATCGCCACATCACCATCGCTCATACCGGTCAATACCTTACCGAACAAGTTCGCATCGAGGTTAAACTGGTCCGCAGATTCCATAGCATCGGAACCACCGCGAAGCATCTTGTCCACGTTTCGACCGATACGTTCCGCACGCCAGGATTGCATCTGGGCTACCGCCACCTGATCCGCCGGTGCATTACTTTCCAAAAGGATTTCTACAATGTTGTTGTGCTCAGCCTGCAGTTCAGGCAGCGATTGGTTCAGAGTGTTCGCAACATCGTTCAGAAAGATAATCGTATCTTTGTTGTTAATAATGGTGCGCGAGTTCGATTTTACGCGTTGCCATACACTGTCAAACGCAGCGTACTCAGCGGCCATCATAGTGCGGTTGCTGTCGTCCTGGGAGCGCAGTTCCTGCCATTTGCCATCCATCTCGGCAACCACCTTCGACAGTTCGGAGAAGGCTTTCTCGTCACCGGAGGTCGATTCCCGGGACAGTGCCGTCAATCGATAAGAAGAGGCTCGCAGCTCGGCCGTTAACTGGAGCTGCGCCTGGTCTTTACCAGCATCGCGCTGAAGTAAATAGAAGCTGACCGCCATGGCGATCAACGACGCTACCAAAGCCGCAATCAACGCCGCCATAAACGGGTTGCTGCGTATGGTTAAGGCAAAACTCTTAGAATCATTTTTCATGCTAGGCGCTCCTGACCTACGAGCATTATTGTTTAAATTTCCCAAAGACTCGCCGCATGACACGGCATCGGCATTAACTCAAAGCTGCGTTGGAAAATCTTGGGTCTTCAATTAATTTAGCGGTACTGAACACTTGCCAACTGTTATCAGGTAATTGATAACAACCCGCCAGACAGTCCTGTACAGCCTCCAATTCGCTATTGGCCTGTTCTTGAAACGTTTCAAGAGGGAAATGCTGCATTCCGAATACATGATCCACAACCAGGCCCGCGTAAATATTTTCCCTTTCGAGAATCAACACTCGGTGTTGTCTTTTCGAAACGCTGAGCTTGCCGCCAAAAAAAGCGGCCATATCGAACAGAGGTAACAGTCGACCACGCACATTCGCCACACCCGTTACCCAGGGCTGAACACCGGGCAAGCGGGTGGACGCGGGAATCTCAAGCATTTCAGAGACTTCGCCAACGGGGGCAATAAAGTGTTCGCCGAAGAGGGAGAAGCCAATGCCGCTCCACTGCAACTGAGCTTCAGCGTCGAGGTCTTTACCGGCGCCGCCGGGCTTGGCTGTCAGAGACAGCTCAGCCAATACATCAAAAGCGGTAGCTGTTGCGCTCATAGTGTTACCTGCTGTTTCAGCTCCTGCGCTATCAAGACATCACATCGCTGATAGTTTGCAGCAGTGTTTTTTCTTCAATCGGCTTTGTTAAATAGGCTTTGGCGCCCTGGCGCATCCCCCAGACCTTATCGGTCTGCTGGTCTTTCGTGGTCACGATAATGACCGGGATATTTGCCGTTTCAGGTGATTTGGTTAATTGTCGAGTTGCCTGAAAGCCATTCAGGCCCGGCATGACAATATCCATCAACACCACATCCGGGCGCTCTGCTTTGGCTTTGTCCATGCCTGATTCGCCAGTGTCTGCTGTGATCACTGCATGTCCGTTCTTACTTAACATACCCGAGAGTTTGTGGGTCTCTGTCGGTGAATCATCGATAATAAGTACGGTTGCCATATTCCCCCCAATGCTGGCTTATAGTTTTTGTTTAGAGATTAGGCACTGGTCAGGCGCACTTGGGATTCGATAGCGCCGATCAGTTCACTCTTGCTGAAAGGTTTGGTCAGGTATTCATCCGAACCAACAATCCGCCCTTTGGCTTTATCGAACAGGCCGTCTTTACTGGACAACATGATCACCGGGGTAGATTTAAATTGACTATTATTTTTAATTAATGCGCAGGTTTGATAGCCATCCAAACGCGGCATCATGATATCAACGAAGATAATGTCTGGTCTGTTGTCGGCAATCTTCGCCAGCGCATCAAATCCATCTGTCGCCGTTACTACGGCGCAACCTACTTTCTTAAGCAGGGTTTCAGCCGTACGACGAATCGTTTTACTGTCGTCGATGACCATCACCGTAAGGCTTTCGAAATCTACATCCATCGGATCGTAACCTTTGAGTAGTAGCTATAATAATTATCCGCTTCTGCGGGGCTGTTTTTATTGGCTGACGTTACGTCGTATAGCCGGGTTCCCCCTGGCTTGCGGCTATATCTGTCCGGCCAACGGGCTGGCTGGAAATTCTCCAGCTCAACAATTGCTACAGCCAAGCAGCCAGTTTTTAACACAGTTCCTAGCTTTTATCCATAACCTGTTGAAATAGATAAGCAAAGGCTCACAGAGTTAAGGGATATGTCGCGCCAGGGAGACATAAAAGCAAACCAATTTCTCCACCAGGCGGTGCTTGAGCAAAGAATACACAGTACCGACAGGCGTAGATTTACCCGCCACTGTACAGCATTCCCTTGACAGTACTTTGACACAAAACAGCATTTGCCTAATGCCACGCAAGTTCTTATGCTTGCCCTCCACATTTCTCGAAGAGGCTTGATCATGCAGGTAAAACTTGGCGTCGTAATGGACCCAATATCCGCCATCACATATAAAAAAGATACCACTTTAGCATTATTATTGGCTGCCGCTGATCGGGGATGGGAACTTTTTTATATGGAACAGGCCGATTTATACCTGGACCAGGGCCGCGCAATGGCCAATATGAAGCCCCTGAAGGTATTCGCCAATCCGGAAAAGTGGTTCGAATTGGGCGACGCACAGCAACAGCCTCTGGCCGAGCTGAACGCCGTATTGATGCGTAAGGACCCGCCCTTTGATTCAGAATTCATTTACTCAAGCTACATTCTGGAAGCGGCCGAGCGAGAAGGCTGCCTGATCGTTAACAAGCCCCAAAGTCTGCGCGACTGCAACGAAAAGGTCTTTGCTACCCAGTTTCCCGAATGCTGCCCACCGGTACTGGTCAGCCGCAGTGATCAACAACTGCGCGACTTTCATCAGCAGCATGGCGACGTCATTTTCAAACCTCTGGACGGCATGGGTGGCGCGGGCATCTTCCGCTGCAAGCAAGACGACCCTAATGTCGGTGTCATCCTGGAAACACTGACCCGCTTTGGCCAGGAAACCATCATGGCCCAGAAGTTTATCCCCGACATCAGCAATGGCGACAAGCGCATTCTAGTGGTGGATGGCGAAGCCGTGCCCTACTGCCTGGCCCGCATTCCTGCCGAAGGTGAGACCCGCGGTAATCTGGCCGCCGGCGGTCGCGGTGTAGCCCAGGAGCTGAGCGAAAGGGATCGCTGGATTGCCGCTCAGGTTGCTCCCACCTTAAAAGAAAAAGGCCTCTTGTTTGTGGGCCTTGATGTGATCGGTGATTATCTAACCGAAATTAATGTCACCAGCCCAACTTGTGTCCGCGAAATTGATGCCGCCTACGGCACAAATATTGGCCAACAGCTGATGGACGCAATCGCTAAACGATTGAATTAATTCCGAAAACACCAAGCACAGCGTTTGCTTGCGAGCCAGCGCTGTTATAATCGCCCGATGTCTATAGCCGCCTCCACACCCAGCAGCAATGATCGCCTGTACTTTACCGCCTTTGTCGCGGTGGCCGTGCATGCCTTGATCATTCTTGGGCTCACATTCGATATTGATATGGAGCCCAAGCCCGCGGCCTCTTTGAATATCACACTGGCGACGCACAAAGATCAAAACGCTCCGGAAAAAGCCGACTTTCTGGCCCAGAATAATCAACAGGCCAGCGGCACTGTTGAGGACTTGAGAGAACTCACGGTCGACAAGCAGGCACCCATTGCCGACACCCAGATTCGCGAAATTACGCCACCCACTGAACGGCTGCGCAGCGAACAGGAAGCCCTGCAGCAAAAAGTCATTGCAAGCAACGGCAAAAGCCGAAAAATTAATCTGGCCCAGGATAAGCAACAGCGCAAGCAAGCCAGCGACGGCAAATCCAATGTGGAACTGCAACACAGCGCCGAAATTGCCAGCCTGCACGCCAAGCTCGCGAGACAACGCCAAGCCTATGCCAAACGCCCGCGCATCCGTCGCATTACCTCTGTCGCGACAAGAGCGTCTATCGATGCGGAATACCTGAGCAAATGGGCCAGTAAAATTGAATTTGTCGGCAACCGCAATTACCCGGATGAAGCGCTACGTCGCGGCATCACTGGCACCTTGCGCGCCGCCGTAACCCTGCTGCCCAACGGCAATGTCGACAAGGTCGAGATCCTGCATTCTTCCGGCCAAAAACTGCTCGACCGCGCCGCATTGCAAATTGTCTACCTGGCCTCACCGTTTGCCCCATTTCCTAATGAAATTCGCAAGACAACTGATAAACTGGAGATCATTCGAACCTGGCATTTTGAAATTTCCGGTTTGAGCACCAGTCGCTAATCGCGGGGGCCACCATGTCCACACCCAAGCAAACCATGAACCTCGCCAATCAATTTTTGATTGCCATGCCCGGCCTGAACGACCCAAGCTTTGAACGCAGTTTGATCTATATTTGTCATCACGATGATGAGGGCGCCATGGGCCTGATTATCAATCAGGAAACCGAAGCTCAACTCGACGAGCTATTGGAGCAACTGGACATCAATGCCGAACAGGAACTGCCACAAAAAGTTTTGCATGGCGGCCCCGTTCGACAGGAGCAAGGGTTTATTTTGCACAGCACTGACAATGGTCCATACCCGAAATCTGACATCATTTGTGAAGAGGTTGCGCTGTCAGGGTCGCTGGAAGTGCTCGAACATATCGCCACCGGTGCGGGGCCCGAAAAATTCCTGGTCAGCCTCGGCTATGCCGGCTGGGCACCTGACCAATTGGAAGATGAAATTCAGAGCAATAGCTGGCTAACCGCCCCGGCTACTGTGGAAATTCTGTTCCAGGTTCCCAGCCATCTTAAATGGCAAAAAGCAGTTGCCTCTTTGGGTTTTGATCCAAACACGCTGCAATCCACTGCAGGTCACGCCTGAGTCTTTTAATCTTTTAGAGTACGCCATGAGCAATATAAAAACCGTGCTGGCTTTTGATTACGGCCTTCGCAATATCGGCCTTGCCCAGGGCAATAGACTCAGCAACACCTCCCAGGAACTCAAGCCCTTAAAGGCTAAAGATGGCACCCCCAACTGGGATGAGATTAAAAAGATTCTGGAAGAATGGCAACCCGATCTCGTGGTCGTTGGATTGCCATTGAACATGGATGACAGCGAAAGCGAACTCAGCAAACGTGCCCGCAAATTTGCCAATCGCCTGCATGGGCGATTTGGTGTTGCGATTGAAATGATGGACGAGCGCCTGTCTTCTTTCGAAGCAAAAGAAGAAGCCAGCGAACGCGGGCAATTGGGGAATTACTCCAAACAACCGATCGATTCGATCGCGGCACGTTTGATTCTTGAAAGCTGGCTGGCAAGCCAGCCAATATAGACATTATGGGCGTTTAGAATAAACGCCCTTTATCGTCACCTTCTTCCGCCTGCAACGAAAGTTCATTCGCAACATTCGAGAGATAATCGGCATCGGTTTCGGAACCCAGCTTGATCATCAGGCGAAGATCGTTTGGCGAATCCGCATGGGCCAATGCATCCTCATAGGTAATTTCACCCGAGTCGTACAATTCGTACAGAGCCTGATCGAAAGTTTGCATCCCCAGCTCATTGGATTTTTTCATCAGCTCTTTCAGCTCATGAACATCACCTTTGCGAATCATGTCCGCCGCCAATGGCGAGTTCAACATCACCTCCAGACAAGCACGGCGGCCATTGCCATCGGGCGTAGGAATTAATTGCTGAGCCACAATCGCTCGTAAGTTCAAAGACAAATCCATCCACAACTGATTGTGGCGATCCGCCGGGAAGAAGTGAATAATTCGATCAAGCGCCTGGTTCGCGTTGTTTGCGTGCAAGGTACACAGACAGAGGTGGCCCGTTTCCGCGAAGGCAATGGCATGTTCCATGGTCTCGCGGGTTCGCACCTCACCAATCATGATCACATCGGGTGCCTGACGCAGTGTGTTCTTCAGGGCAACCTCAAAAGAATCTGTATCGATACCCACTTCACGCTGGGTCACAATACACCCCTGGTGCTGATGGATAAATTCAATCGGGTCCTCAATGGAAATGATATGCCCTTTTGAATTGTTATTGCGATGACCAATCATCGCCGCAAGAGAAGTCGACTTACCGGTACCGGTCGCACCCACATAAATAATCAGACCACGTTTAACCATGGCGAGGTCTTTAATAATGGCGGGCAAACCGAGATCATCAATTTTCGGAATAATGGTTTCAATTCGCCGCAAGACCATGCCCGCGAGATTGCGCTGATAAAAAGCACTGACACGGAAACGGCCAATGCCGCGCGCACTGATCGCAAAGTTTAATTCATGAGTTTTAATAAACTCCTGGCGCTGCTGCTCATTCATCACCCCTAAAACCACTTCGCGGGTTTTCTCGGGAGACAGTGGCGTGGTCGTAACCGGCACCACCTTACCGTGCAATTTAATTGAAGGGGGCACACCCGCCGTTACAAAAAGGTCGGAAGCCCCTTTCTCCACCATCATCGCCAGTAAGCGTTCAAATTCCATAATGTTTCCTTAGCTCATGCCTGTTTAGAAATTCTCAGGCATACGAGCTTTCTCCCGTGCAACTTCACGAGAAATAATGCGTTTGTCCACCAGGTCCGCCAAACACTGATCCATGGTTTGCATACCAATAGAACCACCGGTTTGAATCGCGGAATACATCTGGGCCACTTTATCTTCACGAATCAGGTTACGAATTGCCGAGGTACCACGCATAATTTCGTGAGCGGCAACACGACCACCTTCCTGGCGCTTCAGCAGAGTCTGGGAAATAACCGCCTGCAGTGATTCCGACAACATGGAACGTACCATGGCTTTTTCTTCTGCCGGAAATACATCAACCACACGGTCAATGGTTTTTGCGGCGGAGGTGGTGTGCAAGGTGCCGAATACCAAGTGACCGGTTTCCGCCGCCGTAAGAGCCAGGCGAATGGTTTCGAGGTCACGCATCTCACCAACCAGAATAATGTCGGGGTCTTCACGCAATGCCGAGCGCAATGCATCACTAAAGCTGTGGGTATCACGGTGAACCTCACGTTGGTTCACCAGACATTTTTTGGATTCGTGAACGAATTCGATCGGGTCTTCAATGGTTAAAATATGTTCGTATTTATTATCATTGATGTAATCGATCATCGCCGCCAGCGTTGTCGACTTACCGGAACCGGTTGGCCCGGTAACCAGACACAAGCCACGCGGGACCGCTGAGATCTCGCGGAAGACCTGGCCCATGCCCAACTCTTCCATCGTCAAAACTTTTGAAGGAATGGTACGAAACACCGCACCGGCACCCCGGTTCTGATTAAAGGCGTTTACACGGAAACGGGCCACACCTGGCACTTCGAAGGAGAAGTCGGTCTCAAGGTGCTCTTCAAAATCCTTGCGCTGCTTGTCGTTCATGATTTCATAAATCAGGCCATGCACCTGTTTATGCTCCATGGGCGGCAGGTTGATGCGACGTACATCACCATCCACACGAATCATCGGCGGCAAACCTGCCGACAAATGGAGGTCCGATGCCCCCTGTTTAGAACTAAACGCTAACAGCTCCGTAATATCCATAATGGCCTCAAAACAGCTAAACCTTGTCTACACATCCGCACGCGACCCTTGCCCAATGCGTGTCAGATGGCGATTAATGGCGAGTCCGGGCGTGTATTCTGTGCTTATCACCCGCCGCCATGCCACCCCAATTATAGTTGAGGTGTTTTCCTTTGCTATACGGTAAACTTTGACCCAGCAGCCCCAGAAAAGCAAATACCCATCCGCCTATTTTTGCAAAAAGATGTCCGATATTGCTCAAACCATCAGCGAACGTTTAAAAAAAGTTCAAACACGCATATACGACGCCGCGCAGGCCGTCGATCGCCTGCCAGACGATATTCAATTACTGGCGGTGAGCAAGACCAAACCTGCCGAAGATATCTGGCAAGCTTACCAGGCCGGGCAACGTGACTTCGGTGAAAACTATCTTCAGGAATCGCTGGAAAAACAGAAGCATTTGACCCGGTTATATCCGGGTAATGAAATCTGCTGGCATTTTATCGGGCCCATTCAATCCAATAAGACTCGCGCGATCGCCCAGCACTTCAGCTGGGTACACAGCGTTGATCGATTAAAAATTGCCCAACGCTTATCCGAGCAGCGCCCCGAGGACTTACCGCCAGTTAATATCTGTCTGCAAGTCAATTTGGACGCAGAAGACAGTAAGTCCGGTTTTACACCTTCAGAATTATTAGAACACGCCAGGCAGATCAGTGAATTGCCCAAGCTCACATTGCGGGGATTGATGGCGATTCCCAAGCCTCGCAGTGACTTTCCCGATCAATTGGCCAGCCTGCAACGCCTCGACGATTTGCAACAACAACTGCAGGCTGCTGGCTTGCCTGTCGATACGCTTTCTATGGGCATGTCCAATGATCTGGAAGCCGCCGTTACCGCTGGCAGTACCCTGCTGCGGGTGGGCAGCGATATATTTGGGCCTCGAGCAACTAAACCTGACTCATCGGGCGACAAGCACTAAGCGCGCAAGTCCGGCATTGATACAAACTTCTTCACCATCCATTGGCCAGAGACAGAATCAGAGAGACATAATGAACAAGACGGCACCCAAAATTGCATTTATCGGCGCGGGCAATATGTCCAGCGCGGTTATTGGCGGCATGCTAAAAGGCCACTTCAGTGCTGAGCAAATCATTGCCTGTGCTCCCAGCGACAAAAACCTCAAACCTCTCTCGGAGCAATTTGGCGTGCACACAGACCACGACAACGCCCGGGCCTGCGCCGCAGCGGATGTCGTTGTGCTGGGCGTAAAGCCCCAGATGCTGAAGCAGGTTGCCGGGGACATCAAAGCCCATCTCGCCCACAAGCCCTTGATCATCTCACTGGCAGCCGGCATTCCATTGGCCAGTCTCAGCGAATGGCTGGGTGAAGATCTCGCCATTGTTCGCTCCATGCCCAATACCCCATCATTGGTTGGCGTGGGTGCCGCCGGTTTGTATGCCAATGACAATTGCAGCGCCGAGCAACGTGACATCGCCGAATCAATTCAAGCGTCCGTGGGCATCGTGAAGTGGCTTGAAGAAGAAGCACTGATTGATTCCATCATCGCCGTTTCGGGCAGCGGCCCGGCCTATTTCTTCCTGGCGATGGAAGCAATGATCAATGAAGGCGTTCAGCAGGGGCTGGATCGAGACAGCGCCACCGAGCTCACCATCCAGACCGTATTGGGCGCAGCCACTCTGGCCCAAAACAGCAATGTTGATGTGCTTGAACTGCGCCGTCGAGTGACCTCCCCCGGCGGAACCACCGCACAGGCCATCGCTCACTTTGAAGAACACGGCTTGCGCGAGCTGTTTTCCGGTGCCATGCAAGCCTGCAGCAATCGCGCCCGTGAAATGGCCAAAGAGCTGGGCTGAACTGTAAACCAGCGCAAAGTGAGCAGCGAGCCACTGCGCGATAGCCTATAATTCGCTGCACAAAAAGCAAAACGACGCTTCGACTTTAAGGAGATTACCATGGGGGCGCTCAACGAGATCGGCCTGTATGTTCTGCAAACGCTGGGTAGCTTATACATAGCGCTCATCGTGATACGTTTTCTGTTGCAGTTGGCACGCGCTGACTTCTACAACCCTGTGTCGCAATTTTTGGTGAAAGCCACCAATCCATTGCTGTTGCCTTTGCGGAAAATTATTCCCGGCATATTTGGCCTGGATATGGCCTGTATCGTTTTGGCTATCGTGCTGCACTGGTTATTGATTCAAGGTTGTGCAGCGATCATTGGCGCCGGCTTCTTGAACCCGTTCCATGTGCTGACCTGGGCGATTGTAGGTCTGGTGGGCATCATATTGAATATCTATAAATGGGGGCTGTTAATCTCCATTATTCTGAGCTGGATTGCACCGCATAATCCAAACCCGGCCGTGCTGCTGTTGAATCAGTTACTGGCGCCGATGATGCGACCTTTTCGTCGCCTGATTCCGGACATGGGCGGTTTTGATATCAGTCCGATTTTTGCCTTCCTGGTACTCGGCATCCTCGGTATTTTGCTGAGCAGCCTGGCCTATGAAGTCGGTATTGGCGGTGTTGTCGCCAGCCTGGTTGTGGGTGTGTAAGGTCGGTCATGACAAAGATAGATGATCACAGTGTTGGTCTGGTCGAAGCACAGTGCGCTGAATTCAACGAGCCACTGCAACTCGCCTCGGGCCGAACGCTGGAGCAGTACCAGCTTTACTACGAGACCTACGGCGAGCTGAATCCCTCGGCCAGCAATGCCATTTTAATTTGCCACGCTCTGTCCGGAAATCATCACGCGGCCGGCTTTCACAGTTACGAAGACAGCAAGCCTGGCTGGTGGGACGCCTATATTGGCCCGGGAAAACCGATTGATACCAATCACTTTTATGTCGTCTCCCTGAACAATATTGGCGGCTGTGATGGCTCTACCGGCCCAAGCAGCATCAACCCGGAAACCGGCGAACCCTGGGGCCCGGATTTTCCGCGCCTGCGAGTTCGCGATTGGGTGAACAGCCAAGCCCGTCTGGCGGACCGCTTGGGCATCGAATGCTGGGCTGCGGTTATTGGCGGCAGCCTCGGTGGCATGCAAGCCATGCGCTGGTCACTGGAATACCCTGATCGAATCAAACACTGTGTGGTCATCGCCTCTGCGATGAAATTGACCGCCCAGAATATCGCCTTTAATGAGACCGCGCGCCAGGCAATTTGCAGTGACCCGGACTTTTCCGAAGGCCACTACCAGCAAAAGGACAACATCCCACGCGCCGGACTGTCCGTTGCGCGCATGATTGGGCATATCACGTATTTGTCTGGCGATGGTATGGGCGAAAAATTCGGCCGCCAGCTGCGTTCGGGGACCTTTGAACAAGGTCAGGATGAGCCTGTTGAATTCCAAATCCAGAGTTATCTGCGCTATCAGGGCGAAAAGTTTTCCACCAGCTTTGACGCCAATACCTATATCTTAATGACCCAGGCTCTGGATTATTTTGATCTGGCGCGGGAATACAATCACGATCCGGTTGAAGCGTTCAAACACGCCAACAGCAAGTTTTTGGTGATTTCTTTTACCAGTGACTGGCGCTTTGCTCCGGCACGCTCGAAAGAAATTGCCGACGCACTGATGGCAGCCGGCAAATCGGTGAGCTATGCCGAAATCGAATCCGATGCCGGCCACGACGCTTTCCTGTTGCCCAACCAGCGCTATGAAACCGTATTCAGCAATTACCTTAAGGGTGTCGCCCAGCAAATAGAGAGCAAACAACATGCGCAGTGATCTGGATATTATCAGCACCTGGATTCAGCCTGGGCAGAAGGTTCTGGATCTGGCCTGTGGTGACGGCGCACTGCTCGAACGCTTGCAACAAAAAGAGGTCAGCGGCTATGGCCTGGAGATCGATCCGGACCAGATCAGCGCCTGCGTTGCCCGCGGTGTGAATGTGGTTGAACAGAACCTTGATCGGGGTCTCGGAAACTTTGCCGACAATAGCTTCGACACGGTTGTGATGACCCAGGCCTTGCAAACCATGCGTTTTCCCCATCTGGTCTTGCAGGAAATGCTGCGCGTCGGTCAGGAATGCATTGTGACCTTCCCGAACTTTGGTCATTGGCGTGCACGCTGGCATCTGGCCTTTTCCGGCCGTATGCCGGTTTCGGATTTGCTGCCTTACCAATGGTACGACACGCCCAACATTCACTTTTGCACCTTTAAAGATTTTGAGGTGCTCTGCCAGGAACTGGCCATTGAGATCATCAGCCGTCGGGTAACCACCCAGGGTCACGGCCGCATGATCAAACAAGCCCTGCCAAACTTCTTTGGTATTACGGCGATATATCAATTACGCAAGCGATAGGTGCCATCATGCGCTATACCAAACCTTCATTGTTGAGTGTTTTTTTGGGTTTGTTGATTTACTGCCTGAGCATTAACAGCCATGCTCAGGAAGCTCGCGAGCTGGGCAAACCTTATGAAGAGTTTGGCGAGTACAAAATCTTCTTCAGCGTGTTCAACAGCAGCTTTATTCCTCCTGAAATTGCCAAGGCTTATGAGCTTGTACGTGGGTCCAATCGCGCACTGGTGAATATTGCCGTGTTAAAAAACGGGCAAATTCGTGGCAGCAAAGCCGCTGTCAGCGGAGAATTTAAAAACCTGATTCAACAAACCCGTGAACTCGAGTTTAAAGAAATCAAAGAACAAAACGCCGTTTACTATCTGGCACCACTGCGCTTTGATAATGAAGAAGTGATTCACTTCAACATCACCGTCACACCAGAGGGCTCGGAAGAAAGCCACAGCTTCAGCTTCCACCGAAAAATGAATACCGACTAACAGCCGGGGCCGAATGACGGCCCTTACGCTGCCACTCAAACACTGTGATTAAAACCCTTAGCCATGAACGACAAAACCATTGTTCTTGCCAGCAATAACCAGGGCAAGTTAAAAGAATTCCAGGCCTTATTTTCCCCGCTGGACATCCATATTAAACCCCAACGCGAACTCGGCGTTGAAGATGCCGATGAGACTGGACTGAGCTTTGTAGAAAACGCCATTATCAAAGCACGCCACGCCTGTGCGGCAACGGGCATGCCAGCCATCTCGGACGACTCGGGTTTGGAAGTGGATGCTTTGCAGGGCGCGCCGGGTATTTATTCCGCACGCTTCAGCGGCTCTTCGGCGACGGACCAAAGCAATAACGCATTATTGCTGGAAAAGTTGCAAGGTCTGAACGACGAAGAACGAAGCGCACGCTTTCATTGTGTACTGGTTTATATGCGTCATGAAAAAGACCCCACACCATTGATCTGTCACGCCAGCTGGGAAGGTCGCATCTTGCATGCCCCACAAGGTGAGCAGGGCTTTGGTTACGATCCGCTGTTCTGGTTGGAAGAGCAACGGTGCAGCTCTGCAGAACTGGATCGCGCCCTGAAAAATAAAATCAGCCATCGCGGCCAAGCGCTGGCCTTGCTCATGCAAGCCATGGAAGCTCGGCAGTGAAACAGGTAACACGGGAGGCTCTGCCTCCCCTCTCCATGTACATTCACATCCCCTGGTGTGTACGAAAATGCCCTTACTGTGATTTCAATTCCCATAAAGCGGAAGAGGAACTGCCCGAAGACCAGTATTGTGAAAACCTGATTGAAGACTTGAAGCAAAGTCTGGAATGGGTGCAGGATCGCCCCCTGCAATCGATTTTTATTGGCGGTGGTACGCCCAGCCTGTTCAGCCCCAAAGCCTTCGAGAAGATTCTTGGCGGCGTTGAAGCGCATATTCCATTCAGTGACAATATCGAAATCACCATGGAGGCCAACCCAGGCACGGCAGAGCAACAGCGTTTCAAAGGCTATCGTGAGGCAGGCATTAATCGCTTATCCATCGGCGTACAAAGTTTTGGCAATGAACAACTCCAGGCACTGGGCCGAATTCACTCCGCCGAGCAGGCCGAGAAAGCGATGGGCATGGCACGCCAGGCCGGTTTCGACAACGTGAATCTCGATTTAATGCACGGTCTGCCTAAGCAAAGTGTTGCAGCTGCCAAAGTCGATTTGCAACGCGCGATCGCTCTGGAACCCGAGCACTTGTCCTGGTACCAGTTAACAATTGAACCCAATACCGAATACTTTAAACGCCCACCCCAGTTACCCATTGATGATGATCTGGCCGAGATTCAGATACAGGGGCAACACTATTTGGCCGAGCACGGTTTTGCTCAATATGAAGTCTCGGCCTACAGCCGGGGAAAACAGAGCCGTCACAACTTAAATTACTGGCGCTTTGGGGATTATCTCGGTCTCGGTGCAGGCGCCCACAGCAAGATCAGCAAAGATGAACAGATTCATCGTTTTTGGAAAACCCGCCTGCCTGCGCATTACCAGGATAAAAGCAAACAATACACCGCCGGCAGTGAAGTCATTGAAGGCGAGCAGCTGGCCCTGGAATTCATGATGAATGCACTGCGGTTGACCGATGCCTTTGATTTGTCATTGTTCGAGACACGTACCTATCTTCAATTGTCAACGATCGAAGATAAACTCAAACAACTGGAAGCCCAGGGATTGATCACGCGCAGTAACGGTCAACTGCAAACTACCGAACTCGGTCAACGCTTCCTGAACAATACCATTGCCGCCTTTATGCCTGACTAGCGTCATCGAAGCCGACACCACAGCAAGCCTTGGCATATCAGCGCAGGTCGACTAATCTGTAGGGGCTCTCCTGATACGCCAACAATAATACAAACTCAAGGAAGCGACAGACTCGCTGACACTATGTGGGATTTTAACGGCAACGCAAAACAGTATTCACTCACAGTAAAACTGCTGGCGTGGATTCTTCTGATCAGCTCCGGCATTACCCTGGTTGCTGTTGTGTTGCAGTTACGCGCCTCTTTCAATGAAGATCTCGATGACCTTGAGTTGCGCCTGGAACAAATCCGCATCAGTACACTGTCGAGCATCACCAAAAGCCTGTGGAACTTTGATGAAGAACAGCTCCGCCTGCAAGTCAACGGCATGCTGGATGTCAGTGATGTGGTGCAGGTTACGGTCAATTGGACCAACTGGGACGATCACCCCAGAGCAATCACCGCGGTCGATCAAAACGAAGCGATTGGCGAACGCCATATGACTCGCGTTTATCCTTTGATCTACAGCGACTTGAACACGAAAGAGCAACACCTTGGCGATTTAACGCTGCTGATCAGCCTGGATGGTGTGTACGAAAAACTTTGGCAGCGCACTCGCTTTATTGCCCTTGCCCAGTTCACCAAATCACTGTTGGTATCACTGGCTATCTTTCTATTGATCCGTAGCCTATTTACTCGTCACTTGGCCCACATCGCCAACTATGCCAGCAAGTTATCGTTACGGAATTTAAATGAGCCCCTGAGACTGGAACGCGACGGTGAACATAACGACGAATTGGGAAATGTCGTACGCGGTTTCAATATTATGCGCACCAGCCTGCTACGGGATATTGAAATGCGCCGCACCATGTCTCAGCAACTGGTGCAGGAGCAACAACAGAAACTGGACTCAATTAAGCAACAACAGGAAGCCGAAAGTGCCAGCCAGGCGAAGAGCTTTTTCCTCGCGGCCATGAGTCATGAAATTCGCACACCCATGAACGGCATCATTGGCATGACGGAATTGTTGAGCGATACCGACCTGGACGAAACCCAGCTGCATTATGTCAATATCATGCGCCGCTCCGGGGACTCCTTGATTCATATTTTGAATGATGTTCTGGATTACTCAAAAATCGAGGCCAACAAAGTGGCCTTCGAAACTCACCCTTTCGACTTGCACAGTTTGTTGAACGACTGCAATCAAATTTATATTGGCCAGGCCAGACAAAAAGGCCTGAATTTCTATTTGAACATCAACTCTTCTGTACCGCAAAAAGTCATAGGTGACCCAACGCGCCTACGCCAGGTAATTGTGAATCTCCTGAGCAACTCGATTAAGTTTACCCAGCAGGGCGAAGTCAACTTATCGGCGGAGCTGGCACAGTCCGATGGTGAGCAGGTTTTGATTCGCTTTGCGGTTCAAGACACCGGCATTGGCATTGAGGAAAGCACCATTGCCAATTTGTTCACACCCTTTAACCAGGCCGATAACAGCACCACTCGCCAATACGGCGGCTCTGGTCTCGGACTGGCGATTTGCAAACGCCTGGTAGAATTTGCCGATGGCGACATTGGTGTAGAAAGCCAACCCGGAGAAGGTTCAACCTTCTGGTTTACTTTTCAATTGAGACTTCAAACCGAAACCTCAGAAAGTAAGAGTCGTCACGAAAGCAATGGGCCTCAAGGTGTGGACCAGACCCACGACCTACCCCAGGCCTGCGATGGACTCAATGTGATGCTGGTCGATGACAACAGCGTCAATATTATTGTGGCGCAAAAGATTTTATCGAAGTTTAACGTTGAGCCAGTAGTGGCGAAAAACGGTCTGGAAGCCGTCGAACTGTTTGAACGCTATCGGGGGAAATTTCCATTGATCTTAATGGATATTGAAATGCCGGTGATGGATGGCATCAAGGCCACCCAGATGATTCGGGATATCGAGCGGAACAATCAACTGGCCAACTGTCAAATTATTGCGCTCACTGCCCATGAAAAAGGGGAGCATACCGACAATGCCTATCGCGAAGGCATTAACGACCACCTCAGCAAACCGTTAACCATTCAAGCGTTTTCAGAGCTGTTCCACCGTATCGGCATTGAGGATATGAAAAACAGCTCGTCTTAAATCAGCGACGCCAGGCGTGCAATTTCTTAAGGATGCGCAGAGCCCACTGGGGAGCGTGTTTACGCTTCCACTGTCCTGCCAAATATTTATTCGCTTCACTGAAGCTTGGATAAATATGAATCGTACCCAGAATGTGATTTAAACCCTGGCCATTTTTCATGGCATTAACAAACTCGGTGAGCAATTCAGCGGCATGAGCACCGACAATCGTGGCTCCGAGAATTTTGTCACTGCCTGCCTTCGTTAGCACTTTAATAAAACCTTTGGCCTCACCTTCAGCAAGCGCCCTGTCCATATCATCGAGGGGGAAGTTAATTACTTCATAAGCCACCGATTCGGTTTTCAACTCCGCCTCCAATTTGCCAACCGAAGCAATTTCAGGATCGGTAAATACCGCCTTGGGAACAATCCGGTAATCAACTTTGAATTTCTTCACGAAACCAAACAGCGCATTAACGGTAGCGTACCAGGCTTGATGGGAGGCCATATGGGTAAACTGATAAGGGCCAGCCACATCACCACAGGCCATAATATTTTTATGATTGCTGCGTAGGTATTCATCCACTTTCACAGTGCCATTGTCATTAAGCTCAACACCCACGTCTTCCAGACCCATGCCTTCGGTATTGGCCTGCCGTCCTACCGCCAATAGCAAATGCTGAAAGCTTTCCCATTGCTCACTGCCATCAGCAGTGCGTAACAAGGCCTCGATGGTTCCGTTCTCTCCAGCTCGCACTTCGCTGATGCTCGTGTTCAGTTTGACGTCAATACCTTCGTCCCGGAAGGTCTTCAACATAAACTCGCCAACTTCAGGTTCTTCTTTGTTCAGAATCGATGCCGAACGCTGCACCATACTGACCCGGGTTCCCAATCTCGAAAAGGCCTGGGTCATCTCACAGGCAATCGCTCCGGAACCCATCACCAACATGGATTCAGGCAGCTCATCCAACTCCCAAATATTATCGGACGTCAGGTATTCGATGTTCTCCAGCCCGGGGATGTCAGGAATAAACGGTCGTGCACCCATCGCGAGAATAATGTGGCGGGCGCGAATTGTTTGATCGTTCACCAACACTTCGTTCGGCGAAATTAATGTCGCATCGCCGGTGACGCAATCCACCCCCAACGAGGTGTAGCGTTCGATTGAATCATTAGGCTCAATATGTTTGATCACCGATTGCACACGCCCCATGACCGCCGGAAAATCTACGGAAGCTTCAGCGACCTTCAAACCAAAACGATCAGATTCGGAAATCAAATGGCGGATCTTCGCCGAACGCAGCAGTGTTTTACTGGGCACACAACCTGTGTTCAAACAGTCGCCACCCATTTTGTGGCGCTCAATCAATGTCACCTTGGCATTCAAGGTGGCGGCGATATTGGCAGAAATCAAACCAGCACTACCGGCCCCGATTACGACAATATTGGTGTCAAACTTTTTATTGGAAAACATAATCAGACCCGTGCTTAATCGCCTTTGCGCAGCGCTTTCAGTAAAGCTTTTGCCAGCCATGGGAAAACACCCAGGAGCACAAAAGCCAAAATAATTTGCGGTGTCAGCACACCGGATACACTCAGTTCTTCGACCGTAGCCAGCTGGGCACCCGCATTCACATACACAGCCGTGCCGGCCAACATGCCAAGCTGGCTCACCCAGTAAAATGTCCAGGTTTTAATACGGCTCAGACCAAACACCAGGTTGATCACGAAAAACGGAATCACCGGAATCAAACGCAAGGTGAACAAATAAAAACCACCTTCCTTCTCCAAGCCGTCATTGACCGTTTTCAAATGATCACCAAATTTGCTCTGTACCCAATCGCCAAGCAGGCTGCGGGAGATCAAAAAGGCCAGTGTGGCACCGATGCTGCTGGCAAAAGACACCAACAGCAGCCCCCAGGAAAAGCCGAATACGGCCCCGGCAATCAAAGTCATGATCGCCGCACCCGGTAACGATGCCGCAGTGACACCCACATAAATGAGGAAAAACAACAAACCGGCTTTCAACGGCTGATCTGCCACCAACTGTTTGAAAAACGCCAACGACAGGTACTGCTCGCCCCCATTCAGATAGAAGGCGGCAATCGCAATAATCAGCACCGCAAGAATGGCGATTTTTTTAATCATGATGAAATCCTTAAAATACTCACTCGCAGCAAGGTTTCTATGGTTGACACAGCGTACTCTGCAAATCACATAAAAGTGTCACAGGCCTCGCATATTATTGTAACAATCACGCTCGCGGCTATACTCCTACGCTACACCATAGCTCCGTTAGCACAGCAACACTTAAACAAGCACCACTTAAAACAAAGAACAATGATGCCAAGCAACAAAGCCGACAAGAGCGCTCAAGACAGCTCTAACGAGATTGATATTAGCTCCCCGGAGTATTACATCAATCGTGAACTCAGTCATTTGAAGTTTAACCAGCGCGTCCTGGCCCAAGCGCTGGATGAAAGTCACCCGCTTCTGGAACGCCTGAAGTTTCTGTTGATCTTCAGCTCCAACCTCGACGAGTTCTTTGAAATTCGCGTGGCCGGTTTGCACCAGCGCTTGAAGCTGGGTCGTGACAATCCCGGCCCGGATGGATTACTGCCCCAGCAAATCCTCGATCAGTTGGCCGAAGAGTGCCATGCGACCGTGCAGCTGCAATACGATACGCTCAACCATATTTTGATTCCCGCTATGGAGCAGGAAAACATTCGCTTCCTGCGCCGTCGCCAGTGGAGCGAAGCCCAGGCCGAATGGATTGCCGATTTTGTTCACACGCAAGTTTTGCCGGTTGTCAGCCCGATTGGACTCGACCACGCCCACCCCTTTCCAAGACTGGTGAATAAAAGCCTGAACTTTATTGTCGAGCTGGAAGGCAAAGACGCCTTTGGCCGGGAGTCCGGTCTGGCCATTGTGCCAGCACCGCGCTCTTTGCCCCGCCTGATTCGCCTGCCCGATGAGCTGTGCGAACCCGGCGATAATTTTGTATTTCTGTCTTCGATGATTCACGCCCATGCTGAAGAGCTGTTCCCCGGCATGCAGGTCAAAGGCTGCTACCAATTCCGGATAACCCGAAATGCGGACCTGGATGTGGATACCGAAGGTGTGGAAGATCTCGCCAGAGCCCTGCGCGGCGAACTGCATTCCCGCCGCTTTGGTAATGCGGTGCGTCTGGAAGTGGCCGATAACTGCCCGGATGCCATGGTGGATTTCCTGCAAAAAGAAGTCGGCTTGAGTGACGACGAATTGTATCGCGTGAACGGTCCGGTAAACCTTAAGCGCATGATGAGCGTACCCGGCATGGTGAACCGGCCGGATTTGCTCTACCCTGATTTTGCCCCTGGCCTGCCCAAGGGCCTGACTCGTAAAGACAATCTGTTTGACGCCCTGGCCGCCAAGGACCAGCTGCTTCTGCACCCCTTCGAATCCTTCAATCCAGTAGTGGATCTGTTACGGCAGGCCGCGAAAGACCCGGATGTCGTGGCCATCAAACAAACCCTATACCGTACCGGCGACCAAAGCCCCATGGTAGAAGCCCTGATTGAAGCCGCCCGCCACGGCAAGGAAGTTACCGCGGTGGTCGAACTTCGTGCTCGCTTTGATGAAGAGGAAAATCTGGAACTGGCGAGCCGCCTCCAGGAAGCCGGCGCCGTGGTGGTATACGGCGTTGTGGGCTACAAAACCCACGCAAAAATGCTGCTGATTGTGCGCAAGGAAGCCGGCAAGCTGAAACGCTATATCCATTTGGGCACCGGCAACTACCACAGTGGCAATGCCCGCCTGTACACCGATTATTCATTGCTATCGGCCAACCCCGAACTGGGCGAGGATGTACACAAGGTGTTTCAGATGCTCACTGGCATGGGCAAAACCGAGCGTTCCAATCACCTTCTGCACGCGCCATTCACTTTAAAGAAGCAGTTGCTCAAGCTGATCGATGATGAGATTGAAGCCTGCAAAAAGGGCAAGGAAGGCCACATCATCCTGAAAGCCAATGGCCTTACCGAACCCAAAGTTGTCCAGGCGCTCTATCGAGCCTCCCAGGCGGGGGTAAAAGTTGATCTGCTCATTCGCGGCATGTGCAGCCTGCGCCCGGGCCTGCCGCAGGTTTCCGAGAACATTCGCGTCTACTCCATCATCGGCCGTTTTCTGGAACATACCCGCGCCTATTATTTCGCCAACGCCAAACCCCAGGTCTACTGTGCCAGCGCGGATTTGATGGAGAGGAACCTGAATCGACGGGTAGAAACCTGCTTCCCGATTTCCAAATCCAACCTCGCCAAGCGAATCATTAATGAACTGCAAGGTTATATCGACAGCGAGCTGGGACGCTGGGAGTTGAACTCGGAAGGTAACTACATTGCCCCCGGGGTAAAACAAAGCCCCGACGACAAACCCCAGCAACAGCAACTGCTGGAATTGTTGGGGCAACTATAGCTGGCGGAGCGCCTGCCAGCCCAGCGGGCAGAGGCAAAACACTGCTATATCAGCGACAAGAGCCTCCCCAGAGGCTCTAAGCTTATGCCGCAATTGACTCAGCAGGGCCATAACAGCTCTTGTTTCATCGCCAGCCAATCCTTATCATTACGCTAAATTTTCGTTGGCAGCCAAATGCCAAGCCTCATATTTCGGAGAAACCCCATGAGTAGCATTGTTCACGTAACCGACAGCAGCTTTGAAGCCGACGTTTTAAACGCCGAAGGCCCAGTACTGGTTGATTTTTGGGCAGAGTGGTGCGGCCCATGCAAGATGATCGCTCCTGTTCTGGACGAGCTGTCCAGCGATTACGGTGACAAAATCAAGATCTGCAAAATGGATGTTGATGCCAACAAGGAAACTCCAGCCAAATTCAATATCCGTGGTATTCCTACCCTGATGATCTTCAAGGGCGGCTCCATGGAATCCATGAAAGTGGGCGCTCTGTCCAAAACCCAGCTGGTTGAGTTCATCGACACCAGCCTGTAATTTGGCCAAACGGCGGCCATACGGGCCGCCGAAGCCTTGCAAGGGGCAAAAAGTACGCTATAATCCTGCCTATTAAGCGCGTTTCGCGGCTAATCTTCCCAATAGATTCTCCACAGCTAGCTATTAGACCCAACGAACGGTTTCTATTTTCCTTTCGATTTACTGTGCTGATTCAATGGAACATTGCCATTACCCTATAGCAGTATTCGCGCGAGCTGGTAAAGCGGTAACAACAACGATAGCCCCGCAGGCCTGCAATCCATATTCCTTGAATTTGAGCGCAGTTAAGCTCAAAGGTTAGAAATTTACAGTTATATTGATCTAAACATAACGTTCACTCACCACTGGCCACTTCTCTCGGCCTTCTTTTTCCAATTCTAATTCTATGAATTTAACAGACCTAAAAACCAAACCTATTGAAGAACTGCTGAATATTGCAAAAGACGTAGGCCTCGACAATGTTGGCCGCTCTCGCAAGCAGGACATTATTTTTAACATCCTCAAGCGCCACGCCAAAAGCGGCGAAGACATCTACGGAGATGGCGTGCTTGAGATTCTGCAAGATGGTTTTGGTTTTCTGCGCTCCGCAGATTCGTCCTACCTGGCCGGCCCCGATGACATCTATGTATCCCCGAGCCAAATTCGACGCTTCAATCTGCGCACCGGTGACACCATTGCCGGAAAGATTCGCCCCCCTAAAGAAGGCGAGCGCTATTTTGCCCTGTTAAAAGTTGGCCAGATCAACTTTGATAAGCCCGAGAACTCCAAAAACAAAATCCTCTTTGAAAACTTAACCCCCCTGTTTCCGGACGAGCGTCTGCACCTGGAAGCCGGTAACGGTTCTACTGAGGATTTGACCGGTCGTATCATCGATCTGGTTGCCCCCATCGGTAAAGGTCAACGCGGTTTGATCGTTGCACCACCGAAGGCCGGTAAAACCATCATGATGCAGAACATCGCCCAGGCGATTACCCGCAACAACCCCGAGGTTCACCTGATCGTATTGCTGATCGATGAACGTCCTGAAGAAGTTACCGAAATGCAGCGTTCTGTACGCGGCGAAGTGGTAGCCTCTACTTTCGATGAGCCACCTTCGCGCCACGTACAGGTTGCCGAAATGGTTATCGAGAAAGCCAAGCGCCTGGTTGAGCACAAGAAAGACGTTGTGATTCTGCTCGACTCCATCACTCGTCTGGCACGCGCCTACAACACCGTAATCCCAAGCTCCGGTAAAGTACTTACCGGTGGTGTTGACGCCCATGCTTTGGAGCGCCCGAAACGTTTCTTCGGTGCCGCCCGTAACATTGAAGAAGGTGGCAGCCTGTCAATCGTTGCAACGGCCCTGATCGATACCGGCTCCAAAATGGACGAGGTGATCTACGAAGAATTTAAAGGTACCGGTAACCAGGAATTGCACCTGGATCGCAAGGTCGCCGAAAAGCGTGTTTATCCGGCCATCAATGTACGTCGCTCCGGTACTCGTCGCGAAGACCTGTTGATGAAAGAAGACGAAATGCAGCGCGTGTGGATTTTGCGCAAACTGCTGCATGATATGGAAGACATTGCCGCAACCGAGTTTTTGGTTGATCGCCTGAAAGACTTCAAGACCAACGATGAATTCTTCCTGTCGATGAAACGCAAATAAGCGTCAAACATCAGAAGCATTCAAACGGCACCTCATTGGGTGCCGTTTTTGTATTTACGGTCGCAAAGCCCCATAGAGTCAGGGGTTTATAGAATTTATTGTCCTTAGCGTGTAGCATCTATGATCGAGTACCCGCAGGAAGGCGTACAAACAGTTAGCGAAAAGTCGCGAAATACGCCGTGCAATAAGGGAAAAGATGAATACACGCTTAGCCAAAATACATATACGCAATTTACGCCTGCGAACTCTGATCGGCTTTAATCCCGAGGAAAGAGAAAAACATCAGGATGTTGTGATCAACGCTGAAATTCACTATATGGCCAATCCGGCCATTGCCAGTGACGACGTTGATAGCGCACTGAATTACAAAACCATTTGTAAGGCCATCATCCAGCATGTGGAACAGGGGCAATTTTTATTGCTCGAAAAACTGGTCAGTGATGTACTGGAAATATGCAGTGAGCACCCCAGCATTGAATATGCTGAAGTCTGCATTGATAAACCCCACGCTTTGCGCTTTGCCGATTCGGTCGCTCTGAGCCTGTGCTACCATAAATCCTAGGAAACACCATGAACAAAGCGATAGCCCCCATTAGCAAAGAAAACAGCATCAGCCCGGAAGCTCAGAAGGTGCAAGCTGCCCTGGCCGCTGTCGGCCTGGAAACCCCCATGCTGGCCAAACAGCTGAGCAATGAGGAGAAGTATCAGCGCATCAAGGAATTGATGACTGAGGTCGTTAGCACCCTTGGTTTGGATTTAAACGACGACAGCCTCGCTGAAACCCCTCACCGCATAGCCAAAATGTACGTTCATGAGATTTTTTCCGGCCTGGATTACAGTAAGTTTCCCAAGATTGCTCTGATCGAAAATAAAATGGCCGTGGATGAGATGATCAAGGTGCGGGACATCGACATGACCAGCACCTGCGAACACCATTTCGTCACCATCGATGGCACTGCCAAAGTCGCTTATATCCCCGGCGATAAAATTATCGGCCTGTCCAAGATCAATCGCATCGTGCGCTTTTTTGCCCAACGTCCGCAGGTTCAGGAACGCCTGACCCAACAAGTGCTCGTGGCACTGCAAACCTTGCTGGAAACCGAGAATGTGGCCGTCAGCATGGAAGCGACCCATTACTGTGTGAAATCCCGCGGCGTTATGGACAGCAGCTCACAAACCAGCACCATGGCACTCGGCGGCTGTTTCAAAAACGACAAAAGCTTCCGCGCTGAATTTCTCAGTAATTAGCCCCAACAATGATGGCTGCACCTAAGTCTTAAGCCTGGGTACAGCCAAAGCCTCTATACTCCTCCACGTTCCCCTGGCGAGCCCTGAAACTTAGCGCTATGCTAGGACTCGCTGTATTTAATAGCAGACCATTTTTTAGGAGATTTTTATGGACGCTGTTTCCCAGTTTGTTGCCGCTTGGGCCCCGCAAATCGGCCTGGCGCTTGTCGTTCTCGTTGTTGGTTGGTGGTTGATTGGCAAGGTCGTCAATCTGACCGTTAAAGCCATGGAGAAAAACGAATTAGACGTCACCCTTCAACGCTTCCTGAGCAGTATCATTGGCATCGGTTTGAAAGCGCTGCTGATCATCAGCGTGGCGTCCATGGTGGGTATTGCAACCACATCATTTATCGCCGTTTTAGGTGCCGCAGGTTTAGCCGTTGGCTTGGCGCTTCAAGGCAGCCTGTCAAACTTTGCTGGCGGTGTTTTGTTGATTTTGTTCAAGCCATACAAAGTGGGTGACTTTATCGAAACCCAGGGTCACGCCGGTGTTGTTCAGTCTATCCAGATTTTTAATACCATTTTGAAAACCGGTGACAACAAAACCATCATCATTCCAAACGGTCCGATTTCCAATGGCAGCATCACTAACTACTCGACCGAAGCAACTCGTCGTGTTGATATGAGCTTTGGCATTGGCTATGACGATGACATCGACGGCGCACGCGCTGCTCTGGAAGAAATCATCGCTGCAGACGATCGCATTCTGAAAGACCCAGCTCACTTGATTGTGGTTGCAGAACTGGCCGACAGCTCTGTGAACTTCACGGTTCGTGTCTGGGTGAACTCAGCCGATTACTGGGGTGTGTTCTTCGCGATGCAGGAACAAGTTAAGAAAACCTTCGACGCCAAGGAAATTTCCATTCCTTACCCTCAGCAGGATGTACATCTGCACAAGGTCGACTGATTTAAAAGACCTATTTTGGGAGGCCTGATACAGGCTTCCCAATTCCCTGCTCCTGCCTTTGGCCGCTTCCTTCTACATTCTTGCTTCACCAAACCACTTGCGATTTGCGCCTTCGACTATTTACTAATTGCCCCTGAAAAGGTTCTGTGTTTTTATGCGCAGCTTGCCGAGGTACAACAATAGTCCATAAACACCTTAGCCCTTGTTTCAACCGACTATTGAGAGCGCAAAATGTTAGAGTATTGCCTGTTGGCTCTGGCCATACTGGCCCTGTTGGGCATTGTTTTCGAAGACCTTATTCACGTCAACAAAGCCAAAACCACCCTGTTTTTCGGCTGCCTGTCCTGGCTGATTCTGTTTATCGCCGCCGACACCAAAGAAGCTTCTGCATTGGTTCAGGAGCAACTCAATGAAAACCTGTTGGAAATTGCCACACTGTGGTTGTTTCTCATGTCGACCATGACCTTTGTGGCCTATTTAAATGCGAAGGGGTTGATTCAAAACCTGGTTCAGAAAGTCGTTCCCCAGGAACTCAGCTTGCGAGCGCTGATGTTTATCGTGGCGATGTTTGCCCTGTTGCTCTCAGCCATCTGCGACAACGTTACTGCAACTCTGGTCAGCCTGGGTTTGCTGCAGGCTTTCAAACTGGAGAGCAAACAACAGATCAAATTGGCAGCGCTGGTGGTATTTTCCGTAAACTCCGGGGGCGTTGCATTGATCACTGGGGATGTAACCACCCTGATGATTTTCCTGGATGGTCACTTGAGCATGCAGCAACTGATTGTCTTGTTGATCCCTGCCAGTATCAGCGTACTGTTGCTGGCCTTGCTGCTCAGCTTCGGCGCCCAAGGTCGGGTGTCCGCCACTCCGATCGCTGCACATTTTCACAACCTCGATATTATTATTGCTGCAATCTTTTTCAGCACCATCGGTGCAACCATGCTGCTCAATTTATTCTACGGCGTGCCGCCAGTGCTGACGTTTCTGAGTGGCCTTTCCCTGATGTTTCTGGTGGGACGCAGTATTAAAACCGACGCAGAGCAGACTCGCATTCTGGAATACATTCGAGAAATCGAGTACGACACGCTGCTGTTCTTTCTGGGCATTCTCTTGCTGGTAGGTATGCTGCAGGAAATTGGTGTGTTACATGATCTGGCCGCACTGTATCGAAACTTTGATCCGCAGTACGCAAATTATGTGGCCGGTGCTGGGTCCGCTCTGCTGGACAATGTGCCACTGACAGCGGCCCTATTGAAGGCCTCGCCTGAATTGGATACCCAAAACTGGCTGGGGCTGACCTATGCGGTGGGTGTGGGCGGTTCGCTGCTCGCCATAGGTTCTGCCGCTGGCATTATCGCCATGAGCAAAATTCAGAGCTTGAGCTTTGTGAGTTATCTGCGCTATTTGCCCGCCCTGAGCTGTGCGTATACAGCGGGTTATGTGATGACACTATTGTTGGCCGAAGTCATGGGGCTTAACTAGTTATCTATAATGATTGCAATGCTGATTTAAAACAAACATTGGGAAGGATCGCAAGGCCATAGAGGTTGAGAATCGTACATATCAAGATTCCTTGCGATCTTCCAGGCGCTGGATCATCAAGCGAATTGCTTTTTTCCGACGACGCATTTTTTCCAATTGCTCGTTCTGATCATCCTTGCCGGTATCAGCTTCAAGTTTGGCCAATTCCTGCTTGAGTTCCTCATAGTCGTCTTTTAATTCCTGCAGGGACTGGGCACGTTCAGCCTTATCAAAAACAATGGCTTCCGGCTCGGGCTCTTCACTGACCTTCGCACGGTAACGAGGTTGGGGGATAAAGCTTTGCTCGCCGACCTGACGTTGATTCATAAAATTCGGCGAAACAATCTCCACACCAGCACCGTGCAAACTGTCCAACATATGCTTGCGCAATTTACTGCGTGCAGAAAGCAATTGCCGAACATTTTGCAAAAAACCCGCCACACGGTAACAAACGGAGAAATCCCCGAGATCCATGACATACACAAAGGGCTCTTCCAGACCGGCATCAACAGCCGCTTCTTTTAGCAGTTTTTCAATCGCATGATGGTCCAGCTCGTAACCAAGAGTCACTTCCGCCGTAACCACCGTACCGCTCGCATGGACGACCTTAACCGGATTCGCCGCCACATAGACATTGGGGAGCGTCAACAGATCACGATCTTCGGTTTGAATTTCAATATGAAATAAATCCTGCTCAGTAACGCGGCCAAAATAATTATTGACCTGAATAAAATCACCGGGCTTGAAGTTTTCCAGAGAACGAATCATCAACCCCGCCATGGCATTGGCCGCGATGGTTGTCGAAGACAGCGTTATAATCGCCGTGAGCAACAAACCCAGCATAGTCAACAAATTACCCTGCAGACTGTCACTCACCGGGAGAACGATGATGGCACCACACAATGCCACCAGAACCACCAACAAGGTCATCCACTGGCTGCGGTAACGTGCCCCCTCTGATGGCTCACGACCTTTTTTGCTCAGGTAGAACAGTAAAAGCCCGGCAATGGCCACCACCGCCAACAGTGGCAAAAGCGGCAATAATAAACCGGGAAGTTGGGCTAAAAGCGATTCCAGTTTAGCCATAGTCAGATCCTTTTACTGTTTACCCTGTTCTTCATTTCAATGTTCTGAAGAACAATCTTATTGTGCCGCTTTGAGCGCTTGATCAATATCGGCAATGATGTCGTCAATATGTTCAATACCAATCGACAGACGAACCATTTCTTCACTCACACCCGCCGAGGCCAATTCTTCCGGCGAAAGCTGACGGTGAGTGGTGCTGGCGGGGTGACAGGCCAGAGACTTGGCATCCCCGATATTTACCAAACGCAAAATCATTTGCAGGGCATCGATAAATTTACCCCCGGCTTCACGGCCACCTTTAATGCCAAAACTCAAGATACCGGACGCACGACCGCCACAGATTTCCTGACAGTTGACATGATGGGGGCTATCGGCCAAACCGGCATAATTCACCCAATTTACTGCTGGATGCTGCTGTAAAAACTCTGCCGCCTTTTGCGCATTCTCACAGTGACGCTCCATACGCAGAGACAAGGTTTCCAGCCCTTGCATGATCAGGAAAGCGCTGTGAGGAGAAATGGCGGCACCGGTATTGCGCAGGGGCACTACTCGACAACGACCGATGTAGGCCGCTTCTCCCAGGGCCTCGGTATACACCACACCATGATAAGAAGGATCAGGAGTGTTCATCACCGGAAAGCGTTCTTTGTGAGCCGCCCAATCGAATTTTCCGGAATCCACAATCGCACCGCCAATTGTGGTGCCATGACCACCGATGTATTTGGTCAGGGAATGTACAACGATATGCGCACCCAGCTCAAAGGGGCGGCACAGACTTGGGCTGGCCACAGTATTGTCCACAATTAACGGGACACCATGGGCATTGGCGATATCCGCCCAACGCTTCAAGTTAACAACATTGCCCGCCGGATTACCGATGGATTCGCAAAACAAGGCCTTGGTATTTTCATCAATCAAGCCTTCAATTGCGTCGAAATTATCTGCATCAACAAAACGCGTTTCGATGCCCTGACGAGGAAAAGTGTGCGCAAATAAATTATAAGTACCGCCATATAGCTGTGACGTACTGACAATATTGCTGCCCACTTCCGCAATCGCTTCAATCGCGTATCGAATTGCTGCCATACCCGAGGCCAGGGCCAAAGCACCAATACCACCTTCCAGAGCCGCCAGACGCTTTTCCAATACGTCAGTGGTCGGGTTCATAATGCGGGTATAAATATTCCCGGGAACTTTCAGATCAAAGAGATCGGCACCGTGCTGGGTGCTGTCAAAGGTATAGGAAGTGGTTTGGTAAATCGGGGTGGTAGCGGAATTGGTGGTCGGATCGCCTTCGTATCCGCCGTGCAATGCTATGGTTTCGGGCTTCATGTAAACTCCATGCTTACTTTTTGTTGGAATAGCCCTCTATTGTGATAGCTGCTGCCGCCCTGAGCAAGAGCGGCAGCAATCACTTACTCGTCTGCCTGGCTTCCCTCAATCCATTTCGCAATGACAAGACCGGCCAACAGCCAACTGATTACGGAATCTACAATCATCACCAAAACATACGGGGTCGAGAAATTCATCCAGTTCCAGTATGGGAAATGTCCCACAAAACCGATGATCAGCCCGAGTAAACAGATGTAGCCCAATCGCTGGCCATAGGACAGGCCATGGGTCATGCGCAGCGCCATCACCACCAGAAAGGCCGAGATGATGTAACACAGTAAGCCCACACCCAACGTGACCGGCATATTGAGATGATATTCCGGGACAATACTGGCGAACATGGACGCGCCGCCTTCCTTAAAGCCTTCTTCCTCAAAGGGCAAAAAGTAGATGCCGGCTTCCGGGGCCTGGGCTTTAATGCTGGCTTCCATGGCCGCTTCATCGCTGAACCTGTGGGATACATCCTGATGCCAGGATAAAACCGTCCAGGAGACAAAGCCCCAGAAGAACATAATGATGCCAGCCACAACGCTGGCCATAAGAACTTTTTTCATCACTAAACTCCGCTTCTTGTTATTGTTAAACGGTCACCATGAAACTGTGGTGGGTCGCACCGTATCGCAAAGAGTCATAAATGCCTGAATATGAATCTAGGGCGCCTCTGAATAATGCGTCTTTGTTCAGAGCCACCTTAGTCAAACCTTAACAGGACTGGCTTTCATGTTAAAGTTAGCTTTTTTACTGCGGAAGCCCAATGAAATACAAAGATTTGCGCGATTTTATCAAGCTGCTCGAAAAACGTGGCGAGCTGAAGCGCATCACCGTCCCCGTAGACCCCAAGCTGGAAATGACCGAAATCTGCGATCGCACCCTGCGCGCTGGTGGTCCAGCGCTGTTGTTTGAAAACCCCAAAGGTTCTGACATCCCGGTTCTGGCCAATCTTTTTGGCACGCCTGAGCGCGTTGCCTTGGGCATGGGCGAAGAAAGCGTCGAAGCGCTTCGGGAAGTGGGCAAATTGCTTGCCTTTTTAAAAGAACCCGAACCACCGAAAGGTTTAAAAGACGCCTGGAGCAAAATGCCCATCTTTAAAAAGGTGCTCAATATGGGCCCCAAAGTGCTCAGCAAGGCGCCCTGTCAGGAAGTGATCAAACGCGGTGAAGATGTCAATCTTGATGAGATTCCTATTCAAACTTGTTGGCCGGGCGACGCGGCACCTTTGATCACCTGGCCACTGGTGATTACTCGCGGTCCCAACAAAGAACGACAAAACCTCGGCATTTACCGCATGCAGAAGCTGGGTAAAAACCGACTGATCATGCGCTGGTTGAGCCATCGTGGGGGCGCTTTGGACTTTCGCGAGTGGCAGGAACAGCATCCCTGTGAGCCCTTTCCTGTCAGCGTTGCACTGGGCGCCGACCCGGCCACCATTCTTGGTGCGGTGACGCCGGTCCCGGACACATTGAGTGAATACGCCTTTGCCGGTTTACTGCGCGACGATAAAACGGAAGTCTGCCAGTCCACCAGCAATAATCTTCAAGTGCCCGCCAGCGCCGAGTTTGTACTCGAAGGGTTTATCTACCCGGATGATATGGCCGACGAAGGCCCTTACGGTGACCACACCGGCTACTACAATGAAGTGGATCGTTTTCCGGTGTTCACGGTAGAAACCATCACACATCGCAAGCAACCGATTTATCACAGCACCTACACCGGAAGACCGCCCGATGAACCCGCTGTTTTGGGTGTGGCACTGAATGAAGTGTTCGTGCCTATTTTACAAAAACAATTCCCGGAAATTGTAGATTTCTACTTGCCTCCCGAAGGCTGCTCCTACCGTCTTGCGGTGGTGACGATGAAGAAACAATATCCCGGTCATGCCAAGCGTGTCATGATGGGCGTTTGGTCTTTCCTTCGCCAGTTTATGTACACAAAGTTTGTGATTGTAACTGACGATGACGTTAATGCCCGCGACTGGAAGGATGTCATCTGGGCAATCACCACTCGTATGGACCCGGCCCGCGACACCACTATGGTGGAAAACACACCCATCGACTATCTGGATTTTGCGTCACCGGTTTCCGGTCTGGGCTCCAAAATGGGAATGGATGCCACGAATAAATGGCCCGGGGAAACTGATCGTGAGTGGGGCGAGGCAATCACCATGGATCAGGCCGTAAAAGATAAAGTGGATGAACTCTGGGATCAGCTGGGCATTGAGCTGCCGGAGAAAGATAATAAACTGATTTAACGCAGAAACAAAAATCTTGCGGCCTGAATAAACCGCAAGATTTTTATAAAGGTATTAAGCAAAGGTATTAAGCAAAGACATTAAGCCGGCTTGGGCAGCGGCAACTTCGACTGAACATTCGCAGCGCTTTTTAAACCCTGCTGATAGTATTGCGTACTGAGTTCATGCTCGCCCATGGCGGCCAACAGACGGCCCAATTCAGCACAAGCTTCCGGACCAGGCTTCTGTTTGATTGAACTCTGATAATACTCCTTGGCCTTACCCCAAAGTTCATTGCGCAAACTCAAACGCGCCAGGCTCAACAGCAAAGCCGAATCGGCAGGACGTTGTTTCAGCCAGTTTTCGGCCTGAATCAGTTGGCGATCCAAATCTTCACCTGCAACCAGACCGTAGAGGGTAATCAACTCATCCTGCCAGTCTTTCTGCAAGTGACGGCGCAGCAGATTTTCGGCAATGGCATCGCCATCGTAGCGACGCAATTGCTGCACATATGCGGCAACCATGGCTGGACGTTTCTTCACGTCTTTTGGCAAGTCTTCCCAAACTTCCTGCAAACGCGCGATGGCGTTTTTGGTTTGCATGCGACTGGCCTGCTCACCGGCCAAATCAATCAACGCCAGATACAAGGTGTCCGAGAGCGCAAGGCGTTCTTCTTCGCTACCCACTTTATTGCGATTCAATTCGGGCAGCAAGCGCTCCAGAGATTCCCAATCTTCCAGTTCGGTGTACACATTGCGTAAATATTCCAACACCAAAACATTGCGCGGCGAGATCTTGCGTGCTTTTTCAAGCGTTGCTACGCACTTTTCATAGTTTTTGGCGGAGAACTGAATGCGGGCCTGGGTAATAATAATCGCCAGGCTGTCTTCGGACGCAACCTCTTCCGCTTTGAGCAACAGCTCATTGGCCTGGGTTTCATCACCCAGCTCGTGGGCACTGCGAGCTGCAGCCAGATAGTTTAGTACCGGTGCTTGAACATTATGTGCAGACTTCAAAAGATCTTTACGAGCGGCTTTGAAATCACCCTCGATAAATTCAACTAAGCCTTTTTCCGTGCGCTTTTGGGCAGCGGCGGCACTGCCGAAGAGAATAAAGCCGGTGCTCTTTTTAACAAGATTAACGCTACCTCTGGTTAACCTTATCACCAACCAAACCAGAAAAATAACGACAAAAGACAGTATAAATGCAGCCCAAAAGCTCATCTCAACACTGTAATCACCATAAGCTATCAGCACATAACCACTGTCGTGCTGAACAAGATAATCCAAGCCAACAACCGTACCAATAATCGCAAAGATAATAAGCAGCTTGCGCTTCCAACGAATTCTCATATTACGCCTCCTCAGTCGCACTGGACTGTGGAGCTTGAGGTTGAGTAGATTTCACCTTATGTAAACGTTCAATGTAAACTCTTAACTGTTCGAGCGATGACGTGATATCAGGGAGAGGCACAACAACTTCTTGGCTTTCCAACTCATCCAGCTCAGCAATAAATGCTTCGATTTGACTGTTGGGTGGAAACTGAGTTTGCAGCCATTCTCGCGCCTGTTGAATAGACGTTTCGTAAATAACGTTTTCTTCTCTGAGCATTGCCAATTGAGCGCGCTCAATCATAAAACGCAGATTCAATTTCACATAAGCTTGAGCTTCAGGAGGCAGCAGTTTATTAACAGGTTGATTTCTGCGTATTTCTACAAAGTGCATTAAGTAGTCGAATACATTTGTCGCCACATCCTCAACGCGATGTTGCCAAGTGACGTTATCAGGCAATTCAGACTCTTTAACAGAAACGTCTCTTTCAGCCATCGGCGTACGCTTCGGTAAGGTCGGCAAGTTATCAATCTGTTTTGCCAAACCCGCCATACGCAAAAACAAACCATCGCGATCGACTTTAGGCGCAAGCTTTAAGGCTGCCAGATCTTCGCCAATGGCCTGGCGAATCGGGAACAAATCAACGTCATCCATTTCCGCAAGAATCTTGTCGGCGGTTTCCAACAAACCCTGGGCACCTTTGGTAGCACGCTCAGTCAGCAAACGCTGATTGGCCAGTCGCAACAGATACTCGGCTTCGGCCAACAACCAATCATCACGGCTGGTTGAGGAGATGCTGATTAATCGTTTGTTGTGAGCATCCAGGCGCTGATGAACAGCCTGAAGGGAATCCTGTACCGTTTGGGCGACTTCATCAGTACCCGCAACCGAGGCTGTTACCGTTTGTTGCTCACTTTGCAATTGCTGCAGTTTTTGTGACTGGCTTTCAATCAGAGCGGACATTTCAGCTTGTCGACTTTTGTCCTGCTGCCAAAACTGCCAGCCGAAATAACCGCCAGCGCCAACGGCGCCACACAGCAATAAAACGATTAGCCAGATAAAAAAGCCCGCGCCGGAGCGTTTTTCCTTTGCCGCAGGCTGCTGAGATTTTTTACTCTCGCTGCTGGCCGGCTTAGCCTTCTTCGCTTCGGCGTCTTTTTTCTCGGGCTGAGATTCTTTTGGGGGCTGAGGCTCTTTCTTCTCGGGCTCGGACGGTTTATTTTCCAGCTCTGGCTGTTTGTCCTCAGCCTTGGCCTTGTCATCGGCCGGCAATTGTTCTTTGTTGTCTGTATTGCTCATGTGAACTCCATTTGTGCAAGGTCACCCTAGCAGCGGGGTTTTAAAAATAATTCTCTTTATGTCGGCTGTTGAGCAGCGAGTTGCTGCAATACCGTTAACATGGCTGGCTCACCAGCGTTACTGGCGGCGTGAACCCTGTCAAAACCCAGGCCTGTGGCCAGTTCAGCCACACGCTGGCTTGGGCAAATCAATTCATCGTGTTTCCAGGAGGTCAATCCAGCCTTCTGAATCCCCTGGTGCAAATTTTCCAGAGACTCACCACTGTGCACCATTATCACTCGGCGACCGTCGCTTTTTGCAAAGGGACTTGCCGCCAAAGCCTCTGGCAAACCCTCGGGACAAGCGCGACGGTACAACTCGCAATAGTCTACTGTAGCACCTCTTTCACGTAATGCTCGGGCCAGGGTCTCTCTGCCGCCCTGCCCTCGAAAAATCAGTACCTTTTTATCGCTTAACTCCTGCAACGCTGGCAACGCCAGAAGCGCTTCGCTGTCCATGGCACCTTCGGCCTGGGCCATTTCTGCAAACCCCATATTCGCTGCCGCTTCAGCCGTTGCCGCGCCGATGGCTAAATACTGTTGCCCCATGGGGAGCTGCGGCCAGTATTGATCAATCCATGACTCTGCGTATTTGACGGCGTTTTGGCTGATAAAGATGACGTAGGGGTAGTGATCAAAGTCCAAAATCCGGGATTTGATCGCCGCCACGGCCTGGGGTTCGTCCAACGCAATGATCTGCATACAGGGCACATGGAAAAGCTGCCCCCCTGCCAACTCAATTCGTTGGGGCAGCGACGAAGCGGCGCCCCGAGGTCGACATAAGAGCACATCCAGGCCAGTAAAGTTCATTGTGCTCATTACCTTTAAACCTAAGCTGAATTAGGCCGGGTTAAGCCTGCACGGTACTACCGTAGACTTTATCCAGAATGTCTTTGGCGCCAGCCTCCAGCAAACGTTCGGCCATCGCCACACCCATTGCCTCGCCACTGCCGTGCTCGCCTTCCGCTTCCTCGAAAAGCATTTTGCTGCCATCGGGATCGCCCACCAGACCGCGCAACCACAGCTTCCCATCCCGTTCGATAGCGTAGCTGGCAATTGGTACCTGACAACCGCCTTCCAGACGGCGGTTCATAGCGCGCTCGGCGCGGACGCATCGTGCGGTATCTTCATCGTGCAGTGGTGCCAGTAATTCACGAGTTTGCTCATCATCAACGCGACACTCGATACCCACAGCTCCCTGGCCACCGGCAGGCAAGCTGACCTCGGGGGCTATAAATTCGCGAATACGCTCAGCCATTTCCAGGCGAATCAACCCCGCCGCTGCCAGAATAATGGCCTGATATTCACCGGCATCCAGCCTGGCGAGTCGGGTATTGACGTTACCGCGCAGGAATCGAATATCCAGATCCGGGCGGGCTGCCAGCAGCTGGCACTGTCGGCGCAGGCTGGAAGTACCCACTACAGCACCTGCTGGTAGATCATCGAGTTTGGAAAAATCGTTGGACACAAAGGCATCGCGGGGATCTTCACGGGGGCAGATCACGTCCAGCCCCAAGCCTTCGGGAAATTCCATTGGCACATCTTTCATGGAATGCACCGCGATATCGGCTCGGCTTTCAAGCAGGGCGTGTTCCAGCTCCTTAACGAACAAACCTTTGCCACCCACTTTCGCCAGCGGCACGTCAAGGATTTTGTCGCCTTTGCTCACCATCGGAACGAGGATGACCTCAAGTCCAGGGTGATGACGCTCAAGTTCGGCTTTGACATATTCGGCCTGCCAAAGGGCCAGGGCGCTTTTACGGGTAGCGATGCGAATGGATCGGGACATGGACGGGGCACTTAATCAACAAATCAAGCGCCCATAATACCAGAGCGAAGAATTCGCTCCTATGTTTTAACTTGCCGAATAAGGCCAAACAGGGCTGTACAAAAAACCGACAAAGACCCTATTAAAAAGGCTCCTCAACCAATTCCTCAACCGGCTGACTCGCTTGCACCGGCTCGCACGCCAGACTTGTCAGCAAACGATCGGCCGCACGACGACCATCATTGAGAAATTCCTCATTGGAACTCAATGCCGCCAGCAATTGAACGTTGAACAACAAGCTGACAATGCCCCAGGCAACTTCACTGCGATCAGTATCGCTGGCCTCAGGATAATCAACCCGAATAACCTGGCACAGCACAAGAACAAAGTTACGGTGCCATTGGGTCATTTGTTCTTTGATGGCGGGATACAAATCAACACCGGAAACCAACGCTTGTGCCACCAAAACTCTGCGTCGTTCTTCTTCACTGGTGTCAGTAAAAAAATAATCGAGCAAGGCGAGGCTGGTATTGGAAGATGGCATGGCAGCAAGAAATTTGCGTGCCTCTTCGCGGGAGTTTTTTATGTAGCGATCCGCCAGGGCCTGAACCATTTTGTCACGGTTGCCAACATGGTAACGCAACAAACTGCGGCGTAAACCAGATTCTTCAGCAATGCGCTCGAGAGTTGTACCCTCGATGCCCAGTCGAGCAACACATCTCTCGAAAGCATCGAGTATTTCTTCTGTGCGTTCTGCTTTAACACTGGGTCGTGCCATTTTGGTTTCGCCTCCCTGTCGAATTCAGATTGTTGTCGCGGATACTAACACAGGGATTTAGGCGAAACATTATTTCAAGTCAGGGATAGAGACCTTATTCAAGAAAAAAACAAGTCTTATAAACCTTTGGCTATAAATAAAATGCTCTAATGAAATATTCACTCAAAAAACAGACAGTAGACTGTCAAAAATGAAAATAAAACACTGGGTTGTTTTTCAGCTTTGGCAAACTAAAACCCTAAAAACACCCGAAAAGATCGACGTTTTCGACGTTATCCAACTGCTGTCACGCTTCAGCAGTTACGTTTTTTAAAAACAAAAAAGCCTCGATACAATCGAGGCTTCTGTGATGTTTTTATTCGAAAAAGAAAAACTACATCTCGGCTAACATCGCACGAATTTTACTAACGTGGCGACGGCTAACGACAGGTTTCTCCTCACTATCACGTAAACGCATAACATAATGTCCTTCTGGCGCTCGCTCCATTCCTTCAATGTAAGAACGGGCAACCAGAGCGTTACGGTGAATGCGAATAAAGCTGGCTTCAAATTCGGATTCCAGCTCTTTCAGAGTGTCGTCGATCAGGGTTTCACCCCCACGGTGGTAGACCGTGACATATTTTTGATCGGCCAGAAAATAAAATATATCTTCCAGGGGAATCAGCTCAACACCGCGTCGAGTCTTTGCACTGATATGTTTGCGGGCATTGGGACGATCCGCTTTATTCATATCATCCAGCGCCGCGATCTGCATGCGATTCAATTTGCGCGCATTTTGCAGAACCTGCTCCAGTTGCTCCTGGCGCACCGGCTTCAGCAAATAACCCACCGCCTGGGCCTCAAAAGCCTCAACAGCGTGCTTGTCATAAGCCGTGCAAAACACCACCGCTGGAGGATCTTCCATGGTGGAAATGCGTTTCGCCGCGGACAAACCGTCTTCGCCGGGCATGGAAATGTCCATTAATACAACATCTGGGCCAGCCGCTTTAATCGCCTGAAGGGCCTCGTCGGCACCGGCTGCCTGAGCTACGACCTCACACTCTTCCATGCGGGAAATCATACGAACCAGCCGTTCTCTGGCCAGCGCCTCATCATCGACGACCAAAACATCCATGATTGTGCTCATTACTAGATCTCACTTGTTTTTACTGTGTTGAATTATAGCTATCGGCAGCAGCTTATAAATTCTTCAATTGGTAACGAATATTAATTGTGTAAAGTTCGTCACTCTGCTCGATATTCCACTTCACCTTGTCGCCAAAATGCCCACGCAGGCGGGCCAATACATTATTCAGAGCCAATTGATTGCCGGAAGAACGCGCATTTTGAGCGAGCGGGTTGCTCATCATTAAGTGTAGCTCGTCATTCTGCATCAGCACCTGAATCTGGATAGTGCCGCCTTCCGGAAGGTGATGAACACCATGTTTGATGGCATTTTCCAGCAAAGGTTGCAAAACCAAACTCGGAATTGGCATAGGCCAGGCCTCTTCTGCCACATCCCACTCTGTATGTAAGCGCTCACCCATGCGAAGCTTTTCCATCGCCAGATAACGCTCACAGAGGGTAATCTCATCGCGCACACTCACCAGCTTGGGCTCTGCCAGGCTGGCCCGGAACAGCTCACTCAGATCCTCAACTGCCTGCTCGGCCTTTTCGGGATCAACATCAATCAGACAGGCAATGGTATTCATGCAGTTGAACAAAAAATGCGGCTGAATTCTCGACTGTAAGGCCTGCAACTGGGAGTGCAGATGGGCCTGTTGTTGATTGCGGTACTGCTGCTGTAAATACATATAACGCAGACCAATGCCGGTAATCATCATCGAAATCAGCAGAAATTGCCCCAAATGCCAGTAATTGAGCTGCAAAACGTGGCCATACTGACCAATGACAAAGCCAAAGAAACTCAAGGTCAGCAGCTGCACAATCAAAAAGCAGCTTACCCCCGCGATGGCCGGGTGGCGCTGATTCAGCCAGTTGGACATCAGTGCCAGCACCAAAAGCGACGCCAGCGCGATCCACTGCACCGCCAGAGAAACCATGCCCAGTTTCTGCCAATCGAAATCCTGTAAGCCAAAAGCCGCCAGGCTGAGCACAATCGCCAGCAGCTCGCAGACGAGCACGATGCCCAATGCCACAGGCGGGCTTTTTAAATCCGGTAAAAAATCGCCTTTGATATTCAGGGCCTCGTTGACCCCCTGTTCCAGCTGGCGCTTTTTATTTTTTATCGTAAACAAACCGTCTCCCAACCCCTCCCCCGGGGAAGGCCACTATAAACAAGGCAAGATTGTACGGTTTTCATCACATTTCGGCTGGGCTCAAAGGTCCAATGGTTGATCAGTTATCATGGGCGGCTTCAGGCACTATAATGCCAGCCCCAATAGCAGGAATCCGGCCGCAAGGCAGGCAACCAGCTTACACTAATTATGAAAAAGCCAGGATTTAACCATGAGCGATAGCCAAAACGACGCCACCAATCAGCAATGGGGCGGTCGCTTTAGTGAGGCAACCGATGCCTTTGTACAACGTTTTACCGCGTCGGTGCAATTTGACCAACGTATGTATAAGCAGGATATTCAGGGCTCCATCGCCCACGCTACCATGCTGGCTGAAGCCGGTGTACTGAGCGAAGACGAGCGAGATGCCATCATTCAGGGGCTAAAAACCGTCCAGGGCGATATCGAAGCCGGCCGCTTCGACTGGTCGATTCCCCTCGAAGACGTGCATATGAATATCGAGTCTGCACTGACCAAAGCCATTGGTATCACCGGGAAGAAGCTGCACACTGGCCGTTCGCGCAATGACCAGGTCGCCACCGACATCCGCCTGTGGCTGCGCGACGAGATCGACCTGATCAGTACGGAAATGAACCGCTTGCAAGATGGCCTGATCAAGCTGGCCGCTTCCGAAGCCGACACGATCATGCCCGGCTTTACCCATCTGCAAACCGCTCAACCGGTGACCTTTGGGCATCACTTGCTGGCCTGGAATGAAATGCTGGAACGCGACTTTGGCCGTTTACAGGATTGCCGCAAGCGTCTGAATCAGTCACCTCTGGGCGCCGCCGCTCTGGCCGGTACCAGCTACGCGATTCAACGCGATATGACCGCATCTTTGCTGGGTTTCAGCAAGCCCACCGAAAACAGCCTGGACTCGGTATCTGATCGTGACTTCGCCATTGAATTCTGCGCCTTTGCCAGCTTGCTGCTGACCCATATGTCGCGCATGTCGGAAGAACTGGTGCTGTGGACGTCAGCCCAGTTTAACTTCATTGATTTGCCCGACCGTTTCTGCACCGGCTCTTCGATTATGCCCCAGAAGAAGAACCCCGATGTGCCTGAACTGGTACGCGGCAAAACCGGCCGTGTGAATGGCCACCTGATCAGCCTGCTGACGCTGATGAAATCACAACCACTGGCCTACAACAAAGACAATCAGGAAGACAAAGAGCCCTTGTTCGATGCGGTGGATACCGTTAAAGACTGCTTGCGCGCCTTCGCGGATATGGTGCCGGCTATTGAGGCGAAGTCAGAGGTAATGCTCGAAGCGGCCAAGCGCGGCTTCTCTACCGCAACCGATCTGGCGGATTATCTGGTGTGCAAAGGGGTGCCCTTCCGGGATGCCCATGAAATCGTCGGGAAGTCTGTGGCCTATGGCCTGGAGAACGACAAGGATCTGTCGGAAATGAGCTTGAGCGAACTGCAACAGTTCAGCGATCAGATCAGCGACGATGTGTTCGAAGTACTAACTCTGGAAGGCTCCGTTGCCGCCCGCAACCATATCGGCGGTACAGCACCAAATCAGGTGCGCGAAGCCGCCAAACGCGCACTGGCCTTATTGGCCGAGCGAACCTAGATCAGGTCTTGGGCCTGCCTTCAGTGGCGGGCCCTCTGTTGTTTTCTTCACTTTTCTCTCCATTTCCCGCCGTATTTTTTCTGCACCTGATCGTACTCTTTCCTTGCCTGTTTCCAGCAAATTCACCTTTAAAACCCGAAATAGCATTCTTTGGAATTGTTAAATATTGCGAACACTATGTAAAAGATATTTGACATGGCTATAGGCAAGCCCTAAGCTTTGGGCATGTTAAGTATTTTTTACATTTAGTTAATATTTTCATACAGGAGCGAGGAGATTCAGATGTCTTATAGAGAACAAGTGTTGTGGGTAGATGCGCTGCTTATGCTGGGTTTGATTGGCTACACCGTGAAGCAACTGCTGCTGGGCGGGCATGAAGCGTTGTTCAATATGGAGCAAGCGTACGACGTTGTTTCAAGCGTGCTGTATATGGCAATCGTCGCCTATGTGCTCTGTCATATCGCGATCGCAGCCGTCTCCAGTAAAGATACTGAAGAAGCCCGGGACGAACGCGAGCAACAAGCGGCGCAATTGGGTGCATACTGGTCCGCCACCATCAGTCAGACCACGATTGTGCTGGCACTGGTGCAGTTCGGCCTGACGGTTCAGTTTGGTGGCACCCGGGAAGAACTCAGCCTCGCGCACCCTTTGTTATTGCTGCTGATAGGATTGATTCTGGCGGAATTGAGTAATGCCGGACGACAGCTCTGGTACCTGTACCGCGGTGTATAATGGCCGGCGGAGAGACTTATGAGCACATGTAAAATTAACAATCAGATCCGCCGTTTAAGATTCGAAAACGGCGAGATGACCCAACAGGCACTGGCCACGGAAGTGGGGGTTACCCGGCAAACCATTCTTGCTATTGAAGCCGGGCGCTACTCACCTTCACTGGAAGTCGCGTTTAAAATAGCCCGGACCTTTAATGAACCTCTCGAAGCCGTATTTCAATATGAACCCGAGCCAGCGTGAAAAGCCGGCTCAGGATTCCACTTTGGTGACATAAACCCAGACATTGCTTAAACCAACAATAATCGGTGGACGGGCCACGCGAACATTGTCATTGGCCTCCGCTTCACCAATCACTTCCTTGCAGTAAGTAAATTTCAAATCCAGCATCTCCTTGCGATACGGTGCGCAGGCAAACATTTGGCGGGCGCTATTCAACTGTAAAACATCGCCGGTGCTGAGCGGCCCCGTTGGATCATTAAAGAGCGCGTTTTGCCAGTGCTTGTCACGATAGCGACCAATATAAATGTAACCGGATTCCTTCAGGGAAAGATCATCGTCTCCGCGGGTGATAATGCCGGGAGCTTGAGCGGAAACGTGGGTATTTTTTGGGGCTTTGGTTTGCTGAACCATTAAGGGAACAGCCGGCTGGCTGTATTGAATATAGGCGTAGCAAAGTGCGATCAGTCCGAACAGGGCCAAAGAAAGAAGAGAAACTCGCAGGTTTTCACCCATGTCCTGCAAAAGAAGAAAACCCAGCACCCCCAGGCAAAACAAGCAGCTGGCGATAATGCCCTGCGGACTCGCCAATGCCGCCCATAACGCCGGCAAACTGGCGTGAAAAACCAAATCCATTAGTACACCTCCCTGTAAGAGGCCCAATGTAGAGATAGATGCCGCCCAGATCAAGCACCGGACAGTTACACCTTATTACAAGCTATCAATCAAATTGGCCTTCGCGCAATCGCTTAAAATAGTGCCTTGCTGCAGCGTTCACTTTCGGGGCCAGCATAAAGCTCGAAATCATTGTTGGAATGGCCATGATGGCATAGACACCTACCAGCAAACCGTTAACCACATCCAAAGAAACCACCGCACCGAGAACAATCAAAAAGATATAACAGGGTGTGTAGTAGTGCTGACGCTCGGCACCAATCAAAAAGCCCAAACACTTGGCGCCGTAAAACCAGTAGGTGACGATGGTACTGAAGCTCAGCAAGGCCACCATCAAGATCAGCAAATAAATTCCACCACTGGGGAACACACTTTCAATCGCTGCTGCCGTCATGGTCACACCGGCACCCGCATCGGGATCCTGCCAAACCCCGGTCAACAAAATGATCAAGGCCGTACACGTGCATACCACCAGCGTGTCGACAACCGGACCAATCATAGCGACGACCCCTTCACGAATAGGTTCCTCGGTTTTGGCCGCACCGTGAGCCATGGACTCCGTGCCAATGCCTGCCTCATTGGAAAAGGCGCCCCGTCGTACACCAATCATAATCACGGTACCCAGTGCGCCACCCGCTGCTGCCTGCCCCGTAAAAGCATCTGTGACAATCAGCGCAAACATCGCAGGAATCTGCTCAATGTATTGGAACAAGACAAAAGCCGTGAACAACAGATAAATCGTGACCATCGCCGGCACCAGTCGAACAGTCAAACGACCGATACGCTGAATGCGACCAATGATGACGACAACGGTCAACAGCGCCACACAGCTGCTGGCAATAAAATCAAAACCCAGATGGGAGTCGGCGCTTGCCCAACCCGAAGGGATTGCCACGGCATCACGCAACAGCTGAATCAGCTGATTGGCTTGAAACACCGGCAAGGTGCCAATCATCCCCGCCAGACAAAACAGATAGGCCAACGGTAAAAAGCCTTTAGGCAAGGCTTCACGAATCACGTACATTGGGCCACCCTGGGTTTCGCCCAGACTGTCTTTTCCGCGAAACATGACCGCCAGAGAAGCGGTATAAAACTTCGTCGCTACACCGATCACCGCCGTTACCCACATCCAGAAAATGGCGCCCGGCCCACCGGCAGCAATCGCAATCGCGACACCGGAAATATTTCCAAGCCCCATCGTGCCGGCCAACGCGGTAGACAAGGCTTGGGAATGGCTGACCTGCCCCGGCGCACTGGGGTCGTCATAGCGGCCACGCAATACCGCCACGCTGTGCCCCAAATAAAAATAGGGTTGCAAGCGCGAGTAGATGGCAAAAAATAAACCGCCACCCACCAACAGTACCACCAGAGGCGTGCTCCACATGGCATCGGCAAACTGGTTCAGGGCAGACTCAATTCGGGGAAGGTACTCGGCAACAGACATATTATGGGCTTTTATTAGATTGCATGTTATGAATTGGCGGGCAACTGACCGTTCTTTCACGCCTGCGCCAATGAAAACAGGCAGTATACCCTGTGCCACCAGCCGTGGGGATCAAATTCAAGCAATCCCCCATCCATCATCCCCCATCCATCATCCCGCGCCCACAACCTCCAACTAAACTGACCGCGCGCGAGGCAACACAACCAGCACTATTTATAGTGCTGGTTGTGTTGCGGTCGCTGCCGGTAATTTTTATCGCATCAAAGACCATGAATAAAAACCAGGGCAATCTGAAACAGGGTGTTCTGAACGCTCCCCACTTCACCCACAATTCTTTGTCAGCGAAGACAGCAGGCAAAGAATAATGATACCCAAACAGTTATTGACGCATATCAAGATCAGTCGCCGGCGAGCGGCGTAATCTAGAAGAGTAGAAAGTAACCCTGAAACTCTGTCGAGGATAAGACAATGACCGTAACTGCCGCTGTAATGATCGTCTTCTTAGCGGGTATTTTTGCTATTTTGACCGTAGGGTCTCTGTTGGCCTACGCGATTGATGCGCGTGTTGATCACGGTGAGCACTGATCCTGTCCGGCAAAACTAAACGGTGGCGAGCGCCAATAACGGATGCTGTAGATTCTCATAGCTGTCTTTTTCAGCAGCCGATCGCCACCAGGCTTCTGTCGCATCATCACCCGGAAAATAGCTGTGCAACTTGAGTGTTCCCCCAGCGCTTAGATTCATCGGCTCAATTCCCGTCACAACGGTTTTCATGCGATAACGGCTTTCCGGCAATTTCACTTCGATATCGTAGCTGGAATCGAAACGCACTTGTCGAGCACGCTCTGGCCAGTTATCGGGAATACCAGGATAGGCTTCCAGCCACTCCATCAATTCATTCAGCTTGGCATCGTTGGTCAGCAATTGCTGTTCTTTTACCTGCAAGAGCAAGGCACAGCTGAAATCTTCCCAACCTTCGATCAAATGACGCATCCCTTCTTCCGAAAAGAACAGGTGATACATGTTCATTTGTAATCCAGCCTCGCAGGCAACACCGGCACGCATCCCAGCTTGGCGCATTAAACTCAACCAGGCGCGATTAAACATCAGCACATCGCCGAGATTGTTTACGATAAACGAGGGATAGGGCTCATGCTTTAACAGCATCCAGCTCATCTGTCGCTTCAGACGCTTCCCCATGCCAGATGGGTTGGCCGTGGAAATGGGCAGAAAGCCGGCCGATTGCAACAGCAGATTGCTTTCGCGGGAGGACAGATCAAATTCCTGCTGCAAGCGCTGAACCATACCCCGACTCGGGCGGCTGCGGCCGGTTTCCAAAAAGCTGATATGGCGGCTTGACGTACCAAGGCGAGCGGACAACTGGGCCTGGGAAAGCCCCATCTGGGAACGCCAGAACTTGAGCATCCGCCCGAAGGCAGCCTCTTCATCGGCCAGCTCTGTGTCTGACTTCGTGTTGAGCTCATCTTGGCTCAATGTTACCCCCGCACCTGACAGAACTGGTCGAAAATGACACCCTCCATATGGTTTGACCGTAAGTGTCATTACCTATGAGGGAATTGCCGGGAGATTATAGGCTGTGTCACACTGTTCAGCAATTTGCAGGCTCGTTTATCCACGCCTACCGGCACCCGAAATGAGCGCTAATGCCAAGCCAATACAACGTAATAAATCTATCGTGAACAGCTTAACGACAAGCCTTGAAACCGGCCGCTCTCAAGCGGCGCCGTCAGCATCGCAACGCTCATTGCGCATTTGCCTTTTGGGCTACCGCAGTGCTCCGTTTGTGGGCGGACAAGGCATCTACATCAAATACCTCAGTAAAGCCTTGGTTGACGCCGGCCATCAAGTGGATGTGATTTCCGGCCCACCCTATCCCGATCTCGACCCCCGGGTGAAACTGATTGAAATGCCCAGCCTGGATTTATTCAGTGCGCCCAATCACGTGACGGCGTTACGACCGCGACATTTGAAATCTTTCAGTGACACCTTCGAATGGTGGAGCATGCTCACTGGTGGTTTTGCCGAACCTTACACCTTCAGCCGACGCGTAGCGAAGTATTTAAAACTTCACGGTCATCGTTACGATTTAGTGCACGATAACCAGTGTCTTGGCTGGGGGCTGTTAAGCATTCAAAAACGCGGTCTGCCTGTGGTCGCCACCGTGCACCACCCAATTACCCGGGATCGACAACTTGCTCTCGACGCAGCGCCCAACTGGAAACACCGATTGCTGGTCAAACGCTGGCATTCTTTTTTGCGCATGCAAAAGCGCGTAGTGCAGAAGTTGAATCACATTGTTACGGTTTCTGAACAGTCGCGCCATGACATCGCCGATGCCTTTGATATCGACAGCAAAGATATCAGTCTGATTTACAACGGCATTGATACTGATACGTTCCGCCCCCGGGATGATGTTGAGAAAGAAAGCTTTCAACTGATTACCACCGCTTCCGCTGACCAACCCCTGAAGGGCTTGCGTTATCTGTTGGATGCCATGGCCGAGCTGGGCGACGAATTTCCACAGCTCACATTATTGGTGGTTGGCAAATTACGCGAAGATGGCGCCACAGCCAAACAATTGAAGAAGCTTGGCCTGGGTGATCGCGTACGCTTTGTTTCCGGCATCAGCACAGAAGAACTGGTGCAACATTACAATGCCTCAACCATCGCTGTTTCTCCGTCCTTGTATGAAGGCTTTGGCTTGCCCGCAGGTGAAGCCATGGCCTGTGGCACACCGGTGATTTCCAGTGATGGCGGCGCCCTGCCCGAAATTGTCGGAGATGCCGGCATCACGGTAGCGGCTGCGGACGCTCCGGCTCTGGCAAAAGCCATTGCCGAATTATTAAAAGATCCGGCTCGTCAAAAAACCATGGGCGAAATCTGCCGGGAACGAATTGAACAAAGCTTTAGCTGGAAAGTCGCCGCCGAACAATTCGGTCAATACTATCTGCAGATGCTGGCCGAAGAGAAATAATTAAACGATGCAAACCATTAACTTTCAGCGCCTGGAACTTAAAGACGGCGAGCGATTTCTGGATGTTGGCTGTGGCGAAGGCCGCCACACCATCGGTGCTTATCTGCACGCCAATGTTGAAGCCATCGGTGTGGATCTGAGCGAGAAAGATCTCGACATCGCCCGGGAACGAGTTGAGCAATTTATTGACAAAGACAATTCCGAAAAAAGCATTCGCTTCCAACAGGCCAATGCCCTGGAACTGCCCTTTGAGGACAACAGCTTCGATAAGGTGATTTGCTCGGAGGTGCTGGAGCACATCCCTGACTTTCAAGGTGTGCTCAAAGAACTGCAGCGCGTCGTTAAAGAAGATGGTGTTATCGGCATCAGCGTACCCCGAGCCTGGCCGGAAGATATTTGCTGGCGCCTGAGCGACGAATATCATAAAACCCCGGGCGGACACATTCGAATTTTTAATGCCACCCATCTTCGTCGAGAAGTGGAAGACCTCGGCTGGCAACGTTACTACCGCCATTGGGCGCATGCACTGCATGTGCCCTATTGGTGGTTAAAGTGCAAATACTGGGGACAGGAAGATGATCAGGTTTGGGCTTTGCGCAATTATCATAAATTTCTGGTTTGGGATCTAATGCAGCAACCCCTGCTAACCCGAGTGCTGGATAAAATGCTCAATCCGCTAATGGGTAAGAGCATTGTTATGTATTTCAAGAAAAACCCGACGACGGAACAGGGCAAATAATTATGGACGGCTTACTGCTGAGCAAAGGTCTGTTCCCCGAGCAATTTTTGCGTAAAACCGTAGATTATATTTTAAGCCAGCAACTGGACGATGGCTTGATTCCCTGGTTTGAGGGGCATAAAGCCGACCCCTGGGATCACACTGAAGCCGCCATGGGCCTCTCGATTGCTGGTGAATTTGACGCTGCAGAAAAAGCCTATCAATGGCTGGCCGACCATCAATTGGATGACGGCAGCTGGTACGCCAACTACCAGGATGGCAAGGCGCTCTATAAAGAAAAACGCGAAACCAATTTTATTGCATACATCGCTACCGGCGTTTGGCACCATTATCGGATCAGCGGAAATCGGGAATTTTTGGAACGTCTGTATCCGGCGGTTAAAAAAGCCATTGACCTTGTAGTCAGCATGCAAGCACCTACCGGGGAAATTTACTGGGCCATTGAAGAAGATGGCCAACCATTTAAAGACGCCTTGGTCACCGGTTGCTCTTCTGTTTACAAAAGCCTGGAATGCGCCATCGCCATTGCCGAAGAACTCGAGCAGGATTGCGGCCACTATATCGAAGCCTATAAAAAATTAGGGCTGGCCCTATCTGAACACCCTGAATATTTTGATCGCACCTGGGAAAGCAAAGCGCGCTTTTCCATGGATTGGTTTTACCCGATTCTTGCAGGTGCAATTCAAGGTGATGCGGCTAAACAACGTATCGCCGAACGCTGGGAAACCTTTGTGCGTGATAATATGGGCTGCCTCTGTGTCAGCGATGAGCCCTGGGTTACCATCGCTGAATCCTGCGAATTGACCATGGCGCTATTGGCCGCCGGCGAACATGCCAAAGCCGTGCAAGTGTATAGCTGGCTGCATCAATGGCGCGACAATAAAGATGGCGCTTACTGGACAGGTTATCAATACAAAGAAAATATTATCTGGCCTGAAGAGAAAACGACCTGGACCGCCGGTGCGATTTTGCTGGCAGCTGATGCCCTGACTCAACACACTCCCGCCTGGAATATCTTTCAGTGCTCCCAGTTGGGCATTGACGACCAAAACCGTAAACCCCTTAGCAATAAGAAAAGCGTCAGCCTGGCCTAAGCTGGCGCATCTTCAAATAACCGCACAACTATAATGTGCCCACCCGTGCAGCGATGGGCCAGACGATTTTCTTTTCTTCTCCAGCATTCCAATGCTGTCCGAGCCGTTTGAACCAGTCGTGAAATATTGCCAACTCATTTCGTTTGGCAGCAGCTTTGTAGGCTGACCAAGTTGAGATATAGCCAAGCAACGCCTCAAAAGACATACTCATTTCTATGCTGACATTGGGCAGTACAATTTCATCAAAGGGAAAATACAGATTGCTATAACCGTCTTCCACCGGACGACGCTGTTCAGGCCAGAAACCAAAACAATCCTGCCAATAGCCCTGCTGAAACACTGCATTGACCGGGTCGTCGATATACGGCACACCGTAACTGATCAGAGCCAACAGAGCATGCGGTTTTGCGACTCGCCGAACTTCCTGATAAAAGCGTTCCAGATCAAACCAGTGAGCAGCCTGTGCAGCAACAATTAAATCGGCACAGCGATCACCGACGCTGAGCCGTTCGGCAGAACCCAATTGGTATTGGATATTGTTACGAGAAAATGCTGACGAAATTTGCTCCGCGCTGTTATCCAGAGCAATCACCTGTTTGAAGTACTTTGCCAACACCTCACTTAACTGACCGCTGCCACAACCGACATCAATCACCACATCACGCTGCTGACACAAGTTCGCCAGTGTTTCCCCCAATTGATCCGGATAGCTTGGCCGATAGTTACGATAATCTTCCGAGGCGATGGAAAACGGGTTTTCAGTGTTAACCGCGGTTGTTTCACCAGCGATTTTTTTGGACTGTTCAACACGCTGCGCAAAGGATTGCTCAGCCAAAGCAATGCGGGCTTTTCGCAAAGTGTCCCTGAGCGGAATGCGTATCTCCTTTTCCAACTGCCCAACCGCGCTCAGAACCCCCAGCCAGTGAGGCTGTAACACCTCCAAGGCTTGCTCACCCTGCCTGGAAAGGGAGATGACACTCTGGCGAGCATCCTCGCCACTTTGCTTCTCAATAAGACCATCATCCAGCATTAAACGCAGGCTTTGGCTTACCGCTCCCTGGGTCAGGGCAAGGTTCTCGGTGAGCGCACTGACAATTTTCGGGCCGCTGGCCAATTCTCTCAGTATCGGGGTATAGCGCGCGCGATAGGGAAACGGTAACTGTTTGTACCAATCGTCCATGTCCGCATCGGTCATCTCCAGCAATTGTCGAAGGGCCTCGCCCAGGCCAGGGGATCTTTGATAGCTCATATCCCGATAATACATTAGCGCTAATGTATTTCAATATCATTGGGAAATTGAGAGTCAAAGAAAGGAAGGAAATCGGGCGCCAACCGCGCCCGGGACGCCTATTTACGGCGGAACAAACCCAGAGTGTTCACCATGGGCAGTTCTTCGAAAAGCCCGGAAGCCTTGGCCAGCTTCCAGATATTGTAAGGGGCCTGACCACCATCTGCGGGATTGGGGAAGATATCGTGAATGGCCAGAATACCGCCGGGCTTGATGTGACTTACCCAACTTCGATAATCAGTTTGGGCCGCCTCTTCACTATGACCACCATCGATAAAGACCATGCCCAATGGGGTGTTCCAACCCTTCGATGCCACAGCAGAGCTGGCCACGATTGGAACGACGGTTTCTTCTAATCCAGCGGCACGCATGCTGGCCCGAAAGACTTTAAAACTGTCCATCAACTCAACACTGCTGTCGTACAGATCCGGATCGTGATATTCCTCACCCAGTTGATGCTCTTCAGACCCCCTATGGTGATCAACAGCGTACACAATATTGTCACTGCCCTTGCAGGCCGCACCCAGGTACACCGTAGATTTTCCACAGTAGCTGCCTACTTCCAGCACCGGGCCGAGCTTGCAGCTTTGCTGAGCGTGTTGATAAAGCGCTTCGCCTTCATCCTGGGCCAGAAAGCCTTTTATCTGATCAATATCAACGGGCAATGCAATGCTCATTCTTTCTCCTATAGCCGTGCTGCAGCGTTTATTCGATGGCACATTTAATAGTTAAAAAAGGACTAAAGCAATGCCCGAAACCGTCAAATTTGTTCGTAGACCGAAGCGACAATAGCTGACAAGATCATTTCTTACCGAGTAAGAATCTCGGCCAGGAAACGAAGAGGTATACCCATAAACCCAGAACCCATTCCAGCCCCTCGGGAGGGAGTCATCATGTCGCGCCACGGACTTTTCAAAGCACTCTTTTCTTTTGCTCTTCTCACCCTTGGCCAACAGGCCAGCGCACAAATTATTATCGGCCCTCCTGCCTCACAGGAGATTCCCATTTTCGGAGCTCCCTTATTACTGGTTTTGGGGGGATTCATGATGTTTCTTGCGTATAAATTTGGTTTAGCGAAGCAAGCGAGGCGATCCAGCCTTGCCTTGCTCGCAGGCCTGTTGGGCATCGCCAGCATTGGCAGCGCGCTCTACCCGCTTACCGAAGCTCATGCTGGCACCGCATCATCACCCAACATTATTAACATCACTACAAATGCTCAGAATGGCCATGCCATTCTGATTTCCGGTGGTAGCAACAACGGCTTTAACCGCTACAACAATAACAGTGGTATTACTCTGGAAGTAAAAAGTATCACTCTGCCTGGAACCTGTAATAACAGTGCCACTGCAAATCAATGCTCGGTCGGCTTGTCGATTGCCAATGGGGATTTTTGCGCAATCGACTGCAATTAAAGGCTCAACCTTCTTCCGAAGAAAAATCGTGTGCCTGGGGCTTGCCCTGGGCATCAACCGCAACCATAACAACCTTTTCCACTCGTATGATGCCCTGCTTGTTTTCCTTGTTGCGCACTTCGCACGCCAGGCTGATGGAGGTTCGCCCAACGGCGACGGTTTCGATTCCAATTTCAACAATATCTCCAAGCACCGCAGAAGACAGAAAGTTAATTTCCGACATATATTTCGTGACCAACCGCTTGGTGCCCAACTGGCAACTGGCGTAAATGCCGGCCTCCTCATCGATCCAACTCAATAAAGCCCCACCAAAAAGCTTGGCGGCGGGGTTCAAGTCTGCGTGTTTCACCGCGCGACGGTTTAAGTACTTCATGGTCTGCCTCTTAATATCCATTTACCCATAGGCTTAACCAAAAAGCATGCCAAACAAAACAAGCTTAAAACCCCGCCCTTTTCCAAAACCTGCACCAGGCTATCGCAGCTTCGCTCAAACTCCCGGATTTTCGCGCTGTATTTGTGCAAAGTGACCACATACGCTTGAAAGCTTAGATGTTATGCTCTTCCACTATCGCTCATTGGATTTTGGAACATCATTGTGAGACAAGAGCACCGCCCTTATTGGCTTAAGAAACTCGGCAGTCAGTTTAACGCCTGGTGGATAGAAAAATTTCTGCGGCCACAGTTTGATCACCTCGGCAAAGGCGCCGCTATTCTCGAGCCACGCAGCATCGAGGTTTTTGGGCGGAACATCGAAGTGGGCGATTACGCTCACATCATCAGCTCTTCATACAAGCCGGTACGCCTGACCAGTTGGAGCGGTAAAAACCTGGACGGCCAAATTAACATTGGCAATTACTGCCTGCTCTCACCAGGTACTACCATTACCTCAGCCGTTTCCATCACCATTGGTGACAACTGCATGTTTGCAGCCGACTGCTATATTGCCGATAGCGACTGGCATGGGCTTTACAATCGCCTGCGCCCTTTTCGCTGTAGCAGGCCCATCGTACTTGAAGATAATGTTTGGATTGGCCATGGCGCCAAAGTCGGAAAAGGCGTGACCATCGGAGAGAACTCGGTAGTTGCAGCCGGCGCCGTTGTGGTCAAGGACGTACCTGCCAATGTGGTTGTGGGTGGCAACCCCGCCAAAGTTATCAAAACACTTAACCCGAACCGTCGTATGCTGAAACGCGAACTCATGTTTCAGGATGGTGACTTCTATCAACAGAACCAGGCTGATCTCGATCGCTGGGTCATGCGGGACAACAGCTTTCTCGGCTGGTTAAAATCCATCTTCCAACGCAATAAAAGCCATTAAAGCCTGAGAATTAATTAGGTAGAATGCGCTCAGTCCGCTCATCGTTTGCGTATTCTATTGGAGGCGAGCTTGTCCGATTATCTATTCCACAATCAGCAACTGGCACTCATCGCTGGCACCATGATCAGCATGATGCTGTTTTTGTTGTGGGATGATTTCAACAAGCGTTCCGGAGCCAGTCAAAATATTCAAACGCGCTGGCCCGGTAATTTGTTTCTTGCGGCACTCAATACCTTATTGGTCGTTTTCGCTCTGGAGCCGGCCTTAAAACCTGTTAGCCAATTTATTGCCGAGCTGCTGCACAATAAGCTGGGCTGGATAGCGCCTCTTACGCATACTGAGTATCACTGGATTGTCTATTTTATTCCCGCCATATTGGTGTACGAACTGGTGGATTATGTAATACACCGATTTGCGCACCGACTGCCATGGCTATGGCGTTTGCACGCAACTCATCACACCGATACCCGTGTGGATGCCACGACCGCACACCGCCACCACCCATTGGAAATTGTCGTAAACAGTTTTTTAGGCGCGCCCTTTCTGGTCGCAATCGGAGTGCCTATTATGGTCGCCATATGGCATCCATTAATCAGAATGGTACTCATTGCCTTTAACCATTCGAATTCACTTTTGCCGGATTGGCTGGACAAGCCTCTGTCGTATGTCCTGGCCACACCCAACTTTCATCGCATCCATCATTTTAGTGAACGCCAATATACGAACAGCAACTACGGCACCATTTTTTCTTTTTACGACCACCTTTTCGGTACCGCAAAGTATTTACCCAAAGCCGAACTCGAAACAAAAGAAATCGGCCTGGAATATCTGCGGAACGATCGAGAAAACAATCCTTTAGGCTTACTAATATCGCCAGCATCGACAGTCTTTAGTGCATCTGATAGAGTTCGGAATCCTAATAATAATTAAACCTTGTGTCTTAAGTGGGTACTATGAAAACGCGCATTTCCGCCCTTTTCCCAATCCTTGTCGGTCTCAGCCTTTCAACTCAATTGGTCAATGCACAGGTGGTTATCGGAACACCTGACCCTCAGCAGGTTCCCATTATGGGCGCACCGATTTTGATGATTATGGGTGGGTTACTGGGCTACATCGCGTTTCGCTTTCGAGGCGCTCAATTAAGCCGCGTTAAAATGGGATTATTGGCCGCAACGTCTGCCACGTTGCTGTCTGTCGGAAGCGGCATCAGCCTGATCGAATCTTCAGAGGCAACAGCAGGTAACTTTGTTGTCATTAATACTCAGGCCGACACCAGTTATAACGTCCTGCAAAGCCAGATCAACAATTACCAAAACAACACTGGCATTACCCTTGAAGTGAAGAGTCTTACGCTTCCTGCCAGCAACTGTAGCGACAAACCTATTCCCAATGTCGGCGGCTTACAGCGCTGCAGCGTTGGCGCAAGCATTCAACACACGAATTCCTGTCGAATCGATTGCACACCGTAAACACGATCGATTCAAGATCAAATACATAATTTATAAATGAATGAAGCCCCTGGCGGGGCTTTGCAAATATGGGGTATATCATGAAACTTCGTAATCTGAGCTTACTCGTACTTCTGCTTGGCAGTAATTTTGCCCATGCCCAAATCGTTATTGGCGCTCCTGTGCAGGAAGTTCCGGTGCTGGGTGCTCCATTGCTTGTGCTGCTCGGCGGGGTATTGGCTTATGTGGCTTATAAATTTAAATCCCTTGGCCGCGGAAAATTACACACCGGCTTAATGACCTTTGGAGCCTTGACACTGATTGCAACCGGCAGCGGCATCAGCCTTATTGAAAAAGGTGTCGCGAGTGGCACACTGGTGGGCATCACGGCAACCGGCGACACCTCCTACACAATCAACGCAAGTGACATCAACACCTTTCAAAACAACACCGGCATTACTTTGGAAGTAAAAAGCATTCAATTGCCCGGCACATGCACCAATGCTGATCTCGCCGTACCGCCGGCCAACACTGTGAAATGTGCAGTGAACCTCAGCATTCAGGCAACCCATTCCTGTTACATACGCTGTAATTAATCCAAGCTTCCGAAGAATATTGCTCCGGCGACAAAAAGCCGGGGCATATCCACTTTCTTTCCAACTTCCCTCTTTAATACTGGTACTACCCGGTATATTCGTACAGAATCCGGGGTTATCTTTTTCCAGTCCATTCTTATTGAAGGCTTAAATTATGAAGAAATTTGGCCCAGGATTATTGGTTGCTGCTGCGTTTATCGGCCCGGGCACCGTTGCCACCGCCAGTAAAGCTGGCGCCGGCTTTGGTTTCGCTTTGCTTTGGGCATTGTTGTTCTCGGTATTCGCTACGATAGTTTTGCAGGAAATGGCCGCCCGCCTGGGGTTAGTTACCGGCAAAGGTCTCGCTGAAGCCGTTCGCGCCAGCTTTCACCGTCCGGAACTGAAAAGCCTGAGTATCTTCTTGATTATTGCCGCGATTGGTTTGGGTAATGCAGCCTATCAAACCGGCAACATCGCCGGCGCGGCCCTGGGCATCAACAGTGCCATTGATGTTTCCAATCAATTGGCCGCCGGTATTATCGCACTGCTGGCCTTTGCTTTACTCGCCAGCGGGCATTACAAGCTGATTGAAAAGGCCCTCATTTCCCTCGTGGTCTTAATGAGCATTGTTTTTCTGTTGACCTTATTTTGGGTCGGCCCGGATTGGCTCGGTATTTTGAAGGGCTTGTTCACCCCAAGCATTCCCGATGGCAGCGTGCTGATCGTTATCGCCCTGATTGGCACCACCGTCGTGCCGTATAATCTCTTCCTTCATGCCAGCAGTGTCAGCCAGGCCTTCAAGGAATCCGGAGAAAGCGATATTGATCAGGCGCTGTCACACAGTCGCTGGGATACCGGCTTATCCATTGGCTTTGGCGGCTTGATCACTTTGGCCATCATCGCCACCTCGGCAACCGCTTTTTTTGGTCAGAGTGAGAGTTTTCAGGCAAGCCAACTGGCCCAGCAGCTTGAACCACTATTGGGCCCAGCCGCTAAGTATTGTTTTGCATTGGGTATGCTGGCGGCAGGTTTGACCAGCGCGATTACGGCACCTTTGGCAGCAGCGTTTGCGGTGTGTGGCGCAATGGGATGGTCCACCGATTTTAAAAACCGACGCTTTCAATTTATCTGGTTTGCCGTGTTGCTGAGCGGCGCCGGCTTTGCAATTGCGGGTACCAAGCCACTGGCGGCCATTATTTTCGCTCAGGCAGCGAATGGCTTATTGCTGCCCTTGATCGCTGTTTTCCTATTGCTGGCGATGAACCAGGAACGCCTGCTCGGGAATTACAAAAATGGATTGCTGGCCAATTGCCTGGGAGGTTTTGTGGTGATTCTGGTGTCTTGTCTCGGACTCTACAAACTCTACAGCTTATTCTAAGCCGCAGTTTTCTAAGCCACAATTAGAAAAACGTCGGGCGATGCTGGCGTACAAACCAACTATAAGCCCATCGCCTGACGTACGATTTTATTTTTCAACACACCTACCTTATCCAGGCTGCGCATACCTTCGTTACGCAACCAACGCAACGAAATATTCTTGCTGCCGAACAAGCGCTTAAAGCCTTCCATTGTTGCCATCATGGTCAAATTGTCGGCCATGCGCTGGCGCTGATAACGTCTGAGGATAGAGTAGTGACTGACAGGCACATCGCGTGTGACAGCGTATTGAACCTGCTCAACAAACGCCGCGACATCTTTTAAACCCAAATTCACACCTTGCCCAGCTAATGGATGAATTGTATGTGCCGCATCACCAGCCAACGCAAAGCCGGGCTTGATATATTCCCGTGCATGGCGTTGGCGTAAAGGAATTCGAAAACGCTTGGCCACCGCTTTGACATCACCCAATTCAAATTCCAGTGCAGCCGCCAGCTCTTTGGAAAACTCTCGATCATCCAGGGCCATCAATTCTTCAGCACGCTCGGGGATACAGGACCAAACGATGGAGCAAAAATGCTCATCAGCGGAATCCCCCTCACCACCTCTCGACAGAGGCAAATACGCCAGAGGACCGGTGCTGATAAAACGCTGGCGAGCGATGCCCTGATGCGCTTTGTCGGTTTCAACCGTCGTGACAATGGCATCGTGGCCATAGTCCCATTCCCGTGTGGCAATCTGCATCATTTGACGTAGCGGAGACAAAGCACCATCACAGGCAAGCACCAGTGTTGCTCGCACATGGGTAACAGGCTTATCGGAATCATGCTGCAAGTTGAGTTCTTGTTGCCCATCAAGCCACTGAATCTCGCTTACACGGCATTCATTCAATAGGGTAATATTTTCCGCGCCGGTCAAACGTTCGGATAAGGCCGACACCAGCAATTTGTTTTCAACGATATGCCCAAGATTGTGTTCCTGAATATCGCTGCTGTCGAAGGCAATACGCGCGGTACCTTCTGCATCCCAAACTTGCATATCGGTATAAGGGCAAAGGCGCTTGGCCTCAAGCAGCGGCCAGGCACCCACCTCTTGCAGCAGAGTTTGGGAGTCTCTCGTCAGAGCGACGACACGAGGATCAAAGTCATCAACCGAAGTCGCGGTGCTATGATCGGCCAATGCCATACAGGCTTTGGCAGCATCCAGCAAAACGATATTTAAATTCGGAACAGCGTTGGCGAGAGCAAGAGCAGCTGTGCTACCTACCAGGCCCGCGCCGACGACGGCGATATCAAATTCTTGTTGGGAATGGTCGCTCACGACTCAACTCGCTTTCTCAGATTCAACACTGGCAATACGTGACAAGCGCCCTGCCACCCCCATGGTTTGCTTGGCAAGAAACTGCTTCGCCTCTGGAAATAATGCCAGAGCCACAAAGCCTGCACTTCGAAACAATTGTTTGGGTAAATTCTGGCTGCTGAATACTTTGACAATCTGATCGCTGAAATTAACGGTAAGATCCTGATCGTTTTGTTGTTGCAAAAGATAGGATTGCAACACCGAGAGATCACCCAATGACCGCTTGCTTTTACTGGCGGTTCGAAGCGTGTCCGCCAACGCCACACAATCTCTTAAAGCCAGATTAAAGCCCTGCCCGGCAACCGGATGCAAATAGTGCGCGGCATTTCCCAAAACCACCAGAGAACTGCGTACCTGCTCACGGACAATTTGCAGCTGCAAGGGATAACTCTGCCGCGAACCTATTTTACAGAAACGCCCCAGGCGATAGCCAAAACGTTCCTGCAGCAAGTCCAGCAATTCATCATCACTCAAATCCAGAGTTGCCTGTAATTTTTCACTGGGTAAGGTCCATACCAAGGCACAACGATTCGCCTGATCACTTTCACCCAGAGGCAACAATGCCATGGGACCCTGCTCGGTAAAACGCTCATAGGCAACACCGCCATGTGCTTTGGTGGTTTCTACCGTCGCGATCAATGCTGACTGGCCATAGTCTTGTACTTCACGATGCAAACCCAATTGCTGCGCAAGCAGGGAATCTCCACCGTCTGCCAAACAGAGCAGCTTGGTATCGATCGTTTGGGTTTCATTGTTCCGAATAAACTGAAGTTGAGCCGCGTCAGATCGCATCGTAACCTGCTCTACTTCACAGGCATCAAACCATTGGATCTGATTTTCCCGCTGCAAGGCCTGAAGCAAAACCCGTCCTAACCAAGCGTTGTCAATCACCGCACCAAGAAGATCAACACCCTGTTTTTTATGGCAGATTTGCGTGCCTGCAAAATGCCCACGATCAGAAACATGAACCGTTTTAATCGGCGTATGATGTTCCGCCAACGTTGGCCACAAACCCAGAGCCTGAAAAATTTGTACACTGCCCAGCGACAAGGCAGTCGCCCGCGCATCAAAACTTGGTTGATACAGCGCTTCATTGTTATTTTTCGGAAAAGGGAATCGCTCAAGCAAAGCAATGCGCCAATCAGGGTGTTGAGCGGCCAGCAACAGCGCCTGACTGATGCCCACCATCCCGCCACCGACAATGGCAATATCAACATTGAAAAAATTCGAATTCTCTTTGCTCATTTAACTGTCATCGATTATTTTGCATTCGTGGCGCTAAAGCATATGTCCGGCCATCAGGGCTTCAATATCCATCACAGATTTTGGCGCTTCGGCACTTAAGACCGTGCAGTGATGTTTATTGATCGCAATGTCGTCTTCAATGCGAACACCAATACCCCGCCATTTTTGATCGACCTGACTGTCCGTTGGAGAAACATAAATACCGGGTTCAATGGTCATGACCATGCCGGGCTCGAGTAAGCGCCACTGATCCGCTACTCGGTAGTCACCCACATCGTGCACATCCAGCCCTAACCAATGGCCAACTCTGTGCATGTAGAAACGACGGTAGGCCGCCGTTTCAATCAATTCATTGAGTTCACCGTCCAACAGACCAAGATCCAGCAACCCCTGAGTAATGATCTGAACCGATACCTCGTGGGGCTTGTCCCAATGATTGCCTGGCTTTGCTTCTGCAATCGCTGTTTCATTTGCGGCCAGAACAATTTCATAAATTGCCTGCTGCTCGGCACTGAAGCATCCACTGACAGGAAACGTCCGCGTTATATCGGCCGCATAATTTTGATATTCACAACCGGCGTCAATCAACACCAGCTCACCGGCCCGCATTTTTTTCTGGTTTTCAACATAGTGCAACACACAAGCATTGGCACCACTGCCAACAATACTGTTATAGGCAGGAAAACGAGCCGCTGATTGCGCAAAACGGTGATGTAACACAGCTTCGAGCTGATACTCAAACATCTCCGGGCGACAGGCTTGCATCGCTTCACGATGCGCCTGGGAAGAAATGCTCGCGGCCTTTTGCATAACTTTTATTTCTGCGGCACTTTTGAACAAACGCAGCTCATGCAAAAGATGATCAAGCTCCTGAAATTCACCGGGCGGCGTAGAACCCCCTCGCTCGTTACAGCGAATAGCATTCACCCATTCCATGACATGGCGATCGAATTGCGTATCACGCCCCATGGCGTAATAAATTCGGGTTCGGCCTTCAATCAAGCCTGGCAAAATATCGTCGATATCATCAATCGGGAACGCGTCATCGGCGGCAAAGTGTTGGCACACGCCTTCCGGGCCATAACGAAAACCGTCCCAGATTTCTTTTTCCGGATGCTTATCACGGCAGAACATCACAAACTCACCCTGCTCACGGCCGGGAATCAGTGCCAGAACCGCATCGGGCTCATTGAATCCACTCAGGTAATAGAAGTCGCTGTTCTGGCGAAACGGGAAATAGGTATCGTTGGAGCGCAGCTGTTCACTGGCCGCAGCGATAATTGCAATGCTGTCCGCTTCCATCAACTCCATCAAACGCTGTCGACGGCGCGCATATTCCTCAGGGCCAATAGCCATAGCTTCCCTTAATGTTTGAAACGACTAGTGCACAATGCCGGGCTGTTTTTTCCCTTCGCCGCTGGGTGGCGAAAACTCCAAAAACAGATTGACTGCCGCCAGGCGAACATATTCGCACACCTCGAACAAATCGGACTCGGACTGCTCACTGTCATCTTCATCCGTACCGATTTGCACGATAGCGGCAAAATCCCGGAGCGCCTCAGCGGATTCCGGGCTGAAACTCTGTTCGCCCGATAAGCCTGAACTTCCGAAGCCGGTCAGAAAGCCATGACACCACTGGGACAAAGCCTGCAGGCGCTGGCTCATCTCGGTATCCTCATCGGGCAGCACCAGACTAAAGCCCATGGCCTCGTCTTCCAAGGCCAGCAGAGTGTTGCTGTACATTTCGGCAATTGCCTGACGCAATTCTGCACTAATAAGCTTGTCATCAAGGTCGACTAAATCAAGAAACACCAGGGCCATTTGCTGCCATTTGGCAAGCCCAGGGCGGGCACCGCCACTAAGTTGGCCACACAGCATGCCATGCAATTCAGCTGGGCTGTTCAGGGCACCAATGGGAGCGAAAAAATCGCAATATTCATCAAAACTCAATAACTGGGACATAATCTCTCTAAATGCCGACGTGAAAACGGCGCCATTTTAACACGCTTGTCCGATTGATTTGCCTTTCCCGGGTTCGAGGAACGGATCCCTTCACAAGAATGAGCAAAAAAGCACGTCTGTTTATAGGGATAGGCTAAACTGTTAAGAAACTGCTTTAACACATTGACCCATTTACGTTGGCACAATATAGTAGGCATGATCAACTAGGCTTAATATCGCTATGGCAGACCTAAAAAAACTGGAAGAAAAACTGGATTTGCTTATCCAGCGCTGTCAGCTGTTACAGCAGGAAAATGACGTCCTCAAACAGGAACGCCAGCAATGGCATAGCGATAAAACGCGCCTGATAGAAAAGAATGAGTTAGCCCGCAGTCGGGTCGAGGCCATGATTGGTCGTTTGAAAGAATTGGAAGCCGGTGCAACTTAAGTGCCTGCCGGATTGACTAAGATAAGCAGATAGATCAGCAGCAAGACAGAAGAGACAGGTAAAGATATTGGTCATGAGTGCCCAACCTATGTCAGCCCAAGGAGAGCGGACAGTGAGCAACACAACCCCAACAGAGTTTGTCAAAATTCTCGACAAAGAGTATCAGGTTGCCTGTACTCCCGAGGAACGTGACGCCCTGATGCAGGCCGCTCGCAACCTCGACGCCAGAATGCGTGATGTGCGCACCAATGGCAATGTTATCGGCCTGGAGCGTATTGCGGTCATGGTTGCTCTTAACCTCAGCCACGAGCTGCTGAGTCTGCAGCGACGCCAGTCGGCCGCCGAAGCCGGACTGGATGATGAACTGCTGAATCGCCTGGCTGAGAAACTGGATAAAGCCCTCAAATAAGCTTGGCGGACAGTGTCTCAAACTGCCCGCTGAGTAATATTTCCCCGCCTCGCACAGCCCTTCTACAGTTTGTTTAAAATAGCCCCATACGAACGTTTTATTTAATTCGACACGCTAAAAATCCCTGTGTATGCCTTTCTCCATGGGCTATACTTCGCTTAACCCTGAGGTGTTCGCCCGTTGACGAGTCCTCGAGCCGATAATGAAGAAATCGGGTTTTTCTCGCCGCTGTTGGTGTGCACGTCCACACGTTGGAAAGCCTAATACAGCGCAGAATTTCCCCCCTTGAACCGTCGGGTTCAAGGCCAAGTCAGCCGCGGCGCCCTGGGGCCTAAATCCTAACCCCCTTCAAAAATTCCCAATCGCAAATCTTTTCCATGTCTCAGGATATTTCTTCGACCCGACAAGAACTGCGTAAATCGTTGCGCCAAAAACGACGTGCACTCAGTCAGCAGCAGCAGAGCTCCGCAGCTCAGAACGTCGCACAACAACTCGTGAAACTCCCGCTTTATGCGCATAGCCAGAATATTGCCGCATATATCGCCAGCGATGGTGAATTGGGCTTACAACCGAGCATTGAGCGAATTCTTGAAGCCGGCAAGCGTTGCTATCTTCCGCGAGTGATGGATACGACGACAATGGAATTCCGAAGCTTTGCGAGAAACACCCGGCTGGTCGATAACCGCTTTGGCATTCCCGAACCTGCTGGAGAAGTAACACCGATTGCCCCGCAAGATCTCGACTTGGTGCTTTTACCTCTTGTGGGCTTTTGTCGAACAGGTGGACGCCTGGGCATGGGCGGTGGCTTTTACGATCGCTGTTTCGCTTTTAAAGCTGAACAGGAGGGTAGTGGCCCAGCACTGATAGGTATCGCCCACAGCTTGCAGGAACTGAGCGAGTTGCCAGTGGAGAGCTGGGACATCCCCCTGAGCGGCATTCTCACCGACCAGGGTTATATCCCGGTTAAATAAACTCACCGAGTGAGCAGCTAGAAAGTGCGGGCGACCACTTCCGAGGACAGCTGAATCGACTGCTCTTTGGTTTTCAATTCAAATTCCAGCAGATCACCCGGTTCGATCGGACCAACGCCCGCCGGGGTGCCGGTTAGCACTATGTCGCCAGGCATCAGAGTGAAATGTTGGGTGATATGGCCGATCAGCGGCAATATGCCATTCAGCATATCCGCACTTCGACCTTCCTGCTGCACCAGATGATTGCGCTTCATGCTCAGCTCAAGGGCAGCCCAGTCTTCATCTTCGGACGGGCTGATAAATCCAGACACTGGACAACTGCCATCAAAGGCTTTGGACTTCTCCCAGGGCAGACCTTTCTCTTTTAGAGCGCTCTGAACTTCGCGCAGGGTCAGGTCCAGACCAATACCGATGCCCGCAATGGCGATGTTCGCCTGAAAGTCAGTGGCGCGGGCGATCTCGGCGCCAATCAGAATGGCAATCTCGGTCTCGATATGGCATTCGCCGCGATTACCGGGAATGCTGAAATGTGGGCTGATTCGACTGATCGCCGTTGGCGGCTTCATAAACAGGATGGGTTCTTCGGGGATGGGGTTGTTCAGCTCCGCTGCATGGGCTGCATAATTGCGCCCTACACACACCACCTTACCCACGCCCTTTTCCACACAAGGGGCAAAAGGCTGGCCATCCAGCATAATCTCAGCAGCCATAAGCTTAGAACTCCAAATCAATAGCACCACGGGCTGCATATGCTATCATAGCGCGCCTTAAAACAGGGCCACCGCTTTACGCCAAGAGCCCATAAAACGACCCATAGCAAGTAACGAGTTTCACATGGCCAGTATTTCCCTGGAAAAAAGCAAGATTAAGTTCCTGCTCCTTGAAGGTGTTCACCAATCCGCCATCGACACTTTAACGGCGGCCGGCTACACCAATATCGAATATCTGAAAACCTCTCTGCCCGAGGATGAATTGATCGCAAAGCTGGCTGACGCCCACTTTGTTGGTATTCGCTCCCGTACCCAGTTAACCGCTAAGGTTCTGGCGTCGGCGCCCAAGTTGATTGCCGTGGGTTGTTTTTGCATCGGCACCAATCAGGTGGACCTGAAGGCCGCCGAAGAACTGGGTATCGTCGTCTTTAACGCACCCTACTCCAATACTCGCTCGGTTGCGGAGCTGGTCATCGCAGAAGCCATTCTGCTGTTGCGCGGCATCCCCGAGAAGAACGCAGTATGTCACCGCGGTGGCTGGATGAAGTCTGCAGCGGATTCCTATGAGATTCGTGGTAAGACTCTGGGGATTATCGGCTACGGTTCGATTGGTACCCAGGTCAGTGTGCTGGCTGAATCTCTCGGCATGAAGGTCATCTTTTTTGATGTGGTCACCAAGTTGCCTCTGGGTAATGCCAGTCAGGTTCGCAATCTGAACGAGTTACTGAACCGTTCAGACATCGTCAGCCTGCACGTACCTGAAACGGCCGCGACCAAGATGATGATCGGCCCCGAAGAATTGGCCCAAATGAAAGACAAGGCTATTCTTTTGAACGCTTCTCGCGGCACGGTTGTCGACATCGAAGCGCTGGCGGAAAGTTTGAAGTCCGGCAAGCTTGGCGGCACCGCCATTGATGTTTTCCCGGTAGAGCCTCGCGGTAATGCAGATGAATTCCAGAGCCCATTACGCGGTATCGACAACGCCCTGCTGACACCCCACATTGGCGGCTCCACTCAGGAAGCCCAGGAAAACATTGGTTTGGAAGTGGCTGAGAAGCTGGTCAAATACTCCGACAACGGTACTACCATTACCGCTGTTAACTTCCCCGAGGTGGCCTTGCCTGCGCATTCAGACGTTCATCGCTTATTGCATGTTCACCAGAATGTGCCTGGCGTAATGTCTGCCATCAACTCGGTGTTCTCTGAAAACAATATCAACATTCTTGGTCAATACTTGCAGACCAATGATTCCGTTGGTTACGTTGTTGTGGACATTGATGCGGAATACAGCGATGTGGCACTGCAGCAGCTGAAGAGCATTGAAGGCACAATGCGTTGTCGCGTGTTGTTTTAATGTTAAATGGCTCCGCCTCTTGAGCAGAGCCATTCTATTCCGGGGATCGTTACGTCCCCGGTTGTCCTGCTTTTCACACCCCCAAAATCAAAACCCACTTAAGGTTCTGTTTCTTGCCTCAACAATGAGTGGGCGATATTACAAATACGAACAGCAGTAATCCAAAGGCTCAACAACTTTTAATGAAAACTCGCTGTCTGCTGGCACCTTAAAATCATCGCCAGATTTTACGGTTTGCCATTCTTTCTGGCCGGGCAACAAAATGTCTGCCTGACCCGCCAGCACTTCCATCAGTTCAGCGGCTTCCGTACCGAAGGTGTATTCACCGGGCAACATCAGACCCAGTGTTTTTTTACTGCCATCTGCGAACAAGACTGTTCGGCTGACAACCTTTCCGTCGAAATAGATATTGGCCGCTTTAACAACGCTTACGTTTTCGAATGTAGACATGGTTTTCTCTTTGCTATGGTTTTGTTTAATTTTAGGTGGATTATATAGCAAAGGGCACACGATGTGCGCAGCCTGCGAGCATGCAGCAGCAACACCGAAAACTGCGTAACGGAATTTGCGTTAATCTCTCAACAGATCTTTTGCAATCGCCAACACCTGCATTTCGTCTGTGCCACCATAGATCTGTAAAATCTTGGCATCGCGCATTAATTGTTCCACACGATATTCGCGCATATAACCATTGCCACCAAAAATTTGTACCGCTTGCGTTGTGACGTCCATCGCAGCTTGCGCAGCGTACAATTTCATGGATGAGGCTTCCGCCATACTCATCGGCAAACCCTGCTGGCTCATTTCAATATAGCGAAACACCATATTCTGAATGTTGACCCGTGCCACTTCCATATTGGCGAGTTTTAATTGGATCAGCTGGAATTCTCCAATGGCCTGACCAAACTGTTTTCGCTCCTTGGCATATTCCACAGACAGTTCCAGTGCGCGCTCGACAATACCCAATGCCATCGCTGCTATACCGGCTCGCTCCTGGGCGAACGTGGCCTTGGCCCCTCCGCGACCATAACTGTTCACGTTGCCGCCCAACAGGCGATCATCTTCAACAAAAACGTCCTGTAAAAATAACTCACCTGTTGGCGAGGAACCAATGCCCATTTTGTGGAAGGGTTTGGATTGCTCCAGACCTTCCATGCCGGAATCCAGAACAAAAGAAACAATTTTACGCTGCTCGGCGGGAACACCTTCTTCATCCAATTTACAAATAAACACGATGGTGTCGGCATAGGGCCCATTGGTAATAAAAGTTTTATTGCCGTTGAGACGATAACCACCATCCACGCGCTTGGCCGTTGATTTCATTTGCCCAAAAGCGTCACTGCCGGAATTCGGTTCGGTGATGGCCCAAGCGCCAACTTTTTCAAGGGTCAGCAAAGGCAGGGCCCAACGTTTCTTTTGCTCCAACGTGCCCTTGGACATAATGGCACCGCCCGTTAAGCCCATTGAGACACCCATGGCGGTTACCAAGCCTTGAGCGTGACGACTGATCTCAATGGTCGGTATCAAACTCAAGGCCGCGTCGCGACCGCTGTCGGACTCGGATTTTTTATCGGGATTATTGGCTTCCGCAATACGACGTTCAAAAGACGCTCTGGCCATTTCATCCAGGCCGAAGGTTTTGACGAATTTGCGAAGAATGTCGTAGGGCGGCAAGCCCTCATACTCCAGATCATCGAGGTGGGGAACAATTTCTTTTTCGACAAAATCCCGCACCATATCGCGAACACTCTGATGCGTCTCACTCCACTGAATCATAGGGCCTCCATTTGATTATTATTGGAAGGTTTGGCCAGACCGAGCCGTTGGTAGAAGAACCATTATCAACCCGGGAGAAAGCCAGGCAACAGGGGGAGAATCGTCGCGCTGATGGTGAATCAGGTCGTTTAAGCCAGATGCTGGCTCACTTGGCGAAACACTTGCTCGCGATAGCGCAACGCTTCATTGACCAGTTGATGGCGGCCTTCTTCGATCAGCTCCACTTTGACCTGACTAAAGGCTTTTTCAATTTGCGGCAGGTTGAATTCCCAATCCACCGTCTTGTCATCGGTCCCCTGAATAATGACGATAGCTTTGTCACAAGGTTCGCTCACCGCTTCAACCTTCTCCAGCCACTCTTTCATCGCGGCCACCCAGGTCACCGAAAGCTGTTTGGGCTGCAAGACATCCTGTTCCGCCAAAAATTTCATAAAGGGAATATTGTGGGAGTTAATGGCGAATCGGCGGGGCATACTGTTGATGCGATTATTCAGTAATTTGAAAAGCCATTGCCCGCTGTTCCAACCGAAAGGCTTTACCAGAGGTGCCAGCAACAGCACCTTATCAAAATCATCGGTTTGCTGTGCCAACAAAGCATTCATGATCGCCGCACAGCCCGTACTCTGCCCCAACACATGAATGGGGCATTGCTCTTCATTGAGCAGGGCACGTACATTTTGCAAGGCTTTACTGTACTGGTCGAAACTGGCGATCGATGCTCGCTCACCCGTGCTTAATCCGTGTCCTGGCAAATCGAAGCCCAGTACCGCATAACCCTCCTTCAAAAGATGGCGAATGATATGCTGGTAAATGCCCATATGGTCGTAGTAACCGTGAACCAAAACCACCCAGGCTTTGAAGTCCCATGGGCGCCAGGCCTGACATAAAATCTCAAATTCAGCGCTGTGAATTTTCCCCATGTCATGGCGCAGTTCCAACTCAGGAAATTCACCAGGGAAATCAATATTGTAAAAACTCAGATACTGTTGCTTTAACAGGGCCACATCGTCACTGTCAGCCTCGGAGCCCTCAAAACTGAAATTGCCCAATAAATCTCGTAACTTGTGAAGTTGTTTTTCACTGAGCCAATGGCCATTGGGGTAATACTGGGCTTCTTTGCTGATCATAAAGTGTCACTTAATTCTGAAGGCGGCTGCACCGTTCCTGTGCCGGTCAGACGTTAAAGTTCTCTCAAATCCTTGGCGGGCTCACCCGTGTCCAGCACCCTTTGCCAATCTTTTAATCGCTTGGCAATCAACTCGCTGGTACGTGGATTGGTTTCCCATTCATAGGCGCGCTCCATCACATAGATGGCTTCTTTGCGCTTGCCTTGCTCCCAATATATGAAAGCGGTTAGCTGCTCAAAGTTCCCTTCTTTCTCTTGAAGTTTCTTGGCTTTTTTCAGGTTTTCCAGAGCACTGTCAAAGCGCTTGTCGCGATAATCTCTCTGGGCGTTGGCAAAATGATAGTAAGGGTTACGCTGACGATGCCGCGATGATTTCTCGGACAGTATACTCGCTTCGTCAGGGCGGCCCGTCATACGATAAAGGTTCGCCAGATTGGACATGACGCTGTAGTCCCGACGATTCAGTGTCAACGCCTTAAGATAGGCACGCTCGGCCAATTCCAAACGGTTGATGCGCCGCAACGCCAGACCCAGATTGCCCCAGGCCACCACTTTTTTCGGGTCGGCTTTAATCGCCGAGTGGAGATACTTAAACACCGTGGGCCAATCGTCTTCAAACATGGCGTCAACCGCCAGGTTATTAAACTGAAGCGCCAGGGCTTCATGATCGCTGATTTCACGACTCGGATAAAAATGACTAAAACGGTCCATACGGAAATCGACGATTTTCTTTCGACCAGTTGCCAGGGTCGCAACAATATTGACATGACGAAAACGCAGCAATAAATCTTTTTCGCCCAGACTCCAGCTGGGTGGTAAATCCACCTCCTGAAACGAAACACGCAAGTTGACGTATCGGCTCATGGCAATAAACAGCGCCGAGTAAGACAGGCAATTTGCTTCACCTGCCGAGAACGCCCCTTCAGCACTGTAGTGGGCATCTGCCCGATAAGACATACCCGTTGACGGATGATTGATGGCATTGTGAACTTCAATCAGGCGACGCCCTGTTGCACCTTTGCGCCGCACATAGGTATCGGCAAAGGTTTTCATATCCGGGCTCATGTACAGAAATTTATTCAGTTCTTCTTCAACGTCAAGCGCGGGATAGTTTTCAAGAAAGGCTTCGAGCTGTTCGGTGCTTGCTGCACCTTTGGGCACATTATGCTGGGGCGCTCCGCAGGACACTAAGAAGCAGCTGCTCATGAACACCAGCAGCCACTTTAGCGAAGCGTTTAAGGTTGTCGAACCTGCCATTGCTTTGCCTCCAGTAATCACGACGACGCAAAGCAATGGACTTTTGATTATGCTTTTTTATCTTCCTCAATGGCCCAATCCAGGGCGTCCAAGTGCTGTTTGCGCGCTTTTACTTTTGTCGCTGCAAACGCGTTGGCATTAAGTGTTGCCATATGCTGCGCCATGGCCGCAGCCTCTTGCTGCAGCGCTTCTTCATTGGCGACTGTTTTGTCCAGGAAACCTGCATCAACAGCCGCCACAGGATTAAATACCTCTGCATTGATCATAGCACGATTGAAATAAACCGGCGCAAGACGACCTCGACATAACTCAATGCCCGCATGATGCATGGTCAAACCAATCGCAACTTCATTCAAGCTGATTTTGTATTCACCTTCAACACCAATGCGATAGTCCGAGGCTAATAACAGAAAAGCGCCCTTGGCAATTGCGTGACCATTACAGGCGGCAATGATCGGCTTAGGAAACGCCAACATACGACGAGTCAGACGGGAACCCGCATCCACCATATCCCGTACCGCCGCCATGCCGCCCTGCTGCATCACACCAAGGTCATATCCACCACTCAACATACCTTCGCGACCGGTAAAAATAACCGCTTTGAACGGTGCCGCTTCAGCGCGGTCCAGCGCTTCGTTGATGGCCGCGATCATGGCGGGGGACAGCACATTGACTTTGCCATTGTCGAAGCGGAGCGTAATCGCGTGCTCGGTTTCAGTGTAGTGGATGAGGTCGCTCATAAAATTTCCTGTTCTGTATCTCTGGACCTTGTCTCAGGTCTATAGGGTTATCGGCCCGTCAGATTGCTCCGTCAGCACGCGGTTCAATAGCTCGTGCAAGCTCTCACCCGTGGTTGTGCATCGCCATTGGCCATCGTCCCACTGACAGTGAAAGCCGCCGGATTTGGCAGCCACCCAGATTTGCTGCATCGCCAGCTGGCGGGAAACAATCACCTGGGTATCGGTATCTTCACAGTCGATGGTTAAAATTCCTGAGCTGGATTCAAAGTCCAAGGCGCCTTCGCACTCATCAATGGCATCTTCCAGGGCCAACAGGGTTGCTTCAGCTTCGGCTAGGAATTCAGCTTCATTCATGGTCTTATCTCTCTATGTGTCTCTTTTGTCTTTCTGTAATTCGCACTCTGCGTTTTGCACCGTGAAGGCGTGCATCAACGACTCGATCAGACCAAGCATTGTAGCATGACCGAATTTGAACATTAGACACAGGGTCAATGTTGCCAAAGCTATATCCACCGCCGCCTTTACCGTATACTGCGACGTGCACAATAAAACCCGTCCGCACATTGCGAACGGGCCTCATGTCGCGAAGAAAGAAGGCATGACGATGACCAAACGCTTACCGCCAGCGAGCAAGAAGCGTTAATAGACTCATTGAGAGAACGACTATGAAAAAAACCTATGCAATGATTTTCGCTCTGCTGGTCCTGGCCGGACTGAGCGCCTGCGGCCAGAAAGGTCCTCTGGTTCTGCCTCCACCTGAACCCGCACCGCAGGAAGAACCCGCTGAAAGCGAGTAATTCCGGCAATACCTTCAAACGATAACGATACAGCAATAGCATCATGCAAGATTTTCACTATCAAGAGCAGCAGCTCATGGCGGAGCAGTGCCGTCTGGACAGCATTGCCGACCAATTCGGTACGCCTTGCTATGTCTACAGCCTGGCCCATATCCGCCGCCAATACCAAGCCTACGCCGATGCCCTGGGCAGCCGGGGTATGGTGTGCTACGCGGTAAAAGCCAACTCCAATATCGCCGTTCTGCAACAGCTCGCCAAGCTCGGCTCGGGCTTTGATATTGTCTCGGAAGGCGAACTGGAACGTGTTCTGGCCGCTGGCGGCGACGCGGAAAAGATCGTCTTTTCCGGTGTTGGTAAAAAACCCCATGAAATGCGTCGCGCTCTGGAAGTGGGTATCCATTGTTTTAATGTGGAATCCGAAGCCGAACTGGATGTCCTGGCTCAGGTGGCCGAAGAGATGGGTAAAACCGCAGCCGTATCCCTGCGCGTAAACCCCGATGTGGATGCCAAGACCCATCCTTATATTTCGACCGGTTTGAAAGAGAACAAATTCGGTATCGATATCAAGCGCGCACCTGAGGTGTATAAGAGAGCCGCTGCCAAACCTTCGTTAAAAGTCGCCGGCATCGACTGTCATATCGGTTCCCAACTCACTGAGCTGGCTCCCTTTATCGATGCTCTGGATCGCCTCCTGCAATTGGTCGACAAGCTCGAAGCGCTGGGCATAGAACTGGAGCATATGGATCTCGGCGGCGGCCTCGGTGTGAACTATCAAGGCGAACAGCCTCCGGCGATCGCCGAACTTGTCGAAGCGGTTATCGAGAAGACAGCCGGACGCAAGGAACAACTGGTTTTTGAACCTGGGCGCTCCATTGTTGCCAATGCCGGCATTTTGCTGACCCGCGTGGACTATCTCAAGCCCACCGAGCACAAGAACTTCGCCATTATTGATGCCGCCATGAACGACAATATCCGACCCTCGCTTTACCAGGCGTGGCAGCAGGTATTGCCGGTCGCCGAACGCCATGAAGAAACGTTGGAATGGGACTTGGTTGGCCCAGTCTGTGAGACCGGTGATTTTATGGCCAAGCAACGCCAATTGGCGCTGACTGAAGGAGATTTATTGGCGGTGATGTCCGCAGGAGCCTATGGCTTCACCATGAGTTCCAATTACAATAGTCGCCCAAGAGCCGCCGAAATTCTGGTTGACGGCGACACGGCACATCTGGTTCGCAAGCGTGAAACCATTGCCGAATTACTGGCCCAGGAGCAGCTGCTGTAAGCCTGCCTGTGCCGCAGAGCGTTAGCCTGTTAGAAGCCGAGTGTTAAAAGCGTAGAAGGAAAGTGTTGTGAGACTGAGATTTACCAAGATGCACGGCCTGGGAAATGATTTCGTCATGATCGACGCCGTCAGCCAGCGCATCCGACTCAGTGCAGAGAAAATTCGCAAGATCGCCGATCGCCGTTTTGGCATCGGCTGCGATCAACTATTGATCGTTGAGATCCCCAGCCGCCCGGATGCCGATTTCAAGTATCGCATTTTTAACTGCGATGGCAGCGAGGTAGAAAACTGTGGCAATGGCATTCGCTGCTTTGCCAAGTTCGTCCGCGAACGCAAGCTCACCGGGAAAAACATCATCCGCGTAGAAACCAAAGCCGGCGTGCTGATACCCGAGATCGACGAAGATGGTGATGTCATTGTTGATATGGGCAAACCCGAGCTGGCTCCAGCCCAGATCCCGTTCCAGGCCGACCAGCAACAACCGCGTTACACACTGGAGCTGCAACACGGCAATATCGAAGTGGGTGCAGTCTCCATGGGTAATCCCCATGCGGTTCTTCAGGTCGAGAGCTGTGAAAGCGCTCCCGTTGAAGACTGGGGACCACAAATTGAAGCCCACCCGAAGTTTCCCAAGAAAGTGAATGCCGGCTTTATGGAGGTTTTGTCTCCTCACGAGATCAATCTGCGCGTCTTCGAACGTGGAGTCGGTGAAACTCTGGCCTGTGGCACAGGTGCCTGTGCGGCTGTGGTCAGTGGTCGCGAGCAGGGCCTGCTGGATGAAGAGGTCAAAGTTAACCTTCCCGGTGGCAGCCTGAACATCAAGTGGCCAGGGCGAGATCATCCGGTTATCATGACAGGGCCCGCGATTACGGCGTTTCATGGACAAATAAAGATATGAGCAACATAGAAAGTGCCATTGATGAGCAGGACATTGTCGAGTTCCTGAAGAACGACCCGGAATTTTTCCTGCGCCATCCGAATCTGATCACCGACATTCAGCTGCCCCATGCCAGTGGCAACGCCATTTCCCTGATCGAACGTCAGGTCAGTGTGTTGCGCGATCGCAATATGGAAATGCGCCACCGCTTGAGCAGTCTGCTGGAAAATGCCCGTGACAACGACAAGCTGTTTGATAAAACCAAGCGCCTTGTTCTCGCCCTGATGGAAGCCCAGGACCTGGGTGATATCGTCGATGCTCTGTTCTACAGCTTTAACAGCGAGTTTAAAATTCATTACACCACCCTGCTGCTGTTCAGTAAGGATGACAATATCGATGCCGGCCCCGCCCGCATCGTAACTCTGAACGAAGCCCGTGAACCGCTGGGCGCCCACATCAAATCCGGCAAAGCCAGCTGCGGTCACTTCGATGGCAACACCATCCATTATCTCTTTGAAGATAATGCCGCCAAAGTCGGCTCTGCCGCAATTGCCCCCTTGATTCACGGCAACTGTTTTGGCCTGCTGGCCATTGGTAATCGCGATTCTGATTACTATCGTTCGAGCATGGGCACACTGTTCCTGTCCTATATTGCCGACATGCTCAATCGCATTGTGCCCAAACATCTGCCGGCATAATTCATGAACAACCTGTCGCAACAGAGCCAGGCCTTCTGCGATTACTTGCAGCAGGTTCGACAGGTTTCTCCCCATACTCTGGCGAACTACCGCCGCGACCTGAATAAATTTATTGGCTACTGCGAGAGCCAAAATCTGGAAAGCTTGGAACCTCTCAGGGCGCACCATATTCGCCAATGTGTCGCCCAGCTGCACAGGCAAGGGTTAAGCGGTCGCAGTTTGCAGCGGTTGTTGTCTGCACTGCGGTCCTGGTTTCGTTTTGCCATCAAAGAACAATGGATAAAACAAGACCCAAGCGCTGGCATCAGCGCCCCGAAAACCAGCAAGCCCCTGCCCAAAACCATGGACGTCGATCAAACCGCCGACTTTATGAGCGTGGATCACGAAGATGCTTTTTTCCAGGCTCGCGACGGCGCCATACTGGAAACCATGTATTCTTCAGGTTTGCGCCTGGCTGAACTGACTGACCTGAATCTCTCCGATGTTGATTTTAAAGCTGGCACCCTTCTGGCTCGCGGTAAAGGCAATAAGCAACGCCTTCTGCCTCTTGGAAAACTGGCAATGCGGGCACTTCAAGACTGGCTGCAAGTGCGCAGCTTGCATGCAAAAGATGATGAGCCCGCTGTCTTTATCAGCAAACGCGGCACCCGCTTAAAACCGCGCAGCATTCAAGCCCGCTTCGATCGCCAGAGTTTAGCCAAAGGCCATCCGGTAAATCCGCATATGCTCCGGCATTCTTTCGCCAGTCACATGTTGGAATCCAGTGGCGATTTGCGTGCCGTTCAGGAATTACTCGGGCACGCCAACATTTCAACTACCCAAGTGTATACTCATCTGGATTTCCAACATCTCGCCAAGGTATACGATAAAGCCCACCCCCGTGCCTTGAAACCCAAAGACGAATAAGAATTTACCATGGCTACACTCAAGCTTATTTGCTTCGATCTGGACGACACCCTGTGGTCAACCAAACAGGTCATGCTCGAAGCCGAGAAACACTGCTATGCAATGCTGCAAGAAAAAGCCCCCGTACTGTGTGAACACTATGATTTGAAATCGCTTTTCGCCGCCCGCGTGGAAAAATGGAAAGTGCTGCTTGCAAAAAATCCGGAGTTAAAACATCAGGTCAGCCAGCTCAGACAGCAATCGCTTGCGCTGCTGTTACAGGACTACGACTTTTCAGAGCATGATGCCTCAAGCCTTAGCGCAGAAGTATTTGAGCTTTTTATGCATTGGCGACACAAGCCGGTTTATTTTAACAATGCGCTGGAGACTCTGGCTGAACTGAAAAAACACTATCATCTCGCCGCCATTACCAATGGCAATGCCTGCAGTGAACGTCTGGGATTGGATCAGTATTTCAGCCTGCATGTGAGTGCCGAAGAGCTGGGTGTTGGCAAACCGGAGGCCAAACCCTTTTTGCACACCCTGAATCATTTCAAGGTAAATGCCGACGAATGCTTGCATGTGGGCGATAACCCGGACGATGATATCTGGGGGGCACAACAAGCAGGCTTACACAGTTTGTGGTTTAACCGTAAACAGGAAGTCTGGCCCCATAAAGAGTATCAAGCCAGTCTGGAAGTTGATGCCTTGGAAAAAATACCTGCAGCGGTGAAGCAGCTGCAGGACGCTTTATCACGCTAAGCGATGTCGAATGCTAGATCGGTCTCGAACCGTATTTGCTTTGGGGCTTTCTCGGTGGATCAGCCATAACATCCGGTGCGATCCCTTGAATTTCTCCACCTTGCATTAGAAATTCCTGCACCTGGCGCTCCAATTCTTCCCGTATACCCTCTCGACATTTTGGCGTGAAGGAATGTTCCCTATCCAATTTCGCCAAAGATTCCAAACCTCCTGTTAGAATTTTTCCAGACTTCAAGCTAGCAGTTGCTTTACCTTTTTTATGGCTTTTTAATACTGTCATGTCGTCTCACACCCTAAGAACACATCCTTTAACTTAGGTATAGTTGAACGACACAAGCTCACCAATGAACAACAGAGCAGTGCGTCACATTTTTCATCTTTTTTCGTCAACTTTTACGAAAGCAGCAGACTAGACAGGCGTAAATTTTCTTTACAGCGCGCCTTTATAATTTTTAATTTTATGAGCAACTCTGATCGATCATATTTAAAGAGTGCTTTTATTTCGCTTAATGCAGTGACAAATATTGCTTAATAAAAAGTAACGGCCAAAAATCAGAAGGCAAGAAAATAAAGAGAGCAGAATGAGGAAAGTGGAAAGTGGAAAGTGGAAAGTGGAAAGTGGAAAGTGGAAAGTGGAAAGTGGAAAGTGGAAAGTGGAAAGAAGGATAAAATCCGCTACCGGCATGGCCAGTAGCGGAAACATAAATTAAACCGCTTCAGGGCCGGTTTCGCCAGTTCGGATTCGGATAATCTCGTCCAAAGGTGAAATAAAGATTTTACCGTCACCGATTTTTCCGGTCTGCGCGGATTTGCTGATCGCCTCAACCGCCTGCTCAACCATTGCATCATCAAGCGCGAGTTCCAATTTTACTTTGGGTAGAAAGTCCACCACATACTCAGCACCACGATAAAGTTCGGTATGACCTTTCTGGCGACCAAAGCCTTTCACTTCAGTGACCGTCATACCCTGCACACCAACCTCGGAAAGGGCTGCTCGTACATCGTCCAATTTAAATGGTTTGATAACCGCTGTGATTAACTTCATACCGTATTCCTGTTTGGCTCGAATTGCTAAGGCGATTTTGGCTGTTTTATGAGGCAGCAACAATACACGGAAAAGCCTCAAAAATCATCCAAATAAATACCCTTTAGTAGCAAAGGCCCCGGATTCCGGGGCCTGCTTGAGGTGTTGCGTTCTTCGGCAAATGCTTATTTTGTGGTGAATTCCGGGTACGCATCCATACCACATTCTGCCAGATCAACACCATCGTATTCCTCTTCTTCGCTTACGCGTACTCCGAAGACTTTATCGATGATCAGCCACACGATCAGGCTCGCAATAAAGGTCCAGCCAAAGATTGTCGCTGCACCAATAAGCTGACCCGTAAAGCTGGAACCGCCATCTTCTGTCAGAGGATTCGTGATGGGCACTAACAGCAGACCCAGTAAGCCCACGACACCGTGAACAGAGATAGCACCAACAGGGTCATCAATTTTCAGTTTATCCAGAGTCAGGATACTGAATACCACGATCACCCCCCCAGCCATACCGAATAAGGTTGCCTGTAGAGGCGTTGGTGTAGAAGGCTCAGCGGTAATTGCAACCAAACCCGCCAAAGCACCATTCAAAGCCATGGTTAAATCCGCCTTACCGAACTTGAAGCGTGCAATCGCCAGAGCACCAATTAAACCGCCTGCAGCGGCCGCATTAGTATTCATAAAGACCACCGCGACACTGTTCGCACTTTCAACACTGGCTGTCGCGAGTACGGAACCACCGTTAAAGCCGAACCAGCCCAACCACAGAATAAAGGTACCCAGGGTAGCCAAGGGAAGATTACAACCCGGGATGGGAGTAATCACATCACCAGGGCCATACTTGCCTTTACGAGGGCCAAGAATCAACACACCGGCTAAGGCCGCTGCGGCGCCCGCCATGTGGACAATGCCCGAGCCAGCGAAATCTGAAAAGCCTAAATCGCCCAGATTATACAAACCGAATACATCTTTGCTGCCCCAGGTCCAGGAACCTTCCAACGGGTAAATAAAACCCGTCATGACCACAGCAAAGGCCAGGAATGCCCACAGCTTCATGCGCTCGGCAACAGCACCGGAAACAATCGACATGGCGGTTGCGACAAACACAACCTGAAAGAAAAAGTCCGCCGATGGAGCATAGCTCGCAGGCTCGGCGGCTCCGGCAACTCCGTCCCCCGTAATGCCGGACAACAGCCAATCGGCTGAACCATACATGATCGTATAGCCACAAATCATGTACATGGTGCAAGCGATTGCAAACAGTGCGACGTTTTTCGTCAAAATTTCTGTCGTATTTTTTGCGCGTACCAAACCCGCTTCAAGCATGGCAAAACCTGCCGCCATCCACATGACAAGGGCACCGCAAATTAAAAAATAAAAGGTATCGAGGGCGTAAGCCAACTCTGTTACTTGGGTTTCCATCAGTTTTCTCCAGACAAAAGAATCCTGTCACAGCTAAAAAGCTGCAAAAAAATTTGCTAGTTTGAATTTACTGCGAGATTAAATAGCGTCTTCGCCGGTTTCCCCGGTTCGGATTCTGATCACTTGCTCCAGGGAGCTTACAAAGATCTTACCGTCGCCGATTTTTCCGCTGTGTGCCGCTTTTGATATTGCCTCAACGACCACATCGACATCGCCATCCGCAACCGCCGCTTCGACTTTTGTTTTGGGCAAGAAATCCACCACATATTCCGCACCACGATAAAGTTCGGTGTGGCCTTTCTGCCGGCCATAACCTTTTACCTCGGTCACGGTAATACCATGTACGCCCGCTTCAGAAAGTGCTTCGCGTACAGCATCCAATTTGAATGGTTTGATGATTGCTGTTACTAACTTCATAATTCCCCCGAGTAGGAGCCGGTCATAGCCGGCTCCTTACTTTTCTGTGTTGCTTACAGTGATTTAGCAACGGTAAAAATAAACGAACCATCACAGAGGCTGTCATTGTCAAAACATTCAGCCTTGTTCAGGTCGGTATCGTAATAACCCAAACTGAAATCAACACCACCATAGGATTTGTTCAAGGTAATGTTGTAGTCTGCATAAGAATCCGCACCGCCAGTCAAGAAGGCGTTTTCGCCGGGGCGGGCATTGCGGGTGCTGCGATCCAGATCATTGAATCCGTAGTGAATGGCAATACTGAAATCTTCGGGAAGAGAAATTTCATAGTCGCCATACAGGTACAAGAATTTGCCCGACTCTAAATAGTAGTCATTGGAATAGTTCGCACCGAAGGTGAAATCCATAAAGGACACACTGCCATAAACTTCAGCGTAATCGTCTTCGTCAGGTGAACCCGGATAATCGTAGTAGAGATAACCCACATCGATAGATACATCTTCACTCAGATCGGTGCTGTAACCGATGTAGTAATCCAGCTCAAGACTGTTGGCGAAGTCCACATTGGAACCCCAGGTACCAACATAAAAACCGTTTTCAAAGTTCACATCGAAACCGCCCTGAATGGCCGGACTGGTATCGGTTTGGGAAATACCCCGAAATTTGTAATCGCTGGTTAGCGCAACATTGGCACTGATTTCGGCCGCGCTTGCGGTTACCGCTGCCATACTTAATGCCGCCATGGAAACGCAGCTAATCATTTTTTTCATAGTTCTCTCTCCAAGATTAAAAGTGCTTGTATGTTTTATCTGTTTTGGCACCGCTCTTAGCGCTTTCGAATGGCTCTCGCCAATCTGAAGCTATAGCTCATGGTGTTTACTCGGCAGGCAAGGCCCGTTTTTGTTCGGGAAACCAGTTGCTCGCCAATCTACTCATGTCTCTTTGCACAGAGCGGGCCAACTTTTAAAATTCGCCTGTCCTCCTCGGTATCGGCGCGTTATCAACTAAATGTGTGCATTTAAGCTCGCTGTTTTCGCACAGGGCTGGTGCAAATATTGTTCGCCGCCAATCTTTGCTCACAGTTGGTGCAAATCGCTGTGTGCCAAGAAGGTGCAAAAACAGGATTCATGTATCTTTGTGCTACATGATTTACACTAGCGCCTGTTTGAGTACCGAGAGATTCCATTAATATGTTGCAAGACTTCGCCCAAAAGCTCGCCAAAGACATCCATAGCGCCATGGAACAAGGCCCATCCGCACAGAGCCAGATACAGCAGATCATTACCTCCGCTGTTAAGCGCCTGAACCTCGTCGGGCGGGACGAGTTCGATGCCCAGAGCATTGTCTTGCAGCGCAGCCGGGAAAAAATTGATGCCCTGGAACAGCAAATCGAAGAGATGCAGGCCCAGCTGGAGCAATTACAATCCCGGCAAAACGACTAGACCGCCCTGATCAAGGAAGCGCGCTAATACGGCTTTTTGCCCGATACTGACTATTAATAGCGGCTGTTAGCCTGATCCCATTACCCCAAAGAAAATAAGCCCTTAGGGCAGCTCTCGAAAGCAAAGGCTTAAGAAGAGCTGCCCTTTTGGTTATTTGGGTCAAAAACGGGAAGAAAATCAGGGATACAGCCAATCATGTCATTAGCCGTTGTTTACAGCCGAGCCCGCCTGGGGATTGACGCGCCACTTGTCACCGTCGAAACCCACATCTCCGGTGGCCTGCCTAAATTAGCCATCGTCGGCCTTGCGGAAACCGCCGTAAAAGAAAGCAAAGACCGGGTACGCAGCGCCATTCTCAACAGCCACTTTGAATTTCCGGCCCGGCGCATAACCGTGAATCTGGCCCCGGCCGACCTCCCCAAGGACGGTGGTCGCTTTGACCTGGCGATCGCCCTCGGCATACTGGCGGCCTCTAAACAGATTCCCCAGGGCGAGCTGCGTAACTGCGAATTGCTGGGCGAACTGGCCCTGTCTGGCGAACTGCGGGCAGTCCCCGCCAGCTTGAGCGCCTCACTGGCCGCCAGCCAAAGCGGGCGAAAACTGATTGTGCCCAAAGCCAATGCCGCCGAAGCGGCCCTTAGCGCCAGTACCGAGGTGTTGGCGGCCGATAATCTCTTGCAGGTCTGTGCCCATCTAAACGGCAATCAGCCCTTAACTCCCCAGATTAGCGCTGGCCTTCAACCCCAAACCCGGGGTGCCACTCTCGATATGCAGGATGTCAGGGGCCAGAGTCAGGCCAAACGTGCTTTGGAAATCGCCGCAGCCGGCGGCCATAATCTGCTCTTTTTTGGAGAACCGGGCACAGGCAAAACCATGCTGGCCCAGCGACTCGCGGGCATACTGCCGGAACTGAGTGAACAGGAGGCCATCGAGGTCGCGGCCATCCATTCCATCCTCAAACCCTTTGATATCGACTTGTGGCGCCAGCGTCCCTTCCGCAACCCTCACCACTCAGCCTCCAGCACCGCACTGGTCGGCGGTGGCGCCAACCCCAAACCCGGAGAAATCAGCCTCGCCCATGCGGGCATACTGTTTCTGGATGAACTGCCCGAATTCCCCCGCTCCGTGCTGGAGGTTCTGCGCGAACCACTGGAAAGCGGCGAGATCTGCATATCCCGGGCGAGAGCCCAGGCTAACTTTCCGGCCAGATTCCAACTCATCTCCGCCATGAACCCCTGCCCCTGCGGTTATCACGGCAGCCGCCAGCGAGCTTGTCGCTGCAGCCCGGATCAGGTGCAACGCTACCGCCTGCGCCTGTCCGGCCCACTGCTGGATCGCATCGATTTGCATATCCCCATGCAAACGATCAGCAGCGAAGAACTACAAAAAGCCCCATTAGGTGACAGCAGCGACGCAATTCGCGAGCGCGTACTCAATGCCCAACAACGGCAACTCGCTCGCCAGAACAAGGTCAATGCCAAACTCAATAATCAGGAGCTGGAAGAAGTGCTGAACAAAGGGCTGCCTGCAAGCCAGGACAGCCTGCAACGCCTGGCAAAAGCCATGAGCCAACTGAAACTCTCAGCTCGGGCTTATCACCGCATTCTCAAACTGGCGCTGAGCATTGCCGATCTTGCGGATGCGGAATTGATTGACGCTCGGCACATCAACGAGGCGCTTAGCTATCGGGGACTGGATCGCGAGGCCGGCTAAATTCCCTCTGACAATTGCCCGGGCCGCCGCTACAATAGGCGGCCATAAAGCAAGACCATGATCGACCGTGTCCCATCTCATTCAACACCTGAATCCTCGCCAGAAAGAGGCGGTTTTATACATTGACGGCCCGACCCTCGTGCTCGCGGGCGCCGGCAGTGGCAAAACAAGTGTAATCACCCGAAAAATTGCCTATCTCATCGAAGAATGCGGCATGGCGGCGCGTAATATTGCCGCACTGACCTTTACCAATAAGGCGGCCCGGGAGATGAAGGAGCGGGTGAGCGGCTTGCTGGCCAAGGGGGCCGGTCGAGGCCTTACGGTATCGACCTTCCACAATCTGGGTTTGAACATCATCCGCCAGGAGTGCAAAACCCTGGGTTACAAACCCGGCTTTTCCATCTTTGATGCCGAGGATTCCCGCACCCTGCTGAAAGACCTGATGCTCAAAGAGGGCGATATCGACAGCGACCACCTCGATATGGTGCAAAACCAGATTTCCAACTGGAAGAACGATCTGGTGATTCCGGCCCACGCCAAGAGTAAAGCCCAGAATAAGGGCGAAGAGTTTATTGCCTATGTCTACGAGCGCTATACCCAGGCATTGAAAGCCTATAACGCGCTGGATTTTGATGATTTGATTCTGATCCCCGTACAGCTGTTTCACAATGAACCAGAAATTCTCAAACGCTGGCAGAAGAAGATTCGCTACCTGCTGGTGGATGAGTACCAGGACACCAACTCCAGCCAGTACCTGCTGGTGAAACAAATTGTAGGCGATCGGGGCAAGCTGACCGTGGTGGGCGATGACGACCAGTCAATCTACGCCTGGCGAGGCGCGCGTCCGGAAAACATGAGTATGTTGCGCCAGGATTATCCCAATCTGCACCTGATCAAGCTGGAGCAGAACTATCGCTCGACCCAGCGAATACTGAAAACCGCCAACTACCTGATTGCTCACAACCCCCATGAATTTGATAAGGCGCTGTGGAGTGACAAGTCCTATGGTGAGCCCATCCGCATTATTCGCTGTGGCAATGAAGAGCTGGAATGCGAGCGGGTAGCCAATGAGATCATCACCCAGAGACTGCAGCGACAAATTCATTTCAAGGATTTCGCCATCCTCTATCGGGGCAACCACCAGGCCCGGCTGATGGAGATCAAGCTGCAACAGCATCAAATTCCCTATGCCATGTCGGGGGGCACCTCCTTTTTCTCACGCACCGAGATCAAGGACATCATGGCCTACCTGAAACTGCTGGTGAACCCGGATGACGACAATGCCTTCCTGCGCATTGTGAATACGCCTCGGCGCCAGATTGGTACCAGCACCCTGGAAGCCTTGGGACGCTATGCGGGCGAACGCCATATCAGCCTGTTTGCCGCCGTGGACGAGATGGGCCTGGCGCGGGAAATTCCGAAACAAACTCTGGCAAGATTGCTGCGCTTTCGGGAGTGGGTACTGCATATTGGCCACCTCGCAGAAACCGGCAACCCCATCAACGCGCTGCGTGAGATGGTTACGGATATCGACTACGAAGGCTGGCTGGTGCAGAACGCCAGCAGCCCCAAAGTGGGCGAAAAGCGCATGGAAAACGTTTGGTATCTGATCGATTCGATTCGTAATCTTCTGGAACGCCAGCAAACCGAAGACGATCTGGACGAACGCGACATCGGACTCGAAGCGGCTCTCAACAAGCTGATTTTGCGGGATATGCTGGAGCGCAACGAAGAAGAAGAGGAAATGGACCAAGTGCAGATGATGACCCTGCACGCCTCTAAAGGCTTGGAGTTTCCCCATGTTTTTATGTTGGGATTCGAAGAAGACATCCTGCCACACCGCACCAGCATTGAAGAAGACAATGTCGAGGAGGAGCGCCGCCTTTGCTATGTGGGTATCACCCGCGCCCAGAAAACCCTTAGCATTACCATGGCGGCAAAGCGCAAACAGTACGGCGAGATTATCGACACCAGTAATTCCCGGTTTTTGGAAGAGTTGCCGGAAGAAGAAATCGAGACCGAAGGCTTTGGCGATCACTGTCCGGTGCGCAATGAACAAAAGGGCCGCATGACCCTGGATAGCCTGCTCGCCGACCTCTAATCCGCTACCCTTTTTTCTTTCCAAGGTACACGCAGAGTAAAAACCGATTGCCTATCGGTTTTTACTCTGCCAGAATGCCTCATCGGTCGTTATACATCGCTTTGTATACGGCCTTTTTATATAACGCTAAAAATCTTACGTGACAGCTCGATAACACCATGCAATTAGGCGAATTGGAAAAACAGGTACTGCACTATCTCTGGCAAGAAGCCCCAGCTTCGGCAAAAGATGTGTACAGCGTATTCAGCAAAAGCCGCGGTGGCTCGCTGAACACCATTCAAAGCACCCTGGACCGGCTCTTTAAAAAGGAACTGTTGAGTCGTGAGAAACAAGGCCATGCCTGGCTCTACTCGCCACGCATTGAGCGCCGCCAGCTAATTGCAAAAATTATTACTCAGGTGGCGGAGGAGCTGGCCGAGCATCAGGAGAATGGATTAATTGCGGCGTTTGCATCCATGTCCGAAGAACTCGATGCCGATCAGCTGGATGAATTGGAAGCTCTGATTCAAAAACGCCGACAGACTTTGAAGCCGTAATTCATAAAGGCAGCTTAACACAATCATGGTAACGACTTTGCTCAGTATCGCTCATCTGCTCGGTGTGTTTTTTCTCGCACTGATTGCCGCGGCCTTGCTGTTCAATACGTTGGCCAGTCTAATGCTGATTCCCCGCCTGAAAAAACACTTTCAGAGCTGTAAAGCCCAAGCACGTTTGCAATCTTTAACCGCCTTATCACTGGCGCCGTTGCTGGCTGCCAGCCTTTCACTGGTTGCCGTAGGTCTGCTGGCTGCGTTCCCCCAGTACGCTGACGACTACTTTCATTGGCATCATGTGCCCGAGCAGTTTAATTGGCACAGCGTCTCTGGCATTGTCGGCTTGATCGCTGCTGTCAGTTTTGTCCTCGTAAAAGCACATCAGTGGAAGCAAGCCCAGCAACAATTCCGCCGATGGCAGGGCAACCCCAATCAAGTGCAACAGGCCACTGCGTTTAGCTATGGCACAAGCGAGGAAAATATTTTTATCAGCCCCACCCTCGCCAAACAACTGAATGAAAAAGAACTCAATATTGTTGTTGCCCACGAACAGGCCCATTGCCACTATCGTGACCCAATCAAGTTGTATTTGGTTCGTTGTCTTTACACATTGTTTTTCTATCCGCTTCGCAAAACACTGTCCCGGCAATATTATTTGGCCATGGAAGAACGAGCAGATGTACAAACTGTAAGATCCGGCTTCAATCGCTTTGACATCGCCGGCACACTCGTCAAAGTGGCCCGATTGCAAAATCAAACTCAAGACTTCAAAGCTGCCTGTTCATTTTCTTCTTCATTTATTCCAGAGCGGGTCGATGCTCTCAGCGGAGAACAAAAAGACTCATCCGGGTCACCAACCGTTATGGTTGCGCTCATACTGACCTTGGTTCTGAGCCTGGTTTTTTCGATTGACAGCGTTCACCATCTGAGCGAAGCCATTCTTTTTTATTTTCTCTAGTTTATTATTGATATTGGAAAGCACACGTGAAAACAGATCATTCTTCTCTATGGCACAAAAAACCGATCAGCAATCGGTATTCCATGCGGCGTATCGTATGTTATTTTGCTGCGGCCGCCCTTTTTCTGTTTAGCAGCCTGACATTCGCTCACGGCGTGGATGAACAGACGCGACTCTTCCTTCAAAGTAATACCGGCGCCAACTTTATTCCGTTTATGTACATCGGCGCCAAGCATATGATCACCGGTTACGATCACCTGTTGTTTTTGTTTGGTGTTATTTTCTTTCTCTTTCGCACACGCGATGTACTGATCTATGTCAGCCTGTTCACCCTTGGACACAGTACCACCTTGCTGCTGGGCGTATTAATGGAAGTGCAGCTGAACGCTTATTTGATCGACGCCATCATTGCACTCTCTATTGTTTACAAAGGCTTTGACAATCTCGGTGGCTTTCGAAGAATCCTGGGACATAGTCCCAACAGCAAGTTGGTGGTATTTATTTTTGGGCTGTTCCATGGTTTTGGTTTGGCCACCAAGCTTCAGGAATTCCAGCTGCCAGAGGATGGACTCCTAACAAACTTGCTGGCTTTTAATGTGGGCGTGGAACTCGGCCAGTTTGCCGCCCTGGCAATCATCGTGATCGCGATTAGCGCCTGGCGTCGCCATGACAGCTTCATGCGCTTTGCAACGGTCAGCAATACCCTATTAATGAGTGCCGGCTTTTTGCTGATGGCTCTGCAACTAACCTCTTATTTTCAGTCTTAATTTAAGGATTCACCATGGAACAGAATTTATCCGGGCCAGCGCTCATCAAAGCCAGCATCATTGCTGTACTGCTCGCTGCTGTGGTTTTTATCACCATCGTCATGCCGGCCGAGTTTGGCCAAGACCCAACAGGCATTGGTAAAAAGCTGGGCCTGACCGCCATTGCAGAGGCCGAAGAAAAAACGGTTATTCAGTACGCCGACAGCAACGGGCAACTGCGCGAAGATACCATCGATGTCACCGTACCTGCCGGAGCGGGCATTGAGTACAAATTATTTATGGATCAATTCCAAAAAGTGGAATATGAATGGTTGAGTGCAGGTGATGCCATTTATTTTGATCTGCATGGCGAACCAGAAGGTGACACCACCGGCTACTTTGAAAGCTATGCCATTGCAACACTGCCGGAAATGAAAGGCAGTTTTACCGCGCCGTTTACCGGAACCCACGGCTGGTACTGGAAAAACACCAGCACCGAAGACGTTGAAATTTTACTGCAACTCAAAGGGCAATATCGCCTGGCGAAAGCACTTCCAAACCAAGAGGATACACCATGAAAAAATATCTGAGCCTTGTTCTATTCATTGTTATCAGTTGCAATAGCCAATGGCTGGCTGCCCATGCGGACCACGGCTTTATTAACGCTGGTCAAGCAAAATCCATCGCACTGAGCATGACTAAAAAATTGAGCATTAAAGATTTAGGCTACAGCGTTGGAAAATTGGACAGCAGCTGGAAAAAAATAAAATCCAGTGACCTTACCGTGTTACCAAGTGATTCCGGCAAACACCAGGTTCGCGTAAATAATGCTGAAACCCAACAAGCAATTATCGTCAGCATTTCAGCCAATGGCGATGTGCTGAGTGTAAAACCTCAGCAAGAAAAATAACATTTCCAAAAAGCAAAAAGGCCTCTTTATTCAGAGGCCTTTTTTATTTCTGCAATAAAAAAAGTAACGCCGTCGACTTACATTTTTCAAACGTTACTTTTTAAATGGTTTAAATTGGTGGCCCTGAGCCCCACGGCTTTAGAGATAAAAAGCAAACAACCTAGAATCTATAAAGATAGCGCAACTGTTGGCTTGGGGTGTCCCCTGCTCGGCCTTGAGTCACCGTGCGCTGTTTGGCTTTCTTGTTCTCTTTTTCACCTCTGTGGAGCCCAAGGTCTGGAAACAAGCATACGCACTTATCGATGGCTTTGCATTGTTTTGAACGACAAATGGCGAGGATTTAGCAATCGTTTTGGCCTAAGAATTTTCGTATTAATAAGAAGATCGAATCAGTTTACACGTCGCCTAATCTTTACACTTAATATGAATAATAGTTTCTGCAGCTAAGCGATTGTTAAACATAAAAAAAGCCGCTACATAGCGGCTTTTTTTAGTTTCGCTTAGGGAACTTTTTGCGTCCCCAAGGAACCATCACCTGGCTTGAATCAGCGCTTACTTACTGTTTTCAAGCATGTGGTCAACGGCGGCTTTCAGCTCGTCATCAGAGCAATCCATGCACATGCCCTTCGGAGGCATCACACCGTTCAAACCATTGATCGCGCTCGCGTACAGTACATCCATACCCTTGCTCACTCGTGGCGCCCAAGCCGCGGCATCACCCAGCTTTGGAGCACCGGAAGCGCCCGTTGCGTGACATGCCATGCAACTGGTGTTGTACACATCAACACCGGAGCGAGGACCGGAAGCAACCGGGGCAGCTGGCGCAGCAGCGCAGTCCTCACCGGACATGCAAACGTCGCCGATTGGCGCGATGCGTGCTTTAACAGAATCATCCGCAGCGTATACCGCAGCAGATACAACAGCGGCAGCGGCCGCCATGGAAAACAGGCTAATTACTTTTTTCGCGTGACTCACGGTTTTGTCCTCTTTGGTTGCTCCGGCTCTTACCGGGCAGCTCGATTGTGCTCTTTAGCTATCAGGCGTGCACAACCCATTGGCTACTGCTTGTACAGATGCTCATGACGACATCATCTGTTGGGCGCCTTCTTCGATCGCCCGCAAAGCGTCGGCATTATAGCGCCTTGGCCCCTAAGTTGAAACAAAGAAGCCTTAGGAATCATAAGGATAGCGCAATTATGTACAAAAACCGCCAAAAGCCCTGTGATAGACTGCTGCCATGAGCACAAGCAAGCAGGTCAACACCTCCGAACACGCCACCTACCACCACGCCCAGGAGCTTGGTGGCCTGGAGCTGTTAAAAGCCAGTTATCAACAGCAGAACTTCAGCCGCCACACCCACGAAGGCTATACTGTCGGGGTCATCGAGAGCGGAGCCCAGCAATTTTATCGCACCGGTGATAATCACATCGCTCCGCAATACAGCATTATTCTGGTCAATGCCGATCAGGTCCACACCGGTTGTGCCGCGAGCCAGGGCGGCTGGTCCTATCGTGCAATTTACCCAACACCCGAACAGTTCTATCACGCCGACAGCAATACCGGCATCAGCCTGCAGGGCGCTCCTTATTTCCCCAATGCGGTGGTGGAAGATCCGGCCATGGCGGGCATGCTGCGCCACTGTTTCAGTGTGCTGGAATGTTCTGACAATCGCTTGTTGAGAGAGAGCCTCTTGATCAGCTGCCTCCAAAGGTTGGTTGAGCGACACAGCATTGCCAAAGGGTCAGTCACATCCGAGGCCTGCGCGAAACCTCAACTCTTGCGAGCTAAGCAGTTGCTGGACGAAGCCCCTGAACTGGACATCAGCCTTGAAGAGCTTGCCGCACTGGCAGGGATCAGCCAATACCACTTTATTCGACAATTCCAACGCCACTATGAGTTGTCACCTCACGCCTATCAGATACAGGCGCGTCTGCGCAAAGCCAAACAGCTGATTCGTTTGGGCAGCAGTCTGTCCAATGCCGCTCAAGGTGCGGGCTTTCACGATCAAAGCCATTTCCATCGCCACTTCAAGGCCGCTATGGGGATCACCCCCGGGCGCTTTGCCAAGCAAATCCGCAGGAATGTGCAAAACAATCAGCCACGGATTAACTAAGCTGTTGTTTCCATAGCTCAAACTCCAGAGGTTAGAAAAAAGAGAAGTATGCACAGCAGTAAACGTGAGATCTGGCTCGGCACCTTGGCCATGACTCCCTTGAGTATCGCCGTCGCCCCCTGGGGATTCTTGGTCGGCGCCTACGCGTTGGAAGTTGGGCTGAGCCCTCTTGAAGCGCAGTCCCTTTCTCTATTTGTCTTCGCGGGCACCTCGCAATTGGTCGCGCTGGGGCTGATGCAGGCCCAGGCCGGTTTTGTCGCTATCATGCTCACTACCCTGCTGATTACCAGCCGGCACCTGCTCTACAGTATGGCTCTGCGAGATAAGATCAGCCCCCTGCCCGCGCGTTGGCGCTACGGCCTGGGCTTTTTGCTGACCGATGAATTGTTTGTACACACGCCCAGCAATGATGGTAAACCGCTGAACAGATGGTATGCCCTGGGTGCAGGTTTGAGTTTTTACATTGCCTGGAACCTCGCCACCCTGCTCGGCATTATTGCCGGCAGTTCCATCCCCAATCTTACCGAGCTGGGCCTGGAGTTTGCGGTGGTCGCCACCTTCACAGCCATGCTGGTTCCCATGATTCGCTCACTGGCCATTGCCTGTTGCTGTGCCACCGCCAGTACTGTGGCTGTGTTGAGCGCCATGTTGGGCTGGCAAGCCGGTTTATTGCTGGCCATCCTGAGCGGCATGTTTGCGGGTTATCTTTGGGAGCAGGTTAGTGAGTATTTGCAGCTTAAGCGCCCATGGGGCACACCCTCCAACCAGGAGGAGCAGGCATGATCGCACTCACTCTGGCGGCCATGGCCGTAGTGGTTTTCGCCAGCCGCTACCTCTTTCTGGAACCGCGCCTGCCGATGGAACTCGGTCCCAAGCTGCGCCGCCTGATGGGTTATGCCACACCGGCTGTGCTTTCCGCCGTGATTGCTCCCATGGTGCTGATTCATCAGGGCCAACTCAACTCAGATTGGCAAAACCCTTACCTGATTGGCGCCATAGCGGCTGTACTGATTATGCTGTTGAGCAAGAACACCCTGTTGAGCACGGTACTCAGTATGCTGATTTTTGTAGCACTGAAATTCTGGCTATTTGCCTGAGGAAAAACGGCCAGGCCCGGCAAAGCGTCACACCGGGCTTTTCCCTATTCCCTTTCCCTTGTTCTCTAATCTCCACTCTGAATCCCTGATACCTCTCTCAAGCCCATTTAAGCGGTGATTTTTCAAACATCATTACAAATGTTATTGTAAATGGGTATTTTGAGTAATATTCTATAGGAAAGCCAAAACCGTGGATTCATTATGTCTGAACAAGATCTCTTTTCCGAAGGCCTGCAACGACAGACCGCCCGGCGCAAGCTGACTGAGTTATTGGGCGAGCAAACCATTAAAGACCTTCACCGCCGCTCAAACTGGATGGGAGTTTGGTCCATCGCCTCCTGCTGGGGTGCCATCATCATTGCGTTTGCTATGATCGTCTGGGGCCAGCAGCAATCCCTGCTGATCGCCATTCCCACCATCATCGTGGCCCTCGCGCTTCTGGGAGGGCGGCAGCTGGGCTTGGCCATTTTGATGCACGAAGCCTCACATCGGGCACTGTTCGAAAACGTCTGGCTGAACGACAAATTGTCCAACTGGCTGTGTGGCCACATTATTTTTCTCGACGTTGAAAAGTATCGCAAACACCATTTTGTGCATCACGCCAAAACCGGCACCAGCGAGGACATTGATTATTCACTGATTCGCGGATTCCCAACCACCCGAACATCATTAAGTCGAAAGCTGGCGCGTGATTTTTTTGGGCTCACTGGCATCAAAAACCTGATCGGTGTTTACCTAATGAATGCCGGTTATGTGAAATGGACCGTGGCCAGTGATATTGAAAAACTGCCACGAAATGGCCGTAGCCATTTTGAGTATTTTCTGAATTTTTTGAGAGAAGCCTGGCCAAGTCTGTTGGCAAACCTGTTATTGTTTTCGGTGCTCTGGCTAATGGGTCATCCTGAGTTATTTCTGGCCTGGTTTGTTGCCTATCTGAGTCCGTATTTATTATTTACTCGTATTCGCGCATTGGCCGAACACGCCATGACGGAACAAAGCCCTGATATGCTGAAAAATACCCGCAGCACAAAAGCTGGCCTGATCGCCCGAGCGTTGTTTGCGCCTTTCCGGGTGAACTATCATATTGAGCATCACGCTCTGGCTTCAATTCCGTATTGGCAGTTGCCACGTCTGCATAAACTGTTACGAGAAAAAGATGCCATTCCCGAGCCACCCAGTTACTGGTACGTGTTGAATCTGGTGTCATCCAAAAGTCCCCAAACCGCTTAAGCCACAGGTGAGACAATGAGCGAAAAAATTATCGATGTCTGGATGCAGCATCCAAATCTGGAATTTTCAAACCATGAAATGTTTGCATCTTTGCGTCGCTGGAACAAAACCGATGTATTAACCGAAGCCATCCCTCTGGAATGGACACTGGCCGCGATGGATCAAGCGGGTGTAGATAAATCGCTTGCCTGCGCCTGGTCCAGCCCGAATGGGTATTTAATTTCCAATGAAGAAGTGGCCGATCTGGTTCAACGCCTGCCCGATCGCTTTGCAGGTGTCGCCGGCGCAGATTTATCCAAGCCAATGGAGGCCGTGCGCGAGCTGCGCAAATGGGTCACAGAATATGGTTTTAAAGCACTGCGTATTGTGCAGTGGGTCTGGAATCTACCACCGACTGATCGCTTGTATTACCCGCTCTACGCCGAATGCGTCAATCTGGGCATTCCGGTTTGCTTGCAGGTTGGTCACACCGGACCGCTGCGCCCATCGGAAACCGGCCGCCCCATTCCCTACATTGACCAAATTGCATTGGATTTTCCTGAACTGCAAATTGTAGGCGGTCATATCGGTTATCCATGGACCACAGAAATGATTGCCGTTGCGACCAAGCACGAAAATGTCTACATCGACACCTCGGCCTATTCCGCCAACCGTTTCCCGGCAGAACTGGTGGAATTTATGAAACGACACGGCCGGAAAAAAGTCATGTTCGGCACCAACTACCCTATGATTACACCGGAAAAGTGCCTGCGCGATTTAAACAGCCTCGGCATGGATGATGAAAGCCGAGCATTGTTTTTATCCGGCAATGCTGAACGCGTATTTAAACTCTAAAGCCCTGTAGCGGAGTACGGATGACTCCGCTTTCTTCCCCATTCTTCTGAAACTCAAAGCCATGAATGCGACTTTCTATTTTGACTATATCTCTCCATATGCCTATATCGGCTGGCAAAAGCTGTCCGAATTAAAGGACAAGACCGGCTTAAGCATCGAACCCGTTCCAGTGCTCTTCGCCGGGCTCTTGCGAGCCTATGGACAAATTGGCCCTGCCGAGCACCCGGCCAAGCAAAAGTGGATGCAACGAAATATCGCACGCAAATGCGAGGAAATGGGCATTACGATCAAAGCACCCAGATTCCACCCGTTTAACCCCTTATTGGGTTTACGCATTGCTGCCGAAGAAAACGACATCCAACAGCGCCATGCCATCATTGACGCTCTTATGAACGCCGTATGGCAGGAGCAAAAACACATCAGTGAAGAGGCCGACGTCTTTGAAGCACTTGAGAAAGCGGGACTCGATGCCAACGCCTTGATTAAACAAGGGCTTGGCAAAAGTGCCAGTGAGCAATTGAAAAAAAACACGAACGAGGCGATCGAAAAAGGCGTCTTTGGTGTGCCCACCATTATTGTTGGTAACGATTTATTTTTCGGTCAGGACGATTACCGCTATCTCGAACTGCTACTGGAAAATAAAGACCCGAGTAAAAGCGAACAAGCTCAGGAATGGCTGAGCAGTAAGTGGCAAGCATCTTCCATGCGCAAAGAAATGAAAAAATAACGCCAGCAAAAAATCGATAAAAATATTCAGGAAATTCCCACCATGAGTGATTTACAACTGTGGACCGCCGCCACCCCCAATGGCTGGAAAGTCAGCATTATGATTGAAGAACTTCGCGAGGCGGGCCACACTCTGGAAGGTTTGCAGGTTCGAGCCATTGATTTAATGGCAGGCGAACAGTTCGAAGACGAATTCAGCCAGCGTAATCCCAATCAAAAAATTCCGCTGTTGATTGATGGCGAACTCAACATCATGGAAAGCTGTGCCATTGTTCAGTACCTGGCTGAAAAGTATCCCAGTGAGCTTTTGCCTGAACAAGACAAATGGCAAATTCTGCCCTGGGTGTACTGGCAAGCCGCCAATGTTGGCCCGGCTTTTGGTAACAAACTGAGCTACACCCGATATATGAACGACGTTCCCGAAGAACAAAAAGCCCACCCACTCGCCCGCTTTAATAAAGAAGCCCAACGCTTGGCGGGTATTTTGGAACAACGTTTAGGTGAACAGGACTTTATCTGCGGTAAACATTTGTCTATAGCCGATATTGTTGTCTATCCGTGGGTTCGCGGTTGGAAGTGGAGCAAAGTCGACATGAGCGACCGTCCCAATATCCTGGCCTGGCTAAAACGCTTGCGCGCTCGTCCAGCCTTTGAACGGGGTTTGGCTTATGGTGCACCGGAAGGCGAGGTGGATCAGTGGAGTGAAGAAACCAAAGCACGTTATGCCAAAGCGGGAAACCGCATCAGCAAAACCTGAGCCTTAAAGAGACTTCAAACACTTCGGCCCAGATCAATAATTTCGTAAGCCCCCTGTTTGATGGGGCCGAGATGCTCCTTCTCACTCAAACGAGTTTGCATCGCCACACCGAATAAAAAACTGCCGAGAATTGCGGCTCGCTGTCGGCAGTCGGTATCCCTGGCCAGCTCTCCTTCTTTGACGGCACGCTCAAAAAAAGAGGCCAACAGCGTTTGTACCAATTCGTGCTGCATCAATACCCGGTCACGAATGCTCGGCAACTCTGTCAGGCTCGCGGCCACCAAAATAAAATAAGCGCGATAGCCGGCCTTGTGCTGGATGTCTTCAAAGTGCAGATCTGCGTATTTCCGCAAAGCATCCAGACCACTTAACTCATCGACATTTTGCTCCGCAAGGCGATCCACCTGATCCTGATACAGTCGATCCATCAAACGAGCGTACATGGTATCCCGCCGTCCTAAACGCGTCGTTGTCAGCCCGCGGCTATATCCCGCCTCTTTACCAATGCGTTCACAGGTAGCCGCACTCACCCCTTCGCGATTGACGATATCCACTAATGCATCAAACAATTTTTGCTCGGATTCCGCCTTGCGCTCTGCCTGGCTTTTGCGGGTTAGCGGACGACGATCCTGGGGGCTTGGGCTGGGTGAATGTCGATGATTCATAAATAGGGGCTAATAATAGGGTCTAAAACAAGGGCACGGATAACAGGAACAAGAATTACAGGGGCGCGAACTAACCCTGGACCATTGTCAGGCATTGTTTACAGATTCGCCAGCGGCAGTGTAACATATTTGACAATTATCCAATAAGTTAAGGAGTTGCCATGAGCCTGCAACACCCCGCCTTACAAGCTGGCAATGTGGCTGTGATTACCGGCGCAGCCAGCGGTCTGGGCCTGGCCGCGGCCGAGAAGTTCTTATCCCTGGGCATCAAAGTCATGCTCGCCGATATTGATGAAGACGCCCTGCAAAATGCCTATACCCAGCTCAGCCGACACTATTCAGTGGAACAGCTGGCCTCACAGCGCGTGGATGTCAGCCAACTCAGCTCCTTGGAAGCCCTGCGCGACGCCGCGTTCGAGCAATTCGGTCAAGTGAATGTGTTGATGAATAATGCCGGCATCGCCCGTCGCAGCAGCAGCCTGGATAACTACGACAACTGGCAGGCCATTCTGGATATCAACCTCTGGGGTGTCATTCATGGTCAGCAGACTTTTGGGCAGGCCATGATTGATCAGAGTTTACCCGGCATGATCATCAACACCGGTTCCAAGCAGGGCATTACCTGCCCACCCGGTAGCCCGGCTTACAATGTCAGCAAAGCAGCGGTCAAAGCCCTGACGGAGTCTCTCCAACACGAACTGCGCAATATTGATGACGGGCAGCTGAGTGCCCACTTGCTGGTTCCCGGCTTTGTGTATACCGGCATGATTCAGCGTTTTATTCCCGAAAAACCCGAGTTTGCCTGGACCTCAGAACAGACGATCGAGTTTATGATGCAACGCCTTGATGCTGGAGATTTCTACATCATCTGCCCAGATAATGAAACTACGCGGGAAATGGATAATAAGCGTGTACTTTGGGGCGCCACCGACATCAGCCTGAACCGCCCGGCCCTTTCACGCTGGCACCCGGACTATGCGGAAGCATTCGCGCGATATATGGAGGAGGATTAAGAGCACCCGGGCTAAACCGCTTGGGCAAATTCCCTATAGAGACTGTGCCAAATGGATTTGCCCAGCTGATCAAAGCGAATCAGGCTGTCCAAATAACTCGCGCGCAGCTGGGTATCGACCATTTCTTTTGGCAGCATTGGGTCGTAGGCAATGCAACGAATGTACTCATCGCCAATCAGAAAACACTCCCGAGCGGCGGTTTCTGAGTCAAGCTGATTGGCCTTGGCCATCCAATCTTCCATGATCTCCCGGGCATTGCGGTAGTGTTCTTCCAGATCCGCGCGATCCCACAGGGATACCGCACGCTGATGGGAGTCTTCATCCAGCTCATCAATACGGAAGATGATCGCTTCTTCCTCAAGCCCGATACCCTGCAAGCGCTTACGCAACGCGGCCACACCGCCACAAACATTATTAGGACGTACCGCAAGACCCTGCTCCAAAGCACTGAAACCCGCCAATTGCAGTAAACGTTCACGACGACGAAGAGCCGTGCGGTCGCTGCGCCCCAGCATGGCCTGATAAACCCCGATCCAACTGCCATCCCAATCGCAAAGCTTGCTTTCCAGCTCTCGCCAACTGGCCAGATCCGCTGCCAGATTACGCGCCGCCGGCCCTAAGCGATACAAACCGCGCTCCGGCGCCTCGACCATCCCGTCCGAACTCAAACGGGCCAAGGTCACCCGGGCACTGTTTTCGGTGATATCGAACAGCTCGCAAATACGAATAAACACCTGGGAGCTGATGGGATTATCCGACTCCAGCAACAGGTTCAAAATAAGATGTTTCGGTTTAAGCGCCAAAAGCAGGCCTCTTACACTAAGCAAATCAGAGGCTTATAGTGTATGACAAGCGTGGACGACAGCCTAGAGGCAAGGTATTATTCGCCCTCCTTGGCAAAGGCAGATCAAGCCATTCCTATTACCCACCCTTAGCTCAGCTGGATAGAGCGTCGCCCTCCGGAGGCGAAGGCCAGAGGTTCGAATCCTCTAGGGTGGGCCATCAAACAAACCCAACGCTGCGACATCAATTCTTTGCTCAGTATCTTTGTACATTTTATGCAAATAGAGCCTTATATGTTGCTAAAACCCTAAATAGAAACTAATATGTTTCTATAGCCAAAATAGCAACTTATATGTTTTATCATGACCAATCTACTTAAACAGATGAAAAAGCGCAGGATTGATCTCGGTCTTAAGCAGCATGACATGATGCTTAGGGTCGGCATGTCTCGGCAGCAATATCAACGTCTGGAGTCAAAGGGCAATCCACGGCTTGATACGCTTGAGCTGATTGCCAAAGGCCTGAAAAGCGAGCTTCTCTTGATTCCTCAAGAGAAGCTCGATGCCGTAATAACGGTATTAGCGGAGGAAAACCCTGATTTGACCTCTACGCGAAAATCGGCTGACGGAAAAAAATTACTCTCTGACGACCCATGGCAAGGACTATTGGGAGATGAGGAATGAACGGTCAATCCCAAGAGGAAATCAATGTCTTGCAGCTAATGCTGCATGGTCATCTGGTCGGCTATTTAGCGGGATTCAAGAATGGCCGCAATGTGCTGAGTATCGCGGACGAATTTAAGAACAACCCTGAGCGCCCTACCCTTAGCCTGATTACGCACCCCAAATTCCCGAATTCCGATAAAGTCATGTCCGAGCCTTGGGCTAAAAACCAACGGTTACATCCCCTTCTCTCCAACTTATTGCCTGAAGGCTCATTACGAGAGCTTATTGCGCAAGGCCTTAAAGTCCATGTCGACAACGAATTTCATATTCTTTCCTACTTGGGTGAAGATTTGCCCGGGGCACTAATCGCTACGCCAATGGAGCCTGAAGATGTACCGGATAAGGTGTTAAAAGCACATGGAAAAGCCAAGGCGGTAAAACTTGAGAAAGGAGTTCAAGAAAATAAGTTTTCTCTTGCTGGCGTGCAAATGAAGTTTTCAATGAAAGAAAAGGACGGTCGATATAATCTTTCTAAAGGCGATGTTCTGGGTGATTGGATTATCAAAACGCCTTCCACAAAATACAAAGACGTGCCACTAAACGAATACACCGCCATGTCTTTGGCAGCTTTAGCGGGCGTAGATATTCCTGAAATAAAGCTGGTTGAACCTGATAAGCTAGAAAACCTGCCTCAAATTAACCTGCCGGATGAAAAATTGGCGTTTGCCATCAAACGATTTGATCGTAACGAGGACATACGCGTTCATATGGAAGATTTCGCCCAGGTTTTGGTGAAGCATCCGCACGAAAAGTACACATCAGCCAGTTACGAAAATATCGGCAAAGTGATTTATGACTATTCAGGGGACGGTTTAGCCGATGCTCAGCAGTTTGCCCGCAGGCTTTTGGTAAATATTCTTCTAGCCAATGGAGATGCGCACCTTAAAAACTGGAGCTTGCTCTACGCTGATCAGGTGACTCCGCGCCTGTCACCCGCCTACGATATTGTAACGACTAAGGTGTACATCACGGATGAAAAGAAATATGCATTGAACCTGGGAAAAACAAAAGAGTGGTACACCGTTACCATGGCACACTTTCAGTCTTGGGCTGAAAAGTCGGGAATACCCTGGCGGGCGATAAAACCCCATCTGAATGACACGATGGAAAAAGCCAGAATACTCTGGCCAGAAGCGCTTAAAGATTTACCAATGAATGATAAACACAAAGCAGGCCTGAGAGATCATTGGGGCCAACTTAAAGCCGATTTCAAAATAGGGTCACCCTAAGCAGTAACACTAAAACCGCCCCCAAATTCCAGAGAATTGGTTCCGCCATTTACCAGGATAGGTATTAAGCAAGTAACGGATCAATCAGTGCCTTCCAGTCATTAAGATCCGATTTATGATCAACGGGAACATTATCTCCGTTATTCACAAAGAAGGTGGGCGTAGCCCAAACAGACTTTGTTGCCGCATATCGAATCGGGGTACGAGCATCAATGTAGATGTCATTACTTGCCAAGCGCTCCAGGAAAACGTCACGATTCACACCCGCATGTTCTTCAGCCAAATCGGCTGCATACTGACGTAAGTCATCGTGTGTTTTGTGGAAAAACGCCGCATTATAGAACTGCTCCTGGCGTTGATACACAAAGCTTGTGAAGTCTCTGAATTTTCCCGCATCTCCTTCCGCAAAAGCGAACAGCCCCAAACTAATATCCCAAGCCTGCCGATGGTTGCTTAGGGTTATCATATGGACCCGGAGGCTCAGAGATTCATTTTTATAATGATCTACCACCGCCATTAATGTTGGCCAGGCGGCGCGCGAGTGCGGACATTGTATGTCGATAAACGCGTCGAGCGTAACAGCCGCCGCTGGTTCACCGAGAAGAAAGCCGCTCGGGCGATGGGGGATAGGAATAGCCATGTTTACAACTCTCTTAAAGAATTTTGACACTAAGCGTAAGCTCCAACCGCCAGGTTGGGCATCAATAACGATAGCATGATTTTGTTAAATCGCGTTATTTCGGTGTTTTGCCGTCTCAGTGCTGGAACTTCATAGCCGGAACAACGTCGAGGTTGAACCCTGATGCTAACGACTGCGCGGTGCTATTTGGAAAAACACAAAGAGCAACACAACCACGAGGCAGGCAGCTGCCTCAGGATGAAGTTGTGCTGAGCAGTACTTTTTAACGGGCAATGGACATTTGCTCATCAGGAGCCAGTTTTTGAACATGATTAAACATCGGCAACGACAATAGAGCCGCCATAAAACTGATGCTGAAAAGAGCGCTGAAAATCATTCCGCCACAAATAACGGCGGCGAGCCCCCGGTATATTTCGGCGCTGCTGGCCGGGCTGATCATCAGTGGAAGCATTCCAAGGATGCTGGTGCCAGTACTCATATAGATTGCGCGTTTACGCGTTGCTATCGCTTCCATCACTGCCTCGTTTTGAGACAAACCTTGATGCAGACCCTGTTGGTACTGGCTGGCCAACAAAATAGCGTTATTGATTACGAGTCCCATTAAAATAATAAAGCCAATCATGGTGATGATGTCGAGATTTTGAGCAACAAAGAGATTCAATAATTTCAGGTTGAGCATGCCCCCAAAGATCGCCAGAGGCATAGACAATAAAACCGCAGCGGCCAATTTCCAGGATCTCAGGCTCAGGTACATCAAAATGGCCAGAATAATGAGTGCCGCGAGAAATATTTGAATAAACTCCTCTAGAAACTCGGCCAGTTTATCGGCGCTACCACGATAACTCAGATGAAGACCCGGATGGTGTGCACTCATGTAGCTGGCGATATCTGGTCGCAGCTGTTCAACGAACTCGCCCATTGCTTGACCCTCGGGCGGCGTCACGGAGATTGAGGTGGCCAATTCCCGGTTGACCCGGAAGATGGATTCCGGAGCCAATTTTATTGTCGCATCCGTAAGTTGTCTCAGGGGAATCAGGCCATGAGATGCGATAAAAATTTCTGTATCCAGAAGTTCGTCCAGGTACTTCGGCTCCTTACCTTTGAAATAGAAAGGCAGGGTATTCGAACCATCGTAGAAATCCCCCAGATACACACCGCCACTCAATGCCAGTAAATGTCGATTCAGTTCGTCCGGGCTGATTCCCAAATGTATTAACTGATCCTGCTTGGGAGCAAACTCTACGCGAGTGGCACGGTTTTCAAGAGGTGTGCCCTCTTCGATTCGCGCGGCCGGGTACTGCTTCTTCAAATGGTCCAGCAAACCTCGGCCCGCCAACTGCAAACTGGCCATGTCTGCTCCGAGAATATCCAATTGAGAGACTCGGCTATTGGGCATTGCGAATCGCAATAGACCGCCCTGTACCGCGAAGACCTGCACCCCCACCAGATCATGGGTGATTGTGCTTTCCAGCCACGTTTTCAGTTCCGGAAATGCTTTCTCACCATCGGTGTAGAAGTAAATTTGGCAGCCGGTAGGAAAACAAAACATGCCATGGGTTCGGATACCCAAGTCTTGTCTCTGCTCAAGCTGCCGCTCTACCCTCGCAACCATCACTTTAGCGTATTCCCTTTCGATGGTTTCTACCGAGAGAGGATCTTCAAAGCTGACAAAACCAGAAAGAATATTTTGTTTGGGGTCAGGTAGCACATCCACCGGAGGGCGCATCCATAAACTCGCTGCAATCGCAAAAGGAACGGCCAACACGACTAGCCCAATCGCCGCCGTCCGATTGAATAACGGAGCGACCAGTAAACGTGAAAACTTTCGGGAAGTTTCGCTGGGCTCCGAATTCATGCTTACTTGGGGTTCAACAGGATCATTTTCCTGTGGCGACAGAAAGCGACGATATAATATTGGTAACACCAACAAAGCAAATAGCGCGGATGCCGCCAGAGCGGCCGAGATGGTAAAAGCCAAATCCCGAAACAATCGTCCCTCTGCGGACTCCATAAACAACATGGGTAGAAACACAATAATGCTGGACAAAATCGAAGAAAATAGAGCGACCCTCACCTCCTGCATCGCTTGTTCAATGCTTTTTTGATTTTTATGTTTCTCACCCACTGAATCCCGGGAATGTGTTCGATTCTGAATCCGATTCAAGGTTTCCACCACGATAATCGCAGCATCCAGAATCAATCCAATCGACAGAGCCATGCCGGCCAGGGAAATAACATTGAGACTGTAATCCCCCAGAGCCATTAGTAACACCACAATGGCCAAACAAAACGGAATGCTCAAGAATACCAGCGCAACAGAACGTGCATGCCTCAAAAAATAGTACAGAACACCACAGGCCAGAACGGCACCGAGAACCAGGCTGCCGTATACCAGCAACAAGGCATTTGTGATGGCCACAGAATCGTCCCGGCTGATAGCGATTTCAATACCACTGGCTTTTAACGGACCATCATTGAGACGTTTCATTACCTGTTTAATGGTGTCGATGGCTTCTAATGCATTAATATTGTTCCCTGGCTGCAAAAAGAAATACAGAGAGCGCTTCCCTTCCAGAGCAAAATAGCCCCAATCTGACGCCAGGCGAGTTTCAATGGTAGCGATGTCACGCACACGAATGATATGTTGATCTTTTACCGCGACCGCTACTTGAGCCAACTGCTCCAAGGACAATTGACCTTTGAACTGCAAATCGTATTCACGTGCCCCAAAGTGCAAGGTGCCTCCCGAACGATCAGCAAAGCCGCTCAACTTTGAAATAAGATCCGCTTGATTCAGTGAATACTTGGCCAACAGTTTCGGACTGAACTCGATATCAACCCGGCGATCAATCGGCGTACCAACCACCGCCCCGGCGATGCCAGATATATTGGCGAAAGCTGGCTCAACGTAAAATTTATACGCATCGATGAGCGCTTCCGGGTCACTGACAGACTTATCCTTGTGATAAACAAAGAAACTCGCCAGCGTCGCACTCGCACCATTGCTATAGTCTTCGATGAAGGGCTTCGGAACTTGACTTGGCCAGTTTGGAACCTGGCTGGAGGCCGACAGTACATCAATATAGGCTTGCTTCATATCCGCACCCGGCTGAAACGTCAGTACTGTCGTCGCGGTATCTGCGCGAATTTCCGAGCGCATCTCACTCATCTGTGCAATACCGGCCAGTTGCTGTTCAAGGGGAGCGATTAAACTCTGTTCGATTTGAGTGGCGGTTTTTCCGGACCATCGGCTGAACAGTTCGATTTGCGGCCTCGAAATATCGGGCAACAAACTGTTCGGCAAACCCAGCCCGGAAATCGCACCGGCTGCGATAATAATCAGAGTACAAGCCAGTATGAATGGCGCGAAGCGATTTGAAATATTCACGAGCGCTCACCTATGCCCTGAACCTGCTGCTGTTCCTGTAGCTTTTTTTGCCCTCTTACCACGACAGTATCACCAGCTCTCAAAGGAGAGCGCACAACAAAATAGTCTTTACTGGTCGAAATAATCTGCGGATTAATTTTACTGACGGTATTGTCCGCATTGAGTTGCCAGAGTTCATAGCTGCTTCCGGCGAGGGTAATGGCATCATAGGGAACACGGCTTATGTCCTGATAGCGTTGCTGAATGTCAACTTTTACCCGCTGCCCAACCAGCAAAGGTGGACCGTTAAATCGCCGATAGTCGAAATACGCTCGCAGGTTCTGGGTTTCAATATCGACGTCCTGACTTAATTCACGCAGTGATAAATGACCGCTGATATCGTTTGAAGACGGGGCCTGCGCCGAATCAGCAGCCAGTAGAAACTGTACTCCGGCCAATGCACTGGCCGAAGCGACTGAACCCTCGTCAATATTCTCTTCCGTGAGAGGCGCGGTTAGTAAATCCAGTGCCTGGGCCGTGCTCAGGGGCAACTTGCATTCCAGCTGCTTCTGGTCCAGCGGCAATAATTGAAAGAGCGTTTGTCCCTGACCTAGCTGCTGACCGGGCTCTGCACTGACCTCAAGCACCTGTGCATCAAAGGGTGCCCGATGCTGCAAGCGCTCAATTCTTCTTGTGAGTGTGCGCATCTGATTAGAGAGCGCCTCAAGCTTTAACTCAGCGGATGTTCGTACCAGCGTTGCCTGGTTCAACTGGGCATTGGCCACCAGTTTTTGCTGATCCAGTACATCCAAGCGTTGGTGCTCACTGATCGCATGCTCAAGTTCAGCTTTGGCTTGCTTTTGGTCAATCTCGAGCTGCTTCAATTCCTGCTTTAGGTAAAAATCATCTTGCTCAGCAACCAACTGGCCAGCTTTGACCCGGCTGCCTACCGGCAGAATGCTCATTAATTCCGCATCACTGTGGCTGTCTGCCTGGAACACAAAGGGCGTGCTTACCACACAATAAAGCGCTTTGCTGAGCCCTTGCTGCCAGGCTTTGACCTTGGCGGTTTTAACCTTTGCGAGAGGAATCTCTTCAGCATTGGCTGAACTAACAACCATCAACATACTGAGAATCCAAACAAACAAGATTCGATGTAAATGCGCTCGTGATGAGCAAATAGAAAAGGGAAAGCCCAAACGAGCTTTCGGTACAGCGGCCATTTTTCTCATAGCTTGCCTTTTGGTCAGCGGTTCTTTTGAATCTCCGAATGACGGTCTGAATGCTCCAGCTCAATGTTCAGATCGTCGCCCCGGATTTACAGGCGAGCAGTTCAGCAAATCCCGCCGTGACCCACCAATGAGCTTTTAGGATCTTCTGTTACCATGGTGTAAAATAGCTGATCACAAATAATCACAAGCTCAAGTTATTGATTTAATGGGAAATTTTGAAAATTCAAACCCGCAGGAACAAAAGCTGCTCATTGCCGATTGGCAGTTCGATCCTGCCCGCTGTGAGCTTTCGCAGGGCGATAATGTTGTAAAACTGGAGCCCCTGCTGTGCGACTTTTTGCAATATTTGGCAAGTCGAGCAGGACAGATTGTTACCCGCGAAGAACTGCTTGAGCATGTTTGGCAGGGCCGTGTGGTCTCAGATGATTCACTGCGCCGGGCCGTGAAAAAGCTGCGACTGGCGCTGGGCGATGACGCCAGAAATCCGCGCTATATAAAAACCAAGCCGTTGCAGGGCTATATTCTCGTAGCCAAGGTCAGTGAGCAGAAAGTACCGAAAGTTAAATCATCGATTGGTCGTTGGCCGCAAATTGCTCTGATCACTTTATTGGCCGCAGGCCTGTATATCGCCCTGGGGAAGCAATGGTTCGAGCAGGGCGCTCCCCAGCAAGCTGAGAAAACCCCATTAAAGGAAACTGCCCTTACCTCCCTAACGGGATCGGAGATTGAAGGAAGCTTCCATTCCGAGAGCCAGCGATTGCTTTTTACCTTGCGTAACCACAGCAATGAAGACCTTCACTTATACACCAAAGATCTCAACAGCTCATTTGTTCAAAAAATAAGCCATGGTGAAGGCAACTTTTATCGAGGTACCTTTTCTCCGTCCGGCAGGAAGGTTGCGTACAGCCATCAAAGCAATCAGAAGGAGCATCCTGAAATTTACATTGCCGACTACGATCCGGCACTTGGCCTGAGCAATGTCAAAGCCCTTGGGGTTAGCGATAACACCAATTCACTGAGCAGTTGGTCGGCCGATGGCAAATCCCTGTACTTTTTTTATGAAACCCAACACAGCGACCCATGGGAAATCTATCGCTACCGACTCGACAACGGCACCATCGAGCAGGTCACTTATTCCAGTAAACAAGGTTACGGGGCTTTTTATGCGAAGGAATCCCCGGATGGGCGCTACCTCGCCATTCTCAAAAACCTCGTAGGCCGTCGCTACGCGATAACCTTGATGGACATGCAAACCAACAGTCTGGTGGCAGAACGCATTCTGAACTTCTTCAGCGACAAGATTTTATGGTTGGATGAGCGCAGCATTGTCAAAACCAAGGACGGAAGCCAGGCAAATTTGGTCATTGGCAGCTTCAAGGGCGATATCTACTACTACAGTATTGAAGCCGACCGCTTGTGGGAACAAAGTGGTACGGCGCCGGGGCTTAATGATATTTTCTATGACTGTGGCCCACGCTGTTTCTTTATGCGTCGTCACACCATGAATTATACTGATGTGCTGGAAGTTACAAATCCCTTTATCCCCGCCACCTCAACACCCCGGCTTCAACTGGAATCCAACAAGGCTGAGTTTCACCCCATCTACAGCCATGACGGTGATGCACTCTTCTACACCCAAAAAGATGAAAACCAGGCCGTTATTGTCCGGCACAAACTTAATGAAGAGCCACAGAGCCTTTGGACATTTAACCCTCGACACGTTGTCCGCGAGCTGGTGCAAAGCCCCGACCAACGATTTCTGGCGGGGAGACTGGAAGATCGCTTGTTCTTACTGGATCTCGAAAGCCTTGATCTGAAATTTATCAGCAGTGAGCTTGAAAAGGTCGGCCCGCCATCCTGGAGCCGTGACAGCCAAGCAATCTTTTTCTCTCGAATTAAAGAAGACAACAGTGATCTGTACAGCTATCAAATGTCCAATGGAGAAATCCGTTATAAAGAAGGGAATATCAGCTACCTGAAACAGCTTGCGGATGGACGAGATTTTCTTATCGATCATGACTTAAAACTCCACCAAGTAGATGGCCAGGGAACAAGACATTTTATCCAGGCTTTTTCCCATCTAAGCGGCAGCACCTGGCAGATACAAAACAACTATTTGTATTTCAGTGAACCAACTTACGGCAACACCTATCTTGTACAGCTTGATCTCAACAACAAGCAGAAACGTAAACACCTACTGGCGAAAAGCCCGGACTCTTGGGAATTTCATATACACCCCAAAGGTGATCGACTTCTAATGACTCGATTCCAGGCAGCGGACAGTGATCTGGTTAAAGTTGAATGGCCTGAGCCGACTCAAGCCAAATAGAGCACATAGTTTTTATCTCACGATCTGCAAGCTTTCACGGCTTCGAAACCAGGGCCGGCCAAAACGTTCACCATTGGCCTGGATGATTTCAGCTGTGACCCCTTCTTCATCAACGTTGATCTTCATATAGTTGTTACGGGTGCAGGCTGTGCGTTTGCCATAGCTAAGATGGCCATGATCTTCTTCGTTCTTGAACTCAAAAAACTCAACGCGATACTCGCTCGCGTCTTCTCGATCTGCGGGAGCGTCCCGTAACTGTTGCCGAGATTCCAGCAAAGGCCCATCTTCCAACTTGGGCAAAAGCATTTCATTGTCGCTTACCGGTTGTACACCAAAGACAATCCAGTTAATAGCGCTGGATATCAAACAGGGCAAAGCAAAATTTTCCTCATCGTCTCGGCGTTTGATCTCCACAATATTGGATAAGTGAATATCGCCGCTCAAGAAAATAGGCATTGTTGTTATCTCAGGGCAGGTACGGATTTTATCCAGCAGTCTTTTTCTTTGCTCTGGGTATGAGCGCCAGGTGTCATCATGCTCAAATTCCAATTCATTATCCGGAACCTCTTCTTCATTCTCACCATATCTGGCGTCGGCATTAATATCTGGCGCCAGGGGTACGGGTGACACCACAAATTTGTAACGTTGCCCATCACCTTGCTTTAGAAATTCAATCAAACGATGATATTGGCCTTCATCACGGAGTATGTTCGCTCCAGCTTGATTAGGGTCAGTTCTTTCGGAACGCACATCCAAAACCAGAAAATCAGCCAGACCCCAACTGAATTCATAGCCCCAGTGTTCGGGTTTTTCCTGCCACTGGTCCGTACGCTCGGGATCCAATACCCTGGCACATTGCCGTAAACCATCAATTTCATCGGCTTCGGCAAAATGTCTTTGGTAACTTCCACTCATGGAATCTTGGTAAGCAAGATACGCGGTAAGCCCTTGCAACAAGGTTTTTGAATTCTTATAGCCTTCCTGCCCATCGCAATTGGGATCATACAAGTAACCCTTCCAATTATTCTCAATTTCATGATCATCAAAAATCCTGAAGGTCGGCATCTGGCCCATGAGCTTTTGGAAGTGCTTTTGTCGATAGTAGGATCGATACTTACGGAAGTAGCCTTGCACTCTCTGGGGTTTAGATTGACCGACGATCCATGCAGGAAGAATATTCAAACCGTGGGTGCCAGGATGATCGCAATAGACCTGATCTCCCATCAACATCATAAAATCGGATTGGCTGTCCCCCGAGGATTCAATGCGTTTATAAACCTCCTGCCCTCTTCGGAAAAGGCCGTAGCCTTTATGTGAGCATGAACCGCTTAAAAAGGTAAATCCACTGTTGGGATCTGGAGCCGGGCGGCATGAACCTTTGGCGGTTCTACGGGAATTTGACCAGCTCAATGTTGAAGGGTCTTCAATAGTCTGATGTTCTGCCACCAGCGTGACTTGTACAGAAACTTCTTGCTGTTCTCCATTAAAATCGATTCGCTTAATACCAATAAAATCGAGATTGTCATGAAGGGGAATATCATCGTATTGCCAATTATTCTCGCCAATTCGATATCGCAGCACCGCCTTCTGTGATCGTCGACCGCGAATCCAGACAATGGTAGATTCTTGTGTGGTATAGCCAAACATGGGCCCAAGGCTAGGCTTTTTACAACGGACAGGCATGGGTAACATCCTCTGTTTTTATTATTTTTTATTCAGCTTATGATGACGCACTCACCCCGTATTGACAAGTTGGATTTAGAAACCGTTTTCTCCCGTTCGCTTTAAGGCCTGTCGAAATAATCACAATGCCAGCCCACAGCTTGTCCTCTGGACTGACATTATTTATTAGCGCTTGCCGAACACCAAGACTCTAGGGCTTATTTACTTTTGCGTTCAACGCCTTGGCCCATCCAACAATTTGTCCAGAAATCTTGTCCTCCCAGCGGCCGGGCTTGCCGTGAAATGAATCACTTGGAGATTCATGTAATGTACCCCAATGATCCAGCAGCGGGTATTTAAATATCTCTACATTGCGGTTGCCATTGGCTTTGAGCGTGGCAGCGATCATATCAATATCGTACTCTGACATTATCCAATCGTGACGTCCCCAGCGAACTCGAGCGGGGGCTTTAAGGTTGGCCCATCCACCTTCAAAGTTGAAATCCTGGAATTGGTGATAGAAGCTCATCGGGCGACCGTACATATGTTCCGGGCCGTGATAATTGTATTTGCCCAACTCGGGATTGCTTTTAATCACATCGGCATAGGATTTTTTATCAATTAACATGCCGTAATACAAAGGAATGTAAGCCCGATTAATTTGCTGTTGAATGTCGGACTGACTCAAACCCTGCATGGATTTTATGCGCCGCTCAATTTCAAGCATATGTTCAAACCAACTGCGGAAAAAAGGTCCATCGGAAATAATCCCATTGAGTTGGTATTTATTGGCCAGATACGGCGCCAGAGTGCTACCCATGCTATTGCCATAGACAATTACTCGCTGACGATCAACGTCGTCACGCTTTAACAGCATCTGCAGTGCGGTTTCATAAACCTGAAGCTCAGTCGCAAAATCGGTTTGCGAGCAGTTACCTTCGCTGTCTCCAAGACCCGGTTTTTCAACCCGCATCACCAACATATTGGAATCGCGAACCACGTCCTTCAGCAACCGAATGTAGTTAGAGCGGCGCTTGGGCAATATCTCAATACTGGAACAGCTAAGCCCCTGCACCACAAAGATGGCAGGCCATTGCTTTTGCGTCGCTTCTTTGGGGTGAGTGACAATGGTGCGAATACCCAGACCATCCGGGTTTTTAAACGATCCATAAAGGGTGTTGATTCCGGGATGTTGCTCCCTGGCGAGGGGCGGAAAGTTCGCCTGGGCTGATCGCGTCTGTCCATCTCTTTGATAGCGAATACGGTATGGTTTGTCCCCCACCAGCGCATCGCTGATGTCATGCCACTGGGTTGCCTTATCCATCTTCTCGCCATCAAATTCAATGATGAAATCCCCTTTCTGCAAGCCCGCCTGATCAAGCGGAGACGATGGCGTAAGCTCTCTGATTTCAACGCCGTTTTCGGTCGGTGCCTTGAATTTTGCCTGCCAGGCAGCACGTCGCTCCAAAGACTCGGCTGAACTGATCGCAGCCATCATCGTGAACAGCACAATGCTAATCTGGCGGCGAAGGTGTTTGCGTAGGTTTCTCATAGGTTCCCCCTGAATAGGTGTTTTCGGGAGCAATCCTAGGGAAACCCAGGCGGCCAATGTTCGAAATTATGTCAACTTTCGGGTTTTTTATACGATGAACGACTTTGTCATGATGTTTTCCAAGGGCTTGGGGCGCACATACCTGCTGCCTGTTTATCAAAATCGAGTCGCCAAACACATCGCTTTTTGGTTGCTGTACTACATCAGTTTCAGTTTGATCTGGGCTCGTGACGGCAACTACTTTGCGTCATTCTACCTGGAATTTGTCTTGTTGCCGGCCCGTCTGATCGCCGCTTACACGATGCTGTACCTGTTGATACCCCGCTACCTCTTGAAACGCAACTACCAGCAGTTTGTCCCTCTGTACATAGCACTGCTGATGGGCAGTGCGCTATTGCATTGTGTGTCGGATTACTTCTTCTACCAAGGCCTTCTACTCAATGAACAAGGACCGCTGTTGACCCTGTCCGGCCTGAGCCGCAGCGTGATGTTAATCAACTCAACCGTGTTGTTTCTGTCGGCGGTGAAGATATTTCAACTGTACCTTATGGAAGTTGAAAATAATAAGGGCCTTCAGCCCGAGCACTTGGCACTGAAATCCAATCGTCGTACTTATATTGTCTCACCCTCCGACATTCGTTATGTCGAAGGCATGGGTAACTATGCCAATTACCATATGAAGGATGGTCGCAAGATTGTCGTTTACACCTCAATAAAGGCTGCACTAGAGCAATTATCAGAGTGCTTTGTTCGCGTACATCGCTCCTATATCGTAAATAGCGAGCACATCGAGTCCTTCAGTCAAGACTGTGTGTATGTTGGGGGCGAGGAAATTCCACGTTCTAAACATATTGCGGATGAACAGCTACTCGCTGGACTGGTTTGAGTCGGCGTTTTCATCTCAAGCTAATCAAGTTTCTTGCCAATATCTAGACAAGAAATCCACATCGCTTCGTTACATCCCCCAGTCCCTTGGATGAATCGGGGGCCCAGCCTAGTATTGAGTTCATCCTCTGCACAGCGGATTCCGAGACGCTGTAACAAGGCCTATTATGAAAAGCTTACCGCTTTACCTTACGTTGACGGGCACACTGCCCGTCTTTTTTTGTACCTTCACGCTTCTTGCTGGGGTAGACGTTCTTCCTGTATTGGGAAATACCCGGAATGTTCTGGCTGTATATTGCCTGCTTATTGTCTCGTTCATGGCAGGCAGTCTCTGGGGTCATCAGTCCACCAATAGCCGACAATCAAAGGCCTTGTTTCTCGCCCTCAGTAATATTATCGCCGTCGCTGTGTGGCTCGCGTATTTGTCGCTCTCACATTGCCTGCAGCTTCTGCTTTTTTCTGTCGGCTTTCTTCTGCTACTGGCGGCGGACAAATCTCTCTTGCACCGAGGCCTGATCACTGAGGATTACTTCACGCTGCGCATTATCGGAACAAGTATTGTGCTCACTAATTTTCTGATTGTTGGATTTTTTACATGACTCGTATCGCGATTATCGGCGCAGGCTTCAGCGGCCTGAGCCTGGCCACATTGCTAAAAGACAAGGCAGACATCACCGTATTTGAAAAAGCACGCGGTATCGGTGGCAGATTATCTACGCGGCGAGGAGAGCCTTACGCTTTTGACCATGGGGCTCAGTACTTCACGGCTCGAGAGGAAGCCTTCCAGGAATTTCTTCGCCCTCTGTTAATGAAAGGGCTGGTTCGCCGCTGGGATGCAAAATACGCACGCTATGACAGCAACCGAAAAATCAGCTTTACCGATTGGAAACTTGACGAGCCCCGTTATGTAGGTACCCCCGGCATGAACAGCCCACTGAAGGAACTGGCCAAACAACACCATGTTCGCCTGAACTGCCGGGTCACTAAAATCGAGCGGGATTCTGATTGGCAGCTTTTTGATCAGGAAGGCAATAACCTTGGGCAGTTTGATTGGGTCATTTCCACAGCACCCACACCCCAGACAGGTGCTCTTTTTCCGGATACATTTCAGTATATATCCGAGATTTGTCATGCTGAAATGTACCCCTGCTTTGCTTTAATGCTGGGATTTGAAGAAGCACTAGGCTGGGATTTCGATGCCGCTCATATCGACAATTCGGATTTAAGCTGGTTGGCGATCAACAGCAGTAAGCCACAGCGGCCCTCGAAGCAAACACTTGTTGCTCACTCTTCAATTGGTTTTGCAGCCGAGTATGCAGAACGCCGTCATGAAGAAGTGATCAGAAAATTGTGCCTGGAAATCGAGCGAGTTACTGGGTGTTATGTTGGGCACTCCCAGCACACCGCTCTGCATTTTTGGCGCTATGCCAACAGCGATCGAAGTATTCAATACGACAGCCTGATCGATCAGAATTTAAGATTGGCAGCCTGTGGTGATTGGTGCAACGGCGGTCGTGTTGAAGGCGCTTTTATGTCAGCACATCGTTTGGCCGAGCACCTGGAGTCGTTGATTCAATGAACACACCCATAAACAATGTCGCTGTGATTGGTTCTTCAGGGGCCATAGGACGAGGCTTTGTAGAATACTTTTCAGCGCACCACCCCGATGCGTTGATTCACGCCTTTTCGCGGCAGGTACCGAGCAACACCACTCGAAACATACACTACCACAATATTGATTACTTGAACGAAGATTCCCTGCAGTACGCTGCCGAAATAGCGTCAATCGATAAACCATTGGATAGGATCGTGCTCGCAACCGGCTTACTCCATGACAAGGAACTCAAGCCGGAAAAAACCTTCAAGAGCCTCAGTAGAGAAAGCCTGCAACGCCTGCATGAGATCAATACCATCGTACCTGCGTTGGTAGCGAAACATTTTCTGCCGACCTTGAATCGCGAGAAAACTTCGGTGTTTGCCGCTCTGTCTGCTCGGGTTGGCAGCATTTCAGATAATCAATTAGGCGGTTGGTACGCCTATCGCACCTCAAAAGCCGCCCTTAATATGCTGATCAAAAGCTTTGCTCTGGAGATGAAAATGAGGAACAAGCAGGCTATCGTGGTTGGCTTGCACCCCGGTACGGTAGACAGCGCACTGTCGAAACCCTTTCAAGGAAATGTACCTGAAGGAAAACTGTTTACGGTCGACTATTCTGTTAACAAGTTGATGGAGGTTGTCGAGAACCTAAACACCGAAAACAGTGGGCAATGTATCGCCTGGGATGGGCAAGAGATTCTACCCTGACGCTCATTGCAAGCTGGATAAATACTGTTGCGCAGTTTCCAGAATGTCACTCTGATTCTCAGAAGACTTGGCATCCCAGTTTTTATAGCTCATTGTCATTCTCGGATTTTTGGCAAAACGTTCCCGATGGGTTTCCAGAAAATACCAGTACAGGCTATTCAAAGGACATGCGCCCTCACCCGCTGCTTTCTTAACATTGAATGTGCAGGACCGGCAATGGTCACTCATCCTGTTCATGTAGGCACCGCTCGCCACATAAGGCTTGGTTGCCAATAGCCCCCCATCTGCAAACTGACTCATGCCTCGGGTGTTGGGCAACTGCACCCACTCAATCGCATCCGCGTAGACCCCCAAGTACCATTCATCCACCTGATCAGGGTCGATACCCGCCAATAAGCAATAGTTGCCAATCACCATCAGACGTTCAATATGGTGAGAGTAAGAGCGTTCAAGGGCATGCTGCAACGCACTGCGCAAACAATGCATATCTACGTTTGCGTTCCAGAAAAAATCCGGAAGTTTTCTATCCGAGGCCAGAAAGTTGGATTGCTTATAGCCGGGCATATTTGTCCAGTAAATGCCACGCACAAACTCTCGCCAACCTAGAATCTGCCGAACAAAGCCTTCCAGTTGGGCAAGATCGATCTCCTCTCGGTCTCGATACTGTTGAATAGCTACCTTGATCACTTCATCCGGAGACAAGAGTTTACAATTCAGTGAGAACGACAATCGGGAATGATAAAGGCTCCAACTGTGTTCGCTCTGCCCCGTCATGGCATCCTGGAAACGACCAAAATTAGGTAAACAATATTGGCAAAACCAATGCAATAACCGTAGGGATTGCTCGCGATTAACCGGCCAATCAATTTTGCTCTTGGCAGCCCCGATGGTTTTGACCTTATGGGTTTCAAGAAGGTCAGCAATGTCATTCACATCGTTTTCAAACACCAAGGGCTCTGGAATATCAGGGATGTCTTTTTTTGCCAGCTTTTTTCGATTGTCACTGTCGAAGTTCCAACGCTCACCCTCAGGGCCACCGTCACACATTAAAATGTCAAAACGCTTTCTCAGTGCTCGATAGAAAAACTCCATCTTTTTGTGTTTCCCAGGACTAAAGTACTTTGACAACTCCTGTTTTGGCAAAAAGTAGTGTTCACTCTCAACGATACCGACATTCAGCTTGGCCTTTGCCTGAATACGCTCGATATGTTGCTGGAGGCGAAATTCGTCCACTTCCTGAAACAACAGGGATTCCGGCTGATATTGCTCAATAATCGGATGCAAAACCTCTACGAGCGTGTTTTTTCCATCACACTGATTAAGATCCAGATACAGAACTCTGTGCCCAGCGGCTTTCAGATCGGCCGAAAAGGCCCTCATGGCGGCGAAAAAGGCGCTGATCTTCTGATGGTGGTGGCGAACGTAGGCCAGTTCCGAAGGCATTTCAGCCATTACATAAAGGCACGCAGTGTTCACATCAGCAAACCAGCTGTGCTGAATGTTAAGCTGGTCTCCGAATAAAAAGCGCAACTCTACAGTCTTGGTCATCACGTTCCCGGGCAATCAGTGTTGTTCCTTTGTACGTACGTATTGAGCATTCGGTTTTTAGCAATGATCAGCTTGGATTTTCGAGTCCGGCAAACCCAAGGCTCGGAATATCACCCAATATGAACAGCGTTTGATCAAAGTAGTGGAATTTCTGAACTCAAATACGCGACAACGAGCATAGACCGACCGCCCAGCGAACGAAGCTATCTCCGGGAATGACAAAGCTTTGTATATATCCTGAAGATATCCAGGCCACAATATTACGGTGTGAAGCTGACCCCATGTTACGACGTCTTGCAGAAGGCAACATTTACCAGTTTTTGATCATCACAGATGCTGTTCTTGCCTATACGCTTTGCGCGATACATCAGCTCATCTGCATTGAACACACCTTGCTCCACCTTTTCCAAACAAGGAGATGCCGTATACAAGCCAATACTGGCCGTGAGGCGACCATAAAGCTTGCCGTCATTGTATCGAACCTTGATGTTGTTGATCTCCTTCAAAATTCGCTTGGAAAGCTCAAGGGACTTTTCGTGGCCCATATTGCCCCACGCGAGCACAAACTCTTCACCACCATAGCGTGCACAAATGTCCGAAGCCCGGCCGGTATACATAGAAAGTATCTTGGCCACTTCCTTCAAACATTCATCACCATGCTGATGGCCGCAGTTGTCATTGATAAGTTTAAAGTCGTCCAGATCCAGAATGGCAATCGATAAAGTTTGATTACTGCGCTTACAGTGCCCCCATTCTGATTGCACAAATTCATCGAAGGTTCTCCGATTGGCAATATTCGTTAACGCATCAATGCGAGCCAGGGATCGGGCTTCCTGCTCCAGACGCACTCTGTCGCTGATATCCTGATGAGAAATGACAAAATACATCAACCCTTCTGAAATAAAACGATCGATTCGCATGATAAACCAACGGTCCTGATCCGGGCTGTGGCAAGGGTATTCCATAATAAAGCTGTGTCGTTGGCCCGCCTTTATTTCGGCGAGACCTCTCATGGCCAACACAACGAATTCATCGCCGTCATTTTCTGAAGGCAGACAGGAAGACTTATAATTTAAGCCCAGCCAGTTGAAGGCTCTCTTCTGGCCGTTTTGAATACCAAACTCAATCCATGACTGATTGACGAAAACGATATTAAAGTCTTCGTCCAACACGGCTATATTACTGCTCACCGAATCAATGACTCGAATTAAAAAACCATCGGAGAGTGTGCCCATCGTAACGTTACTCCGTTTTCAGTACGACGCTTGTAGTTTTCGTTAAAAACAAGGAGATCGCTATTCCATTAGCCGTATCGCACTCATTTAAAATAAGGTCTTGTATTGTATAGCCGAGGTTAGTTCACACTGTGACCTTTAAAACCTCAGCATACATATGATTATTTATATGTTATTCAGGTAATAAATCCCATGTAGGCTAACAGTAGTTAGCCTACATGGGAAAATACTGATTAGTCATATGTTGCTGAATTTTATAATGCTGGGTTATTTATTGGGTTGATGATCAGAATGAGCAAATTAACCCGTCCACCAAAGACTGCCGACAGGGTGTTAGGAGGTGCCAAATGAATATCTTAAGATTCCATAAAAGGTGAAAGGCCCACTGGACTGAACATTCAGCCCAGCTGTAAAACACGACATGATTAGCAATCAATCATCTTCGGGCTCATCTTATAGAGCTTAATAGGCAAAGGGTAATCGATGTCTTTCACAAAGGTTGCCCTTAACTCCGGAGATAGCAAATCGTTAATGCGATCAAACAACTGGTTGACATCTTCAGTGTCTTCAGCAACTTTGGAAAGTTGCTCTTCCTGATCACAATCAATGAAGTCCTGAGCCAATAAATATTGCACAAAAGCCGGAGGGTGTGTAGTAAAAGGTACTATGAGCATCGAGAACTCAATATCGTAAAACTTCTCCATGTCAATGTTTTCCGAAACCCGATACTCTTCCAGAGCCGCTTCATGCCAGCGAAACAATTCCTGCTCTTTGCAGGTAATAAAAGCTTCTTGTACTGTCTCGTCAGAACTCCGGAAGGGCGCCTCTTTCGAGCTTGCCAGAAATTCTTCATAACTTATTCCACCCTTGCGGGTTCTGAAAGCAATATCTTTCTTGTAAGCCGTTTCAAAGTACTCCCGGAAGTTTCCTTCGTGAATATCAACGAAACCCCCAGATAAACTCGCCTGCAAATGCTCAGCTTTTGCATAGATCTCTGCAACTGACAACTTCGCATCGAAAACCTTTTGTGTTTCTGGCCGCTCCTCCATCTGACTGCCCATTGGAGCATTTGAAACCGTGTATTCCTTTCCATCGACCTCATCAAAAACAATATCGATCCAGCTGCCAGCAATTTCATGGGAGTAAAGAACCGCAGCAAAGGGGCTTTTATAAAATCCTTGCAGACAAACACCATTCATTTCATGAATCGAATAGGCTTTACCACCTTTAAACCCCAAGCTCTCCAGTTCTGAGGCAGCCAGCTTAACTTTTTTAGCTTCTAACCAATTCGGCTCTATCTGTTCGTTTAAGTGTATATAAAGAGGTTCCCCAGAATGGTCCTCATCAAAATCCAGATACTTTCCAAACTTCCACTTGAAGTACAAGTACACCAGCCCCGCCAGAATGGCCAGGGACAACACAATGCCCCCAAGTAATTGTAGAAAAAACAACATTGTTTATTACGCTCCGTGTGTGTCACTTTGAAAATTGATATTCTATAAAAACAAACTTCTATAGTTTATTTTGAATTAGAAATTTATAACTTCGAAATCATGTTCTGCAAAGCCAAAACCTAGAGAACTAGCATTTGGCTTTCTACACCCCACAACCACTTCCGAAAGCAAAAGCGCATCAAAGTACTCGCGCGCAACACTTTCCTCATGAGAAGCCAAACCCCAATCATAAAAATCAAACACCTGATGTATCTGAGGGCCTTCTTTATTAAAAACGCTACTTTCTGTCCATAACTCAGAGCTTTTATCGAAACGAGTGCAGAAAAATGCATCTATGGTTTTTTCATTGTATTCAAAGTAAATAGACTTTATGCTTTTATCACCTGACAAAGCTTTCTCAACCGAAAGTATAGCTTGACTAGAAATCCCATCTAAAATTTCACCTATTTTTTTCTCATGGGTTTTTAAACTTTTGTATACCTCTAGGCTTGAAACATTCTCCAGCGCGCTGTCATAAAAACTCCTCATTCCTACTAAATCATTTGAAGAGATGAAAGGCTGATTTATTCTCTTTCTAGCACTGTCGTATATAAACCAATCTCCCTTTTCATGCATTTCTATGTTTTCTTTTAAAAAACGTTCAACAGAGTAATTCATAACTTCATTCCGTGTCGATTGACCACCGGGGGAATTCCTTGTAATGATCTAAAAAGTTCAAAACCCACCTCAATTAAAATTGGCACAACTACAGGCCCATTGGCAACGGCAATATTTCCGAAAAATAAATCTCGATAAAAATTCCATTAAAAGTAACAAATGCTATTTCAGCAGGCCGATCAGGAAAGTATGCAGTATATGCTTTTCATGTGTTTGTTTTATAAAAATCTTCCAATATGGAACTCCATCGCCGAAGAAAGATTAAGGAAGTAAATCTTTAAATTCGCTCACAAAAAAATGAACTCACCATCTATCCGTAAAAAGTCACATATTCCAACATATGTCGTATCAAATCCGATTCCGACTTTACCAGGCCCTCTGTCTTATACAGTTTTCATAGCCTTTTTCTCGTAAGCTCTTACTTTAACCTGAATACAATCAAGAAGATCGGCCAGCTCCTGGGCACAATTTTCACCTTCCCGATTTTTTAGGACATATAAATCACTAGGAGTGTAATGATGAGAAATTGACTCGGAAATAAACATAGAAATTTTAAGCATTGCAACATGCTTAAGCGGATCATAACTCTCCTCTCCTTCAATTAAGTTACAAAAGCTTTCTATTTTTCTTCGATCAAAAACTAACTTTCGTTTAAGATCATAAATAAACCCGCCCATACTGCAGTCAACATTCACTCGCAGCACATTCTCAAAATCCATTTTGGCATATTCGCTTTCCGCTTTCTGAAGGTCGATCTCCGCAATTTCTGATATTACTGATGTAGCTAGTTTATGCAATTCTTCAAACAAAATGGAAGTATCGGAAAAGCCTGAAAGGTTGTGCGCCAAAAATTTCTTTAACTCTTGAAGCCTACTTTCACCTCTTAGATCTTTAACGTTTTCAGAAAGTAAAGATATTTTCTTTGAGTCAATGGAAAAATCATCCAACAAATCTTCTACGTCTTGAAACAATTCTTCAAGAACGTCATTGTTAAGATTTAAGTTAGATACAACATCCGATAGATTAGACACAAAATCACGCAGATCAACTAAATTTATTGTATCGCTGTCATTCTCAGTCATATTAAATCACCCTATTTTTCATATGTGAGAAAGCTATAGAAGATCATTTATATCCCTACCTTGGTCTAAGGCCACCTGAAATTTACTGTGATTAACACTTCCATCAAGATTAAGAACGGTCGTTACGTTACCCTCTTATCAAAACTTCATTTTAGTCCAAAAAATTCTGATTTTTACTTTAGCAACCCCTAGCTATAAGGCATCAGCTCAAAGCCATGATCTTCAGGAGAGTTAAAGTACTGGTCACTGCTTTCCAAAATTTCTCGAGCCTCACTTCGTCCTACAGTTTTCCCTAGGTATCCGCCTGAAGCACAATCGAGCTCAACATAAACACCCTGCTCAACTACACTGATTATTAACCTGTCTCCAGAGGGAACAATCGTCACATATAAATCATCTCCAATTTCAAGTCGATTAAGGATTTGAACCGCTAGTTCAATCGATTTTGAGGGCTGTACATCTTTTGCGGATACACTTTCTTTCTGCGAAAATAAAGTATATGAAATTAAGTACTGATTCATATCAAACTCCTTCTACGGCTTAAAATTTACCGTATTACAAATACCGCAAGGTTGCTTTATAGCATCTAACTCAAGAAACCCATTAGCGCCTTTTTTCAAACTCCAAGCAGGCAACCATCTAAGATTTTTTATCTTGGATCCTGATTTCAGCAATTTATTTGCCGCTCTCCATTCTGCGCACCGACCTACAGTGTTTCTGGTTCCACAAGCTCCTTTTTCACCAATGTATATACCAAACTTCCTAGCGTGGGACTTCAATTTCCTTGATTTAATAACTGAATTGATCGGGCCATTGAACGCAGCTGTTCCTCTACCTCGTTTGATATCCATTACAGGCGAAACTACTCTCACGGTGAATGTACCGGATTTTTTACTGTCAAATCGAGAGTTAGGCGTTCCATCTACCAAACGATGCATTTTAAACTGCGCTTCTACATACGCAATTGCATACCTGCACCTATCATCCGCTCCTCGTTTTGCCTTACATGCCTTGGCAATTGGCTTGAGAACTTTGTTTCCAACCAGTCCCAAAATTAAGCTTGCTCCTACCGCAGTAGGTGTAAGATTGTCACCTCCACGAATCGCTAGCGACGTTAGGTCATACGCAGTATACCCGACTGAACCGAGCGTTAGAGCAGTTCCAGCACTAGAGAAAAAGGCCCCTACACCAATGTTACCCGAAGGATCTATAAAATTTGTGGGTTCAGAATATCCATATATATATTTATTTTGTGTCCTTGGAATGGCACCTTCTCCAGACCAGGTATCCATCTGCGTAAACCGCCCAGCACTCTGGTCATAATATCTCGCCCTCAGATAAAACTGCCCCAGTGTTGGATCGTACTGCTCCCCGGTGAATGTGTACCTATTTTCTGTACTGCCCGTTCTAAACAACACCTCACCAAAGGCGTTATAGCCGTAGGTGTCCGTTATCGCACCCACACTGTTACTCAAGGCAACGGTGCTGCCCAGACCATCATAGTGGTAGTAATGGGTTTGGTTGTTTTGGGTTTTGCTTAGCAAGTCATCACCGTAGGTGTAGCGGGTGATGACTGAGCCGTTTACGACTTCGGCCAGTACCTGGGCGTAGTCACGGTTTTTATCGACCAGGAATTCCGTGGTTACGCCATTTTCGGTTTTGACTGAGCGAATGCCATCGATATCATATTGATAAGTGGTGACGGTGCCGGCTTTTGTGAGTTTGATCAGCTCGTTTTTGGCATTGTATTCGTAGCGAGTGACATTGCCATCCAGGGTTTCGGTCAGGGTTGAGCCGTTGTCATCGTAGGTGTAGGCCGTACCGCCTTGCTTTAACAGCCTGCCATTCTGGATTCTTTTATTTTTATTAATACTACAGGCTAACTAGCACAAAATTCGACATCGCTGCCTCTAATCTTCATAATATTCAGAAAACTCCTCCCACCCTTCTTCCAAGCTATCTCTAACCCACTTTTTATTGTCAGGAATCCCAACATCATCATGATAGAGTACACGCGAAACTACAGGGCCTAAAATAATCTTTTCAGAATTCGCATGTGCACTACCTAATTCGGTTATCCGATGACAAAAATTGCTAATGACCTCTGGCTTTTGACCAGTCAACATCGAATCTACAAGTTCTGCAGCGGATTTGTAATTTCTTGCTACAACAATAAAGCTAGCATCTTCTTCATCTGGCCCACTAATATCGTTACCCCACCGGGTCACATAATACGTATTCATAAACGTAATTTACCTGCCAAGTAATTTTAGATACTCTCACCTTGTAATTGGATGACCGTGTATAACATCACCCTCTGGAGATTGACATTATTTTCATGCCAAAAATGGAGCAATACACTAAATCTAATCAGAGTTATTTTTTTAGTTCACTAGATTACTTAGTCTGTTCTCAAGAAGCTTCCTTAGCATTCCACCTTTTGAAATCGAAGGCCAATTTTTATACTTCCCTTCAAATCTCAACAAAGAGAAAATGTATTGTTCCAGAATTCCAACAGATTCATTTTTAAAATATATTTCCATTCACAATTCTACATTCCAACATTGCTGTCGCATTGGTATGTGGTGATTACGCAATGATAACGGGTTGAACTCGGTTACCTACTTAGTCGTACTGAAGCTCGCCACTTATAAATCTTTTTCCAAACTATTAACAAAATTACTTAATTCTTGAATTAAGGCGTTAGCATTTTCAACACTCAACTCTAACTCGACATTCCCAATAAAAGACTCTTCCGGAGTCTTGTTAAACGATGCTTCGCCCGGCGGGATATCAAAGTCAGGATGCACCCCCCAAACCTCAAGATTAATATGGTTCTCGTGAATATTTCCGGATATCTCGACAAACCCCTTCCGATAACTTACTTCATCACATTTAATTTTTGTCATAAATTTTCTACCTAAAGGTATTGAGAATTTCTTTGATTACTACTTCTTGATTTGCCTTACTAGATTTACCAAGGATTTCAATTTCGCCTTTAATAACCCTGAAATAAACCCTAGCACCATCTTTAGACCTTGCTTCGGATATCCCCTTCCCTATTGGTTTTGTGCCAATTCCAGGATTTAAGTTTCCTTCACCCAACTTTGCACTCAAATCATCAAGGTCTTTTTGAACCTTCTGGTCCTTACCCGCTTTCTGGGCCTCTTTAACAAGTCTTGGATTCTCCTTGATCCTTGATTTCAATTTAAAGCAGTTCGTATTGTGATTCAATACTTCGGCTTCACCTACGAAATACGTGTGGTTATTGCTGACCGTTATGTTGTATACGCTAGTGACTTCAGTTTTTATATCGACATTATCGACTCTGATAAGCTGCCCAGTTAGAGTAAGCAGGTAATCTCCTATGGCCAAATTTCTAGCGACTGACCAAGTCTCAGATTTGGGCATATAAAAAGGGTGGTCACCAGTCGCGAAAATTTCTTCGCCGCTCGCAAGCGTAATCCCGACAATTACCTTTTCACCTTCACCAACAATTGAGTGAACCACCTCTTGTAGCGTTATTTCTCCAGTAAGTTTATCATACGCCCAAACACTGTCTCCTATCTCTATTTCGGAAATGGGAACAATCCCACTTTCAGTTGAAACAGGGGTATCTCCATAAAAGCTATTAAACTTACAAGCTTTTGTTAACAGTTTTTTCACAAATTTGATAGGAAGCTTACTAAGAAGAACTGAAGTCCCAAGCTCTCGAGCTGAAAATTCCTTCTCGCCATTGGATATTTGAAGAACATCATATACTGAATTTGCAACACTCATTGCCCGAAGAATACCGTTAATTGTAGATGCAGCACTAAAGGATCCGAGACTAAAGTTTCCTGTCGGATCCGTCATATTCACCGGATCAGCATGGGCATACAAATATTTATGTAGAGTTATCGGATCTTGAGAGTAGCCCATCCAGGTATCCATCTGGGTAAACCGCCCAGATTCCTGATCATAATACCTCGCCCTCAGGTAAAATTGCCCCAGCGTGGGATCATACTGCTCACCTGTAAACGTATACCTATTCTCCGTACTACCCGTTCTAAACAATACCTCCCCAAAGGCATTATACCCATAGGTATCGGTGACAGCCCCTGAGCCATCACTCAAGGCTATCGTGCTGCCCAGACCATCATAATGATAGTAGTGCGTTTGATTCCCCTGGGTTTTGCTTAGCAAGTCATCACCATAGGTGTAGCGGGTGATGACTGAGCCGTTTACGACTTCGGCCAGTACTTGGGCGTAGTCACGGTTTTTATCGACCAGGAATTCCGTGGTTACGCCGTTTTCGGTTTTGGCTGAGCGAATGCCATCGATATCGTATTGATAAGTGGTGATGGTGCCGGCTTTTGTGAGTTTGACCAGTTCGTTTTTGGCGTTGTACTCGTAGCGAGTTACATTGCCATCCAGTGTTTCTGTCAGGGTTGAGCCGTTATCATCGTAGGTGTAAACCGTGCCGCCCTGTTTCAGCAGCCTGTCGTTGCTGTCGTATTGGTAGGCTGTGGTTACGCCATTGATGACCGACTGGATTCGATTGCCAACCTTATCGTATTGGAATTCGCTGCGGTAATCGCCGTTGGCGGAATCCAGTATGGTTTCATCCACCAAGCGATATAGGCTGTCGTAGCTGTAGCTGCGAGTTCTGCCGCTGGGCTCTTCGATTCGAACGCGTCGCCCGGTGGCATCCAGGGTATAGTCACGTTGTTTTAATACGGCATTGCCGCTGTCTTCATGACGCAGTTGTATCAAGCGGTTTACGCTGTCATACACATAGTGAACTGAGTTGCCGTTTGGCTTGGTTTCTTTGCTCTTGTTACCAACGACGTCGTACTCATTGGCAGTTGTGCCATTGTCGTCGATGGTATTCGCCAGGCGGTTCAGTACATCGAAGGTGAAACGGGTAATGTTAGTTTCTGCATTGACCGTTTCTTTGAGTTGCGTGCGATTGCCTGCGACATCGTATTGGTATTCGAGCACTTTACTGTTAGGTAAGGTTTCTTTGATTAGTCGGTTTCTAACATCGTATTCAAAGGCCGTTGTACGAGTGTCGCCATCTTTGCTAATGGAGTGATTCGTGATATTGCCATTGCGATCATAGGACCATGTTTCTACGCGTCCATCGGCGTAGCTTGCCTGGGTTTTGCGATCTCGGTTGTCATACTCATATGTGGTCAGCTGACCATTGAAATCAGTATGGCTGATCGTATTGCCGGCGGCATCATAAAACATGGTTTCGAATTGGCCCATGGGCAATATGCGTTTAGTTACCCTCCCCATCTCATCATAGGCCCAGCGAGTTACACGGCCTTCCGCATCGGTTTGGGTGAGTTTATTACCCAGCTCGTCGTAGCTGTAACGGGTGATACCGCCAGCGGCATCGGTCACGGAGATGAGCCGCCCGTTTTTATCGTAACCGTATTGCGTAACACGACCTAGCTGATCGGTACTGGATTTTTTCCAGCCGTTTTTGAGATAACCTTGACCAATGCTTGTGCCATCGGCAAAGGTGGTTTTGATTAAGCGATCGGCTTTGTCGTACTCGTAAGCGGTTCGATTACCACGCGCATCGAGCGCGGCCACTTTTCGGCCGGCTTTATCGTACTCATAACGCATGGTGTTACCCAAAGCATCGATGATCTGGGTGCGTCTTCCCGCCTTGTCGTAACGGTATTGTGTTTTCGCGCCACGAGCATCAATGGTGGCAGCCAGCCAGCCGTTGTCCAGATACTCATTTTTGATAATGCTGCCATCGGCATAACGTGTTTCGATCTGGCGATTGGCTTTGTCATACACATAGCGCGTGGTGTTGCCATTGGCGTCGGTTTCGGCAACAAGGTTACCTTCCGGATCGTATTGCTTTTGCTCTTGACTGCCATCCGGGTAAGTAACCTGGGTTTGATTGCCACGCTTGTCGTACTTGTAGCGAGTTTCACGGCCCAGTGCATCGCTTGCACTGATCATTTGATCAACGGAGTTGTAACGCGCTTTGGTTTTACTGCCGTCGGGATATTCGGTGGCGGTTCGGTTGCCTTTGGCGTCTACGGTGTAGTTTGTTCGTAGTTTTTGGGCATTGCCGCTTTCATCGGTCCAGTCGACGGTTTCTGACAGCAGATGTCCGGATTTATTTTTGTGCATCCGGCGTGTAACGCCTTCCGCATCGGTTTCGCCCGTGGTCTGCCCGGTTATACAGTTGTTAATGAAGCTTCGAGTGTGGCCTTCGGCGTCTTTTACATTCAGTACAGCGCCGTAGTTACAATTGTATTCCACCAACAGTTTGCTGCCATCACCATCCGTTGCTGATGTGATAGCGCGGGTAGCGACGCCACGAGCGCCATTTTTGTAGGTAAACTCGACTGCCTCGCCCAGCGGATTCACTTCTTTGGTGAGCTGCTGACCACTGTAAGTCATGGTGGTGGTATCACCCAGCGCATTGGTTTCGCTAAGTACATTGCCGTTGACATCGTAGCTGTACTCGGTGGTATTGCCCAGCGCATCCTCACGACGAACCTCATTGTCTTCCTGATCGTAAGCGCGTGTCGTGGTTTCACCTTCGCCATTGGTTTCGACTAAAACATTACCATTTGTGTCATAGACATAAATGCTGACATTACCATTGCGATCTTTCACCTGGCTGGTACGGCCGCTTACATTATGGGTAAACTCGGTGCGATTCCCCTGGGCATCGATTTGTGCTTCCAAGCGGCCATCATCAGAATACTCCATGCGGCTGGCACGATTACCGAGTGGATCGAAGACCTCTTTCAGATAGTGCTTAAGCTTGCCATCGTAATAACTGTAGTGTGTGATGTTGCCATTCTCGTCAATACTCGAGGCAAGGTTGCCGGCATTGTCGTAACGGTATTCCAGCGTTTCACCATCAGGCTTGGTAATTTTTGTGACACGGCCTTTATTATCGCGTTTAATTTCGAGATTAAGGCCCTGGCTGTGCTCGATGCCAAAATCGGTGAAATCCAGGCTGTGCCCTTCTGCTGTGGTTACTTTGCGAATGCCAAAGTTTTGATCCAGCAGATATTCCACGCCTTCTTTGGTGACCAGCTTGTAGTTTCTGGGGTTAATTGGCTCGACGCCGCCCAATTCGTAAACGCCCGTGCGGCCACCTTGTGTGCGAACTCGTACGGTGCCGTAATCCAATTGTTCCAGTGTTGATGTGCCACCATTAATGGCTTGGTATTCCAGGCTGAACGTCGCATGTGGGTTTGAGGCGATCGTTGAACAGGCCGGTACGGCCACGGCTTTAAAGCTGTGGTTTTCGCCATCGGGGGTGGTAATCGACACATTGCGATCACCGTTGGGGTTAAAGCAGAACTTTTTATTCAGGCCAAAACCCGATTCTTCCAGTAGCCATTTTCTGCCCAACACACCGTTTTCGGAAATACGGATATAGGAGTAATCCAACTTCCAGCCATGACCGAAATCACCATTGCTGTTACGCGCGCGCGAATCGTAGCTGCGGGTTGCCAATAGCGGAATGCCGACGGTATCAATATTCACGTCGCTAAAGCTCAGAGAGAACTGGCCAAGCTTCATGTCGCCATCGAGGTTCACATGTGTTTCGATGGCAGTACCGTTGCCACTTTCATCTTCGGCAGAAAGTGTTAAGGAATAGATGCCATTTTCGCGCAGGGTTGGATCCAACTTGCCGATCGTTGCGTTATCAAGATTACCACTGCCTTCAAACAGCAACTCGGGTTCAGCGTTTCGGTCGCTGAGGTCTTTAAGGTGCAATTTCCAGGTCAGGGCATTGTCATCTTGTACCGAGACAATCACATCAATAGGTTCTTTGATGGTTGCCATCTCAATTCCATCAACCGGGTTGTGGAATGCAATGACAGGCGCTTGCTGATCGCTCGGGTCCTGCACGAAGATTACTTCTTCGATGCTGATTTCTTCATCATCATCTTTTGCAACCACAGTAATGGCATAGCGCCCCGGCTGATCTGACGAGAAAGTGAAACTGTTATCGGCCGCTAGAGTTTTTGATTCGCCGTTAATCGATAAGGTCAGGTTTTGCAGTGAGCCACTGATGTTGTTGACTTGCGGGCGAAGCACAATTTCTTCGTTGGCATCCAGCTGGCTTTTTGCCAAGGGCAAGGAGACGGACAAACCATCGCCCGCACTGTTACCTGTCGTGGTAATAGAGAACGCCTGCAAGGTACTGTGTTCACCATCGTTCGCAGATACGACAACACGATGCTTGCCCAGCTGCCCGGCATTGGGCGTCCAAGTGAATTCTCCGCTGACAGCATGCACCCGCAAGCCCACCGGGCCACGCTGCAATTTGTATTCAATCTCGTCGCCATTGTCATCCACCGCTTGGGCGGTGTAGCTATACGCATTGCCAACAGCAGCTTGTTTTACCGGCACACTGACAAAACGCGGGGCGTAGTTAACGGCTTGCTCGGTAACTTCTATTTCAAGTTGGATATCCGTCTTGTGAGAACCATCGCTTAGTTGAATGGTGGCCAGGTAATTACCAGCTTCCTGGGGGCGCCAGGTGATTTCACCCGTAGCCTCATTGAGATTAAAGCCTTCCGGAGCAAGCAATAATTGGTGACTAATGCTATCGCCATCGGGATCGGCACTGTTGAGGTTTAAATACCAATCGGTATTCAGTTGAATCAGGTGTGAGCTTGCAACATTGGCAAACGGAGGGTGTTCGCCGCCCAGCGTGCCTGATACAAACAGCTTAAACGACTGGCTCTTACTTCCGCCTTTTTCGTCAATAGCTGTAATTTGAACAAAGTGTGTACCTGCAGTCGCAGATGGCCAATGCACCAAACCAGTCTGATGATCAATGATCATTCCCAATGGCGCTTTTGAAAAGCGATATTGAATAGCATCACCATCAGGGTCAACGGCTTCCGCTTGGTAGCTCCAGCTCTCGCCGATCGCAATATTCTGCTGCGGAGTGGATACAAAATTGGGCGCACCGTTACTCTGTGGGCTTCGCACATAAATAAGCCCAGCTATTTCCGAGTAAGCACCATGCTCATCGGTTGCCCGATATCGGTAGGCAATTTGAGGCACGTGTTTTACCTCAGGAATAAAAGACATTTTTCCGGTGGAAGATTCAAATTGAACATCTTGCGGAACCCGGACAATGGAAAACCTCACGCTATCTCCATCAGCGTCCGTCACCTGAGGTGTATATTCATACGGTACGCCAACCGTTGCGTTTGGCGGAGAGGATCCATTAAACACCGGTTTACGATTTGGCTCTCTCAAACTGAATCTGACTTTCTTTTCGTCACTCGCGCCCTTGGGATCCGATATTTTAATATGGACCAGATGATCGCCTACAGCAGGAGTCCATTCTACGATACCCGCGCTGTCAATTGTCATCCCGGCCGGAGCAGATACCAGCTCTATAGTTATTGGATCACCGTCATAATCACGGGCATGAACGCGATGGCTAAATTCTCTACCCAACACAGGAATTGGAAAACTGCTGTTAAAGAAAGGCTTACGATTTCTAACTTCGACATTCAATATGTAGCTTTGACGCGCTTCAGCACCAGCACTGTCAGACACAACAATATCAACGACGTGCTCCCCTTCGTCACCCTCTTCCGGTATCCAGCTGATGAGATTCCCATTGATCTCCATTCCAACAGGGGCATTATCCAGGCGATAGAGAAGACTGCTGTCCTCCCTATCGGACGCGCGCATTTGATATCCATAACTTCGACCAGCTAGAACCGAGGTTCCGGGTGAGGAAAGGATATAGGGTGGTCTATTTGGCGTACCGCTGTCAGCCCTCACTAGCAGCACAAATTTTTGTGCAACTTTACCGCCGTGGCCATCACTGATTTCCAGATCTACGGTAACGTCTTTTTCAACAGTTGGCGCAGTCCATCGTATGAGCTTTTTATCTGTATCCACGATAAAACCAGGCTCACTGGCATTTACCGTAATTTCGAGATCATCACCGTCGGGATCAATTGCACCTGGCTTGTAAACAAACTCTTCGCCAAACTGAATTTGGGTCTTGGGAATTGTGTTGATGTATGGGGGAAGATTGTAGTCCTTAGGATAGACCGTGATCGTAAACTCGTGCTTTCCTTTTGCGCCAGTGTTGTCCTCGATATCAACTGAAATGGTGTGCTTTCCAACCTGACTTTCAGTTGGCACCCATCGCAGAATATTATTCTCCAAACTCACGCCAGCCGGAGCATTGGCCACACTCAATGTGTAAGGCGAATCGGAGTCAGGGTCGGTTACACCAACGAAATAGGTCCAGGTACTTTCTGCACGAATACTCCCAGGAGGAATTGTGTACGCGTAGGGCTCCGAGCTGTACGTGGGGGCCAAGACCTCAATCTCCCAGCTTTGGGTGCTGGTATTTCCTGCCGGATCACTTGCAATCAGTGTAATCGGAAAGCTTTTGCCATAATCTTCCTGTTTTGGTACCCAGGAAATAAACGGTGAGTGGTAAGTGCTGACATATTGGTCATTGTACATAACCATGCCATCAAGCGGATTTTGCAATTTTACGCTGACATAGGCCCCCTCAGGATCACGCACAATAATATTGTAGCGATAGCTTCTGCGAGCTTGTACCTGTGACACAGGATTGCTCTCAAAGATCGGAGGCAAATCAGCGCTGACTTTAACACTCAGAATGTATCTTTGCTCACCTTTGCCGCCATCACTGTTGGTAGCCAACAGTACGACTTCATGTTTACCTTCTTTATCAGCTGTAGGCTGCCATGTCACTTCCCCACTGGAAGTATCGATGCTCAAACCTTCCGGACCCGCAAGCAAAGAGTACTGAATCGCCTTGCCGTCAAGATCTTCTGCGATGGCCTGATAGCGATACGCTTGGCCCGCTACAGCGGTAATCATTGGAGCGGATATAAACTCCGGTCCCCGATAAACTTCAAGCTCAACGGTTTCGGTAGCGACACCACCGTTCTGATCAACAACACGAATATCAAAAGTGTATTCTTTCTGAAGATTATCGGGCTCCCATGACAACTCACCGGTCAGTCGGTTAATCGTCATTTTTCGAGGAGCGGAGTGTCCTGAAAGTACATAGATTAGGCGATCACCATCTTCGTCTTCAGCATTTACCTGATAACGATAAGTCGATCCAATTGAAGCTCGAACCGGCGCCGTTGAATGTATTAATGGAATATTATTGATCTGCCCCAAGCTTTCAGCCGTCACTTCAAACTCCTGCACAACAGCCGCGCCCTGGGGGTCTTTGACTTCAACCAGAAAATTGAATTGCCTTGGGCGGGAACCTACGTCCCAATTTAACAGGCCATTGTTGTCGATTGATGCTGAGGCCGGGCCTTTCACCAATCGGTAAGCCAGTGCGCCGCCATCCGGATCATCAGCTTCTATTTGGTAGCGATACTCTGTACCCGTTTCTGCAAAGAGATTAGGAACGGAAACAATATAAGGAGCCAGATTTGTGCCTGGCTCACTGATCTGCTGAGGAACGTAGGCGGATTCTGTTTGTGATTGGCAGATTTTCACCCCGTTTTCATTGTATTCGACCAAACGGTAGTAAACGTTCTCGCCTTCTGAAACATTTTGATCCAGATACGTTTTTCTGGACGCATCGAAATCGGACACATCCATAAAGTCAGACACAAGGTCTTTCTTTCGCTGAAGTGTGTAGCGAGCATTACTGCGTGGATTCCACTTTAGCTGAACTTTTCCGTACTTGGATCGAGAGCGGATCGGTATATGGCAACTGGCATCATTCACCAAATTTTCAATCACAATTGGCAGATAACCCATAACAAGGCTGGTTGCGCTGATACGAGTATTAAACGCTTCGCTTTTCCAACTGCCTAACAACGCCACTTCCTGTTCGTTTTTATGTTGAATATCCAACAGATAACGAATGGCAGTACGATCATGATCCTCAAGTACTATACCGTTGGTTTTTAAATCGTTAAGCGTACCCGCAACAACGGCGGTTGACAGTGCATCTCCAACCGTATCATCTTCTTGCAATTTCCAACTGCCATCGCCCGTCTGCCTGCTCACTAGAAGAGCTTTGAACTCCAGTACTTTTTGGGAAACTTGCTGCTGCAATGATGAAGCTGGTAAAGCTTTAGATAAATGCGCGAGTGCTCGCATCTTAAATGAAAGCGCAATATTGTCCGTATCAGGGGCGGTATCATTGGCTTTCTCAAGTAAGTACTTTGCGAATTTCGGTAGTAAGGATTCGAAGTAAACCGGTAAATCCGCATCGCCCAGCATATTCGGGTAACGCTTACTATCTTCAATAAAGTTGACGACTACGCTGATGTTCATGGCCGACAAAGTCGAATTCGTCGCCCACCAGCCTCGATCGTCATCTCTTCCCCAATACGCATAATCATTGTCGATGAGCAATCTCGGCTTCATGAAATTCAAGGCCCGCTCACGCACAGGGAAAGTCTGCTCGGTTTCCGGCCACAGATCGATTGCCCAAAGCATCAATGTTGTCTGCGTAACCGGGTCTGTTCGACTGGTATTCGGATAAAGCCCGCCACCTGCGGCCTGTTTATGAATCGCTTCACCGATCATGTAGTCAGCCACATCTTTATTGATAGCGGCTTTGCCAACAGAGGTACCCAAACCGACAATAGACTGCGAGTGCATATGACAACCAAAGCAACGCTTGTCGCGATCTAAATACCAACGTGCGCCTTCTTCTTCAACAAAGGCACTTGCGCGATTCAATGACTCCAGTACTTCGTAATACAAAGGATCGGATGGACCAGGGTTTTGAGCGTAACTGTGCTCAGGCGAAGCCAGCCCCAAGCCCAAGAGAAGAACCAAGCTACTTACAATGTGCTTTTGTTTTCTGACGACACTCAAAAGCACAAACAGCATCAATGGATACAACCAGATCGGTAGCGGGACACCGATAACACTGCCTCCGCTTCCTCCTCCAGCACCACCCCCACCGGCGCCGCCTCCGCCACCGCCACCACCGCCGGAAGCAGCATGGCGAGTGAAGGCAACCGAATTGATGTTCACGGTATCGCCAGAGTCATCGTCCATTTGCTTAAAGCCACCCACAGGGCTGTCTCCTAAATGCAGTTCAATAAACACGCTTTCTCCGGGAGGCAGGTCGCCAAGATCATATTGCATGGCCACCGCGACATCGTTGGCAGCAGAAGCTATGTGGTTGCGGTTATCGAGGTAAAAAAGTTGGTAGGCGGCATCCAGGCGTCCACCGCTGTAGCCCAGTTCGTCTACGCTCCATCTGGAGAAACTCTGGGAATCATAGCCATCGCGGTTGCTGTGCGGGGGTGCTGCTGTATCGACGCTGTTGACACGCTCATTGAAATACGTGTTGCTCTGCTGATCAATTTCAAGGTCGAGCAGCAAAATTGATTGGCTGTTATTCAGCATTTCAGAGGAATTGTTGGTAATTTGCCAAACAGTTTGACCGGATTTCTGTATCGCGCCTGCGCTGACGACAATATCGGCAGGAAAGGTATTACGGGTTTGCGCGCTGCCAACATTGATTTGCTCGTACATAGGCCGACCATCGGCTTTGAAGGCAAATCGCAGTTCATAAACATCCAGATTTGCTTGCGAATGAGACACAGGCAAAAAACATAGCGCGCAAGCGACGGCGACTTTCAGTCGACTTAACATAAACATCTTCCCTAATACCCAGGATCCCTTAAACGAGTCGGTGAGCGATCACCAGGATTCACGCCCATCGTTCTAACAGCAGGTATCCTCGCTACCTACATGGCTTAACACCCAGAAGGTGCGTACCCTTTTATTGAGGTAATAATTTGATTTTATTTACTGAGAAATTTGGCTCAATTTTGACCGCAATAATGCGGAGCGGGGCGACACTATCATCTGACGCTAGACTGGTCAATATTAAGACGCTTTGCGGATTTTTTAATGCTTATTGATGATATTATTCTGAACAAATAGTAAGCGAGGAAGATGTCTAAGCATTAGACATTATAAAAATTAATACTAAAGAACCAGGCAACAGAACGGACACTCTTGTTTTAAAAAACACTAAAGAACCATGCGCAAACTATCTCATTTCGTAATTTGTCGATTCCGACAATGTTTTATAAGACCAGCGGCGAGCAATGGAACGCCAATAGCGATGAGGCGCTCCACAAACCGAACTATACCGTCAACGAGCGATGTTTATGGCAATACGCAATCAAACCCCGAGTCGAAGAATCAAATTCGCCTTCGTCGCGGCCCGGTTTTGTTAGCGCCTGCTGTACTTCATTGGCCTGTTTTTTCCCAAGCTCTACACCCCACTGATCAAAAGAACAAATATCGAGTAAAACACCCTGGGCGAAAATCTTGTGCTCATAGAGCGCAATCAATGCGCCCAGTGTGTTTGGATCGAGACGAGGCAACAGAATGGTGTTACTCGGACGATTGCCTTGATGTACCTTGTGGGGGATGATCTGTTCCATTTCCTGGAGATTGCAGCCTGCACTCAGTGCGGTGCGCCTCAGGCTATTGGCATCCACGCCATTCATGAGCGCCTGACTTTGCGCAATAAGGTTGGCGAGTAAAATATCCTGGTGGTGCTCGATCGTAATTTCGCTGCTCACCGAACCTATAAAATCCGCAGGTACTACATTCATACCCTGGTGCAGATATTGATAAAAGGCATGTTGACCATCGATGCCGGTCTGGCCCCAGATCAATGGCACGGTTTGATAATCGATGGGCTCGCCGTGTATGTTTACGGACTTACCATTGCTCTCCATTTCGGCTTGTTGCATATAGGCCGAGAACAGATGCAAACCTTGATCGTAGGGAAGAATCGCCTGGGCACGGAAATTCAAGAAGGTGGTGTTCCACAAACTTAACAGCGCCAACAGAACGGGTGCATTTTCATTGATAGGGGCGGAGAGAAAATGCTTGTCCATGTTTTCAGCGCCGCGCAGAAGTTTTTCGAAATTGTCAAAACCCAGCTCCAGAGCGATCGGTAAACCAATAGCGGACCACAGTGAGAATCGCCCACCGACCCAGTCCCACATTTCAAAAATGTTCTCTTCCAGCACACCAAACTCACGCGCTTTGGCGAAATCCGAAGTTACCGCCACAACGTGTTTTTCAACGGCTTTTTTATCGAACAATGCCGACTCCAACCAGTTCAATGCCGTGCGCGCATTGGTCATGGTTTCGGTGGTGGTAAACGTTTTGGATGAGACCACAAACAGCACGGTTTGCGGATTTAGCGGCCGCAGGGTTTCCGCCAGACTGTTGCCATCGACATTCGAGACGTAGTGAACCCGCAGTTCGCTATCGGCGTAGGGTTTCAGGGCCTGGCTCACCATTTTGGGACCGAGGTTGGAACCGCCCACACCGAGGCTGACCACATCACGAATCTTTTTACGGGTGCTGCCTCGCCATTCACCGTCACGAACCAACTCTACAAAGTTTTGCATCTTGGCCAGCTCGGCCGCAATTTTTGTCTGGACGTTTTCTCCGTTCACCTGAACCGCAGAACCACTGGAATCCCTTAAGGCCGTATGCAGTACCGCTCGGTTTTCGGTGGTGTTGATCATTTCCCCCGAAAACATGGCCCGGGTTTTATCCACCAGACCAACCTCTTCGGCCAGATCAAACAAGGAGCCCATAACCTCTTCATCGATCAGGTTCTTCGAATAATCCAGATACATATCAGGCAACTCCAGACTGAAGCGGGCCGCCCGTTCGGCATCCTGGGAAAACAGCTTTTGCAAAGACCAGTGCTTCGCCGGCTCGGCAAGGTCTTTTAAACGGCGCCAACTGTCCAGTTGTGTACGCATAGATCAGGCACTCCTATGTAATCGATTCACTGTCGTGTGGTTCTGGTGTTGATCCCACGTTTGTTCAAAAAACAAATGACAACGTTGTCAAAAAGATTCGAAGAGATTAAATAGAAATGCGATGACTGTCAACGCCGGGGCGATGCCCTGCGCCAGGGTTGCGGGGTGGGTCTGTACACAGTAGGCTAGCTCCGCCTAACTCGTACAAAGTAACAAGTTCCTATATGAAGACCACTATTAAGGATGTCGCCAAGCTCGCGGGCGTATCGTTTAAGACTGTTTCCCGGGTCATAAACCATGAACCCAATGTCGCCCCCAAGCTGCAGGAACAAGTCTGGGCCGCGGTAAAAGAGCTGAACTATCAACCCAATCGCTCTGCCCGTCTGCTGCGCGGTACCGCCTCATCCCTGGGCTTGATCTACGACAATCCCAATAGTCACTACATTATTGAACTGCAAAACGGCATCTTAAAAGAATGCCATAAGCATGGCTTTGAACTGATTATTCATCCCTGTGAAGCGACCTCGAAAGACATCGTTGATGAAATTCTGAGTATGACCCAACGCAGCCAGGTGGCGGGCTTAGTCCTGACACCGCCACTGTCGGAAATGCCGGAAGTTATCGACCAGTTACAACAGGCAGGGGTGGTGCTTGTTCGCATCATTTCGGCCCAACAGGCAGACACCATTTCCAGCTGTGTGTTTATCGATGACCACCGAGCGGCTTACCAAATAACCCAACATCTGATCGATCTGGGCCACAAAGACATTGCCTTTCTGGGAGGCGATATTGACCATCGCTCCAGCCTGGAACGCAAGGACGGCTACCTCAAAGCCCTGGAAGACAATAAGCTGGACGCCAAAGCCGAGCTGATTCTTGATGGCCACTACTCCTTTGAATCGGGTGTCGCCAATAGCGAAATTCTGCTGCAACAGGACAAGCGTCCCTCAGCCATATTTGCCTGTAACGATGAGATCGCGGCCGGTACTCTGTTTACCGCCCGCCGCCTGGGTTTGGAAGTCCCCTCGGATTTATCCATTGCGGGTTTTGAGGACAGCCCCTTCTCCCGTCAGTCCTGGCCGCAATTAACCACCTCCCAGCAAGCCGGGCAGGAAATCGCCCAAAAAGCCGCAGGCATCCTGATTGACGAGATTCGCCAACGCAAGAAATCCAAGCAGGGTTACGCCTGGCAGGGTTATGGTTTCTGCCCTCAGCTTGTAGAGCGCGACTCTACCGGCCCCAAAAGCACCTAGGTACATCCCAAGCCTCGTTCCGGTCTGATCCAATTTTTTTCGGAAACATGTGACAACGTTGTCTCAATAATACTATACTGCTCCCCAAGCAGATAATAATGACCGTATCACTATGGCTAAGAATGACCCGATCCGCGCGATCCTCTGCCGGCAGATCTTTGATGGCGAGCAGCGACACCACAATGCGGCGCTGCTGATTGCAGGCCACAAGATACTGGCGATCAAGCCACAATCCGAATTAAGCGGTGATGAAATCATCGTTGATCTCGGCGATCGCCTGCTGGCACCAGGCCTGATCGATATACAGGTCAATGGTGGCGGAGATGTGTTGTTTAACAAGCAACCCAATCTTGATGGGCTGAAGCAAATCGCCAATGCCCATCTGAGCCTGGGTACAAGTCGCATCATGCCGACCATCATCAGCGATGAGCAAAGCATTCGACAGCAAGCGGCCGATGCCGTACAGCAAGCCCGGAATGAACAGCTTTCCGGAATTCTCGGGCTCCATCTTGAAGGGCCATTTTTTGCTCGCAGCAAACGCGGTGCCCATAAAGAGGAATTTATTCGTCGCCTCGAATCCGACGATGCCGAAGCTCTGAAAAAGATCGCCCAAAAACTGCTGCTTATGGTGACACTCGCGCCGGAAGCCGTCCCCGCCAACACCCTTCAGGAACTGGCACAGCAAAACATTCATGTCTGGGCCGGGCACAGCAACGCCAGTTATGAACAGGCCGTGGCCGCACTTGAAGAAGGCGTATGCGGATTTACTCATCTGTTTAACGCCATGAGCAGCATCCAGGCGCGTGACCCCGGTTTGCTGGGTGCCGCACTGGAAGACCAACACAGTTACTGTGGACTGATTGCCGATGGGCACCACGTACACCCCAGCAATATACGACTGCTGCTGCGCAGCAAATCGAAAGGCAAAGTGGTGTTGGTCAGTGATGCTATGGCCACCGTCGGTGGCCATAAAAATACGTTTGATTTGTATGAAGAAACCTTGAGCGTTCAAGGAAGCATCTTAATTAACGGCGAAGGCAATCTCGCCGGCAGCGCCATTGCGTTAATCGACGCCATTCATTTTCTCCGCGAACAAGACATCGTCAGTCTGGATGAAGCCCTGCGCATGGCCAGCCTTTACCCGGCCCAGAGCCTCGGGCTGGAACACAAACTGGGGTATTTAAAAGCAGGTTATGAAGCCGATTTTATCTGTCTGGAGAACGATTTGCAGGTATACGCCAGCAGCTGTGCTGGAAACATTATATTCAAACAGGAGACCAAACGGGGCTAAGCCATGAGGATTGTGATCAAAGAAAATCGATATGAAGCTTCGGCCTTTGCGGCGGAAGCCATTGCATTGCAACTTCAGCAAAAACCAACATCTGTTCTCGGCCTGGCCACTGGATCAACACCCACGTTGTGCTATGAACAACTGATTCGCTTGTACAAAGAAGGCTATGTTGATTTTTCCCAGGCATCCAGTTTCAATCTGGATGAATATCACGGCTTATCTCCTGAACACCCACAAAGCTACCGCTACTTTATGCAGCAACAGCTGTTTGATCATATCAATATTGATGTGAAGAACACCCATGTCCCAGACGGCTTAAATGAAAACCCGATACAGGCTTGTTCCGACTATGAGGATGAAATTAATGCTCACGGCGGCATTGATATACAAGTACTCGGCATTGGGCGCAATGGGCATATTGGTTTCAATGAACCCACCTCGGGTTTGCAATCCCGAACGCGGATTAAAACACTGACGCAATCGACCACTAATGCCAATTCAAGATTCTTTGGTAATGGCGAATTCCAACCCGAGCTGGCGCTCACCATGGGCATTGGCACCATCCTCGAAGCCCGGAAAATTTTATTGTTGGCCTTCGGCGAAGAAAAATCACAAGCGGTGCAAACCATGATTGAGGGAGCCCTAAGTGCCTACTGTCCAGCTTCGGCCCTGCAACTGCATCCCGATGCGATTATCGTCCTGGATCGGGATGCGGCCAGCCGTTTGGAGCACATTGAGTTTTTTATTGAGGTTGAAGAAAAGCAGCAGGCCTTAATGAAAACCTTGAATTTATCCTGAGAAGGCCCCGGCCCTGAATCGTAACAATCCGAAAATTACTGGAGAATAATAATGAAAAGGCTTTGGGTGTGTTTTGCATTGTTGATCTGCGCTTGTCAAAGCCAGCAAGAACAGCTGAATACCTTGGGTGAGGTGTTGGATGTTCGCTATCAGGTAGTGAATAATCAGGCCGACGGCGAGTGCAATATTCTCCATGAAAAAGCACCCTGCTTTGAAGCTGAGCTTTTCATTGAATCTCCGATCGACTATCCCGGCACCGAATGGCAGCTGTACTTCAGCCACTACTCGCCCATACATGAAGTTTACAACGAAGACTTTATTATCGAGCGTATTCAAGGAGACCTGCACCGGCTACGCCCCAGCAACAGCTTCAAAGGTTTGAAAGCCGACCATGCTTACAAAATTCCATTCCGGGCATCCTTCTGGCATTTAACCGAGAGCGATATTTTTCCCAATTTCTTTTTGCATGTTGACGGTCTGGAACCGGCGATTGTGCAATCTACCGTCATGGAATTTGATTCAGAAACCGGGCTGGAAGCCCCGGCTTTTGTTTTACCCCCTGAGAACCCTGAAAAACATCATAAGCGAAATAAAAAAGATCTGACGGTCATTGCCGATGCGCCTTATCTCTATAAGGCGTTTGGAGATCGACACACTGAACACCAGACACCGGCAAGCTCTGAGGCCTTGGTGATACCTAAACCCAAAACGATAGAACACCTCGGTAGTCAGCTTATTACCTTGAGTGCGCTGCATATCGCAAAAAATGATTTTCCCGAAAACACTCATACTGCCGCTCTGGAATATTTAGAAAAACTGGGATTACCCGTCACGAAAGATCAACAGCTGGCTTTGAATTTTACACGTGATCATAGCCTCAAGGCTGATGGCTACCAACTTCGAATCGATAAAGGCGGCATCGATATTCGTACGGCAGACGCTGCTGGCAGCAACTATGCGCTTTACACACTTGCTCAGCTTTGGCACAGCGGCAAAGGCCAGCTACCAAGCATCAGTATTAGTGACGAGCCTCGCTATGCTTATCGCGGAATGCACCTAGACCTTTCCCGTAATTTTTTATCGAAAGCCTTTATTCTAGAACTCATGCAACAAATGGCTGCGGTAAAACTCAACAAACTGCATTTGCATTTGGCCGATGACGAAGGCTGGCGACTGGCGATTCATGCATTACCCGAGTTAACGGACATCGGGGCAAAACGCTGTCTCGATCTAAAAGAGGAGCGTTGCCTGATTACTCAACTCGGCGACGGTCCATTTCCCAAAGCAAATCAGTTTCTGACCCAGGACGATTATCTGGACATATTGAAAGCCGCAAAATCCAGAAACATCGAAGTGATTCCCTCTTTTGACGCCCCCGGTCATGCACGAGCGGCCATTAAATCCATGGAAGCGCGTTATAAAATGTTGAGTAAAGCAGGCAAACAAAAAGCCGCGGAAGAATTTTTACTCAGTGACTTTGAAGATCGCAGTGAATACATTTCCCATCAACATTACAATGACAACACCATCAACCCCTGTATGGAATCGACTTACCGCTTCTTTGACGTGGTTATTGATGAGATTCAAGGTTTGCATGAGCAGGCCGGCTGGCCATTGAAAACCTACCACATTGGCGCCGATGAATCGCCTGGTGCCTGGAAAGCCTCTCCGGTATGTGAAAGCTTTCTGACTGATAATCCCTATGGCATCCGTCACAACGCAGAGTTGACCGCGTACTTTATAGAACGTTTGGTGACTCTACTGGAAGACAAAGGCATCAAAGCCGCCGCCTGGAATGACGGTCTTAATCATGTTGAATCCAGCCTGGCCGGAAAAAACATTCAATCCCATGCCTGGACACCCTTGTTTTGGAAAGGCCATGAAGTAGCTCAACGCCACGCCAATTTAAAATGGGATGTTGTGGTGTCCACGCCTGACGCCACTTATTTTGATTTCCCCTATCAAGCTCATTACAAGGAAAGGGGCTTTTATTGGGCATCAAGAAGTATCGATACCAAAAAAGCCTTCGACTTTATGCCGGACAATTTGCCCGCTCACGCAGAAATTTGGAAAAATCGCAATGGCAAAGCGTATAAAGTTGATGACAGTGTCGCTCCACAAGAAAATGCGTTCTTCGGTTTGCAAGGCCAGTTATGGACAGAAGTGGTTCGCAGCGATACACAAGCTGAATACATGATTTACCCGCGTTTGTTTGCGCTGGCCGAACGTGCATGGCACAAGGCAGATTGGGAATTGGCGTATACCGCAAACCGAGTCTACTCCGAAGACAGTCAGTACTTTTCGAGCAATCGATCAACGCGGGAATCCGATTGGCATCGATTCAGCTTTGCGCTCAGTGAGGCGATGAAACGCTTGGACGAATGGCACATTGAATATCGTCTGCCCGTGATTGGCGCCATCGTCAAAAACGATCAGCTGCATTGGCAAAGCCCGGTTCCGAACCTCCCATTGGAATACCAGACCGATGATGGCCACTGGCAAACACTTCCAGGCTCACAAGGAAAGCTCGACCTGGAAACTTCCGTCGATTCACAAGCTATAAAAATTCGGAGTTTGAATCATAAACTCAATAGAGCTGGTCGGGAGCTTAGCGTTCCCCTGGAGTAATACGACATGGGTGAAACACTCAAATTTGTTATCGTCGGTGGCGGCACGGCCGGCTGGATGTGTGCCAGCTTATTGCAACATCACTTTTCAGATACGGCTGAGATTCTGTTGGTCGAATCCGAGAGTCGGGGAATTATCGGTGTCGGCGAGGGTTCAACGCCCTCATTAAAACGCTTTTTTGAAACGCTGAACATCCCGGAGCAGGAGTGGATGCCCAAATGCAATGCCAGTTACAAATGCGGTATTCGCTTCCCCGGTTGGCTGAGTGACCCGAAGGAAAGCTATTTTCACCCATTTTATTCCCAGGCCGATCACAGCTGCGCGCTAAAGTTCTTTCGAAACTGTCAGTTACGGCGGGCCGGCTGGAATATTCCCAGCCATCCGGATCAGTTTTTCATCAGCTCTGAAATCGGGCGTTTGGGACTTTCCCCACTGTCCGAGCATGAAGCCTTTGCTCAATTCGACTATGGCTACCATTTCGATGCCCATTTGCTGGCAGAATTTCTGGCCTCAGTTTGCGTTGAACGTGGCGTTATCCATAAAAAACTGGATATCGGGCAGGTACACTGCACAGCGGCAGGCAAAATCGAATCCTTGATCAGCGAATGCGGCGAGAAAATTTCCGGGGATGTCTTTTTTGATGCCAGTGGCTTTAAACGTTTATTGTGCATCGAAGCCCAAGGTACCGCCTTTCTCGATTACTCGAGATATCTGATCAATAATGCTGCCGTCGCCATGCCCTGCCCACTTCCAGCAGAACAGGACATTCCTTCCGAGACATTGTCTGAAGCCATGCCCTTTGGTTGGCGTTGGCAAATCCCTTTGCAAAGTCGAGTCGGTAACGGTTATGTGTTCAATCGCGATTATCTGAACCACGAAGAGGCCCATCTTGCCCTAAGCAAGATCATTGAGGTCGATCCGAATACGACAAAAGCACTGAAGCTGAATTGGACGCCTGGGCGCCTGGAAAACAACTGGCGAGAAAACTGTGTCGCCATCGGCTTGTCCCAGGGTTTTCTGGAACCCCTGGAGGCCGCCATGCTGCATACGATTCAGGACACCATTGAAAGCTTTATTGAGTGCTTTAAACAAGGTAACTTCAGTGGTGAATATCGGCACCGTCACAACCAGCGAATTAATGATCTGATTGATGGCACTCGCGATTACATTCAGGGGCATTATGTCCTGAACACTCGCAGCGATACTCAATATTGGCGGGATGCTCGCGAAGCCTGCGAGGTGTCTGATGACCTACAGGCTCTGCTTGAACGCTGGAAGAGCAACGAGGTATTTGAAACCGCCATGCAAGAACATCGACGTCGACAGGTCTATCGAAGAACGTCCTGGTATTGTCTGTTCTCCGGCATGGCACACTTTCCAAAAGCTCAACGTACCCCGGAAGGTGATATGGACGAGTACTGTAAGAAATTGCAAACGATGAGAGATTTGGGTCTGGGTACTTTTACACCTCATCGGGCAGCATTGGAACAACAAGGCCCTCGACACATAAAGTAAAACCGACTTCATAACACTGGATCGACCTTAGAGCCCCGGGACGAACATCATGACAAGCATAAATTATGATATAAAAATTTCTATCCTGATTGTCGGGGGCGGCACCGCTGGCTGGATGGCTGCCAATTTGATGAAGTCTCGCTGGCCAAATTCTAATATCCAGCTTATTGAAAGCCCGCAAATCGGCACGGTGGGCGTGGGCGAAGGGTCCACACCCGCGATGAAATCTTTTTTTGCCAAGCTGGGTATTCCAGAATCCGAATGGATGCCTAAATGCAATGCCACTTTTAAAACCGGCATCAGCTTTCCCAATTGGACAGGCGACAAGAATTACCCCTCTTACTTTCATCCTTTCTATTCTCACTTTGATCTGGAAACTGCTAAAGCCTTCTTCAAAAACTGTGACCTGAGACGGCAAGGGTTCGAGGCCGATGCCAATCCGGATAAGTTTTGGTTGTCCGCACGCCTGGCAATGGACAAACGCGCACCGAAGACCCAAAAGCGGCTACCGTTTGAACTCGATTACGCCTACCATTTTGATGCCGGGGCTTTGGGTGACTTTTTAAGAGAGAAAGCCGTGGCTTCGGGTGTAAAACATTTGGAAGGCGAGATCGAGCAGGTCGAGCTTTGCTCTGAATCGGGTGTTATCGATAACCTACGCAGCAAACAGCACGGCCTTATTAACGCGGACTTGTATATTGATTGCAGTGGCTTTCGCTCAATCCTGTTGCAGCAACAACTTAAGGTTCCGTTTCACAGCTATCAGAATCGCTTGTTCAATGATCGTGCAGTCGCCATCCTGACCGAAACACACAACAGCTCCCCCATTTCAGCTCAAACTGTCTCCAGTGGTATGCAACATGGCTGGCGCTGGCAAATTCCTCTGCGTAACCGCCATGGTAATGGTTATGTGTATTCTTCTGCGCATTGCAGCCCGGAGCAGGCCGAACAGGAATTGCGCCGCGAGCTGGGCGTAGACGATAGCACCTCGGCACGGCATCTGAACATGAAGGTAGGTCGTGCCGAGCGCCATTGGGAAAAGAACTGCCTGGCGGTGGGCTTGTCCCAGGGGTTTATTGAACCACTGGAAGCCACCGCACTGATGCTGGTTCAATACACTGTGGAAGAATTTATATCCAATTACCCTGAGGGCACAACAAGCGCTTATAACCGGAAGATCAACCGGGCTTTTGATGCAATATCAGATTATGTTCAGTGTCATTACAAGATCAACAGTCGCAGTGATACCGAGTATTGGATTGACAATCGAGAGAACAACAATGTTTCAGAGCAATTGTCTACGCTGCTGGAGTGTTGGTCTTCTGGCGGCGATCTGGAGAACGTTCTCGAAAACTATCAAACCTCGGTCGCGTACTTGAAACCCAGCTGGTACACCATATTTTCCGGTATGGGTTTATTTCCCACAGCTGACCCGAACCAAACTTCTCGTATTGAGCCCGCCCCCGCCGATATGGCTGCAATCTATTGCCAGGAAATGGCGGCTATGTTCTCTGATCACCGCCGTTTTCTGGACGCTCAATAATCCATATTTCTGACTTACCTTTTTAAAAATAGTTTTTATGAGGGGAGTTTTATTCAATAGGCAAGGTTTTATAGGTATGGTTTTCTACAAACAGCACTTCCAATAGCTCTACTGTATGTCTCTGTGTATACCACCAACAATAACCCTAGATGTATGTCTTACTGGTTTAGGGTCAAAGAAATCCATTTTCGCTTTCGTGTATACTTTATCAATAGGGACTATAGCTAAAAACCTACCCTTTAAATTTGGATCATCATCCGTCTCCCATATTTCGTTAAATTGATATCTACTAAACGTCCGATTTCCAAAAGATGGGTCAGCAAGCAAAATCGTTTCCGAATCTACTCCTTTAAGAACCGAGAAGTGATCATTATTACGATGTTTTGTATAGACAATGACTGGGATTTTTAGGCTCATCAACTGATTATAGGACGACTTAAATCCAACACCTCTAAAACCAAACTTAGGAAGTATTCTAGAAATATCTTCAAACGAGGCCATTAGATCATCTTTTGCAATCAACTCTAAAATTTCTTCTTCGGAAATCGGAAATCCGTAAAAGTGATTAAGAATTGTGGCTACTGACGCCGCACCACATGAGTAATCAAGTTTCTGCTTAACAACATTTTCATCTCTAATATCCTTCCACGTTTTTACAGATAAAACCCCTATATTTTTGTTAAATTCAACGACCGCGCTACCATAGACATAGGAGATAGAGGAAATAACACAAAAAATAAAAGCAATAAAAAATTTAAACATATCAATCAGTATTGAAATTTTCCATTTCATTCTATTCTTCAAAAAAATTTTTAAGCGGCAATGTTGCAGCATCAAGAATTTCTAGAAAAGCCCACCTAACACCTAGAATAAAAAAGGCGAGAGTCCCCCAAAAATAATACCCATGATCCAAGAAAACACCTACACTTAAAGCTAGCACTATGGATATCAATGAGGACAAAATAACACTTGATTCCACTCCAACACCACAGTTTTCGCATCTGTATAGTTCATATTTCTTAAATTTAGAAGAGTCTATACATTTAGATTTACAACTTGGACATATTCTCATAGTTCTTTTTATCATAATTAAATCACTACAATCACACCTCCCTCAGGGAGGTGTGACTTCAAATTTTAACAAAGAGGATTTATACCTTCTTTATCCTGAGCGCAAAAGTGCATTTTCTTTGCAAAGCTGTACGTCCCCCAAGCAAGCGCCCCATTTGAAATAAAATGCTTAACAAATTGATTCGCCGTGAATCGACCTAAGGCACCAAAACCAATAGCAACAACTATCGGGACAGCAGCACCCTCCGTAGATTTCATTTCTTCAGAGGTTAAAGTTTTATAGGAAATCTGTTCGGAACTCTCAGCATGAGAGCTAAAAATATAGTCACGATCCGACATGACAATATCATCTTGAGCCATGACCGCATGGGTAAAACAGACAGAAAGTAAAGCAGCTAAAACTAGCTTTTTCATTATAATCTCCAATTTACAATTATTTAGAAGGCATAGAGCCAATTAAACCTCAAGTTGGATTGTCTCCGACCCGAGGTATTCGCGAACAAACTAACATTCAAGATGTTACCTCTCGCGAATCCGTACCCTAAACCGAGAGATAACCCCGTATCGGTTTGGCGAAACCCAGTTTTTCTAAAATCAACTTCACCTCTAGCTTTGAGCCTCCATTGAACCCCAGTCGTTAGCGTAATACGGTCATTCACAGCAAAGGCCAAGGAAGGATTGATAGATAGAATTCCTCCAGGTTTAACTATTTGTCCATTTAGTTCTCTATCCGCATTCCACTGATAGGCAGCACTCATCGATAACACAACTGGATCGATAGCTCGATACGTAGTAACGCCGGCTGACCAACTATCAAATGAGGATGTGCTTCCTTGAGACTTTTCGTAAACAGACGTTTCTAAAAAACCTAGTAGGGCAGGAGATTCATTGTCGTATGAGAATTGATAACTCGTTCCGAACCAAGTTGAGGCAAAGTCATTAAACGATTGGCTGTTAATTCCATCAGATTGAAAGCTTCGAGTATCCCTGTAAACGTAGCTCGAACGAGCATAGACTTCTAAATCTCTCAAGGCTCCGTACCTGAGTCCAACAGTTCCAATAAGAGTGTCAGTATTTGTTTTAGTTTCTCCAATACTAGAAGGTAGATTAAGAAAGGAGTTATTGTCTACTTGTACAATAACTTGCTCTCCGAGCTGGATATCTTCGGCGCTGCTATTTAAGTACGAAATAGAAGTACTCAATTTAATCTTACCTTTATTAGTAATAAGATCCTCTAGCGCCAGGGGAAGGCCAGCGTTTACTTCAGTGAAAAAACAGACTGCCAGGAAGGTGATTACAACGCGCATGCTTAACGTCCTCATTAAAACCAGGATACTATCACCAGAGAAAACGATTAGCTTTTCAACCATCGTTTAAATTAAATATTAAGGATCGCAGCTATTCGTACTAGAAGATTACCACCCGCGTAATGCCAGACAATGATTCACTGAAGCACAAGCAACATTGCCAAAAAGAGGCGGAGTGTTAATTCTAGAATCGGGTGTAAAGCTGGGCATCACAAGGGAACAGAAACACTTGCTATTAAATATATTATTGACACCTCAACTTTCTGATACTTTTCACGGACATAAAAAAAGCCCTGCAATGCAGGGCTAAATCTCAGTCACTATAGAGGGGCTGGGAGATCAAAATTTATAGTTGGCCCCAAGAATAAAGCGTCGACCGTTGTACAACTGTGTCGCCTTCACATTGTGGCCACCCGCCGATGAGTAAAAATCATCGATGGTTTCGTCAGTGATATTCAAGAACTCAGCACGAAGGGTGAAGTTGTCTGTTACGAAGTAGTTCAACTGAGCGTCCCACTGGCTCTGCTCATCACCAAACAACTTTCCGGATTCTTGAATCGCCTTAAAGAACTCGGAGCGATAGCTGTAATTCAATCGAGCACTGAAGGCTTCCTGTTCATAGTAAACCGTACCACTCAAGACATCTTTTGAGGCATCAGGGAATGGAATATTACGGCTCACTAAAGCGCCATCTTCAACATCCTGCACCACACCGTCACCCACATCTGAGTACGTGTAGCTGGCCGAGAAACCAAAACCGTTATCGAAGGCATACTGTGCAGTAAGTTCCACACCTTCAATTTCAGCCTGGCCGCCATTATCAAACGTGCTCAGTCGATTAATCTCCTGGCCATTGATGACCGCGCGCTTGGTGAGGCTGTACACGAAGTTCTGAATGTCTTTCTTAAAGTAGGTCGCGCTCAGCATGGAGGCGTTACCCAAATACCATTCAATACCCAATTCGTATTGATTGGATTCCTCCGGTTTCAGATTTGGATTGCCCGCCGTACCGGAACTGGTTTCCGGAGTCAGGTTCACTGCATATGACAGAGCAAACGGTGCAGGTCGTGCAATGGACTTGCCCGCTGCAAAACGCATCACCACATTTTCGCTGAGATCGTAAACGATATTCACGCTTGGCAAGACATTGTCATAGCTGCCGCTTTCTGTGATCGGACGATTGTTGTTGAAATCCCAACCGCGGGAATCGGTATCCGTTTTAACATAACGTACACCGACATTACCGCGAAGGTTTTCGCCTTCAAACTTCGCCATGGCATACAGCGCCGTGATGTCTTCGTCGATTCCATAGGACGATTCATTGGTAATGGTTCTTCCGGTTCTGCATAACTCACCACTGGAATCACAGACTGGCAAATTAAAGAACGCTGTACGCATGCCATTCAAATCCGGATTGAATACCGTCAGGCTGCCCATGCTGGTCTCATCGTGGGCAACGGTAATAGTGCCATTGCTCAAATCGCCGGCATAACCCAGGGATTCTGTTCCCACCACCGCATTTTGCATTTCGTCACGGTAACGCGTCTGCTCAAAGCTTCGATCACGAATCTTACCGCCCACTTTGATTTCATTGACCGCACCAAAGGCTACATCAAAGCTGACATCAATCTGGGCATAATCTTCTGAATCTTCGGCAATGTTTTGCTGATCGAAAACACCGGTCAGAGACATTTCGGTTGTCGGCGATGCAAGCCAGGGGCTGCGACTGTAATCCAGGCGTGGCGCCTGACCACCGGGATTGTAAAAATCAAAGTTCGCTCTCGGGTCCTGGGAGCTGGCGAAAAATTCCGTGAAGAAATCGTTATTGGTGCCTTCACCACTGGTTGTACCCAGACGACCTTCAATTGTGAAATTGTCACCACTGAATTCCAAATCCAGATCCACCACTTCCGTATCCATCTTGGAGCCTGGACGATAAATGGTGTCGTAGGCGATATGGTTTGCCCACGCGGCCGGATCGCCACCATCAACATGCAGTTCGGTCACAATGCCGTTTTGAACCACACCCTCTGACGGATTGTTGGCTGCAAAAATGCCTCGAAAGGGAATACCGATAAAGTTGGAGTTTACATTGTCGGCCTTAAGCTCCGAATTCAGGTAGTGCAGCCCCAAACTCAAGTTATCGCTGGGCTTCCACTGCAAATTCAGATCAACACCGGTACGTTCACGCTCCTGGGTAAACAGGGCCGAACCGATACCCCAAGGCAACAAGCCCTGTTCGCTCGCACCTGCCGGTGGATTAAAAGGTGTATCGGGATTGGTCGCCGCATTCCAGTCACGATCAAACTGAGTAAAGTAGGCAGGAACAAACATTTCCGTCGCTTCACGTCGAACCGTGCGCTCCTGGCGGGAAACGACAATTGACGCCCCGAAGGTTTCGTCTTCGTTTTTCCAGGAATACAAACCCGAGAAAGAAGGGTCGGTTTCTTCGGACAGATCACCATACTGAGCTTCCACGGAAATACTGCCCTCGCCTGCTTCCATATCAAGAGGGCGTCGGGTTTTCAGGTTGACCGTGCCACCCAAACCACCTTCATCGATATCCGCCTGGGCAGATTTGTAAACTTCTACGCCTGCCAGCATCTCTGAAGCCAGCAGCTCATAGTTAAAGTTTCGAGTGGCATCGGCCAGAATAAACCACTGGGACGTACCCACCGCCTGACCATTCACCAGAGTCAGATTTCGACCGGCACCCAGGCCACGAATGGTTACGCCCTGGCCCTCACCAAAGGTTCTGGAAATGGTCACTCCGGGAATTCGAGCCAGGGATTCAGCAACGTTTTTATCCGGGAATTTGCCAACATCTTCGGCACTGACCGCATCGACCACGGCCGAAGAAAAGCGCTTGATGTCCATGCTGTCTTGCAGGCTGCGTCGGATACCGGTAACAACCACTTCTTCCAGTTCCGCTGCTTCATTGGTTTGGGCGAATGCCGGAGCCGTCGATAACCCACCCAGTGCAACGGCCGCTGCCAAATAACCGCATCGACTTGAGGCCCTGTTAATTGCCTGAATGGCTCTCCTAAGTTTAGGTGACATACTTAATCCTCATACTAGTTATTGTAATGATTTGCTTTAGCCAAAAGTACCGCCTGTTGACAACGTTGTCCAAATTATCCAGCAAATACAACGTTGTCAAGAAAAAGCAAACTGAATTTCAAAATCCTTCTAAAAACCAAGCGCCTTATGCGGCGCTGTATTCCCGAGATGACTCTTTTCGGTATGCAAGCACCAGGGTAAGTAGCCCAAGCGCTGCCAGACCTACCGCCAAAAGCTCACGACCGAATAACCAGGCACCGGCAGAAAACAAGGTGCTGTACACAAACACGGTTGCGAACAAAGCCGCCCACATACCGTTTTTAATCTCTCCGTCTTTCAAATCAACGGTTTGTCTGAACTCATCAACCTTCTCCGCCTGCTCGCCTTTACTGAGCAGGGTCACGGTCACCCAGCAGACGGTGGTCAGAAAGATGCTGTACACCAGCTTTTGCCATTCAACAATGTGATCAAAGGGACCAAACTCGATGGCCAGGCTGATCAGGAACGACGCGACCATCGCAGTAATTTCACTCCAGGCGTTAATGCGCATCCAGAACCAGCGAAGTAAAAACAACAGCCCCGTACCTGCACCGATGGTCAGCAATAGTCGAAATGCCTGTAGAGCGCTTTCCAATAACAACGCCATACTGCTGGCCACCAGCATCAGCAACACCGTCGATAAGCGACCGATAAATACTTTCTTCTTTTCACTGGCATTCGGGCTGACAAAGCGGCCGTATACATCATTAACAATGTAAGACGCACCCCAGTTCAGACTGGTTGAAATCGTAGAAACATACGCGGAAACCAAAGAAGCCACCACGATACCCAAGACCCCGGCCGGCAAGAAGGTCAACATCGCAGAGTAGGCCAAATCATCTTGAATCAAATGCTTTGGTACATTCGGCAGCGCGCGCTCCAAAGACTGTAGATCGGGAAAAACCACCAGAGAGGCCAAGGCAACAAGAATCCAGGGCCAGGGTCTGAGTGCATAGTGGCAGAAATTAAAAAATGCCGAGGCGCCAATTGCGTGTTTTTCGTTTTTTGCAGCGAGCATGCGCTGAGCCACATAACCACCACCGCCAGGCTCGGATCCGGGATACCAAACACTCCACCACTGCACGAACAAAGGAATAATCAGCAAAGGAATAAACTGTTGCGGATCGTCAAAGTTTGGGAGGAAGGAAAGCTTGTCTTTCACATTAGCGTGTTCAATCAGCGCCGTTAAGCCACCAACTTCCGGGTGGTTTACCGAATAGTAAGCCACGGCAACGGAACCCACCATAGCAATAAAGAAAAGAATAATATCCGTCAGAATAACGCCGAGAAAACCGCCTACCGCACTGAAGATCACCGTGATGATTCCCGCGATTAAGACCAGCTGCTTTGGCTCACTGCCGAACAACACCGCCCCGATTTTAACGGCGGCCAGAGTTACCCCGGCCATGATCATAATATTAAAGAAAACTCCTAGATATACAGCACGAAAGCCCCGCAGAAATCCAGCCATTTTGCCGCTGTAGCGATATTCATAAAACTCCAGATCCGTGGCCACCCCCATTCTTCGCCAGAGCCGCGCATAAACAAAGGTTGTCAGCATTCCCGTGATCAACATGGACCACCAGACCCAGTTTCCACTGACGCCGTTGCTACGAACAATGTTTGTCACCAGATTGGGTGTATCGGTTGCAAAGGTTGTCGCTACCATCGAGCCGCCCAGCAGCCACCAGGGCATATTTCGACTCGCCAAAAAGAAGGAGTTACTGTCGGCAGAAGAGCGCTTGCTGACCCATAAACCAATACACAGAGTGGTTCCCAGCACGGCGATAACTATCGACCAGTCGAGCATACTTAGATGCATAATGTCCTCGTTATTATTTTCTGTTTCTGAATACACAGGGCTCAGAAATGAATTTTTATTACCTGTTATTTTTCAGCAATGCGTAAACCGCACCCATTTCCGGGTTGGCCAAGGGCCGTGATATTCGTTCACGCAATTCGCTGTTGAGTAAAGGCACCAGGAAAGGTGTGATGCCTCCAACAAATGATAATCGCGGTGGCTGGTATTTTAATATTGAGGCGAGCATGGCCTCAATGTAATCGGTCGCCTCACGTAAAATACGGGCAGCCTGTTCATCACCGTCTTTATTGGCTGCAAACACCGTTTTCGCCAATTGCGCATAGTGCGCCGAGCTGGCACCAACCATTCGAATGGCCAACTCTTCGGGCTTACAGGATAAACTCTCACAAAGTTTATCCATCAATAATGTCGCCGGGCCCATCTCATCCTTGGCCAACAAGGCAGCCTTCACCGCTTGCAGGCCCAACCAGGCACCGCTGCCTTTATCGCCAACGGGAAAACCATGTCCGCCAAAACTTTTGCTGTGACCATCGACACACACATATCCACAGGAGCCAGTCCCGACAATAACCACGGCGCCGTCTTTCCCCTCGTGGGCACCAAGACAGGCCGCATGCCAATCCGTAATCAAACGCATGGAATGATAAGGGTGCGACCACTCATTCACTCGTTGAAAAACGTTTTCGAAATTTACCCCGGCCAAGGCCAGGCCAAGTTCAATCTGATGCTGCTGTTGGGATAAACCTGCCTCGGCCAGCGCTTGCGAACAGGATTCGGTGATCGAATGAATAGCCAGTTGATAATCGACACAGGGGTTAGCCGGCCCGGCCACCGCCGAGCCGAGGATTTCCAAGTCATGATTGACAACAACGGCTTTGCATTTGCTGCCTCCCCCGTCCACGCCGAGGTAGAAAGAAGAACTCTGGTTTCGCTGCACAGATTTACCCTGCTCATTCGGATGTATCGTTTTTATTTCAGGCAAGATTAAAACCATGAGACAACGTTGTCAACACGATATTATACAAAACTCGATGTTTAGCGAGAGCGGAGCCTGTACCCGAGACGGAAAAGGCACACCCTATCTGTGCAGAAACGAGAGCCGGAATCCGCAGGGAATGGCCGCCAGTCTGGGCAATAGGTACTGAGGTTTGAACGGATGCAGAAGCCCCCAAGACTGCGGCTTATTTCAATAAAATCAACTGATTAGAATCAGCTGAACGATCGAACTAGCCTTGGTTCAAATGGACAAGAGGCAAGTTGGAAAACGAGACAGAAGAGCACAGAAAATCGGCGTGTCGTAAAACGGCCGTCCTTCAGCTCCACTCACGCTGGCTCAATAGAGGCGGCAAAATAAACAACCCGGATACAACAAATAGCATTACGCCAAGCCAAATGACGCTAAGGTAATCAGCGCCCTGCAAGAGCGTCGCCGCCAGAGCAGGTGCGAAAGCCAGTCCCAACATCTGGGCGGCAACACCCAACTGCACAGCCCTGCCCGCATTGTCGAAATCAGCCAGCAGAGCCAACATAAATGGATGGGTTTTGTTCCAGGCAAAATTAAACAGGCACACCGAGATGGCATAAAGACTCGCCGTAAGATCACCCAGCAGTATCAGCAAAGCCGCCACACTGAATAGAATCCCCAACTGCAGGGGAATCAATCGACCATAGCGATTGGCCAACATCGCCGCACAGAAAGCACCCGCGATGCCCAGCAATTGGGAAATCGTTAACCCCCAAGCCACATCATCTTCACTGACTCCACCATCGGTGCCAATCAAAAATAAATAGGTCCAGATCACACCCTGAGCCAGAAAATAGAAAAATAGCGCTGCAATGGCGCTCCAGGCCAGTGCGTGGGTTTTGCTCGGACTATCGTGTTCCCGTGTCGGACTTTTGGGCATAAACCGCAATACGGCCAATCCGCTCACATTCAAAATGGCCCAAAATACCAGCAGCGCATCCAGGCCAAGCTCGTGCAAAACCCAAGGCATGGAGGCGAAACCGATCGCGCCGTAAATCAGGATCCACATGATCATAAAACCGAAATTCCGATCTGGATCGCGACTCAAACCTATGGCAGTAAAACTCAGGGAAATCATGGCGCCGGAGCCCAGCCCTGTCACAAAACGAATGGCAGCGAAGCTTGTTGAGCTGTCGGGGAACATCGACAATAGGTTACCCACGGTGGATAGCAAAACAGAAAAGAACAGGACACGCTGCCAGTTGAGATGTCGAGCACTGAACGTCAGTAGAAAGGTCGCTATGGCAATGCCCCACATTTCCGCCGAGGCCACATAGCCTGCCTGGGCTTCGCTGAATGTCAGTTCGCTCACCAGACCCTGCACAAAACCGGGCTGCACAATAAACACTGCCGGGCCCAACACCCCAAAGTAAATGGCGGCATAACGGCTGGCCGGACTATCAGGATCGATATCCGCCGAGGCGTTCAGGTTTGTATTTATTGTCATAATACCTGCTCGAATTCGATTTTTAGGCAGTATAGGTAGGGCCCGCACCACACCCTATCCACCAAATGGTGGATAGCCGCACATCAATGCCGGTCACTTGAACAGAGAGAAATCCCTGTGATAGTTTGAGGGATTAGAGGCGCTTTTATATGTCGATCGAAACCCCCAGCTCCGATTTTCCCCAGCAGTTCCAAACCCAAGCACTCAAGTTGCTGGAAGAGCTTCTGCCGGTCAGTTCGGCCGCTTTTTATTTGCTGGACCCGGAAATGCGCCACCGTGGCGTTGTGCTGTCCAATATGCCCCCCGAAGTTGAACGCCGTTACTATGAAGAGTTCAGCAGCCTCGACCCTCTGGACGCCCGAAAATTTCATCATCGGGAAGAACGAGTAGCGACAATCGATGAGCAAATGTCTTTCTCCCTGCTTCGCCAAACCATCTACTACCAGGACTTCATGCAGCCCCATGGCCATCGTTATGTCGCCGATATGTTCTTTCGCTATGAAGGTTTCGTGATTGCCGTCATTACCTTGTTGCGGCATGAATCTTTGGGTCAATACTCTGAAGAAGAACTCGCATTGCTGCGTAAAATGCAACCGTTTCTACAGTACACCCTCAATAGCGTGTATCTGCCCAAACGCGTGGAAGAACGTCAGTCTCTGGGTGATAAATACCAGCTGACGCCAAGAGAGCTGGATGTCCTGGAACAAATTATTGCCGGGGCCAGCAACAAACAACTCGCCAAGGAATTAAATCTTGGCCTCGCCACAGTTAAAACCCATTTGCTGCATATTTTCCAGAAAATGTCCGTCAGTTCTCGAGCGGAGTTGCTGGCCAGAGTCATCGCCGATCTGCGCTGATTGTTGACATCAACGCTTCCGACGCCTGAAGGGAATCTTCGCAACTCCACCATTCGGTGGATGCTGAATTCTCCATCCGCTATCTACCATAAAGCCATTGTCAAAGGACCTACCTCACCGTGTAAGTCCGACACTTGGAACAATGGAGCGCAAGATGAAAAACACTCTTCTGGAAAGGCGCAATCACCTGCTGGGTGAACACGCCCCCCTGTTTTATGACAAACCTCTCACCTTGATCAAAGGCGAAGGCGTTTGGTTGAGCGATGCCGAAGGCAAACGCTATCTGGATGTGTACAACAATGTTCCCAATGTCGGGCATTGTCACCCTCACGTGGTAGAAGCGCTGCAACGACAAGCCAGCCAGATTAATGTTCACAGTCGTTACTTGCACCCGGCTTTGGTGGAATACGGGGAACAACTGACCGCCAGCTTTGATCCCAAACTGTCGATGCTGTTTCCAACCTGCTCAGGCAGTGAAGCCAACGAGCTAGCACTGCGCATGGCGAGACAGCATACCGGCAACATGGGCATCATTTGCAGCAATGCCACTTACCATGGCAATACAGCAGCGGTTGATGAATTAGCCACCTTGTTTAATGGCGGTGAAGCCAAAGGCCCCAATGTTAAAGCCGTTAATTATCCAGACAGCTATCGCCCCTTGAATGGTTTACGCGGTGAAGCGCTGACCCAGGCCTATGTTCAGCAAATCAAAAATACCATTGCCGAATTCCAAGACTCGGACATCGGTTTTGCCGGCCTGCTTTTCTGCCCGATTTTTGCCAATGAAGGCCTCCCTGATGTGCCCGAGCATTACATGAAGCAAGTTGCCAAACTCGTTCGTGATGCGGGCGGTCTGCTTATTTTCGACGAAGTTCAGTCTGGCTTTGGACGCACCGGCGATATGTGGGCCTTTCAACATATTGACGTGGTGCCCGATATTGTCGTGTTGGGAAAGCCCATGGGTAATGGTCATCCCCTGGCGGGCCTGGTTTGTGATCAGGCACTCGGAAAAGAATTTCGCTCCCAGGTGATGTATTTCAATACCTTCGCGGGCAATCCGGTTTCTTGCGCAGTGGGCAAAGCGGTGCTGGACGTTATTGAAAACGAAAACCTTTTGGAAAACTGTCGCAATGTCGGCGGCTACCTCAAGCAGCAGCTTCAGCAGTTATCCAGTCACTATGAAGTCATCGGTGATGTGCGCGGCAGTGGTTTATTTTTCGGTGTCGAGCTGGTGAAAGATCGCAACAACAAAACACCATCTGCGCTTGCGGCAGCGCATATCGTCAATCGCATGAAAGATCGCGGCGTACTGATCAGCAAAATTGGCGTTCACGATAATATTCTGAAAATGCGGCCACCGATTTGTTTCGGCCGGGAGCACGCCGATATCCTCTTGAACGAACTTGGTCAGGTGCTGAACGAAGTATCACGGGAGGGCTTGCTATGAACCCACTCGACGCACGCGCCAGCCGAACTACCGAAAAGGGGTTGCTTACAGCAGCCGAGGAAGCTTTGGCGCTCTGGGGCTTGCAGGGAACGCTGAGCCTGATCAAACATCGTGAAAACGCTGTCTTTGCACTGCGCACAGATTCCGGTGATCGTTTTGCCCTGCGCATTCACCGAGCCGGCTATCATTGTGATGAAGCATTGCAATCAGAGCTGCAATGGATGATGGCACTGGCCGAGGCCGGTATTTCAGTGCCCACCGTTGTTCCAACACCGTGCGGGAAGTTTTTCGCCATTCTCGATTCATCCGCCTTACCCGATGCACGACAGGTCGACCTTTTGGCCTGGGTAGAAGGCGAACAAATTGGTACGATTGAAGAACCTTTGGAAGATAACCCCGAACGCGTTCGCTATTGCTACTCAAGCCTGGGGCAGTTGGCGGCTCGACTCCACAACCATTCCGCCCAATGGACACTGCCCGAAAATTTCAAACGACATCACTGGGATAAAGACGGGCTGGTTGGCAAACAACCTTTCTGGGGACAGTTCTGGGAATTGAAACGCCTGACCGACGATGAACGTGGATGGATCCTGCAAGCCAAAGACAGAATTGCAGCCGAACTGGGCGCACTGGAAAAAACCGCGGAATGCTATGGCATGGTTCACGCGGACTTTGTCCCGGAAAATGCGCTATTGCACGGTGAGCATCTGCAATTGATTGATTTCGATGATTCAGGCTTTTCCTGGTATCTGTTTGAACTGGCCACTGCTCTGTATTTTATTCAAGAGGACAAACACTACGAACTGGCCAAACGCTCATTGATCGAGGGCTACAGACAACACCGCACGCTCAGTGAGGAAGCACTGGAAAAACTACCGCTCTTTCTCGCAGCCCGAAGTTTAACGTATTTAGGGTGGGCTCATACCCGCGAAGGCAACCCCACAGCGGATGAAATGCAAGAAGAGTTGATTGAGCGATGTATGAAAACCATTAAGGCATTTCTGGCTCAGTAGTCATCTCACTCCACCATACTGGCAGCGGCCTTTAAAGGCCGCTATGGGTGGTTTCAGTAAGAGGATCAGTGAGACCTTTAAGATAAAACTTCTTCCTTTGGTGTCTCGAGCACGAACATGTCGTTATGCTGAAGAGCTAGATGAACCATAACATCAAAGAATAATAAATAAATCATCTACTTTTTAGATTAAAAATCGATTTAGATTTTAAATAATATACAATTTTTCCATAATCCAAATAGTTTTCAGTAAGAAAGCGGCGCTTAAAAATTCAGAAGGCTTGACATCGCTTTAAAAATGAATTTATTTTAAGCAGGATTACGAACCAATGTTCCCACTATTGCAATAGCGCATATCCGCTGCATTAATTGTCAGTTAATAGAGAATAGTTATGAACGAAAATCGATTGCAATTTTTGATAATTACTGCCGAAGAAAACTATGCTCATGCCCGGGATCATGAATATCTTCGCGCACAAATAACTTCCATTCTGGTTGCAGCCGCTTTTGTTTTGATAGGATTAGCTATAGGAAATGAAATCTCTAACGAAATACTAATTTTTATTTCACTGCTAACAATCTCAATTGGCTTGATTAACCTTTGGTTAAACAAACTGCATACAAATCGATTTAAAAGGCATGTCGAAATCGCGCGAAAAGCTAAAACCCGAATATTTTTTCTAAGAATTCCCAGCAAAATCAAAAAGTCTGGCAACTTATATTATTCTTGGCAAATTGTTGCTTGTTTGCCAATAGTTGGTGGCATCAGTCTTTTGCTATTAAAATACTGTTAATTTATCATTCCCCAGAAACCCGCATCTCAAATGCCATAAGAATATCTTGGTCGCCCACCATGTTAGTTTTATGGATTGAAAGATTTGGATGTGATAAGTACTGCCTTGCCTTCTATTGAGGCGAGCGCTAAAACCCCAATGAGATCACATGAATAAGTTATTATTTTCAATAATCTTGATTACTTTACTAAATGGTTGTGCTCATAAAAAATCGTCCAATGTAGAAGACTCTATTCTTATACTTAAAATAGACGAGCACGGTTCGTATTTACATAACGGAAGGAAGCTGGATATCAAGTCCTTTGAAAGCACTGTAAAAGATCTGCCTTCTTCGATATCAAAGCTGAGTGTAGAAGTAAGTAGCAGCCTTAGCATGAACAACATGTTGAAGCTTTGCACTCCTTTAAGTGAAACGGGTATTGAGCGAGAAATTTACTATATGGATGATCAGGTGAAAAAATATATTTATTGTGAGTGATTCGCTTGAACTGCACGAGGCGTGCCCAAGACAGAGATATACCATGTGTAAGCTTTATCGCGAGCGCGACTCTCTAGAAACTCGCTCCGCATCGCCCTCGGCCGACACACCATCCATCGAAGACAAAAATGAAAACACAAGCCAAAAGCTGACCGCGAACAACATTACAGCCAGCAATATGATTCCCAAGCATTGCAGGTAGCGACTCGAATTCAACCAATAATCTTTATGCATGTTCCAGCTCCGATATTGGCTTATTCTGTTTCCGGGTAGTTGTGTTTGCATCCTCTCTCGGGACATGTGTCATTTGTCCATCACTGATGTGAAAAACCTGATCAACATGATTCAAGATCGACGGCCGGTGGCTGACAATAATAACCGTTTTGCCTTTTTGTTTCAGGTGGTCGATAGCGCGATGCAAACACTGTTCGCCAAAGCGATCGAGGTTGGCATTGGGCTCATCCAGAACGACGATTTGCGGATCATTGTACAACGCTCTTGCCAGTGCAATCCGTTGTCTTTGCCCACCGGACAAGGACATACCCTCTGAGCCAATCAGCGTTTCATAGGCACGAGGCAAACGCAGAATCAAACTGTGCAAACCAGCTTCCCGAGCGGCCTTAATCACCTTTGCGGGCTCCACCTCGGCAAAGCGAGCAATGTTTTCAGCGATGCTGCCATCAAACAGCTGAACATCTTGGGGCAGATAGCCGAAAAAGCGTTGACGATAACGCTCATCGCAATTGGACATATCCACATCATCAATCTTTAAACGACCTTCGTGTACCGGCCAGATACCGATAATGGATTTGAGCAGACTGGATTTTCCGACACCACTCTCTCCGGTAATTGCTGTAACGGTGCCAGGCGGTAACTGAAAGCTGGCATCCCGGAGTGATATGAATCCTGAAGCAGGTGCAGAAACAGAAATATTTTGCGCGTGAATAACGCCGGCTTCAAAAGGCCTGTGGGTTAGTTGCATTGTTTCGGCACAGTAGCAATTTGGCCCGTTCTGCAACACCCTGTCCAGCAAACGAAAATCGCGTCTGACCTGCACAAAGGAACTCCAGGAACGAACCACTTGCTCGATGGGTGCCATGCTGCGCCCCAGCAAGATCGAACTGGCAATCATTAAACCCAGGGAAATTTCTTGCTTTATTAATAGATACGCACCCAGCCCAAGAATGGCAGACTGCGCAATTAGGCGCAGATGTTTGGATACGGTGGAGAAACTCGATGTGTAGATATCCAACTCTGCCGATTGCATTGATTGGCTCCGCCGACTTGTTTTCCAGCGTTTTACCAACGCTGGCATCATCCCCATAGCAATAGCGGCATCAGAATTGTGCAAGTTTGCTTGCAGCTGCCTCGGGGATTTCGCATCGTAGGCGGGCAGCGATCGACTCAGATATTCATTGCCAAAAGCGATGGCCATCAACAGTAACACGCAAGACAAGGCGAATAGGCCGATCAGAAAATGAAACGCAAACAGAGCGATCAGGAAAACCGGTATCCAGGGCACATCGAAAAATGCAATGATATTCGGCCCCGTAATAAAACGCTTGATTGATTCCAGTTCAGACAGGCCATTGAGCTTGTCTTCATCGCGAATACGATTCACTTTTTGGAAAAAGTTATAGCGATAGAGACTTTCCAGCAAATTGTCTTCGAAATGATTTCCCAATCGAATCAGCATTTGTGACCTGATCCAATCAAAAAACGCCATACACACCATAAGAAACAAGGCCACAACCGTAAACAGCAACAGCGCATCCAGATTTTCCGTTGTGATCACCCGACTGTAGAGCTGCAACATATAAATCGGTGGAACAAGCAGTAAGAGATTCACACAGAAGCTGAACAAAAAGACATAAGCCAGGCTTCTTTTTAAACCATCGTATGCTGTTCTGACCAAACTGCGAGATTCCATGCGCTGTCTCGATAAAAAAAGGGTGCGCCCAGGCACACCCATAATGGTGCAGGCAAAACTGGGAAGGGTTAACCAGCTAATTCTGCGGGGAAATCAAAACTGGTTAAGGTGTTTACATCCTTGTTTAGCAAGGTGAAATCCAAATCATCGAAGCTGATATCTTCATCAAATCGGGCTTCGGGATGTTCATCGTAATAAGCCTCGATCTGCTGATAAATTTTATTGACCTGACTCTTCTCATCAATGCTGAGACTTTCATAAGAACGGACGCCATACAGCTTATCAAGTGCATCGTACTGTGTGGCCAGCTCGGTCTCTTGCTGGAAGTTAAGCTCCCCCTCACCGGAGGATTCCATAATTTTTTCGATCGCGTCAGAGATCTGTTTTTCTCTGGCTTGCTCTTCTGCGTTCAATGTCGTTTTGGGAATACCAAAGATGGCATCCAACTTATTGTATAAGGCTTTTAACTCCGCAGGCATTGTGATGCTGCCCGGCTGATGAGGTTTGTCGCTCATGTTGGATACCTTTCTCATTTTCTCCGGTTTGATTTATTGGCCGGCCCAACGCAGTGGAGTGTTATTTAACCCAACATCCGGCAGGAGGTAAAACGATATAATGTTCGCAGTTGTTTCCAGATAGGGGTACCAGCGTTACACCCGGATACATTCAGATACATAGGCGGCATTTGATCGTATTTTCTCGCCAAGTTTATGGAAAGTGATAAACTATAAGGCTGTATTTTGACCACTAGAGACTGCCGCTTTGCGACGTTTGTTTTTCAACATCATGCTATCGATTGTTATCAGCATATGCGTTGTGGCTGGGCTTGCCTTTGCGTTTCTCGAATACACCAATCATGCACGCTATAGCGCCCATTTGCGCAGTCAGTTATCCCCTACCGCGACACTGCTAAGGCTTGGCGTCGAGCGGCAGCGACCACAACAGCTCGAACAATGGCTCGATATTGTGTCAGGTATCATGCAGATCGAACTGGATATCGAGCAGAAATCCGATCAGACATCGGTAGTGGTTGATTCGGACAAGAGCGGCCAGTTTATTCTCACTGCCCCCATCAGCCAGAATCGTCACATCGATCTGAAACTCGATGGATTGAATGAATCCTTAATCAGTGCAACCGCATTCTTGATTCTCAATGAATTGGGGGTTCATCCGGCCAAACAGCGGCAAGCGATTTTTGATCGTATTCGCGCTTCTGCCCCCTACCCCATTTATCGCTCACTGAAAGTAAAAGATCGTCTCAATGACAAACAACTGGAGCGTCTCCGAAACGGTGAGATTGTCATCGAGTGGAAAAAGGTTTATGACAAAGGCGATCAAATCTACGCCTATGCCCCCTGGGGAAGAAGCGGACATATTCTGGTACTTGGGCCCATCCCGCTATTTGAGCCCTATCCGATTGAAATTATTTTGGCTACCTTTGCTTTTTCCTTTCTGCTGATTACCGCCTGTGTGTTGCTGATTGTCAGTTTGCTGACCTCGCGCCTGACTCGGGTGAAACACAGCATCGACGACATCAGCTCGGAAAAGCTTGGCCTGGAAAATCTGGAACAGCACAGTGATGATCCTATCGAAGACATCACCCAGAAAATCCGCTGGCTGGGGAATCGCGTTCAAGCCTTGCTGCAGGAGCGAACTTATACCGTTCGCGCAATTTCCCACGACCTGCGTACGCCGATTTCAAAGCTTCATTTTCGGGTAGACACCCTGGCCGATATGCTTCCCGAGGAAGGAAAACTGATTAACGATTTAAAACAGGACTTGTTCAGCATCAACCACCTTATTGAACAACTGCTGACTTTTGAACAGGCCGAAGACAGACTGAATTTCGCAAGTATCGATATCGATGATCTTTGCCGGGAACTTATTGAGGAATATCGCCTGATCAGTCCGAATGTCGAGTTTTCCTACCAAGCTCGTCCTGGTTGCCCTTATACCATCAACGGAAACCGTGCCCTGATCAAACGCAGTTTTGAAAACATTATTCAAAATGGCATCCGCCATTGCTCTCAACGATTCTGGATTCAACTGGACTACCATTCGGATGAGTTGATATGCCGTTTCTGTGACGATGGCCAGGGCATATCCGAAGTTTCCCTGCCCCAATTGTTCGATCCTTTTTATCGGGGCGACAGCAGCCGCAGCGGGAGTGGCACGGGTATAGGTTTCGGCTTCGGCCTCGCTATTGTTAAACGTGTAACCAAACAGCATGACGGCTCGGTATCGGCCCGAAATGCGAGTAATGGCGGGGCTATTTTTGAATTAGAGTTTCCATTATTACGACCCACTGCAATTACGGAGGCCATATGATGACTGTTCGTCTATTGATGGCACTCCTATTGAGCCTGCTGATAGCTGTGCCCACGGTACAGGGCGCAGAACAAAACACACAAGACAAAGAAAAAGTCAGCACAAAAGAAAAACCTGAGAGCGATATAATAAAGAAAAAACCCCAATCTACTGAAAGCGACAAGGGCCCCAAGACCAACAAAGACAATATTGACTGGGGCTACTGGAACAAAAAGCCAGGCAAAGACGGCAAGCAATATGGCGTTGGCATTAAAGGCAAACTCGAGGAGCAGTTAAACTCTCTGGACGAGAGCAGCTTAGTAGACGATCCAAGCGGGGTACTACTCGACGAGGAAATGGAAAATGATATTTAAAACGGGAATAGGGTGTGTATTCCTTTCCTTACTGCTGCTCCCCCTGCCCGGCAACGCCGGCAGTGGGTCTCCAGATCGTCTGGAGGATGCTCTGAAGGCCATCGCGCAGGGTAATTTCAGTTCCGCTGAACGCAAGTTAATTTTATTGCTGGGTGAAGACCCCAGCGCTCACCGAGCACGACTTGAGCTGGCTCGCATTCTGGCCTTAAGGGGCTCTTGTGATCGCGCATTGGGCCAGATCAGAATATTGAGACAATCCGTTGAGCTGCCGGAAACCGTCAATGAACGGGTGGATGTGATTGCAGACCGGTGCATCAAGCGATTTAAAAAGAACCGTCTGTATTCCAAGCTCGCCTACAATACCGGGCGTGACAGCAATGCCTTGCTGTGGAGTGACCCCAGCTTATTTGGGTTTACCAGCGTTGCCTTTCTGGATGACCTTTATGTAGCTCGCGGACAGGAAGTATTTGTTTTTGATAACTACGGTTTGCCAATTGGCAGCGATACCAATTCCCTATTTGTCCCTGACCGGACGGAATGCCAGAACAACGGCTGTGCCGAGGGCACCTCAAGTAACTTTCACAAGCTCAGCTTCCAGGGCGTAATGCAACGCAATATGCTGACCGACAGCGAACGACCGCTGTACTGGAACACGACATTAAAGCTGTCGAGTAAAACCTTCAGCGAAGACAGTGTTGATGATCACAACAGCTACCAGCTCAATACCGGCCTGCGCCGCCTCTTTGGCGAACACAGTTATTTGTCCGGGAAAATTCATACCCGCAAGATAGACCGAGATAATCTGGGCCACCTGACTTACCACGGTTTTAATGTTGGTTTGGAGCATTTCTTTTCAGCCGGACGTTTCAGCGCAAACTACCATAAGATGCAGCAGAAATATGTTGGCCCCAATAGCACCGGGCACTCCAATCGCTACCAGTCGATTACTTTGCACCAAAGCTTTTCCCTGTCGCCCAAACTTCGTTTGTCAGCCCATTTGAAAAGCATCAAAGTGAAATCCAGGGCGGTTGACCAGGCCGACTACAACTATGTGTACCCCTACGAAGATAATACTCTGAATCTGAATTATACTGCGGTGAGTAGCGGACTGAATGTTAACTACAGTTATAACTCCCGATTGAACTTTGGCCTATCCGGACGCTATATTGATTACAACTATCAGCAACAGTCGGATCGTAAATTTTATCGCCTGGGCCTGGAAAGCTCCTACAAAGTTAATTCCCGATGGAAACTACTGGCGTCCTATCGCCGGGAGCACCGCAGCCATCTCGGCCCCAATGCCGACGATAGAAACCTGTTCACCCTGGGTGTAGAGTGGAAACCGAATGGCAAAAAATAAACTGTTAATCGTTGAAGACGACCAAGGGCTTGCACAGCTTATTGCCGATTTTTTCTCTCGTTACGAGTTTGATTGCAGCATTGAGCTGAATGCCGTGAAAGCACCCGAGCGTATTCTCAACGAGCAACCCGCCCTGTTGATTCTCGATTTAATGATGCCTGATGTCGACGGCGTTGAAATTTGCCGGCAGGTACGAGATAAATTTCGCGGCAAAATCATCATGCTGACCGCTCGAACAGATCTCATGGATCAAATTGCCGGCCTGGAAATGGGTGCCGATGATTACATTCCCAAACCTGTCGAGCCCCGGTTGCTTCTGGCCAAAGCCCGTTCGGTCTTAAGGCGGGATAGCCATGCTAGCAGCAACAGTGACAGCGGCGACCAAAACAGCTTTACCTTTGAAGACATCACCATCAATCTTCGGCACAGAACCGTTAAGAAAGGCGAGGATGTGGTGAACTTAAGCGGACCGGAAATTGAGATTCTGTCCCTGTTTCTTAAAAACCCCGGCAAAGTGATCGATCGGGAGTTCATTTTGCAAAACCTGCGCGGCATTGAGTACGACGGCCGCAACCGACAGGTTGATATTACGGTTTCACGCTTACGCTCCAAACTTGAGCATGATACGAAGAATCCCAAGTTGATTAAGACCATTCGGAACCGGGGCTACGTATTTGTGGGCGAAGCTGAGTAAGGGCAGAAACACAAAAAGCAACGGATATTCTGAACACCTACAACCGCTCTGCCTAGTTACAACTCAGAACATTCAGCCAGCTCGCCACAGCGCGAAGGTTGATAGCCGGACAAGGCTTGAATGGCTTGCTGAATTTCAACAGATTGCAATTGCCCAATAAAGGACGCCAATCGTTGACTGGCAAGCCGCTCCTTGTGATAAGCAAATAAATATTGCTCTTTACAAAGCGGTAAAAATTCCAGGCCAAACTGTCGAGCAGCCTGCTCTACTCCAAAGCCCACATCTGCCATACCGGCAGCAATATGCGCCGCTACCGCCGAATGTGTAAATTCTTCGCCGGTGTAACCGTTAATCTGCTCGGCCTTAATATCGGCTCTTTCCAGAAACTGATCGAACAGAAAGCGCGTACCAGAACTCTGCTGTCGATTCACGAAACGAATATTGTCCCGCGCCAGATCACAAATTTGTCGAATTCCCAAAGGATTGTCGCTGGTTACCATCAAGCCCTGACGGCGTTGAATAAAGCGAATCAAACCAAACTCCTGATTATTCAGGTAACGATCAAAGGCGGGAATGCGTTTCAGATCGCTGTCTTTTTCGGGCACATGAAAGCCCGCCAGGTCACACTCCCCAGCAGACAGAGAACGTAAGGCATCTTCCGCGCTGGTAAAAGTCAGCTTTAAAGACGGGGACTGAATATGCTCAGTGAGCAAGGCCACCGCGTAACCATGGCTGGCATTAATGGTTAATGGCTCACTGCTGTCGGGATTGAGCGCTTGAATATGCAGGTTGATTTCAGAGCTGATGTTTTCCAGCTCCGGCTCCAGTTTGGCGTCGATACGTTTTTGAGCCCACAACAGCTTTTCACCGAAGGAACTCAGGCGAGCGCCCCGCCCTTTTTGCAAATGCACAAGAGCAACACCAAAAAAGGATTCCCACTGCTGCAACTGATTCCAGGCGTGACGATAGGACATGCCACAGTGTTGTGCCGCCGCAGTGAGTTTACCCACACTGTCGATGGCTTTTAACAATTCGAACATGTTGGCGTTCAGCTGCTGACCGGCTTCGTCAGTGAACACCCAGCGGGCCTCAATGCTGAATTTTTCAATTACGCCTTTTGGCATACACACTCCACAATATGTATTTTTATTCATATTTTCAGTCAAAAACCAGAGTGTTAGAGTAATTACAGCCTAATAAAAGATCAAATATATGTAATTTTGTGCATATATAAAATCTACTCGAAAACCAAGAACAATCGTGAATCATGTCTGACGATCAGTTAAAACACGCCCTGGCCGAACTCGCCATGGCCCACCGTGACCAGCTGGGTGGCTTAATGCCACTGCTGCACGCCGTACAGAAACAATACGGCTATATTCCGGAAATCTGCGCGGCCACCGTAGCGCCTGTTTTTCGCTTGTCCACAGCGGAAGTGGATGGCGTGATCAGTTTTTACCACCAATTCAAAAGTCGCCCACAGGGAAAACACCGAGTTCAGATTTGCCGTGCAGAAGCCTGTCAAGCCAATGGCTGTCGCTCTCTTGAGCAGTTCAGTAAAGATCATTTGCAGCTGGATTATGGCGAATCCAGTGATGACGGCCTGATCAGCCTGGACAGCGTTTACTGCCTTGGCTTATGCAGTCATGGCCCGGCCGTGCGCGTTGACGATGAACTCTATGTACAGGTCGACAATGAGAAAATGACAAGGATCATTCGGGAGCTGACATCATGACCCGAAAAATTTACGTCCCTGCCGACAGCTGCGCAATTGCCCTCGGGGCCGATAAGGTTGCCGCCAGCCTCGAACTGCAACTGGGCCCGGAATTCAACGTGATCCGCAATGGCTCCCGGGGTTTGTTCTGGTTAGAGCCATTAATTGAAGTTGAAAGCGAACAAGGGCGAATTGCCTATGGGCCGGTACTGCCGGACAACATTGATGAAGCCTTTGTGAACGCCGTAAAAAGTGCGGGCAAGCACCCCCTATGTTTGGGGCTTACAGAGGAGATTCCTGAACTCAAATGCCAGCAACGTTTAAGCTTTGCCCGTTTAGGCATCACCGATCCACTCAACATCGATGACTATATTGCCCATGGCGGCTTCGAAGGCTTGCACACCGCCCTGACATTGTCAGCCCAGGAGATTGTTGATGAAGTTCAAACCTCCGGCTTACGTGGCCGTGGCGGCGCCGCATTTCCAACCGGAATCAAATGGCAAACCGTTTTAACAACAGAAGCCTCGCAAAAGCACATCGTCTGCAATGCCGATGAAGGTGATTCGGGCACTTTTGCTGATCGCCTAATGATGGAAGGCGATCCCTTTTGCCTGATTGAAGGCATGATTATTGCCGGCCTGGCTGTAGGTGCCGACAAAGGTTTTATTTATTTGCGCTCGGAATACCCTCGCGCAGCCACTCAGTTACAACAGGCGATTGATATCGCCGAAGCAAACCATTTTCTCGGGAACAATATCGCTGGCAGCGATAAGTGCTTTCGATTGGAGCTGCGCATCGGCGCTGAAGCTTATATTTGTGGTGAAGAAACATCCTTATTGCGTAGCCTGGAAGGCAAACGTGGAATGGTATCAGCCAAACCACCCATCCCCGCCATCAGCGGCCTAATGGGCCAGCCCACTATTGTGAACAATGTGATCACCCTGGCGAGCGTGCCTTTTATTCTCGCCAAGGGCGCAGAGCATTATCAATCCTTTGGCTTGGGTCGCTCACGCGGCACTCTCGCCTTTCAATTGGCCGGCAATATCAAACGCGGCGGTCTCTATGAATTTGCCTTTGGCATGAGCTTAAGAGAACTGGTGTTTGATATTGCGGGTGGCTGTCGTCACGGCGACGCTCACGCGATTCAAATCGGCGGGCCACTGGGCGCTTACCTACCCGAGTCGCTCTGGGATACGGAACTCGATTATGAAGCCTTTGCCACAATAGAAGCCGGCATCGGCCACGGCGGCATCGTGCTGTTTAACCAAGATGTCAATCTGGCCCAGCAGGCACGCTTTGCCATGGAATTCTGTGCAGCAGAATCCTGCGGCAAATGTACACCCTGTCGTATCGGCTCTACGCGTGGCACCGAAGTGATGGATCGAATTATTGCCAGACAATCCACCGATCAAAACCTGGAACTGCTGGACGACCTTTGCGACACCATGGAGCTGGGCTCTCTCTGTGCCATGGGCGGTATGACAGTGATACCGGTTCGCAGTGCAAAGCAACATTTCCCTGAAGACTTTCACTCGGGAGCCCAATCACGTGATTAATTTCTTTGACCCGAATACCGATTTAGGCACACCCTCGGCCGCGACTGGAAAAACCGTCAATGTGATCATCGACGGCAAACCCTTAAAAGTGGAAGAAGGCAGCTCGATTATGCGCGCGGCATTGGAAAGCGCCATTTATATTCCAAAGCTCTGTGCTACCGATAGCCTGGAAGCCTACGGCAGCTGCCGGATCTGTGCTGTTGAAATTGAAGGCGGCCGCGGCACTCCCGCCGCCTGTACCACACCCGTTACTGAAGGCATGGTGGTGCACACCCAGAGCGAGAAACTGCAAAAATTGCGACGCAATATTATGGAGCTCTACATCTCGGATCATCCACTGGATTGTCTGAGTTGCAGCGCTAACGGTGAATGTGAATTGCAAGATACCGCAGCAGCCGTTGGCCTGCGAGAGGTGCGTTATGGTTTCAACGGTGAAAACCACTTATCTCTGGAGAAAGATCAATCCAATCCATATTTCGATTTTGAACCCAGCAAATGCATTGTTTGCAGTCGCTGTGTACGCGCTTGTGAAGAAACCCAGGGCACTTTTGCGTTGACGGTTAGCGGGCGTGGCTTTGACTCTCAAATCAGTGCGGCGGCGGAAAATATTCTGGCTTCTGATTGCGTTTCCTGCGGCGCCTGCGTGCAGGCCTGCCCAACCGCGAGCTTGATGGAAAAGCCCTACGCCGAAGGACGCAATGCAACGCGAAGTGTAAAAACCACCTGCGCCTATTGTGGTGTGGGCTGTGGTTTTGAAGTGGACCTGCAAGGACAGGAACCACTGCGAATGCGTCCGGACAAAAGCAGCCAATCCAATCACGGACATGCCTGTGTGAAGGGCCGCTTTGCTTTTGCTTATGTCAATCATCCGGATCGGGTTCGCAGCCCCTTGATTCGAGACTCTATCGAAGACGCCTGGCGCGAAGCCAGCTGGGAAGAGGCCATTCACTTTGCCGCCGACAAGTTAAAAGCCGTGCAGGCACAATACGGGCGCCAATCGATCGGCGCCATTACGTCTTCACGATGCACCAATGAAGAGACCTACCTTGTTCAAAAACTGGTGCGTGCGGCATTTGGCAATAATAATACCGATACCTGCGCACGCGTTTGCCATTCGCCCACCGGTTATGGATTGAAGACCACTCTGGGAGAATCCGCCGGTACCCAAACCTTCGACTCCGTTTTGAAATCGGATTTAATTCTGGTGATTGGCGCTAACCCCACCGACGCGCACCCGGTCTTTGGTTCACTGCTGCGCAAGCGATTGCGTCAAGGCGCCGAGTTGATTGTTGCCGACCCACGACATATTGATCTGCTCAATACCGTGCACAGCCAAATGCCTTTACACTTACCTTTGCTACCGGGCAGTAATGTCGCATTGATCAATGCCATGGCCTACACCGTGATCAGCGAAGAACTGGAAGACGCCGGTTTTATCGCAGAACGTTGCCAGGATGAGAGCTACCAGCGATGGCGTACATTTATTGCCGACGACCGCCACTCACCCGAAAATATGGCCTCGCATATTGGCGTGGATGCCGAACGAATTCGCCAGGCTGCACGACGTTATGCCAAAGCCGAAAACGCGGCAATTTATTACGGCCTGGGCGTCACCGAACACAGCCAGGGTTCCAGTATGGTGATGGGCATTGCCAACCTCGCCCTGGCAACCGGCAACATTGGACGTGAAGGCGTTGGTATTAATCCACTGCGTGGACAAAATAACGTTCAGGGTTCTTGCGATATGGGCTCCTTCCCCCACGAGTACCCCGGCTACCAGCACGTCAGCGATGAAAGTGTACAGAAAAAGTTTGAAGCCGCCTGGGGACGAGAACTGGATCCCGATCCGGGCTTCCGAATTCCCAATATGTTCGACGCCGCGATTGCCGGACAATTTAAAGGCTTGTACTGTCAGGGTGAAGACATTGCCCAATCCGATCCCAATACGCAACATGTCGAAGCGGCCCTGCGCTCTTTGGATTGCCTGATTGTGCAGGATATTTTTTTGAACGAAACCTCTCGTTTTGCCCACGTGGTTTTACCCGGCAGCTCTTTCCTTGAGAAAGATGGCACGTTCACCAATGCGGAGCGCAGAATTAATCGGGTACGGAAAGCCATCGAACCTATTGCTGGAAAAGCCGATTGGCAAACCACCATGGCCTTGAGTGACGCTCTGGGCTACCCAATGGACTACGCTCATCCAAGCGACATTATGGATGAGATTGCCCTGTTGACCCCGAGCTTCGCCGGCGTGAACTACGATTTACTGGAAGAAAAGGGCAGTATTCAATGGCCCTGCAATGAGCAGAACCCTGAGGGCACGGCTATTATGCACAGTGAAAGCTTCCCAATTGGGCAAGCACGCTTTGCAATCACAGAATTTGTGCCCACTGAAGAAAAAGTGAATCGTCGCTTTCCGCTTTTGTTGACGACCGGGCGAGTATTAACTCAATACAATGTAGGCGCCCAAACCCGACGCACACCAAACCAAACCTGGCATGCGGAAGATGTGTTGGAGATCCACCCTTTTGATGCCGAGCAACGCGGAATCAATGACGGCGATCGCTTGCTAATTAAAAGTCGCGTGGGTGAAACCAGCTTGCTGGCAAGGGTTTCTGAACGAATGCAGGCCGGCGTGGTGTACACCACTTTTCATCACCCTCTCAGCGGCGCCAATGTGGTTACGACAGAAAATTCCGACTGGGCCACCAATTGCCCGGAGTACAAAGTCACGGCTGTGCAAGTTGAAAAATGTATGAGCGAAACCCATTGGCAATCGGCTCTACGCAAAGCACAAGGCGCTACCATCAATACCAATCAACCGTTTGAGTCTCTTTCCAATGGACGGGATTGAATTTAAGCCCTCTTTATTGCGACCACTGAACGAAGTGCAAAATGAAGCGCTGGCGCAGGAGCTGCCAGTCGCTCTGGTTTACAACGGCATATCCCATGCTGTACTGATGGCCAGCCCCCACCAACTGGATGAACTGGCGCTTGGCTTTAGCTTGAGCGAAGGCATCATTCATCAGCCCAAAGAATTTTACAGCTGTGAACTTCGCTCGCATGCCCGGGGCATGGAGGTGGAAATCGATATCGCCAGCGCAGCTATGGACAAATTGAAACAACGCCGACGTTTTTTAATGGGCCCCAGTGGTTGTGGGCTCTGTGGTTTGGATTCCCTGCAAAGCATTCCCAAACCCGAAGGTATTGTTCGACAACAAGCCGCCCCCGATATGATGGCAATTCAGCAAGCCATCAGCCAGCTCAACAGCTTTCAAACCATTCGGGAAAAAACCGGCGCCACCCATTGCGCCGCGGCCTGCAACGCCGATGGAAAAATGCTGCTGTTGCGTGAGGACGTTGGACGACACAATGCACTGGATAAATTGATTGGCGCCCTCGCGAAAAAAAATATTCAGCCAGACTTTGTGATCGCCTCAAGCCGAGCCAGCTATGAAATGGTGAGCAAAACCATCAGCCAGGGGATTCCCACACTGGTGTGCCTCTCGGCAGCTACCAGCCTGGCAATTACAACTGCTAAGGAATGCGGGCTGAACCTGATTGGCTTCGCTCGCCCGGACAAATACAGAATGTACTCAGGTTTCAATAATGAATAGTCAGAGTTTAATCAACATGGCCAAACAGATTATCGCAAATCAGGCAATCGCCGATCCGCGGGAAGCGGCAGATGCCCTGGTTTTGCATTTGAAAAAATTCTGGGCACCCCAGATGCGAAAGGAATTAACTGAAGCCCTGGAGAAAAATCCGGATTATTCTTCCGACGTATTGAATCACGCAATTCGTGACCTTCAGTAGAACTTACACCTCGTTCGGGAGAAACATCGTCAGCTTTACACCTCCCAGATCACTTTCCCCGATATGAACATCCCCACCATGTAGTTCAGCTATGGATTTCACAATCGCCAGGCCCAAACCACTGCCACCAGAATCTCTGGAGCGGCTAGGGTCGAGCCTTGTAAAGGGTTCAAATACACGCTCACGCTTGCCCGGAGGAATACCAGGGCCATCATCTTCAATAATCAGCGTAAAGCCGCGACCGTCATGTTCACAACTGACACGGCATTCTGATCTGGCATAACGACCTGCATTACGCAATACATTGATAAGCGCCCGTTCAATCAAGCGCTCATTGGCCACCAGCCGAAGGGAATGATCCACTTCATTGATAAACGCCAGTTTCGGGTAGATGGTTTTCAGATTGTCTTTGACTCGTTCGATCAATGCCGACAGTTCAATATTGTCGTTACGCTCATAGCTGCCCCGGTGAGCCAAGCGGGAAAAACTCAACAACTCCGCGATTAAATCATTTAATTCATTGATGTTCTGTTCCAGAGTTTGCTTGAGTTCATTTTGCTCGGGCGTATCCTGGCTGAGCATTTCCAGGGCAAATTCCATGCGTGCCAGGGGACTTCTGAATTCATGGGCAACGCCGTGCAGAAGATCCTTGTGATTCTGGATTTGCTGGTCAATTAATGCAGAGCGTTGTTTTTCGTCCTCGATCAAAGCAACAATAACGTCCCTGAGATTTTCAGCATGGTTGCCTGTACTGAGCTTATAGTTATCAATCAGATTAAGATGTTGCCGTTCGTATCGACAATAGCAAAGCACCATCAAACTGCCGTTAATTAGAAACAACACAGCCGCCAGCACAAACTCGCTTAACATCATCATCCACATCGGTAAGCTGTCAATGTGAATCAGGGCAATAGTATCCGGTTTGACCCGCCAATAGACGATACCTTCATCTTCCATGCTGTATTCGGTGGGCTTTAGATCAGGAATATCACCCAGAACATCGGCTGCCACGTAGAACTCTACGTTGTAACCGTAGAGGCGATTGATTTTATCTTCAAGCTCGTCGCTCAGCTCAGCGCCGTCTTCCATGTATTCGCGATGCAAATTCTCAAATTGCTCAAGAAATATTTCATCGTAGTGAGCGGTTTTTTCGAATTGATAATCCGCAATGGTATTTTGAATATGAAAAACATGCAGCCAGACGTAAGCGACATTCAAGGCCAACGCGAGAAGACAGTATTTCAAGCTGCGCATTATCATTATTCGATCAACTGGTACCCGCTGTTTCGCACGGTGACAATCACACTCGCGGAATGAACACTCATTTTTTTACGAATTCTCGAGATACGCAAATCTACGGAACGATCCAAACCATCATATTCCAGGCGAAACAGAGATTGATACAAACTTTCCCGACTCATGGCACGGCCTTTGTTTTCAGCCAGCAGCCAAAGCAAATCAAACTCCGCGCTGCTGAGGTCCAGCACATTGCCTTTGTAGCGAGCTTGTCGGCGCCCTTGGTCCACAATCAAATCACCGTCAGCGGCGAGAACCTGCATTTCCACATCGTCCTTCTTACGACCATAACGGCGCAGTTGGGAGCGAATATGGGCCAGCAGCACGCGTGGCTTAATGGGTTTACTCAAATAATCATCGGCACCCAATTCCAGCCCTGTGACTTCATCAATCTCGTCATCCAGTGCGGTTAGCATAATGATAGGGCCAGGAAAGTCATCGCGAATGGACTGGCAAATGGCCAAACCGTCGGAGCCGGGCAGCAGCAAATCGAGAACAATGAGATCCGGCTTAATCCGCTGGATTCGTTCAATCGCCTGGCTGCCGTCGTTTTCCACCTCGACCTGATAACCATTGTTTTCCAGATATTGGGAAATCAATCCAGTCAGCTGCGTGTCGTCGTCGACCAACAACAGAGTTTCTGCCGCCATTCGCCCCTCTGCACTTTGCTCAAAAGAGATCATACTACCTCATTTTTTAAGGGAGTGAGCGGCAATTGGATTGCCCAGAGAAAACGGGCCTTCCAGCTCAGGCAGGCTGAGTACAATACTTTTGAGGTAGGGCTTTCGGCGGCACTTATCGGTTTTGTGCCTGAGTAAACGAATGTGTTTATCCTGATAGCTGAGACTGAAATCCTGTGCCTTGGTACAACCTGTCGATTTGACTTGAAACTCAATGCGGCTTTCATCCAACAGCGTTACGCCATAGATAGCTTCCAGCTCTGGTTTGCTTTCCCCTTCAGCGCCGATAAAAGCGCTAAAGAGGCCAAGCATGATCATATTCATTGGCATAGCCTCTTTATGTGAGAGATTGATATGGATGGACGCGGCTCTCACCGCGCCTTTTCGTATCCCTTATGGACCTATCGGGTAAACGCCATCAGTTCGAGACTTTCATAATCATCAAAGGCACCGACGGCGATATGCCACACACCCGGCTGGGGATTGCGCAACAAAATCTTTTCAACACTGCCTTCCATCAGCGGCGCATGGTCATAGTTACTCTCACTCACTTTGCTGCCATGCTTCAGATAGAGATCGGCATCGCCATTGTTGCCTTTGATATCCACCCAGAGAATACGAGCTCCCTGGGGCACATGAATGCTGAAGTGTTTAAGGCCACTGGTTTGATCACTCAAGCCGTGCACCAGACGACCACTTTCCAGCATACCACCGCTTGGTGGAATTGGAGTGGGCGTGCCACCGCCGGAATTTCCGCCACCCGTATTACCACCGCCGGCAACTTGACCACTCTTCACTTGAGCCACCCATTGCGTGAAAGAAGCCACTCGGGCATAAACACCGTATTTATTTGGCTCAGCGCAACCTTCGCCCCAACTGACGACACCCAATTGCACAGGCTTACCCTGGCGATTCGTGACCAGCGGCCCACCGCTGTCGCCCTGACAGGAATCTTTGCCCCCTGCGGCCAAACCCGCGCAAATTTCGGTATCCGCAATTTGACCGTTGTAGGCTTGAGGACTGTTGCATTGTTCACGACTTACCAGAGGAATGCTGACCTGATGCAGCTTGGTTGAAAAGTCTTCACCGGAAGAACTGCGGTTTCCCCAACCACTGACCGTCGTGGTCGTTCCCGGGCGCGCATGATTGTTCATAAAATCACTGTCAGCGATAGCAATGGGGTCGACGCTTGCGGGCGTTGCCAGTTTCAACAGAGCAATATCAGCCGCCGCCCCCTGGCTGTAACTCGCATGGGGGTACATGGCAGTTACCGCAATGGTTTCACCTTCATTAGCATTAGCCAGATCATTCACATTCAGGCGAACTTTAAAGGACGGCATTTCATTCGGTTTAATGTCTTCAATACAGTGGGCCGCCGTCAGTACCCATTGCTTATCAATTAAAGAACCACCACAGAACTGCTGGCCACCGATGGTCAGGGCCGCCTGCCAAGGGCGCTCGCCCTTGGCGCTGGGCTTGCCACCGATAATCCGGTGCAGCGTGGTTTCCTGTTTCAGTTTGAGCTTAAGATTGTAGCTCTCTCCCTGTGAGCTGGCCTTCTGACTTGCCTCGGCGTATGGAAGGCCCAGCAAGCTCATCCCTAAAGCGGAAAATAGAACAGTTTTTACAGATACAGACACAATTATGACTCCTATCCAGGTTGGTAAGAGTCATTAAAGGCTTAAAACGGGCGGGATATTAGTGTTGTTGTGTAGAGAATTTGTATCTCTTTGTACACGTCTTTTAGGTTCCGGTGTATTCGGAACAGGCATTTCTCAATCCGTCAGGCCTTCCCGCAACTTAAGCAAGATGGCATTTGTCCAGCCAAACCCATACTGGTTTTGATACTCACCGCCGTCTGCAAAACGCTCTGTATTTACCACATCGTATTTTTCATAGAGCTTGCCCGTCTTGCGGTATAAATCGGTGACATTGTTTAACCAGGCTTCGGCACCTTCTCGCGCCAGCGCTTCAAAGCCATAATTGCGCAAGCCTCGATACACCGTCCATTGCAGGGGTGCCCAGCCGTTCGGAAAGTCCCACTGCTGGCGGCTGCTGTTAGTCGACGTTACCCAACCGCCCGGATACAGGAAATCACTCTGCAAGTTTCGGGCAATCGCCTCGGCCTGTGCGTCTGTAGCCAAATTGGCATAAAGCGGATACGCCGCCGCCAGGGTTTTCGTTGGCCTGAAAGACCCATCCTGACAATTCAAATCGAAGAACCAGGCGTCCTCCGAATCAAAAAATAATTCCTGAATGGCTTGTTTGCGGCGATTGGCGAACCCCTGATATTGCTCGCCCATCTCAACATTACCGGCCAACTGAAACGCTTTTGCCAGAGCCGCTTCCAGTTCATGCATCAGGCAGTTGAGATCAACAGGAACAACCTTAGTGGTTTCGATGCTGGCAAAGTCTTCTTTATCGGCAAACCAGCGCGACGAAAAATCCCAACCACTTTCGCAGGCACTGCGAATATCACAAAACAGTCTGTCATTGCCATTATCCGGTTCTACGCCCAGCGCTTTACTCAACGCTTTGTCTTCAAAGAAACTCTCGGGGCGAGGTGTATTCAGATCATCATGATAACGGTTTAACAGGTAGCCCTTTAATTTCACCACTCGGCTGTGGGCATCACCATTGTTAAACAGTTGATCCTGTCCCTTCATCCAATAGGCGTACTCGGCCTCCATAACATCGATATAACCCAGAATCAGACGCTCATTGTTTCTCAAGCTGGCCAGTAACTGAACCATCAAAGCGAAATAAGGCGGTTGCGTGCGACTTAAATAGTATTCCCGATTACCATTTGGAATCACACCATAGTTGCGCATCAAACTGGCAAAGTTCTCTACCATATCTTCCACCAGATCAACGTGGCCGCTATTGGCCAGGCCGAGCATAGTGAAATAGCTGTCCCAATAGTATATTTCCCGAAATCGGCCACCGGGCACTACATAGGGTCTGGGTAAATGCAATAAAGAGCTGTTTTCAAAATCAGGCTGGCGAGTCAGCTTCAACCAAAGCTTATCAATATACTCCCAGACTCCATGATTCTCCGCTGAAAAGTGCATGACCGGATCCACAGGTAGATCAAAATGCGCTTCTACAAACGCCAGAAGGTCAACATCGTTCTTATTACGAAGCTGTAGATATTTTTCCCGAATACTTTCCAAATCCGTTTTGGGACTCGCATCGGCAAATATTTTGGAATCCTGAAATATCCGTTGAGTTTGCACATCAAAAAACAATTCGGGAATGTCCTTCGACAGACATATGGATTTTAACGCTTGCTGTTTCACGCTTGTTAACTCTCTGTACTCAAACCCTGGGGACTGCCTTGCGCTTCCACCTTTGTTCTAAAGAGGTATAAACAAGCAACTAAACCAACGATTGGAATTAATGAAAAGTAAAAGGCTTCCCGCCCACCGACCACTTCAAACAGCTTGCCAGTAAGAATAGAACCTGTTGTTCCGCCCAAAGCCGAAAACACGACAATCAAACCGGCCATGGCGGCGTGCATTTTCAAGGGCAAGGAAGATAAAATTAATGAATTAACGGCGGGATAAATGGGCGCAAGACACAAACCAATCAACGGAAAGACAAAAGCCGCCACGGGTGCAGCCGACCAGCTCTCAACCAAACTGCCATCATGACTTGCCGCCATCGGCATGGCCAGCAACACCAACCCAGCTGCCGCAAAAAGGCAGGCATTCAATAATAGATACCAGCTGACACGTTGCAGAGCAAAACCCGCACACAAACGACCAATAGCGGTTGCCGCCGCCAGCATACTCGCCATTTGGATACTCAGACTCGCGGACATATTCAAGACGCGGGAGTTAAATGTTGGCAGCCAACTCATAATGCTCTGTTCCACCAAAACATACAAAAAGATACTGACAACGAAAACCGTCACCAATGGTTTGGCACACAGCGTTAACATACCCCAAAAATCTTCCTTGATGCTTTTGGATTGCTCGTGTTCAGCATCGATTTTGGATTCATCCAACGGGGATACCAACAACAGAAAGAATGCCATCAGGGCTAATCCGGACAGCAGGAAGTACACATTCAGCCACACCAGATTACCCGGATCATCGTTATCAACGTAGAACGAAAATAAGAAATAACCGGATAAAACGCCCACCATGAAAATCGCTTCCAGGAAATTCATAAAGCTGGCGTGTTCTTGACGTTTCTCAGCAAACAGAGCAATACACGCAAATGTGGAAACCTTAACCAGTGCAAAACAAAACCCGGTTACCGCAAACAACAGCTTGATGGACCAAAAACCGGGAATATAGGGAATCAATAAACAACAAGCAGAGATCAGCAGCAGAGAAAACAACATGGACCGTTTATAACCGATCTTTGTGATAAAAGAACCGATTAAAAAAGAGGTCAACGCAATGCTTAAATCCTTATACGCCTCGATAACACTGGCGGCGGTCTCACCCACAGCAAAACTGTTTTGCACCTGAAAGATTACCGTGCCCACGCTGTTCAATAACATCGCAAACAAGAAGTAATTGATAAACAGGGAGAGCTTAACCGTCCACAGTGAATTCATAAGTTCCTGGCTCCAAAAAAAGTGCTTGCTACCGCCCAACACAGATTTCAATCAACGATAGCAAGCAACAAGGCACACTAAAAAGCGTAAGAGATACTGAATTTAGTGGTTCGAGGAAGAATATAACGTCCGTTTGGAGCCGATGGATTACGAGGATCACCTTCGGTCAGCCCTTCTTCGTCTGTCACGTTGTCGACCAGCAACTGCAAGCTCAACTGTTCATTGGGGTAAAAGATCACGCCCAGATCCACTTTCTCATAACCCGGCAGCACTACCGTGTTACCGTTATCACTAAAGCGATCATCAACAGCGGTCAATGTTCCGTACAGTGTAGCCGACATGCCATCGTTCAGTTCGATGTCATAGCTCGGAGAGAGGCGAATCTGATACGGGGGTTGGCGCTGGGCTTCGTTGCCATTGTTGTCCGGGCTCTCGGTAATTTCCGTTTCCTGGATGGTGGCATTGGCCAATAGGGAGAAACCGCTTTCATGCACCCACTTCACATCGACTTCCAGGCCATAAGCCTCGTTGGTGAACACTTGGGCCGGAGCACCCGGCTGGGCCACAAAGGTATCGCCTACCACTTCATTGCCAAAGAACGTCAGATACGCTGAAACAGTTTCAAAGCTGGCTTTATAGCCTAACTCAAACTGTTTCACTTCCTTAATCAGATCTTCACCGCCCTGAAAGGCACCGTAGTTATCTCTGAAATCGTCAAAGTACGGCAGTTTGAAACCTTTACTGACACGAGCAAACAAACCCTGATCTTCTGTCAGTGCATAGTTAGCACCAACGGTAAAAGAGGTTTTGTTTTCATTGTAGTTTACAAACTTACTGATATTACCGGTCAGACCTTCATCTACACTGTAATCAACATCGTGCTCTTCATTGCGAACACCGAAATCAACACTCAGCTCATCATTAAAGCGATAAGTCACGGTGGCGTACACCGCATTCTGGGTCATATCACCTGTGGCATCGATATCGTAGTTCCAACCACAGCTATCAACATCCGCCGCATTACAAGCGATACCGTTCACACGTTCACCACCCTGACCGACCACATAATATTTTTGATTACCCAGAGACCAAAACTCATCCACCGAAGTGGTAGCGGTGTAATAGCCCAGCACAAAGTCAACGGAATCGTAACTACCGGTCAGGGATAAATTGTTCGTGAAGGACTCGATATTTTTTCGAACTTCCCAGACACCGAATTGCTGAAGATAGCGATCCGCTGAAATGGCATTGCCGGTCACGGCTCCGGTGATATCACCCACAACGACAGCAGAAGCATCCAGGCTCGGATCGGCCAACAGCTGCCCCACGTTTACTGCACCACCATTAGGGACAAAGCCCAGTGTATCCGCGTCGCCTTGGGTAAAATTCAGATTATTACTCAGTGACCAATTTTCATTAATATCGAAATCGGCATTCAAGCCGCTGACCGAACCATCCCAACCGCGGCCATCCCCCAGATCGACATTGCGTACATCGCCATTGGGGCCAGCAAGAATGCGGGCCTGTCGATTCAAGGTGCCAACTTGAGTATAAGAAGCATCAACACCAGGAACATTCAGGGCGCCGGGGAGATACCAAGTACCGTGATCATCGGTGACTCGATGATAGCCAGATAGACTGCCGTTCTCCAACTCCTTGGTGATGTTCACGGTGAACTGACGTCCTTTTTCCGCACTGAACCCCGCATCACGAACACCCGGTGACGATTTCACATAGCCACCCACCATGTAGTACAAGCCGTCGGTAATTTTGCCACTGGCAACGGCATCAAATCTCTGCAGGTCATAATCGGAAGTGGTGTACTTAACGAGGCCTTCGCTTTCATCGTGACCACGTTTCAAAATAAAGTTCGTTGTTAAACCGGGCTGGCCATTATCCTGCACAGGTTGTGGGCCACCGCGCAAGCCTTCGACACGCTCAATGGTTTCGTCAACACGAAACAGCGTGGTGTTTTCCAGAAAGGACAAGGTTGATGGTGGGAAAATCGGGGCACCTTCCAACTGCAAGGTATAGAACGGGGCATCACCACCTGCCGGGAAACCACGCACAAAAACATTGGCGCCAGCAACACCGCCCGAGCTTTCAGCCCAGACTCCGGGGATGGATTTTAATAGGTCGGCCGTACTCTTGGGGGAGAGCTTGGCAATATCTTCATCATTCACATTGGTAATCGCAAAGGCGGCATCCAGCTTACGCACTTCGCTGCCATTTGCGGTACCGGTGACGACCACCTCCTCAAGGGCTGATTCTTGAGCCATAGCCGTCGTGCTCGCGCACGCTATTGCCGCCTGGATGGCCAGGGGTAAAAACTTGGCTTTCATTATTATTCTCCTCTCTTTCACAGAGCAATATATGAGTTTCATACCGACAATGGCCAATTGCGCGCTTTTTTCCATGGTCGATGAGCAGATATTAGCCACTGATGAAATCGATTTCAACAACTTTATGAAATGCATTTCATAAAATCTTTCAGAAGCTCGAAAACCCACAGAACATAGGGATTACAATCGATTTCAATGTTAGTGCTGGTTTCCCCTTATAGGTGGTGATAGAGTTTTGTTTTTTAATAGAATTATCGATGGAGCAAGTGCGTGTCACGACAGACCCCGGTCACAATGGATGAGGTAGCCGCTGCGGCCAATGTTTCCAAACCCACCGTTTCTCGGGCGCTCAGTGGCAGCGAGCTGGTCAGCCCGGCCACCCGGGACAAGGTACTAAAGGTCGCCCAGGAACTCGGCTATGCGGTGAACCGTAATGCGCAAAAACTGCGCCATAAACGCAGCAACACTATTGCCGTTTCCATCGACTTTTTATCCCATCGTCAGAACCATATTTCAGATCCATTTATCTTTGAGTTGCTGGCCGGCGTGTCTGAAGCACTGGGCGAGCACAATCAGGATTTATTGCTCACGGCCCCGAATCACAACAACAGCACAGATTTTCAACAAATGCTGCTATCCCGGGGTGTCGACGGTTTTATTTTTCTTGGCCAGGGCCAGCGGGAAGATATGCTGATGGAGTTTGCCAAACTTAAATCCCCGATGGTGGTCTGGGGAGCCAAGCGCAAGAAGGAATCCTATTGCGTGGTCGGCAGTGATAATTTTGGCGGTGGCCAGATGGCAGCGGATTATTTATACCAACAGGGCCGGCGCAATATCTTATTTGTGGGCAATACCGACCACACCGAAATCTATTGGCGTTACAAAGGTCTGGAAGAAACCCTTGACCAGCACGACGAGGTTTCCATCAGCAAGCTGCAACTTAATTCTTTTTCCTATGAAAGCAGCTATCAGTCGGCGGTGGACTATTTCAATCAAGTCGACACCATGCCCGACGGTATTTTCACTTACAGTGATACCGCCGCTATGGCGATCATCATGGCGCTCAAGACAATGGATTTGCAAGTGCCAAATGACGTCTCGCTGGTTGGTTACAACGATCAACCCAGTGCCGGCTTTTTCAACCCGCGTATCACCACCATTCGCCAGGACCCTTACGCCGCTGGAAAGCTTCTGGTCAGTAAGCTGATGAAAATCATTGAACAGAAACAGGTGCGCTCCGAAACCATTGATACTGAACTCGTGGTTCGAGATACCTGATCGAAAAATTTCCACACGGCTGTATTAATCCAACAGGGCATTAGTCCGCCAGAGCACAACCTTTCAATCCGGGCTGATCCGCAGTCACCAATGCGATGGGTGTTTTGCGACACAGAGCCTCAAAACGCCCTTTATTGCTGAAGGTGTTGCGAAAGCGCTCTATATCGATATGGGAATAGAGTCGCGGCGTCACACCGCCACTTAAATAAACCGCCGACCAGGCACCCATTGCCAACGTGAGGTCACCGGCCACGGCGGCAAGAATATCGAAAAAGTCATGTACACAGGCGATAGCAATTGGATCGTTCGCGTCTAATGCTGCAGTGATTTCCGGCGCGCTCAAGGTACGTTCCTGCCCCTGTATTCTGGAATTTGCCCAATACAAGTTTTCCAGACCGGGCCCGGAAAGCAATCGCTCAACCGAAACCCGAGAAAAACGCTGCTGTAACAATCGCAGCAATTCGTTTTGATGTTCATTGATAGGAGCGAAAGCAATATGCCCACCCTCGGAAGGTACCAGCTCGCCACCGGGCATAATGGCAGAAACCCCGAGGCCCGTACCAGCACCAATCACCAGACGCATACCACTCACTGGCCCCTCTGGTTGATCGTCAAGCCATTGCAATTCCGAGTTGCCAATCTGTCGAACGTAAAACGCCTGGGCATCGAAATCATTAATGCAACGCAAGGGCAACTGCATTTTTTCCGATAAGGCTTTTTGACTGAACGTCCAATGACTGTTCACCAGCGTGATTTTATCCTGCTCTACAGGGCCGGGAACCGCAAGGCAGATTTTTTCTGGTCGTATTACTGAAGGCTGTTCCAGATAATGAAAAAGAGCATCGTCAATATTGTCGAAATCCTTACAGGAATATTCCGTCAGGTTTGACAATACTTGCTGTTCAGCGCTCATTGTGGCGAAGCGTGCGTTGGTGCCGCCAATATCAGCAACCAAAGTCGATTTTTCAGAAAAGGCGGTATTGGCTTTCACAACTCAATCCAGACATGCTTATTTGTATTACTGTTCTTGGTAGCGCCCCAAAAACATGGAGCGCTTATTCTGGCCCGGCTCTATACGCTGAGCACCTTCATCGTGTTGGTACTGCCCAGCACATTATCACAGTCACCCAAAGTTACAATCACTCGATCTCCAGCGCTGACCAATTGCCGGTCGCGCAAATTATTGATTGCCATGTTCAAACGTTCTTCTTTTGGATAGCTGTTGATGTCGAAGGTTACCGGCATCACACCGCGATACAAGGCAACCCGATTCTCGGTGTGCTCATGCCGGGTAAAGGCAAAGATGGGTAATTTAGAATTAATACGACTGGTAAGCAATGGAGTATTTCCGGTTTCCGTCATGGAGATAATCGCCTTGACTCCCATTAAATGGTTGGCGGTATACATAACGGCCATGGCGATGGATTCGTCCACCGCATTAAAATCCTGATGCAGACGGTGCCCGGAGTTGAACGCCAGGGGATGATCTTCTGCGCCGACAATGATTCGATGCATGGCCTCCACAGCTTCAACCGGATAACGTCCGGCCGCCGTCTCTGCGGATAGCATTACCGCATCGGTGCCATCCAGAACCGCATTCGCCACATCGAAAACTTCAGCCCGTGTTGGCAAGCAGCTTTCAATCATCGACTCCATCATCTGCGTGGCGGTGATGACAACGCGATTTAATTCCCGCGATCTCTGAATCATATGCTTTTGCACAGCGACCAAAGCGGCATCACCGATTTCCACACCGAGGTCTCCACGGGCAACCATAATGGCATCGGAGGCCAAAATGATCTGATCAAGCAAATCGTAATCGGCAACCGCTTCCGCCCGTTCAATCTTTGCGACAATATGCGCTTCACTGCCTGCCTTTTTTAAAGCCGCTCGCGCCCGCTCAATATCCTCTGCGCTGCGCACAAATGAAACCGCCAGATAGTCCACACCAATTTCAGCGGCCAGTTCGATATCACAGAAATCTTTTTCGGTCAGTGCCGGAGCCGACAAACCACCGCCTTCTTTGTTGATGCCCTTGTTGTTGGACAGACGGCCACCCACAACGACCCGGGTTTCAATCTTCTGACCCAGGACCGCCTCAACTTGCAGAATCAGGCGACCGTCATCCAATAGCAGTCGATCACCCTGAGCGACTTCGTTCGGTAAACCTTCATAATCCAGACCAACGCTTTCCTTATCACCATCCAAAGGCGACATAGCGCTGTCCAGAACAAAACGCTGACCTTTTTCCAGATCGACGGCTCCTTCCTTAAAGCGCGAGATACGAATCTTCGGCCCTTGCAGGTCACCCAGAACCGCCACACTGCGTTTCAGTTTACTGGCCAGCGCTCGAACCGTTTGAATGCGCTGGCGATGATCATCAGCATCGCCATGGGAAAAGTTCAGGCGAACGACGTTCGCTCCGGCTTTGATCAAGCGCTCCAGAGCATCATCTTTGTCGGTGGCCGGTCCAAGGGTGGTAACAATTTTTGTACGACGGATCATGCAACCGCCTCACTGAGGCGACTGGCGGCGATCAACGCTCGGGTATTGTCCAGCATACGATTGGCAAAAGCCCATTCATTGTCGTACCAGGACATCACCTTCACCAGATTGCCGTTGACCTTGGTTTGGGTTGCATCAAAATTCGACGAGGCAATTTCATGATTGAAATCCACCGACACCAAAGGCAATTGATTGTAAGCCAGAACACCCGGCATATCTTCGGAAGCTTTACGTAACAATTCATTCACTTCTTCGGTGCTGGTTTCGCGCTGAGCGACAAAACTGAAATCAACCAGCGAGACATTGGCCGTCGGCACACGTACCGCCATGCCATCAAGCTTGCCCGCCAATTCTGGCAGCACCAGAGCCACCGCTTGTGCAGCACCGGTTTTGGTTGGAATCATCGAGGTTGCAGCGGCACGGGCACGATAAATATCACTGTGGAACGCATCGTGCACCTGCTGATCATTGGTATAGGCATGAATCGTGGTCATAATCCCACGCTCGATGCCCAGATCCTGATTAAGTACCATCGCCAAAGGCGCGAGGCAATTGGTCGTACAGGAAGCATTGGAAATAATCTGACAATCCGCATTCAGCACATGGTGGTTTACGCCATACACAACTGTCGCATCCACATCTTTCGCGGGTGCGGAAATAATAACTTTGTGAGCCCCCGCCGTAATGTGCGCCTGAGCCGCATCTCGGCTGGTAAAGAAACCGGTACATTCGAGCACCACATCAATGGCCAGTTCTGCCCACGGCAAATCTTCTGGGTTTCGTTCCGAACACAAGCGAATGTCATGGCCGTTTACCCGAAGCGTATTGCCCTGATGCTCCACCTGCCCCGCGAAGCGACCATGAACAGAATCAAATTGCGCCAGGTGCGCGTTGAAATCAGCAGGCGCCAGATCATTAATGGCAACCAGCTCAATCCCACTGTGCTGCTCGCCTTCGTAGAGCGCGCGAAATATGTTCCGGCCAATACGGCCAAAGCCATTGATGGCAATTCGAATTGTCATGGAAAACCTCTTAATAGTAATGATGGCGAGGAAAACGCTATCGCTTTGTAATTTAATAAAATATTAGTTTAATTTTCATTACAAACCAATAGATTTATGTAATTTAATTAAATACACTTGTTTGAATTAAGCGCTCTCCACGCTCTGATTTGTGCAACTTTTGAGGCATAATCAATAACTTAAGGGATATCCAGCGGAACAAGATGAATCTTTTAATTCAATTACAAAAAGAACTCGCCACCCTGAGTAAATCGGAAGCACGTATTGCCGAGGCGATCCTGGCCCAGCCAGAAGCCGCCACGAACTACACTACAGCGCAACTGGCTCGCCTGGCCGAGGTGAGTGACCCGATGATTTCCCGCTTCTGCAAATCCATCGGTTGCAGCAGCTTTCCCGATTTCAAAGTGAAGCTTGCCAAGAGTCTGGCCAGCGAAAGCTCCTTTATCAGCAAGGCCGTCAGCCCGGGCGACACTGCTCGGGATTTGATTGAAAAACGTGTCAGTGCCAATCAGCTTGCGTTGGCTTTTATCCGGGAGGAACTGGACCCGGAACTGATCGAACAGTGTATTGCCATCCTAAAAGCGTCCAAGCGCATTGAGATTTTTGGTATGGGTGGCGCAGCGGCGATTGCAAAAGATGCCCAACACAAACTCTTTCGCCTGGGCATTCCCTGCGTCGCTCACGAAGATCATTTGATGCAGAGAATGTCCGCCGCAGGTGCCGATAAAGATTCCGTGATCCTGATGTTCTCGTTCACAGGGCGTACTAAAGCCATGGTCGAGGTCGCACAAATTGCTGCCGCCAAAGGCGCCAAACTGATTGCCATTACCAGCCCGGATTCACCATTGGCGGCAGAGGTTGATTTGGCGATACCTTCAGGGAATGAGCTGGAAGACACCACCATCTACGTCCCAATGACGGTAAGAATTGTGGTGCTCACCATTATTGATATTTTGGCAACCGGTCTGGCCCTTGCACTCGGCGAGAATATGGATGATCGCCTGCGTGAAATTAAGCACAGCCTAGACGACACCAAAACTCCGTAGGCATTCAGCAGCGATGGCCAGCCGATATCACCGCTGATGTTACCCTGCCAGGCTGGCCGCTTCACGGGCTTTGCTCTCTATAGCCGCCCAGTTCTTGTCTGCAATATCGCCTTTTTCCAACATCCAACTGCCACCAACACAGAGAATATTATTCTGGGCAAGATAGTCTATGGCCTTTTCAGGATTAATCCCTCCGGTTGGGCAAAAGCGCAACTGTGGTAACGGTCCGGCAATGGCTTTCAAAACTTTCAGGCCGCCTACGGCTTCTGCAGGGAAAAATTTCAAATGACGAATGCCCTTAGCCAGCATCTTCATCGCTTCACTGGGTGTCGCAACACCAGGAAGAATCGGCACTCCCAAGGCCAGCGCACGGTCAACCAATTCATCCGTATGACCTGGGCTCACCAAAAATTCAGCGCCCGCAGCAACAGAGTTTTCGGCATCTTCTGCGCTGATTACGGTACCCGCACCAACAATGGCCTCGGGTAATTCCTGTTTGATTTTACGAATGGCGGCCAGACCGTGTTCTGTGCGCAAAGTAACTTCTAATACCTTGAGTCCGCCAGACAGAAGGGCTTTTGCCATGGGCACGGCGTCTGCCAGATCGTCAATCACAATTACCGGTATCACCGGGCTGCTCGTCATTATTTCTTCAATTCTACTCATTGCTAGTCCTGATTATTTTTCCGTAATCATGTGTTGAATCAAGGCGCGTAAAAAACATGGATGTCTTTTTCCTGTTGCTGCAATAAGGCGGCAACTGGATGATCCTGAACGGCAGCGTTTTTTGCGGTCTGATACACATCGAATTTTTCCTGCCCACTGATCATCAGTGCCACAGTACTGGAATTAAGTACGGCGTGTTTGTTTAATGTCATACGCTCTGTATAGGGCCCGGTGACTTCACTTTGCCTGGCATGAACCACACAGAGCAGCTGCTGATCATTCGTTTGCGAACTCAACGCATCATCCAAACCATCCGCACGGGGAAACCACGAAGCCGTGTGTCCATCGGTCCCCATACCCAACAGGGCAAAGTCAAAAGCGCGCCCCAAACGGCGATACTGTTCTTCCGCTGCGGCCAAGCCGGCAGCAGCGCTCTTCGCCTGATTTTTCAGCCCAGCAATATTGAGCCCCTGGCAGGCTCCCGAGGAAAAACAACGCTCGATGAACGCTTCATTACTTGCCGGATGATCCTTATCAACCCAGCGTTCATCCACAAGGGCAATCCGGGTACGCGACCAATCCAGATCCTGTTGCGCTAAGGACTCATACAAAGGCTTTGGGCTACTGCCGCCAGAGAGTGCCAACAAGGCATTCCCGTATTTCTGTTGAGCCGATTCAATTGATTGCAATAGATGAGCTTGTACGGCCGATAGCATTTCCGGCTTACTATCAAAAAAAGATTCAATTACCACACAGGATTCCTATTGATTCTCGCCAGCGTTGAACCAGATTCGTCCATCTCGGCGAATCAATTCATTGGCCGCCTCGGGGCCCCAACTTCCTGCGCGATACAAATGCGGACTTTGCTTCTTCTCAGCCCAACTATTAATGATCGGATCGATCCAGCGCCAGGCGCTGCGAACTTCGTCCCGATGGATAAACAATGCTGGATCCCCTTTTACCGCATCCATGAGCAAACGCATGTAAGCATCGCCATGGGGTTTGTTGTAGTTCAGGTTTAAGGTAACCGGCTCAAGCTCCACCCCCATGGATTGCATATTTTTGGAGGTAATCGTGAGCTGAATCAGTTCTTCTTCCTGTAAGCGAATCACCAGGCGATTTGGATCAATATTTCCTGCCGATTCTTCATAAACTCGATGAGGAATGGTTTTAAACTGAATAATGATTTCCGCACAACGCTGTTTCAAGCGTTTACCGGTACGCAGATAAAAAGGCACTTCGGACCAGCGCCAATTGTCAATAAAACACTTTAACGCTACAAAGGTTTCGGTTTCACTGCCGCCATTTAATTCTTCAAGATACCCGGGAACCATTTCACCGCTTTGCTCACCGGCAACATACTGACCTCGAACGGTTTGCTGTCCCATGTCTTCCGGCAATATTGGGCGCAAGGCTTCCAACACTTTGATTTTTTCGCTACGAATGCTGTTGGCATCCAGTTTATTAGGTGGCTCCATCGCGACCAGGCACAGCAATTGAAGTAAGTGGTTTTGCACCATGTCACGCAACGCGCCCACTTCATCATAAAAACTTACGCGCCCTTCAAGGCCTACCGTTTCAGAAATACTGATCTGGACATGATCAATTGCACGGCCATCCCACAGCTGGGCAAAAATTTGATTGGCGAAACGCAGAGCCAATAAATTCTGAACCGTTTCTTTCCCCAGATAGTGATCAATTCGATATATATTGTTTTCGGGGAAAAACTGGGCAATGTCCTCATTGATCGACTCGGCAGAAGCTTCGTCATAACCCAAAGGTTTTTCCACCACAACACGGCTGTTCTCATTGCACAGACCATGCTCTGAAAGCAACCGACAACACACCGAAAACACACCTGGCGGAATTGCCAGGTAGTAAACCCGATGGTGATCAGATTCAGCGTCCAAAATGTTTGCAAGCTCTTGCCATTGCTCATCGTCGCAAGACACATCCAGTAACAGCGTTACAATGCGGGCTTTAAAACTTTCCCAGACCTCTTGACTGAAAACATCCTCGCCGCTCAAATAGCTTTCCAGTTTGCTACCCAGCTTATCGAAATAGTTTTCCAGATCATTCGCCTGCCTGGCGGTGATGATGATACGGCATTCCGTTTGCAAACTGCCCGCCTGATGAGCCCGAAACAAGGCCGGAATCAACTTGCGCTCTGATAAATCACCGGTGCCGCCAAAGATGACAATATCGGTTTTATTCGACATAGTTAACCTCCGCCAAATGTCGAAGATGTTTATTCTGAAAATACACTTGCACCCTGCTCCGCATTGCCGACCAGAGCACGGAAGCCCTGGAACAGCTCTCGTCCCATGCCATTTGTCTGGCCGATGTCATAGGTTTTCGCCGGACGTTGTAATACCAGCTCATCCAATACATTGAGTCGACCTTCGTTTGCATCCAACTCTATCATATCGCCGGTTTGAAGCTTGGCGATTGCGCCACCTTCTATGGCCTCCGGTTGCAAGTGAATCGCCGCAGGCACTTTGCCCGACGCTCCGGACATTCGGCCATCGGTCAGCAGCGCCACTTTGAAGCCTCGATCCTGGAGCAAGCCCAAAATCGGTGTCAGCTTGTGCAACTCTGGCATACCATTGGCTTTTGGCCCTTGCAGACGCACCACCGCAACAAAATCTTTTTCCAACTCACCCGCATCAAACAAAGTCTGTAATTCATCCTGATGTTCAAATACGATCGCGGGTGCACATACTTTGCGATGAGCTTCGTTCACCGCAGAAATTTTGATGACAGAACGCCCGAGGTTACCGCTTAACAACTTCAAGCCGCCCTCATCACTGAAAGGTTGTTCGATGTTACTGATAACATCGGCATCCAGGCTCTTTTCAATACCGTTTCGCCATGCGACCTGACCGTTTTCCAAAAACGGCTCCTGACAATAGTTTTCCAGGCCCTTGCCCGCAATGGTATTCACATCCGAATGCAGATAACCGCCTTTCAATAACTCGCGGATCAATAGCGCTGTGCCACCTGCTGCCTGGAAGTGATTAATATCGGCCTGACCATTTGGATAGATACGACAAAGCAAAGGCACAACCGCTGACAATTCGGACATGTCTTGCCAGTCGATAATAATGCCCGCCGCTCGGGCAATCGCCACCAGATGGATCGCGTGATTGGTAGAACCGCCACTGGCGAGTAAGCCAACAATACCGTTGACAATAGCACGTTCATCCAGAATTTCCGCTAATGGCATAAAGCCATCAACCAAAGCGGTTTGCTGCAGAATTCGTTGGCTGGCTTCCCGTGTCAACGCATCGCGTAATTCGGTATCGGGGTTTACAAAGGAACTGCCCGGTAATTGCAAGCCCATAAATTCCATCAGCAGCTGATTGCTGTTGGCCGTTCCATAAAAAGTACAGGTGCCCGCACTGTGATAGGACTGGCTTTCGGATTCCAGTAATTCTTTGCGGCCCACCTTGCCCGCTGCGTACAACTGGCGGATGCGATGCTTTGCAGAATTGGACAAGCCGGTTCGCATTGGCCCTGCAGGTACGAACACAACCGGCAAATGACCAAAAGACAATGCGCCAATTAACAGGCCCGGCACAATTTTGTCGCATACACCTAGGCACATCACGCCATCGAACATATTGTGCGACAGGGAGATCGCCGTCGACATGGCGATTAAATCCCGGGAAAACAATGACAGCTCCATGCCATCCTGCCCCTGCGTGACGCCATCACACATCGCGGGCACCATGCCCGCCACTTGGGCAACCGCACCCTGTTCGCGAACGGCTTCCTTAATAAGATCGGGATAATCTTTAAACGGATGGTGAGCCGACAACATATCATTATACGAAGATACGATGCCGATATTCGCGCTGCGATCTACCGCTAAAACGGACTTATCATCTTTTCCACAGGCGGCGAAGCCATGGGCCAGGTTACCGCAGGACAGACCACTGCGATAAACCCCGCGCTGGCGAGCCTCGCTGATTTTTTCCAAATAACTGGCTCGGCTGTCCTGGCTGCGCTTCCGAATTCGTTCGGTAACCGCTGCAACAATTGAATGGAGCATAAATTCTTATTACCTTGGCAGTAACAGAGGATTCCTTCTAATGGGAATCTTGGGGTTCCGGAAAGCTTTGCAGGGGTCTCGAATAAAAAGATGCCCCCATACAACGGGGGCCATGGATAATACTTGAAACGAGACTCAATCCATTAAAAGCTGACAGTCACACATGACACCTGTGTAACTTAATTAAATGATACACAATGTTTGACACAAAACAAGTAATTTAATTAAATAAATCCAGAGCCTGCAACGGCACTTCCTCACATAAATGTAATTCAATTACACAAGAAACCATTAACACGATAACCGAGACCTCCCCAATGAGCCCTACCCACCACCCGTTATCCAACTATTTCAGCGCCATGCAGGGCGAGCGAAGTACAGTGATCTGGCGGGGCTACAAAGTTTTTCTGTTCAAACAAATCTGGGGGGAACTGGCCATTGCGGAACAAGGCGCCCAGGTTCTGCATTATCAGCCGAAAGACAGCCGTGCGCTGCTGTGGTTGAGCGAGGAAAGCGCCGGACCGGGAAAAGCGATTCGCGGCGGCATTCCCCTTTGCTGGCCGTGGTTTGGCGCTCACCCCAGCTTGCCAGATCAGCCCAGCCACGGGCTGGCCCGCACGGCAAACTGGTCGGTAATCGAAGAAACCCACAATTCTGAACAAAGCCATTGGACGTTGCGAGCTCCCGAATTAGTCGATGGCATCACGCTTGAGCTCCATATCCGCGCCGATGGCGTTCAGCTCAAGGTTCAGCTGACGACCGAAAACAAACGCTCGCAGGCCTACCCCATTACCCAGGCCCTGCACAGTTACTTGCAGCTATCCGATACCCGCAATATCCAGATTCATGGACCAGAGACAGAGGCTTATTACGATAAGCTCGCCCAGTGTTACACCCGTGGCCAGGAACACCATTGGGATATGGCCATGGACCGCATCTATCAGCACCAAGGCGATACCCGACTCCTTGACCAAGGCCTAAAACGCCAGTTGAACATCGCCAAAGAAAACAGTCAGTCCACTGTAATATGGAACCCGGGCAGTGATTCCCCACCGGCTGATATCGCCCCAAGCCAATTATCCGCTTTTATCTGTATAGAGGCGGCCAATACCGAACAGTATGATCCTGTAACATTGGCCCCTGGACAGTCCGTCAGTATCAGCACAACGCTAGAACACCAACCCCCGGAATAATAAAAAATAATCTCAAATGAGAAAATATTTCCATATTTTTCCAATGCACATTAATTCCATAAGCTTTTGATTATTCTAATAAAAACAATAAATCCCGCCATGGGCGAGTCTACAACCGATCAATAAACACCCTGCAAAGACTTTACATTAGTTTCATATAAGAACATTATTATCCTCGAAAAGCCTGTTTTGGAACGCTAACAATATCTGCGGGGATCATATGAACATCAAGCAAATTCACCATGTAGCCTATCGCTGTAAAGACGCCAAAGAGACTGTCGAATTTTATCGGGATGTTCTCAATATGGACTTTACTCTGGCCATTTCGGAGGACAGAGTCCCCTCCACCAAAGAGCCGGACCCTTACATGCATCTCTTTATGGATGCTGGCAACGGCAACATTTTGGCCTTCTTTGAAATCCCCAATTCGCCGCCAATGGGGCGCGACCCCAACACACCGGAATGGGTGCAACACATTGCCTTTGAACTGGAAAGCGAAGAGGAATTAATGGCAGCCAAGACCGAAATCGAAGCCAAGGGCATTGAGGTGGTTGGCCCAACCAATCATGAAATCATCAAATCCATCTACTTCTTTGACCCCAGCGGTCACCGCCTGGAACTGACCGTACGCACCGACAAGCCCGGCCAGATTGAAGAACTCAATCGCATTGCACCGGAAATGCTTGAGGAGTGGAGTCAAAAGAAAACCACCGTTAAACAAGCGGCCTGGTTGCACAGCGACGAATTTTCCGCCGAATAAGAACCAGATTGGGAGGCAAAGTCTATGTTAAACACCTACAGCTATCCGGAATTCGAATACCAGCAATCCGCAGAACAGGCATCGGGGGAATTAAAACGGCACCCAGTCGTAATTATTGGTGCGGGTCCTATTGGCCTTACCGCCGCGTTGGAATGCGCCGCCCAGGGTATTCCTGTTGTCGTACTCGACGATAACAATACCGTAAGCATCGGTTCTCGAGCCGTCTGTTATGCCAAGCGCCCGCTGGAGATCTGGGATCGTCTCGGTGTTGCCGCTCCCATGGTCGAGAAAGGCATCAGCTGGAAAATCGGTAAAGTCTTTTTTAAGGAAAAGCTGGCTTACCAATTTGATTTGTTGCCCGAAGAAGGCCACAAGATGCCTGCCATGATCAATCTCCAACAATATTATCTGGAAGAGTACATGGTCACGGAATGCGAGCGCCAGGAACTGATCGATCTGCGTTGGAAACATAAGCTGCTCAGCCTTTCCCAAACCGATGATGTCGCGACTCTGGTCGTTGAAACTCCGGATGGTGTTTTTAATATGGAAGCCCAATGGGTGATTGCCTGCGACGGCGCCAATAGCGATACCCGGAAAATGCTCGACGGCGAGTTCAGTGGACAGTTTTTTCAGGATCGTTTTTTAATTGCAGACGTCGTTATGAAAAACGACTTCCCTACGGAGCGTTGGTTTTGGTTCGACCCGGTTTTCCACAAAAACCAATCAGCCCTGCTGCATAAACAATCTGACGATGTCTGGCGTATCGATTTCCAATTGGGCTGGGAAGCTGATCCGGAAGAAGCCAAGAAACCGGAAAATGTCATTCCCTTGCTGAAACAAATGCTGGGAGAAGATTGTGAGTTCGAACTGGAGTGGGTATCAGTTTATCAATTTGCCTGCCGTCGCATGGATAAATTTCGCTATGGCCGCGTACTCTTTGCCGGCGACGCCGCCCATCAGGTTTCGCCCTTTGGCGCACGTGGCGCCAATACCGGAGTCCAGGATATTGATAACCTCGGCTGGAAATTAAAACTGAATCTGGAAGGTAAGGCACCCGCAGAACTGCTGGAAAGCTACAGCGAAGAGCGGGTTTTCGCGGCCGACGACAACCTGATGAACTCAACGCGCTCTACCGATTTCATTACCCCCAAAAGTAAAAGCAGCCGGATATTCCGCGATGCCGTCCTGCAACTGGCGGAGCAACATGAATTCGCTCGCCCCTTGGTAAACAGCGGTCGACTTTCAACCCCGACGCCCTATATTAATTCCACTCTGAACACCGCCGATGAAGATCACTTTAGCGGCAGCATGACGCCCGGAACCAATTGCGCCGACGCGCCAATTAAAATTCAGGACAAAGACAGCTGGTTACTGTCTGAACTCGGAGGCGACTTCAAACTATTGGTCATTAATAACGAATCGGCTCACTCGGTGGAACAAGGCGGTATTCATGCCAATGTGGTGCGCCTGGGCGAACACTTTGATGATTCGCTAGGTCTGGTGAAGCAACGTTACGATGGAGAGCAAGGCGCCGTCTACCTTATCCGCCCGGACCAGCATATTGCCGCCCGCTGGCGCCACTTTGATGAAGCCAAAATCAAAGTCGCCATTGCCAAAGCCAGCTGCCAACACTAAGGGAGAGACATGATGAGCTTGAACCTAAATGCCAACATCCCCAACCCGGATAACTTCTACAACCGCTTGATCGATATGCAAAGGGATTTGAGTGAGGAAGAAGTGCAGATGATGAATGCCAAGCTGATTCTCCTACTGGCCAATCATATTGGCGAGGAGAGTTTGTTGTTTGAAGCGATGGATTTGGCGAAGCCGATACATTCGTAGAGCCTGTTTACCAACAAAAAAGCCCCTTCATATGGGGCTTTTTTGTTGGTAAGAGTTAGCGATAACCCTCAAGCAATTCATCCACTTTTGTTGACCACACCGGCTCTTTATCCACGCCATTCCAGGGAATACTCGGCCACCAACGTTGGTTTTGGGGCGGTGAGCTGGGTTCAAAAGCCTGACCGGGTTTCGGGATAATAATGTTGCTGTTTTTATCGGAGCTTTCAGCGGCTACCAATAAACGTTCGATAGGTGCTGTCCAGGCGTGACGGGAAAGATTAAAGCCGGCCCAGTGCACGGGCAACATGGTGTTGGCCTGTAACAACTGATGGGCGATAAAAGCCTGCTCCGGTCCCAAGTGATTATCTCGCCACAGAGGGTTGTAGGCTCCAATTTCAATAATGGATAAATCAAAGGGTCCCAAACGTTCGCCAATTTCCGCAAAGTCAGGATGCATGGATGTATCACCGGAATACACAACGCTGTGCTCCGGACCGTTCACGGCCCAACCTGACCACAGGGTTTTCTTATGCTCGCTGCCGGACAAAGTACGGCCGGAGCTGTGGCGACTGGGAATTGAACTGATGGTCACATCGCCCAATTGCTGCTGTTGCCACCAATCCATCTCGTAAATTTTTTCTTCATCCACTCCCCAAAAACGCAGGTGTGCACCCACACCCAGAGGAACATACCAATTCAGATCCTGTTCTTTTAAACGTTTTACTGTTTCCATATCGAGATGATCGTAGTGATCGTGGGAAATCAGTACGGCATCGATACTTGGCAAGTCTTCAAATGCCAGGGGCGATGGATAAAAGCGCTTGGCACCCATAAAGCTGAAGGGGGAAGCGCGTTCAGACCAAACCGGATCGATCAGAATACGCTTACCGTCGATTTCCAACAGCAAAATCGAATGCCCCAACCAGGTAACGCGGAAGCCACTTTCAGGGGCATTCTGATAAATGCTGACATCCGTTGACTCTACCTCCAAGACAGGATCGGGTTCGGTATTCGGGTTCGACGCCAGGAAAAAAGCTCTGGCGGCCTTCCAACGATCTACCGGCTCCTGGGCAAGCTTATTTTTAAAATAGCTGCCATCCCATTGGGGAGACCGTTCAAATTGTTCAGCAATCTTTTTGTTGCTCAAATCAGGCAGTTGGCCAAAAGAACTGCAGGCAGAAATATAGATAGCAACAACAAGCGCAATAAGGGCAAACAACAGGTACTTGATTGTTTTTGACAGGGTTTTAAACATTCTACGAAAATCTTACAGAGCCAAGGATAAGCCGGCACTGTAAGCGTGGAACGATATTTGTACAAGTAAGATAGTGTTAACTTAACTTTTCTCTACATGCTGGGCTGGAATCAGGTCAGCATGTAGAGACGGTATGAAGAGATAGTTGTCGTTGACTGACAGGTTCTCTCTAAAGTTCTCTCTAGTTTTTCGCCCAACGTACAATATTACTCAAGGATTTTTGCAAGCCATTCATGGGCTGCACAATGTAAGCACCATTGACCAGACGCTGCTCATCGGTGTTTTGCAATTGTTGGTGCAATGCTGTCAACTGCTCCACCGTCATCGCCATGGACGCTTCCTGAGGCTGGTAAAGGCTGCCAATTTCATACACCTTACCAGGCTCCGCACTCATCTCGATATGGGAGCCCAGAATAAAACTCACCGGATTGTTCTGAGTGAACGAGTGAAGCTTGGCAATGCTGTGTTTGTAGTCTTTCCAGTTTTTCACATAAAGCACACCTGGATAAAAGCTGTCACCGGTTAACAACCATTGGGTTTTCGAATCGTAAACCGCAACAGCTTCTTCTTGATGACCTGGCGTTTTTATCACCGTCAATTCTCTGTCACCTAACGCTATGGTAGTGATATCGTCTTTATAGAAATCTGCAAAAGCTTTTTTACCCGCCTCGACCACTTCGGTATTTTCAAAAGATGAAAAAATCTCATCACCTGCGGTGTGATCACTGTGATGATGGGAGTGCAAGACCAACAACTGCTCACTGCGCCCATGCTTGTGAATAAGTTTCTGCACAATGTGAGCAAACTCACGCCCACCATCTTCGCTTTTGGCACCGGTATCCAACAACACATTTTTGTGCTCGCCCAACATCAGATACATCATGGGCGCTTCTGCATTGCTGCATTTGTTTTGACGAATGATATAGCTGCTCTCGTCGTACTGGTGAATTTCATAGTTGGACAGAATGGACTCTTTCATCAAACGGCTTTCACACTCGTCTTTTCCCGAGTTCCAATGCTTGTATTGCAGATCCTTGCCGAAATCCATGCGCTCAATATGAGAGGCTGAAAATGCGACGTGGTTCTCGGAGGCTTGAGTTTTTGATTGGGTATTGGCACAGGCGGCCAAACTGATAGAACTGAATGCTATTGCTACGGCGATTATTTTTTTCACGATCCTTCCCTCATCCTGGTATTGCAGATTTAGACGAGGGAAGAATGCAAACGGTTTAAAAAAGAAAAAAATAGCGCCTGAATCAACAGGCGCTCACACGCGCTGGAACAAACTTATGCAGAGGTGTACCAATAAATCGATCGCGATGGAAAACACTGGTGAGTTCATTCACATACACACCCGTGTCTTCCAACTCATTGTTTTCATTTACAAAGCGCATACCCTGGCCATTGGGAACGGAAATGGTTCCGAGGTGCATCCGCTCGTCGTAAGCCAGTTCGACTTCCGTTTGTCCGGTTTCGGTTTCCAGCAACACACGCTTGCCTTCTTCCAGGCCGAAACGCTGGGCATCTTCCGGGTGCATGGTTAGCGCAGTGACTGCTCTTCCCTTTGCCCACTGGGGATCACGAATGTTGCAGTTCGCGGTATAAGCTCGACGAACACCCGCCACCAGAGCAAAGGGGTATTCCTCACTGGTTTTCAGCATGGGTTCGAGCTTGTCCAGCACATCCACTTCATCCAGTAACTCACCAATCAGCATTTGCAATTTGTTTTCTGGGTGAGGAATACGCGCCCAGCTTTCTTCATAGGTGGAAATGCCAATCTCGACAGCGGTCGGACTGTCTACCAACGCCTGAAACAAATCACTACCGGCGCTTGGGCCACTAAAGCCTGCACGGGCAGCTTCGGCGCTGTGTTTAAGTACATACATCTGGCACAAGCCCCAAATCGCCGCTGTAGCCGCCTGGCCTTCTGGCAATGCGGGGCCGAGGGTTCGATACAGGACATAAGGCAGATAGCTGGCGACTTTGCGGTTGCTGCCCATCTGAGAAAACAATTCGCCCTGATAGGCGGCCATACCATTCTGAGCGGCCGTTTTTAAGCCATCCAATTCACCCGCATCAAACACGCCCAACGCTTCGATCAAACGAGCGTGCATTTCAGGTTCACCCAAGGTATTTGGCATGGGCTCAAGGATAGGCTCGCGCAAATGGAAGATGTTGGCCGGGAAGTTTCTCGGGAAAAACGTCGCCTCCCACTTTTCATACTGACTGCTTGCCGGCAACACATAATCACACTCCATGGCGGTTTCGCTCATCACGACATCGATGGCCAGACTGAAATCGAGATGACGCAACGCCCTGCGCATACGCTTAGCATCGGAAAGGGAGTGCACCGGGTTTGAACTTTCAACAATCAGAGCACGCGATCGCTTTGGATCATCGTTAAGAATTTCTTCGGTTAAATAATTGGCCGGAAACAGGCCACTGACAATAGGCGCGCCGGTAACCGGCAGCGTTCGGCGTTCGGTCTCATAACCATTTTCATCCACTGGACCATAATCCACCGCGATCATATCCGCTAGCTGAGTAATCATGCCGATGGTGCCGGGCCGCCCGTAATTACCATTCATGAGCATCAGCAGAAAATTCAGATAGGTAACCAACGTGGAGTGTGGCGCCATCTGGACGCCGATATCTTCTTCCAGCGCAAAGGATTCTGCCTTGGCAATGACTTCAGCCGTTTCTTTGACCTGGCTCGGACTGACACCGGAGAATTCCGCATAGCTGTCCACATCAATTGCCTGAAAACGCTCAATCACTTTTTCATAGCCGGCGGCGTGTTCAGCCAACCAATCCATGGGCAATAAATTACTTTGGACAATATGAGCCAGTATGGCACCAAGACACCAGGCGTCTCTCCCTGGTCTCACCGCGAGATGGATGTCGGCATGGTCAGCAGTTTCGGTTCTACGCGGGTCCATAACAATGAGCGTGCGTTCCGGGTCTTTTTTGATTTCCTTCAGGAACAGCCGGGCCCTATCCAGGCCATTGCTCATAAACGGGTTTTTGCCCACAAACATGGCCACCTTGGCGTGGTGAACTTCGGGGTGAACCAAGCCACCTATCATACGGCTGAAAACCCAGGACAGGCCGGTTTTTTCCTGGGAGATAGCGCTGCTTTTATATCGAATCCCCAAGGCTTTTCGCAGGCTGGTGGCATAGGCGCCGCCAAGGTGATTCCCCTGACCACCACCACCGTAGTACAAAATCTTGTCGCCACCGTGTTCATCACGCACCGTAGCAAGCTTCCCCGCGATTTCACTGATGGCAGTATCCCAATCCACCGCCTCATAGCTGCCATCCGGCGTGCGGCGCATGGGGCTGTTGATTCGAGCCTTACTGTTTTGATAGTAATCGAGCCGGGAGGCCTTGTTGCAGATATAGCCCTGTGAGGTGGGGTGCTCTTTGTCGCCACGGACTTTCAGTACCTGGCGCCCGTCCTCACCTCCCAACTTGATTTCGACACCGCAGTTCACGAAACACAGATTACAGGCTGTGCTGTGCCACTCTTCATTGGCTTGCTCGGGCTTGGCCATCATCTCTTACCTTTAGGCTACGGCATGGCCGACTAAAGAACGCCATGCTTGTTATTGTTGTTCTTGTAATTAATTTTATATAGGTATCTTTTTGGAACTCATTGATATTAGGGGGCCTCGGAGAGAGTTGTCAAGGATTATCGGCAGCCTTTTAGGCCCGCAAAACCAGACTGTGATCACAATCCTCCGGGGCCTTGCGGCTCCTATATTTTGCCAATCCCCGCCAGAGCTGGCAGCATGAACCCTGCGCGCCATCCTTTTGAAACGCAAAATTTGGTGAACTGTTAGACAGAGACCATTTGGATACGGGTTATATAATCGCGGTGTGGGACAAATAAATCGACCATCATTCAAGGAGATTGAAGCATGAATCACTACCTGACCTGGGGGATTGTTTTAGGCTCTATCGTGGGATTGTTCGTTGGTATTTTCTGGTTTGATATGGGGCTGTCCATGCTGGCTGGCGTTGCTGCAGGAATCATTATTGCTTCTGCCCTTTCCACTTTTCGAGCCAGGAGTTCTTCCAGCTCCTGATATACAATACTGAAGAATCATCCTTTTTGATTAAATTTCAGCGCTTTCGCCTCTATTTTTCTCCTAAGAACTAAATAATTAGTTCCAACTTCCTATTGGACTAAACAGCCTTCCCAGTACCATTGCCCTTTGGGTTCTCTGTTTTAAGCAGTAGAGAGGAAGGGTTTTGCGCGTTACTCTGTGTTTGATTGCCTGTCTGGTGAGTGCTGGCACATTTGCTGATTGCCAGTCACAGCTTTCCATCGGCAACTATGAAACTGCCATAAAACATGCCGAGAAAACACTTACCAACAACAAAGCAAGCTATACAAAGTATTTGTGTCTCGGGCTGGCCCATCAACACCTGGGACGATTTCAGGGCGCTGCTCAAGCGTTCGAAAAAGCCATATCTCTTGCAAAAACCGAACATGAGAAAAACGATCTCTACTTTGATCTGAGCGTGGCGTTTAAGTATCTTGGTCAATTCGATAAATCCCTTGCTTATATCGATAAGAAGCTCACTTTCGACCGCCGTACTCAAAACTCAAGCGAAATGGGCATAAGCCTGGCAACCAAAGCGGCCATACTCGGCGATATGGGGCGCAATCAGGAGGCTATTACGCTTGCGGGCGAGGCCATTCAGTATCTGGAGCGCGATACCGATCGAGCGTCCACCTACAATAATATCGCTACTGGCTATTCTTCACTGGGTGACTTCAAGAACGCATTCAAATATATCGACCTGGCTATCGCCATTGATCGTCGACAATCCACGGCCGGACAAAAAGAACTGGCCATACATCTGATGAACAAGGCATACCTTTATCGTCAACAAGAAAAATACGTGGAAGCTCTCGCCACGGTGAACAACAGTCTGCGTATTATCGAAAAAGGCGGCAATCGGTACTGGCTCATGAGTGGTCTGATTCATCGAGCTAAAATATACGAGCTGTCCAAGGACCTCGATCGTGCGCTGGTTGATTTTCAGGCAGCCGCGAAACTTGCGAACGAAATCAGGGCGCAGGAGCTGGAGTATTTGTTAACCAAAGTGGCGCAACTCAAGGCTCAGGGAAAAGCACCCTCAAAAGAAAATCGGAAGCTCATTACCCAACTGACAAGATAATTGTTCTTCAACAAGGCGCGATCCACCAACTTTTTCTGGAAATCGCCATCAAATAAGTCGAACGTCTTATAACTGACAATAATACAACTCGCTACCTGTGATCTTCTGCTTTAGCACACATGCAGGTTTTAAATCCGGACCTTCTAATTGATAACTTTCTCGAACAATCAGGTAAAAGCGCGTTCCAGCCAGGCCGTCAAGATTTTCGGGAAGACGGCTTGCCAAACCACCGCTGTAAAACTCTGCCGAATAAATACGTCGCTTATAAGCAAACAAAGGCTCGCCGCCTACTTTATGTTCCGACCAATACTGAATGACCTGTTTTTGATTCTTCCATGAATCAAACTTGCTGCCCTCTATACACATAATGATGACAAGCGCAGGAAGCAATAAAGAAGAAAAAAGAATGGTTCGAAAGCTACTGTTAATCTTCAACAACATCCAGGCAAGCATGAGTGCAAGCAGTGGAAGTACCGGCAAAACATACGTCCAGAGAATGTTTCTGGAAAAACTGAAAAACACCAGCAGGCATACCACAATAATCCCACTGTATTGAAACAGAGGCTCCTTGATCAAAGACTTCCAACGCGAACGCCGTTTAAACACAGGCAACAGACACCAAGGTAGGGTCGCTGCAAACGCGTAAATCCAGATATAAGCTCTTGGATGAAGATGGGCGTTTCCGTAAAGATCACCCGCCCAGCCAGGAACAAGAAATCGACGCCAGTGCTCACCGATAAAAAAGTAATCCCAAAAGCCCGGCGTTTTCCATTCGGCAATGACATACCAGGGAGCAGAGAGAATAAAAAACAGAGCCAAGCCGCCCAACCAGGGAATATTAAACAGTGCATACCACTGTCGGTGAAGTAACAACCAAAAGAATGCCGGTGCGCCGAACAACACTAAAGCAATGGGCCCCTTTGCCAACATGCCAAAAGCCAAACCAACGAACCCCATATAGGCCCAGAATTGGTCACTGTAGTGAATCACCCGCCAAAAACCGTACACCGCCAACAGTAGAGAAAAACACAACGCGGGGTCGGTCAGCACGGCGCCAAAGGCGACAAAACCCAAACTTGAACTGGCCAATACAATAGCGGCCAGCAATCCCAACTCGAGTGAATGTTCTTCTCGGCCCCAGCGGATCAATAACGAACAACAAGCAAGTAAGTACAGCAGAGAAGGTAGCCTGACAGCAAATTCATTTGGCCCGAAAATTTTTATCGAAAGGGCTTGTGCCCAAAATGATAAGGGCGGCTTGCCCCAAAACGGCACTTCGTAGTCAAACATCGGGGTGACCCAATCATTCAACTCGACCATTTTTCTCGCCATTTCCGCATAGCGAGCCTCGCTGGTATCCAATAGAGGGTAGACCGCAAGCAAGGCCAGTCTGATCAACAAAATGGCCATTAGCAAGCCATAGAGCTTTGCCGTCGTGTTTCGAGACAGATCCCAATCCCAACTTAAACTCGGCTTTCGGCCGGACAGTATTGCGCTTAGCTGCATTGCTGAATCGCCTCTGTGCTGACCACATTGAAGACCCCATAACTGGCAGGCCCTGCGTTTTCAGCTTCCATGCTTTCACTGTCCACCGTATCGGCGATAAGGTATCCGGGGCGACCCTTGATTTCCTGATAAGCTGCACCGAGGTATTCCCCAATCATCGCCAGGCCAAGTCCCAGAAAAGAAATAACCAGCAATGCAAATACCGACGCGCTGAACGCGCCTTGCCAAAAACTGTAGAGGTTCAAAAAAATGCAAACGAAAAACAAAAATGCCGCAGAAAAGCTGAACAAGCGCAGAGGCTTTCGCGATACCGACATAATGCTTTCAATCGCCAGGTCGCTCAGGGACCAAAGGTTCCATTTGGTTTCGCCTGCGAAACGTTCGTCTCGTTTGTATTGCAACTCAATGGATTTATAGCCACACCAGCTCACCATGGATTTGAAGCTGCGTGATGATTCCGAGGTTTGCTTAAGTGAATCAATCACTTCTTTTCCAATCAATCGGAAGTCACTCACCTCATTGGGATAATGCAAACGCCCGTTGAGCTTGGCGATTGTTCGATAAAACAACTTTGCACTGAACCGCTTTGCAAGGCCTTCTTTACCTCGGCACTCGCGCTGCATGTTCACCACGTCGAAACCCGACTTCCAGGCGGCGATCATGTCTGGAATCAATTCGGGAGGATCCTGCAAATCGGCATCGATCAGAATAATCGCCTGACCTTTGGCGTGGTCGATACCCGCCTGGATCGCCGACTCTTTACCAAAGTTACGGCTGAATCGAATCCCTCTAACATGTCTCCCCAGACAAAAGCCGTTGATATGCTGAAAGGTCTGATCGGTGCTGCCATCATCGATATACAGAATCTCGCAACTGGAGGGTAGCTCTGCCATCACGGAGAGCATGCGCCGATGAAAACTGGGCAGTACCGTCTCTTCATTGAAACAGGGTACAACGACCGTAACGTCCACACTTTGACTGGGCATAGTGTTCTTACTCCCGGGAAAATATTTATTCAAAACAAATGCTTGCTGTTGCTTTTCCTTGCAGGGAAAAGGGGTATACAACGAACTTTATTGGCTCTTAATCCGGCTTTTTGCAAAGCTCATTCGTATAAAAATTCCTGCAAAATCAATTGAGCGAAGCCTATTGGCGGGCAAGACTAGCAACGGATTTGTGATCCAAATGTGAACTGAAATTTTTTCAAATTTCCTCGCAACTATTTGAAATTTTGGGAGTCATAGACCATCATTTTGCCATTAGCCAGGGCGTATTGTGGGGGTCCAAATGGGCATTACCGTACTGTTGGTAGAGGACGATTCTGAACTTGCCGGATCGTTGGCAGACTTTTTAATTGAGGTCGGTTTTGACGTGGACTTCGCATTTAATGGCCAAGCCTGCTTGGAGCTTTGCCGTCAAAATCACTATGACGTTCTGGTGATGGACGTCAACATGCCACAAATGGATGGCCTGAGTGCCTGCCAGGAACTCCGACAAAATCAAGGCAGTAATACACCTATTATTTTTCTGACCGCTAGGGATACCCTGGAAGACAAGCTGGCAGGCTTTGATGCGGGGGCAGACGATTACTTGGTGAAACCCTTTGCGCCCGCTGAGCTGGCCGCCAGGCTTAACGTTCTGGCCAATCGACAAAGCAAGCACAGCGGCAATGTTATTTCCCTTGGCGATATTGAAATCGATCGCAACTCTCAACAGCTCCGTCGCCAGGGAGAGGCTATCGAACTGCATCATATTCAATTTCGCTTATTGGAAGTACTGGCTCAATACGCGCCTGCGGCCGTGAGTCGAGAAATTCTGGAGAAAGAACTGTGGCAAGGCGAGCCACCCAATTGTGACGCTCTGCGAACCCATGTGTATCGCCTGCGCATGGCGCTTGATAAGCCCTACAACAGCAATCTGATTAAAACCATTCATGGAAAGGGGTACCGTCTTGCTATACCCAATTAATTCCTATTTTTGGCGAGTACTGGCTAATCTCCTGCCCTTCTCCTTTTTTGTGGTGCTGCTGTACAGTTTACTGATCGAGTATTCTATTTACGGTACTGAAGACCACATTGCACACAGTTACCTCAAGCATGAGCTGAATATTGCTCTGCAGAACGACGCGAGTGAATTGCCCTCCACCAGCTATTTTAAAAGCTATCGCGAAGGCGAGAATGAAATTCCTGTTGAATACCAGAGTTTTGAAAACGGTATTCACGAACTCCCCGACCGAAGTACCCACGTCGCGGTTTCCAATGAAACATCGGACGGCAAACGTATCTATATCGTCTTGGATGAAGATGAACTGGGCTCATTGCAAAAGCTGGATGGTCCTTTGCACAGCACGCTATTCGCCATCGGTTGCGTTGTTCTGTTTGCCAGCTTTTTTATCGCCACCTTCCTGGCCCGTAGCCTGGCTAAGCCCATTATGGATTTGGCTGAAGATGCCAGTGTGAACTGGCAGCCAGGCTATAAACTGCATGGTCAGGATCGAGGCGATGAGCTGGGTGTGCTCAGTCGTGCTCTTGCACATCTTCTGCAACAGCAGGCCCAACAGTTAGATCGCGAGAAGTCTTTCACCCGCCATGCCAGCCATGAAATGCGCACACCCGCAGCGATCATCAGGAACTCGGTTTCGGTGCTGCAACTGAAATCGCTGGATGAAGACAAAATAGATCGTAACCTGAGACGGATCAGCAATGCCGGCTCGGATATCGAATCCATTGTGGATACCTTTCTCGCCCTGGGGCGTGCCCACGATCGACCGGCCTCCATGGAACATTGGAAAAGCTGCAATCTGAAGCAGATTCTGCAACGCTGTATCGAAAGACAAAGTGCTTTGATTGAACAAAAGGCCATGGATGTCGATCTTCAACTGGACAACTCGGCGAATATTCTGGCCCATAAAGCCATGATTACGGTCGCCCTGCAAAACCTGTTACGCAATGCTGTCAATCATGGCAGCGGTCAAATCCGTATTGAGGGCAATATCGAATACATTCAGGTTTCTAACCCGATTGCCGAGCAGAACAGTCAGGATGGTTATGGTTACGGCCAGGAGATTATCAGCCGCATTTGTGAATACCACGACTGGCAAGCCACCTTTAGCGAAGTTGAGCAGCAGTACATTGCTCGCATCGACTTCAGTGCCTTTGCTTCCCACGCCTAGCGCCTATCCGGGCGCTGGCTTGCTTTCCTCTTACATCGTATTCTCAATCCTATTTCCAGCCCCACTTCATGTGACATTTGGTTCACGCTTGTTTCTCTACAATGAAGGTTTTTCATAGGTCTTGTCCGCTTTTTAGCAAACAGCGCATAAAGCCGGTCAGGCCGGAGCCGGGAACCGATCTATGCGCCAGTCTATTTTTCCTTTACTGCTGTTGGCAGGCAGTCTTGGTTTTTCTTCCTATTTGTTGCTGAAGCCTGCTGAAATTGAAGCCTCCATTCCTGAGGCGGAAAAAACCCGAGAGGTTCTGGCTGTGCAGCTAAAAGCGCAGCACCATTACGCCAGCTGGAAAACCGGTGGCTTGCTCACACCCGCGAAGCGCATAATTTTATCCAATCAGGTTGCCGGTATTCTTGAAGGCCTTTCCGATTCGGTTTATCCAGGGGCCAAAATTAGCAAGGGCCAATTGCTGGCAAATATCGACCCCAGCGAACTTCAACTCAAACTGCAACAGGCTCAGAGTAACGTGGCCAGTGCCAAGGCTGAGCTGGATATTGAAGTCGGTCAGCAAAAACTCGCCGCTGCACAATATCAGCTGGCCAAGCACATTTTAAAAGGCAAATCGGAAGCTCTGGCTTTACGCCAACCTCAGCTCGAAATCGCCAAGGCGAAACTGGCGCTTAGTGAAACCGCATTGGCCGAGGCAAAACTGCAACTCAGTTATACTCGGATTCACGCACCGACAGATGCGGTGGTACTCAGGAAGCAAGTGGATCAAGGCAGTTACTTGAGCGCAAACACGCCCTTGATGGAGCTCGCCGCCAATGATGAGTATTGGTTAAACGTCAAAGTGCCTGCCAGCTTTTTGTCCTGGGTCAATGACGATACAGAGGTGCTATACAGCCACCCCAGTTGGGGTGAGAAACAATACCCCGGAAAAATACTCAGTGTTCAATCGGAAGTGAACAACGCCGACCGCCAGGCCCAGATACTGGTTGCGGTAACCCTGACCAATCACGAGCAACACAAGCCCCTGCTTAACCAATATCTGGATGTCACCTTGCGCACTCCCATTCCCGGCGAAACCATTCAGCTTTCCCGGGAATGGCTTAATGATCAACAAAAACTCTGGTTGATAAAGGACGAGCGCCTCGAAAAGCATACAGCAAACCCGATTTTTACTGGCCGAGACACCATCATCGTCAATTCCAATACGCTAGCCCAACAATGGGTAGCCGCTCAGAAACTGATAGCCGTCAATGATGGAATGCCCGTGAGGAAAGTGCTTTTAAAAGACAAAGCGACAAAGGAGGTTTCACCAGAACAAAGATCTATGCAACTCGAATCTCCCAACGCTGATCAAGCTCAGGAGAATCGCTCGTGATGGAAAACCAAAACGGCCCTATCGCCTGGATGACCCATCATCGGGTTGCGCCCAATTTGCTCATGCTGTTTCTGATCATTGGGGGACTGTTTGTCAGTTACACGATTCAAAAAGAGTTTCTGCCCAGTGAATCTGCCGCCATCGTTAACATTGATATTGAATACCCGGCCGCAACGCCAAGCGAGATTGAACAGAGCGTTGTGGTTCCCCTGGAGAACGCCCTGCAGGGAATGATCAATATTAAAAAATTGAGTTCGAGCATCAGTCAGGGCAGCAGCCAAACCCGCATCGAGCTTGTCGAGTCCGCCGATCGCAGCAAGGTCTATCAGGATATTAAACAGGCAGTGGACCGCATCAATACCTTTCCCCAACTGATTGAACGGCCTTTGGTATCCCTTGAAGAAGATACCATTGAAGTTTTGGAACTGGCGGTATTTGGTGATCTGAGTTTATTCGAAATGAAGCAGCTTGGAGAACAAGTACGCTTGCTGCTTCTGCAAGACAATCGCCTGTCAAAAATCGAAATGAACGGATTGCCACAGCAACAGATTCATATCGACATTCGCCCTGAGATGTTGAAGCGTTATCGCATCCGTCTTGCGGACATTGCCTCCCGCTTACGCAGTTCCGCCCTTGAGCAATCCGCAGGAACAGTTCAAAGTGAAAACGGGAATATATTGGTCAGCGTTAACAATAAACGCTACTGGTCCTATGAGTTTTCCAAAATCCCCATTTTGCAACAGAGTGATGGCAGTAATCTGCTACTGGGCGATATTGCAACAATCCGAGAAGGCTTTGCCGACAGCAATCAGTTGGTAACCTTTAATGGACACAATGGCATTTTGTTGAATATCTATCGTAGCGGGCAACAAACCCCCAGCGATGTGTACGATGCTTATCTCGACAGTTTGTCTGAGATACAAGCTTTACTGCCTCCCGGAGCGGATCTGCGTTTAACCGACAATGACGCCACCACCTACACCCAACGTTTAGGCCTGGTGTTAAAAAACGCTTTTCTCGGTTTGTTACTGGTGATGATCACCCTGGCACTGTTTCTCCAGCATCATCTGGCATTCTGGATTGTGATCGGCCTGCCTACCACCTTTCTGGGCGCGATTATTTTTTTGCCCCTTTTTAATGTCACTATCAATGTCATCAGTCTGTTTGGGTTTATTATTGCCTTGGGGCTGGTGGTCGACGATGCCATTATCGCAGGCGAAAATATTTATGCCCGACAACAACAAGGCATGGATTTTCAAACCGCCGCAATTATGGGCGCAAAGGAAATGGCAGTACCATTAAGTTTTGCCATTCTGACCAACATCATTGCCTTCCTTCCATTGCTCAGCATGCCCGGGCAAATTGGACGAATATTTGGCAGCGCCCCGATCGTCGTTGTGATTTGTTTTGTCATCAGTTGGGTGGAAGCCTTGTTTATTCTACCTGCTCATCTGGCCGCCAGTGGAAAAAGCAAAACACATCGCTTTGATGGCATTCGCCAACGGTGCGCAGCTTATCTTGATCACTTCATCCACCATCGCTATCGCCGTTTTTTGCAGACTTGCTTAAAACGTCCTTTGCTGAGTTTGGCCCTTCCCCTGTGTATTGCGTCGATCAGCCTCAGTTATGCCTTGAGTGGCCGCATGGGCTTTTCGGTATTTCCTGCACTGGAAGGAGAATGGGCCGTTGCTACCGCTGAGTTGCCCAATGATGCTTCAATGGCTCAACTAAAGCAGGTTCGAGATCACGTGGAAGCCGCTGCACTGCGAACGGTAGCCAAGTCGGGTGGCGATACCTTATTGCAAAGCCGCCAAGCCGAAATTGATGGCAACAGCGTCAGCGTTGGTCTGTACCTGACACCAACAGAAGTTCGCCCCATCAGCTCCCACGAGCTGGTTAGAAGATGGCAGCAAAACCTGGGGCCGATCAATCATGTTCGCAGTATCGAGTTCGATGCCGAACGCGGGGGTGGCGGAGGCAACAATAGCCGCCTCAGTATTGAACTCAGACATCAAGATGGCCTGTTGCTCGCCAGAGCCATTCGCGATGCCGAACAACAACTCGCCGACATTAACGGCTTGAGTGATGTTAAAAGCAGTTATTCCGAGGGCATTCCCCAATGGGATGTTAGCCTGAGCCAACACGGTTTAAATCTCGGTCTGAATACCGCTATGGTTTCAGAACAATTGCGAGGCGCACTTTATGGGAATCAGGCCATGCGGCTGCAACGACAATCCAGCGAGGTCAGTGTGCTGGTGCGCATGGATCGGGATGCCATACGCAGCGAAGCGGATATCAAAAACCTGCCTATTCAAACCGAGAGTGGTGGCGAACTGCCCCTCCATGAACTGGCCGAGCTGAAAAAATCCAGTGCCCCTGCCAGCATTTCCCGTCGCGATGCTCAACGCATAGAAACCATTACCGCGCGGGCCAACAACCCTCGTCAATTACCCATTCTTGTACAGACTATTGAAGACAAGCTGTTCCCGACCTTACGTGCCAAGTACCCCGGGATTGTTTTACAGTTCTCTGGAAATCAGGAAGAAGCTTCAGAGGGATTAAGCAATTTATCGGTCGGGACGGTGCTGGCACTGTTGGCTATCTTTGCAGCGCTTGCTATTCCAATGCGCAGTTACAGCCAGCCCTTGCTCATCATGAGCATTATTCCCTTTGCCGCCGTTGGTGCCATTCTTGGCCACATGGTGCTTCAACTGAGCATTAGCATGGTCAGTATTATGGGCATTCTGGCATTGAGCGGCATCGTTATTAACAACAGTTTGATCCTGATTGAGTTTGCCAACCGCGCTCGAGAAGGGGGAAAAATGCTGGAAGACGCAATTATCACAGCGGCGTGTCAGCGTTTTCGCCCCATTTTTTTAACCAGCATCACAACGTTTTTTGGCTTGGCGCCAATGGTTTTTGAAAGCAGCCGCCAAGCTCAAATGTTGATACCTATGGCGGTGAGTATTGGATTCGGAATTCTCTTTACCAGTGTGGTTTGCCTCAGCTTTCTACCAGTTCTCTACGTGCAGCATGGCAAGCTGACACAAAAGAAAGACGAGCCAGCGAAGTCGCCAGCCCGCCAAGGGGAAGTTATTGAAAAATACTAGGCTGTTTTAAACTTGCCAACATTGAGCACCAGCTCCTGGCTCTGTTGGACCATCGCGCAACTCAAGCCTTCACTTTGAGTTGCCCGCTCTTTGTTCGAGCGGGACAGAGTTTGAATCTGCTCAATATTACTGACCATACCTTGGACTAACTGCTGCTGCTCAACTGAGGAATTTTCTACACCCGCCACAATTCCCGACAGAGTATTCAGGTTACCTTGTACACGCTGTAGGACCTGAACCGTTGCCTGTGTTTTATCCACACAACGCTCGGCATTTTTCCGGCTATTGTCCATGGCGGACATGGATTCCTTCGAGCTTTGCTGTAAGGCTTCCAATGTTTCCTGAACTTCATTAGTTGTCGACTGGGTGCGCTGTGCCAGAACACGAACTTCATCGGCTACTACCGCAAAGCCACGCCCCTGATCACCAGCACGAGCCGCTTCAATGGCGGCATTCAAGGCCAATAGATTGGTCTGCTCGGAAATGCTTTGGATGGTTCCCAGTAAGGCATAAATCTGTTCACAGTGATTTTCCATTTCACCCACTTTGCCTGAAGCATTGCCGATCAAAGTGTTTAAACTTTGGATGTCTTTCAGCGATGCGTCACCAGCCTCAGTGCCACGGTTTGAATCCTGATTTGCTTCATCCAGCTGAGCCGTTGCCTGCTTGACCGATTCAGCAACTTTGCCCGCACCATCACTGAGCTGGATCACGGAGCTGGCAATTTCATCCGTTTGTTGACCCTGTTCAAGCAATTCCCGGGCAATGGCATTGTTACTTTCATTCAGTTCATTGCCCTGATCCGCAAGCTGGCCAGCCGTGCTCTTCACTTGGGCAGCGAGCTGCTCTGTGGATTCCAGAAATTGATTGAGCACATTGACTACCTCGCAGTCCATATCCGCGCGTACATTCAAGTGTATTTCACCCTTGGTTTGCATCACGGTATCAATACAACTGTTTACTGCTTCGGTCTGGGCGTATTCACGCTTGGCGTCCAGAGCCATCCAGACCACGACGGCGGTTTCGAACACGACATAGCCAGCGTGAAGAAATACCAGACCCCAGGACTGATTGTCTGGATTCAGCATGTACACCGGTTTGCCCTGGCTTTGAAGGTAGTAAAAGGACAAGTGGTGAACCGCAGCCACACCCGCTGCAACAACGGGTGGCGCCCAATCACGGTAATACAACAACAAAGCCAGCAACACAAAAATACCAAAGTGATATTCAATCAGACCGTGACCCTGTTGAATATGCATGGCGCAAAACACCATAAATACAGCGGCCACCGTGCATCGCATAATCCGCGAGCCCGGAACAATGTGGTTCAGCAAAAACACCAATGCCAGGCAACTGCCCCCCGTCAGCAGTGCCAACATCCAAGTATCGTAGAGCCCAGCCAGGGCCAGCCCGTAAAAGAACAAGCCACAGCATATACCCAACATCAATTTGTCGGCTTTACGATAATGATTGTCGATATTCATGAAAAACAACTCTCAAGTTTTAGACTAGGCACGGCTTTGTGCATCAGGCCAGGGGCAAAAGCAGCCAACACCGGCCGTATTGGTTATCTGTGGGTTTTCACCTGTTTTTAATTGTTTCAAGACAGGTTCAATAAAACTGGTTTTGGCATTGCAAATAATCCCATTGCTATAAGGACCGAAATACGCCAGCTGACCGTCGCCACTCCAGATGGCTACCGCCGGGCTGGAAGGAATGGATACGGGTGCCAATGAAGAAGGTGTCAGGAAATCGAAGCGAACGTTCTGCGGGCCGTAGTGCGCCTGAAGTTCTTTCTGATGTTCACGAACATAACGATTGCAGGGGCAATTCGGATCAATAAACTGCTGCACAGTTATGCGACCGTTAGAAACCGCCAACAGATTTTGCCCATCAAACTGCGCCAATGAATTGTCGAACCTGCCTAACCAGCGCCACTCCAACAGCCAAAACGACAATAAAGCGACAGAACCCAAAACTCCGATCAGTGCGAAGGCCAGTACTTCACGTTTTGCCATGCCAAATTCACCTTCCTTTGACTAGGCTATCGACAAAAAGAGAATGATCTTTATCTTTTCATGGGTATTTAGCTGACAGTAATGTCGAATCAGGCGCTATTCCCATAAGAAGGAAACTTGGGAAAATAAAAGAGATTTGCAGTAGAACGGAGATCAAAGTGCCTTCAGGGCCTCACCAATATCCATATCGAGCTTCAGATCCAATAGCTCATCTGCCCGGGTCATGCCCAGATTGATCGCCGCCATGGGCTTATTCATTTCCTGAGCGTATTTGCAAAAACGAAAACCCGAGAACACCATCAATGAGCTGCCAATAATCAATAAGGCATCCGCTTTACGAATGGCCGCTTTGGCCAACTCGACCCTGGCCTTGGGAACCGTGCCACCAAAGAACACCACATCGGGCTTTAAGGCCTCTTGTCCGCAGGCTGGGCATACCGGACAACGTACTTGGCTCATGTCCCAATCGTCAACATTGGCGTCACCGTCCGGGCCAGCATCAATACCGGCATGCCTGACGTAGTGCCACAGTTCCGGGTTATCGCTAATCAGTTGGGATTGCACATCTTCGCGCTGGGCAATGTGGTAACAATTCAAACATTGCACTCGATCCAAACGGCCATGAAGATTTAGCACATTGTTGGAACCGGCTTTGCGATGTAAGCCGTCAACATTTTGGGAAATCAGCAACTCAATACGTCCTTCCTGCTCCCAACGCGCCAGAGACTTATGGGCGCTGTTGGCCTGGGAAGCAGAAACCAGTTTCCATCCTAACATGCTGCGAGCCCAATAGCGTTGGCGCTCACTGAGTTCTTGAATAAAGCGCTGATGCTGAATGGGCTCTCTTCGCAACCAGTTGCCCTGGGCATCGCGATAGGTGGGAATTCCCGATTCGGCACTCAAACCCGCGCCGGTAATGACAACCACGCGCGGATGTTTCTGGAGAAAAGCTCTCATCGAGAAAATGTCATTTGAGTGCACGGTATCGGGCATAAATCTGGAAGTGTCAGGCGCTTTGTCTTTGCAGCATTTCTGCAAACCACAGCGGATCAACATTGCCACCACTGGCGATTATCACACAGCGTTTATTCGCCACATCGACTTTACCGGACAATACCGCGGCCAAGGCAGCAGCACCACCTGGCTCAATGACCAGCTTTAGATGCTTCCAGGCAAAATAAACGGCCGCTTCCACGTCTTCATCGCTGACCGTGAGAACGGCATTGACGTATTCCTGATTAATAGGGAGCGTCAACTCGCCTGGAGTGGGCGTCATTAAGGAATCGCAAATGGAGTTCGCGGATTGGGAAACGCTTTGTCGTTCACCCTTTTGAATGGACAGCTGGGTATCATTAAAGGCCTCAGGCTCTACACCATAGACCGTTAAATTCGGCCAGTTATGTTTAGCCGCTAATGCGCTGCCGGAACATAATCCTCCGCCACCCAATGGACTCAATAGAATGTCCGCTTCGCCATTCATCTGCTGGCAGATTTCCAAGCCCACCGTGCCCTGACCTGCAATGACATCAGCATGGTCATATGGAGGCACAAAAGTTGCGTTCAGTTGCTCACAAAGCTCATGGGCAATTTGTTCACGATTTTCAGTGTAGCGGTCGTAGAACTTAACGTCGGCACCATATGAACGAGTCCGTTCTACTTTAATGGCCGGAGCATCTTCGGGCATCACAATGGTCGCCTTTACGCCCAGCATTTGCGCGGTTGCCGCCACGCCCTGGGCATGGTTTCCAGAAGAACAAGCCACAACGCCGGCTTGCTTCTGTTCATCACTCAGCTGCACAATACGATTGTAGGCACCACGGAATTTAAAAGCGCCAACGTGCTGCAAACTTTCAGTTTTGACGAATATTTGCCCAGAGGTGGCTTGGTCCAGCTCACGGCTGTGTAATAATGGCGTTACCTCGGCAACACCTTGCAGCCTTTGCGCTGCACGTTCAATATCCTGATAGGAAATGGCTAAGCTCATCGATTTTGGGTTCCCTTTTAATGGCGGGAATATTATGCCAGAGTTAGGCAATATCAGAAATGCAAATTAGGGACATGATCCTATGTTGACAGAACCCACCGCTGAACTCAACATCTTTTATGACGGCACCTGTCCATTGTGCGTTAAGGAAGTCGATATACTGAGAACGCTAAACCACGATGGGAAACTGGCGTTTCTGGACATCGAAGCGGATGGCTTTGGTGAACAGTACCCATCGATTGATTTGAATGAGGCGCGTCAGATATTGCATGGCCAAAAAGGCGATGGCTCATTTATTTATGGTCTCGACGTTAGTCATGCGGCCTGGCGCCTTGTAGAAAAAGGTTCCTGGCGAGATATCGGTTTTTCCATCACACGCTGGCCACTGATTCGACCCATTGCAAATTTTGCTTATATTCTGTTTGCCAAAAATCGCTACCGCATTTCTTTCCTGTTTACCGGGAAATCGCGTTGTGAGAACGGAAACTGCAAAATCAATTAAGTGTTTTAGAATACGTAAACCACTTACCTTCCATGGATGTTACAGAGACCGGCCCAATCCATGGGCACTTCCAAGGCCTTGACCTTTTCACCTTCCGTCAAGCCAATCATTTCATCATAGGCACTGCTGTGTACCATAGTGGCTTTTGAAAAAGGAATACCTTTTAATTTCTCAACCAACAAACCAACACTTGCTGCTTTAATGCTTCGCTGTTTTTCGTCGAGCAATACGCACTCGAAATCATCCACCAACACATACGCTTGATACAAACAACTGTTGATGGACAAAACCCGAAGCTGGAGATTCTTAGTGCATTGGTTTAGTTGGGAAAGTGTTATCTTTTGCATACAGCCCCCTCCAGTAAGTAAGTTCTAGTGTTTTACAAATCTTCTTAACAATCTGAAATACAGGCCATACGGCAAGGAACGCAGGAACCCCATAAACTGGGCAAACACAAAAGGAAAACGAATTTCAAACCCACTGTTATTGAGCCCTTTGACGATTCGTCTGGCCGCCCATTCTGCGGTGACGATCTGGGGCATGGGAAATTCATTTTTATCCGTCAATGGAGTTTCCACAAAGCCCGGGTTAATCACTTTGATATCAATATTGTGCTCATGAAGCTCTGTATACAGCGACTCAACAAGATGAATCAGGGCTGATTTGCTAGCGCCATAGCCAGCCGAGTTAGGCAAGCCGCGATAGGCTGCCAAAGAGGCTACCACGGCAATTTGCCCGCCCTCCTGCTTCAAAAGAGTCTTGATACCAACCTCCAGACAATTGGCGGTGCCAAACACATTCAATTCAAACAATTCGCGTAGTGACTGGCAATTAAACTCGGACGCAGGGGCCGGTTGATAGGTACCAGCATTTAAAATAACACTGTCGATTTTCCCATCCGCTCGAATTTCCTCGCAGACACGCTGCACTTCATCGGATTGACAAATATCCAGGGCCTTAGGAATCAATAGGCCAGGATAGCCTTCTCTTTCGGCTTCTTGCTTTAGTTCCTGCAGGGCCAATTCATTTCTGGCCGACACATAAATGCGCCGCCTTTCTTTTGCTAATTCAAGAGCCAGTGCCCGACCAATGCCCTGGCTGGCACCTGTTAACCACACTGATTCCATCGCCAAGCCTCTCTAAACAGTGATTTAATTTTTCCTACACGGACTCTGGTTTTTTCAATTCAAACAGACGCACATCCACTGACTTATAATTGAATCCAGCTTCGCAATAACACAAATAGTATTCCCACATACGTTTGAAACGCGCATCAAAGCCCTGGGCCTGGAGTTCCGGCCAGGCTCGCTGGAAAGACAAACGCCACAGCTCCAGAGTTTTCGCGTAGTCTGTGCCGAACTCTTTCTCGGAATGCAGTTCCAAACCTGAAGATTCAGCCAATTCACGCACTTTACTTGGGCTCGGCAACATGCCACCGGGAAAAATGTACTTCTGGATAAAGTCCGTATTTTTACGATAATGCTCAAAGCGATCTTCATTAATGCAGATCACCTGCAATACCGCACTGGCGCCGGGTTTGAGCTTTTCCCTAAGTACCTCAAAGTATCCCGGCCAATGTTCTTCGCCAACGGCTTCAAACATCTCAATACTGACAATGGCATCATATTGGCCGTCGAGATCTCTATAATCCTTCAATTCCAAACGCGTTCGGTCGGATTCTCTCAAGCGGGACATTCTTTCTTTTGCCCATTGGAGTTGTTCCTTTGACAGAGTGACGCCATGCAGCTCTGTACCCAGTACCGACATCACTTCTTCCGCAAAACCACCCCAGCCACAACCAATTTCAAGAATTCGATCATGGGGTCGAATATTGGCCATGCGAATCACTTCACGATATTTGTTCACTTGTGCTTCGCGCAAGGAGATATTTTGACTGTCATACAGGGCCGAGGAATAACTCATGGAACTGTCCAGCCACAGGCGATAAAAATCATTCCCAAGATCGTAGTGGTATTCGATATTTCTCTTACTGCCTTCGCGACTGTTAGCGTTTCTGAGGTGTACGATGCGGTTAAGCAGTTTGCTCCACAAACTGCCTGAAAACCCTTTTTCAATGTTGTCCAGATTTGCCATGGCCCAATTACAGACATCAATCAAACTGTCGGTCTCCCAATGACCCTTTAGGTAGGCTTCCGACCAGCCCAACACCCCAGAACCCAAAGCAGCTCCCAGCGCTTTAATACTCACAATGCGAATTTTGGCAAGCGGTATTCCAGGTTTAATTACCCCAAGGGTAACGGCTGAAGATGCTTTGTTCCCAAAACTGATCTCGAAACGGCTCAAACCCAGTGACTCAAGATGCCTGATCAGGTATCGCTGCCAACTATTCAACATGGGGTAGCTTTGAGGCTGCTTGGCAATATCATTCTGTAAATAGGAACCGGACATTTCACTCACCATTATTTATTTGATTTGATACGGCCCATGCTCACTGCAGGCCCGGATTGAGTTTGAAAGCGATACCACGGCGCGGATCGCAGGAAGAGCTTCAATGCATGCCAGTGTATTGCCAGAATAACCTTGACGTTATTGAAGATGGATTGTCTGAAAAAACGGTGGAGAGATCGTTTTTCGATTGTTTCAAAACGACCTCCCCACATTGCACTGAAAGCACGATCATCCCGATTTGAAAAGTGGATGACTAATTTGAATTTTTCCTCAGAAAGCGAGAATTTAAAACTGTACTCACCATCCAACGTGGAAAACGGAGACACATACATTTTTTTGTCAGCCGTATGCCAGGGCAGTCTATCGGTGTTTTGCTCACCCTCCGGGAGATGAACGATATAATGATGTTTCTCGCCCCGCGTGTTTCGAACCTCATAGACAATCGTATAAATCTCTTCAGCCTCATCGAGACACAACCAAACACTGAGAGGATTAAACACATAACCCAGAATTCTGGGGCTGCACAGAAGCATGACCTTATTGGGATTTGGAAGCCCTTTATTGCTGAGCAAATCGTTTATAAATTCCCGCACACTCTGACTTTCTTCACGGCCATAGTCCTTGTCATAGAAAGCCATGGCCGCAGACACGTTTCTGTTAAACATGCGGGACAGACTGCAGCAGTGATCCAGCTCGTCGATATCCAGTAACATGCAGTTGTGCGCCTGTTTCAAAGTATAAGGCACGGGCCGAAAACGCTGATGACTGACACTGCCGTAGACTAACTTGCTGTTCATCAGGCTGCCTCAATGGAGGCAGAGGTTTTGCGCCAGGAATCTGGCAACGGAATACGCGCATTCCATTTCGCCCCATCATCAGACCATGGACGCGATAAGCCCCCCAAAGCTTCGGCCACAATCAAACCTGATTGCAAACCGTCTTCATGAAAACCATGACCACACCAGGCACCACAAAACCAAGTATTGTTATGGCCTTGTATATTCCACAACTCAGTCTGAGCCTGCTTGGTGTCATTGTTGAACATCGGGTGATCGTAGAGAAAGCTGGCGTGAATTTTATCTTCATCGGGCATTTCAAGCGGATTCAGGCTGACAATCATCGCTTCCGGGCATTCCAAATGCTGCAGCTTATTCATCCAATAACTGACCGAAACTTCGGAAGCACCATCCGATAAATAATTCCAGGCGGCCCAAGCCGATTTACTCTTTGGCATCAAGCTTTCATCGCTGTGCAAAATTGCGCGATTGCGTTGATACTGGAACAGCCTCAATAGCCGGCTTTCTTCCTCACTGGCATCATTGAGCAACTTCAGGCTTTGATCAGGGTGACAAGCCATCACCAGTTCATCATAGTCCTCTCGGTTACCTTGCCAGTCTTCGATCAATACTCGGCCACCCAATCTGCGTACAGATTTCACCGCTCGATTGCACAGCAGTTCGCCCTGGTATTCATCGATGATGCGCTTCACGTATTCGCGACTGCCACCAACAACGGAATGCCATTGCGGACGATTCGCCAATTGCAGCAGCCCGTGATTGCGGCAGAACTCAATAAAACTGCTGGCCGAGTATTCCAGCATTTTGTCCATCGGAGTCGACCAGATAGCGGCTCCCATCGGCAACAGGTGGTTATAGATGAAAGACCGACTGAGCTTCTGCTGTTCCAGCAGTTCACCCAGGCTTATGTCATTGGGAACCGATTGTTCCTCGTCACTCATTCGGCGGTAGAAACGAATAATATCGACCAACATGCGCCAAAACTCGGGACGTAAGCTATTCGCACTTTGTGCAAAAATGCCACTGAGACCTTCGCCACCGGCGTATTCCATCTGATGGTTGCTAACCGAGAAAGACATCGAACAGGCTTGGGTTTTGACGCCTAAATGGTCAAACAAAGCCATCAGGTTGGGATAGTTCCGTTCGTTATAGACAATAAAGCCGGTGTCTACGGGCAATTTCCCAATGCTGCTGTCCACTTCCACAGTATTACTGTGGCCGCCGAGACGGTCATCTTTTTCGTACAGGCTGACCTGATAACGCTGTGACAATAACCACGCGCAAGACAAACCGGTGATACCTGAACCAATAACTGCAATTTTTTTAGACATTTTCTTAGACAATACTTATCGTTTGCTATACATAGTCATACGCTGCCCTTGCATGAGTAGATCAGTTCATATTTAGTTATTTTTCTTGTGATCTGAATGCTGATCGCCCTCGTATAGAGAACATGCAAACGGGAAATTCGATGAGTGAAGCCCAAGTAGAGTCAGTAGTGGAAACTGATTGGAATCAAAGTCTGGAGCTAATTGCGACAACAGGCGATAAGCGCTTGTTTATGCGCTTTTACGACCATTTTTCCCCGCGCCTGCGCTCCTGGTTATTGAAGCTCTGCGCCGATGCCACGCTGGCGGAAGAACTCAGCCAGGAGGCATTTTTACAAGCTTGGCGCAAAGCGGCCAGTTACGAGCGCAGCAAGGCCAGTGCCTCAACCTGGTTGTTCACCATCGCCAGAAACCTGTTTATCGACTTCAAACGTCGACAAAAAGTTGAGCAAAAGCATTTGCAAAGCCTGGAAGGCGAAGAAGTTCAAATGGATAACTTCAATTTGGATTCCAATATCGTGAAAGAAGCCATTGCCAAACTGCCCCATCGACAAGCCCAGGTTATTTATCAGTCTTATTTCCTCGGGCGCAGTCATAGTGAGATTGCCGAGATCATGGGGCTCCCCCTGGGCAGCATTAAGTCCAGTATTCGCTTGGCCTTTCAAAAACTCTGTAAAGATTTAGATGTAGCATCATGAATATCAATCATCATCCAGACGACGCCACCTTACTGAGTTATGCAGCCGGCAGCCTACCTGAGTCTTTCGATGTCTTAGTTGCCTGCCATTTGCAGCATTGCGCCCATTGCCATGAGAAAGTTTTTCAGGCCGAGGCGCTTGCCGGGCAGCTACTGAACGCCCAGGCGACGGCAGTACCTCAGCAGAATGACTCGGCCAGGGACGACTTTTTCAGGAAACTGGAAATGGAGTCTGCACCAACGCCGCAGCCTGAGCTGATCGACCCGCGCCAGGAAACCATGCCCGATGCTATCCAGAAAATTCTATCGGGACAGGGCGACGACTTGCCATGGAAGTGCCTCGTTCCTGGTATGCACAGCATTAGCCTGGATTCCATGGATGGTGGTCTCAAACTGCTGCGTATTGCGCCCGGTCGTAATCTACCCATGCACAGCCACCAGGGCAGCGAACTGACCATGGTTCTGCAAGGGGCATTTCAGGATGAACTGGGTTGTTTCTACCCTGGAGATGTGGCCGATTTGAACCACGAAGTCGAACATCAGCCGATTACCATCGGCAATGAAGCCTGTATCTGCCTGGTGGCTATGGATGCCCCTCTGCAATTCAAAGGTCTTGTGCCAAAACTGCTACAACCCTTTATCGGCTTTTGACACAAGCCTCTACGTTTTGTCTAAATATTTTAGACAAAACATGAAAATAAATAGCTTTGTACAGAAAATTTTGAGCATTCATAGACTGATTTTGCTATATCTATAGTCAGACTTTAGACGCGGATAGGAAATGGCTATGAATCAACTCGCTGAATTTGGAATTGCTACCGTATCTCGACAAACCGGCATCAGTGCACACCGCTTGCGCGCCTGGGAACGACGCCACCCAAGCCTGCTGGTCGGACGCACCGAAACCGGTCGACGTCGCTACTCCGAGCAGGACATCTTCCGCCTGCGAACCATCAAACAATTGATCGACGATGGCTACAAGATCGGCGAACTGGCCACCTTGAGCCAGGATGAGCTGTCCGGCCTCTGCAGTCAGGAGGCCCTGGAACCTTCCCTGGACTCTGCCAGCAAAGCCCAGACCGGCAATGGCAAGCTGCGCCTGCTCACCTGTGGGGAAGCCATTCCCTCGGCACTGATCAACAAGCTCGACAATAATCAAAACGTCGACCTCTGTGCCCGTCTGCGCAGCTTTGCTCAAATTGCTGAAGCGATTGAAAACGGTCACTATGATATTGCGGTATTGCAGATTGAAACTTTGAACGCCACCGTGTTGCACAGCCTGCGTGAGCTTCATCACAGCCAGAGAATCGAATCGGTATTTATCGTATTCCACTACGGCCTGCGCGAGTTGGTTGAAGAACTTCGAGGCTATGGCTTCAAACTCTGGCGAGCCCCTCTGAACACTGCGGAGCTGTACCAAGCCATCAGTCAGCTGGCGAGTCTGGAAGAAGAATCAGAGCATGAAATCGACAGCTCAGGCATGGCGCCAGTGCATATTTTTAACCCTTCACAGCTCAACAAGCTGAGTAATGTCAGCACAGCTATCGACTGCGAATGCCCGAAACATATCGCCGAACTCATTCAATCGCTGTGCGCGTTTGAGAGCTACAGCCAGCAATGTGAAAACCGCGACACCGAAGACGCGATACTACACCGTCGCATATACTTGCAGACGGCGCACGCACGTCACACCATGGAAAAAATGCTTCAGCAGGTTATTGAAGCGGAAAACATTCAGATTTAGATTTCTTTTGAAAATTGGTCATGAGAAACCGCTATGAGCAGCCCACAGGATAGAAGACGGATTCTCTTGGCCGCGGGCCTGATACAGGCCCATGGACATCAACAAGACGGCGTATACCACCTGGATCAGGTGCAACTCGACAAAGGTCCAGACGGCTACCAAATTTGCCTGCACTACAATGGAGTGAATCTGAACCTTGGTTTTCATCACACCCTCAATAGTGACGCAGCAAACCGCCGAGAACTTGAAGCCTTCTACGATCGCTTGGATAGGATCATTAAAAACTACTCCTAATCCTCGTCGATTCAACTATCTACTTTGAAGAAATCCAGGGCGAGCTGCCGCGCCTCTTTATAATCGATAATTGGATCCGGGTAATGACACGCCAGGCGTTGTTCCTGGCTGGGCCAGTGAATGGACTTGCTGTCTAAATCGGCAAGCTCTGGCAGAAAGCGTTTGATAAAGTCTCCGGACTCATCAAACTTCTGGGACTGTGTTGTTGGATTAAAGATTCGGAACCACGGTGAGGCATCACAGCCTGTTGATGAACTCCACTGCCAGCCTCCATTGTTAGAAGGGAAATCACCATCCACCAGATGCTGCATAAAAAAGCGTTCTCCGTCGCGCCAATCAAGACAAAGCAGTTTGCAATAAAAGCTCGCCACCAGCATCCGTAAACGATTGTGCATCCAGCCGGTTCGAAGTAACTGTTGCATGGCAGCATCGATGATTGGAAATCCTGTCTGGCCCGTTTCCCAAGCCCGTTTGGCGTCTTCATTAGTGAGCCAGCCTCTCGACAGGGGCTCCTGTTTAAAGTTTTCACCTCGACTTATGTGTTCAAAGTTCAACATGAGATAGCGATAAAAGTCCCGCCAGGCAAGCTCTCTTGCCCAAACGTGGTTCAGACAATCCTCATGATGAAACCCCTGCTTAACGCAGACTTCAAACAGCGTATGCAAACAGCGACGCGCACTTAACAAACCGATGGCCAAATACGGTGACAAGGTACTGGTACCGGCAATGGATGGATAATCTCGCTTTGCCTGATAATGTTCGGCTTTTTGCTCACAGAACCGCTGCAATTGATCGAGCGCTTTGTTTTCCTCGCCAGACCATAAATCCTCTCGAAAGACTTCCGCGCCAGGAACGGTTATAGGTTCAAGAATATCCACCGCTTTTGCGGGCGCTTTGGGGCTGGGCAAAACCTCCGGAAGACCATTACTGAGCACTGACAGCCAGTTTTTATACCAGGGTGTAAACACTCGATAGACAGCGCCCTGCTTACTGAGCAAGGGGGCATGGATAATTCGATCATCCGAATACGGTTGAACAGTAATGCCATGATTTCCCAACAATTCAGCAACGGCTTCATCTCGATGCTTTTCATTTAAAGGAATTTCGCGATTGAAATACACACCATTCGCCTGGTGACTTTGGCAATAATCCAACAACACTTTGGGAACATCGTCAAAAAGCGCAACGTCCAACAACTCAAGTGTGATCCCCAAATCTGCAAGCGTTTTCTGCAAGGACTGCAATGCAGACTGAAGGATTCCCAACTTACGGGGAGACTCATCATGCAAGCGCCACTGCTCCGGGCAGGCGATAAAAACGGCGCGTACAGTATCGCCCTTTTCCATGGCATATTGGCAGGCATGAAAAAGAGCTGGGTTATCATCCAGACGAAGATCATTTCGAAACCAAACAAGCTGCATAGTCAGAACATACCTTAAACTTAAAGCCCATTACGCAAACCGAGTTCCCCCGGGTACGGATCAAAGTAGCTCTGGGCATTAATATAATCACCACCAAATCTTGGGGTGTAGTGTTTCAATAACGTCATGGGTGCAATCAAGGGCACTTCGCCCTTGCGATAGCTTTTAATCACCGAAACAAGATCCTGACGCGATTGGCTATCCACACGCTTTTTAAGAAAACCGAGAATATGCATCATAACATTACAGTGCCCGGCTTTTGACGCCGGCTTGGCAAGAATCGTCATAAAACGAGACTCGTATTCTTGAGCCGCATCAGCTAACGCCCCCTGCTCAAGATCGGCCAGAAACCTTCCCAGAGCGACGGTTTGCTCATAATTGTGTGCCTGCAAAATAAACTTGTGTCGGCTGTGAAATTTCATCATTTCACCAATGCTCAAATTGGCCAGGACCTTGCTCCGCCACTCATGATAGCAAAACACTCTCAAGACAAAGTTTTCATAGAGGTATTTGTCGTGCAGGCGACCTTCTTCTTCGATGGGCAGGTTGGGATACGCTTTGCGCAGCTGCTCAGTGAATAAACCGTCACGTTTTTTCATATGCGGATGACCATTGTCTTGGTACACCTTTATTCTCTCCATGCCGCAGCTGGGAGAATTCTTCATCAAAATGTAACCGTAGATGTCCTGCATTCGAGGCATTACTTCCTGGCTGACCGCAATTAACCGGGCGCTGACATCAACACTATGATCATCGCTGTAACTGAGACGAGGTTTGTCCGGATCACCTGTCAGACGCATGGTTGGGCGAGGTACCGAAAAACCGGCTGCCACTTCCGGGCAAAAGGTTTTGTACTCAAAATACTCACTTAGAGTTTTAAGGCACAAGCTCGACTGGCAGTGACCGCCGTTATATCGAACTTCCTGTCCCACCAAGCAAGCACTAATACCAATCTGTATTTTCTGTTGCATGACATTTCTCCAGTTTTATTCAAGCCAAAGTTCCTACTCTACGCAACGACCACAGCCATTGTGTTCTGCGATTTTCTACGTTCTGAAAATCCGTTTTCCTGCACCAGGGCAGCTAGGAAATTGATGTGTTCCGCTTCCTGATTCAGACAGGGAATGTAGCGATAGCTTTCTCCCCCGGCATGTAAAAAAGTGTCCCGGTTCTCCACCGCAATTTCTTCCAGGGTTTCGAGACAATCCGCCGAAAAGCCCGGGCAGATAACCGCCACATCTTTTGTGCCTTCTTCCGGCAATTGCTCCAGCCGAATATCGGTATAAGGTTGCAGCCACTCCTGCTTTCCGAATCGGGATTGAAAACAGCTTTCGTATTGCTCCCCACTCAAGCCCAAAGCTTCGGCGAGCAAGCGAGATGTTTTCATACAGAAACAGTAGTAAGGATCCCCTTTTTCCAGATACGACTTGGGTGTTCCATGGTAAGAAATGATCAACTTTTGTGGCTGGCCATTTTTTTCAAAATCCTTCAACAGCGATGCTTTCAGCGCAGCGATATAAAAAGGATGATCATGATAACCATTGATGAATCTCAGACTGGGCACCCAGCGTTGTTTTCTGAGCTCTTTACTCAGGGCATCAAAGGCCGAAGCCGTGGTGGCACCACAATACTGTGGGTACAAGGGGAGCACGATTACTTGATCACTGAACTGCTTTCGAATCTCGGCCAACTCATCGGAAAAAGAAGGCTTACCGTAATTCATGGCCAGATGCACCTGGTACTGCCCTGCCCCGAAGTGCGCATCCAGACGGTCTTGCAAAGCCGACTGCTGCTGCCGGGAAATCTTCAATAACGGAGAACCGTTCTCTGTCCAGATTTGTTTATAGAGTTTGGCAGAGGCCCTGGGGCGAAAAGGTAAAATAAACAGGCGTAAGATCACCCACCAGAGCAGGCGCGGGACTTCAACAACACGTGGATCGCTGAGAAACTGCTTCAGATAAGGACGCAGAGCACTGGCTGTTGGCGCCTCGGGTGTTCCCAGATTGCACAACAATACCGCGATGGGTGCTTGCGCTGCTTTCTGATGAGGGTTTGCGGTCTCTGCCAAGTAGGCCACGGGGCTGTACTCCAATCAATGATCTGACTGAAATAATTGTACAGAGCCTCGATTCTGGCAATGAATCTCGTCGAATGAACAGATTTTGTCTAATTAAATAGAGCTCTAATTAGACAAAAGTCTGTCAAAAATGAGATTTTAGGCGCCTCAGTCCAATAAGCTGCGGTAGTTATCAGAGAAAACATCCCGCCCAATGATCAACTTCATAATCTCCGAACTGCCCGCCAGAATCCGGTTAATGCGTGCATCGGTGAACATATTGCAAATGGGGTATTCCTTCATATAACCCGCGCCGCCGTGAAGCTGCACGCCCAGATCCAGCATGCGACCCTCGATTTCTGTGGCCTGCAACTTCGCTTTCGCGGCCATATTTACGGTTAATTCGCCTTTATTGTGCAGGGTGACACAGGTATCTACATAGGCTTGCATGATGTCGATCTCGGCGTCCATTTCAGCCATGGTGAACTGGGTGTTCTGCATATGAGACAAAGGCTTGCCAAACACCTTGCGCTCCATCACAAACTGGCGAGTCAAATCAAAGGCACGGCGAGCATTGGCAGTTGAACCAACCGCTGCAATCAGTCGCTCCTCAGCCAAGCCTTTCATCAAGTAAAAGAAACCGTGGCCATGTTCGCCAAGCACATTGTCTTTGGGAATACGCACATTATTGAAAAACAGCTCAGCGGTGTCCTGGGCTTTCATGCCCATCTTGTCGAGGTTTCGCCCCCGCTCAAAACCTTCCATGCCACGCTCAACCACCACAAGCGTCATGGCGTGCGGGTTATTATCCGGATCAGCCTTGGCCGCAACGATGACAAGATCGGCATTGATTCCGTTTGAGATATACGTCTTCGAGCCATTCAGAATGAAATCGTCGCCATCGGGCTTGAGCGTACTTCGCATGCCGGCCAGATCACTGCCGGCATCAGGTTCAGTCATCGCTATCGCGAGAATTTTTTCACCACGCACGCAGGGAGGCAGAAAGCGTTTTTTCTGTTCGTCATTACCGAAGTGATCAAGATAGGGGCCAACCAAGCGACTGTGCAGGGTCGCAAACCATTCACCGGTTCCGGCTCGGGCGTTTTCTTCAATGATGATCTGCTCGTAACGAAAATCTCGGTCGCCCATACCACCGTATTCTTCGTCGGGCCAAATCATCAGGAAGCCCTGCTCACCGGCTTTTAAAAAGGCTTCGCGATCGACAATTTCCTGCTCGCGCCAACGCTCCATATGGGGCGCGATTTCCTGTTCCAGAAATTTGCGATAGGCCTCGCGAAACATGGTTTGTTCTTCGGTAAAGCTTCTCATGATGACTCTCCTCTTTTGCAACATCATATGATGTTGCCGATAGCCGTCACCATGGCCAAGTTTATCAAGCGAGAGACGAAAACTCTCAAATCGAACTCAAATCCGGGCGCTAGTCCCGGACGCGGATCAGTCCTTCCTGGGCTGTTGACGCAACGAGACGGCCATCGTGACTGTAAAAACTGCCACGGTTAAAGGCTCGGCTGCCGCCACTCTTGGGGCTGTCCAAATGATAATAAAGCCACTCATCGACTCTCACCGGCTGGTGAAACCACATGGAATGATCGAGGCTGGCGCCCTGAATTTTTTCCATAAGGCCGCGAACGCGATGGGGTCTGAGACCCGTGGTCATCAATTTATAATCGGAGATATAGGTCAACAAGGTGCGATGCACATTGAGGTCATCCGATAATTTGCCATTAAAACGAAACCAAAAGCCGTGCTCGGGCTCGGCTGGCTCCGGATCGATAGGGTGCTGGGGTTGGGTGGAACGGATATCCACCATACTCAGGGGAAAAATAAACGGTGCGCTTTTATCGCTGTACTGAGCATAAATACGCTCATTACGCGCCTGATCACTTTCCAGATCCTCAGGCATCGGCGTACCCTCGGGCAGATCCATTTGATGTTCAAGGCCTTTTTCAACTTTCTGAAAAGAAATGGAACAGTTAAAAATCGCTGCACCATTTTGCTTGGCGACAACACGACGGGTATTGAAACTGCCACCATCGCGAATCGGATCAACATCAAAAATAATTGGGCGCTTGGCATCGCCGGGGCGCAGAAAATAGGCATGCATAGAATGCGGCTGTCGCTCACTGTCGATGGTACGAGCAGCGGCATTGATCGCCTGGGCGAGAACCTGCCCACCATAAACTCGAGGCAGGGCCAGAGGAAGAGAATTGCCACGGAATAAAAATGTATCCAGCTGCTCGACTTCCAGGGTATCGAGCAATTGATTGAGTTTGTACATCGGGGATATCAGACCTGTTCACATTACTATGGGCATCGCTTCAGATACAGCGCCGTCGCATAAGCCTTATGAAAGTCTTGGTGCTTTCTGTACTTTTGGCGCTTTCTATACGGATGTGTATTTTTATAACGACAGCTACTGTAGAGCGACGAAGCTCACTTTACTGAGCCTCGAAGAAAAGAACAACATACAATCGACCAAGAAAAGGGCCTGATTGACTCAGCCAGGGCCTTGCAGCCGAATTTGATAGCCGCTCCGTTACCAGGTTTCCACCCAGGGGCGCAGGTCCATCTCAAAGGTCCAGGCATCTCGTGGCTGGCGATGCAGTTGAACATAAGCCTCGGCAATAGACTCGGGTTTGACGATATCATCGTCATGTCGATCGGATTTGTGCACCAGAAAATTCTCGCGTATCCAGGCCGTATCCACCGCCGCATCAATTACCACATGAGCAACATGGATATTTTGCGGGGCCAGCTCGCGAGCCATACTCTGAGCCAAGGCACGCAGCCCGTGCTTGGCGCTGGCAAAAGCAGCGAAGCCGGCAGCGCCTCGAACACTGGCCGTGGCTCCCGTAAAAATGATGCTGCCTTTACCTCGGGGAAGGAGGGTTTTAGCGGCTTCGCGCCCGGTCAAAAATCCCGCAAAGCAGGCCATTTCCCAGATTTTGGAAAATTTACGGCTGCTGGTATCCAGAATCTTCATGGGTACATTGGCCCCCACATTGAAGACGACCACTGACAGTGGGCCCACTTCGGATTCGATGCGAGCAAACAATTCTACTATCGCTTCTTCATCGCGAGCATCCACTGACCAACCATGAGCTTCACCCCCTGCCGCCTCGATCTCTTCCACGAGGCCCTGCAGGCGATCACCATTGCGGCGCACGGCAACAATCACATACCCTTCTTGGGAGAAACGTCGGGCAATCGCGCTGCCAATAGCATCCCCCGCTCCGACCACCAAGGCCACTTCCCGTTTTTCAGTCGTTTTCTCAGCCATGCTCTTCACCTCGCTCTGCCCAGCTAATGCCCAGACATCATCTGCCACTTATATGATGGAGGCATAATCATCAAACAAAGGGTTCCATTTTGCAACCATCAATGGAGGAGTATGCCGAATGCGGAAGTTTGGCTATGTTTATCGAGACGTCTTCAGCGCGCGGATGCCGGGGCGCAGCTCGTCCAGATCCAGATCAGACAAAGCCGGGCCGGCTACAGGTTTCATATCCTGGGGACGAATAGGCTCTTTGCAATCCGGACAGAAATAGGTGGGTTTAATGCGCTGGCCACAGGATTTGTGCACATATTCAATCGGCGCACCTTTCTCGCCGGCCATCCAGCGGTCACCCCACTGAACCAGAGCCAACATAATGGGGTATAGATCCAGACCTTTTTCGGTCAGCAGGTATTCGTAACGAGGCGGTTTTTCCTGGTACAGGACTTTCTCAAACACCCCCTGCTCAACCAGTTTATTCAAGCGATCAGACAAACGATGCTTGGTCAGGCCTATATCAGACTGGAAATCCGAGAAACGACGGGCTTTGAGAAATGCACTGCGGATAATCAGCAAACTCCAACGATCGCCCACCACCGACAGGGCTCGGGATACCGAACAAGTCTCATTGCCAATGTCGCTCCAGCGCATGATATGTACCTTTTATGACCGTGAAAGGGATTATAGGGCGATGAGAACAGGCTGGCAAAACCACATATAACTCATTTGAGTACTTGATATATGTTTCATATGTATGACAATTGCTTAACCACTGATTACGCAAGGATTATTCGCGGATTTCTCCTTAATGCCCAGCTTTATATTGATTACCTCTGTACTCCTGTTTGTTATAGCCCTCGGACTCAGCATCCGATTTACGCTCAATAAGAAAACTCGAATTGCCTGCTTTTTGCTCGCCATGCTGTGGGTGATATTAAGCTGCACGTTTTTTGTGGCGGACTACTTCAGCGGAAACGGCATCGATGAGGCCACCGTTTACCATATGCAATATGGCCTTGGCGGGGCCGGTTTCGGTGAATACAGCCGCCTGATCCTTGTCAGTTCTCTGGGTTTGGCGGCGATCGTGGGCTTGCTCATCTATGCCTTCTTTTTTGGTCGAAAGCCTGAAGCCTCCAAAACCGTTGTTACCCTGATGCCCGCCAGTTTATTCGCAGCGCTATTGTGCAATCCCGCCAGCCTGGATTTGTACCGCGTCTCCGGCCTGGATACCGCCCCGGCGGCATCGGATTTTCACCAGTATTATCAGAAGCCTGAACTTTCAGCGAGCCGCAATCATACAAAGAACATTGTCTATATTTACGCCGAAAGCCTCGAGCAAAACTATTTTGATGAAACGCTTTTTCCTGATTTGATGCCGAAACTCAAAGCCCTGAGTGCCGAATCCTCTTTATTCACCAATATCCACCAGGTCTATGGCACGGGCTGGACAATTGCCGGAATCGCTGCCAGCCAATGTGGCATTTCACTGGTCACGCCTTCTCACGGAAATTCTATGTCCGGAATGCCGGAATTTTTACCTGGAGCGACTTGCCTGGGTGATTTGCTCAGCAAGGAAGGCTACCAACTCAACTTTATGGGTGGCGCTCAACTGAAGTTTGCCGGTAAGGGAAAGTTCTTGAAAAACCACGGTTTCAGCACCATCAAAGGCTTGAATCACTTTAAGAAAGACGAAACCATCAGTAAGAACACATCAGCCTGGGGCCTTTATGATGACCAGCTACTGACTCTGGTCAGGGAAGAATTCCAACAATTGCAAGACCAAAACAAACCTTTTGGTCTGTTTGCACTCACCCTGGACACCCACCATCCCAAAGGGCATATATCCAAAAGCTGTCGCGATATGCGCTATCGGGATGGCAGCAACGCAATGCTGAACGCCGTCCATTGTACCGACGCACTGCTGTCTGACTTCATCGAGTCCATCCGGGCTCTCGATAAAGATAAGAACACCGTCATTGTCTTAGCCTCTGATCATCTGGCTCTCAAAAATCTGGCTTGGGATACACTCAAGCAGAAACCCAGGAAAAACTTCCTGATGATTATTGATCCTGAGCAAAAAGGGCAAATAATTAACACCGAGGGCTCACCGCTCGATATCGCTCCCACTCTTCTGTCTGCGGTAGGTTATGAAGCGAATATGGGTTTGGGAAAAAATCTTTTTGATACAAAACTGAAAACCGCGCAAAGCCTCAATAAAAAATTACCAAGCTGGCGTGATGACTTCCTTGAGTTTTGGGAATTTCCACAACTGTATGGGCACGCCACCATTGATTTGCCAGGGGGACACATTTCCTTTGCCAATCGAGACTTAAAAATACCGGTGTTGATTGAGGTGAAGCCCAATCTTAGAACCATCGCGAGATTTCAATTCGACCGTTCAGCCGGACACCAATCTTTTGTAGACCATATATCGGAAATACCGCCCGGTTCTCACTTCCTATGGATTGACAGCTGCAAGAATATGCCATCATCGAGTGAAAAGGCTCCTAAAGGCTCATTTTGTTTGAGCGGTGGCAAACCCGGAAAAATAAATACGGTTAAAACCCTCAGCCCGAAAGAACGCCTTTCTATCAAAGAACTTCGGAATTTAATGGGCATGAAGTCATAGGAACTACTCACGCCCGACACCGGGCCGTAGATCAAATACCGAGGTTTATACGTGGTAACTCAGAAAAATAATTGTGCCCAAGCTATTTCAGATTTTAAAAACTTCGTCATAGTAAAGCACATAGTTATTCGAATAGACTTCAATTAACGGAAGTACCCTGCTGCAAATGGGAACGGCATGCCTTGCAACAAGCGCGAGGCCACTCTTTGGAAAAACTGATGAAACCTAGCTATAGCACCACCTTTATCGCCCTGATATTGGGCTTTGTCTGTTCCTATTATTACTTGCATCAGGAACGCCCGATCAAATATGAATTCATTGTAGAACACCAGGAAGGGCAAGGCCCTGCACAATTCTTCTGCCGATCTGGCGCGGTATACAGCGGGCAATACCATGTAGTATTTCCCTATAGTAAGGAGACTTCCGTCGGTCATAATCTTTACAAGTACTACGGAAAAATTCCTTGCGCCGGCAAACCCGACAAACTGCGCTTCGACTTTACCGCCGGACCGGGCAAGGTGATCGTTAAAAGCGTTAAAATAAGAACCTTTCGCTGGATAGATATTGATCTGGAAACCATTAACACAGAGCACTTGCAAGCCCTGAATGCCATTAAGTCCTTAACGTTAAGCGAACAGGGTTTGGAGTTAGAAGCCTCCGCGAATGACCCCCATGTGCAAATACTCAATAACATACAAAGCTTTCGGGAAGTGGACATGGCCTCCTATGGGCTTGCCATCTTCTTCTTTTCTTTGATCAGTTATATCTTATTGAGACTGTTAATTTCCGTATGGGTACTGTTTGCCAATACAGCAATGAGCATCGAGTCTATTCGATATCGTCTGGGAGAGTACGCCGACAATTTCGTCAAAGCACTGGGTAAAAACAGCATTACTGTCGTCAAGCGATCATCGGAATTCAACTACATAATTATTTTCAGTAGCTTCCTGATCGCCAGCGCCGCCAATGTGTTATTTATTAAACACATATACCAAAGTTATTCCCACGGTGCCCTTTCCGCCTTCTTTGCCGCAGAATTCAGAGTAATTGCGCTTCTATTGCTGAGCGTTATCGTATGCAGCCTGACTAAGCACTACAAACGTTTGCACACACTCCTGCTGACCCTTGTACTGTTGTCTTCTATTGCCTATCTTGCTGACGCACTGCTATACCGAATCAATGGCATGCACATTTCCCACGGTATCGGCATGCTTCTGGATGGTGGCGTGGGTAATTTCTTCAGAAACCTGAAGTTCACCAAGCTGACCAGCATTGAATTGATTATCTATCCGCTGCTCCTGCTTGCGGCCATTATCGGAACCTATTTGATCAGTCTACTGAGTGTTAACTACACCCGATCAAAACCCATCAATATTAAAAATGGCATGATGTTGATCGCCTGTCTGGCCATTCTTGCAGGGCTGCTTGTCGAACAGAAATACAGCGATCAAATTAAATCCTCCAAACTCTTTTCCGTAGAACAACAAGAGCTACCGTTATACCCCAAATTTCATGAAGCCAAATCTTATCTTTTTTCATTGGAAATCAAGGTAAAAAATGATCAATCTCGTTGGACAACTACAGAGAAAGTAGAAGCCGCTAAAAAACGTGACATCTATCTGTTCATTTTAGAATCCGTTCGACATGATGTAACCAATCAAACGGTGACGCCTAATTTGGAGAAACTGCGGCAAGATGCAATTGAGTACAGCTCTTCCATTTCGGATGGCAATGCCACTCATTATGGCTGGTACTCCATTGTAAACTCCCAATTCCCCTTACATTGGGAGTCCTACAGGAACACCCGGAATGTACTCGGCTCGGGCGCCTTGCAACTCTTTAAAAACGCCGGCTATACCATCAATGTACACAGCGCTAAAGATCTGAATTATCTCGATTCAAAGCGAATTATGTTCGGTGAACAGGAAAAGGTTTATGACTATCTAACACCGGTTTCATCTCTTTCGGCACCGGAAAGGGACATTCGTGTCACCGAAGACCTGAAATCTGCCATTGCTCAAAAGCAAGCAGATCAACCTACCTTGAACATTATCTTTTACGATTCAACACACTATCCCTATACCTGGCCGGAAAACTTCCCGGACAAGTTTCAGCCTTATGCCGGAAAGCCAGTGTCGGCGATATCGCTGAATACCGCACGGGATTTTTCTATCAATAATCGTAAGATGATCGTCAATCGGTACAAGAACTCGATCCACTTTACTGATCATTTGCTTGGCCAAGTGATCAGTGCTTTAAAAGCCCATGGTCAATATAAAGATTCCATCGTGGTTGCCGTTGGCGATCACGGCCAACAGTTTATGGAACACAATTTCCTGATGCACGGAAAATCCTTGTTTGCAGAAGATCTGAGCATCCCTTTAATCCTGAAGGTTCCTCAACAAGATCCAGGCAAGCGCCCGGGTGTTGCTTCGCAGATTGATATTATGCCGACACTGCTTGATGCGGTTGGTTTAAATAAATACACACCTTTCGTCAGCGATGGCACCTCCCTGCTGGATCCGACCTTAAGACATGGTTTTGCCATCAGTGCCGCTGCGGGGATACAGAACACCCCTTTCAATATGATATTGGAAACTCCTGAAGGTAAACTGCTGTTCGATCTGGAAAAGCGATCTCCACTAAACTCGCGCAAGATTTTTATTAAAGGCTTGTACACCAAGGATGACAAAGAGTTTGTTCCTGGAAACGGTAATCTGGAGGACTATCGCAGTTATATAAGCAAACACTACCTGGAACACCTTGGTCAGGCGCACTTTTTCCAGCTGACACAAACGATTTAAAGATCCGCTACGGGCTTACCGCGAATCGCCAGGGAAATGTAATGCCACAACGCTCTTCGGTCCTTACTCAGCAAAAGCTGAAGAGCGGTCTTGATGATAAAACGCAAAAAATCCCTAACCTTCCAGGCGCTGGGGGCGTAATTCTGTCGATATAGATCCAAACGATTTCTTGTCGTGTAGTAACTGCGTTTGGGCTTATGCTGTTTTAAGCCCAAGGCTCTGAACAGGGGGTTTGTCTGCTCTTCACCAATGGAATGCCTAAGCTGCGCGCCATCGCAGCCCAGTACCGACATATTTCTGGACAACGCCCTAAAGCACCATTCCAGATCAATGTTGTCGATAAAGTATTCTTCTTTCATCAGGCCTACTTTGTGAATGCTGGAAAGCGGAATGTAGCTGCCCGATGTGATCACAAAATCGCTGTAATACACCCCCGGTACATCCGCCAGTTCCTCATCATTTTTATTGAAAGGCCATTTGAATTGCTTAAACCGAGTGGCTTTTTGGGTATCCGGGTGTATTAATCTGGGACCAATAAGCGCGCAATCCAGCTGAGTATTTGCCTTAACCGCTTCATAACAGGCATCCATATTCCCGACGAAATCACCCACGGGCACACTATCCTGATCAAACAGCAAAACGGCTTTGTAGGTATTTTCCCGGGCGCATTGAATGCCCAGATTCAATGCGGCAGCCAAACCAATGTTGGCTTCCTGGGGCATAAAGAAAGCAAGCCTGGAATCAAACTGCTCTTTGAGCTGGTCGGAATTACTCGAGCCGTTATCCACCAGGCAAACATCACTTTGCTCAGCCAATAAGGCAATCAGCTTTTCGAGTTCGACGAGATCGGGGTTGTAGCTGACGATGACCGACAGCAACTTCTCTTCAGCAGCAAGCTCTGGTGAAACACTCATCAACCCTTACACCAGACGCTTCAGCTTTTGTTTTACAAAGTGTTTAACTCGAAGGCCGAGAGACGGATTCCAGGCAGCAGCAGCCTGGGCTTGAGCCACTGAATCGGCCAGGACAAAGAACTCTTTCGGACTCAAATCCAGACGCAGGATTTTCTGTTTTTCCAGTGCCTGTTGATAGGCCTCATCCAGCTTCTCTTGCCTATCCAAAGAAGTTTGCGGGCAGTGAGGAACACGATACTTTGAGGTGGTCTTGTCAACCATGACAAAGTCATGCTCAAAGGTGTATTTGGTCCACAAGTTCCAATCTTCAAGCTGATCCATATCAACTTCAAAGCCGCCCCAGCGTTCGTACACTTCTCGGTGAAAGAGCACAGTTTGAATGGGCAGATAATTTTGTCGCCACATCAACGGACGGCAGAAAGGCTGGCGATAAACGGTTTTGCTATTGTACTCCTGATAGGCAAGCGGAGCCACGGAAGCAACATCAGTAGTGACTTCCCAGGCCGTTCCGTACACCCCCTTCATTTTATGCTCAAGCGCAGACTGAATCATGACTTCAATGTGGTCACAGAAGAACTGATCGTCATCATCCAGGAAACCCAACCAGTCACCGCTGGCCATTTCCAGCCCCAGATTTCCCGCTGCCGATCGACCAACACACTCACCGGTGGCATGGTACTTTATGTTCGCTTGAGAAAACTCTTCTTCAATCAAACTGCGGGCATTATCCTCACCGTCTTCAACCACAACAATTTCTAGATTGTTATAACTTTGGTTCACCAGGCTGAGTAGCGCTTCCCGAAGAAACTCGGGGCGCTTATGAGTTCTCACGACGATACTAACCAGGGGTTGTTCACCCTGTTCATCGGCGCGTTTAAATTCAAAAAAAGCACCATCACGGTGTTGGGAATAATCCCAGCCCGGGAAGCTCGCTTTAAAGCCCTTCCGATATTCCGCATTGGCGCGGCGTACTGACCATAGGCGCTTTAAAAACCTGGGCACGAGCAAGGCCATGTGCAGACGTCGTCCCGGAAAGCTCGCAGGACGTCGGGCTTCATTGATCACACCTAACACGCCAGCACGTATATCGGACCAGCTACCGTATTTGGCACGCATAAACAGATTGTTCAAGGTACCTTCAATCACCTGCAAAGGTTTAACGGCACCTGCCTCGGAATAGGTATCATGAAACACCGATGCACGAGGAACATAATTTAAGGTATAGCCTTTGGCTCGCAAGCGCCAGGAGATATCCACATCTTCGGCGTACATAAAAAAGTTTTCATCAAAACCTCCCACATCTTCATAAGCCGCACGACGATAAACCACCGCTGCACCGGAGTTCCACTCGGTTTCAAGACTCGAGGGGTTATAAGCTTTGGGATGCTCAAACGGTATCTGCCGACATTCCCAGGCAACAACGCTGTCTTCGGACTGTTCGATTCTTTCCGATAATTCTGCCAAAGTATCACTCTCTGGAATGGCATCCTGATTCAACAGGAAAATCCAGGGAGCGGATGTTCTGTCAGCCAGCCGATTATTCGAGCGCCCAAAGCCCAGATTATCAGGGCTCTTTTCCCAATCAAAGCTGGCAAACTTGTCACCGTACTGAGCTTCCAGTTCAGTTAGTCCGGCAACATGTTCATGATTAATCGAGTTGTCCCATATATTAATATTAATTCCATCAAACCCATGCACTTTCTGGTGCAGCAGGGACTCGAAAATCTCATTCAGATCTTCTACTTTCGGATGAAAAATAACTAGAAATATATCTAGCGTTCCGATGCTCACAACTTTAGTCTCTCTTTAATATATCGAATCAAATAGGATTTCAGATTTGTCAGTATGTGTTTCAGGGAAAATTGCGCTCGATGAAGCTCCGCAGCCGTTATCTCCAAAGCTTCTGTTTTAGCAGCAATCTCATTTTGAAGCTCAACTTCTCTGCGATCAAGAATGGCTTTGGTCTCAACGAGTTCGCCAATCATTTTTTCCTGTGACGCCAGATCCCCTTCCAGCTTTTCCTGCCATTGTTTATGGTTTTTCTCGATCGACTCGGCCCAATGCTTGCGTTCCTCTGCCAATCGATCCAATGAATCAATTTCCTTTTGGGCAATCATCAGCTGACCTTCCAGATAGGATTCAACTTCCGACAATCTGCGCAGCTCTGTGCGATACGGAAGCTGGTCGACGCTGTATTGCTGCATATGTTCCTGTAAGGCGTGAAAATCTTCCGGGCTTGGAGCGTTTGGGCTGCTCATTTGCAGTTCCTCAATATACACGTCGAGAACCTTCGAATTGTGATTTTTTGGGGCATTTTTTCTTTCAGATGGTACAAAATTGAGAAGATAGTCCGCCACTTCGTCGCAACTAGCCTCAGCGGGCAAAATATGTGCCCTGCCATACAATTTTTCTACTCGCTCTTCCAAAGCACCCAGGCCATGAACAAGCACCGGCAACGGTGATGCCAATACATCTGACAAAGCATAACAGTATGACTCAGGCACACCGAGTGGGAAATAGACAATGTCCACCTGATAATGTGACAACAACGCCGGTAAAGACTCTGCCTCATAGGCACCGGTGACAATATAGTTAGGCTGCACACTCTGACCACTGATTTTATCTGAGTAACCAATGTGCAGCCAATTGAAACCCCCATTCTCACCGGTAGTGAGTTCTCTAAGTGCTTCAAAATAATCAAAACCTTTATGCTTACCCAATGCACCCACGACCGCTATGGTTTTTTTCTCGGTGTCGAAGGCCTGATCAAGCAGGCGCTCAATCTCTTCAGCCTCTTCTGCATTGAGCGGCTTTGGGGTTAAAGCCCGATCGGGACAAAATACATAACCATTATCTGCATCGGCAAAAACCCTGGCATACAAGGTTTTTAAATATTCACTGGGGAAAAATATCAATTTTGCCGACTGCCTGAATGGCTCACAGGCATCAATCCACTCCTGGGAACGATGGTCCTCGATCTGCTTGAAGTCGATGTTGTTGATGTCGGAGAAAATATCCGATTTTAGAAAACTAATATCATGGTAGGTGATGTATAAACCAATGCGGCTGAAATCCACCGGGCTGAACACATCGAGAATTCTTGGGCTGAACCGATGAAGGTGAACATTGTTGAAAGCCAGCTTTTCAAATAACAAATCCGCCAGATTTTCTTTCGCCGAAAAGGCACTCAGATTGTAGAACACAAAACTGTTCAAATCCTGAAGGTAACAGTGTTGCTCATCGATAAGCAGTGCGAAATGTTTTACTCGCTCCCGGCTTTCTTCCACAAGGGATTGCACATACTTAAAACTGCCACCACCGTCCAGCCCTAAAATATGCAATACCGATTTTTCAGCGGATAGATTTTTATAGAGTGATTGCCATTGAGCTTCCGTCAGCAGCTTTAGCTGATAACGTTCAGCTTCGTTCTTTGCCAGATAATCCTTTAACAAATCTGTGTAAGTGGGGTGCAAAGAAAGTAATATTTGCTCGGCTTTTTGTTTTCTTTCTTCGGACTCACTGGAAAAGCTGACTTCGCCTTCATGATGCACAAAGACATCCATGGCCATCACATGCTTCAAGCCCGAAGCCATACAACGCATGCAAAAATCATTTTCTTCGCCATAACCTCTGCCGAAGTGTTCTTCATCAAAATACCCGACGTGTTCCAGTGCTGAGCGTTTGATGTACATGCAAAAGCCAACCGCTGTAGGAATATCAACGGTCATTCCACTGTTTACATCGGCGGCCAAACGATCAACTTCCGCCAGACTTAATATGCCATCCTCATATAGACTTGCGATAGAAGGCACGGAACAGATGGTCGCGTTATTGGACAGTGGGGTCGCAGTTGCAGTGGTTCCGGACTTGTAGGCCGCCGCTTGCAGACGTTGAAGCCAATCGTTACTCACAATGGCATCGCTATTGAGCAACACAACATCGTCACGACTGAACGCCATGGCTTTATTCACACTCGCCACAAAGCCCAGATTTTCTTCATTGACGATTAAATGAATGCGGTCAAGTACAGACTGCTCTTTAAGGTAAGCTGAAATCTCAGGCTCCGGTGAGCAGTCATCAACAAGAATGATATTGGCATTGGATAGGCTTAGACCTTGTTTTGCAGCTTCTACACAAGCGACGGTTTCATCAAACCCTCGATAAACCGGGATAATAACATCGACCGTACACCTAAGCGCTTCATTCATAGCTCAGCACTACCGCTTTCGGAACCGAAGGGTAACATTGTCATTCCAGGCCCAGGTTTGATTAATCTGCCAGAGTTTTTCAGTTCGTTCTTTTAATTGCACAAGCGCTTGTTGCTGCTTATCCAGTGAGGATTTAAGTTGTTCAATATGTTGAAGGTCCGCCCGACTTGCAATCCCCAGGTGAGAAAGCAGTTTCTGCCACCAGGATTCAGGGGCCGCCTCGATGTGCTTTGGCTCATGAATCTCGATAACATCAGGGGTTTCGGGAAACGGATATACCTGATGAGGCTGCTCATCATAACTGCTCCATTCACAGGCGAGGCCATGTACTGAAGCAATGGTTGTGATCAACTCGGGATGGTAAAAGCGAACGTGCTCGGGATCACGCCAGAAACCCAACAACTGGGAACGGATGGATTCCGGATCCGGGAAAGTGAGTACCGCAACACCCCCCCTGTTCAAACGAGTGGCAATGTGTTCAATCAACGATTCAACCAATTCAATCGGCAAGTGCTCAACGAAATGGGAACAGTAAATCCCGTCAACAGCCCGTTTATTCTTTTCCAAGTATTTCAGGGCATCATCACAGATAATATCCAAACCAGCGGCGCGACCATATTCAGCGACAATGCTATCGCGCTCTACGCCATGGGCAGAAATGCCCTGTTCTGTAAGTAACTGCAGAAATAAGCCTGCACCACAACCGAGATCGAGAACCTGCTCACAATGTTCAAAATGACGAACGTCGAACTGCTGCATGGCCATTAATAGCGGATGATCTCGCAAGCAGAATTCATAAATACTGTAATCAAAGGAAAAACGACCACGGCTAAAGTTTTCCTCTGCCCAGCTTTCGCCCCATACTAAGAGTTCTGATTCACAATGGTTCTGCCACAACTCTATCAATTCATCGCTGGCGACATAAGCTCTTGCAGCACTTTGCAAGCAGGCGCCGAGCCATTGATTCTCAGCAGGCAACAGTGATTGAGGGGCAGAGTTGTTGTCAATCAGTACATCCGCAGCAACACCCATCAGTGTTGCGACACGCAGCAAATCAATACTGGCGCCGTTAACACCAATTACCAGAACTCGACTTGGCTTGAGGTTCAATATCTGCTGCGCAAATAAACGGTTTAGGGCCTGTTGGCGATAAACACCCGCAAAACCCTCACAATCATTTTTGACTTTTATGAGATCGCCATCGACCCAGGCACTCAAACCATTAGTTGAGGGCTCATCGCTAAACGCATAATCCATATAATGCAGTTCAACACCCCGCACCAATCCACCAGGCTGTCGTTTTGATTCCGAGACGACCAATACGATGTTTTTATCAGTTTCTTCCATTCCAGGCCGCCCGTTACATGACATCAGCAAAGCCGCGCTTTACGCGATTAAAAAACAGAAAAGCAAGAATATAACTCAGCAGTGCTAATCCGCTAGCTTTCGCCAACGCGAACCAATCAGGCCATTCGCCCAATACCACAATGGTTCGGGTTGCCTCGATATAGAAGCTCAAGGGATTGGCCTCCATGACTCTGGCAAAGGCATCAGGCACAGCGTCAATGGGATAAAATATGGGACTGAGAAAAAACAGTGCTGTCGATAAAAACGTCGCCACATAGACCGTATCCCGAACAAAAACACCCAAGGCAGACACAAACCACACCAACGCTACCAGCTGAACACTGAGAATCACCGTTAACGGGATCATCGCAAACAGACTGACCGTTAAGCCCCCACCCCAGATCGCCACGAATACCAATAAGACGAGCAATGACAACAAAAAGTGAAACAGGGATGAAAACACCGAAACCCAAGCCAGCGCATCCAATGGGAATACCACCTTTTTCACAAAATTACTGTGTCGCAAAATTAAAGTTGGCGAACCGGTTAGCTGTTCGGAGAAATACATATAGATCACAATGCCACTGAACAATAAGGCCGCAAAGTTCTCGTCAACGCCATTCGATTGCGGCCAGCGTGCCTGAAAGATCACACCGAACACAAACATATACACCAACAGCAATAAAACCGGAGTAATCAAACTCCACAACATACCCAACCAGGATCCTTTATATCTGGCCAAGACTTCGCGCTTGCTCAATCCGTAGATCAAGGATCTGTGGGTCCAAAATGCTAGCATACTTACGTTTTCTGATTGGAATCTGTACAGCCACTGTGAGGCTATACGGGTTTAATATGGCAATAGGACATATGCAGCCCTATCAGGCCGTGCACCATGTGATCACTGAGTACATTCATGACCAAAGCGTCGTGACACCAGCAATGCTGAACATGCTCATCCTGGGTCCCGCTGGCAACGCCGGCGGACATTACGTATTCCGCTGAGACCAGATAAGGCAAGCTAATTGCAAACTGAGCTTTGTAAACCTGCCCCGCTTTAACCACTACCGGATTATTTTTCAAACTGAGGTAGCTGTTATCCCCGAACAACACTTGCCCCTGAATGGTCTTGAACAAAAAGCCAACAATGACACTCTGCAGCTCTTCCAAGGCCCGGAAACGTATCTCTACCACGGCTTTTTCTCCGCCAACAGCATACGATAGCTTCTTTCCGTCCTCATTTCTTAGAAAAACGTCGATTATCTCAGCTTTTCCAGTTCCAAACGATGAACTTGTTGTATCAAAAGGTTGCAGCTTGATGTCGTTTCTCAAAGAGGAGCCTGCCAGGAAATCCTGTCGGCCATCGTGCCAGTACTCAAACTCCGGCACGTGTTCAGCCATTGGCTCTTCAGGCGGGGACTGGAACGTACTAATGGAAATATCCTGCTGTTTTGCGTAGATGTGCTCAAGATAGCCTTCGGTGACTTCCTTCGCCGTACCTTCACATCGCAGCTTGCCCTTTTCCAGCCAGATTGCCCGATCACAAAGCCGGGTCACCGCGCTGGAATCGTGACTCACAAACAGTATGGAACCATTCTCTTTGAAATCCTCGAGAAAACGCATGCATTTCTGGGAAAACAAGGCATCACCAACCGCCAGGGCTTCATCGATAATCAGGATATCCGCGTCAACATGGACAATAACCGCGAAAGCCAAGCGCACAAACATACCGGAAGAGTAGGTTTTGACCGGTTGCTCAATAAACTCTCCAATATCCGCAAACGCGCAGATGCTGTCGAAACGCTCTTCCATTTGCTCATTCGTCAGGCCATAGATGGAACCATTTAGATAAATGTTTTCCCGACCGGTAAATTCCGGATTGAAACCGGCACCCAATTCAAGCAATGCGGCAATCTTTCCCTTGCAGTGAATATCACCAGAACTCGGCGTCAAGGTGTTGCAGATACACTGCAACAGGGTTGATTTTCCGGCACCATTTTGGCCCACAATACCCACCGTTTCCCCTTTTTTGAGGGAAAAGGAAATGTCATCCAGCGCTTGATATTGTTTCGGGGAGGAAGCCGCCCATGGAAGCATCAGCTCCATCAGGCGGCGAGCGGGATTGTCGTAAATTGGAAACGTTTTGCTAAGGTTTTGCACCTGCAATACCGTTTCGGTATTGCTATTTTCTGTTCCGCTCATTCAGAGTGACACGCGATATTACTGAGAGTCGAAGCTGGATTGCAAAGATTTCAGAGATTTCTCATCAAATTCCAATTTACTTCCGCTAAGCACAGACTGGATAAAGTCTTGTTGGAATTTTGCAGCAAGACGTTGCTTGAGCTCTGGAATAATCAACGGCTTAACTTCCTCGAAAGGTTTTTGTATTGGATCCAGGCGAGCCGTGAACTTTATGATGTGGTAACCAAATTGTGTCTTTACCAGATCACTGATTTGGCCAGGCTTATCCATTTTCTTGGCCGCCGCTTCAAATTCAGGAACCATTTTTCCGGCACCAAAGAAACCAACGTCGCCGGAATTAAACTTGGCGGAAGGGTCATCAGAAAACTCCTTGGCCAGCTTGCCAAAATCTTCCCCTTTGTCCGCGCGTACCTTCAGGCTTTTTGCCAATTCAAGCGCTTCTTCTTCACTCTTTAATTTGTTGCTGACCAGGATGTGCGAAACACGATTCTTTTCTTCAGACATAAATGACGATTTTTCTTTTTCATAAATGTCTTTTGCCATGGAATCGAAATTAACACCTTCGAGCGAGGCTTCAACAACCTTGGCCAATACCGATTCTTTCAGTTCATTGTCGGTTTGGTACTCTCCAACCCAGCGAATGCGTTTAACGTCGATCGATTTATCATTATTCGCCAGGGACGCCAACTTTTTGGTCAAGAACAGATTTTCAGCAATCTGACGGTAGATATCTTTATCGGCTAAGGCCTCTTTGCGTTTGTCCGCTGGAATACCCTGTTCAATAAAGTACTTAACGTCATCATCCGTTACAACAATATCACCAGCGGTAAGAACGTTACCACCAAAGGCCATGCTGGATACGGAGAGCATTGCCAATACTTTCAAGCTTTTCTTAATCATTTTTTGTGCTGCCATGACTTACTTGTGGTAAACCCACCATTTATCTTCAATACGGATCCACTTTTCATCGAGTGGACGGGTAATCGGCAAGCCCATCTGCGGCGAGGTATAAGTAACGTCAATCACAACATCGCACACATCTTCTTCGCAGCTTACCTTATTTACTTTGGCGGCGTTCCACATACCACGGCCAGCTACACGGGCATTGTACTGTTCAGGCGTCGTGTATTGTCTGAACGACGGCGTGGTGAACTTAAAGGCTTCTTTCAGGCCTTCCATATTCTTCTGCATCAAACCGTCGTAACGTTCCTGAGCACGCTCAGCAACAATTTCTTCGGGGGCACGGTTGTCTTGCATTAACCCTGCACAACCGCTGCTCGCGGCAACAGCTACTAAAAGAGCAGCTTTTTTAATATCGATCACTTTTCACCTACAAATCAATGTTTAGTATTTGCCTTCAAGCAGGCTTAAATCGCTGATTCTAGAACGCATTTCGCGGCTGATATCACGCATATCCTGCTCATTAAATAATACCCTTGGGGTAAGGATGACCAGCAACTCCGTTTTCACTGAAGTTGTGCTCTTTTTGCCAAATAAAGCACCCACGACCGGGAGACTGTGCAAGCCCGGAACACCGCTGGAGCCATTGGTTTTATTTTCGCGAATCAAGCCGCCCAAAACAGCAGACTCACCAGAGCGAATGGCAATTCGCGTTTGAATTTCCCGGGTCTGAAAGGTTCTTTGGCCGGAGACTTCATCCACGGTACCAACATCGGACACCTTTTGAAGAACATCAAGCGTCACCATGCCACCCGCATTAACCGAAGGCGTTACCTCCAAATCCACACCGGTGTCTTTAAACTCAATGTTATTCGTCACGATTCCCGTGGACGTTGTGGAACTGCCAACCTCTACCGGTGTTTGACTACCCACTTTGATTTTTGCTTCATTGTTATCCAGCACCATTACTGAAGGTGTAGAAATTACATTGAGCAAAGAATCGGTTGCGAGCGCATTCAAAATGGCCTGAATATTACCCGCGGAATTTACCAATGAATAAGAAAAGCCAGGACGAGCAGCGGCTGGGGCATTTCTTGTATTCGCTAATGCACCAAGGCCTTGATCACCACCACCGAAGCCGCCCCTGAAAGACCACTCCAGACCATACTCCAAGGTATCGTTCAGGGTAACCTCAATAATGCTCGCTTCAATCATGATTTGAGCAGGCGACACATCCAGCTTCTTCATAGCCTGCTCAATCTTGCGATATTGTTTGCTGGTGGCATAGATCAGTAAGGCATTATTGTCTTCATCCGCAACAACTTTCACATCCCCTTCAATGGAAACGCTTGAACTGCCACCGCCTTTTTTCGAGCTTGTGGATTTCTTGCTTGTAGAAGAAGACGTACTGCTTTTGTTTGCAGAATCGGTAACTGACTGGCGCTTCATACCTGGTGCGACACCGGAACGACTGGAACTGCTTCCAGAGCCGCCACCAAACAGTTGGCCCAATAAATCAGCAATATGGCTGGCATTACCGTTTTGAACCGGATAGACATACAACTGCGGCTCAGCACCGCTGTCCGGAACAATATCGAGACGCTTGATCCAGGTTTTTACCTGCTCCAGCAAGCTCGCTCTGGGTGTAATCACCAATAAGCTGCCCAAACGCTCCAATGGAATTAACTTCACCACTTTGGAGGCCATGCTGGCTTCTTCACCGTTGCTCTCTATAATTTGAGTAATCGCAGCCTCAATCTCTTCAGGCTCGGCGTATTCAATCGGGAAAACGCCTACGGACATACCTTTAAGCGTGTCGATATCAAAGGCATTGATAATGTCCATCCAGCCCGACATCTGAACACGGGTACCCGCCATAATCAGAATATTGCGGGCCACATCGATGCGAACAAAAGCGGTATCACCAGCCACAGGGCGAAGAATATCGGCCATTTCGGCAGCGCCGATATGTTGCAACGGAATAATGGTTGTTGAAAAACCCGCACCTTTACTGGAAGGGCTTTCAAACTGGGGCACCATGGTTTTCAGTGCCTTCGAAGACGACACGAAATAGCGGTCATTCGGGTCTCGCACCATCAGCACACCATTGGCATGTAACAGGGATTCCAGCACTTCCAGCAACTGATCACGGGGAATCGGGCTGCGGGTACGCAGAGTGATCTTGCCTTTAATGGGGTGCTCAACCACGTAGTCCAGCTTTAGGGTATCCCCCAAAATAGCATGGACCACATCCGCCAGAGGAGCGCCCTCAAAGTTCATTTGAACCGCATCACCGTCCAGGCGAATGGCCGGGCGGGCTTTTGGCAAATTAAGCTGGCGATCATTGCCCTTGTAGATGGTATCGGTGGCTTTACGCACCTTGTCGTCTTTGACTTCGACCTTAGGGGCTTCCGCCGCTACATAGGGATCGTCTGATTGAAGAATGCGATCAAAGGAAAACTGGTTTTCTTTCTCATCATTATGGGCACAACCGCTCAGGGCGATTATTGACGCCGCCAGTAATGAAACTTGCTTTTTCATATATAGTGTCGCTTCTTACTACACAGAAGCCGGCTTAAGCTCACTGTGTGCTGTATTTTTGCGGCCTTTCAGGGCCATTCTCTGGACGATAGGTCAAAGGGCGAGAGTATACCCTAAATGTATCGCATGCGTGACACCCCCAAAGTCGCCTTTAAAGGGGTCTCACACAATAGCTCTTAGGTGGGATATTGTTGAAAAGTTCACTGGATTCTTCACCGCCTTCCCAGCGGATCAAATCCCGCACCCAACGGTGTGAAGTGTTGAGCGATTAAACACTCCTTGCCAACAGCCGTCCAGGCAGCCATTTCAGCAAGCGAGCAACCACACACCAGGGCCAGTTAGGGATGTAGCTGCGTGACTTTCTGGACTCAATTGCCTCCACCAGCGCCCTCGCACCCACCTCTGGCCCAACAAGGAAAGGGCGACTGGCCGCCCCTTGGTTAATCGGGGTATCGATATAGCCAGGTTTCAGCAATGTCACATCGATATTTTCATTGAGACATTCCAAACGCAGGCTCTCCGTGTAAGAGGTGATGGCCGCTTTGGAAGCGCAGTAATCAGCCGCCCCCGGCATACCGCGCTCTCCCGCTACCGAGCTGATGGTCACCAGTTGACCGGAACCCTGCCCGCGTAACAATTCAACCCCGTGATGCAGAGTCGCCATCGCCGCAATCACGTTCACCTCAATGGTGGCGCGGGTACTCGCAAAGTCGCCTTTGCCGATTGGTGCACTCTCGCCAATACCCGCATTGGCAATGATGATATCCAGTCCCTGCAAGTCTGCTTGAGCTTTTTCAAGAACCTGCTTTTGAGCATCTTCGTCACGTACATCCAGCTCATAAACAAAGACATCAACCTGGGATTCCGTTCGAATCTGCTCGGCCAGCGCTTGCAATTTTTCCAATCGGCGGGCGGACAAAGCCAATGAGTGACCGCGTCGGGCAAACTCCAAAGCCATGTACCAACCCAAACCCGAGGATGCGCCGGTAATAAATACGTTTGCCATAATGCTAGGCCTCACTGCCCTTGTCGCTGCTCACATTAACACCCTCATCAAGGGACGTTACCCGCTGACTGAATTCTGCCATTTCCGCGACGGTTAGCTTGGCTTCGGGGAAGAACGGATAGAACACCGGCCAAACATGGGGCTGGTCATTCCAGACCCTGAGTTCGGCATCAACGCCGTGTTCTCGAGCCTTATCAAATAGCCGCAGGGAATCGTCTTCCAAAACCTCAGTATTGCCAACATAGATACGAATTGGAGGCAGCCCCTCCAAATCACCATAGAGTGGAGAAATGAACGGATTCTTTTCATCATCGTCAGCCACATAGTGTTCGGCGGCACGCCGAATCATATCCCCGGTAAAGAATGCGCAGGAATCCGTATTGGCTTCCAAGCTGGCACCCGTGCCAGCCAAATCCACCCAGGGTGACAACAAGAGTGCACCCGCAGGCATGGCCAAGCCACGCTCCTTTATCTTGAGCAACAAGGCCGTACTCAATCCACCACCCGCTGAATCACCAGCGACGACAATTGAATTCGCATCGATACCTTGATCCAGTAAATACTCATAAGCAGCCAACGCATCTTCAAGCGCCGCCGGATAAGGGTTTTCCGGAGCCAGACGATAATCGACGCTGAATAACTGGGCGTCGGCTTGTTCCGCCCATGCCCGGGTCATATTGGCATGGGTGCGAACAGAACAGAACACATAGCCGCCACCGTGTAAATACAAAATCGTGTGGCTATTGGACCCTGAGGCAGGGCGTTGCCATTGGCCTTTGACACCGGCCTTACCCTCTTCTCCATCAAGATTGATATCTTCGCAAACCACGTTTGGCATCGACTTCGAGCGGCTGGCTTTTTCTACGGCCGCTCTGATTTTGTCCGAATCCCAAGGCTTAGAAGTATCGGCAAACTTTCCTTTGAAGTTTTTGCGAATCGTCCAACTGAAAAAACGTGAACGCAATGAGGGGGATTCCATACGCGCTTGAACCGGCCCCGGATCAAGCTGAGGCCCTTCTTCACCGCCGAGAAAGCGCTTCATAATTTTTGGATAGGAAGCCGGCAGCAAGCGCTGTACAAAAGACAACAACTTGGCATCGTTGCCAACAAGAATACGGTGTTTACGCTTGCGAACACCGCTTAAAATGATGCTCGCCGCTTTCTCGGGCGGCATCACCAAAAACTTTTCATTGCTGCGTTTCAACAAGGCCTCACGGTCTTCTTCACCTTCATCGAATTCTGCACTATTGGCAATATTGGTGTGTACGCCACCTGGGTGCACACTGGCGACATGCACACCAAACTCGGCAAACTCCTGGCGAATGGATTCATTAAAACCACGCACGGCAAACTTACTCGCACAGTAGTGAGTATTCCCGGGTACACCAATTAAACCGAACAGACTGGAGATGTTGATGAACACGCCCTGGCGCAATTTTAACTGGGGCAGAAAAGCTCGCGTTCCATAAACCACACCCCAGAAATTCACATCTACCACTTTTTGAAATGCCTGGGACTCGGTATGTTCGAAACGCCCCATACGTGCAATACCGGCATTATTAAACAATAGATCCGCCATCCCCAGCTCTTGCTCGACCTCATCTGCAAAACGCCGCCAGGCATTTTCATCAACAACATCCAAGGTCCAGTGCCTGGCGGCTGGGGCACCTGCCGCTTCGGCCTCTTTGGCGACCGCCGCAACACTTTCTTCATTGATATCCGCCAAGGCCAATGAAGCGCCTTCTTTGGCGAGCGCCAAGGCCAGAGCCCGACCAATACCCGAACCAGCCCCGGTGATAACCGCAAGGCGAGATTTAAAACTGATCATATTCGCTTCCAGTAATTGCTTATTATTTTTTATTAGCGCACACCATACCGAAAAGAAATGACAGTTTTTAGCTTAGCTTTGACTAAAGACGCAACATTTGTTGCGACCGTCATTTTTGGCTTGATAGAGGGCTTTATCAGCCCGGGAGAAAACCGCGCTCAGATCATCGTCTTCTCGAAACGCCGAAAGGCCGAAAGACACCGTTAACCGCACAGGCTCATCGCGAAAACGCAACGGCGCTTCCGCGATCATGCCACGCACCTCATCCAGCAACTTAAGCGCACCGTCTTCATCGGTTTCCGGTAGCAACACCACGAACTCTTCACCGCCGTAGCGCGCCATAAAATCCACCTGACGCAGCCTCTGGCTGATTGCCCGCGCGACCAGCTTCAAAACTCGGTCACCCACTTGGTGGCCATAGTTATCGTTAAACGATTTAAAATGATCGATATCACAAACTGCTAATACCAGACCATGGCCGTAACGACGACAACGCTCAATCTCTTGTTCCGCCCGCAAGAGATACGCTTCCCGATTGGGCAGGCCCGTCAGAGAATCGCTTTGGGCACGCTCGCGCTCTTCTTGTAATGCCTGTTCTTGCTGCTTCGCCTCTTCTTCCATATCCTGAACCCGGGTCAGCAGATTTTTCATTTCTTCCAATAAGCCACCGCTCTGGCTGGACTCCCCGTGCTGGGCAACCGCCGATCGCAAGGTCGCAATATTTCCACTGAGCATGGTTTTGAGTTCATCAACATTGTCAGCGGTCTGCACGGTTTGTTCGAGTACATCAATTTCAGCATTCAGGGTTTTCTGTAAAACCACCTCAGCATCACTTTGCTGTTCTTGCACCTCCAGCGCCACCCCCAGAGATTCGCCCACCAGGGCCAACTCACTGTTGAGCTGTTGCAGATAATTTTGGAAATTCAATTCCGCTGCCAGAAAGGCCTGCATAATGAGATCCCGAATATCTTCGAGCGTCGGTACCAGTTCGTACCAATTCAACCCCCGGGCAATACGATTTTGGGCCCGCAATGCCTGAGCCGCAACGCAGGCTTCGGGCTGCAAACCTTCCAGCAACTCATTGAGTACCCGGGTGATGTGATTGGATATGCGACTGAAAGCCGGCTCTTTACGGGGGCGATCCAGACTGGCTTCCATCTCGGCTTCAATTTCAACCCGGCTTAGAAACTGCCCTTCGATTTCCTCACTGGGTTGATCCCTGGGTGGATTGGAGGCCCCAGAATCGAAAACCATTTCCGATTCGGATTCCGCCAGCTCCAAAGGCTGTTCCTGATCCAGCGAGGGCAATGAGTCCTCGGGGACCGTCTCCGGGCTCTGCGCGGCAGGCTCTACTCCAGCTTCACTTTCATCACCTTCTTGAGACTCATTGAGGGGAATAACCTGGCGCTTGTTTTTGAGCTTATCCCAGAAGCCCGATGGCCCGAGCGCGACGCTGTCGATCACCTGGCTTTGTAAATCGGCCAACTCTTTCAGCATCACCGAGTACTGATATTGTTGCTCAACCCGGGATTTCAGCTCCCGGCGAAAGCGCTTCAGGCCTTTATCCGCCGCCTTATCCCTTGAGATAGTTTGTAACTGCTCACTTATCGTTTTGAGCGCATCCAGGCTGACACCAGCTCGTTGATCTCGTCGGCTGTCATAGGCTACCACGCTGGCGTCCAGGCGACTGAGCAATGGCCCCAAGGGCTTGGGTTGAGAGCTGCGCAGCTGCCGCCTGAGATCGTCCAGACGCTTATCCAGCTCCTCATCCAGACCTGTCGCGGCAACACTTAAGCGGCCCAGGGCCTTTTTCAGGCTGTCCTGCTGGTCATCAAAGCGCTTTTTCTGACGCTCATTGGAATCAATGAGATTGAGGTATTTTTCTTTCCAGTTCTGATCGCTGCTAGTCATGTGCTCGCCGTAGCCGGGGTGTACCCTGAAATTCAGGCATAGATATTAGTTGCTAACGGCTGAAACGGAGGAAAATTGAGGGAGCAAACGACGAGATTAATAACGGCAAAGGAGGCTTGTTAGGGCAGGCTCTAAAACGAAAGAAGGCCCCGAAGGGCCCTCTGTACAATGCTCTATCTCGCGGCCAGTTACTTGGCCGTTTTTTCCTGACGGATCTTATTAATCAGGAAGTCGGTGATCTTCAGCATATTAGCCTGACCACCCGCTTTACGAGCACTTACCACATAGCGACCGTCGACAACGATCTCGGGAGTACCAGAAATCTTGGCACCGCGAGAACGGGAATGAGCAACGCGAACCTGTGTAGTTACACCAAAGGAATTAAACACCTTTTCGAACTTCTTTGGATCAACACCATGCTTTTCAAACAGAGCTTTCAGCTCGTCTTCATCAGACATGTTTTTCTGCTCTACAAAGATGCCATCGAAGATCGGCATATGAACCTTATCCAAAACCTTTAGAGCCTTGGCGGTATAGAAAGCTTTTGCCAACGCTACCATCGCATAACCGCGCTGGCCTTTATTAACCAACTGCCAGGCAACAGGGGTTTGTACCAGTTCTACATCGTCGGCCAGGGTTTTCTTCCACTGGGCAATAACAGGCTCAAACTTGTAACAGTGACCACAGCTGTACGAAAAATACTCGTCCACCTGAATCTTGTCGCTGCCGGTTTTCAGGGGAACCGCCAGTTCAATGTAATCCTTGCCTACTTCATATTGGGCAAAAGCCGTAAGGGAAAACAGCATTGCAGCTAAAGCCATAATGGCACGCATATTTCTTCTCCATAACTGTGGTAGATAGCATTAGACAGCTAAATTTATTCTAGTTCCAAGGACTTAACAAAAACTGAAAGCCTGGGCGCACTAGCTGACATAAAAAAGGCGGCTGTAAAAGCCGCCTCTCTAAAGCTTTGCCCTGACTTAGTTCAAGCCAGCGATGTAGTTAGCAACCGCTTTGATTTCAGCGTCGGTCATATATTGAGCAACACTGCGCATAATTTTGGTCTCGCCATCGTTGACGCGATCACCATTGCGGAAGGCTTTCAATTGCTTCTCAATGTAATCGGCGTGCTGACCGCTCAAGCGAGGATAACCGGCAGGCGCATTACCCTGACCGCGCGGGGAGTGACAACCCGTACACGCCGGAGTGCCAGATTCGGCATTACCAGCACGATATACTTTAGCACCGAAGGCGATGGGATCTTCTGAACGCAAACCTGACTGCAGTTGTACGTCGATTTCCTTGGCGCCGCTCAGTTGCATGCTTTTGCTGCTGAAGTAGGCAGCAATGTCAGCCAGATCCTGATCGTTCATGGCATCCAGCATGCCAGTCATTTCCAATACCGGACGAGAACCGGATTTAATATCCTGCATCTGTTTGATCAGGTATTTCTCACCCAAATTAGCCAGCTTGGGGAAGTTTGGTGCAGCGCTGTTGCCATCTTTACCGTGGCAAGCGGCACACACGACCGTTTTTGCTTCACCCGCTGCGGCATCGCCCGCCGCCATCGCGGAAGGGGCAGTCGCCAGGGCTGCTAAGGATACTAGGGCGTATTTATATAGATTCTTCATTGGCTAATCCGTAATCCGGTTATGATTTCGCCTCTCAGGCGAGACTATCACTTATAAACCTGCTGCATTGGCATGGCTAGACCCTATTGTAGACGGCCAGCTCGCTCAGTGCGTAATTTGCCTAAGTTAATCCTGGAACCAATGCATACTGGAACCAGATTGTGGGGCATCCCCATCATCGGCGGCCGCTTGGTATCCTGTACACGACAGGCTACAATGCGCCCCCTCACCGAGGCCAAAGCCGCGACATTATATACACAACTCATTGATAACACACTATTTATAGAGGGTTTTGCAGCCGGATATGGCCCAGATCAAATACAGCGACGCTATTTTTACCCAAAGTGCCCCCAGTATCCGTCAATGTCCAGCGGACAGCGGAGCCGAGGTCGCCTTTGCCGGTCGCTCCAATGCGGGCAAATCCAGCGCCATTAACACCTTGTGCCAGAATCACAAGCTGGCCCGTACCAGTAAAACCCCTGGCCGTACCCAATTGATCAACTTTTTCGCGCTGTCCGACAACCAGCATTTGGTCGACCTGCCCGGTTACGGCTTCGCCAAAGTCCCTCTGGCGATGAAAAAAGAGTGGGAAAAACATCTTTCGGAATACCTCGCCGAACGCCAGTGTTTGAAGGGGCTTATCTTGCTAATGGATGTGCGCCACCCTATGCAGGAATTCGACACCATGATGTTGAATTGGGCGATCGAAGGTGAAATGCCTGTGCACATCCTGCTGACCAAAGCGGACAAACTCAAAAAAGGCCCGGCGCAAAATACCCTGCTGAAAGTACGCAAACATTTAAAAGACGCCAAGGTCGACGACCTCGTCAGCGCGCAGCTTTTTTCCTCCCTTAAAAAGACCGGCATCAAAGAACTCGAGAACACACTCGACAACTGGTTAAGAATCGAACAAGACACCCCAAAAAGCCAAGAAGACCTTAACGCATAAAGTTTTTTGTTAAGGTTTTTGCCCTATATTCACCTGAATAAGTACTCACCATATCCACTGATTATTTGCATTTCTTAACGAATGCGGTAATCTCAAACAAGCGTCCAATAATTTAATAATAAGGGCGTAAAAAACCAAAAGATTCTGCAAACTGGCAGTCAAAAGCCAGGCAAATTCCCTAATAAACATAAAAATGAAGTTGCAACAGAGGATGTCACCATGACACTACACCACCGACCAACAGTGTTGGCTACAGCTATTGCTATGGCTGTAGGCGCAAGCTCAACATTTGCACAACAAAGCACCGAGCTTGAAGAAATCGTTGTATATGCTCAAAAACGTGAGCAATCTATTCTTGAAGTACCCGTTTCCGTATCCAGCTACAGTGCCGATTCTCTGGATCAGGCCAAAGTTCGTGATATTAACGATTTGACCCAGATTTCACCCTCCCTGAGCATCGATAACTCGACCGGTGCCTCCGATACCTCAATCTACATTCGCGGCATGGGCACCTCGGGTAACAACGCTGGTTTCGAACAGTCAGTTGGTATCTTTATTGACGGTGTATATCGTGGTCGCCCGGGTTCCGCCATGTCGGACTATGTCGACATCGAAGGCATTGAGGTTTTAAAAGGCCCACAGGGAACCCTGTTTGGTCGTAACACCTCAGCAGGTGTTGTTAGTGTCCGCACTGCAGCGCCATCCCATGAAGCCGCAGGCACGATGGAAGTCAGCGTAGGTAACTACGGTTTCAAACAAGTGCGCGCTTCAGCAACAGGCTCACTGGTCGAAGATAAATTGGCTGGCCGTATTTCAGGTTCCTGGCACGAGCGTGACGGCTTTATGGATAACCCATTTACCGGTGCCGAAGCTCAAAACCGCGACCGTTACAGCTTGCGCGGTCAGTTGCTTTGGGACATCAGCGATGACGCCACTCTGCGAATCATTGCCGACAAGTCCCACTCCGATGAAAACTGCTGTGCCGCAACGCCACTACTGTACGGCCCAGCACAAAATGCTATCGATTTGGTTGATGGTCCGCAGTTTGCGCGTTTGCCCGCCAGCCCATTCCCATATGGCGGACTGCCGAATTCCAGTCTGCGGGATGTTTTTGACCGTCAGTTCACCTCGAACCAGCCCTATGAAGACAAGATTGATGACACCGGTATTTCAGCTGAGCTGAACTGGGATCTGGGTGACACTGCCCTGACCGTTATTGCTTCCAGCCGTAACTATGAAAACTTCCAGGCACTGGATGCCGACCACAACTCGGCCGACATTCTGACTCGTATTCAAACTTTTGATAATGATGAGCGCAGCCTGGAAATTCGTTGGGCATCCACCGGTTCCAACACCATCGATTGGACAGTAGGTGCCTTCGTATTCGACCAGGAAATTGAATACAACTCACCATTGCCCTTCGGTACGGACCTGCGCGCCTATGTAAACGCACTGGGTTCTATCGATGCTAACCCAACCAATGACGCCAACCTGATCACGCTGGCGGAAGTGGGTCAGGCTGCGTTGGGTAACATTGCCCCAACTCAAATTGGTTCTTTGTATTACGGCCCGGATGGCAAGGGTGGTAGCGGTAACGACTACTCTGCGGAAAGCTTCGCCTTCTTCGGCCAGGCTACCTGGAACGTTAACGACGACCTGAGCGTTACTCTGGGTCTGCGTTACTCTGATGAAGAAAAGAAAGCGGATTACATTCCAGACTTCAACAACCCATTCTCTGAAATTGGTCCAGACGCTCTGTTCAATACCTACCTGGCCGCACTGGCGGTTCAAAATGGCGTCTTCCCATTGGGTACGCCAGCACAGGTGGTAAATGCTACTTTGGCAGGCATTCAAGGTGCGGCTGCAGCGGGTGATCCAGGTTCAGCACAACTGGTTGGCGGCGCTCAACAACTGGCAGCCGGTGCTCGCGGCCTTCAGTTGGTCGTTCCTTACGATCCCTTCTCTGCCAATTATGACGATGACAACATCTCTGGAACTATCAGCGTGAACTACCAGTTCAACGAAGATATGAGCACATATGCCCGTTACGCTCGCGGCTACAAGTCAGGTGGCTTGAACCTCGACCGTGCCGGCCCAAGCACTACCCCGGGCAACCATGTGGCCGATCCAAATGCGGTTATCTTCGAACCAGAAGTGGTCGACACCTTCGAAGTGGGTTTCAAGTCTCGCTTAATGGACAATCGTCTGCAATTGAACGCTGCGATATTCTTCCAGGAGCTTGAGGATTATCAGTTCCAGAGCTTTATCGGCACCGGCTTCGTTGTGCGTAACGCCGCGAAAACCGACGGTAAGGGTTTGGAAGTCGATTTCGCCTTCAAACCTAATGAGAACTGGTTCTTCAGCGGCGGTATGGTTTGGCAGGATGTCCAGTATGATGAGTTTCCTGATGGCCCAATCACCATCGCTCAGGGCGTAGCTGGCCAAGGCGCCAACACCAACGACCTGTCCGGTCAGCGCGTGGTCCAGACCTCTGACTTCAATGCCTCTTTGATGGTGGCGTATAACCAGCCAATCAGTGATGATCTGGAGTTTAATGCGAACGTAAGCGCGAATTACCGTTCTGACTTCTTCCGTCAGTCCGCGAATGAGCCTTTAAGTGAGCAGGACATCAACACCATCAATGCCACAGTAGGCATTGGCTCGCAAGATGGTGCCTGGGCATTGGAACTGTGGGGTAAGAACCTGACAGATGATGAAGTGTACGCATCTTTCTCCTCGACCTTCCAGACCAACAGCTTGAGTGCCTTCCTTCAGCAGGCGCCACGCACCTACGGCCTGACCGCGAAGTACAACTTCTAAGTCAACTTAAGGCGTGATCAAAACCCGGCCCTGGCGCCGGGTTTTTTATTGCCCGGAAAAATCACAGGGAGGGCAGAACTTCCCCACCGTTTTGTTCAGGCAATAAAAAACCCCGCACCATTTGGCCGGGGTTGCTTAAAATTCTAGCAAGTACTGAAATTTCAGTTAATCAATAGAGAGGAGAGTCACATTAACTGTTACTTATGACTCAGCTCACCGGGAGAAGTTCCCACAAACATGACAAATTTTTAATGTTTTTTGAGTTCTTTTATACCCGCCGTATCACGGCTTAATGGGCCTCATCCCAGTTGTCGCCGACACCGGCTTCGACCAAGAGCGGAACATCGAGATTCGCGGCGCTCGACATGGCTTCAGTCAGGCCGGCAATGACCTCATCCAAATCGGATTCGGTGACTTCGAGCACCAATTCGTCGTGAACTTGCATGATCATGCGGGCATCGAGACCACTTTTCTCCAACCACTCATCCACTGAGATCATCGCCAGCTTGATGATATCCGCGGCAGTTCCCTGCATGGGTGCATTGATCGCCGTGCGCTCTGCTGCCTGACGACGCATGCCGTTACGGGAATTAATCTCCGGCAAATAGAGACGGCGACCAAACAGGGTCTCAACATAACCCTTCTCGGCCGCTAGAGCACGAGTATCGTTCATATAGCCCTGCACGCCCGGGTAGCGCTCGAAGTAGAGATCCATATATTGTTGGGCATCGTTACGGCCAATATGCAGCTGTTTGGCCAAGCCAAAGGCGGACATGCCATAGATCAAACCAAAGTTAATCGCTTTGGCACTGCGTCGCTGTTCAGTGCTGACAGCATCAATATCGCAATCAAAGACCTCCGCCGCCGTCGCCCTGTGCACATCCAAGCCCTGAGCAAAGGCACTCAACAGGCCTTGGTCCTGCGACAAATGGGCCATGATGCGCAGCTCAATTTGCGAATAATCCGCCGCAACAATCTTATAGCCTTCGGGGGCCACAAAGGCCTGACGTACACGGCGTCCTTCCTCGGTACGAATCGGGATATTCTGCAGGTTAGGGTCAGAAGACGATAAACGCCCGGTTGCGGTCACGGCCTGATGGTAGGAGGTGTGTACCCGGCCCGTTTCCGGCTGAACCATCTGCGGTAACTTGTCCGTATAGGTCGACTTCAGCTTCGAAAGCCCGCGATATTCCATTAAAAGCTTGGGTAACGGGTAATCCAGAGCAAGTTCCTGCAACACCTCTTCTGCCGTCGACGGCGCACCCTTCGGTGTCTTTTTGATCACCGGTAACTCAAGCTTTTCAAACAGGATGGCGCCCAACTGTTTTGGTGAGCCCAAATTGAACTCTTCTCCGGCCAGGTCAAAGGCTTCCTTCTCCAGGGCATCCATACGCTCGGCAAGCTCCAGGCTCTGCTGGCCCAAACGCTGGCAATCCAGATAAGCCCCCTGCCGCTCGATCTTCGAGAGAATCGGCACCAGTGGCAACTCGATCTTTTCAAATACTGAGCAAGGACCCTCGTCCTCTTGCAGTTGCGGCCACAGGGCTTGGTGCAAACGCAGAGTGATGTCCGCATCTTCAGCCGCATAATGTCCGGCTGTATCCAGATCAATCTGATTGAAGGTCAGTTGCTTGGCGCCCTTACCCGCAATGTCCTCAAAGTGCACGGTATCCACATCGAGGTGAGTTTTCGCCAGAGTATCCATATCGTGGCGATTGGCGGTGCTGTTCAGGCAATAGGATTCCAGCATGGTGTCGTAGGCGATACCGTTAAGCTGGACATCGTAGTTCGCCAGAACACTTTTATCGTATTTCAGGTTTTGCCCGACTTTGGCTTTATCGGGGTCCTCTAGAATAGGCTTAAGCAGAGTTAGTAAGCGCTCCCTATCAATCTGATCCGGTGCATCCAGATAATCGTGGGCGCAAGGTACATAGGCCGCCTTGCCCGCCTCAACAGCAAAAGACACGCCCACCAATTGGGCCTGCATGTAATTGAGGCTGTCAGTTTCAGTATCAAAGGCAAACAGCTCCGCTTTTGCCAGAGCTTCCAACCAAGGCAGCAATTCTTCTTCCGTCAGGATGGTTTGATACTCCACCTCGGCAATCTGGGGAGCTGAACCGCCTTGGGCAGAGTCACCCTCTTCGGCATCACCCAACTCACTGACCCAGGATTTAAATTCCATCTCCTGGAACAAACCCATCAACGCATCTTGCTCGGGCGCACTTTGCTTTAGATCAGCCGGTCCAAGATCCATGTCGACATCCAGCTTGATAGTGGCCAGCTCATAAGACAGGAAAGCTTGGTCACGGTTGTCGATCAGCTTCTGTCTCATGGTTTTAGAACCCCGGAACCCCAGGGCAGCAATATCATCCAGGCGATCATAGATATCGTTCAAACCACCCAGCCCCTGCAACAGGGCCAATGCCGTTTTTTCACCCACACCGGGTACACCCGGAATGTTATCGACCTTGTCACCCATCAACGCCAGGTAATCAATGATCAGCTCCGGTGGCAAACCGAACTTGTCTTCTACGCCGGCAATATCCATCACGGTTTCGGTCATGGTGTTCACGAGAGTGACGTGCTTGTTCACCAACTGGGCCATATCTTTATCGCCCGTGGACACCACCACATCCATACCAATGCCAGTGGCCTGCTCAGCCAGAGTACCAATCACATCATCGGCTTCCACGCCAGGAATCGCTATCAGGGGCAGTCCCATAGCACGAATAATCTGGTGAATCGGTTCAATTTGGCTGCGCAACTCATCAGGCATCGGTGGACGATTCGCTTTGTAGTCCGGGTAGATATCGTCGCGGAACGTCTTTCCTTTGGCATCGAAAATAACGGCAACTTCACTGCCCTGATAATCCTTCTGCAGGCGCCTCAGCATATTAATCACCCCTTTTACCGCTCCGGTGGGCTGACCTTTTGAATTAGTGAGGGGGGGTAAAGCATGAAATGCACGATATAAATACGAAGAGCCATCCACCAAAACCAGTGGGGCCTGCTGAGTGTCCGACATAGGGTGTCTCTTGCTGGGTAAATAGCGAAGCATACACTAGATTGCCCCGGCATTGGGTCTACGGTGGATTGAGCTGTGCAACTTCCATTTTGTTACCCTTTGTTACGCTAAATTTAATATTCACCTCATAACATTGGGTTTGTATTTACTTACGTTACAGCCCTGTCATATAAGCCTTACCAATCTTTACCATCGACCTTACTAGCGCATTTATTGAACAGCGACTACAATATGTAACGCAAAGTAACAAAACGAATTGATTGCGGGTAACACCACTCAATTCGCTCGTATTTTGAATTCCAAGTGATCAGTAAAACCAAGCTGATCACTTTTATTTTTGCCTTTAGAAAGGAGGGCTACAGTATGAAAAAATTTGGTTTGTACGTTGCCCTAGCACTGTTTGTACCCAGTGTTATGGCCAAGGAAGTTGCGGTATCCAATATCGCCGTTGCCATTGCTGAAGCAGGCGCGAATTACAGCTGGGCGGTAGAAAAAATGACTACCAGCACCACTGAATCAAAGCTGCTTGAGCTTGAAGCACAGCATCAAGAGTTAACCGATAAGCTGAACGCTAAGCTGGAGCGCAAGATGGCGGTGAAAACCGAACGTCAGTTCCAGCTGCCCCCGAAGCAGTAATTTCCAATAAAAAGGCCAACACAATGTTGGCCTTTTTATTATCTATCTTTCTGTAAGATCCTCGAAACAACCACTAAGATCTGACATCATGCGTTCCATCCAGGGGTGATAGAACGGCTCAGGCGCCTGATGTGCCAGCGGGTCTATCCAAACAAGCTTTAAGCCTTCCTGCTCAGCCAGCAACTTTGCACGCTCAGCTTCGCTATAGGGCTCGGCCAGCAGACAGCTGGCCGCTTTCAGTTCCTGTTTCAACTTTAAGCGCTTGGCAATGCTGATGCCTTTGCCTTCGCCGGCCGAGACGGCGGCCAACACCTCAAAACCGAAGGGTGCAGCCAAGTGTTCATAGCCATCGTGGTAGACCGCCAGCTTTTTGCCTGCCAAACGCGTTTTCCAACGTTCTAACAGCGCTTCTCTCTCAAGCTGATATTCCTGAATGTGCTGCTCCGGAAGCCCCAGGTGGTGCGCCATGGCTGCTGCCATTGCCGATGCTCGTTCCGGGCTCAACCAATAGTGAGGATCCTCGTGCAAAGCACTGGCTTTCCCTCCCTGGCTCGAGTGGAAATTGATGTGGGCAACGGCCGTCTTTGCCACGGCGGCTTTTAAATAGGGTTCCAGTCTTGGACCATTCCAAATCAGTAGCGTTGACGACTTGATACGAGCCAGATCAGAGATTTTCAGAGCATATTGATGCGGATTTGCCCCCGCTGGTAATAACACTTCGACGTCGGCGGAATCACCAAGCAGTTCACGCGCAATTTTTGCCAGTGGCTCAATGCTGGCAAGAACCTTCGGTTTTCCCTCATCGGCCCAGCTTGCCGGAAGTCCCATTAAAAACAGCAGAACAAACCGCTGCAAACTACTCCACATGTGTACGACATACCTCAAAATTGATGCTTATGTTATATTGTAACACGATATCAGTTGGACACTTTGCCTATGCTAAGCAAAATGGATGCCCCCGCCGCGCACCCGGATCACGATCATCAAGCCTGTATTGATGCCGCCCTGAACACTGCGCGCGAACTCTGCAGAGAAAAGCAGCAAAAGCTCACCAAAACCCGCGAAAAGGTTCTCAGGCTCATCTGGGACAGCCATCGTCCGGTCGGTGCGTATACCATCATGGACAGCCTGGCCGAAGGCGAGCAGAAACGCATTGCCCCGCCCACGGTTTACCGGGCACTGGATTTTCTGCTTGAGCTTGGATTGATTCACCGAATCAACTCCCTCAATGCCTATATAGGCTGCCAGGACCCGAGCCACGAACACCACTGTTACTTTCTGATTTGCACCTCCTGCAATCTCGCTATCGAAGTCGATCCCGGTGGTTTTCAGGGCGCAGTGGGAAAGCTGCAAAAAAACAGCGGCTTTGACATCCGCCAGCAAAATATGGAATTAAGCGGAATGTGCCAGCACTGCCTGGAGACGGCGGGTGACTGAACCCTTTTTACTTAAAGCCGAATCCCTTTCCATACACCGACAAGGACGCACGCTGGTTGATAAAGCCAGCCTCAGTTTGCAGGCCGGTAAGGTGGTCAGCCTGATTGGCCCCAATGGGGCTGGCAAAACCACCTTGATTCGCGCCTTGATGAAACTCCTCAAAATTGACGAGGGACATCTGCACATTAAAGAAGGCCTGCGCATCGGTTATATGCCCCAGAAACTCAATCTGGATGCCAGCCTCCCCATTACCGTGTTGGCGTTTTTATCTTTAAATCAGAAGCGCGACGAGCATTTTTTTGAGAGCGCGGAAAAAACAGACGTCCGCTGTATTTTCGAGCGCCCCATGCAATCGCTTTCGGGCGGGGAATTACAGAGAGTATTGCTCTGTCGAGCCATTCTGAAAAAGCCTCAACTGTTGATTCTCGACGAGCCAGCCCAAGGCTTGGATGTCAATGGCCAGGCTGAACTGTATCGCTTGATCGCCCAGCTGCGCGATGAACTCAACTGCGGCGTTTTAATGGTTTCCCACGATTTGCATTTTGTAATGGCCGCTACCGATGAAGTGATTTGCCTGAATCAACACATCTGCTGCCATGGGCATCCTGAAAAAGTCAGTTTGCACCCTGAATACCTGAAACTGTTTGGGCAGCAACAGGCAGCGAACGTTGCGCTCTACACACACCACCATGACCACCAGCATGGTGTTCACGGTGAGCTTATCGAACCCTGTAATCACAATCACTAATATGCTGGATTTACTGCTTGCGCCTGTTCTTACGGGTATTTTTGTTGCGCTGATGGCTGGCCCATTAGGTTGCTTTGTGGTCTGGCGTCGCCTCGCCTATTTCGGTGATGCTCTTGCCCATGCGGCACTGCTCGGTGTTGCACTGGGTTTGATTCTCAGCGTTTCTCCGCAGCTGGCAATTGTGATGAGTTGCGTAGTGTTGGCATTGCTTCTGTCCCAGGTTCGGCAAGACAGTCAACTGAGTGCAGACACCTGGTTGGGGGTTTTATCTCACGGCAGCCTCGCTATCAGTATTATCGCTATTACTGTGGCCGGCGCCGGACGTGTGGATTTGTATGGATATCTTTTTGGTGACCTTCTTGCCGCAACCTATAGAGACGTAATACTCCTTGGTTTCTGCGGCTTGATTCTGGCCGCCTATTTAATTCGTTATTGGGATTCACTGGTCTGCCTGTGTCTCAATGAAGATCTGGCAAAAGTGGAAGGCATTGCGGTTGAACGCCACAAAGTTATTTTAATGATCGCCATTGCTTTTGTTACGGCAATGGCCATGAAGCTTGTGGGTGCTTTACTAATTACTGCGCTCATGATTATTCCCGCCGCCAGTGCCCGTATGCTATCCAATGGTCCCGGAAGAATGGCTGTGCTCGCCATGAGTGCTGCACTCCTTGCTCTTGGTGCTGGCATGTTAGCCTCGTTTCATTGGGATGTGCCCACGGGCCCCAGTATTGTAACCGCAGCCTGCCTGGTGTTTATGTTCGGAAAAATAAGCGCTAAAGTTCTCAGCCAAAAATAATCCTTCTTGCTGCTTAATCATCCCTCATTTAGACTGTGCCACATATTAAAAAGATGGCAGCACAGAAACGGAATTCTAATGTCACTCTCGTGCCTTGTGGATTTTATTCAATATGAACCGCGTTTCTTTCCTAACTCTGTCGGTTTGTTCTTTTGTCTCCAGCGCCTTGGCTGTGGATACCTCCGCCACACAATCTGATCGCGCTTTTCGTTTCACAACGGTGGAATATCCCCCGTTTGTCATTTGCGATGAAAACAATATGGCTATTGAGGGGCTCGATATTCGCATCATCAGTGAAGCTATGGCGAAAGCGAATCTGGAACTCGAGATTCATTGCACTCCCTGGCGACGCAGTATCCATGAAGTTGCTACGGGCAATTTTGACGGCGTACTGCCTATTTATCTAAATCAAAAGCGACTCAACTGGGGCCGCTATCTAATGACGCCGCTGCACTATGAGTCTTATGTGATTGTCAGTAATAAAGACAATGATAAAGCCGTTGAGAAGTTCAGCGACCTGTTCCATAAAACCATCGGCTTGAACTCAGGCTTTTATGTCAATAAACAATTCAGTGAGGCACAACAGGAAAAACGTTTTGAATTGAAGCAATTCAATACAACGGAACTGGGTATCAAAGCTCTACAACGTAACCGTCTGCAGTATTATTTAAGCAATATTACCGTTCTCGGATACACCGCGACACAAATGGGTGTTGAGGATTCCCTGCATATTCAGCCCAAACGCTTCACCATGCCAAGGCCTACTTACCTGGCCTTGTCCAGAAAAAGTCCAAAAGCTATGAAGCTCGCCCCGGTACTTGGCCCCATACTCGAGGAGATGCGCAGCAGTGGCGAGCTGAAGAAAATTAATGACCAGTATTTGGATAAAGAACTAATGCTGAGCGACCATTACTGCCCGCAACACGTCGACGCTGTGACCATCGACTGGTAAGTCAGCTTCATGCGGGCCAGATCCAACGGCGTGCTCATAAAGCCATGGTAATCTCCACGGGGATTAATAATAACCACCTGACCACCGTGATCAATCGTATAGCTATCGCCCTGCGGTACTTTCACAAAGGGCACATTCAACTGATTTCCCAATCGTTTCAAGCTGAGAAAATCGCCGGTTACTCCCGTAAACTCCGGATTAAAAAACGGTACATACTCGGCCAACTTTTCCACTGAATCCCGAGCCGGGTCCGCCGTCACCATAATCACCTGACTTTGATCGAGAATGCTGCCATTCAACTCGGTCATTAACTCATTTAACAACGCCATTGTCGTCGGGCAGATATCCGGACAGTGAGTAAACCCGAAAAACACCAAGCTCCACTTCCCGTTCAAGCTCTCTTTAGTAAAGGCTTCTCCGCGATGACTCTTCAATTCAAAGTCGGACAGTATTCTCGGCTGATCAAGAACAAAGAGCCCATTAATGCGCAGCTCTTCATTGGTAAGAACACGAGGGGAATTTATCTTATGGATAAACATCATCAGCATAATTGCAATGGCGATGACGATACCAACAACGGTTTTAATGATGCCCGCCTTTTGTTCTGCACTCGCAGAACCCGGTGCAGAACTGGAATCGCGCTCAGTGTTTACTTCACTCACCGAAGCCTCCTTGTGGGCCATGAATCAATTCTAGGGCGCAATCACCATGCGTACAGGAAAGGCGTAGTGATCAATCAGCATCACGACAAATAAGCACATCAAATAAATAATGGAGTACTTAAAAGTCTGCATGCCAGCATTTTTTCGATCGGTCAGTAACATGACCAGCGCCCAATAAACGAAACCTAGCCCTAAGCCTACCGCACCCAAAAGATAAAACCAATTCAGCATGCCTGTGGCAAATGGTAGCAGGCTTACTGCCAACAGAATAATGGTGTAAAGCAAAATATGAATTTTGGTGTAGTGCTCGCCATGGGTTACCGGCAACATCGGAATATCGGCCTTGGCGTATTCATCTTTACGGTGCACAGCCAACGCCCAGAAATGCGGCGGCGTCCAGGCGAAGATAATCAACATCAACAGCAGACCGTGGCCAGCCACTTCACCGGTAACCGCCGTCCAGCCTAACAGTGGAGGTGCAGCGCCGGCGATTCCACCGATAACAATATTTTGTGGCGTCGCACGCTTTAAGAACAGGGTGTACACCACCGCATAACCCAGCAAGGAAGCCAGGGTTAAATAGGCTGTAATTTCATTAACAAACAGTAACAGGATCGCCATGCCCACACTGCCCAGCACCAGGGCGAAAATCGCAGCGTTAAGGGGCTCTACACGACCTCGGGCAACGGGGCGATTCAAAGTGCGCGCCATCTTTTGGTCAATCTGGCGATCAACCAAATGGTTAACTGTCGCGGCCGAGCCAGCGCAAAGGGCAATACCCAAATTCCCCAACAGAAAAATGTCCAGAGGCACCGCACCGGGAACCGCCAGCAACATGCCAATGACACTGGTCAGTATCATGAGCAACACAACGCCCGGCTTACAAAGCTCGAGATAGTCGCGCCAGTTAGTATGATTCGTTTTTACAACGCTTGTTGTGCTCATCACGCTACCCTCATCGCCGTGAGTTGATTATTTTTGTATAGCTTATAAATGATACTGATCAAAACCAGTAATAAAACGGCACCACCGATATTGTGGGCTACCGCTACCGCCAAAGGCAAGGCAAAAAATACATTGCTCAGACCCAACGCAACTTGAACACCTAAGGCGGCCAATATTGTCAGAGCAGAACCGTTAAAGTGTTTCTGCCAGAGTCTGAAAATAAATACCAAAGACACCAACAAAACGATAATCGCGCCAATTCGATGGGCCAGGTGAATGGCTGTCCTTGCTTCTAACCCTAATAAACCACCTTCATAATTCGGTCCAATCTGATGGGTCAATTCAAAGCCTTCCGAAAAGTTGGCTGCAGGCCACCACTGTCCCTGACACGTCGGCAAATCAGCGCAGGCCAATGCGGCATAGTTCGAGCTGACCCAGCCTCCCAACGCAATCTGAAGCACCACGAGGAACAACAAAACCACTGCCAGCTTGATCGGCCCACGATTTTGACAGGCTTTCCATTCTGTAAATCTGGAGCGAATGCGAAGACTCAATAACCACAACAGAGACAAGGTGCAGAAACCACCCAATAAATGTGCGGTAACCACTTGAGGCAACAGCTTCAATGTCACCGTCCACATACCGAATGCGGCTTGCAAAGTAACCAGAGCAATTAAGGCGACGGGCAGTTTGATGGGCAGGTCTAAGCCTTCCTTGCGACCTTGATACGCAAAGAATGCGATCGCAACAATCAGCAGTCCCAGGCTGCCGGCAAAATAACGATGCACCATTTCCGGCCAGGTTTTTTCTGTATCCACAGGTGAATCAGGAAAATTCACCGCCGCGGCCTGTTGTTCTGCAACCGTATCCGGCCACAACAAATGACCGTAACAGCCTGGCCAATCCGGACAGCCAAGACCGGCATCTACCAGACGCGTAAACGCCCCCAGGCCAACCACCACAAATGCCAGCGCCACCGACGCCAGAACCAGACGATATTGCCAAAGTAAATTCGAAGTTCCTGCCTGCATCATCACTACTCTTCGCTGGTAAACTTCAGTACGCGCTTAATATCTTTAAGAAGCTTGTTGCCATCATGCTCTGCGCTATAGGCCATCATGGCGAAACCATTTTCATCAACAAGGAAGTAGTGCTCAAGAACATTGCTGTCTTCAGGCAGAGACGCTTCTGCTAACCAGTTTGAATAAACTGCGCTGTCCACCGGCATTACTCGCAGGCGGGGATGTTCAAGCAGTAACGTTTCCAGAGCGGGCGTCATAGCACCCAATGACACCATAACTCGCTCGACCCGACGCGCTTTCTCACCCAATCGAATATGAACCTGGCGAGTTATGTAAAAATTACTTAAACAGGCTTCATTGCAAGCGGCGTGATAGGGAATCAGCAGGCGCCACTTCTTGCCGCTGGCCAATAAGCTTTGGCCTTGCGTGTCAGCATGCGCAAAAGTATCTACCTGTTTTGCGGGCGTCAGCAGCACGCCTTCGTTAATGGTTGAACCCGGTTTGCCAATGCCGGTTTTATAGATCAACAAAGCCAAAATCATCGGCAATGCAATGATGCCAAAGAGTAAAACGGCCTGCCAATTGCCGATTCCTTTGTTGGGCTTAATGCTGCTATCAGCGTCTTGTACTTGTGCAACCATAGAATACTACTCAGCTTCTTTTTTATTAGAACTCTTGTCGTTGTTAAAACCCGCAACCACCAGAATATTACTGCTGTATATGATGTACATAGCGAATAAGGCAAATGCCATGGCAAACCACTGTACCGCATAAGCAATGTGTTTTTGTGGCAAAACATTCACCGCCGGCCAATCGCTGACCAGCGCTGCCTGACTGTCCTGTTGTAAACGGATGATGTTGTCAGTAGCCGTTATCGCTCTATTTTGTTCCAGATTGTTGTACATAGCTTCGAGATGAACACTACTGATGAGCTTTGGCCAACCGTCACTGCTCTGAAAATCCACCAGAGCATTTTCCATTGCGATATGCACTCTTCCCACAATACTCAATTCACCACTTGGAGTAGTCAACTCCGGCAACGACCGACGGCTTAGGTCACCTTCAATCCAGCCACGATTCACCAAGGCAATATTGCCTTCGGTATAAAACGGCATGATGACTTCAAAGCCAACTTTGCCGCGATGAATTCGATTATCCAGCAACCAGTATTTGTCTGTATCAAAATACCCTGTTGCCTGAACCAGACGCCCACTTTCGAGGCCATTGGCCTCCCAGCGTGTACCGGGAAGGCGCTTCACTTCCTCAAGAGTTGTCAATATCTGTTCTTTTTCTGTCGCCCGATCCAGCTGCCAAAATCCCAAGCTGATCAGCAGCGGTAACAGTACTACCACGAGAAGGCTTAGTGGTTTGTTTAATTTAAATGTTAAACTTTGCAACGCTTACTACCAACAGAGGATGGACCAATGGCGATTAAAATAATTATTGTCCTGCTGTTTATCGGGGTCTTGCTATCTCTTTCCAGTGGCCTGTATTTCTTACTCAAGGATTTTGGCAGTAAGGAATCTGATCGTTTACGTATGGCTTTGGGTATCCGAATCGTTTTGGCGGCGGCACTTCTAGGTGCGGTTTATTACGGTTTTACCAGCGGTGAACTACGTAGCCAAGCGCCCTGGGATAAACGCCTGCACAGTGGCCAAGCCCCTGTGCAGGACGGCAATTGAATGATCTTGTCGATTAGCCAAAAACATAAACGTACAGGAACAGACCTACCCATACGACATCCACAAAGTGCCAGTACCAACTGGCCGATTCAAAACCAAAGTGGTCGTCCGATTTAAAGTGGCCTTTCAGTACGGAACGCAAGAACATCACCAACAGCATAAAGGTGCCGAGAGTTACGTGCGCACCGTGGAAACCGGTCAGCAGGAAAAACGTCGCCCCATAAATACCAGACTCAAGCGTCAAGCCCATTTCCTGATAGGCATGTACGTACTCTTCGATCTGTAAAATAATAAAGGCGATACCCAGCACTACTGTAAGGCCCAGCCACAGATTGAACTGGCTGCGGTTATCTTTTTTCAGGGCACCGTGGGCAATGTGAACCGTGACACTGGATGTCAATAGAATGGCAGTGTTCCAGAAGGGCAACCAACCAAACCAGTTGGCAAGCCCCGGGTTACTCATGTTCTGATCCGGGCCACGCATTGTCGCACCCTCACCGTTTGCTGCCATATCCGGCGTTGTCATAACCGGCCACTCATGCTCATATCCCGGCCAAATCAGGTGATTACCCAAGCCGGCATCGCCTTCCCCGGCGAGCCATGGGCCTGCCAGACTGCGCACATAAAACAGTGCACCAAAGAACGCCGCAAAGAACATTACCTCGGAAAAAATAAACCAGGCCATGCCAAGGACATAGGACTTTTTCAACTGCGTGCTGTTCAAGCCTTGAATGTTTTCGCTGATGACAATGGAAAACCAATTCCAGAGAACAAAAGCAAACATCAACGAACCGCCAAAGAAAATCATCGGCCCGTTTTCACTGCCGTTTAACCAATTTGCCGCGCCCCAAACCGTTAAAAATAAACCAATGGACGCAAAAATAGGCAACTTACTTTGTTCAGGAACATAATACTCTTCATGTTCTACGGTATTGTTTTGACTACTCGACATAACTATCCCCGCCTTTTCAGTTATTTATTGGGGTGGCCTTATGATTGGCCATTAATTTTGGGCGATCGATTGCTGCGTTGCCGCCGCCGTAATATCAAACAAGGTATATGACAATGTAATAGTGTTTACCGACTTGGCGACACCGATATCCACAATAAAACGCAGAGCCATTTCGGTACTTTCACCCGCCTTCAGAGGCTGGTTGTTAAAACAGAAACATTCTGTTTTATGGAAATACTCTGCCGCCTTAAACGGGATCACACTGGGTACAGCCTGGGCCACCATATTTTCGGCCGTTGGGTTAGTGGCGAAGTATTTAACTTCCACTTCCTCACCCGGGTGGACATAAATCTCACTCTGCATTGGCTTGAATTGCCAAGGCATAGATTCATTATTCGTTGCCAGAAACTGCACTTTAACCTTGCGACTCTTATCCACTTCCGCTGATATAGCTTGATACTGGTCGCCGGTTTTTCCGTTTAACCCGGTAATTTCACAAAACACGTCATAGATAGGCGGCATGATAAATACAGCAAAAATAAACATGGCGACGACTGTAAACAGCAGCCGCCAGGTTACTCGCATGGTTTCTTTTGCCGCCATGCTTAACTCCTAGTCCACTTGAGGTGGTTTGCTAAAGGTGTGGTATGGCGCAGGAGAAGCAACTGTCCACTCCAGACCTTCCGGATTTTCCCAGACCTCATCGGTGGCTTTCTGGCCGCCGCGAATGGTCGCTATCACATTGAACAGGAACATAATTTGTGCCGCACCAAACAGGAATGCACCCACTGACGACACCATGTTCCAATCCGCAAACATCATGTTGTAATCGGGAATACGACGCGGCATACCCGACAGACCTGCGAAGTGCATTGGGAAGAACGTCAGGTTCAAACCAATAAAGGCCAGCCAGAAATGCGTCTTGCCCATGGTTTCGTTGTACATGTTGCCGCACCATTTCGGCAACCAGTAGTAGACGCCCGCCGTGATCGAGAAAATAGCACCTGGTACCAGCACGTAGTGGAAATGCGCCACAACAAAATAGGTATCGTGGTACTGGAAGTCTGCCGGCGCAATCGCCAACATCAATCCTGAAAAGCCACCAATGGTAAACAGAATCACGAAGGCCACCGAGAATAACATCGGCGTTTCAAAGGTCATCGACCCTCGGAACATCGTCGTCACCCAGTTAAACACCTTCACCCCGGTAGGCACAGCAATGAGCATGGTCATATACATAAAGGCCAGCTCGCCGGCCAATGGCATACCGACAGTGAACATATGGTGCGCCCAAACCACAAAGCTCAGGAACGCAATTGAGGCCGTGGCGTAAACCATCGAGGAATAACCAAACAAAGGCTTACGCGCAAAGGTGGGAATAATCGCACTCACGATGCCGAAGGCCGGAAGAATCATGATGTACACTTCGGGGTGCCCGAAGAACCAGAACACGTGCTGGAACAAGACCGGATCACCACCGCCTGCCGCATCGAAGAAGCTGGTGCCGAAGTGAATATCAAACAACATCATGGTAACCACACCGGCCAGAACCGGCATAACCGCAATCAGCAAGTAAGCGGTAATAAACCACGTCCAGACGAACAGCGGCATCTTCATATACGTCATGCCGGGCGCGCGCATATTCATAATGGTTGCGATGATATTGATCGCACCCATAATCGAAGATGCACCCATAATATGCACCGCGAAAATAAAGAAGGTTACGCTTGGAGGCGCATAGGTTGTCGACAGCGGTGCGTAGAATGTCCAGCCGAAATTCGGTGCACCACCTTCCATAAACAATGTGGATGTCATCATTGCGAACGCAAAGGGAAGAATCCAGAAACTCCAGTTGTTCATTCGTGGCAGCGCCATATCCGGAGCGCCGATCATCATCGGAATCATCCAGTTCGCCAAACCAACAAAGGCCGGCATTACCGCACCAAAGACCATCACCAAACCGTGCATGGTGGTCATCTGGTTAAACAGTTCGGGTTCAACGATTTGCAAACCCGGTTCAAACAGTTCGGCGCGAATCACCAAAGCGAATACGCCGCCCAATAAAAACATGGCAAAGCTGAACCAGAGGTACATGCTGCCAATATCTTTGTGGTTGGTTGTGTATAACCAACGAGTAAAACCTTTTGCAGGACCGTGTGCCATGACGTGCCTCCTTTATTGTTGTTTTGCTTTAAGCACATCAATGGGCTGAACGGTATCGCCCATATTATTGCCAAAGGCATTGCGCTGGAAAGTGACAACGGCTGCGAGATCAACTTCAGAAATTTGATCGCCAAAAGCCGCCATGGCAGGGTTTGTACGGCTACCGTTAATCACGATATCCATATGTTCAGCAAGTGGGCCCGTGGCAATAGGGCTGCCTTTAATCGCCGGGAAGGTTGGGGGAATACCTTCACCATTGGGCTGGTGGCAAGCAGCACAAACCGTGTTGTACACTTGTTCGCCTTTTGCATACAGCTCGTCAAAGGTAAACGTCTGATTTGCCATCGCTTTTAATTTGGCCGCCATTTCACGGCGCTCAGTGATCCACTGATCGTATTCTTCCTGGGGAACCGCTTTCACTACGATGGGCATAAAGCCATGATCCTTACCGCACAGTTCCGCACACTGTCCCCGGTAAATGCCAGGCTCTTCCACCCGAGTCCAGGCGGCATTCATAAAGCCGGGAATCGCATCTTTCTTAACCGCGAGGTCGGGCACCCACCAGGAGTGAATAACATCATTCGCAGTAATCAGAAAACGAACCTTTTTATTAATGGGAATCACAAGAGGCTCATCCACTTCCAACAGATAGTTGGGGTTCTTCTTTTGCTGGTTTTGAATTTCAGCAACAGGCGTACTCAACAAGGAGAAAAAGCTGACATCCTGACCGAGGTATTCGTATTTCCACTTCCACTGATAACCGGTAATCACAACATCCATGTCCGCTTCATCAGTGTCATAGATTTGCTTCAGGGTTGTGGTGGCAGGAATTGCCATAATGATCAAGATGACGAAAGGAATAATCGTCCAGATAATTTCCAGCGTGGTGCTCTCATGGAAATTTTCGGCCTTGGCCCCTTTGGATTTGCGATGGGCAAGCATGGTGTAAAACATCACACCAAACACCACTACGCCGATGCCTACGCACCACCAGAGGATATTCATGTGCAAGCCGAAAATATCACGACTGACGGTGGTGACACCTTCAGTCATATTGAGCCCCCATCGCTCAACCTCTTCTTCGGCCATAGACTGCGTCGAAAAGGCGGCCAAAAAACAGGCGGCCAGCAGCCGGCTTAACAAGCTGCGCGCTTGATATAACATTGCTTTTTATCTCCGTGTAGTCTTATACATTTTTATTACTACTTCTGGAGATGCCTAAATAACGCGGCCCGGCTTTATATCACCGGGAATCGGCACCCCCATTGGTCCGGAGCAGTTGTTATTTCAACTACGACCAACTGGAGAACAAAGAACTGCATCAGTGTCGGCTATATACACTGTTAGCAACTAAGTGTTGCTTTATGGTTTATTATTTTTACTGCTGCGTGGCGGTTAACTCGCTTTCAATAAAGCGGACTACATAACTCCCGGCAAAACCCCAAACCGTTGTTTTCCAGAAGGCAGAACCAATGCTGTGCGACAAATCGTCGCAACGACAGCAGCCCTAGAAGGCCACAGCATCAACACAATGTCAATGTTTGATATTTAATTAATTCCTTTAGAAAAGGCCTTTGATCTCGTTTTGCTATAGCGATCAATTTATATTCGACTGCACTAATAATCGTATAATTAACGACATTAATGACTAAATTTCGCACGTTCAAAGTTGTTTGGAGAATTTTTTGAGAAATACACTTGCACACCGTAAGGTTTTTAATCTTGCCATTCCAATGCTGATCTCCAGCATCAGCGTTCCCCTGTTTGGCCTGGTCGATACCGCCATTTTGGGTCATTTGGATACGCCTGATTATCTCGCCGCGGTTGCCGTAGGTGCTTCTGTTGTCAGTTTTTTACTCTGGGCTTTTGGCTTTTTGCGGATGGGAACCACCAGTTTGGCAGCGAGGGCTTATGGCGCCGGACAACACCCACAGTTAAAGCTGTTGTTCGGACAGTCCAGCTTGCTGGCCCTGGGTATTGGCTTCCTGATTGTGCTGTTTTCCCCCCTGCTGGTGCCCTTGGCAGTGGCCTTGATGCAAAGTGATCAACAGCTTGGCGAACTCAGCCAGGAGTACATTCAGATTCGACTGCTGGCCGCGCCGGCGGTGCTATTGTCCTACGGTATTATCGGCTGGTTTATCGGCCTGCAAAATACCCGCGTTCCTCTATATATGGCGGTCGCCGCGAATGCCGTGAATATCGTTGGAGATGTAGTCTTTGTTCTGTATTGGGATATGGGAAGCCGAGGTGCAGCCTTGGCCAGCCTACTGGGGGATGCTACCAATCTCATGCTGGGGCTTTATTTCGCATTCAAACAGCTTAAACAGTTTTCAGACTCACCGTTTTCCTTCGCCCTACTCACTCAGCTTGCCCCCTATAGAGAACTGCTTCAGGTTAATCGGCATTTATTCGTGCGAACCCTGGTTTTGCTGGGCAGCCTCAGCTTCTTTACAGCCCAGGGCGCAGCGCAGGGCCCGTTGATTTTGGCAGCAAATGCTATTTTGCTTCAGCTGGTGCACCTCTCATCCTATGCTCTCGACGGATTTGCCCATGCCACAGAGGCGCTGGTTGGCAAAGCCATGGGAGAAAAAAGTCCCGAACTGTTTAAAGAAGCCTGTCTGAGTACCGGCTTTTGGTCGCTCATTATCGCCGTGTTTATTGTTCTGCTCTTCCACACAGGCCAGACACCCTTAATTCAGCTGTTCAGCGACGATCCCATGCTGCAACAACAGGTCATTCATTATTACCCCTGGGTCCTGCTGCTGCCTCTGGTATCGGCCACCTGCTATTTCCTGGATGGGGTCTTTATTGGAACCGCGCATACTTTTGATATGCAAATCACGATGATTCTGTCCTCATTTGCCGTATTTCTGCCCATTTGGTGGTTGAGTCAGGGATTGGGGAACCACGGCCTGTGGTTGTCATTTTGTGCCTTCAATGGCGCTAGAGGCGTTTTTTTGGCATTAATGTTCTGTTATCGTCAGCGCTCCAATTGGGGATTAGTCAATTAAAGGGAAATAAAAGACAGCAGCATTGTCTATACTTAACAGTACGCCCTGAGAGCGACCGCGCATTACGCAAGATCAGCCCTATCGTTTGATTTGTTTGAATTTGAGTCTATGTTTATCTGATTGAGATGACATCGTCAGCAGCAAGATTTACGAAAAGAACTACTGATAATGAATGACGAACTGGTTCCACTATCCGAGCTAAGGCAGGCGATTGATATTGCCCTCAGCGAGAGTATGAACGATGTTAGCTTGCATCGTTTTCTCGCTAGCCGAGCAAAAACGATGCATCGCAGCATCGGCTTTGCGGATGGTGACCAGGTAGAGCTACTGCAACAGTTTGTTCATCGTTATATCCAACAAGTCCCCGAGGTACTCGATCACTTCCATAAAATTTCCGTCGCAGCGGGCGTTGAAGATGAACTCGAAGCGTTTTTGAATATCGCCATTGATTATTTTTTGCAGCCTCTGGAAATCACCGCAAGTCATCGGGGTTTGCTGAAAATTATGGATGCTGCGTATCTCACCCATCGCCTGATTGAAGAAGTGAATGACCGATTTCTTTCAAACGCTGGTGTTTCGATATCGCCAATTGATAATACTGAAGACAATGTTGTGATGCATTTTCTGATCGGCGAAACCCTGGCCAATGAACTCGACCTGGCCGTGCATTATTCAGTGGAAATGCTTATCAGCCAGGACGCTCTGTTCAGCAAACATTCCCTGATGCTGTATGTTGACGCTCAAAAATACAACCAAAACAACGCTCAGGAAAACGAGACATCAAAAACGGAAAATTCCGTTCACCTGGCCTTGCAGCGTTAATCCAAACGGTTAACAACTCTTAGTGTTTTTTACCCAGAGGTTCAATCTGAATCACCTGGAGTTGATCCTGCTTTTCCTCTTCGGTCACATTGACTCGAGTTTCCAACTCACGGGTTTGAGTTTGAAAGTTCATTTTGTCTTTATAGCCACAGGACACGCACTCACGCCAATCGTTATCGTCTTTCTTGTACATCACGATTTTGTCCATCTTGGAACACTTTGGGCAAACTGCACCGGCAATAAATCGCTTATTCATAACGACTCCTAAGCCATGCCGTTGTGGCGTAACAAGGCTGAACTGCTTGGCGCACGGCCGCGAAAGCGCTCGTACAAATCAGCAATGTCTTCACTGCCGCCACGACTCAAAATGGTTTCCAGAAACCACTGTCCGGCTTCTGCACTGAAAATCCCCTTCTCTTCAAAATAGGAAAAGGCATCGGCCGACAAAACTTCAGCCCATTTATAACTATAGTAACCCGCTGCGTAACCGCCCGCAAAAATATGAGAAAAACCATTTTGGAATTTATTGAAGGTCGGCGGTTTGATTAGGGCAATTTCATCGCGAACCTTATTCAACACGGCTTGCGGATCTTCAGGTGAGTTCGCCTGATAATCCTTGTGTAACAGAAAATCGAACAGAGCGAACTCTATCTGGCGCAGCATTTGCAAACCCGCCTGGAAGTTTTTCGCCGCCAGTAACTTGTCCAACATATCCTGGGGCAAACTTTCTCCGGTTTCATAATGGGAAGAAATCATCGCAATGGATTCCGCCTGCCAACACCAGTTTTCCAGAAACTGACTGGGCAGTTCCACAGCATCCCAAGGCACACCGTTAATACCACTGACCGCAGCAACATCAATCTCCGTCAGCATATGATGCAGGCCATGACCAAACTCGTGGAATAAAGTCGTCACTTCATCGTGGCTGAGCAAGGCCGGCTTATCACCAACTGGCGCGGTAAAGTTACACACCAGATAAGCAACCGGAAGCTGAAGCCCATTTTCTGTTTGACGACGCACACGGCATTCATCCATCCAGGCGCCGCCGCGTTTGTGTTCCCTGGCATAGAGATCCAGATAAAAACGAGCCAATACCTGACCGGATTTTTCAATACGGAAAAACTTCACATCCTCATGCCAGAGATCGGCATCCGGCTCTTCAAAGATCTCTATATCAAAGAGCTTATGGACAATATCAAACAACCCCTTGATCACCACAGGTGCCGGGAAATATGGCCTCAAAGCTTCATCGGATACATCGAACTTTTCCTGTTTAAGCTTTTCGCCGTAGTAGTTTAAATCCCAGGCCTGCAGCTCGCCCTGTAAACCCTGTTCAGCGGCAAATTCCTGCAACTCCTTCAAATCCTGCTCGGCCACCTTGCGGCTGCTGCTGGCCAGCTCTCGCAGAAAATCCACCACTTCATCCGTCTGCTTGGCCATCTTTCTGGCGATGGACAGCTCAGCGTAGTTACTAAAGCCCAGCAATTCGGCCAATTGATGACGTAGCTGTAGGGTCTCTGCAATCAGAGGGGCGTTATCCCAAGGGCCTTCTTCATCGTTCAAGCGAACCGTGTTTTCACTGGCTCGGCTAACGTAAGCTCGGTACAGGGTTTCACGCAAATCACGGCGATCCGCATATTGCATTACGCTCAGATAGGACGGAATATCCAGCGTTAATACAAACCCCGAAAGAGATTTTGTTTCCGCACTTTGCTTCGCGATATCACGCTGCATCTGCGGCAAGCCTACCAGCATGGCCTCGTCTTCAGTATGGAAGTACCAAGCCTGGTTTGCATCCATAACATTGTTGGAGAACTGGGTACTCAATTCAGAGAGGCGGGATTTGATTTCCCCGAAGCGAGCCTTATCTTGTTTCGATAAACTCACACCGGCCAATTTAAAATCCCTCAAGGCCTGCTCGATGGTGCTCTTTTGCGCGGCGCTGAGCTGTTCGTATTGTTCACCCTCAGCCAGCTGCTGATAAGCGTTGAACAGCGCTTCATTTTGGCCCAGACCGGTGCTGTACTCTGTCAGTTTACCGATGCAGGCCTGGTAAGCCTCGCGCAAGCCATCGTTATTCACCACGGAATGCATATGGCTCACTGGAGACCAGGCTTTGGAGAGGCGATCAGAACGCGCTTCCAAGGGCTCCACAAGAGAACTCCAGCTGGGCTGGTCCCCGAGGTGATTCAGCTGCGCTTCCAGTTCAGACTTGGATTGATCAATCAGCGAGCTGATCGCGGTCTCGATATGCTCATTCTCAATTTTGGAAAACGGTGGCAAGAGATTGTCTTGCAACAGGGGATTGGAATTCATGTCTCTGGGGTCTCATCGTGCCGAGGTAATACCCCTATTTTAGCCGAAATCAGTTGGAGAAATAAGCCGCCGGGTTAAGTCCTGTCCAACGTTTGAAGGAACGTTTGAAATTGTGCTTATCGTGATAATTCAATTGAGCCGCGATCTGCTCGGTGTTCAGCTGACCACTGTGAAGGTAATAAATGGCCTGATGCCGACGAACACTGTCCAGCAACTGCTGGTAACTGCGGCCTTCGGCTTTCAAATAACGCTTAAAGGTTGCCACACTCATGTCGAAATATTCGGCCAGTTGTTCCAGGCTCGGAGGATGCGTAATGTGCGCCTGCAATCGGTCATAAACCGCTAATGCCAAACTGCGGTGTGGTGTCCGCTCATGCTCCATGAAACTCAATTCACAAGCTTCAAAGGCCATGTCAAACTGCGCTCGCGAACCCCGTGGCAATACTTGGTGCAAACTATCTCTTGGAATCACAATGGCATTAATATGGGCACCGAAGTGTGGGCGAGTCCCGTAGTGAACAAGATATTGTTCTCGATAAGCCGGTGCTTTGAACGCATGCAGATATTGCCAACTGCTGGTATCTGCACCTAACCAGCGACAGAGAGAAAGACAGGCACTGCTCACGGCCTCAAGTAAAAAATCATGCTGATAATCGTCGACATCAGCACTCAACAGTTGAACATATAAATCGCTGTCACTGTAATAGGCGCGAAAATCGATCAGGGGTAACGCCAACTGAGCATAAGCCAGCAGCAATTCAAATACGTCCTGAACCGTTGGCGATGCCAGTACAGCACGACTGAACTGCGGATGATTGCCCGGCAATAAATACTGCCCCAATAAAAAACTGCAATCATCCACCGGAAAATATCGTCGAGCATTTTGGTACAGCAGAAGCAGCTGTCGGGGCGAAATGGTTTGTTCCCGTTGTTCAATGTCCAGGGCGAAGATACCGGTTCCACGCAGCAGTTTGTCAAGGTGAACAGAACGACTCTGGGCCAACTCGAACATGCCCAGAAGTTGCTCCTGGGCAACAATGGTTTTTTCACTCAATGTCGAATACGCCGTGCTCATCAGGCCACCTTGAGAACTCGCGCTTCTTTCGCTTTCGCCAGACGATAGTTAGCCCGACTGAGCAATTGCTCAACAGGATCTTTTTCATCGAGCTGCACATCAAGACCATCGGTGGCCACACCGGTACTCACCGTATGAAATTGGGCCAGATCACTGTTGCGGGCACGAAACGCAAAATGGCGGCAGACATCTTCCAACTGTCGGGCCATTAATTCGGCCATGGTTTGGCAGGTCGCAGGCAATACAATCGCAAAACGATCGCCGGCATACCGACAAAGCAGATCCCGACGACGTATATTCAAAAGCAAAAGCTCGGTCAGCTCGCGCAGTAGGCGATCGCCCTCTCCCATGCCGAGATTGCGATTGATTTCCCGAAATTTATCGATATCAAGCATCAGTACCGATGTCGGCAAACCCTCCGCTCGCGCCACGGTCAATTCAGTTTCCAGTTGCTGGCTCAGATACTGTGCATCAGCAAGCCCTGTGACTTTGTCCAGTCGGCGATGATCACGCAAACGTCGTTCGCGTTTGCGCAATTGTTCATTCAATGCCTGCTGCTCGTGATACCAGTACAAAAGCCCGATACTCATCAGCAGCATACCAATAGGCATCGGAATGGATTCCACTGCGTGATTCCATACGGTAGCTTCCGGCAGACGCACAACCTCATCGAGTAGGTCCTGACCGCTGGCAATCAGGAAACAGGCAAAACCCCAAAACAGCAAACGGGTTACCGGACCATCCGGACGGGTCGCCAGCAGCACTATCAACCATACCAGGCACAGCCAGACGGCACCGCCTTCACCGGCAATATCCAACCAATCAATTTCCTGCCAGCTTTTGCTGTCACCCAAGGCCAAGGTGCTCAAGATCTGGACATTTAATAGAACAAAAATCAGCGCCAACTTGCGGCCATGATTTTTTAACTGTTGAAACATACACGCCCCTTCTTAATATCCACCCAATAAAGCAGGCCAGCGTGACACATTTATGACAAACCCAAACGCATACCACGAAGCGCTCGGCCGATCAGCTCAATGCTTTTATAAAAAACACTCTGAATTTTGGGTTTTCTCTTCACGCTTTAAACAATATCAATGCCTTCGCCCAGGCATCAGGGGGTCTGAAAAGCTCAAGTTGCAGCGTTTTTAAACGCTTATGCCCACATTCTTTTAGCCATCGCTGCCATTGACACACAGGCGTCACCTATCTGTCACATAGTCTTCCTACCGTTCGCTCCATAGCCTTCGGGAACACGTTCAAGGGGAGCCATCATGGCCAAAGCAACACAGCACACTTTTTTACCCAGCCAGCTCGCAGTGGCAATAGCCACCTCAATCGTCGCCAGCGGGTTTGCCAGCAACAGCGTCGCTCAAAACAATGAAAAACTGGAAGAAATTATTGTTTTTGGTAACGCCGCCAGCTTGAATCGCGCATTGGAAAAGCAGCGCATGGCCGACAACATCAAAAGCATAGTCAGTGCAGATTCCATCGGTAAACTTCCCGACACCAATGTGTCAGAGGCTCTGCAACGTGTACCCGGTGTTTCCATTGAACGCGACCAGGGCGAAGGGCGTTTTGTCAGCGTTCGTGGACTCTCTGCGGATTTGAACTCTGTCAGCATTAACGGCATGAGCACACCGTCTCCGGAATCCGATCGTCGCGCAGTTGCACTGGATGTGATTCCGTCCGACCTGGTGGAAACTCTCGAAGTCACCAAATCCATTACGCCGGATATGGACGCCGATGCCATTGGTGGGTCGGTAGAAGTAAAAAGTGTTTCCGGTTTTGATCGCGACGGTTTGTTTTATTCTTTCAGCAGCGAGGGCAGTTATGACGACTTGAGCGGTGAGAGCAGCCCCAAGTTTTCAGCCAGCGCCAGTAACATCTTCAGCGTCGGTGAGGGCTCCGATAATCTGGCCATTGCCGGAGCCGTCAGCTGGTTCGATCGGGAGTTTGGCTCCAACAACATCGAAACCGGCGGAAAATGGGAAATTGAAAAAGGCGAAGCCAAACTGGAAGAGTTTGAGCAACGTAATTATGACATCACCCGCGAACGTCTGGGGGCGGCCTTTAATATTGACTATAAAATTTCAGACAATCATCAGATCTATCTGCGCAATCTGTTTAGCGAATATACCGATACTGAACAGCGACTGGCTAACATTATTGAATTTGAAGATGCCCTGGCACCCGGTGAACTGGGCAGCCTTAAAGAAGACGATTACATCGACGGTGATGGCAATGAATTTGAAGACACCCCCATTGCTGTTCGAGAGCTGAAACAACGTTTGGAAACCCAGAAAATCTATTCTTCTGTATTCGGTGGTGAATACAAATTGGACGATTGGACACTGGAATACAATATTGGTTACAGCAAATCCGAAGAAGTTGAACCCGAGCACATGGCCGAAGCCAAATTTGTTGCCCATATTGAAGGCGATGTCGGCTTTAGCAACGGCAGCCAGCCACGGCCGATTGTTCCAGAAAGCTTTTATGACCCCAGTCGCTACTTCCTTGAATCGGTAGAGCTGGCGACCTCACAGACTCAGGATGAAGCCAGCAGTTTTAAATTTGATGCTTCCAAAGCAACAGAAATTGCGGGCAATCCTACCACGTTGAAATTCGGCGCCAAGTTTACTCAGCGTGAGAAAACGGCTGATGAAACCGTCTACAAGGTGGAAGAAACACTGAATCCATTAAGCGACTTTGTCAGCAACGATGTAAATTACAAACTGCATCGTTTTGGCCCGGGTATTAATTCCGGCGAAGTTTTACAAGCGATTCAGGGTGAAGAGCGCGAGTTGGATATCGAAGAGTCCAACGCGGGAGACTGGACCATCGAAGAAGATCTGCGAGCGGTTTACGCCATGGCAACCATGGATATTGATCAGCTCCGTCTGGTGTTTGGTGCGCGTTATCAAGAAGTGGATTTTGATGCGAGCGGTTTTGCCTACGATGACGACGCTGAAGACGATCAGCAAATCAGGCCGCGTCGTGCCAGCCGTAAAGACTCACATTTCCTTCCCGCTCTGCATTTGCGTTATTCGGTCAGCGAAAACACCCAATTACGTGCAGCCTGGACAAACTCGGTAGTTCGCCCGACTTTTGAGCAGGCGCGCCCGGGTTACATTCTTGAAGACGACGGCGAAAAGGGCTCATTCGGTAATCCGCAACTCAAACCTTGGGAAACCAGCAATCTGGATTTGGGGGTTGAGCATTACATGGGCTTTGCTGGGGTTGTTTCCGCCTTCGCGTTTTACAAGGACATCGACACCTTTATTTACGACACCATTACTGATCAGTTGGACGGCTTCGATACCATCGAAGAGGCCGAGATCGCGTTAAACGGTCAGAACGCCAAGCTGTATGGTGTGGAATTTGCCTGGTCAAAGCAACTGAACGAACTGCCAGAACCATTTAATGGCTTGCTACTTTCTGCGAACCTGACCCTCGCGGAATCGGACGCCGAAATCAATACCATCGAAGGTCCGCGCAGCATTCGCCTGCCCCAACAGTCGGACACCACTGGTAATTTCACCATTGGTTACGACAACGATAAATTAAGTTTGCGCCTGGCGGCCAATTACAAGTCCGACTATTTGGATGAGATCAATGCCGAGAGCCCGGTAAATGACATTGTAGTCGACGATCACTTCCAGCTGGATTTCAGTGCGCGTTACTTTGTTCAGGATAATATCCAGATTTTCTTCGAAGCCATCAACATCAATGATGAACCGTTTTATTCCTATGTGAGCAGCCCACGCTGGAATGCGCAATATGAGGACTATGGTCCGACCTTCAAACTAGGTGCAACCATTACTAACTTTTAGTCCCCATATTTCCAGCTCCATTGTTTACAGTAGCGCCGTCGAGCCTCCCCTATAGCTCGGCGGTGTTGCTGATTTTAAGAAGATTGTTATGCAAACATATACCTTTTTTAAACGTACACGCCTTATCAACAGCCTTGCTTTGGCAGCGCTTTCCCTGGGTCTGGGCGCCTGTGATGAACAGCTCAGCAATACACCAGCTGAAAATGTTCAGCATCTTTCAGGCCAGCATACAACGGATATTTCTGTTAAATCATCATCTGTCATTGAAGATGCCCAACAACTGATCACTGTGCCCGGCTTCTCTATGGCCATCAGCGAAAGCTTTGGACTTCGCTTGCTGGATGAGAGCGGGACTTCAATTGACGAATATAAAGGGAAATTTGAACTCGGCGACTATCGCTTTATCGGCGGTCATCTGCGCTTATTGCTGGTGGATAAAAACCGCAACACGCCCACCCTGTTTACTATTGATAATCGCCAGCTGAAGCGAATCAATCAGTTTTCAAGCCCAAGCTTTAATATCGATGGCCTATGCTTGAGCGCAGACGCTAATCAACTGTTCAGTTTTTATCTGGACGGTGAAGGGCGGGCACAACAATGGCTATTGGCTGATCAAGGCCCGGCCCGGATTGTGAGAAGTTTTACCACGGCGCCAGGCAGCTTCTGCAGCGTGGATGACTCCGAGCAACGACTTTATGTCGGCGAAGAAAACAGCGGCGTCTGGTCCTATGAAGCCCAGGCCGAAGCCGAAGCAGGTCGGAAGCTGATTGCCTTAAGTAAAGCCTGGGGCGGAGTTCTGGGCGAAGACATTGCAGGCATCCGTGCCATTGCTGGCGGTTTTGCTGCCATTTCCCCCAGTGATCATTCTGTTGCATTGGTTCAGAGTGGTGAGTTGAAAGCCCGCTTCGTTCTCGACAATGCCGGAGAAAGCGAACAACTCGCCCTGCAACAAAGCGAATCAAATATTGTTTTCAGCAGCGTGGATGAAAATGGTCACGTGTTTCGCTGGAGCTATTCTCTGCCGATGCACAAAGCGAACACAGAAAACATGGTCGAGATTACTGCACATATGGAAACTCTCGCCATGCCTCGACACGGTGATGTCGCAGACGATCCTGCCATCTGGTTTAATGCCGCCGCTCCTGAGCAGTCCCTGATTTTGGGTACCAATAAAACAGCGGGCCTGCACAGTTATCAACTAAACGGTGAACAACGTCAGTTTATTGGAAGCGGTCGGCTTAATAATGTCGACATTGCCTACCAAGTTCCCCTGAGCAATGACAACAGTGATATTGCCGCAGCCAGCCTGCGAGATAACAACAGTATTGCCATGTTTCACATTTCCTCTGACGGTACAGTTTCAGAAGCCGGACAGATTGCCACCTCCATGAGTGAAATTTACGGCTTATGCATGTTCCAGTCGGGTGAAAAAGCCTATGTGCTGGCCAATGATAAAAGCGGCTTATACCAGCAGTATGAAATTAGTGGCTCTACGTCAACCATGAGCGGTACTCTGCGCCGAGAATTCAGCCTGCCTGGTCAGCCGGAAGGCTGCACGGTTGATGAAAAACAGGAACTGCTGTTTATGGGCGAAGAGGACGCCGGTATTTGGGTAGTCAACAGCCGAGCCGACAGTCAGGACACCCCCAAGCTGATTCATAAAATCGGCGATGCGCTCCATGACGATGTCGAGGGTATGGCGATTTATCAGGGTGAACAAAACGATTATTTGATTGTATCGAGCCAGGGCAATAACAGTTACGCGGTGTTCGACACCACAGCTCCTTATCAATATCGCGGCTCATTCAGAATTACCATGAACGCTGCGCGGGGCATCGATGGCACATCGGAAACCGATGGTCTGGATGTCAGCAGTGCAAACTTTGGTGGTGTTTTTACGGAAGGCATGCTGGTGGTGCAAGACGGCCACAATGTTTTACCAAGCGAACCACAAAACTTTAAAGCTGTATCCTGGACGACCATTAAATCAGCTTTGCAGTTGAACTAGCTTCCAGTTTTTTGCGTCTTCAATCAAGGCTGCCCCCTCCTGAAGAAAGCTGCTCATTTTGTTAACTCATCATTAACAAAATGAGCAGCTCATATGCTTGTTCCCCTCTACGATTCTCGGTAGCGTAGATCTGCCAACGTACCTCGGGGGATATCATGAAATCGATCACTACACCCATTCTGCTCAGCTGCTGCATGATGGCCGCAAATAACAGCTTTGCGGACAACCGCAATAAGCAAGCACTGGCCTGGCCACCGAAGCAGGGAAAGAACTCCACTTATATCCTTCGATACGACAGCATTCATCACAGCGTCAACAGTCACAAAGGCATGGTGGTCAGTCAAAATGCCGTGGCCAGCCAGGTCGGGCGCGATATTTTGGCCAAAGGTGGTAATGCCGTCGATGCGGCGGTGGCCGTTGGCTTTGCGCTGGCCGTCACTTTGCCACGGGCGGGCAATCTTGGCGGTGGCGGTTTTATGCTGATGTACTCTGCAGACAGTGGCAAAACCAGCGCCATTGATTACCGGGGCGAAGCCCCCTCTGCTGTCATCTCGGATGACTATATCGACGACGAAGGCAAGGTTGATCGGCAAAAGACGCGGCTGGGGCATACGGCATCGACCGTTCCCGGTACCGTTTCCGGCTTGTACGCAGCCCATAGAGCCCAAGGGAAATTAGCCTGGGCGAGTTTGCTGGAACCCGCCATTAAACTGGCCGATGAAGGTATCGAAGTCACACAGGATCTTTCCTGGGCATTAAAAGCGAAAGCCCAGGTGCTCACTCAAAACCCCGAGAGCTGTCGCATCTTTTTCAAAAACTGCAGTGGTTATCTGGAGGCGGGCGATACTCTGATTCAAAAGGATCTTGCCGAATCCCTGCGCCTGGTCGCCAAACACGGCGAGAAAGCCTTTTACAAAGGAGAGCTAGCGACGAAAATTGTGGGCGATATGCAAGCCAATGGCGGCTTCTTCCAGGCCAAAGACCTTGCCAACTACCAAGCTCACATCGTTGAGCCCCTGAGCAGCGCCTATCGTGATCATCAGGTGCTGACCATGCCACCACCCGCGGGCGGTCTGCCTTTGCTGCAAATCCTCAACATTCTGGAAAACTACGATATTCGTGCCATGGGTGCCGGTTCGGCAGATAATCTGCATATACTCGCGGAAGCGATGAAACACGCCTATGCCGATCGATTTAAATATCTTGGCGACCCACGCTTCAGCGAGGTGCCGGTCAAGGCGCTGCTGAATAAGAAACTTGCGAAGCAGAAAGCCGATTCGATCCGAATGAACAGTGTCCTGGACGCCCGTAAGCTGGAAGCCAGCGTATTGCAGGGCCCAGCCCCTGGACCCGACACCACCCACTATTCCATCGCCGACAGTGAAGGCAATCTGGTATCCAACACTTATACGCTGAGCGCTTCGTTTGGTTCCGGGGTCACGATTGCCGGTACCGGCATATTAATGAATAACCAAATCAACAACTTCGTGATTCGCCCCAGCGACGCCTACAAAGACAGCCCCCGCGAACCGAATGCTATCGCTCCGGGCAAGCGTACCAAGAGCACCCAATCTCCCACTCTGGTCTTCAAAGGCGAAAAACCGGTTCTGGTTACCGGCACACCAGGCGGGCGTCGAATCATTACCACCGTTACGCAGTTGATCTCCAACGTTGTGGATCACCAGATGAATGTTGCTGAGGCGACGAGCTTTCCTCGCATTCACCAAGGCTGGGGACGACGGGATTACAAACTGGAACATGAGCCAGGGTTCAGCCCGGATACCCTTAAGCTATTGAAAGATAAGGGCCACAGTTTAAAAAAGGGCGCCACGATGGGCAGCACACAGTCGATCGCCATTGATGGTGGCCTCTATCAGGGCGCTGCGGACAGCCGACGGCCAGGAGCAGCAGCCGTCGCCTTGTAATGCAGTCTGTAACAATTCATTTACAGGCTGTTACAACTTCACACAGGCTTGCAGCAGTTGGTTTACTCACGCTCGCTAGTATGGAATGGCTGGGATTTGCCCATTGGAATTCCCGGCAGAATGGCTGTCACCTGATGCTGAACAATAATAAAGGCTGGCTCCGAAGTCGGCCTGATACCGGAGAGTCCATATGTTTAAACCGCACCCATTAAGCATTGCCATATTAGCAAGCTTAAGCGCAGGGTCTGCAGTAGCCCAAGAGTCTTCTTCTCTTGAAGAAGTCATTGTCACTGGTACCCACATTAAAGGCGTTGATGTAGCCGGCGCCCTACCCGTTAGCCAACTCGGAAAAGAAGATCTGGATTTGGCAGGCGCCTTAAGCACTGAAGAATTAATCGGCGAATTGCCCCAGGCTGGACAAGTTGAATTCAACAGTTCCAGTGAAGGTACTTCGTCCAACAATGTTCGTGGCGATGTGGCCTCGATCAACTTGCGTGGCCTGGGCGCCGACAGCACCTTGGTTTTGGTCAACGGTCGCCGCATGGTACTGAACCCCTCGTCGTCAACTCGCGATGGTGTACCCATTCAATTTGTAAACAGCGCCATGATTCCGGCCTCAGGTCTTGATCGTGTGGAAGTACTGCGAGATGGTGCTGCAGCAATTTATGGTACCGATGCCATTGCCGGTGTGGTGAATTATGTACTGGATACCGATTACGAAGGCTTTGAAATCAAAACCCGCTACGGTTCCGGACATTCCAACAGTTTGGGGGAAACGTCGGTTCAACTGCGCGGCGGCTTTGAATTTAATGAAGGCGCTTCCAATCTGACTTTGTTTGCGAGCGATTTCAATCGCTCTGGTGTTACTGCGCAGGAAATTGATTACACCCACAGCAGTGACTACCGCGATACGGATCGTACACCAGCTTTGTTTGTCGGTGATACGTCACTGCGTAACCTCTCGACCTTTACACCCTGGGGGCAATTCAATCTCGGCCAGTTGAACAGCGACGGCAGCTTTTCGCCCGTCGGTGTTTCTGGCATTGCGCGTAGCAGTGACGGTCGTTTTCATTTACAGCCCGAAGGTGCTTCCGGTGGTGTGAGCTACCAGGGCGGTCTGGAAATCGACGACGGTACGCTGAACAGCGACCTGCGTTACAACATTAATGATCTGCGTATGATCATTCCAAACCTGGAACGCCGTCAGTTCTTTACAACGTTCACCCATGAATTCGACAACGGTATGGAGTTTTTCTCGGAAGGTTCTTACTACGAATCCGAGTACGATACCTTCTTTGGCCCGAACGTTATTTCCGACGTGAACAAAATGTACATTCCGAGAACGGCCTACTACAACCCCTTTGGGGCCGTCGGAAACCCGAACCGTCTCGCCGGCTTAAGCACTGACGATGTGCCGGAAGAAGGCTTGGATGTAAAAATTGATCGCCTGCGTTTGTACGATACCGGTCCTCGTAAAATTCAGACTGAAAGTGACTCTTACCGCTTCCTGTTTGGATTACGTGGAACCTGGGACGATTGGGATTGGGAAACCGCCGCTTACAGCTCGGCAGCAAAGGCCGAAGACAGTCAGCTGAGTGTCAGCCGCAGCAAATTCTACGCGGCCGTTTCGCGCTCAACACCGGATGCCTACAACCCATTTACCGGTGGTAACTTTGCAGACCCAGCTAACGGCGACCCTAGCAGTGGCGGTGATGCTTCCGAGTTCACTGTGAATGTCCAACGCAAAAACAAAACTGAAATCAGTGGTATGGATTTCAAAGCATCGACACCAAATCTGGTCACCTGGGCCGGTGGTGATATCGGTGCGGCCTTTGGTATCGAGCAGCGTCGCGAAACCTACAAAGATGATCGCGATCCACTATTGGACGGCACCATCACTTTTACCCACCCGCTGAGTGGTGAGTTCTTCAGCAGTGATGTGATGGGTGTAAGCGCCACACCGGATACTTACGGCGCCCGTGAAGTGTATTCGGCCTATGCTGAATTTTTGGTACCACTGTTAAATGAGTCCATGGGAATACCATTGGTACAAAGCCTGGATGCTCAAATCGCGGTACGTGCTGAAAACTATTCCGATGTTGATGAAGATATTCTTAAACCAAAGTTCGCCTTATCCTGGCGCCCGAGTGAGTGGCTGCAGATTCGCAGCGCCTATTCAAAAGGGTTCCGCGCACCCAATCTGGAAACTTTGAATTTGACGGTTCAGGAACGCTTCAACAACAACCAGAGTGACTTCCTTCGTTGTGCAGCCGGTCAAGCGCTGGGTACTGCCGAAAGTGATGTGGATGCCTGCTCACAGTCAATTAATACCCGCCGCCTGGGTAACAAAAACCTGCAGAGTGAGGAATCTGAAAACCTGACCTTCGGTTTTGTACTTGAACCATTGGAAGGCCTGGTGTTTACCGCAGACTGGTGGCGTATCGAGCAAGAAGGAGTTGTGGGTCTGTTTGGTCGCGACAATCACCTGATTCTCGATCAGATCATGCGTTTGAACGGCAGCAGCAACCCCAACGTAATCCGTGCTGATGTTACGGCTCAGGATCAAGCTGAAATCGATGCTTACAACGCCGCCAACGGTACCAGTCTGGCCGCCGTTGGTGCCCTCTTGCATGTGAACGATACCTTCCTGAATTTACAGCCACGCACCATTGAAGGTGCTGACCTGAGCGTGAGCTACGATACGGAAGAATACAGCTTTGGTAGTTTTACCCTAAAGTTTGACGGTGCCTATATCGCCAAGTGGGATCAGGAAGCATCACCACAGGTTGAAGAACTGCAGCAAGCCGTTGCCAACAACCCACTGGTTACCGGTTCCGTATCTTCTTTCAGTAGTGGCTCCCGTATTCAGGACGAAGCCACACCGCGCTGGCGTGCAAAGGCCAGTGTTACCTGGCGCAATGAAAACTGGCGTGCAGGCATCAGTGCCCGTTACGTTGGCAAGGTGTACGACCCGGACGTAAAACAGGATGACGATCCAAGCATTATTTTGAAAATCCCATCCTGGACAACAGTAAACACCTATGTGAACTATCGCTTTGAAGGTGGCGTACTGGACAGAACCAACATCCGTTTGGGTGCCAACAATCTGTTCGACGAAGAGCCACCGTTGTTCGATTCTTCACGAGGTTACAGCCCGGCACTGCATTCCGCCCGAGGCCGTTACGTGTATCTTGATGTGAGTAAGAAGTTTTAGGGGCCCAATGGCCCCACCCCTCACCCTCGTATAGCAAAAGAGGCAGCTACCCGCATGCTTGATCTCTACTGTGAGTGCAGTTTATACGAGTTTTCGCCCGTCTCTGCTACGGGCTTTTTTTCCGTTTTATCCGCTGATGAATTATGAATATATCGATTAAAAAAGCTTGTGTTCTCGCCTGTAGCAGCGTGCTGCTGTTCAATAGCCAAGTGCCCGGCTCACTGGCGCAAACCGCCCATGGCTCAGAAGCGATCATTGATTTAGCTGGTCAATTCCACCCGGTTGTCGGGCGCAAGGGTATGGTATCGAGCCAGGAAGCCAGAGCCAGCCAGATCGGTGTTGATATACTCCGCCAGGGTGGCAATGCCGTTGATGCTGCCGTCGCTGTAGGCTTTGCGCTGGCCGTAACTCTGCCGAAAGCCGGTAACATCGGCGGAGGCGGTTTCATGCTGGTACACGATGCAAAGAGCAAGCATACCCATGCCATTGATTATCGCGAAACAGCACCAGCGGCCGCCCACAGAGATGTCTTTCTGAATAAAGACGGCAGCGTGAACAAAGACAAAGCACGCAACAGCTTTCAGAGTGCTGGCGTACCGGGCACTGTGGCTGGCCTACTGCTGGCACTCAAACAGCATGGCAGCATGAAGCCCATACAGGTTATGGCCCCCGCCATTAAGTTGGCTAGAGAAGGTTTTGTCTTATCCGAAGAACTGGCCTTGGAACTGCAACAACGCCACTCTCAATTAAGCCGTTCAAAAGCGGGACAAAATATCTTCTACAAAAAGGATGGCGGTTTTTACAAAGCGGGTGAAAAACTGATACAGAAAGATCTCGCCAATACTCTGGAAAGAATTGCCTTGACGAATGGCGAGTCTTTTTACCATGGCGAAACTGCTGATCTTATCGTCAAGGATTCCAAGCGGCGTGGCGGATTAATCACCAAAGACGATCTTAGAAACTACAAACCTGCTCTGCGCAAAGCTGCCACTGGCAATTATCGCGGATACGATTTAGTGACCATGCCACCACCAAGCGCCAGTGGTATTCATATTATTCAGATGCTCAATATTCTGGAAAACAGCCAACTGCAGAATATCCCCCACAACAGCGCCGCACATTTGCACCAACTGAGCAGCGCCATGCAGTTTGCCTTTGCCGATCGCAGCGAACACTTGGGAGATCCCGATTTTTACGATGTGCCGGTCGACATCATCACCAGCAAATCGTACGCAAAACAGCTGGCTGAAAAAATCGATCCGGATCATGCCAAAAGTGCGGCTGAAATTAAGCCTCTTAATATTAGAGCCTTTAAAGAGAGCCCTGACACCACACATTTTTCCGTGATTGATCAATACGGCAATGCCGTATCCAATACCTACACCCTGAATTTCAGCTATGGTTCTGGCATTGTTGTAAAGGGTGCTGGCTTTATTCTGAATAATGAAATGGACGATTTCTCGGCAAAACCCGGCGTGCCTAACGCTTTCGGTTTAATCGGGCGGGAAGCTAATGCCATTGAAGCCGGTAAGCGCCCGCTGAGTTCCATGGCCCCGACCATTATCTTTAAAAACGACAAACCTTTTATGATTACCGGTAGTCCTGGCGGCAGTAAAATTGCCAATGCGGTTCTGCAAACCATCAGTAACGTGATCGATTACGATATGAATATTGCTCAGGCTTCTTCGGTACCCAGAATTCATCATCAGTGGCTGCCTGATGTACTGAACTATGAATCCGGCATCAGCGCCGATACGGTGAAGATTCTGAATCAGATGGGCTATACCACCAAAACCAGCAAAGGTATTGGCAGCACTCAATCGATTTTGGTCAAAGGTGGTATTGTTTATGGCGCCTCAGACCCGAGACGCCCAGGTGCGGCAACCATTGCTGAATAGGCGATAGTCCACACCCAGATGAAGCCTGCATACTGTGAGGTGTGTGGGCTTAAAAGGTTTTTAAAAAGCGATCTTCATCCGGGCTGTTCATTCTCTCGCCCATAATCTTCGCCAGGGAGCCGTTTTCTTCCAGACGCTGATAGCTGGCTTTAAGCTGTTCAAGCACATTTTTATCGGTATCCAAACTGGCGGCGATGTAAAGCCCTTTCGAGATGCCTTCCAGCTTGATCACCGGTTCAAATTTATTGCAGTCTACCTTTTCTTTTTCACATAGGGTCAGTAAACCCGCAGAACTGGATGCGAACAGCTCGACCCGCTTACGCAGAAGTTTATGAAAGTTTTGTCGATTGGAATTTACCTGTTCTACATTGTCGATGCCATGTGAACTCAAATAAACATGGTGAGCATGAAAATTAACTACGCCAACCTTATAGCGATTAATTTCATCGAGAGAGTTTACTGAGATGTCACGGCGTTCCCGCAATTTAAACAAGTAGTAGTGAACGGGTGTGATTTGCCCAATCCAGTGGAATTTGTCTTCTCGCACCGAAGTTCTTGCCAGTGGGTAAATAATGACGTCGGCTTCGGATTCCGCACGGCGATACGCACGCTTCCAGGGTACAAAGTACAAATTGTAGTCAAAACCTGTCTGGCCGATAAGCTCCTGAACCAACTCAGTGGCCTGCCCGTCGGCGAGATTATCCCGACTGCGAAAGGTAATGGGGGTTTTTTCCGTTAATACGTCCAGCTCAAGTTCTGCAAGACTGATTGGTGCACCCAGTCCGCCTCCCAGTGACAGCAAGGCTGCCAACACACACCGGGGTAAACGCCGAGGTAATCGCTTCATTATTATCTACATCTTATTCGGCTGATATTGATTGATTGCACTCTGCGTTATTCTCATGGTTTTCATCCACAGCGCATAAGTAGCGGGGCTCAATATACCATCATCATCGGCGAAACTCTCAAATAAATCGAGCATAGCCCGCAGGCCGAAGTTTCCAGCCAAGCCTTTCAGTTTGTGTAGCTGCTCTTTGCTGATCGGCTCTCCAGGCGCCACGCCTTCTGTTTCGGACATGTTCTTTTGCAGTTCCTGCAAGGCCTTATCATATAGCTGAGCTGCGGGCTCCAGCCCAAGATTACTGAAATGTTCATGAACAATGCTATTGTCCAGAGCGTGGCTTTGACGGGCAATATCTTCAGCCAGCAGTTTAATCAATTCCGGGTAATCTACCGGCTTTTCAATCACACCATCCATACCGGCCTGAAAACAACGAGCTTTGGTTTGTGGATCGACATGGGCAGTAACGCCATAAATCAAACCGCAATAACTCAGCTGACGCAGTTGTCGAGTTGCTTCGATACCATCGAGACTCGGCATATTTACATCCATCAGCACGGCCTGGGGATTTTCTTCTTTGGCCAGGGTAATCGCTTCCAAACCGTTACCGGCGCTGAACACATTGTGCTGGTTTTCCTCGAAATACCATTTCGCCAGATTCACATTCATTTCCACATCATCAGCCACCAGAATCCGCATCGGCGCTGCAGGCTGCTTGTGTTGTTTTTCATCAATAGAAGGCATTTGCTGGGCGTTCTTGACCGGCACTTCAAAGAAAAATTCAGACCCTTCGGATTCCCGGCTACTGTAGTCGATTCGTCCATCCATTTTTTCAACGATGGCCTTACAGATCGCCAGGCCCATACCCGCCCCACCGTACATGGCATGGATGCTTTTATCGGCTTGCTGATAGGGTGCAAAGATGGTTTCTTTGGCATCTTCCGCAATGCCGACACCTGTGTCACTGACCGTAAATTTCAGCAGGCTTTTTTCAGGTGTTTTCTCCAGACAAACCACCTCAAGATGAATCTCTCCATCGCGCGTGAATTTAATGGCATTGTTGATCAGATTCAAAATGACTTGTCGCAGCCTTTCGGAATCGAGTTCGATATAACGCTCTACATCGCTGGCAACATGAAAGCTGAGCTGGTTTTGGTTTTTCTTCGCCGATGAACTCATGAGAAAAACGATAGAACTCATCAACCTTTCCAGATCAAACACTTTATCGCTGAGTTCCAGCTCGCCTTGTTCATTGCGCGTGTATTCCAGAGCATTGTTCATTAAGCTCAACAATGATTCACAGGCATCGTTAATGGAATCCACATATTGCGCCTGGGCCTGAGGCAGGCCACTGTCGGAAAGAATTCTTAACAAGCCCAGTATGCCATTCATTGGGGTTCGAATTTCATGGCTCATCACCGCTAAAAAATCCGACTTGGCTTTGCTGGCCGCCAAGGCCGATTGCTGTTCTTTTTTCAGTTCGGAAGTTCGCTCCAGTACCTGCGCTTCCAGATTTCGATTGGCCGCGAGAATTTGTTGATGCTGATGCTCAATGGTATTGAGTTGTTGATTAAAGGCCATCAACAACATGCCAATTTCGTCTCTCTGGTGGGCTTCAGGAACATCAATGCTTTTAATTTTTTCCGGCCGGCTGACCTGCTGACTCGCTAACAGAATCGATTTGGTGACCCCAAAATAGAACACCAGCATGATACAGGCGGCCAAAACGATGTTGCGGATAATCCCGAACACAAAAGTCAGCATGGATCGCTGAATAAACGCTTCCGCTTCATTGGCCGGGTCCACCTGAATATACAGGGCACCCACATTGTCAGAAGTTTGATGCTGGAGCGACGTTTCGATGTTTCGTAAATCACCAAATAACCATCGCCCAAGATCGGACACTTCTTCCGGTGCCTTGCTGGCACTGGCCAATACATTGCCGTAGTTATCCTGAATGCTGGCTTTGATAATAAATCGGTTATTGAGCAAGCCGGCAACAATCTCCCCCGCGGTGGCATCATCCAGATTGTAAGCCGCAAACTGTGCTGATTTAATCGCGGTACTGAGAATTCTCTGCACATCGTTGTCGTGATTGCTTCGCTGTTGAAAAAAATCCGCCGTCAACTGGCCACCGGTAAGCAATAATCCGATCAAAAAGGCAACCAGAACAATGTTTCTGGTTTGTTTGAACGCCAGGCGTTGATGAAGAGGAAGTTTGTGCGACTTAAAGGGCACGATCAGGAATCTGCCGACTCAATGGGGGCAATAAACAAATAACCGGCACCGTGAACAGTGCTGATGTATTTGGGTGAACCCTTGTCATCATTGAGTTTTTTTCTCAGGCGAGCAACCATCACGTCGATGGTGCGATCGGTTGGATACCAGTCACGGCGCTGCATTTTGTTCATCAGTTGGTCACGACTCAACACCAGCCCCGGATTGGCCAACAGTGCAGCCAGAAGCTTGTACTCACCTTCTGTTAAACTGACCTCCTGACCTTCGTTATGAATTAACAAACGTCTGCCCGGCAAGAAGCTCCAGCAGTCAAAATTGATTTGTTCACCCAGCTGATGGGTATTGTTGAGCGTTTCCTGGTGCAACCTTGAACTCAGGTTTTTCACTCGCACCATCAACTCACGAATATTGTAGGGCTTGGTAACGTAATCATCGGCGCCCAATTCCAGACCCACAATGCGATCGATATCATCGGAACGGTGCGTCACTAAAATAATGCCCATGTTTGAGCGACTGCGAATCTCGCGGGTCAGCGCAAGGCCGTCACCATCGGGCAAGGTGATGTCCAATAACACAATATCAATGGTTTTTTGGGCGAGAAGCTCTCTGGCCTGGCTGCAATTGTGCGCTTTATAGACCTCATAGGGCTGCTGATTAAAATAGCTGTACAGCAATTCCATACTGGCCAATTCATCTTCCACAATAAGAAGCGTGGTAACTTTATTTGTGGCTTTACTGGATGGATTAATCATTGCTCGGTCTGCGCCTGTAGATACTGCTCAAATTATAACCCATCTGCGCTTGGCTCCAACGGCTGGCAAGGGCTTTTTTGTAAACCAATGATTATCCTTTAATATGCCCGCTGAATCTCAAACCAAAATACCCCGTGAGGCCCCTATGAGCACTGATTCTTCTTCAACCCCCAAGCCTGCCCTTCGGTCTCATAAGGGCATGAGCCCCAAACTGGGCGAGCGCGTAATGATCGATCCCGCTGCTGTGGTTATCGGGGACGTCGAGCTGGGTAACGATTGTTCTGTGTGGCCCTGTGCGGTGATTCGTGGGGATATGCACTCCATTCGTATCGGAGATCGTTGCAGCATTCAAGACGGCTCGGTGTTGCACATTACCCATGCCAGTGATTTCAATCCTGGCGGTTGGCCGTTAACACTGGGCGACGATGTGACAGTGGGTCACTCCGTCAATCTGCATGGCTGTACTCTGGGCAGTCGAATTCTGGTGGGTGTGGGTTCCACCATTATGGATGGTGCAGTGGTTGAAGATGAGGTGATTATCGGTGCGGGCAGCCTGGTGCCACCGGGTAAGCGTTTGGAATCCGGTCATCTGTATGTTGGCTCACCGGTGAAAAAAGCCCGGCCGCTAAAAGATAAAGAACGTAACTTCTTTCCCTACACCGCCGGAAATTACGTCAAACTTAAAGATGAATACCTGGCGGAAGCGAAAGATTAGTTTCTGCGAGCCGAAAAGAAAAAGGGCAGCTGAGCTGCCCTTTTTTATTTATGCCTTGTTCTTGGCAATATACTGGTCGACCTGCTCTTCCAGAATATCCAGTGGCAACATACCGTTGCGCAGAATGACATCGTGGAATTTACGAATATCAAATTTCTTACCCAGCGCTTTCTTGGCTTTTGCACGCAGCTGCTGAATTTTAATTTGACCGATCTTGTAGGCCGTTGCCTGACCTGGCATAACAATGTAACGCTCGATAGCTTTTACAATGTCCAGCTCAGGACTTGGGGTGTTGTCACGCAGATACTGGATAGCTTGCTCACGAGTCCATTTTTTATCGTGAATACCGGTATCCACTACCAAACGGCAGGCACGCCACAATTCCATGGACAGACGACCGAAGTCGGAGTACGGATCCTGATAGAAACCGATTTCCTTCGGCAAAGTCTCTGAATACAAACCCCAACCTTCTGTATAAGCCGTGTAGCCGCCGATCTTACGGAACGTTGGAATACCTTCCAACTCCTGGGCAATCGCCAACTGCATATGGTGACCCGGAATGCCTTCGTGGTACGCCAAAGCTTCCAACTCGTAAACGGCCATTTGGTCCATGTCTGCCAGGTTCACGTAGTAGCGACCCGGGCGGCTGCCATCCAATGCTGGACGTTGATAGAAGGCACGACCGGCAGAATCTTCACGGAAAGGCTCTACACGAGTTACTACCAAATCAGCTTTGGGTTTGGTCAGGAACAATTCGTCCAAACGGGACTTCATAACATCAATGGTTTTAACCGCATCGTCCAGATACTTCTGGCGACCTTCATCGGTGTTCGGCAATTTGAACTGCTCATCGGTGCGCATAAACTTAAAGAAAGCTTGCAGATCACCCTTGAAACCAACCTTGTCTTTGATCGCACGCATTTCATCGTGGATACGGGCAACTTCGGCCAGACCCAAATTGTGGATCTCATCGGCGGTCATGTCAGTGGTGGTCATTTCCTTCAAGCGGTATTTGTAATATTCGCCACCTTTTGGAAACTTCCAAACACCGTCGCGGGTGTCAGCACGCTTTTCCTGAGCGCCCAGGAAATCAATCAGCTCGCTATAACCGGCTTTGAATTCACCCAGCAGCGCAGCTTTACCATCTTTCAGCAACTTGGCTTTTTCTTCGTCACTGGCTTCAAGTTTATTTACTTTGCCCTGGAAGTCCGCCCAGATAGGGTTATCTTTTTCCGCTTTGGCATCGAAAGGCTTACCGGCCAAAATGTTTTTGCTGTCGCGAATCACCATAGGAAAAACAAATTTCGGCGGCACTACGCCCAGCTTCTCACTGGTTTTCAAACGCACGATCAATTGATCGAACAGTGGCTTCACTTTTTGCAGACGGGACACATACGCTTCGGCATCGCTGACATTGTCGATGCGGTGCATATTGATCAGGAAAGACGGCAGCTGAGACTGAATACCGTGCATCTGGTTTACAGGGTAATCATAGTCTCTGTAGCGATCCGAGTAGATATCGTCCTTGGCTTCGGCTTCAAACAAACGATAGCTCAGTTTTTCCTGCTCGCTGAGTTTGCTGAAATCGATTTTCTTCAGCTCTTCCAGGTGCTTTTTGGTCATCGCCAAATCGCGATCGTCCTGGGCGGATGAAAAATCACCCCACTCACCGTATTTTTGCTTCATACCCAGATAGGTCAGGTACATAGGCTTGTCGGCCAGGGCCTCTTTGAAGGTTCTATCGAAAAAAGCGCTGGCCTTCTCCGATTCTGTCTCCTGCGCCAAAGCAAACTGGGCACTGCTGGCAGCCACCAGCGCTACCGCCATGCGGGTCGCTTTCGTCATCAACTTCATTGGTCTTCCTCATGATATAGCCCAGCGCCCGAATTCAGCTTGAAGTCGACCACCAGTGCAAATATTGCCTTTTTGGGGCATTTGTTAAGAAATTGGGATTCGGTGCTTTGATTGATTGCACCTTGATACAGTACTTAGACGAACAAGGGCCAGTGATCGCCACTGGCCCTTGAGAAAAAAGTGCTCTATTTAACGCTTAAAGCTCAAATAGGCGAGTTCGATCGTTCCAGACAACCAAAGCCGATACCGCCAACATGCTAAGGCCCAAGCCCAGCAGTGTCGCCCAGTTTGCGCTCGGCTGGGTAAAAATTGAGGCAAAACCCTGCAACATGGATTGGATGGGCAGAATCGCGACAACGATGGCGGTAGAGATAATGCCAGCCCAGACCACCAGACGGTTCGGTTTGGCTTTGGCACGCTCAGGCTTGGCCGGTAACTGGGCCATCAACGCCGCAGTAAAGCCATCGTCCTCAATATAGTCATTTTGGGCCTTCAGCTCACGCTGAAGAAATAATTCAAATTCTTGATCATTCATTGCTACTTATTCCCCCGCTACTTGAGCGGTTGCGGGTACGGCCAACAAATTCTTCAACTTCTGTTTTGCCCGCTGAACATGGGATTTTACCGAACCTACTGGACACTGCAAGATTTCCGCAGCTTCACTGTGGCTCATGCCTTGAGTATAACACAGGTCAATCGTTTGCCTTTGAATCTCCGGCAGCTGGGCCAGGGCTTGATCAAGGTCCCTGCGGTTGCCCACTTGCTCCAGATCGGAGCCAGCTGCCGAATGCACATTATCGATGTCTTCAAAGGTGTCCTGGAAATTGTTCTTCTTGATCTTCTTATAATCGAGGAAGGTATTATAAGCGATCCTATATAACCAGGTACTCAGCTTAGCATTGGACTGAAAGCTGTCCAGCTTGCGGAAGGCCTTAAGAAAGGTCTCCTGCGCCAGATCGTCAGCCAGTGCATCGTTCTGACACCACTGCCTTAAGGAGGCGCGCAGTCCAGATTGATGCCGATTCACCAGCACAGCAAAGGCGCGTTGGTTACCCGCCTTTACTACAAGGTCAATCAGTTGTTGGTCGCTAAGCTCTATCACTAATGTGGCCTAAGTTATTATGTTGTTATGCTGATTGGCTGTTATCGTCTTTTTGCTGGGCCTGCTCAGTCTTCCAGATGAAGAGGTGAGCCGCACCGATCAGGGCCGGGATCAGGCCAACAGCGCCGACTTCTCCAGCAACGGCGCCCAGGAAGCCCATCAGGCCAAGGCCAATGGCGATCAACATAACGCCTTTACTCAGGGTGCTCTTTTCATCTTTACCGGTCGCTTCCTGGAAAATCTCCGCCGGGATCTCCTGACCGCTTTCCAGCATCTTGTCGATGCTCTTGTTGATCAGCTCACGGCGCTTGTAACGGCCGTACATCACAACACCGACGATGAGTACAGGCATACCAAAGATCAGGATAATGGCGACTACCGCAACCAGTGCTTCCAGGAAATCACCGATGGAATTGGTGAAGATATTCCCGCCTTCCTTATAAACGACGCGGGTTTCCTGCTCATTCTCGCCGTTTTGCTCGTTTTCGCTCTCATTGGCGATAACAATCTTGCCATTGATCTCTACACCTTCCTTTTCCAGTTCGGTGGCGATCTCTTTCAGGACGTTTTCACCCAGGAAAGAGCCGAGATTAATGGTGACCTTCTCATTGTCGCCGCCTTCATTGGAGCGCACGATGATTTGGCCGGATTCTACGTTCAGATCGATGGTCTTCTCGACATCACCGTCTTTCACCACAATCACTTTGCGGTGGCTATCGGTTTCGCTTTCAGCCGCAACCGCTGCTGCACCCACCAAGGTGCACAGCATGAGCAGCGCGGCGAACAGCTGCTTCAGGTTTAATGGATTCATATCTATCTTCCTCATTGTTTAATTTGGGCAATGATCATTTGCCCAGCTATTGCACAGGCGTTTATCGCTTGGTATTGCTTAAGACGGCGCAAAGCCGCAATTGGATGCAAGTACCAGAAAAACTTTGATTTTTATTGTGACAACTGGATCTTTTGGCGTAAATCAGCCAAAACCGGGGCGGTATCCGGGCGTTTGCCCCGCCATAAATAGAAGGACTCAGCGGCCTGCTCTACCAGCATGCCCAAGCCATCGGCAACCGCGGCGGCACCATATTGGCTAGCCCAGACCATAAATACCGTCGGCTCGGCGCCATACATCATGTCATAGCAATAGCAGTCTCGGGCAACATCATCGGCCAAGGGCGGCCGGTCGCCCTGCAGGCTGGCCGCACTGCCATTGATGATCAGGTCAAATTGACCGGCAGCAATGTCTTCAAAACCGGACGCGGTAATGCTGGCGAGGTCGTTGAATTCGGTGGCGAGGGCTTCCGCTTTGCTTACGGTCCGGTTGGCGATATGCACAGACTTGGGCTTGGCCGCTAATAAAGGCTCCAGAATGCCGCGAACTGCTCCGCCAGCGCCCACAATCAGAACGCGTTGATCGGCAATCCGCCAGCCCAGATTACTCTGGATATCACGCACCATACCCACACCATCGGTGTTTTCTGCGCAAATGCGGCCATCCGCTTTCAGTATTAATGTATTGCTGGCCCCGGCACGGGATGCCCGCGGGCTCAACTCATCAGCAAAACTCAAGGCATCAAGCTTAAAGGGCACCGTCACATTCATCCCTTTTCCGCCCTGCTGGAAGAAGGTTTTGGCTTCTACAGCAAAGTCTTCTGCACAAATCGCCTCGTAGCTCAGCAGTTCCTGGCATTGACGGGCAAATTCACTGTGGATAGCCGGGGATTTTGAATGCGCAATGGGATTGCCGACAACGGCATAGCGGTCAGCTTGATGATCGGTCACGTTAGGCAAGCTCTCGTTAGTTGGGGTTTAGGCGCCGAAGCTGTTCAACGCCCTGTTATTCAGAATCGATTAGCGGGGCTAGGCCAACCAGTCACGAGCTGGCAGGAATTTCTCTGTCAGTTCGGCTTCGGCGCTGCCAGGTTCCGGCTGGTAGTCGTATTCCCAACGCACCAAGGGAGGCATGGACATTAAAATGGACTCGGTTCGACCACCCGTTTGCAGGCCAAACAAGGTGCCTCGGTCCCACACCAGATTAAATTCAACATAACGACCACGGCGATACAGCTGGAACTGACGCTCACGCTCACCGAAAGACTGGTCTTTTCGGCGTTCAACGATGGGCAAATAGGCTTTGGTGTAGCTGTCACCGACGGCTTTCATAAACTCAAAGCTGCGCTCAAAGCCCCATTCATTGAGATCATCGAAGAACAAGCCACCCACTCCGCGCGCTTCCTGGCGATGTTTCAAGTGGAAGTACTCATCGCACCATTGTTTATAGCGCGGATAAACATCTTCACCAAAGGGTTCACAGGCACGACGGGCTGTTTCGTGCCAACTACGGCAATCGTCTTCATTGCCGTAGTAGGGGGTAAGATCATAACCACCACCAAACCACCATACAGGATCGGCACCGGGTTTCTCGGCGATAAAAAAGCGGACATTCGCGTGACTGGTGGGCACATAAGGGTTGTTGGGATGAATCACCAGCGACACCCCCATGGCTTCAAAGGAACGACCTGCCAGCTCCGGGCGATGGGCCGTGGCGGAAGCCGGCATGGCAGCACCACTGACGTGTGAAAAGTTTACCCCGCCCTTTTCAATTACCTGGCCATTCTCAATAACCCGTGAACGACCACCGCCGCCCTCTTCTCGCGTCCATTCATCCTGCCTGAATTGGGAGCCCCCATCAGCGTTGGCCAGCTCGGCACAGATATTGTCTTGGAGCTGCATTAAATAGGCTTTCACCGCGTGTTTATCAACCAGGCTCATAACTGCTTCTTCTATGGTTTGGAAGCTGGGCATAGTACCAAAAGCCACCGTCGAGCGCTGCCGACAATTGGGATACCGAAAGATCGGGTACAGGAATTAATCAGGAGGTAAAGCGCGAATCAGGCGCGAATCAGTTCGCCACTGCTCAGATCGCGAATGGTCGACGGGTTTGCCTGGGTATTAACCAGACCCGGTGCCAGCCCATCCAGGCAACCGTGAAAGTATCGTTCGGCTTGCATGGTATTCAATGCGGGAGGTAAGCCCTGGGGGTTTGCCGAAGTCGAAACAATCGGACCACCAAACGCTTTGCATAACCCAGCCACCACCGGGTGTGCACTGACTCTCAGGGCAACCGAATCAAAACGACCACTGATCCATTTCGGACAATAACCATTAACCGGCACCAGCCAGGTATTCGGGCCAGGCCAAGTAGCGTTGAGTTGTTCTAACTGAGTTGGGGAAATGCCGGCCAGAAACGGCTCGAACTGCTCAATATCAGCGGCTACCAATATCAAACCCTTGGCTTGGGCACGGCCTTTGAGCCAAAGGATTTTTTCAACCGCTTGCTGCTGAAAAGGATCGCAGCCCAGGCCCCAAACCGCTTCGGTAGGATAGGCGATAACGCCACCGCCTTGCATGATAGACGCAAGACGGCGAATACGCGGATTCAGGGCCCAGTTCACAGTCAATTAGCGCTGAGCTAATTTTTCCTGCAAAGATGCATCTTTAGCGATAACGGCATCAGCGTTTGCTTTACGCTCGTCGATCAGCTTCTGGTGCAAATCAGCGTCGGATACACCCAGAATCTGAGCCGCCAGATAAGCAGCGTTTTTAGCGCCGGCTTTACCAATAGCCACGGTCGCTACTGGAATACCACCAGGCATTTGAACGGTAGACAACAAAGCGTCCAGACCGTCCAGAGAAGAGTTAATGGGTACACCAATAACTGGCTTCAGGGTATTGGCAGAAACGGCACCGGCCAGGTGAGCGGCCATACCAGCTGCACAGATAAAGGCGCCAGCGCCACGGGCATCGGCATCTTTAACGTAAGTGTGTGTGGCTTCCGGGGTACGGTGAGCGGAGCTAACTTTAGCTTCGAAAGGAACACCCAGCTTATCCAGTGTATCGAAAGCGGCTTCCATAATAGGCAGGTCTGAATCAGAACCCATCAAAATAGCAACAAATGGTTTGCTCATCGGCGTAGTCTCTTGTGCGAAAAAGCGGCAAATTTACCCGAACTCTTTACCGCGCTCAAGCCTTTTTGCACATCTTAAAATCCCTATTTTAAGCGTTGATATAGCCCGGCCTGCTGGCAAATTTGGCCATTGATCTCTAACTCCATGAGTTGCACGGAAATTTCATCTGCCGCCAGGCCGGAAGCCATCTGGATTTCGTCCAGGCTGATGGGGTCAAATCCGACATATTGCAATACGCCTTTCAGTGCCCACTCCTCTTCTCCAGCCACGGATTTATCTGTTTTCAAGCTTTCCAATTCCGGAGCCAACAACGCCAATTGCCCCTGAATGGAAGTGCTTAAATGCTCTGCAATGTCTCTGGCACCCTCAACCAGTATCGCCCCCTGCTTAATCAGCTTGTGGCAGCCCCGGCTCAGGGGGTTGTTAATCGAGCCCGGAACCGCAAACACCTCGCGATTTTCTTCTAACGCTAGGGACGCGCTGATAAGGGAACCACTGCGCTCAGCGGCTTCCACCACCAGTGTTCCCAAAGCCAGGCCGGTCACAATTCGATTTCGTTTGGGGAAATTGGCTGCTTGGGGTGCCATTCCGAAGGGGTATTCGCTGATGATTGCTCCACCCTCCGCAATAATCTGCTGACTCAAATTGAGATTGCGTCTGGGATAGAGCTGATCCAGACCACTTCCGAGCACAGCAATCGTCTTGCCCCCGGCCGATAGACAACCACGATGCGCAGCCGCGTCGATTCCCAGGGCCAAACCACTACTGATCACCAAACCAACGACAGCAAGTTCTCTCGCGATCTGCTCCGCCTGCTTGATGCCCGAAGGGCTGGCCTTGCGGCTACCCACGATTGCCAGCTGCGGCCAATGCAGGATCTCCCTCTCACCAGCCACAAACAGCAACTCGGGAGGATCGGCGGTCTCTCTCAGTAAGTTGGGAAAATCATCATCGATTGAAAACAACAAATGGACACCCAAGGCGCGACATTTATCCAGTGTCTTCTGAAGTTGGGCTCCCAAAGCACTGTTGTCGCCCTGGCGGATATAGGGGAGCAGCTGATCATAGGCCGCTGGCGTCAAACGCTTTTTCTGTTCCTCCCCTCCAAGGGAAAAGAACGCTGTAGCGTGTTCCAAGCCCTGTAGTGATCGACGCAGATAACGCCCCTGCCAATGCTGGCACAACAGCAAGGCCAGACGACACATTCTTTCCCTATCAAGCTCCATGTGAACCCCGTTTTCTGATCATTTTCAGGCGCCAATGATTGGCGCCTGAGCTCGTAACAAAGGGGAAGAAACATAAACGGGTTTACATAAATTGAAACGGGCCAAATTTCTTATTAGTCTGTAACACCTGTCATGTGTTGAGTAGCGAACTTACCTGTCATAACTGACATTTAGCGATCAAGGAAGGAATTTAAGGCAAAAGCTTCATTCCTGTGTGCACAGTCAAATTTTGTCGTCTAGTATTGAAATCAGACGTCTTATAGGATGCCTTTATGCCTGAATACAGCTTTCTGAGTAATGAAAAATCACAGTTTGAACCCAAACAGATTCTGGGGGATCCGTGGAAGGTGCTCGTTGTTGATGATGAGCCCGATATCCACACCATTACCGAACTGGCCCTTAGTGATTTTGAATATCAGAATCGCGGCATTGAATTGCTGCACGCCAATTCCGCCGCCGAGGCAAAAGAGATTCTTCAGCGCGAAGAAGATATCGGCCTTATTCTGCTTGATGTCGTGATGGAGTCCCGTGATGCCGGTCTCTTATTGGTCATCTGGATTCGCGAAGAACTGAAGAATAAACAGGTTCGTATCGTATTGCGTACCGGTCAGCCCGGCGACGCGCCTGAGCGTCAAGTCGTTCGCGACTACGATATCAATGGCTATAAGGAAAAGTCCGAACTCACCGCCAATAAACTGTATACCGTGACCTGCAGTTCTCTGCGCTCCTATCAGGATATTCACTCACTGATGGCCCATGAAGCGGGCATGAAAAAAGTTATCCAATCCACCGGTGATATCTTTGGTAAACGTTCTCTTGGTTTATTTGTTGAGGGCGTACTGGAACAAATTTTTTCCTTGAGCAGCCTTGAGCGCAGCGCGAACTTGGTTATTGAGGACAACGCCATTGCGATCCAGCGCAATGAAGGCCAATACGAAGTCGTAGCTGCAACAGGTTGTTATCGGGGAATCAGCGAAATTGATGTCAAAGCCGAGTTCGGCACAACCGTCGAAAAACTGCTGGCCATTGACGAAACCCTGGTTAACCTTCCCCACGATAAACTCGCAATTATTTTGCGTTGCCCGTTCGCCGATCCTACCGTCTTGCTGCTGAACAATATGGCCTATAAACAGGAAGAAGATAATCAGTACTCCCTACTGAACCTGTTTATTAATAACGTTAATATCGCTTACGAAAACCTGTCTCTAGAAGCACAAACCGAACGCACTCAAAAAGAGATTGCCTACCGCCTGGGTGAAGCCATTGAAAATCGCTCCAATGAATCCGGTAACCATGTAAAACGGGTTGCTATCGTTTCTGAGCTATTGGCACTTGCTTGCGGTTTATCGGAAGCAAAAGCACAGATCATTAAAATTGCATCGCCGCTTCACGATATCGGCAAGATTGCGGTACCCGATGCCATTCTTCACAAAGAAGGAAAGCTCGATCCAGAGGAATGGGAAATCATGAAACAACACGCCTTGATTGGCGAAGAAATGCTGTCCGGCTCGGATCTGGAAATTATTCGTACTGCCGCCAATCTGGCTGGCGGTCACCATGAACGTTGGGAGGGCGGCGGCTATCCTCGCGATCTTTCCGGCAATGATATTCCCATTGAAGCGCGCATTACCGCGGTCGCGGATGTGTTTGATGCACTGCTCAGTAAACGCTGCTACAAGGAAGCCTGGAGTCTTGAAGACGCTCTAGGACTTATCAAATCCGAACGCGGCAAACAGTTCGACCCGAGCATTGTGGATGCCTTGATTAACAATCTGGATGATGTTCTGGAAATTTATAAAAACTATAAGTAAACCCTGACTTAAAAAGTAATCCCCCTTTTGTTCGGGTTCATATCTGGATAAACCTCCTGCCCTTTTTAACACTCACTTTGCACAGTGGTCACTTTAACGCGGCCAATGACCGCTGTGCAGATCCCCCCTTCAAGTCTGCCTCGATATAATTTATCCCAAAAGAACAGAGGAAATATCGAGATGAAGTATTTAGTGGCTTTTCTCAGCTTGCTGGCGGTTGGATATTTGGCTTTTTTGAGTGTGTATACCTCAGCGTTTTCAGCTTACCAGGTAGAACCATCGGTTCACCCCGTGCTTCAAATGAAAGGCAAGCACGCTGAAGAAGCGCGGTTAATCAAGATAGGCGACCGTATTCACCAGGCATTTGCCTACGACTTTTCCAATATCTTTTTTATTGAAGGCGACAAGGGCATTATTGTTATTGATTCCGGCTGGTCTGCAAAAGCAACAGAACGCGCATTGCAGGATTATCGAACGATCACAACAAAGCCTATCGTAGCGCTAATCTATACCCATGGGCACAGTGATCATCTGGGGGGTGCCAGAATCCTTGTCGATGAAAACCCTGATGTACCGGTAAAAATATACGCTGCTGACAGCTGGCACAAACAATACGCCCATTTTAATACCGCTTTGGCTCCTCATGTCACCATGCGCGCCGCCGCGCAACTTGGCGCGCTTCTCCCGGATGGAAATCACGGTCGAGTCAATATCGGCGTTGGAAAAATGCAGCTCAAAAATAATATTTCTGTGGATTTTGTGGCACCAACGGAAGAAATTTCCGAGCTGAGCAATATCACTATTGAAGGCGTACGCCTGCAACTAATTCCCATGGCTTCGGAAACCATTGACCAGATGTTGATTTGGTTGCCCGAGGACAAAGTTATGCACGCGGCTGATGTTGCCGCCAGCGCGGTTCCCATTTTATCTACACCACGCAATGAACCTGATCGATCCCCGATTGGTTTTATTGATTCCATCGAACTGATGATGGACAGACCCGTAGAACATTTAATCGCAGGGCATTCACTGCCCGTTCTTGGAAAAGACAAAGCCCGGGAAGCCTTGTTGGTACAACGTGATGCAGCTCAGTTTATTTACGATCAAACCATCCGAGCCTTGAATAATAATCTTGGCCCAAGAGAAACCGCTGAAACGGTTCAACTTCCGGATCACCTTGCCAACCACCCTATTCTTTCCCAAACCTACCACCGCGTGCCCTGGTTAGTGCGAGGTTTATATTCTCGTTACGGTGGTTGGTTCAGCGGTGATACTGCAGACTTGAATCCTCTGAGCAAGCATGAAGAAGCCAAACGCATGATCGTTCTGGCCGGTGGTGCCGAAGCCTTTCTCGAACACACCGAAAACGCTTTTCATCAAGGGGATTATCAATGGGCCGCCCAGTTAGCGAGTTATCTTCTGGACGCCAAGGTGGAAGAAAAGACCGCAAAAGCAATAAAAATAGCCGCATTAAAAGGTATGGCTTATGCCTCCTATAGCGGTAATCAACGTCACTACATGCTGACCGAAGCCCTGACAATGGAACTCGGCGTCAATCCAAATAAAGCCCGACAATTACCGAAAGATGTAGCACCACTGAAACTGCTTTCAATGAAAACATTGTTGCGATTGATGGGGCCAAACCTGAACCCGGATGCCTGCCCGGAGAAGACCACCACCCTCGCAATCCATATGAAGAATCGATCAGAAAAACCAAACGAAGTGCACTTCATTAGCCTGCGTCGGAGTGTGTTCCACTACCACAAAAATCCAGTTGAGGAACCTGACACTCAAATAGAGACCGAACGAGAAACACTGGAACACATTCTAGCAAACCAATTGAGCTGGAAAGATGCGGTAAATGAAGGCAAGATCAATGTTATCGGTGATACATCAGATCTGGGTGCTTTTTTGGAGTGCTTCGATTTTTATGAGCTGTGATGATCAATTGTGAAGGCGTTTACAGACCAATATGACAACCATACCTCCCTGCTGTTATTCACACTTTATTCGACCAGCCCTAAGGGCTCTGGAAAGTCATGGTGTGGATATCAGCGAGGTTTTGATGCACAACGGTCTGAGTTCCTCGGTTTTTAAAAAACCCTATCATAAGATCAGCCCTCTTCAACTCACCCAGTTTTTCGCGAATATTCTCAAGCTGGGTATATCCCCAAACCTGGGCTTGGAAATTGGTCAGCAGATTGGCCTTTCAGATAAAAGCGCTCTGGGTCACGCCCAGCTATCTGCTCAAACCATGCGCCATGTTATGGCACTCGGGCAGAAATATATGCCGATGTTTATGCCACTTGTACAGTGGGATATGAAAATTAACCAAAGAGAGATTCAGCTGTATTATTCCACATCGTTTCCAGATGAAATTTATGCGCATCACGATAAAGGCTTTTTGCAAAACCTGGAATGGTTTCTGACTGAAATTATTTTGGGTATGCACATCAATCAAGCCAGCCTGGTTCCCGGTGAACTTAGCCCCAAATTACTGGATCTCCCATTTCCCAAATCCCGAAATCAAAAAACCGACTACCGAACCATTTACCAGGGCGATATTGCCTATGATCAGGGCAGCTACCGCCTGACTTATTCCATGGATATCTTTGATCAAACTCTGCCGAATTACGATCAGTACATGGTTGATGCCATCGAACAACTTTGTATCAAAATGCGTGAAGGTCTCAATCAGGAAATGAACACCCAGGATGAGGTCGAATATCATTTAAACGCAAGGCTTGGACACTACCCAGGCCTGGAACAAATTGCAGCGAAAATGGCGGTCTCGCCAAGGGCGTTGCGCCGTCGCCTGCAACAAAGTGGCAGCAGTTACCAGAAATTATTGCAGCAAAGCAAACATCGCCTGGCACTGGATTTACTGGTCAATAGTGATCTGGATTTGGCTCAGGTGTCAAAACTTTGCGGCTTCAGTGAGGCACGTAACTTCAGCAGCAGTTTCAAACGTTGGCAGGGTTGTTCGCCTCAAGACTATCGTAAGCGGACATAAAAAACCCGGCTTAAGTTGCCGGGTTTTTTATTAACAGGTGACGTTGGATTTTAGGGCGATCTCAACTCATCACCGGTACGCAGTGGACGCTCAGCTTCGAGCACAATGCCAAAGGACATTTTTTCGAAGACGCTGAACACCATCATCACACCGGATTTTTCCGCAGGCAGCTGAATCACTTCATTGGTAATTCGATCGCGAACCGTGTCACCTTTTTTGTAAATCAGCAACACGTCACCCACCTGAAGTTCGTCTCGCTCACCTTTGTTCAGAGCGACGACATCCAACTTGCCTACCTGATTCACGCCGCCTTCAACGCCGATAATTTCAGCACGAGTCTCATTCGATGGAGGACGCGGGAAAAAAGTAGAATCAATGGAACGTTCAACGGTTTCCAGCAGGCGGTCACCCAAACGAACTTCCTGGGTGGTGCGAACGATATCGAAGGTACCGATATCACCATTCAGTGCTTTCTGTTTTACCGAAGCAATATCGATTGCCTGGATACCCAAGGGCTCTTTGGTCTGGGGATCAACATAAACATCGCCCTGACGATAAACGCCGTAGGATTTCACCTCTGTGTTGAAGTTACCGCGCGCATACATGGTATCGCCGGCACCCGTCACCACATGCTCTTCACCACCGGCCAGGACATAGGGCGCGGTATCAAGAACCCCCACCCCCACAATGCGGCTGCGGGACAGGAATGCATTGATGCGATCCAGAGGAATGGTGGTAATGGCCTCTTCTTGGGGAACCACATGAATCTCAGGTCCCATCTTGGCCTTGTAGGTACGGCCTGCTTCGCCACGATCCAATGTCAGGCGAGGCTTGCCATCTAAATAAACCAAACGAATACGATCACCCGGGAAAATCAGGTGTGGGTTGGCAATTTGGTCATTCGCATGCCAGATCTCAGGCCACATCCAGGGGTTTTCGAGAAAACGGGCGGAAATATCCCAAAGGGTATCGCCCTTAACCACCGAATAGGTATCCGGGTGGCTATTTTTCAGGCGTGGCTCATCGGCCCAGCCGAGCAATGGTGCGGCTAAGGCAGACAGGCTGACCAATGACGCCAGCAGTGTTTTTTTCATAGAAAATGCCCTTTGTGGTCGGCCCCTTAACAGAATCCCGGTATAATGAACCGCTTAATACCTGCATTTTGCCGATGAAAGTCGATGTTAAATCACTAATATAGCAGCTTCGCTGGCAAGGCGGCAGGTTAAGGGGGCGATAAGTCGTCCAATATTTGCTGCTTGATCATAATGTTAGCAGCGCTCCTTACCTTTTTACTAGAAGTTTGTCACAGGCAGTTTAACAACTCACATGGCCATTTTAGAGATTTTAGAATTCCCGGACCCAAGGTTACGTACCACCGCTGAAGATGTCAGCGAAGTGAACGACGAAATTCGTGCCTTGGTCGATGATATGTTTGAAACCATGTACGACGCCCCTGGCGTTGGGCTGGCGGCCACCCAGATCAATGTGCACAAGCGCGTCGTGGTCATCGATGTCAGTGAAGAGCAGGATCAGCCTCTGGTGTTTATCAACCCGGAAGTGGAAGTTTTGGATCAGGACAGTCTGCACGACTATGATGAAGGCTGTCTGTCAGTACCTGGTTTCTATGAAACCGTAAGTCGCCCGGACCGCATTCGCGTTACAGCGCTGAATCGCGAGGGCGAAAGCTTTTCTATGGAGCCCGATGGCTTGCTGGCCGTCTGCATTCAGCATGAGCTGGACCACCTGAACGGCAAGCTCTTTGTGGACTACATTTCCAATATGAAGCGCCAGCGAATTCGCAAGAAGCTGGAAAAACAGCACCGTACCCAAGCCTGAGAGCGCTGATACCTTCATGCCACTAAATATTGTTTTTGCCGGTACACCGGATTTTGCCGCCGCTCACCTGAACACCCTTTTGGAGAGCGAACACAATGTAGTTGCGGTTTACACCCAACCTGACCGCCCCGCCAATCGGGGAAAAAGCCTGCAGGCCAGCCCTGTTAAGCAGGTGGCGCTGAAGCACGATATTGCCGTCTATCAACCCCTGAATTTCAAAGACGCCAATGACCGTGACGATTTGGCGGCGCTGAATGCCGACATTATGGTCGTTGTCGCCTATGGTCTGCTGCTGCCCCAAAGCGTTTTGGATACCCCAAAATACGGTTGCATTAATGTGCATGCCTCTCTGCTGCCCCGCTGGCGCGGCGCCGCTCCAATTCAGCGCGCAGTCGAAGCCGGTGATGCTGAATCCGGCGTTTGTATTATGCAGATGGATGCCGGCCTCGACACAGGCCCGGTATTGGTAAGCCGCCGCTTTCCTCTCACACCGGACGAGACCGGTGGCAGTCTGCACGACAAGCTACTGGAGACTGGCGGGCCAGCCCTGCTGGAAGCACTGGAGCAGATTGCTGCGGGCCGCAGCCAGCCTGAAATCCAGGCAGAAGAAGGTGTAACTTACGCCCATAAATTCAACAAAGCCGATGCTGCAATCGACTGGCAACGTCCAGCGGTCGAGGTGGAACGGAAAGTTCGAGCCTACAACCCTTTCCCGGTTGCGCACTGCGGTTTTGAAGACAAAGGCAAAGAGCAACGCCTGCGAATTTGGCAGGCCCGAGCCGAAAACAGCGAAACCAGCCTGTCACCCGGCGAAATCAGCAAGGTCTCCAATGAGGGGCTTTGGGTTGCCTGTGGCGACGGCCGACTGTTGCACATCGAAAGCCTGCAATTACCCGGAAAGAAAGCCATGACACTGAAAGACCTGCTCAATGGTCGCAGTGATTTGTTTGTTGCGGGCGGGCAGCTCAACTGATCATGGCCCTCGATACCCGCGCCGCAGCCGCCAGGGCCATCGCCCAGGTTTTCAAACAGCAAGGCTCCCTGGCCAGTGCTCTCCCGCCTCTGCTAAAACAGGTAAGCGCCCAGGACAAAGGCCTGCTGCAAGAACTGTGCTACGGCAGCCTTCGCTACTTTCACCGGTTGAACGCAAGCCTGCTGGGCCTGTTAAAGCAGCCTCTGAAAACCAAAGATCAGGATATCCAGGCCTTGCTGCTGATCGGTTGCTATCAATTGGATTACAGTCGAATTCCCCCCCACGCCGCCGTAGCCAGCTGCGTTGAAGCCTGTCGCGCCTTGAAGAAGCCATGGGCCTGTAAACTGGTAAATGGGGTACTGCGCAATTATCAGCGTCAGGAAGCCAGCGACAACAGTGATCAACCCTGGCTCGAACACAGCCACCCTAAATGGTTTTACAAACGACTTCACAAGGCCTGGCCTGACCTCGCTGATGATATTCTCCAGCAAAACAATCAGCATCCGCCGTTTACCTTACGCCTGAATCTGGAACGCGCATCGGTCACCGATTATCTGGCACTGCTGGCCGAACAGGGCATTGCCGCGCGGGCCTGTGAGTTCAGCCCAGAAGGCATCACGCTGGAAAAGCCTTGCCCGGTAGAACAGCTACCCCACTTTGATGAGGGCTGGCTGAGTGTGCAGGATGAGGCGGCCCAATTCAGCGCCCGTTTATTGGAACTGGCGGATGATCAACACATTCTTGATGCCTGCTGCGCACCCGGCGGGAAAACCGGGCATATTCTGGAATTGGCAAAGAACCCTTCGCTCACCGCCGTTGATACTGAGGCCAAGCGCCTGAAGCGGGTAGAAGAGAATCTGGCACGTTTGGGATTCAGCGCTACACTTCGATGTGCCGATGCTTCAGATACTGAGCAATGGTTTGATGGCAAGCGGTTTGACCGCATTCTTCTGGATGCCCCCTGCTCGGCCACCGGCGTGATCCGTCGCCACCCGGATATCAAGTTGCTGCGCAAGCCACAGAATATTGATGAATTATGTGAAATCCAGAAGCGCTTGCTGGAAAATCTCTGGCCACTATTAAAGCCGGGCGGCATTTTGCTCTATGCAACTTGCTCGGTATTGCCGGAAGAAAATGACGCACAGATTACACAATTCCTCGCCCATCATGCTGATGCCGAGGAATACACCATCGATGCCCCTTGGGGAGTTGCAGGCGCCCATGGCCGCCAGCTTTTCCCACAGGCTAATGGGCACGACGGTTTTTATTACGCACGTCTGCAAAAAAACGAACAAAAGGCGTAGAATTAGTCAGCAAAGGCCAAATAAGCCGCAATGGATTAGCTAAGCTGCTCAACCTATGAAAATTATTATACTCGGGGCCGGCCAGGTCGGCGGCACCCTGGCCGAAAACCTGGCCAATGAAGCTAATGATATTACCATTGTCGATACCGATGAAAACCGCTTGCGCGAGTTGCGGGATCATATGGATATCGGCGTCGTTACCGGCCATGCCTGTCACCCGGATACGCTCCTGCGAGCTGGAATTGATGAAGCCGATATGTTGGTCGCAGTGACCAATAACGATGAAATCAATATGATCGCCTGCCAGGTGGCCTACAGCTTATTCAAAACGCCCACCAAAATTGCCCGCATTCGTGCGCAATCTTATTTGAATAAACCCGGCCTGTTCGCGGATGAAAACATTCCTATTGACGTTTTGATCAGTCCGGAGCAATTGGTTTCCAATTATATTTTCCGCTTGATTGAACACCCTGGTGCCTTGCAGGTGGTGGATTTTGCCGACGGAAAAGTCCAGCTGGTTGCGGTTCGTGCCTACCATGGCGGCCCGCTGGTGGGCCAGGAACTGCGTTTTCTGCGCCAGCATATGCCTTCAGTAGATACCCGAGTTGCCGCCATCTACCGTCGCGGCCGCGCCATTACACCGGAAGGCTCCACGGTTATTGAAGTGGATGATGAGGTGTTCTTTATTGCGGCCAAGGCCAATATCCGCGCGGTGATGAGTGAACTTCGCCGATTGGAAACCCACTACAAACGCATCATCGTCGCCGGTGGCGGAAACATCGGCTATCGCCTGGCGAAGAAGCTGGAAAGCCGCTACGCCGTAAAAGTCATTGAGTATTATGCCCAGCGTTGCCAGTTTCTATCCGAACAACTTGAGCGCACCATCGTACTGCACGGCTCAGCTTCCGATCAGGAAATGCTGCTTGAGGAAAACATTGAAAACACCGATGTGTTCCTCGCCGTTACCAATGATGACGAAGCCAACATTATGTCCTCCATGCTCGCCAAGCGATTGGGCGCGCGCAAGGTGATGGCTTTGATCAGCAACCCGGCTTATGTCGATCTGGTTCAGGGCGGCGACATTGATATTGCTATCTCGCCCCAGCAAACCACACTGGGCAGCCTGCTTACTCATGTGCGAGAAGGCGATACCGTTAACGTACACTCCCTGCGACGCGGCGCTGCCGAAGCCATTGAAATTGTTGCCCACGGCGATAAAAGCAACTCCAAAGTGGTGGGTAAATCCATTGAGGATATCGACCTGCCAGATGGTGCAACGATTGGCGCCATCGTTCGGGAAAGCAGTCGTGGCAGTGAAGTATTAATTGCCCATGACCACGTTGTGGTGGAAGACGGCGATCACGTTATTTTGTTCCTGGTTAATAAAAAATACACCCGCGATATCGAGCATCTTTTCCAAACCGGTATCAGTTTTTTTTAGCGGCGTAAAAATAGGCAACGCAAACACAAATGCATTTTTCAGTTATCTTTCGCGTACTGGGCATTCTACTCATGCTGTTTAGCATGACTTTGCTGCCGCCTATTTTTGTGTCCTTATATTATAACGATGAATCTCTGGTCGCTTTCCTGTCCGCCATGGGTTTAATTTTTGCCACTGGGTGTTTACTTTGGTTGCCCAGTAATAAAACTCGCCATGATTTGCGCACTCGCGATGGTTTTTTAATTACCGTTTTGTTTTGGGCGGTACTGGGGATCGCTGGTTGCCTGCCCTTTATTTTTTCTGATCAACCTGGCTTGAGTTTTACCGATGCCATGTTTGAATCTCTGTCAGGCTTGACCACGACTGGAGCAACCGTCATCACCGGGTTGGATGACCTGCCCAAATCCATTTTGTATTACCGCCAGCAACTGCAGTGGTTAGGTGGTATTGGTATTATTGTAATTGCGGTCGCCATTTTACCCATGCTCGGTATTGGTGGCATGCAGCTGTATCGTGCAGAAACTCCAGGGCCGGTAAAAGATTCAAAGCTTACCCCCAGAATTACCGAAACCGCCAAAGCGCTGTTTTTAATTTACTGCACCTTGACCATTACCTGCGCGCTGTCTTATTGGGCAGCAGGAATGACCTTGTTTGACGCCATCGGGCATGCTTTTTCTACGGTCGCGATTGGAGGCTTTTCCACCCACGATGCCAGCATGGGGTATTTCGACAGCCCAATCATTTTAATTGTTTGTATGCTGTTTATGATTTTGTCCGGTGTGAATTTCGCGCTGCATTTTTATACCAGCCGCAATCGCAGCATCAGTCACTACTGGCATGATCCGGAATTTAAGTTTTACATCAGCTGTTTGGCTATCGGTATTCCAATCACCATTGCGTACCTCGCCCACACCGATACCTACGATTTGGAAACCAGTGCCATTCACGGCAGCTTTGAGTTTATTTCCATTTTAACCACCACCGGTTTTGGAACCGCCGACTTCACGATCTGGCCCGGTTTTCTACCTTTCTTCCTGTTTTTGTTTGCCTTTATGGGTGGCTGTGCAGGCTCCACCGGCGGCGGCATGAAAGTCATTCGCGTCCTGCTGATCTGCAAACAGGGCATTCGGGAGATTAAACGCCTCATCAACCCCAATGCGGTGATTCCTATTAAGCTTGGCCAAACCTCGGTATCCGATCGGGTCGTGGAGGCTGTGTGGGGTTTCTTTGCCGTCTTTGTGATCAGCTATATGATCATGTTTATTTTACTGATGGCCACAGGATTGGATTTCCTCACGTCGGTATCTGCTGTCGGTGCTTGTATCTCGAATCTGGGCCCAGGCATGGGCGATGTCGCCCTGAACTATACCGATATTAATAATCCCGCGAAGTGGATTCTCTGCTTTGCCATGTTACTGGGTCGACTGGAAATCTTTACCTTGCTGGTTTTATTCTCACCCAGCTTCTGGCGTCGCTAAGCGACGTCAACTTTAACCAACACATTCATCAATGCTTCAATAAAACGACAATGAAAAAAAAACTCGTCTCAGCCATTTTGTGTCTCAGTGCCGCCAATATGTCTTACGGTGAAAATGCACTCAACACTCTCATCGAAAGAGTTCTCAGCAAACAGCTGCCGGAAGTACTGTTTCATGCCAAGGATATCCCCTGGCAGTACGGCCACTACAATTTGCACATCAGCAAAGCGGGAGATGCCGGTATTGGAAGCGGTCCGGAAACGATTACGGCAAAACTGCCTTTGAAAGTTCAACTCAGTGGCAAGGTCAAGCAAAAACTGTTCGGCCAGGAAATCGACATCGATTGCACCACCGAGTTTGAAACCAATAGTGAGATGATTTTCAAACCGGTATTTGCCGAGACACTCAGCAGTAAACTGGATATGCAAATTCCAATTCCGGAAACCGAACTGGATTGCCAGGGCCTCAAGCTACCGATCAAGCCGGCACTGGAACAGTTGATTGCGAAAGAAAAGCCTGAGTGGGAAGCCCAGGCGGAAGCGGAATTGAAAAAACGTTTAGAGACGCTGGGCCTGTAAATTGAGTCTTTAAGAAGATGGCCTAAGTCAGTTGAGTATAGGGGTCCTGATACCCCTCTTCGAAACACTTGTAGCGTTTGTATTCCCATTGATACTGACTGGGAATTTCCTTAATGGCATCTTCCACGCTGCGATTCAGTGCCCGTAAGGATTCGTCACAATCTTCATTGTACAGTTCTGAGCAGGGCTTTTTGAAAACCAGCTTGAAGCCCCCCGGGATTCGCTCCGCATAACTCACTAACGCTTCACAACCGGTTTTGCTGATCAAATTGCACAGCAGCGTCATGGTATAAGCCGGACGACCAAAGAACTCCACCAACTCACCGGCGCCATCGTCAGGCACCTGATCGGGCAGTATGCCGGAAATCCCACCCGCTTTAATTGCCTTGAGTAACTTCATTACACCGCGGCGATCGGTTGGCACCAGTGTCGCACCGGACTTTTCCCGGGATTCCTGAATAATTGCACCGACTTCGGCATTTTTTGGGGGTTCAAACAGACTGGTGATCGGGCCGAGTGTCGCTGCGTACAAACCCACCACTTCCCAGTTACCCAGATGGGGAGCAATCAAAATCATGCCTTTACCTTTCGCCAGCGCTTCTTCCACCAGCTCGCAGCCTTCGGTTTCGATGACCTTGGCTCTCAACCATTCCATGTCCTGCATCCACACTGCCGGGGTCTCCATCAGCATAACCCCGGTTTCCTGCAAACTTTGCCTGGCAAGCTTCAGGCGTTCTTCCTCGGGCATATCGGGGAAGCACATCGCCAGATTGCGTCGGGTTACCTTGGCCTCCCGACTGTTACAAAGCCAGAGCAAACGGCCGATGGTCCGGCCGATTCCTCGGCTCAGTCCCAGAGGTAAACGAGCCACTATGGCCATAATCAGGTAAATAAGTCCTCGCTTGGGAGCAGGCGAGTTACTGGCGTTTGTCATAAGTCAGGTGTACTTCAGGTGTATCAAGGGCGCAGCTTAACGTAATCCGCTTTCAGTCCCAAGCGAATTAGGCGTTTGCCCGGTCTGAAACCCCTTCCGCCATAGAGTTATTGTGCTGCCGACGATATAATCCGCCCTTTTGATTCATTCTGCCGGAGGCAATGTCGCGGTGTCCGACCCCAAAGCTGATACAAGTACTTTTCAAGGGCTGATTCTCGCCCTGCAACAATATTGGGCCCAACAGGGCTGTGTGGTTTTACAGCCCTTGGATATGGAAGTCGGTGCCGGTACCTTTCACCCAGCCACTACTCTGCGTGCGGTTGGCCCGGAAAACTGGAATGCGGCCTATGTGCAGCCTTGTCGTCGCCCGACTGACGGCCGCTACGGTGAAAACCCGAACCGCCTTCAACACTACTATCAATTTCAGGTAGTCATGAAGCCCAACCCGGAAAACTTCCAGGAGCTCTATCTGGGTTCTCTTGATGCTCTGGGTATTGATACCACCATACATGATGTCCGCTTTGTGGAAGATAACTGGGAATCTCCAACTCTGGGTGCCTGGGGTCTGGGCTGGGAAGTCTGGTTGAACGGTATGGAAGTAACCCAATTCACTTACTTCCAGCAAGTTGGCGGCCTTGAGTGTATGCCGGTTATGGGCGAGATTACCTATGGTCTCGAGCGTATCGCCATGTACCTGCAGGGTGTCGACAGCATCTACGATTTGATCTGGACCGTAGGCCCGCAAGGCCCGGTGACCTATGGCGATGTTTTCCACCAGAACGAAGTGGAAATGTCACGCTATAACTTCGAAGAAGCCGATGTGGATTTTCTGTTCCAATGCTTCGACAAGTACGAGAGCGAGTCCGCTCGCCTGGTGAAAGCCGGCCAGCCTTTACCAGCCTATGAGATGGTTATGAAGGCCTCCCATACCTTTAACCTGCTGGATGCTCGCCACGCCATTTCGGTGACCGAGCGCCAACGTTACATTCTGCGTGTTCGCACCTTGGCGCGCGCCGTTTGCCAAGCGTACTACGACGCACGTAAAGAACTGGGTTTCCCACTTGCCGAGGAAAGTCTGCGTAATGAGTTCCTGGCCAAGGAGGAGGACGCCTGATGAAAAAAGATTTTTTAGTTGAACTGGGCACCGAAGAACTGCCTCCAAAAGCCCTGAAAACCTTGTCCAATGCCTTTCAACAAGGTATCGAAACCGGTCTGAAGGATTTGGAACTGTCTTTCGATTCCGTAAAGGCCTACGCCGCACCGCGCCGTTTGGCTGTTCAGGTTAATGGCCTGGATGAGCAGACTCCGGTGAAAGAAGTCGCTGTCTGGGGCCCGCCGGCAAAAATTGCGTTTGATGGAGAAGGTAAGCCCAGTAAAGCCGCCGAAGCATTTGCCAATAAAAACGGCATCGCCGTCGATGACCTGAAAACCGAAAACGATGGTAAACAGGACAAATTGATTTACCGCAAAAAAGCCGGCGGAGAACTAACAAGCGATAAACTCGAAGCCATTATTCAGACATCACTGGCTAAACTGCCAATCGCCAAGCGTATGCGCTGGGGTGCCCGTCGCGATGAATTTGTGCGCCCGGTACAGTGGCTAATGATGTTGTTTGGTAACGAGCTGATTGAAGCGGAAGTGTATGGCGTAAAGGCCAATCGCGAAACCCGCGGCCATCGCTTCCACTACAACCAAACTCTGATTATTGATCAAGCCAGTGAGTACGCCGAGAAGCTTCAGTCTATTGCTTATGTGATGGCAGACTTTGAACAACGTCGCGAACTGATCAAACAGCAAGTGTTGGCCGAAGCCACCAAGGTAAATGGCGAAGCCATGTTGGATGAAGAATTGCTGGACGAAGTCACCGCGTTGGTTGAATGGCCCGTTGCTCTGACAGGCAAGTTTGAAGAAAGCTTCCTGGAAGTTCCTTCCGAAGCGCTGGTCTACTCTATGAAAGAGCACCAGAAATACTTCCCGGTCCAAAACACTGATGGCCAACTGATGCCTTACTTTATCACCATCAGTAATATCGAAAGTAAAGACCCGGCCCAGGTGATTTCCGGCAACGAAAAAGTGATTCGTCCTCGCCTCGCCGATGCAGCATTCTTCTTCGAAACCGACAAAAAAACCAGCCTGAGCGATATGCGCGAACGTTTGAAGCCCATCGTTTTCCAGGCGCAATTGGGTTCTATTTACGATAAGACCGAACGCATTCGCAATCTCGCTCAAATGATGGTTCAACAAGTCGGTGGTGATTTGGCGAAGTGCCAGCGCGCCGCTGAGCTTTGTAAAAGCGATCTGGTCTCCGACATGGTCGGTGAGTTCGACAAGATGCAAGGTGTCGCCGGTTACTACTACGCCAAGCACGCTGGTGAAGACGAAGAAGTTGCCCTGGCATTACAAGAACAATATCTGCCGAAATTTGCGGGCGATAAATTGCCGAGCAGCACAACTGGTACCATCATCGCCTTGGCAGATCGCCTCGATACCTTGAGCGGTATTTTTGGCATCGGACAAAAACCTACTGGCTCAAAAGATCCCTTCGCATTGCGTCGCGCCAGCGTTGCCGTTTTGCGTCTGCTGGTTGAAAAAGAACTGCCGCTGGATCTGGGACAACTGTTGAAACTGGCCACCATTAATCATGGCAGCGCCATTAAAGACAGCGAAGCCTCGGTGAAGACCGCTCTGGATTATATGCTGGAACGTTTTCGCGCCTGGTACGAAGAAGAAAAAATTGCTGCTGAAGTCTTTATGGCCGTAAGCGCCAAAAATCTCAGCGTGCCATTGGATATTAACCGTCGCGTTCACGCCGTTCATGCTTTCAGCCAGCTGGAAGATGCTACCGCATTGGCCGCCGCTAATAAGCGCGTATCCAATATTCTGGCCAAGCTCGAAAGCCCGGTTGCTGATGACGTAAACGACGCCCTGTTAACGGAAGCCGCTGAAAAAGCATTGGCCAAGGCCGTTGCTGAAAAAGCCGAGCAGGTTGCGCCGCTCTTTGTCGACGCCAATTACACCGAAGCGCTGAGCGCCCTTGCGGATTTGCGTCCAGTCGTCGACAGCTTCTTTGATGATGTTATGGTCATGGCAGACGATATGGATCTGCGCAACAATCGCCTGGCCCTGTTGAACAAGCTGCGTCAGTTGTTCCTGCAGGTCGCGGACATTTCCCTGTTGGCACCGGCTAAGTAAGAGGCCACTGTGAAACTGGTTATCCTGGACAGAGACGGTGTGATCAACCACGATTCGGCTGACTATATTAAGTCGGCTGAAGAGTGGCAGCCAATTGAAGGCAGTCTGGAAGCCATTGCCAAACTCTCCCGCCTGGGCTTTACCGTTGTGGTTGCAACGAACCAATCCGGACTGGCACGGGGTTTGTTTGACCTTGATGATCTGGAAGCCATGCACAGCAAGCTCACCGAGATGGTGGAAACCCGTGGCGGAAGTATTGCGGCCATTTTCTACTGTCCCCATGGGCCGGATGACAATTGCAGCTGCCGCAAACCCAAAACCGGTTTGGTGGATGCCATAGAAGTTGAATTTGATGTCTGTGCGGAAGGCGCGCCTTTCGTTGGCGACAGCTTAAGAGACCTGGAAACCGGTCTCGCCAAGGGTTGCCAACCTATTTTGGTGCGCACAGGTAAAGGCGAACAAACCCTGGCCAAGCTCGCCAAAGAACCGGTCGACGGACTGGAAAATACACCGGTATTTGATGATCTCGCAGCGGCGGCTGCCTATATCGCCGATCACTTCGGTTAAGGATATGGACTCTTGATAGCAAAGCTACGCGCAATTGTTTTTTATATCGGTTATGTAATTACCGGTATTCTCTTTGGCGCATTGGCACTGCCACTTATGTTATTCCCCTACTCGCTTCGGGCGCCTGTGCTGGTCGCCTGGAATCGATTTTGTCTGTTCTGGCTCAAAGTCTGCTGTGGTGTCCGTATCGACATTCGCGGCAATAAAGAAAGCCTGACGCGACCCTGTGTGATTCTCGCCAATCACCAAAGCAGCTGGGAAACCCTGTTTTTACAGGCTCACTTCAGTCCTGTTGCGACTATTCTTAAGCAGGAATTATTAAACATTCCATTCTTTGGTTGGGGTTTACGAGCATTACGATCGATCCCGATTGATCGTGGCAACCCCAGAGAAGCCCTTAAAAAAATTCGCAAGGAAGGTGTCGCTCGTCTGGATGACGGCATTAGTGTGTTGGTATTTCCCGAAGGCACCCGTAAGGAACCTGGTGAACTTGGAAACTTCGCCCGCAGCGGCGCCGATATAGCCATCGCTGCCAACGTCCCCGTCGTTGCCGTAGCGCACAACGCTGGAGTTTTCTGGGCTCCACACAAACTTGCGAAACAAGCTGGCGTCGTCACTGTCTCAATTAGTGATATGATCAGCAGTGAAGACCGCAATAGCAAAGAACTTACCCAAGAAGTACGAAACTGGATCGAGCAACACAGCGTCTAAAAATACGCTCGACCCATTTGTAACTCCAGCACCCCATCGAGGGGGTGCTGCCCAATCATAAGGAGCCAGCTATGGGCTTGTCTTTTCGTAAAACCTTGATTGCGTCAGCGATCATTGCCGCCGGTACTTTATCTCAAGGTATTCTGGCAAAACCTGTAAAAGTTACCGAAGTTGAAGGTATCAGTGAATACCGCCTGGATAACGGCTTACGCGTTCTTCTCTTTCCCGACGTCACCCAGGAAACCGTAACGGTAAATGTGACCTATCAAGTCGGTTCCAAACATGAGAACTACGGCGAAACCGGTATGGCCCATTTATTGGAACATCTGGTTTTCAAAGGCAGCCCAAAGCATAAAGACATTCCCAAAGAGCTCAGCGAACACGGTGCCCGCCCGAACGGTACAACTTGGACGGATCGCACCAATTATTTCGAAACCTTCAATGCCACCGAGAAAAATATCGATTGGGCTCTGGATATGGAAGCCGATCGTATGGTGAATTCCTTCATTGCCCAGAAAGATCTCGACAGTGAAATGACGGTCGTACGCAATGAGTTCGAACGCGGTGAAAACAGCCCTTATAACGTTCTGGCCAAACGCGTGATGGCAGCGGCATACAGTTGGCATAATTACGGAAAATCCACCATCGGTGCCCGCTCGGATATTGAAAACGTTTCAATTAATCGCCTCAAGGCCTTCTATAAAAAGTACTACCAACCGGACAATGCAACGTTAATTGTCGCGGGTAAGTTTGAACTTGCGGATATGCTGAAGAAAGTCGAAGCCGCCTTCGGCCCGATTCCAAAGCCCGAACGCGTTATTGAGCCACTGTATACCCAGGAACCTGCCCAAGACGGTGAAAAGCTGGTTACCGTTCGACGCGTTGGCGATGTGCAGGTTTATCTAATGGCTTATCACGTTCCCGCTGGTTCCCATGAAGATTTTGCGGCGCTGGAAGTTCTATCCGGCATCATGAGCGAAACCCCACGCGGCCGTCTGCATCAGGAAGTGGTTGAAAAGAAACTCGCCACCCAAAGTTACGGTTTTAATTTTCAGTGGGCTGAGCCAGGTTTAATGATGTATGGCCTGGTCGTCGACAAGGCAGAAGATTTGAATAAAGCCATCGACGCAAGTCACAAGGTTCTGGAGAATCTGGCGAAAACACCGATTACCCAGGAAGAAGTTGAGCGCACCAAACGCAAGCTGATCAAAAACTTTGAACTCGGTTTTAATTCTTCCGAAAGCGTTGCTCTGGAATTGAGCGAATGGCTCGGTATGGGTGACTGGCGTTTACTGTTTTTGAATCGCGACCGCATTGAGAAAGTTACCGTTGAAGATGTTCAACGCGTAGCTGAAAAATACCTGACTCGAAATAATCGAACCGCTGGCCGTTATCTACCTGCTGACAAACCCGAGCGAGTGGAAATTCCTGCCGTTGCCAGCGTCAGCGATATGCTGAAAGGCTACAAAGGTCGCAAAGCGGTGAGTGCTGGTGAAGTCTTTGATGCCTCCTTCGATAATATCGATAAACGTACAGAAAACTTCAGCATCGGCAATGATCTGAAAGTGTCACTGTTGCCCAAGAAAACTCGTGGTGAATCCGTCGAGTTTTATATGAGCTTAAACCTCGGTGATGAAAAATCATTGATGTCAAAAGCCAATATTGGCAGCGCTGCCGCAAACTTATTAATGCACGGCACCAGCAAGTACACCCGGGAACAGCTGCAAGACGAATTCGATAAATTGAAATCCAGTGTTTCCATTGGTGGTGGTGCAACCGGTATCGGAATTCGCGCAAATACCAAGCGTGAAAACCTGTCCAAGGTTATCGAGCTGATTGCCCATGTGCTGAAAGAAGCTAACTTTGACTCAAAAGAATTCGATCAGTACAAAGCCAAATCCAAAGTGAATCTTGAGCAGAGCATGCAAAACCCGCAATCGCTGGTTTTCCGTGAGTACAGCCGTCGTCACCGTCAGGTAGCAAAAGACCACCCACACTATGTACCAACTTTCGATGAAAGCCTGAAACGTTTGGAAGGTTTAAAACTCGAAGACGTAAAAGCTTTTCACGATACATTTTATGGCAGCCAATTCGGGGAAATTGCTGTCGTCGGTGATTTTGATGAGAAGGCGATTACATCTCAACTGAAAAAACTCTTCGCGGATTGGAAACCCAAAACAGCTTATCAGCGCATCGCTCGTTCCTTTCAAGCTGTGAATAACAAAGCCCAACAGTTTAATACGCCGGATAAGGAAAACGCTGTTTTTGCGGCGACCATTTCATTACCCATTAATGATGGGCATAAAGATAGCCCGGCGCTGGTACTCGGAAACTATATGTTGGGCGGAGGCTTTTTGAACAGTCGTTTGGCCACCAAACTTCGCCAGGAAGATGGCTTAAGTTACAGCGCTGGTTCTTTCTTGAATCAAAGCGAGCTGGATAAGCGTTCTGCCCTGGGCATCTACGCCATCTGTGCGCCGCAAAACCTGGGCAAGGTCGAGTCTGGTGTAAAAGAAGTTTTGCAGAAAGTCATTGAATCCGGCTTCACTGATGAAGAAATCGCCAGTGCTAAATCCGGTTATCTGCAGCAACGTAAAATTGCGCGTTCAAAAGACGATGAGCTTGCCCCCATGCTCGGCAACAATTCGTATTTAAAACGCGATATGCAATGGTCGAAAGACTTTGAAGCAAAAATTGAGTCCCTTACAGCCAAAGATATTCACGAGGTAATGAAGCGCTATTTGAATATCGATGAATTTGCCATCCTGACGGGTGCCGATTTCACTAAGGCAAAATAAACCTTTCAAACCCTATTCCAAGCCGCCTTCCGGGCGGCTTTTTTATTTTCCTGCCTCCACCCTAGCGACCGTCACATTCTAGTCTATGCTAATTTTGTATTAACTTTTTTAAAGAAGAGCCGATAAGAAGCTTACTTCTTGAATTCACGGACGAGATTAACTGACAGAGGTACTTGGGCAGGAACTTCTATCCAGCCTTCATGGATGTGTCTTTAGGCAAATAACAGTACATCATAATGGAAAAAGGGTGGATCAATGTTCGTATTGCAATCAAGCTACCAAAGTCTGGAACAGGAAAACGAATCTCTACGTAAGCAAATTCGCTTGCTTGAGCAAGAAAACCAACAACTTAAAATTCCCACAGAAATTGAAGAAGCACCAGAGCAGCTTAACAACAACGGGGGCTTTGAATCCAAACTCCTCGGTTACACTTTGGAGTGTTTGGGACAAATTGAGCGAATTCGTGAATCGGTACTCTCCTCACACCAATCAATCGAAGCTGAAAGCCAATCCTCGGACAAAATCAATGAACTGCTTGATGTCTCCAATGATTCCCTGAAGCAGATCGTCACCGAGATGCATGGCCTGACCAATAATATGGGGGGGATGACAGAAAACATCTCTGGCCTCTCGGAGATGGCCGACAACATTAACTCTTTTGTGGAGACCATTTCCAAGATCTCGGACCAAACCAACCTGCTGGCCCTGAATGCTGCCATTGAGGCGGCCCGGGCCGGCGAAGCCGGTCGTGGTTTCAGTGTGGTCGCGGACGAGGTTCGCTCCCTGGCCAACAATACCAATACCTCCGCCAACGAAGTATCTGAGCTGGTGGGTCAGATTATCCAATCCACCTCAGAAACCGTGGACTCAGTGAACACAATCCAAAGCAGTAATAATGAACTGTCAGAAGGTGTCGGTCGCCTGAATGAAGACTACGGCGCCATTATTGGCTGCTGCAATACCATGAAATCCACCATCAGCAACGCTTCCATGCGGACCTTTGTTCAAACCGTCAAGCTGGACCATATTGTCTGGAAAAGCGAAGTCTATGCTGTCGCGTCCGGCAAAAGCGATAAATCCATTGATGATTTCACCGGCCATATGAATTGCCGATTGGGCATTTGGTATAAAAATGAAGGCATGGAGAAATACGGAGACAGCGCCGCGTACAAAAATATCGATGTTCCTCACAAAAAGGTCCACGACTGCGGCATCGCCGCCTTAAACGCTCTGGCCGAGAACCAGCAAGAGCTGGCAACACAATATATGGAAGAAATGGAACAGGCCAGCCACCAGGTAATGGATTATCTCGAAGAATTGAGCCATTACAATGATCAATCAGATGTCGCCTAAAACCTCTTAAGTTCCCTGGGTAGCCTTTCAGGAGGGCTACTCATGTCCCCATTTGTTATATTTTTTAATCAACTTGTGATTTTTTCTTTAGAAAGCAGTGACTGGATAGTTTGTTTTGCTCTGTAACGTTATCTGCGGTTTTGCAGTTAGTACCCAACGTCGCAATAGAGGAAATTACAACATGTCTCTTAAGAAAACACTTATCGCTTCAACCGCTATTCTCGCCGCAGGCTTGAGCCTGTCCGCCAGTGTATCTGCCCAGGCTCTGGAAACCTATAAAGTAAAAATCACGAACATTACTCACGGTATTACCTTTACGCCGTTTTTGGCCGCATCTCATCGCAGTGATGTGAAAGTATTTGAAGTTGGTCAGGCTGCCAGCGATGAAGTTGCTCGCGTAGCAGAAGGTGGTGATGTAGGCCCCCTGGCCACTCAATTGGATGCATCTTCCAGCGTTGCCGATACAGCAACAACCAGCGGCCTTTTGGGTCCAGGTGAAAGCACGGAATTTGAACTGCAATCTCAGCCATTTGTTAGCTTTATCAGTATCGTTTCCATGCTGCTGCCAACCAATGACACCATGGTGGCCTTAAACCAGGCGGTACTGCCAGGTTTCCGGACCGCTAAGCTGACCTATTACATGAACGCTTACGATGCTGGTACCGAAACCAACTCAGAGCTGTGTGCTGATATTCCAGGCCCTCGTTGTGGCGGCAGCCCATTCTCACCCGATGATTCCGGTGAAGGTTACGTATTCCCGAGCCCAGGTATCCACGGTGAAGCTGACTTGACCCGCGCACGTTACAATTGGGGCGGTGCTGTAGCAAAAGTTGAGATTGAGCGCATTCGCTAATCCAGTTTTTTGTAATACATCAAAGCCTGAATCTTTTCTCGTTTTAGCGTAAGACTGGAACAAGGAAGGGTTCAGGCTTTTTCTTTTCTGAACATATCCCTCCGTTATGTTTAAACTTCTTCTCCCACTATCCAATTCTTTGATTGCCTAAGCAAGTTGAATAAAAACAATCACAATCCTTTTTGAAAGCCGAAACCATTCAATCCAATTATCCGGGACTTTGTCTATCACGATGTATAAATTTGTATCTCAAGCTTTATTTCTGCTCACACCGAATGCATAGTATGCCCCTCTTGGAATGCACTAATTTAGGGACTGAATATAAACCAATTCAAATTTAGTAATAGAACTTCTACGTACCTAGCAAAAAGTATTTAAATATCCAGTTTTGTAGTCGACAAAACCGCTTTCCAGCCAGCACAAAAGATATTTACATGTCTATGTTCGCTAACCGGTGCCGCACAAAACCCGGTATTGGTGAATGAATAGTTGTTTTACTAAATTTGAATAATCAGCCCCTACCTCTGAATTCTGATGCGTAGGATTTATGTTAGAACGGAATCACCTTCAGCACTCGATGCCAGGGCTGACAGGACTAAGGGGAATTGCAGCCTTGATGGTGCTGCTGTTTCATTGTTGGGGAGAAGCGGGGTTTTCTTCGCTAAGCTTGCCCTTGGGAGACATAAATGTACGTTTGGACCCACTATTGTCTGTTGGTTGGTCGGGTGTTCAGATTCTCTTTGTTCTCTCGGCCTTCCTGTTAGCTCGACCATTCATACGCGCAAATTCCAGCTTCAAACGATCTCCGGTAACACCGTCTTATTTTCTGCATCGCGCTTCTCGGGTATTCCCCGCCTACTATGCGCAATTAATCATTCTTCTGTTTGTTTTTTATGCCCTTAATGGAGATTGGCCTTTTGGTTTGGATAGGCTGTACGGTTATGTACTCATGTTGTTTATTCCAGAGCCCATAGGGATCGGAAACCCGATATTGAATGGCGTATGGTGGACACTACCAATTGAACTGTCCTTCTACATCGTATTACCGTTTTTGGGGCCATTCCTAAAATGGAAAAACCGGTTTTATTTATTGTTTTTATTTGTCGGCTGTATGCTTGTCTGGCGTTATTATGTGGTCAGCGAACTTCCCACCGCAAAGGTAACGGTATGGACGGTACAGCTCCCAGGCAGTTTGGATTCATTCGGGCTGGGTATTATGGCTGCATTAATTCATGTGCACTATTATGAAAATGCCCAGTTACGGACACGCTACCTACGCTATTTGCCCGTCGCTTTCGCATTGGCCCTCCCAGCGTATGTATTGCTGATTTCCTGGATGGACACTGACAAGCTTTTGTATTGGAAAAACAACCTAATATTCTTCAGTTGGACAACGCTGTTCAGTGCCGTAACGGCGCTGGTCGTACTCGCCTGTGCAGCAAACTTAAGCAGCGCAAGATTACTCTTTGCGAACCGCTACGTGTTCTATATGGGGCTAGTTAGTTATGGCTTGTATTTATGGCATTTTCCAGTCATGAAATGGGTATACCAATACAGCCCTATTTCTTCTATGGCAGGGGATCATTTTCTATGGCTGACATCAGTAACCTTTGTTTTCTCACTTCTACTCGCATCTCTATCCTGGTTTTTTATTGAATCCAAAGTGATTAACTGGGTTAAACACAAAACTCGATCAGCCCAACAAGAAAACCGCTATGACGAAGTACTCGCTCATAAGGTTTAGAAACTTTGTCTTTTTGTGATCACGCACAGACTTGTTAATATATTGGAATAGGTAACATCAAAATCCGATTCATGCCCCATTGAGTGATCATCATGAACGAAAGCAAGCTCCTTGCAGATTTGATTGCATTGAAGTTGGAACGCTCGGGTGAGGAAGCACTGCATCAGCAAGTTTATGTGGTGATTCGCGAGGCGATTATAAATGGTGTACTTGCTCCAGCATCCAAAATCCCTTCAAGTCGTTCATTGGCTTCTTCCCTGAAGTTATCCCGAACTACGATTTCTACAGCCTTGGATCAACTTTTTTCAGAAGGCTTTCTCATTACCAGACAAGGCGACGGTACCTATATTGCCGATTTAAAATTCACAAGTCAGTCATCAAAAAATTTGGACGGCCATGTTTTTCCCGCTTCCCAAGCAAAAAACCCTCCCTCCAGACGCTTGGAAGGCACACCACTAAAAAGCAGCAACATTGTTTTTAGTGGAAACCAACTTCTTCCAGGTTTTGTCGACCACTCTCTTTTTCCCTATGGGGTATGGAACAAGCTTTATAAAAAGCATAGCCTTCAAATTGGAGACGCCTTAAAACAATTTACATCTGGAAATGGCTTTTTTCCTCTATGCCAATCCATCGCCAGACATCTCGCAATTTCACGAGGCATCAATGTTCGGCCGGAACAAGTATTTATTACTCATGGAGCTTCACAGTCAGTTTCTCTTATTGCTAAGACTGTGAGTCAACCCGGTGACAGCGCCTGGATCGAAAATCCCGGTTATCCAATGATTGCAGAAACATTGGAAATGGAAGGTCTTAAGCCAATTAATACGGAAATTGATCATCATGGATTAAACCCCAGCACAGAACAGATTCGGGACAGCTCACCCCGCTTGATTTGCACGTCGACCTCCTATCAATTTCCGCTTGGCTATACCATGCCAATCAGTCGTCGGCTCAAACTTATCGACATCGCTAAGGCCAAAGACAGCTGGCTGCTGGAAGATGACTACGATGGTGAGTTTCGATACAAGGGCAATCCTATTCCGGCTATGTTCGGTTTAGAGAACAATGAGCGAACTCTCTATATGGGTACCTTCAGCAAAACCCTGTCTCTGAGTTTACGCATGAGTTTTGTGGTTGTTCCTTTAGCTCTGGTCGAGAGTTTTCAGGCAATCTACCCAATGCTTGGAAACTTCAGTAGCGTCGTAAGCCAAGCAGCACTTGCCGAATTGATCAGCTCCGGCCGATTCGCCAAACACGTATCCAATATGAGAAAAATCTATGGCAGACGCCGACGGGCTCTTGAGCAAGCACTTGTCGGCAACCACATCAATCACCAGGAAGCGTTCAACCCCGGTGGCTTGCATATTGTTGCCGAACTTCAAGGTAAAGACGTGACCGATTCAGAAATTATGGAAGCCATATCAGATACCGACATAAGCTGCATTCCCCTCTCTTTTCTCTATCGGGAACCGGTTCGCGCCAAGCAGGGTTTTCTCCTCGGGTTTACTTCCTGTGACGAAGACAAGATTCTGAACGCCGTTTCAATATTGCAATCGGCTGTTCAACAGCGGGGCGCAACACTAAGCCCGCTCTAACTTAGCGGATTTGCTTACACACCCGTTATGTAAAAGCGAAAATCACTCGCTTCCGCATATTGGTCATAGAGCGACCTCGCCGTGGCATTTCCATCCTGGGTCAGTAGGGTTAATGCTGGCCAGCCCTTTTCTTTACACATATCCATTAAATGACGATAAAGAAGTTTACCCACCCCCTTACCCCGAAACACCGGAGAAACAAATAAGTCACTCAAGTAACACACTTCCTTGCCATAGATACTCAAGGGCCAAGCGTGATAATGAGCTAAGCCTGCTAAATCACCATTTTCATCATAAGCCACCAACCCTTGGAGCATATTGGCGTCATCATGTAGCCAATTCCACTGGATCATGATCTTTTCTTTATCAGCCGGACTTTCATAAAAATCACAATAGCCCTTGAAGAGTTCTTGCCACTGATCAAAATCGTCTTCGCTCAGCATTCGTACCTGAACACTCATCGTTATCCCCTGTTTGGTTTTATGGTGCTTTTAGTCTTGCTCAACAAAGTGGCTTTAGAAAGGTCCACTTTTTTCAAATTTTAAGAGGCCAATAGAAGATTGACTATAATATTGAAGTATTTATCAATTGAGCTATAATTTTGTAAAGCTTGAGGAAAAACACCATGAGCCAATTTGCAAATTTCACCACTGAAAAAAGAAAAGAGGCCGCAGGGCCTTTAATCAGAACCATTCTGCAAATCTTTGAACGCTGGAAACTTAATAATAGCCAGCAGCAGGCCTTATTAGGCTTACATAATGAAGGGACTTTTTACAACTGGAAGAAAAAGCCCGAATCCGCCACTCTCACCAATGACCTCCTTGAGAGAACCAGTTACATTCTGGGCATCTGGAGATCGCTTCAGATTCTTATCCCGGAAGAACGTATTTCCGATACTTGGATAACATCCCCCAATAGCAGCAGTGCCTTCAACGGCCAATCTCCGCTACAGCGAATGCTGGCCGGACATATCGTGGATTTGGCACATGTTCGCCAATATCTGGATGCAGAGCGAGGCGGCTAGGAATGGATGTCGCTGACCTGGAAGTCACTCCTGTTAAAGAGACCACTTATCGCTTGATTCCCAGCCGCTTTCCGCCGATTGACCTCTACGAGAGAGTGGCCAACGCTGAAGAATTCGAAATTCTCCACGAAATTGAATCCCTGACCAATGACCGACTTAGAGACGAAGTTGGGGACATCAGCCTGGTTGCCAAAGAAGATCGGATCGCCGGCCCTGGCACCAGCTATATTATGGCGGCCTTTACCCACGCCCGAGTGAATGAAGATGGAGGCCGTTTCGATAGAGGTTACGGTGTATTTTATTGCGCGAAGGAACTGGAAACTGCCATCGAAGAAACCAAATACCACCGGGCGAAATTCTTTTGCGATTTCAACAGCAGCCCAACAACCGTGGATATGCGCTCACTGCTAACCGACTTGGACCAAAACCTCCACACCGTTCTAGGTAGACAAGAAGAACTGTCCGATATATATCACCTCGATGATTATTCAGCCGGTCAGGCCCTCGGCCAAAAGCTGAAAGACGCCAAGTCCTGGGGCATCGCATTTTCCAGCGTGCGAAGAGATGGTGGTCATTGTTATGGCGTGTTCAGGCCACCCGCCCTGTCTAATTGTCGCCAGGCCAAACACTACCAATACCACTTTGATGGAAAAACCATTTCCCACGTGATTGAGAAGACTTTGATCTCTCTGTGAATCTACACAAAAAAGGCAGCTCGAAAGCTGCCTTTTTTTATTCTTACTTCATTGCGATTTGCCAATAAACAACTGGGAGACTAAACATCCAAGTTTGCCACCGACAGCGCATTGCTTTCGATAAAGTCACGGCGAGGTTCAACCTGATCCCCCATCAAGGTGTTGAACATCTGGTCAGCACTGATGGCGTCTTCGATGGTCACCTGCAGCATACGGCGGGTTTCCGGATCCATAGTGGTTTCCCAAAGCTGTTCAGGGTTCATTTCACCCAAACCTTTATAGCGCTGAACGTTGTAGCCGCGCTTGGATTCTTTCATCAGCCATTCCAGGCCATCTTTGAAATCACGGGTTTCCAACTTACGCTCACCTTTGGAGAAGTAGGCACCCTCTTCCATTAAGCCATTTAGCTTATTACCCAACTCAACCATGGATTGATATTCGCCGGATTGGAAGAAGTCATGACCAAAGTGATACTCGGTATCCACACCGTGGGCCGTTACTTTAAACGTTGGCAGGTAAACATGACGCTCACTGTCTTCGCTCACGGTAACGCTGTAGCGATGGCTGCCGGTTGAGTTATCGCTTTGAATTTTTGATAGTAAAGACTCACTCCACTCCTGTACCTTTGTTTCACTGGCCATATCATCCATGCTAATCGCAGAATGATAGATCATCTGCTCCAGAACTTCAGATGGGTACAGGCGAGATAAACGTTCGATTGTACCCATAACGGCACGGTAAGCGTTTACCAATTCCTGCAATGAACCACCGGTAATAGCGGGAGCATCCGGGTTCACATAAAGCGCACCGGATTCCAGGGCCACATTGGTCAGGAATTCTTCCAGGGCTGCCTCATCTTTCAGGTACTGTTCCTGCTTGCCTTTGCTGATTTTGTACAGCGGAGGCTGCGCAATATAGACATGACCACGTTCAATCAATTCTCGAGTTTGACGGAAGAAGAAAGTCAGTAACAGCGTGCGGATGTGAGATCCATCCACGTCCGCATCCGTCATGATAATGATGCGGTGATAACGCAGTTTATCCGGGTCGAATTCTTCCGCACCAATACCACAACCCAATGCGGTAATCAGTGTGCCAACCTCGGCACTGGACAGCATTTTATCGAAACGTGCTTTTTCAACGTTCAGGATCTTACCCTTCAAAGGCAGAATAGCTTGAGTTCGGCGATCACGGCCCTGCTTTGCAGAACCACCCGCCGAGTCACCCTCCACCAGGTATACTTCAGACAAGGCCGGATCTTTTTCCTGGCAGTCCGCCAACTTTCCTGGCAGACCCGCAATATCCAAAGCCCCTTTACGACGGGTCATTTCACGAGCTTTACGCGCGGCTTCTCGCGCCTTCGCCGCTTCGATCATCTTGCCCACAACCGCTTTGGCTTCTTGGGGGTTTTCCAACAGATAATCGCTGAAGGCTGCTCCCATTTCCTGCTCAACTGCACCTTTCACTTCGGAAGAAACCAGCTTGTCTTTGGTCTGGGAAGAGAATTTAGGATCAGGGACTTTTACCGAAATGATGGCGGTTAAACCTTCGCGGGCATCGTCACCGGTGGTAGAAACTTTCTCTTTCTTACCCATGCCCTCTTTTTCAATATAGTTATTCAGTCCGCGTGTCAGTGCAGAACGAAAGCCGGCCAGGTGAGTACCACCGTCACGCTGGGGAATATTGTTGGTGTAGCAAAAAATACCTTCCTGGAAGGAGTCATTCCACTGCAAAGCGACTTCAACACCAATTCCATCATCACGCTGCACATCGAAGTGCATCACCTGATTTACGGAATTCTTGTTTTGATTCAAGTATTCAACAAAGGCACGCAAGCCACCTTCGTATTCAAAGATGTCTTCTTTAGCTGTACGCTCATCTTTCAGAACAATACGAACACCAGAGTTCAGGAAAGACAGCTCACGCAGGCGTTTGGCTAGCTGGTCATAGTGGAACTGAATATTGCTGAAGGTATCCGGGGACGGTGTGAAATGAATTTCTGTACCGCTGATTTCCGTATCACCCACTACCGTTAATGGGGCCTGTGGAACACCATGATGGTAAATCTGCTCATGGATTTTGCCTTCACGGCGAATGGTCAGTTTCAACTCTGACGATAGGGCGTTTACCACGGATACCCCTACACCGTGCAATCCACCGGATACCTTATAAGTATTATCGTCAAACTTACCGCCCGCATGGAGTACGGTCATAATCACTTCGGCGGCGGACACCCCTTCTTCATGCATTTCTGTCGGGATTCCACGACCATTATCAGATACCGATACCGATTCATCAGGGTGAATGACGATTCTGATCTCAGAACAATGGCCAGCAAGCGCCTCATCAATTGAGTTATCGACAATCTCAAACACCATGTGGTGTAAACCGGTGCCATCATCCGTGTCACCAATGTACATACCTGGGCGCTTACGCACAGCATCCAGGCCTTTCAATACCTTAATACTGGACGAATCATAAGATGATTCTTCTGACATAGCATACTCCGTTGTTATATTGGCGCCTGTTTCACGCCGATCAAACGCCGTTATAACGTCTGATTTGTATGTTCCACTAAGCCATGTTTCACGTGAAACATCGCTGCTTGTTCTTTTTCGGCTTCCGGCCAAGCATTCAATAAAGCTTGTTTCTCTACAGCAGTAACAAATACCTGGGCACCAATTAGGCTTAGCCAGTTTGCAAGCCGCTTTTGGTTGTCGCCATCCAGCTCAGCTGGCAAATCATCTACCAGATAAATGCAGGGTTTTCCGGTAAGTTCGCTGTATGTTTTGCCTATTGAGATCTTCAGCGCACAGACCAACAGCTTCTGCTGCCCTCGGGAAAGCGCTTGCTCTGCAGGATGGCCTTCAATTTTTATTTTGATATCAGCCTTTTGCGCGCCATACCAGGTGTAGCCCAGCTTAGCATCGCGTTCTTTCCCCTCTTCCAGTTGCTCCTGAAAGGTTTTTTCTTTATCCCAACCTTTGTAGAAGTCGATACTAATGCCTTCCAGAGGAACAAAGTCACTGATAACTTCATTTAAATTCAGCTTTAGCTTGTCAAAGCACTCCTGCCTCATCAGCGCCAGCTGTTCGGCCTTAGAGCACATCTCCTGCTCCCAGGGCCGCAGTTCAAAGCCTTCTATTCTACCACGTCGGAGCAGACTATTCCGGTGTTTCAGGGCTTTTGAGTAGCCTTTCCAGCAATCGTGGAAGGAATGTTTCACGTGAAACACCAACCAATCCAAATAAGAGCGGCGCTCTTTCGGTGCACCTTCGATTAAATCAAAACTGTGAGCATCGATGATCAGGGTGGGCAGCAAGGAAGCCAGTGAGGAGGCCGAGTAAACAGCTTTTCCATCAATTTTTGTCTTAGCTCCACTTGAACCCTGCCTTTCCAGTCCAATACTGTGCTCAAAATCCTGAGAAAGTAGCTTCGCAAACAGTATCAGACTGTCGGCATTATGATTAATTAGAGGCTTAACCTTATGAGAGCGAAAGGAACGGCCGGTACCCAGAAAGAAAATGGCCTCCAGAAGACTGGTTTTGCCACTGCCGTTAGCACCGAATATAAAGTTAAGACTGGAACTTGGGTGCAGTGTAACTGCACCCAGATTTCGAAGATTGGAAATTTTTAGGCGGGTTAGGGGCATCTAATGCGGAAAGCCCATCCTTACAGACGCATGGGCATTACAACGTAAACCGCGTTGCCGCCCTCTTCGGCTTCCACCAATGCCGAGCTATTGGAATCAGACAGGGTGAATTTAACGTTTTCAGATTGAAGTACGTTGACCACATCCTGTAAGTAACTGACATTGAAGCCAATTTCCAGGCTGTCCCCACTGTAGTTGACGGTAACCTGCTCTTCCGCTTCTTCCTGCTCAGGGTTATTCGCTGTGACGGTCAACTGTCCATCACTTAGCAACAACCTTACACCTCGGTATTTTTCGTTGGACAAAATCGCCGTACGAGCAAAGGCTTGCTTCAACTCAGCGCGTTCGCCGATAACAGTTTTGTTGCCGTTCTTCGGTAATACACGCTCATAATCCGGGAATTTCCCATCAACCAGCTTTGAAGTGAAGGTATAGTGCTCTGTAATTGCGCGGACATGGTTACTACCCAAGCTCACTGTAACTTCAGCATCGCTGTCTTCCAACAGTCGAGACAATTCAACGACGCCTTTGCGGGGCAAAATCGCGTGCTTGTTTTCAGGGCAGTTGATATCGATTTGCTCAGTACTCAAGGCAAGGCGGTGACCGTCGGTAGCAACAAAACGTAACTGCCCCTGGCTAACTTCCCAAAGCATGCCGTTGAGGTAATAGCGAACATCCTGCTGTGCCATCGCAAAGCCAGTGCTGTCGATCAGGCCTTTGATAATGGACTGACCACAGGAAAACTGCAGATCCTGGGCGGAATCTTCCACATTGGGGAAGTCGTTCGCAGGCAAGGTTGCCAGACTGAAACGGCTACGGCCACTCTTCACAGTCACCTTCTGACCATCTTCAATAAAATCAATCAAAGCACCATCAGGCAGTGAACGACAAATATCAAACAGCTTACGCGCAGGAACAGTAATTTGACCGGAATCTCCCGCTTGCTCCAACTGCACGCGGCCCACGATTTCCACTTCCAGATCGGTACCGGTCAAGGATAGCTGATCGCCCTCAAGAACAACCAGTACATTCGCCAGAACAGGCAGAGTTTGTCTGCGCTCTACAACACCCGCAACCAACTGCAGGGGTTTTAATAAAGCATCTCGAGAGATAGTAAATTTCATCAATTTATCCCAAATCCTAATGGTTTTATATTAGATATATCTTATATAAATACAACGTACTTAAGTGGTCAAGGAACGCAAAAGATTCTTCACATCTTCGCGGATATCGGCATCTTCTTCCCTTAACTCCTTAATTTTACGGCAGGCATGCAATACAGTTGTATGATCGCGTCCGCCGAAAGAGTCCCCAATTTCAGGCAAGCTGTGATTGGTTAATTCCTTTGCCAAAGCCATAGCGACCTGGCGAGGTCGAGCAACAGATCGGCTGCGTCTCTTCGACAATAAATCAGCCACCTTGATTTTATAGTATTCCGCCACAACGCGCTGGATATTATCGATACCAACTTGCTTATCTTGCAGGGCTAACAGGTCTTTTAGCGCTTCTCGAACCAAAGGCACATCGATATCGCGTCCGGTAAATTGCGCATTGGCAATCACACGTTTAAGTGCACCTTCCAGTTCACGAACATTGGAGCGAATGCGCTGGGCAATAAAGAAGGCCGCATCGTTTGGCAATAACATGTTGGATTGAGCGGCCTTCTTCATCAAAATGGCCACTCGGGTTTCCAATTCGGGCGGTTCAACCGATACGGTTAAACCCCAACCAAAGCGGCTCTTCAATCGCTCTTCCAGCCCCTGAATCTCTTTTGGATAACGATCGCAGGTCAGGATAATTTGCTGCCCCCCTTCCAACAGGGCATTGAACGTATGGAAAAATTCCTCCTGGGAACGCTCTTTGCCGGCAAAAAACTGGATATCATCAATCAAAAGCGCATCAACTGAACGGTAAAAGCGCTTAAAATCGTTGATTGCATTCAATTGCAGGGCTTTCACCATATCCGCAACAAAACGCTCGGAGTGCAAATACACCACTTTAGCGTGTGGGTTCTGTTCAACGAGGTGGTGACCAACAGCGTGCATAAGGTGAGTTTTACCTAAACCAACACCGCCATAAATAAACAGAGGGTTGTAAGAACCACCCGGATTTTCCGCTACCTGCCTTGCAGCCGCCAAACCTAATTGGTTCGATTTACCTTCAACAAAACTCTTAAACGTAAAACCGGCATTTAAGTAGGTGCGATGCTTCAAGCCACCTTCAACTTCAATATCGCCGCTGGGCTTGATGATTTCAGGGGCTGCTTTTATTGGTTCAGCAGGTACAGATGGTTGTTGATCCAACGAGACAGGCTTAGACACTGCATTGTCGAACCCGCCTCCACTCATTCCAGGAACAGCCAGGTTAGCGGAATGGCCAGCGCTGCTCGATCCCGGATCTATTGCCGTTGAATAGTTTGAGTTTACGTTCGGCATACCGTCGGAAACAGGCACGTTTAGATCCCGATTATCCGGTGCCACTATCGGAGTGGGTGCAGGCACTGGATTCATCGTCGGCGTAGCAACAGCGGTTTGAATTGGCTCAGGATTAGCACGCTGGCTTCGACGTTGAAAACGGGTCGCCTGACGATTAGCCACTGCGACACTCACATTCAACCGAGCACCCTCGGCGTAATTATTGGCCAATTCAATGATACGAGATAAGTACTTGTCGTTTACCCAATCATGGATAAATCGATTGGGAGCCAACAGACACAATCCACCCGCATCGTCCGATTGCGCTTGCAGTGGTTTGATCCAGGTATTGAACTGCTGAGAAGGCAACTCCTGACTTAAGCTGCTCAAGCATTTATCCCAAATAAGACCTGACAAAAAATCCCCCAATAACCCAGCAGGTTTGTTTTATTCTTGTAAGCTTTCACCCACAACAGCGCAGCAGGAAACAACATAAAATCGCTATGTTGATCGGCATGCGCGAAACAATATCTATATATAAAGAAGAAAGACTTTATTTTCTGGATCGCCAAGTCTGTGTTTGTCTTCTTTTTATCCAAAGACATGGCGGCTTTAATGACAACGAGGGTGACAAAAGCCAATGGCGACGTGTGTATAAGTCTTCTTTCCCTGGCTGTGTTTGTTCAAATAACTCAAGTTAACCACAGCGATCCGCCTAGACTACCTCAACAAGGATAAGTTATCCACAAAAACCGTATTTAATTTTTACTACAGCCAGAAAAACTCCCCTTATATCAACGACTCACCCAACTATCTCAAATCCATGACTAGACGCTCAAAATTTGTTTTCTGTGGAAAACCCTGTTGAAAACCTGAATATAGACTGTACAAATACGGTTAAAAAACCGTTAATCCATCAATATCTGATCATTTTCTAATTATTCATTGCATTTTTTAGGTGGATTCATTAAAATCGCGCCTCATTTTTCCACGAGCTCGGCTGTTCAAATGGGTTTCAGTTAAGCTCTAAAGCCGACATGATTGAACAACGGGTATTATCATGAAAAGAACTTTTCAGCCAAGCGTACTGAAGCGCAAGCGCACTCACGGTTTCCGCTCTCGTATGGCCACTAAAAACGGTCGTAAGTTGCTTGCTCGCCGTCGCAGCAAGGGCCGTAAAGTATTGGCTGCATAATTAGCGCTAATACTGCCCTGACACTGGAGTTTTCGCTTGTCGCACCATTTAGGTTTTGATAAATCCCTGCGACTGCTGAACTCCAGTGATTTTAAGCCAGTCTTCGACTCGCCTTCCTTTCGTGCTTCTCATCAGCACTTCCTTATTCTCGTAAAACGTAATCAGCTGGATCATCCCCGACTGGGTCTGGTTATCGCCAAAAAGAATGTTCGCCACGCGGTCGATCGCAATCGTCTAAAACGTGTGATTCGGGAATCTTTTCGGTTACAGCAACACCAATTGCCTTCATTCGATGCTATAGTGCTCGCTCGCCGCGGCATGGACACACTCGATAATGCGGCATTGACACGTCAGTTAAATAAACAGTGGCAAAAGCTGGTTCGTAAAGCAGCGAGCAATGACTAATGAAAACGCTATTGCTGGGTTTGATCAAAGTCTATCAATACCTCGCCAGCCCCTGGGTTGGTAACCAATGTCGTTTTTACCCAAGCTGCTCTAATTATGCGAAAGAGGCAATAGAAACTCACGGCAGTTTAAAGGGCTGTTACCTGGCCGCATGCCGATTGGCCAAATGCCACCCCTGGCACCCAGGCGGAATTGACCCTGTGCCGGCTAAACCTTCAACTTCTCAAGACCAAGAATAGACATTATGGATTGGCAAAAGTATTTATTGATCATCGCCATGGCAGTGGTCTCTTATCTTTTGGTGCTGGAATGGAATGAATTCCAGGACCGCAAACTGGCCGCAAGCAAACCGGTTGCAGCCAGCGAGGAAACCCTGGCTTCTCCAGTCGCCGCCAGTGAACTTCCAACACCGGCCCTGAACAAAACAGCAGTGGCCAGTGACCTTCCCACCACAGGAACCGAACCGGTAGAAACTACCCCAACCAGTTCCCAGCTAATCCGCGTTAAAACCGATGCTCTGGATCTGATCATCGATACCCACGGTGGCGACATTATTAAAGCGGCATTGCCTCAGCACTACGCTGAGCTGAATCGCCCCGAACTGCCGTTCGTGATTCTGAATCGTACTGCGGACAAAACCTATATTGCTCAAAGCGGATTGATTGGCCCCAACGCTACCGATACCGCCAAAGGTCGCCCGGTTTTCCAAACCAGCCAGAGTCAATACGAACTGGCTCCGGGTAAGGACAATCTGGCAGTAGATCTGGTCCTGCAACAAGGTGATGTTCAAATCACCAAACGCTTTAACTTCGCCCGAGGCGAAAACCTGATCAAGATCCAATATCTGATCGACAATAAAAGCGGCAGTAATTGGAAAGGTAACTTCTACGCTCAAATTAAGCGTGATCGCTCTCCTGTAGCAACCGGAACCAGCGCCATTGGCCTTCAGCCATACCTCGGTGCCGCATTGACCACAGCTGATGAAAATTACAAGAAAGTTGATTTCGACGATCTTGATGAAGAATCCGTAAAAGTCGATATCCAGGGTGGCTGGGTAGCTATGGTGCAGCACTACTTTATTGGTGCCTGGATCGCCGATAAAGAACAGGATAATACCTTTACCCTGCGTCGTATTCGCAATACTCAAATGTACACTTTTGGTTATACCGCACCTCAGACTCTGGTAGAGCCAGGTACCTTAGGTGTGATTGATTCTGAGTTTTATGTTGGTCCAAAAGACGTATACCGTCTGGAAGAAATCGCTCCACATCTGGACTTAACCGTGGATTACGGTTGGTTGTGGTGGATTGCGAAACCACTGTTTTATTTGCTGACCTGGATCCAAGGCTTTATCGGTAACTGGGGTTGGTCCATTGTCGTTCTGACACTGATTATTAAAGCGGCCTTCTTCAAACTGACCGCGACCAGCTATCGAAGCATGGCCAATATGCGCAAGCTGCAACCGAAAATGCAGCAACTGAAAGAGCTTTACGGGGACGATCGTCAAAAGATGTCTCAAGAAACCATGAAGCTCTATCAAAAAGAAAAGGTGAACCCACTGGGAGGCTGTTTACCCATCCTGATTCAAATGCCGGTATTTATTGCCTTGTACTGGGTGCTTTCTGAATCGGTAGAATTGCGTCATGCGCCATTTATTTTATGGATTCAGGATCTGTCGGTGAAAGATCCGTACTTCATTTTGCCGTTAATCATGGGGGCTACCCAATGGTTTATGATGAAGATGAACCCGACTCCACCGGATCCGATGCAGGCAAAAATCATGAGCTATATGCCCATCGTATTTACCTTCCTGTTTATGTGGTTCCCGGCAGGTCTGGTATTGTACTGGGTAGTGAACAACACGATTTCGATGATTCAACAGTACATCATTACCAAACAGATTGAAGCAGAAGCCTAAGCTTTCAGCTTTACCAAAAGGGGCTTCTAGCCCCTTTTTTTATAGAGTTAAATCGACATCGATTATTTTTGTAAAAATACATTTGTTAAATTATTTTACAAATTGCGAGCCAGAAAACATGCAACAGTCTTATCAATTCAGTGACACCATTGCCGCCATTGCAACCGCACCTGGACGCGGAGGCGTTGGAATTATTCGCGTCTCCGGCAAGCATGCTGCTGATATTGCTGAAAGAATCTGTGCAAAAAGTTTAACCGCAAGACACGCCCACTATTGTGATTTTCACTCCAGTAATGGAGACGTCTTGGATTCGGGTATTGCACTGTTTTTTAACAACCCTGATTCTTTTACCGGAGAAGATGTATTGGAATTACAGGGTCACGGTGGTCCAGTCATTCTGGATTTGCTGCTGGCCGAAGTCTGCAAACTCGGTGCCCGCATGGCTCGACCGGGAGAATTTTCCGAGCGCGCCTTTATCAATGACAAAATGGATCTGGCTCAGGCCGAAGCCATCGCCGACCTTATCGAGGCTAGCTCGGCCCAAGCCGCTCGCAATGCTCTTCACTCCTTACAAGGTGTGTTTTCAAAGCACGTTCACGAATTGGTCGAATCCCTGATTCGTCTGCGCATTTATGTAGAAGCCGCTATTGATTTCCCTGAAGAAGAAATCGATTTTCTTAGCGATGGCAAGGTGGCAGGAGATCTCACTCAGCTACAGAAACAGCTCGAACAATTACTGGCCGATGCCAAACAAGGTGTGTTGGTTCGTGAAGGCATGAATGTCGTTATCGCCGGTAAACCCAATGCCGGTAAATCCAGTCTGCTCAATGCCCTCGCCGGAACGGATAAGGCCATTGTGACGGACATCGCCGGTACCACACGTGACATTCTTCAGGAACAGATTCATATCGACGGCATGCCTTTACACATTATCGATACAGCCGGCTTACGAGAGAGTCCGGATGAGGTGGAACGCATTGGTATCGAACGGGCCTGGCAAGCCATTGAAAAAGCCGATCGCGTTTTGCTATTGGTTGACGGACAGACCATCGATGCTGATTTTAATAAAGGCTCTATCTGGCCTGAGTTTACCCAAAAGCTTCCAAACCCTGATCAGTTAACGGTCATCCTCAACAAAGCCGACTTGAGTAAGCACGGAGTTGGTCTACTCAGCTCTGACAAAGAAGATTGCCTGGGAATCAGCGCCAAAACCGGTGCCGGCCTGGAAGAACTTAAACAGCATTTAAAATCCGTAATGGGCTACCAGGGCGCCAGTGAAGGTGGTTTTACAGCCCGTCGCAGACATCTGGAAGCCATTGAAAAAGCTCAGGAATCACTGGACAACGGAGCACTGCAGTTACACGAGCTGGGTGCGGGGGAATTGCTCGCTGAAGACCTGCGTGCGGCTCAGGAAGCACTTGGTGAAATCACTGGCAGCTTTACACCGGACGAACTCTTGGGGCGCATCTTTTCCAGTTTTTGTATTGGGAAATAAGCACCTTTCTGTATTTCGCGTTTTTGGGAATGGCTTCCTTATATAGGTAGTCGTTTACAAACAGCAGTTAGGCCTCACACAGACACTTATTTGCAGATCCCCTGGAAAATTATCCTCCTGGATTTGGTTTCCCCATTGCTTTAGATCAGCAACAAAGAAGCCTCTCGTCTGCCTGGGTCACCGTCGCTTCGAAACGCATATCCCACCCAATATCCCCCTCAATAACCCCTCCTATCCACTACCAATCCTTCAACACAAAGACTAAATAGTACGAAGGGGGTATACAGTAGTCCGAAATATAGAACAGGATTCCATTCACCGTTCGCACTCAGTTTTCACAAAAAAACAATAAGGTCATATCAGGCCAAATAAAGTTATCCAAAGTTACCCACAGAAAATTTGAATAAATACGGTTACTTAGAGAGGGTTATCCACAATTACCCACAGCTTTATCACATAAGTGCTTAATATTGCAGGTTTTTTGTTCGATCAGAAGAGATTAAAACCGGCTTGTGAATAAATCATGGTAGAACTCTTGAGCTTCTTCGGCGTAAAAATGTGAATAAACCCAAGTTAGGCACAGAGCCCAAATTTATCCAAAATTCATCCGAGTATTAAACAGGGCTTTTCCCCGCCTTAAACAGAGGCTTTTGGACATAGTTAAGCACTGGCTAAGTAATTGATATAAAAGAACTAAAACTGCTTATCCACAGAAAACTGGCCCACTATATATAACAATAAATATAATCTTCTTTATCTATTCATATATAAATATTTATTTATCTTCTTATCTATTAATTAAAGACTGATAAATTAAGAAAAACGGACTCTGATTAATATTCGAGCAAGTTTTGAACTCTTGGAGAAAGATCCCTATAATGCCTGCCCTTTTTCTTACCCCTGCCTGGTTCAGGCAAAGGCGATACGGTGGATTACAAAAAGACCTTTGATGTCATTATTATTGGTGGTGGACACGCTGGCACTGAAGCGGCCTTGGCGGCCGCTCGTATGGGGAGTTCTACCCTTCTGCTGACCCACAATATTGATACCTTGGGTCAGATGTCTTGTAATCCCGCCATTGGTGGCATTGGCAAATCCCACTTGGTGAAAGAAATTGATGCCTTGGGTGGCGCCATGGCACTGGCGACCGACCGTGCCGGTATTCAATTTCGAGTACTAAACAGCCGCAAGGGGCCTGCTGTACGAGCCACCCGGGCACAAGCTGACCGAGTACTCTACAAGGCCGCAATACGGGAAACGCTGGAAAATCAGCAAAACCTGCAAATCTTCCAGCAATCGGTTGACGATCTGATTTTAGAGGGTGAGCAAGTTCGCGGTGTGATTACCCAAATGGGACTACGTTTCTATGCGCCCGCGGTGGTACTAACGGCAGGTACCTTTCTGGGTGGCAAAATTCATATTGGTTTGGAAAATCACTCCGGTGGCCGAGCAGGTGATCCGCCTTCCATCGCATTGGCTGATCGACTGCGTGAACTGCCCTTGAGAGTTGAGCGACTGAAAACCGGAACACCACCAAGAATCGACGCACGATCCGTCAACTTCGACGGGCTTGCCGAGCAGTGGGGGGATAATCCGGCCCCGATCATGTCCTACATGGGCAAAGCCGAAGACAAGCCTGAGCAAACCTGTTGCTGGATTACCCATACCAACAGCCGAACCCATGACATCATCATGGCAGGACTCGACCGTTCGCCGCTGTATACCGGGGTTATCGACGGAGTTGGGCCACGTTATTGTCCCTCCGTCGAAGACAAAGTTAAACGTTTTGCTGATAAAGACTCCCATCAGGTCTTTATCGAACCTGAAGGCCTGACCACCCACGAACTTTACCCCAATGGTATTTCCACCAGTTTGCCTTTTGATGTGCAGCTGGATCTGGTGCATTCCATCAAAGGTTTTGAACAGGCCCATATCACCCGTCCTGGATACGCCATTGAGTACGATTTTTTCAATCCCCAGGATTTGCATTACAGCTTGGAGACCAAACACATCAAAGGTTTGTTCTTTGCCGGACAAATTAACGGCACTACCGGTTACGAAGAAGCGGGTGCACAAGGATTGCTGGCCGGCAGCAATGCCGCCTTACTCGCCCAGGGCAAAGCCCCCTGGCATCCCCGCCGCGATGAAGCTTACCTCGGCGTGCTGGTTGATGATCTGATCACCCTTGGCACCCAAGAGCCTTATCGTATGTTCACCAGTCGTGCGGAATATCGCCTGTTGCTGCGTGAAGACAATGCCGATGCCCGTTTGACCGAACAGGGGCGCAAAATTGGATTGGTTGATGATGCTCGCTGGCAGCATTTTTGCGAAAAACAGGAAGCCATTGCTCAGGAAGAACAGCGCTTGAAGAGCACCTGGGTACAGGCCGGCAGTGCCGAAGCGACTCAGCTGGCGCCCAAATTGAAAGCGCCATTGAGCCGTGAGTACAGCTTGATGGATCTACTGCGCCGCCCGGAATTAGAGTACGGCGACATTGCCGAGCTGCCCTACCCCAAAGCGGATATTTCCAGCGAAGTATCCGAACAGGTTCAGATCAGCGCCAAATACGCGGGCTATATCGAGCGTCAGATGGGCGATATCGAAAAGCTGCGTCAAAATGAAAACACCTTGATCCCAGAGGACTTCCCCTACGATTCCGTGGAGGGCTTGTCCAATGAGGTGAAGCAAAAACTCAAGGAATCCCTGCCGGGCACTCTCGCCAAGGCGTCCCGAATTCCCGGAGTGACCCCGGCTGCAGTGTCGCTGTTGTTGGTGTATTTGAAGAAACATGGTCTTTTGCGTAAGCAAAGTGCTTAGGCGTGCCGTGAAAAGAAAGGATCGTCGCTAAACATGTCCTCGCACTTGCGCAACCGCCTTGAAGCAGGCCTGAATACCCTGGATGTCAGTCTTCCCGACGACACCATTGAGTGCCTTGTGGCCTATATCCAGCTGTTTGATAAGTGGAATAAAACCTACAATCTGTCAGCGGTACGGGATATCGACGCCATGGTTTCCCGCCATTTGCTCGACAGTTTGGCTATTTTGCCCTTTGTTGAGGGGCAGAGACTGATCGATGTGGGAACGGGCGGCGGTTTGCCAGGTATTCCCATGGCTATTTGCCATCCCGAGCGCGAGATCCACCTGCTGGACAGTAATGGCAAGAAAACCCGTTTTCTGTTTCAGGTGAAAACCCTGTTGAAGTTGGACAATGTGCAAGTGCATAACTGCCGGGTAGAGAGCTTCCAACCGGAAGACAAATTTGACGGCGTAATGAGTCGGGCGTTTGCCAGCTTGGAAGACATGACCCAAGGTTGCCACCATTTGCTGAAGGAAAACGGCCGCTTTTGGGCCATGAAAGGAATTTATCCAACAGATGAATTGAAGCCGTTGGAAAAACACTATATCGTCGCTAACTCCCATGCATTAACGATTCCGGGTGAAGAGGGTGAACGCCATGTTCTGGAGATCCGCCCCCGCTAATGGGCGCGAGCTATTCCCCGCGTAGCGACAATAAAGCTTGTGAGCGCACACTTTGCTGCCGGAGCAGGCAAGAAGGATAACGACATTGAGTACCCAAGGCCCCTGCCACTTATACGCCATTGCCAACCAGAAAGGTGGTGTGGGTAAAACCACCACAACCGTAAACCTGGCCGCTTCCCTTGTTGCTACCAAAAAGCAGGTTTTGCTGGTGGATCTGGATCCCCAGGGCAATGCCACGATGGGCTCGGGTATCAACAAGAACGAACTTGAGTTGTCGATTTACGATGTCATGGTGGGTGAAGTTGGCGCGAAAGAGGCTCTGGTCAAATCGGAAGACGGGGGTTACTCCGTTCTGCCAGCCAATGGCGACTTAACGGCCGCCGAAGTGGAAATGCTCAGCCTGGAGCACAAAGAGCGCCGGCTGCAGCTGGCCTTGAAAGAACTGACCTCAGAATTCGATTATATTCTGGTCGACTGCCCGCCATCACTGAACATGTTAACCCTCAATGCTCTGGTGGCGTGTCAGGGCATTATCATCCCGATGCAATGCGAATATTACGCATTGGAAGGTTTGTCGGCGCTGATTAATACCATCAACCAGATTCAAAGTGCTTTGAATCCCGAGTTACAGGTCGAGGGTATATTGCGCACAATGTACGATCCGCGCAACAGCCTCACCAACGATGTGTCTGCTCAATTGGCGGATTTCTTTGGCGAGAAGCTCTACCGCACCTGTATTCCACGTAATGTTCGGCTGGCCGAAGCCCCGAGTTTTGGGCAGCCGGTGTTGGTCTATGATCGCAATTCCAAAGGTGCAACCGCGTATCTGGCTTTAGCCGGTGAGCTGATTCGACGTAATGAGCACAGTCTCAAAAATGTGGCGGAAGCCGAAGCATAAGATCAACGTAAAACAGTATTCGCAATTTTTTAAGAAGTAGGAATCACAATGGCGGGGAAACGCAAAGGTTTAGGTAAGGGCTTGGATGCACTATTGGGCAGCGGCGGAGCGAGCCAGGTGGAAAATGCCACCCAGGCGATCGCCGCTGTTTCTTCCCCTGAGCCTGGTCAAGATGGCACCCTGACTGACATCCCTGTGGAATTTATCCAACGCGGTAAATACCAACCTCGCCGGGACATGCACCCGGATGCCCTGGAAGAGCTTTCCGAGTCCATCAAAGCTCAGGGTGTGATGCAACCTATCGTTGTTCGCCCTATCGATTCAGGCAATGACACCGTTAAATACGAAATCATTGCCGGTGAGCGCCGATGGCGTGCGACCCAACTGGCCGGTCTCGATAAAATCCCGGCGGTGATTCGCGAAGTAGCCGATGAAGCGGCCATTGCGATGGCGCTGATCGAGAATATCCAGCGTGAAGATCTCAATCCGATCGAAGAGGCCATTGCCCTCAAGCGTTTGCAGGATGAGTTCGAACTCACCCAGCAGGAGGTTGCGGCGGCAGTGGGTAAGTCACGTACCACTGTCACCAATCTGCTGCGCTTGATCAGCCTCTCCGATGAGGTGAAGAAAATGCTCGAACATGGTGATCTGGAAATGGGCCATGCTCGCGCCTTGTTGCCTCTACCGAGCCATGAGCAAAAAGACGTGGCTCGACAGGTATCTGCAAAAGGCTTGTCGGTGCGTCAAACAGAGGCGTTGGTCCGCCGCCTGCAGCAAATGGATCAGAACGAAGACAACTTCAAGGCTGATAAAACCATCGATCCGGACATCAAAAAGCTTCAGGACGGCCTGTCCGAGCAGATTGGTGTTCCGGTTATGGTTCAGCATGGCGCCAAAGGCAAGGGGAAGTTGGTTCTGAACTATTCCAGTCTCGATGAACTGGATGGCATTTTGAATCACCTGAATTACGAATCCTGATTCCCTGATTTTTTTGACCTTGTCAGGGCTTGGCAAGGTCTGTTTCTCCCTTCGCCGTCGATACCGCTTTGGGGGCTATTTTCTTTCTCTTCTGAAATACCTTTTGCCTTAGGGAATTCAAGCGATATCACTCTGACTTTGGTTTGAATGATCAAAAATCATCCTCAAACTTTAGATGATAACGCTACAAGTAATATAATTATTATGAATATTCTGAATAGCGATTGCTGAATTGCTGGGTGTTTTTTGAACGTCGATTCCCGGGCTCGGGTTTTGCTGATTAGTAAGCGTTTACATATCCCGAAATTGCCAATTTTAGGGGATTTTATCGCCTTGAATGCAAGGTCTCTTAACACTATAATGCGCGACGCCTAACTGCGCCCAAAATAAGCGCAGATGCAGGCGTATTCGGTGCTAAAAGTGGGGCTTATTGGAAATCGGCGTTGCCATCATGCATAGCAATACCATCGATAAACCCGCAATTTTGCGTGTGATGTTACAGCTTTTCCTGCTCAGTGGAGTGATCTCTCTACTGGTGTATGGTCTTCGCCCCATTTGGGGGCAGTCGATCATGGCAGGCGCTTGCCTCTATATCATCCCGCAAAGCTATTTTGCCTTATATGCCTTTCGCTTTCGTGGTGCCCGGGCCAGTCGCTTGATTGCCCAGTCATTTTATCGAGGTGAAGTGGGCAAGTACCTGTTAACACTGGTGGGCTTTGCCTGTGTGTTTAACAGTCCGGTTAGCTGGTCCGTCGCGGTGGTGTTTGCGGCTTATGCCATTGCCCTCCTGCTGGGCAGTTTGTTGCAGACCCGGGCGATTAATCAGGTTCGCTGGTGAGTCTCAGGACAGACCAACAACAAGACGAGCAATAAGCTCGCGGCTAGGGGTTCTAAAAGCGCTTTTGACAAGCCAAAGAGTGTTTTTACAACTTCTATCTTTTAGCTTTTAAATTTAAGGTGCTTGAGACATGGCAAGCGAAGGTCAAACTTCAACGGAATATATCCAACACCACCTCCAAAACCTCGCCTATGGCAAATTGGAGGCCGGTTATACCCGCGCTGACGGTACTGTGTTGACCCAGGATATCTGGACGATCGCCCACTCTTCCAAAGAGGCGGCGGACATGGGCTTTTGGGCCATCCATCTGGATACCCTGGGCTGGTCAATCGTATTAGCGTTAATTCTGGGCTTCGTATTCCGCAAGGCAATCGCCGGCGCGAATACCGGAACCCCCAAAGGTGTTCAAAGCTTCGTTGAGATGATCGTCGACTTTGTTAACAACACCGTGACCGACATTTTCCATCACAAGAATCGTTTGATTGCCCCAATGGCGCTGACCATTTTTACCTGGGTCTTCATGATGAACCTGATGGATCTGATCCCGGTTGACTGGCTTCCCTGGGCAGCCACCAAAGTGACTGGCGACCCGCATTTCTTCTTTAAAGTCGTTCCAACTACCGATCCGAATGCCACCATGGGCATGGCCTTGACCGTATTTATGTTGATGATTTTCTTCAGCATCAAAGAAAAAGGCTTTATGGGTTTTGTGAAGGAACTGACTTTGCATCCGTTCCATAGCGGTAAGATTTATATCGATATCTTCCTGATTCCAATCAACTTGATTTTGGAAACGGTTTCTCTGATTGCCAAGCCTATCTCTCTCGGCTTGCGTTTGTTCGGAAACCTGTACGCAGGTGAGATGATTTTCATCCTGATCGCCCTGATGTTCAGCGCGGGCTTGATCATGGGTATCGGTGGCTTCTTCTTGCAAATGGGTTGGGCAATTTTCCACATCCTGGTAATTACCCTGCAGGCTTTTGTATTCATGGTATTGACCACCGTATACATGGCCATGGCCCACGATGTAGAAGAACACTAAGCATTCAGCGCAGTGCTCCGGCACTGCGCTAATAATTTAAACCTAAACTTTTAATTTTAAACTTAACTACTCTCTTAAGGAGAACACAATGGAAGCACTTGGTTTAGTATATGTTGCGGCAGCTCTGTTGATCGGTCTGGGCGCTCTGGGTACTGCGATCGGTTTCGGTACTTTGGGTGGCAAACTGCTTGAAGGTTCTGCACGTCAGCCTGAGCAAGGTCCTGCCCTGCAAGGTAAAATGTTCCTGATGGCTGGTCTGTTGGATGCGGTTCCAATGATCGGTGTAGGTATCGGCATGTACCTGATCTTTGTTGTTGCTCCAGGTCTGGCTGCTTAATTCACCGCTTTTTGCTGAATTTAACGTTAACTAAGCAAGAGGTGTTAGTGTGAATATCAACCTAACTCTGATTGGCCAATCGATTACTTTTGTAGCCTTCATCTGGTTCTGCATGAAGTACGTATGGCCTGCGCTGATTTCCGTAATGGAAGAGCGTGAAAAGAAAATCGCCGATGGTCTGGAAGCTGCGGATCGTGCGGACAAGGATTTGGAACTGGCTCAGAAAAAAGCCGTTGAAACCCTGTCCGAAGCCAAGCAACAGGCGGCGGAAATTATTGAGCAAGCTAACAAGCGTGCTAACCAAATTGTTGATGAAGCCAAAGATCAAGCGCGCGCCGAAGGCGATCGTTTGAAAGCGGCCGCTCAAGCTGAGATCGAACAGGAAGCAAATCGTGCGAAAGAAGAATTGCGCGCGAAAGTTGCTACCTTGGCTCTGGCTGGTGCTGAAAAAGTACTGGGCAATGCCATCGATGCCAATGCACACAACGACTTGGTAGACAAGTTGGCGGCAGAGCTTTAAGCGAGGTATATCATGGCTGAACTCACAACGTTAGCCAGACCATACGCCAAAGCTGTATTCGAATTTGCCGATGCGGCGGGTGAACTGGCCTCCTGGTCAAACACCTTAGCGGTATCGGCAGCGGTGGCCCAACAAGGTGCCATGCAAAAAACCCTGGCAAATCCAAGCCTGACTGCAGCGCAAAAAGCGGAAGCTTTTGTCACTGTATGCGGCGATGAAATTTCAGCAAAGGCAGCAAACCTGCTGCACGTTTTGTCTGAAAACAAGCGCTTGGAATTACTGCCGGAGATTGCTGTGTTGTTTGAGCAGTTTAAATCTCAACGGGAAAAAGCAGTCGACGTTCACGTCGAAACCGCTTTCGAACTGTCTGGCGACTTGGAAACAAAATTGGCGAAAGCATTGAGTGCCAAACTGGACCGCGAAGTCACTGTACAGAGCTCTGTTGATCAGAGTCTTTTGGGCGGTGTTGTGGTACGCGCCGGCGATACAGTAATCGATGGTTCGGTGCGAGGCCGTTTGGCTAAGCTGGCCGAAGCAATGAACTCCTAACACGATTTAGGAATTGAGGAACAGAGCATGCAGCAACTGAATCCTTCTGAAATCAGTGAAATTATTAAGCAACGAATCGACAGTCTCGACGTTGCAACTGAAGCACAGAACGAAGGTACTGTAGTTTCCGTAACCGACGGTATCATCCGCATCCACGGCCTGGCCGATGTGATGTACGGTGAGATGATCGAGTTCGAAGGCGGCATCTACGGTATGGCACTGAACCTGGAGCAAGACTCCGTTGGTGCCGTGATCTTGGGCGCCTACGAAGGCGTTGCCGAAGGTCAGAAATGTAAATGTACAGGTCGAATCCTGGAAGTACCGGTAGGTAATGAATTGCTGGGTCGCGTTGTTGACGCGCTGGGTAATCCTATCGACGGTAAAGGTCCAATCGGCAACGCGACTACCGATGCGGTAGAAAAAATCGCTCCGGGCGTAATTGAGCGTCAGTCGGTTGATGAGCCCGTACAGTTTGGTTTGAAAGCGGTCGACTCCATGGTTCCTGTGGGTCGTGGTCAGCGTGAGCTGATTATTGGTGACCGTCAGACGGGTAAAACCGCCATCGCCGTTGATGCCATCATCAACCAGAAAGGCAAAGGCATTAAGTGTGTATACGTAGCCGTTGGCCAGAAAGCTTCTTCTGTTGCCGCCGTAGTACGTAAGCTGGAAGAGCACGGCGCAATGGATCACACCATTGTTGTTGCCGCTACGGCTTCTGACCCAGCCGCGATGCAGTTCCTGGCACCTTTCGGTGGTTGTACCATGGGTGAATACTTCCGCGATCGCGGTGAAGATGCCCTGATCGTATACGATGATTTGACCAAGCAGGCTTGGGCCTATCGTCAAATCTCCCTGTTGTTGCGTCGTCCACCGGGTCGTGAAGCTTACCCTGGTGACGTTTTCTACTTGCACTCACGTCTGCTGGAGCGCGCTTCCCGCGTAAACGCTGACTACGTAGAAAAATTCACTAACGGTGAAGTAAAAGGCCAGACCGGTTCTTTGACCGCTCTGCCGATTATTGAAACCCAGGCTGGTGACGTATCTGCATTCGTACCTACCAACGTAATTTCGATTACTGATGGTCAGATCTTCCTGGAAACTGACCTGTTCAACGCCGGTATCCGTCCTGCGATGAACGCCGGTATTTCGGTATCTCGTGTTGGTGGTTCTGCACAGACTAAAGTGATCAAGAAGCTGTCCGGTGGTATTCGTACTGCCTTGGCACAGTATCGTGAATTGGCAGCGTTCTCTCAGTTCGCTTCTGATCTGGACGATGCAACCAAAGCCCAGCTGGATCACGGTGAGCGCGTAACCGAGCTGATGAAGCAGAAGCAGTACTCTCCTCTGTCAATTGCAGAGATGGGGGTTGTGCTTTACGCCGCGAACGAAGGCTACTTGAACGACGTTGCTGTGAACAAGATCGGCGACTTCGAAGCCTCTCTGTTGTCCTACATGGGCGCAGAGCATGCTGACCTGATGAACAAGATTAACGATACCGGTGATTTCAACGGCGAAATCGAAGGCGGCTTCAAAGCAGCCTTGGATAAGTTCAAAGAAACTCAAACCTGGTAATTTATTCATGCCTTCGGTTGGCTAGCTAACTGAAGGCCTTGTTCGAGGGCCGGTTATGGCAGGCGGAAAAGAAATACGTACTCAGATAACGAGTATTAAATCTACGCAGAAAATCACCAGCGCCATGGAAATGGTTGCGGCGAGTAAGATGCGTAAAGCCCAAGACCGCATGCAATTAGGCAAACCTTACGCACAGCGTATTCGTGATGTTGTTGGTCATATCGCCAACGCCACGCCTGAATACAAGCATATTTATATGCAGGAGCGTGAAGTTAAGCGGGTTGGATTTATTTTAGTTTCCACCGACCGTGGCCTCTGTGGTGGCTTAAACATTAACTTGTTTAAAGCAGCCATTAAGTCCATGAAAGAGTGGGACGACTTGGATGTGGGTATCGACCTGTGTTTGATCGGTGCAAAAGCCCAGGCATTCTTTAACAGCTACGGTGGCAACGTAGTCGCAGCAGTTCGCGACTTGGGTGAAGACCCGGCCATCGCCGATTTGATCGGCAGCGTTAAGACAATGCTCGATGCTTTCGCCGATGGCAAGATCGACAAACTGTACCTGGTTGGCAATGAGTTCGTGAACACCATGACTCAGAACCCGAGTGTACAGCAGTTGTTGCCATTGCAAGCGCAAGAAGACACCGAGAGAAAACACGCTTGGGACTATATCTACGAGCCGGATGCACGTCAGTTGCTAGATGGCCTTTTGACTCGCTATGTTGAGTCTCAGGTTTATCAGGCGGTCGTAGAAAATGGCGCTTGTGAGCAAGCCTCGCGCATGATCGCGATGAAGAACGCTACCGAAAATGCGGGCGATCTTATCGATGATCTTGAGCTGGTTTACAACAAAGCTCGTCAGGCAGCGATTACCCAAGAATTGTCTGAAATTGTTAGCGGTGCCGCGGCGGTTTAAGCCGAAGCATCCAAGGAATTCATTATTTAAGAGGATCCGGAAATGAGTAGCGGACGTATCGTACAAATTATTGGCGCCGTTATTGACGTGGAATTTCCCCGTGATTCCGTACCTAAGGTTTACGACGCACTGACCGTTGCTGAAAAGGGTTTGACCCTTGAAGTTCAGCAGCAGCTAGGTGACGGCGTGGTACGTGCAATCGCCATGGGCTCATCAGAAGGTTTGAGCCGTGGTTTAAGCGTTGATAACACCAGTGCCCCTATCTCTGTACCTGTAGGTACTGAGACTTTGGGTCGTATTATGGATGTATTGGGTAACCCAATCGATGAGTGTGGCCCTATCGGTGAAAAAGAGCGTAGTGCTATTCACCGTAAAGCCCCTGCTTACGATGAGTTGTCAGCATCCAGCGATCTGTTGGAAACAGGTATTAAAGTCATCGACTTGGTATGCCCATTCGCCAAGGGTGGTAAAGTTGGTCTGTTTGGTGGTGCGGGTGTAGGTAAAACCGTAAACATGATGGAACTGATCAACAATATCGCTCTGGAGCACAGCGGTTTGTCTGTGTTCGCAGGTGTTGGTGAGCGTACTCGTGAAGGTAACGATTTCTACTACGAGATGCAGGAGTCTGGCGTTGTAAACGTTGAAGACCAGAGCAAATCCAAAGTAGCGATGGTTTACGGTCAGATGAATGAGCCACCAGGTAACCGTCTGCGTGTTGCGTTGACTGGTCTGACCATGGCGGAAAAATTCCGTGACGAAGGTAAAGACGTACTGTTGTTCGTAGACAACATTTACCGTTACACCCTTGCGGGTACCGAGGTATCTGCACTGTTGGGTCGTATGCCTTCTGCGGTAGGTTATCAGCCAACTCTGGCAGAAGAAATGGGTGCTCTGCAAGAGCGTATTACCTCCACCAAAAACGGATCGATCACCTCGGTTCAGGCGGTATACGTACCTGCGGATGACTTGACTGACCCGTCTCCAGCAACCACCTTTGCGCACTTGGATTCAACCGTAGTATTGAGCCGTGACATTGCTTCCAAGGGTATTTACCCGGCGATCGATCCACTGGACTCAACGTCACGTCAGTTGGACCCACTGATCATTGGTCAAGAGCACTATGATGTAGCTCGTGGCGTACAGACTGTACTGCAGCGCTACAAAGAGTTGAAAGACATCATTGCGATTCTGGGTATGGACGAACTGTCTGAAGAAGATAAGTTGACCGTATCTCGTGCTCGTAAGATCGAGCGTTTCTTGTCACAGCCTTTCCACGTAGCGGAAGTATTTACCGGTGCACCTGGTAAGTATGTGCCACTGAATGAAACTATCCGTGGTTTCACTGGTTTGCTGGCGGGTGAGTACGACGATCTGCCTGAGCAGGCGTTCTACATGGTTGGTTCTATCGACGAAGCTATCGAAAAAGCCAAAAACATGTAAGGGGCTGGGGGCTCAATCCTGAAAGGGAATGACCCCCACCACACACCCGAAAGAGGCTAGAACAATGGCAATGACTGTCCACTGCGAAATTGCAAGTGCAGAAGAACAGCTCTACTCCGGTTTGGTAGAAATGGTAATTGCTGCAGGTACAGAAGGAGATATCGGTGTCGCTTACGGCCACGCCCCACTTCTGACGTCTCTGCAGCCAGGCCCGATTCGCATCATCAAGCAAGATGGTGAAGAAGAGATCTACTACATCTCCGGTGGCTATTTGGAAGTGCAAGCCAGCCAGGTATCTGTATTGGCAGATACTGCGTTGCGTGCTGATGATATGGATGAATCCAAAGCATTGGCCGCTCAGAAAGAAGCTCAACAGGCACTGACCAATCAGTCTGGTGAGTTTGACTACTCGGCTGCGGCCGTACAGTTGGCGGAAGCCTCTGCACAGCTACGCACCTTGCAGGCCATTCGCAAAAAACTGGGTAAGTAAATTACTTAGCCGGTGTAAAAAAGGCAGCTTCGGCTGCCTTTTTTGTCCTCATCGTTTGAGCACTTTTTTGCATTAAACTGTCAAACATTCATAGTATTGTGAATGTTTTCAAAGTATCTGCCCTTCTGAGTTCAGAAATAAAGGCGCAGCTACCCAAACAACAAGGAACCCCTATGTTATTAGACATCGTGATCCTGGCGGCCGGTAAAGGGACAAGGATGAAGTCCAGCCTGCCCAAAGTATTGCACAAGGTTGGCGGGCACAGCTTGCTGTCCCATGTGCTGGGCGCGGCGAAGGCCCTGGAATCTGACAATATCAATATTATTGTTGGCCATGGCGCCGAAACCGTGAAGGCCGAATTTGCCGGGGAAGCGGTTAACTTCATCGAGCAAACCGAACAACTGGGTACCGGGCATGCCATGCAACAAGCCCTGCCCTATCTGCGCGATGATGCCACGGTGTTGATTTTATACGGGGATGTTCCATTGACCCCGACCGCTACCTTGCGTGAACTATTGGATCAGGTAAATCCGGAAGCGATGTCTTTGTTGACGGTCGAACTGGATGACCCAAGCGGCTATGGTCGTATTATTCGCAATGCCCAGGGCAACGCCAAAGCGATTGTTGAGCAGAAAGATGCCAACAAAGACCAGCTGGCAATTTGCGAAATCAATACTGGCATTATGGCGGTACCGTCTGCCCTGTTGAAAGCCTGGTTACCCCAACTGTCCAACGACAATGCCCAGGGCGAATACTACCTGACCGACATCGTTGAAATGGCGAGTAATGATCATATCGACATTAACATCGTGCAGGCCGATGACGAAATGGACGTGCTGGGAGTGAATAACCGGGTACAACAGGCCGAGCTGGAGCGTTACTACCAATCCGTGCAAGCCATGGTGTTGCTGGAAGAAGGTGTGGGCTTGTTAGATCCGGATCGTTTTGATTGTCGGGGTGAATTGAGCGCTGGTAATGATGTGACCATCGATGTGAATTGTGTCTTCGAAGGTACAGTAAACATTGGCAACAATGTGTATATTGGTCCCAACTGCGTCATCAGTAATTGTGACATTGGCGACAACACTACCATCAAAGCCAACAGTGTTTTGGAAGATACCAGCATTGCCGGTGATTCCGATATTGGTCCGTTTGCGCGATTACGCCCTGGAACACAATTAGCGAAGGGCGCAAAAATTGGTAACTTTGTGGAAACCAAAAAAGCCATTATCGGTGAAGGTTCAAAAGTTAATCACCTCAGCTATGTGGGCGATGCCGAGCTGGGCAGCAACGTAAACGTTGGCGCGGGTACCATCACCTGTAACTATGATGGTGTGAATAAATCCAAAACCACCATTGGTGATGGCGCTTTTATTGGTTCCAATACAGCCTTGGTAGCGCCAGTTAGTATCGGCAGTGAAGCTACAGTTGGTGCTGGCTCCACCGTGGCAAAAGATGTAGCCGAAGGTGAGTTGGCCGTCGCCAGAGCCAAACAACGAAATATTTCCAACTGGCAAAAGCCGGTAAAAAAATAAGCCAGGAATTAAATTCAAAAACACTGGCTGCTCTGTAAATAGAAAGCAGGGCAAATGAAAGACCAAAATTAGAAAAACGATTAAAAGCTGTAAAAACGATAGGAAAGACTATGTGTGGAATTGTCGGCGGAGTAACACAAAGGAATGTGCTGGGTATTCTCGTTGAAGGTTTAAAACGCTTGGAATACCGCGGTTACGATTCAGCAGGTGTTGCTTTAGTAGAGCCCACGGGTGATCTCACTATTCGCAAAGCCCTGGGCAAAGTCAGTGAGCTTCAAAAAGAACTGGCCGACAAACCAACCCGTGGAAATCTTGGTATTGCACACACGCGTTGGGCAACTCACGGCAAACCTAGCCAGGCTAATGCCCACCCACACTACTCCGATCACATCGCGATTGTTCACAATGGTATTATTGAAAATCACGAGCCTTTGCGCGAGCAACTCAGTGCCGATGGTTACGAGTTCATTACCGAAACTGATACCGAAGTCATCGCCCATTTGCTCCACAAGGTGTATGAGCAAGAACAAAATCTTTTTAGCGCCCTGCAGAAAACTGTCGCACAGTTGGAAGGTGCCTATGGTCTTGCGGTTATTTCCAGTCGCGAACCCGAGCGCATAGTCGCGGCTCGCAGCGGCAGCCCATTGGTAATTGGCATTGGCATTGAAGAAAACTTTCTTGCGTCCGATCAAATGGCTCTACGCCAGGTCACCGACCGTTTTGTCTATCTCGAAGAAGGTGACATGGTCGATCTCCGCCGGGAAACCTACAGCATCGTGAATCGTACGGGTGAAACAGTTGATCGCCCAATCACAAAAATTGCCGAAGCGGATGAGGTGGTCGACAAAGGTCATTATCGCCACTTTATGCAAAAAGAAATTTTTGAGCAGGCGCGAGTTATTGGTAATACTCTACAAGGTCGTATTGGCCAACACAAAGTGCTTGAACAAGTTTTCGGTACCTCCGCTGCCGATATTTTTGACCAGGTTCAACGTGTGCAAATTATTGCTTGTGGTACCAGTTATCACTCTGGCTTAGTGTGTAAATACTGGTTGGAAGACTGGGCGGGTATCCCCTGCGATATCGAAGTGGCCTCGGAATACCGTTACCGAAAAGTCGTGGTAAGTCCGGGTACACTATTTGTGACTATTTCACAGTCGGGTGAAACCGCCGATACGCTTGCCGCTTTGCGTCTGGCAAAAGAACTGAACTATCTGGCATCGCTCACTATTTGTAATGTACCTAACAGCTCACTGGCTCGTGAATCTGATTTGGTCTTTATGACTCAGGCCGGTCCGGAAATTGGTGTGGCTTCAACAAAAGCGTTTACCACTCAATTGGTTTCTCTTCAGCTATTAACCATTGTTCTCGGTCGCCGTCATCAATTGAGTGCCGAACGTGAAGCTGAGCTGGTTGAAGCGTTGCACAGTTTGCCTTCTCTCTGCGAAGAAGTGTTATCGCTCGACCCTGAAGTTCTCGAGATGTCCGAGCACTTTTCAGAGAAACATCATTCCCTCTTCCTGGGCCGTGGTCCGCAGTATCCCGTCGCGATGGAAGGTGCCCTGAAGCTGAAAGAAATCTCTTACATCCATGCGGAGTCCTATCCAGCGGGCGAATTAAAACATGGCCCATTGGCCCTCGTCGATTCTGATATGCCTATCGTGGCAGTTGCACCGAATAATGATCTTCTGGAAAAACTGAAATCAAATCTGGAAGAAGTTCAGGCGCGTGGTGGAATGCTGTTTGTATTTGCCGACAAAGATGCCGGCTTTAAAAATAATGGCAGCACCAAAGTTATTAACTTGCCCCATGTTCCCGCCAGTTTGGAACCCATCATCTACACCCTGCCCCTTCAGCAACTGTCCTATCATGTTGCCGTACTGAAAGGTACCGATGTGGATCAGCCGCGGAATTTGGCTAAGTCGGTGACGGTGGAGTAATTCCTTATCGGATTTAATGTGTTGTATTGGCCTTTATATTAAGGGCCATGTGGGTACTAATTTTTTTGCTCGACATCCACATTGTAGTGCTGAAACTCTGTAAACCCCAGATCAGGACAAAAGGTATAAATATTGTCCTGATTTCTCCTCTTCCCTTCGCCGATTGTCCATCGAAAAGTTAAGCACTTATTCGGGCCCTCAAGCTCGATAATTTCGATTCTTGTTGGTCTACGTGAGTTGTATTCTCGTACTTCGCCCTGTTTCCAATAACCAAGCGGAAATTTACTCCCTAGGCCGTCATAGGTTCGGGTGCCCCATTGCTTTCGTTTATCGTAAATTCTTACCAGTCCGTCTTTGGAATTATTGATCGTGAAAAAAGACTCCACTTGGCTCTCTCGAATACTAAATATTCTTCGGTAGTAGGGGATTTCATCACCACGCCATTCAATCTTAGTATTGTTTTCTTCGGTCTTGAACGGCCCAGTGATTTGGAATTGGCTGCAGGGCCTTTTCTTCCCAATGAAGGTAACACAAGTGGAAGTGGAGACTGCTTTCATTGCCAATTCATGCTTTCCATCCCACTTTGCTCCCGTGAAAAGTTCTACAGGAATGAATCTTTGTTTTACTGGGCTATCAACTTCTTTATGTTCAGTTGTATTGTCTTCTGAAAACAAATTGGCAGAGAAAAAGAGTGATGTGTATATAAGGGCTAAAAAATAAGTATTTAAATAAATATTCATTGTCACGGTTTCTCAAGCACAGAACTCTGTATAAGTCTTGTCAATTATCTATCCCGTTAGAAAAATTGAATAGACTCCTGCGAGGGTCGGATGGATAACTGAGATAGTCCGAGTCTCGTTCTTGAATTAGACGTCTATTACAATGAAATCGTACGCTTGCTGATACTTGCCCTATTGTTGTGTACGGAAATGAACAGGTGAGCCTGGAATCATAGAAATTATATAAACCCTGACAGCAGAGAATGGTCTTGCTGGCTTTTGAGTTCGGGATTCACAACGGAAGGTGATTCTACCTTGAGAGGAGCGCGGATTAAGTATTTCAACTCAATAGAGATAACGAAACTAAAAACTCATTTGGGTTCAATGGAATGGTGTTTTCGATATTCAAAGCCCCAGGGTAAATGTTGGGGCTTTGAAATTGCACTATCTATCAGATTTAAGTAAGCGGATTCGCCGCAACAAAAGCCGCAACGACCTCAGCCAGCTTTTCTCCTTGGTCTTCCTGCAAAAAGTGCCCGCCATTGACGATGGTTGTATGCTGTTGTCCCTGACAACCGGGAATCAGTTTCTGCATAACGGCATCGCCGCCTTTTGTGATCGGGTCTGAGTCACTGAATGCGGTGAGAAAAGGTTTGTTCCATTGCGTCAATACGCCCCAAGCTGCTCGGTTGGCTTCTGATGCGGGGTCGTCCGGTGTTACGGGCACTAGTGTTGGAAACTGACGCGCACCCTCTTTATAGGATTCGTCGGGAAATGGTGCATCGTATGCAGCCACGACTTCTGGCGACAAATCGGTGGTGGTTGCGCCAGAGATAATGCCGCCGACTGGGAATTCAGGCACCTCTTGAGAAAATTTACGCCAATCCAGAAAGGCTTGCCCGGGATCATGATCGCCCGTTGGCAACATGGTGTTTGCGGCGACAGCGCGAACAAAACGATCGGAGTTTTCGGCTAATAATCTTAAACCGATTAGGCCGCCCCAATCCTGACAGACCAAAGTGATGTTATTAATATCGAGTTGATCCAGTGCCGATTGCATCCAGTTCACATGGCGTTGATAGGTATAATCGCTGCGTTTGCTGGGTTTATCCGAGCGACCAAAACCGGGTAGATCCGGGGCGATAACCCGTAAGCCGGCACCCACTAAAACCGGTATCATTTTACGATACAGATAACACCATGAAGGTTCGCCGTGCATTAACAACACAATGTCACCATCACTTGGCCCTTCGTCCAAATAGTGCACACGCAGTTGTCCCCCGTCGCAATCATCGACATTCAGATAGTTGGCTTGGTAGGGAAAATCAGGCAATGCGTCAAAACATTCATCGGGTGTTCTCAAATATTCCATGATGACCTCTCGTTCTAATTTTTGCAGAATTATGTCTGCTGGCTTAACTTTCTATACGGTTCCATTTAACGTTGTTCAGGTGTGCTGATTAATTCGATCTAAGTAATTCGCGAATACTGCTCATGGTATTGTTCAACCAGCGCTTATCGGTAGCACCGCGCCATTGCACTAACATGCCATTAAACATTAACGAGATAGATTGAGCTCTCTGCCGGCTGTCTACAGCGCTATCCAATTGCTCCTTCTCTTGTGCCTGGCGCAAACCGTGTTGAATGCCTTGCAACACACTTTTCATGGCCTTAGAGGTGCGTTGGCGTACGGCTTTCTCATGGGGGCCAAGTTCAACCGTTGTATTTACCATGAGACAACCCAGGCACAGATCTATTGGGCCTGGCTCAAAAGCAGAAAGAATAAAATCTTCGATGCCCTGCAAGGGCTTGTTCTTATATTCATGCGAGGCCGGTTTTAAGTAATGACGGACTCGTTCTCCGATGACCGTGTCGTTGTAATGATCCAGGCAGGCGAGGAACACGCCATCTTTCGAACCAAAACTGTTGTATAAGCTGCCGGGTGTTAAGCCCGTGGCCTGCTCCAGATGTTTCATACTGGTAGCGGTGTAACCTCGCTGCCAAAAGCACTCGGTGGCGCGATCCAATACCTGTTCTTGCTGATATTCTTTAGGGCGTGCCATTAAGCGTATCCATTACTTGCATGTGTGACTCGAGCTTATTTGTGTGTTTTAGAGTGATCACTCTAAAATATGGTGCACGCTGATTCAATCGTTGAAGAGAGCACTATTTTCGGCCATTTTTGCCAAACTTAGTGTATGGGATCAACTTTTGTGTGGATAGCCACGGAATCAGTCGTTTCTGTGTGGAAAGGAGGCAAGCTTTATTAATCGAGTAAACCTGCCTGTGGGTGGTGGTACATTCGCTTCAAAATGGATGGCTAAACTTTATTAATTGATGGTCCGTCCCTGACGGCGGAAATTCCTGCGCCGTCAGCTCGTTTTAGTTTGAGTTCTGTGTCATGTTTTGAGTACTTTGGTAATGGTTGTATTCAATTTGGAATCAAACCAATCATCCACGCGGGCTTTTTGGTTCTTCTCTTCGAAATACGCCAATACCTCATGAAGATCTTCTCTGCAAAGACTACGAGTCTCAAGCATAGCTTTAGATGGAAGTTTTAATACTCGGTCACACCAGGCTAATGCTCGACTGACCAATAAGTGATTGGCTTCCAGTCGGTCTACGATACCGAGTTCCAAGGCCCGCTCAGCCTGAATCACTTTTGCTTCCATGATAAATTCCTGGGCGCGGTGTGGTCCGAGTATTCGAGAAAGCGCTGCAAATACATGTTTTCCCAAAGTCATGCCGCCGCGAACTTCGGTAATCCCAAAGCTGGCTTGGCGGCTCATAATACGAAAATCTGCAAATAGTGAAAATACCGCCCCGGCGCCCAGGCAATTGCCATTGATGGCGAAAGCAACAGGAATAGGGCTTTTCCCCACGGCCAGGGTGACATCACCTAATGCTTGGAAGAGCTCGCTGATTTTCTCTCGATTCATATTGACGCTGAGTTTGACATCCATACCGGCGCTGAAACTCGCACCATGAGCCGAAACAACAATGGCTCCTATTCCATCTTCCACAGCTTGCTCGATGCCGGAATGCAAACGTTGCAGAAGATCGATATCAAAGGCGTTCACGGGAGGGCGTCGTAGCTGCAACTCTCGTATACGGTTACCGCTGTACAATTGATGATTGATAACTTTTAACATGTTAGTTTCCAGAATAGTTCACGTCAGTATTCGATGTCATCCGAGTTTGAAACCTCAAAAACACCCACAGGGTACTGGCCAGTAAAATCAGTAATACCGACAAAAAAATGGATTGCAGACTGCCGTGTTCTGCGACTTTGGCGGAAAGAAAAGCACCGAGTGTTAAGCCAGTACCTTGCACTGCGGGAATAAACAATGCTCCCCTTCCACTTCTATCAAAATTTGAAACCAAACCGGCCTGAAACGGAATGGCAAAGGCATACAAAAAATCAAAGACGATAACCAATTGGTAAAAGCTTATCCTTCCTGGTGCTATGAAATAGATTAACAAACTGAGTAGAATTAAAAGTAAGGGAAGAAAGAGTAATCGATACTGCCAAGGCGTATTTGTTAATGACACCTTTACTGCCAAAGCAGCACCTAGAAAGCTGAAAATCAGGGACATCGACAACAGGGCCGCTACTTTGTCACTGCTCATTCCCGCTATTGAACCCAAATTTAAAAAATCTACCCAAACTACATTCATAGCCGCAAAAAAGACAAAGATTGCCAGCAGGCACAAAATCGCATTTAACGGTAAAACCGGAGCAGTGGATTGGCTGTCGCTCTCCTGTGTCTTTCGGGTTTGTGGAGTACTTATTGCTTGTTCCCAAGACGACTTTCCTTTGCCAAGGAAAAGAAGTAAAAATAGTGGCGCTATCGAAATCAGAAATACAATGGTAAAAAGAGCCGGTATAGTCGCGGGGATAAGGCTAAACGCCCCGAGGCTGATGGCACCTACAGCAATCAAAATTAATAAGGATAAGCTGTACTCTCGCTCCGGATTGTCTGCCTGCGAAAAATTATGGTAAACCACCATTGCTAAGGCTGCACTGAGTAGCCCCACCAGAAGCCTCAGTGAAAACAGACTCATAAAGTTTGTAAAGAAAGCACTCAATAAGTTACAGCTTGCCATTAGAAGGATAATGGCTATTAAACAACGTTTTCTTAGAAAAAATGGCAAAAAGGATTGGGAAAAAATAATTGCCAGGGGTTTAATAAATAATTCAATCGACAGCAATAGAGCCATTTCGATGGAACTATAGCTGTCGCTTTTCTTAAAAGCATCGCTAAACAAAGGAAGAAGGTAGTAAATTCCATTTCCAGAGGTAAACAGTAAATACAGAAACAGGCTACGCACTTCTTCCCCACCTCGTCTTAGAGGCTGTGATCTTCAAACAGTTTTGTAACGATGGCCCACTTCCCGTCAGACTTATACAATCCGTAGAAATTGGTATATAGCAGCTTACCGCTTAGTAGAATCCGGGCTTTAACATTTGCAGTTGAACCGATGATTTCCACTCTATCAATGTGTAGAGAAGCATTGATCTTGTTTTCCTGTTCTTTGCTTAAACTCGATTTCTCAGCACCTACCGCTTCATATTGCATCCATTCAGCAAGAGGAACATAAATGGCCTGGCCTTCGTACATGGCAGCCAATTGCATTTGAGGATGAAATCCTGCTTTTACTTTGTCGGCATCGAGTTCGTGGTAAAAGCCTTTGAGATAAGACTCGTTTAACAAGTGTTGAATGGCAGCAACATCTTCCGATGATCCATTGCTGCTTTTGTCTGCAGCCAGAACATTAATACTCATAAGACACATTCCGATTAGGTTAAACAGTTTTTTTGAAAGCATGATTTTTCTCCAGGATTTAAAATTTCTTCATTAATTGGCGAACGGCTTTTTCACCTTCGCTTACGGCATTGCTCCATAGTTGCTCACCGGTCAGCTCTGAGTGGCCAAAGGCGATGCGGCCATAGCCCTGACGGATAATCTCTCGGGGGGCCGGGCGACCGTCACGGCCATAGTAGTAACCGGGTTGTGGCACGATATAAGCATGCCCCCAGCGATTGGTGATAATGCCCTCGATATCCGTTTTGGCGTCAAAGCCGTAGTCTGAAAATAACTCGGTCAATTTGGTTCGGATTTGTCGTTCAAATTCTTTATAGGGGGTAGCGAATAATTGAGTGCGCGCGACAATGGCCTCCGATTGCAGAGGCATATTTTTCTGCAGAAACGGAACATAAAAGGTTAATACAGCCGGTTTGTTCGGATCGAGGGGCATGGTTTGATTACCCAAATCCATAGGGGCACGAAGGTTTGTAAACCAACCAAAACCGTCAAACCATTGGGCACCGGTAATGCCAAGCTTTTCCATAAAACGCCAGTTATTCACGGCGACATTGGCAGTCAGAATCGGAGCGTGGTAAAACTCTTTGTAGGCATCTTTAAAGCCTGTCGGCAAATCACGAATAATGTGCTTGTTCACCCAGCCACCACTGGCCATAAGCACGGTTCTCGCTTTTACGCGATAGGCTTTGCCTGTTGCGGTGTCGGTATACACTACGTTGACATACTCGGATTTATCGATGCTTCCAGCGTGTTCAACGTAGACCACCATCGAGCGACCCCGAATACGAACGCTTTGGTTCTTTCGGTCCAGACTTTCCCAGTTTAGAGGGTTATTAAGAATATCGGTCATGCTGTCTCCGGGAATGGAATCCGGAATCATCTTTTTCACAAAGTGTCTTGCAATCCCGGCGTTACCACCCGGGAAACTGACCAAGGTAAATTCTGTTGAATCTGTAACGCCCTCTTTGCTTTCTCCCTTCGCCTCCGCTTTTTTGGCCGCGGTTGCATAGATGCGTGTTGCAGGCGGAGCAAAATACTGCACCGCAGCATAGGCAGAAATAACTTCCGGGCTTAAACCTCCACCTGAAGTTGATACGGTGCCGCTGATGTAATCCAGAACTTCCGCGGATAAACCCATTTCCTTAACAATGAAATCTTTTAAGGTCATGCTGTCCAACCACTCCGGCCAATTATCTGGCAGGTCGAGGTTTTCCAATGGCTCGTGGCTATATAGCTCACGCAAATCAGCTTTTACCTTGTCGGAAATCGGGGCGTCTTTAAAGCCGTTTTCATGAGCCCCTAAAACCCATTGCCCTTTATTTCCGGTTTGTTGATTTTTGTAGAAAAAACCGGTCGTCGCGTTGCTGGCTTCAGAGCCCATAGCCGTAAAATGATCTGTGGGGAAGCTCAGGTTTTTACTGGTGCCCGTAGCCTTGGTTTTCCAGTTGAGTTCATTGGGTAAACCAATTTCGTTCCAGTAGCGATGAAACAAGCCCGCTTCTTCTGCTGGTTTGGGTGGCCATACAAAGCCATTGGACCCTTGGGGAGCATATAGACGGTGGCCATTGATTTCGAACTCATTCTGTTTTGCCTCACCACCGAAAATAGGATGGTTATCAAGAACGAGAACGTTTTTTTTGCCCTGGTATTCCTTTTGTACGGTATAAGCCGCACTTAACCCAGCGAAACCACCACCCACCGATACCACATCGTAAATTTCTCCGGTGTCGATAATATCCTCTGGCAACGAACGAAATTGCCCGTCCCTGAGAGCATGGGCCGCATTCACGACCTCTGCAGTATTTCCGTTGGAATCAGCATAGTCGCCGATTCCCCCTGGGCCGGTCCAGTCCGCACCCAGGCCTTGAGCTTGAGCACGGCTGGCCAAACCGGGAATGCCAGAGGTTGCTATAAGGGCGGTTCCCGTTCCAACTAGGCTGGCATTAACAAAATCCCTTCGGGTAATTTTGCTGTTCATGCCTAGCGTTTCATCATCGAGTCGTATTTTTGTCATCGACTTCACCTATTGTTGTTTTTCAATCACACACTGTTTGTTTTGTTCGGCTTAACTTCTTTCATTGGCTATTAATGGAGAGCGGTTTTGCAGGTAATACAAGGCGGTAAAAACCACAATACTGCTCAGTAAAAATCCGGCGCTTAGATAAGTAATCTGAAGCAGTCCATTTTTTTCGGCGACGGTTCCCGCGAGTATGGGACCAAGTGAAATACCAAAGCCTTGAATAGCTGGCAGCATTACAATGTTTTTGCCACTGTTATCCAGCTTAGATACCCACCCGCTCTGAAAGGGAATAATAAAGTTGTAACCAAAGTTAAAAATATTAATGGCCAGAAAAAACAGCCAGCCACCAGGAATAAAAAGTAGGGCCAGTACGGAAAGAATGGTACTGAATGTACCCAAGGTAATTGCGCGCAAACGTTCGGTTTTTCCTCCCATCCAGGCAGCCAAAAGCGATCCGGCGACACTTAAAATGAGAGATGCAGACAGACTGATCGCAATTAGATCGTCATGGACACCAAGTTCGCTTCCGATCAGCTCTGCAAAACTCCAAAGGCTGTTCATGCCCGTAAAAAACAGGAATATTGCAGTAAAGGCCAGAACTAAATAAAGGGTTTTTCCATGAGCAAACTCATCGCTGGCCTGTCTGGTTTGATCTTCCTGGGAAACCATTTTCGCTGGCAAGCAATGAATCAACGGAATACAGAGCGCTGCTGGAATACTGATAATGATGTACATACTCTCTGCGCCCAGTATATCCACGAGCGCAGAAGAACTCAGAATTAGCAAACCACCCAGAAATACCTGCAGTGACAGGGCCAGGCCAAAGTCTTTGTCTGGATTTTCGGTGCTGGCAATACCGGCGACCGCGATAGACACCATAGCCCCGCCGGCAAAACCGGCGATGTAACGCAGCAGCATTAAGCTACTGAAATCCTGATAGAACATACAGGCAACATTGGCGGCGACGAAGACAAAAACAAAAGTCAGTAGGCTGCGCTGCCAGTTAAAACGATGAATCCAATAGCGAGCGGAAACATTGGCAATTGCATTTGATGTCATGTCAGCGGATAGCAGCCAACCAATCTGGGCCGCGCTAAACCCATATTCCTGGTCAAACAGGCCTCCCCACACCGGCAGAGCGAAGTAAACCAAGGTGCCCGCTGAATAAATCAAGGAGAACAAAAATCGGGTAGCGTTTGTTCTCACCATTGCTGAATAGGCCTGTGGCTCCATAGGGCTGTCTCATTTTTACTTATTTTCAAATTGACCGCTGGCTTGTTTCAGCCAGTTGAAATTGACTTTATCTGTTACGTGACAGATAATCAAGTCACACTCTGAAAATTTACCTTCTTCAATAGCCAGGAGCTAAGACAGTGACTGACACAAGCAAACTAACAGAATTAAATGCCAACCATGTTCTGCATCCCATGAGCATGCCGGCTTTCGACAATGAACAGCCTTTATTCGTAGAGCGCAGCGAAGGTGTGCATGTTTATGACAATACTGGCAAACAATACCTGGATGGTCTGGGTGGGCTCTGGTGTGTCAATGTAGGCCATAGTCACCCCAAGATGGTGGCGACCATTCAGGAACAAGCAGCCAAGCTGGCTTACTACAATACCTTTGGTGATGTATCTAACCGACCATCCGTAGAACTGGCGGAAAAAATTACCGGCATGTTAAAACCGGAAGGCATGAGCAAAGTGTTTTTTACTTCGGGTGGTTCTGACTCCGTAGAAACCGCGCTGAAACTTGCCAGGCATCACTGGCGACTGAAGGGTCAAAGTGATAAAACGCAATTCATTTCGTTGAAAAACGCGTATCACGGCGTTCACTTCGGTGGTACCTCACTGAACGGTATGCAGAATTTCAAACAGAATTACGGCCCCTTACTGCCGGGTTGTTCGCAGGTTGATGGCCCTTTCCCCTACCGCAATCCCTGGACCAACGATTTGGAAGAGTTGGGTCAAATCTGTGCAGATATTCTCGAACGTAAAATTCTTCACGATGGTGCCAACAATATTGCAGCTTTTATTGCTGAGCCTATTCAGGGAGCCGGTGGCGTGATTGTTCCACCCGCGAACTACTGGCCGTTGGTTCGTGAGATTTGTGATAAGTATGACATCCTGTTAATTGCCGATGAGGTGGTGACGGGCTTTGGTCGTTCAGGCAGCCTGTTCGGTGTACGTGGCTGGGGCGTCGCAGCGGATATTCAGTGCTTTGCCAAAGGAATCAGTTCGGGTTACATCCCATTGGGTGCAACGGTCATTAACGATAAGGTTGCCGAGCCCTTCCTGGAAGCGGCTCCAAATGCTTTTGTTGCCCATGGTTACACTTACTCCGGCCACCCTTTGGCCTGTGCTGTTGGCCTGACATCATTAAATATTGTTGAAGAAGAAAATCTGGTCGAAAACGCCGGCATCGTAGGTGATTATCTGCTTCAGCAATTGCAGCCGCTGGTTGAAAGACATGAACACATCGGTGAAGCTCGAGGTAAAGGCTTGATGGCAGCATTGGATCTGGTGACCGACAAGCAGTCTAAAACACCGGTTGATCCTGCTTCTGGTTATTCCGATAAAGTTTCGGCGATTTGTCAGGAAAATGGTGTACTGATTCGTTCAGTGGGGCCGAAAATTATCCTGTCGCCACCTCTGACTTTCACCAAAGAAAATGTTGATACCATGGTCAATACCATGGATTTGGCGTTTTCCCAGGTAAGCCTTTAACAGAACAGTATCGAGTCAGTTACCCTATGCTGTTTGGCCCCTACGGGGGCCTTTTTTGTGCTTTGATTCTATTGGGTTTTGGTGGTTTGAAGCCTAGTCGGCATCGAATACCCACTGATGTTCTGTGGCATTAACCATATTGAAAATCATATTCACGACTTTGTCTTCGATATTTTCCAGTTCCGGGGCGTTCTTGCGATCACCGTGAACAAATAAGGTCAGGCCTTCCAGAAAGGCGATGATCATTACCGCCTTGCTACGACATTCCAGTTCGCTGAGGTCTTCGTTGTAGGCCGAGATAAGTTCACTGATAACGCCCAGGTTGCGTTCGTAAAACTCATCCATGATGCTTTTCGCGTAGTCGTCCAGATAGGCCATGGCCCACAGTTGGTAGAACAAGCCGGCGGTTTCTTCATGGGTATCCGCACGTAGATGCCCGACGACTCGAGCTTTCAGATTGCTGGCAGGGGTTTTCAGTGGCGTGTCATCGCGCAGCTGCTCGATACGCTCTCGTTCCTGGCGAACCACATCTTCAAATACGGCGCGAAAGAGTTCTTCCTTGGTGGAAAAATAATACTGCAGGGTGGCTAAACGGATACCGGATTTCTCGGCAACACTGCGAGCGCTGAGCTGGGCAAAGCCCTCTGACAGAATGATATTGCGGGCCTCATCCAGAATCATTTGTTTCCGTTCGCCCGCTTTCAAGCGTTTGGTCTGGCGATACTTCGTACCCTTTCCGCTGGCCTTAGTGTTTTTACTGTCGGTGTTCTTTTCTGTCTTCTTACTGCTGGTTTCCATTGCGGTGTCGGGCCCTTTTTCTCTCTAGAGACAGTTATCTGTCAACTGACAAGGCTACCAATTTTTATCAGGCACAGCAAACCAGCCGGGAATTGATACCATGCGTATTTGACTTTATCTGTCATGAGACAGATAATCCTCAAAAAGGAGCACTTAAGCATGAGCAAATTCTTTAATGCCTACATGATTCGCGAGGAGGATGGCCAACGCCAGTCTTCTCTGGTCCAGTTACAAGAAGCCGACCTGCCCGATGAAGAGGTGCTGGTTGCGATCCAATACTCGGGCCTCAATTACAAAGATGGCCTGGCCTTGTGCGGCCAGGGTATCGCCAGACGCTTGCCTATGGTGGGTGGGGTCGATCTTGTGGGTGAAGTTGTAGATGGTGGCAGCAGTGACTTTAAATCCGGCGATAAGGTGCTGGTGAATGGCTGGGGCTTATCGGAATTACATTGGGGGGGGTATAGCCAGTTCCAGCGTTTGAAGCCAGATTGGTTGGTTCGGGTGCCGGAAAACTTCAGTGAGCTGGAAACCATGGCTATCGGCACAGCGGGTTATACCGCCATGCTGTGTGTGATGCAGTTACAAGCCAATGGCGTAAAGCCAGAAGATGGTGAGATCGTTGTGACAGGTGCCGCTGGTGGTGTGGGTTCTGTGGCGATCAGCTTGTTGTCGAAGCTCGGCTACCACGTTGTGGCCTCAACCGGGAGGCCGCAAACCCACGACTATTTAAGTGCTTTGGGTGCGACGGATTTTATCGATAGAAAGAGCTTGTCCGAGCCGGGTAAACCCTTCCAGGCTGAACGTTGGGCGGGTGGAATTGATACGGTTGGTGATACCACGTTGGCTAATGTGCTTGCACAAAGTAAATATCAAGCGGTAATTACTTGCTGTGGTCTGGCCGGCGGCGCCGATCTGCCCGCCAGTGTATTGCCATTTATCCTTCGCGGTGTGCGACTGATTGGTGTGGATTCGGTAATGGCACCCCAAGCCATTCGCCAAAAAGCCTGGGACTTACTGGATAAACATTTGCCCAGAGAAAAACTCACCGAACTCACCCAGGTAGAACCAATGAGTAAATTGGGAAGCCTGGCAGAAGACATTATTGCGGGCCGTATTCGTGGCCGTGTTGTTATCGATGTGAATTCCTAAAACAGTATTCAAAAACCAAGGTGCAATAGGTAAATCCATGAGTCAGCCGAGTTTTAATTTTAAGCCGCCCCAGTTTGATCGCGCCTATGATTATTTGTATCACTATGCTCAAACCCAAGGCGAGAAGATTGCTTTGGTGTACGGTGATGAACGCATTTCTTATGAAGATTTAAAACATCGAGTTGATACCCTCGCCACGGCATTGCTTGAGCGTGGTCTTCAATCTGGCGAGCGCATTGCCTGCTTATCGGCTCCGCACCCGGAATGTATCCAGTTGATGTTGGCCAGTATGGCGATAGGGGCAATATGGGTGGGGATAAACCCTCGCTATCAACTTGCCGAAATGCAACATGTTATCGACGATGCTCGCCCGAAATTTTTATTCAGTCGCAGCCAAATGGGTAAGCGAGATTACCGCGAAGAACTCACGGCTCTAAAAGAGAATCATCCTGATCTCCAATTAGTCATTCTCAACGGTGATCTAAAGGCGGCGAATGGTCAAAGCTTCACCGACTTCTGCGAGCACAAAAACAGAACAAACCAATACCTGCCACTTGATTCAATTGATGGCGAAAGCCCTTGTTTGATTGTTTATACCTCCGGCACCACCGGCAAACCCAAAGGTGCTCTGCTGAAACAGTCGGCCTGTGTTCGTCATGGCAAACTGTCCTTAGCGCAGTTTAAGCCTGAGCCCCTAAAAGTTATTAATTACTATCCCGTGAATCATGTGGCCGGCATTGTTGCCAATAGTATTTACACCCTGGTTGGTGGTGGCTGTAACGTATTGATGGAACAGTTTAATCCGGCGAAAGCTCTGGAGACGATCGAGAAGGAAAGTATTACCCAATGGGGTGGCATTCCCACTATGTTGCAACTCTGTGTTGCCCATGAAGATTTTTCCAAACGGGATTTATCTTCTGTACAACTGCTGAGTTGGGGTGGCAGCGCAGCGCCACAAACGCTTTTGCAAACACTCTCTGAACGTGTGCCCTATCTTTCTACGTTGTACGCCGCTACAGAAACCACGGGTGGAACATTCATTATGCCACCCAATCGTGATCTGGATCTGTTAGCGCAATCCGTGGGTCAGGCAATGAACGATGTTGAGTACCGATTAGTGGACGAGCAGGACAACGTCGTAAGCGATGGAAACGTGGGTGAATTGCAGCTTAAGGGCCCCTTTTGCATGTTGGAATATTGGGGACAGGAAGAGGCAACAAGGGATACGTACAGCAAAGACGGTTGGCTGAAAACGGGAGACCTGGCGAAACAGGATAATAATGGAAATTTGTTTTTAATTGGCCGCAGCAAAGAAATGTACAAGTCCGGTGGCTTCAATGTTTACCCAAGAGAAGTGGAACAAGCTATCGAGGATATTGACGGCGTTGACATGATCGCTGTCGTCAGTGTGCCCGATGAACTCTATGGTGAAGTAGGCCACGCTTATATTACCAGCAAAGCCAATAGTCAACTCAGTGAAGAAAGCCTGCGTGAAGATTGCCGACAGAGATTGGCTAACTACAAAATCCCTAAAGCTTTCCATCTGTTAAACCACTTGCCGCTACTCGCCAATGGAAAGATCGATAAAAAACAACTGCAAGCTAACGCCCGAGCTATTGCTGAACATTCATCTTGATCATAGGTTTAAAGTTTAAACCTCAGGTTCAGGAAATCAGTAAAGCCCAGGCGCATTTTTACAACTAATTCATCACAGGTGATGTATGGAATATTCAATGATTATTGACGGGAAGCCCGTCAAAGCCGAGCACCATTTCGACGTTAAAAACCCGGCCAATGGTGAAGTGGTTGCTACCTGCCCCGGTGCAACTGAGGCGCAACTGAATGATGCGGTTGCCGCTGCTCGTAGAGCTTTTCCGGCCTGGTCAAACAGCAGTGACGAGACTCGAAAGCAATGTGTTCAAGGTCTGGCCGATGTGCTGGCAAATAATATGCAAGAGCTTGCTCAACTGATTACTCTGGAACAGGGGCGTCCTCTGGATGGTTTGGGCTTCGGTTCTTTCGCGGAAGTGGGGGGGGCCGAATACTGGTGCCGTGCAACCTCCGAGTTGAGCCTGGAGGTGGAAGTTGCTGAAGAAACAGACGAGCATCGTGCCGAAATACACCGTAAACCTTTGGGGGTTGTTGCTTCAATTACTCCCTGGAATTTCCCTCTGATGATTGCCATCTGGCATATTATGCCGGCCTTGCGCAGCGGGAATACTGTGGTCATCAAGCCTTCTTCTCTGACCCCGCTGGCAACGTTAAAATTTGTTGAACTGGCACAATCCGTATTGCCGGCAGGTGTTTTGAATATTGTCACTGGTGAAGGTGGCTTGGGTCGAATGATCACTTCCCACCCAGGCATCGATAAAATTGTTTTTACCGGTTCAACAGGCACGGGTAAAAATATTATGAGAAATGCCGCCGATAACCTAAAACGACTCACGCTTGAATTGGGTGGCAATGATGCGGCAATTGTATTGGGTGACGTGAAGCCCAAAGATGTGGCCATGAATATTTTTATATCAGCCTTTATCAATAATGGCCAAACGTGTGCAGCTCTAAAACGCCTTTATGTGCATGAAGATATTTACGAAGAAATGTGTCAGGAATTGACGGCAATTGCCAAGACCATGACGGTGGGCAATGGTATGGATGATGGGATGCAGTTGGGGCCTGTGCAAAACCTGGAACAGCTGAACCTGGTAATGGAGCTGGTTGACGATGCCAAAGAAAAAGGCGCAACTATCCTTTGTGGTGGTGAGCGCCCTGAAGGCAATGGTTTCTTCTATCCCCCAACACTGGTTGCTGACATCAGTGATGGCACTCGTCTTGTGGATGAAGAACCTTTTGGCCCTGCATTGCCGATTGTTAAATTCTCCGATGTTGAGGAGGTTTTGGCCAGAGCGAATAATAACCCAAATGGTTTGGGAGGCTCTGTGTGGTCTAACAATGTGGATGCGGCTATCGCGCTGGCTAAACGTTTGGAGTGTGGTTCCGCCTGGATTAATAACCATGCATCGCTATCACCAAACGTTCCTTTCGGTGGTGTGAAAGAATCGGGAATCGGTGTTGAGTTTGGTCGTCACGGTCTCGAAGAGTACACCAGCATCCAGTCTGTATTTGTTCCTAAACAATAAGTCGATTATGGCAGGGTGCATATCTTTCTACCCTGCCATAAACCGCTATTCGCAGCTCAATTTGACAACAATAATAGGAGACCTGCGATGAATAATCGTAGAGATTTTCTGAAAAACAGTGTGTTTCTATCTGGTGGCCTTGCCTTGGCCTCAGGAGGTTTTGCCGGTGCTCATTCGGAGCTTACAGCAAGAAAACCGGGAAAAAAACCGCTTGATTCAGCCCAAGAAAAGTTCATACACCTGCGTCGCCAGCTTCTGAAAAAACAGAATCCCAAACAATTTCTGGGTTACCCAATCAATTTGAATTTGCCGAGTCAGGGTTTTCTAGACTGGCAGGAACAGCTCTATCAATTGGAGTATGGGCTTCGTTCAATGAATAATGTTGGTGATCCGTTTTATCAGCGTAGTGTATACGACAGCCACTATCTGGAAGCTGACCTTATTGAACGTTTTGCTCAATTCCATGGATTCGATAAGAGTAACTGTTGGGGCTTTGTGAGTAACAGTGGAACCGACAGTAATATGCATGGTGTATATATTGGGAAGACACTGTTGGAGAACCGCCATGGAAAACCTCCAAAGTTGTATTACACAGAGGACGCTCACTACTCCATTCAGATTATTCAAGATTTATTGTCATTGCCTGCTGTATTGGTTAAATCAAGCAAAGAAGGCAATATGGATTGCCAGGATCTGGCGCGACAGCTGAAGGAAAATGCGAGTGAAGGCGCAATCATTTTCGCAACCATGGGGACAACTCTTAAAGGTGCTATCGACAACCTTGATGAAATACATGAAGCCATAGAAGGCCACAATAGCTACCTTCATCTGGATTGTGCATTGTTTGGTGGTTTCTGCCATTTTGGCAAGAGTGCCGCGAATCTTAAAGCCATTCAAAGTGGCAAGCGGCGTTTTGATTCCATGTCGATTTCCTGTCATAAGTTTTTTGGTTTTCAGTCAACGGCGGGCTTGTTCTTTACCCACGGTGATCGTTTTGAAGAGTTTCGAGGGTATTTTTCGAAGTCCCATGACCCTGCTTACATTACCCATGTACCAGGAACGATAAGTTGCTCTCGAGACCCTTTAAAACCGGCGCTGTTTCACTACTACTGCACGGAGGCTTCCCAGGAAGAACAGCGTCAAGACTATCATCACATGATGAACATGACAGCCTATATACACAAGCATATGCAGAAGCAGTTTCCACAACTGGAAACGAAACGTTTCAGCGAAGAATCCAACACATTGTACTTTAAATTAGTGAATCAGGATCTTGTAGACAAATGGACTTTAGCAAAAGTTAAGGCAGTAGCGGGCCAGAGGCCGGCCTACGCGCATATTGTTGTAATGCCTCATGTCGGCAAAGCCATGGCTGATGAGTTTCTGAACGACCTTAGTCATTATCATTCTCGTGGTTTACTGCAAAACGTTTGATTCTTCGTTTGTTGTTCGTTATCAAAACCCATTGTTCAAGACAAAAAAAGGCCGGCAATGCCGGCCTATAGCTTACGATGAAGAACAAACACTAAAAGGTATAATCCACACTGATGCCGTAAGTTCTCGGTGCTGCAAAAGAGGAATTCGACAAACCAAGACCGGCTAGATCCAATGCATAAACTCGATACTCTTCGTCACCCAGATTTGAGACAAACGCTGAAACGCCCCAATCTCCAGATGGGAAGTCATAGGAAACTCTGGCGTTGCTAACCAAGTAAGAAGACTCTTGATCCAGAGGGGCACAGAACACGGAGAAACAGAAGTCATCACTGAAATTGAAATCAATTTGTGCGGCCATGGTGCCATCAAAAGCAGACCACTGGTAACGTAGCAGGCCATTCAAAGAATACGTCGGTGCATAAGGGAGTTCGCTATCGCTGACCGTTCCATCCGGGTAGTTGACGTCTTTTACCGTAGAATCCATCCAGGTGGCACCGAATAGAATATCCAGTCCTTCAATCGGACTGGCGATAATTTCCAGTTCGGCACCTTTCGCATCAGCATCGACATTAATAATATCCAGTGTTGCAGCAACCCCTACGGTTGGATCAACCACGAAGGCCTGATAGTCGCTGTAGTCGTAGTAAAACGCCGTCGCGTTCAAGCGTAATCGACCATCCATCATTTCTGTTTTGATGCCCAATTCATAGCTCAACAGCTCTTCCTGATCATGCGGTGTGAGTAAATTAGGGGAGCCAATGCCCAGGCGATAATTGCCGGCCTTATGAGTTTGAGTTACCGAAGCGAACAACAAGGTTTCATCGGTAGGGCGCCAGTCAAGCTGGGCCTTGTAGGAAACATTATTGAAGTTACGCTTACGTTGTTCCTGGTTGCCCGTATCGAAGTTATCGAAACCGTCGTAATTCACATCGCGGGTATCTTCGGTATAACGCAGACCCAAGGTGGCTGTTAGCTCATCACTGAGGTCAAAATCGGTTTGACCAAATATCGCCCAGGAATTGGTGTCCAGCACCGTGTTGTGGCCACCGACATTCACAACTTCTCCGAAGTCACTCCCGACACCGAATGGGAAATTGTCCAGATCAAATACGCCTCGGCTGTCGCTGCGAATATCCAGATAATACAGACCCGCCTGCCAGCGTAGGCTTTCCAATTCGCCATTCAGTCTAACTTCCTGAGAGAACTGTTTGAAGTCCTGGCCGGTTTCAAAGTGGAAATAAGCGTTTGGCCCTGAATCGGCATCTTCGCGATAATCTTTATGCATGCGCATATAGTCAGTCACGGAAGTCAGAGTTAGCTGTTCACCCAGTTGGTGTACAACTTCCAGGGTGGTGCCATTTATTTCGCGGCGGAAAAACCCAACGTCGTCATAGCTTCCCACATGGGGATCGTTATCCGTATCTTCATAGCCAGTCCAATCCGGTCCGGAAATGCGCACACCCAATCCCTGTTCATTTGCAAATGCGGCGCTGTGATCGTAGCCATTACCCCGGCTGTCGTTCTTGGCATGATGAAGCTTTAATAACACATCGCTGTTTTCCCCTGCATCCCAAGCCAATTGCACACGTAGAGCCTGGGCGTCGGTATCCCGCAGGTTTTCACCAATGCGGTTTTCCAAATAGCCGTCGTTTTTATCCATTGCAAAAGACACACGTCCGGCAAGGTTCTCAGTCAGTCCTCCGCCGATAGCCCCTTCCAATTGACGGCTTTTGTAGTTACCGGCGGTAGCACTCAAATAACCCTCAACTTCCTGGCTGGGCTTGACGCTCACATAGTGCAGCAAGCCGCCGGTTGCGTTACGGCCGAACAATGTACCTTGCGGTCCACGCAATACTTCAACTCGCTCGATATCAAACAATTGCGCAGAGGCTGCACCCATGGAGCTGACATACGCATTGTCAACGACCATGGCAATCGGGGGTTCCAGGTGATCAGCAAAATCGTTTTGGGAAATACCGCGAATGTTGATGGTGGTTAAGGTGGGGTGGGATTGTATGTAGTTCAGGCCTGGCGTTTGTTGAGCAATATCAGTGGAATTTTTATAACCCAGCTCTCTTAGCTGGTCTCCTGAGAATGCAGTTACGGATATCCCGACGTCTTGCAAATTCTGTTCACGTTTTTGCGCCGTAACAACCACTTCTTCAATCAGCACACTGGCATTGGCATGTGGTGCTAAAGCGATGCTACAGCTTAAACAGGCCATTGCCAGGGGCAGTTTTCCACGCGGATGAGGTATAGGCAGCTTCGGTTCATCAATCATTTTTGTGACTCTCTATCATTATTAGGATTATTGATTTTTGCAGTGCGTATTGCTCAATACTGGGTCAAGACTACTCCCGATATTTTTACCTGTCAACAGACAGATTAATGTTCGGAAAGCACAGAAGACCATGACCAAGGAGTCCGAAGTGACTTAAGTGATTGATATGAAAAATGGTTTTTCAGTTTTTGACAGGAGTATCAGGCGTGGGTTAAGCAGAGCCCAAAAAGCTCGTTTTGGCTTGAGATTTCCAGGCGGGAATAGGCTCGTCGACGATAGGTCATAACGCTCTGTTTTTTAATATCCAAATCCAAAGCAATGCCTTCTGTACTCATGCCCAGGAGTAATCTTGCACAGACTTGTTTCTCCCTTTGGGTCAGGCTGGAATCAATATAGGCGAGTCGATCGGCGAGATTATTGATTTGCTCTTCGCGGGTCATAAAGCTCGACAGGGTTCCGCTCAAACGGCTGTGTTTCAAAACCAGAGCGGACAAAAGCGGTTTCAGTAATTCCAAAACCTTAACGTCCTGATCGCTGAAGTTAATTTCCGTTCGGAACAGATTCAAGCAATAAAGTCCCCTGTCCGCGCGGGTAATAACAGAAAGGCGATCATTGATTCCCATTTTCTCGCACCACAGGTTTTTATAATCCCTGTCCTCTATAGCTTCAGGTAGCAGTCTGCGTATTTGTATTTCGGTATCGGCAAGATAGTGATCCAAAAACTCCCGATTAGGGTCCAAGCGATAAAAAATAGACAGATAAAGTTGCTGTAACTCTCGGCGCATGGGTTCAACGCCCCGGCTGGCAGAAAAGCCATAGGTCACATCATTGCGTTCTTCCAGATGAACCAGAGAGAGGTGATCCAGTGGCAGAAAGTCGCTGAGGTTGTGGATCAGTACCTGTGGGAAAGACGCTTTGCCAATGGCTTCCAGCAACGTATCAACGCGATCAAAAAAGCGGGATTTAATATCGCGTTCCCAATCGGGAGAAAGCTCATTCATTATGAGAACCATTGCTGTTTCAGCGGAGCCTCTGTACCTGTCTGGAGGGACAGACAGCCTGGCAGCGTTTCATTATCCTGCGTTTCAATATCCTGATTGCCAGCGGGTCATACAGCCAATTGCTTCCGCCTGCATCAAGATAAATTCCATAAAAAACAGGAGCTTAAATTATGGCACACCTACGCCCCCTTGAGAACCACGAGGTCGATCAGGAACTGCGTGAAATGTTCGAACACTATGAAAAAACCCGTGGCTTTTGTCCGAATAGTGTTAAGACCATGGCTCGCCGTCCAAATATTTCCAAAACCTTTGGCAAGCTCAATCAAGTTGTACTGTATGAAGGAACGGTCGACGAAGAGCTGAAAATGTTGGTCGCTCTGGCATCCAGTTTAGCTTCCGGCTGTCGCTACTGTCAGTCCCATATGGCGAATCTGTCGAGTATCTATAAAGCACCGGATGAAAAGATTGCTGCAATCTGGGAATTTGAAACCAGTGAGCTGTTCACAGATGCGGAACGTGCTGCAATCAAGATTGGTATCAAAGGCGGTACCTTGCCAAATGAGGCGAGCAGCGAAGATTTTGATGAGCTGAAAAAACATTTTAGCGAATCTGAAATTGTCGAAATTGTAGCGACCGTTGCTCTCTTTGGTTATCTGAATCGTTGGAACGATACCATGGCGACCGAGCTTGAAGAACTGCCGACACAAGTTACTGAGCGCGCCGTTGGCCACACAGGTTGGACGGCCGGTAAACACGTGTAAGGAGCAGACCATGACGACTCTTCAACTTAGCGATGAAAATTTTCAACAGACTCTGAATAACGCTGACAAGCCCTTGCTAGTTGACGTTTGGGCGCCCTGGTGTGGGCCCTGCAAAATGGTTGGACCTGCTGTTGAGCGCATTCATGCCGATAAACCAGAATGGTTTTCCCTGGGCATGGCGAACATGGAAGAGTTTTCGGCAATGGCAGAGCAATACGACATCAAAGCTACGCCTACCCTACTGCTGTTTAAAGACGGAAAGGAAATTGCCCGGCGTTCAGGCGCAGCGATGCAAAGTCAGATACTGAGTTGGTTGCAAAACGAATTGGGTAACGAGGCTTGATATGAGTGATACAATTCATCATCCACTGATTATTCTCGGCTCCGGCCCAGCGGGCTTCACCGCTGCGGTCTATGCTGCCCGTGCAGGCCTGGCGCCTGCACTGATTTGCGGCATGGTGCTGGGTGGCCAGCTAACCACAACCACCGAAGTTGATAACTGGCCCGGTGATGCGGAAGGTGTTCAGGGGCCTGATCTCATGACGCGTATGCAACAGCATGCCGAGCGATTTGATACGGAGGTTATTTACGATCATATCGTTGAGGCAAATCTGAAGAGTCGCCCTATAGAGCTGCGCGGTGACAGTGGGCAAGCATACAGCTGTGATGCCTTGATCATTTCCACCGGCGCTTCGGCTTTGTATTTGGGCCTGGCTTCCGAAAGTGAATACATGAACAAGGGTGTGAGTGGTTGTGCAACCTGTGATGGATACTTCTACAAGGACAAAACTGCGGTTGTCATCGGTGGTGGTAATACCGCAGTTGAAGAAGCACTTTACCTTTCCAATATTGCCTCCGAGGTTATTTTGGTTCATCGCCGTGACAGCCTGCGCGCAGAAAAAGTGTTGCAGGATCGACTTTTTGAGAAAGCCGATACAGGAAATATCCGCATTGAATGGAACTGCGAGCTTGAAGAAGTTCTGGGGGACGGAAAAAAAGTTACTTCGATCAAGCTTAAAGACAAGGCTCGCGAGAAAGAGAAAATCCTCGCTACTGATGCAGTATTTATCGCTATTGGTCATCGGCCCAACACGGAATTGTTTCAGGGTCAGTTGGAAATGAAAGAAGGTTACCTCTGGGTTCAGAGTGGTTTGGCAGGCAAGGCAACACAAACCTCAAACCCAGCGGTATTTGCTGCGGGTGATGTTGCAGATCAGCATTATCGTCAAGCCATTACCTCAGCAGGTATGGGATGTATGGCAGCGCTGGATGCGGAGCAATATCTCAGTCAACATAGCAAGCCATAATCCGTACCTTATTTGCTTTTGGAAAACCGATTGGAATTCGTCTTTCGCCCAGCATGACGCTGGGCTTTTTTTTGAAATTTACATATTCCGGCTTTCGAGATGATGCATATTCTGAGTGTCGAAGTTTCTCACCACAAACGGGAGAACCGCTACGGCCAGAAAACAGGCGAAAGCGGCCACGGTGCCAATGTGGTTCAAACCAAAGTGGTCGTTAATAAAACCGCCCAGACTTGAACCCGCACCAAAACTGAAAATCTGTACACCGATAATTACCGCGGCGATTCGACCACTGGGATCTAAACGAGCACCTATACCCAGTAAATAAGGAATGAAAAAGGCCAGCATAAACTGGTAGGCCAGGATACCAAACGCAAACGCAGCTTCGGTCTCGGCGTGGGACAAGATAATACAGATAGCGCCCCAAGGCAGAAGACAGGCGATCAGAGGCACTAATTTACCGAACCTGACGGCCACCCAAGCGGCCAACAGTGCCCCCAGGAATTGACTGGCACTGGAAAGCGCATAGTACAAACCGATTTTATCGGCGCCCAGTTCAATGCTTTTGGCAAAGCGTTCGGAAAATGACCAGCTTGCTCCAAGCCCCATCATCAAAATAATTTCAATCGCAAAAAATACCGGTAAACCGCGTTGTAACAACAGCGCTAATTCAAAAGAACGGCTTTCCTCTTTGGAGGTTACGGAGGGTAAGAGTAAGATCAGCGGGAACAACAGGGTTAAAATTCCGGCGATCAATAAATAAAAACCTGCGCTCCCACTCCATTGAATCAGCGTTGGGCTAAGATAGTACAAGGCTGTGGTTATCAGGTAGATCAAGGCGTAAAGGTAACCGGCCACCTTTTCTGTTTCTTTAAATAACGAGGCAATAAGCCGTGAGGCGGTTGCATTGGCCAAACCATACCCTAATCCCGCGATGGCCCGGCAGGCAAACAGCCACTCGTATTCATTGCGCAACAGCATTAACAAATTGGCCAACAGGGCAAGGGAAAAGCCTAACAGAGCCATTTTCTTTAAATCGAGGCGAATAAGATTGAATGCCACCAGAAGAACGCCAAAACCCAGGCAGGTGGTTTCCACAGTGGCGAGTACGCCAGATTTTTGGGCACTCAATTCGTAGAAATCCATCAGAATGGAAACTTGAAAAGGCATCATTAATAAACCAATGATGCTCAGTAGCTTGATTGCGGTTGTGGCTAGAAACGGTGCGGCAACGTTGTTTGAAACCGAACCATGAGTTGGCGCCACTGATAAAGACATGGGTATCACTCCTGCAAAACATTGACGTTTTGGGGCTATTGATTGGCTTCTAAGAGCCTTGTTTGTGAGAATAGGTATGATTACATTATCTGTCAATAGACAGATAATGTTTGAAGATACTTGAGGTTTATTCTTAAGGTATGGCGAACCTGACAAAAAATGCCGCCTCCCCGCTGCCAGGAAAAGACGGCCAAACAGTGTGTAAACTTGTGGGTAACTTATAAGATATTGATTAATAGTTACTTTCTATAAACTTCCACGCCATCAAGAATGGTTGTTAGTACCTGTGTACCGCCAATATCGTTTTTGTCGATCTCAAATAAATTACGGTCCAGAATCACCATATTGGCGACCCTGCCGGCTTTGATTGACCCGAAATCCTGGCTTCGTGCGATGACTTTGGCGGGATTGGTGGTGAACATGGCCAAGGCTGAGTGCAGGTCAATCGCCTCATTGTTTGGACGGGTAACGATGCCCTGGAGTGGTGGGAAAGGATTGAAGGATTCCACCACATTGTAATCTGAGCCTGCTGTCATCAAGGCGCCGTTGTCGAGCAAGGTTTTGAACTGGTAACCAACAGCCCCCATGGGGCCGGGCATGTGCCAGAAATAAGGTGACACTTCTGCAGCTGCTCTCAGACTTTTAAAGCGGCCCATGTCGGCAGGAGAAACATCGGACGTATGCACCACTTCATGCCAGATACCGCTATCGCCATTCGCCTTACGGGTTGCTTCAATTGCATTCAGGGCCACTCGAACAGAGCCCTCGCCTGCCGCATGCATTTTCAGACGAAGCCCTGCATGATCCCACTCAATCAGCTTTTTCCTTAGAAGATCTTGACTGATTTGTAGATTAGTTTCGTCAATTTCACCATGTTCATCGAGTGGTACATGAGTAGGTTTGGGAGGAACGGGCACGCCATCGACAAAGATTTTGATGCCCGCCGGGTTCAAATGTTGGCTGCGAAAGCTGTCTCGGTTGGCAATCATAGCTTCCTGTTTTTTCAACAAATTAGCTTGCTGGTGCGTCCAGCCCATATGGGCAAAGATGTATGGCATGTTAATGGAATTCTGATCCATTCTTTGGAGGCGTTTCATGTCGGTATCGTCTAGAACCAGTGGATCTTGCAGGTTGGTAACGCCAACAGCCAGCAGGTCGGTAAATAGTGTTTCTAAATGTTTTTCTATCACCGCTTCGGGATAAGGCGGGATGACGTTGTTGACCAATAGAGCGGCTCCTACCCCAATCATCAGACCGGTAGACTTACCAGTTTCGGGATCGCGTAAGATTTTTCCGCCGTTAGGGTCTGGAGTAGCATTGCTTATACCAGCAGCTTCCAGCGCCTTGTCATTCACCAGAGCCAAGTGTTGGCTCAGTTCCTTGATCATGACGGGTGTATCTGGAAAAATTTCATTTACCAGGCGGTTATCAACGCCACCTTCGACCCAAAGCTCCAAGCCGTTAATGATTAACCACGAATAACCGGGCACCTGTTTACTTTTACAGTATTCCAAAATTTCCCGAAGTTGTGCGGGTTTAAACACGCCGGGATAACAATCAATTCTCGCCGATACATTTCGAGTATGGAAATGGGCATCGGTCATACCGGGTATTGCCATTTTACCTTGCAGGTCGATCCACTGTGTGTTTGGGCCGGTTTGACTCATCAAATCCTGTTTTGATCCAACGGCCAGAAAGCGACCATCCTTAATGGCAACGGCTTCTGCCCAAGGCTGCTGCGCATCCATGGTGTAAAGCTTGCCATTAAAATACACATTGTCTGCTTGTACAGATTCTTGCGGAGGGCTGCTTTGGCTACAGGCCGACAATAAAGACAGAGCCATTGCTGCGAAAGGCAGTCTGGATGTTTTAAAGAAATTCATGTTAACTCCAATTTAATTCCTGGGATAAAACTTACATTCGATACTCAACCGACACACCATACATTCTCGGTGGACCATAAATGCTCTCGCTTAAACCAATTGCGGAAACATCGAGGGCGTAAAGCCGGTATTCTTCATCGCTTAAATTGTTGATAAACAAAGAAACTGACCAGCGATTCCCGGGAAGCTTATAATTGGCGCGAGCATTGAATAGGGTGTAGGCCGGTTCCTGATCAATAGGTGAGTTAAGTACCGAAAATGAAAAGTTATCGCTGTGATTCCAATCGACTTGTACTGAGGCCTCGCCTTCCATGACGGGCCAGGCATAGCGGACCAAACCGTTCAAAGTAAAACGCGGTGCATTGGGAAGTTCACCGTCTTTTACCGTACCATTTGGAAAAACAACATCTTTAACGGTTGAATGCAGATACGATGCGCCCAGCAAAACATCCCAACCCTCGCTGGGTGAAAAGGCCAGCTCGATTTCACCACCGTAAGCATTAGCATCCAGGTTTTGAATCAAGGTAGTGCCTGTGGCGCCGAACAATGGGTCAGTAAAGAAGGCTTGATAATCTTTATAGTCGTAACGAAAAACCGCTGCATTCAGTCGACCCAGGCCCCCCAAAATGTCGGATTTAAAGCCAATTTCAAGGTTCAACAACTCTTCCTGATCGTGTGGGATAACGCCCAATGGTGCATCACCTCGAATTTGAAAGTTACCGGCTTTATGGGTTTTGGTCGCACCGAAATACAACAAACTATCTTCTGATAGACGCCAATCCAGTTGGGCTTTATAAGACCAGTTATTGAATTTGATCTTTTCATCCAAAGTGAGGTTAGTGATACCGTCTGCGGCAAAAGGGTCAAAGCCCTGATAGTCTATTTGTCTTTGGTCGCGGGTGTATCGGGCACCCAAAATAGCTGAAAGGTTTTCACTTAAGTCAAATTCCGTTTGTCCGTAAAGCGCGACCGAGCGAGTGTTTAAAACAGAGTTATTTTTTGCATTTTGAACCGCGAAACCATAGTCGGGAGCAAACCCCAATGGATGAAAGTCCAATTCAAACTGTGGGCTTAATCGATTTTCAATGTCGAGATAGTAAATTCCAGCTTGCCAACGTTGATTTTCGCCTTCCTGTGACAGTTGAAATTCCTGAGAATACTGGGTTTGATCCTGCCGAGTTTCCACCGAGAGAAATGGATTCGGGCCTGAATCGCCATCTTCACGGTAATCCTTTTTGATGATATTCACATCGCTAATGGATACCAAACTAATGGATTCTGCTAATTGATAGCTAAGCTTCAAAGTACTGCCATTGATTTCCCGGTTAAAAAAACCAATATCGTCATAATCACCGGCATGTACGTCACCATCGCGATCTTCATAGCCTGTTGGGTCTGGGCCAGGCACGATAAAACCTAATCCATCGCTTCCGTTTACAGCGGCAGTATGTTGATAGCCATTGCCATTCGCATCATCTTTGGCGTGCTGAAGCTTCAGCAAAACGTCCAGTGAATCGGTGGGTTGCCAAGCCACTTGCAGCTTGAGGGAACGAGCATCAGTATCCCGTAAATTAGGGCCAATGCGGTTTTTCAGTAAGCCGTCATTGCGATCGACCACCATGGCCAGGCGCGCTTGAATGTCGTCGCTCAAGCTACCGCCAATCGCGGATTCAACTCGCTTAGTCCCGTAGTTTCCGATAGTGCCATTGATATAAAAATCGAATTCATCACTAGGTGCATTGCTAACGTAGTGGAGTACACCGCCTGTGGCATTGCGGCCGAACAAGGTTCCCTGAGGGCCACGCAAAATTTCTACCCTTTGAATATCAAACAGTTGTGCGCTGGCTGCGCCCATGGAGCTGACATAGGCACCATCAACAAAAACGGCAACAGGGGCTTCATAACCATCGGCATAATCATTCTGGGAGACACCACGAATATTAAGCGTGGTAATGGTTGGGTGAAGCTGAGCCACGTTTAAACCGGGGGTTTGGGCCACAATATCTTCGGTTTTGGTGTAACCCAATTCAGCCAGCTGATCACCGCTGAATGCGGTAACCGCAAGACCGACATCCTGCAGGTTTTGTTCCCGTTTCTGGGCAGTAACAACAACTTCTTCAATGATAGAAGCGTGGCTGATTGTGCTGCAGCCCAACACACTGGCCGCTATGGCAACTGAAAGAATTTTCGGGCGCATCTATGGTTTCCTCTCTGTTTATTTTTATAGTGACTTGATGAACGAGTAGGAAAGTGATTTTAGTCAGGCCTCTTTTGCGGGTATTTGCTCATATGAAAGTTTTTTTAGCATTTTGGACATTTCGCCCTAATTGCCGTAGATTCTCCTTTAGTCTGCTGCTCTTGATTATTAACAGATGCAGTTAATATAGCGATACTGCATTTATCGAGTGATGCTTATGGCGCCTGACAAAAAAGTACGTATTAACAAGCTCAATCTTGGTGACGGCGATTGTGGCATCAGTGAGATAATCGAACGTCTTAAACAATCAGATGAAGCACATACTCTGTTTGAAAACCCCAATAAATCATGGTTTGGGGCGAATGTGAGCATGTCTGATGTTGATGGAGAAGGAGGATGGCAATGCTGCCAGTTCTCAGATGATTTCTTTGTTTTGATTGCCGATTTTCATTGCCGGGAAACGCGCTTTGATAGACAGCGTGGAGCCGGGATGCTCGATATCCATGTCAAATTAGAAGGCCATACCTGTTTTAATTTCGGTGGCAATCAAAGCCAGGAGTTGGTCGCACCTTGCCTAAGTGCGGGTACTCACCCCATAGGGCAGGATTTTGAATTGGAAATTCACCCAAAACGAGAAAGGTCGGTGACTTTTCATTTTAAACCCGAATACTTCTACCAAAACCTGGCACCTCAGATTCTCTCTATCCCGGAGAGTATTGCTCAGTTTATTTTTAATCACTCCATTCGGGTGAGTAACTACCTATTGCCCCTGAATGCTGACATCATCAATGCGGCATCGGCCATATTATCAGCCAGGGAAAGGTTCAGTGATAAACTCTGGCTGAGTTATGTGCACAGTCGTAGTGAAGAACTGATCTGCTATGTTATTGAAACCATTAGCAATATCAGTCATCTGGATGAAGAGAGTTATTCCGTACAGGATATTGACACTTTGATTCGAGCAAGAGATTTTATCGCTGATAATTTCAGTGAAAACTTTACCATCATTGAGTTGGCCAGAGCTGTTGGTACGAATCAAACTTCACTCAAACAAAACTTTAAATCCATTTTCGGTGAAACACTGTTTGAGTATAAAACAAGGCTAAGGATGCAATGGGCTATGCAACTTATTCAACAAAAAGCGGCCTTATCCGATGTAGCCGAGCAAGTTGGTTATCAGCAGCAAGCCTCATTTTCTAGAGCCTTTAAAGCCTATTATGGTTTTAGTGCAAAGGATTGTCGCCCTGCTTAAGCCAGTGGCTATGCATCGTCGTTGTACTGATCATGTCGACGCAGCCAGGCCATTGGGCGTGGCAGTTCTGATTCATCCCGGCCCTTTGGTAGAATATCCATTAAGTGATAGGCGCCGTTCAACATATCCAGCCCACGAGAGTAGGTGGAATAGCTGTGGTAGATCTCACCATGTTCGCCTCGGCAAAACACACTGACACCGGGGAGTTCCCCGAGAATATTGGTTTGGCGATAATTGTATTCGGCCTCGCCCGCTTCGATTTGTTCCTGGTTGAAAGACACATGGAAATCAAAATTGAAATCATTGTCTACAGAAGAATACCAGGGGAAGGTCCAAGCCATTCTTTCCCGGTAGGCTGAGAGTTTTTCATAGGGTGCGCGAGAAATTGCAACGAAGGCTGCGTCGCGATGGGCGAGGTGAATGGGAATGCCGTTAAAGTTATCGGCCCAGAAGGAACAACTGGGACAGCCCTCTTCCCAATCCGGGCCAAACATAAAGTGAAAAACAATCAATTGGCTGTGTTCACCAAAAAGATCATTTAAGGATCGAGTTCCCGTTTCGCCTTCAAACAGATACGGCTTGCTTACTTCCACCCAGGGTAATTCCCTGCGTTGTTGCGAGAGTTCGTCGCGCAGTTTATTAAATTCCTTTTCCTTGGCCAGGAGTTCTTTGCGGGCTTCAATCCATTGTTGTCGCGAGGTAAGGGGATGATTTGGCATGACATATCTCCTTGGGAAACAGCTGCTCCCTGAGCGGGAAGTGGCTGGAGCCGGTTGAACACCACTATAAACCAGGAAATTCAGGAGATAAAACAAAAAAAGAGCGGCCAAGCCGCTCTCAAGTTGCAAGACTCTACAGGAGTGGAGTTAAGAATTGGGTAGAGTATTCAACCATTGGCGAATCTGGTCGATACTTTCTTCGGTGGCGCGCTCGGCGTCGTCAACCACACCGGTGTATTCCAGAAAGTTGTGAATCAGGCTTGGGTAATGCAGGTGTGTCACCTTTACGCCATAGCCGTTTAGCTTATCGGCTAACTGGCTGCCTTGATCCCGAATCGGGTCAAACCCCGCTGTCGCCACAACCGTGGGTGGCATGGCGTTAAGGGTGTGATAGTCAATGGGGTTTGCCCCTTGTTGTTCTTCAAGACTGGCATCGGCAACATAAGCCGCCAGGGCTGCTTCGATGACGTCTTCATCCAAACCGAATCCATTTTTATACAAATCGTAAGACGGGTAATCCATGGACACATCGGTGCTTGGATAAAACAGCAATTGCAACAGCGGTTTGCTTTGGCCATCAATAATTTGCTGATGGCTCACCGACAGCGCCAAATTTCCCCCGGCACTGTCGCCGCCTACCAGAAGTTTTCCCGGCGAACCACCAAGCTCTTCGGCATGCTCTCTTACCCACTGGTATGCCGCCGCTGCGTCTTTATGGGCTGCCGGGAATGGATGCTCCGGGGCAAGTCTGTAGTTCACCGAGACAACTACAGCACCCAATCGATTGGCTATCAGTCTGGCCGCCGGGTCCAGTGCTTCAATACTGCCCATTAAAAAAGCACCGCCGTGAAAATACACCATGATAGGAACCGGCTCGCTTTGATTTACGGCGCTGTCCGGGGTGTAAATTCGAAGGCGCATTTCCCCATTGTCACCATCGGGAACCAAACGGTCTTCCACCTTAGCCATCGCGGCGGTAGACTTCGCCCGCAAAGGCCAGTAGATATCCACCATCTTTCGAAGATACGCCATGGCTTCCGGGTTTTCGAGATAGTACTCAAAGGGTTCCTCTTCAGGATCGCCATGCAACTCCAATAGATATTGCAGTTTGGGGTGCAGGCTCTGTCCTTCACCTTCGATTGTGGGATTATCCAAAAGATTTTCAAACAAACCATTAGGCAAACCCAAATGCCAAACATAGAGCTTTTGTTGAACGGTGTCGTTGTTGGCAACAATACCCAGCGTGACGACCACCACTACAGCCATGATGGCGGTCAGTTTTAAAGCGCGCATATGAAAAACTCCTATTTAAAATGCGTAGGTGGCTTCGAGTCCAACGGTGCGTGGGTCATTCAGGCCAATGTTATAAGTGTTGAGAAAATCCCGACCATCGTTGACCACAAACTCCTTATCCAGCAGATTTTTACTCCAAAGAGCTACGCTCCATCGAGCGCTTGATTCCATCAGAGAAACGCGAAGGTTCACCAGGCTATGGGAATCCACATGACCGTAGGCCAGAGTGCTGCCATCGCCAAGAGTGGCACTGCGAACATTGGTGGCTGTTGTGAAATAATCGCCACTGTAACTGACGTTCAAATTGATCCCCAACTCGGCATCGATAAAACCCAAGGGGGTGCGGTAATCCAGAGCGAGAGATGCTTGGCGTTCAGCTGCCCCAGGAAGACGATTGCCATCCAGATCCACACCTTGGCCGCCACCATTTGGAAAGCGATCGAAGTCAGCACTTAAAAGACCCAATGCGGCGGAGAGAGTCAGTGATTTTGCCAGTTTTACATCCAGCTCAAGTTCAGCACCCGAGGTTTCTACCTTGGCAGCATTACGGATGGAAATTGAGGTTGCGCCATTGCCCAGATCGAGAAACTGATTCACTTGATAATCTTCATAGTCTGCACGAAACAGTGCCGCGCTAAAACGGGCTCGGCCATTAAACAGTGATCCTTTTAAACCCAGTTCAAAATTTTCGACGGTTTCTTTGTCAAACTCGATACCCGCGACCAGATCGGCCTGGGTAACATAATCGAGGTTATAGCCCCCGCTTTTGTAACCTTCGGCATAGCGTACATAAGCGCTGAGGTCTTCATTGATGTCATAGCTCAGAGAAAGACTCGGGGAAAAATCAGTGTCGCGGCGGGAATCCTGCACCTGTCCTACGCCGATAAAAAAGATACCGGAGCCACTGCCATCAATGGTCCAATCGACGTCTTTGGTTTCTGTAGCCAGGCGGAATCCGAATCCAAGGCGCCAGTTCTCGGCAAAGTTCGCTTCGGCATTCGCGAACACGGCCACGCTTTCGGTATCCACTTCACCATCGGTCGTCACCGGCGCTGTTGGCCAGCCCGGAAATAATGCGATGCTACCGGGGTAAGCATTGCGCTCACTTTCGGCATCCTGGCGATAATAATACAGCCCGACAACGTAATTGAATTCGTCCTTCGCTGGAGAAATTAATTGAAATTCCTGGGTAAACTGTTGGTACTTATCATCGAAAGTGCTGGTCAGTACATCCAGTGGCGAGTAGTCGACATCGTTTCGGAATTCTGCCGAGGTACTGCGCCAGGCGCTGACGGATCGCAGACCAAAACCGTTATCCAATTCGTACTCAATATCCATCGACAAGCCACCAATACTCCGTTCGTCGCGGGGCAAAAAATTGACATTGGCTTTGCGATCTTCCGGTCGAGCAATTTGACGGGTGCCGAAACTGTCGGTAACTGCGATACCATCGTTAAAAATGGAATTCTGGTCGACCTCCATATAGTCTCCGCTCAATAACACACTGAGCGAATCACTCAATTCCTGTCGGTACTGCAAGCGAACGGTGCGGCTATCAATATTGCCCAGTTCCTGTCCGTCGAGTTCATTGTGGGCAAAACCATCGCGTTGCAGGCTGGCGACGGAGAATTTCAGACCAGCATCGTCACTCAAGGCTCGATTGAATTTAATACTGAATTGGCGGGCCCCATAGTTGCCGGCGTTGATGCCTAACTCGGTATAGTTTTCCGCACCCGGTTTTTCGGTGATCAGGTTGATTGCGCCGGCAACCGTGTTCTTCCCGAACAATGCACCTTGTGGGCCACGCAGAACTTCAACCCTTTGCAGATCCAGTAATTGCTGGTTCAAGGCTGGAGACTGCCCCATATAGACGCCATCAATATAGACCCCAACCCGACCATCAAAGCCGATATTCCGGCTGCTGGAACCAACACCGCGAATGGCGACGGCTGAAGACAGTGCATTGCTGCTGTCCATCGCGAGGTTGGGAATATGCTCCGCCAGATCAGCCAATTGGCGGGAGGCTGTCGCTTCAATGTCACCTGCTCCGAAGGAGGAAATGGCGATGGGGACATCAGTCAGGTTCTGGGCCCGCTTTTGGGCGGTTACTACGAGTTCTTCTATCAATAGGCCACTCTCAGCGGACGCTTGAGTGGCGAGCAGAGCTGCCAGAGACAGACAGCCTATGGGGGACAGGGTTTTCATCTTAGCCTCACTATTATTATGGTTTTGTGTTTATCGATCTGGCGAGATAGTATGACACTTTAGTCATGTGATCAATAAGTCATATGACTAAAGTGTCATGTGGAGTGAAATTTTCCTGAGAAAGGATGGTCAGATGATTTCTCCCCAGCCAAAGGCTAGAATGCCGCAGGCAGGAAGCCAACACCCGATATGAAAACAACAAGACAAGGGAAACCGCCTTTAATGAGTAGTAGCGCCACCCGACGAAGCCCCATAACCAAACAAGGGGAAGAGACGGTTAATAAAATCCTCGATGCGGTGGAGCAGCTTCTCGCGACGATTGGCTATGCCCAATTAACCGCTCGCAAGATTTCCACCCAGGCCGGGATCGGCACGGGATCCTTCTATCAGTACTTCTCCAATAAAACCGAGGCGGTAGAAGCCTTGGCCAAACGCTGGCTGGATGGTATTGAAGATACGTTTTACGGTTGTTTGGAGGAGTGTCGCGAGAGTGAGACGATTGCCGAAGCCATCACCAGTATTTTTCAGGAAATCCTACAGCGCCACTATGGCAATTATGCGGCCTATGAAGAGATTTATAACATCCGCTCGCGCAGTGAGAGTCTTGATAATGTGATGACCGTGCACAATCAACGGATTGCCGATGGGATTGGCCAGCTGTTGGACAATTTTGAGATTCAATACAACCGTGAGCATCGCGCCGATACATTGGAGTTTATTCGCGTCGCGTCGATTTTCCTGATCTCCCAAACCTCCTTTCAGGAAGGCGAAAGCCGACAGCAGGCAATGAAAATGTCCCTGTCGATGTTGCAGGCGATGTTTGACGTAGATTTGGATTAAACCAATCTGCAAAGCTCAACAGCAATAAGCCCAAACCATCTAAAAATGTACCGATAGCCGTGAGGGCTGTTTTTTCTACTCCTGAATAGAAAGACCTTATTCTTAAAAGTTTTTCCAGCGGATTAGCAGGATGAGAATGGCTTGGTCTGAACGCTTATGCCGTCACTTTTCAGCTGGCATAAGCGTTTACTGATTTGCTCAGGCGACGTCCTGTTCCTGAAGCTCTACGCTTTCTACGTTACTGTTTTTATTTCTCAGTAATCGTCCCATTTGAAGTTTGCCCAGGTCTTTGCCGTAGGCATCGTCTTTCCAGGCGATATGGCCACCGATCATTACCAGCGGTACAACACCTTCCGAACGGTTTACCAATTGATGGTGTTGGAATTCGTCGCGCATGAGACGTTGAACATTGGCTTCGCCATCGTAGTTTTTCAAGGCTTCGGGGTCGACCAGAATCAGGTCGGCCTTGTCACCGATGTTAATGCTGCCGCCTTCAACGTTAAACAGATCGGCAGCATCTTTGCTCAGGCGTTTCACCATATAGCTCACGTCAGCATCACCACCCTCCGCAGCCAGTTTAAGACTGCGCAGATTAACGTCATAGAAGGCCATATTGTTCAGGTGGGCACCGCTATCGTTAAAGCCTGGCATCAATAGAGGGTCCATAATCAACTCGCGTACGGTGTTTACATCACGGTTGGCGGTAACGGTACTCCAGCTGAGTTCCAGATCAAAGGTGCGCAGAGTTTGCAGTACAAAATCTGCTTCATCGCTAACCCAGAAAAAATCTTTTTCAATCAAAGCGGCTTCTTCATCAGTCAGCCCGGAAACTTCATTGCCTCTTTTTATGTCGCGTACACGATCGAACAGCTCCTGGAAGTTTTTGCCCTGCCAGTGTTCCAGAGGGCAAAGATCCACGAGCATATCCTCCATAGCGCGATTGAAGGCGTAGTCTTCCATATTGATCAGGCGCTTGAGACGTGCAATGCCAAAGCCAGATTTCCCTTTAAGCCACATGTCTCGGAAGGTTTGTATATATTCGGGGTCATTAAGGATTTTTTGACGGCTTTCTCTGTCTTCCAGGTCGGTTTCGTTCAAGCGGCGCAGTTCGGGGATTTCTTCCGCCAATGGGGTTACCGCACCGTCAGACCAGACTTTAAACGGCGCACCCAAAGCTTGCAGATGAAAATCACCGCGTAAGAATTTTGAGTTTAGTGTACGAGATAATAAACGTCCGAGCTTCAGAATTTTCCAATTATTGAACACATCAAGAGCAGCGACGACGGTAGTCTTTAAAGGCTTGCCATGGAAGAAGCCACTGGAAAGCATAAAGGTTTTTAAGGTGTCGATGGCACTGTCCTTCGGTGGGGTTGCCTGCCAAAGTGCCTCTTTCTCTCGCAAGACTTGGGTCAAAGTTTTAATTTCATAGTACTTGGCAAACTGAGTCGGGATGGTTTTATCACAATGTGCTGCACTCGCCAGATAATGGAAAGGCAGTGCGTCGGTGGACATACCAACGTAACCCAGCTCGACAGCTTCGGCCAATGTGTTTTTCATGGCCGTGAGTTCGTCCTCACTGGGATCACGGCTGATGCTTTCTTCAAAGCCCATGGCATCGATGCGCAACATGGAATGGGGCAATAAGGTAGCAACGTTCGGGCCGAGATTTAACGTATCCAGATGATTCAAATAGTCTTCCGGGGTTTCCCAATCAACATTGTCCGCACAACCGCGGAGAATAGATTTGGGCACATTTTCCACACGAGCAAAACAGTCCACGATCGGATCGTTCCGGCCATCACGTTGATTACCAAAAGCCAAACCGAGGCTACAGTTGGCAATGACAACGGAGGTTGTCCCGTGTCGTATAGATTCTGGAAGCCCGGGTGAAATTTCAAGTTCCAGATCATAATGCGTGTGAATGTCAAACAAGCCGGGCATTAGCCACTGATCTTCACCGTTAATGACTTTATCGGCCTTGGAGGCGTCCAGGTTTTTCCCACGCTCGACGACACGACCATCTTTAACCGCTAAATCTTCGATTACCGCGGTCTTTCCTTCGTTAAAGATTTTCGCGCCCTGAATCAGGGTGTCATAGGCTAGATGTGAATCACTCATTATTGTCATCTCTTTTATATTTTTAGTATCGCTGTCGTTCCGATGTCAGCTTGTTCAGTGTTGATCGCATTCAAAATAACAGGCAAGCATTTTTGCACCCAGCTCCAGGGTGTCTTCCTTACTGCTATTGGGTTTGCCGAAGACGTGGCGGTGCACGAGCCCCTCGGCCATGGCGAATAAATTGTAGGCAACGGCTTCCGGATTTGACGTGTTATGTGCCTTTACATAGGCTAGCACTTTTTCTTCCATGACGTTTTCGGAGCGCAACAGGATCTCATCCAGGTCTTTATCAATAAAACGTCGCTGCTCCATTACCTGATGCAATTCGGCTTCGCTTTCGTGATAGTCGTACACGATTTCCAGTACTTGGCGGAACAAAGCTTCAGTGGAGTACCCACCCCGGCTTTGCTCTTCGGTTTCCACAGTTTGAGTGCTTAAACCGGGTACTGCCTGATAAATTTCATCGCGCTTCTGTTGGGCAATCACCCGCAGGAGATCGTCTTTGTTTTCAAAATTCTGGTAGAAGGTACCTGTCGCTACCCCGGCAGCCTCGGCAATGGTTTTTGCTGTGGTGTTTTCATAGCCGCATTCGGCAAAGCTTACTCTGGCGGCTTGAATCAGAGCCTTGCGTTTTTCCAGGGCCCGCTTTTGGGTGGGGAGTGTTTTCATAGCATGTGGAATCTTCGGTTCAATACTTGAACTCTAATTAGAATATGAACTAGAAGTCAAGTTCGTATATGTTTTACACTATTGATAGCTGGAAAGCGCGCGCGAATCGAACAGAGAGCAAGAATAAAAGAAACAGGAAAACGCGATAATGAGCGAAAAGGCCGATAAAAACACAGCATCTGAAGCGAATATCTCAAAAACCATCGAAAACTGGCGCAGTAAGGGGCTATATCGCCAGCTTTGTGGTCATCGTATCTTCACCATCGATGAATGGTGTGGAAATGAGCAAAAACCGACGGTTGTGCTGATCCACGGCTTTCCCTCCTCCAGCTGGGATTGGGAAGCTATATGGGAACCGCTACAGGGTCGGTATCGCCTGGTCACTCTGGATATGCTGGGCTTTGGCTTTTCCGACAAGCCCAATAAACGCAACTACAGCATTCATGGGCAGGCCGATTTGTTCGAGGCATTAATCCGTGAATTGGGCTTAGAGCAGTACCATATTCTGGCTCATGACTATGGTGATACCGTAGCCCAGGAGCTATTGGCCAGACAGCTTGAGGGAAGTGGCGCGGGTAAATGTCTGTCGGCCTGTTTCCTCAATGGGGGCATATTCCCGGAAACGCACCGTGCCCTGCTTACCCAAAAACTTTTGCTCTCGCCACTGGGCCCGCTGATTAATCACTTTAATGGTTTTGCATCGTTTAAAAAGAATTTCAGCAGTGTGTTTGGTCCCGCCAGCAAGCCCACTGAGTTCGAGCTGCAGGTCTTCTGGCAGCTGATTAATGAAAATAATGGCAAGCACCTGTTCCACAACCTCATCACTTACATCAACGATCGAAAACAACATCGCGAACGCTGGATCAAGCCCCTGCAGGAATCTAGTATCCCGCTTGCCTTGATTAACGGTTCGGCAGACCCCGTATCGGGTGCACATATGGTTGCGCGATACAAAGAACTGAACTGCCGCCTGGATTATCTAAAAGAGTTACCCCTAATTGGTCACTACCCACAGGTGGAAGATAGCGAGGGTGTATTAGATGGTCATTTGGAATTTTTACGTTTTCAATGAGTTATTGGTGAGATTGTTTCAAATTGGCGCTTTTTCCCAAGAGACCTGCCAGTAAGGACCCACAGATAATTGCAATGCAGGCCGTAATAATATCTTCATTGAGTTGAGTGCTACCAGAGATGACGAGGAACAATACCGAGATGAGTGGTGTCATGTAGGCAAAGACACCCAATAAAGATAGGTTTCCATGTTTAATGCCGTAGTCCCAGGTAATAAACGCAATACCTATGGGGCCGACCCCCAGTCCTATCACACCCAGCCATTGGGAAGTATCCAGATCCCAATAAGTTTCTTCCCACAGAAGGTGGCAAAATACTGCGAGCAATGCCGTACCCGCGCAAAACCACGCAACAACATTTGAAGACACCGAACTGATACATCGACTTGCAACGGAATAAAGAGACCAGATAAATGCGCAGGAAAGTGCAAATAAATAACCTGGTATGTGTTGGACATTAATTTGAGCACCGTCTTTGTAAATCAGCATCCAACATCCAGAAAAAGCCATTATGGCACCTGCTATATGAGCTATTCTCAATTTTTCATTGGGTAACAAAGCGGAAAAAAGGACAATCAATAAGGGCCATAAATAGGTAATTAAGCTCACTTCAACCGCTGGTGCCAGTTTCATGGCCATGAAGTAACAAAAATGATAAGAAAAATACCCGCCTACTCCGAGCCACCAGACTTTTGATGGTTGCTTAAGATGTTTTAAACCCCAGTGTCCCTGAGATCGCCAATACAAAAGCATACATAAAAAAGCGAGGCCAAAGGTCATTGCCATCATTTGAAATGTGGGAATAAGCCCCCCGGTCAATTGAGTCAATAAAGCCAGAGTGCCCCACAATACTATTGAAATACTGCCGATGATTGTTGCTTTGTGCACTTGAGACATGCCCTATATCCATAAGCAAAAAGCTAAGTTTAGGGTTTTGATGTGGGGTGCGCTTTGCCGATTCAGCGAAGTTATTTGCCAATCTTGCGAAAATAACTGGGTGGTTTATTAAAGTGTTTTCGAAAACGATCACTAAAACTGGAAAGGTTACTATAACCGACATGCTCGGCTACCTGTTGGACATTGAGAGTACTGCACTCCAATAAGTGCCAAGCTTTTTGCATGCGCTTCTCAATAACATACTGTGAGGGTGTCATTCCGAGTTCATGTAAAAACAGTTTACTGAGTTGACGAGGGCTGAGATTGGCAATGCTGGCAAGTTGGGGGAGAGAAATAGTTTCTTTAAAGTGTTGATCGAGGTAAGCACGAGCGCTCTCTATACGGCGGTCCAATCGTAGTTCTTTTCCGAATCGCTCTTGTAATAGCTGGATGAGCAAAAGTAACATTTGACGTTCGCTGTTTTTCCCAAAAGCATCTGATTTTATATGTTGATGTAGAAAAGAAACATACTGGGACAATATTGGATCGAGGGTGATAAATGCGGGCAGCTTTTCCAAGTTCGGTGCAAGTGCCTCGGGTATATCCGCGACAACAAATACATTCTGGTTTGACGAAGAAAATCCGTGATCCTTACCCGCTGCGACAACGGCGAGTTGTTCGGAAAACACGGCACCTTCCTTGCCATCAACACTAATAGATAACTCACCATCAACCGGGAGCACCAACTGATGATAGTCATGATGATGACTACGAGTCTCGGAGCTATAACTACGAAGCTCTAACAACAGGTTTGAGTTTTTCATCGTTGGATTGTAACAAACGGATATACGAATCAAAAAGTATATAAAGCAGAACCACCTAAGCCCCATACAAACGATGTCGATACTGCAGCGGCGAAAGCTGATGCCTCTGACTGAAGGCCTTTGAAAAGGCGGAGCTGTCGGCAAAGCCGCATTCACTGGCTATTTGTTTAATGGGAATATCTTTGTCGCCCAGTAATGTTTTTGCCTGTTCCAGTCTTAGTTCATTGAACAGTTTTGCGGGTGAGAGTTGCAGGTTTTCCTGGCAATAGCGATGCAGGCTGCGTACCGAGGTGGCCATATAGTCGGCCATCTTTTCGACATTGATGGGCTCGGCTAAATTATCTTGCAACCACTTGATCAGCCTCAGCAAACTGGTATCCGACGCTTTTTCCTGCAAACTGATTGGCAATGATAGCTGAGGTTGGTGTCCATCCCGGAACATAAACGCCAAGAGGTTTTTGGCGATCTTCAATGCAAGCGAGTGGTTGTGATCGCGCGCCACCAATGCCAGTGCCATATCGACCCCCGCCAGCACGCCGGCCGATGTCCAAAGCTGGCCATCATTCACATAGAGATTGTTTTCCAGGACGGTACTGGCTGGGCACATTTGCTGCAAATGAGACAGGGCTGCCCAATGACTGGTTATGCGTTTTCCTTCCAGCAAGCCCGCCTTGGCCAGCAGCAAACTGCCACTGCACACAGAGCACAAGGTATTGGCACGAGCTGCATGTTGGGCAAGCCAGGCAATAAAGCTCGCTCTTTCACTGGCGGCAAACAATGGTTCGGCGTTAGCACCTGGAACGAACAGATAGTCTAAAGGTGCCCGGCAGGTCGACAGAGGCTCGCAAACAATGTGCAGGCCCGAGGCGCTGGAGAGTTTTTCTTGCTCGGCAATATAGTGCAGTTCATACACCGTGCGGCCCAGTTCCTCATTGGCCTGGGCAAAGACGTCCGCAGGCCCGGCTACATCCAGCAGTTGGAAGCCCGGGTAACAAAGAATGTAAATCTGTTTGGCAGAATTTGACATCTATTTATCATAACGGCCATTTCCTGCAATTGCTATGGTGAGCTTATCTTAAGCATGAGGCTCAAATCAGAGCGCATAGAGGAGTTGACCATGAAGATACTGATGTTGATCTACCCCGGCATGACCCCTTTGGATTTTCTGGGTCCGCTGCAGGTGTGGTCCCAATGGCCAGAGGCCGAGATACAAGTCGTCTGGCAAGACCATGAAGTGGTGCCCACGGATACGGTAGCCGGCATTATGCCCAGCCACAGTTTTGATAACTGCTTCAGTGACCCGGACATTCTCTTTGTACCTGGCGGCGGCCTGCCTACCCTGGAGCTGATGGAAAACCAAACCGTGTTGAGCTTTCTGAAAGACAAAGCCCAAAACGCCCAATGGGTTACCAGCGTCTGTACGGGTTCTCTGGTGTTAGCGGCTGCCGGCCTGCTGGAAGGCAAGCGTGCCACTACGCACTGGGCGGCCCTGGATGCATTGAAAACCATGGGCGTTGAGGTGGAGAAAGCGCGTTATGTGATTGATGACGGGGTTGCCAGCGGGGGTGGTGTGACTGCGGGAATTGATTTTGGCCTGGCCCTGCTGGAAAACCTTGCAGGTCGAGATGTGGCTGAAGCGGTGCAGCTGGCGCTGGAGTACAACCCCCAAGCGCCCTTTTGCTCAGGAACGCCCGAGCAAGCCAGACCCGAGATTGTCGATGCGGTATTAAACCGCTATTTGAGTGTCAGTCAGGGATTGCAGAGCGGATAGTATTTGGTGATATTGCCGGTTCAGTGCCGACCTGATCATAAGCCGGGAGTGGGCAGTGTTTCTCCGTTCCGAATGCTGCATCCATGCAGCTACCCGTTCCATCCAGGAGCCTAGTCACTCCGAAACACTACCCACACCCAGCTTATTGTATTTGTAGCTTTTTAGGCGTTTTTGTTTACTTCAACTTAACCGCTGTGCCACTGACGCTGACCATCATCATGCTGCCGCCCTGGCCGACAACCTCATAATCAATATCGACGCCGACAATGGCATCGGCGCCAACAGCGCGGGCTTTGGCTTCCATTTCCTGAAATGCAATTTCTCTGGCTTTGCCCATTTCTTTCTCATAGGCATCTGAACGGCCACCGACAACATCGCGCACCATGCCGAAAATGTCCTTGAAGATATTCGCACCCAAAATGGCTTCACCCACAACGATATCCAAATAGCGATCAATCGGCTGGCCTTCAATATTGGTAGTAGTGGTCTTTAACATAGTCGACTCCATAAATGATGTATTCCCGATGTTAGACGATGAATCACTGCAAATGGAGGCAAACTCCCGCAGCTTTACGAGTTTTTACACAGCAAGCGAACGGGAAATAGCATTGGGGTGGAAGAGGTTATACCGCGCGCTTCAGCTCGGTTAGCAGCTCGCCACTTTTGAATATCTGGAATGGCGCCCGGCCAAAGCGCAACTTGCCGCGCTTGCGCTCAACCAGCTTATTGATGCCGATCAAATCCGGCATGGCATCGCTTAACTGCTTGCGCAGGCGATAAAGCTGAATATTGATATGGGCGAGATCCATACCCATTTCCCGACACAGCAGATTGTTATCGATCCAGCCCTGGTCGTATTCACCAATGCCCTTGGCTTCATCGATTGCGCGACAGCGTGCCAGGTGCAGCAGCACATAATGGTGGCTGCGCTCACCGAGATCGCATTGATTACTGCCGTTGCTGAGGGCAAGACTGGTATTTTCCTCGTCCTGGGTGGTGTTAAAGCGGAACAAGAAGTTATCCACGGACCAGTCGGCATCAATCACTACGGTAGGAGAATTCGACTTGTCGGTGAGGTGCAGTACCCAGCGCAGATCCCCAAGAGAGATTTCATCACCGTGTTTGAGTTCTTTCACCTCATGGGATTCATCCAAAGATTCCAGCAACCATTGGTGATTGTCTGGCGACAGGTGCAAGGCCAGCTTGGGATTCTCGTCATCGGGCAGCAACATCAACTCGCGCATGGGAATTGCACCGTCGCGGCTGTGTTGTGGCACGATATAACTGTCTGGCGCCGAGGTGTCTTCGACCAGAAAACGCAGTTCTTTACTGACAAACTGAATCAACTGCCCGGCTTGAATAGGGTAATTTTGCTGGCTTTCAATTTTCTTGCCATCCACCCACACACCGTTACGGCTGATGTCTTTCAGCAACCACTGGCAACCATCCCACTCGATAGACGCATGGATCTTGGAAATCTGCGGTGCATCGAGAAAGGTGTCGACCTTATCTTCCCGGCGACCAAAGGTGTGATGTGGTAATAAGTGACAGAGCTGTTTGCTCTGGACATTGATCAGGCTAGCCATATTGTTATTGCATTTCTCAGGGTTAACACAGGCTGCCCCCATCTACAGCTTAACTAGGGTGGCAATTGCCCCGAATTCTACCAGAGTCGGTATATAAGAGTTAGTCATGCAGGTGTCTTGATTCGCATTTTGACGACCTATATAGCTAAAAGCCTTTAACTTATGGTTAAAGGTCATTTTGCATCGACAATTCCTTGGTTTACCATCCTCCACCTTGTTTTAGTAAGGTAATAGAATCATGGATCTCCAGGCGATCAACCAAGAATTAGCCTCCGCGAGCCCAGCCGAAATCGTAAAGTGGGCACTGGGTTTGGGTAAAAAATCAATTTTAACCACCAACTTTGGCCCGGGTGAAGCGTCGATTATTCACGCCGTGGTTGAGCAAGACCCAAGTGTTCCGGTTGTTTGGATCGATTCCGGTTATGCTCTGAAAGCGACGTACCAGTTTGCTGATAAAGTGATCAAACGTTTTGATTTGAATCTGGATGTGTACACGCCCAAGGTGAGTGCGGCAAGACGCGACGCCGTAATGGGGGGTATCCCCATGGTAGACGAGCCTGAACATGCTGAGTTTACCGAGCAGTTTAAACTCGAGCCATTTAATCGCGCCATGAGCGAACACAAACCCGAAGTGTGGTTTACCAATCTGCGCAAGCATCAAACCGCTTTACGCCAGACTCTGGATATTGTGTCCATGAGCAGTGACGGTGTGATTAAAGTGTCTCCGTTCTTCCATTACAGCGATGAAGCCCTGGCAGACTATCTGCAGGAAAATGATTTGCCGAATGAAGAAAACTATTACGATCCTACCAAGGCGCTGGCCAATCGCGAGTGTGGTTTGCACACCCGTTAATGGTTCGTATTTTTATACGCTACTGTCAGTTGTAAACGTTGATGTTTTCTCTGACAGTAGTGGGCATTCACGATTATTTAAGCTTCTGGGTTCTCCAATCTTCGGGGGATAAATTCAGAAAGCGTTTAAAGGCGCGTGAAAAAGCACTCAGTTCGCTGTAGCCAATCAATTCCGAAATTTCCGTCAGCGATATATCCGAGTTCAACAATAAATCCTGGGCAATCTCCATTCGTGTTTGCAGCAACAGGGCCTTAAAGGTAATCCCTTCTTTGATCAAACCTCGTTGGAGTGCACGTGGGTGCATTTTCAACAGAATCGAAATCTGATGTAAATCCGCATTGCCGCTACTCAGACCCTGTTGAATAAGTTTGCGTACAACCGGTTGCAGTTTTCCGCCCAGCTCAAAATGTTTTTTCAGTTGTTCCGCATGGCTCTGCAAAATGTCGAGTAGCTCCTCATCGGAACTCAGCAGTGGGCGATACAAATCCTCTTCTGGAAAACAGTAGCTGTCGGCTTCGCGATTGAAGTACACCGGTGTGCCGAATAAACGTTCAAAAGGCCCGGGCCCCGGTTGGGAAAAAGAAAAACTCACCGATTGCGGGCGCCAATCTTCTTTCAGCAATAACTGACCCAAGACAAATGCGCGAGTCAGGGTAAAAAATCGGTGTTGGCGAGTATCAAACTGAAAGGGCGCATTGTATAAGCGATGAACGATGGCCAGCCCTTGTTCTGTGACGACTTTAAAAAAGGTCACTTCGGATTCCAAGCCACGGTAGCGATCAGAGAGCACCTGGGCAGCGGCAAGATTGGGGCTGCGCTTGATGATTTGTAAAAAGGTATCGAAGGGTGCGCTTTCGTGCATCTTTGCGCACAACACGCCGAAGTAAGGGCAATCCAGGCGCTCGGCGCCCAGATTGAGCAGCCGGTTAAAGTCCACAAAGGCGAACAAATCATTGGGGCGCTCGATCAGGCCCGGGTCCAGATTCAGCTCCTCGAATAAGGGCCGGTGATCGCCCCCTAGGCTGCGTACTGCCTGGTCAAAACCGTATAAATTGCTGGCCCTTACCTGCAACGGGCTGATGATTTGTGTCGACATGGTCTTAAGTGTCAATCGTATGTGTTTAAATGTCAAACGAAAGTCCAGAAGATTGCTAGTATTTGAGCCCTCAGAACAATAAAGAACGAGAGGAGCCCCGTATGCGCCTTCAGCCCCAAGCCCTGATAGCCCTTGCCCTTAGCAGTGCTGTGTCCTTTTCTGGAATCGCGTTGGCCAAGCCCGAGATCACCGTTACCGATAAAGACGGAACCCCCCTGCCCACCGCTATGGTGAGCCGTATTCTGGACAATAAGCCCACGCAGGATTTAAGTGATAACGGCTACAGCCCCCATGGCGTGGCCAATAAAATGGCGCTGGAACATAACCGCTTCAGTAATAAAGACGGCAAGGTGCTGTTCGATGGCCTGGGGGACAGTACCGGCACGGTAACTTACCGAGTGCGCAAACCGGGGTATCAGGACCGATTGCTGAGGCAACAGGATGCCGACAGCGAAATCACCATCAGTCTGGAAGCCATCAGCGATCCAAAAGCCCTGGCTGATGCCAAGCCCAGCAATGTGTGGATTAACTCCATGGACTTCGAGGGCGATAAGGAACTGAAAAAGCATTTCCAACTGAACTGTGCGTTTTGTCATCAGCAAGGCTCAGCCTTTATGCGTGCCGAACGCAGTCCTGAACAATGGTTGGACATTATCAATCGTATGGGCAAGTACGGTGCCCGTGTCGCAGATGAAGATAAAGAACGTTTGGCTGCGGTTTTGAGCCGTCAGTATAAAAAACTCAATGCCAATACCGACAAGCTGGTAGAGCCTCGCCCATGGTCTGAAAAATTATCCGATGTTGAAATCATCGAATATCCGATTGGCGATGCCTTTTCGCAAATGCACGACTTCCTGGTGCACCCGAATGGCTTTGTGTATGTGGGCGATAATCTGCAAGATCGCATTTATGAGGTGAACCCTGAGACCGGCGACTACAAAGTTTACGTCGTTCCCCACGAAAAAGACGCCAAGCTGGGTGGCATTCTGGGAAATCGCTTTGGTGAAATGATTCCCAAACTGTACAACTATATGGGGGTGCATTCCTTTGCGGTCTCGCCAAAAGATGGGCACATATTCATTACCCCGTCCATGCAACAAGCCTTGATAGAATTTAATCCCCATACCAAAGAATTTACCACCCATAAAATGGACGATGGTTACTATCCCCATACCATTCGTGCGGATGGCAAAGGCCGTATCTGGTTTACTCTGGCGGTGTCTTCCCAGGTGGCGAGCTGGGATCGAAATAAAAAAGAATTCAAAATCTATAATTTGCCAGCCCGCTCTTTTAAAGAGTGGATGATCATCAAATCCATTCCCTTTATTTTAAGCCTGGATGTAGAAGATCGCCCCTTGCCAAAGGTTGATCGCAAGTCTACCGGTGTGCCGATGCCTTACGGTATTGATGTCGCACCTGACGGGAAGATCTGGTTTGCCCGATTGTATGGTGATGATATCGGCTTTATCGATCCGGAAACCGATGAAGTATCGATGATTCAGACACCTTTTAAAGGTCCGCGTCGCCTGCGCGTCGATGCCGATAATAATTTGTGGATTGTGGCTTTCCAGGATTCCCAGCTGGCGAAGTATGACCCACGCACCAAAAAATTCACCATGTACGATTTACCCGTGGTGAATGAGTTGCCTTACTCACTGAATATCGATCGCCCCCGCCGAATGGTATGGGTAAACGGCAATCAGTCGGACACCATTTTCAGTTTTGATATCGACAAAGAAGAATGGCTGGTTTACCCCATGCCGCGCAAACGAACCTTTACGCGCGATATCGAAGTGGGGGAAGACGGTTCGATCTATACCTCTAATTCTCATTTCCCGAGTTGGCAAATTGAAGACGGGCAGCCAACACTTATCCGCGTAAAGCCCACTGATGGCGAACGTGTTAAGGCCACGAAAACTGAAGTGTCGGTTCGCTAGGGCTTAGGGGAAAAAAGAAAAGGGAAATATCATGAAGAAGATTGCCGTACTGATCACGTGTTTACTGGCCCAATGGAGTTGGGCCGCAGAATCGCCCATTCTTGGTGTGGGAGTGGTTGTCAATGACATCCCCAGTGCATTACCTGCCTACCAACAGACGTTGGGTATTCAGCAATGGAAGTATATGGACGTGAATGTTGAGGCGGGCGCGATACGCATTGCCCGCGCTCGGTTTAAAGGTAAGCATTTTGATTTACTGCAGCCACTTTATGGCAAGAGCAAGGTGGCTGATTTTCTTGAGGAACGTGGCCCAGGTATTTTCCATGTACAGGTATCGCCAGAATATCTGCAAGGGAAAGAAGCCAATCAATTACCTGTGTTTGAACGTGCGACTGCAGATAACAGCCACTTAAAAAGCCGCAATGCCTATCAGCAAAAGTGGCTGGACAGTTACGCTCAACTGGGCGTGTATTTAAGTACAGCGAAAAGAGCCCCAGCTGAAGATCTGTTCTGGGGCGTGGTGAACACAAAGGCACTGGAAAATGCTCCGCCTCTCGACAATGCGCGTCTGGCGCAAATTGGCATCATCGTCGCATCCGCTGATAACACCGCTAAAGCCTGGAAAACATTATTGGGCCTGGGTCCTTGGGTGTTTGTGGATTTTAAACCGCCGATGACCAGCAATGGTCAATATCTGGGTGCGGTGGGCAAGGCCTACAGCGAGGTGCATGTGGCTTACGGACAATGGTTTGATTTGCAAATTGAATTGCTCCAGCCGGTTGCAGGCCCTACACCCCATCGTGATTATTTGCGCAAGCATGGTGACGGTGCACACCACTTCAGTCTGGGGCGCTTGCCAGAACACGATCAACTGCAAGCTCACCTAATGTCTGCCGGCTTCCAATTGCAAATGCAATCTGACAATGGCGGCGAAGGTCGCACCGCCACTTATATAGCCAGTGAACAAGAATTGGGCTGGGTGCTGGAGTTTACCAAAGCCTTCAAAGGTCTGGGCACCTTAAAAATCGTCAAGCAGTTACCGTGATCAGCAAGCGTTAAAAAGAACTGAGTTATGAATCGTCATTGGAAATTGTCTTTTGCTGTTTTGCTATTCTCTGCAAGTGCTTCCGGCCTGGAAGCGCACGCTGAACAATGGTTGCATTATCGCGCCAATGAAGGCGCTTCCGCCTTTGCAGATTCGCGTCAGATTAACAGCAGTAATGTAAAAAATTTGGCGCTGGCCTGGCAGTTTCGCACTGGTGACAGCGAACACATGGCTGAGCATATGTCTCGCACCTCGACTCAGGTGACGCCTATTCTGTTACCCAAAGAAGCCGGTGGGCATTTGGCTTTTTGTACGCCATTTAATCGTGTGATCGCGTTAAATCCTAAGACAGGAAAAGAGCGTTGGTCGTTTGATCCCAAGGTAAATTTAAGCGGCAATCGTCCCATGCGTTGTCGAGCCGTTAGCTACTGGCAGCATCCGGAGGCGAGCGAACAGGATAAACATTGTGGCCGCCGTTTATTTGTGGCAACTCACGATCGCCGTTTGATCGCTATCGATGCGAACAAAGGCAAGCGTTGCGAGAGCTTTGGTGAGAACGGCGAAATTGCGCTATACAATAAAGCGGCCGGTTATCAACCTGACTATGTAAACAATTCCTCGGCGGCGGTTGTGGTAGGCAACAACATTGTTGTGGGCTCTGCCATTATCGACTTTGCAGAATCCCATGCGCCCCAGGGTACGGTTGTTGCCTTTGATGCTTTGAGTGGCGAACAGCGTTGGAGCTTCGACCCAATTCCGAACAGCAATGATCATCCCATGGCCAGGGACTGGCCTCAAGTCGAAGGCAAAACTCCTCAGGACTTTGCAGGCGGCGCCAATGCTTGGGCGCCATTGTCGGTGGATAATGAACGGGATCTGGTGTTTATTCCTACCAGCAGTCCCTCACCGGATTTTTACGGTGGGATGCGCCCCGGTGACAATCGCTATGCGGATTCCATTGTTGCCCTGCGGGGTTCAAGCGGTGAGGTGGTCTGGCACCAGCAGCTCGTGCATCATGATTTGTGGGATTACGATACCCCTGCTGCACCCGTATTGGTGGACATTGAAAAAGACGGCAAAAAGCGCCCGGTCGTGATTCAAGTTACCAAACAGGGTTTGGTGTTTACCTTTGACCGGGAAACCGGCGAGCCGGTGTTTGGCCAGGAAGAACGTCCAGTGCCTCAATCCACGATACCTGGTGAATACAGCTCTCCGACCCAGCCGTTTCCTTTAAAGCCTCGACCATTGATTAATGCCAATATCGATCCCAAAAAAGATGCCTTCGGCATGTTGTGGTTCGATAAAAATGCCTGTGAAAAGCGTTTGGCTTCCCTTCATAGCGAAGGCTTGTTCACGCCCTTATCTGAAAAACGAACCTTAATGCTGCCGGGAAGTCTGGGTGGCGCAAATTGGGGAGGCGCCAGTTTCTGGCCGCGCCGCAATCTATTGTTTGTGAATTTGAATACGGCACCGTTTGAAGGTCAGCTAAAGCCGATTGATGCTAATAATCCGGGTGATCATATCGTTGCCCATGGCAGTGAAATGAAAGTCACCATGAAAGATTCTCCTTATATGGTGATAACCGATACGGTCACTTCACCTTTGGGTGCCCCGTGCACCAAACCACCTTGGGGAAAAATGGTGGCCATCGATATGAGCAATGGCGAAGTGCGTTGGGAATCGCCTTTGGGTTCCATTCACGATATGGCACCGTTTCCTGTGCCCTTCGATATTAATTGGGGCACACCCAATTTAGGCGGCTCCATGACCACAGCCGGTGGCTTAACGTTTATTGCCGCCACAATGGACAAACGTTTTCGCGCTTACGACAGCCTGAGTGGAAAAGTGTTATGGACTGCCAAACTGCCGGTAGATGCAACGGCCGTGCCGATGAGCTATGAAATTGATGGCAAACAGTATGTCATCCTGGCGGCCGGCGGCCACAAAATGTTTAACCGTGGCACCGGCGATTACATCCTCGCCTATGCCTTGCCCGATTGATGGTTTCAACTGAAACAGCCGCAATAAAAATATAAGTACAGCATCAATAAAACGAGTATGCCGATGAAAACCCTGAGTCGATTAGCCCTGACCTTAAGTGCCCTGATTCCCGCCGTACTGAGCAGTAACCTGCATGCCGGTGAAATGAGCAATGCCCAAAAAGGTGAACAACTCTATAAAAAATACTGTGCCGCTTGCCATGATCAAGGTTTGGACAAAGCGCCCAAAGTCGAAGATTTAAAACGCCTCAGCCAAAGCCAGATTATGCTGACAATTTCCATCGGCCGTATGCAGCCTCAGGCTGCGGCGATGAGCAAAGATGAACGCAGCTGGGTATCGGAATATCTGTCCGGTGGTGGTGAAGTTGACAATACCTGGCTGGAAAGCAATCGCTGTGACAAGTATCCGGTGAATACCCAAGCCAATAGCGAAGTGATCAGTGGCGACTGGGGCATGGGTAAATTCAACAGTCGCTTGCAGGAAAACAGCCTGATCACACCGGATAATGTTCACAAGCTTAAATTGAAGTGGGCCTTTGGTTTTCAGAAGGTGAACGATATGCGCAACCAGCCGGTGTATACCGAAGATGCTCTGTATGTCGGCAGTAAAAGCGCCCATGTTATGGCGCTGGACCCTGACACAGGTTGCATTAAATGGCAGAAGCAAACAGCGGCAGGCGTGCGCTCAAGTATTGTGCTGGGTGATATTGCTGGTGAGCGGGTTTTGTTTTTTGCCGACGAGTTGGCCAATGTCTACGCTGTGCGTGCAAAAGACGGCAGCCAGATCTGGAAAGAAAACCTGGGTGTTTTTCCCACTTCTCTAATTACCGGTACGCCGGCGTTCTTTAAAGGTATGGTTAAGGGCCAGAAAAAAGAAAGTGCGCAATTGATCGTACCGATTTCTTCTTTTGAAGTGGCTGCCGCGGGAATGCCCGGATATCCCTGTTGTCGTTCCCACGGCATGGTGATCGCTCTGGATGCCAATACCGGTAAAACCCAATGGCAATGGCACGCCACCGAACAGGCCAAGCTTTTGGGTAAAACCGCCAGCGGTGTGCCCAAGTTTGGGCCTTCCGGTGCTGTGGTGTGGACAACACCCACTATCGATGCCGAGCGAGGATTGGTATACATCGGTACGGGTGAAAACACATCGAAACCCGCTACCGATACCAGCGATTCAGTGATTGCGCTTGAGATGATGACGGGCAAAATGCGCTGGAAATTCCAGGCCCTGGCCAATGATATCTGGAATGCGGCTTGTCTGAACGGCGGCGAAGCCTGCCCGGAAGATATGGGGCCGGATTTTGATTTCGGGGCGCCGATGATTCTGCATCATATGAGCGACGGTCGTCCGGTGTTGCTAGCCGGTCAAAAATCTTCCGAGGTGTTTGCCTTAAATCCTGATACCGGAAAACTCTATTGGCGCAAGCGCTTGAGTATGGGCACCACCAATGGTGGTATTCATTGGGGTATGACGGTTTATAAAAATTCAGTTTATGTTCCCCTGGCCGATCCAGAACGCGATATCCCCGGTTACACACCCAAGCCAGGCCTTTATCGTCTGAATATAGATAGTGGCAAAGTGGAATGGGCCAATCCTGCCGAGCGTGGTTGCGAATTCGATATGGCCTACGCTCCCAAGATTGGCCTGGAACAAGTACGCAGTGGCAAAAAACGCAAACTCGAAGATCGCTACGCCTGCTCCTGGTATTACGGTTTATCCGCTGCGCCCAGTGCGGTACCTGGGCTGGTTTTCGCAGCAGGTTTGGATGGCAAACTCGCTGCCTACCGCATGAGTGATGGCAAGGTTCTTTGGCAAACCAAAACCGCTGTGCCGTTTAACACAGTAAATGGTATTCCTGCTCATGGCGGGGCGATTGATGTCGACGGTGCCGTGTTGGGCAAAGACAAACTGTTTATTAACTCCGGTTACAGTATGTTCGGTCAATTGCCCGGCAATGTTCTGCTTGCCTTTGAGTTAGAGCAATAACGGCTCCGCGACATACAGAAAGAAGAGTGAGATACAGAAAAGCCATGCCGATTGTTGTCCTTCTTTTTTGTCTGGCCTATGCCACCCTGCGCTATATCGTGTTCGGCGATGTAGCGTTGGAGCAGTGGCCAGTGTTTATCGTCAACAAAAGCGTGAGTTTTTTCATCGCAGCTTGCATGGCGGCTTCGGCGTTTTACTCCTTAAATCTAAAAAAAGAACCGCAAGATCAGCAATCCGCAAATTGTTCTGCCCGCTATGGTCGTTGGGCATGGCATGCACTGATTCTGCATATTCTGTTATCCATCGGCTTGTTGAATCCTGCGTATTTCGCAAAATTCTACGACGGGCAAAAACTGAATTTGCTTGGCAATATTATGCTACTGGCGGGGGCGCTTGGCAGCTATGCCTTTTATCGCCTGCAAACTGAGCGTTTGAATAACCTGATTAAAGCACTGGCTTCCCTGGCCTTGTTAGCGCATCTTTTGCCCATGTCCAGCTCCTGGGCAAGCCCTGATCAATGGCCCGCCTACTTCCCGCCTATTTCCATGTTAAGTGCCTTGCTGGCGGCTTACGCTATGTTAGGTTTTGGGCGTTGTGCTGTTTTTTGCCGAAACCCAAAAAGTTAAACGCCCTCCTTTGCCTTGTAAGCTTCACAGAAAAGCAATACATTAGCTGTCTCACCTTCCCAGCAGTGATTGATTATTTTCAGGAGCAAACTGTGCCTCATTGTATTGCCGAGCACTCATCATCCATTGATGGAAACAAACTGTTAAATGCTGTTTTTCAAGGAACCTTAAATTCTGAATTGTTTGAAGCCGACGGCAGCGATATCAAAGCGCGTTGCATTGCTTACGATCAGTACATGACCGGGCCCGAAAAAACCGACTTCGTCCACGTGCAACTTCGCTTGCTATCCGGTCGAACCCTTGAACAGAAAGAAGCATTTTCGGAAAGTGTTTTTAAAGAGGTGAAAGGACTTAATCTGGGTCGTTGTTCAATAACGGTAGAAGTGATTGATATTGATACCGACAGTTACTCGAAGTGTATGGGTTAAAGAACAACAGGGATTCTTCTGGATACGACGAATGAAGATAGATATCGAAAATATCATTCGACGCTATATACGAGCGAAAGATGATAATAATCCACAGCTGATGAACCGTGTGTTTTCGGAACAGGCTACCCTCGAAATGGAAGTAAACACCGGTGCTATTGATTTCCCCTCGGTAACCCAGGGTAGAGATGAAATCACCAAAACACTGGTTAGAGACTTCAATAAAACCTATGAGAATATTTATACCTTTTGCCTAAGTGATTCGGTGATAGAGAAACAAAATTCCCTGGATTGCCGATGGTTTGTGGCGATGTCTGAAAAGGCTACCGGGGATGTTCGTGTCGGTTACGGAGATTATCAGTGGCGCTTTTGCAATGACGATTTATGTCTCGTGGATAAGTTAACGATAGTGATTGAAGATATGATCGTTTTTTCGAATACTGAAGAAGGTGAGTTGATGTCCTGGGCTTCGGGTCTTCCTTACCCTTGGGTGCGGTCATCTGAGCTATCAACTTGTACACCAGAAATTATACCGCTCTCTAAGATATTGCCTGTTATTACCTAGCTCAAAGTTTATAATTTTTCGTTCAATACTCCATTCTGTTGATTTCCCAAATTCCTGCATACCCAGATTAAAAATATTGAAATTCCCAGTCCTTATTAAGGTGATTTTGTGCGTATTTTAAATGTCTTGGATAAAGACGATTTCCCATTTTTTACGGCTTTTGGCTTTTTATTGTCTTATGCAATGTGGTTTTTTGACGAGCTTAGTTTACCTGCACATATGGAAAGAGGATATTTGTCAGAGTTGCTTTTTGACCATATTCCCTATTCAAGTATAAGCACTCTATTGATTTGTATGACATTGATAGAGCTCGCTTCCGTAGCAATATCTCCGAAACAGGGTCTTTTGGTCAAACAGAATATTCATATTTCCAAGCGTATATCACAATTTTCATCGCCCGCATTTTTTATCGTTATGGGGTTTTCCATACCTGTAATTATTGAAAGCATTCGTATGAAAAACCCTTTATATTTTAGTCAATTCCTTATGTTTTTAACGTTTGCTTTATCGGTAGGGTTGTTATTATTCTTATCTCGGCAAATTGTACTGAAATCAAAGTGCCTGCATGAGAAAATGAGTAGAGTATGGGCTAGGACATCATTTGCTTTGCTAGTGGTGATTCTGGTTGGGATTATAGGCCTGAATGGAGAACCAAAAGTTGTGGAGCTTAAGCTGGACTTAGGAACCTATGAACTCGCAGCAGAGGCGGCAGAAAAGCGCAATATGTCGATTAATCAATACATTGACTTTGCAGTAAGTAGCCAATTGAATGAATATAACGCCTCAAAAAATTAAATACCCAGCGTAAGATCGGGTATGATTAATACTTCAATATGTATTCAGGAACCCCTCCCCAATGACAATCTGGGTCGATGCCGATGCCTGTCCGGTAGCCATTAAAGAAATCTTGTTCCGCGCGGCGAATCGCGCTGAAATGCCCTGCTGTTTGATTGCCAATCAGTATATCCCTGTGCCCAAGTCAAAATTTATCAGCAGCGTACAGGTCTCCCACGGTTTCGATGTGGCGGACAATGAGATTGTTCAGCGCTGCGCCGAGGGCGATTTGGTGATTACGTCGGACATTCCATTAGCCGCGGAAGTCATTGAGAAAGGCGCCAAGGCGCTGAGCCCTCGGGGAGAGCCTTTCAGCAAGGCCAATATTGGTGCGCGTTTAAATATGCGGGATTTTATGGATACCATGCGTGCCAGTGGTATTCAGAGTGGTGGGCCACCGCCGCTGGGGGCAAAAGAAAAACAGGCGTTTGCCAATCAGTTGGATAAGTATCTCGCCAAGTGCAAACGTACCTAGTGTACCAATCGTTAAACGTAATATGGCATGGCAATGAAAAGAAGGTCGTTTGTTAAAGGTCTCGGGCTTGTTTCCTCTATAGGTTTATTTGGTGGAGCACATCAGGTGTTGGCTATGAAAGCAGCGGTCGGGAATTGGTATATGCCCGATGAGGCAGAAGCACATCAACGTACCTGGATGGCCTTCGGTGCCAGCGAGGAAATCTGGGGTTCTGAGCTGCTTCCGGTTGTGCAGCAAAACCTTGCGGATATCGCGTTGAGCATCGCCGAGTTTGAACCGGTATCCATGTTGGTGCGTGAATCGGATCTTGAAATTGCCCGGGATTTGATGGGAGAAAAGGTCGAGTTGCTGCCCTGCCCGATCGACGATTTATGGATTCGCGATACGGGTCCGGTGTTTGTATTGTCTGACGATGGTCGTAAAGCGGCCATCGATTTTAACTTCAACGGTTGGGGTGAAAAGCAAAGTCACGAGCAAGATGCGCTGGTTGCAGGTTTTGTCGCCGACGCCAGTCGGACTAACGCTATAGCGTCAACGCTGATCCTGGAAGGTGGCGGTATTGAAGTCGACGGCCATGGTACGGCGATAATTACCGAAAGCTGTGTGTTGAATGCAAATCGAAACCCAGGCATTTCAAAGGCCCAGGTGGAATCGGAATTAAAAGCGCTGTTAGGTCTTGAGAAGATTATCTGGTTGCCCGGTATTAAAGGTAAGGATATTACCGATGGGCATACGGATTTTTATGCCCGGTTTACCAAACCCGGAACCGTAGTTGCCGCCTATGAACCGGATGCTGACTCTTTTGATCACGCTGTCACCAAACGCCATCTGGAGATTTTACGTGAATCTACAGATGCCCATGGTCGTCGCCTTGAAGTCGTGGTGCTGGAAGCACCGTCTCATATTCGGGAAGATTTCGCCCACGATGATTTTGCAGCGGGCTATATTAACTTTTATGTGTGCAATGGTGCCGTGATTGCGCCTGAGTTTGGTGATAAACGAAGCGATAGGGATACCCGAAACAAGCTGCAAGCCTTATTTCCCGAACGCGAGATTATTATGCTGAATATCGATGGTATTGCAGCTGGCGGTGGCGGTATTCATTGCGCGACCCAGCAAGAACCACGGATGAACGCTTAAGCATTGACAAGATGCGATTTGTCACCCAGTATGATCAGCATGAACCCGTTTATGACACAGCCACACAACACTAGCCTGATTATTACCATCATTAAACATCAATGGTGGGTTTGCTAGTGTCTGACTGAATGAACAAAACCCGCCCACGAGGCGGGTTTTTTGTATCTGCCTCTGGGCCATGAAAGTCTCATGACACCTTGAAGGAGGCAAAATGAAAACCCCGGTAGGCACACTCACATTGTTCTGCGGCAAAATGGGCGCAGGTAAATCAACCGCATCAAAGCAGTTGGCGGAAGAAAGCGCTTCGGTTCTGCTTTCTGAAGATGACTGGTTGGCGGCCCTATACCCTGACCAGATTCAATCTCTGGAAAGTTATATTGAACGATCGGCGAGATTAAAACCCCAGATGAAAACGATGGTGCAATCCATTCTTTGCACGGGTACAGATGTTGTCATGGATTTCCCCGCCAATACTCTGGCTCAACGCGCCTGGCTTCGAAGTATTTTTCTGGAAGTGAATGCGCCACATAAACTGGTCTATTTAGCCTTGAGTGATGAGGACTGTTTAAAACAAATTGCCCAACGACGCCTTGAACAACCAGAGCGGGCGGCGACGGATACCCAAGAAATGTTTGAACAAGTTACACAGCATTTTGTTGAGCCCAAGCCAAGCGAAGGTTTTCATATTGTGCTTGAGCGTTGGGCGGATTTTTGATGAGGCTTTTAATCAGGTTTTACACTCGGGGATCGGTGTCGTTGACCATCGGCTGTGCCTCACTGGCCTGTTTAAATGCCTGTAACGCTGGATAGGCGCCAAGCTCATAGAGCTCTCGGAATTCTATCCAGTCCAGCAGGCAGTACAGACAAATCGCCGGATACTGCCACTGACTGAATTCTCCGCCCTGACATTTTTGTTCCAGTATGCTGAGTGTTTGTTCGATGCGATCACGTTGGAGGTTGGCAATCAGAATATCCTGGCTGTTATCGATGCAGGAGCGATCCATCATGATCATGATGACAAAGGAATCATTCACGGCGTCAATGAGTGTCAGAGTATTTTGTTGTTCCCAGCTCAAGCGCTCTTTTTTCAGTTTCTGGTTAAGGTACTCATAGATGACACGTGAGTCGTATACCGTGTGTTCGCTATCAATCAGTACCGGAATTTTCATGGCGGGTGTGTGTTGGCGCAGGGCCTCTCGTCCTTCGGGGCCTAATATGTCCAGCTGTACATAGTCGTAGTCCTCTGCGGCTAACCATAGACGCAGACGTCGAACATAGGGAGAAGGTTTTGAACCAATCAGTTTCATAGTGAGCTTCCGTTACTGAAGAAATTCGGAATGGATGGTTTATTTATTGTAGCTCTGGGTTGGGCAATACAGAAGCCCGTTCCCGGACCGGCGGGGTTCTGTGGGTTGTTGTTGCTTTGGCACGGAACTCGGGGTGCCTGAGCCCGGTCTGATGAAATTGACAGGCTCTAAATGTGGCTCTATACCTTCATCGAGGTGAAATAAAAGCCTCTGGTTCAGGCCAGATTTACCTTCAATGATTAGAATCTACCGCCTTTAAGTTGAGCTACGCGCCTTGTCGGGTAAAGCTCGAACAATGACACAAAAGTGTCATAGTGACTCGGCTATACTCGCGCCGCTTGATGGATTTGTCTTAGGAAATAGTTTTGCGAAAAGTGCTTATCACCGGAAATTCAGGTTCCGGTAAATCAACATTGGCCAATTACTTAGCGACCACGGAAGGCCTGGGGTATTTGGATTTGGACACGGTTGCCTGGTTACCCGAGCTGCCTCCCAAACGCATGCCCCTGGACGAATCCATGGGTTTGATTACCGATTTCGTTGAGCAACATGAGGGCTGGGTGATCGAAGGTTGTTACGCCGATCTGCTGGAACTGATGGAAGAAGATGCCAATGAGCTGATCTTTCTGAACCTGCCTATCGAAGACTGTGTGGCGAATGCTCAGGCTCGCCCCTGGGAACCCCACAAATATTCCAGTAAAGCCTCACAGGATAAGAACCTGGAAATGCTGACCCAGTGGATTCACGATTATGCCCACCGGGAAGATGCCTGCTCACTGTCGGCCCATCAGGCCTTTTTCGAGCGTTTTCAGGGTAAGAAAACCGAACTCAGCGGGCGTCCGCTGATTCAGGAAAAAACCGACGCTCAGGACAAGAAAGCCTCCTAGTCTTACTTGTCCTGGCAAATAGCTTGAACGGAAATATCCGGTTTACGACGCTAACTTCGCCGAAAACTCCTTGATATAGCTCAGGCCGATCGCTGCGGTTTTAGTGATGCGCAGGCGCAGGCGTTCCTTCCAATCGGCCTGCTCATTGGGTTCAAAAATGTTGTGCAGCTGGCGACGCAGGGCACGGATATGCTCCACTGTGCGAGCGCCTTTGCCCAAGCCCTTTGTGCGCGTTTCCATCAGGAAATTGCCTTTGTTCTCTCCCCTCACCAACAGCGCCGACTCTGGCTTGCCGATCTTCTTTGCCGTGGCCGCCACATAGCGGACCGCCAGGCCAATACGGCGGTCATCACTCTGGTTCGGGTCTGAGCCATGCACCAGCATAAAGTGGTGCAGGGACATCTGCCCGGGTTCCAGCTCCATATACACCTGCTTCTCGGGTTCCAACTCGGCATCCGGAATTGCCTGGCCGCGGGTCAGCAGATTGTCCTTGGCATAGGTGTTTACCTGGGAGCGCTCACGGGTATGGCTGCCGGGCTCGACCTTCATCACGCCGGACTCCGCTGTGGCGGGGCTGAGGGCAATCCAGGCGGTCACGACATCATCGGCATCTACACCCCAATAGGCGGCGTCCTGGTGCATCGACACATAACTGCCAGTGCCGGCCTCCTTGGTGAAGAGGTTGGTCATATAGCAGAGGATATCCGGGCCAATTAAAGCCTCTACAGCATCCAGCACCTTGGGGTGATGGACCAGCTCATCCGCCCAATCGTAGAGCAGATAGGTTTTATTGCACTGGATTCGGTCCATGGGCTTGCCCTGCAGCTCCTCCATAGCCTCTAACTGTGCGCGGCTTACCCTGGCTTCTTCCGGGCTTAAAATATCCACCGGGCAGATAAAGCCCTGGGCTTTGTATTGCTCAACTTGAGCCGGATTCAAAGTACTCATATCAGGCAGCTCCTTTTCGCTTATCCTGGTGTTAAACCGCAGAATTCAGATCGATCAGTTCCAATGCCGTCATCGCCCCACCGGCCAGTGCACACAGCAATAGCACAGCCAAGGCCCCCAGACGTTCCCGGGTTCCGCCGTTTGGGTCCATGCGGGTGAACAGCATCGCGTACAAATTACCGGCCATAAACGCCCAAGCGACCAGCATCAGCACCAAACCGAAGATGTCGGTTACATTGAAAGCACTGAACGCCAACAGGGCACATACCGCGTAGTCATCCAGCGATAGCGGCCAGTACTTATCGGTTTTGACCAATACCAGGGTTTCCCCGATCGTGAGAATCACCGCCACGACCAGAGCAAAATAGAAGAGAACATCCAACATAGAGATCACCAGCTAATAACATTCAATTTTTATGCTTATGGGAAACATTGTTTCCCATAAAGAAAAGAGAGTCAATAGTAGAGTGATCAAAGCACTGTGATAACAATACCGCGGAATACTACGGAGGTAGTGAACTGAGGTGAGACTTGGGGCAAGCAGACAGCCGCCTGTATCGACGTTACGGCTGTGGAATCAATAACGCTTCACAACCGGTACCTGCAATCCAGGAATCCACTCTTTGCTGATCGTTTGAGCTGAGTTTGTGGTATTCCTCATTGATCCACTGGAGACATTTGCCCTGATAGGGAAAGCTTCGCTGGGACCAGCGCTGACCGTCGATATCCGTTTCCCATTCCTTCTCACCGGCCACCAGAGCCTGGGCATTGGCGAGCAATGCCGGCACATAGCTGCGGCCCACTTCCTTAAGAATTTCATAAAGACTGTTTGGCAAAGACTCCAGTTCAGCCCAATGATTTTTCTCAAGATCGAGCCCACTGTGATCTTCCATCGTGCCTGTCCAGGCAACCGTGCGTGGCGATACTTGATGGGTGATTGCACGTGGCGTGGGATCAAAGCCTACCAGTTGAGTGAGTTGTCCGAAGATGGCGAAGTCACCCGAGCCAGGACGATGGCCAAGCAAAAACGGCAGCGCCTTAAAATGCGCTTCCAGCAAACGTAAAAAGCGACGGTAACAGCGATCAATAATGGGTGCCGTGGTGTTATTGGAGCCCACATACCCCAGGCGCCCGATTTGTCGTTCACTGAAAAAGCGCTTGAATTCCTGCAAGGCATCATCGGGCAGGGTCACATCCCGACACAAAGGCAATTGTGTGCCGGCATTGTCTGCGTCTTCCGAAAAATGCCAGCGATAATGAAACATAAACTTCGTGCACCACTCATCACCAAAATCCTCAAGAAGATAATTGATAAACGCCAGTGCGGGGTCATCCGGAATGACCGAACGTCCTGCTTGCAAGTCCTCCAGCCGGCGAATAATCGGCGTAGAATCACACGTCGCTTCCAACTTCCCTTCTTGGTCTTCAAAAATAAAGGTCGGCAAAAACGGAATCTTCGGCTTCTCTATTCCCATCTCGTCCAGAACAAGAGAAGGGTCATCCCAAATAATATTATGTGGAATTCGCCGATAACGCAGCAGCGATAACATCTTGCGGGTATAGGGAGAGCCAACGGCACCAATTAAGGGAATGGGTTTCGACAGGGACATAGTTATTATTCTCAGAGTTTTTTAGTCAATGCGATATCGACAAAGTACCTTATTGTGAATCTGAAAGCACTTACTATTGGAATTCATGTAGACGTTGCGGTGTAAGGCAGTTTGAATCCGAGTTAGTTTGTAGTGACTAGGCTCCTGGATGGAACGGGTCGCTGCATGGATGCAGCATTCGGAACGGAAAACTAACTCGGATTTAAACTGGCTGGGAAAAGAACTACGATTGGAGGGCTTTTACTCCACCGGCCATTTAATTTGACGCAAACTCTGCCCCACCCAAGGGTCCACTTCAAGCCCCTCATCCTCAAATCGCGCCTTCCGCAAACCCGCCACACTGGCCTCATTAAACGGCGTCGATTTGCGACTGCGTTCATCCACATTAATCGACATGCATTCATTCATCGCGACCAACTCCAATTCATCGGCCGTGAGCATCTTATGCAGATAGTGTACCTTGTTATGATCGAAGCCCAATAATTGACTGTGAATCACAAAGGCCTCGCCCAAACGTAATTCCTTGCGATAACAAATCCGAGATTCAATAGAAAAAATCGTCTGTCCGCTTTCCAAATGGCAGACTCCACCGATATTCAGATCGCGATAAAAATTGGCGGTCGCCAAATCAAAGACCACTAAATAGTAGCCCATATTCATATGTTGATTGAGATCGATCCAGGCTTCTTCAACACAACCGCTAAACGTTTCTCTCACCGCGAACCCTCAATGCAATACCGAAATAAAAATTAGCTTAACTGACTCCAGTGTTTAAGCATATGCTCGGCGCCCATCAAGCTCAAGGCTGAAACCGTAAAAGTGGGGTTTACCGCGCCACTCGTTGGAAAAAGACTGGGTCCGGCCACAAAAACATTGGCCACATCATGTAACTGACCGAATGGATTGCAGACCGAAGTCTTTGCCGAATCCCCCATCACCGTACCACCCATAATGTGCATGCCGGCTCGCGGACCAGTCCAACTTTCCCTGGCACCAGCGGCGTTAAAAATATCCAGTCCCTCTTTCACCATATGTTCTGTCAACGTGGCAACGCGCGGATCGATATCGTGATGGGCTTTTGCGATTGGAAGGTTAAGAGTGTCTTTTTTCTGGCTCAAAGTGATGCGATTATCGGCCAGAGGAATATCATCACAAATGCCCACCATCGTGCCGAAATGCTTCGTGGCATCGTGCATGAACGCTTCGAGCTTTTTACCAAACAAATCCGCCCGCGATGTCGCGATGCCCAATAAATCATTGGGTTTGCAGGCATTGGCAATCAACCACTGATAACTGCCATAGCGATTCGGCTTTGCTTGTTTGTTTGCATAACCATCCTGACATATTAACTGCCCGCCACTCAAACCCATATGCGGTTGGGTTTGCTCCTTAAATAATCCCCAAATCGTATGGGCTGGGTGCGTCATTAAATAGCGGCCGAGTAAATCGTGATTATTTCCTAAACCCCTGGGGTGTTTTTCGTGTTCGGACAACCACAGTAATCGAGCGGTTTGAACCGTAAAGGCCGCCAGCACAACAACCTTGGCTTTCTGAGAAAAAATATCACCCGCAGCATTTTGATATTCAACACCCAGCGCTTTGTCTCCACGCTTATTCAACAATACTCGACGAACCTGGCAGCGATGAAATATCTTGGCACCGTGTTGCCTGGCTTCCGCCAGACTGGTCACCAAAGGATTGGCTAACGCACCGTTCGGGCAACCGGCGTCGCACCAGCCATCAAAAATACACGAATGTCGCTCGCCTTTGGGAAGGGAATTAACCGCATAGGGAATCGGTGCCGTGTGCATGCCCTTGGCTTGAAAACCTTTAGCAATGACCTGCCCCTGGGACAAAATGGGCAAAGCTGGCATCGGATAAGCTTCACCACTCGGTCGCCAACGTTCGGCTTTGGCGTCACCACTGAGACCAATATGGGATTGAATGCGATCGTAAAACGGTTGCAAATCAGCGTAGTTAATTGGCCAGTCCAGGCCCACACCGTAGTCGCTCTGGGTATTAAAATCATTGTCATGCAGACGTGGCCACACCCCGTAATGATGCACCGCGCTACCGCCTGTGCCAAAGCCGGAATTAAAGTTGTGGCCAATTTTATGATTGCCGCTTTCCTCAACTGGGCTGCCCGCCCACTTGAGTTGACGAGCCCAGATTTGTGAGCTTTGCAAATCGTTTAGCGTTCTTTCCGGGCCGGCTTCCAGAATCATAACGTGCTTGCCCGCCTTGGCCGCTACAGCGGCATAAAGACTGCCCGCCGCGCCAGAGCCAACAACAAGCACATCGACTTCATCATTTTGAATAATTGTCGTCACAGTATTACCAGGCTGTTTTTGGTTTTATATGCGCCATATAGGGAACAGCGAGATCCGCAAAGCCGAGTTCGGTTCCGTACTTCGCATCGACAGCATCCGCGCGCAGAACAAAATAGAAAAAAGAGGCTGGCGGTCCCTGCCAACCTTTGAGAGCATCGCTGGCCATTGCCGTGATAAACGTGTTTAACTCGTCATCACTCAGCAGAGCAAGGCTTTTGTTGAATTTCTCACCTGCGGCTTTTTGAGCGGCCTCCAGGCCGGCGAGATAAAACGGTTTAAACGGTGGATCAACGCCCAGATAACGAATCATCAGCAAACAGTTTTCTGCGCCATCGCGTTGCAACTGTTGATCAATAAAATGTACGGCTCCCGCTTGGGCAGCTCCGGGTACCAATCCCTCGCTCAGACGTGATAAATCGAGCGCTTGGGTTTTATTGAAATTTTGATAAGGCAGCTTTAACTCAGCGGCCTGAGCACAATTTAATTCGAGCCAGCTGCCAGCGACATTGAAACTGAAAACCAGAGCACTGGCCTGCAAAAATTGTCGGCGTTTAATCACGATTATCTCCAAGATAAGAAGCTTGGAAAAAAGCGGCGCGTTCATGCACCGCCATTATTTTTAATACAGCCCTTTAATGAGCGCTTTTTAAAAACGATACTTGATGTTCACACCGGTAAAGCGTGGATCGCGATAAGATACCTCATTACAACCGCATAAGGTGGCCAGATCGAAACCCTGAACACCGGCGCGTTCGTCCGTCACATTGCGAACGATCAAAGACGCTTCCCAAGTGTCATCACTGCTGGCCCATCCGAGGCGAGCATTGGTCATCACATAGCTGTCGAATTTATCGGCGTCAAAGTTACGCAGATTATAGTAGAACTCATCCGAGTAACTGACATCGGCGGCCACGTGCATCATGCCACCAAAGGCTTCCCACTCGTAACGCACCAGCGCCGTGGCTTGAACCTCGGGTGCATAGGTTGGGCGTACATCACGAGGCGGCAGCGGTGAGCCGGAACGTAAAAGAATATCTTTTACGGTAGCATCCAGATAGGAAGCACTTAACAAAATGTCCCAACCTTGGGCCGGGCTGGTAATCAATTCAAGTTCCACACCTTTATTGACCGCATCGGCATTAATGACAACACCACCCACACCAACAAAGAGGAAGGCCTGGTAGTCACTGTAATCATAGTAATAGGCGGAACCGTTCAGGCGAGTACTGCCATCACCCAAAGTGGCTTTAAAACCGGCTTCGTAAGCCAGCAGAATTTCCTCATCATAGGGCAAGGCGGCTTCGCCACCGGAACCGAGATAGGCACCGAGTAACGGCGCATTGAAGCTGCCGGCTTTCACGCCGCGATTGATGCCGGCATACAACAGCCAGTCATCGTTCGGACGGTAATCCAGTTGCACCTTACCGGTCCAAAAGGTATCCGAGCTTTCAAGATCGTGATTAAACGGGGAGCCCGCACCAAAAGCGTTCGGAATTGGTGAGCCCTGGTTAACGGTGTCGTTGCCCTGGGAAATATAAACACCGACTTCAATATCAAAATCTTTTTTCTCTTCCATCACACGCAGGCCAGCGGTCAGTGCCAGCTTATCGCTGAGATCGTATTCAATCTGACCGAAGACACTGTAGGAATTGGTTTCCAGATTGGCTTGCACACCAATATCCACTGGTGGGAAAAGCGCATCTACAATGCTGTTAACCGGCGCTTTCAATCCGTTGTCGGAATGGTTGTCGATATTTAAATAATACAAACCGGCTACCCAGCGGCTGGATTCCGTTTCACCGTTGAAACGAATCTCCTGGGAAAAGCTGCTGGCGTCCACGCCCGCATAGTTGGCCAGCTGATTAATCGGTGCGGCATCGACATCGATAAAGAGCAGCTTTTCATAGTCTTTATAATCGGTGATGGCGGTCATGGTAACCGAGTCACTCAGCTCTTTTGAAAGATTGAAATTCAAACCCCAGGTATCGGTTGAGCCCTGATCTTCAAAGGCAAAATCACCAGAGAACGTAAAATCATCGCCATCGGGATCGACATAACCAAAGAAGTCACCGCCGGGCACCGGACGTCCGCTTAAACCGATGCCACCCCCGGGAATAAACTGATCGCCATCGATAACATCACCCCCACCGTCGCCGTCACCCTGAATACTCAAGCGGGTTTCGCCAGCCGGGGTATCAATCACGTTAATCAGCTCGCCATTGGCATCGAGAACCGCAATGGTGGATTTTGATTGATAAGGACCCGTGCTCGCTTCTGAGCTGGCGTAGTTTGCCGAAAAGTTAACGGTCGTGGTGTCATTGGCTTCGTAGGTGAGATTCAGGCGTCCGGCAGTGGTGTCGTCGCCACCAAGATCGGCACCGGAGCCTGTACCGGGTGAGCCGCCGCCCGGTAGATTACTGTTCGCCCCAAAGGGATACACGTTTTTTAAATGGCCATCCTGCTGGTTGGTTTTAAAGGCAACACGTGCACCCAGCTTGTCGGTTAATGGGCCGCCCACGGCACCTTCCAACGTCCACTTATTGGCATCGGCGGGGGTATCAAAACGGCCAAAGGTCAAATCAAGATACCCTTCCACTTCTTCCATATTGGGCTTGCGGGAAATGTAATGTACCAGACCACCGGTGGCATTACGCCCAAACAGCGTGCCCTGGGGGCCTTTCAAAATTTCTACCCGATCAACATCGAATACCGCAAAAGTTTGGGCCTGGGCGATGGCGAGATAACCTTCATCAAGATATACGGCATTAGGTGCTTCCACGATGTCGTTGAAGTCGTTCTGGGTAACACCACGAATGGTGAACTGGGTATTTTGCCCGGCCAGGTTACCGGAGATATGCACACCGGGGCTGAAGGTGGCGATGTCATGGCTTTGGCTCACCCCCAGTGCTGACATCTGGTCACCACTGAAGGCGGTGACGGCGATGCCCACATCCTGCAGGCTTTGTTCACGCTTTTGCGCGGTCACGGTAACCTCTTCCAGAATCTGGGCCTGGCTAGCGTAGGAAATAACGGCGGTGCTAAGAAATGCGATGGTCGAGCTTAGAGCGTTCTTCTTGAAAGTCATCGTGCTGTCCTATTTTTTATTATCTTGGGTTTTTATTATGTTTGGGCATTAACGCAGTGGATTATTCATATTATGGGAATAAAAATTACACGTTAATTTAAGCGTTACAATAATAATTTAAACATAAGTGTTTTATATGTAAATAACTATTTGACGGCAATTTTGTATTTGCGGGTTCATGGGGAGTTTCATGCAGATATATGAATTTTCATGCTTTTTGCTGCAAGATCGCGAGTTTCTTGGGGGGAGCAGGCTTTCGCAGATGGCACGAAACCACTCTGAAGGCCCCGGCTCCCAAAGGAATACCCGGATAAAGTGAAAGGGTCGAACCGTGAAACCAGAGGCTGCCTGAACTCCGAGGGATTGAGGGTCAGGCAGAGGGCGTTACACGGGGAAATGGAAAGAAAGTGAAAGAATCGTTTACTTGGAACGGTCTTCCGGCTGGATGCGCAACGAGCGCAGACCTTGTTTCAGTTTGAATAGATGATCATGCAACTCGGGCCCTTTTCGCTGGGCAACGCCAATTGCGAGGACATCAATAATCACCAGATGTGCGATACGCGAAGACAGCGGGGTATAGATCTCAATGTCTTCCTCGACATCCACTTCGATGGGAATACTGGCATTCTTAATTACCGGTGTTCCGCTTGGGGCCAGACCAATCACGATTCCGCCCATGGCTTTGACCATCTCCATGGAATGCAGCAAGGCCTTGGTGCGGCCACTTTGTGAAATGGCCACCACCACATCACCGGGTTGCATACTCATGGCCGACATATTCTGGATATGGTGGTCTGAGTGAGCCGCTGTAGCCAGTTGCAGGCGGAAGAATTTGTGCTGGGCATCCGCTGCGACCGCGCCCGAGGCCCCGAAACCATAAAACTCCACGCGGTTGGCCAGACAAAGCGCGGTTACCGCCTGATCCAGAATTTCCGGGTTCAGGCGATCGCGAACCTGCAACAGGGTGTCGACGGTTGAATCGAAGACCTTTTGGGTGAATTCCTCAACAGCATCGGTTTCGGTCACGGCAATTTGACCAAAGCTGGGGCTGGAAGCCAGCTGCTGGGCCAATTGCAATTTGAATTCCTGGAAGCCATCACAATCAACCGCCCGACAAAAGCGCACCACGGTGGGCTCACTCACCTCGGATTTCGCAGCCAGGTCGACAATACGCATATGAATAATGTCGCTTGGGTGACTCAGCACATACTCGGCAACCTTGCGCTCGGATTTGCGCATATCGTCCAATGATTCAGAGATTCGTTGTGTTAATTCGGCGGGTTTCACGGTGACTTCAGCTCCATCCTACTGACAATCTTTTGCTGTTATCGGGTTTACTATCGTTTTGATTATGTTGCTTGGTTACGTTTGGGAAAATAGTAGCCAAGATATGTAGTAAATACAGCAAAAATATGTAAATTTCCTACATAAGCTGACAAAGTCCAGCTATTTGCCTGAAAACTAAACAAATCCAACCATCTGGTGATCGAGTGATGCGAACCTTTATGCAAAAGGCCGTGCTTGGCATGGCGTTCCTGTTAACCCCTTTGAGTCTTATGGCGGCTGAGTTCAGCGCTGAAAATCTGGCGCAGGCAAAGGCCCTGGCTGAAAAAGCGGGGAAATCCGAGCTGGCCTACCAACTGGATGAGAGCCTGAGCACCGAAGTGGGTCCACGCCGAGTCGGCACCCCGGGTGACAAAGCGGGCATCGAATGGGCGGTCGCAAAAATGAAAGCGCTGGGCTTTGATCGCGTCTGGACTGAAACGGTGACCACTCCGGGGTGGGAGCGCGGTGATATCAGTGTCGAAGCGGTATCCCCTTTTCCTCAGCGCATGGTTGCCATCGCTCTGGGTGGCAGTGTCCCTACCCCGGCAGACGGTATTGAGGCCCAGGTTGTTGCCTTCCCGAATCTGGATGCCCTGAAAGCCGCCGAGGCGGGCAGTTTGAAAGGCAAGATTGCCTATATCGGTTATCAGATGAAACCATCCATCGATGGTGCCGATTATGGTGTCGCCGGTAAGCAGCGCTACCTGGGTTCCGAAGTGGCGGCGAGCAAGGGCGCTTCTGCGGTTCTGATCCGCTCTGTCGGTACCGACAATGACCGTATTGGCCACACGGGTGCCCAAGGTGATAAATCCACGATCCCGGCAGCGGCCTTGTCCATTCCCGATGCCGATCTGCTGGAAAGCATGATGAAGCGCAGTGATAAGGTCACCTTGAAGATCAACATCAGCTCCCGCAAAACCGCCGATGTTAAAACCGCGAATGTGATCGGTGAAGTTACCGGTACCGAACGCCCAGAAGATTTTGTGGTTCTGGGTTCCCACCTCGATAGCTGGGATGTTGGCACCGGTGCGGTGGACGACGGCATGGGCGTTGCCATTACCATGGCTGCCGCCAAACACATCATCGACAGCGGCAAAAAGCCCAAGCGCTCGATTCGTGTGATTCTCTTTGGCGCCGAAGAGATCGGTCTGTACGGCGTAAAGCAGTACTACGAGAAGCACAAAGACAAATTGGGTAATCACATTATTGGTGCTGAATGGGATTCCGGTACTCGCATGATTCACCAGTTGCGCCCGGGTGTGGGTGAGAAATCATTAGCCGCCATCAAGCAAATGGCCGAGTTGCTGAAGCCTTATGGCGTTGCCTTGCATCCATCCAACAGTGCCAAGGGCCAGTCGGATATTTCGGTATTGGGTAAAGCGGGTATGCCGGCCATTAACTTCGATTCGGATTTGACCGACTATTTTGATTACCACCACACTGAAAACGACACCATGGCCAATGTACCGCCGGAAACGATGCGTCAGGCCTCAGCGGTTTACACAGCGTTTGCCTGGTTAACGGCGAACAGCCTGATTGATTTTCGGAAGTAAGTGAATGAGCCCTCATCGGAACGTCGATTGCTTCGATGAGGGCCTATAGGCGTTACGCCAGAGCCCGACCACTTCGGTTGAATATCACTCCATGCTAATAAAGCCTACTCATGATCTGGATTGGGTATTTCCCAAACAATAGTGCGATAATGCCGCCGACTATGGGGCCAGCCCCATCGCTTTATTGGAGAGAAATATGACTACCCGTATCGAGGCCGTAGATTACCAGGCCCCAGATGCCCAAGCCCGATTTGTGCAATCCCTGAAAGACACCGGTTTCGGTGTGCTGAAGAACCATCCGATCTCGAAAGATCTGGTGAGCTCAATTTATGCCAACTGGAAGCAGTTCTTCGACAGCGAAGAAAAAGACCAGTATGAATTTAATGTGGATACCCAGGACGGCTTCTTCCCGAAATCCGTATCTGAAGTCGCCAAAGGTCATGAAGTGAAAGACATCAAAGAGTACTTTCACTACTACACCTGGGGTCAGTGCCCATCTGCACTGAAAGAAGAAATCCATAACTACTACGAGCAAGCCAATGGTTTGGCCCGTGAATTACTGACCTGGGTGGAAGGCCACAGCCCGGCGGACGTTGCCCGTTACTACAGCGAGCCTTTGACTAATATGATTGAAGGCAGCGAAAAAACCCTTCTGCGTGTTCTGCACTATCCCGAGTTCCAGGGCGATGAAGAGCCCGGAGCGATTCGTGCTGCGGCCCATGAGGATATCAACCTGTTGACCATTTTGCCGGCTGCCAATGAGCCCGGTCTGCAAGTGAAAACCAAAGAAGGGGACTGGCTGGATATTCCATGTGAATTCGGCAACCTGATCATCAATATTGGTGATATGTTGCAAGAGGCTTCAGGTCACTACTTCCCATCAACCACACACCGTGTGATTAACCCCGAAGGCAGTGATAGCCGCCGCGCGCGTATCTCCCTGCCCCTGTTCCTGCACCCGCGCCCGGAAGTAAAGCTGTCTGACCGCTATACCGCCAGAGAGTATTTGCAAGAGCGTCTGCGTGAGCTGGGTGTAATGTAAACCTCGTCTAAGTGGGCTACACTGCCGAAAAATTCGGTTTCTGAAAAAGGAAGATGAGATGATGGAAACCCCAAAGTACGCAGGCTTTTGGATTCGCCTGGTAGCCCACATTATCGATGGTTTTGTTTTTTCCCTGTTGATCGTACCGCTGGTTCTGTGGATGGTGGATTTCGATCTCGCCCGCTACAGCGAAAGCAGTGCCGGTGCCAGCATCGTGCAAAATATTTTGCCTATGTTGGCGGTCTGGTTATTTTGGTATTACAAATCCGCAACCCCGGGCAAAATGGTGTTTCGTATTAAAATCGTTGATGCCGAAACCCTCGGGCGTTTAAGTGTTGGTCAGACCATTGGTCGTTACTTTGCCTATATCGTATCCATACTTCCTCTTTTGCTGGGATTAATCTGGGTGGCTTTCGATAAGCGCAAACAAGGTTGGCACGATAAACTGGCCGGTACTTTGGTGATTATCGATGAACCTACAGCGTCGATTCCTGCCCAGGAAAATGCAACCTCCCGGAATCCATAAGCCCGTTCAGGACAATACAATGCGTCTGGAATTGAAAATACCGCCACTGTTGTTGATGTTTGTGTTTACTGGCCTGGTGTTTTTGTTTCACCAGCTATTGCCCATGTTATCGCTGAGCTTTGCTGCTCAGTCGGCATTGGCCGCTTTGATCTGTTTTGCGGCGGCGGGTATTTGTGCCGTCGCGGTTCTGCAATGCCACTTTGCCGGCACCACCGTTGACCCGCGCAACCCCAGAGCGAGCAGCGAATTAATCACCTCGGGTGTATTTCGTTTCAGTCGCAATCCCATGTATCTGGGGTTTGCGATGTTTATCGCGGGGGCTATCGTGCTCAGTGGAAATCTGCTGTCGATTGCGGCCCTGCCGTTGTTCGTCTGGTATTTGAATAACTATCAGATTGGGCCAGAAGAAAAACAGCTGCAACGCAAGTTTCAAGAAGCGTACAGTGAATACCAGCAAACGGTACGTCGCTGGATTTAGGGTGGATTCAGAGCGAGCTGAACCTGGGTGCAGGTAAAGAATTATTCTTCTTCATCGCCGCCATCACGCCAGCGCAAATCATCCAACGGGTAACCCCCCATCCACTTGGGGGTGTCCATCACAATTCGGGTATCGATGCGTTGAATTCCCAAATCCTGTCCCAGTAGCTCTTCACACAACTCATTCAACTCCGCGACCGAAGAGCACACACAGAAAGCCATGTAATCCGAACCGCCAGACATACGCATGCAGTCAACGATATTGCCATACGCTTTCACGGCTTTTTCAAATCGCCTAAGGGTCGGCTGCTCATGATGATTCATGGTGATGTCGAGGTAAGCGGTGACGTTTTCACAGATCTTGTTGAGATTCACCACGGTCAGGTAGCTGTGGATATAGCCCGCTTCTTCCAGAGCTTTGGTGCGCTGCAAACAGGCACTCGGGGACAAGCCCACATCATTGGCCAGATCAATATTACTGATGCGCGCGTTATTCTGTAAAAAGGTCAAAATCCGACGATTCAATCGATCGAGCTTGATACTTCGTTTCATGGCTAAGCCCTCATGAGTGCGAGTCTAGCCTAACTTTCCTCTGTGGCGGGGGTCAACCATTGGGGTCTGTACCGTACAGGCTTGCGCAGCTGCAGCCGATAAAAAATATCCTATTGCCCACCGACGTCCTAACGAAATCATATGCAGCGGCATCTTGGTACCGTATTGAGATACAACGAATATCCAATGCTAGGTGAGAAGATAAGCAATGAATCTGCGAGTGGCGACTGATGTCGGAGGCACCTTTACCGATTTGGTGTACATCCGGGAAGGTGAAATTAAGGCCGTCAAGAGTGATACGGTTTACCCTAACTTTGACCAGGGAGTGATCAATGCAGCGGCCAAGGCCCAATTGAGCCTGAGTGAGGTGAGTTTTTTTGCGCACGGGACAACCGTGGTCATCAATGCACTCACGGAGCGCAAAGGGGTGAAGACCGCTTTGGTCACCACGGCCGGCTTTCGGGATGTACTGGAAATCGCCCGTGGCAATACACCGGATATTTTCAACAACTACTATCGCAAGCCCGAGCCGTTTGTCCCGCGCTATTTGCGCCGAGAGATTCAGGAGCGTCTGGATCATCGTGGGCAAATTATCGAAGCGCCCAAGCTGGAAGCGCTGGATAGCATCATTGCAGATTTTAAAGACGACGGTGTAGAAGCTATTGCCCTGTGCTTTCTGCACGCCTATTTAAACCCGGCGCATGAACAGCTTGCGGCGGAATACATTCGTGAGAAATGGCCAACGGTACATATTATTTGTTCCCATGAAATCTGCGCGGAATGGCGAGAGTACGAGCGCAGCAGTACCACGGTCTTATCGGCGTATGTGTTGCCGCCAGCGCAAAATTATCTCAACACCTTGAAGGAACAACTGGCCGATCAAGGCCTGGCCAGCGACCCTTTTATTATGCAATCCAATGGCGGAATCGCAACGTTGCAGGCTGCGAAAGCAAATCCGATCAGTCTGGTGGAATCCGGCCCGGTCGGTGGCATGTTGGGCGCGGTTGCTTATGGTCGTTTGATCGATGAAAGCAATATCATGGCGCTGGACATCGGTGGCACCACGGCAAAATGTTCCTTGGTTCATCGGGGACGAACGCGCGTAACCACCGAATATATCATCGAAAAAACCGCCACGACTGCGGGCTACCCGATTAAAACGCCAGTCATCGATATTGTTGAGATTGGAAACGGCGGCGGCAGTATTGCCCATCTTGATGCGGCGGGTTCTTTGCGAGTCGGCCCCAAAAGTGCAGGCTCCACTCCCGGGCCTGTTGCTTATGGACGTGGTGGTCAACAAGCGACAACCACCGATGCCAATTTAATCACGGGAAAAATTAATCCGAATAATTTTGCCGGCGGTGATATCGAACCGGATATGAGTGCTGTACAAACTGCCTTTGAAACCCTGGCAGAACCGTTGGGTGTTGATGCGATTGATGTGGCCCACGGTGTGATTCGAATTGCCAACGCCAATATGGTCAATGCTCTTAAATTAATTTCTGTGAATCGTGGTCATGATCCCAGAGACTTTGCCCTGATGGCCTTTGGAGGTGGCGGTGCTATGCACGCCTGTGCACTGGCGCGTGAACTGAATGCGCGCAAAGTCATCATTCCGCCCTTGGCTGGCGTGTTCTCGGCTTTTGGTATGTTGATGATCGATTTACGCAGGGATTATATTCGTACTCACCGTCTGGATCTTACCGAAGCCGGCATTCAGGAAATACGAGCCACCTTTGCCGAGCAACTGTCACAGGCTGAAGGGGATTACGGTAAAGATGGCTTTGGCTCGGAACAATTGCTGCACGAACTGTATCTTGATGCCCGCTATCAAGGACAAGAGCATACCGTGAAGGTGCGAGTGGCTGATCTGGATCTGGAAGGAGAAGAATTTATCGGAGCAATGTCTTCCGTGTTCCATAAAAGTCACGAGCAGGAATACAGTTTCCAACTAGCCGATTCTCCGATTGAAGTCGTAAATTTTCACTTGGTGTCCTACGCCTTGCTCGATAAGGCCGAATTAAAGGCCCAGGAAAAAACAGGCGGCGATGCATCATCGGCTTTGCTGGAAACTCGTTCGGTCGACTACGACGATTTGGGCGTCCATGACGCTGCTGTCTACCAACGTGAAAAGCTGCTGCATGGTATGCAGCTGTGTGGCCCAGCCATTATCGAAGAAAGCACAACGACCACGGTTGTAGAACCCAACACCCGCGTAGAGGTGGATGGCTTCGGCGGCTTACATATCTATCTGGAGGCCTGAGCCATGCAAAAGTCTATGCAAACCCCCACTCAAAAACCCATGGATATTTTTACCATCGAAGTGATCAAGAATTCACTGGTGGCCATTGGTGAAGAAATGTTTCTGGCGCTGAAGCGCAGCAGCAAAAGCCCGATTATTTATGAGTCCCTGGATTACGGTATTGGCATTACCGATGCCAAGGGTCGTTTAATCGCCCAGGGGAATGGCATTCCCGGTTTTATTGGTACGCTGGATGGCGGCGTGCAAACCCTGCTGAAAAAATTCAGCCTGTCGGATATTTTTCCGGGCGATGTGTTTATCCTGAACGATCCTTACTCCGGGGGTGGAACACATCTCTCCGATGTTTGTATGATTCGCCCGGTATTTTTTAATGATGAGCTGCTTGCCTGGACGGCCAACAAAGCGCACTGGACCGAAATCGGTGGTAAAGACCCAGGCAGCTACAGCGCCGATGCCAGTGAAGTGTATCAGGAAGGTTTGCAGTTTCCCGGCATTAAAGTGTTTGAACGTGGTAATGCCAACCAGGCGCTGCTGGATTTAATTGCGGCCAATGTTCGATTGCCGGATATGACCCTTGGGGATCTGCATGCCTGCGCGGCGTCTCTGCAAGTGGGGGAACAGCGTTTTCTCGCCGTGATGGAAAAATACGGACGGGATATTACCTTGCAAGCCATCGACAGTCTGCTCGATCACGGCGACACCATGGTTCGGGAACGCTTTAAAGAGTTGCCCAAAGGCAGTTGGACGGCGGAGGATGTCATCGACGAAGATGGCGTGGGTCATGGTCCGTTTACGGTAAAAGTTAAAGTCAGCATCAGCGACGACGAATTCACTCTCGATTACAGCGGCACCGATGCCCAGGCACCCGGTCCGATTAACTGTTCCATGGGGGTATTGGTGTCTGCCGCGCGAGAAGTGTTTATGGGTGTGGTGCAACCCGATGCGCCGGCTACGGAAGGGTGTTTTCGTCGCTTGAAAGTGATTTGCCCCGAAGGCACATTGCTGACCGCCCAGCGTCCCGCTCCGGTGTCATCTTATTTTGAAGCCATGGTTTGCGCGGCGGATGTCGCCCGGCGTGCATTGGCGGACGTATTGCCGGGTGTGATTACCGCAGGGCAGTTTGGCTCAGTGTGCACCATGAACCTGTCCGGACGTTTACCTGATAGCGATGAAAATTATTTGTTGGTCGAACCTTTGGTGGGTGGCTGGGGTGCTGGCGTGGATAAACACGGTGAGTCCGGTCAGTTCTGTGTCGGCAATGGCGAGACCAGTAATATTCCGGTGGAAATCCTGGAAGCCCGTTACGGTATTCGCGTGGAGCGTTATAGTTTTGATACCGACTCAGCCGCTGGCGCAGGCGAGTTTCGCGGTGGCCTGGGTGTGGTGCACGAGTATCGCGTACTGGCCGCGCCCGCCGATATTTCCAGCTTTTTTGGCCGCGCCGAAACGCCGCCCTGGGGAATCGACGGGGGGCATGATGGCAGCTGCAATCGTATTGAAGTTTTCGACAAGGCGGGTAATTTAAAAGGTCGTTTTGCCCGAACCAGTCGCTTTCCATTGGCGGAAGGTGATTTAATTCGTTTAATTACCGGCACTGGCGGTGGCTGGGGTAAACCGGAAAAGCGTTGTCGGGAATCCCTGATGAGCGATGTTAAAAACGGTTACATTCATCGCGATCAGGCCGAAGCCATTTACGGTTTGTAAAACACTATTGATAGATCGCATTAAAAACAAGGTCGATAAGGACAAGAAGAATATCATGAGCCCAACAGTTGTCAGCCGAGAATCTTACGCTTTGGGAATTGCCGGGACGCTCTGTGCACTTGTTGGGTATTCGGTGATTTTTCTGCTGCCTTCCTTTGTTGAAGCCGCGGCACAACATTACGGCCTGAATGATCAACAATTGGGTTGGTTGGGCGCCGCCGACACGGCGGGTCTCGCGTTATCGACAACGGTGATGGCCATTTACCTGCAGCGTTTTACATTGGCCCGGCTTTTATGGTCGGGTGTGCTGATTGCGATTTTGGGCAATCTGTACAGTTTGTTTTCGGCTGACTTAAGCCATTTGCTGGGCGCTCGATTTTTAGCAGGCCTGGGGGAAGGTTTGCTGGTGGTTGTGGGTATGTCGACCCTGGCTCAAACCCGGGATACCAATCGCTGGTTTGCAATTTATACCGCCGCTGCGGTGTTGTTGCAGGCAGCGGGATTATTCGCGCTTCCTAAAATTATCGCCCAGTGGGGTTTTGATGGAGTGATTTTCTGCTTTTTAATGCTACTGATTGGCCCGCTGTTTTGCCGACGCTTTTTAATGCCATTGAGCGATCAAAACGGTACAAACAATCCGGAATCCCCTGCGGACACTTCACGGGCTGTTTCAAAAACATCACTCTACGTTGCGCTGTTCGCTGTTCTCGGTTTTTATATCAGCATTGGCACCTTCTGGACCTATGCCGCAACATTAGGGACAGCGGAAGGTTTCAGTTTTGAATGGGTATCAGAAGCGTTGAGCTTATCAATGATTGGTGGCTTTGCCGGAGCTGTATTATTGGTATTTTTAGGGTCAGCAGCGAAAAACTATTGGATTTATTTAATATCGGCGATCGTTATGGTGGTCAGCTTGTGGCTGCTTCTTGGCGGTTTTACGCAATGGCAGTACCTGAGTGCCTTGATGGCCTACAGTGTGGTCTGGAGCGTTATTGCCTCCAAGCTTTACGCCGATGTTGCTGAAGGCGATGGCAGCGGCCGTTTTATCACCGCCTGCCAACCCCTGATTAATATTGGTTTCGCATTGGGCCCACTGCTGGCTTCCCAGTGGATTCTTGATCATGGAAATCAGGTGATCATTTATCTCGCGGCATTGGCATTGATCTTTTCCGTTGTCTGTATCTATCCATTAGTGAATTCCCTTGCTTATTCCCGAGATGTGGAGAACGCTCAGTGAATCTTGGTCGCTCTCTTGTAAAGCAGGTTTCCATGCAAACGGGATTGGGGGAACTGATTTTTGAGCTTTATCCGAATAAAGCCCCTAAAACGGTCGCTAACTTTCTACGCTATGTGGAATCAAAACGGTTTAATGGCAGCGACTTTTTCAGAATTGTCACCGAAGCCCACCCTCAAACTGAAGACCCGGTCAAAATAGAAACCATTCAAGGTGGGCTGAATATTGATCATCCGAATTTATTGGAGAGCATTGGGCACGAGCCCACCACAGAGACAGGCTTGCACCATCGACGTGGCAGTTTGTCCATGGCGCGTTATCAAGTGGGCAGCGCCAACGGCAGTTTCTTTATCTGCTTTCGCGATGAGCCCGCCCTGGATTTTGCGGGCGCCCGCCAGCCTGATGGACAGGGCTTTGCTGTATTCGGCCAGCTTGTCGACGGTTATCCGGTGTTGGATGCTTTGTACGCCCGTGCTGAACGAGATGAATATCTGACAACCCCCATCGCGATTGAACAAGTCAGTGTGCTCCACGCTCCTTAGACTCGAAGCACTTTTCCAATCGATTTTTCAGCATCCATAAAATATTCTCCAGCCCGTGGGTCGCTCCAGGGTGCCTCCAGACTCCCTGCACTGCTGCTATGCCAACCGAACTGTTGTTTGTTCTGTGCCGCCAGTTTAGCTTGTGCCAATGCAGCTAAAGCCGGGTCGATGACCGGAACGGATATACGGTCCTGCAAACGTTTATAAACGCCAAGGTTTGCTGAACAACCCAGAATAATCGCTTCAGCGCCGTCCTGTTGAATGGCTTCATGAGCAAGAGCCTCAAAGGATTCAATGTCGTCGTGCTGATGATTCAGATAGTCACTGACCCGGCATTGGCTGTCGGGCAGTGACGCAATAAAGTTTTGATAGCCGTAACGATGCAGGTTTTCAGAAATGCGCTGACGCCATTTACTGCGGCCAATAATAATCGATGCACGATTGGCGAGCAGGCTGGCGGTTTGCAAGGCACTTTGGCAGGGCGCGGTTACAATCATCTGTTCGCATATCTCGCGTGCTTCGTGCAAACACAAATCGTAAAAGCAGCCGATAACGGCTGCATCGTATCCCGCCTTCTCTGCCCAGTGAATAGCTTTCACGAGGTCCGCACTGACCAGAGCCTCATAGCTGTGATACTCCAGATTATCCCAGGGCAAACCCGCCCGGAGGGAAACGACATCGATCTGGCACTGCGTCTCTTTCAAGCATTGGAAATGCTGGACCAATTCCGGTAGAAAATCCGGACTGCTGACCGGGTCGATGTAGCAGAGTTTTATGTTTGCCATATTCGTGCTCTCCAGAACAAAAAAAGCCGCAGGGTTTGCGGCTTCAAGAGGGTTTGCTGAATTATCGGTTTCGCCTTTAATGATTGAAAGGCATCCGGGAAAAGCCGCTTAGTAAAAGTTAAAGCTCAGCTCGACGCCATAACTGCGAGGCTGTTGGCGGTAATATTGCGCGCCGGCGTAAAAGTTAGCGGCGGAATAGGTCACATCTCGGCTATCCGCCAGGTTTTTACCCCAGAGAGAGACTTCCCAATTATCGCTCTCACTGCCGATGCTCAAACGCGCAGAACTGTTATTAATGGGGCCGTAAATACCATTGGGATCGGCCAGTGCGGCGGCCTGTTCTTCAACGCGGCTAAAGCTGGCGAAGGCACGTGCGTAAAGCTCATCACTCAGGTTCCAACGATAAGCCATAGCCAGGTTGTAACTCCACTCGGGCGCCTGGGCCAAAGTGGTGCCCGGCGTTACGGGCGTGAACAGGGTCAAACCCCGCAAGCTGCTTGGTGGTACGGTTACTTCGGCATCCAGATAGGAAATGCCGGCTCGAATATCCAAGCCTTCAAGTGGCAGCCACTCCAGCTCAACTTCCGCACCGTCGATTTCAGATTCCGGAATATTGTCCAGAGTCACGATAAAGATATTGTCTGGGGTCGCACCCAACAACAGGGATTGGCGGTTGTCGTAATCGTAGTGGAAATACGCCGCGTTCAAACGCAGGGTCTGATCCAGCAGATCACTTTTAAAGCCGATTTCGTAAGAGAACACTTCTTCGGGGTTGGTATAACCCCAGACTTCCTGGGCCAGTGCCGGGCTGCCGTAGAACACACCGGTTTTATAGCCGGTGGCTACATTGGCATACAACAGAGTGTTGTCATTGAAATCGTAATCCAGGCCAACTCGATAAGAGAAATCCGATTCCGTGCGACTGTCATTTAAACGAGCCACTTCGGCACCTGGGGTGGTGAAAATAACGTTACCATCCACATCGATGGTGTTGCCGTTAAAGCTGCGTTCATCGCGTGAATAGCGCAGGCCTACGGATAGATGCAGCTCATCACTCAGATCGGTTTCTGTGTGAATAAAAGCACCGAAGGAATCGGTTTCCTGCACATAGTCTGCTGCAGCACGGGAGCGGTTCGGGAACACGCCAAAAGGCACCGCAGAATCGCTGATGTCCCGGACGGTGATTTCGTCATTGGAAAAACTGATCCCGGCCACCCAGCTGAAATTATCCGTAGCATCGGAATTCACACGAAATTCCTGGGAGTATTGAGTGACTTGACTGTCCTGGAAGAAATCAAAGGTCGGGAAAGGGTCGCCGTCGAGGTTGTCGACTACTTTACGCTCGTAGTCATCCCAGGCGGTGATGGAGGTCAGGGTAAAGCTGTCGAATTCATATTGCAGATTCAGGGAGCTGCCCACGCCCTGCTCGTCGCGCATCACATTTAAATCACCAACGCGGACTTTATCCGGGGCTTCGGTACCGGTGGCGATATCAAAACCGGCGGGTGCAAAAGGGCCGCCTGTGCTTTGTGGGGATTCCGGCGTAGAGTCATCTTTTGACAGATGGATATTTAACAGACCGGACAAACGTTCATTGATATCGAAGGCCAATAAGCCCCGAGCCGCGAAGCGATCCACAAGGCCAAACTCACGACCGGTGTCGATATCCTGCTGCCAACCCTGATCCGACTTTTCATAGTCAAAGGCGAAGCGGCCGCGTACATCCTCACTCAGCGCGCCACTGACAAAACCGTTTGCGCTGGAGGTTCGCCAGTTGCCGTAGCCCAATGTAATACCGGCTTCGAATTCGTCAGTGGGTTTGTTGGAGATAAAATTAATCGCACCGCCGGTTGTGTTTTTACCGTAAAGGGTACCCTGCGGACCCTTCAAGACTTCCACGCGTTCGATATCAAAAAGCTGTCCGCTCAGCAGCGCCGGAGAGCTGGCGAAGACTTCATCGGTATAAACGCCTACGCCGCTGTTATTGTTGATATTAAAGTCGTCGAGGCCAATACCGCGAATCGCAAAAATCGGCGTGCCACCCGATGTGGCGTTGGCGGTGCTCAGGCCCGGTGTGAAAGTGGCCAGATCTTTTGGCGAACTCAAGTTCATGTCTTTCACTTGCTCGCCGTTAAAGGCACTGACCGTGACACCAATGTCCTGTACAGATTGTGCGCGCTTCTGCGCTGTGACTACGACCTCTTCCAAAGTCTGTTGGGCTTGCGATTGGCTGCTGATGGCCAACGGCAGAGCTGCGAGTAAAAGACGGTTAATACGCATCGCCTGGGTTCCCCTCATCATATTTTTATCTATTCGCACCAAAGTTGGTGCCTATTGATGGATTTCTAATCAGTCTATCAACAGGTCGCGAAACAAGACGCGTTACTCGGGGGTGGACAATAAACATTATGCGGTAATCATTAATGGCGCTGAATTTCCTGCGGCGGGTGTGTGCGAGGTATTCTGCAATCCGGGCTGGGAGTCTGATAAACTAGCACCATGGACGTATCCCCTATTTTAGATCAATTGAACGATGCCCAGCGCCAGGCGGTTTCTGCGCCGGCGGGTAATCAACTTATTCTTGCCGGCGCCGGCTCGGGTAAAACCCGAGTGCTGGTGCACCGCATCGCCTGGCTGATTCAGGTCGAGCGCATTTCCCCGTTCTCCATTATGGCGGTGACCTTTACCAATAAGGCGGCCAGGGAGATGCGTGGGCGCATTGAAGAGTTGCTGGGCTTAAATCCACGTGGCATGTGGGTGGGCACTTTTCACGGCATCGCGCATCGTTTGCTAAAAGCGCATTGGCAAGAGGCCAAATTGCCCCAGAATTTTCAGATTCTGGACAGTGATGATCAACTGCGTTTGATCAAGCGTGTGAGTCAGGGCCTGCAACTTGATGAAGAGCGCTGGCCCGCTAAACAGACCCAGTGGTTTATCAATCATAATAAAGATGAAGGTCTGCGTCCGGATTATATTCAAACCCACGGCGATCCTCATCAGGAAACCTTGGTCCGAATTTATCGCGCTTATGAAGAAGCGTGCCAGCGTGGTGGCATGGTGGATTTCGGTGAATTGTTACTGCGTGCCCATGAACTCTGGTTAAACAATCCACGATTACTTCAACATTATCAGGATCGTTTCCCCTTTGTGCTGGTCGACGAGTTTCAGGACACCAATACGATTCAATACGCCTGGTTGCGTGTGCTGGCCGGTGATCGCTGTGCGGTTACGGCGGTAGGCGATGACGATCAGTCTATTTATGGCTGGCGTGGTGCCAAGATTGAAAACATCCAGCGTTACAGTCAGGATTTCCAAGGCGTGGAAACGGTTCGCCTGGAACAGAATTACCGTTCTACCCGCACCATTCTGGATGCGGCGAATGCGGTGATTGAAAATAATTTTGGTCGCCTGGGTAAAACCCTGCGTACTGATGGCGACGATGGCGAAAAGATTTCCCTATACGCCGGCTTCAATGAACAGGATGAAGCCCGCTTTATCGTTGAACGTATTGAGGAATGGCAGCGCAAAGGTAAGTCTTTGGAAAGCTGCGCGATTTTATATCGTTCCAATGCCCAGTCCCGAATTCTGGAAGAAGCTTTATTGCGCGAGTCGGTGCCTTACCGCATTTACGGTGGTCAGCGATTCTATGAGCGTTTGGAAATCAAAAATGCCCTGGCGTATATGCGCCTGATCATCAATCGTAATGATGATGCGGCCTTTGAGCGTGTGATCAACACCCCCACCCGTGGTATCGGTAGCAAGACGGTTGACGGCATTCGTTTATTTGCCCGCGAGCAAGGTTGTTCCATGTGGGATGCCTCCGAACAAATGGTCAGCAATAAAGGCCTGAGCGCACGCGCGGCCAATTCCGTTGCGGCGTTTTGTGCTCTGTTAAACGAACTGGACAATCAAACCCAGGAATTAAGCCTGGAAAAAATTGCCTCTGCTGTGATTAACAGTTCGGGTTTGATTGAATTCCATGAAAAAGAAAAAGGCGAGAAAGGTCAGGCCCGGGTAGAAAACTTGCAGGAATTGATCAATGCCTGCCGCGCCTTCAACCCGGAAAACGATGATCTGAGCCCCATGGAAGAGTTTCTTGACGGTGCCGCTCTGGATGCCGGTGAAGCCCAGGCCGATGAATTTGAGGATGCGGTGCAGCTGATGACTTTGCACACCGCGAAGGGTTTGGAGTTTCCATTGGTGTTTATGGCCGGTGTAGAGGAAGGTTTGTTTCCTCACAGAATGTCGGCTGAAGAGCCCGGGCGTTTGGAAGAAGAGCGTCGCCTTTGCTATGTGGGTATTACCCGCGCAATGGAAAAGCTGTATATCAGCTATGCGGAAAGCCGTCGCATGTACGGTTCGGAAACTTTTAATAATGTTTCCCGTTTTGTAAAAGAAATTCCCGATGCGCTGATCGAAGAAGTGCGTTTGAAAACCGCGATTACTCGTCCCGTCAGCTTTGGCAGTTCTTACGGAGACAGTGCGCAAAGTCGTCCGCGCCTGGGTCAGCGAAAACTTGCTGGACGACTGTCCGATGACGGCGGTGACACGGGTTTGAGTTTGGGCCAGCGGGTATTGCACCCGAGTTTTGGTGAAGGCACGATCCTGCATTTCGAAGGCAACAAGATTCAAATCAATTTCGATGATGTAGGTAGCAAGTGGCTGATTGCCGGTGCCAAGCTCGACCCTCTGTAAAAGCTGCGGTTTTTCCGAGGCAGTTTATCGCGTCTTTTTGCGGCAGGGCCTGAATTAGAGGTCGCTGCCGGCTTTATCCCTGTTTCTTTCTAACCTTCACCAGCACATTCTTTTTTCCGTTCTGACCTTTCGCCGCCCATAGTCTGGGACACGTTGTTGCAATACAGGGGGAGTTCCCTAACTAGAACTGGGTAGGGGAATATGGAAAGAATAAAAAGTGTACAAAAACAGCCGGCAAAAAAAACGGGCCAGAGGCCCGTGCTTAAGCAGTTGTGTTCTTTACAGGTTGCAGGTATGCGCCTCAGCGGCCGAATAACTTACCTGCCAAATTGAGTGCGCCAGAAACGCCCCCAACCATGTCCAATAGGCTACCATCATTGGAAGATTTATCCACAATATTTGGTATGGCCTCCTGCAAACCGGATATCGCCTGATCTTCATTAAGCGATAGCTGGGATGCGAAGTCGCTGATTTTATTTTGTCCTAAAATCTGGGTCAACTGGTTTGCTGAAATTCCTTCATTTGAACCGTTACCGAGCCAGGACTGAGCGATATTCACCAGATCACCGGCATCCATATTGGAGACCAGAGAGCCAATATCCACATTGCCTTTGCTGTCGGACAGGAGACCTGTGAGTGCTGGCAAAATAGCGCCGAGGTCGAGTTGCTGGCCCTGTTGGGACAATTTGCTCTGAAACAGCTGAGCGCCGATTTGTAAAATACTGTTGATGTCCATGTTAAACACCTTTTATGAAGCTTTAATTAACGAGCCCAGAGCTTAGTCTTGCTTGGGAATACGGATCTTCTGGCCTGGGTAAATCAAATCAGGGTCTTTGATCACTTCGCGGTTTGCTTCAAAGATGGCCTGGTATTTTGCACCATTACCGTAAAATTCCGAGGCAATTTTCCACAGTGAGTCACCCGACTGGATCACATAATACTGAACTTCTTCAACCGCGGGTTCTACGGCAGGTTCACCCTGAACGGTCATTTCTTCGGCTTTCACTGAGCTGATGCCCAGTGCATTGCCGACCATCAGAATGGCTTTTTCAAATGCGCTCGGCGATTCGGCTTCGCCGCTCACCTTGGCGACACCGTCCTGTACTTCGACCTTCAGGTCTTTTACACCGGGGTTGTCACTTTCGACGTGCTCCTTGAGCTTATCACCGGCTTCGTCCTCACTGCCGAACAGTTTCTTACCCAGATCGCTGGCAAAATCAAATAATCCCATTTCTCTTTACCTTTGTTGTGATGGATGGGGTCTTCCCCTAAAACACGCGCCTGCTTACTGCTCAATAGCGACGCAAATGTTAAATGTATTCCGTGTCGGCCCGCTTACTTGAGAAGCGAGCCAAGCACGCCTCTGATCAGTTTCCGCCCAATGCTGGAGCCGATGCTGCGTGCAATACTCTTCATAAAGGCTTCGCCAACGCTCTGGCGATTGCTGCTGCGACGCTTGGGCTGACGGCTGCTTTTCTGTGTTCCTTCCGCTTCCTCTTCGGCACGGGCGGTTTGTTCGGCGCGGCGTTGCAGCATTTCGCGAGCAGAGTCCGGGTCGACGGCGTTCTCGTACTTGCGGTGGAAGGGGTTGCCATTGATCAATTGCTGTCGCTCCTGATCTGTAACCGGCCCCATGCGTGACTCCGGCGGGCGTACCAAAACGCGTTCAACCTGGCTGGGCACACCGCCTTCTTGAAGAACCGAAACAATCGCCTCACCAATACCCAGCTCGGTAATGACCTCAGCAGTATCAAAGTTGGGGTTGGCTCGGAAGGATTGGGCTGCAGCGCGCACGGCCTTTTGATCTTTCGGGGTGTAGGCACGCAGAGTGTGCTGGATGCGATTGCCCAACTGGCCCAGAATATCTTCAGGGATGTCTGCAGGGCTCTGGCTGACAAAGTAAATGCCAACACCTTTTGAGCGGATTAGGCGCGCCACCTGTTCGATTTTTTCAATCAGTGCGCGCGAGGCGTTCTTAAACAGCAGGTGAGCTTCATCGAAGAAGAACACCAACTTGGGTTTATCAGGGTCGCCAACTTCAGGCAGGCTTTCGAACAGCTCCGACAGTAACCAGAGCAGGAAAGTTGCGTACAGACGCGGGCTTTGAATCAGCTTGTCGGCCGCCAGAATATTGATAATGCCCTCGCCGCGCCGGCTGTGGCTGATAAAATCTTCCAGCTGCAGTGCAGGTTCGCCAAAAAACAAATCTCCACCTTCGCGCTCGATCATAATCAGGCGGCGCAGAATCGCGTTTACAGAAGCCTTGGAAACTTTCAGGCCCACGCCCAACTTGCCGTTGTTTTCGGCGAGGTACTCAAGAACCGAGCGCAGGTCGTTTAAATCAACCAGCAGCAATCCTTCATCGTCGGCAAATTCAAACGCCAGGGTCATCACACTCTGCTGGGTTTCATTCAAATCCAGCAGCTCGGACAGCAGCTGGGGGCCCATCTCGGAAATGGTCGAGCGCACGGGTGTGCCCTGGTCGCCAAAGACATCCCATAGATTCACCGGGAACGGCAGGTGTTCAAAACCTTCAATGCCGATACTGTCGATGCGTTCCTGAATTTTGGGGTGTGGTTTACCGGCTTGGCCCAAGCCCGCCAGATCGCCTTTCACATCGGCCATAAAAACCGGCACGCCAAGCTTGCTAAAACCTTCGGCAAGAATCTGAAGGGTAACGGTTTTACCGCTACCGGTCGCACCGGCAATCAGCCCGTGGCGATTGGCATAACGGGGATCGATACTGACTTGGCCGCTGTCGCAACCGCCAACCAATACCTTCGCTTCACTCATTTCAGCCGATTCCTTATCGCGTGAGAAAGGCCCTAAGTTAAAGCAAAGCGGTAGCCGGATCAAAGGAAATAATTTCACCCAATTCAGCATGAATTCAGATAGTAATTAACAAGCTAGAGCCCAGAGAGTTCGCCATCCCCAGGCGCAGGCAGTACACTGGGAGATGTCTCTAATGACTTAATGGTTTGCGGGCCTGAAGCGATTAGGAATTGGAGCGGACGTTTCATCCTGGGTGGTGACACCTGATCATATTTTGAACAGTTTGATGGAGTAAGAAATGGCTAAGTTGTCAGATATTGAAGGTATTGGTGAAGTATACGCGTCCAAACTCGAAGCGGCTGGCGTGTCTTCCCTGGAAGATCTCCTGGAAAAGTGCGCCCAGAAAACGGGCCGTAAAGATGTCGCCGAGGCTTCTGGCCTGAGCGAAAAACAAATTCTAAATTGGGCCAACCGTGCCGACCTGGCTCGCGTTAAGGGCGTAAGCACCCAGTACGCTGATCTGCTGGAATTTGCGGGTGTTGATACCGTGCCGGAACTGGCTCAGCGCAATGCCGAAAACCTGGCCGCCAAGATGGCTGAAGTGAACGAAGAGAAAAAGCTGGTTCGCCAAGTGCCTTCTGCCAGCCAAGTTGCCGATTGGGTTGCTCAGGCGAAAGAACTGCCTCGCGCCATTCACTACTGATCTCGAAAGCGGGGGTGGTTGATCCACCTCCGTTCTTCAAAATAGGGGCACGATCTTCACTACCGCTTGATGGCAGTGATACTTTCTTCTGGCATGGCCATCCCCGTTCTCGTTCTCAAATTCGATTCTTCCTTAACGGAAAACGAATCGCTAACACGTACAGACAAGCCACCTGAGCACCCGCCCTCTATGGCCTTGGCAGTCGATATCTATTACCCTAATCGGAAATGATAACGACATAGCGCAACGACAATGACAAAAAGTGTGAACTGGTCCCCCCTGGTCATCATCCTGTTACTGGCGGCACTGGTGGCCACCGTATCCCAACTTGTGATTCAGAAGGCCGATCAACAACCCACCCAACTCAGCGAAAACAGTAAACAGCAAAAGCATTACGAGTGGCGTATGGTCACCACCTGGCCAAAAGGTTTGCCGGGGTTGGGTTTGGCCGCTGAAAACTTTGCCCGCATTGTTGAACAATCGAGCAACGGTCGCTTAAAAGTGAAAGTGTATGGCGCTGGCGATCTGGTTCCTGCGCTTGGGGTATTTGATGCGGTGTCATCCGGCAGTGTGGAAATGGGTCATGGTGCGGCGTACTACTGGAAAGGAAAAATTCCCGCCTCACCGTTTTTTACCTCCGTCCCGTTTGGCATGAATGCCCAGGAAATGAACGGTTGGTTATTTTATGGCGGTGGCCTGGAGCTTTATCGCGAAGCGTATGCGCCATTCAACTTAATGCCATTCCCCGCCGGCAACACCGGTGTGCAAATGGCGGGCTGGTTTAACAAGGAAATTAATACCATCGACGATATCCAGGGTACCAAAATGCGTATCCCGGGACTGGCCGGCGAAGTCTGGAATCGTGCCGGTGGTGTTGCTGTAAACATTCCCGGTGGCGAGTTGTACACGGCTCTGCAAACCGGCGTGATCGATGCCACTGAGTGGGTGGGGCCATACAATGATCTGGCTCTGGGTTTCCATCAAGTGGCTAAATACTATTATTACCCGGGCTGGCATGAACCAGGTCCAACCCTCGAACTGCTGGTAAATAAAAACGCCTTTGAATCCCTGCCAAAAGATTTGCAGTCCATTGTGGAGTCCGCGGCCAGAGTTGTGAATCAGGATATGCTCGATGAGTATACGGCGCGCAACAACGCCGCATTAAAAACCCTGATTAGCGAGCACGGTGTACAACTGAGACCTCTGCCCAAAGAGGTTCTGCAGGAACTGCGCAAGCACGCCGATGCCATGTACAGCGAATTCGCCGCCAAAGACCCCTTCTTCGCCAAAGTGTACAAGCACTATCGCAGCTTTGCCGATCAAGTTGCTCAGTACCACGACATTTCAGAGCAAGCGTATTACGAAGCGAATGAGTGAACAATAAAAAGCGGAGCACGGGCTCCGCTTTTGAAATGACAATAGCAATAAAAAATATTGAAGGTACTTTATGCCCCTGGCCATTCGGGTTTGTGCCTATCTGGCGGACTTGCTGGATAGTGTCTCAGAGTTTATCGGTCGCAGCGTTTCCTGGCTGACCATCATCATGGTGATCATCAGTTGTGTGGTGGTGGTTTTGCGTTATGTGTTTGAAATTGGCGCGACAGCATTACAAGACAGCGTTACGTATATGCACAGTACAGTGTTTCTGCTTGGTGCCGCATATGCGTTGAATCATGGCGGGCAGGTGCGCGTGGATGTGTTTTATCGCAATTTTAATCGCCGCAAGAAAGCCTGGGTGGATGCAATTGGCAGCGTACTGTTTTTATTACCGATGTGTGGCCTGATTTTTTTCAGCAGCCTTGATTATGTTGAGCAATCCTGGGCGGTGAAAGAAACGTCTCGAGACCCGAATGGCTTACCCTTTGTGTATCTTCTAAAAACCCTGTTGCCGGTGGCGGCCGCCACATTAGCTCTGCAAGCCATTGCGGAATGTTGCCACGCCCTGGCGACATTGATGAATCCACACTCCAGCGAAGAGAGCGAGGTGGATCATGCTTGAGTTAATTCCACTGTTTATGTTCGCGGTTGTCTGCCTGGCGTTAATGGCAGGCTACCCGGTTGCCTTTACCCTGGCGGGTGTTGCATTGATCTTTGCAGCCGGCGGAATTGTTTTTGGCCACTTTGATGCCAATTTGTTGCTGACCATGCCGGATCGCTTGTTTGGCACCATGAGCAATATCACACTCATTGCCGTTCCCCTGTTTGTGTTAATGGGGGTGATGCTGGAAAAATCCCGGCTTGCTGAAGAGCTGCTGGAAAACATGGCCAAGCTCAGTGGCAGTTTGCCCGGTGGCCTGGGTATCGCGGTGGTGATTGTGGGTATGTTGCTGGCCGCCAGTACCGGTATTGTGGGGGCAACGGTTGTGACCATGGGCTTGATGAGCCTGCCCACCATGTTAAAGCGTGGCTACAGTCCAAGCTTCGCCACCGGGACCATTTGTGCCACCGGGACTCTGGGCCAGATTATTCCACCCTCAATCGCGCTGGTGCTGTTGGGTGATACCCTATCGACGGCTTATCAAAAAGCACAGTTAGGTGCCGGCGTGTTTAATCCCAAGCCGGTGTCTGTGGGTGATTTGTTTGTCGGGGCGTTGGTGCCGGGTTTGATCCTGGTGATTTTCTATCTGTTGTACGTTTACTTTACGGCCAAAATGAAGCCCGAAGTCGCGCCGGCTTATGAAGAAGTGGAAGAGATTGATCGCGGTAAGGTTTTGCTGAGCCTGGCGCCGCCGGTGTTGTTGATTGTGTTGGTGCTGGGTTCGATTATTTCCGGTATTGCGACACCCACAGAGGCGGCCGCCGTCGGGGCATTGGGTGCAACGGTGCTGGCATTTTTGAAAGGTCAGTTGAATAAAACGCGTCTCGCCGAGGTCTGTCATTCGACCACTTTGGTCACTGCAATGGTGTTCACCATTCTAATTGGGGCTTCTATCTTCTCTTTGGTGTTTCGCGGTTTTGGTGGCGAAGAATTGATTGAACGCTGGTTCTCCGAGCTGGGCGGGAATATCGCGCTTGCAGTGCTGATCGTGATGGTATTGATCTTCCTGTTGGGTTTCATTCTGGACTTTATCGAGATCACCTTTGTCGTCGTACCCATAATTGGCCCGGTCTTGCTCGCCATGGGTGTTGACCCAATCTGGTTGGGGGTGATGATCGCCATTAACCTGCAAACCTCCTTCCTGACCCCGCCATTTGGTTTCGCGTTGTTTTATTTACGAGGAGTGGCGCCGGAGTCAGTTCGCACGGGTGAAATTTATCGTGGCGTTATTCCATTTATTGTGCTGCAATTGGCGCTGCTGCTCGCCCTGGCCCTCTGGCCGGAGCTGGCAACCTATCTACCTGAGGCCATTAAAGCTGACCGTTAAGGGGCTGCGAAGCGAGCAAGCATTTACATAGAAACTATTAAAAGAACGATATTGAAGGTTTTACATAGCGATGAGTTCCCTGGATGAAGAGCCCACCCCGGCGGGCAAATTAACTCTACAAACCCTGACCATGCCGGCGGCAACCAACCCTAATGGTGACGTTTTTGCCGGATGGCTGATGTCCCAGATGGATTTGGCAGGTGCCATTCTGGCCCAGCAAATTGCCAAGGGTCGTGTTACCACCGTAGCCGTAGGCAGCATGGCGTTCCTGCGTCCCGTCCCGGTTGGTGCCACCGTAAGCTGTTATTCCGAAGCGACGGAGACGGGTCGCTCTTCCATTCGAACCATGGTGGAGGTGTGGTTAACCGATGTGGAAAGTGGTGAGTGCAACAAGGTTACTGAAGGTGAGTTTGTGTACGTGGCCATTGATGATAAAGGGCGTACCCGCCCGATTGGTTAGTGACGTTGTGGTGCTGACAAAGAAAAGGCGAGCTTGTGGCTCGCCTTTTTTGTTTCTCTTCCCGTCTTTGGTTCTGGCCCGGGCTCTGGGGTTTTGCCAATGGTTCAGGGGCAGTTACTGTTGCTCATCAGGCGCACAATACTGATGTCACCGTTGAGCCCCAATGCGGGCATATCGTAACGGGCCGTGCCTTTCTTACAGCTTTCCAGATTAAGCTCCAGCGTGCCCACTTTGCTGGTTTCCACGGTGTTATTGGCATCAAATCGACCATTGCGGGACTGGAACAGATCCAGCACCGCTCTGCGACCGGAATATTTGCCTTGGGCTGTAAACCAGCGTTGCTCGGCACCGGGAATCTGGCCATTTTCGCTGCCAGCCTCATTGTTGTAGGTAAACCAGGCGCCGAACACTTGTTTGCTGCGATCGTCGAGATCCAGTAGCAGACCCTGCCCACTGGTGGCTGGTTCATACCAGCTGCCAACCGATTGCTGGCCGAAGCTGTGTTGGCTGATGTTGTCGATCCATTCGTACATGGCGTTGGCAATGCTTTTGCCGCTTTCCACTGTGACATTAAAAGGGTCGATGGCAGCAAAGCCATGGCCGCCACCGTCGATGACATGGTATTGATAATCCAGGCCCACTTCTTCAGCTCGCTGATCAAGCAGTACGGAGTAATTGAACGACACAATGATGTCGTTACTGCCGTGCACAATAAATATCGGGGCCTCGCCCTGGTCAACGCTCTTCACCGCTTCATTGGGATTATCCAGCGGCAACAGGGCTCCTCCCCAATAGTTCACAACAAAGCTGATTCGATCCCGATTTGGCAGATCAATGCTGAAATCGTCGCTGATGTAGGCAAGATTGATAGCGGTAATTGCACCTGCAGAGCTGCCAATAAGGCCAATGTCGGAGATCTGGTAGCGATCTTCTCTGGAAATGAGCCATTCAAAGGCCGTGATCGCATCGTCCAGAGCTGCCTGGGCGGCTATCTGCTGCGCCAGTGGGGCTGCGACTCCGCTTTGGGTGGGCAGGTGGGAGACTCGATTCGAAGGAATGGGCTCATCACCCTGAAGGCGATAATTGATCACCGCAGCGACATAGCCCCGCAGCACCAGATCATTGGCCATATTAACCAACGCCGCATTCTCTTTACTGCCCGTTTGAAAGGAGCCGCCGTGAATCAGGATAACCGCCGGCCGTTTGGCAATGGGCTCACTGGGGTCATCGACGCCAGGTGTGTACAGGTCCAGTAGCAGATCTTTCGGTCCGCTTTGGGTGTCGCCCTGGCCATACACAATGTCTTTTTGTACGACTACGGCCGGCGGTACAGGGCTCAAGGCCAATGAAAACTGGGCAAATAAAAAGCAAATCAGTGCTTGGCTATATCTCATAAGAGGTGGCAAGGTGGCTCTCCTTAGCGAATGTTCTGTCACCCTGTGCGAAGCATTGTGGGTGAGATCATGCTGGATGTCTGAAGTAGCAACTATATATAGGGCTCCATAAAAGGCAATAATACAAGTTGTAGATATGTCTATTTAGATGCCAGCTCTGTAACACTTCTGTCATATTACATTCATAGAATTGTCACCCGTAAAATCTAGTATCGCCCTTGATTGAACATTCGGCTCAGTGGCCAGTTCATTAACATAGCGCGATTACAAGCAAACAGCGCTTTCGACTAGAAAAACACGATCCTCAGGAGGATAACGTGAAAAAGACTCTCATGACCGCAACACTGGCTGCTGCAGCACTGGCTGGTACCCAAGTAGCTTCCGCTGCTCGTGATTACATCACTGTAGTAGGTTCTTCCACTGTATACCCGTTCGCAACCGTTGTTGCTGAGCGTTTCGGTAAGTCTACCCAGTTCAAAACGCCTAAAATCGAGTCTACCGGTTCTGGCGGTGGTTTGAAGTTGTTCTGTCAGGGCGTTGGTACCCAGCACCCGGACGTGACTAATGCGTCTCGTCGCATCAAGTCTTCTGAAGTTGATCTGTGTGCTTCTAACGGCGTAAAAGACATCGTTGAAGTTCTGATCGGTTATGACGGCATCGTTATCGGTAACGCCAAAGCGGCCGACACCATGAAGCTGACTCGTCGCGATCTGTTCCTGGCCCTGGCTAAAGAAGTACCAAACCCAGACGGTTCTGAAACTCTGGTTGCCAACCCGTACAAAACTTGGAAAGACGTAAACCCTGCGCTTCCTGCCAAGAAAATTGAAGTTCTGGGCCCTCCTCCAACGTCCGGTACTCGTGACGCCTTCGCTGAGCTGGCGATGGAAGGTGGTTGTAAGAAGTTTGGTTGGATCAAAGACATCAAGAAGCAGTCAAAAAAAGCCAAGAAAGCTGGCGACAAAGCTAAAGCCAAGACTCTGAAGAAAAAGTACAAAGCGATCTGTCACAGCGTTCGTGAAGACGGTCCTTACATCGAAGCTGGCGAGAACGATAACCTGATCGTTCAGAAGCTGAATGCCAACAAAAACGCTTTGGGCATCTTCGGTTTCTCTTTCCTGGATCAGAACTCTGACATGATCCAAGGTTCTATCGTTGACGGTAAAGAGCCGACTTTCGAATCTATTGCTGACGGTTCTTACCCGGTATCTCGTCCGCTTTACTTCTACGTTAAGAAAGCTCACATCGGCGTTGTTCCTGGTATCAAAGAGTACCTGGCTGAATTCACCAGCGAAAAAGCGTTCGGTGAAGAAGGTTACTTGACTGAAAAAGGTATGATCCCACTGGGTGATTCCAAGCGCTCTCAAGTTGCTGCTGACGTTAAAAACCTGAAGAACCTGAGCATGTAATTCGGTTCGGAAAAGCAGCGATAGGATAGCCCAGCTTCGAGCTGGGCTATTCGTTTCTACCCCAAGTCTTTTTTGCTTATATCAACAATAGCTCAATAGACAAGAATAAAATAAAGTGGGTGCTTTTCGATTTACACTCTCGGTATAAAAGGACGTATTGATGTCCAAGAGTGTAATTCTAAAAGTACCTGAACCCACGATTGCAGAGACACGGTGATATGGACACCTCAACATTATTTGCCTTTTTAGCACTGCTAATGGCCGGCGCATTTATTCTGGGACGCGGGCGTTCGCTTGCCCAGGCTTCCAATGCGGGCGGTGTACGTGCCTTGAATTCCCTGCCTTCCTACTATGGCATGCTGACACTGTTGTGGTGCGGTATCCCAAGTCTGGCGGTTTTGGGTGCATGGATTATTTTTGATGACTTGTTCATTCAACAACTGTTGATTCAGTCATTGCCTGAGAACATTCGCAACCTGGATTCCACCGAACTCAGCCTGCGCATTAACACCATTGAAAATATGGCGGCCTCGGGCATGGGCGCCAATGCCGAGCCCTATATTCAAGATGCCATCGCTACACTGAATCGTTTAAAGCAAACCAGCAGTTACGCCCTGACCGGGGTTGCCTTGTTGGTTGCAGTAATGACGGGTGTTTGGGGCTGGAGCCGAATTCAACCGCAACTGAAAGCACGTAACCAGGTAGAAAGCGCCTTTAAAATTATTTTGCTGGCCTGTTCCTGCCTGGCGATTTTAACCACAGTTGGCATTGTGTTGTCGGTACTGTTTGAATCGATTCGTTTCTTCAGCATGGTTCCTATTACCGACTTTGTGTTTGGTGCAGAATGGAGTCCGCAGATGGCCATTCGTGCTGACCAAGTGGGCGGTTCCGGGGCCTTCGGTGCAATCCCTCTGTTTGTGGGTACCTTGCTGATTTCCCTGATCGCCATGATCGTAGCGGTTCCAGCGGGTCTAATGGCGGCTATCTACCTTTCAGAGTATGCCAGCACCAAAGTTCGCTCTCTGGTGAAACCGGCTTTGGAAATTCTGGCGGGTATTCCTACTGTGGTATACGGATTTTTCGCGGCTCTTACGGTTGCGCCGATGATTCGCGACAGTGGCGGCCTGATTGGTTTAAGCGTTTCTTCTGAAAGTGCACTCGCGGCGGGTCTGGTCATGGGCATCATGATCATTCCGTTTGTGTCGTCTCTGTCTGATGACGTGATCAATGCTGTTCCGCAATCCCTGCGTGACGGTTCTCTTGGTTTGGGTTCCACTCAATCTGAAACCATTCGCCAAGTGGTTATTCCCGCTGCCCTGCCTGGTATTGTTGGCGGCATTTTGCTGGCTGTATCCCGTGCCATTGGTGAAACCATGATTGTGGTAATGGCGGCGAGTCTTGCGGCAAACCTGACGGCAAACCCATTGGAGCCGGTAACCACCGTAACGGTACAGATCGTAACCCTGTTGGTGGGCGACCAAGAGTTTGACAGTCCGAAAACTCTGGCAGCGTTTGCTCTGGGCTTAATGCTCTTTATCGTGACCCTGGGTCTGAACTTCATCGCCCTGCATGTGGTGAAAAAGTATCGCGAGCAGTACGACTAATAGATAGTCCGCTCGATTGTCCTACTGACTTGCTAACTGAGTGAATAAGAACATGAACTCAACAGAAAAAATGAACACCATTGATCTGGTGAACAAAAACCTGGCCAAGCGCTACCGTGCTGAAAAGCGTTTTAAAGCGTACGGTATTGCCTCGATCACGTTCGGTATGATTTGCCTGGTGTTTTTGTTTACCGACATTATTGGTAAAGGTTACACCGCTTTTGTACAGAGCTACATCAAATTGGAAATTACCCTTGATGCAGACACTCTGGACATCAGCGATCCCAGTGATCCGAATCAGATTGCCGGCGCCAACTATATGGCTGCCGTGAAAAAATCATTGCGTGAGCGTTTTCCAGATGTGAGCGGCCGTCGCGACAAGCGCACTCTGTACAAACTGGTCAGTAATGGCAGTGGTTTTGATTTACGCAAAATGTTGGAAGCGGATCCTTCTATTTTGAACACCACTCAAACCGTTTGGTTGATCGCAGACGACGATATTGATACCTATATCAAGTCGACGTCCAAAGACGGCAAGGCCTTCACGGGTCGCATGAATGAAATGCAGCAGGCCTGGGTGAAAAGTCTGGAAGACAATGGCGAAATTGAAACGCGTTTTAATACGGTCTTCTTCACCAATGGTGATTCCCGTGAGCCGGAGCAAGCGGGTATTCGCGGCGCGATCATGGGCTCATTGTTCACGATGCTGGTCACCTTGATTTTGTCTTTCCCAATCGGTGTTGCCGCGGCAGTGTATCTGGAAGAGTATGCGCCGAAAAACAAGTGGACCGATTTGATCGAAGTCAACATTAATAACCTCGCCGCGGTGCCATCGATTATCTTTGGTCTGTTGGGTGTGGCGATCTTTATTGGCATGTTTGGTATGCAACGTTCCCTGCCGTTGGTAGGGGGTATGGTGCTGACACTGATGACCCTGCCGACCATTATTATTTCCAGTCGTGCTGCCATTAAAGCGGTACCGCCTTCGATTCGAGAAGCGGCTTTGGGAATTGGTGCTTCAAAAATGCAAATGATTCTGCACCATGTTCTGCCATTGGCCATGCCGGGTATGCTGACAGGCGCCATTATTGGTTTGGCTCAGGCCCTGGGTGAGACAGCGCCACTGCTGATGATTGGTATGGTGGCTTTTATTGTGGATATCCCCGGTGGAGTATCCGATCCGGCGACTGTGCTGCCGGTGCAAATTTTCTTGTGGTCTGACAGCCCGGAGCGTGCGTTTGTAGAGCGTACCTCGGCTGCTATTATGGTGCTGCTTGGCTTCCTGATCGTGATGAATGCCCTGGCAGTCTGGTTGCGTAAACGTCTGGAGCGCCGCTGGTAATCCCGGCCTTACAGCAAAGAATGAATACAGGTGATACTATGGAAGCCACTGCAAGTGTCGACAACGCCGTGCAAGCGGAAGAAAACAAGTTAAAAACTATGAAAGAAGACGTAATTGAGCAACCCAATGTTGACGATATCGAAGGGACAGTAGGTACCCCCTTCGTTGAAAATGCCAAGATGTCCATGCGTGATGTAAACGTCTTTTACGCCGAAAAGCAGGCCATCTTCAATGTGGGTCTGGATATCGGTAAAAATGAAGTGGTTGCGATGATCGGCCCATCCGGTTGTGGTAAATCTACCTTCCTGCGCTGCTTGAACCGTATGAACGACACCATTGATATTTGTCGTGTTCAAGGTTCTCTCACTTTGGAAGGTCAGGACATTTACGACCCCAAGCTGGACGTTGTACCACTGCGCGCACGCGTAGGCATGGTATTCCAGAAGCCAAACCCGTTTCCGAAATCGATTTACGATAACGTGGCCTATGGCCCACGTATTCATGGTTTGACCGGCCGCAAGGCGGAACTGGATGAAATCGTAGAAACCAGTTTGCGCAAAGCCAGCTTGTGGGAAGAAGTAAAAGATCGTCTGCACGCACCCGGTACCGGTCTCTCCGGTGGTCAGCAGCAACGTTTGTGTATTGCCCGCACCATCGCAGTAAGCCCTGAAGTGATTCTGATGGATGAGCCTTGCTCAGCATTGGACCCGATTGCGACGGCTAAAATTGAAGAACTGATTGCAGAGCTGAGTGAAAACTTCACCATCGCAATCGTTACCCACTCAATGCAGCAGGCCGCGCGTGTTTCCAACCGCACGGCATACTTCCACTTGGGTAAATTGATTGAAGTGAATGACACAGAAAAGGTATTCACTAATCCGGAACATGAACTGACCGAAGCCTATATCACTGGTCGATTTGGTTAATTGCTGGTTGAGCTAAGATCGAGGAGCTTTAACAATGGATAATCTTAATCTGGACCAGCATATTTCTGGTCAATTTAATGCCGACCTGGAAGAGCTGAAAACTCAGTTGTTGGAAATGGGCGGTGTTGTTCAGCAGCAGATCAGCGACGCCGTTGATGCCATCGAGCAGGCCGACAGTGAACTGGCTGAAAAAGTGATGGTGATTGAAGACGATGTCGATAATCGCGAAGTCAGTCTGGACGAAAACTGCACGACCGTTTTGGCGCGTCGTCAGCCAGCGGCTTCTGATTTGCGTATGGTGCTGGCGGTGTCAAAAGCGACCCGCGATTTGGAGCGCATGGGTGATGAAGCCCAGAAGATTGCCAAAATGGCGATCGCTCTGAACGAAGAAGGCCAGGCACCACACGGTTACGTGGAACTGCGCCATATTGGTGACATCGTTGAAAAAATGGTGAATTCAACTCTGGATGCGTTTGCGCGTTTCGATGTCGATACGGCAGTGAAAGTCGCCCGTGATGACAAAGCCGTTGATCGCGAGTACAAATCTGCCATGCGCGAGCTGGTGACCTATATGATGGAAGATCCGCGTTCCATTGGTCGTGTAATGAATATCATTTGGGCTTTGCGTTCACTGGAGCGCATCGGCGACCACGCTCGCAATATCGCCGAGCACATCGTTTATCTGGTGAAAGGTCTGGATGTTCGCCACACGTCTGTCAAGGAAATGGAGCGCCAGGTTAAAGACGCCTAAGCTTTCTTCCCCTTTCTGAACTCGCTGCTTTCGACGAAAAGATAAGCATGAAAGTAGCGGGTTTCATCTGCCTGTCTTGATAGACATCAAGAAAAAGTATGGGTGATTTAAGCGGCATAGCCTATACTATTTGACAGTTTATATACTGCTAGGCTCCCTAATTTAGATACCTTTTAAGTAGTAGTATCGCCATTCCCGGCGTTTCGGTGGGCTTTAGTGTTTGTTCGAGCTATTGCCAGAAAACCAGAGCCGCCCTATGTCTCAATATACGGTTAAAGAGATACTGCAATCCGTATCTCCAGGTGACCAAGCCTTTTTTCCTTCTATTGTCAGAACCTTGGCCGAAGCCCTTGATGCCGATATGGTTTTTATTGCGCGGATCGATAATGAAACCAACAGCGCAAAAACCATCAGTGTTTACAGTCCCGGTAGCGAATTAGACAGTTTCGATTATGATTTGAAACACACCCCCTGCTGTCAGGTAGCGGAATCCGGAGATCTGGTCTGTACCTACAATGGTGATGTACAAGAGAATTTTCCGGAAGACGAAATGCTGGTGGATATGGGGATCAACAGCTATATGGGAACGCCTCTGCGAAATGCCGACAATGAGGTTATCGGTATTTTGGTTTCGCTGTTTTCCGGCTCAATTCCCGATATGAAACATGCCGAACTCCTGTTTAATTTATTTTCGGGCTTAATTTCTCGAGAGCTGGTTGTAGTGGAAAACATGCGCCAGCTGAGTGTTGCCAGTCAGGTATTCAGTAGCCTGGATGAAGCCATCGTTATTTTCGATCCGCAATTTAAAATTCGCTTGGTGAATCGAGCCTATGAGCGCATCAGTGGTTATCAGCATGATGAGCTGATTAACAAAGACATTTACGATACAGAATTTCTCGGTCGCAACAAACAACTGCTGTACACCTTTGCTGAATCTATGGAGACCGTTGGCAGCTGGGTGGGTGAAATCAATGGCCGCCGCAAAGATGGTGTTTTCTACACCGTTCAGGTGCAAGTAACGGCCAGCCGGAACAAAAAAGGCGATGTTGAGAATTACATTGCCGTACTAAATGACATCACCAGTAAGAAACACGCAGAAAAAACCATCCACCTTCAGGCCAACTACGACAGTTTAACGGGTCTTCCCAACCGGCAGCTGTTTAACGATCGTCTCGATCAGGCTATTCGAATCTCCCGCCGTAAAAATAAAAAATTTGCTGTTATTTTTATGGATATTGATATGTTCAAGTCCATCAATGACAGCCTTGGTCATTCCTGGGGGGATGTGTTATTGGCGGAAGTTTCACTACGCCTGAAGCAAGCATTGAGAGCGAGTGATACGATTGCACGTTTTGGTGGTGACGAGTTTACCTTTATTGTTGACCCCATTGAAAAAATTGCCGATGCCATTGCGGTGCTGGAACAAATAACCAAAGCGATGCAGGAACCGTTTAATCTGCAATCCAATCGATTGTTTGTTACCAGCAGTTTGGGTGTGGCCCTGTATCCAAATGATGGCTCAGATCGAGAACAATTAATTGCACATGCCGATCAGGCCATGTACAGCGCCAAAAGCTTGGGGCGAAACCAATATCAATTTTTTACTTCCGATATGCACCGAGCTATGGAAGAAAAACTGGCCCTTAAAAATGCCCTGCAAGAAGCCATCATTAATCGGGAATTGGAAGTTCGTTTTCAGGAGATTAAAAACCACCGGGATGAAAGCCAGTTAAAGCTGGAGGTATTGGCACGCTGGTGTTATGAAGGCGAGCATATTCCACCGGATGTCTTTATCGATATTGCCGAAGAGTTTAATCTCATCTCAAAGCTGGATGATGTAATTCTGGAGCAAGCCTGCTATGCAGGTTTTCAGTTGCAGCAGGCCGGTATCGACAATTTAATGTTATGCACCAATCGCTCCCCCAAAGAACTGGCAAAACGTCGCAATCCTGTTGAACGCTGGAAAGGCATTATTGAATCGTTTGGCTTGTCTGTTGAGCAATTCAATATCGAAGTGACGGAAAATATTCTCGCCAAAGACAGTGATGGCCACTTCGATGTTCTCTGTCAGTTAGCGGATGCCGGTTTTTCCATCTCTGTCGATGACTTTGGTACAGGGTATTGCTCGCTCGGCTACCTGAATAAATTTCCCATCGACACCATAAAAATTGACAAGAGCTTTATTGACGAGCTGGGACAGAGCGATCACCAATCTGCCATTCTTGATGCCATGATGGCGATGGCTAAAGCCTTGAACAAGCAAGTCGTTGCGGAAGGCGTTGAACATCAACATCAATACGAAGCTCTGCAACGTTTGGGATGTCAGCAATTTCAGGGGTATTTATTCAGCAAACCTGTTCGCTTGGATGAACTGATGACATCTCTGGATGCACGTGGTTTGGTCTGTGCCCGGAAATCTGATAAGAAGTCCGGCAGCTGAGTACAATAGTCTCTCGTTCGTTACACTTAGAACACTTCCTCAGACAAATCATAAGGTACATTGAATGTTAGCGAGATACTGGCGTAAAAAGCAGGGCTTGGGTTTAACCTTGTTGGCACTGGCTTCTGGCGGTGCCCAGGCAGAACAACTGTTTACTGATGAGCAAGCCAAAGCAATGGCAAACCTGGCATCCAGCTGCATTCACAAGGAATTCCCTAATGTTGTAAAACACTACTTCCTGGGACCACAGGATGTTCGTACACCGAAAGAGCTGTACCCATCGTTTTACGGTTGTCTGGATTGGCATTCCTCGGTTCATGGCCATTGGTTATTGCTGCGAATGTTGCACAAGGCTGGCGATAAGTTGGATAGCGATGCCATTCGTAAGCAACTGGATCAGAGTTTTAAGCCGAGCAGCCTTACTGGCGAGCTGGCCTATTTCAATCGTCCGAACTCTGGCACCAGCTTTGAGCGCCCTTATGGTCTCGCCTGGTTTTTGCAGTTGACGACAGAACTGCGCCAATGGGATGACCCCCAGGCGAAGGAATGGTTGAAGAGGCTGCAACCGCTTGAGCAAAAAATCGTTGCCAATGTTGCGGGCTGGTTACCCAAACTGGCCTACCCGATTCGTGTCGGTGAACACAGTCAAACGGCTTTTGCCTTCGGTTTGATGCTGGATTGGGCGCGTGAAGCGGGCGACCGTGATTTTGAAACATTGCTGACTTCCCGCATCAAACACTATTACTTGAAAGACGTGAACTGCCCGCTGGCCTATGAACCTTCCGGTCAGGATTTTCTGTCACCTTGCCTGGCTGAAGCCGATTTAATGCGCCGTGTGATGGACAAAAAAGCCTATCAAAAATGGTTGGGCGATTTCTTCCCGAGCCTGCCAAAAGACGGCAGCGTCGATTGGATGCCCGTCGCTAAAGTGACCGACCGCAGTGACGGTAAGTTAGCCCACCTTGATGGCTTGAACCTGAGCCGAGCCTGGATGTTAGAAGGCATCGCCAGCGCCATGTCAGATTCCGATCCGCGTCGTGCCTCAGTACTGGCTGCGGCTGAAGCTCATAAAGAAGCGAGCTTGCCGGTGGTCATGGGTGATCTGCACTATATGGGCAGTCACTGGTTGGGAAGCTTTGCGACGTACTTGATCAGTAAGCGCGGCATTTAACTGCCGGAAAAGAAAAAGGCCTCATTCGAGGCCTTTTTTGTATCTACCGAGATGCCACTATCGGCGCCGCTGCTGCGCCGGTTGTTGAGGATAAATCTGGTGCATGCGCTGCTGTGCGCGTTTGCCCAGTTCACCACCCGAAGCCGCCGCGAATTGATAGTATTCATAGGCTTTTCGGCTGTTGCCCTGTTTTAGTTCCAGTTCGCCCAAATGAAAAGTAGCGTACTGGGTTGGCAGCATGCTCAGACTGGTTTCAAAATCGATTCTGGCACGCTGATCATCGCCCATATTTTTATGCACGATGCCCCGACCGACATAGGGGCCGAAATAGTTTGGGTTGATTTCGATGGCCCGGGTAAAGGCTTTCAAAGCGGGTTCTCCGCGTTTTTGATTTAACAACAGCTTGCCCTTGGTATCCCAGAACAGGGCTTCTTTGGGTTGCTTGCGAATGGCTTGCTCGGTCAAGCTCAGGGCCTTGTCCATTTGCTTTTTATTGGCTGCAGCGAGAGCCTCCTGATGGAGCTTGTAAGCTGGAGCGTCTTTGCGCAATTGAGCCATGGCGCGATCGAAAGCTTTTTGATTGCGCACTCCTGGTGGCATCTGTTTGGCGCGGGCGCGGTTGGCGGCAACGCGTTCTTGTGATGGCGGGTGACTGGCAAAAAGGTTATTCAGCCAGTTGCTCTGTCGGCCCTCGGAAAGCTTCACAAAGGTTTCCTGCAATTCAACGGCACCCTGGGGGTCATAGCCGGCGGCAACCATATATTCCATGCCATAGGCGTCCGCTTCCAGTTCCTGGCCGCGTCCGTAGCTCGCGTGGAAGGCCGCAGAACCAAGACCAATGCCCTGCTGAATTAAACCGCCGTAGCGGCTCTGGGTGGCAGCAACCGCGGCCAATTGGCCACCCACACCCAGCAGCTGACGTTGACTCATTTGTTGAGCGCTGTGACTGGCGGCGGCGTGAACGATCTCATGACCGAGAACGGCGGCCAACTGTGCCTCATCTTCCAGATGAATCAACAGGCCCCGGTTAAAGGCGATCTTGCCGCCCGGCAGAGCCCAGGCATTGGGTACGTCATTGTTGAGCACCACAAACTCATAAGGCAGATTGGGGCGATCGCTGAGTTGCGCCAGCTTTTGACCGACCGAATTCACATAGCGACTGAGTGCGGGATCGACTTCATAGGCACCGCCCTGACTTTGCTGAGAAGGACCGTACTGTTTTTCACCCAGGGCGACTTCCTGGGCGGGCGATATAAAATTGAGTTGGCTTTTGCCGGTTACGGGGTTGGTACTACAGCCAACCACTGCAGATGCAAGGGCCAGCACGCCGATCAGCTTTGCAAATCCTTTCTTCACAGTGACACCTCCAAGACCTTGATTCGGGTATAATGCCGCTCATTCTAGCAGCCTGTCCTGGGGCTGACATTAGCAGGGTCGCCTTAACCAAGACTTAACTACTGGCCCGTCGAGTTTGAAGAGATCAATTGCATGCAAGCCCTACAAGTTATCGAGCTGTTCGCTGGCCTGGACGCCAATGGCCAGGCCGTTATCGAAAGAATGCCCGTTAAAATCAGTGAAGAAGACGACAGTTGTCAGCTCGTAAAATCCCCCGCCTTTGTGAAGGGTATTGCGAGCGGCGATACCATCAAGCTTCGCCCGGGCAGCCAGGATTTTGAACTGATCAAACGCAGTGGCAACCTGTGCATACGGGTACTCAGCCGAGGTGAAATCGCCTCTTTGGCCGAATCATTGGCGCCGGAACTGGAAAAGCTCGGTGGTGAGCTGGATACCGAGACTGAACGCATGTTGGTGTTCAGTATCCATGTGAGTTGCGGCTTTCAGGCTATTGAGGCATTGCTTAATAAACACGTCGATGGCCAGAGCAGTATTTGGCTTTACGGGAATGTGTATGACCCGAAAGATGGCGAAACGCCGTTGAACTGGTGGCAATCCATCCTGGAAGAAAAATAATCGATCTTTAACAATTAAACGTATTGTTATCTTTAATTGTTCTTGGCTGGCGAATTCCCTAATAATGTCAGACTTGAAACCAAATGCGAGGAACGTCTATGTTAATGGTGGTATCCCCGGCGAAAAACCTGGATTACGAAACGCCGGCTAAAACCAAGCAGTTTACGGAAGCTGATTTTCTCGATCAGGCTGAAATCCTGATGGAAGATCTGCGTGAACTGGCGCCCCACGATCTGTCTGAACTGATGGGCATCAGCGATAAACTGGGCACATTGAACTATGATCGCAATCAGTCTTGGGGTCAGCCATTTACTACCGATAATGCCAAGCAAGCTGTATTGGCCTTTAATGGTGACGTTTACACGGGCCTGGATGCCCCAAGCTTTAAAGCGGACGATTTCAAATTTGCCCAAAAGCATCTGCGAATTCTTTCCGGTTTGTATGGCCTGTTGCGCCCCTTGGACTTAATGCAGCCTTATCGCCTGGAAATGGGCACCAAGTTCGCCAATCAGCGTGGTAAAAACCTGTATGAATTCTGGGGTGAAATGATTACCGACGCCTTGAATACCCAGCTGAAGAAAGTCAAAGGTGATGTGGTGTTAAACCTGGCATCCAATGAGTACTTCAAGTCGGTCAAACCCAAGCTGCTCAATGCGACAATCATGACGCCGGCGTTTAAAGATCTTAAAAACGGCCAATATAAAATGATCAGCTTTTATGCCAAAAAAGCACGAGGCTTGATGGCGGCATATGTGATCAAAAATCGCATCACGGATATTAGCGACATTAAAAAGTTTGATAGTGAAGGCTACGGCTTTAATAAAGAGCTATCTACCGATAAACAGTGGGTATTTACCCGCGATCATGCCGAATAAATGCGATTTCCTGCTTGCCATAAAAGGCGAGCAGGCTCCTTCCCCTGTTTGAACGGGCGTTTTAAATTCTTCCCTGTTATTTTATTTTTCAAGTCCGAATTATTAAAATAAATCTGTTAGCTGAATAGAACGATTGAGTTATGAGTGACATAGATTCAAACAAGCCTTTTTCCCAAGCTTGTGAAAATAATCGCCAGCCGATTTACGAAGTGCTGAAAGATACCTTTGCCAATAAAAAAACCATTTTGGAAATTGGCAGTGGTACGGGCCAGCACGCGGTTTATATGGCACCTCGTATGAACCATTTGCAATGGCAGACCAGTGACCTCTCAGAGAATGTGGAAGGCATCAATCGCTGGATCAACGATGAGAAAGTGGTCAACGTTCTGCGTCCGTTGGAAATTGATATTGAAAAACACTGGCCCAACACGGATCTATTGAAAAATTTTGACGGTTTATACACAGCAAATACCTGTCATATCATGCCATGGGAAACAGTGAGAAAATTCTTTGTGGGCTTAAAAGGCATGGAAGAAGGCTCTCGCCTGGCAATTTACGGACCCTTTAAATATCAGGGGCAATTTACCAGTGAAAGTAACGAACGTTTTGAACATTGGCTAAAAGCCCAGGAAGCCCATCGTGGCATTCGTGATTTTGAAGCCATCGCGGAAGAAGCGAATAAGTCGGGGTTTGAATTATTGAAAGATCACAATATGCCGGCGAATAATCAGCTTCTGATTTGGCAAAAGCGCTAATTAAAAAGGCCACCTGATTTTGGGTGGCCCTTTTGTCTATACCTTTGTGAACAGAACGATGAGCGGGATAAAGCCTATCAAAGGGTTTTGTTGATTTTCTCTGCGAGCTTATCAATCGCAGACCGCAGCTGATCAATGGCATGGGGATAACCATCGCTGTTCAAATCACGTTTGATGTTAAAGGACTGAATGCTCGAACCATCTTTCTGGCCCTTCAGCCAGAAATTACCAGAGACCAGCGCTGTGGAATCGTTGGTAATTAAAAAGTGCTTCAGCTCGACAAACAGTTCCACAGCGTTTTCATCTCCCAGCTGCCTTGGGCTCAAATAAAGGGCCTTGTCTGACTGTCGGTTTAAACTATTGAGAAGGGCTTTCTCTACGCCCGTATGAAGGTTTTCAGCCCATCGGTGTTTATTGGAAAATTGCAGTTTGTTGGAAGCCAGTTGCATAACAATGTGTCGATTTTGCAGATACTCAGCCAATTCCAGGGAGCGCAGCACGACTTTCTGTTGGGCCTGGGGTTTACTGAGTTCGGCTGCATTGTCAGGGCTGTGCAGCAAATAGTAACTGATGCTTTCGGGTTGCGATGCGCAGCCGCTCAACAAAACAAGCAGTGAAACCAGTACAAGGGTTCGATTCATGGGATTCATTATTGGTTTCCTTTAGGTTCCACTTCGGTGCTTTCAGCCGGTGGAAAAACCAGACTGTTCGGTGCGCGATTCAATTGTTTGATCAGAGGCTGCAAGTCGCCTAATAGTTGCTGAACGCTCTTCATAGTGCGGTTGATTTCGGTATTGGTTACCGAGCCTTGCTGGTAGTCAGCGAGCAAGCGGTTGACTTCAGCAAGGGTTTTGCTCATTTCAGCAATGATCACTTTATCCGCATTATTACTGGTGGCTTCAAATGAGCTGGCGGTATCAGAGAACTGCTTAAGCATTTGATTGGCATTCTTACCAATGTCATCCAGCGGCATTTGGTTTACTTTGTTGAGGATCTGATTCATCTTCTCGGTAATCTGACCAAACTCTTCAGGAATGGTGGGTATCACCGGAATATTCATAAAGTTTTCCAGGGTTTCCGGCGGTGCCATTTCAGGGTAAATATCGACATCCACATAGAGTGCCCCGGTCAGCAGGTTACCGGTTTCCAAAGTGGCTCGGAAGCCGCGGTCAATCCAGTGCAGGGTTTGTTGCTTCACAAATTCCACACCTTCGTCAGTATCGGGTTGTTGTACCCGGCCGGGTTGGATTTCGATAATGACGGGAATGGAATAGCCTTCATCGAGAATAATCTGTTCGGAATAAAATTCCGGATTGATCTCAACAACCTGACCGATAACCAGACCTCGGTATTCAACAGGAGCGCCTACTTTTAATCCTCGTACGGTATCTTCAATCATCAGAGCGAATTTCACGCCACGCTTATAGCGTTGATCACTGGCCGCCTGATAGTCGGCATAGATATCAAAGTAATCGCGTTCGGTAATGCGTTCACCCAGTGACATGCCTTCGGGTACACCGAAGGTTACGCCATTGGTGAGTAAGGTTTCTACGCTGCCTGCCTGAACCTCCAGGCCATTGGCGCCCAGTTCGAAATTAATGCCGCTGACATTCCAGAAGCGTGTGTTTTTGGTAATCAAACGATGATAGGGCGCTTCAATAAAGACGTTATAGTAAACAACCCGCTCTTCCAGATTGAAGTAGATGTCTTCAAACTCACCTACCTTCAATCCTTTATAAACAACGGCATCGCCTTTCTCAAAAGCGAATTCGTCATTACTGTTCAGGGTGATGTGCAGCCCGGGGGTACCAATGGGTGTTACCGGTGGTTCAATGCGTGCGATAAAATCCGATTCTGGATCACCTTCCAAACTGGGTTCCATATTAATGTAAGGGCCGGATAGCAAAGTGCTCATGCCCGATACACCACTCAAAGAAATGCGCGGAGTGACAATCCAGAATTCGGTGTTTTCCGTCAGCATGTCTTCAGCTTCTTTCGACATCTGTGCGGTAATGACCACGCCGCTCAGGTCTTCATTGAGTTTGATGTTTTTCACCAAACCAATGTCCACTTCTCGGGCTTTGATTTTGGTTTTGCCCGCTTCCAGGCCTTCGGCGTTTTCGAAGGCAATGGTAATCATTGGCCCTTGATTGCTCAGCTGATAGTAAACAAACCAGAGACCAATCCCCAAGGCGATTATGGGCACCAGCCAAACCGAAGACAGGCGTCGGGATTCTTTGATCGCTGCCAGTTCGGAAAATTGCGTATCATCACTCATTATTGCTGTTCTGCCCTATTGTCGTTTTCTATCCATTTGTCATTGGTCCACATCAGTCGGGTATCGAAGGTCATGGCTGCCAGCATGGTGGCGATAACCACACCGCAAAAGGCCATGGCGGCGGGCCCGGGGTAAATGCTCATCAGGTTGCCCAATTGAATCAGGCTCACCAGTATGGCCACCACAAAGACATCCACCATTGACCAGCGACCGATAAACTCTGTCACTCGATACCAGAAAATCCGGCTTTGGGTGTTGCCGGTAAATCCTTTTTGCACGGTGTAGTTTAACCAGATCAAAATGATCATCTTGGCCACCGGTACAAAAACACTGGCGATAAAAATCACCAGCGCAATTGGGTAAGAGCCCAATTTCCACAGCAGCATAACACCCCCCATAATGGTACTGGGCTCATCCTGACCCAATGTGCGGGTATACATTATGGGCAAGACATTGGCGGGAATATAGAGAATAACCGAGGTCACCAGCAGAGCCCAGGTACGCTGAATGCTGAGGCTTTGATTGATTTGGCTGTGGGGAAATTCCACATCGAAGGTTTTCTTAATTTGATGTTTGTCCACATACACCAGTGTCGCAATGGTGGTCAGGGTAAAGCCAATATAACTGTAGAACGACAATCCCAGGCCTACATCCGCCAGAGAGACAATTTTGATCAGGCTGACAGTGACACCTACCAAAAAGATTTCCACCATGCTCCAGGGCTGAAAGAGATAAATCATTTTGGCCAGGTGCGTGGCGCCCAGAGGTTTGATCTTCAAAAGGTGGCAACCGTACAAATACAAGAGGCTCAGTAAGATCGCCGCCGGCAGAATAAAAATGACCAGCAACAGCAAAGCCGCCAGGCCCAGATACTCATTGCTGGCCAGAATCTGGATACTGCCGGGCAGGTTCATGGACTGAGCGAGGCCCTGACTCGAGAATGACAGAAATTCAAAAGGCAGCGAAAACCCAAGGAAGATCAATGCGGTTAACGCAAGGGAAACAATCGCCTGCTCATGGTTGCGTTTATTGGCGGTGAGGCGATAGCCGCAACGGGGGCAATGGGCGTTTTGATTGTGGGCCAACACAGGCACGGCGAGCTGCAACTCGCATTCATGGCATGTAATGGTCTCGTGATGATCTGCCGCCATTATTGGTTCCCGGTTGTTACTTTCCACTCGAAGCCCGTGCATCGATTGTCGCGATTGTGCAGTCTTATTTGACGTTTTGAGGGCTAATGTCGCCAAAAAGACATATGAGGCCAAAATTCAGAATCTTGTCTCGGAATTCGTACGGGCTTGTCATAAACTGGCTTCAAGCCTGTTAACAGGCCCCTGTATGGATTGCCATAATAACAAGATAATAAGCCGTCGCTAATGCGGCCCTACGGTACCGGAGATTGCCATGCCCTTTGCTGCCAAGCTAAAACTCGCTGTACGTAAATTTGCTATATCCCTGATTGCTCAGCCCAAACCCATCACTTATGTCGGCGAAGGTTCTTCCCTGAAGCTTTGCGAATCCGTAAGTCAGTTTGATGTGCGCAAGGTACTTATTGTAACCGATGCCATGTTATGTGAATTGGGCTTAATAGATCCTTTACAAAGGGCCCTGAATGACGCTGGAGTTGAGGTTGTGGTGTATCAGGGGGTGACGCCTGATCCGGTGTGGACGGTTGTTGAAGAAGGCCTGACGCTGTTACAGGCTGAGCAATGTGACGGCGTGTTGGGTGTTGGTGGTGGTTCCTCCATTGATGCGGCGAAAGTCATTGCTTTGGCCGCCAATAATATTTCCATGCCGCTACGAGATTTGGCGGGCTTCAAGAAAGCCAAGCAGGACAGCTTGCCACTCTTTGCGATTCCAACCACCGCAGGAACCGGCTCTGAGGTGACCGTTGCGGCGGTAATTTCTGATCCGGAAACCCATAAGAAGGATTTGATTGGTGATACCCGGGTGATTCCACGTGCTGCTGCCCTGGACCCAACCCTGATGTTAGGTTTGCCACCTGCCGTAACTGCAGCTACGGGTATGGATGCGTTGACCCATGCCATCGAGTCTTATATTGGTGAATGGGCTAATGAGGAAACCGATGCGTTGGCGAAGGCCGCGATTAAGTTGATTTTCGAGAACCTGCCCAAGGCGGTTGCCGAAGGCAGTGATGTAAAAGCCCGTGAGGCAATGGCTCTGGCGTCTTACTACGCGGGTTTGGCGTTCACCAAAGCGATGGTGGGTTACGTTCACGGTATTGCCCATCAACTGGGTGGTAAATACGGCATACCCCATGGCCTCGCCAATGCGGTGGTTTTGCCAGAGGTACTCAGCTTTTCAAAAGACGCGGCCTCCTATCGTTTGGCAGAGTTGGCCATCCATACCGGCTTGGGCGAGCACTATGAAGGTGATGCGGTGCTGAGTCAGAAATTTATCGATCATATTAAGTCGATGAATGAGCAGATTGGTATTCCGGTTGGCTTTGAGCAAATTCAAGCGGCGGATATTCCAGGATTGGCGGAGGCGGCTTTGGAAGAGTCCCATGGAACCTATCCAGTGCCGGAGTATATGGATCAGTCTCAATGTGAGGCGATGATTGGGCGATTGATGTTGCCGGCCTCGTAGATCGTTTGCATAAAAACGGTGGCTGTTAAGCAGGATAAGCGAAGGGATTAATGTCCTTCCAGATGTTGTGTCCATACAGCCACCGGCCCTAAATTGTTCTTTCCCAATATTTCCTTACGTCGACGGCTGCTTTCTAACTTGGTCATTTTTTATTATTGAAGATGTTTAATCCATATCTGATAATTTTGGTCCGCTCACAGTTACTGACAGGGATATGGATAAAAATAGAAGTGCAAATCCAAATATAAAGGAATTTGTCGGCAGGAAACGGCCTGTCACTCAAGTGATGGTAGTGGCGGTGTTTGTTCCACAGTTGATCTTGATGTTCAAATGGTGGGGGAAGATGAGTGGGAGCCATATCGGCATAATGCTGGTGCTCATGGTTATGCTGCTGTTAATCGTCCTGAAAGTAGCCCCCAGATTTGAACCGCAAAAGAAAATTCGTTTCGGCCAAAATACCTTGGCGATGTATCAGGACGAGGCCATTCATTGGCACATCCCCTATTCTGATATTGATCGTTTCACGATTAATCGGCGTGAGCATCTTTTCTTAAATCGAGCCAATATGCTGAACGTTTTTAATGGCGCAGGCGATCAATTGATTGAACAGGATGTGGAATTTTTATCAGCTGATCAAAGAACGGAATTGCTTGGCTTGATGAAAGAACGCTGTTGCTCGGCTTAGTCTTATTTATTATCCACTTCTTTAAATGGCAAGTACGTTTCCGCGTCTTTTTGATACATCTGAATGTGTTCTTTTTCCTGATTCAGAAAATCCGCAATCGCCGGGCGAAATTCGTCGGCGGCGATCCAGTGCAGTGAATGGACAAAGCTTGGAATAAAGCCGCGCTGGATTTTATGTTCGCCCTGAGCGCCGGGATCAAATTTTTTCAATTGATTTTCAATGGCGTATTCAATGCCCTGGTAATAGCAGGCTTCAAAATGAAGCGCATCGAATTGATCCAGGCATCCCCAGTAGCGTCCGAAGAGTGTTTGACTGTCCTTAAAGTAGAGCGCGCCAGCAACCATTTGCCCGTCATAAAATGCCTGTACCATCATTACGGATTCTCGACAGCTTTCGGCGAGTCGTTGAAAAAATTCCCGGTTTAAATAACCCTGCCGACCACTGCGCTTCAAATAGGTCAGGTGATAGCAGTGGTAAAACTGATGCCATTGCTCGTCGGTAATATCCACACCTTCAACTCGACGCATCTCCACACCTTGTTGCGTCACCTTTCGGCGTTCGCTTTTAAGGCTTTTTCGTTTTCGGGATTTGAATGTAGAAAGAAAGTCGTCAAAGTCGATGTAGTTGTCGTTCATCCAATGAAACTGGACAGCATCGCGTTGCAATATGTCACGGTTGTTTTCCAGTAACTCGAGTTGCTTGGCTTTTGGGAACAGGCTGTGAAAGCTGGAGGCGCCAAGTCGTTGGCTTTCTTCTTTCAGTTGGCCGATCAATATCTCTGAAAAAAGCTCGGCGTCGAGCCCTTCTTTGAGAGCAAAACGTGGGCCAGTTGCGGGCGTAAACGGAATGGCGTTAAGTAACTTGGGATAGTAGTCACGGCCATAGCGGTGATAGGCATCGGCCCAGGCCCAATCGAAAACGTATTCGCCGTAGGAGTGACTTTTAATGTACAGCGGCATGGCAAGGATAAGTTCGCCTTTTTCTTCCGGGACTTCTCCTGACCAGATTAATAAATGGTGTGGTATCCAGCCGCTGGCCTTGCTCACGCTACCGCTTTGTTCCAAAGCCAGTAAAAAGTCATATTGAACAAAGGGGTAATCGCTTGCCCAGAGCGCCTGCCAATGTTCACGGTCTATGGATTCAATAGAGGGAAGAAATTCAGCTAGCATGGTGGGCATTTGTTATGTAAAGGCCCACCATCATAACGTTTGCCAAGCGCAAGGCAAGCGAAGTTAGACAGCTTTAGTCGACGGCTTCTACGGTCTGGTTTTCCAGAATCTGATATCGGTCCCTTGGGAAGATACAACTGAAGGTGCTGCCTTTGCCTGGTTTGCTCTCAATGCTTAAATGCGCATCATGGCGAAGCAGAATGTGTTTGACGATAGCCAGGCCCAGGCCTGTACCCCCTGCATCGGAGTTGCGGCTGCCATTGTCGACCCGATAAAAACGTTCGGTAAGGCGTGGAATGTGAATCGGATCGATACCGTCACCCTGATCTTTTACAGAAAAGGTTAAGGCCGATTCATCAATGCTGATGCTCAGTTTGATATCGCTGTCCGGGCTGGAATACTTCACTGCATTGAAAGCGAGGTTTGAAAAGGCGCTGTGCAGTTCTTTTTCACTGCCAATCAGGGCGATGTCGCTTTTGCATTTCACGATCAGATTATGTTGTCGATCATCACTCAAGGCCATCGCATCGGCGGCGATCATATCCAGCATCGGTTTCAGTTGGACGGTTTGCTGGTTGCGTTCATTGTCATCCGTTTCCAAATTGGACAGCATTAGCAAATCGTTGATCAGCAAGTTCATGCGATCGCTTTGTTGTTGCATTTGTTCAAAGGCACGGGTCATTACCGGGTTTAAATCGGGCGACATGCTTAACGTTTCGATGTAGCCACGCAATACCGTCAGTGGTGTGCGCAATTCATGGGACACATTGGCCACAAAATCCTTGCGAACCTGTTCCAGGCGGTGCACACGGGTAACATCACGAACCACAACAAGGCGCTCGCCTTTACCAAAGCGGTTGATTTGATATTGCAGTTGTTTGGATTCGTTACGGGGTGATGGAAGATCGAGAGGCTCGTCGTATTCACAAGCGTCAAAGTAGGCAATAAAACCCGGATGGCGAATAAAATTCACCAGTGGGTGTCCCTGGTCAATCGGTTGTAAACCGAGCAGGGTTTCAGCGGCCTGGTTCCACCAGTTCAAACAACCATTGGCATCGAGCAGGACAACGGCGTCGCGCAAGGCCGCCGTTGTTTGCTGACCTCGACGGATCATGCCCTGCAGGCGTCGACGTTCTTTTTCGTGACGCTTTTGCATGCGATAAACATTATCGAAAATTTCGCCCCAGATGCCGACGGTATCCGGTGGCGGTTCGCGGCGGCGGGAGGTAACCCACAGGTAGAGTTGGCGAATTTGCAGCAGCACCCAGCCCATGTACAGGCCGCCACCAATAATCAGAGTCCAGCTGATGTAACCATTCAGCCATCCAAAGATCAGACAAATCAGAGTAAAGAATGCAATGCGCTTGAGTTCAGCGCCTAAGCCCTGGTGCAATTAAAATACCTGCCAATGGTTATGGAAGCTCAATACCCGAGAGTGTATCAGGCCAGATGTTACGACAAGAAGACCGCAGAGCCTTATTAATTTACAGCGGTTACCTTGGTGGAGAAGCGGTAGCCGGTTCCACGCACAGTTTGTATGAAGCGGTCGTGATCGTCCAGCGTCAGTGCTTTGCGCAAGCGACGAATATGAACGTCGACGGTGCGCTCTTCCACATAGACGTTACCACCCCAGACATGATCCAGTAACTGGCTGCGAGTATAGACGCGTTCCTGGTGGGTCAGGAAGAACTCCAGCAGGCGATATTCGGTAGGGCCCATTTGCACCGGTGTTTCACCGATGGTGACGCGATGGCTGATGGGGTCCAGACACAGTTCCCCTACCACAATGGGTTCGGCATCCTGATGATTGTCGGTGCGACGCAAAACCGCTTTCAAACGAGCAACCAGCTCGCGAGGTGAAAACGGCTTGGTAATGTAATCGTCTGCGCCGATTTCCAGGCCCTGTACCTTGTTGTCTTCTTCACCTTTGGCCGTCAGCATGATGATAGGAATACGGGAAGTCACTTCATCGCGCTTGAGGCGGCGGGCCAGTTCGATGCCGCTGGTGCCAGGCATCATCCAGTCCAGCAGAATAAGATCGGGTTTTTCGTCGATGATCAGGCTGTGTGCTTCTTGGGCATCACCGGCTTCCAGGCACTGATAATCTGCCATCTCAAGCGCGATGCGCAGCATGTCGCGAATGGCCTTTTCGTCATCGACGATGAGAATTGTCTTATTAGGCATGGTAGCCCCTCTATCAACAACAGGGCTTTACACAATGGCAATGCCCCAGGGTCTGTGAAGAAGGCATTATTAAATAAAGGTTTTGTTGCAACTTTATGACAATTTCTTGTCCGGCAACAGTCCTGCCGTCTGATTCCGATGATGTTCTAGTCGAGATAGCTGAAGACAATGCCCAGAAATATGGCAGCGCCCACGTAATTATTACTCAGAAATGCTTTGAAACAGGCCTGTCGTTCCCGGCCCCGAATCAATACTTGCTGGTACACAAACAGGGCCGTGGCGACGGCCAGGCTCATGTAAAAGGCAAAGCCAAGATCAAATCGGTTGGCGACGACAATCAGGGACATCAGGGTAAGGCCCTGAAGGCAGGCAATGATCATCTTGTCCTGTTCACCAAACAGAATGGCGGTGGATTTGATGCCGATTTTCAGATCATCTTCACGATCCACCATGGCGTACTGGGTATCGTAAACCACCGTCCAGAGCAGGTTTGCGGTGAAGATCAGCCAGGCGGTGGGAGGCAGTTCATTCAAGCTGGCACTGAAAGCCATGGGAATGCCCCAGGAAAAAGCCGCGCCCAGAACCAATTGAGGCAAATGGGTGTGACGTTTCATAAAGGGGTAACAAGCCGCCAGGGCCAGGCCGCCTACCGACAGCATTACGGTAAAGGTATTGGTCAACAAGACCAGTCCAAAGGCTATTAGCCCGAGGGCGGCGAACAGGATCAGCGCGTGTTTTGCGGGAATCTTGCCCGCAGCCAGAGGGCGATGCCGGGTACGTTCAACATGGCCATCAAAATTGCGATCGGCGTAATCATTAATCACGCAACCTGCGGCGCGCATGACAAAGACGCCCAGGGTAAAAATAATCAAGATCGACCAAGATGGCATGCCTTCATTGGCGATCCAGAGAGCCCAATAGGTCGGCCAGAGCAGCAGCAAAGTACCGATGGGGCGATCAATCCGCATCAACTGGGCATAGGCTTCGAGTTTTTGCTTCCAGCTCAATGCCGGGGTCGCGCTGGCGCTCATAAATTGTCCTGTGTGCTGGCCGTAATATGGGTTCCGGAATGTGGGGTCTGGGTAAAGCTTTCGAAACTCTATCGTTTCCCGTAAAAGTGAGCAAACCCGGGCAGAAAAACCTCGGCAACGAGCAGCGGCTTTTGATCCAGGTAGAAGACAGAACGCCTGGCCCAGCAGCTCTCTTCGCAGGGGTAGCGGAAGTTATCCGAGACCAGCTGACTAATCTCTATGGGACTGCGTTTCATGCTCGGATCTTTGAACAACAGGGCTCCCAGCGGGCGATTGTCCAGGGTTTTCAGCTGTCTCAGTCGCCCCGTCAGGGTGCTGAGCGGTAATATCGAACGGGCGAAAACCCAGTCCTGACCGTGGCCAGACATCACGATTTCCCGAATCAGGGCCTGTTGTCGTTGGGGGAGCCCGAGCGCTTTGGCCTCATCGACTCGCGGCGTTGCCAGCCCCTGGCGAAGAATACGCAGAGAGAATTCGCCCTGGCAGGCGTCCTGGAGCTTTTTGGTCAGAGAGCCTTCACCAAGCAGCCATTGACGCTGATTCTGGGTGAGTTCGGCATGGGCTTGCTTATGCCAGCGGGGGACGTGTGTTCTCAAACGGGGAATTCCGAAATCTTGCGGGCAATCGGCCGCGCATCGTTATGCTTAACAAAGGCGCTATTTTAGTGGGCATTGACCTATGGCGCCAGCGTCAGATTCCCTTTGTCGCCCCTAACAGTGCCTCAGCCCTTGGTTTATGGGCGCGGGCTTGGTTTAATGTGGGGCCAAATCCAACAGCTATAAGAACAGGATAAAAATTATGCATAAGACCGATCTAGTGGCCGCTGTGGCTGATCAGGCTGACCTGCCAAAGGAAAAAGCCGCCGATGTGGTAAACGCCATTCTGGATGAAATTACCAACGCCGTGAGCCGCAATGAGACTGTAAGCTTGGTGGGCTTTGGTTCTTTCAGTCAGCGTCACCGTGCCGCCCGTACCGGCCGCAGCCCCAAAACCGGTGCCAGCATCGAGATCGCTGCCAGCAATACCGTGGGTTTTAAAGCCGGTAAGGCTTTGAAAGACGCGGTTAACAGCTAATTAACAATCCCCTTCGTGCCTTTGATGGCAAAGTAGTATTTACTCAAGCGATGTATCCATAGTTTGCCCACCGAGTGCTTGGCAGCTGAGCGTTCGGTGGCATTCAACTTTCATAGGTTTTTTATGAGTTTAACAACACGAATTCTCCTGGCCATGGGCTTGGGTTTGCTGGTCGGTATCGTCTTTAAGTCAGTGATTGCCGGCGGCGGTGAATTTGGCCAATGGCTGCAGCTTTATATGGTTGAGGGCGTTTTCGATGTTGTGGGGCAGATTTTTGTGAAGTCCCTGAAGCTATTGGTTGTGCCGCTGGTATTGGTTTCTCTGATTTGCGGTTCCGGTGCACTGGGTGAGCAAGGTCGTGTTGGCCCCATGGCGGGTAAAACCGTCGGTTTGTATCTGTTAACGACTTGTATCGCGATCAGTTTTGCCCTGCTCGCAGCAACGATGATTAACCCCGGGGCCGGAATGGATCTGCCAACAGCCTCGGATTATGTTGCGAAAGAAGCGCCGCCGTTCAAACAGGTGTTGATTGATATCTTCCCCAGCAACCCGGTAGCGTCCATGAGCGCGGGCAATATGCTGCAGATTATTGTCTTTGCGCTGCTGTTCGGTATCTCTATGTCCCGTGCGGGTGAAGCCGGTAAGCGCTTGTTGTCCTGGTTTGAAGACGTCAACGAAGTCATCATGAAAATGGTGATGATGTTGATGAACCTGGCCCCTTACGGTGTATTTTGCCTGTTGGCCAAGTTGTTTTCCGGCCTGGGCTTCGATGGCATTCATAAGTTGGCGGCGTATTTCTTCACGGTGTTTGGCGTGTTGGTGCTGCACGGTATTGTGGTTTACCCAACTCTGTTGCGTATCTTCGGCGGTTTGAATCCTCTGATCTTCCTGTCGAAGTTACGTCCGTTGATGATGTTCGCGTTCAGTACATCGTCTTCCAATGCCTCTATCCCCGTGACCTTGCGTACCGCCGAAGAGCGTTTGGGTGTTGATAACCGTATTGCCTCGTTCACGGTTCCATTGGGTGCGACCATCAATATGGACGGTACCGCTGTGATGCAAGGTGTGGCGACCGTATTTATTGCTCAAGCCTATGGCCTGGATATTGGTCTAACGGGTTATTTGATGGTGATCCTGACGGCAACCATGGCCTCTATTGGTACAGCAGGTGTGCCGGGTGTTGGCTTGATTACACTGGCGCTTGTTCTTGAACAGGCTGGCCTGCCAGTTGAAGGCATCGCTTTGATTATCGGTGTTGACCGCTTGTTGGATATGGCTCGCACCGTGGTTAACGTAACTGGTGATTCTGCGGTAACGGCGATCGTTGCCAAAAGTGAAGGTGCTCTGGATAAAGAGTGTTTTGACAGTCCGGCGAAGCCGATGGCGGATCACTGAGATTCGCCAGAACCGATGAGCGGTTCCCGGAAATGAAAAAGGAGAGCTAAGCTCTCCTTTTTTGGTCCATTAGGGCGTCATCCAACACGCTTGCCCTTATTCGCATGCTCCCTGCGCCTCTCCCTGAATAGTTTTCGTCACGGTCCCTGTGACAGGCCCTCTTCCCTTAAGACGAAAACTACTCACGAACGGCGCTTGTCCTTCTCACATATAACGCGAAAGCTATGTGCCTGCCGAGCTGCACTGACTACTTCCTGTATCGTGCGTCTTCCTTGTAGCTGCGAAATATCGAGTTTTTTTGATCGCTTCTTACGAAGTACCACTTCCTGTGGCCATTTACGATCACGCCTGATCGTGAGACTTGAATATAGAACAGGACAGGGCATTTCTGTATTACAGCATATTACACTTGCGCGCGTATTATGGTGTAATAAAGCGCTTAAATGGCCGCGTCAAATTGAATCGATTGACGTCAATCTGCGCGTTGCCCTTGTCGCATGTTAATTCAGGAACACGTTATGCTGGGGCATAAAACCTGAATAGAGGCTGACTGCGCAGAGCAGTTTGGGACAAAATAAAATTATAGCTACAACTTGAGTAGTTGAGCATTAGGCTACCAAGGAATTCGGGAGTAAATACATGGCGCAGATGCGGGATCTGAGATCTGGCCGCGTTCAGCCCTTGCGTGCCCACCACACATTCGGCCGCTTGGCGGATCAGGTGGATAGCTGCGTTGATTTGGCCGCTGTGTCACGAATTCACGCGGCGATCGAATGGAACGGTGCTGCCTGGTTGCTGCGCGATCTAAGCCGTAATGGCACCTGGCTGGATGAAGAAAAGCTTCAGACCGGTGAGTCTTACCCGCTGAAAATTGGTCAGGAAATCCGCTTCGGTTCGCCCCAGCATAAAGCTTGGCAGGTCGAAGATCTTGAGCCGCCCCTCGATATATTACTGGCCCAGGAAGATGGAGAAACCTTCGCCCTGGAGAAGTATCATTTTCTTCCCGATGACGAATCCCCTGAACTGGCCCTGAGCTTAAGTGCGGAAGACGGTCAGTGGCACTTGGAAGATATCAGTACGGGTGAATCCCGTGTCTTGCGTCATGGTGACAGCTTCCACTGTCATGGGAAACACTGGCAATTATTTTTGGTTGAACACCTTGTCGCTACTGAACAGATGAGTTTCAAACCGCGACACTTCGCAGACTACGAATTCTGTTTTGAAACCAGCCTGGATGAAGAAAATAGCCGTTTAAACTTGTCCGCTGATGGCGAACAGGTTGATTTGGGTGAGCGTTCTCATCATTACGTGCTGCTGCACCTAGCTCGTCGTCGCGCCGAAGATGCCGACAGTGGTCTCGATGTGAACAGCCAGGGCTGGGTCGATACTGAATTACTGGCTAAAGAACTTGGCCTTGATGCCGGGCATCTGAACATTTTGATTTTCAGGGCTCGCAAACAATTGGCTGAAGCCCTCCCCGCCGTTACCGGTTTGAACAAACTGATCCAGCGTATGCGCGGTCGCCTGCGTTTCGGCGGCAGCTGTTACAGTGTCTGCAAAGGCGCGGAAGTGACCCACCGTTTGACCGCCAAAGCAGAATAATCCCCACTATGGACAGTGCCGATCATCCCCAGTCTATCGCTAATTACCGCGTGCAATCCGTTATCGGAAAAGGCGGTATGGGGGTGGTTTATCTTGCAGAAGATGATCGTTTGCAGCGCCAGGTTGCCATCAAATGCATCAATGAACAGATTACCGATGACGTTCTGACCGAGCGCCTGCGTCATGAGGCCCAACTGCTGGCCCAGTTAAATCATCCCAACGTGGTCCAGGTTTACGATTTTATCGATGATGGTGAAAACCTCGCTCTGGTGATGGAGTATGTTGAAGGGCGCACGCTGCGACAGTACATGCGAGAAAACCTCTGCGATCAAAAACAGAAGTTGCTGTTTCTGGCGCAAATCGCTGATGGCCTCGCAGCGGCACACAATGCCGGCATTGTGCATCGCGATTTAAAACTGGATAACGTTTTGGTAAACCGAAAAGGCTTGCTGAAGTTAACCGACTTTGGGATCGCCAAATCCCAGGACCCCGATGTCACCCAGCTTACCCAGCACGATGCTGTATCCGGCAGTTACAGTGCGATGTCGCCGGAACAAATTTGCGGTGAAAAAGTGGGTCCAGGCAGTGATCTGTTTGCCTTTGGCATTCTTGCCTGGCGCATGTTTCTGGGGCGCCACCCCTTTGGGGATGAAGCCGGTCAGCTGCTGATGGTCGAAAAAATTCTCAACAACGAGCCAGAGCAGCTCTGTGAAAGCGAAACTGAATTGCCCGCAGAGTTGTGTCAGCTTATTGATAAATTACTCATTAAAGACCCGAAGCAGAGACCTTCCAATGCAGCCTGGTTGGCCCGCCAGCTGCAAATATTATTGCCTCAGGTTTCCGATGAGTTGAGCGGTGAAATGACGGCTCACAATATTCTGCGTTCGGATTACGAGGCGCCTTCCCGTCAGTCCCGTTATCTATTGCGATTTGCCAAGGTGTTATCGCTGGCTTGTATGTTGGGGCTCTCAGCTTTTGCCTTTATCAAATTCAAACCTCTCGATTTACTCTTCGCGAAACCGGTGACGCATATTGCGGTTATCGAACCTGAGTTAGAAGGTGAGCAGGCCGAGCAATACCGTGAACTTCAAGCGTCACTCTTTTTAGCGTTGCAGGATAGTGTACGAAGTCTGGACAACAGCCAGCTGGTTTCTCCGAAGGAAGTGCGTTCTGCCCGTCGCAGCGGTGGAAAGCTGGGCGCAGCCGTCGGTGCGGATATCGTATTGAGCAGTCAGCTCCAGTGTCAGTTGCAACGGTGTCAGCTAACATTGTCCAAATTGGCCGGTAAGCGCTGGACCGTACTTAAACAGGATCGTTTAACCCTGGTACACAAAAATTTACTGGATGCACATGCCAGCGGGCAGGAAGCGGTTCGTAAACTGTTCGGCGCGACGGGCGATGCGAAACATTTATCTGAAGTGGTATCGGAAGAAGATTATCAGCTCTATCTGGATATTCGTCGGAAAAAAGACGATGACCCGAGAGCCGCTGACCAGCTGCTGGATCAGCTGGAAGCGATTCAGCGGCGGGCACCGCGATTTGACCGTATCTACAGTCTATATGCCGATATCAGCCTTACTCAACAACGCCGCCATCACCATGGTGACTATCTGAACAGATTGCGAAGCATGCTTGAGAAAGCACCTGCTCCGCTTTCTCAATCTATTTTCTATCAGAAACTCTGGTTTGAGTTGTATCTGAAGAGTGAGGAATACAGCAAAGCCATCGGTAGCATCGAGGTGCTGGACAAACTGAAGCTGGATCGCTGGGTAAGTGAACGCATGCGCGCACAAGTTGCCCTGGCAAAAGGTGAAAACCAGGAAGCTATTCGGCTGTTCCAGGAGCGTTTGGCAGAACGCAGCAGCAGTCAGGCCTACCGTAATCTCGCGATGGCCTACTGGAAAGATGGCAACAAGGAACTGGCCATTCAAAACCTAAAAAGCAGTTTGACATTCAGCCCTGAAAGCGTACAAAGTCATAGCCTGTTGGCCAGCATCTTTTTAAGCAGTGGTGATTTGGCTGAGGCCAAGGCAATTTATGAAACCATGCTGGATACTCATCCCGTTGAGGGGGTTTATGAAAGCATGGGCTTATTGTCTCTGCTGGAGCGAAACTACGAGGCGGCAATTGACTATTTCTCCAAGGCAAAAGCACTGAAGCCTAACGATCGTTTGTACACCCTTTACCTTGGGGACAGTTATTTACTGGCGGACAAGGAGCCTCAGGCCAAGACACAATATCGATTGCTGAGTGAAATGCCCGTCGACGAAGATAACGCAAAGGAACACAGCTATCTGGCAAGGGCCTTGATTCAACAAGGACAGACCATGGATGCGCTGCGGGTTCTGCAAAAAGCGCAGACACTGGATGCAAGAGATAAAAGCGTCGCCTTTGCCTCCGCTTTGGTGTACAGCAAAGTTGAGAATACCGCTTCGGGTTTGCTTTGGATTGAGACCTCACTTGAACTGGGTATTGAAAAGAACTGGTTCGCGTTGCCTTGGTTCGATAGCCTGTGTAACTCTTCCACTTCGGCTCAGGATTTTGAAAGTGTTATCGGTCTGTCGTGCCCAATTCGAGATGAAAATGCTGCGGTTTCCACTCAATAAGCTGTCAGTAATGACAAAAGTAATTTGCTGATCGCTTGCTGGAATTTTTCAACCCTGTGTTTTCAGATTTTTTATCTGTTCCCCCTTCTGTTGGTTTTCCTACTCATCCTAGAAATCAGATTGCCGTTCATAGTGCTTCGTAATTCCCTGTGTTAGCATTTTCCGCGAGATAAAGTGGAAGTAAGCAGTACAATGAAGTACCTTGAGTTACCCGAAAACATCGCCCATTACAAAATACAGAATATCCTTGGGCGAGGTGGAATGGGTATTGTCTACCTGGCAGAGGACAGCCGACTGGGTCGGCAAGTCGCTATCAAATGCCTGTATAAACATCAGCAGTCTGAGAACCTGGTAGAGCGTTTGCGCCGTGAGGCCAAAGTTCTTGCAAAACTGAATCACCCCAATGTCATTCAGATATACGATGTTGTCGAAGACGAACAAGGGCTTGCCCTTGTGATGGAGTATGTACGAGGTCGTTCACTCAAACAGTACTTACAAGAAAATTCTCTTAGCCAAAAGCAAAAATTTTCATTGTTGGCTCAAATTCTGGACGGTCTGGCCGCTGCGCATGGCGAGGGCATTATTCATCGGGATTTGAAGCCCGATAATATTTTGGTCGATGCCGATGGACGGGTGAAAATTGGTGATTTTGGTATTGCCAAATACTACGACAGCAATACTGCAGAGCTATCCAGGCATAACGATTCTGCGGGCAGTCTCAGTGCTATGTCTCCTGAACAAATCCGTGGAGAAAAACTTAGCCTTGCCAGTGATGTATTCGCCTTTGGTTTGCTGGCTTGGCGAGTGCTTCGTGGTCATCATCCTTTTGAAGCAAATAATGATCTGATGCGTATTGAGAAAATACTCAATAAACCCGCACCCTCGTTGCAGAGTGAAGAGCTTCCCCAAGGGCTTTCGGATTGCATAGATGCTGCTTTGCATAAGTCGGCTGAACAACGGCCGCAGAGTGCGGATGAATTGATTCAAGAATTGAAGCCTTATTTGCCTTCAATAAGTCAGAGAGCTAAAAATCCTAGTGTAGATTCCCGCATAAATCTCAAAAAGCGCAATGTCATGACTCAGGTTTGGGTCTATATTGTAGTAGTAATAATTGTGTTAGTGACAATATTTACTGCGAATAAAGAATTTAAAAGTTGGTTCAATCTGGAACCTGATTTTATATATGTCGCGATCCTACCTCCCGATATAGAATCTCAAGATGAGCTCGATTATGAGGACATAAGGCAAACTGTATATTATGCGTTACAGGAAGGCATTATAGATCTTAATGAAAGTAATCTGATTCCGAGCCTAGAAGTCGAGAACTATGAAGGTGAGAGTGAACGTTTAGCGGCGTCTCTGGGAGCCGATGTGGTTGTCAATAGTTATCTGAAATGTCGTGAGCTTAAGTGTGATTTGGTTCTGACTCGCGATTCTGGCGAGAATCAAGTGAAAAGCAAAAAGGTTCATATCGTTGAAGACTCCATGCTGGAAGTTCATAGAATCACTCAACTTAAGTTGGCGGAGCTTTTCCCTAATCGAAAGGGCTTGGATATTCTGAATGAAGTAATAAATGAAGAAGACTATAAGGAATATATCGAGTTAAGTCGCTTGGCAAAGGAAAGCGAACATAATCATGTTGAAATTTTTATGCGCCTTCGAAAGCTTCTGGATAAGGCGCCGAAATTTGGGCCTCTATATTATTTGCATACCCAAATAGGCCTGGACCTATACTCCGAAACGAGAGATGACCGGTTTGCGTTTAAAGTGAAAGAAGTTTTGGAAATGGTCGATCGATCAAAGTTTGATGAGCGGGAAATCAGGCTGTTATGGATAGAAACCCATGCTGAATTGGGTGAGATGGAATTGGCATTGGATAAAGTCAGTGAATTTGAAGAGAATTATCGTGAAAATAGAGAAACTAAGTCCCTAAAAGGCTTGATAGAAGAGGCTCGCGAAAACTACGAGCTGGCTGTTCGACATTATCAGGCGGCAAGCCATATGCGACCAAGTGTCAGGACCTATAGAGATATTGCAATAAACTATTGGTATTTGGGAGAAGTGAAAAAGGCAATTGATTACCTTGAAAAAGCCTTAGCGTTGAACCCAAAAGATATTCATGCCGGTTTAACTTTGGCAACTTTCTATATGACATCTGGAGACCTTGATAAGGCTGAAAGAATGTTTCTTAGATTGGAAGAAAAGTCACAGATTAGTTCAACCTTTGATAACTTGGGTTTGCTATATATGCTCAGGCGAAATTATAAACGAGCGGAGGAATACTTCATAAAAACCAGTAAGATCACCAATGACCTAAGATCGTGGCCTCTGAATTTGGCTGACGCTTATGCGTTACAGGGAGAAACCGAGAAAGCGAGAAAATACTACCTTATGGTTATAGATAAGCTGGGTGATTCAATGCGTAGCGATCAGCTGGGATCAACCTCCCAAGCGTACATACATATAGGGGAGTCCAAGAAAGCGCTTGCAGCCCTAAAAAAAGCAAAGGAAATTGCACCGGATAATTCTGATATTGTTTATGCTGAAGCAATTATTTACGCAAAACTTGAAGATTACCCTTCGGCATTGATTGCCATTGAAAGGTCGATTTCTCTTGGCTTGGGAGCGATCTGGTACTCCTTGCCTTGGTTTGATGTTCTCTGTAAACATCAAATACATGGTACAAAGTTTAAAGAATTAGTTGGTCAATCTTGTACAAACTAGTTTTGGCAATGTATTTACCAAGTTGAGTAATTTGAGTTGGCATTAGCCCAATATACCGATTAGTTTCGAATGTTAGGCTGTGTTAGCATCCCCCAGCAGAAAAATTCAATAATAAGCAGGCGATCATGAAATACCCTGAACTTCCCGAAAGCATTGCCCACTATAAGATCCTAAGTACCCTCGGCCGAGGTGGTATGGGCATTGTTTACCTGGCGGAAGATGGTCGTTTGAAGCGCCAAGTGGCCATTAAGTGTCTCTACAAGCAACAACAGTCGGAAGCCTTGGTTGAACGCCTGCGCCGCGAAGCAAAAGTATTGGCCAAGCTTAATCACCCTAATGTGGTTCATATCTACGATGTGGTCGATGATGAGCAGGGTTTTGCTCTGGTCATGGAGTACGTTAAGGGGCGTTCGCTTAAACACTACCTGAAAGAAAACCATTTGAGTCAGCGTCAGCAGCTGGCATTACTTGTGCAGATTCTGGATGGTTTGGCGACAGCCCACAGTCAGGGAATTATCCATCGTGATTTAAAACTCGATAATATTTTAATTGATGAGCATGGTCGCGCGAAGATTGGTGATTTCGGTATTGCTAAGCGCCAAAGTGGCGATACAGTTGAGCTTACAAAACACAATAACATTTCCGGCAGTCTGAGTGCCATGTCGCCGGAGCAGATTCGGGGTGAAACTCTTTGTCCGGCGAGCGATGTATTTTCCTTTGGTTTGCTTGCTTGGCAGATTTTGAGAGGCCAACACCCTTTTGAGGCCGATAGTGAACTGGTTCGTGTTGAAAAAATATTGAATGAACCTGCTCCCTCTCTCGCTGGGGATGATTTTCCCAATGGGTTTACCGATTGTCTGGATGAAACACTTAACAAAGAGCCTGAAAAACGCCCGAAGGATATTGCGGTTTTAATTAAATCCTTAAAATCATACGCGGCTGAGCTCAGTGAAGAGATTGAAGACCCTACTCTCACCTTACGACGCAGTTTTTTACAGCCAGGCTCTTCCAATCAGGCCTGGGTATATCTTGCAACAATTCTTTTGGCTTTATTGCTCGTAGTGGTTTCTGCAAGAGAGGCCTATCTATGGCTGCAACCGGAACCGGATTCAGTCTATGTGGCGATCTTACCTCCGCAACTCGATGCAAAAGATACGCTGGATTATGAGGATATTCAAAAAACGGTATATTTTGCTCTGCAAGATGGTGTTATCGCTTTACAAAATAGTTTTTTGATCCCCGCCAGTGAAGTTGAAGGTTTTGAGGGTAGTAATGAAATCTTGGCTAAGGCAATCGGTGCGGACGTAGTCATTGGAAGCCAGCTCGTGTGTGAAAACTTGGTTTGTGATTTGCGCCTAAAGAGTGTGCTCGGAAACAAAAATTTGGAAGTCAGTGTTGAAGTCGATGATAAGCTACTCGAATCACATCAGTTGTCACAACATGGTTTAGCAGACCTATTTCCTGATCGGCGCGGTTTGGTAAAGCTCAGTGATTTAGTTGGTGAGGAAGACTATAAAGAATATCTTAGATTGGATGCTCGAGCCAAAGAAAGCGAAAATAACTACTTGGCAGTTATCAATTCATTGGAAATCCTACAGGAGCGAGCCCCAAAGTTTGAGCCAATCTACTTTCTTCATGCTCAATTGGCTTTGGACTTATATGTTGAAAAGCGAATGCAAGTTTTTGCGGATAGGGCTGAAAATTTACTTAACGAAGCTCGCCAGAAAATTCCAAGTAGCACGTTAATAATGAGGCTTTTGGCTGAGCTGTATTCAGAGACTGATAGACCTGAACTATCTGAAAAGATGATTTCTGAATTTAAGAAAGCAGGTGGAAATTTGAGAGAGATCGAAGTATTGAAAGGCCTGCAACGAGAGTCGGAAAAAAACTATAGCCAAGCAATCGATCACTTTTCTAGGGCGAATGAGTATAGAACTAGTGTTAGAACTTTAAGGGACTTGGGGATCAATTACTGGTATGCAGGAAATGCGGAAAAAGCCATTGAATATATGAGAGAGGCTCGTGAAGTTGACCCCGAAAACATACATGCAGGATTAACATTAGCCACATTTTTAGTCGCTGCGGGAGAGCTTGATGAGGCTGAAAAATTATTCTTGCGTTTTGTGGAGTTGTCGAATGTCGGGTCCACCCATTCAAATTTGGGTGTGCTTTATCTGTTTAAAAGGGACTATGAAAAAGCTATCTATTATTTTGAAAAAGCGCGAAGTTTGACGAATGATCAAATTTCTAATCGTTTGAATTTGGCGGACACTTATATGTCCATGGGTGAGTCTAGTAAAGCCCTTAAGCTTTATAATGAGGTTGTTGATAGTGTTTCGGACGAAGCTAGGTTTAAAGATTTGATATTTAAAGCTCAGGCATTAATTCATTTGGGTGAGATTAAACGCGCATTAAAACTATTGAGCAAGTTGAAGTCAACATCACATAGCGTCGAAACAAGTTATGCAGAGGCATTGTTGAACGTTAAATTAAAGGACTATCCTTCGACAATAATTGCTATTGAGAAATCCCTTGAAGGCGGATTAGGAAAAGTTTGGTTTACATTGCCATGGTTTGATAGTTTGTGCTCGGATCCAGTATATGGATCCGAGTATGCGAGCTTGATAGAGGTCAAGTGTGAGGGTTAACGTTTGATTTCTAACCCGGGATCTGGAGACTGATAAATATTCACGCTACCGTCGTCCGAAGTGTGTGCTGCTACAAAAGAAAATCCAACTGCTTCTCCAACTTTGCTCAAACTTTTTATTACTGCAGTTAGAACTTTACCATTTGCAGTAACAGCGGTTTCTACATCATGCAGTTGATCTGTAGTGTTGATTTCACTTAGGCAACTTTTAGTGCCGCCGAGTGCAAAACGCCAGCCTGGCTCATCCATTGTTACGACTAATACACAAACTTCTGACTGACGTTGCAGCCAGTTTGAATTTGGATCAAAACTAATATCTAAATTTTCAACCGGCTGTTGTGAACCGTCACTTTCAATCGTTTGAAAAACCCAATCTCCAGGCTGACCATTTGCAGGCAAACTTGGCTTAAGAGTGAAATTTTTGATTTGTCCTTGCCCTTGTGGGACAGAAATAGACAAGGTATCTGATGTGGACATAGCAGTCTCCGTATTGCTGTTTTTTTATTAATTAATGTGGCGTCAAGAAGAGTACTTAGGCGACTTCTTTGCTGCCATTACGCGGTATTACAACGACTTACAATAAGTCGCTGTAATGGTTTTGAAATTATTTCGAACTCAACAAAGTTCTTTGACGATAGAGAGCAGTTCGTCTTTTGATTCGGCGATACTTTCTACCGCTTCTTCAACTTGATCGCGTTTTAAATGCAAAGCATCAAGTAGGGAATCGTCGACGTTTAAGGCGGGGCCATGAATTAAATTTTCCTGGCACAGTAAGGCGCGCGCGAGGTAAACCAATTGCGCATAGGCGATTTGATCATCTTCTGCTTGCGGCATTCCTTGCAAGCGCAAAGCCGCCACCACTTCCGGTGGCATGTTCCATAAATCCATTAACCAGGCGCTGAGTTGATCGCGACTGACGTCCAGTACATGACGATCAATAGCCTGATAAGGAATGTGGGGATTTGCTTCTTGTAAGCGACAAATGTCGCTGTAGTGTGGGCTGAATACTTCGGCCATGACCAGCGTTCCAAAATTGCTGAGCAAACCGGATAAATAAGACATGCCAAAACCCGGGCGATGTTCGCGTGGAATTTTGGTCACCAAAGCTTCCACCATGGCGGCGGTAAAAACCGATTGATGCCAATAGTGGGTGGAACCAAAGGGGCCATCCTGGGGCATGTTCAATGTTTTTCCGAGCGCTAAACCGAGCGCCAGGTTAAGCACCATGTCAAAACCCAGTACACGCACGATAGCATCGTGAATGGATTTAATTTTTCCCGGTGCGGAATAGTATGGCGAGCTGGCCCAGCTAACAACTTGAGCCGCTAAACTCGGGTCCATTTCAACAATGCTGGCGAGATCGGAAATGTCCGCATTGGGATCGACGCGTAAATTGATAATTCGTTGTGCCGTTTCCGGCAGTGATGGCAACTCCAGTGTTTCTTCCAGGCGCTGCTCGACACGGCGTTTGGTAAACGACTGCACCGACTGGGTAATGGCCAGGACATCGTCTCCCAGCGCATCCGCTTTCAGTGGCATGCTGATGTCGCCAATCTCGGCGTCGTTCATGGCGAGTTTGAAATCGGCCGTGCTGACGGCCAAGACTTCGCCAAGGCTGCCCGAGGCAAGCAGGAGGCTGTCGGTCTGCAATAGGCTGGCGTCCACAATGGTGGGCATGCCGGCCAGTTTTGGCAGCGCGGGAATATTCTGCAGTTTGTATTTATCGAACAGAGGCTGTAGATCCTTCTGTCGAGTTGCCTTCAGTTCTCGGCCCAGGATCTCATTGACCAGGCGTACATCCAATAGACGGTCAGCAGGCAGCAGAGCCTGCAGTTGCCCAAGGTTATCTTGCAAGATCGTGGCGCGAACACGGCGGCCGCTGCCAGGTGGAAACTTGGCACTGGCAATCTGGTAACCGATTTTTTGGGTGTCCAGTTGCTCCATTACACTGGTAGGTACGCTAGACAATCTGACCTCCTTACGTCGTTGTGCAAAACGTGGCTAAGCAACGCGATAGCATGTAATAGGATTTCGGCCTATTTCCCTTAAACCTGAGCATATTCTTCAGCCTGGCCTAGCCAACGCTGAATTATGGGTTCTTGCAGGTGGGGATGGTGCTCGGCAATTTCCTGTGCAGAGCGCCTAATACTCTTAATTAAGTTAGCATCTCGTTGCAAATCCGCCAGTTTGAACTGCATTTCGCCGGTTTGTTTGGTTCCCAGTACCTCACCGGGGCCGCGCAGTTCCAAATCGCGCTCAGCAATCTTGAAACCGTCGCTGGTTTCACGCATAGCGCTGAGTCTGGCTCGTCCGTACTCTGACAGGGGTTGGCCATATAGCAGAACACAGTGGCTTGCGGTGCTGCCACGTCCTACGCGGCCACGCAATTGGTGCAATTGGGCCAATCCCAGACGTTCGGGGTTTTCGATGATCATCAAGCTGGCGTTGGGGACATCAACCCCAACTTCAATCACCGTCGTGGCAACCAGTACCTGCAGTTGCCCCGATTTAAATTGCGACATGACCTCCTCTTTCTCGGTGGTTTTCAATCGGCCGTGAATTAGACCGACGTTGAGTTGTGACAGTTGTTGCTGAAGTTCGTTGGCGGTGACCTCGGCGGCCTGGGCCTCCAGGGCTTCGGATTCTTCAATCAAGGTGCACACCCAGTAAGCCTGCCGCCCTTCACCGCAAGCGGCTCGCACTCTGTCGATCACCTGCTGGCGCCGTTCGTTGGCAATCAGCACCGTGGTTACCGGGCTGCGGCCCGGAGGAAGTTCATCGATGATGGAAATATCCAAATCTGCATAGGCGCTCATTGCCAGCGTGCGGGGGATTGGCGTAGCGGTCATCACCAATTGATGTGGTCGTGCCTGATTGCTGCCGTTGTCCTTGCTGTGGCCTTTGGCTCTCAGAGCCATGCGCTGATGAACACCGAAGCGATGTTGCTCATCGATAATGGCCAGCCCTAGGTCGGCGAATTCCACTCCGTCCTGGAACAGAGCGTGGGTGCCGATAATCAGCTGGTTCTCGCCACTGGCGGTTGCCTCCAGTTGCGTTTTGCGCTCACTGGCTTTTTGTTTGCCATTAAGCTGACCGACCGTGATGCCCAGAGGCGTAAACCAGTGGCTGAAATTCTGTCGATGTTGTTCCGCAAGGATCTCCGTAGGTGCCATCAGGGCCACTTGATAGCCGTTGGCAATGGCTTGCAGAGCCGCTGCGGCAGCGACTAGGGTTTTGCCCGAGCCCACATCACCTTGTACCAGGCGAAGCATGGGCACGCCTTTGGCCATATCGGTGCTGATTTCATGGATGACCCGTGATTGCGCGCCGGTTGGGGAAAAACTCAGGCTGTCCAAAAAGTTCTGTTGGCTCAGGTCATTCGGTGGCAGCACCGGCGCTTGGGTAGCCTGGATCTTTTGGCGCACCCGGAGCAGGCTCAGGTTGTGGGCAAGCAACTCCTCAAAGGCCAGACGCTGCTGGTAAGGATGCTGGCGTTCCATAAGCTGCTCGACATTGGCATCGGTCGGTGGTTGATGCAGATATTTCAATGCGTCGGCGAGGCTGACATTGGTGCTTTGCCCGCCCCCGCTTCCCTGCCCATGGTTAGGCAGCAGTTCGGGCACATTGTGTTCATTAACCTGGGGCAGCAGCTGTGTGATCAGTCCGCGCAGGCGGGATTGGGTAATGCCTTCTCCCACGGGATACACCGGTGTCAGGCTGTCCGGAAGCACCAGTTGGGATTGCTCATCGTAGAACTCGTATTCCGGGTGATACATCTCCAGGCCGGAAGAACCCCGGCGTGCTTCGCCGTAACAGCGCACATGACTACCCGGTGCCAGCTTGGCTTTCTGGCTGCCAGAAAAATGATAGAAGCGCAGGGTCAGGGTGCCGGTGCCGTCCTGTATTCGACACATCAGGCTGCGACGGCGACCGTAGACCACATCGCTGGCTTTGATGATGCCCTGCACAACCGCATTCTGTCCGGGTTGGAGGCCGCCGATTGGGGTAACTTTGGTGCGATCCAGATAACGGCTCGGCAAATGGAACAGCAAGTCCTGCAAGTTGAAGATATGCAAGCGAGCCAGCTTTTCAGCCAGCTGTTTGCCCACCCCTTTCAAGGCGGTGACATCAATGTGCGCGAGGCTGGGGGCAGCCTTATTGCTCATGGAAATTAACGCTCAAGAATGGTGCAAATACCGTGTCCATCGCAGATGGCGCTGCGCAGTGCATCAATGGCCTGATGGCGCGGGAAGCTGGCTCGCCATGCGAGACCCACCGTGCGTGTGGGCGCCGGATCACTAAATGAACGAGTTGTTAATACGCCCTGTGCATAATGGCTGGTACCGGCGGCGGATTGTGGCAGTACCGTAATGCCCAGACCTGAGGCAACCATATGGCGCAGGGTTTCGAGGGAGCTGCCCTCGGTTGCGGCTTGCAATGTGGTGGTACTGCTGCTGTCGAATTTGGCCTGCAGATTTGGGCAGGCTTCCAGGATTTGATCCCGGAAACAGTGGCCCTCACCCAGCAAGAGCACATTGTAGTCGTCCAGGTCGCTGGGCTCGATATGGGTTTTTTCAGCAAGCGGATGATCGACGGGAATCAGAACCTCGAAGGGCTCTTCGTAGAGCGCTTGAGTAACCACATCGGCTTCGGTGAAGGGCAGGGCCACGATGATGACATCCAGCTCTCCATTGCGCAGACGGTGGCGCAGAGTCGCGGTATAGCCCTCTTCGATGTAGAGAGGCATCTGCTTGGCGCTTTTTTGCAGCTCCGGAATAAAGTGCGGAAACAGATAAGGGCCAATGGTGAAAATGGCCCCAATTTTCAGTGGGCTGGACAGTTGGTCCTTTCCGGCGGTAGCGAGGTCCTTGATTGCTGCGGTCTGCTCCAGTGCAATTTGGGCTTGGGCAACAATTTTTTCACCCAGCGGCGTCGGGTGGACGCGGGTTTTGCTGCGTTCGAACAAAGCGACATCCAGTTCTTCCTCAAGCTTTTTAACAGCGATGCTCAAGGTGGGCTGGGAGACAAAACAACGCTCGGCGGCGCGGCCAAAATGCTCTTCCTGGGCCAGGGTAACTATGTAACGAAGCTCGGTTAAGGTCATGTTCGGGTCTCGCAGTAGTCAAAGTAATGTTTTAGAATTTAACTATTAATAAATTAAAGTCAATAGCTAAACTCTAATCAAGCCATTTAAGCGATGGCAAATATTAGGGTTCAGAATGTGAATACGGATTGAGAGCGCATCTATGGAACATTTAAATCAGAGTCTACGGCTGGGGGTTTTGGGGTATGGCGATATTGGTCAGCGCCTCTTGAGTCGTTTGCAGGGCAAGGCGACGGGTTATGCCTTCAGCCGTAGCGAAAAAGTCCTGCCGAAAGGTTTTCAGTGGCGGCAGGCCGATGCCAGGGATATCGGCAGCTATAGCTCATATCTAATGGAGCTGGACGCCCTGTTGATTACCCTGACGCCCTTTGACCGTGGTGATGAGGCCTACCGCCTGAGTTATGTTGAACCCATTCGGCAATTGCTTGAATTTGGCAAAACGCTGGAGAGGTGCCCTCTGCTGATTTTCGTTTCCAGCACCGCGGTGTATGGGCAAAACGATGGCAGTCGCCTGAGTGATGAGTCCCCAACCGAACCTCAACAGTACAACGGTATTCGCATGTTGGAAGCGGAACAGTTGTTGGCCGAGAGTGGTCTGCGCCATTGTCGGGTACGTTTTTCGGGCATTTATGGGCCAGAGCGCAAACGTTTGTTTCGCAAGCTGGTGGACGAGGTTCGCGAAGGCTGTGAATTTTCAGACGCGGATGCTCACTGGGGCAATCGCATCCATGTCGATGATTGTGCCGGGGTGCTGGAACATATTCTGAGTTTGCCTGAAGCGCAGCGTGAAGAGGTGTATTTGGCAACGGATACTGAGCCTTCTTTGCGAGGGCAGATTAAGGCCTATCTGGCTGGTCAGCTGGGTGTGGAATCGACGATGGAATTTAAATGCGATTCTGCCACCGGCAAACAATTAATTCCCGAGCGTCTTCTGCGATCTTCATACTCGTATCTCTACCCGACGTACCGTGAAGGTTATCAAGTTCAATTGGCGGCATTAGGTCAGAACTGATTTATCCGTTGAATAAAAAACCATGGAGTGATTGTGAATCAAAGTATTCGTTTGGATGAACGTATCGACAGCATCGATACCGTTCGTGGTGTCGCGCTATTGGGTTTGTTGACGATGAACTTGGTGGGTATGGCGATGCCCTTTGGTGCATATTCAAGTCCCACTGCATATCGTGCTGATGACTTCTTAAACTTTCCGATCTTTTCAATATTTTTTGTGTTTGCCGATCAAAAGTTTATGGGCATGTTTTCCCTGTTGTTTGGTGCCAGTGTTCTGTTGTTGATCGAACGAGTACAAGCAAAAGGAAAGGCCAGCTTGGGAGTGCATTACCGTCGTAATCTTATTCTGATGGCTATCGGTCTTGCCCATGGTATATATCTGTGGGAAGGGGATGTGTTGCTAATCTATGGTTTTTGCGCCTTACTGCTTTACCCTCTGCATCGTTCCTCACCCTGGGTGCTTATTCTGTTTGCTAGCGTGTTGTTGATGGCATCGATATATACTTCTGGAGATTTTGTCGGCAATATTGCTGATTACAGTGTCCAGGAGTTTTATGATGTTCAGGCATTGTTATATCCGACTGCAGAAATGATTGATGATACCAAACAGCTTTATTCGGGGAGCTACCAGGATATTGTTAACTATCGCTTAGGCGTAGAAGAGGAAACCAGTTCGGTATTTGTTCAGTTTGATGTGTTGATTCTGGTGTCTACATTCTATCGCGCTCTGGGTATGATGTGCTTAGGGATGGCTTTGTATAAGCTGCGCTTTTTACAAGGCCAGTTTCCAATCTCCTTGTACAAAAATAGTTTGTTTTTTGGATTGCTGCTGGGTGTACCGATTTCTCTTTGGTCCTGGTTTGTTGGGGTAAATTCAGAGTGGTCGGTGGAACGCTATTTTGATCATTGGGGAGTGCTGCCTTTAAATACAATAGGTTCTGTCGCGCTGGTCATTGCGTATGTTTCAGGCATTATTGTGTTGTGCCGTATTCAATGGGCCAAGGGCTTGCAAAAACGCTTACAGGCTTTGGGGCAGACCGCGCTCAGTAATTATCTTTTGCAATCCCTGATCGGTACGTCAGTGGTGTATGGTTATGGATTGGGTTTGTGGGGCGAATTGTCGCGTTGGCAGTTAGTGATGCTAATGTTAATGATCTGGGGTTTGCAGTTGTGGCTGGCGCCTCTGTGGTTACGCTATTTTCGTCAGGGGCCGGTGGAATATATCTGGCGTTGTTTAACGTATTTTTCTCTGCCGCCCTTGCGAAAATAAGGATGAAGACTTGCCCGAACAAAATCGGGCAAGTGTTTCCATGGAGCTAGTTAATAACAACGCGATGCAAAACGCGCTCGTGACCTTCGTAGCCGCCGTTGGCTTTATGTAAAACCGAGCGGTTATCCCACATCACGAGCATGCCGGGTTCCCATTCGTGGCTGTACTGGAATTCGGCGCGGGTTTGCCAGTTATAGAGGTCTTCCATAAGACGTTGTTCTTCTTCCGGCGTTGTGTCTTCAATGCCCACGATATAACCAAAGATGGTTCCGAAGACACCCTCTTTCCCGCTTTCGGGATGTTTGCGAATAATTGGGTGCGTTTCTACGTGGTAGGCATCTTCAGAATATAAAATTTTCATACCGCGCTTTGCGTCTTTTTCCCGCTCCCCATAAAGCCCGTCAGGTGCGTAAGCCAGCTTGGCAGAATGCTGGGCAATTTTTCCTTCCAGACGTTCGCGTAAATCGGCCGGCATATCCTCCAGTACTTTGTGCAGGTTAATAAAATCGGTATTGCCACCGACCGGTGGAATTGTAATCCCATATAAAATTGTGCCGGCTGGAGGGTCGGCTCTAAAACTCCAGTCACTGTGCCAGGCTTCGGCGAAAATGGGGGTGGTTTCATCGGCGGCCCGGCGCAATTCGGCCACGTATTCCCGGCCTTCAATCGGTGGAAAATACGGATCGCCTGCAAAGGTTCCAAAGTACTGACTGAAGCGTTCCAGATCGTCATCATCCAGTGTCTGGTTCGGGAAAGCCAAAACGTGATGTTCCAGCCAGGCAGCACGCAGTTGCTCAACCTGTTCCGAGCTGAGTTCTTGTGAGAGATCGATGCCTTCGATACGGGCACCACAGGCGCCATTGGATTTACTGATCAACATATCGTTTTCCTGATTATTGTTATTGAGTGGCTTCATTGTGGCGAACTCTTTTCGCTTTGCCATTGACAGTGGGTGCAAATAATTAACATTATGCGACTAAGTAAAAGACGTAACTTGTAAGTTAAGCGGGCTTCCTCATGCGGCATTTTCATATCACCAACCTCTGGATCAGCGGCGTTTTCGCGGGCTTTGAACGCCTGGGGCTTGATCGTGCGGCATTGATGGCGGGAATTTCGAGTGCGAACAATTACGCTGATAATTCCCTAAACCCGGGAAGCATGGAATTGGGAGATGCCCGTCGCTTGTGGCATCGGGCCGAGGAACTCAGTGAGAATACGACCTTGGGTGCTCAGCTTGGCTTGTTGCAAAACCAGCGCGCCAGTGGTGTCTTGATGCCCATTTGCTGGCACAGTCCAACGCCGATTCAGGCTTTCCAACATATTGCCAGTTTCCAGAGCCTGATCAGTGATAACGGCTTGTACCGCATTCGAGACAATGAAAAACCGGGCCTGACAGTTTGCGAGTATGTGCCCAGTGCGCACAGTGTGCCGCCCAACCGCCAGCAAATACTTTCGGTAATCACAGGAACGATATTGGTGTTGAGAGCCATCAGCCCCCAGGACCCTGTTCTGGCGGTTGGTATTCCGGAGGATATGGCGCACAAAGAGCTTTCCAAGCTACTGGATGTACATGTAACACCTGCGAGCCCTTACTTTTCCCTTCATCTGGACAGTAACTTGATGCAGCTGCCGATTGAAGGGCGTGACGAACACCTTTATGAAATCAACCTGGCCTATGCCGAAGGCATGATCCGGCATAAACGGGAAGGCAAATCTCTGCGCGAAGACGTTAAGCAAATGATCGAGCAAGGCGCCCCGGCTCAGGTAACAATCGAAGACGTCGCCCGGGAACTGGATGTAAACAAACGTGTCTTGCAGCGTTTGCTGGCTGAACAGGGCAGCAGTTTTCGTCAGTTAAAAGAAAGTTTATTGAAGGAAAAAGCGTTAGCCCTGCTGATTACAGAGCGCTGGGAAATCAGTGCGATTGCCCAGGAGCTGGGTTACTCTGAAGTCAGCGCGTTTCATCGTGCGTTTAAGAGTTGGTTTTCCGCGAGCCCCAAACAATTCAGAGATACGGCGATGGCCTAACTAAAAATGCAGAGAGGCGTCTGACTTATTTGGCTGCCATATTGGCTTGCTGTTCTTCGTTGTCCCGAAGCAGTGGTGAGGCATTGGGCAGTTTCAGATGCTTTCTGAAAAAGGCATCGAGGCGGGAATAAAATTCGTAATAACTCTGCAGCAAGCTGAAGCCATGGACCTCTTCCGGCAGGAGAAGATACTCGGCCGTCTTTCCATACTTTTCCAATACATGTCGCATGCGATAGAAATGTTCTTTGTCGACGACGCGATCCTTTTCACCTTGAGCGAGAAACACCGGTACCCTCAATCGTTCGGCTTGATAAACCGGTGAATAGCGCATGAGTTCTTGTTGCTGAGTTTTGGGATCGCCGACATAATCCTTTCGCCAACTTAATATACTGCTGGAATTGTGCACATCATTATTGTACATCAGGCTAATGTCGGTCACGCCCACATAGGATGCTGCGCACTTGAACAGGTTCGGCGAGCGAATGGCGCTCATTAACGCAGAATAGCCGCCGTAACTGCTGCCATAAATACACACCTTGTCGCCATCCACCAAGCCTTGTGCAATGACTTCGCGTACCGCAGATTCAATATCATCTTCGATGAGCTTACCCCATTGCTGTTTACCGGCTTCAATAAATTCTCGGCCATAGCCGGAAGAACCTCGGAAATTCGGTCGCAGAACGGCATAACCCAAACTGGCCAGATACTGTACATGGGGGTCATAGTCTGCGGAGGATCTGACTGAGATAGGGCCGCCGTGGGGCATAACAATTAGGGGGGCTTTGTGTGTTTGGTGATTACTGGGTAATGTTAGATAGCTTTCAATTTCCAAACCGTCGCTGGAACGTGACGTGATGGCTTGTGTATCACCCAACTGAAACTGTTTTAACCAAGGTTGGGTATCGGCAAGCTCTGTGAGTTGCCATTGTCGGGTGTTAAATAAGTAGAAAATACCAGGGTTTTTACCATCGCGTTTCAGAGCAATAATAATTTTGTCGTTCAGGCTGTTGTCGACCACCCAGATGTTGGGCGTGTTGAGGTCGCGCTTTAAAGTATTGCTTAAAAAGTCACCGAGCTCGTTCATATAGTGTCGACGATGGTTGCCATCTTGAGTGTAGCTGGCAAACAAAATGTCGTCCCGGCGCTTATTCAGCTCGACAGACTCAATGTCGTAGCCGGGTATCTTGAGCACGGTGTCAACAAAGGTTTGGGTTTTGATATCGAAGCGCAGCAGTTCAATAAAATTGCGTTGATGGTTGCTTAGAACCAGGAGTTGCTGCTTTTCCTCTTCAAACAAAATTGGCCTGAAAATACTGCGTTTGTCACTTTCCCAAATCACCGACCAGCGTTTATTGTCCAGCGGGCGATACCAGACCTTCTGTTTGCCGTGGCGGGGGGCGACATAGCCAATTCTGAGGGCTCCGGAAGTGTCGCTCAACCAATGCTCGGCGGCGGGCGCCAGGCGATTGAGTTTAAATCGGTTGCGCAGTTGCCCGCTGATATTCCTGGCTGCGAGGTTCAGATTGTAGATATACGATTTCGATTCACGAAATTGCTTCACCAAAACCCGATCTTCTTTATACGGCAAGGTGTCGATAACCACAGCGTTTTTAAGCAAAGGCCGTTGATAGATATTGCTCAGCTGCTTATCGATAAAGTTGATGGAAAGCTGAGTCAGAGCCTGCTGATGGTCACTGTTTACTTCATTAAGAACCAAGGTGTCGTTATCGATCCAGGAATAGTGCGTGATATTACCCTCGAGATCGTTCAAAAGAATTTGCAAGCTTTCATCCTGCAGATTTAACAACATTAAACGCTGGCCGCGATCCAGCCGTTCGATATAGGTAATTAACGAGCCTTCAGGATTACTGTCGACCAAGTAGTAAATGGAGCTTCGAAAAATATCTTTAGCGTGTTGATAAGCCACGCTGTTTTCATGGTCGGCGAAAACTGGTCGAATCATGGTGACTAAAGACCATATGGTCAATAAGCCAAGGAGCACACATTTATTGGTGATGGCCATCATGGCTTCACCGCTTGGTCATTCTGCTTTAAAAAATCCAGAAATGGATCGGGATAAGAGCCGGTAAAACTGAGCGGATAACGTTTTACGGTCTCAAAACAGCAGCCACGAAGATATTCATAGGCCTGGCTGCTGCGATTACGGTAGACGAAGTCCACTTCCTGCTCGCTGTACATCTCGCTGATAAAGTGTCCGGAATAGGAAATGGTATCGGCTTTGACATCGACGTAATAGTCAAAGTTTAGAATATCCCAGTACGCGGCTTCTTCTTTCTTGCCATCGTTGTGAACCTGACTGAAGTAATATCGACCGGCAGGTACTGGCATCAAACGGTAATTGTTGCCAGGCTGGATGGACTGAACGCTGGGGTTCGAAAAAAGCTTTGGGCCTTTTAGCAGAATCTTATGGGGCGTTGTACCCAGGCTTTCTATGGCCAGAAGCAAGTAGCCATAGCCGGGTTTCAATTTGTTTTTTGAAGGCTCACTTGCTTGGGCTGAAACATCAGCTGCCAATAAAGGAAAAATGAGGACAATCAAAAACAGATTGAATGGACTTTTCATAATGAAAATTAAGGGCAGGTTTAAGAAGTGAAATTCCCTGCCCATTTTAGTACACCTTTACACAACCAAAATGCCGTCGGCTTCAATCAAGGAATCTTTCGGTAACTGGCTGATGCCGATGGCAGCGCGTGCCGGATAGGGTTGCTCGAAGTATTGGGACATCACTTCGTTAACAATCGGAAAGTTGCCGAGATCGGTGAGGTAAATGTTCAGTTTTACGATTTGCTGAATGTCGCCACCAGAGGCTTTGCACACGGCGGCCAGGTTTTTAAATACCTGATGAGCCTGGGCTTCAAAATCGCCTTCAACCAGTGTCATGGTTTCCGGCACCAGTGGGATTTGACCCGACAGGTAAACTGTGTTGTTTACTTTAACGGCCTGTGAGTAAGTGCCGATGGCAGAAGGTGCATTGCTGGTTTCTACAATAGAACGATTTGGCATGGTGTTTCTCAAATAAATATAAGCGATTAGTTTTTGCTTCGGGTTAACTTGATGACCGAATGCATATTGCGCACCCGACGAATAACGTTCGCCAGATGGACTCGGTTTTGCACACCGATACACAGTTCGATCACGCTGTTGTGAGCGTCGCGCTCATCAACATTAATACGTTCAATATGAGCGCCGGCTTCGGCCATGCGATTGGCGAGGCTGGCAATAATTCCGCGCTGGGATTCCACTTCAACTTTAATGTCGACCAGAAACTCACCGGTCACATTGGGCGCCCAGTTTACCAAACTGATTTTCTCCGGAGAGTGACGCAGTTCGGCAATATTATTGCAGTCCTCCACGTGGACCACCAGACCTTTACCGGCACTTAGGTGGCCAATAATCGGGTCGCCGGGAATGGGGCGGCAGCAGCGGGCAAAACTGATCAGCATACCTTCGTCGCTGTCGATCATCAGTGGGGAATGGATATGAGTTGCTTTGGAATCTTCCTGATCCTGCTGCAGCAAATTCGCGACCGCATTGGCCAGTCGGTTACCCAGACCAATATCTTCCAGCAGGGCTTCCATATTGCTCATATGGGTTTCATCGAGCAAATGCTGAACCTGTTCTTCACTGAGTTCGTCGAGGCGCATATTAATATTGCTCAGTGCGCGACCGAGTAAGCGTTCACCCAGTTCAATGGATTCATGGTGACGCTGATTTTTCAGAAAGTGGCGAATGGAACTTCGCGCTTTGCCGGAGGTGGTAAAGTTGAGCCAAGCGGGGTTGGGTTGCGCTCCCGCAGCGGTAATGATTTTCACTTTTTCGCCGCTTTTGAGTGGTTGCGATAACGGTGCCAGGCGATCGTTAATTCGGCAGGCAACACAGCGATGCCCTACTCCGGTGTGTACAGCGTAGGCGAAATCAACCGCTGTGGCGCCGGAAGGTAAGCTGATAATTTTGCCTTTGGGTGTAAACACATAGACCTCATCCGGGAAGAGATCGATCTTAACGTTCTCAATAAATTCCAGGGAGTTGCCCGCCTGTTTTTGAATTTCCAACAGGCCCTGCACCCATTGACGGGCGCGTGCCTGATTGCTGACCGGACTGTCTTCGTCGGCTTTGTACAGCCAGTGTGCTGCAATGCCTGTATTGGCCAGCTCGTCCATTTCCTTGGTGCGAATCTGAACTTCAATGGGCACGCCGTGCATGCCGACCAAGACGGTGTGCAGAGATTGGTAACCGTTGGCCTTGGGTATGGCAATATAATCTTTGAATTCGCTGATGACGGGTTTATAAAGGTTGTGCATGACGCCGAGAACGCGGTAACAGGTGTCGACATCTTCAACAATAATTCGGAAGGCGTAGACATCCATGATTTCACGGAAGGACTTCTTTTTTGCGCGCATCTTCTGGTAGATGCTGAACAGATGCTTTTCCCTTCCCAGCACCAACGAGGCGATGTCTTCTTTTTCAAGGCGGGCTTCAATGGCGCTTTGAATATTCTCAACCAGCTCTTTGCGGTTGCCCCGGGCTTCTTGCAAGGCGGCTTGCAGACGTCGGGCTCGCAAGGGGTGCATCGCGGAGAAACCCCGGTTTTCGAATTCGATACGCATATCGTTCATGCCCAGGCGGTGGGCAATCGGCGCGTAGATATCGAGGGTCTCCAAGGCAATACGACGCATTTTTTCCGGCGCCAATGCGCCCAGTGTGCGCATATTGTGTAAACGGTCGGCCAGTTTCACCAGAATGACACGAATGTCATTGGCCATTGCCAAGGCCATCTTCTGAAAGTTTTCGGCCTGCTTTTCTTCCCGTGAGCCAAATTCGATTTGGGTCAGCTTACTGACGCCATCCACCAGTTCTGCGACGGTATCGCCAAATTGTTTGGCCAGGGCTTTTTTGGGGATGCCGGTGTCTTCAATCACATCGTGCAGCATGGCGGCCATCAGGCTTTGATGGTCCATATGCATGGAACTCAGAATACCGGCAACGGCCAGCGGGTGAGTGACATAGGGTTCGCCACTGCGACGGGTCTGGCCATCGTGGGCTTGTTCGGCGTAATAGTAGGCGCGCCGCACCAGATTGATTTGCTCGGAATCAAGATAGGATGAGAGTCGGTTGCTGAGGGACTCAATGGTTTGCAAAGTAGGCTCCAGTAACTCAAGAACCCCGTCGATAGATCACATCATACGGCGGCCAGAAAACAAAAAAGCTAGGGCGTTAGCTCCTGCTAACGTACCTAGCTTTTAAAGTAACACATTCTGTGGCTATTGGCAGCCGAGCGCCTGAGCCATTCGCTGTGCTGTTACAGCTCGATGCCGGGCTCTTGCTGAGGCATGATGGGCATCTCGTCCTGCTCGTCTTCTTCAACGTCGAACATGGCGGGATCGATCAGGCCTTCTTCGATTTCACGCAGAGCGAGAACCGTTGGCTTGTCGTTTTCTTCCGGAACCATAGGCTCTTTACCCTGGACAGCGATCTGGCGAGCACGCTTGCTGCCTACAATTACCAGTTCAAAACGGTTATCAACGTGGTTGAGGCAATCTTCAACGGTGATACGGGCCATCAGTATTTCCTATTCAATATGCCTGCCATCGGGCAGGTCTTGGCAAATGTCTTCTGTCGCAGAGTTATAGCCTGAAAGTAGAGCTTTTGCAAAAGCTCAAGGCGTAAATCCATCGCGGCAGATATAAAAAAGGGGCGCTAGTGTACGCATTTTGACCAGCCCAGGCAAGGGCTGGCCATTTATGGGGTTTATTTCAGCAGCTCTTGCAGCAAGGTTTTGTGGCGTTGCTGTTGTTTGCCCTGCTGGAGTCTCTGGCCGCGTAAAATAGCGGCGAAGTCGATCAAGGCTTCGTCGAAATCGTCATTGATCAAAATAAAGTCGGCTTCAACGTAATGGCTCATTTCGCTGACGGCTTCGGCCATGCGGCCATCAATGATGCTGTCGTCATCCTGGCCGCGTCCGGTCAGTCGCTGGCGCAGGGCGGTTTGGCTGGGTGGCAGAATAAAGATGCCCTGGGTGTGCGGCATCAAACGCTTCACTTGCTGGGCGCCCTGCCAGTCGATCTCCAGAATGACATCACCGCCGTTAGCCAAAGTGTTTTCCACCCAGGCCTGTGAGGTGCCGTACCAATTGCCGAATACTTCAGCGTGTTCCAGGAAGGCACCTTTGGCCAACATATCCTGAAAGGTATCCTGGGAGACAAAATGATAGTTCACACCGTCTTCCTCACCCGGACGCATGGCGCGGGTGGTGTGTGAAATCGATACCTGAACATCGCTCAGGGTGTCGATCAAGGCTTTGACCAAGCTGGTTTTTCCGGCGCCAGAAGGTGCTGATACCGTATAGAGAGTACCGCTGTTACTCATGTAAAATCTCGTTATTAAGCGTGGGTAGTGTTTTAGTCGCGTATGATCTGTATTTTAACCTAAGCCCTGCGGCCTTGCTCGTTGAGTTTATTGCGCCAGGGCAGGTCGAAAGCAAATAAGTGAGGGAAGCCGATGAAATGGCGAAACAGCCGCCGCAGCAGTAATGTGGATGATCAACGCAGCAACTCCCCTGCCCGGTTTGGTGGCGGTGGCCGTGGAATGGCGAGCTTCCTGCCGATTATTCGCATGCTGATTGGCACCAAGGTGGGCCGTATTGTTTTGGTGGTCGGCGTCATCGCCTACTTCCTGGGTTTTAACCCAATGAATTTGCTGCAGCCAGGACAGCAAGGGATCAGCCAGGCCAAGGTACAAAACAGCCAGGAAGACAATCTGCGGGCGGATTTTGTGACCGCTGTGCTGGGGCAGACCGAGGATGTCTGGGGCAGCATTTTCAAGCAGAGTTTTGGCAAGGCTTATCCCGAGCCACGCTTGGTACTGTTTCGCAATGGTGTGCGCAGCGCCTGTGGCCAGGCCTCTTCCGCAATGGGGCCGTTTTACTGTCCTGGTGACAATAAGGTGTATCTGGATCTTGGTTTCTTTGATGAGCTGGCACGTCGCCATGGCGCGCCGGGGGATTTTGCCCAGGCCTATGTGATTGCCCACGAGGTAGGTCATCATCTGCAAAACGTATTTGGTGTGTTGGACAAAACCCACCAGGCCAAGCGTCGATTGAGCAAAACCGAAGGCAATGCCCTGCAGGTTCGCGTTGAATTGCAAGCCGACTGTTATGCCGGCGTTTGGGCGCATCACGCGCAAAAGCAGCAGAAAATTTTAGAAGCGGGTGATGTTGAAGAGGCTTTGCAAGCGGCGAGCGCAATCGGTGACGATACTTTGCAGAAACAAGCTCAAGGCTATGTGGTGCCGGATGCGTTTACCCATGGCTCGGCTGAGCAGCGCATTCGCTGGTTTTCCAATGGCCTGAAAAATGGCAGCTTACAGGCTTGCGACACGTTTAAAGCCGCAAGCCTGTGACACTCTGTTCAATTTATAAATGAGACTCGGCGTACTCCGCCAAAATGGAGCGCGGTACGCCCTGAAGTTGAATATTCCCTCCCTGCTGGAAACCTTTAAAGCGTTCGCTTAAATACGTCAGGCCCGAGCTGGTGGCATTGAGATACGGTGTGTCAATTTGCGCGAGGTTGCCCAGGCAAATCACTTTGGATCCGGAACCTGCACGAGTGATGATGGTTTTAATTTGATGAGGCGTCAGGTTTTGGCACTCATCAATTAAAATCAGGCTGTGCTGGAAGCTTCGCCCACGAATGTAATTCAAGGACTTAAAGTGCAAGGGCACTTTGTTCAGCACATAATCCACACTCCCGGAGCAGTCTTCGTCATCGCAATGCAAGGCTTCGAGGTTATCGGTGATGGCGCCCAGCCAGGGTTCCATTTTTTCCGCTTCGGTACCAGGTAAAAAGCCGATGTCTTCGTCGAGCCCCTGTGTTGAGCGGGTCGCGATAATTCGGCGATAGAGTTTATTGGCCACCGTCATTTCAATGGCGGCGGCAAGTGCGAGAATGGTTTTACCCGAGCCCGCTGAGCCCGTCAGATTGACGATGTGAACATCGGGGTCCAGAAGCAGATTCAAGGCGCAGGCCTGATAAATGTCTCTGGGTTTCAAGCCCCAGGCCTCGGTTTCCATCAACTGGTGTTGATCGAGGTGTAAGAGCAAAACGTCCTCATCGTTGACTTCAAGAACGCGTCCAACGAATTCCTGTTCGTCCAGAATAAACTGGTTGGGTGAGCATTCGGACAGCACGCTGCAACGCTCCAGGCGATGAACGGTTCGGCCCATTTCCTGTTGTGTATCGACCTGATTGATTTGCTCCCAAAAGCTGCCCGAAAATTCCAGGAAGCCTTTGTTGAGTTTCTCTATGTCTGTGACCAGCTGATCGTTGTGGTAGTCCTCAGCTTCAATACCACAGCCTTTGGCTTTTAAACGCATATTGATGTCTTTGCTGATCAGGACAATATGCTCATCGGGGTTTTGGCGTTGAAGAAAATAAATGTCGTTCAGGATTTTGTTGTCGTTTAGATGGGTGGGTAAGGTGCTAACGCCTTCGGGAGTCTCACGCATAATGATGGACAGGCTGCCCTGGGCCTGACTTTTTTCTCCGCGTTTAATGGGTACGCCGGCTTCGATATCGTCGAGACTGGCGCGACCAAGAATTTTATCGAGTTCTCTGATTGCCTGTCGGCAATCGGCGGCGACGGCGTTACGGCCGCTTTTCAGGGAATCCAGCTCCTCCAGCACGGTCATGGGAATGGAGATTTTATGTTCTTCGAAGTTCAGTAATGCAGTAGGGTCGTGAATTAAAACGTTAGTATCCAGTACATAGCGAGTACTTTTATTTTGTGTATTCCTAACGGACAACAGCGATTCACCCATATGCGATCCCTTTGGTTGTTGAGTTGGCGCAGGACGCTGAATCGGTCGGCTGTATAGCTCGTACGAATAGCCCCCTAGGGTTCTTATAACAGTATTAATGGGTGAAAACTAGGGCAATCCCATGACGATTTTGTCATATATAGGAAAGAGGTGGTGGCAAGTTTTTCTTGGAGGGGAACCAACCATACTTTCAGTTTTTGGGAGCGTTGGCAAGAAAAAATTATTTTAAAAAATCACCGAAAAATATTTTTTAAAATATCAGCGAAATCATCGGCTTACTGAATGTAGGGTGGCACGTTTTTTGAAATCAAAGAGCCGCATCAATTATATTTGGTGTTTTATCGAGATAAATGTTCGGCGTGAAATCTTCAAAAATTTTATTCAATAGATGGACGGCGAACCCGTCGCCATCCAATGTTCAGAAATGAGAAATGGACTTGTAGAGAATTTCTAGGCGCTCATGGCCTGGGGTTTTTCCTGGCGAAGTTTATACATGGCCTCTTCGGTCACATCATACACGATGATGCAGATGTGGTTGACTTCACCGGTGGTTGATACCAGAGGGATGATGGTGGTGTTCTGATACATATGCGGTGCTGTGCAGGTAATGGGGCGATAGGTTTTGAATTTAAATAAATAAGGCCGCTGTTCCCAGCTGCTGAAGGCGCTGCTCTGTAACAAAAAGACAGATTCGGCTTTGCTGCGAAAGCGCGCCTCATCAATTTCTGAAAAGAGCTCAAAAATATTTTGATCTTTGGTGGAATTCGGATGATGGCCGCTGTGGTTTTCCATAAAGCCATTCCACAGCTGAATATTGTATTCTTTGTCCAGCACGGCTAAACCAACATCAACGTTTTGCAGAATATCGATGTACCAATAAAATTCTTTTAGCTGATCATCTTGTTCGAGCATAGCGATTAGTCATCCAGTAAATAAGAAGCGTGATGAGTCAGGTGTGGGATGCTGTCTTCGGTAAAGAACAGCAGCAAGTCACATTTAATGGGGTAATCTTCGATGGCGTAACTCAGCTCGATGGCGAGTGTGCGATTCCAGGCCTGGTTTTTGGTTTCCAGTAATTGCGTGACATCACAGTGTTGCCCCAATACCACCGGTGCGCCTCGACTGAAATGAAGATCAAGTTGTTCCGCCAACCCTTTGAGGTAGGCGCCAACAAGAATATTGGAAATGTCCATCAGCACTTCCAGTTCGGCGCTGTCGTCCAACTGCCCTTTGTAATTCAACAGAGCGGCCATATCGCCAAAGCTGGAATCATTTAATATCAGTAAAGCTTCACCGCTGATGCCCGAACCGATAAAACCCTGGCATACACCTGAGGTTTCGTGGAAGTCTTCCACTGAAGCAAAGGCCATGCACAGTTCGCTGACTTCTATCAGATTAACGTTGGGGATGGGTAGCTCAACAAACACTTTCAGCAAACGCGCAAGCATATCGCCCGCCTGGCCCATGGCGACGTTGGAAAGCTCCTGCAGACAGTCGCGTAACAGAGGGTCCAGCTCACTGGGTACGCTGTCATTTGCTGAGGCAGGCAGTTCTTTTGGCGCCGCTTTCTTTTCGGCTGCCTTCTTTTCAGGTTTGGGTTCAGGTGCTACCGTTTCTTCCACGGCTTTCATCAGCTCGGCGTCAATAATGCCGTATTCCAGCAACATGCCAGTGAGCTTTTCTTTATCAACGGGTTTCTTAATGAAGTCGATAGCACCCAGCTGTTTCACCCGGCTGCGGGCTTCCGGTTGAATGTCACCGGAAATGACCACGACCATGGTTTCCAGATCCTGGGCGCGAATGGCTTCAAGCACCTCGTAGCCATCCATCACCGGCATATTCAAATCCAGTAGAAGGAGTTCGGCTTTGCCTTCTTTAATTGCTTCGACACCTTCTTCGCCGTTGGTGGCGAAGCTGACATCTACGGGCCAGCCGTCGGGCAGAGAGCGGGCGCATTGCTTGCGCGCCATGTTCGAGTCATCACAAATGAGTACGGGAGTTGCCATGATTTGCTCTTATCGTTGGTCACTACTCATTAAATGTAGCAGAGAATTTCTGACTTTCTTGGGGATGTCGACGCCGGCTCCCGTCAGTCCCAAATCAGAGGCCTTTTCCGGCCAAATTCGTTTATTAAGTGATCATGTTGATTGTTTTATTTCCTTAAAATAGCTGTCGCTATTCATTTAGGGTTCAAGTTGAACCCGCATAATATTTGGTTATTAAGTACTAGGTGGCTATGCGTACCCCATTCGATCGTATTAGCCTTAAGTTTGGGAGCTAGGGATTACCCACAGGGAAGAATCATGAGCAAGAACAAAGTTGTTTTTGTCGGGCCGTCAGGTGCCGGAAAAACCACGGCAATTCAAACAGTTATCCAATCCAGAGCCGGGTTTCAGGGACAGCCCTCAGCTGAACCTGAACCGCAGCATAATATGCTGTTCGGACATGCTATTGATTATGAACTGATCAACCTGAGAGATGGCCAAACTTTACAGCTATTAGGTACCCAGGGCAGCCAGAATAGCCAGACCATTCAGGTGCTATTGCGCCGTGGTGTTGCTGCGGTTGTGATCCTGATCAGTAATGCCGTACCCAACCCGCTCGCAAAACTGCGTGAACAATTATTGCAGATTGGTGAACTGGCAAAGACGACCCGTATCGTTGTGGGTATCAGTCATATGGATGTGAAATCAGATCCGGGCGCCACAGTGTTCAGCCGTGAACTTCATAAGTTCGAGGTGTTTGAATGTCTGGAGCACAATATTCCTTTATTGGTGGTTGATCCGCGAGACGCTCAGGATATGGCCTTGCTGCTGGAAACCGCACTTTATATTCGAAAGGACGATTCAGAGCAGGAGCTGGCGTAGTCGCCGCTCCCACCTGAAAGTATCAGCCCACCCTAAATACCCTCCATAAAATCCAGCATGGCCTGGTGGCGGACGGTTTTGCGATGCTTGGCCCACAGTTCCTGAATCTTGTCGGTGTTGCAGACTTTGCGATCCACCAGCACACGGGTTTGCAGTTCTCCCACGGGTTGTGTGGCTGGGCATTTGCTGAAGATCGTCTGGTTACTGATCAAATCCATAAAAGGGCCGGACTTGCTGGTCGGCATAATAAACAGCAATTGCAGGCCCAGAGACTCGGTTAGATAGTGAATAACCTGGCGCGAACGGGTTTCATCCATTTTTGAGAAGGCCTCATCCACCAATACCATCCGGCAGTGGGTATTGCCTTCATTGAAACGAAACGCTGACGTTACCGCTGCTGCGCGAATGATGTAGGCGGGTGTTTCCAACTGGCCGCCAGAGCCAGTGCCATAGGTGCTCAGGGCAATGGCTTCTTTATTCAAGGGTTCTTTGTAGATTTCATAGCTGCGGTAGTTGCGATAATCGCTGATGCGATTCAGTTCGCGCAGGGCGGTTTGCTCGTCTTTATCCAGCAACATAGCCAGGAGCTTGTCGCGCACCTGCTGGGATTTCTTGCTGAGTTCGGCATCAAACAGAGAGTTACCATCGCCGAGATCCGGCGTATCAATAACTTCCTTGAAAAACTTATGGTATTCGCGGAATTCCGGTATCCAGCTATAGCCAAAGAAAAAGCGCTCGCGATCGTCACCAAAACGATGGTGTTCCAGTTCCTGGTTTAAAACTTCCAACTGTTCCTTGCCATCGCCAATTGCCTGGTAAATGGAGTGACAAAGGTTGCTGACAAAGGCGGTGTTAAAACTGTCTTTCAGTGCCAACAGGTTTTCATGTTTGCCCACCAGTACATTGTTTTTCAGCGAGTGGTAAATCGATTCGATGTTTTGCTGGGCGTGCTGCACCTGTTGATACATCGCCAGGCTGTCGCGGCTATCGCTGTTGGCTAAATAAGGAATCACACAATGGCTATTACAAAGTTGATTGTGTTGAGCCAATTGTTGATCCAGTTTGCGTTCGAGTTGCTCAAGCTGACCCCGTAAATCATTGCATTGGGGCAGCAGGCTGTCACTGGACTGGTCTGCGATAGTCTCGGCTTTGCCGAGGGCTTGCTGGCTATCGAAGTGGCTGCTGTGTTTTGCGATATCATCGACAGCGGCTTCGCCCTGCTCCAGCTGCATTTGCAGGGTATCCTGCTCGTCGGCGAGCTTATCGATAGTCAGTTCCAGTTGATGCGCTTTGTTTTTGTATTCGCCCTGGGCCTGGTGTTGCTGATTAATTTCTTTTTCTACGTCGCTGTGGTCTTGTTTGAGTTGCTGCAGTTGCGCTTCCAGATCGTCGAACTCACTCAAATCGAGATTGTTCATGGCCTGCTCGGCCTGTTCGAGTTTGCGATAGCAGTCGAGCAGCTCGTGAACAATCATGGCTGACTGAGGAGCGGTAATTTTATCGCAGGCATCCAGGCAGTTGGCAACTTCACGGTAAGCGCTTTCAAGATGCTGGCTTTGTTCAATCAGTTCGTCGAGTTGCTCGCGCTTTGCGAGTAAGGCGCGATCGCGGGCACCCTGACCAAACAATAAATCGCTGGCGTCGATGTCACAACGGAACATGGCATAGTTGCCGGCGCCAACGCCGCTGGCGCAGAGCCCACGGTGTAATCCGCGCAGTTCTTCTTCATTGGCCGCACGCACCACGCTGCCGTATGAGGCGCGAACATAGTATTCGGCGGTTTTATGGCTGAACTCCATCAAATCCAGAATGGAATCTTTTGGCAGTTTTACCCGATGGGCGTCACGGGCCGCTTTGTGTCCCTGAATCACTCGTGCCTTATTTTTTCGGCCACCCATCGCTCGAACGATGGCAATGGCCTGGGCTTCGTATTCGGGCTCAACGATAATGCCGAAGCGAGCGCCACCGATATAACCTTCAATGGCCATTTGCCACTGTGGGTCGCTGACTTCAATAAAATCGCACAAGACACTGGGCTTAGCGGCCGGGCACTCTTGCTCAATGGCCTGTAGAGCGTGCTGCACATAGGGTGGGTAGCTGATCTTGCTTTGGCCCAAGCGTTGGATCTCCAGCTCGCGGCTCTCGATGTGTTGGCGGTTTTTGTCCTGACGTTCGCGACGTTTCTGGCTAAGGCTGAACAACTGATCGCGAAGGCTGTTCTCGCTCCCATTGGATTGATGCAAAATCGCCTGCAAATGCTGATGGCTGCTGTCACGCTTGACCAGATCTTCCAACTTTTTCTCAAGATCGCCACTGCCGAGAAAATCGATGGTCATCAACTTTTGGGAATCGATGCCCGTGTCGTCTCCCAGCGCAATAACCTGTTTTAATGCTTTTTGAACCGGACTTTGGTTTAGAGCAGGACATTCCAGTTCCAGCGAGCTTTGCTGAACCAGTCTTTGCAGCTTTTGGGCCTGGCCAAAGTTTTCGCTGAAACTGTGCAACTGTTGTAGTAACAAGGGCGCCTGTTTTGCCAGCTGCTGTTGAGCCAGTTCGGCCTGCTTTTGCAGCTCATCTTTGTCTTTGAGAGCAGAGATGCCTTTGCGTTTTGCGGTCAGCTCAGTGATCTGGTCGAACAAAATTGTCTTTTTACGCTCGGCCAGTTCAATGCTGTGCAGACCATCTTTTACGGCCAGTTGATTGCTCTGCTGTTGTTCTTTTTTGCTGAGATAAGTTTTTTGCAAGCTGCGCTGGCGGCGGTAAAGCTCGGCGTATTCCAGAATCCGAATTTGTTGCCAGATATCGATAAACTCTATGGCATTGTGGTTTGCGCTTTCCAGGCGTTCGATGGATTCGTTCAGGGAGCGGGTTTCCTGTTCCATGCCGTGAATGGTTTTCATCAGCTCGGATACCTGGCGGATATCCTCGCTCAGATCCTTGGGTTCCAATACCTCTTTGGCAACGAAGTCGTTGATGCTTTTAACTGGCTTATAGGCCATAAAATTGGAGAAAGTTTTCGCGGCGTGCTTGGCTTCACGATCAGATACGGCACCATTTTGCCCGCGCAGGGCACCGTATAAGCGGCGCAGATAGGCGCTCTTTTTGTCGTAAACCTCGATGGCATCCTGGCCAAATTCAATGCGTAAATTTTTTCCCAGGTTGGCCATAGGAAGAATGTACTTTCCGCCTTTATCTTCTTTTACAAAGCTGGCAAGCGTGATGGCACCAATCGGCACCTGGTCACCGGGCAAGACGAAAAACAGCAATTCATCCTGGCGGGCCTGGCGTTGTTTGCCAGCAGTTTCCAGGCTCGCTTGCACCGCCATTATGGCCCAGAAGGCCTGGCCACTTTCACCCTGTGTAGGGTGAAACTGTGCCGCGATGTAGCCCTGACATTTGTTGGGGCGAGCATAACTGCCATCGTCACATCCGAGAATATACGATGCCAGTGTGCGCACTTGTTTGCCACCGCGACCGCGTTGGCTGGTTTCGTCCTGACCCGGGTTGTAGTTAAACAGGTTTTCGTGGGCCGCGGTCATCAGAGTTTGCAGGGCATCGGCAGCAGTGGTTTTGCCAGAGCCGTTGCCACCGGAAAATAAGTTTACCGGGCCAAAATCGAATTCAATTGGCGGGATGTTTCCCCAGTTCACCAGAATCGCTTTTTTACAAAACATCAGGCACGACCTCCTTCTGTTTCTGAGCGTTCGTTGAGCTGAGCCGCTTCGCTCTGCTGACTTTCCGGATCAAGTTGGGCGAGCACGTCGTGGCTGACCAAACTGCTGATGCCGGGTTGAATACTGATCCAATTTTCTGCTTCTTCACTGCTGCTGTCGCTGTTAAAGCGAATGATTCTGAGCTGTCGCAAATTGCGGAACAGCTGCTTTCGTTCCTGAAGCCCCTCTGGCAGTTTGCGCTTTAACAGGTTATTCAAACTGATGGCAATTTCTTCCATCGAAATTAATACGCAGCCTTTGTCGTCGACCAGGCCTTCGCGCAGTGATTTTTCATACTCCACACGAAGAACCAGAATCAGGGCCATTTCCATTTGATTGGGGCGATGGCGAAAGCCTTGATTAAAAGGGCTGTGTTCCGCATCCTGCAAGTTGGGCGCGCTGGCGCCGGGCGGATAAAGACGCACAAAACAGAACTGCTCATCGTGCTCGATACGTACACCGATGATGGAGAGATAATCGTCCACCAGATCCTGGCACTGCAAATAACGGTCGTAGAGATTAGCTTCGACCTGGCTTTCATCCCGATTGATGATGCCGTAATCCAGCAGGCGGATCATTAATTCGGAAAAATCTTCGGGGCGTATGGCCTTTTCATTCAAGGCTTGTTGTAGCATTTGGCTGAACATAAATCGCTTTTAATCGTCGCTGGCTGGCGTCTTGCCGCGCAGCTCAATGGTGAATTCGTCAAATTGTTGAAAGTACTCATTACCTTCAACGGAGGCGCGTTCAAACTGAACATCAAATTGCATTTCCGAGCTTTGATTGTTCACGGCGCCAATCTCAATGGCTGAGGCCATGCTCATCAGGCTGTGGGCGTCGTCGATTTGTAACTCGCTGGTGGCAATGCGCCGCCCGCCTCGCAAGGAATCAACAATATAACGGCGCAAACCTTGCTTGTTGCTGACAAAGGCCTGGTCCAGCAATTGCTGAATCATAAGTTCTCGCTGGGCATCGGTATCGAGTTCGGGGCTTTCCTGAACCTGTGTATTAAGAACCGTGGCACTTTTTCTCTCTTGCCATTTAATTTGTGCCGGGTCGATAAAGGCCAATCGCATGCTGGAGCATGCTTCAGCCGCGGCTTCGAGGCGTTGCTGATAGTGATCTTCATCCAGATCGGCAAGTTCTCGGCAAATTTCGACCAGATCGTTATCGGCCTGGCTGTGCAGGTAACTCAGCTGCCGGATAATGATATCCGCGCGTTTGGTAAAACCGTGCAAGGCACTGCGTAAGGCTGGAAGCATAATGTCGGCGGCGCTTCGCATACGTTGCTCAATTTGTTCCAGCAAGTAGTAAAGATACGATTGCTCATTACTGCATAGATCCGGAACGACACGGCGCAATTCACGTTCGGCCTGTTGCTTCACATCCTTTGGGCGACTGCGGATTTTTCGAATGACCTTCTTAATATCATCTCGGTATTTTTCCACACTGTCTGCGGATAGGCGCACCTGAATATCCGGCTGGAAACGTTTTTCCATGAATTCAAAAAACTGTTCGCTGGCTTGCTCGACCAATTGCTGAGCTTCAACTTCGCGCACCAGTTGGCGTTTACGCTCTTCCAGCTCAGAAATAATGTCAGTGAAGTCGGTGATGATACGTTCGGAATGATCAAAGGCATCGAGCAGATCATAGACTTCAGCGCGACTGTAAAAAGCCTCAAGCGCATTCAGAGTGTTACGGGTATTGCGGTGGCGAGTGCGGATCTGGCTACTGTCAGATTCCAGAATAGCCTGAGCAAAAATTCGGCCCATTCGGCTAAAGGGGTAACTGGTGGCCAGGGTGGCGGGGTCGACCTGGCGCTCTACCCAGCCGCAGTCAATCAACAGTTTCAGAACCCAGCTGGCCTGTTCCCGGGGGTTCTTGAAGCGAGGTTCATTGTCGGCGGTTTCTGACCCACTTCCGTCCAGGTCTTCCGTGTCCAATACCAGTTTGGCGTTTCGAGCCAGGGCTTCACTGATGATATCGACGATCAGTTCGCGATCAGGGGCGTGGCCGTAGTCTGCTGTGGCGCTGTACTGGCGCTGGTAGAGCAGGGTCAGGCAAGCCGCGACCTGGCCCCGGTATTTGCCGGTTAAGGCCCTGAAAAAGTGTAAACGCTCGTCGCTGAAAAACATCGATAACCCTCGGCAATCCCTGCCGTCGCGGGGCCAAAAGCGGAGATTCTAGCGCTTTGAGCCTTGGGGGTAAATATGGGGCTTAATAAGAGTTGCAGCGATTCAGGTGAGGAGAGTTTTGCCGGCTAGATGGGATGGTTTGACGCGGGCAAAAAGGCCGGAAATCCGGCCTTTACTGATACAGAAGAAGCGAGGCTACTTAGCCACGATAAAGACCATATCCGAGATGGATTTGCTGCGTTGAAAGCTGTTCAAGCGCGAGATAACCGCATCGCTGGTTTTGATGCCCTTGGACAGCAGCAATGTGCCGGCTTCGGTTTCCACGTCTCGGGCCAAGGTCATGCTGGTATCCAGCTCTGAAATATTGATCAGCTTCTCGCCCGTATGAGTAATGAACTTGAGTGATTTCTTAAACAGCTCGATTAGCTTGGGGTCATAAAGAATGCCAGATTTGGCTTCCAGCTTTTTCATGGCAATATCGGAGTTACCAAATAGCGACTCATAGTGGTCGAAATCGATAATCACCTTAAGTAGGCGTGAGGCCACCGGGATATTGCTACCGTCCATTTCTATATCGGGGAAGCCTGAGCCGTTAAAGTTCTTATTCTGATACCGGATTGAGTTGGCAACATCTTCCATGCGGGGAATTTTGCTGATGAGCTGATGAGCCAGCTCCGGATGATGGTTGTACATCTGCACATAGTTGGCATCCAGACGCTGCCCCTGGTTGATGGCTTTAATGGCTTCATCGGGCATGCTGACCAAACCCACAAGGCAGAGCATGGACAGGGCTTCATAGCGCCAGGTGTCTTTTACCCCCAGCAATTTTACACAGCGAGTGACATGGTCTTTCAAGCGTGAGGTGCGACCAAAGATTTCCGGGCTGGCCAGGGCCAGGGTTTCGCTCAGGGCTTCGATGCTGGAGCGCAATGTATTTTCCAGCAGATCATCTTCCAAAGTGGTGAGCTTGTATTGCTGAATGGCGGCATGCAGGGTTTCAGAAACAAATTGGGGCGTGGAGGGTTTGTTAATAAAACGGAAGATGTTTCCCTGATTGATGGCATCAATCGCGGTTTGCTGATCGGCATTACCGGTTAACATTACCCGTACGGCATTGGGCTGTACATCCTTGGATTTTTCCAAAAACTCGATGCCGTTCATGTCGGGCATTTGCATGTCGGAAACAATGACCGAAAAGGAAACTTCGGAATCCAGAGCTTCCAGGCCCTTGGGGCCGCTCTCAGCAACATGGACGTCAAACTCTTCGCGAAGATTCCTGCGAAAGGCGCGTAATACATTGGGTTCGTCGTCGACTAATAATACAGAGTGTTTCATGTTGGCCTCGTTTCCTTAATCCTGGCTGTCTGCGAGCAGCAGCCAGTTGTCGATAGTTTCCTGTTCAAAATAAGTTAAAAGGGTTTTCTGATGATGACGCTGACCTTTTTTGATCAGCAAAACTTTATGGGCTATAAACACCAGTTCGGCCGGATTCAAACCATCAAAGTTCAAATGCTCCGGCTGATGCAATAGCGCCAGACTGCTGGAAATACTTGAAGGTAATCCCCAAAGATCCAGCAGATAGGCGCCGACAATATCGTGACTGAAACCAAACACTTGCTGTTCGGCACGGATGGTATCCATGTCCGGATTTTGGCAAAGCGCTTCGACGCCTTCGTATTGTTCGGCCAATTCGTGGCGCAGGATGATTTCGCCAATGTTGTGCAAGAGCCCGCCTGTATAAGCTTGATTGACCAGTGATTTATCGCAGCCCGCCTTACTGGCAATTTGCTTAGCGAGCATGGCAGTGGACTGACTGTCGAGCCAGATGTTTTCCAGTTTTTCCTTGGGCACGCCCGTTTCTGAAAACTGTTCAAAGATTTTAATGGTCAGAATCAGGCTCTTAATGGTATCGATACCCAGGTAGTTAACGGCGTCTACAGGGGAGTCGATATTGCGGTTCAAACCAAAGTAAGCGGAGTTACAGATTTGCAGTAACTTCGCGGTCATACTGACATCCGCACTGATCAGCTCGGAGATGGTTTGAAGGTTGGCGTCTTCTTTTTTTAGCTCATTGTTAATGTCATCGTATATTTGGGGCAAGCTGGGCAAATTTTCCAGTTTGGAGATGGCCGTCGTTAAGGCTTCATTTGAGAGCAGGTGCTTAAGTTTGAGTGCTTTTTCCACGGTAGATTTGATGGTTTTATAATCCGTGGGCTTTGGCAGGTATTGATGGGCCACTTTGACGCAGCTCAAGATTAACTCGGTCTCACTGTAACCGGACAGGACAACCCGCAGGGTGTCCGGATAGGCATCCTTGATTTGCGTGAGCAGCTCGACGCCGTTCATTTTCGGCATGCGCATGTCACTGATGATGACATCAAAGGCTTCTGCTTTCATCAGTTCAAGGGCTTCCTGGCCCGAGTTCGCAAAGCTCATCGACCATTCCTTTCGAGCTGGATGCAAAACTCTTCTCAGACCTTTCAGTACATTTTCTTCATCGTCAACAAAAATAACGTTCATTTTCATTATCCTGCAATTAGCACCTGCCTCTAACCCTCAAGTGGAAGTATGATGTGAAAGACAGTTCCCTTTCCTTCGTCACTGTCTATATTGATCGAGCCATTATGCTTATCCCTGATCACCGAGTAGGAAATGGATAATCCCTGGCCAGTACCTTTGCCGACTCCCTTGGTGGTAAAAAAGGGATCGAAAATCTTATTGAGAATGCTCTGGGGAATACCGCAACCATCGTCGTGAATCGAAATCAGCACATTGTCACCCTGTTTGGCGGTGACGATTTTGATTTTGCCCATTCCACTGCCCTGATATTTTTGTTCAATGGCATGGGCTGCGTTCACAATGATGTTCAGGAAGACCTGATTCAGTTCACTGGGGTGGCAGCTCAGGGGTGGCAGCTTGTCTTCAAGCTCGAGGGTCATCTCGGCAAGATACTTCCATTCATTCTTAGAAATAATAGATGTGCTTTCGATCGCTTTATTCAGGTCAATTTTCTGTTTTTCCTCACCGTCCGGATGGGAGAAATTTTTCATGGCGCCGACGATTCGATTAATTCGGTCCAGGCCCTCCTTGGACTGCTGGATAGCATCGGGCAATTCCTCTTCAAGAAATTCAAAGTCGATGTCTTCCAAAATACTGTTCAGCTTTTCCAGGCTGATGTTGTCAGAGTCTGACTGAAGGCTGTCTTTGACATAGGAAATCAGATCTTTACTTGAAGATTCGATAAAGGTGAGATTGTCACCAACAAACTGTGCCGGGGTATTGATTTCGTGAGCGATACCCGCTGCCAGCTGACCGATAGACTCCAGTTTCTGGGCTTGCCGAAGCTGGGCTTCAATTTCCTGATTTTTTAATTCCTGAATTTTTTGTTTGGATATATCGATGTAGACCCCTCGAAGACGATGCAGCTTTCCATTTTTATAAACCCGGGTGATAATGCCCTTCAACCATATTTTTTCCTTATTCGCCCGCTGACTGCTGAATTCCATCTGAAAGCTGTTATTGCTGTTGGGGTCTTCCAGCATTTTTTCTGAAATGGCACTTCGGTCAGTACCTTCCATAAGCGTGCCAATCACAAAGTTACCTTTGGTGAATTTTTCGGGTGTAAAACCAAGAATTCGTTCCACCTGCTCACTCACATAGGTATATCGCATGGTTTTGGGATCACCTTCCCAGAGAATGCCGTCAACGGAGTTCGTCAGGGCGGTCAGCTCATCATTGGATTCCTGCAACTTTTCAAACAAGGCCGTAGATTTGTTTACCTGGCTTTGCAATTGATTTTTGGCCTCTTCCAGTTCTTTGGTTTTCAGTTTGACTTTGTGGTTGATCACCCGGGTTTCGATGGACTTTGTGCGAATGTAATAGAGACTGGCCAAAGTAAGCGTCAAACCGAAAATAAAGGGCAGATAATCCAACCAGCTATCCAGTTTGTAGAAATCATTGCCGGGGTCAAAGGCTATGGATATTTCCAGATCGGCGTATCTCGCCACATAGGGGAGCAATATCAGATTATTACTCTGGGCTTTCAGCTCACCAACACTGACGGGGCCTGAGAGTGTATTTGGATGCGTGTATAGATGATTAAAGCCCTGTATGCGGTTACCTGTGTAGAGATGCGTTTGTTGCCATTCTTCGCTGGATCGTTCAATAACTTTGGCCAGCAGGGTTTCCAGGCTGCTGCAAATAATCAACCGAGAGTTCATGTGCTCGGGGATCTTTGTGACCATACACATTTCGTTGTGCAGTTCATCTTCCGACTTGATCAGAATGCTGAATTGATCCGGTTTGTTTTCAAGATCGACCAGTGACTTCAAAATATCCGATTTCAAATCAAGATCGGAGACCTCTTCCAAAGAATGCAGGGCAGCCTTACCATTGTTGTCTTCAAGGTGAATATAAAAGGATTCATAATTGGAAAGCCTTTTAACCAAGTGAGCCGCCTTGGTCTTATAGGTTTCGATATCATTAGAGTTGTGCTCAGATACCTCCGAAATTGACTTGGCGAGGATGTCGGAGTAATCCTGTTTGTTTTTGAGCGTATCACCAATGATCAATGTTAGGCTGGCGATCTTGGATTCGAAATCGATTGCCTTCTGTTTGCGATATTCCTTGATATTAGAATTTTGTGCGAGGATAGATACAGAGAGCCCTATGGCAAGCACAAGAAAGAATATCAGCACATCTTTTCGAGTATTTCTAATTTTCATTGTCTTATCGAACGGATATAAATCACCAGAGATTCCACTTCATGGCTGAGCAGTTCATACTTCCAGGCCGGCATCTTGCTGGAGCGTCCGAGTTTTCCGCCGCCGTCCATAATGATCTGTTTTAAGTAAGCTGCGTCCTGCCGGCTTTGGGTTAAATCAAACGGTGGAGGGTTGTTGATGACTTTGCCTGACAAAACGCCGTCCCCTTCTCCATTTTCACCGTGACAAATTTTGCAGCGCGTTAAATAAATTTGCCTTCCTGTTCGTGCGCTGCTGGGAAGGTTTTTTGAAGCAATATCGATATCATCTCGGACGGATTCGCTGTTGTTGCGAATCTTTATAATGAATTGTGAAACGGCCTGGATTTCCTGGTCACTAAGCTCGCCTTTCCAGGGAGGAGAGAGTGGGCTCATATTCCCTTTTGATCCGCCCCAACGGATGGCATCGACAATTTGTTTTAGTTCATGTCCATACTTGGGTTCGAACAGACTGGTGTTCGGGTATTGCTGGAGCGACAGAGGAATGTAGCCGTCTCCGTAGCCATAGTTCCCATGGCACAGCGCGCAGCGTTCAATATAGATCGCTGCGCCGGAGCTATTTACGGTGTCCTTTTGTTCAGCTGCACTGTTGTACTGTGCGAGCACCAACAAAAGCAGCGCGGCAATGGTATGCCTCAGCAGGTGGATTACTTTTCCACTTTGATTTTCATTTTCATAAAAGGATGTATGGCACATTGCACGACAACCTCTCCTTGTTTTTCAAATTTAACCGATTTTGAACTCCCTTTCGCATAAGACCCTAAATCAAATGCTGTCGTTTCAGACATACTGTAAACATTATGAAAAAACGGATCCTGATTGGTGAAATGGACAACATCGCCCACTTTTACCTTCAAGGTTTTTTGGGAAAATGCTTTGTTCTTCTGCCCTACTTCATGCTCGTCCGAGTATGTGTTTGAGCAAATAGCGATGCCTAATGAAAATACTATTGCTGCGAACTTCATGGTCTCTGTCTCATTGTAGGGTTTTGAGAAAGGCGACGAGTTTTGATTTGTCTTCCTGACTCAATGTTATGTTAATTAAACTTGGAGAGAGGTTTTCTTTCGCGAGAATACCGTCCTGGTAATGATCGACGACTTCTTCCAGTGTATTGGCACTGCCATTGTGAAAATAGGGCGCCGTTAACGGTGTACCGCGCAGACTGGGTGTTTTAAAGGCACCTTTCATAATGTTCAGCGGAGTTTGATTGAAACGCCCGAGGTCTGCTGATTGCCCTTCCAGTTTGGCAAGGCCGATGTTGTGAAAACCATGATCGGTAAAATTGGGTGGGTTGTGGCAGTTAATACAGCCGCTTTTCTGGCCATCCAAAAATAATCTGAAGCCTTCTCGTTCTTCTAATGTCATGGCGTTTTTATCGCCTTTTAGCCAACGATCAAAACGTGTATTGCGCGACACTATGGTTCGTTCAAATTCTGCAATGGCGAGTCCGACTTTATGGATAGTGATGTCATTGCTGTCGAAGGCGGCGTCAAACAGCTCGGAATAGGACGGGTTCTGTTCAATCCTCTTGACCAGCAAATCGGCATTCAGCCCCATTTCTTCCGGATTAAAAATAGGCATCAGAGCCTGGTGCTCCAGACTGGGCGAGCGTCCATCCCACATAAATGTGAGTGAATAAGCGGTGTTGATAATAGAGGGTGTTGCCCTTCTCAAAGTCTTGTTTTTCAGACCTGTTGCTGTTGCCTGGCCATCTGCCCATGCTTGATCAGGCTTATGGCAAGTGGCGCATGAAGTACTGAAATCAATACTCAAATTGCTGTCAAAAAAGAGCGCCTTCCCCAGAGCGGCAAGCTGCTGGTGACGTTCCTGATAGCTGATTTCAGGCAGTAGCCACTGTTGTTTTAACAATTCCATTTCTCCCTTCTCGAAAGGGGATTCCGCTAAGCAGGGACTTACGCAGGCTAATGATAGATACATCCAAACTTTCATAACGCGACATACCTAGTTTTAATCAGTACTTCGGTACTAGTTATGTATTCCTGTTTTATACAAATATAGGACAAGAACGTGATTTGGCAATTATTGGCGTGACTACATTGAGCCTTTCGGGAAGAAAGCGATGAACTGTCGTTTACTTCAACTCTACATAAAAAATTCTGATGGAGAATTGAAAATAAATAAGCTGTAAGTGATCAGGAAGGTGCTGGTTTGTAGGGTAAAAATGACAGCCCTAAGGAAAAATTTTTAGGTTTTTTCAACGAAAAAGGCGATATAAATCAGAGTAATTTACTGGGTATATTCAACGTCTGGTGTACAGGCATTCGATAAATAAAGGATTCGCGGCGCCATATATAAAACATAAGATCAGTCCGTGATCTAGAGTTCGTTAACTGGCTTTTGGGCCCCGGTGATTTGGTTTCAAAAGCTTGACGATAAGCTCAATTCACAGAAAGAAAGCTTAAGTAGAAGTTCTTAGTCGAAATAGCGCATTTTGGTAAGATAGAGCCATTTAAATGGTAATGATTATTATTTAACATTTGTGCCTGTCGTTGGCTAACCAGCCTATTATTGGAGTCACAATGCGCCTTATAAAGCTATCCAGGCTTTATTGCCTTAACGTTCGTTCTAGCAGGAATTCTGCTCAGTTTTGCTCAGCATCAAACACTGACGTAGATGATTTTCGAATCTGGAATGACTCCAAATTCAAATGTACAGCTAATCGGGACGCCGGCGACGTTACTTTGATACTCGAGCAGGTCTCTCTTGTCTGAGAGCATGGCTTATTGCCTCGTGTTTAATAGGAGGAAGGTGGCTTTCGTAATCTGAGTAGTAGGCGGTCTGAAGTGTTTGACTCAATCAACTAATTTATACAGTAGGCATAACTCCATGATTAAAGAATTATCGATAGAACAAGTTCAGTTTGTTTCTGGTGGCAATAGCGAAAGTGAAGAGCACCAGTGGGAAGATATTAATTGGAATGTTGGCATAGTGAATGGAACTATTGGGCAGGCCATAAACGGAGTTCAAGACTATTACGAATTCCTCTCAGACATTTATTCGGATATATGGGACTGGTACGCGGGCGAAGCGTCAGATTCTTGGGCCACGGTTAAAGCGTTCTATGGTGATATGGTTAATTAATCTGTAACTATCAGGGATGGGCACCTATATGGACGAAAGATTAAAGTATAAGTTTTTTCTCATTCAAACATTGGGTGCAACGCTGGCTTGTTATTTCATTTCAATCGTTTGTGATGTATTTCGTGTTCTTTATGTGAATGCTTTTACTGAGTCAAATTATTCCTTCTTTGTTATATTTCAGGGATATATAAATGATGATGCGTCGTCAGTCCAAAAGTGGGAGGCGTACATATTTTCCCCCATCCTTGAAACACTTTTTTTTCAAGTGTTTTTAGTTTTTATACTTGAGAAAAAAATTAATAGGCAATGGTTGATCGCTATATTTATATCTTTTGTTTTTGGCTATGCTCATACTTACAGATTTTCCACAATAGCTGCTATATGCATAGGCATTAGTGTGCTTCCTATTACATTGGCATACATTCACGGCACTAAGCGTATTGGCAGGAAGCTTTCAGCGTTTTCAGCGATGATTGCTCATTCATTACTTAACTTTCTTTTCTCGGCATACTAAGTTTGGTTTGGTAGGTTTTAGTAATTAGAGTTTCTTCTCAATAACTCTTCGTTGATATTGCTAGAGGACCTCAGAAGAGTAACTCCGAATAAGAAAAGCCTGGAAGTTTTACCGATCTACTAAGCCTATGGCAGCCTCAGTGGAAACCCTGTGCATTGTATAGTTAGTCAACTTGACAGCAGCACAAAGCATTTAGGAGGTTATTACCCTCCCTTGGGGTCGCCAGGATGAGGGCGACAGTGCTTATGGCTGCAGCGACAACGTAAGTTTGATGTGTTGCGTAACCCCTCAGCTGGCTTCATTTGTTATTGCTCCCAAGGGGAGAATTCTCAATTTTGGTCATTCATTAGATAAGTCACCTGACTCAGGTCTTAATCCATAAGCTATGGAGTCTTAGGCAGATCAGCAGCTTCGGGAATTGGTCGGCCCCACAAAGGTAGGTGAATGTTCCTAAATGAAACTGATCATATTAATAAAATAGACCTATTTATATGATAATGATAATCATTTAATATTTGGCCCCATTTTTGGGGCTGATAGTTGGTAGTTGCCCAGCCCCCACACTATTGGAGCCACTATGCACCTTACCAAGCTATCCAAAGCGATTGCCTTAACAGCCGTCCCAGGAGGACTTTTCCTCGGGTTTTCCAACGGTTCCGCAGCAGATACCAACGCCGAACTGGAAGAAATGACGGTCTACGGACGCCACAACCAGTTAATTCTGGAATCGGGAACGGCAACCAAATCCAATATGCAGCTCATCGAGACGCCGGCGGCGATTGTTGTTGTCGACCGCGCTCTGCTGGATGCTCAGGCGGCTACAACATTGCAGGAATCTCTTCGCAATGTCAGTGGTCTGGCCCAGGCCGGTAATAACTACGGAATTGGCGACAATCTACAGATTCGTGGTTTGGGTGTGAACTATGTCTACGATGGTATGTACGCCGGTGCTGATCTTGGTAACAGCTACAACCCTACCCGCTCCACGACCAACGTTGAGTCTATTGAAGTACTGAAAGGCCCGGCGACAGGTTTGTATGGCATTGGTTCGGCAGGTGGCGTCATCAATATGATTGAAAAGAAGCCCGAGTTTGAGCCTTCTCTAAAAACTCGCGCCAGCGTTGGTCGCTGGGGGCATTACAATCTGATGCTGGATAGCACCGATGCGTTGTCTGAGAACACCGCTTATCGTCTGGTAGTAAACCGTGAAGAAGAGGATGGTTTCCGTGATCTGGGCAGTGAGCGTTCTGAAGTTTACGGTTCACTGAAGTTTGTCGCCAGCGACCAGCATTCCTTGTTGTTATCTGCTGCTTACATCGATGACTCTGTGCAAGTCGATTCCATTGGTGATCCCGTGCGTATTGTGAGTTGGGACAGTGTCGGGGTTACTCCGACTCTGATTGGCCCTGATCTATTGCCCAATGACAATGATAGCGACGGCGATGGTGTTGTGGGCCTGCAACTGACCGACGAACAGCGTGCCCAGCTCGCGGCCAGTATTGGTGCCGAGGATGGCTTGCGCCCCTATGACTTGGGCAGTGGCTCTTTGATTTCTCCCTTATCACGTCCAAACGAAGGTAAGGAAAGCCGAATCAAATTACGTCACGACTGGACGATATCAGACAATTCTCTACTGACCCAGCAACTGTTGTACCGCGATTACGACTCTGAGTTTGTTCGTCAAACCGGAGCTTTTAATTATGTGTATTGGAATCGACGGGGCGAAATTAATTTGAATCCTCGTGCGCCACTGATTGTTGATGGTGAGCTTTATCCTTTCGCTGCGCGCCGTCAGGAATACCGCAAAGTTGAGTCAGAGGAAAAAACCTGGCAATACTTCGCGGATCTTAAACACGAATGGCAGAGTGGTTGGATTCGCGGTGAGCACTTGCTCAGTGTGAATTACGAGCAACGCGATATGGCCTTGAAGAGTTGGTCCATTTACGACGCTGACGGCAATCCCAATGGCAATGCGGTTCCGTATATTTTGGATATCCGTCAAGCAAATTGGGGTGCGGGTCGTTTCGAAGATTATTCACCCACCCTGAGATCAAATTATGATAAAGAAGTCAGTGCGTATGGCATCAGCTTCCAGGAAGTTGTGTATTTTACTGAGAAGCTGACCGGGCGTATTGGTGTGGCCTACAGTCGGATTAAGCAGACGTATCAGCATAAGGGTACGGACCGAAGTCCGGGTGAAGGTGAAGAAGCGGATACCAATGATTCCGGTAGCAGCTACAACGTTGGCTTGAATTATCGCGTCACGCCCCAGTTGGCAGCCTTTGTAAATGCCTCTCAGGGGCGTACGGCCTACAGTATTCTGGGTAGCATCAATGGCCAGAATGATCGCCCGGACTCTGAGTCCAAATCCCTTGATGTGGGTATGCGATTCACGGCGTTTGATGAGGATCTTCTGGCCTCTCTTGTATGGTTTGAAACACGTCGCACCAATCTTCGTTATAACAACCCGGATTTTAACGACAATCCGAATGATCCGGAATACAACGTCAATGTTCCGCGGTATTTCTTTGATGACGAAGACAATACCAAGGGTTGGGAATTCGATCTGAATATGGCTTTGAATGATCAGTTCAGTGTCAATCTTAATGGTACCTACCAAAAAGCGATTCAGATTCGTTCGGGAAGCCGATCCGGCCAGCGCAAGGGCATCCCTAAAAAGTTTGCCAGTCTTTGGGGTACCTACCATCATGATATTGCCGACGGCACTCTGGAAACCAGTGTTGGTGTTCGCTATGTCAGTGAGCGTAGCATTAACTCGGTCTCGTTCGGTCTTCCAGTTTCTGAACTCGAGAGCTACACCAGCTACGATGCGGCCATCAGTTACGAACTCAAGAAAATTAAATTGAGTTTGAATGTTGAGAACCTGACGGATGAGCGTTACTACGAGAAAGCTATGTTCCTGGGTGGTTTGCCAGCAAACAGCCGCAATGTGAAGCTAACGGTGGATTATGAGTTTTAACGGATACGTTAAATGTTAACGAGATGAGCCTTGGGTGCCGCTTGATAGAAAATTTGAAGGCGGCATCCAAGGTGATACTTCGAGTGCTTTGCAAATAAGATTCTCTTTCTAAGATCTCTGCGGTTTTGATAAAGGGCTCCAATTATGAGTACTTAAAAGCATGCCGCATGTCTTTCTTTGGGTTTGCCCGAACCGCCAGGATAGTTGTATCAATGCCTGGAAATTTAATAAAGTACTCGCTATGCCGAAGCCTTCCCTTGCATCGGTATGGAATCAATTACAATCGCCCTGTTTTTCTGTCAAATTTTATTGTTCTTGATCCCAGTGTCAGTTTATATGTCTAATTAAACTAGGATGAGTCTATATATGACCAGGAATCAGGTTCTAATTACGATTATTTTTTTCTGCCTACAATGCCTGGTCTTCTTTTCGGTGTTTCGAAGTTCCCTGTTTAATGTCGAGGGATTAGGTTTGATAGTTGGTTCTTTCCCTAATTTTATCGGGGGTGTGGTTGTCTGTCTGAGTATTTCAATTTTTGAGGGAAGAGTTTCTTATTCGATTTTTTATGGGGTGTTAGGCGGAGTTTTGTATGAAATTCTCCAGCTACTTATCACCTCACGTACGTTTGACTATTTTGATATTCTGGCAAGTGTGTTGGCTGGAGTCGTAGTGTTTTTATTTGGTATTGTTTTTGATAAAACCTTCCCAAGTTAAAAGGTTTGTTGATTTTATAAAATCTTTTCTAAGCGCTAAGAAACAAAACCGACCTCGATAGGTTATTTTTAATTCTGCTAGAGGCCGTTTGGATTTGCATATCAAAATGGAAAGTCGCTACGGTATCACTCAATATTCTGAATTTGCTCCCTCATCTGCTCAATCAACACCTTCAGCTCTACTGCGGCAGCGGTTGTATCGGTGACAATGGATTTAGATGAAAGGGTGTTGGCTTCTCGATTGAGTTCTTGCATCAGGAAGTCCAGTCGGCGGCCGATGGCGCCTTTTTGTTTCAGGGCGCGACGCACTTCGTTGACGTGTGTATCCAGGCGATCTAGTTCTTCATCGACATCGGCTTTTTGTGCCAGGATGACAATTTCCTGCTCGACGCGATCGGCATCCAGCTCGGCTTTCAGGTCGCTTAAGCGTTCCTGAAGCTTTTCCCGTTGCGCTTTCAGGATTTGTGGCATTAATCCTCGAACCAGTGTGACTTGCTCGCTGATGCCTTGCAAGCGCTGCTCAATCATATTGGCCAGCTCGGCACCTTCCCGGTTGCGGCTTTCGATTAATTGGTCGATCGTTCCATCGAATTGTTGCAAGGCATCGCGCTTGAGTTGTTCGGCGTCGACGCGATCTTCAACAATGACACCTGGCCATTTCAAAAGCTCGAGTGGATCAAGGGGGCTGAACTCGCCCTGGCTTTGTAGTTGCTTATTGGCGCTGATGAGTTGATCGATTAAATCCTGATTAAGACCTAGTTGCGCCTTCTCGCTAGTTCCGAGTTGGATGTTCAAATTGATATCGAGCTTGCCGCGGCTGAGCTTGTTGCGAATCTGTTCGCGCAGATTGGGTTCCAGGCTACGATGGGCTTCAGGCAGTCGGAAGTTCGGTTCAAGGTAGCGGTGATTAACACTGCGCAGTTCCCAGCTGATGCTGCCCCAGGAATATTGTTGTTCGGAGCGTGCAAATCCAGTCATACTGCGTGGCATAGTGCTTACCTTTTAATCAACTCATAAACTTGCCAGGACCCGGGAAGTGTTTCCGCAAGTCGCCTAGGGCGGAATCTTACCATAAAGGGTATACTGCCCGGCTAATTCAACACAAAGGTTTATCTATGAGCAGCATCGAGCGCCCCAGCGGCCGTCAACCCCAGGACCTACGCCCAGTGCGTATCACCCGTAACTTTACCTGCCATGCTGAAGGTTCGGTGCTGGTAGAATTTGGGAATACCAAGGTGATCTGTACGGCCAGCGTAGCAGATGGTGTGCCTCGTTTTATGCGTGGTGAAGGCCGAGGCTGGGTGACGGCGGAATATGGCATGCTGCCACGTTCCACGGGTGATCGTATGAACCGCGAGGCGGCTCGTGGTAAGCAAGGTGGTCGCACTGTGGAAATTCAGCGTTTAATCGGTCGCTCATTGCGCGCGGCTATTGATCTTGAAGCTCTGGGTGAAAACACCATTACGATTGACTGCGATGTGATTCAGGCGGATGGTGGCACTCGCACCGCTTCTATTACCGGCGCCTGTGTTGCCCTGGCTGATGCCATTAACTGGATGAAGGCCAATGACAAGCTGAAAGATGATGTTGAGCCTCTGGCGCGCATGATTGCATCGGTTTCTGTTGGTATCTATCAAGGTGAGCCCGTACTGGATCTGGATTACCCGGAAGATTCTAACGCTGAAACTGACATGAATATTGTGATGGCCAGTGATGGTGGCATTATTGAAATTCAAGGCACGGCGGAAGGTGAGCCTTTTACCGAGGCGGAATTTATGTCGATGCTGGGTTTGGCGAAAAGCGGCATTAAAGAGCTATTGGGTTTGCAGCAAGAGGCGCTGGCAAATTCCTGATTGTCAGAACATGTCAGTAGGGAAAAAGGCAGAGTAAAAAACTCTGCCTTTTTTGTTTGAGAGATGCGATAGTTAGGTCATCAATTGGGGTGTAGCTTGAGTGCGATACCTCGGTTCTATTCAAAAATAACAGGAGCAAGACCATGATCGGATACGTTACTTTGGGTACCAACGATTTTGCCAAAGCCGCTGATTTTTATGATGGCTTATTGGGTTCGATTGGTGCCACGCGTTTTATGGAAATGGATACTTTTATGGCGTGGGCGGTCGACCCGGGTAAGCCGATGATTTGTATCTCAAAACCATTTGATGGCAACGAAGCCACAGTGGGTAATGGCTGTATGACGGCGGTTGCTATGGATGCGCAAGATAAGGTCGATGCTTTTTATCACAAAGCCATCGAGCTGGGCGCCAGTGATGAAGGTAAGCCGGGTTCTCGCGGCGATGGCTTTTATGCGGCTTACTTCCGTGACCTTGACGGCAATAAGCTGTGTGCGTTCACCATTACAAGCTAAGCCTTGATTGCGTGAGGTCAGAGTGAGAACTCTGACCTCATTTATTTTCTGATTTTAAATCGCTTTTACTTCGACAGGTACGCCATTCAGCGCGGCATTACCTGAAACCTGATCGTAAAACTTTTCATCGGTAAGATCGTTACAATTAACACCGGCCTGTTCATTGGCAATGCTCATCTTCACCCCTTCTCGGGAGTTATGGCCCCAGCCGTGAGGAATGCTCACAACGCCTGGCATCATTTCATCTGTTGCTTTGACGGCCACTTTGAGTTCGCCGACCCTTGACTCGATGCTCACAGTATCACCATCATTAATACCGCGCTTTTCCAAATCCTTGGGGTGCATAAATAATTGCCAGCGATCTTTTCCTTTGGTTAAGCGATGGCTGTTGTGCATCCAGGAATTGCAATCGCGAACATGTCGCCGACCAATGAGCAACAGTCCATCTTGAGCTTGATGCCCGAGCTGTTCCTCCAGTCGGGCAACATCTTCTGGAATTAATTCCGGAAGGCAATGAATCATGCTGTCTTCGGTACACAAACGTCCTTCTGCGATTGAAGGCTTTAGGGGGCCGAGATCCAGACCGTGTTGATGTTTACCCAGCTCTTCGATAGTTAAAGCCCAATCATTATCGGCAGCTTCGCCATAGGGGCCCATCTGAATCGCAAAATCGATGATGTTTTTAGGTTCCGGTAGAGCCTGAAAATCAATGCCTTGTTTTTGCGCCAGGGCAGCGGCCAGCTCATTAAAGATTTGCCAATCGTGTTTGGCACCTTCGCTGGGTTCAAAAACCGCCTCATTAAAGCGAACGGTATTGCGTACCGCGAGCCTTAAAAATGCGAGATCAAAATGATCGTGCTCCAGGGTAGTGGTCGGTGGCAAGATGACATCGGCGTGGCGTGTGGTTTCATTGATGTAAATATCAACGGCGACCATAAATTCCAGTTGTTCCAACGCTTTATCAAGCTGTTGCCCGTTGGGTGAAGACGAGACCGGGTTACCGGCCATAATAAATAATCCTTTGGCTTGTCCTTCGCCTTCCGTCAGCATTTCTTCTGCCATGACGGCGGCTGGAATTTCTCCGTTGAACTCGGGCAGTTGGCTCACTCGGCTTTTCCAGCGACCAAAATTACCCGCACCGGCTTCGCCGGGTTGAACCATACCAACCGCAGGATGAGTTAGCAGTGTGCCGCCCTGCTTGTCGAGATTACCGGCCAGAATATTAATTACCTGAATTGCCCAGTTGCACAGTGTGCCGTACTGTTGAGTGGAAATTCCCATGCGACCGTAAAACGCTGCACGCTCTGTGTTGGCCAGTTTACGTGCAAGCTCCCGGCACTGTTCCGCGCCGATACCAGTATGGGCTTCGATAAGCTCGGGTTTGAAGGGTTTGGCCAGTGCTTCGATATCGGCAATGTCTTTCAGCAGGGGTTCGAGATGCCCGAGACGAATCAGGTTTTCTTCAAACAGGGTATGAATAACCGCCATCAGCAAAAAGGCATCGCTGCCCGGACGGATGGGCCAGTGTTCGCTGGCCACCTCGGCAGTTTCGCTGCGTCGCGGATCAATAACCAGAACCTCGCCATCACGTTGCTTGATGGCTTTCAAGCGTTTGGCGATATCCGGTACTGTCATCATGCTGCCATTACTGGCCATCGGGTTGCCGCCCATGATGACGAAAAAATCGCAGTGGTCAATATCGGCAATCGGTACTCCCAGTTGGTGCCCGTACATCCAGTAACACACCAGCTGGCAAGGCAGCTGATCGAGCGACGTGGCGGAAAAACGATTCTTGCTGCGCAGCAATTTCGATAGCATGCTGCCGTGGGTCAGGCTGCCATAGTTGTGCACATTGGGGTTGCCGGCGTAAATGGCGAGGGCATCTTTACCGTGTGTCTGTTGCAGTTTCACCATGCCTTCAGCGGCCAGTTCGATGGCTTCTTCCCAGCTGATTTCCTGCCATTGCCCATCGACTTTTTTTACCGGTTTGCGCAAGCGTTCGGGATCATTGTGTAAATCCTGCAAAGCGACGGCTTTGGGGCAGATATGTCCGCGCCCGAGTGGATCGTTTTTATCACCTTTAATCGACAGGATTTCCTCGCCCTGGGTTTTAATCTCAATGCCGCAGATAGCTTCACAGAGATTACAGGCACGGTAGTGGGTTTTAACTTCATTTGCAGACATGACGGCGCTCACGGATATTATTATTTATGAAAGTATTTAAGGGCTATTCGTCCTATTCCACAAGAGTGAAAACTGACATTTAGCAACCCTGAAGTTGGAGGGCAATATGAACATACCGGAACTGGAAACCGAGCGCCTGCGCCTGCGAGCGTGGCGGGACAGTGATATCGAACCCTATATTGAAATGTGTGCCGATGAAGAGATCATGCGTCATCTCACCGGCAAGCCAATGACCCGCCAGGAAGGCTGGCGTCACGCGGCCTATATCATTGGGCATTGGCAGCTGAGAGGCTACGGTCACTGGGCACTGGAGCATAAAGAAAGCGGTTTATTCGCCGGACGCCTGGGCTTTTTTAACCCGGAGGATTGGCCGGGTTTTGAAATAGGATGGGCCATCAGCCGCCCCTTTTGGCGTCAGGGCCTGGCGGAAGAAGGGGCTCGCAGAGCCTTGGCCTATGCTTTTGAGGAGATGGGACGTGAGGAGCTGATCAGTGTTATCAACCCCGAAAACACGGCGTCAATTGCCTTGGCTGAAAAATTGGGGGAACGCTACCAGCGCGACGATGAGGTATTCGGTCACAAGGTCTCGATTTATGGCATGAGCAAACGGGACTGGCTGGCGGCAAACAAAGCCTAGCTGTTTGCCCAGATGTCTCTCGCCCAGTGCCAGATCGATTCGGCGGCTTCTTCAGTATTGCCGTCGAAGTGCCACAGTACGATTTCGTCGTCCTGATTGACCGCATAGTAGCCTTCCGGGCAGGGGCAGATTGGCAGCAGTTCACGTGACAGGCCACGCTGCCATGCCTCCGGAGCCATATCCGCCAGGTAGCTGTGGGAGCTGGGGTCGGCAGCGGTTGCCGGTTCCAGGCTGCCGATAATCAGATCGCTGGCATGCAGCAGAAAGTCCCGGTAAATCGGAGGAATTGGCAGCAGAATGGCCTCTTCAATATCGACCAAATCGTCGTGCTCGGGGAGATCCAGAGGGACAGGAACACGTTCGGCGATTTCCTGCAGCGCTTCCAGAACTTCTTCAAAGTCTTCGTTTAAGGCCATGCTTACCACATCAGGTCGTCAGGGATCTGGTAGTCAGCGTATGGATCGTCTTCCTCCGCCACTTCAGTGCTGCGTTCGTTTTGCAGAACAACCCGAGCTTCATCGCGCTGGGCAATCTTGTCAGCCACCGCCTTGGGAACCAATTCGTAGGCTTCGCCTTCGGCCACAATGGCAATTTGGCCGCGTGCCAACTGGCCTTGCAGAGTTTCGTTGACGTAGATCTTTTTGATCTTCTTCTCATGGGTAAAGGAGTAAGCTACCTCGCCGTCTTTGCGGGAAATAGCATTCTGCTTGATCAGCTGACGAATCTGGGCCTGAATCTCTTTGGCTTCGATTTCTTTCTGGCGCTCCTGATTCATGGCGCGATCGCGTTCGGCTTTCTCGGCCAGTTTTTGTTTGGCTGCCAGCTTGATCTCGTCTTCCTGCTGGTGCCCTTTCGGTGTTTGCTTGGCTTTTTTGCGCTTCTCTTTGCTGATGGCCTTGGCCTTTTTCTGATCAACCAGACCGGCACCCAATAGCTGTTCTTGTAGGGATTTGCTCATTTCCCAAAATCCTGCTCTGAAACTGAAAGCCCTATTATAAGCAAACTCCTGCTTGTGCAGTAGATTAACGGGCATCTGTTTAGCAGCGACTTCGCAAGAGATCATGGAGGTTTTTTACAAAAGCCGGTTAAGCGCACGAAAATTACTAGTTTTAGGGGGCCATATTTCACGGGGGCTCACGTAACATTGTCGCCTCGTTTTTTGTGTCTCTACGATACTTTGCCCGAATAGCGATTAAACCTCCGTGTCCAGTGAACCTATCTATCATATTGCCCGTTTTCAGCTCGATCTCACCCATCGCCAGCTACGTTTTGCCAATGAACTGGCCAGCGATGATGAGAAGATCGTCCAGTTGCTATTGAGTTTGGTGGGCGCCTATCCGCAATCCGTGAGTAAGCAGGCCCTATTGGATGAGGTTTGGGGGGACGTGGTGGTGTCAGAGGCCTCTCTGGCCAAACTGGTCTCGGAGGCCAGGCGCCTGTTCAAGCGGTTTGACCCGGACGCGGAGCTGGTAAAAACCGCCCATGGAAAAGGCTATCGTCTTGGCGTTGAACCCCGCTTGATCTCAGAAAGCACCGCCGGGCCGCTCAGTGGCCCATCTGAATCCGATGACGTCATGGGTGAGAACGCGGAAAGCATAAGCCACAGTGATAAGAGTCACGGAGTTGGGAATACCCTTTCAGATAAGCGTGGCGCCACGAGCCCTGAGCCGGACAAGAAAAGTTCAGCGTTTGTTTGGGTGTTCGTTCTGAGTTTGTCATTGGCTGTCGTTCTCGCTTTCGCCGGCGGTGCTTATTTCTTTCCGAGAGAAAAAGCGCCGGATTCCATCGAAGGGCGCTGGCAGTTGATTGATAATAATGTAGTTACGAACACGGGCATTAACAGCGATGGCTTTCCCTACTGTGAAGATAATGTTGAGTATATGAATGCCAAACTGGTTCGTCGTGATAGCGCCTATTTTATGGTCACGCCGCTTCTGGAGATCAATCTGGGTTTGGACATCGAGTATGGAAAAACGGTGTGGGCCAATTTTAGTTATCGTGATGGTCACGGTACTACTCGGACTCAATTGGAACTGATCTTTGAAAGCCCGAGCAAACTCCTGGGGAAATCCAAGTGGACCTGGGAAATGGACGGAACTGGCGTACTCTGTGAAGGAATCAGCACCATGGTCAGTGAGCGCTAGTTTCAATTTCCTTTTTTCCACATCAGATTTTCTTTTTTGCACGATAAGGCCAGGCCATTCTGGCTATTCAAAAGTTTTCATAAATCATAAAAGCCTTTCAGGCCTTTGCTGATTGAGACGCTTATGGTGTCACGGTTGGTCAGGCGGCAGTACCTGAAAGGTGACGCTATCTTATTTTTCAGGCCGGTTTGAGAGTCCCTTCTGCTGCCCTGGCCAATGTCTTCATCCCTATATTCTGGAATGCATCTGTGCTGAAACCTCTGCGACAACATTTAGGGTCTTCAAAGGCACGTCATTCAAGAAATTTCAAAACTTTTTACAGGCTGTTCAAGTAATCCCTGGGCGCTCTTTTTACCATGCGCGTCAAATTTTAATGGCTCGATAAGTGCGCGTAATGAAGAAAACATTATTTGGCATTTCTAGAGCGAGTGTTTACTGAATCAATTGTGTTCAAGGATGAGAGGATGAAAAAAATCGTATCTGCCCTAATTGTCAGTGTTTCTATGCAGTGTATGGCGGCTGCCCCTCCTGGTCAGGTCGCGCGCATGCAAAATCTGGATTGTAATGCCGTGGTCAATGCCAGCGTGGCTGACTGCCTGGCCTTAAGGGATATTTATTTGAATAACGGTGGGGCAAGCTGGACCGGGGCTGATAACTGGGGGGACAACAATGTTGAGCTCTGGGAAGGTGTGAACACGCTGGCTGGGCGTGTTACGTTTTTGGGTTTGCAACATGGCCAAAGTGGGCAATTACCTGCGAGCATTGGCAATCTTACAGCGTTGGAGGTTGTTCATATAAACGCGCCGATTACTGGTGATTTGCCGGCAAGCATAAGCGCCTGGTCAGGTATACGGAATCTGGTTTTATTGGACCAGGTTCGCCTCAATGGTGTCATTCCCCCGGAGCTTTTTAGCTTAAGCACATTGCGCTTGTTAAGAATAACAACGCCCCATTTTTCGGGCAGTTTGCCTGATGGTTTGTCAGCGTTAACCGCATTAACTGATCTTGGAATTTCCCGCGGCTCTTATACCGGGAGTATTCCAACAAGCTGGTCGGCTCTGAGCAACTTACAGCGTTTCACATTGAGTCGTACAACTGTCAGCGGCAGCATTCCCGAATTCCTTTCACAAGTGCCGGGGAGTGTTGAGGTCCCTTTTAATCAGCTTAGTGGCGCTATTCCCGATACATTCGGAACCGATTTGGCGACGCCCGATGTCTTTCGTGCGCAGGCCAATTTTCTGGATTCAGATGCGGCGGGAGTCGCGTTGCTGAACACACCGGGACTGCGAGCGTGGGCGGAGTTTATCGGGCCGGGGCAAGCCAGTTTTCGTACGATAGGGGCTCAGAGAAGTGAGGCGACGGTTCCCTCTGCAAGTGCGGGGAGCGTCGCCTCAGTGCCGAGCAGCACAACTTGGAGTCTGTCTTTGCTAATGATTGTGATAGCAGGTTTTGCGGGACGCCATTTAAAAACGTCCCGCAGGATTCAGTAAACCGGGTCAGTCAGTGAGCTAATAAAAACTCACTGATTTTTTCCAAGGCCAAATCTGCTTCGGGCAAAAAAGGCGCGAAGCCCTGAAAGACATGGGGCATGTCTGGCCATAAATCCACCTCCACTTCTGAACCCTGTTCTTTAGCGGCATCGGCAAAAATGATGCTGTCCCCCAGCAGAACTTCCCGCTCACCTGTTTGTAATAATGTGGGTGGCAACTGGCTTAAATCCCCTTTTGATGGCGACACTAATGGATCGCTTACATCGGCTCCTTGGGTGTAGTTTTCCACCACCAGGGGCAAAAGGTCTGCATTAATGATGGGGTCAATGGCTTTGTTGGTATGAACCGTTGGGCTGGCAAAATCCAGACTGGTCGCCGGCGAAATGGCGGCGACGGCGTTGGGCAGTTGAATGCCTTCTTTTTGCAAAGCCAGAACCAGGCTCAGGCTTAAATTACCTCCGGCAGAGTCGCCAGAGACATAAATCTTTTCCGCTTTTTTCTGATCGGTACGCTCGTTTTCCAACAGCCATTTATAACTGGCGATGCAATCATTTAGACCGTTTGGAAAAGGAAATTCCGGGGCCAAACGATAAGCGATGGCCAGCACTTCACAGCCGGTCAGTTCAGCCAGTCGCGAGGTGATAGAGCGATGTGTGGCGGGCGAGCCGGCCATCCATGAACCGCCATGAATGTACAACAGGCGTTTTCCGGCCTGGCTATTCGGTGCAATGACCCATTCGGAAGTCACATTCAAATCACCGTCACTGGCAATAACCGGGTAAATGCGGGATTTAATGGCGCTGATGCTGGGATCTGCTGCGCAATACATGTCCAGCAATGCTCGCTTGGCGACGGTTTCGCCGCCGGATTGGCGAGTGGCTGCCGATACGGCTTCCATATGTTCAATGACTTGCTGGTATTTTTGATCATCGATAGGCATAGCTGGATTCCTTCGCTGCTACTGGTCAACGCTTGAATGTTTGCGTAGAGGAACAGGGTTCCTCTACGAGGTTTGAATCAGGGTATTAGCTGTCGCTCTGATCGCCCCAACGCCCTTCGGCGGCGGCAGTGAACACCACATCGGTGGAGCTGTTCAAAGCAGTTTCTGCTGAATCTTGAACCACACCAATAATAAAGCCAACGGCCACGACTTGCATGGCCACATCGTTATCAATGCCAAACAAGCCACAGGCTAATGGAATCAGTAATAGAGAACCCCCTGCCACGCCGGATGCACCACAGGCACAAACTGCTGCGACAACACTCAATAACAGGGCGGAGGCGATGTCCACTTCAATTCCCAGCGTGTTGACCGCCGCCAGCGTCAAAACCGTAACCGTAATGGCGGCACCGGCCATATTAATGGTGGCACCTAATGGGATGGAAACCGAATAGGTATCTTCGTGCAAATTCAGTTTTTTACACAGGTTCATGTTCACCGGAATGTTCGCGGCCGAGCTGCGGGTAAAGAAAGCAGTGACGCCACTTTCGCGCAAGCAGCTGAACACCAACGGGTAAGGGTTGCGACGGGTGCGGATGAACACAATAATCGGATTGACGATCAAAGCAATGATCAACATGGCACTGAGCAGAACCATCAACAGTTGTGCATATTCGGCCAGGGCGCTGAAGCCAGTGGTGGCAATGACGCCGGCAACCAAACCGAAGATGCCAATCGGAGCCAGGCGAATAACGACTTTAACGACGGCAGTAACAGCATCGGCACTGTCGGCCAGAAAACGGCGGGTATTGTCGCTGGCTTGGCGAAGCGCCAGACCGAGACCAATCGCCCAGACTAAAATGCCAATAAAGTTACCGCTACTGATAGCATTGATGGGATTGTCGACCATCTTCATCAGGACACCCTGCAAAACCTGGGTGATGCCTTCGGGTGGTGTCAGCGAGGATTCGTTCGTTACGAGGGTCAGGCTGACCGGAAAGGTGAAGCTCAGCATAACAGCCACAAATGCCGCCGATACGGTGCCGATTCCATACAAGACCAGAATTGGCTTCATATGGGTTTGCTGGCCTTTCTGGTGATTTGCCAGGGATGACATGACCAGCACAAATACCAGTACCGGTGCCACGGCCTTCAGGGCGCCAACAAACAACGCGCCTAACAAGGACAGCTTCTGACTGAATTCAGGCAGCAGACTGCCGGCAATAATCCCCAGAACAATACCGATGGCAATTTGCAGGACCAGTGAGCCTTGCAAAAAGCGTTGAAAGGGGGATGGAGATGGTGATGAAGAGGTAGCTGAGGTCATCGCGAACCCTATTATTTTGTGAGCAAAGCAGCCCTTGTGGGGCGTTTCAGTGTACGATTTTGTTCGAATCGATTTGTTAACACAACGATTGAGCCTGAAAATGATTCAATTTGTACTTTTTCAGGTCCTCTCAGGCCCTACAATAAAAGCCGGTTTTCAAAATGATAGCGATACGGTGTGAGGAGAAGAAACCGATGAAAATAATAAAAATAAGCGTAATGAGTGTTTTGCTGGTACTGCTGCTCGCGATGGTTTTAATGCGCCTGTTCGCCCCGGCTATGATTGAAAAAGACTTGAATAAAGTTGTCCCCCATGAGCCCTGGGCAATCTCCGAAGCGGCAAAAACTCTGCACCAGCAACTCTTAATTGGTGATTGGCACAGCGATTCCACCCTGTGGGATCGTGATCTGAATGAGCATGCCGATCGCGGTCATATGGATGTACCCCGTTTGCAGGCCGGTAATGTGGCTATGCAGATGTTTACCAGCGTGACGAAAAGTCCTTCCGGTCAAAACTATGATCGTAATGAAAGCTCTGCCGGTGACAACATCACCATGCTGGCAATGGTGCAGGGCTGGCCGCTACGCACCTGGAGCAGCCTGGCGGAACGAGCCCTGTATCAGGCGGAGCGTTTACAAGCGGTGGTCGACAGCAACCCCGATGCCATTCAATTGGTGCGCAATAAATCGGATTTGCAGGCGGTATTGCAGCAACGTCAGCAGGGGAAGAAAACCATTGCGGCCCTGTTGGGTACCGAAGGCTCACATGCTCTGGATGGCGAGCTGAGTAATATTCGGCGCTTATACGATGCGGGTTTTCGAATGATGGGTTTGCACCATTTTTTCGACAATAAGCTGGGTGGCTCTCTGCACGGCACCAGTGGTGCGGGGCTCAGTGACTTTGGCCGTAAAGCGGTTGAGCAAATGGAGCAGCTTAAGATTATTGTGGATGTTGCCCACTCCTCCGAAGCGGTAGTGCGCGATGTTCTGGCCATGGCGAAACGTCCGGTGGTGGTCAGCCATACCGGCTTTAACGGCCATTGCCCGGGGCCACGTAATGTTTCCGATACGTTGATGAAAGACATTGCTGCGCAGGGCGGTTTGATTGCCGTGGGCTACTGGGATGCGGCTGTCTGTGACATAAGCCCGGCGAATATTGTAAAAGCCATGCGCTTTGGTATTGATCTTGTTGGGCTCGAACACATCAGCCTTGGTTCTGATTATGATGGCTCCACCGAAGTGCAATTTGATACCTCTGAGCTTGCCGTCCTGACCGAAGAAATGTTGAAAGCGGGTTTTACGGAAACGGAAATTCGTGCCGTTATGGGTGGGAACATGAAGCGCTTTCTGCTGGAAAACCTGCCCGTTGAGTGATGAATGTGATGAAAGCATTGAGCGTAATACATTCCCATGCCGGATTATGATGCCATTATTATCGGTGCCGGAATCATCGGCGCCGCCACGGCCTCGCGCTTGCAAGAACTGAAGCCCTCATGGCGTATTGCGCTTATCGAAAAGGAAAGTGACTGTGCACAGCATCAGACCGGGCGCAATTCCGGCGTGATCCATGCGGGGGTGTACTACGCTCCTGGCAGCCTCAAAGCCAAACTCTGTGTCGAGGGTAATCGCCGCACCAAGGCGTTTTGCCGTGAACATAACATCGCCTTTGATGAATGCGGAAAGTTGTTGGTGGCTTGTCATCAGAAAGAGTTGGAAGGGCTGGCGCAACTGAAGGTGCGTGCCGAGCAAAATGGTTTGGATGTCGATGTGCTGGACGGTCAGCAGCTTGCTCAACGCGAACCGAATATTCGCGGGCTTGGTGCGCTCTTTGTTCCCGCCAGTGGGATTGTGGATTACGCCGAAATTTGCCGAAGCCTGTTAAGTCAGTTTCGCGAACGCGGCGGCCAGATTTTCTATGGTTGCGAGGTTCACAAGCTGATTGAAAAAGAAGGCGAAGTTTGTGTCTTCTACAATGATGCAAATGATTCAGAGGGGCACATCAGTTGCCAGCAGTTGATTGCCTGCTCTGGCATTCAAGCCGATAAACTGGTGCAAAGCCTGGGCTTGGACCTGTCCTTCCGTATGATGCCATTTCGTGGGGAATACTTTCAGTTGTCGGCTCGACACAATCAGATAATTCGCCATCTGATCTATCCCGTGCCTGACCCCAGTATGCCTTTTTTGGGGGTGCATCTAACGCGCATGATTGATGGTTCGGTAACGGTGGGGCCCAACGCCGTTTTAGCGTTCGGGCGGGAAGCCTACCGTAAGACTCAGTTGTCACTGCCCGATTTGCTGGCGATGGCCAGTTACTCAGGCAGCTATCGTTTATTGGGTCGTTTTTGGAAGGCGGGGCTGGGCGAGCTGAGAGACAGTATGTTCAAAGGGGCCTACCTCAAGCGCGTGCAGAATTACTGTCCGAGCCTGACAAAAGCGGATCTTCAGCCGTATCGCGCCGGCATTCGTGCACAAGCTGTTGATCACGAGGGCAACATGATCGATGACTTCCTGTTTGCCCGCAGCCAGCACAGTCTGGTGGTGTGCAATGCCCCCTCACCGGCGGCAACCTCCGCTTTGCCAATAGCGGATCACATTCTGAAGGCGCTGAATCTGCACCCGGATTAGCGGACCCGGGGCCTATCCTGGGGCGTATAAAGAAGCCAGGAACAGTACCAGCACCCAGCGTCAGTCCAGAGAATTGGCTGGGAATTGATCAAAATAGCATCGCTTTTACCCCGCCTTTCTGCTACTGTGCGCGCCCTTTAAACGCCCTGCCCTGAGAGATGTGATGAGCCACGAATTTAAACAATTAGCCCTGCGTCCGGAATTACTGGATAACCTCAATAGCCTGGGGTACCAGGAAATGACTGACATTCAGGCCGCTTGTTTGCCTTTGGCTCTGGAAGGTAAGGATCTGATCGCCCAGGCAAAAACCGGCAGTGGTAAAACCGCCGCTTTCGCACTGGCGTTGTTGCAGCGATTAAACGTTGAGCGTTTTCGCATTCAGAGCCTGGTGCTGTGCCCAACCCGAGAGTTAGCGGATCAGGTGGCGAAGGAGATTCGCCGCCTGGCTCGACGCGTTCACAATATCAAGGTGCTCACTCTCTGTGGTGGTATGCCCATCGGCCCGCAAATTGGCTCGCTGGAGCACGGCGCCCACATCGTGGTGGGCACCCCGGGCCGCATTCAGGACCACCTGCGCAAAGGCACCTTGGAGCTTGGTAATATTCACAGCCTGGTTCTGGATGAAGCGGATCGCATGTTGGATATGGGCTTTGCGGATGCAATTTCCGCCATTCTGGCGGAATGTCCAGGTGAGCGACAAACCCAACTCTATTCGGCAACCTACCCGGAAGGGATCGAAGCAATCAGCCGCCAGTATCAGCGCGACCCACAGCGCATTACGGTCAGCCGCACTCACAGCGAATCGAATATCGCTCAGCAGGCTTATGCCGTTGAGGGCGGTGAACAGGAAAAAATTGAACTGAGCCACCATTTGCTGGCCAAGCAACAGCCCAGTTCCTGTGTGATTTTTTGTGCCACCAAAAAGCAAACCGTCGATATCGCCCAATCACTCAATGAACAGGGCTGGTATTGCCTGGCCTTGCATGGCGATATGGAACAGCGTGAGCGCGATTTAAGCCTGCTGCGTTTTGCCAACGGCAGCGCTACGGTTCTGGTTGCGACGGATGTGGCGGCGCGTGGTCTGGATGTGGACACCGTAGAGCTGGTGATCAATTACGACTTACCCAGAGATGCCGAAGTTTATGTGCATCGAATCGGTCGCACCGGTCGAGCGGGTCGCAGCGGTCTGGCTGTGAGCCTGGTGAATGACCGGCAACGACGAGCCATGGGCGATATCGAAGCCTATATTGGCCAGGACATCGAATGGGCCGAACCGCCTCGCGTCGAGGGTATGGCATGGGTGGATCAGCGCCCTGAAATGATCACCATCGGACTGGACGCCGGTAAAAAGAACAAATTGCGCCCTGGCGATATCCTCGGCGCTCTGACCGGTGAGGCCGGCATTGAAGGTAAATACGTTGGCAAGATCAATGTGCTACTGTTCCAATCTTACGTTGCGGTAAAACGGGCCGTTGCCAACAAAGCGCTGAAACAGCTGCAAGCGGGTAAAATTAAAGGTCGTAAAATCAAAGTGCGTAAGATCAGTCGCCCGAATGTGTAAATGATCCGGGTATTTGAATAAACAAAAGAGACACACTTATGTCGACAGCCTGCGCTCGCCACATTCTGTTAAAAACCGAAGCGGAAGCGAAAAAAATCAAACAGCAGCTTGCCCAGGGTAAGGATTTCGGACAGCTGGCCAAACGTCATTCAAGCTGTCCTTCAGCAAAGAAGGGCGGCAATCTTGGCGAGTTTCGCCGTGGCCAAATGGTAAAAGCCTTTGATGATGTCGTGTTTAAAAAACCCATACTGACCGTTCATGGCCCAGTTAAAACCAAATTTGGTTATCATTTAATCGAAACGATTTATCGGGACTAGTTAGTCTGTCCTGAGCATAAACCAAGCTGTTGAAAATAGCTGGCACGCATTATATGGTGGGTGCCAATCTGCGTCTCTATAGTTGTCTTAAAAACTAGTTTTTTGCAGACGATTTCCAAAATCATATCAACGGACACAAGGAGTATTTGTCCATGAATTTTCTCAAGCGCTTTCGAAGTAAATTTCTAGTTTCAGCCGCTATTGTCATGATTTCGGCATGTGCCAGCGAATCTCACCGTGTAGTAGAGTCGGCAACTGTGTCTGCTGCAAGTTCTGAATACCAAGGGGAAAAGCAAAAAATAATTGTAGGGAAGTTTAGCAATAGATCCGACTATTTGAGAGGAGCGTTTGCAGGTAATGTCGATAAACTCGGTAATCAAGCCAAGCTAATTGCGAAGTCGCATTTGCAACAGAGTGGTCGATTTACTTTATTTGATCGTGAAAGTAGTGAGACATTGACTCAAGAAGCCAAATTGAGTGGTACTTCACAGAAGCTCGTAGGTGCAGAGTATGCTGTTGTAGGCGGTGTAACTGAGTTTGGTCGGAAGGTTACAGGTGATCGTCAGCTATTTGGTATTCTCGGCTCGGGAAAGAGTCAGGTCGCATATGCAAAAGTCACAATGAATGTTATTCGAGTTGAAACTGCTGAAGTTGTGCATTCTGTTCAAGGCGCAGGTGAGTATCAATTGTCTAATCGAGAGATTATAGGTTTTGGTGGCAAAGCAGCTTACGATTCAACTCTGAATGGAAAAGTGCTCAATTTGGCGATCACTGAAGCTGTGAATGTGTTGGTGTCAGATTTGGATAACGGGCGTCTGGTATTGAACTAATGGATAAATTCTACAAGGGACTAGTATCTCTGCTATTTGTTAGTTCTCTTTTATTAGGTGCCTGTGCGTCACAGCCTAAGGCAAGCTTTTATTGGGGAAGTTATCAGAAAGGTTTGTATGATTCATATAAAAACCCGGGCGCTGATAATGTGGGAGAACAAATAGAAGCAATTCAAGCCAGTATTGAACATGCTAAATCAAAAGACTTAAAACTTGCACCTGGTTTATATGCACATTTAGCGTATTTACATTTACAGCAAGGGAACCCCGATTTGGCTAGGCAGTATTTCAAAGTTGAGGCGCAAGAATTTCCGGAAGCAAAAGTATTCATGGATCGCTTGATAAGCAATTTGGATAACCATGGTTCCAAGCCAAGTCAGGATGACCGTGATGCATAGAGTTTTTACTAGATTATTTACCGTGCTTCTGATTTTAAGTGTTGTTGCCTGTGCAAATGTAAGCCCTTACGATTACACAGCCTTAAAAGCCGCTAAGCCAAGATCTATACTAATCATTCCTCCAATTAATCAAACTACAGAGGTCTTGGCCTCAGATTTGTTTATGTCCGCTATGAGTCAACCGCTTTCAGAGCGGGGGTACTATGTTTTCCCAGTAGCGGTGGTACAACGTTATTTCCATGAAAATGGCTTGCCTGGCCCTGAAGAAATGAATTCGGTTGAATTGGAAAAGTTAAAGGAGCAGTTTGGTGCGGATGCTGTTTTGTATACAATCATTCACGATTGGGGGCAAAAATACGAAGTGTTAAGTTCCACTTCAACTGTGAAGGCAGATGTTAATCTTATTGATTCTAAGAATGGAGCTTTGTTGTGGTCAGGAACAGCTTTCCATCAACAAGGTTCTGGAAATGGTGGCGGCGGTTTAGCTGGTGCGTTGTTAGGAGCATTGGTAACACAGTTGATGTCAGAAGCATTTGATCCCATGATGAATGTTTCAACCTTTGCAACTCATAGGATTGTGAACGATCAACATCGAGGCTTACTACCTGGGCCATATTTCCCGCCTGAGAACCTTAAAAACTAGAGCTGTAATCATCATCAAGAATGAATATTGAAGTTAAACAAGCCGACTACCGCAATGCGAAAGATGCCCAAGCGCTGGTTGATGTGTTAAATGCCTATGCCTGTGACCCAATGGGTGGTGGGGAAGCCCTGAGCCCAGAGGTGAAGTCGAAGCTGGCTGACAGCTTGGCAGCCATTCCGGGGGCATTTTCCATTCTGGTTTATGTGGATGGTAAAGCCGCGGGGCTGACGAATTGTTTTATGGGGTTCTCAACCTTCAAGTGTAAACCGCTGGTCAACATTCACGATGTAGCGGTGATGCCGGAATTTCGCGGTTTGGGGCTCAGTCGTTTAATGATCGACAAGGTTGAAGAGATTGCTCGTGAGCGCACTTGCTGCAAGATTACCCTGGAAGTACTGGAAGGCAACACCTTGGCACAGGCGGCCTATCGCAAATTCGGGTTCAGCGGTTATGAACTGAACGAAGCTGACGGTAAGGCGATGTTTTGGGAAAAGTCCCTGAGCGAATAAGCTATGTGCGAATTCATTAAAAGCTTCTACAATCATCACACTGAGGAATTTTAAAAAACGGAAGCCATTTATTGACTGAGGCGTAAAATAAATGGTTGCGTATTGTTGACTGTAAAACGACGCGTTACAAAAAATGGCAACAAAACCGTATGAGAATAACAATAAGCCTTAATACTAGCCGGATCAGGAGCGATGATGGATAGACGACATTTTCTTCAGGTGGCGACGCTGCTCGGTGGCGCCTTTGCCACCCGCGCACTGGCGGATCTCTCCGGTCCTGCTGTATCTGATTCCGAAGCTCTTCAACCCCTGGCCACTGGCCCCTCAATTGGCGAACTGCCTGCAAACCTGTTCCAGATTCAGGAGCGGACGGATTTGGCGGCGATGGTTGAGGCCGTAATCCCGAGAACTGACACCCCAGGAGCCGTTGATGCTGGCGTTCCCAATTTTGTAGAACACATGGTTCAGCATTGGTTATCGGACGCTGAGCGTGCCCTTTTCCTGAAGGGCTTTAGAGCCCTTCAAGTAGCCAGTCGGGAAAAGCACTCCCGGGAATTTTCACAACTGACGATGGATCAGCAGCTCGATTTTCTGGAGGCTCTGGAAGACGAAGCCAGTGGTTCCCCCTGGTATGATTTTGCCAATGTACAGCGTCAGTATGTCGAAGGTGCTCCCTTTATTTGTCAGTTGAAAGAATTGACGATTTTTGGTTTTTATTCTTCTGAAGTCGGGGCCACCCAGGTCTTGCGGCACGATCCAATGCCGATGCAGTTTGATGGCGAGTTTGTGCTTAATGAAGATGACAGCACCTGGTCAATGATTCGCCTGATGTAGACTTACTCTTCAGGAACGGCTGCCCGCAACCCCGACATCGAAAATAGGAACTGGCTTTGAGTAATAGCGATAAACAATACGATGCCATCGTCGTTGGCTCAGGAATCTCCGGAGGCTGGGCGGCAAAAGAACTGTGTGAAAAAGGCCTGAGAGTGTTGTTGCTGGAGCGAGGTCGGGATATTCAACACGGTTTGGATTATCTGGGCGAACATGCACCACCCTGGAAAGTGCCGTTTGCCAATAAAGCTGATCGTAAGCCTTACAAAGATGACTACCCGGTTCAGAGCAAATGTTACGCCTTCGATGCGGCCACTAAAGATTTTTTTAACAAAGACAGTGAAGCCCCCTATCAGCAAGATCCGGAAAAACCGTATGAATGGATTCGGGCGAATGGGGTTGGCGGTCGCTCCTTGATTTGGGGGCGGCAAACCTATCGCTGGAGTGAATTTGATTTTAAGGCAAATTCGCAAGACGGTCATGGCTGTGAATGGCCCATCGGCTATGACGACATCAAAGACTGGTACAGCTATGTTGAGCGCTTTGTGGGTATATCCGGTGCAAAAGAAGGCTTGACGGAATTACCAGACAGTGAGTTTTTGCCGCCGATGGGGATGTACGCCATCGAAAAAACCATCAAGGGGCGCCTAAAAAAGCACATGCCGGAAGTGACTATGACCATGGGGCGCACGGCGATCCTGAGTGAGAATCACAATGGTCGTGCCGCTTGCCATTATTGTGGCCCTTGCCCAAGAGGTTGCTCGACGGGCAGTTACTTCAGCAGCCAAAGCTCTACCCTGCCTGCTGCACGAGCAACTGGAAACCTAACGCTGCGCCCTTATAGTGTGGTTGAAAAATTAGAATACGATGCTCGGGAAAATCGCGTATCCGCTGTTCATGTGATTGATGCGGAAAGCCGAGAACGACTGAGCTTTTCGGCAGATTTGGTGTTTCTCTGTGCATCGACTTTGGCAAGCACGCAGATACTTCTGAACTCAAAGTCTGAACAGTTTCCGAGTGGGCTGGCGAATAGCAGTGGAACCTTGGGACACTATTTGATGGACCATTTTAAAATGCAACACATGGCCGTGTTTGCAGATAATATTGACCACTACTACAAAGGCTTTCGTCCGACTGGCAGCTATATTCCGCGTTTTAAGAATTTGCCGGGAAAAGAAAAAACCAATTATCTTCGTGGTTTTGGTGTGCAAGCTGATCCAGTGCGTCCGGATTGGCGCTTTCATTTCAACCAAAAGGGTTTTGGAAAAAGTCTGAAAGATAAACTGCGGAAGCCAGCACCGTTTTGGATTTGGGTTCTGGGTGCCTTTGGAGAGTGCCTGCCAGACTACAATAATAAAGTCAGTTTGGATGAAAACAATCTCGATGCCTTTGGTATTCCCCAAATTAAAGTGTCTATGAGCTTTGGTGATAACGAGCACAAAATGGCAGAGGATATTATTCGCAGCGGCGAAAAGATTTTTAAGGCGGCGGGCGCTGTGTACATCGAAACGACCGACAAAGTGAGTGTGCCGGGAAGCGCCATTCACGAGATGGGGACGGCGAGAATGGGTAAAGACCCCAAGACCTCGGTGCTCAATAAATGGAACCAAAGTCATGATGTACCGAATCTGTTTGTCACCGACGGTGCCTGCATGACATCCAGTTCCTGTGTAAATCCTTCCTTGACCTACATGGCATTGACCGCAAGAGCTTGTGATTATGCGGTTAAACAATGGCGTCAAGGACACATCTAACGAATTACAGCTTTCTCAATCAGGAAAACAAACATGCTAAAGCTACTGCGCACAATTCTGGTTTTTACGCTGATCGCGGTACTATCAATCGCTGCTTATGTGGGGTATCAGCTGTGGCGTTATGAAGTGTTTAAAACACCGGTTTATGAAAATACGGCGCCTGATATTCCAGATATGTCTTCACCGACAAAAATTTTGCTGTTTTCAAAAACCAATAGCTTTCGTCATTTAGAAGCGATTCCCGCTGTTGAAACGTTATTTCAAAAGTTTGCTGAAAAAAACAACTGGCAATTATTCATTACCGAAAACGCTGCGATACACAATGCGGATCTGCTCGATAAATTCGATCTGATTATCTGGAATAATGTGACGGGTGATGTGTTAACTGAAGAGCAACGAGCCGCATTAAAAGCCCATATGATGAAGGGCGGTCGAATGCTGGCTCTGCATGGCACGGGTGGTAATGAACATTATGACTGGGCATGGTTTCCAAAACATGTGATCAAATCCCAGTTTATTGGTCACCCTATGTTTCCCCAGTTTCGCGATGGTACCTTGAGGGTCGAAAATCGGAGTCACCCTGCAACGGCCCATCTTTCTGAAACAAAGCCCTGGCATGAAGAGTGGTACAGTTTTGATAAAAGCCCGAGGGGCAATGTTGAGGTGCTGATCAGTGTCGATGAACGTGAGTACGATGTTCCAGAGTCACTGAAAATGGGCGAAGATCACCCCTTGGTCTGGCACCACAAGGTGGGTGACGGCACGGTATTTTTCAGTGCCTTGGGGCATTTGGCGGAAGCCTATGAGGATCAGGAATATCAGATCTTGTTGGAAAATGCCTCAGTCTGGTTGTTGAACCAATAACAGATGTTGCTATGTCGGCGTTTCCGGTTCGTCATCTGATTCTGTTGGGAATCAGCTTGAGGATCGTCGGCACCTCCAGGCCCAAATCGTCAGGGCTAACAACACGCCTGCCATGACGGCGCTGGCCTCAAAGAATTCCCAGCGTGGGTAGTAAACCGATAGCGCCTTGAAGCCCGAATAGAGGTAGTAAAGAGGTTCAATCTTGCTCAGGTGATACAACTCGAACAAGGCATTACTCACAGCCGGCAATAAAAATAATAGAAAAGTGCTTAGCAAAATGCCGTAAATCAAAGGTCGTAGCCAAAGTTGCAAAATGCACCTCTCAATATCAATCTGCAGAACATTCAGTGTATCCCATGTGGGAAGGCTTAACTTTTCAATTTTAAAAAAGATCAACCGTTTTTCTATTTTTGGCTATTACTGGTCATGAGCTTATAGTTCCAAGCTATAAAACTTTGGGCAGAAGTCGGTTTTTCAGAGAGGTGGTGCGGCAAGAGAGGATTCGTGCGACAAAAATGCAGGACGAGGCAATAAAAAGCTTGCAATGCTAATGATAACGATTATCATTAGCAGAAGTTGGATGTTAGCGATAACGCCAACCAGAAGCGGCTCATGCCACTTCTCCTTATCAGGCTAATCACGGTTGTCGGCCATCTTCGGGTGGCCGTTTTTTTCTTAGGCTGACACGTTTGTCGGTTTCTTATAGTGCGCTATGTTGATCCATAGCTGCGAGAGCAGTATACCGTATCCCCTCTTATTGAGCTAACAGAAAATAGCGTCAAGTGGACTTCTGCCTGCTTTTAGCGCCAAATTACTTCAGAGATTGGGTGAAGTTCGTCCTTATCGCGGGAATTATCGGCTTTTCTGGTGAATAGCAAAAATAATGAAAATAAACTGCAAAAAGGTCTTGCAATGAAAATGAGAATCATTATTATTAATTCCGTTGGCGCTACAACGTCAACACGAAGCGGCTTTCGCCACTTCTCCTTATCAGGCTAATCACGGTTGTCGGTCACCTTCGGGTGGCCGTTTTTTTAGAGTCGCTATTGACCATTTTCACAGGCGAACTTCAATACCCTGCTCTCGCATGTACTGCTTAGCTTCAGGAACGCTGTATTCACCAAAATGGAAAATACTGGCGGCCAGGACAGCATCAGCCTTACCGAGTTTTACGCCGTCAACCAGATGCTGCAAATTGCCTACGCCACCTGAAGCGATCACGGGTACAGGAACTGCTTCGCTGATGGCTGAGGTGACATCCAGATCAAAACCATTTTTCATGCCGTCCTGATCCATGCTGGTCAACAAAATTTCCCCAGCACCGTAAGCGGTCATTTTCTTCGCCCATTCAACGGCATCAATGCCAGTGGATTTACGGCCACCGTGGGTGAAAATTTCCCAGCGCTTGGTTTCGTCTTCGGCGCTTACGCATTTCGCATCGATTGCTACAACAATGCACTGTGAACCAAAACGATCCGCGGCTTCTTTTACAAAATCCGGATTAAAAATTGCGGCCGAATTAATGCTGACTTTGTCGGCTCCGGCATTGAGCATGGTGCGAATGTCGTCGACGGTACGAATTCCGCCACCTACGGTGAGAGGAATAAAAACCTCACTGGCAATTTTCTCAACCGTATGCACGGTTGTATCACGGCCTTCATGGGTGGCGGTAATATCCAGAAAGGTAATTTCATCGGCGCCCTGCTCGTTGTAACGCTTTGAGACTTCTACCGGATCGCCGGCATCACGAATATCAACAAACTGCACACCTTTTACCACGCGGCCGTTTTCAACATCCAGGCAGGGAATGATGCGTTTTGCTAAAGCCATAGGGCATCACCTTTATTTATTGATCGCAGTAGCTTTGAGCTTCGGCCATATCCAGAGTGCCTTCGTAAATGGCACGACCGGTGATGGCGCCACAGATTCCTTTATCGGAAACGGCTTTTAGTGCGCGAATGTCTTCCATATTGGTGACACCGCCCGAAGCAATCACAGGAATGCTGGATGCCTGGGCCATAGCAACGGTGGCTTCAACATTCACACCCTGCATCATGCCGTCGCGAGCAATATCGGTATAAACGATTGAGCTGACGCCATCTTTTTCGAAGCGTTTGGCAAGATCGGTCGCTTTTACTTCTGATACTTCGGCCCAGCCGTCAGTGGCAACCAAACCGTCTTTTGCATCCAGGCCAACAATAATATGTCCGGCAAACTGTTTGCACATATCGGTAACAAACTCAGGTTCCTTTACCGCTTTGGTGCCGATAATCACATAGTTCACGCCGGCATTGAGGTAATACTCAATGGTTTCAGCGCTGCGAATGCCGCCTCCAATTTGAATCGGTAGGTCGGGGTGCGCTTTGGCAATTGCGGTAACCACATCGCCATTAATAGGTTTACCTTCAAAGGCACCATTGAGATCAACCAGGTGCAGGCGACGACAACCTTGTTCTACCCACTGGGTCGCCATTGCGGCCGGGTCGTCAGAAAATACGGTGGAATCTTCCATCAGGCCCTGGCGTAAACGTACACAGGCGCCGTCTTTTAAGTCGATTGCTGGAATAATTAACATGCTATGGTTCTCGTAGAGTATTTTTTATGAGTCAGCTTGCCACTGACTGAAATTCTTTAACAATTGCAGGCCATTGCTGTGGCTTTTTTCCGGATGGAATTGGACAGCAGCCAGATTGTTCTTGGCCAGGACTACGTCAAATTCGAGTCCGTATTGGCAGCGTCCGATCACGACGTCCGGGTTTTCACTTTTGGCATAGTAACTGTGCACAAAATAAAAATGCGCGTGGTTTTCAATATTGTGCCAAAGAGGGTGATCTGCGTTTTGCTGTACGGTGTTCCACCCCATATGCGGTACTTTTACGCGCTCGCCATTTTCCTTGAGGTCTTCACCAAAAAACTTTACCCGGCCAGGCAGTTGGTTAATGGCATCGACGCCATTATTTTCCTCGCTGTGGCTCATCAAGGCCTGCATGCCGACACAGATACCCAGTACCGGTTTACCGCTGGCAATGAATTCCGGAACCAGCGTATGAAAATTCAGTCGTTTGATTTCGGCCATGCAATCTCGCATGGCGCCAACACCGGGAAAAATAATGCGTTCGGAGTTGCCGATCACGTCGGCGTCGCTGCTGATCACAATATTGTGATTCGGAGCAACGTGTTCGAGTGCACTGGCGACAGAATGGAGATTACCCATGCCGTAATCAATAACGGCGATTGTTGCTTTGCTCATGGCTATTACTAGTGTGTGTATTGTTATGCTCGATCTATTGAGGTTTTGGAGCAAGGGCGCGAACAACACTGCCTTGTGGGCTTGGTCTTTCGCCGCGGAAAGACACCCTCCGCTCCAAGGTTTCAATAGACCTCAGTATAGAACTCCAGCGATAGAGTTCTCTTTATAAACTGCCCTTGGTAGACGGCATCATGCCGGCCATGCGCGGATCGGTTTCCAGCGCCATTCGCAGGGCACGACCAAAGGCTTTGTAAACGGTTTCGATCTGGTGATGCGCGTTCGCGCCACGCAGACAGTCAATGTGCAGGGTAACCTGCGCATGATTCACAAAGCCGTGGAAGAACTCGCTAAACAATTCGGTATCGAAAGCGCCCACGCGTTTTTGGGTAAAGGGCACATTCATCACCAGGCCCGGGCGGCCGGAAAAGTCGATTACTACACGGCTTAGTGCTTCATCGAGCGGAACATAGGCATGGCCGTAGCGGCGGATGCCTTTTTTGTCGCCTACCGCCTGGGCAATGGCCTGTCCCAGCGTGATACCGATATCTTCTACCGTGTGGTGATCATCAATATGGGTATCACCATCACATTGAATATCGAGATCGATCAGACCGTGGCGGGCAATCTGATCCATCATATGTTCCAGAAAGGGGACCCCGGTGTCGAACTGGCCTTTGCCAGTGCCATCCAGGTTCAAGCTAACGCTAATCTTGGTTTCCAGTGTGTCGCGTTTTACGCTGGCACAACGATCGGACATGTCTCTATCCTCTGTATATAACTGGCTCCAGCCCGCCTGGACCAGCAAAAAGAGGCCGGATTATAGCCTCTCCGCCTGTTTGCACCAAGGCGGATCTACAAGGCGCCGCCCCATTAGGCGAAGGATTATTACGGTAAGATGATGTTTACCTGTGGAATTGAATTGTTATAACATAACAACATGAAGTTCTCCTTGTCTCGATCATTGCCCCAATCGCTCTGGCTGCTAGTGCTAGCCGGTGCTTTGCTGTGGGGGCAAATCGTGAATGCTCAGCATATCCACCTGGAGAGCCATCCCCCTCATGAGTGCGTTAGCTGCCAGCAGCTAAACTCCTGCGAACCTGTGGCGAGTACTCCGCTCTTTGCCTTCATCGTTGAGGCTATAGAGCAGCGTGATTCGGAAAAAGGCGACTCCCCCAAAGCGCCCGTTCTGAAACTTAACGCGATTCGCGCACCACCATCCTTTTAAGGCTCCCGGAGCCCCTCTGATTTATAAATAACTTGGCCGAGCCTTGGGCTTGCGGCCGCTCATGCACATTGGCGCCCTGCGCCTGAACTCAATTTGGAAAACCGATGAACAAGCGTCCCCTATGCTTAGCTATAGCTGTAGCAAGCTCCATGATGATTGCGAGCACTCACTTACTGGCCGATGCCGCCCCCGGCATTAGCGAGCATGATGAGCACCAGAACTCCATTGAAGAAGTCATTGTCAGTGCTTCTCCGCTGGATAAAACCCACTCTGATAACACCCGTCCTGCGGCGATTATGAGTGGAGATCAATTGCGTCAGGCTGCGGCTGCGACTCTGGGTGAGACACTGAAGGGTCAACTGGGTGTAGCCAGTGCCTCATTTGGACCGGGTGTAGGGACGCCTGTGATTCGTGGTCAGCAGGGCAACCGTATCAAGGTGATGCAGGACAATCTGGATACGCTGGATGCTGCCAACGCTTCTTCAGACCATGCGAATGCTGTTGAGGCTCTGCTGGCTGAGCGTATCGAGGTACTGCGTGGTCCACAGACCCTGCGCTATGGTAGTGGCGCCATTGGTGGTGTGATTAACGTTATCGACAATCGAATTCCTTCCAAAGTCCCCGATGAGATCAATGGCAGCATCGAAACCCGCTACAACAGCGTGAATGAAGAAAGTGCGACGGTATTAAGACTGGAAGGGGGCTCTGGCAACCTGGCCTGGCATTTGGATGGCTTGTATCGCAACAGCGACGATGTGGAAATTCCGGGTTATGCCGACATCCACGGTGATGAGCACCCTGAAGATACCACCAACGGCTTTATCGAAAACAGCGACAGCGAAAGCAAGAGCTACACAGCTGGCCTGAGCTGGGTCGGAGACGATGACAGCTTTTTTGGTTTCAGTGTCAGCCGTTTAGAGAATGAATACGGTATTCCAGCCGGCGCTCATGCGCATGAGGAAGAGGAGGAGCATCACGATGAGGATGAAGACGAGCATCATGATGAAGATGAGGACGAACATGGCCATGAAGACGAAGATGAGCATGGCCATGAGGAAGAAGCTGCCGTTCGCATCGACATGGAACAAACCCGTTATGACATCAAAGGTCAGTTCATGGAGCCGATTACTGGCATCGAAAAAATGACCTTGCGCTTGGGCTACGTTGATTACCAGCACAAAGAGCTGGAAGGTGCAGAAGTGGGTACCGTATTTGACAGCGAAGCGTTTGAAGGCCGTATTGAGATGGTTCACAATCGTTGGATGGATGGCAAAGCGCGCGGTGCATTTGGCCTGCAGTTTTTGGATAAAGATTTCCAGGCCGTGGGCGCCGAAGCCTTTATTCCGGGCAGTAACACCGAAAATGTCGGTGTTTTCCTGATCGAAGAATGGGATTTTGACAGCTGGTTGCTAGAAGCCGGTGCTCGCCTGGAGCACACCGAAATTGATGCTCAGGGTCACAGCACCGTAGATTTTAATACTCACAGCCTGAGCCTGGCAGCCCAGTATCGCTTCAGCGATCAGCAGCAGCTTAACCTGGTGCTGAGTCGTGCCCAGCGTGCGCCTTCGGTTGAAGAGTTGTTCTCTGACGGTGTTCACGTTGCTACTCAAAGTTACGAGCTTGGCAACGCCAATCTGGATGAGGAAACCAGCCACAATATCGAATTGGGCTATAAGTACCACGTGCCTATGGGCGGTGACTACATTGAGCTTGATGTTGGTGTGTTCTACAACGATATTCGCGACTTTATCTACCGCGATAACACCGGCGATATTCGCGAAGAACAACCGCTTTTTGTTTACCGTCAGCAAGGTGCTGAGTTCACCGGCATCGAAGCGGCACTGACCTTGCCGGTTTACCGTAACGATGGTCACAGCTGGGATGTGCAGTTCTTTGCCGATAGCGTAAGGGCTGAACTGGATTCCGGTGAAGATGTACCGCGCATTACACCGCGCCGTATTGGTATGCAAATCGATTATCACGGATCAATTGCCTCGAATCCTTTCGACGCTGAATTGCGTTACACCCATGTTGCTGAACAAGACCGCCCCGGTCGCAATGAAGAAGCCACGGACAGCTACAAGCGTCTGGATGCCAAGTTGAACTACCGCATCGAAAGCGGTAACGGTGAGTGGACCGTATTTGTTCGCGGCGACAACCTGCTGGACGAGGAGATTCGCAATGCCAGTTCCTTCCTCAGAGAGATCGCTCCTGAGCCTGGTCGTGGTGTTACCGTTGGCGCCCGCTACAGTTTCTAAGTAAACCGTAGATCCGTTGCCTGTCGGCAGCAAGCCTGAGCTGGGAACAGCTCGGGCTTTTTTATGCCCTGAAAATATGGATTCTTTATGGAGATTTTCCCACCGAAATCCAGACTGAGGGACTGATCCCGGCGGAAAAAGCGAATTTCCTCGGTAAATACGCCTGATAATGAGATAAAACGTAGCCTTGGCAGCTTGTATGTTCAATCTGGGTGAAGTTTTGTAAAAACGCTGTCGCAACACACTTTGTCGCTGCCTTTTTCCTGTTTATTAAATCCACTAAACTCGCCACTAGTCCCCTGATTAAGCCCAAATAATAGTGAGCAGTTTAATGCGCAAAAGACTCCTATCTGTCGCGATCGTCGCGGCTTTTGCCATTTTGATTTTTGTGATCAGCAGCAACCCGCCTTCTGCAGAGCGGCGTGGTGGCAAACCCCCAGCTGATATTGCCGTCGATGTGAAGGCCGTGGAGGCACGCGAATACACCATTAAACTGGACAGCTATGGTTTGATTCGTCCACGTACACAAACTCAATTACTGCCCCAGGTATCGGCCCAAGTGACATGGGTTAGCCCACAGTTTCGGGCCGGTGGTTTCTTTGAGGAGGGCGAAGCGCTTTTACGCTTGGAAGACAGAGACTATCAGGTGGCGCTGATCAGAGCTGAAGCCAGTTTGGCCAGCGCAAAACAATTGCTCAGCGAAGAAGAGGCTCGTGTGAAACAGGCCAAAGCGGATTGGAAGCGCTCGGGCAAAAAAGGTGAGGCGCCGGACATCGTTGTTCGCAAACCTCAGTTGCGAGCGGCTCAGGCGAATGTGCAATCCGCGGCTGCCAGTTTGAGTCAGGCGAAACTGGATGTGGAACGGACTCATATACGAGCACCCTTTGCCGGGCGAGTGCTCAGCAAATCTGTGGATCTTGGTCAGTTTGTTTCCAGTGGTACCGTATTAGCGACCATTTATGGTGTTGATACCATCGAGGTGAGGTTGCCCATTAAAAGTCGGGATCTGGCGTATATTCAGTTGCCCGAGCGTTATCGTTTTAATCAAACTTCTGAAGACAAACCGGCGGTAGAGTTTATCTCGACTTTGATTCGTCCGGAGCATTGGTTTGGCCAGGTCATTGAAACCGAAGGCGCAATCGACAGCGGCAGTCGCCAGCTTTATGTGATCGCGGAAATTAAAGACCCTTATGGTGCCGCGGCACTGACGGATGGAGAACAGAAAAAAGCGCCATTGAAAATCGGTCAGTATGTGCAAGCGAAAATTAACGGCAAAACACTGAACGATGCCATCGTGATCCCCAATCGGGTGATCTACCAGGGCAGTTATGTTTATGTCGAGGAAGGCGGGAAACTACAGCGGCGGGATATTCATATTGCCTGGCAAAATGAACAGGAGGCGCTGATTGATGAAGGTCTTCAGGTAGGAGACATGCTGGTAACCACCAGTCTTGGACAGTTGCCATCGGGAACAGCAGTACGCGTGATAAAAGACAAGCCGGATAAGCGTAGAGCCAGTGCTGGACAAAAAAACAAAGAAAGCCGAAAAGGCAAAACTGAAGGCCGTGGCCCGCAGCTGGGGAAATCTCGGCAGCTTGGTGAACGCGGAGAGCAAACGGCACCTCAAAAAAACAATGTAGAAACTTCTGCCGCCAACGGGCAACGAGGTGAATCATGATCGCCTGGTTCACCAAAAATCATGTGGCCGCCAATTTGTTGATGATTGTGATTGTCATCGCAGGCGTGTTTTCCTTAAAAACCCAGATTCCCCTCGAAATTTTTCCCAGTGTTGAGCCTAATGTTATTAATGTGTCGGTAAGCTTGCGGGGCTCCAGTCCGGAAGATGCTGAGCAGGGCCTGGCCATGCGCATTGAAAATTCGGTGGCTGATCTGGAAGGCATTAAAGAGCTGAGCAGTCGCTCCGTTGAAGGCGGCAGTACGGTCAGTATCGAAGTTGAAGACGATTACGACCCGCGTGAATTACTGGCTGATGTGAAAGCGCGAGTTGACGAGATTAATACCTTTCCTGTGGAAGCGGAAAAGCCGGTCGTTGCGTTAGCCATTCGTAAGCGAGAGGTGATTACCGTTGCTATCTCGGGAAAACTCAGTGAGCAGGAGCTGCGGCGCTATGCCGAGAAAGTGCGCGATGACTTGCTTCAGGTTCCCGGAATTACCCAGCTGGAATTGGTGGGGGTGCGCAATTACGAGATGACCGTAGAGGTCAGTAAAAATACCTTGCGTGAGTACGATTTAGCACTGGACGATATCGCAGGTAGCGTAGGCGAGGATTCTTTGGATCTTTCTGCGGGTAACGTTAAAACAGACTCCGGAGAAATTTTGGTGCGGTCGAAAGGCCAGGCCTATGCGCGCAATGAGTTTGAGAATATTCCCGTTAAAACCAACAGCGATGGCAGTGTGATCAATTTGGGTACGGTGGCGACAGTTCGTGATGGTTTTGAAGAAACACCCTTGCGGAGTCGCTTTAATGGCGAACTCGCAGTCATGATCGAGGTCTATCGTGTTGGTGATCAAAGCGCCATTGAAGTTGCAGAAAAAGTTCGCAGCTATATCGAAGGGCAACAGGAGCGCTTGCCAGATGGCATGTCACTCAGTTACTGGGATGATGATTCCGAAATTGTAAAAGGGCGTCTCAGCACCTTGATTAATAACGCCATGCAGGGCGGTATTTTGGTGTTGGCCCTGCTAAGCCTGTTTTTAAGACCATCAATTGCGTTTTGGGTTTTTCTGGGGATTCCCGTGAGCTTTATGGGCGCGTTTATCCTGATGCCCTTCTTTGGCGTCACCTTAAACATTATGTCTCTGTTTGGCTTTATTCTGGTGCTGGGGATCGTCGTAGATGATGCTATCGTGACGGGGGAAAATGTCTACAGTCATCTGGAACGCAGCGACAGTGGGCTGGAGGCTGCAATACGGGGCACCCGTGAGGTCGCTGTGCCGGTGACCTTTGGAATTCTTACGACAGTAGCGGCCTTTATGCCTATCGCCTTTATGGAAGGGCGACGTGGAGCGTTCTTTGCTCAGATTCCGTTTATTGTGGTTCCGGTGCTGATTTTTTCCTTGATCGAATCAAAACTTGTTCTACCGGCGCATTTAAAAAACGTCCGTTTTCGAAAAGAACCCGGTCGTCTTTCCCGCTGGCAACAGAGTTTTGCGAAGGGCTTTGAACGTTTTGTGATTACCTCCTATAAGCCGCTGCTGGCGGTTGCCTTGCGTAATCGCTTAAACACTTTGCTGCTGTTCTGTGGGGTATTCGGGTTAATTCTCACCTTAATTATGACGGGGTGGACGAAATTTATTTTCTTTCCTCGTATTCAGAGTGATACCGCCCGTGCAACTGTTGTGATGCCGGCCGGCACAGCTTTTGAAGTGACCGATAAGATTGTTTTGAATATGGTCAATGCGGCGAGAGATATTCAGAATCGTTATCGAGATGAAGAATCTGGTGAGAGTGTTGTCTTGAACATCTATTCCAGTACTGGACATCGAGGGCAAGCAGAGAACGGCAACGTTCGCTTTGAATTGGTGCCCTCTGAGAATCGTGATCCTGAACTCAGCACCGCTCGCTTGGTCAGGGAATGGCGACAGCTGATTGGCGAGGTTCCCGGTGCGGAATCCCTGACTTTTCGCGCCGAAATCGGCCGAAGCAGTGATCCGATTGATGTGCGCTTGAGTTCCGGCAATGTTGCGGATCTTGAGAAGATGGCTGCGCAACTGAAAGAGCGATTGGGAACCTATCCAACCGTTTTCGACATTTCAGATAGTTTGTCAGACGGCAAGGAAGAGCTTCGCCTGGAATTAACACAGCAAGCAAAAACCCTGGGTATCAGCCGCAGTCAGGTTATTCGCCAGGTGAGACAAAGTTTTTTTGGTATCGAAGTTCAACGAATTCAGCGTGGTCGCGATGAAGTACGTGTTATGGTCCGGCTGCCTGCTGATGAGCGTCGGGCGATCAGCGATTTGCGTAATATTGATATTAAAACCCCGGCGGGATTAATTCCTCTTGATGAACTTGCACGATTGGTTCCTGATCGAGGGGCATCGGCTATCTATCGAATTAATCAGCGACGTACCGCCAGTGTTGTTGCTGACTTCGATAAAAATAGCACCAATGCCACGGTATTGTATCGAGACTTATCCGAGTTTTTGGATGAACTCAGTAATCAATATCCGGGATCAAATTTTAGTCTTGAGGGAGAGGCTCAGGAGCAGCGAGATTCGTTTTCCTCATTGGGTATTGGTATCGCCTTGGTGCTGTTTGTTATCTATGCATTGCTGGCGATTCCATTTGGTTCCTATTCCCAGCCCCTAATCGTAATGTCGATCATTCCTTTTGGGGCCATTGGTGCCATCGTTGGGCATTGGATTATGGGTATGGATCTTACCATCATGAGCTTGCTGGGTTTATTGGCCTTAGTGGGTGTCGTCGTAAATGATAGCTTGGTACTGGTGGAATTCTGTAATCGGCGCCGCGAAGAACTGGTAAAAACTCTATCAGAAGCTGAAGCGTTAATGGAATCAGTTTTGCAAGCTGGAGCGGCACGTTTCCGGCCAGTGATGTTGACTTCATTGACCACGTTTTTGGGTTTGATGCCTTTGTTATTTGAAAAGGCGGTGCAGGCGCAGTTTTTAATTCCGATGGCGGTGTCACTGGGCTTCGGCATTTTATTTGCCACGCTGGTTACGCTGATTCTTGTGCCGGTTAATATATTGCTGCTGGAAAATGCTAAAGCCTTTATTAAAGGAGAGGCCACCCCACTGGCGGAAACCTGATTTATCAGGCCGATACAAAAAAGGTGGCAGTTGCCACCTTTTTTATTGGGACAGATTTTGTCTGATTGAGTCAGCTCTATGCTTGGCAGCGCCCGCCATCGACGACCAGAGTGTGCCCTACCACATAGCTGGACTGATCCGAGCACAGCCAGCAGATTGCGTTAGCCACTTCATTGCTGCGTCCCAGACGTTTTAACGGAATGCGAGACTCAATTTCCTTCAGGCGTTTCTCCGGGTTGGGAGCGCCGTCGATTTGCTGTTGAACCCGCGGCGTTAAGGTGGCGCCGGGGGCCACAGAATTGATTCGAATACCCTGTTGAATGTATTCCAATGCAAGGGATTTGGTGATGCCTTCCAGGCCGAATTTTGCGGCGCTGAACGCAGCGGCGCCAGGTGTTGCGGACAGCCCGTTTACAGATGAAACATTCACAATTTTTCCGCCGCCGGGCATTAAGGCGATTTCGCGTTGCAAGCAAAACATTTGGGACCAGAGATCCGCGTCCAGTGTTTCCTTGAGCTTTGCTGTGGGAACATTGGCGAACAGGCCGTGTGAGGCTACGGTGGGCGAGGCATTATTAATGGCAATATCCAGACGGCCATAGCTCTGTTCAATACGTTTGAAGAGAATATCGGTGGCGTGCTCATTGTTCAGGTCGGTGGCGATAAATTCGACGCTGTCTTTCAATTCGGGATTGGCCTCAAGAGCGTTGTCCCAGTTTTTCTGGCTGCGACCACAGCAAATTACCTGAGCGCCCTGGCGAACCAATTGATTGACTGTGGCGAGCCCAATGCCTTGGCTGCCACCAGTGATCAGAGCAACTTTATCCTGGAAGTGCGTATCTGTAGTACTGTTCATAAAATTTCCGACATTAAAATAAGAACGGCCTGTATCTCCAAGCCTGTTGCTTTAACTATAGCGTAAAGACGAGAGTTTGCCTGGGCAGTGGCTATCGGTGTGAATCAGTGGGAATATCTGCGCCCCAATGTGGGGCGCAGTGGGTATCGAGGGCTAATCAGAAGGCCTTCGGCGGCCTGAAAGCTGGGGCTTAGTCGTTTTGCCACTTGATCTGGAATTCGATTTCTTCCTCATTGCCTTCACGCTCATGCTCAATATTGTAGATGGCGCGTACTGGCACATAGATGCGCTCGCCCGCAATTTGAATTTCAAACTTGTCACCGGTTTCCAGGGCATCGGCCAGACGACGCAACTTGGATACAAACTCAGCAGTAGAGTAAGACTTTTCGATATCGCGATCACTTTTATTGCTCATGATGTTCCTCATTCTTGGCGTTTGTTTGATCAGTCTCTTCCTTAGACGAGTCTTTTGAGCAAAGGGGAATCTGTTCCAGTACGGGTTTGAGTAAGGGAACCTCTTCCAGCCCCTTGCCATCCTCCATTATCTGTTTGGTCACCAGATACCACTGTGCTTCATTCAGATTGTCTTCAAAGCCCTTCATCACGCAGGCGCAGTGTTGCCAGGCTTTGCTCAGGGATTCACTCTCACGATATTCCGATTCCATGCAGCCCGCGCGAATGCCAACTTTAAAGGTAAATACCTTCCACGGGCTGACGGTGTCGTTGGCCATGGTGGAGTGGCAGAACAACAGTAGCAGAGTAGATAGGGCTGTATTTTTACTCATCTTGGATATTCGAATTTCATAAATCTAATGGCTTTACTTACCCAGCATTGTTTGCACAAGTAAATTATTCATTGATCGTTATATCACTTACGTAGCCGTGTTTTAAGGCTATGCCATAATTTGCCAGGGTACCGCTGTGGCCTACTGAGCTGTTTACGTAAACCTGAGTGGCGAAGCCGATGGCTGGCATTCCTTTAACGGTAAGAGATTTGACTCCAGCGGTGACTTGCCCTGCTGTTCCCGCTCGACTCGTCAAATGTCTAAGATCGAGGTCCGTGTACTCCAGTCGAGCCCAGCCATTGCGGTAGTGAGAGGAAAAATATCTATCAAGATTCGCAAACGATTCCGTAATTCGTTGACCTAAGTGGTTGGTTTTGAAGTTAATAATATTACTTGTCGCACAAAGGCCATAGAAGGCACGTCGAAGGACGCCTGAGTTTGCATAATAAGCTACATCTTCAGAGCTTTCTCGATCCCAATATCTCAGGTTGAATTGGCTGCACGGAAAATCTGGGCGTAGCCTTAGTATTTCAAAGGGGGCTTGCGCAATATATTCCGATGAGGAGTTTTCACTAGCCAGCTGATTCACGGCGATAAAGTTTCGGGTGGTTGGTAGGGTGACTACCCAGTTTGTAGTGGCATTGAGAGCGGGCTCTAACGTATAGTCATTGATTACCATGCTGCGACTTAGCATGGCCGAAAGTGCTTCCTTACCACCGGCTAAACCCAAGCCTTGTGGTCCCCCTGTGACCGATAGAAAAGAATCGTTAGCACGCTGATCGCCATACATATGAAAGTTATCACTGCGATGGCTTTCCTTGATAGCCGCTATCACCTGCCCACCGCCGGCCAGGCGTGAACCGCTGGCGCCAGCTTGTCTTTTAACATGGAATAGGGAGACTCGATCACCAGGCAAATTCCCGGTGTTCTTGATTTCTTCAGATTCCATGTCGACCAAAGGTCCGGCTAAAAAAATCTGTTGTTGGCCGTCAGAGGTTTCCAAAATTGCCGACGGTACACCATCGTCAAGGCCGGGTTCATCACCTCCCGGGCTCGGGTGATAACCGCTTGCCATAAAATCTTCAACCGCCACAGCCTCATATTGGATCGCTGTGCCGTCGGGAACATTGATGATAATGCCATGACCTGACAGGCCTCCACTGGGAGGAGCCAGGGGAATCCTTGCGCGGGTAAAATCGCCTGGTCCGCTGTCTGGATCTGGATAATAAAATGCTGCTGTGGAGGGGTTGTTGGCATCCGCAGCTGGTTGCCAGGCATTCGTAAGCGCTCGACAGTTTCCCGGTAGGCCTTGGGCATGATGGATTGCGCTTTTTAGTTGCTCGATGGCTTGCTGGTCATTCTGTAAAAAGGGGGTATCGTTCACAGGATTGAGATACGCAGTTCCACTCTCTTCAAAGTTCAATGTGCCCATTTCGATAACCTCAACATGACCTATTTGGTTATATTGGGGATTGCCATTTTCGAGGATTTTGAATGCAGTTACCGCACCGACGCTGTTTGGTCCGGTAGCTGCTATCTGCTCGGGTACTGTGCAGCTGCTATCGCCCGTTCGAATCAAAGCGCCTTCACCATTTGGGTCTTTGGTGATAACCGCGGACCAGTGATCGTGAGGCGACAAATACACATAGAAATTCGCTACCGATTGACCATCGTGGGATTGTAAAACACGCACACTTACAGCTTTATAATCCCTTGTGCTGTTTAATAAAGACAGATAGGTATCGTTAGCTTGCGCTGTAGTGTACAAGGGATACATAAGCAATTGTCCGCTCCCGTCGGGGTTAAGGTGCATTTGGCCCTTAACCGTAAAGCTCACTAAAGCGGCCAGCAAGCTCAGAACAATCGATCGTTGTTTACAGTTCATACTGCTTCCCATTTGGAGATTTGAGAGGGGTTAATAAAATTTGAGTTTCAGCTATGGAGAAACACCACTCTCTATATCTGTACTGTATTGGTGTGCTTTTGAAACGGCATAGTTTGCCAAAGCACCTGCTGAGGTTGCCGAGTTGTTGACGTATTTTTGGATCGCAAATCCAATAGCCGGTAAACCGTTCACGGTAATAGGAGGAATCTTCTCTGTTTCCTGGCCTGGCGTTCCTGCTCTCCCAATACTTTTGGCATTAGGAAATCCTAGTTTGGCCCAACCGTTCGAAAATTGCTTACTCAATGGAATGTTTAAATTTATTTGCGAACCGGATTTATCGTCATTCAGCATACTGGTCTTGTGGGCAAAGCTGACGACATTAGCAGAAGAACATAAGGTTGGAGAGGCTGAAGTTCTAAGTGTAGTTCCAGAGTTGACATCGAAAAGCACAGTATCGCCATCGGCCTCACGATTCCAAAACTCAAATGTTATTTCTGGACAAGGAAAGCCTGATTGACTACCCAGAGTACCGAAGGGCCTTTGAGTTATGTATTCGTTTGTTGAATCTGGCGCAACAGCGATAAAGTCTCTAGCCGTTGGAAAAGTGATGAGCCAGTTGGTATTGGCATTAAGTGCGGGCTCCAGGACATAGTCATTGATAATTCTACTACGTCCAAGCAGGGCTGACAGGGCCTCTTTTGACCCAGGCAGACCTAAACCCTGTTCTCCACCGCTGACGTCAACAAACGAACTGTTGGATCTATGGTCGCCGTAAAAATTAAAACTGTCACGGCTATTATTATCCTTTATAGCAGCAATGATTTGCCCTCCTCCCGCCAGGCGAGAACTTGTGGCACCGCGTGTTCGATTAACGTGGAGCAAAGATACTTTGTCACTCGGTATAAAACGAGAATTCCTAATATCATTCGACGCCAAATCCGCAAGAGGCCCAGCTAAAAAAACGGCCTTTCGTCCATTCTTCTTGCGTAAAGTAGCGGAAGGTATTCCGTCGTCAATACCTGGTTCGTTACCTCCTGGAGTTGGGTGGTAGCTTCCGGACATAAAATTATTGATGGCAATCGCTTTGTATTGAGCCGCTGTTCCATCGGGTACATTTATAATGACCCCATATCCAAAGAGTCCACCACTGGGGGGAGCTAGAGGAACTCGAGCTTGGGTAAAATCTCCAGGCTCATCATCGGTATCCGGATAGTAAAATGCTGATGAAGAAGGTTCTATTGATTCAGTATTTTCAGAAGGTGCTTGCCACGCAGTTGTAAGCAAAGAGCAGTCATTCGGTGCATAATATGTATGCTTGATGGCGTTCTTTAGGCTATCAATCGCATTTTTATCGTTCTCGGAAAATGTATTATTGTTTAATGGGTGGAGGTACTTATCTCCTGACTCTTGGTAGTTCAGAGTACCCATTTCAATCACTTCAATATGGCCGATTTCATTATTTGAAGCTGTATCGTTTTCAGCCCCTTCAAATACTAAATCTTCTCCAATGTTGCCAATCTTCTCCGCCGCGATTCCTGTGGGGATAGTACAGGATATGTCAGCGGTACGAATGCGGGCGCCCTCGTTGTCACTAGTTTTGGTAATGACGGCAGACCAATGATCATGGGGAGATAGATACAGATACAAGCTGGCCACTGATCGGCCATCGTGAGCTTGTAAAACGCGGACGCTGACCGCTTTAAAATCATCGGTGCTATTTATCAATGATATGTAAGTATCATTGTCCGCTGCAGCTGTGTAAAAGGGATACATTAACAGCTGTCCTTTGCCATTTGGGTCGAGATACATTTGAGCCTTGCTCGCTATGCTCAGCAGCCCTAAGGCCAAAGCAAAAGAAAAATGGAAAATTCCTGTTTTCATTCGTACTTATCCGTATAGGAAGATTAGAAAACTCTTTGAGTTACTTTTTAAAAATAACAGTAGCGCTAATCCGTTGATATATTTGTCGTGAAGCTATGTTTCAATGCGATGGAGTAGTTCGCAACCGCTCCGCTTTTAATCACATAGTTGTTAACATACTTTTGAATCGCAATACCGATAACTGGCAAACCCTGAACGGTCACGGCTGAAACACCGGCAGTTTGCTGTCCTTGTACTCCTGATCGACCGACCAGAGGCCTTTTGTCGAGGTGCAAAAATTTAAGTTTTGCCCAACCACTTATAAAGCCTTGTTCTAATTCAATACTATGATTGACGTTTTCTCCAGATCTCTCACTACTCAGAATATTGATTTTTTTAGAGAAACTGACAACATTATTCGCTGAGCATAATTCTGGTGGGCGCGGATTAGTAGGAGTAAGAAAGCCACTAGTATTGTACACTCCCGCTTCATGTCTATAAGTAAGACGATCCCAGTATTCAAATGTAAATTGGGCACAAGGAAAATCTTGCCTGGTATATGGGCTGGTGAACGGTAGTTGAACCATATGTTTGGTTGTTGAACCCTGTGGCCTTGAAACAATAAAATCTCGAATTGTGGGAAAGGTTAGCACCCAGTTTGTATTGGCATTCAGCGAGGGGTCCAAAACATAATCATTGACGATGCTGTTGTGCCCGAGCAATGCTGATAGAGCTTCCTTAGATCCTGGTAGACCTAGGCCTTGTTCGCCGCCGATGACCTCAAGGAACGAGTTGTTGGAACTGTGATCACCGTAAAAGTGAAAGCTATCACGGCTATTGTTATCCTTTATAGCTGCAATGATCTGCCCACCTCCAGCCAGTCGAGAACCAGTCGCGTCACGTACTCGGGTAACATGGAACAAGGACACCTTATCACCAGGTATAACCCCGCTATTTTGAATGTCTTCGGATTCGGTATCTACCAATGGCCCAGGTAGAAAAATGGCTTTCTTTCCATCGGTAGTGCTTAAAACGGCCGAGGGTACACCATCATCAATACCCGGTTCATTACCGCCAGGGGTGGGGTGATAGCTACCAGACATAAAGTTGTTCACCGCAACGGCTTCATACTGAACAGCGGTACCATCGGGTACATTGATAATAATGCCATGACCCGACAAGCCGCCACTCGGCGCTGCTAAAGGAAGCCGGACTTGAGTGAAATCTCCGGGGCCGTTGTCAGTATCGGGGTAATAAAATGCCGATGAAGAAGGAACCGTGTTCTGGGGGTTGTTGGAAGGTGCCTGCCATGCAGCGGAGAGTAATGAACAATTTACGGGTACGTTGTTCACATGGCGAATGGAGCTCTTTAATTGATCAATAGCCTTTTGGTTATCGGCACTGAATATCTGCTGAGTGATAGGGTGAAGATCATTTGCACCTGCGCGTTCATAATTCAGAGTACCCATCTCAATAACTTCAATATGACCGATTAGATTGTATGGCAGCTTGCTGTTCTCTGCTTCTTCAAACGTCAGCGTTGCCCCAATAGAATTCGATCCTGTAGCAGCGAGCTGTGAAGGGATTGTGCAAGAGGTATCGCCCGTGCGGATAATTGCACCATCACCATTCGGGTTTTTCGTAATCACTGCTGACCAGTGATCTCTGGGGGATAGGTATAGATAAAAACCGGATACAGATTGGCCATCATCGGCTTGTAAAAAGCGTACGCTGACGGCTTTATAATCGTCAGTGCTGTTGAGCAATGACATATAGGTATCATTGCCGTTGGCTGCGGTGTAGACGGGGTACATTAGCAGCTGACCCTGACCGCTTTGGTCAAGATACATTTGCGCACTCGATATAGCACTCATCAGTGTGCCAAGAAAACTCAGGGCAATCTGTGAAGGTTTAATAGTCATTTGTCACTCCTTTGAGGCTGTTCAGGTCGAGTATTAATTTGAATCTATAACACGTGCCCGTATTCTATTTCGATATGTCATGACTAATATTTCTGCTGCCTTGATGGGGCTTTGAAATAGCATAATTCGCTATTGCTCCCGCCGATGTAGCCGAATTGTTGATATATTTTTGAATAGCAAAACCAATCGCTGGTAGCCCCTTAACGGACAGAGTTTTCACTCCGGCAGTTACTTGTCCAGCGGTTCCTGAACGTCCGATAAGTGCCTCTCGCTGATTGTCTGATTTGAGTTGATCGTGATCGAGATTAAATTCGAGCCAGCCGTTTTCGAAACCCCTGGTCAAAGTGACTTTTTTGTACATATAGCCCAGAGTACTTGAGTTCAGCAGCAGGTCTGTGCTGCTATCCGGTTCATCATTACTCAAACTGAAGAGATTGGTTTGAAAACACAGGCTTGCCTGGCTGTCGTTGGTCGCGGAACCAAGGTCGCCAGATGCAAGCAAGGCGTCTTGTTGTTGCTCTCGACCATAATAATTTGCGGCTACGTGATCGCAGGAGTTGGTATTGCTGTGATCCCAAAGGCTGGAGAAGGGGGCTTGAGCAAAACGGTGTTGTTCGGCGCCAGTTTCACCTATTTGAGCAAGATTTACGAAATCCCGTTTGGTGGGTAAAGTGATCACCCAATCGGTAGCAGCATTTAAGGCGGGCTCCAAAACATAGTCATTACTTACCGAGCTGCGGCTTAACAGTGCACTTAGTGCTTCCTTGGAGCCGGGTAAGCCTTTTAGGGTTTTCCCGCTTATAACTTCTGTAAAGCTGTTCTTATTACGAGTATCGCCATAGTGGCTGAAATTATCACTGTGTGTTGACTCCCTTATGGCGGAAATAATCTGCCCGCCTCCGGCGAGGTGGGAAGCTGTTTTCCCGGGCGTGCGGTCGACATGAATAAGCGAAACCTGGTTTCCGGCCACCGCTGTTTTTGCTTCGGAGTTACTTTGGAAATCAGCTTCGGCCATTGATCCCGCGAGGAAGATACTGTTTAACCCTTTGCTATTTTCAATCAGCGCCGATGGAACGCCATCATCAATACCCGGCTCGTCTCCACCTGGGTGTGGGTGATAGCTCCCGGACATAAATCCGTCGATGGCTGTTGCTGAATATTGAATTGCAGTGGCCTCAGATACATTGATTATTATGCCATAACCATAAAGGCCTCCTGTAGGGGCAGCCAAAGGGATGGCTGCTGAACTGAAGTCACCTGCCCCATGTTCGGGCTTTGCGTAGTAAAATGCGCCTTCTGGACTATCTATTGATTCAGCTTTTCTATCCGTGGCTTGCCAAGCTGATTCTAAAGCAGCACAGTCATTGGGTGGAGAGCCGTATCCGTACCTATGGTTCATCGAGTGCTTGAGTGCTGTAATTGCTTTCTGATTGTCGATGCTAAAATCTTGGCCTGTGACTGGGTGATTGTCGACAAGGTCATCACCTCCACCAACCTTTTCATAGTTGAATGTTCCCATCTCAATGATTTCGATATGCCCTACCATCGTGCGCTCAGCATCTTTGTGTTGTTCATCGGCCTCCGGACCGTTGTCTCTATATTTTTCTGGAGTAAGCAGTACTCGCTCACCCAAAGTGCCCGCCGCTTTTGAGGCAATAAGGTTTGGGATCGTACATGATGTGTCGGCAGTAATGAGTGCCGTACTATCAATGGAAAAGTCATCGGAAACTACACTGGCCCAGTGATCGTGGGGAGCGAGATATATGTAAAAGCTCAGCGTACTTTGGCCATTCATGGCTTCAAGGAACCTGACGTTGATGGCTTTATAGTCGGCAGTGGTATTGACCACAGAAATGTAGGTGTCGTTGTTTCTACTAGTGGTGTAGAGCGGATAAAGCAACAATTGACCGGTGTTGTTTGGATTTGAAAACATTTGTGCGCTGCCAGGTAAGCTGAACAGCCCTAAGGCCAAACCAAAAGCAAAATGGGAAATCCATCTCGTCATGAGCATTTATCCTTATATAAAAATGCTGTGCAAAGGTTTAGGTTTTTAGAAACCATGCTTTTCGAGGGGTATAGATAATCTACATTTGGGAGCCGAATGTAAACTGATTGTTTTAAGAAGTGCTTATTGTACCGATAAAACAGTGATTGTTTTGGATGGAAGGAATCTTATGAGGCGCGTTGAGAGTGGGTGTGGGTTCGAAAGATTGCACAGGTATACGTCGCTGATGCATATACCTGTGCAAAACCATAGTACTTTATTACTGGTTTATACGCTGATCCTGACTCAGATAAATTGCTTCGCCATCCACGTCCAGATTAGCTGAGCTGTGGATGGTGATAGGGCCTTTGTAATCTGGATTTAACTCAAAAAGCTGTTTGAAACTTTTGGTTTCATAGGGCGCGATTTCGACATCGACAGTTTGTACGCTATTGCGAACGGCCTGGCTCGGCATGACATCAATCCGTAATGTGCCCTTGGTTTTGCCAGAATAAGGGCCGGTAATTTTGACCAGGTTTTGCAATTTGCCATCACGCAGATTATTGCGATCTACCATGCAGACCCCATCGAAGCCCGGGTTTTCAAATTCTTCGGTGATGGTGAATTGTCTACCTTTCCAGTTTACCTTTTGCTTTAAGTTCAGTGTGCTGGCCTTGACGTTGTGAAGGTCAGCAACGGCATGGTTTGACAGCGATTGCTCGATGCTTTGGTCAAGATTTTGTTCCTGCTGTTTCCAGCTGAGGGTGCTGTTCAATGTGGCGTCGCCAGCGATCTCGCTCAACAGCTGAGGTTTTCCACGGTTGTAACGCAATCGATTATTCAGGCCCGCCAGTTGTTTCAGTGTGTCTTGGTTATCACTTGCCAGCAGAGCGTTTTCCAGTGTGCTGAGTGTCGCTGAAGCCTGTTGATGCTCGTTGTTCAGGCTCGCATAAATGGTGGGCAATGTGTCTGAGCATTGCTTGGCGAGCTCGGTGTTCTGTTCGTGCAGGCAAGCACGGAATACGCGTTGTAATTTGGGCATGTCGACAAATTGCCAGGGGTTGCTGACAATTTTGGTTTGCCCTTCTGATCGCGGTGTCTGAGCGTTATTGGGGAACTGCAAATAAGGTGTCAGGCGATGGCTGACATTGTTGGCTAACAGATTTATGGCGCTGTTTCTCAGGCGTTTAATTTGCTCCTCAGACAGTGAGATTGTTTCACGTTGTTTGATCAACTCACCATTAAGCTCGCTACGCAGTTCAACGATCAAGCTGTTATTGGAAATACTAAGGTTGATGCCAAGCTTTGCGCCTTTTTCGTTTTGTTTTTTCATTGCATCAAGCAGCTGGGGGTTCAATGCAAAGGCTTGATATTGGGGCCCTTCAAAAACCAAATAACGGCCTTCTTTCATCCATAGTGGGAAGTAGCTATCAAGCGCGTAGTCGGGACGTTTGATTTTTGCTTTTTCGTTTTTGCTTGTCTTGTTGTCGTTAGTGTTTTCAGTTTCTTCCTTAACGACTTGATAGTCTTTGCGATAAGCCTGGTTTTCGGGGTGCAGTTCAAGCCCCAGACCGATACCCACCTGACCACGGTGAAGTTGTCCGGGTTGGTATTTCACCAGTAATCCCAGTTGAGATTCGGCGGCGGGAATAATGAGCGGATTTGCCAGAGGCCCCGGGAAATCCACAGCGTTTTGCATGGTGCTCAGCAGTTCACCCTTTGGATTGATACCAATATCCAGACGTGGTTGCTGTTTTTCTTCCTGCACACGAATCCAGTAGGCGCTGCCATCCTGCTCCCACGGGCCCGAGGCAATATGGAAACTGCTGTTCTGGCTTTTGACGTATTCCTGAAAGGCTGCCTCTAATTGATCCCAATCCGGGAACACCTCTTTCAGTAATTTATTGGCGGTGGGTAAAGTGGCTTCGGAATGCGGATTGGCGGCCATCAGTTGATCGCGGAACCAGGCGAAGTATTGTGCTCGCTCGGGATCGCTCAGTAAAAAGTGAATGATAAAAAAGTTGAGGCCACGTTTGAGTGCGGGGTCATCATTAATTTCAGCGATGCCGGGTTTATCGGCGGCATAAAACTGTTTCAGGCCGCTGATCAGGTAGCTCATGGGAGCCCGGTCGCGGACCATCACCGCCAGTTGCTGACGCTCAGGGTAGTACACATGGCTGGCGATGGAGTCAGCCAGGCCTTCAGTAATCCAGTTCGGTGCCCAGGTGGAGTGGCCACTCAACGCCATATGGTAAGCATGCATGGTTTCATGGATGACGATATAGCGTTGATGCTGTTCACGGCTGGAAGGGAAGCTGTAACCAGCGCGGTTGTAATACATGGTTTCACCACCAGCATTCTTGTGAACACCGCGACGGAAGCCATCGTCGAGCATGGTATTGCGGGTGCTCGCCCGGCTTTTGCCATAGACCACCGCAATGCGTTGATTGTCGATATTGGCCGGTTCCGCCCCGAACAGCTCGACGTAATGGGGGTAAGACATTTCCAGCAGTTCCAGATAGAGCTTTACCTTGGCTTCGGGCAGATCGCTCTTGATCGCGAAATGCTTGCTCACCCACCACTCATAGCCCGGGCTATTGGAGATTTTACCCGCACTGTAGGTATAGGGAATTTGTCGTCCCAGCTTCTTGATGTCCATCGCCAACAGGGTGGACAAGCGGCCCTCGACCTTGACGTCGGCCTTCATTTCCGAGGGTTTGGGGATACTCAATTCGGCTTTTTGAGGCATTGCGGTCGGCGTTTTGGGTGTTTGAGGGCTGCAAGAGCTTAACCCCAGGGCTGCGAGACAGCAGGCGTTGACGATACCGCTGTGCCGCAGAAAAGACCGTGTGCGGGAGCGAGATGCTGAATAGGTCTGACGAATAGATTGAATCGGTGATTGGGGCTTGGAGTTATTATTCGTCATGCCGGGTCCTTTGTTATTGACTAAATTGTATATTTTATACAATATGCCCAATTACAGGACAAGTGCATAATGCGACAATTGTGATTGGGCGCCATTCACCGCGGCATTTCCATATTCCACACTTGTTCCGGTATCCGGGGTGGCATTGAAGCGCCAATCCCGAAGATCACAATAACAACAGACAATGGTGGCGATTTAATGTCAACGACAGCAGTCTCGCCGGCGAGCTCGGCATTTCCCAGGTCTTTCTATGTTGCCAATGGCATGGAAATTTTTGAGCGCCTGGCGTGGTATGGTTTTTTTACGGTGTCCTCGGTGTACATGACTACCCCGGTCGACCAGGGGGGCGTGGGTTTTACCGAATCTCAACGCGGTGCCTTGCAGGGCATTATTCCCTTCTTTCTCTATATTCTTCCGGTCATCACTGGCGCCCTGGCTGACCGTTATGGCTTTAAGAAAATGTTTTTGCTGTCCTTTGCGATTATGGCGCCGAGCTATTATTTGCTTGGGCAAGCCAGCAGCTTCGGAGGCTTTTTCCTGGCCTTCTTTGCGGTTGCCTTGGGCGCGGCTTGTTTTAAGCCGGTGGTGCAAGGAACCATTTCGCTAACCACCAATGCGCATAACCGCGGTTTAGGTTTTGGTATTTTTTATACCATGGTGAATGTTGGCGGCTTTATCGGACCTTTTGTTGCGGGCTATGTTCGGGCGATTAGCTGGGATGCGGTGTTTTTGATGTCGGCGCTGTGGATCTGCATTAACTTTTTTCCAGCAGCATTTTTATATACCGATCCCCGTGATCCGGAACAAGCGGACGCCCAGGCCAGTAAGAGTTTGAAGCAGGTGTTGCAGGAAGCTCAGCAGGTTTTGGGAAATGCGCGCTTCGCCATGACGATTTTCCCCTGCATTATTTTGTTGATGTGTGCGGGTGCCGATTGGCTCAGTTACCCCCTGGCCTTTGGGGGAATTGTGGCATGGTTAGTGTTGAATGTGGTCTGGAATAAGTTCGCTTCGGATGCGGAAGAGGCGGCATGGTGGCAGCAGAGAATTCGAGTCAGTAATGTACCCTTTGCGATTTATTTGGGTATTCTTTCGGGGTTTTGGGCGGTGTATAACCAGCTGTTTTATACCCTGCCTCTGTACCTGCGCGACTATATTGATACGGCTGATGTTATCGCCTTTATCAGTTTCTTTGGCCAGAGCGCGGTCGACTTTTTTGCGATTGTGAATGTCGATGCATTGACAGACAAGCTGCAATCACTGGCAAGCCAGGATGTGACGACAAGTTTGGAAAAGTTACGCCTGGAGTTGGTGCATTTGAAAGTTATGGTTCCTGAAGCTGAAATCGCAACGGCATTGGAGGCCATTCGCCAAGGCTCTGATGCACGGGACATTGCTTTGCAGTGGCAACAGAATTACCGCCAGGTCAATCCTGAGTACATCGTCAATATTGGTTTCGCCCTGATTATTTTTGGCCAGATTGCGGTCAGCTATGTCTGCCAGCGTTTCAAAGCCATTAATGTGATCATCGCCGGTGTGATTATTTTTGTGCTGGGCTTACTGGTGGCTTTGACTTCCGGCAGCGTTGCATTGGGTGGCGGTACGATTGTGCTGGCTGTGGTGATGATGTCCTTTGGTGAGATGGTCACCGTACCCAAAAGCCAGGAATACGTTGCGAATATCGCGCCTAAAAATCAGGCTGCTTTGTATATGGGCTATTATTTTGTTTCTATGGCCCTGGGCTTTTTGTTTGCCGGATTGCTGTCGGGTTGGGGTTACGGAACCGTGGCCAAGGAATGGGGGCAGCCCGGTTTAATGTGGGTCATCTTTGCGGGTATTGGTTTAGTCACTTCGGCGGGCTTGTGGTGGTTTAATCGCCGCTATGTAAAACGCTAGGCGAAAATCTGCTGTCATAAAATGTTTAAGCGCTTACCAGTTTTTCGGTAGGCGTGGATCTTTCACCCGCCGTTGCTTCAAACTATTGCTGCGCTCCTTCTGATTCACTTTTTGTCGGTGGGTTTTGTTGATCTTTTCCCAGGCTGCATCATCCCGTTTTAACAGAATTGCCTGAAACAAATGATAGAGGCCAGTGGCTTCAAGCAGTGGGCGAAGGCCGAGACCCAGAAACATCAATAAGGGAAGATAGCTCAAAAGAACTTTGGGGTTTGTCCACATAAAAACGGGGCAAAAACACCAAGCGGCGATGTAACAGCCTCTAGCAAATGGCCCCCAATAAAACTGTGCTTCCTTCATGGCGATGTGTATTACACATCTATCTTTTGGGCAACAAAAATAATCGAGGCCGCTTTCTGGGTGTTTGGATTTACCGGCTCTTTGATTGTTTGCAGGCTGTAACCGGTTTCATTGAACAGCTGGAGCCAGGTTTCCAGGGTTCTGAAATACCAGGGCGCCGCTTCCTGAAAGCGTTCGCTGATGCCTGCCCAGCTGCCTTCTCGCCAGCCATCTTTATAGGGTAAATCACCACAGCTTGTATGGGGATGCAGTGTTTGAACCACAAAATGCCCGCCGTAGTTCAACAGAGGGCGAAGGCGTCTGAAGACCAACTCCACTGATTGTCGACCCAGCAATGAGAAATTGGCGACCGCCAAGTCAACCGTTGAACCCACGGTACGTCGACAAATATGTTCATAGCGACAGAGTTTGAAATCGCCACCACCTTTGGCCTTGGCGGTCTCTAAAAACATGGGAACTGCATCAACCCCGACCACCTTGCGACCTTCTGCGGCCAATGCGCGGCTTAACCAGCCTTCCCCACAACCTAGGTCGAGTACGCTATGGCTTGGGATATCTTGCAGGGTTTCCAAAATAGCTTGATTGGTCACCAGCTCGCGACTGGTAATTTCACGAGCTTCGAGGGCTTCTATCCACGGTGAGGCGTTGTGATTCCACGCCTGGAGGATGAGTTGTTCATTGAGCAGAGTCATAATCTTCAGTGTTCGTTGGTGGCATGCTGGGATGCCATAAGCCGATCAGCTCCTTGGAGGATACGATGCTTTTGATAGTCTTCCAAGTATAGATGCCAAATTCCGACGAGCAATGCGCCAAAACCAAGTATTATAAAGGCGAATTTTTTAAGCCAACCCATAATAGATTACCTCATTATGCTTATGGGCATTTGAGCATTTCCCCAAGAATAAAGTTCCTTTTACCGGATCTTTATTGCTGTTCAATAATTACCACTCTGTGGTTTCATTTGACGGCAATCACTTTTTATTTTCAGGGAGGAATTCCACTTTATCAAAGTGAGGGTTTTGTACCAGTGCTTCAATAGACACAATTTGGCTAAGTTTGATCGCGTGTTTGGTTTTGCTGGGTACGGCGTGCAAAAGTATTTCAAGAATCTCATCGCCACTGTGATCTTTACCAAGATCACTTGGTACACCATGAACACACTGCCCGCTTTCCAATTCTACCTTGATGGCCAGGTGATAAATGCAACAGAGTTCCAAAACGTCATAAATTTGACAAGACAGCATCTAGTCACCTCCACACCCGCCGCCGCAACTGCTGTCGGCGCTTCCGGAAAACAGGCCTGAGCCATCGCTACTGACATCGCCCGAAATGCCGGCGCAACCTGATGCACAAGCAATGTGGGCAGCGCAATAATCGATGTAGCTTTTATTGCCGTCCAGTTGTGTGCTGGTGTTTCGTTTGCAATCCAGGCTGTAGTGAAATCCATCCTCAATGTTGAGTCGGCTGTCGATGGCAAATAACAAAGGCAGCCGAACAGGTCTTGAGGGGTTAATGGCCTGTTGAGCACAGGCCAGGCGCCAGGCTCGTTTGATACTTTCCTGTGCGCTTACCGGGCTGGGCATGGTTTCACTTGGGCTGTGATGCAGAAATTGCCCAAAGGCCTTCTTGCAAAATTCCTGATAGGAACGAGTGACAAGAATAAACTCATGCCAGGCGAGATCAACAACTTGAGAAGGCATGGCAACCATTTTTCGTTTGGCCATGTGGCAAAGCGTGAAATAGTCGCGCAGTGCGTTGAATACCAAAGCGATATCATCATCGCTTAAGTGAGGGTATTTTTCTTTTATTTTTTTGGCAATCAGGGAATTAAAACGAAAGCTCTGGATGTACTTTTTTTGTTTCTGCAAGCGCAGTCGATAGTACACATAGCCAACAAAAAATGCCGGGATAAGCAATATGAGCAGTTTAAAATCCATTATTGCCCTCTCAGTAGTGAATACGGTTCCTTGAGTCCGATTATGTGTTGAGTGCTTGCGAAGCGATCCTAGGCTTCCATCTTTAACAACAGAGCTTTGATGTCTTCTTTAGCATTGAGAATATGCTGTTGCAAAAATTCACAGGCTTCATCGCGTTTGCCTGCTCGGCACAGCTCCAAAATCTTTCGATGCTCTTGCGCGGCAGTGGTGAAACCACCGGCAAGCATCAAGTGCATGCGCACATAGCGATCGGCACTTTTATTCAAGGTGCGAACCATTTCCTGGGTTTGTGGGCGCTTGGCTTTTTGATAGAGGTGCTGGTGAAAATCCAGGTTCAGTTCGCCACTGTGGCTTTGGGTGTCTTCATCATCCTGTTTGGCCAAGCGATCGAGTATGTATTCGGCTTTGGCAAAATCCTCCTCCGTCAGCGAGTCAAAAGCATGTTTGAGCAGCTCGGCTTCCAGCATAGCGCGTAGCTCAAACAGTTCATCAACCTGCTCGGCGGAAACCTCGGTGGCGGTGGCGCCTTTGTGAGGTTCAAAATGCACAAGACCTTCACCCTCCAGCTGCAACAGCGCTTCACGGACAGGAATGCGGCTGACATTCAGCTCTTCGGCCAGAGCGGCCTGACGCAGAGGTTCGCCGGATTTAATCTCACCGTTGAGGATTTTTTCGCGGATGGATTCCACCACCAGCTGGCTACGGGTTTTGTGCACAATGGCCATTAGGCTTCTCGGTTGTTATCTTTGGCGCTAGCGAGCGCTGACTGATGCATAGTATAACGGTTAAGTGTTCTGCGAAAAACCGGGGTGCTTCGCCCAAAAAAAAGGCCAGACAAGCTGGCCAAACACTACAGGAAAAAGGAACCGTTTCGCGGGTCTCAGCTCAGTAAGTGAGCCGGTGCGTTCTGATAGCAAATAGGGCGTACAAAACGCTGGTAGGCCGCTGCACCAACCGAGGTACTGCGCACATCGGTGGAAGATGGGAACGGGCCGCCGTGGTTCATGGAGTAGCACACCTCAACACCCGTTGGCATTTGGTTGTAAATTAGACGCCCTACCTTATGAGCCAACTGCTGGCTCAGATTTCCGGCTTGCGCCAGGTCTTGTTCCAGACCGTGTATGCTTGCGGTCAGCTGGCCTTCCAGTGATGCAATGACGCTGTGCAGTTCTTCCTCGTCGCGATAACTCACCATCAGTGCGGCAGGACCAAAGACTTCTTCGTGAAGTTCGCGGTTGGCCAGAAACTCACTGGCGCTGGTGCTGAACAGTTTTGCGGCTGAAAAGTGTGGCTGTTCCACTTCATTGCCAGCCAGCAGTTCAACACCCTCTGTTTGGGCCAGCTTAATGGTGGCGGCACTATAAGCCGCGCTGATGCCCTGGGTCAGCAAGGCGGTGGTGCTGGCATTGCGGATGGCCTCACTGGCAGCCTGGCGGAATTCGCCGGCGGATTCCGGAACCAGCCATAGGCCTGGATTGGTGCAAAACTGGCCATTACCCATGACCAATGAATCGACCAGGCCCTGGGCAATATTCTGGGCGTTGTCGTTTGCCATGGCAGGCATCACAACTTGCGGGTTTACCGCGCCCAGCTCGCCATAGAATGGAATGTTCTGGGTGCGTTCCCAGCAGGCTTTCTGCAGCAGCTGGCCCACTCGGATAGAACCGGTAAAGCCAACCGCCTGAATGGCCGGATGTTGCACCAGTTCAATGCTGGCTTCGGGCTTGCTGCTCTGAAAAAGTGAAAAAACACCGCTGTGCAAACCGCATGTATTGATCGCTTTATCAATCGCCTGGGCGACCAGCTCTGAGGTTCCCGGGTGAGCCGGGTGACCTTTAACAACTACCGGGCAACCTGCCGCCAACGCCGAAGCGGTATCGCCACCCGCCGTTGAAAAAGCATAAGGGAAGTTGGATGCACCGAATACAGCAACCGGGCCAAGGGCAATATGGCGCAGGCGGGTTTCGGGTTTTGGCAGTGGCTCGCGAGCTGGGTCGGCTTCGTCCAGCACTTCGGCGTTCGCCTGCTCACGGATGTATTGGGCGAACATTCTCAATTGATTCACTGTGCGCATGCGCTCACCTTGCAGGCGCATCATCGGCAGACCGGTTTCCAGAGCCGTGGTTTCTAACAGCTCATCACCCAAAGCCAGAATTTCTTCGCCGATGGTTTCTAAAAACTGTGCGCGTTGCTCGACATTCAACTGACTAAAGCTTGGAAAGGCAGCCGCAGCCTGTAGGGCGGCCTGGTCGATGTCTGTGCGACTGGCGTTGTAGTAACGCTGGGCCAGATTCTCGCCGGCTATTGGGTTGTAGGCCTGAAACTGACCCTCGGCTTCGCTGCCCAACCAGACGCCGGCAACTAAACTTTTGCCACTAATACTCATAAATCATTCCTGTTTTTCAACATGCCCGCAGCGGGCGATTCATCTTCAAAAACTAAAATTACTTAACCTGGAAGCCAAAGGCGTAAGGGTCATCATCATCAACGGTGATGCAATTTTTACCGAACACTTTGGCCCAGCCTTTAATGCTTGGCATCATGGCCGGTTGACCGGCGACTTCCGTGGCGGCTTCAACTTTGCCGACAAATTGACTTCCGATAATGCTCTCATGGGTAAATTCCTGGCCGACGCTGAGTTCGCCGCGTGCATAGAGCTGTGCCATGCGGGCACTGGTGCCGGTGCCGCAAGGTGAACGGTCAATGGCTTTGTCACCGTAGAAAACCGCATTGGCGCCATCGGAACCCGGCTTTTGCGGTTTGCCGGTCCAGAGCAAGTGCGAGGCACCGCAGACACTGGGGTCATCAGGGTGCACACATTCAACCGTGTCATTAATGATGTCGCGGATAATCGGGCTGAACTGCAAGACCTGGGCGGCGGACCAATTCTCAAGGCCTGGGTAATTTTCCTGGGGCTCGACAATAATGTAGTAATTGCCGCCGTATGAGATATCGACCTTGAGTTCACCAATGCCGGGCACGTTGATCTGAATATCCTGATGGGCGAGATAGGAGGCGATATTGTAAATTTTTACCCACTCGACCTTGCCATCTCTTTGCTCATATTCAACCCGGATTTGGCCCGCGGGTACATCGAGAATCAATTGGCCGGGGGTTTTGGCGTGAAGCAGGCCGGATTCAAGCGCTGCCGTGACCGTGCCGATGGTGCCGTGACCGCACATGGGCAGACAGCCCGAGGTCTCGATAAACAAAATGGCGGCATCGGCGTTGTCACTGCAGGGCGGGTATAAAAACGAGCCTGACATCATGTCGTGACCACGGGGCTCGAACATCAGGGATTCCAGAATCCAGTAGTGATTGGCGAGGAAATCCTGCCGTTTTTCACTCATATTATTACCGACCAAGTCCGGATGACCCGAGGTCACCAGGCGAACCGGATTGCCGCAGGTGTGAGCATCGATGCAAAAAAACGTGCCTTTGCGCATGTATTAGGCCTTATCAAGCGTGTTAAAAAGTGGGGGCATTTGTTGTTTCTGCGCCCGCTGAAACCGGTTTTGACCGCGCGATTTGGTAGGCTCGCCTGCGGCTTAAACAGCCGGGCAGGACAGGGCCTCAGCGGGGCCAATGAACGAATTGAAATATAGTGTATATTGTATACAATAACAATCACTTTTCTTTCCCGGCGTTTTTCCTATGAGCTTTAAGTTGTCTCTCCAGCAGGAGAAAATTCAGAAATTTCAGACCCTTACCACCATTGATGCCCACACAGAGGGTGAGCCTCTGCGCATCATTCTGGATGGCTATCCTGAGGTGCAGGGTGATACGATTTTGGCAAAACGTCGCCACCTTCAATCCGAGTTGGATCATCTGCGCCAGGTGTTGATGTATGAGCCGCGTGGGCATGCGGATATGTATGGTGCCTTGCTCACTGAGCCGACCACCGAGGGGTCGGATTTTGGCATCCTGTTTATGCATAACGAAGGTTACTCCAGCATGTGCGGTCACGGCATTATCGCGGCGGTCACGATGGCAGCTGAATACGCCAATCTGGAGGTGGCAAATGGGAGCAAGCGCACCATTGGTATCGATGCGCCGGCCGGAAAAATTACCGCTTATGCCGAGCGTGATGACCAGGGCGAGCTGGGGGTTAGCTTCGACAATGTTGAATCCTTTGTTGAAGTCTGCGATTGCAGGGTTCAGGTGCCCGGCTTTGGTGAAGTTACTTACGATATTGCCTATGGCGGTGCGTATTATGCCTATGTGGATGCCGATGCGATTGATGTGGCCTGTAGCCCTGACAATGCCGAGCAGCTGATTCAACTGGGGCGCTCAATCAAACATGCGGTTATGGCCGACTACCCCCTGAAACACCCGACGGAAGAAGACCTGGGTTTCCTCTATGGCACCATCTTTACGTCCCGTAAGACCGATGAAGAGCATAGCCATTCCCGTCATGTTTGTATTTTTGCAGACGGTGAAGTGGATCGTTCGCCCACAGGTACCGGTGTGAGCGCGAGAATTGCTCTCTTGCATCACCGTGGCGAAGTAAGCCCAGGCCAGCGTATTAATATTGAAAGCATCATTGGCAGTGCCATGCAGGTGGAGATTGCCGAAGAGCTGGATTTTGAGGGCAAAGCGGCGGTAATCCCGAGAGTGTTTGGTACCGCGTTTATTACCGGTGTGAACCAGTTTCTGGTGGACCAGGACGATCCGCTGAAACACGGTTTTTTGATTCGATAAAGAAGTGATGCGCACACTATGGCAGTAGAAAAAGTTGGCATCCTGGGTGCCGGTATCATCGGCATTTGCTCGGCCATTGAATTACAGCGCCGCGGATTTGAGGTCACTTTGCTCGACCCCAAAGGCCTAGGCACTCAGGCTTCTTCGGGTAATGCAGGGCATTTTGCCAGTGAGCAGGTTTTTCCGTTGGCAGACCCTTCCCTATTGCCCCAGTTGCCTAAAATATTGCTGGATCCCAAGGGGCCGTTTCGAGTCAGGCCTGCCTATTTTCTGCGTGCCTTGCCCTGGTTTTTTCGATTTCTTTGGAACATGTTTCCCAGCCGTTCACGGCATAATTCGCGTTTGATTCGTCAACTGAATGAGCGAGCTATATCGAGTTATCAGGAATTGCTGGGTCATTGTGAGTTAGAGGGCGAACTGCATTTGTCGGGCAGTTTGCTTACCTTTGAAAGTACACCTGAATCCGAGATCAAAAAACAGCAAGCGGCTTTTCTGGCCGAAGGCGTGGCCGTTGAGTATTTGACTCGAGACGAAGCTTTGGCATTGGAGCCGGCGCTGAGTGATTCCGTGAGCGCTTGCCTCTATTTTACCGAAGTGGGTCATAGCAGTGATCCTGCGGTCCTGTGCCGAAAGCTTGCCGACCACTTTTTGGATAATGGTGGAAAATTTTACGCCATGGCGGCAAGTGAACTTATTGAATTTGAAACCTCAGTGAAAGTGCGCGCCATCAAATCGGAGCAGTCCGAGCAGGAAGGTGGCCATAAAGATTTTATTTTCGATAAAATTCTGGTCAGCTCTGGGGCCTGGTCGAAACCGTTTGCCAAGCAACTGGGTTACAAAGTGCCCCTGGATACCGAGCGCGGTTATCACTTGATGGTTCCAGAGCACAAGCTGCTGAGTCGGCCGGTGGCTTCCGCCGAGCGCAAGTTTATCATGACGCCAATGTCCGATGGCCTTCGCCTTGCAGGTACGGTTGAGTTCGCGGGGCTGGATGCTGCACCGGATTACAGTCGTGCGGATATGCTGTTGCCCCACGCCAAAGCCTTGTTAAATGTAGAGGCTCTGCAAGCATTTGATGTTCAGGCGCACCATGAGCGCTGGATGGGCTGTCGCCCTTCTCTTCCAGATTCGGTTCCGGTCATGGGCAAGGCACCGAAGCACAAGCGTGTTTATTTCAATTTCGGACACCAGCATTTGGGTCTGACCTGGGGCGCCATTGCCGGCAAACTTCTGGCACAGAATATGGCGGGTGAGGACAGCGATATCGAGCTGCTTCCGTATTCGATTGCACGTTTTAACTGAGCCTTTTCTGCGAAACGGCTCGGGCTTGATTGCTTCGACCAGTTACTAGTAAGCTGGCAGAAAAGGAATCCATCTATGAGCCCAGCTGCTTCGCTCTTAAGCTTTATCAAGCCAAGCCTTGCGTATCAATTTAATTATTTAATGCTCTGTATCGTCTGGAATGTGGCAGGGCTGATTTTGTTGTCAAATGGTGAGCAAGCTCTGGGCCCGACGGCTTCAGTAACGACAATCATCGTGCTGCTGGGATTTGCCGTTGCTATTGGTTTGGGGGTGTGGCGTTGGCCTTATCTCTATGCCGTAGCGACGGTCTTGCTGATGTTTCTTGCCAGTTCAGCGGTACTCCCCGCTTACACAAAAGACCCGAGTCTGTGGCCATCTGATTACTGGCGTTACGGCGGGGCGTTGTTGAATGGCCTGGGTGCGCTGGTCTGTGCTCGGGGTTTGTTGGGTTTCTGGCAGTGGCGTAATCGCAATGCCAAACCGTAAGGTTCACGAATGTCATCTTGATGAACTCAATGAAGCGCATTGGTCTTTAATGTTAATGGCCGACCCGGATCGCGAGGTGATTTCGAACTACCTTCCTGACTGTCGAATATTTTCCGTCAATACGAACGGATCACCCATCGCCCTGGCTCTATTGTTGGGTGCTGAAAGTGCCTATGGGAAAAAGCTGGCCTTATCAGAAGGTGAAGCAGAACTGATCAATATTGCCGTTATCCTAGAGCAGCAAGGTAAAGGCCTGGCAAAGCAGCTAATTCAACACTGTATTGAGGTGGGGCGGCAAGACGGGCTTCGTAGTTTGTGGATTGGAACAGGTAACTCCAGTCTGTCGCAATTGGCCTTGTATCAGAAGATGGGGTTTCGTCTTCACCATATTGTTCCTGATTATTTCTCCGAGTATCCAGAAACCATTATCGAAAATGGTATCGAGTGTCTGGATATGCTGCGTCTACAGTTGAGATTTGAATGCGAGGTGTCTGATGTCAGAACTGAAAACTAAAGCAGGCCAGATCAGCCTGGCGGAGTTTATGGCCGAAGTTCCTGAAAAGAAACTCGAAGATACCAAACGCCTGATCAAAATGATGAAGAGCATTACCGGCGACAAAGCGGTTGTCTGGGGAAGTGCGATTGTAGGTTTTGGTGCCTATGAGTATAAAAATACGGGTGCTGGTGGACGTTGGTTTAAAACCGGGTTTTCGCCGAGAAAACAGAATTTTTCAATTTATATCATGAACGGCTTTTCGAAGTACGGGGCTTTGCTCAAAAAGCTGGGTAAGCACAAGCTTGGAAAATCTTGTTTGTATATCAGTTCTCTAAAAGCGGTTGATGAAGAAATATTAAAAGAATTAATCACGCTTTCCTATCAATCCATGAGCGAGAAATACGACTAGGTGAATACGATGCGAAATCGATCGGCATCCGCGCTGATCATTGGGGCGACCGGTTTGGTGGGCAATGCCTTATTGATGCAGTTAGCTGGCAATAAGAACTTTAATCATATTGTGGCGCTCAGCCGCCGTCCTATCAAAAATTGTCCCGAGCAGGTTGAGAATATTGTGCTCGATTTTGAGCAGCTCGACGATTACGCTGACGTGTTCAAGGTCGATTGCTTTTTCAGCTGCCTGGGAACGACCCGTAAGCAAGCTGGCTCTATTGCTGCCCAGAGAATAGTGGATTACGACTATCAGCTCAAAGCGGCTGAACTGGCAAAGGCTGCCGGGGTTAAGCATGCCTTATTGGTTTCATCATCCGGAGCCAACGCCAGAAGTGCCAGTGCTTACATGAAAATGAAAGGTGAGCTGGAGCGGGCGATCAAGGGATTGGGTTTTGAAAAATTGTCGGTTCTCCAACCGTCGTTGCTAGTTGGTAATCGGGAGCAGGGCCGCCTGGGTGAAAGTTTGGGGGAGTCCGTTCTCAATTGGTTTAATTCTATGGGTATGCTGAAGCGCTACCGCCCAATTAAAGGTGAGCAGGTCGCAGCGGCTTTATTGCATCTCGCTGAGAACCAAAGCACACCTTCCGAGGTCTACCGTCTTGATGAAATCTTTGAACTCAAAAAGGGAGATGATGATGGCGAATCGTCGCAGTAGCGCTTTGATTCTGGGCGCCCTGCTTTGCATGGGTTTTGTTGCCTTGGGATATTTGCTCGGGCAGTCGGCTGTAAAAGTTAAGGAATATGAGCGTGTCGTTCGAGTAAAAGGCCTGGCCGAACGTGAGTTGCCCGCGAATATTGTGATTTGGCCGATTCAATACTCCGCAGCAAGCAATAGCCTCGAAGATCTGTATCGGAAGCTGGATGAGCATGCTGCCGTGGTTCGTGGATTTCTCATCAAGCGTGGTATTCAGGCAGATGAAGTGAGTATTTCAGCACCGGCCGTGACGGATAAATCTGCTCAACAATATGGCAATGAGCCCTCGCCTTTCCGTTTTGTCGGTTGGCAAACCGTCACTGTTTACAGTGAGCAGTTAGGGAAGGTTCGGGCATTGATGGGAGAAATCAGCGAGCTAGGCAAGCAAGGCGTGGTGCTAAAAGGCGATCACTATGATAGCCGTCCGGAGTACATTTTTAATCAGCTTAACGAGATAAAACCGGCCATGATCGAGGAATCGACCAAAAACGCTCGACAGGTTGCCGAGAAGTTTGCCGCCGATTCGAACAGTCGTTTGGGTAAGATTAAAAAAGCCAGCCAAGGGCAGTTTTCGATTCAGGATCGCGACCGGAACAACCCGCACATTAAGAAGATACGGGTGGTTTCGACGGTAGAGTATTATCTTTCTGACTAGGCGCGTTTTTCTTGAATTTGTTGTTGCAGGATTTGATGAAAAAACTGCAAGCTGGCTTCGTGGCCGCCAATGATGAAGGTGTCGTTGGCGCCGGTTGCGATGCCTTTTTGGGCCTGCTCACACACAAAAAAGTCTTCGGCTTCAAACACCCCGTTCTCGATAATATTAAACGCCCGCTCGTAATGTGCTTGCTCAGCTTCGTTTTCAGGTTCCGCCGGGATCAGGCAAATATGGCTGACCAGAGTTTCATCGGGCGCGATGGGGTAGACCGATAAAATGCTGCTGTAATCCGGGTGGAAGATCAGTGTTGTGTTTGGAAAGACCTGGTACGCAAATGTGCAGTGGTGGCGGTAATCCCAGTCGTCCTCCGTTAACTCAAAGGCTTCAACCAGCTCATTGCGTCCAACGCTGGAGCGAATGTGGACACCCTTTGCTTCACTGACTGCCGCACAATCGATAAACAGCGGGCCGACGGTATGTTTGTGCAGGCGTTTCACATGGTAGCCATCAAGAAAAGCGTCGACGATTAATTTCCAGTTGGTTTTTTTGCGTTTTAGCGATTGCTTGAAAAACACTTCGCCATCCACTCCGAATGCGTCCAGATCCTTGCCGATATCTCCCAGGTGTTTATCCAGATCCAGAGTGCCTTCGGGGTTTGGATTCACCCAGATAAAACCGTGGCGTACTTCGCAAGGCAGAGCTTTCAGGCTGCGACAGCTTTTATCCAGATGGGGAAACGATTCTTCCAGTGGCACCGCAATGAGTTTTCCGTCCATGCCATATGCCCAGTTGTGATAAGGGCAGACCATACTGGGACGGCGTTTCACCTCGTCACCATCCACTAAGCGAACGCCTCGGTGGCGGCAAGCATTCAAAAAAGCTCTGATCTTGCCATCACGGGCGCGGGTCAGAATGATCGGTTGTCCAAGGTGGTCGAAGGCCATGTGATCACCCGCCGATTTCAGCATAGTGTGATGACCAACAATGAAGGCGCCGTCGCGGAAGATAGTGTCTTGTTCATCTTGAAAGATGTCTTCGCAATGGTAAATCTTTGCCTCGATTTCACCACAGGCGTCCATATTGCCCAGATCGCCCTCTCTGGTTTTGACGATCAGTTCGGAAAAAATATCTTGTCTGGGGTCGGACATAATCACGCTCCTTTATCCTTATCAGGCGTCGAGTTTGTTGATTAGGCGATCCAGTTTTTTGTCGATGTTATCGAGATCGCGGTATGGGGTTTGCTCAGTATTTTCACGACTGAGAATACCTCTGAACAAAAGTTGCCAGAGTTGCTCCAGAAACAGAGCGCTATCGTGGGATTTGCCGGTGCTGAAATTTGCGATGGCAAAATGTTCTATTGCTCCAAAGAAGGCATCGCGAAACACTGGGCTGGGAATATTGCAGCCGGGCTCTTTCTCGATGATTTCTTCCAGGGCGTTGATGAAAAATTGGGTGTAGCGACGATTGTGTTGATGCAGGGCCTGTTGCGTCTGTTCATCGCCATAGCGGGCATAGCTGCTCACCACCAATCTGGCCAGTGGCCACTGGGCTTCCAGCTGCTGAATGTAGTCTTCGGCCATGGCTCGCAGGCGCCGCTTGGGGCAGCTGTGCGCCTGATTAATCAGCTCGATATTCGCGTGCATGGTGTCGAAGAACTCATCGATCAGCGCCCGCAGCAGCCCTTGCTTGTTTTCAAAATGGAGGAACACGGTGCCTTCAGCGACTCCGGCCCGTTTGGCAATGGTTCCGGTCTTGCTTTTTGCGAAGTCTTCCTCGCTCATGATGGCTTTGCAGGCCTGCAAGATGGCTTGGCGGGTGGCTTCCCGGCGCTGTGCCTGGCTGCGCTTTTCGGTCTGAGTTGCACTCATAATGGTTTGGTCAATGTTCAGTTAGGTGCCAGTAAAATAGCAGTATATTGAATTTTAATGAGTATTGCTCATTAAGTTTCGGTCGGCAAGGCAGCTTTCTGCCACTTTTTTGGGCTAAATTGACTTTTGTTGCAGTTGGGCTCAGTTTTTTCCCCGGACGGTCGCTATTAGTCTTTGAGCTATGAAGCGGTGCTGGGTCATGGCGACTGTACGCAAAAAGGATTTAACAGCATGAATTTCAAATACCGTTTACTGCTACTGATGGGCATTGCCCTGTTGGGAGTTGCGTGTTTCCTTCTCGGTTTTCGGCAAGGGCTCGTACTGCTGGTGATGGTGGGATTGATTGTCGAGCTGCTGGTTTGGCTTGGTCGGGTAGAATCTGATTTCGCCCTGGAATTGGCGAGACCGGCGGTACCTGTGGCACGTAAGAAGCCTCTCTAACCCCCTTCTCTAAAAGTCCTTGGTAAAGGGCTTTTAAGCTTGAAGACACGCTGCCGGATGCAAAATCAGGCAGCGCTCAGGAAGAACAGCTTTTCCACGTGTCGTCTGTCTATGAGGCCATCCAGGCTTCGATTTCCTCAACGGTTCTTGGTGCTCCTGCCGAGAGGTTTTCATGGCCATCGACGGTGACCAGAATGTCATCCTCGATTCGTATTCCCATGCCTCGAAACTCCGGGGCCACACTGTTATCGTGTGCCGGGAAATACAAGCCAGGTTCGATGGTGAACACCATGTTTGCCTGAAGCGTTTTCCATTCACCATTGTTTTTATAGCGCCCGACATCGTGTACATCCAGGCCCATCCAGTGGCCCGTTTTGTGGATGCTATAGGGTTTATAGAGTTCCTTTGTCATCGCTTCTTCAAAACTGCAATTGAGTATGCCGAGATCAATCAGTCCCTGAGCAAGGGTTTCCATAGCGGTTTCGTACAAGCGATTCCAGGGGTTGCCGGGTTTGACCTGTGCAATGGCATTATCCAACGCCGCCAAAACAATTTCATACACGGCTTTTTGAGTATTGTTGAATGTTCCATTGACGGGAAAGCTGCGAGTAATATCGGCGGTGTAGTATTGATAGTCGCCGCCAGCGTCAATCAACAGAATTTGTCCATCCTGTAATTCGTCATTGTTTTCGGTGTAATGCAAACAGCAGGCATTGTTTCCGCTAGCCAAAATGGTGGGATAACCAACATCCTGGCAGCCGTATTCTGATACTTTTCCAAAAAAAGCGCCTGCCAGTTGTTGCTCGTTGACGCCGGGCTTGGCCTGCTTCATTACGGTTTTGTGGCCATCAACGGAGGCATTCACGGCTTGGCGAATACGCGCAAGTTCAGCCTCGTCCTTAATAATACGACGTTCATGAATATAAGGCAGTACCGAGTGCAGGCTGCGGAACACTTTGGTTTCATCAAATTTTACGCTGCGCCGTTGTCGATTCAGCCAGCTGAAAATTCGATCTTCAAAGCGGCCTAGCTCATCGGACAAATAAATATGCTGACGTTGCTCCAGCAATGCAGGTAGGCGTTCTTCCAGTTCGGCAATGTCATACGCTGCATCACTGCCATAAAGTTCACCGGCCATCTTCTGGCCGCATCGATGACCAAAATTAATTTCCGCCGCTTCGTCCTTGGGTAAATTAAAGAGCACAAAGGGTTGCTCAGAGTCTGGACGTAAGACCGCAACGGCATCGGGCTCGGCAAAGCCCGTCAAATAATAAAAATCATTATCCTGACGGAAATTATAAGTGATGTTTTTATTGCGCACTTTTTCAGTATTGCCAACCAGAATCACTGCCGAGTCGGCTTCGATCTCGCTTAGCAAAATATCGCGGCGCTTTTGGTAATTGATTGTCATAAGTTTTCCAGAGCGAGTGGCCTTAGGCCAGGCTTTTTACCACTAACTGGGCGGCAGCGAGATCTTCCAATGCATGCCCAACGGATTTAAACAAGCTGATGTCCTTATCGTTGCGTAAGAATGTACGCTCTTCCCTACAGAGTTGAAACAGGTCTGCGCAGATATCGTCTTTTTGCAAAACACCGTTCGCCAGTGGTGTGGCAATATCGCCGGTTTCTTTGCAGGCACCGGTATAGTTATCGACAACGATACGACTGCGGCGAATGCATTCGTCGTCGGCTTCACGCATGTCTGGGCGATAGGCGCCAACCAGATCGAGGTGTTGGCCCTCTTGCAGCCAGTCGCCCATGATCAGAGGTTCGGTGCTCATGGTGGCCACCGAAATAATATCCACGTCCTTTACGGCTTCGCCCAGATCCTTAGCGACTTGAACCTTAAACGCTGAGAGACTTTCGAGCTCTGCAATGGCCTGGGCCTTGTCGGGGTTGCGGCCCCATATAACAACTTCTTCAATTGGACGAACGCTGGCGTGGGCACGAATAAGCTGGCTCGACAGGGTGCCGGTGCCGACCATCAGGAGTTTGCGGCTGTTCGGGCGGGACATAAAGCGGCTGGCGAGAGCCGATGCTGCCGCCGTACGTTTGGCCGTCAACGCGGGGGCGTCCATGGTGGCTTTAACACAGCCTCGAACTGCATCGAAGAGCACGTAGGTGCCTTGAATCGAGGGAAGATCAAATTTGTGGCTTTCGGGAGTTACGGTCACCAGTTTAATGCCAATGTCGCTGCCCGCCTGCCAGGATGGCATCATCAGCAAGGTGGTTTCCCGGCTGCTGTGGGGGTTGGGGATATCGTAGTGGTTGCGCAGAGGGGTCTCTATATCGCTGGCGAAGCCCTGTTGAAGGGCATCTACCAGTTCTTCAAAGGGTAGCGCGCGATCAATGGTCTGCTGATCGATAAAATCCATGGCTTAATTCTCACACCTGTAAATTGTATACAGTATACAAGAACTGTCTGAGCAAAATAAATAATCGGATCTCAGAGTGTGGAAGGTGGATCAGAGTGAGGTCTCTGACCCGTGTGTGCAGGTTTGGTGGTGTCAGGATTCTGACCAGATGGCGAATTCGTTGCCACAGGGCTCCCGGAAGTGGAAGCGACGACCACCGGGAAAGTCAAAACAGGGCTTGCTGATTTCTCCCCCAGCGTCAACGACGGCTTTTTCGCTGGCCTCCAGATTGTCGCTGTAGAGTACAATCAACGCGCTGCCGGCTTCTTGATTCATCGCTAAGTCGATGCGATAGAAGCCCCCGTCAATGCCATCCTGATGGAAATCACAGTAATCCGGGCCGTAATCCTGAAAGGTCCAGCCGAATGCGGAATTGAAAAAAGCCTTGGTTTTTTCCAGGTCCTGACTTGGCATCTCGATGTAGTTAATTTGTTGATGTTTTTTCATAGGCTACCTTGCTGACATCTGTGAAGGAATTGCCGGTGGGCAATTCCCCTCGGTTCAAATCAGAGTCTATGGTAGCGGCTTGCCATTTTGGCAGAAAGGGATTTAACAGAAGCTCTGCAAGTCTACTGACAGTGCCTGTCGTATGAGGTTGGCTTTACTGAAGTTTCCGCGACTGATCTTGTCCATCATTTCGGGTTTACCCAGAATCTGGAAGGTATTCTCATCCAAAGATAAGCCTTGCTCCCTATTTTGCTGAGCGTTCTGGCAGAGATCAATTAAATAGTTGAGCTTGTCCTGCATGCCGGCTTTACCGGCCTCATCAATACCTCGGTGTGGGCAAAAGACCACATCCATATCCAGTTTCAGCACTTTTTTCAGGCTCAGCATCAACTCCATCAGGTCTTCATCGGAACGCATGTATTTCAGAGCGCGGGCCAAATACAAATCACCACTGAAAAACCAGCGCTGTTTGGGCAAATAGAAACAAGTCAGATCTTTTGCGTGTCCGGGGGTATGGAGGGTGACCACCTCATCGCCATTTTGCAGATATTCATGTTCAGCCAGTGCTTCTGTGATGACGCGTTGAGGCTTTCCCCAGGTCAGTTGTTGGATCGCCGGTATGCGAAACCCTCGAGCGAGCTTTTTCTGGGCTTGAACAGGCGCCTTGGGTACCAGGCCATATTTTCGACCAACTCGCGATGCATTACCGCTGTGATCTTCATGGTGGTGGGTTAACCACAACTGCTCTATCGAAGGCCCTGCTTCCAAAAAACTTTTCACATGTCGCCACTGGTTGGACGGACCGCAGTCAATCAGCACATTACCAATACGATAGACAATAAAGTTAGAGGTCATGCCCCCGTTCAAACGGCCAACCCTGACCCCTTCGACGCGAGTGCCATCGGTGTGTTGGTATTCATAGTGTTGGCGAATGGGCATATTTGGATCTCTTTCTTTCCTGAATAGTCATTCTAATCCATGGCTGGGGAGACTAAAGTGTGAAATCCGTCTTTTTCAGTGGCATTAATTTACACACTCAGACGAGATATGTAATAGAATTGGCACGCTCTCAGGCTAAGGAAGAAAGGATTGGCCGAATATTAGGGATAAGATGTTCATTGGACGGCATTTCATTTTGCTCTAAATACCAACCTCGTTCTTCGTTATTTTCATGGCATGCCTATGCTTGGCCTGCTGAGTATCATAGTGTCCAAAGAATTAGATTTAAATTTAAGTAAATAGGAAAGGGAAATGCGCACTGTCTTTGGCTTGCTGCCGCTACTCTGTAGTGTGAGTGTATTTGCAAATTCAAATATTGATACTGTCTGTGACCATGCCGAATTGAGTGTTAAGAGGAGTGATTGTCTGGCTTTGGTGGATTTTTACCACTCCTTTAACGTTCGAAATATCGATCGTCAGAATACTTGGGGGCAACCAAAGGTAAATTTATGGAAGGGAATTGTTACTTCCAATGACAGAGTAGTCGAAATCAAATTAGACAAGCAACATGTATCGAGTGATTCATTTGAAGGTGATGTTTGGTTAGAAGGCAAGTTCAAGGACAGCTTTAAGCAGTTAACCGCATTAGAAAAACTGGATGTTTCCGGTGCAACTCACGAAGCTCCAATCCCTGATTTCTGGGAGGCATTTCCGCACCTTGAATGGCTAACCTTGACTGCTGGTAAGGTGGAGACAATTAACACATTTCCACCGTCTCTGAAAGAGTTAAAAAGCATTAAGGTTTTGCAGTTGGGAAATCTAAAAATTCGGGACAAGCTTCCGAGTAATTGGAATGATTTCTCGACTCTGGAAGTGTTGAGACTAAATAATAATTTGTTTTATGGAGAGGTAGATAACTCAATTGTAGATCTCAAGAAGCTTACAAAGCTAAATCTGTCATTTAACCCCTATTTATGGGGAGAGTTTCCATTTGAGATTTTAAAGAACAATGTTGTGCCTGATGTCCACCTTGTGGAATCCAGTTTCTGGGGAAAGATCCCTGACTATGTTCTTAATACCACAGTTCCTTTGGGAAAAAGCACATTGGTTGTTTTAGATCACAATCACTTTTCCAATGCTTTAAACAACCCAATCCACTTGTTTCTTGAGAATAATGGCTATTATTTTGTTGATATGTCTGATCAGACGTTGGCAGCTAATCAGGAAAATCATCCTGCATCAATAACGTTGAAACACAATAATAAGGGAAATGCGGTTCTTGCACCGAAAATAAAAGGCCAGCAATCTCGCATATTTATCGTTCCAGATGAGGGTTATAAAGTTACATCTGTTTCCGGATGTTCAGGTCAGTTGGAGAAAAATATTTTTTCGATATCTGATGGCCAAACAAAATGCAATGTTGACATAGTATTTTCTCCGTGCGACGGAAAGTCCTGTGTGGTGGATTTTGGTAGAACGAATTCTGTTCCTAATGTAAAAGTAGAGTCTCCATTTCAAGGCAAGAAGTTGTCTGGTGTTGTTCAGCTTCGAGGGTGGTTTCTATTGACTGATTGGGATCAGGTTTTTAATAACAATTTCCCCCATGGAGAAAAAACAAGGTTTTCCATAAGAATTGATGATCGTGAGCGTATTTACTTTCAGGGTTTGGATGCAAGAAGTGATGTGACTGAGGCAATGAATTACACACTTTCTGAAGGTGAGCGAGAGCTGGGCTGGAGTGTTCCGATTTACACAGGAGATTTGGAAAATGGCCAGCACAACTTAAAGTTGTTTAACAGTATAGGTGTGCAACTGGCCGACATCGATTTCACCGTTTTTAATCCAAAAATAGCAGGAAAGGTTCAATACATCAGTGGTGTTGAAAAATCTGCTATCGTTCCAAATTTTCCAATTCCGGGGCATTCTTCAGAAATAGCTTTTAATGTTGCAGAGCAGAGTTTTACCGTTGTGAATCAGTTTGATTCCTCAGGTAAGTCTGTTCGAAGTGAAGAACGGCATTTCAGTGATGAGAGCGAACGATACTCAGATTCGAAGCTGAGACAGAAGTCATCGAAGTATGGAGACAGGTCTGCTGCTCAAATAGAAAATCCATCTTCTGCCCGTATATACTCCGGTGTGCAAAATATGCGGGGGTGGTTCATAGCTCAAAGGGATCAAAGCCCTGCGCTTGGAGAATTTGGTTTGCAGGACAAAAAATTCTCCATTGATTCAGGGAGCGAAGAGTCTAATGTCAGTCGAAACCTGACATTTCATAAACGTAAAGACGTAAATGCAACTTTCTCTGTGTCGGGAGACTTTGGTTGGAGCTTTCTCTGGTATTCCGGTAGCTTGAAAAATGGTTGGTATAAGGCCGATCTTAGTGCGCTTGAGAATGTTATCTATCAGACAAGATTTGTGCTTCAGGAGGTTGAGTTTTTGTCTTTTACGCCTGTTAATGAATTTGGTGATCAAATCTATGTTCATTCGTACGGTGATGAAGTTGTAGTAGATGACTTTCCTGAGGTCGGCAGCGATGTAACTCTTCGCTTTGATCCGGCCGGACAGAATTTTGTGATAGTCGATCAACACATCCATTAAAACTTATGTGTTTGATAGAAATAAAAAATCCCGCCGTAGCGGGATTTTTTATTTGGATAAACGCTAACGAAGAGCTTAATCCAGCTGAGACAAATCTCGGACCGCGCCTTTATCCGCACTGGTGGCCAGCTTTGCGTAGGCTTTCAGGGCAGCGCTGACTTTGCGTGGTCGGGCTTCTACGGGCTTCCAGCCTTTGGCGTCTTGCTCGCGTCGGCGCTCGGCCAGCTCTTCATCGCTCAGTAGCACATCGATAGAGCGATTGGGGATGTCGATTTTGATTCGATCACCGTTGCGGACTAAACCAATGGCGCCACCGGCGGCGGCTTCTGGTGAAACGTGGCCGATACTTAAACCAGAGGTTCCGCCGGAAAATCGGCCATCGGTTAACAGGGCGCAGTCTTTGCCCAGGCCTTTAGATTTAATGTAAGAAGTCGGGTACAGCATTTCCTGCATGCCCGGACCGCCGCGTGGACCTTCGTATCTTACGATCACCACATCGCCCGCTTTAACTTTGTCATCGAGAATGTCGGCTACGGCCTGATCCTGTGATTCCGTCACGTAGGCATTGCCTTCGAATACCAGAATAGATTCGTCAACGCCGGCGGTTTTTACCACGCAACCGTCTTCGGCAATGTTACCGGTCAGAACGGCTAAACCACCTTCCAGGCTAAAGGCATGTTCCAGGGATCGAATGCAACCATTGGCGCGATCGGCGTCCAGAGTTGGCCAGCGAGTGCTTTGGCTAAAGGCCTGTTGGGTAGGAATGCCGGCAGGGCCAGCTTTATAAAACTCCATTACCTTACTGCTGGGGTTGCGCATGATGTCCCATTTGTCCAACGCTTCTTTCATGCTGCTGCTGTGGACAGTGGGTAGCTCGCTGTGCAATACACCTGCGCGATCGAGTTCACCTAAAATTGCCATTATGCCGCCAGCGCGGTGCACATCTTCAATATGATATTCCGGTGTATTGGGAGCGACTTTGCATAATTGTGGAACGGTTTTGGAAAGGCGATTAATGTCTTCCATGGTGAAGTTCACTTCGGCTTCCTGGGCAATGGCCAGCAAATGCAAAATGGTATTGGTTGAACCGCCCATGGCGATATCCAAGGTGATGCAATTTTCAAACGCTTTGAAACTGCCAATGCTGCGTGGCAATGCGCTGTTGTCGTCACCTTCATAATAACGTTTTGCCAGATTCACAATTTGACGCCCTGCTTCCAAAAAGAGGTGCTCGCGGTCGGCGTGGGTTGCAACCACAGTGCCGTTACCTGGCAGACTTAAGCCCAGCGCTTCGGTCAGACAATTCATGGAGTTGGCGGTAAACATGCCTGAACAGGAGCCACAGGTTGGACAGGCACTGCGTTCGATTTCAGCGACGTGTTCATCACTGACGGTTTCGTCAGCAGCGATAACCATGGCATCGACCAAATCCAGTTTGTGTTCGCTGAGTTTGGTCTTGCCGGCTTCCATTGGGCCGCCGGAAACAAAAATAACCGGGATGTTCAGGCGCATGGCAGCCATTAACATGCCGGGAGTGATTTTGTCGCAGTTGGAAATACATACCAGGGCGTCGGCGCAGTGCGCGTTGACCATGTACTCGACACTGTCGGCAATAATGTCACGGCTGGGCAAGCTGTAGAGCATGCCGTCGTGACCCATAGCAATACCATCGTCAACGGCGATGGTATTAAATTCTTTTGCAACGCCGCCGGCCTTTTCGATTTCGCGGGCCACCAGTTGTCCCATATCTTTCAGGTGCACATGACCGGGAACAAACTGTGTGAAGGAGTTGGCGATGGCAATAATCGGTTTGTGAAAGTCTTCATCTTTCATGCCGGTGGCGCGCCACAGGGCGCGGGCGCCAGCCATATTACGGCCAGCGGTGGAAGTTTTGGAACGGTACTCAGGCATAACATCCTCGATTGCGCTATTGCTTGGTTTGCGGGTGGGCTCAGGGCCCCGCTGCCGGCCTTTATTTGGGTTTCTGGCCCTTTCTTTGGTGTGGCTATTGGCTGGCAGTGTTCGCCGTCTGGCGTAGGATTGGGATTGTAACAGATGCAGCTCCGGGGCTATAAGTCCCGGAGAAAGGATCGGACTTTAGAGTTCGATGTCGTAGTCCATAATGACGGGCAGGTGGCTTGAGAACTGCTTGTTCTTATTGATGGCTCCGTACTCGATACGGTGTTTGAGATCATCGGAAATGATCTGCAGGTCCGTGCGCCAACCGTCACCTTCACCAACGGTCCCGGATGGCCACCAGCTGTATTCGTCGCCATCACTGTTTACGCGGCGGAAAGCATCGACATAGTCCAGTTCGTCCACTAACTGGCGCATCCACTGTTGTTCGTGGGGACGAAAGCCGTCCTCGTCCTCATGGTTTTGCCAATTTTGTACGTCGCTGCGGTCTCGGGCCATGGCCCAGTTGCCACAGAAAATGAAGTCGCGACGTTTGTTGGAAATCTTATGCAGATGGGCTTGAAGATCATCAAAAAAGCCCACTTTCTCTTCGAGCTGTTGCTCATTACCGGGCTCGGCATTCGGGGCCAGGAAAGAACCCACGCTTAGCCTTTCGAAATCAAGCTGAAGATAGCGCCCCTGCATATCCAGGCCGCTGGCGAAACCAAAGCCATAAATCAGCGCCTTGGGCATGTGACGCGTGTAGATTGCCACGCCATTGGTGTGAGGAATGCCGGAATCGAAAAAATAGGCAAAATAACCTTCTGGGTGGAAGGTGTCGTGGTCCAGCTCGTACTCCTGCGCACGTAGGTCTTGTAGACAGACGATGTCGGCGTCTTGCTCGGCTAGCCAATCATACAATCCACGCTGAGCTGCCTGGTGGATGCCGTCGACACTTAAACTGATAATGCGCATTAATAGCCCCTTGATACTGGACTGTGTATGATACCGGGCTTTGCAAATATTGGTAGTTTATTTGGTTCCATTGGACGCTATAGCGGCCGATGCGGCCAAAGTTTGAGCGTATCAGTACCGACCGGCGATCAGCCTTGAAATACAGGTTGACGAAAAAATGTGGAGACAACTATGAAAGACTTTCAGCGTGAATTCATCAAGCTGGCGATAGAACATGAAGTATTGTGTTTCGGTGAGTTTACTTTGAAGTCAGGGCGAGTGAGCCCCTATTTTTTTAACGCTGGTCGCTTTAAAACCGGAGCGGCGTTGGCGGCATTGGGTCGTTTCTATGCGGCTGCCATTGTTGATGCCGGTCTGGAGTTTGATGTGCTGTTTGGTCCGGCCTACAAGGGCATTCCCTTGGCAGCAACCACCGCAGTGGCGCTGGCCGATGAGCACAACCGTGACCTGCCCTACTGTTTTAATCGAAAAGAGGCCAAGGCACACGGTGAAGGTGGCACCCTGGTAGGGGCACCTCTTGAGGGGCGCATTGCTATTGTTGACGATGTGATTACAGCGGGCACAGCGGTGCGTGAGGTGATGGACATTATCGATCAGCACGATGCGAGTCCGGCTGCTGTGGTGATTGGTCTGAATCGCCAGGAGCGAGGTAAAGGTGAATTGTCAGCGATTGGTGAGGTTGAGCAGCAGTTCAATATACCTGTTATTAGTATTGTCAGTCTGGAAGATATTGTGGTCTATTTAGAAGAGACTGGCGATATGGCGGAAACAGTCGCTAAAATAGAGGAATACCGGAAACAATATGGGGTGTAAAGGCGTTCCCCGATTGCGGTAGTCCACTCTGTCGAACCCAAAGGAAGATATCAGTGTTGATAACGACCCTAACTGCAAGATTGTCTCGAGCATCCGCCGCAGTATTGATGTTGGCGTTGATGGCTCCAGTTGCCAGCGGGGAAACCGTATTCTATCGCTATGTCGATAAGAATGGTGTTCCGGTCATTAGCTCGAAAATTCCCCCGGAATATGCCCAAAAAGGGTATGAGGTCGTGACGCCCAGTGGTCGAGTGGTGCGTGTGGTTAAGCCGGCACCTTCCGACGCTGAAAAAGCGAATCTTAAATCCAAAGCAGAGATGGCTAAATGGGACGCAGAATTGCGTCGCCGTTACAGCTCAGTGAAGGAAATCAAGCTGGCCAAGCAGCGCAAACTGGAAAGTATTGATGGCAGCATTCAAATTCTGAAAGGCAACATTGGGGGTATCGATACCCGCATCCATCAGAAACGAATGGAAGCCGCCAATCTGGAACGTGCGGGCCGTGAGGTGGGTGATGATCTCTTGAAGCAGTTGGAAGAGCTAAAGCACAAACGTGAGGTAACGGTTGCGCGCATTGAAAAGCGGGAGAAGGAGCGCCAGGACCTGATTGATAAATTTGATCAGGATATTGAGCGTTTCGGTGTTATTACCGGGCGTCGCGACAGTTAGGAATAATGAGTACAGGGCTTAGCGGAAAAAGCCCTGGGTCAACACCGCCCACTGATCCTGCCAATTCTCGGTAGGTGAACGTTTAAATTCACTTCGTACAAATTGCGCAATGCGCCCTTCGGCGGTGGCCATCAATAAATTGGCGGCGGCACCAACAGTAATGCTGGGGCGCAGACCTTCGCGCACTTCGGCTTCTCTCAAAATCTGTTTGATCTGGGTTTCCAAGCGGTCATAGAGCTGGGCAACGCGAGCGCGCAAACGGTCGGTTTCACCTGCCAGGGCATCGCCGGTCAAAATGCGGGTAATTCCAGGATTGCGTTCGGTGAAGGTCAGCAGGAGGTACAGAATCTTGTCACACGCCGCCAAGGCGTTGGGTTGTTCGCTGAGGATCAAGTTGATTCGACTGAACAGGGTCTCTTCAATAAATTCGATCAGGCCTTCGAACATCTTCGATTTGCTGGGGAAGTGTCGATACAGGGCGGCTTCGGAAACACCCACCTCGCGAGCAAGTGCTGCGGTGGTGATTCGGGCGCCTGGACTGGCTTCTAACATATGGGCCAGGGCTTGAAGAATTTGCTGGCGTCGAGAAGTTTTATTGTTGCTTTTAGTCATAGATGCAAATAAGGCAAACCATGGGTTTGCTCTAGGTTCCAAGGTCAGTGGAGAAAATACATCAGTTAACGCATGCCAGAGGCGCCTGTCATCCTAACGACAACAGGGGCCGGCTGCAATTGCCCAGCTGCAATTTTGCTGAGTTGTCTATTTAAACGGCAAGAGGCATTGGCTTGCCATGATGTAAATCAGGCGCTAGACCACGGGCCGTTGAAGCAAAACCATTCTAAATTCCGATTATGGCGGTTTGATGGCACCTTTGTCGAATATTTATACCCTATGAGACAACCTTGCTGTTGGTAATCAGGGTGCCGACACCGGTATCGGTGAAGATTTCCAGCAGAACCGCGTGGGCAACTCGACCATCGATAATGTGGGCGCTGGTGACGCCGGCTTTTACGGCATCCAGCGCACAATTGATCTTGGGCAGCATGCCGCCATAAATAGTCCCGTCTTCGATCAACCCATCGACTTGCTCGGTACTTAACCCCGTTAATACTTCGCCTTCTTTATCTTGCAGACCGGCCACATTGGTGAGGAGCATCAGCTTTTCGGCCTGCACGACTTCCGCCAGTTTTCCGGCAACCAGGTCGGCATTAATGTTGTGGCTGTTACCATCTTCACCTACGCCGATGGGGGCAATGACCGGGATAAAATTACTGTCGATCAACATATCGATGACATCGGTATTGATGCTTTTCACCTCACCGACATGACCAATATCGATAATTTCCGAGGCTTTCATGGCGGGGTTGTAGCGACTCACGGACAGCTTTTTGGAGTTGATCAGATGACCATCTTTACCGGTGATACCGATCGCCTGGCCGCCATTGCGGTTAATCAGGCTGACGATTTGTTTGTTTACGGTGCCGCCCAATACCATTTCCACCACATCCATAGTGGCGCTGTCGGTGACCCGCATTCCGTCAACAAATTCGCTGTGAATACTGAGCTTATCGAGCAGGTTTCCAATTTGTGGGCCGCCTCCATGAACCACAATAGGGTTCATACCCACCAGTTTCATAAGCACGATATCGCGAGCAAAACTGTTCTGCAGTTCTTCATCGATCATGGCGTTGCCACCAAATTTTACGACGACGGTTTTGTTGGTGAAACGTTGAATGTACGGTAGGGCCTCGGTGAGAACCTGGGCAATTTTCATCGCCTTCTTTTGAGATAAAGACATAGGAGTACCTGAGTGGGCAGGTGTCGTTGGGCTATGGTGACGAGCGCCTGCTCCGCTAATTAAAAGCTTATGGAAGGCGCTATTTTAGCGATTTCCGCTCTAAAATGCTCCTGGATATCCTGCAATTGCTCTTCGGTATTGGCTTCAAAACGCAAAGTGAGTGCCGGTGAGGTGTTGGATGCACGCACCAGCCCCCAGCCATGGGCGAAATCCACTCGCAGGCCATCGATGGTGGTTAGGCGACCATCCTCAAAGTGGCCGTGGGAAATCAGATCTTCAATAATCTGGAATTTTTCACTTTCTTCCACATCAATTTTGATTTCCGGTGTGGCTGGCAGCTCCGGGAAACTGGAGAAAATGGTGTCCAGATCCTGATCACGCAAGCTCATGATTTCCATTAGGCGCGCGGCGGAATACATGCCGTCGTCAAAGCCGAACCAGCGTTCCTTGAAGAAAATGTGCCCGGATAATTCACCACCTAACAAGGCCCCGGTTTCAGCCATTTTGGCTTTCATCAGGGAGTGGCCGGTTTTCCACATAATCGGGCGGCCGCCATAACTGCTCACCAGACTGTTGAGCTGGCGGGTGCATTTCACATCGAACAGCACATCGGTGCCGGGATTACGGGATACAATGTCTTTGGCAAACAGCATGAGCTGACGATCGGGCCAGATGATTTTTCCTTCGGGAGTAACGACACCCAGACGATCGCCATCACCATCGAAGGCAATACCCAGATCCGCACGATGTTTACGCACGGCTTTGATCAGATCGCGCATATTGCGTTCGCGACTTGGGTCGGCGGCGTGGTTTGGAAAACGACCGTCGAATTCGCAATACATGGGAATGACTGTACAGCCGAGTTCCTCAAACAGACGCGGTGCAATTTCAGAGGTTGCGCCATTGCCTGCATCAATAACAACTGTGATGTCACCGGCCAACGCAATATCGGAGAAAATCTGCTCGATGTATTCTGCACTGATGTCTTGCTGGCTCACCTGGCCGGAAGCGTCGCTGCTGGCGAAAGCCTGTTGTTGCATTCGCTGCTTGATGTATTGAATGCCCTGGTCGCTGATGGTGTTGCGGTTAAACACCATTTTAAAGCCATTGTATTTCGGGCCGTTGTGGCTGGCGGTGACGATGACGCCACTGTTGCTGCTCGGCAGGACATGGCAGGCAAAATACAGCAGGGGTGTTGGTACGATGCCGAGGTCGAGGACATTACAGCCGGTGCTGGTAATTCCGGCGATCAATTGTTCGCAAATCTCCGGGCTATGGACGCGGCAATCTCGTGCCACGATTAAGGTTTCTTCGCCCTGATCGATTGCTTCGCTACCCAATGCTTGCCCGAGTCGATGAACAAAAGCCGGGCTTAAATACGGGTCAGCCAGGCCGCGAATGTCATACGCGCGAAACACTTCTTCGGGAATCAGCTCATCGCTGACAGGAGCCGGATGGTCTTCTTCATTATTGACGATATCCAGCTGTGGCAATGTTCCGCCCTTGCGGCTTGGGGTATCAAAGCCCTCGCCCAGTAGGTTTTCATCATCCGCGTTCACTTCAATATCGAGAATATCATCCATCTTGCGCCCATTGGTGAGCTGATGATCGCGAACTTTTTGGTCAAACTCTTGAGCCGTTCGGCTGGTTCGGCTGCTATGAGGGGCATATTTACGACGGCATAATTGAAAGGCACCGCTTAGCAACAAGGCCGTGGCCAAAAACCAGATGCTGAGGAAAGGCAACAGGCTGATGCCCGCTGCGTTCACGGTTCTGTGAGACGGTGAATAACGCAGTTTCCACAGCGTGTTGGGAATATCTTTGGTCAGATTTTTTTGGCTGTCAGACTTACCAATACCAATAATGAGTTGGGCGGGATGACGACCGAATTGCTGGAGCAGTTCGAAGCGACCACTGTCCTGATCGGCATCGCGCAGCAATTGCGCAATCGCCCGTTGATCCAGCGTAACCATCAAGGTAGCGACGGGCGTTTGATCCTGGCTGTGAGGAATGGGGGCAAGTAAATTAAATTGCCACCTCTCTTCAATATTTGCCGCTTCAACCGTAATGGGCTGATGATTTTCGGCACGAGTGATCATATCCAGCTCGGCGAAACGAATGGGGGCGGCGTGTTCGCGATCCAGTTTTGCGGTTCCACGGGGAATGATGCGAATGCTGATGGCTTTGGGGAAAGCCTTTTCCAGGCTCGACATAAAACTGCGAATGGTAACGGGCTCTTGTTGCACGATAGCCTTGGTAAGCGCTTCGCGGCTGGTGAATCGTCGTAGATCCTGATTCAGTGAGCCGATGCGATGGCCGATGGCATCAACCTGGGTGCTGACCATGCTGTCGATGGCTTTATCCAGGGCTTGCTCGGCTTCGATCACAACGTAGCGTTGGTAATACCAGGCACCCACCCCGATGCAGATGAACAGTAGGCCGCAGAGAATTGCTGCCGTTTGCTTTTCGGCGTTACCCCAGTTCTTAATGTTGGCTATGCGCATAAAAGAGTCGGACTTAATTTTTTAGTTTTCCAATCTTAACAATAGCTTAGGGTTAGCCCAAGCCTAAATTCCCTGTCACTCCGATGCCTCGGGCGTAAACGCCGGGTCGAGTGCAATCGATGACTAATCGGCTTTTTGGAAGCGCTCGGAAATTTCTCGAATCAGATGACGTGCCAGCTCGGCTTTGCTGAGTTTGTCGAGGGCTTTGCTGCCCTTGGCGTCAACGATCAACACCTGATTATCGTCGCTGTTAAAGCCAATACCCTGTTGGGAAACATCATTGGCGATCACCATGTTCAGATTTTTTCTTTCCAGTTTTCCGCGAGCGTAGCGCTCGACATCCTGTGTTTCTGCGGCAAAACCCACACAGAAGGGGCGCTGCTGGGAGTTGGCAACGTCCGCGAGGATGTCGGGATTCTTCACCATTTCCAAGGTCATGGTATCGCTATCGGCCTGTTTCTTTATTTTCTGATCGGCCGCCTGCAAAGGGCGGAAATCTGCCACAGCGGCCGTTGCGATAAAAATATCGCAATCATTCACTGCCTTTAAGGCTGCTTCGTGCATTTGCTGAGCACTTTCGACGTCGATGCGCTGGCAGTGTGGCGGGCAATTAAGTTGTGTCGGGCCGCTGATGAGTGTGCAAATAGCACCGGCTTCAGCGCAAGCCTGCGCCAATGCATAACCCATTTTTCCGGAAGAATGATTGCTGATGTAGCGTACCGGGTCGATGGCTTCACGGGTTGGTCCGGCCGTGATCACCACACGTTTGCCGGCGAGCATTCCGGTTTGGAATTCGGCAGAGGCTTTTTCTACCAGCTCATCGACTTCGAGCATGCGCCCTGGGCCGACATCACCGCAGGCCTGGGCACCGCTGGCGGGGCCCCAGATGGCGATGTCGTGTTTGGCCAGTTTGGCGAGATTGTCTTGTGTGCTGGCGTTGGCGTACATGGCCTGATTCATGGCAGGCGCCACCGCGAGCTTGCTGCGTCTGGCGAGGCACAATGTTGTTAACAGGTCGTTGCCCTGCCCTTGGGCCAAGCGGGCAATAAAGTCGGCGCTGGCCGGGGCCACAATAAGGAGGTCTCCCCAGCGAGCCAATTCGATATGTCCCATGCCTGCTTCGGCTTCCGGGTCCAACAGTTCAGTGTGAACCGGGTTCCCCGAGAGCGCCTGTAAGGTCAGCGGTGTAATAAACTCCATCGCGGCTTTGGTCATGACCACTCGAACTTCTGCCCCTTGATCCTGCAGGCGGCGAACCAACTCGGCGCTTTTATAGGCGGCAATGCCCCCGGTGATGCCGAGGAGAATCTGTTTGTTTTGCAAGGAGCTCATGGGTACTGCCTTAGGGTCACATGGACAAATTTGGGATCTTTGGCCGAATCGGGCACTAATTTGGAAGCGCTAAGATACCCTGTCTAACAAGCTGGCGGCAATGGTTCCATTGCGTTCCTGGCCAGCACAAGCGCAATTGAGAGGAAAAAATGAGCATTAGGGATTGGCCGGTGGCCGAACGCCCAAGGGAAAAGTTACGACTGAGGGGGGCTGGAGCACTGTCCGATGCTGAGCTGCTTGCGCTGTTCCTGCGAACCGGCACACGGGGCGCTTCTGCGGTTGATGTGGCAAGGGGCGTGTTGTTGCATTTCGGCGGTTGGCGGGCACTGTTAGAAAGCCGGGAGGATGAATTTTGTGCCCAACCCGGGCTCGGTCAGGCGAGTTTCAGCCTATTGCAGGCGGTGCAGGAGATCAGCCGACGTCATTTGCGTGAGGCGCTGGAACGGGATCAGGTATTCAGCAACCCTGAAACGGTGCGCCGGTTCCTGCGAGCGAATCTCAGGCACCGTCAGCGAGAGGTCTTTGCTGTATTGTTGATGGACAGCCAGTATCGCCTGATTCACTTTGAAGAGCTGTTCCAGGGAACAGTCGACAGCGCTCAGGTGTTTCCCCGTGAGTTGGTCAAGCTGACTCTGAGTCATAACGCTGCGGCGGTAATTGTGGCTCACAATCACCCATCGGGCATCAATGAGCCCAGCCAGGCGGATTGCTTGATTACCGGGCGTATTCAAGAAGCTCTGAGCCTGGTGGGGGTGCGCCTGCTGGATCATTTAATTGTGGGGGATGGCGAAGAGGTTTCCCTGGCGGAGCGGGGCTTCGTTAAAGGGCATTGTTAAGGTTCTGTGCTTGCTGTTGGCGAGACCCTGAAAAAACTCCTTGGAGTGTCTCTTGTGGTGAATTGACCGTTTGACCACTAAATCATCGGTACAAGGCACTTTTTGAATAAAAAATGGGCGCAAAAGTTGAATGTGGGGGGCTGTTCTGGTATAAAACGCCGCTCTCTGCGGCCGGGGTCTGCCCCGCCTGATGTGAAATAAGGTCAATGAGACCTGTGTCGGGCTCCCGCAGGCCCAAAATGAGTCGAATTTTTTAAGTAGCGATTCGCTGTGTTTCCAGTCTGGTGCTCAATAAAGCACGACCGGTGGTGGCAGTGATGATACAAGGTAGAGGCCAAAAGATGTCTAAGGTATGTCAGGTTACCGGCAAGCGCCCAGTAACTGGTAATAATGTTTCCCACGCAAAAAACCACACTAAGCGTCGTTTTTTGCCTAACTTGCACACCCACCGTTTCTGGGTTGAGTCTGAAAAGCGTTTCGTTAAGCTGCGCGTTTCTGCCAAGGGTATGCGTATCATTGATAAGAAAGGCATCGAGACGGTTCTGGCCGAAGTTCGTGCCCGTGGCGAAAAAGTTTAATCGCCGCTAAAGGACAGGAGAAATTCCCATGCGTGATAAGATCCGTTTGAACTCAACGGCTGGTACTGGTCACTTCTACACCACTGACAAGAACAAGCGTACCATGCCTGAAAAGATGGAAATCAAAAAGTATGACCCAGTTGTGCGCAAGCACGTGGTCTACAAAGAAGGCAAAATCAAGTAAGCCCTTCTTGTTGATTTCAAAACCCGGCTCAGGCCGGGTTTTTTGTGCCTGTCTGGTTTTGCCCTTCGGCTTGAGCCCTCTTCTTTATTATCCCTGATCCCGTTCTTTTTTGATCCCGGCGAGCTTTTGTCCCGCTGTACCGCCATATTGTCAGTAATGACCTTGGTATTTGCTTAGTTTTGTAGTGACTATTACAAAACTAAAATGGCAAGGTTATTTGATTATGGCGAGGCCCCAATCCATCCCTACTGATCAGCTGCTTAAGAGTGCTATGGCGCAGTTTTGGCAGCATGGCTACCTGGCGACCAGCTTGCAGGATTTGCAGCGTATCAGCGGTTTGCCGGCCAGCAGTTTGTACAACCGCTTTGGCAGCAAGGCGCAGTTGTTCGAGGCCGTACTCGAACAGTATGTGCAAAAAGTCGTTAAGGGGCGTTGTGACAAATACCTGATGGCCGGCACCGGCCTTGAGGGCATCCAGCAATATGTTGCCAGTGCCCTGAATGATCCCAATGCCCATTGGGGGTGCCTGCTGGTCAACAGCCAGGCTCAATTGGAACACATTCCTGAGGCGGCCATCGCTTTGATTCGAGAGGCTGGCCAGTTGGTCTGTGGAGCATTGCGACAGGCTTTGGAAGACGCGGAAGCTAAAGAGGAAATTGCCTCGGGGCAGAATCTTTCACTGCTCTGTGAGCAGCTTGCCTTATTCATCCAGGGATTGTTATTGCAATCCACACTGCCTCACAGCAGGCCTAAGGAACAAAAAGTCGCCCTTATGTTGGCGCAACAGCTTAGAGCGAACAACTTCAGCGGAGATGTGTCATGAATACAGTGATTGGAAAGCAATTTTGGGTAAATAAAACCCAGATATTGGATACCCAGTGGAAGCAGCGGGAAGATCGAGATCTTCAGGAGGATGAAGTTCGATTGCGCATTAAAGATTTTGCGTTTACCGCAAACAATGTGACGTATGCGGTGATGGGAGAGGCGCTGCAGTACTGGTCATTTTTTCCGGCCGGTGAAGCTTATGGATTGATTCCAGTATGGGGTTTTGCTGAAGTCACGGAGTCTAATAACGAAGCAGTAAATATCGGGGAGCTGGTATACGGTTATTTCCCGATGGCGGATGCGTTAATTGTTAAGCCGGCAAATATCAGCGAAGGCAGTTTTATTGATGCGATGCCCCATCGTGAAGCCCTTCCAGTGGTTTACAACCAGTATATTCGATGCGCAAAAGATCCTTTATACAAGGAAAGTACAGAAGCTCTGCAAATGTTGCTGCGTCCTTTGTTTACGACCTCATTCCTGTTGCAAGATTTTTTCGCCGAACACGAATATTTTTCGTCGGAGCAGGTGGTAATGAGCAGCGCGTCGAGTAAAACCTCTATCGGGACCGCTTTTGCGTTTCATCAACAGCGTAGGAAAAATGGATCAGGGCCAAATATTATCGGCTTGAGTTCGGCGGCGAATGTGGATTTTGTACGTTCTCTGAATTTATACGATGAAGTATACAGTTATGATGATTTGGATAAGATCTCCAGAAAATCTTCTTTCCTGATTGATTTTGCGGGCAATGCCGCAGTGAAATCCAGTATTCACAAACACTTAAGCGATCAGTTGCAATACAGCTGCATAGTGGGTGCCTCGCACTGGGACCAAACTATGGCAGCGGCTGAAAAATTGGTTGGCCCCGAGCCACAACTATTCTTTGCACCCAGCCAGGCGCAAAAGCGTATGCAGGAATGGGGGCCGAAAGGTTTTGGCGAGAGATTGGCGGTTATGTGGCAGGGTTTCCTTCAGAATGTCGGCGACTGGATGACGGTTGAATATGTCGATGGTGAGGAGGCCATTGGCACCTCTTATCAGGCGATGGTTGACGGTTCAGTTAAACCGGAGCAGGGATTGATTTATCGCGTGAACGGCCAGTCAGCATAGCTTGAAAGCATCAATCCTTATTGGAAAACAGACAAGGCAAAATAAAACGGAGCAGTACAGTGAATCGATTTTTACAGCATAGCGGCGTTCAGTATCCGATCATTCAAGCCCCAATGGGTTGGATGGCGAGGTCTCAACTGGCATCGGCGGTATCCAATGCCGGTGGTCTTGGCATTATTGAAACCTCCTCGGGTGAAACCGAAAACTGCAAAGCTGAAATTGAAAAGATGGTCGCGCTGACCGACAAACCTTTCGGTGTGAATTTGCCGATTATGTTTCTGCATGATGACTCGATGCTGAAATTTATCTGTGAATCCGGCGTGCGTTTTGTCACGACGTCGGCTGGCAGCCCCAAAAAGTTTTTAGCGCCCTTAAAAGAAGCGGGCATTGTTGTGTATCACGCAGTGCCATCTCTGGATGCCGCTTTAAAATGTGCGGATGCAGGTGTTGACGGTTTGGTCGTGGAAGGTGGTGAAGGCGGTGGCTTTAAAAACCCGGAAGAGGTTTCAACGTTGGTTTTACTTCAAGCCATCGCCGAAAAAGTGGACCTTCCCCTGGTAGCTGCTGGTGGTATATGTGACGGGCGCGGTATGGCTGCCGCATTTGCGTTGGGCGCGGAAGCGGTGCAAATGGGTACGCGTTTTGTTGCCTGTGCAGAAAACCCGGCACACGAAAACTACAAGCAAGCCATTATTAATGCGCCGACGGATGGCACTTATATGTTGAATAAGACATCCACACCTTGTGTAAGGGCATTGAAAACAGAACGTACAGCGGAATATTTCAGTGCAGGAAAAATGCCCATGGAAGCGTTCATGACCATCAAGGATCTGTATTTCGGTGGAGACATGGAAGCCAGTATTGCTCTGGCAGGTCAAACCGCCGGTTTGATTGATGATGTCAAAAGCGCTGAGCAAATCATTCAGGATACGATTACCGGATATAAAGAAATCTGTGCTCGTATGAATAATACGGATTTCTGATGAGTACGTTTATGCGTTGAGTTCATCCCGCGCCATGTATTCTCATGGCGCATCTTTCTTCCTTCTCTAAAAATTTCATTGCAGAAAGAAATATAAGTACTACTTTTAATTGTGTTTGATTATTTATGCTGAAAAACCAAAGCATTCTTTGGTTTTTTCACAAGCACGTGCTAATTTTAAAACTGTCCACTATTGATAAGTCCCAAAATAAAAAGTACGGACTGATTAGTCGTGGAAAAATACGATAAAAATAAATGTAATTTTCAAATAAGTACGATTTTCACTGATAGAGTCGTGCACAGAGTTAGCAAGGCCGCCGACTGCAGTCATCAGTTTCAAGAGCATCAACAATAAATTGCATTAGCGTGATTTATTGTGCTTCGTTTCGAAGCTGACTCCGGGATTTCCCGGGGTTGAAAAAGAAGACAATAAAAATAATTGCGAGGAGAACTCTATGAAGCTGTTTCCATCCAGTGCTTTGTCTCTGGCTGTGGCCCTATCCGCTGCAGGCATGAGTCAAATATCCATAGCTCAGGGAGAAAACCAGGCCGACGACCTGCTTGAAGAAGTGGTTGTCACCGGTTCCCGACGAGCACCACGCTCGGTTTTTGATTCTGCGGTTCCCATCGATGTTGTCGGTGGTGATGATTTTGCTAATCAGGGCGACTCGGATCTCAGTAACTTATTACGTAATGTTGTGCCTTCCTATAATGTGAACGCTCAGCCAATCAGTGACGCAGCGACCATTGTTCGTCCTGCCAATATGCGAGGTCTGGCGCCGGACCATACTCTGGTTCTGGTCAATGGTAAGCGCCGACATCGTGCCGCGGTTATTTATTGGTTGGGTAATGGTGTCGCCGATGGTGCCCAGGGGGCGGATATTTCACCGATCCCGGCGATCGCCTTAAAGCAGGTTGAGGTGTTGCGCGACGGCGCGGCTGCACAATACGGTTCGGATGCCATTGCTGGTGTGATGAACTTTATTTTGAAGGATGACCCTGAAGGCGGCAGCATTGAAGTTAAATACGGAGAATTTAAAGAAGGTGATGGTGAAAACATCACCGTGGCCGGGAATGTCGGCATGCCTTTTACCGACAACGGCTTCGTGAACGTCAGTTTTGAATACGGCAATACTGATCCTACCGATCGCAGTCAGCAGCGCGCGGATGCGCAAGCTCTGATTGATTCGGGCAATACCGCGGTGGCCAACCCTGCCCAGATCTGGGGTACGCCGGAAATCAAAGACGACATTAAACTGATGGCCAATCTTGGTTTGGAGTTGGGTGGCGGAAAAGAATTTTTCGCTTTCGGTAACTACGCAACAAAAGAAGTAGAAGGCGGATTCTTTTTCCGTAACCCCGACACACGCGGCGGTGTATTTAGTAATGACGGCGGCGTTACGCGTCTGGTTGGCGATCTGACCCCGGATGACGGTATTGCTTGTCCAACTGTCAATGTAGGTGACGCTGCGGCGCTGCAACAAGTGATCGCCGACCCCAACTGTTTTGTGTTCAATGAAATGTTCCCGGGGGGCTTCACGCCACGCTTCGGCGGTAAAGTTCATGACGCTGCGCTCACGGCTGGTGTGCGCGGAACCACGGCCAGTGATTTGAACTGGGAATTGAGCGCGAGCTACGGTCGTAACGATGTGGACTTTTTCATCAAGAACACCGTCAATGCCTCACTTGGACCGCAAACCCCCACCGCTTTTGACCCGGGCGATTATACCCAGCAGGATATCAACTTTAACGCCGATATCTCCTATGCGGTACCGGTTGATGCTTTCGAGTCGGATTTGAACATCGCGGCCGGTTTGGAATGGCGTGAAGAAACTTTCGAAATTACCGTTGGTGATCAGGCTTCCTTTGAAATTGGTCCTTTGGCCGAGCAAGGCTTTTCCGCAGCGTCCAACGGTTTTCCAGGTTTTAGTCCCCTGGCGGGCGGCAGCTTTGCTCGTAAAAATATTGCCGCATACGTTGACCTGGAAGCGGATGTCACCGATCGCTTGTTAGTAGGTATGGCAATTCGTTGGGAAGACTTCAGTGATTTCGGCACAACAACCAACGGAAAAATTTCCGCCAACTTTGAGCTGACGGAAAACTTCTCATTGCGTGGTAGCGCCAGTACGGGTTTCCGAGCACCAACCCCAGGGCAGTCAAATGCGTTCAATGTGTCCACAGAATTTGATGCGGCCACAGGGGACTTGGTGAACAACGGAACAATTCCGTCCACCAACCCGGTTGCGGTATTACGTGGTGGTAAACCGTTGGATCCTGAAGAGTCCAGAAGCTACACCCTGGGTGCAATTTTGCAGCTGGGCGAAGTGAGCATGACCATCGACTACTTCAATATTGAGCTTACTGATCGCATCAGTGTTTCCCAGAACTTCAGTTTGACTCAGCAGGAAATTGATGATCTGGTTGCCTCGGGTGTGACCAGTGCGCAAAATTTGCAGAACTTCCGTTTCTTCACCAATGACTTTGACACCACAACGTCTGGTTTCGATGTGGTTGCCACTTACGGCCTTGATATGTTGGGGGGAAGTACCGAATTCTCTCTCGCCTACAACTACACCGAAACTGAAGTGGATAGCTTTTCGCCGGATGTGATTGATGCCACGCGTATTCGGGAATTGCAGGAAGGTCTGCCAGAGTCGCGCTGGAATCTCGCAATGACTCACAATCTGGAAGATTGGCGCTTCCTTCTGCGCATGAGTTACTTCAATGATTTCTATGACTCTGAAGACGACCGTTCCTATGGCGACGAGTACATCTTTGATGCGGAAGCTGAGTACAACTTCAGCGAGAACTACTCAATAACGGTTGGAGCGCAAAACCTTCTGGATGAATATCCGGATGAAAACCCCACTGGCGCTCAGCAGTCCGGGCGTCGTTATAGCCAGTTTGCGCCAACAGGCTTTAATGGCGGTTTCTACTACGCCAAGGTTCGTTACAGCTTTTAACCTTTATTCTCTGTGTTCAGGCCGCCTGCGGGCGGCCTTTTTTGTGTTTATTGATTTTGTGCGGCAGTTCTTCACCTTTTAACTCTGTATTCAGTTTGACTGGCTGATACTTTGTTACTATGTATTTTTACAGCTTGACACTTATGTATTACCTTTAAAGGTGAGAGTAGTACCTTGTGAAGAATTACGTGCCAACTGATCAGCCTGCCGATTTTAATCAGTTAGATCTGGATGCGCTCAAAAGCGCAGTGTGGGTCTATGATGTTTTAAATTATCGCATTCACTGGGCCAATAAAGCCGCACTGCGCTTGTGGGAATCTGACAATCTGTCGGAGCTTACCGCGCGTGATTTCAAGCCGGGCTCTTCCGCAGCGGTGCAGCAAACTCTGTGTTCCTATCTCGATGAATTCAAACGCGGTCGGGTTATTGATCGTTGGTGGCAAATTTCCCCCAAGAATATCGACAAGCGTGTGCATTGTCGTTTTTCCGGCGTGATGACAGCGCCGGGGCATATGTCCATGTTGGTCGAAGGCTTGCACTCGGAATTGTTGCAGGGCGATGCGAGCGAATACGGCACTGTGATGATTTGCCTGATTGATGCTCAGGGTGTCATTCAAAGTGCAAACCCCCCGTTTGAGCGACAGTTTGGAATCTCGGTGCCCTATGTGCAGGGCATTGTTCACGAAGCCCAGGACTTGAGTCGTCTGCTCGCGGCAGAAGATGGCCACAGTGAAGAGATGTTGTGTGCAAGCAAGAGTGGTCCGCGTTGGCACAGCGTGGAGGTACGCAAACATAATCAGGAAGAGTTGGAAGCCAACTCGACTTCAGTGCTCAGCCTGACCCTATTGGATATTCATGACCGAAAGTTGGCCGAACTTAAAAATGCCGTCGCTGCGGATACTGATGCCTTAACCGGTCTGTTTAATCGCCGCGGCATCACACGACAATTGCAATCCAAAATTTCGGAAGGCTGCACGGTTTTCTTTATTGATCTCGACGAGTTTAAACCCATCAATGATCGCTATGGTCATGCTGTAGGTGATGAGGTTTTATGTCATGTGGCCAAGGTGTTGCGCTACGAAGTGCATCAGTCGGCGATATGTGCTCGCTTGGGCGGCGATGAATTCCTTATGGCGATTCCTGGAAGCGTTGATGTGGGCGATTTAAATTTCATCGCCCAGCAACTCATTCAGCAGCTAACTCAGGTTTTTTTATGCAGCGATCAGCGACGTTTAAATGTCACCGCCAGTGTGGGCAGTGCAAGCATTCCAGAACACGCATCGGATATTGATGCTCTGCTGCAAAAAGCGGATGCTGCGATGTACGTTGCCAAGCAACGTGGGCGAAATCGGTATGTTCACTATTCAACTCGAGTGAAAGAGCAACTGATGCGCAGTGAAATTATTGTTCAGCAATTGGATGAATCTTTGCAGGGCAGTGACAGTCTCTTCGAGTATCAAGCAATAAAGTCTTTGTCCAAAGGTGAAATTTTTGTTTTCGAGGCTTACTTGCATTGGCCAAATCCGCTATTAAGAAGTTTACGTGCCCATGAGGTAAATGAGGCTCTGGTAAAAGCCAATCGTTTGTACGAGGTGGAAGAGTCGCTGCTTAAAATGATGAACGATGAATTTTCTGAGTTAAAGGGTAAGCGTTCCGAAGGTGGTTTTCGATTGGCGTTCAATGTGTCGGCGAGTCAGTTGATTGAAGAGAGCTTTTTAACGCGTGCCGAAAGATGCCTTAGAAATAAACATCTTAATCTCGACAATCTGGTTTTTGAAATCAGTGAGCGGGCCCTAAAGCGCGTGCTGGACCACCAAGCGGATTTTTTTACGGAAGCAGGAAAGCAGGGCTTTAAGTTTGCGTTGGATAACTTTGGTTCCGGTTGCTCCCCGCTGATGGATTTACAGACCCTGCCTCTTCAGTATGTGAAACTATCGTCAAAGTTTTCCCGGAATATTTCCGATCATATGACTGTGATCCGTTGCATTGTGGATCTTTGTCATCGTTTGCAGATTCCCTGTATTGCCGATGGTGTCAATTCCAGCTCGGTCAGTGAGGCCTGGTCTCGTTTGGGAGTTCATCTGCAACAGGGTGAGTTTGTTTCTCCTAAAGTCCCGCTTCAAGCGTTTGCCAATCATGGTCTGCACTGCTAAGGTGCTTGGCAATTTTTTTACGAAGAGTATAGCCCTTGCCTGAATTACCCGAAGTAGAAACCAGTTGCCGTGGTGTTGCTCCTCATATCGTGGGTCGCACCGTAAAGCAGGTGTTGGTGCGTAATGCTCAATTACGTTGGCCTATCGATGACAATCTTGCGGGGATTCTGGAGGGGCGAAAGTTACTGGAGTTAAGTCGTCGCGGTAAATACATGCTGTTTCGATTTAAGCACGGTCATTTGCTGATGCATCTGGGCATGTCGGGCAGCGTGCGCATTGTTGAGGCGTCAGATGAGCCCCAAAAGCACGATCATGTTGATATTGTTTTTGGCCTGGATACCGTATTGCGTTTTACCGATCCTCGCCGCTTTGGTGTCATTCTCTGGACTGATGACGCTCCGGAAAAACATAAGCTGATCAACCATCTCGGCCCCGAGCCTCTTTCTGAAGATTTTTCTGTAGATTATTTGTATCAAAAAACGCGTAAGCGCAAGCAGGCGATCAAAGTGCTGATCATGGACAGCAAAGTGGTCGTGGGTGTTGGAAATATTTACGCCAATGAATCGCTGTTCATGACCGGCATTCGACCAGGCCGAGCAGCGGGTCGAGTGACTCGGGCTGAAGTTGAATTATTAGTCAGCAACATCAAGCAGGTTTTGCAAAAAGCGATCACCCAAGGGGGGACGACCCTGAAAGATTTTGTTGGAGGTGATGGCAAGCCGGGATACTTTGCTCAGGAATTAAGTGTCTACGGGCGAGAGGGTGAGCCTTGTTTGCGGTGCGGCAGCATTTTAAAAAGCCAGCGTCATGTTCAGCGGGCCAGTGTCTACTGCCCCCAATGTCAGAAATAACCGTAAACAAACAAAACTCGAAGTGAGCGACAAATATTATTTGCCGCTGAATTTTTGCTTCAGATCCTGCTCAATAATAGGGTGTACGAATTTGCTGACATCACCACCGAGTGAGGCGATCTCACGTACCAGAGAAGAAGAAATATAAGATAAGTGTTCAGCCGGAGTAAGAAACAGGCTTTCCATATCCGGTGACAAAGCGCGGTTCATATTGGCAAGCTGAAATTCGTATTCAAAATCAGACACCGCACGCAAACCGCGGACAACAGCCTGGGCCTGCTTTTGTTTTACCAGATCGGCTAATAAAACATCGAAGCCGCAAATTTCCACATTGGGTAAATGTCCCAAGACTTGTTCGGCCTGGGAAACGCGTTCTTCCAGAGTGAACAGTGGATTTTTTTTGGTGCTGGCAGCAATTGCCAGGACAACACTGTCAAACAGATTGCAGGCTCGCTCGACCAGGTCGATATGACCATTGGTGATAGGGTCAAAAGTTCCAGGGTATACCACGCGCTTCATATTTAGTTTCCACGTCAGGTTTCACGATCGGGCGCAGATGGTAAACAATTTGGCGTCTCAGTACAAAACTTAATCGGCAAAATGCAGGTAAAAAAGTTAATTATTTGGTAATTCGCCGGCGATAAATAGCTGGTAGCAAACCTGACCGCTATTTTTGCAGCGCCAATTGCGCCAGTTATTGGGTAACTTTGGCAGATTGTCTCTTGGGCTTTCCACATAAATCAGGCTGTCGGGATGAAGCCAACCATGCTGTTCCAATAATTCAGCGGAGGATTCCCAAAAACCGGCAGCGAAGGGCGGGTCCATAAAAACGATATCGAAAGGTTTCGATGGGTTGCCGGCTTTCAGGTTCTGGAGGGTGTCGCCCTGCACAACCCTGGCCTGTTGCTGGGGCATTTGCTCGGCCATGGACTGAAGATGCTTTTTGAGCAAGGCACAGGCAGTACTGTTGTGTTCCCAGAGCTCCACTGCGGATGCGCCTCTCGATAAGGCTTCCAGAGCAAGTGCTCCAGATCCGGAAAACAGATCCAGACAACGAGCTCCGTGGATATCTGCGCTGAGCCAGTTGAACAGGGTCTCGCGTATCCGATCCCCGGTAGGACGCAGACCATCGGCGCTGGCAAAGTTAAACTTTCGTCCTCGCCACTGGCCGCCAATAATGCGTAATTGTTGGGTGGAGTTTGCCTTTGCCATGCTTTGCCTCGTCCAATTGGGTGGCCATTGTAGCGATCTCGCATTGCTGTGTTAAGGCTGCGACAGCAGCGACAGACAGTGCTAGAATGCGGCCCTTTCATGAAGGCCGAAGCGAGCCTTCTCCTCCCGATAAGCAATAGATTTTAGATACCATGGTTTTTGGTTTTTTTAAAAAATCCCCCAAGGGCGACGCCGAAAAAACAGCCGCTGAGCAGGACGAGCAGAAGCTTGTTCAGGAGGCTGCTGAGAACGCCCCTGAGCCTGAAACATCGCCCCAACCGCAAGAGGCTCCGGCCGCGCAATCTTCCGCCCCACAGCAACCTTCAACCGTAGCAACGCCTGCTACGGTTGAAACGCCTGCCGTGGCAGAAGAGTCCCTGCAAGTTGCAGAGGTCGATGAGGCTTCTCAGGAAGTCTTTATGGCGCCTGAAGGCTATGGCGAGCCTGAGGAAGAGAAAAAACGAGGATTGTTTGCCCGCATGCGTGCTGGTCTGGCCAAGACCGGTGGCAACCTCAGCGAAGGTCTGGGCAACATCTTTATGGGTCTCAAAGAGATCGATGAGGATCTCCTGGAAGAGCTGGAAACCCAGTTGTTAATGGCTGATGTCGGTATTGAGGCCACTGAAGAGATCATGGAGAAGTTGTCTGAGCAGGTAGCCCGTAAAGAGCTGGCCGATACTGAGGCCCTGTATAAGGCGCTACAGACGGCTTTGGCAGACTTGCTTATGCCGGTTCAGCAGCCTCTCATGATCGATACCCAGAAGAAGCCCTTTGTTATCTTGGTTGTCGGTGTGAACGGGGTGGGCAAAACCACCACTATTGGCAAACTCGCCAAGGGCTTCCAGAATCAGGGCAAGCAGGTCATGCTGGCCGCCGGTGATACCTTCCGTGCTGCGGCGGTAGAGCAGTTGCAGGTTTGGGGTGATCGAAACGATGTGCCTGTAGTGGCTCAACACACTGGGGCAGACAGTGCCTCGGTAGTATTTGATGCGCTGCAATCAGCCCAGTCCCGAAATATCGATATTTTGATCGCCGACACTGCGGGCCGCCTGCATAACAAAGATAATTTGATGGATGAGCTTGCCAAAGTTAAGCGGGTCATGGCCAAACTGGATGATTCCGCACCCCATGAAGTCTTGTTGGTGCTGGATGCCGGTACAGGCCAAAATGCGATTAATCAGGCTCAGCAGTTCAGTGAATCCTCCGGGGTGACAGGTCTGGCCCTGACCAAGTTGGATGGCACAGCAAAAGGCGGTGTTATCTTTGCTCTGGCCAAACAGCTGGGGCTGCCGGTCCGTTTCATTGGTGTGGGTGAGGGTATTGATGATCTCCAACCCTTTGAGGCCAAGAGCTTTGTACGCGCTTTGTTTGATCAAGCCCAGGCAGAATAAAAATATCTGAGAAAATAAGAACAACAAGGACCTCCAATCCAGGCCATGATCCAGTTTCTCAATGTCAGTAAGCGTTATCCCGGGGGCTTTGATGCCCTCAGTAATCTGAATTTAACGGTTGATGCCGGAGAGATGGTTTTTCTCACGGGTCACTCCGGCGCGGGTAAGTCCACCCTCCTGAAGCTGGTCATGTTGATGGAGCGCGCTACGCGTGGCCAGATGGTTGTTGGGGGGCAGAACCTCAATAAAATGCCACGTCGCCAAATCCCGTTTTTGCGCCGCCAGATTGGCGTGGTATTTCAGAATCACCAGTTGCTGTTCGATCGCAGTGTTTTTGACAATGTCGCCCTGCCCTTATTGATTGCCGGTTTTGAGCCCAGAGATATTGGTCGCCGAGTGCGCGCTGCGCTGGATAAGGTTGGCTTGCTCAGTAAGGAAAAGCTTAACCCTATTGCCCTTTCCGGAGGCGAGCAGCAACGCGTCGGCATTGCCCGGGCGGTTGTAAACAAACCTCCTTTGCTGTTAGCCGATGAGCCAACGGGAAACCTGGACCCAAAGCTGTCCGCAGAAATCATGAAGCTCCTGCAGCAGTTCAATGATGTTGGTGTGACCGTGCTGATTGCCAGCCACGACCTGGTTCTGATTGAACGTATGGGTAAGCGCAAACTTACCTTGGAGGCTGGGCAGCTAGTGGGCGATGAGCCTGAAGGCGGCCAGGTTGATCAAGGAGGGCTGCTATGAGTCAGGAATCTCAAAAGCCCCTGCCAGACGCGCTCAGTCGTGGGGCCAGCCTTAAACAGCTCAGTCTGATTAATCTATGGCGCTCCTATTGCCGGCATCATGTCAGCAGTGCCCATGACAGTTTGCGCCGTTTGTTGGTCCAGCCCCTATCCAGTTTGATGACCTGTTTGGTCATTGCTATTGCGCTGGCTCTGCCACAGGTCTTGTCAGTGGCTGTCAGTAACATTGATCAGCTGGGTCAGGGGTGGCAGGGACGGCCGAGTTTATCGGTTTATCTGCATCAACAGGTTAAAGAGCCTGTGGCCCAGCGTCTGCTCAGCGAGATCGAAAAGCGAGAGTTGATTATTGAAGGACGTTTCATCAGCCCGGAACAGGCTCTGGAGGAATTTGAAGAGCACTCCGGCTTTGCCGATGTATTAGGCAAGTTGGAACGCAACCCATTGCCACCGCTGCTTCAGCTAAGTCTGGCCGAGGAGGCGAGCTTGGAGCAGGTGCAGGCCTTGCAGGCCGATTTGCAGGCTCGGGGTGAAGTCGATCAGGTGGATGTGGACTTGCAGTGGTTGCAGCGTTTGCAGCAGATCCTGGCATTGGGTAAGACGCTTATCTGGATTTTGGCCGGTTTGCTGGCGTTGGGTGTCTTGCTGATTGTCGGCAACACCATTCGCCTGGCGATTGCTGCGCGCAAAGAAGAGATTCTGGTGACCAAAACTTTGGGCGGTACCAATGCCTTTGTGCGTCGTCCCTTCCTTTATACCGGCTTCTGGTATGGCTTGTTGGGTGGTCTGCTGGCCTTGCTGCTGACCGAAATGTGCCTGTTTGCCCTGTCTGGCCCGGTCGCCAAGCTGGCAGGTTCCTATGGCAGCAGCTTCCGCTTAATCGGTTTGAACTGGTTCGATGCAGGCTTTCTTTTTCTGGTTAGCTCCGTGCTTGGCTGGTTGGGAGCCGCCTTGGCGGTCGGCCGGCATTTGGCAGCTATTGAGCCCAAATAGTTGATTGAAAAACACCCAGATTCAGGGCTTTACAAGACTTAAAGGTCTTTTCCTCGAACCCGCGCTAGTATTAGCAGTCAAACCCGATAGCTGCTAGTATTAAGGGTCGAGTAACGGAGAATATTTATGAGCACAGCCTTACAGCCTGTAGGTATGTTATCCCCAGGAGCCAATCTGGGTGCCTATATGCAGGCGGTAAATGGAATCAGTGTCCTGTCAGCCGAGGAAGAAAAGAACCTGGCTGAAGATCTGTATTATCGCGAGAACCTAGATGCCGCCCGCCAGTTGGTAATGGCCCATCTGCGTTTTGTGGTGCATATCGCCAAATCCTACTCCGGTTACGGTCTGTCCCAGGCGGATTTGATTCAGGAAGGCAATGTTGGCCTGATGAAGGCGGTAAAACGCTTTAACCCAGAGCGCGGTGTTCGTCTGGTGTCCTTTGCGGTGCATTGGATCAAGGCCGAAATGCACGAATTTATCCTGCGTAACTGGCGCATCGTTAAGGTCGCTACGACTAAGGCCCAGCGTAAGTTATTCTTTAATCTGCGCAGCGCCAAGAAGCGTCTGGCCTGGTTAAACAATGAAGAGGCTGAGGCGGTTGCCAAGGATCTCAATGTTGACGTGAACCATGTGCGCGAGATGGAAGGTCGATTGGCCGCCAGCGATATGGCTTTTGATGCCGGTAGCGATGACGATGATGAAGGTGCTTACCAGGCGCCTGCGAACTTCCTTGAAGATCGCGCTGCTGATCCGGCCACGGCGCTGGAGCATCACGATACCGAGCAAAATAGTTTAGCCAGTTTAAGTGCTGCTATGGAACAGCTGGATGATCGCAGTCGCGACATTCTGCAACAGCGCTGGTTGAGTGAAGACAAAGCCACTCTGCATGAGTTGGCTGATCAGTACGGTGTTTCTGCTGAGCGTATTCGCCAGCTTGAAAAAAATGCCATGAAGAAAATAAAGGCCAACATCGAAGCTTAGTGTTTGCAATGTTGGTGAAGAAGCCGCCTAGTGCGGCTTTTTTTATGGCCGTTGGTGAAGCTGGGGTAAAAGATGATGTATCGAACGATTCTGGCCATTGCTGCAATTAATGGTTTATTAGCAGCGATACTGGGAGCCTATGGTGCTCATGGCTTAAAGCCTGAGCTGAGTGAAAAACTTTGGTCAGCTTATAGTACGGCTAATCAATACCATTTTTATCATACGCTTGCCCTATTGGCATTGGCAGCATTTGCTTCTGTACGCCATTGGCCCAAATTGGTTTGGGTTGCTTGGGGTTGGCAGCTTGGCATTGTTCTTTTCAGTGGCAGCATTTATGCCCTGGCTCTGGGGGCGCCGAGTTGGGTCGGGCCGATTACTCCCCTCGGTGGATTGACCCTGATGAGTGCCTGGGCTTTGTTGTTTCAGCAGGCCTTTGCGAATAAAGATATTTAAGATTGAATTATGCAAGAACCCATTTATAAACCCGAATACAAAGACAAATCGATCCGCAGTTTTGTGATTCGCGCGGGCCGAATTACCGATGGCCAGCGTCGTGCGTTCGAACAATGGTGGCCGAAATACGGCTTGAGTCTCTACTCCGGTGCGCAGGATTTCGATCAGCTGTTTGGGCGTAAAGCGCCAAAGGTGATGGAAGTGGGTTTTGGTATGGGGGATTCCCTGCTTGAAATGGCCAAGGCTGAACCTGAAAAAGATTTTATTGGCATCGAGGTTCACCCTCCCGGTGTGGGACGATTAATTAATAATGCCGGCCTTGAGGGTGTGGAAAATTTGCGGGTTTATATGGCCGATGCCAATGATGTCCTTGAAGACTGTATTGCAGATGCCAGCCTCGATCGCTTCCAGCTTTATTTTCCTGATCCCTGGCATAAGAAAAAGCACAACAAACGCCGAATTGTGAATTCAGGCTTTATTCAGAAGGTTTCAGACAAACTGTGCCACGCTGGTATCTGCCATATGGCGACCGATTGGGAGCCCTATGCCGAGCACATGATGGAAACCATGAGCGCAGCTGAACAGTTTGAGAATACCCAGGGCGATTATTTATTTTCCGAAAGGCCGGACTTTCGCCCGGTGACCAAATTCGAACGCCGAGGTGATCGATTGGGTCACGGTGTTTGGGATCTCCTCTTCCGCAAGCGCTAAGCTCCTGTTACCGCTCCTTGACGCCTAAAACGTGATCTGTATCACGTTATTGGGAATGTTGCGAAAAATACGCTAGAATGCCGCCCAATCAGCAGCAGGATGCTGCTCGGTGCATTCATTTGCGTATCTTAAGACCGGGAAGCTTTATGATTCGACAGTCACAAACCGTCTATAAGCTAGCGCTTATTACCCTTTTGTCTTTGGGCCTGATGGCCTGCCAATCCGCCTATTATTCTGCGATGGAATCTGTTGGTCAGCATAAGCGCGACATTCTTTCCAGTCGAATTGAGGGCGTGCGCGACGCACAAGTGGATGCCAAAGAACAATTTCGCGATGCTCTCGATCGTTTCAGCCAGGAGCTGGGTTACAGCGGTGGTGAGTTGCAAAGCGTTTATGAAAATCTTCGTGATGCTTACGAAGACAGTAAAAAAGAAGCCGACAATGTCAGTGCGCGTATCGACAAAGTGGAAGACGTTGCCGAAGCGCTGTTTGCTGAATGGGAAGATGAGTTGGAACAGTATTCCAGTGCCAGCCTGCGTCGCGACAGCCAGAAAAAATTACGGGAAACCCGCAGCCAGTACAAGCGTATGTTGACCACCATGCGCAGTGCCGAATCCAAAATGGCGCCGGTGCTGACCACCTTTAATGATCAGGTTTTGTATCTCAAGCACAATTTGAATGCTCGTGCGATCAGCTCGTTGAAAGCCGAGTTTGGTGGTCTGCGTCGTGACATTAATACTTTGATTGCGCGTATGGAAGAATCTATCGCGGAATCTGAAAAGTTTGTAGAAAGTTTGAAGTAGGGATTTTAATTCAATAATAGGAGTTCATTTAATGAAAAACTTCCAACAACACGCTCTTATGGTAGCTCTGGGTGTAGCTGCCAGCGTGACTTCCGTAACGGCTTTGGCCGACGGCCATAGTGCTAGCCATAAATATGAAGCTTACCTGGGGGCTGCTCGTCAGTTTATCGACGGTAAGCGTGGTATTGATAACGACACGGGTGTCGTTGTAGGCCTGGGCTATGTGCTGGATGAAAACTGGACCATTGAAGGTGTGTTCAATGGTTTTAAAGCGGATACCGAAGTGGGTGCTGTCGATGTCGACGGTCGTCACTATCGTTTGGATGCCGTTTATAACCTGGCACGCAATGGCGCATGGCAGCCATTCTTGGTCGGCGGTGCTGGCGATCAGGGTTTTGACGTTGAAGGCGGCAATAACAATCGCGAAACCGCAATAAACTTTGGTGGTGGTGCCAAATATTTCCTGTCTGATGAGTGGGCTTTGCGTGGTGATTTACGTGCTATCCATTCTCTGGATGAAGAAGCAACTGACTACGCTCTGGGTCTTGGCGTAGCGTATTTGATGGGCGCAAAATCTGCACCGCAGAAGCTGGACAGTGACGGCGACACTGTTGAGGATAGCCTGGATCAGTGTCCGAATACCCCTGCTGGTGTTGCAGTAGACGGTAAAGGTTGTCCTCTAGACAGCGACCGTGACGGTGTATTCGACTACGGTGATCTGTGTCCGAATACCCCAATGGGCACCAAAGTTGATAAAGACGGTTGCCCTGAGAAAATTGCGAAAACCGTTTCTATCGAACTTCAGGTTAACTTTGATACTGACAGCTCAAAAGTGAAGCCTCAGTACATGTCTGAGTTGAAAGATGTTGCCGAGTTTATGAAGCAGTACAACAAAACCAATGTTGAACTGGCTGGCCACACTGATTCACGTGGTACCGATGTTTACAACCAGGCCTTGTCCAAGCGTCGTGCGGATGCCGTTGCAAAAGTACTGGTTGAAACCTTTGACGTTGAAGCCGGTCGCGTAACCTCCAATGGTTATGGCGAGTCTCGCCCTGTTGCGGATAATAATACCGCTGAGGGCCGTGCGGCTAACCGTCGAGTGGTTGCCGAGATCAGCACTGAAACAGTTGAATAAACTCAGTACTGTATGGCATTAAAAAACCCGGGCTTGCCCGGGTTTTTTATGTCTGAGAGATAAGTTTATTCTTGCTTACCTGTGGGTGATACCATACTGCCCATCTAATCATCGTTAACCATTTCAGAGGATGTAATTGATGTCGAAAAAAGTAGCGGTCGTATTGGCAGGTTGTGGTGTGTTTGATGGCGCAGAAATTCATGAGTCGGTACTGACATTGTTGCGCTTGGATCAGTTAGATGCGGAGGTGACGTGTTTGGCGCCTAACGTGGAACAAATGCATGTCGTAAACCATCTAAGCGGAGAACCTGTCGAAGGTGCGACTCGAAATGTGCTGGAAGAAGCCGCCAGAATCGCTCGCGGCGACATTCAGGATATCGCTTCTGCGAATGCCGCAGATTTTGATGCTGTGATTGTGCCTGGTGGATTTGGTGCGGCTAAAAATCTGTGTACGTTTGCTGTCGATGGGCCAGAGATGGCGGTAAATCCAGATTTCTCTGCCTTTGTACAGTCGGCAAAATCGGTGGGTAAAACCATCGGTTTGATGTGCATTGCTCCGGCGATGTCTGCCAAGCTTTTGGGTGCGGGTGTTTGTTGCACCATCGGCAATGATGCCGATACGGCGGCAGCCGTTGAGAAAACCGGCGCTCGTCATGAAAATTGTGCAGTCGATGCCATTGTCTACGATGAGGCGAACAAGCTGGTCAGTACGCCAGCGTATATGTTAGCGGGCAGCATAAGTGAGGCGGCGAAAGGTATTAATGCCCTGGTCGACAAAGTAATTGAGATCAGTTGAGGCTTGTGCGCTGGACTTTGAAGTGAAAGCCTTGCCTGGATAAAAGAGGATTTATAATGAAATTTTTAAATCAAAGCCGATGTCTGGTGCAAGGTTTTTTTCTACTGGTGCTGCTTGGTGTTCTTAGTGCCTGCAGCCATTTACCCAATACGTTTGAAGAGCCTCGCCTGCAGGTTTTGGATATTCAGATGTTACCTGGTGAGAACCTGTCTCCAACGTTTAACATCAAGCTTAAAGTGGATAACCCTAACCGTTTTGATCTCGATGTTGTTGGGGCATCTTACAGTGTCAGTTTGCAAGGCTTTGAGGTGATTCATGGCGTGGCCAAGGACATTCCCACTATCGGCGCCTATGACAGCGAAGAGTTCACGGTGAAAGCTCAGGCCAACGTTATTCAAGGCGTGAGGTTGTTGAATAAACTGATGCAAAAACAACATGAGCCATTGAATTACCGTATGTCGCTCAAGCTGGATACCGGTAGTTTATTTTCAGCGATTCGAATTGAAGACGAAGGTAAGATCGATTTAAACGGAGCGCGCTAGCACTCCGAATCGACAACGGTAAATGTGCAATCCGGCGAACCGAAAGAATCGTAAATAACATAACAGCCCGAACCGCTGGGGGCTGAACTGGGAATGTCAAAGCCGACAAAAGTGTATCGGTTGGTGACCCGGGATTGCATATTGCCGGTGAGATTAATGTAATCGACCATGGTCAGGCGGCTGCCCAACTCGGCACGACTTTCCGGACAGAGGTTTCGCCAGTCCAACTCCGAACTGCCGCCAGCTACTTGAATCACAAACTGGGATTGTCCACCACCGGGGTTGCTGCTGCTCGCGCTGATGCCATTGGCTGCCGCCATAGCTTTGGTCATCCTCGCGGTTGAGCGCATGGTTTCTCTAATGCCCTCTAAAGCGGCAATCTTGGCCGCTGTGGATAAATCAGAAAATTTGGGCGCAGCAACGGCGGCCAGAATGCCAAGAATCACAATCACAGCAACCAGTTCGATCAGTGTAAAACCTTGATTGTGACGTCGTCTGGGCATGGGGTAGCTCAAAATATTTGTTATGGCAATTATAGACCATATAACTGAAACTGATGCTTTGCCGACAAATGGTCACGCTTTAAAATAAGTCGATGAGCTTTTATTTTCTTGGCGTGATGTATTTGCAATAAAGCTGCTGAGAGAAAGGGAATTAGGAAGGACAGAATGAGAGTTAAAACGTCAGATTTACAGCACATCGATTCACTGGCGACTGTTCCCGGGTCTCTACTTGAGCAAATTTTTGAAGCAGCCAGGTACCGCTGTTTTCAAACAGAAGGAAAAAACTCAGAGTGGTTGTGGTTTAATCTTCGGGTAACGTTGCTATCAGTATTTATGTATAGCGCCGTTCTGATCTTTGCGATAACTTCCGAACACGATGAGGTTCTGTTTCTTGGAATGCCAATAAGCTGTTGTTTGCTATTGTACTTCGCTTTGAAGATTCGGCGTCAGAAGTACATGGATATGGTGCACCCATATATTGCTAACGCTGTTGCGTCTTATGGAGAAGCAGGCGTTCATAAAGAGCGGTCAATATAGCGCGATGGCCATAGCGAGTTTAATGGCTTAAAGCTTCAAGTTCTTCATTCAGCTCCAGCCACTGTTCCTCGAGCTGTTCTAATTTTTTCCGCAGCTCACCCTGTTCCTGCAATAAGTGATTGAGTTCAGTGCTGTCACCCTCGTACAAGGCACTGTCTCCAAGCTTTTCTTCAACACTGGCTAACTTTTCCTGGGATGATTCCATATCGCGATCAATTTTTTTAATCTGATTGCGCAGGGGCTGTAATTTTTGTCGCAGAGCTGCAGCGGATTGGCGTTGTTCTTTTTTGTCCGCTTTGGGTGACTTGTTCTGTGTGTCTGCCGGCTCATCCTGCTTGGGTGCCTGTTGGCCGAGCCAATGTTGATAGTCCTCCAGCGTGCCGTTAAATTCTTCTGCACGTTGCTTATCAACCAGAATAAATTGCTCCACGGTATTTTTCAGCAGATGGCGATCGTGGGACACCAATACGATGGCACCTTCATAGGCTTGGAGTGCTACCGTCAGTGCGTGACGCATTTCCAGATCGAGGTGGTTGGTCGGTTCGTCCAGCAGCAATACGTTGGGCTTTTGCCAGGCGATAATCGCCAGTGCCAGGCGAGCTTTTTCCCCGCCTGAAAAATGTTCGATCACCTCAAAAGCTCGGTCGCCTTGAAAGCCAAAGCCACCCAGGAAATTTCGTATTTCCTGCTCGCTGGCGTTTGGGCTTAGGCGCTGAATATGCAGTGCTGCCGAGGCTTGCATGTCCAGAGCTTCCAGTTGATGTTGAGCAAAGTAACCAATAGCCAAGTGTTCTGAATGAGTGATCTCGCCGCTTTTTATTTCCAGGCTGTTGGCCAGGGCTTTCATCAATGTCGATTTGCCCGCGCCGTTGTGGCCAAGTAATCCGATGCGGCTGCTCGGTAAAATGGCGAGATTAATGTTGTCGACGATGACATTGTCGACATAAGCCAACTGTACTTGCTGCAAATTCATCAGGGTCTGTGGCAATTTGTCAGCAACCGGAATCTGAAAATTAAACGGCGAATCAATATGAGCGGGCGCGATGGCCTCCATGCGCTCCAATTCTTTTAATCGGCTTTGTGCCTGTTTGGCTTTGGTGGCTTTAGCGCGGAAGCGGCGCACAAAGTTTTCAATTTCAGCGATGCGGCTTTGCTGCTTCTCAAATGCGGCCTGTTGTTGAGCCAGACGCTCGGCTTTTTGCTTCTCGTAGCTGCTGTAATTGCCGCTGTATAACTCCAGCTTTTGATTGTGCAGATTAACGGTGTACTGAATAACGTTATCGAGGAAATCTCGGTCGTGAGAAATGATCAACAAGGTGCCGGGATATTGTTGCAACCATTGTTCTAACCAGACGGTGGCGTCCAGATCCAAGTGGTTGGTAGGCTCATCGAGTAAAAGAAAGTCGGATGGGCACATCAAGGCTTGTGCAAGATTGAGTCGAATGCGCCAGCCACCGGAAAACTCATGCACTTGTTTTCGGGTATCGGCCTGGCTGAAGCCCAAGCCATTTAACAGCCCTTGTGCTCTGGCTTCAGCGGTATACCCCTCCAGCTGTTCAATGTCGCCGTAGAGTTTGGCCAGAGTTTCACCGCAGGCCTCCTGCCCCTTGGCATTTTCCCGTTCCAGCTGAGCTTCCAGGGCACGCAGGGCCTGGTCACCATCGATAACGTAATCCAAAGCGCGCCGCTCACTGTGGCTGACTTCCTGTGCCATATGCGCCAATCGCCAGTTGCCGGGAATATTACACTCTCCCGTATCGGCCTGGAGCTGGCCCAGAAGTAATTTAAACAGGCTGGACTTGCCGCTGCCATTGGCGCCAATCAAGCCTATTTTTTGACCCGGATGAATGCGCAGTGCACAGTGGTCTAGCAGAAGCTTATGGCCGCGCTGTAAACTTAAATCTTGTATCTCAATCATGGCCGCTATTGTACTGGCGCGAAGAGTAAATGACAGAGCACAACGAGAATTTGTTTTGGCAATTTAGCCTGGGTTTTTACGGCGAAGCGGGTGTGGCCGATGCGCTGCTGGAATTGCAGGATCAACACGGCTGCCAGGTGAATATGTTGTTGTGGTGCCTGTGGTTGGGTAAACAGCAGCATCGCCTGTCGACAGAGGTATTGAGTGAAGCCCTGCTGCTGCTGGACGAACATCAGGTGGAATATTTATTACCGATGCGAGATCTGCGTCGACAATTGAAAAACCACCCTGAGCTAGAGTTGTATCAGCAGGCCAAGGCTCTGGAGCTGGCCATGGAGCGCTGGGAGCAGGACAGGCTTTATGAGATGTTTCTTGAATGGGAAACTTGCCCCTCAGATGTGGGGCCGTCGGTAGCAGAAGCTAATATCCACCTATATGTAGGGCGGCTGCCTCCATGCGGGGCGACAAGTTCAGAGAGCAAGGCTAAACTTGAAGCCCTAATAAAGAAGCTGCTTGAGCAGTTATTCCGCGGTTGAGGTTCCAATCGCCTGCATTATCGGAGAGTGTATGCGCCTGTTTCTTACCCTGTTGATCCTCTTATTGGTCGTTGCTCTGGCGGCGCCCTATGTTTTGAAGAGACCTGATGGCCAGCCCTGGATGGATGCGTCGGAACTGTCGCCGGATATTCAGGTCAATGGTAGTTACGAAAAAGCCAAGCTGGAGCTGTATCGTTGGTGGCATGGTCTGCGTCGGGATCTGTTCGCTGACAGGCAGTCGGGTAAGACCAAGGCTTATCGTTGGCAGGATAGTGAAGGCAATTGGCATTTATCCGATACCCCGAATCCTGCGGGCGGCTCTGAAGAGCTTTGGGTTGACCCAAATGTGAACCTGATGCCGGCAACTCCGCTACCAGAGGTAGCAGAAGAGGATAAAAACACTACTCAAGGGGACCCAAGTTCTGTACCCTTGCCGATGACTGTAAGTCCCGGGCAGGCCCAACAATTGATGCAGGATGCCCAGAAAATCCAGGGACTGGTGGACAAGCGCTATGAGCAAATCGATGCCGATGCGCAGAAATAATTGTAAATAAGTAAACGGGGCGAGGCCCCATCATGGACTATTAGGAAGCAATAATGAAAAAATTCGCGATTGCCGGTGTTGCAGCAGCCGTAATGTTCGTTGCTGGTTGTAATGAGCAGGCTAAAGAAGCACCAGAACCCGAGCTGGTGTTGGACACCATGGAAAAGAAGATCAGCTATATTCTGGGTTACGATGTGGCTGGTCGCTTTAAGCAAGATGAGATGAATCTGGATGCCGCTGCCATTTCCGCAGCCGTTAAGGACATTGCTGAGGGTAAAGAATCCCGCTTGACCCCGGAAGAAATGCAGTCGGTAATGACTCAGTATCAGGAAAAGCAAATGGCTAAGCAGCAGGAAGCCATTGAAAAAGCGCGTCTTGAGAGCGAAAAAGTTGGCCAGGAAAACCAGGCGAAAGGTGAAGCTTTCCTAGCGGAAAACGGTAAGAAAGAAGGCGTAACAACCACCGCCAGTGGTTTGCAGTACGAGGTGATTACCGAGGGCTCTGGTCCCAAGCCAACCACAGAAGACTCTGTACAGGTTCACTATGTTGGAACCTTGATTGATGGCGCTGAGTTCGACAGCTCCGTTGCTCGTGGTGAGCCAGCGACGTTTAAAGTTACCCAGGTGATTCCAGGCTGGACGGAAGTTCTGCAACTGATGCCGGAAGGGTCGAAGTGGAAGGTATACATTCCATCGAATCTGGCTTATGGCCCAGGTGGAACTGGTGGTTTGATTGGCCCGAATGCGACTCTGGTATTTGAGGTTGAGCTGTTGAAGGTGAATCCTTAACAGTCTTCGGGTCTTTGAGATCTGAATAAAAAGCCGCCGGGTTTTCGGCGGCTTTTTTGTTTCTGGATTATCGTTTTGCTAATAACTGGTCAATATTTTCGTGGAAGTAGCGCAGCCCTTGTTCAAAACGGCCGTGTAAAAATTCTTCACAAGCCCCCGAATGCAAGCCCTGTTGCACATCTAGGGCCATGCTGAAATCTTCCTCCAGGGCTCGATATAAAATTTCATTATTTTTTCGAAAGTACGCGATGCCCTTTTCGCTTGGCTTCTCAGGCAAAAGTGTGAAGTTAATCAGCTGTGTGTGACCAATCCCATCGGGATAGACGATAGACACATTGATATGGTCGGGTTCGATCAGCAACAGAGTGTTTGGGAACAGCAGGTAGAGAAAGTTACCGTGCTCACGAATATGCCATTCGGATTCGTCTTTTTCGCGCAGGCCGGTCATGGTCTTTTTCGGGTATAAATTACGTTGTTGCAAGCCAAATTGCTTGTAGCTGCCAACCGTATCCAGAAACATAAAATCGATCGTTTCTTTATGGGTTTTGCGTACATGGTAGTTTTCCATAAAAGTATCTACGGCCAACTTCCAGTTAATGGGGCGATGAAAATCTTTGGGATCGAACACCACGTGGCTATCCATTTGGTAGCCTTCCAGATCGCCAATGATTGTGTCGCCCAGCAGCTGATTTAGAGTGTTTTCAAAGCCGCCATCCTGATCTTCTACGGTTATCGGGCTCAAGCGCAGCCAGATAAAACCAAAGCGTTCACAGAGCGGCAGCTCTGTCAGGCTTTTGCAGCGGTCGGGCATATCGCTGAAGCCATCGCGGTGTGGGACTCCCCGCAACTTGCCATTGGTTTCATAGGTCCAGGCATGGTATTGGCAGACCAATGTGCGAAGTCCCTGGCCGCTGCTTTTGCGAGCGAGGCGGCCACCACGGTGCTTGCAGACATTGATAAAGGCTTTCAGGCTGCCGTCTTTTTGTCGCAAAACGATAATGGGAACCTGACAAATATCCCGAGTGAAATAATCGCCGGCTTCGGGCACCTGGCTGCCATGGCCAACAATAATGGGCATTTCCTTAAACAGTTGTTGTTCCTGTTCGAACTGATCGTCCCGGGTGTAACAGTCAACAGCAATGCTGGAGCAGTGGCTCTGCATATCGGTGCTTTTGTCAGCCTCGTAGCTGAGTATCTCTTTTATTAAATTGATTTCGGCTTGTCTTTCCATTGTCAGGCGTCTCTTTAGGCTTCTTTATATTGTCTTTTTATGATGATTGCTTGCGATTGGGGAGTCCCATGGCGCGCGCGATAAATGCCATGGTTTGATCCAGCAGTTGCGTTGAATCGGATGTCAGATGAGGGCTGTTTGAGAGCAGCTGCACCATCAGTTCGCGAATCCCCCCCATGACCATGGGGCAGGCCACATAGGCCCCGATGTTCTTGTCGATTTCTCCTCTGGATTGAGCCAGCAGAACATTTTCGATGGCCAGCTGAAGGTGAGCGGCGAGGCGCCGGCTTTCGACGGCCGCGACCAAAGGCTCCTTCTGGCGGTTTAGAAAAACCACTTTTGCTAGCGGGTGTTTGCGAATAAAGCTGATGCTGCGCTCTACCCTGGCGCGTTCACGGCTCAACCAATCAGCGCCGGGAAGTGGGTTAATATCAATAATCCACTGGTCGTATTGATCATAGAAATCGTCGACAACGGCGGCAATCAGGTCGGTGCGTGAGCTGAAATAGCGATAAATCAATCCGCTGGAAACCTGAGCTGTGGTGGCGACGCTGGCAATTTCCAGTTCGCCGCCTCGCTCGGCCAGCTCTTGAGCCGCGGCCTGCAAAATGCGCTGGCGAGTCTGCTTGGCTTTCTGGCCGTAGGCTTTGGGTTTATTGTCCGGTTCCGAATTCATGGTCGGGCTCTCATGTTGGGGGCCTAATATTAGGGCTTTCATGGCAGGGCTCTGTTGGCACCAGCAATTTTGAATAACTATAGGTTGATTGATTATTGCTCAAAAGTAAAGTGAATTCATTTTACTTTTTATGAAACAATCTTTTACTTCCTTCTTATATAGGAAATTGGCGTTGCTTCGGAATGCCGAATTTAGAATCGGTGTTGGAAATGGCGGCGATCTGGCTGGCCCAGTTCACCATAGGGGTAGTTATATTCGTAAAAATCGAATTGTTCTTTGCCAAGGTAAACCAGGCTGGAGCTGCGCGTCCCGTAGTGTGAGCTGCGTATAAATAGAGGGCTGAGCAAGCGTTCCAACTCCTCCCCTACGCCGGTATCGGGAAGTCCATCTTTAAATACCTGCTCGTTGAGCAATATGCGACGCAAGTGTTCTTCTTCGGCGCCCTGCTCTATACAGGCTTGTAACTGCGCCTTGCCATGCAAGGCCTTTGGCCAGGGAGCGTCAAACTGACCATTGCTGAGTGCATAGTACCCTGGCGCCAGTTGTTGAGGGCCGGGGCTTCGATTGCTGAAATGCCAGAGTTCACGGGCATTGCCGACCAGCAGATTAAAGCCGGCATATTGTTGGCCATTCCGTTCAAGCTGGTTGAGATAGTCTTCGGGGCTGAGTTCGGTGCTTAAGAAATCGCTGACCAGTTGCCCCCTTGATGGGCCTTGATGGGGGGCGGCCCTCCCTTCCCGGTAATTGGTGAGTGCCGCAAAGCGCCCGCTTTGGTTTAATCCCAACCAGCTGCCCCCGGCTTCCAGATCCCGGCCGGCGAGAATTCCGGGCTGTTCATTCCAGTAATCTGCACGCGCCGTTGGGCGATCATAGGCTTCGTCACGGTTGGCGGCGGCAATCAGAGCATGCTCGCAGCTGGGATCAAAGCGAAATAAAATCAAACACATGGCATCGGCTGTGATAAATGAAATTGGTGGTGGAGTCTAACAGAACTAGGCACCATAATGCCCCGCATTGTTTTATTTGTACGGCGGCTGATTTCCGGGGGCAGAATGCTGTTTTTGATTTACGCAGTCTTGGGCGTATTCGCGGGTATTATTGCAGGCCTGTTCGGGGTTGGCGGCGGTATTATCATTGTGCCAGTGCTGATCTACAGTTTTGGCTTGCTGGGATTTCCTTCAGAGCACCTGGTGCACATGGCCATTGCCACTTCGCTTGCCTGTATTGTGACCACATCGGTCAGCTCCATTTATGCTCACCATAAAAAAGGCGCGGTCAATTGGTCGCTGGTGGCCTTGATGGCACCGGGTATTGCGCTTGGCAGTTGGCTTGGAGGCCTCACCGCGGTGGGTATTAAAGGTGAGCACCTGCAAATCATTATTGGTGTGTTTGCGCTCTATACCGCTTGGCGTATGTGGAATAAATCCAAACAAGAAGCTGTACAAAAATCACTCACTCCCACTTTGTTGGTGCCCGTATCCGCGGGAATTGGCTGGGCTTCGGCGATATTTGGTATCGGTGGTGGCTCTCTTACTGTTCCGTTTTTAAGCTCTCGCGGTGTGCTGGCGCAAAAAGCCGTTGCCTGTGGTGCTGCATTGGGGTTCCCCATTGCGCTGGTGGGTACATTGAGTTTTATCTACAGTGGCCTTGGAATGGAAAGCCTTCCTGAGAAGAGTTTGGGATTGGTGTATTGGCCCGCCTGGATAGGAATTGCAGTGTTCAGCACCTTGTCGGCGCGTTTTGGGGCCCAGCTGGCCCACAAGCTCTCGCCGGAGTTATTACAGCGTTGCTTTGCGGCCTTTCTCTGTTTGGTGGGGCTCAATTTTATGCTTAGTGGTATCATGGACTCCATCTGAATCTGGTGACTCAAATTTATGCAATACCCCGATATTGACCCGGTAGCCTTTAGTTTGTTCGGCTTGAAAGTACATTGGTACGGCATTATGTACCTGATGGCGTTTGCCATGGCCTGGTATCTGGGGATGCGACGTGCGCGTCGACCTCAGTCGCCTATCGCTCCGGATCAGGTGGAAGACCTGATTATGTTTGGCGCTTTTGGCGTGATCCTGGGTGGTCGTTTCGGTTATGTTTTGTTTTATCATTTTGATAAATTCTTAGTAGACCCGCTTTGGCTTTTCCGTGTTTGGGAAGGCGGCATGTCTTTCCATGGTGGATTGCTTGGTGTTTGTATCGCCATCTTTTTTTACGCTCGCCGAACAAAAACAACCCTGCTGCAGCTGGGTGATTTTGTGGCGCCCTTGGTGCCGCTTGGCTTAGGCTTTGGACGCATCGGAAATTTTATCGGCCAGGAATTGTGGGGGCGCGTTACTGACCCGGATGCGCCTTGGGCCATGTACTTTCCAAACGATCCCATGAACCCTCGTCATCCTTCGCAGTTGTATCAGGCTTTTCTGGAAGGCTTGGTTTTATTTGCAATACTGTTCTGGTTTTCCAGAAAGCCAAGACCACGCGGCGCCGTCGGGGGATTGTTTTTAGCGCTGTACGGTTGCTTCCGTTTTATTGTGGAATTTGTCCGCGAGCCCGATGCGCATTTGCAGGATCAGCTCTGGTTGGGTTGGGTTACTCGTGGGCAGGTTTTATCACTTCCGATGATCATTGCGGGACTCTTGTTGATCGCCTGGGCCTATTCCATGGCCGCAAAAGAAAAGCGTAATGGGAAAACCGAAAACAGCAGTGCTGAAGAAGCCTGAAATCTATCTGGAACTTTAGTAGGTCCAGCTCAAGAGAAAGACATTTAATGAAACAGTATCTCGATTTAATGCGCCACGTGCGTGACCAGGGTTGTGAAAAAAGTGACCGCACAGGAACCGGAACCAAAAGTGTATTTGGTTACCAAATGCGTTTCGATTTATCAGAGGGTTTTCCTTTGGTAACCACGAAAAAGTGCCACTTGAAATCGATTGTGCACGAGCTTCTGTGGTTTTTAAATGGTGATACCAATACCGCCTACCTAAAAGAAAATGGTGTCAGTATCTGGGACGAGTGGGCCAGCGAAGAAGGCGATTTGGGCCCTGTATATGGCTATCAATGGCGTAGTTGGCCAGCTCCAAATGGCGAAAGTATTGATCAGATCTCTCAGCTTATCGATATGATTAAGCGCAAGCCCGATTCCCGTCGCTTGATTATCTCGGCCTGGAACCCGGCGGATTTGCCCGACGAGAGCATGTCTCCTCAGGACAATGTAAAAGAAGGGCGGATGGCCTTGGCGCCTTGCCACACTATGTTCCAGTTTTACGTCGCCGAGGGAAAGCTTTCCTGTCAGTTGTATCAGCGCAGTGCGGACATTTTTTTGGGGGTGCCATTTAATATCGCTTCCTATGCATTGCTGACCATGATGATTGCCCAGGTGTGTGATTTGGAGCCTGGCGATTTTGTTCATACCTTTGGTGATGCTCACTTGTATTCCAATCACGCCGAACAGGTTGATCTGCAATTGCAACGCACTCCAAAAACCTTGCCGAGCATTAAAATTAATTCACAGGTTAAGGATATTTTTGCATTTCGTTTTGAAGATTTTGAATTGCAGAATTATGATCCGGATCCGCATATTCCCGCGCCAGTTGCGATTTAGGAATCTGTGTTTTTAAAAGGTCCCATGAAATAAATACGAATAAGGTAAAAATACGGTGAGTGTTTGTTTGGTCGTTGCGGCGGCAGAAAATAATGTGATTGGTGTGAACAATGAACTGCCTTGGCATCTGCCAAAAGATTTGCAGTATTTTAAGCAGCTGACCATGTCGAAGCCCATTGTCATGGGGCGCAAAACTTTTGACTCAATTGGGCGGCCGTTGCCCGGACGTGAAAATATTGTCATCACCCGCCAACAGGATTGGCAGCATGAGGGCGTTCATGTTGTGCATGATCTTGATTCGGCGGTAAGTTTGGCAAAGCAACTTAACCCGACTCTTGATGTCATGATTATTGGTGGTGCTGAAATTTATCGCCAGGCTTTGCCGTTGGCTGAAAAAATTTATCTGACCCGGGTGTATACCGAGTTGAAAGGGGATGCATTTTTTCCGGCGCTGGAGGATTCGCAATGGCGCCAAACCGGTTGCGAAGAGCATCAGGCTTGCGAACGTAATCCGTATCCTTACGCGTTCTGCGTATTGGAGCGTGTTACTTCTGGAGACATAAATAATTCACAGTAGTTTCTGAATGTTTGTTCGGAAGTGGTTAAAAATCGCTCAACTGTCTTGATTTTAACCGCTCTGTGACAGGTTTAATTTATATGTTACCTTAGTGCCCGATTCCAGCCGGGGGATGTGTTACCCGGCTGATACTTAACTACACAATTTTCAGAGGGGCCAGATTAACCGTTGAATCTTGCTCCAGCCTGTTATTACAATGGCGCACTCTTGACCTCGGCAAATGGATAACTTTTATAAACCATTTGCCAGCTAGAGAACGTCGCAAACTCAGTTGATAGAAGCACCCGAGTTGGGGGAAATATGAAGAAGCAGCGATTGAAAGCCGTGGCTTTAACCACTGTGCTTTCTGCCGGCGCACTCATGGGGAGTGTTGCCCAAGCAGATCAAACTATTGATGCCATCCTGAAGGTTGGCCAGACTAAAGCCCAATCCGGGGCACAGTCGCAACAGAAAATCGACAAGATTGCTGAGCAAACCAGCAGCCTGTTACAAGATTTCAAAACCGTAAATAAGCAGATCGAAGGTTTGCGCGTTTACAACAAGCAGCTGGAAAAGCAGATTGCTAGCCAGTTGAAGGTTATCACTAACCTGACTAACTCCATCGACCAGGTAACGGTAATGGAGCGTCAAATCCAGCCACTGATCCTGCGTATGCTGGATGGTCTGGAGCAGTTCGTTAGCCTGGATATGCCTTTCCACACCGCTGAGCGTGAAGAGCGTCTGGAAATGTTGCGTAACAACCAGGAACGTGCCGATATTCCTGTATCTGAGAAGTTCCGTCAGGTTCTGGAAGCCTACAAAATTGAGTCTGAGTATGGTCGTAAGATCGACACTTACAAAGACACTCTGGAGATCGACGGTCAAGAGCGTGAGGTGAATATCCTGCGTGTTGGTCGTATCGCCCTGATGTATCAAACCACTGATACTCAAAAGTCTGGTGCCTACAATTCAAGCACCCGTCAGTGGGAAGCGATTGATTCTGGTGAATTCCGTGCTGCCATCCTGAAAGGCATCAAGATCGCCAAGAAACAAGCAACAATCGACATCATGGATCTACCTATTCTGGCTCCGGAGGCTGCACAATGAAAATGACCTTCGCCAAGCGCGTTATTGCTATCGCCGCAGCAGGCATGCTGTCTGCCGGCTCTGCTATGGCCCAGGACAAAGCAGCCTCTCTGGATGAGCTGCTGAAAATGGTAAAAGACGCTCGCGTTGCTGAGTCTGCTGACCAGCGTAAACGTGAAGCTGATTTCCGTCGCCAGAAGGCTAACCAGCAGGCTCTGCTGAACCAAGCCAAGCAAACCAAAGCTAACGAGGAAGCTCGTTCGGTTCGCCTTGAGAAGAACTACGAAGAAAACGAAGTTGCCGTTGACCAGAAGCGTCAGCAGTTGCAAGAGCGTTTGGGTTCTTTGAAAGAACTGTTTGGTCACCTGACGTCTGCCGCCGGTGATCTGCGTTCCAACGTAGAAACTTCTCTGGTAAGTGCTCAGTACGGCGAGCGTGCCGCATTCTTGGACGACTTGATCGAGAAAATGAACAGCGCTGATCAGTTGCCTACTATCGAAGAGATTGAGCAGCTGTGGTACGAAGTTCAGCGTGAAACCATTGAAGGCGGTAAAGTGGTTAAGTTCACTGGCACCGTAATCAAGCCAAATGGTGACAAGGCTGATCAGGACGTTGTTCGTATCGGTACCTTTAACCTGGTTTCTGATGGTCAGTACCTGAGTTTTAAAGAAGGTAAACTGGAAGAGCTGCCACGTCAGCCTACCGAGTACCTGTCTCAGGCCAAAGCTCTGGAATCTGCTGCTCCTGGCACGTTCTCCAAAGTGGGTATCGACCCAACCGGTCCTTCCGGTGGTTCTTACCTGGGCGCATTGATCAACAGCCCTTCTATTGTTGAGCGCTGGCACCAAGGTCAGCTGGTTGGTTACATCATTACCGGTGTTGGTGTGTTCGCCATGCTGTTGGCTATCTTCCGTCTGATTGTTCTGACCGGTGTTTCTGCCAAGGTTAGTGCTCAGCTGAAATCTGACAAAGCCAATACCAACAACCCTCTGGGTCGCGTATTGAAAGTGGCCGAAGACAATCCAAACTTGGATGGCGAGACTCTGGAACTTAAGCTTGAAGAAGCGGTTCTAAAAGAGAAACCTGCTATCGAATCCGGCTTGCAGCTGCTGAAGATTATCTCCGCAGTCGCGCCTCTGCTGGGTCTGTTGGGTACTGTAACCGGTATGATCGTGACCTTCCAGGCGATCACCATCTTCGGTGCTGGTGACCCGAAAGCAATGGCTGGCGGTATTTCCGGTGCTCTGGTAACCACGGTACTGGGTCTGGTTGTGGCTATTCCTACTGTATTGATGCACACCTTGGTTAATGGTCGTGCACAGCGTGTTCTGCACATCCTGGATGAGCAAAGCGCTGGTATCGTAGCTGAAAACGTAGAAGCTAAGTAGGAGAGTACTCATGACGGCATTAATGGATCAATTAGAAGCCATTAAGGCCTTTGTGGAGTCGGGTGGTGAAGTACTGGTACTTATCGCCATCCTGACCTTCGTCATGTGGACACTGATTTTCGAACGTTTGTGGTATTTCAAGGGAACTCTGAAGCGCGATGTGCAAGGCGCATTAGATACCTGGGAAGCTCGTCCAGAGCGCCAGTCCTGGAATGCCCACCAAATTCGTTATGCACTGATCTCTCGTGTGAGTGAGAAGGTTCGCTCTAACATGAGCATGATCGAAACCCTGGTTTCCCTGGCGCCATTATTTGGTCTGCTGGGTACCGTATGGGGAATGATTGAAGTGTTTAACGTTTTGGCCATTACTGGTGGTGGTGATGCGAAATCCATGGCTAGTGGTGTATCCAAGGCAACAATCCCGACAATGGCGGGTATGGTTGCGGCGCTTTCGGGCGTATTTGGTAACACCCTGGTTACACGCATTGCCGAACGTGAAAATCAGTTACTTGCCGATCACCTGACGATGGATCACTAAGCAGTCCAACTGCTTAGTGCCCACAAGGCAGACGCTAAGTATTAATCGGTTATGTTAAGAGAGTAACCATGGCCAAAAAAAGAAAAGTTGAAGAAGAAGGCGGCATTGATTTAACACCTATGCTTGACGTGGTGTTCATCATGTTGATCTTCTTCATCGTAACGGCTTCCTTTATTAAGGAAACCGGTATTGAGATTAATCGACCTGATGCAACTACGGCCGAGCCGAAGTACAAGTCGAATATCTTGATTGCGATTAACGGCAACAATGAAATCTGGATCGACAAAAGTCGCATTGACGAGCGCCAGGTGCGTAACCGCATCGAGCAATTGCGTGCGGAGAACCCGAAAGGGGGAATCGTGGTCCAGGCGGATGATAAAGCAAGCATTGAAACCCTGACCAAGGTGGTTGACGCCGCCCGTGATCTGGGTGTCACTGACGTTGCTGTGGCAACAGAGAAGAACTAGGGCGAGCTATGAATCCTGTACGACTCATAATAGCCGGAGCCGTTGCACTGGCAGTGACTTTTGGCTTGTTCGTTTTGATGCACACCTTGATCGCGGCCAATATGAAAGAGCCTGAAGAGGGCGAGGCTACCAAGATTGCCGATATTCATATGCCGGAAGCGAAGATTGAGACGCGCTTCGAAACGGAAAAACCTGAAAAACCCGAAGAGCCGGATGAGCCACCACCGGAGATGCCTCAACCTGAATTCGAAACCCCTGATGTTAGTCCTGACGCTATCAACATGGGTGCCCCGAAGGTGCAGGCAAATCTGAATGTGGCCGGTGTTGGTGGTTTCTCTTCCGATGGTGAATATTTGCCAATCGTGAAGGTACAGCCCCAGTATCCTCGTCGAGCGCTAAGTCGTGGTATTGAAGGTTATGTAATTGTTGAATTTACTGTAACCAAGAGTGGTGCGGTAAGTAACCCGGTGGTTGTAGAGCACGTACCTGAAGGTTCCACCATCTTTGCCAAAGCGGCAATGAAGGCGGCGCTGAAGTTTAAGTACAAGCCTCGGGTTATCGACGGTGAACCAATTGAGGTTCCTGGCGTACGCAACAAGATCTCCTTCGCCATTGCACAATAGAATGGGTGACAACATGAAAATGACAGCTGCGGCAACAAAGCTTGTCAAACACACTCTGCTGGCGGCCCCGCTTATGCTGGCCCCGGCAGTATCCAGTGTGGTGATGAAAGCTTTTAATCAAGACGCGACTTTTGGTGCGGTTTACGCTCAGGAAGCGACGAAAAAGCCACCCCAGAAAACGCGTAAAACTCCTGCGTTAAGCCAGAAGGTATTTAAGAAGCTTGAAGCTCCCAACCAGCTTATTAACCCTGAACAGGGTGAGCCGGATTACCGTGGCGCTTTGAAGCTCCTTAATGAAATTAATACCGACAAATTTAATAAGTACGAAAAAGCTCAGGTGTACAACCTGAAAGGTTTCGCTTATTACAGTTTGGAAGATTATCGCAACGCCATTAAGCAATATAAATTATTGCTGGCTCAGAGCCCTCAGATTCCACTGGGTCTTGAAGTGCAGATCACCTATACGGTTGGTCAGCTACAGTTTGTATTGGAAGATTACGATGCAGCTGAAAAGACCATTGAAAAGTGGATGAGCATGGCTCCAATTATTGGTGCAGATGCCCACGCTTTGCTGGGTCAGATTTACTACACCAATAAAAAGCCTAAGAAAGCGATTGGTTCGATCAATACCGCTGTCGGCATGTACGACAAGAAAGGTAAGACGCCAAAAGAAAACTGGTTTCAGATCTTGAGTGCCCTGCATTATGAAGTGGGTGATAACAAGAAGGTAATCGGTATTCTCGAGCGTTTGGTTCGTCTGTATCCAAAACAAACTTACTGGCGCCGTTTGGCTGGTATGTATGGCCTGGATAATCGCGAAAAAGATCAGTTGTACGCCTACGACGCCGTTTACCAAATGGGCGGTTTGAGCAAAGAGAAGGAACTGATGAACTTGGCCTATTTGTACATGGGCGAAGACGTTCCTTATCTGGCGGCAAAAGTTCTTAAGAAAGGCTTGGCCGACAAGATTATTGAGCCAACTTCTAAAAATCTTGAGGTGTATGCAACTGCGTTGCGCATGTCTCAAGAAGTGAAGAAGTCTATTCCAGTCATGGAGCAGGCGGCCTCTAAATCTGACGGTGGCGATTTGTATGCTCGCTTGGCGGGTATCTATCTGGATAGCGACAACAACAAAAAGGCTGTTGAAGTCGGCGAGAAAGCGCTCAAGCGCGGTAAGGTAAAGCGTAAAGACCAGCTTTATATTACCCTCGGTATGGCTACTGCAAACCAGAAGAAATACTCATCTGCTATTAAGTTCTTCAAAGAGGCAGCTAAAGATCCGCGCAGCAAGAAATTTGCTACCGGTTGGATCAAGTATTGCCAGAACGAACTTGAACGTGAGCGTAAGTTGGCGGCTTCCTAAGCTACTGACTTAGCCATAAAAAAAGCCGCTTTTTAGCGGCTTTTTTTATGGCAGAAATTTAATGGGAGGCGCGGTTGGTAAGTTTGTAAGCTCGTGGTTTTAGCTGCCCTTTTCTTCCAGCATGCTGTGTCTTGGTGACAACTCCTTCAAGGCGCGGCGATACACCTCTTGCTTGAAAGATACCACCTTGCCAATTGGGTACCAATAGTTCACCCAGGTCCAGTGGTCGAATTCTGCGCTGCCAATTTTATTGAGACACACCTTACTTTCATCGCATAACATACGAAGCAGAAACCACTTTTGCTTCTGGCCAATGCAAAGAGGATTGGAATGACGCCGAATAAGGCGTTTGGGGAGCCGATAGCGAAGCCAGCCTCGGGTAACGGCCAGAATTTCCACATCGGATTTTTCGAGGCCAACTTCTTCGTAGAGTTCGCGAAACAGGGCTTGTTCGGGTGACTCATTGTCATCGATTCCGCCCTGGGGGAACTGCCAAGCGTCCTGCCCGCCTATACGCCTTGCCCAAAGGGTCTGGCCTTTATCGTTACAAATTATGATCCCAACATTGGGACGAAAACCATCTGCATCTATCAAGGATTGCTCCAGGGGGCTGTCATGGCGATCGTCAGAAGCGGGGTGCTGTCTTTGTAATCTGCTCTAGCGCAGCCGCAAAAATTAATTGTCATCATTGTTTCATAAGTTTGACACAAGGGCTATAAGAAGAGACAAATTTAAACTGCTCAGGCTGGGGCTTTTGACCTACAATAAGCCTATATTAAATCAGCACAGAGCGGAGCCATGACCCTAGCCTTATTCGATCTTGATAACACCCTGATCAGCGGAGACAGCGATAATCTTTGGGGAGAATTTTTGGTAGAGCAGGGGCTGGTTGACCCGGTCGTTTATGGTGCCAGAAATGAAGCATTCTATGAAGATTACAAGCGTGGAGAGCTGGATGTCTACGCTTATCTGGAATTTGTGGCCTTGGCTTTGAATGACATTCCTGCGGAAAATAGGGACAGTTTACGCCAGCAATTTTTCGATGAAAAAATTAAGCCCATCATGTTGCCGAAGGCTCAAGCGGTGATTGAGAAGCACCGGGCAGAAGGTCATACCTTGATGGTAATTACCGCCACCAGTAGTTTTATTACTGCTCCGATTGTTGAGCGGCTGGATGTCGAGCTGTTGCTGGCGCCGGAGCTGGAGTGTTTGGATGGTTGCTTCACTGGAGGGGTGGTTGGTGTCCCTACCTTTCAGGAGGGTAAAGTGACCCGCCTGCAGGAATGGTTGGAAAGCAGTGGTGAAACCATGGAGGGTGCTTACTTTTATTCAGACTCCCACAACGACATTCCTCTACTTGCAAAAGTGGATCGACCAGTTGCCGTAGATCCGGATGAAAAATTATTGGCCTATGCGACAGAACACAACATCGAAGTAATGAGCTTGCGATGAAAAAAGTTCTTTGGCCTTCAGTTTTTGTTGTCTTGTTTTTGGCCGCTTTAAGTGCTTGTGACAGTAAGACCCGCGAGGAAGCAAAGCCAGAGGCTGTTGCCCAACAGGTAAGTGTTAAAGCGCCTGTGCTCACTCGCGATGAGGAAATGCGGCTTAAAAAGCGGGTTGCCGAATACTGGGGCGAGGTAAAGCTTGCCGCAAAACAAAATCGACAAAACCTGAGTACATTGCAGGAAGTGATTGCTGAATTTTTGCGTGAGCCAAATGTTGTAAACCTGGATGAAGCTAAATCCATGTGGCTGGAATCCTATGTTCACTATCAAGCGTTGACTGTACCGAGCCGGTTTACCAAAGCTGCGCCGAATGTCTTTGCGGAGTCGAGCAATATTTGGCTGGCTTTAGATCCTTACCCCATTGCAGTTGGCTTCGTCGATGAGTTCGGGCCCTATAAGAACATCGGAATTGTCCATGACTATACTGTCGAAATGAGCGAGGCCGCGATACGTTCTCAGCATGCGATTACCGATGAAAGTGAAGCAGTACTTGGCTATTTGCCGATGGCCTTTTTATTGTGGGGTGATGGAAAAACCAGCGAAGAGCGTGTAGCTGATTTTGCAGCAAGCTCTGAAGAAAAGCCCATTATGCGACGAAGAAAGTTACTGGAACTAAACAGCGTGGCAATTGCAAAAGATGCAGCGGTCTTGCAGAGTTGGCTGGATGATACCGGGCCATTGGATGTACTTTTTTACCGCCTGCCGGTGATCGCCCAAGTGGAACTCATCAAGCAGGCCAACGCAGCAATGATCGAAGATAACATATTACTGCCGCTGAACGACAGTGATAGGGAAGACTGGCGCCCTTATCAGGTGTGGCCCGCTGTGTTTGCATCCCAATTAAAACAGTTGCAGAAGGAACTCGATTTTCTGAACGCTGCGGGTATTAAAGTGATTGAACCAAGTGAATCGCTGAGCTCATTTGGTGCTGAAAAAGAAAGCGAGAAAAAGACTTTATATAAGGCCCTGACGAGCGAGCAGCGCGCTCAGTTTGGTAGTGATTTGCAGGAAATTTTGAATGCGATTCGGGCTAAGGCCCAGCAATAGCCCGCTTCTGAGAAGCGGGCATCATGAAGGATCAGGGTAAGTAAACCCGGGCGAAAACCGCTTTCAAATAATCGGTTTCAGGAATCGCCGGGTGTACGGGATGATCCGGCCCCTGGCCACCTTGATGAAGAATTTGGCAGTGCCTTTCAAGATGACGAGCTGACGCGCGAACAATATCGTTCAGGCGGTCTTTTTCCAGATGCATTGAGCAGGAGCCAGAAACCAGAACACCATCTTTCCCCAATAGGCGCATGCCCAATTCATTGATATGACGGTAGGCCGCTTCCCCGGACTTTTTATCTTTGCGCTTTTTGATGAACGCGGGTGGATCCAAAACGACAATATCAAAACGTTCCTGAGCTTGGATCAGTTGCTTTAACACATCAATGGCTTTGCCATGAATGGTCGATACTTTATCTTGCAGGCCGTTGATGGCGGCGTTTTCAGATACCCAATCCAGGGCTGATTCCGAGGCATCCACACACACCACTTCGCTGGCCCCTGCATGGGCGGCTTGAACACCCCAGCCACCCACGTAGCTGAATACATCGAGAACACGCTTGCCGGGAGAGAGCCGTTGTAATAGTGCTCGATTTTCCCGATGATCGTAAAACCAACCGGTTTTCTGACCGTAAGCAACAGGGGCAAGAAAAGAACAGCCATTCTCTTCCATTTCTACAGCCTCAGGAATGTCGCCAATGGTTTCGACCGTTTCTTCCAGGTTTTCCAGCTTGCGTGCGCTGTGATCATTGCGCAGTAAGATGGCTTCAGGGCGTAGAACTTTCTGCAAAGCTTCAACAATCTCCTGCTTGAGCAATTCCATGCCCGCTGTGGAAATCTGTACAACCAGGTAACGATCGAAGCGATCAACAACCAGTCCTGGCAATAAATCACTGTCACCATAGATCAGTCGATAAAACGGTTTGCTAAACGCCAGCTCCCTTAAAGACAAGGCTTGCTTGATGCGGTGTACCAGCAGTGATTTATCCAGTGGGTACTTCTTCTGGCGACTCACCAGGCGAGCACAGATCAGGCCTTGTGGGTTCATGGTGGCCAGCCCCAGAGATTTGCCGCCGTTGCTCAGTACCTCGACCTGTTGGCCGACACTGAAGCCGGAGAGTGGGCTTGCTTCGGTATTGATTTCATTAGAGTAAATCCAAAGGTGCCCTTGTTTAAGGCGTCGATCAGCATTGGATTTTAAGTGCAGAGGGGCAAAAGACATGGGCTTACCTGGAGAAAAAGCCCTATTATAAAGCCCCTTGGGGGTAAGGGGCCAGCACTGCACCTAACGGTAGCTGATAATGTCATCGTCTCCGCTTAGGGCGGTGAGATATTGATGCTCATTAAAGCTGGAAAGGCTGATGTTATTTTGGCTGTGAATCAGTCGAGTGATTGAGGCGTTAATGACGGGTTCAAACAAGCCATATACCTTGTCGGCACCCATTCCCATCACGATAGCACTCAATGCAGCGACAACACCGCCTGAGGTAAAAGCCGCGGCACTTTGTCCGGAGCCGTTATTTTTCATAACCGTTTTCAGGGCGGCCTCAAATCGAGCTTTTGCCTCGGGCCAGGATTCCAGGCCCTCAGTTTCAGGTTGTTCGACAATCCAGTATTGAAAGACTGCGCGCAGCACTTTCTGAAAACTTTTTTTATCACGAAGCATGGCTTCGGCATCGTCTTTCAGTTCAGCGTGTTTTTCCAATAAGCCTGGTAAGAGCCGCTCTACTTGAGCGTGATTGTCAAATTCGTTCCAGGCGGCATCGATGGTCAGTTCGGGAACGTCAACCGCAGCCGCGCGATAAACATCAATCAGCGCTTGTGCGGTTTGTTGCTGTCGTGCAAGTGTGCCGCTGTAAAGTGCATTGAAGTGGTGCTCTTTTTGCAGAAAGTGTTGCCCCAATAGACGACCTTGACGATACCCAAGCTCTGAAAGTTGGTCATAGTTGTCGCTGCCGAACGAGGCCTGACCGTGCCGTACCAGTAGAATTTCAGCCATCGAAAACTCCGTAAAAATGGAAACCCGAATTGAGTAAAGAACGGGTGAAGGTCTTGTTAAGTCCATTATAATGCTCAGCGAACGATTAAAAAGACATTTTCATGGTTGGGTCGAAGGCGGTATGATGACTGTCGCTTTTGGCTGGTAATCGTGCTTGTTCGACCTTGGCAGTTCCTAGTAAAACAGGCAGTCTAGACGATATGTTCAGAACTCATGATATGACAGAGTTTGCTGTCATATCAGAACACGAAATATTTCATAATGTATTTAAAGGAGCCTCAGATGGAAACTCTAAAGTTCTATATTAATGGTGAGTGGGTTGAACCGAACCAAGCCCAAACTTTGGAAGTGATCAACCCTGCAACTGAGCAAAGCTGTGGTCGAATTGCTTTGGGTAATGAGCAGGATGTGAACGCCGCTGTGGCTGCTGCTAAAGCGGCATTCCCGGCTTTTTCCCAAACCAGTCGAGAAGAACGTATCGCTTTGCTGGAAAAAATTCTGACGGGTCTGGCAGCAAGAAAAGATGACTTGGCGGAAGCAATCACCGCCGAAATGGGTGCGCCAGCCTGGTTGTCCAAAATGGCACAGTCGGCGATGGGTGCGGCACATTTTAATGAAACCTTGCAGCTGTTGAAAGACTATGAGTTTGAAAGCAATCGCGGCAGCACCCGTTTGCGAAAAGAGCCCATCGGTGTGTGTGCTTTGATTACACCGTGGAATTGGCCGTTGAATCAGATCGCCTGTAAAGTGGCTCCGGCTTTGGCCGCTGGTTGTACGATGGTATTGAAGCCTTCTGAGATTGCTCCATTCGATGCGGCAATTTTCACCGAGGTTCTCCATGAAGCAGGTGTGCCTGCAGGTGTTTTCAATATGGTGAACGGTGATGGTCCGGGTGTTGGTGCGCCGCTGTCCAGCCATCCTGACGTGGATATGGTTTCCTTCACCGGTTCAACACGCGCGGGTCGTTTGATCTCCAAAGCGGCCGCTGATGATATCAAGCGCGTTTCATTGGAATTGGGTGGTAAGTCAGCCAACATTATTTTACCGACCGCCAACCTGGAAAAAGCTGTGTCCAAAGGCGTTCAGAGCATGATGATGAATTCCGGGCAGTCCTGTAATGCGCCTTCGCGTATGCTGGTGCCTGCTGAAAAGCATGCCGAAGCGGTGGAGATTGCCAAACAAACGGCCGAAGGTCTTGCCGTCAATGACCCTCATGCGGAAGGTGTGTATCTCGGCCCCGTATCCTCTGATGTACAGTTTGAAAAGATTCAGGGACTGATCCAAAAAGGCATCGATGAAGGTGCAGAGCTGGTCGTTGGTGGTACTGGTAAGCCGGAAGGTTTGGATCAGGGTTACTATGTAAAACCGACCGTTTTTGCGAATGCCAACAATCAAATGACAATTGCCCGTGAAGAAATTTTTGGTCCGGTTCTGACGATGATTCCATACGCTTCTGTGGAGGAAGCGGTAGACATTGCTAACGACACTCCGTATGGCCTTTCCGGTTATGTATACGGTGAAACTGTTGAAGAAGCTGCGGGCATTGCCAATCAATTACGTACTGGCAATGTTCACCTGAACGGTTCCGGTGCCGATACAAAAGGCCCATTCGGTGGTTACAAACAATCGGGTAACGGTCGTGAGTGGGGTGAATTTGGTCTGGAAGAATTTCTGGAAGTAAAAGCTGTATTTGGCGCAAACTCATAGTTCATTAATTGTTTCCATGAATAAAAAGGCCGGCATTTGCCGGCTTTTTTATTTGCGTTTTTTCTTCAAAAAACGCTTTTAGGCAGTGGCATCAAGCATCGACAAATTGAGTTTGGCGATCTTTGTAGTAAGCGACAACATCGGTCATCGCCTGCTCGTCAAATTCTCTGAGGCCAGAAAGTACCATGCGCTTTTCGCCGTGACCCACACGCGTTCCGTTACTGACAATATCAAAGCCGAGCGTTACCGTCCCTCGCTTGCCTTCCACCAGCAGTTTGGATTCAGCGCCGACGAGTTCGGCGTCATTTAAGTCCAGTCGTTCTAATTCCAGCTCTGCGCCTTCATAGATTACCAGCGGACGAGCGGGATTGATCATAACGTTTTGTTCACGCATCAGCGGTACCAGAATGTGTGGAAACGTCAGACCGGAGTAGGCGACGTAGGATTCGCTTAACTTACTGATCAGTTCAGCGTTCTCGCTATGTTCACCGCTGTAGGTAAGTTTCAGGTAGCATTTGTCATTGTCACCCGTCAGCTGGTGTTGTCCGGCTTCTGCAGCCTGCAAGCTCAGTTGAATGCCATCGGTTACCATATCGGTAAAGTCGACTTTCATGCTTTGGCTCAAGCCTGCTTTGGCGAGGCTGATGGCAAACAAGAGATCTCCAGGTACGCAGAAGCGCTTGGCGTCAACATCGTGAATGGGGTTGTAATCGTTTGCAACAAATTTGGCAAAGCGGCTGGCCTGTTCCCGGGTGAAACTGAACTGATCGGCGTTTTCCGGGCCAGGGGTGAAGAATTCCTGAATTTGCATATAATTTTATACTGTTGTTCAAAACCGGGCATTATACACAGTTGGCCTTCCTGATTCTCGGTAGGTTTACGCCCACCCCCTGGAAAACCAGGCTTCACACAAGGGTGTTATGAATTCGAACTGTCAGCAGCAATATAAGGATCTTTTTGCCAATCTTTGCGCAGATCTTCAGGTGCAAAAAGAGTATTGGCAATCCAATGCGTTTCGCGAGCCAGAGCTTGCCTGGAGAGACCATTTGCCGAAGTTGCACACCGCGCTGTTGGCTCTGGATGATGGGCAGTTGGCTGAAATGGAATCGGATAATGCGATTCTGGGAAAGTTTATCCAGCGCTATCTGCCCGGTTTTAAGGCCCTCCTGAGCGCTGCTGATTGCGTTCCGTCTCTATCGCTTTCATTGCCGGAAGTGCCTCACGAAATGCGCTTCTTTGCCAATCACATCCCCGGCCGGAAATGGCAACAGATCCAGTATTTTTCGGCCCATATGGAGGGCCGCGGTGAGCGTTTTGTTGACTGGTGCTGTGGCAAGGGACATCTCGGCCGTTATATCGCCCGCAGCCGTTCTGCTGAGGTGTTGGGATTGGAGTGGGATCCGGTTCTGGTGGAAGAGGGCCGAGCCATGTCACTGAGCTTGAAAGCGGGCGCAATGGATTTGAAGTGTTGTGATGTGCTGTCCAGCGAGAGTACGCAACACCTTACCGGGAAAGACCATGTGTTGGCGTTACACGCCTGTGGAGATCTTCATCGGGAATTACTTAATGCGGCGGTGGCTGAGTCAATGCAGGCTGTTTCCATCGCTCCCTGTTGTTATCAGAAGATCCGCGCTGAAAAGCATCGGTTTTTATCTCGCCTGGGCCAGGAGCAGGTATTGGAACTTCGACGACAGGATCTGCATACCATTGTGCAGGAAACGGTAACGGCTCCGGGAGCGGTTCGTCGCCGCCGAATTCAGTTGCAACAGTGGCGTCTCGGATTTGATGTTTTGCAGCGACAATTGCGGGGCATAGATGAATACTTGAGTACGCCTTCCTTGCCTCAGTCGGCTTTGAAATTGGGCTTTGCTGGTTTCTGTCGTTTACTGGCGGAGCGCCGAGAGTTGCCCCTCACTGATGAGCCTGATTGGGATTATTTTGAAAAGCAGGGTGAGCAGCGTTTTGCTGAAGCTCGCCGCCTGGATCTGCTGAGGTTGGCATATCGCCGCATTCTTGAAATCACGGTATTGCTGGATCAGATGCTGTTTTTACAGGAGCAGTCATTTCAGGTGGAGTTGGTGGAGTTCTGCCCGAAGGAGCTGAGCCCTCGCAATTTATTGATTAATGCCTGGCGCGATTAAGCTGGCCTACAGGCGTTGGAACCTACTATGGCGCCCCGATGAGTGCATGGTATGAATAAATAAGTATTTAGGAGTTTGGCGTGAATCAAAATCGTTTTTGGAAGCAGGCATTCAGCTTTGTCCTGCTACTGCTGGTTTATGGCGTTTACCAGTTCGGCAACAAGCAGGCCGAGCTGAAACAGCCTGGCGAATACGATGATCTGCTGAGTTTGCAACAAGCCGTTAGCGCTCAACGCAGTAAGGTTTGGTTTAATGAAACCCAGTTTACCGTGTATAAACTGCTGGCCGACGATACCAAAGGCAGCCGCCATCAACGCTTTTTGGTGAAGCGGGAAGGGCTGCCCACCTTGTTGGTCGCTCACAATATCGATTTGGCTCCACGAGCCCCTTTGCGTCCAGGCCAAAGCTTGTATATAAAGGGCCGTTACGAGTGGAATCAGAAAGGCGGTGTGCTGCACTGGACCCACCATGACCCGAGAGGCGTTCAGCCCGGCGGCTGGTTGCGTCTCGGAGAAGAGAAATACCAATAATTCGGCCTTTGGCTGCCGTGATACAGGATCAAAATCCCATGTTGAAATCAATGATAAGTGCTTCACTGCTGGTGGCTGCTGGCCTCTCCCATGCCACTGAGTTTCAAGTCAAGGAAGTCGCCAAGGATTTGAATCGCCCCTGGGGTATGAGCTTTATCAATGGTTACGAAGCTTTGGTTACCGAGAAGGGTGGCAAGGTGAAGCGCCTGGACCTGCGAACTGGCAAGCATACGGAAGTGACCGGATTACCCGACGATATCTATGTTTATGGTCAGGGCGGTTTGTTGGACGTCAATCTGAACGATAACGGCTATGCCTATTTTACTTACAGCAAGCGCAGTGAGCAGCCCGAAATGCACGGTCGTACCGCATTGGCCCGGGCTAAGCTTGATGGTAACCGTCTGCTGGGCTGGGAAGACCTTGTGGTGACCGAATCCGATACTGAAACCGGGCGTCACTACGGTAGCCGGGTAGTGTTTGATGGCAAAGGTGCGCTCTATTTTGGTGTGGGTGATCGTGCAAAAAGGCAGCCCGCCCAGGATAACAGCAACCACATCGGTACTCTGTTGCGTGTTGATTTGCAGGGCAAGGCACTGACCGATAATCCCTTCTACGGCGACAAAAATGTTCAGCCGGAAATTTACAGTTTTGGTCATCGTAATCCCCAGGGACTGGCTTTCGATGCAGAGGGGCAGCTGTGGGAAATCGAGCACGGCCCTCGGGGTGGTGATGAGATCAACAAAATTGTCGCCGGTCAGAATTACGGTTGGCCGGTGGTGTCTTTCGGTAAGGAATATCGGGAAGACAAAATGGTGGGCGAAGCCACCCACAAAGAAGGCATGCAGGATGCCGCCAAGGTTTATGTGCCCAGTATTGCGCCCAGTAGTTTGATGATTTATTCGGGCAAGGTGTTTTCCGAGTGGCGCGGTGATTTCTTTGCGGGTGCTTTGGCGCAAACCCATGTTAATCGCCTGCGATTGAATGCCGAGGATGAGTTGCTTGAGCAGGAGCGTTTGCTGGATGACGCCAGTGAGCGTATTCGCGACGTTCAGGAAGGCCCGGAAGGTTTTATCTATCTGCTTACCGATTCCGGCAAGCTGCTGCAGCTCTCGCCCAAGTAGTTTGGGCGGATCAGGCTTCTGTTCAACGGGCTGGGCAGTGATTGCGTAGCCTGCTTGAATCGCAAACACATCGCATTGTTAAGGGGCGAAACCTTAGAATTAATCACCACAAAATGTCTAGCTTTTAGTTCAAAAAAGGTATATTACTCCAAATTTGGAGAATTATTCTTAGCTTGCCTGAGATTTTAGGCAACCCTACCAAAAGCCTCCTTCCCAGCCCCTAGATTAGCAGGACTCTCTAGCTGGCTCGGTGCTAAGCTCTAAATACAATAATTGCAGCACTCTTTGCGTACTTTTCCGGCGTCGCTAGATGAACGAGGGAAGGGGCGCCAGCGAGTTTACGGAGGCGAAAATGAGTAGCGCAAGCGATGAGAAGCCCAATCTGATGCATCAGACTCAGTTTATTCAGGGGCATGATTTACCCATTCCAACCCTAAGCATCTTGAACGCTGATGGCAGCATCCAAGCCGGTGCTGAGGTGCCTGAACTGGATCAGGAAACCGCCATCAAAATCTACCGCAATATGGTTTACATCCGTGTTCTTGATGAGCGTATGATCAGTGCCCAGCGTCAGGGTCGTCTGAGCTTCTATTTGACCTGTTCCGGTGAAGAAGCGGCCGTAACCGGAACCGCTGCGGCGTTCACCATAAACGATATGATCATGGGTCAGTATCGCGAACAAGCGGCGCTGCGTTTGCGCGGCTTCAGCACCGAGCAGTTTATGAATCAGCTGCTCAGTAATAAAGATGATCTGGGTAAAGGTCGTCAGATGCCCGTGCACTACGGTTCCAATGAACTCAATTACATGACCATCAGCTCGCCATTGGGTACCCAAATCCCCCAGGCGGCCGGTTATGCCTACGCGCAAAAGCTGCAAGGCAATGACGCATGTACACTGTGTTACTTTGGTGAAGGTGCGGCTTCCGAAGGTGATTTCCATGCAGGCATGAACATGGCGGCGGTGTTGAACTGTCCGGTTGTGTTCGTCTGTCGCAACAACGGCTATGCCATTTCAACCCCTGCCGATGAGCAATTTAAAGGGGATGGTATTGCTGCACGTGGTGTAGGTTACGGCATCAAAACCATTCGTGTTGATGGCAATGACATTCTGGCGGTGTACAGCGCTTCGCTTGCCGCACGTCGTATTGCCATTGAAAACAATGAGCCAGTGTTAATTGAAACCATGAGCTATCGCCTTGGCGCACACTCCACTTCCGATGACCCAAGTGGTTATCGCAGTAAAGATGAAGAAGATAAGTGGCGCGAAAAAGATCCCATCGAGCGTATGCAGAACTGGTTACAAAGCAAGGGCTGGTGGAACGAAGAGGAAGAAAAATCCATTCTTGAGTCCTACCGCAAAGACGTTCTCGATACCCTCAAACGTGTTGAGAAAAAAGACATGCCAGGCTTGGATGAATTGATCACCGATGTTTACGATACGCCACCCGCTCATTTGCAAAAGCAGTTTGAAGAATTGAAAGAACACATCGCTAAATATCCGGAAAATTATCCTGTCGCAGGAGGTGCTAAACATGGCTAAGATGAATTTATTGCAGGCCATTAACAATGCCCTGGACAGCGCGATGGCTGCCGATGACAGCATGATTTGTCTGGGTGAGGATGTGGGAAAATTTGGTGGTGTATTTCGCGCGACCAGTCATTTGCAGGAAAAATACGGTAAAGCCCGTTGTTTCAATACGCCCCTGACTGAACAGGGCATTGCGGGTTTTGCAATTGGTATGGCTGCCCAGGGTTCTACCGCTGTGGCGGAAATTCAGTTTGCAGATTATATCTTTCCGGCCTTCGATCAGATCGTTAACGAAGCGGCTAAATTCCGTTACCGTTCGGGTAATGAATTTAATGTGGGCAGCCTTGTATTCCGTACTCCGTATGGTGGTGGTATTGCAGGCGGTTTGTATCACTCGCAATCTCCTGAAGCGTATTTTTGTCACACGCCGGGTTTGAAAGTGTTAATGCCGTCGAACCCTTATCAGGCGAAAGGTCTGCTTTTATCGGCTATTCGTGACCCTAACCCGGTTCTGTTTTTCGAGCCCAAGCGTTTATACCGGGCTGCCGAAGGTGATGTGCCAGAAGACGATTACGAGATTCCTATCGGCAAGGCCGAAGTGGTACGCAATGGTAGCGACATCACCCTGCTGGCTTGGGGTGCACAGATGACTGAAATGTATAAAGCGGCTGACAAAGCGGCCGAAGAAGGCATTTCCTGTGAAGTGATTGATTTGCGCTCACTACTGCCTTGGGATGTAGAAACCGTTGCGAATTCCGTGCGTAAAACCGGTCGACTGTTGATTGCCCATGAAGCACCGCACACAGGTGGTTTTGGTGGTGAAATCGCCGCAACAATCCAGCAAGAATGTTTCCTGTCGCTGGAAGCGCCCATCGCGCGCGTTACCGGAATGGATACGCCATTCCCTCTGGCTCACGAGAAAGAATACCTGCCAGATTATTTGAAAGTCTATGAAGCCCTAGTGGCCAGCTTGAACTACTGAGGTGCTGATGATGATTAAAGATTTTATTTTGCCCGATATCGGTGAGGGTATTGTCGAGTGTGAAGTCATCGAATGGAAAGTGGCGGAAGGCGATATTATCGAGGAAGACCAGGTGGTCGCGGATGTAAGTACCGACAAAGCCATCGTTGAAATTCCTTCCATGTACACCGGCAAGGTGGTGAAGCTGCATTATCAGCAGGGCGATATTGCCAAAGTACACAGCCCACTGTTTGCTATCGAGTTGGAAGGCGAAGCGAGCGATGATGCCGCTCAGGAAGCACCAAAGGCGGAAGAAAAAACTGCTGAAACTGCGGCCCCTGTCGCTGCTGTACAAGAAGAGAAGCCCGCTGCTGTTGAAAACTCCGGTAAAGTACTCAGTACGCCGGCGGTTCGAAAAATTGCGCGGGAAAATGATCTCGACCTGGCATTGGTAAACGGCACCGGTAAAAACGGTCGCGTACTCAAAGAAGACGTATTAAATTACCTCGAAGGCAATACGGGCGCTGCAACTACAGGTAGCTCTGTGGTGAGTGCAGCGCTCAGTGCCGATATGGTTGATCGTGTTGAGCCTATTAAAGGCGTGCGTGCCGTCATGGGTGCGCGTATGGCGGAGTCGGTTTCTACCATTCCGCACTTTACCTATGCCGAAGAGTTTGATGTGACCGAACTGATCAAGTTGCGTTTGAAGCTGAAAGCCATGTACGCCAGCGACGATCTGAAAATCACCATGATGCCGCTCTTTATCAAGGCCTTGTCCTTGGCCATTAAAGAGTTTCCGATCATGAACAGCCGCGTGAATGAAGCGTTTACCGAGCTGACCTACTTGGCCGAACACAACATCGGCATGGCGGTGGACGGTAAAACCGGCTTGCTGGTACCCAACATTAAAAATGTTCAGAGCTTAAGTCTGCTGGATGTGGCTGCTGAAGTGACGCGCCTTACGGCAGAAGCGCGCAGCGGAAAAATCAGCCCGGCCGATCTCAGCGGTGGCACGATTACCATTTCAAACGTAGGTGCTATTGGTGGCACCGTGGCAACGCCGATCATTAATAAGCCCGAAGTGGCGATTGTTGCGCTGGGGCGTGTTCAGGAATTGCCGCGTTTTAATGCCCATGGTGAAGTGGAAGCTCGTCAAATTATGACCGTAAGTTGGTCTGGTGATCACCGTGTTATTGATGGCGGTACGATCTCTCGTTTCAATAATTTGTGGAAACAATATCTGGAACAACCTGCGACCATGCTGGCCTCAATGGTGTAATTGTTCAGGCTTGGGGGTGGCGGCTGTGATATGCTGCCCTGAGGCCTGTTTAGAACAAAACCAACTTCCATGAGCTTAATTGAAAGCGATCAGCTTCAGCATTTCTATATCAACGAAGAGCAATCCTTCTATTTGCTCTCCCATCGTGATGCCCAGAAACTTAAAGACTGGTTGAGTCTGTGCCAGCAGCAGCTGGAACGACTTGGTTATTTGAATATTGAGTTGTTGGGTAAAGGCGCTTACGGATTTGCGTTCAGTGGCACGGCAGCCAATGGGCAGGAATATGTGTTCAAGTTTGCTCGTATTACCTTGCCGATCGCTGTTCAGGAACGCCTGGAAGAAGAGGGCTATATGCTCTCCCAGGTGAATCATCCGAATGTGCCTTCTTTTATTGAGTTTACGCGTGTTCGCAGCCAGTCCATCCTGATGATGAGTCGGGCCCAGGGAGAAAATCTCGACGATTATGCTCGCCAGCACGGCCGTCTGGGTATCAAGCTTCTACTCAGCATTGCTGCACAAATGGTGGATATTCTGCAACAGTTACGCGACAGCGCGAAACGCCAAGCAAAAGCGGTATTGGTGCACGGCGACATCAAGCCTTCCAATCTGGTTTACGATCAGCAGAGTAATCAGGTCAGTCTGATTGATTGGGGAGCGGCGGTTTATGGTCAGCTCGATCATCAAGGGCAACACAGCAGTGGTGGTGGTCTTACGGCACTCAGTTCGGATTTGCATCAAACCAATGCCAAACTGGGTGATATTTATTTTATCGGTGAAGAGCAGCTGGAAGGGCAGCTGAGTTCCCCGCGCTTTGATGAGCAAGGCCTGGCTGGAACACTTTATGCGCTGGCATCGGGGCAGGGCAGTCGCTTTGGCAGTAAGGTGATTTCTCCATTGTCCTTGGGCTTGCCGGAGGAGTTTGCCCGAACCCTGGCAAACATGATGTCTGATGATGCCCGGCTCAGACGACAGGCCGGAGATTATCTCTTCCGAAACATTCACCACATGGCCAAGGTTGCAGTGCATGATCACAATCGCAATGAAGATGCGCCGTTGTTGCCCGTGTGGATCGCTCAGGAAGATCAGGCCATTGAAACTGTGGTGTACAGCTCTCGTAAATCATTTCTGCGCAAGGAGGTGGACCGGGAAAAGCTGGAAGATGTGAATGATGCTGAATTGGAAAAATATTATAAAAATTATCTTTCCGGTATGGCAGATACAGAAAAAGCTTTTGTCACCGCTGTTGCCCATTTGAGTCACTACCCGATCGTGGGGGGGCTGGCGATGCACTGGGACGAAGAAGGCATCAATATTGACTCCAGTTTAAAGCTGTATGATCGCAGTATGGCGCCAGCTCTATATTCAGCGGTAAACAATATTGTGCATCTCGGGCGAGCGATCAATAAGCAGGGCGTTTTCAAAAGCTGTATTTTTGATGCCAAAAAAACTCTGCACATCGAACGTTTGAGTGTTGAAGACGCTTTTGTTGCCAGTGGTGATATGCGTATTGAGTTTGATGTCAGTGATGAAGTGGTGCTGGAGGAGGAGAGTCGCCTGCATTCCTATTTCGAGGATGGCGATGACCCCGATGAAATGTTGCAGTTACCGGAAGAAATTATGACAGTGCTGGCTCATATGAACAGTCTGCATCATACCGGCTGCATTATTTTTGAAAGTGTCGAGCTGGATTTGAAAATCCACAATTATCTGAACCTGTTGGATGCCAGCAAAGTGGATGAGTTTCAGAATTGTCTGGATCAGATTCTGGCCAATATTCATTTGATTGATGGTTTGGGGGTTTCCGGTTTTATGAAGTTGCCCTACAAAGATACCAAGTTCTTCACCAAACAAGATCAATTACTGGTGAGTTTTTATCAACATCCGGCAAAAGCAGACTCATAACAAATCCTTGATTTGCTGGCGTTCCTTAATCCAGCTCAACAGTCGATGAGTGTCGGGTATGCGAATGGCGCGATAACCTTTTTCGATCAAACCGAGTTCGCTCAATTCTTTGAGCGAAGACGACACGACCATGCGACTCACTCCGAGCTGGGAAGCAATCTCCTCCTGGCTGAGGCTGTGTGACTCCAGCCCGCCGGCTTCACGATTAAGTTCGAATAAAACTTTTGCGATTCGTACAATGACGGGAAGCCTTTTAATATCATCCATCACTTCCAGGCTCATGTGCAATCGAGTCGACAGGGACTGTAACAGTTGCAGTGCAATTTCAGGCTGTTTGATGATGGCCTTTTTTAATTTGCTTGGCCCAATATAACCGACTTTGCTTTCTCCATAAGCCTCTGCGGTATGGGTGCGAGGCAGTTTGGAAAATATCGTAAATTCTCCAAAGCTCTCGTAAGGCTTTAAGACCTTGCTAAGAAAGTAGCGGCCATCCTTGCCATAATTACCAACCTTGACCGAACCTTCCAGCACGATGCAAAGCCCCGCTTTGTATTCTCCGCGCGCAAAGATCAGTTCGCCATCGGCATAATATCGAATGCTCAGCAGGGGCTCTAAAAGCGCCATACAGTCTGTTGATAGCGCCCCGCTCAGTTCGTGTTGCTGCTTGGAAATCATGTTGCTCGTAAATATCGTATAAATGTAAACATATTTACATTTATACGATATTTATCATGCTATAACAAATGCCTTGATTTCAGGAGAGTGTTTTATGCGTGGTTTAAATGTAAATCCTGCGATATTGGTGTTATTTCTGGCGGGGGTGTTATCGGCCTGTTCTGATACGGATCTGTCAGAAAACCAAGGCGGAAGCGGGTCTGAAAGTGGGCAGGCCAGTCAATACACCGTCGACCACAATCGTCGTGTGGCAGAAACACTTTCTCTGGATAATCCAAAAGATTTTGAGCAGGCCAATCGTGGTTTGATCGCCCGTGATGAGCAGCTGGAAATCAAGGATGAACTGGGGCGCACAATCTGGAACATGAAGGACTATGATTTTGTGCAAGGTGATGCACCCAATACGGTCAATCCCAGTTTATGGCGCCAGGCAAAATTGAATAATCTGCATGGCCTTTACAAGGTCAGCGATGGCATTTATCAATTGCGTGGCTATGATCTTTCCAATATGACGCTGATCGAGGGGGAGACCGGTTGGATTGTTGTTGACCCTCTGACCACCAAGGAAACCGCTGAGGCGGCACTGGCTTTTGCTCGCACCCATCTTGGTGATAAACCGGTAAGCGGTTTGATTATGACCCACAGCCATGTGGATCATTTTGGCGGAGCACTTGCGGTGCTCGACCCGGAAACCCAAAGTGATGTGCCCGTGGTTGCCCCGGAGCATTTTATGGCGGAGGCGACCAGTGAGAATATTCTGGCCGGTCCAACCATGAAGCGCCGCGCGGTATACATGTATGGCCGGGATTTGCCCAAAAGTCCTTATGGGCATGTCGATACCGGCTTGGGTAAAGCACCTGCCTTCGGTACGGTGGGAATTGTGCCACCGAATATTTTGATTTCAAAAACCGGCGAAACCCACAGGATTGATGGCGTAGAGTTTCAGTTTCAATATACGCCCAATTCTGAGGCGCCCGCCGAGTTAACGTTTTATCTTCCCAAACAGAAAGCCTTCTGCGGTGCCGAATTGCTGTCCCGTAATATGCATAATCTGTATACCTTGCGCGGTGCTAAAGTGCGTGATGCTCTGGCGTGGAGTGCGTATATTGAAGAGGCCCGCCTACTTTACAAGGATGCTGATATTTACTTTGCCAGTCATCATTGGCCGATTTGGGGGCAGGAATCCATCGATAAGTTTCTGCGCGGTCAACGAGATACCTACAAGTATATTCATGACCAAACCCTGCGACTGGCCTACAAGGGTCACACTCCCAAGGAAATTTCCGAAATGATTCGTTTGCCTGAATCCCTGGCTTCCGAGTTTTCGAATCGTGGTTATTACGGCACCACGAAACACAATTCCAAAGCAGTCTATCAAGCGTACTTTGGTTGGTACGATGCTAACCCGGCAAATTTAAACCCGTTACCTCCTGAAGCTGCCTCTGTTAAATATATCGAGGCAATGGGAGGTGAAGATGCCGTTCTGCAAAAAGGCCAGGCAGCTTTAGATCAAGGTGAGTACCGCTGGGCGGCTGAATTGTTGAATCATTTGGTATTTGCCGGTGGTGGAGAAAAAGCCAAAGAACTTTTGGCACAGGCCTACACACAATTGGGCTATCAAGCCGAATCCGGGCCCTGGCGTGATGTGTATTTATCGGCAGCTGTCGAATTAAAAAACGGGCCTGGAAAAGATCTGATCAGCCTGGCGGCCGCGAAAGATCTATTAAAGCATGCACCGGTTGAAAAGTTTTTTGATGCCATGGCAGCACAGCTCAATGGGCCTGATGCCGAAGGTGAGGAAATCCGTTTGAATGTTCACTTTAGCGATTTGCAAACATCCTATCAGTTGTGGATTGAAAATTCGGTATTGCACTACCGCTCGTTGAACGATGTTGCAGAAGCCGATGCAAGCCTGCGCATCTCACATGATTTGTTTTTGGATGTTATTCTGGGTACGGCCAATCTGAGAGATTTGTTGTTTTCGGATCAGCTGTCATTGGAAGGCAGTCAACTGGATTTGCTGAAATTTTTCTCACTGCTGGATAAAAGCAGTGAGGCTTTTGCGATCGTAGAGCCATAAACCGTAACCAGGAACCACAAAAACGGTTTGCTATTTACGGTCGTTTTAATTGATGGATAAAGCCATTGGATGCGATCGCGTAATACGTGCGTTTGGCGCTGGCGAATGCCACATCCTGAATCGCGGCGCTGGTCGGTTTCCAGGCGTCGCGTTTTAACACTTCCCATTCTGCCAGCGTTTTCATGGTTTTGGTGTCCCATAATTGCACTCGCTGGTCAGGGCGCCCCACCAATAGATAACGGCCACTGCTGGAAAAGCGCGCCGCGCTGAAACGCAAACCGCGTTTAATCTTTTCTGCCGACAGAGGGATTTCGCCGATGGCTTTTCCGGTTTGCGTATTCCACACCACAGCTTTATCGTATTTTGCCGCAGACAGAGCACGGTCTCCGTTTTTGCTCAAGCGCACCAGTTGAACATCCTCTTCATGTTGCATGCTCTGCATGCTTTTACCGGAAGCCACATTCCACAGGACTGAAGTGCGATCTTCGGAACCGGTTAACGCCAGTTTGCCATCGGCACTGAGATCGACACTGCGCACACGACCGCTGTGATTAAAGCGACGTTTCACGCCGCCGCGTTTGCTGTCGAAAATTACCGCGCTGTGATCGGCCATGCCGAGTAGGGCGTACTCGCCATTGGGCGCCAATGCCAACGATAACACTTCACCTGGAGCTGTCCAGAAGCGAAAGGCTTCACCGCTGTCCACTTTCCATAACACCAGACTGTGGGAATCGGTGGTCATGGCCCAGTCGCCCTCGGGAGAAAAGGCGGCCGCCACCAGCGTGCTTTTTTCCTCGCTGTGATTCCAATCGTAAAGCCGTTCCTCTTTCAGTACTTGCCAAAGACTGCCACCGTGGTTGATGGAGCCGATCACCGCGCGGCTGCCATTGTGCGACAGGCGCCCCATATGGCTTCCCTGAACGGCAACTTCGATGCTTTTCTCCGGGCCAGGCAAAGGCTCGCAAGCCGTTAAGCTAAACAGTGCGATGGCGATAATGAGAGTGCTGAATGCAGGACGCAGCATGGCAAATTCCTAGTTTTTAAACCTATGCCTACTGTAGCGGCCGATGCGCGAAAAAGTACAATAATAAGGAGGGGCTTGGGCCTTGCGGCCCAAGGCAATATCAGGCGGCTTGCTCGCGATGGGCTTCGTGCATGATGTTCACCATGCTGTCTTCCACAAAGAAACGTCGTTCGAGGCACAGGCCCAGCTTGGATAAATCCTGTGTCAGATTACTGAGGTCATCCAGCGAGGTGTAACGCTGGTCAAACTCGAGCACCAATTCGGTGCAGTTTTCCAGCTGCTTATACAAACGGTAACCCATGACCAGTGCTTCTTCATCCTGATAGCGTTTGGATTCGGTTTGCAGTTGTTCGTAGATTTCGAAGTGACCGGCGGAAACATAGTCCATCAGGCTTTGGCAGAAACGACGTAAGCGAGCTTTGAGTGCGGGACTGTCCTGTTCATCCAGGCGTTGGCAAAGGGCGGCGTACTCGACGAGTAATTGTTTGCGCGCTTCAAACCAGCCATCCAATGTGCGGTTTACACCACCCCATAATTCTTGTTGTGTCCTGCAATGCTCGAGCATATGTCACCTCTGCTTTCATCGTTTTAATTGCCATCAGCGACTGCTCACTTGTCAATAAAAGGGTGTTCAAGCGGCTTTCGAGATCGGCATTTTTTTAACCCTGTAAATTAAAAGTAGAAGACGAACGGTAGGCCCGCAAGAAAGTGTGAGCCAGTTCTTAGAACAGTCTGGGATAAAAAATTCTATCGTCCAAAATTTCAAGAAAATTTGTTTAATTGTTGTGCAGGGTGGAAGATTTTTATACAGCTAGATGCCGAAAAAATGAATGGCGTAGGGCAGAGTCAGGGCCGTGAATGCACCGGTGAGTCCCATGGCCAGACTGGAGAAGGCGCCACAGGAGGCATTCTTTTCAAAGGCAACAGCGGTGCCGATACCATGGGCATTGAGCCCCAGCACAATGCCCTGCAGGCGCGGGTCTGTGAGAGAGCAAAGGCGAAAAGCCAGCGGAGCCATAAGAGCCCCAAGGATTCCCGTGGCGACCACCACGCCGGTAGTGAGTGTGCTGATGCCGTGAATTTTATCGCTGATACCCAGTGCAATGGGCGTCGTGACCGATTTGCTGGCGATGGAACGAAGTACCTCACCCTCTGCGCCCATCAAGCCGCCGAGCAGGACGGCGCTGCCTGCGGCAATGGTTGCACCCAGCATCACCGTGATCAGAATCGGACCGGCCAGCTGCCGGATATGACGAAACTCCTGATACAGGGGAACTGCCAGGGCTACGGTTGCCGGACCCAGCAAAAAATAAAATAACTGGCTGCCATCGCGATATTGGGAATAACTGATATCAAAATAAAATAAGACCGCTGCAATCATACAGCCGGCAATCACGACTGGGTGAAACAGCATCAGCCGATTGCTGCGCTGGTAACAGAACTGGCCGAACTGGTAGGCCGCCAGAGTCAGAATAATGGCGCTTAGCTGGTTAAGGTGCTCGCTGCTGGTCAATTGCGTCAAAGAATTTTTCAGTTGCTCAATCATCGGAGCGCACCTGCTTTTTCACAATCCAGCTGCTGAGTACCAAACTGATCAAAGTACCCAGTACCATGGCGACAGCAATCGCAGGCCATTGGGCAATCACGTCCTTGCTGAGAAAAAAGATGCCCACCCCAGCGGGCAGGAACAGAAGACTTAGATGTTGCACCAGTACATGACTGCTTTGCTGAAGTCCGCTGGAGACTTTCTGGCGCAATAACAGCGCCAATAAGAGCAGTAGCATGCCAATAACCGGGCCGGGAATGGGTGCCTGTGTGGCCAGGCTAATCCACTCGCCCAGCCACTGGAAGAAAAATAGAACCAGTAAACCCCGAACCATTAGCGGCGCAGGAATTGCCAGATATTAAACAAGGCCAGACCGATAAAGGCGACCAGAACCCAGCCCGGCATGCTCAGGCCAAACAGGCTCCACATAATTTCGCCACAGTTACCGTCGCCCATCAGCAGGATTTCCAGAGCTTCCATGAACGGGAAGGTTTCGAACATATAGCCAAGGCCCGGACCACAGGACGGCAGTTGATCGGGTGGCAGGCCTTGCAGGTAAAGGTGACGACCAGAAAAACCGGCACCGGCGATGGCCATCAGCAAGCCACCAACCGCGTAAGCTTTGCGCCCGGTATTGCCGGGGTTATGAATAAATCCAGCCAGAGCAAACAGGCCAACCGCCACGACAAAAATGCGCTGAGTGATGCACAGTGGGCAAGGTGCCAGGCCCATAATCTCCTGAAAGCCCAATGCGATTAAGATCAGGGCAACACAGCCGATAAAGATAATTAGGTTGGTCTGACGAGGGTTGGGTAGTGGCATGTCTGCGAAATCCCGAAGTTTGACTAAAATTATAAGCAAGGGCCCAAGCTAGGCGGGCCCCGCAGTTTACCATAGATAGGGCAATCTTATTTACTGGCCTTTTGGACATAAGGGTCACTGGCAGGTTCCCGACGGAGATAGAGGACACTATGAACACGGCAATCGCTGTCTTGGCTAAAAAATCGGCTTCACTCGCATTTGTTGTACTGTTGCTGCTGGGTGCACAACCGGCTTTGGCGCAGGATGAAGAAGCGATCGGCCCCGCAGGCCCGTTCTATGTTCCGCTGCAGCCAGCCTTTGTGCTCAACTATGGTGGTCAGGGGCGTTTAAAATATTTACGTGCCGAAATTTCCGTGCGTGTTGATTCCATTCATGTGGCCAACTCCGTACGCCACCACCTCCCCTATATTCGCAATAATCTGGTGATGTTGTTCAGCCGTCAGACGGAAGAAGAAATTAACAGCCTGGATGGTCGCGAAACCATGCGCAAAAAAGCCTTGGAAGAAGTGCGCCGTATTCTGTTAAAAGAAGACAAAACCAAAAAAGGTGTTGAGGATTTGTTCTTCACTAACTTTGTGGTGCAAAAATAAAGCACCGGCTCACTTAAAGTCGCCAATTGCTGGTGGGGTAGCCTTCATCAGCGAGCCTGTTTCCCGCGAAATGTTTTATTTCTGCGAAACATCGCTCGAAACCTGCCTCCATATCCTCATATCGAGATAGCCAGTTATCATAAGCACCGTCCATGAGGTGTGGTCGGCTGAAACGTTGGGCAACACGTTCGAGCGCAACGGCAATAGTCTCAGTGTCCTGATAGAGATTGAATAGGTCAGCCGAACGACTGCGTTCACGGAAGCGTACAAAGCCGCTGGGAGCATCTGGGCAGCGAGCCATCGTCAGGTAAAGACCGTTAGCGAACTCGCTCAGTGTTTGCATGTGATGCTGCGACCATTGTTTGGCAAGGTAATGATCAAAACAAATATCAACAACGATGGGCGCCACTCTTCGAAAACGTTTATCGAACAATGCCGCACACTCGCGAAAACTCTCCAGGCTGTCACTGTACGCATCGATAGCACGGTGATGTTCAATACCAAAGTGGATATCGGGCTGCTGTAAAAAAGCAGAGTGCCGGCTGGTATCGGTCAGTGGCAATTGGGGGAGGGGGCCTTTTTGGAAATCACCCAGCAAACCGCCCAGCTGAACCTTGGTGTTGTCACCAGAGAGAAAAGCATGGGCGAGATAGTTCACAGGTTTACGTGCACTTGATGACTGCGCTCTCTATTGGAACGGTTTGTATTGGGCGTAAAAGTTGGCCAGGTAGCTTTCGAAATCCAGTTCTTCTTCGGCTTCGATTTTTTTCTGTTCAGCCAACGAGCTTACCGCCAGCGTTTCGTAACGATCCAGATCGTTGCCGCTTAAGGGGTTGTTGATAAAGCTTTGTTGGTGATCCTTGGCCAGATCCATCGCAACTTTGAAAAAGCTTTTGCCTTCCGCTTCCATGGTCTGGAGAATTTTACCGGACGGTGTCAGGCTCGGGTCTTTAATGACCTCCAGTTGATCGCGCAGCGCTTGACTGTGGCCTTCGATTTTATAAGCGCTGTCCAACAGCTCGGCAATGGGTTGCATTTCGGCAATTAGCTCGCTGCCCCAATCGCGGATGCTGCGTTCGCCTTCCGCAGTTTGCAGCTTCATTTCCGGATCGCGACCGCGGTATACGGTCAGTTTCTGGTTTTCCTGCATGCGTTGATATTCGGCGCAATCGGTTTTGGGGCTGTCTTTTAGCAGGCAGAACAGCAGGAAGGTGTCGATAAAGTGAATCTGTTCTTTGGTAATACCAATTGGCGAATAAGGATTCACATCGAGACAGCGCACTTCAATGTACTCCACGCCGCGCTGATCCAGTGCGCTTAGTGCGGTTTCACCAGAGCGTGCAGTACGCTTGGGGCGAATCGTGCTGTAAAACTCGTTTTCAATTTGCAGCAAGCTGGAGTTGAGTTGCTGGTAATCCCCATTGCTGTCTACGGTTCCGATTTCATCATAGGGCTCGTAAGGTGTATTGATGGCTTCGGTCAAAGTGTGCAGGTAATTGTCCAACTGGTTGTAGCATACGGTCAGGGATTTTTGAGCATTGCTTTGATAACCCAGATCACCCATGCGCAGAGACGTTGCAAACGGTGCATGCAAACTGTGTTCGTCTTTGCCAAACGGCTCAAGGCTGTGGGGCTGGTCTTTGACAAAGCTGCGACACACCGCCGGGGAAGCACCGAATAAATACAGTAGTACCCAAAAGTAGCGACGGAAATTACGAATCAAATCAAAGTAGCGTTCGGTCTTGTACTGTTGCAAATCCATTGAGCTGTTTTCTTGATTGTGCAACATGGCCCAGAACGCACTGGGCAGAGAAAAGTTATAGTGAATCCCGGCGATAGTTTGCATTTTGCGACCATAACGATGACCCAAACCATATCGGTAATAGGTTTTCATGCGGCCGACATTGGAATTGCCGTAGCGAGCGACGGGCACTTCGTCGTTGCTGCCCAACATGCAGGGCATACTGGTTACCCACAACAATTCATCATCAATTTGTTGGGCGGTAAAACGATGCTGCTGTTCCAGCTGCTTTAATACTTCGTCCAGTCGGTGCGAGGGCGCGGTAATAAATTCCAGCAGGGCCTCGCTGAAGTCGGTGGTAATTTGCGGGTGTGTCAGTGCTGAACCCAAACTTTCCGGGTGGGGCTTCTGGGACAATTGACCGTCCTGGCCGATGCGCAGGCTTTCTTTTTCGATACCCCTCAGGATGCCGGTGATCAATGGGCGATTGGCCTTATCGTTTAAGGCCTCGAGCAGGGTGTTATCTAAACTCACGGGACAACCTCGGGGTAGTGTAATTAGAACAGGCTATTGTTGCTGGGCTGGTCGTCATTGACTGGCTCAGCGTCGACAACAGCGGGCTCGGCATTCGAGCTTGCTTCCTCTGAAGCGTCTTCGGTGTCATCAGCCAAGGCGACCTCTTCATCGTTTGCCGCGTCGACTTTGGGTTCGGGTAGTTTTTCCGGGTCCAGCTGGGGGTGGCGTTTTTCATTGAGCTGGCAGTCGACAATCGTGATGCGCTGGGTGTAGTCCTTCGCATTCACTTCCACCATCTGGTTCAGCGCCTCATCGCGGTGAGGGCTGCGATAGAGCTGGCTGGCATCGCGTCCGTCTACCCACTCCTTTTGTTTGCTTAAAAAGTAACCGTCCTGATTTTGCAGGATAAAAACTTGGCTCATTGCTGCTTCTCGTTGCCAATAGGATAGCCATATAGATAAGGGCAGTGTAGCGATTATCAAGTATGGGCTCTAGTCTGCAGGGGGTAATTCACCGTGCATATTTGTGCCCTGTCGCTTGCGTCCCCGCAAGTGTCGGCGCTTTCATTCCCAGCGTGAATATGTTTAGGTAGGTGCACTTCATAATAAAAGACCAGCCTTTATGTGCCTTAGTCGCCTTAGCCGAGCAACACGTTTTCTCTTCTCACCTGTTCAATTTTCCTGTTTTCTCTTTATCGGCGCTTTGCTCTTTCAAGCGCAGGCCCATGCGGGTATTGATGATCAGATCAACAACGCTCTGGGGCCGTTTGCCGATGCCCTCTCGGCTCTGGTGTTTTACGCCGTGCCCATGGGAGGGGTAGAGCTGCCCCTGATCGTGGTTTGGCTGGTGTTGGCGGCTCTGTTGTTCACTTTGTATCTCGGCTTTATCAACGTGCGAGGGTTTACCCTGGCCTGGCGGCTGGCCTTTGGGCAGTACGCGGATCCAAAGAGTCCTGGTGATATCTCTCCGTTTAAGGCGGTTGCTACGGCCATTTCCGGCACCGTGGGTGTGGGGAATATCGGTGGTGTGGCAGTGGCCATTATGGCGGGCGGACCGGGCGCGACCTTCTGGTTGATCATGGCGGGTTTGCTCGGCATGTCGACCAAGTTAGTGGAATGTACCCTGGCTGTTAAGTACCGCGATTACCATCAGGATGGCACGGTGGCGGGTGGCCCGATGTACTACCTGAACCGGGGACTGGCCAAACGCGGTTGGAACAAGTTGGGACGATATCTGGGTGGTTTCTATGCCATTGCCATTGTGATTGGCTGCATGGGTATCGGTAATATGTTCCAGTCCAACCAGGCCTATGTGCAGTTTGTGAATGTCAGTGGCGGTGAGGCCAGCTGGTTTGCCGATCGCGCCTGGTTGTTCGGCTTGATGTTGGCGGGGATTGTTGCGGCCGTCATCATTGGGGGCATTCAATCCATCGCCCGGGTGACGGGTAAACTGGTGCCCTTTATGGCTTTGTTGTACGGGTTGTCCTGCATCTTGATTCTGGCCTACCACTCGGATCGAATTCTGCCGGCGATAGGGTTGATTATCGAGGGCGCTTTCAGCCCGGAGGGCATTTCCGGCGGTATGTTGGGTGTAATGATCATCGGCTTTCAGCGTGCGTTGTTTTCCAATGAGGCGGGTTTGGGGTCGGCCTCGATTGCCCACGCGGCGGTGAAGACCAATCACCCGGCTTCTGAAGGTCTGGTGTCCTTGCTTGAGCCCTTTATCGATACGGTGGTGATCTGTACCTTGTCTTCACTGGTGATTATCACCACTGTGTACGGTTCTCCCCTGATGAACTCTGGCCTTGAAGGTGTAGCACTGACCTCGGCGGCTTTTGAATCTACCGTCTCCTGGTCACCTTACCCGCTGGCAATTGCGGCCCTGCTGTTTGCCTTTTCGACAATGATTTCCTGGGCCTATTACGGTCGCCAGGCCTGGCAGTATCTGGTGGGTGATAAGCCGGCGTTGGTGCAGCTGTTTAATTTGGTGTTCTGCGGCTTTGTGGCGCTTGGTTGTGTCATGCAGCTGGATGCGGTGCTGAAGTTTTCCGATGCGCTGGTGTTTCTGATCGCGGTGCCGAATATCATCGGTTTGTTGATCATGTTGCCAGAGGTGAAAGCGGAATTGGCCGGCTATTTGCGTGCTGTTCGGAGTGGTCAGATAGAGCGCTAACAGAGTGTGCTCTACCCAATATTTTACGGGTTGTTTCCGCCGGTTTTGCCCAAGCCCAGATTATGGCTGATGGCATTAGCGGCCAGAAGGACGGTGGCTCCGAAGACAGCAAACAACCCCATTTTTAGCAGCGGGCGATTGAGGTCCGTAACAAAGGATTCCACAAAGAAGCCGTAGCTCACCAGCAATAAGCCAATGATGCACAGGCCGCTGGCCAGAATCATCGGCCAGTACAGCGGTCGCCAGATCGGCCCGATCGCCGCAAGTCCCAGGTGAACAGTAGCCATCAAAAGTGTGTAGATGTGGGCGGAGCGGAACAGCATGCGTGGGCCATCTGCCAGATCCTGCAGGGCATTATGGACCTGCATCATATACATCCCTTGCCCCAGAAATAATAAAATTGCAAAACAACCGAGCAGGCAATGTGCTGTCCGTAGGGGCTTGGGCAGATGTTTCAAAGCAATCCTCGCATACACCAATGTGGGGCACATCAGTGTATGCGTCTGCGAGGATTAATCAAATAGATCGGGTTGCTCTTTGCTGATCACATCATACAGCGGCTTGAAGCTAAACCAGCCGGCCAGTTCACTGCCCACTGTCCCGTGGGTTTGCTTGGCGTGTTCCGGGCTGATCAACTTTGGAGTGCCAGCGGCTTCGGCCATCAGCTGAGCCTGGCAGCTGCGTTCCATGGTGATATACCACCAGGCCGCGGCTTCAACAGATTGTCCAACCGTCAACAAGCCATGGTTTTGCAGAATGATGGCTTTCTTGTCGCCAAGAGCGTCACCAATACGCTTGCCTTCATCGAGATCCAATACCACCCCGGTGAACTCACCCAGCAAGGCATGATCTTCGTAGAATGCGCAGGAGTCCTGGGTAATTGGATCGAGTAAGCGGCCCAGGCTGGACCAGCTCTTGCCATACACCGAGTGCGCATGAGCTGCGGCGACCACATCCGGGCGAGCCGCATGAACACGAGAGTGAATGGTAAATGCCGCACCATTTAACAGGCCTTCACCTTCCACAACATTGCCTTCATGATCGACCAACAGCAAATCAGAAACTCGCATCTGCTTAAAGGAAACGCCCATTGGGTTTACCCAGAAATGATCCAGCTTCTCCGGGTCGCGAACGGTAATATGACCGGCAACACCTTCATCAAATCCGAAGCGGCCAAACAGACGGAATGCTGCGGCCAGCTTTTGTTTGCGTTGCAGTCGCTCTTCTTCCACCGGCAGGGCTTCGGCACCTGGCATGCCCTTACCGTCATTATTCATCACGATGTCACTAACTTGATTGTCGCTCATAAGCTTATTGTCTTCTCTTGTTGTGTCTCGAATCAGGCTTGCCGGGCATTCCCCTAGCGTTATGGAACCCAGTATCTGCTCTGTCTGCAAAAAATACTGTCATCCAGGCGACAAAATCATCACAAGTGATGACGCCATATCGATTCTTTTTCCCTAGTCTGCAAGTCAGAGGAATAAAAATGAGATCGATTATGAAGAAACGAGTCCCCGCTCTACTGTTTACCTTGATGCTTGGCGCCTGTGAGGCCATGAAGGAACCCCAAGCCCTTCATGAAGCCGAGCGCGTTATTGCGGAAGCCAAAAGGCAGCAGTTGCTCAATGCCATGGTGTTTATTGATGAGAAAAAACTCAAGCGAGATGCCCGGGCGTTGGACCAGATGAGTTCACGCGCGCGCGAGGCATTGCCTTTGGCTGGTATGGCCCTGGTGATAAAAGACAATATCCACGTTGCCGGAATGCCCAATACGGCGGGCACTCCGGGCCTGAAGGATTTTGTGCCGCAACAGGATGCCGAAGTTGTTAAGCGATTACGCGAGGCAGGGGCGTTAATTGTTGGTAAGAGCAATCTGCACGAGTTGGCTTACGGCATTACCAGCAATAACCACTTTACCGGGCCGGTTCAGAATCCGGCCAAGGCGGGTTATTTCGCCGGGGGCAGCAGCGGGGGGACGGCAGCGGCCGTGGCGGCGGGAATCGTTGGTGCCGGGCTCGGCACGGATACTGGCGGCTCCACACGCATTCCGGCAGCGCTAACTGGCATTGTGGGTTTTCGCCCTTCTATGGGGCGATACCCCAATGAGGGAATGACCATGATTTCCCAAACTCGAGACACCGCCGGACCCATGGCGATCGATGTGGCAACGGTTGCGAAGCTGGATGCGGTTTTGGCTGGTGAGAAACAAGGCGAGTTACAAGCGCCTTTGGCGACTACCATTCGTTTGGGGGTGGCGCGGGATTATTTTTATCAAAATCTGGAGCCCGCCGTGGCGAAAGGAATCGAGACCGCGTTGTCGTTGTTGGCGCAGTCCGGTGTGGAGCTGTTTGAGTTGTCGGCGGCCGAACTGACAGGTTTGAATCATCGGGTGAGTTTTCCGGTGGTGCTGTATGAAACGACTCAGCTTTTGCCAGCGTATTTACAGGCGAACGATATTGCTGTGAGTGCAGCGGAGTTGACCGAGGCGATTCAAAGTCCGGATGTCAAAGCCGTGCTGAGGGATGCTTTTGCGGGTGCAATCAGCGAAACGCAATATCAGGAAGCCATGCGAATACATCGTCCAGCTTTGCAAGCTTATTACCAGAGATTGTTTGAGGAGCATCAGCTTGACGCTCTGGTTTTTCCGACCACGGGGCTAACTGCAAGACCAATAAAGGGCAGCGAGCAAACTGTTAGTGCAACGCCTTCTGGCTCGGGCCCTGATTTGCCAACCTTTCCCAGTTATATCCAAAACACCGACCCGGCCAGTAACGTTGGCAGCCCGGCAATCAGTTTGCCTATTGGGCGTTCCGCTCAGGGCTTACCAATGGGGTTGGAACTTGATGGTCCGACGGGCAGTGATCGAAAGTTATTAGCCATTGCCGCCCGTGTTGAAGACATTCTGAAAGAATTGAATCACTAAACCCATAAAAATCAACGCTTTGTTAACGATGCTCTGTGATGGCCCAGGAAAAAAATAGCTAATCCGTAAAATTTTTTGGAGGGGGTTTAGCAGAGCGGTGTTAATGCCACTAGGACGGCCGAATAAAAAACCAAATAGCCGTCAACAATAATGATAATTGAGACGATGAGGACAACCCAATGAGAAACCCTTTAGCCGTAGCTATCCGTCGAGCTGCTGCAGTAACTGCAATCAGCGCGGTCTCCATGAGTGCAGTGGCGCAGATTGAAGAAATTGTTGTAACGGCTCAGCACCGTGCTGAAAACGTGCAGGATATCCCCATTGCAGTGACCGCATTAGGTGCTGATGAACTGAAAAAAGCGGATATTTTTGACGCCGGCAGCATTGCTCAACACACGCCAGGCTTATCTTTTAGTGAATTTTCCCCAGGCCAGGCGATTCCTTCATTGCGCGGCATTTCTTCCGCTGATGACGGCGCTGGTCTGGACAACTCCGTAGCGCTGTTTTTGGATGGCGTTTACATCGGCCGCGGTGCCAGCATTAACTTTGATATGTTCGATCTGGAGCGTGTTGAAGTGTTGCGTGGACCACAGGGCACACTGTTCGGTCGTAATGCCATCGGTGGTGCCATCAATGTTGTTTCTGCCAAACCAACTGATGAAACAAAATTAAAAGCCGGCGTTACTGTAGGTAACGAGGGCATCGTGCGTTATCAAGGTCTGGTCAGTGGTGCCTTGAGTGATAATGTTTTCGGTAAAATCAGTATCAATCATCGTGAGCACGATGGTTATGTTGATAACGTTTTGCTGGGTACTGAATTACAAGACGAAGACCAAACCTCCATTCGTGCTCAATTACGTGTTGAAGCCGAAAGCTCTGATTGGTTGTTGTCTGTCGACACCATGGAAGACAATCGTGCTGATATGGGTCGTACCGGTGTAACTGATAATGCACCGCTGAGTGCGATTATGGCTGCGAACGGCGTGACTGGCCCTCGTCAAAACGCCGCATCGAAAGACGGCTTTTCAGATCGTGAAGCAAGCGGCATCAGTCTGCAGGGTGATATTGAATTCGATACGGGTACCTTGACCACCATCACGGCTTATCGCACAGCCGAGACGGATTGGGAAATGGCCTCTGTTGGTGCACCACTTGGTGCTCTGGGTTTGCCTTTTGATGAAGTGATGGATGACATTCAGGAAGAAATCGACACCTTCTCCCAGGAAATTCGTTGGACATCAAACCTGGATGGCAACTTTAATTACACCGCTGGTTTGTATTTCTTCACTGAAGAAACAGATCGTACTGAAATTTTCCGCATCACCAAGGCCGGTACCTTTGATGGCTTCCGTGCCACTGATGTAGGCAGCCAGGAAATCATTGGTAACGAATACGCCTTTACCGGTAATGAAACCACAAGCTACGCGGCTTACTGGCAGGGTACCTGGGAATTCAGTGAACAACTGCATTTGACATTGGGTGCTCGTTACACCGTTGACGAAAAAGATTACACCGCCATTTCTGTAAACTGTGATCTGGTGCGGGATAATGATCCTTCTGTTGTCGGTACGCAATTTGAAAACTTTGCACCCTGTGGCGGGGTTGGCGGCAGCTTGAATATTATTGCCGAAGCATTTGAAGTAAATCCCAGCGATGACTGGAATGACTTCTCGCCTAAAATCGCGTTGCAATACTACCCAACCGATGACGTTATGTTTTTTGCCTCGGCGTCGAAAGGCTTTAAGTCCGGTGGCTTTGCCGGTTCGCAAGGTGTAGAGGCGTCAGCGTCAACTCCGGTTGATCCGGAAACGGCTCTGAACTATGAAGTTGGCTTCAAAGGCGACTTTATGGATAACAGTTTGCGCATGAACCTGACGGCGTTCTACACCGATTATGAAGATCTGCAGGTGGTACGTTTTGGTCCTGTGCCAAACTCCAGTTTTGGTACCTTTCTGACCACCAATATTGGTGAAGCAGAAATTACCGGTGCGGAGCTGGAAGTGACCTGGTACCCAACCGACAACTTCTACATCAAAGGCTTTTACGCCTACATGGATAGTGAAGTTAGCGACCTGATTATCGAAACCACAAGTGGTGTTGTTGATGCTTCGGGTAAGGGTTTGCGTTCAGCGCCACCAAACAGCTCCAACCTGTCCTTTAACTACAATGTGCCCATGGAATCCGGTGCGATGGATTTCCGTTTGGAGTACAGCTATTCGGATGAGCAGCGCGGTGACTATATCGATGACCGCATCACTCTGGATGCATACGAGTTGTGGGATGCGCGTGCTGCATGGACCTCGGCCGATGAACAATGGGAAGTTGCCCTGTGGGGTAAAAACCTGATGGATGAGGATTATATTTCTCACCAATACGTGATTGGTCCTGGTGGTATCGGTGTGTGGGGTGCACCACGCACCTACGGTTTAACCGTTAACTACTCCATGTAATACCGATTGCGGCTGGCCGGATGCTCTCCCCTCTTTATGGAGCCAGCCGTAACAACGTGTATAGCAGTCGATTTCGTTGTGTATTTGGCCCAATCAATTTGATTGGGCTTTTTTTTGCCTCATAAATTCTGCCCCCAATAATCTGCCTCAATAAAAAGGAGCACACCATGAAAAAAGCTCTAAGTTTGATGCTGGTTTCAACGTTGTTAACCAGCGCTTGTCAGCATTCAAAAGACGAGTTTGTTGATCAACGCCATTCAGATGTTGATATCATTCGCGACAGTTTTGGCACACCTCATATCTTTGCGGAAGACAATTATGGTGTGTATTACGGATACGGTTATGCAGTGGCTGAAGATCGTCTCTATCAGATGGAGATGCTTCGGCGGACAGTATTGGGACAGGTTTCTGAAGTGCTGGGCGAAAAATACCTGCCTTTAGATCAACATATACGCAGCAGTTATGATCTGCCTTCGGTGAGAAAACAATTTGATCGTATTTCAAAGGACGATCGTCTCGTTTTGGAAGCCTATGCCGCAGGTTTCAGCAAGAGGGTCGAAGAGGTTCTGGCGGATCAACCGGCATTGCTTCCCAAAGAATTTCATGACAATGAATTTCTTCCCAAGGCCTGGCGAGCCTACGATGTAGCGATGATCTTTGCGGGAGCAATTGCCCATCGTTATTCCGACTTTAACTCCGAGAGAGACAATTTAGTACTTTGGCAAAATCTGAAAGAACAGCATGGCTCTGAAAAAGCCTGGCGTATTTTCTCAGCATCAAAATGGCTGCTCGATCCAGATTCCCCTACAACGGTTCCCAAAGACCAAGAGACGCAGATCGAAGCCGATAATATGCCTGTGTACCTTGAAGGGCTTGCGAAAATTAAAAAGTCAAAACGCGTTGCGGTCAATGAGCTGGGCGAGTTTCAAGGGATCACGGGGGAAAAGCTGACAAATCGGGAGTTTGAGCGGATGCTGGCGGAAAATGGTTTTCACAGTAGCCCCGAATTTGCCCCGGCCAGTAATTACTGGGCGGTGTCGAAAGCAAAAAGCCAGGGTGCAAATGGCATTTTGGTGAATGGGCCTCAGTTCGGTTGGAGTCTGCCTTCCTACGTGAACGGCATTGGTTTGCACGGTGGTGATTTCAATTTGGTGGGGAATACGCTGTTAGGATTGCCCGCATTATTGTTTGCTCACAATAATCAGATTGCCTGGGGCAGTACGGCGGGCTTAAGCGATCAGGTGGATGAGTATGTTCTGACATTAAATCCTGAAAACCCGGAGCAGTATTGGCATCAAGGTGAATATAAAAATTTCCAGACCTGGAACGAAAGCATTTTTGTGAAGAAAAATGAAAATGGAAAACCTGTCAAACAGGAACAGCAATTGACAGTAAGAAAAGCAGCCCAGGGCATGGTGCTGTTACATGATCCGGAAGCGGGTGTTGCGGTCAGTCGGGCGCGGGCTTGGGAAGGTAAAGAGCTGAACACACTGTTGGCCTGGGTCAATCTTGCCAAACAAGGTTCGATTGCTGAAGCCAAGCGCACCGTAAAAGACGTCGCTACCAATATTAATTTTTACTATATGGACACCTTGGGCAATATTGCTTATACCCATGCGGGAAGGTATCCCGAGCGTGCTGCGGGTCATGACTCTCGTTTGCCGGCACCGGGAGACGGTTCTTACGATTGGTTATCTCTGCGCCCGTACAGCGACAACCCAACGGTCGAAAACCCCAAGCAGGCCTATATCAGTAACTGGAATAATCGACCTTCTCAACATTGGGCGGCTTCTGATTTGTGGTCTCTCACTTGGGGGAGAGCGGATAGGGTTCAGTTGTTGTTTGATCAGCTGGAGCGTCAACCTACCTTTACACCTGATGAAGTTTGGGCAATTAATCGCAACGTCAGTTACGGTGATGTGAGTTTGCCGTTCCTCTTGCCTTATTTAAATCAAGCTCTCGAAGGCAGCAAGCTGAATGATTTGGAAGCCTCGGCGCTTGCCCGTCTAAACGACTGGGATCAACAATGGATTGCAGATGATGACGGAAATTATCCCCCGGAAGCGGCTTTGGCAGAGAGCTTTATCGGTGTCTTGTTAAAAGACGCTTTGCAGGACGATGTTGGTGATCGAAATTTTTATCTTTACAGCTCGACAGCTTATCCGGTTCGCCCGCTGGGCGCTTCAATGCACACTGGCCCGGGAATCAAGGCGTTGGTTAAAAACCTTGATGCATTGGCTCGTGATGAAAAGCCGATTTATGATTTTTTTAATGGGCAGTCAATGCAATTGTTGAACCGAAGCTTTCGGAAAGCCGTCAAATTATTAAGTGTTGAGCAGGGCCCTGTGCCCGGCAAATGGCGTGTCGCTGCCCCGGTCATGGAGTGGCAGCCGGTAAACTTTCGAGGCGTCCCGCAGGCCGGTCAGCAAGCGAGGGTGTCGGTGCCTGAGTACGCTAATCGTGGCAGTGAGAATAATTTATTCATCGCAAGAGATGACGGCTTTGAAGCCTTCGATTCGATTCCACCAGGGCAGAGTGGCTTTGTCAGCATTGACGGTGTAGAGAGTGTTCACTATCGGGATCAGCTGGATATGTTTGAAAACTACAAGTACAAAAAGATCCCTTATACTCGAGATGAAATCACTTCAGGAAAGCACCACATTAAAACTTTGAAGGTCAAGTAGGATTGAAAGAAAATCGCCGCCCTTGCGGTTCCAGGGCGGCAGAGATTCTATGGCTTATTCACTGGCCAATAGATTCGTCAGAATCTGGGCCGTTGGTTGGGTTTGATTCATGGTGTAAAAGTGCAAACCCGGTGCGCCATTGTCCAGCAGCATTTCGCAGAGATCCGATACCAAATCGATACCAAAAGAAATAATGCTTTCCTGATCGTCGGCAAAATCTTCCAATCGACGAGCCATCCAGCGAGGAATTTCTGCGCCACAGTTGGCACTGAAACGAGCCAGATTTTTGTAGTTGATAATCGGCATGATGCCCGGCACGATTGGCTGCTCAATGCCCGCTGCCTGACACTGATCAGCAAAGTAAAAATAGGCATCAGGATTATAGAAATACTGGGTGATTGCGCTGTTGGCGCCAGCATCGAATTTACCTTTCAGATATTCGATGTCTTTTTTGTAGCTGCGGGCTTCCGGATGAATTTCCGGATAGGCTGCTACTTCAATATGAAAGTGGTCGCCAAAATGTTCGCGGATAAAAGCCACTAACTGATTGGCATAAACCAGTTGTGAAGCGCCGCCCATACCCGAGGGCATATCGCCGCGCAAGGCGACAAGGCGTTTAACACCACCGTCTTTATATTCTTGCAGCAGTTGCTTGATGGTGTCTTCATCATCTCCGCCGAAAGACAGGTGGGGTGCCGTATCATGACCGGCATTGATGGAACTTAAAACAATACCTTTCGTGCTGTCGCGAGTAGAGCCGCCAGCGCCATAGGTTACAGAATAAAATTCAGGTTGAAACAGGGCGAGTTCTTCTTGCACGGCCGCCAGTTTCTCTTTGCCAGCGGGAGTCTTCGGAGGGAAGAATTCAAAGCTGACTGGGATGTGTTCATTGCTCATGGTGTCTGGCCTGTTTTATGTTGAACAGTGCTCTATTGGCTGCTCCGGCATAGCGAATGCCGGAGCAGACAGATTTTAGTACTTGTAAGATTCCGGCTTGAATGGACCATCAACTTCAACGTTGATGTAGTCCGCCTGGGTCTTGGTCAGCTTGGTGATCACGCCACCGAAGCCGGCAACCATGTCGGCCGCCACTTCTTCATCCAGTTTCTTGGGCAGTACTTTTACGTACAGCGCGTCTTGCTTTTCCGTTTCTGGCAAATCAGCAAACTTGCGTTCCCACAGATAAATTTGGGCCAGTACCTGGTTGGCAAAAGAACCATCCATAATACGAGAAGGGTGACCGGTAGCGTTGCCCAGGTTAACCAAGCGACCTTCAGACAACAGAATCAAATGATCTTTGCTGGCTCGGTCGCGATAGATTTTGTGAACCTGTGGTTTAATTTCTTCCCACTCCCAGTTCTCGCGCATATAAGCGGTATCGATCTCATTATCAAAGTGACCGATGTTACAAACCACAGCACCATTTTTCAGACTTTGCAGCATGTTGGCATCGCACACATTGGTGTTGCCGGTTGTGGTAACGATCAAATCGGTTGTGCCCAGCAGTTCTTTGTTGATGCTGCTCAGCTCGCCAGTGTTAACGCCATCGATATAAGGCGATACAACTTCGAAGCCGTCCATACAGGCTTGCATGGCACAGATTGGGTCGATTTCAGTAACCTTAACGATCATGCCTTCCTGACGCAGTGAAGCTGCAGAACCTTTACCTACATCACCATAACCAACGACCAGGGCTTTTTTCCCGCTTAACAGATGATCAACACCACGCTTGATGGCATCGTTCAAAGAGTGTCGGCAGCCGTACTTGTTGTCGTTCTTGGATTTGGTGACCGCATCGTTCACGTTGATGGCCGGTACTTTCAGCTCGCCTTTTTCCAGCATTTCTACCAGACGGTGAACACCCGTGGTGGTTTCTTCAGAAATACCGTTTATGTTATCCAATACCTGTGGGTATTTCTCGTGGCACATCTGGGTCAGGTCACCACCATCGTCCAGAATAATATTGGAATTCCACAGTTCGTCGCTGTCTTTCTCAGCCAGAATGGTCTGCTCGATACACCACCAGAACTCTTCTTCGGTTTCACCCTTCCAGGCAAAAACAGGAATGCCAGCAGCGGCGATAGCGGCGGCGGCGTGGTCCTGAGTAGAGAAAATATTACAGGAAGACCAGCGTACTTCAGCGCCCAGTTCCACCAGAGTTTCAATCAACACGGCGGTTTGGATGGTCATATGGATACAACCCATGATTCGGGCGCCCGCCAGAGGTTGTGCCTCCTTGTATTTGCGGCGCAGTGCCATCAGTGCGGGCATTTCGCCTTCGGCGATTTCAATTTCTTTGCGACCCCATTCGGCCAGGCTGATGTCAGCAACTTTGTAATCGGTAAATGTGCTCATGATTTATCTCTCAAAAAAATTATTGGCCAAGGGCTGCTTTCAGTGCATCCACTTTATCGGTTTTTTCCCAAGTAAAGGCCGTAAAGGTATCGCTATGGGTCTCGCCATTTTCGACCCACTCGTAGCGGTGCTCGAAGGGTTCGCGACCGAAGTGGCCGTAGGCGGCGGTTAACTGGTACATCGGGTGCTGTAGATCCAGCACTTTGGTGATGGCGTATGGACGCAGATCGAAAACTTCGCGAATCGCGGCAATCAATTGATCGTCACTGACCTTGCCGGTGCCAAAGGTGTTGACGGAAATTGAGGTCGGTTCGGCAACACCAATGGCATAAGAAACCTGGATTTCACAGCGGTCTGCCAGGCCGGCTGCAACAACATTTTTTGCAACATAGCGACCGGCGTAAGCGGCAGAGCGATCCACTTTCGATGGGTCTTTACCAGAGAAGGCACCACCACCGTGGCGTGCCATGCCGCCATAGGTATCCACAATAATTTTACGCCCGGTTAAACCCGCGTCACCGACCGGGCCACCAATCACAAAGTTACCGGTTGGGTTGATGTGGTACTGAGTGCCTTCGTGCAGCAATTCAGCGGGCAGTACATGCTTGATGATGTTTTCCAGCACGGCTTCGCGAATATCGTCCTGACTCACTTCAGGATTGTGTTGGGTGGACAGTACAACTGCATCGACGGCAACGGGCTTGCCATCTTCGTAACGCAGAGTGACCTGGGATTTTGCATCGGGACGCAACCAGGGCAGGATACCGTCTTTGCGCAATTGGGCCTGACGCTCAACCAGACGGTGTGAGTAGTACACCGGAGCGGGCATCAAGGTTGGGGTTTCATTAGTGGCATAGCCAAACATCAAACCCTGGTCACCGGCGCCCTGATCTTCGGGCTTGGAGCGGTCAACACCCTGGTTAATGTCTACAGACTGTTTACCAATCGCGTTAATAACGGCACAGCTTGCGCCGTCGTAGCCTACATCGGAACTGTTGTAGCCGATGCCTTTAATAACATCGCGAATAATATCTTCCAGATCGACATAGCAGCTGGTGGTCAGCTCGCCAGCAACTACGGCCATACCGGTTTTTACCAGTGTTTCAACGGCGACACGTGCGTCTTTGTCGCGTGCGATGATGGCATCGAGAATGGCATCGGAAATCTGATCGGCCATTTTGTCGGGATGACCTTCAGAGACAGACTCCGAAGTAAAAATGCTGTACTCAGACATAACTGTTTTCCTAAACTAATGGCCATGGGCCAATGAGTATCTGCACTGTTAAGTCAGTGCTGGTTTAATAAATTCACGTATTTGGATCTGGAAGCCATTACGCAGGGCGAAGTAAATGCTCTGGCCTTCTTCGAGGCCTGCGGCTTCGCTCCACTGACTCAAATCCTGGGGTTCAAAGCCCAACCATAAGTCCCCGCAAGCGTCCTGTGCCCAGGCTTGATCATGGCGACAAAGGTCGGTTACCAGCAGAACCCCACCGCTGGCTAAACTATTGGCTAAATCACTGAAGATCTGGGCTGGCGAAGGGGTATGATGCAGCACCATATTCACCACGATGCACTGTGCTGACAGTTCCAATTCGGCCAGGCGCTTAGTGTCACCGAGAATCAGCTCGACATTATTCAGCCCCTCGGACTGAACCAGCTGGCGAGAGGTCTCAAGCATTGCCGGACTGTTGTCGAGGGCAAATACCGTGTCAAATCGCTCGGCCAGATAAGGCAGAAACTCCCCTTCACCGGGACCGAGCTCAAGAGCCAATTTATGGTCGTGTAAAGGCGCTGCCAGCAAAGCCTCGGCGACTTGCTCGCGATAAATTGGAAAACTGGCAATTAAGTCGGCTTGTTCGCGGAACTTGCCGGCATTTTCCGTGAAAAACTTACGTGAAGCGGCTTCTCGCTCGCTTTGAATCTCATCGAGTTGAGCTTGCAGCTGTTCCGCCAGTGGCAGGCTGTCCACGCTGTGGAACAGGCGCCTTTGGGCATCACCCAGCAGGGGGTCATGGCTGGCCAGCGCGCGTCGGTAAAAGATGGAATTTCCTTCCCGGCGGGTCGCCACCAAGCCAGCAGATGCCAGAACTTTGAGGTGGTGGCTCATGCTGGACTGCTTCAAATCGAAAATGGAAACCAGTTCAAGAACGCCGTAGGAATCCCTGGCCAGGACACGCAAAACCTCCAGGCGCAAGGGGTCGGCGGCTGCTTTCAGTAAAGCAGCCAGCTGCTCGGCGGGACGATCGGCTATGGCATCTGGACTCGACATGCAAGGGAGTGTAGCAGTGCTTAATATCTATATCAAAATATTTCGATATAGATTTGTTTAATTTTTGTTTGACCTCGTCGATTGTGAGTGCTAATTTTTTAGCATGGTGCTAAAAAATTAGCACCCAGGGAGCGAAACCAAAGAAGCTCTCCGCCAAACCGCTACGGGAAATATGAACCATGACCAAAACGCCGCATAAACTCAGCCGCCGAGAGCGACAAATATTGGATGTGCTCTATGAAAAACAACAGGCCTCGGCCAAGGATGTGCAGGCCGGTATCGATGATGCCCCCAGTTATTCGTCTATTCGAGCACTGCTTGCCCGCATGGTGGAAAAGGGTCTGGTGAGTCATACCCAGGAAGGTGCCAAGTATCTTTATAGCCCCATCACGGCCAAAGACGATGCGAGCCAGTCGGCGATTGGCCGCCTGGTACGTACATTCTTCGATGGCTCGGCTATTAAAGCGGCCAGCGCTTTGATCGGCAATGCTGAAGAACAGTTGGATGAAAAGGAACTCGAATCACTGGAAAAAATGATTCGTCAGGCGCGTGAACGCAAGCAGCAGGAGAAGTGATGATGACGGCGGCGCTGTTGATGTTTCCTGTAAAAGCTGCCCTGGTCGGCTTGTTGTTTATCGGTTGTTACTATGGCTTGGATAAACATTCCGCTCGCCTTCGTTATCAATGGCTGAGTACGATCAGCGTTTTATTTTTACTGTTTCCGATTCTGGATCAGTTGTTGAACAGTTTTGATGTTACGGTGGCGGTTCGCACGAATCATTTGTTATTGCGCAGCGGGGCTGAACTTCTTCAGGAGCCCTGGTTGCAAATTGGTTTGTTGTTGTACTGCTTTATCTGCAGTTGGTTATTGTTCTATGTATTCCTCGGGCTCTCTCAGTTATCCCGATATCGGAAGTCAGCGCAAACGGCGCCACTCGAATTGCAACAGCTACTGGATAAACTTTCCGCTCGTATTGGCTTGTTGAACGTGCCCGAGTTAAAACTTCATCACAATAATGCGATGAGCCCCTGTACTTTTGGTTCGCTCAACCCTGTGGTGCTGCTACCGGCCAATGCCGTGGATTGGCCGAAAGAACAACTTGAATTGGTGCTGTTGCATGAGTTGGCGCATGTCAAACATCGTGATTTTTTGCGCTTAAACGGTGCTCGTTTCTTGCTGGCCTTTTACTGGTTTCTTCCGCCCGCCTGGTGGTTGCTTGCCGAACTTAAAAAACTGTCCGAGCAACTGGCCGACGATACCGTGTTAAATGTCGGTGCGAACGATGCCGATTATGCGGAGGTGTTAATGCGAGCTGGGCGTTTGCACAAAGAAGCAAGTTCAATGGCCGTCGCGGTAAATGGTAATGGTGAATACTACCAGCGCGTAATGACAGTTTTGGATCGCTACGTGGATCGCACGGCTCAACCTAATAAAGCTTCCCGTCCTCTGTTTTGGTTCCTGATTCTGAGTACTTTCAGTGCAGCGGCTATTGATTTGAGTGTTGAAAATAAAGGGTATCTTAAATTGCCTGTTGAAATGGTCAGCATTCAGAAATTCCGTGATGCACCTGTAGCGGGAGCTGTAGAGGAAAATGTCGGGTGGGATGAGTCCCTGAAAGTGGTCGCCATGGCAGCTGAAAAAGCGCCCACGGCTGAGCGATCAACTCGTTTTGAGATGAGTGGCTATCTGGCCGGTGATATCGAGCTGCCTTCTGCCCAACTTTTTGAAGGGATCAATAAGGACATTGATATACGGGCAAACTTCAACATCGATGAAAAAGGTCGGGCGTACGCTGTGAAAATAAAGCCGCAGGACCTTGAGACCGAATTGCGGGAAGAAATTTCCAATGCAATCAAAAACAGTCAATTTGCTGTTCACAGACTCAACGGAGAGCCGGTGGTTGTGACCGGAGCGGAGCAGCGTTACCAACTTAAAGAAAAACCTAAAAAGGAAAAAGCATCAAAAAAGGAGGATAAGCCAATGCGTGATATCAAGATGAAAAAAGACGCTATAAAGCCCGCCGAGAAAAATAAATTCTCGAGCAACACACGGAAATTATCGGAAGAGGTGTGATATGAATACATTATATCGACAAGCAGGTATCCGTCAGGAAATTCAAGCGAAAGAGCCGAGCCCTGTTACCCGAATATCAGCATTTTTATTAGCGGTTGTCTTTTCCGTTGCGGTTACCGCAGCTTTACTATTGTTGATGCACAGCCTGATCTATAAGGAGTATGTTGAACCCGTTGAAGCGACGCGGACGATACCGACGGATATTTGGGCGCAAAAAAGGGACATTGTGACGGAAAAGGAATATGACAAACCGGAGCCTATAGAGGAGCCCAGTACTCCCCCTGAAGCATTGCCGGATTATCCTGTTGCCATTGAGCGTGAGGGCCCAGGGCTCATTGGCGAAAAATTTCAGGTCGATACAGGCGTCGGGACTGATTTTGCCATTGGCCAAAGTGGCATGTTGGTCAAGCGCGTTGCGGCAGCGCCTCGATATCCGGGGCGGGCCATTACCAGAGGCATCGAAGGGTTCGTCGATATTCGCTTTGATGTCACGAAAATCGGCAACACCGAGAATATCCGTATTATTCAATCTCAGCCGGAAGGCATTTTTGATAAGGCAGCCACTCAGGCTGTTGCCAAATACAAATATCAGCCTGCCATGCAAGGTGGTGAGCCGGTAGCCACTAAGAACGTCACCGAACGCATTCGATTCAACTTGGAGAAATAAGCGCTCCAAACCACCACTTTGATGGAAATCGTGCCAGGGAAGGTATTTTCAAAAAATGTTAACCCCTTTTTTTCGGCTGCCGCGTTATAGGTATAGATATTCGCTGAGGAGCTACTGCTATGAGTATATATAAATCCTGTGCAAGCCCGGTTCTGGTCCTGTTGATGGGTGGTTTAATTGCCTGTCAAAGCTCGACAGAAACCGATCGGAAAGCCAATACCGCAGAACCTATTCCTGTTGTACTCGCCAGTGAACAGGAGCTGGAAGAGGTTATGGTCACTGGCGCGAAGCAAGAAATTGTTATGCACCCTAGAGCTCTGGGGAAAGTGAAGGCCGATATGATGGTTAGTCGTCCTTTTCCCGAGCCACATTATTTGTCTGTTGAGGAGGATCGAGAAAATTACCGAGGGCCCGATGACAATCCCATTCGCAGCGTGCTGGAACAACCCATGTCGACATTTTCAATCGACGTGGATACGGCCGCTTATGCCAATGTGCGAAGAATGATTCTGCGCGAGGGCAGATTGCCACCAAAAGAAGCAGTACGTGTTGAAGAAATGGTCAATTACTTCCAGTACAACTATCCGAAACCCAAAAGCCCAAAGCAGGCATTTGCAATCGATACTGAACTCAGTACTTCCCCCTGGAACGACAATAAATATCTGATGAGAATTGGTCTGCAGGGCTATGAAGAAAACCTGGATCAGCGTCCGGCATCGAACCTGGTGTTTCTAGTGGATGTCTCTGGCAGTATGCAGTCGCAAGACAAGCTTCCATTGTTAAAACGCTCTTTGTTGATGCTGCTCGATAAGTTGGAAGAGCGCGACTCAGTGTCTCTGGTGGTTTATGCGGGGGCCGCGGGAGTGGTTTTGCCGCCGACTAAAATCTCGGAAAAACTGAAAATCCGTGAAGCGATAGACGCCCTCGAAGCTGGCGGTAGCACCCATGGCAGTGCAGGCATTAAACTCGCCTATGAGCAAGCCCAGAAGGGGTTTATTAAAGAGGGTATTAACCGAGTCATTATCGCCAGTGATGGTGATATGAATGTCGGCATTACCGATATCGAACAACTGAAATCCCTGATCGAACGTAAACGCGAATCGGGTATTGCACTGACGACCCTGGGCTTCGGTACTGGCAATTATAACGATGCCTTAATGGAAGAGCTGGCAAACGTCGGCAACGGCAACTCGGCGTATATCGACAGCATGAAAGAGGCTTATAAGGTCCTGGTTCAGCAAATGAACGCGACCCTGCACACCATTGCAAGCGATGTGAAAATTCAGGTGGAATTTAACCCTGATCAAGTCAGCGAGTATCGCCTGGTCGGCTATGAAAACCGCATGTTGAATCGTGAAGATTTCAATAACGATAAAGTGGATGCGGGCGACATAGGGATGGGCCATCAGGTAACAGCTATTTATGAGATCAGCCTGAAGGGCCAGGGCAGCTTGCCAGAAAGGCGCTACGGCAAACAAGCCACAGTTCATGAGCTTTCAAAGAAAAAACCAAGCGTTAATGACAAAAACCGCGAACTCGCCTACATCAAGCTGCGTTACAAGCCTGCCCATGGAGAAGCCAGTCGCTTGATTGAGAAAATTGTTCATACCGATACACTCAACACCGATTTTAACAAAGCATCCAATGAACATCGCTTCGCCACCTCGGTGGCTGAGTTTGCCCAGCGACTGCGTGGAGGTCAGCGTATCAGCAAGGGCAGCATGCAGGAACTGATCGAACAGCTTCGCAACAGTCGAGGCGAAGATCGTTTCTCCTATCGAGGTGAACTGGTCAACATCGCTGAACTTGCGGCTAGCATTGATCAGCAGATTGCGCTTCAATAGGTTTTAAATTTAGACAATATCGCTTCAGGCTTAGTCAATGTGAGGTCTTGAATCGGAACTGATGTGTAAAACCTTCAAAAACAGGGAAGTTTTTGGAGAGCCCCCAAGGATGGGTTCACGGCGAGTTTTACACATCAGTTTCGGTTCAAGGCTGATTCGAAGGCCGCTGACGAAAAGACTTGTTGATTCGGAGATGGCACCCTGCTAAATCGCTTTAAGTCGGATGAGAGCCTGCTGGACAAATTCAGTAAAGGCTCTCATTCCTGTTTTGAAACCCTATACGGCCGTTACAAAGATGCCGTATATCGCTATGCCCTGAAAAGTGTACAAGACAGCGCGAGTGCGGAAGATATCGCCCACGAATCCTGGGTTTCTGTTATCGATAAAGCCGAGAGCTTCGTGCCTGATGCTTCCTTGAGTCAGCCCTTCAAACAGTGGCTATACCGAATTGCCCACAACAAGGTTATCGACTTCTGGCGTAAACAAAAGCATATTGACTACATAGACGAAGACCAGCAAGAAATATTGGAAAACGAAAGTGGTAAAGACAATCACCTGGAGGAGCAATACCTGCTGGTAGAAGTAGAACGACTGCTAGCCCAACTGCCACCGATACAACGGCAAAGCTATTTATTGCAGCTGGAAGGATTTAGCCTGGCGGAAATAGCAGAAATTACCAACAGCCAACCCGAGTCCGTAAAAAGCCGACTGCGTTACGGAAAGAAAAAGTTACAACAACTTCTGGAGGATGAAGCATGAGCGAAAAACAACGCACTCAAGCACATCCAGAGCTGCAAACATCGCCCAAAAAACTGGATGATAAAGTACTGGCCTACGCTCGCCGCAAAGCAGAGGCCAACAAACAGAATCACAGCACAGCATGGTCAAAACATTGGTACACCGGGGCGGCCAGTATGGCTGTGCTGGTACTGGCTGTATTGCTGTATCCTGCGATGCAACAGCAAACGGTTAAACAAGACCTTGTATACGATGTTGTGATTACACCCGAACCCGCGGCAGCGAAAAAGGCCAAGCCCGAAGCCATTGGCATGATGGCAGGGTCAGAAGACCTTCATGAAGAGATTCATGAAGAAGACAGCAAGTTCATGGAGAGTGTTACGGTAACAGCCAGCCCAGTGCCACAAGAAGAAATCACTGTAAAAGCCGAAAAAAGAATGTCGCGCAGCCGGGACTCATTGTCGAAGCCTGTTCTGGAAGAGCTTGTTATGCAGGCTGGGGAAGCATCACCCGAATATGATGCATTTATTGATAGTGTTCAAAATAATGAAGAGCTTCGTCAACGCTTGATGACTATTCGAGACCTTGCGGACCTCCAGTTGGCAGAATCGCAGTACCGTGATCTACGGAAAAAATATACAGGTCTGCCAGAAGAATTGGCAGAAGCCCTGATGATGCTTGACGAGTTCATGGAAGAGCTGGAAGAAGAGTCCGAGCAATAGAATATCGGTACAGAATAAAGTCACCAAACAAAAAGGATCTGGAAGGGACCTGGAAATGCTCTTGCGAATACTTTGCTTACTGCTTATCGCCGCCATTGCTTCAAGTAGCAGCTTTATCGTCCATGTTCTCACAGTAGAATGGTTGCCTGGGTGGATAGGTCAACAAATGGAGGGGAGAACCATATCGCCTTCGTGGGATGTCCGTTATATCGCAATGATGACCTCCATTGAATATGGTGTGGCGGCCTTACTTATTTATCATTTTGCAAGGGATAAGCTGCTGGCTTGGGGGATTCCGCTTGTCATTCTATTTATGTTTGCATTGTTGGCTGCAACACATGGCGCTTTGATCAGACAGCCATTCATGGACTACATCGTCGGAAATCCAATGCAGGTGGTTTTGGTTCAGAACGGGTTCAAGTATTTAATTTGGTTTCTTATGTCTGTAATTACGGTGCTTGGATACGAATTTTTACATAGAAAATTCGTATCCAAATCCAACAATCAGGCATAAACTCCGCTACTGAGTACCAGACCGTATTGAATAATATCCAGTAGCTGAGCTTGATTGAAAGTACTTCAAGACTTCAGATCTTTATTAAATTTCAGCACCTCAGAAGATTTCATTAAGCAATAGCTCGCCGGTAACACAATCAGCGTTAACAAAACGGCGCTGCTCATGCCGCCGACCATGGGGGCGGCAATTCGGCTCATAACTTCGGAGCCTGTGCCGCTGCCATATAGAATGGGAAGCAGGCCGATGATGATGGTTGCTACGGTCATCATCACTGGGCGAACCCTCAAACCGGCACCGTGTAACAAGGCTTCTCGATAGGCTTCCGGGCTGATAGCCAGATGCTGATCCCGTGCTTTTTCCTTCAGCTCATCAAGGGCCTGGTTCAGGTACACGAGCATAATAACGCCAATTTCAACGGCCACGCCGGCCAGTGCAATAAAGCCAACACCAACGGCTACTGAAAAATTAAAGCCCTCCAGATACATCAACCACAACCCCCCAATCATCGCCATGGGCAATGTGGCGATAATAACCGCTACCTCATTGATGCGTCGAAAATTGAGGTACAGCAAAATGATAATAATGGCGAGAGTAAGCGGCAGAACATAGCTGAGCTTTTCCTTGGCTCGTTCCATATATTGATATTGTCCCGCCCAGCTGATCGAATACCCGGGAGGTAAGACCAGCTCCTCTTCCAGAGCCTGTTTGGCTGTCGCAACATAGCTTCCAATGTCGACACCATCGATGTCAATAAACGTCCAGCCATTAATACGGGCGTTTTCGCTTTTGATTCCCGGTGGTCCGTTCTCAATATAGATTTGAGCCACATCGCCAAGTGCAATGCGTTGGCCGGAGGGAGTAAGCACTGGTAGTCGCGATAAGCGCTCGGGAGAGTCCCGGTAGTCTTGGGGATACCTCAGGTTTACCGGGTAGCGTTCCTGGCCTTCTACAGTTTGCGTAACGTTCATGCCACCGATGGCCGTAGAAACCACTTGTTGAATGTCGGCAATGTTCAAACCAAAACGGCTGGCCTTGTCGCGGGAGATATCAACCTTGATATAGCGGCCGCCGGCGACACGTTCCGAATATACCGAAGCGGTACCCGGAACCTCACCGAGAATGCGTTCCAGGTCCTGGCCAATGTTTTGAATGATGTCCAGGTTTGGCCCTGCGACTTTAATTCCCACGGGGGTTTTAATGCCAGTAGCCAGCATATCAATTCGAGTTTTAATGGGCATCACCCAGGCATTACTCAGTCCAGGGAACTTAAGCAGTTCGTTCAACTCCGCCCTTAAACGTTCGGGTGTCATGCCTTCGCGCCATTCGCTTTTAGGCCTCAGTTGCACAAAGGTTTCGATCATTGTGAGTGGGGCGGGGTCGGTTGCGGTTTCGGCGCGCCCCACCTTGCCGAAGACATTCTGAACTTCCGGTACGGTGCGAATCAGTTTGTCGGTTTGTTGCAAGAGTTCGCGCGCTTTGCCGATGGAAATTCCAGGATAAGTCGTTGGCATATACATTAAATCACCTTCGTCCAGCGGTGGAATAAACTCGCTGCCAATTTTGTTGATGGGGTAGAAACCCAAAATGGTAATGACGATGGCGACAAAAACAGTCACCTTTGGAAAGTTCAGTACATGCTTCAGTACAGGCATGTAAAGGCTGATGAGCATCCGGTTCAATGGGTTTTTCTTCTCTGAGATCACCTTGCCTCGGATAAAGTAGCCCATAAGCACAGGAACTAATGTGATGGCCAAGCCCGCTGATGCAGCCATGGCATAGGTTTTGGTGTAAGCCAGCGGAGAGAACATTCTTCCCTCCTGAGCTTCCAGGATAAACACCGGCAAAAAGGAAACCGTTATAATCAGTAGGCTGAAAAATAAAGCCGGTCCGACTTCGGCTGCGGATTTGGCCACGATTTGCCAGCGATTGTCATCGGTCAATGGTGTTCGTTCCATATGCTTGTGCATATTTTCGATCATCACAATTGCGCCATCGGTCATAGCGCCGATGGCAATCGCAATACCACCGAGAGACATGATGTTGGCATTAATGCCCTGGCTGTGCATGATGATAAAAGAGATCAAAATGCCTAAGGGCAAACTGACAACGGCCACGATTGAAGAGCGTAGGTGAAACAGAAACACTGCACACACCAGCGCTACAATCAAAAGCTCCTCTGTTAATTTGTCCCATAGATTGTCGATGGCGCTGCTGATCAGTTTGGAACGGTCGTAAACGGGAATAATTTCGACGCCTTCCGGCAGAGAATTTTCGAGTGACGCCAATTTCTCTTTGACGCCCTCAATGGTTTTCTGGGCATTTTCCCCAAAGCGCATGACGACCACTCCGCCGGCAACTTCCCCTTCACCGTTCAGCTCGGCAATGCCACGGCGCATCTGTGGGCCCAGAGTGACGTTAGCCACATCGGCAACTCGCAATGGAGTGCCTTGGTCGTTAAGGCCCAGCGGAATTTTTTCGATGTCACTGATGGATTGAATGTAGCCAGTTGCGGTCACCATATATTCGGCTTCGGCCATTTCCACCACCGAAGCCCCGGTTTCCTGATTGCCCTGTCGCAGGGCCATTTGGATGTGGCTGAGGGGAATGTTGTAGGCCCGCAACTTATCCGGGTCAACCTGCACCTGATACTGTTTTACCATGCCGCCAATAGCGGCCACCTCGGAAACTCCGGGGACAGTTTGTAGCTCGTATTTTAAAAACCAATCTTGCAAGCTACGCAACTGACTGAGATCGTGTTTGCCTGATTTATCGGTAAGCGCATAAATATAAACCCATCCAACACCGGTGGCATCGGGCCCGAGTTGGGGCACTGCATTGCTCGGTAAGCTGGCCGACACCTGACTCAGGTATTCAAGTACCCGACTGCGAGCCCAATACAGATCTGTATCGTCATCAAAAATAATGTAGACGTAAGAATCCCCGTAAAAGGAATACCCTCGCACGGTTTCCGCACCGGGTACTGACAGCATGGCGGTGGTCAATGGAAAAGTTACCTGGTCCTGAACAACCTGTGGTGCTTGTCCTGGATAACTGGTTTTAATAATTACCTGCACATCGGATAAATCAGGAATGGCGTCTACAGGAGTATTCCGAATGGAATACACTCCGGAGAACGCCACGATAACCGTCGTCAACAGCACAAAGAAACGATTTTCGATAGACCAGCGTATGATTGTTTCGATCATGTTCGAGTCCTCACGGCTTGTCTATATGGTGTTGGTGTTGCTCATGTTTATCGCTCAGGCTGATGTCCACGATGGTAAGTTCTTCCCGGACTTCAAACGTGAAAATTACCGTGTCACCAGGTTTGAATGATTCCAGATGGATGGATTGTTCAGCCAGAAAATCGAGTTCTGCTGCTGGCCTGCTCCACTTTTCAATGGCTTCCCGGCTGATATTCACAACGCGCCCCTGAAGGTCGATGCGGTTAATGGTTCCCTTTACGGTGGCTTGCTCATACTTCGATTCAGCCTCCGCATCCATGCGTTTGAAGTCTGAACTTTTGCTCGATTCTGAATCAATCAGAAAGTGGGCTGAACTTACGACGGTATCGCCGGCCTTGAGGCCTTCCAGAATTTCAATGTTGTCTGAAGTTACCCGACCAATTTTTACTGCCACCGATTTAAACTGGCCCTTGCCAAAAACAAGAACCACTCGATCCTGTTTGCCGGTTCGAATAACAGATTCCTTGGGCACCAAAATGACGTTTTCGCGCTTCTCGGCATGAATCACAATTTGGGCAAACATATTGGGCTTGAGTTGAAGGTTGGGATTGTCGAATTTTAATCGCACTCTTAAGGTGCGGGTTTTATTGTTTAAGCTTGGGTACACATAATCCACCGTGCCTTGCCAGGTTTTGCCTGGCAGATAATCCAGACTCATGGTGACGGGCAATCCTTTGTGAATCAAAGCCGCATCTCGTTCGAATACTTCAGCTTCAACCCAAACCTGATTCAGCTTGGCAATGCTGAGTAGAGTATTGCCCGGTTGAACATAAAAACCCTCGCGGATTTTCAGATCAGAGACTACGCCCTCCTGGGGAGAGTAAAAGGTGATGGTTTGTTGCACCTCACGTTTTTTCTCCAGCTCGCGGATAAACTCTGCGGATAAATGCAGGGCTTTCATACGATTGCGAGCCGCTTTGATTAGGGAGTTGTTATTTCGTTTGAGGGCAATCATCAGTTCCTCCTGTGCATTCACCAGCTCAGGGGAGTAGAGGGTATAAAGCGCCTGCCCCTTTTTCACTGGATTGCCCGCCGCTTTTACGTAGAGGTTTTCTACCCAGCCATCGATTCGTGGGTGAATGTGAATCAGTTTGTCTTCATCGTATTGCACATAGCCCACAGTAGAAATTTCATTGTTCAGGGCTTTTGATTCAACTTGGGCCGTTCTAATGCCCAGATTATTCACAATATGAGGGGCGATTTTCACAACTTCCGGGCCATGATCCGTGGAATTGTTCTCCTCGTCATAAACAGGAATTAAGGCCATCCCCATTGGTGATTTCCCGGGCTTGTCACGGCGATAGTTGGCGTCCATAGGGGCTACCCAATAGAGAGGCTTTTTCTCCATCGCGCCTTTGTCTGGAGTGGATGGCTCCCGGGAATTTGATAGAAAGTTTGATAAACCAAAACCAAGTGCTGCACCCAGCAGCAAAGTAATCAGTGCTTTTAATAACGTTGTATTCATAATCGCCCCCAGATAACACCGGGTATGTTTCTACGCAGATGCGCGAAAATAATTAACAGAAAAAGAGGGTGGGTACACGAATTTCAGGCGTACCGATTCTGTGTCAGGCGAGTATTGGCGGACGGAAGAGGGTGCTTGTCAGGGCTTTGGGTTGCCCGAGGGAGTCGCTGAAGCGGGCATTGCTTATGCCTTCAAATTCCACCGTGGTTTGTTTGGAAAGCAGTGAAGAAATGTTGGTGCATGAGCTGCTCGGGCAGGAACAGTCTGCTCCACAGCAATCGCTCATGCTATTCATCATCGTCTGGTGATCCATATCCCCGTGGGCCGGCTCGAGAGAATGGTTCATGCTGTCGTGGGACATGCTGTGTGAAGCATCCATCGGCATTTCACAAGCAATATGGGCATAGGCGAGTGATTGGCCCAGCAGGGCAATCAGCATCGCGGCAGCAATCAGCGCTTGTGAAAGAGACTTAAACATAGGTGTTCTAACGGGTTTCCGATTCAGTGAACGTATAATGCTAGGGCAATAGCAGATCGATGTAAATATGACCTTGTCGTCCTAGTTGAGTTCCAGCGTCAGTTCTTTGCCCAGATCCTGCACATCAAACCGCTTCAGGTTTTTTTCTGCTGGTCCTTTGGTAACCTGGCCTCGCTTGTCATAGCGCGCACCATGACAGGGGCAGATATAGCCCGCGTCATCAGGGGCCGTTTCGCATTTCTGGTGGGTGCATTGCATCAGACAGGCGGTATAGCTGCCGTCGTCCAACTGGGCAATTGAGATGGGGTAACGCTCGTCAGGGTGGGCAATCAGCAGCTGCCCATTTTTGATCGCGGATTTGGGAATGCTCAAAGCCGATCCCTGTTGAGGCACAGCCAGCGGTTTGATGGTGCGCCCTCCGCAGGCAAACAGTAAGCCACTGCTGCCAACAACGCTGCTGCTCTTTATAAAATCACGGCGCTTCATAGGTTTTTCCGGTCTCACTTTGGATGTTCTTGTGGGGCATTGTTGTTTTTCGGCGGGTGTGTCAGTTCGGGCCTGGTCGCTTAGATCCAGGGTTGTTTATCTTGGGCAACGGTTTGTTCGGTTTGCTCTTTTCCCGTGTGTGCGGTGCTGCCAGGTTCAAACATTAAAAACTCGGTGCCCTCTTCGGCCTGGGGGCAATGTTCAACACCTTTGGGCACCACAAACAGTTCGCCTGGGTTGAGTACGATATCTCTGTCACGGAGTTTCAGGGTGAGCTGACCTTTATGAACGAAAAATAATTCATCTTCATTGTCATGGCTGTGCCAAACCAGCTCACCCTGGCCTTTGGCGATCTTGACCAATTGACCGTTACATTCCGCGATGATTTTAGGTGACCAGTGATCGTCAAACCGGGAAAACTTTTCTTCAAGAGAAACCGATTTCTTGTTTTCATTGGCCATTTTACAAACTGTCCTCATGCAGGCTGGCTTTGACCAGTTCCAGTGCTTGTTTGTCGCTGAAACCCTCGGCTTTCAGGGCCAAAAATAGCTTACGAATGTACTTGGCTTTGTCTTTAATGAACTGGTCGTCATTCAGGATAGCGGCATTGGCGCGCATCTTGATATGCAACTGACGTTCCAGCTCATGGGTGAGCGGGTCTTTGACAAAAGGATTGGCGGTGCCGCTGGCACTGCCAATGATAGCGACGCCCATCGCCGCAATGACGAGGCTTTGTTTTAGTTTGAATTTTATATCGTATGTCATAGTAACTTCCCTCAATGATCGTCCACTTGATGTGTTGAAGAATGCTTCATGGCTTTCACCAGTGCGCGAGTAATATCAACTGCGCTGGCTTCGGCTTTTTGAATATTACCTTCATTGACCGTGATGGCCACGGCGGTATCCAGCGTGGGCAATAATGTCAGCAGGCAATACCACATGGTATTGGAACCGTTATGCCAAATCACCTGGCCATCGGCCAGTGGGTCGTGTGCTTTGATCACCCAGCCTTTGGCATAGCTATCCAATTCGGCGGTATGCAATGCCTTATATTGTGCACTATCCAGATAATCGCTTTCGCCCCGAGCGCCTTTCATATGCTCCTGAGCATAACGGGCCAGATCACTGAGGCTCATGTGAACATTACCTGCCGGCCCCATCACTTTGGGGTTGTCCGAGCTGGTTTGAACGGCAAACTTGAATCCGAATATGGATTTATGACCTCGCGGTTGATCGATGCCGTTACTGTTGTCTTTGGGTGGGCCGAAACCGGCCGAGTTCAGGGCCAGCGGCTCGAATAGTTCTTCCCGCATCAGGGTTTCCCAACCTTTATTGGTGGCCTGTTCGGCGAGGACGGCCGCAATGGTATATCCCACATTGGAATACTGGAAGGCGGTGCCGGCCTGACTGTCGGTGGGTTTGTTCAACACACCCTGCACTGCGGCCAGTCGTTCTTTGTGCAGAGCTTCGTCCGTTTCCGGGTCGTCGCTAAACAAGAGCAGCAGCGAAAAATTTGCCGGTGCTCCCGAGCTGTGATGCAAGAGATGTTTCAGGGTGACCTTATTCCAGTCACTGTGTCGGGGGTTTTCTCCACCGGGAATGAGATCAAGATTTTGATCCCAGCTCAAAATACCTTTCTCGACAAGGCGGGCAATTACCGTTGCGGTCATGGATTTGGTTACGGAGCCCAAATGCCATTTGTCATCAACGGTCAGTTTTTCAGGGCTGCCTTTTTTGCGCAGGCCCTCGCTGGCCAGTGCCTGGATGTTATTGCCACGAATGACAACCCCGGCAATGCCAATCAGATCTTTGGATTGTTGATGCTGTTTGAGTTCCGCTTCCAGTGTGGCTTGCAAATCGGAGGATTGAGCAGAGCTCATAAGACATAGACTCCAGCAGCAGAGGCCTACAGCAATATTAACTATCGACACTCGTTTCATTTAATGGGCCCTTGTTTCAGAGGGGTTCTTTCGGTCGTTCGTTAAAGCTAATGCACCGTTCACAAGTGTGAACAGGCCTTGGGGCATATTATCACTAAATCAAAGCCGGAACTGTGCGAGGAACTGAAAATCGGTTTATTGTCACGGTTCAACGTGTTACGGGTGGCGAGACATTGTTAACGATTGGCACGCCAATCATAATGCCGAAGAGCGCAGCTTTAAGAAGAATCACTAGAGGAAGCGAAATGCAAAGATATCAAGCATGGGCCCGCAATATACGGCGAGGCCTGCTGGTTTTGGGGGCGGGTCTCAGTTTGGGACTGTCGACGCAGTTATCTGCCCAGACCACGGCGGAGGACGTTAAGACCTTTACCTTGAAGAATGGCATGGAATTTATGGTGGTGGAGGATGGTTCCATCCCCAATGCCAATATGTACCTGTTCTGGAAGGTCGGTTCTCGAAATGAGGTGCCTGGTATCACTGGCCTTTCTCATTTCTTCGAACATATGATGTTCAACGGTGCAAAAAAATACGGTCCAAAACAATTTGACCGAGTGATGGAAGCCAATGGTGGTGCAAACAATGCGTATACCACCGAGGACGTTACCGTCTACACTGACTGGTTCCCGGCCAATGCTCTGGAAACCATTTTTGATCTGGAATCCGATCGTATTGCCCATTTGAAAATCGATGAGAAGATGGTCGAGAGTGAGCGCGGTGTTGTCACCTCCGAGCGCAGTACGGGTTTGGAAAATTCCAATGTCCGTCTGATGATGATGGAATTGAAAGGCATCGCCTTTCGGGCTCATCCTTACAGTTGGCCAGTGATTGGGCATCAGTCTGATATCGATAACTGGAGCATCGAGGATTTGCGGGCCTTCCACCGTCGTTATTACGCGCCAAATAACGGTCTGGTTGTTATCGCCGGCGATGTCGACGCAAAAGAAGTGGAGCGTCTGGCGAGAAAATACCTGGGCAGCATTCCTGCTCAACCCGAGCCTCGAAAAATTCACACCGTTGAGCCTGAACAAAAAGGTGAGCGTCGTGGCTATGTGCAAAAGGGATCTGTTTCCAGCCCGAACATCATGATGGGTTTCCATGTGCCCAACAGCCGCCATGACGATTACTACCCGTTGGCGATGGTTGAGAGCATTTTGAGTGGTGATGACAGTGCGCGCTTGAATCGTGCGTTGGTTGATCAGAAACAGCTGGCGACCAATGTTTGGGCCTATTTCCCGCAGAGTATTGATCCGAATCTGTTTTATATTTTCGCAACAGCTGCCGAAGGCGTATCCGTCGAAGCGCTGGAAAAAGGTATTATTGAAGAGCTGGCCAAGCTGAGTGCTGAACCGGTGAGCGAAAAGGAGCTGCAGAAAGTGAAAAACCAGGCCCAGGTCGGTTTGTATCGTACGTTGTCGACCATTAACGGCAAGGCCGACACGCTGGGTACCTACCAGATTTATTTTGGTGACTATAAAAAAATGTTCGATGCTTCCAAAGATATGGCCGAGGTCAGCGCTGAAGATGTTCAGCGTGTTGCGAAAACCTATTTTCGCAAGGCCAATCGCAGTGTGATGATTTTGGATAAACATGCCGACAGCAAAGAGGGAGATCGATAATGAAACGTTTTACTCAGATGAGTCTCTTATCCGGTCTCTTGCTTGCCAGCCAGTGGGTGTTGGCGGCGTTTTCCATGCCGGACTATGAAAAGTACACTATGGACAACGGTCTGGATGTTTATTTGATGCGTCAGGATGAAGTGCCTCTGGTGGATGTGGTTGTCGCTGTTAAAGCCGGTGCGGTTCAGGACGGCAAACAATATGGTCTGGCGGAGTTTACCGCTGAAGCTCTGAAGTTTGGTGCGGCCGGAAAAAGTAAAATTCAGCTGGAAGACGAAATTGCATTTTACGGTGCAGATTTTGGTGGCGGTGCAGGCACAGAGATGACCACTCTCAGCATGTCCTACGCGAAAAAAGATGGCGATATTATGCTGCCACTGTTGGCGGATATGTTGTTGCGCCCCGATTTTGATCAGGCTGAAATCGATAAATACCAAAAGCGCCTTGGTGCCCTGTTAAAACAAAATCGCGAAAGCCCAAGGGCAATGATTGGCGATTTGTTTAATCATTTGTATTACGGCAAGCACCCTTATGCCAATCCTTCTTCGGGCAATGAAAAAACCGTGGCGACCATTAGTCGTGATGACATCAAAGGTTTTTATCAGGATTATTTTACGCCTGACAATGCTGCCCTGATTGTCGTTGGCGACATTGATCCGAAAGCGATGAAAGCCAAGTTGGCAAAGCACTTCGCCCAATGGAAGGGCAAGGCGAAAGCCAAGACGTCATTGGAGGCTATCGAAGCTCCCAAGAAAGCTCGTGTATTGCTGGTGAACAAAGGCGACTCAAAAGAAACGCGTTTTATCATCGGTGGTCCGGGTATTGCGGTGGGTGATAAAAATGAAGTGCCGCTGTCTGTGATCAATACCATTTTGGGTGGCCGCTTCACGTCCTGGTTGAACGATGAGCTGCGCGTAAACTCCGGTTTGACTTATGGTGCTCGCAGCAGCTTCAGTAAGGAATCGAAAGCGGGCCTGTTCAGAATCAGTACCTTTACTAAAACCGAAACCACGTTTGAGGCGTTGGATCTGGCTTTGAAAACCTATCAGCGTTTATGGGATCAAGGTATCGATCAGAAAACCCTGGATTCGGCCAAAGCGTATGTGAACGGTCTGTTTCCGCCGCGTTTTGAAACCTCTTCTCAATTGTCGGGTTTGTTGGCCACCATGTGGGCTTTTGATTTGGGCGATGAAGTGATTAACGATTTTGAATCCAAGGTCGGCGCTTTGGATGTCGCGTTAGCGAATCAACTGGCCAAAAGCCAGTTCCCACGTGAAAATCTCCAGTTTGTGCTGATTGGCAAGGCGGACGATATTCGTGAAAAGGCCAAGCAATATGGTGAAGTGACCGAGGTGGATATCAAGGACTTCTACCATTGATCTCCACCATTGAGATCGGCTATTGATCGCTGATTGCAACTACACAAAACCGGCCGCTTTCGCGGCCGGTTTTGTGTCTGGTACTTACTGGCTTGACGGCACTTAAATCCTTCTTTGGCCTGTCCTTTCTCAATGTGACGGGAGAGGCATGATGACAAAGCCCGATAACAAACGGCCATCTTCGCGGAGTGCTTTGAAAGCCCGCACCGTTGTAGGGTTTACGCCGTTAAGAAATCTTTCTTAACGGCCTTTACCTGCCCCCCAAGAAAAGGGAAAATAGCGCCCATTTTCCAGCCCCAGGCTGTGTACTTTTTGACCTATTAGCCCTCTCAGGAGCTCTTTATGCCTTCCCGCAACCAGCTAGCCAATGCGATTCGTGCTTTGAGTATGGATGCCGTTCAACAAGCCAATTCCGGCCACCCGGGTGCCCCAATGGGCATGGCGGATATTGCCGAAGTACTGTGGAACGATTATCTGGTGCATAACCCGGCCAACCCCGAGTGGGCTAACCGTGACCGCTTCGTGCTGTCCAACGGCCATGGTTCCATGCTGATTTACTCTCTGTTGCATCTGTCTGGCTACGCGCTGCCCATTGAAGAGCTGAAGAACTTCCGCCAGTTGCACTCCAAGACTCCGGGTCACCCGGAATACGGTTACGCGCCGGGCGTAGAGACCACTACGGGCCCATTGGGTCAGGGCATTACCAATGCCGTGGGTATGGCGGTTGCCGAGAAGATTCTGGCCGCGCAGTTTAACCGTGAAGGGCACGACATCGTTGATCACTACACCTACAGCTTCCTGGGTGATGGTTGCTTGATGGAAGGTATTTCCCATGAGGCCTGTTCTCTGGCTGGAACCCTGGGTCTGGGCAAACTGATCGCGTTTTATGACGACAATGGCATCTCTATTGACGGTGAAGTTGAGGGCTGGTTTACCGACGACACGCCTAAGCGTTTTGAATCCTACGGCTGGCAGGTGATTCCAGCGGTCGATGGCCACGACAGTGCTGCCATCAAAGAAGCCATCGAACAGGCTCGCGCTGAAGAAGGCAAGCCGACCCTGATTTGCTGCAAAACCGTGATTGGTTTCGGTTCTCCCAACAAGCAGGGCAAGGAGGATTGTCACGGTGCTCCATTAGGTGCCGAAGAAATTGCTCTGGTTCGTGAAACCCTCGGTTGGGAGCACGATGCCTTCCAGATCCCCGAAGATATCTACAGCGCTTGGGATGCCAAAGACGCGGGCGCGAAAGCCGAAAGTGAGTGGGAAGAGAAACTGGCGGCATACAAAGGTGCCCATCCTGAGTTGGCCGCCGAGTTTGAGCGCCGTGTGATCAAGGGCGATCTTCCCGCTGATTTCAGCGAAAAAGCGGATGCCTACATTAAAGAGTGCCAGGAAGCGTCTGAGAAGATTGCTTCCCGCAAGGCGTCCCAGAACAGCCTGAACGCGTTTGGCCCGATGCTGCCTGAATTGCTGGGCGGTTCTGCGGATCTGGCCGGCTCCAACCTGACCTTGTGGAGTGGTTCAAAGGGCGTAACGGCTGACGATGCCAGTGGTAACTACCTGTTCTACGGCGTGCGTGAATTCGGTATGAGCGCCATCATGAACGGTATCGCTCTGCACGGCGGTTTCGTGAACTACGGTGCGACCTTCCTGATGTTTATGGAGTACGCCCGCAACGCCGTACGCATGGCGGCCTTGATGGGGCAGCAGAGCATTTTTGTTTACACCCACGACTCCATTGGCCTGGGTGAAGATGGTCCAACACACCAGCCGGTCGAGCAAATTGCCAGCCTGCGCCTAACCCCAAATCTGCACACCTGGCGCCCCGCCGATGCCGTGGAATCTGCGGTTTCCTGGAAGAGCGCCATCGAGCGCCGCGATGGCCCGAGTGCACTGATTTTCTCTCGCCAGGGCTTAACGCCCCAGCCACGTAATGAGCAGCAGCTGGCGGATATCAGCCGTGGTGCCTATGTGTTGAAAGACAGCGACGGTGAGCCGGAAGCCATTTTGATTGCCACCGGTTCCGAGGTGGGTCTGGCGGTAGAAGCTGCTGACAAGCTGAGTGCTGCGGGCCGTAAGGTGCGTGTCGTATCCATGCCTTGTGCAGAAATTTTCAGTAAGCAAGATGCTGAGTACAAGCAGTCTGTATTGCCTATTGAAGTGGCCGCTCGTGTTGCCATTGAAGCGGCACATGAAGACTACTGGTACAAATTTGTTGGCCTGGAAGGTCGTGTGATCGGTATGAATACCTTCGGTGAATCCGCCCCGGGTAATGTATTGTTGGAGCACTTTGGCTTTACCGTCGACAATGTGGTTGCCAATGTTGAAGAGTTGCTGGAAGACTAAACGGTCTTCCTTTTTCAGGTCGATGCCGCTTCTGTGCATCGGCCGCTGGCCGGACCTGTGAATGTGAGCGTGACAAAGATAGCTATCAATGGCTACGGACGAATTGGCCGCTGTGTGCTGCGGGCTTTATTTGAAGCTCAGCAAGAGGGCCGCTTTGGCCATCTTCAAGTGCTGGCCATCAATGAACTGGCCGATTGCAACACCATTGCACACCTGACCCAATACGACTCCACACACGGTCGCTTTCCGGCGGCCGTTGCGGTTGAGAATGATCAGCTGCATATCGATGACCAACGCATCCGTGTTTTGCACCAGCCTGATATCACGCAACTGCCCTGGGCCGACATGGATATCGATTTGGTATTGGAATGTACCGGTGCTTTCAATGATCGCCAAACCGCGGAGCAGCATATTGCCGCAGGTGCTCGCCATGTACTGTTTTCCCAGCCTGCAACGGCCGAAGTCGATGCCACCATTGTTTACGGTGTGAATCACCAGCAGTTAAATGGCCGCGAATTGATTGTGTCCAATGCTTCCTGCACCACGAACTGCATCGTGCCGGTTATCCATACTTTGCATGAAGCGTTTGGTATTGATAGCGGTGTGATTACCACGATCCATTCGGCGATGAACGACCAGCCAGTGATCGATGCCTACCATCACACCGATTTGCGTAAAACCCGGAGTGCGATTCAATCGATGATTCCCGTCGACACCGGTTTGGCAAAAGGCATTGATCGTCTCTTGCCCCAGTTGGCCGGACGATTTGAAGCCCAGGCCATGCGCGTACCCACCGTCAATGTATCGGCGATGGATCTGTCGGTGGTTATGAAGAGTGATGTCAGCACGGCGGATATTAACCGCGCCTTGCGAGAGGCGGCAGACAATGATTTTAACGGAGTGCTGGGCTACACCGAAGAGTTGCTGGCCTCCTGTGACTTCAACCACGACCCCCGCTCCAGCATTGTGGATGCCACCCAAACCCGAGTGGCCGGAGAACGCATGGTGAAAGTATTGACCTGGTTCGACAACGAGTGGGGCTATGCCAACCGTATGATCGATACGGCGGCGTACTGGGCAAAAAAATTCTAAATTTATACTGAGGACAACACACCATGGCTGTTAAACAGATGAGCGAACTGGATCTGGCGGGTAAGCGCGTACTGATTCGCGAAGACCTGAACGTGCCCGTGAAAGATGGCAAGGTCACCTCCGATGCGCGTATTCGTGCGGCTTTGCCAACCATCAAGCTGGCTCTGGATGCCGGTGCAAAAGTCATTGTGATGAGTCACCTTGGCCGCCCAACCGAAGGTGAGTTTGCCGAGGAGTTTTCCATGGCGCCAGTGGCGAATCATCTGGGCGGTCTGTTGGGCCGCGATGTGAGCGTGGTGAAAGACTGGCAGCAGGGTGTTGATGTTGCTGAAGGTGAGTTGGTGTTGTTGGAAAACGTGCGTTTCAACAAAGGTGAGAAGAAAGATGAAGATGAATTGGCCAGGGCCTATGCGTCTTTGTGCGATGTCTTTGTTATGGACGCCTTTGGTACTGCGCACCGGGCTCAGGCTTCTACCCATGGTGTGGCCAAGTTTGCGCCGGAAGCTTGTGCCGGCCCGTTGTTGGCCGGTGAGCTGGATGCGCTCGCCAAAGCACTGGATAAGCCCGCTCGCCCTATGGTGGCGATTGTGGGCGGCTCTAAAGTGAGCACCAAGTTAACGGTTCTGGAGTCATTGTCTGATAAGGTGGACCAGTTGATCGTTGGTGGTGGCATTGCCAATACTTTTCTCGCGGCCAGCGGCAACAATGTGGGCAAGTCTTTGTGCGAGAATGACCTGATCCCCAATGCCAAAGCGCTGATGAAAAAATGCGATATTCCTGTTCCCAGTGATGTTGTGGTTGGCCAGGAGTTTTCCGAAAGCGCTGCGGCTGAACTGAAGTCCGCGGGCGAGGTTACCGACAGCGATATGATTTTTGATATCGGCCCGGATGCTTCCGCAGAGCTGGCCAAGATCCTGGCGGACGCCAAAACCATCATTTGGAATGGCCCGGTAGGTGTGTTTGAATTTGATCAGTTTGGCGAAGGCACGAAAGCGCTGTCCCATGCTATTGCTGAGAGCGATGCCTTTTCGATTGCTGGTGGTGGTGACACTCTGGCGGCCGTTGATAAGTATGAGATTGCCGATAAAGTCTCTTATATCTCAACGGGTGGTGGCGCCTTTTTGGAATATGTTGAGGGTAAAACCTTACCGGCAGTTGCGATTTTAGAAGCTCGCGCTGCACAATAATTTTTAACTTGAAAAGGTCCCTAGGGATAGCGTGGGCCAGACTATTATAGGAAGACGATTATGGCTTTAATTAGCATGCGCCAAATGTTGGATCACGCCGCCGAGTATGGCTATGGTGTGCCCGCATTTAACGTGAACAACCTGGAACAGATGCGCGCCATTATGGAAGCTGCTGATCAAACCGATTCTCCGGTGATCGTGCAGGCTTCTGCCGGCGCCCGTAAATACGCTGGCGCACCTTTTTTACGCCATCTGATTTTGGCTGCGATTGAAGAGTTTCCGCATATTCCTGTATGTATGCATCAGGACCATGGTACCTCGCCAGCGGTTTGCCAGCGTTCTATCCAATTGGGTTTCAGTTCCGTAATGATGGATGGCTCTCTGGGTGAAGACGGCAAAACCCCAACCGATTATGAATACAATGTTGACGTAACCCGTCGCACGGTCGACATGGCCCACGCTTGTGGTGTGTCGGTAGAAGGTGAACTGGGTTGTCTGGGTTCATTGGAAACCGGTGAGGCTGGTGAAGAAGATGGCATTGGCGCCGTGGGCAAATTGAGTCACGATCAAATGCTGACTGACCCGGAAGAAGCGGCTGACTTTGTTGCAAAAACCAAAGTTGATGCCTTGGCGATTGCTTGTGGTACTTCTCATGGTGCGTACAAATTTACTCGCCCGCCTACAGGCGATATTCTGGCGATCGATCGCATTAAAGCCATTCACGAACAAATTCCGAATACCCATTTGGTGATGCACGGTTCTTCCTCTGTGCCGCAGGAGTGGTTGAAGGTAATCAATGAATTTGGCGGTGAGATTCCGGAAACCTATGGTGTGCCGGTCGAGCAAATTTGCGAAGGTATCAAGCACGGTGTGCGCAAGGTGAACATCGATACCGATTTGCGTTTGGCTTCCACGGGTGCTGTGCGTCGTTTCCTGGCGGAAAACACCAGCGAATTTGACCCGCGTAAATTCCTGAGCAAAACCGTTGATGCTATGAAAGACATTTGTGTGGCGCGTTACGAAGCCTTTGGCACCGCTGGCAATGCCAGCAAGATCAAGCCTATCAGCCTGGACGATATGTTCCTGCGTTATGAGAATGGCGAGCTTTAAGAGTGAATTAAAGCGTTTGTAAAAACCGGAGCTTGCTCCGGTTTTTTTATGCCCAGGAATTGAGTCGGGTTTATATTTTTTGCCCCGCTCTTGGGTTAAAGGTTTTGCCATCTCTCCCCCGTAAGCGGAAGGGTAGGGAAGCGACGCGCCCGCCAACAATGCCGCGAATCACAAAGTGCAGATGAGGGCCGGTGGAATAACCGGATGATCCTGCGCGCGCGATTAATTGCCCGGCACGAACTTTATCGCCGGGTTTTACTTTGGCGCTGCCTTGCAGAATATGCGCATAAATCGCCGAACTGCCATCGTCATGATAAACCGTGATGTGATTGGCCTTGTCGAGGAAAAAGCTCTTGGCGCCCCCCATATGATAATCGTCTTTGGCAATGGCCACGACGCCGGGGCGTGCAGCGGCAATGTCGGTGCCCACTTCCATGGCGATATCCAAAGCGTTGCGATTGCCGATACCGGTATGTGAAAAACGTCCGTTAAAGCCCTGGCTGATCAGCAGGCGTTTTTTGCTGGAAAAGGGCAGTTCGTAAACCGACTGGCTGTGTACCACATTGAGCTTGCCAATGGCCCAACCGGATTTTATTTCACCGAAGGCAGTGTCTTGTTCACGCAGCAGAAATCGACCTGGTCCTTCTGCGCTGAAGCGAAAACGTTTTTTGCCAAGGCGGCTGGCTCGGTATATAAACTGAATGGGCGCGTGAACCGGATTGTTCAAAAACAGGCGATGTTTACCATCTTCTCTGAGGGTTTCCAGCCAGGGCTCGTGTTTTGAGGCGTTACCGCGGGTTTTTAATTGAATGGTTTCAGCGGCTTGTTTGGGTTTTTTATCGGTAAAGACCCACTTGCCGTTTTCGTCCTTGTATTTGTAAATTTTGCTTTGCGCATTGCTGGTTGATGTCGTCAGGCAGTAACTCAGCAGAACGGCCAGTAGGCCAAGTCGAATGGGAAATGGCCGTTTCGGCTCAGTGGAGAAATTCAAAGGCATGGTGACGTGTTCTGACTGCGCATTAGTTATTGTGCTTAGCTTGGCATAATTGCAACCAGTGTTCCAGAGAGTGACTGATGGCTTTGTCGCGGTGGAATACAAAATAAAAACGCCGACGCCAATCCCGGTGGGGAGCATGCAGTTGGGCCAGACTGCCTCTTTGCAGGGCTTCGCTCACCGCCAGGCGGGACAGACAGGCTACCCCCAAATCGGCTTCAATGGCGCGCTTGATGGCTTCGGTATGTTCCAGCTCCATGGCGATATTCAAGTGGGGCAATAGGCCGTGCAGGGCATGCTCGAAGGCCTGGCGGGTACCGGAGCCATGTTCCCGACTGATCCAGCGGAGAGACAGCAATTGCTCATCGCTTAGTGCGCCTTGATTCACGAGGGGATGATTGGGGTTGGCGACAATCACGAGTTCATCATCACGCCAGTGCTCGCTTCGCAGCTGGGGGTGATTAAACTCGCCTTCAATCAAGCCTATATCCAACTCATAGTTGAGTACCTGATGAGCGATGTTGTCGGTGTTGGCGACATGAAGATCGACCTTGGCTTCCTGGCCCTGTTGGCGGGCGTCGTTCATGTATTCGGCGACCAACGGCACAGCCAGATAATTGCCAATGGTTAAGGTCGCGCCCACTCTCAAGTCTCCCAACCCGGCCTGGCCTTTAAAGCTGGATTCCAGCTGCTCGGCTGCGCTCATCAAGCTCTGGGCCTGGGGGCGCAGGGCGATGCCGTTTTCATTCAGTCGCAAACGCTTGCCGAGGCGGTCAAAGAGCTGCAGGCCGAATTGCTGCTCCAATTCACGCAGGGCGGAGCTGGCTGCGGACTGGGAAAGGTTGAGCTGTTTGGCCGCCAGGCTGATGTTCTGCTGTTGGGCGGTGGCCAGGAAAACCTCAATTTGGCGAAGACTAAAACGCATATCGGTACCGCATAATGGGTTTGTATATCGATTTTATCAATAAGCAATAGAAAAATAACCCATTTTACAGCTAAGGGACAGGCATCTAGACTGCTTGCAGTTGAAAGTTACCCCTGTGGAGAAGCCCTATGGCCAGCCTGATTCGTGAACGAGTCACCCGAATACATCACTGGAATGAAAGCCTGTTCAGCTTTAATACCAGCCGTAGCCAGAGCTTACGCTTTGAAAATGGCCATTTCGTGATGATGGGGCTGGAGGTTGAGGGTAAACCACTGATGCGGGCCTACAGTATTGCCAGCGCGAACTACGATGAAGAGCTGGAATTCTTCAGCATCAAAGTCCCCGATGGTCCACTGACTTCCCGTCTACAGAACATTCAGGTTGGTGATGAGGTTTTATTATCCACCAAGCCCACGGGCACCTTGGTGGCAGATCACCTGCTGGAAGGCAAGCACCTTTATCTGATCAGCACGGGTACCGGGTTGGCACCGTTCATGAGCATCATCAAAGATCCTGAGGTGTACCAGCGCTTTGACAAGATTATTCTGACTCATGGTGTGCGTCATATTTCCGAGTTGGCCTACCAGGATGTGATTGAAAACGAATTGCCCAACAATGAATTCTTTGGGGAAGAAGTACGCGAAAAGCTGTTGTACTACCCCACTGTTACCCGCGAGCCCTATCGCAACAATGGTCGAATTACTGACCTGATGCGGATTGGTAAACTGTTCCACGATTTGGATTTGCCCAAGCCAAATCTCGACGACGATCGTTTTATGATTTGCGGCAGCCCGAGCATGCTGAAAGAGACGTGTGAAATTCTCGATAGCCATGGTTTTAAAGAATCGCGCCATGGGCAAAAAGCTCACTATGTGATTGAGCGTGCTTTTGTAGAGCAGTAAAGCAGAAGTTTTTAAATTCAAGCACCAGCAATACGACGTTAACCGTTTCACGCTTTAGCCCCCTCGGTTTTTGCCCAGGGGGCTTTTTTCGTTTTGGTCCCGGGTATTTTCGCTTACACTGCGTGAAGGGAAGGCAACGACGAGAATAATTATGGCAAGGTTCCTACTATTGATGCTGCGCAGATCCTGTCTGTTGCTGATGCTGGGTGGCTTGCTCGCTTGTAGCGACCCCACGCCTGTGATTACGGATTGCAATGCCAAAGGCGATCGTAAAGCGCTATGTGGCTTTCACAACCCGGAAGATCTTGAACCGCTGGGCGATGGGCGCACCTTAATCGTCAGTCAGATGGGAATTGTCGGACAACACACGCCAGGGTCTCTGGCGTTTTATGATGTGAAAGCCAAACACCTTAAGATTTTTCCCGATTTCACCGAAGCGGACCCGGAGCGTTGGGGGCAGGAAAACTGTGAGCCGCCAGGAGAAGCGTTTTCACCCCATGGCATTCACCTCAGTCGATTGAACGAAAATACTCAGCGTCTATTGGTGGTGAATCACGGTGGGCGCGAAGCCGTCGAGTCGTTTTTAATTCGACGCGAGGACGATACGTTTCAGATCAGTTGGCAGGGCTGTGTCGAAATGCCCGACAACAGCAATATCAATGATGTAGTAGCCGGGCCAGATGGCGGTTTCTTTACAACACATATGTTTGCCATGGAGGGGCTGAGTCTGGGCCCGATCAACTGGCCGCAACTGGAAGGCTTGTTAGGCTTTGATACCGGATGGGTCTGGCATTGGACGCCCGAAAATGGCGGTGCCTTTTCCAAGGTAAAAGATTTCCGCAGTGCCTTCCCCAATGGCATTCAAATTGATGCCGAAGGCAAGTACCTCTATGTAAACAGCTGGGGTGATAATCAGGTTCACAAACTGGATTGGCGCAGCGGTGAGGTTCTCGCCACGGCCGATATGCCGCACCCGGACAATACACAATGGACAGAGGATGGCCGCTTGCTGGTGGCTTCGCAGCATTTCAACCTGGCCAGTGCTCGGCAGTGTATGGAAATTCGCAAAGGCGCTTGCCCGAGCCGTTTTGATATTGTTGCTGTCAATCCAGAAGATATGAGTCACACCGTTGTTCTGGAGCAGCAGGGGCCGCCGATGGGGGCGGGAACGGTTGCTCAGGTGTTAGGCAACTACTTATATATCGGCAGCTTTGCCGGTGACCGTCTCTTGCGGGTTCCCTGGCCGGTTAGAGAAAGTGCGGAAGGTGCGGACGAGCAAGGCAATTAGCGTTTCGTCTAATAGCCTTGCCAAAACGACCGGCTCATAATGGGCCGGTAGAATGTTTATCAGCACAGGGTGATGCATGAAAAATCAGTGGGCGGCCTATGCCGCAGGTGCCGTATTGTTGTTTGGCGCAGCGTTTTGGGCGTCAATTCTGCCCCTCGATTATAAAGGCGTTGTATTGCTTATGGGCGTGCCCAGTCTGTTTGCCGGTTATTACTTTGCACGTTTTCCGATGCCGTATATCTGGGGAGCCCTTTTGGGTATCGCATTTTATATGGGGCTGGAATATATGATCTACGGGCCGATCTATAAAGTGTCCGGGCCAGTGTACGGTGCGGCGTATATCCTGGCGATTGCCTGTTGTCTGACGGGGGTCTGGATTTCAAATTGGCGACTAAGCCGCTCAAACCAGAGGATAGCTTGAGCGGCCTGCATTCGGCTTAATAAAGCCGCGTCGTGGGAAGTGATTACTTTTCTTTGTAGGCTATTTGCGGTGCTTTGCCATAAATGGCACCGCCACGCAGACTGCGAGTAATGCCAGCCGTCTCCAGTTGCTTTTCAATTTTAGGGCCGTACTCCGCAAGAAAATCCATCCACTCCTGGGTACTTTTGCATTTTTTTCGATATTTCCCGTAAATGGATTTTCGCACCACTAAACAAATTTTTTCTTCTTCCTGGGCCTGCATTTGTGCTTGTGGTTTTTGTTCGCTTGCCGGGAGCATGGCAAAGCTGAGGCTGCTCAGGCTGAGTAGTGCGGCTGAACAAATAAACTTTTTCATGTTCACCTCCAATTGTGAACGTTACTTTTACTTATTGAACTCTGGCAAGCTCATTTCTATTTCTCATGTTGCTGTCTTTCAGGCGGCTCGATGAGGGGTGAGTCTTGCGGGCAATGGTCGCGGTCGCGCCACTGTCGCCTTCTGCCAGTACGGCTTTCTGATTGGTGCTGACATTCGCGAGCGAAGACTGGCGTTTCATCTGCTTTTCTGCTTTTGCGGTCCAAGTGGCCCATTCGGCTTCTGTCATGCATTTTTTGCTGTAATGCTGGTAGATAGACGCGCGCGCTTTTTTGCAAACCACTTCGTCTTTAGCTTGCTCGGCGGCCATGCTGCCAAAGCTGAGACTCAGTGCCAGACCGGATACAACAACTTGAGCTACTTTTTTCATCATGATTCCTTTGTTTTTTAGTATTCAAAAATAAGCTGTTTAATGGGGCGTTTAGTAATAACCAATGTAAACAGGTAGTGCCAGATACCTTTGTAAATTCTTGCCGCCTTTTTTGGGCTGGGTCGCGCCAGCAATTTGCCATTGTTTTTCAATCTTGGGAGCCGTTCTGCTTATCCATTCTTCCCACTCGGCTGCTGTACGACATTTTTTACGGAAATGGCCATAAAGAGAGTTGCGCACAACTCGACAATATTTTTGATCAGATTTTCCAGGTTTCAATAGTAAGGCTGTTTTGGCATTGGACGTCAAAGCATCATGATTGCTTTGGCTCAAAGCCGCGAGTGCGACGTTGCTGCTGACAGAGGCGACAGCCATGGCACTGATACAGGCGATAATGTGAGGTTTGATCGGCATAACAAGCTCCTTGTCGGTTTACCTGAGCGTGAAGATTCACGCTTGCTGGACACAACTGATCAAGACTCCGTTCTAAATCCGTCAACTAAGCCTATGAGTTGTTCATCAAACTGTCAAATATCCCCAAGGGTTGTGGTTAACAGCAATAGGTGCAAATGGCATCTCATTCTTCTTGTGTGCTTTCGGGCATAAAAAAAGCGAGGTCAATGCCTCGCTTTTTTGTGTTCGGTGGGTTTATTTGATCAGGCGGAGCGTAAACGGGTATTCAAAATATTCACCGCTGCTGGCTTTGACGCCACCGATAATCGACATGACAAACCAGAAGACGCCGACCACAAATATCATCACCACGCCAATCAAAATCACGGTGAGAATGATGCTCACAAACATCGCCAGGGCAATGGTGATTTGGAAGTTCAGTACTTCTTTACCGTGGTAATTCACGTATTCCATCTCGTCGCGCTTGATCAGCCAGACAATCAATGGGCCGATAATGCTGAAGAACGGAATAAAAAAGCCTGCCATGGTTGAGAGGTGACAGAACATCGCCCAGTCGCGCTCTTCTTTGCTCGGCGTGGCCGGCTCATAAGTTTGCTTTGGCTCTTCCTGCTGCTGGCTTTGGCTGCTTTGTTCCTGAGCATTGGCATTCTGCTGCTCGGCATTCGCGGTACTGGCGTTACTCTCCTGGGAGCTGTTGTCAGTACTTTCTACATTCTCTTCAATAACTTCGCCTTGTACTTCTTTCTCTTCGGACATGATTTGCTCCAAGTCTCTGTAGTGTCTGTTTCTTCGCCTGTTTGGCTTCTTGCTGATTTAGACGAGGAAAATCCCTGACGTTCCTCGAACTATGACGAAAAAGGCTATTTACGGCTGAAAATGGCACTCATTAGATATCATGATCATAGCTCGCCAGGCCTTGAGTATACTGGCCTAGCGAGCATGAAGCAGCGCTGAACTTAGGTTTTGTAAAGTTTTATTTTTTGTTCTTCATAGCTTGCTGCAGCAGGGCACCCATAGAGCCCATGCCCCCCTGTTTTTGCTGGCCACCTTGTTTGCCACCAAAGGAGCGTTGCTGCTGGCTGCGATCCTGGCGACCTTTGCCGCGGCGCTGTTGCCCTGCAGGACCGGATTGCTTCTCCCCGGGAGTGTCGTCCAGGCGCATGGACAGACCAATGCGCTTACGAGGCACGTCCACCTCCATGACTTTCACCTTCACGATATCACCGGCTTTCACCACTTCACGAGGGTCTTTCACAAAGGTGTTGGACAGGGCTGAAATATGCACCAGACCATCCTGGTGGACACCGATGTCCACAAAAGCGCCGAAATTGGTCACATTGGTGACGGTACCTTCGAGGATCATACCGGGCTCCAGATCCTTGATCTCTTCAACACCGTCCTGGAACTGGGCGGTTTTGAATTCCGGGCGAGGGTCACGGCCAGGTTTGTCCAGTTCGCTGATGATGTCGGTCACGGTGGGCACACCAAACGCTTCCGAGGTGTAGTCGGCTGGCTTGAGTGCGCGAAGGAAACCGGAATCGCCCATCAGATTGTGAATCGGGCGGCCGTTTTTCTCGGCAATGGCTTCCACCACTGAATAGGATTCCGGGTGTACCGCCGACGCGTCGAGTGGGTTATCACCACCGGCGACTCGCAGAAAGCCCGCCGCCTGTTCGAAGGTTTTTGCACCGAAGCGGCTGACGTTTTTCAAATCTTCACGGCTCTTGAAGGCGCCGTTTTGATCGCGAAATTCGACGATGTTATTGGCAATGCTGCTGTTCAAGCCGGAAACGGCGGCCAGCAGAGGGGCGGATGCCGTGTTCACTTCAACACCAACGGCGTTCACACAGTCTTCTACCACAGCGTCCAGAGAGCGCGCCAGTTGCGCCTGGGAGACATCGTGCTGGTACTGACCCACGCCAATGGATTTGGGCTCGATCTTCACCAGCTCGGCCAGCGGGTCTTGCAGACGGCGAGCGATGGAAATCGCTCCGCGAATCGTCACGTCGAGGTCCGGAAACTCCTTGGCGGCCACTTCCGATGCGGAATAGACCGATGCACCGGCTTCATTGACCATCACTTTTTGAGCGCTGATGTCTTTGTGCGCTTTGAGCACATCGCCCACAAATTTATCGGTTTCACGGGAGGCGGTGCCGTTGCCAATGGCGATCAGGCCAACGTCGTGTTTTTTGCACAAGGCAACAATCACGGCCTCGGCCTCGCGAATCTTGTTTTGGGGTGGAGTTGGGAAGATCGCACCGTGATCGACGACTTTGCCGGTGGCATCGACTACCGCGACTTTTACGCCGGTGCGCAAACCCGGGTCGAGGCCGATGGTGGCCTTCTGGCCGGCGGGTGCGGCCAATAGCAGATCTTTCAAATTACTGGCGAATACCTTGATGGCTTCTTCCTCGGCGGCTTCGCGGATTTCACCCAGCAGATCGGTTTCCAGATGGGTCAGTAACTTGACTCGCCAGGTCCAGCGTACCACTTCAGACAGCCATTTATCCGCCGCACGTTCTTGCTGCTGGATTTCCCAGTGATCGGCAATCATAGCTTCGCAGGGGTGAGCGGCCAGGCGATCTTCAGGATCACCCACGGTAATGGCCAGGCTCAAAATACTTTCATTGCGACCGCGCAACATGGCCAGGGCACGGTGAGAGGGAACGCTTCCCAGGGGCTCGTCGTGTTCGAAGTAGTCGGAGAACTTTGCGCCCTCAGCTTCTTTGCCATCCATTACGCGGGCACTGAGATTGGATTCGTCTTTCAGGAACTGGCGAAGCTTGCCAATCAGTTCGGCGTTCTCGCTGAAACGTTCCATCAGAATGTACTTGGCGCCATCCAGAGCGGCTTTAATGTCGGTAATCTTTTTGCCTTCTTCGCTGTCGCCGTTGAGGTATTTCTGGGCTTCTTCTTCCGGGGCCAGGTTCGGGTTGTCCAGCAGGCTGTTGGCCAGAGGTTCCAGGCCGGCCTCGATGGCGATTTGGCCTTTGGTACGGCGCTTCTTCTTATACGGCAGATAGAGGTCTTCCAGACGATTCTTGGTATCGGCGGCGTTGATTTCAGCTTCCAGCTCGGGGGTCAGTTTTTCCTGTTCGCTGATGCTTTTCAAAATCGCTGAACGGCGATCTTCCAGCTCTCGCAAATAGCGTAAACGTTCTTCCAGGGTACGTAATTGGCCATCATCCAGACCGCCGGTTACCTCTTTACGGTAACGTGAGATAAAAGGAACAGTGGCGCCTTCGTCCAACAGTTCCACAGCCGCCTCTACCTGGCGAGCGTTTACCGATAACTCATCGGCAATACGAGCATTAATACTGATCATTGAATCTTTGGTCTCTCTTATGTATTCCTTCGCTTGCGGCGAACTGGCCGCACCTCCGAGGCTTGCTAACAGGCCCAAGGGACGGCGCATTATGCGGCATTCCGGGGGTCTGCAACAGCCTTGTTTTTAGTTGGGGAATATGGCTGTTACATGACGATTTTCTGGGCTGCGCTGCGGGGCTTCGGCTTGGCCTGCGCGGTGGGTTATGTGATGGGCTATGTGAAGAAGGGTAAAATCCCCACGTAATGCTTATGCTGGAGTTACACTAGCACTTTAGCCCTAGGCTCGGTGTGGGTACCGAGTAATAACGACAATAGATAAGACATGAGGACTATTTGAGTGGCCGACTCTGCTGTTCGCTCCCCGCTGAGCAAGTATTTACCGCTGATTATTTTGTTGCTTGGAGGTGCTCTGATCTTCGCTGTTGCAACGTTGAAACCCGAACCTGAGCCGCAACCGAAAGCCGAAGCCAAACCTGCAGAAGTGGCAGTGGTGACGGCCCAGCCATCTGAGCATCGCCTGAGTGTGCACAGCCAGGGTACTGTCGCTCCTCGACGTGAAATCAGTCTGGTTGCCGAAGTATCAGGGCGTATTGTGAAGGTCAACCCGGCTTTCGTGGCCGGGGGACATATCGAAGTCGGTGAGACACTGGTTGAAATTGATCCGCGTGATTATCGTTTCGCTGTGGTGCAAGCCAAATCCCAAGTTGCTGAAGCTAAGCAGCGTTTGGCAACGGAGCGTGGTCAGGCCCGACAGAAAAAGCGCGAGTGGCGTAATTTGGGCAATTCGGAAGCCAACGATCTGTTTTTGCGTAAGCCACAAATTGCCGCTGCCGAAGCGAGCCTGGAAGCCGCCAAGGCAAATCTGGAAAAAGCAGAGCTGAATTTGCGCCGGACCAAAATCAGTGTGCCGTTTTCGGGCCTGGTGCGCAGTACCAATGTGGATTTAGGGCAGTATGTAGGGCCGGGTACGCAACTGGGTCAAGCCTTTGATACATCGGTGGTGGAAATTCGTTTGCCGCTGACTGATTCCGAAGCGGGTCTGGTGGACTTACCCTTGGGGATGAGTGTGAGCAGCGGCGAAGGCCCTGCTGTTACGTTGACAGGAACCGTCGCCGGTGTATCGCGCAGCTGGCAGGGAAATATTGTTCGCACCGATGCGAGTCTGGATACGCGCACACGTCTTTATTATGCCGTTGCCGAAGTAAATGATCCCTATGCCGACAGCCAGGCGGCACCGTTGATGGTGGGTTTATTTGTGGAAGCCAAAATTGACGGGAAAGCTTTGGAAAATGTGGTGGAGCTTCCCCGTAAAGCCTTGTACAAGCGCAATCTGGTCTACAGCGTTGGCCCTAACAATGAAATTGTCAGTCAGGAAATCAAAGTTTTAAAAGTTTCCAAAGACAAGGTTTGGGTGAGCGGAGATGTCTCCCCTGGAGACAATATTGTCGATGGTAATCAGCAGTACCTGGCTCCTGGCAAGAAAGTGAAAATTAAATCTTCCGAACAGGCTCCCACATCGGTTGCCGAAGATAAAAACAATGCCGGTGCAGAAGAGGTTGATAGCTAATGAATCGACTTGTGCAATGGTTTGTTGAAAACCCGATTGCGGCCAATTTGTTAATGGTTGCGATTATTATCGGTGGCGTATACAACTATAACCAACTGGATCGTGAAGTGTTTCCTGGTGCTTCACCAGAAACCTTAAGTGTTTATGTGCCTTATCCAGGTGCAGGCCCCAAAGAAGTTGAAGAACAAATTGTAAAACGCATTGAGCAAGCCGTTTTCGATTTGGAGGGCATTAAAAAGATTGAGTCGAGCGCTCGCAATGGTTCGGGTAACGTCACGATCGAAGTTCAAAATGATTATGATACCCAAGCGCTGCTTAATGAGGTGAAAACCCGGGTTGATTCCATCACAACATTCCCGGCCGATGTCGAGCGGCCCGAAGTCCGTGAGAACAAGCAAAAGATCGAAGTGCTCAGTGTGGGCATTTACGGTGAAGTGGATGATGCCGCATTAAAAGCGACCGGTGAATGGTTGCGCGATGAAATTTCTTTGTTGCCGGCGGTGACTCTGGTTGATCTTGAAGCCGTTCGCCCGGAACAGATGGCAATTGAAATTTCAGAACAAAAGCTGCGCCGTTATGGTTTACGTTTTGAAGATGTAGTCAATGCGGTTCGCGGTTCTTCCATGAATTTGGGCGCCGGTTCCATTCGTTCAAAAAACGGTGATCTGCAGGTACAAACCCGAGCGCAAGCCTATACCGTTGAAGATTTTCAAAACATTGTTATTCAGGGTAAGGAAGACGGTTCTGAATTAACCATTGGTGATGTGGCCGATGTTAAGGAAACATTGGAAGAGTGGAACCTGATTGCGCGTTTGAATGGACGCAAAGCCGTTTACCTGGAAGTTTATGCCACCGACAATCCCAATGTTGTGGAAACAGCGAAAGAAGTCCGTAAATTTATGGATGAGGTGCAGGACCAGCTTCCTCCCGGTGTTCATGCGGTGGTTTGGCGCGACTGGTCCACCCTGTTTGAAGGCCGGCTCAATCTGCTGATGAACAATTCCCTTTCCGGTCTTGTTCTGGTTTTTGTGGTATTGATGTTGTTCTTGCGTCCGGCTTTGGCGGCTTGGGTAACACTGGGAATTGCTGTCGCATTTTTAGGTGCGCTGTGGTTCCTGCCTCTGACCGGTGTGAGTTTGAATATGCTGTCCCTGTTCGCCTTCCTGTTGGTGCTGGGGATCGTGGTGGACGATGCCATCATCGTTGGGGAGAGCGTCTACTCGCGACAACAGGCAGGCATGCAAGGAAACCTGTCGGCGGCGACAGGTGCCAAGATGGTCAGCAAGCCCGTATTGCTGGCGGTGGTGTCAACCATTATCTTTTTTGCGCCAATGTTGTTTATTCCCGGCCCGCTGGGGGAAATCTCTTTTGGTATTCCAGCGGTTGTTACCCTCTGTCTGGTGTTTTCACTGGTGGAGTCCCTGCTGATATTGCCTTCCCATCTGGCGCACATGAAACCGGAGAAAGACAGTCGCTTTACGTTTATGCGACGTTTTCAGAAATGGCGTCAGGGCGTAGCAAGCGGTCTTGAATACGTGGCTGATCGCTACTACAAAACCAGCTTGAAGCGCATGCTGCAACACAATGGTGCGACGGTTGCTGTTTTTATTGTTGCCTTCGGTTTGTCGGTTTCAGTATTCATGGGTGGCTGGGTTGGCAAATCCTTTATGCCTGTGGTGGCGTCCGATTTTGTGCGTTTGCGTATGAAGATTCCAGAGGGGGCGCCATTCTCCACAATGGATTCTATTATCGAGCGTGTTGAAGGTGCGGTGCCCGAGCTGAAGCAAGATACCAATCTTTTCGGCGAGGGAGGTGGCGACGCCGTTATCAAGGATATGCAAACCTGGGGCTGGCGAAACAATATTCTGGTTTCTTTGTCGCTGGACAATTCCGATGGGAAAGTCTCGGCTGATGCGGTGGTCAAGCGTTGGCGTGAATTGGTTGGCCCATTGCCGGAATTGGAAGAAATTACGCTGGATGCAACCATCAACGATGTTGGTGCTGATATCAGTTTGTTACTGACGGCGCCGGGAGATGATGAAGCCGTTCTGAATGATGTTGCTAAAAAGCTGGAAGAGGCGTTGCTATCCTATTCAGGCGTTCACGATGTGCGAAACACGATTGAATCCGCACGCAGTGATATCCAGTTGAGTTTGAAGCCCTATGCTGAAACGTTGGGCTTAAGCTTAAGCGATGTGGCGAGGCAGGTTCGCCAGGGCTTTTATGGCGCTGAGGCTCAGCGAATCCCCAAAGGCAATGAAGACGTCCGAGTGATGGTGCGTTATCCCAAGGAAGAGCGAAACAATGTTGATCATTTGAGTGATGTTCGCATTCGTACGATGGACCAGCGCGAAATTCCACTGGATGCAGTTGCTAATGTTGACTACGTTCCCGGTTATTCTCACATTAAGCGTGAAGATCGCAAACGTTCGGTAAAAGTGCGAGCCTATGTAAAAGATGGCGTGGGCGTACCGGATGAAATTGTGCAGTCTATTTTTAAGGAACATTATCCTGAGTGGCGCAAGCAGTATCCCGGTTTGAGATTGTCTGTATCCGAAGGCATGAAAGAAGAACAGGAATTTATGGTGTCCATTCTTGTTAACTTCTTTGTGGCTTCCTTGGTGGTACTGGCACTCATGGCAATTGCCTTTAAATCCTACTGGCAGCCTTTCCTGATTTTTACGGCAGTTCCTTTTGGATTTATGGGTGCCATTGCGGGTCACATGATTCTGGGGCGTGAGATCAGCATGATGTCCTTCCTTGGTTTCTTTGCCTGTTCTGGTGTTGTGGTGAACGATAACCTGGTTCTTCTGGATCGAATCAATCAGCTGCGTGCTCAGGGTGAAAGTGTTTACGACGCGGTGGTCAATGCTGGCAGGGATCGTTTCCGCGCAATCATCCTGACATCGGTGACGACCTTTGTTGGATTGGTACCGATTTTATTTGAAACCAGTACCCAGGCGCAGTTCCTCGTGCCGATGGTGATCTCACTGTCCTTTGGTGTTTTGCTGGCAACCACGGTGACTCTGATTTTGGTGCCCAGCCTGTTTATGCTGGCAGAGCGTGCAAAAGCTCGCTGGCGCAGCGAAGCTTCACCTTTGCCGAGAGCGGTGTAGGAAGATCGCTCGTGTTGGTCAGGACAGCAAGGTGTTGATTGTCCTGACCAGCATGAGATTTCAATCTCTTTCCTTGTTTCATTTATTTTCTCTTTTACCTTGTCGGTATCCGAAGAATAAATTCGATTACTTGACATGTTAGTCATTCAATCTGAAAATAGGTCGAATGACTGATAAGGGTGTACAAAAACAACTTCCCCTACACGCTTCCTGGCGACATTTGCTGATTTATATATTGGCTCTCAGTGGCTATTTGTTGCTGCCGTTTGTGCTGATTCTTGCTTTTGGCGCGATCTCTGCGGGTGGTTATTGGGAATGGCTCAATGGTATTGGCTTTGTCGCCTTTGCCCTGTGCTTGTATCTTTTTGTGGAACGCGCACGCCCAAAAACCTGGCCTCGCCTTCGTGGAGATTTGTTTTACTGGTGGCATCGCTTGCTGGCATTCGCAATGTTATTTTTCTCTACGGTACACGGTGTTGGCTTTTTGGTACTTGAGCCTACCAGTTTGGAATATCTCAGTTTGCGCGCGCCCTGGCATATGTTGGTTGCCTGGTTAGCCTGGATATTATTCGCCTACTTGTGCTTTGCGTCCTTGCGTCCCTTTCGACGGCGTTTGCATGGCAAACATTATTCGTTTCGAGTGAGCCATGCACTGTGTTCTATCGTGGCGATGTTGGCCAGTTTCTATCACATCGTTGGCAGTGATTTTTATTTAAAGAGTTATATTGCCTGGGCAGCCTGTTCGATTCTTCTGGTTCTCTTTTTGTTGTATTACGGCTTGAATCGTCAGGCCCAGAAAATGTCACTCAGTAAAGCGCTGCTTGGTGAGACCGATGAAGCGCGGATGAGTTTGTCCGGTGCTCAGAAAACCGTACTGTCCGTGTACCTTTTTGTGTGTTGTGCGGTATTGAGTGGGGGCTTGTATGTGGTCACCCGCTAAGATGATATTGATCATGATTGCCGTCTCTATCGTCGCGGCTTTGTTCTTGATGTTGCCTGAAAAACGCGAGGCCTCTCTGCGCGAAGCACCTTTACTGGATGTTTATTTTGTTCACAAAGATCATCATCAGGTGGGCTGTGCTCAATGTCATCACAATTACGTGGACGGAACGGGCCGGCAATTTGGTTGCTACCAATGCCATAAGGAAGACGAGTCGGTCAATCTTCTGGTGGAAGAGCAGTTCCACGGCTTATGTCGTGAATGCCACCGGGAGTTGAAAGTTGCCGGTGAAAAATCAGGGCCAGTGCGCCAGTGCGGGGGGTGTCACAAGCCGGACACCAAGCCCTGATATAATTGAATTGACGTCTTTATTCAGTCAAGCAACTCGCACAGGCCGTTAAAAATCAGTTCATTGTAACTGACCACGCCAACTACTTTACCTTGATCAACTACCGGGGCATTGGAAATGCCAAAGCGATCAAACATGCGTGCAACATAGCGCACATCCAAATCAGCTTCGATCGGAATCACTGGCTTGGACATGATTTCATAAACGTTCACCCGCTCGGGAGCCTTGTCTTTGGCGAGCACTTTTTTGACAACATCCGACAGCAGCACAATACCCAGCGCATCATTCTCATCCCGTTTTTGAACAATCAGTACATCGCTCTGGTGGGCGCGCATCAAAGCGATGGCTTCTTTCACCGTTGCTTTGCCGTCAATTTCCAGATGATTGCTGTGCATTACCTGTCGAGCTTGTATTACTTTCTTTTCCATTGCAGCCTTTTCCATTACAGCAGCTCCTCTACATCCGAGGTGAGTTTTTCGACTTGGTGGGCGACGCCAACAGCGTCTTCGACATCAATCTGAAAGGCAATGCCGGTACCGGGTGCCGCATCAAATTCGCCCACACGATTGATTTCTTCCAGAATGTGGCGGCTGAGGTGTTCCTCAACCAAAAATAAAATAACGTCGCGTTGGCTGCTCAGGGACAAGCCCAGAAAGGTCTTGCTTTGTTTCAAGCCTTCACCGCGGGCATTGTTTATAACCGTGGCTCCGGTCGCTCCGGCTTTACGGGCAGCGTCCATAACGTCATCGGTTTTATCGTCTTCTACAAAAACGACAATCATCTTAAAGTGCATAGTGAGCTCCTAGGTCGAGGACTCAGCCGACTCGACATCGGCGGATTTTGCGCGAGCACGATACTCGCTGATTTGGGCGTATGCCATGACCGACATCATGGGAAACAAGCTGGCAAAAGCAATCAAACCAAAACCGTCAATCAAAGGGTTGCGTCCGGGAACGGTTTCCGACAATCCCAGGCCAAGGGCGGCAACCAGTGGCACGGTAACGGTTGAGGTGGTCACGCCGCCAGAATCATAGGCCAGTGGCACAATCATTTTCGGCGCGAAACTGGTTTGAATCACCACCACAATATAACCGCTGATGATGTACCAGTGAATAGGGTCGCCAACCACAATGCGATAGCAACCCAGGGATATACCAATCGCTACCCCGAGCGCGACGGCTAGGCGCAAGCCCCAGATGCCGATGGCGCCGCCGGATACCTCATTTGCTTTGATAGCAACTGCAATCAAAGAGGGTTCTGCAATCGTCGTACTGAAGCCAATTAAAAAGGCAAACAGATAAACCCAGTAATAGTCGCTCCAGTTAATTTGGTTGGCGGCATCGGCAACGGCTTTGCCGGCGTGAATAAAATTGGGGTCGGTTAATTGTTCGGCCATCAGGCGGCCAAGTGGAAACAGACACCACTCGAGGCCGAGCAGAAATAAAGATAGGCCGACCAGCACCCAGACAAAGCCAAATAAAATCTGTCCGAGGTTTGCCGGCTTTTTACGGATGACGGCGAACTGGAACCCAAAAATAATGGCGGCAATGGGCAGGACATCCGTTACCGTGCCGAGCGTCACTTCCCATATCTGTTGTAGTATTTCCATTTAGATAAGCATTCCGTAGGCCATAACAAAAATCATGGGAGTTAAAGAAGCAAAGGCGATCAAGCCGAAACCGTCAATCATTGGATTGCGTCCTTTGATGGAAGAGGCCAAACCCACACCCAGTGCCGTCACCAGTGGAACGGTGATGGTCGACGTGGTGACGCCGCCGGAATCATAGGCGATGCCGATAATTTCCCGAGGGGCAAACATGGTCATGATGACCACGATGACGTAGCCGCCAATAATGATCCACTGGATCGGCCAGCCTTTCAGAATTCGTACGACACCAATCACAATGGCAAGCCCTACGGAAAAGGCCACGGTGTAGCGCAAGCCGTTGGCGTATTCACTTTTTGCGCTCAGGCTGTTTTCGATCATTTGTCCGGTGGCGGCAACTTCGGCCGCTTCGGCCGCCACGGCAATCAACGCAGGTTCGGCCACGGTGGTACCAAAGCCCAGAGAAAAGGCGAACACGATCAGCCAGAACAGACTGCCCTTGCGGGCGAAGGCATGGGCCATGGATTCACCGATGGGGAACAGACCCTGTTCCAGCCCATGAATAAAAAACGTTAAGCCGAGCACCACAAACACCACGCCCATCATCAGCTGGCCGATATTGGGCAGGGGTTGCTGTAAAACAAAAAACTGGAAAAACAGAATCACCGCCACAATGGGCATCAGGTCTCGCAAACTGCCGACCATGGAGCGGCCAAGTTGTTTCAGGGTTGTCAGCACAAGCGATCCTTTCGTGAGTGCGATAAAAAAGCGTGATGGAAACAAAACGGGGTGAAAAACCATGATAGAAGTGAGGTTGGTTTCCGTAAAGATAAAAGAGCCATTTACCCCTTCCAGATCAAGTACTTGGCAAATATTTTTAAGTTTTTAATAACCCTTGTCATTGTGTGGAAATGTTGTTGCAGAATTAAGACGCTGGAATGTGTTTGCTGTATGGTTATTAAGTATGGGTTCAGCCAAATTCCACGATAGTGGTATCACGCGATGGGGCTAGGGTCTTAGGTTGTGTGCCCCATTAAACAGTTGGCATGGCGAAACGCTGTGCCCACGATTCAAAATGCGAAAGGGGAATGATTATGGGTTGGATTGCTTGGATTATCCTGGGTTTGGTCGCGGGCGCTTTGGCGCGCTGGTTGATGCCAGGTGAAGACAAAATGGGTTGGATTCTGACCATCCTGCTGGGTATCGGTGGTGCCTTTGTTGGCGGTTACCTGGGTTCCTTGCTGGGCATCGGCTCCGTCTCCGGTTTCAATATCGTTACCGTTATTACCGCAACAGTGGGTGCCTTTATTCTGCTGTTTGCGTACAACAAGTTGATTCTCAAGAAGTAAGCTCCTAGTGGGGTCAGAGTCCTCTCTCTGGCCCCTTTCTCTGCTGTTTCTAATTTCCTGATGTGTTTTCTCAGATTCGCTTTTGTCGCGGATTGTCAAACTCTTACCTACCTTTCATATCAGCAGTGACTGATACTCAGCGCAAACCAACAATAACATTTGGAGCGCCTGGTGAAATTCTCCTATCTGTCCCTGGGGCCGGTATCGGCGGTATTGCTGAGCCTTGCCTTGATATCCTGTAGTAATGAAGAGCCTTCGCAAGTAAACGATCAATCCCCTGATGCCAGTCAATCTGCTGCCATGGCAGAACCCAGTGTTGAGCCCGCAACGGCCAATATCAACTCTGATCGATTGCTGGCGGCGGATGCTGAACCCGGTAACTGGATGGCTCATGGTCGTACCTACGGTGAGCAACGCTACAGCCCCTTAACCCAAATCAGCAAAGACAATGTGAAAGACCTGGGGCTGGCTTGGTCCTTTGATGTGGAGCATCAACAGGGTTTGGAGGCGAGCCCGATTGTGGTTGATGGTGTGATGTACACCAGTACGGCCTGGAGTGCGGTGTACGCACTGGATGCCAAAACCGGTAAACAATTGTGGCACTACGACCCTGAAGTGCCGAAAGAATATAACCGTTATCTCTGCTGTTCGCCGGCGAACCGTGGCGTAGCGGTGTGGAAGGGCAAGGTTTACATCGGTACCATCAATGGTCATCTCGTCGCGCTGGACGCCGCTGACGGGAAAGTCCTTTGGGATGTGAAAACGGTAGATGGTGCACCCTATTCCATTACAGGTGCTCCGCGTATTGTGAAAGACAAGGTGATCATCGGTAACGGTGGTGCCGAAATGGGTGTGCGCGGATACATCACTGCGTACGATACCGAAACCGGTGAGCAGCAATGGCGTTTCTACACTGTGCCCGGCAATCCGGAAAAAGGGTTTGAGAGCAAAGCCATGGAAATGGCCGCCAAAACCTGGACCGGTGAATGGTGGAAGCTCGGTGGTGGTGGCACCGCTTGGGATTCCATGGCTTACGATCCCGAGTTAAATCTGCTTTATGTGGGGGTGGGCAACGGCTCTCCCTGGAATCGAAACATTCGCAGTCCGGAAGGTGGCGATAATTTATTTTTGTCGTCCATCGTCGCGGTGCGCCCGGAGACTGGCGAATACGTTTGGCACTATCAAACCACACCCGCCGATAACTTTGACTACACTGCTACCCAACACATGATCCTTGCGGATATCCAAATGGACGGTGTGCTGCGCAAAGTCATTATGCAGGCACCGAAAAACGGCTTCTTCTATATGCTCGACAGAAGCTCGGGTGAATTTCTGTCGGCCAAGCCCTATGTGCAAGTTACCTGGGCCAGTCATGTGGATCAGGAAACCGGTCGTCCTGTGGAAGATAAAAGCGTGACGGAATTTACCGAGCGTACTCAAATGGTTTGGCCCGCACCTTATGGTGGCCATAACTGGCATCCGATGGCGTTTAATCCCAATACCGGATTGGTTTACATTCCGGCAATTGAAATGCCGCATTTTTACAATGGCCGTAAAGAGATGGACAAGGAGCGTATTTGGAACCTCGGCATGAACTGGGTTAAGCCACCGGCCGAAGACAATGAAACCATTTTGATGAATAAAAAATTGACCAGCGGAAAACTGATCGCCTGGGACCCGGCGAAACAAAAGCCGGCCTGGGAAGTGGTTTACCCAACGCCCGGTGTGGGCGGTATGTTAACCACCGCTGGCGATTTGGTCTTTCATGGCGTGCCCCAGGGTAAGTTGATGGCCTACAGTGCCAGTGAGGGAAAACAACTCTGGGAAGCCTACACACAAACCGGCGTCGTAGCACCGCCAATCACTTATGAAATTGATGGTGAACAATACGTCGCGGTGATGGCCGGTTGGGGTGGTATGTTCAGTCTGACAGGTGGCACTGTATTCGGTAAAGATGAAGGGCCTGGGCCGAACCGGGTTCTGGTGTACAAACTGGGTGCCAATGGCAGTTTGCCTGAGCAGGCCAAATTAGTAAAAGAGGCTCCCAAGCCTCCCGCCCAAACTGGTACGGCGGCTCAAATTGCCAATGGTGGGGCGCTTTATGATGAATACTGCCAGTTCTGTCATGGCTTGCATGCCGTCAGTGGTGGTGTTATCCCTGACTTGCGCCACATGAGCGAAGCCAGTCATCAGGCCTTTATGGGCATCGTTTATGGCGGCATGCTGAAAGATAAGGGTATGGCCGCATTTAACGATCACTTGACTGTGAGCGAAGTTCAGGACATTCATCACTATATTATTCAGCGCGCTATCGATAGCCACGGTGATGAGCGAGTGTTCTGATTGCTCAGTTATTCCAAACTTTTACTGATACAGGAGCGGCGGGTTATATCCCGCTGTTTTTTTGTCAGCACTTGTTGACGGTGCCGTCACAATTACTGGCCTTTGTCATTATTACCGCAAAATATGTCCGGCTTTTCCCGTGAGCTAAAGCTACACTGGGTTTGCTCAGAACTTCGCAATAATAATGATTAAGGAGTCCGAAATGCCTGCAAAATTTGTTGATGAAACCCCGCGCAGTGTTTATTTCTACAGTCGCGCTGCAGCCATTACCGTAGACGATGATATTCCCCTGACGGAACAGGACGTTGACGATGTGGCCGAAATTTTCCAAACCCCATTGACGGGGAGTTACAACTGGGATTACAAGCTTCAGGAAGGGCGCATCAAGCAGTTGTACGAACTCGGGAAAAAACTCAATTGGAACGTTGAAAGCGATCTGGATTGGGACAAACCCGTTACCCTGTTGCCCGATGAAGTGCGCGCCAAAGTGGGTGGCTTTTCCGGATTCGAACCTTTCGAGCAATTATCTGAAGCCAAGAAAAACGAATTTCTGGATCACTGTGATGCCTGGCGTCTGGCACAGTTTTTACATGGCGAACAGGGCGCTTTATTAGTGGCTTCCCAGTTGGTGAGTTGCGCACCGACCTTCAATGCAAAGTTGTATGCCGGTTCGCAAACCTTTGATGAAGCCCGTCATGTTGAAGTCTTCAATAAATTTATTCAGGAGAAACTGGGGGTGATGTACCCGGTGAACTATGCTCTGAAAGGTATTCTGGATAAAATTCTGACCGATGAACGTTGGGACTTGAAGTTCATTGGTATGCAGGTGGTGATCGAAGGTTTGGCCTTGGCTGCTTTTACGTCCATGCACGATCGTTTGCCGGAAGGTGGGCTGTTAAAAGACATTTTAAATTACGTGATTCGCGATGAAGCTCGCCACGTCGCCTTTGGCATTCATTATCTCGAAGAGTTTGTGAAATCGTTGAGTGATGAAGAGCGCGAAGAGCGAGCGCAGTTTGCCTATGAAGCCTGTGTGGTTTCCCGTGAGCGTTTAATTCCTACGGATGTCTTTGAATATTACGGTTGGGATGTGGAGGATGCGCGCCAGGCCTTTTTGGCCGGTGAGGGAAATACCAATTTCCGTAATCATCTGTTCCAACGAGTCATTCCCAATCTACGTCGCATTGGATTATTAACCGATAAAATTCGTCCCAAGTTTGATGAGCTGGGCGTACTGGAATATGAAAATATGATTGATGATGGAGATATTGATTGGGCCGAAATGAGTCGCCCACTGGATCAGCTGAATTGACGTTAATGTTATTAGCGTCTGAAAACAAAAAAGAGTGCTGTACATGCACTCTTTTTTTATTTCTGCGGCTTGTGCCTTTCAGCGTTAGAAAGCCTTGAGTATCAGGCTTTTTTGTAGGCCGCGAATAAAATCGCGATCAATACAAATTCTGCGGCCAGTGGAATAATCGCCGCTTCCGTGTATCCATCAACAATCAATCCGGTAATGCGGCCAATCGCCACACCCAACATGACAGTGGCAGCGGCGGCAAACCAATGGTTGCCTTTATTGATCAAGCCGAGACTGGTGAGCACCATGGTGATAAAAAAGATGCCGCCCATATCGCCGCGAATTGAGGCCAGGCCCAGATTACCCACACCTTGCAGGCCAAGTTGCTGAGCCATTTCGACCGGAGAGATTAAGGTCTTCACCCAAATAAAGGCACAGCTTAAAACAATAAGCACAGACAATGTGCGAACCAGAACTTTCATAGGAATCCTTAGCAGGTTTAATTCATGGCCCGATAAGCCGGGCCCCAATGCCGCCTAGGATACCATTTCTGACAGCTTATAGCGTAGTGCTTTACCTAAGGGATTGCGGGGAATTGCATCGAGAAGCACAAGCTTTTCGGGCAGCTTGTACATGGCAATCTGGCGCTCCTTAAGGTATTCGCAAAGTGCTTCCAGGCTCAGTTCCTGATCATCTTTTAATACCACAAATGCCGCGACACGCTCACCCATGGTGTCACAGGGGTAGCCGGCGGCGGCGGCTTCTTCGACGGCCGGGTGCGCTCCCAGAAGGTTGTCCAGCTCGGCGGGTGCGATGTTCACGCCGCCACGAATGATCAGATCTTTACAGCGACCCACAAAGCGATAGAAATCCGCGTCGGCAATTTCAAAGAGGTCTCCGGTTTTAAAATAACCATCGGTGGTAAAGGCCTGCTGGGTTTTTTGTGGGGCTTTGTAATAACCGTCGAACACGGCAGGGCCTTTGATTTGCAGTTCGCCACTGACGCCCGGCTCGTTGATGATTTCACAACTCTCGGGATTCGCCAGTCGAGTTTCCAGCAGTTTGTTGCTGATGGGGAACAGGCGAGCTCTTTGTTCCGGGTGTTGCGTGTCATCTGGCCCACAGACCATGCTCACGCCTTCATTGGAACCAAAATGATTCACGATTTCGATATTGTGTTGTTGCTTGAAGCCTTCCACCATCCAGGCATCCAGCGGCGCAGAACCGGAGCCGATGGTGTGCACTTTGGCCAGAGTATTGGGCGGCAGCATTTCCGGGTGCTTGATAATATTGTTCAGTAGCGGCGGTGGTGCCAGGGTGTAGCTGATGTCTTCGCTAATCAGCTGCTGAACAAATACGGCCAAATCCATTGGGTGGTGTAAAACCATTTTTCCAGCGCTGTACAACCAACTCATCATCAGGCCCCCAATCGATGCCATATTGATGAAAGGGAACGGATTCAACAACGCCTCACCATCTTGCAATTTATTGCCTTCATAGGTAGCCAGGCCAATGGTGAGCCACTGGTTGTGGGAGCGCGGAATCCCCTTGGGTTTTCCTTCGGTTCCAGACGTCCAGCAAATGGTGACAATGTCATCGGCATTGGCCGGATAGTCTGCCAGATATTGTCGCCAGAGCGTTTCGTCGATGGGTTCTTCCAATAAACGGTCAAAGGGTTCGCCGTGCTCGGCCTGGCCATTTCCGATGGTGAAATGGGCGGGCTTTTCATCCAACTGCAAATGGCAGTGCTCAATGGCATGCCACATGGGGCTGCTCTGGTCTTTACCCTTAAAGGTGTTCAGGCTGACGACAATTTTGGGTTGCAGGATCGGCAGAATATCCGCCAACTCATGCTTTTGGTATTGCATGGGTACCGGGCTGACAATGGCGCCCAGGCGAGAGCAGGCCATGTAAAGAATGACCAGCTCGACAATATTGGGCAGCTGCACAAAAACAATATCGTCTTTCTTCAGGCCTGCGCGCATCAGGCCGTAGCTGTATTGCTCAATGCTGTCGTGCAATTCCTGGTAGCTCAGGGATACGGCATCCTGGCCAGTAAGATCCTGGCGATTTAAAGGATCAACCAGCGCAACAGCCCCGGGTTTTTGTACAGCGGTCTGATAGAGTAAATCGTGCAGTTTGCGTTCGGCGAAAAAACCTTGTTCCCGATAATACTGGCGCAATGGTTGGGGGGTGGTAATCATCACTCGGCTCCTTGGCCTTGGGCAAATTTTATTATTGTCGTCTTGATCACAATCAATAACTTGCGTTATGAGACTGACATTATAAGCCCACTTGGCCGTTGTTTGTCCAGTTTTTTAGTCCTATGGTGACAAGAACAACGTCATTCCTTGGACAATATAGTGACAAGCGCTATAAGGGTAAACCGGCTTGTTGTTTTACATGGCCAAAGGCGAAGCTGGATTCGATGGAATCGATACCCGGAACCTTGGAGAAACGTTCGCGGATAAAGCGTTCATAATCTTTCAAATCCGCCGCGACAACCCGCAGAAGATAATCGCGATTACCGGCAATCAGATAGCACTCAATAATTTCATCGAGCGTGGCGACCGCCTCTTCAAAGTGCCGAATAATGTGTTCTTCGGGCTTTTCCAGGCGCACGCTGACAAACACGTTCATGGCCAGACCACAGGCCTCCTGATTGACCTTGGCGCTGTAGCCTTCAATCAAGCCATTGGCCTCCAGTTTGCGCACCCGGCGCAAGCAGGGAGATGGGGATAAATGCACTTTTTCGGCTAATTCTTCATTGGTTATTCGGGCATTTCGCTGGAGTTCGCGCAAAATCTGCCGATCAATGGTATCCATCGTATTCTGTCTCGTTCTTATCTGGGCTCGCAATATTCTGCCAATATGATCCTTCATGGTGGCAAAAATCACAAATTAATTGCGCTCATGCTTTGACATACTGCGAGGGACATCATAATTAGAGAGACAGCGAGATGAACGACTGCAAAGCCCGCCATTTGGGGGCCCAAAAGTTGGCCCCGGAAACCCAAATGATGCATTACGGCTATAAGCCCAGCCTGTCAGAAGGGGCCGTTAAATGCCCCCAGTTCCAAACCTCGACTTTTGTTTTTGACTCGGCTCAGCACGGTAAGGATTTCTTTAACTATGCGTCCGGTCGCGAGCCCTTGCCGCCAGGTGAAGAGCCGGGTTTGATTTACACCCGCTTCAATAATCCGGTACTGGAGATTCTGGAAGGGCGCATCGCTCTGTGGGATGAGGCGGATGATTGCCTGGTGACAGCCAGTGGCATGGCAGCGATCTCAACGAGCTTGCTGGCCCTGTCGAAGCCCGGTGATGTGGTGATTTACTCCGAGCCGGTGTATGGCGGCACCGATGCCTTGTTGAGCAGTATTCTTTCCCAGTATCAGGTGAGTGGTATTGGTTTTTGTTCCAGCGAAGGCGCCGAGGGTCTGGCGAAGGCGCTGGAACAGGCAAAAGCTATTGGCCCCGTATCGGTGGTGTTTTTGGAAACACCCGATAACCCCACCAATCAGATTATCGATATTCGCGCTTGTGCGGACTTGATAGCCGCAGTCGAGCAGGATGAAAAGCCAGTCTTTATCGTGGATAACACCATGTACGGTCCGATTTTCCAGAAGCCCCTGGAGCACGGTGCCGACGTCTGTCTGTACTCCTTGACCAAATACATTGGAGGCCACTCGGATGTGGTGGGTGGCGCCTGTTCCGGCCGCAGTGAGGTGATTGGTAAGATTCGCGGCTTCCGCAATATTATGGGCACCACCATGGACCCGAACACGGCCTGGCTGATTATGCGCTCCCTGGAAACCCTGAAGGTGCGCATGCAGGCGTCTTCAAGCCATGCCTTAAAAGTGGCGGAGTACTTGCGTGATCATCCGACTGTGGAAGCGGTGTTGTACCCGGCGTTCCTGGCGGATGACGATCCCCAGGCGGAAATCTTCAAGCGTCAGTGCAGTGGTTGCAGCTCCACTTTCTCTTTTGCGATCAAGGGCGGTGAGAAAGAGGCCTTCGCGGTGTTGGACAATATGCAGATCGCTATGTTGGCCGTGAGTCTGGGCGGGACCGAAACCTTGATCCAGCATCCGGCTTCCATGACCCATTCCTGCGTGCCGGAGGAACGCCGTGCCGAGATCGGCATTGGCGAGAACCTTATTCGTATCTCCGTGGGTTTGGAAAACCCGGAAGATATTATTGCCGATTTGGAACAGGCTCTGGCTAAGGCCTAATCCCGTTCCATTGTTACCCCGGCCAGGCGGCCGGGGTGAATATCCCCATAAAATATGTCTAATTATTTGGAATAAGGCGCCGATAGCACCATACGTATTTGGATTAACGTAGAGTGCGCCATGCAAGCTAATCCCCTCTCCCTGGCGAGCAAAATTTACTGGGCCCTGGGCCTGATTGCCGCCCTCCTTCTCACAGCAAATATTGTCGTGTTTTATTACGATGAGCGTTCCCTGGCGGAAGGCCTGGTCAAAGACAATATGCAGACCCTGGCCAGCAATTATTTTGATTCGGTCAATGCCATGATGCTCACCGGCAGTATGGCCAATCGCAAGATCATCCAGGATAAACTGTTACAAGAAAACGACATTGTTGAAGCTCGGATCATTCGGGGTGATAAAACCCGTGAATTCTATGGCGATGGTTTTTCAGATCAGCGTGCGATCGACGAGTTTGAGCGCAAAGCGCTGCAGGGCATTGCCGGCTTTCGCATGAACGAACAGGGTGACCAGCATGTGCTGGAATACATTATGCCGGTAAAAGCAATGGAGAATTACCGGGGTACCAACTGCCTGGGTTGCCACCAGGCGAAACAGGGCGAAGTTCTGGGTGCGGTAAAAATCAGCTATGACCTTGGTCGTGTCGACGGAGAAATTCGTCGTTCGGTAATGCTGGGTGCGGGTGCGCAATTACTTCTGATAATTATTTGTTTTGCCCTACTGAGTTTGACCTTCCACCGTTTGGTCTTGCGCCGCTTGAATCGTCTGAAAGGCACCATTCGCAAGGTGGAAGAAGATATGGATTTAAGCCGTGAGATCAAGGTTCATCATGATGATGAACTTGGCGCGGTCAGCAAAGCACTCAATGCCATGATGAGTAAATTTAAAGACAGCTTCTTAGCGGTCTCGGATGCCAGTGATCGCCTTGTGGACTCGGCGACCAGCCTGGATAAAATTTCCTCGCTCACCAAGGAAGCTGTGCTCAGTCAAAAGCGCGGTACCGATTCTGTTGCATCAGCAATTAATGAGCTCGATGCGTCTGCACATGCCGTGCGCAGTAACACTCGAGACGCGGCTGAGAAATCAGAAGCGGCCAATAACAGCGCGAGCGAAAGTTTGACCCTGGTAACGAAAACTCGCCAGGGAATATTTCTATTGCGAGATACTGTCGAAAGCAATGCCGGAAAAATCGAAGAGCTGGGCAAGAAAACCCAGGAGGTGGGTGGTGTTCTGGATGTGATTACCGGTATCGCGGAGCAAACCAATTTGTTGGCTTTAAACGCTGCGATTGAGGCGGCCCGTGCGGGCCCACAAGGAAAAGGCTTTGCGGTTGTTGCTGATGAGGTTCGCCAATTGGCCACTCGCACACGGGAATCCATCGACCAGATTCAAGATACCATTGAAGCTTTGCAGAGTGATGCCAAATCGGCCGTAAAATCAATGCACGATGTGCGTCACCAAGCCAATGAAAAGGCCAGCGATGTAGAAGCGGTTGCGGATTTGCTGGATGGCATTACCGAGCAAATTAAAGTGCTGGATGGTTTGAATATCCAGATTGCATCGGCCACAGAGCAACAAAATCAGGCTGCTGATGAAATTAATCAGAATGTGGTCAGCATTGCTCAGGTTGCAGAGCAGTCCAGTGAGGACGCGGTGAGAGGTAAGCAGATCAGCGAGGGGTTGTTAGAGCTGGCCTATAATCTCAATAAACTGCTCCAGCAGTTTAATCTCGGAAAGTAAAATACAGTGCCAATCAAACGGGAGCTGTTCGCTCCCGTTTTTACTTTTCCGGTTTTATATCTTCCGGATTTGATCGTTCTTATTCGCTATTTGCTGTTATCTGTTTGTCGTTATCTATCTGCCGCAATCGAGAGGCCTGTTCATTCGTGTTCGGCGTCATCCGACCTTATCTTGTATCGTTTTTTCAGACGCTCTATCAACGCCTGGTTTTCAATAAGAAATGTGTTGAGCTTGTTGATCATTTCCTTGTGCCGAATAGTGGATACCCGGAAGCCGACAACGGTGATGGGAAGCGTATCATCCATAACCAGTTTTCCCGGCTGACCCAATTTATTCAAAATAAACTGAGTGACGTTATATTCAATGTCTGCGCCATCGACTCTATTCCTCAGCACCATTTTTAAGGCCAGCTCGGGTGTGCTTGTTTCGACCAGCTGCAAGGGCTTTTGTTGTAACAGTATGCGCCATTTGGTAGGGGTGAATCCCTTTGGGAATGCGACTGAGCGAAATTTTTCAGCGCCCTCGCCTTCTCGGCGCTGGTGCACCATGGTTCCGTAAGTGGCCATGGTAAGCGCACGACTGAATATTTTGTTTGAAGGGTGAGAGTCTTCGCCTTGCAGCCAGCGAACATTATCCGGGTAAATAAAATCAATGCTGCCGCGTTTTAGTTCATCTTGCAATCGTCTCAGGGGAAGCGGCACATATTCAAAGTTAATATTTTCCTGTTTCGCGAAAGCTTCCAGTACCGCCCAGGCAAATCCTTTGTCTTTTCGGGCAATAAAATTGTACTGAGGAGAATAATCGAAGTTTTGCGTGCCAATTTTATAATGGTTCGCTGCATTCACATGGGTTGATATCAAAAATAGACATAAGCAGCGAATCCACATGGCCGGGGCTTCCATAGGCGAAAAATTTATTATTGACCCGTGCGTGGCTTTCTTCAAGGCGATTTTGGAATGGCTTTGCAAACCATTGAATGTGGCGATTTATTCCTTAGTTGATACGGGCAAGTAATTTCTCAATCTCTGCAATGGCCATGTCAGGCTCATTACGTTGGGGAATGTATTTACCTAAACGGCATGAGGTTTTCCCTGAGGCTTTCTGCCTTTGTCCGTAAAAAGCAAATTTGATGCCTACAAAGAAAGGTTCTGGAAGCGAGTAGAGAGATTAGAGTGAAGAGAATAGAATGAAGAGAACAGCGCAAGTAAAAGGACAGAGAACAATTTTCAGGAATCTAAAATTTCACACCTAAAAATCGCTCTCTGCTCTTTACCGTTTGTGCTCTGTGCTGCTTAAGTGCGTTCGACCAGCATGGCGGTACCGATGCCGATGGCACCACTGACTGCGATCATGGCAATTGATTTGTCCTGGCGTTCAAGCTCATCCAACGCCATGCCTACCAACATGGCACCGGTTGCACCCATGGGATGCCCCAGAGACAAGGCGCCACCGTTAACATTGTATTGCTCATCGGCCAAATCAAAATGGCGTTGGCAGTAAATACTGGTAGCGGCGAAGGATTCGTTAAATTCCATCAAGTCCACATCGTTGATGGTCATCTTGTGGGCGGCGAGTAGTTTGTCTGCCGCATCAATACCGCCGGTTAGCACAAGGCGAGGGTCGCCACTGGCATTCGCGAAGCCAAGTACTCGACCGCGAGGATTTATGCCCAGATCTTCGGAAATACTTTTACTGCCCATGAGGTTTAAGGAAGCCCCATCCACCATGCCCGGAGAATTACCCGGGTGGTGAATGTGGGCGATCTCATCGAGTTCTTTAAACTGCGACAGCAACGCTTGATCAATACCCATCGCGCCCATTTTGGCGAACGAAGGTTGCAGTTCTGCGAGGCTCTCCAGGCTGCCGCCAGGGCGAGGTGCATTGTCACTTTCCATCAATCCGTTTTCGGTGTCGATGCTGACAATGGAGCGTTTAAAACGGCCCTCTGCGATCGCCTTCGCTGCACGCTCCTGACTGCGCAATGCGTAGCTGTCCGCTTCTTCCCGGCTGATGTTCTGTAAACTCGCGATCAGGTCAGCGCCAATACCCAGAGGAAGATTGTGTGCGGCAGTGGCCACTTTCGGGTCCATAAAGCCCGGTGCTTTGTCACTCATCATCGGTGTGCGCGACATCATTTCCACGCCGCCCGCCAAAACAGCTTGATCGATGCCCATGCTGATTTTTCCCGCAGCAATGGCCATAGCATCCAATGCTGAGGTGCAATAGCGATTGATGCTCATGGCCGGGAGTTGAGTCCAGCCTGCGGTGTTGGCTGCCAGTTTGGCAACATTGGCTCCTTGCTCGCCGGTCTGGGTTGCGCTACCAAAGATCAAATCGCCGCAAGCTTTTTTGGCACCAGGTGCACGATTTTCCAGTTCTTTAAACAACGGCAACATAATGTCAATCGAGGACAGGCCCGATAGGCCGGTGCCCGCCTTCGCTCTGGTTCTCGGGCTGCGCAGGGTTTCGTAAATGTACACATCATCGAAGGCGTTCATATTAATTTCCTCGAGCTTGTTGGTATTCTTTAATAAGTTCAGCGCTCAGTTCCTCGATACTCTGAACCGATTGGCTGGCGCCCACACCCTGGCCGGCTGCCCAGATGTCTTTCCATTTTTTCGCATCGGCACCGGCTTCAGCAAAGTTAATGCCGGCGGCACTGGGCATATTGCGGGGGTCATAACCGGCTTGAACCAAAGACGGGATCATCCAGTTGGCTTTTACTCCAGTGATCGCGTCGGAAATCATAATGTCATCGGCGTTGCAGTCGACAACCATTTGTTTGTAACCGTCCTGGGCCATACTTTCTTCAGTGGGAATAAAACGCGTCCCCAAATTGGCCATGTCGGCACCCATGATTTCTACCGCCCGGATATCCGCACCGCTGGAAAGACCGCCGCCGAGAATCAGCAAGCCATCCCAAAATTCTCGTACTTCGCGAACAAACACAAATGGAGACAAATACCCGGTATGACCTCCGGCTCCGGCGGCCACAAGCACGAGGCCATCAACGCCGGCGGCTACCGCCTTTTTGGCAAAAGCCGGTGAAATAACGTCGGCCACTACCATGCCGCCATAGGCGTGCACTTCTTCGATGATATGCGCGGGACTACCCAGAGCGGTAACGACAATAGGGGGCTGGTGTTTCTTGATTAGCTCGAGATCAGCATCGCGCCTTGGGTAAGACGGGTGCACAACGATATTAACGGCCCAGGGAGTATCGCCCAGCTCATGTTTAATGTTTTCCATCCACTGATCGAGAATTTCGGTGGTGCGTGCATTCGGGGTCGGGAAACAGCCCAGCAGACCCGCTTTGGATGCAGCGATGACCATTTCAGGGCCGCTGATCAAAAACATGGGGGCGCACATGGCGGGTAAGGTCAGTTTGTCCAGAAGTTCTTCGCGGTTCATCGAATTCAGCTCCTAAATTTTCATGGCTGAACCAATCGCCCGAGCGACCAGCTTGCCAGCTTTATTGTGAATGGTTCCGGCGGTGGCGAGGGTGCGCCGACCGGCGTTTTCAACTTCGGCGCGGACCGTTAGTACATCTTCGGCGCTGGTCACGGGGCGAATGAATTTGGTGGTGATGTCGGTCATGGTGTGGCGTTCGCCGACATCCAGCAACGTCATGACGGCGGCGCCCATGGCGGTATCCAATAAGGTGGCCATAATGCCACCATGCAATGTGCCGATCAGATTAACGTGGCGATCTTTCAAGGTGTATTCATAAACCACAAAGCCTTCGCCATATTCGGTGACGGTATAACCGAGGTTATCTGCCATTCCGCCGCGCTGTTCCATGGTTTCAAATTTTTCGATTTTTTCTTTTCCGCTCAAATGATTGAGCTGATTAAAATTAATGGGGTCGTTCATTTTATGAGCCTGGATAAATTAATGCTTTGACTTCTCTCTTGACGACTTTGCCCACCGGATTGCGAGGCAGCTGTTCGAGTCGATGGAAGGCTTTGGGGGTTTTTACGGCACCTAATTCGGCTCTCAGTTTTTGACTGAGGTCTTCATCGCTTAAATCAAATGCCTGGTCGAGGCAAATGGCGGCTTCAACTCGCTCGCCCCAATATTCGTCGTCCACAGAAAATACGGCGGATTCGCGGACTCCTGGAATTTCGCTAAGTACATTTTCCACTTCAGCCGGGTAAACATTAAAGCCGCCACTGATGATCAATTCTTTGGCGCGACCTTGCAGGAATAGATAGCCGTTCTGATCGATGTAGCCCAGGTCACCGGTATAGAGCCAGCCCTCACGAATGGTTTCACAGGTTTTTTCCGGTTCCTCGAAGTAGCCGGCCATAATAATTTCGCCGCGAGCAATGATTTCGCCGCTTTTGCCAACAGTGAGTTGTTCGCCATCTCCGTTGATGATCGCTATGTCACTGTATAAACAGGCTTTGCCCACCGAACCTTGCAAATCACTGTGTACCATATCTTCGGCAGTCATTGCCGTTATGGTCATGGGAGCTTCGGTTTGGCCGTAAACTGTTGAGAGTTTCGGCCCAAAGAATTGGATAGCTTGTTGAATGCGTTCCGGAGGCATCGGCGCCGCGCTGTAGGTGAGGTGGCGAAGCGTGTTGAAATCGACTTTGGCGTCGTTGCCACAATCCATAATTTTATAAATCAAAGTGGGCGGCATAAAGCTGACACTGGCGCCGCGTTCCCGGAAGGCTTCACGAATTAAGTCGGTGTTGGCCTGGGGCAATAAGATTTGTTTTCCCCCAACTGCAAGCAAAGGCAAGATATAGTGCGAGCCACCATGGGTCAGTGGCGCAACGGCCAGATTGCCATCACTGTTTTGAAATTCAAACAATGCCTGCATGTTTTCAACCACCGCCGCAACGTTCGCATGGCTTTGCATAACACCTTTGGGTTCACCCGTGGTGCCACCGGTAAACTTAATGCCAAAAATATCATCGGCTTTTGCCCGTACTGGGGTGAAAGCTTTGCCGATAAACTTATGATTGAGAATCGCAATACTGTTATCGGACGTGCTGCGCAAATAAATTCGAGTGATCTCGCTGCCCGCCAGAGCCACTTCACTTTCCGGGTCGACGAGCACTAAGCGGGGTTTGCTTTTTTTCAGCAGTTGTTGATTTAACTGTGCGCCATTTTTAGGATTGATGGGTACCCAGCAATGGCCAGCCAGCAAAATAGCCAGAAAACTCACCAAATGATCAATGTGGTTTTGGGCACAAAGTGCAATTCGACTGGGTTCCGGAGCAAGTTCTTGCAACACCATAGCCAGGGCTTCTGATCGAATTTTCAGTTCCTGGTAGTTGATGGTTTCCCGGTCGTCCGTTGCTGCAATAGCCTGCGGATTCAGGGCGAAGCCTCGGTACACATAGTCGACAGGTAAGGGCAGAGTTTTCTTTTGTGAGTTCATGGCTGACGCTCCAGCACCGTCACAACAGTTGCCGCTTCTTCATTTTCATAGAAACCACCGCCGTTTTCCGCGACGGCAATGCGGGGGTTTTCTACTTGGCGTTTATCCGCTTCACCGCGTAGCTGGGTGCACAGTTCCTGGAGTTGCATAATGCCGGTGGCACCAACGGGATGGCCTTTAGACACCAAACCTCCGGAAGGATTGACCGGTACTTTTCCGCCGAGTTTGCTGTCTCCCGCTTCGGTAAACGCGCCACCCGCACCGATTTCGCAGAGCCCAAGGTTTTCAATCTGCTGAATTTCGGCATAGGCTGTGGCATCGTGCACTTCCGCAACATCGATATCATGGCCTTCGATACCCGCTTCCTCGTAGGCGCCAAGCGCCGCTATGCGGCCAATGTGATTGGCAAAATCATCGGCGGCGCGATTCTGGCCGCTGGCTAAGTGAATGCCGCGAATGCGAATGGCCCGTTGACGCTGATAACCCCGCTTTTCCAGTTTGGCCAAGGCGCTGCTGGAACAAACAACTGCGCAGGCAGCTCCGTCAGAAATGGGTGCACACATAGGGAGCGTAAATGGCCAGCTGATCAGGCGGCCATTCAGGACGTCTTCGGTGCTCATATCGTGTTGATATTGCGCCAATGGATTCATGGTGGAATGCCAATGATTTTTGGCGGCGGCCATGGCCAGCTGCTTCTGTGTTGTCCCAAAAGTTTTCATGTGCAGCCGAGCCTGAGCGGCGTAGCTGTCCATAAAAAAACTGCGTTGACCGGTATCGATATTGCGCAGTTCTTCGGGAATCAAATCCACCGCGGTTTGTTCGATTGCTGCACTGAATTCTTCGAGACGATAGATGTCGGTGCCGCCCATAAATGCCCGGAACATGGCTTCGCGCTTTTCCGGAAAAAACATTTTTTCCGCACCCAGCACCAATACCATTTCTGCCATGCCTGCACGAATATGAGTGACGGCTTGATACAGGGCTGTCGAGCCCGAGGCGCAGGCATTTTCGACATTACAGATGGGAATGGACTCGAACCCCAGAGGATGCAAAGCGATTTGTCCGCGAATGGTGTTTTGTCCTTCGAGCATTTGTTGGCGGGTGTTGGAAAACCAGGCCGCTTCAATATCCTGCACATCAGCACAGGCATCCTTCAGCGCCAGTCTCACGGCTTCGGCGCTGAGATCTTTTACACTGCGCTCGGGCATTTTGCCCAGCCCGGTCATGCCGATGCCGGCGATTACAATATCATTCATGGCGAATCATCTGTCCGTTGTCGAAGCGATTGTATTGTCGTTTACAGAATAAGGTGGCCAGGGTTTTAACGGCGCATCACCTTGCTCTGAACAATACGAAAACGGCTGGTGACAAACGCCAGATCCGCCAGACAAGCATTGCCCGCGGGGTTCAAACCCGTAACATGGAAATCGCTGTAAGCCGCTGCAAAGTTAATGGGCATTCCCATCAAATTACAGGCGACAGAGGCACCGGCGACGTTATAGGCGTCCTGAGCTTTTTCCAGAAAATCATCATTAACACTGTACACATGCGAGGTGATCGCACCACGTTCCCGGGCATCGCGAGTGGCCGCGGCCAGACAGTCGTTGGCGTCTTTGCCTTTAATCATAAAGGAAACCGGACCGAACAGTTCTTCCCGATACAATTCGGATTCTTCATTGCTGAGCGCAATAATTAATGGTGTTGCCGTACGCGCATTGGGGAAGCCCGGGTTTTCGTAAGGGCCGGATTGACGCAGAATGGTGCCGCGTTGCTCGCCCTGAACGGCAAGTCGATCAAGGGTTTGGTAGATATTGTCGTCTACCAATGTGCCGCAGAGAAAGGCAGCGTTTTTAGGATTTTCCAAATGACCTTCAACTGCTTCTACAATCGATTGGCAAATTTCCTCATAACTGACGCGTTCACCGTTGACCAAAATGCCCTCGGCAGGAATGTGAACATTCTGCACGCTGGTGCACATTTGCGCCGAAGCCTGACACAGAGAATGGGCGATGGCCTTGCTCATTGCGGCAAGGTCGTCGGTGGATTCAATCACTACGGAATTGCAACCGGCAGTTTCGGTATACACCAACTTGTCGCGGCAGTTTTGCTCGATCCAGGTTCCGAATTGCGGGCTGCCGGTAAAATCGATGATGGCGGTGTCCGGGTGTTCCAGTAATTCCATGGTGGCCGGTTCTTCACGGGTATCAGCCACCATCGTAACAAGATTCGGATCGTAACCGGCTTCCACCAAAATTTCCCGGCAACGACTGACCATTAAGGCCACTGGCAAGATGGCAGCGGGGTGTGGCTTCATGACCACCGGGTTGCCAGTGGCCAGGCTGGCACACAAGGCCGGGTAGCCGTTCCACAACGGGAATGTCGCGCAGCAAATCACCACGCCTACACCGCGCGGCATCAATCGATAACGTTTATCGAGTTTGGCGGCACCATCGGCACCGAACTGGCGTTCCCAATCTGCTGTGGTGGGAACATCTTTCATGGCTTTATAGGCATAGGCCAGAGCTTCGAGTCCGCGATCCAGTGCATTTGCGCCGGAGCCAGCAAACGCCATGATGTAACTTTGCCCGGAGGTATGCATGGTGGCATGGGCGTTTTCAAATAATTGCTCGCTGCAACGGTGCAGCATTTCCATACACAAGCCCACGCGCTCTTCAATGCTGGTCTGGCGCCACTGGGCTTTGGCTTGATCAATGTGTTGGTACAGCTCGGGGATATCAGCTTTGGGATACGTGATGCCCAAGGCTTCTTTGGTATAAGGACTGACTTCTGCACCGGTCTGCCCAATGCTTGCCGGCTGTTTCAGTGGATAGGGTTGGCCCAGCATGGCTTCAAAGTTGGCTTTGCCCGCGGCCGGGCGCTCACTGCCGTGGATTTTACTGCTGGGGCTTTCCTGGTAGGCGGTCCAGGCATAGCGCTTGGCGCAGGCGTCCAGGGCCTTTTCCAGGGTGGCTTGGTGTTTCTCGAACCAGACTGACATGGGCTGCTCCTCGGCTTTGCTCTGAGATCAGGCCCTGTGAGTCAGGGCTTATTTTGTCAGTCCAATAATACAAGTTACATTGCCGTGGAGTCAAAGGCCCAAAGAATTCTTAAGGTTTTTTTGGGCTAAGCGGGGTGATTCAGGGTGAAGCCCTCGTCCAGCCAGCCGCAAACGCCCCCGATCATTTTCTTCACCGGACGGCCCAGTTTGGCCAGGCGAATTGCGGCTTTTTCCGTGGCATTGCAGTGCGGGCCGGCGCAGTAAACCACAATCAACTGCTCACTCGGAAAATTCGCGAGGCTACTTTCATTAATGCGTGGGTGAGGCAGGTTGATGGCTCCGGCAATATGGCCCTGTTGGAAAATCTCCTCTCCACGCACATCCAGTAACACAAAATCCTGGCGTTTGTTGCTAAGGGCATGGTGCACATCCCAGCAATCGGTTTCGAAGGCGAGCAGGGCTTCAAAATGCTCCAACGCTTTCTGGGACGGGGCAGCGGCAACTCGGGTAACGGCGGATGACATGGCAATTCCTTTAAATAATCGGTTTATGGTCGGTGGAAGGAACGTTAACTTCGAGGCCTATCTTAGGGTTTAGCGGGGTTTTTGAATGCTGGCTTAAAAGTCATTATTCGTTAATAATCAGCCAATGTCTGACTCTGTATACGTTACTTCTCCCTCTCTTTCCCCTTTCCAGGCCGAAATGAAGGTCAAAAGTCGCCGCGTCGCTATTTTGGTTCCCGGCCCAGTTTCCCTGTTTGAGTTGGGCTGCGCTGTTGAGTTATTCGTGTTGCCAAGACCCGAATTGGAGAACTGGTATCAGGCTGAGGTGCTGGCGTTGCCAGGGCACTCGCTGGAAGGCTTGGCCGGTTTGAGCCTGCAAGCTCCGAGTTGGAAAAGCCTGGCCGACTTCGATGATGTGTTGATTCCCTATTGGCCGATAGAACAGTCTGCTGAATCCAATTTGATTACGGAGCTGCAAGCCCTGTATCAGCGAGGGGGCCGGCTGTGGAGTTTTTGTTCTGGTGTATTTCTGCTGGCGCAGACCGGTTTGCTGGACGGCAAGGATGTGAGTACTCACTGGCGCTACAGGTCAAAATTAATCAAGGCCTTTCCTCTGCTGAGCTATCGCGAAGATTGTCTGTATCGGTATCAAGACAGGATTGCCTGCTCGGCGGGTAGTGCGGCGGCGCTGGATCTGGGGCTGGAAATTATCCGCCGGGATTATGGGCATGAGGTCGCCAGTGTGGTTGCTCGTCGTTTGGTCAGCAGCCCGATGCGACAGGGTGGTCAGGCCCAGTTTGTCGATCGGCCCGTCAGCCGCCATCCGGATTTGCTGGCCGCCAGTCTGGATTGGGCCATTGAGCATCTGGCTGAGCCCATTGCCGTGGATCAGTTGGCGGAACGCTGCAATATGTCCCGGCGCAGCTACGACCGCAAATTTCGACAAAGCATGGGTCAGAGCCCTAAATCCTGGCTTTTGTCCCAGCGTTTGCAGCAGGCGAAAAACCTGTTGGAAAGCAGTCACATCAGCATTGAACCTTTGGCTCAAGCTACTGGCTTTGCCAACGGCAGCAGTTTACGGCATCACTTTCGCGGCCAATTTGGCCTTTCGCCCAGTGAATATCGTCGCCAATTTCAGGCCAAATAGTGAAATTCGTTAATCTGGGGTAGAATTTTGACACTTTGTGGTTCACCCATGCAGGGAGCGATGGGTGATTGAGAGGGCTGCCGTATTGTGTGGTCAGTCAGCCTGCCAGAGAAATAAGGAAAAGCGTGTATGAGTGTCGCCAATTTAATTGTGATTAACCCCGTCGTAAAAAGCCTTGAGCTGTTGGGGGATCGCTGGACCATATTAATTCTGCGCGACGCGTTTCTGGGGCGTCATCGCTTCGAAGAGTTTCGCAGTCATACAGGTGCATCTCGCAGTACCTTATCCAAGCGTCTGGAAAACCTGGTCGCTCAGGAGGTTCTTTACAAAAAGCCCTATCAAACAACGCCGCTGCGTAACGAATATCGCCTGACCAAAAAAGGCCTGGATCTCTACCCCTGGGCGCTGTTGATTTGGGAGTGGGAATCTCAATGGTGTAATGATGCTCACCAGTTACCGCCCAAGCTGATTCACCGTGTGCCGGATGAGCATGAACTGCAGCCGATGGTGGTGTGTCGTCACTGCAAGCAGGAACTCCATATTGCCGATGTTGAACGTGAAGTCTTGGCCGACGCGGATGAGAGTGATGTGCAGGCTCTGAAAACCATCGGAAATCAACGTCGTTCTCGCGGTGGCCGTGGTACCGAAGAAGACAGCAGTCTTGGACACATCACCGACATCATTGGTGATCGCTGGGCCAGCTTGATTCTGGCGGCGGCCTTTATGGGGCTTCAGCGCTACGATGATTTCCGTCGTCAGTTAGGCATTGCGACCAATATTCTGGCCGATCGCCTGAAGCGGTTAAGCGAAGCCGGGGTATTTGATCGCATCGAGTATCAAAGTAAACCGCCGCGCAGTGAATATCGCTTAACAGAAAAAGGTAAGGCCCTTTACCCTTTCACAATGATGATGCGGCAGTGGTCCCTAGACTGGCTGGATGCCATGGATGACACGCCGTTCAAATTGATTCACAAACCTTGCGGTCATGAGTTGGCGGTGGATGTGATTTGCAAAACCTGCTCTGCCGTTCCTAATCCGAAAGACGTGTCTTACCAGAAATAAAAGCGGCAAAGCAGAATGATCGCCGTGATTTATTGCGCCGCAAATGTTGAATTTTCGGCGTCTCTTCCTGGGGTGCGTTTCCAATAGCAAGCGAAACTTAGCGATGTGGCTATGAGCAAAACGGCTATCATTGACCAGTAATCGGCGCGAGTTGAGTGCTCGATGTTCACCATCGCAAAACCCAGTGCTGAAATAGCGCAGAACACAACCGTCAGCAATTGTAATGCGGTGCTGAACGCAAACTCCGGTTTGAGCTTTTTCCAGATCGGTGCCGCAAAAGTCGCTACAGTCAGACTGCTCCAAAAGCTCCAGTAAGGGTTTACGCCCAGAGTTTCTGACAGGAAAAAGCTGAGTGCAAACGCCAGAGGAACGCTCCAGACATAACTTGCCCAAAGAAGATTAATCACATCTTCGTGTCGGCGTTTGCTCAGCCATATATTGACACCACTAACGGCGATATAGCTTAGTGCTGCTCCCAGAATTAAATACAGCAGCTTAATGCTAAAACCGGCGTAGTCACCAAAGTGCAGTCGATAGGTCGATAGCAATATCTGGGAGCCGATGGGGAGTTCATCGGGCTGAGTTCGGCTGATAAAGTTCCCTGCGGCATCGAAACGAAAGTTCTCCGAATAGATCAGGCGTTGGTCTTTCATTAAATAAAATTCAACAAATTGATTTTCACTGCCCGCTTCGTGAATCGTCATGAAAATAGGTTCGGCGCCGGGTTCAATGTTTCTCAGGTTTTCGATACTTGCCTTAACGTCAACAACAGCAGCTTGCTTTACAAGTTCCGGCTCGCTACCAAAAACCTGTTCGATCATATGAGTTTGATCGCCATCGTGAAACAAACCGGCAGCGATGGTCAGCAGCAAACCTACCAAACCGAAATAGCAACTGGTTAAGGCGATCATCAGATGGAACGGCAGACCCCAGACACTTAAACGATTGTGCAAGTCGATTGACTGAGTCAGCTTTGAACGCCCCAAACGAAGGCGAAATGCTTCTTTGAAAATAGTTTTGTGAGCGAGGATGCCGGAAATAATCAGTACCAATAAAAGAGTCGCGATTATCCCGGTAATCAGCGTACCAATGGTTAATGGCAGATGCAGATGTTTGTGCAGGGCGATGGTCATTTTTATCCACGGGGCATGCTCTTCAGCACCAATACTGCCGTCGTGGTTGACAAAAAATGCGCGATGGTCGTTTTCAACCACAATTCTGGGAATGGCTTCCCGGGGAAATACAACGTGAATGTGTTCGGATTCTTCCGGGTGGGCCTTTATAAATCGGCGATAGGCCTGGTTGATAAACTCGGGACTGTAATCGCTGAATTCATCAATGCCGGGTTGCTCCCAGCGCTCCAGTTCTTGTCCAACAACGGTGAGAACACCAGAGAAACACAATAAATACAGAAAAGCTGCAGCCAACAGGCCCATCCAGGAGTGTGCATCCAGAGAGCGTTGGCTGAGATTGCTGTCAGTTTTTCTATTATCAGGCATAGTTTAAGCCCTCTTCAGGGGCATTTAATGGATAACGGTAATTGTCGTATTACAGCGGAAGTCTGACCCATGCATAGCTTGCCAAGGCGGTCAAAATTATGGCCAAACGCCATAGCTTATCGCTGACAAAACTGTAGATGATCAAGCTCGCCCAAAGGCTGGGAAACAGAAAGGTAGCAACTGTCATCTGTTCCGGCTCGCCCAGGGGAAGGTCGTAGCTGATGGCAATACTGGCGTAGGCGGTGATGCCTCCGATAATCAACACGTAAAATAGAAATCGTAAAATAAAAAGGACGATTTTTTTTACGTTGATTGCCAATGCTTTTTCAGCTTTGCCTTTCACGTTTCCCGGTTTCGCTTCGGGTGCCTGGTTCAATATCACTGCCCAGGCAATCAGACTGGCTGCGATGAAGAAATAACTCAGGCCAAATTCCCAACCCGCCAGGGACTTCCAACAAAACAGAGACGCTGCGAGGGCCAAAAGAGCGGCACTTCGAAACCACAGTTTGTTTTGCTTCGGCGCTTGCCAGGAAAAAAACAGGCAGCCAATCATGGCTGCCTGAGTGGTAAGTGCAAGGGTAAACCACATGCTAGTTACCTTATGTTGTTGTAGTTTTCGCTTCTTCTATGATTAAAAGCTGTAGTTAATGCTGGCCGTAATCGTACGACGTACCCCGGGGAAACAATCGCCGCGTGTCAGGCATGAGGTCAGATACTCTTTGTCGCTGATGTTGCGAATGTTCAGAGCGGTATCCCAGTTGTCGTTAATACGATAGCCCAGCATGGCATCGGCCAGGGTGTAGGAATCCGTTACATAACGAAGGGTAGCGGTTTCGGCAACACTTTTGCCAACATGGCGTACACCAAAGCCGGCGCGGAAACCGCCCAGAGATTCCGGTTCCCAACTTGCCCACAGAGAGGCGTTGCTTTCTGGTGTTGCAGCCAGTTCAAAACCGTTTGGATCCTTCGCATCCAGTTTCGATGCCGCCACCTGCAAGTAGAACTCACCCAGGCGAACATTACCTTCAAACTCGAAACCGTCCAGTTTGCTCACGCCCAACTGTTGGCCATTCGTCGCAGGCAAAGCGTTCGGGTTAGGTAGATTAGAGATTTCGATATCGAAGTAATTCAATGTGAAGATGCCAGGAAAACCGTCTGGCTGATACTTAATACCGATTTCTGTTTGTTCACCTTCTTCGGGTTTCTGCTGCGTTCCCTGGGCGGTTAGGCCAACAACGGTTTCGAAGGATTCGGCATAGCTGATGTAAGGAGAAATGCCGTTATCAAAGGCATACAAAATACCAGCGCTTAAAGAAACGGCATCGTCTTTTTGCACGCTGCTGCCGTTGTCGTTTTCAACTTCGTCATAACGTAAACCCGCTGTCAGGTGCCAGTTGCCAATGGTCATCAAATCCGAGATATAAACACCCACGTCTTCAACGCCCTGTTCCGGGTTGTTGGTGTAAATTGCGTCGAATACGGCCTGATCAGGTGCGCCAGGGTAAACCGGGTTGGCCAGATCCAATACATAACGCAAATCGCCTTGCAGTACGCCGCCGCCGAAGAAATAGGAAAAGTTATTGTCGGTGGTGACATCCTGGTACTGAACACCCGAGAGCACTTCGTGCTCAATGGCACCGGTGACAAAATTGGCGGTCAATCGAATGTCCGCAGCGTATTGCTCGGAAGTGTTGTCAGCCTGGTAGAAGGTACGTGGCACGGTAGTCGGAGTTGCCGATGGTACGCCACTCAGATAACGGCTATTCCCGTCACCAGTGAACGCCGCCCAGGCCTGATGATAATCTGCTTCACCATCGCGCCACAGAGCGGTGGCTTGTACTTTAAATGTGTCGTTAATGCGATGAGTGGCCAGGAAGGTGACTTGCTTACTTTCGGTATTGAAACGATTAAATCCGGGCTCGCCAACATAGACGTCCTGATCCAGGTAGCTGCCATCGGCCAGTGGAAACAATGTACCAACAACAGGAATAAACTGTGAGGCGCTATCGCTGTCGGTGTCATTGTACAAACCGATCAGAGTCATGCTGGTGTCATCGCTCGGCTGATAGGTGATCGATGGCATAAACACTTTGGTTTCATCGGAAACGTGATCAACCTGGGTATCGCTGTCACGGTATTTACCCACAAGGCGATACAACCATGTTCCGTCTTCGCTCAGCGGGCCGGTAACATCAACGGCAATTTGACGGCGATCAAAGTTACCAATCTCGGCCACGACTTCGCCAGCTTGTTCATCTTTAGGGGTTTTGGAAACGTAGTTCACCAAACCACCCGGGGACCCTTGTCCATACAAAACAGAAGCCGGGCCTTTTAACACCTCTACTTGCTCAATGGTGTATACGTCGGCTCGAGAAGCGTTGTAGCTGCCAAACAGTTCCTGAATCGAGTCGCGATAACGAGGGATCTCAAGACCACGAGAGCGAATCCAATCGCCACGGGTTGCGAAACCGTAAGTTTCGGCGGTTACCCCGGCCAGGTAACTTACGGTTTGTGACAGGTTCAAAGCACCTTTTTCGATGAATTGATCGGCCGTTTCGATAGAGACAGAGCGTGCCAATTCCAGAATGGGGGTACTGTGCTTAAGTGCACTGAAGTCACGCAGCTCGCCAACCACTTCAACGGTTTCAATTTCGTCGTTTGTGGCTTCTTCAGCCAGGCTGGTCTGGGCGATTGCGCTGGCGAGCACACTTAGGCACAGCGCACCTCTGCGGTACTGAGATTTCATGGGAACTCCTCTAAAAACACAAATGATAGTAATAATGGTTCCCATTATCTCAGTCGGTTGTACCAATTACAATTGACGAGACCCGACAATAGTGCGGTAAAACAGGTCTGTAGGGTGGTGACAAATTCGTCCCGGGTGGTGTCCTAATAGCCAGTAGGCATATGCTTAGATCTTTTTCGACATAAAGAACGGCTCGGCGGTGGGTATGACCCTGCTTATATCAGGGGTTGTTTTGAGCGAAGCTGGGGTTTGAATTTTTTTTCAAAAACACCCAATTACACTCAGCGTCCAACTTAAGGAGGTTGTATGTCGAGTGTCAGATTTCAGTGGCCCTTAATGCTATCAGCGTTATGGGTAGCCAATATCCAGGCTGCCGATGGTGAGAATAGTGCAGTTAAAAGCCTGTCCGAAGCGCAGTTTGCAAAGCTCTATCAGTCGGTGAAGATCAAGCCTGAGCATCGGGAAATGATCCTGATTCCCTCTGCGGAATTTTCCATGGGATGTGATCCCTATCGCGATGAAGTGTGCAGTTATGTGCCCGAAGAGCAGCAACATAAGGTCTATGTGAGTGCTTTCAAGATCGATAAATACGAAGTAACCACCAATAAATATGCGGAGTGTGTCAACGCACGCGAATGCGACCTCCCGACCGTGGGCGGCATTATGCATTATGGCGATCCCGAAGCCGGTAACTTCCCCATCAATGGTGTGTCTTGGTATCAGGCAAAAAAATATTGCGAGTGGGAAGGCAAGCGTCTGCCAACATCGGCAGAGTGGGAATTGGCAGCACGAGGAACCGATGGTCGAACCTTTCCCTGGGGTGAAGAGAAACCCGATTGTACGCGAGCGGTCATGGACCGCGAGGAAGCCGGCTTCCTTGGTTGCGGAACTGGCAACAGTCTCGATGTAGGTTCCAAGCCCAAAGGTGCCTCACCCTACGGCGTTATGGATATGGCCGGAAACCTATGGGAGTGGACCAGTGATTGGTACGACGAAACCTATTATTTCGACAGTGCCTACAGCAATCCCAAAGGGCCTGAGTACGGCGAACTGAAAATCACCCGTGGCGGTGATTTCTTAAGTCGCCAGAGTTACGAGCTTCGAACCACGGGCCGTTTTCCTTATTATCCTTCCAACCCGAGCCCGGCGATTGGGTTTCGCTGTGTATTTGATGATGTCGCTGAGGTGAAATGATATGGCTATTAATATGTGGATTGCCCTGGGCACTGTGTCTTTTGCCCAGGCACTGTATGGCGAAGTTCAACATCGAGAAATGATAAATATTCCTGCCGGTGAATTCACGATGGGCTGTAAAAAGTCTGATGGTGTTTACTGTTCTCCCGGCAGTGATACTCACAAAGTTTATCTTGATGAGTACAAGATCGATAAATATTTGGTGACCTTTGAACGTTACCAAGCGTGTATTGACAGTGGTTACTGTACCGAGCCGTATTATGGTGCAGCGTGTAACTATCAAATGAAATGGTCAGGCAATCATCCAGCGAATTGCATCACATACAAGCAAGCCGAAATGATTTGTGCCTATGAAGGCAAGCGTTTGCCGACAGAAGCCGAATGGGCCAAAGCGGCTCGGGGGCCGAAGGCCAATCTGTTTCCCTGGGGCAATACGCCTGAACCGAGTTGCGATCGAGTGGTGATGAATCAGCGAGTAGACGGTAACAAAATTGGTCCTGGCTGCGGTGCCGGTACAACACAAGCCGTGGGCAGCAAGCCCAAAGGGGCATCTCATTATGGTGTGATGGATATGGCGGGCAATGTCTTTGAGTGGACATCGGATTGGTACTCGGAAAGCTACTTTAAAAAGAGTCCTTATAAAAACCCCAAAGGCCCGGCAAGTGGTAGCACAAAAGTTCTACGCGGCAGTGCCTGGACGGCAAAATACCGCGATGGTCTGGCACTGACTGTGCGCTGGCCCTATGCGCCCGCGGGGCAGGGCTATATTGTCGGTGCGCGCTGTGCGCAGTCGGCTAACTGATTGGGGGAATACTTTTCTTCAACAGGGTGAGGATCAGTTCCAGGGATTCTCCCCGGTTTGAGGCCTTAGGGCCGTGTTGAAGAAATTGGTTATTGAGATGACTCAAGAGCGCCATCAAATGGATCGCGTCGGTGTGGGCGTTCGGAGAACTGAATAAGACGAAAAACGATTTCATCAGTTCAATGTCGGCCCGGTCCTGAGCGGCGATCTTTTTGGCAATGGCCGGGTAGTTGACCAGCTCGTTTCTAAACAAGCGGTCCAGTTCCATCAGGTAAACATATTGATCGTTGTTGGGTGTTGCCACTTCGAGCAGCACCTGACTGTATTTTTTCAGCACATCGTCTCGTTCACCCTGGGAGTTGAGGTCAGCCTTTGAAAAATTGTTGATCAGGGATTTTGCATAGTCCCGATAGTCCGCCATTTCCCGGTTGTAATGTGCCATATAAAAATGAAAGGCAGACTCGATAAGGTTTTCAATGGTTTTGAAATGATAGGAAATGGAGCTGGGATACACGCCAGCCCGTTCGGAAACCGATTGAAATTTAATGCCTTTGATACCATCTTCGAGCAGAACATAAAGCGTTGCTTCTAGGATAGTGTCTTTACTGAATTGGCTGCGGTTTTTATCAGACATTGAGAGGCTCTGAAAACTTTGAGGTATTGCATGTCGGTGCTATGTATCAGCGCTGTGTATCGCACTGCATAAAAACAAGCAATTAGCTTATCGAATAGTGAGGCTGGCGTCGAACCTTTCCCATCGACGATGCCTTGAAAAAGGAGAGAACCATGACGGCGCTTTCGCATGATCAGTATAGAGCAATTGTCCACGGACTTTACAGTGTAGTGCTGGGCTTGCTGGGAGGTGTTTTTCTTATCTATAGTGCGTTGGATGAAGTCGCAATCTGGCCCTTCGGTGCCTGGTCGTGGTTGCTTCCTGGCGATGTTTCTTTGTGGCGAGCCATGCACACCGGGCCGTTGCTCAATGGTGTGTTAGCCATTGTTTTGGTGTATGTGTCCCACAGCCTGGGTGCCAGTTTTAAACAAGCCCGTCATATCGCTTACGCAGTGATTTTGATGGTCTGGGGCAACGCTTTGTTTTATGTCTTTCGAATCTGGGGCGAAACCCGAGGCCTGGCCGTGGAAAGTCAGCAGTTTGGTTATGGCAATTTGGCAGACTTTATCGCGATGTGCTCAGCATCGATTGCGATGGTCACAACCTTTTACGCCGTGATCCTGCTGATCGTTTTGGGACTGAACAAGCTAAGGAGTTTATCGTGAGTTCAATCAGTGTGCGTCAACCAGATTTTAGCTTTCAGGAGGACTTGGCCCTGATGCCGGATCCGGACGATGCCTTGTATTCGGCATTCAGTTGTTCAGTGACCATTCTTGCGCCCCATATCGAACGTTTTCTGATTCGAGTGATGCGTCAGTGCAGTAAAGAGCTGGACAGCGCAAGCCTCAGGGATTCCCTGGTTGCCTTTTGTGGACAGGAGGCCAGTCACCTGAAAAACCATGACAAGCTCAATGATATTCTTCGTCAGAAACTCAGCAAAACGGGAAGGCAGCGCTTGTTGAATGCCGAGGCTCAACTGCGTAGTGATTACGATCGTTTTTTCAAAGAAAAAGATACTCTGTTCAACTTGGCCTACGCCGAGGGTTTTGAGTCGGCAACCTGCGCGATGTCACTGTGGGCTTTTGAACATCAGACCTTGCAACACAGCCAGAAACCCTGGCGAGAGATTATTGAATGGCATCTGGCAGAAGAAATCGAGCATCGCTGTGTGGCCTACAATGTCTACAAGGCCATGGGGGGCTCTTATACCCATCGACTAATCTGGGGTAGCTATGCTCAATGGCATTTGTATCGTTATCTGCATCGTTTCGGCTCAATATTTCTAAGTGAGTTTCCCGAGCGTAAGCAACATCGACATGTATTAAAACAGCATGGTCTATCGCTGGCTAAAAAACTGATGGCAACTTTGACTCCCTCTTATACGCCTGGAAAGGTTGATATGCCGGAGGGCTTGGATAAAATTTTATTGCGTTACTAGTTGCACAGAAAAGAGGCGGACAAGTGTTTAATTCAGTTGCCCGTCTTCAATCATTTCCAGCGTTTCCACCACATGTTCGGCAAAACCATGGCCGCCTTCGTAGTAGAGGTTGTAGGTGACGCAGCCCATGCGTTTGAGTTGACCGATTTCATCGGGGAAGCGGGCGATGACTGCGATTTGTCCTTTGTAACCCAGGCGTTGAATCAACTCGACCACCTCTACGTTTTCGCCGTGGTTGGCGAGGCTGATCAGAATAATGCGAATGCTGTCCAGGTTCACCTGCTGCCAAAAGTCCTGGTCACTGGCGTCGGCACGAACCACGCGATAGCCTTCGCGCAATAATCGTTTGGATTTTTTATCCCCTTCTTCAACGCCAACCACTCGGCCCGGATAGGCGTGACGCAGATAGCGATAGGCACCGACACCCACACGCCCCATACCCAAAACCAACACATCGGTTTGCTCTAGATCTGGCCCTTCTTCCTGGGGCAAACGCTTTTCCAGTTCAAAGCGCGTGAACAGGTGGCGGTAACGATTGTAGATACCGTGGGCTTTGTCGTTGATGGGAGCGGCGATAAAAAATGACAGCGCGACGGCAATGGCCAGTGTGACAACCCAGTCCTGAGGCAAAACACCATTACTGGCGGCGAGGGCGGCGACAATTAAACCGAACTCGCTGTAATTGGATAGCGACAGTGACGCCAGCAGGGAGGTTCGGGCTCGCAGGTGGGTGATGGTCATCAGCCAATAAAACAGCAATGGTTTAAAGCCGCCCGCGAAGGCCAACCCGAGGGCGAGGATCAGCATGGAAATATCGGGCAGCCCATTCAAACCGATGCTGAGGAAAAACCCCACCAGGAAAATATCTTTAAAGCTCAACAGTGCTTTGGAAAGCTCATTGGATTTAATACCGCCAGCTAACAGGACACCAAACACCAGGGCACCGAGATCGCCTTTCACATTGCAGAGCTCGAACAGTTTCGCGCCCCCAAAGGCAATACCAATTCCGAACAGAACCAGCAGTTCACCGTGGCCGCTGCTGGCCAGTAAACGGTGTAAAAAAGGGCGCGCCGGAATCAGCAGGAACAAAAGCAGTGCGGTCCAGTCTGGAGACTTGCCCGTGCTCATGGCCAGGAAAAAGACCGCTGCCAAATCCTGAATAATTAATATGCCAATGGCCACATTCGCGTGGATGGACGAAGTCTCACCGTGTTGCTCAAAGACTTTTACCGCAAATACCGTACTGGAAAAAGACAGTGCAAAAGCGATGGTCCAGATGGCGGTGCTGTCGAGACTACTCAGGCTCGCAATCCAGGGGGCGAGCATCATAAACAGAATGCCGAAACTGACCGTAGAGATCAGCATATGGCTGGAAGCCACCGCCCATATCTGGGGGGCAATTAAATCCCGCACATTGAGTTTCAGGCCGATGGTAAAAAGCAGGAGAGTTACGCCGGCATTGGCGATGGTATCAATGATTGTGCTTGAGTTGCTGTCCAGGCCAAACCCGTGAATCAGAAAGCCGGCCAGCAAATAGCCCAGCATGGGGGGAAAGCCTATTCGCTTAAAGCTCAGGCCAGCGAAGAGCGCAATAATGATGATAATAGGATCCAGCATTGGGTGCTCGCTTAATGGCTATGGTTAATCTGGCCTGTCTGTATTTTAGCGTATTTTGTCGATAAGTCGCTGTTTTATAGATTTATTAGGAATAACTTTGTCCCACTATTGGCTGGTTTGTCGTCTAAACTTCTGCCTCAAGGTACTTAGTGCGCAATAAATCACCACAAAGGCGCTACTGGCCAGGCATCTGTGACAGGAAGTAAGGGAATTTGATATGGGACTCTTGATGGCGGCTATTGCCGTGTTTATGGCGGCGCTTGCGATACTGTTGTGGCAACGTGAGCGGGCTGTTGAACGCTGTTGGCAACACACGGAAGGCGAGATTGTTGAAGTCAATCTACAAACCGTTCGGGTGTCTGGGGTGGAAAGGCGCAGCAGCGCTTATCGGGCTCCGGACATTGAATATCAATTAGATGGCAAGCGCTATCGTTTTACCCATCATGGCGAGGACAGCCGCAACCCCTGGACGGTAGGTAATTCGGTTCCTCTGCGCTATGACCCGAACAATCACCTCCGCGTACAGCTCAGTCTCAACAGTATCATCAATGCGGCCAATCTCTGTGGTTTCTTCAGTATTGTGCTGGGCGTTGTAGCGTATTTGAGCTGGGAGCCGGTGAGCCTCACCCTGAAAACCGAATACCTGATCGCATTGGTGGCCCTGGTTGCGTTGGCGAGTCGCTTGAATCTCACGGTCTTTCTTGAACAGTTAAGAATGAGCCCCGAAGAGCGTTTGGCCCAAGAGCCTGAAAATGCCCGGGAGCTGTTGGATGAAACTTCGTAAAATAGCCAGTGCCTATCACACGCATCAAATTAGTTAATTATACCAATTGCCGATTCGCGACCTATACTAGCCCTGTGTTTTGAGAGGCATCCACTGATGCCAACCCCAAATTTGAGCGATTAAAGGTTTTGCTATGAGTGAAGTGCAATTGAATAACCACGAAGGTCAACGTGTTCCATCGGTCACCTTTCCTGTGCGAGAGGGCGACGCCTGGGCACAGATCAACAGTGATGAGTTGTTTGCGGGCAAGACCGTAATCGTATTCAGCCTGCCGGGCGCATTCACCCCGACCTGTTCATCTACCCATTTGCCGCGTTACAACGAGTTGGCCCCGGTATTTAAGAAGCTGGGTGTTGATGACATTGTCTGTCTGTCGGTGAACGATACCTTTGTGATGAATGCTTGGAAGGAAGGTCAGGAAGCTGAAAACGTGACAGTGATTCCTGATGGTAATGGCGATTTCACTCGCGGCATGGGTATGCTGGTTGAGAAAAAAGATCTGGGTTTTGGTGATCGCTCATGGCGCTACAGCATGCTGGTGAAAGACGGTGTGGTTGAGAAACAATTTATTGAGCCACAAGAGCCGGGCGACCCGTTCAAGGTTTCTGATGCCGATACCATGTTGAAGTATTTGTCACCCGAGTATCAATTGCCGGAGTCGAGCACAATTTTCAGTAAGCCGGGTTGTCCGCACTGTATTGCTGCCAAAGCGTTATTGACCGAGCGTGGTTACAACTACGAAGAAATCGTTCTGGGTAAAGATGCGAGCACTGTGGCTGTGCGTGCAATTACTGGTCGTGACACGGTGCCACAGGTGTTCATCGGCGGCGAGCACATTGGTGGCAACGACGATCTGGTGAAGTACTTTTCGAACAACTAAAAAGCCGCTGTGCAATAGCCTGATAAAACAGGGCCAGGGGTATACTCTGGCCCTGTTTTTTATTTAGGAATTTTGTTGCGATACATCGCCCAAAAGACTTTTGTCTCCACTGCCTATATTTGGCGAATTGGAGCGAAGAGAGAGAATCAACCCTCCTTCGATAAACATCGAGAAGAGAGCTGATTCCCAAGATTGGATTTACTTCTTGGAAGCTACCCAGTCTTTCACTTTCATTTCCACCACCTGCATTGGCATTGCGCCACTCAACAGTGCAACATCGTGGAATTCTTTAATGTCGAACTTTTCCCCCAGTTCGGCTTTGGCCATTTCGCGCAGCTCCAGGAATTTCAACATGCCCAGTTTGTAACCGAGGGCCTGACCTGGCCACGCCATGTAGCGCTCGATCTCGGCAACGGTTTCGGTTTCGCCCATGCCGGTGTTGGCCATCATGTACTCAATGGCTTCTTCACGAGTCCATTTTTTGAAGTGCATACCCGTATCAACAACCAAACGCACGGCGCGGAAAATTTCAGCCTTCAAGCGGCCCAGATCACCAAAGGGATCGTCTTTGTATTCGCCCATTTCCCAAACCACGCGCTCGGAGTACAGCGCCCAGCCTTCAGAGTAAGCGTTGTACGCGGCAACACGGCGCAGCAATGGCAGGCTGTCTTGTGCCAGGTTCAAAGCGATCTGCCAGTGGTGGCCAGGGTTGGCTTCGTGATACGTCAAAGTGCGCAGGTCAAATTTCGGCACAGCTTTCATATCGCGCAGGTTAATCCAGTAAATACCCGGAACACTGCCGTCCAGAGTTGGAGCGGTGTAGCGACCGCCGGCTTCACCGTCTTCTACCGCTTCAGGAATGCGGCGCACTTCAACGTCATAAGGCGGCTTGGTGGCAAACTGCTCAGGCATACGCTTGTTGATGTGTTCGATCATGCCGTTCAGATCGTTCAGCAGTTCCTGGCGGCCTGCATCGGAATCTTCATACAGGAAGCGCGCTTCATCGGTGAGGCCAATCATGCGCTCGCCGACGCTGCCCTCGGTGTAGCCTTGGGCTTTCAGAATCTCATCCATTTCAGCGGTGATACGGGCCACTTCGGTCAGACCCACTTCGTGAACTTCCGCAGGCGTCATGTCGGTATCGCCTAAACGTTTAACCATTTCCAGATAGAACTTGTCACCGTTCGGTTGTGCCCAGATACCGGAAGCGTCGCGTGCTTTGCTCTCGTACTTGCGCAGGGTTTCGGCAACCTTGCGATAGCCCGGATAAACATGCTTTTCAACATTTGCAGCGGCTTGTGCGAGGACCTCGGTTTTTTCCTCGTCGCTCATGCCTTCAATTTTGTCGAGCTTGGTTTTCAGGCTGGTGACCAGGGTGTGTTCGGTCGCCGGAATGGCGCTGTAGCCATCAACAAAGTTCAGAGTGCTTTTCACCAGCGCTTTTGGCAGAACCCAATCGGTTTCGGAATCGCTGATCAGCTTCTTATTGATATTGTCGATGTAGGCTTCAAAGGCCACCAGGCGTTGCAAATACTGCTCGGCATCAGATTTGGATTTGATTTGCTGGGCGTTTTGCAAGGTGGCCGGGCCGTCAATCAGCGGGCCATTAATCTGGTTTACGATAAAAGGTGTGTGTCCCATCCAGGTGTCGATATATCCCTGCTCAAAGCCTTCAACACCAGCGAAATAATTCAGCAGATTGGCACCGACGCGCTGATTGTCGAGATTCAGGCCTTCATTGCTCACATCCAGAGCGCTGATCGCCTGGGCGGCATCGGCCATGCTTTTGCGAAGGGCACTTTCAGATTCGAGGGAGTAATCTTCCATACGGCTCAAGTACGCACCGCCGGCGGTTTTTTCATCCAAACCCACCTGGGTAGAAAACTGCGGGCGAGCCTGGAACAGGGCGGTGGTGGCGTCGTCCAGCTGGACGCCCAGGCCTTTTTCAGCCGGCGCTGCCGGAGCCGCTTGCTCAACGGCCGGGGTTTGTTGCTCAGCTACAGGGGCTTTGGCTTCTTCTTTATTGCCACAGGCGCTCAGGGCGATTGCGGCGCTCAGGGCAATGGCGATGGGAGTACGTTTCATGCTTCTACTCGCTTTAGGTTAGGTATTCTGTAATAGATCAACGGACGAGCCCTCGCAGGGCTCAATCAAAGAGCGCATGTGTATGGTAATTAGTCTTGTAAAAGACTCGCCCAATCGAGGCTCGAGTCGCCGACCACATAGAAATTGGGGTTCAGCAGAGAATCTTTCTGGTTGTAGCTCAGGGGCTTGAATTCGGGGTTAAGCACCTGTCCACCCGCGGCTTCCACCACGGCCTGAGCAGCAGCGGTATCCCACTCGCAGGTGGGTGCAAGACGCGGATAAAGCTGAGCCCGGCCTTCTGCGATCAAACACAGTTTGAGCGAGCTGCCCATGGATTGCAGTTCATAGTCTCCAAAATATGGCTTCAATCTTGTCAGCAGGGCATCGAGCGCTTCGGCGCCATGGCGGCGGCTGCCAACTACTGAGAGGCTCTGGCCGGAGCTTTGCCGGCTTGCCTGAATAGGCTCTTCAGTGAGGTTTCCTGAGGCGCCCCTGTGATATTTCAGGGCAAGGGGCTTTTCACCCAGTTGATGGCCGAGGTAGCTGATATCCAAAACCGGGGTATGCACCAGCCCCAATATTGCTCGGTGTTGGTGAATCAGGGCAATGTTGACGGTGAACTCATCGTTGCGACGGATAAATTCCTTGGTGCCATCCAAAGGGTCAATCAGCCAGTAGTAAGGCCAGGATTGGCGTTCTTCAAAACTGGGCATGTGCGCTTCTTCAGACAGCACTGGAATATCCGGGCTGAGTTCAGTCAGGCCCTGGCATATCACCTTGTGGGCAGCGAGGTCGGCCTGGGTAACCGGGGAGTCATCGCTTTTGTGCTGAACGTCAATATTCCCTTGTTGCTGGTAAATCTCCAATATGGCCTCGCCCGCTGCACGACCTATCTCCAACAGGCGCTCGCAGAGGTCAGCTCGGCTTAAGCTGGGTGGGTGTAGGCTCATGGGGTTCCCTGTTTTGTGTTAGTCTTAATGACGCAGGCGGTTGCCGGTATTTTCCGTAAGCGCCTGATGCCGCAGTGATAATGAGTAAAACAAATTATGATGTCTAATTCACCCCAAGTCCTGGTGGACTGGGAGCAGATCGATACTGTCTTGTTGGATATGGATGGTACCTTGCTGGATCTGCATTTTGATAATTATTTCTGGTTGCATCACTTGCCACGACGCTATGTGGATACCCACGGCGTGAGCATGGAGGCTGCCACCGAAAAACTCCATGGCATGTTTGAAACCTATGCAGGCAAGCTGGAATGGTATTGCCTGGAGCATTGGTCTGACGCTCTGGAGCTGGATATTCGAGCGCTCAAAGAAGAAGTTCAGGAGCGTATTGCCACTCGCCCTTATGCCATTGAATTCCTCCAGCGTTTGCGGGCCTTGAATAAGAAGTTGGTTCTGATCACCAATGCTCACCCGCAGAGCCTGTCTCTGAAACTGGATATTACGGCGATTGATCAGTGGCTGGATGTCGTGATTTCTTCCCACGAGTATCGTCAACCGAAAGAGCAACAGGCTTTTTGGCACTGTTTGCAAGAGCAGGAACAATTTGACCCCGCACGGACTCTATTTATTGATGACACCGTGCGCATTTTGGATTCGGCCGCCGAGTACGGTATTAAACACTTATTGTGTATTCATCAGCCTGATAGCCAGCAGACGCGTCGTATTGACGATTATCCGGCGATTGATCACTTTGATGAAATCATGCCGCCGCTGTGAATGCATAGGCTTCAGGAAAACGCGCGATCAGGCGCAAGGTTCGACAAACTTTGGACAAAGTAAGAATTGATAAATGGCTGTGGGCCGCGCGGTTTTTCAAAACCCGCAGCCTGGCCAAAACCGCGATTGACGGTGGCAAGGTGCACGCCGACGGCCAGCGTGTAAAAGCCAGTAAGGAAATCATGGTTGGGCAGGTACTGACAATTCGTCAGGGCTGGGACGAAAAAGATGTTGAGGTTTTGGGCTTGTCGGACAAGCGCGGTCCGGCACCGGTTGCTCAACAGTTGTATCAGGAGACACCGGAAAGTATTGCCAAGCGTGAAGCCGAGGCAGAAAAACGCAAAGTGATGCGCGGAATTGATTTGATGCCAGAGCAACGCCCAACCAAAAAACAACGTCGACAAATTCATCGTTTCCGCGAGCAGGATTATTCCGGTTAGCGAAATCACTATAGCAATAGGTAAATTGGATGGTACTTATGTTTTCTCGCCGCATCGCTGTTGTGCTGGTATCCCTTGTTTCTGTGGTGCTGGCGGCTTCAGCTCAGGCTTCCCTCAGCAAGGACTATAACAAAGTCAAAAATGCGGTTATTAAAATTTACAGCACACTGACGCCGCCGGATTATTTTACGCCTTGGCGTTTGCTGAATTCACAGCAAAGCAGTGGCTCCGGAGCTGTGATTGCAGGCAATCGAATTTTGACCAATGCCCACGTCATTGCCGACGCCAGTTATTTGCAGGTGCAGAAAAACGGTCAGCCAAAAAAATATCTGGCCTATGTGGATTTTGTTTCCCATGAAGCTGATCTGGCTATTTTGAAAGTGGAAGATGAAAGTTTCTTTGATGGCATTTCACCGCTCAAAGTCGGCAAATTACCCGAGCCTCTGGAAACGGTTTCTGTATTTGGTTATCCCTTTGGGGGTAATACCCTGAGTATTACCCAAGGCGTTTTGTCACGTGTCGAGCATCAGTTTTATGCTCACGCCGGTGGTTACCTGTTGGCTGGACAAATCGATGCGGCAATTAATCCGGGGAATTCCGGTGGCCCGGTGATTGCGGGCAATAAAATTGTGGGTGTGGTGATGCAGGCCAATACCGGTGCCCGTGCCGAAAACCTGGGTTACTTTGTGCCACCTTCGGTGATTCGCCATATTTTGAAAGATGCGGATGATTCCGAGCATAACGGTTTTGTGAATTTGGGATTGCGTACCCAGAGTTTGGAAAGTCCAGCACTGCGCGCTGCTCACCAGTTGAAGGACGACGAGAGCGGTGCTCTGGTGGTAAAGGTGTTTGAAGGCAGTGCGTCCGAAGGCAAGCTGTTTCCCGGTGATGTGATTCTGGCGATTGATGATTACGATGTGGCGGAAGATCGTTCCATTGAATTTCGTAAAAACCAACGCACCAATTTTAAGTACGCTTTGGATCAGCATCATGTCGGTGACAACATCACGTTGAGCATCAGCCGTCAGGGTAAAAAGCAAACCGTGAACATCACGGCTGCACCTTCTCGTCGCAACTACAGCCTGGTACTGGCCGAACGTTTTGGTCAGCAGCCTTCCTATTTTATTTATGGGGGTGTGGTATTTGTGCCGCTGAACATGAACCTGATCAAGCGTTGGGGCAGTAGCTGGCACAGCAAGGCTCCTATCGATTTCCTGAGTGCTCGTGGTCAATGGCGTTCACCGGAAAAAACCGAACTGGTAGTGGCGTTGAAGGTGTTGCCGGCAGATGTGAATCTGGGTTTCCACGATTGGAAAAACTGGATTATCGAAACCGTAAACGGCGAACCGATTCGCGATTTTACGAGTTTTGTTGAACAGGTAAGGTCGAATCAAAGTGATTTTCTGACCTTATCGGACAGCGATGGTTATCAGGTAATTCTGAACAAAGCGGAATCTGAAAGCAGTTTGCCGGATATTCTGGCCCGTTACCGTGTCCCCATGCCGTTCTCCAGCGATTTAGAGCCGGTGGCGATGGCTGAGAAATAATTCCAATGAAGACCCTCTGGAAAGCAAGTGGTTTTGTAACAGCTGTACTTGGCTTGCTGCTTTGCTTTCCGCTTGTGGCTGCTGTTGCAGAAACCAAGCTCTATAAATGGGTGGATGCCAATGGCAATGTGCATTACAGCGATAAGAAGCCCAAAGGCCAGGCCGCTGAAGATATCTCTGATAAGCTGCCTGCCGCCAATATCGATTCCAGCCACGAAAAACTTCCCTCTTTGGATAATGTTCGACAGCTGCGTCAGCAGGATGCCGAGCGTAAACAGAAACAACAAGCCGCTCAGGCCAAGCGACGTCAGAAGGCTTGCAGCAATGCCCGGCGTAATTTGAGCCGTTACAGCAGTCGCTCCTATTTCCGCTATCGCCCCGAAAATGAAAAGATCAGTGAGACCCAGCGCCAGGAAATGGTGAAGAAGGCCAAGGCTCAGGTTCAGGCACATTGCTCATAGGGGAGAGCCTCGCTCTGCTGCTCTCCTTGCCTGTACCTCCCTTACCCTTGATGCTCGAAAATTCGTCCCCATAATAAGGGGCCTAGAGACATTACCCGTGAGATCAGGTCCCAGCTAATGGCCAACACCGACAGCATTCAACACTTTATTTTTGACAGCACCGATATTCGTGGTGAGATCATCACCCTCGAAGAGGCCTACCAGCAGGTGCGCAATAACAATATGGCTGCTGAAGACGCCATGCCCGAGCGAGTTTTACAGCTGTTGGGTGAATTTATGGCTGCGGTAGCCTTGTTATCTGGCACCTTGAAGTTTGAGGGGCTGCTGACCTTGCAGGCCCGTGGCGATGGCGCTATGCCGATGATTATGGCCGAAGCCAGCTACCAGAAGGGTTTGCGAGCGGCGGTTCAGGTCAACGATGCGGCGGCGATTGAGGCATTGGAGTCCGCGAGCCTGGCCGATTTGTTGGGCAATCAGGGCCTGTTGGCTATTTTGATTCAACCCGATAAGGGTGAGCGTTACCAGGGTATTGTGCCTTTGGTGAAGACCGATCTGGCCGAGTGTCTCGAAGATTATTTTGCTCAGTCCGAGCAGTTAGGCACACGTTTTTGGTTGGCGGCTGATGAGAAGCGTGCGACAGGCCTGATGGTGCAGGAACTGCCCCAGCAGTTGGCCGATGCCAAAACCAATGCCGAACATTGGCAGACCATTACCGCCCTGGCGGAAACTATTAAAGATGAAGAGCTGCTGAGTCTGGATCAGCACACCATTCTTTATCGTCTGTTTAATGAGGAAGAGGTACGCCTGTTCGATCCGGTGCCGGTCAGCTTTCAATGCAGTTGCTCGGAAGAACGCTGTGCGAACACCATTCTGTCCATTGGCCAGAGCGAAGCCCAGGCAATCCTGAGTGAGCAAGATTTAATCACTATGGATTGTCACTTTTGTGGTCAGAAATACCAATTTGGTCCCCAGCAAGTAGAGAAAATTTTCGCTGAAGCGGACAAGGCTCGCCACTGATTCCAGCGCTCAAATCCGGCTCTCAAAGCCGTCTTTTTAACAATGCCCATAAAGCCGTTCTGGGCATTGCTACCGGGCGTTTCGGCGCCTTTCAGGGTCTTCAAAAACTAGTAAAAATACTACCTAAAAAAGTACCAGGATAAGATCGAATCTCATTAGGTTTTCTGGCATAATGGCGCCCCCAAATTTACCAGCCCCTGGACATTAAGATCCGGGGAAGACCGATTTTAATTAAAAACGTCTATGCCTCTGGTGTTTCGGCAGTGTTTGCTGAAGTGCGGCGGTGCAGGCCCATAGCTGACAGGACACACCCATGACACAAATTGACGATTCTCCAACCGTCTACACAGATCTCAGTTCAGTAGAGCTGATTGAGCAGGCCCTGGCCCGTGGCGAAGGTAAGCTGGCTGCCAATGGCGCCTTTACTGCCGTTACTGGTGAGCGTACTGGCCGCTCTCCTGCAGACCGTTTTACCGTGGAAGAGCCATCCACTGCGGATAGCATCGACTGGGGTGCGGTTAACCGCCCATTCGACTCCGACAAGTTTGATGCTCTGTGGGAGCGCGTTGAAGACTACATTGCCGGTGTTGATTCTTTCGTTTCCCACCTGCATGTGGCGGAAGATCCCGATCACTACCTGGCCGTGAAAGTAAGTACTGAAACTGCCTGGCACAACCTGTTCGGTCGCAATATGTTTATTCGTACCGACAACTATAACCCCAAGGGCAAGGAAGAGTGGCGCATTCTTCACGCGGCCAACTTCGAATGTGTGCCCGAGCGTGACGGCACCAACTCCGAAGTGGCGGTTATCGTGAACTTCGCCCAGCGCAAAGTACTGTTGGCGGGTGCCAAGTACGCGGGTGAAATGAAGAAATCCATGTTCGCGGTTCAGAACTTCCTGTTGCCGGAAAAAGACGTCATGCCAATGCACTGCTCGGCTAACGTTGGTAAAGAGGGCGACACTTGCCTGTTCTTCGGCCTGTCCGGTACCGGTAAAACCACTTTGTCTGCTGATCCAGAGCGTTACCTGATTGGTGATGACGAGCACGGTTGGGCCAAAGGCGGCGTCTTCAATATGGAAGGTGGTTGCTACGCCAAGACCATCGACCTGAGCCAGAAAAACGAGCCTGTTATCTGGGACGCAATTCGCTTCGGTGCCATCGTTGAAAACGTTGCTCACAATGACAAGCGCATCCCGGATTACAGCGACACCAGCCTGACTGAAAACGGTCGTTGTTCATACCCACTTGAGCACGTTGAAATGCGTGTTGAAGAGAACCGTGCCGGTGAGCCGAAAAATGTTATCTTCCTGACTTGTGATGTGTCGGGCGTTATTCCTCCGGTTTCCATTCTGAGCAAAGAAGCTGCGGCTTATCACTTCCTGTCGGGTTACACCGCGCGTGTAGGTTCTACTGAGTTGGGTGCAGAAGCGGGTATCCACCCAGCCTTCTCTACCTGTTTCGGTGCACCGTTTATGCCGCGTCCTGCTCGCGAGTACGCTGAGTTGCTGATGAAGCGTATCGAAGACTTTGATTCAAAGGTTTATCTGGTTAATACCGGCTGGACCGGTGGTGCCGGTGGTTCAAACGGTACGGGTTCCCGCTTCCCGATTCCTGTTACTCGCGCGGTTGTTGCGGCTATTCAGAACGGTTCTCTGGAAGGGGTAGCCACTGAGCATATGGACATCATGAACATGGAAATTCCTGTTGAAGTTCCTGGTGTTGATAAGTCTTACTTGAATCCACGCGAAGCCTGGGCTGATAAAGATGCCTATGACGCATCTGCCAGTAAACTGGCAGGTTTGTTCGCTGAGAACATTCAGAAGTTCGAAGTCAGCGCTGAAATCGAAGCGGCGGGTCCAAAAGCCGGTTAATCGATGACGCGATGTGAAAAGGCCCTGCGGGGCCTTTTTTTATGCCTGTAGTGTTTCCCTGGATAAAGGAAATACCTACTTAAGCTGAGTTTCGATTGGTACTTTTTGCCTAGGAGGGCGAATTTTTTTCAACATTTTTCATAGCAATTTTTCACATGAAAAAATGTTGTCCTGGCAATAGTAAGTTTTGGGGAGGAAACATTTCTCAAAAAAAGCCCCGGGGGAACTGGGGTCATTTACAAGTCAGGGAAGTGTTGATAAATTCCGCCTCGGATTGAATGTCACACAAATGAAACACAGGGAGCCGGTGTATGTTCGACAGCGTTTTGGGAATTCTGAGCATTTTCCTTTTTGCTCTTTTTGCCGTCCTTGCTTACTTTTCCTATTTCAAGCCCGTGTTACGAGCATTTGTGATTGCGGCTGGTCTGCTGTGGATAGCCTTAACCATTACCCATGTATCGTCTGATTATTTCACCGGCAATGGTATTGATGAAGCGGCGATTTATCATCTGTGGTATGGCTTTGAAGGCGCGGGTTTTCTGGAATACTTCAAACTGATTCTGTCCGGCGGAATCGCGTTATTACTGCTATTGCTAACGCTGCTTTGGGTTACTGGGAGAATATCCAAAACCCAGCTTGATGGTCGAAAAGTGGCTGCTCCCTGTGTACTGTTGCTCGGCTCGGTTATTTTGAACCCTGCGGTTCACGATATCAAAGAACTCATGTCTGCCCAGTGGATGCAATCCGAGCAGAGCGATTTTTACAGCTACTACCAATCCCCGGAAATTACTTCACTGAAAAGCAAAAAGAAAAATATTGTTTTTATCTATGCAGAAAGCCTGGAGCGTACCTATCTGGACGAGTCTCTATTTCCGGGTTTGCTGAATGGTATTAAATCGCTTGAATCAAAATCCACCTATTTTACCGACATTAAGCAACTGCGGGGCACCGGTTGGACTATTGGTGGCATTACCGCCAGTCAATGTGGTATTCCCCTGATAACACCTTCCCATGTGAACTCTATGTCCGGCCTGGAAGGGTTTTTAAGTGGAACCACCTGCTTTGGTGATGTCATGAGTTCGATGGGTTATCAGTTGAGTTTTGTGGGCGGTGCCAATTTAAATTTTGGCGGTAAAGGAAAATTCTTTAAAACCCATGGTTTCAATAATGTTGAAGGCCGAATTGAACTGAAAGATAAACTCAAGGTGGGTGGCTATCTGTCTTGGTGGGGCTTGTACGATGATGTGGTTTTGAACTATGCCTATGAGCAATTCGAAGAGCTTTCCAGGCAAGATCAGCCGTTTGGTTTATTCACTCTGACTCTGGACACCCATCACCCGAAAGGTCACCCGTCGAGACGTTGCAAAGGTTTGAACTATCAGGATGGTGAAAATGCCATTTTGAATTCGGTGAAATGTTCAGATTTTCTTATTTCGGAGTTTATCGGAAAAATCGAAAACAGTGAGTACGCAAAAGACACGATTGTGGTATTGGCTTCCGACCATCTGGCAATGAGAAACACCGCCTTCGATCAGCTGAAAAAAGGCAATCGACGGGATTTGTTTATGATTCTGGATCTCGAAAATCCGCAGTCCAAACAAGTGGATGTTATGGGGTCGACTTTGGATATCGGTGCGACGGTTTTGCCGTTTATGGGTTATGAGGGCGCCATCGGCCTTGGCAGGGATCTTCTCAAAAGTGATCCCCAGCTGACTCAGGATGTCCACAAAAAGTTGAAGTCCTGGGATATCGATATATTAAAGTTTTGGGAATTTCCACGCGTAAAAGGCGACACTCATATCAACTGGGAGGAGAAGCGCATCCTCCTGGGTGGCCAGCAAATCAAATTGCCGGCCCTGTTGGAAATAAAACCAAATTTAACCACAGTGGCGCGTTTTCAGTTTAATCGCTCCCTGTATCACAAAACGTTTTCCGACGATATTGACGATATCCCACCAGAGTCGTATTTCGTTTTATTTGAAAGCTGCGAAAATATTGCCAAGATCGAGCCCACCGCACCGGAAGGAGAATATTGCGTTTTGAGTGGTCCAAGCAAGAGTGAGGCGAAAGTCGCCGCCATGAATTTGACAACCACCTACAGCGCGCGAGATTTCCGGGAGCTGGTGGGCATGGAGTTGTAATTCGCACCCGAGTGACGGGGCCAGGCAAAACAGGATTGTACGATGAAGCTATTACACACTCAGGAAAATACCTTCAGCTTAAGCAATATTCAAAACCTTATTGAGGCCGAAGGCATTTCTACCCTGATTAAAAACCAGCACTTGGGCGCGGGCAGTGGTGAAATGCCACATTTTGAAACCTGGCCAGAATTGTGGGTGCATAATGATGCGGATTATCCGCGCGCCAAGGTTATTCTGGACAAGATTCTTGAGCAACAGTCTGCCCCGGCTGAGGCCTGGAATTGCGGGGCCTGTGGCGAAGAGAATGATGCCAGCTTCGAGATTTGCTGGCAGTGCGGTAGCGACAGCTGATCGCTCTGGCGCATTTGACGATCTTCTGTGCATAATGACAATCGCCTCAATTTAGAGCGCATTTTTCTATTCTGTAGTCTATCTACATAGCCCTCACCTATCCTATTTGGTCTTTATTCTCTAGACAGCAGGCGCATTCCCGCCGAATAAAACATCGTTCTCCAGAACAAGAACCCCCACCTTTTTTGTGTGTTGCTTTCGTAAAAGCAGACACGTTTTGATGTGGTATGCCCGCTACAGTCTTCAGGCAGCTTATTTTTACCATTAGCCGATGGGGTATGTTTTATGGGCACAGTCAACCAAGCCAGCCGCTTTTTAATGCAGGCTAGCCTAGGTGCCAACCGTTCGACGATTGAGCAATTGGCCGAAATGGGGCCGGAAGCCTGGTTGCAGTGGCAGTTGAATGCCAAAGCGCCAAAGGCGGGAAAGTTCCAACGCAGTACGAATCAGATTTGGCAGTATTTCCGTCGTGAGTTGCTGAATGCTCATGGCAAAAGTGCGATCGATGGTGATGGCAATAACCCGGCCTTGCCTTACAAATGGTATTTCCATATGGCCTGGTGGCAGGACGCACTGGGTGAACAGGAGCATCTGTTGCGTCAACGTGTCGCCCAGGCGTTGAGTGAGTTACTGGTGATTTCAGATAACTCCTCACTGGAATTGGATGCGGTGGGCATGGCGAGTTTCTATGATCTGCTGTATGACAATGCTTTTGGCAGTTATGCAGATCTTTTGTATCACGTCTCCATGCACCCTTGCATGGGCGTTTATCTGTCCCATATGAATAACCAGAAAGCGGTGCCGGCCAAGAACATTCACCCGGACGAAAACTATGCTCGGGAGATTATGCAGCTGTTTTCCATCGGCTTGTTTATGTTGAATCCAGATGGCAGTTTGCAATTGGATGAGCAGGGCAACAGTATTCCGAGTTATCACAACCGGGATATTCGTGAGTTGGCTCGAGTGTTTACCGGTTTGACGGCTGACAGTTATCGCTATGAATGGAACAACAGCTTTTGGTCGAGCATCTATAACGACCAGCCGGTGAGTTTCAATGACGGTGTGGAAAGCAGCTACAAAACGGTGCCTTTCGTGAATATGCGCAAACCCATGGTGGGGCATGAATCTCATCATGATCGCGGTCGTAAGGAATTACTGGATGGTTTTATTCAGTTGCCTGGTGGGCAGTCTGTGAGTGAAGAGGTTCGTCAGGTTGTGGATCGTCTGGTTGCACACCCGAATACAGCCCCTTTTGTGGCCAAGCACTTGATTCAGCAAATGGTCACCTCGAATCCTTCTGGAGAGTACATTGCGGCTGTTGCTGAAAAGTTTGGGGCTCGGGGTGATTTAGCTGCGACCATTCAGGAAGTATTGACGTATCCTTTGCATCATCCGGTCAATGACACAGAGTACCCCGCACAGCGCGAAGAAGATGGCCGCAAACTGCAATCCCAAAAACTGAAGTCGCCGCTGTTGCGCCTAACGCAAATTTTACGTGCGTTTAATGCGAAAAATCGCAGTGGTTATATGTGGCTGATCGGAGATGACATTCAGGAAGTGGTCCAACAGCATCCGGTTTCAGCACCAACGGTGTTCAACTTCTATAAGCCCGATTTTGTGCCTCAAGGCATGTTGAAGGAGATCGGTGAAGTTGCTCCCGAATTTGAAATCCACACATCGGCGACCTCCATCGCGTATGTGAACTTGATGTATTACTGGTTCTTTGGGCAATATTTGCCCGGCGTAAGTACCGAGATTAATCAAACGGACAGTATTCAAAATGCTCCGGAACTCAATCCAGACTATTTGAATAATGTTCAGCAAAATAAATTGCGCCTGGATTTCAGTGAGGAAATTCAGATTGCCCAAAACCCCGCCAGGCATGACGAGCTGATTGACCGTATGAGTCAGTTGCTGCTGGGCAGGAGTCAGCCAGAAATTAAGCCGGCCATACGCAAGGCTTTCCAGAGTTATCGATTTAATCCGGAATGGGTGGTGCAAACCATCGCCTTTATGCTGACCATTTCCCCAGAATTTACCGTGTTGGAGGTATAAGATGTTGAAGAATCTAACGCGCCGGAAGTTTGTTCAGGGCAGTATGGCGGCCGGTCTCGCGGCAACGGCTGCGCCAAGCTTTTCGTTACCCAAGCCCCAGGGTCAAATTCCACCACCGCTGAATATTGATCAGCGTAAACGAGCGTTGGTGTGCATCATGCTCGACGGTGGTAACGACAGTTACAATATGTTGGTGCCACGCTCGCAGGCGCATTACCAGGAATATTCAAAGACCCGTGGCAACTTGGCCCTGGCGAAAGACCAACTATTACCGTTGAATGGTTTCAAAGATGGTGAAGGCCGAGAGTTTGCATTGCATCCCTCTATGTCGGAAGTTGCCGAGTTGTTTGATCAGGAAAAACTGTCTTTTGTTGCCAATATTGCGCCATTGATCGAACCGACAAACAAACAGGCCTTTTTAAATCGCAGCGCGCGCGTGCCCCTGGGTTTGCTCTCCCATGCCGATCAGTTTAAGCACTGGCAGACTTCCCGCCCGGACCTTCGTGTTCAACAGGGGTGGTTTGGTTATTTTGCCGATGTTCTGCAAGCCAATAAAAAAGCCGATCAGATCCCGATGAATATTTCATTGGCGGGTTCAAACATCATGCAAAACGGCCGCCGCAGTACCCATTATTCAATTACCGGGTCGGGCAGTGTTGGTTTAGTGGTGAATGAAGAAGAAAGCGCTTTAAACCGAGCAATCCTGCGTAGCTTTGAAACGGTTCTGAATACCAGCTACAGCGGTGATCCCTTTAAGCAGACGTATTTATCGATTACCCGTGAAGCGCAATTGCAACACCAAAAGTTCAGTGATGCGGTTGAAAAAGTCAGTTTACCAATAGATTTCAGTGACAGCGATCTGTCACAACAGCTATCAAAAGTGGCGCAGTGCATCGCGGCGGCTGAAGAGTTGGGCCTGCCTCAGCAAACCTATTTTCTGCGTTATATCGGCTGGGATCACCACGACGATTTGCTGGCCAATCAGGCGCGTATGTTGCGAGTACTGAGTAAGGCTATGGGGGAGTTCCAGCGCGCTCTGGAGTTGATGGGTTTGTCTGAACAGGTATTGAGCTTTACCGGTTCTGATTTTGGCCGTACCTTAACCTCTAATGGCAATGGCAGCGACCACGGTTGGGGTGGCCACTGTATGGTGATGGGCGATGCCGTGAAAGGCGGCAAAGTGCTGGGCGAGTACCCTGCATTGTCGCTGGGTGATAACAATCCATTGGATGTCGGCGGCGGTGTGTTAATTCCTACGTTGCCAACCGATGTCTTGTTTGCACAACTGTCCATGTGGTTTGGTGTAAGCGAAGAAGACATTCCAAGACTGTTTCCAAATTTACAGAATTTTGCAGGACTGACTGACGATCCGTGGCCGCGCCTGGATCTACTGAAAAGCTAATGAATACACTTGCTCTTACACCGCCGGCGCGATTGGGTGCCGAAAATTATTTGCTGGATTCTCTAAAGCCTCAATGGCAATCGCGTATGGCGACGGCAACCCGGCTGATTCGCCAGCGTTTTAATGAAGCCATTGATTGGAACTGGTTGGCGCAGCAATGCGCTGTCTCGCCCAGCCATTTTCACTATGTGTTTAAAAACGCTTTCAATGAAGGACCGGGTCAATTTCAACGCCGCATGCGTTTGCAATATGCGTTGAGCCAATTGCAATTGAGTGACAAGAGCGTCACTGATGTGGCTTTGGAGTCGGGATTTTCCTCGTCCCAGGCGCTGGCAAAAGCATTACGAAGAGTGCTGGGTTTAAGTGCATCGGATGTGCGCCAACTGTGTTCCCAAAGAGACGCTCAGGTCTGGAAGTCTCTGTTGCCAAAGCTCGGTCAGCCGCATCCGGACCATCCGGAAAGTTTGGATAACACTTTGTTGGATCGTATTGAGATCCGATTGGAGCAGCGTGGCGAACGTTACCTGTATTTGTACGAAGCCAATGCACGTTCGGTTGGGCAGATTTATTGCGCGTGCAGTAAATACCTGCCGCTCAATTGCGATACGGTTTTTGTGTATTCACCTTGGGAAGCCTGCGCAAACCCGGCCATGGCCAGTTACTACTGGGGATACGAAGCAAAAGTCGAATTGGCAAACTATCAGGTGCCCGCAAGGACTTATTTGTGTGCAACCGTTGTGATCGATTCGGAAGCGAGTTATCTCATGGTGTGGGAGGCCATTTATCGACGCTTATCGGATGAAGGTTTGCAGATTGATTACGAGGCCTTTCTCTGTGATGAAATTGCCGTTCAAAATCGAGATGATGGCGGCATGTTGATTTCAATTTGTTTGCCAGTGGTGCCAAGCTGCTAGCAACATAAAATCTGAGGTAAAGAAAAGGCCAGCTTGTGATTTCACAAGCTGGCCTTTTTTTGAGCTATTGATTAAGCCAGGCAGATTAAATCGAACAGGTCAGTTCGCCCAAACGCTCGGTCAGTTTTTTGTTTTCGCTGTAATCGATTGGAATCACTACCAGGCTCGGTCCGTCTGTGGCGAAGGCGGTTTTTAGTGCGCCTTGCAGATCACGGGAATTTTCAACCTTCTGGGCGTGCCAGCCAAAAGCTTCAGCCAAAGGTACCCATTCCGGGTTGCCGAAATCGAGATCGGTGTGTTTGCCGAATTCGTTTTCCTGCTTCCATTTGATCAAGCCGTAACCGCCGTCATCCCAAACCATGATCGTTAGATTCAAATTCAATCGGCGAGCAGTTTCCATTTCCTGCATGTTCATCATAAAACCGGCGTCACCTGAGATCGCCAAAATGTTTCGGTCTGGATGAACAATGCTTGCTGCAATCGCACCTGGCAAGGCAAAGCCCATGGAGCAGAAGCCGTTTGGAATCAGGCAGGTGTTGGGTTCATGGCACTGGAAGTGACGGGCAATCCACATTTTATGGGCGCCTACATCACTCAGGGCAATGTCTTCCGGATTCATAACGGCGCGAGCATCCCATAGCGCTTTCTGGGGACGAATCGCACCTTCGGTGTCATCGTCCTTGTGCTTGGCCAGTTCGGCACTCATGTCGCGGCGCACAGCGGTTTGCTGGGACAAATCGAAATCCAGTTTGTCAGCGCCGTAAGCATCAATACGTTCGTTCAGCATCCACAGGGCATGGGCCAGATCGCCGACCACTTCCGTTTCTGGATGGTAATGTTCATCAATTTCCGAAGGCAGGAAGTCGATGTGCAGGATGTTTTTGCTTTGATCGTTGTTCCACAGCTTCGGATGATACTCAACCATATCGTAGCCGAGGGTAATCACCAGATCGGCAGCATCCACGGCGCAAGCCGGAATGTCTTTCGCGCCGAGGCCGATGGTGTAGAGGCAGTAATCGGCATCCATGTCCACACAACCCTTGGCCATAAATGTGCTCACAACACCGATACCGGTTTTTTCGCAGAGCAGGCGCAGTTGTTTGGAGGCGCGGGTACGAATACAGCCATTGCCCGCAATAATGATTGGGCGCTTGGCATTCTTAATTTGCTCAAAAGCCTGATCCATAATCTTGTCGGCAGGCACCGGGCGGCGAGCTTTGCGTACGGACAGTGGGCTTTTTTCAACTGGCAACTTGGCGATGTCTTCCGGCAACTCGATATGTACGGCGCCGGGTTTTTCGGTTCTTGCCAGGCGTACGGCCTTGCGAACGATCTCAGGAATGTTCTCGGGATGCCAAACCGTCGTTGCCCATTTGGTAACAGGCTCGAACATGCCAACCACATCCATCACCTGATGGGATTCCTTGTGCAGACGGGTTGAAGCCCCCTGACCGGTGAGAACCAGCATGGGCGCGCGGTCCATGTTTGAATCGGCGACACCGGTAATCAAGTTGGTCGCACCCGGGCCCAGAGTACCCAGACAACCCGCGGGGTTACCTGTCAGGCGACCGTAGATCTCGGCCATAAACGCTGCGCCCTGTTCGTGTCGCGTGAGGATAAACTTGATCTTCTCGGACTTTTCCAGGGACATCATAAAGTCGGCGTTTTCTTCACCGGGTACACCAAAGATGTACTCGATTCCTTCTTCTTCCAGGCATTTGACCATCAGATCCGATGCTTTCATCGCGCGGTTCTCCTATTGGTTGAGCGGTCGCGTCAGGCTTATCAAAAGTAAGATTTCTTGCTCCCAAGGCTCAGCTTAAGATGTTTTGTTTACTGTTCAAGCATAGACTATGTGAGCTGTTCTGCACATTTGGCAAAATTTATGACTGCCATAGCGCCAGTGCAAACATCCCCGTAATATTGGCGGCTGAAACGTCCTGGCATCGTATTGCTCCTTTGAATTAGAAATGCCTGTGGCCCTAGAGTTGGCAGGGTCATGCTGTCACAATAGGGGCTTTTGGCAACGATTGCCGCGCTGATATCAAGCACATAAAAAGAACGTATATAAAAACACAGTTAGCACACTACAAGAACAAGAGACAAAACATGAGATCACGATTGGGCAAAATGCTGCCATTACTGTTCATAACACCGTTGTGTTGGGGGGAATATCAGGCACAACAAATTGAACAGGTTGAGCAAATTCGAGTGGCCGGGGATATGGCCTGGGGCGGCATTGACGACTGGCAACTGAGTAATGGCCAGGTTTGTGCGGTGATTTCCGATATCAAGCACGAAGGTGAACTGGCGGCCACAGGCGGCTATCTGACCGATTTTGGCTTTTGCGATACGCCGGGCGAAGGTTTTGGCCAGCTTTATTTTGCCATCAATCTAAGTGGCACCAGCTCTCCCGCCTTCTACAAAATGGAAGCCCAGCAGGGGGAAGACTTCTCCCGTATTCTGGGATGGGCCAGATACGGCGGATTCGAGCTGAAAGTCAGCTATGAGTTGAATGAACAAAACGCCAATAAGCTGCAGATCAAAGCTGAGCTGACGCATAAGAAAGAAGTTGATGGTTCCGAGGCTGCCGCTTTTGGCTTGGTGAATCTGAATCGGGGAAACAAGGTTTTCAGCACCTCTTTGAATGGCTCCGGGCCTTCACCGGGTTATGAGCACAAGCCCCTGCCCAGCGGTTTGCTGGATGATCTCGATGGTCTGGTCGGTGTCGATATGATCCTGAGCCTGCCCGATGCCGGGAAAAACCCCATGGTTTACGGGCAGCATATCAAGAACGCTTATCTGCTCTCGGAAGACGGTGAGAAAAGCCAGCTGCCCAGTTTTGTTGGCGTGACGGAATCCTATTCCGCAGCACTGACGTTCACCGAATCGTTTGTGTTCGATAACGAGGGGGCGTTTCTTGATCCTCTAAAACTGCTGGAAACCCAGATGGCTGACTTGGGGATGGGGGAAACGCTGGTGGTGGAACATGAAATCAGCCTGGCTGCAGGGCGTGATGCCGCATCTGTACTGAATCAGTATTGGGATAAACAACCGAATCTCGAACTGCCGCTGCCGGCGGGTGGGATGTCCGTATTTATGCAGCGTGAGTCTGATGGTGCTGTTATCAATCATGCCATCAGTGCGGCTGATGGCAACGTCAGTTTGCGAGCTCCTGCGGGCAAGTACCGTTTGAGAATTGAAGAGCAGGGACGTGTTCTGGCTGAGCAGCCCGTTGATTTGCAGGCGGACACCACTTTGCCAAGCCCTGAACTGAAAGCCAGCGGAAAGCTGCGTTTACCGTCGGGCCAGACAATGCGCCTGAGTTTTTTCCCGGAAGAGGGGCAGCACATTGATTTTTCCCGTCAGCCATTTGGTTTCAGTACCGGTGGCCACAGCGAAACTTCCGTTATCGATGTCATGCTGGCGGGCACTGAATCCGATCCGGAAGTGATTTCTCTTATGCCGGGTCGCTATCGCGTGCTGGCGAGCAGAGGCCCTGAATATTCTGCTCACATGAGCAAACTCAATATTGAGGCGGGTAAAGAAAGCAAACTCAGCATCGGCGTGCCGCAAGTGGAAGTGGCCACTCCAAATTATGTTCACGCCGATTTGCATACTCATGCGGCGCCCAGTTTTGACAACAGTTACCCTCAGGAACAGCGCATTCGCAGCTATGTCGCCCAGGGTGGTGAAGTGCTGGTGGCCACCGAACATGAAACCATTTATGACTACCACCGTGATATTGCCGAGATGGGCTTGAGTGATCGTCTGGCAACGGTAACGGGTACGGAAATAACCGGCCTGGTGCAGAGTGAGACAGCCCCTCACACCTTGGGGCACGCCAATGCCTTTCCGCTACGCGTTCAAAAAGGAAAATACCGCAGTGGCGCTCCGGCTCATGAAAACAAACGCTGGCGTGATGTGATCGCGGCGGTTCGCAAGAGCGACCCGAAAGCGGTTATGCAACTGAATCACCCCCGTGTGATTTATCAGCCCGACGAAGTCTCCGAGCCAGGCAGTCAACGTTACAATGAGAGTTATTTGATGCACCTTCTGGATGGCCGTGGGCACGACCCAAGCCAGCCTTTAAGCGCAGAGCAAAACCGCAGTCTGATCGAGAAAGATCCTGAAACCGGTGTGCGGGATATCGACTTTGATGCGATGGAATTAATCAATGGTACGGGTGCCGGTCTGCATTCCTATGAGCAGCTTCGCAAAGACTGGTTTGCTTTCTTAAAGCAGGGCCTGCGATTGGTTGGCACGGCGACCAGCGATTCCCACGGTCAAACGTTCGGTGAAGTGGTGCTTGAGCCCAGAACTCTGATCTATATGACGAAGGATGATGTCAGCAAGTTTGACCAGGACGATTTTATTGCTGGAATTAAAAGCGGCAATATTTACGGTACCACCGGGCCACTGTTGAATATCGCTCTGCAGAGTGGTGACAACCGTGCCATGATGGGCGAAACCCTGAGCGCCAAGGAAGCCGTTCTGGCGCTCACGGTAAATGCGGCCCAATGGGTTGATGTGCACACCCTGAGAATTTATATCAATGGCGAGCTATACCAGCAGATGCCGATCATTAAAGGTCAGCCCAATTTGTTGCCATTAAGCTTTGGTAAAGACAGTTTTGTTACCGTAGAGGTTGAAGGCGATCGTAAAGGCTTATATGCCGAGATTGTTCCGGTGATGCCGCCTTTTGCTTTTAGTAACCCAATTTATGTGGATGCAGATCAAGATGGTCAATGGCAAGCACCCGGCTTATAAAGATTCCTTAAAAAGCTTCGGCATCGTTGGCGTTATCTTCGCTATGATCGGTTTTCTGATGTTGTTTGGGGGCGGGCTCTGGGCGCATTCGGTGTCCAACTTTAAAGAGCGAGCGATACTGGTTGAAGGCGAGGTGATCGATCTGGTTTCCCGCAGTGGTTCCGATTCCACCACCTACGCACCGAAGTATCGCTTTGTGGTGAATGAACAGCAGGTCTATACCGTGGTGAGCCGCAGCAGCTCCAATCCACCGGCCTATGACATTGGTGAAAAAGTGCCTGTTCTGTATGATCCGGCGGACCCCATGGATGCTCGTATTGATGGTTTCCTGGGATTGTGGTTTGGGCCGACCTTACTGGCGGGGATGGGGACAGTATTTGCTTTGGTTTCTCTGATTCCCGCAGTGCTATATTGGCGCCGCAGGAACAATGTTAATTACCTGATGCGTCAGGGGATGCCGGTGATGGCTGAATTCCAGCGCGTGGAATCCGATGACGGTGATAAGAAAGGCAATACGGTTTTCTATATCATTGCCCGCTGGCACGAGAAGGAAGTCAATCAAATGCATGTTTATCGCAGTGAAGCACTGGGTTTCGATCCCAGTGAATTCCTGAGCCCCAAGCAGTTGATAACGGTGTTGGTTCACCGGCAGAAACCCGATGTGTATTTTGTCGATACCAGTTTTTTACCCCAGCAGCGGGTTTAAAGTTGCTTAAAAAAACAGCGTTTTAGCCGCTTGATTTGCCGCATCTTACGGCATTTGATATACAGCCTGCTTTAGCGCCAGAAAGATTGTAGGAAATGGCATGTCAGATTTAGTTCAAGATGCAGATGAACGCATCTCCTTAAAGGAATATACCGAGAAGGCTTACCTGGATTACTCCATGTACGTGATTCTCGACCGGGCTCTGCCCAATGTGGGCGATGGCTTAAAACCCGTGCAGCGTCGTATTGTTTACGCCATGAGCGAGCTGGGTTTAAAGGCCAGCGCCAAATATAAAAAGTCTGCTCGTACTGTGGGTGATGTGATTGGTAAATTTCACCCGCACGGGGATTCGGCCGCCTATGAAGCGATGGTATTGATGGCTCAGCCGTTCAGCTATCGTTATCCGCTGGTTGATGGCCAAGGTAACTGGGGTTCCCAGGATGACCCGAAATCCTTCGCCGCCATGCGATACACCGAATCGAAACTGACCAAGTATTCAGAAGTTTTGTTGAGTGAGTTGGGTCAGGGTACGGTTGATTGGGTGCCTAACTTCGACGGCAGTATGGATGAACCTGCTGTGATGCCATCTCAGGTTCCCAATGTGCTTTTGAATGGCACCACTGGTATTGCCGTTGGTATGGCCACCGATATTCCACCTCACAATTTACGCGAAGTGGTCACTGCAACCATTCACAAACTGGAAAATCCCAATGCCACCACGGCAGAGCTTTGCGAATTTGTGCAAGGCCCGGATATGCCCACCGAAGCTGAAATCATTACGCCCAAGGCTGATCTGCAGAAAATGTATGAGACGGGTCGTGGCAGTTTGAGAATGCGCGCGGTGTGGTCTCAACAGGATGGCGATGTTGTTGTGACGGCGCTGCCCCATCAAGTCAGTGGTGCAAAAGTTCTGGAGCAAATCGCCCAGCAAATGCAGGCGAAAAAGTTACCGATGGTGGCAGACCTGCGCGATGAGTCGGATCACGAAAACCCGACACGACTGGTGATTGTGCCGCGTTCCAATCGTGTTGATATCGATGCGATGATGAGTCACTTGTTTGCCAGTACCGACCTTGAACGCACTTACCGTGTGAACATGAATATGATCGGCATTGATGGTCGCCCGGGTGTGAAATCACTGGAGACTATCCTGTCTGAGTGGCTGAGCTTCCGCATGGTTACCGTGCGTCGTCGCTTGCAGTATCGCCTGTCGAAAGTGGAAGAGCGTTTGCTGCGTTTGGCCGCCTTGATGATTGTTTTCTTGAATGTGGATGAAGTGATTCACATCATTCGTACCGAAGATGAGCCCAAGCCCATTTTGATGGAGCGTTTCAATTTGGTGGAAGCTCAGGCGGAATACATTCTTGAAACCAAGTTGCGCCAGTTGGCACGACTGGAAGAAATGAAAATCAAGGAAGAGCAGGAAGCGCTTGAGAAAGAGCGTGATGACCTGAACAAAACTTTGGACAGTGCCCGTCGCCTGAAAACCCTGGTGAAAAAAGAGTTGCAGGCAGCGGCCAAGGAATTTGGCGATGACCGTCGTTCGCCTATTGTTGCCCGCGAAGAAGCGGCGGCCTTCAGCGAAACCGATTTGCTGGGCAGCGACCCGGTAACTGTGGTTATTTCTGAAAAAGGCTGGATTCGCGCCGCAAAAGGCCACGATATCGATCCGACGGCATTGAATTACAAAGCGGGTGACAAATTCAAAGTAGCCTGTAAAGGCAAGACGAATCAAAACGCCATTCTGCTCGACAGCACTGGCCGAAGTTATGCTTTGCCTGCTCACACATTACCGTCAGCACGTGGCCAGGGTGAACCGATTTCCGGTCGACTGAACCCGCCCAGTGGAGCGACTTTTGTTTCCACGATGATGGGTGATGCCAAACAAAAAGTGCTTCTGGCATCCGATGCCGGTTATGGTTTTATCGGTACCATGGGGGACCTGTTCACCAAAAATAAAGCCGGTAAAGCGGCCTTGACCTTACCCAAAGGCGGGCGAGTGTTGCCAGCGACACCCATCGAGGGTGGAGATGAGCACCTGATTGTAGCCATCAGTAATGAAGGCCGCATGTTGGTATTCCCATTGGGTGAACTGCCAGAGTTGGCACGCGGCAAGGGGAATAAAATCATGAATATTCCATCAGCACGTGTGCAGTCTCGAGAGGAATTTGTGGTTGCCGTGCAGGTATTGAGTGCCGGTCAACAACTGAAAATTTACTCAGGCAAACGTCACCTCGGCATGAAAATGAGCGACCTTGAACACTACAAGGGTGAGCGTGGTCGTCGTGGTAATAAGTTGCCCAGAGGCTTCCAGAAAGTCGATTCAGTGGAAGTGATTGATTAACAGTTTCTCTGAGTGCTGTTCCTGGAAAATAAAAAAGGCGAGATGTTTCTCGCCTTTTTTATGTCAATCTGAAGGGGTTGGCTTCAAGCCGCTTCAACTTTCTTGTCGCTGAACTGCTGAGCAATGCTCACAAATTCCGCTTCACAAGCTAAAAACGCATCGATTACTCCCGGGTCAAAATGTTGGCCATTACCCTTAAGGATGATGGCCTTGGCGTCGTCGTGGCTCATTGCGGGTTTGTAAACTCGCGCGCTGATCAGCGCATCATAGACATCGGCCAGTGCCATTAAACGCCCGGAAAGAGGGATGTCGTTGCCTGCAAGTCCGGCCGGATAGCCACTGCCATCCCACTTTTCATGGTGGCTCAAACTGATCTCCTTCGCGATGCGCAAAAATGAGTTGCTGCCCAACTGGCGCTCGGCAACTTCCAATGCATCTGCCCCGATCTGTGGATGTCCTTTCATAATCTCAAACTCCTCATCGCTTAGCTTGCCGGGTTTCAGTAAGATGCTGTCCGGAATTCCGACCTTGCCGATGTCATGAAGTGGGGCCGATTTGTAGAGCAGTTCCACTGTCTCGTCATCAAGCTGCGCGGCGTAAGCTTTGTTTTTCCTCAACTCCAGGGCCAGGGCTTTAACATAGTTCTGAGTGCGTAAAATATGGCCGCCGGTTTCATTGTCACGGGTTTCCGCAAGGCTGGCCAAGCCCAGAATGCTGGCATCACGGGTAATGCTCAATTCGCGGCTGCGTTCCGCCAGTGCAGCGATGGTCTGATTGGTATGCAGGGCCATCAAACCAAATTCGTCATTGCTGCTCACCGGCACCTCAGCCTGCAAATCACCTTTGGCCACTGAGGCGAGCGCGGCCTGTTCCATCGCAATGAACATTCGCAAATTGCCTGCGTACGCAAAAATAATACGCAAGACGTACACCATGATCACGGCTACAACAAAGGAAACTTCGGTCAAAATGTATCTCTGTGCAGTCGCCAATGGCAGCTTGTCGCCCACCTGTTGTAACCAATGCAAGTCCTTACTGATAACCATAAAAACCACGCCTATTACGGCCACAGCACAAATGCAGGCGAAGTGACTGAACTTGTGAGTCAACGGGTAGGGATCGCAATCCGGTGTAATATGTTCACCGCTGCTGGCCAACTGTTCAGCGATCTTACGTTCCCGCAGTAAAGCTTGGTCACAGGCAATAAAAAATCCGAGAATCGCCATGCCGATAACAACCTTCAGACCGCTTTCCAATGGAGACTGGTAAAGCAAGCGAAAGTAGATGGCCAAAGCAAGGCCGGTCAAAAGAAAGAGAGTGATGTCCAAAGCAAACTGGCGTTTAACCTGGTACTTAAGTTCTGCCTTATCAACGAAATGGCGAAATAAGAAACGTCCGCCACCGACTAGAGCAAAACTGAACATGATCGGGATTAAAAGTGCCCCAAGACTGAGGCTGTCGAGAAAAGGGCATACTTGAACCCCGTACAAGCCGAACAGGGCTGCTGCGACTAGATAGTGTTGTCGATAGCTTTGTGTCATGATGCGAGAGATGATAAATATCCACTAGTGTTTATGTTATGTCGGCGGCCCAGGTCCCGGCTTGAAGATTATTTCCCATGCCCGAACGCGAGGGTGTAGACAGCGGTTTGGCCGCGAGGAGTCTGAAATGGCGAAGGTATTAGGTGTTGGCGGTATATTTTTCTTTTGTGAGGATCCCAAGGCTCTTTCGTCTTGGTATCAGGAGCATTTGGGTTTGCCCATTGATCCCAGTTACGGTGGCTGTGCCTTTCAGGCTTCCGATATGCCCGAGAATGGCTATACCGTTTGGGCCCCGTTTACCCAGGGCAGCGATTACTTCAAGCCTTCCAAAAAAGATTTCATGATGAATCTGGTGGTGGATGATTTAGCTGCCGCTTTAGCACAGGTAAAGCAGGGTGGGGCAGAGTTGATTGGTGAGCCGGAATCTCATGAGTATGGTGATTTCGGTTGGTTTATGGACCCGGCCGGAAACAAAATCGAACTCTGGCAACCCAAGAGCTGAATGAATGTGCTGCCCTTTTCGGGCAGCATTGATATCAATAGAGTGAAACAACGATAAGAACATCAGAGGTGACGATGTCCGAGTACCCTTTTATCCCACTGGATTTTGAGCAACTGCCTGAAGCTGAAATGGAAGCGAAGGCGGAGTCTTTTTACGAAATGATCAAGCGCCGTCGCACCGTGCGCGATTTCTCCTCCAAACCTGTACCCAAATCCGTCATTGAGAACGCGCTGAGAGCTGCCGGAACGGCGCCCAGTGGGGCGAATAAACAGCCCTGGCATTTTGTGGTGATCAGCGATGCTGATACCAAACGTGACATTCGCCTGGCCGCTGAAGAGGAAGAGCGTCAGTTTTATTCCGAGCGCGCAACAGATGAGTGGCTGGATGATCTGGCCCCATTGGGCACCGATGATAAAAAGCCATTTCTGGAAACGGCTCCGTACCTGATCGCGATTTTTCTTCAGAAATTTGAGTACGACGAAGAAGGCACAAAGCACAAAAACTATTACACTGCGGAATCCGTGGGGCTGGCTTCTGGCTTTCTCATTACGGCGCTGCATCAAGCCGGTCTTGCAACGCTGACTCATACTCCAAGCCCAATGAAATTCTTAAATAATATTTGTGGTCGTCCAGAGTACGAGCGCCCTTATATTTTGTTGGTGGTGGGTTATCCTGAAGAGGATGCCAAAGTTCCCGATATCAGCAAAAAACCGTTGGGCGAATTCACCACTTTTATTGAATAAAAAAACAAGAATAACGGCACTATGAAAATACTAAAATTTATTGCTTATGCTTTTTTGGCATTGTTGATTCTTGGGGGGAGCTTTGTTGCCCACGAATGGCATGCCAAACCATTTTTTATCAACAACTTTTTCAATCGTGAAGTGCTCAAGCAGGCTTTAAAGAGCCCTGAAATGCTGAGTCAACTTCATATGCTGGAAAATATTGGTATCCGCGGGCACAACCGGGAGTTGGATGATGCCAGCATTGCCGCTGGCGATGAAATGCTGGCGGATCTGAAGGCGGCCAAAGAAACCCTGAGTCAGTATGATGATGCCGATCTCAGTGCCTCGGAAAAGCTTTCAAAAGATATCGCCAACTATCTGTTCACGTCTGTTGATGATTATGAGAAGTATCGCTTTCACAATTACCCGGTCAATCAACTGTTCGGTGAACAAAATGGGTATCCGAGTTTTATGGAATCTACCCATGAGATTAAAATTGCCGAAGACGCCGATCATTACATTGATCGTCTGAAAGCTGTAAGCAAAAAGTTTCAGCAAGTATTGGACGGTCTGGAAGAACGTGAGAAACGAAATATTTTACCGCCGCGTTTTGTCGTGGATCGTGTTCTGGAGGAAATGAATAACTTCGTTGGTACGCCGCCAAAGGAAAATATTCTCTACACCAATCTGGAAACGAAAACGGCCAAGATCGAAGGCTTTGACAATGCCGAAGTGCTTGCCCGTGCTGAAGAGGCCATTCAACAAAATGTCTATCCGGCTTATCAGGGCTTGATTGATTACTTTAACGGCCTGCGCGAAAAGACGACCGAAGACGACGGCTATTGGAAGTTGCCAGATGGTGAAGGCGCTTATAAAGCGGCTCTGCGTTTGTTTACAACAACTGATCTCAGTGCTGATGAAATTCACAATATTGGCCTGGCCGAGGTGGATCGTATTCAGGCTGAAATTCTGGCTATTCTCGCCGAGCAGGGCTACGACGTCAGTGCAGGCTTTAGCGCGGCGATTGATGAAATGGCCTCAAAGGAAGAGTTTTATTACCCCGACACCGATGCGGGCCGCGAGCAGATTATTGCCGACTATCAAACCATTTTGGATGAAATTAATCAGGGGCTGGGTGATGCCTTCAGTTTGCGCCCATCGACCACCGTGGACGTTAAACGGATTCCCGAGTTTAAGGAAAAGACATCGCCAGGTGCCTACTACCAGCCTCCGGCCTTGGATGGTTCTCGTCCGGGGCAGTTTTTTGCCAATCTGTATGATATCAAGGCAACCCCCAAATACAGTATGCGCACTTTGGCGTATCACGAGGGCATTCCGGGGCACCACTTTCAGGTCGCGATTGCAATGCAGCTAGAAGGTATGCCCTTGTTCCGCCGCTTCTCACCGTTTACCGCTTATGTTGAGGGTTGGGCCTTGTACGCGGAGCAAGTGGCCTGGGAGTTGGGTTTTCAGAACGATCCTTTCGATAATATTGGTCGCTTACAAGCTGAATTGTTCCGTGCGGTGCGCCTGGTGGTCGATACCGGGATTCATGCCAAGCGCTGGACCCGCCAGCAGGCCATCGATTATATGATGGCCAATACCGGGATGGCCGAATCCGATGTGATTGCTGAAATCGAGCGCTATATTGTTATGCCGGGTCAGGCCACCTCGTACAAGATTGGCATGATGAAAATTCTCGAGTTGCGAGAAAAAGCCAAAACGGCGCTGGGTGAGCGCTTTAATTTGAGCGATTTCCACGATGTGGTGCTGAAAAATGGCGCCGTACCTCTGGATATTCTCGAACAACTGGTGGATGACTACATTCACGAGAAACAGCAATAAGCCTTCGAGTGCTGCGCTTGTCAGTGTTTTCGCTGGCAAGCGGCCATTTTCCAACATAGATCCGCGGCAACTTGCTCCGGCTTTTCTTTTTTCTTCTCCTTCTTCGTCTTCATCTTCTTCTCTTTATAAGAGCTGCATGAGTGATCATTCTTTGATCCTTTAGTGCAAGTCAGGCTTGTTTGATAAATAAGAATAATTGATAATTGCATTTCTTACTGATAATTATTTACAAGGCTGCGCGCAGATCAGCCATATTCAATAATCAAGGCCGATTATGACTCTCCATCTCTTTGCACTGGGGCTTTCTGCCCTGGCGGTGCCGCTGTTTTATGGTCAGCACCCGATAAGGAAAATATCCCCCAAAGTACAACGTTTGTTAGCGCTTGCTTGCATTGTGGCGTCGGCAATCCTTTGGGGCATGAACGTTGGTTGGGAATGGGGCATTCCCTTTCTGTGTTGCGCCCTGATGATCTCGGGTTTCTGTTGGGTGCTGGTTTCACGCCGCTGGCAGAATTTTTCAGCAGCTTACCAGTGGTTAAGCCTGGCGCTGGCAGCGCTCGGTTCCGCCGCCTGGTTGGGAGGAGTGTAAGATGGGATTTAGCGGAAAAGCTCTGAGCGGAGCCATTTTTCTGGGCCTGTTGTTTGCCCTCTTTGCGGCTGTATTTTTGGCCCAGTTTCTTCCCCTGGACAAGGCGTTGCATCGCACTTTTTGGGCGGGTTTGTCGGTTCCTATTACTTGGGCCTGGGCCAGCCTGTGGCTCTTCAGTCGTGAGCGTTTTGCTCGTGCGATGTGGCAAGTGCTGGCTCTATCGATTGTGCTCTTGCTGGCGGGTATTGGAGGAATGCAGTTATGAGTCATGCTAAAGAAAAAGCATTTTTTCAGGGCCTGATGCGCAGCCATAAACAACTGGGTGTGGCCTTGGGTATTTTTATTTTTGCCCTGTGTTTTACCGGCACGATCAGTTTGTTCCACAGCGAATTGAGTGTCTGGGAAAACGCCACCCTATCCAGCGTGGCAGCTCCGCCGAGCGGTCATTTGGAAGACCTGCCGGTCGATAAGATCATGCAGCAATCCATCGACACTTACGGGGGCCCCGATGGAAAAGATGTCGAGGTATTCTATGTCAGCCAGGATATGCCGGGACACCGTTTTGCCATCAGTGGCACCCATACGGAAAGCGATGAAGCCTGGCATACCAGTTACTGGGATGCCAGCACCGGTGAGTTGATTACCCATCAGGACAGCGGCCTCAGTCATATCATTGCCGAGATTCATACGGACTTCTGGCTGCCAAGTCCATGGGGGCGTTATGCCATCGGTGTATTGGGTGTGATCTTTATGATGCTGGCGGTTGCGGGCCTGTTGGTACACCGCCATTGGCGCAAGGAAAGCGATCAGTTGCGATTGGAAAAACCACGCCATAAGTGGAGTGACTTGCATAAATTGGCAGGTTTTTGGGCATTACCCTTCCATGTGGTGATTGGCTTCACCGGCGCCTTATTGGGTTTGCTCGGTGTGATTTTGATCATGATGGCCCTGGTGGCGTACAACGGTGATCAGGACGCGGCCATCGCCGATATTTTTGGTAAAGACCCGGTAATGTCCGAAGAATCTGCACCCATCCCAAGCATGATTCCCTTTGTCGAGAAATCTCGTGAAGATATGCGTGAGGGGTTTAATCCTCAGCAGGTTATGGCGGTTTATCCAGGCGATAAAAATATGTTCGTCCTGATTAACGGCAACTACCCTCAAACTTTGGGTATTGATAGCTTTGCGAAATATCGTGTAGATACGGGTGAGACCATTAAGCTGGTGGATTACATTCACGATAATGTCGCGTTGCGTGTGTATTCCGCCTCGGTTCCTCTTCACTACGCCACCTTTGGTGGCGTTGAGATGAAGTTTCTATATTTTGTTTTGGGCTTGATGAGTTGCTTGTTACCGGCGACCGGTTTGTTTTTGTGGTTGCGCCGTCGCGCCTTCGATTGGAAGGCGCGTATGGTTTACTGGGGGTTGCTGAGCTTGCCGGTGGCCACTGCAACGGGTTTTGTTATGGCGTTAGCGACCAAATGGTTGCCCGCGTTTACAACGTTGAGTTTTGCAAAAACGGCGATTCACTACGCTGGTGTCGCTTTTGTTCTGGGCTTGCTACTGGTCGCGTTTCAAGCCTGGCGAAGCCAGTCTGTAGAAGCTTCATTTATTCGGGCGATGCAGGTGATTATGTGTTGTCTGGCGGCGACAGCCGTTTTGGATATAGTGCTCCAACTTAGCAAAGGTATTGGACAGTGGGCGCCACAAGCGTGGGGTGCAGACCTCATGCTGCTGCTTATGGCTGGTTTGGCTTATTTTCTTAAAGCTCGTCTGCAAGAAAAAACGGCGGCTGATGAACTGTCGGAAGCGCTGGCGTAATTTTTCTTTCGGGGCAAGTGATCTGCTTGCCCCGTGATTGGGTTGGAACTTATTGAACTTTTGGTTTTTCTCGAACCGGTATGGCAACGCCACAGACATCCACCACGCCGGGTTGCTCTACAAACCAGGCTTCCGGCCGCTTGGCTCGCGATAAAATCAATTCCTTAAAATCTGCAGAATCGGTTTTCATCATCTGCCAGTGTTTTTGTTCCGTCTTATCCAGATCGGAAGCGACTTTCAAGCTGCGAATCGGATTAAATTCTTTGTCCTGCTCATTCTTTTTGCGCTGTAACGATTGAAACGCGCTCATGCCATCAATGACTCGCCCGAACACCGTGACGTTACGGTCTAGATAACGCGGGGCGTGTCCCAGCACCACATAGAACTCAGTGCCGCCACTGTCTACGGGATTGTTTCGGGCCATGGCGAAGGCGCCGGGGCAGTGCACCATCCAGCTTTCGCCCTGCTTGTTTTGTGCCGCCGCAAAACCATCGACAAAACCAGTTTGTTCAGCGAAGACATCCTTAAAACCAAGTTCAGTAAAGGCCAACGGTTGTTTGGTAAAGCGTTCGCTTTTCAGTGTACGTTTTCCGTTTTTAATGGCTTTTTCATTGGAGGCGTCACCGCCCTGAGCCACAAAACCTTCTACAAAACGATAGACGCTCAGGCCATCGTAAAAGCCGTCTCTAGCCAAGACCTTGATATTGCTGACATGTTCAGGTGCAAACTGTGGAGCCAGTTCGATCCAGGCGGTACCGGTATCCAGTTCCATGCGCAACAGGTTTTCCGGATCGACGTTGCGCCAGCTACCGGCCTCGGCTTTTTCTGTGATTTCTGAGGGGGAACGCAGAGTTTTGCTGCCTTCATTGGCATTGGTATTCAGGGAAAATTGACTCAGGGCGACCGCAAGAACAAGGCTAAGGCCGCGTGCATAATTGTGTTTATTCATCGTTATTCTCAGTGCTGTTTCTCGAAAGAGCGGGTCATTTTGCTGCGTGCTTCTTTGCCAGATAGTAACATTAATGATAGGGTTCGTATATTGTATACAATCTGTATTCCAATCACGGGAGCCCCCATGAAGACTCGCTCGCTGTTCCTAAAACCTTGTTCTCTCTTGCTTGCCTTTGGCCTTGTTATGAGCCTTGCGGTCAGCAGTCAGGCGGAAACCAAGCGCCGCCACGCCTATGCTATCAAGAACGTCACCCTGATCGATGGCAATGGCGGCAAACCCCAGCGTAATCAAAGCGTGTGGGTGGAAAATGGTGTGATTAAAGGGCTTGGTAAAGCGGGCAGCTTGAGCTTGCCGGACTATGTGCAAGTGATTGACGGGCGTGGTAAATATCTGTTGCCGGGATTTATTGATACCAATGTGCACGCGTCGATTTACGGTAATGCTCGCCGCAAAGAAACCGTGGTGAAATACGGCGAGCGCAACGATGAGCTGGTATTGGAATTTGTGCAGCGTCAGCTCAAGCGCGGTGTCACTACCGTGCGTGATAGCTACGGTTCCCTCATGCCTTTAATGAAAGTTCGCGATGATATTGAATCCGGTAAGGCTATCGGCCCGCGTATGCTGGTTGCCGGAAACATCATTGGTTGGGGCGGCCCTTTTTCCCTGACCTTCTCCCTGATCAAAGAGTCTGATCTGACGTTGTTCCAGCAAAAATGGAATGACAGTATTGCCCAGGGGGTGGGCGAAGAAACCATGGATATGGGGCCGGAAGAGCTGCGCAAGACCATCAATGAATATCTGGACAAAGGGCCGAACTTTTTGAAATATGGTGGCACCAGTCATTTTGGTTATCCCTCGTTGATTGGCTTTTCGCCGCGCACGCAGAAAGTGATCGTGGAAGAAGCGCATAAGCGTGGCCTGGTTGCAGAAACCCACGCCACGAGTCCGGAAGCATTGCGCATGGCCGTGGAAGCGGGCATTGATTTAATTCAACATCCCGAAATTCTCAGCCGCCGTTATCCCCAGGATCTGATCGATATGATCGTTGAGAAAGACGTCATCTGTGCGATGCGAAGCAACACCTTTACCGGTGATATGTGGAAGAAACATGAGAAACGCCGCAATGCTGCACTGGCCGCTTTTAAAAATGCCTCTGCGCCGAAGACCACTGCAGAACAAAGAGCGCGTAACGGCCGGCTTGGACAGTTTTACGAGATTGAACGCCATAATGCTATTCGCCTGATCAAGGCGGGTTGCCGAGTGACGATCGCAACGGATAATTATCAAGGCAAAGCACCGGAGTTTCGCAAGTCTCCCAAGAGTATTGATCAAGAGGCTGGTATCGGCAGCTTATTGGCCATCGAAGGTTTGGTTGAACTGGGCATGAGCGAAATGGAAGCCATTGTGGCGGCGACCAAAAACGGGGCCATTGCAGCTCGGGGCTTGGAGGAATTTGGTACGGTGGAGTTGGGTAAGTCTGCCGACTTGTTGCTGCTGGATGCCAATCCCTTAAAAGACATTCGCAATATCCGCAAACAATCTATGGTGATGGCCAAGGGGCGTGTGATCAATGTCGAAAAACTGCCAGAGCAGGTGATATTTTACACCGGGGTTTGATGGGCTTTCGGCGTTAACACTAAATAACAATTTAATGTCAGCACTGACCCTCTTTTTCAGGTTATATTGCGGCTTCTCTACGCTAATAAACAGCCCAAAATATTGAGGAGAAGCTGCAATGCCAAAGGTCTATGGAGTGATGTTGTCCCCCTATGTTCGCAAAGTGATGTTAGCACTGGAAGCGAAAGGGGTGGCTTATGAAAATGAAGCGGTTTTCCCTGGTGCTTTGCCAGAAGGCTACACTGATGTTAGCCCGCTGGGAAAAATTCCAGCCCTGAGTGATGGCGATTTAAACCTTTCCGATTCCACCGTTATCAATGAATACATCGAAGAACGTTATCCTGAGCCCAGCCTTCTGCCAAGCTCTGTTGAAGCGCGTGCAAAAGCTCGCTGGTTGGAAGAGTTTGCGGATACCGCTTTGGTCAGTGCTTTGTCGGTGCCTTTTTTTCAGCGTGTGGTCGCGCCGATGCGTGGTGCTGAAACTGATGAAGCGGCCATTGCCAGCGCCGAGGCTGAGAGCATTCCAGCGGCGCTCGACTATGTTGAGTCTGTCGTAAGCGGCGCGGAGTTTTTGTTCGACGGCAAGTTGAGCGTCGCCGATATCGCGATGATTTCTCCAATTATCAATGCGGAAATCGGTCAGTACACCATTGATGCTTCACGATGGCCAAAGGCGGCTGCCTACGCGACGTTTATCCGCAGTCAGGAAGTCGTGCAAAAGCGCGAAGCTGAAGAGCGCGCCATGCTGGGTGGTTAATCCCCGGCCTTGTTTGTAATGTCTTATGAAGTTAAGCGTTCTTGATCAGTCCCCCCTGCGCAAGGGGGGCAGTGCAGAGCAGGCTTTTTCTGAAACCCTGGCCCTGGCCAAATTTGTTGAAGCTTTGGGCTTTGAGCGTTTCTGGGTATCCGAGCATCATGGCACAGATGCCCTGGCTGGCAGTGCACCTGAAGTACTTCTGGGCGCTTTGGGTGCAAGCACAGAGCGAATTCGCATTGGCAGTGGCGGTATTATGTTGCCCCACTACACGCCCTACAAAATCGCGGAAGTTGCCGCGACTTTAAGTGCATTGAATCCCGGGCGAATTGATCTGGGCATCGGTCGCGCTCCCGGCACCGATATGGTCACAGCGCGATTATTGGCACAGAATGGTCAGCCAGATTTTTCTCGTTTCCATGAACAAAGCGAACAGCTGCAAACCATTTTGCACGACAAAAGTTTTCAACCCAAACTGCGTCCCCAGGCTGAAATACCCGCCGATGTCTGGATGCTTGGTTCCAGCCCTGACAGCGCCGCTTTGGCTGGGCAGTTAGGGTTACCTTACAACTTTGCCCTGTTTATCAATCCGGCAATGGATGGTCGTATTCTGGAGTATTACCGTCACTGTTTTCAGCGTGAGGCTGGTCCGGGTCGTATCGCCAGCCCCCACAGCTGCTTAACCGTCAACGTACTTGTTGCGGATACCGAAGAGCAAGCGCATTACCTGGCTCGCAGCCGTTTGGTGTCTTACCTGAAATTTATTGCCGGGAAGAATGATACGGAAATCTGTCATCCGGACGAAGCGGCATTGTATAGCTTGAGTCCGCAGGAAGACGCTTTTGCAGGACAGCGTATGAGCAGTTCAGCCATTGGTACCGCAGAGCAAGTGAAAGAAAAGTTATTGTCGCTGGCCGATGAATACGGCGCTGATGAAATTATGACGGTAACAATTTGTTACGATTTTGAAGACCGTAAACGCTCCTATCAGTTACTGGCAGAAGCGTTTGGTCTGTCTTGATATTGAACCCGTACTTGAAAAGCTCAAGTACGGGTACCCCTTTATTTTGAAGCGTTCTTTTCAAAGTAAAACGGTTCACGCGCTTTCGAGCGATTACCAACTTCGTTCATGGTTTCCGCATTAAACAAACGACCGTTAACCATGACATAGTCAACGCGGTCCGTTACGCGAATGTCTTTCAGCGGATCGCCATCAATCACAATTAAATCAGCAAGCTTGCCTTTTTTGATTGAGCCGATGTGTTTGTCCAATCCCAGGGACTTCGCCGGGTTGCTGGTTGCTGTGCGCAGAACGTTCATGGGTTCCATGCCGCCTTGCGCGTACATCCACAGCTCCCAGTGCGCCCCTAAACCTTCTCGCTGTCCGTGGGCGCCGATATTGGTCAAAATGCCGATATCGTTCAGCTCTTTTGCGGTTTCGGCCACAGTAATGTGGTTGTAGTGGTGGTCCGGTGCGGTTGGGCGGCGCATGGCGCGCTTGGCCAGAACATCCGCGGGTACATATTTGCTCAGTCGCGGATGTTGCCAAACATTGGTTTTATCGTACCAGTAGTTTTCACCCCAGATACCGCCGTAGGCCACAACCAATGTTGGAGTGTAGGCCATTTCACCTGCGGTCCAGAACTGTTTGATATCGTCATAGACCTTTTCTGCCGGAATGGAATGCTCCAGAGTTGTGTGTCCATCGGCAACCATGCTCAGATTGTGTTGCAGCAGAGAACCACCTTCCGGTACCACCATCATTTCAAGCTCGCGTGCGGCCTGAATCACTTGTTGGCGCTGATTGCGTCGAGGCTGGTTGTAGCTCTTCACAGAAAACGCGCCGGCTTTTTTCAAACGCAGCAGGTGGAATTTTGCATCGTCCAGGCTGTCCACATGGGAGGTGTAACCCGGGCCGGAGGCTCCGTACAAAATGGTGCCGGTAGAGTAGAGACGCGGGCCAACAATCTTGCCGGCTTTTTGCAGTTCGCTTGCTGTAAAAAATTCCGTGGTGTCATTTGATGGATCGTGAATGGTGGTCACGCCCAATGCCAGACCGGCGTAGTTCTTCCAGTTCTGTTCGGGAATGATTTCATTGCTGCCCTGAGGGCCGTGTGCGTGAGCGTCGATCAGTCCGGGCATAATGGTTTTGCCGCTGATGTCGATTTGCTTGGCATCGGCTGGAATTTCAATGTCTGCTTTGCTGCCCACGGCAACGATGTGATTACCGTCAACAATAACCACACCATCTTTGATGGCCTTGTCACCGTCTTCCATCGTCAGCACCTGGCCGCCGACAAAGGCGAGTTTGCCTTTGGGAACATCCACGTCGCTGCTGAAACCGATGGCGGTTACAACAGGTTCTTTGTTGAGGGCGTCTTTATTTTTGCTGTCCGAGGAACCCACAGCAAACAGGCCGTTCAATTCGGCTTGGTACAAATCCGGGCCAAGGCTCCAGTACAGTTCATTGCTTTCGGCATTCCAGCTGATGTTTTCACCGGCGCGTACCGACAGTTTTCTTACCGGCAGGTTTTTGGCCTTGGGGCCAATGGTGATCAGATGTCCACTTTCAACAAAAGGTGTAACAAATACTTTGAAGCGTTCTGCGAAGGCCAGGTATTTGCCGTCGGGCGATACTTTAAATTCGGTGGCGTATTTGCCCTCATATAATGGCTGTTCTTTTTTATCGACAATATTAACTCGCACCAGCGACGGCTTCGCGCTGTGGCGCATAACATAGATGCGGTCATTGGCAGCTCCGTATTGGGGCAGAACACCTTTCTCGGTAATCAGCTCGGCTTCTCCGCCTTTACTGCCTACGCGATAGATACCTGGATTCAGGCCCCATTTGGGGTCTGTGATGTAGCCACCCTTCGCCTTGCGATAAATAATGTGCTTACCATCCGGTGAAAATGCCGGTTCTATGTATTTCCCTGGCTCAGATGTGATGACCTTACTTTTTCCACCGCGAGCAGACATAACGCGAAGGCTACCCTGCTTTTGATCATCCCAGGTCGCATAGACAATTTTTTTGCCATCGCGGGAAAAGCTGGCCTGCATTTCAAAGTGATCGTTTTGTTTCGTTAAACGTTTTGGTTTGCCATCGGGCAGGCTGCGGCTATAAATATGACCCAATGCTTCAAAAATGACCTGTTTGCCATCCGGAGAAATGTGCACATTGCGCAGCATATTAACGTCAAAACGATCCTGATCGATGTCCTGATCAAAACGTACGGTGGTTTGAATTTTCTTGGTGTTTTTGACGTGGAACGGAATGTTGCTTACGTCCAAACTGTCGATGTTCAGCTTGTGTAATTTTCCTTTTGCCCAGAACACCAAGTTTTTATTGTCGGGTGTCCAGGCCATGCTGGGATAAACACCGTGAATGGCCCAGGTTTCCTGCATGTCTCGTTCAAGTTTGTCATACAGCTTGCGTTTTTCGCCGGTTTTTAAATCCAGCAGGAACAGCGTGGATTGAAAGTCTTCACGAGCGATATAGGCCAGGTAGCGGCCATCCCGTGATGGGGTTGGGCGAATTGCACCACCACGGCCAGACAAAATAACTTTTATTTCGCCGGTTTCGCGATCATAGCGTTTGATTTTGTAGATGCCTTTTTCAGAATCCTTGCTGTAGTGGAAGGTTTTTCCGGGAGTGGCATCCTGGGAGAAATACACATAGCGGCCGTCTGGAGAGAACGCCGGCTCGCCCAAATCTTTTTGCTGATTAGGGCGCTTGGTCAACATCAGGCCTTTGCCGCCCGCTTTGTGGTAGAGCCAGACTTCACCTGCGCCCAGTGAGCGCGTGCCGGTAAAGTGCTTGCGCGCTACCAGGTAATCCCCATCCGGGCTCCAGGCAGGGCTGTTGAGCAAGCGAAAGGTTTCATTGGTGACCGCGGTTTGATCACTGCCATCAGTCTTCATGATCCAGATGTTGTCACCGCCACCCTGATCCGAGGTGAACGCGATGTGTTTGCCGTCAGGGCTGAAGGTCGGCTGCATTTGCCAGGCGATGTCTGTCATCAGGGCTTTTGCTTCGCCACCTTCAATCGGTAAGCTGTAAATGTCCCCCAGCAAATCGAACACCAGAGTGTTGCCGTCCGGGCTGACATCGATATTCATCCAGGTGCCTTCTCGCACATCAATTTCGGCGTCAACAAACTCCCCCATGGGTGCGTTTACATCCCATTTGGCTTTGTCGTCATTTTCTTTGGCGGGGGTGTCGGCAGCGACGCTTGAGCTCAATGAGCTGCACATAAGGGCTGCACTGATGCTGGCAGCTAACAGGCGGAGTTTCATCATAGTCTTCTTATTGCTGTTAAAAAGGGCGGGGCTATTATGGCGGCAGGTTTATTGCTGAGTCCAGCCTGCGGCGTTTGCCGCAGGCTGTTCCACAAAGGGGTTTTATTGATTGTAATTATTCTGTTCAGCCCTGAATGGCCGAATATTATGCTTCAGCTTTTAATGTTTTGCGCCAAAGCTCCTCGCCCAGGCGATTGAAATGCTTAACGGTAAGGGTGTCTGCGAGGCCATCAATTTCGATCTCTCCAAAGAATTGATGATTGTCCGAAGGGGGGGCATTCGGGCTTAGGTCGTCGGGAATGCCTTTAAAAATCAGCTCGGGCCCAAAGGTGTTATCGAGTTCGTTCGGGCCGAAAGTTCCCGCGTGCAGAGGGCCGCTGACAAATTCCCAAAAAGGTTTGAAGTCTTTGAACTGGGCCTTGCGCGGATGATAATAGTGAGAGGCACAATAGTGCACATCGGCCGTTATAAAATGGACATTGTGGACGTTTTTCTCCGCGATGAATTGCAATAAGCGCGCAATTTCCAATTCACGTCCCAGTGCAGGCCCATTGCCATTGGCCGCATTTTCAGCGACCTCACTTTGCCACTCAGTTACCCTCAGGCCTATGGGCATATCGCTGGCAATGATTTTCCAGGTGGCGGTCGAACTGGCCAGGGAGTTTTGCAACCATGCCAGCTGTTCCCGCCCGAGAAACGCCGTTTCAGCTGATTCTATTTTCTGGCGGTTCAAACTGTTCGCTGCTCGATAGCTGCGCATATCCAGAAAGAAAATATCCAGCATGGGTCCGTGGCTGACTTTGCGATAAATGCGGCGTGGGTCCTCCGGGTTTAAGCGAATGGGATTGCATTGGAGTAGGGCCTGTCGTGCACGTTCCGCCAGCAGAGAAACACTTTTGATGGTATAGCGTTTGTCGTCGAGCAGTTGTTCACCGGGGTACCAGTTGTTGACCACCTCATGGTCGTCCCATTGCTGATAGCTGCTGACGTTTTGATGAAACTGTTTAAACTTGGGGTCGAGGAAATTGTAATAATAATTTTCTCGAAATTCCTGCAATGTTTCGGCCACCTTGCTTTTTCCGGGGGTGACAATGTTATTCCAAACGGTGCCGTCGCTCAGAGTTTTTCTGGCTTGAATCGGTCCATCGGCGTAAATCAAATCACCACAGTGCACCAGAAAATCCGGCTGTCGTTTTAGCATTTCCGCATAGCAATGCATTCCGCCACGGGAAGTATCAATACCATAACCCTGGCCGGCGGTATCTCCTGACCAGCAAAATCGAATTGTTCCGGCTTGGGTTTGTGCAGTTTTAAATTGTCCTTGTTGCAGTTCCCCAAACAGACCGGGTTTGTCCAGGCTTTCGAATTGCACGCGGTAGAAATAGCGTGTTCCAGCACGTAGGCCATGGACGACGGCTTTGGCGTTGAAATCTGTTTCGGCGAGGGCGGCTGTGCCTGGAAAACGTTGACTGTTTTTAAAGTCAGGTTCAGTGCTTATGGTAACCCACATCATGGCTGGGCGATCAGTACGGCTCCAGATCACCGCACTATCGTGATTGACATCGCCACTGTTGATGGAACCGGGTAATTGTGGGCGCTGGCCATATTGGCTAATACTGGCGCTGAGTGGCGAACTGGCCAGACCGAGGCCGCTAAGCTGAAGAAATTGTCGGCGCTGAATCATATCGGGCTTACCGTGTTGTTAAGGTCTTTAATATTGGTAATCATTTTACTATTCGCGGTCAGTAGCGAGCAAAGCTCAAAAAGGTTGTGCAGCTTCTTTACGTCGGCTCAGGCACTTTACAATAACGCAGGCACTTTACAGTAAAATAAACAGACGGCTATGGGGAATGATTCCGCAGAAAACGAAGATGCTATTAAAGCACTATTAAAGCAGTTCGATATGATCCCTGTGTTTCGCTTTTATGTGCCCGATGCGGACGCTGTGATGGTAGCCCTGTTCTTTTAGGGCATCCAACAAGGCATCGGATTTTCCAGCTGACACGGCAATAAGCAAGCCGCCGCTGGTTTGTGGATCGGCAAGAATGTCTGGAATTTTGCCATCTATATGGGAGCGAATGTTGCGCATATTTTGAGGGAAGAGGCTGCTGCGAATCTCTCTTTCAAGCAAGGTATCAACGCCTTCCAGTAGCGGTAAAGTGTTCACGTCAAGCGCGGCACAAAGAGCACTGCCATCCAGCATTTCCAGCAAATGACCCGCCAGACCAAAGCCGGTGATGTCGGTACAGGCTCTTACCTTGAATTCATGCGCCAGTTGCGCCGCAGGATAGTTCGATTGCAACATTTGCTCGATGGTGGCATCAATCCACGGCCCTTTGGCCAACCCGTGTTGCTCAGCTGCAAATGCGATTCCACTGCCAAGGGCTTTGGTGAGAATTAAATCGTCACCCGCTCTCAAGGCATTTTTAAACAGGATGTTTTCCGGTTCGCTGTAGCCATTGACGACTAGGCCGATACTGTTGCGATCGCCAAGGCTGCTGTGACCACCCACCAGCTGAGCGTGATGCCGCTCCAACTCATATAAAATACCTTGCAGCAAGCGCTTCAGATCACGTTTGACGATATTTTCGCCGGCGTGGGCGATGCTGATCATCGCCTGAGCGCTATGCACCTTTGCTCCCATCGCAAAAATATCGCTCATGGCATGCAAGCAGGCAATGCGCCCTTGTTCATAAGGGTCACTCACCAAACCATGAAAGCTGTCAACGGTTTGCAAAAGCTCATAATTGTCAGGTAATGAGAGCCTGGCTGCGTCATCCGTGAGCGTTTTGGTATCCAGGGCTTTGCTGTGACTCAACTCCTGTAGAATATTTTTGAGATCATCGGCAGCCACCTTGGCACCGCAGCCTTCGCAATGCATGGCGGGCAACAGGCTTTCTTCAGGCAGGGCCAGTTTTGTGACAGAACCCTGTGCTTTTTTCATATCTCTTTTCGGCAGTTTTTGAAAGCGCGCCATGAATTTTTGGTCAATATGATTTTTCCAATTCCAAACCAGAGCGGCACTCAGGCCGGTTCTGGAAATGGCTTTTTGTCCTCGGCTTGCTGCGGCAGATTTTTTCCCCAGACTGATGATTTTCAAAAATTCTTGTTGTGGTGTGTACTGACGGAGCTTTTTGCCTTTGGCGATTCGGCGAAGGTTTTTAAACAGAATCGGCCCTTGGCGTACAGCAAACACGCCGGCCTGGGGGCGTGGGTGATTTTGCTGCTGAGCTGTGTCGCCAGCGGCGAAAATCCAGGGGTGGCTGATCGATTGCAGGGCATCGTTCAATAAAATAAAACCTTGTTCATCGCATTTCAGCCCGGACTCCTGTGCAAAACCAGAGGGTTTGGCCTGTGTGCACAGCAGATGAAAATCGGAATTCAGATTCAAATGCTCACCGTCATCGTTTTCGCATTTAATGGTGTCGGCGGTAAACTGATTAACTCGATGACCAGGCAGGCATTCCACGTCGTAAGATTGAAGAGCGACTTCCAAATGTTGCCGCAGTTTTTGTGGTGCGTCTGGCAGCAGGACTTTCTGGGGGTAAATTAACTGAATTTTGGCAGCTTTGTTTTCTTTGCGTAAACGTTCAGCCATCGCGAGGCTGAGTTCAATACCGGCGATGCCTGCCCCTACGACGCTGATCATGCAGGCTTCTTGCTGCAACAGTGTTTGCCATTGTTGGTAAAAATTGCTGATGGGCTTCACGCCTATGGCAAATTCTTTGGCGCCTTCAATGCTGAGATCGGGTGTAATCCCGTTATTGATGGAGAGAAAGTCACAGGGGAGATCCGGTTGGCTCGCTAAAATAACGGCTTTTCGTGTGCTGTCGATCGCGACAGCACGATCATTGATATAGCGCACGCCGGCCCAATGGCAGAGGCGGCGTAGATCAATATGGCTTTGTTCGAAGGTGTAATGGCCCGCGACAAGCCCAGGCAGCATGCCTGAGTAGGGCGTAAAGCTGCTTGGGCTGATCAGGCTCAGGCGAACGCCGGCAAGTGGCTTCATGCCCCACATCTTAATGACCTGGGCATGGGCGTGGCCGCCGCCAATTAAAACGATATCGATGTAATTTGCACTGTCCATGTCTGGATTATACGACAGTGCAGATTATAAATAATGAACTGAGAGCGACAGATCAATGCTGCTCTCTTTCATTTATCGAAGAATCATTAATGATCAGGCGATGGCGTAGTTGCCGCTCAGATCTTTGACGTCTTGATTGGGGATGTCAAACAGATAGCTGTACAAAATATCAACCATGTTTTTGTTGATATATTGCTCCAGCGCTTCCAGAGTCTGGAATAGAGGTGATACATCGACGCTTTCAATATCAAGATATTCACGCGTGCTTAACAGATAGCCCGAATCCTGCTGCATGATTTTGAAATCAAAGTCTTGCTGCATACGTAGTAGCATCGGGTATTGAGCTTCCTGCTGCCCATTGAACGCGAACTCCGTTTCCGAATTCCAATTTTTATCTAAAGTGCCCATGAAAAATGGCCCCTTGTTTTTTGTGTCATTGGCGAATCGGTTTAGGCGGCTGATTACATCATGACGCCACAATCGCTGACGTGACTAGGATCACATAAAAGCTAATACTTATTCATTTTCAATGAACTGCGGCTTAATACTTAGGGATTGGTTGAAAGTTTATTATTTGATCGGTTCGTTCAAGGTTTGTTCAGTTTTGCTGGTGAGGGCGAAAGGGAAAGCAAGATAAGAAATCAGGGGAAGTGAGAGATCACGGCAGAGGGCGCTGTTGATCGGGTGGAGCCGACGCCCCACCTGTGATGAGGGTTCGCTTAAGCTTGGGCGATCTGGGCTTCTGCCGGAAAGCGTCCGCGCAGATAGTCGATGATGTCATTGGATTCGTACAGCCAGGTGCTGTTATCACCTTCATCAATGCGCAGGCAGGGTACTTTGATGCGGCCGCCGCCGTGTTCCAGCTCAGAGCGATAGAGTTCGGAATTTTTGGCGTCGCGCAGGGGCAGCTCCAGATCCAGGCGATGCAGTTCGCGACGTACTTTGACACAAAATGGACAGGCGGCAAATTGGTAAAGAGCGAGATTGCTGGCATTGGCCTGTTGGGCGGCTTTTTGCTCGGTACTCAGCTTGCGCTGGCTCGGGCGAAAAATCGCATTCAGTAATAAAATAATACGGCCTAAAATCCAGCGAATTACGGTCATGTCTGCTCCAGATAAAGTCAATACGGCTTAGTGTTTATAAGCGTTGCTCGCGGCACCAATCAATAATTTCTTCACAGCGGCCGCGGAATAGTACTTGTCCCTGGCGCTGTTGCAACTGGTAATTGTACATGGGGTCGTAATAATCACGTAGCAGTTGTTCAATGGGGCGATAAAAAGGACTTGGGTCGGGCTTGTGTTGCCAGGCCTGACAAGCCTCTTCAAATTGTTTTTGCAGTTGCTGATAACGCAGGCCGCCGAGGCGTTTGCGAATGCGATAGAGGTTGTTCTGCAAGCTCTCGCCAAACTGTGTGATAGCGACGCTTTTTAATGGTTCCAGCACATAGTCTTCGATGACCCATTGGCAGCGCTGGTTCAGGGGTTCATCAATTTGTAACAGGGGGGCTCTTTGCATGGCACTCTGCATGATATTGGGCACATTCAAACGACCAATCAAGCGACCTTCGTCTTCCATAACCACAGCCTTATCCCGCCCCAGTTGCAGCCAGCGTTGGCTAACGGCGTTCTCGAAACTGATTTGTGCCGGTTGCTCGCTGCCAATGAATTGACCAAAGGCCGAGCCGCGATGATTGGCGCTGCCTTCCAGGTCGATACTGCGCTGGATGTTATGGATGGCTTTGGTTTTCCCGCTTCCGGTTGGGCCGGCGATAATGATCAGGGGGGCAGATTCGCAGGCCTGTTCCAGTTCTTTTAACAGAAATTGCCGCATAGCTTTGTAGCCACCCTCGACAATAGGGTAATCGATTCCGTGATCTCGCAAAATCTGCTGGCTGAAGCGGGATCGCAAGCCACCACGAAAACAGTACAGGCAGCCCTCGGGGTTTTGTTTTACAAACCCCGACCAGGCTTGCAGGCGACTTTCCAGAACATCTTCTGTGGCCATTTGCCAGCCGAGTTCGATGGCTGCATCCTGACCTTGTTCTTTATAACGCAGACCAATTTGCTGGCGTTGCTGATCGTCCAGCAGGGGGTGGTTAAAAGCTTGATTGAAGTGTCCCTGATCAAACTCCACGGGGGCTCGAACATCCATCAGTGGACGTTCAGAAAGAAACAGTTCGCGGTAATTGCTCAGGGTGTTTTCAAGGCTCATGATTTTGCTAATGTAAAACGCGGCGTAAAAAAGAGCCATTGTAACAAGGCTTGGGAGGGGCTTGCTAAGCTTGCTTGACTTTCTTTAAAGTACCCATGTTACACTGAATTTAACAATCGGAAAATTAAAGTAATAATTGAGGCGATAGATTGGGAGTAATAGATAATGGTACGCGTTGAAAAGAACGGACCTGTGACGACGGTCATCATCGATCGAGCCCATGCCAGGAATGCCGTTGATGGTCCCACCGCCCGAGCGCTTGCAGAAGCCTTTATGGATTTTGAGCAAGATGATGAAGCCAAGGTTGCGGTGTTCTATGGTGATGGCGGTTTTTGTGCCGGCGCGGATCTGAAAGCCGTAGCGCAAATGGATGGTGCCAACCCCATGGTCGATCCTGCGCCACTCAAAGGGGAAACACTGAGTCTTGATGACAGCGGCCCAATGGGGCCTTCTCGTCTTCTGCTGAGTAAACCGGTTATCGCGGCTATTGAAGGCCATGCTGTTGCTGGCGGAATGGAGCTGGCGCTGTGGTGTGATATGCGGGTGATGGAGGCGGATGCGGTCTTTGGCATTTTCTGTCGCCGCTGGGGGGTGCCATTAATCGATGGCGGAACTCAGCGTCTTCCCCGTTTGATCGGTTTGAGTCGTGCTATGGATTTGATTCTTACCGGTCGTCCAGTGGCAGCCAATGAGGCCTTGCAAATGGGCTTGGCCAACCGGGTAGTCGACACAGGAACGGTGCGGGCAGAGGCGGAACAGCTGGCTCTTTCAATTGCACAATTTCCCCAGGATTGCTTGCGTGCAGACCGGCTGTCCGCCTATCAGGCTTTTGACGGCAGCATCGAAGAGGGCTTGGCTATTGAGTTTTCGCGTGGCCGCCCGGTGGTGGATCAAGGTCTGGCAAGTTCAGGGGCGGCGCGCTTCGCCTCGGGCAAAGGCCGAGGAGGAGATTTTTCGGATATTTAAATTCTATAGCGATGTTAGGTTCTGTCGTGCGGCTTTCTGTTTCTCCCTGACGAATGGAATTATTTGATAACCTGATAATTCTGTTCGCTCATCAAATCCACGCCGCACTTCAGGCTGCTGATCCATTTCAGGAACTGGGCAATCATGGTGCGCCCTACAAAGGGTCGGCCGTGTTGGGGGACAATCATTTGCACATCCAGCTGACTGACCATTTTGGCCCACAGACGGCAGGCTTTATTGCTGGTCATATAACGACGATGAAAACCTTCCATCAATTTAATATGCGCCGCGAAATCATCCACCGGGTCAGATGCATTGGTATCCACAATGGAAGCGCCCATGTCACCGGAAAATAAAATTTTACTGACCGGGTCGTAAAAATTCAGATTGCCCACCGAGTGCAGGAAGTGAGCAGGCAGACAAATGATATGGTCGCGACCAAAGGGAATTTTCTGGCCTTCATCGGGCACACCAATGATGCGCTCGTCGACAGTGGCGCTGAGCTTGTCAGTAATAAAGTTGGACGCCAAATGCGGCAGAAAGCGTGACCAGAGCTTGGGGGTCACGACTTTACAATGGCTGTGCATCATCCAGCGAGGTAATGAGGCAATAATGTCCGGGTCTTGGTGGGACGCGAAAATATAATCCAGCTCCTGCAGGCTGACGTGTTTGCTGATTTCAATTGACAGCGGTGTGTAGGTCAGATCGCCACCGGGGTCGATCAGTGCCGTGTGATTTTCATCAATAATCAGAAACTGGTTGGCCTGGACACCATGGCCCTCCACCAGATCAGAAAATACGATGCAGCTATGGTTGTCTTTACGGTAAAGAACCGTCGCCGCTTTACTAGAGATATTCATGTATGAAAGGCCTCTTTTGGGCTTTTAGTATTGGGCCGTGCACATTAATGCCGAGTGCGAAAAGAGGATATGATCTGGATCAAGAGTGGCGCGATAGATAATCCAAAAGGATTAATTAATGAGCTGTATTCATATCGAATACAGCTCATTGGGTGTCAAAGTCGGAATGGTGATGATTATTTGTCTATTTTTTTGACGAAGACTTTAGAGTTGCGCTGATAATTATAAAACGACTGTTTTTCGTCAGGCAGGATCGCAACATTCGCAGATTCAAAACCTTGCTCAATAAACCAGTGGGCAGTTTGCGTGGTCAGGGTAAACAGCTGTTCAAAGCCGAGCTTTTTGGCCTGGCGTTCAATATGTTTCAATAATTTGGCCGCTCGACCGCCGCCCTGATATTCTGGTGCGGTGACAACGCAGGCAAGCTCGCCTGAATTGGCGGAGTTAAACGGATACAAGGCCGCACAGGCGATAATGGCTCCGTCCTTTTCCATCACTGTGAAATGTTCAACTTCCATTTCCAATCGCTCACGAGAGCGACGTACCAGTACCCCCTGTTTTTCCAGTGGGCGAATCAAGTCCAGAATGCCGCCAACATCACTGATGCGTGCGCGACGGATAAGTTCATAGCTGTCGCGATACACCATCGTTCCGGCTCCGTCACGGGTGAAGAGTTCCTTGAGTAATGCCCCATCGTCGCCGTAATTGAGCACATGTGCCCGCGCTACACCTTGATCACAGGCGCGATAGCAGGCTTCCAGAGCAAGGCGATGATCATTCAGGTCGCCATCCTGGCCCAGTGTAGCCTGACATTCGAGCAGGGTGAGTTCGCGATAGAGTTCGCCTTTGGCGTTGTAGGCGCCGTCTTCTGAGCAGAAGGCGATCAGCTTGTCGGCTTTCAGATCGATGGCGACACGGGTGGCCAGCTCGGCGTAGGACAGGTTAAAGGTTTCGCCGGTGGGGGAATAACCCAGCGGCGAAATCAAAACCAGTTGGCGGTTATCCAGCATGGTGTCGATAGCATCGGTCGCCAGCTTGCGCACTTTGCCGGTATGTTGCAGATCGACACCATCAATGACACCGATTGGCATAGCAGTGACAAAGTTGCCCGCGACGACCTGGACATATTCTGCGCCTTTCGGTGCATTCAGGTGGCGGCTGAAGAATGCCGCTTCAATTTGATTGCGCACTTCACCGATAGATTGGCAAACCAAACCCATGCTCTCAGGGTCGGTCACGCGTTTGCCTTTATGCAACTGGCTTTCAATTCCGGCGGCTTCAAAGCGAGATTCAATTTGCGGACGAGCACCGTGAACCAACACCAGGCGAACGCCCAGGCTGCTCAGCAGATTAATATCACTGACGATATTCAGAAAATTGTCGTGGGCAATCGCGGCGCCCGGCAGCATCAGAACAATGGTTTTGCCACGCTGCGACTTGATGTAAGGCGTGGTATCACGGAACCATTTTACATAGTCTTGCTTGTTCACTTCGGTAAACTCTTATGGATTTTAAGGTATTGAGTATAGCCCGCGTACTGGACGAATTAAAAGCTGTGCAGCTGTTCGGTACCGGGTGCTTTAGCCATCTCTCGATGGTTTTCGTTTTAAGCGCTTATCATCGTCGCGGGGAGGACGGCAGACAGAAGCGTTGAATAAGGCCGCAGAGAATATCGATCGCCGGAGCAATCTGTTCCTGGGCGATAAATTCATTGGGTTGATGGGCTTGATCGATACTGCCCGGGCCCAGTACCAGGGTTTCAATGCCCAATTGCTGCAGAAAGGGCGCTTCCGTAGCAAAAGCGACAGCCTCGCTATCGTGTTGGCTAAGCTCTTCGGCGGCTTGAACCAGCGATGAGTGTTTGTCTTCGGCAAAGGGCTCAACGCCCCCAAAGAGCGTTTCCATCTCAATGCGCACCTGGCGCCTTTGGGCAACCTGTTCAACACGCTCTCGAATGGACTGTCGTAACTCTTCATTGCTCATGCCGGGAATGGCGCGCAGATCGAATTGCATTGCGCAGTCAGCGCAGATCCGATTGGGATTGTCTCCGCCGTGTATGCAGCCGAAATTCATGGTGGGGGTGGGCACTGCAAAGCCGGGATTGCTGTACTGTTCCTGCAGTTCTCTGCGGAAGCTCATCAGCTCGCCCATGACTTCGTGCATGGCTTCCATGGCATTGTTACCCAGATCCGGGTTGGAAGAATGCCCACTTTGACCCGTGATGCGAAGCTCCTCCATCATAATGCCTTTGTGCATATAAATAGGCTTCAAACCGGTGGGTTCGCCAATCACGGCGTAGCGAGCCTGGCCCTCTTGGTTAAACCCCTGACTGGCCAATGCATTGGCTCCGCTCATGGAGCTTTCTTCGTCGGCAGTGGCGAGAACGATGAGCGGCTGTTCAAATTCGGCGTCTTCAAAGCGTTCAACCGCCGCCAGAATTGTTGGGAAAAACCCCTTCATGTCGGTCGCGCCCAGGCCGTAAAAACGCTGGTCTTTATCTTCCAGGGTAAAAGGGTCGCTCTGCCAGCGCCCTTCATCATAGGGCACCGTATCGGTGTGTCCGGCCAGTACCAGGCCGCCTTGGCCGGTACCGCGTGTGGCGATCAGATTGGCTTTATTTTCATGGCCATCTACCGGCAGTATCTGCACTTCAAAAGACAGCGCCTCCAACCAATTGGCCAGCGTGTGAATAACGGTGATATTGCCCATATCCCATTGTGGGCTGTGGCTACTCACAGAAGGAATTTTTACCAATTCAGCGAGGCGTTGGCTAAACAGCTTTTCGTTCATGCTGGGTAATCCATTGGGCAATAAAGCTCTACTGTGGATCATTGTCTGGGGATTTGCAATGTTCGCCGTTGAGTCGATAACTGTCGAGTTATGAATGGCGTGTTGCCCGGAATTCTTTCAATGTGATCGGGTAGCCTGAAGCTTGACCTACAACCTCAGCTATGTATGCTTTCGTCATAAAATATTAATAATAGATGATCAGAGGAAGATCCGGTGAAGCCTGCCAGCAGTTCACATGCCATTATTGATACACCCGCCACTGAAGCGCATCCAACCTCCAGTGTTATCCAGTTAAATGCGCTCAATAAAGTCTACCAAACCGGTGATTTAAAGGTGGAGGCGCTAAAGTCCGTCAGCTTGCAAGTTCAACAAAATGAGTTTGTCGCTGTAATGGGGTCATCGGGTTCCGGAAAATCCACCATGATGAATATTCTGGGTTGTCTCGATAAGCCCAGCGGGGGCGAATACTGGTTGAATGGACGCAATGTGGCGGCCCTGGATGATGCTGAACTGGCCTCAATTCGTAATCATGATATTGGTTTTGTTTTCCAAACCTTCCATTTACTCCCCCGTTTAAGCGCATTGCAAAATGTCGCATTACCTTTGCGTTATGCTGATGTTGAGCGTCGCGAAGCGGCCGCGAAAGCCAAGGCTATGCTGGAGAAAGTGGGCTTGGGACAAAGAGTGAATCATTTGCCCCACGAGCTTTCTGGTGGACAGAGGCAACGGGTCGCTGTAGCGCGAGCGCTTATCAATAATCCCAAAATTATTCTTGCTGATGAACCGACGGGAAACTTGGACAGCAAAACGTCGCTGGAAATCATGAGTTTATTGCAGGAGCTGCATCGTCAGGGACAAACCATCGTATTGATTACGCACGAAGCCGAAATCGCCGAGTTTGCCCAGCGATTGCTGATCATGCGAGATGGAGAGCTGCTCAATGAATAGCCCCGTATTTGTTTGCAAAATTGTGAAAAACTTTGTGATGTCCATATTCCTGGTCGCACCTTCGTTATTGCTGGCTGAACCTTTGTTGGTAAGTGGTTTTGTCGAGGCACGATACAAACAACAGTTCAGTACTCCTGACTCGGACAGTTGGCAGCTTCAAATCAAGTGGTTGGCAAAAGAAGGGAAGTTGGTCGAAGCGGGGGAAACCGTAGCAATTTTTGACTCGGCGGCGGTTGAATCTGAAGTGGAGGCGGAAGAAGCCAAGCTCAGGAAAACCCGGGCGGAATCGCAGAAGAAAGAACAAAAACTCCGTCTTGAATTGCTTGAGGCCGAATCTCTGATGCGCGTGGCTGAGTTGGAATTGGAAAAGGCCGTACTGGAAGCTTCGATACCCGAAACGCATTTGACGAAAATTGTTTACGAAAAAAACCAGCTTGAAAAAAAGAAAATGACCTTGGCTTTACAAGATAGGAAGCAGGCGTTTACACAGAAGAAAGTCGAGCTTTCAAATCAGCTTGATATTGCTGAAATTCAAATTCTGGCAGCAAGCTCCGAGCTGAAAAGAAAGCAAGTCATGTTGGCGGGTTTAAACCAGAAAGCCGAGCGAATGGGGACAGTTGTTTACGTTAGGCACCCTTGGTTCGGAAGGAATATTCGTGCCGGGGATACGGTGCAAAAGAACTTCACGGTGCTTGAAATTCCCGATACCAGCCAACTTTATATCCAGGGCTGGTTGAATGAAGTGGATATTGCCAGGGTGAAAACCGGACCTGTAGAAATCTATATTGATGCCCTTAATCAAGAGAAAGTTAAAGGTGTATTACGTTCTGTGAGCCAGCAGGGGGAGTCTCGCGCTGCTTGGGGTGATGCCTCTTATCACGCATTGGAAGTCGAGGTGGACGACCCCGAGTTTGATGTCTCGAAACTGTTGCCGGGAATGAGTGTGATGTTGAAGGTTCCCACTTCAGCAACGAGAAAAGGAGTTCGTCAGGGATGAGGTGCGTAAAATTTGTGCCGGCATTGGCCGTGCTTCTGTTATCCGCGTGCTCTTTTGAACAGGGTGATGGTTACAAGGTTGGACTTGAAACGGTTGAGTTAAGTATCGATAGTACGGGTGAATTGATTTCATCCGATTCAATCAAAATAGGGCCGCCATTCATCAAGCACACTTGGCGCTACAAGATTACCTATATGGCCAGCGAGGGGGCTGAGGTTAAAGAAGGTGATCGTATTTTGGCCTACGATGGCCAAGAACAGATGAGGAAGTTGCAAAAGAGCAACTCCACTTTGCAGGCCGAAAAGAAAAAGTTGGAAAGCGAAAATCTGGTCAGTGAAAAAGCCGCTCAGGATCTAAAGCTGTCTCTATCTGAAACCCGAATGCAATTAAAGAAAGCCAGGCGCAAAGCCTCCCAGGACGGTGATTATGCAGCTAAGTTGGACGTCAAACGACTGATTGTCGACTTAAAGATTGCTGAACAAAAACTACTGCTTGAGCAGTCTCGTCTGGAAAGTAAGAAGGCTGAATCGCTCATGCAGCGTAAAATCACTGAATCTGAAATTGCTCGATTGTCGGCTGAGGTTCAGGCTCACCAGCACGCCTTGAAAAGTCTGGACGTTACCGCAAAAAAGTCAGGTGTTGTCGTGTATCTTAAAGATTTTGAGGGAAATAAATTTGCAGTTGGGGACTCTGTGTTTATGTCCCAAAATGTTCTCGAAATTCCCAACCTTGACAAGATGCAAGTAAAAACGACCATTCAGGAACACCACTTTTCCCATTTGGAACTGGGTAAGGAAGTTCAGGTCCGCCTTGATGCATTGCCGGACAAGGTTTTCAAGGGGCGATTGTTGCAACTTGGAAAAATTGTTCGCATGAAGGCCCATGATGATCCCAGCATGGTTTACGATGCCTTGGTGGAGCTGGAGGAAACAGACCCGAATATTATGAGACCTGGAATGGCTGTACGTTTGAACATCGTTCAGCAGAAACTGGATGATGTTGCTGCTATCCCTAAACGTTTTGTGAAATATGAAGATAAGCAAGCTTATGTGGATGTTCAAGGCTGGTTTGGTCGTCACCGTCAGGATATTAATATCGCGGGTTTTCTTGAAGACAGGGTGGTTGTCGATCAAGGGTTGGAAGGCGGAGAGCGATTACTATGAAAAAGCTCTTACTGCTGTCTTTACTGTTGAGTGTTCAGGCGTGCACCGAACAGCGGCAGGAACAAACGATTTCCGTTGTGGTTGAAAAAAAGGACTTTGAGGTTCTGTTGCGTGCAAAAGGGGAATTGCACGCTAAAGACAATAAACGAGTTTCGGCCCCCGTTAGTTCAATGCATGCTCTGCGACTGGAATGGTTGAAACCGGAAAACAGTTTTGTCAAAGAGGGGGAATTGCTGGCACGTTTTGACGCGAGCCGATACCAGTTGATTCGCCAACGGGCCATGTGGTCTTTGCAGCAGCATTCTCTGGCGAAAAATAACACCAAAACAAAACTGAATATCGAGCAGCTGTCGGTGCTCAGTGAGAGCAACGTGGTTGCTGCTGAAATGGAAATGAGCGAACGTTTTTCTGTAGATGACCTGCTGGTTTATAGCAAAAATGAAATTGCGGACCAAATGCTGGATAAGGAATATTTAGGTTCAAAACAGGAATATCTGGATTGGCGAAAAGACACTTCTTCTGCCCAGGGCAGCGCACAATTAGCCGTTCATGAAGTTAAGGAACAGTCTGAACAGCGCACGATTGAGCGAAACGATAAAGTGTTAAAGCAGCTTAATATCTATGCGCCCCAGGATGGTGTTTTTGTACACCATAAAAACTGGCGAGGAGAGAAGGTTCAGGTTGGGCAGCAGCTATTGTCGGGCAGTAAGCTCGGTAGCATTCCTAATCTGGAGGCGCTCCAGGCCAAGTTGTATGTATTGGAGAGTGAGGCGCTCGGCATTGAGCCGGGGCAATCCGTGAAATTAAATTTGGACGCATTCCCTGACAAAGGCATTCGTGGAGAGCTTCTCTCTATTTCTTCCGTGGCATCGCCACGTTCACAAAGAAGTCCAATTAATTACTTTGAAGTTATTGTGCAGCTGGAAGAAACGGATCCGGATTTTATGCGTCCTGGTCAGCGCCTTGAAGGGCAGATAGCAATTGTAAGCAAGCCCGATACATTAACGGTACCGCGACAAAGCCTGTTTTCAAAAGATGGTTTGTTCTGGGTGTATGTGAAAATGGGAGATGCCTATGAGCGCCGTGTTGTTAATCTTGGAGTGCGCAGTCTGAGTCGTGTAGAAATCCGCGCCGGCCTTGAAGCGGGTGAGTCAGTGGCTCTCAGCCTGCCAGAAAATATAGTGGGGTCATAATGGCGCTTAGAGATGATTTTATTGATGCCGTGGACCAGTTGTGGCACCACAAATTGCGTACTCTGTTGACCTTGCTGGGCATTATTTTTGGTGTAGGCGCTGTGATTGCCATGATCAGTGTCGGTGAGGGGGCTGAAGAAGAAGCCTTGCGCTTGATTGATTCCATGGGTGTTAGAAACTTGATCGTCGAAGAGCGTGAGATTGACGATGAACGTTTAAAAGAGCTTCGCAAGCATTCAATTGGTTTGTCGTTGGGTGATGTCGAAGCTGCTCTGGATACCATGCCTTTTGTTGTGAATTACTCAGCAGAAAAAGATTTGGATGTGCATACGCTGTTTAGTCCCCATGCCCAAGGTGAAAGTAAAGTGCAGGGCGTGAGTGAAAGCCATTTTAAGCTGTCGCGCAACGGCATGCTGTTGGGGCGTTGGTTTACCGAAGACGACAGCCGTAGATTTGCCCAGGTGGCCGTGCTCAGTGAAGAGGCGGCAGCCCAGCTGTTCCCCCAGCGCGAAGCGATGGGGGAAGTCTTCAAGGTAAATCATGTTTGGCTTGAAGTTGTGGGTGTTTTGAAGAATAAACAATTATCCAAAGACAGCTTTCAGGGTGTTGAATTGTCTGTGGATGGCAATGTGATATATCTACCACTCAGTACGATTCAAAAACGTTTTAAGCACCCAGTGCTCAGCAGTGAGCTTGATCGCATGAAGCTGGAGCTTGCACCGGGAATTTCTCCAACAGCTGCGGCTAAAGGCCTCGAACATCTTCTGCTCAAGCGTCATGGCCAGGAAAAGGATTTCGATGTATTGGTGCCAGCGGCTTTATTGCAACAACATAAAGCTACTCAACGTATATTTAACATCATCATGTCTTGTGTGGCCGGTATTTCCCTGTTGGTTGGGGGAATCGGGATTATGAATATTATGTTGGCGAGTATTTTGGAGAGAACCAAAGAAATTGGTTTGCTGAGAGCGGTTGGAGCTACCCAAAGAGATATTCGAAATCAGTTTATTGTTGAGAGTTTTGCTATCTCAGCCCTTGGCGGTCTTTTAGGTATATTTTTGGGTTTTGCCCTGGCGGCAATTATTTCGGTTTTTTCCGGTTGGCCAGTTGCTTGGTCCCCGGTGGCGGTTTTAGTTTCGGTCGTGTTTTGTTGTGGGGTGGGTTTGTTGTTCGGGATTTATCCGGCCATTAAAGCGTCTAGACTGGATCCGATTACGGCTTTGCAAAGAGAATAAACCCTCTGGCCTTGTGGCCAGAGGGTAAGTTGTTTTTAAATCGAGTGATTCGAACTTTGCTTAAAAGTTTGCTTCCAGGGTAAAGCTTACCTGGCGTGGCGCGCCGAGAAACAGTTCCCCGACTCCGGCATCGTTGCGAATGATGTATTCCTCGTCCAGCAGGTTGTTCACTTGTACGTAGGCACCAAACTTATCCCACTCGTAGCCTGCGCGCATATTCACAAGCCAGCGTGAATCATTATCCGGGTCATAAGTAGGTTGGCCTACTTGAGATTGTGTCCAGGGGGTGTTGGTGGATTTGGATTCATCGGTATAGTTGGCATTGGCGTTGAATCTGAAACCATTGTCGCCGTTGTAGGTAACGCCCATGTTGCCGGTCCATTCCGGAGAGCCGGCGAACGGACGTCCTGACAAATCATAGGTCGCGGTTGGTAGAATTAACTGGAATTCCTTGAACTCAGTTTTGGCTCGACCGATGGAACCATAGACACTGATTTCATCATTCACAACGAAACTGGTTTCCAGCTCGACGCCTTTGACTTCCGAGCTGCCCGCGTTGCGAGTTTCGGTGTCGTAGCGGTTACCTGAAAGCTGTACAGACACTTGCTGGTCCTGCCAGTCCAGGTAGAAGACGTTGGCATTCACCGTTAAGCGTCTATCCATCCATTGCGAGCGGAACGACAGCTCGTAGTTATCGGTAAATTCCGGATCAAACTGGTAGTTGTAGCTTTTGGCAATGTTGCTGCCCACACCGCCGGAACGATAACCCTTTTGATAGGTAAAGCTGGTGCTCAAGTCATCATTCCAGTGATAGCTTACGCCCAGTTTTGGCAGTACTTCACTGAAGTCAGCGTCAACAAGGGGTTGCACACCCGAAGCATCGGCAGCCATTTGAAACAGCTGCGCATTCAAACCCGTGACCAGTGCGGCCAGTTGTGGATTAGTGACGAAGTTTGCAGGATTGGGTAAGGCATTGGCATTGTCGATACTGATGCGCGTATCGCTGCTGTTTTCCTGGCTTTCTTTATCCCAACGAATTCCGGCGAACACTTCCCATTGATCATTAATACGATAACTGGCATCGGCGAAGAGCGCTCTGGTTGTAACGGCCTGGGTGAGGTCTGCATTGCGGCCGAGAATAACCGGGTCGACAGGTGCATAGATGCCCAAAACCATATTGGCCAGGTTTTGCGGTAAGCCCAGACCATGTGGTGCAGGCGCCACCAGCAAGGATGGAACTCCGAGAGATTGCAGAGAAATTTGCTGGCTACCGCGAACTCGGTCATCAACGTCCAGATCTGAATAGTAAGCACCAATTAAGCCTTGAAAGTTTTCGTATTCAAAACTCAGGCGAAATTCCTGACTGCTGGTTTCATCGACACGTTTGTCATCAAGAGTGGAGCCGGGTGTTGGGCCAGCGTCGCCATCCCACAGATAACCGTAATCTGCATCGGTATAGGTGCTGATGGATTTGAACGTCCAGTTATCGTTCAACTCGTAGCTCAGCTCCAGCGTAAAGATATCAGTTTCCGTGAATTCGGTAATGGGATCATTATGCGTTTTGATGCGGTGGTCAAAGGGACTGACGCCGGCCGGAGGGGTATTGGTATAGCGTATACCTTCATCGGCATCGGTATAGGAGTAGCTCAGCAGTGCTGAAAACTCGGGCAGGCTGCTGGGTTCCCAAAGTAATTTTGCGCGCAGGTTTTTTGAGTCAAAAAAGTCCGGGTTCTCATTGCGTGTCGGATTGAAGTTATAACCGTCCCACTGACGTTGTTCGCCTGCTAAACGAAATGCCAGCTCGTCTTCAACAATGCTGCCACCAAAGGCAAACGCGCCTTCACGGCGACCATCCTGACCGCCTCCGAGACGGAATTTGGCATCCCATTCATGGCTTGGGTTTTTGCTGTTCATAACAACGGCGCCGGCCAGAGCGTTTCGACCCTGCAGGGTCGATTGCGGGCCTCGCAACACTTCCACCTGTTGCAAATCCCAGGTTGAAAATGCGCCCTGTTGTACAACGCGGTAGGGCATAACGGCGCCATCGATATACACGCTGGTCAGGTAGCTGTTTCCGCTGCCGGAGACATTAAAAGCATCAATGCCTCGGATATTAAAAGTAACCCCAGGTTGCGCAGTAATATTGGCAGTGCGTTCCATGACTTCATAAAAATCACGAATCCCCTGTTCTTCCATGGCAATGTCTGTGACTACGGCAACCGAGGCTGCGGTATCTTGCAATGAACGGCTGGTTTTCTGGCCGGTCACGATAATCTCTTCCAGCGCACCGGGCCCGGGGGCATCTTCAGCAAAAGAATTGGCACTTATGGCCATGGGTAAAACGAGCGCTGCAAAGGGCAGCCTGCTTCCTGATTTCATTGTTCTCCGCCTTGTATTGATCTTGTTCTTAATATTGATAATAAAAATGGTTCGCAATTGTATTTAAGGTTTGCGCCCAAGTAAATTAGAACTAAGCGAAATGTATTAGAAGTGGGTATATGGAGACGGTTTTGGGGGCGTATGTGTCAGGACTTGTGACGCTGGAGTAGGCTGCAGGGCGTAAACATCAGAGAGCAGGGAGGGAGAGGTGTAATTCAGTTGAGAGCGTTGGCTTTGGATCAAGTTTGCTGTGGGCAATCTGGAGATTTGAACTCCCGGGTTGTGCCACAGCGGGAACCGCTTAGCGTTCAGTAGTCGCAAGCTTGATGGCGAGAATTGCGAACACCCCGCCAGCGATTTGATTGAGTCTGAGCTGGGCTTGGGGAGAGCGGCGCAAATAGGCGCTCAAAAAACCAGACAAAATGGCGATCATTGAGAAACAGATTAGGGATACTGCCATAAACACCGCGCCCAATATAAAAACCTGTACGCTGACATTCGCGGTGTCTGCTTGGGTAAATTGTGGCAGGAAGGCGAGGAAGAATATCGCTACCTTCGGGTTGGTGATGTTCATAATAATGCCACGGCGATAGTACGCCGAGGACGAAAGCCGGGTATCCCCCTCGGCATCGATTTCTTGTGTTCCGGCACGAAAAGCTCCCCAGGCTAAATACAGGAGATAGGCCGCCCCAATCATTTTCAGCGCAGTAAAGGCAACAGTACTGACCTGAAATAAAGCTGCGACACCGGCCGCGACCGCCAGTGTGTGAACAATTAATCCTGTACACAAACCCAGAGTGATAAAAATCCCTGCACGAGGCCCGCTCATTGCTGATTGGGTCAGGACAAAAATATTATCTGGTCCGGGAGCAAAGGCAAGTAGTGTGGAGGCGGTGATAAAAGCGAGAAGAATTTCTAAACTAAACATCAAGGCAGCATAACATTATGCCGCCCTGTTGTGTGTGCAGAACTAGGATTTTAATCGGCGGTGCTGCATAGGGAAACAAACAAAGTATAAAAAGCCACTGAAAAACAAAGTGCCCAGTAAAATATCCTGCAGTTGACCGGCGGCGATGATTTGCATAAAACCATAGGTTAAGGCAATGGCCATCGCGCCGCGACTGTAAGAATCATAACGAAGCGTGAAGAGTTGTTGCCAGTTTTTGTGAGCCGGGTTCAAGAGAATATTAATGCTCAGGCGTGTAAGCTCAATGCCGGCAAACAGCAACAGTGCCGCTAACAAAACATCACCAAAGTGTTGTCCCAGGCCGGAGGCAAGATAAATACTGATGATGACGCTGAGTGCCGCAGCGGAGACTAAAACGATGAGCGATTGTAAGCGTTGACTCGGTACACTCAGTGGGGTCTTTATCATTTCCCTGGCTCCCGCTTGATCTGAAATTAAAGGCTAAATCCGTATAGCGTCAAAAATGGCGGTATAACAGATTTCAGTGTAGACCAGCCTGGAAGATGGATTGTGAATTTTTTTTGAAAGCGCCGGAGGGGACGTGTGCCTCGAACTTTGAGGCTGAAGGGATAGACCATGGATGCCGGATGGCATCCATGGGAGCGGCGTATCGCTGTTGCTTAGCCGAAAATATTCTTGAACAGGAAGAAAAAGGCGATGGCCAAACCGGCGCCTGCAGGTAGAGTGATAACCCAGGACATGGCAATGGTGCCAATAACGCGCAGGTTGAGTGCGCCAATGCCGCGTGCCAAACCTACACCCAGAATCGCGCCGACCAGCGTATGCGTGGTGGAGATAGGCAAGCCAGTGCCGGAGGCCAATACCACGGTACCCGCAGCGCCCAGCTCGGCGGCAAAACCACGGCTTGGGGTCAGTTCGGTAATTTTCTTACCCACTGTGGCAATCACCTTAAAGCCATAGGTTGCCAAACCCAGTACGATACCTGCGCCACCCAGCAATAAAATCCAGCTTGGCATGGTGGACTTGGCCGCCACCGCACCGCTCTGAATCACATTCACAACGGCAGCCAAAGGACCTACGGCGTTCGCCACATCGTTGGAGCCGTGAGCAAAAGCCATGGCACAGGCGGTGAAGACCATCAGGATGGCAAAGACTTTTTCAACACTGGCAAAGCGATTGTTTTCGTCTTCCTGGTACTTCACTTTACTCAGCAAATACACACCAAATGCAGCAACGCCAACGCCAATTATGGCGGCAATACCAATGGATTCAATAAAGCTCAGTTTGAAGCCGGAGTCTTTGAAGACATGCTTCAGACCTTTCAGAATGGTCACCATTGCGATCAAAAAGCCAACCGCAAACATATAAACCGGAATATAACGCTTAGCGTTTGCGAAAGGATTGTCGGTATCCAGAATCAGTTTTTGAACACTGCGGAACAGGAAGAAAGAAATCGTACCGGCCAGTACCGGGGAAACCACCCAGCTGGCAACAATTTTTAACACCTTGCCCCAGGCAACCGCATCGACGGAAATACCTGCAGCCGCAAAACCGACAATGGCACCGACAATTGAGTGGGTCGTCGATACCGGCCAGCCCATGATACTGGCAATCAACAGCCAGGAGCCTGCCGCCAGCAGTGCCGAGAGCATCCCGTAAACCAGGAGTTCCGGCGTGTCATCAAACAACCCTGGGTCGATAATGCCTTTGCGGATTGTCGACGTAACTTCCCCACCGGCGAGGTAGGCGCCTAAAAACTCAAACACCATGGCGATAAGAATCGCTTGTTTGATGGTCAGGGCTTTTGAACCTACAGAAGTACCCATGGCGTTGGCGACGTCGTTGGCACCAACACCCCAGGCCATAAACAGGCCAAACATACAGGCCATAATTAAAAACACATTGCCGTATTCTGCGAGCACGGTCATAGTAAACTCCACATCATTCTTATGGCACTCGAAAGATCGAGCGCTGTATCAATCTAATTGTTGTTTTTGTTTGTTCAGCGCTTAGCGAGCAATGAGCAGTTGCAGGCGTGAGCCCACTTTTTCAGCTCGGTCTGCCAGATCGCCAACCCATTCGATGACTCGATACAGGAACATTACCTGTACGGGGGGCAGATCTTCTTCGATTTTGAACAGCGCCAGACGCATCTGGATTTCCAACTGGTCGGTGTGGCTCTCTTGGGCGTCCAGATCTTCGATCAGCTTTTCAACCAGATCCATCTCACGGCCGGAGAAACCGGTTTCCAGAAGTTCGTCCAGCTCATTGATGGCTTTATGGGCCATGCGGGCGGTATCCACCGCGGCTTGAACAAGAGCTTGTAACTCGGGCGCGATCGCAGCGGGGGGGACCATTTGGCGGCCCAGCATAATGCCGGCGATGTCTTTGGCTCGGTTGGCAATCTTGTCCTGCATGGCCAGCAGTTCCAGCAAATCGGTACGTGGCACTGGCAAGAACAGGCTTTTAGGCAGGTGACGACGCAGTTCGCGCTTTAATTCATCCGCCTCATGCTCTTTATTGGAGATTTCTTTTTGTATCTGTTCTGCTTTTTCCCAGTCATCGCCGGTGGCGGCAACAAAGAATTCCAGCAGTAATTCGGCCGCCGCTGTGGCGACTTTCATATGCTCCTGCATAGGGGTAATGGGCGACTTGCCAAACAGGCTCGTCAATGGGTTAGCAATAACCATAAATAAGCTCCCTATCGGGGGTTAATTCGGGCTTGCCGGAGGGTCGGCAAAGTGGGCGCAGTATAGTGCCAGCCGGGCTGGGCGTCATCACAAATATGACAAAAAAATGAACTTTATATGACGGCGGCTGATCTAGCTCTAGTTAGCGCCAGTTCTGGCTTTCGCCTGAAAAGCCCCCCTGATAATCTGCTGTGCGCTAAGCCTTTGATTTGCTGTATGATTTGTCGTGATATCGCGATTGACTATGCTAAGCTAGCCACCGTGCAAAGTAAGAGTGAGAGCCCACTATGAATGCCGTTTCGGACCGACTATTAAGTTTACGCAGCGTACTGGATGACTTGCGCTCGGATGGGCGACTGAGTCTGGCCGATGCCAATGTCCTGATCGGCTCCAGCCGCAGCAAAGAAGAAGCGGCCATGCACCCTCTAACCTATATTGCCAATCAGCGTCTGGATGACCAAAGCCAGGAGGGCGCCATTCTCAATGCCGAGGCCTTAACCCGCTGGTTGGCCGAGAAGTCGGGTTTGCCTTTTCACCACCTGGACAGTTTGAAGTTGCGGGCGGCGGAAGTGACGAAGGTGATGTCTTTTGCGTTTGCCAAGCGTCACGACATTCTCTGTGTGGAAGTGACGCCTGAATACATTACCATCGCCTGTAACCAGCCCTACAACAACAGCTGGGTTGAACAGCTTGAGCATGTGGCTCGCAAAAAGGTACGGCGAGTCTTTTCTTTCCCCGGGGATGTCGATAAGTCCCGCACAGAAATCTACGCACTTTCACGTTCCATTTCCGGAGCCAAATCCATGCCGGGCGGCAGCTCGGTCAGTAACTTCGAACAGCTGCTGGAACTGGGCAAGCTGAAAGATCCGGAAGCGAACGATCAACATATTATTAATATCGTTGACTGGCTGTTGCAGTACGCTTTCGATCAGCGCGCCAGTGATATTCACCTGGAGCCCCGCCGCGAAACCGGCAAACTGCGTTTCCGCATTGATGGCATTCTTCACACCGTATATGAGTTGCCCAAAGGTGTGGCTACGGCGGTGTTAAGCCGTATGAAAATTCTCGGTCGCATGGATATTGCTGAAAAGCGAAAGCCCCAGGATGGCCGTGTAAAAACCAAACGGCCGGATGGCAGCGAAGTGGAACTGCGTTTATCCACTCTGCCCACGGCTTTTGGTGAAAAACTGGTGATGCGAATCTTTGATCCCGATGTGCTGTTGCGCAGTTTCGAAGATCTCGGTTTGGTCGGCGACGATTTGAATCGCTGGCAGGATATGGTTGGCCGTCCAAATGGTATTGTGTTGGTCACCGGTCCAACGGGCTCCGGTAAAACCACCACCTTGTACACCAGCCTGAAATCCCTTTCGACCAGCGAAGTGAATGTCAGCACCATTGAAGATCCCATCGAGATGGTGGAAGAAAGTTTCAACCAAACTCAGGTGCAAAATAATATTGGTCTCGACTTTGCCGCCGGTGTTCGCACCCTGATGCGACAAGATCCCGATATCATTATGGTGGGTGAGATCCGGGATAAGGAAACTGCACAGATGGCCTCCCAGGCGGCACTGACCGGACACCTTGTGTTAAGTACCTTGCACACCAACGATGCTGCCGGTGCTTTGAGTCGATTGCTTGATTTGGGTTTGCCGGCTTATATGGTGCGCTCCACCCTTACTGGTGTTGTTGCCCAGCGTTTGGTCAGAACCCTGTGCCATCACTGTAAAAAAGAAGCGCCGGTAGATTTGGATTTATGGAATTCACTGGTCGCCCCCTGGAAAGTGACCCCGCCGCCTCATATTTATCAGCCGGCCGGCTGCAATGAATGCCGGCACACCGGTTATCTGGGGCGTCAGGGAATTTACGAGATTTTACTGCTCAGTGAATCGCTGCGCGGTTTAATCAGTGATGATCTCGACCTGCAAACCATGCGCAAAGAAGCCATGCGCGAAGGTATGCGCACATTGCGTCTGTCCGGTGCTCAAAAAGTCTCTGCGGGGACAACAACTATTGAAGAAGTGATTCGTGTGGCACCGCCGCCAGAGAAGTAAGCCGTATATTCTTTATTTTATTTCTGATTACAAAAGGAACTTCGTAATGAATGTTAAAGGGATTTTATTCCTTCCTGTTCTTGTAAAAACTCTGATAGCTTCGCTGTTGCTTTGCTTCGCTCTGATAAGCCAATCATTTGCTGACCTGGAATCCGACTTGGATTTTTATCTTAAGCGAACGGACTATATTGATTTGCAGCTGTCTCCAGATGGAAAAACCTATTTTGCTTATATCCGTGGGGCTGATTCCAGCTACTTGGTATTTGTCGATGTCGCCAGCAAGAAGCCAATATCCTCCATTAAAGCCGGAGAGGAGGATTTAATTTATGACTATGCATGGATAAGTAATACAGAAGTAATTTATCGCTTTGGACGACATGTATGGTGGACCGATCGACCTGTCGGAACTGGCGAGTTGATGCGTTATGACTTGGGTAATAAGCGGCGCAATAAAATGTCATGGGGTGGCAATTATACCTCTCATGTCTTGTCCAACCAAAAGCTTGGCGATGAGCAATTATTGGTTGCCAGGTGGCTGCGCAGTCGTAGCGGGAAAATGAGAGCTGAAATTGGCAAAGTACGATCAAGAGGTCGGTGGAGCCCTGTGGAAACACTGCCAATGCCAGGTAGCCTGCCCGTAGCCTCTATCGGTGGTGAACTGAAAGTATTCAATTACACGGATGAAGATTTTAATGACTATGTTTACTATCGAGAAGATAAAGGCAGTGATTGGAAGGTTCTGGATATTGCAGACAAGGGTAGCCAGTGTTTTGTTGAGTTTTTGAATTTTGATGCGAGCAAGGTGTATCTGAATTGCGAAACAGGCGCTGAAGAAAAACGAAGAATTATTGAGTGGCATTGGGCGAACAATACATTCACTCAGCTATTTGGTGCTGAAGCCGGAGATGTCGGCTCTGTGATCCGAGACCCTAAGACGGGTGATGCCGTGGCGGCGATCTATCTCTCCAGTACTGTTGAGTATGTTTATCGAGACGGTCAGGGTTTTGTGCTTGACTACAAACGTCTAGTGAAAGCGTTTAAAGGTCAGAGAGTTGAAATAAGCAGCCATTCAAAAGATGGAAACGTTATCGTTGTGCATATCTCTGGCGATACCAATCCAGGGGAATTTTACCTATACAATCGAGAGACGAAAAAAGCGGATTTCCTGATGGCGGCCAGATCCTGGATGGATCGGGGCAAGCTGCAGCCAATGGAATCGCTGAAATTTACTGCTCGCGATGGCTTGAAGTTTAATGGATATCTCACGCGCGCAACAGGTGGCGATAGCAAAAAATTGATTGTGTACCCTCATGGAGGCCCTCATGGAGTTTATGATATCTGGGGGTTTGACGAAACGGTTCAATTGTTGGCAGCTCAAGGATTCAATGTTCTACAAGTCAATTTTCGTGGAAGTGGTGGTCAAGGTAAAAGGTTTGAGCGAGAAGGGTATCTCAAATGGGGTACCGCAATGGTAGATGATGTCATCGATGCAACAAAAGCGGTTCAGAAAATGGGGGTGGCCAAGGATGGAGCGATTTGCATCTTTGGTGGTAGTTATGGAGCTTTCTCGGCTCTGAGTGCTGCAGTACGTGAGCCTGAGTTGTACCAGTGTGCTGTTGGTAATGCGGGCGTATATGACCTGGAAATGTTGTATCAGGATGATCGCGAAAGCAATTACTGGCGCCGTGATGGCATCTTTCGGGAGGCTCTAGGAGATGACCTGGAGGCTATGAAAAACATGTCGCCGGTCAATCATGCTTCTTCTATTAACGCCAAGGTCTTGCTAATACATGGAAAACGGGATCAGCGTACGCCTATTGAACAAGCCGAAGATATGAAAAAAGCATTGGAAAAAGCTGGTCAGACACCAGAGTGGTTGAAGTTCAGAGATTCCGGGCATGGCGTTAGAGGTGACGATGAACGTCGAGAGTTTCATAAAACGCTGATTGAGTTTCTAAAAAAGAACATTTAAGAGGGTGTAACTGTTGTTAGTTACTTAGGGGGTTTGTTAAAACCCCCTAAGTGCATCTTGTATTACAAACGATGCATCGCGCAGATCTTATTGCCTGCAGGATCTCGCAAATACGCCAGGTACAATTTCATACCTGCGCCTTCGCGTACACCGGGAGCATCTTCAATCGCAGTGCCGCCGCTTTCCAGGCCGGCAGCATGCCAGGCATCCGCGGCTTCGGTAGTGGCTGCGGCAAATCCGATGGTGCCACCATTACCATGGCTGGCCGGATTGCCATCAATAGGCTTGGTCAGGGCGAAGATGCCGCCTTCCGTAAAGTAAAAACAACGACCTTTCTCGTCCATCACGCCAGGGCCGTGGCCCAGTGCACCTAATACGGCATCGTAAAAGGCTTTAGATTCTGCAACATCGTTCGCGCCGATCATAATATGGCTAAACATGGAATCGCTCCTGTTGGGGGTTATTGATTTTAATGAGCCAAGGCTCAGGGTTGCTTGTTTTTCAACACAGGGAGCTAAGAGTTACAAACTTTGGGGCGGTCTTCAATGCTCTTTACCTCCCTTGGTAAATACTGTCGCTAATAGCTTCTATAATGTCATGGGAGGGCCTGTTTGTTTGATCCTGACCCTATAACTGCCCAGGGTTTTGAGATAGGCTTTCCAGAACATACGGCATCATCAAACTGCCCTTATAAGTTCATCTTATAACGATATAGCCTGCCACTGGATGGATTCGATAAAACCAAGGCAAGGGCTGAATATAAATCGCATCATAGAAAAAGAGAACATTGTGTTAGCGTCATACGTGCCAGACCTGGCCAATTTCAGGTCCACCCTCGATCAATATTCCCAGCAGTGGCAAGAGCGAGCCAGTGAGGAGCAGCAACAGGCTCTTTCCTCATATTTAAACGATGACCTTCTCGCGAAGCAACTTGCTAAGGCCTGGTTGGGCAGTGAATTTATTTTTCATTGTTGCCGTGATAACCCCGGTCTCTTGCTTGAGCTGTTACAAAGCGAAGAACTTCAGGAAACCTGGTCTCGGGAAACTTTCACTCGGAATTTGCAGGCACATGCCAAGGGTGTAGAAAAAGACAGCGAACTGGATCGTGTTTTACGACAGTTTCGCCGTCGCGCCATGATTCGGATTATCTGGCGCGATGTAAATCAGCTTGCCTCACTTGAAGAAACCACGGCGGACATGAGCGCACTTGCCGAAAGCTGTACGCAGCTGGCTTTGGAATTTCACTACGCTGCTTTGGTTAAGCGTTTTGGTTTACCTATTGGGAATGAAAGCGGGCGAATTCAGTCTTTGGTGGTGTTGGGCATGGGCAAGCTCGGCGCGCGCGAGTTAAATGTGTCATCGGATATCGATTTGATTTTTGCCTACCCGGAATCCGGTGAAACTGAGCATCGATATGTTGAGCCTGGTGGACGCGCCAAAAAAACCACCAGCAATCAGGAATTTTTTAATCGCCTCGGGCAGAAAATTATAAAAAGCCTGGATGCGCAAACGGTCGGTGGTTTTGTATTTCGTGTGGACATGCGTTTGCGGCCCTATGGTGAAAGCGGTTCTTTGGTGATGAACTTCGGTTCCATGGAAGAGTATTACCAAACCCAGGGGCGCGAGTGGGAACGCTATGCCATGATCAAAGCCCGGGTGATTGCTGAGGGCGGCCCCCAAACTGATGTGCTGAGTGAAGAACCTGTGCAAGAGCAAAGCGCAGGCGAAGAATTAATGGAGCTGCTTCGTCCATTCAGTTATCGGCGCTATATCGACTTTTCAGCGATTGATGCATTGCGTGATATGAAACGCATGATTAATCGAGAGGTACATCGCAAAGGTATCGCCACTGACGTGAAGCTCGGTTTTGGTGGCATTCGTGAAGTTGAATTTATTGTGCAGGTGTTTCAGTTGATTCGCGGCGGTCGCGATCAGCGTTTGCAGGAACGTCGCGTACTGAAGCTTTTGCCTCTGCTGCAGGAAGATGGTTATTTGCCCGAAGGTGCCGGCGATAAACTCGCTGAAGCCTATCGTTTGCTGCGTCATGTGGAGCACGCTATTCAGGGTTATCAGGATAAACAAACCCAGGCACTGCCGATTGATGCCCACGATCTTGAACGTTTGGCCTGGGTACTTAACTACGCCAGTTGGGAATCGCTGGCGGCAGATTTACAACAGCACCGTGAACAGGTGAACGCGGAATTCCAGGCGGTGATTGCCGAGCCGGAAGAGGAAACCAAAGAGGATGACGAGTCGGACGCTTTTTTGCCGCTCTGGTTAGGCGAATTGGAGGATGAGTCGGCGATTGAACTGTTGGAGCAGCGTGGCTATCAGCAAGCCGATAAGTTACTGCAACAGTTGCGTGATTTACGACAGAGCCGAGCCATTCTTGCGATGCAATCGGAAGGACGCAATCGTCTGGACAAATTTATGCCCAGGCTTTTGCATACCTTGAGTCAGGGGCGCAATCCCGATGAAGATATAGCAGAAACACTAAGCCGGGTTTTGGGCTTGGTCAGTTCCGTTGCGCGACGCACCATTTATTTGGTTTTGCTGACCGAAAACCCTGTAGCCTTGGCGCAACTGGTGAGGCTCTGCGCGGCCAGTCCCTGGATTGCCGATCAGCTGTCCAAACATCCGGCGCTGCTGGATGAGCTTCTGGACCATCGCAGCTTGTACTCCCCGCCGAGCCGACAAGAGTTGGCGGATCAATTGCGTCAGGAATGCTTGCGTATCGAGTGGGAAGACCTCGAAGAATATATGGAAGCGCTGCGTTATTTCCGTATGGCCAATGTGTTACGCGTCGCCGCCTGTGAAGTAACCGATGCCATGCCGCTAATGAAAGTGAGCGATCACCTGACGGACATCGCCGAGTTGTTACTGGAAGAAGTCATTGAACTGGCCTGGCAGCAGATGATTGCCCGCCATGGCCGGCCCCGGAACAGCAATGGTGACAATGTTGAACGCCCGGAGTTTCTGGTTCTGGGCTATGGCAAGGTTGGGGGTATTGAATTGGGCCACAGTTCGGATCTGGATCTGGTCTTTATTCACGGCGGTGCGGCTGGCCAGAGCACCAGTGGGCGCGACGACAGTGGCGAACGCAGCCTGGATAACTTGATCTTCTACACCCGTATGGCCCAGAAGATTATTCATATCATGAACACCCAGACCGTTTCCGGTCAGCTCTATGAAGTGGATATGCGCCTGAGGCCCAATGGCAACTCGGGCATGTTGGTCACCACGATTGCGGCTTTCGATCAGTATTTACAGGAAGAAGCCTGGACCTGGGAGAAACAGGCATTGGTTCGCGCCCGGGCGATTGCCGGTGATCGAGAGCTGGCAATGCAATTTGATACGGTTCGCCAAAATATTCTCTGTCAGCCCAGGGAATTAGCAGCATTGCGTGAAGATGTTGTGCAAATGCGAGAAAAAATGCGCAAACATCTCGCGACCCAGGGTTCAGAGGGCGAAAAAGCCCTGCGCTTCGACATCAAGCAGGATGTCGGAGGTATCGTGGATATTGAATTTATGGTTCAATACGGCGTACTTGCCTGGGCTCATGAGCAGCCCTCCCTGGCACAGTGGACGGATAATATTCGTATCCTGGGATGTCTTGAACAAACCGGGTATTTATCGGCAGAAGACACTGCCCAACTTATCGAAGCTTACAAGGCCTATCGATCCGCCGGACACCGACTCGCGTTACAGCGCCAAAAAAGTGTCTTGCACGGAAAAACCGATTTTCAAGCTGAACGCCAAACGGTACAGCGACTATGGCAGCACTTTATGCAGCTGTCTGAATAGTGGCTCATGCCGGGGTGTTTAGCTTTCCTGTCCAGCAGGGCCGAGCAAGTGCAGAAACTTGCTAACGACTTTATTGACGGAGATAACTATGTCTTTTGCAGATCGCGATGGTGTCATCTGGTTAGATGGCGAACTTGTGCCCTGGCGCGAAGCGAAAACCCACGTGCTGACGCACACCTTGCACTACGGTATGGGTGTCTTTGAAGGTGTACGTGCTTATGAAACCGAAAAGCATGGCACTTCGATCTTTCGCCTGAAAGAGCACACGGACCGCCTGTTCAATTCTGCCAAAATCATGATGATGGATATGCCGTTCAGCAAAGAAGAGCTGAACGAAGCCCAAAAGCTGGTAGTGCGTGAAAACAATTTGAACGAAGCGTACCTGCGCCCGATGGCGTTCCTGGGTTCAGAGGGTATGGGCTTGCGTGCCGATTCCCTGCAAACCCATGTGATGGTAGCGGCTTGGGAATGGCCTTCCTATATGAGCCCGGAAGCGAAAGAGCTGGGCATCAAGATTCGTACCTCAAGCTACACTCGCCACCATGTGAACATTTCCATGTGTAAGGCCAAGGCGAACGGTCACTACATCAACTCCATGCTGGCTCTGCGCGAAGCCCTGGACAGCGGTTGTGAAGAGGCGCTGTTGCTGGATAACGAAGGTTATGTGGCTGAGGGTAGCGGTGAGAACTTCTTCCTGGTGAACAAGGGCATCATCTACACCCCGGAATTGACCTCCTGCCTGGATGGCATCACCCGTGATGCGGTGATCCAGATGGCCGAAGAGTGTGGTTATGAGGTACGCGAGAAGCGTATTACCCGCGATGAGGTTTATGTCGCCGATGAGGCTTTCTTCACCGGCACTGCGGCTGAGGTTTTGCCGATTCGCGAGCTGGATGGTCGCCAGATTGCCGATGGCCGTCGCGGTCCAATCACCGAGCGTTTGCAGACCATGTATTTCGATGCGGTGAAAGGTCGTTTGCCTAACCGCTATGATTGGCTGGCACCTGTTGAGTAAGGCCTGACCGGGCAAATTCTGGCCCTCAAAAGCCGGCAAAAAACGCCGATCACTTAAGTGGTCGGCGTTTTGCGTTTAGGGCTGTTATAATCCGCCTTTTATTGAAGACAAGGCAAGATATCGTGTGGCCCAATTCGGCTAAAAAGAACAGCGAAGCCTTTATTGAGGCCAATTTCCGCAAGCAGTTTCGCCCGGCGCATCTGCTGAATTTTCATGCCTTGTGGGAAATGCAGTTCCTCGACAGCCATAAGATCTCCTTCCCGGAATCCGGGCACAGTCTGATTGACCGTTTTGAGCTGTCTGGTCAGGGGGCTTTCTATCTGAAGCGTCAGTTAAATCGCAGTATCCGCACTTGGCGACGTCCTTTTGGCGAGCCAACCTTCGCTCAGGAATTGCGTAATATTCGTCTGTGTGAAGAGAAACACATTCCCACTCTGGAGCCGGTTTACTATGCTGAGCGCCAGATGGAGGTCGGCCCGGCCGCTATTCTGGTGGTACGCGCTCTGGATGGTTATCAGTCCCTGCAAGATATTATGGTGCATTGGTACGGTATGGAGCGGCATCTGCGCGAGTCAATTCTGCATACGGCCGGTAAAGCGCTGGGCCGCCTCCATGCCGCCGGTCTCGGACATAGCCGTCTTAAAGCCGATGACATCATCGTCGATCTGACCCAGATCCCCCAGTGGCGATTGGCCAGCCCCCAGTTTATTGCACCTGCAAAAAATCGTGATCTTCTTCTCGATGTGCAGGGTTTTCTGGACAGTGTGTCGGTTGTGGGCGAAACCGAGCTGGACTTCCTGCTTAAGGCCTATGTTGATATATGTCCCCAGTGGCCCAATCTTAGCGCATTGAAACAGGCCCTTTACCCAAGCCAGCAAGCCAGCTAATCGGCCTCAATACGGGATTTTGGTATGACAGAGCTTAGCTCCAGCGAAGCTGAGAACAAAACCAGCGGGGCGCAAACCTATCGCCGTCTGCTGTCCTATTTATTACCCCATAAGTTCATGTTGTTTATGGGCTTACTGGGCTTCGCGATTTTCGCCGCCTCCCAGCCGGCATTAACCAAGCTGTTCGGCATTTTGGTGGATTCCATCAATGGCGGCGACAGTGACTACAAAGTTATTATTCCCCTGGCGGTCGTCGGTATTTTCTTTGTGCGCGGCGTGGGCACTTTTATTGGTAGCTATGCCTTGTCAAAAGTGTCGTTGGGAATTGTGCATAATTTGCGGGTGCAACTTTTTGATCAACTCACCCTGGCCCCTGGCGAGTATTTCGATAGCAATAACTCAGGGCACCTGGTTTCTCGAATTACCTATAACGTGACCCAGGTTACGGATGCCTGTACCGAAGCCATCAAGGTGTTGATCCGTGAAGGCTTGACGGTGATTGTTCTGCTTGGGTATCTGATTTGGGAAGATTGGAAGCTCACGTTGGTATTTGTGGCCATCGCACCGATTCTCGGCTTTATTGTCTCCAAGGTGGGCAAGCGCCTGCGTCGCCTGTCGAGCAATATTCAGCTGACCATGGGAGACGTGACGCAATCCGCTTCGGAAATGATCAATGGCTATAAAGTGATGCGCAGCTTCGGTGGTGAAAGCTACGAACGCGGTCGTTTTGAAAAAGCCAGCATTGCCAACTTCAAACAGAATTTAAAACTGGTGACTACGGCGGCGATTAATACGCCGGTATTGCAGTTGATTGTTGCGGTAGCTTTGGGTGTATTGATGTACATCGCGCTGAGTTTTATGGGTTCATCCACACCCGGAGACTTCATTGCTTATCTGGGCGCTGCGGCGTTGATTCCCAAGCCCGTGCGTCAGCTCAGCGAAGTAAATTCGAAAATTCAAAAGGGTATTGCTGCTGCAGAAGATATTTTTGCCCAGTTGGATGTCGAACCCGAGCCAGATTATGGCGAGCATACGATTGAGAGAGTCGCAGGCAATATCGCGATTAAAAATCTAAGTTTTGCCTACAATGCCAGCGAAGGTGATGTGCTTAAAAATATTAATCTCGATATTAAAGCCGGGCAGACCATTGCTTTGGTCGGCCGTTCCGGCAGTGGCAAGACCACCTTAGCCAGTTTGATTCCGCGTTTTTATCATCACGAACAGGGCAGCATTTGCATTGATGATGTTGCGCTGAACGATTATGAGCTTTCCAGTTTGCGCCAGCAAATCGCGTTGGTAAATCAGGACGTCACGCTGTTTAACGATACCCTGCGTAATAATATTGCCTATGGCGGGCTTGCTGATGTCAGCGATGAAAAACTGCGTCAGGCAGCCGAAGCGGCTCATTGCTGTGAGTTCATTGATCAATTTGGTGAGGGTTTCGAAACACTTGTCGGTGAAGATGGCACTCGTTTGAGTGGTGGTCAACGACAGCGTATTGCCCTGGCGCGAGCGCTGTTAAAAGATGCTCCGATATTGATTCTGGACGAAGCCACCTCTGCGCTGGATACGGAATCTGAACGTAAAATTCAGGCGGCTCTGGATAAACTGATGCAGAACCGAACCACTTTGGTTATCGCTCACCGTCTTTCCACCATTGAAAATGCCGATGTTATTGTGGTGATGGAGCAAGGCGAGATTGTTGAGCAGGGTAGCCACCAGGAACTGCTGGCGAAGAATGGCGCGTACGCCAAACTGCACGCCATGCAATTTGGTGAAGAAGCCGATGCCAGTTCCAATTAATGCCGTACAAACATTGCAGCCAGTGCACAGATTGAGGAGATTACCATGCAGCTAAGCATGCCGCGTTTTGACCAAGGTTCCGTATTGGTTGTGGGCGATGTAATGCTTGATCGCTACTGGCAGGGTGATACGGGAAGGGTATCGCCGGAAGCGCCAGTCCCTGTTGTGAATGTACAAGCGACAGATGATCGCCCGGGTGGTGCCAGTAATGTGGCTATGAATATTGCCGCTCTGGGTGCGGCTGCCAATCTGGCGGGCCTGGTGGGGAACGACGATGCCGCCGCCAGTTTGCTCGACTCATTGAGTTCCGTGGGGGTGAATTGTCTGTTTACGACGGTTGCCGATAAACCCACCATTACCAAGCTTCGAGTGGTCAGCCGTCAGCAGCAGCTGCTGCGCATGGATTTTGAAAAACCCTTCAGCGAGCAAGACAGCGCAAGTTTGAGCCATAGCTTGTCGCTCGACGGTGTGCAGGTGTTACTGCTTTCGGATTACGCCAAAGGCAGTTTGCAACATTGCCAATCGCTGATTGCGTCTGCACGTAAGAAAAAAATTCCTGTACTGGTCGACCCCAAAGGCCATGATTTTGAACGCTATCGCGGGGCGACATTGCTGACGCCAAACCTGTCCGAGTTTGAAGCTGTCGTGGGCTCCTGCCAGAGCGAGGCGGAGCTTGTCAGTAAGGGGCAGGATTTACTGAACAATCTGGAATTGGATGCCTTGCTCATCACACGTGGCGAACAAGGCATGACGTTATTGCAAGCCAATAAAGAAGGCGAACTGCATCTGCCCGCCAAAGCTCGTGAGGTGTTTGATGTGACGGGTGCTGGCGATACGGTAATTGCTGTGTTGGCGGCGAGCATTGCTGCGGGCAGTGATTTGCCCATGGCCGTCGGTTTGGCCAATGTGGCCGCGGGTATGGTGGTGGCTAAGCTCGGCACCGCAACCATCTCTGCTCCGGAATTGCGTCAGGCTGTGGCGGCGGGGCAGGAAGTTGAATGCGGGGTGGTGAATGAAGAGCAATTGGTATTGTCTCTTCAGGCGGCAAGAGCACGTGGCGAAAAGCTGGTGTTTACCAATGGCTGTTTCGATATTCTGCATGCGGGTCATGTGGGTTATCTCGCTGATGCCCGAGAGTTGGGTAATCGATTGATTGTTGCAATCAACAGCGACGAATCGGTGTCTCGCTTGAAAGGCCCGTCCCGTCCTATTAATCCGGTGGATCGTCGCATGGCGGTACTTGCCGGCCTTTCCGCCGTGGATTGGGTGTTGTCGTTCCCGGATGATACTCCGGAGCGATTGCTCGAACTGATTCAACCCGATGTGCTGGTGAAGGGCGGAGACTACAGTGAAGAGCAGGTTGTGGGCTGGGAAATCGTAAAAGGCTATGGCGGCGAAGTAAAAGTGTTGAGCTTTTTCGACAACTGTTCAACCACGGCGATTGTTGAAAAAGTTATCGCAGATGCGGATAAGCCGGCGTAAATACATTCGCGCCAGACTTGTCATCTCCCCTTGCTTGCGTCAAGGGGAGTGCCTTTTCAAATTTTCTCTTTTGGCTTTCTTTTCAGATGCTCTTTCTAAGCGTCTCGTGCGCGCATTCTCTCGCTGTACCTGTCCACCAAAAAATCTTTATGGTCGCGGGTTAGGTAAGTAAAGCGCATCAGCTCTTCCATGACATCGACGATTCTGTCCCGGTAGGCGGATGCTTTCATATACCCTTCTTCGTCAAACTCCTGATAGGCTTTCGCCACAGAGGATTGGTTGGGAATGGTCAGCATACGCATCCAGCGTCCAAGAATGCGCATATTGTTTATCGCATTAAAACTCTGGGAGCCGCCCGAAACCTGCATGACCGCGAGCACCTTGCCCTGGGTTGGGCGTACCGCACCAATGGATAAGGGAATCCAGTCGATCTGATTTTTCATAACACCCGACATATTTCCATGCACTTCAGGGGAAGACCAGACTTGGGCCTCGGACCACTGGCTGAGTTCTCGAAGCTCCAGCACCTTGGGGTGATCCGATGAGGCATTGCCGTCAAATAGCGGTAGGCCGCCCGCATTAAAAAGTCTGACCTCGGCGCCCATCGTCTCTAATATTCGGCCGGCCTCCTCAGCGGCAAAGCGGCTGAATGAGCGTTCCCGTAAGGACCCATAGAGTATCAATATACGCGGCTTATGCTCGCTGCCCTCTGTGTGTACAAGTTCAAACGATTCCTGATCCAGATAGTTCATTCTACTTTCCACAAATGTGGCCTCCAAAATTAAGTGGTCTACCCGTAAGACGTCGTTGTTTGAAAAAAGACGAAATGCTTGCGGGCAAAATGTTGAGGGACCATTAGTGAAAATAAATTTCATTATATTTCGTCTTTTTCCAATGGCTGGCGTCCTACGGGTAATCAAACTGAATGGAGAATAGTCATGAAAAACAAAAACGTTGTTGTTATCGGTGCGGGTCCGGTAGGTATTGCCGCCGCCGCTCACCTGATAGAGCGAGGCTTGAAGCCGATAGTGTTGGAAAAAGGTAAGAACGCGGGTGCAGCCATGTTGGAATGGGGGCATGTTAAGGTGTTCACCCCCTGGAAATATCTGGTGGATGCGGCGGTTGAGAGGCTTTTGAATAAAACCCAATGGCGATACCCGGACAAAGAAAGTATGCCGACTGGGCGCGACATTGTAGAGCAGTACCTCATCCCGGCTGCCACCTTAACCGCTCTGAAAAACGCAATCACTTATGAGGCTGAAGTGATTGCTGCGACCAAAACCGATTTAAGTAAATCCTCATCGAAGGGGCGTGATGCCGCTGGCTACAGTGTTCACTACCGGATCGCTAATGGTGAGCAGCATAGCGTTCATGTCGATGCTGTGATTGATGCTTCGGGAACCTGGTATAGACCCAACCCAATCGGTTTAAATGGATTGCCTGTACCGGGAGAAAGCGAAAACCAGGATTTGATCCGTTACGGCATTCCGGATGTGAATTCCCAAAGATCCGAATATGAAGGTCTGCGCACCTTGGTGTTGGGCGGAGGGCACTCGGCGATCAACGTGGTCTTAGACCTGCTCAAGCTTCAGGAAAACTCCGACCATACCAAAGTGCATTGGGGGTTGAGAACCAATAACCTCGAAAAGCTTCTGGGTGGGGGCTTGAACGATCAGCTTCCTGCGCGAGGCGAGTTGGGCTTGGCAGCCAAGCACGCGATTGATAGTGGATCTTTGTCTTTGTTGGCACCGTTAAAGGTTCACCGTCTCACTCGCCAGGGCTCGGCCTTGAAGGTGCATCTTTCAGTCGGCGGTGAAGAGCAGTTTATTGAGGTGGATAAGATTGTTGTATCCGCTGGATTCCGGCCCGATCTGAGCATTCTGAGTGAGCTTCGCCTTGATCTGGATGAAATTGTCGAAGCGCCTTCGATGCTGGCACCGTTGATTGACCCCAATGTTCACTCATGCGGAACGGTGAAACCCCATGGTGTGCAGGAGCTTCAACACTTCGACGAAAACTTTTTTATCGTGGGTATGAAAGCCTATGGCCGAGCGCCGACCTTCTTGATGCTGACAGGCTATGAACAGGTGCGCTCAATTGTTGCGGAACTGGCTGGAGATCACGAGGCCGCTCGACGAGTGGAACTTGTTCTGCCGAAAACCGGTGCCTGTAGCACAAAGCGTAGTGGGAACAGCGTTGTTCAAGAAAACGCTGAAGCACCTTCGGCTTGTTGCACTCCGTCAACGGCAGAAACCACGGCCTGCTGTGGATAGTGAGGTGGAGCATATGTTGGCTTCAAAATCTTCAGCTAAGCCTCAGGCAGCTTCGCAGGAAGAGATGTCCATCAGTATGTTGGGCATTGCTCAAATCTGCTCATGGGGAACACTGTATTACAGTTTTCCCCAGCTCGCTGAGGCGATGATGTCCGAATTTTTCTGGAACAAGTCGGAAACCTACGCTGCGCTGACGCTAAGCTTTCTGTTCTCAGCCCTGGCGGCAATACCGGTTGGCAAAGCCATCGACAAGGGGCAGGGCCGAAAGGTGATGACGGCAGCCTCGTTACTCGCGGGTCTGCTGTTCATGTCAGGTTCTCAGTTGAGCACTTTGTGGGGCGTTTATATCGTGTTTGCGGGCATTGGCGCTCTGCAAGCGGCGACTTTATACGATGCCGCTTTTTCTGTAATTGCCAATCACTTTGATGCCGGTAACAGCCGACGGCATATTACGACGTTGACCTTGTGGGGCGGCTTTGCGGCAACCTTATTTATTCCCCTGATTGAACTGCTATTACAGTATGGGGGTTGGCGTAACACGATGATCGTGTTGGGCCTGATTAATATTGCCGTGGGCTTGCTGATCTATCGTCGCCTGCCAACATCAACTCAGCGCTCAGCAAAAAAAGATCATCAAGAAAGGTCTTCCCGCGTAAAGTCTGAAGAAGCCGGAAATAAAACGGTCCGCTGGGCTTTAGGCCAACCCATGTTCTGGAGCTTGTTGTTTTGCTTTTCATTTTTCGCAGCAGCGGGTACCACCTTTAAGTTTCACCTTTACCCCATGTTGTTGGAGAAAGGGCTCTCTGTCTCGGAAGTTGTGGCCATTGTTGTGGTGCTGGGTCCTGCGCAAGTAGCGGGACGGTTTTTACTATCCCTCCTTTCGAAGGAGCTGTCGATTGTGAATCTCGGTATATTCACCGCTTCGGTTCTGCCGGTGGTGTTTTTGGCTTTTGCATACCTGTCGGTTTCAATCTGGTTATTGATTCCTTTTGCGCTGGCTTTTGGCGCGGCCAGTGGAATTATGACGATTGTAAAGGGTGTTGCCGTTCCCGAACTGCTGACCAGAGAAGCCTATGGTGCAATCAACGGTGCAATGAATATCCCGGTAAAGTTGATTAAGGCATTTTCTCCATGGATTGCGGCAGTGATTTGGCATGTCGGTGGTGGTTACCACACCGTATTGGTTTTTCTGGCGTTTCTTGGGCTGATCTCAGCTATCAGTTTTATTCTCGCAACCAAAGTGAAGCGTTATCAGAACTGTAAGAAGCAGGGCACCATCTGAGCGTTCTGATTTAGCGATGATGTTGATGCGTTGGTTACTGGTCGTACTCCTGGGGAGTGTAAGTAGCCCACCGTCAATGGCCGACAGGATGTGGGTGGTTTCGGTGACCAGTGAGCATAAAGACCGTACGGTCAAAGGTGATTTGAAAACATGGGCAGCAAAACTTGAATATTCAGCTCCGAGTATGGAGCTGTCTGCAGAATACTCCCGCGACAATGGCCACACAATATATCGCCATGAAAAATTGGAACTTGTACTTGCCCATGAATGGGTGCTCGGAAAGAATGGAATTTTCACTGTCGAAAATGAGCTTGAACTGGATCTGTACAAGCACAAAACCACATCCAGTTTAACATTAGGCTACAAACATGAGCTTCGACATGGATTGAGTTATTCACTGAAACTGGAATCGGAGTATTACCCATCTTCCCGCTGGGTTTGGAACGACAGTGTTTTCAGTCCGGCGATTGAATACAAGGCTGGTCTGGGCAATTCACAGCTGGAGCTCATAATAGGTGCTCCCATGAAACTTTATGATAAAAAGGGCGGGGCAACTGTTGAGCTTAAGGCCTTGGAGTATGAACTCGCTTATGTTTTGAATGTGTCCGGGAACCAATCAATAAAATTCACTTATCAGCTGAAAGACAGCTGGCGAGAAAATGGACGCAAAGAAGAACTGGCGCTGTCAGTGAAAGTAACATTCTAGTGCCAGTAACCACATTTCAAGAACGTTTATTCGTTAGGGGCAGCCGTCGCAATCCGGGTTTTTGCGCTGGTAGTCGATAATATTGCCGTGCTGGTCGAGGGTAAGGTGGCAGCAATCTTCATAGAGCTTTCTCAGCGCCTGGCGAGACTTCTGTACCCGTGACTTCAGCGTGGAATAGGGGATGTTATTCGTTTCAGCGAAATCTTTCTGTTTAACGTTGTCGATATCAATGGCTTTGAGTAGCTTGGATTGGTCTTCCGGCAAGGCATTGATAAAAGGAAGAATGCACATAGACAACTCAGCCTTGATGTTGGGCAGATCTTCTTCATACCACAAGTCTTCGGCTTGCAGGTCTTTGCCTTTGGCTTTCTTTCGGTAGTGATCAATGATGGTGTTGTTGGCCAGCTGAAACAGCCAGGCTTTGATGCTGTCTGAGGATTTGACGGTATGCAGATTCTTATAGCTCTTGATGAGTATATCCTGCAGTAAATCTTCAACATCAGCGGGGTTCGATACCCGGGAAGTTAGAAATCGTGTGAGCGCAGAACGGTACTCGTCCCAAATAGCTTCTATGGACATAGTCAGTGTATATCGTGAAGGTTTGGCGTTGCCGCATTATAGCAGTCGGCTGCCCCTGATGCCCGGACTATCGAATTAGGCATGGCTTGCAGCGATCAATAACCACAAATCACGTTATTCGGCCGAAATTCACTTTTCTGGCCTCACCGTGGCTCCACATCTCTACTATTCATCCTGTACCCAATAACCCAACTTAACAGGTGACAGAGATGCTTGATAAAATCGATCTTATGCTTAATACCCTTTGGACCGAACATGGTGCTTTCCTGCTGGTGTTTGTTCCGCTCTTCCTTGCGATTTACTTCCTGCCCAGCCTGATTGCTGTGCTGTTGCGCCGGGAACATAAAAAGAAAATCATGTTGGCGAACATCCCGGCGGGCTTTTCCTGGATTGCCTGGGTTGGCATTCTGATCTGGGCAGTTAGTGGCAAGCAGGAAGAGGAAGGATGCTAATCGCAGTTTACCTTGGGGCCTGGGCATTGTTATGCTGCCTGGATGAAATCAATCAACAACAATGGTTGTCCTGGATATGCCACAGTTCCTTAGCACTTGGTTGGCTGAATGTCGCCAACCAAGTACTGCCTATAAAATTGCTTGCTGTATAGCGGCTCTTACTCATATTTCCTCGGCGTACTTAATGACCGACCTTTTTTTGGGGAAAATAATCGACAATAAGCCGCTGTTGCTGCTGCGGATATTTTGTGAGTCCCTGGCGCTATTGATGGTCTGTCACTTTTTTATACGCCCGTTTTTACGCTTGGGCGTGCTGCGCTCAGGCTTGAGCTTGTCGTCGATGGCGGGTGTGACGATCTACATGATCCCGGTGGCGATTATGCTGACGCTGCTGATGTATGCTATCGGGCAGATCGTTGTGTTCTCGGACTTTGATATCACCAGTGTTCAATTCCAGAACAACAGTGGTGATGTGTCATCCCGGCATATGTCTACGGCGGCTTATACCATCAGTGCGGGGCAAAACTACATTATTTTGTTGTTCTGGTCGGCCTTGTATCTGTCCTGGCACTTTTACCGCAAGCGTGATGAATTAACACGCGAGTTGGAAATGACGCGACTGAAACAACTTGCCAACCAGATCAATCCTCACTTTCTGTTTAATACCTTAAACAGCATTCGTGCATTGGTATACAGTGATCAGGAGCAGGCGGCGGAAACCATTACCAAGCTATCCGAGTTAATGCGCGTGCATATGCATGCCGAAGTGGAAGCCCTGAGCACTCTGGAACAGGAATGTGATCTCGCAGAAAGTTATCTGCAAATTGAACGTTTACGTTTAGGGGAACGTTTGACAGTGGAATGGGAGATAGAGGCCTCGCTACTGCAACAAAGTATGCCAAGTCTGATCGTGTTGACCTTGCTGGAAAACGCCGTCAAGTATGGCGTTGCACCCTCCAGACAGGGCGGAACTATTGCTGTGGTTGCAAAAGAACAAGGCGATGACTATTTTTCATTATGCGTGGTCAACAGCCTTCCGGAAAAATCGGTGGAGCAGGGGCATGGTATTGGTCTTGATAATATTCGTAAACGATTGGAGCTTATGTATGGCGAGCATGCGAGCATGACCGTGAACTCAGAAGACAGCTTTAGTGTGCTACTGGAATTGCCCAAAAAATGAATGTATTGATTGTTGATGACGAACCTCTGGCCCGCCAGGAAATCCGCCGCTTACTGGGGCGCTATTCACAGCTGGATTCGATATCGGAAGCAGCGGATGGCGCCGAGGCGCTGGCGCTCTTGCAGGAGCAGGAATTCCAGGTGGTCTTCGTGGACATTCGAATGCCGGAAATGGATGGTATCGAGCTGGTCGCCAGTGCCGGAAATCGAAGTTTGTTTGTCTTTTGCACAGCGTACAGCCAGCACGCGCTGGAGGCCTTTGACTTAAACGCTTTTGATTATCTATTGAAACCTGTGAACCCGAATCGTCTGGATCAGGTCATGGCCAAGGTGGACTTGGCGTTGTCCGGAAAATCCTATCACGGACAACAGGAGCAGGAAAAAGCATCCACAGCAGATATCTTGCCAGAGAATCATGGCTTCCTGTTAAAGTTCGGGCATGACTATCGCATTGTTCGCTTGCAAGATGTGCTGCGGTTTGAAGCATTGGGGAATCATGTGGTTGTGCATCTGGAAAAGGAAAAGTCCTATATCCAGAGTTCCCTCAGCCGCCTTGAAGCCAAGCTGGACGACAGCCATTTTCTGAAGGCCAGTCGCAGTGATGTCGTGCGTATCGATGCGATATGTAAAGTGGAAGAGGGCATGAACCCAGGTAGCTTGATGGTTCAGCTTAGCAACGGCCAATCGGTTGATGTGAGCCGTCGCCAGGCACAGTACCTTAAAAAACAGTTTTCGATTTAAAGGCTGGGTTACCCAGCCTTATCGGTTTCCAGAATCATGTCTGAGGCTTTTTCGGCAATCATCATGGTTGGGGCATTGGTATTGCCGCTGACGACAGTGGGCATAATTGAGGCGTCGATTACGCGCAGACCTTCCAGGCCATGAACACGAAGTTGTTCATCCACCACGGCCATATCGTCAGAACCCATTTTGCAGGTTCCCACAGGATGGTAAATATGCTGGGCATTGTTGCGGATGAACGTTTCGAGATCGTCGTCGCTGTTGCAGCTTGTCCCGGGGCTGATTTCCAAACCGCTGACATCCTGAAGGGCTTTACCTTTAAGCAACTCGCGGCCGCGCTTAACGGCATTGCTCAGCAATTTCAGATCGTCTTCTTCGCTTAACAGGTTCAGATCAATTTCCGGGTCGGCTGTCGGGTCTGAGCTGGCGAGGCTGACCTGTCCACGGCTTTTAGGGCGCAGCACACAGACATGTAAACTGTGGCCGTACTTGCTGTAGTAATCGGTATCGCGTCCGTGATCACCCATGGCTACTGGTGAAAAATGCAACTGAATATCAGGGGTTTCTGCATGTTCGCCGACTTTGATAAAGCCACCGGCCTCGGCGATAACCGAGGTTAAATTGCCGCGACGGGCAAATACAAACTGAAAGAAGGCCTTGGTTTGATTCCACAGGGCCTTGGGACGGGTAAGCGCAAAGCTGGTACCGGTGGTTTCTTCGGTAGTGATCAATACATCAACGTGTTCCTGCAGGTTCTCACCGACACCGGGCAGTTCATGTACGGGATCAATATTGTGTTTCTCAAGCTGTTCCTTGCTGCCGACACCCGACAACATCAGCAGCTGGGGCGAGCCAAAGGCGCCGGAGCTTAATAGAACTTCCCTGTTGGCTTTCAGAATTCGGCGTTGGCCATTTTCAATAATTTCCACACCGCAGGCACGTTTGTCTTCAAAGATAATTTTGCTGGCGCGCACGCCTTTGATCAGTGTGAGGTTGCTGCGTTTGTTCAGCACTGGATGCAGATAGGCGGCGGCAGCACTGCAGCGCAGACCGTTTTTCTGGGTCGTCTGATACCAGCCGACGCCTTCCTGATCGTCGCCATTAAAATCCTGGGTCGCTTTTTCGCCCTGTTCTATTGCTGAGTCCAAAAAGGCCTGACAAAGCTGGTGCTGACTGCGCAGATCCGCTACATTCAAAGGGCCGCCTGTGCCATGAAATTCATTGGCGCCGCGCTCCTGATGCTGTGAGCGTTTGAAGTAGGGTAGAACCTCATCATAGCTCCAGCCAGTATTACCCGCTGCGGCCCAGCTGTCGTAATCCTGTTTTTGACCGCGCACATACAGCATGGCATTGATCGAGCTGCTGCCCCCCAATACCTTGCCGCGCGGGCAATAGATCTCGCGATCGTTCATGTTTTTCTGGGCGGTGGAGTTAAAGTTCCAGTTAAACAAGCCCCCTGCCAGGCTGGCCAGGATTCCCAGCGGCGTATACACCAGCGGGTTACGGTCACTGCCACCTGCTTCAATTAAGCAAACACGGTTTTCGGGATTCGCTGATAAGCGATTCGCCAACACACAACCCGCCGAACCGGCGCCAACAATAATGTAATCGTACATGGGAAAGGGGCCACTCTATTGTTTTAATCTCTGGCGCTATGGTAATGAAAAGCGTTTGTGTTTAAGTTGAGCCGTTTGACAATAGGCGCCAGAGTTGGGTCTCACGCAGTTGCGACACTTTCGGTTGGCGAATGGTAGAGAGACCATGCACTGGTGACCACAAAAAGAATAAGTCCCCAAACAAACAGTGCCCCTGAAATGATATATAGCGCTATGCCACTGCTTGCTTTACTCGGAAAAGCCCTCAGTTCACTCCATGCTGCTTGATCATAAGCTAGTGAGACAAGAGCGAGTGCGGAGCCGCAGGCGATTATCGAGCAGAGCATCGAAATCCAGGCGGCAACCATTGAAAATTTTGCAAAGCTACCTGGTTTTGGGGTCATAAGAATCTTTTCAGAAAACGTAATCGATGCTACGAAAATAGCGGTTACCAAAGTGAAAAACATTTTGCTGAGATCTTTTACTTGGGGGTATTCAATCTTAATATATCGATCTGCAACGATTTTTCGGCAATTCACATACTCCGCGTATCCTCCATCTCGATTACAATTGGTATATTCTCCTTCCGTATGAAGAGGGTTTAAAGCACTTAAAACTGACAAGCTTAAACCAATGGTAAAAATCAAAAAGTACAGGCCAATAAAAATATTTCCTTTTTTCATATTAGTGCCTTCTCTGTTTTATTTGTATTGATGCGCTCTCTGTGTTTTTACTGTTAAGTTGGAATCGGTAAATTATGCGCTTTTAGAAAACTCAATTTATCCCAGTAGCCACGCTGAAAAAGAATCAGACCATTTTCGATTTGAAAGAATCCGCAACCTCGAAGTCCGATAGGGTCTTTCCATTCCAAGATGGCCCAGTCGCCGTCTTGAAAGATATTCTCAACGATGCAAACCATCTCTGCACTGGCGAACTCATCGGTGAACATCTTGTGTATGGCGGCTTTGCCCACCACGGGCTCGTTGGCGACTTGATGGTTAACCGCATTGTCGGCATAGAAGGTCGCTATCTTATCGGCATTGCCTTCGTTGAAGACATCTACCCATTGCTGAACAATTTGCTTTGGCTGCATTGCATTTCCAGTGTCTAAATAGATTGGCATTGGCAACGTTATTTAGTTAACGCGGAGATAGTTGTTCACATTATCGCGCAAATGCCCCGGATTAATCGTCCCAATAATCGCCGCCGTGCTGCCCGGGTGGGCAAAGACAAACTTCATGCTTTCCAACACGCCGTTTTTTTGATCGTTGTGGGCAATGTGTCCGCTTGCCAGTGCTTTTTTTATCAGGGCCGTTTTATTGTGTTCAGTGCAGTAGTCCAGCACTTTGCCTTCGGCAGTTTCATTGAGGTTGTAGGTGAGCATAACGCAATCGGATTGTTGTGCGGCAGCGATTCCGCCCTCAACCGTTTTGGTGGACATGCCACTGGCGCGTATTAAGCCCGCTTGTTTGAGTTCATTCAGGGCTTCGAGTCCACCCTGTGCAATAGCTTCCATATCGTTGCCATCGGAATGGAGCAGTACCATATCGATATAATCGGTTTTTAAACGACGCAGGCTGCGCTCGACACTGTGGCGAATGTGTTCCGGGCGGAAATCAAAGCTGGATTGGCCATTTTCAAATTCTTCACCGGCTTTGCTGACGATGACCCAATCCTGTCGGCTACCTTGTAGCAGTTGGCCCAAGCGTTCTTCACTATTGCCATAAGCTGGAGCAGTGTCGATCAGGTTGATGCCGCAATTTCTGGCTGTCGCGAGCAGGGTTTTCGCTTCTTCGTCGCTGGGCAGGTTAAAAGCCGTTGGGTATTTAACACCTTGATTGCGTCCCAGTTTTACGGTGCCCAGCCCAAGAGGGCTGATGGAAAAATCCAAACCGGGAGCGGGGTTTTGGGGAAGTTGTACCTGACTCATTTTATGTGTTCCGCATCGCCACTGTGTGTATTTGAGTTTGCAAAGAGCCTGTCCCATGGTGCTGGAGCTATTTTTGCTTTGCTCAATCGCGGCAGGGGTAAATCTTGGGGTAGTGACGTTTTATTTACGGGCAGTAAAGCCATCGCTTGATCGGCAAAGTTCGGGCTGAGGGCCAGTTTGGTCGGCCAGCCCACAATAACGTTATCGATTCCCTCTGCACGGGATGCAAAAGCCTTGTCGGGGCGAACCAACCCTTTCTGCTTGGGCTCGGCTCGATTGATGGGCAGGCTGCACCATTCGGCATCACTGAAATCCAACCAGGGAAAGAGTTCTCGCAGTTCTTTCTTGGCGCAGGTGATCACTTCCGCCTCGCTTTGCTTGGCGCCGGCTTCCGCCAGGCTGCCACCTAAATACCAGACTTGTTCCCCCTCAGTACTGTCGGCGCAGGGATGACTGGAAATGGTTAAGCGCGGTGTGCTTTCGGCGCCCATGCAATGGCCATAAAAACGATAGGGCAGAGTATGCTTTACACAAACTTGCTGCAGTGGACGTCGTTGCATAGCGGGTTTTTCCAGACCCAACGATTCCAGTAGGGCTGCATTACCTTCGCCAGCGCAAAAAATAAAGTTTCGGGCGCGTATTTCCTGGGCTTTGTCGCTCTTGCTGTTTAATAGCAGATGCGCACTTTTACCGTCTTTTTTCCAGTGATGATCAGAGGGCAATTTAAAGATTCGTTCGCTTAAGGGCTGGCTCAATGCGTTAAGCAGTGAAGGCGTGTCTACCACAATATCGAGGAGTTTATAGACCTGAGCCTGGTCTTGCCCTTTGAACAATTCGGGGAGTTCATCACCGCTGACGGCTTCGACGCGGCCGCGGGTTAATTTACTGGCCAGGAAGGTGCTGATTTTTGAGCTACTTTGTTGGCTGGAAAACATATAAAAGTCTTCGCTGAGCAGTTTGGCTTCACTCAGGTCGATTTCGCCATGACCGGCAAAACACTCGCCCCAGCGGCGGGGCATGTCGGCAATCGCTTCTGAGGCTCCGCTTAGGGCACCGGCCAGGGTGTATTTGATGCCGCCATGAATCATGCCTTGTGAGGCCAGGGTTTGTCCGGCACCCAGAGCATCTCGCTCGAACAATGCGCAGTGGCGCCCTTGCTGATGCAGTCGGTTGAGCAACCACAGGCCGGCAACGCCACCGCCGATGATGGCGGTATCGAGTTCAATATAGGCTTGAGCCATGGTGCGAAGGCCCCCTTAAGGCAAGAGCTGTATGGTATTGGCAGATTGTTTTATTATACCGCGAATTAATGAAGAATCTTGCTGGTGTATGTTCACACTCATGGAACCACCCTGGCGAGCTAAAAAAGCGTCAACCTCTGAGTGCGAACAGGACTTCAATGCGTTTTTTCTACAGTCTTATTTTTTATCTGGCGTTGCCTTTGGTTCTGTTGCGACTGCTGTGGCGAGCCATCAAGGCCCCGGCCTACGCCAAGCGCTGGCAGGAACGTTTTGCGCTGTTTCCGAAGCCTGATGATGGACGTCCGTTGATTTGCCTGCATTCGGTTTCTGTGGGTGAGACCATTGCTGCAAGCCCCCTGATCAAGCGCCTGTTGCAAGATTACCCCGAGCATCAGTTAATGGTGACAACAACGACCCCAACGGGCTCTGCGCTATTGCAGGAGCGATTCGGCGATCAGGTTTTGCATGTCTATCTGCCTTATGATTTGCCCGATGCCATGGCGCGCTTTCTGGGTAAGCTAAATCCGGAAATTCTGTTGATCATGGAGACCGAGCTTTGGCCGAATTTACTGGCCGCCTGTCAGCAGCGTGGCATTCCCAGCTTATTGTTAAATGGTCGCCTGTCCGAGCGTTCTGCCCGGGGTTATCAGCGGGTTTCGGCCCTAAGTCAGCCAATGTTTGCAGCTCTGGATGGGGTCTATGCGCAGACTTCCGCCGATCAGGAGCGTTTTATTGCAAGCGGCGCCAAAGCTGAGCATTGCGAGGTAAGCGGCAATATTAAATTTGATTTGCAGTTGAGTGAGGAGCTTCGAGCTCAGGCTGCTGTGCTGCGCAAACAGTGGCAAGGTGGTTCGGAGGAGTTGGGTGATGTTGAAGGCGCTGAGAAGCGTTTTATTATTGCCGCTGCGTCCACTCACCCCGGCGAAGATGAAATTATTTTGCAGGCGTTTCAGCAATTGCTGGCGAAAAAACCAAATGCCCGCCTGTTGCTGGTGCCCCGCCATCCTGAAAGATTTAAGGACGTTGCTCGCTTGATTGAGGCCAGTAACTTGTCGATGCAGCGGCGCAGTGAAAGCCGAAGTCTGAAAGCGCTAGCGGAAGATTGTCAGGTAATTCTTGGCGATACCATGGGTGAAATGCTGTGCTTTTTTGGTGCGGTGGATGCTGCGTTTATCGGTGGCAGCCTGGTTGATCGGGGTGGCCACAATATGATTGAAGCCGCTGCATGGGGGTTGCCTATTGTGACCGGTAAGAGCTGCTTTAATTTTGCCGAGGCGAATGCTTTGTTGCAGAATGCCGGTGCATTGCGGCAGGTTAGCAATGCCAATGAATTGGCCGCCCATTGGTTAGAGTTGATCAGTAATCCAGAGGTCGCTCGAAGCATGTCAGACAGTGCATTGAGCGTTGCGGAAGGGAATCGAGGGGCTTTGGATAAAATGATGATGGGCATTGCTGCCCATCTTAATAAACGCTAGAAAAACAGCAGCGCTTATTTGACCGCTGGTGCCGGGCAATCAGTACCGCCGGCAGCTTCAATGCGTTCTTCGGTCGCCGGGTGAGTTTGCATATAATTGAAGACCTCGCTGAAATCGATCTCTTCGTCGAGGCCCAATTGTTTTTTAAGGCGTTCTTTCCAACCAGGTTCTTTGTTGTCGTCTTTGTTTTCGCCTGTAGTTTCTTCCGGTGATGTTTCTGACAGGGCTTCTGGTGAGGCTGCTTCGGGAGAAACTTCTTTGGGTGTAGCTTCACCTTCCTGATTGCTGATGTCTTTGGTTTTTTCAGTCGGTGTCAGCTTGGCATCTTCGACAACGACATCCGTAACATCGGCAAAGCCATGAGACGCCATCAAGTGATTCAAGCCTGCGCCCAGGCAGCTGCTCGGTACTTGCAGTTGTTGCAATTGATTTATCGAAAACTGATCGGCTTCGCGTTCCAGATCGCGGCTGTAAGACAATTGCTGGAACAGCACCGGACCAGAAACCAGAACTGTTTCTGCCAGGGCGCTGATGTCTCCGACGATAACCGTGAGCAGTGCCACGGTTCCCAGTGACTGAATCACATTGCGCAAGCCGTGGTGTTGCTCCACATGGCCGGCTTCGTGGGCGAGTACCGCAAGAATTTCATTTTCATTATTCAGTGCGGTAACCAGGTCATCGGTCACCAGAATGTGCCCGCCAGGCAGTGCAAAAGCGTTAGCCCCCATGGCCGGGCTGTTCTTGCTCAATAGGGTATAGCGTTGATTCTCAGGCAGGCGCTGCCAGGCTCGGTCGAGCAGTGAGCGTTGGTTTTCATCCAGTTTGCTTTCCTTAAAATAGTTTTCCATCTGTTTTAAGGCTTGTTCGTCCAGAGTCAGCAGCACTTCCTTGGGGATGCGTGGAGACAGCTCTTTGGCGAGAATGGGAAGCCCCACTTTGATGTACAGCAAAGTCACCAGTGGCAGCATCAACAAGGCCAATAGCGCAAAATGACGGCTGCGCTCCCAGTAATGCACCAAGCGTAAATGATGTTTGGGTTGGAAGATCGCTTCTATGGAAGCATGGTCCTCACATTCAACACAATCGCCGTTTGGAAACTCAATACGATAAGGCATACGGCCGATAGGGGCGGAGAGTGTGCAGTCACCCAAAGCAAGATTCTGCAATATCTCCCCGTTTTGGCTGTGCAGGGTCAGCTGAGATTCTTGATGGAGAATCTCAGCGTGAATCTGCTCAGAGCTGCCCGCTCTGTAATACCGTCCAAAAATTCCCATGCTTGATTAAAATCCAAAGTCGAAATCAAAGGCTTCGCCCACTTCATCACCTACGGCATTGGTGTGAAGCTGATTGTGGGCGATGAACTGATCGCTGTCGCCACGGTATTCAATGGATTCCAGCTGCATTCTCAGCAGGCGAATTTTGATCCATGGATACGCAAAACCAAGGGTAATCACCATTAGCAGGGTGTTGATCACCCACAGTTTGGCATAGGCAAATACACTCAGCTGTGAGCGAAACTCGATATCACCCAGTTCCAGGGTGTTGAACGTATCGTTAAAAATACGACCACGCCAGAACGCATAAGCGGCCATATACGAGGCAATCATCAGGCCATAAATAAAGATAAAGGCCAGGATCATCAGCACGATCATGGTTGGGCTGCCGTCGAATTCCAGTCCCAGACCGAGAACGATGGCTGCACCAATACCCACTATAATACCGCCGGCAATCATAATGACCATGCCCGCCGCGATCGAAATACCAAAGGCAATCCAGAAGTGCTCAAAGAACTTTCCGCGTTTCAAATCCACATTGAACAAGCTGCGGCCATATTGGCTGTGCCGTGTAGTGAAGTTGCGCACATCGCAGATAAAAATCGGGAAGATGAATGCCAGGGTGATCATGATTAGGCCATAGAAGCCCATAAGGCGAGTAAATGATTCCATGTCGGGCATGGCTACGTTATCAAGGTCGTCGTCCGCATTGCCCCATTCTTCTTCTGGGCTCATTACGCCATCTTCATTTTCCGCCAGATCGTATTCACTCAGATCCTCGGTGTCTTCCTGATAAGATTCGGCAGCCTCTTCGGCTTCCAATCTTTCCAGTTCTTCCATCTCAGTTTGGTATTGTTGCTCAGCACGTTGTTCAGCTTCTTCGCTCCAGGCCAGCAGTTCATTACTGATGTAGATCATTCCGGCAGCGGCAACCAGCAGTGCCACGAGATAAGGCCAAAGGGCTTTATAGGCTTCGCTGATTTTGCCACTAAATCCAAAACGAATATTACGCAAGCTGGTGTGGCGCAGGCGAAAACCGAGTGCGCGAACCAAAAACATGGGTAACAAGCCAAGAACAATGGCCGCTGAAATAAAAGGAATGGCGTTGTGCAGCAGGGCGCCCTGTGACCAGCCAATCAGCAGGACAACGGCGATAATTCGACCAAAAAGAATTTGCAAAGGCTTGCCATGGAAGTCAAACCGCCCGCCGGCAACTTCGGTATGGCCGTAGAAGTAGCGGCGTTCGCGGACAGTAGCCCAGGCTGAGTAAATGCCGAGGGTAAGCAGCGTCAAAACCAGGTTTACGATCCAGATGCGGAAGTACTCGCCTCCGGTGCCGTGGAATTTCACCAATTGCCAGGGTTGCTCTGGCTGGGGAGCCGGCGGGGCATCGTGTTCAGCTGGAGAGATTTCTGGAGCGTCCGACATGTATTTCCTTCCTTCTTGAGGTTAAATCCTTTCGTATTGACATACGATCTGAGGGCTAGTGTCTAAGCCGCAATAAGCAAGTGTACGCCAAAAGCCCTTTGCCCAGCCAGACCAGCTATGAAATTCAGAGTTTTGCCTTAGTGACATGTAAAGCTCATCACAAAGTCTAATCGCCAGGAGGAAAATCCAGTACAATGGCACGCTTAAACTGCCTGATCAGAAGAGAGCCCCATGACGGAAGTATTGTCATCCAATATTGAAGAGAATTTCGACCGATTTATTGTTGAAGCCCTTGAAACCGGTTGCGTATGGGGCCTTGAAGGTCCGGAAGGTTGGGCGCTTTGCCCGTCTGAGCAGTACACCGAAACCGATGTAATGCCCTTTTGGAGCCAGCCTGAGTTCGCCAAACAGCATTGTGTGGAGGATTGGGCGGTGTACCAGCCAGTTGCTGTCTCTGTAGAAGAGTTTATGGATAAGTGGTTGCCCGGCATGCATGATGATGTCTACCTGGTTGGTATCAACTGGGACAATGAAATGGAAGGCATGGAAATCGAACCACTGGATCTGTTGGAAGAATTCGAAAACGAAATCAGCTGATATGTACCCCCTGAACTACATCGAGCCGGTTTTTCGCCCTCCTAGCGAGTGGAAATCACTGATTCTGCAAGTGGCCAATGGCTGTTCCTACAACAAGTGTACCTTCTGTGAAATGTACACCATGGAGCAGAAGCGTTTTAAGCCTAAAAAAACCGATGTGATCGAAGCGGAATTACGTCAGATTGCCGAAGCGGGCTATCCGGTACAACGCATTTTCCTGGCTGATGGCGATGCCATGACCTTATCGGTGCGTCGGCTGCGCGAAATTCTGCAATTAATTCGGGATTACTTCCCGAATGTCAGTCGCGTGTCTTCCTATTGTTTACCCCGCAACCTCAAAAATAAAACCGTTGACGATCTTCAGGAACTGCGTTCGCTGGGCTTAAGCTTGATGTATGTAGGCTGTGAATCTGGAGATAACGAAGTATTGGAGCGGGTGCGCAAAGGTGAAAGCTATGACAGTTCTTTGGACGCTCTGAAGAAAATTAAAGCCGCGGGTATGAAGAGTTCGGTGATGATTTTAAACGGTTTGGGTGGGCCGAGCTTGAGCGAGCAGCATGCGATTCAATCGGCTCGCTTGATGAATGAGGCTCAACCGGACTACTTGTCTACCCTCGTTGTCGAGTTTCCTCGCGGCAGTGACGATTTTGAAGCGGCTTTTGAAATCCCCTGGCGCAAGCTGGAGCAACTTGAATTGTTCCGGGAAATGGAATTGTTGTTAGATCATCTGGAGTTGGATAAAACCATTTTCCGTAGCGATCATGCGTCCAACTATCTCGTGCTTAAAGGCGTTCTGGGTAAAGACAAAGATAAATTGCTGAACACCGTTCGCACCGCAATTAATAAACCGGGAATGATACCGCTGCGCCAGGAATGGCAGCGGGGCCTGTAACAGGATTAGGCGAAATGAATGACATTGAATGGGATTATCCAAACCCCTATACCGTTGAGGTGACGGTTGCAGAAGAAGATATCGACGGATTGAATCATGCCAATAATGCGGTGTATGTAAAGTGGTGTGAAATGGCGGGGTGGGCACATTCCTGCGATCTTGGTCTGGACATTGAGGCGTATCGTGAGCTTGATCGGGCCATGGCCATTCAAAAAGCTGAATACGAATACCTTCAGGCCACTTTGCTTAATGAAGAGCTTTTGGTTGCCACCTGGATCACAGAGAGCGATGGTAAGCTGAGTATGATCCGACGCTTCCAGATTGTTCGTATAAGTGATGGCGCTACCGTATTGCGTGGCCAGTGGAAGGTTGTCTGCATCGAAATGAGCAGTGGTCGTCCGCGTCGTATGCCGCCAGAATTCCGCGACGGGTATGGCGCGGTTTTGGTTGATGTTGCCCCGTAAGAAAAAGCTAGAAGACGTTAGAACGAGCTAGACAGGTTGAGTGATGAGCGACGATGAAGATTTTTTCCGTCAGAGTATGGCGGATGTCCAACCCATTAAACAACCTAAAAGGGTAAACCTGAAATCCAGTAAAACCCAAAGCCCGGGGCTGGAACATCGAAAAAAAGCGGCCGTCGAAGAAATGCCAAGCCACCAGGGTGATCCGCTTTCCGATGAGTGTATAGAACCTATTGATCCGCTGGAGATTATTGGTTTTCAACGCCCGGGCGTGCAACATGGCGTGTATAAGAATTTACGCCTGGGCAAGTACCAGATTGAAGCACGTCTGGACCTGCACCATATGACCATCGAACAGGGTCGCCGAGCCGTGTATCAATTTGTTAAAGATTGCCTGGCACACGATATCCGTTGTAGCTTGATCACCCACGGAAAAGGTGAAGGCCGACAGCAATCCGGCTTGTTAAAAAGCGCTGTCGCCCATTGGCTTCCCCAAATCGATGCGGTTCTTGCTTTCCATTCCGCTCAAAAGCATCACGGTGGTGCCGGTGCAACGTATGTGATGCTGAAAAAAAGCGATCGCAAACGACAGGAAAATATGGAGCGGTTTTCCAAACGTTGAGTTAACGCTGAATTGTGAAACTGCTTCGCTCCGGGGGAGGGAAGTCCAATCAGGTGTGAAGGTTTTCTTCCATATACTGCCCAAACAATCCAATCATCTCCTGTACGATCGGAATGCACTGAACTTCCGGTTTGACAAAGCAACGGCAAGTCCATAAGGGTTGGTCCTCCAGAGGCTTCGCAATAAGCTCTTCATTTAGAATTTCCCGATAGAACATCGAAGCCGGCCCAATGGTGAGGTAATTACTGTTGGAGACAATATTTTTTGCCATGGCAAAGCTGTTGTACACAATATTGGGTTCAAGTTGACCATGGGCGATATTGTCGATGTCGGGTGCCATAGAAGCAGGCACGGCGGCTGAGATTAATTTATGGGATTTGACATCGGTAAGACTGATGCTGCGTTTGTTGGCCAGTTTATGGCCATGTCTCATGACGCAGGTACAAGGCTCGGAGTGGCTCAAAACTTCCTTGAGATCTGTGCTGGCCTCTTCAAGGCTGAACGGTCCTATCGCCAGGTCGAGATTGCCATGCCGCAGGGCATCCAATAGATTTTCAGCGGAATCTACATGGATACGCACAGAAAAAGGATGTTCGGCTTCGGCAAAGTCGAGCAACACTTTGGGAACAAACAACTGTTCTACGATGGGGCCTACACCAATGGATACGTGACCCGAGGACTTATTGCTCATCAGTTGTATCTGACGGGACACGGCGGATATCTGGTTTTCAAGGCCTGTGGCGGCCGTTTGCAGATAGCGAGCTGCTTCGGTTGGCACCATGCCACTGCTGTCTCGGTAGAACAGTTCCAGCCCGAGTTTCTCTTCCAGGCGTCCAAGACGCTTGCTGAGGGTAGGTTGAGACACATTAAGCCGTTCTGAGGCTTTGTTAATGCTGCCCTCTTCAACGATTGTACTTATTAATTTTATGTCTGAGATATCCAGCACATCAGTCACCGTAATGCCTTGATTATCAATCAGTTTGCACCGTTCAATCTTTAAAATCCACTGTCTGATTTCCATCATAAAGTTTCGGCTATAACAATTGTTGGTAACGGTAGCAAAATTATTTCAGTACCCAGAGTCTCTATCCGATTTTAGACTGTTGCTATCAGGTAAGTTTGAGGGTAAATCAAATGGATACTGCGGTAATCGCCGGTGTTGGTGCTGAGAGAGGTTTGGGGGCACAACTGTGCCTTCGTTTCGCCAGTTTGGGTATGCATGTATTAGTTGCAGGGCGCACTCAAGAAAAGTTGGATGTCATTGTAGAGAAAATTGCAGAAGCAGGTGGTTCGGCGGAAGCGGTTCAAACCGATGTTACCCAAGAGGCGGATATTCAGGCTCTGTTTTCCAAGGTAAATGGAAAACTTACTCTCGCGATCTATAACGCCGGGAATAATACGCCCGGTGCGATTCAGGATATGACCGCTGATTATTTTGAGGCAAGTTGGCGTGTCGCTTGTTTTGGTGCGTTTCTATTTGCGCGGGAAGCCTCCAGAATAATGAGCGAGCAGGGCAGCGGTACCATTCTGTTCACGGGAGCGAGTGCTTCTCTGCGCGGTAAGGCCAACTTTGGTGCCTTTACGGCAGCGAAAGCAGGTCTTCGGCAAATGGCTCAAGCGCTGGCCAAAGAATGCGGGCCTCAAGGTATCCATGTTGCCCACGTCATCGTGGACGGTGCCATTAATGGTGAGCGTGTTGCCAAACGCTATCCCGAGTACGCTGCTCGCTTGCAGGAAGATGGCATCAATCTGGAAGGTATTGTCGATGCCTATCAATATCTTTTTGAACAGCAGAACAAAGCCTGGAGTTTTGAGTTGGATTTAAGAACCTCCACTGAAAACTGGTAATTGTTTACGGGGATATGGAGTCGTGATGAATAAATACAGAGTAATTGCTTCGGTCCATGAAGGTGGAGTTTGGGAGCAGCGTTTTAAAGCGCTGGAACAGGCCATAAAAAATGCGTATGGCATTGTGGACCCGAATGCTTCCGTCAGCGTGGTTTGGCAGCGTATCCCGGCCGGACAGGCTTACCTGGCCGGCGAGCCATCGACAACATCGACGGTCGTGCCGCCGGTGCCTGTCGATATCAAACAGGAAATTCGAGAGCAATTTATGCACGCAGTTTGTCAGGAGTGGATGGAGATTACGGGCTGCAGTGTGAATGAAATTATTGTGAATGCGATGAATGAGGATATGGTTGCGAAATACATGCAGATATCCCAGGGGCGTTTGAGCAAGAGTAAAGCTAAATCACGTTTCGCTTTGATGTTTATTACAGCCCTGTTGAAGAAGTGGCTTCGGGGTTATACATCGTTCAATATCAATCTTAAATCCTGAGGACCAGCTATGCCTCTTTATACGATATCAACACGTGGGGAATTATCGGCTGAAGCGAAGGCAAAAGCCGCAATGATGATTACGGATGTGCACTGCGCTCATACCGGTGCGCCAAGGACATTTGTGCAGGTTGTTTTTTCCGAGCATCTGCCTCTTCAGGACGATATGGATTTGCATGTGTTAGCCTCTGCTCGCGCAGGTCGCACTCAGCAGCTAAATGACACCATTGAACAGGATATTGTGCAAGGCATGGAACACATAAGTTCGATACCTTCGTTGAAAATCGGGTATGAGCTTTTTCCAGTCCCGGCGAGCTGGGTGATGGAAGGCGGTGTGATTCTGCCGGAGCCGGGAGAAGAAGCCGAGTGGTTGGAAAAACATCAGCACTCGGCTTAAGGTGGCTTACGCGCTTGAAGGCGCAGGTGGGCTACTGCTTGCGCTTCTGTTGTGTTCCACTGCCTTGTCCGCTGAACCTTCATTTCCCTGTTCTTCACGATGGGGCTCGCCGCATTCAAAGCAAAACTGGTTAAAGCTCATTTGCAATGTGTTGCATGAGCCGCATTCACGTTTAATGCACAGACCGCAGTAGACGCAATATTTATTGTCCGGGCTGGCAAACTTTCGATCACAGGAAGGACAAATGCCCTTGTGAATTTTTTCGAAGGAATTTTCCAGGTTGCGTTCATTGTTCTGTAAGCTGCTGCGGCGACTCTCTTCATCGCGTTGTTCCATTTCCCGTTTCTTTTCCAGGTAATCCTGCAGTTTATGGATCAGGAAACGTCCGATCAGAAAGCAGGCAGCGATGCCGACGATGGAGCGTACATAGCCACCGTAGCTTGGGAAGTAGGGCACAAGCTCAATAAAGAAGGCGTACAGGGAGAAATAGCCCCAGCCGTAAACAAAAGGCCAGTAGTTGGAGTCGCGATAGCGCTTAAACAGAAATACCGCAATGGCCATCAAGGGCAGTACAAACAGCAGGCGAATCAAAAAAGCTTTCAAGGTATTACTGCGCTGTTCCTCGCGCATGATTTTGCGGGCATCCTGCTTTAAGTTACGGATCTCCTGCTGGATCTGGCTGCGCGACTGCTGATTTTGGAGCAGACTCTGTTCCAGTTGATTTTCTTTTTGTGTCGCGTCGGTGATTGCGACTCGCCCTTGCTCAATCCTTTTGCGAATCTGCTCTACCTGGTTGTTGCTCTGGCTGTCTTCGGTGACATAGCGGGAAGCAAGCATTTCTTTATAGTTTTGCTGCTGAATGGCCAACACTTCTTTTAAACCATCCAATTCTGTTCTGACACTCTGCTGATTAAAACCCAGTGTTTCGGCTTCCAAATTACGGGCGTCGAGTGATTTGTTGAGGGCATCCAGTTGGGATTTGTCCAAGTAGTCTTCCAGCTGTATTTGGGTATGGCGATTAGGAAGATTCTGGATGATCAGCGATCCCCCTTGAAGGAGGAAGTAGGTAAATACCAGGGCGATGATATGAAGAAAGATATTAACGATCTTACTGAGTTGGCGGCTGGATTTCATGACAGTCCCTAATTAAGTCAAATGAACGCCACCATACTAGGGATTAGAACTTTTGGGTCAACACGTTTATTGAAAGTATCAATAATTGATACTTTGGGGTTAGATCTGAGGGCTGATTCCCCGGTGTCATGGTACTTGATCTGATGTCAGTTCGGCTTCGGGCTTTGGTTTCTGGATAGCGATCAGGGCTTTATCCAGCAGGCAGACAATAATCAAGCTTGCTCCGAACAGGGGAAGGAACAACATCAGTGCCAGCAAGCCGAGCACGAAGCCGGGGCTCATCGAAAAGGGCTTCTCCGATCTCGCCGAGTTTGTTTGGGGGCGGCGCTTCCACCAGCTGACAAGGCCAAACAGGCTCAAGGCAATAAGCCCAAGAGCGGTAAGTGCTCCCAGTAACTGATTCAATCGTCCGAACAGCGCACCTTCGTGCATGGAAATTCCATAGGACGCCAACTGTTTGACCGGGTGGTAGTGCTGGAATTCGATTCGCATAAGTTCTTCTCCGTTCCAGCGATCAATGTGAACGGTTTTACGGAGACGGCGATCACTGTGCATGGCGCGCACAGACCAGACGCCTTTTGGATTATTGGGTGGTTGAATGGTGATAGGGTAGGCCCAGTCTTCCTGGCTCACTTTTTGAAGAACTTCTGTCAGCCCAATGCTATTGGCTTTTGCGGGTGTTTGCGACTGCAATGGGTTCACCTGCTCTTCCTGACTGTCAAGTTGCCAGAGAGAGTTGTCGATCACCGTTTGTTGGTCTTTGGACTGAAGGGTAATATGCCATTCCTGTCCAGGGCTGTTCCAGCCTGCGAGCTTTTGCAGTGCTTTGAATCCACTGCCCCAAAGTTGGGTCCAGGGTAACCCCGAAACCAGCAGCAAGAGAATGGCAAACGCAAACCAGCTGCCCAGAATTTGGTGCCAGTGTCTTGGCCAGTAGCCGGATCGAGTGCGCGGTGGCCAGAATAAATGCCAAAACGCTGCCTGTGCATTGGGGCTGCGTTTTCGCTGCCTTAGGTAGCTCAACCATAACCCACAAAGGATTAAAACAATGCACCATTGTGCCGCCAGTTCAACGATATAGGAGCCGATCTTTCCGGCGTGCAGCTCGCCATGCAGCTTCTTTAACCACAGCATTAACTGTTGACCTTTTACTGCTTCCTTTAAGAGCTCTCCGTTATGGCGATTCATCCAATACAGCTTTCGTTGTTCGTCTTCATGCAATTCAAACTGAACAACGGGGTTGTTAGCTTGGCTGATTTGAAGTTTTTTAAAACGGGCTCCGGGTTTTTGGGCAAGCAATTGATTAAGCGTGTGTTCCAGGCTGACGGTGTGTTGCTTGATCGATTGGGTCTCCGGGTTTTTCAGCAAGCCTTGATCATGCCACTGCTGATATTCCGATTTGAACAGATACAGGCCGCCACTGGCGGCCAGGGTGATGATCACCGGCAGGCACAGAAGGCCTGCCCAGAAATGCCAGCGCCACAGCAATTGCTCGAAGGCGACGGAATGTTTTTCCTGAAGTGATGGCATCAGAATTGATACCGCCCTTCGAGGTAATAGCTGCGCGATGGCCAGGGGTGTGCCACATAGGCTGTGTCATTGAAGAGATTGTCGACCCCTGCACTGAGGGATAGTGCTTCACTCATGCGCCAACTGACTTTTGTGTTGACAAAAAAGTAGTCGTCAATCGCGCCGAACACTTCGCCGCCCCGATCGCTGTTGTCCAGATTGCCATGACTGTTGCTGGCGTAGCGGAAACTGGAATGCACACTCAGCGCATCATTGACCGGATAGCTGAGCATCACATTGGATCTCCAACTTGGGATTCTTGGAAGGTCATTACCCTCGATGCTGGTGTTGGCGGAGTTTTTGGTAATTTCGGCGTCGGTATAATTCAGATTGAATCTTAAGGAAAGTTTTTCAATCAGGAAATTGCCTTGCTCATAGATAAATTCTGCACCGGAGGTGTTGACTTCATCAATGGCCAAAAAGGTCGAGACGCTGATGTTGTTTCCACCGTCATTGATGGTGCCGCGTTGATTGTAAATTGAGTCTTTGATTTTTTCCCAGAAAACATTGATTTGCAGCTTTCCGGAATCGAATTCATTAATCAAGCTGATGTTGTGATGAATGCCTTGCTCAGGTTCCAGGCTGGCATCCGCGATGAGAACAGCAGTTGCTGCGGCTTCATTGCGATAGAGTTCCTCTACAATGGGAAAACGGTATGCTTGAGCGGCTGAGTAGCGCACACTCCAGCGCTCATTGAGCGTGTAGCCAGCTGAAAACTTCGGCGACCAAGTATTTTCATCGCGTTTGGGGGCTTGAATATTATTGTAGAGACCATCCAGGGTTTTCCATTGTTCGTAGCGCAGTCCCAAGGCGAAGTCGAGGCTCTCTGTGCTCTGCCAGCCCCATTGTGCAAAGGCAGCCGTTGTGGAGGTCTCGCCTTGGCTGGGAGAACGTGTGGAAACGACTGAGCCGTCGTTGGCATTGATATTGAATCCATTGATGGCCAGTTGATAGCGGTCTTTCAACAGTCCGATGGAAAGGCGCATATCGTCCCGGTTAAACAACGAGTCAGTGCCCAGTTTGATATCCAGGGTGTTCCACCCGGTATCTCCAAACTGAGTTAATCGACCGTTACGGCTGCCAAAGTTGGGATCGTCAGGGTTTAAACCGCTGCGGCGTTCTTTATCTTTGATAATTTCAAAGTTGGTGGCGTAAATATCGTAAAACCAGTTGCCCCAAATCTCTGCACTGACACCGAAGCCAAGAAGCAGGCTGTTACGTTCCTGGGTACGCTGCTCAAAGTTTCTGTTTCCCAGGCCCCAATAGGTATTGCCCGAAGCGTCGACAAGATAGTTATTTTTATCCTGTTCTTCCCGTAGCCGGTCTTCATAGGCAATTGTGCCACGCAATTGCATATTGCCCAGTTGGTAATTGAGTTTCAGCTTGTAGAGTTCGGTGGTGGACTCTTCTGCGCCGGAGTCACCAATGTAAATCACATCATCTCCGTATTTGTCTTTTCCACGGATATAGCCGGTAACACCAAGATCATCCAGAGCTTCGGCCTCACTGGCATTGGTGAAATACTGGCTCATAGGTTGACTGTTATTTCGTAAGCGGTTGTAGGAAGCGCTCAAGCTGAGATCATCGATTTTATCTTCATAGGCCATATAAATTTTATTGCCATTGAAGTGATCGTTCGTTGCCAGTTCATTGTAATCCTGACTGAGCAAATGCCCCTGAACAATGAACCGACGTTCCTGTGGTGTACGAGTTTTAATATCGACGACGCCACCCATGGCGTTGCCGGAATACTCCGCAGAATAAGGACCATAAATTACGGTGGCGTTGGCGATTTCATCCGGGCCTAACAGAGACCAGCGCGGCGAGCCTGACCAGCGAGTCTGCAGTAAATAGTGCAGCGGTAAGCCATCGGCAAATACCAGACTGCGAGCGGTTTGAAACATACCCGAACCTCGAATGCCCAGCACGCCATTGGGGTCGCCAACATAACGACGACGTACAACCAGATTGGGTTCATAGGCGATGCTGTCTTCGGCGGTTAACAGACTGATGGCTTTGAGGTCTTCAGCAGTGATGGTGCTGCTTGGGCTGAGGCGGGTGGTGTCAGCAAATAATCGATCTGCGATTACATTAATCTCTTCTATCTCGCTTTTATTGTCTCCGTTATCGGTGGCATAAGCGCTCAGTGACAGTTGGCTGATAGAAATGAAAAAACAGAGTGGTTTGAGTAATCGCAAAGTTTATTCCCCTTAAACAATGTAGATATCATGACAATGCTAGCAGTGCTCGGGAGAGTTTCCGATGTGACAAAGTGACGCGACTTATTAGCTGGAGCTAATGATGGGGTGGCCGTATTGAGCGTAGTGAAAAGCGGTTAGAGGGCGAGCGGTAACAATAAAAAAAGGGCCCCCTAGAAGAATCTTTGGGAGCCCTACGTACGGAAATCGTTACCGTTTCAGTGTAGAAAAAACTTATACATTCATCTCAGGAACGTGGTCTGGCACAACAAGCTTGCCTGCCGTTTTGCTGACAATTTCTTCCACGCTTACGCCTGGAGCACGTTCTTTAAGGATAAACTGACCGTCTTCAATTTCGAGGTAGGCCAGATCGGTGACCACCTTTTTAATGCAACCTGCCCCTGTCAGTGGCAGAGTACATTCGTTCAACAGTTTTGAATTGCCGTGTTTGTCGGCGTGGGTCATGGTGACGATGATATTGTCGGCACCGGCCACCAGGTCCATCGCGCCGCCCATGCCCTTAATCAGTTTTCCAGGAATCATCCAGGAGGCGATGCTACCGTTTACATCGACTTCAAAAGCGCCCAGTACGGTCAGGTCAACATGGCCGCCACGGATCATGGCAAACGATTCAGCAGAACTGAAAATCGAAGCGCCGGTAATGGTGGTCACGGTTTGCTTGCCAGCATTAATCATGTCGGCGTCTACTTCGTCTTCAGTCGGGAAGGGGCCCATGCCCAGCAGACCGTTTTCGGATTGGAGCATTACTTCCATGCCTTCAGGCACATAGTTGGCAACCAGTGTTGGGATGCCGATACCGAGGTTGACGTAAAAGCCGTCTTGTAATTCCTGCGCTACGCGCATTGCCAGTTGTTCACGAGATAAAGCCATGATCAATCTCCTTATGCGCGTACGGTGCGTTGTTCAATGCGTTTTTCGAAACTGCCCTGAATCAGGCGGTCGACATAAATACCCGGAGTGTGAATCTGGGTTGGGTCCAGCTCACCGGGCTCGACAATTTCTTCCACTTCCACAATGGTGATTTTGCCGGCAGTAGCGGCCATGGGATTGAAGTTCTGAGCGGTGTGGCGGTAGATAACATTGCCGTAGGTGTCGGCTTTCCAGCCTTTTACAATGGCGTAGTCACCGGTGATGGCTTCTTCCAGAATGTAGTTGCGACCGTTAAATTCGCGAACTTCTTTACCGTCTCCTACCGGCGTCCCGTAACCGGTGGCGGTGTAGAAGGCTGGAATGCCAGCGCCGCCAGCGCGCATTTTTTCTGCCAGCGTGCCCTGTGGTGTCAATTCCACTTCCAGCTCGCCAGCTAATAATTGGTCTTCGAAAAGTTTGTTTTCACCGACATAGGAAGAGACCATCTTTTTGATCTGCTTGTCTTCCAGCAGGATGCCCAGGCCGAAGCCGTCAACACCGCAGTTATTGGAAACAATGGTCAACTCTTTGGTACCCATTTTTTTGATCTGGGCGATACAGCCCTCGGGGATACCGCACAGGCCAAAGCCGCCTGCAATGATTGTCATGCCATCTTCCAGGCCGGCCATGGCTTCTTCATAGCTGCCGACAACCTTATTGAAACCGGACATCATCCACCTCGTTATCTGTTATTCAGTTGTGCATAGGTGGTCTAGCTTGGTGGAATTCGCTATATTTATCAAATATAAAAAAGTTCGCTATTGATAAATTTTATAAAACTTAGAGTCTTATGAGCCAGCGCCCCTCTTTTACCCACAAGCAGCTGCGTGCCTTTGTCTGTGTGGCCAAGCACAGAAGTTTTGCCGAGGCCTGTGGTGAGCTGCATTTGTCCCAACCTGCCCTGAGTATCACCATACGTAATCTGGAGGAGCAATTGGGAGGTCCGCTAATCAACCGCAGTACCCGCAGCGTGTCGCTGACCCCGGAAGGCGAGGCCTTCTTCCCGCTCGCCGAACGATTGTTGCAGGACTGGGAAAGTGCCTTTGACGAAATGCACAACCGCTTTGCGCTGCGACGGGGACGCCTGGCCATGGCCTGTATGCCTTCGTTGGCTTCAAGTGTTTTTCCGGCGTTGATGGCGCGCTTTCATGAGCAGTATCCCGAAATTGATCTCAGTCTTGAGGATATTGTGATGGAAGATGTCCTCAGTGCGGTGCATTCCGGGCGGGTCGAGTTGGGGATCGCTTTTGAGCAAGATCCGCCCGAAGATATTAATCAGCAGGTGCTGTTCAGTGATCGGGCGGTGGTGGCACTTCCTCAGTCCCATGAGTTGGCTTCAAAACAACAACTGCATTGGCAGGATTTGGCGCGTTACCCTTTCATCAGTTTGAACGCGCGATCAGGCTTTCGCCGAAGCCTCGATGCGATCATGCTGGAGCAGAATACGTTGCCCGAGCGTATCTATGAAGCCAACCAATTGACCACTGTGGGCCGTATGGCGGCCGAAGGTTTGGGTTTGTGTATTGTGCCCGGTTTCTGCCAGCAGCAGATGGAGCAAATGGGTTTGCAGTGTAAAAGTCTGCAAAAGCCAGTATTTAAAAGAAAGGTGGTTATTCTAAGTCGCCGCCGTCATGGATTGTCAGCGCCAGCGGCGGCAATGGTGGATATGCTGATGAGCATCTATCGCTGATTTTTTGCAATTGTACAAATGTACTATTTGGTAAAGATTGGTTAAACACAAAGCCCTACAATGAGTCATCAATTAGACTGCCTTTTATAGATTCTGGGCCTTCCTGGCTCGGAGATAATAAGCCTTCAGGCAGGATTAGCTCATGATCGAATTTCAGCTCAATGGCGAGCCCGTGTCCGTGGATGTGCCCGCCGATACCCCCTTGTTATGGATTATCCGGGAACATTTTCAGTTAACCGGCAGTAAGTTTGGTTGCGGTATGGGCCTGTGTGGTGCATGCACCATGCATGTCGACGGAATTGCCAGCCGCACGTGTATTCTGCCCGTTGTGGCGGTTGCTGGAAAATCGGTGACAACGATTGAGGGGCTCGGTGATGCGGAGCAGCTGCACCCGGTGCAGGAAGCCTGGCTCGAGCATAATGTCCCACAGTGCGGTTACTGTCAGCCCGGACAAATCATGTCAGCCAGTGCGCTGTTGGCGACCAATCCCAAACCCAGCGACAGCGAAATTGAGGCGGCGATGAGTGGCAATATCTGCCGTTGCGGCACTTATCCGAGAATACGCAAGGCGATTAAAAGTGTTGCCGCGGTTCAGCAGTTTGATCCGGCTGAGCAGGCCGCTGGGGGTGATGCATGAGTCAATCCAATATGGCGATTCAGCGTCGTTCCTTTCTGAAATTATTGGGTGCTGGTGGCTTGATGTTGAGTATGCCGGCGCTCGCGACCGACAAGCCGCTCCTGTACAGCCAGGGAGATGCTTTTGTTAGTGATGGTGTTTTGCAAATTACGCCGACCGGTGAAATTATTTTTCTGATGCCTCGTGCTGAAATGGGGCAGGGCACCAATACCGGGCTGAGCATGTTGATTGCCGAAGAGCTGAATACGCCACCGGAATTGATTACGATTTTACACGCTGGTGTTGGCGAGCCTTATAAGAACCCCTTGTTTGGTATGCAGATGACCGGCGGCAGTACCAGCATTATGGCGCACTATGAGCCGTTGAGAAAAACCGCTGCGACTGCGAGAGAAATGATCATTCATGCTGCTTCTGAGCAGCTGAATATGGACCCCACCAGTTTACAGCTGCGCGACGGAAAATTGTGGCTCGCAGAAAAAGCTTACAGTCTTGGTGATTTTGTTGAGCGTGCGAGTCAGTCAAAACCGCCTGCCAAGGTGATTTTGACACCCAATAGCAATTTACGCTTTATTGGCAAGCAGCAGAAAAAAGTGGATGGTCTTGCCAAAGTAACCGGTCAGGCTCGCTTCGGTATTGATGTTGGCAGCCCGGGTTCCGATTCGGTAATTAACGGCTCTGATCAACATATTCCCAATTTAAAACGCGCGGCATTGCTACGTTGTCCGGTGATTGGTGGCGAAGTAAAAAGTGTTGACGCCAGTGCGGCCAAACAATTGCCCGGTGTGATTGATGTGCTCACCATTTTCAATGGTGTTGCCGTTGTGGCCGAGCACTATTGGCAGGCTCGCAAGGCTTTATCTGAGCTAACCGTTGAGTGGGATCTGCCTGAACTTGCCAAACAAAATTCAGCGGATATCCGTCAGGCTTTTGAAAAAGCGCTGGCCGAAGAGGGGCAAACCGCCTTTGAGCAAGGCGACAGTCGTACAGCGATTGCCAATGCCAGGAATACATTAACGGCCGACTATCATGCGCCCTATCTCGCCCATGCGACTATGGAGCCGATGAATTGTACAGTGTGGCTGCAAGATGACGTTGCTGATGTTTGGGTACCAACTCAAGGGCCGGATGTCAGTCAAACAGTGGCTTCAGAGCACTGTGATGTTTCCAGAGATAATATCCGTGTGCACAGCACCTTTTTGGGGGGCGGATTTGGTCGTCGGGTGAACCAGGATTATGTGGCTGAAGCTGTCGCGATCGCCAAAGCCAGCGGCTTCCCGATCCAATTAGTCTGGAGCCGTGAAGACGATATGAGAAATGATTTTTATCGCCCGGCGGCTTCCGCTCGGATGAGTGCGGCGATGGATGATCAGGGGCAGTTGCAAGCCTGGGATGTCACGCGTGTTGGCCCGAACATTATGGGCTACACCATTGATGAAGCGGCTGGTATGTATTTACCTGAGTTTTTGCCCGGTGGTTTCGTGGATTGGATCAGTAAACGTGGCCATGGAATTTTTGAAAATTGGACGGTCGACCCCAGCAGTGTTGAAGGTTTGTGGGAAGAGTACAGCATAGCCAATAAAACCGTTCGGCAGGTAACCGTTGATCCCGGTTTGCGTCTGGGTTTTTGGCGTTCAGTCGGGCACTCGTTCAGTGGCTTTTTCAAAGAAGGCTTTATGGATGAGTTGGCAATAAAAGCCGGTATTGATCCTCTCGACTATCGCATGCAACATTGCGGTGATATGCCTCGTCTGGCCGCTGCATTGAAAAAGGTGGCTGAAATGTCGAATTGGGCACAGCGAGAGCAGCTTGCAGAAAAAGGCCGCTATCTGGGTGTCGCTGCGGTTTTCAGTTTTAATTCTTATGTTGCCCAGGTCGCGGAAGTATCCGTCGACGGTGGACAGATTAAGGTGCACAAAGTTTATTGTGTCGCCGATTGTGGTCGAGTCGTCAACCCTGATGGGGTCGCAGCACAGATCGAAGGGGGCATTGTCTTTGGTTTGTCCGCCGCGCTGAGTGGAACCATTACCCTGAAAGATGGTGCTGTAGAGCAAAGTAATTTCCATGACTATCCGGTTGTGCGTATGAACGAGGCGCCAGAGATTGAGCTGCATATCGTGCAGAGCACGCAAGCGCCGACCGGTGCAGGTGAGCCCGGTGTGCCACCTATTGCGCCGGCCGTAGCAAACGCCGTATTTGCGGCCAGCGGCCAGCGTTTACGTGAATTGCCTTTGCGCCTGACTTAAGAGTGTTTTGAGTTAATACATGCAAGCGGAACACGAAGATATTTTACAGGCAGCACTTGGCGCCGCTGAAACTGGCCGGCGGGTCTGTCTGGTGTCGGTGATGGAAACTTTCGGCAGCTCCCCGAGGCCGGTAGGTTCTTTGTTAGCCGTAGCTGACAGTGGCGAATTCTGGGGTTCGGTTTCCGGTGGTTGTGTTGAAGAAGAACTGCTCGAACGCCTGAAGCAGAATTGGCCACAGCAAGCGGATGTTTTGCTTTATGGCGAAAGCGAAGAAGAACGCGCCCGTTTACAACTGCCGTGCGGTGGTTGTATGCGCTTGTATGTGCAGCCGCTGCAAGCCGATCTATTGCGCGATGCTCAACAAGCGTTGAAGCGCCGGGAATCGATTGCCTTATTGAGCACACTCAGTGATGGCCAATGCGTTTTGCAAAGCTGTGATAACTGGCAGGAATCCCAGTGGGATGGTGAGCGTTGGTTGAATGTTCTCAGCCCACGCTGGCAACTTTATATCGTCGGTGCCGGACCGATTGCCCAATACCTGGTGCAGATGGCCGAATTGGTGAACATCCGTTGTGCGGTAATTGATCCTCGCCCGGAATACGCCGAGCAATGGCAGGAAGACTGGGCGCCCTTGTTTCGTCAGTACCCCGATGACGTTTTGTCTGCCCAGGGTGTTGATCGACATTGTTTTATTGCGACGGTAAGTCACGACCCCAAGATTGACGATTTGGCAATTATGCTCGGCCTGCGATCCGATGCGGCTTACGTCGGCGCCATGGGGTCGGTGCGCACCAGCGCCAAACGCCGACAACGTCTGCAAGAACATTTTGAATTCAGTGAAGACGAGCTGGCCGTTCTAAAAGCGCCTATTGGTTTGGATATTCACAGTAAAACCCCCGCTGAAATTGCCGTCTCGATTTTGGCGGATTTGATATCAGTTAAAAATGCCTGATTTCCATTGTTTTTCTAATTTACAGGTTTGTGTCCTGGCGGCCGGATTTTCAAAACGCTTTGGTCGTGGAAAATTATTGGAAACGATGTCGGATGGTCGTTACCTGATTGATCACAGCCTGGAACCCTATCTTGAATTAGAGTTGCCATTGGTGGTTTTTCTTCGTGAAGACGATGGTGAATTACGAATGCATTTGGATGTCCGGAACATTTCCAATGTCACATTGCGGGATGTCAGTGAAGGAATGTCGGTTACCGTGCGTGCGGCTGCGGCTTATGCCCAAACTCAAAATCTTTCATTCACCGTGTTTGCCTTGGCCGACATGCCCTATTTGGACGTGACGGTACTGACAGAATTTTTGAAAAGCATTCACTGGCAAGATAAATTAATTGCTGCGCCTTATTCGGATAAAGAAGCGCGGCTGGGAAACCCGGTTCTATTCAGTCGGAGTTTTTTGCCGGAGTTTGAGCTGCTAAGCGGAGATCAAGGTGCCCGGCCAGTGATCAACAATAACAGGGAAAGTTTACAGCGGATTGCCTGCCAGCATCCCGGGTTTTATCGGGATGTAGACAGGCCGAGTGATCTAATGGCGTAAAGCCTTAGTGAGCATTGGCGACCTGCCCGCCATCCAGTACTATGGTGTGTCCGTTGACAAAGGCCGAGGCCCGCGAGCTTAAATAAATGGCTGTTCCGGCGGCATCTTCCGGTGTACCAATGCGACCGGCTGGAACGGAAGCGGCTGCGGCTTGCTCATCGTGATCCAGAATAAAGGCCGTCATTTTGCTTGGGAAAAAGCCGGGCGCAATACCGTTCACCAGAATATCGTCTTTGATCAAGCGGGCGGCCATATGGCGAGTTAAGTGAATCACCGCAGCTTTACTCGCTGAGTAGGAATAGTTGTCCATGTTCGGATTGGTCAAACCGTTAATGGACGCGATGTTGATAATGCGGCTGCGATCTTCGGCACTGGCGCCCTGACGAAGCAAGGGCAGCAGTTTTTGGCTCAAAAAGAAAATGGATTTGGTGTTTAAATCCATGACTCGATCCCAGCCTTGCTCGGTAAACTCGTCAATGCCTTGTCCCCAGGTCGCACCCGCGTTGTTTACCAGAATGTCCACTTGTGATTCCCGGGCCTGAATGTCAGCAACAAACTGCTCGATGCCCTCCATGGTGCTGAGGTCGGAACTGATTGCAATGCACTCGCCCTGTTTGCTGAGTTCTTCGGCGGTGGCCTCCAGCTCGGCCTTTTTGCGGGCTGTGATGTAGGTTTTGGCGCCAGCGGCAACGAATCCCTGGGCAATCATGGCGCCAATTCCCCGTGAACCACCGGTAACAATGGCAACCTTACCCTGTAAATCAAATAGTGCCTGCATGGCTGTCTCCTGGCTGGTTTTGAAAGAGGGCTCATTGTAAGAGCCAATAGTTATAGCGCCTAGGGTGAATACTGACAGGATGTCGCATTTAAAGAGTGCGTCAGTTGGCGATAAAAACGTGTTCTGGCTCTATGATTGACCGTTGGTTCGATGTTCGGGTTCTGCATCGATCAATTTGCCAAGTCCTTCACATTTCTTCTTGGCAAGCAGGCGTAGGATGCCCAGCTAACTCGATTTAAGCCCCTTGGGACTTTGCCGATAATAACAATAACCATTTGTGCATAAAGGGATGTTTCATGCCAAATATTAGAGCTCAACGCGTCAAACAAGTTGAAATAGAAATGTACCGAGGCATCGTGTCTCATTTGGTGGTGGTGGCTCTGGGGCACTGTTGCCAACAGCACGACAGGGCTGCGCTTTGCCTTGCAAAAGATCAGCCCGATGCCGATCAGGGTATCTACGATTTCGAATTCTGTATGGGGCCGAGTCGTTGTAATTGCGGTGGTGAGTCGGAAAACTCCCTGGCGAGCTACCGTTTGCTGCGTCCTCAAACCGCCAGTCATACCTGGGTCGGATTTCCTCAGAATCTACGTGCTGTTCGTATCATCTCCGAGCACAATACTCTGGTTAAGTACCTCGCCGATTCCAACATGGCTGAAGCAATCTGAATTCAGATTCAAGGCGTCAGCATCATTTTATTTCCCTGAACGCCAAGCCTTGTATTGTGCTTGGTGTCTCACTATCCTGAGCTTTCCACAGTTTTAGTGAATTTGGATAGCTCCATGGAAAAAGCCCAGCTGGAATCATTTCTTTCCCAGTCCCTCAGCGATGAACGATTCGACAATCAGGAAAAGCGCGAGCTGCGAGGTTTTGTGTTGGATCTGGGTGAGGCCGATCGCAATTTTGTGCGTAACCGGGCTTTTGACCTGGCCCGTGATGCGATGGCCGATGAAGGCAGTGAGCCAACAGCGATTCTGGAATGGTTGCGGAAGGTCGTTAAGGTCTGCAAACAAGACAGTGGTTTTTATAAAGCCGAGCAGGCGTATTTCAGTCCGGGCACTAGTTGTCGGGAAGCCATCGTTCAGCAGATACGGGCCGCCCGGAAGCAAATTGAAATTTGTGTTTTCACCATTTCAGACGATGTGATTACAAAAGCAATTCTGGAAGCGCACCAACGAAATATAGACGTCCGCATTATCAGTGATAATGATAAATCTCACGATTTGGGTAGCGATATTGAGCGCATGCAGGAGGCGGGTGTGCAGCTGCGTCTGGATCACAGTCCTTACCATATGCACCATAAGTTCGCGTTGTTTGATCGACGCTTGTTGATCAATGGTAGTTTTAACTGGACTCGCAGCGCCAGCACAAAAAATCAGGAAAATATTGTGCTGAGCTACGAGCGCATATTGTTGCGCGAGTTTTCGGTTTTGTTTGAACAGCTTTGGGAAGCTTATGAGTAAATTGCTTACGCTGATTTACTGGCCGGCAGAAACAGCGCTGTGTTTTTCGACAAAACTCACAATGTTTTCAATAAAGGCCTCGGGCTCGAAGTAGAAGGCTGCAACATGAGTGCCCCAGGCTCCGTGTTTTTCATAGATCCAGTGATCGCTGGCCGGATCATCAAAGGCGCGATATTCGATGTCTGTTCGTAGGTTTTTCAAGGCTTCGGCATGCTCCAGACGAGTGACCGGATCGCCAACATCCTGTAGCAGTAGCGTCGGTAAGGTTTGCTGACGGGCGACGTCGAAAGCGGACGGTTCAAAGTCGCGCTGTTGCAAAGTGCTCCAGACGACCAGTTCGGCCAGCCATTCTGGAACACCGGTGCTGGCTTGTGCACCCAGCTCAAGAGCGTCTTTGGTATTGAGCATTGGGTCAAACAGAATCAACCCCTGGCTTCGTGAATCGGCCTCGGCGAGGTGAATGACAGCGGCACCCCCCATGGATAAACCAAAACTGAAAATGGGCAGCTGTTGTGTATTTTTCAATTCAATTTGGTCCAGTGCGGCGATCAGATCAGGGCGTTCTGCGATGCCCATTCCCAATTCACCCTGCTCACTGCGAGCCGATGTTCCATGGTTGCGCAAATCGATGGCCAATAGAGACATATCTTTAGCCAAAAGAGCTTTGTACATTTCCAGCGAGTTTGGGAATCGACCTTCTTTGGAACCGTTCGCACCATGCACCATCAACAGAATGGCTTTGGGATTTTCCGCCGGCATCCACCAGCCGTGAAGCTTTACTGCTTCGTCTTCGGGCTCAAAATAGATGTCCTCATAAGCAATGCCTAAATCCCCAGGGGTTTGTTTGGGTGTTTGGTTTTTGGCCGCGAGCATGTGATTGGGCAGTATCAGTCCAACAACCACGCAGGCACCGAGTAATAAAATGGCGAGCCCTATACTGAGCTTTTTCATGGAAAGGTCCTTATGAGTGTTTATTTTTCTTGATGGTATTTTCGCCTGGTTGGATAAGCTATGGCATTGCGTGCCAGCATTACCGATAATAGTGATCAATCGCTGCCCCGGTCAATCTATCGTCAGAATAGGCCAGTGAGCCCGAGCGTAAAATTGGGCATAATGCAGTGCTAATACAAATGAAATCAGGCCTGATCAGAGACTTATCGTGAAATTTCAAGTTATTCCCGTGACCCCTTACCAACAAAACTGCAGCCTGTTGTGGTGTGAAAAAACCATGGAGGGCGTCGTCGTTGATCCGGGCGGTGATCTGGATCGTATCAAACAAGTCGTGCAGCAGCAGGGAATCAAGCTGGTAAAAATTATTAACACCCATGCCCATCTCGATCATGTGGGAGGTGTGGCGGCGTTGGCCGAAGAATTGGATTTGCCCATTGAGGGCCCTCATCTGGAAGACGATTTCTGGATTCAGTCGCTCCCCAATCAAGCTCAAATGATGGGCTTTCCTCCGGCCAGCACTTTTGTTCCAAATCGCTGGTTGGAGCAGGGCGATGACATTCGTTTTGGCGATGAAGTTCTGGAAGTTCGCCATTGCCCAGGGCACACACCCGGGCATGTGATTTTCTTTCATCGAGAAACCAAACTGGCGATTGTTGGCGATGTTTTATTTCAGGGCTCCATCGGCCGAACGGATTTTCCACGTGGGGATTTTGATACGTTAGTGAAATCCATTCGTGAACAATTATGGACGCTGGGTGACGATGTAAGCTTTATTCCCGGGCATGGTCCGATGTCGACATTTGGGCATGAGCGTAAAACCAATCCATTTGTTTCCGATAAAAATTTCGGTTAGTTAAAAAACAAATCCTAATGAGTAGCAATAGCAGAGAACGTTATGACTGAGCGTATTTGGTTTTCAGAACCAAACATTGAAGATTTTTCCAAGGGCCATAAAAACACAGCAGTTGATGCGATGGGTATCAAGGTTACGGAAATTGGTGACGATTACATTCGCGGCACCATGCCGGCAGACCATCGAACTTTTCAGCCATTTGGTTTAATTCACGGCGGTGCCAATGTGGTTTTGGCCGAAACTTTGGGCAGCATTGGCGCAAACCTGGTTATCGATCCGAGCAAGGAATTCAGTGTTGGTCAGGAAGTGAATGCAAACCATGTGCGTGGTGTTCGAGAGGGCTATGTGACCGGAACTGCGAAGTTAGCCTATCGCGGTCGCAGTTCCCAGGTGTGGGAAATTCATATCGAAGATGATAAAGGGCGCCTAAGTTGTATTTCCCGTTTGACGATGGCGGTAGTGCCACTCAAACGCTAGGTGATCATTCGGTTTTGCGCAGCACGGATTCCATGGCGCTGCGCAAAGCTGGCGGAATCTCCACCGCCGCGCGACTCTCGCGATCTATCCAGACGTGTGTGAAATGTCCTTGTGCCGCTGCTTCGTCGTCGCCAGGAGCAAACAGGGCTGCAGCATATTGCACAGAACTGCGACCGATTTTATTAACGCGCACGCCCACATCGATGTTTTGGTGCTCGGGCCAACCCAGCTCTTTAAAATAATCACAGCCGGAATTGACGATCAGACCGATGATTGGGTCGTCAGCCATGTTTAAGCCGCCTTCCTGATGCAAAAATAAATTAACCGCGTTGTCGATAAATTGGCTGTGGATATTATTATTCAGATGCCCGTAAATATCGTTGTCCTGAAATTTGGTGCTCATCTGGGTGAACCAAAAATAATCGCTGCGAGAGTCTGCGGATGGTTTCATATTGTTATGCCTGGCTGAAAACGGATATTCGGAAATTAGGCCTGATACGATTTAATGCTGTGTAATAACTTGGCGACAGCATCGCGTTCAGCTTCGCTCAGTTCCGGGCGCCAGATTTCAAAAATCAACACCACTCGTTCAGAGTCAGAATCATTCCAGGCTTCATGTTCAATGGAATCATCAAAGATCATAAGCTTGCCTTCCTGCCATTGGCGGCTTTCATTGCCACAACGCAGGGCTCCGCAGTTTTCAGGAATGATCAACGGTAAATGACAAATCAGGCGAGTGTTTAAAAAGCCATGGTGTGGATCTATGCGTGTTTTTGGGCGCAAACGGGAAAAGAGAACATTGGGTGAGCTGCCGGGTACCGTGGCAAAAGGAACTGTATCCAGGGCTTTGAGGGTATTTGGAAAATGTCCTTTGGCGCTTTCTTGCAGGTCGCCACTTTTCCAGAGATAGAATGCGCCCCAGTCGTCGTTATCCCAATTACTGCTTTGACTCAGTGTGGGAACTTCCTCGCTGCTTTGCAGATACGGTTCAAAGCTGACCCCCTTGGCCAGTACCGCTTCCAATTCCTGTTTGATCGTCGCGGTGGCGGATTCGAGTTGCTCTACCCATTCAAAGTTCTCGGTATCAAAAAATTGAATATGGGGTAGCTGTGGAAAGAAAAATTTGGAGGGTTGCTGGGGATAGAACTGCTTCTTGCCCATGCTGATGTCCAACGCTTCCTGGAAACGTGGGCCGGTGTTCTCGGGCTTCAGGCCAAGGGCGTTAACTTGCTCTTGCAAATAGCCCAGTTGTTCGTTTTCAACGCTTTGGTAATTGGCTTGGGCTCGGGGAACCTGAGCGCGCAGATCCGGCGCGAGCTGGGGGTTCTGTTCGGCTTGAATCAGAAAGCCCTGATAGAATTCAGCCGCGGTGGTTTTTTCTCCGCCATGCCAAAGATTATCCGCTTTGAACAGCAGGGCCTGGGGATTTTGGGGCTGCAGTTGTAGCGCCCGGTTCACAGCATCCAGTGCGCCTTGTGAGTCCTTGGCATTGCCACACGCGAAGGCCAATCCAAGCCAAACGCCCGCATTGGCTTGGGCCTGTGGATGTTGCAATGCGGTTTGGAATAATTGTTTGGCCTGTTTGGCCTGGCCGCTGCGCAGGGCCTGGGAGGCTTGATTCAGCTGTTCTTGTAAGGCTTGCATGACTCACTTCTTATTGTTCGAAACGAAACGTCTAAGAGTAGAGCCTGTGACATGCCGGCACAAGCTTTTTAGGCTAGTGCCGGCGGGCTTTTATGCCGGGTTTCGACCCTGTACGCTTTCCATTCAATGCGCTTTCAATTCGATACGAGCGCTGACACTGGTAATTCGAACATCGGCTGAGCCGTCATTGAGTGTCATGTCCAGAGAGCGACCCGGTCCATACTGTGGGCGTACGGCTTCATGATCGCTCAGATCATTTCTGATTCTTCCGCCAGCGTGGTTGCGCAAACTGAAATCTGCGGAGACATCGGCATCCAGATTTAAGGTAATGCGGCCACTGACCGAGTCGATGCTGACGTCGGCATTGGGCAGGAGTTTGTCAATGGTGATGTCAGCGCGGGCATTCGCAGTTTGAATGCGCAGGTCGCTGACTTCTTTGGATTCCAGTTCGATCACCGAATTAACCGATTCCAATTCAATGACCGGGGCATCGGTGGTGCTGGTGATTGGCCCGTTGACGGTTTTGATCTCCAGTGAACCGCTGGAGTTTCTGTCTTCGATACCGCCATTAATGCTTTGGATTTCAATCTGGCCATTAAGATTTTCGACGGTCACATGGCCATTGATGGTCTCCAATCGAATTTCTTCGCTCAGGGATTCGGCTTTAATGCTGCCGTTGACGGTTTCCACAATGCTGCCGCCGTGTACATCACTGATGTCGAAATCGACCAGTACACCTTCGCCGAATAATTTACTGTTTCTGGGAATGTAGAACGTCAGTTCTGAACCCTTCGAATGTCTCGGATACTTACCGCGTGGCACGTCCACCTCGAAGATTACTCGTCGACCCTGTCTTTCGAACTCGTAGCCCTCGGCTTCATCATCCAGCTTGCCGCTGACCTTGACCTGGTTTTTGTCCCAGCCAATGATGGTGATGTTGCCGCGCATATTGTCGATATAAACTCGGCCATTGGATTCGGCATCCAGGGATTTATCAATGCTTTGACCGGCAATGGCGGCACTGGAAAGAACAGCTAAACCAAAAGTTAAAATTGCTTGCTTCATTTTGTTCACCTTAAATTTGTTGCCATTGTGGTGCGTGAACCTTGTTGATCAGGTCCAATTGTTGTTGGTACACATTGCCCAGCATCCGAATCAGAACCGCGTTGTCCGGATCATTTTCAAGGGCTGTGCGCAGGCTCTTGGCGGCCTCCTCCATATCATGTAGCTGTTGTTGCCAGTCGCTGACCAGCGCTTCCTGACCTTGATAACGTACCAGCATTTGTTGTTTTTCCTGCTCGTAGGTTTCCACCAGAGCGGCAATGCTGTCGTTCAATTGCGGTTCGCTGTTCGAGCTGAAATCGGTTTTGATCAACAGCACAGCCGCCAGTACCGATGCGGCGCTGCTCAGGGCTATTTTGCTGTTGATCGACAAGCCCCAGGTTCTTTTTTGCTGCTCTTGATTAATGGCTTGTTCAATGCCGGGCCACAGGTCTTTACCAGGGTTGATCTCTTCCGGACATTGGCTTTCGTCAGCCAGTAATTCATCCAATGTTCTATTCTGCTTCATGGTCTAGCCACTCCTGCAATAAATTGCGTGCGCGATGGTACTGCGCGCGACTTGCGCCTGATGAAATGCCCAGCATTTCGGCGATTTCCACATGGCGATAACCTTCAACACCGTGCAGAGTAAAAACAACCCTGGCTCGTTCAGGCAGCCGACAGAGCAGCTTATCGAGGCTTGAAAGCTCGATGTTGTCCTGTTCCAGGCTTGGGCCATGGGCCTCGGGTATCGATTCTTCCTCTTGGCTGAAGACCAGCTTCAGCCAGGATTTGTGCTTGCGCAGGTAATCCAGGGTGGTTCGGCTCGCCAGGGTATGTAGCCAGGTACTGAAACGACTTTGCTTGTTAAACGTGTCGAGTTTTCGCCAGGCCTTAATAAAGGCCTCCTGGGTGCATTCCTCAGCGGATTCCGGGTTGGCAGTCATGCGCAGACACAGGGCGTAAACCCGTTTGTAGTGTCGCTCATAGAGCTGCTTGAAGGCCCGGCTATCGCCGCTGGCTGCCTGATCCACCAGAGGGCTGTCTGGATCTTCTCCAGCATAGGCTTCTGCAACAGCCGTCATAGTGTCTCCTAGTGTGTGGCTTTGTTGAGTATGACGGGGGTGGCTCCGAAAACGTTTACCCGCCATACCATTTATTTACTTATTCTGATTAATTTATTGGCCTTGGGTGTGCCGGGGTACTGTACAGGGTAACGCCCCATAAATCCCGGCCACTGCTTGTGGGATATTTTGGTTGGGATCTTGTGGCTGGGTCTTGTCGCTAAGATCTTGTGGTATAGTGCGGCCAATTTTGCATTGTTAAAGGTAGCGAATTTACCCATGTCCCAAGCGTTCCCTGAACTTAAAAACGACCGTTTCCTGCGTGCCCTGTTGCGCCAACCCGTGGATATCACGCCCGTATGGATGATGCGCCAGGCTGGCCGCTATTTGCCAGAGTATCGTGCTACCCGAGCCCAGGCTGGCGATTTCCTGTCTTTGTGCAAGAACACCGAACTCGCATGCGAGGTCACCTTACAGCCTTTGCGTCGTTATTCTCTGGATGCTTCCATTCTGTTCTCGGACATTCTGACCGTACCGGATGCCATGGGGTTGGGGCTTTATTTTGAGGCCGGAGAAGGGCCGAAATTTAAAAAGCCACTGCGTACCGCTGAAGACATTGAGAAGCTGCCGGTGGTGAACACGGCTCAGGACCTGAGTTATGTGACCGATGCGGTTTCCATGATTCGCCGCGAGCTCAATGGCATGGTGCCGCTGATCGGCTTTACCGGTAGCCCCTGGACGCTGGCTACCTACATGATTGAAGGTGGCTCCAGTAAAGATTATCGCCGAACCAAGGCGATGATGTACGACCAGCCAGAGCTGTTCCAGATTCTTGTAGATAAGTTGGTTGATTCGATTATCGACTACCTCAATGCCCAGATTCGTGCGGGTGCCCAGGCGGTGCAAATCTTCGATTCCTGGGGGGGAGCCCTGGCGCATGACGCTTATCTGAAGTACTCCTTGCTGCCGATGAAGCGCATCATCGATGGTTTGATCAAAGAGCATGATGGCCGCCAGGTGCCGGTTATTCTGTTCACTAAAGGCGGCGGTCAGTGGCTGGAAGCCATGGCTGACAGTGGTGCCCAGGCGCTTGGCCTGGACTGGACCACGGACATCGCCAATGCCCGTGCCCGTGTGGGCGATAAAGTCGCCCTGCAGGGCAATATGGACCCCAGTATTCTTTATGCCTCTCCGGAGCGGATTCGCCAAGAGGTTGCTACCATTCTGAAGGGCTTCGGCAAAGGTGAGGGACACATCTTTAATTTGGGACATGGTATTACCCCAGAAGTAGACCCAGATCACGCTGGCGCCTTTATTTCCGCCGTTCATGAACTATCGGCTGACTATCACTGATAGCTTGATTAGACTAAAATACCACCAGAGTTGTTGTATCAAGTCCGGGTATAACTCGGGCTTATGATGGTAGGGTCCCAAGTGGCTTTTCAAGGAGCGGGCGTTGGGCTTAAAGCAGGCAAAAGTAGGCGTCAATGATCTGGTGCTGGGTATGTTCGTATCCGGACTCGATCGCCCGTGGACGCAGACCCCGTTTCCCCTGCAAGGCTTTTATCTTCGCGACCTGGAAGAGATCAACCAGCTAAAACGCTACTGTCGACACGTTTACATCGATGTCCAGAAGGGAAAAGGCCCGGCCAATAGGCCCAATTCCCTGGCGCCTATTCGCAAGAAAGTCATTGAGGCGCCCAAGCGCAGCCCCAAAAACCAGCCGGTGGATGTCAAAGTGTCGCCTCTCAAAGTGCGGCACAACGTCTACAGCCATTACACTCCCCTGAAAAACGAAATCGACGGCGCTCGCCAGCTCAATCAGCGAGTAGCTAAAGCTATTGTGGAAGTGGATAAGGGCCTGGCGAGCTTGAACAGTGAGGCGCTGGCGAATACCCGTCGGGTGGCGAGTGATATGGTCGACAGTGTGCTTCGCAATCCGGACGCGCTCAGTTGGTTGAACCGAGTGCGCGAGGCGGATGAGCACAGCTACAGCCATTCAGTACGAAGTGCCATTTGGGCAATCTTATTTGGTCGCCATATTGGCCTTACCAAAAAAGACCTCGATGTGCTGGCCTTTGGCGTATTGCTCAAGGATGTGGGTAAAATTCAACTGGCTGCCGAACTGTTGCGCAAAGAAAATCGCAGCGATGAAGAAGAGCTGGAATACGAAAAATTTGTCGACTACGGCGTGGAAATGCTGCGCAAAAGTCGTCAGGTAGAACCGCGAGCTATTGCGGTAGTGCATAGCCATTGTGAGCGCATTAATGGCAGTGGTTTCCCTCAGCATTTAAAAGGCGACAAGATTCCAGTATTGGGTCGCATTGCGGGTTTGGTGAGTTTTTACGATGAGATCACCAACCCTCGTGATAATAGCAAGGCCCTGTCGCCATCACGTGCGGTTGCCAAACTTTATGATTTGCGAAATGTTTCTTTTCAGGAAGACCTGACCGTCGAGTTTATTCGTGCTATCGGTTTGTACCCTACCGGCACACTCGTGGAATTGAGCAGCGGTGAAGTTGCTGTGGTGGTTGAGCAAAACTTTGAGCGCCGTTTAAAACCCAAAGTGATGCTGGTTCTTGATCGCTATAAGCAACCGCTAAAGAAATTGCAGGTGCTGGATCTGGCGAAAAAAGATATGCGCATACAAAACCAGATCGATAAAGGGAAAAAGCGTGCGCAGGATGTTGAGCGTGTCGAAATTTCTCACGACCTTGAGCCATCGAGTTATCCGGTTGATATCGCTAAAGTGCGCGACGACTATTTGTTCAAAAAGCAGAAGAAGGGATTGTTCGAGCGCTTAAAACATTCTCTGATGGGTTAAGCGCCCGGTAAAACAAGAGGGTTTAGTTGTCGTCCTCTTGGTCGGTTTCCTGTTGTTCTTTTGGCTCTTCTTGTTCGCCTTTCTCTTCCTGAGATAAAATTTGTCCCATGCTTTGTCCCATCACGGTTGGGCTGCCCGCTTGCAATTCCTCATTCCAATTCATCACATCTTTGCCGAACAGAACAATTGCGGTTGAGCCAAGTTTAAAACGGCCCATTTCTTCACCTTTGTCCAGCTCGATGTCGTCCAGCAGCTGATCATAATCTTTGCGCTGAATCTGTCGTAGCTGCGGAGTAATCTGTCCAGCCCAGACCGTTTCAATGCTGGCCACAATCATGGCGCCGACCAAGACAACAGCCATAGGGCCAACTTCGGTATCAAAAATGCACACGACGCGCTCGTTGCGAGCAAAAAGGCGAGGCACATTTTCAGCGGTAGTTTCGTTTACTGAAAACAGATCACCGGGCACGTGAATCATGCTGCGCAACTTTCCGGCCAGAGGCATGTGTACGCGGTGATAATCTTTGGGCGATAAATACACGGTGGCAAATTTACCATCATTGAATTCTGCGGCCAGTTCATTGGCTCCGCCAAGTAATTCCAGAGTGCTGTAACTTTGCCCCTTGGCTTGAAAGATACGACCATGCTGAATATCGCCCAGTTGGCTGATTGCACCGTCAGCGGGGAAAACAATGCTCTGTTTGTCGTCGTCAATCGGACGGGCACCTTCTTTTAATGCACGCGTAAAGAAGTCGTTGAAGCTGGCATAGGCGCAAGGGTCTTCTTCGGCCGCTTCGCTCATGTCGATACCAAAACGATCAACAAACCAGCGTGTGAAAGGATCCTTTAACCATTTTCGTTGGCTGTTGGCGATTTTTCCCATCAGACGTGACAACAAATGTTGTGGCACGATGTATTGGAAGGCAATAAATAATTTATCCATGTGATGATTCTACCTATTCAATCTCGGTGTCACTGGCATTACCCCACTCAGACCATGAGCCGGGGTAGGCGCGAATATCGTAATCCAGGGCTTTTGCGATCAAGTACGTCAGGCCTGAACGGTGATGGGTTTGGCAGTGTGTAATAATCGGGCGGCTGCCATCGATGCCCAAATTCTTTAAGTAAGTTTGAGCGTCGCTGCGAATCTTGAGGTGCTGTTCCCGGTCCATAAAATCCAGCCAGTTACCATTGATGGCACCGGGAATATGTCCGCCCCGTTGTGCGACAATTTTTTCGCCGCGATATTCTTCGGGACTGCGGGCATCCCAAATATCGATGCTGCCGGGTGCGCCGAGAAGGAACTCAATTTCTTCGCGGCTGACACTGGGAGCCTTGGAAATATTGATCTCAATTCTGGCGTTTTGAAGGGCAGTTTCTTCGCCGCTTTGCAGTGGGCCATCAATGGCCTGCCAAGCGGTCAGGCCGCCGTTGAGATAGCTGTAGCTTTGAACGTTGATGCAGTCCAGCAACCAGATAAAGCGCCCGGCCCAGCCACCGCCTTCGTTATCGTATACCAGCAGATGGCTATCTTCCTGCAGGCCGAGTTTTTCAACGATGGCTTTCAGCTCGGCTTCTTCAGGAAGCAATCCTGGAGGTTGGCCACCTCGGGTGGTCGCTTTGGGATCGATGTGGATTGCGCCAGGAATATGGCCGCGCAAATACGTATCGCGATCACACAGGTCGACAATGATCAGTCGATCACTCTGCTCCTGCTGCTGAAAGGCTTCGGGCTCCACAATAAGCGGCATTAGCGTGGGGGCACTGGGCATGACAAGTCCTTACTCTCACTGTAAAACGCAAAAGGCTATTGTATGCCAAGGGGCGGGGCGAGTGCTAACGCTGGGGAGTCTTATTTTGCCTGCAGTTGCCGCAGCAGGGCCTGGTGGAATCCGTGGCTTAACTGTTTGAACCGGCGAAACTGCTCATCGTCGATCGTGGATTCCTCGATCAGCATTAGCAGGGCCGCCGGCTTGCCACCAATGAGAACGGACATGATGGCGATTTGCTGTTGCGGGTTCAGCAGGCTTTTCAGCCCGGGGCTTAGGCTTTTGTGCTCGGCGCTGAGCCGAATGGCCGCAGACTTTTGAAGCAAACGATGGCAGATATCGCCGTTCACTTCTTTCAGCTTAAATGCCTGGGGTTGTTTGCTTTCTTCCAGGCCATAGAAATGACGGCAGCTCAGCTGGCCTTTGTTGTATACCCAGATAAGAGCCCCTTTGCTGGCCAGACCTCGACGGAAGGTTTGCAAGGTGAATTCCAACAACTGTTTACTGCTGGAAAAGCTTTGATTACCGAGCAAGCGTTTCAGGCATTGCTTTAGCAGTTGGTCGTTTTTCTGGAGATTGTCGTTCGTAATCGCGGACGCAGCTACGTTGGCTTCCGTCTGCTGTGCGGGATCGTTTTGCTGCGGCATCAGGAAGGTGGGCAGCCAGTCTTTCTGTTGCCATTGGCAGTGTTGCCAGCGCATGGGGTGCAGGTCAATGCTGAGGCTGTCATGCCAGGGCATATTCAGCATGCTGTGATTGACAATACCGTGCAGCTGTTCGCGGCTTAATCCACTTGCGCCGCTGAGCAATTTCAGATTCTGCTGCCGGCTGCGGGCATTCCACAATTGTGAGGCCAGACGGTGACACGCAATTAACAGCAGTGCTGCATCCGGGGTTTGAGGTTCCGGTCTTCCTTCTTGCCTCCGGCGAAAAGCCTGCATTGTGGATTTGAGTTGTACAAAGTTATTCATTTCCTGCCACTTCCAGGCTTTGTGGCAGGCGGGAAGAATGGCATTTTGCCGGCAGAAATCCTCCGACAGTTCTGAAAATGTGCAGCCCAACATAATTTGCTGGGACTGTTCATTGTTGTGGCCTTGCTTGTGCAGTACTTCCAGTTGCAGTTGAGTATGCGGACTGTCGATCGCCATTGCCCATTCGGGCAATCGAAACAATACACTGCTCAATTGAAATTGTTTTGCCCAATCATTTTTAAGGGCGGAAGAAATACCACTGAATATTTCGGTCGCCAATAAGCTGTGGATCACACTGCGGCTCAGGACCGCGTAGTGGACGGTTAAATGCTCACGCGGTAACTCATTGCAGCTCTGCACAATACGAATGATTTTGGGCATACCAATCAGGCTGATTAATTGCTCCAAATGGTTGGGCCATTTTTCCCGTTGAGGGATGAGGGTGTTGGCCTGCTGGCTGAGTATCCAGCACAGCAGCGGATCGTTCAGGCAGGCGGCAGCCACGTTCGCGGCGTTGGCCGTCGATGCCTGGCAGGCGTGCAAAACCTGCTGGCGAGTGCCGGGCAAGACCTTCCATTCAAGGCGGTTGAGTTTTTGTAACCAGTAGCGATCACCTGCGGCTTGAGGTTTGATTACGAGCTGGACTGGTGCTGACATGCATACCCCTGGAGTTCAAAAAACACACAAGAGTTTTAAAACAGGCTAGCTCTGGTTTGGCGGTGAGTGCCGGTCAGATCTCAGGACGGGTCTTCAAAACTCTTCAGGATATGATAGTAGCTGTTTAGCCTTTCTGCTCTGATACTGCCTTCCTCGGCCGCTTTTTGCAGAGCGCAGCCGGGTTCTTTCTCATGTTTGCAGTCGCGGAAGCGGCATTGCCCGATATAGTCTTTTAACTCGCGAAAACCCGACATCAGTTCATGGACTTCCAGTGGCCAGAGGCCAAATTCGCGAATACCCGGGGAGTCGATCAAATTACCGCCACCGGGAAAGTGCAGGAGGATAGCGGTAGTGGTGGTATGGGTGCCTTTCTGGCGAGCCTCCGAGAGGGCGCCTGTACGCAAATCGAGACCGGGGATCAGGCTGTTGATCAGCGAGGATTTCCCCACACCGGATTGCCCTACAAAGACGCTGTTGCCGTCTTTCAGTAGCTCGGTTAACTCGTCGACACCTTCGCCAGTGCTGGCGGAGAGTTTCAGGGTTTGATAGCCCAGTTCGCTGTACATCTGGGCCAGAGCCAGCACTTTTGTGGATTCGCTGCCCCCGTCCAGCTGATCGCATTTGTTGATCAGCAGAAGGGGTTCAAAACCCAGTAATTCAGCCACGACCAGATAGCGATCAATCAAATTGCCAAAGGGTTCTGGGTAAGGCGCAACCACAATGACCAGGCGATCAATGTTGGCGGCAATGGTTTTCATATTGCCGTGGCTGTCGGGGCGGGTGAGCACGCTGCGGCGCTCCAGTACCGCTTCGATGACGCCGATGCTCTGGCCCTGGCGCCAGACAACGTGATCGCCAGTAACGATGGAGCCCAGGTTGGCGCGTAGATGGCAGCGTTGACTGATGGTTTCTTCCAGATCCAGGCTTTCCACTTCAACCTGGGTGCCATAGTGAGCGATGACCAGGCCGTTTTGTTCGTCTCCGAGACTGTCGGCTTCCAGATTTTCCAGCTCTTTATTGCGCTTTTTGGCGGCTCGTTCAGCCCTCTCGGCCTGTATTTTTTCAATACGCCAGGCTTGGCGGCGGCTGAGTTTGCGCTTCGACATACAAAAGGGGTGCTAAAATTAGGTTAGAAAGATCGACATGGTGCCAGTACAATGCTCCGGCAACAAGTATTTCATCAGCGTGCGTGATCAAGAGGATAATCAATGTCTGTATCAGATACCCATCTCATCTGGATAGACCTGGAAATGACAGGCCTGATTCCGGCCAGTGATGTGATTATTGAAATTGCCACGATTGTCACCGATGCCGATTTGAATATCCTCGCTGAAGGCCCCGTTTATGCCATTAAACAACCCAAGGGGCGAATGGAAAAAATGGACGCCTGGAATACCAAAACCCACGGTGAATCCGGTTTGACCGAACGCGTTTTAAACAGCCAGATCAGTATGAGCAAGGCGGAACAGGATACCCTGAAGTTCTTGCGCCAATGGGTGCCCGCCGGTGCTTCGCCCATGTGTGGCAATTCCATCTGTCAGGACCGCCGTTTTATGGCGCGTTACATGCCCGAACTGGAAGCTTTTTTCCACTACCGCAACCTTGATGTCAGTACGATTAAAGAGCTGGCCAAGCGTTGGCGCCCCAGTGTGCTGGATGGTTTCAGCAAACAGGGTTCTCATCTTGCGCTGGATGATATTCGTGAATCCATCGCGGAACTCAAGCATTATCGCGGACAGTTTATCGACCCGGTATTTGCGGGCGAATAAACATTAATTATTGTCCGGCCGCTTAATTTTCCGCTTGCGTCGACGTTGAGGGTTTTCCTGTTGCGTAATAGCCCAGCGAAAATGTTCGGCCAGCACAGCATCGGTATTGGGAAGCTTTTCCGTCAGTGCGCTATGTGCTTCGGCACTGGCTTTGGCATTGCCAAGGCCTATCGCCAGGTTTCGCTGCCAACGCTGATAGCCAATTCGTCGCAGTGGTGAGCCTGCGGTACGTTGTAAAAATTCTTCTTCGTTCCAACTGAATAATTCCAGCAGATCACTGTCATGCAATTTGTGGCGGGGGAGAAAATCCTGCTCATGTGTATGTTGCGCGTATTTATTCCAGGGGCAGATGGCCTGGCAGTCGTCGCAGCCAAACACGCGATTGCCAATGGGGTCTCGAAACTCTTCTGGAATAAGGCCGTCGTACTCGATGGTCAGATAGGAAATGCAGCGGCGTGCGTCCAGAACATAGGGTTTGGGAAAGGCGTCGGTCGGACAAACCTGCAAGCAGGCTTTGCAATCACCACACTGATTTTTTTCCTGTTCCTGATTAAGCGGCAATTCTAGATTGGTAAAAATTTCTCCAAGAAAGAACCAGCTGCCGGCTTCGCGGTTAATGAGTAAAGTGTGCTTGCCGGTCCAGCCCAGGCCGGCTTTTTCCGCAAGCGGGCGTTCCATGACGGGAGCGCTGTCAACAAACGCGCGTGCGCCGTGTTCCCGCCCGATAAAGTCTTCGATCTGTTTGGCCAGTTGGCTGAGTCGTTTTCGAATCAGTTTGTGATAATCGCGCCCCAGAGCATAGCGGGATACATAGGCTTTACTGGAGTCCTTTAGCACGCGGATGGGCTCGGTTGCCGGTGCCAGATAATTCATTCGGGCGCTGATGACGCGTTTGGTTCCGGGAAGCAACTCGTCCGGGCGACTGCGCTTATTGCCGTGCTCGCCCATCCATTTCATATCGCCTTGATAGCCTTTGTCCAGCCACCTCTGGAGATCTTTTTCCTGCTGATGCAGATTGGTGTCCGTAATGCCGACAGCCTGAAAACCCAGCTCACGCCCCCAGATGGGGATCAACTCAGCGAGTTGTTCAAGTTTATCCGCGTTACTCATATTGCTGTCTTTCGTCTGCTGCTGTGGCTTGGGTATAATTCAAAAATAACATCAGCGGTTTGATCCTGAGCCTGGCAAGTGCTGCACATGACCGGTTCTGAAGATTTCGCTGAACACATTCAAAGCACATTGGGATGACAATGTATAACCATACGCAAAGCCAAGCACTTCCGCGCGCATTATATACCGCCGAACAGGTAAAAGCCCTGGACCAGGCGGCGATTAATGAGCTGGGGATTCCGGGAATTAAATTGATGAAGCGTGCTGGCCGCGCCGCCTTTGAGAGATTGCTGCAACATTGGCCCGAAACCGACAGTCTGACGGTGTATTGCGGTGGCGGTAACAATGCAGGTGATGGCTATGTAGTGGCCGCGCTCGCCGCACAAAAGCGCATCGCGGTTGATATTGTGCAATTGGCGGATCCCGAGAAGCTACCCGCCGATGCTTACACTGCGTATCAATTTGCCCGCCAGGAAGGGGTAATCATGGCACCTTTTCAAGAGCACGGTGCCATTGCGGGTGAAGTAGTGGTCGATGGTTTGCTGGGCATTGGTGCCAGCGGCGCCCCGCGTGGTGATTACGCCGCCGCGATTCGTCAAATCAATGAAGCTGGCAAGCCGGTATTGGCATTGGATATTCCCTCTGGACTGTGTGCCGACAGCGGCCACGCCGAGGATGCCGTTAAAGCCGATGTCACGGTTTGCTTTATTGGATTGAAGCGCGGCCTGCTAACGGCTCGTGGCCCTAAGCTGTGTGGCCGGCTTTACTATCATGACCTGGCCTGCGCTGAAGTCTGCAATAAATTACCCGCAGGTGTTGAGCGGATTCAAAGCGCCGAATTGCTGGCCCGTTTGCCTGCCCGTGAAGCCGATGCCCATAAAGGCCGTTTCGGGCATGTTTTGGTGGTCGGTGGTGATTATGGTTTTGCTGGAGCGGCCCTATTGTCGGCGGAATCCGCTGCTCGTTGTGGTGCTGGTTTGGTCAGTGTGGCGACCCGGGCAGAGCATATCAGTGCGATCATATCCCGGCGCCCGGAATTAATGGCGCATGCGGTGGTTTCCGGGCAGGAATTGGAACCCCTGTTGGAAAAAGCTACGGTGGTGGTAATCGGGCCCGGTTTGGGGCGAAGCCCATGGTCCGAGCAATTACTGCAGAAAGCGGCGGACTACAGTGCAGAACACCATATTCCCATGGTGATGGATGCCGATGCTCTGAATATGCTTGCCGAAGGCAGAGTGCTGGAAGGCGCGCGCGATAATTGGGTGCTAACACCGCATCCCGGTGAGGCGGCCCGTCTCCTGAAGAGCGATATTCCGAGCATTGAAAATGATCGTTTTGAGAGCGTAGCTCAGTTGCAACAGCGTTATGGCGGTGCAGTACTGTTGAAAGGTGCAGGCAGTTTGATCTGCTGTAACCAAGCCGCAATTGGTTTAGCCAGTGTGGGCAATCCCGGGATGGCAACAGCTGGTATGGGCGATGTGTTGAGCGGTGTTATCGCGGCATTAATTGCTCAGGGCATGAGTGTTGGTGACGCCTGCCGACTGGGGGTGTGCCTGCACGGTGATGCCGGTGATCTGGCCGCGGATGAGTTTGGTCAGCGAGGCATGCTGGCGGCCGATTTGATTCCCTATCTTGCAGAATTGCTTGCGGAGTCCTAGCGGTGAATATCGTTAAAACTCTCAATGATGAAGCGGCCAGTCTGGCCCTGGCCTCTGATCTGTCGGCAGCTTTGCGAACTCAACTGCAAGGCGAAACTGAGCAAGCGGAAAGCGAATTTCCGGATGGTTTGGTCATTTATATGCTGGGTGACCTGGGCGCTGGCAAAACCACCTTCAGTCGCGGCATTCTGCGCGGTTTCGGGCATCAAGGTGCGGTTAAGAGTCCAACCTATACACTGGTAGAACCCTACGATTTATCGACTCCGGTTTTTCATTTCGATCTGTACCGCCTGGCGGATCCGGAAGAGTTGGAATACATGGGGATTCGAGATTACTTTGCGCCGGGAAATCTGTGTTTGATTGAGTGGCCGAGCCGCGGTGAAGGGTTTTTGCCGAAGCCCGACATTGTTATCCGTATTCATGTGGACGGGCAGGGAAGAAAAATCGATTTGGAGGCGCAAAACGCTGCTGCTGAACGGATTTTAAAAGCACTTGCCTAAGGGCAGGAAGTGGTCATTTTAGCGGCAGTTCGGTTTCCCGAAAAAAGCCGCTATACTTGGTCTATAAGAGTGTGTAGCGGGCTTTCCACCATGATTCTTGCCCGCATATTAATAATATTTATAAAACAGCAATAGAGTTTGCTGTTGTTGACCAAAACCGGGGGAAGCGATGGGCTTTCGAGCAAGCGAATTAGTGCTGCCCAAGCGCCTATGGATGGTGCTGTCCTTTCTTTGCTTTTCTATTGCTGAATTCGCTCACGCCAAAGCGCAAATTGAAGGCGTACGGTTATGGCGCGCGCCTGATCATACCCGAGTGGTTTTTGACCTTTCCGCTCCTCTGGAACACAAACTGTTCAGTCTTGAAAACCCCCACCGCCTGGTTCTGGATATGGAATCGGCCGGTAATAAATTTGCCCTCGCCGATCTGGATCTCAATAAAACCCCGATTCGCCGCATTCGCAGCGGTGCTCGCGACAAACAGGATTTGCGCGTTGTGCTGGATTTGCATGAAGCGGTGAAGCCGCGCAGTTTCCTGTTGAAGCGCCATGGTGATAAACCTGATCGTCTGGTGTTGGATTTATTTGATAAAAGCCTGAAGACCGAGAAAAAACTGGAGCAAGCACAACCCAGCCAAAAGCGCGACATTATTATTGCGGTGGATGCCGGGCATGGTGGTGAAGACCCGGGTGCGATAGGCCCCGGGGGCTTGCGTGAAAAAGCGGTGGTTCTGGCGATCAGCAAGGAGTTGGTGCGCCAGATTAATCAGGTCAAAGGTTACAAAGGTAAATTGGTGCGCACGGGAGATTATTACATCGGGCTGCGTAAACGCCGCAACATTGCCCGTGATATTCGCGCTGATTTATTTATCTCTATTCATGCGGATGCTTTCAAACATCCGAGCGCAAGCGGTGCTTCGGTTTTTGCTTTGTCTCGTCGTGGTGCCACTTCTGAAACCGCTCGCTTTCTGGCCCGTAAGGAAAACGAGGCGGATTTGATTGGTGGTGTTGGTGGTGTGAGCCTGGAAGATAAGGATGAAGTGCTCGCCGGTGTGTTGGTCGATCTTTCCATGACGGCCAGCTTGAGTTCGAGCCTGCAGGTTGGAGACAAGGTTTTAAAATCCATGGGTAAAATCGCCAAGCTGCACAAACGTCGTGTGGAGCAGGCGGGTTTTGCGGTATTGAAGTCACCTGATGTGCCATCAATTCTGGTGGAAACCGGTTTTATTTCCAATCCTAAAGAAGCGAAAAACCTGGGCAGCAGCCGCTACCGTAAAAAAATGGCCAGCCAGATTTTCAAAGGGGTGCGCAGTTACTTTGATGACAAACCGCCTGTTGGAAGTTACCTCGCTTGGGTGAAAAATGGCCAGAAGGAAGGGCGCCCCAGAGAATACATTATTGCCCGGGGGGATACCTTGTCGGGTATTGCACTGGAGTACAATGTTTCGGTTGCCGCTCTGAAAAAGGCCAACAAGCTGCGCAATTCCCGCATTCGCGTGGGGCAACGTTTGAAAATTCCCACATCGTAACAGCTCTCGAGTATCTGCTGGCCAGCGAGTGTTCTAAAGCCCCACCTTCGAAGGATGCGAAAGTTCCTAAAGCCCGTTAAACTGCCTGCCTTGTCTGTACGGATTTAAATCACATGTCGAAAATCAAGCTTCTTAGCCCCCGTCTCGCTAACCAGATTGCCGCCGGTGAGGTCGTTGAACGCCCTGCGTCGGTCATTAAAGAACTGTTGGAAAACAGTTTGGATGCCGGTGCCAGTCGTGTTGAAGTCGAGATTGAAGCTGGCGGTGTTAAGCTGATGCGTGTGCGGGACAATGGCAGTGGTTTAGGTAAGGATGATCTACCGCTGGCGCTGTCACGTCACGCCACCAGTAAAATCTACGAGCTGGACGATCTGGAGGCGGTCGGTACTTTGGGTTTTCGCGGAGAAGCTCTGGCGAGTATCAGTTCGGTTTCAAGGCTGACACTGACCAGTAATGCCGGAGATGCTGGCGATGCCTGGCAGGCCAGTGCGGAAGGGCGAGACATGGTCGCTGAGCTGAAGCCCGCTGCTCATCCCCGAGGGACAACGGTGGAAGTGCGAGATCTGTTTTTTAACACGCCAGCACGACGCAAGTTTTTACGTACCGAAAAAACCGAGATGAATCGCATTGATGATGTGATCAAGCGATTGGCAATGTCTCGCTTCGATGTGAACTTTGTTCTACGCCACAATGGCAAGGCCATTCACAATTTGCCAGCGGCCAGCAATCAACACGAAAAAGAGCGCCGTCTGGCCCAGATATGTGGCCCGGCTTTTATGGAAAATGCGGTGCATCTGGATATTGAACGCAGTGGATTGCGTCTGTGGGGGTGGGTGGCATTGCCGAGTTTTTCCCGCAGTCAGGCGGATATGCAGCACTTCTATGTGAACGGCCGTGCGATTCGCGATAAGTTAGTGACCCACGCGGTACGCCAGGCGTATCAGGATGTGCTTTATCATGGTCGTCATCCGGCTTACGTTTTGTACTTGGAGCTGGACCCCGCCACCGTAGACGTGAATGTGCACCCGACCAAACACGAGGTGCGTTTTCGCGATAATCGTATGGTGCACGATTTCCTGTTTCGAAGCTTGCACCGGGCGCTGGCGGAAGTACGCCCCGATGATCAGTTGCCCAGCGCCGACGCGAATGTTTTACAGCCAACAACAGCACCAACCAGTGGTGTAGCCGCTGGTGAATTCAAACAGCAGGAGGCGATGGATTTTCGCCCGCAAAGTGCACCGTTTTCTGCGCCTGTCGGCGCTTCCGGTTTTACGTCGGGTGCAGCTCCTGCCTATCGGCCTGAGCAGCGACCAGCCGCCGATCAATTACGTGAACAAATGGCTAACTACGCGCAAGTGGTTGCGCCTTCAGAACATCAAAATCAGGGGCTTGAAAGTTCAGACGAACAGATTCCACCTCTGGGTTATGCCATTGCTCAACTGAAAGGCATTTATATATTGGCAGAAAATGCCCAGGGTCTGGTGGTCGTTGATATGCATGCCGCTCATGAACGGGTCGTTTATGAGCGCATGAAGTTGGCCCATGCGGCTGAAGGGATTAAGGCCCAGCCTTTGTTGGTGCCCCAGAGTCTAGCCCTCAGTCAAAAAGAAGCCGACTTTGCAGAACAGTTTAATGATAATTTCAGTTCTCTGGGTTTTGTGATTGAACGGGCAGGCCCGGAAACCTTATTGGTTCGTCAGGTGCCGATGCTGCTGAACAAAGCCGATGTGGAAACCTTGGTGCGAGATGTGCTTTCCGATTTGATCGAATACGGTGACAGTCGCCGCATTACAGAACACGCTAATGAGATTATGGCGACCATGGCCTGTCATGGTTCCGTGCGTGCCAATCGTAAACTGAGCATTGCTGAAATGAACGCTCTGTTGAGGGATATGGAAGCTACCGAGCGCAGCGGTCAATGCAACCATGGCCGCCCAACCTGGTCGATGTTGAGCTTGGCCGAGATGGATAAACTGTTTATGCGGGGACAGTAAGGGAATTGTTTTCCTGCTCCAGACGCTGCTTGTTCAAAACCTCGATCAGCTCTTTTTGTGTGAGCGGTTTGGCAAACAGGTAGCCTTGTCCGTAGTCGCAATTATTTTGATTCAGGAAGTCATGCTGTTCGGGGTTTTCAATACCTTCGGCCACAACTTTTAATTGCAGTTTGTGCGCCATCGCAATAATCGCCGCTGTGATTTCCATATCGCTCTGGCTGTTGGGAATGTCCATCACAAAGGAACGGTCGACTTTCAGAATATCGACGGGCAGGGATTTTAAATAGCTGAGCGAAGAGTAACCGGTACCAAAGTCATCGATGGACAGGGTGACGCCAAGCTCACGTAGCTTTTGCAACAGCTCAAAGCTCTCATCAATATTTCCCATCACCATGGATTCGGTAATTTCCAGCTCAAGGTATTCTGTTGGTAAGCCGGTGGCGGCCAGGGTTTTTTCAACGGAGCGAAGAAAACCGGGGTCTGTAAATTGACGGGCAGAGATGTTCACGGCTACTTTAATCGGTGGCAGCCCGGCTTTTAACCAGCTGGAAACCAATCGGCAGCTTTCTTTAAGGATCCATTCACCGACGGGCACAATAAGACCGGTCTCTTCCAGTGTGTCGATAAACTGATCGGGGTATTGCAAACCTTTGCTGGGGTGCTGCCAACGAATCAAGGTTTCCATTCCACAAATTTCGCTGCTATTGATGTGGACCTGTGGCTGGAAATAAAGCTCGAACTCCTGGTTCGCCAGAGCATTTCGCAATTCATTTTCCAATGATAATTGTCGAGCTGCACGCAGAGTCAGTTCCTTGCTGAAGGCGCAGTATTTGTTTCGGCCCATGGCTTTGGCCTGATACATGGCGAGGTCGGCGTTCTGCAATAATTCTTCGGTCGTAATGCCGTCGTTTGGCGCCACCACAATGCCGATGCTTGCGGAAATATTAATCTCGGTGCCAGCAATGTGTATGGGCATAATCAGTGTGCTGAGGATGTGTCCGGCCAGAGATCGAGTTTCGATGGGGTCGCTGACTTTATCAATCAGGATGCAAAACTCATCGCCACCCAAGCGCCCGACCACGTCAGCGGCGCGAACACAGGATTTCAATCGGTTCGAGACAATGCCCAGTAATTTATCGCCGGCACTGTGGCCGAGGGAATCGTTGATACGTTTGAAATTGTCGAGATCCAGAAACAATAAAGCGAAGCCGGTTTTGTTGCGCTTGAAGCGTCGCTGACGAAGTTTGATTTCTTTTAGAAAACAGTAGCGATTCGCGAGGCCAGTCAGATTGTCGAACATGGCCAGGTTTTTCAGCTCGTCCGTACTTTCCTGTAGCTGCATTTGCAGTTGGTCGAGCTGGGTGGAGAGCTCACTTTCGGCTTCCAGCAGTTGATCAACTTCGTCAGAGAAAAAACGACGTGGCTTTTGCCGTTTGATCAGGGACGAGGCCAGCTCATAATCACCCTTGATCAGAGTGCGCATGATGCGTGTTTGTTTGATCATACGATTCAAGGGCATAAGCATCATCATAAATAACACGATGCACCCGGTAAGCAGCGGTAACAGAATTTGGCTGAGCGATTGTTCTTCAGCCTCCCTTGCCGCTTGTACCGATTTGCTGATATCGGAAAGAATCACAACACTTAAGCGTGCATCCATAAATTGTGGCATGCCGAAGATACTGATGTCGTAGGCGCGATTATCAGACTCCAGGGTTTGGTTGGTGCCGATGCTGTCTGTAAAGCTGCTCTGATGGGAAAGGCGAATTATGTGCGGCAAGTTTTTTCGGCGTTGGGTGAGGTGCAATACCGACTGAGTCCAGTTGGGAATGTCCGGGTTTTCGATATTCGGGCGACGACTGATAATGCCGATATCGGTTTTGGTGACCCGGCGAAAATCATCCAGCAGCTGGCTGAGCTCAACATCGATCTGGATAAGCTGATGGCCATCGGAACCCTTGATAGGCATCAACATGGATTGACTGCAGCGTTCCTGACAGCTGATTTTGGAACCCGACTGATTCACGCCTGCAATGGTCTCTCGTAAAACCGACGCCGGCATACGGGGTGAACTGCCCCAGCTGTTCAGCATGGTTCCGCTGCTGTCATAAAGACTGATGCCCTCAATGCCCCAATCGGCTTGCAGGTAGAGCCAATAACGATCGATGACCTGTTTCAGACTGCTGTTCTGTGGGTATCTAAGGGCTTCGGGGATTCCGCTGGCCACCTGCTGCAAGTGATGTTCGGATTGCTCAATCAGTCCGGTCAATAAGCCCACGTGCTGCTGATGCATTTCAGTGCGCTCGCTCGCGTTGGTTTTGCTGGCACGCTGGTCGATGAAATAGAAGAAAACGGCGCACAAAAACGCCAGCAATAAACTGACTGCAAGTGTCGCTTTCCATCTCAGACTGATAAACATTGATACACTCGTCTTTTACGTTCGCCGCTGCCTTGCTTTGTTGAGCGTAGGTAGGGTCGGCACATTTTTACGGATGCCTTAAGATTCACTGCTCGTTTTCCTTTGGCTGGGTGCCGGGGAAGGTCTGAGGACGAACACTCCTGATGTTTTACTTTCCCTTTGTGGAACTGTGCAGCCACCCGAATAAGCATAGTCTCGAATAAAGGCATCCGTGTCGTTTATCGTAAAATCTAGCTTAATGTTAATGGCTTTTTTCAATGCTTGAAGCCAGAAGGGCCGATTATCTCTAAATAACAAACTAATTTATGGGGAACTGTTCAAAATTGGAAAGCTTGTCATGCTTACTTTGGGCTTTTTGGCTTAGCTGGACTAGTTATTAAGTTTTAAGTGTCCAGTATTTGCACAAATAAGCATGAGTTCGAGAGAATATTTTGAATCGCCGTTATACTGGATAAATGACTGTATCAATACCTACAGGTGATTCTAACCTGTCAAATGTAATCTTCCTGCTTGGACCTACGGCATCGGGTAAAACCGCCCTGGCTCTGGAAATTGCCAAGCAGCTTCCTGTTGAAATTATCAGCGTTGATTCGGCGTTGGTTTACCGTGGCATGGACATCGGGTCCGCGAAACCCAGTGCCGAAGAATTGGCCCAGGTGCCCCATCATTTGATTGATATCAGGGACCCGGCTGAGCCCTACAGTGCAGCAGATTTCAGAGTTGATGCTGAAGCCTTGGTCGAAGATATTCTGGCCAGGGGGAAAACCCCCTTGCTGGTCGGTGGCACCATGCTCTATTTCAAAGCCCTACTGGATGGCATGGCGGATATGCCAGCGGCCGATGCTGCGGTGCGTATGGAAATTGAACAGCTGGCTGAAAAAGAGGGGTGGCCAGCGGTGCACGCTGAGTTGGCGAAAGTGGATCCTGAAACGGCGGCCGCTATTCACCCGAATCATTCCCAACGACTGAGCCGGGCCCTTGAGGTTTATCGCTCGAGTGGTAAAACCATGAGCGAATTGCGTCGCCAGCAACAAGCTGAACAACGTGAAGGGTTTTCGGATCGTTACCGAGTTTTGCAAATGGCCATCGCGCCCCATGATCGTGCATTGCTTCACCGGCGCATCGAGCAACGTTATCACGCCATGATTGATCAAGGTTTGCTCGATGAGGTGAAGGCTATGCATTGTCGCGCGGATTTGCATGTTGCACTTCCTTCGGCGCGTGCGGTGGGTTATCGGCAAATTTGGCAGTACCTGGATGGTGAGTTGAGTCTCGATGAGGCCGTAGAAAAAGCAATTGTGGCGACGCGTCAACTGGCGAAGCGCCAATTGACCTGGTTACGGGGCTGGTCTGAACTAAACTGGGTCTACATAGACAAAGAAGATGGACAATTATTACGGGAAGATGAAATTATCTCCCAAGCGATGGGATTTATTGGCCGAAAGGACATATAATAGGTATGTCAGTTGTAAAAGGTCTCATTTGAGCCCTTTATTACGCTTGTTTCTGCCTCTTCAGAGTCGTCCCCAGCTATATTTGGCTCTAGAGAGTGTTTTTGCAGGAAGTTTTTTGCTTATTTTTAAGGAGAATAACAATGTCAAAGGGGCATAGCCTACAAGACCCTTACCTGAATGTGTTGCGTAAAGAGCGCATTCCGGTGTCCATTTACTTGGTAAACGGTATTAAGCTTCAGGGCCAGGTTGAATCATTCGACCAGTTTGTGGTTCTGTTGAAAAACACTGTTAGCCAGATGGTTTATAAACACGCAATTTCTACGGTTGTTCCTTCTCGCCCTGTACGTGTACCTATGTTGAATCCAGCAGCAGGTGAAGGCGAAGAAGGTTAATCAATAGAGGGTAACCTTGTTTTTTGATCGACCTGATTCGGGTGAACTGGCAGTTTTGGTTCACCTGGATCTCTCTCGCAGTGAAGATTCAGACGACCCCCGCGAATTCGAAGAGCTTGTGCTCTCGGCCGGCGGAGATCCAGTTGCTTTTCTGACTGGCCATCGTCACAGTCCCACCCCTAATTTTTTTATTGGCAGCGGTAAGCTTGATGAACTCAAGCAGACGGTGCAGTTGCACGGTGCCCAGCTGGTTATTTTCAATCATGTATTGAGCCCGAGTCAGGAGCGCAATCTGGAAAAAGAGCTGGAGTGTCGGGTATTGGACCGCACCGGTTTGATTCTGGATATTTTTGCCCAGCGCGCCCGTACCCACGAAGGTAAGCTGCAAGTTGAGCTGGCCCAGTTAAGGCATATGTCGACACGCCTGATTCGTGGTTGGACACACCTTGAGCGCCAAAAAGGTGGCATCGGTTTGCGCGGACCGGGTGAAACTCAGTTAGAAACCGACCGCCGCCTGCTGCGCGGGCGCATCAGCGCCATCGAAAAGCGCCTTGAAAAAGTGCGTAAGCAACGCGATCAGGGGCGTCGTTCACGTCAGCGAGCTGATTTACCGACACTGTCGCTGGTGGGTTACACCAACGCTGGCAAGTCCACACTGTTCAATATCATTACCGAAGCCGGCGTTTACGCTCAGGATCAGCTGTTTGCAACGCTGGACCCAACCATGCGGAGAGTTGAGCTGGATGGTGTCGGTGGTGCTGTTCTGGCGGATACCGTGGGCTTCATTTCCCATTTGCCCCATAAGCTGGTGGAGGCCTTTCGCGCCACGTTGGAAGAGGCGGCTAATGCCGATCTGTTGTTGCACGTTATCGATGCGGCAGCTGAGGAGCGCGATCGCAATATTGAAGCCGTCGACGAAGTGCTGGATGAAATCGGTGCCGGAGAGATTCCGGCGCTGAAAATCATGAATAAAATTGATTTGCTGGGTCTTGAGCCTCGAATTGATCGCGATGATCAAGGTCAGCCTGTTGCGGTCTGGTTATCGGCTCACAGTGGTGAAGGTGTCGATTTATTACTGCAAGCCATTGCTGAACGTGTCGGGCGAGACATGATTCACGAAGTGTATTCCATGGCGGGGGTTGAAATGGCGGCATCGGGCCGTTTGCGCTCTCGTTTTTACGCAAACAATGCCGTTATTAATGAAAGCTATGATGATGCTGGTGCAATGCACCTTGAGTTGCGTATGCCGCGCAATGATTTTCGTCGCATTTTGGCGGCTGAAAACCTCAAGGAGGCCGATGTGCCGCGTGTTGAAGTGGTCAGGCACTAGTGTCTGCGGGCCCGAGGGCTTTTGTGCATTAATTGCCTTAAAATGCCAATAGCCTCGGCTATTAAGTTGCGTAAGTTTGCTTGTAAAATAGCGCATCAGCCTTATATTGATTTATAACAATTCACAGGCAGTACGGCTGCCTTTTGACTGGAGAAAATCTATGGCCTGGAATGAACCGGGTGGAAATAATAAAGACCCATGGGGCGGTGGCGGAAACCGCGGCGGTGGCAATAATAATGACGGGCCACCGGATTTAGATGAGGTGTTTAAAAAGGTTCAGGATCGCCTGGATAACCTGTTTGGTAATGGCGGCGGTAAAAACTCCGGCAACAAAGGCTCCGGTCTCCCTCTGATGTTGATCTTTATCGTTTTGGGTGTGTTTTACATCGTCCAGAGCTTCTACCAGATCGACGAGCAGGAGCGTGGTGTTGTGCTTCGCCTGGGTGAGTACAACCGTACTCTTGAGCCGGGTTTGAAGTTTGCGCCGGCGCTGATCGATCAGGTGATCATTGTAAACGTCACCAAGCAGCGTGTTCATTCGGCCCAGTCCACAATGCTGACCAAGGATGAAAACATCGTCCAGGTCGACTTGTCTGTCCAATACAATATTGCTGATCCGGTTGATTACACTCTGCGTGTTCGCAACCCTGATGGCAGTTTGGTACAGGCGACGGATTCGGCTTTGCGTCATGTGGTGGGTTCTTCCCGCATGGATGACGTGTTGACGGTTGGTCGTGAGAAAATCGCCCAGGACGTTCAGTTGCGTTTGCAGGATTATCTGGACAACTACCAGACCGGTATTCTGGTGAGCAAAGTGAACATGGAAGGTGTTGAACCTCCCCGCGAAGTTCAGGACGCTTTCGATGACGTGATCAAGGCCCGAGAGGACAAGACACGTACCGAAAACGAAGCCCAGGCTTACGCCAACGGCATTATTCCAGAAGCGCGTGGTAAAGCTCAGCGGATGGTGGAAGAAGCTAATGCTTATCAAGCGGAGGTTGTCAGTCGCGCCAAGGGTGAGGCAGAACGCTTTACCGATCTGTTGGTGGAATACCAGAAGGCGCCTGAAGTGACTCGCGAGCGTATGTATCTGGATGCGGTCGAGCAGGTGATGTCGCGTTCATCCAAGGTAATGATCGATGTCGAAGGCGGCAACAATATGTTGTACCTGCCACTGGATAAGATTGCCAAGCCGAGTGCCAGCTATCCGTCCAGCCAGGTGGTTTCGCCCGATATGGTTCGTGATATCAAGAACCGTGTAATCGATGAATTGCGTCGTGATGCTGCTGCCAATCGTCGTAGGGAGGCCCGCTAATGAATACTAAAACCCTATTTGGCCTGTTGCTAATGGGCGTATTGTTGCTGGTTGCTTCCAGCAGCTTGTACATCATCAATGAAACCGAGCGTGCGGTGATGTTGCGCTTTGGTGCGATCGAAAAGGATGACTTGAAGCCTGGACTGGGCTTTAAAATTCCTTTCGTGAACAACGTCCGTCGCTTCGATGGCCGAGTATTGACTCTGGATTCGCCGCCTGAGCGTATTTTTACCATCGAGAAAAAAGCTCTGATGGTGGATTCTTTCGCGAAGTGGCGCATCACCGATGTGGGCGTTTACTATCAAGCTACCTCAGGTGAAGAGCGCACTGCAGTTCGCCTGCTGAGTCAGCGTGTAAACGAAGGCCTGCGTAACCAGTTCGGTGGTCGCTCCCTGCAGGAAGTGGTCAGTGGTGAGCGTGATGAGCTGATGGCTGATTTGACCCGCAGCCTCACCGAGATTACCAAAAAAGAAATTGGTGTTGAGTTGGTGGATGTCCGCGTTAAAAAGATCGATCTTCCCGATGACGTAAGTGGTTCGGTTTATGACCGTATGACCTCTGAGCGTGAGAAAGAAGCCCGTGATTACCGTGCAAAAGGCCGTGAGCAGGCGGAAGTGATTCGCGCGGATGCCGATCGCCAAAAAGCGGTTTTGGAAGCAGAAGCTTATCGTGAATCTGAATTGATTCGCGGTGACGGTGATGCTGAGGCAGCTGCCATTTACGCCGACGCCTACAGTCGTGATCCTGAGTTCTACTCTTTTGTGCGCAGTTTGAACGCCTACAAGAACTCTTTTAAAGGTCGTGAAGATATGCTCCTGGTCGATCCAAAGAGCGATTTCTTCCGCTACTTGAATGATTCCAAAGGTAAATCTGACAAGTAGGCCTGAAATACACCATTGACCGGCAGGAAATGGCCCTTAGGGGCTGTTTTCCACCGGGAAGAAAATGGTAAAATCAGAAAAACCGGGGCTAGCTCCGGTTTTTTTGTGTGTGGGCTTCGGCCCTGTTGAGTCTGGGCATGGCCCAGTGAAGAGAAAGTTCGCATGTGGGAAGATTTGGGTTGAGCCCTAAGTCTACTGAAGGTGCGAGGAAGGGTGATCCCTTTTCTGTACCCCCACCGATGGCGCCGCCTGGTCGTACAAAGGCACAGGTGAATGATTCACACATTCGTGTAACTAGCCTGCCCAGCGTATTGGCAGGCCCAATGTACCTGATTAATTAAACGTGAAGGATTGTCACCATGAGCACTGGCCCGGCTAATGTCGACCGCTGGTTATTGCCCGATGGCGTGGAAGAAATGCTGCCTGCCGAAGCGGCAAAAATTGAAGCCTTGCGTCGCCGTTTGATCGATACCTATCGCAGTTGGGGATACGACCAGGTTATTCCCCCGCTGATTGAATACACAGATTCCTTGCTGATTGGTTTGGGGCATGACCTCGACCTGCTGACGTTTAAAATGACCGATCAGCTGAGTGGACGCACTTTGGGTATTCGCGCGGATATAACCCCGCAGACCGCCCGAATGGATGCTCATAGCTTTCGTCGCCAGGGGCCAAACCGCCTGTGCTATGCAGGTCATGTACTGCATACCAAACCAAAGGGGCCACTGGCCACTCGATCTCCCATTCAGGCGGGCGTCGAATTGTTTGGTGAAGCGGGTTTGGATGCGGACATTGAAGTGGTTTCACTGATGCTGGAAACCCTGCAGCTGGCCGGCCTGGAAACCGCCAATATTGATTTGGGTCATGTTGGTATTTATCGAGCGGTAGCGGAAGCTGCGGGTTTGAGTGCAGCTGAGCAAGAGACTTTCTTTGAGCTGCTGCAACACAAAGCCATTTCGGAGCTGGAACAATGGCTGGAGAGCTTGTCGCTGTCCGCTGAGTTTGTTGACCTTCTCCAACAGATGCCGCGCTTGGCGGGAGACAAGTCCGTGTTGGATAAAGCTCGCCAGTGGTTCAATGGTGTATCGGAAGATGCCCTGGCGGCTCTGGATGAATTGGAAGCGATTGCGGCGGTGATCGAGCAGCGCTACCCGGGTACCCAAATGTATTTCGATCTCTCCGAGGTGCGTGGCTACAACTATCACACCGGATTGATCTTTGCGGCCTATGCTGATGGCATCGGTCAGGCCATCGCCAACGGTGGACGTTATGACCATATTGGTGAAGTGTTCGGTCGAGCGCGCCCTGCTACGGGCTTCGCGGTTGATGTCACCAAGCTGGCACAGTTGATCAGTGATGGTCCGGCAGCGATGCGTGGCATTTATGCTGCGGCCAGTGATGATCCGGCCCAGTGGCAAGCGGTAAGGGATTTGCGCGCGCAGGGCGAAAGAGTTGTTTGTGGTTTGGCAGATCAGCCAGCCATTCAGGAAGAGCTGGCTTGTGATCGCCAGTTACAGTTAATTAATGGCGACTATCAGGTCGTTGAATGGCGCTAAGCCAGTAAAGCTTTATTCAGTTTAAGAGCGTGAAAACATGGGCAAGAACGTAGTTATTTTAGGCACCCAGTGGGGCGACGAAGGTAAGGGCAAGATTGTAGATCTGCTCACCGATCAGGTTTCTCTGGTGGCTCGTTTCCAAGGTGGACACAATGCTGGCCATACCCTGGTAATTGAAGGTGAAAAAACCGTTTTACACCTGATCCCCTCCGGTATCCTGCGCGATGGTGTGACCTGTATGATCGGCAACGGTGTGGTTCTGGCCCCCGATGCGTTGTTGAAGGAAATGGCTGAGCTGGAAGCCAAAGGTGTACCCGTGCGCGAGCGTCTGCGTCTGTCACCTTCCTGCCCGCTGATTCTGCCTTACCATGTTTCTCTGGATCAGGCTCGCGAAGCGGCACGCGGCAGTAAAAAGATTGGTACGACAGGCCGTGGTATTGGTCCGGCCTATGAAGATAAAGTTGCCCGTCGTGGTTTGCGTCTGGGTGATCTGATGAACCCTGAGCGTTTTGCTACGAAGCTGAAGGAAGTTCTGGAATACCATAACTTTGCGATTGAGCATTACTACAAAGCCGAGCCGCTTGACTACGATAAGGTCCTGGCGGATGCCTTGGCCTGGGGTGAAGAGCTGCGTCCATTGGTTGCTGATGTGACCGATATGCTGCACAACGCTCGCGAAGCGGGTGAGAACATTTTGTTTGAAGGTGCTCAGGGCTCGTTGCTCGACATCGACCACGGTACCTATCCTTTTGTAACGTCTTCCAACACCACAGCCGGTGGCACGGCAACCGGTTCCGGTTTTGGCCCTCTGTATCTGGATTATGTATTGGGCATTACCAAGGCTTACACCACTCGTGTAGGTTCTGGTCCGTTCCCGACCGAGTTGTCCTGTGAAGTGGGTAAGCATCTCGGCGTAGTTGGTCACGAATTTGGTGCAACGACCGGTCGTGAGCGTCGTACTGGCTGGTTTGATGCCGTAGCGGTTAAACATGCGATTCGCATCAACTCCATTTCCGGTTTGTGTCTGACCAAACTGGATGTGCTGGATGGCCTTGAGTGCGTAAAAATCTGTGTGGGTTATCAGGACAAAGACGGCAATTCGATTTCGGTTCCGTTCGATTCGGAAGGTTGGGAAGATGTACAGCCCGTTTACGAAGAAATGCCGGGTTGGACAGAATCCACTGTGGGTGCCCAATCCATTGATGCACTTCCTCAGGCCGCTCGTGACTACATTGCTCGCCTTGAAGAGCTGGTAGGCGCACCCGTCGATATCGTTTCAACCGGTCCGGATCGCGTCGAAACCATTATTCTGCGCCAACCTTTCGCCTAAGCGATTTATTGTTTCAAAAAGCCGGACTTTATGTCCGGCTTTTTTGTGCCTGTCGGAATCCGTTGGTCCACTTTTGATGCTCTGCCTCACTTAAGTTAATTATGGTATTTGACCTTTGATGCGGCATTCATCATGCTTCTAGAATAATTAAATCCAATAAGAAGTAGCGAGTATTACGATGTATAAAGCTGCTGTTTTCTTTCTGTTGATTAACTTGTTTGCATTGGGTTGTTTGGCCAATCCAGCTTCGACAACACCTTCTGCTCATCACACAAATACCCTTATTGCCAGTACGACTTTGGTGCCTCCCTATGTTTATAAAGAGCATGGGCAGCTCATGGGCTTGGCTGTCGATATTCTTCGGGAAATTGAAAAGCGAACTGAGCTGGCTCCGATTGATATTCGTATTCAACCCTGGAAGCGTGCCCTGCGTTGGGCAGAAGACGGTACCAGTGATTTTGTTTTTATGTCGGGTGTGGATAAAGCACGTCAGCGTTGGGGAGACTATATGAGCACGCCGATTATTGTAGAGCGCTACCGTTTATACCGTTTGAAATCCCAAGCCGTTGAGTTGACCTCGAATTATCAGCAGGCGAACCGATATCGCATTGGAACTGAACGTGGTTGTTTATATGGTCATGGTATTCTGCGAGAGGCAATTGATCAGCGCTTTTCCAGTAATACTATTTCTAACGATACCGAAAGCAATTTGAAAATGCTTTTGCAGGGCCGTGTTGACGTTATCGCGGGTGATGCGGTTCGGGTTGCTTGGGCTCTGGAAAAAATGGGGGCTGGCGAGAAAGTGGTCGCGGTCAATTTTGTGGATAGTGAAGACAGTATTGTACTTGAATGGCCAACCTATATTGTGTTCTCCAAGAAGCGTGACCACCAGCGCTTAAAAAGCAAAATGGAAGAGGCGCTGAAAGAGTTTTATGCTAGCACCGCTTACCAAAACTTATTGAAACAATACTCTGGTGGGGCGGTGCGCCTCTAAGTTTATTTACTGGCTTTGCCGGCCTCTAGAATGGGTAAGCCAGCTTCGGTAGGAATGTATATGCGCTCGCCTTTGCCATCCTGCAATCCTTTAATCCATATATAGCGCAGATATTCTTCGTTGTTTTTAAGGGATTCGCCGATAATGCGATTGGCTTCAGCCGCGGCTTTTGCGCGTTCAATGTCAGCAAGGCCCTCGGCTTTGGCTCGAGCAATTTTTGCTTTACCCTCGGCTTCGGCCAGAGTTACACGAGCTTTTGCCTGCATTAATGCTGCTTGCTCACGCGCCTTGGCTTCCTCAATCAGTATCTGTTTCGACCACTCGGCTTCTCTCAATGCTGCCTGGCCGTTGAGTTCCTGCTTATAGACGTTGTACTTTGGCCAAGCCCAAAAGGCCAGGATGATCAATGCGATAAAGATAATGGTCAATATTGCCAGTGTACCTATGGCCATGGCTGGTCGGTTCTGATACATGTTTGTCCCTCCTGTTGGCGCTAAATCTTAAAGGGAATTCCCCTTTGGATAAACTGATTTTCTTAATCAAAAAACATCACCGTTTCGCCATTGCTGGCATGAACTTTAACTTCCACATCTTCAATTTTGTCGGCTAATAGTAATTCTCCATAGCCCGCCTGATTGTAGAGTGTTCGGCTTTTTTGGTCATTGGGGCGGCGATGGCGTATGCGCATGCGACGGCGTTGGGTGAACCAGTTCAGGGGGGATCGAGATCCATAAAACAAACGGTTCAAGCGATCGAGCCAGCTTAGCAGAGTCCCCGGGAAAGCGTTTTTAAAACCACTTGCTGTTGCTTGCAGAATTCGGGGGCTGTTTTTTCGAAAGCGAAGGGTGATGTCATAGGCAAAAGAATAATGAACATCGCCGGAAAGAATAATAAAGTTGGGTGGCGTTTTTCCATGCAGGAAAATGTTCAGCATGACATTGGCTGCACCGGGGTGCGCCATCCAGTTTTCAGCATCAACCAACAAAGGTTTGCCGAAGAACGTAAAAATACGTTGTATAACTTCGATCAGCTTGACCCCGAATACGGGGGCAGGCGATACCATGATCACGGCGTCTTCACCAATCAATTCTTGTTGCAGCTCGCTGAGACTTTCCCAATCCATCAGTCCGGAAGGTTTTCCCGGGCTGCTTTCTGAACGCCATCGATGGGTGCGGGTGTCCAGTACAATCATTTTCGGTTTTGTGTCGATACAGTAGTGCCAATGTTCCCAGTCCAGAACAATATCAATCAGCGTCTCATGCTTTGCAATGCCCGTACTTTGGAAGCAGTGGCGAGTACTGTCGCGCAGGGCTTGAAGCGTTTCAGGCTGGTTGCCCCAACCTTGGCAAATCCAGTAAGCGATCAGGGTATTGCCGATAATTCGTCGTGACAGTGGATTGTTGTATGCAGCTTCTTCCCAGCCACGAGTCAGATTCCAGTCGTCGGTTACATCGTGATCGTCAAAAATCATATAGCAGGGTAGGCTGGCCAGTACGCGTTGTACTTTTGGCAGCTCACGAATAAAACCATCCAGAATCTGTTTTTCTCTGTCATAGCGTTCCAGATAGGCTTCCGGAATTCTATTGCGAGCTTCCTGCCAGTCGATCAATTCCCATAAGCTGGGTGACCAGCACAGTAAATACATAGCAATACTTTCTGCCAGGGTGATGAGATGATTGTGAGCACCAGCGGAAGTAAAAATGGGTTTGCGTGCACCGCGGAAAAAACTGTCAGTAACTTCCTGGTTGCTTTTGTCCTGGGGTAAAAGTTTTTCCCGTTGATAATAACAATAAGGGTGTTCCAGGAGCGCATCCTGGCTATTTGCCATGGCTCCTTCCCAGCTTTCAGAAAATAGACCGAGGTGTTCGATGATCTGGTGGATGGCAGCCAAGGTTGGGCCGGCAACATCGTCTGCGTAAATTTGATCGCCACTCATCATAAGCAGGGCGGGGCGATCTTCGCTATTGTCCATTTGGGCGAGGCGATCATCCATGCTGGCCATGGCATCGCGTTGCGGGTGATGTGGTTTGCGACAGGAACCGTGCCAGATTCGATCGATTTCAGCTTTACGCCGAAAGCGTATTCTTTTGTCTCCGGGATAGCAGAGGGCTGAATGATTGGCTTCTTCCAAATCGCTCAGTTGGTAGAAATAGTCCTGCTCACTGCTAAGCTCTGTTGACACTTGTAGCAAATGAATGAAGCAATGTTGCCCCAGCTGTATGCTGTCACAAATGCGATCATCGATTTCAAACTGTTGCTCCTGCCCTTGTTCATCGCTTAACAGGAGTTGGCCCTGCAAAGGCTTGCGAGTGGCTAGCCAAAGCGTAAAAGTGTCTTGATCAATATGACGCAGAATGGGCCCCGCTAATACATCGGGTAGCTCATGCGGTGTTGGCATTACTTATCCTTCGCTTTGTAATAATTGTTCCAGGATTCGGCAGTCTTGTTCTACCTGCTTTGCATAGGTTTTAGCTGCACTGACGATATTATGTTCCTGCCCGATCAGCTGTTGTTGTACAGACTGTTCGAATCGCTGTGAGCGTCGATCGCCCCGGCAATGAGCAAGTGCCAGGGCCGTTCCGCAGGCTTCGGCGTATTGGGTAAAGCCTCCCCTCGCTGCTTTTTTGCCGAGTGCAATATCTTCGGGATCGAAACCAAGTCGAGCGTGATGCCTTGAGCGAATCAGCCAGTGGCCATCGCGCCATTCGGTTTCGTCCAGCACCATATCGGGGGAGCGTTGCATGCGGCGCTGACACATAACGGTCAGGTGCGCCGGGTTCAATCTGTTGTTCGGGCTCAAATCAGGAAAATAATGAATCGGTGCGGCTTCGCGCTGGTGCTTCACTTCCACCAAATGACACAGCTCCAGCTCGTTTTTGCCGGCGCCTTCCGGACCGACAAGCAAGTAGTAGCGATCCATGTTGACGGAGCCTGTGCCGGCGTTCAGACGTTTAACAATATCCAGAATGCAGTCATCAACAAAAGGCGCCAAATCAAAGTGGATGGCTTTTAGCTGATCTTCACTGAGTAACTCGAAGCGGTCCGCTCTAGTGGCAAATCGTAATGGCTGGGCATCCAGATCGACCGATTTGGCAATGGCACTTTTGCGATAAAAATCTTCACCGCCGGCTGCTCGGCGTTTGGCTTTGTTGAAGCTCTTGAACAAAAAGTGTTGTTCCGGGAACTGATCCAGGCCGCTTTGGTAGAGTTCTTTTTCTTGACCGCTGCAAGTCTTGCTGTAGGCCTGTACAAAGGCCAATGCCGCTTCTTCGGCGCCTTGTTGATCGACGAATACTTTGCCTTGACCGTCCTTGGTGTCAAAGCGGCCTTCGCTGATGGCCTGACAGTGAGCCGCGCACAGAAACAGGCTGCAGCTGAAACGCAGAAGATCCCAGCTGGCGTGACCGATGCAGGCATCATCGAAATCATTGGGGCTAAAAATAATATCGCTGCTGTGTGAGCCTTCTTCACTAAGAAAGCCGAAGTTGGAGCTGTGGCAGTCGCCCATAATGGTTGTCAGCGGCATTTGCTGGAGTGCTTGGGGGACTTGCAATAAACCCGAGGCCAGATCCTGATAAAACAGCGGCGCTGAGCCACGAAAGAAAATAAAAGGGCTCAGGCTCATTTTGTGGTGCTTGGGGATGCCTAATTTCTGATCTACTCGTTTCAGGCACTCTTGTACCTCGGTATGTCTCGCTGACATGTTTGCTCCATCTAATACATCGGTATTGCTTAGACGAGTGTATCAGCCATTGGGTGACGGCTGTATGGTGGGGAATGGTAGATGGCAGGCATAAAAAAACCGCTAGGCCATTCTGGCTTAGCGGTCTAAAAAAATCTCTAAATAATAGAGAAGAAGCGATGATGAAACTGACTGCTTAAGTAAGCCTCGCTAGCTTACTTAGTTAAATCCTGTACGGCGATGAAAGCCAACAGGGCTAGATAAATACCGAATGCTGCTTGCAACATGTGTCTAATCTCCTGCTAAGTTAGGGTTGGTGGCGAGTTATTTCGCCGTGTTCTTTAAGATGTGTGTAGTCTAGTTATTGAGCTGTTATGTTTCCAATGGTTTAGATTACTAGCTATAATGAATTCAATTCATAACAAAGAAAAACGATGTAAAAAAGCTATGGATACACGCCAGTTGGCCAGAATGGACTTAAATCTTCTGGTCGCATTTCAGGTTTTGCTGGAAGAAAAGCACGTTTCTCGGGCAGCGGACCGTTTGTTCATCACTCAGTCGGCCATGAGTAAAACCCTCGGTCGCCTGCGAGATTTATTTGACGATCCGTTGTTTACGCGAAGTTCCCATGGCATGGTGCCCACCCCGAGGGCACTGGAGCTGCAATCCCAGATTCAGGGGGTGTTGTCCCAGGTTCAGTCGATTACGGCGGGTCAGCAGTTTGACCCGAAGACCTATGAAGGTGAGATCTCCATTGCAGTCTCTGAATACGTTGGGGTCGTGCTGTTGCCAGCGCTGATGCAGCTTCTGCAGGAAGAAGCGCCTTTGCTTCGAGTGACCACGCTCTCCAGGGTTGAGCGGCAATTGGATGAACTCACCGAGGGCGGCCTGGATTTTGCCATTCATGTCCGCCGTAGCCATTATCGTCCAGAGTTCAATCTGCAAAACCTGGGGTCCACCAAGCCTGTATTGCTGGTACGCAAAGGGCATCCATTGCGCCGCCAGCGTAAACCCGATTGGGACTCAATCATCCAGTTTCCGAGAGTGGCGTTGTATATGCCCAATGTGGAAGAAATGGAGCTGATTGATCAGGTCGGTGAAGTGTTCTATCAATTGGAGCATGATGTGCGAGAAGTGTTTGAGACCTCCCACCTCTATACCGCGATGGAGGTGGTGCGCCGCACGGACTGTATTATGATGGGGCCGCCCTTCCTGACCGACTTTGCTCAGTTTGGTGGTGGTTTGATGAGTTTACCTCTGCCGACCCATCAGGAAATTCAGATCAATTACGTTCTGGTTGCCCACAAACGGACGGAGAATTCCCCGCTGCACAATTGGTTGGCCGAGAAAATTGTCGGCTTGTCCCAGCTCTTCAATGTCGAGCTGGAAGAGGATGATAATCCGTATTCCGCGTTTGGTCGCACCGGGCAACGGGGGCGATGGACGCGTTCCTAAAATTATGAAGACTCTTCTGAACGAATTGAACACCGATAACGCTGAGCAACTTTGGCAATGTAACAGTCGCTTTGGTAATTTACAGATTTTGGAAAATGACCGTTACCGTTTTTTACAGGTCGACGGTTTTATCCAGAGTGTCATGGATTTGCAGCAAGCGGATCGTGCCTGCCTTCCCCATGCTCAATGGTTGAATACAGCTCTGCTTACCAAGCCACAGTCCGTTTTGATGGCGGGGCTGGGTGGTGGCGATTTGATTCGACAATTTCGCAGTGCAGGTATGGCGAGTCAGTTTAGCTGTTGTGAGCTTTGCCCGGATATCATTCGCGCTTATCGTGACTATTTTTCCGCAGGGGTGGTGGGAAATGATGTCGAGATATTGCAAGAAGATATCAATGATTTTATTCCCCAATGTCAACGTCAGTTTGATTTAATCCTATTAGATGTATTTACAGGTTCGGCCCAGCCTGCTTGCCTGGATGAGGAAGCTTTTTACCAGCATTGCTTCGGGTGTATGGAGAGTAACGGTGTGCTGGCTTTGAACGTTTCTGTGAATCAGCAGGAGCCCTTGCTGCAATTGGCCTTGATGTTGCGCCGGGTGTTCTCGAAAAAACTGTTGATGATGCCGGTTGAAGGTTGTAATAACGTGATTATGCTGGCTTTCAAAGGTAGACCTTTTGCGAACAGCAATAAGGAGTTTGTACAGGCAGTAAGACAGTTGAACAATAAACTGCCCAATCCAGTACCCGTTCAACTTGAACGGCTTCTCGGTAGCAATGTGTGTGATGAGCGTGGTGAGTTGGCCTTGTGGCACTTACCCTGAAAATAATAATGGATGAATGACAGTATGTATCAGCAGATTCAAGAACAGCGCAGTGATATGAGTCATGGTAAAGGCCACTTTCACGAGATAAACGCAAAAAACGAGACTGCTGAAACCCTTCACTTTTACCACGCCACGGGTTTTCCCTTCGGCAGTTATGCCGATTTGCTGGGGCGTTTATCAGAAGATTGCAATATTTTTGGTTTGGCCCATCGAGGTTGCTGGGAAGACCAGGCTGAACCGGAATCCAGTGTTGCCTGGTACAATTATGCGGATGATCTGATTGAGTTTCTCGATAAACAGAAGCGCGGCCCAGTTGTGGGTATGGGGCATTCTATTGGTGGCGTAACCACTATGTTTGCAGCCATCAAACGCCCGGATCTGTTTTCTAAAATTGTGCTGATTGATCCGGTGTTTGTCGCGCCTCCACTTTGGTATATGTCGCGCTTGGCGCGTCTGATCAATAAACCGGTGCCGATGGCTGCGGTCGCTAAAAAGCGGCCCAATCATTGGGGCAGTCGTGAAGAAGCCGTAGAGTTCCATCGTGGAAAGCGTGCCTTCAGTCGCTTTACTGATGTGTCTATGGAGGCCTACGGACATTTCGGCATCAAGGAAACCGATAAGGGGTTTGGTTTGCGTTTCAGTCGTGACTGGGAGGCGCATATTTACAGTTCGGTGCCGTATATCTGGCGCCAGCTGCCGAAACTGAAATTGCCGGTTTTGGGCTTGCGTGGTGAATACTCGGACGTTTTGATGGATAAATCCTGGAATCGCTGGAAGAAGCTGAGACCCCAAGATCAATTGATCAGTTTATCTGAATGCGGCCATATGCTGCCCCATGAGCGTCCGTTGGAATGTGCGGAGCATATTCGCGAGTTTTTAAAGTAAGCGTACTCTTTTTAGCATTAAAAAGAATGCCTAAAAACGCTAAACTAGAGGCATGAATCAGCCCTCAGTCAGTACCGGTGAGATTGCCGGCATTCAACTTATTCGCAGTAAACGTAAAAGCCTGGCCGTTACCATTGAGCATGGTCAGGTTATTGTGCGTGCACCAATGCGTTTGGCTCGCGCGGAAATTCAGGCATTTGTTTTGCAGAAGCAAGACTGGATTTTACGAAAGGTCAAAGAGCAAACCGCTCAACTTGCTGAAATTCCCCAGCGTCGATATGTTGATGGTGAATATTTTCCGCTGAGAGGGCGCTCATTGTGTTTGCGCGTGCATCAGCGGCACAGTCATACCCGCAGGATTGGCGATGAACTTTATACTCCGGTTGCGAAGCCGGAGCATATTGCTGAGCGCGTTCAAGCCTGGTACCGCAAAGAGGCGAAACGCGTATTAAGCGCGAAAGCTGAGGGTGTTGCTGCCAGGTTGGGCTTGTCGATTGCGGAAGTGAAAGTTCGAAAAAATAAACGTCGCTGGGGGCATTGCACATCAAAGGGTGTGCTTCAGTTTAATTGGTTGATCATGCTCGCGCCTGAGTCGGTGATTGATTACCTGGTTGCGCACGAGGTGTGCCATTTGCGTCATTTTAATCACAGTCCGGCATTCTGGCGTTTGGTGGAAAATTGTGAGCCTGGCTATCACGAAGCGCAGGATTGGTTAAAACAGAATGGACACTTGTTGGTGTTGTAGCTGTCGTCGTCCCGAGCGGACTTGAAGTGGTTTGGTGGAAAAACGCTGGGGCACTTACAGCGGTGTAAGTGCCCTGCGCTGGGCGATTTCAATCTTACAGGGCGTCAACTTCCGCGCGATTGATGGATTGGCTGTTGCTCATCCATTGGTCCAGAGAATTAATATCTTCCGGTGATAATGTGCCTGCCGCCTGCTTCAAGCGCAGATTGTTGAGGATGTAGGCATAGCGGGAATTGTCATAGTTACGTTGGGCCGCATACAGACGCTGCTGGGCCTGCAATACGTCAACAATGTTTCGGGTACCCACTTCGTAACCGGCCTGGGTTGCTTCCTGTGCGCTCATGTTTGAGGTCAAAGCCTGTTTCTGGGCTTTCACCTGTGCAACATCCGTGACTACCTGCAGGTGTGCTGAGCGGGCTTGCTGAATGGTGTCGCGCAGAGACTTGTTGTACAGCTCCTGAGCCTGCATCCAGTTCTGATAAGCCTGACGACGGCGAGCGGAGGTGCCGCCGCCGGAGTAAATCGGCACATCTAAAGTTACCGCAAAGGTGGTGCCATCTACTGCACGGCTGTCAGAGCTGGTGGTGCTGCCCTGAGCGGTAATGTCAGTATTGGTGTCGTCGTAATGGGTATAGGAAATGCTACCGTTCAAGGTCGGCAGGTGATTGGCTTTGGCAGCCTTGGCACCCTGCTTGGAAGATTCGGCATTCGCTTTGGCGACTTTTAGCGCGTAGTTGTTTTTCAGTGCGAAATCGACCCAATCAGCACGTGCTGCCGGGGTTGGATTGACCACTGGCAGATCATCTTTCAGTGGGGAAATGGCATCGGCTTTTTTGCCGGTCAGTACTTCGAGAGCTTCAAACTGAATGCCGACATTACCTTGCGCCTGCAGAGTGCTGGCATTGGCCGAGTCGTAAGCTGCCTGAGCTTCGTGTACATCGGTGATCGCCGCCAGGCCCACTTCAAAACGTTGCTTGGTTTGTTCCAACTGATGGGAAAGCGCTTTTTGCTCGGCTTTGGCGGTGCTCAGAGTATCCAGAGCTTGTAAAACGTTCAGGTAGGCTTCAACAACGCGAAGAATCAGAGTCTGTTGGGCAGATGCGAACTGATACTCAGCTTGTTTGGTTTGTGCCTTGCCCTGTTGGAAACCGTACCAGGCGGCCATATTGAAAAGGGGTTGCGTGAGTGAGGCGGTATAGGCTTCGTTTTCACGATCAATTTCAGTCGTGGCTGCCGGGCCGCCAGTGAATAAGGCGCCAACAGAATCTTGTTCAGTCTTGGAATATTGTGCGCGTGCGTTCACATTGGGTAGCAGGCTGGCGCGTCCGATATTAACCGCTTCTTTGCCGGCCAGGAATGCCGCTTCATCTGCTTTAATTTGATGATCGTTTTTCAACGCTTGCAGATAAACTTCTTGCAGGCTGTCAGCGTAACTGGCACTGGCAGCCACTAAGCCGCTAATGGCGACAATGAGGGTTTTTCTTAACATAGGTTTTGTTCCCTGATAATAAAGCAAAGTGCCTGATGCACCGAGTTTGCATATTAGACGATGCTGCGGCAAAAAAGAGCAGGCAGCTTCCAAAATTTAGCCGCTAATTTTAGCCAGTTCACCGCAAGTGGTCGACTAAGTGGCCTTAAAGGATAGCAAACGTGCCGTAAATAATTGTTAATTGGGCGCTTCGTCCTGTTTCAGGTTCCTGCGCTGGGCTCGCCATTGTTGTGGGCTGATTCCCTGCCACCGTTTAAAACTGCGAGTAAATGCACTGAGTTCCGAGTAACCCAATACCGCGGCAACGTCGGTTAAGCGGTAGTGCGGCTCGGATAAGTAATCCAGGCTGAGCTGGTAACGCACGCCATCAATCATGTCCTGGAAATTGGTGTCTTCTTCCTGCAGGCGTCTTTGCAGGGTGCGTTTGCTGTAGCCGATGGCGCGGGCCACGCTTTCCAGTTTGCACTGACAGCTGGGCAGCATAATGCAGATGACATGTTGCACCTGTTCGATCAGGCTGTCCTTATGGCGACGTTCCAGATATTGTCGCAGCAGTTCAGGCAGGGCTCGCGCCGATTCCGCAATGGGTTGTTCGAGCTGACTGGGTTCGAATGAGAGGCCAACATATTCGTGATTAAAGCCCACCGGACATTTGAAAAAACGGCTGTAAATGCTGGCGTGGTCACAACCGTCATGTTGTAAGTAAGCCGCGCGTAGTCGCAAGGGTTCGCCATACAAAATTTGTAACAGGTTGTAGATCAGTGCGAGGGCGTGATCCTGCAGGGCCTGACTTTTGGCAATGGCTTCGTACTCGCAGTGAACAATGAACTGTACGATTTCACCTTGCTTCCGTATCTCGAGGCGGATCATCTGAACGTTAAATTGCAGATGATCGGCGAGCATCTGCAGAGCTTCTCCAATGGTTTGGCTCTCGGTCGCCATGATACCGATCGGGCCATAAACACCAACGGCCTGGCGACTGGCCAACTCAAGGCAGAAGCTGGGGCTTTTCAAGCGTTCACGGGCCAGGTCCAGCAGGCGCACATGGCGATCAAAGGGATTCAGTGTGCCGCTTTGCAGGTGCAGGGTTTTGTTATTTTCAGGCAAATCCAGTCCTGCTTCTCTGTACAAAGCAGCCGGATCACCGCCCAGCTCGCTAACGTACTCGCTGAAGCCGTCTAAATACTCACTGTTAATCAGGGGGACTGACATGGCCAAGTATCTGTGATGAAAAATCCAATTGTGTTTTTCTGGCGCTAAAAGTCAATACGTAAACGAGAATTCTCGGAACTTGGGCTAATATGCGCGCAGGGTGACCTCCTAAAAGGTGTCCTCCTAAAATAATAACAGTGCAGAAATCATTAAGGACTCATCATGAACGCAATTGCTTTGTATATGTTGTTTAATCTCTTGCTATTGGGGTTGACCAAGGCGCCTGTCGCTATCGCGATGGCACGACTCGGTCGTTACAACAATGCCTCTCCCAGGGATCAGCAGACCGAACTCAGCGGCTGGGGGAAGCGTGCGCTGGCGGCGCATCAAAACGCTATTGAGGCGATTCCGATTTTTGGCTTGGCTTTGCTGACAGCCGCCCATTTGGAATTGCCCATGGAAGATCTTCACTTGTACGCCGGTGGTTTTGTGATATCGCGGGTGTTGTATCAGCTGTGCTATCTCGCCGATTGGGCAACCCTGCGCAGTATTGTGTGGATTGCAGGCTATGGTTTCTGCGTCGCGCTGGTAGCGAGCTCACTGTAGACTTGAACAAGGTGGGGGTGGTTGAGCACCCCCTGAATCCCGGCTCTCGACTTTCAAGTTGCCTTACGGCAGGGCTTCACAATAAGGCTGTTGATCGAAACAGTCGCTCTTCTCTGAAAAAATGTGACATCAATTCCACCATTACCCCGCGCAGCCACAGATGAGGTTGGCTGTTGATGCTGCGACGATGCTGAATAATGACGGTTTCCAGGGTCGGATAACCAAGCTCAAGAGGCATGGTTTTGCAGACAAAGGCGGAGTCCTGAAGCTCGACCGGGTTATCGGCCACTACCATCAGGCAATCCGTCCTGCGAATTACGTTGAGCGCGGCTGACAAAGATGATGTCTCCAGCACGATATTACGTTGCCGCCCGCTCTGATTCAGAATCTCATCCACGACCCCGATATTGGCGTGGGTTATCTGGGCGACGTAAAGACGTACATGGGCGTAGTGAAGGTAATCTTCGAGAGTAATTTGCTCCTTTGCAGCAAGGGGGTGATCGGCACGCATCGCACACACCACCTCGCCAAATCCCACGCTGGTTTTAATCAGGTCTTCGGACATGGAGCGGTTGATATGAATAACAAAATCCAGCTGGCCTGAACCCAATTGTTCAGTGAAATCCGTTGTGACCTCTGAAATGGTCAAGCTGGTTCCGGGGGCCTGCTCCTGAAGGGTAATACTCAAGTCGGGAATAAGCTGCTCCAGAATCACACCGGGGCCAGCGATGTTGAATCGCCCATGGTAAGACGCCGGGGCAAATTCCTTCGGGTGTACCAGATTGCTGATTTGGTCCAGAAGTTCCGGTAGCCGTTGCTCCAGTTGTTTCGCTCGCGGAGTGGGTATCAAACCGTGGGAGGATCGGGTAAACAAGGGATCGTTGAGTTCCTCGCGCAGCTTTTGGAGAGTTTTGCTCATGGCGGGTTGTGAGACATGCAGGCGTTTGGCGGCATGGGTAACATTCCGCTCTTCCAACAGAACACGTAAAGCGGTGAGTAAATTCAGATCTGGTCGCATGGTCATTTATCCTGGAAAGACATTCCTTTTGGTTATGATAAGTCAGGAAAAATTCGATTTCAATTATGTCTGTTATTTGTTTAGAGTGCATAAGATGCATCTGATCGGATGAGCACTTGCGTGTGCCTTCCTTAAACAGGTGCTCATTATCTGAACGATAACGATAAAAGAGGCATAAAGACAATGCTTAAGTCCATACTGAGAGGGATGGCGGGAGTGCTAGCCCTGGGAGCCAGCTGGACCGCTGTCGCCCAAGATCGCCCAAATATTCTAGTATTTTGGGGCGATGATATTGGGATCACCAACATTAGTGCCTACAGCCATGGCTTAATGGGTTATCAAACCCCGAATATTGATCGCATCGCCCGAGAGGGTGTGATGTTCACCGATTATTATGGCGAGCAGAGCTGTACTGCTGGTCGCTCGGCTTTCATTACCGGTCAGAGCCCCATGCGCACAGGCTTGTCCAAAGTAGGATTGCCCGGTGCTGATAAAGGCCTTCGAAAGGAAGATCCTACCTTGGCCTGGATGCTGAAAGACAAAGGCTATATGACCGCCCAGTTCGGCAAAAACCACTTGGGTGACCGCGATGAATTTCTGCCTACCAACCACGGTTTTGATGAGTTCTTCGGCAATCTCTACCATCTGAATGCAGAAGAAGAGCCGGAAGATCCTGATTACCCTCAGGTGCCGGGTTTCCGAAAACGTTTTGGCCCGCGTGGTGTGGTGCACTCCTATGCGGATGGCCGTATTGAAGATACCGGTCCACTGAATCGCAAGCGCATGGAAACCGTCGACCAGGAATTTGTTGACGCTGCCATGGGTTTTGTCGACAAGGCGCATAAAGCGAAGAAACCGTTTTTCGTTTGGGTGAACACTACCGGCATGCACTTTCGTACGCATCCTGCACCGGATACCAAAGGTAAATCCGGTCAGGGGTTCTACAATGATGTGATGGTGGCCCACGACGAAAAAGTGGGTGCCATGCTGGATCAGTTGGACAAGTTGGGCATTGCGGATAACACCATCGTGTTTTATTCCACCGATAATGGTGTGCACTACAACACTTGGCCCGATGCTGGCATTACTCCCTTCCGGTCCGAGAAAAATACCAACTGGGAAGGCGCCTACCGTGTACCTGCGATGATTCGTTGGCCAGGTAAAATCAAGCCGGGTATTTCCAATGAAATTGCCTCACATCTGGATTGGTTTCCAACCATGATGGCGGCCGTCGGGGAAAAAGACATTGGTAAGCAATTGCTCAAGGGCAAGACGGTCAGTGGTCGCAATTATAATGTGCACCTCGATGGGTATAACCTCTTGCCTTATCTCACCGGCAATGCGAAGAAGTCACCGCGCAATCACTTTATTTACTTGTCGGATACTTCGGATATTGTTGGTATTCGCCGTGAAGATTGGAAGCTGGTTTACGCCGAGCAAAGAGCCAAACGATTTGATGTCTGGCGTGAGCAATTTGAATTCTTGCGTATCCCCAAGTTGTTCAACTTGCGACGTGATCCTTATGAACGTGCGGATGAGCATTCCAATTCCTACAACGAATGGTGGGCTGACAAGACTCTGCCACAATCGGCAATGGCAATGGGCGTGTTAGTGCCATTCCTGCGTTCTTTCCAGAAATATCCGCCGCGTCAAAAGCCGGATACCTTCACAATCGATAAGGTTGTTGAAGATGCCAAAATCTGGGACAACGTTCAGTACAAATAAATCACTGACGGCTTTTCTGTAAAAGCCGCTGGATTTATGACAAGCCTTTGTCGGCACTGTTTTGCATATACCCAGCCCAGTGCTGGGTTTTTTGTTATGCTGTAAAGGCCGGAACAAATAACATATAAAAAGTAAAAACAGGTAATAGGTTGATCATGGATGCTTTGCGTCAGGAATTTGCTGATTTACGTAGCAGTTTGCACGAGCGTTTAGTGGGGCAAGAAGCCTTGCTGGATTCCCTGTTGCTGGCGTTGTTGTGCAATGGCCATATTCTACTGGAAGGCTACCCAGGTACCGCAAAAACCCGCCTGGTAAAACTGCTTGGACAGAGCATTGAAGGCAGCATGGGGCGTATTCAATTTACTCCGGATCTCTTGCCTTCTGATGTCAGCGGTGCCGAAGTGTTGCATCAGGATAATGCTGGCCAGCATTTGAGTTTCCAGGAAGGGCCGATTTTTAATCATCTGGTGTTGGCTGATGAAATCAATCGCGCGCCCGCTAAGGTGCAATCGGCGTTGCTCGAAGCGATGGAAGAGCGTCAAGTAACAGTTGCTGGAAAAAGTTATCCCTTGCCGGAAGTGTTTCTGGTCGTTGCTACTCAGAATCCCATCGAGCAGGAAGGTACTTATCCCTTGCCGGAGGCGCAATTGGATCGCTTTTTGTTAAAAGCACGTATTGACTACCCGAGTGCGGAAGACGAGCTCAATATTATTCGCATGGTGCGTTCCGAGGAAGACAGTGTTCCGGCGCTGAGAAAAACCATGAGCCAGGAACATCTGCTGGCAGCGAGAAAGGCCTTCCAACAAGTGCATATCGCGCCTGCTATTGAGCAATACATTGTGAATTTAGTGATGGCGACTCGCCATGTCGATTTGTATCCCGAAAGCCAGTTGTCCGCTTATCTCCAGCTGGGCGCCAGCCCGAGGGCGAGCATCGCATTGGATAAATGTTCGAGAGCCAAAGCCTGGATGGCTGGTCGTGACCATGTATTGCCAGAAGATGTCGCCTCGGTATTGCCAGAAGTCTTTGCCCATCGCATTCAATTGAATTATCGCGCCCAGGCTGAATCCTACACGAGTGCAGATGCCTGTCGAGAATTGCTGGAGCAGGTCCTCGTCTGATGTTTTTCCGGGCTCGCGCAACACTTGATGCCGCTCGCCTGGTCAAAGCCGGTGTCCAGCTGGATATGGATTCGTTGCTGAAGCAGGCCGTGCTGTCCGACGCTTTATTGCCTTTGCTGTTTCAAGGCCTGCTTGGGCCATTGTTGGGGCATCGCAGTGGTCCTAAAAAAGGCAGCGGCCTGGATTTTTCTGAACTGAATCATTATCAGCACGGCGACGATGTGCGTCATATCGATTGGAAGTTAAGCAGTCGAAAGCAAACGCCGTTTGTTCGCCAATATCAGGAAGAAAAAGAACAGCGTTTCGAGCTTATTGTCGATCAACGAAGTCCTATGCTGTTTGGTTCTCGCGGTGCAAGTAAAGCGGTTGTTGCCGCTAAGTTGGTGGCCCAGATTGGCTGGCAGGCGATTCAGCAGGGCGACCCTTGTGCCTGCACCATCGTGTCGACATCCGGTATCCAACAAGGAAAATCCAGTCGCAGCTCAAATAACTGGCTCTCCAGCTTGAACCGATTGGTTGATTGCAATCAAACACTTCACGCCTCCCAGCCAAGGAAAGAAGCGTTACTTGTTGAGTGTCTTGAAGAGCTTTTGCAAACCCGTTGCCGAGGGCGGCATATCTATTTGATCAGTGACTTTTCCGGTCTCGACAAGCCTGAGCTGGGGAAGGTTTTAGTGCAGGCACTGAGCGCCCTGGCTCGCCATAACAGCGTTCGAGTGCTGTTTGTATTTGATGAGTTGGAATATGAATTTCCCCGTTTGGGTTTTTTGCCCATTTCTGATGGCACCCATCATGCGGAGATCAACAGCTCTGATCCTGAGTTAAGTCTTGCGCTAAAAGACGCCTTTGCACTTCGGTTTCATCCTTTACAGCAATTGGCCTTAACAGAGCCCAATATTCAACTTCTGGCGTTTGATGGCTTTATGCAATATCGAGAGGGTCTGCTATGAAGAGTGGGCTCTCTGAGCAAAGCGTAACAGACGAAGCTTTTGATCAAGCCGAATCAACTGCTGTGGAGCTTGCCATGGAGGCCCCTAAACCGGACTACTGGTTTCAGGGTTTTGGCAATGATTGGTTGGAACATTTTTACGAACTGGATTCCATTACTGAACAATTACCCGGTACTTGGGAAATGTATCTGCCAAGCCAATGGGGTGTTTGGTTTATTGTGACTTTGTGTGCGTTGTTACTGTTACGTTTTTACAGTGTAGAGCGACTGGAGCGGAGCTTGAATGCATATCGACAAGAAGCTCAAAGACAGCTCTCGGAAATATCTTCAGATGTCTCAAACGGTAAGCTCGACTCTACACAAAAATTATTACCTCTGTGTAAACGCTGTTTGCTGGTGTTTAGCGAGCGTTCCGATTTGTCTCGGCTCAGTTTGTCAGAACAGCGAAAATATATGAACAGTCTGATTCCTGAGGTGAAACAAAAAAAAGAATGGCTGCTGAACGATGAGGATTTTTTGCTATTGGAACAACTGAGCTATGGCCCGGATCCCAAGAGCATTTCTTCCGATCATATCGTTGATGTGCTGCGTCGTTTGGAGTATTGGCTCTGCTGGCATCAGCCCGGAGGCAGCTATGTTGATGTTTGAGAATCTCTGGGCTTTCCTGCTGTTACCGGCCCCTTGGTTGGTACGCAAACTGGCGCCTGCCTACGGAAGCGAGAGACGATCGTTGAAGGTGCCGTTTTTTGATGCGCTCCTTGAACAACAGGGGCAACTGCTGCAAACCCGGGCTGTTCAGCGTCGCCAAAAAATACAGGTCTTTTTGCTCTTATCCGTGTGGTTTTTATTGCTTGTTGCATTGGCAAAACCGGTTTGGTTGGCAAAGCCGGTGGAAGTGCGTGAGCCTGCCAGGGACTTATTGGTTGCTGTAGATTTGTCAGGCTCAATGTCAGAACAGGACTTTGCCCCCGAGGGGCAAGAGCCTATGTCTCGGTTGCGCGGCGCCAAGCAGGTTTTGGCCGAATTTGCCAAGGCGCGCGAAGGTGATCGTTTCGGCTTGATGGTTTATGGCGACGCCCCCTATTTACAATTGCCGTTCAGCGAAGACAAATCCCTGTTTATTCAATTACTGGAAGAAAGTCGTGTTCGAATGGCTGGCCCTAAAACCATGCTGGGTGATGCCATCGGCTTTGCCTATAAACATTTTCAACACGATGCCGAGAACAACCTTGAAACCACAACTCAGAGAAATAAAGTGTTGTTATTGCTCAGTGATGGCAACGATTCAGGGAGCCGAGTGCCACCAAAAGAAGCCGCGAGACTGGCGGCCGGTCTGGGGATAAAAATTTACCCGGTTTTGCTGGGCAATGTGGATGCGATAGCTGAGCAGGCTGTCGATCAGGCGCAGCTAAAGGCATTGGCTGATATTACCGGTGGTCGATATTTTCACGCGCAGAACCGTGCAGCGCTGGCGCAGGTGTCAGCGATGTTGGACCGTTTGGAACCCAGCCGCTATGCGATCCACTATTATCAGCCCAGTAAAAATCTGTTTTTCTGGCCAGTATTGTGTTCGATTTTACTGGTTTACCTTGTGCATTTTTATCTCGCATTTCAGACCATAAAACAAAGACGGGAAATTGAGGCCGGCCGGTCCGGAGAGTTGGAGTATGAGTGAGCTTCTTCTCGACGGACAGAATTTTCACTTTCTTCGTCCTTGGGTGTTGGCGTTTCTGATGCCGGCATTATTTCTGTACGGACTTGCGCGTTGGCGCGCTCGTCAGAACAGTTTGTGGGGGCGAATTATTAAGGCTGAATATCTGGAGTTGCTGGCGGTTGATAGTCAGGGGCAAGCCTGGTTGAACCCGGCGCGATTGATGCTAATCAGCTGTGTGATCGCCACTCTAGCAGCCGCGGGACCGAGCTGGCAAATGAAAGCGAATCCTTTGCAGCAAAGTCAGCAGGCCATTTTTCTGCTTCTGCAATTAAATGCCAGCACAGAGGAGGGTGGTGACGAGTCGCTGCTGCGCAGTAAACTGAAGGTGCAAGCGTTGATGGATGCCCACAAATCTATCCCGATGGGGGTGATCGTATTTTCGGGCAGTGCGCATACGGTATTGCCTTTAAGCAAAGATCAACAGGCGATTCATTTGTACCTGGCCGATTTGCGAGCCGAAATCATGCCGGAAGACGGATTTCGCCCAGACCTGGCTTTTGCCGAGCTTGAAAGGCAAATGGATCTGCAACGTTATCCCCGCAGCAGCATTATTGTGGTCGGCAATGATGAAACCATGATGTCTCCAGCGGCTTTGAAGCCCTGGGGGCAAAGCCTGTTAAACATTCACTGGTCAACGAAGGCCCATAAACTGGATGAGGTTTATCAGCAACAGGGCTTCCAGCAAATTCTAATGACAAACAGCCCGGAGGATGTGCACCAAATAAGCAAGCTGTTAAAACGACAGCAATTGAGTCAGGCCCAAGGAGAAGAAGATCGTTGGCACGACGCCGGCTATCTGTTGCTTTGGCCGATGCTTTTTCTGGCATTGCTGTGGTTTCGCCGCGGTATGGTTTTGAGTTGGGCATAGATCATGTATTGGAAAGGTCGAAAGAGCATTGCGCGCATCAGGCTGTTATTCGATAGCAGCCTTGGTGTTTTGCTGCTCGTCTTTTTGTTGGCGCATGGTTTTGCTTATTTTTCTCCCGAAAAAAATATCGCTGATATCTGGTGGAGTAAGGAGCAGCAGGCCGCCCAGAATTGGCAGCAAAAAAATTATCAAGCGGCGGCGCGACTCCTGGAAGGCTCTTCCCTGGCTCCCTATGCGGCCTATGCCAGTGAGGATTTTACGAGCGCAGCTCGGGGGTTCGCACAGCAACACCATGCGGCTGCCTATTTTGCTCTGGCGAACAGTCTGGCCCATCAGGAAAGCTATGACGAGGCTATTGTGGCGTATCGTATGGCGCTGGCACTTCAGCCGGATTGGCCGGCGGCACAGTTCAATCGCCAGCTTGCGGATGTACTAAAAGACAAGCCTCGTCAACAAAGAGATCGAGAGCAGGATACCAAAAGTGATTTTGCGGCCGATGATGTTTCCTTTGATCTGGATAAGAAAAACAGCGATCAAGCTGTAGATGACGCTTTGGCAACAGGGGATCTAAGTGAACATTCTTTGAGAAAATTGTGGTTGCGCCAGTTAAATCGAAAACCTGTGGATTTTCTACAAAGGAAATTTGCCTACCAGTGGCAGCAACAAAAAAACGCCCATGAGGAGTCGCCATGAAAAAGCGTCTTCCTCAAATGTATTGCCGCTTCTTTATACTGACAATCTTGTGTGTTCTCAGTGCCAATTCTCTTGCAGTAGATACCTCGGCTGCCTTTGTGCGCATAAGTCTGTTGGGGGAAGGTCATGAGTTTCTTCAGGGGCAGGAACGTCAGCTGAGCGTAAAGCTGTATACCGAAACCTGGCTGCGCAAAGCACCCCGTTATCCAGAAATTACGGTTGATGGTGCGTTGGTCGTTCGCCCTTTGTCCTTTGCAACTCATGGTCAGGAAACCATAGAGGCGCGGGACTATATTGTTCAGGAGCAGATTTATCGGATTTACCCCCAGCGCTTGGGTGCCTTCTATGTGGCACCAATTCAATTGTCGATGAGCCTTGCACGGTCCGGTCGTGCCGTGCAGCCCTTAATATTGCACAGTAATGATTTGATCTTTACGGTCACAGAAAAGCGGGATGACCTGGTTGCCGATGAGGGGCAGCTGCAGGAAGAATATCGTTTGATTGCGGGCGAACGCTCGACAGTGCTTTCACCGGGTGACACCTGGTCTTTGGAGCCTGGTGATGTTGTCGAACGCAAAATAAGACTCACGGCAAAGCAGACGACGGCGGTGCTGTTGCCAGCTTTTACACAGTTGTTTAGTGAAAGCTATCGCAATGCTCCGTTTTTTGATGAGGCTCAATTCAGTCAACAGGACGTCACAGGTGGAAAGGTTTTTCGGCGAGTATCGCAACTGGATGATCGTGAAAACCGGGGTGAGTTTCTCGCGATAAGAGAAGAAATCTGGCGTTATGAATTCAATCAGCCGGGAGACTTCACAATCCCCGCCTTGGCATTAAGTTATTGGGACAGCAGTGATGGGGCTCAGCAAATGCTGGCGCTGCCCGAACAAAAGATCAAACGAGTAGGTGTTTTTTCCCGGGCGAGCGTTGTTTGGCTTGGAATGTCGATCTTATTGGTGCTGATTGGATGGTGGTGTTTCAATCGTTTGGGCATTGGGCGCTGCTTGGCTTCAGTATGGCGGCAGAATTTGAGGAAGCGAGCCAATCCTGAGCGAGAAGCCTGGCAGGCACTGTGTGCGTCGATTCGAGAGGCGGGGGGCAGCAAGGTTTATCAGCGCTTCCATCAGTGGTGGCGATTTTGGAAGATGGGCCCCGAGGGTTTCGACGCTCTGGTTACACATCGTTACGATCTGCTACCAAAATATCTGTCCACGCCCTATAGTCCAGATAACAGTGCTGGTAAAATGGCGGCTTTAAGCGCCATTGAACAGAGACAGTTAATCAATGAATTGCAAGAGCTCCGTGATTGTTTAAAAGGAGCCAGAAACCCCATAGCCACCGATAAGAACCTATGTTTGCCCCCGTTAAATCCACCTCCGAAGGTCTGACTTGTCTGCTGCAACATCTGCTTTGCGCTGTATTGTTGTTATGTGGGGTATCTTCACAAGCTCAATGGCTGGGCAGTGAGCAGTGTAAGCATTGTCACGAAAAAGAATACCAGCAGTGGCAGGGTTCCCATCACGATTGGGCAATGAAGCCCGCCGAAGCACCGTTCGTGCTGGGTAACTTTAATGATATAACTTTTGAGCATTTTGGGGATAAGAGCCGTTTCTATCGTGAGGGCAAAGATTATTTTGTAGAAACCCCAAATGCCCAAGGTAAGCAGCAGAGTTTCAAAGTGGCTTACACTTTTGGTTTTTACCCCTTGCAGCAATATTTATTGCAACTGCCTAAAGGGCACTTGCAAGCCCTGACTATTGCCTGGGACTCTCGTCCCAAAACTGAAGGCGGGCAACGCTGGTTTCACCTTTACCCCAATGAACAAATCAGTGCGGACGATCCTCTTCATTGGACGGGTGCCTATTTCAATTGGAACAGCCGTTGCGCTGAATGCCATTCCACCAATCTGAAACGCAATTATCAGCCAAAAGATCACAGCTATCAGACTCAGTGGTCCGAGATCAATGTGGCCTGTGAAGCTTGCCATGGTCCAGGAGAAGAGCATGTTAAGTGGGCGACGGCGGGTGTCGGTGGTGACGATAAAAAAATCAGTCGGCTTCATGCGAAGGGTCGTTGGATTCTGAATGTCGGTGAATCCATTGCCCGGCGTGAACAGGGACCACGAAAAGCCGGTGAGCAAAGTGAGCAGATCAGTGTTTGTGGCAGCTGTCATTCCCGCCGCCGTTTATTAAGCGAAAAACGCGTACATCATGCAGGTGAATCTTTCTCTGCACAGCATGCAATTCAGAGTCTGGTTGAGCCTATGTATCACCGGGATGGCCAGATACGCGATGAAGTGTTTGTGCTGGGCTCCTTTATGCAGAGCAAGATGTATCAGCACGGTGTGGAATGCAGCAATTGCCATGAGCCTCACAGTCTGCAATTGAAAGCACCCGGTAATGCAGTATGCAGTCAATGCCATGTGCCCGCGGTTTATGATCAGCCCAAACATCATCGTCATCCGAAAGGCAGTGCCGGTGCGCAATGTGTGAACTGCCATATGCCGGAAACCACGTATATGGTGGTTGATCCCCGTCGCGATCACAGCCTGAGAATTCCCCGTCCGGATTTAAGTGACGAATTGGGCAGCCCAAATGCTTGTGTGCAATGCCATCAGGATCGCAGTAATCAATGGGCGAGTGTGCATTTTAAAAACTGGTTAAAAGAGGCAGGCAAAGCGCTGCCTGAAAAGCCGGCTCTGGCGGAGACCGAGCCTCGTAAATTATTGTCTCGTTTGAGCCAGGAGCCACCGATTGTTGCAGCCAGTATTCTTGAGCGTTTGGCGCAAGCGCCAAGCAATCAATCCTTGTTGGTCGCGCAGTCACGTTTGCATCACGCTGAACCTCTGTTGCGCGAAGCTGCTGTGAATTTTCTGGCGGTCTTGCCATTGCCCCAGCGGGTTCAGGAATTGCTGGCCAGTTTGAACGAGCCGGAGATGGCTGTGCGGCTGGCGATTGCTCGGCAAACTTTGGGGGCGGATTTATCTGCGCTTGATAGTGAACAAAGTCAGGCATTAAAAGGTCTATGGCAGGACTATTGGCAAAGCTTGTTGTTTCATCAGGATACTGCCGCCGGCCAATTGAATTTGGGTTTGTATCATTTAGCCTTTGCTCAGCTCGACCTGGCTGAAAAAAGTTACCGAAAGGCTATCGTTATGGAACCATTGCACCTGGGTGCCCATTTAAATTTGGCAGACTTGTTGCGACAGCGCGGAAAAACCCAAGAGTCTTTAGGGTTATTGCAAAAAATAAGTCGTGCGTTGCCGCAAGCCGCAGCGGCGCAACATGCATTGGGTTTGGCATTGGTGCGCCATAAACAATATTTGCCTGCCTTACAGGCTCTGGCGGAAGCGGCCAAACTTGAGCCAAATAATGGACGCTATCAATATGTTTACGCCGTTGCTCTACACTCAACCGGGCGAAGCAAAGAAGCCTTGCAGCAAATGCGTTTGATGGCGAAAAAGTCGCTGTTGGATGCTCAAGGGCAGCAGTTTTTACGGCAGCTTGAGCAAATCAATCGATAGTGGAATTGGAGACTTAATGACATCTACATCGGATAAAGGGCTATTGGCAGGCAGCCAATTTGAGGCAGAAGACGTCGATGTTGTGAGCCAGGAATGCGCCTATGGTGGCTTCTTTGAAATGCAACGTTGGACATTGCGTCATCGATTATTTTCAGGCGACTGGACAGAGGCTTTCCAAAGAGAGATTTTTCGCCGCGGCAATGCTGTTGCGGGAATTATTTACGACCCCTGGCGTGATGAAATTGCTCTGATAGAGCAGTTCCGAATTGGCGCCCACGATAGCCCTGCCGGGCCCTGGTGCCTGGAGGTCGTGGCAGGAATGATGGATAAGGACGGAGAGGCGCCAGAACAGGTGATGGCGCGTGAACTGGAGGAAGAAGCTGGCCTGAAAGCTCGGCATATGGAGTTTATCTGTCGCTATTTATCCAGTCCGGGAGGGACCGATGAAGAGGTTTTCCTCTATGCTTTGATGTGCGATTTGAGTGGCGCCGGCGGTGGAATTCATGGTCTCGATGAAGAGCATGAAGATATCCGCCTGCTGGTTTTTTCTGCGCAAGAGGTGTTTGCTGCTATGCTTAACGGAAGGATGAATAACGCGGCGACTTTGATTGGTTTACAATGGTTGCAGATGCATCGTGAGCGACTCCGAAAAGAAGTCGCTAAACTGACGTAAAGCCGCCATAAGTTGAATATATTTTTATGAAGTCCCGTTATAAAGTTGATCTTAAAGGCCTGCAGGCTGTGTGTGGTATGAACTATGCCAAGCTGCTTCGTTTGATGCCTGGGCGAGAGCAACGTGACAGTTGGGAATACAGTGCAAGTCCAAACGGGGCGCACACCATTACCATCCGAATTCTGGAGCGGGCACCTTACACGACAACCATTGCGGTAGAGCAGCAGGGTAAAATCAATAAGTGGTTGCAGGATTTGTCATTGGGCGTGCGAATTTATCACGATGCTGAAATGGCCGAGGTGGTGAATTGGGCGCAATACCGACAATTTTTAGGGCGTTATCCCTACCCGAATAAAGATATGCATCAAATGGACGAAAAAACCCAGTTGAATCAATTCCTTTCGGATTGGTTGAGCCTGTGTATTGCACAGGGTCACAGTTTGGAATATCCAAACTTCACTAAACTGGGTGAAGGGATATAAAGTAAAATTTGAATTCTTGTGCCATATTTAAGGTTGCCGGGAATTATTAAGTTAGGGTTCAGTCGTTGGTGCTAAATTTGCTCCAAAGAACACGCCTGATGCTTGGGTGTAAAATAAAGGTAATGCGGTGATTCTACCCATTAATGCGGAACGTCCCACACGAATTCTGCATATAACAGATTGCCACTTAGGTGCTAAGTCCGGAGAAACATTGCTGGGCTTAAATGTTGAGGCCAGCTTTGTTGATGTGCTGGAGCACGCCCTTGTCCGTGAAGAAACCCCCGATCTGATTTTGGTGACTGGCGACATTGCCGGTCACGCTTCTGCCGAAGCTTACGAGCGCTTCAGTTATCATGTTGAAAAAGCCTTTCCGAATGTGCCCTACGTGTGTGTGCCAGGCAATCACGATACTCCTTCATTAATGGCCTCGGCATTTCCTGAATCGGCTTTGCCCAGATCGGTCGAATTGGGTGACTGGTTAATTGTGTTATTGGACTCAACCATTCCGAATTGCGAACACGGTAATCTGTGCGATGCCGAGCTGGATTTTTTGCAGCAGGCATTAGCGGATAATCGAGACAAGCACATTATCGTTTGCATGCATCATCAGCCGATGGCGGTTGGCTGTGACTGGATCGATCAGTATCAGGTGGCCTCAGCCGATCGTTTTAAGGCATTGGTGGCTGAAGCCGGCAATGTTGAAGTGGTGTTGTGGGGACACATTCACCAGGTTTTTGAGAGTGTTATCGATGGTGTGCAATATATGGCCAGTCCATCGACCTGTATCCAATTCAAGCCCAATTCGGTGGATTTTGCCCTTGATCGCAAGATGCCGGGCTATCGCTGGTTCGAGCTGGCGGGAGAAGGGCAGTTTGGTACCCGGGTTGAGCGCATCAGCGAGCGAAATTACCCCATAGACTACAGCTCCAATGGCTATTAATATCCTAGCCTTGGAACAGCGGCACAAGGCGGCTGTGCTTTAGGATACAAGAATGCCCGCTCTGCTCTACATCCACGGATTTCTCAGCTCTCCCAATTCCTTTAAGGCCCTTCAGGTAAAAGACTGGTTGCAGCAGCACCGCCCCGATATCGAGTATCACTGTCCGTTTCTCACGGTTTATCCTGATCAAGTCCAGGCTGAACTGGATGCTTTGGTGGCGGATGTTCAGTCCAGAGGGCAGGATTTGTATTTGATGGGCAGTTCCATGGGGGGCTTTTGGAGCACCTATCTGGCGGAACGCTACGACCTGCCAGCGCTGTTGATCAACCCGGCGGTACGACCTTCCATGCTGATGCCTGAATACATTGGCAAGCCATTGAAGAACTACCATACCGAGGACCGCTACACGCTCGCAGCGGAGCATATCGAGCAATTGAAAGCGCTGCTGTCCGAGCACATTACGCGCCCTGAAAACTACTGGGTGTTGCTGCAAACTGAAGATGAAACCCTGGACTACCGACAAGCCGAAGCCCTGTATCAGGACGCCCGGCTGACCATTGAAGACGGTGGCGATCATGCCTTTCAGGGTTTTGAACGATTTATCGAGCCGGGCATAGAATTCCTTGCCCAGCACTACCCGAAGGCCTAGCGCCTCGACGATAATACAGAAGCAATAAGGATCCTGTATTTATGGCAAATTATAATGCCGAAGATATTGAAGTATTAACCGGCCTCGACCCCGTAAAAAAACGTCCGGGGATGTACACCGAAACCACTCGCCCAAACCATCTGGCACAAGAGATTATTGATAACTCGGTGGATGAAGCACTGGCGGGTCACGCCAGCCAAATTGAAGTGGTGTTGCACAAAGATCATTCCATGACCGTGACCGATGACGGTCGAGGCATGCCTGTCGATATCCACCCGGAGCAGGGCGCTCCCGGTGTGGAAGTGATTCTGTCTACGCTGCACGCCGGTGGTAAATTCAGTAACGATAACTACCAGTTTTCAGGTGGTTTGCATGGTGTGGGGGTGAGTGTTGTTAACGCACTCTCCAAACAATTGCTGGTCACCATTCGCCGTGGCGGCGAAGTGCACCAAATGGAATTTCGCGACGGTGACAAGCACAGCGATCTCGCCGTAATCGACAGCTGTGGTAAGCGTAATACCGGTACCGCCGTTAAATTCTTGCCCGACCCGCAGTATTTCGACTCCAATAAATTTTCCATCTCCCGTATGCGGCATGTTCTGCGTGCGAAAGCGGTTCTGTGCCCCGGATTAAAAGTTGTTTTTAAAAATGAGCAAACCGGTGAAAAAGACGAATGGCATTATGAAGATGGCCTGCGTGATTATTTAAAAGCTGCAACCCAAGGTTGGGAAGTGCTGCCCTCTGATCCCTTCGTGGGCAGTTTCAGTGGTGATACCGATGCCGTCGACTGGGCCGTGCAGTGGTTGCCCGAAGGCGGCGAAATTACCCAGGAAAGTTATGTGAACCTGATTCCAACGGCCCAGGGCGGTACCCATGTGAATGGTTTACGCTCAGGCCTGTTGGATGCCGTACGCGAATACTGTGAGTTTCGCAATCTTCTGCCGCGTGGTGTGAAACTGGCGCCGGACGACATCTGGAATAACTGCTGTTTTGTATTGAGCGCAAAAATGGCTGACCCGCAGTTTTCCGGTCAAACCAAAGAACGTTTGTCTTCCCGCGAAGCGGCCGCCTTTGTTTCCGGAGTGGCAAAAGACGCGTTTGGTTTATGGCTGAACCAGCACACTGAAGAGGGCGACAAGCTCGCGGAATTTTGCATCAGCAATGCGCAAAAACGTGTTCGCTCCTCGAAAAAAGTCGCCCGTAAAAAAGTGACTCAAGGCCCGGCGTTGCCCGGCAAACTGGCGGACTGTTCCAGTGGTGAGCCTGAGCGTGGCGAATTGTTTCTCGTGGAAGGTGACTCGGCGGGTGGTTCTGCCAAGCAGGCCCGTGATCGAGAGTTTCAGGCCATCATGCCGCTGCGCGGTAAAATTTTGAATACCTGGGAAGTCGACAGTTCTGAAATTCTGGCGTCCCAGGAAGTGCATGATATTTCTGTTGCCCTGGGCATTGATCCAGGCAGTGATGATCTTTCCAAGCTGCGTTACCACAAAGTCTGCATTCTTGCGGATGCCGATTCCGACGGTTTGCACATTGCTACGCTGTTGTGTGCGCTGTTCCTGCGTCACTTCCGTCCAATGGTTGCGGCGGGGCATGTTTATGTTGCTATGCCTCCCTTGTACCGAATCGATGTGGGCAAAGACGTTTACTATGCCCTCGATGAAGCAGAGAAAGCCGGTATTCTTGAGCGCATTAAAGCCGAAAAGAAAAAAGGCAAAGTGGGGGTTCAGCGTTTTAAAGGTCTGGGTGAAATGAATCCGATGCAACTGCGCGAAACCACTATGGCGGTCGATACTCGCCGCCTGGTGCAATTGGTTCTCGATCCAGGCGACGATACCAATCAGGTAATGGACATGTTGTTGGCCAAAAAGCGGGCGGGTGACCGTAAGGTCTGGTTGGAGGAGAAGGGTAATCTGGCGGACGTTTAGTCTCCTGCCGATTTCAATAAAAGTTTATACCTTTCGAGCAGAAGTTTGTAAGGGGTATCGGGTAAGCTTATAAAGCTGAATGTAATTGGGGCAGGGACGCGCCATGTGTGAAGATAAAGCTTGCTACCCGATGGCTTATTTCTCGCGCAAAAATTTAAATAGAATCATCTTCGATGCTTTTTAGCTGCAATGCGCCTGATCTAAGAGAAGAGGGCTGATGAAGTGTCTCTGGATTATCCCTCTATGCGCGACTCTTACAGCGGTGATAGCTGTTCTCGTTGAGCGCAGATGCGAGCAGTGCTTCATCGATCTCGTTGGATGAGACGACTTGGTTACGCCCACCCCGCTTGGCTTCATATAAACATGTGTCTGCAAGCTTTAGCCATTTGCTTTCATCAAAGCCTAGCTCCAGCATGGCTACCCCTGCACTAATCGTGACCGAATTATCAGGTAAAAGATTTAATTTCTCTACATCTACTCTTACGGTTTCAGCCAGCCGCTTCAGTGGACTGGGCTGAAAACCCTTGGCAAGGAGTAAGAATTCTTCTCCGCCGATACGCATGGCTTTTATGTTTCCGAGTTCTTCGGCTCTATTGAGTACTGAGGCGATGCCAATTAATACATTGTCACCTTGTGCGTGCCCATACTCATCGTTAATAGCTTTAAATAAATCGACATCCAACATGACAACGCCATAGGCAGATTCCGGATTATCTAAAAAATCCGTCATTGCCTGTGTAATTTGTTCAGACATGTAGCGCCGGTTTTTAAGCCCAGTCAGTGAATCGGATTTAGATTGTATGGAAAGGCGGTGTTGAAGGTTGAGGAGAATCGCCAGGATTCCATAGGAGATTCCCATAAGTACAAGCGCTGCTCCGACAAATTCAAATGCAATACCAAAAATCCCGGTGTTGTTATAGAGTAAAAAGCCACCGATAGTGATCATGATAAGGTTGTACGGAAGTGAGATGGATTTCTTCACGACGATTGCATGACCCATGATCATAGGAAATAGCCAATAACTGGATGGCACACCTTGAACATAAATATTGCTTAATAAAATGGCGGAGAGCGTTACGGTGAATATTGCTGGAGGTAAAGGCAGAGGAGTTTTACGAAAGTACTGATACAGAGAGTAACCTACCACCAATAAAAAAATCGCATCCAGGACAGTCAGTAGAATTTGCCCTTGATTGTAGTGATACATCGTGCTGGGAATGATCACAAGAAAGGCAGCAACTGAAACAAGCAAAATAACTTTTTGCTGAGACTCCGGCAGCTTGTCTGGCGATGACAGTAACGCCCATAGATCAATTTGAAATTCGAAATTGGTATTATTTTTCTCAGATCCGGATTTTAAGGGTATTGATCGCGACTTTGAATCTGGCATCTTTCCTTAGTCCAATTTAACACGTTATGCTGTCCGAAAGACTTATTTACTGCTATATCAACTAATTTTAGACTGTTTTGCCAGAATTTTCTCATGGAGTTTTTGGCATTAGGGCTCAAGTGACGGTATTGCTTCTGTATGCGACCTGTTTTATTGCTTGATCAATTGATTGGTGATTGTGTGTCAGGCTCTTTGAGCGGCAAGTCTGTAAACTTGCCGGCCTGGTGGGGTTTGCATTGCTCAGTTTGGGTTAAAAGTGATGAATCTGTCTCAGATAGACAAGTTATGGAGTGTCTTTGAGTCCAAACTTCCTCAAGATATCAGCCATCAAGCACCAGTTTGTGAAACCCGACTGAAATAAATTAGCACCGACAAAAAACGTAAAAGCGAAAAACCAGGGATTAATGGTGTAGCCAAGTGCAACACTTAGCATAATAAACGTGCCTGCGATAATGTGCAGGCTGCGATTTACGGTCATGATGTTCTCCTGTTAGTAGCTGAAGCGAACTCGAAAATACACACTGCTGGAAGGTTTGAATTGTCCCCACTGTTGTTGCAGATTGCCGCCGCCAAACTCATTGGCGCCCAGCGTGAAACTCCATTGGTCGTTATGGCGATAGCTGATTTTGGGCTTGAGATAAAAATCATTTTCGTCGGGTGAGTAGAAGGCAAACAGAGACCAGCTTAATTTCTGCTGCATGCTGAGATAGTTCAATCGCAGAGTCAGATTATGATGCCAGCGGTTCGCTATTGGCATATTATCGGCTTGGCTTGCCTTGGCAGCGGCATAGTCCAAAGTGAGCTCGCTGAACCACTGCATGGCGGCGGTAAAGTCGGGCATTAATTCCCGTTCAAATCCCACCAATATTTTCAATTGGCTATTGGGGACCCAAGGGTTTGTGCCAGATTGATCGTCTCGCGATTGCCAGTAGGCAATTTCAGTATTGGCAATGCCGCCTGCCACTGGGGCACGAATACTGGCGCCATAAGTGTTGAGTGCTGAAAAGTATTGAAGTCCATTATCGGGATTAAAACTACTCGGTTGTGTGTATAAGCCACGATAAAAATAAGCAGCGTACTCAATGCTCTTATGATTTTTGGTCAGGCGCAGCGCCAATTGCCCATTGCTTAGCTGGCGGCCAGGTTCATCGGCAATTACGCGGGGTGAACTAACGGGTTCAGAAAATTCCGGATGGGCATAAGCAAAGCGCTCGCCGCTGATATAAATGTCAGAATGAAATGTCGGTGTCCAAACAATGTCAGCGTTAAAGGCATTGCTATAGTAGCTGAACTTGGCGCTGGTGGAAGGTGACTTGAGGTATTCATCCTCGCGCCCGGAAAACATAGCCTGCCAGTTTTTAGGAAAGAAATCATTGAGAAACACAAAGTCACCGGTTCCCCAAGTCAGTATCTGTTTGCCCAATCGTAAATTAAAAGACTCGTTAATAGCCGTATCGATGTATAGTTCTCGCCAATTCAGTTGCAGGGGATTGTCATCAACATCGTCGTAAAGCAACTCCAACTTTGCACTGAGATATTGTTCACCCCAGTAGGTAGATGCTGACACTTGATTGCGCCACTCGGTCAGGCTGTTGCCATTCGGACTGGGGCTTGGCTTGCTGAATGCACCCAAAGCGAATTCGCTGAAACCTCGCCATTCAACAGTGGTTTTCTCGCCGCTCCAATCGGTGTCTTGCCAGCTGTCTTCCCACAGTTGGTTTTCTTCGCTGGACGTTTCGGGCAGTTGTGCTTGCACAGGGTTGCCCACTAGACAGAAGGCCAGACAGACTCCGATCGCGAATACATAGCTGAAAGGCGATAGAAAACTCACTGATTTTGTAACCATTTTCTGGGCGGCATGCGAAGGGAGCGTTCGCTGAAAATCGCTTCGGGTATTCCCAGACTGTATTCGATATTTCGCATTTGATTTATGCTGAAGCTGCCATCACGCAAATTCTCGGCTTTCATTTCAACAATGGTGGGCAGGCCTTGAACAACTGTGGTTTTACGCACAGATAGCCTACGATATTGTTCTCCGCTTGGGTCATAATACTCGGCTTGAATCGGCAGCAAAGTCTTCTTGTCGATGCTGATATGATAGTAAGCAAACTCAACACCGCTGGTGTCCTTGGGCGTGGCCTTGAGTGTCCATTGGGCCTCGTTCTGTTGAATGATTTCATAGCTGTCCGCATGAATGTCCCGCCCAGAAATATCCTCATAGAAAAACGTTGAGCCCACAAAGCTCGTGCGTTTGTCCCCTGCTGCAATTCGTTTTAGTAAATCCAGGCCGGGGAGATATAGCCAGCGATCGTCGTCCCTGCCAGGGTGTTTATTGACGAGAAAGCTGGTGCGTGCGACATCACTGGGTCGAGAGAACACCAAAAGAAATTGCTGGTCTCCTCCTTTTTCCACATTGCGGCGCAAAATTGAAAACTGACGCATTTGCTTTCGCCCCTGTTTGTCGACAATCAACATGCGTGCCTGGGCGCGACCATCGTCACCGGCATAAACCGTGGCGAGGTTTGAACGTTGAATGATGTCCATAGCATCGCTGGTGCCCGAGCTTTCTGAAAACGTGAATGGCACACTGAATAGCAACAGAGTGCCAAAGAAACGATTGATCCAGTTAATCATGGGAAAACTCTCCGCTGTGCTGCTTGCCTTTCGGGTTGCTCGAAGCAAACAGAGATTTGTTCATTACCGAAATAACACTGGGTAGCAGCAGTAAGCTGCTGATACAGGAAATCGCCATAATGGATGCCAGAAAGAGACCTACGGTTTGGTAAGGAACGAGTGGTGCCAATAGCAACGGTGTAAAGCCAAAAGCGATCACAATGGCATTGCGGCTGATGGCGCGACCGGGCTCCTCAAACATGGCCGTTAAGGTATCTGGCCAATTTCCGTGTTCTTTCATCAGTGCTCGGCAGCGCTCAATAAAGTGAATGGCAAAATCGATGCTCATGCCCAGAGTCAGGGCCGATAGCACAGCGACGGGCATATCGTAGTTTTTGCCGCTGAAACCGATCAGGCCGTAAATCAAACTGATGGTGATGCTGAGTGGCAGCATGGCGATCAGGCCCCAGTTGATGGAACGAAATAGCAACATCATCATCAGGGCTACAATCACAAAAGATGACAACAGGCTTTCCAACATGCCACTGACCATTGCATCCTGCCAGGCGACATTGATATAGGTCAGCCCACTCCAGTTCACTTCCAGCCCTTGCGGTGGAGGGTTATTTTCAAACCATGTGCCCATGGCCTCCAATACGGCGTTCATATCTTGATTGTCGCCGGATTTCAGTTGCAACCAAATCACCGAAGATCGATAGTCGGGCGTTACAAAATGCCAAATGTCTCCCGGACGGTGAGAGCCCTGGAACGTCAGAATCGCTTGAGCCGTTGCCTGACGGTTTTGCGGAAGTTGATAATGCTCTGCGCTACCGGAATGCAGTTCCCGATTAACCGTTTTCAGAAGATCAACCAATCCATTGGTTTTACCCACATTGCCAGTTTCCATTAACGCGGCCTGTACTTTTTCAAGGTAAGTCAGGTACTCGGCCTGTAGAAACAGGCGTTGGGTATCGCCTGCTTGATCAATTACCAGCGATAGCTCGTCCCACCAGGGCAGATCCTGGTCGTCGGCAGTCATTTGTTGGTCGATTAAGGCGCTGGCGAGATCATCGTTACGTGCCTGCAAAGTTTTGAACCGGCTCTGGATGTGTTCCGGAGCCCTGAGCAAAACCGCGTTCAGGGCGGATGTCTCTTCATGGCGTGGTGCTGCGCTGAAACTCAAATAAGCTTCATAGGTGCCTGCAAAATGCTGATTCAGAACCCGGTCGGCTTTACGAATAGGGTGTTGGCTTTCAAACCAGTTCATGGGATTGTCGTTAATATTGATGCGACTGATGCCGGCGGCTGAAAACATCAGGCTTGCGATGGCCATTAGAATAATCAGGTAACGGAAATTCTGGCTGAAGCCTGGTAACAGCCGTAATAGACGAGCCAGAACGCTATTGGGTTTTTCATCGCTATGAACTCGTCGGGCCATCGCGGCCAGCGTTTTATCAGACAAGCTCGACATATAAGCGGGCACCAGCGTGATGCTGAGTAAAAACGCAATACCAATGCCGAGTGCAACAAAGCTGCCGAAGACCTTCACCGGTGGAATGTCAGCGGTGTTGAGTGAAGCGAATCCAACCATAGAGGTGATCGAGGTAAACAGCATGGGCTGAAACAGGTTTTCCACCACCTTGCGAGCCAACGCTTTTTTATCCATGCCCGGCCGGTAATGATCATTAAACTCCGAGAGGATGTGGACAGAATCCACAACAGCGATGGGCATCAAAAAAATCGGAATCATTGATGACATGATGTGCACTGGAAAGCCCAGGCCGATCATGCTGCCCATGGTGATAATGACCGTGGCCATCGCCACAATCATCGGCGCCGTTACCAATGCGAGTGAACGGAAGAAAAACAGCATCAGGGCGAAAATTAGCAAGCCGGCGGCTGGCGCAGAGATGGCCATTTGCTTGAACATTTCCACACCAAACGTATCTTCGGCAACAGGCAGGCCGGTGATGTGAAATTGTTCATCACCCTCGGGCAGTTGTTTTATGACGGTCAGAAGTTCCTGATAAATCCGGTAACTTTGATCCTTGGAGACAATGGGAATGTAAAGGGCCGCCGCCTTGCCATCTTCAGATACCAGTGTGTTATTTAGCAGGGGGAGGCGTTTTACCCATTCTGCAATTTGTTTGGCAGCCTCATCGTTTTTTGGGGGCTTGCGCATCATCCAGTTAAATGCGATCTCGCCATTTTCACCCTGGGTGATGTTGTCGCTTTGGGAGAGGCTCATTAAATCATCGTCAATAACGCCCTCCATAGCCAGTGCGGCCTCACTGACATGGGCCAGTTTCCAAAGGCTGCGAGCGTTGAACACCCCTTGTGGATGCTGTTCATTCACGATCCCCAGCACGACCATATCGGACAGACCAAAGCGTTGTTTGATTTCCTCATGGAGCAATCGGGTGGGGTGCTCATGGGGCAGCATGTTTTCAGGGTCGGTATCGACCGAAATTCTCGGAAACATGGCCAGCGCCAACAGGCATAACAATCCGGTTACCCAGAATACGCGTTTGGGGTGATCGAAAGACCACTGCATCAGGCGGTGTTTCATAGTATTACCAATTCAATGTTTATCTAAATTAGTATTATCTAATGTATTGGATTTGTAAAGTGCTGGATTTACAAAGTAGTGGGATTCAGGTGCCAGATAACTGGAGGGTCAAATCCGGGGATTGGCGCGACAAAAGCGATAGAAGCTCGAGATTGGCGATTTCGGTTTTGCGGCACAAAAAGTCGATTCTGCGGCAGAGTGCCAAGCGATTCGCTCGGCTACCATGGAGGAAACTTCCACGGAGAATATGACCATGAGCCCAGCTGCGCACAGCCAACACCCGGACAACAAAGAGGTTCAGGCTCGCATTACCAAGCTTCAACAACAACTGCTGAGGCAGGAATTGGACTTCTACTTATGCCATGAGCCCGCCAATATTTTTTACTTATCCAATTTCGCCAACTTTGTGCATGAAAGGCCTTTTTTACTATTGATTCCTTCAGCGGGGCAGCCCATTTTTATCGCGCCCAAGTTAGAGTTGGAACATGTGAAATCCCGGGTGGTGATCGACCTGGAGTATGCCGAGTATCTCGAATTTCCAGCCACTATAGGTAATAACTGGTACGACCGTTTGGCGGATCATGTTCAGGAACATCACCGGATTGGGGTTGAGAGTCAGTGTCCGTTGTCGGTATATCGGGCGTTAGCGGGCACAGCGATACAAAGCGATATGGTTGAGGAGTTGAGAGCGATCAAATCGGAGTTTGAAATCCAGCGCATTCAATATTGCTGTGATCTGTTAACGCTTGGGCATCAAACTTTGTTGGATATGGCCTATCCAGGCCAGCTTCCGCTGTTGATTCACAAGGAGGTCTCATCGCAATTAATGCAAAAACTGCTGTTGGAAAACCCCGCCGCGAATCTCATTAACAGTAAGTTCAATGCGGTGACGCAAGTTGGGGCTATGTCAGGTGATCCTCATAATTTTCGAGAGGTGTTTGCCAGTCTGAACGAAGGTGGCCCAAACGTCACCATAGTTCAAGGGTTGGCGAATGGCTACGGTGCTGAACTGGAGCGCACTTTTTTCATTGACCGGATTCCCGAGGCCGCCCAAAAACCCTTTGAGGCGATGTTGGAGGCCAGAAGACTGGCTTATGATCTGCTCAAGCCGGGTCAATGCATGGCGGATATTGATCATCAAGTGAATCAGCGTTTAAGGGCGCTGGGCTATGGTGACAATCTGTTGCACCGAACAGGCCACAGCTTTGGCGTCACTGATCATGAAGGTCCTTTCCTGGCAGAAGGTTATGAAAAAGAGATCAAGGCCAATATGGTATTCAGTATCGAGCCGGGCATTTATATTCCAGGTGTCGGAGGCTTTCGTTTTTCAGATACGGTGCTGATCACCAAAGATGGTTTTCGTAAAATGACAAGCGCGCCTGAGAGTCTGGAGCAGCTCATTGTTAAAGGATAGGCGGGTGGCCGGGCTTAGCCTTTGGTATCTGCTTGCCCTCGTTTACAACCTCTCTGCTTATTTTAAGATCCAGAACGGGGAGGCGTTCCTGGCAAGCAGTGATCCTGTGAGAGGAACGCTGTTCATTTCTCTATTTATGACCGTGCTTGGCTTAAAGGAGGGCTTCCCCGGTATTTTCAAGTTTGTATTTCCCATCGGCCTTTCTGTATTGGCCTATGGTGGCTTTGTTAATCATATCGTTTACTGGTTAAGGCACGGCGGTGCTAGCGAAGGCACTGGGCATATTTTGTTGTGTGCGTTGAGTCTTAATGGTTTTGCGGTCGTCTGTGGAGTGTCGTTGTGGTGGCGAGAACTCAGGGGCGATCGTCCCTAGGTGAGTGCCCAAAGTAGCGTTTGTAGGCTCGCCCGAATGCTGATTGATCCTTGTATCCTACGGCAAGGGCGGTCTCGAGAATATTGCTCTTCCCCGCTGTGATCAGGCAGCGGGCTGATTCCATTCTCTGTTGCAGTAGATAGTCAGAAAAATTCATTCCGACACTGGATTTGAAGGTGCTCAATAGGTTACTGCGGCTCAGGCCCGTCTCTCTGGCAAGTCGGTCGATATCGGGTTGAGTCGCCAAATTGTTGTTGATGTTTTGTAGAATGAAAGCCAGTGCTTTAGCCTTGTGATGACTTATCTGAATACTGTTGTCCAGGCCTTGATGTAAACGGTAAAAATCGTTGAAGGTATGGAACAGCAATTCGGTTACTTTGGCTTCAAGATAAATGCCTGCCATATGGTGCTCGTAAGGCATGGCCAGGATTTCTTCCAAAACCTCTTTAATCGAGCGACTCAGGTTAAGGCTAAAAACTCTTTCATCTTTGAGCTGCAAGAGTTCCTGCACCGGTGTGGGAAAGTTTTCAAATTTTGGTTGAAAGCGTTCAATCAGCTTTTCTGAATTCAACCAAAGCCCCAGGCCTTTTATCGTTTCACCTGATTTATGGCGTCGTGTCTGCCGGCCTCCGATGTCATAACTGGCGAGATAGGAACGAGGCACTCCATCGCCCAGCAACGCTTTCTGGTTGAGTTCCATATCGCTGCCGCCGCTGAGTACATACTCCAGACTCAGCATGTTGTCGAGCTGGCTGTGGCTGATAAAGTCTTTAGTGATGCTGAAGTCGCGAATGCCGATCAGCCCAATGTCGTGATAGGCGTGCAGCCAATATTGCCCTTGAATGCATTGCCTGAATTCCGAATCATCGTAGTGATGCACGCCGAAAAGGGCTTCTTCGCCAGTCTGCTGACGGCGGTAGAACGCCATCAGGTCCGGGGCGCCGATTGCCAGGACCGGGCTGCTGTGGGTATCCGGTAATTCCATTGCGCTAAAGTAGAGAGGCCAGTGAATTCAAGAACAAGAACTATACGTCAGAGTTTTGAATGAATAAACGATCAGGAGCCTAAAGTCTAAGCCCTTATGGGCGATAAGGGCTTATGAAGGTTCGACTAGGCGGGCTTTCCTGCAAATGGCTCTCCCAAATACAACAACGATTCAGGGGGAGGGAAAGGATCGAGTATCAACAGTGACAGGGATGTCTCAAGCCGCTTCTTGAATATTCCGACAGATTACTTGGCCCCAGAAGATTCGCCTTCCGAATTCAATAGCAAAGATAGACCGTTGTTTAGCATTCAGGTTTTGCACAATATGAAAATTCGATCGAAAGCTATATTTATCAGCATACTGCCGGCTTGCCTTATCCTGGCGATTATTTTGGCGTTTGTGCTGGCCTCTTATCGCAGTGATGTCGAGCAGGGCTCGGTACGGGAATTGACCGTTGAGCTGGAGGCTTTGGGTGCCTCCATTGATGGCAAAAACTACGGTGCCGTATCTACCGCCGAAACCATGGCGGCCTCTCAGGTGTCGGGTTTATTTGGCGATTATGATAAATCTCTGAAATTTGCCCGGCAGGTTTTACTGACACATCCGGAATACCAAGGCGCCTATTTTGGTTATGAGCCCGATTCACAACTCAATATTGCAGCTGTTGATTCAGGCCTCTCTTCGTCGATCGATGAAAATTGCTGTGTGGAAGGCCGTTTTCTGCCGTATTTTTCCCGTTCAGCGCAAGGCATTGAGCTATCACCTCTCGCGGATATGGAAACCAGCCTCTACTATCAAGGTGTCAGGGAAATATGGGAAGCGAATAAAAACAAAGACACGCAGGGCTTGATTACCGAACCCTATGTGTATGAGGGCGTGCCACTGGTTGAGCAGGTCTTTCCCATTATTATCGACGGTGAGTTTAAGGGCATTGCTGGCGTTGATCGGCGCTTGGATAGCCTGTTAACCCTTATCGAAGAGTTTAAGCCTTTTAACAGTAGCAAGAATTATTTAATCAGCCGTCTCGGGAAAATCATCACGTCGACGGATCGCCCAAATGATTTGTCCATGAAACCGTTGAGTGCGTACCCCAAGCTAAATACCTTGTTTGCCCAGCCGGCAAACGGGAGTAAAAGTCGAGTATCAAAAGGGCTTGATCCTGTCAGTGGGCAGGAGATCTTTGTGATCTATACAACGATTGAAACCGGAAGCTGGGGGTTGGTAACCACGGTAGAATCCCGGGAAATTCTCGCGCCGGTTTTAAGCAGTACCCGTCAGTCCATTTTTACCGCAATTGTGCTTCTCCTGATCATGTGTGCCGTGGTGTACGGGCTGATCAATACGATGGTCAGCAAGCCCCTGAGTCATATTGTTGATAAGTTCAATGAGGTGGCGAGTGGCGGTGGTGATTTGACCGCGCGCCTCAGTGCGGACCGACAAGATGAGGTGGGTGATCTGGCGGCGGCTTTTAACAGTTTTGTTGACACCCAAGCCAAGATGATCTCGAAGCTGGATCACTCGGTCATGGCCTTGAATGAGCAAGGTGACGTGATACAGGGAGATCTCGACGCGACCTTAAAAGCGATTTCTTACCAACAAAATGAAAGCGTTCAGGTTTCTGCCTCTGTCGAAGAGATGTCGCACAGCTCGAAAAACGTTGCGGAAAATGTTTCTCAGGTGGCAAAAAATATTTCGATCGCCCGTGGAGATGCTGAAGACGGCCTGGAGTCTGTATCCAGGGTGGTCAAAGAAGCCAATAGTTTGAAACTCAACCTCGACGAGATGAAAGAAACTGTCGATGATGTCAGTAAATCTGCTCTGCAGATTAACAAAGTATTGGAAGTGATTAACGGCATTGCCGAGCAAACCAATCTTCTGGCCTTGAATGCAGCTATTGAGGCAGCCCGTGCCGGTGACAAAGGACGAGGTTTTGCCGTGGTTGCGGATGAGGTGAGAATGTTGGCCCAGCAAACCCAGGAGTCAACCGCAGAAGTCGCGTCCGTGATTGAAGGTCTGCAAAAAAATTCGGATCTGTCCGTCAAAAAAATGGGAACCAATCAAAGCAAACTCCATGATTTGGTGGACATTGTTGATGTGGCTGGCAGTTCTCTGGAGAAAATTTATTCCTCCATCAAAGAGGTGGATACTTTATCCGGTCAAATTTCTGTCGTAACAGAACAGCAGTTCGCTGCCACCCAAGAGATCAACAATAACGTCGGCACCATTTCCAAAGCGGCCATGGAATGCGAGCAGCTTGCCCAGAGCACTTCGAAATCGATCCAAAAGATGGGGGCAACCTCAAATGAAGTGAAGGATCTGGTGAAGCAGTTTCAATTCTGATGTTTTCGACGGGCTTAAATCATTCATTGTGTTGGAGAGCGTGTATCAATGTCAGCGGTAAGCGTTAAAACTCTGGTATGTTGATGTGCTGCCGTTCTTTCCCAGGGAAAGGGTATTGGCAAGGCTTAGGCTCACAATCATATTTTTAATGGTTCTGGCGTCCTGGGGTTCAAGGCTGTGCGTTTGATCTTTAAACTGCTGTGAGAGTTTGAGGGCACTGGATTTCAGTTCATTGTCTGGGGCCGTTAACTTGTCGGCATCTATTGATTTTATATGCTCATAAGCTTCTTTGACGCTGGCCATCAGGTCTGTTTTTGATGGATCGTTCTGAAGCTTGTCGATCAGCGTTTCAGCTTTTTGAGTGAGGCTGGATACCGTGTCGTTTTCCCCTTCAGGCCCTTCTGTACCGGAGCTTTCTCTGAGGTGCTGGGGCATATTGTTGTACTGGTTATTCGAAATCAAGCCGTAATCTTTCAGGCGTTGCACAAATTCGGGTGTGATCTTGATTTGTGATGGGCCGCCCGGGTAGAACTCCTCCGCCAGTTTTTGAAGATGGAGTGCCCGACTCGAAATTTGAGTAGTGGAAGCCTTATTGGCCGTGTTATTGGCCGGCTGTTCTGCTGTTGGTGTTGATGTGGGCGTTGATTGTCCCGCGTCGCTTGCCGCAGATGGTGTCGATGTATTGTGGCCCTGAGTCGAATTCAGGTTTGTACTGTTTATTGACACTTTGCCCTCCATTTCCACAGTTTTTATAGTGTTTAGCAAGGTTCAGGCCAATCTCCGGCCTCGCTTTTTTGAACTGCTCAGCGGTTTCCAGCATTCTTCCGTTTTCTGAAACTAGTTATCACTTTTAACCCTGTGAATACCGTCCTCGCTGGCTTACGGTGAACGCCGCTTTGACGATTTTAATGGCGCTTATCGCGCCCCATGTTGAATTCATATCCAATCGGACGAGATCATTTTATGAAGTACCTCAAGCTGTTTGTGTTAATGGTAATGATGCCTGTCTCGGCATTTTCTGAAGCGGCCGCAGAGCAGGCCAAGGCGGCACCTAAAGCCGTATTGGTCACGGGAGCCAGTTCGGGTATCGGCTTGCGCATGACCCAGTTGCTGTCGAAAAAAGGCTTCTATGTTTACGCAGGAGTTTTGCATAAAGAGGAAATGAGCGCGCTGGACGCCTTGGATAATGTAACGGCTGTTCAATTTGACGTCCGCAATCAACAGGAAATCGATGCGGCTGCGATCTTTATCAAGGCGCAAGGCCGAGGTCTTTATGGTTTGATTAATAATGCCGGCGTGTCGATTTTTGGCCCAATGATTGAATTGCCCGTTGAGCAGCTGGAATACCAGATGGATGTGAATGTCTACGGGCCTTTTCGGGTAACACAGGCTTTTGCTCCTTTAATTATGGAAAGCGAAGGGCGAATCGCAACCACCGGCTCCATTGCCGGCATTTTGTCACCGGCATTTATGGGCGCTTACAGTATGAGTAAGCACGCCATTGAAGCTTATACCGATGCACTGGCCCAGGAGATGGCCCGTTACAATGTCAGTGTGCATGTCATCGAGCCAGGTAATTACGGCACCAATATCGGTAATGCGGCGAAAAAACGTCTGTTGGAACAAAATTATTGGAGTGAAAAGACTCGATACAGCAAAACTCGGGAAGGGTTGTTGGCCAGACTGGATCAAACCGAAAAAGGCCCTGATCCAATTGATGTCGCTGAGGCTGCTTTACATATGATGCAGAGTGACTCGCCGAAGCCTCGTTATATGGTGACGGCTACGCCGGCTCAATCTGAAATTACCTTGCGCCGCCAGCTCAGTAAAATGCTGGAGCTGAATGCCGATCAGGTCCATCAATTAAACCGTGATCAGTTGGTTAAGTTGCTGGACGAAGAATTGGCGAAGGCGTCGGCTTCTAAAAAGTAAACCGATTACTGGCTTTTCTGCCTGGCAAGGTGTTCGGCCAGGTAATCGATCAGCATTCTGATTCGGGGCGATAGATAACGGTTTGGGGGATAAACGCCCCAAACCCCTTCGCTGCGATCCTGATACTGTTCCAGCAGGGCGCGCAGTTTGCCGCTGGCCAAATGCATCTGAACGTAATAGTCGGGCAGTTGCACAATGCCAATGCCTTTCAATGCCGCATCCAGCAGAGCCTCACCGCTGTTGTATCTCAGTCGGCCTTTCAGGCGGATATTTTTATCACTGTCTTTTTGCTTGAAGCGCCAGTAATCCAGTGTGCCTAGCAAGCAATTATGTTGCTTAAGTTCAGACAGGCTGTGTGGCGTGCCGTGGCGTTCGAGATATGACGGTGATGCACATAGATAGTTACTGCGATCGCCCAGACGCTTTGCGATCAAGGCTGAGTCTTCCAGCTTTCCAAGCCGAATGGCGATGTCATAGCCTTCTTCCACCAGATCGATCTGACGATTGGTGAAATAGGCATTGATTTCAATATCCGGGTACTGAATCAGAAAATTATTCAGCACGGGGGCCAGAATGCGTTCACCATAGGTGGCGGGAGCTGTTAACTTTATTTTCCCGCGAGGCAGTTCCCGCAGCTGGCTGACGGCATTTTCGGCCGCGTCCAATCCATCCAGCAGCGCTCGGCAATGCTGGTAGAAGGTATTACCTTCCTGGGTAAGAGAAACCTTCCGAGTTGTGCGGTACAGCAGTTTGACGTTCAGACGCTTTTCCAATGCGCTGACTTGCCTGCTTACCTGAGCTGTAGAAATGCCCAGCTTTTGAGAGGCCTGGGTAAAGCTCTCGGTTTCAGCGACCTGTACAAATTCGGTGATGCCTTCCCACTTCACTATTGTTACCTATCAGTAATAATGTTTTACCAAAATATCCAATTATCATTATTTTGGCAATGATTATAATGACGCCTCAAAAGGGCTGAAGCCATGTTGGCCCGGTCGCCGTAAACGAATTTAGCCAATATTGAGAAGTGAATTGAGGTGCTTATGTCAGAGCAGTTTATAAAATCCAAAGCCGCTATTGCCTGGGGGCCTGGTCAGCCACTGTCTGTTGAAGAAGTGGATGTGATGTTGCCCAAGGCGGGTGAAGTCTTGATCAAGATCCAGGCATCCGGTGTGTGTCATACCGATGCATTCACCTTGTCCGGGGAAGACCCGGAAGGCATCTTTCCCTGTATTTTGGGGCATGAAGGTGGCGGAGTGGTGACCCAGGTCGGGGAAGGGGTGAGCAGCGTGAAAGTGGGTGATCATGTGATCCCTTTGTACACTCCTGAGTGCGGCGAATGTAAATTTTGCTTATCGGGAAAAACCAATCTTTGTCAGCAAATTCGCGAAACCCAGGGCAAAGGGTTAATGCCCGATGGCACGACTCGCTTCTATAAAGATGGCGAGCCCATTTACCACTACATGGGTTGTTCCACCTTCTCTGAATACACGGTATTGCCTGAAATCGCGCTGGCGAAAGTGAACCCTGAGGCACCTTTGGAAGAGGTCTGCCTGTTGGGTTGCGGTGTCACCACCGGTATGGGCGCGGTAATGAATACGGCCAAGGTTGAGGAGGGTGATACCGTTGCAATTTTCGGTTTGGGCGGCATTGGTTTGTCGGCCATCATCGGTGCAACCATGGCCAAGGCCTCGCGCATTATTGCGATTGACATCAATGAGAAAAAATTTGAGTTGGCGAAAAAACTCGGCGCCACTGACTGCATTAACCCACAGAATTTCGATAAACCCATTCAGGATGTCATTGTCGAGCTAACCGACGGTGGTGTTGATTATTCGTTTGAGTGTATTGGCAATGTCAATGTGATGCGTTCGGCGCTCGAATGTTGTCACAAAGGCTGGGGTGAGTCCGTCATCATTGGTGTTGCTGGCGCGGGTCAGGAAATTTCCACTCGGCCTTTCCAATTGGTCACCGGGCGCGTATGGCGAGGCTCAGCATTTGGTGGTGTGAAAGGACGCTCTGAATTGCCGGATTATGTTGAACGTTACCTTCAGGGTGAGTTTCAACTGAATGACTTTATTACTCATACCATGGGTTTGTCTGATATTAATGAGGCTTTTGATTTGCTGCACAAAGGTGAAAGTATTCGCTCGGTTATTCATTTTTAATGGCGCAAGCAAAAGCTTCACTCGGGATAATTTATCATGACGATTGAAAATTTAAGTGCAAATAAAAGCTTTGGTGGCTGGCACAAGCAATATCTACACAGTTCATCGGTATTGAATTGCCCAATGCGTTTTGCGATTTACTTGCCACCTCAGGCGTCCAGTGAACATAAAGTTCCAGTGCTTTATTGGCTGTCAGGTTTGACCTGTACCGATGAAAACTTTATGCAAAAAGCCGGCGCTCTGCGCATTGCTGCAAAACTTGGGCTGGCCATTGTTGCGCCCGATACCAGCCCGCGAGGTGATGAAGTTCCCGATGATGAGGCCTATGATCTTGGGCAGGGTGCGGGTTTCTACGTGAATGCCAGCGAAGCGCCCTGGGATCAGAACTATCGCATGTTTGACTACGTGAATACGGAGTTGCCGGCCATTATTGAATCCACCTTTCCGGTTACGAATCAAAAATCCATTGCCGGTCATTCAATGGGGGGGCATGGAGCCCTGGTGAGTGCTCTGCGTCATTCTTCTCAATACCGATCGGTTTCAGCATTCAGTCCTATTGCACACCCTGGTGATTGCCCTTGGGGGCGCAAGGCACTTTCGGCCTATCTGGGCAAAGATCGTGGTCAATGGACTCAATACGACGCCGTACAGTTGTTATGTGACCAGCGGGATTGTCTGCCTGCCTTGGTGGATCAAGGGCAGGATGATGAGTTTCTGGTTGAGCAGTTGAAAATTGATGTGTTGGAATCGGTGGTGAACAATAATGGTTTGCCGATCAATATTCGCCGACATGCCGGTTATGATCACAGCTATTACTTTATCGCCAGTTTTATCGAAGATCATTTGACCTTTCATGCAGAGCATTTGGGCTTGCTTTGAGAACGGCCTCAGGAAACCGTTCTGAGCGCGCCACCCAAGGGAGCTGGCCAGGGTTTTTAGCGGAGTGAGGTGCGCAAACTTCACCCCGCTAACTTGTACCATGAGTTGAGGCTTATAAATCGATGGCGATGAGTTGAAACGATCAGCGCTCGCCCTGAATTTCAAACACATCATTTTCCAGGCGGGCTTTGCCATCGTTGTCGATCACCCAATGCTCTGAATGAACCACACCATACGCTTTATTCATCGTCCAGCTTGAACTCAGAAGGTAACCGCCTTGTTCGGAGGCTTCCCACTTTACATCGGTATAGTCCACATCCGCATAGCCTTGATCAATAATGCCCTGCCAAAATTCCTGGATGGCTTTGCGGCCTTTAAACACACCGAAAGGTCGTGCTTCCATCACGGCATCCTCACGATACTGCTGTGCACAGCCAGCCGCATCCTGTTGGTTAAACGCGTTTTGCCAAGTGCTGATACCTTCTTTGCAGAGTGTAAGCTCGTCTTTGCCTGACATAATCTTGTCCTCGTTGTTTGATGTCGTTGGGCTCAGTATAGGTTTGCTATTGGATCTGAAAAACAGTCTAATAAAAACGGTATGTTTAACTAAATAGAACAGTGGCAATGAATCAATTACGGCATATGTCGGTTTTTGCGCATATCGTTGAGAGAGGCTCGATTACGGCTGCGGCGGCCCATCTGGATCTGTCCAAGTCCGTCGTCAGTCAACATCTCAGCCGCTTGGAGCAGGAACTGGGCGTCAGTCTGCTGAAGCGCACTACCCGGCAGCAAGTGTTAACCCCGGCAGGAAAGATGTTCTACGAGAGTTGCCAGGCCATAAATCAACAGGCCGAACAGGCCTGGCAGCAGGCCCGACAAGCTCTTGAGGCGCCCCAGGGGCGGGTGCGTATTACCGCACCGGATGCGCTGATGAGTACGCTGGTCGCGCCGGCGATCGCGACAACCATCACGCTGTATCCTTTACTGGACATTGAGCTGATCAGCAGTGACAAGCGACTGGCGATCAATGCCGACGACATTGATTTGGCGATACGGGTTGGTGAATCCGTTGCCAGCAACCTCATGCAGCGGCGAATTGGTGAATTCAGGGATGTGCTGTGTCAGGGTAAGTCTGTCGCCGGGGAGAAGATTAACGAAGAAACGGTTTACGTTGCGAACACCTGGCAGGGGGCGACGATTCAGCATCAGTTTGTTAATCCCAAAAGCCGCAAACGAATGAATTATGCGCCGAGTAAATTATGCCGGGTGGATTCTTTTCATACCGCGATTGCACTGATTCAAAATGGCGCGGGTATCGGTCTGATTCCGGATTTCCTGGCGCAGTCCTCAAGCGGCACCATTTGCGAAGCCTTTCCGGGTTTTCAGTTGCCCGCCAACCCTGTGTATGCCTTACACCCTTATGGGCAACTGCTGCCGCTTGGGGTTTCGGTATGCCTGGAGGCCATTGAACAGACCTTGGCGAATTCCATATAAGGCCTTTGCCGGGGTCTGTTCATTGCTTCAAAAATTTACCGGCCTGCGCTGGTAATTCTTGTGATCGAGCCCTGGAAGCAAGGCCGGCCAGAATGATTCCGAGAATGCCCAGTGCGCCCAGTGGAACCGTGGGTACTTGTCGAGGCGCTGCGGGCAAAGACACGCTCTGCCAGTTAGAGGCCATTCCGCTTGCCGATGCGTTGGCATTGCTGAATAAATTGCCGCTCATGGATGAAAGCGCAACCGCGAGGGAAGCACCGCCAAGGAACCAGATCCCAATTTGACTCGTGTTTGTGCCTGGGGTTACAGAAGCCTGCGACGTAAAGTTTATGGATCCCATCGACGTCGGGACGGCAATCAGTTCACCTGAAGCATCACTTTGAAAATCAGTCATAAAGGAAAAGTCATGGCCGGGTGCACTGGGATCAAAGGTTACTGAAATCACACCATCTACAACAAAGGCAACGCTCACGATATCGGTTGACGTCCAGCTTTGGTTGATATTATTCGTGCCGCCATTATCGAGCACAACTCGCGCCACCAAATCCTGGCCTGCAGAAGCACTGTAAATGCCGGTAGAACTGGCAGAAACTGCATCCTGAAATTGGTAGGTAAATGGGGCGGCTGACAGTTTACCGCCATAGGCTGCCAATAGTACTAAAATCCCTTTGAACAAAGTGTTCACATCATCTCCTACTGCGGTATGAAAAACGTGATCGGTATTATTGTGGCGCTTGTTGTGCGCCAACACTCTGAATGCTTGTTAACCGCTAATGTTATAGGGAATACGAGTCCGCTTTTATGACTTGTGTTCTTAAACCTTCCTGGCTGAAGGCGGTTTCGAAGCGCGTATTTTTCAAAGGATATCTGGCAGTTTATGTCATTGCTATAAGCGGACAGGTTGAAATGACAATAAAATGTGATTTTGTCCCCAGGGGATAAAATTTTTTACCGCTGCATCAAATTTGATTTTTCAAGGCAGAACGCTCTGCCTTGAAAAACGCCTTGTCTAAAAATTAATTTTGCTTTTTTCGTCGGAGCAGCTGTCGCCTTTTATAGGGGTATCGCCCAAAAACGCATTTGCATAGGCCTTAAAACAAGCTGGAGCGTTCAGTGCAATAAAGTGCGGGGCATCGTCTATTGTAATCATATTTATTGTTGACCCCGTGTTCATGGATTTTAACTTTTGAACATGTTTTCTGGCCCCAAGGTGGTGAGTTTTAGGGTCCATATCACCGTGCAAAACCAGAGTTCTAGGCATGTTTTCAGGCACTTTGGCAAAGTACTGGTCACGTTGGTAACGCGGCAAAGTGACCTCGGCCATCAGTGTTGGTAGTGGGCTGGTAAAGCTGAGTTCGTTTTCTTCTTTTTTGATATCGGTTTTCTTGGCCTCAGGGCGAAGGTTGTTTTCGGCGGCGGTAATCACTTGCACCAATGGGACAGAACTTCCGAAGTTGGCGTAGTTCTGATTGAAACCGGCGTAGTAATGTTGTGCGGCTTCCAATGCGTTTAGCAAGGGCTGGCCATTACCTTCCTGTAGAGCCAGTAGAATAGTGGGGATGTCATTGCGAAGAGGCGGAATGTCCAGCAATGTGCCCAGGCTGTTGGATAAGCTGGCCGCCTTCAGTTTAGGATCGAGCGTTTCCAGGCTCTGATATTTCCGACTGAGTTCGGCGCTGATTGATAAGAGGTCCTTACCTTTGCCACAGTTCGCATCCTGTTGGCACTTTTTCAGAAGCGTCTTACCCATTTCATCTACCACAAAGGAGCGGCGACTTAATTCGTACTCCTTGTCATCCTGAAGTGGAACCAGTGAGTCCAGAATCAGTCCGTCAATCTTAACGTTCTCCAATTGCAGCAAGCGCAGGCTTAATTGCGTGCCGTAGGACACAGCGTACACATAGCGTTTGCCCGGGCTGCTGTGCTGATTAATCAGTTGGCGTAAGTCCTTGGCCGCATTACTGATTGAAAAGGCTTTCACATGATCCGGTTTGGCGTACATGCTGCCAAAGCAGCTTCCCCATTCGGCACCCACCAAGGCGACTCCACCGTCGGAGGCCAGCTGCTCTTCTTTGCAGATGGTGCTGGAAGCGCCGGTGCCTCGGTGGTCAGGAATGTAAATATCCAGTGTGGGAAAAGCGTTTTGATAGTGCTCGATAATTTTGTAAAAGCTCGCGCCGGATTCGCCCGGACCGCCAGCGATTAACCAGATACTGCCTTCCGGTTTTTCCTGCGCGGGAAACTTTCGTACAAACAGATTGATGTTGTCTGTTGATGATTGATCGTCGTGCTGCAGCGGAGCGGCAATGTTGGCGCAAAGAGAATCGGCCAGTTCTGGATGCTGCTGTGCTTCTGAACAAGCGTTAAAGCTGCCTGCAAGGGTTTGGGAACTGGAAAAGGCCAGGCTTGCGCCCAGCAGTGTGAGTTTAAGAACCTTGTTCATAAGAGTGCCATTTACTGCTGCTGTTAATGTTTGTTGTGCGAGCTTAGACGGCCATGATGAGTTGATTGGATGCAGCACATAACACATTGATTGAAATTGCCAAGTTTGTTCGACAGCCACGCCTTGTTGCCGCTGATGAAAGCCCCTACTATGCAGGCTTAAAATAATAAAACCGCCAGGGTAAGACCCGTTACCTTGTCTGGCACAATGGCATACAGGAGTATTCCATGTTGTTCTCTGTCGACTCTTTTCCCCATCTCGTCACTGATGATATCTGTCTGCAATTTAATCGCGTCTGGCAGCGCCTGGCTGAGCCCGGTTACTGGTGGACGGCCAGACAGCGTATTGCCATTGCTCAGGCGATGCGTGAGTCCAGACCTCGCCCTGTTTATGATCGTCAGCGCGCGGAACCTGGAGAGCTGGCACACGATAATATGGCGCAGGAGTTAAGCCCTTTGGTGATCGACACCATTGAACGGGTAACGACGGAATCGGGCCAGCTTGATAAAGCCTGGTGCAAAGCGGTATGCGCGCAAATCGGTGAAGGAGCGTACGCCGAGTTGGTGGCGATTATTATTCTGGTGTTGCCGATCGACCGCTTCTGTCTGGCGGTTGGCAGGGCGTTGCAGCCATTGCCGGAGCCTCAAGCGGGGGAGCCTTTGCGTGAATACCCGGAAGACCTTGTCGATAACGGTGCCTGGATTCGGCAGACGGCATCAGCGGTAGCCAATAAAGAACTGGTGAACGTTTCTCGTGCGGTCAGTGTCTGTCCGATTGAAAATGGTTTGCGACGCGATTTGGTCGATGCCATGTACATGGAAGGGCACAGCTTCTTTGACAAACTCTGGGACCGTAAATCTCTGTCTCGTACGCAACTGGAAATTGCTGCCACACGCACCTCGGTTATTAATCGTTGTTTCTATTGTGCGAACGGGCACACCATGATTCTGGATATGGCGGCAAAAGCGAGCGGTGACCCCGTGGATTTGGCGGCGCCCCAGGGCGTGGCGGTGAGCGATATCGGCGTGGCCCATGGTGAACTGATTTTGGATTACACCGAGTTTGCCAACCGCGAGCCGGAAAACGCCTATGAGTCGTATGGACAGCTGGAAGCATTGCTCGGCGAACGCGGCGCCATGGAGCTGGCGGCTGTGGTGGCGATTTTCAATGGCTTGAATCGTACCAGCGATCCGACCGGTGTTCCGATGGAAGAAACCCTGATGGCCTACGGACGTTTGGGAAATAAAACCGAGAAATTGGGCTTGTCGGAGATGGTCGGTATCCATAACACCCAACGCCCGAATCTATGGCAGAGCATTTGGATTTTGCTGAAGTTTCAGCTGCGCCGATTGATGGGGCAGGGGCAATAATCAAACCGGAGCAGCGATGCCGAGCACCCACCCTATGCCCTTTGTTCCAGATATTCGCACAGTTCATCGAAGGGCAGTGCCGGGCTGAACAGAAACCCTTGTAATTCATGGCAGCCATTGGCTGTCAGGAATTCGCTGTGCTCCTGCTCCTCAACACCTTCAGCAACAATCGCCAGGTCCAGTCGCTTGGACATTTCAATAACGCTGAGAATAATTTCACGGGCATTCTGACTCTGGCCGATTTCCCGGGTAAAGGAATGGTCAATTTTGATGCGTTTATAGGGCAACTTCTTGAGGTGGCTCAGTGAGGAATATCCCGTACCAAAATCGTCGATGGTAAAGTCGATGCCAAACTGCGTCAGTTCGGTCATGACCTTGACGGCGGTATCCATATCTCGCATTAATGTGCTTTCGGTAACTTCAAATTCCAGGCTGGAAGGCGGCAGGCCCAGCTCCAGGACAATCAACTGTACCCGGCTGACGAAATTGTCCGACATAAATTGCTGGGGAGAAATGTTCAGCCCCATCTGGATGTCATCATAGCCCAGCTCGCGCAGCTGCTTGAGATGCAGGCAAGCTTTTTTCAGCACCCAATCACCGATGGATGAAATCATACCCGAGTGTTCGGCAACGGGAATAAAACTGTCGGGAATGATCCAGCCCAGTTTCGGGTTCTTCCAGCGAAGCAAGGCTTCCACCCCGTTAACTCGATTACTCTGGCTGTCGATACGCGGTTGAAAGTGCAATTCAAATTCCAGGCGATCAATGGCATGCACCAGGGCCTGTTCAAGTTCGTAACGGGCCTGGACTTCCTGGCCAATGGTTTCTGAATAAAAACAATAACTGCTGCGATCATCCATGCGCGCTTTAAACAGGGCCGTGGCGGCATTGCGAAGAGCTTCACCGGCATCGTGGCTGTCTTTGGGCCAACAGCTTACGCCCATTTTGGCAGAGAGGATCAAGCTCTCACGTTCTTTGGTAATCGGTCGGCTGAAACTGGCGCAGAGACGATCCAGTAAATCCAGTGTGTTGTGACTCTCGGCATTATCGGGAACCAGAAAGGCAAAGTCATCGCTGTTTAGTTGTGCGATAAAATAATTTGAGCGATTGATTTCCCGGAGTTGTTCGGCAATCTGCAATAAGCTGCTCTTGCCCAGACTCTGGTCATAGATACTGTGGCTGGAGTCGCTCCAGTTAAAATGGCAGATCACCAGCGCCAATTGTTTCTGGCTCTGATTTTGAATAATGTCGGCCAGCTCCCGTTCCAGGGCACCCTGGTTCGGTAATTCGGTAAGAGGGTTGTGGCTGCTGAGTTCGTCCAGTTTTTCCTGCAAAGCACGCTGGGATTGGGCCTGGGAATGCAGGCGCCACAAATTCCACATCGGCCAGCAAATCATTAAACAGGCAATGGCTGTGGCCGGGGCAAACCAATAGCGAGTGCTCGCCAAAAGAAAAGCCGACAGGGCGATGCATAAGGCAATAAAAATCAGCGTCAATGCAAAACCATAGCGCAGTGGCGCCATCATGATGGCGATGGCACCCAGCAAAATGATAACGATGCTGATCAGCCATTGCTGAACGTTGCTGAATTCCTGCAAAATTTTTCCCTGCAGCAAACCGTTCAGTTGCTGGGCCAGTAATTCAACACCGGGCATACGCTCATGTTCCCGGTACAAGGGCGTCGCAATCCGATCGCCAATGCCGGCGGCGGTCACACCCACCAGCAGGTATTTGCCGTTCAGGACATCCAGGTCGATACGTTCACGCAAAACGTCGGCGTAGGACAGCCGCAGAGTTTGTTCCTGTCGTCGGGTAAAGGGGATAAGGCCGCGCTTGTCACGAACCCAGCCAACGGCCATTTGCTGGCGTAAATCGTTGCTTTTCAATTCGTCCAGTTGGGGCATGTCATCACCGGCAAACTGGGCCATGGCGATGGGCAGAGAGGGCCAATAGGCTTCCCCCATGCCGCCATAGGCATGGAATTTTCGATTCAGTCCATCGAGGTCAAGTTCCACATCAACATGGCCAATACCCGCTGCACCTGCCGCCAGATTGGCCATGGGCAGAAGTTCACTCACGCCCGACGCTTTGCTCAGCAATACCGGTGCGGTAATCAAAAATGTTTTACCGTTTTTCTCGATGGCATCGGCCAGCGCTTGATCGACGCTGGTTTGTTGTGACTCGGAAAAAATAATATCCAGGCCGATGGCTTTGCTATCGTACTGGCTGAGAACGTTGATCAAATCGGCGTGAATATCCCGTGGCCAGGGCCAGCGGCCGAGTTCCATAATGCTGGCGTCATCAATATCGATGATGACGATTTCGGGGGACATGGAAGGCGCCTGAACCGGCAGAAGTAAATCGTAGCTCAGGGTATCAAAGCGGTTAAGCAGCTGACTGTAACGCAGGCCGCTGGCCAATAGCAGAAGGCCAGCGAGTAGCAAGAGTGCAATGCCCAGTGTTTGTTGATGTCGCCCGGGCATGCTTCCGCCTGTTAGATAATCAAAATGGCAATAATACCAAGAATCAGAGCCCAGTGACTGTTATCGGGCAATCCCTCAATCACTTGAGTGCTGCCCCAGGGGCTTTCATAGCCGTCGGATTCAATGGTCTTAACGCGCATATAACGATTGTTGCCACTGTGCGGATCAAATTCAAATTGCGGAGCTTCGGTCATCTCATCCACGATAATGTGTTTAAAGTTTTTATCACGGGCAATCTGTACCTGATAGCGTTGGCCTTCGCCGGTTTTTTCCCAGCTCGCCAACAATTTGCCGTTAGTGCTTTCCAGTGACGCGTCGGGCTCCTTTGGAATGGGCTTCACGTTATAGTGACGAGTGACGCCAACCGGGCCGTGTTCGCCATCGCTGGCAATGCTGGTCAAGCGCCAGTAGAAGTCACCCAGCTGAGCAATGGCATTGCTGTCGAAAGTGCGCGCGCTGGTTTCTTCTTTTAGCAATACCGTTTTGAACTGATCATCGCTGGCAATTTCCAGCAGGTAGCGCTGGGCATCGGTGGATTCGGTCCATTGCAAGGTGGGACACTCTCCGCGATAACTTTGCTTGTTGTGTGGCTTCAAGGGCAGTGGAGGTTGCGGGCGTGCATCAAGAACAAAGCGTGTCATGCGTTCAAGGCCTTCCAGGCCGAGTTCATCGATGCCTCGTACGCGGACATAATATTCGCCATCGGGCAGGTCTGGCAGAGCGGCTTTATTGTGTTTGCTGACGCCTTGCCATAACAGTGTTTCAAAGGCCTCATTGTCGGCGATTTCAGTGCGATACGCTTTTGCGTCGGCCAGTTTGTTCCATTCCAGGCGCCAGTTCAGCTGTCGAATGGCGGCGGGAATTGCCTTGAAGCTTGGGGGAGGCAGCAGCTCTTTCGGTTTGCTGGGGGCTTCCCCGGCTTTCACCTGGGTGCCAAAGCCGGCCGGTACCAGAGTCTGGGATTTACCACCGGACACCGCAACCTTGCCTTCAACCACTTCGATGTTGGAGATTTCTCCGGAATCATCGGCAACTGCGCGATACGCCGTTCCGCGCACGGCACTGATGGCCGAGGGTGTGTGAATTTCAAAGCGCGAACCGGGGCCAACCGCTGTCGTCACCTGGGAACTCAATCGACCTTGCAACAGTTTAATGCGGGAGTCCACCATGCCGGTACTGCCGTGGGCACTCAGGTGATCAAAGCGAACGATGCTCTGATCGAAAATCGACACGATGGAATTGTCGGCAAACTTGATGGCGACACCGCTGTTCTCTCCCGTGCGAATAATGTCGCCGAGGTAGATTTCCATAGATTTACTGGCTTGCAGCTGCTCTTTGCCTTGGGCTCGCTCGATTTCTGCCTGACCGGTGATGGAGTGAATTCGTGCAGGCACGACATTGGATTTGATCCAGGCCATGGGAACCCGAATCACCGAGCCGGGCTTCATGCGAGTGGGCTCGGCGATATTATTGATTCGGCGCAGCTGCTCAAAACGGGTGACTTTATCCAGGTGCTTCTCACTGAAGTTCCAAAGGTTGTCGCCATCCACAACTGTGTATACCCAGTGCTCAGCATGGCTGCTGGGAATAAAACAAAGGCTGAATAGGCATAGTGCCAGCGCGGATCGCAGATGTTTGAGCAACATATTCTTATTCCAACGATTAAACGGCTTAATCTTTGTATGTTTTGTGCAGGGGCCAGTCGAAGGCTTTACCGTTGTCTTTGCTCGGTATATGGCGAGCAAATCTCGCGCCCCTTCCGTGGTGTCTGGCTGCTTAGTCTATCAAAAACCGGGGTAAATCCCATGGTTACGGGGAAAAGCCCGTGATCAACGTTCCAGTTTGAGACTGGGTACACGCCGCAGAGGCCGTAGTCTGGGCGGTAGGGGCCCACCTTGAGCGTGCCGGGGTACCAACAAAGCGCGGCAGCATGGCGTCTGAAATATGAACCTAGGCTGAAGATTTGTCTTTATTTCCGTAGAGCAGAGATATTGGTTCTTTATTATGACTGCATGGGTATCTTGGATGGAGCCCATATGGTCAGGGGCATAGAAAGCTTCACCGTCCTTCGGTATAGGGTAGCTGCCTCTTGTGGCTGCCAGAACCCGGCTTGGTAATCAGGTTTGGCAGTACCCTGGCTTCCCTCAGGCTTTGCGTGGTTGAACTTAAACGAAAGTGATAAGGTTAGCCCCTGAAATTTGACTCGGAGAACCCGCCTTGCTGTTACTGATCACCTATATGGTGTTGGCCATTGTTATTTCCTTCCTGTGTTCCGTGATGGAAGCCGTACTGTTGAGTATTACCCCGAGCTACATCGGCGTGCTCCGCAAAGAAAACGAGATTCTGGCCAAACGGGTGCAGACCCTTAAAGACAATATTGATCAACCTCTCTCCGCTATTCTTACCCTGAATACTGTTGCTCATACGGCCGGTGCGGCTGGCGTGGGAGCCCAGGCCGCGGTGGTATTTTCCGATGCGGCGGTGGGTATTGCCTCGGCGATCATGACGTTGTTGGTTCTGGTCTTGTCAGAAATCATTCCGAAAACCCTGGGGGCCACCTACTGGCGAGCACTGACGCCTTCGGTGTCCATCAGCCTGGTGTTTCTCGTCAAGGTGTTCAAACCTTTTGTATGGCTGGCGGATCGCCTGACACGCCTGCTGGGTAAAAAGGAAGATGAGGCGCACTATATCCGCCAGGAAATTGAAGTGATGGCGGAGTTGGGCTCGAAGGCGGGTGCCTTGAATCAGGATGAGTCCGATACTATTCGCAGCTTATTGAATTTCCGTACGGCCAGTTTAAAAGACGTGATGACGCCGCAAACGGTACTCTTTAAAGTTCATAAAGACATGACCGTGGATGAGTATCTTTCAGAGCACGGTTCGGTGCCGTTTTCCCGTGTGCTGGTTTACGATGAGGACGGTGATGATGTGATTGGCTTTGTGCACAAGAACGACTTGATGCTCGCCTATCACCGTGTCGGTCATGATTACCGGGTGGGCAAGTTGGTGAAGTCACTCTATACCGTACCGGAAACCTTGTCGGCCCCAAGCTTGTTTCAAAACCTGCTGCAACGTCGTGAGCATATCGCCTTGGTGGTGGATGAATACGGTGCGGTTCAGGGGATCGTCACTCTGGAAGATTTGCTCGAATCCCTGATTGGTGTAGAAATTGTGGACGAACATGATCGCGTCAGCGATATGCAGGCTGAAGCTCAACAGCTGTGGCGTGAGCGTCTGGAGAGTCAGGATAAGATTATCGATTCCAGTGGGCTTACGACTGAAACAGAAGAAGAGCAAAAAACGGATTAACCCTCTGATACAGGAATCGCGCTGTGTTTATCAATAGTGAATCTGAGTTGCGGAGTCTTTATGGTCACGCGGCCGGGCGAGCCAAAGACAAACAATTACCGGCGTTGGAAAAACACAGCATTAACTTTATTCATCATTCGCCGTTTATGCTGCTGTCGACGGTCAATAAAAGCGGGCAGTTGGATTGTTCCCCCAGAGGTGGTGTCGCAGGTTTTGTTCACATACACAATGAGCGGCGCATTTTGATCCCCGATGCCAAGGGCAATAATCGCCTGGACAGTCTGGTCAATATTCTGGACACAGAACAGGCGGGATGCTTGTTCTTAATTCCTGGGGTGGACGAAACTCTGAGAGTTAACGGGCAGGCCAGGCTCAGCCAGGACCCTTCTTTTTTGGACGTGTTCAAGAATGAAGACAAGCCCCCGAAGACTTGTATCGTTCTCGATATTGACGAAGTTTTTCTGCATTGTGCCAAAGCTCTGATGCGTTCTAAATTGTGGTCTGAAGAAAGCAAGATTGAACGCAGCAGTTTTCCCACCATGGGACGTATGATCAATGATCAGTTGCGCATCGACGGTGAGGTGGAAACTCAGGAGGAGATGATCAGAAGGTATATGAAAGATATTTAATCGTTTCATATACCTTCTTCTGTTATTGGCCTGTTGTTGGACCGTTGTCAGGCGGGGCCAGGCGCTTTGGCCGCCTCGATCAACGTTTTCAGCTCCACATTTTCATCGCTCAGTTGCTCAGCGTTTAGCTTTGCATTGAGTTTTAGCAATTGCTTGGCCGCCATAAAATCTTTCGGGCGATTAATGCAATCCGCAGCAATCAGTTCGCCTTCCCTGAAATACCAAACACTGAAATTTTCCTCCTCGGGATTGCCGCGCACAATATGATGGGTGTACCCCATATTAAAGCCGGCGATTTGCAGTTTGATCTCGTATTGATCGGACCAGAACCAGGGGTGCTCAACATTGGGCAGAGGCTTGTTGCAGAGCGTAGACGCAATGATACGAGCGGTATCATTCGCACTGGGTACCGATTCCAAACGCAGCTGGCGTTTGAGCTTGGGGTGAGGGTAGGAGCAGCAATCGCCCGCGGAAAAAATATCCATATCGCTGCTGCGGCCCTGTTCATCGACAACAATGCCGTTGTCAATCGTGAGCCCGGCTTCTTCGGCGAGTTCAACATTGGGCAGAACACCTATGCCGACAATCACCATATCGGCAGGAAACTCAGTGCCGTCGGAAGCGATGACCGACTCGACCTTGTGTTCGCCCTTAATGCATTCGAGTTGAACATTGTCCAGAACCTTCACGCCTTCGCGCTGGTGTTTCTGTTGGTAAAAGTTGGAGACCTCAGCGGCGGTAACGCGTTGCAAAATGCGTTCGGCGGCTTCCAGTACAGTAACCTCGGCGCCCAGTTTTTTCAGGGACGCGGCGGTCTCCAGACCAATGTAGCCACCGCCGATAATGATCACGCGGCTGCCAACTTTTAACTGTTGTTGAATCTGTTGGGCATCTTCTGCATTGCGCAAATAGTGAACCTGCGGCAATTCAGCACCGGCCAGTGGCAGCAAGCGCGGGCGAGCGCCAGTGCAGAGCACCAGTTTGTCGTAACTCAGTTGCTCCCCGTTGCTCAGCTGAAGCTGTTTGCTTGTGCGATCGATTTGTTGAACTCGCAGGCCGAGTTTTAATTCCACGTCCAGCTTTTCATAGGCCTGGCTCGGGCGGATCAACAATTTATCTTCGTCCAGTTCACCGCTCAGAAAGGCTTTCGATAAAGGGGGGCGCTGATAGGGCAGCAGATTTTCTTCACCGATGAGGGTAAGTGGTCCGGTCCAGCCCAGCTGTCGCAGACTGGCTACGAGTTGGGCGGCGGCGTGAGAAGCGCCAACAATTACACAATGCATAATCAAACTTCCATCAACAAAAAAGGCCACACAAAAGACTTTTGTGTGGCCTGAGCATAAAACAACGGTATTAGGATACCGCTTTGATCACCTGGGAGAAGTTGTCCAGCATTTCCAGTTCTTCTTCCTGTTCGAAGTAGCCCACATGGTGCCAGCATACAAATTCTTCGGTGCCGTATTTTTCTTTCAGTGCGCCAACCTGATCGATAACCTGATTGACCGTACCTTTCCACACGCGACCCATTGGGACATTGTACGGTGGCGCGTTATAGGCAAAATTAAACAGCTCTTCAAAGTCGCGGTAATGACTTTCGGCCTGTGCTTCGGTGGAACCAATGGTCAGGTGGCCGCCGAGAACCAGAGTGTTGCCCACGGTGCATTCGGTATGACCGTGTCGATGGGCTTCCTCGATGTACAGGTCCATGGTCATATCGATAAATTCTTCTTTCGAGACAAAGGCCACCAGTTTGGCGCCTTCTTTGGCCCAGAACTTTGCGGTTTCCATCGACCAGGAAAACGGCACGTACAGCGGTGGGAAGTCACGGCCTTCGCGTTGATGAGGGCGCGGCACGATACCGGTTTTTTTCAGAATGTCGCCTTCACCCAGTGCATCTTCACCGCCCCAGGCTTTGGTGGGAGGGAAAGGCCAGGTGATGTCGGTTGGTGGGATGTCCCAGAACTCGCCATAGTGATTGAAGGTTTTATTGGTCCAGGCTTTCTTGATGACCTGCCAGGATTCTTCCATCAGGCGACGGTTGCGGGCGTCGGCTTTTGAGCGGTCAGATTGTGTGGTGGTGATGTCCAGATACTGGGACAGGTTGTTCAACCAGCGTGGTGTATTACCGCGCACAAAGCCCACAAACAGACGGCCGTCGGTCATGTGATCCAGCATGGCGAGGTCTTCTGCCAGGCGCATAGGGTGGTGCGCTGTCAGAGCCATACCCACCTGGCCAACCATCAGGTTTTTGGTGTTCTGGGCAATATGCAGATTCCACAGCAGAGGGTTGGTGGTGGTTTCAATGCCTTCCACCTGAAAGTGGTGCTCGGTCATGCAGAAGCCCGCAAAGCCGTTCTCGTCGGCAAACTTCATTTGTTCGGTGGTGCGCTGTAGCAACGTATCAAAGCGCTCCGGGTCGCCACCGGGAAGCTCAACGTCTTCGCCTTTGCTGCGCATATAAGGCTGTACAAGTATATGGGCCTTCATTGCAAATCCTCTGTTGGTATGATCGTTCGTTCGATTATAGGGCGGCAAGTTGAGTTTGTATAGATGGCAGTGGTTTTGAGCGGGCTTCCTGCAGTGGCTTGCTGTGCGTCAAAGTACTTAAGTGTTTGAAATAAAAAGACTTTGTTGGCAGGGTGTTTGTTGTCGTAAAAGCCTTCGAGTCGAACCTTCCTGGTGGATTGCTTACGAATCGGGCTTTTCAGAAGCTTCCGCTGTTCGGGGTGCAATGAGCCGTAGGAGAGAGTGCGGGTAACGATTGCGTTGACCGGCCCAAAACCAACGAAGCGCCACAAAGGGCGCTTCGTTGGGGGATGGTTAAACCGTATTAATCCATTAGTGGTTTGGCTTTCTCGTCAACAATGTGACTATCGATCTTGGTGTCGAATAGGCGTTCGGCGAGGTAGTGGTGAAAGTCCACAACTACCTGCTCAAGTTCCACCAGCTTGCCCGGTTTGGCGTGTTTGGATTTCATGGATTTTTGATTGCGTTCGCAGATCCATTTGTCCTCTTCAAAGAAGGCCTCTACAAATTCCTGCTCGGATTTCCCGGGGTTAATTTTGCTCGAAGAAATGGTACCGGCTCGAATGATGGAATTCTCAGCGTCCACAGGGATGACGGAGAGATAACCCAGGTTATCGCCGATCAGAATGCCCACAAAATTCGGTGGCAAGCTGAACAGGATATAGTGCTCATACAAGCGCTGTACCGATTTAGGCATCAGAGCCATCATGGCGGATTCGGTAAAGCTGCGGCTTTCGCCGACCAGGTTACCGCCGGTTAAGGTCCAGTCCGGTTTGCCTTCGATGTAAAACGCTTCGCGGGTGGGGGTGTTAACTTCCAGGGTTTCCTGATGCACTTTAAACAGGTGATAACTCTCAATGCCGTTTTCGATGGCGAGTTTCCAGTTGGTGTTCCAGTACTCATTTTCACCGCCGGTGCCTTCGGTGAAGGATTCGATGTTGTATCGCTTCAGATATTTATCGATACCGGCATAACGTTCTTTTAAAGGCTCGGCATTGCCATTGATGTTTACAAACAGCAAGCCGTTCCAACTTTCCAGCTTAAAGTGGGGCAGGCAGTGATCGCTTTTCTCGACAGCGATGGTTCCCGGGTGTGGTACGCCAATGAGCTTGCCGGTGTCGGTGTAGGTCCAGGCGTGATAAGGACATACCATGCGACCCTTGTTGCCAAAACCTTCATCGTTCAAGGGAGTGCCGCGGTGGCGACAGACATTGGACATGGCTCGCAGCTCGCCGTCGCGGCCGCGAATAATAATGATGGGTTCATCAGCGATGGTCAGCGCGTAATAATCACCGGCGTTGGCGACTTCGCCTTCGTTACAAACGAACACCCAATCGTTGCGAAAAATTTTGTCCATTTCCAACTGATAAACTTCTTCGTCGGAATAGGCGGCAAACGGCAAGCCGGTAGCGTCTTCAATCTTGGTGCTTGCGATTTGTTTAATGGAATCCAGAAGTGTCATAGTCATCTCCTTCAGAGCCAATCCAGGCTGTATTTTGATAATTTCATTTATTGTAATGTGTTACAAACAACTGGCTAAAAAAATACCTTTTGCCCCAATGCTCAGAAGCAGGGGCAAAAGGTTGTTCTTTTTTACGCGGTTGCTTCGGCGTCGGTTTTGCTTTCAGCCTTGGCTTGGGCCGCTTCACGTTTTCGCTTCTGTTCCTGCTCCCAGGCCCAGATCGGTGGGCGAATCAGCAGTTGGAAACGGTAGCCCCAGCTTGGCGCTTCCCACAGTTGCTTGCCTAATTTGGCGAAGCCGTGGAAGAAAACCGTAAAGGGGTTCACGCTGTTAATCCGAGGGTAAACACCGAATTTAACTTTCTCATCTTCTTCCGCAAATGTACCGAACATGCGATCCCAGATGATAAAAATACCAGCGTAATTTTTATCAATGTATTTGGTGTTGGTGGCATGATGCACGCGGTGATGAGACGGCGTATTCATAATGAATTCGATCGGTCTTGGCAGCTTGCGCACCATCTGAGTGTGCAGCGCGGTTTGATACAGCTGCACCAGTGCTTCGGCCAGGAACACCATGAATGGGTGGAAGCCCAACATCACCAATGGCGCATGGAAGAAGAACGGGAAGAAGCCGTCCAGCGGGCCAAAGCGATAAGCCACCGAAATATTAAAATGCGGTGAACTGTGGTGCACGGTATGTGTTGCCCAGCCCAGACCGCAAACATGCATAAAGCGATGTTCCCAATAATAAATAACGTCGGCCAGTAAAATGCAGCCCAGCAGGCTGAGCCAGGTCATGGGCAGCTGCGTGATGCTGAAGTTTTCGTAGATCCAGAAAAAACCGGTCAAATAAAACAACAGATAAATCAAGCCACCGATAAAGCGATAGGCAAACAGGGTAATAAAGTTGGTAATGGAGTCACCAACCAAATCCCAGCTGAAGTTGCGTTTGATCGCCATGACGATCAGTTCGAAGGCGAACAGAGCCATCATGGCGATAAAGAACCAGTAGTTAATGTATTCGTCCCAGCCGTGAAGCTCGAGATCGGTTAAGCGTTGCTGTAGAAAATCCATCATGGCAGGCACTCTATTTATAAATCACGAATAAAGAGGTCAGCTCGCTGTTCTGGGTGTAGTCACGACGTTCGACGACAGCCTCAACAGCTCGACTATAATCGATATCCTGCCACGCATTGAACAAATCATTGTTTCCGTAATTACTGGGTTTCAACAACGGCGTAATGTCCCCACTCGGTATAGGGTAGCTATTGCCCTTCATGCCGGACTTGTCATAACCAATGCTGATGGTGGCCTGACTGAAATCGCTGTTGAAGTTACTGTAAATGGCAAAAACGCTGACGGTGTAGCTGTCCAGTTGATTGCTGAGCGTTTTGTTATTGGAAAACTCCTGCCATACCGTATCGGCTTTCATTAGTGCGGTGGTTCGCTGAATACCCACAACAGAGCTGGGCCAATTGCTGGCTTTCGAGGAGGATGTTGGTTTCACTCTCGGCTTGTTGGCTGGTTTGTTTTGTGGTGCCGCCGGGGGCTTGTCCTCGGTACGGCTCTTGGCTGGCGCCGGGGAGGCGGCAAGCTGCAAAGGTGCATCCGTTTGTTGGCGCTGTTCTTCCGGGAGATCAGCGGCGGCCATTTGCTCATAGGCCTGGTAGTCCGCCAGCTCAAAATAATCGGCCGTGGATTTGCGCCCGAAGGCCGCCATGGCGTAGCCCACTTCACTCATGGTGGCGTAATCCATATTGGCGCTGCTGTATTTTTCAAATTCAGTCGGCGGAGCTGCTTTTTGCAGGCTTAATGCAAAGCCAACCACCAGGCCGAGCAATAAGGTGCTCAAAACAGAGATAAAAAAGTTCATAGGCTTACCTGTTATCACGCAATTACACTTGGGAATAGTTTTCGTCATTAAGCGCATCAGAGCCGTATTGCTCTTCCAGTTCGCCATAGAACTGGGGTAGGCGCTTAAAAACATAGGCATAACAGCCTAAACAAATCGCCATAAAAAACGTTGCCAGAATCATTTTTCCATCCTCGCCCAGCAATCCATTGAACTGGGTGCCAAAGGTCATGCCTACCACGGTGGCGGGCAGGAACATGGCGGCAAAACGCCCGTCAACACTGAACTCACTATATAAGCCCAGTTGGAACGGCGTGAATATCGCCCATGAGACTGAATAAATCAGTACGGCTACGGCGTAGATCCACTTGTCATCACCGGAGGTCGACAGATAAAACATAAAGTAAACCATCAGGTGCACACCGCCGGAAATCAACATCGGGTAGCTGCGGTCAAAACGGTTGGCCAAGTAGATCGCAATGCCATTGCCAGTCAGGCTGGCCAGGTAGCCTGCCGCGAAGATGCTACTGATAAAGGTAGCAGATAATCCCATGTCCATACCCCGGTTCGCCGAGTCTGCCCAGAAAAGGCCTAAGGCGGCATACCAGATAATCGTTGTTGCAATCACGATCCACTTCAGGCGCTTCAGCAGGGGCGTCTGTTGGTAATCCTCAAGATCCTCATTCTGTTTTTCCGGCATGGGCATCCACAACGCCATGGGAATGATCGCAATCAGGCCGCAGACCAACAGGAAAGAGAACGACAGCAGAGGCACGCTCTCGCTCAGGGCTGGCATGACAAAGGAGGCTCCCGCCGACCAGATCACCTGGGCAACCAGCACCAGGGCGAACAGTGGTTCGGGGTTTTTATGGTTGCCGATGATGGAGAAAGCATGGGAGGTCACAATGCCCGCACCAAGACCGCACAGCAGGCGCGCAAACAAGGTGATGTTGAAATCTCCGTCCGCCGCCATCGTGATGCCATTCCCCGAAATAAACAGCAGCAGGCCCAGCAAACAGCTGAGCTTGAGGCTCAGGCGGTTGCGCCAGTAGCTGAAGGTGAGGCCGCTGACACAGATGCCGAACAGCTCGGCGGTGGTCAGGGTGGCGGTGGACTCGATATCAAATACCAAGCTGAAGGAGGCAAAAATAAAGGGCAGTATATTGGCGGCAGCGCCGCCGATGACTGCCAGGAACAGGAGGCTGATTATTTGTCTTCTATTAAAACTGGTCTGAATCATCGTTCTCTTCTCGGCTAAAAATCGTTATTCCGATCAAATTCTCATTGACAAGGGCTTATTGAAATTTGTAGTCTCGCCAATAATACGATCGAACGTTCGGTCATGCAATGCTTGGCTTGCACGAATCCGCCCGCACAACGATCGATTGCACAACGTAGAGTGGTAATAATTTTTAAAACAATAAAGAGCGAGAGGCTAGGAGTATGTCTGAGATTAGGAGTTTCCCTGTAAAACCCCTGCTGGGGGCCATTTTGGTGGGCTCAACCCTGGCTGCCGACTGGGCAGCAGCACAAATTGAAGAGGTTATGGTAACCGCCCAGCGGCGTACCGAGTCCGCCCAGGACGTACCGGTATCCCTGACGGCCTACAGTGCCGAAGACCTGAAGATCGTTAATGTGACCCGCAGCAGTCAGCTGGCGGCCCAAACCCCGAACATGGTGGCAGTGGATGGCAACTTCGGCCTATCTGCGCCGATCATCAGTATGCGTGGCGTGAGTAACGTCGATTTCAGCGCGATTTCCAACACCCCGATTGCGGTGTATAGCGATGGGGTCATCCTGAACAACATTCAGACCCACGGCTTCGCCATGTTTGATCTGGAGCGCGTGGAAATTTTGCGTGGCCCCCAGGGCACCCTGTTCGGTCGCAACTCCACCACCGGTGCCATGCAGGTATTTTCGGCGCGTCCTACCGAAGAGTTCAGTGCGGGCGTTGAGGTAACCTTGGGTCGCTTCGATCGCTCGCGTCAGGAGGCCTTTGTTTCCGGCAAACTCACCGACAGCACCCGCGCGCGTCTGGCCTATGTCAGCAATCGCTCCGACGGTTACGTCAAGGATCAGCTTGGCCGCGATGCCCAAAACGAAGATGTGCAGGCCGCACGTTTCAGTTTGGATTGGGATGCCAGTGAAGATGTCAAAGTGGAATGGCGCCTGGCCCATCAGCAGATCGACAACAAGCCGGTTGTCTTCCATAACCAATTGGCGACTAATGTTTTTGATCCGACCTCACCCGGTGGCGCGGCTTCGGATTTTCGTCGCGTGACCTTAAGCCCGGACTATGTGCGTAAGGAAAAAGGCGAGACCATCATGAGTTCGCTGACGGTGGATTGGGATCTGGGGGATATGAACCTCGTTTCCGTGACCGGTATTGTGGATCACGATTTCCAGTATCAAAACGATGAAGATGCCAGCACCCAGGCGCTGGGGCATAGTCAGGCCTTTACCGGCCAGCGTCAGCTGACCCAGGAATTTCGCCTGCAAGGTCAAACCGATCGACTTGACTGGGTAGCCGGTGTGTTCTTTATGGACGAAGATGTGGAGTCGCAAACCTCTTACGACATCAACGGTATTCTGGCGGCATTGCCGCACGGTTTCGTGCCGGGCAGTGATGGCACCATCGGTGGTTTCGATGCGGCGCTCGGTCTTGGCGGGGCGTGGATTGGCTCTGCGCAACTGGCAGGTTTCGAAGCAACGGACAGCATTACTGTGGCCCAGGCTTACAATGTGTTGCAAGCCGTTGGCCGAATCCCGCAGGGTAATGTGTCCACTCGCGCCAACAAGCACAAACAAAATCTCGAGAGTATGGCGGTATTTTCACATATGAAATATCGCATCAGCGATTACTGGGGAGCGACCCTGGGTTTGCGTTGGAGTCGTGATGAAAAAGATTTGAATGGCCAGTACCTCGGCTGTTATGTAGGGCAAAACCCGAATCTTGGGCACGGTCGTTTCGATCAGTTGCAGGGCATCGGCGTCAACTTGAATGCTCCGGGAGGCTTCGATTTGGCCAGTCTGGTCATGGATCCGGAGATTTGTGGTGTGAACAATGGTCAGCCGGAAAGCTTTGGTGCTGACGCCAGTTGGGATTCCCTCAGCGGTAAGCTCTCTTTTGAATACACGCCTGACGAAGAATCCCTGTACTACTTCGGTGTGTCTCGCGGCTTTAAGGGTGGCAGCTTTAACGGCACCTACTACAACCGTCTAGTGGAAGTTGATCCTGAAAAACTGACCTCGTTCGAGTTGGGTACCAAGCATTATCTGCTGGATCGTCGCATGACGTTAAACGCGGCCTTGTTCCAATACGACTACACCGACTTCCAGGCGGTTATCGCCGTTACCTTGCCATCGCAATTGCAGGGAACCACGGTGGTAAACGAACTGGTGAACGTACCGGATTCCACCATTCGCGGTGCCGAACTGGAAATGGCTTACAACCCCATTACCAATCTGGTGCTGACTTTGGGCGCTTCCTGGTTGGATTCCAAAGTGGACAAGCAACCGACAGTCAGTGCCGGTACCATTCCGAACATCCGTGGCAACGAATTCCGTTATGCGCCTGAGTTTACCTTCAATGGTGTGCTGAGTTACACCATTGAAATGGACGACTGGGGTTACTTAACGCCGCAGTTGGATTGGTCCTACACCGATGCGTACTTTACCGACATTGGTAACAATCCTCTGGGTAAAACCGATGACAACTGGATGACCAATGCGCGCCTGAACTGGTCCAGCTCCGACGAGCGCCTGAATGCAACTCTGTTTGTTGAGAACCTGACCGACGAAGTGTACAACAGCTCCAACACCCGCGAGTTCACCGCTTCCTTCGGTACCACCTTTTCAACCTACAGCAAACCACGCACCGTGGGCTTAACACTTTCATATCGCATATAACTGTTTAGCGACGGTTAGGTGAGATCCTCACCCAATTGCTTTGCGGGCCACTGGCCCGCTTTTTTTTGCCTGCAATGCTTTGTAAGATGACCTCGTAAGAAAATCGAGGTAGCTATGGCAAGACCAAGCGTAAAAGAAGAAAGGGCAGAAGCCATATTGGCCGCGTTCGAACGCTGTGTCGCACGATACGGCGTAGAGGGTGCGACCCTTGAGCGCATTTCCAAAGAATCCGGCCTGCATCGCAGTTTGCTTCGCCACCATGTGGGCAATCGCGAGGCCCTGCTCGACCGTTTGATCGAGCGCTGCATCGATACCGAGCAAGATGAAATAAAACGGTTATTCGAAGATATTGAACAAGAAGGTAGCCAGCCGGATCAGGCCGACGAAGCCATCATTGCCTACCTCTTCGGGGAAATGCCTGAGCAAGAGCAGCTCAAAATAAAAGTCGCCCTGGCATTGCTGGCCGCCGTCGAGAACCACCCCAATATTAAAAAGCGTTTGTTTCAATGGAACAAGGACTTCATCACAACCCTTCAGGAAATACTGCAAAGTGTTTACCCCAAGGTGGGTGAGGCGCAATGCGCAGCGGTTGCCTGGGGTTTGGCCAGCATTTCCCTGAGTAGCCTGTCTATTGCCCCGCTTGGGAGTGGTCAGGTGTTTCAGGAAAGCAGTTTGCAAGTTGCGAGAACGTTGCTGAAGAGCTTGCGTGTGTAGGGTTTGAATTTCCAGATCTTAGCAATTGCCCAGCTCGGTTTTGACGCTTCTGGGCAATAAAAATTACGCTCGAAAATCAGATTGGAAATGCTCTTTGTGCGGGGCGAATGTTTTCATATTGCCTGGCTAGCTGAAGCACCCCGGCATCATCAAACCTCGGCCCCACAATCTGAAGCCCAATCGGCAGCCCCCCTTCGGTGTAGCCACAATTAATCGAAGCGGCCGGTTGCTCACTGATGTTAAACAGAAAATTATTGCACCAGGGATCGAACAGCTTGTTGGGGGCATCCGCGGGCAACTCAGCTGCAAAAGCCGGGCGGGGTGTTGAGGGCAGTAACAGATAGTCGACTGCCGAGCACATCTCCAGTGTTTTTACGCCCAGCTGGCGCATTGCCATTGTGGCATCAAATAAATCGACCGCCGAAACCTCTTCGCACCGACGCGTAAATTCATCAATGTACGGGCTTTGCTTTCTCAAATGTTTCGGATATTGCTTGAATTCATGGTGACAGCGTTGCTGATAATAAAGTTCGGCACAATCCTCATCACCGGAGGAAAATGGGCTCTCGATTGGAATAATGCGGTGCCCCAAATCTTCCAGTTGTTGCGCTGCGCAAGTAATTGCCGCAAGAGTTTCCGGGTCCGGGCTGGTGCCAAAACCAATATTCAGGAGCAGGCCCAGGCGTAAAGACGGTCTTGCTTTATTTAGGTGCTCGGAATAATCGGTATCTTGCCAGTTCAGGGCGCGCGCATCGCGATAATCAGGGCGGCTTAAAATATTTAAATAGGCCGCCGAATCACTGACCGAGCGTGACATAGGGCCGGCAACCAGAGTATCGGCATTGCTCGGGTAATAGGGTACACGCCCCTGGCTGGGCTTCAGGCCAAATAAACCGGTATAGGATGCGGGCAGACGAATAGAGCCAACAATATCGGTGCCGGCTGCAACCGGGTTTAAACCTGCACAAATGGCCGCGGCCGTTCCTGAACTGCTGCCGCCCGTAGTGACATTGCTGTTCCAGGGGTTGCGCGTAATACCGTGCTGAGAACTGTAACCGGAGGCCAAAATACCGAAGTCCGGCATCGTGGTTTTGCCGAGGGAAATCATCCCTGCCTCTTTTTGTCGAGCGACTAAAGGGCAGTCTTCATTCCATTCATGCTCATCGGAATTGTTGGCCGCGGAACCCCGGTAACTTTTTTGGCCCCGGCTCAATAAGGCATCTTTGACGCTGGTGGGAATACCATCAAACAGGCTGCTTGGTTCTCCATTCAGCCAGCGTTGTTCGGATTTTTTGGCTTCTTCGCGGGCGCCCTCATGATCAATACAGTAAAAGGCATTGTATATCGGGTTGAGGGACTCCAGACGACTTAGCTGAGTGTCAACGACCTCAACCGGGCTCAACGTTTTACTTTGGTACAGGCGGCTGAGTTCCAGTGCGCTAAGTGTTGAAACATCACTCATGAAGCATTTCCTAACAAATTGGCTTGGCTGTTAATGGTTTCGTGGATCAGTGGAAACTGACCCCGTTTCTGATCAATAAAAAACTGTTGAAGTGCCGCAGCAATGCTGGGGTAGGCCAGTTGTGACCAGGGAATTTCATGCTGCTTGAATAATTGTGCCTCCAGCGTTTCCAATCCCGCTTCCACCTTGGGGGTGATCAGTTTGGCCAGATAATACATGTAGGTCTGATTGATGTGAGGCAGGTTGTAAACGGCATACAATGATTCAATTTCAAGCTGAGCGCGAGTTTCTTCTTCCGCCTCACGCATCGCACCTTCGTCGCTGGATTCGCCGTTTTCCATGAAGCCGGCGGGCAAACACCAAAGGCCTTTTTGGGGTTCAATGCCCCGGCGGCAAAGCAACACCTGATCCTGCCAGTGTGCAATCACACCGACCACCAGCTTCGGGTTTTCATAGTGAATGCGGCTGCATTGGTTACAAATATGGCGCTCGCGCAGATCGCCTGCGGGAATGGCAAGAATCAATTTATGGCCGCAGTCGCTACAGAAATTCATGCGCACAGCCCGGCAAATTTACCGCGATGGAACGCCAGGGCTTCGCCATCATTTTGCTGAAGTTGCTCGACTTTACCGATCAATAAACGATGATCACCGCCATCATGATTGGCGTGCATCGAACATTCAAAGCGGGCCAGACAATTCTCAATGGCCGGCGCCTTGCTGTCGTTCCGGGTCAGTTCGACATTGGCAAAACGATCCCCTTCTTTGCTGGCGAACTGGTAAGCCAAAGCATCTTGCTCACGTTTCAGAACGTGAATGTTGAAGTGATCACAGCCATTAAAGGCGTCGAAATTGCTGCTGCTTTTGCCAATGCTCCACAGCACCAGGGCCGGCTCCAGAGACAGAGAATTAAAGCTGCTGGCCGTCATGCCAACGGCATTGCCTGCCTTGTCATAGCAGGTGATTACCGTCACGCCGGTCGCAAATTGGCCTAGGGCATCTCTCAGTTCTCTTGGGTCGATTCGGCTTGATTCCACAATTCAGCACTCACTTTCTGGATGATTCATAGGGTTCGCAGGGCCTGTACCAGCGGCAGGCCTGGAAGGGTGGGCTGCCGATTGTTTAGCTTTGCGAACGAACGTTCGATAATATTATGTTTGATTCACTTTTGTGTCAAATTTTAAGCAATTAAGTCCATTGAAATTGATCTTGACACGAACGATCGTTCGATGAAAATATAATAATGGCTAAATAGTGTTTTAAGAACCGCTACAGCACAGAGCGGCAACAGCAAGATAGAGGAGTGAATGGTGGGGCAATCTATTAACGGGCACGGGCCATGGGCGGAGTACCAACAGCGCCTGAATGCCGGTCAGTTTTGCATTCAGCAAGGGGGGAATGGTGATTATTTCTTTTACCCGAGAGTCAATGTGCCCGCACAGGGCGGTACCGATTGGCAGTGGGTGGAAGCCAGTGGCCGCGCGAGTATCTATTCCCTTAGCCGTATTCCCCAGCGCCCGGAGCGTGGCGGCGACTACTATGTGGCCATTGTTGAGTTGGCTGAAGGCCCGCGCCTCATGAGCCAGCTGCGCCTCAATTTAGACGCTCAACCTCAAATTGGTGATTCAGTGCTCGCCATTATTGAGCAGAAAGAAGATGCCGATGCCTTGCTGGTCTTTCAACATGGGGAGGTCGCTTAGATGTCTGCTGAAAATTTGCGCGGAAAAACCGCCGTTGTCGGTGTCGCCCAGGCGGGCGTTGGCAATTGCGAAGGTTGGCAGCCACTCGAGCTTATGGGCTTGGCGGTTCAGGGTGCGCTGGACGATGCCGGCATTGCTCTGCATGAAGTCGATGGTCTGTGTGCCACAACTGGCTCCCATTATTTTGCCAGCCTGAGTGCCGCCGAATATTTAGGTATTCAACCCAGCTTTACCAGCTGCGATATGAATGGTGGCTCATCGTTTATGTCACAGCTGCTGCAAGGGGTGATGGCCATTGAAGCGGGTTTGTGTAAAACCGTGGTGATTGCCTATGGCAGCAATGCTCGCAGCAACGGTGGTAATCATGCTGGTTTGATCGAAACCCCGGAGTGGGAGCAGCTGTATCGACCGCGCATTCCGGTCACTGGGTATGCTCTGGCGGCGGCCAGGCATATGCATGAATACGGCACGACTCGTGAGCAGCTCGCCGAAGTTGTTGTGGCAGCGCGTAGCTGGGGGGCTATGAATCCGGAAGCGTTTGTGCAAGACAAGATCGATCTTGAAACGGTTTTGGGGGCAAAAATAATTTCCGATCCATTATCCGTTATGGATTGCTGTTTGGTGACCGATGGTGCGGCCGCGATGGTGTTGGTTGCGAAAGATCGCGCCAAAGAGTACGGCAAAAAAGCCGCCTATGTTCTGGGTTCTTCCTCGGCGACAACACATCGACAGATTGACCAAATGCCCGACCTTACCACCACCGCAGCAGTGCAAAGTGGTGAGCGAGCTTATCAAATGGCGGGGGTTCAGGCTTCCGATATCGACGCCATTCAGTTGTATGACGCCTTTTCAATCAATGTAATTTTATTTTTGGAAGATCTGGGTTTCTGCGCCAAAGGTGAAGGTGGTGCATTTGTCTCCGGTGGGCGAATTGCGCCCGGCGGAGAGCGGCCAGTAAACACCAATGGTGGTGGCATTTCCTGCGTGCATCCAGGTATGTACGGCTTGTTCTGCATGATCGAGGCGATTCGCCAACTGCGTGGCGAATGCGGCGATCGACAAATTCAATCGGCTGAGCTTGCTCTGGCCCACGGTAATGGTGGGACCTTGTCCAGCCAGGCCACCACTATCTTTGGCACAGAAGCCTGTTTGTAAGGGGAAAAGAAATGCTCGGTAAAATGATGGATTTTCAATTAACGATTCCCGCTGTCATGCGCCATGCGCGCAAAATTCACGGCGAAGCCGAAATCGTTTCCAAATTGGCTGATGGCAGTTTGCATCGTTATCGCTATGTTGATGCCTTCGATCGTGTGGCCAAACTGGCGGGTGCGTTAAAAAAACTGGGTGTCGAACAGGGTGATGTTATCGGCACTCTGGCCTGGAACAGTTATCGCCATTTTGAGTTGTATTATGGGGTTCCTGGTATCGGCGCGATCTGCCACACAATCAATCCCCGCCTTTCCGATGAGCAATTTGATTTTGTTTTAAATGATGCTCGTGACCAGTGGATTTTTGTTGACCCGGATTTCCTGCCCTTAATGGCTCGTCTGCAAGACAAATTCAAAACCGTAAAAGGTTACATCGTGCTCTGTGATGAGGCGGATATGCCTGAGCACAATCTGCAAAATGTGTACTGCTATGAAAGTTTGTTGGCAGAACAATCCGTGCAGTTTGATTGGCCGGAACTGGAAGAAAACCTGGCCTGCGGCATTTGTTATACCTCGGGTACTACGGGCAATCCAAAGGGGGTGGTGTACAGCCATCGCTCAACGGTATTGATCAGCCTAACTGCCAACACCAGCAGCTCCGTCGGCATGCAGCCGGAAGATTCTCTATTGGCGGTTGTGCCCATGTTCCATGTGAATGCCTGGAATATTCCTTACGCGGGTGCCATGGCTGGCGCGAAGATGGTGTTCCCCGGACGTTTCATGGGTGATGGCCAGGCACTGGCGGAACTGATGAATGAAGAGCGCGTGCGTTTCGCATCCGGTGTGCCGACAGTGTGGTTGGCCTTGCTGCAACACCTGCGCGAAAACAACACCAAATTGGAAACGGTTGAACGCTTGATGGTGGGTGGTGCTGCAACGCCAGTTGCCATGATGAAAGCGTTTGAAGAAGAGCAGGGCATCTTTATGCAGCAGGGCTGGGGCATGACGGAAACCAGCCCCCTCGGCACCATGAACATGCCAACCCCGAGCATGGAAAAGCTCGACAAAGAAGCGCAGTTCGAATTACGCAAAACCGTTGGCCGCCCAACGTTTGGTATTGAGGTTCGCATTGTTGATGATGCGCTGAATGAACTCCCCTGGGATGGTAAAACTCCGGGTTCTTTCCAGGTACGTGGCCCCTGGGTGTGTTCTCAATATCTTGGCATTGAGCAATCCGATGCTCATACCGAAGATGACTGGTTCGATACCGGCGACATCGCCGTGATTGATAAGCAGGGTTACGTTTCCATCACCGATCGCAGCAAAGACGTGATCAAATCCGGCGGCGAATGGATCAGCTCTGCGGATTTGGAAAATGCCGTTATGGCTCACGACAGTGTGTTGGAAGCGGCCGCAATAGGTGTATATCACCCGAAGTGGTCTGAGCGCCCGCTGTTGATCGTGGTGACCAAACCCGGTGTGGAAGTCAGCGAAGAAGAGTTAAAAACGTTCCTGGCCACTCAGGTCACGCGCTGGTGGATTCCGGAAACCATTTTATTTACCACCGAGTTACCGCACACCGCGACCGGAAAGGTCAGCAAAAAAGATCTGCGCGAACAGTATCGCGATTTTTCATATCAGGAATAAAACCGAAATGTCTGAAGTGAATCACTATGTTGATTATCGCCGGGAAGGTGGCATTGCTTTCTTAAGCATGTGTCATGCTCCGGTGAATACCTTGAGTTATGAGCTGCGTTGCGCCATCGATCATTATCTGGATGTTGCGGAACAGGATCAGGAGGTGAAAGCCCTGGTACTGCGTTCAGAGTTGTCGGCGTTTTCAGCCGGTGCCGACATCAGCGAATTTGGAACGGAAAAATCCTTCGCCGAACCCAGCTTGCCTGCGTTGTGCGATCGTATTGACCGATTCCCGAAATGGGTGATCGCAGAAGTCGCCGGTTATGCGCTTGGTGGCGGTTTGGAATTGGCCCTGGCGGCGGACAAACGCATCGCCACCCGGGGGAGCAAGCTGGGCTTGCCGGAAGTCAATCTGGGTATTTTACCGGGTGCGGGCGGCACTCAGCGATTGCCCCGATTGATTGCACCAAGTCTCGCGGCAAGAATGATGTGTGATGGTAAGCCCATTTCATCGGAGCAGGCTCTGGATTTGGGTCTGGTTAATGCCCTGCTGGCATCTTCCGAGCATTCCGAAGCGGCTATTCATCAACTGTTGAAAGAATGTGAAGCGGGTACTCCTGACAATATGTTTGAGCAGGATTATTCCTTAAGTCGCGAAGAAGAAACGGCTTTACTTGAATATCAGGCGCAACAGGCGCGTCGCTGGACCGGTTTGAAATCGCCCCAGGCGATTATCGAAGCCGTTCAGCGAGGCATGAAAAGCTCGCTTGAGGATGCTTTGGCCTTGGAGCGCAAACTTTTCAATGATTGTGCGGCGAGTCCTCAGGCCAGAGCCTTGCAGCATGCGTTTTTTGCCGAAAAAGACGCTCTGAAGGTTCCGGGCATAAACCGCGACGATGCCCGCCTGGCGATTCAGGAGGTGGCCATCATTGGTTCGGGTTTGATGGGCTGTGGTATTGCCATCAACTTTTTATTGGCGGGTATTCCAACTCGCTTATTGGATGTAAACAGCGAGGCGCTTGAAAAAGCCCGGGCTTATATTCAAAAAACCATTGAATCCGGTCGTGATAAAGGCCGCATCAGTGCGCAGATTTGCGAGCAGGCAATGGCTGCACTGTCCACGGCCAGTGATTATGAAGACATTGCCAATGCCGATCTGGTGATCGAGGCGGTGTTCGAGGATTTGACGGTTAAGCAATCGGTATTTAAAGAGCTGAATCGTCACTGCAAAGCCGAAGCTATTCTGGCTAGTAATACCTCAACATTGGATTTGAATGCGATTGCGGATGTTTGCGCCCGCCCTGAAAACGTCATTGGCCTGCATTTTTTCAGTCCGGCAAACATTATGAAATTGCTGGAAGTTGTGCGCACCGAGCGAACCTCTGAGCCGGTGTTGGCGACCTGCCTTAAGTTGGCGAAGAAAATTAACAAAGTCGCAGTAACCGTTGGGGTGTGTTACGGCTTTGTCGGCAATCGCATGGTTGCGCCGTATTCTCGCGAGGCGTTCCGCATGGTGTTGGAAGGCGCAAGCCCAAGTCAGGTGGATTCTGCCCTGCGCGAATTCGGTATGGCAATGGGCCCAATTGAAATGGCTGATATGGCGGGCATTGATGTGGGTTGCATGGCAGCCTTGGCCAATCAGCATGAGTGGCAGGGTGAAGAAAGCTATCAGGCTCTGCAGTTTGCTTTGCGTGAACAAGGAAGGTTAGGCCAGAAAACATCGGCTGGCGTTTATCGTTATGACGGTGGGAAAAAACAGGAAGACCCTGAAGTTCTGGCATTGGCAAAAGAGATTGCTCAGTCCCAGGGTATTGAGCAAAGAAATATTTCCAAGGAAGAAATTATTCAACGCTGTATTTTCAGTTTAGCCAATGAGGGCTTTCGAATTCTTGAGGAGGGCATTGCCCTGCGTTCAGGGGATATCGATGTTATTTACCTGAATGGTTATGGCTTTCCGCGTTGGCGAGGTGGCCCGATGCAATACGCCGACGAAACCGGTTTGCAAAATGTATTGCAAGGCCTCGAAAACCTTCAAAAAAATCTGGGTGCCTACGGCGAACGTTGGTTCGCGGCCGCACCGCTGCTGAAAGAGCTGGCACAAGCCAATCGCAGCGCCAAATCATTTTCTAACGTTTAGGAGTTCAAGCATGAGCCAACGTGAAGCTTATATTGTTTCTACCGCACGTACCCCGATCGCCAAAGCGTTTCGTGGTGCATTTAACATCACCAAGTCTCCGAGCTTGTCTGCCTTTGCGATCAAGGCTGCTGTAGAGCGTAGTGGCGTGGATGCTGCACGCTTTGATGATTTGGTCATGGGGACTTCTTTGCAAGCCGGAACGGCAGGTATGAACCTGGGGCGCATGGCGGCGCTGGCATCCGGTTTGCCGTTGACGGTTTCTGGTCAGTCAATTGATCGTCAATGTTCTTCCGGTTTGATGTCCGTAGCGATAGCAGCAAAACAAATCGTCGTCGACAAAATGGAAGCTGTGGTAGCTGCTGGTCATGAGCATATTTCCATGGTTCAAACACCCGCTTTCGACTGGATCATGAAGGAAAAAGACGAAACCGTACTGGCCAACTCCGATACGGCCTATATGCCGATGCTGCAAACCGCCGAGTACATTTGTAAAAAATACAATATTTCCCGTGAGTCCCAGGATGAGTACGCCTTGTTGTCCCAGCAGCGCACCGCGGCCGCCCAGGCAGCGGGTGCTTTTGATCAGGAAATTGTTCCGGTAACGACGACCAAGGCGGTGTTCAATAAAGTCACTAAGGAAACCAGTTTTGCTGAAGTTACCTTGGAGCAGGACGAAGGCAATCGCCCCGAAACGACATTGGAAAGCTTGCAGGCTTTAAATCCGGTTGTAGAGGGCGGCTTTATTACTGCGGGCAACGCTTCACAGCTTTCCGACGGCGCGGCGGCTTGTGTCTTGGTCTCCAGTGATCTGGCGGTGCGCGAAAACCTGGAACCGCTGGGCGTTTATCGCGGCATGATGGTGGCAGGTCTTGAGCCGGAAGAAATGGGCATCGGCCCTATTTATGCTGTTCCGAAACTATTGAAAGCGCATGGCTTAACCGTTGACGATATTGGTTTGTGGGAGTTGAACGAAGCCTTTGCCTGCCAGGTGATTTACAGCGCCGAAAAGCTTGGCATTCCATTGGAAAAACTCAACGTTAACGGCGGCGGCATTTCCATTGGCCACCCCTATGGCATGACCGGTACGCGTCTGGTAGGCCATGCGCTGATTGAAGGTAAGCGCCGAGGTGCTCGCTATGTGGTGGTGACCATGTGTGTTGGTGGCGGTATGGGTGCGGCCGGTTTGTTTGAAGTGTTGTAAGGCTTGCCGTTGTTCGCTTTGAAAAAAGCACGCGATAAAGCCGCAACAAAAGATATTCGTTTTTGAGAGATTATTATTGTGACTCAGTATCACGTACCTTATGACAGCATTCGCTTTGCCTTTGAGCAGGTGATGGATATTCCAAATAGCTATTCGCCGGATTTGGATATGGATTTTATCACCGCCGTTTGGGGGGAAGCCGGTCGCTTTGCGGAGGAGCAGTTGGCGCCTTTAAATCAGAGTGGCGATGAGCAAGGCTGTCAGTGGCAAGACGGTGAAGTGAGCACCCCAAAGGGCTTTAAGGCGGCTTACCAGCAGTTTGTTGAAAATGGTTGGCCAGCTTTGGCCCAACCAGAAGAGTTGGGTGGTCAGGCTTTGCCCATGAGCTTGCAGTTTTCGCTCTATGAAATGCTGGTCAGTGCCAATCTGGCCTGGACTCTGTACCCAACCATTACCTGGGGAGCGGTAACGACCTTAAAAACCCACGGTACGGAATCTCAAAAAGCCGATTATCTACCTGAATTAGTCAGCGGCCGCTGGCAGGGTACTATGTGCCTGACCGAGGCGCACTGTGGTTCGGATCTTGGTTTGTTGAAAACCAAAGCGGTTGTCAACGACGATGGCAGTTACTCACTGAGTGGCAGTAAAATTTTTATTTCCTCCGGTGAGCACGATATGGTCGACAATGTTGTGCACATCACCCTGGCACGCATCGAAAGTGCCCCAGAGGGAGTGCGTGGCATCTCGCTGTTTCTGGTGCCGAAGTTTTTGCCGAACGAGAACGGCGAATTCAATCAGCGCAATTCCGTGGCTTGCGGTTCTATCGAACACAAGATGGGCATTCATGGTAATGCGACTTGTGTGATCAATTTTGATGGCGCGAAAGGTTTTCTGATCGGTGAGCCTAATCGTGGTCTTGCCAATATGTTCACTTTTATCAATGAGTCCCGGGTGGATGTGTGCTTGCAAGCCCAGGGACAAATTGAAAAATCCTTTCAGAATGCCCTGGCCTATGCCAAAGAACGTTTGCAAATGAAGGCGAGCCCCCGCTTTAACGATCAGAAAGCGGCTGACCCAATTATCGCTCACCCGGAAATTCGCCGATTACTGCTTACCCAGCAGGCTTTTTCAGAGGCCTCAAGAATGATGTCTTATGAGTTGGCGGCCAAGGTAGATCGTCTCCATGATGGTGGAGAGCTTGCTGCATCGGCTCAAGCCGCGTTGGCTTTTCTAACACCCATTGCCAAAGGTTTTATTACCGAGGTGGCGATGGAAGCCACCAGTCATGGTGTGCAGGTTCTGGGTGGCCATGGTTTTATCCAGGAATACGGCATGGAGCAGCTCTACCGCGATGTTCGCATTACGGCCATCTATGAAGGTACAACGGCGATTCAGGGCATCGACCTGATCTCGCGCAAAATCATCGCGGATCAACAACAGCAGTTAAATCTTTTTATTCAACAGATTCAGGATAACTGCGAACAGGCATTGACTCTGGATAATCAACGCTTGCACCAAAGCGCTCGACAGATTGCCCAATCGGTTCAGGATTGGCAGCGTTTAAACAGGGAATGCTTGCCGACGTTCAGTGAAGACATGGCTGAAGTCAATGCCGCCGCCAGTGAATACCTGATGTATTGTGGATATATCGTGGCGGCCCACTATCTATTACGTGCAGCTTGTGCTGCTGAAGCCTATTCAGGTTCGGATTACAGTGCAGACTTTCTTCAGCAAAAAACGGCGTTGCTGGAGTTTTATGTCGCACGCATTCTGCCGAGAACCCAGTCCCTGGCGACATCTATTGTGTCGGGTAATGCGGCGATTGCGGATTACTATCTGCAAGGCCTTGGCAACTAAACCGGACTGATTCATGTCAAGCAGAAAACGATCACATACCCGGAATATTCAAGTGCAGGCCTATGAGCGCGATGATGGCTTGTGGGATATTGAAGCGCATTTAACCGACAAAAAATACTTTGATCTGAGTACGCCCGACAGGGAATTAATCGGCAGTGATGATTATCTTCACAATATGTTTCTGCGGATCAGTATTGATCTGGAGATGACCATTCGCGAAGTGGAAACGGGCATGACAGATACCCCCTACCAACGTTGCCCGCAGGTGTTGCCCAATTATCAGCGTTTGCTTGGTGTTGTGATTGGGCCTGGCTGGCAGCGTGAAGTTAAACAGCGCCTGGGTGGCGTGGAAGGGTGCACGCATTTGCGCGAACTGCTGGGGCCTATGGCAACGGTGGCGTACCAGGCCATTACCGATGCGGTGTATCGCCCGGTTGATTACCGGGAAAATCCCCAGGTATTTAAGCCCCTGTTGGATAGCTGTCACGGTTTGAACAGCAGCGGCGATGTCATTCCCAGGCTATGGCCGGACTTTATTGAAAAGAATTAGAGGATAACAACAATGACTGACGTATTGATTCAAACTCGTTTGCAATTGCTCAAAGACTTTGCCCAGGCTTGGAACGATCATGATATCGACGCCCTGATGGCATGCATGGCTGAGGGGTGTCGTTTCGACAGTTCTGCCGGTGCAGATGTCTTTGGCAAGCGCGCTGAGGGCGTGGAAGCAGTAAAAGCAAGCTATGAAGCTATTTTTACGGTGTTCCCTGATGCCAAATGGAATGAAGATAGCCACTTTGTGGCCGGTGATCGGGGTGTTTCAGAATGGCGATTTACCGGCACAAAAGCGGATGGCAGCTCGGTAAACCTGATGGGTTGCGATCTCTTTGTTTTTGAAGGCGATAAGATTCTGGTTAAAGATTCCTATCGTAAAAATCCTGCTTGAGTGAGGGCAAAGCATGAGTGCACATGACAAAGAAGCTATTGAGCTGGTTTACAAAACCCTGGTCAAATCCCTGTTGAAAAAAGATTTTACAAAAGCCCGAGCGCTCTATGTTGAGCAAGGGGCTTATGTGAAACCCGATGGTGAGTTAACGCAAAACGACGATGAGTTGCATTCAGAGTTGGAGCGCTTCTCCACCATCATCGCGAATATGAATCTGCTTAAGCGCAGTATTCATATCGTTGATGATACCGCGCTGGTCGTGGTGGCATGGCACTGGGCCGATGACCCATCGGATACTCCCGAGCCCCAGCGAGCCATCGATGTGTTGCGAAAATCCGCCTGTGGTGAGTGGCAATTTATTATCGACAATCCGATGGGCTTATAGTTGCCCGTGGCGCATTAGTTTGGCAATGCTGTATTTTTTATACAGCAGCACCGCCAGTATCAGGGTGCCGGCTTCAGCCAGGGTAATGCTCAGTACCGGAGAATACTCCGGTACTAAATAGATAAACACCGCGATAAAGGTCAGGGGCAAAATCAGGCTGCGACTGAGTGCAATAAAGGATGACGCGGCCGCCCGATGCAGTGCGGTTAAGTAGGCCGATAACGTGATGTTTAAACCATTAAGGATAAACACTGGCCACAGAATATCGGCAAATGCCCGGGCCTGGTCCAGCAGTGGCTGTTTATCACCTTGGATAAATACGGACATGATGTGCTCAGCGGAACTGAGCAAAATAACACTGAAGGTGATGCCCACGCTGATGCTGGCGCTCAACGCAATCAACAGAAAGCGGCGCAGTTGCTGCCATTGTTTTGCGCCGTAACACTGACTGCTGAGTGCTTGCAGGCAATCGGCGATGCTGAAGCTCACCAGCAAACCGATAAACATGGTGTAGTTCACCAGGCTGAAGGCAGCCAGCCCCTGGGTGCCCAGTTGCTTGATGATCAGCAAGTTAATAATAAAAGCTACGGTGCCGGCGGACATCTCATTAATAAATTCTGACAGGCCGTTGAAAGAACTCTGAGCGAGACTGGACCAGTTCTTCTGGCGAAATGAGAAGCTCAGAATTCGCTCTTTGTGCAGGAAATACAGTGACAGCACCAATAAGGCACAAAGTTGAGACAAGCCGGTGGCCAGGGCCGCGCCATAGAGACCGAGGTCGAGTCGTGCGATAAACAGATAGTCGAGCCCGACATTTAAAATCGCTGCCGAGATCAGAGCCGCCGATGCCAGAGCAGGCTTCCCCGCAATGCGGACAAAAAAGTACAGGCCGATACTCATGGCCTGGACCGGCAAAAAGGGCAGAAGGGTTTTAAAGTAATTGTCGAGCAGGCTCTTCAGGGAGTCATCCGCGCCGAGCAGGCGATATAGGGGCTCGGCCAGGGTAAAGCTGAGTGCGCAAAACAACAGGGAGACAGCAATCAGAGCCATTAATGCCTTACTGAAAATATTTGAGCTGTCTTGATAATTTTCTTCGCCAATCCATTTTCCCGCTGATACGGATCCGCCGACGGCCAGCATATAAAAAAGCCCGGCGTACACGGAAAAAATCGGGATCAGCAGATTAATTGCGGCTAAAGCGGTTTCGCCTTCATAGCGGCCGATAAAGATGCCGTCGACAATCGAAGCGGAGGAAATGGCCAGCAGGCCAATCAGCGAAGGCAGCAGATACTTCAGAAACGTTCGGCCAGCGGGTGCGTGACTGACCGTTTGTGATTTGTCGGGCTTCGGTGTGTTGGCTTGATTGGGTGACATAGTATTGATTGTCATCGTTTATGATCAATAATTGTATAATAATACGTTTATTATTCAATGGATTTGCTACAATTGGGCAAAATTTGGGGGACCCAATGGCCGAAGAGACACAAACTGCAGAAAAAAGCTTGGAACATAAGCTCAATAAAATAGAAAGCAGCTACAGCATACGCAAACGCAACAGTGACAAGGGCGTTTGTGTGGAGTCGGATCTCACCAAGGAAGATGTCGGTAATCACGCCTGGGTGTTGGATGATGCCTGTGCTCGCATGGCCTGGGTGGCCGCCCATGAATTATTGCGCAGCCAGGAGAAGAACCATCTGCTGCGCATCGAGAATACCCATTTAAATGCTTTTGCCCAAGGTGAGGGTGACAGTCTTCAGGCCATCGCAGAAATTATTTTTAAAAATGCCGAGCGTTGCGCCATTCGTGTGCAGCTCTTCCGTGGTGCTCCGGAACATAAGGCCAGCCCGGAAACGCTCATCGCCGAATATAACCTGCAAGGTCAGTGGTACGATATTAAGGAAGCGGCGGCCAAAGCCGAAGAAATTGTAGCGGCTCGTAATGAACAGCCGGTCGCGAGCAAAAGTCAGCCATTAACGCCCAAAGAGCAGGCCATAGAAGATAAAAAACGTCGTATTTTTGAAGGTGCCTGCGAGGTGATTGGTCGTGAAGGTTATGCGGCGACCACCATTCGTAAAGTTGCCAAGGCTGCGGGTCTACCTATTTCCACCATGTACCAGTATATCGAGAGCAAGGAAGATCTGCTCTTTATGATTACCAGCGGTTGCATGGAGGAAATCTTCGATTATATGTACGAGGAGATGAGCACCGATCACCCGCCGGCCCAGAAGCTGGAAGAGGCGGTCACGGCTTATATGAAGTACATTTCCAAAAATCGCCGTTACATTAATCTGGTATATCGCGAAACCCGTGCCCTGAGCCGTCACAATCGTGAGAAGGTCTTTGATATTGAACGCAAGTTCACCCAGCTTTGGGAAGCGATCATTATTGAGGGCAACAAAGAAGGCGTATTCGATGCGCCGAAATCACGTTTGGCGGCCAATATGGTCTACTTCTTCTGTAATGTCTGGTCGTTACGCTACTGGAGCGTTCAGGATTACACCGAGGAAGAAGTGAAAGAGTATCTGATGCGGTTTATTCGCCAGGGGCTGAACTGATTCATTGCAATCAGGCATTGATTCAAGCACATAACAGTACAAGCATGTAACAATAAACAGTAGAGGGAGCTTAAGGTGAAGTTGTTTAACACATTCGTAGCGGTATTGTTTTTGATTCTGGCAACACAGAATATAGCATTGGCCGGAGCTGATGCCTTTACTCCCGGTCCGCAGATTAAGAACTTTGGTGAAAACGCCAAGGTTAATCAAAGCAAACCCGTCAGCAAAGATGCCAAGTTTAAAGTGGCCTTCGATGTCGGTAAGCCTGCTGAGCCGGGTAAGCTGAATCGCAACTTCAATTCTCTCGCCCGTTTTATCAATATGCATATCGCCGCTGGCGTAAAACCAGAGAATATTGAGCTGGCTCTGGTGGTGCACGGTAAAGCCGGTCTCGACCTTTTGCACAATAGGGCACGCAAAGCCAAAGAGCTGACCGAGAACCCTAATTTACCTTTGTTGAAAGCGTTGATGAACAACAATACTCAAGTCTTCCTGTGTGGCCAGACAGCGGCGTATTACGATATTAAAAACGAAGATTTGTATGACGGCGTGCAAATGTCTTTGTCGGCGATGACGGCCCATGCACTTTTGCAGCAGAATGGTTATACGGTGAATCCGTTTTAAATCTCAGGCGGGTTTCTTTTCAGTTTCAGTGGTCGATCAAAGGGATCAAAAGCCCTGCTTCACGATCGGCGACCTTCCAGGTTTCCCTCACTCACAAAAAAACCTCGCAAAAAACGCGAGTCTTTTTTGCTCCTTCGGCGCTCGCTCTGAATGGTTCAGCCGGGCTTTTGGTCCCTTTGATCAGTTGAAAACAGTGGCCAAGAGGCTCGGGTGTTCAACTGCATTGCATCTTTACCGCGCTATGGCCTCAAATTCGGGCAAAATTTGTAGCTATATTCAGTCTCTGGATTAGCAGGTATTACTTGATCGAGGCATCTTTAAGTCTTATAGTGATAGTAACATGATCCGATGATCCTAAATCTCTGGCAATGCGTAGAAAATAATTAAAAGCGGGGGCCTTATGGCGAAGTATATGCGGGCGTTGAAGTTCTTATTGGTGATTGCGGCAGTGGCGGTTGGGTTGGGCTATGCGGGCAGCAGTCACAGTTTGGCGGCTTTCGAATGGCCCATTTTTGCCTTGTGTATGGGCTTGGCCTTTGCCGTGCAATGGCTGATGTTTATTCCGGCCTATATTTGGCAGACCGAGCGCTACTTTGACTTAACCGGCAGCCTTACCTATATCGGTGTGACGCTGCTCGCTGTTTTTCTTGCCGCGAAAGACGACATGCGCAGCATCGTGCTGACGGCCATGGTGCTTATCTGGGCACTGCGTTTAGGCAGCTTCTTGTTTACTCGCATCCTGCAAGACGGTTCAGACCACCGCTTCGATCAGATCAAGCCCAATGCTCCTCGCTTCTTTGTGGTGTGGACGCTACAAGGCCTATGGGTATCCTTCACGGCCGCTGCCGCACTGGCCGCCATCAGCAGCGAAAAGGTTTTAGAGTTGCAGTTGTGGGATGGCTTCGCCATCGCGCTATGGATTTTCGGCTTCGCCTTTGAAGCAATTTCCGATCGCCAAAAACGACTCTTCCGCGCCGATCCAGCCAATAAGGGACGTTATATCAATACCGGTTTATGGGCTTACTCCCGCCACCCGAACTATTTTGGCGAAATCTGCTTATGGATAGGCGTAGCGATTCTAGCCGTGCCAGTACTGCAATCCTGGCAGTACGCCACTTTGCTAAGCCCTGTGTTTGTCATTCTGTTGCTGACTCGTATTTCCGGTATTCCCGGTTTGGAAGCCGGGGCGGATAAGCGCTGGGGAGAAGAAGAGGAGTATCAGGCTTATAAGCGGAATACTCCGGTTTTGATTCCGAAGTTGAAAAATTAACTGCATTGATTGAATCTTGGGTTTTATAGGCTCATTGAACGGAGTAGCTGGTACCACCTGCTGCTCTGCGCAATGTCATGTGAATATATTATTGATTAAATAGTTTTTTCAATCCATCGTAATTTCTATCAATGATAAGTTCTAGCGCTTCACGGGCCTGCGATTTGTTAAAAGTCTGGGTCTGCAAAATAACAGTGCCTTTCGACTTATATAAGCCAAACCAGCGGCTTACGTCCCCAGGGAAATAGCATTCAGACACAAACTGTAGGCCTCCTCCCTCTCCAAATCCTGATACCCATAACATTTCATCTTGCCCATTGATCAATATCGATAGAGTGGGGGAACATTTCTGCAATTCGTTTGCTTTTCCAACCTCTCCTTCCCAATCAAATTGATCGAAAGCAATCATGGCTTCGTCTTTGCTTATGTTTGACTGCGTTTCTGATTCATTAAGAGCATGATGTGCATATTGAAAATTCAAATCCATGATTTCACCTTCCTATGGAGCTGCATTGCTATATTCATCCTTTTTATTAGGCTGTCTACCTAAACCCTTATTGTCGCAGCGTATATAATGACTAAAATCAGAAAAACCTGTGTGCCACAAAACAACCGCTAGCCTTCTAAAATAAGAGGACAAGATTCCATGCGACAAAGATTAACTGTAAAAGCCGCTTTTGTCTTGAGCTTGCTGGTAGCGGGTGAATCTTTGGCGGGGCAGCAGAAGTTGGTCGCCAGCGATGGTCAGGCGGAGGATCAGTTTGGATACAGTGTTGCTATCGATGGTCGTACCGCCTTGGTTGGTGCGTTTAGAGCTGACGAAGGTGAGATTCAAGATTCCGGTTCTGCTTATGTTTATACATTGGACTCAGAAGGTTGGCGTTTCGAGGCCAAGCTTGTGGCCGGTGCACCGCTTGAAGGAGACACGCTTGGCGGGAATTTGGCCCTAAAGAACGACACGGCGGTGTTGGGGGTTATCGGTCGGGATGATGTTGCTGAAAACGCGGGTGCTGTGTTGGTGTTTGAGCGTGAATCTGGCAAGTGGTATGAAAAGCAGTGGTTGATGGCTGCTGATGCAAAAAAGGGTGATTCTTTTGGCCAAAGTATCGCGCTGACAGATAACACTCTGGTGATTGGTGCTCCACGCAGTGATGCGTCAGCAGTGGATTCTGGCTCAGCGTATGTTTACCAGCGCATGAATAATCAGTGGCAGTTTCAGGCGAAGCTTACGGCAAGCGATGGCGCTGAGGGCGATCTTTTTGGCATCAGTGCGACCATTGATGGAAATACCATTCTTGTGGGTGCTGATTTAAACGATGAAAAAGCTGAAAAGGCGGGCGCTGTTTATGCCTTTGTTTATGATGGCACGCAGTGGTACCAACAGGCCAAGCTTATGGCTGAAGATGGTGGGGCTGTGGACATTTTTGGTGTAAGAGTTTCATTATCTGGCGACACGGCGTTAATTTCTGCAAGGCGCGATGATGTTGAGGGTGTTGGGGTTGACGCGGGATCGGCCTATATCTTCGAACGATCAAAGGGTCAGTGGTCGCAGACACAAAAGCTTCTTGCGCCCGATGGTAAGGCTGATGACCGGTTTGGCCGGGGTGTAGCTCTGAAAGGCAACACAGCAATTATCAGCGCTATGCACAACGATGAAAAAGACAATAATGCTGGCGCCCTGTATGTGTACAAGAAGGTTGCCGGTGATTGGGCGTATTCCTCAAAGATTTTGGCCGTTGACGGCATGGCAGGTGATAGGTTGGGTTGGAATGTGGCCCTTTCCGAAGGCCATGCCATTATCGCTTCACCCAATCGAGCGGATAATGGCAAAAACTCCGGCGCCGTTTATATTCAGCGCCTGGTAAAATAGTGCGTTATCCGTCTATTAGTCGGAAAAAACAATTTTATTGCGATCAAGGTCTCTGATATAGGCCGAGAAACGAGGTCCGCGCTGATCAGGCTCGCCTTCGCAAGTGCCGCCCAATTGAAGCGCTTTTTGATGCAAGCGTTTCACCTCGTCAATAGAGCCAACACTCAATCCAACCATTGTGCCATTGCCATGAGTGGCGGGCTCTTCGTTAAAAGGCTTGGCCACGGCAAATGCGGAGTCTTTATCTTCACCTTGCCAAAAGGTCATTCGTTCTGTTGCATAGGTTTGTTTAAATTCCGTTTGTTCAAAAAGTGAATCATAGAATGCTATTGCTGCTTCCATATCATTGGTGCCGAGAACGAAGTAGTTCATTTTCATAGATGGTATCCTTCTTCTAAAGTGATGGGGACGATACCAAGTCGCTCTGACAGGATATGTCAGCAGGATTCAGGCGTGCGTTCTTGCGTCGAGCAGGGTTCGTGTAAGTAGCGCGATTAAAATCAGTGTGCAGTACTTTCTGTTGGTTCTAAACAATGTGTGTGCAGGGATTAAGGCCTTGGCATCATTGGAAGGTGCCATTTTCAATGGCATAGGCGAGCAATAAAAAGATAAAGGATGCGATAAACGAAAAAATGAAGGGGTTTTCTGCGTTCAGGATTTCATAGTCTCTATTCAATTCTTTAAAATTTCCAAAGAACCCCAATGCGCAGGAGAGGACTGATAAGGCCAATATGTATTTGCTCGTCCCCGAAAAGACGAGGTCTCTTCCATATTTTAGATCATAAAATGATACTGTTGATTTTGAAGCAATTACCACTCCAAGCGCCAAGAAGCAGGCACTGATAAACAAATGAATGTATTTTTCTTTATTGTTCATTTTCTATGAATGCGTATATTGGCTTCCTGGTTGAAGATCTACTTTGTACTGTTATTTGATTGACGAAAGCTCATCTGCCCTGGGAACTCCACCACAACATTCGCAAACCAGCTTCTGCTTCAAACTATTCCCGCAAGGCGTATGGACCAACTGACTGCTAACGCTTTCTCCATCGCCCGCCAGAATCCACTGCCGAAGTTCACTGATAAAACGCCCGGCCATTTGTCCTTTTTTGCTTAACTGATAGTTATAACGGGGTGGGTTTTCCTGGTACTGCTCTTTTTCAATCAGCTCTTGTTCCTGAAGCAGTTTTAAACGTGCGTTCAGGGTGCTGGGGGCGATGTTGAGGAGTTTTAGGAAGTCGTCAAAGCGCGATACTTTGAGCAGGTGGGCAATGATAATTAACAAGCACCAGCGATCACCGATAATATTCGCGACGACGCTTTGACCTTTTTTACTGTTGAGTGCGCTGTCTCTTGGGCGTTTGCTTTTTCCGTTGCTGCTCAGGGCGGCTTGCAGTTGGTTGAGTTCCTGCAGTTCGTCTATGCCGTGGTCGCGTTGTTGCCAGGTGATATCTTTATCGTGCAATTCACTGTTGCAGTGTTCGCAAATCAGTTTGGCACGAAATTCATGACCGCATGTTGTGTGTTTCAGTGGCCTCGGTGCTTCGCCGCTCCAGGCGGCTTCGAGTTCGCGGGCCAGTAGTGAGGCGTTTAGTAAGCCCAGGCCGCGTTCGCTGAAGATGTACAAAAAGCGGCGAGGGTGGTCGCTGGGTGTTTTGACGAGAATATTGTGTTCGGTCAGTTCTTCCAGGCGGCGCGTCAGGGTGGCCCGGCTGATGCCGGTGTGTTTTAGAAATTCATCGAAGCGGCAGCAGCCTTGAAAGGCCGCTTGCAGAATACTGAGCGTCCAGCGGTTGGCGATTAAATCCAATCCGTCGGCAATGGTCTGCAAGATATGGCTGGGCGCTTTCATAAACTACGGCTTAGTGTTTTTGTTCGGCTTGGGGTTCAGTGTGTTTGGGCTGGGAGAACAAATGCCCGATGGCCTGGCTGAGCGTCTCTGAGCGATCGGGTGAGCGTATATAGCCCAGCAAGGGTTCGCGCAGTGGAGCCTGGAATAATAATTCCTGCATCACCGCTGCAAAGATATCGTTACCGGCAGCGGCCAAATGCTCTAAAAATACCAAAGCGTATTTTTCGGTGATCAGTTGTTGGCTGCAGCGGCTGCTCAAGCTGACCAGCATTTCCACATCCATAATCACCGGGCTTGAGAGCACCAGATTCAGGGCGGATTCTATGCGCGCATTATCCTGGCAGTGGCTGATGCCGCGTAATAGGGCAATTTGCTCGGCCTTGTCGTCGTTGTTTTCCAGGCGAGAGAGCAAGGCGTCGGCCACCATGCCGTTAATGGCGTGATGCTCAAGGCAGTGGCAAAAGCTGCACAATACCGGGCTGGGCAGCTGGGGAATGGCTTTGCAGATGTCGTTTTGATGATCTAGCCAGCGACAGGCCAGATCGGCCAGGCCTTGAATGCCCAGTTGTTGCCAGTCATCGCCTTCGGGGTGGGCGAAATAATTCAATACAGTGCTCATAAAAGCGCTGTGGGGTTGCTTTAATTGCTGGCTGACCACGGCGTGAAGATTGGCCTGTTTTTCATCGCTGGGTTTGAATACATAGGGATTGCCTTCCAATACGGCGGTTAGTTGCTCGTCTTTTTTGGCGGCTTCCAAATTACTGCTTAAGGCGGTAAGCAGATGCTTTAAAAACTGATCGCGACTGGCCAGGTCGAGTTTGCCCTGTTCATCCAGTGGGAAGCGCAAACACCAGAGCTGAACCTGCTGTTTGCGCTGATCGTCTTCGGGCCAAAAGGCCAAGCCCAGATAAGCATGTTTCAAGTAGGGTTGCGGATAGGCGATGTGTCCATCTTCAAACTGTTGCCATTGGCTTGGGCTGAGTTTGCTGATGCGATGGCCAGCGTCAAACCAGCGACAGTGCACTTTCATGTTTTCAAGTAGTTGATAAAGCGTCGTTACTGAGGCGCTCATGGTGATCTTCCTCTCGCTTACTGGCTAGGCGCAGCAGCGTTTAAATTTTTTGCCGCTGCCACAGGGGCAAGGGTCATTGCGTCCGGTTTTCTTTGGCGCGCTTTTCGGTGTTTGGCCTTCGACATAGAACCATTTGCCATTGATTCTAACGAAGTCGGAAAGCTCGTGGTGTGCGAGCCTTTCCTGACTGCCTTTCGGCCGATAATAGGCAATAAACTCGACGCTGCCTTCCTGATGATTGGGGCCACCCTTGCGGCATTGCAAAACCTGCAGGCCCAGCCAGTCGTGGGATTCGACCCACTGCCGGGTGTCGCTTTCCTGGCCGCCGCTGTGTTGCCAGGTTGCCATCAGATAATCGATATTGGCCAGAACATGGGCCGTATAGCGGGAGCGCATCAGTGCTTCAGCCGTTTTGGCAGGCTGCCCCGCCAGAATCGGCTGGCAGCAGTCTTCAAAACTGGCCTGGCTTTGGCAATAACAATTGCTGGCCGACATGCTGAACCCTCATTTTCAAAAGCCCGGCATTCTATCATGGGAGCGACACAATGGCTTGGCAGGACGCTATAGACGCTGATATCGGCGGCTTTGACATATAGCTTTTGTGGCGCCTTTTCGGTATGTTGGCAGGTTTTGGCCAGCCGCTTGTTGGCCGCTTTTGTTGCTACAGGAACACTATGAGCAAGTTTGACGATATTCGCCCCTATAATGATGCTGAAGTTCGCCCCACTCTGGATAAAATCCTTCACGATCCGGAACTATTACAAGCGATCGCAGCGTTTCGTTTTCCCCGCTTGAGCGGATTGATCGGGGGCGTACTCCGTCCGGTGATCAAGTGGGCGCTGCAGCGTCGCTTGGCCAAGGTACAAAACGTCGAGGATTTCCAGGCTGAAGTCAAAGCCTATATGGATAAAATGATCGACAGCACTTCCCGTGGGCTGACCGTTTCCGGTATCGAGAATCTCGATCCGAATAATGCCTATCTGTTTATCAGCAATCACCGGGACATCGCCATGGACCCGGCCTTTGTTGGCATGGCTTTGTATAACAACGGCTTTGATACGGTGCGCATTGCCATTGGTGACAACTTGCTGACCAAGCCTTATGTGTCGGATTTGATGCGCTTGAACAAGAGCTTTATTGTCAATCGTTCCGCGACCGCGCCCCGTGAAAAGCTTAAGGCGGCCAAGCATCTGTCGAGCTACATTCATCATTCCATCGATGAAGAGAAGGCCAATATCTGGATCGCTCACCGTGAGGGGCGTGCGAAAGATGGTTTGGATGTAACCAACCCGGCGGTGATCAGCATGATTGCGCTCAGCAAGGGCAAGCAACGCAGTCTGAGTGAATACATCAACGAATTGCATATCGTTCCTGTGGCGATCTCCTATGAGCTGGACCCCTGCGATACCATGAAGACCAATGAGCTGTATTGTCAGACTCAAGACGGCGGCTATGAAAAAGATGAGCATGAAGATATCGCCAGTATTGCCCAGGGTATTGTGGGCGATAAAGGCCGCGTGCACGTTGCCTTTGGTGAAGTTCTGCGTGGTGATTTTGAAAATACCGACGACGTTGCCGCCGAGATCGATCGCCAGATTCGTCTGGAATACCGCTTGTTCCCCAGCAATTGCTTTGCTTTTGAGAAGCTCAATAAAAAGTGGCCAATGATCAAAGTTGGCCCCGATTCAATGGATTTCAAAGCCGAAGCTTACAGCGCAGAGCAAGCGGAGTTTGAACAGCGCTTGGCCGAGGTTCCAGAAGATCAGCGAGAGATTTATCTGGCTATGTACGCCAACCCGGTCAGCAATAAACTATCGAAATAGGGCTTTTATTCTTCTGCTTTCCGAAATTCCCAGGGTATGCCTGAAGGGGGCGGAGCCTGAAGCAGAAGCCATATTGCGACATGGAGGTCGCCGTCTAAGTGCCCGGATGGATCGAGCGTATTTCAACTCAAGGGCCTGCCCCTTTGGGAGTGCTCGGGCCTTCACACTGTAGATCCCCGTCAGTGTGCATCGGGGATCCAGCTATTCTCCGCGCCGCAAACCATGTAGAATGCCCTACCTGATATTTATCCAGTAGTTTTGCTCCACTGTAAGCGAAGCCCACAACCAAACGCCATATTGCTCCATGCTCACAAATGATCTCAAGCGCCAGATCCAGGGCGCGTACAGCCAGTTTTTAGAGACCAAAGGTCTGCAGCCACGTTACGGGCAAAAGCTGATGATCGCGGATATCGCCCGCACATTGGGTGGCATCGTGCTGGACGATAATGATCAACGCCATGGCGATGGCCATATCTGCGTCGTGGAAGCGGGAACCGGAACCGGTAAAACCGTCGCCTACCTGTTGGCGGCCTTACCGATTGCCAAGGCGTTGGGGAAAAAGCTCGTAGTCTCCACTGCGACCGTAGCCCTGCAAGAACAGATTGTGAATAAAGATCTGCCCGATGTGCGCAACAACAGCGGCTTGCAGTTCAGTTTTGCGCTGGCCAAAGGGCGTGGGCGCTATTTGTGTTTGAGCAAACTCGACAATCTGCTGCAGCAGGTTGATGCGCCGGTGCCGGTTGATCCCACCCAGGCGCTTTATGAAGAATATGCGAGTGGTGTGGACGAGCAGACCGTTAAAATTTATCAAAATATGGTCGATGCACTCGCCGCCAACGAATGGGATGGCGATAAGGATGCCTGGGCCGACGGCGTGGAAGACGATGTTTGGCGTCGCGTGACAACTGATCACCGGCAGTGCACTGGTCGACGCTGTTCTAATGTGTCCAGCTGCAGCTTTTTAAAAGCCCGGGACAATATTGGTAACGTCGATTGTATTGTGACCAATCACGACCTGGTGTTGGCGGATCTCGCTTTGGGCGGTGGTGCAATTTTGCCCGCGCCGGAAGATGCCATTTATATTTTCGATGAAGGCCATCATCTGCCTGATAAGGCACTGGGACACTTCGCCCATCACAGCCGCATGCTGTCGACTTCAAAGTGGTTAGATCAAAGTAATAAACAGCTGGCGGCCATGTTGGGGCATATTTCCGGAGCGGGTAATGTCGACCGCTTTGCGGAACAATTGCCCGCAGCCATGCTGGATGCCCGGCAGGAACTCGATCGCATCTACCCGGATTTTCAGGCGCTCACCGATACCATCGACGATGACGATCGCCAATTGCGCTATCGTTTTGAAGGCGGCGTAATTCCTCCGGAGCAACGCCAGCAGTGTGAAGAAATTTATCGCGCTTTCGATCGTCTGCAGGATTTGCTGGGAAAAATTGCACGTGAATTGGAAGAGGCCATGGAGGACAGCTATTGCGAAGTTCCCAAGGTCGATTTGGAAAACTGGTATCCCTTGGTGGGCACCTGGCAGGCCAGAGCCGAAGCCAATGCCGCCCTCTGGGAAAGTTTTGCCACACCCGATAAAGAAGGTGTACCACCGACCGCACGCTGGATTACTGTGGTTGAGATCAGTGGCTATATTGATCTGGAAGTTTGCTCCAGTCCGATTCTGGCCTCCGGTACCCTGGCTTATGGTTTATGGAGTCGCTGCTGCGGTGCGGTTGTTACGTCGGCCACACTGACGGCCCTACAGAAATTTGATCGCTTTCGTATGCGTGCAGGAACGCCTGTCGACAGCTGTTATAATTCAGTCCCCAGCCCCTTTGATTATCAAGGCAATGGTTTGTTGGCGATTCCTGAGGAAGCGGCCGATGCCGGGAATGCCATGGCGCATTCCGACAGCATTATTGAATTGCTGCCCAAGTTATTGAAAGAGGAACTGGGCAGTCTGGTTTTGTTTTCCTCGCGTCGACAAATGCGTGAGGTGTTTGAAGGGTTGCCGATTTCCTGGCAGGGCCGAATCTTGATGCAGGGCGAAAAGTCCAAGCAGGAAATTATCAGTGCCCATAAAAAAGCCGTCGACCGTGAAATGCAAAGCGTTATTTTTGGTTTGGCCAGTTTTGCTGAGGGTATCGATTTGCCAGGTTCGTATTGCAGTCATGTGGTGATTGCTAAAATACCCTTTGCGGTGCCCGATGATCCGGTGGAAGCGTCTCTGGCTGAGTGGGTTGAGGCGCGTGGCGGTAATCCCTTTATGGAAATTACCGTACCGGATGCCTGTGTGCGTTTGATTCAGGCCAGTGGTCGTTTGCTGCGTACCGAGTCCGACACCGGGCAGGTAACCTTGTTGGATAAACGCCTGTTGAGCCGTCGATACGGCCAGGCCATTCTGAATTCATTACCGCCGTTTGCACGCCGATTTTAAATCACCGTTAAGGAGTTGAGCTGATGTCCCGCGACGAAAAGCAAGCAGCCGATATGGCGGCCTTATTGCTTGATTTGGAGGCGGCATTGCGTCAGCTCGATCTGTGGCAAGTTGAGCCGCCCAGCGATGAGGCGCTCGCCAGCACGCAACCGTTTTGTATTGATACTCTGGACTTTTCCCAGTGGCTGCAATTTATGTTTATTGCACGCATCCGGTTTATGCTGGATCAACAGGCGCCTTTGCCGGCGGTGAGTGGTATTACCGCCATGGCCGAGGAAGTGTACCGCCAGCAGACACATATTCTGGCAGTGTTGTCGCCGGTGTTAAAAGCGATTGATCACTGCCTTGGGAATGGCATGGAGCAGGAGCGCCACTCGTGAATATAGAATACACAGAGCAAAAAACATTGCAGCAATCGGGGTGGCGTTCTCCATTTGCCTTACTGGCTTTGATGACCGTTGCGATGCCCCTGGCATTTTCGACCTGGTATGCCTTGCTGAATAACTTTGTGGTGGAGCGTGCCCAGTACACGGGTGCGGATATTGGTCTTTTGCAAAGTGTGCGTGAGATTCCCGGCTTTCTGGCATTCACTGCGGTGTTTGTATTGTTGGTGCTGCGCGAGCAACGCTTCGCTATATTGGCTTTGCTAACACTGGGTTTGGGGGTGTCTTTAACGGGCTTTTTTCCAAGCAGTATGGGCCTGTTGTGTACCACGTTTATTATGTCTGTGGGCTTTCACTATTTTGAAACCCTGAAAAAGTCCCTGGCCTTGCAATGGTTGCCGAAAGATCAGGCTCCGGCATTGTTAGGTAAATTGCTGGGTTTGAGTTCGGCCAGTTCGCTGGTGGTTTATGCCTTCATTGTCTGGCAACCGCTTGGCTATGAATCGACCTATTTGCTCGGTGGTGGCCTGTGTATTGTGCTGGCGCTTTTTATGTTTCTGGCCTATCCATTGTTTCCGGAACAGGAGCCCCAGCACAAACGCTTGTTTCTGCGCCGCCGTTACTGGCTGTACTATGCGCTGGTGTTTATGAGTGGTGCCCGCCGGCAGATCTTTATGGTGTTTGCCGGCTTTATGATGGTCGAGAAGTTTCACTACGATGTCAGCGATATCGCGACTTTGTATCTGATCAACCACGCCATTAACAGTGTGATTGCCGCTCCGATAGGGCGCTGGATTAATCGCGTGGGCGAACGTACAGCGTTGAGCTTTGAATACATCGGTTTGATTCTGGTCTTTGTCAGCTACGCTTTTGTGGACAACGCCGAACTGGCTGCAGGCCTGTATATTATTGATCATCTGTTCTTTTCGATGGCGATTGCCATCAACAGTTATTTTCAAAAAATTGCCGACCCGAAGGATATCGCCGCAACCTCGGGTGTGAGTTTTACCATTAATCATATTGCGGCGGTGGTTATCCCGGTGAGTTTTGGCTTGCTGTGGATGACATCCAGTGCTGCGGTGTTCCTGTTAGGGGCAGCCATGGCATTGGGTTCTTTGATATTGGCTCGCAGAATTCCTTCTGCGCCGAGCCCGGGTAATGAAGTGAGATAGGGCACAGAGCCCTTGGAGTAAACGTGTTTAATAAACCCCAAAAGCCTTTGGAGCTGCCAGAGTTTATCGCTCTGATGGCATTGATGACCGCGTTGGTGGCTTTGGCTATCGATGCCATGTTGCCGGCACTCGCACAAATTGGCGATGAGCTGAAGGTGGATAACCCCAATCATGTGCAGTTGATTATTGCTTATTTGTTTTTGGGCTTGGGCGTCGGGCAAATTGGTTTTGGTCCGCTGTCGGACAGTATTGGTCGCAAGCCAACCATTTACATTGGCCTGGGGATTTATCTCTTTGGTTGCTTGTTGTCCATGTTCGCCCAGGATTTTGACACCATGCTGTATGGCCGTCTATTGCAGGGCTTTGGTCTGGCAGCGCCTCGTGTGGTCACGATGGCAATTGTCCGCGATTTGTATAAAGGGCGCGAGATGGCCAGGGTAATGTCGTTTATGATGACGATCTTTATTCTGGTGCCGGCGCTGGCTCCAAGTCTTGGACAGCTTGTATTGTGGATCGCCGACTGGCGCATGATCTTCAGCTCCTTTGTGATTCTGGGGGTGGTGATCTGGTTTTGGTTGGGGCTGCGTCAACCGGAAACCCTGCCAAAGGAAAGTCGTCGCCGTTTTCATATTGTGGATATCGCAAAAGGTTTTACCTTTGTGTTTAAACAGCCAACCGCTATTGGTTATACCTTGGCAGCGGGCTTCGTGTCGGGTTCCTTTGTGGCGTTTTTGGCGACGTCTCAACAGATTTTGGAAATTCAGCTGGGTGGCGGAAAATATTTCCCCTTGCTATTTGCTTGTTTGGCCTTGTGCCTCGGTGTCGCTTCGGTTGTGAACGCTCGCATTGTGGTGCGTTATGGTATGCGTTTGATCAGTCGTCGGGCGATTGCCTGTGTGATGGGGATGGCCTGTTTGTACTCAATTGGCATATTTGTTTTGGGTGAGCCGGGCCTGTTGTCCTTTATGCTGTTCCTTGGCATTTTACTGTTTTGTGTCGGCCTGGTGTTCGGCAATATGAGTTCGGTAGCGATGGAGCCGCTGGGTAAACTGGCCGGAATTGGGGCAGCCGTTGTGGGCTCGGTGTCTACACTGATCTCCTTTGCCCTTGGCGCCTTGATCGGCAGTTATTACGAGGGAAGTGTCTTACCCTTGGTGATCAGCTTTGCGCTCTGTGCTGCCTTGGCCTTGATAATTGTCACGATTGCCGATAGGCTGGAATCACCTCAGGAAGCTCAGCAATAGAGCGAGTAGATGTAAACGAGTACATAATTTAGAAAAAAATATTTAAATTTTACCAATCTCTACCGTCTGTCATATTGATCGCTCATGCTGGCTCTGTATAAAAAGGAGTATTACGTATGAGTGATAAAATCAAATACGCCAGTGTCCGACCGACACGCAGCATGAACCTGCTTTCCCACCGTGAGATGGAAAGCCTTATGGATTCCCACCCCGAAGTGCATCGTTTGTTTCGCGAATGCGCTTTGGCGGTTCTCAATGCCGGCTCGGAAGATGATGATCCGGAACTGTTGCTGAATAGCTTTAAAGACTTCTCCATTGAACTGTCACCGCAATCACGTGGCGTAAAACTGGAAGTTCGCAATGCACCCGCCAGCGCCTTTGTGGATGGCGTGATGATTCGCGGTATTCAGGATCAATTGTTCGATGTTTTGCGCGATATTGTGTTTACCCACAATAAACTCAGTGAGCATGGCAACTTCGATCTCAGCAATGCTGAAGGTATCAGTGATGCAGTGTTTCGTATTTTGCGCAACGCCGGTGTGGTAAAACCCGAACGTATTCCCAATCTGGTGATTTGTTGGGGCGGCCATTCCATTGATCGCCTGGAGTATGACTACAGCAAAAAAGTTGGTTATCAAATGGGGCTGCGTGGTCTGGATGTGGGTACCGGTTGTGGTATCGGTGCTATGAAAGGCCCAATGAAAGGGGCCGCTGTGGGTCACGCCAAACAGCAAATGCACAACGGACGCTATGTGGGCATTACCGAGCCGGGCATCATTGCGTCTGAATCCCCGAACCCGATTGTGAATGAACTGGTGATTCTGCCGGATATTGAAAAACGTTTGGAAGCCTTTGTGCGCATGGCCCACTGCATTATCGTTTTTCCAGGTGGTGCCGGCACCGCCGAAGAGGTGATGTATCTGTTGGGCATTTTAATGCACCCGGATAATCGTGATATCGAAGTGCCATTGATTTTTGCCGCACCGGAAGAAAAGCCTGAGTACTTTGCAGACCTTGATCACTTTATTCGCTTTACTCTCGGCGATGACGCGGCCAAGTATTACGAGATCATCACGGGGCAGCCCGAGCAGGTTGCGCGTTTAAGCAAGCAGGGTGTAGAGCGCGTGAAACGTCAGCGCCGCCGCTCCCATGAATCTTATGTGTATAACTGGCAGTTGGTGATTCCGGAATCCATGCAACAGCCATTTATTCCGAGCCATGAAAATATGGCGGCCCTCGCTCTGAATAAAGATGTGCCAGCGCATGAGCTGGTGGCCAATATGCGCAGCGCCTTTTCAGGTATTGTTGCCGGTAATGTGAAACCGTTTGGTATTGAACAGATTCGCGAGCACGGCCCGTATCAACTGAAAGGGGATGCCGAGATTATGCAGGCGATGGATGCCTTACTGAGAGGTTTTGTCAGCGCCGGGCGCATGAAGTTAAAAGGTGAGTACACGCCTTGTTATGAATTGAGCCATTAAGTTGTTCAATTGAGCGCGTTTAAAAAGGCCCCATCAAACGACAGTATTATCTGCCGTTTGTTGGGGCCTGGTTTATGGTCCTGTAAGTTATGGTTCCATAAGTTATGATTCTGGAAGTTAATAGCGCTAAAAAAGTACGCGCCTTATCGCCCTTTTTTAAACTTGTTGGATTCGTTCAAAACAGAGCGATAATAGCGGCTCAATGAGCGGTCCCTGGCTCTTCTTTCTGCTAAAGAGGCACCATTGTGAGCTTGTTCTCGCATTAGCTTGAGATAGCTTTCCAGGCGACGTGAATCAAGACTTCCGTTTTCGATCGCCTGCTGTACCGCACAACCCGGTTCCGACTCGTGTTGGCAATCCTTGTAGCGACACTGTTCCGCCAGTGTGCTGATGTCGGAAAAAGTTTCCTGTACGCCGCTTTCACAATTGGCCAGTTGCAGTTCCCTCATGCCGGGTGTGTCGAGTAAAACACCGCCATTCGGCATTGGGTGTAAAGAACGCGACGTTGTTGTGTGCCGACCCTTATCATCGTCGTCCCTGGCGCTTCCGGTTTGTTGTGTGGACTGCCCAAGCAACGTATTCACCAATGTTGATTTGCCAACACCGGATGAGCCAAGAATGGCGACGGTGTTTCCGGACTTGCACCAGGGCATTAAGCTTTTTACGCGGCTGAAATCCAGCGCGTTCACGGGCTCTACCACAAGGAATGGATCCAGTGTCTGGGCCTGCGTTACATACTGCTCCGGGTTTTCGCACAAATCCGATTTTGTTAACACCACTACCGCTTCGGCACCGGCCTCTTTTGTCAGGGCGAGGTATCGCTCGATTCGATTTAGCGAAAAATCGCGATTCATCGCGCTCGTAATAAATACCGTGTCGACATTGACAGCAATCAGTTGCTCGGAAAGCTTGCTGCCCGCTGATTTTCGTGAAAACAGTGAGAGTCGATCCAATGCGCGATAGAACCTTCCATCTTCGTACAACAGAAGCCAATCGCCAACCGCTAAGGTGGGCATTGCGTTTGTGAGAGTCAGCTTTCGTTGGCCAAGTTCTGTAATGAGTTCGAGGTACGAACGATGTTGAGCGATAACTCGCGCGGCCAAATAGTCAGAGCTTTCCGCGAGGGTGAGTTGTTGTTGGAAAAAGGGTGACCATCCCCATTGGGACAGTGAGAAACGTGTAGTCATAAGAACCCCTGACGCATACCTGGGTTGCGTCCAATCGATGATTCAATAGGGGCGGTGATGCCCCGGTTTAGAAACCGGGCAGAAAAATAAGCCTAAGCGAATTTCAGCGAACTGCCCGGAAGGTTTTGACTACAATCATGATTACCCTCCAGTGTGATATTGGTTCTTTCGAGCCGCAAATCTATCAAAAACCGTTCGCTTGTCAAGCGCCATCACTTCATCGGGCGCGAGGTTAAACTCTCGTTCTGATGAAGTGATGGCCGCCGTGAGGTTGGGAGCGGAGACAGAACTCAGCTTTTGCCGAGCTTATTGTCTAGAGCCAGCTGATCGTCTTCCTTGTACAGAAGCATAATCAGTGTGGCAAAAAATACGGTGGTGGATGGGAAAAACAAAGGTTTTGGATCGGCTGCCAGATACATGCCCAAAGGATCAAGAATGTACTGCCAGATAGCAAACAAACCAAAGCCAAGAATAAGCGCTTGTGCCGGGTAGGCGTACTTACGGAACAAGCCCAATATAACCAGCAGGCCCACAACGATTTGGCCAATGCCCATCAACAAAACAATTTCATCCGCACTGACCAGGCCGCCGTAATATTTTTCAGAAACGCCTTTTGCTTTGTCGGGTGCTCCAATTTTTATTGCGCCCCACAGCAATAGTAATAAGCCCGTTGACACACGGGTACACAGTAAAGTCCACGCTTTCATAATTTTATCCGCGACAAATTTGTGGTTGTAAGAATTGTTAACCCGCGAAGTTTTGCCGAGCTTAAGACTCTGCGCAAGGCTTTATTTAGACTCAAAATGAATGAGCATATGGCGAAAACAAGTGACGAGAAGGGATGAGAAAATTGTGATAAATACGTGATGATTTGGGGGCTCGGGCAAGTCCAGAATAAAACTGCCCGAACCGATGGGACGCCGCCCTTCATACCCCAAGGTAGCTATAAAGCCCCCTTCCTGCTTTATAGCCCCCATCGGCTTCGGGCGACTTTACATACTTTTATGTGCTCCTTTAGCCCTGCAAGGCGTTTAATCGCGCCAGGGCTGCTTTGTATTCTCGACCAAGTTGTTCAATGAATTCGCCCGCCGGACGCACTTCCTTGATGGCGCCAATACCCTGGCCACAGCCCCAAATATCGCGCCAGGCTTTGCTCTTCTGATCACCACCGGAACCAAAATTCATTTTCGAAGGATCGCTTTCTGGCAGATCATTCGGGTCCAGACCGGCCGCTTCAATAGACGGTTTCAGATAGTTGCCGTGAACACCGGTGAACAAATTACTGTAAACAATATCTTCGGCGTCGCAGTCGGTGATCATTTGTTTGTAGCGTTCATCGGCATTGGCTTCGGTCGTGGCGATAAAACTTGAGCCGATATAACCCAGATCGGCACCCATCGCCTGAGCTGCCAGAATGGCATCTCCAGTTGCGATGGAACCGGATAGCAGCAGCGGGCCATCAAACCATTGACGAATATCCTGGATCAGCGCCAGTGGTGATTGTACGCCCGCGTGGCCACCGGCACCGGCCGCAACGGCGATCAGGCCATCAGCGCCTTTCTCAATCGCTTTTTTGGCGAAGGTGTTGTTGATGATGTCATGCAGGGTGATGCCGCCGTAAGAATGGATGGCTTCGTTCAGCTCTACGCGTGCGCCCAGAGAGGTGATGACGATAGGTACTTCGTACTTAACGCACAGCTCCAGATCTTGATCCAGGCGATTATTGGAGCGGTGTACAATCTGGTTTACCGCATAAGGCGCGGCTGGCTTGTCCGGGTTTTCCTGATTGTAGCGATCCAGCTCTTCGGTGATGTGGATTAGCCACTTTTCAAATTCACCTTCCCCACGGGCATTCAAGGATGGGAAAGAGCCCACCACACCGGCCTTACACTGGGCCAGAACCAGATCCGGGTTGGAAACAATAAACATGGGTGAGGCCACTGCGGGGACCGATAAGCGACCTTTAAGAATCTCGGGTAGTGCCATGGGAATTTATCCTTTGCCAAAAATCAGAGCTTATAAAACCCCAGGTGAGAGTGGTTCGCAATGGCCAGATGCGCCATTGCCTTGGCAAAAAATAATAAAAATGGTCAAAAGTGAAACATGGAGGGGCAATGGGGAAGCTGAGGTGGGGACCGTGGTAAATTCGATGGGAATAAAAAACCCGGCCTGGGCCGGGTTTCTGGTTTACATCTTTTCCATCGTTTCGATGCCGAGCAGATCAAGACCGGTCCGCAAAATACTGGCGGTGGCGGCACAGAGCTGGAGGCGGCTCATCTTGTCAGCCTCGCTTACTCCGTCTTTCAGGATTGGGCAGGCTTCGTAAAACTTCATGTACAGGCTGGCTGCCTCATAAAGGTAGGTGCACAGAATGTGTGGGTAGGCCTCTTTGGCCACCTGTTCAATGGCTTCCTCGAAACGCAGCAGCTTTAAGGCCAGTGCCTGTTCTTCCGGGGCGTTGAGTTGCAGCTCGGCATTGATGTCATCAGCGCTCACTTCGGCACGACGGAAAATGCTCTGAATACGTGCGTAAGCGTATTGCAGGTAAGGTGCGGTATTACCTTCGAAGCTCAGCATGGATTCCCAACTGAAAATGTAATCGTTGGTACGTGTTTTGGATAGGTCGGCGTATTTCACCGCGCCGATACCCACCTTGCGACCAATCTCGGCGCGCTCGCTTTCGTTCAAGTCAGGGTTCTTTGATTCCACCAGTGCCGTTGCACGCTCAACCGCTTCTGTCGTCAGGTCAGCCAGTTTAACGGTACCACCACTGCGAGTTTTAAATGGTGTGCCGTCTTCGCCCATCATGGTGCCAAAGGCGTGGTGTTCAAGGCTGACATCGTCACTGACAAAACCGGCTTTTCGACCCAGCGTGAAAACTTGCTTCATATGCAGAGACTGACGAGCGTCGATAAAATACATGATGCGATCGGCTTTCAGTTCGCCTACGCGGTGACGCATTGCGGCGAGGTCGGTGGTGGCATAAAGATAGCCGCCGCCTTTTTTCTGGATAATGACAACAGAAGGATTGCCTTCTTTATCAGCCAGTTCCTGCAGGAATACCACTATCGCGCCGTCGTCTTCCACGGCCAGGCCCTGTGCTTTTAATTCGCTGACGACATTGGCGAGGTCATCATTGTAAAAGCTCTCGCCTTTCACATCGTCGCGCTTCAGCGTCACGCCCAGTGCTTGGTAGAGTTCTTCGCCGTGTTCCAGGGAAACGTCACGAAACTTCTCCCACAGCTCCAGCAATTTGGCATCACCGCTTTGCAGCTTTACCACATAGTCACGGGCTTTATCCGCAAATGCGGGGTCATCATCAAAATGTTTTTTCGCCTGCTGATAAAACTGTTCCAGATCTTTCAAGGCCATGCTGGCGGCCTGGTTTTGTCCCAGTTGTTCTTCCAGTTCGGCGGTCAGCATGCCGAACTGGGTGCCCCAGTCGCCGACATGGTTTTGGCGAATAACGCTGTGGCCCATAAATTCGAGAACGCGAGCTAAACTGTCACCGATGATGGTGGAGCGCAGATGACCAACGTGCATTTCCTTCGCCAGGTTTGGTGAGGAGTAATCAACCACGATGGTTTGGGCGTCGTCGTTATGGCGCGCTTTGCTGTCTTGCTGTTTAAGCTGCTCAGCCATCCATTCCGGGCGCAGGTGAACGTTGATAAAGCCGGGGCCAGCAATTTCGGTTTTGTCGGCCATGTCGTCAAGCGTCACTTGATCCAGAATCTCCTGGGCAATATCACGTGGCTTGCGACCCATGGCTTTTGCGGCGCCCATGGCACCATTCGCTTGATAGTCGCCAAATTGCGGGTTTTTGCTGGGCGCAACATGGGGCGCGCAGTCCGCAGGAATGCCGGCGGCCAACATGGCTTGGGCAAAACGCTGGTTCAGGATTTCACGGATATTCATAACTCGTCCAAGAGGGCAAAAAAGAAAGGCGAGATTGTAACTTGCGGCTATATAGATGCAAGCCAGAGCGTTGCAAAAGTCAATCCTTCGGGCCTTTATCAGCATGTGCGAATATGCATTCGAAAATTGCATAAATATGCCTAAAATGCCGCGATTATCTTTATCTCTGCTAGAATTAGAGGGTTTTGAAACGCTTTACATTTATTGGCTTGCGGTTTCGCTTGCTGGCGCTAAATTACTAGCCTCAAACTTATTACCCTTCTTTTTTATGTTGATGCTCTTGGTTCATTAGTATGCAGAGTCTAAGTTCCCTATGGGAAAGTAAAAATTATCGCATCGCTTCGGTTATTGCCGTCCTGGCTGGACTGTGGATGTTATCGGGTCTGGTGGTGAGCTCGGATTCCGAGGAAACCCAGCGCGAGGTCAAAGCCGAAGACAAACTGACCACGGTTCAGGTTCAGCGCTTGAAAAGCGAACCTTACGCCTTGCAGGTTCGAGTTCGTGCTCGCACCCAGGCCCATCGTATGGTGGATGTTCGTGCGGAAGTTGAAGGCCGTGTGGCCCAGCAGCCGGTGGTTAAAGGTGCCCAGGTGAAGATTGGCGACACTATGTGTCAAATCGCCATGGAAGATCGCAAGCTGCGTTTGGATGAAGCCAAAGCGGCTGTGCAGCAGGCGCAGTTGGAATACGATGGCGCACTGCGTTTGAAGTCTGGCGGCTACCAATCCAAAACCGCCATTGCTGGTGCGAAAGCCCGTTTACAGACGGCAAAAGCGAATTTGCAACGCAGCGAACTTGATTTACAAAATCTGCAAGTTAAAGCGCCGTTTGACGGTGTTGTGGATTTGCGTCCGGTTGAGCTGGGAGACTATATGCGCAAGGGTGACACCTGTGCCCGTGTGATCGATTTAGACCCTCTGGTATTGGCCGGTCAGGTTTCTGAAACCGATGTGGCTCGCTTGCAGGTTGGTGGCGAGGCGCAGGCCAAGTTACGCACTGGTGAGCAGGTGACCGGTCGCATCCGCTATATCGGTCGTGAATCCGATACCGTCACTCGCACCTTCCCAATTGAAGTTGAAGTGCCTAACGCCGATGGCAAATTGTTGGCGGGCATTACCAGTAAACTGGTGATTCCCGTAGGCTCGGTTGAAGCTTTCCACATTCCCGCTTCGCTGCTGACCCTGGACGATGATGGTCAGGTTGGCGTGCGCATTGTGGATGAAACCAAGGTCGTGCAGTTTTATCTGGTCGAGATTATTGGTAACGACGATGACGGCGTTTGGGTTTTGGGCATTCCAGAGTCATCCCTGCTGATTACGGTCGGTCAGGAGTATGTGGCCAAGGGAGAAAAAGTCGCTTACAAATTTGCCGGCGGAGCTAAGGCAGAGGAGCAGGCGGCCAGTCTATGAAATTTCTCGATGTAGCCGTAGGTCGCTTCCGGAGCACCTTGTGCATATTGTTTTTGATCGTGCTGGTAGGCATGTTTTCCCGCGACAAAATGGCGGTGGAAATGCAGCCGGACGTCAGTCTGCCGTTTGTGATCGTTTCTGTTTTTCAGGAAGGTATTTCTCCTGAAGATGGTGCGCGCTTGTTGCTGCGCCCTCTTGAGCAGGAGTTACGCACACTGGAAGGTTTGGAAGAACTGAACGGTACCGCGCGTGAATCCACCGCTTATATTTTGGTGGAGTTTGAATCGGATAAAGACATCAAACTGGCGGTCACCGAAGTTCGAGAAGCGGTTGATCGGGCGAAAGCCAAGTTGCCCACAGAAGCTGAAGAACCTGTTGTTGAAGAAGCCTCGGCCAGTGATTTTCCGGCCATTGTGGTGACTTTCCGTGGTGACGTTTCCGAGCGTACTCTGTTTAAAACCGCTCAGGACTTAAAGCGCCAATTTGAGGGCCTGCCGGATATTCTCGAAGCCAATATGGTTGGCCATCGTGAGGAAGTGGTTGAGGTAATCATCAATCCCGACCAGCTTGAACACTATGGCATTACCAGTACTGAGTTAATTAATGCGGTCATCGGCAACAACTTGTTGGTGCCGGCCGGTGAACTGGACAGCAGTCAGGGCCGCTTCGCAATTAAAGTACCGGGCCTGATTGAAACCGCTCAGGACGTTTACGGGATTCCGATTAAGTCCACCGCCGATGGTGTTGTGACCCTCGGTGAGGTAACGGATATTCGTCGCACCTTTAAAGACCCGAACCGTTTCACCAGTGTGAATGGTGAAAGCGCAATTGCGGTTGAGGTGACCAAGCGTCGCGATGCGAACCAGATTGCTGTTACTCGAAAAGTTCAGGCCATTGTTAACGAAAACGCGGGCAATATTCCCAAAGGCGTAACCGTTGAATACATTCTGGATCAATCCGATTTTGCCCTCGGCATGATTGGTGAGATGGAAGGTAATATTGTTACCGCGATGTTGCTGGTAATGGTTATTGTTGTGGCGGCCCTGGGTTTCCGCTCGGGTTTGCTGGTTGGCCTGGGAATTCCGTTCTCCCTCCTGTTTGCCATCATTATCATTTCCTATATGGGCTACACCTTTAACTTTATGGTGATGTTCGGCATGTTGCTAGCCCTGGGTATGCTGATTGATGGTGCCATCGTAATTACCGAATTTGCCGATCGGAAAATGGCCGAAGGTTTGAGCGCAAAAGCGGCGTATCAGATTTCGGTGAAGCGCATGTTTTGGCCGGTTGTCGCCTCTACCGCAACAACATTGGCGGCCTTTTTACCATTGATGTTCTGGCCGGGTGTTGCCGGTGAATTTATGGGTTACTTGCCCACAACGGTATTCGCAGTACTGACCGGTTCATTACTGTACGCTTTGTTGTTCGCACCTGTGCTGGGTTCATTGATGGGCCGCAGTGAAATGGAGCAGGACGTTCAACAGTACCTGCGCAAGCTGGAAACCGAATCTCCAACAGAAGTTCAAGGCGTTACCGGGGCGTACGCTCGTTTGCTGACTACCCTGTTGCGTCGCCCTGTGGTGATGTTCGGTGTGAGCTTGTTTACGCTGGTTGTAATTTTTATGGCCTACGGTGCAGGTAACGCCGGCGTGGAATTCTTTACGGAAACCGAAGAGAAGTATGGCCAGGTGGCGGTGCGTGCTCAGGGTAATTTATCCGTGGAAGAAGTACGCGATATCGTACAGGAAGTCGAACGCCGAGTGATCGCAACCCCGGGTGTGATTTCAACCTATTCTGCCAGCGGCAGTGGTGGTACCCAGGGTGGTGGCGCACGTCCTCCGGAAAAAGATCAGGTAGGTACCTTGTTGGTTGAGCTGGATGACCCCCAGAAACTGACCAAGCGTACCCGTGAAGTATTTGCGGACATCAATAAAAACACCAAGGATATTCCCGGTGTGATCGTAAGTGCGAACGCCTTTGAAGGTGGCCCGCCGGTGGGTAAGCCGATTCAAATTCAGATTTCCTCGCATAACCATGACAAATTGGTGGCAACGGCGCGTCGGATTCACCACGCTCTGGATACCGAATTTGAAGGTTTGCGCGATGTCACGGACACCACGCCATTGCCAGGCATTGAGTGGGAGTTGAAAGTGGATCGCTCCCTGGCGGCTCAGATGGGTGCCAATATTGTTGAAGTCGGACGTGCGGTTCAGCTGGTTACCAACGGCGTGAAGGTGGGTGAGTACCGCCCTGATGACGCCGATGAAGAAGTTGATATCCGCGTGCGCTATCCGGATGCCGAGCGAGGCATGATGGCCCTCGACGATTTGCGCGTGAATACCAACTCGGGCTCTACGCCAATCTCCAGCTTTGTGAGCCGAGAAGCTCAGCCCAAGGTTGATAAGGTCAAGCGCGTGGATGGTATCGAAATCATGATGGTGCGCGCCGATGTTCAACCGGGTGTGTTGGCGGATAACAAGGTGAAGGAAATCGAAGCCTGGTTGGCCGAGCAGCCGAGGGATTCTGAAGTGAAAGTGGAGTTCCGGGGTGCCAATGAAGAGCAAAACAACTCGGCGGCTTTCCTGTCGGTTGCCTTCTCGTTGGCCCTGTTCCTGATGTTTGTATTGCTGGTGACTCAGTTTAACAGCTTCTATCAGGGCTTCCTGATTCTGTCAGCGGTAATCATGTCCACTGCAGGCGTGATGCTGGGACTGTTGATTACCCAACAGACTTTCAGTGTGATTCTGACCGGGGTGGGTATTGTGGCTCTGGCGGGTATTGTGGTGAACAACAATATCGTTTTGATCGATACCTACAATCATGTGCGCCAGCAGGATTCTGAGCTGACTCCGGCGGAAGCGGTGGTGCGTGCTTGTGCCCAGCGCTTGCGTCCTGTTTTCCTGACCACGGTAACCACGGTATTGGGTTTGTTGCCGATTGCCCTGGGTATGAGCGTGGATTTTGTGGGCCGCGAGATTGTTACCGGTGGCGTGATTGCTTCCTTCTTCGTACCACTGGCCAGTGCCGTTGTGTACGGTCTGGTATTCTCTACGATTCTGACCCTGGTAGTGACCCCGGTACTGCTGGTTTTACCCCAGCGAATTGTGTATCTGGTTCGTCGCTATTTTTTACCTAATGGGCGAAAAGGCCAGGCGGTATAAATACTCTCTGAAAAGCCCGGCCATGCGCCGGGTTTTTTGTCTTGGCTTTATTTACGTGCCATGCCTTCATCAGGCTCAAGCAAAGTGAAAAATTTCCGCTATAACTATAGTAAGAAAATATGTGGAATCACCGATGCTAGCCCGTTGTATATTCATCTGCTCTGTTCTGTTCTATGCCTCTTTTCATGCTCCGGTGCTGAAGGCGGCTGATCCCTACTTATGGTTGCCCACCAGTTACAAGGGAAAGTTGCCCCAGTTAAAGCAGGCGGTCGATGTTGCCAGGGAGAACCCCCGTTGCAGCCAGGTGCTGAAGGGCACAGTGAATGTGGATTTGAGCAGTCAGCAGGTTCCGGTATTCAAAATTCTGTGTCGTGACGATGAGCGGAAAACCTTCTCCCTGCTGCTCGATGGCACCAGCTTTAAAACCTACGATCGCACCAAATCCCGATTCCACAAAGGTCCCAGCGAACGTTCCATGCGAGAGTTCTGGACGGCCTGCAATAAAGCCGTGGCGGATATGTATGAAGACTTCCGCACCATTCGTGTGCTGACCCGTGAACGGCCCGAACCGACGCTCTATAAAGATGCGACGGTGGGTATCGCGATTGACTTTGACGCGGTAAGTTTGATTGGCGAGCGCCTGGCGTTTCGTGCGGAGTGTATTTTTACCAGTGGTACGAGTTACCGTTTGAAACTGACAGGGCGCGAAGTAGACGCTCCATAGCCCTGTCGGAAGAGAATCAGATGCAGCCTTTTTCCCGGAGGCTGTTCAATTGTGTTTCATCCATTCCCAAAAGATCGCTCAGTACATCGTCGGTATCGCTGCCGAGCAAAGGAGGAGCTTTACTGATTTCAATCGCGGTGCGGCTGTATTTAATTGGGCTGTTGCACAGGGAGATGCTGCCTGACAGAGGATGCTCTACGTCGATTTGCATCTGGCGGTGTTGAATTTGCGGATTAGCAAAAACCTGTTCAATGTTATTGATTGGGCCGCAGGGAACCCCGCGAACCGACAATTCTTCCAGCCAGTATTCGCTGCTTTGTTGCACCATAATCTCGGCGACTTCCTGGCAGACGACGTCACGGTTTTGCACACGAGCGGGGTTTGTCGCAAAGCGCTCGTCCTGCATTAATTCTTCACGACCAGCCAACTGCAGCAGTTTTGCAAATTGGCCATCGTTACCCACAGCTAAAATAATAAAGCCGTTACTCGTTGCAAAAGCCTGATAGGGAACAATGTTGGGGTGAGCGTTCCCCATGCGCTGGGGAACCGTACCGCCGACGAGATAGTTGCTGGCCTGGTTTGCCAGAACTGCCGTTTGAACATCCAACAGCGCCAGATCAATATGCTGACCGAGACCGGAGCGTTCGCGTTCAAGCAAGGCGCCTTGAATGGCAATGGTTGCATATAAGCCTGTAAATAAATCGGTAACGGCCACGCCGACTTTTTGTGGGCCAGCACCGGGCTCACCGTCTTTTTCGCCGGTAATACTCATTAGGCCGCCCATGCCCTGAATCATAAAATCATAGCCTGCGCGTTGAGCGTATGGACCGTCCTGCCCAAAGCCGGTAATGGAGCAATATATCAATGCTGGATTGATTTCTTTCAGAGCTTCGTAGTCCAGGCCGTATTTCTTCAGGCCACCGACTTTGTAGTTCTCAATCAATACATCACATTTCTGCGCCAGTTGTTTAATGATGTTTTGACCTTCGGCTTGGGTAATGTCGACCGTGATCGAGTCTTTACCGCGATTGGCCGCGGTGTAGTAGGCCGCTTCGGCCGTGTCTTGTCCGTCTTTATCTTTTAAATAGGGAGGTCCCCAGCGGCGGGTGTCATCCCCCACTTTAGGGCGTTCAACCTTAATGACCTGTGCACCGAGATCGGCAAGGGTTTGCGCACTCCACGGGCCGGCAAGAATGCGGCTCATGTCGAGAACGCGAAAACCAGTGAGTGGGCCGGTTTTTTGAGAATCGGAAGCCTGGCTGGACATGACTGCTCCAAAAAATAAAGGTGAAAATGTTGCTGCGCGGATGCGCGGAAATGTTTGGGCCGGCTAATGCCGGCCCAAAAACGGCGTTGCTTAGAAGAACGCCTGCAGGCCGGTTTGGGCACGGCCAAGAATCAATGCATGAATATCCTGGGTGCCTTCATAGGTGTTAACCACTTCCAGGTTACACATATGACGCATTACCGGGTACTCATCGGAAATACCGTTACCGCCGTGCATATCACGTGCTTCGCGAGCGATTTCCAGAGCCTTCACGCAGTTGTTGCGCTTCATCATGGAGATCAACTCAGGGGCCAACTGTCCGGCATCTTTTAACTGGGAGGCGCGCAAGCTGCCCATCAGACCCAGGCTGATGTCGGTTTGCATAACCGCCAGCTTTTTCTGAATCAACTGAGTTTGTGCCAGGGGTCGACCAAACTGTTTGCGATCCATCGTGTATTCACGAGCCGAGTGCCAGCAGGCTTCTGCCGCACCCAGTGCACCCCAGGAAATACCCAGACGTGCAGAGTTCAAGCAACCGAAGGGGCCTTTCAAACCTTGTACGCCCGGCATCAGGTTTTCTTCAGGAACAAATACATTGTCCATCACAATTTCACCGGTGATGGAGGCGCGCAAGGCCAGCTTGCCTTCAATCTTTGGTGCGCTCAAACCTTCCCAGCCTTTTTCCAGAATAAAGCCGCGAATCACATCGTCATCGGTCTTGGCCCATACTACAAACACATCGGCGATCGGGGAGTTGGTGATCCACATCTTGGCGCCACTCAAGCGGTAGCCGCCGTCAACTTTCTTAGCGCGAGTGATCATAGAGCCCGGATCAGAACCGTGATCGGGTTCGGTTAAGCCGAAGCAGCCGATGTACTCACCGCTGGCCAGTTTTGGAAGATATTTTTCTTTCTGCTCTTCGCTGCCGTAGCTCCAAATCGGGAACATCACCAGGCTGGACTGTACTGACATCATAGAGCGGTAACCGGAATCCACACGCTCAACTTCACGGGCAATCAAACCGTAGGCTACGTAGCTCACGCCAGGGCAGCCATAGCCTTCCAGAGGCGCGCCCAGCAGGCCCATCTCGCCCATTTCACGGAAGATATTAATGTCGGTTTCTTCCTTCTGATAGGCCTCGCGTACGCGTGGCAATAACTGCTCCTGGGCGTACTGGTGGGCAGAATCACGCACCATGCGCTCTTCTTCAGTCAACATTGAATCCATCAGGAAAGGGTCTTGCCAGTTAAAGCTGGCCCAGGGGGACTTCGCCATGGTGTGCTCCGCTTGAGTGTAGTTTCGCTAATTAAGGCATTTGTCCAACTGTATAGTAAGTCATAGGCAAATGCTTCACGTGTAATGTAATTATACTCCAGCTGTGTGCATATATAAAATATATCGTTTATATTGTTGGCATATATTTTATATATGGGCATGTTTGGTATATCGATCCGACGCGAAACGGTGATAGACGCGAAATAGCAGATAAGAGGAACCATGGATAAACGACAGCTACAGATCTTTCGTCAGGTGGCCATTAGCCAGAGTTTCACCAAAGCGGCTTTGGAACTGCATATGGCGCAACCGGCGGTGAGCATTGCGGTTAAAAAGCTGGAGGACGAATTAGCGACGCCGCTATTCAACCGAATTGATCGGCGAATTGGTTTAACCGCCGCCGGTGAAAAACTATTGTTCCGGGCCGAGCGTATTTTAAGCGAGTTCCAGCAGGCGAAAGATGAACTCCGGGAATTGGAAGCGTTAAAAAGCGGGCAAGTGCGATTGGATACCCCGGCCATGTTGGGCTCCTATTATTTGCCCGAAAAATTGATTGGCTTTCGGCAGGCCTATCCCGGTATCGATTTGCACATTACGGCCGAAGGCACCCAGCGTGCAGAACAAATGTTGCTGGATGGTTCAACGGATATGGCCATTGTGAATGTGCGCCAGCATTCGGAACTGATCGAATCCAGTTATCTGCTGCGCGAGGAGGTTGTGCTGTGCATGGCCCTTGATCACCCTTTTGCAGAAAAAACGGCAGTTGATTTTCACGATATCAAAGATGAACCCTTGTTGGTTTACCATCAGGGGTATCACCTGCGTCAGATTTTGAACCATCTTGAGGCAAAATCTGGCCACAAGGCGAATATTATTGTCGAGACGGATATTCTGCGCCTGATGGTCAATATGGTGGCATCCGGTCAAGGCATGTGTCTGTGTTTACGGCGATTGGTTGAAGAGGAACAAGAGCTGTTGGCGTTGCCTTTTCATGAGCCGCAATACATTGAAATGGGAATGGGTTGGAAAAAAGGAGGCTATCTGTCGCCGGCTAATCGAGCCTTCGTCAATTATCTGATTGGCGAGGCAGAGGGGATTCAGTAACAGGTGGTTGGGGTGTTAAGGGTGAATACGCAAATTGCAGATATAAAAAACGGCGCCGAGGCGCCGTTTTTGCTCAGATCGCTGTAATTACTTCTTAGCAGCTTTCTTTGCTGGACGACCGCGACGAGCAGCTGGCTTTTTCTTGGCAACAGCTTTCTTGGCTGGAGCTTTCTTAGCAGCAGGCTTCTTCTTGGCGGCTGGTTTCTTCTTAGCAGCTGGCTTTTTCTTGGCAGCAGCGGCTTTTTTAGCTTTAGCAGCGGCTTTCTTCTCAGCAGCTTTTTGCTTGGCAGCAGCCTTCTTGGCAGCGGCTTTAGCTTTAGCAGCGGCTTTCTTTTCAGCAGCTTTGGCTTTGGCGGCAGCTTTCTTCTCAGCGGCTTTAGCCTTGGCAGCGGCTTTCTTTTCAGCAGCTTTGGCTTTAGCGGCAGCTTTCTTGGCAGCAGCTTTCTCGCGAGCAGCTTTAGCTTTGGCAGCAGCCTTGGCTTTAGCAGCGGCTTTCTTAGCGGCAACCTTTTCACGCTCAGCTTTCTTCTTGGCAGCTACTTTGGCACGAGCAGCAGCTTTCTTGTCGGCAGCTTTTTGCTTGGCAGCGGCTTTCTTATCGGCAGCCTTCTGCTTTTTGGCCATAGCGGCTTCAGCTTTGGCGATAGCCTTGGCTTCGTCGTTGGCACGCTTGTTGGCAGCTTTAATTGCTTTCAGCTCAGCTTTGTTAGCGCTTGCAGCGGCTTTCGCATCAGCAGCAGCTTTCTTGTCTGCAGCAGCAGCTTTAGTAGCGGCAGCCAATTGCTTGGCTTGAGCAGCAGTTTTCTTCTTCTTACGGATAGCTGCAACCTTGTTGCTAGAAGCTTTCGCTTTAGCAGCGGCTTTAGCAGCGGCTTTTTCCAGTTTAGCGGTTTCTTTACCCAGGTCAGATTCCTGCTTGGCACGAGCCTTAACCAGTTGGGCTTGGATTTTTGCCAGTTCTGCTTCTAATTTAGCGACTGGGTCGTTAGCTTTGCGAGCTGCCATCTTATTTTCCTTTGAATGTTAATAAATCTAGCACTGAAACTTCATTTGAGTGGCTGGCCAGCCCGCTTATATTGCGGATCTGATGGTAAAAATATCCAGCCGACTACGACGCGTGTATAAGGTACGTCTTTACTGACAAAATTCAAGAGTTTACGGTCAAAAAAATAGCATATTTTGGCATTTATTGGCCGTTTTACCTGAATTCACATTAATTTTAGAAAAAAATTAGAAAATTTCATTTTTTATAGTGGGCCATTGGGCAAAAAGCGGTTGTCGCTGTTTGCTTTAATCCATAGCAACATGTCTTTGCTCAGTGGCATTTTATTTTGTCGCATGAATTTAACAATATATATGACTGGGGAGTCGGCGCCGGCCTGCCAGCTGGAAATTTGCTTCTCGGCGAGGGTTAAAAACTCGATCAAACTGAGTAATTGAGGCTCGCTAAAACTTCCAACAGCGGCTAACCAGCTTTCCCGATCCTGTTTCATCATCGCGCTGTGGATTTGCAGCTCTTCAGCATCAAAATATTCGGAGATGGGCTGCTCGGGGAGCTTTTGACGTTGCGCGATTATGTTCAGCAGCACTTCATGGTTAAGTGCATAGCTTTTCTTTTGGGCGTCGGCATTTGGATCCCAGGATTCTACGCTCATATTTGAGTCTCTTTAATTTTGCTAAGGTCGGCTAGTGAAATCTGTCTCAATGGAAGCCTGACTGAGTGTTACAATAATAAACAGTCGGCCGATGTTTCCTATTATATACCCGATTGCGGCCAATAAATCCCAAAACTCTCTATATAACAGGGCCAATTCGTTACGCTATGAAACAGCAGCGCCACATTATTCATTGCGATGCCGACTGTTTTTACGCCTCGGTTGAAATGCGCGATGACCCAGATTTACGCGGTCGCCCATTGGCCATTGGTGGTGAAGCGAAGGGTAGAGGCGTGGTGGCAACCTGCAATTATGAGGCGCGCCGTTTTGGTGTACGTTCGGCGATGCCGATGGCATATGCCCGCAGACTTTGTCCTGGTATTCTGACTATGCGCCCGAATATGGAAAAATATCGGGATGTGTCACGGCAGATGCAGGATATTTTTTATCGCTATACGGATATCATTGAGCCCCTTTCCCTGGACGAAGCATTTTTGGACGTCAGTCGAGAGGTCAATGAGGGCCGTTTTGACGACGCCAAAAGTATTGCCGAGGCAATTCGCCAAGACGTCAGTTCAGAATTGCAGATCAGCGTTTCTGCCGGTGTTGCTTCTAATAAGTTTATTGCCAAGGTTGCCAGTGATTGGCAAAAACCGGACGGTTTAACCGTAGTGAGTGAAGCCCAACAGGCTGAATTTGTTGCCGCGCTTGCGGTGAATAAAATTTATGGCGTGGGAAAAGTCACCGAGCAAAAACTGCTTTCCATGGGAATTACTCATTGCCATCAACTGCAAACGATGGATCTTGAGCTGTTGCAATCAAAATTTGGAAGCTTTGGGAAGCGTTTGTATGACTTATCCCGAGGGCGAGATCATCGACCTGTTGAGCGCAGTCGAAGGCGAAAATCTCTCAGTGTCGAGCATACTTTTGCCAGTGATTTGCCGGATTTGGATGCCTGCCTTGAGCAAATTCCAGAGCTGTTGAACAGCTTGCAAACGCGTGTATCGGCTCTGGACGACAGTTACCGGATTGCCAAGCCCTTCGTAAAGTTGAAATTTCATGACTTTTCATCCACAACTGTGGAAAAACAGGGCGCGGATTACTCATTGAAGGCCTATCAGGATTTGGTCGCTGAGGCATTTGAGCGTGCTTTTCAGCCGGTTCGTTTGTTAGGGCTCGGGGTTCGTTTTAAAGAGCCCGAAAGTGAGCCGCCACAAAGTGACCTCTTTGCCTAAAAATAGACCAATTTAAGAGGGGGTTGATTTACTGCTGTCCACTTTTGACCCTTTTCTCGCAGCATGATTCGCTGATTATCAGCCAGGCTTTATTTAATGTGGGTTTTTTCCCAAGTGGCGCTACTAATTCGCGCTGAACTCATTATAATCGCCACCCTTTTTGAGTGGCCCTTTGGGGTTCGGTGTTAGTGTAAGCCGGGAGCAGGTGTGTTTGTTTTTACTGTGAGCTGTGATGAGACCCAGAATGTCTATGTGGGGTCAGCGAAAGAATCCATTGAGGCTCAATGGGCCGCGATTGTCGCGGCGGCGGATGAAGGTCAGGAAGGAGCATTGCAAGCGGCGATTCGTTTGCACGGGGTAGAGAAGTTCACCGTTGAGGAGTGGGCTTTTGCAGAGAACAGCCGAGAATTGCGTGAGCTGTTGGCTGAAGCAAGAGACGCTTTGGGTGCGAAACCCATTAAGCTGCTGCGGGGCTCTGATGCAGCCGTAAAACGCAGCGGTGCCACCCAGGTGAGCAGCGATATTCGCGAACTCTTTTCAATGGCGAAAGCCGAATATGAGAGTGAATTGGTCGAAGAGCTGATTCCGGCTGAAAGCCTTGAAAAAAAATCAAAAGTGACTACTTCGGAAACACCATCCAGCAAGAAAAATGAGCTACCGACCTCTCTGGTCGGGGCTGCTGAATCCAGTGAAAAACTGTCCAGTGGTCGTAGCGGTTCGGCGAGTAAGGAAAAACGCATTAAGGAGGCTATTCACGCTGAACGCGAACAGCGTGCGGTATTGCGACAGCAGCAGGCCAGCCAGGAAGCCAAGGAAATGCAGGCCATTTTGTTGCAGATTGAACAGCGCCGACTGGCTCAAAAGAAAAAACCGACAAGTAAATCGACAAAAAGCAAAAGTTCTCTGCGTTCTGCAGTGAGCAGTAAGCCGCCCAAATCTGCTGCCAGCAGTGCGGCGGGTTCAAAAGCAGCGAGTGCAAAAACCGCGAGCCGCAAATCAACCGAAACCAATGTGGCTGTTGCGAAAGGCCGCACGGGTTCCAGTCTTAAAGAGAAGCGTATTAAAGAAGCCATCGCCCAGGAAAAGGCAGCCATTGAGGCAGCCAAGCGTCAGCAGGCAGAATCCCAGGCTGATGAAATGGCCGCGATTTTGAATCGCCTTGACGAACGTAACAAGGCGGCGGCGAGTTACAAGCGTAAATTGTAAAACTTTCTTTTTTTCATGAAATAAAAAAAGGGCCGAAAAGGCCCTTTTTTGTTTACGGTATAGGGTTTTTTATCGTTTGCCGAGCATCATGCGCAGCATGAACTCCATGGTTTTGCCAAACGGCGCGACCATATATTTAGTGCCAGGTGCGGGTGCTTGTTGGAAGATTGGACGCAGTTTCGAAAACTCGATAAAGCCTTCCTTGCCATGGTAGTGGCCCATACCACTGTTGCCGACGCCACCGAAGGGGATATCGTGCTGCGCAACGTGCATCATTACATCGTTCAGGCTTACACCGCCGGAAATGGTGTTTTTAATAACCTTTTCCTGTAGAGGTTTGTTCTTGCTGAACAGATAGAGTGCCAGAGGACGTTCGCGCACGTTAATAAACTCGATCACCTCATCGATATCGCGATAGGTTTTGATCGGCATGATGGGGCCAAAGATTTCTTCCTGCATTACGGTCATGTCACCGGTGCTGTCGAGAACCAGCGTCGGTGGAATTTTTTCCAATTCGTCACTTGGCAATACATCACCCAGCAGGTTCACAATCTGTGCGCCTTTTTCTTTGGCGTCATCCAGGGTTTGAATCAGGCGAGAATAGGCGCGTGAATCAATAATCGACGTGAAGTCTTTAGATTCCAATTGTGGGTAGCGCTGAGGCACAATTTTCTTGGCGTGTTCAATAAAGGCCTGGGCCTTGCTCTCGGGTAAGAAGACGTAGTCCGGTGCTACGCAGGTCTGGCCAGCGTTGTAAAGCTTACCTTGAAGGATACGCTCACAGGCCAGTTCGATATCAAAATCTTCGGCGACGATACAAGGTGATTTGCCGCCCAGCTCCAGTGTAACCGGGGTCAGGTGTTTGGCGGCTTTTTCCATGACCTGACGACCGACACCCGGAGAACCGGTAAAGACGATATGATCATAAGGCATGTCGGTAAAGTCGCTGGCGCTGACGCCAGGCAGGATGGCCAGGGTGTCTTCACCAAACTCTTTATTCACCAGTTCGGCCAGCAGGCGGCACAGGTTTTGGGAATTGGCGGCCATCTTGATCATGGCGCGGTTACCGGCGGCCAAAACATTTGCCAGAGGGCTCATGCACAGAAACAGAGGGTAGTTCCACGGAACCACAATGCCGACCACGCCTTTGGGTTGTGGCAATACCTTGTTTTTACCGCCGAAGAACCAGATGGATGTGTGACGTTTCTGGGGTTTCATCCAGCTCTTGAGTTGTTTGCGGCAGTATTTGATGCCGTCGATCGAGCCGAACAGCTCCAGAAACTCGGTTTCATGAATGGAGCGGTTGCCGTAGTCCTTATTAATGGCTTCGGTAATCGCTACGCGATTGTCTTTCAGGATGTTTTCCAGCTTCTGCAGGTTTGCCTGGCGCTCTTCATAGTCTGGGTAGGGGTTTTTTAGATAAGCCTGTCGTTGCTTTTCATAGACTTCCTGAACGCGCTGGGCGGATGCGTCGACGTTCATTAGTGGGCTGGCTGCCTGGTTCATGGTGCAGGTCTCCTGAATATAGCTATTCGTTGTGTGCTGTTGTTATCTTGATGTAGACGTTCTTCTATCGGCTTTTAAGCTCCAGTTCGAGCGGGAAGCTAAGGCCATGTTTGCACAGTACCAAATAATTGCACAAATGTACTAAAACTCTTTCTGCAAATTGGGTCTTTGGCGTGATTAGGTAAACTTGTACTCCAGAATCTGGCGGATATTGCCGGTCTTCAGCTTTAGGCGACTTGCCACTTGGCCTTGGGAGTCAAAACCGCTAACATGTCATCCTTGCTGGCACTAGCTGCCCAAGGCGATGATAAAACAGCAGAATTTACCCACCAGATAGCTGTCTAAAAGTTGTGCAATCGTATGGCCAAATCCAATATACCTTGTTTACAGGGGTGTTGCTGGTTGAGATTGCAGGTAGGGTAAATCAAGCAGAGTAAATCAAGAGTAGAATAACGGAGCAATAATGAGCCGTCGTAAGAAGAACAAAGTAGAAGTTGAAGAGAAAGCAGATATCGACCTGACGCCCATGCTGGACGTGGTTTTCATCATGTTGATCTTCTTTATTGTAACGGCTTCTTTCGTGAAGGAAGTGGGTATTGGCGTAAACATTCCACCTGAGAATGACAATCCTCCGCCACCAGATGCTCCTCAGAACATTCTGGTTGAAGTCAGTGCCACTGATGAGATCTGGATGGAAGGCCGTCGTGTTGACGTACGTGCTGTTCGCGCAAACATCGAGCGTCTGAGCGCTGAAAACCCTAAAGCCTCAGTGATCATTAAAGCTGATGGTAAAGCGAGTGCCGAGAAATACATCGCTATTGCTGATGCGGCTCGCGAAGCAAACGTTTACAACGTTTCACTGGCACCGGATATTAAAAAGCGCTAAGCGTTCGTTTAATCGGTGTTTAAAAACAGGAGCTTCGGCTCCTGTTTTTGTTTCTGGCTTTTGAACTTCTGCAGGGAAATGCGATGACGCTTTCAAGCTTTGACTTTACTACGGATAAACCCGCTTTGCTGTTGATCGACTGGCAGCAGGCAATTGATCACTTCAGCGATTTATCGCGCAGTCATCCCTGTGCAGAGCAAGACAGTGCTAAATTGTTAAAACACTGGCGCAAACGGCAGTGGCCAGTTTTGCATATCCGTCATTCGTCTCGCTTTTCAGAATCTCCTTACCATAAAAGCTCCCCCTGGTTTAATTTCAAACCGGAGTTGGCGCCTGAAGTGGGTGAGCTGCTGATTACCAAACAGGAAAATTGTGCCTTTGCGCAAACTGAACTGCTTGATGTTTTATGTGCACGTGATATTAAGGAATTGGTTTTTGTTGGTGTGCTGTTAAACCATTCAGTGGATGCAACCTTGAGAATGGCGGCAGGTTTGGGGTTTCAGAATTATTTGATTCCGGAATGTTGCCCGGCAATGGCAATTACAACCCTGCAGGCTTGCGAATATTCAGCGGACCAAGTACACGATATTTTGCTGAGTAATTTGGAAGGGGAGTATTGTCAGGTACTCAACAGCGAGCAAATTCTCTAGGAAAATTTACTCGCTATGTGGTTAACGGGCTCGTCGGGGTACTGGTATTACTCTGCTTGAAAGCGCGGCACACCGCCGATAAAGGTTTCGGTGACCTGGACGTCTCTGAGCGCTTCTACGCTTTCAAGTGGATCACGATCCAGCACAATAAAATCAGCCAGTTTTCCGGCTTCAATTGAGCCACGATCTTTTTCTTCAAATATTTGCCATGCAGCGTCAATGGTAATGGCTCGTAGTGCGTCCACCGGGCTGATGGCCTGTTCCAGGCCCAGAACATCACCACCCGCGGTTTCACGGCTTACCGCAGACCATGCCGCTAAAAAGGGCGTCATTGGCACAATGGGGGTGTCCAGGTGCAGGGTAAATGGCACTCCGCGCGCTTTGGCGCCGGCCATCGGGCTGATGCGAGCTGCACGCTTTGGTCCCATAAACAGGGATTTGTGGCGATCACCCCAATAGTAGACGTGGCTGTTGAAAAAGCTGGGTGTCATGCCGAGTTCGGCAAATTGGTCCAGCTGATCGTCGCGGGTCATTTGTGCATGAATGATGATTGGGCGGGCATCTTCCCTCGGGTGTTTTTTCTGAGCATTGCGAAAGGCTTCAATAATTAAATCGATAGCGGCATCGCCGTTTCCGTGCAGGGCAATTTGCCAGCCAGCCTTATGAAAGTCTTCAACCGTGGCAAATAATTCATCGCGCTTCATGGTGGGGTAACCGCGATAGTCAGGTGCCTTCCCTTGCGCTTGCACATGATAAGGGTGCCCCAGAAAACCGGTGTAGCCCTGAATGGAACCGTCGGTAATCAGCTTTAAGGCGCCGAGCTTTACTCGAGCACTTTCAATATTGTTGACGCTGAGTTCGCCTTCGCGAATGGCCTTGGCAGCTTCAAGATCTGGCCACATCACTACCCTCTGGGGATAGATACCCAGTTGGCCAAAGGTCGATACACCCTGAATAAATTTTTTGTTGGCCAGGCCAACCTGAGCCGACGTTACGCCCTGCCGTAAGTATTCTTCACTGGCGTAGCGTGACATGTCGTAAAACTGTTTGATGCCAAAATCCAGAGCTTTCATGACCAATGGGTACTGAGCATTTTCTTCCACCAGGCCCGCAAGTTGCCCATCGTCACTGTGCGCAATAAAACCACCGACGGGTGGTTTGGTGGTATTGTCATAACCGACGCTTTCAAAGGCCATGCTGTTGGCTATGCCCATATGGCCGGAAACGTGGCTGACAAAAATATTGTGCTTTGTGGAAATGCTGTCCAGTTCCAAACGAGTTAAAAAACGTTGTTCAGCGACCTGGGTATCGTCAAAACCGAAAGCGTATACCCAACTCCCCTCGGGGCTCTTTTCGACCTGTTGGCGGATCAGCGCCAGGGCATCGGCAATGGTTTTTACACCGCCAATCGGTGGGCTGTTGAGGTCAGCTGCGACTGCAGCCAGACCGGAACCGGGAAAGTGGCCGTGGGCGTCGATAATTCCGGGCATGATAATTTGGCCTTTCATATCGCGGGCAACATTTTTACTGCTGAGAAGCTTTTCAATATCGCTATTGCTGCCCACAGCAACGATACGGTCCTCTTTGATGTACATGGCCTCGGCGACACTTCCCTCGGCATCCATGGTTAGAATTCGGGCATTGATATAGGCTTGTTCATCCACAGGTCGCGGATTGAAGTGCATATAGATAGCGACAGCGACTATCGTGAGCAGTAGTAAAATACCGGTCAAAGTCTTGGCGAGGGTTTTCAGCAGCGACATGGGGGCCTCTTATTGTTATGAAAATGGCTATTCTATCGTTTAATTGTATCGCTCAAGGCTATCAAATTTTTGGCTCGCCTACTTGGCTAATAGTGACACTTGTTGGCAATCAAAAGTCTGATTTCCCTCTTTGACCCGAGTGGTCGATAGAAAAGACGTTTTAGGCATAGACAAACGCCTTTGGCGCGTTAAGGTAGTGACATCATCCGAATGGCGGGGCATTTTTTGCCAATCCTGGCTGTTTGAGAACACAGACACAATCTGTGATGTAAACATTGAGTCGTCGACGTAAACGTTAAGCGAAGAAGAGTAAGAAAAGGACTGGGTTTCAGTATGAGTATCACACCACAGCAAAGCGATTTATTTGCCCTGTTGGAAGGGCGTTACAGTGTGCGCGGGTTTACCGGGCAAACCATTGAAAAAGACTTGTTGGAAGAGATTTTCCAAAAGGCGCAGCAGGCCCCTTCAAACTGCAACACCCAGCCTTGGCAAGCTTATGTGATTTCCGGTGAGCGTTGTCGCCGTTTTGCCAAAAGCTTGGCAGAGGCGGTTGCCAGCGGTGCTCCGTCCAAGCCCGATTTTGATGTGACTCTAGGGTTTTTTGAAGAGTATCGCCAGCGTCAGGTGGATTGCGCTTATGCATTGTATGGTTCCATGGGCATTGAACGTGGTGATAAGGTCGGTCGCGGTGCGGCTATGCTGCGCAATTATGATTTCTTCGGCGCACCTCATGTGGCCTTTATTGCCATGCCAAAAAGCTTTGGAATTGTGAATGCGCTTGATGTTGGGATTTATTTGCAAACTCTCAACCTTGTGATGGAATCTCACGGCGTCAGCAGCTGTATTCAAGGGGCGTTGGCTTACTACCCGGATCTGGTTCGCAAGGAGCTGGGTTTGCCAGAAGACGATAGCATGCAAATTCTGTGTGGCATTTCTTTTGGTTACGAAGACACAAGCCATGCGGCCAACAATACCCGTACCGTTCGTGCCGAGCTGGCTGAGAACGTCGCTTTTTACGAATAATGTGAGTTTGGCATGATTATTAAACACGCCGATAAAATTGCTTCTCCGGAAGTACTGCAAAAAGCTTTTGAGCAGCGCGGCTATATTTGCAGTGATGCGATTGCCACTGCTGTGTATCTGGCCTGCCATCTGCAAAAGCCCATTTTGGTGGAGGGGCCTCCTGGTGTTGGTAAAACCGAACTGGCCAAGGTGACCGCTGAGTATTTGGCGGCTCCGCTGATTCGTATGCAGTGTTATGAAGGCTTGGACGAAGCGAAGGCTTTGTATGAATGGAAATATGGCAAGCAGTTATTGTATACCCAGGTCTTAAAGGATCAGTTGGGTGATGTAATGCGGGGCGCGCGAGGTCTGGACGAATCTGTGGAGCGCCTCCATTCCTTTGGGGATATTTTTTACTCTGAACAGTTTTTGGAAACACGACCCTTGCTACAGGCGTTGCGTGAGCCTGACGGTGCGGTGTTGTTGATTGATGAAATCGACAAGTCCGATCAGGAATTTGAAGCCTTTCTATTGGAGCTGTTATCGGATTATCAGGTGTCCATTCCTGAAATCGGAACCGTAAAAGCCAAAAGCAAGCCGATTGTGTTTCTGACCAGTAATAATACCCGTGAACTGGGTGATGCGTTGAAACGTCGCTGTTTACATTTGCATATTCCGTTTCCGGAAACTCATCTTGAAAACCAGATTATTGCCAGCCAGGTTCCCGATATGGATGAAAACCTGCGCGGTCAGCTTGTCGACTTTGTGCACGAGCTGCGTCAGATGGCCTTAAAGAAAGTGCCGGCCATCAGCGAATCCATCGACTGGGCCAGAGCGCTGTTATTACTGAATGTTGAGAGCCTGGATGAAAAATGGGTGCGTGATACCTTGAGTTTACTGTTGAAGTATCAGGACGACATTGAAATTGTTGAGCCCGAGCTGCGCAAAATTATGAACCAGATAAAAACATAAACCCTAATTAGACAGGTCATTACGAGTGCAGAGAGTTTTTGCCGATTTTATTCATACCTTAAGACAGCAGGGAGTGCCGGTTTCTCCGACTGAAACACTGGATGCTCTCAAGGTTGCCGAGCTGTTGGGTTTGCAGGAACGCAATCAATTGCGTCATGGTCTGGGTTTGGTGCTCGCCAAAAATCAGCAGGATAAACAGACCTATGAACATTACTTCGATGAGTTTTTTAAATTTACCGAAGTAGATGCCCATGCTGAGGGCGAAGGTTCTGAGGGTGAAGAGGGTTCACAGCAAGAGCCCGATGAGTCGAACTCGGATATGACCGCCCGTGGGGAAGGCCAAAGTGAGGCTTCGAGCAGTTCAGGCCAGGGTGGTGGGCAGTCCGAAGATGCCACCGATGGCCAGGAAGCTTCTGATGACCCAGCTGTGCAGGCTCAATCTCAACTGGGGCAAATGCTTCAAGCAGGTGATGCGGCTGAAATTGCGATGGCCATTGCCCGCGCCGGTCAACAGGAGGGCGTCCAGAACATCCAGCTGTTTACCCAGAAACCACTGTTCAGCTATCGAATGATGAATCGAATGGGCAATGAGTCTCTCAATCAGGAATTGCTCGAATTGGATGGCAGTAATGAGTTGGATCAACAACGCCTTGCGGCTCGCCTCCGTAATGCCCAGGCACGCTTGCAAGAGCAGGTGCGCGACTATGTTGAACAGCAGTATCTATTATATGCCGAGGCGAAGGGTCAGCAGCTGCGCGAGAACACTCTACAGAAAGTAAAACTTACGAATATCGACAATCACTATCTGCATCAGATGGCCGATCTGGTGCGCAAGGCGGCTAAGCGCCTCGCGAGTTTGCACAGTCGCAAACGTAAATTGCGCAAGCGTGGTTTGCTTGATGTCCGCAAAACCATTGCCGCGAATGCGGCCTACGATGGTGTGTTATTTCATACGCGCTGGAAAACAACGGTAGTGGATCGTCCAAAAATAATGGTGATTTGTGATGTCAGCGGATCGGTCAGCCGGGTTGCCCGTTTTCTCTTATTGTTTGTCCACAGTCTGCAGGAGGTTTTACCCAGAACCCGATCTTTCGTGTTCTCTTCGGATATGGGTGAGGTAACCGATCTTTTTAAAGATCAGAATCTCGAAGAGGCGCTGGGAGAAATTATGTCGAAGTGGGCCAATCAATCCACCAGTTATGACAAGGCGTTGGGCGACTTTTCCGAGCAGGCTCTACAGGATGTCGACCAAAAAACCACGGTGATTATGTTGGGAGATGCGCGTAATAATAATGGCAATGGGCGCGCTGATATCTGGCAAAAGGTTTATCTGCAGGCCGGTCGGGTGTTATGGTTGAACCCTGAGCATATAAATAGCTGGGATACTGGCGATTCGATCATGGCGAGTTATCGCCCTTACTGCTCGGAGTTGCACAGTTGTAATTCGCTTCGCGATCTTGAGCGCATTCTGGGCAACTTGCTCAAACACAGTTAACACTGGGGCCAGCGCCTCATTTTTGGGTTCAGTTGATACAGGTTTCCAACTTGAAAAAGCTCTTGATTGTTGTGGTTTTGGTGCTTCTCTACCAATTCAGAGATGAAATTTTCAGTTTTCACAGCCCGGCCCCCGAATATGCTGCTATGCATCAGGAGAAGGTGATTCTCTATGCCACCAGTTGGTGTGGTTACTGTGCAAAGACTCGCGAATTCCTGAAGAAAAATAACATCCCTTATTTTGAATACGATGTGGAAACCTCCAGCGAGGGCTATGATCAATTTAAAGCGCTTGGTGGGCGTGGTGTTCCTCTGGTATTGGTTAATGGCAAAGTGATCAAGGGATTCAATACCGATCGAATCATTGCCTATCTGAACTAGGTGTTTCATGTCGGATACGGATACACATCGTCACTTTATGCTCCGCGCGCTCGCACTTTCTCGCAAAGCCTTGCCCGCTTGTTGCCCGAATCCCCCCGTTGCGTGTGTATTGGTGAAAAATGGTGAAATTGTTTCGGAAGGATACACTCAGGCGATTGGTGGAAATCATGCGGAGGTTGAGGCCTTAAACGCGTTTCCCGGTGATAAGTCCGAAGTCGTGGCCTATGTCACTCTTGAGCCCTGTTCTTTTGTCGGTCGCACCGGGGCTTGTGCCCAGGCGTTAATTGATTCAGGTATTCGAAAGGTTTTCGTTGCAATGATTGACCCGGACCCCCGCAATAATGGCAAGGGGCTTGCGATGTTAGAGGCCGCTGGCGTCTGTGTAGAGCTTGCCTGTTGTGAGCAGGAAGTGTCGGAGTTTTTGGGGGCGTATCTCGGAATGTCATGAGGCTCGAACACTGAACGAGAAGTGTGTCCTTCAGTACTCGAGCCCTTACTGAGTGAACCGTTGCCTCAATAAAATCTTCTCAATACCTCTTCGATGGCATCCAGCAGCTTGCCCGATGCCTCAGCGTTTGAGTATTCCGCAGGCATATCTGAATACTCGCCGATATCATTATCAAAATATTCCCCATTATGACGTTGGGCGTCTTCTTCCAATGCGATGCGTGCAATTGCTTTTGCGCCGATGGCCATATCGTGACCTTGAACACCAAAGCCTTCCTTAACCATTTTGCTGGCCAGTAATGAGCCGGGGTTGAGTGCCAGCAGCTTGGCGGATTCTTCGCTTGAAGTTCTTGCCAGGTGATGAGTCCACATGCGTATCGCCAATTTACTTTGAGCGTAAGCGGCCATGTCATCGATTTGGCTTTTCCCCAGCAGCGCCTGGGTATTTACTTTGGCCTGGGCGGCCGAGGAAAGATTAACTACCCGGCCAGAGCTTCCCAGCAAGGGTTGCAATTCCAGTGTCAGATAATAAGGCGCAATAACATTTACCACAAAGCGGGTATCAAGGCCTTCGGCGGTAATGGCTTGGGGCGTTTTAAAAACCCCGGCATTATTTACGAGAACATCCAGCTGCTGCTGATCGTTCTTGATGCGTTCAGCAAGGTGTTTGGTTTCTTCCGGGCGAGACAGGTCCGCCTGGTAGTTGGAAATGGATACCTCTTTATTGATAGTTCGCAGAATGCTTTCAGCGGCGGCAATTTTTTCCGGGCTTCGGCCGTGGAGAAGAATCCGGTGGCCCTGAGCCGCAAACAGCTTTGCGGCCTCCAATCCGATGCCATCAGTGGCGCCTGTGATAAGAATGTTCTTTGTCATAGTCATGTCCTTATATATCGATAACTACTTTTCCCATGGCTGCGCCACTTGCCAGGCGAGCGTGAGCGCTGCCGGCTTCGCTTAGCGAAAACGATTGTTCATCGACAATGGGGCGCAGAGCACCGGCTTCGGCAATGTTCGTCAGTTCGCGCAAGATGTGGTGGTGTTGCTCGCGATACTGGTTGTGCAACATCGGAATCAGCATAAAGATCACATGAAGGGACAAACCTTTAAAGTGTGCCTCACTGAGGTCCAGTTCGGTCATGGCAACCGTCGTTGCGATTTGGCCATTCAACGCCGCCGCCGAAAATGAGTTCAGCATATTGGGGCCGCCGACAGAATCAAAGATCAGATCGAAACCCTCACCGGAACTGTATTTGGCCACATAGTCTTCAACAGATTCGGTTTTGTAGTTAATGCCGGTGGCACCCAGCTCTTCGATCAAAGCCAGCTGCTGCTCTCCGCCACCCGTGGAGTAAACCTCGGCACCAAAATGTTTGGCCAGTTGCAAGGCAATGTGGCCAACGCCTCCTGAACCGCCATGTACCAGAACCTTTTGCTGCGCCTTAATACCCGCTCGCAACAAGCCTTCGTAAGCGGTGATGCCAACCAATGGCAGAGCGGCAGCCTCGCGCATACTGAGGTTGTTCGCTTTATGAGCCATCAATCGTGCATCAGCGACAATGTATTCGGCCAGGGCGCCTGGCAGATCCGCCAAGCCACCCGCGCAGCCATAAACTTCATCACCCGCAGAAAAACCTTCAACACCTTCGCCAATGGCTTCCACAGTACCAGCGAAGTCCATGCCCAGAATCGCTGGCAGTGGTGGGGCAATGGGTAATTCATCGCCCATGGAGCGGATCATGGTGTCTACAGTGTTTACGCTGCTGGCCGCGATCTTGACCAGTACATGGCCGGGTTTTAATTCGGGTTTGTTGACGTCGTTAAGCTCAAAAACGTTTTCATCACCAAATTGTTGAATCGTCATCGCTTTCATGGGTGGGGCTCCTTAAGTATTGATGAGTGCAGTATATGGTTTGTTGTTTTTATTGATAATGTTTAATAATGTGTAATCACTTTATTTATTTTGTTGATAATTATGAATGTCGAACATCTGCGCTTATTCGTCCGCATCGCTTCTACCCGGAACATCAGTCAGGCCGGTTTGGAGCTGGGTTTGTCGCCGGCGGTGGCCAGCGCCCATATCAGTAAATTGGAGCAGGTCTTGGGGGTACGTTTGATTCATCGCACCACCCGTAAAGTGTCCCTGACCGAAGATGGCATTGCCTTTTTACCCCATGCGGAAGATGTGTTGGCCAGTGTAGACAGTGCTCGCGCGTCGGTGGGGGTTGGCAACGTTAATCCCGGTGGCACCTTGCGAGTGGCGGCGCCGGCGTCCTTTGGACGTATGCATTTATTGCCGGCCATGGATGAATTGTTGGCGCTTTACCCGGAATTGAAAATCGATCTGAAGTTGTCCGATACCATTGTGGACTTGGTGGAAGGTGGCTTTGATGTGGCCATTCGAAATTCAGAATTGAAAGACTCAACCATGAATGCGAGAAAGCTGGCGGCGGACAAGCGCATTCTGTGCGCCTCGCCGGCTTACCTAAAAAAGTATGGCGAGCCGAAACATCCCAACGACTTGGAGAAGCACCAATGCATCACATTAATGGGACTGGAAACGTGGAAATTTCACGGCGAAAAAAATGATGTTTCTGTGAAAGCCCGAGGCAGTTTTCGAACCGATAATGGTGAGGCTGTTCGGGATGCCTGCGTAAATGGTTTAGGACTTACGATTAACTCGACCTGGAGCGTGTATGAGCATTTGAAGCGAGGTGAGCTGCTGCCTGTAATGCAGGATTATCCACTCAATTCCCAAACGGCCATTTGGGCGGTGTACCCCAGTTCCCGTTTACTGGCGCCCAAGGTCAGAGCCTTTATCGATTTTTTTGTCGCCCGTTTTTCTGGAACACCTTATTGGGATCGATAAGAAAAAGGCCGGAGCTTTTGGGGCTCCGGCCTTTTTGATTGCGGATATATATAAAACAGATCAGCAATGTGTATCGATCCGGTGAATTACCAACCGCACTGGCGACCTTTGTTTTGCTCGTCCAGCCACACTTTCAATGGAGCGAAGTAATCGATAATGGCGGAGGCATCCAGCTCGCGCTGACCGGTAATCGCTTCCATTGCATCCTGCCATGGACGACTGGAACCCATTTCCATCATAGCTTGCAGGCTGTTACCTACGTCTTTGTTGTTGTACACGGAGCAGCGATGCAGTGGGCCTTGATAGCCCGCTTTTTCACACAGTGCACGATGGAACTGGAACTGTTGGATGAAGGCCAGGAAATAGCGAGTGTAAGGTGTATTGCCTGGTACGTGGTATTTGGCACCGGGATCAAAATCCGCTTCGCTACGAGCGACCGGAGGCGTAATACCCTGATATTTTTCGCGCAGTTCCCACCAGCCTTTGTTGTAATCTGATGGCTTCAGGTCGCCGTTAAATACTTGCCAGCGCCATTTGTCGACCAGCAGTCCGAAAGGCAGGAAGGCAATTTTGTCCAGCGCTTGCTGCATCAGGAAGCCGAGATCTTCAGAGGCAGGCGGTTCTTTATCGAGCAGGCCGATTTGAACCAGATAGCTTGGTGTAATGGACAAACTGACCACGTCACCCAGAGCTTCGTGGAAACCATCGTTGGCGCTGCCACGGAACAGAATCGGTTGCTTGTTGTAGGCGCGTTGATAATAGTTGTGGCCCAATTCGTGGTGAATGGTCTGGAAGTCTTCACCGTTTTTCTGGATGCACATTTTAATGCGCAGGTCGTCAACGTTATCGACATCCCAGGCACTGGCGTGACACACAACGTCGCGATCACGAGGCTTGGTAAACTGTGAGCGTTCCCAGAACGTTTCCGGTAATTCTTCAAAGCCCAGTGAGCTGAAGAACGCTTCACCGGTTTTTACCATGTCCATTTCACTCATGCCGGATTTTTCAATCAGCTCAGTCAAGTCATAGCTTTGCTCAACGCCTTCAGGCTTAACAAGCTCGTAGACATTGCCCCAGGTCTGGGCCCACATATTACCCAACAAGTGCGCAGGGATTTTGCCGTCGGCAGGAACCACATCGTCGCCATAGTGTTCGTTCAGCTTGGTGCGAACATGGCATTGCAGGGAGTCGTAGAGAGGCTTAACTTTTTCCCATTGTGCATCGGCATCAGCCGCAAACGCATCGGGGTCCATGTCGTAGTTGGAACGCCATAATACACTCAGGTTATCAAAGCCCAGATCCTGAGCACCTTTGTTGGCGATGCTGACCTGTTCCTGATACAGGGGGCGCATTGGCGGAGACACTTCACGCCAGCCAGCCCAAAGCTCTTTCAATAGTTCCGGATCGCGACTGTTGGCGAATACGGCGCTCATTTCACCCAGGTTGTAGCAACGCTCGTCGTTACAGTATTTACCTTTGCCGTACATGCCCTGCATTTTTGAGCCGATTTCAGCCAGGCGCTTGGCTTGTGCTGGGTCGTTAGGTGCAGGGAAGCTCAGCGTGAGTTTCAGGGCGTCCAATTGGCGGCGGCTGGATTCGTCCAGTTCAACCTTGTCGTAGCTGGCGGCTTCTTTGGCCAGCTTTACGCTCAGCAAGCTGAATTCGGCGGCGGCTTTGGCTTCCAGATACTGGGAGTCGTCATTGATGTAGGTGGCGGCGATCCAGGAGGCGCGGGCATAGTCTTCCAGGGATTTGCCCAATTCTTCATTGGCTTTTTCCAGGAATGCCTTGGCTTGCTGTGCCGTAGGGGCTGCTGCTTTTTGATCGTCTTTCTGAACCGTTGTTTCGGTAGCTTGCTCGTTGCAGCCAAATAAGGCTAGTGCCGACACGCAAGTTACGAGGGCGAGTGGTTTCATATTTATCTCCGCTTCTGGGGCCTTTATTTGTGGAACCTTTAAATAGACGAATAATGCACCATGGCGCTCAGTTGTGAAGGGTGAATTGTCGCGGGAATGGTGAGTCGTTCAGTTCAGCTGAGCGCTGGGCAGGATAAAGTGTGGTCGGTAAAAGATAGGGGCGAGCTGCCCGCAAGTGTTATTTCTTGCTGTGCAGCTCTTTCATGGCCTCGTTCCACTGTCCCTGGGCCGCCTGAGGCAAAACTTTGCTGGCGTCATAGATGGCATCGTCTATGGCTTGTCGGTCGCTTCCGGAAGGGCGCTTAAGAACATAATTGGCCACTTCCCTTGCATTGCCGGGGTGGCCGATGCCGAGACGCAGGCGGGCAAAGTTATTGTTATTGCCTAGGGCCTTGATGATATCTCGCAGGCCGTTATGACCACCGTGGCCGCCACCGATTTTCAAGCGGGCGACACCCGGGTCCATATCCAGTTCGTCATGGGCCACCAGAATTTCTTCCGGGGCAATTTTAAAGAACTTGGCGAGGGCGCTTACGGACTGCCCACTGCGATTCATAAACGTAGTTGGCTTCAGAAGGCGAACATCTTTGCCGTTGATGCTGATGCGTGCGGCTTCGCCGTAAAATTTGCTCTCGGCACTGAACTGGCCGCCATACTGGCGGAGTAATTCGTCGACAAAGTCTGCGCCAGCGTTGTGACGAGTGCCTTCGTATTCGCTGCCGGGGTTGCACAGGCCGACAATCAGGCGAATGGGGTTGTTCATAGTTTTCCTCATGTGGTGGTCTAGTGTCAGGTTTGGGTGTCCTGAGTCAGAAAGACCACCAGCGGTAAATCATCAAAATCACCAGCAGCAAGGAAACCAGGCTTGCCGGGTAGGTTTTGTGGCCAATGTCCTTACCCTGATTCACCATGTGAATGGAGTAGGCGATGGCGGCATTGCTCAGGGCAAACATGGCGCTGAGAAATACGGTGGTTTCACGTTGCCCGCTTTGCAATAGCCCCAACAGTGCGGCCAGGGCAATGATGACACCAGCTGCACTGGCGAGCACTGCCAGATAAAAAGTGAAGCGTTTCATGGTGTGTGGCTGTGTTGTTTCATTTTGGCGGTAAACTCTCCGGCCAGTGCATTAGGTATAGGGAAGGCGAGGTTGTATTGTCGCAGACGCCAGCCATCTTTGCTCAGGCTCAATACGCCTGAGCCACGCACCAGTCCGTATTTTTCATTGTTAAGCAGTTCATCAAACCAAGCCAGTTTGCCGTCGGCGCTCAAAATAATATGGCGCTCCTGGGCGGTATAGAGCCATCCGCGTCCTTTATTAAAATAGGGCAGGGCATACGATTTGAAGTCCGACTTACTCCAGCGTTCTGTGGCGTCGGTGCCCAAATAAACCATGTCGTCGCTCATCAGATCAAAATAGGCGTCGCCGTTTGCTTCGGCGGCATATTGATGGAACAAATCGAGGATTTTGTTTACGTCTTTGCGGGTGTCAGCCTGAGCAAGGGCGCTCATGAAGCAACAACACAGTATTAACGGTCTCAGCATAGTCCGTGGGCTCGGTTCGGTGAAAAGCGCAGTCTATAAGAATCTTCATCTGGATCACAGTTGTTTACACTGTGTCGTTTGCGGATTGACGGTGAAGGCAATTTTGCAGGCAATAAAAAAGCCGGCAAATGCCGGCTTTTCGAAGAGAGAGAAAGTTGTCGATTACTCGGCAGCTTCTTCCTCAGAGGCATCACCTTCTTCTGCGTCTGCTGCGCTCGCCTTAGGCTTGTTCACAACAGCAACTGTCAGATCGTGATCAGCACCGTGGCTCAGGGCTACGGACTCAACACCTTTCGGCAGTTTCAGGTCAGAAATGTGGATTACCGCACCGGCTTCAACACCATCGAAATCAACTTCAATGAACTCAGGCAGGTTGGCTGGCAAACAAGTGATTTCCAGCTCGGTCATGCTGTGAGCAACGGTGCAGCCTTGCAGCTTAACAGCTTCACAAGCTTCTTCGTTAACGAAGTGCAGAGGTACAGTAGTTTTCAGCTTCTTGGTTTTGGAAACGCGCAGGAAGTCGGCGTGCATGACCAGAGCTTTCGCAGGGTGACGCTGCAGATCTTTCAGAATTACGTTCTCGGTCTTGCCATCGATGTCCAGCTCGATGATGTGAGAGTAAAACGCTTCGTTTTCCAGCTGCTTGATCAGCTCATTGTGAGCAATGGTGATGTTAGCAGGCTTCTTCTTGCCACCGTAAACGATAGCAGGAACTTTGTTTTCCAGACGACGCAGGCGGCGGCTCGCACCTTTTCCCTGCACGTCACGGGCTTGTGCATTCAATTTAAAATCGTTAGACATGATTTTTCCTCATCTGTCTTCCACTGTTCTCCGCGACCAGAATCACAGTGGGGTTAAAATACTCAGCGGATGCTGAGGTGTTGCTTGAGAAGGATGTTCCTAACGGAACATCGCACTCAAAGACTCTTCATTGGCCAGGCGGCGCATGGCTTCAGCCAGCATGCCTGACAAGGTTAGCTGGCGAACGGTGCCCAGCTTTTCAATTTCGCTATTCAATGGAATGGAGTCGGCAACGACCATCTCATCCAGAATAGAATTGCTCAAATTCTTCAGTGCATTACCTGACAGTACCGGGTGGGTACAGTAGGCCACTACCTTGGTGGCGCCTTGCTCTTTCAGAGCTGCTGCGGCATTGCACAGGGTGCCGGCGGTATCGACCATATCGTCAACCAGCAAACAGGTGCGGCCATCGACTTCACCAATCAGGTTCATCACCTCGGCTACATTGGCGCTCGGGCGACGTTTATCGATAATGGCCAGGTCGACGTCCAGCTGTTTGGCCACAGCTCGGGCGCGCACAACACCGCCAATATCTGGAGAAACCACGACCAGATTCTCGTATTTCTGGCGGTTGATGTCGTCCAGCAATACCGGGGAGGCGTAAACGTTATCCACCGGTACATCAAAAAAGCCCTGGATCTGTTCGGCATGCAAGTCAACCGTCAAAACGCGATCAACACCTACACCAACCATCATGTCGGCAACCACTTTGGCGCTGATAGGCACTCGGGAGGAGCGTACTCGACGATCCTGGCGAGCGTAGCCAAAATAAGGTACTACTGCCGTGATGCGGCCGGCCGAGGCACGACGCAGAGCATCCACCATAACGATCAGCTCCATCAGGTTGTCGTTGGTCGGTGCACAGGTTGATTGCACGACGAAAACATCACGCCCACGTACGTTTTCGTTGATTTCCACCGCAACTTCGCCATCGGAAAACTGACTGACTGTAGCGTCACCCAGGGGAATGCCCAGACGAGAGACAATTTTCTTTGCTAATTCCGGGTTAGCGTTCCCGGTAAAAACCATTAAATCGGCCACGGTATTTCCTTAGCGTTGGTGTTCACGGTTAGTTTGCCCTGCTATGTCTATTGGGCAAATTCAGGGGCGCGCATTCTACCCTGTTTTTCGGGGTGATTAAAGAGGAAATTGCTGGATATTTGAGCGTTTATCGGGAGATAAAAGATGGCTGGGGTGGAAGGATTCGAACCTTCGCATGACGGGATCAAAACCCGCTGCCTTACCGCTTGGCTACACCCCAGTAAAGGTGTTGAGCATCTTAGAGTAATGCCAGGATGGGTGATTCCTGAATGCCCCGGGCAATGAAGCCATCGAGGTGTTCAGGTTTCTGCTTGAATATCGCTTCAGCGGCTGTTCTATCAGCGAAGCTGGCGAAGACGCAAGCGCCGGTTCCTGTCATTCTAGCTGGTGCAAATTGACTTAGCCAATTCAGCGTTTCAGCGACCTCTGGATAGAGTGAGCTGACCAGTTGCTGGCAGTCATTTTGACCACCCTGCTCAAGAAAGGCCGCTACTGTAATGGCGGAACTGTCTCTTGTCAAACTTTTATTTGAAAAAATTTCAGCAGTTGAAACGTGGCAGTTTGGCGCCAATACCAGATACCATTTCTCTTCTAATTCAATGGCTTGCAATTGTTCACCGACACCTTCGGCCCAAGCGCTTTGGCCATTAATAAAGACGGGTACGTCGGCGCCAAGCTGCAAACCCAGCTCGCATAACTCGGCTTTACTCAGGCCGGTTTGCCACAGATGATTGAGTCCAACCAGGGTGGTGGCGGCGTCGCTGCTGCCGCCGCCAATACCGCCCCCGGCAGGCAGATGTTTGTGCAAATAAATGTCGGCACCGTGCTGGCATCCGCTGGCATCCTGCAACATTCGGGCGGCTCGATAAACCAGGTTGCTTTCCAGGGGTATGTCTGGAAACTCAGGCGCCAGATGGATGGTCCCGTCCAGACGTTGACGAAAGTTCAGCTGGTCACCGTGATCCAAAAGCTGAAACAGGGTTTGTAGCTCGTGATAGCCATCGGGGCGTCGCCCCAAAATGTGCAAAAACAAATTCAGTTTGGCGGGGGCGGGCAGCTGTAGGTCCCAGTCTCGAGTATCCAATCTTTGGTCCTGCTTCATTGCCAGCGTTTCACCACGAGGGTGATTTGAATGTCGTCCCGCCGCAGTTTGATTTTTTCCGGCAGTGGTGTGCGATGTCGGCTGTAGCGCTGATATTCGATATGCCAGCCATTCTGCTCAAGTTGTTGCAACAGGCCATCTGACCACTTGGCTTGATGGGGGGTGTCCGGTGCTGCCAGGCCTCTCACCCAATAGGGCATTTCCTGTTGGGGCAGTGGCCAGCCCAGGGCGCGCTCGGCTTGCAGGTTGGGGTCTTGCGCCGACTGCTCATTGGCACCTTGCACCTGCAGAGCTTGTTTGTTGCCAGTGATTGTAGTGCTGCCTTGCCCGAGAGGGCCGCTGACTTGAAGGCGAAATTGATCGTTTTTCTGCTGCCAGTCGATAAACCCGGAGCCATTCTTTTGCGGACTGCGTAATCCGATTTTTCCACGAAGTCGCCAGTTGGTTTGTTTGGCCAGTTGTTCCAGGCGAGCGCGTTGTTCCGGAGAATCCAATGAATGATGCGTGCCTGAGGCTGATTCGGGGGGGCTCTGTTGGTTGATGTTGCTACAGGCTGTCAGGAACAGGCTGGCACTGAGCAGCCAGAATCGGAGATAGGGCATTCGCATGTCTTACTCCGATTGGCCTTCAGCCGAGTGCACATTCAAGCGTTGCATGACTTCCTGCAATATCGCACTGCCGGGGTTCAGCTTGAAGCCTTCCTGCCATACAGTTTGAGCTTCTTCCCGGCGTCCCATCTGCCAGAGGACTTCACCAAGGTGGGCGGCAATTTCATGGTCCGGGTAAGCTTTCATGGCCCGGCGCAAATGGCCCAGGGCCGGTTCCAGATTGCCGCGCAGGTATTCGATCCAGCCCATGCTGTCGATAATTGCCGGGTCGTTCGGATTCAGTTGGAAAGCGCGGTTAATTAACTCGAACGCTTCTTCCGTGCGGTCACTGCGGGTGGCGAGAGTGTAGCCCAAGGCATTGAGCACACTGGCATCATCGGGTTTGTTTTCCAGAATAGCTCGCAGATCCGCTTCCATATCTACAAGGCGGTCCTGCTTTTCAAAACTCATGGCGCGGCCATAGAGCAGGTGACGGTTTGAAGGGTCTTGTTCCAGGGCGTCATTCAACAGCGCAATGGACATATCGCTCTGACCGTATTTATTAAACGCTTCCACGGTGACCAGTAAAAAACGTTGGGCCAGTTTGGGAAACTGTTTGGCTGAACGTTGCAGCAGGGCAATGGCTTCTTCGCTTTGCCCCTGTTCAACTAAAATGTCGCTGCGAAATACCCAGGCTGGGAGGTAGTTTGGGTCGCCCGCGCGTACTTCGTCGAAGTAGCCCATGGCAACGTGGGGTTGCTGGCGATTCATTGCAATGCGACCCAGATAATAGTTCGCCATGGAATAGCTTTGTTCTTTGTCCAAAAGCAGGCTGAACTGTTCTTCGGCGGCATCGATTTTACCCAGTTCGTAGAGCACCAGTGCATAGGCCAGTTGCAGCTCGGTGTCTTTTGGGTAGTCGCGATACAGGGCAGCAAATTCACCTTCTGCGGAGGCCAAGTCGATGTTGGCCATCAATCGGGCATATTGCACGCGCAGCCGTTTGTTGTCGGGCTGTTCAGCCAGCAGCGCTTCCAGACGAGTTTTGGCCTCCAGGCTGCGATTCAGACGTTGTAGAGCTTTGACCTCAACAATGGCGGCGCTGGTGTAACTCGGATCTTTTTCAAGTGCACGCTGGGCAAGATCCAGGGATTGGTCCGGCGCCTTTTGTTGAAGCAAAATGGCCAGCGCGGTGAGCAGCTCCGTGTTTTCTTCATCGTCCTGAAGCCAGGAGTGAATGAGCTCGGCCATGATGCCGATATTGGCGTTTTGGCTGTTACTGGCCTGACTGGCAATGGTCAGATGCAGGGCCTGATTGCCACGCAGTTCCAGCTTACGGGAGTATTCCAGTGCTTCAACAAAACGCTTGGCATTAATTAATTCGGTGGTGACGATAAAGAGGGCTTCTTCGCTTTCGGAATCAAGCTCGCTCCACAGCATGGCAGCTTCGAGGGCAGCCCGGGGTTTGCGCAGTTGGCGTGCGATTTTGGTGCTGTGCATGGCCAGGCCGGTATCGCGGGTTTGCTGGGCCTGTTCCAGATAGTTGTCCAGAGCAATATCGGTATTGCCGCGTCGACCGGCAAATTCCGCGACTAACAGCGAGTACAGGGTGTCCTGAGCGAAGGGGCGCTCGGGAATCGGTTCAGCGGGCTTTTCTTCAATTTTTTCTACGACGGGCGCCGGCTCAGGCTGAGGTTGCTGGCTACAGGCGGCAAGGCCGAGGCTGATTAAGCCGGCAATAAGGCTATATTGTGTTCTCACTACTTACGCTCGTGTTCGGCCCCGGGGTCTGATGACAGGGGCTTGTGACAGTTATTGCTCTACTATAGCAACATAGTGCCTCGGAGCACTAATCGGGATTACTTCTTAAGGCTTATATTAGTAGCGGTTTATCTCGCGGTAGCCTTGCGGCTGGCTTTAAGGGACAATAGCGGGCTGTTTTAGCCAATAATTCCCCGTTGTTAAGGTCAACATGCTGCTTGCTCTAGGCATTAATCACAATACCGCGCCCGTGGATATTCGCGAGCGTGTGGCTTTTGCTCCGAATCGAGTTGCCGAAGCTCTGCAAGCCATGTGTGATGCTCTGGCCATTGAGGAAGCGGCGGTTCTATCGACTTGTAATCGTACTGAATTGTATACCTGGGGTGAGGTTCGCAGCGCCGATGTGTTGCAGTGGCTGGGTGATTTCCATGGCCTGGCCTGTAATGCTCTGGAGCCCTATCACTACGCCTTGAGCGATGCCGAAGCCATCGAGCATATGATGAAAGTGGCTGCCGGTCTGGATTCTCTGGTTCTTGGTGAGCCTCAGATTCTCGGGCAGATGAAAAGTGCGTATTCCGATGCCACCGATGCCGGTACCGTGGGGCGAGGTTTGCATTATGGTTTTCAGCAGATATTCAACGTTGCCAAACGAGTGCGCAGTGAAACCGAAATCGGCGCCAATCCGGTGTCAGTTGCTTTTGCCGCCGTCAGCCTTGCCCAACAGATTTTTTCCGATTTAAAAGAAGATACCGCCTTGTTGATTGGCGCTGGTGAAACGATTGAGTTGGTTGCCCGGCATTTACACAACAATGGCATAAAGCATCTTATCGTGGCGAACCGAACTCTGGAGCGAGCCCAGTTGTTGACGAATGAACTGAATGGCGAGGCGATTTTGCTGTCGGACATTCCTGAGCAATTGCCGCGTGCGGATATTGTGATTTCATCAACGGCCAGTCAGTTGCCCCTGTTGGGGAAGGGTGCTGTTGAAGCGGCCTTGAAAAAACGCAAACACAAACCCATGTTTATGGTAGATATTGCGGTGCCGCGTGATATTGAAACCCAGGTTGATGAACTGGATGATGTTTATCTTTATACCGTTGATGATTTACGTGCGGTTATTGATGAGAGTCGCAAGTCCCGTGAAGAAGCCGCTAAAAAAGCCGAACTCATTGTCGCTGAAGGTGTGGCGCAATATCAGGCGGAAATGAGGGCTCTGCAAGCGGTTTCAACCATTAAGGCCTATCGCCAACAAGCAGAACATTTGCGCGATAAGGAGTTGGAAAAAGCCCTGCGTGCACTGGAATCTGGCGCGGATGCTGCTCAGACGATGACTCAGTTGGCACGGGCATTAACAAACAAACTAATTCATTCTCCAACGACAAAACTCAAACAGGCCAGTGCCGACGGCCGAGCTGAGGTGATTGATATTTCCCAGGAGTTGCTGGGTATCGATTTGTCCAAGGAACCATCCAAGCCACATTAGCTGTCTGGCATTGTGGCGACGGGCGCGGATCATCTATTTAGTTGCGCCGACAGAATACCCTGAGAGTTTAGCGACATTATGAAACAGTCTATTTTAGATAAATTGGATCACCTGCAAGACCGATACGAGGAAGTTGGTGCATTGCTGAGTGATGGTGAAGTGATTGCCGATCAGAATCGCTTTCGTGAGCTGTCAAAAGAGTACGCGGAAATTGAACCGGTTGTGAAATGCTATGACAGCTACACCACAATTCTTGACGATATTGAAGAAGCCAAAATGCTATTGAAGGATGGCGACGCAGATATGCGTGAGATGGCTCAGGAAGAATTGAAAGAAGCGGAATCACAATTGGAGCCCATGGAGCTTGAGTTGCAAAAATTATTGCTGCCGAAAGATCCGAATGACGACAAAAATGTGTTCCTGGAAATTCGTGCGGGAACTGGTGGTGACGAAGCAGCTATTTTTTCCGGCGACCTATTTCGTATGTACAGCAAGTACGCCGAAACGCGCGGTTGGCGCGTTGAAATTATGAGTCAGAGCGATGGCGACCACGGCGGCTATAAAGAAGTGATTACGAGAATTTCTGGTCAGGGTGTTTATTCCCAGTTGAAGTTTGAATCCGGGGCTCACCGTGTTCAGCGTGTTCCGGAAACCGAATCTCAAGGTCGGGTACACACATCCGCTTGTACCGTAGCGGTAATGCCTGAGGCCGATGAAACCGAAGAGGTGAATATTAACAAAGCCGATTTGCGTATCGATACGTTCCGAGCTTCGGGCGCAGGCGGTCAGCACGTGAACAAAACCGACTCGGCGATTCGTATTACTCACATTCCTACCGGTGTTGTTGTGGAATGTCAGGACGAACGTTCACAGCATAAAAACAAGGCCCGAGCCATGTCTCTGCTGGCGGCGCGCCTGAACAATGCCCAGGCGGAAAGGGCGGCTCAGGAAATCGCCGATGAGCGTCGCAATCTGGTGGGCAGTGGTGATCGTTCAGAACGCATTCGCACCTATAACTATCCGCAAGGCCGTGTTACGGATCACCGTATCAACCTGACTTTGTACAAATTGGCCGAGGTCATGGAAGGGCGATTGGACGACGTTGTCCAGCCTTTGGTTAATGAGTATCAAGCCGATCAGTTGGCGGCTCTGGCGGAATAAACAAACAGGGCATTGCCGGTGATCAGTATCGCCAATCTTTTACAAAGTGCTCGTGAAGCGCTCCGCGAAACCCAAAGCGACACAATTCAGTTGGATGCGGAGCTGTTGTTATGTCATAGCCTGCAGTGCGAGCGCAGCTATCTCTTCACCTGGCCGGAAAAGCAGCTGAGTGAAGAGGTGGTTTCCGATTTCCAATCTTTGCTGGGGCGCCGCCTTAATGGCGAGCCGATTGCACACATCATTGGTCGACGAGACTTTTGGGATTTGCAGCTGGCCGTCAATAACAGCACACTGATTCCGCGGCCGGATACCGAAACGCTCGTTGAAGAAGCCTTATCCCGCTTTCCGAAAGGTGTCGAAAATGTATTAGACCTTGGAACCGGTACGGGTGCGATTGCTTTGGCTTTGGCCAGTGAATGGTCTGACAGCAAGGTATTGGGGGTAGACAAAAGCCCGGAGGCCGTTGCTTTGGCGGAGCACAATCGCAATGCCAATCGTATTACCAATGCTGAGTTTATTCAGAGCAGCTGGTTTGATGAAATTGGTGAAGCAAGGCGCTTTCAGTTGATCGTCAGTAACCCACCTTACATCGATGAGCATGACCCGCATTTGCAGCGTGGCGATGTGCGCTTCGAGCCGCAGTCTGCATTGGTTGCCGATGATAATGGTATGGCGGATTTGGAGTCGATTATTCAAGGGGCGCCACAGTATTTGCACGCAAACGGCTACTTGATGTTGGAGCACGGCTACCAACAGGCTGCTGAAGTTCGCCGAGTATTGATTGCGCGAGGCTTTGAATCGGTCGGCAGTCGAGAAGATTTGGCTGGCCATGAGCGGATCAGTTTTGGTCGTTGGCCCTGAGTTTGGACTTTCTGATTTAATATCGTCAATCTTCGGAAGTGAATGCCCATGAAAGACGAACAGTTATTGCGTTACAGCCGACATATCCTTTTGCCGGAAATCGATGTTTCCGGGCAGCAAACCTTGTTGACTTCTCATGTGGCCATTGTGGGCTTGGGTGGTCTCGGTTCTCCGGCGGCCATGTATCTTGCTGCGGCAGGTGTCGGTAAGTTGACTTTGATCGATTTCGATGCGGTTGAACTCAGCAACTTGCAACGTCAGATTATTCACACAAATAACAGCATCGGTCGCGCCAAAGTTGAGTCGGCTGCTGAAAGAATTGCTGCGCTCAATACGGATGTGAATGTGCAGGTCATTGCGAAAAAACTTTCACCGGCAGAATTGGAATCCTGTTTTGAATCGGTTGATCTGGTATTGGATTGCACCGATCGTTTTTCTTCCCGTTTTGCGATTAATTACGCTTGCGTTGCCTCTTCTACACCCTGGCTTTCAGCGGCGGCCATTGGCATGGACGGGCAATTAATTGGCTTTGAGCCCGCTCGAAACGGTGCGCCCTGTTACGCCTGTTTATACGATGATGATGGAGATGAGGGGCGAAGTTGTTCGGAAGAGGGGGTGTTGTCACCTCTGCTGGGTGTGATTGGCAGTCTGCAGGCGACCATGGCGTTGCGATGGTTGATTGATGGCCCGGTGAATGTGGGAGAGATGCAGCGCTTCGATGCTCGCCTGTTTACCTGGCAAAACTTGCGTTTGCCAGCAAAACCTGACTGTCCGGTCTGTGCGCAGCGTGGTTAGGGTATTCTGCTTGCGGGATTCTTTGAACGGGTATCAGGCCAGTTTGCGAATTGCATCGAGTTGATGAATTAAAATGCGTCCGCTGCTGCGCCCGATCCAGCCTTGATCCCGCCAGGGTTTTAATTCTCTTTGTACACTCTGTCGAGTTGCTCCCAGCATGTTCCCGATGTCCGTTTGGGACAGGGGAATGTTTATGCTGATGCCATCCTGTTCTTCTTTGCCGTGGCGCTCGGCTGCGTCGACAATCAAATTCGCCAAACGTTGTTTTAAGCTGGCTTTTGACAGTGATTCCACCTGATCGAGCAGGATGGTAATAATGGCGCAGAGCTTTTGGGTGAGTTGCAGAAAAATTTCAGGGTGCTGTTGGCTCAGTTCATTGAAATCGTTTTGATTTAAACGGTGAACGACGGTTTTTCCGCGAGCCAGGGCGGTAAAACCTCGTTTGGCTTCTTTGGCTAATAATGGAATTTCACCGAAGCACTCGCCAGGGCCGTGAAAAGTGGCCAGGTATTCTTCACCTTCTTTGTTACTGCGTTTTAATACGATGAGTCCGCTTTCAACTTGATATAAGGCTCGGGCTTGATCGCCGGGTTGATACAGCTGCTCGCCGTTTTTCAGCTCGCGTGTTTCCATGCGCTGTCGAATTTTATTCTGAACGTCTGATGGCAGTTCTTCAATCCAACCGTGTCCGCGATGAAAATGGGACATGCCTATTCCTCATCAGGGCGACGCAAACCGACGGTCAAGATGGTGCTCATGGCTCGACCATTGCGAATAAAATCGATATTGATTTGGGTGCCGGGACGGAGGCGATTAATATACTGGTTCAAGTTGGTGTTGTTCACCGATAGAGGGATGTCGTTAATGCCGGTGATGAAATCATAAGTGAGTAGGCCTGCTTGCTCGGCGGGGCTGTTTGGCGAGACCTGAGTGACAATAATGCCTTCATTGTGTTGCAGCTTGAACGCTTTGACGGCATCAGGAGAAACCAGATCCGCAGAAAATCCGAGCCAGCCGCGAACCACGTAGCCGTACTCGACAATGTCTTCCAGTGCCTGCATGGCATAATCCGCTGGGATGGCAAAGCTGATGCCGGTGGCTTCGCGATTGTTTAAAATCGCGGTGCTGATACCAACCAGATTGCCATAAGCGTCTATCAAGGCACCGCCAGAATTGCCCGGGTTCACCGCGGCATCGGTTTGGAAAAAGTAGGTGTAGGGGCTGAATTGCTGAAGGCCCCGGTCGGTTGCACTGATAATGCCCTGGCTGACCGTTTGGCCAACGCCCCAGGGGTTGCCAATGGCAAGTACCACATCGCCAATCTGCATTTCTTCTGAGCGGCGGGCGTGTAAAGGCGTCAGGTTTTCGCGGGGTACTTTTAATACCGCCAGATCACTTTTAGGGTCCGTGCCAATCAGGTCGGCAAACTCGATGCTGCCGTCGGAGAACTGCACCAGTATTTCATTGGCATTGTCGATAACGTGGTAGTTGGTGAGAATGTAGCCATCGCTGCTTGCTACAACGCCCGATCCCAGCGGGTTGTTGCTGTTAATGTCGCTGTATTGTTGAAACAGCGGGTTGTTCAGCAGTGGGTGATTTTGAAAATTGCGTTTCTGGGTGGTGCTGATGTTGACCACGCCGGGAGCGGCAATTCGAACGGCGCGGGAATAGGACACCGGACCTTGTTGCTCGGAGGTTTGCGGGTCGCTTTGTAAAAAGCCGGGCTGCCGCAGTTGGGGAAACAGAAGCAGCAGGGCCACCGCAATGATCACACCTGCAAAAACCGGTAGGCCAACAAAATCCAGCAGTCTTTTCAACGTTGCCTTCCCCCGTGGCCCAATTGATTTAGGCTTTTTCTTCTTCTTTGGCTTCGCTTTCTTCCGGCTTGGCAGTGTTGTGCTTCTCCAGGCCGAAATCTTCACTCAAAGTACCTTTGTCGCCCGGGTTTTTCGGCGCCCAGTCTTTAGGTTGTTCCTGAAGCTCGCCCATGGCCTGGCTTTCCAATGCTGGCTGGCTGGTACCAGCTTCCAGAATCTGGCGGCTGATATCCGGGTTTGACAGTTTCAGTGCGCTGTTGGCCAGGTGCTCATGCACGGCCTTGTAGCTCTGGTTCATGTTGTTGACCAGATCAGCGGTTTCGGCGAAGTGTTCGGCCACTTCGTGCTGATAGTCGCGTTGTTCTTCTTTCAGTTGCTCCAGCTCTTCTTTCAGGGTTTCAGTTGCTTTGCTTTGAGGGCTGGTGCTACGGCCAATAGCGAGGCCTATAATACCGCCGGCCAGTAGCATGCCGACGGCAACAATAATCAGGTGGCTCAGGTCGAACTCGGTCACAGATGATCTCCTTAACATACATCAACAGCAGGCGGCTTATGTTCCGCCTAGCCAGGGCCTGCAGACGCCAATTTGTTTTCAATAGATGCTTTCAAATTAGTATCGGCAGATCCTAACTTCTATTATATAGGATAAATGACCGCTGTGTGGATTTGGACTTTGCTGGCATTGCTCACTCTTGCTTCTCGGAGGGCGGCTGGGTAAAGTGGCGCGGTTTTGCTATCGCCCTCTGGATAAATGTTTATGAGTAGTCCAATCGAACGCTATCAGCGTGACTTGCAGCGAGAAGATTTTCGTCATGATCCGGCCCAGGCGATGGCGGTTGATCATTTGCAGGATTTGTATGACCGTCTGACGGCCACGTCGGCTGAGGAGTCCAGTCCCGGTTTTCTGTCTCGCTTGCTGGGTCGCAAGGGATCGTCGAAAAAGCCCGAGCGTGGCCTGTATTTCTGGGGTGGTGTCGGTCGCGGCAAAACCTACCTGATGGACAACTTCTACGAATCCCTGCCCTTTGAACACAAAATGCGCGTGCATTTTCACCGATTTATGCGCCGTGTGCATCAAGAGCTGAAGACGCTGCCGGGTGAAAAGAATCCCCTCGATATTGTTGCCACCCGTTTGGCGAAAGAGGCCAGGGTGATTTGTTTTGATGAATTTTTTGTGTCAGATATTACCGATGCCATGATTCTCGGTAATTTGATGCAGGGCCTGTTTTCCCGTGGCGTCACCTTGGTCGCAACGTCAAATATTGTGCCGGATGGCTTGTATAAAGACGGTTTGCAGCGGGCACGATTTTTACCCGCCATTGCCATGCTCAATGAGCACACTCTGGTGGTAAATGTCGATGGTGGGGTGGATTATCGCCTGCGGGCGCTGGAGCAGGCCGAGTTATTCCATCACCCCCTTGATGAAGAGGCTGACATCAGTTTGCAGCGCAGCTTCGAGGGTTTGGCGCCAGATCTGGAAGAGGCGCGGGCCAATGTACCATTGGAGATCGAGGGTCGAGAAATCATGGCTCGCTTTGAGTCTGAAGATGTGGTCTGGTTTGATTTTATGGCGCTCTGCGATGGGCCGCGCTCCCAGAATGACTATATCGAGCTGGCTAAGGAGTACCACGCGGTCTTGTTGTCCGATGTGCCTCAGCTGGGTCGCGATACCGATGATCAGGCCCGGCGCTTCATTAATCTGGTCGATGAGTTCTATGATCGTAGTGTGAAGTTGATTATCTCTTGTGAGGTGCCTCTGGAGAAAATTTACGCCGGTGGTCGCTTGAGCTTTGAGTTTGATCGTACGGTGAGCCGTCTGCTGGAGATGCAGAGTCACGATTACCTGGCTTTGCCCCATAAGCCATAGCCCCTGTTGGCTTCCAGCTCGCTCTCTTGAGGCAATTCCCGGCCTTAAAAGGTGCTTGCTTTTTGTTCAGTCCCGCTATAGAATCCGCGCTCCATTTTTGTGGCTCACCGGTTTGCCCTTTGCAAACAGGCGTTACAAACCTTAACCCTAAAAGGCAGATACAACATGAAGACTTACAATGCCAAGCCCGAAACCGTCCAGCGCGACTGGTACGTGATCGACGCTGAAGGTAAGACCCTGGGCCGCATGGCCGTGGCGATTGCCGACCGCCTGCGCGGTAAAAACAAGCCTGAGTACACTCCACACGTTGACACCGGTGATTACATCGTTGTGATTAACGCTGAGAAGGTACACGTTACTGGTAACAAGGCTAAGAACAAGATCTATCACAGCCACACCGGTTACCCGGGTGGTCTGAAGTCGATCAGCTTCGAAAAGCTGATCGAGAAAGCTCCTGAGCGCACTATCCAGAGCGCTGTTAAGGGCATGCTGCCAAAAGGTCCTCTGGGCCGCGCTATGTTCAGCAAGCTGAAAGTGTACGCTGGTGCCGAGCATCCACATGCTGCACAGCAACCAAAAGAACTGGACGTATAAGGAATAAAGACAATGGCAGCTACTCAATACTACGGCACTGGCCGTCGCAAAACTTCCACTGCTCGTGTTTTTATTGCCCAGGGCACTGGTAAAATCTCCATCAATGGTCGTTCCATCGAAGATTACTTCGGTCGTGAAGTGGCTCGCATGATCGTGCGTCAGCCTCTGGAAGCTACCGATAACGTTGAAGCTTTCGACGTTACTGTTACCGTTAAAGGTGGTGGTAGCTTCGGTCAGGCTGGTGCGATTCGTCACGGTTTGACTCGTGCGTTGATGGCTTATGACGAAGGTCTGCGCCCGACTCTGCGTGAAGCCGGCTACGTTACTCGCGATTCTCGTGAGGTTGAGCGTAAGAAGGTTGGTCTGCGTAAAGCACGTAAGAAGCCACAGTTCTCCAAGCGTTAATCGCTGGCCGAACTGGCGTTCAAAATACCCAGGCTGTTGTGGTCTGGGTATTTTTTTGCCTGAAATTTTCCAAATTGCATCTATGCTTAGGGTGCGATGGCGGGTGCTGCATAACTATTGTGCAGTTGTTGCGGAGGATTTGCTGCCCGTATCGGGCGGGGCATGATATAAGTCATCAGATTCTTTAAAAGCCAGGTTAAAGCCTTGAAAAACAGGCGGTTATCCTTGTCAGTTTCCCGCAATTTCTATACCATGTGTCAATTTTTAAAATCACACCATAATCAAAGAATCAACCGTAAACCTTTGTAATTCAATCAGTTACTGCCTGCAGTACTGGAATGGGAGAAGATCGTCATGAGCAATGGCGGAGTGAACGAAGGGCGTCGCCGCTTCTTAACCGCTGCTACCTGCGTTGTAGGTGGTGCCGGGGCAGTGGGTGTTGCTGTTCCTTTTGTTGGGTCCTGGAATCCGAGTGCCAGAGCGAAAGCTGCTGGTGCGCCGGTTAAATATAATCTAAGCAAGCTTGAGCCGGGCCAAATGGTCACCGTAGAGTGGCGTGGTAAGCCGGTTTATGTCGTGCGTCGTACCCAGGAAGTCCTCGACGACCTGCCGACCATCGACGGCCTGTTGCGCGATCCAAATTCGACTGAGTCGGTTCAGCCGCCTTACGCCGATAATGAGGTTCGTTCAATCAAGCCTGAGTTCTTGGTATTGCTGGGTTTGTGTACTCATTTGGGTTGCGCTCCAATGTATCGTCCCGAGGTTGGCGCAGCCGATCTGGGTGGTGCTGATTGGAAAGGCGGCTTCTTCTGTCCTTGTCACGGTTCCAAGTTCGACTTGGCTGGCCGTGTATACAAAGGCGTGCCTGCTCCCATCAACCTGGAAATCCCGCCTTACCGCTTTGATAGCGATGCGGTGATTACTATCGGTTTGGATCAGGAGGCCTAATTGATGAATATGCTCGTTAATTTGTGGAACTGGGTCGACGCTCGCCTGCCTGTGCAGCGTGCCTGGGATACCCACATGGGCAAATACTATGCCCCGAAAAACTTTAACTTCTGGTACTTCTTCGGTGTTTTGTCACTGTTGGTTCTGGTTAATCAGTTGTTGACCGGCATTTGGCTGGTTATGTTCTTTGAGCCAAGCGCTGATGGCGCTTTCGCCTCTGTTGAATACATCATGCGTGATGTCGACTACGGCTGGCTGATTCGCTATATGCATTCCACAGGAGCTTCGGCCTTTTTCGTGGTGGTTTATCTGCATATGTTCCGTGGTTTGCTGTACGGTTCCTACAAGGCGCCTCGCGAGTTGGTGTGGATCTTCGGTATGGCGATCTACCTGATTCTGATGGCCGAAGCCTTCATGGGTTACGTACTGCCATGGGGTCAGATGTCTTACTGGGGTGCCCAGGTAATTGTATCTCTGGCAGGCGCGATTCCGGTTGTGGGTGAGGACCTGGTTCAGTGGGTTCGTGGTGACTACCTGATTTCCGGTGCAACTCTGACACGTTTCTTCTCTCTGCACGTGATCGCGTTGCCAATCGTTCTGTTGTTGCTGGTGGTTCTGCACTTGCTGGCCCTGCACGAAGTGGGTTCAAACAACCCGGATGGCGTTGAGATCAAGAAAAACAAGGACGAGAACGGTGTTCCTAAAGACGGTGTGCCTTTCCATCCTTTCTACACGGTTCACGACCTGATTGGTATTTCTGTATTCCTGTTCGTGTTCTGTTTCGTGATCTTCTTTATGCCCGAGATGGGCGGTTTCTTCCTGGAGTATGCGAACTTCGAGGAAGCGAACAATCTGAAGACACCTCCACATATTGCTCCGGTTTGGTACTTCACGCCGTTCTACGCAATCCTGCGTGCGGTGACCTTTGATATTGGGCCATTGAGTTCCAAGTTCCTGGGTCTGGTTGCCATGGGTGCGGCGATTGCGATTCTGTTTGTTCTGCCTTGGCTGGACAAGTCGCCAGTTAAATCCATGCGCTACAAAGGCTTTATGCCCCGCGTATCGTTGCTGGTATTTGCGGCTATGTTTGTGATTCTGGGTTACTTGGGTGTGAAATCACCTACCGATAGCCGTACGGCTTTGGCCCAGTTGGCAACCATCTACTACTTTGCCTACTTCATTCAGATGCCAATGTTCACCAACCCGACTAAGAGTCAAACGGGGTTGATCAACATCGGCGTGAGTATCGGTCTTGCTCTGGCCTTGCTGAATGTGTCCTGGAGTGGTTTCGAGAAAACCGGTCTGTTCATTGGCTTGTTTGGTACTGCGGTGGCGGCTTTGGTTGGTTTGACGCCTTGGTTAACCGCGAAAGACGGTGTGAAGCCTGAACCTGAGCGTGTTCAGATGAAAGGTTTGCCGGCGACCCTGGTATGGGGCGGCTTCCTGTTGTTTGTTGTGCTGACGGTTGTGCCGATTAAAGCTGTGGGTGCGGGTGGTGAGAAATCCTGTGGTGCCATTGACTGTTACGAGATGACTCCTGATCTGCACAATAAAGAATCTCTGCAGGCCGGAGCCAAGTGGTTCGTCAACTACTGCATGGGTTGTCACGAAGCACGATTCTCCCGTTACGGCCGTGTCGCTGAAGATTTGGGTATTGACCCTGAGCTGATGCGTGAGCAGATGATTTTTGACGGTTCCGCTGTTGGTTCTTTGATGACCAATTCCATGGACCCCGCGAAATCCAAAAAGTGGTTTGGTGCGGCTCCTCCAGATTTGACGCTGGTGGCTCGCGCACGCAACCCACAATGGTTGTACACCTACATGCTGACGTTCTACAAAGATGACAGTCGCCCAACCGGTGTTAACAACCGCACCTTCGACAAAGTGGCGATGCCACACGTAATGCTGGAATTGCAGGGCTTGCAAGAATGTGCCCCGGGTCCGGTTTACGATCACGGTAAGGTGAAGCGTGATCCAATTACCGGTGACCCGGTAATGGAAGATCCTTGCGGTAGCCTGAAAGTGGGCGCCGTGAAAGGCAGCATGAGTCCGGAAGAATACGAGCAAGCGGTATACGACTTGGTTAACTTCCTGGAATACGTTGCTGAGCCTGCGGCATTGGATCGTGAGCGCATTGGTGTATATGTATTGCTGTTTATTCTGGTGTTGTTCGTATTTGTGTACTTGCTGAACCGCGAGTACTGGCGCGACATTCACTAGAATCCAACACGGATTTTAACAGCTCTCGGGCGGCTCTCTTCAGGAGGGCCGCCCGTTCGTTTTTTTTACAGTTTGAAGATAGAGGTGGAATAATGGCAGTTGGCGTAGGCGCAAAACGCTCCTCCATGACATATTTTTCGGATGCTAGGGATCACTATAGCCACCGAGTCCGTATTGTTTTGGCCGAAAAAGGTGTATCGGTTGATATCATTGATGTTGATCCGGATAACAAGCCTGAAGAGCTGGCGGACTTAAACCCGTATAACGATCTGCCCACTCTGGTTGATCGCGATCTGTCCCTGTACGAATCCAAAGTGATGATGGAGTATCTCGACGAGCGCTTCCCTCATCCTCCTCTGTTGCCTGTTTATCCGGTAGCCCGAGCCCAGAGCCGTTTGTGGATGCACCGCATCGAAAAAGACTGGAGCCCGATGGTTGATATCATCCTGTCCGGCAAGAGTAAGGAAGCGGCTGCAAAGGCGCGCAAGGATCTGAAAGACAGTCTGTTGGCAATTGCTCCGATTTTCTCGGAAATGCCATTCTTTATGAGCGAAGAATTCACTTTGGTAGATTGCTGTCTGGCACCAATCTTGTGGCGCATGGACCTGATGGACATCAAGTTGCCTGTCAGCAAGCAAACCCAGCCTTTGCATGATTACATGGGGCGTTTGTTTGAGCGTGAAGCTTTCCAGGAAAGCTTGTCTGAACTTGAGCGTGAAATGCGCGCCTAAGGCCCTGTCTATGAGCATGAGCAGCAGTCGCCCTTATATGGTGCGTGCATTATACGAGTGGATCGTCGATAACGAGTGCACTCCTCATGTGCTGGTCAGCGCATACACCGAAGGTACCGAAGTACCCCAGCAGTACGTCAACGAAGACGGTTTGGTGGTGCTGAATATCTCGCCCACGGCGGTAAGCGGTCTGGCGATGGATAACGAAGCCCTGAGCTTTGGTGCTCGATTCGGTGGAGTGCCCACCGATATTTACGTGCCTTACAGTGCGGTCTTGCGTATCTATGCGCGTGAAAATGGTCAGGGTCTGGTGTTTGAGCCTGAAATGGATCCGAGCCCGGAACCCCCGCCAAAGCCCAGCAAGCCTGACAGCAGTCCGAAGCGACCGAGCTTGAAGGTGGTCAAGTAATAAAAAAGCCGAACAAAACGTTCGGCTTTTTTATGTCTGGAAGAACCTTATGCTGTTCTTTGGGAAGAGTTATTCGCAGTGTTGCTCAACGGCTTTTTGAGCGGTTTGGCGTTGCTTTTCTTTTTCTTCATTACTGAGGGTTTTCAGCTCGCCATTTTCATCTTGCAGTCTTACCCGGTTGCTGCGTTCCAGAATTTCCAGATTACGGCGTGCTGACTGGCAAATTTGCGGGTTCTTGGTCGGGCCGGTATTGGCAGCGCTTTTCTCGCCGCCCGCTTCAGTGCTCTCGCCCTTATCCTGATCTTTTTTGTCCTCGGCTTTGGGGGCAGCAGCGGGTGCAGGTGTTCCACGGCCAGCGTAGGTGGTCACCACTTGGGCTTTCTGGCCACGGGGCGGTCGTTCGCTGTAGTGAGTAACGCCGTCTTTATCCACCCATTTGTAAAATTTCTTGGCGGCCAGGGTATCGCTGCTGATCAGGCCGGTGGCGAGGCAGCACAAGGCAATACAGCTTGTGGATATGAGTTTGGCTTTAAATGGCATGGTTCTATGTCCCCTTCCTTCTCTGCGGCTATTATAAAAGCCTAAGCTATCTCTTGGCTAAATATACCGCTGAACATCGTTATTCTATGATAAGCGGCCCGGGGCTTCCTGTAAAAAGCACTAATTTTTTGAGAATTGCTCTGCAAAGAGCCCTTAGACCATGGAAGATCTTGACATTAGCCTAGACTTGTACAGAATTAAGCTTACGCAAGATGGGTGTAGATCCTGGCTGTAACCTCAGCAATTAGAAGCTCCAATACCCCGGAGTTCAGAGTGACTACCCGAGCAAGCCAACCGTTTGCAAAACCATCCTCACCGCGGGGGTGTATCAACCGATACATCCTCCCTGGATCCGGCCACTAACCTGTGGCGGACATAAAAGGGCGATTGACAAATTTTTAGTCTGGCTACTTTGTGTAGAACCGGGCTTGTTGTGTTTTGATAATTCTTAAGGAGAATTCAAGTGGAAATGCTATCCGGCGGCGATATGCTGGTACGCTCCTTACAAGATCAGGGGGTTGAGTACGTATTCGGCTACCCTGGTGGTTCAGCCCTACATATATACGATGCGATTTTCCGCAATAAGGCGGTCAAGCACATTCTGGTACGCCACGAGCAGGCTGCGACTCACGCAGCTGACGGCTACGCTCGTGTCACTGGCCGTGCCGGTGTGGTTCTGGTGACCTCCGGCCCGGGTGCGACCAATGCCATTACCGGTATTGCGACTGCTTATATGGATTCCATTCCAATGGTGGTGATTTCCGGCCAGGTTCCGAGTGACAAGATTGGTGAGGACGCCTTTCAGGAAACCGATATGGTCGGTGTGTCGCGCCCGATTGTTAAGCACAGCTTCCTCGTTAAGGATGCCGCTGAGATTCCAGAGATCGTTAAAAAGGCTTTTTATATTGCGGAAACGGGTCGCCCTGGCCCTGTGGTGATCGACGTTCCTAAAGACGTGACCAGCCCGGCGGAAACCTTCCCGTACGAATACCCTAAAAAAGTGAAAATCCGTTCTTACTTTCCTGCGGAAAAAGGTCACAGCGGTCAAATCAAAAAAGCGGTTCAGTTGTTGCTTGAAGCTCGCCGCCCGGTGATTTATTCCGGCGGTGGAGTAGTGCTCGGTGATGCCTCGAAGCAGCTGACCGAGCTGGCGCACAAACTGAATTATCCAGTGACCAACACCCTGATGGGTTTGGGGGCTTTCCCGGGTACCGACAAGCAGTGCCTGGGTATGCTGGGTATGCACGGCACTTTCGAAGCGAACACCGCTATGCATCACGCTGATGTGATTTTGGCCGTTGGTGCGCGCTTTGATGATCGTGTGACGAATACGCCATCCAAGTTCTGTCCGGGTGCCAAAATCATTCACATCGATATTGACCCGGCTTCAATTTCCAAAACCATTCCGGCTGATATTCCTATTGTGGGTTCGGTACAGAGCGTGTTGAACGAAATGCTGGAGCTGCTGGCACAAACGAAAGATACGCCTGATGAGCAGGCTTTGAATGACTGGTGGCAACAAATTGAAGATTGGCGCAACCGTCATGGTTTGTACACCAAGAATCGTTTTGAACAGAGTGGACAAATCAAGCCTCAGGAAGTCATCCAGGCTTTGCATGAAGTGACCGGTGGCGACGCCATCATTACTTCCGATGTGGGGCAGCACCAGATGTTTACTGCCCAGTACTATCACTTTAATCGTCCGCGTCAGTGGGTGAACTCCGGTGGCCTGGGAACCATGGGTTTTGGTTTGCCAGCGGCGATGGGAGCACAGTTCGCCGAGCGTGAGCAGCAGGTGGTTTGTGTGACCGGTGAAGGTTCGATTCAAATGTGTATTCAGGAGTTGTCGACCTGTACCCAGTATCACTTGCCGATCAAAATTATTTGCTTGAATAATCAGGCTCTGGGTATGGTCCGTCAGTGGCAGGATTTGCACTACGATGGCCGCTACTCAGAAAGCTTGTACGAAGAATCCTTGCCTGATTTTAAAAAGCTAATGGAAGCGTATGGTCATGTTGGTATTACCGTGACCGAGCGTAGTGAGCTGAAAGAAAAACTGGAAGAATGTTTCGCGATGAAGGACCGTGTGGTCTTCATGGACATTTATGTGGATCAATCCGAACACGTATATCCAATGCAGGTAGCCCCGAACGGTGCCATGCGCGATATGTGGTTGAGTAAAACGGAGCGCACCTAAAATGTCAGAGAAGCAATCTAAACGAATCATTTCCCTGTTGATGGAAAATGCTCCGGGTGCATTGTCTCGTGTTGTGGGTTTGTTCTCCCAGCGAGGTTATAACATTGAAACTCTCAATGTGGCGCCCACCGATGATTCCAGTTTGTCTCGCCTTACCTTGACCACTATTGGCAGTGAGCACAACATTGAGCAGATCACCAAGAACCTCAATAAACTCATTGATGTTGTGAAGCTGGTGGATTTGACGGAAGGTGCCCACATTGAGCGTGAGTTGATGCTGGTGAAAGTTAAAGCAACCGGTGCTCTTCGAGAGGAAGTGAAACGCTGTGTGGATATTTTCCGTGGCCAAATCGTGGATGTGACGAGCACGGTGTACACCATTCAAATTGTCGGAGCCTCCGATAAACTGGATGCCTTTGTGCAAGCGGTTAACGATGCACAAATTCTGGAGGTGGTGAGATCGGGTGTTTCCGGTATTGCCCGGGGCGAAAAGGTTCTCAGTCTTTAAGCGGGTGTTAAAAGCCGCATTTCAAGCCCCACTTTCGTGGGGCTTTTTCGTTGTAAGTGGCTGTTCTTCTAATCGATAATTTAAAAAAACTGAAAAAATAAAAGGCAGATCAAGCGGTTTTTTGGCCTGTAGTTCACCTCTAAAAATATAATTCCCCCATTTTTCCTGTCGTCTGATTCATACTTTAAGATTAGTTTTGTGTCGGTTTCACAAAGCAAAAGCTCAGCATTGTGTGCAGCTTGAAGTATTACAGTCTCTGCAAGATAATGGCACCGCCTGAAGTAATTCGGGATGCTGACCGAAGGAGTCGGTCTGCAGTTCATTCCTAATATTGGCATTAATTTTAATAAAAATAATTCATTGCTATTGCTCTGCGGTTGTCACACTGGGCGTAATGTCTGTGACTGGATTCATTAGTGATGGATGCACCTAGATAATAAAAATGGAAAAGGATATGAAATTACTACAACTTGCAACGATGAAGAATATGGCAAAATTCCTTGCTGTATTTACCCTAATCGCTTCGCTCTCAGCACCAAGTCACGCACGCAGTTATGCCAAAACCGAAAACCCAATTGTACTTGTTCACGGGTTTCTGGGGTTTGACAGCGCATTGGGTGTCGATTATTGGTATGGCGTTTCCAATAATCTGTCGCGTAATGGCGCCACGGTATACACCGCCAATTTGTCTTCCGTCAATGGCAGCACAACACGCGGTGAGCAGCTGGTCAGCTTTCTCGAAGAGTTGAAAGCCAGCTACGGTCACGACAAATTTAATTTGATTGGCCATTCCCAAGGTGGTTTTGATGTTCGTTATGCGGCGTCAGTTAAGCCCGAATTGGTGGCCTCGGTGACCGCGATTGGTTCTCCAACGACAGGTTCCGGCACGGCGGAGTTTTTGTTGAATTCCTTTGGTGATGATCCTCTGTTGTCGACTATTCTGTACAACGGTTTGAATATCATTGGTTCTTTGATTGAATCACTGAGTGGCGATTCTGATCCTCAAAATGCCGTTGCGACGGGTCATGTTTTGTCTTATACCGGCGCGGCTGAGTTTGTCGCCCTGCACCCACAGGCTGTACCAACAAGCCCTTGTGGATCTCGTGATCATGTGGTGAACGGTATTCCATACTATTCTTGGTCGGGTACCAAGCCATTCACTAATCTGTTTGATGCCAGTGACTATGTTCTGTCTATCACTGCAAAGCTGGATAACGAAGCCAGCGATGGTTTGGCTGGTCGCTGCGCCAGTCATCTTGGTTTAGTGATCAAAGACAATTACAAGTGGAACCATGTGGATCAGGTTAACCATTTGTTCGGTCTGCGCGGTTGGGGTTCTGCCAACCCGCTTTCTGTTATTCGTAGCCATGCAAATCGCCTGAAAAATTCAGGTTTATAAAACCGCTGGATCGCGCACAGTTCTGAAAAGGGCTGTGCGCGAGTCATATGAGGTGTTCATTATGCGTAAATGGCAATGGCTGCTGCTCTCTTTTGTTGTAATGGCCGCTACTTACTTTTTTTATCAACAGAATTCATCAACATCCACTGAACATCAGTTTGCCAGTCAAAACCATCACGAAATGTCTGATTCAGCAAAACACGCTGACGATAAACTTTACGATATAAAGAAGCCCAGTATCCGATCCGGAAGAGAGTTTCCAGCTCAAGGGCTGCGTGAGTTGGCGCTGTATTTGGCGGAAAACCCTCTACCACAATCGATGCAGGGTGCAGACGTTGATGGGCAGCTTAGATTTGATGATCAAGCGAGCCTGATTCATGAGTACGCCAATCGCAGCCTATTCGATCAACTCTTGAGCTTGCAGGGTGAGTGGTCATTGGAAGCGATTGAGCGCTGGCTCTACGACTATGCGCTGATTGCCGCGAACCACACCAGCAATCCAGAGTTCGGTGCTGAGCAGGTTTTACAAGCCTTCGGGAATTACGTCAGTTATTTAAAAGCGGCAGATGAACTCTACAATGAATCTGCTGGCCCAATGCCGACATTCAGTGCGAGTAGCTTTGACGATTTGTATCAGCTTCGTCGGGATATACTGGGTGAAGATATCGCGATGTTGTATTTCGCCAGAGAAGAAAATTACACAAGATCTCAATTGGCTCTGGCCAATATTCGCCAGGATAAAAGCTTAAGCGATGAAGAGCGACTGAAGAAACTTAAGGAGTGGAGTGCAAACCAGCTAGGTTATGTCGGCCAGGAAATGCGAAAAACCTTGAAGCGTGATGGTTTGCGAAAGGAAGTTGAGCAAATGCGAAATGAAGGAGCGAGCGCAGAGGCAATTTTTGCGGTTCGGGCCCGGGATCTTGGTGTTGAAGCTGCCACTCGATTGGAGTCGATGGATGTTGCGCGGGAGAGTTGGCAATCGACCGTAGACAGTTTTCGTGGTGAGGTGGTAAGAATTCGTCAGCTGGATTCCAGTGACGAGGTCAAAAACCAAATGATTGATTCGCTACTGGCGAATTATGAGCAATCCGAGCAGCGTCGCTTGAGGGCGCTGGTTTTATGATTCGAAATGAACAGTAGACCGTCACTCGAATGAGCCCCTTAATGAGGGGCTTTTTTACGCCTAAATGTTGGCTTGGCAATCTTTGGAGAAGTAGGGGCCGATAAACAAGCGTTGCTTCACCAGTTTGCCGCCTTTAAGTTCCAGACTGAAGATATAGCGATATTCCTCGTGATCGATATCACCTTGATAGTCTCCTCCGAGGGCTCGGATAATCTCGGGTAGATGATTGTGGGCGACCACCAATGTGTCGCCATGCAAAGTGGCCAGCTCTTGGGCAAATTCCACTTGTTGGCTTGGATCGAAGGGTAGGGCGTCGAGGCCACGCTTTTCTTTTACGGGCGCTGCGGTTTCCTGATTGCGGCGATAATGGCTGGCAAACAGCCGATCCAGTGGTATCCGTGAAAAATACTGGGCGTAAAATTGAGCCCGGCATTGTCCTTCGGCGGTCAGTGCCGGGTTTTTGCCCTTCTGTTTTTCGGCATGACGAACCAGATAGATCGTATGCTCTTTGCCTTCCGCTGCGGCGTTCGTGGCTTGGCTGGGGGCAGCGAGCAAAGTAAGGAGCATGCTCGCCATGATAAATGGATAAATCTTCATATTGTCGTTTTCACCTCGGTTTCCAGGCAGTGTGCCGCCTGTGGGCAAGGCTGTCTATGATGTGCAGCTCATAAAGCCGCCTCTTCGAGCGGTAAGAGGGGGCTGGCCTAATTTGCGGGCTGCGCCTGTGAATGCTGGGCAAAGGCTTTCACTGGCCGCGGATTGGTGTACAATCCGCGCCTTAATTTCTCTTTAACCCTCACCATATAAGGGCTTGCCATGTTTGATAAAGACCAAACCATTGCCTCCTATGATCCCGAGCTGTGGGCTTCGATCCAAGCTGAGGAAACTCGTCAGGAAGAGCATATTGAGTTAATCGCTTCTGAAAACTACACCAGCCCTATGGTGATGGCAGCCCAGGGTACCAAATTGACCAACAAGTACGCCGAAGGTTACCCGGGCAAGCGTTACTACGGTGGTTGTGAATACGTCGATAAAGCTGAAGCTTTGGCCATTGAGCGCGCTAAAGAGCTGTTTGGTGCTGACTATGCCAACGTTCAGCCGCATTCTGGTTCCCAGGCCAATGCCGCTGTCTATCAGGCACTGTGTGCCCCGGGTGACACTGTTCTGGGTATGAGCCTGGCCCATGGTGGTCACTTGACCCACGGCGCCAAGGTGAACTTTTCCGGTAAAACCTACAATGCGGTTCAGTATGGCCTGAACGCTGAAACCGGCGAAGTGGATTACGAAGAAGTCGAGCGTTTGGCTGTTGAGCACAAACCAAAGATGATTGTTGCTGGTTTCTCTGCATACTCTCAGATTATGGATTGGCAGCGTTTTCGCGATATCGCCGACAAAGTGGGCGCTTACTTATTTGTAGACATGGCTCACGTAGCAGGCCTGGTCGCAGCGGGTGTGTACCCTAATCCGGTTGGAATTGCCGATGTCACTACCTCTACCACCCATAAGACCTTACGTGGCCCTCGTGGCGGCATCATCTTGGCGCGCGCCAACGAAGAGATCGAGAAGAAGCTGAATTCAGCCGTATTCCCCGGTGGCCAGGGTGGTCCATTGATGCACGTGATTGCCGCAAAAGCGGTGAGCTTTAAAGAAGCCATGAGTGATGAGTACAAGGCTTACCAGCAGCAAGTGGTTAAGAATGCCAAGGCGATGGCTGAGACCTTTATTGAGCGCGGTATCAAAATTGTTTCCGGTGGTACTGAAAACCACTTGATGCTGGTTGATCTGATCGGTAAAGAGTACACCGGTAAAGACGCTGATGAAGCGCTGGGTAATGCTAACATTACTGTGAACAAAAACTCGGTGCCGAATGATCCGCGTTCCCCATTTATCACCTCCGGTCTGCGTGTCGGTACTCCTGCTATCACCACTCGCGGTTTTGGTGAGCAAGAGACCGTTCAGCTGACGCATTGGATGTGTGACGTGCTGGAATCTCTGGAAAAAGGCAACTCCGAGCAGGTGATTGCCGAGGTTAAGGACAAAGTTCTGGCCATTTGTAAGGACTTCCCGGTTTACGGCTAAGCCTTTCTGTATGGATGTAAACGCCCAGCCGGCACCGTCGGCTGGGCGTTTTTGTCTGTGGAGCATGGTGCTCGACAAGATATGCACAATGCGACTACTGAGGTTGCGATATGAATAGTACGCAGCTTATCTGGTTGGTAGGCTTTATCACCTATTTGCCACTACACTTGGGCTTGCCGTTGCTACTGGAGCTGATCCGCCAGGGCAGCCTGCCCACAGGCTATAAGCGCTATTTATGGCAGGGGGGGCTGCTGACTCTGCTGGTGTTTGTGGCGGCCTATTTCCTGAGCCGATATGGTTTGTGGTGGGCATTGCTCTGTATCGTAATAAGTATGCCCTTACCCTGGATCCAGCTGGGGAAGATGCGTAAAGGCTAGTGTGCTATTATGCCGCCCGCCGATATAGCCTATGCCAGATAAGGATTGCACATGCATTGCCCGTTTTGCAGCGAAGAGGACACCAAAGTCATCGACTCCCGCTTGGTCGCCGATGGTGATCAAGTGCGCCGCCGTCGTGAGTGCCAGAGTTGTCGTGAGCGTTTTACCACTTACGAAGTTGCTGAGCTGCTGTTGCCGAGAATTATCAAGCAGGATGGCAGTCGTGAGCCGTTTAATGAAGAGAAAATGCGCTCGGGCATCCTGCGTGCCTTGGAAAAACGTCCGGTGAGCATGGAGCAAATTGAATCGGCGGTTACCCAGATTAAGCACTATCTGCAAGCGACCGGGGAACGAGAAGTGCCCGCAATGAGAGTGGGTGAGAAGGTAATGGAAGAGCTGCAAAAGCTGGATGAGGTGGCTTATATCCGCTTCGCCTCGGTGTATCGCCGCTTTCAGGATCTAAACGAGTTTCGCAAGGAAATTGAGCGACTGGAAAGCAGCCCCGAACACAAAGAGTAAAGGTGCGCTGTGCAAACGAACGAATTACATGATTCGCCGCCGGTGCTCAATGATGAGCACTGGATGGCGCGAGCCATAGAGCTGGCCAAAAAAGGTTGGTACAGCACCATGCCCAATCCGCGTGTGGGCTGTGTTCTGGTGAAAAACGGGCAGGTATTGGCTGAGGGTTGGCATCAGCGCCCAGGTCAGGGCCATGCGGAGGTTGAAGCCATTGCGGCGGCTGTAAATGTTGGCGCCGAGATTAAAGGCGCAACGGCCTATGTCACCCTGGAACCCTGCAGTCATCATGGTAAAACCGGTCCCTGCTGTGAGGCTTTGGCCGAGGCGGGTGTTCGTCGTGTTGTGTATGGCATGGAAGATCCGAACCCCCAGGTGAGCGCGAGAGGTCTGGAGTATTTAAGATCCCAGGGCGTTGAGGTGCACGGCCCGGTATTGGAAGACGAGTGCCGCGCTCTGAATCCGGGGTTTATTTCCCGCATGTTGCATCGCCGGCCCCTGGTTCGCCTTAAGCTGGCCATGAGCCTGGATGCCCGTACGGCGATGGCGAATGGCGAAAGCAAATGGATCACTTCGGCAGCGGCTCGCAGCGATGTGCAGCGTTTGCGCGCAGGAAGTTGCGCGGTGATCAGCGGCATCGAATCTATTCTTCAGGACAATCCGGCAATGAATGTTCGTCGGGATGATCTGGGTTTGTCCAAGGATCTTTGTGATCTGGCGACCGAGCGACAGCCCATACGAGTGATTCTGGATTCGGCGTTGCGTATGGACCCCAAATCCCAGTTGCTAAGCAAACCGGGCAAGGTATTGATCTGTACTCTGGATGACCCGCAAAGCGAGAAAGCCAAAGCCTTGAAAGCGGTTTGCCCGGAGCTGGAAGTTATCCAGGCTAAAGCCTGGCAGGATCGAATCGATTTGCACTGGCTGGTCAGTGAGTTGGGCAAGCGCGAGTGCAATGAAGTACTGGTGGAAACAGGCGCCTCTTTGGCGGGCAGTTTTTTACGTCGTGGCTTGTTGGATGAATTGATCATCTACATGGCACCCAAATTATTGGGCAGCAAAGCGCGGCCGATTTTTGAGCTTCCCCTGGATACCATGGCGGCTCATTTGCCCCTGATGATAGATAGCATTGAACCGATTGGTCAGGATTGGAAAATCACGGCGCGCCCCGATATAGAGTCCTAGGGGCTGTTTATATGCGGAAACAACATTGGCGTCTTAGGTCGACAATGAGAGCGCATCGGCCATAGGCATTTGAATAGTGGATTGATATGTTTACCGGCATTATTGAAGCAGTTGGCGAAATTGTCGCCGCAGAACCCCGAGGTGGCGATATTCGCCTGCGGGTTAAGAGCAACGGCCTGGATTTGAGTGATGTTGCACTCGGTGATTCCATCGCCACCAATGGCGTATGCCTCACCGTGATCGAATTGCCCGGTGATGGCTATTGGGCCGATGTTTCGGTGGAAACCATCGATAACACCACCGTGGCGAGTTGGCAGGTAGGGCAGGCGGTGAACCTTGAAAAAGCCCTGACCCCGCAAACCCGATTGGGTGGCCACATTGTCAGTGGGCATGTCGATGGCGTGGGTGAAGTCATCAGTCGCCACAGGGATGCGCGCTCGGAACGTTTTCGTCTGCGCGCGCCGGACAACCTGGCGAAGTACATCGCCCACAAAGGCTCCATTACGGTCGACGGTACCAGCTTGACCGTTAATGCAGTGCAGGGCGCGGAATTTGAATTGAACATTGTGCCTCATACTCTGGAGAAAACCGTGATGGGGCAGTATCGCAGCGGCAGTAAGATCAATCTGGAAGTGGATGTGATTGCTCGTTATTTAGAGCGTTTACTGCAGGGAGAGCAGGCCGCACATGCTGATGGCAGCTCGGATCTGTCGATGGCATTTTTACAAGAGCATGGCTTCGCCGGTCGCAAATAATACCGGCCTCCCAAAGATTAGAGAGTGAATTATGCAACTCAACACCGTAGAAGAACTGATTGACGACATTCGCCAGGGTAAAATGGTTATCCTGATGGATGATGAAGATCGTGAGAATGAAGGCGATCTGATCATTGCCGCCGAACAGGTTCGCCCTGACGACATCAACTTTATGGCCACCCACGCTCGCGGTTTGATTTGTCTGACCCTGACCGAAGAGCGCTGCCGTCAATTGGATTTGCCTTTGATGGTGAGTGATAACCGCGCCGCTCATTCCACCAATTTTACTGTTTCGATTGAGGCGGCAGAAGGTGTCAGTACCGGTATTTCAGCGGCGGATCGTGCTCGTACGGTTCGCGCGGCGGTTGCCCGTGATGCTCAGCCCAAAGATATTGTTCAACCCGGTCACATTTTTCCTCTGAAAGCCGAAGCCGGTGGTGTATTGAGTCGTGCGGGTCATACTGAAGCGGGTTGCGATTTGGCTCGCCTGGCGGGTTTCGAGCCTGCCGCAGCGATTGTAGAAATCATGAATGAAGACGGCACGATGGCTCGTCGCGCTGACCTGGAAAAGTTTGCTCAGATTCATAATCTCAAAATCGGCACCATTGCCGATATGATTCAATATCGCACGCTCAATGAAAAAACCGTTGAATGCGTAAACGAGCGCAATGTCAGTACCGAGTTCGGTGACTTCAGTTTGCGTACTTACCTCGATAAGCCTCGTCAGGAAAAACACTTTGCCCTGGTGAAAGGGGATATCCAAAACCAGGATTCCGTACTGGTTCGGGTTCACAACAGTGATACCGCTCGCGATGTTCTGGGTATTTTGCGTGAGAGCGATAAAACCTATAAGCCCTGGAGCTTCCAGCGCGCCTTGCAAAAGATCAGCGAAGAAGGCAGTGGTGTGGTGATTCTGTTGTGCCACAACGAAACCACTGACGATATCGAAGAGAGTATCGACTGGATGATTTCCGGTAAGCAGCAACGCCCAAGCCAGGATATGGTCTATAAAAGCGTTGGTACAGGCTCACAGATTCTTCAGGATCTGGGGGTGCATAAAATGCGCCTGATGAGTGCACCGTTCAAATTCAGTGCTCTGTCCGGTTTCCAGTTGGAAGTGGAAGAATATTTAAACTGCGAATAGCAGAAACGAATTCAGTAAAGCGAATGACGTGCAAAATGTTTGCACATCGAATTAGCGACGAAGGAATTATTTATGAGTATTAAAACCATTGAAGGCCAATTTACCAATTGCCAGGGTAAATACGCCTTAATTGTAAGCCGTTGGAACAGCTTTGTAGTTGAGAGCCTGAAAGAAGGTGCGCTGGATACTCTGCGCCGCCACGGCATCAGCGAAGATCAAATCACCATTGTGTACGCTCCGGGTGCTTTTGAATTTCCATTGGTTGCCCAGCGTCTGGCCGCAAAAGGTGAGTTCGATGCGATCATCGCTCTGGGTGCTGTGATCCGCGGTGGTACGCCACACTTTGATTATGTTGCTGGCGAATGTACCAAAGGTCTGGCTCAGGTTGGCCTGGCCAGCGACACCGTCGTTACCTTTGGTGTGCTGACTGTGGATTCCATCGAGCAAGCCATCGAGCGCTCAGGCACCAAAGCTGGTAACAAAGGTGAAGAAGCGGCCAGCACCGCTCTGGAAATGGTTTCTCTGCTGAACAATTTGTAATGTGAACAAGCGCGGCTGCCAGCTGGTCGCGCGCTCTTTAGTGTAAATAGGTAATACGATGTCTGTAAGCCCAGCAACTCGTCGAAAGGCGAGGCATTATGCAATGCAAGCTCTGTATCAATGGCAAATGGCCGGTGCAAGCTTAAACGTAATCGAAGCGGAATTTCACGCCGACAACGACATGACCCATGTCGATGTTGAGTACTTTCGCGAAATTTTGCACGGAGTTCCCAAGCAATACAGCGAGTTGAGAGAGGGCTTCGAACCTTTTCTGCAAGATCGCAGCCTGGAAGAATTGGACCCCATTACCAATGCACTGTTGATGATGGCTTGCTTTGAATTGAAACACCGAATTGATGTGCCGTATAAAGTGGTCATTAATGAAGCGGTGTCACTGGCCAAAAAGTTTGGTGCTACCGACAGCCATAAGTTTATCAATGCGGTGCTCGATAAAATGGCTGAACAGGAACGTGCTATTGAAGTGAAAGCGGCGAGCAAGCGCAAATAGCCATGAACGAGTTTGATCTGATTAAACGCTACTTCCAAAGTGGCGGATTAACGTCACCCGTAGCTGATGGGGTCGAACTCGGTATTGGCGATGATTGTGCATTGCTGTACCCATCCGTAGATCGCCTGTTAGCGGTTTCGTTGGATACCTTGGTTGCCGATGTACATTTTCCCGCTCAGGCTGACCCGGCATTGATTGGGGAACGTGCGCTGAGAGTTAACTTAAGTGACCTCGCCGCCTGCGGTGCCAAGCCGCGTTGGTTTACTCTGGCTTTAACCTTACCGGAGATGAACAAAGGGTGGTTAGCCGGTTTCTCTCAAGGTTTGCTGCGCGTTGCTCGTGAATACGATATTCATCTGGTAGGCGGTGATACCACCAAGGGGCCACTGAGCATCAGCGTTCAGGTCCATGGAGAAGTGGAACCCAAATTGGCATTGCGTCGCGATAAGGCCTCAGCAGGTGAGCTGATTTACGTCAGTGGCACATTGGGTGATGCGGCTGCAGCGGTAAGGCGTTTTCAGGGTGAACTGCAAACCGATGAGGAAGCAGCGATCTATTTTACGGATCGTTTTTATCGTCCAACGCCAAGGGTTCACGAAGCCCAGATCCTGGCGCCTCTAGTGACCGCCGCGATTGACATTTCCGACGGCTTGCTCGCGGATCTGGGACATATCTGTGAACGCAGTGAAATTGGTGCAACGGTGGATTTGGATCGTTTACCTCTGTCGCCATCTCTGATTCGAAGTTTCGATGAAAAAGAAGCCGTGCAACTGGCGGCCAGTGGTGGTGATGATTACGAGCTGTGTATGTTTGTTCCACAAACCGCACAGGCACAATTTGAAGATGCGGCGGCAAAACTTGGTATGCCCGTTAGCTTGGTAGGCAGTAGCAGCTCCCTGCATAACGGTGTGAAAGCCTTGTTTCGAGGAGAGCCAGCCGAACTGGACTCAACAGGTTATCAGCATTTCTAATGGCAACTGCACAACTTACTCTGACTGATCTGATTAAAGATCCTCGCTTGCTGCTCGCATTTGGTTTTGGTTCCGGTTTGTCGCCAAAGGCGCCGGGTACCTTCGGTACGATTGCCGCTTTGCCGTTTGTGTTCTGGCTGCAGGCGAGTCCGTTATATGTGTATGCGCTGGTATTGCTGATCGGATTTGCAGTGGGTATTTACCTCTGCGAGCACGCCTCCAAGGTTATGGGAGTGCACGACCATGGCGGCATTGTCTGGGATGAATTTATCGGGCTCTGGCTGACCATGTTGGCTGTGCCCCAAGGCTGGCCCTGGTTATTGGCCGGCTTTGTATTGTTTCGAATATTTGATATTGCCAAGCCTTGGCCCATTGGGTGGCTGGATAAAAAGGTCAGTGGTGGCTTTGGCATAATGATCGATGACGTATTGGCCGGTGTTTATGCCTGGCTGATACTGCAGCTGGCCGCCTTTTATTTGGTGTAGCTGCAAGTGGGCGCCAACGCCCAAAGAAATGAGGACTTGTTGTGACTATCCGCTATATTGAATCTTCAAAATTGCCGACCCCGTGGGGTATTTTCAGCATGCACGGTTTTGAAGACACAGCCAATGATAAAGAACACGTTGTGTTGAGTATGGGCAATCTGGAGGGCGAAGAACCGGTTCTGTCTCGTATCCATTCCGAGTGTCTGACTGGTGATGCTCTGTTCAGTTTGCGCTGCGATTGTGGCGCCCAACTGCAAGCCGCCATGCATCGAATTGCCCAGGAGGGCCGTGGTGTGATTTTTTATCTGCGCCAGGAAGGCCGGGGTATCGGCTTGCTCAACAAAATCAAAGCTTATAATTTGCAGGATAAGGGTGCTGATACTGTAGAAGCTAACGAAGCCTTGGGCTTCGGCGCCGACATGCGTGACTACTCGATTCTGCGAGAAATGTTGGAACACCTGAACATTCACGCCCTGAAGTTGATGACCAACAACCCCCGTAAAGTTAAGGCGCTGAACGATTTAGGGGTCAACGTCGTAGAGCGTATTGCCCACGAAACTGGCCGCAATCCTCACAATGCCAAGTATCTTGAAACCAAGAAAGGTAAGCTTGGGCATTTATTGGAAGGGAAAGAGGATTAGTCCTCGATCTAAGGCTCAAATATAATCAATTCTCTCGGGGAACAAGGTGCTCCCCATTCCCCGAAAATTTAGTGTTTTCGCTACTTTAGCTTACTACTGAGGTATGCAAAACAGGAGCTGAAAAGAGCGTACCCAACCGCTAGAAATAACAGTTCAAAGGCGGTTAATACTTTGCCCTTGTATAGGTAGTATATAAGCGCGTAAATAACAGAGAAGAGTATAGGGCCTGCAAATGCCCATATTTTGTTTTTCTTTTCTTTGTTCACTTTTATTACCAAGAAGAGCATCCAACTAAGTGGCTTGCAGCACCATGAACGGCTCCCATAGCGGCACCGGAGGCTGTTGTTACAGCAATGCTTGGACTTCCTGCGCCCACGGTTGCGATTGAGACTGTCAATCCGAAGGCGAGGCCGCCAGCTGCTCCTATGATTGCATCCTCTGCTACTGCTTTGTAGAACCCTTCTTCATCACATGTGTGCCCCGATCTTCGGCTTGTTTTGGTTTCTTTCTTTTCACTGTTGTTACTCGAACTTCCGGAAGAACCTTCGCCACCAAAACTTAGTTGGCTGTTGCGTGGCATTTGGCGAGAGCCGAAACCGGGTCTACCAAAAGGGTTTTTCCTGTCGTGTTCGCAGTGCGCTGAAAGGCAACCTCCCGCTACTTGCACTGTTTCAGAAATACTTAAGTTTCTAATCATAAGTGTTTCCTTGAAAAAATAAATCCATTGAGTTTGGTTGCCCACCGAATGATGGGGGGTGCTATTGTTGACAGATTTTTGGGTTAGAGGCAATGCTCGATGGCTAAATTGAGAGCTAGGGATGATATAGTGCGAATAGCCAGTCCATTCTTTCCGCTTACATAGGCGGCAACCTAAAAATCTTTATTGCTATGACAAGTTTTTTCGACAAGCAGGTGGTGTTAAGAGTTTTACTTTATACTCCTAGGATAATATTGACGTATAACAATTAAATTGAGGCGAGGGCCGTTGTAGAGCTTCGCTTTCAGCCGAAGCTCTACTGATTGCAACAGAAGATTTTCATTGGGAAAGAGTGGCTCAGTACTAAGGTGGGGAATCCTCAGTTTCTACGAGTTTACTTCCGGTTTTCCTTCTTGTTCGTTGCCAGGGCTTCCTGATATTCGCTGTCGCTGATATCTTCGATGGTGTTCACGAGTTTAGCAACTTTCACTTTTCCTTTTACTTTTTGAAGCGTGAAACTTTACGTCGATTTGTTGCTGAAGGTATAGCCTTCCATCGTGTAACGCTCGTATACGATGGCTTTAACCTCGGCGTTTTTTCCGTCGACAGAGATTTTTGGATTGCGGGTATCAAAACTGTGATTTTCCGAATATTGCCAAAAACCCTGAATCACTTCTTGGAGTTCGCTGACCGAAATATTCCCGGACGGCATTTCGTATGATGCTGGCATATTGTAGGTGATTTTTGCATCGGCCTTGAAGAAGTCAAAATAGCTTGGATCTTCGTTCTGGATGTTTTCCATGAGAGTCCAAAACGTTTGCTTGGCTTCGTCTTTACTGATGTTGTCGGCAAAGCTTGAGTGGGAGCTCAAGCTTAGAATGATGGTTAAAAATCCTGAAAAAAGAACAGATCTGAACATGGAATGCTCCTGAAGTGGCAGGCATGCTTGATAAGCAAAGCCATTGTGTGGGCTAGAGAAATATTTTTCAGAACCTCTTTATCTAATAGATTCTGTAAGGCAAGCGGAATACTATCAGTCAGGATCGCTTTGAAACGTATCCCAAACTACGATATTGATTGGGTTTGAAAGATAAAATGGGGCTGATTATTCAGGGGGGTGGAGGCGACGCTCCGATGGTGGACGCTCAAGGCGTTCCACCATCGGCGGTGAGATCAAACGTTAGTTGTTTTTAGGGATTGGAAAGTTCCGAAGGCGCATTAATGCTTCAATATTCGCTTCACGGCCACGGAACTTCACATAGGCTTCTGCTGGTGGTACGGCATCCCGTACGCTGAACAAATGATCCACCAGTTTTTTCGCCATCGCCTTGTCGTAGAAACCACCCGGGGCATTTGCGAAAGCTTCGGCAGCGTCGGCCGTAAGAACTTCCGCCCAGAGATAACCATAATAACTGGCGGCATAACCTTCGCTGCTGAAGATATGGCTGAAGTGCGGTGTGCGGTGGCGCATAACGATAGCACTCGGCATATTCATCTTTGCAAGCGTTTCACGTTCAAACTTATCCGGATCGATATTGCTTGGGTCGACACTGTGCAGCTTCATATCAATAAGTGCGGAGGCAAGGTACTCGGTTGTACCAAAACCTTCATTAAACGATGCCGCTTTCTTGATTTTGGCAATCAGCTCGGCGGGCATAGGTTCTCCGGTTTTGTAATGACGGAGATATTTATCAATCACCTCGTCGGTACTCAGCCAGTGTTCCAAAAGTTGAGACTGAAACTCGGTGTAATCGCGCACGCCACGGTTTTGAGATGGGTATGCGACATTCGAAGATAAGGCATGCAAGGCATGGCCAAATTCATGGAAATAAGTTTCGGCGTCATCCCAGGAAATCAATACGGGTTGACCGGGCTCACCTTTTACAAAATTCGAGTTGTTGGATGAAAGCACATTGGTTTTGCCCTGGAAATCGGTATGGCTGCGATAGCTGACCGCCCAGGCGCCCGAGCGTTTACCTTTGCGAGCAAAGGGATCTAAATACCATAAGCCAATGTGTTTACCTGTTGTTTTATCAGTGACTTCCCAAACCTTTACGTCTGGGTGGAATACAGGAACGGTGCCTTCCGCCACCGCTGTAAACTTGAAATTAAACAGACGATCTGCAACATAAAACATCGCGTCGCGCAATTTGCCCAGTTGCAGATACTGTTTGACTTCATCGGAGTTTAGGTCGTATTTGGCTTTACGAACTTTTTCCGCATAGTAGCGATAATCCCAAGGCTCGATGTTCTTTACGCCATCGGCTTTGGCAATTTCCAGCATGTCAGCGATTTCTTCATCCACTCGAGCAATCGCGGCAGGCCAAACCGCTTCCATTAACTTCATGGCGTTTTCCGGTTTTCCGGCCATGCGAGATTCCAGCTGCCAGCTGGCATAATCTTTATAACCTAACAAGCCAACACGCTCATGACGCAGTTTCAGAATTTCTGCGATGATGGCATTGTTATCATGCTCGCCGCCGTTATCACCGCGACTGTAGTAGTTTGTCCACACCTGTTTACGCAGTTCACGATTGTCTGCGTAGGTCAGGAAGGGAGACATGGAAGAGCGGGTATTGCTCACGGCGTACTGGCCTTCTTTGCCCTTGGCTTTTGCTGAGCTTGCCGCCGCGCTCAAGTAAGATTCTGGTAAACCGGCACTTTGGTCCTTGCTGAAAAAAGTGACATAGCCTTCCTCGTCTGCCAGAACATTATTGGAAAACTGATTTTGCAGTTGAGACAAACGTTGATTGATTTCACTGTAGCGTTTCGCCTTCTCTCCTGTCAGTTCCGCACCACTGCGCTTGAAACCCAGATAGGTTTTTTCCAGCAGACGTTGTTGGTCCGGACGTAGATTTTTCATCGCATCACTTTCATAAACCGCTTTGATGCGAGCAAAGAGCTTTTTATTCTGGGTAATCTTGCTGTAGAAGGCTGAGATCTTGGGGCTCATTTCAGAGCGGATTTCTCGAAACTCCGGGCTCGACATGTTTGAGCTCCAAATCGTCCAGTAGGTAAACACTCGGTCCAAGTCTTTGCCCGCGGCCTCATACGCTTCCAGAGTATTGGCAAAGGTTGGCGCTTCCGGGTTGTTGGCGATGGCTTCGATTTCTGCCATGTTCTTGGCCATACCCTGCTCCAGAGCAGGTTTCAGCTCAGACAGTTTCACCTTGTCGAAGGCTGGAACCCCTTGGTAGGGGCCTGTCCAGGGGGCGAACACCTGATTGTTCTCTATCGTGTGTGCGGCTTTGGGGTCCTTGGCAAAACTGCCTGAGGCGAAACCAATCGCCAGGCTTGGAATGATCAAAGGTAGAATTTTTAGAGGTTTCATCATTGCTCTCATGTTATTGGTTTTGATGTGCAAAGGCGTGCGTATACCCAATAAACGAAATTGAGGGCTCATCGCTCAATGGGTAAATATTGCCTGTTGTTCTGTCATATCTCCCATATTGCGACCGTAGACCGATTGGTCTAGTCTTGTAGACTAATCGGTCTACAGGGTCAAAATGATTCAAAAAGGAGTAAATACTATGGGCAGCTATCCCTATGCGGAACCTGAAACAGAGAAGTTACTAAGAGAATTTGCGATGGCTAAGGGGTTTAACGCCTGGTTAAATTTCGAGTTACTGGCGGCAGGTCAGGGACAGATTGAGATTCGCCAGACAGTGAGTGACGATATGCTACAGCATCATGGCTTTGTTCACGGTGGTGTTGTCGGCGCGTTGGCGGACACAGCGTGCTCCTGGGCCGCAGCGACTCTTGCGGGTGATGTGGTGACCTCTTCCTACACGATTCAGTTATTGGCTCCAGCCTTGGCGCCTACGTTGCTTGTTCGGGCGCAGCTTATTAAAAAAACGCGTCGCAACGCATCCGTTGAAGCTAAGGTATACTGCCTGGCTGAAGATGGAACCGAACGTCTGGTGGCAAATGCCCTGGCCTCGATTGCCATTGTTCAGTCCTGATATCAGTTAAGGCGCGCTTTCGTCCAACATCTATGAACCGATCTTCAAAACCATTCACGCTGGGCAACAGGGAAACACTGATTGCCGTGGCGATAGATTTGTTTCAGCGGCAGGGGTATTACGCCACGGGACTGAATGAAATTTTGAGTGTGGCCGAGCTACCTAAAGGTTCTCTCTATCACCATTTTCGTGGAGGAAAAACGGACCTGGCTATCGCCTGTGCTGAGTCTTTATCGGAGCAGATTGTGCAGTATTTGCAGAATGCCTTGCTCCAGAAGCAATCTTATTCTGAATTGATTGCTCAGCTTATTGCCGAGATGGAAGTATGGTTGATAGAGAACGACTGGGGCTGCGGTTCCCTGTTCGCTACCTTAAGCCATGAGGCCAAACCCGAAGATATTGAACTCCGAGAAGCGATTAACAGTTGCTACGAGAATATCCAGGGCGCAATATTTACAGTATTGCGAGAACAAGGGTTGAAGGAAGAGGTCGCTAGGGAATTGTCGTTGAGTACACTTTTAAGTCTGGAGGGAGCTTTGAGTTTGTCATCGGCTATGGGAAGCATCTGTCCATTAAAAAATGCTGAAGCCCTATTGCTGCTGTCTTTCGAGCACCGTGCTCAATGAGGGTTTTGTTGTGGATGTTTGCGTCACTGATTTCATTTTGTTTGCTCGCTATTGGTGCTCGTGAACTCAGTGGACAAGTTGGTGTTTTTCAAACCCTGTTCTTCAGAAGCCTGATTGGGGCTGGCTTACTGTTTGCCATTATTTGCTATCGTGGTCAGCTGAAACAATTGAAAACAGAGCGACTTCCCATGCATGGCCTGCGCAGTATCTTTCATTTTGGCGCACAATATGGCTGGTTTCTGGGGATCGCTTTGTTGCCACTTGCTGAAGTGTTTGCGCTGGAATTTACTGCACCTTTCTGGACGGCGATTCTCGCGGCTGTATTTCTAAAAGAGCGTTTAAGCGTCCAGCGTATAGTTGCCATATTGGCGGGTTTGTTGGGCGTGTTTATTATCGTTCAGCCGGGTTCGGAAATTTTTAATCCGGCTTCTCTTATTGTACTCGCTGCCGCTGTGGGTTTTGCGGTGGCTTTTATCAGCACCAAAGCGTTAACGTCTACCGAAACTCCGCTAACCATACTTTTTTATATGTGTCTTTTGCAGATGCCTATGGGGTTATTGTTGGCCTGGTCTGATTGGGCAGCGGTTGATGGCCGGAATATGTGGATCATTGTGTTGATCAGTCTGGCGGCATTGAGCGCCCATTACTGTTTAAATCAGGCCCTTAAGTTGGCCGATGTGACCTTGGTGGTGACTTTGGATTTCTTGCGCCTTCCCCTGATTGGTGCTGTTGGCGTGATTTTCTATCAGGAACCATTCACCTTGGCATTGATTGTGGGTGGCCTGTGTATGCTGCTTGGCAATATTGCGAACGTTTATCGACCCCGCAATGCCAAAATCGAGCCCTGAGGTACACGTTTGCGTATTAGGGCCTCTGTCGCTTTTGAAAGCTCGCGGGAGACTCTCCTGTCCATCGAATAAAAGCACGGCGGAAGTTAGAAATATCATTGAAACCGACCAGGCTGGCTATGGTTTCGATGGAGAAGTTGGCATTACGCAGATAGTCCTCAGCCAGTTGGCGTTTGACTTCATCGGAAATTTTCTGGAAGGAGTTGCCTTCGTCCTGAAGCCGGCGCCGGAAGGTACGAGGGCTCATGTGAAACTTTTCAGCCATGGCTTCCAACTTGGGAAAGCCACTGTTTTCAGAAATCAGCATTCGACGGACACTGCTGCTTAAATCAGCCTTGTCGTCCAGGCGGGCAAGCAGTTTGTCGCACTGTTGCTGATAGATTTTCAGCATGGAGGGGTTGGCGAATTCAGGCTTTTCCTGAAGCAGGTTGTTTTCCAGCTTTATGACATTGCGGTGATGTTCAAAGTGGATGGGGCAATCGAAAGTCTTATGGTATTCCTCAACATGCTCCGGCTCGGGGTAGACAAAATAAAGTTCCATGGGCAGCTTTTCACGATGCAGTAGCTGCCTTACGGCCGTGACAATCCCGGCGGAAAATATCTCTTCATCAAAATTGGGGTTCATTAAGTCCTGCCCCAAATTTTTGTGTTCCAAAAGAATGTGGTCGGTCCCTTGCTCGATGGTCAGCATGGCAGAGTTCATCAGCAGACGATAGTACTTCATCAACAAGTCGAGGGCTGAAAAAAGATTATTGCAACTCATCAAGGCATAACCCACTACGCCATGTGAGGTGAGCGTCAAGCGTTGACCAAAGTGTAAACCCAGTGCGGAATCACCGCTGATTTTCGCAGCGGTTTCCAGAAGGTGACGCAATTGCTGATCAGTGATGCTTGCATCGGGTTGATCTAAATATTCGTTGCTTAATCCGACAGTTGCCAGCATGGGTTCGGTGGGGTGGCCGTAGTCTTTGAGCATTTCACTCAATATCGCAACGTAACTGGCGGGAAATCGTGGGTTTGCCATATGGCCCTGGTCCTTATTGATTTTCTGTTGGCCTCTTATGACCAAAAATATGGCATAAGATCACCTTGAGAAGCAAGCACTTCGGTACGAGACTAATAAAAGACGATAATAAATGAGTAAAAGGAGCCTGTGATGGCGGTTGAATTTATAGATGATACCCCGAGAGAAGTGAAATTTTACGAAGCTGCCCAGGATCTGGCCGGTGCCAGTGACGATATCGATCTGACGCCGGAAGCCGTTGATGATATTGCCGAAATTTTCAAAACGCCGCTCACAGGTGCCTATAACTGGGACTACCGAATTCAGGAAAATCGCATTCGCCAGCTTTATGAGCTGGGTAAAAAACTCAATTGGAACGCTGAAACCGACATCGATTGGAATAAGCCTCTGGGCACCATGGACGATGAATTGAGAGCTATTCAAAACGGTTTTGCCGGCTGGGGGCCTTTCGAGGCGCTGAGCGAAAAGCAAAAACTGGAATTTTATGACCACAGTGATGCCTGGACGCTCTCCCAGTTTTTGCATGGTGAGCAGGGCGCGCTTTTGGTTGCTTCGCAACTGATTTCCTGTGCTCCCACCTACGCTGCCAAGCTTTATGCCGGCTCCCAAACCTTCGACGAAGCCCGCCATGTTGAAGTGTTCAATAAGTTCATTCAGAAAAAATTTGGAATGATGTATCCGGTGAATACCTCACTGAAGAGTATTCTGGATAAAATTCTTACCGATCCGCGCTGGGATCTTAAGTTTATCGGTATGCAAATTGTGATTGAGGGACTGGCGCTTTCGGCGTTCAATACCATGCATGAACTGGCGGCTGAAGATGGCTTGTTAAAAGAAATTCTGGGTTACGTGATTCGCGATGAAGCCCGTCATGTGGCGTTTGGAATTCATTATCTCGAAGAGTTTGTGAAATCCCTCAGCGATGAAGAGCGTGAAGAACGCGCTGAATTCGCCTACCAGGCGTGTGTGGTCAGCCGCGAACGTTTAGTGCCTACCGATGTGTTTGAATACTATGGCTGGGATGTTGAGGAAGCCCGGCAGATCTTCCTGGAATCATCCGGTACGGCGAAATTCCGCAATCACCTGTTCTCCCGGGTCGTTCCTAATTTACGCCGCATTGGTTTGCTTACTGACAAGGTTCGCCCCAAGTTTGAGGCTTTGGGTGTTCTGGAATACGAGAACCTGGTTGATGATGGTGAGATTGACTGGGCGGAAATGAGCAAGCCGCTAAAAGCCGGTTAAATAATTTGATGCCGGAGCTTGCTCCGGCCAACCCTATCTGTTGGTACTGATTTCCCTCGGGGTTTTATTGCTGTGTTTTTTAATTTCCCGGTTCAAGTGCGCTTGGTCCGAGAATCCTAAATCCAATGCAACCTTTGAGGGACTTTTTATGCCATCATCAAGTTGATCGATGGCTTTCTGCAGTCGAAACTTCTGCACCAAAGCTTTGGGGCTCAAGCCTAAATATGCTTTACACAATCTCTGCAACCGACGTGGGTGGATTTGGCATGCTGACGCCAATTCTTCCAGCCTGCAATCGGGTTCCGCCATTCTGGCCTGCGCAACAATATTCCTGATCGATTTGGCTTCCGGGCTGAGGTGAAGTTTGGGCAGCATCGTCTCCAGAGCCAAAACAATCGCTTCGTCAGACTGAAGTGTCCGGATGCGATGACAGTCGTTTTCGGCAAGTTGCGGGAACACCTCTTCTGCGTACAGGCAAGAATCCAGAAGAGGTAATCCTCTTTCACACAAAACTGGAGCGAGTACGCCGGGCTGAAATTTGATGCCGATGATCCTATCCTGATTGCGCATATCGTATTGATAGCTGCGACTGATGGTTGTGCAGATATAGGCCCGGTGATGATCAATCACCAGATGCATATTGGGGGCGGGCAAATTGTGTTGAGTATGACCGGTTTGGTCGCGTAAATCCCAATCGACAATCCAGTATTGATCGACAAGGTGCGCCATGTCTGAATGAGGCAGGTAACGCCTGAGCCGGTAATGCGCTTTAGCCTGGCTTTGCTGAACCACGCCGGATATGGCTTGCTGGATGTCTTTCATGTCGCAAAAGTTCAAGATTTCAAAGATTCGCCAGACTATACTGAATTTTTATCCGCATGGGGAAGAACAATGGCATTGACAATTAACGCGCAGGTTCAGGTTCAGCAATGGGATGAGCATGAATATATGGAAGGGACCAATATTCACAAGCAGAGTCAGGCGGATATAAAACAACGCTACAGTGGTGATCTTGAGGGCAGCAGCGAGCTGCGCTACCTGATGTCCTATCCCGACGAGACGCAGGCGAAGTTTGTGGGCTTTGAGCATGTCAGTGGTGACTGGCAGGGCAAGCCATTTGGCTTGGTTCTGGAGCATCATGGTGAATTTAAGAATGGCGTGGCCAGTAGCCAGTTCGAGGTTCTCTCAGCCAGTGGAGCATTTGCACATCATCTGGGGCATGGCCGTTTTGCGGCCGGGAAAGGCGGTAGCTTCAGTTTTGAACTGGAGCTTGAAGAGCGTTAGGGGATTCAGGAAGAGAGGGCTGGAGCCAGGACGATTCCCGGCTCCATTGCAATCACTTTTTCAGCATGGGTTTCAGATAGCGCCCAGTGTGAGAAGCTTTTATTTTACTGACATCTTCCGGGGTTCCTGTGGCAATAATTTGGCCACCCCCACTGCCACCTTCCGGGCCAAGATCTACAATCCAGTCAGCGGTTTTAATCACATCAAGATTGTGCTCAATCACCACGACGGTATTGCCGTGATCACGCAGGCGATGCAAAACGGCCAATAACTGTTGGATGTCGTGGAAGTGCAGACCGGTCGTTGGCTCATCAAGAATATAGAGGGTCTTGCCGGTATCGCGTTTCGACAGCTCACGAGAGAGCTTGACGCGCTGGGCTTCACCACCGGACAGTGTAGTGGCTGCTTGTCCGAGGCATATATAGGTCAGACCAACATCCATTAAGGTTTGCAGTTTTTTGGCAACGGCAGGAATGGCATCAAAAAATTCCCGCGCATCTTCAACGGTCATCTCCAGAACTTCGTGGATATTTTTGCCTTTATATTTTACTTCCAGCGTTTCGCGGTTGTAGCGCTTGCCTTTGCAGCTGTCGCAGGGTACATAAACGTCCGGCAGGAAGTGCATTTCTACTTTGACGACGCCATCGCCCTGACAGGCTTCGCAGCGTCCGCCTTTCACATTAAAACTGAACCGGCCGGGCTTATAGCCCCTTGAGCGGGCTTCCTGCGTGCCCGCGAACAGTTCGCGAATGGGCGTGAAGATGCCGGTGTATGTTGCGGGATTAGAGCGCGGTGTGCGGCCGATCGGGCTCTGATCAATGTCGACGCATTTATCAAATAAATCCAGGCCTTCTACGCGATCATGTGAGGCGGCTTTTAATGTGGTTGCGCCATTGAGTTCTGTGGCGGCCAATGGGTACAGTGTGGCATTGATCAGAGTGGATTTGCCCGAACCGGAAACGCCGGTAACACAGGTCATTAGACCGAAGGGAATCTCTAAATCCACATCGCGCAGATTATTGCTGTTGGCACCGAATAGTTTCAGCCATTTTTCATCTTGTGTCGGCGTGCGTTCCTCAGGTATGGCAATACACTTTTTGCCGGACAGATATTGCCCGGTCAAAGAGCTTTTGCTACGCATGATTTTTTTTACGTCGCCCTGGGCGATGATTTCACCACCATGAACACCTGCACCGGGACCGATATCAATCACGTGGTCGGCTTGGCGTATCGCATCTTCATCATGTTCAACAACAATTACCGTATTACCGATATCCCGCAAATGTGTCAGGGTTGCAAGCAGGCGATCATTGTCGCGCTGGTGCAGCCCGATAGAAGGCTCGTCCAGGATATACATAACCCCGACCAAACCGGCGCCAATCTGGCTGGCCAGGCGAATACGCTGGGCCTCACCTCCGGACAGGGTTTCGGCACTGCGGTTTAAACTCAGATAATTCAGGCCAACATCCACCAAAAATCGGAAGCGATCCTGCAGTTCTTTCAAAATCTTTTCGGCAATCTCGGCCTTGGCCCCTTTAAATTTCAGTTTGTTGAAATAATCAAAGGCTTCGCCAACGGGCAGTGTGGTCAGCTCAGGTAGCGTTTTATTGTCGACAAATACATGGCGTGCATCCCGACGCAGGCGGGTACCGTCACACTCGGGGCAGTGTTGAGTGGATAAATATTTTGCCAGTTCTTCACGTACCGAATTGGATTCCGTATCGCGGTAACGTCGCTCCATATTGGGCAGGACACCCTCAAAGCTGTGTCTGCGTTGGTGCAGATCACCACGATCGTTGACATAGCTGAAGTCGATTTCAGTTCGGCCGGAGCCGTTGAGGATCACCTGGCGATCCTTTTTGCGCAGTTTGTTCCATGGTGTGTCGACGTCAAAACCGTAGTGTTCGGCAAGAGAGTTAAGCATGTGGAAGTAATACACATTGCGCTTGTCCCAGCCGCGAATGGCGCCAGAGGACAGTGAGGCCTCTTCAAATTGAACAACTTTTTCCTCGTCAAAATACTGCTTCACCCCCAGACCGTCACAGCTGGGACAGGCGCCCGCCGGGTTGTTAAATGAGAACAGGCGAGGCTCCAGTTCAGTCAGGGAGTAATCACATACCGGGCAGGCGTGCTTGGCGGAGAACATGCGGTCTTCTTTCTCGCCATCCATATAATTCAGCAGCAACAGGCCCTCGCTGAGATTGAGGGCGGTCTCAATGGATTCGGCAATACGCAGTTGCAGATCATCGCGCACCTTAAAACGGTCGACCACTACCTCGATGGTGTGTTTCTTTTTCTTGTCCAGTTTTGGGGCATCGTCCAGATCGACTACCAGACCGTCGATACGGGCTCTCACATAGCCCTCGCGGCGCAATTGCTCAAAGGTGTGCAAGTGTTCACCTTTGCGGTCGCGCACGATGGGTGCCAGCAGCATGAGCTTGGTGCCTTCTTTGTGACCGAGAACCTGATCTACCATTTCGCTGATGGTCTGTGCGGCCAGAGGTTCGCCGTGGATTGGGCAGCGTGGCTCACCTACACGGGCAAACAAGAGGCGCAGATAATCGTAAATCTCGGTAATGGTTCCCACGGTTGAGCGGGGGTTGTGGGATGTCGACTTTTGTTCGATGGAAATTGCCGGGCTCAGGCCTTCAACGTGATCGACATCGGGCTTTTCCATCATGGACAGGAACTGCCGGGCATAGGTGGACAGGGACTCCACGTAGCGGCGTTGGCCCTCAGCATAGAGAGTGTCGAAGGCCAGTGAAGATTTACCGGAGCCAGAGAGTCCGGTAATCACAATCAGTTTATCCCGAGGGATATCCAGGTCGATATTTTTCAAGTTGTGGGTGCGAGCACCCCTGACGTGTATGGTGTCCAATGCCTGTACCAATCTAAGTCTGAGAAAACAGCCGATTAGTATAATGCGAAAATGCTGGATAAATAAACAGGTATTTTGAAATGTATAAGAAAGAGTGGTTTGCTGTGGAGGGGGCTCCGTCCTCCCTCTGTCGCAAATACCAGAGTGGGCGCTTAGGCCTCGGGAATGTGTACTCGGGCCCAGTTACAGGCTTCCAGGCGGTTCTTTACACCGATTTTTTTGTAGACGTTGTATAGGTGACTTTTAACGGTGTGCTCACTGACAAACAGCATGTTGGCGATGTTGGCGTTGGTGGCACCTTCGCGAATCAGGGTAAGGATTTGACGTTCACGTTTGGTCAGCTTCTCGGCAATCGGATTGAAGACCGGCGGGCGACGGCTCTGCAGGAAATGGTGCAGTAGTCGGCGTGGCAGCCAGTATTCACCGCTCAATAGCTGGTTCAAGCCCTGAAGTAACAGCTCCTGGCTGCTGGTGGTGTGGAACAATCCGTGTACACAAGGCCAGGCCAGAAGGTCTTCATGCTCGCTGTGTGGGGTAACATTGAACAGGGCGATAATCGGTGCGTCGTCGCAGTCCTGGCAATCGTGCAGCCATTTGGCCAGGTCTTCACGGCGGTGGTGTTGGCAATCAACCAGCGCAAATGTTGTTTTCAGTTGGGAGAATGTTGACAGCTCAACAATTGGGCATTCGATGTTGAGTTCGTGGCTGATCAAGTGGGCCAATAGAGATGTTTGCAAACTGCTTTGGTGGGAAACCAAAGCCACCGAGGGCTGGCTGGTTTCAACTGGGGTGTTAGCCTTTGGCTGCATAATGCATTCCTGTGCGATATATACTAAGTCATTGGTTACATGTAGTTACGGTTCGCTTTTATAGATTATGTTTGCCCCTCAATTCCCAGCTAGGGGTTCTAGGGCTTATTTTGTGACCGTGCAGAGTCAGTTAGGTCTTTAGAATTGGAAATGAAAGGGTATATAAGAACGCTATCTAATACCTCATCTACTACTTCCTAGAGTGGAATACTCTGATCTAAGTCACATTACTGAGAGCTAGCCTGTCAAGAATAAGTGGCCCTAATGATAGCTGCAATAAAAAGAACCCATGCTTTTTCAAAATTCAGTAATAAGTATGGTTCCGCTTTTGGGAATTCGCCAGGAGCATAGTTTGCTTGTTCGGCTTTTTAACAAGGAAACTTATAAATTTGCCCTATAAGCCTTAAAATCAGGTACTTTTAATGCCCTGTTCAGGTGGCTTATGATCTCACTGGCTTGCGCGGCTTGGGACTCATTGGCCAGTTAAGCTGCTTTGTCGGCAATATATTTCGCTGGCACCAGCTGTTAAAATCGCCCATTTGCTCCGGAATTCCAAATTATGGCTGCCGCGCCAGAAATGTCAGCGTTTGAACGCCGATCTGTACTTTTTCTTACGCTCTTATACATATTTCGAATGCTTGGCCTGTTTATGGTGTTGCCCTTGCTGGCGCTTTACGCTGAGCAGTATGAAGGGGCGACTCCTCTGTTGATGGGCTTGGCCCTGGGTGTATATGGCTTGAGCCAGGCCTTGTTGCAGATTCCCTTTGGTATGTGCTCGGATCGTTGGGGAAGAAAGCCACTCATCGCGTTTGGTTTGCTGTTGTTTGCCTTGGGGAGTTTGTTGGCCGCGTACAGCGAAACCATTTGGGGTTTGATTGCCGGACGAGCCCTTCAAGGGGCGGGTGCCATTGCGGGCGTCATTATGGCGTTGGTGGGGGATGTGACGGCTGAGCGCAATCGCAGCAAGGCTATGGCCTCTATCGGTGCGGCGATTGGTGTCGCTTTTGCAATCTCTTTGGTGCTTGGCCCTGTGCTTGCCTCGTGGGGCGGGCTTCCTGTGTTGTTTATGGTCACAGCGGCGCTGGCTGTGGTTGGTTTGTTGATTCTGCAGCTGGGTTTGCCCGATCCTCCGCGCATGAAAAAAGCCGCGCCCGCCGCCTTTTCCGAGGTGTTAGGACATGGCGCTCTGCTGCGTTTAACTGCAGCCGTGTTTACTCTGCATTTCGCTTTGATGGCGCTGTTTGTTGCGGTTCCGGGAATGCTCATGCTGCAGTTGGGTCTGCAAGTGACGGCGCATTGGCAAGTCTACTTGCCTGTTATGTTATTGGCCTTCGCCTTTATGGTGCCCGCTATTATCTGGGCGGAGCGAGCCAAGCGTCATCATGCAGTGTTGCGTTTGTCTGCGGCCTTGCTGTTTATGGCGGGGCTTTTGCTGTTGCTGGTTGGTGCTGATCTGTGGGCGGGTGCATTCGCGCTATTGGCGGGTTTACTGCTTTTCTTTATCGGTTTTAATGTGCTCGAAGCCAGTCTGCCGTCGATGCTCACGCGTTTGCTATCGATGGAGCAGCGTGGCGCAGCCTCGGGTGTTTATTCAACCGGGCAGTTTGTTGGAACCTTTCTCGGAGGTTTGGCAGGGGGAGCGCTGCTGTCGCTTTACGGCAGCTCGGGGGTGTTTGCATTGCTGGTGGTTCTGGCGGTCATCATTGCCGGAGTGCTTTGGCAATTGCCTGCTTTACCGGAGTTCAATACGCTGTTTGTGGATGTGCATGCTGATCGACGCCATACGGCGCCTGGTCAGTTGTCCGGACTGCCGGGGGTATTGGAGGTGGCAGTCAGTGAGGCGGGTGTGGCAAGTATCCGAGTCGATGAAAAAGACTTCCGGGAAGAGTTGCTCGCTGCCCTGCAATTGGATGCGCCTATGGGGCAGCAAATCGGGTAGAAAATAAGATAGAATAGTCCTTTGGCCGTGTAGAACTCAGTTGATAGGCCAGTGACGTAAATTTAGGAGAAAAACATGGCCAGAGGCGTTAACAAAGTCATTATTGTCGGTAACTGTGGGCAAGATCCAGAAACCAAGTATCTGCCTTCGGGAAGCGCGGTCACCAATATCAGCCTGGCCACCACGGATGCATGGACCGATAAGCAAAGCGGACAGAAGCAGGAGCGTACTGAATGGCACCGAGTTGTGTTCTTCAATCGCCTGGCTGAAATTGCCGGAGAGTATCTGCGTAAAGGCTCCCAGGTTTATATTGAAGGTCGATTGCAGACCCGCAAGTGGCAGGACCAGTCTGGCCAGGATCGCTACACCACCGAGATTGTGGCGAATGAAATGCAAATGCTGGGCGGACGTCAGGGCGGTATGGACCAAGGCGGTTATGCGCCACAGGGTGGCGGCATGCCTCAGCAGCAGCCACAGCAAGCCTATCAGCAGCAAGGTGGAGGCGGCTTCCAGCAACAGGCTCCGCAAGCACCTCAACAGCAGCAGCCGATGTCTCCTCCGCCTGCTCAGCAGCAACAGCCAGCCGCGGCGCCTCAAGCTGCACCTCAGCCGCAAGGTTTTGACAACAGCTTTGACGACGACATTCCATTCTAAGGAAAGCCGTCCCGTTGAATTCAGAAAGGCTCGCTTTGGCGGGCCTTTTCTTTTCCCGTTTACACTCGCTGCCGAGCCCGGATAGTGTTCCGGGGCTTGGCTTGTTATGATCCAAACAGAAGTAAAAAGCTTTATTTAGGTAGTCTGATTTCGTGGCCCAAAAAATTATTCTCAGTTGTGACCAGTCCATTTTTGCCCAGCATCTTATTGAAGCGCTGGAGCAGGAGCCCTTTTCACTGAAATGCCTCCCCGCCGAATTGCTGTCGGCTGAGGATGCGGAGAAAGGCACGGCGAGTTTTTTGGCCGAGGAAGAAGCGGATTTGCTCATCAATACTCTGGCCTATTCTGTTGGGGAAGATCCTGAGCGTCGAGCATTGTTGGTGAGCGCCAGTGAAGTGCTGGCCGGGGCGTCAAAGTCATTGGATATTCCCATTGTGCAGTTGTCGACTCACGAAGTGTTCGGCGGCGAAAATCTTACCGTGTACCGCGAAGACGACCACCCCTCGCCGTTAACGGCATTGGGGCAGGCATTGTGGGATGCCGAGCGCAAGGTTCAGTTGCAGTGTGAACGTTATATTATTTACCGCCTCAGTTGGCTGATTTGCCAACAAGGTGACAGTGTTTTTAGTCGCCTGTTGGATTTGTTGATCAGCAAGGAAAAGATTGCTGTCAGTGCCGAGCGTCGCGCTTCGCCGACTTTTATCGATGATGCCTGCCGTGTCTTGATTGCCATGATCAAGCAAATCTTTTCTGGCGCGGACAATTGGGGCATCTACCATTACGCCAGCTCTGATCCTTGTGATGAAAAGGAATTTGCGGAATATTTAGACGACATTGTTCGCTCCCTGGGGCATGAGACCGGTCAGTTGCTGGATGATGAGAAAGAGCTTCAGTATCCCAGTGCGGTTTTAGGGTGTCTGGCAACCCGCGATGACTTCGGTGTGCAGCAGCGTTCCTGGCGTCTGCGTCTCGAGTCCCGTGTTAAGGCCTATCTCGATAATCGCTAACTTGCTCGCAATAAGCCTCACTTGATAGCTGCCGTCTACCTATTTGGCCAATTGTGCCCTTGCTAAGGGCGCTTGCCGCTTATTATCCTTACCCTTGAATTAAACCTCGCTAAGAATAAGTAACAATAAATTCAAGGTACATTATGCTCACGTTCTCCAACACTCTACAGCGTGTGGTTCAGCAGCGCGCGGAAAAAATGGCCACCATCGATGGTGATCGTCGTCACACTTGGAAAGAGTTTCAGCAACGGGTTAGCCAGTTTGCGGGTGCGCTGCAAAAGCTGGGCGTTCAACAGGGCTCTCGGGTGGCGATTCTATCCTTAAACAGTGATCGCTATCTTGAGGCCATGTTTGCAATTCCCTGGGCGGGCGGGGTATATGTTCCGATCAATACTCGACTGGCCGCACCTGAGGTCGAGTATTGGATGAGCAATAGCGAAAGTGAAGTGCTCTTGCTGGATCGTCAGTTTTTGCCCATGCTCGATCATTTAAAATCCAGCTTGCCCAAACTCAAACATGTTGTGTTTATGGATAATGGTGAGGCCCCTGAGGGAATGCCGCACTATGAACATTTGTTGGCAGATGCGGCAGGGATTGATGCATTTCCGGTGCAGCCCGATGATCTCGTGGCCTTGTACTACACAGGCGGCACGACCGGGCGTTCCAAAGGCGTGATGCTCAGTCATCACAATATGTTGTTCAATGCCATGCAGGGAATGGTGCTGCAGTCGTATGGCAGTGAAGAAATTTATTTGCATGCCGCTCCGATGTTCCATGCGGCAGATGCTTACAATGCTATTTGTTTTTGTTTGTTGGGCGGTACCCATGTGTTCACACCCGGTTTCGACCCCAAGCGTGTTCTGGAGTTGATTGGAGAAGAAAGTGTTACTCGTATTCTTCTCGTGCCCACCATGGTCGGCATGGTGATGAGTTATCCTGATCTGGATAGCTACGACATCTCTTCTTTGAAATCCATTTTCTATGGTGCGTCGCCAATGCCCGAAGCGGTATTGAAAGCGGCGATGAATAAATACCCGGACATCGAATTTATGCAGGCTTATGGTCAAACCGAAGCCGCACCGGTGTTAACGGTGTTGATGCCGGATGATCACGTTTTGGAAGGACCGCGTTCGCGTTTATTAAAATCAGCTGGTAAAGCAGCACCGGGAGTAACGCTCGCGATTCTGGATGACAATGATCAGGAGCTGCCACGCGGTGAAATCGGTCAGGTCTGTGCCAAAGGCGATAATGTGATGATCGGTTATCTCGGCATGGAAGAGACCACGCAAGACACGCTGAAAAACGGTTGGTTGCACACCGGTGATGGTGCTTACATGGATGATGAAGGATATATTTTTATCGTCGATCGCGTGAAAGATATGATCATCAGTGGCGGTGAAAACGTTTACTCTGTTGAAGTTGAGCACGCGCTCTATCGTCACCCCGCGGTTGAATCCTGCGCGGTTATTGGTATCCCAAGTGAGCAGTGGGGTGAGCAGGTGCATGCGGTTATTCAAACCAAAGCCGATACGCAAACCAGCGAGGATGAGATTATCGCGCACTGCAAGGAATTGATTGCCAGCTTTAAGTGTCCGCGCAGTGTCAGTTTGCAAGTTGAGCCGCTGCCATTAAGTGGTGCAGGCAAAATTTTAAAAACCGAATTGCGTAAGCCTTATTGGGATGGCAAAGCGAAGGCTGTGAATTAACACCGCCTCGGTAACCAGAAATCAGCATTTGTGTGATTTCTGGTTTTTGTTTTTAAAGGATTGAAACTATTTACAATATTTCTGTGGGTGTAGCAGGCACAAAAAAGGCCCCGAAGGGCCTTTAACGTGAATACTTGGTCTGCACCCAATATTACGCTTCGTATTTTTCCATCACCAGGCAGGCGTTAGTGCCGCCAAAGCCAAAGCTGTTGGACAGCGCTCTCTTGATCTCGACGTTCTCGCGAGCTTCAGTCACAACCGGCATGCCATCGGCAGCTTCGTCCAGCGTTTCCACGTTTGCAGAGGCCGCGATGAAATTTTCATTCATCATGATCAAGGAGTAGATGGCTTCCTGAACACCAGCGGCACCCAGAGAGTGGCCAGACAGGGACTTAGTTGAAGCCAGCGGTGGAATGTTGTCGCCAAACACTTCGCGAATGGCTTTCAGTTCCGCAACGTCGCCAACCGGTGTGCTGGTGCCGTGAGTGTTGATGTAATCAATGTCGCCATCAACGGTGGACATGGCCAGTTGCATGCAGCGTACCGCGCCTTCACCAGAAGGGGCTACCATATCGTGACCGTCGGAAGTTGCGCCGTAGCCAACCACTTCCGCGTAAATTTTTGCACCGCGCGCTTTCGCATGTTCAAGTTCTTCCAGTACCAAACAGCCACCGCCGCCAGCGATTACAAAGCCGTCACGATTCGCGTCGTAAGTGCGTGATGCTTGTTCCGGATTGTCATTGTATTTGGTCGACAAGGCACCCATCGCATCAAACAGTGCGGTCAGGGTCCAGTGCTCTTCTTCACCGCCGCCAGCAAAAACAATGTCCTGTTTACCCAGCTGAATTTGTTCCATTGCTACGCCAATGCAGTGGGCACTGGTTGAGCAGGCGGAAGAAATGGAATAGTTCACGCCTTTGATTTTAAAGGGCGTTGCCAAGCAAGCGGAAGTGGTGCTGCCCATGGTCTGGGTGACGCGGTAAGGGCCTACGCGCTTTAAGCCACGCTCACGCAAAATGTCGGCAGCTTCCACGAGGTTTTCGGAGGAGGCGCCACCAGAACCCATGATTAAACCGGTGCGAATGTTGGAAACCTGCTCTTCGGACAAGCCGGCGTCTTCAATAGCCTGCTGCATTGAGATGTAAGAGTAGCCTGCGGCATTACCCATAAAACGCAAGGTCTTGCGATCAATGTGTTCTTTCAGGTCGATATCAACCTGGCCGGCAATGTGGCTGCGAAAGCCCATTTCTTCATAGACGGGTTGACGGCTGATACCAGAGCGCCCGTTGCGCAAGGATTCGCTTACCGCTGCAGTATTGTTCCCAAGACAAGAGACAATACCCATACCGGTGACTACCACACGTTTCATTGTTGTTTCCTCATCGGGCCATTCGCCATTGTGGCCGCTTATTATTGCACAAATAAAACGGGGGTGCCTTAGTTGGCACCCCCGTACAATATTGACTTTAGTCGTGTTAGAAAGAGTCGGTATTCTGGAAAAGACCTACTTTCAGATCTTTCGCAAAGTAGATCTCTTTGCCGTCAACGGATACCTTGCCATCTGCCAGACCCATCACCAGTTTACGTTCAATCACGCGCTTAAGATCGATCTCGTAGGTTACTTTTTTGGCGGTTGGTAAAATCTGACCTGTAAACTTAACTTCGCCGGAGCCCAGAGCGCGGCCCTTGCCGGTGTTGCCTTTCCATGCCAGGAAGAAGCCAACCAGTTGCCACATGGCATCCAGGCCCAGGCAGCCTGGCATTACCGGGTCACCCGGGAAGTGGCAATCGAAAAACCAGAGTTCAGGAGTAATATCGAGTTCGGCAACAATTTTGCCTTTGCCGTATTCGCCGCCATCAAGATTAATATCGGTAATGCGGTCCAGCATTAGCATATTGGGCACAGGCAGTTGGGCATTGCCGGGGCCAAACAGGTTTCCGTGGCCGCACTCAAGCAGCTCATCGCGGTTGTAAGCGTTTTTAGGCTGGAATTCCATAATGTACTCTGGTTGATTAATCTTTGTGCAGTCTCATGAGGCTGCCGTCTAACCCGAATGGGATTTCCGGCCGGGCTAGGGAGCGCACATTCTACCGTCTAGCCAAGCGATGTCTAGGGCTCAAGGGGACAGCCTATGTCACACTTAAGACGCTTTGCTGTGGTATATTGGCCGCTTTCGCTTTATGCAAGTCATTACTAACTCAGAAAGTTAGAGAGGTTTTAGCTTGAGCACACTAACGTGTTTTAAGGCCTACGATATTCGTGGTCGTGTTCCAGACCAGTTGAATGAGGCTATCGCCTACCGAATCGGATGTGCGTTTGTTGAATTTCTTGGAGCAAAATCCGTGGTGGTTGGCCACGATGTTCGTTTGAGCAGTGAATCACTGACCAATGCCCTGATTGAGGGCATCACCGATATGGGTGCCAATGTGATTCATATTGGTCGTTGTGGTACTGAAGAGGTCTACTTCGCGGCGTTTGACCAACCTGTGGACGGTGGCATTTGTGTCACAGCAAGCCATAATCCAATGGATTACAACGGCATGAAGTTTGTCCGTGAAGGGGCAAAGCCCATTAGCGGTGATACCGGTCTTAAACAAATTCAGGCACTGGCCGAAGCGGATAATTTCAGCAAGGCTGAGAAAAAGGGTGAGGTCAACCATTTGGATTCCCGGCCGCGTTATGTTCAGCACTTGCTGTCTTATGTGAATGTTGAAGAGTTGTCGCCTTTGAAAATTGTTGTCAACGCGGGCAATGGTGGTGCCGGCGAAGTGATTGATGCCCTCGAATCTCATCTGCCCTTTGAATTTATCAAAGTGCATCATGAGGCTGACGGCAACTTCCCCAACGGTATTCCTAATCCATTATTAGTTGAAAACCGAGCGCCCACTGCCGAGGCGGTGATTACCCATGGCGCCGATTTGGGTGTCGCTTGGGATGGTGATTTTGATCGCTGTTTTTTCTTCGATGCCAAAGGTCAGTTTATTGAAGGCTATTACGTGGTTGGTTTGTTGGCCGACGCTTTCCTGGCGAAAAATGCTGGCGCTAAAGTGGTCCACGACCCGCGTTTGATTTGGAATACCCAAGCCATTTGCGAGACGGCTGGCGGTCATGCTGTTCAGAGTAAAACCGGTCATGCCTTTATTAAAGAGCGCATGCGCCTGGAAGATGCGGTCTATGGTGGCGAAATGAGTGCGCACCATTACTTTAAGGATTTCGCCTACTGTGACAGCGGTATGATTCCCTGGTTGCTGGTCACTGAGTTGATGAGTCGCAAGCAGGAAAGTCTGGAGTCGATGGTGGTTGAGCGCACGAAAGCTTTCCCTTGCAGCGGTGAAATCAACAGTACAGTTGGTGATACTGATGCGCTGCTGAAAAGCATTGCCGATCGATATTCCGCAGATGCACTTGCACGTGATGAAACGGATGGCCTGTCTTTCGATATGGGAGACTGGCGATTTAATCTGCGTCGTTCCAACACGGAACCGGTGGTGCGCTTAAATGTGGAAAGCAAAGCGGATATTCCACTGATGGAGCAAAAGCGTGATGAGTTATTGGCCTTGATCAAAACCTTCTAGGCTTTTATCGCTGACGAATAAGAATGTCACCGACATAAAAAAACCGGCAATCAAGCCGGTTTTTTTATGTTCTGATTTTATGTTTGCTTAGTGATTGCGACCCACGGCGAAATCGGCCAGCTGCTCCATCGCGGTTTTAAAGTTTGAGTCAGGCAGAGCTGACAGGGTGGCCTTGGCTTTTTCTGCGTGTTCAACGGCGGCAGCTTTTGTGTCTTCCAAAGCACCAGTTTGGCGAACAATATCAACCACAGCATTGAGTTGGTCGACAGCCCCTTCGCGAATGGCATTGGCAATCAGCTGGCGATCGCTGGCCTCACCTTTGGCCATGGCACGAATCAGGGGTAGGGTGGGTTTGCCTTCGGCAAGATCGTCACCAACATTTTTACCCAGAGCGTCGGCATCGCCTTCATAGTCCAGAGCATCATCGATCAGTTGAAAGGCCAAACCTAAATGATAGCCGTATTGGCGCAGGCTCTGACGGGTTTCATCCGGTGCCTGGCAAAGCACAGCGGCGGTTTCACAGGCGGCTTCGAACAGGGCGCCGGTTTTTTTGTGGATCACCGTGTAGTAATTGGCCTCGTCGACGTCGGGATCTTTGGCGTTGACCAGTTGCTGAACCTCACCTTCAGAGATAGTGTTGGTGGTGTCGGACATGATCGCCATGATGTCCATGCTGCCAATGGCGACCAGCATCTGGAATGCTCGGGAATACAGGAAGTCGCCAACCAGCACGCTGGGAGCATTGCCCCATTGGGCATTGGCTGTGGGACGTCCTCGGCGCAGTTCGCTGACATCAACGACATCGTCGTGGAGCAGGGTGGCGGTGTGGATAAACTCAATAATGGCGGCCAGATCGATATGCTGCTTTTGCTGGTAGCCCAGGGCATTGGCACAGAGCAACACCAACAGTGGGCGCAGTCGTTTACCGCCCGCATCCACAATATAGTGCCCAATATTCTCAACCAGTCCCACGTCAGAGTGGAGTTGTTCAATGATTAACTGGTTAACGGCGGTAAAGTCGTCTTTGACCGCTTGGTGGAAGGGCAGCATAGCGTGGGCCTTAAGGGTTGATACGTCAAAGGCGCGATCCTAGCAGCCAGCCACAGCAAGCTCAATAGTGGAGGTGGCGTAAGCCCCTGCCCTGTCTGCTTTTTAAGCGGTTTCGAGGCCAATAGGCTTGTTGTGCCTACCCAAATACAGTAGAATGCCCGCCCTTTATACGACGCAAGCCCTGTGGTTCACCGGAGTTGACCGGCGCTCTTAAAAGCAAAAGTTGTTAAATATTAATGGCTTAGCTGCTTCGTGTCGTCCAAGTGCGGCCGGTGATCCCGGAAGCAAACAATGGAGCATACAATGTACGCTGTAATTAAAAGCGGTGGTAAACAGCACCGTGTAGTGGAAGGCGAAACCCTGAAGCTGGAAAAAATTGAAGTAGCCACTGGCGAAACGATCGACTTCGACGAAGTTCTGATGGTTGCCAATGGTGACGACATCAAGATTGGTGAGCCTCTGGTAGCAGGCGCCAAGGTAACTGCAGAAGTAGTTAGCCACGGCCGCGGCGAAAAGGTAACGATCATCAAGTTCCGTCGTCGTAAGCATCACATGAAGCGCCAAGGTCACCGTCAGTGGTACACCGAGGTGAAAATCACCGGTATTAAAGGCTAAGCTAATACCATTCGATCAATTCGCTTTACTTTAGGCCTCGTGAGCAACCGGGCATATAAATCTAAAGTAAGGCCTAACAGAGGAAGATTATCATGGCTCACAAAAAAGCTGGTGGTAGTACTCGTAACGGTCGCGATTCGGAAAGTAAACGCCTTGGTGTTAAGCGTTTCGGTGGCCAACAAGTTTTAGCTGGTAACATTCTGGTTCGTCAGCGTGGTACCAAGTTCCACGCTGGTGAGAACGTAGGTATGGGTAAAGACCACACCTTGTTCGCCAAAGCTAGCGGCGAAGTTAAGTTTGAAGTTAAAGGTCCTAAGAACCGCAAATACATCAGCATTATTGCTGCTTAATTGCGTGACCTGTCGCTAAGCGACACTTCAGCTTTCGCGAAAGCTTAAAAAGCCTCATTCATTTATGGATGGGGCTTTTTTATGTATTAGCGACTGTTTATGCCCAATCTCCGGATTTGATATAAACGTTGCTTTGCGACAACTGACGTGAAATTACCTTATTTAGCGTTTTGCAGGAAAGGCCGAGGCTTTTTCTAAATATCCCTTCTCGGGTTACACTGTTTTTATACCAATCGAAGCCTTCTGGGCGTGGAGTGATTGTGAAGTTTGTTGATGAAGCGCCAATCTTTGTTGCAGCCGGTAACGGCGGTAATGGCTGCTTGAGTTTCTGGCGGGAAAAGTTTGTTGCCAAAGGTGGCCCTGATGGGGGTGACGGTGGCGACGGCGGCAGTGTGTATCTGGAAGCGGATGATAACCTCAATACCCTGGTGGACTATCGTTACCAGCCAAAATACCGTGCGGAACACGGTCAATCGGGTCGTGGTGGTAACTGTACCGGCGCCAAGGGTGCTGATTTGGTTTTGAAGGTGCCCGTGGGCACAACCGCCATTGATATCGATACCGAAGAAGTACTGGGTGATCTGCGCAAGGCGGGCGATCGTCTGCTGGTTGCCAAAGGCGGCTGGCACGGGCTGGGCAACACCCGTTTTAAATCCAGTGTAAACCGTGCGCCAAGGCAGACATCCCCTGGCAAGCCCGGCGAGCAGCGTAATCTGAAGCTCGAATTGAAGGTGTTGGCTGATGTGGGTTTGCTGGGTTTGCCGAATGCCGGTAAATCTACCCTGATCCGTGCGGTATCGTCCGCAAAGCCGAAAGTGGCCAATTACCCCTTTACGACTCTGGTGCCCAATCTGGGGGTGGTCAAGGTGCATGAGCACCGCAGTTTTGTGGTAGCCGATATTCCGGGTCTCATCGAAGGGGCGAGTGAGGGTGCGGGTCTGGGGATCCGGTTCCTGAAGCATTTAACCCGTTGTCGAGTGCTGCTGCACCTGGTGGATATGTGCCCCTACGATGGCACCACGCCGGCCGAAAATGCTCTGGCAATTGTGAATGAGCTGGAGCAGTTTAGTCCAACCCTGGCTGAGCGTGAGCGCTGGTTGGTCTTAAACAAATTGGACATGCTGCCAGAAGACGAAGCCGAGGCGGCCTGTCAGGAAGTGATCGACAAGCTCAACTGGGAAGGCCCGGTATTTAAAGTGGCGGCGATCAATAAAACCGGTACTCATGAAATGTGCAATGAGATTCTGGAGTATCTGGAATCCACATGGGATGAGGAAAAAGCCAATCCTGAGCTGGTTGAGCGTGAGATCGATATTCAACAGCAAATGCAGGATGAAGCGCGCGAGCGTATTGAAAGCCTGCGCGAGCGACATCGTGCCGAACGCAAGGCCGCGAAAGAAGAACAAAGTGACGACGATTGGGATGATGATGACTATGATGTGGACGTGGAATATGTCCCTTAACTAGCGCCTTCTTCCTGCGACGCACACCATAGCAAATTCAAACATAGCAAAAACAATGAGTCGCAAGAGTTTAAGTACAAGCCGCCGCTGGGTGGTAAAAATTGGCAGTGCCCTGTTAACCAATGATGGCCAGGGGCTGGACGAGCAGGCCATTGATGCCTGGGTGGCTGAGTTGGCTGCCCTGCGTCAGGCGGGGCTTGAAATCATATTGGTGTCATCCGGCGCCGTAGCTGCGGGCATGACCCAGTTGGGTTGGAATAAGCGTCCGACGTCTCTCCATGAGTTACAGGCCGCTGCAGCCGTTGGTCAGGCTGGTCTCGTGCAAACCTATCAACAAAAATTTCAACGTTTTCAATTGCAAACTGCCCAGGTGCTGCTGGATCACGACGACTTTTCCAGTCGTCAGCGTTACCTCAATGCGCGCTCCACCCTGAATACCCTGCTTGAGCTGGGTGTGGTTCCCATTGTGAATGAAAACGATACCGTAGTGACCGATGAGATTCGCTTTGGTGACAACGATACCTTGGCGGCCTTGGTGGCGAATCTGTTGGATGCCGAGCAATTGGTCATTCTGACCGACCAGCAAGGCATGTTTGATTCCGACCCGCGCAACAACCCCAATGCCAAGCTGATCAGCGAGGCCAGTGCTCGCGATGGCAGCCTTGAAGAAAAAGCCGGGGGTGGTGGCAAGTTGGGGCGTGGCGGTATGCGGACCAAGGTGCGTGCCGCAAGAGTTGCAGCACGTTCCGGAGCGCATACCGTGATAGCGGGCGGACGTATCGAACATGTGTTGAGTCGCCTGCGTCGGGGGGAAGAGGTTGGCACCCTGCTGCTGGCCGATCGTCAGCCGGAGGCCGCCAGAAAGCAGTGGCTCGCTGGGCACTTACAGGCCAAGGGCAAGCTGATGCTTGATGCCGGGGCCAGTCGTGTTTTGCGCGGTGAAGGCAAAAGCTTGTTGCCGGTTGGTGTCACCCAGGTTGTGGGTGAATTTACCCGTGGAGAATTGGTTTTGTGTTGTGATGAGCAGGGCACTGAGATTGCCCGTGGGTTGGTGAATTACAACAGTGATGAGGCTCGCCGCATCATTGGTTTGTCGAGTGAAAAAATCACTTCGGCCCTCGGCTATGGCGGTGATGATGAATTGATTCATCGCGATAATCTGGTGTTGAGTGAGTCCCTGTAGCCCGGCGGTTTGGAGAAAGAGATGGGTATTTTTAAAGATCACATTGAAGCCATGGCTGCCTACACGCCGCCTCTGGAAGGTCGAAATCCCGATGATTTCACCCTGCTCGATTTCAATGAACGTACCATTCCAGTAAGCCAGGCCATCAAGCAGGCACTGGTTGATTATGTGCAGGGCAATCGCCTGCAGCAGTACCCGCATTATGGTGATATCTGCGACCGCCTGGCGCAGTACTGTGGTGTGCAAGCTGATCAGGTGATGGTGACGAACGGTTCGGATCAGGGGATTGATTTGATCATTCGAGCCTGTTGTCGCGAAGGGGATGAAATTATTATTCCTGCTCCCAGTTTTGCGATGTATGAACAGGTGGCCAAAGTTGAAAACCTGAAAATCATCAAGCCTATTTATGAGCGCGAAAGCGGCTATCCGCTGGCGGAAGTTAAAGCAGCGATCACGGCCCGAACCAAGATGATTGTGGTGTCTAATCCCAACAACCCCTGTGGTACCTTATTGAATCCGGATGGCATTGTTAATCTGGCGAGCTCTGCCCCGGATGTCGCTATTTTGGTTGATGAGTGCTACTACGAGTACAGCCAGTGCACCGTGGCACACGCTCTGGATCGTTGTCCGAATATTGTCATTACCCGCACTTTTTCCAAAACCTGGGGCATCCCTTCTTTGAGATTCGGTTATGTGTTGGCAGCGAAGGAAAACATTCAGGCTCTACTGAATGTACGTGGCCCCTACGACATCAATCAACTTGCAGTCGTTGCAGCCGTGGCGGCTCTGGATAATCCAGAATATACCGAGCAATATGTTGCTGAAGTGATGGGGCAGGCCAAGCCGAAGCTGGAGGGCTTTCTCACTGAGCGCGGTATCGAGTTCTGGCCATCGGCGGCGAATTATCTGTGGGTGTTTCCCGATCGTCCCGAGGCGGTTAACAAGTGCCTCCAGCAGGCCACCATTCTGGTTCGCCCAAAGGCGGATGCTGATGGGCGCGTGGGCTTGAGAATGACGGTTGGTACTTGTGAGCAAACCGAGCAACTGATTTCTATTTTGGAACAGTGTCTATAAGCGTTTGCTAAACTCGACGTTGAGTTTTTTGGGAAGAGCCTTTCAGGCTCTTCTATCCCCAGATAGAGTCTTGCCTTACACCTCGCCTGGCTGGTTTCTAGTGCTAGCCCCTGTCGCTCAGGATCTTCTATACTTTCTTGAACCTTCTGGAGTTTTAACGGGAATTTCACTCGTTTTAACGTGAGCTGCAACCTTTTATTTCCCAGTCTCGTCTAATGCTACAACCGGGCTCCTATGAAGGGCGCCATTACAAAAATTTAGCCGGTCATGCTAATGATAAAGGAAGGCACAATAATGAAACGCCTGTTTAAGTTCCTCGCTCCTGTTGCTGTTCTCGCTGGTGGAGTTGCCGTCTGGGCCGTGTTGGATGCAACCAAGCCTGAACCTGAAAAGAAAGAAGAGGTGAGTCAAGCGCCATCGCTTTTTGTCGAGCCTGTTCAACGCCAGGAAGTTACCCTGAAAATTCGCACCCAAGCTGAAGTGAAGGCCAATACCGAGGTTAATGTGATTAGCCAGGTGAGTGGCATGGTTGAGTGGGTTTCCCCTGAATATATTGAGGGTGGTCAGTTCAAGGCTGGCGAAACCATTCTGCGCATCGATGATGCGGACTACAAATTGTCATTGAAGCGTGCCGAAGCTCGCGTTGCAGAGGCAAAAACACGCGTTGAGCAAGTTGAGGCCGATGCTGAAGTTGCCCGTCGACAGCTGCGTGGCGTGAAGAACCCTTCAGCCCTGGCATTGAAAAAGCCCCAGCTTGCTGAGGCAAAAGCCAACCTGAAAGCTGCCGAAGCGGATCTTGCGCAAGCACAGCTGAATTTGAAGCGTACAAAAATTTCTCTGCCATTTGATGGCCGTTTGAAATCCATCTCTGCCAATATTGGCCAGTACATTGCGCAAGGCAGCAATGTTGGCCGTGCCTTTGCGACGGATAAAGTTAAGCTGCGCCTTCCCCTGACTGATCGCCAGTTGGCTTCCCTGAATTTGCCTATCGGCTTTGTGGCCTCAGAAGAGCGCACACCACTGGTAAAGCTGAAAACCAATTTTGCTGGACAGCAGCGTGAATGGGACGCCGAGTTAACGCGTGTCGATGCCGCTTTTGATCAAAGCACTCGTTTGGTGTACGCCGTGGCCGAAGTTAAAAACCCTTATGAGCTGAGCACGCCGTTGGCTGTAGGTATGTACGTAAGCGCAGAAGTGTACGGTGACACTATTAGTCAGGCTTTGGTGGTTCCCCGTGCTGCACTGCGAGCCAATGATCGCATCTTTGTGGTTAACGACGAAAAGCGTTTGGATGTTCGTGAAGTGAATGTGATCGACAAGTCGCCGGAGCGTGTTCTTATCGAAGGCGCCGTGCAGGAAGGGGAAATGGTTATTGTATCGCCACTGCGCAATCCAACTCAGGGCATGGCGATTAATATTCTGGAGCGTAATGAGCAAAGCAAAGTGCAAACCGCTACCGTAGCGGAGGACAGCGCGAATGGATAAGTTAATTGCCTGGTTTGCCAAGAACCCGGTAGCTGCCAACCTCTTGATGGTTGGTTTGTTGGCCGCCGGTTTTCTGGGTTACGCCAATGTTGAGCGGGAAGTATTTCCGATTTTTGAAGCCAATCGTGTTGAGGTCAATGTCCCCTGGCCGGGCGCAGCTCCCCAGGAGGTTGAGGAGCAGGTGGTCATTCGTATCGAAGAGGCTTTGAAGGATCTCGATAATATTGATCGTGTGAACTCGTTTGCCGCAGAAGGCTTTGGTCAAGTTCGAGTGGATGCACTGGGCCAGGTGGATATGGCGGAGTTTGTAAATGATGTAAAACTCCGCGTCGACAGTATTAATTCCATGCCACGCGATATTGAGCCGCCACAGGTTAGGCAGGCAATTTATCGTGATGAGATGATGCGTCTGGCGGTTCATGGAAATGTTGGTGAAAAGCGCCTGACGGATATGGCCGAAGAAATTCGCGATGAAGTTGCCGCGTTGCCCAATATCTCGATTGTGGAACTGTTTGGTGCCCGCTCCGAAGAAGTGTCTATCGAATTGTCTGAAGATGCTATGCGCCGCTACGGTTTGAACTTTGATGAGGTGGCGCGAGTGATTCGTGCAAACTCCATCAATCTGTCATCAGGTAGCGTACGTACCAGTACGGGTGATGTGCAGCTGCGTGCCCGTAATCTGGCCAACAATCAGCAGGACTTTGATGAAATTATTCTTCGCCAGAGTGAAGACGGTGGTTTGGTTCGCCTGGGTGATGTTGCCAAGGTCATCGACGGTTACGAAGAAAATGAAATCCTGGCGACTTTAAATGGTGAACCGGCGGTTCTGGTTCAGGTGATGACCATGGATTCCATGGACATCGTGGCCGCCAGTGAATCCATGCATAAGTGGCTGGAAGAACGTCAGAAAAATATGCCAGAAGGCATCAGCCTGACCTTGTGGTGGGATTCCGCGGACGTTTATAAAAACCGTATGGATACTATTACCTGGGCAGCTTTCTCCGGTTTGATTCTGGTCTTTATGGTCTTGATTCTGACACTGCGTCCACAGGTTGCCTTGTGGGTGACCGTGGGAATTGGTGTGGCCTTTATTGGCACCATGGGCTTTCTGCCGGTTTATGATGTCTCGCTCAATGTATTGTCGACCTTCGCCTTTTTACTGGTGCTTGGTATTGTCGTTGATGATGCGATTGTGGTGGGTGAGAGTATTCACCACCACGGCAGTGATCATGGTGGCGGAATGGAGTCGGCCATTGAGGGCACCAGAGCGGTTGCCAAGCCGGTTATTTTTGCCGTGTTGACGACCATCGTAGCCTTTATGCCCTGGATGTTCCTGAGCGGTGACGATGTACAAATCACTCGCATGTTATCCATCGTGATTACGGCGGCGTTGGTGATCTCTCTGGTAGAAGCTTTCCTGATTTTGCCTGCACATTTACGCAAGTTGCATCCTCGTAAAAACCTGCACGGTTTGGCGCGTACCCAGCAAAAAATTGCTCACACTCTGGTGACCTTTGCCAATACGACGTACCGCGGTTGGATCGAAACAGCAATCAAGTATCGCGGCTTGACGATTGCGACCTTTGTTTCTCTGTTTATTATCAGTGTTGGTGTATTCGCGACCGGTTGGGTTAAGTTTTCCTTTAACCCGGAAATTGAAAGTGATCAGGTTATTATTAACGTCGAGATGCCTTCCGGTTCTCCCTACAGCCGCGCGCTTGAAGTACTTGATCAACTGCAGAAAGCCGAAAAGCAGTTGGAAGCGGAAGTGAACAGCAATGCGGAAGGCGGCAAGGGCGAGCTGATCGAAAATTGGTATACCCGTTCACGCCGTGACAGTGTGATTGCGATCGTAAAACTGGCGCCGCCGGAAGTTCGTCAGCTGTCTGCCAAAGACACGGCCAAACGTTTAAGCGAGCTGGTGGGTGAAATCCCGGATGCTGAAAGTGTGTCGGTTGAGTATACCTTTAACAATGGTGGTCAACGTATTAACTACTCGTTGCAGCATAAAGATCTGGATACATTGCGTGAAGCGGTTGCCGAGCTTGAAATGCAGCTGCAGTCCTATGATGCGATCTTCTTTGTGCGCAACAATATGCAGGGCAGTGCGGATGAATTGCGCCTGAGTTTGTTGCCCGGGGCCGAGAAGCTGGGTGTGGATCTGGCTTCGGTTTCCCGCCAGGTTCGCCAGGCTTACTATGGTGAAGAGGTTCAGCGCTTGCCGCGTGCAAATGGTGACGTTCGCGTGATGCTGCGATACCCCCGCTCAGCCCGTCACAGCCTGGACAGTTTAGATGACTTCCGCATTCGTACCGCCGATGGTCGTGAGTTGCCTCTATTCTCTGTAGCTGAGGTGGAATATGCGCCGGGTATCAAACGTATTAATCGTCGCGATGGTCGCCGCAGTGCTTACATCGATGCTGAGCTGAGTGGCGATGTTCGCAAAGATATCATGGATGACATGGAAGAAAACTTCCTGAAAGATTGGAAGGCTCGTTACCCGGGTTTGCTGGTAAACAAAGCGGGCCAGGCGGAAGGTGAAGCCCAGTTTATGAAGGAGATTTCCTCCTTGTATACCATGGCGTTGTTTGCCATGTATGCCTTGCTGGCAATTGCTTTTAAGTCCTACTTCAAGCCAATCATTATCATGACCGCGATCCCGTTTGGTTTTATGGGGGCAGTTTACGGCCACTTGATTTTCGATACCTCGATGGCTCTGTTCTCTTACTTCGGTATTGGTGCAGCCGCAGGTGTTGTGGTGAACGACAACCTGGTCTTGATGGATTACATTGGCAAGCTGCGAGCGAGGGGCATGTCTGTGCGGGATGCGGTGATTGCCGGCGGTGTAAATCGTTTCCGTCCCATTTTGCTGACATCCATCACGACTTTTATCGGCTTGATGCCAATGTTGGCTGAACGCTCCACCCAGGCCCAGTTCCTGCACCCCGCGGTAATTGCCTTGGCCTTTGGTGTCCTATTTGCTCTGTTTGTTTCGCTGTTGTTAGTGCCCGCGCTTTACTCGTTGGGTGCCAGCATTAAAGCCGGTGTGCTGTCGTGGTTTGGTATCCACTACAGTATTCACGGCGAGCAGGATAAAGATATTGAAAAGAGCGACGAAGCTCTGTCAAAAGCCTGATCAACTGAAACCCCGGCGTTAGCCGGGTACGACGATGCCCCACTGGAGTGCTCTCTTGTGGGGCTTTTTTTATTTTATGCGTGAAAAATTACGCTTGGACTCAAACCTTTGTGCTCGTATGATGTGGCCGTTCTTAAATGGTCGATTTTGGCATTGGCTTGTTGTCAGGTGCTTTTGAGGAGCCCGTTATTTTTCACATCGCTTTGCATTTCATTGTACCCTTGGCGGTCGCCGTGTGTTTTTTTCCAAAACATTGGCGTAAGGCCTATTTGATTATGATGTTGACCATGTTGGTGGATATCGATCATTTGTTGGCGACCCCGATTTATGATCCCAATCGTTGCAGCATTGGTTTCCATCCGCTGCATCGTTTGCCTTTGATTGTGGGGTATCTTGCCCTCTGCCTGTTCAGCAAAACCCGTTGGGTGGGTTTGGGTCTGGTGATTCATATGGCCCTGGACAGCATCGACTGCCAGGTGAATACCGGGCAGTGGACAAACTGAACGGTTTCTCATTCACAGGCTGGCAAATTGTTGGGAAAGTAACTCGGGGTTGCGCAGAATGGGGTCGTCTTTCAGCAGGCGCTCCCAGCTTGGGATCAAGCTCAGGCTGCGTTTATCCCGGCTGAGTTTGGGAATCCACAGACCATCGCGATTAAAGCTGTAGATGGCTTGCAGATCAGTTCTCTCGGCCATGGACTTTAAACTGTCGCTTAAGCTGTCCAGCAACACTTCCTGGCCGTTATCAAGGCGCACCGAGACCACCATGTGGCTGCTCTTAATTGCACGGGAAAAGACGTAGTGCAGTTGCAGCTGCTCTTCTTTAAACCCTAGCGCAAGCAGAGTGGAGAATTTGGCGATGCTCAGGTCTTCGCAATCCCCTTGTTGCTTGCGAATAGTGTCAAAGCTGCTGGACCAGTGATCATCGGACTGCCAGCGCTGACGATCGCTACGCCAGGAAAAACGATTAAAGTATTGATTGATGGTGCTGAGTTGCTGAAGGCTGTCAGTGCGTGGATTACGCAGTGTCTCGACCATATTGGCCCAGTCGTTGAGAGCGCTGATGCCCTGGTTTTCCAGGTTTTGTGCTCTCAGAATCGATGTGCTCAGATTCTGGGGTTGAGCATTGCCCAGTTGGCAATTGAGTAAGAACAGGCAGCTGATAACAATGTGTAAATGGGTCGTTCGCGAAAAAAACTGTCTCATTTCGGTCTCGTCAATGTAGTCGGGGCGTCAAATTTCGTGAACTATGTCACGCAAGCGCAGCATGGTCGCTACCGATTGCGGAAAATGAGCCTAGCTGACTACGGATATAATTATTATTTTCATCCTTCTTATTGAGCGATAGAGACAAGTGGTCGTTGGGTTTCCCACTAGAGAGTGAGATTGATAAGCGGCCGCTTTTTCCTTTCTCCAGACGCAAAAAAACCGACATAAGCCGGTTTTTTCACTGTCTTAGCAAGGGCTGCGATTAGGCGGCCATCGCTTTAACTTGCGCGTTCAGACGGCTCTTATGACGAGCGGCTTTATTCTTGTGGATAATGCCTTTGTCTGCAATGCGGTCAATCACAGGTACTGCAGCAGCGTAGGCCGCTTTAGCAGCTTCAGTATCGCCAGATTCAATCGCGGCAATAACTTTCTTGATGTAAGTACGCACCATGGAGCGAAGGCTGGCGTTGTGCTGGCGGGCCTTTTCGTTCTGGCGGGCACGTTTTTTAGCTTGAGGTGAATTAGCCACCGTAATGCTCCTATAACGTTTTGGTCTAAATTAAGGACGCGGTATTATGCCGTTTTCGATCCCTAAGTCAAGGCCTTTTGGGGTATCTAATGGGCGATTTTGCGGCTTTGGGGCATTCTCAGGGCAAAACCTCTCCAGCGCTTCCTGGGATACCTCGATTCAGCCCCTTGGGCAGCATGATAGTGAAGCGTACACCCCCTAAATCCGCACGGTTTTTGGCGTGTACCTTGGCCTGATGGAATTCGACGATCAGCTGCACGATACGCAGCCCAAGGCCCAAATGAGGGCGCTCACTGTCGGTCTTTTCACGCACTGAGACTAGGGAATCAAATAATTGCTCACTGAGCAGGTCTGGCAAGAGAGGGCCGTCATTTTCGACCTCCAGACGATAGGCGGCAGGGCTGTCGGTCAATGACAGGGTGATACGGCCACCCTGGGGACAAAAGTCCACTGCATTTTCAATCAGTTTGTCCAATGCCTGGGCCAGTAGTTCCGGAGCACCCCAGTAATGGATTTCGGCCTGATCATCCAATTCCAGCTCAACCTGACAGCGATTGGCAAATGTATCGCGGTAGGCCATGGCCAAGTCCCCGAGTAACTGATCCAGGCGAAAAGCTTCTTTTTCAGCACTTTGAATGGCCGCTTCGACCTGGCTGGCGGCGCCCATGGCATTGAGAATGGCCGAGAGGCGTTCGCTGCCCTGCAGGGCGCGACTGTTATAGCTGTTCTGCTCTTCGTTGAGTTCACATTGCTGGAGGTTGTCCAGGGAGGTTTTTACAACGGCCAGAGGGGTGCGAAGCTCATGGGACAGCTTGCTCGACAGGCTCCCAAGATAATCGCTGTAGGCGCGCAGGCGGCGCAGCAGGGTGTGGTGATGTCGGCTGAGATCACCGAGTTCGTCTTTGGCATCACTGGCCGGCAGCAGGTGTTGCTCGGGTTTGGGGCGGCCATATTCGTCCAATGCCTGCTCTGCGGCTTGACTGAGTTTGGTGATTCGCCAACCCAGCCAACTGGCGTAGGCTAACAGGGCTGCGCCCAGCAGGAAGCTGCCCAGGCTGGAATAGAGCAATAGATTCAGTAGTGCAGAATTCATCAGGCTGGCCTGGGTATCGTTGCTCTGCTCAGCAATCACTGTACCCAGAACGGCGCCATCAGGTCCTTGAATGGGTGCGCTGGCGCGTACCTTGAGCTGACCTTCACCCTGATACCAACGGCTGTCGGCTCGTCCAGCCAGGGCATTGCGGGCCTCATCGCCAAAATACCAGCCGTTGCGTTGCCAATCCTGCAGAACTTCAAGCTGCTGGCTCTGTAGCAATCGCTGATAGATCCAGGCTTTGACCGGGTGCAGTTTATTGGGCAGATCCAGATAGCTGACTTTGGCGGGCGGTTGTTGATCGGCCAAGAGTTCTCCCTGGGTTCCGCTGATGCTTAAGCGCAGCCCTTCTTGCCGGAACTTATCAAGGGCCTGATCCAGGCTTTCCAGTTGATGAACGAGCCGGGGGGCTTGCTGATCGCTGGCCCACAGGCCCAGTTGCTCGCCCTGGTCAGAGACCACCGTCAAGTTGAAGCGCCCGGCCAGCAGCTCCATAGGGAGTTGCAACTCGACCTGATAACCTTTGCTGGTTTCTCGCCACCAGCCCTGAATACGGTGTTCAATGCGAAGCTGATCATCGGCACGGTAGCGTGCGATGATCTTTCCGGGAGAGCTGGTGCTGAGTGCATAGAGCTGGGAGGCGCTTTGCAGCAGCAAATGGTCGCCATTTGCCAGACCATTTTTACCGGGGTGGTAATAACTCAACTCGCTTTTATTGACCTCAACAAAGGCAAACAGACGATCATGGGGGCTGCGCAAGCGTTTGCGGTTGGCAAAGGTTTCGGCCTCGGCACGCTGCAGCATCAGGCGCCAGCGGGCGTGAAAGCCGGGTTCTCCCGCACGATAAAACAGTCCTTTGCGCCAGGCTGGCCAGTCACCATCGTAGCCATCGAGAACCAGCTGCCCCTGTTGCAGGGGAGCGAAAAAGCCGGTTTGTTGTTGAGTCGGGTGTTGCGCTGGCCATGCAGACAGGTTTTCTTCATTACTCAAGGCCGTGGCCACGGCTTTGGCTTGGGCGAGCAGAGCCCGGCTCTGTCCATCGCGCAGCAGTTGATCCATCTCCTGTAAGTGTTGATAGCCCGCCCAGGGAATCATCAAGGTGAGCAGGCTGAGCAATAACAGTTGCCGGCTGAGCTTCATTCAGAGGCTTCCTGCCAGCGGTAGCCCATGCCGTATGCCGTAGCAATGCAACGGAACTCGGGATCGATCTGCTGAAACTTTTTGCGAATACGCTTGATGTGAGAAGTGATGGTATTGTCATCAAGCACGACGTTGGCGGCATCCATTAACTGCTGACGATTTTTCACATGACCGGGGTGCTTGGCCAGGGCATGCACAATCCAGAGTTCGGTAACAGTGAGGTCCAGCAACTGTTCCTGCCAGCGGGCGTGCATGCGGTCGAGGTTAATATCCAGCGCCCCCCGTTGCAGGCAATTCTCCTCGGCGTCCTGCTCCGGTTCCTGGAGCGCGTCCATACGGCGGAACAGAGCCACAATGCGGGCCAACATGTGAGCCTGGCTGATATCCTTGGTGAGATAATCGTCGGCGCCCAGGCGCAGTCCGCTGATCATATCCAGTTCGCTGTCGCGAGCGGTGAGAAAGATAATGGGCAGTTGGGGCGCCTGGGCACGCAGTTGTCGGCAAAGATCAAAGCCACCTTCAATCTCTTCACCCAGGCCCACATCAATAATCGCCAGATCGGGCAGGGCTTCGTTAAAGGCCTGCAGGGCACTGGGGCGATCTATATAGTGACTGACTTGAAAGCCCTGACGCTGGAGCGCTTCCTGATAGTTGGCCGCGATAGCAACTTCATCTTCAACAATGACGATATGCCTTGGCATGTTGTGTCCTTCCCTTGATTGAGGGGCATAGTGTATCGCTATGCTGGCGAAAATAAATCCCTGCCACAATTGATCACAATTCAACGCTGGCTTGCCATGGTTGCGGCACTTACCTGCCACAGCGGCTTGATTTAATACTCTGAAACAACTGACAGGGTAGAACTATGATGGCATCAGATTTCTCAGCAGCGCCGCATTTATGTCGCCAGCGCTTTCGCAAGGGCCGAATTCCAAAACATTTGTTACTCGAGCAGCCGGTAAAGAACCGAAGCTGGATGAAATATGTTCTGGCTTTGCTGATGTTGCCTTTGCTGATTCTATTTCTCGCCTTCGCGGACTCGGTGCGGGCGGATGACGATTATCAGTGGCAAAAGCGCCATCATGAACAAGGGGGGGAGCTATTCTTCCTCGACCAATCAGGCCGACGGGCACCGGCGTTGCATATGACCAGTGATTTCAGTGTTGAAATCAATGGCATGGTGGCGGAAATCACCTTGCAACAGCGTTTTAAAAATCAGGGTTCTCAATGGTTGGAGGCGGTTTATGTATTTCCCTTGGACGAACAGGCGGCCATCAGTGCTATGCAAATGCGTGTGGGCGAGCGGTTGATCAAGGGCAAAATTAAAGAGAAACAAGCTGCGCGCAAGGAGTATCAGTTGGCTCGCAAGCGTGGCCAAAAAGCGGCATTGAGCGAACAGCAGCGCGCCAATCTGTTTACCCAGCGTGTTGCGAATATTGCGCCGGGTGAAGAAATCGAAGTTGAATTAACGGTGGTTCAGAGCGTTAATCTGCGTGACCTTCCCCAACAGGGCGGTTTGCAATTCAGTTTGCGAATTCCAACCACCCTTACCCCGCGTTATATGCCCGGACAGGTTCTGTTGCAGCCCAAAGCTCAGACTGAGCTTCAGCTGGATAATCATGGCTGGGCCCAGGCGACGTCTCAGGTGCCTGATGCGGCCGAGATCAGCCCGCCGATGATTGCCTTTGAAGATATTGTGAACCCAATGAGCCTGCACATTAATCTCGATGCCGGCTTGCCCTTGGCAGACGTCGAGAGCCCGAGTCATAAATTGTCGGTACGTAAACTGGATAAGCGCCATCAAATTGATTTGGCCAATGGCGTTGCTTCGATGGATCGCGATTTTATTTTGCAGTGGTCACCCAACCCTTCTTCACAGCCGCGTGCGGCATTATTCCGCCAGAGCAAAGAGCAAAGCGATTACGCCATGGTGATGCTATTGCCGCCGCAAACTTTGTCTTCGGCCATTCCCCGTGAGGTTGTTTTTATTATCGATACGTCCGGTTCCATGGATGGAGAATCGATTGTTCAGGCGAAAGCCGCGCTGAGCACAGCAATACAACAAATGGGTGATGGTAATCGTTTTAATATCATCGAATTTAATTCCAATTACCGCATGTTCTCCAGCAATCCACTGTTTATGAATCCGCTTAATCGCCAGCAGGCGTTGGACTTTGTTGCGGGATTGCATTCGGGTGGTGGCACTGAAATGTTGCCGGCTCTGCGTGAAGCTCTTCAAGGTCGGCCGGTTGAAGGCTTTTTAAAACAAGTGGTATTTATTACCGACGGCAGTGTGGGGAATGAAACTGAACTGTTTCGAGAGATCCATAAGTTGCTTGGTGATAGCCGCCTGTTCACAGTGGGTATTGGCTCGGCGCCGAATGGATTCTTTATGCGCAAAGCGGCGGAGTTTGGTCGTGGCAGTCATCGTTATATTTCCCGTCTTGATCAAGTGGAAGACGAAATGGGGCATCTGTTCAAGCAGTTGGCATCGCCGGTGTTGCGAGATGTTCATATTCAGTGGCCGGAACATTTGCAAGTAAGTGCTTTACCGGAAAATATTTCGGATTTGTACATGGGTGAAGCGGTTCTTGTGCAAGCCAAACTGACAGAGAAAAACGCCAGCGAGGTCATGGACGGCAATGTGGTTATCAAAGGGCAGCTGGCTTCACAGGAATGGCAACAGAGCATCCCGCTGGCTGTATTAGCTGATCGTCAGCACCATGGTTTATCCAATTTGTGGGGGCGCAAAAAGATTGCCCAACTGGAAGATGAGAAAACTCTGGGGCGTGATCCGAAAGCTGTGAAAGCCGATGTGTTGAAAATTGCACTGGCTGAACAATTACTCTCGCCTTATACCAGCTTTATTGCGGTGGAAGAAAAAATCTCACGACCTATGACAGCGGTTTCTGACAGCGCTGCCGTGGCCAATCAATTGCCCAAGGGCAGTGCCAAACCGGCTGCACCCGAGGTGCGACAGCAAACCGCAATGGCTTACCCGAAAACGGCGTTGGGGTGGGAACTCAAGTTGTATCAATCTTTGCTGATGCTGCTGGTTTTGTTACTGGTGTATACGGTTTGCCGTTTTGGAATGCCAAGACATGTTTTGTTTAAGACGGTAGCTCAATAATGTTTAAGAGCCTGATAAAGCGAGCGAATTCGCGTTACGTATTTCTGTTGCTTTTGTTGCTTGCTTGCATGCCGGGATTGCAAGGGCTTTGGATGGTCTCCAAAGCCCAACTGGCGCAATACCTGTTGGAAGATGCCTGGACGGCAAGTTTACAGCGTGGGGTCGACGTTCGCCCCTGGCCCTGGGCAGACAGCTGGCCAGTGGCTCGCCTGCGTTGGGCTGACGAAGATATTGATATGCTCGTGTTGTTTGGTGCCCAAGGTTCGAGTTTGGCCTTCGCGCCGGGCATGGCAGAAGCTGAAAACGGGGCGAAAATGATTTCGGCCCATCGCGATACTCACTTTCAATTTCTCGCAAGGCTGCAAGCTGGTGACACCATCGAATTACAAGAACGTGATGGTGTATGGCAATCCTGGCAGGTAGAAGTCGCTGAGATTCACGACATTAATAAAGATCGCTTATGGTTGGCTGAAGGTGAATTGCTGTTGGTGAGTTGCTATCCCTTTGAACAAATCGAAGCGGGTGGTCCGCTTCGTTATGTTTTGCGTTTACGTCATGTAGAAACACCGGTGGAATCAGCCGTTATAGCCAGTCGCCCATGGCCAGTAGGGGGCTTGGATCGCGTCCTTCGCTCAGCCAAATAACGATGGCCTGCTCCTTCGCATTAAAGGCTTCCACATCGGGCAAATCCAGTTTGGCTTTGCCTTTTGAATTTAACTCAGCTTTCGCGTAATCCAGTACCACAAAATCGTGTTGCAGTGTCTTTCTGCGATTCTCGCCCGCTTTGATTTTATGCTTAAGGCCAAAGCCCAGGATTGCGAGATTGACGGTATAGGATTTTTTCTCCGCCCGTTGTTCAGGCTGGAATGCGATTCGGGCATCGTGTTCGGAGAGATCGGCAGACAACTTTCCAATGGCTTTGTTGTTGCTTTGGGGAATGGGGCGGCGATAGAACCAGCCATTCCATTGTTCGCCATTGGTCATAAACCCTGGTGTGGCAACCGTTCGGCTGTGCCCCAGATGTTTATAGATGCGTTGACGATGGCTGAACTGGCGCTGGGCGAAAGGGTCTTCCCAACCCAGATAATCCCAATAATCCACATGGAAGTTGATGGGAATTAACTTGCGCCACAAATCCGGCGACTGTTTTAGTTTGGTGAACCAGCGTTCGGCGGGCGGACAGCTGCTGCAACCTTGGGAGGTGTAGAGTTCGAGCAGCATGGGATTGGTGGCTTGTGACTCCAGTGTTTTGGCTTGTGCGTTTGGAGCAATCGTTATCAGTGCAAAAGACAAAAGAATCAAAGCGCTGTTGAAAGCCATGTTCAGGCGGTAAGGACTCATGTGAACACCATTAAGTCTTTGGAAATGAATGTATACCGCTACAGTGTGGTTCCAATTGCCCCGCCAAGCCTCACAAATGTATAACAGGCCGATATTATTACTGTCGTGTTCGTAAGACTTGGGTCTTGATTGTGTTCTAGGTGCGCCGTAACCCTAGTTTGTCGAGTTCAAAGCATACTGAGTCGATCCGGTCATGGCCGAAAAATGGCTCACCGTTGATACCAAAGGTGGGGACACCCCAGTGCCCGCAGATTTCCAGATTGGTTTGGTTTAACTCTACTTCCTGCTGATAGCTCTGCGGACTCTCTTCTATGGCGGCATCCATGCTGGCTAAATTGAGCCCGGCTCGTTCGGCGGCTTTTGCCAAATGATCCCCCTGGTCCCAATTTTCTGTACCGCCAAAAATTACACGCGATACTTCGGCGGCGTATTCCAGGCCACGCCCGCGCCGATTGGCTTCTACGCCCAAATGCACCAGGCGATATATATAGGGTTGTTCTTCAGTGGCTTGAAACGTTTCCAGATCCGTGACTATCGGATCGGGCTTGGGCCAGGCATGGGGCAAGCCCATCATCTCTGCACGACGGGGCCAGTCTTTGAGAATATAAATTCCGCGTTTTAAATTATCCGGATCAAAAAAATCCCGCTGGCGTACCGCCAGTGGTAACACCGGACGTAGTTGAATATCCACATCGTAGTTGGTTTTTATTTCAAGTGCAGCAGGCGTGACGAGGTAAGAATAGGGGCTTCTGAAAGAAAAGAACAAATCGATCACCAAGCTCATTGGCTGTGCCTCTTTAGGGGTTGTCGCGAATTATGTACGGCCACGAAAGATACCCGATTAACGCTATAGCAGGGTGGGATTCATTGCAAGTATCGGCGAGGGGAGGGGCAAAGCAAAAAGCCGCGACCAAAAGGCCGCGGTTAAAGCGTACAGCGAGTACAAAGGAAAACTAAAACCTCCGTCCCTGGAGTTTGGTTGAAGCAACAGCTTAGCGGCTGGCGGTTTTTTCAGAACCGTTGTCCACTTTGAATAATTCGATGCTGACGCGACGTTCCTGGGCGTATTGTTTCGGGTCCTGACTGTGGGCGTACTTCGAGCCATGGCTGAAAGCTTCGATGCGATTAGAGTCGACGCCCATTTGTTCCAGCGTCAAACGAACATTCTTGGCACGGTACAGTGACAAGACATTGTTGTATTCATCGGTGCCTCTCGGATCGGCATAGCCATCCAGGCGGACGCTCAGTTGCGGATTGGACTGCAGGAATTCCGCGAGTCTGGCCAAGCGGCGATGTCCGTTGTCGCTCAATTCGTCTGAGCCGGTACGGAACAGCAGTTGGAATTCAAGATTGTGCCAGGCCAATTGTTCAAGCTGTTCCATCTGCATTTGGCTGGTGGCCAGCTGCTGACGTAAATCATATAGCTCGGCTTGGGCTTGGCTGAGTGACATAGCCGTCTCCTCCGCAGTATCTGCTTTTTCAATGGTTTCACCGATAAAGGCACCGCTGATGGCGCCAATCATCATGCCAACTGGGCCGCCAGCTGCTGCACCCGCAAGGGTGGCGCCGACAAAGCTAAGGCCCTGCTTGGTTTCTGTGGCCACTTCGGCCTGGCTGATTGGGCTGGCCAGGGCTGCGCTGATGGCGATACCGGTCGTTATTTTTTTCACTGTGTTTGAAGTATTCATCTTGTCTCCTTAACCGCTCCTGTCTGGGCTGTTGTTTTCTGCGTTGATGAGTATTAAAGCGAAGTAATCTGGCTGGGAAAGGGCGAGAAAGAGGCAGTTTGAGATCAAAAATGGCCAATTGTGGCAGTGCGGCCAAGTCGGCTTTCTGTGAGGTGCAACTTATGTGTCAGGTGCTCCGAAGGGCGAGAGAGTAAGCTCTTGTTTTGACAAGAATAATACAGGGCTGCCCCCATGACTGATGTATCCCGAAATACCCTGCTCGATCCTCGTAAGGCACTGAATGTGATGCTACGCCCGCTATGCCTGGCTATAAGCTTGGGGGCAGCCATGCCCATAGTCGCGGAAGACAAGCAGCTGTATTGGGGGGATACCCATCTGCACAGCAGCTATTCCTTTGATGCTTACCTGTTCCGAAACCATACCGCTGATCCGGACACGGCCTATCGCTATGCCAAGGGGTACCCGGTGATTCACCCGATGCATCGCGGTCGCGTGCAAATTGAAACACCATTGGATTTCCTGGTGGTGTCTGACCATGCTGAAATGATGGGGGTGGTTCGTGGTCTTGGGCGTGGCGATAAAGTGCTGGCAGATATTCCCATCGCGCAAAAATACATGGGGTGGATGAAAGAAGGACGCGCACGTGATGTGTTTTCAGAATTGGTCGCCGGTGCAAACAGCGGCGAGCGTCCAGAAGGCATCGCGGCGCTAAGTGCGAACAAGGTACGCAAAACCATGTGGGGCGAAATTGTCGATGCCACCGAACGTCACAATGAACCGGGTAAGTTTACCACCTTGGTTGGTTGGGAATGGTCGGCAATGAACAAGGGTGCGAATTTGCATCGTATTGTTTTGACCTCGGCGGGTGCGGACAAAGCTAAACAATTTATTCCCTACAGTTCCCTGGAAAGCTGGAAGGCAGAAGATCTTTGGGATTGGATGGCGCAAACCTCAAAGGATTTGTCCATTGATATGATTTCCATCCCCCACAATCCGAATATTTCAAAGGGTGAAATGTTCAATAATGTGGATTCCGATGGTCGTCCGTTGAATGCGGAATATGCTCGCACGCGTATGCGTTTTGAGCCGGTTGTTGAGATGACCCAGATTAAAGGGGATTCTGAAACCCATCCGATGTTATCGCCGAACGATGAGTTTGCAGACTATGAAACCTATCGCTTTTTGATCGATACGCGTCCCGACGCAGACAGGATCGCCGCAGTCAATGCAGGTTCCTATACGCGATCGGCCTTGCAGCGAGGTCTTGAGCTTGAGCAGAAGTTGGGAGTGAACCCTTATAAGTTTGGTGTTATTGGTTCTACTGATGCCCACACTGGATTGGCCTCAGCGGAGGAAAATAATTTCCACGGCAAGATGGCTTTGGACGGTACACCGAGCGGGAAAAATGCCATGCGTGTCGGTGAAAAAGGTGCCTCAGGCTGGGATATGAGTGCCCAGGGTTTGGCGGCCGTATGGGCGCCGGAAAATACCCGCGAGGCGATTATGGCTGCTTTTCAACGACGTGAGGTTTATGCCACCACTGGACCGCGCATCAAGCTGCAGCTGTTTGCGGGTTGGAACTTTCGTTCCGGCGATGCACAAGCCAAAAAGTTTGCCGAGATCGGTCAGCGAAAAGGGGTTCCAATGGGGGGCGATCTCGCCCAGGCCCCAGCGAAAAAAGCCCCAGGCTTTATCGTTCGTGCCGTAAAAGACCCCCGAAGTGCGAACCTTGATCGCATTCAGATGGTGAAGTCTTATTTGGACACTGACGGCAAAGCCCAGGAAAAAATTTATAACATCGCGGTATCCGATGGCCGTTCATTGGAAAACCCTGAGGCTCTGGCATCCACGGTGGATATCGACAAAGCAACATACCGCAATGACGTCGGCGCCAAAGAATTGGTCGCATTTTGGAAAGACCCGGATTTCAATTCTGACCAGCGCGCGGTCTATTACGTGCGGGTTCTTGAGATCTCTACGCCGCGCCACACCACCTTCGACAAGGTTGCATTGGGGCAGCAGGTCGATTCAGAAAAAGCCAGTATTCAAGAGCGAGCGTACAGCTCTCCGGTTTGGTATACCCCTTAAGAGATAAGTGATAATGAAAATAATGAAGACAAAAAACACCAGAGTGGGCAAGCGGCATGGTCTGGCTATCACGCTAACAGCACTGTGCTCCTACGGGCTCAGCGCCCACAGCTCGGCAGAAGAAGGTACGCAGTTGTTATGGGGAGACACGCATTTGCATACGTCCTTTTCTCCCGATGCCTATTTCCTTGGAAATCGCAGCGTCGATCCCCATGGGGCTTATCGTTACGCTCAGGGTTTGCCGATTGTGAATGCAGCAACGGGCGCTCGGGTGCGCATCGATCGTCCTCTGGATTTTTTATTGATTGCGGATCACGCTGAAATGATGGGGGTGCCCTATCGTTTGTTTCGCGGCGATCCGGAATTGGCTGGCACGAAAACCGGCCAGCGGTTTATCAAAATGGTGAAAGAAGGTCGCGGTGCTGATGTATTCGCCGAGTTTCTTGGAAATATTAACGCCAAGCGAGCCACCCCGGAATTTAACAGTGACCGTATTCGCCGTTCTATTTGGCAGGAAACCACAAGCCTGGCCGATCAATATTACCAACCGGGAAAATTCACCACTTTGGTTGGCTGGGAGTGGACCTCAACCCCGGGCGGTCGCAATTTGCATCGCGTGGTGATGAGTTCATCTTCCGGTAAGCAGGCCAGTGAGTTTATACCCTTCAGTGCGCTTGATGATGAAACTCCAGAAGGTCTGTGGCAATGGCTTGGCAAAACCAGTGAGCAATATCAAACCGATTTTATTTCCATTCCCCATAATTCCAATATCAGTGGCGGTTTGATGTTCGATGTGGTCGACAGTGATGGCCGACCATTGACGGCAGATTATGCGCGCAGTCGCATGCGCTGGGAGCCTGTGGTTGAAGCGACACAAATCAAGGGCGACTCGGAAACACACCCTCTCTTGTCTCCCTCGGATGAGTTTGCTGATTTTGAAACTTATCGACATTTATTGAGTGTTAGCGCAGAAGGCCTGGCACCGGTGAATGCCGGAGACTATATCCGCTCAGCGTTGTTACGCGGTTTAAGCTTCGAGCAATCTCTGGGAGTAAACCCCTATAAATTTGCACTGATCGGTTCCAGCGATGCGCACACTGGGCAGGGTGCTGCAGAGGAGCATAATTTTGCCGGGAAGGTCAGCATCTACGGCAAACCGGAAAGTTATGACCGCCCGGTGAGCAGCACCAATACGACGACCGTTAGCGGTTGGGACTTTTCTGCGTCCGGGCTTGCAGCGGTTTGGGCGAAGGACAATACCCGCGAGGAAATTTTTGCGGCTTTTAAACGCAAGGAAGTCTACGCTACCACCGGTACGCGGATTGCTCTGCGCGTTTTTGCGGGATGGGATTTTAGAAATCGTGATCGCAAAAGTAAGGACATTGCCGCGCTGGGCTATCGCAAAGGCATTCCCATGGGTGGTGATCTTAGTGCTGCCCCTGTGGGCAAATCACCTGCATTGCTGATTCAGGCGGTGCGCGATCCGGAAGGCGCAAAGCTGGACCGCTTGCAGGTGGTGAAAGGGTACATTGACGATAATGGAAAACCACAGGAAGAAATTTACAATGTGGCGGTGTCTTCGGAGCGTAAAATTGATCCGCAAGGACAAACTACGGCCGTCACCAATACGGTTGATACCCGCACGGCCAGCTATCAAAATAACGTCGGTGCTGATGAGTTTCTTGTGCTGTGGGAAGACCCGGATTTTAAACCGCAGCAACGAGCATTCTATTATGTCCGGGTTTTAGAAATTCCAACACCCAGACATACTTTGATGGATGCCGTCGCCATGGCAAAGCCTCACCCGGCGAGTCCCGCCAGCGTTATTCAGGAAAGAGCATATAGTTCACCTATTTGGTACACTCCCTGATCTCATTTATTGTCAAATAAATCCGCGAGGGCAATCGCACTCGCGGAACTCATAAGAAGACCTGTTGACTATGCGTTTATTCAAAGAACCGCTGTTGTATTTTCTATTGGCCGGTTTTGGCTTGTTTGTCCTGTATTACAGTATTAATCCCGAAGAGGATGATCAAACCATCGTGGTGGATGAAAATAGTCTCCTCACGTTTATTCAATATCGCAGTAAGGCCTTTTCTCCAGAGCTTGCTAAAAAACGTTGGGATGCGATGAGTGAACTTGAGCGTAAACAGTTATTGCGCGATTACTATGAAGAAGAGTTGCTGTTTCGTGAAGCTGATGGTCTGGGTTTAATGGAAGACGATTACATCATCAAGCGCCGTCTGGTACAGAAAATGGATTTCATCCTTCAGTCTTCCAGCGCAGAACCGGCCAAGCCAAAGGCGGAGGATTTGCGAACGTTTATGGATGCCAATGCCGAAGACTATAAGGTACAACCCTTCGCCAGTTTTACTCATGTCTTTCTGCCCGCTTCGGACAGCAGTCAGGCGGCTGCCGAGAAGGTGTTACAGGAACTGAATACCAAATCGGTGCCATTCTCCGATGCCGGTCGTTACGGTGAGCGCTTTTTGTATCATCGCAACTATGTTGAACGCACACGCGATTATGTCGCCGCGCACTTTGGGGAGCCTTTTGCCGAAACTTTGTTTAACTGGCCTGAAAGTGAGTTGGATGGGCAAGCCTGGATAGGCCCCATTGCTTCCGATCACGGTCAACATCTGCTTCTGGTTAAGCAGCGCAAAGCCGCATACCAACCAACGCTTGAAGAGGTTCTTGGGCGTGTTGAGCAGGATTATCTGCGCAAGCAGCAGGAAGAACAAAAGCAGGCGGCAGTAAAAGCGCTGAGTTCAAAATACCCACCGAAAGGTGATGCGACGTTGATTGATATGCTGCAAGGGGAATAAGTGATGCCTTGGCAAATCAAGCGTATTCAATATCTATTGTTGTTCTGTGTGCTGAGTTTCAGTGCCTTGCTTCAAGCCCATGAGAGCCGCCCTTTCTATATTGATATTCGCGAAACCAAAGCGGGAGAGTTCAGCTTGCTTGCTCGTGTGCCTGAATCGGTGCCGGCGTTTAATCGCCCTAAAATCGAGTTGCCGGATTTCTGCCAGTATCAGCAGCCGGGGCAGGCCAGTAGCCGAATGTTCAGCTGCAGCCAGGGTATCGAAGGTGCGGAATTGGCGATTGTTTATCCATTGGTGAACCCGTCGATTTCTACCTTGATTCGCCTGCAACGCGCCAATGGACAGATTCATAATGCGCGTCTCGGGCCAAAGCAAAGCCACTGGCAGGTCCCTGCACTTGAAGAACGTTGGGTGCTCGCCAAAGATTACACGATACTGGGCATCGAGCATATTTTAATCGGGTTGGACCACCTTCTGTTTCTGGCATGTCTGGTGTTTATTGCTGGCGGCTGGCGCCGTATTTTGATTACGGTGACGGGGTTTACCATTGCACATTCCATCACTCTGGCCGCTGCTGCGCTGGGAGTTATTCGCCTGCCAGTACCGGCCATTGAGGCGGTGATTGCGCTGAGCATTATTTTCCTGGCCAGAGAGTTGGTGCTGAATCGCAGGGATACCTTGACCTGGCGTCATCCCGTATTTGTAGCCAGCAGCTTCGGCCTGTTGCATGGCTTTGGCTTCGCTGCGGTGCTGGCTGATATCGGTCTGCCGCAAACCGAGTTGCCAGTTGCGCTTTTGTTTTTTAATATCGGCGTCGAACTCGGCCAGCTGTTCTTTGTCTGTATAGCGGCATTACTGTTTGCAGTGCTGCGGCGACTGTTTAACGATATGGCCAACTTACACCAGCAAGGGCAATTCTTTAGCGCTTGCGCCGTTGGTGTCTTAGCCAGTTTCTGGTTTTTTGAACGAATCGCAGGCTTCTAACCGATTGGGTTGGGGCTGCGCTCCCAACCCAATAATTAGAATAGAGGTGTCTGCAATGTTGTTATGGCCCAGGGCAAAGTGTTTACTGTTGGCCGCTTTCTCATTGTTGTCTGCCGTTTCCTGGGCACAAAATCTGCCCGCAGAAAATCCTGATAAGCGTGATATAGCGATGCAATACGATGCTGATGTCATTGTTGTCGGGGCTGGCTTTGCCGGGCTGGCTGCGGCCGATGAATTGAAAAACCAGGGACTGTCTGTGCTGCTGCTGGAGGCGCGTGACCGGATCGGGGGGCGAGCCCATACCGTTTATGATGGCGAACAAGCGATCGAAATGGGGGCTAACTGGTTGCACGGCCAGGATAACAATCCGCTCGTCCGCCTCGCGGAAGAACAGGGGATCGGGTTGAGTCCCGTTACCCAGTGGAGCGGGGCTGTTGTCTACGATGAATTTGGCGAACAAATCGAAGATGCCCAGTCTCAGTTACAACGCTGGGACACGGTAGTGGAAGACTACGTTGAACAGTATCTGGAGAGAGAGCCAAACGCCAGCATTCAAATGCTGATGGATGATGCCCAGAAATCCGGGGACCTGGGATTCGTCAGCGATGAGCTGCACAGCAGCTTTATCAATTTTGTATTCGAGCAGGATTGGTCGGCCGATGCGGCGGACCTGTCGGTTCAGGCTGCCGAAGATGGCAAGGACTATCTTGGTGGTGACCCAATGCCCCTGAGGGGCTTTCGGCCCATGCTGCAACAACTGAGTAAGAATATCCGGGTGCGCTTGGGGCATCAGGTTGTCGCCTTGGAACAATCAGCGAATGCTGTCGACGTCATTGTTAATCACCAAGGACAGGAACAGACGCTTCGTACGAAACGTGCATTGCTGACCGTGCCTGTTTCGATATTGCAGGCGGGTAACATTCGTTTTAATCCTCAACTCTCGGCACGTAAGCGGGAAGCCATCAATGTGATTGGCATTGGGCAACTCAACAAAGTCTGGCTGAAATTTCCCGAAGTATTTTGGGATGACAACCACGCCATATTAAGAGTGAGCCCTGAAAAAGGACGCTTTAGCCTCTGGGTGAATATTCACGCTATTTCCGGTGAGCCATATTTGTTGGCGTTGAGTACAGCGGCAAACCTTGAGGCGGGCAGTGATGCCGAAATCGTGGAAGAAGCTATGTTAGGACTGCGTGGAATTTATGGCGATGACATTCCAGAGCCCAGCAAAAACTATATCAGCCGCTGGCACAACGATCCATTTTCGATGGGGGCTTATAGCTATTTACGGCAAGGCGGGCGCCCGGAACATCGCGATATTCTTGCAGAGCCTGAGGGGCGAATTCATTTTGCCGGTGAAGCCAGCCACAGAGACTTTCCGTCCACGGTGCATGGCGCTTATTTATCAGGTTTGCGTGAAGCGGCAAAAATAACTGTCGAGCTGAAGCCTTTTTCAGAATCTAAAACTCCGGCAGAACAAGAAGCCAAAAAAGAGAATCAAGAGTAGAGATTTGAAAATAGGAAAATAAAAAACGTACCCATCAATTGGGGGGAGATGGGTACAAAAAACAGCGTCGCGCTAAAGCATCAGTTTAAGAACCTGAACAGCCAAGAGATGGCCAAAGGGGAAGTCAGGCTCTCTACCGCTAACGATTAAGCTTGCGCTGTTAGAGGTGTTACATTGTCAGCGTTATCGGAACCTTCCTCAGGCCCTTCAAGCAGCACAGATGGCTTACCTTTACAGGCCTTGGCCAGAGCTTCGCGTCGTTCGGCCAGTAGCAGGCCAATTGCTTCACTGGCGCTTTCGTCCAGGCCGTCGATATGAGTTTCCAGCAGCGAGGTGATGTTCGCCGCCAGCTCCAGCATCTTGTCGTGTTCTTCCGCATCTTTCTTGTTTTCAAACATTTTTCCGTCTCGGTCGCACTTCCAAACAGCTACCACAGCCATGAGCCAATCTCCTGTATGAATATACTGTTTAAATATACAGTATATTTGGCTGGGTGCAAGTGTTGATCGGAAAAACGTGAGGTAGGGCTAGCCTCGGTCTTTTTGATTCACCAGTGGGTTGCCGTAGAAGCCCAGAGCCAGAACCCCGGCTGCTAATGCAAAATGCAGGATATCTGTAGGGCTGGCAATGCTCGGGGCCTCCAAGCCATTGCTAAGCGCGTCGAGCTGTTGAAAGTAATTATTCAGAAAGCCATAGAGCAGCAGAAAAATATTCAGGCTGCACTCTCCAAGGGCAAACAGTGAGCGGGCCGTGGGGCGTTTTATAAGAAAGCTGGGCAGCAGGAAACAGACGCCCAAATAAACGTAGTGCCAGCCCGGATTGGCACCCGGAATTGTAACCCGAATGTCCAGGCCAGTAAGGCCATATAGCAGTATAAATACCGGGCTTAGCCAGTAATATAATTTGATGAGCGCCGCTGAATTCATGGCGTGATTCTACCATGGTGTTGCTTGCGCGCAGCCCCTGCTTTTGTCACGATGGATACAAATAATGATGACAAAAGAGTTTTGTATGCTTGATAGCGATTCCGGTGGGCTGAAAAATCCCGCGCCAACTGCTCGAATTTCATTGCCTCGTTTAATTGAGTTGGGCGGTAATAGCCTGAGCAAATTGCCGGAAGTATTAAGCAGCGTGAATTGCCAGCGTCCATTTTTAATCTGTGACGCCTTGATGGCGGAAATCGGGGTGCAAGCCAAAGTGCAGGACGCGTGTGCGAGTGCAGGAATACCGCTGACACAATTGGATATTTTCAGTGAGGTCATGCCTGAGCCCACTGAAGATTCTTTGCTGCTCGCGATCTCGGCAATGGCGGCTGGTGAATACGATGGTGTCATTGCCCTGGGTGGCGGCAGTGCCATCGACAGCGCCAAGGCTATTGCGTTTCTTGCGGCCAAGGGTGGTCGCATGAGCGATTACAAAGTTCCCACTATCTGTGATCAAGCAGGTTTGCCATTGGTTGCGATTCCGACAACGGCGGGCACTGGTTCTGAGGCTACGCAATTTACCATTATCACCGACGCCCAAAGCGATGAAAAAATGTTGTGCAAAGGACTGGCCTTTTTGCCCCAGGCGGCGATTGTGGATTACACCTTGAGCATGACTGTACCGCCTCGTGTAACGGCGGACACGGGCATTGATGCATTAACGCATGCGATTGAGGCCTACGTTTCTCGACGTGCAAATGCATTTAGTGATCAACAGGCTCTGGCGGCGATGGCGCTAATCGCTCCGAATTTACGAAAGGTATTTCACCATGGCGATGATGAATACGCTCGTGAACAGATGATGTTGGGTTCGCATTTGGCCGGGGTTGCGTTTTCCAATGCGTCAGTGGCGCTTGTGCACGGCATGAGTCGCCCTATCGGTGCACATTTCCACGTTCCCCATGGCTTGAGTAATGCCATGTTATTGCCTGCTGTAACACGCTATTCCATTCCGGCGGCCGTTGAGCGTTACGCAGATTGCGCTCGCGCCATGAAGATTGTTTCTGCTAATGAAAAAAACGATCAAGAAGCCTGTGCGGTTCTGCTCGATTATCTGGAGGATCTGAATAAAGATTTACAGGTGCCCAGCCCCGAAGATTTTGGTATCAATCGCGATAGCTTTATGCAAAAGCGCAAAATCATGGCCGAGCAGGCGCTGGCTTCGGGTTCTCCGGGAAATAATCCACGGGTACCGAGCTTGGAAGAGATGCAAGCGATTTATACAGAACTGTGGAATTAGCATTGTCTGCCAACGAGCGGTTCGTCCTTTTAGGGGTATTAGGAGTAGGAAGCGATCAACGTTTTTCGCAACAATATCTTTAAAAACCCGAGCCTGTAGATAAAAACGTAAGGCAAGCGCCTCAGGAATCAGAGCAAGGGTTTACGACGAATAAACCCTTGTTGGTCTGGCGGGCATGCGCGTCAGCAATTCATAGCCAATGGTATTGGCGTATTCTGCTACACGATTGACGCACAGTGCTTTGCCCCACATTTCTGCGCGGCTTCCCAACTGAACATCGGGAATATCCGTTACGTCGACGGTGATCATATCCATGGACACTCGGCCAACCAAAGGCGCTTCCTGTCCGTCAATGAGAACGGGGGTGCCGTTCGGGGCATGACGCGGATATCCGTCACCGTAACCGCAAGCAATGGTGGCGATAATGCTGTCACGCTCGGCTTGCCATTTGCCACCGTAGCCCACACGTTCGCCAGCCTGGATAGGGCGCAGGGAAATAACTTCGCTGAGCAAACTCATTACCGGTTTCAGTTTTGCCGCATTGTCGTTATCGATTGTAAATGGTGAGGCACCATAGAGCATAAAGCCCGGACGTAACCACTGTCGGTGAGCGTTTGGGTTGGCGAGAATGGTGGCGGAATTGGCCAGGCTCTGGGCCAGGCCTTGAGCCTGTTCGCATTCGTCAATCAGTTCATCAAAGCAGCGCAGCTGTTCGGCATTGCTTGGATTGTCGAGCTCATCGGCGCTGGCAAAGTGGCTGGCCATAATGATGTCAGCTTGCACATTGTTACTGGCTTTTAAGATCGCCAATGCGCCGTCTACCTGCTCAGGGAGTAAGCCCAGGCGATGCATGCCGGTATCGACTTTAAGCCAGCAATGCAGGGGGTGTTCGACCTCGGCCTGAATAATGGCTTCAATTTGTTCCAGGTTTTCAACCATTAAGAAGAAATTTTCCCGGCTGGCGATATTCACTTCATCAGCACTGAAAATACCTTCCAACAGTAGAATCGGTTTTATGATTCCCGCCGCGCGAAGTTCCTGAGCCTCTTCAATGCAGGCGACGCCCAAAACCGGCGCCAGCGGTTCCAGCGCTTTCGCAGCTTCAATTGCACCGTGACCATAGGCATTGGCTTTAACAACGGCAACAGCTTGTGCGGCGGGTGCCAGCTCGCAGGCCAGGCGATAATTATCGCGCAAGGCTTGCAAATCAATTTGGGCGTGGCAAGGGCGGCTCATAATGAACTCTCGCAGCGTGACATCAACAACTTAATAGTCGAACTTATGGGCAGAGTAGAGCGCCTGAGCAGCTTCCCAGACTGGACCGACTTTGCCATCACCGACCGCGCGATCATCGACTTCGACTACCGCGGCCACTTCTTTGCTGGAACTGCTGATCCAGACTTCATCGGCATTGGCAACCTCGTCCATAGTCACGACGCGTTCTTCCACTTTGATGTCGCTGTGCTTGCGCAGAATGTCCAGTAACATCAAGCGGGTAATGCCGGGGAGAATTTGATTGTCCAATGGCGGTGTGGCGATCACTCCGTCTTTCACGACATAAGCATTACAGGCGCTGGCTTCAGTGAGTTCACCTCTGGCGTTGTACAACAGGGTTTCATTTTGACCGCTGCTGAACCCGTGTTGGAAATGCATCACATTGCCAAGCAGAGCGGTCGATTTAATGTGACAGCGTTGCCAGCGTAAATCTTCTGTAGTCGCGACTTTGTAGCCCGTTGCCTTGTTGCGGTCAGCGACTGGTGGTGGTGCAATCTCGAAGGCAAAACCGAATACCGTAGGCTCTACATCTTCAGGGTAGGCGTGGAAGCGTTTTACATCGGCACCTCGGCTGACGTGCAGGTAGATGCCCAGATTGCCGGAGCCATTCTTCGCCATCAAGCCTTCACATATTTCACGCCATTTCTCGTGGGTCAGCTCATGTTTGATGTCGATAAAACCCATGCCCTGATGCATACGATCAATGTGTGGGCCAAAGCCAACCAGCTTACCATCATAAGAAGGAATCACTTCGTAGATACCGTCGCCAAACAGAAAGCCACGATCCATGGGTGAAATACGGGCCTCTTCCAGGGGCAGAAATTCTCCGTTCAAATAGGCTATGGTCATAGTGTCCTCGATAGATAATAAGCAAGCAGATGGAACCCGGCTGTCAGCAGCTAGCGTGCGGGGGTAAAACCGAGCAGGGGCTAGGGCTTATTGTAGTGCAGATTGTTGTCGGCGTCGGGTGGACGCAGGTACAGGCCGGGTGGGCTGGGGGCCGAGCATAGTCGCTTGTGGCAACGGGCAGGGCGTACTGCGAAGCAGTGCTTCCAATGAGCGGCATTTTAGCAAAGATAAACAGAGGATTATTCTGAAAAAAAAGAAATATCAGGGATTTATTCTGTTTTCGGGGCGCCGGGTTCAATAATTTCCGTCGCAATCTGATTAAGCAGAGGGGCGAGGTGGCGCTCGTCATCCTGTCGCCAGCAACCGATAAAGGGCAGTGGTGCCGGGCTGGGGGAGACATTCAGGCTGTGCAGTCGGCCAGCTCCCAGTGCTTCGCTGGCCGCAGCTTCCGGGACCAATGCGATGCCCAGACCTTGTTCAGCCAGGGGCAGCAAATTACTGATGGAACTGAAACTGTGAACTCTGGCCTGCTCGATATGAGCATTATCCAACGCGTGTTGCAGCTGAATGCCGGGCAGGCTGTTGCGGGGAAAACTCAGCAAAGGGTATTCGACCAGTGATTGCAGGTTGAGGCTGCTCTGCTTGTTATCGATAAGCGTTTTAGCCAACTCCGGGTTGGCGACCCAGCACAGTGGGTATTCGACCAAGGGTTCGCTGCACAGCTCATCACTCTGTTTGGGGCCGACGATGAAGGCCAGGTCGAGTTGATGGCGCATCAGTTGTTGGTGCAGGTTGGTGCTGACGTCGACACTGATTTCAAATTCCATCAGCGGCAGGGTTTCCTGCCAACGGGTCAGCAACTCCGTCAGCCATAAATGGGCCAGCGTATCTGATACGCCGATGCGGGCAACGCCTCGTTCCGGTAAAACATCATGCAATTGCTTCTTGATGTCCTCTTGTAGAGAGCACATGCGTTGCGCAAGCGGCAGCAATTGCTGGCCTCGGGTGGTCAGTCGGGTGCCGCTGGCATCCCGTTCAAAAAGCTGCACTCCCAACTCGTTTTCCAGGGAATTGATCCGCGCTGAAATCGCCGGCTGAGAACTGTGCAGATGTTTTGCGGCCGCATGAAAACTGCCCAGTTGGGCGACTTTGACAAAGCTAATCAGGTTCTTAATTTGCATAATGAATCAATCGACTTGCGAGATCGCCCAGCTGTCACTTTTTGCTAAGAAAGCTGTCACTTTAACATAAAGATGTTTGAGTTTTTTCCCTCTACACTTAGGCGTGATTACGTTCGTCAAACCAAAACGAAGAGGACTGCAAGGTGGATATTAACTTTAGCGAAGCGGAATTGGCTTTTCGCGACGAAGTACGTGCCTTTCTAAAAGAAGCCTGGAGCGGCGAATTGGCCGAAAAAGCCAAACAGCCAGGTAGCTATAAAGAAGTACAGGTTGGCTGGGAGCGCAAGCTCAATGAAAAAGGCTGGGCGGCACCTTTGTGGCCAGTAGAGTATGGCGGTGCCGGATGGACGCCAACTCAAAGTTATATTTATGAGTCCGAGCGTGCTGCTGTGGGCGCGCCGGATGTTTCGCCTTTCGGTCTCAAAATGGTGGGGCCGGTTATTTACAGCTTTGGCAACGACGAGCAAAAACAGCGATTTTTGCCACGTATTTTAAATGCTGATGATTGGTGGTGTCAGGGCTATTCCGAGCCTGGCGCCGGTTCCGATCTTGCTTCATTGAAGTGTAAGGCTGAGCGCGACGGTGATCATTACGTTATCAACGGCGCCAAAATCTGGACGACCTACGCCCAGCACGCTGATTGGATGTTCTGCTTGGTGCGTACTGACAGCGATTGCAAACCGCAACAGGGCATCAGCTTTATTCTGATTGATATGAACAGCCCGGGTATTACGGTACGCCCTATCGTGACCATCGATAGCGAACATCACTTGAATGAAGTGATTTTTGATGAAGTGCGTGTTCCGGTTGAAAACTTGATTGGTGAAGAAAACAAAGGCTGGACTTACGCCAAGAGTCTGTTGGCCCATGAGCGGACCGCCATTGCCGGAGTTGCTGACTCCAAACGCCATTTGTCCGAGTTGAAGAAATTAGCCGCTGCCGAAGTTAATGGTGGTCGCGCAATGATTGATGATCCTGCTTTCCGTCAACGTATCAGCGATATTGAAATTGAATTGATGGCCTTGGAGTACACCGAGTTACGTGTTTTGGCTTCGATGTCCAAAGGTAATGGCCCGGGTGTGGAATCTTCATTGCTGAAATTAAAAGGCACCGAGATTCAGCAATCCATTCAGGAATTGAAACTCGATCTGGCGGGGCACTTTGGCGCTGTAGTGCAGGATGGCATTACGGCCGAAGAGCTTGGACATGGTTATGGCGATGCCGCACGTCGTGGCTTTATGTTCAGCCGCGCTGCCACTATTTACGGTGGTTCGGATGAAGTGCAGAAAAATATTACTGCTAAATTTGTATTGGGTCTGTAAGACAGCGACAAAACAGGATTAAAGACTATGAATTTTGATTTCTCTGAAGAGCAGCAAATGCTCAAAGACAGTGTCGCTCGTTTTGTTCAGGACGAGTACGATTTTGAAGCGCGCAACAAAGTGGTTGCCAACGAATCTGGCTATAGCCAGGAAAACTGGCAGAAGTTTGCCGAGCTGGGTTGGTTGTCGATTCCCTTTGCTGAAGCGTTGGGCGGTTTCGGTGGTGGCGCTACTGATACCATGGTGGTCATGGAAGAGCTGGGCAAAGGTCTGGTGGCTGAGCCTTTTGCCGCTTCGGTTCTGATGTTTGGTGGCCTGCTGCAGGCAAGCGCTCAAAATGATGAGCGTGATGCCTTAATTGGTGGTGTTATTGACGGTTCTATTCAGGGAGCGGTAGCGTACGCTGAGGCGCAATCACGTTTTGAATTGCAAGACGTACTTTGTCGCGCCGAAGCTGACGGTGAGGGCTATCGCCTGAATGGTGAAAAGTCTTTGGTGCTGAACGCAATGTCTGCCGATAAAATTATCGTCAGTGCACGTGTTTCCGGTGAGCAGAATGATGAGCAGGGCATTGCTCTGTTTTTGGTCGATGCCAAGGTCGAGGGTATAAGCAAAACGGCTCTGCGTACTATGGACGCTCAGCTTGTTGCCAATCTTAAATTGGATAATGTTGCGGCAACGGCTCTGTGTGGTGCTGGTGAGGGTTTGGGTTTGTTAAAACAAATGCGCCAACAAGTGATCGTCGCGCTGTCCGCTGAAGCTCTGGGCATTATGGAAAAGCTGAATGCCACTACTTTGGAATACTGTAAAACGCGTAAACAGTTTGGTGTCGCTATTGGTTCTTTCCAGGCCTTGCAGCATCGCATGGTGGATACTTTTATGGCCTACGAGCAATGCAAGTCTCTGTTGTATCGTACGGTTTGTTCAATTGAACAGGGTGAAGACAACAACGATATTGAAAAGAATGTGCTGGCTCTCAAAGTGATGGTGGGTAAAGCCGGAAAGCTGATTGGCGGTGAAGCCATTCAACTGCATGGCGGCATGGGAATGACCGATGAGCTGGATGTGGGTCATTACGTACGTCGATTACTGACCATTAATGCCGCCTTTGGCGACGCCGATTATCAGCAGCAGCGCTTTGCTGAAGTGAGTTTGGCGTCCTAAGCCAATAACCGCTGACTGCTGAAAAGCCGCGATAGTTCGCGGCTTTTTTGTGTCTGCTTTTCAGAGCAGTATTGGCCCCAAATGTCTTTCAGTGGGCCCCAGATGCCAATTAAATATTCCTCCAGATTCATACACTCTGCTTTTTCGGTAGTAGAAGTTAAGAGTTGGAGGGATTATGAATATTTCTCGGAGGGGATTTCTGCTGGGGGGAGGCGCAAGCATATTGTTGATGCCAGGCATTGCTTCCTATGTGCAAGAAGACAAGGGCGTAGAATTACCCCGACAGCGCAGCGGGGGAGATAGCCTGTGGTTTGAACTGTCTGCTCAGTCCAACACTTTGCCGACATTGGAAAACGATACCAGCGCTGATGTTTGCATTGTTGGTGGGGGATACACGGGGCTTGCGGCCAGTATTTACCTGAAAAAATATCGCCCGGATTGGCGTGTACTTGTGTTGGAATCTCATCATCTGGGTGCCGGAGCCAGCTCGCGAAACTCGGGTGCGGTGTATGCGAAGTTCACCGGTATGGACGATCGCGGTTTGGCTGAACGAGGCTTGCAACGTTTTATGGCATTCTTGGAAGAAGAATCCATCGATTGTGATTTTCAAGCAGCGAAGACTTTGTATCTCTATTCGAGCGAGTCTTCTGCGCGAGACGCCCGGCAGTCTTTATCACAGGGCGAACGCTGGCTTGATCATCAGGCACTCAAACACAGTATCGCCAGTGATTTTTACATCGGTGCAAAAGCCAGCCCCGGCTTTTATAAAATCCAGCCTGCTGGCTTGCTGTCCGAATACCGTCGAGTTGCCTTAGCATTAGGCGTTGAAATCTATGAACGTTCTCCGGTGCTAGCTATCGAGTCTGGCCACAGCAATACGCTGACAACCGACAAGGCAGCTGTTCTGGCAAAGCAAGTGTTGCTGGCCACAAATGCTTATACACCTCGCCTGGGGGTGGCTGGCGAAAAGATGTTTCCCGTGCATCAATATTCCTGTTCAACCGCTAAATTGAATGTGAGGCAGATTGACCAGTTGGGTTTGAACGATTGGGACCTGCGTTTTGAACCCAACACTTTGCCAATCACGTTTGGTTTGAGTGCCAGTGGCCATTTCTTTTTGCGACTTGTGCTGGGCTATGCCAGCCAGGATTCGACAGAATGGTTGGATGTTAACTATGCACGTGCTTTGGTTCAGCGGATTTTTCAGGAGCGTTATCCACACATTAATCAACTTGGCATTGAGCATGAATGGCATGGTGTCACGGCTCACACCTTAAATAGTCGCTCTGTTGTATCCAATGTGCTCTCTGACACCATCTTTTTGTGCGGGGCTTATAACGGATTGGGCATTATGCCCAGTCATTACTCTGCATATTTAATTGCACAAAAGATGACGGGTAATGAAAGTGAAGATTGGCAACGGTTAACGCGCCTGGGGCAGCATGTGTCGTTCCCACGGGACTATTATCGAAGTCTGATGCTCAAGAGCAGTTTTAATTTATTGAATCGTTTTTAGGAGAGATCATGACTTTATTTTTTCGTCATTCACTAGAGTACATATGTTTCTCACTCGCGGCTGTCCATTGCTTGTTGGTACCTTGGAGTTTTTTTAAAGGACATTATGTTATTCCCACCATTATGCTGGTATCGATGCTGATTTTTTATCGTTTGGCAAAGGCTGGTTTGAGCAATGTTGTCTGGGTTAAAAAGCTACTGAGTTATGGCTTTGTGGTGTTGTGTTGTCATCTGTTTTTTGCCTTGTTTCATGCCAAGATGCCCCGTGAGCTCTTGCAGCTTTGGTTTTTTCCGGTTTATGCCTCTCTGTTGTTGCTATTGTTGTTCCTGCTGTTTAAGTATATAAGGGTAAACAGAATCTCTTTGTTGAGTTAAATACCCGGTGGTCCATGGATAAATATGCGAAGCCGCTGAAAAAACCAAATGTTGATCGGTTTATCGATGCCTTCTTCCAGTTAGGTCTCGACCCTGAGCCCTGTTTGAAGAAGCTGGGTTTGAGCTTTTCAGAACTCTCCACACTTGAGCTGAAATACAGTGACTATCTCGAGTTTTTAAACGTATCCGCTGAGTTCTATCAGCGGCGTTTTCTGGCAATCGAACTGGCCGCTTTGATGGACGATCGGGATTTCGGTGTCTTGAACTATATGCTCCGCAGTGCCAGTAATTTGGCGATGTTGATTGAGCTATTGAAGAAGTATCTTGCCCTTATTTCACCGGCGGCGGAGATCCAATTGCTTGATGATAAAGAATGCTTTGTTTTGACGTATTCCCATCCCGGTATTCCTCCGGAAATCAGTTACCAGGATACGGAAGGCACCGTTGTTCAACTGATCACCATTTTTCAAAACGTATTGGATGACGAGCATTGGCTGCCGAAGAAGGTTTTTTTCCAACATAAAGCGCTGAGCGACGATGACGCCGACCGGTTTCCCTGTGGTGGTCAGGTGCAATTCGAGCAGAGCGTCAGTGGGATATACTTTGAAAAATCCTTAATGGAGCGGAGGGTGGAGTCCGCAGATCCCAGATTGCTGGAAATCCTGGAGGCGAGTGCACTTGAGGCGCTTGAAGCTTATTCTCATAACTCTTTACTGTCGGCGCTTAAGACCGTAATCACTGCTGCGGTTCCCCGACAGGAGTTAGATGTAAACAGCGTTGCCAAAGAGTTGGGCATGAGTCGAAGAACGCTAAGTCGACGCTTGAAAAATTTGGGTACCAGCTTTACCGAGGTGAAAGAATCCATTCTTATGCAGCTTGCTTGTAAAAGCTTGAGTCACAGTTCTACCTCAATTTCACTTATCGCTCAGACCCTGGGTTATTCCGATGCCAGTGCCTTCAATCGCGCCTTTCGCCGTGTGAATCATTGTTCCCCGAGGGAATATCGTTCACAGAATCGCTAATGCCTGAATGTTTTTTGGGGAGATATTCCTTGCAATCTCTACACTTGTAGATATTATATCTACAAGTGTAGAGAATTGGTGCTTGATAAGCGAGGTGTGAAATATAGTTTATGGAATTCAGTGATTTTGAACTGGAAGTAATGCATCACTTCTGGGAGCAGAGCACACTGAGTGCCCCCCAGGTGCATCAGGCGATTGAGCAGAAAAGGGATATCAGTTATTCGGCCGTTAAGACCATTATTGATCGTCTCGAGAAAAAAGGGGCCTTGAACAGAGCTGGGCAGGAAGGGCGGACTATCTATTATTCCGCTTCGGTGGAGCGAGGCAAGGTGCGTTTGCCGATGATTAAACAATTTATCAATAAGGTATTTCTGGGGAAGAGCCAAAACCTGGCTGTGCATCTACTCGAAGAGGAAGAATTGAGTCTGGATGACATTCAGTATCTTGAGAAGATTCTGAAACAACGCAAAAAGGCATTGAAAGATGATTAGCTACTTTTTGTTGTGCAGTGTGTATAGCATCGTGTCCTTGCTGCTATTACGCAGTGACAGGATTCATCTGGGATTACAGCAAATACTATGTTTGTCTGCCATTGTGATGTGGTGCTTGCCCTGGCCATATTTTTCTGACTTGTTCTCGGTTTCGAGTATGCAGCTCGTATCTCAGCAGCAGATTGAAGCTTCGACAGTGCTTCTTGCGGCCAAATCTATCCAGGTTAACAGTCTTAGTGCTGATGAGTATTTATTCTCCTCACTGGTATTGCTGATGGGGCTGGGTTTTCTTCTTTACCTTGCTCAACTCTATCAGCATCGGCAGTTTTGCCGGGATGCTTTAAGCCATGCCAAGAATGATTTGTCGCTTGAGCAACGTTATGGCGGTGAGATTTTACGAGTGAAAACCTTAAGGTCAGCTATGCTGATTGGCTTTTGGAAGCCCGTTATATTATTGCCTTCTCGCGCCGAGAATGAACAAGCCCTCGAATTTATGATTCAACATGAATTGGTCCATCGAAAACATAAAGATCATTGGCGTGTCGCCATTCTCTCGTTGTTACAGAGTCTGTTTTTTTGGAATCCTTTGTTGAGACTTTTGATTAATAAACAGCGTAATTTTATTGAAGCTCGATGTGATGCTCAGGTGGCGGCTAAAAACCCGGGGGCCTATCGCGAAACGTTAAGTCGAATGGCACTACAGGCCGGTGGTTTTGACATGTCCTGTTCTACGGCAATGGGCAACTTAATGTGGAGGTTGAAGAGAATGGAAAGTGAATCTGTGCAGAAAAAAGCAACGGCGTTGAATGTGGGTTTTCTTGTGTTACTGCTGACAATGCTGTCGTTAACCGTTACCGGTTTGTTGGGCAGCTCTCAGGTTCTTGCATTGTCGTCGGATGATGCGGGGGCGGTAGTTGAATTGAAAATGGAAATGAGTTGGTCATCGGAAGGAATGGCAGACTCCAGTGTTTCCGACTCGAAAATATGGTTGCACTATGATGAAGCGTTCGAATTAAGTTTCGACAATGACTTTCAGATGCATTTAACTCTCACAAAAAAAGAAGACGATACGGTTTTAATTTCAACAAAGTTGCTGAAATTGAATAAGGGATCTGAGCTCTTGATGGAGCCCCAGTTACTGGTGTTGATGGGTGAAGAGGCCGTTATTGAAATTGGAAATGAATCGGACGGATGGGCTTTTGCCGCTGTGTTTAAGGTTACAGACGCGCCGCAGCCGAAGGATGTTGAGTCAAGGTAGTAAAGTGATAAAGGAATAAAGAAATGAAAAAGTCAGGAAGGTTATGTCTCATGGAGAAAATCCTTCCTGACGCATTGTCGGTTCAAAGAAAAATACCTTTGGCGCTGTCTTTACTTAGCTGCCATCTCATTTAAATAACAAGCCAATCTTACTCCGCCTTTCATCAGGCGTTCTTTCAATACTGGACGAGTCTTGTAGATATACTGCCACTTTAGGCTCTTGCGGCCAGGGTACAGATCGTCAATCAGGCCGCGACTTTCCTTAGCCCAAACCATTGGGTCGGTAACACACCAGTCTTTTGCATTTTGTTCGGTTATTTTGGGTTGAAGCCAGGCCGTCCACTCGGTAAAGGATAACTTTTCATGGTCAATCAGCTTGGTATCCCAAACGCTGTGGAGATTGGTGTCTTCTCCGAAAAATTTCAGCTTAACATCGTTGCCACCACGGTCAGTGCCATTGCCCGCATGGAAAGGCTGATGCAGGTCCGTAATGATATGAACCAGGAAGCGCAGTGCCTTCTGGCGCTCGGTCAGTGGCAGGCTTTTGTCTTTGACCATTGCCGTAAAATCTTTCAGCCCGGAGATGGCATCGCCACGTTTATTGTGCTGGCGTTCGTCTTCAGGAATGGTCACAAAGTGCAACCAGATAGACTGGCGCTGCCAAAAGGTATCCGGATTGGAGCGCATAAAGTCGGGCCAGGTAGACGCTTCGGCCAGGGTTTCGACACCCAGAACGGATTCCACCATCGCTTTGGCTTCATCGCTCAGGTAATGCTCGGCAATTTGGCTGCTGATACGGTGGCCTTGCTTACCCCAGGCGGCGGCATATTGCGCGCTGAAACTCAAAGCCAGGGCGCTGATGAAAATACTGATGCGACGCATAATGGTCTCCTGCTAAAAATGACTGGCGGGATTATAGGCAAGCTATATGACAAAAGCACGTCGCCAGTGCTCAACAAAGTCTATCCGTGAGCCGGGACGTGCCAGGGGCAAGTTTAATCGGGAATATGTCTTAAACGTCTACGGTTTTTGGTACGCAATGTTGCCGTCAATAATGGTAAATAACACATCAGCCTCAAGAATTTGATCGCCAGCGACCGTCATAATGTCGCGATTGAAAATGGTAAGGTCGGCCAATTTCCCGACTTCGATGCTGCCTCTTAGATTTTCTTCAAAGGCGGCGTAGGCTGGCCACAGGGTGAACATCTTGAGAGCGTTATCGCGGCTAACGGCCAGCTCTGGATGCCAACCTTCGGCCTGGAAGCCACTGGTGTCTTTACGGATGCTGGCGGCATAAAATTCGATACGTGGATCACCGATTTCAACCGGAGCATCGGAGCCACCGGCAATGATCAACCCCTTATCCAGCAGGCTCTGCCATGGGTAGGCATTTTGTAAGCGTTTTTCGCCCAGACGATCGGGAGCGAAGTGCAAATCACCGATGGCGTGGGAAGGTTGCATCGATGGAATGACACCTAGTTGCTTGAATCGATCCTGATCTTCCGGGGTGATGTTTTGCGAATGTTCAATACGCCAGCGGGGATTGGCAATGGCCCATTCATCGCGAGGAACATTGCGGAACGCTTTTTCATACCAATCCAGGACTAGCCGATTGGCCAGATCGCCAATTGCATGGGTTTGAATCTGAATGCCTTTACGCAGTGCTTTTTCGAGAATCGGCATGATGGTTGGTTCGTCGATCAACAGCAAGCCTTTGCTCTTGGCATCGTGGTAGGGTTCGATTAACGCGGCACCGCGAGAGCCCAGCGCACCATCGGAATACAATTTAATGCCACGAGCGCTGATCCAGCTGCCACCATCAAACTGTGCACCTTTGTTAAGCAATTTGTCTGCATCGTCTCCCTGGCTGAGCGCGTAATACACGCGATGGGCCAGCTGTCCTTCGTTTTGCAGTTCTTGCAGAAGTTGTAGATCCTGCCAGCTGCCACCGGCGTTTTGGGTTTGCGTCCAACCGAGCTGTGCGTTGCGCTTAAGTCCTCGGGCAAGGGCGTCCTTATCATCGGCGCGCGTGTTTTCTGGAATCAGTTTTTCTACCAGCGCCATGGCGTTGTCGACAAGCAAGCCGGTCAGCTCGCCTTTGCTGTCTTTTTCTATCGCACCGCCTTCGGGGGCTTGGGTATGTTTGTCGATGCCGGCCAGTTTCAGTGCGGCACTGTTGGCCAGTGCGGAGTGTCCATCAGCGCGTGTCAGATAAGCCGGGCGATCACCGACAATGGCATCGATGTCCGCCAAATTGGGAAATCGCTTTTCCGGCCAGACTTTTTCAATCCAGCCCCGGCCAACAACCCAACTGGCATCGGGGTTCGCTTTCGCGTAATCCGCGACGGCTTGCAAGGTTTCCGCAAGGCTATTGATGCCTTGCAGATTGAGATTCTTCTCGCGGTAGCCAATGCCTTTAAGGTGTACATGGGCATCGGTGAAGCCCGGCAGTATGGCCCCTTTTTTTAAGCGAAAGTGGCGGGCGCCGTCACATAAAGTAATGGGTTCGAGACTGACGGCGGCAATTTTATTGCCTTTGATGGCCAGGTGATTGGCTTTGGGGAAGTTGTCGTTTGCGGTGTATATGTTTCCGCTGAAGGCCAGATCGGCTTCAACACAATGTTTGGCGGCCAAACTGTGAGTGCTGAATGTGAGACTGGAGAAAGTGAGGAGTAGACTGCTGCTGATTATTGTTGATGTGCGCACGTGCTTGATCCTTTGCTGGCCTCGAAAGCTCCAATGTAGCCAAGGCGTAAAACAGGATCAAGTATTAGGCAGCCAGTTCAGTCAGAAGCATTGGCCGCCTGTGTCTCAAAAGCACTTAACTCAAAAGCCCTCAGGGAAGTTGTTCCAGCGTGTGACCGTTTTTCTTGAGTTGCGCGAGCAGGCCGTCTTCACCAACCAGATGTAACGCGCCAACTAAGACGAATTCCACATCGGCATCGTTATTGTATTGGGCCAGTTCCTGCATCCAGTCATTGTTGCGGTCGGTGAGCAGTCGTTTGAAGACATTGGGGAACTCCGCTTTCCATTCGCGAATGGCGATGTCGGACAATTGTTTGTTATTGCCGGATCGCCAGGCGGCTTTCATGTCGCGAATCATGGCGGGCATTTGTTCCAGGTCGTCCAGGGTTTGGCGAATCATTTCGTCTTCCTGGCCTTTACCCATATTTGCGATGAAATCCATATGGGCATTCAGTTCCTCAAGGGAGTCGAGAGTTTTCTTATCATTCCTGGCTTTTTTCATAAAAAACATATCGACCCCTTCTTCTGCCAGACCATTGCGGCGCAGCTCGATCAGGGTCAGCGTCATGACGGTCATGCCAATACGGAAACGCGTAATTTCAGAGGTCGGAACACCGCGCGTGGCGAAAAAATTATCCAGACGTTGGTAGGTTTCCGGTTTGAGCTTTTGTCGCAGGTTCTCGCCGCTGGGGTAAAGCAGTTTGCGCAACAGTTCGGTTTGATTGGAGGTGGCCTTCATTTTTTCAATGTCGGTCTCAAACACCAGAGTGCTGGCTTCCGCGTAGGCTTTATCAAATGCGCTTGGTAATGGGTAATCAGAATTGGCCAGCAAATGTATGGTGCCACCCAGATAGAAGTGATGACCATTTTTGCTGATTTTCCAGACGGGGCTGTTGGCGTGTGCGCTGATGCTTAGGCACAGGCAGCACAGACCGAAAACGAACTTGTTCATAGATTCCTTCAAATGACAGGTGAGGACACAATCTTACACAGCTGTGATTCGACTGTGAACTCGCCTGTTTTACTCAGAAATCAGTCGACGAAACCACAGTGCTGTCTTAAAGCATAGAGCAGCTTGCTGCCTTCCGCTGCATCCAGGCTGTCTTCGGTCAGAGTGTTTTCGCGCGTAACGCCATCGACACTGCCACGCTCACTGAGGTAACGCAGTACACCGATGTTGTCAAAGCTGGCCAGCAAATCCTGATTGCGCAGATAACCGAGCAGGGCCACCAGGGCGTGACCGCCCCAGTTGGATACGTCGGCAACAATCAGTTCATCGCAGCTGGTCGCCGCAGGAACAATATTCAGTTCGCTCAGGGCGGTGTGGACTTTTCCCATGCCGATTTCATTGCCGCCATCTCCAATGGCCAGAGTGGTGCATTGGCAAAGTTGCATGATCTCGTCGAAGCAGGCACTGCGCGGACTGATGGATTCGCCACGCATATTGTAATAACCGCCGTCGGCGGCCTTGCCGGGGCGTTCAATGGAGATCACCAGGCCCGGAGAATACTGCTTAAGAATGGCTTCGGCTTCCTGGTGTTGTTGCTGTTCGCAATCTTCACCTACGGCCAGTTCAATGACTCGATAGTCTTCCACAATGGCGCCGGATAAGGGCGCGCCGCAGCAGATATACGGGGTGCCGCCACAGGCTTCAATGGCTCGGTATAGTGAAATGGCGCCTGGAGGGCCATCGGTTTCAAAAGTATCAATCACGGGGAATCCCGTGCCGATAAACACCACGGCACCGTCGCGAACGGCGGCTTGCATGGCTTTGGCGGCGCGCATGCAATAGCCCGCCTCCAGATGGGGTTGTACTTGAGCCATGCCGCGTAAATTACGTTCCACCAAAAGGTTCTCGATGGTTTGGCTGAGGCTCAGTTCGCTGTTGCTAAGGGTAATATTTTTTAGTGTCATGATGGTTATAGCTTGTCTAAATTCAGCTGGCTTAACTGGCGCTGGGCCAGCAGTAATTCCTGGTGGGCCTCATTGATGTCCATTTCACTGAAGTGGATGCGCCCGCCCGCTGCCAACTGGGCCAGTTTGGCGAGATCCGGTGCAAATACGGCCCCAATTTTGGGGTAACCTCCAATGGTCTGGCGGTCGTTCATCAGTATGATAGGTTGGCCGTCCGCCGGTACCTGAATCGCCCCAAGGCAAATGCCCTCGGACAAAATGCCGTCTATGTCGGCGTTGACCCTGGGGCCTTCCAGGCGATAACCCATGCGATCACAGAGGTCGCTGACGGTGTATTCGCTGCTGAAGAAAATGGCTTGTTTTACCTTGCTGAAGTGATCCCGCTGGTAGCCCAGGATCACTCGCAAGCTGACCTGCGAGGGGTAGTCCGGTTGCTGTTCTTCAGGGAGAGACAGCAGGTCGAGATCGCCACTGGCTGAGCAGGGCAGCGTATCGGCTTTTTGCAGTGGGCCGCCATTGAGTCCGCCAATGCTTTCTCGGCTCACGGTGGAGCAGCTGCCGAATTGCTCAGCAATATCGAAGCCACCGGCAACGGCGAGGTACGCCCGGCAACCACTATTGGCTTCCGTGGCAAAACCAATGCTGATTTTGTCGCCAGCCTTGATGGCCACCGTTTGCCATTGGGGCTGCTTTTGCCCGTTGATTTTCAGGCCCAGTTTGGCGCCGGTTAAGGCGATATAGGTATCGACAGAAGACTCCAGAGTGAGCCCGCCAATGCTGATTTCGACGGCGCAATGGTCGTCCGGGTTATGACACAGTCGGTTGGCCAGGGTAAACGCAAACGGGTCCAAAGGTCCGCCATTGGTCAGGCCAATTTGTTGCTGGCCGAAGCGGCCGGCATCTTGCAACAAGCTTAAAATGCCCGGTGCGACTACAGTAAATCCTTGCATGATCTTTACACCTCAAACTCTGGCAGCTCGCCGCCGAGATCCAAAAATTCTTCGCGACTGATGGGGCGAAAGCGGATGCGATCTCCTACCGCAACCGGCATATGGGGTTCCTGTTGCGGGTCGAACATCGGGCTGGGGCAAAGGCCAATCAGGTTCCAGCCGCCGGGAGACACCGCTGGGTATACTGCGGTTTGTCGGTCGGCAATAGCTACCGCACCTTTGGGCACTTTTTTACGCGGTGTCGCCAGGCGAGGTGCTGCAATTTTCTGGTCTACCTGGCCGAGATAGGCAAAACCTGGTGCAAAGCCGATGGCATAGACCCGATATTCTTCACCGCTGTGCAGTGCGACGACCTCCTCTTCGCTGAGGCCGGCATTTTGCGCCAGTAGACTGAGATCCGGTCCGGATTCACGACTGTAATAGCTGGGCAGTTCTACCAAACGGCTCTCGCCCTGATGATGGCTTTGCTCGCCACTCAGGCATTGGCGGATTTGTTGACGCAGCCAGAGATGATCGCATTGCAAGGGATTAAAAATAATCAATAGCGAGGCGTAAGAGGGCACCAGATCGACCAGTTCCTGGCCAATATGGTTTTGCAGGCCCTGTGCCAGCTTTTGCACCTCGGCGGATATTTCTGCCCGAGTCTCCGCTCCCAGATACACGATCAATGCATCGGCGCCTGCGATCTCAATGCGTGGGGTAAAGCTGTTGCTCATCAGGAGATTGCCTCGCGTATCGATGCGATAGCGGCAACGCCTTCGGCATTGTCGCCATGCACGCATAGGGTATCGGCTTGCAGTTCCAGAGTATGCCCGCTGACGGTTGTGATGGTGCCTTTTTTGGCCAGCTGAATAACCTGGGCCAACATTGTTTCTTTGTCATGGACGGCACCGGGCTTACTGCGCGCGAGCAGCTTTCCGTCGTCGTCATAACAGCGATCGGCAAAGGCTTCGAACAGGCATTCAATGCCAATCTTTTGGGCTTCATCCTGATGGCTCTGCCATTGTGGCGTGGCTTGTAACATGAGTTTTACCGGACGATGATGTTCAGCAATGGCTTCCATAATAGCGAGGCGATTCTCGGTCTTGGCCATCATGTCGTTGTACATAGCGCCGTGGGGTTTGAGATATTCCACGGTCAAACCCTGGCTGGCGGCCATACCTTCGAGTGCGCTGAGTTGGTAGCTGATCATGGCTTTCAGTTCAGCCTTGCTGATATTCATGCTGCGGCGTCCGAAGCCTACCAAGTCGGGGTAGGCCGGATGAGCGCCCACTGCCACGCCATGGGTTTTGGCCAGGGCCAGGGTGTGTTGCATGATCAGGGGGTCACCCGCGTGAAAACCACAGGCGATATTGGCTTGATCGATGTGAGGCATGACGGCAGCATCCATACCCATGGTCCAGTTGCCGAAGCTTTCGCCGAGGTCGCAATTCAATAACAGGCTCATCGTTGTTCTCCCTTTTGAATGTGGTTTTACATGATTGCCAGGCGGCTGTTTGGCAGGTCGCTCACCACCATGCAGCCCGGGCTGTGAGTAATGCAAAACGGGGGCTTGGCTTGTTCCAGGGCGACCTGGGGAGTCACTCCGCAGGCCCAGAATACAGGGACTTCATCGTCGGCAATATCGACCGCATCGCCATAATCCGGCTGGTGAACATCATTGATACCGATCAGACTCGGGTCTCCAAAGTGCACCGGGGCGCCGTGTACGCTTGGGAAACGGCTGCAAATCTGAATGGCGCGAATGGCATCGGCGGCTTTGAAGGGGCGCATGCTGACGACCATGTCTCCACTGAAGCGCCCGGCGGGCTTACAGGCAATATTGCTGCGGTACATGGGCACGTTTTTACCTTGGCTGATATTGCGGACATCGAGGCCATCGGCCAGCAAGGCTTCTTCGAATGAAAAGGAGCAGCCCAGCAGGAAGGTAACCAGATCATCACGCCAGTATTCCTGTATGTCGTGCACCTCCTCCTTAAATTGGCCATCACGAAAAATACGGTAGCTGGGCACGTCTGTGCGGATATCAAACCCTTGGGCGATTTCCGGCATATCGATTTGGCCGGGCTGGCTGCTCATGGCCACCAGTGGACAAGGCTTGGGGTTAAGTTGGCAGAACTGCAGAAATTCATTGGCCCAGTCGGCGGGCAGGATGGCGACATTGCACTGGACAAAACCCGGGCAAAAGCCAGAGGTGTTGCCCTTGTGATCCCCTTGTCGGATAGCCTGGCGCAGCGCCTGCGGGCTGACGTTCTTAGGGCTGTTGGGGGTGTTGCTCATGGCCGGATTCCTTCAATTTGAGGTTAGGGCGGGAAGTGTTACGAGTTGCCCGGGGAATGTCCAATGGATGCTCTTTGCCAAGGGTGATAAAAATAGTTTATCACCCTTGGCTTGCCTGTCTTCCCTGGTGGGATGTGTGCGACAATATCGGTTTTGGGCGGGGCTCGTTCAATCGTTCTGATTGTTGTCGGGGAGTCCGCTCTGGGGGAGTAGCATCAATTGAGTGAGGCGGAGCAGCAGCCCAAGGCGAGCGCTGGTTTATTGAAGTCCAGTTTGGTGGTGAGTGCCTTCACCTTTTTGTCTCGTATTCTGGGCTTGATCCGGGATGTGGTCCTGGCGCGTTTTCTGGGCGCGGATGCCAATGCCGATGCCTTTATTGTTGCCTTCAAGATTCCCAATTTCATGCGTCGGCTTTTCGCCGAAGGGGCCTTTGCCCAGGCTTTTGTGCCTGTGCTGTCGGAGTATCGGGAGAAAGGCTCCCATGCTGCTGTCCGTCAGTTATTAAACGCGGTGGCGGGTTGTCTGGGGTCGACACTGGTGCTGCTGACAGTTCTGGTGGTGGCGGGTGCGCCATTGGTTACCATGCTGTTTGCGCCGGGCTTTTATATGGAAGGTGGCGAGCGCTACGAGCTGGCCAGCGATATGATCCGCATCACTTTCCCTTACCTCTTGCTGATTTCCCTGACGGGTTTTGCTGGCGCTATTCTGAACAGCTATGACCGCTTCGCGGTGCCGGCTTTCACACCGGTACTTTTGAATATCTGCCTGATTTCGGCCGCTGTGTGGCTGAGCCCGTATTTTGAAAAGCCGGTAATGGCTTTGGCCTGGGGTGTGATGGCGGCTGGCATTGTGCAGTTGCTGTTTCAATTACCATTCCTGTACCAGCTGCGCTTGCTGCCATACCCGGCACCTAATTGGAAAGATCCCGGGGTTCGGCGCATTCTCAAGCTTATGGCGCCAGCTATTTTTGGTGTCTCAGTGAGCCAGATTAATCTGCTGCTGGATACGGTATTGGCTTCGCTTTTGCCCTTGGGCAGTGTCACCTGGCTGTACTTCTCGGATCGTCTGGCGGAGCTGCCTTTGGGGGTCTTCGGCATCGCCGTGGCGACGGTCATTCTGCCGAGCCTTTCGCGCCAGCATTCGGCGGATAAGCCCCAGCAGTTCAGTGCCACCATGGATTGGGCATTGCGTCTGGTGTTGCTGATAGCGGTGCCGGCGGCGCTGGCGTTGATATTGTTGGCTGAACCTATTTTGACCACCTTGTTTCAGTACGGAAAGTACTCCGCTGATGACATTGTAATGGCCTCCTGGAGCCTGCGGGCCTACGCACTGGGGTTGGTCGCCTTTATGCTGATCAAGATTCTGGCGCCGGGGTATTTTTCACGCCAGGATACAAAAACGCCAGTGAAATACGGCATTATCGCCATGGTAGCGAATATGGCGCTCAATATTGCCTTTGTCTGGCCGCTCTATACCTATATGAATTTGGGCCATGTGGGGTTGGCTCTGGCGACGTCTTGCTCGGCCTTTATCAATGCAGGGCTGCTTTTCTCCGGTTTGCGGCGTGATGGGGTGTTTCGTGCCGAGGCAGGCTGGTGGGCGTTTGGTCTGCGTATGCTGTTGGCCAATCTGGTGATGGCGGCGGTGCTGTTGTACTTGAGTGCCCAGTGGCAAGATTGGTATCAATGGGGCTGGTGGCAGCGCACCTACACTATGCTGGCGTTGGTACTTGCAGGATTAGCCAGCTATGTTGTGGTGCTGGCGGCAGCCGGTCTGCGCCCCAAGCATTTGAAACAAAAGAAATATTAGCGTGCTAAACCGATAGATGTACTATCTTACATATTATGGATAAAGAAACTTCCAGTAGCGATTATCAGTTTTCAAGTTACGAAAATGTAGAATGCCCGGCCGGGGAGGCTTGCCCGTGGCCAGAGGAAGTACGCAAGCTGGAAGAGCAGTTGTTGACTGACCCACTTACTGGCATTGCCAACTATCGTCATTTCAGTCGCGCTCTGGAGCAGGAAATGGAGCGTACCCGCCGTAGCGGTGCGTCTACCTCCCTGATCATGCTGGATATTGATTTCTTTAAAAGTATCAACGATAACTATGGCCATGAGGCGGGCAATATGGCTTTGCAGGCCTTGGCTAATTGCATGCTGTCGAGCTTCCGCAAGCTTGATGTGGTCTGCCGATACGGCGGTGAGGAATTCGCGATTATTCTGCCGGCAACTGAGGCTCTGGTCGCGGTACAGGTGGCCGAGCGCCTGCGCAAAAATATCGAAGCAATGGATGTCACGGTATGCAATCAGCAGGGCGACACCCTTCAAATCAATATGACGGCCAGTTTGGGTATTGGTATTTATACGCGTCACAGCAAGGTTTCGCCTAAGGAGCTGGTACAGGAAGCTGACGACTATTTGTACAAAGCCAAAAACGAAGGCCGCAATAAAGTTTGTTACGGCATCCACAAGGTCGAGGCTGAAGCGGAAGTTTCCAACGATGAAAAGGATGCATTAAACAGCCTTTTCGGCGGTGATGACTAGCCCTTCAAGGCTTAATTCAACGCAAGTTTCCCTTTCCAAACGCTCCCCGGGGCTCTATCCTAGCGCGGTTTTTTAATAGCAAATAGCAAAGCGTTTGGAGTGACGATGACACAGATTAAAGTTGTGGGAGTATTGGGCTCCGGTCAAATGGGTGGTGGTATTGCCCAGGTAGCCGCCGCCACAGGTTTGGATGTAAAACTGGCGGATATCGATCTGGCGACTGCTGAAGCGGGCAAAGCTGCCATCGAAAAGCGTGTGATGGGTCAGGTTGCAAAGGGCAAGCTGGTCGAGGCTGAAGCTCAAGCGGTGTTGTCTGGAATTGAGCCAGTTAATGGTCTGGCGGATTTGGCTGACTGTGATCTGGTGATTGAAGCGGCCAGCGAAAATCTGGACCTGAAGTTAAAGCTCTTCTCTGAGCTGGATAAAATCTGTAAGCCTTCCGCCATTCTGGCGTCGAACACCAGCTCCATTAGCATTACTCTGATGGCCGGTGCAATCTCCCGTCCTGAGAAGTTCATCGGTTTGCATTTCTTCAACCCAGTACCGGTAATGAAACTGGTTGAGGTGATTAAGGGCTTGGCCACCAGCGAAGAGACCTATCTCGCCGTTAAGACCTTGGCAGAGCAAATGGGCAAAGAAGTAGTGAGTTGCGAAGATAAAGCCGGTTTTGCTGTTAACCGCTTGCTGGTGCCCTTCCTGAATGAAGCGATTTTTGCGTTGGAAGAAGGTGTGGCCAGCCGCGACGATATTGATCGCGGTGCACGTCTGGGCTTGAATCATCCCATGGGGCCGTTAACCCTGGCGGACTTTGTTGGCTTGGATACCTGTTTGGCCATTATGGAAGTGCTCCATAAAGAGTTGGGCGAAGATAAATACCGCCCAGCGCCGTTGCTGCGTAAATACGTGGCGGCCGGTTGGCTGGGTAAAAAATCCGGCCGTGGTTTTTACGAGTACAGCTAAGGTTTTTGCTCTTGAGTGCTTCGGTTAGTCCGCAGGATGTTGTTGCCCAAGTGCAGGCCTGGGTGAATGATGTGGTCGTGGGGGAAAATTTCTGTCCCTTTGCCGCGCCATCTCTGGATCGTGTGCACTACCAGATTTTGGCAGCGGACACTGAAGAGCAGCTGCAGGATTTTATGGAAAGCTGTTATCAGTTGCAGGCCGAGTCGGGTATTGAAACGGCTCTGCTGATTGCGCCCGAAGGGTTAGAGGTTTTCGACGATTATCTTGAGCGGCTGGACCTGTTTCAGGCGCTGTTAGACGCTCAAGGTTTTATTGGGGAGTTTCAGTTGGCCAGTTTTCATCCCGATTACTGTTTCGAGGGTGTCGATGAGGAAGCCGCTGAAAACTACACCAATCGCAGCCCCTGGCCCATCTTTCATCTGTTGCGTGAGCGCAGCTTGAGTGAAGCGCTGGACTCTGTGAGCTCTCCGGAAAAGATTCCCGAGCGTAACCGTCGCCATGCGGAGCGCTTGGGGGTGGATGTGTTGCGTGCAAGCCTGAGGCGTTGTCAGGAGGTCAAAGTCTGATGTTGTATACCTTGTCCCAATGGTGGCCTTTGTTGTTCGTTGCCGTCTTGGCCTGGTACTGGCTGACGGCGGTGAAAGTGAAAGAGTTGGCTTTCCAGGCGGCAGCGCGCCGCTGCAATATGGAAGGTGTCCAGCTGTTGGATGACAGTATTGCGCTGAAGGTCATCAAGTTTCAGCGTGGAGCCAATGGCAATATGGGTTTTCGCCGGGAATTTGCCTTTGAGTTTACCTCTACCGGCAATCATCGCTATCAAGGTTGGGTGATCATGCAGGGTTCACGCAATCTGTCGGTAGAACTGCCTCCCCATCGTCTTCAATAAGGCGATTATTTCCAGCAATTCTTGCTCCGCCGGTAGGCCCGTACGGGGCTTTTCGGTATACTCGCCCTTTTGTGTTTTTAACGAGCTAATCTGGTAGAGCATGCAGCAGGGCGCGCAAGAGTTTATTCGTGGTATCGCCAATTTGCAGCCTCGTCATCGCGGTAGTGTGGTGACGATTGGCTCATTTGACGGGGTCCATCTCGGACATAAGGCGATTGTTCGCCAAGTGCGCGATCAGGCCCAGCGCCTGCGACTGGCCTCGGTAGTGATGACCTTCGAGCCCCAGCCCCATGAGTATTTCTCCGGGGAGAAAGCGCCCGCTCGCCTGATGCGGGTTCGTGACAAAGCCAAAGCCCTGTTTGAAGCGGGTATCGATCGCGTCTTTTGTGTGACCTTTAATCGACGTTTCAGTTCGCTGTCGGCTGAGGACTTTGTGAAACAGATCCTGGTCGATGGTCTGGGGGTCAAATATCTGGTGGTCGGCGATGACTTCCGCTTCGGTTGTGACCGCAGTGGGGATTACCAGTTTCTGCTGGAAGCGGGTAAACGTTACGGTTTTGAAGTGACGGACACACAGACCTTGATGCTGGATGGCGAGCGCATCAGCAGCACGCGCATCCGCGCAGCATTGGAAATCAGTGATTTTCGTTTGGCGGAGCGCTTATTGGGGCGTCCTTACCGGATCGAAGGTAAAGTGATTCGGGGGCAGCAGTTGGCTCGCCAATGGGATGTGCCTACTGCGAATGTCCAGCTGCACCGTTACCGCTCGCCGCTCAATGGCGTATTTGCGGTTGAGGTTACATTGATGGATGGCCGACAGCTTAATGGCGTGGCCAATGTGGGAGTTCGCCCAACTATTGGTGGCGAAGCCACCCCAATTCTCGAAGTGCATTTATTTGACTTCGATGCTGACATCTACGAGCAGGAAATTGCCGTGGAGTTTAAACATAAACTGCGCGACGAGCAGAAGTTTGCTTCTCTCGACGAGCTTAAGCAACAAATCTACCGCGACAGAGATCAGGCCAAGGCCTGGTTTGATGCCGGTTAAAAATGCGCAAACCATGCGCCCGTATTATTAAGTGACGACAAATGAGTGATTACAAAGCCACCTTGAATTTGCCAAAAACTGGCTTTGCCATGAAGGCAAACCTGGCTCAACGTGAGCCGGGCATGTTGAAAAAATGGCAGGATGATAATCTGTACCAGCAGATTCGCGATGCACGTAAAGGCGCTGAGCAATTTATTCTGCACGACGGCCCTCCGTATGCCAACGGTGATATTCACCTGGGGCATTCACTTAATAAAATTCTGAAAGATATTATTATCAAATCCAAAACCATGAGCGGCTTCGATGCGCCTTATGTTCCGGGTTGGGACTGCCATGGCTTGCCGATTGAAAATCAGGTTGAAAAGAAAAACGGCAAGGCCGGTGTAAAGCTAGATTTCAAAAGCTTCCGACAGAAGTGTCGTGACTATGCTGCGCGTCAAGTGGAAGGGCAGAAAAAAGAATTTATTCGCCTGGGTGTTTTTGGTGAATGGGATAATCCTTACCTGACCATGAACTACCAGTTCGAGGCGGATATTATTCGTGCGTTGGGCAAAATTGCCGAGAACGGTCATTTGCATCGCGGCTTTAAGCCAGTGTATTGGAGTGTGGTGGGCGGTTCTGCTTTGGCAGAGGCGGAAGTGGAATACCAAAACAAGACTTCCTTTTCCATTGATGTTAAATATCCAGTGAAAGATACGGCAAAGCTGGCTGAAGCAATGCCGGAGCTGGCGGGCGCAAACAATGTTTCTGTAGTGATCTGGACAACAACCCCATGGACGCTGCCTTCCAGTCAGGCGGTTTCGATGCATGCGGATCTGGATTACGTTGCGGTACAAGCCGATGAGCAAGTCCTGATTTTGGCGGAGGCCTTGCATGAATCGGTGATGGCTCGTGCGGGTGTTGAAAATTTTGAAATTATTGCTCGCTGTAAAGGCCAGGCACTGGAAAATCTGGTGCTGGCGCATCCATTCTACGATCGCGATATTCCCGTTATTTTAGGTGATCATGTAACCACCGATGCTGGTACTGGTTGTGTGCACACAGCGCCGGATCACGGTGTGGACGATTTTAATGTCGGCAAACGCTATGGTTTGGGCACGCTGAACTATCTTGATGATGGTGGTTTGTATCGCGACAGTGTTGAAGTTTTTGCCGGCCAGCATGTGTACAAAGTTGACCCTGTTGTGGTCGAGCTTTTGAAAGAAAAAGACGTATTGCTTTGTGAAGAAAAAATCGAACACAGCTATCCCCATTGCTGGCGTACTAAAACGCCGCTGATCTTCCGGGCTACCCCGCAGTGGTTTATCAGTATGAGCCAGAAAGGCTTACGCGATGATGTGAAAAAAGCCGTTGATGATGTGGAGTGGATCCCAGGTTGGGGGCGCGCACGCATCGACAGCATGCTGGATTCCAGCCCGGACTGGTGTATTTCCCGTCAGCGTACCTGGGGTGTGCCGATTGCCTTGTTTGTTGATAAAGACAGCCAGGAACTGCACCCGGATACGCCGCGTTTGATTGAAGAGGTGGCCAAGCGGGTTGAGCAGGAGGGTATGGAAGCCTGGTTTGAGTTGGATGTTGCTGAGCTGTTGGGTGAAGAGGCTGAACGCTATAAAAAAGTAACCGATACACTGGATGTCTGGTTTGATTCCGGCGTGACTCACCACGCGGTATTGAAACGTCGTGATTATCTGCGTTACCCGGCGGATTTGTATTTGGAGGGTTCAGATCAGCATCGCGGCTGGTTCCAGTCTTCGCTGAAAACCGCCATGGCAATCAATGGCGAAGCCCCTTATAAGCAGGTGCTGACTCATGGCTTTACCGTTGATACCAACGGCCACAAAATGTCCAAATCACTGGGCAATGTGATTCCGCCAAAAGAAATTATTGGCGAGCTGGGCGCAGATGTATTGCGTTTGTGGGTTGCTGCGACGGATTTCAGTGGCGACATGACGGTGTCAAAAGAAATCTTCAAGCGTACGGCGGACTCCTATCGCCGTATTCGTAATACCGCACGTTTCCTGTTATCGAACTTGAGCGGTTTTGATCCTGCTCAGCATCAGGTGGCGATGGATGAAATGTTGTCTCTGGATCGCTGGGCGCTGGAACGCACGGCTGAGCTGCAAAAAGAAATTGTGGCGGCGTATGACGCTTACAGCCTGCATTTGATTTACCAGAAATTGCACAACTTCTGTGTGGTGGATTTGGGTGGTTTCTATCTGGATATTATTAAAGATCGTCAGTACACCTGTAAGGAAGACAGTCTGGCTCGTCGTTCTGCCCAAACGGCTCTGTACCATATCATCGAGGCGATGGTGCGTTGGTTGGCACCTATCACCAGCTTTACCGCTGATGAGTTGTGGCAGCATATTCCCGGAGAGCGCCAGGGTTCTGTGTTTGTACAGCAGTGGTATGAGTTACCTGTGGGCGTTGCCAATTCTGATATGGACAACGTTTTCTGGCAGCAAGTTGCCGACGTGAAAACCGAGGTGAACAAAACTCTGGAAGCCAAGCGCGGTGAGGGTGTTGTGGGCGGCTCATTGCAGGCTGAAGTGATCTTGTATTGTGATGAAGAATTGGCGGCATCCCTGCTTCGCCTTGCCAATGAATTACGCTTTGTTTTAATTACCTCGGCCGCTGAAGTTAAGCCTTTGTCTGAGGCGCCTGCCGATGCTGTGGAAACCGAGCTGGCCGGGCTGAAAATTCTGGTGAAGAAATCAGAATATAAAAAGTGTGAGCGTTGCTGGCATTTCCGTGAAGACGTTGGTCGGATTGCTGAGCACGAAACCATTTGTGGTCGCTGTGTTGAAAACGTAACGGGCGAAGGTGAAGTGCGTGAGTTCGCCTGATTCCAGAGGTTTGTTGGCGGGCCCGTGGTATTGGCGTAAAGCGTTATTATGGTACGCCCTTGCGGCTGTGATTATCGCGTCGGACCTGGCGACCAAAGCCTGGGCGTTGGCCAGCTTTGAATATGCCCAGCCCGTTGAAGTGACGCCGTTTTTCGATTGGCTTTTACTCTATAACTACGGTGCAGCGTTCAGCTTTTTAAGCGATGAGGGCGGGTGGCAGCGCTGGTTTTTTTCCGGCATTGCGTTCGTGGTGAGCTGCATGCTGGTTGTGTGGCTTGCTCGCATCCCCCCTAAGCAGCGCTGGGAACCTGTTGCACTGGCGCTGATTTTGGGCGGAGCTTTGGGCAATCTTTATGATCGTCTAACTTTGGGTTATGTGGTGGATTTCATTTCTCTGCATTACCAACAGCATCGCTGGCCTTCGTTTAATATTGCTGATAGCGCTATTTGTGTTGGTGCTGTTATGTTGCTCATCGATTTATGGCGCAACAAAGATGATGAGCCTGACGCCTAGGGCGTTCGTACTTTGCGCAAAACTTTTGTTACCGAAAACGTGATTAAGCTTCTATGACTGATATGACAGAGCTGGCCATTGGCCCGGGTACCCAAGTTACTTTGCATTTTGCTATCAAGATGGCTGATGGCTCCTTGGTGGATTCCACTTTTGATGGCGCTCCGGCGACCTTCAGTGTGGGCGATGGTAATTTATTGCCAGGCTTCGAACAGGTTTTGATGGGCCTGTGTGCAGGCGATGAGCAGGAATTCCCCATTTCTCCCGAGCAGGGTTTCGGTCAGCGCAACCCGAACAATATCCAGGACATTCCTCGTGACGCTTTCGATGAAGGAATGGAGCTGGAAGAAGGTTTGATGGTGTCTTTTGCCGATGCTCAGCAAGCCGAGCTTCCCGGTGTCATTGCCGAAGTGGGCGACAATACTGTGAAAGTGGACTTCAATCACCCATTGGCTGGACGAGACTTGGTCTTTGAGGTCAAAATCATCGCTGTAGCGGTGTGTGATGGAGTGCAAAAGCACTGATGATCCATATTAATCTTGCCAATCCCAGAGGCTTTTGTGCCGGCGTTGATCGGGCGATCGATATTGTTAATCGTGCTCTGGATATTCACGGTGCGCCGATCTACGTGCGCCATGAGGTCGTCCATAATAAATTTGTGGTCGATAGTCTGCGTGATCGTGGTGCGGTGTTTGTTGATGAGCTTCATGAGGTGCCTGACGATGTCATTGTCATCTTCAGTGCTCATGGGGTTTCCAAGGCGGTACAGCAAGAAGCTAAGCAGCGGGGCTTGAAAGTCTTTGATGCGACCTGCCCATTGGTGACCAAGGTTCATATTGAAGTGCTCAAATACAGTCGCGAAGGCAGTGAATGTGTGCTGATCGGCCACAACGGACACCCTGAGGTTGAAGGTACCATGGGGCAGTTCGATGACAGCTTTGGTGGCCAGATTTACCTGGTCGAAGACGAGGGTGATGTAGCCAGGCTGGAGGTGCGGGATCCGTCTCAGCTCGCCTATGTGACTCAGACCACGCTGTCTATGGATGATACGGCGAAGGTGATCGACGCTCTGCGTCAACGTTTCCCTGAGATTCGTGGCCCTCGCAAGAATGACATTTGCTATGCCACCCAGAACCGACAGGACGCCATCAAGCAGCTAGCGCTGGAAAATGAGTTGGTTCTGGTTGTGGGATCGCCGAATAGTTCCAACTCCAACCGCTTGCGAGAGCTGGCCGAGCGTTGTGGCGCAAAAGCCTTCCTTATCGATACCGCTGAGGACATAGATGCTAGTTGGTTGTCGTCTATATCCTCTATCGGCATTAGTGCAGGGGCCTCTGCTCCTGAAGTACTCGTGCAGGATGTGATCAAGCGTCTGCAGACTTTAGGTGCCAGTGCGCCCGCTGAGATGAATGGTCAGGAGGAGAATGTTAGCTTTTCCTTACCTAAAGAGCTGCGCTAGATGCCCCCTTCGCTAAGTCACTGAATTCTAGCGATTTCCTCCTTTCTGGCTGCTTTGCAATGGCAGCCAACATCAGCCTATTATTGACCGTTGATCGGTGACGTAGCACTTTATCGCCACATTTCACCGCCGATCCTCCTTAAGATTATTTGAACGGTCCATTCTGGTATACCTAAGATATGAAAAAGTTCCCTAAAAATGGATTTACCCTAATCGAGTTGCTGGTTGTGGTTGCGATTCTCGCCATAATCATGGCTTATGCCGTGCCTGGTCTTACGTCTATGAGTGAGCGGGGGCAGATGCGTGCCAATCTCGATAAGTTTAAAACCTCACTGCAAATGGCTCGGTCCGAGGCGGTGACTCGTCGTGCTTCTGTGGTGTTATGCGCCAAGAAAAACAACACAGAGGTTTGTCGCACCGGCGGGCAGGCCCGTAAGCGTCTGGGTAATGACTGGATGATGTTTGTCGATCGCAATAACAACCAACTGGCTGACTTCGGTTCAGGCCAATGTGCAGATACTGAAGATTGCCTATTGTCATTGGAGAACTACGGTACAGGGAATTTAATTATTACCTCTGCAGACCGGGAAATTATCTTTAACCCTGATGGCACACCGAATAAGGCAGATGGTTACAACATTCAGGTTTGTGCCGGTAACGCAAAAGACAATAATGACGAATTTCGATCTGTGACTATTTCTATTATGCCCACAGGCTCCTTTTCGGTACGCAAGGGGACAGATTCATGTCAATAAGAGCAAACTCCCTAGGGCGCCAAACCGGTGCAACCATGATCGAAGTTATGGTTGCTTTGTTTCTATTGGCTGTTGGACTGCTTGGCACTTTGGCATTGCAGAATTCGAGCCAGAGAAGCAATCAAAGTGCCATGTTCTCTTCTGTAGCCATTGTCCTGGCTCGAGATATGGCTAATCGAATCGGTGCAAATAACAATCAATTTACAACTGCCGATGATGCGCTGTATGGAGGCATTGATACCGCTAACGTTTCCGGTGCGGTAACCACCTGTAATGTCGATTGTAACCAGGCGTCCATCAAGACTATGGATGAGGGCCAGTGGGCAGAAGAGATTAAAACACGCTTGCCTGCTGGTCGTGGCACGGTGGCGATAGATGCTAATGGTGTTCATGAGGTCACGGTTATGTGGGACGACCAGTTAACGGGTGCTTCTGGAACGAATTGTGGCGGGAATCCTGAGGTGGATCTTACCTGCGTAAAGTTGGAGTTTAGACTGTGAGTAAATCCATAATGCTTAAGCACCAGCAGCGAGGTGTTGGTTTAATTGAACTGATGGTGTCGGTCACTATCGGTCTGCTGATCATGGCAGGAGTCGTGCAGTTGTACCTGACTTCTGTAGAGACTCAGCGTAGCCAGGAGGGCCTTTCCCGAATTCAGGAAAATATCCGTTTTGTGAGCAATCGAATTACCGATGAAGGTGCGTCTTCTGGCTTTTTGGGGTGTGTTCCAAGATTGGATGATGACAGCCGAGTGATCAATTTACTTACTGATAATACCGGCGTGGACGGAAATGGTGTTCCCGAAGTGAATAACTTTGCTTCGTCGATTAGCGGGCTTGAAAACTCTGGTCTAAATAATACCGATGAAGTTTTTTTCCGCTTTGCTACAGCAAAATCAATTCCGTTGATGAATGAATTTGCTGCGGGTACTGACCCATCCCTGACCCTAGACAACAGCATTAACTTTCAAGCTGCATACAACTCCATTAAACAATGGGATATCGGGGTGCTTACAGATTGTAATTATGCGGTTGTTTTTTTGGTGACCAACGATCCGGGCACTGATGGCGTCGTTGAGATTAGTCGATCTAAAACGATTCCACCAGGGAGTCCAAACGGTGGTCAGGGAAATCAGGATGTTGACACAACGATTACTTTTCGCGGCGTAAATGACGACATCTCAGATGGTCGTCCTCGTGCTCGCATGTACTTAGCTGGAATGGGCGGATATAGCTATGACGTTCAATTGAGCGAGGCTGCTAAGCAAATTAATAGCGGTGGCGGTAATGCTCAGTGTGATGCTAATTATCCTCAGTATTGCGCGCTTTTCCGTAACGGGCAGGAAATTATGGATGGCGTCGTTGACTTCCAGGTTGAGTACGGGTGGCGTAATGGCAATTTGGTGAGCTTCGGTAATGCGACGGCTGTAGCAAGTGCCGGAATGTGGAATCGTATTGACCGTATCAAAATGGATGTAACTCTAAGCGCGATTGAGGTTACAGGCACTAATGACAATTCTACATCGAAACGTATCCAGCGTGAGCTTTCTCAGGTTGTTATGCTGAAGAATCCGGTGGTGGAGTTATGATGACTACCTATTTTGTCAAATCTGCTTTTCCTTCTATAAGAAGGCAGCGTGGTGTTACTCTCATTGTGGCACTGGTTATTTTGTTGGTGATGTCTGTGGTCGCAGTTGCTTCTATGTCAGGCAGTACTCTGCAGGCGCGTATGGCCTCAAATGAAAAGCAGATTCAGATTTCTTTGCACGCTGCTGAAGCAGGTTCCCGAGCAGCAGTTTTGTATCTGAATCAAAACGCGCACAGCCCTTACACTAAATTCAAAAGTGCTACTGACGGTTTATATTCCAACACGAAAAACAATGAAGAAGGGTTGTTGGAGCCGGTATCCATTGATGCAAATTTTTCAGATTATAACGATCCGGGTGCCTGGACTGATGATAACAGTGTGGAAGTCGCAGCTGTTGCTGACAATTTGCCAAGCACAGCTAAAGACCCTCGTTATATTATCGAGTTTCTTGGGACTCAGGTTTTAGGTAACCAACCCGTTTCCCTGAATGGTAATCAGGCGAAGCCAACTCCGGTTTTTCACTATCGAATTGTAGCAATTGGATGGGCTCAAGATCCGCAGATTTATTCAATTGTTCAAACCACCTACAAAACAGCTGAATCCTTTTGAGCGTGAATCACTATGAACGGTAATACGAGAATGGAAAAGTTTTTACAAAAAGTTATGGTGATTTCGTCGGGAATGTTTTTGGGTGCCAGTGTCGCCAGCGCAGCTCCCGGCCAAATCGCTTCCCAGCCATTGTTTGTTGGTAAAACCCCTCAATCAAACATTATGTTCCTGGTGGATGACTCCGGCAGTATGGGGTGGGAATATTTAATTACCAACTACGCGGCTTATAACGCCAATACTGAACTTTGGCACTGCACGGCAATTAATGCTATGTGGTATAACGCAAATTTGTATCGTGAAAAAGCGGCTGATCCTGAGAATGATACAGAAGAAAAGCGTTTAGCCTATACGCCGTGGCGAGGGGTTGATGCGTTTAATAATGAATACACTACCCGCACATTGACCACGGCTACAAGGGATCCGCATGAGGACCCCAACGATTACGAAAATATTCGTAATATGTATTTTTATGAATGGGTTGATGAGATTGTGGCTGATGGCAAAGGAAATGGCCGCTACGATCCAGGTGAGTGTAAAACAAATAATCCTATATACGCTAAAGATTTACCAGCTGAGCAGCAGAAAGACTTCGCGAATTGGTATACGTATTATCGTAAACGTGATTATGTGGCGAAACGAGCATTGTCACAAATTATTATCGAAAGTAATGCCCGTATGGGGCTGGCAACTTTGCACAATAATGACTCCGTTGGTGTTCCTATTAAGAATGTTGATGATCTAAGTACGCCGATCGTCAGTAGTAATCGCAATAATAAAAATGCGTTAATGCAGAGTTTATTTGAGATTCGCCCTAGTGGAGGAACGCCTCTGCGCAGAAGTTTAGAGCGTGTAGGTAAATATTTTCACAAAAACCAGACTACTCCGAACGAGCTATTTGGCTCGTCTGCACCATCACCTATTTTGTCTTCCGCGGATAATGGTGCGTGCCAACAAAACTTTGCAGTAGTGATGAGTGATGGCTTTTGGAATGGTGGCAACCCTAGTGTGGGTAATGCGGATAATGACGGTAATAGTAACTTTGACGGCGGCAAATATGGCGATGGCTATTCTAACACCCTTGCTGATGTGGCCATGCACTATTACGAAGGCGACTTGGCTCCAGGCTTGCCCGATTTGGTTGGTCCTGAGCCTGAAGCTGGAGTGACTCCTGACCCGCTTCTTAATCGTGCGCAACATTTGGTTAGCTATACTGTTGCATTTGGTGTTAATGGCACACTTGATGAACCTCCTGCTGACGGAAGTTGGCCTCAGCCCGTGGGTAACCAGTCTACAACCATCGATGATATGCTGCATGCGGCTTACAACTCCAGAGGGGAGTTTCTGAGCGCAAAGAACCCTCAGGAGCTTATTCAGCGTCTTTCTGATGCCATTAATTCGATTAAAAGTAAAGTTGGCTCATCATCTGGCATTGCTTTAAATAGCTCTTCTATCAGTTCAGATTCGGCTGTCTTTAAAGCTGTGTTTGCACCTGAAAAAGCTTGGTCGGGTGATTTGATCAGGCAGAAACTACAAAGAAATAGCTCTGGAGACTTTACATTAACGGATGAGTGGTCTGCTGCTGAAAAGTTAAAATCGGTTGCTCCGGGAGCTCGCCAGATCCTGACCTACAATGGTACCAAAGGCATACCTTTCCGCTTTCCAAGCAACTACGTCTCTCCATCGGATATTGAGTTGTCAGCTGGTCAAATTAATGACTTGCTGAAGAATGCCCCCCATGCTTCAGCGTCGACTGCTTCTGAAATCGATGATAATAGAACTTATGGCGAGCGTTTGCTGAACTACTTGCGAGGTGATCATACCTATGAACGAGGTGTTGCCGATAATACAACTATTGCTAGCAACTTTAATAAAGAGTTCCGTAATCGTGTCGGTGAGCGTTTAGGTGATATCGCGCATTCTACTCCTGAGTATGTGGCTGGGCCAAACGAGAACTATCCAGACAAAATCGAAGGGGAGGACAATTCAAAGTCCTATATTGCTTTTGCCAAATCAAAGCAGAATCGTAGAAAAATGGTTTATGTTGGCGCGAACGATGGCATGCTTCACGGTTTTGATGCCGAAAATGGTGATGAACGTTTTGCCTATGTGCCCTCCCAGGTGTTTAATGAGAATGCCGCGTTTGGTTTGCATTATCTCTCATCTGTGAGTTATTCCCATATTCCTTATGTAGACGGCGCTGTTACTGTTCGTGATGTTTATGTAAATGGTGCTTGGCGATCGTATCTAGTTGGTGCATTGAGAGGTGGTGGGCGTGGCATCTATGTGCTTGATGTGACAAATCCGGATACAGTGACGGAAGCCAATGCCGAGAGCAAAGTTATTAAAGAGTTTACTCATAATGATCTAGGTTTCACCTTTAGCGAGCCTGCCATTGTTCGGTTAAATGATGGTCGGTGGGCAGCCATTATGGGGAATGGCTACAACAGTGGCCCTAATAGTGATGGACATGCCAAACTATTTATTGTCTACCTAGACAATGCCAGTGGTGGTACTACGCCTGCTTTCCGTATCTTGGAAACCAAGAATTCTAGTGACCCGAACTTGATTGCTGCAGGTAATTGTGAGGATGTGGCAAGTGACTGTAACGGCTTGTCTACCCCACTGGTGTTAGATCTCGACAATGATTACATTGCAGATCGGGTTTATGCTGGTGATTTGCACGGCAATATGTGGGCATTTGACCTGACAGGAAGTGCAGACAATTGGGGGGTCGCGCATAAGGACGGTAGTAGCCTTAATGAGCCATTGTTCACTGCATGCTATCAATCCCCTTGTGATTCCAATGGTAAGGTTGCGAACCGACAGCCTATTACCAGTATGCCAGTAGTTAAGTCTCATCGTTTTAGATTGTCGCAGCAACATGTTCCGAGTTTGCTAGTGTACTTCGGCACGGGCCAGTTTATTGCTAACGGAGATCAGGCCATTAATGATCAACAGTCGGCCTATGCTGTTTGGGATTCAGGTGCTGGTGGTTTGACTCGTAATAACCTGCAAGCTCAAACTGCAACTACAACTGCCAGTGGTCGCATCATGACTAATCATGCTGTTGATTATGACGATAATTTGAACGAAGCCGGGTGGCTTATTGATTTGCCTTCCGATCGCGAGCGAATTATTAATCCGTTTGTGACCGGTAGTTCTGTTGTTGTATTCGGTAGCATTATTCCGGATGCTGCGACCTGTGAAGGTAATCCTAGTGGCTTCTTAATGGCGGTTGACGCATTTACCGGCGGACAACCTCCGTTTGAGGTATTTACCAACGCACATATTGGTTCAGTTCCTTTGGCGGGAATCAAACTGGATAATATGCCTGGTGCGCTATCCCCGATTGCAGACACTGATGGTAATACCAAGGTGGCGTATGCTGATCAGGAAGGTAATGTGCAGTTTATTACCTTGAAAGGTTCCGGTAGTCCTGCCAGGGTTACCTCATGGACTAATTTGAAGTAAGGAGCGCGAGATGAGATTGTTTGCCATTGTATGTGTGCTGGTACTTACAGTTTTTTCTGTACCTGCGCTATCTCAAGGAAATGAAGGGTCTCAGCCAGTTCAATTGGTGGGGCTACTTCGTGGCACGATTGATTATGTTCATCATGATAAGCAACAGCTGGTTATTAGTGATCGACGTTTCACTATGCCATTGAACTTTAAGGTAACTGATACGAAAGGGAAGAGTATTACTCGCTTTGGTGTCAAGGTTGGACAGAGTGTCGAGTATTTCGTGCGATATGAGGAAAAGTCGAATATCTTTTATGTTGATCGACTGAAGCTGCTAAACTAAACCAATGTTTATCTATTAAGGCCCGATAGGAGGGGTTTATGGCAGCGTCAAATCATGCCATGCGAGGGTTTTCGCTGGTTGAATTGATGATCGTTGTAGTGATTATTGGTATTATCGCATCGGTCGCAATTCCATACTTTGGGGAAGCTGGGATGCGTGGTAAGCGTGTTGAGGCAAAGGAGATTTTGCTGAAGGCGGCCTCCAAACAGGAGCAGTTCTTTGCTCAATATGTTTCCTATACCAACGTAATAAAGGGAACGAGTACCTGCTCTGGTGTGGCATGTGGCTTGGGTCTTGAAGATGATTTAAGCGAGAATGAAAACTATAAGTTATCTATAACCGTTGGCCCGGTGGGCTGTCAGGCAGGCTCGGATACTGCGCCTATGTGTAGAACCTATACCTTAACGGCTACTCCGGAAGGTGGCTTTAACGATAGCGAATGTCAGGCTCTAACCTATACCAATGCAGGCGTAAGGGGCGTGAAAAACGTTACTAATCAAACCAAAATCAAAAAGTGCTGGCGCTAAGCTGCGAACACTGACTTGATTAAAAGGCCAAGTGAAGATCACTTGGCCTTTTTCTTTTTGCAAAACTTCTTTCTGTGCTCATGCTTGAATGCTATGCGAGGTCGCCCAGCACGGTTGATTTTTATTTGCCGATGGTTAATTCCCGGGTCGATAGGTGGGCAATAGGCAAACGTGCCATTGTGATAGTTAGTGCTTCCATCGGGTCGGTACTGAATGTAGTACTTGGGGTTTCGGAATGCGCTCCACTCGATGTAGGCGCCGCTTTGCAGGCCACTGCGGACATGAATGATCTCTTCGTTTTTTGAGCGTTTGCCATTTTTATTGTCATCAATAAAAACCATGAGCTGATCGTCCCAGCGCCGACTGCAAACTTTTCCGTCGCTCGTCGGACAGAGTGTGGCAATTCTTCGAGATTGAACAGCTGCGGCTCGAGTTGCTTGAAGGGCGCCGAGAAGTTGGCGGGCGCTATTTTCGGCATTACTTTTGTGAAAGAAACTGCGCATATTTGGCATGGCGAGCGCGCCGATAATTGCCATCAGCACAATGATGATAAGCATTTCTATAATGCTGAATCCATTTGCACGAATAGTTTCTTGAGGTTGATGTGTCATAACTTGTCCTCGTTTGTGATACGAGGCACAAGCTACTGCTTTCGGGCATCAACGACACTAAGGCAAGAGCGGCTCTTTGGCCCAGCCTTTGTCAGCCAAAGGGTGTTTGGTTTAGGCGTCTTCTAAGCCCAGTTTCTTAAGTCTATAGCGGAACGATCGAAAAGTAATGCCAAGACTCTCCGCAGCAGCGGTTTTATTCCAACGACACTCTTCGAGGGCGCTCAGCAGAAACTCTTTTTCGATTTCGATGAGGTATTCGTCCAGGCTCCGACCATCGAGGGCGTGTTTCTGATGGCTGGGCTGGTTTGTGCTGGGCGGCGTTTCGTTGATAAACAAATCCGCTTCATTAATCACATCATCTTCGCAAAGGGTGAATGCCCTTTCCAAAATATTCTCCAGTTCTCGAATATTTCCCGGGAAGTGATAGTGATGGAGTCTCTGCTTCGCCTTTTCGCTTAATGCGGCTGGGTCCAGGCCGATGTCATTGGCGATGCGATTGAGAAAATAATCACACAGCGCAGCAATGTCTTCTTTGCGCTCACGAAGTGCAGGTACGGAAACTTCGATGACATTAATACGGTAGAACAGGTCGCTGCGGAAACGTTGCGAGGCGACCTCGGCTTGCAGATCTTTGTGGGTTGCGCTCAGGATGCGAACGTTTATTGAAATTTCTGCTTGTGCACCAATGGGACGAATCGCTTTCTCTTGAATGGCGCGCAGCAGTTTTACTTGCATGTCCAGGGGAAGGTCGGCCACTTCGTCAAGAAACAGGGTGCCGCCATCGGCGGCCTGAAACAGGCCGATTTTGTCCTGATGGGCACCGGTGAAGGCGCCTTTTTTATGGCCGAAAAATTCACTTTCCATCAGTTCTGCGGGAATGGCTCCGCAGTTTACGGGAATAAACGGGCCTTCAGCTCGAGGGCCCTGGTAATGAATAGAGCGGGCGACCACCTCTTTACCACTGCCCGACTCACCGGAAATATAAATGGGGGCCTGGGATTGAGCCAGCTTGCGAATTTGTTTTTTCAAACGCTTGGTGGCCTCGGATTCCCCGACAAAGCTGGGACCTTTTTGCTTGGCTGATTTCGCAGCTTTGCCCTTTACTTCAAGCGCGCTGTGCACCAGTGAACGCAATTGTTCGAGGTTAACAGGCTTGGATACGAAGTCGTAGGCTCCGGCTTTCATCGCGGTGATGGCGGTATCGGTGTTGCCATGGGCGGTAAATACCGCAACTGGCAGAGGGTAGCTCAGGCCCTGTATAGCGCGGACCAGCTCAATGCCATCGCCATCCGGTAACTTTAAATCGGTCAGGCAAAGGTCAAACTCTTCTTCTTGTAATAGTTTGCGAGCGCTCTGACAGTCACCTGCTGCGATGGTGTCGAGGCCCATGCGACCCAAAGTAATTTCCAGCAATTCACGGATATCGGGCTCATCATCGATAACTAAAACTCTGCGTGCCTTGCTCATTGCAATAATGCCTCTGGGTCTGGAAAACGAAGCCGAATACAGTTGTGTCCTGGGCGACTTTCTTTAATAAAAATGGAAACTTGATTAGCTTCGCACAGTTCTTTTACGAGAAACAGGCCAAGCCCTGAGCCGGCATGGTGGGTTGTGTAAAAGGGCTCAAAAACTTTGCTGCGTTCCTTTTCTGGAATGCCTGGGCCACTGTCGATAATATCGATGATTGGCCGTTGGGTTTCCTTCTCTCTGTCGAGTACCAGCTCGACCTTGGCGTTGCCACTGTGTTCTTCGCTGTATCGTACCCCATTGTCAACCAGGTTGCTCAGTACTTGATCCATCTGATGCGGGTCGCAGGCACTGTTTAAATCGTTCGCCAGAGAGTGGGTGCTTATATAGGCGCCATTCTCACTGCTGTAGCGTTTGCAAAATTCATTACACCACTGATTGAGTTCTACGGCTTTGGCATTTGCGGCTCTTCGGCGTGACATCTGCAGCACACTTTCAATAATGCCGTTTACCCGCAGACAATGGCTGTCGATGATTTCGGTCAGGCGTTTGTCGGCTTCATGAATTTCAGGGGATTCCTGCAGAAGCTGATTAGCGTGGCTCAGTGCACCCAATGGATTACGAATCTCATGTGCGATGGATGCAGTTAGGCGACCAAGCGAGGCGAGTTTGAGTTGCTGGGCTTGGTTATGTATCTGGCGGTTATCATCAATAAAGATGAGTGTGTCTTCGCCTTGTTGCACAAAACCGATTCTGAGTTCCTGGGGGTTGTTATGAAACTGAATGATTTGCGCCGTGTTCTGGGGCTTTTCCTGCCACTGTTTTAAGTGTTCTTGAAGGTCGGGTAATTGATCCAGAGAAAACGGAAGCTCTGGTAAATCGCTTTCATAATTCAACAGAAGTTTGGCGGACTGATTAATAATTTCAACTTCGTTGTTTTTATTGACTACCACGATACCGGTATACAGTCGGGCCACAATTCGATGGGTTAATTGTTCAAGGTAACGAGCATGAGCTGCCTGCTCCAACGCGGCCCGTTCACTCAAGTGCAAACGAAGGCTCACGTTCTGGAAAATTCCCGATACCAAAAAGAGCAGAGCACCAATGGCACCCGCGGAAAACACATTACGCTGATCTATCGGAGATATCAGCAACTCACTGGTCAGCAGAAAGATGCTTGCCAGCGCGGCGAGGGCGTAATGAATTTGCCCTTGTATGAAAAGGCTCGCGGTAATAACCGTGATAAAAAACAGATACCCCAAACCGCTGCTGGTGCCACCGCTGCTATAGGTGAGCAGGCTGATAAATAACAAGTCGACAACAATGGTAGCGAATACCTGTTCGGTACGTGCAGTCTGTGAGCCCCACCAAACTCGCACAAGGCTGAACGCGCTCAGCAGGCAGTAGGCAATAGCGGTATGAAAAAACAATCTCGGATCACTGGAGCCGAAAATATCCCGGCTTATGCCGCCAGCGAACATGGCCAGCAGCAGTGCGCTAAGAACAAAGCGATAGTAGCTGTAAACCCTGAGAATTCGCAGGCTGGATTCCGGTAAGCGATTCGGGGCTTCGGCTGTGCTCATGGAAATTAAATATCCAGATCGTAAACGGTGGGAATGGCCTCGCGCTTATGCTGAGTACGTAGGTAGATTTGAATCAGTTTTGCCTCAACGTCTGGATCCTGGTTTTTGCCTTCCAGAAAATCATCAATTTGTGCGTAGGATAAACCGAGAGCCTGCTCATCGGCTTTTTGTGGTTCCAAACATTCAAGGTCAGCTGTTGGCGTCTTGTGGACCAGCAGTTCAGGCGCGCCCAAATAAGCCGCAAGCTGACGAACCTGACGTTTGCTCAAGCCAAACAGCGGTGCCATGTCGCAGGCTCCGTCGCCCCATTTGGTGTAAAAGCCGGTGATGTTTTCCGCAGAGTGGTCGGTGCCCAACACCAAGCCGTTGTACAAGCCGGCAATTTCATATTGCACAAGCATGCGACAGCGAGCTTTTACATTGCCTTTGACAAAATCCTGTTGCGCGTCGCTGCCTTGATCCAGACCAGCGTCAGCGATGGCTGATAGTGTCGAGGCATGAGCGCCATCGGCGGCATCTTTTATATTGACGCTGAGTGAATGGCTTGGCTGGATAAAGCGCAGGGAGAGTTGAGCTTCATCCTCATCCTTTTGAGTGCCGTAGGGCAGGCGTACGGCAATAAACTGATAGTCAGCTGCCTGTTCCTGATTTAATTCATCGATCGCCAATTGAGCCAATCGACCGCAAGTGGTGGAGTCCACACCGCCACTGATACCCAGCACAAGCGTTTTGCTCTTGGCCTGTAGCAGCATGGCCTTAATAAAAGCAACTCGGCGTGCCACTTCTCGTGCCGGATCAATTTCCGGGAGCACTTTCATTTCGGCAATAATGTCTGCGGCTTGCATAGTTTTATCTCGCTTGGTTGGGCGTTAGAATGAGCAGGGGACATTTTATGCCATTCGCCGCTTCAGCGAAATATATGTGCAGCTATGGGTTTTTGGGGAAATACGCTTGAAAGATAATGAAACAGGTTGGTTGCACCATATTCGGGCATGCCCATCTCCGAATTTTAATCAGCGCCCGGATATTTCGGACATATCCCTGTTGGTCATCCATAACATCAGCCTACCCCCGGGAGAGTTTGGTGCAAAATATATTGAAGATTTCTTTTGCAATCAGCTTGATTGCACGGCCCATGACTATTTCGAGACCATCGCCGGCCTTGAAGTCTCCGCCCATTTTTTGATCGATCGCAAAGGCGATATCACACAGTTTGTCGATATCTTCGAGCGTGCCTGGCACGCGGGGAAATCCTGTTTTGCCGGACGAGAAAACTGTAACGACTTCAGTATTGGCATTGAACTGGAGGGTTGCGACGATCAAACCTATACCAATGTTCAGTACCAGGCCCTGGCGCGTCTGAGTCTTGAGCTTGTAGAGTGCTGCCCGAAGATTGTTCAACAAGATGGGGGTGTGGTATCCGGTAATGCATCAAATATGTCGGGCTTTAATATCTGCGGGCACAGTGATATTGCCCCCGGCCGAAAAACCGATCCGGGCCCTTGTTTCGATTGGGCGCGTTATGAAAACGAATTCCGACAACTTTTTACGTTGGCTGGTGATAAATCGGGCAACTAACCTCGTCTAAGCAGAGAGACCTTTAAAAGCGGGTGATACTATGCAACTGACTGTTTTACTGATTGCCCTGATCTGTGTGCGCTGGTTTGGGATACCTTCCTGGCTTCATATCGATCAGTGGATAAAGCCCTGGCTGGACGCCATCTCTGGCAAGAGCCTCAGAAACAAACCCTGGCTGTATTGGTTAATTGCGGCATTGGTGCCCCTGGCGGTTGCCGCGTATGCACTGCACTGGAGTTCCGGGCACAGTCGCCTGATCGAGTTTGTGATTACGGCCTTTATCCTGCTCTACAGCATCGGACGAGATGATTTCAAAACCCAAGTGCAAGCCTTTATTGCGGCCGTAAGAGGCACTGACGAAGAGGCGATAAGATCTGCGGCAACCGATCTTCAGGCCAGCCCGGCCGATGAAGAGCTCTCGGAAGAGCGTGCAGAACTGTATCACCAGAGTTTGCTGAATGCGGCCTATCGCGCCATGGAGCGGGTGTTTGTGGTGTTTTTCTGGTTCGCCATGCTAGGGCCCTTGGCGGCTTTGGCCTACCGCATATTGCGTATCTTCCACGATGAGAATCAAGCCCGGCTGCTGGCCCATAAAGCCGAGGCTCAGCCTGCAACAGCCGATTCGCAAACTGACGATGTCCAGTCGAGCGAAGGGGAGGCCAGTACCGAACTTGCCGAGCTTAAATCTGAGGAAGCAAGTGTCGACCCTGAAGATCAGCCGATTTCCACCAAGCCTCTGGATAAGCTGCTCTGGCTGCTGGAATGGCCTGTGGTCCGGGTATTGGGGCTGAGCTTTGCGATTACCGGTAATTTTATCAGCTGCATGCAGCGCTGGCGTGACAGCCTGCTGTGTTTCAAAACCCCATCCAAAAAGGTTCTGGGCAATGCTGTAGGCGGTGCCCTGGATATTGATGTGGACTGCAAACTGGATTGCGAATCAATCTGCTGTGAAATGGAAGCGCTGCAATCCTTGTTCTTCCGCACCGGCCTGTTCTGGCTCTGTGCCCTGGCTGTTTACCTGATGCTGGCCCTCTAGACTGAGTGACCTTCGGGCCAAGTTGTCTCTACAGCTTGGCCCCAGCCTGTTATCATGGCGCTTTTTACGTAGGATCTTTTCATGGCCCAGCAGTCGGCAAAAACCAGCAGTCGAGGCGAGCAAACCCGCCAGCAAATCCTGGATGCCGCTCTCAGAGTTCTTGCTCAGCAGGGCTATCGAGCCCTGACTCACCGGGCCATTGCCAAGGAAGCAGGTGTTAGCCTCTCCCTGACGACCTATCATTTCAAGGATCTGGAAGCGCTGCTCCACGATGCCTTTGCCTATTACAAGCACTCGGTTCTGAATGAGTTTGAAGGCCGTTGGGAGGCTCTGTATGAGGAGTATCTCCTGCCCAGCCTTGAGCAGGCTCGGCGCGAGAATGACCGCACAGCCTTGGTAGAGATGCTGGCCAAGTATATGACCGAACTTATCGAGTCTGATATTGCGGAGCGCAGTGAAGGGGTCGCAGTGGAAATGACCTTCCATTTTGACCTCCACCTTGAAGAAGAGCAGCGCAATTTTGCCTATGAATTGTGCAATCGTCTGTTCCCCAGAATCCATGAGTTCTATCGCCAGATGAAAACGAAAGATCCTGAAACGGACGCCAATCTGCTCCTGGATGTTGCCCACTTTCTGCGCTTTCGCCGCCTGGCGGTGCCGGAAATGCTGAGCCGCGAGGATGTCTATCTACGTCTCCATCGTCTTTTAACGACACAGCTTGTTAGTGGGTAGTTGCTAACCCCTAGAAGTATGGCGGAAGGGCTTTTGGTTGTCCTTCATCAGTCTTTTCAAAATAACTTCCGGCAGGCCTTGACGGGGCAGGTGGCCAAGACCTATTATGGTTAGCCTTGCCGGTTTGACTGTACAAATATACAGCTCCTCGATTCGCATGGACGCCTAGCACTGAAACACTAGCTGCATTAGAGTCGAACCGGTAAGGGTCTTTTTTCTTGTCGAATTTTTATACTTTCCATTGCTTTATTTTTTCTATGCGGTTTTCTATCGCGTATGAATCCGTTCTATCGCCGAAAATGATGGCATTTGAGCAATCCGATAGTTTTTCATTGGGCTGCTAGGTATGATGCTGGGCAGTTTGTTAATTTGCTCAGCAGAGGATCTTCATGCCGTCTTTTGACATCGTATCCGAGGTGGATAAGCACACCTTAACCAATGCCGTCGATCAATCGAATCGTGTGGTAAATACACGTTTTGATTTCAAAGGTGTCGATGCCGAGTTCACCCGCAACGATTTTGTGATCACCATTCGTGCGGATGAAGAATTTCAGGTTCAGCAAATGCTGGATATCCTGCAAAGCGATCTGCACAAAAATAAAATTGATATTCAGTGTCTGGAATGCAAAGACATCATTTCTTCGGGTAAACAAAAGAAACAGGATGTGGTTGTTCGTACAGGCATTGATAGCGATCTGGCCAGAAAAATCGTCAAAATGATTAAAGAGAAAAAGCTCAAGGTCCAGGCTCAGGTTCAAGGTGACCAAGTAAGAGTGACGGGCAAGAAGCGTGACGATTTGCAAGCAGTGATGGCCATGTTACGCGCTGCTGATCTGGAAATGCCATTGCAGTTTAATAATTTCCGCGATTAGGACCCTGTAGTAAATTCAATGTCGAAAATTGAGCAGTTCAGCTGGCGTGAAACGTTCAGTCTCATTTTATCGAAGAAAGTAGCGGTTATCTTGCTGTTGGGGTTCTCAGCCGGGATACCTTACTTTTTGATTTTTAGCACTTTGTCCCTATGGCTTAAAGAGGCGGGAATTGAACGTTCTACAATAGCTTTTCTTAGTTGGGCTGCATTGGGCTATTCATTTAAGTTTATCTGGGCACCGTTGGTTGATCAGATGCGCCTGCCTTATCTTGCCAATTGGTTGGGGCGGCGAAGGTCGTGGCTGTTATTTAGCCAAGTCTGGGTGATACTTTCTATTGGTTTTATGGCGTTAAGTGATCCTGGGTACAGCCTATGGCTTACAGCCGGAGCGGCTGTTTCACTGGGATTTGCGGCTGCAACACAGGATATTGTTATTGATGCATATCGCATTGAATCCGCTGATAGCTACTTGCAGTCTATATTATCCAGTGCGTACATTGCTGGATACCGGGGTGGGATGTTATTGGGTGGTGCTGGAGCGCTTCTGATTTCCGACTTTTTGGGTGGTGACAGTTATTCCTCTATATCTTGGTCCATTGCCTATCTAACCATGGCCTTTGCAATGCTTGCAGGGGTGCTTACGACTTTATCTATTAATGAGCCCAGTGCTGATATTGGCCGAGAAACCAATTCAAGCTCTGAAAATTTACGGCTATTGCTCGGGTTTATCGTCTGTGCAATCTCCTTTGCTTCTTCATTCGTTTGGTTGGGGCCGCAGTTGAACAGCTTCAAACCTGAATTGTTAGAGTTTTTTAATAATAAGGCTCTGGCAGGTTTTTTGGTTGAGACATCCAGGATGTTTTTATCTATTGCTTGTGTCTTTGTTGTGGTCAAGCTCGTGGTAAGGGCTAACGTGGTTCCTGCCTACATTGTTCAAAGAAGTTATGTAGACCCCATTACCGACTTTTTTGAGCGATACGGAAAGGGAGCTATGATGATTCTGGGGCTGATTGCCCTGTATCGCCTTTCAGATATCGTCATGGGGGTTATAGCGAATGTATTTTATGCGGATGCAGGGTATTCCAAACAGCAGATAGCATCGCTTTCCAAGTTTTATGGTTTATTCGCTACATTAGCGGGTGGCTTTTTGGGGGGAGCCCTGTCTATCCGATATGGCGTATACAGAACTTTGTTGTTGGGCGCTATTTTATCCGCTTTGACCAATATTCTGTTTTCATATGTTGCAGCATCCGAAGCTAATTCAGTCTTACTTGCTGCTGCTATCACAGCCGACAATTTATCGGGTGGCTTAGCTACGGCTGCCTTTATTGCTTATCTGTCGAGTCTTACAAGTGTTTCGTTTACAGCGATGCAGTACGCAATTTTTAGTTCTCTGATGACATTATTTCCCAAGCTGATCGCTGGATACTCTGGAATGATGTCTCTTGCACTGGGGTACGAAGTTTTCTTTTATGTTACGGCCGCGCTAGGAATACCAGCGGTTGTTCTGGTGTTGATCTTGCAAAGGCTGATCCCTATAACGGAGCGTAATATAGAATAACGCTGTTGGGGTTGATTAGATCTCCAGCAGCGAGCGATTTTAAAATCAATAAGCTTTATCGTTGATTATTTTCTAGAATGCTCTTGGTGTTTTAGGCTCAAGGTTCCCAACGGCAGCCCTTGGCGACGCGTTCGCCAATAAATTCAACGCCCTCGGCCAGCAATAGCGATTGTTGCTTGTCGTAGGCCGGGCCGGGCGCTAGAGAAATTTTCCCCTGACTATTAATAACCCGAAACCAGGGGATTTTGCTGCCTTTGGGTAAGCGGCCCATCAGCTTGCCCACGTGGCGGCTGTGGTTGGGGTAGCCGGCGAGTTTGGCAACCTGACCATAGGAGGCGACTTTGCCCTTGGGTATGGCTGCAACGATTTGATAAACCGCCTGACTGAATTCTTCCATCGACATTGTTTAATCACTATTCCATAGATTGTTTCATGACTCGACTGACCAGTATTTTCTTGTTGTTCTTACTTTCCACTCAAGCCTTTGCAGCGCGATTGACGCTGATGAATGGCGATAGCTTACAGGGTGATTTGCTTGGAATCGAGGGGAGCACCCTGCGTTGGCAATCCCCGATGTTGGGAGAACTCTCCATACCGTTGAGCAAGGTGGAAAGTTTTAACAGCGATACGCTGGTGAAAATACAGGGGCGCGATGATGCCTGTAGCATCATTCAAGTGAGCAACGGCGAAATGCACTACAGTTGCTCCCAAAGCCAGGGCAATAAAATGGATTTGCTTGCGGTTGATCAGGTGGAACCCTTTGAGCAGTTTTATACCCAGGATCTGGACATCAGCGGCAGCTTGTCGGTTGCAGGTGTTTTGTCTCGAGGAAACAAAGAAGAAGATGATTGGGATGTGTCGGCCAAAGTGGGTGCTGAACATGGTGACTATCGTCATGAAGCCGATTTCAAATACGACAATACCGACAAACTTCTGCAGTCTCAGCAAACTGAGGATTACAAACTGGGCTATCAGCTGGACTGGTTTTTCAAAGAGCGTTGGTTCCTCTATACCGACGTCAGCACGGAAATGCTGGAATCCAAGAATATCGATCAACGCCATGGCCTGGGTTTGGGTGTCGGTTATCAGTGGTTCAAGCGCCGGGATCTGAGTCTGGCGCTGGAAAGTGGTTTAAATCTGCAAAACGAGGAGCAAACCGGTTCATCCAATACCGAAGAGCGCTTGAACTGGCAGTGGGCTTTGCAGCTGGATTATCGTTTGCCGTTTTCGGCCACCCTGTTTCATAAACACCAGCTCAGCTATTCGATGCAATTGGCCGAAGATTGGGAGCTGGATACCGAGACCGGACTTAAAGTCCCTCTGGGTTACGGGCTCTCCTCGGATGTTAAATTTCAATACGACTTCGATAATCTGCCCGCAGAGGGCGCCAAGCGCAAAGATACTCGTCTAACAGTCGGTGTGGCCTATCAGTGGTAAGCTAGTGGTAGGCCTATGCTTATATGGTCCACGCTTGCTATGGGTTAAGATTGGCTAAGGGCCCTTGTTTCAAGCGGCTACGGCAACCATATCTACCTTAAGGCAAGAAAACCCAGTTAAAACGAGTGAGGTTACTAACGTGCGCGGTCTATTTTTATTGTTCATTATCATGCCAGTTCTGGAGCTTTGGCTGCTGATTCAGGTAGGTGGGCAAATTGGCGCTCTGAATACTATTGCTCTTGTGTTTCTCACCGCAATTCTCGGTACTTGGCTGCTGCGCCAGCAGGGTTTGCGTACCTTGCTTCAGGCCCGTGAAAAGATGGCTAGCGGCCAAATGCCGGCGAAGGAAATGGCCGAAGGGCTGTGCCTGGCCGTCGGTGGCGCATTATTGCTTACCCCGGGCTTTATAACCGATGCTATTGGTTTCGCCTGTCTGATTCCGGGTTTGCGTAGCGCCATTATTGCTGGTGTGATCAAAAACATGCATGTGCAGACGGTGCACAGCCAGTCGTTTCACGGCCACTCCTTTCATCAGGGGCCGGGTGGCCGTGCCGGGCAATCAGGAGATGTGATTGAAGGGGAATGGGAATCCGCTGAGCCACGTTCTTCTATCCATAACGATGAAGTAAAACCAAAATAAGGTGCCACTGAAGGTGCCCATACTGGGTGTTTATAGCCCTCATTCTGAAAAGCCGGCCTCATTCCAGCCCTCCTGGAGGCCGGCCCCGAAAGCTTATTTCTTTAAGCCTATGAGGTGAGGCCCCTGAGTGGCTCTACCCACTGATTCAAAAATCGCTGCCCAATCCTGATTTTTGTCTTCCTCTTCAGCCTTGGCAGATATGCAAAAAAATTCCCCTCGAGTGCTTGAAAATCCAATTTCGACCCCCATCATTGCCTAGAGTCGGGATAAACCCGCGAGAATTTCGCCCCATAGGCTTGAAACCCCTGTGAGCGGCACAATATAGGCATCTAGGCCGGCGCATCGCTGGTACGGATCAAGTTCAATAAGGCCTTCCGTAGAAGGCAAACGTTTGGAGAAAGTTGATGAAAATTCGTCCCTTGCACGATCGTGTTGTGGTTCGTCGTCAGGAAGAAGAAGCTACTTCCGCTGGCGGTATTGTCCTGCCTGGCTCTGCTCAGGAAAAACCAGCCCAGGGCGTCGTTGTCGCCGTAGGCACTGGTCGCGTTACCGACAGTGGTGAAGTTCGCCCAATGTCTGTAAAAGAAGGCGATATCGTAGTATTCGGTAAGTACTCTGGCAGCAACACCGTACAGGTTGATGGCGAAGAGTTGCTGATCCTGAGCGAAAGCGAAATTTACGGCGTATTGGAAGGCTAAGACCAGCCCTCGCATACCCCCTTAAGACACAAATTTGAAGGAAATTTGAATCATGGCTAAAGACGTATTGTTTGGTGATGACGCTCGCCAGAGAATGTTGGCGGGTGTAAACATCCTGGCTGACGCAGTAAAAACCACCTTGGGCCCTAAAGGTCGCAACGTTGTTCTGGATAAGTCCTTTGGTGCGCCAACCGTAACCAAAGACGGCGTATCCGTTGCAAAAGATATCGAGCTGGCTGACAAGTTCGAAAATATGGGCGCCCAGATGGTGAAAGAAGTGGCTTCCAAGGCGAATGATGATGCTGGTGATGGTACTACGACAGCTACCGTTCTGGCTCAAGCAATTGTGAACGAAGGCTTGAAGTCGGTAGCGGCTGGCATGAACCCAATGGATTTGAAGCGTGGTATCGACAAAGCCGTTGTCGCAGCTGTTGAACATATCCAGTCTATTGCTCAACCTTGTGCCGACAGCAAGTCTATTGCCCAGGTGGGTACCGTTTCTGCGAATGACGACTCTTCTGTGGGTCAAATCATCGCTGAAGCCATGGACAAAGTTGGTAAGGAAGGCGTTATTACCGTCGAAGAGGGTAATGCTCTGGAAAATGAGCTGGACGTTGTAGAAGGTATGCAGTTTGATCGCGGTTACCTGTCTCCTTACTTCATCACCAATCAGGAAAGTATGGCCGTAGAACACGAAGTGCCATTCCTGTTGTTGGTTGACAAGAAAATCTCCAACATCCGTGAGCTGTTGCCAACGCTGGAAGCGGTAGCTAAAGCGGGTAAGCCTCTGGTAATCATCGCTGAAGACGTAGAAGGCGAAGCGCTGGCCACTCTGGTTGTAAACAATATGCGTGGCATCGTGAAAGTTGCGGCGTGTAAAGCGCCTGGTTTCGGTGATCGCCGTAAAGCCATGTTACAAGACATCGCTACCCTGACTGGCGCTACGGTCATCTCTGAAGAAGTAGGCCTGGATCTGGAAAGCACCACTCTTGAGCACCTGGGTACCGCCAAGCGCGTAACCATGAGCAAAGAAAACACCACCATTGTTGACGGTGCTGGTGAAGCGGGTGAAATCGAAGCACGTGTAGCTCAAATCCGTGCTCAGATCGAAGAGACTTCTTCCGATTACGATCGTGAGAAGCTGCAAGAGCGTGTAGCTAAACTGGCTGGCGGTGTTGCGGTTATTAAGGTTGGCGCAGCTACCGAAGTTGAAATGAAAGAGAAGAAAGCTCGTGTAGAAGATGCTCTGCATGCAACCCGCGCTGCGGTAGAAGAGGGCGTTGTACCTGGCGGTGGTACCGCTCTGTTGCGTGCTGTTGCGGCTATCTCTGATCTGGAAGGTGCCAATGATGACCAGACCGCAGGTGTGGGAATTGCCCGTCGCGCTATGGAAGCACCACTGCGCCAGATCGTAAGCAATGCAGGTGACGAAGCCTCTGTTGTTGCGGACAAGGTAAAACAAGCTGAAGGTAATCAGGGCTATAACGCCGGTACTGGTGAGTACGGCGATATGCTGGAAATGGGTATTCTGGACCCGGCCAAAGTAACTCGAAGTGCATTGCAGGCGGCGGGTTCTATCGCTGGTCTGATGATCACTACCGAAGCGATGGTTGCTGATCAGCCTGCCGAAGCTGGCGCCGGTGGTGGCATGCCAGATATGGGTGGCATGGGCGGAATGGGTGGCATGGGCGGCATGATGTAAGCCCCCCCATTCAAAAGCTCTAATGTATAGAGTTTTGCCTGAAAAGGGCGCTTGTTTTGCAAGCGCCCTTTTTTGTGCCGGTTTAATATGCGGGATTCAAAGTAAAGCTCGCCCTTAATTGCAAATGGTAATCATTGCTAATTGTGCTCATGAGGACTAGAATGCTGGGCTTTTACTTGGGGTCTTTATGTCCATGCTGTCTGCCAAGCTACGCCATGTCCGTTATGCGCTGTTACCATTATCGATTCTACTGAGTGGCTGTGTTGGTACGGCAACGACTCAGGAACGCGCCAGTGCAACAGAGGAGATGGCACAGATGAAGGCTGTTGCCAGTTTGTATGATTACCAGTTGCAAGATAAAGCCGGTCAGCCCCTGGGGATGGCTCAGCTCCTGAAAGACTTGGATGATGCGGACGTTGTGATGGTTGGGGAATGGCATGCCCACCCCGCCGTGCATCTTTTTCAGGCGAAGCTCATGGCCGCGCTTGCGGGAAATGACAGGCCGCTGAGCTTATCCATGGAGCATTTCACCCGTGCCGACCAGGCTGAGTTAAATCGTTATCTGGCCGGTGAAATTGGCGAGAGTACCTTACTGAAAAACACCAAGGCCTGGGATAACTACAAAAGTGATTATCGCCCCATGGTCGAAATCGCCCGCCACCAGAAGTTGCCGGTAGTCGCCGCCAATGCCCCGCGTAAATACGTGAAGTGTGTTGGGCGTGTGGGTCCGGATTATCTGGATTCAATTGAGGGTGAAGAGCGTGCTTTGGTTGCCGCTAAGGTGGACATCAGCGATTCTCCGTACCGTCAGAAATTTCTGGGTAACATGAAAGGGATGAGCCTTTCTGAAGAGCGTATTGGAAAAATGTTCGGTGCACAGATGACCTGGGATGCCACCATGGCGGAATCGATTGCCTTGCACGTGGAGGAGAATCCAGAGCGTCGTGTATTTCATGTTGCCGGCCGATTTCATACCGAGGGTGGGCTGGGAACGGGTGCCGAGCTGTTAAAGCTGAACCCTGATCTCAAGATTGCCTACATCACAGCGGTAACTGAGGGCGAAGAGCTTTCCGGTGATGATTTTCGATTGCTGGTTCAGGAGTTACCGCCAATGTGGGTTAATAAAGAAGAGCGCAATGCGGTGATGGCCGGGCATAAACGCAGCAAGGTGGATTGCGGACAAGGCGAGTCCTGATTTCTCTCTCGGGGCGCGCATGCGCTCCCGCCTTTCTTGATCACTCAACAGCTGAATTAATTCGGCTGTTCAAAGTGCCAAAGCATTTTGCCGACGATTTTGCTTCTGTCACAACGTCCAATTTTTTCCTGGCTGATGCCCGTGGGGTTGCAGCTGCGCAGGTGAAAGTGTTTGCCTTGAAGGCTGGAAATCTGTTTAAAAATAACACCGAATTCCGGGTGTTGGTAAACCAGAAATTCTTCCGGGCGGAGACGAAAAAAAACGGTGGATAAAAGAAGATAATCCCCGCTTTGAAAGCGGGGACTCATGCTGTCGCCTGTGACTTTGTACAAACGCAGCATACCGGCTTAGCCCAGTTTCGGGTAAACCACCTGTTCGGCAGGCGCATATGGACAGGTTGCGGTAAAAGTATCGACACCTTTGCTTGCCCAGAAGTTTTCTGCGAACTGATTGATCAGGTTCAAAAATTCTACCGCCATATCACGGTCAATGTGTTGGCGAACCTTGGAGCCTTGCAGCATGATATTGTGGGCCAGCTCATGGGTGCCTGGAAATTTTTCAAACTGGGGTGCTTTGAAATAATCACCCCAAATAATACGGACTTCTTCCTTGGCTTTGTTGCAGTGACTTTCCTTTTCAGCAACCAGGCGTCCCAGCTTGGCCTGATCTGCCAGACTCAATTCACCTTTCTCCGCCAACTCGTTAATCTGATCGATCATGCGAATGGCGGTCAGAGCGGCGATCTGTGCCGTCGCAGGATCGTAGATGCCGCAAGGAATATCGCAGTGAGCGCTGGCGCTCGGGATGTGTTTGTCGAAAAAAGACAGTAGCTTGTGCATGGTTTTTCCCCTGTTTATTCGTTGAGCTTAGTCTTGCTTTTCAGCTTTCTGCTTGCGATACACATAGACAGCGGTACCGATTACCGAAGCGATGGCCAAGGCGGTCAACAGGTGGATGGGTTCTGCAGCCCAGTGACCGTGATCGTGGCCTGGGTGTGCCAATGCCATTCCGCTCAAGCTGCTCGCCATCAGGCCGAGTGTTAGTTTTTTCATGCTGTGCTCCTTTTGAGGTCACTCGTGAGATCTCTTTTGACATCACTATGGGTTGATTATACTGATGCTAATGTTAATGCAAATGATTTGCAATGTCTGTTGTTGTCCTGTGCCCCATAGCGCCATAGAAAAAATTTATTAGCTTTAAGCAAATAGAAAAGCAAAAGGTGCTAAAATCCCGTCCATAAATTCGATGTCTATAAAATCGATAAAGACAACCGTGATACATACAACCGATAGCCGCTAGATAAGGAAACGACTATGTCAATTGAATTACCTGCATTGCCTTATGCTCAGGATGCCCTGGCACCACACATCTCTGCCGAGACCCTTGAGTACCACTACGGCAAGCATCACCAAACCTATGTTGATAAGCTGAACGGTTTGATTCCGGGTTCTGAATTTGAAGGCAAATCTTTGGAAGACATCGTTAAGACTTCTGAAGGCGGCGTATTCAACAACGCTGCTCAGATCTGGAACCACAGCTTCTACTGGAACTGCTTGAGCCCGAACGGCGGTGGCGAAGCGAATGGTGCTGTTGCTGATAAAATCAATGAAGCCTTTGGTTCTTTCGACGCGTTTAAAGAGGCGTTCACCACTTCTGCGATCAACAACTTCGGTTCTTCCTGGACTTGGTTGGTTCAAAATGCTGACGGCAGCGTGGCGATCGTAAACACAAGCAATGCGGCGACCCCTCTGACTGAAGAAGGCGTTACTCCACTGTTGACTGTTGACCTGTGGGAACACGCTTACTACATCGATTATCGCAATGCGCGTCCTAAGTACATGGAAGCTTTCTGGGCTTTGGTGAACTGGGAATTCGTTAACGCGAACATGGCCTAATGCTGTTGACCGCCAGCTGACCTGGCTGGCGGTTTTTCTTTTTACTCCTTGTAATTTTGCTCCCTGCCATTAGTCTTTCTGACTGTTTTTAAGCCTTTTTATGTCGACGGTTTTTGTCGCTGGGTTTTACGTCTGGTCTTTTATTTTGACGGGCAAAAACAAAGAAACTTCCATTTCCCTGGCATTATAGTCCCGCAAATTGCTCATCTGTTCGAACACCTCGGCGTCGTAATCCGGTTCCAGATTTCGTTCTAATAAGTGGCTGTATAAAGCATCCCAAGCGGCTGAATAGGCTGTGCCAGAATCCAAAATCACGGTTGTGCTCAAGTAATGGGAAGCGGGCAGGGTTTTGTTCGACTGATGTGCCGCGCATTCATAACCGACAAAAAAAGGTTGTGACGCTGGCGATACGGCGGCACTCCAATGATAAATCGAAATTCCGTTGGCAATATCTTTGGGAGTGATCTGGAACCAGACGTTAAAGATGTTTTCCAGGTTGTGACCCTGCTGTTTGCTGGTGAAAAAATAGCGCTCTGGAAAATGCACCAATTCAAACTTCAGGTTTTTACACAGCGCTTTTTCCAGGCTGGTTTCACTCTCTGTAGGTTGCCCAAGCTTGAGCATAATCTGATCCCAGAGGTCGGCGTCTTCCAGTCGATTACTGCGTCGAATCTGCGATGCCGACATGCCCAATTCCCGCTTTAAAGCTTTGGCTAACGCCTGTGAAGACGAAAAACCAGTTTCGAGAGCAATATCCGTGACCGCTTTTTTCTCCAGGGACAAGCTGTACACAGCTTGTTTTAATCGCATTCTGCGCAGGTAATGCACCGGAGATTCACCGAAGACCAGTTTGAACATGTAGTGAAAGTGGCTGGGTGAGATGGCACATTCGTCAGCGATATCATTCCAGTTCAGGTTTTCACTGAAACGATCCTGCATGATCTGAGTAGCTTTAACGAAACGCTTTTTCCAATGCGGAGCGAGTTCATCAATAAGTTGGGCTTCCGGGATAAGCACCGTGGCGTCTTTTTTTGTCATAGTCGAAATCTCTATGGCAGTCACATTCGAGGGCGCAGAGGGCTTCTTTGGTTTGTTGTAAGCACTGTGCTGTCAACGCAAAAGGCTATGAACACAAGTTCATAGCCTGGGAGGGGAGCCTTGTCGTTAGCGGCTTATGTGGCTAGAAGTGGAATCTCAAGCCAACCGTAGCAGCGTTGGATTGGTAGCGGCGTTTATCACTGTCGTCTTTGCTGTGAATAAGTGCCAAATCCAGCGACAGGTCTTTGCTGATGGCAAAAGGACTGTTGAGTTTCCAGCTGCTCACATCTCCCGCCTTAGTATAGCGAACATTTAATTCCCAGCCATCGCTAATTGCGGTTTTCCAGGCCACCGACCAGAGCGCATCGGTTTGTTTTCCGGAACTTTTGAACGGGACGGCATTATTACTCTGACGCAGCAGGCCGTGGTCTTCATAGTCATTGTGATTGATGCCGAGTTCGGCAACGAGGTGATTGCTTTCATTGAGCTTGGCAATAAACCCGATCGACGCATTGGCGTTAATTTCCTTATCGTTCAAGCGCAGTTGATTGTTGGCCGGGCCGTTACGATCATCGGTGCGGGCCTGGGCCAGTTCAGTGCGAACATAACTGAACTCGTTGATGCGTTTGCTGAGTTCTGCGCGCACAACGTTGGTATCGAGTTTGAAATCCTGATTGCCAATTTTAACTTTTGAACGGGCTACACCTGCACTGATGTCCACATAATCGTAGTTGGGCTCGGCGGCATAGCTCAATGGGGAATTCAGGCTCAATGCTAATACGGCAAGGCCCATAGTGAATGACATTTTCATTGTGTACTCCATGTCGGTTGAAACAATGAGCACAGTTTAGGTTTGGCTTCGGAGGTAAACGTATCCGCGACTACGGCCTCCCGATAGTAAAAGCTAACAAAGGTAAACTTTCATTAAGCGGCGTACGAAGTTTGATCAGATCCGCCTGGCGGCTGTCTAGGGTGTGTTGACTGTGTCACCCGCTATTGGCGGGTATCGTGTAGGGCCTTGCTATCGTGTAGAATGCTGGGGCTGTGAAATTGCCAGCCTGGCCTTGATATCAGGGCCTCTGTAAAGCCGCTGTAATGAGTTTTCATGCAGTGAAGTTGTTAATAGGATAGGTCTATCTATGAGTGTTGAGCGTCGCGAACCGACCTTTGGAGATGTTGGCTCTACCGAGCCTGAAACAAGCACTGGCCAGCAGGCGGCTGCCCCGGAACCCAGAGCCTATGCTCACCCTCCCGCCAGTCCTCAAGCCCGTCAGGGTTCTTCGGTGTCCTGGTTGGCGGTTTTTGCCTTTCTATTGGCATTGGCGGCCGGCGCGGCGGCAGGCTATCTTTACTGGCAGGGGCAGTTGGAGAAGCAGGCTTCCCAGGCGGCTATGTCCGCGGCGGAAGATCGAATTGCCGCACTTGAACAGAAGCTGGATTTCTCGAACGAAGAGTCCAATCAGTCGGTTGAAGCTATTCGTGCCAAAATGAAGTGGGCTGATTCTGAAATTCGCAAACTCTGGGGGGTGGCCTACGACCGCAACCGCAAAACCATTGACCAGCATAAGAAGCAGCTGGCCAGTTTGGATAAAAAACTGAAGAGCGCCGCAAGCAATGCCTCAAAGGCAGCGACGACTTCGGCGGCTCAGGCCGACTCGATCAGTAAGCTGCAAAGCTCAAACGAGGCTCAGGAGACGCGCCTGACACAAGCGGAGTCGACCTTGCAGCAGCGTGCTAAAGATTTACAGAATGCCCTGAATGACCTGGAAGCCCAGGCACTGCAATTGGACCAGTTGCGTAATGGTATTTTGGAGCGTGTTAAACAGAATGAAGAAGCCATCGAGTCAATCACTGTTTACCGTAAAACGACAAACCGAGAATTACTGAATATTAAAAAGCGCCTTGATAGTGTGCAGGGTGGTACTAAGCCAGCAGCTTAGTATGCCTTCGCATCGCTAAGTGGCCTGCTTACTAAAACACAACGAATACCATAGCCGTAATTAGCCTTAATTGATTAGAGAGAACACCATGACTACCGTGATTCGTCCCCAGGACCTGATCGACAGTGTTGCCGATGCCCTACAGTTTATTTCCTATTACCACCCGGTAGATTTTATTCAGGCCGTTCATCGTGCCTATGAAAAAGAAGCCAACCCGGCTGCTAAAGACGCCATGGCCCAGATTCTGATTAACTCGCGCATGTGCGCCGAGGGACATCGTCCGATCTGTCAGGACACCGGCATTGTAAGTGTCTTTCTGAAGGTGGGGATGAATGTGCAATGGGAAGGCGACATGAGTCTGGAAGACATGGTGAATGAAGGTGTTCGCCGTGCATACAACCACCCGGACAACAAGCTGCGTGCTTCGGTATTGGCAGACCCTGATGGTGCCCGCAAGAATACCGGTGACAATACCCCGGCCATGATTACGTACAAAATCGTTCCTGGCGATAAAGTGGATGTACACGTTGTGGCAAAAGGAGGTGGCAGTGAGGCCAAGACCAAGTTTGCCATGTTAAATCCGTCCGATTCTATTGTGGATTGGGTGTTGAAAATGGTTCCAACCATGGGGGCCGGTTGGTGCCCACCCGGTATTCTGGGTATTGGTATCGGCGGTACTGCGGATAAGGCGCTGGCCATGGCGAAAGAATCCTTGCTGGATCCCATCGATATTCAGGATTTGCAGGAAAAAGGTGCCAGCAATCGTGCGGAAGAGCTACGTCTGGAATTGTTTGAGAAAGTAAACAATCTCGGTATTGGTGCTCAGGGCCTGGGTGGCTTGACGACGGTTCTGGATATCAAGATCAAGGACTGCCCGACCCACGCGGCCAACAAGCCGGTAGCGATTATTCCAAACTGCGCTGCAACCCGTTTGGCGAAGTTCACTTTGGATGGTTCGGGTCCGTCTCTTCAAACTCCGCCCAGTTTGGATGACTGGCCTGAGATCACCTGGGAAGTGGGCGATGCTCGCCGTGTAAATCTGGACGAGCTAAGCAAAGATGATATTCAGGATTGGAAAACCGGCGAGACCATTTTGCTGTCCGGTAAAATGTATACCGGACGTGATGCCGCCCATAAGCGTATGGTCGATATGATTGCCAAAGGTGAAAAGCTGCCCGTCGATTTCACCAACAAATTTATTTATTACGTTGGTCCGGTTGATCCTGTGCGTGAAGAAGCGGTTGGTCCTGCGGGCCCAACTACCGCCACTCGCATGGACAAATTCACTCGTACCATGTTGGAAGAAACCGGTCTGATCGGTATGGTCGGTAAGGCTGAGCGTGGCAGTACAGCGATCGAAGCCATTAAGGACAATAAAGCGGTGTACCTGATGGCTGTAGGCGGTTCCGCGTATCTGGTTTCGAAAGCGATTAAAGCGTCCAAAGTGGCGGGTTTCGAAGATCTGGGTATGGAAGCGATCTACGAGTTCGACATCAAAGATATGCCCGTTACCGTCGCGGTAGATAGTACCGGTGAATCTGCTCACCAGACGGGCCCGCAGATCTGGCAGGCCAAAATCGAAGAAGGCGTAATCGAAGTTAAATAGCTGAAATCAGAAAACTAAAGCGCAATAAGAATTGAGGGTGGCCATGTGCCACCCATTCTTTTCCCTATCCAATAGTAAGGCAGTCTTGTGACTCTGGATCCGGTTCAATTTTACAAAGCCATGGCGGATGATACCCGTCTGCGAGCCCTGCACCTGATTGTGCAGGAAGATGAGCTTTGTGTGTGTGAGTTGACCGAGGCACTGGATTTGAGTCAGCCCAAAGTTTCCCGTCACCTGGCCCAGTTGCGCAAGCTGGGGGTGTTGAGTGACCGCCGAGCGGGGCAGTGGGTGTTTTACTCCATTAACCCGGATCTGCCCGAATGGGCCCGGCAGCTGCTGCGACTCTCCAGTGATGAGAATCGCCACTGGACCCGGATCAATCGTCAACGTTTAGAGGCGATGGACGACCGCCCGGCCCGCTGCTGTTAATCCCTGCGAGCCGTATTCCCGGCTGACTGCCTGGCAACTTGATACATTTTGCTAAGCGCATTGTCCATCTTAAGCATTCCTATCATTCTGTCTGGGCGACATACTTTGGCTTTTCAACCCTATATTGGAGAAAAGCCCATGGCTGATACCCTGAAATTTGAAGATCGCGTTGTCGTTGTCACCGGTGCTGGAGCTGGGCTCGGCCGTTCCCATGCGTTGGAATTCGCTCGACGTGGCGCCAAAGTTGTTGTGAACGATCTGGGTGGCAGCACCCATGGTGAAGGTAAAGGCAGTGAAGCGGCTGATAAGGTTGTTGCTGAAATCACCGCAATGGGCGGGCAAGCGGTTGCCAACTATGATTCCGTAGAAGATGGCGACGCGATTATTCAAACGGCTATTGATAATTTTGATCGTGTCGATGTGGTCGTAAACAATGCCGGAATTCTACGTGATACCAGCTTTGCGAAAATGACGGATCAGGATTGGGATCTCATTTATCGGGTTCATGTTCTGGGGGCGTACAAAGTTTCCAAGGCAGCCTGGCCTTACATGCAAGAGCAGGAATACGGTCGTATTATCAATACATCTTCCGCTGCCGGTATCTATGGAAACTTTGGCCAGGCAAATTATTCCACCGCAAAGTTGGGTTTGTTTGGTTTAACCCAAACCCTCGCCATTGAGGGCGCCAAAAAGAATATCAAAGTGAATGCGATTGCACCGGTGGCCGGTTCTCGAATGACTGAAACCATTTTGCCCCCGGAAGTGGTTAAGGCATTGAAGCCCGAATTTATTACGCCTCTCGTTGTTAAGCTATGCGCGGAAGACAACAAAGAGAGCGGTGGTTTGTATGAGGTAGGCGCGGGCTGGATTTCCAAACTGCAGTGGGAGCGTACCCAGGGTGCAAAATTCAATCCGAGCGAAGGTTTCAGTGCGGAAGACGTGGCTGATAACTGGGATCAGATTTGTGATTTTACCGATGCAGAAAAACCCAAAACCGCCAACGATTCCTTCGTGCCGGTGTTCACCAATCTGGGCATCAAAATTCCTGGCATGTAATTTGGCAAACGACAAGAGGAAATGAACATGAGCAATGCAATTGTTGCTGGCGTGGACATGGTGAAGTTTGCCAAGCCCGGTCAGCAAGAGCCTTATCGAGTGATGGCATCAACAGCGATTCAGGGTGCTTTAAAAGATGCGGGTATTGAAGCCTCAGCGGTGCAGCAGGCTTACGGAAGCTACATCTATGGTGATTCTACCTGCGCCCAGCACGCACTGTACGATGCTTTTATGACCGGGATTCCGGTTATCAATGTCAACAATAACTGCTCTTCCGGTTCGACCGCTTTATTTCTTGCAAGGCAGGCGGTTGAAAGTGGCGCCGCGGAATGTGTGTTGGCGTTTGGTTTTGAAGAAATGCAGCCTGGCGCATTAAGTTCGCATTGGGATGATCGCGAATCGCCTTTTGATAACTTTCTGGATGTACTCGATAAAGCGGACTATCCAGCGGCACCTTTGGCTCTGCGCTGCTTCGGTGCAGCCGGTCACTATTACATGGAGAAATATAACGCGAGTCGCGATATTTTTGCCAAGGTATCGGTGAAAACCCGGAATCATGCCTTGAATAATCCTTTGTCCCTGTTTAACACACCGCTTACCGAAGAGCAGGTATTAAACGATAAGGTGGTCTTTATGGATTATCTGACGCGCACTATGTGTTGCCCGCCTACGTGTGGCGCAGGTGCTGCGATTGTTTGCAGCGAAGCTTTTGCTAAAAAGCATGGTATTGATGGTGGCGTTAAAATTGCGGCTCAGGCGATGGCCACCGATACCCCTCAAACCTGGGACAACCCTATTGATCTGATTGGTGCCGATATGACTCGCCGTGCGGCTAAACAGGTGTTTGAGGAAGCTTCTGTCGACGTTAGTGATGTTGATGTCGTGGAGCTGCACGATTGCTTTACCACGAATGAAGTTGTGACTTACGAAGGTCTGGGACTCTGTGCTGAAGGTGAAGCAAGCAAGTTTATTGCCGACGGTGACAATACCTATGGTGGTAAGTTTGTGGTCAATCCATCGGGTGGTCTGATGTCAAAGGGGCATCCGATCGGTGCGACGGGCCTGGCTCAGTGTTATGAATTGGTGAATCAATTGCGTGGTCAGGCTGATCAACGCCAGGTTGCGGGAGCCAAGTTGGCATTGCAACACAATCTGGGTTTGGGTGGTGCTGTAGTGGTTACCTTATACCAGGCCAGCTAACAGGTTGAGCGAATAGGAAGACACAATGATTGACAAAAAATTTATTGGCCACGAATTTGAGCCATTTACAACGACCATTGAAAAAGGGCGATTGAAATTTTTCGCCAAGGCTATTGGTGAAACTAATCCGATTTATTTCAATGAAGAGGCAGCAAAGGCAGCCGGGCATAAATCCGTGCTGGCGCCACCGACTTTTCCGTTTACCTTGTCTCTGGAAAGCGAAGATCCGTTTCCAGTGGTAACGGCATTGAAATTGGAAATTGGTCGAATCCTTCACGGCTCCCAGGAGTTTGAATATTTCGCGCCTATTTACGCGGGTGATGAAATAACGGTCAGCTCGAAGATTGTTGATATTTTCGATAAGAAAGGCGGAGCGCTTGAGTTTGTCGCTTTGCAATACTCATTCACCAATCAGGATGGGGAATTGGTTGCAACGTCTACCAATACCCTGGTCTACCGCAACGGATAAGGAGAACGAAATGTCTGATATTCAAGTGGGTTCTCAAATCCCGGCGTTAGAATTGGCTCCGATTTCCCGGTATACCTTGGCTCTGTTCGCGGGTGCTTCAGGTGATCATAATCCGATTCATATCGATATCGATTTTGCTAAAGCCGCTGGTATGCCCGATGTTTTTGCTCATGGCATGTTGTCGATGGCGTATTTGGGAAGAATGCTGACAAACTGGCAACCACAGGCCAAGCTGAAGACGTTCAACAATAAGTTCGCGGCAATTACCCAGCTTCAGGATGTGATTACCTGCAGTGGCAAAGTTGTCGAGCTGTTGGAGCAAGAGGGTAAAACCTTGGCTCGTTGTGAAATTCAAGCCGCAAAAGCGAGCGGTGAGCAAACCTTGTTGGGTGAAGCACTGGTAGAAGTGTAAGCCCCTGCTGCTGAGCATTCGGAGGCCCCTGACTTTAGCGAACGCTTGAGTTGGGGGCTTTTTCTTTGTTATGTTTTATTTTCTTAAACAACAGATTCTGGACAGCGATTCACTATGCTAACGATCGACATTCACTTTATTCGAGCGCCCTTGCGACAGGCTGCCGAGCTGGGTATCGATACGGCTGAGCTATTGAATGAGTTGGATATTTCTGCCGATATTTTTGCCCAGGATTCTGCGGTGGTGCACGCTGAACAATATGTTCGTCTGGTGCAGAAACTGCGCGAATTATCCGGTGATGAGTATTGGGGATTGACCGGCCAGCGTTGCAAGTTGGGTTATTTTGCCTTGATGGCACGCTACCTGCTCCAGTTCGACAGTTTGAAAGGTATGCTCAATGAATGTTGCCGCTTTCAAAATACTACGCGTGTTGAGTGGCAATTCAGTCTGGTGCACGAAGCTGGGCGGGTCGGTTTTTTATTGAAACGCGCACAGGGCTATGAAAAGGTCAGTGCTTTTTTGATGGAATTTATTACGGTCTGTATCCATCGTATGATGTGTTGGCTGACCGATACCCGTATACCGATCCTTGAAAATCACTTTGCATACCCGGCGCCAGACAATCAACGCGCGTATGAATTACTGTTTCCCGAACACAGAGTATTTGAAAGCGAATACAATGGTTTCTACATCGATGCACAATATCTCAGCCTGCCAAGGGTAAGGGATTGGACAGAAACACGCACCTTTCTCCAGGACGCTCCTGCAGGTTTGATGGTTATTCCGGGCAGTGATAATAGTTATACTGCGCAGATCAAAGCCATTTTATTGCAAACCGTTGGCAAAGAAGGGCCTGTTCCGGATTTTGAGCGTGTGGCTGAAAAGTTGAATGTTTCTACGGCAACATTACGACGCAAACTGCGGAGTGAAAATACCAGTTATCAGCAACTGAAAGATACCATGCGACGGGATATCGCGATCGATAAGCTGGTTCGGGAAAGCACGGCCATTTCAGAAATTGGCTTGCAATTGGGTTTTGTAGAATCGTCTTCTTTTACCCGCGCGTTCAAACAATGGACCGGAGTCAGCCCTCAGGAATATCGCCGGGACAGTGAAGTGTAGGTTCTACTCTTCCTTGCAGAGTGGTTTTTTAACGTCGGAACAATGTCCGCATTGCGCGACATTCCTCCATTTTCTTGCGCCGTATACGGTCTCGCTATCGGCACACATCGAATAACATTGCTCGCTGTTTCGAAAGGCTTGCCATTTCTGGCGGCAGCTCATTTGGGCATACTCTTCGGCGGATACGGGACGGTTAGCGGATTTGCTTTTGTTACTACGTTGAACAGTTTGCTTTGAGACTTGCTGGACCATTTCCCGGTTTCGTTCCCGTACCTCAGTGCTTTTCATTACATTGGTCTTGTTACCGCCCACAAGACTGGCCTGGCTTTTGTATTTGGGTGGCACCTTGTCACTGTAGTGGCGGCGTCCTGCCTCATCTACCCATGTGTACATTGCTGAAAAAGCGGGAAGTGCGAACAGGCTTAGTATGACGATAAATCCGTAGTAGGTAACAGTGCCTTGAATTGAGGTTCTGATTCGGCTGGGCTTTAAGCGCATATTCTCCTGTCTTCCATGTCGCTAAGAAATACGGTTTCGGCGTTTGAGTGATTCTAGTAACCCACTCGAAAATGCCAATAGACCCAAAATGCTAAGGGTCATATTCTCTCGGGTCAACGCCTATTTGCTTGGAGCGTTCCAGTTCAAGCTCTGAGTTTCCGATTTTTTGCCTAAATAAAAAACCATTTGTTCTCAATACCTTAGTGGCTTTTCAATCGCAAAACTTAAAAGTCGAATTTTGTACGGTTGACATAAATAGTACGACTGACCTAGACTCTTCAAAAATAACAACATAAGTGAAGGTATCCCAATGGCTCGCGTAGACTCTATCCGTTCGTTGATCAGTTGGCCGCTGATGTTGGCCGCGCTTGTGGTGCAAGCGGAAATTCAACCTGAACCCTTGCCGGTGTATGAAACCCTGCCAAAAGAATTGCCGGATTCGGTGTTGTTTGCACACGATGCAAACTTTGATGCTCTCGTCGCTGGACGGGTGGTGGTGCTGGATTTGGCCAAACCCACTCGCCGTTACTTGGGTGCGATGGATGCAGCGCAGTTCGCCAGCTTTATTCAGTCACGTAGCAAACCCGAACTGTATGTGTCTGAAACCCATTACTCTCGCACGACTCGTGGTGAGCGCACTGATGTGATCAGTATCTATGACAGGGAAAGCCTGAAACAAAGCGGCGAAATTGTTTTACCTGGTGGCAAGCGTGGTCAGGTGGTCAGCCATCGCTATACCCTGCGTCTTGTGGACAATGACCGTTTTCTGCTGGTCTTTAATTTTACGCCTGCTGCATCTGTGACGGTGATTGATACAGAAAGTCGAAAGATTGTGGAAGAAGTACAAATTCCTGGGTGCGGTTTGATTTACCCCACTGGTAAACGTGGTTTCTCTTCATTGTGCAGTAACGGCGCTATGTTCACGGCACAATTGGATTCCAGTGGTAAATTGGCAACACAAAATAAACTGCCACCGCTGTTTGATGTCGATGAAGATCCGCTTTTCGATAAGCCGGTGTTCCACAAAGGCCACGCCTACTTCCCCAGCTATAAAAGTCTTCTGCGAGTCGTGGACTTGAGTTCTGATGAGCCGAAAGATCTGGGCAGCTGGTCGCTGCTGACAAAAGAAGAGCAGGCGGAAAACTGGCGCCCTGGCGGTTGGCAAATTACCACCATGGATGATGCCGGAAGAATTTATCTGCTCATGCACAAAGACGGTAAAGATGGCACTCATAAATCCGGTGGCCCAGAAGTTTGGGTGTATGACGTGAAGAGCAAAAAGCGTCTTCAGAAAATTGTGTTGAAAAACTGGGGTGTTTCTATCGAAGTGACCCGGGGTTCAAAACCGCTGCTTGCCGTAACGAATGGTGATATGCAAATCGATGTTTACGACGCTGACAGCGGCAAATGGAAAACCATGGTCGGTGGCGCCGCCGCTATGCCATTAAGTTTGCACGCTCTGCGTAAATAGGTGTGTCTATGAACATCCTGCTAAGTACCTGTGTTCTGTTGTTCAGCTATTTATTCCTTACGGCAGGGTTGGCTAAGTTTCGTCACTTGGCCTACAGCGCTGAAGCCATCGAAGCTTATCAGCTGACGCCTGCAAATTGGAGTGCTGCACTGGCGAGAGTTTTGGCAATGCTGGAAGTGTTGCTTGCGGTTTTCTTGTTGATCCCAGGGAGCAGACGTTTTGCTGTCCCGGTGGCGGCACTGTTGCTCATGACTTATGCACTGGCCATAGGCATTAATTTATTGCGTGGCCGCAAGCGCCTGGATTGTGGTTGCAATGGTCCTGAGGCGAGGCAAAACATTTCCTGGTGGTTGTTTGGACGCAACTTGCTGTTTGTTGCGCTGCTGGCGGTCAGTTATCAGCTTCCCCTGATGGTTGATTCCGCGACCTGGTTACTGGCTTTGTTATGCAGCGCCGCACTGATTTTATTTCAACAGGGTGCGCGGCTGTTGTACCAAAATCAAATGCTTATGTCCCGTAAGCGCTAAAAGAAGAATAGATAAAAAGAGAAAACGCTATGACTGAATTACTACTGATCTCAAACGCCATTCTCTGGTTATGCGTGATTGCCCTGTTGCTGGTCGTCGTCGCTCTGGCTCGCCAAATCGGTGTACTGTATGAGCGTGTAGCACCGGCAGGTGCCTTGATGATGAATCAAACTCTGAAAGTGGGTGATAAAGCCCCGGCTCTGGAAGTGGAAGAGCTGGCCAGTGGCCGAGCGATAACCGTTGGTGCCCAGCAAAAGAAAGCACAACTGCTATTTTTTCTTTCGCCGAGTTGCCCGGTATGTAAAACCCTGCTGCCTGTTTTGAAATCCAGCGCCCAGGCCGAATCCTCATGGTTAAGCGTGATATTAGCCAGCGATGGAGACGCGCAGGAACATGTAGATTTTATTACCGAATACCGCTTGGAAAAGTTTGATTATGTGCTCTCGGAGCGTTTGGGGAAATTGTATGGTGTTGCCAAATTGCCCTATGCCGTATTGATCGATGATAGCGGTGATGTGAGTTCCATGGGGCTCATTAATTCCCGTGAGCACCTGGAAAGCTTGTTTGAATCTAAAGAATTGGGCATTGATTCCATCCAAAGTTATTTGCAGCAAGGCAGCGATGACGATTTGGCAAAAGAAATTCGCGTGTAACGCTGTGTGAAGGAGAAGCATGATGAAGTGGTTAGATAAGTTAACAGTAAACACCTCCCGCCGCTTGGCCCAGAATTCCTCGCGTCGTAGTTTTCTTACTCGCTTTGGTACCGCATTGGTTGGTGGTGCCGCGATTCCCTTGTTGCCAGTGGCCCGAGCCAGTGCAGCCTCATCGGCAGAAGGGATGTATCCGGGAGTCGCAAGGCAGGAATCTGGAGTGAAGGGCGACCCAGGTGATCCGAGCCAGTGTGATTACTGGCGTTACTGCGCCATCGATGGCTTTTTGTGCAGCTGTTGTGGCGGTACTCAGAATACCTGTCCGCCGGGAACAGAAATGTCGCCCATCACCTGGATTGGCACCTGTTTAAATCCCGAAGATGGCAAGAATTATATTATCTCCTATAACGATTGCTGCGGTACAAGCAGTTGCGGTCGGTGTCTGTGTAATCGCAATGAGCGCGATACCCCGATTTATCGTGCGCAAACTAACAATGACACCAACTGGTGTTTGGGTGCTTCGAGCACGGTATACACCTGTTCGACCGCAATCGTTTTGGGCATTGCAACAGATTCGGCGGGGTGAACCTGATGAAGACAAAACGCATTACGAAAATCGCGCTGCTCGCCAGCGGGCTGTTTTGTACGCCCTTAATGGCTGAAACTGATCAAGCTGAAAAACACTTTGCACGCTGTGTCGCTTGTCACCTGGCGGAAGGCCAGGGGATCCCCGGCGCCTTCCCCCCGCTTAAAAATCGGCTGGCAAAAATGAGCAATAGCGAGCTTGGACGGCAGTATGTTGTACAGGTTCTGTATGGTGGCTTGATGGGTATGATTACCGTTGAGGGACAAAACTATTCCGGTGTAATGCCTGCCCAAACCGGTGATCTAAGTGCGAAAGAGGTCAGTGAGCTGCTTAATTACGCTGTCAACAAAGTTGATAAGAACGGTAAGCCTGAAAACTGGAAGCCGTTCAGCGAAAAAGAAGTCGAGCGCTTGAGTAAAACAAAGGGCAATCCTGTGAGTAACGGGAATCTGCGTAAACAGTTGCTGGAGAATCAGCGGGACTTGAAGTAGCCCTGATTTGCGATAGGTATTCGATATGCTTACTGCCATTAAAAAGATAACCATAGCATTTGCTCTATTGCCAACACTCGCATCAGCCGCGATGGAGCCCAGAATTAATTACATGATCAACTGCCAGGGCTGCCATCTTGCAGATGGCAGCGGAAAGCCGGGTAGCGTGCCAAGCATGAAAGGCGAATTGCACAAATTCCTGGCGGTACCTGGCGGGCGTGAGTTTCTTGTTCAGGTTCCGGGTTCTGCGAATGCACCGCTCAATGATGCCGAGCTGGCCGAATTGCTGAACTGGATGCTGGAAAGCCTGTCCACAGACAAAAATAACAACGGGGAAGGTGAAAGTTTTTCACCCTATACCGAACTTGAAGTGAAAAAGCTGCGGGCAAAGGTGCTGGTGGATGTCATGAATACCCGCGAGGCTCTGGTTAAGCAGTTTGTGAAAACCCCCTAAGCCTCGCTTGTGCATTCAGCGTTTGGGGATTTCGCCGTGCTCGATAAGCCAGGTAAAACTTTGAACCGCCATTTTAATAATGTTGTCGACTTCCTTGGTCCAAGGTTTGTTATGCCCGATAAATACCGTGTGGCCTTCAACAGAGGCACTGATAAATAAAGCCAACTTCTCCACTTGTTTAGGGGTCAGTGCCGGATTCATTTCGGTAATGATGTCACCCAGAGTGCTGCGGTATTTGGCATACATCTGATCCATATGCACGGTCATCTCTTCTTCGTGATTGGAGAGCGACCACAGCTCTGGGAAAAACTGTGTGGTTTCCCGTTTGGTCAGATCGCTGATGACATGTTTGAGAAGGTTTTGAAATTGCTCTTCGGGGTTGCCGTGGGTACGGATTTCATCAAACTCGTCGAGGTATACCTGAATGGTTTTGTCCAGCATAGCCGAAACCAAAACGCTTTTGCTGGGAAAATAATACTGCAGATTCCCGAGTTTAATGCCAGCGGCGTCCGCAACCTTGCGCATGGAAAAATTGTGATAGCCGGCATCAATAAGTAATTCATGGGCGGCGTCGAGAATATCGTTAATTCGATTTTTGCCTTTGTTGTAAACGCCATTCTTGGCTTTGTTCGCGCTAGTCAAGATAACCTCTTTATCGCTGTTGAGCATCGGCGGTGATTATATCAGAAGCCAGAATTAGTACACGTAACATATAAATAATTATAAGCGGATCGCTTTTTATTAAAAATTGTACGGTTGACCTATTTATTGAAAATATAGTACGGTTGACCTACAAAACAATAACGATGATAGAAGGTAAATAAGATGAAGCACTCAGCATTGGCGACGGCTATCGCCTTAAGCCTGCCCATAGCCATGAACAGCTATTCTTCGGTCATAGAAGAAGTTGTGGTCACCGCCCAGAAACGTCAGCAAAGCTTGCAGGATGTTGGTATAGCCGTTACGGCATTCAGTGGCGATCAATTGCAGGAGCTGGGCTACGATACAGCCCAGCAAATCACAGCCATGACGCCTGGTGTGACCACTATCCAGCCCAACGGCCCCTCCTCTTTTTTCACCAGCATTCGCGGTGTTGGTCAGAACGACTTTTCCGGCGATCATCAGGAATCGCCTGTCGCGGTGTATGTGGATGAAGCTTATGTGAGTGCCGCTTCCGGTGCTGGCTTCCAGCTTTTTGATATGGAGCGGGCAGAAGTTTTGCGTGGTCCGCAAGGAACGTTGTTTGGTCGTAACGCAACCGGTGGCCTGGTGCATTACATCACAGCGAAGCCGACCCAGGAAAACGAAGGCTATATTGATTTAACGCTGGCCGACAATAATCAGATCAAGGTTGAAGGCGCCGTTGGTGGTGGTCTGACGGATTCCGTTTCCGGACGTTTATCGTTTTTGCGCAATAAGCATGATCCTTACATTGAAAACCGAATTGGCACAGACTTGAATGACGGTAACGATTGGGCGTTGCGTGCGCAACTGCTTTGGGAGTTTGAATCCGGTCAGTGGTTGTTGAGTGCCCGAGCAGGTGAGCAAGACATCGATTCCGGTTTTTTTAAACACAGTTCTGCTCGCGTTGACCCGAGCACTGGTTTGGGTTTGCCTTTCAATGGTGCTGATTTACAAGATTTGGGTGATTCTCTGGTTCCTGCTTTTCAGGAAAACAACAGCGACGTACATTCCGGCGCGTACAATGTGATTGGCCACAATAAGGTCGAAACCCGAGGCTTTACCAGTAACATTCAACTGGAATTTGAACATTTTGACTTTGTCAGTATTACCGATTTTCAGACCCTGGAAAAAGATTATCTCGAAGATTCGGATGCATCGCCTAACGACTTTTTTTCTTTCTTTTTACAAAGTGATCTGGATCAGTGGTCCCAGGAATTTCGTTTCAGCGGTGATAGCGACAATATGCGTTGGGTAGCGGGCGCCTACTATTTAGAAATCGAAGGTGATTTTGCCAATGGTGGTATCGCCGCCAACTTCTTCCGCGCTGCTTTCCCCGGTGCCGGTTTGGATGATGCCAGTCTGGATACTCTGGGTCTTTACAGCCCGTTTAAAACCGAAACCAAGTCAACGGCTTTTTTCGGTCAGGTGGAATACGATCTTAGCGAAGAATTTACAGTTCACGCTGGCCTGCGCTGGTCTAACGAAGACAAAACTACAGATTTCAAACAGTACGCTTCTCTATTCGCTGCAACAGATTCCAGCCAGGTATCGGCCATTGATGGCTTGGGTTTGGGTGGCCCTTTGTTTACCTTTAGTCCACAAGCCGTGACCAATGATCCCGGTGGTACTGGCTTTGGCGAAGCTCTGGTTGTGGGTGATACCAACGATGCCAGCATCGATGAGGATTTGATTACGGCAAAACTGCAACTGGATTGGAAGCCTGACGACAATACCCTGGTGTACGCCAGTTACAATCGCGGCATTAAAGCCGGTGGCTTTAATGCGCCACTTGATGCCACTTTGTTTTACAACGGCAGTCGCCCAACCAGCCAAATGAAATTCGATGAGGAAGTTCTGAATGCTTATGAACTGGGTTTCAAATGGTCTTCAGACGATGGTAAATGGCGAGTCAATGGTGCGAGCTACTACTACGACTACCAGGATTACCAAGCCTTTGCTCTGGAAAGTTTAACCACCTACGTGTTCAACACGGATGCCGAAGTGAAGGGCGCGGAAATTGAAGTATTTGCTGCGCCTACTGATGGCTTGGAGGTGATTTTTGGTGCAGGTTATATCGATAACAATGTTGAAGATGCTTACACCTTGCCAGATGGCACGCCTGTAGATCGTACGGCGGTATTGACGCCTCAGTGGAATTTGAACGGCTTACTGCGCTACCAGTGGGATCTCGGAGATGCGCGTGTAGTGGCGCAAGTGGACGCCACTTACATGGATGATCATTACTTCCAACTGAAAAACTCTCCGGTAGGCAAAGAAAGCGCCTACACCCTCAGTAATGCTCGTTTGAGCTATGCCAGCGCTGATGAGAGTTGGCGAGTGGAGTTGTTCGTAAACAATCTGACTGATGAAGAGTATCGCACCATGGCCTTTGATTTGGCTGGTGAGCCGTCGGTGGGTGGTTTTGGCTTGGTGGAGAATTACTACGGCCTGCCGCGCTGGTGGGGTGTGTCCTTCAATTACAGTTGGTCTGAGTAGTGTGTGTTTCCCCGTCGCAAGGCGGGGTTTTTAAATGAGTACAAGTACGATGCAGAAAGATCAAAACGCCGTAATCACTCACTACAATTTCGCACGTGAAGTTGTGGACAAGTTTGCGGTTGAGCAAGCGGATAAAACCGCGATTGTCTGGGTAGACGAAAGTGGCCATGAAGAAACAGTCAGCTTTTCAACGCTGAGTCTGGAATCCCAGCGTTTGGCTTCAGCGCTGCAAGCTCAGGGCGTAAAGCGCGGCGATACCGTTATTATCCTGATGGGGCGTCAACTGGAGTGGTGGTACACCATGACAGCTTGTTTACGGATGGGGCTTGTGGCTTCGCCAGGCACCACTCAGTTGTCAGAAAAAGACATCGCCTATCGTCTTGAAGCGACCGGTGCGACTTGCCTGATTGCTGAGTCGGGACAGGCGGAAAAACTGCGTGCCGTAAAAAGTTCCAGCCCTCAGCTTAAACACATCATTACGGTGGGTGAGCACAATTGCGAAGGCATGCTCGATTATCATGAGTTACTGCGTAATGCCCAAGCGGATTTTCCGGCAGTTGATACGGAATCCAGCGAAGATGCGCTCTGCTATTTCACATCGGGTACAACTGGCTATCCCAAGATGTGTATCCATAATCATATTTATGCCAAAGCCCATACCACGACCGGAAAGTACTGGTTGGATCTGGGTGACGACGATCTTCATTGGAATCTGAGTGATACTGGCTGGGCGAAAGCGGCTTGGAGCAGTTACTTTGCTCCCTGGTTACGAGGAGCCGCTATCTTTGTGCACCACTCGCCCGGCTTCAATCCGGAGCAGAGTCTGGCAATGTTTTCTCGCTACAACATCACCACGTTTTGTGCTGCGCCAACGGTTTATCGCATGTTTGTTCAGTGTGAGCTGTCCAACATCAACTTTGGGAAATTGCGTCACTGTGTGGGTGCAGGTGAGCCCCTAAATGCCGAAGTGATCGATGTCTGGAAAAAGGCCTCCGGCATTACCATTCGCGACGGTTACGGCCAAACCGAGTCGGTCATACTCTGTGGCAATACACCGCAAATGACACCCAAACCCGGTTCTATGGGTAAGCCTATTCCAGGCATTGATCTGGCGGTGATTGATGACGACGGCAACCGACTCCCGGCGAATCAGGAGGGCGATATCGCAGTTAATGTGAGCCCGAAACCACCTCTGGGTCTATTCAAGGAATACAAAGGCTTGCCGGAAAAAACCGCAGCCTGTTTCAGAAACGGTTGGTACATCACTGGTGATAGAGCGACGGTGGATGAAGAAGGTTTTTTCTGGTTTGTATCCCGCGCTGACGATGTAATTTTATCATCCGGCTATCGTATTGGCCCGTTCGAGGTGGAAAGCGCTTTATTGGAACATGCGTCTGTTATCGAGTCGGCGGTGACCTCAAGTCCCGATTCAGAGCGAGGTGAAGTGGTCAAAGCTTTTATTGTGGTGGCCGAAGGTGTGGAGGCCAACGATGAGTTGAAGCAGCAGTTACAGCAACATGTGAAGTCGGTTACTGCACCTTATAAGTACCCCCGAAAAATTGAATTTGTAAAACAACTGCCTAAAACCGTCAGTGGAAAAATACGCCGGGTTGAACTGCGTGAGAAGGAGTGGAGTAATGCAGGTTAATAGCTTGACGCAATCGCAGCTGAATGGTCCCGATGATGTTTCCTTACTGGATATGACCATCCCGGATGCCTTTGATCAAACGGTCGAGAAATTTCCAGAAGCCCTGGCACTTGTGGTAAAGCATCAGGATATACGTTGGTCTTATCGAGAGTACCAGGAACAGATCGAACGATTGGCTTCAGGTTTGTTGGCTTTGGGAATTCAACCCGGAGACCGAGTGGGTATCTGGTCCCCCAATCGAGTGGAATGGTGCCTTACTCAATTTGCCACGGCCAAAATCGGCGCGATTATGGTGTGTATCAATCCGGCTTACCGTTTGTATGAATTGGAATACGCGCTAAGCAAGGTAGGGTGTAAAGCCATCATTGCTGCTGAATCGTTTAAGACCAGCCATTATCTGGACATGCTTAATGAGTTGATGCCAGAACTTAAAAGCCACTCTCCTTGTCGTGATGGAGGTCCCTTGCCAACTGAGGCTTTGGTGTCCAAAAAATTACCTGAACTGAAATGGGTAATTCGGATGGGCGATGCTCAATCAGCAGGGATGCTGAACTTTTCTGAGCTGATGAAGCTGGGAGGGGAAAGCCATCAGGAACAGGTTCGCTCTGTTCAATCCACACTGGATTGCCATGACGCGATCAATATTCAGTTTACCAGTGGCACCACGGGCAACCCTAAAGGCGCAACGTTGAGCCACCACAATATTCTGAACAATGGCAAGGTTGTCGGTGATGGCATGCAGCTGGATGAACACGATCGTCTTTGTGTTCCGGTTCCTCTTTATCATTGCTTTGGTATGGTCATGGGAAATCTCGCTTGCATTACCCATGGCAGCGCTGCCATTTTTCCGGATGAGGCTTTTGATCCATTGAGCACCTTGAAAGCGGTTGCCGAGGAATCCTGCACGGCTTTGCATGGAGTGCCTACCATGTTTATTGCTCAACTCGATCATCCTGAGTTTGACCACTTTGATCTAAGCAGCTTACGCACTGGCATTATGGCGGGCGCGCCATGCCCGGCCGAAATTATGAAACAGGTGATTGCCCGGATGCATATGGACAAGGTGCTGATTGCATATGGCCAAACGGAACTCAGTCCGGTGAATCATATGACGGCGGTTGATGACCCACTGATGAAACGGGTGGAGACTGTTGGTCGCCCGGGGCCGCGTCTTGAAGTAAAAATCTGTGACGAACTGGGTAATGTTGTGGCTATTGGGGAGCGCGGCGAAATTTGCACTCGTGGCTATTCTGTCATGAAAGGTTACTGGGGAGAGGCTGAGCGTACGGCTGAAACTATCGACGCCGATGGCTGGTTGCATTCGGGTGATCTTGGCGTGATGGATGCTGAAGGCTTTGTGCAAGTTGTCGGCCGATTGAAGGATATGATCATTCGCGGCGGGGAAAACGTCTATCCTCGAGAAGTGGAAGAGTTTCTGTTTACCCATCCAGCGATTCAGGATGTTCAGGTCTTTGGCATTCCTGACGAAAAATATGGCGAGCAAGTTTGTGCCTGGGTTCAATTGAAAACGGATCAGAATTTAAACGCCGAAGCGTTGCAAGCCTACTGCAAAGACAAAATTACCCATTTCAAAGTACCCAAATTTATTGAGTTTGTGGAAGAGTTTCCGATGACGGTAACGGGAAAAATCCAGAAATTCCGAATGCGGGAAATCATGGTTGAGCAAATAGCCTCATAGAGAATAAGCGAGGAACGAGAATGACCCAGTATAAAATGCTGATTGATGGTGAGTTGCGTGATGGCGTTGCGTCGATTGATGTAGTGAATCCCGCCGATGAAAGTGTTGTGGCTCAATGCCCGGTCGCTGATGAAGCCATGCTCAATCAGGCAGTAGAGTCTGCGCATAAGGCTTATCTATCTTGGCGGAAACTGAGCTTTTCAGAGCGTGGTGCGTATATCAAAAAGCTCACGACGGCTGTTGAAGAGAATGCCGAGGCGTTTGCTCGCATTCTTACTCAAGAACAAGGAAAACCTCTCGCACAAGCACGCGATGAGGTGATGTTTTCTCAGTTATTTGCAAATCACTTCGCGGAATGTGAAATCGAAAATAAAGTGCTTAGCGACGATGATAATGGTCGTATTGAGGTTTTACGTGAGCCTTTGGGGGTCGTGGCAGGTATTTGCCCATGGAATTTCCCGTTATTGATCAGCCTTTATAAAATCGCGCCAGCGGTTATGGCGGGTAACAGCATTATTATCAAGCCTGCACCCACGACGCCATTGAGCAGCCTGAAACTGGCTGAATTGATTGCTGATATTTTTCCACCCGGGGTGGTGAATGTACTTTGCGACAATAATGATCTTGGTCCTGCAATCAGCAGTCATCCGGGCATTGCAAAAGTGTCGTTCACCGGCTCTACCCCGACGGGTAAGAAAATCATGGCCAGTGCTGCCGATACCTTAAAGCGCTTAACGTTGGAATTGGGTGGTAATGATGCCGCAATTGTTCTCGATGATGTCGATCCCAAACAAGTTGCGGAAGGCATCTTTGGTGCAGCCTTTTTAAATTCTGGTCAAGTGTGTATCGCGCTTAAGCGCCTCTATGTACATGAATCTATCTACGATGAGTTGTGTGAAGAGATCGGCAAACTTGCCAGCGCAGCGGTGGTCGGCAATGGCTTGGACGAAGGTGTACAGTTTGGCCCGGTACAAAACCGTATGCAGTTCGATAAAGTGTGTTCGTATATCGATAACGCCAAAGCCAATGGTCGTATTATTGCCGGTGGTGAAGTGCCCGATGCTCCGGGTTTTGTTGTGCCTCTGACGGTGGTTCGGGATATCGAAGATGGCGCGGCGGTTGTGGACGAAGAGCCTTTTGGTCCGATACTTCCTATTGTGCGTTACCGCGATCTCGAGGACGTTATCAAGCGGGCAAACAATTCTGACTATGGATTGGGGGGCTCGGTGTGGTCCAGTAATCTGGATCGAGCGCGTGAAGTAGCCGGGCAAATCGATTCAGGCACGGTCTGGATTAATCAGCACTGCGCCTTTGGTCCGCACATTCCATTCGCTCCCGCCAAGGAATCGGGTTTGGGCGTCGAGTGGGGCGAGGAGGGCTTCCACGAATTTACCGCAATGAAAGTGGTGAATATCAGCAAGGCTTATTCTAATCCGGTTCACTAAACTGCGTGGGGAGCAGGGCGGATGCTCTGCTCCCTAATATTGTTCAGTGACGAAGGTTTGCAATATCGGCGGTTGTGCTTTTGGCTTGCTTGATAAAACCTTTCAGATAATCAATTTCCTCATCGTTTTTTCGATGGGCCAAATAAATATGTTTGTGGATCCCTTTTTTGCCGAGCTTGCAGGATTGCAGTGGTAGGGTATTTTGATACTGCTCCAACAACCAGGCCGGCAATGCAGTGATTCCACGTCCTGCGGCAACCATCTGTAACATAATGTCGGTGGTTTCAATGCTCTGGTGTTTTTTTACCATTTGTTGAGCTGGGGCTAAGAACTGGCTGAAAATATCCAGACGATCACGTTCTACCGGGTAGGTAATCAAGGTTTCATTACTTAATTGTTCCGGTTGGATATGACTTTCTCCAGCCAATGGGTGTTCGTCATTGACGACCAGAACCAACTCGTAATCAAAGACCGCCATGTACTCCAGGCTCTGGTGCTGAATGGGGTCTGGTGTAATCAGCAGATCGATATCGTGGTGCAGAATCGCGCCGAGTCCGCCGAATTGAAAGCGTTGCTTTACGTCCACATCCACATCAGGCCATTGTTGCAGAAACGGCGACACGGTACGCAGTAGCCATTGATAACAGGGATGGCATTCCATACCGATGCGCAGTTGGCCACGGCGCCCCTTGGCAAATTCCTGTAGCTCTTCTTCACAGTGGCTGAGCTGGGGCAATATTCGCTGGCTCAGCTTCAGCAGGCGTTCTCCCGCCGGGCTTAGGCGCAGACCGCGCCCTTCCTTGAGCCAGAGTGGCGTGCCCAGGCGTTGTTCCAGCTTTTTGATGGAATGGCTAAGGGCCGATTGAGTCAGGCATAGATGCTCGGCGGCGCGGGTCAGGGTCTTGTGTTCCGCGACGGCTTTGACGATTTCCAGGTGCAAGCGTTCAATCATATTTATGACTTAAATTCATTGAATTGGTCAAATATACCAATATCGCTCACGATTATCGACTCCCACAATACGGGCACCTATCCGCACGGTAGCTTGAAAACCCTTCAGCAGGAGAGAGTCTGCGGCGTTGGAAAAAATATAGGATGCGGCAAGAGTGCGTGAGAGCAGGGGGCTAAGAATGGTGTGCCTAAGAGACAGTGTTGTTAAGAGATAGTGTTATTAAGAGATAGTGCGTATAGGACAAAAATGCCTGGGTGTGACAAACCTGGCGAATACAGCAGGGGGATATGGGCAGAGCCGATGCTCTGCCCATGAGTTCATATTACAAAACTTTAGCCACTGAGTCGGCAAAGTAATCCAGATTGCTGTCGTTCAAGCCGGCAACATTAATGCGTGAAGAGCTCACCATGTAAATGCCGTATTCAGCTTTTAATTTGGCAACTTGCTCAGGGCTGATGCCCAGGAACGAGAACATACCAAACTCTTTTTCAATAAAGCTGAAGTCAACACCATGACATGCGGCGTTCAATTTGCTGACCGCCTGACTTCGCAAGCCATTAATGCGATCGCGCATTTCTTTGACTTCCGCTTCCCATTGCGTGGTCAGTTCATCGGAACCCAGTATGGTGGCAACCAAAGCTGCACCGTGGGCAGGTGGCATGGACCAAATACCTCGGGCCAGATTGATCAGCTGGCTGCTAACAGCGTCTGCAGCATGGCTGTCTTTGGCTATCACCATCAGCAAGCCGATACGTTCGCGGTACAGGCCGAAGTTTTTTGAACAGGAAATGGCGACAAACATTTCTTCAACGGTGTCGGCCATCGTGCGAACACCGATGGTGTCCTCGACCAAACCAGAGCCAAAGCCCTGATAAGCCATGTCCAGAAACGGTACCAAACCTTTGTTTTTACACAGCTCTGCCATGGTTTGCCATTGCTCGGCATTCAGGTCAGCGCCGCAAGGGTTGTGACAACAAGCATGCAGCAACACAATGTCGCCTGCCTGGGCTTCCTGCTCCAGTGTTTGACACATTTCGGCGAAACGAACGGAGCAGTTTTCGCGGTCGTAGTAAGGGTATTCGGCAATTTCCAAACCGGCTTCGCCAAATAAAGGCACATGGTTGGCCCAAGTTGGATTGCTCATCCAGATTTTGTTGCCGGGCTTCACGCGATTGATCAGTTCTGCGCCCAGACGCAGGGAGCCGCAGCCACCAGGAGCCTGGATAGACGCGACGCGTTGCTCGGCCAGAACCGTGTGGTCTTTTCCAAGAGCCAGCTCGCGCATCAAGCGATTAAAGTCAGCATTACCCGGTCCGCCAATATAAGATTTAGTGGCCTCGTTGCGCCAGCGATACTCTTCGGCGGTTTTTACACTGGTCAGCACCGGGGTTTCACCGGTTGGCGTTTTGTAAACACCGACACCCAGATCGACTTTGTTAGGGTTGCTGTCATTTTGGAACTCCATCATCAGGCTGAGGATGGGGTCCTGGGGGATAATGTTGAGCTGCTCAAACATGATAGTTTCCAATTTAAATGGGGGCGCTGGCCCCGTGTTCGCTATGGTCTTTCGCTCACTTTTGTTATGAGCGAAAGGGAATCCATTGTAGTCAACCCTTAACGCAGGACAAGGGATGAACGTAAACAAATTTATGCCGGGTCTGAAACGTTAGTCCAGTGCCACGGGCAATTCACTGGTTAACTTGTTTTGACGCATGGAAATCAAGGTGTTCACCGAGCGGATTCCAGGCGCTGTTAACAGTTGGGTGGAGACAAAGGTTTCGTAGCTTTCCATGTCCTTCGACACGATCTTCAGCAGGTAGTCGCACTGCCCGGTGACCGAATGGCATTCCAGAATCCCGGGCTCATTGGCAATCATGGTCAGGAAATTCTGAATGGTTTCCGGGTGGTGGATGTTCAAGCTGACTTCCACAAAGGCAATAATTTGCAGGCCAATTTTCTTGTGGTTGACCTGGGCGCTGTAGCCACGGATATAGCCTTCATCTTCCAGGCGCTTCACTCGACGCCAGCAGGGCGCCGGGGACAGGGCGATGCGTTCCGCCAAATCCCGATTGGAGAGGCGCCCTTCGGTCTGCAGTTCATGCAGTATTTGCGCATCGTATTTATCCATCACTGGCCTCTTGATTTTATTGTCATTCTAATAGGCTGCCATCGGGCCCAACAGGCCCTTCGGCTAAATCGTTTACATATCATATAGTTAATAAATCACGATAACAAAGCAATATTGTTTCCTAATTGGGGGTGCTTTTCGCAATTGGTTTCTATCGCAAGCTGGCTCCAGGCAATAAACGCAATCACATTTCGGGCCCCAAAAGCTACAGTATTCATTAGTGATAAAGCGCTAAAGCCCTGCTTTGCGCCACTGCCGACAGGCGGTGTAACCATAATCAAAATGTGAAGTGACGATGATTGATACAGCCGATTCCGCTAAGGCCATTCAGGCTTTTGACTGGCCCCATATTGCCCATATTGTTTTGGCCTCTCGTGCCATAGATACCATTGAAGAACAGGAGCTGGTGCCCCAGAAGCTGGTCTTTAATCAGTTTTCCGCCCGTGGCCACGATCTGGCCCAGGTATTGTTGGGCAGTCTGCTTAACCACCAGCACGACGGTGCCACCGGGTACTACCGCTCGCGCCCCTTTGTGTTGTCGCTGGGCCTGGATTTCGTCGAAGCAGTCGCCGGCCCACTGGCACGTTCTGGTGGTTACAGCGACGGACGCGATATCGGTGTGGTGTGTAACTACCCGAATATGCGCAATGGTGAGTCGACCGGTACGACCCTGTTTCCCATGTGTGGTGGCGTGGGGTCCCAGTTCTCGCCAATAAGCGGCTGGGCGCAGTCGATTGTCTACCATCGCGATGAATTGAATGATGGCCGTTACGAGGGAGCTATTGGTGTCTCCATGGGGGGCGATTCCTCCATGTCGACCAGCGGTTTCTGGGCGGCCTTGAATATTTCTACCACCAATAATCTACCTCATTTGTTTTACATTGAAGACAATGGCTACGGCATTTCGGTGCCCCAGGAAGTACAAACGCCTGGGGGTGATCAGGTGGCTAACCTGGCGGCCTACAAACAGCTGCATATTGTTGACGGGGATGGCACCGACCCTCTGGAAGCCGCCTGCAAAATCAAGGAAGCGGTTGATTATGTGCGTTCCGGAAAAGGCTGCTGTCTGCTGCGCTTAAAAGTTCCCCGTCTTTGTGGTCACACGTTCCAGGATACCCAGACTTATAAACCGGCGGAGATGATCGAAGCCGAGCAGGCGAAAGACCCTCTGCCGAAGTTGAAGCAATTTATGCTCGATAATGGTTTGGTCAGTGAAACCCATTGGTCACAAATTGAAGAGCGTGCCGAGGCAAAAGTGCGACACGCCATTGACGAGGCCATGCATCGCCCGCAGCCGGATCCTGCCGCAATCACCCGATTTGTGTACAGCGAAGAAGATGCTGCTGGCCAGCCCATCGTGCAAACTCGCGGGGGTTTGGCAACTCAGGATCATCAGTTCCCGGCAAGCACAAGCGATGCGAAACCGGAAGGTCGTCGCTTGAATATGCTCGCCGCCATTCGTCAAACCCTCGACGTTGAAATGCAGAGCAACCCTAAGGTTCTGGTGTTCGGTGAAGACGTTGGGCCGAAAGGTGGTGTGCACGGTGCTACCTTGGGGCTTCATCAAAAATACGGTCAGCAGCGAGTGTTTGATACCAGTCTTTCCGAAGAGGGCATTATTGGTCGCTCGGTAGGTATGGCTCTGAGCGGCTTAATGCCTGTGCCGGAAATCCAGTTCCGTAAATACGCTGAGCCCGCTGCTGAGCAGCTCACCGATACCGGCATTATGCGTTGGCGCACAGCGAACAAATTTGCAGCGCCGATGGTGGTGCGAGTACCCGGTGGTTTTGCTCGTCGTGGTGATCCCTGGCATTCCATGTCGGATGAAGTGGAGTGGGCACATAAAGTAGGTTGGCAATTGGTTATGCCCTCCAATGCGGAAGATGCCGTAGGCCTTTTGCGTTCGGCGCTGCGCAGTAACAACCCGACCATCTTTTTTGAACACCGGGCACTGATTGATAACAGTTGGGCTCGTCGCCCCTACCCGGGAGATGATTTTGTGGTGCCTTTTGGTAAAGCCAAAACTCTGCGCGAAGGGTCACGTCTGACGGTCATCAGTTGGGGCGCGATGGTTGAGCGCTGCGAACAGGCCGCTGAAAAACTCAATCCGGAAAAAGACGCTATCGAAGTGATCGATTTGCGCAGCATCCAGCCTTGGGACAAAGAAGCCGTTTTGGCATCGGTTCGTAAAACGGCTCGTTGCCTGATTGTGCATGAAGACAATAAAACTGCTGGCTTCGGTGCGGAAATTGCGGCGACTTTAAGCGATGAATGTTTCTTCGATCTGGATGCGCCGCTGCGTCGCTTGACCATGCCTGATATTCCAAGCCCCCATAATATTCATCTGCTGGAAGCCGCTGTACCTGCGGTGGAAGATATTGTTCGGGAAATGACGGATTTATTGGAGCTGTAATGATGAGTGTACAAGAATTACGTTTAACCCCGGAGCAGTTGGAAGGTACCGAAGCCACCTTGAGTCAATGGCTGTTTAATGTTGGCGACGCTGTGCAGGAAGGTGAGCCGGTGGTGGAACTGGAAACCGACAAAGTGGCCATCGAAGTGGTTGCTCCCTGTTCGGGGACCTTGCAAGAACAAAAATTTCAATCGGGTGATAAAGTTGAGCCCGATTCGATCATGGCCTTGATCAATACCGAGACTGGATCAGCAGATGCTGAAATCCCGGTTTCGGGTCATGTGGAATCCGTCAGCGCACCACAGCAAACGGTAGCTGATGTTAGTGAAGTGAAAGATCAATCCTGTCGCCATCTGATGGGGCCGGCCGTTCGTAAATTGGTTGCCGAGCACAATCTCGATATTGAGTTGATGCAGGGCAGTGGGCGCGGTGGTCGAATTACCCGCGAAGATGTGTTGTCTTATATCGCTTCCGGGCAAGCTGAAAAAGCGACAAGCTCCGCAGCGGTGAATACCGCGGTTGCTATGGGTGATATGAACAGCCGAATGGTGCCCCACAGCAGTATGCGTAAAGCTATTGCCAAACACATGGTAGAAAGTCTGCTTGAAAAAGCGCCCCATGTAACGTCCGTGTTCGAAATGGATATGAGTAATATTATTGAACACCGAAAATGGCATAAAAAAGAATTTGAAGATAAGGGCGTAAAGCTTACTTTTACCGCTTATTTTCTCGCGGCCAGTGCCAGGGCAATGGCCGCTGTGCCCGATATGAATGCTCAGTTCCATGAAGATGCTCTGGAAATTTTTCAGTCCATTAACATTGGTGTGGGAACGGCTCTGGGTGATAAGGGCCTTGTGGTTCCCGTGGTGAAAAACGTACAGGCTATGGATTTGTTTGGTATTGCCCAGGCATTGGATGATCAAACTCAACGGGCTCGCGATAACAAGCTGACGCCATTTGATATGAAAGGCGGAACTTTCACTATTTCCAATCACGGTGTCAGTGGCAGTTTGATGGCTGCGCCAATTATTATCAATCAGCCGCAGGTTGCCATTCTGGGCATTGGTAAAATGGAAAAGCGTGTTGAAGTGGTTGAGGTCGATGGTCGTGATGACATGCGTATTCGTCCGAAATGCTATGTTTCCTTGAGCATTGACCACCGTGCTGTAGACGCCCACCAAACCAATGCCTGGTTGTCCGCTTTTGTCAGTGAGATTGAAAACTGGGGCGGTGTCAAACTATAACGTCGTATAGACCAAGGCATAGGGCTCTGGAAAGCTGCTGAGACCCTATGCCTTCGGCTTGTTGCCTCTCGTTTTTCAAAAGGCGCAGGCTTGCAAACTGTGTTTTATGTGGCGCCAGATTTTCTTGTCCCGCAAGGCGAATTCCTCACACTGGGCACGTTCACGGTTCGCGATAAAACCATCCGCACAATTAGCGTGAACAAAGCCCTGGTAGTCCATTCCCAGGTGGTTAAAGGTATCCCGAAACATACTGATAAAGGTCTTTGATGCTTCGCTGCTACAGGATGTGGTGAGTACATAGGCCTTTTTATCTCTGAGCTTTCGACCATCCTCTTTCAAATTTTCCAGAGACATGTAATCGCTGATGCGATCCAGAAACGCTTTCATGGCCGGGGGTACGGAGTACCAGTAAATAGGTGAAGCGAAAATAATATGTTCATAAGCCAATACGCGTTGCATGATGGGGTGAAAGTCATCATCCTGCTGGCGGTAGTGGTAATCGTAAGGCTGGATATCGTGATCTTCCAGGTACACAAAATCCATTGGCCAGTAGTCTTGCAGCAGCTCCAAAAATTTGGCGGTGTTCCCGTTGCGACGAGAACTGGACAAAATGGCGATGGTTTTTTTTGATGTATCAATCTTTGAAATAGCGTGCATGACTGTGCCTCCTGTACTAGTGCTTCCCATGCGAATTTTTGTGTATTTCGTTAAGTCGGCGGAGACTATAAAACCTCAAGTTAACTTGAGGTCAACACTTTTTTTTGCTATAAATCACAAAAAATAGAAATGGGCCGTGTGAAGGCAGAGCGAAGGCTTTACACAGGCGGTGTGCCCCTGTGAATACAGTGATGATTATGGCGAAAGAACAAGAAGGACTTTCGGTAGGGAATGTGGCCAAGCGTAGCGGCGTGGCCGTATCCACCCTGCATTTCTACGAGAGCAAGGGCTTGATCAGCAGTTGGCGCAATAGTGGGAATCAGCGACGCTACAATAAAGATGTGCTGAGACGGGTGGCGGTTATCAAGTCCGCCCAGCGTATTGGTATCAGCTTGCAGGGCATTCAAGAGGCGATGTCGACCTTGCCTGACCAGCGCACACCGAATAAACAGGACTGGGCGCGTCTGTCCCGGCATTGGCGAAAGGAGCTGGATGAGCGTATTCGCCAGTTGAATCAATTGCGTGATGAATTGGGGGAGTGCATAGGCTGCGGTTGCCTGAGTTTAAAGGCTTGTCCCCTCAGAAATCCTGAAGATATTGTGGGGCAGGATCACAGCGGTGCTGTTTTCCTGGAGGGCGAATAAGAGCATAGAACATGGCCGATCTTTTTGATCAACTCAATGATGACAATCGCCAGAGGCAGCTCATCGCGGAGGGCGCAGTTTGTCTGCCGGGTTTTGCCCTGGAATATGTGCCCACCATTCTGGAGGCCTTGGGCCCCATTGTGGAGCAGGCACCGTTTCGGCATTTGGTCACCCCAGGGGGCCATACCATGTCTGTCGCGATGACCAATTGTGGCAGTCTGGGTTGGGTCAGCGATCGGCGAGGCTATCGCTATCAGGAGCGTGATCCTCTCAGTGATAACGCCTGGCCAGCTATGCCCGAAATATTTTTGACGCTGGCCCAAAAGGCTGCCAGTGAAGCCGGCTATCAACGTTTCAAGCCCCAGGCCTGCCTGATTAATCAGTATTTGCCTGGCAGTAAAATGTCCCTGCATCAAGACAAGGATGAAAATAATAAGGCCGCTCCGATAGTGTCGATTTCCCTGGGGGTAAGCGCGACTTTTTTATTTGGTGGTTTGCGGCGGGATGACCCTTGCCAGAAGCTGATATTGCAACACGGCGATGTGGTCGTTTGGGGGGGAGCCTCACGTTTTTGCTTTCATGGGGTACAAACCCTGAAAGACAGCGAACATTCCTTGCTTGGACGACGGCGGCTTAATATTACTTTTCGGCAGATCTACTAAGCCGGGAGTGGTACCCAGGCTTGAGGCGTCGCCAGAGCTTTTGGAAAGTACCCAAAACAAAAAAAGGGCAGCTCAAGCTGCCCTTTTTCGCGATGATCTTGCCGCACCTGAGATCGGTACAGTAGAGCGCAGCGATTAATACACGACGTCCATTTCTTCAATCAGATTGTTGGCACCGTCTACTTTTTCCATAACCCACAGCATGTAGCGAGAATCAACGGAAATGGAACGGTTGAGATTATCGTCGTAATCCCAGTCGCCAATGATGCTCTCATATACACCATCAAACAGCAGCCCAACCAGTTCGGCACGACCATTCAGGGTCGGAGAGCCGGAGTTGCCACCGGTGATATCCAGAGTACCCAGGAAGTTTACAGGAACCGAATTCATCCACTTCTGCTTGTAGCGGCCATAGTCTTTCTTGGCGATCGCATCGAGTTGCTTTTGTGGAGAATCAAATTCCGCATCGCCTTTAACGTACTTGGCGACAAGACCTTCCAGTGTGGTGAATGGCTTGGCCACTAAGCCGTCTTGCGGGCTATAACCTTTTACTTTACCGAAGGTTACGCGCAAGGAGCTGTTGGCGTCCGCATAAATAGGCTTGTTCAGGCTTTCATTGTAGGCAATGATCGCGGCCATATAGGCGGGGCGAGCCTGTTGCAGTTCACCAATGCGTGCCTTTTCTTTTTTCTCTTCGGCCATCTCATGGTCGTAGAGAGCAACCGCCAATTGGATGAACGGATCGTTGCTGGATTCAAAATCAGCCACGGATTTGTTCATCCAATCCAAGCGTGATTTTTTATCGCCCAGAGTGGTTTTCTTGTGCATGTCTTTCAACACGGCGGCGACGTTTTCAGAATTGAAACCATCGCCTAAACCAAAGGCTTTATCCATCGCTGGAATGCGCTGGTCTTTTGGCAAGGCGGCGTATTTTTCCAGGAAGTGCAGCAGTACGGCCGCATCAACATTAGCGTCATAGCGGCGGTCAATACGCTCCATGCGCTGGGTAAAGCGGGTCATGTCACGATCCTGATAACCCGGCTCGCGTTTGGCATCCGCTTTTTGTTTTTCGTGAGCCAGGCGCAGCAGGCGCTGGGCAGCAGGGATCATATTTGTGCGCTTGATGTAAGCGTACAGCAGATCGTGCTCCTGACCCTCCTGGCCTTCCTTAATTAAACGTTGCAGTTCAGCGATAGCAGCTCCGTACTGGTCTTTGCGTGAGGCATCGGCATCAATCCATTTTTGCAGATTGCTTTCCAGTGACTTTTTACGCTCCAGCATATCGCCTTTGTTAAAGCTCTTGATCATCGAGCCGTAGTTTTTGGCGTAGTTGGCCAGACCAGCGATGGTGCTTTCGTATTTGATGCGAGCATCACTGCCTGCCGGTGCCACCGATTTAATGACGTCGATGTACTGCTCGCGATAACCTTTAGCCGTTGGGTAGGCCCAGGTGAAGTTGTTCACGACTTCATCAGACGTGCGATAGCGGTTGGTACGGCCTGGGTAGCCAGCGGCCATAATAAAGTCGCCATCTTTCACGCCTTTACCAGACACTTTCAAGTGGCTTTTAGGCTTGTAAGGTACGTTGTCCTTGCTGTAATCGGCCGGCTTGCCATCTTTGCCGACGTAGGCGCGGTAGAAGGCCCAATCGCCGGTGTGGCGGGGCCACATCCAGTTGTCGGTATCGCCACCGAATTTACCAATGCTGGCGGCAGGTGCATAAACCAGACGAACATCGCGGACGGCCAGTTGCTTAATGAGGTAGTACTCCAGGCCGCCGTGGAAGCTGTAAATTTCACAGCGATAGCCTTCGTCTTTCTCACACTCGGCGACCATTGCTTTTTCTTTGTCTTCGATGGCCTGGTAGCGTTCGCTGCCATTCAGCTCGGCACTTAAATCACCCAGAACCTTATCGGTAACATTGTCCAGTGATTCGGTGATGTAAATACGCGAGCCCGGTGCCGCTTTCAGCTCGGCATCCTTGGTTTTCGCCAGGAAGCCATTGGCCAGCAGATTATTATCGGCACTGGAATTGTATTGAATACTGCCATAGGCACAGTGATGGTTCGTCACGGCCAGACCCTCGGGAGATACAAAAGACGCTGTACAGCCACCCAGGCTGATAATCGCGTTCATTGGAAAGTCGGTGAGGGTGGAAATTTGTTTAACGGGAATTTTCAGGCCCATGCGCTTCAGTTCTTTTTTCAACTGAGGCAGCTGATGGGGTTGCCACATGCCTTCATTGGCATAACTGTGGGCACCTAAACCCAGACCGGCGACTGCCAGCACTGAGGCCAAAGTCATTTTTTTCATTCTAATATTCCTCAAATTAGTCGACGCAGAAAGTACCATAGCTGGTTGCATTTCAAAACCGAATAGGTCAAGCATCGGTTTAGACGAGCAATATAGAAGGCAGATCCCGTGATTTCTGTATTGACCTTTAGCTCGTCTTGTAGGCAGCTGACTTGCGCCAGCGAATTTGTGCGATGATCAGCAGTGCGGGGAGATTCATTCCAATGCCATAAAAGAGAGCGATCATGGCCAGCGCCGGGCGGTCCATCAGCGTAGCGGCCACCATCATGGCAATGCCGGCGTTTTGAATGCCGGTTTCAATGCCCAGTGTACGCTGCTGTTGGCCACTCAATCCAAACAGGCGGCCCAGAAAGATGCCGCAGTAGTAGGCCAGAGCGCAGAGGCAGAGTAGTAAGAAGCTGGCGGTCTCGGCGATCTCCATCAATTCTCGGCGGTTAGTCCACGCCATCAACACAATCAGGACCACCAATATAAGCCCTGTGGTTTTTTGAAGTCGCTTTTGTTGCGGTAAAAAAATCTGTGGAAAGATATGTTGTAACAACATGCCCAGTGCAATCGGGAACAGGGAAACCAGACAGAGCTGGGTAATGGTGGGCAAAATCGGAATCTGGAAAGGTTCGGCGGACATCCCGAGAAAACTGTAATGCCAGAGCAGCATGATGGGTAACAACAGCGGCACTACTACGGAGCTGATCAAGGTTAAGGCAATCGATAGGGCGACGTCGCCATCGGCAAGAAAACTGATCGCATTTGAAGATGCCCCCCCGGGCGCTAAGCTGATGAGCAGCAAACCGGCGGCCAATTCGGCCGGTAGTTTAAAGATGAGAATGATCAGCCAGGCCAATAGCGGTAGAATAAGCAGCTGCAGTGTGACACCCAGTGCAAGTGCTTTGGGTTGGCGCATCAGCTCAAGAAAATTCACCCTTTGCAGGGAAAGCCCCATTGTGAGCATCATCAGTGCCAGCATAATGGGTAAGACGATTTTGTTTACGGTAAGTACGTCCAAAAATAGGCTCCTGCCATATTTTATCCGGTTATTATGCAACTACAATTCTGGTTGGCCGCTATACGCCCCAAAACCCTGTTGATATCCATCGCGCCAGTATTGCTTGGACAGGTGCTGGTTTTGCAGGAAATCTGCCAAAGTGCTCAACGTGGTCAGGGGCTTTTTAATCCTGGCCTGGCCTTTCTTATTCTCGCTTGTGCCCTGAGTCTGCAAATCGCTGTGAACCTGGCGAATGACTACTATGACTTTGTCTCGGGTGTGGATGGTGCTCAGCGCTTGGGCCCTCTGCGCTTAAGCGAGCAGGGGCTGTTATCCCCCGAAATAATCCACAGGGCATACCTGATATTCCTTGGTTTGGGCATTCTAACCGGTTTATTGTTGCTTTGGCATAGCCACATTTATCTATCGGTGTTGGGGCTTTTGTGTGTGCTTGCGGTAATGGCTTACAGCGCAGGGCCAGCCCCACTGTCCCATAACGCCTTGGGTGAAATAACGGTATTAGTGATTTTTGGTCCGGTAGCCGTTTTGGGAAGCTTTTATGTTCAGTTGGGTTACTTGAGCTTCTCGCTGATCTGGCCCGCTCTGGCCATGGGCTTGTTGGCGGCGGCCATCATGCTGGTGAACAATACGCGTGATAGGGTCAGTGATCAGGCTGCGGGCAAACACACTCTGGCGGCGTATCTTGGTGAGCGAGGCAGTAAATATCTGTACAGCGCCATGCTGTTACTAGCCTTGCTGGCCGCGATGCTGAGCTTGCATCAGCCCACTCGTTACAGCTATATCTTGTTTCCGGCGACGATAACCTTGGTCTGGCTGGTCCATCGGCGTCGAGGTGCTGAGCTGAATCGGCAGCTGGGGCAAACCGCCCTGTTGATGATGTTGTTCAGTGTGACGCTCAGCCTGGACTTGTTGATGGATTGATTTTTGGTCTGAAATGCGCCCGGTGCCTGATGGAATAAGGCAGGCAGAAGCTTGGCAAACACGCTATACCCTTGAATCAACCGCAGCAAAAAACCATAATGTGGCCTGTTTTGCGCCAGGTACCCCGCTGGAAGCCCCAGCATAGCAGCCCTTTTCAGTCCTGATATTGGCCGCCTCGCTGCGGTGGAATTAACCGTCGGTACAACCTGCCTGCACGATAGCAACCATTAACGATAGTAATAGCACTATGGATTTATTTGATTTCGAACCCGGCCGCGAAGGCTACTATGGGGAGTACGGCGGTTGTTTTCTGCCTGAAATTTTGACCACCACGATTGAAGAGCTGAAAGCGGCTTTTCAGGATATCAAGCACGACCCAAGCTTCTGGCAAGAGTTCGAGCAATTAATGCAAAGCTATTCCGGTCGCCCGACACCGGTCAGTTATCTGGCCAATTTGTCGGCCAAGCTGGGCGGCGCCCAGATTTATGTGAAGCGTGAAGATCTTAACCATACCGGCTCCCACAAGATTAACAATGTGATGGGCCAGGGTTTGCTCTGCAAGCGCATTGGTAAAAGCCGGGTTATCGCAGAAACCGGTGCTGGCCAGCACGGCTTTGCGACGGCAACCATGGCAGCGCGATTCGGTTTTGATTGCAAAATTTACATGGGGGCGGTCGATGTTGCTCGCCAGCGCCCGAATGTCTTTTGGATGGAAAACCTTGGCGCCGAGGTTGTGGCTGTTCAAGATGGTCAGCAAACCTTGAAAGATGCTATTAATGAATGCCTGCGTGATTGGGTGACCAATATGCACGACACACATTATGTCCTGGGTACGGCTGCGGGCCCGCATCCGTTCCCTGAAATGGTGAGTTATTTCCAATCCATTATCGGCCGTGAAGCTCGCGGACAGATCCAGAAAATTGCCGGCAAGCTACCGGATCGAGTGTTTGCCTGCGTTGGTGGTGGTTCCAATGCCATGGGTTTGTTCCAGGGTTTCCTGGATGACCAAGCTGTTGAATTGGTCGGTTGTGAAGCTGGTGGTTTAGGGCCCGGTGAGGGTAATCACGCTTCCCGACTGGCTTATAAAGATGCCAGCGTTGGTGTGGCCCAGGGGTTTAAAACCTACTTCCTGCAAAACAAAGATGGCAATATGCTGCACACCAAATCGGTGGCTGCCGGATTGGACTACATCGGCGTAAACCCAGCACTGGTTCATCTGTGGGAACAGAAGCGTGTTCGCTTTGAAGCCGTCACCGATGCCGAAGTGACCGAAGCCCTGAAGTTGTGCATGAAAACCGAAGGTTTGATTCCTGCGCTTGAAAGCTCCCATGCCTTTGCTCGCGCTATCGAAGAAGCGTCCAAGATGAGCAAGGATGAAGTGATTCTGATTAACCAGTCCGGTCGAGGTGACAAAGATATTTTCACCGTTGCCGATGCGTTGGATGACGATCACTGGAAATCATTTATTAAAACAAAGGCCGAGCACTATGGCGCTTAATGAATACATTGCCAGCCGCAAGCAAAATAAAGACTTGCTGCTGATGACCCATGTGGTATGCGGTTACCCCTCGTTTGAAGCCAACCTGAAAGAACTCGAAATCATGGCGGAAGCCGGAGTGGATTTCGTGGAATTGCAGTTTCCGTTTTCCGAGCCTTCGGCCGATGGTCCTTTGTTTGTAAAGGCCAATCAAATCGCGGTTGAAAGTGGTGTTACCGTTGAACAGTGTTTTGAGTTTATGGCGAAGGTTAGTCAGCGCTTTGATTTTAAAGTGTTGATGATGGGTTATTACAACACTGTTTTTAAAATGGGCCATGAGGCCTTTGTTGATGCCCTGAAAGCTGCGGGTGGTTGCGGTTTTATTGTGCCGGATTTGCCACTCGAAGAAGCGAAGCCTTTGCATGATTATGCCAAGACGCAGGATATTGCCCCGATTGTCTTGATGACTCCTACGAATACCGATGAGCGTTTACAAACGATCGCTGAAGCTGCTGACGGTTTTGTGTATGTGGTGGCCCGTCGTGGTGTAACCGGCAGTAAAACGGAAATGGATGCCGAGGTTGGCGAGTTTCTCGACAAGTGCCGAACACTTTCTCCAGTACCCATTGGTGTGGGATTTGGTGTGTCTGCGAAAGAAGATCTGGAGTTCCTTGCCAAGCATGCTGATATGGGCATTATCGGTACCGCTGCCTTAAAAGCCTGGGAGCGCGGAGAAGAAAAAGCCTTGCGCGATTTCTTTGCCAGCCTGGGCTTGCTGTAATAGGTCGACGTGACTCTGCCCGTGAAAATACGCTTTCACGGGCATCTTCTCTGTAACGATCTGTTCGGCGCTTGCTGATCATTCTTAGGCTCTTAAAATATTTAACTTCCCGTTATGCATCCTGATATTTTTCAAGCACTTGATTTTCATACGCCACCCAAGTTAGTCATGTTCGATTTGGATGGCACGCTGGTGGACAGTGCCTACGATATTGCCGCTGCGCTTGATAGCATGCTGGCGATAAACGGTCTGCCTCTGGCGGGTGAATCAAAGGTCAGGCAGTGGGTAGGAAATGGCGCTGAACGTTTGGTGCGTCGAGCTTTGGTTTGGGTGCACCATGGTGATGCAGGGGCTTTGTCGCCTGAGCAATATGAAAATGAAGCGGATCGGTTGCCTGAGCCTGAATTACAACAGTACTTGCAGCAGTTTCTGGAGGCTTATCAGCAAGCACCCATCGACAAGACTGTTCTTTATCCCGGTGTAAAAGAAAGTTTGCAATCGTTGTTTGAGCAAAATATTCAACTCGCCGTCATTACTAATAAACCCATTGCATTGACTTGGCCAATTCTCAAAGGTCTGGGTATTGATCACTTTTTTAGTCTCGTGCTTGGAGGTGATAGCCTGCCTGAAAAAAAGCCCAGCCCATTGCCTCTGCAACATGCTCTCGATTTTTACAAGGTATCTGCGCAGGATTCTGTCATGGTGGGTGATTCCAAAGCTGATATTTATGCAGCGCAAGCGGCTGAAGTAAAAGTTGTAGCGGTGAATTATGGCTACAGCAATGGTGTCCCGGTACAAAACTGGCAACCGAATTGTGTGGTTTCTAATCTGTCTTTAGCGCAAAACGTTTAATTTCTTCGTCTTCATATTATTTTTTAATGTCTTTAGTGCGTATTTTTCTGCGCGGAAGTGTGGTGGCACTTAAAACTTCTCTATGATATTTAAAAACCTGATTTTGGTTACAAGTAAGGTTTTTTACTTCGAATCCGACCATTCGCTCAATTTGCACAACGCAAGCTAAAAATTTTTGATATACCTAAATTGTCACCGAGAAGAAATCAGGGATGTGAATAGATTCTCAGGGCAATTAATTTTCCCGGAAAAGCAGTGCAGTAAGTCCGGCATGTTATCCATTGAAGAGCGAGCAAGGACGGATACTATGTCTTATGTTGTTTATATTCTCGAATGCGCCGATGGCAGTTTTTACACCAGCCATACTGATAATCTGGAAGCGCGATTGAATGAAATAAACGAGGCGGTTGATACCCGCTGTTACACCTATAAACGATTGCCAGTGAAACTGGTTTATCAGGATCAATTTCCCACTCAGGAAGAAGCCAAACGCTCTGAGCGCCGAATAAAGGCCTGGGACCGCAATAAAAAGCAAGCACTGATCGACGGTGATTGGGATAAGATTACAAAACTTGCGAGGCCCAAATCCGCTATGCATTGACTCACGTAAGCCTGTATCGCCTCTGTTGGGCCTGATAGCTAACAGAGGCGCGGCAAAATATTCCAAACAACCTTCTTGCCTCCAATCACATTTCCAAGTCTGGTCAATAGGCTCAAAAGTCAGTAAACTGCCCGCCAACATATCGAAATGCAATCCCAAAGCATTCAAGGAGCCCGGGCTGTGAACAAGCCTATGCAGACCAATAACCACGCCCTCAGCTGGCGATGGCGCCCCTAAGCGAATCTTTTGCAAAGTTCGCAAGCATCTTTGCACCTCTCAAAAATCATTTACATATTAATTATTTAGCCGCAATTCAAATCGCGGTGAGACAGCGTAAAACCTATGCTGGCCTAAGGCGGCAATGTGTTAGCGCTGGAATACATAGCAAGGCAATATCATGAGTTCTATCGATTTAACAGCGCTGGCCCAGGCGGGCTATAACCACGTACCTGTGCAGCGTGAAGTGCTGGCCGATTTGGATACCCCCCTCTCCAGTTACTTGAAGCTGGCCCAGGGGCCCTACAGTTATCTCTTTGAGTCAGTGCAAGGTGGTGAGAAATGGGGACGTTACTCGATTCTGGGTTTGCCTGCTCAAACCATACTGACTGCCAGGGGCGATAGGGTCGACGTACATCGTCACGGGGAATTGATCGAAAGTCATAACTTGGCTGATCCCTTAAGCTTTGTCGAAGAATTCAAGGCCCGTTATCGCAGTCCGGAAATTCCAGGCTTACCTATGTTTACGGGCGGTTTGGTGGGGTATTTTGCTTATGATTGTGTGCGTTATGTAGAGCCAAAATTAAAGCCTCTAGTCAATGAAGATACCATTGGGACACCCGATATTTTGCTGATGGTTTCTGAAGAGATTCTTGTCTTTGATAATCTTTCGGGAAAAATTATCTTGATTAATCACGCTGAAATTTCCGGCGAGCACGACAAAGATCAAGCCGCAGTGCAGGAGGCAGAACAACGCCTTGAAGCACTGGAAAAACGATTGCGGGGGGCGACACCTGCGACTGCCTCCATGTCTTTGGAAGCTCGGGGGGATACCGAAACCGAATTTCGTTCGAGTTTTGGTGAAGAAAACTTTCAGCGGGCTGTCGATAAAATCAAAGATTATGTTTTGAGCGGTGATACCATGCAGGTGGTGGTATCACAGCGTTTGTCCCTGCCTTTCGAAGCTGAGCCTCTGAATCTCTATCGAGCACTTCGCAGTTTGAACCCATCCCCCTATATGTATTTTCTGGATTTGGGTGATCACCATGTCGTGGGCTCCAGCCCGGAAATTCTGGCGCGTTTGGAAAATAATGAAGTGACGGTTCGTCCGATTGCGGGAACCCGTCGTCGAGGTAAAACTCCAGAAGAAGATCTGGAGCTGGAGCAGGATCTGGTGAATGATCCTAAAGAAATTGCGGAACACCTGATGCTGATTGATCTTGGGCGTAACGATGCAGGACGCGTATCGGAAATTGGCAGTGTAAAGCTCACCGATAAAATGGTGGTGGAACGCTATTCCCACGTTATGCATATCACTTCCAATGTGACCGGGCAGTTGCGCGAAGGCTTGAATGCCATGGATGTATTGCGCGCAGCCTTGCCTGCGGGCACTTTATCCGGCGCACCGAAAATACGGGCCATGGAAATTATTGACGAGCTGGAATCGGAAAAACGCGGCATTTATGGTGGCGCTGTAGGTTATCTTTCCTGGAATGGAAATATGGATACCGCCATTGCCATTCGTACGGCAGTGATCAAGGATCAAACCTTGTATGTTCAGGCGGGGGCCGGCGTTGTCGCCGATTCCAAGCCTGAGCTGGAGTGGAAGGAAACCATGAATAAGGCACGTGCCATTTTCCGTGCGGCTGAAATGGTGATCTGATTCCGTCGGATACAATCGTTGATATAGCCGGCCCGTGTTCAAAGCGCGCCGCAAAATGACAAGCCCTTTCGGCGGATTCGGCCATTGGGCTTTCCCGCCTTAAATGTTAGATTTACTCCATATTGCCTGAGTTCATCTTCGGTGCCGGATATCGAGGCGCGCGAATCCCGAGAGATAGCGAAGGTCGCAAATGTATTCTTATTAAAAGGCTTGTTTCATGTCAGCAGCTTTGAACATCGTCATCATGGCAGGTGGCTCCGGAACCCGCATGTGGCCTATGTCGCGTACGGCTTACCCCAAGCAATTCCTGAACCTGAACAGCGATAATAGTATGTTGCAGGAAACCATCCAGCGTCTGCACGGTTTATCGGAAAGCCAGACCACCATCATCACGAATGAAGAACATCGTTTTCTGGTCGCGGAACATCTTCGTCAGCTGAATAAAAAAGCTGAAATCTTACTGGAGCCGGTCGGCCGCAACACTGCCCCAGCTATCGCACTGGCGGCGTTTCGGGCTCAACAGCGTGGTGACGGCGATCAATTGTTATTGGTATTGGCGGCAGACCATGTAATTGAAAACAGCTCGGAATTTCGACGCGTAGTCCAGCAGGCTTTACCTATTGCCCGCGATGGAAAACTGGTGACTTTTGGAATTGTACCGGATAGCCCGGCGACAGGTTACGGCTATATTCGTCAGGGTGAAGCCCAAGCTGAGGCTTATAAAGTTGATGCTTTTGTTGAAAAGCCCGATTTGGCGACTGCCGAACAATACCTGGCCAGCGGTGAATACCTTTGGAACAGCGGAATGTTTTTATTTCGGGCAGATCGCTATCTGGAAGAATTGAAAGAATATCGAGCGGATATTTATCAGGCCTGCGAAGCGGCCTCCCAAAACCTGAGTGCCGATTTGGATTTTTTGCGCATCAATAAAACGGCCTTTGAGGCCTGCCCGGATGATTCCATTGATTATGCGGTTATGGAAAAAACCGATCAGGCAGTGGTATTGCCATTGGATGCTGGTTGGAGTGATGTGGGTAGTTGGTCGGCCCTTTGGGATATTAAGGAAAAAGACCAACATGGCAATGTCCATCAGGGGGATGTGATTGATCGAGACAGCCACAATAATTTTGTGATTACCGAGGAAAAGCTGGTGGCTACCATTGGTGTGGACAATCTTGTGATTGTGGATACCAAAGACGCGGTATTAGTGGCTGACCGAAACCGCGTTCAGGAAGTTAAGGATATTGTTGGCGAGCTTAAGCAGCAGGGGCGCAGCGAGCATGTACAGCACCGGGAAGTGTATCGCCCCTGGGGAAAATACGATTCTATCGATGCGGGTGAGCGTTATCAGGTAAAACGAATTACCGTAAATCCCGGTGCAAAACTGAGTCTGCAAAAACATCATCACCGAGCGGAGCATTGGATTGTAGTCAGCGGTACGGCGAAGGTGACTAATGGCGACAAGACCTTACTGGTCAGTGAAAATGAATCCACTTATATCCCCATCGGCGTGGTTCATTGCCTGGAAAACCCCGGCAAAATCCCTTTGGAATTGATTGAGGTTCAATCTGGCTCTTACCTCGGTGAGGATGATATTGTACGCTTGCAGGACGACTACGGACGGGGTTAAATTAAAATAACGACGGGCTGCAGGTAGCATATGCCCGGCACGGTTTTGAATTCAAAGGCCTGGCGTGGCAAGGAAACCGTATGCCAATCGCGGAACGAGTACACTGGAAGCATTGTCTCTTTCGATTTCTGAGCGGCAGTGTCTTTTATGCAAAGCTGATCGCTTGGTCAAGCGCATTGATGTTGGGTTCTGCCCTGGGGGCTGAATATGGCGCTGTTACTGCGGATGTGGTCAATGTGTATCAAGGCCCTGGCGTGCAATTCCCGCGCGTTGGCCAGCTGCAACGAGGTCAGATTATCAATCGGCTTCGCGTCCAGGACGGCTGGACAGAAATCAGTTTCAGCGATTTTCTCCCCGATGCGAACATGCAACAGCGTGCCTGGATTCGTTCGGGGCATATCACTATCGATCCAATCTCCCAGCGATTGGGGCGGGCCACGAAAAGCAAGCCGGTAGACACTCAAACCAACAGCGACTCTATTCAAGGAGAGCGGCAGACTCCAACTCCGCATCTTGAAACTACGTCCTCTCACGCGGTGCATCCCGTGCGCTTGAATCTGGAGACGGAGCAGCTCAATTGTCAGCGATCCCGGGAGCGTATTACCCAGTGTGATTTCAGTCTGCGCATCGGGTTGTTAGGCAAGGCGGATATTACGAGGGCGAAAGTGCGATGTGAGTCGGAGTTTCTGGTGGAAGTCTCCGGAGGCGACCCTATCCACTACCATTGGCAACAGGAGCAGATCTATCGAATTAAACAAGGCGGTGGAATTTTCAATATGGCCAGTTCTCTTGAAGCTAAGAACGAGTTTGATATTCGAAAAGTCAGCTTGCTTTCCCGTCACTGTGCTGTGACAGCATTTGGTCGTTCGAAAAATAATTAATGTTCAGCGATCGATTTTAATTTGAGTTGTTTAGTAACAAAGTACGATTTTATTTTCTTGGCCGTTTGTTCGTGGTGAACCCGGATTCATCGTTTGATGTCGATACAATGTGTCGGTTAAAAGATGGAGTTTTGTCTCTGGGTAAAGAAAAATCAGTTATTAAAAAATAAAGCGTAAATAGCCACTGATTATAAAAGTCTTTTTGTCCAGCCCCTTATCCATGTTTTGTCGTTTATTTCCCTAATTAGGGTGAAAGCGTGATTTGATTCACACTAATAGTGTTGCCCACATCAAGTTAATTACTTAGACTTCATTCATCTCTCGCTTATTCTTTAAGCCATAAGAGAGTAATTTGAAGCTCAAAAAAATAGACAATGGCGCAAAAAAGCCAGATATGAGTGCTTGAATTATTTTTCAAAAGGTTCATTGCATGAACCAGGGAGATGTCTAAAAAGGACTTTGGAAAAGGCCAAGGGAAATAGGGTGTTCTCTAGGCTTGAATAATGATTCGGATACCATAACGAGTATCTGTTCGCTTATTTTTCAAGTCAGAGGATTGGCGTAAAGCAGCTGCCAGCTTGCGGTTTCGCTTAGGCGAATGGCTGGTTTAGCGCTGCTTTTTTAATCCTTTTTCCGGCTCCTTCTCGTCAGTAACAATAATCTTCTGATAAACGGCTTCCCTGATTTGATTGATCGTAATGATGAGTTGTCGATTGAGATTATTGACCTGTGTTTGTTTTCCGGGGGGCTTTTCCCAATGCCCCAGAAAAGCCTGACTTTGCAAAATATTTTCGAAGTCTTGTTCGGAGTTTTTGCAATGATCTTGCCATTCCCTGCTGTAAAGTTGAGTCCCTAGCAGAAACCCCTGAGCCCATTGACTTCCATTGGGGCGTTCCAGAAACGTTAAGGGCAGAAACAAATCATCCTCCTGAAGACGGGTGCGGACATTTTTCCAGTGTTGAATCATGCAGGCGAAGAATTGAAAAATTTCGTCGCTGCGATAAAAGATTCCACCTGCGGGCAAGTCTCCGCCACCCCAGAGCCATTCGATCCAGTCGGAAATATCGTAATCAATGGGACTCAAATGCAAGGCAGTATAGTATCCATCTGCCTTTTCGATATTCATGGCACCGGGTATTTTGCAAAAGCGAGCCAGTTCTTGCCGAATCAGTTGTTGCTCGGCCTCGCTTGGTAGGTGGACTTTTTGAATTGGCATGGCAAGCGTCCGTCTGCGGGGCTATACATTAAGTGTAGCGTCCTGGGAATCACTCGCCATTGTTCGTAAACAGCAGTGTAAATAATTTACGTATTACCGGCGCTGTATTTATCGGCCCACGCCGTAGTAACTAAATCCAAGTTCTTCAATGAGCTTTTTGTCAAAGACATTACGGCCATCGATAACCAGGGCAGTGTTCATGGCGTCGCGCATGGTTTGATAGTCTGGCGAGAAATACTGTGCCCATTCGGTCAGCAGTAGCAGACCGTCACTGTTCTCAAGCGCTTGCATTTCGTTCTGGCAGAATCTCAATTGGTCATTGTGATGGTGCTTGGCAAAATACATTTCAATATTTGCCATGGCCATTGGGTCGTGTACCTGTACTTTACATCCCTGATTTAACAGAGCATCGATGACTTTCAGGCTTGGTGCGTTGCTGATACTCGCTGTGCCGGGCTTAAAGGCCAGCCCCCAAATGCTGATGGTTTTGCCTTGCAAATTGCAGTCATAGTGGCGCCAAAGCTTACGAAAAGGCAGTTCTTTTTGTTTTTCATTTTCTTCCAGTACGGTACTGAGCAGGCTTGAGTTTCTGGCTTGGCTGAGCGTACCGGCAAGGCCTTCAATGTACTGGGGAAAGTGTTCGCCACCGAAGCCGCAGCCTGGGTTTAAATAGTGTTGTCCAATACGTTCGTCGCTACCCATGGCCTGACGAATAATATCGATGTCGACATCAATTTCATCCGCCAGATTGGCGAGGTCATTGATGTAGGCCAGACGCAAAGCCAGCATGCCGGTAATAGCAAATTTAGTGTATTCCGCTTCCCGGGCGCTCATAAGCAGCCAGCTGTTCACATTTTGGCTGAACGGACGGTACAGGGCGCGAATGTGCATTAATGCCCATTCCTGCTGACAGCCAATAATCAAATGGTCAGGCTTTTTAAAATGTGCCAGCGCGCTACCTGCTGGTAATTGATCCGGGATGTAGGCCATGACTTGTTGATTGCCACTGAGGAAAGCTTGCAGCTTATCGCTGGCACCAATGCCAAAGTTGCTGGCATTCATCACGATCAATTGCCGCTCTTTATCCTTGGCCAGCATGTGGCAAAGTGATTCCGCATACGTCAGCTGTTTGGGGAGAAAGGCCAAAAAGTGCAGCATGGCCATACTTGCGGTTGTGACTTCGCTAAATTGCAGGCGCCCGCTATCTTGCTGTTGTTGGAGTTGTTCGATCAGGCCGGGCTCTTCTTTTACATTGGCTGGTGCATGATCGAGATTGGCAGACTCGCTGTTGTCTCCGCCGGAAAACAAGGGTGTAAACAACACCTCATTGCCCATCTCGGCAAAACAGGCCGCTGCGGTCCAGGCGATTAATTCATTACCCCAAATTGCAATTTTCATAAGCGCTATTAATTATCTTAAATGTCTTTATTGATTGATGGCTTGAATTAATCCGGCGGTCGAGGCATCCAGATTATCCGTCTCGTGTCCATCCAATTGGCCCAATAAATTGGTGGCGACTTGTTTGCCCAGTTCGACACCCCATTGATCGAAAGGGTTGATGCCCCAGATGACCGATTGCACAAACACCTTGTGTTCATACATGGCAATCAGCTGCCCGAAGGTGAAAGGGCTCAGTTCATTGAGCATAATGGTAGTGCAGGGCTGATTGCCCTGATAACGTTTGTGTGCGGGCGCGCTCTGGGCATCTTCCAATACGCTGTCGCCCAGTGCAAGAATTCGGCTTTGGGCAAAGCAGTTGGCCAGATTGAGTTGATGCTGATGGCGCAATTCCTGACTCGCGTCCGGACCGTATCGTTTGGCCGCGACAATAAAGTCACACATCACGGCCTCGGTACCCTGGTGCAGTAACTGGTAGAACGCATGTTGTGCATTGGTGCCAATTTCACCCCACAAAATTGGGCAGGTATTGTAATCAACCGTTTCGCCCTGGCGGTTTACACTCTTGCCATTGCTTTCCATCTCAAGCTGTTCAAGGTAAGCCGGCAAGTTTTTCAAACGTCCATCGTAGGGCAGTATTGCGTGGGCACCAATGTTGAGGAAATTAATATTCCAGATGCCTGTTAAGGCCAGTAGAGCTGGAATGTTTTCTTCCAGTGGCGCCTGACGGAAATGTTCATCCATACTATGCGCGCCGGCCAACATGGTTTTAAAAGCGCTCATGCCCAGCTTTAAGGCAATTAGCAAGCCGATGGCTGACCACATGGAATAGCGCCCACCTGTCCATTCCCAAAACTCCAATTGATTCTGTTTGGGAATTCCCCAAGCCAACATTTTTTCGGGCTTGGAAGAGACGGCAATAAAGTGTCGGGCCACCAATGCCGTTTCGCTGCAATTGGCATTTTGGTTGAGCCACTCTTTAGCTGTGGCGGCATTGGCCATCGTGTCGATCGTCGTAAAGGATTTCGACGCGATCACGAACAGAGTACGCATTGGGTTCAGCACTTTCAGCAGATCGGCTAACTGACTGCCATCCATGGAGCTGACAAAGTGCACATCGATGGCGGCTTGCTGTGCAAGCCTTCCGCTGTCATCTCGGGCGGGTGTTTCAGCTAAAGCGTTGCAGGCCATTAAGGGGCCCAGGTCTGATCCCCCGACACCGATATTCACCACAGTGTCGATGGCTTCGCCGCTGCATCCCCGCCATTGCCCTGAGTGAATCATGTGGACAAGGTCATCCATGCGTTGCAAATTTTGTTGCACATCGATACTGATGTTCTTGCCTTCCAGCCAGCATTCTTTGCCCTCTGGCAAGCGCAGAGCGGTATGCAGGGCGGGGCGATTTTCTGTGTGATTAACTTCAGCGCCTTCAAAGAGTTGTCGGATCCAGTTTGGTAGTTCGCATTGTTCCGCGAGTGCAATCAGTTGCTCAAGAGTGTCACGCTGAAAATGCTGTTTTGAAAAATCCACCAGTAACTCGCCCTGACGAAAGCTGAGCTGCTCAAAGCGTTTTGGGTTTTCACTAAACAATTGGTGAATGGGTTGCTGGCGTTGTTGATCGGCCAGGGCTTTTAAAGCCTGCCACTGAGAACTCTCGCTGATGTTATTCATATTGTTGTTGTATTCATCTCACATAGTATTTGTGATCTTGGGACGTATTGACTTGCGATTTTCGTTTGCTCTAGATCAGGTCTTTTACCAGGGCTCGCAGGCTGTCTTTGGTTTCTGGATGCGCCAAACCATAAACGAGATTGGCTTCGAGATAACCGGCTTTGTTACCGCAGTCATAGCTTTTGCTCTGCATGGTGTAAGCCATTAATTGGCCGCCCTCTTCGATCAAGTTGGCCATCGCATCCGTTAGCTGAATTTCACCACCGGCGCCTGCTTTGGTTTGGGTCAATAATTCCATGACACGAGCGGGAAGAATGTAGCGACCGTTGATGCTCAAATTGGATGGGGCATCCGCAGGCTTGGGTTTTTCCACCATGTCGACAATGTTGGCGCAGCTGCCTGGCGCAGGACTCTGGTCAGCACAGTCGACAATTCCGTAACGTTCGACTTTATCTTCGGGAACCGCTTCCACCATGATTTGGCCACAACCGTGTTGGCGGTAGGCGGCGACCATTTGGCTTAAATCGGAAGCTTGCCCGCTGATATCAGGGATCAGCATGTCTGGCAAAATGACGGCGAAATCTTCATTGGCTACCAAAGGCGCAGCGCAGAGTACAGCATGACCCAGACCCAAGGCTTTGGCTTGTCGGACAGTGCTGATATTAACACCGGCAGGTAAGGTGTGCTGAACGCTCTCCAGAAGATCCTGTTTGTTTTTACGAGACAGTTCGCTCTCCAACTCGTAATGCACGTCGAAGTGATCCTCGATCGCACTTTTGCCGCTGCGGCTCACTAGAATAATTTCAGTAAAACCGGCAGCGGCTGCTTCTTCCACAACATGCTGAATGACGGGCTTGTCAACAACGGGCAGCATTTCCTTGGGAATGGCTTTGCTGGCTGGCAGAACTCGTGTGCCAAGACCGGCGACTGGAATGATCGCTTTGCGCAAAGGTTTCGGCTGTGAGGAAGAAGATGAGTGTGAAGAATTACTGCTTGTCATGAATTAAAAACCCCTGAATATCCATATTGTTGTCTCAGTTGAGAGTGACGCGAATAACAGCAGCCTTGCCTTTCCGCCTAATAAACATTGCCCCGGACTTCTTCCCTGCACCTATTGGTTTGCATACAGGCATCAGACACTTGGGTCGTGTTTTTAAGTATGCGAGTGATTGCTAATTCTGCAAGCACCTTATATTAGGGTATTAGTCTATCATGTCCGTTTTATGTCGCCCACGAACCGCCTGTGAGAACAGAATGATCATGTGGGTAAACCGTCGTCTGATGTGGCCGCTGGTCTGCTCCCGGAAAAGTTGCTGAGGGTTTGAGCAGCTGCGTTCACAGGCTGATAGAGGGTTCAGCAAATGGAAAGTTCCACCGGCGGCGCGAGTATAACGGGAAAGTGCCCGAAGACTGAAAGGGAAATGGCGTCTTATTCTTTGTTTTAGGGCCATGCCATAATCATGGCCCCGGAGTGAGTCGGTTTGTGGGTCTAGATATGAGCTACGACTTTGACGTGCTTTTTGTGCGGTTTCTTGACCAGCACATAGTCATGGTGCTTTTTGTTGTAGCGATAATAATGGCCATTCACCAGGTGGTAGTGCTGACTGTTCACAATCACAATTTTACCTTTGCCCGGTAATACCTTCAGGCGGGCCCCGTGTGGGGTGGCAACGACGGTGTAGTGATTGTCGATGTAGCGGTAAAACAGGCCTCCGGCGACGAAGTAGTGCAACCCCTTCCAGACAAATTTAGCGTGCACTTTTGGGAGTTGGTGGTGATGCCCCCCATGTTTGTGCACGGTGACGGTTTTTACCTTGTGGGCAATGGATTGTTGGCTCAATACAAGGCCGGCGATAAGAGCGATGGAGCTTATTGCGACTTTGGTTGTGGATGATGGCTTCATGGTGCGATCTCCTGTGTGGGTTCTCATTGCTTACACTATTCCAGAACTGTGCAGTAAATATGCAGAAACTGTGAAACAGCAGCCTCAACCCGGGGATTCAAAGGCCGATGTCGGCCCTAATGTTTCGAGTCTTGCCCCTTTATTCCTAAGGCGTTTCAGGGGAAAATACCGCCCCTGATAAAAACCTTTAACAGTCGCCAAACCATAGGATGTCGCAGTCGCCATGATTCTAATGATCGATAACTACGATTCGTTTACCTATAACATTGTTCAGTATCTGGGCGAGTTACAGGCTGATGTTAAGGTGCTGCGTAATGATGAAGTCGATGTAGCGGGAATTGAGGCACTTGCCCCGGAAAAGATCGTGATCTCCCCAGGCCCTTGTACCCCCAATGAAGCCGGGGTCTCTATGGCGGTGATTGAGCACTTTCAGGGCAAATTACCCATTCTGGGGATTTGTTTGGGGCATCAGAGCATCGGCCAGGTATTTGGTGGCGATGTGGTGCGTGCGAAGCAGGTTATGCATGGCAAAACCTCTCCGATTTATCATAACGATCGAGGTGTGTTTTCCGGTCTGGCCAATCCCTTTGAAGCAACCCGCTACCACTCTCTGGTGGTGGAGAAGGACAGCCTTCCCGATTGTCTGGAAGTTACCGCCTGGACTCAAAACGACGATGGCAGCATCGACGAGATTATGGGCCTGCGGCACAAAACTCTGGATATCGAAGGCGTGCAATTTCATCCGGAATCGATTCTCAGTGATCACGGCCATGATCTCCTGAATAACTTTTTACAATAAGCCTGACCTTGGCAAGATGTGAACCAGCAAGAGCAATAAGCCCATGAATATTCAAGAAGCGTTAGGCATTGTGATCCAGCGCCAGGATTTGACGACTGAGCAAATGGCCTCGGTGATGCGACAGATCATGACCGGCCAAGCCACTGAAGCCCAGATTGGCGGTTTTCTGGTGGCGCTGCGTATGAAGAGCGAGAGCCTGGATGAAATTACCGGCGCTGTACAGGTGATGCGAGAGCTGGCCAGTGAAGTGAAAGTGAATGCCGACAATCTGGTTGATATTGTTGGGACCGGGGGGGATGGCGCTAATCTTTTTAATATCTCTTCCGCCGCGAGTTTTGTCGTTGCCGCAGCTGGGGCTCATGTCGCCAAACATGGTAATCGCAGCATTTCCAGTTCATCAGGCAGCGCCGATGTCATCGAAACGGCGGGTATTCGCCTGGATATCTCACCCGAGCAGGTAGCGCGTTGTACGGAAGAAGTCGGTGTCGGTTTTATGTTCGCACCGGCACATCATGGAGCCATGAAATATTCTATTGTCCCTCGTAAGCAACTGGCCCAGCGCACCATCTTTAATATTCTCGGTCCAATGACCAATCCAGCGGGTGTAAAGCGTCTGGTTGTGGGGGTGTTCAACGGTGATTTGTGTCGCCCGATGGCTGAAGTGCTTAGACGCCTCGGTGCAGAGCATGTCATGGTGGTTAACGCCAAAGATGGCCTGGACGAAATTTCCCTGGCGACGACGACCCATGTGGCCGAGTTGAAAAATGGTGAAATCAGTGAATACGAGATCACACCTGAAGATTTTGATATTGATAGCCAAAGTCTGATTGGCTTAACGGTCGACAGTGCAGAGGAGTCTCTGGCATTGATTCGCGATGCCCTCGGCAAGCGCAAAGGGCAGTACGCACAAAAAGCTGCGGATATTGTAGCGCTGAATGCCGGAGCGGCAATTTACGTCAGTGGCCTGGCGGATACCCTGGCAGAAGGCGTCGCCCGAGCCCAGGATACGATTGCCAGCGGTCTGGGTAAGGAAAAGATTGCCCAGCTGGCCGAATTTACCCGTTGCCTGGACTAGGCCCGGCAACCGAATGAGTATGTAATTGTGAGCAGTTTTAAAAAAACGAATACCGTATTGGATAAAATTCTGGCCCGCAAGCTGGAAGAAATTTCTGAGCGCAGCCCCAAGGTCAGTTTGGCAGATCTGCGTGGTTTATCTGAAGAGCAAGGCCCGGCACGAGGTTTTGTTCAGTCTATTGAGCACAAGATCGAAGCGGGTCAGGCTGCTGTGATTGCTGAAATAAAAAAAGCGTCACCCAGTAAAGGTGTGATTCGCGAAGATTTTTTCCCGGCGGATATTGCCCGTAGTTATGAAAAAGGTGCGGCAGCCTGTTTGTCTGTCTTAACGGATGCGGATTTTTTTCAGGGTCATGAAGACTATTTGAAAGAAGCACGCAGTGCGTCCAAATTGCCGGTCATTCGTAAAGACTTTCTGATTCACGAGTATCAGATTCAGGAAGCGCGGGCTATTGGTGCTGATTGTGTGCTACTGATTGTTGCGGCACTGGATGCCTGTCAGCTGCAAGACCTCAATGCTCAGGCACTTGAATTGGGAATGGATGTGTTGGTTGAAGTGCACAATCGCGAAGAGTTGGAGTTGGCCATGGATTTGCCCAATAAGCTGATTGGCATCAACAATCGCAACCTGCATACATTTGAAGTGTCATTGGAAAATACCTTTGCGCTATTGGATGTTATTCCTGATGATCGCATTGTGATTACGGAAAGCGGTATTGCTACGATTGATGACGTCGCTGCATTGCGTGGCCACAATGTTAATGGCTTCCTGGTCGGGGAGACCTTTATGCGAGCAGAAGATCCGGGTCTGAAACTGATGGAGATGTTCCACTAATTCATACTCTCCGATTAGCTCCGCCATGTCGCTAGCGTGGAGTTTTCCGGCTTTCATGGCCGTTGTTTCAAAAGGGCGGCACCCAATGGGTGCTGCCCTTTTATTTTGGGAAGATGAATTATTTGTCATCTTCCCAAAAGATGCCCTTCATCCCTCTTTGGCAGAATCGTTGCTGTTGGAGTTCAGGCTCTGACCTTGATTATTGCTATGGAGGTGAATATGAAATTCCAATCAGGATTTGTTTCGACACGTTTTGCGCTGCTGTCTCTGGCGGCGGCTGCGATGGTATTGCTGAGTCAATGGGCCTATGCTGCTGGAAAAAAAATGGGGCTGGCCGAGGCTATTGAAAAAGGGAAAAAACTGAGTGATGGCACGGTGATGTCGGCCTTCTACGAAGGCAGGAAAGGCGGTGCAGGTGTTTATCGATTGATGGTCTTGCAGGATGGCCTGCCCGGTTTTATTGAGTTGGCGGCTGATACCGGCAAGCAACTAAGCGTTGATGCCAAGGTCAAAGGTCCCCGAAAACCCAATATGGAAAGTGCCCTGAAAGCCGCTGAAAAACTGGTAGAGGGTGAGGTGGAAGGTATCGAGTTTGATCCTGAAACGGGCGATTACTGGGTTGAAATAAAGCTGGATCAAGGTTTTAGTGCTGTGGTGCTGGACGGCGAGAGTTTGAAAATAAAATCCATGGAGCAGCGCATTTTCCACGACAGTAAGTTCTACAAGTTCTCCGGTGATGAGGATATCGATATCGAATTTTTTGACCCCAAAACCCCTTGGTTGATGTTGGGGGATCTCGAAGTTGAAGAGCTTATGATGATGCCGGAAATACCCAAAGATGTACGAAAGCAGATGCTCAAAGAGTTTGAATTGAGCTGCGAGAGCAAAGAACGAGACTAGTTTTTTGAAGAGTGGGCAGGTATAAAATACAAGGCTATACCGCTGACAATCAGGCAAGCAAGGTTGAGATCATTGAAAATTCTACTGGTTGAAGACAATCAAGAGCAGGCCCAGTTTATATGCAAAGGCATGCAGGAATCTGGGCATTGCATTGATTGGGCGAAAGATGGCCGAGAGGGCTTTCAGCTGGCGACTCAGCAGCACAGTGACTATCAATTGATAATTTGCGACCGCCTGATGCCGGAAATGGATGGCCTTCATATGCTCAAGGCATTGCGGGCCATCAATATGACGACACCGGTATTGATCCTCAGCGCCCTCGATAGTGTGGATGAGCGTGTGAAGGGCTTGCGTTCAGGGGGCGATGATTATCTGGTTAAGCCCTTTGCCTTTAGTGAACTGCTGGCGCGGGCCGAAATTCTGGCCAGTCGATTTTCACCAGTCACTGCGCAGGTGGATAACTCCCTCTCAATGGCCGATCTGGAATTGGATCGTATGAGTCGAAAGGCGTGCCGGGCGGGTAAGAACATTGAACTCAACACTCGGGAGTTCCATATCCTCGAGTATTTCTTACAGAATCCCGGTCGGGTAATCACGCGAACCATGTTGCTGGAACAGGTCTGGGGACACAATTTTGATCCGCAAACCAATGTGATTGATGTGCACATCAGCCGATTGAGAAAGAAAATTGATTCGCCGGGCACCACGCCTCTGCTGCACACCGTGAGAGGTGCTGGATACAAAATGGAGGTACTTGAGTGAACCGGCGGCGCCCCTTTCAAAACCTGTGGCGCGACCCTTTCAGTGGTTTATTGTGGATCTATGGTGCGGTGGCCACGGTATTTTTACTGTTGGCGTTTTTACTGGCCGATTGGCTGGGCGCCTGGTACATAGAGGATTCCGCTCAGCTGGCTCTGGAAGCCAAAATGGAGCGGCTTGAAGCGCAAATTCAGAAGCAGGCTGAAACCCTTCCAGATTTTAAAGCCAGTCAAAAAGAGTTGGAAAAACTGCTCAGAAAAGAGTTCGCCACGGATGAGGTTTATGAATTCTTTTTGTCCAAAGAAGACGGACTGATTAGCAGTATTGATCTGGTTCCTCCGGAAATGCCGGTATTTATTACCGACCCGAGGGACCTGGAAGACTTCACGTTTTATCATGATGGTAAGGAAGTGACTTTCTCCACGCTTACGGCTCCCCTTGAAGGGTTTGAGGCTGAGTTAACCGTTGCGCTTGACCCTTCCATTTTGAGTTCAGACCATAACTGGCCCGCGATCTTCTTTACCATTATGGCCGTAGTCTTGCTGGTCGGTTTGTTATTGAGCTGGTGGTTGCAACAACGCATTAAAGCCAGGTTGCTCGATATCAATCGTACGACCGCTTCCATTGTGGCCAGCGGTGATTTGAGCCAGCGTGTAATCGACAGTGAGCTGAGTGGTCCTTTGGCGGTGACTGTCGATAATATCAATCACATGCTGAGCGATGTAGAAACCGCGATGCAGGCTACCCGACAACAGGCCAATAATATCGCCCATGATTTACGTACGCCTCTGACGGTGGCTTACAATCAATTGCAGGCGGCTGCCAAGCAGCATCCGGAGCTTGAACACAGTGAGAAACTGCTGGCCAATTTGCAAAACACTTTTGGCTTGCTCCTGCAAATTAATCGCCTGGAAAACAGCAGTGAGTTTTCCGATCTGTCGGAGATGGACCCTTACCCCTGTTTTGTGGATGCCATTGAGCTTTATGAGCCGGTCTTTCAAGCGAATCTGCAATCCCTGGAGTGGAATCTCGATCAACATCTGGAAGCACGCCCAGAGGGGCTGGGAATGGTGAAGGGTGACCACGCTTTGCTGATGCAGTCACTTTGTAATCTATTAGACAATGCCAGTAAATACAGCCCTGAGGGTTCTATTGTTCGCCTTCACATTAAAGATTCAGAGGATCACCTGTGTATTGAGTGTACCAATCCCTGGCTTCAATCTTCTTCGAGTGTCGATCCGGAGCACTTGCAGGAACATGTGTTTGAGCGTTTTTATCGAGCGGACCAAAGTCGAACTGAAGAAGGCAATGGGCTAGGCCTGAGTTTTGTCAAAGCCGCCGTGCACGCCATGGAGGGGGAGGTCAAACTCAAGGTGGAGGACGATGTTTTTTCAATTTCAATCTGCCTGTTGAAAGTCGGCTCAGGTAAGCAGACATAGTGTTCGGTGACTGCTGAACGATGCGCACAAAATAATGCGAAAACGCGGGCAATAAAAAAGGGTTAGCGCACTGGAGGCGCTAACCCTTTTTAATATCTTTGCCGAATGGACTCAGCGGGTGTTAAACACCACCATGGTCTTACCTTTAACGGAAACCAAACCCTGATCTTCCAGAGTCTTCAGTACGCGACCTACCATTTCCCGAGAACAGCCTACGATGCGACCGATTTCCTGGCGGGTAATTTTAATCTGCATGCCATCCGGATGTGTCATTGCGTCGGGTTCCTGGCTTAAATCCAGAAGCGTACGAGCGACACGGCCAGTCACATCCAGGAAGGCCAGGTCGCCGACTTTGCGCGTGGTATTGCGCAAACGCTTGGCCATTTGACGGCCCAGAGCGTAAATAAACTCCGGGTGATTTTCAGAAATCTCGCGGAACTTTGAATAACTGATTTCCGCCACTTCACACTCGGTCTTGGCTCGGACCCAGGCGCTACGAGCGTCATTGTCTTCAAACAGACCCATCTCACCAATGAAGTCACCTTCGTTAAGGTAAGCGACGATCATTTCGCGACCTTCGTCGTCCTCGATCACAACTGTTGCTGAGCCCCGAATAATGTAATACAAGGAGTCGCTATTATCGCCAGCATAGATCAGGGTACTTTTTGCGGGATACCTGCGTCTGTGGCAATAGCTTAAAAACTCTTCCACATGCTCAATATGTGGTGTTAGTGGAACGTTGTTCAATGTTGACTCCTGGCGTCGCTTCTTCTGCGTCTGACTGACCCGTTATCGCATCCCTTGCCGTTTGCTGAACCTTCAGCGCTTGTCCCATCAAGCGATAATACTACAGGCTTCGCAGGCGCGTTTTGACCGGGTCTTTATAGTTCTAAAATAAAGGGTTTTTGTTTTTCTTATTCCACAGCTCCAATGCGAGACTGTGACCAAATTAGACAGCGATTATGGCGCTAATACTCCCCTTAATCTACACTTTAAAACGTTTCCTTGGCAATTATCCGATGAATTGTGACTTGCTCCTAAAAGGAATTGTGATAACCACCACGGCAACTGTGTTTACCGGTTGTAGATTAATCTGTGATAGACCTCGCCAAACGCCTAAAAGTTTCCTGTTAAGAGCACTTTTGCGGAATATTTGGCCGACAGGCTTTGATATTTCAGCATAAGGATATAGAGACATAGCCTAAGGGTATGCCTCATTCGCTGTCTATGCATGTGGTAAGCTGTCGCTTTTGGTCGGCTTGAGGAAAAACATGAAAGCACAGGTGAAGTGGGGCGGAAACGTTCATTTTGTGGCTACCACAGGAACAGGGCATACCATTGCGATGGATGGGCCGGAAGAGAAAGGTGGGCAGAATCTGGGCGCGCGCCCAATGGAGCTTATGCTGGTTGCGGTTGGTGGTTGTTCCAGCTACGACGTTGTGGGCATCTTGCAAAAGTCCCGTCAGGATGTGGAATCCTGTGAAGTTTTTGTCGAAGGTGAGCGTGCCGATGCGGTGCCGGCGGTCTATACCAAGATGCACCTGAAGTTCGTAGTCAGCGGTCGTAATCTGAAAGAGAGCCAGGTTAAAAAGGCGGTGTCTTTGTCTGCGGAAAAGTACTGCTCGGCGTCGATTATGCTCCAGGAAGCGGGTGTCGAGATGACACACTCATACGAAATTGTCGAACTTGATTAAGTGGGACAAATACACACGCTGTAGCATTAGATACGATAGCTGGTTTTGGTCATGGCTTTGGACATCAAACTCATGGCCTGCTTGATAGGGCCGGGGAAGCGAATGCCACCCGCTTCAAGAGCCGCGTGGGAATGCTTCTCTTCGTCTTCCAGCATTTGCTCAACAATTGCTCGACTTTTTTGATCCTGCTCGGGCAATGTTTGTAAATGCTCTTCCAAATGCTCACAAACCTGATCTTCAATTGCTGAGACAAAACCCAGGCTGACCCGGTCGCTGATCAAGCCAGCGGCGGCACCCATTCCGAAGGACAAGCTGTACCACATAGGGTTCAGCACGCTGGTGTGGCTGCCTAACTGGCGTGTGCGATCTTCGCACCAAGCCAGATGATCGATTTCTTCGTCGGCAGCGTGTTCCATTTCCTCGCGTACTTCAGGCAGCTTGGCGGTCATGGCCTGACCTTGGTACAGCGCTTGCGCCATGACCTCGCCCGTGTGATTGACCCTCATCAAACCTGCTGCGTGTTGGCGTTCGGTTTCGCTCATTTCGACTTCGTCCAGCTGCAGAGCCGGGGATGGCCGGCTGTGGGCTTGTGTATCCGGGCTGAGGGTACGAAGGGCTCTGTCGGCTTGTCCGATTAGCTGATCGAGAAGGCTGTGGCGACGCAGGCTTGCCATGGGGTTTACTCATTTTCGGGTTTTAAAAACATTATTCTACTGTATCCTGAAGCAGAGGGGAAAACCATCCAAGGCGAACGTTTCGCTCGTCTAAGCTTTGAATATGTCCGGGAAGCAACGTAATGAATGAAGATCTGAAAGCCGTATTTGACAGTCGTCCACCTTTAGTGGTGCTGGAAAGCTACGACGAGAAAACAGCTTTGGATCAAATCCTGGAACAAGGCAGGCCCAAACGCCAGTCGGTGTATCGTTGGTCGGTTACCGATGGCTTAACTCGTTTAACCTTCGGTTCACAAATCAATTTGAATTCCAGTACCACCGAACCTGAAAATGTATTGGAACACATCAAGTCTGCGAGCAAACCCGGCCTGTTTGTGCTCTGCGACTTTCATCCATATTTCAAAGAAAACCCGAAAATTATTCGTTTGCTCAAAGACATTGTGTTGAATCACGCAGCAATGGCTCACTGTCTGGTGTTTGTGAGCCATAAAATCGAATTGCCTCCTGAGCTGGTACGCTACAGCGCACGGGTTGAGCTTATCCCTCCGACGGATGAAGAGGTGATGAACATTGTTCGCGAGGAAGCGACAAAGTGGGCGTCGGAGCAAAGCGCTGATCGAGTCAAGGCTGATCAAAAAGCATTGGATATGCTGGTCTCTAATGTGCGCGGTTTGGGGCATCAGGAAATCCGCCGTCTGGTGCGTGGTGCGATTGCTGACGATGGGGCAATCACCGAGGATGATATTCCGGTGTTGAATCGCGCGAAGTTTGCGTTGATGGATATGGAAGGGGTGCTCAGTTTTGAATACCGCACGGCCAAGTTTGCCCAAGTGGGTGGTCTGGACAATTTGAAACTCTGGTTAAAGCAGCGACAACAAGCCTTCCTGAAAACCGGCAGCAACGGGGCGAAAGATACACCGAAAGGCATGTTGATGTTGGGCGTGCAGGGTGGCGGTAAAAGTCTGGCGGCAAAGGCGGTGGCAGGCATGTGGGATTTGCCTTTGCTGCGCTTGGACATGGGCGCTTTGTATAACAAATATTTTGGCGAGACGGAGCGTAATCTGCGTGAGTCTTTGTCCCTGGCGGACAATATGAGCCCTTGTGTGCTTTGGCTGGACGAAATTGAAAAGGGCCTGGCCCAGGGTGGTGAAGATCACGGTACCTCCAAGCGTGTATTGGGTACTTTACTGACCTGGATGTCCGAGCGTGACAAGCCAGTGTTTATTGTTGCGACCAGTAATGACATCAGTGCATTGCCAGCTGAACTGGTGCGCAAAGGTCGCTTTGATGAAATCTTTTTTGTGGATTTACCAGGGCCACAGGCAAGACAGAAAATTTTTGAAATTCATCTGGCCAAACGCGGCTATCGAACAGATTTGGATTGGACGGCCTTATTACGAGCCAGTGAAGGCTTTACCGGTGCTGAGATCGAACAGGCAGTGATTGCGGCAGGTTACAGTGCCGGTGCCGATAAGCACGATGTGACGTTTTTATCTTCGGAGCAACTGTTGGCAGAGTTGTCGGTCAGTGTTCCCTTGTCTCAAACCATGTCGGAGCAAGTGAATGCGCTGAGAAGCTGGGCCCAGGACAGGGCGGTACCCGCATAAAAAATTCTGGAAAACGACTGATTTTCAAAACAAAAAAGGCCAGCAAACTGCTGGCCTTTTTTGTCTTTCCCGAGAGCTGATCCTGATCAGGATTGCTCGCGTGCAATGGCGCGATAGCCGATATCGTTACGATAAAAGCTGCCTTCCCAGCTGATGGATTTCACCAGCTTGTAGGCTTCGGCCTGGGCTTCGCTAACACTGTTGCCGAGCGCAGTCGCACACAAAACACGTCCTCCGGCAGTTACAACCTTGCCATCTTTCATGGCTGTGCCGGCGTGGAAGACTTTGGCGATATCACTGCCACTGTTTTCCAGGCCGTGAATGGCATCGCCTTTGTTATAACTGGCTGGATAGCCGCCAGCGGCCAGCACCACACCCATAGCGGCGCGACTGTCCCAATCTGCCGTGGTGCTGTCGAGATTTTTATCCAGAGCAGCATTACACAGCGCTACCAGATCTGACTGCAGGCGAATCATAATTGGCTGGGTTTCCGGGTCGCCAAAACGGCAGTTGTACTCAATCACCTTTGGTTGGCCATCAGCACTGATCATCAAACCGGCATATAGGAAGCCGGTGTAATCATTGCCTTCCTTCGCCATACCTTCAACGGTTGGAACAATGACTTGTTCCATAATGCGATCATGAATTTCAGAAGTCACAACAGGCGCTGGGGAGTAGGCACCCATGCCGCCGGTGTTAGGGCCAGTGTCGCCATCACCAACACGCTTGTGGTCCTGGCTGGTGGCCATTGGCAAAATATTTTTACCATCGACCATCACGATAAAGCTGGCTTCTTCGCCGTCCAGAAACTCTTCGATAACGACGCGACAGCCTGCATCACCGAATGCATTGCCTGATAGCATGTCTTTAACGGCCTCTTCGGCCTGCTCCAGAGTTTCGGCAACAATTACGCCTTTACCCGCAGCGAGACCATCGGCTTTAACGACAATGGGCGCACCTTTTTCACGCAGATAGGTCAGCGCGGGCTCAACCTCGGTAAAGTTCTGGTATTCCGCAGTAGGGATATCATGGCGAGCCAGGAAGTCTTTGGTAAAGGCTTTGGAGCCTTCCAATTGAGCTGCACCTTTACTTGGGCCAAAACAACGCAGGCCGCGCTCAGCAAAGTAATCGACTACGCCATCAACCAAAGGCGCTTCAGGGCCGACAATCGTTAATCCAACCTGATTCTGTTCAGCAAAATCGGCCAGAGCTTCAAAGTCGCCTACGCCTATGGCAATATTTTCAAGCTTGTCTTCAAGCTCCGTGCCCGCATTTCCCGGAGCCACAAATACTTTCTCAACATCAGCGCTCTGCGCCGCTTTCCAGGCCAAGGCGTGTTCGCGCCCACCAGAACCGATAACCAATATATTCATAGTAAAAGTCAGATGTGAGAGGAAACATTTGCGTGAACAAATTTTCCTTCTGGTTAATTAAAATCACCGCCCGTTAATTTTTAAAAAAATTAATAAGGCAACAAGTGGTGAGTTTGTGTTTCCGATAAGGCTCTATTTGTAGAGCCCCTCATCCTGCAGTAATTCTGCTCTTATTGTTTAGTGGAATGTTCAGGGGCGATTTGACTGTTCTGGCCGGGTGCCTCAGGGCCAGGAAGGGAATGTACGCAGAGTACATGACCAACCGAGCACCGAAGCAACTCGCCATGGCTGTCAAAAAGCCCTTAAAAAACCATTAATGGCGGAAGTGACGCATTGAGGTGAATACCATCGCCATTCCGGCCTCATCGGCCGCAGCAATCACTTCGTCATCGCGAATGGAACCGCCCGGCTGAATCACACAGCTAATGCCCACCTTGGCAGCGTTATCAATGCCGTCACGGAATGGGAAGAAAGCGTCGGAAGCCATGCAGCTGCCTTTGACTTCCAGACCGGCGTGTTCGGCTTTGATTGCAGCGATGCGTGCCGAGTTAACGCGACTCATCTGGCCAGCACCTACACCAATGGTCTGGCCATTTTTACCGTAAACAATGGCGTTGGACTTAACCATCTTGGCCACTTTCCAGGTAAACAGCAGGTCACGAATTTCTTCTTCGGTGGGCTGACGTTGGGTCACTACTTTCAAATCGCTGGCCGTAACCATACCCAGATCACGATCCTGAACGAGCAGGCCACCAGCAACGCGTTTCAGATCGAAGCTGGCTGCGGTTTGACCCCATTCGCCGCATTCAAGCAGGCGAACGTTTTTCTTTTCAGCAACCGCGGCTCTGGCTTCGGCACTGATGCTGGGTGCGATGATCACTTCCACAAACTGCTTTGCGCAAATATTGGCCGCAGTCTTGGCATCCAGCTCGCGGTTGAAAGCGATAATGCCACCGAATGCGGATTCAGGGTCTGTTGCGAAAGCCAGCTCGTAAGCGCTGTTGATATCTGCAGCGACAGCAACACCGCAAGGGTTGGCATGCTTCACAATAACGCAAGCGGCTTCGTCAAAGAGTTTTACGGTTTCCAGTGCCGCATCGGTATCAGCAATGTTGTTGTAGGAAAGTTCTTTCCCCTGAATCTGCTGAGCGCTGGCAATGGTGCCGGCAGGTGCATTCTTTTCAACATAGAAGGCGCTGTCCTGATGAGAGTTTTCACCGTAGCGCATGTCCTGAGCTTTCTGGAACTGACTGTTGAAAGTGCGTGCAAACTTGTCGTTACCACCAGGAACCAGACGGCCGAAGTAGTTGGCAATTGCGCCATCGTAAGCAGCCGTGTGCTCGTAGGCTTTAATGGCCAGATCGAAACGCGTAGCCTGACGGGTTGCACCCTCATTGGCTTTCATTTCGGCAATAATGGCGTCGTAATCGCTGGCATTCACCACGATATTTACGAAGGCATTATTTTTCGCGGCTGCACGAACCATGGTCGGACCGCCGATATCGATATTCTCGATGGCGTCTTCCAAACTGCAATTTTCTTTGGCAACGGTTTGCTCGAAAGGATAAAGGTTAACCACAACCATATCGATCGCGTTAATGCCGTGCTCGGCCATTACGCTGTCGTCCTGGCCTCGACGGGCCAGAATGCCGCCATGCACTTTGGGGTGCAGGGTTTTTACCCGGCCATCCATCATTTCCGGAAAACCGGTGTAATCGGATACTTCGGTAACGGCAATATTGTTTTCCTGCAACAGGCGGAAGGTTCCGCCTGTGGATAGCAATTCAACGCCCATGGCGCTGAGTTGCTGGGCAAATTCAACAATACCTGATTTATCGGACACGCTGATCAGCGCGCGTTTTACAGCAACCAGGCCTTGGTCATTGCTAGAGCTCATGGGTAGATCCTGTCGGTGATCAAATAGGTGATCGGGTAAATGACCAAATAACGGCTTACAGTAAGCCGTATTGCTTCAATTTTTTACGCAGGGTGCCACGGTTCAAGCCCAGAACCTGTGCGGCTTTGGTTTGGTTGTGGCGAGTGTGTTTCATGATCACTTCCAGCATGGGAGCTTCCACCTCGGCCATAACCAGTTCGTAAACGTCAGTTACGCTTTGGCCTTCCAGATTGCGGAAGTAGTTTTCCATCGCAATTTCAACGCTATCACGCAGAGACTGGTTGCGGCTGGTGTCGGTCAGCTGGTTAGTCTCAACAGGCGTGTTCGCTACTGGAGCTTCAGTTGCGAAGGTTTCTACGCTATTCATGCGGCTTGTTCCTCTTTAGTCTTGATTAAGTCGTCGAACAGCTGTTCGACATAATGCTGTTGTTGTTGGCTGTCTTCCAGGCGATTGAATGTCTGACGCAAAGCAGACCAATCGAAGGCAGCCCTTTGGGTATCTGCAGCCAGTGTCTGTAGATACCAGCCCATATGTTTACGGGCGATGCGCAAACCGAGGTAGTCACCATAGTATTGGTGGAGTGCCTCGAGATGCTGGGTAATCGTTTGTTGAATTTCGGGCAGTTCGGTCGCTGGTGCTTCACCGTGACCGGCCAGGTAGTGATTAATTTCACGAAATATCCAGGGGCGCCCCTGGGCACCGCGGCCGACCATGATGGCTGCAGCCTGGGTGTGTTTCAGTACCTGTTGTGCTTTGCTGGCCTGGGTAATATCGCCGTTAGCGATGACAGGAATATTGACCGCCTGGACAATGTCGGCAATGGTGTCGTATTCAGCTTCACCTTTAAAGCGGCAAGCGCGACTTCGACCGTGCACTGTCAGGGCTTGAATGCCGGAATCTTCCGCGATGCGAGCAATGCGCAGACCATTGCGTTCTTCAGTTGACCAGCCGGTGCGAATTTTCAGGGTCACAGGTATGTCAACCGCAGCAACTACTTGCTGCAAGATATCAGCCACCAATTTTTCATCGCGCAACAAGGCGGAGCCTGCGGCCTTATTACAGACTTTCTTGGCTGGGCAACCCATATTGATATCCACAATCTGCGCACCCTGGTCCACACAGGCTTGTGCGGCCTGAGCCAGCATGGCGGGCTCTGCTCCGGCAATTTGTACGGCACGGGGCTCGGCTTCGTTTTTATCAATGAGTCGTTGTTGGGATTTGCGGCTGTTCCAGAGCTTGGTGTCGGAGGTCAGCATTTCGGCCGTTACCATTCCCGCACCATACTGTTTGCACAGTCGGCGGAAGGGTTGGTCTGTAATACCAGCCATAGGCGCCAATACGGCGGGGCTTTGGATCTGATATGGGCCGATATGAAACAAGTTTCTTTCCTGCAAGCTGGTTCAAGACCCTATCCAAGCCCTTGTTTTCAATGAGCTTTAGATATCGGTCAGTTTTGGGGTAAGCGTTTTTTGCTCTTGATTACGGGGTAATAGGAGCTGCTTATTTTTCCACCAGGGTCCCGAAAAAGGGCGCATATGATACCTGTAGAGGACCCGCTTAGGGAAGTGGGAATTTGTTCGATTTGCCGTTTTTTTGATCGGTCAATGGTAGGCTTGAATGACTGTCGCCTGAATTTGCATAAGTGCTGTTGCGGAAGAGGGCTCAACAGGGGCGGATTTGTCACCACCCCGTTGGTAATTAGCGAACGTCGACTTTGTAATTCACTGCTTCGTTACCGGGATCGACAATATCGAGTGACAGGTGAATCGGTCTTTGGATAGGCATACGGCTGGCGCCTGCCAATTCACCGGCCAAGTACTCGGACGGGCGAAACACTCGGCTCGCCAGTGCCTTGCCCTGAATGTCGCTGAAGGTGAGTTGGATGTCCGGGAATTCCTGCTCGAACTGAGCGAGGTTTAACAGCACCATATCCACTACCAGTGCCTGTTCGGTTTCTGGGTGGCTGCGAACCACCAGATTTGAGGCTTTGAGTTTACTCAGGTCAATCTGGGGGGGCAGTGAGCAGGATAAAATATTACAGGCGATCTGGTAGTAGTCTCGATACGGCGGTTGGCGGTTTAGGTCGTCAAACTTAATCCAGGCAAACTGTCCGATAGCGGCGAGTAACGCCAGCGCGACACCGCTGCCCCATAGCCAGTTCCAGTTGGGTTTTTCCTGGCGAAATTCCATTTCCAGCGGCTCGGGCTCAATGCTATCGATCATCTCCGCTTTGCTGGGTTCCTCCTGCTGGGGAACAATGCGAACTTCGAGTTCGGGCTCGCTGTCTTCTTTCTCGCTCCCTTTGGAATGAAGGCTGTCGGCGTCGCTTTCCTGTTCATCCAAATCACGGTTGAGTGCTTCGGCCTCGGAATCTTGAGGGCGATAAGATTCATCGTCCTGCTCAAGATTGAATTCACTGTCGGCGGCCAGGCTCAGATTTCCGCTTTCGATGGAATCCATGCTGAGCGCATCTTCCAGTTCAGAGCTCAGGTCCAGCCCGCCAAGTTCAACTTCCTCGGGGTGTTCTTCTTTTTCAAGATCCGGCGCAGGGCGGTCATTCAGGATATCTTCGAGCGGGCTGCTCTCCTCCATGGTGCGGCCATCGAGGACTTGTTCAATCTTTGAAGGCTGGTTGAGATCTTCGGCCCCATCCAGCTCCTTCATCATCATGTCGAGCGCCCAGCTTTCATCGAGATCGTTTTCGCTTTCCTCGGGCAGTTCCGGACTAAACGCCTGGGGCAGACTGCGATTGGTTTCAGGCTTTTGTTTAAAGTGCTCGGTATCATCATCGGTAAAGCGCGGCTCGTCGGGCTTGCTTTGTGCATCGTCCTCTTGAGCTGTGGCCTCGATGTTCAGCTCGGGATGCTTGTCTTCCGCGCTTTTGTCGTTATCTTCAATTTCGTGGCTGCTCTCAAGGTCAGCTTCATTGATGTCGAGCGCCGCTTGAGTTTCTTCTTTGGTAGCTTCTTCCAGGCTTTGTTCGGCCAGTTCGCTCAGCTCTTCAAAAAAATCGCTGTGGCTGCTTTGTATGGAGTCTTCTCGACTTGTGTCACTGTTGTTGGGCTCTGGAGAAATCTCCGACACTGGACTTTCAAGGTCGTTTTCACCAAAGCTACTGAAATGGCTGTCTGCCTGGCTTTCGCTGGGAGGCTCGATATCAAGATCGGTCGCAAAAGCCGCTTCAAGTTCCTGATCCAACTGCTCTGCCAATTCCTGGTCGACCTGAAGAAACGGATCGTCATCCATATCGCTGGCGAGTTCTTCGAACTCCTGGCCTGTGTTGCTCTCGTCTTGTTGTTTCGGATTTGAATCTTCGGGGTACTGATCCCAGCTGGGTAAGCTGCTGTCTTCTTCGGGGGTGCTTTGCGTCGGGTTTTCGGCTGCATCGAACTCGGTGCTCGCAGGCTCATCTTCTGTTCGATGTTCTGTTTTCGTAGGCGCGAGGTTTGAAGATTCCTGCTTGTGGGTCTCTGTTGCCCGGGGTTCGGATTCTTGTTGCAGACCATCAAAAACAATGTGGTCAGTGGCTTTGAACACTTGCAGACAGGAACCACAGCGCACTGCACCCCGGGCGCTGGCGAGCTGCTGGCTGTTCACATTAAATGCGGTGCTGCAGGCAGGGCAGCGAGTGATCATTGTATCCACTGTGGTAATTTTTGTTCCTGATCCTGTCTGTTCTAAGCCGGCTCCCCTCAAGGTGACGGCTTGATCGTGGCCAACAGTGTAGCGACTCTATGGAGATTGGGCCACTCCCCATCTTTTCAGTGTGAAATCAGTCCTTTATCTTCGTTGCAGTGAGGCAAACCCATTCTTCGTGTTGCTGTGGTTCATCGAACGCAAACCAGGGTTGATACGCCGCCATCACGACTTCGGCTTGATTGAAAAGAATGCCAGACAGGCACAGCTTGCCGCCGAGTTTGGTCAGGGCACTCAAACTGGGCGCCAGTTCGGCCAGAGGGCCAGCAAGGATGTTGGCCAGCATGACATCGGCGGCTTCCCGGGGGCACTTCTCAGGTAAAAAGACGGTAATCGCGTCTTCGGGGAGTTGGTTACGTTGGCTGTTCTCGCGAGTGGCAATCAGGGCTTGTGGGTCGATATCGACTCCGATAGCTTTTTTGGCCCCTTTCAACAGAGCGCCGATTGCCAGAATGCCTGAGCCACAGCCGTAATCGATAATGTTCTGGTCTTCCAGGTCCTGGGCGGCCAGCCACTGCAAACATAAAAAAGTGGTGGGGTGGGTGCCGGTACCAAAGGCCAGGCCCGGGTCCAGCATCAGGTTGATGGCCTCGGGCTGCGGCGGCTCAATCCAACTGGGGCAGATCCAGAAATCATCGGCACATTGAATGGGGTAGTAGTTTTTCATCCATTCCCGTTCCCAGTCTTTATCCTCAAGCTGCTCCCAGCGTCCCGTAATATTTTGCTCAGCAAAAAACCCCGAAATGGCTTTGGTATCGATATCGGCTTCGTAGAGTCCGGTGACACGGGTTTCCTGCCAGAGAGGCGTTTCGCCAAGTGCCGGTTCCAAAATGGGTTGATCTGCATTATCTTGCAGAGTAACGGATACGGCTCCCGTTGCCAGCATCAGGTCTTCGATGGCCTCGGCATGGCTGCGGTCGGAGTCAATTTTAAGTTGTAACCAGGGCATAGTCGGTCTCAGTACGGGTTGCTCTGTTGAGGGCTATAATGGATAAGCGGCGCTATTATACTTAGCGTAAATATAATGCCTAGCAGCTGGCGGGGAAACGGGTGGGAATATGGAACCAGAAAAACGCTCATCACGTCGGGTTAAGGTTCTTTGCCGAATGAAAATTTATCATTCGAGCTTTGGCGAGAAGGAAGTAAATACCCGGGATGTTTCTGATGAAGGTCTCTTTTTATTATTGGACGCGACGATTCTCCCGCCCATGGGCACAATCATTCAGGGTCAGGTCTTAGGCACCGCTAAGCCCCAAGCCTTGCTCGATATGGAAATTGTGCGCTTTGAAGAGGCTGGTGCTGGTTTTCGAGTATGCAAGGCCAACGGGCGCTCGGGTTTATCCTCCAGCTTGAGGGATTTGGGTGTTTAGAATGCACCTCGACCCGGTTAGTATGCCTGATGTTTATTTTGTAAGTCGTTTTATTTAAGCGTCTTGTTAAGCAAATTCAAATAAAAACAAAACACCAGACTTAAGTCCCGTGGACAAGTATATTGGCGGTGGTTAAGCTGCGTTTCTCTTTTAAAGACCCGTTTTATAGGTAACTTTGTGCCCTTTAAAAAATCCCATGTGCCGCCCGAATTACTGGAAAAGAATCGTCCCCAGCAGCAGCGTGCTGTACAAACCTATGAGGGCATTTTAAAAGCGGCTTGCGAATTACTGATCGAACTCGGTGTCGAGCGGATTTCAACCAATCTTATCGCGGAGCGTGCGGGAATTACCGTGCCGGCTCTGTATCGCTACTTTAAAAACAAATACGCCGTGCTTTATGCGTTGGGTGCCCGCTTGATGGATCGCCAAAACCAGATACTGGTGGAGTGGCACGAAACTTACTTCGATCCCAGCGAACCTGAAAAGTTGTTTGCCGAAGTTGAGGGCTTGGTGCGGCAAACCTATGAGGTAACCCGCGAGCAGCCTGCGAGCCTGGCGGTGCTCTCGGCCATGCGGGCCATACCGATTTTGCAGGAAGTGCGTTTGCAGTCTCACAAACGCATGACTCAGTGGCTGCTGTCCCAGTGGCAGGCCTATTACAAGGTGGATGAAGATGAATCGCGCATCGCGCTGCAGAGTCGTCTTTCGATGGAAGTTGCTATGACGGCGGTGGAAATGGCTATTGAGGATGATGAGACCTCTGCGGAGATGGCAATCGAGGAAGCGGCCAAGATCATCGTTCTATATTGGCGCGATATGATAAAAAGCCTCGAGTATATCGGCCAGTAAGGGCTTGGCGGCTCTTTTTATCCCCTGTTTGTTTCTTGAAATGACGCTCAATGCTTGACCTGAGCAGCTTCTCACCGTATCTTAAAAGTTAGTTATAACTAGTATATTAAAAATGTCGACAAAACGGGCCTGAATATGAAGAACAGAAACACCAATTTGCGCTCCACTATGGGCATCCTCATGCTGGCAATCAGCTCTGTTTTGTTGCTCAGTGCTTGCGGTGGTTCCGAGGATAAGGCGGCTGCCGGTCCGAGCAAGGCCTCCCTTAGATCATTGGCACCGAGTGATCCGCAACTGGCGGCGATTTACCAGCGTAGCTGTAAAGCTTGCCATGGGACCGGTGCGCCGGCGATTCCCCAGAGCGGTGATGTAGAGGCCTGGAAGCCCCGTGCAGCGAAAGGTATGGACACGTTATTGGATAACGTGATTAACGGCGTGGGTGGAATGCCGCCATTGGGAATGTGCATGGATTGTGACCCTGAGCAGTTTGAGGCGCTGATTCAATTTATGGCGGGTGATGCACTCTCTGAATAGAGCCTGTAAAAATAATTCTAAGAAGAACGCGAAGAATTTGAAAACTTCCAAAAGGTCATTTTGAAAATACCGTATTAAAGGTAAATCATGAGTAATCGAAGACAGTTTTTAAGTGCCCTGGTTGCGGGCGCCACCGTGGCAGCGGTAAATCCCAGTATCAGTTTGGCGGCTTCCGCGAGTGGCTCCGGTCAAGCCGCTGGCGAGGGGACTGCCAAGAAAAAACGTCGCATCCCTTGGCGCAACTGGTCCGGTTCACAACAGTGTTATCCGGCTGCACGGAAGGCGCCCTCATCGCTTGAGGAATTGCAAGAGATGGTGGTCAGTGCTGAAGGTATTGTACGGCCGGTAGGTGCGGGTCATTCGTTTATGCCGCTGGTACCGACCGACGATACGATTATTTCCCTGAGCCGCCTGACTGGTGTCGTTGATCACGATACAGCGGATAATTCTGCCCGCATTTGGGCGGGGACCCGATTGGGGGACATCGGTGGTCCGCTGGCTGAGCATGGCCAGGCTTTGATTAACATGCCTGACATTGATGAGCAAAGTCTGGCGGGAGCACTCGCGACCGCGACACATGGTACAGGTGCTTCCCTTGGTTGCATGTCGAGTTATGTGGATGGCCTTCAGTTATTAACCGCCAATGGGGAAATTATCGAGTGCAATGCCCAGGAAAATGCGGATGTTTTCAAAGCCGCGCAAGTGGGGCTGGGTGCTTTGGGAATTGTCACTCAGGTCCGCATGCGCAATATGCCGCTTTACCGACTGCGCCGCGAAACCGAATGGATGCCGGTGGAAGAAATTTTGAGTCAGGTGGATAAGCTGGCGGATAATAATCGTAACTTTGAATTTTATTATATTCCCTTTTCAGGCATGGGGTTTACCGATGTGCACAACATTACGGATGAGCCGCCATCGCGTACCGAAGAAATGGATCAGAACGACGGTGCTAATACTCTGAAAAGTATCCGTGACTGGTTGAGTTGGTCGCCAAAAATTCGCGAGCTGATTTTATCTTCCTATATGAATAGCATCGATAAGGAAGTGGTGGTGGCAAATTCCTGGGAGAACTATGCCAAAGAGCGCAATGTGCGTTTCAACGAGATGGAGTACCACCTGCCGCGAGAAAATCTGGTACCGGCTTTTAAGGAAATTCGGGCTGAGGTGGAGAATAACTTCCCCGAGGTATTTTTTCCATTCGAAGTGCGTGTGGTTAAGGGTGACGATATCTGGTTGAGCCCGTTTACGGATCGGGAGAGTTGCTCAATTGCGGTGCACCGCTTTTTTCAGGAAGACTTTAAACCTCTATATGCCGCAGTTGAACCTATCTTTAAAAAGTACGGTGGCCGGCCACACTGGGGTAAGTTAAATACCCTGAGCGGAGACGAGTTATCCAAGTTGTATCCTCGTTGGCAGGATTTTAAAACGGTGCGCCAGCAACTGGATCCTAAGGGTAAGTTTTTGAATCCTTACCTGAAGGGCTTATTCGCCTAATTTATTTGCAGGATATCGCTTCAATACAATCGAGTACTCGAGATGCAGAAAACCAAAAGAAACATGTTGCTGGGGTTGGGGGCTGCGGGTGTGGCCGCCTTCGCGTTACGACCAAAAGATAAGGGTGGTGCGCACAATGGTTACTTTAAATCTTTGAGTGCGGGTCTGGAGGATGCTTCAGTTGCACAGCCCAGCCTATTGATCGATAAGGCACGTCTGCATAAGAATATTGATACCCTTAAGAAACACATTAATGGTCGTTTTCATTTTCGAGTGGTAGCCAAATCATTGCCTTCTGTGGATTTGTTGCGGGAGGTGATGGTGCGTGCAAATACAGAGCGTTTGATGTTATTTCATCAGCCCTTTGCCAATCAGGTCGTCAAGGCTTTTCCTGATTCGGATGTGCTGTTTGGCAAGCCAATGCCTGTTGCGGCGGCCCGAAATTTTTATCAGCAACTGGAAGGTGATTTTCAACCGGCACAACAAATGCAGTGGTTGATCGACAGTCCGGAACGGCTGGAGCAGTACCAGGCGCTTGCCGAGTATCTCGGTCAGCCCATGCGAATCAATATCGAAATTGATGTGGGTTTACATCGTGGAGGCGTCAACAGCGAAGCTGATCTTCTGGATATGCTGAAGGCCATCAAGGCGAGCCCCTTGTTGAGCTTTTCTGGTTTGATGGGTTATGAGCCTCATGTGGTGAAGTTGCCGGGTGATGCATTTTCTCATCGTGATAAAGCGATGGCTGAGTATCAAAAATATCTGGATGTGGCAGTTAACTTTTTTGGTGAAAAAGATCCGAGCTGGACGTTGAATGCCGCCGGCAGCCCGACGTATCAGTTATACGATGAAGGTGAGTTTCCCCACAATGAACTCGCGGCTGGCTCCTGCCTGGTAAAACCCACCGATTTTGACCTGCCGAGTTTGGCAGACCATCAAGCGGCATCGTTTATCGCAACGCCTGTCATTAAAGCTCTGCCCAGTACTGAACTGCCCGGTGTGGCGGCTTTGGGGAAATTGATGGCCTGGTGGAATCCGAATCGCGAGCGCAGTTTCTTTACCTATGGCGGCTATTGGAAAGCTCATGCGGAATCACCGAAGGGTTTGAGCCCGAATCCGGTTTTTGGTCGCTCGACGAATCAGGAGATGTTGAACGGTTCGCGTTCGGTGGAATTACAGGCGGATGATTGGGTGTTCCTGCGGCCGACACAAAGCGAGTTTGTGTTTCTTCAGTTTGGGGATATCGCGGTGCTGGAAAATGGTAAGGTCAGCGAGCGCTGGCCGGTGTTTCAGCAGCAGGCGGTTTAGCGCTTTGTTGCCGGGCGGCTGAAGCCGCTCAACTACAAATCCAACTGAGATCGTAAGTCGGCCATACGCTTGCGATTTTCTTCTTTTGACAAGGGTTCGCCGACTTCTTCGGGCAGGGCTTTCAGTTCGGGCATGCTTAGTTTATTGCCTGCCAATACTTGCTCGCAGTATTTTTCGTAGCACTGTTTGAAGATGGGAAAGGCCGTTTTCTCGGCGTTGCTGGCGAGCATAAACCAGCCCGCTTCTTTACCGGCCAGGTAAACAGCAGGATGGCTCCATTGGGCTTCAGCTTTCGGGCTGGGTGCGCCACAGGCCTCCTGGTAGGCGCTGTAGGGGGCAGGCAGTCCGTGTTGAGCCGGGTCACCTTCGCAAGCGCGAATCATTTTATTGAGCGTGGGCAGGTAGTCCGAGGTTTCCATCACCCGCTTGGCGCCGCGCAGAATGCTTTCATTGTCGAAACGCTGCAAGCCTTCCAGCCACAGGCGTTTGGCTTGCCCGAGTAATTCGTCGCTGCCAAAGGCGCTGTGATACTGGTTGTGGTAATTAATGCGGAACAGGCTGAAGACCTGATTGATGGTCTCCTTGCGTGCCTGGATATCGTCGCTGTTTTGATTACCAGGATGTGTCAGTGAGGTCTTCGACAAGGCTGCGTTCTCTCGTGCTGCGTGGTTGTTGGCCGTTGGCGGCATTATTGGGCTGCAACGCTTTTTGTTGCAGTTTGTGCTGCTGCGCCCAATGGTATTTTACATGTTGTAAAAATTTTGTATTCCAGGAGCTGTGTGCCTGTTTGGTCTCTTTCCAATACAGTACAAACTCCGGGAGCTGTCGCTGGGCAAAATCCATATCGATATTGGCCATACGAAGAATATCAAACACATCGGCACTGGGCTGCCAGCTGTCGGCGATGATTTGTGGGTTGGCATCGTGAGCAACTGAGGACTGGAAGCGAGCCCACTGGCGTCGAACGTGCTGGATAAATTTGGTGTTCCAGGTGTCGGCGCTGGTGCCTTTCTCATGCCAATACAGAATGAATTCCGGTATGGCGTCCTCAACAAACTGTGGCGTGATGCCGGCGTGCTTAATCATCATTTCCATCGCTTCATGGCTTGGGCGCCAATTGAAATCGATGGGGCGCATTTGGTCGCGCTGATGGGTGAATGTCTCTCGCTCGCGCCATTTATGGATGACCCGGTTGATAAATTTCGCACTCCAGGACTTATGAGATTCACCGCTATCGCGCCAGAAAGTAACAAATTCGGGAACCTGGGCTCTGGCAAACTGCTCATCAACATTCATTTGTCGCAGGCGTTGAAGCGTGTCGTTATCGGGCTGCCAGTTGGGTGCGATCAAAGTAGCACCGGGTTGAATGGATTGGCTTGGGCCAGTGGAGACAATTGGCAGTCCCAGTTTGTTGGTATTTGTACTTGGTGTGCTGGTGGCGGTGTTGGCTTGCCTTTGTTGATTCACAAAGCAAAACAGCAGCACGCCGCTTTGTTGGAACGGTGCCGAGGCTATATGGATTAATCCCTTTGCCGCCAGGCTTTTGCTAACGCGCTCCAGATCCAGATCGCTGAAAAAAGGCAGGCGTTTTTGCTGGTCTTGTTGACTCAGGGACCAGAATTGTTGCTGGTCAGGGTCGCGAATATCAGCCAGCTCGGACAGTACGGCAAACAGGCAGGCTTCCTCAAGGCCGATGGTCGCAGCCAGGCCTGGAGATATGGGTAAAATTCGTTCGTGATCAAATGGGGAAATCATGGGCCAATATTACCATCGATTAGGCAGCGAGGCTTGGAAAAATCGATGCCCAAAGTGCGAAGTATGTTTATGCCTCAGGCAATGTGGCTGACTGCGGTACGATATTCGTAAATGAAGTCTCTGAGAAGGGTAATGCCGTTTGTGTGTGGATATTGGTTGAAGACGCGCTGGGGTATACTGCGCTGCTGAAAAACACTTAAGGAACATCTTCGTGGCCAAAGCTAAAACCGCTTATGTTTGCAATGATTGCGGCTCTGACTATCGCAAATGGCAGGGACAATGCACGGATTGTGGTGCCTGGAACAGTTTGACTGAAGTCAAATTGGGCCCAAGTCCCAGCAATCGCTCGGCAAAATTTGAAGGCTATGCGGGTGCGGCGGATGGCGGTGTGAAAACCCTGGCCGACATCGATCTGCAAGACGTTCCGAGATTCAGCTCGGGTGCGGGTGAGTTCGATCGTGTGCTTGGCGGTGGTTTGGTGCCTGGTTCTGTGGTGTTGATTGGCGGCCATCCCGGTGCCGGTAAATCCACCTTGCTATTGCAAACCATGTGCTTTTTAGCCGAGCAGCGAGAGGCACTTTACGTCACGGGTGAGGAATCGCTCCAGCAGGTGGCGATGCGCGCCAAACGTCTGGGATTGCCGACCGACAAATTAAAGATGCTGTCCGAGACCAGTGTGGAGGCGGTATGTACAGCGGCTCAGACGCACAAACCCAGTGTGATGGTGGTGGATTCTATTCAGGTGATGCACCTGGCAGATATTTCGTCGGCTCCGGGCAGCGTGTCCCAGGTGCGTGAAAGTGCAGCTTATTTAACCCGCTTCGCCAAGCAGAGCGGTACGGTGTTGATTCTGGTTGGGCATGTGACCAAAGATGGCAGCCTGGCCGGACCCAAGGTTCTTGAGCACATGATTGATTGCTCGGTCTTGCTGGAAGGAGGGCACGACAGTCGTTTTCGTACCATGCGAGGCAATAAAAACCGATTTGGTGCGGTGAATGAGCTGGGTGTGTTTGCCATGACCGAGCAGGGCCTTAAAGAGGTGAGTAATCCCTCGGCGATCTTCTTGCAGCGTGGCGAAGAGGCAGCAGCAGGCTCATTGGTGATTGTGGTTTGGGAAGGCACCCGTCCGTTGCTGGTCGAAATTCAGGCGTTGGTGGACGACAGTCATCAGGCCAATCCTCGTCGGGTTGCCGTTGGTCTTGATCACAATCGCTTGAATATGTTGCTGGCGGTGTTACACCGCCACGGTGGCATCATGGTGGGCGACCAGGATGTGTTTATTAATGTGGTTGGTGGCGTGCGGGTGATGGAAACCAGCGCGGATTTGGCCTTGCTGCTCGCAGTGATTTCCAGTTTTCGAAATCGTGCTCTGGATCGCGGTTTGGTGGTGTTTGGTGAGGTGGGCTTATCGGGTGAGATCCGCCCGGTACCCAGCGGTCAGGAGCGACTGCGCGAGGCGGCCAAGCACGGTTTTAAGCGAGCGATTGTGCCGATTTCCAATTGCCCGGCAGAGCCCATTGAGGGCTTAAAAGTGCTGGGTGTGAAAACGCTTCAAGAAGCCATTGCCGCACTGGGAGATTTTTAGAATTTCTGCTGTCTCAAATTGACCTCCAATCTGGCCACTGGTGCCTGGAATGGATGGCTTGGTCAGCTGATTGAGTGATCCCCTTGGGGATTCCTTAAGGCTGAGTATCAATACACAAGGTGGTGCTTTATACTGCGCGCTTTTGTTTTGCCCATTGCGTGCGCCGCAAGCGTTTTGGTCGTATCTGCTTAGTACTTTTGATTTAAAGTACTTGCTTGAGGAGACCGCTTGAAGGGCCTGCATACCAATGGCGATCAACCCTTGAATCTTAGGAGTGATGGATGCACATAAGCTCATATGACCATATGAAGCGCGTTGCCGAAAAGTACTTGAATGCCGACGAGAAACTGACCATTTATGATCTGGGCAGTTACGATGTGAACGGCAGCTATAAGCCTATTTTCGATAATCCAAATTGGGAATACACCGGCATTGACCTGGAGGCAGGCCCCAATGTTGATATTGTTCTAAAGAACCCTTATCGCTGGCCATTGCCGTCAAACAGCGCCGATGTGATTATCTCCGGTCAGGCTTTCGAGCATATCGAGTTTTTCTGGGAAACCTGGATGGAGATGGAGCGTGCCCTGAAGCCGGGTGGCCGCATCCTGTTGATTGCGCCTTCCAGAGGGCCTGAACACCGCTATCCTCAGGATTGCTGGCGTTTCTACCCCGATGGTTATCATGCTTTGGCAAAATTTGGTGGTTTGGGCCTGGATGAAGTGACCACTGATTGGGAGCCTCATGAGGCTGAGTGCAGCCATGCCTGGGGTGATACTGTTGGCGTGTTCCATAAACCACATCGCCGTTTGCGTGGACGGATAAAACGCAAGGTTTTGATGTCTCTAAGAAGATTGCTGTTTCGTTTGAGCGTGTAGGCAATCTGGATGAATGAGCTAAATCGGGCATGAAGCCCACAATGATGAACTGAGAAGACTCCGTGGAAGATAAGCCTCAACAAAAGATTGGCCAGCAGTTAGTGGCTACCGGCAAAGTATCCAGTCGTGATATTGAACGGGCTCTGGCCGCCCAGGAAGAAATGGGTGGTTACCTCGGACAGGTTCTGGTGAGTCTGGGCCTGATTTCGGAGCTGGACCTGCTGAAAGCACTGGGTCAGCAGTTGGATAAGCGTCTTATAGGCAGTGATGATTATCCCGAAGAGGCCATCAAACTGGATGGCCTGGCCGAAGAGTTCCTGCTTAACAACTCCGTTGTGCCTGTTGAGAGTCGTGAAGGCCTTGTGGTTTTCGCCGCCTCTGTGCCACAGGATCCGTTCATCAATAAAGCGCTGAAGCTGGCGCTGGGCCGTCCGGTGAGCATCGAGTTCGGTTTGGAAAGCGATATTACAGCCGCGTTATTGAAATATCGCGAGAGCGACGAAGATGATGAGCTTGAAGAGGGTGGTGAGAGTTTTGTGGGAGATGACGAGTTTATCGAGCATCTCCGCGACCTGGCCAGTGAAGCGCCGGTTATCCGAGTGGTGAATCAAATTATTCATCAGGCTTTGGATCTGGGTGCTTCGGATATTCATATCGAACCTTTCGACGATGGACTCCAGCTGCGTTACCGAATTGACGGTGTATTGCAGGATATGCCGGATCCACCATCGCCGGACTTGTCGGCGGCGATCGCCTCCCGCATTAAATTGCTCGCGGGTTTGAATATTGCTGAGCGCCGTTTGCCTCAGGATGGTCGTATCATGACCCGGGTGAAAGGTCATGAGTTGGACTTGCGGGTTTCTACAACGCCAACGGTTCACGGTGAAAGTATTGTGATGCGTGTGCTGGATCGACAGAGTATCCAGCTCAGCTTGCAGAGTATGGGCTTCAGTGAAGATACCCTGAAAGTCTATCTCGATTTGCTGGCCAAACCCCATGGGGTTCTATTGGTAACCGGGCCAACTGGTTCGGGTAAAACCACCACTTTATATGCATCTCTGGCGTCTATGGATGCAGCGGCCGCAAAGATTATTACCGTAGAAGATCCGGTTGAATATCAACTGCGCGGTATCAATCAGATTCAAGTGCAAAGTCAGATCGATCTCACATTTGCGGCGGCGCTGCGTTCGATTCTGCGCCAGGACCCCGACATTATAATGATCGGTGAGATGCGTGATACTGAGACGGCCCAAATTGGTGTTCAATCGGCCCTTACCGGTCACTTGGTTTTATCAACCCTGCATACCAATACCGCGGCTGGTGCGATTACCCGTCTGGAAGATATGGGGGTTGAGCGTTATCTGATTACCTCTTCAGTCAATGGTGTTTTGGCCCAGCGATTGGTTAGAACCTTGTGTAAAGACTGTCGTGAGCCGGTCGAGCTATCAGCCCAGGCAAAGTGTGAAGCAGGGCTGGATCGCTTTATGCCCGCTGGCCAGGATACGATTTACCACAGCAAGGGCTGTCCATCCTGTAAGCAAACAGGATACCGAGGTCGTACGGCCATTCACGAATTGTTTGTTATGGATAGCCAAATGCATCGAGCCATTCTTGATGGCGCCGATGCGACTCGCCTGCATCAGGAAGCACGTCAGCAAGGTATGATTACCCTGTATGAAGATGGTCTGCGTAAAGTTGCCGAGGGTTCAACGTCTTTGGAAGAAGTATTGCGAGTCACCCAGGACCAGAGCGATGACGATCAAGCGGCTGAATTGCGGGCCGTTGATGCGAGTGGCGCGGGCAGCTGATCATGGGCGAATTTTCCTATAAAGCTGCAGATCGTCAGGGTGCGATGGTGCATGGGAATATCACTGCGGCCAGCAAAGAACTGGCTGTACGCAATTTGCGTCAGCAGGGCCTGACGCCGGTAACGGTTAATGAGGGCGCCCAGAAGCTGAAAGCGGACCCTTCCAGTGTTCGCCTGTCTCGTGAGCAGGTTTTGAACGTTACTTCCGAGCTTTCCGTTCTGCTTCGTGCAGGTCTGCCTATTGATCGTGCTTTGAAAGTGCTGATTGATATGAGTCAGGAAGAAGAGCCTAAAGCCGTTTTGGAAGCGCTGCTGAAAACCGTTAAAGGCGGTAAGGGGCTCAGTGTTGGGCTGGAGCAGTACGAACGGGATTTCGGTGGCTTCTATGTCAATATGGTTCGTTCGGGCGAGGCCAGTGGTAATCTGTCGCACGTGCTTCAGCATTTAACCGAATATCTGGAAAACGCCAAAGAGGTGCGTTCCAGCGTGGTCTCGGCCCTGATTTATCCGGGAATCTTGATGGGGGTGGCCGTACTTTCCATCGCTTTTATGCTCGGCTTTGTTGTGCCTCAGTTTGAATCCTTATTTGCGGATATGGGCGACGCTTTGCCTGCCATGACAGCGGCGGTGATTGCTGCTGGTGACTTTATTAAAGGCTGGTGGTGGCTGTTGTTGATACTGATCGCGGCCATCGTTTGGTATGTTCGTCATTGGGTCAATACGGAAGATGGTGAGTACCGCTGGCACGGTATATTGCTCAAAATGCCTATTCTGGGCGGCGTATTGTTCAAATATGAGATGGCTAATTTCTCCCGCACGGTGGGAACTCTGTTGGGAAGTGGCGTATCTCTATTACAGGCATTGACCATTGGCATTAATACTGTGGGCAATCGCCATGTAAAAGAGTCCCTTGTGGATCTGCCGCCAGCGGTCAAGCAAGGACACCGTATATCGGCCACCATGGAATCAAATGGCAGCTTCACGCCCAAAGTGGTTCAAATTATTCGGGTAGGTGAGGAATCCGGCAGTCTTGATGAGATGATGCTGGAGTTGGCTCGGGTCTATGATGGTGACGTGCAAGTGGGCGTAAAGCGGGCACTTACCTTTATTGAGCCTGTCCTGATTCTATTTATGGGCGGCGCCATCGCCCTGATTATTATTGCTATTTTAATGGGGATTATCTCCGTTAATAATCTGGTTTAAGGCTTGCCTTCTTTCATCAAGTTGTGATGAATCAAGCTGCAGGGTAAAGAGTAAAAGGATGAAAATCGTGAGAAAGACTATGAAATCGAACAAAGCTCAGGGTATGACTTTGATTGAATTGCTGGTGGTGTTGGCTATTTTGGCAATGATTGCCGGTTTGGTTGGTCCAACCATTCTTGAGAAGTTGGATGGAGCCAAACATAAAACAGCTGGTATTCAGATTAAGGATCTGGAGTCTGGTCTGGAGATATACAAGTTGGAAGTTGGACGTTTTCCAAGTACGGAAGAAGGCCTTCAGGCTTTGATGAATAAGCCGGGTGATGCAAAGGGCTGGAATGGTCCTTACTTGAAAGGAAAGGATGTTCCCCAGGATCCATGGAGTCGTGATTTTATTTATAAGTACCCGGGTGCGAATGGCGGTATGGAAATTATTTCCTATGGCGCTGATGGTCAGCCCGGTGGTGAGGGCGATAACGCGGATATCAGCAACTGATTTTATTGTTTTAATATGATGACTCGCCGGCGTGTTATAGAAGGCTTTTCGCTTATTGAACTGATGGTGGTTCTGGCGATTATGGCTGCGGCTGCCGGCGCCGCTTTGCCGGCTATGGGGCGCATGTACGATGCGATGCAGTATCGAGATACTGTGCGTTCTATTCTCAGCAGTACCAAGGCCGCCAGATTTAAAGCGCTGAGTACTGGCCGTTCCGTGGATTGGGTCTATAACGCCAATGCTCGTGAAATTTCTGTTAACGATACGCTTCAGCAAACCCTGGATGACAGCTTTTCAGTACAAATTACCTCGGCCCGAGATCTTAGTGATGATGCTCGTCGAGCGGTGATTCGTTTCTATCCTGATGGCAGCTCCAGTGGGGGTGATGTTCGCATTGAACACGAAACCGGTAAGGGCATGCAAATTAAGGTCGATTGGTTGTTTGGGCGAGTCAGCCAGCATCCGCTCGAAGAAGAATTTATATGACTCGCAAGGCTAGCCAAGGTTTTTCCCTGCTTGAAATGCTGGTGGCGATCGCTGTGCTGGGATTCAGTTTGGGCGCGTTGTATCAGGCGGTTGCCGGCGCAAGTCGCAATGTGCATCTGGATGAGCAATACACCTATGCGTCGGTACTGGCTGAATCGTTACTGGCCAATTACCAAGTGGTGCCCATTGGAGGTGTGCAAGAGAGTGGGGAAACTGAAGGCGGTTACGCTTGGCAGGTGATTACCCAGCCAACCCCCGGGGATTATCCAGAAAATATGGAATTGGGTTCCCTTCAGAATATTGAAGTAACTGTATCCTGGAATGACGGTGAAAAAGAACGTCAGTTCCAGCTGGATTCGATTGTTCTTGGTTCGGAGTTGGAACAGTGATGCATCCTGGTGTTGTTGTTCGGGTGCGGGGCTTCACGCTGGTCGAGATGATGGTGGCCTTGGCTGTCTTATCGCTGATCAGCTTGGCCGCGGTCAGCGCTATGCGCAGTTTTGCTCAAAGCCAGGAAGCCGTTGAGCGTAAGATCGTGAAAACCGAATCCATGCGCTTAACCTTGAGTTTCCTTAAGAGAAGTTTGTCTCAGGCAACTTCGATACCGCGCTCCGGTGGGTTGCAAAGCTATTTTGGTGGCAAGAAAAACGAACTGGTCTGGGTGGCCCCCCTGAACCATATTGCGGCAACGGGCCTGCAAATTATGCGCCTGTCAGTTGACGAGGACAGTGAGAAAAAGCCACTGGTTCTGCAAATGTCACACTATGTCAATGCCAATAGCCGCCCGGATTGGGCGCAAGTCGAAAAGTTTGTGCTGATTGACGAAGCGGCTAAATTGGAGATCGGTTATAAAGGCGGGCATCAAATGGATTGGTCGGAAAACTGGGCTTATTCGATGGCTTTGCCCAAATTGCTGCGAATCAATATTGTACGTGGTGAGGTCTATTGGCCTGAGATGGTATTAGCGTTAAATAGCAGCTCCAAGGCCAGCTTCTAATGGGATATTCTGTCTCGCAGTTCAGCAAGGCGTCGCACAAGAAAGCCAATCAAGGCCTGGCTCTGGTGATGGTTATGTGGTTGGTTGCGGCCATGTCACTTTTGGTGGCCGGGGTTTTATACAGCGCCCGTATGGATGTTAAGCAGGTACAATTACAGAGTAAGTTTTCCAAGCATGAAGCTTTGGCGGATGGTGCTGCCAAGTTGTTATTGCGGGATTACAATTTTGCCCTGGGTGAGCAACTGGAAATGAGAGGGCCTTATCTCTGGCAGGGTGAGTTATTGGGTGTTGCTGCCAAGGGCAGGATGGTATCCGTAAAAGGCTTGATTGATTTGAACTCAGTAGGTTTGGATGCGATGGCTCAGCTGCTATCTGTGAGATTGGAAATGGAGCCCGAGCAAGCTCTGGAGCTGGCGCAGAACTTAATCGATTGGCGTCGTCCGGTCAGTGGCGAGTTTACTGGAATGCATGCTGAATATGAGGCCTTGGGCTTGCCTGTCCCCCGCCATGATCGCCTGTTGTCCGTTGCAGACTTACTGGCAGTTAATGGCTTTAATTTTGAAATGCTGCAAGCACTGAACGATGTTGTTTATGTGGAGCGTTCCATCAGTGGTGGTGTTGATCCTGCAAGTGCACCCATTGAGGTACTGAGTGTGCTTGCGAATGGCAATGAAGAGGTAGCTCTCAATTATGAAACCATGCGCCGCGAAGCAGAAGATAGTTCCGAATTGCTTAATCATGCGGAATTTAATGCCGACTTTTTTGGTCAGAATGCATCAACTTTAATGCGTTTGGATATTGAATTGCGTGTTGAGCAGGAGATAATGACGCGTCGATTGTGGGTGGATACCGCCGGTTTTTCGAACGCAGTACCTTGGGAGGTCGTTCGAGTTGAGCCAATGCAGATCTCCCAGTTCAGTAATCCGTCGGGTTCCCGTTGAGGATCCGCAGTATATTAGACATGAAGATAGAAACTAACGATTTATCACTCTTTGGCTTGGACTTGAGCCAGGCCTGGGGCTACGTAAAGTTGGCCTGGCGGGATCTGCTTTGGAATCAGCTGTCACCGGTTCGTAGGGCCTTTGCAGAGACAGTCGAAGTCCGTTCATTGGAGCCTGGCCAAGAAGGTTATTATCGCTTGGGGCAAAAGCAGAATCTTGCTGCACCCAAGGTTCAGGCGAATGCTTTCATTTTGCCAGACGATATTGTGTTGCTTAAAAGCCTGCAGCTACCCCTTGCTGTCGAGGTGGAGTTGGCGGAAGTTGTGCATCTGGAGGTGTTGGCGAGTTGTCCGTTTGCAGTTGAAGATGCCAGCTATGCCTGGCTCGCTGAGCAAAACGGGGGTGATTTTATCAATGTCCAGGTGGCTATGGCGCGACAGGCTGACATCAATAATTGTTTGCTGGAAAATACGATCGATAAAAGTACAACGGAAATTTGGGCGATGACCCCAGCAGGAATCGCCTGTTTTGACGGTGAGGCCGTTGAAAAGCGAGAAGGGCGCTACAGGAAACGCCTGCTAACGACCGTGGCATTTGTTGTTGCCAGCTATCTATTGCTTTTATTTGCTCCGGCAATTATTTCTTCTGCTCGCGCTCTTCAGGCTGAAAAAGTGGAACAGCAATATACGAGTCTAAAGCAGAGTTCGGCGAAGGCTGTAACCTTGAAAGAAAGCTTGGCCAGGAAAAATGTGGTGCTCGCTGAAGTTGAAACCCTGGTTTCCGAAAGTTCCAGTTTACTTCCGCTGCTGGCGGAGTTAACTAATCTTGCGGAAGATGACGTCTGGTTCCGCAATGTCAGACTTGATAAAGATAAACTTCAACTCACCGGTTATGCCACCAATGCGGCGGAGTTTATGCAGCTGCTTTCTTCCCACGAAAATTTCCAGCAGGTAAAGCAGAGGGGGGGCATTCGCAAAGACAGGGCGAGTGGACAAGAAGTATTTACCGTGGAAATGCAATTGTCTGAAGCTGGTCAGAAAGGTGACGCTCAATGAGTAAGCGATTTAATGCTCAAAGGCGAGCCCAGCTGTTGATTGGCCTGATTTCGGGCATTGCCATATTGGTTTTGTGCTATTTGTGGCTTGGATTCTTTAACAGCTATATGCAGTCCAGCAAAGAGATATACCGGTATCAGCCTTTGATGGCCCGTTTGGTGGGTATTGAAAAAGCTGAGGCACAGTTGCAGAGCGCCAATGAACTCGCGGAAGCGGATATTAAGCGTTTCGTTTTCCCCGATCAGGGCGGCGCTGATGTGGCAGCCGCTGCTTTGCAGCAAAAAGTTCGTAATCTGGCAGTTGAGCAGGGATTTACCGTATCAGGCAGCCAGATTTTGCCGTCTTCGGAGGGCGATGGCTTTCAGCGTTTATCAATCAATATGACCTTGAATGGCCCAATGTCTTCTTTAGTTGGGATGCTGGACAGTTTTGCTTTACTGGAGCCGACTGTTGCAATAAGTACCGCACAGCTAAGTCCAGGAAGATCTCGCAGCAATGAACAGCGCGTCAATATGAGAATTACTCTGGAAGCATTGAGGTGGCGTTCATGATGATTGAGAAAATTTTTGCTGATGGCCCGGAAAGCGGAGCCAAAAAAATCTTTCTATGTTGTGTGTTAGGGTTCGCATTATTGTTCGCTTGGTGCACCTATAAAGTGATGGCGACACCTGTACCGGGTCCTGTTTTGCCGGCCGCGGATACAATGCAGCCGCTGGTCGTACCGGAAAAAGCAAGTGTGGAAGATAGCAGTATAATTACCTCCAGACCGCTATTTTGGCGAGGCAGGCAGCTGTTAGCTGTCGAGCCCGAGAAGGAAATTGCTCCAGCTCAGGTTGCCGCCGCCGATTTAGACAAGATCAAGCTCTTGGGAATTTATGGCGGTGGAGTGCTTGTCTCCGGCTTGAAAGATCAAACTCGATTGGTGCTGGGCGAGAAGTTGGGTGATTGGAAGCTTCACCGTTTGGGGCATGGCTATGCAGAGTTTTCCCGTTTGGGGGAATACAAGAGCATTTATATAGAGCAGCCTGATGTCTCTGCCATTACGACAGCTTCGCAAGCGGAGTTTGACCCTGAAGCATAAGTGGTGATGGTTTTAGTTTATAAAAATCAAAGGCTTACAATTTATACTTGAACTTGTTTGTAAAAGTGGCTAGGCTTGCCAGCTAAGTTGAAGGAATAACTGTAAAATCTGAACGGAATTCCAGCTTCAAGAGGTTTGCCTGTTGCGCTAAAAGCCGGATATTGAGTTTTAGAAGTACAAAAGGCCTGAACGGCTTGTATAAAGATAAAGACTTGAACTCAATCAATTTAAGGCTTTAAACAAAACTGTAATATATAAGAAAGATACTTGAGTTCCGTTTATTGCGGTCTATATTAAGAGCGCTATGTCTTGGAGTTTTTGCTCGGATATGGCTTCTCTGGAAAAAATTGAAAACGAACGTGAAAGAACGCTTGTGTGAATCATTTCCATAAGCGCACAAACTGGCGTTGGCCTTGTTACAGATTTGTTGAGGTCATGCATAAAACGTTCGTTTATGGATTGAGTTGTAGCCGATTGCTCGGCTCCAATTCATAGTAAGCTCTCCTATATTTAAGGGAGTTTATGTGCCAGTTGGGAGTTTAAAATTTAACCAATTGGCTTTTGCGTAAACCTGTTTTGTGTGAAATTGCATATTGCGGCAAAAAAAGCGGTTAAATCAGTGAATTGATAAAAAATTCAGTTGTTTAGCCCTAGTCGCTATGTTATTTTACACCCCCGTGTTTACATGGCTCATGCTGTGTAGATTATGCGGTAACGCCCAGTACGCTGTTTTTATCAGTAGGGAGTACTGCATAAATGTGCTTTATGCAGTTGTGTTAAAGAGAAAACTAAAATTGTTGTAAACCTAGGAGCAACATAAATGAAGAAAAAACTTTTACCTTTAGCGCTGGCGGCAGCGGCTGGTTTCACTGGCGTTACTGCTCAGGCTCAGACCATGGTTCAGAACCATGACGGTACTGGTCAGCTATTGATGTACCCTATCTATACTGCTAATGGCGGTAACGATACTTACATCTCTGTAGCTAACACCACTGCCGACTACAAAGCTGTTAAGGTTCGCTTTGTAGATGCGATGAACTCTCAGGATTCTTTAGACTTCCACCTGTACCTGTCTCCACAGGATCACTGGTCTGGTGTCGTAACTAAAGAGGGCGATGGTGCCGTTCTGAAAACTGGTGACACTTCTTGTACAGTACCTAACATCCTGGCAGCTTCAGCTGTAGGTCAGTTGGGTACAACTGCACCAATGCGTACCTTCAAGTACGGTACTGGTGGCGCAGAAGCTGATGCGATCAACAATGGTCTTGATCGTACTTTGGAAGGTCACGTAGAAATTATTGAAATGGGTGTGGTTCCTGCTGCTTCCGCCTCTAATGGTGTTGCGCAGTTGGCCCCAGGTTCTGGTTCTGCAACCGCTGGTGCTGCTGGCGATTCCGCTCTGGTTCTGCGTTCTTCGATCAAGCACGTGAATGGTGTGCCTGGCAATTGCGCTAACTTGGAAACTGCATGGCGTACTGGTGGTGCTTTCTTCTACACTGATCAAGAAAACACCCCTGGTGACGCAAAAGCTGCTACTCACCTTCAGCTGGATGCTCCAACTGGTGGTTTGTATGGTTATGGTGTAATCATTAATGTACCTGATGGCACAGCGGCTATGTTTGATGCTGTAGCCGTTGACGGTTTCATGGATGATGGTTATCACCCAACCCCAGGTGATGATGAGCCAGGTGTTGATGATGGTGTTGACAATGCGACTGTTTATATTGGCGATTCCACTGCTACTAACGCCGCTACTTATCAAGACTTTGACGGCGCTGCTGCTGCGGTACTGGCTGCGAATGGTGTAGGTACTACTCCTGTTGCTGTTACTGGTCTTGAGCACGTAGATCCTCAGCGTGGTAAAACTGGTTCTCGCTTCGCTGGTGGTGGTAACTCAACCGTTACAGCTACTACCGCGGGTAACGACCAAGAAGGTTCTTTGCAAGCTCTGTCTGCTCTGCTGACTCGTGCTACTGTTGCAAACGATTACGTTCTTGAGCCAGGCCTGAATGCTGCGACTGATTGGGTTATTACTTTCCCAACTAAGCGTGACTTTGTGAACTTGTCTGCTGCTGCTGTTGCTGCTAACCCGTTTGGTGGCGCAGGTGCGACTGCGGGTGCTGCTACTGACGCTCCTGCTCCATTTACCAGTCAGTGGGATCACTCCAAGACTGAAGCCTGTGAGCAAATTGCAATCTCTTACTGGGATCGTGAAGAAGGTGTTAACGTAATTACCTCTGGTTTTGACTTCTCTCCTGCACCTGTAACTACTCCAGATGTATTGGCTCTGTGTACTGAGTCCAATATCCTGAACTTCAACAGTAAAGGTGTTTTGGGTGGTTCTTCTCGTATCACTAAGAGCATCACTTTGGCTAACGGCTTCAACAATGGTTGGGCTCGCGTAAGCTTTGGTGTTCCAGGTGCTGGTGGTACTGTGACTGCTCCTGAGCTGTCTGATGGTAGTGAAATTGTTAAAGGTCTTCCAGTAATTGGCTTCGCTATTCAGAAGTATGTAAACAACTCTGCAACTTCTGCTGGTGCTTTGGCTAACTATGCTGGTTCTATTGGCCACCACTTTACTAACACTAACGATAACTAATAGTTATTTGTGTTAGAGAGAAAACGCGGCTTCGGCCGCGTTTTTTTTGTCTGTAGATATGTGTTTTGACAAAGGTGATAAGTGATTTTTATGTTGAGATATTTTGCTATTTGTATGGCTATGTTGCCTCTTTCCGTTGATGCTCAAGTGGTGATGGAAAAAGATGGCGTTTCAGTTACAGTAAAAGATATTGATAACTATATAGAAACTAGGCTGCCGGAAAATAATAAATATCAAATCATGGCTCGCTCCGGATTTCTAAAAGAAACAATTGAAAATATTTATGCTATACGGGTTTTGGCCAAAAAGTCGGAAGCAAATAAAAGATTGAATCATGAGCTTTTAGACTGGACTGCGCGGATGGAGAAAAATAGGGCTAACATGAAAGCACAGATGCTTGATATGGCTCAGCAAGATTTAGAAAAGACATCTGATTGGGAGTTAAGAGCTAAGGAAACTTATTTGGCTGAAAATAAGCGTTTTGCAACTCCGGAGTTAATTCAAGCTTCTCATATTCTCATTAAACCAATTGATCGTAGTGACGAAGAAGCATTAATACTTGCGGAAGAGCTGCGCTCAAAAGCAATAGCTGGAGAAGATTTTACCGAACTTGCGGTTAAATATTCAGAAGACAAATCTGTAGGACGAAATCAAGGTAATCTTGGGGAGTTTGGTCGTGGTCGAATGGTTAAAGAGTTTGAGGAAGCAGCCTTTGCTTTGGAAAAAGCTGGAGATATTTCCGATGTTGTGAAGTCGCAGTTCGGCTATCATATTATCAAGCTCATTAAAAAGACATCCGCAAGTAAACAATCATTTGACGAAGTCAAAGATGGAATTATCGCTGAATTGCAGGCAGTCCAGGAAAAGGCATTTGTCGAACGGTTGGTAACCAATATTCGTACAGAAGCTGCATCGGCAATTGATGAAGAGCAGATGGACAAGCTTATTGTAAAATACGGTAATCAGCTGCAAGAAGCTGGATTGCTTGAAAAGCCAGTTTCGACGTCAGAGAAATAACCTAGCTTAATATGATTACAGCCCAGCTTGTCGACTCTCTTTTGCTGACAATAAAATTAGCTGGGCTTGTTACTATTTCTTTAGTATTTCTATGCACCTTACTCTGTTCGATAGTTGAAAAATTGCCTTCAGTTATTGGCCCTATCGTTAAATCAATTTTATTTTTACCCCTTGTTTTACCACCCACGGTGCTTGGGTTTTATCTCCTTGTTTTCTTTAGCGCAGCTTCGAACGTAAACACGGATTGGACTGGATTTGCCTTCACCTTCGAAGGCCTGGTCATAGGCTCGGTCATCTACTCCCTACCATTCGTATACCAACCCATCCAAAATGCCATCAGCGCCGTAGGCCAGGTTCCCAGTGATTTGGCCGCTACAATGGGTGCCGGTCCCATAGATCGCTTTTTTACGGTCACTCTGCCGCTCGCTAAAGATGGATTCATTGCAGCAGCCATTTTGGGTTTTGCCCATACGATCGGTGAGTTCGGTGTTGTACTTATGATTGGTGGTAACATTCCGGGCGAAACCCAGGTGCTTTCTGTCTTGCTGTACGAGTATGTCGAGATGGGGGACTATGAGTCGGCCCATAAGCTATCGGCAATTTTGTTGGGTGTTTCTTTTGTTTTGCTCTTCGCGATGTATCGCTTTACCGGTTCGGCCTCATCAATGTTTGCGATGGGGTCAAAGTCGAATGGAATAAACTCCCGGAAAACATAGAGGCGTATTTTGCCGAATCGCACCCAAGACAACATGTTGAGCGTTGATGTTCATCACCAATTGAATGAGCATTTGCTGTTGTCTTTGTCTGCTGAAATTCCGATGCAGGGTGTGTGTGCCATATTTGGTGAGTCCGGCACTGGTAAAACAACGCTATTGCGTAGTGTTGCAGGCTTGTTTGAGTTGCCTGATGCGAGCATTAAAGTGGCTGGGGAAGTGTGGCAGTCTGAGCGAACCTTTAGGCCTGTGCACAAGCGTTCTATTGCGTATGTGATGCAAGAAGACAATTTACTCCCCCATTTAACGGCCCGGAAAAACATTAACTATGCCTTGAAGCGGCGCCTGAATAATTTTTCAAATGACTTTTGGTCTTTGGATTCCACCAAGAACGTTATTGATATGATGGGCATCGAGCATTGCCTGGAGCGTTTACCAGAGCAGTTGTCCGGTGGCGAGAAGCAAAGGGTTGCGTTAACACGTGCTTTGCTATTGAAGCCAAAACTTCTTTTATTGGATGAGCCCCTGTCTGCACTGGATGATGCTAGGAAAGAAGAAATTCTCCCCTATATAGAGCGTCTAAAGCTCCTTAGTGACACTTGTATTCTGTATGTAACCCATTCAAAGCGAGAGCTTGCCCGCTTGGCAGATCGAGTGCTAATGGTGGATAGAGGGCAGTTCACCCTCCATGAAAATGTCAGCGAAGCCTTATTCCCGTCAGAACAAGCACTCACAAAAGAGGTTCTGCTGGAAGCTCGGGTAAAAACCAAGCAGCCCGAGTGGGGCTTACAAGACCTGGCTATTGGAGACCTATCCATTCGGTTGAAAGACAACAACGAACCGATAGGTAGCAAGGTGCGATTGTGTGTGGCAGCAAAAGACGTCAGTTTGAATCTGGCTAAGCCTGAGCAAAGCAGTATATTGAACTTGTTGCCGGCGTCTGTGGTAAGCCTGCACCCGATGCAGGATAAATTTACTGTGGATGTGCGTCTAGATATTGCTGGCCGGCCGTTGTGGGCGAGCATAAGCCGCTACTCCGCCAATGAAATGAACTTGAGGCCGGGCCTGGAGCTTTGGGCTCAAATTAAAGCGGCCGCCATTATGGCTTAGGTCCAGAAAAGTCAGTTTCTTTCTTGTCGTTGATAGCGATATACATCCATCTATTTTCCCTGTTGGCTCTTTTGTAGATCTTCTCTTCTAGCCCGCTAACTCTTTACCTATTCATTTGCGCCAAATGCAAAATATTTTGCGCCTATTGTCATGCCCTGAAAACGGGAAAGGAATAACTTTAGAGTAATACTGCAATCGCGCTTCGTGCCTGAGAATAGAGCGCTGCGCAGAAACTTTCCCGTTGGATAATCGAATATCTTTGTTCAGAGGTGGCTTTATGTCTTTAACAGAGTGGCTGCATAGAGCCGATAGTCATGGTGCGACAAGCAAAGCACTGGTGTGTGGTGAGCGGAGCTACAGTTACAGTGAGCTCAAAGAGGTGATCACACGAGTAGCAGCTGCCTTTGTCGAAATGAAGTTGCCGAAGGGCGCCAGGATATGCATTCTCTCGCAAAACAGTGATCGGGCCATTATCAGTTTTTGGGCTGCTATTTGGGCGGGTTACATTCCGAATCTTATGAATACCCGTTGGTCTGTGCGTGAACTGGAACTGTCATTGGCCGACTGTGAAGCCAGTCTGCTATTGGTCGATGATAGCTTTATTGAAAGTGGAGAGGCTTTAGAGAAAGCGTGTGGCTTCCTCGACCGCCTAATATTTATCGGTGAAAGAAAAGATGCCTCTTCGGGGACGCTGAGCTATGAGCAATTAATCACGGCTTCGCCTTGCGACGACCGCTCTGGAACGGCGAGTGACGATGTCTTGCTCAACTATACTGGGGGCACTACAGGCAAGGGTAAGGGTGTTGTTCACACCCACAGCAGCATAAGCTCTGCGCTCAATATTTGTTTTGCAGAAAATTTTTATGACCATCGAAAAACCCTGGGTTTGGTGGTTCCACTTTTTCATATCTCGGGCATTTTGTGCATGGCGGCGACATTGCGAAGCCAGGGTTGTCTGGTGGTTGTGCCTGCTTTTGAACCCTCGAGGGTGCTTCGACTGATATCGGAATTCAATGTCGAAACCATGATGATGGTGCCAACCATGTGCCGAATGCTGGTTTCCTCAGAAGATTTTAACAAACATGATTTAAGCAGCCTGACGTCGATACTGTACGGTGGGTCGCCAATTGATAAATCTTTGCTTCACGAACTCTTTAATGCGCTCCCTAATGCCGAGTTCTTTCAGGTATATGGTCAAACAGAAGGCGCCCCTATTTCCTTTTTACATCCTGAAACCCATCGCGCTCGAGGCGATGAAGAACGTTTAGGTTCGGCAGGAAATGTTGCGCATGGTGTCTCGGTTTCCGTTCGGGATTCCAATGGTAAAGAGCTGGCTGAAGGTGAGGTGGGTGAAGTATGTTTCAAAGGCGAGCACGTGATGAATCGCTATTGGAATCAGCCGGAAACCACCGCTCAAACAATCAATGATGGCTGGTGTCACAGTGGAGACGTTGGCTATATGGACAGTGGTTATCTGTACATTGTTGATCGTCTGAAGGACATGATCATCTCCGGTGGGGAAAACGTCTACACCACGGAGGTAGAGAATGTCCTGGCAGCTTGCCCGGGCGTCTCGGAATGTGCCGTGATAGGTGTGGAAGATGAGACTTGGGGCGAGCGCGTGCATGCCTATGTGGTATTGGGCACTTCGAACCAGCATGATCTGGACGTGATCCAGCGCCATTGCCGACAATCCCTGGCGGGATACAAGGTGCCCCGAAGTTTTTCTATTCTGGATGCACTTCCTCTCACAGCTGTTGGGAAGATCGATAAGGTTGCGTTGAGAAGAATGGCGCTATAAAGCAATGACGCTTTTGAAAGCCGAGACCAAAAACTTTTCAGGCTATAGGTTTATAGGAGCTGCGGATGGCTTATCAACAATATTTTGGTGAAATTCATGGAATGATCCGTGAGACAGGGCGTAAATTTGTCGAACAAGAAGTTCTACCTTATATCGATGAATGGGAAGAGAAAGGGGAATTTCCTCGGGATCTATACCGCAAGGCCGGGAAAGCAGGATTATTGGGGATTGGATATCCGGAAGAGCTTGGTGGCACAGGAGGCGATGTTTTCCAGAAAGTGGTCTGGTTGGAGGAACTGATGCGAGCAGGCTCTGGTGGTTTAACCGCAGGGCTGGGTTCTCTGGATATCAGTCAGCCACCGCTTGTTAAATTTGCTCGCCAGGAGCTGAAGGAAAAAGTTGTACCACAGGTTCTGAGCGGTGAGAAAATCTCGGCGTTAGCGATTACTGAACCAGGCTGTGGATCGGATGTGGCAAGTCTGAAAACACGTGCAGTGCGAGAGGATGGCTATTATCGTGTAAATGGAAGTAAAACCTTTATCACAAGCGGTGCACGAGCTGATTATTATGTCGTAGCTGTGCGAACCGGTGATGCAGGCTATGGCGGTGTCAGCCTATTGCTGATAGAGCGAGATACCCCCGGATTCGCCATCGGTAAAAAACTGGACAAAATGGGTTGGTGGGTATCGGATACTGCTGAGCTCTTCTTTGAAGATTGCAGGGTGCCTGTTGAAAACCTGATCGGCGAAGAAAATCAGGGCGAAAGCGACATGGCGGTAAGTTCCATTAAATTGGACTGGTCAATGGGAGATCATCTTTTAACGGCGCAGACGTCCTATGCGAAATATGATTATTTCGATATTTGTGATTGTGACTTTTCAGCGTTGCCCTTTATTCAGGTGCATGGAACAGAAGATTACAAGCAGTGGAGTCAGGAGATTCGCTTAACCTCATTGGCCAGTGAATCCGTTGAGTATATCGCGGGGATTTACTACCACCAGTCAGATTTGTACTACACCTCTGATGAAAGCTTCGGCACCGCTGTATTGGGGGCACCCAATGTTACGCGTTCCTATCAGTTTGATCAGGAGCAGGAAATGTGGGCGATCTTTGGCTCCTTAACCTGGAATTTCACGGACAATACCCGAGGCACTTTGGGGCTGCGCTACAGCGAAGAAGAAAAAGAAGCCACGCATAATCTGGACAAGCGCTTTACCGGCAACGTCAGCTTTGGTGGCCCGTTCTCATATGGTAATACGGCAGCGGAATATGATCGCTTCGCGACTGATTTGCCAGCCGCATCGGCAGGCCTGGATGCGAATCTATGGTCACTACTCGGCACCACTGAGCACAATATTGCGCGTACCCGAAAAGAAGATCATGTTTCCTGGTCGCTGAATATAGAGCACGATCTGGATGATGACATTATGTTGTATGCGTCAGTCGCGACAGGATTCAAAGGGGGCGGCTTTGACGGACGGTATCTGGGTGACAATTCAGGCGGTGCGTTTGAATATGAGGAAGAAGAAGCCATGAACTATGAGTTGGGTGCCAAGATGACTTTACTGGACGGCGCTGCCACTCTAAATGCGACGGTGTTCCGAACCGATGTTGAAGATTTTCAGGTGAGCGTATTTGATGGTTCAACGTCCTTTCTGGTGACCAATGCGGCAGAACTAAGGGTTGAAGGCGTAGAGGTGGATGCACGTTGGAGAGCGACTGAAAACCTAATGATTAATGCCGCCATGACCTATTTGGATAACCGTTGGCAAGCTTGGGATACTGCGCCCTGTACAGCGCCTCAAAGTGTTGCGGGCGTTATTGACTGTAGCCAGGGGCAGAACCTGGCAGGAAGGCCAAATACCTTCTCGCCGGAATGGGCATATAACTTGATGTTTGACTATTCCCAGCCGGTTTTCAACACCTTGGAGTTCAGAAGCGTCCTGACATTCAATTTCTCAGACGAATACTATACGGCACCGGACCTGGATCCGGAGTCGCTTCAGGATGACTTCACCAAAGTAGACTTGCGTTTGTCTATTGGAGATCAAAGTCAACGTTGGGAGCTGGCTGTGGTAGGTAAGAACCTGACAAATGAAATGGTCAGCAATAACTCGGTTGATCAGCCCCTGGTGACGGGTAACTATTTTGCCATTACTGATCGCTTACGTTCGGTAGCAATTCAGGGCACCTATCGTTTTTAAGGTCAGTATCAGATTGTTGCAGTTGAAAAGTAGTTAGAGCTTGTAGAGTGAGCAGTACAGTATATTAAAAAATACTGAGATCTCCTGTATCGCAGCCTTGCGATCAAGGGCGCCATATCCATGGTGCCCTTTTTTTATTCATCCTTTTTTCGATATTTGCCCGCTTCCCATGTCAGGCATGAGCTGCGTTAAATGTCATAAAAAATGCGCCTAATGTCAGGTAGTGAATTCCCAGCTTCGCTATTTTGACGATTGGAAATGGAGTCTTTATCGGCTTTTTGAGTCGCAGCTTACATTTCAAAAATAATGATAAACCTCTGGAGTTTTCAATGGCCATCACCAAAGAGCAGGCACTGAATTATTACCGCAAGATGCGGCAAATTCGCGAGTTTGAGGAAACCATTCACCGTCAGAATACCACCGGAGAAATTCCGGGTTTTCTTCACCTGTATTGCGGCGAAGAAGCGAATGCCGTTGGTGTTTGTGCACACTTAAGCGATGAGGACTATATCGCCAGTAACCATCGAGGGCACGGCCACTGCCTTGCCAAAGGTTCCGACCCAAGACTGATGATGATGGAACTCTATGGTCGAGAAGAGGGCTTGTGCCGAGGTCGTGGTGGTTCCATGCACATTGCTGAACTGGATAAAGGCAGCTTGGGTGCCAATGGCATCGTAGGTGCTGGCGGACCTTTAGCAGCGGGCGCGGCATTAACGCAAAAATTGAAAGGAAGCAAAAACATTGCGGTCTGCTTTCATGGTGATGGTGCGACCAATGAAGGCTATATGTTCGAAGCCATGAACATGGCCGTGATGTGGAAACTGCCCATTATTTTTTATTGTGAAAATAATGGATATGGCGAGTTCACCGGCATTGAGTATGCCTTGGGTGCTGATTCAATCGCTGAACGTGCAGCGGCTTTCGGTATGCCTGCAAAAAAAATTAATGGCAATGATTTCTTTGAGGTCTATCGCGAGGTCGGTGAAGCCGTTGAGCATTGTCGTGCTGGGCAGGGACCATACTACATCGAAGCTGAAGCAATACGGTATTACGGACACTATGAGGGTGATTCCCAGTTATATCGCACCAAAGAGGAGCTTAAAAACCTGGAAGACAATGACTGCCTGTTGGGTTTTAGAAAAAAAGTGACTTCCGATGGCTTGTTGACCGATGCAGAACTCGACGCGGTCGATACCGACGTTATTGAAGCGTTTAAGGTGTATCTCGATGAGGCCAGGTCGGCAGCTTGGCCGGCGACCGAAACGCTTTGTGATCACGTCTACATCAACTATTAATTGTCGGAGGAATTAATTATGGCAGAGAAAAGTTTTCGTCAGGCAATTAGTGAAGGCCTGCGCGCTGAAATGCAGCGCGATGATCGTGTGTTCCTTATAGGGACGGATATTTCCGGTGGTGCCGGTTGCCCCGGGCAGGATGTGGATGCTGCGGGTGGTGTTCTTGGCATCACCAAGGGTTTTGCTTCCGACTTTGGCGTTGATCGCGTAATTGACACGCCCATTGCTGAAATGGGGTACATGGGCATTGCGGCCGGTGCTGCTGCTACCGGGATGCGACCCGTCGCCGAGCTGATGTTTAATGACTTTGTGGGAAGTTGTTTCGACGTTTTGCTCAATCAGGTTCCCAAATTTCACTATATGTTCGGCGGTAAAGCGGTTACGCCTTTAACGGTTCGCACAATGATAGGGGCTGGCGCTTCCGCTGCTGCTCAACATTCTCAGAGTTTGCATCATATCTTTACGTCTATTCCCGGATTAAAAGTGGTTGTGCCTTCCAATGCCTACGACGCAAAAGGGCTTTTGATACAGGCCATTCAGGACGATGACCCGGTCATGTTTATGGAGCACAAAGCGCTTTATGACCTGCCATCAGCCGCCGCTGAAGTGCCCGATGAGGCCTACACAATCCCGTTTGGCGAAGCGAACTTTTTGCAGGAAGGGGACGATGTCACGATCATTGCTATGGGCTTGATGGCTCATGTTGCCATGGGGGCTGCGGTCGAGTTGGCTAAACAGGGCATCACCTGCGATGTGATCGATCCTCGCACTACGTCACCATTGGATGAAGAATCCATTCTGGAAAGTGTTGAAAGTACCGGGCGATTAGTGGTGGTTGATGAAGGCGCGGCCCGCTGCGGTTTTGCGCACGATGTTGCCGCTCTCGTAGCGCAACATGCGTTCGCGTCTTTAAAATCGCCTATTAAGCTGGTCACCCCACCTCATTGTCCGACACCGTTTTCATCGCCTTTGGAACAGGCCTGGTTGCCGGGTGGTGAGCAAATTGTTGCGGCCGCTCTGGATGTTATGGGTATTGATGCAGCTGCTTCAGCGGTTGCCTAGGAGATAAGTCATGTCCATTATTGAGGCAATTACGGTCCCGAAGTGGGGCTTGACCATGACCGAAGGCACGCTCACGGAATGGCTGGTTGAGGAAGGTGATACGGTTGCGGTGGGTGATGTTGTTGCTGATATGGAAACCAGCAAGATTGTGAATCAGGTGGAGTCGAGCGTGGCGGGTGTGGTTCGTCGGCTCGTGGCTCAACCCGGCGAGACCATGGATATTGCGCAGCTGTTGGCTGTAGTGGCCGCTGAGGATACACCCGATGCGGTGATTGATGCCTATATCGCAGATTTTGAACCCGAAGAGGTGGCGAGAGCGGACCTTCTTGGTGACAGTTCTGATGAAGAAACAGATATCGCAACAGCAGATTCAGCTGCTGCAGAAATCGATACCATACCGGCGCCAGAGGCACAGGCTCTCGGAGCCTTGAGCGAAGGCGGCGACGATAGCGACGTACACGCTTCGCGCTATGCTCGAAAGTTGGCGGGTGAATATAATGTTAATCTCAATAATGTTTCACCCTCAGGAAGAAACTCTAGAATCTCAAAAGCCGATGTGATTTCCGCCATTGAATCGGCGGGTGGTCATGTCACCAAACCTGCGGTCAATAGAGATGAGCTGTCGACTCATCGCAGCAATCTCGACGATAGCCATATAAAAGTGACCTCAGTGGCTGCTCGCCTTGCGAAAAAACTGGGCATTAATCTCAATGATTGTCGTGCTTCGGGGAATCGGGGGCGGGTGTGCAAGGCAGATGTAGAAGCGGCCAATGCATTGCTGAATGGCCAGGCTTCGGGACGCACCAAAGCCCTGGGTAGCAACACCACCAGTGAAATATCGGCGCAGGTCGATGCGGTATTTGACGACGTTCCGATGACGGGAATGCGTAAAACCATTGCAGCACGTCTACAGGAGTCCAAGCGTGAAGCCCCCCATTTTCGTTTAAGTATCGATTGTTGTCTGGACCAGTTGCTGGCCCTGCGAGCGCAAATAAATGCGGAAGAGCCTGGCGTCAAATTATCCGTCAATGATTTTGTGATCAAGGCAACTGCGATGGCATTAAGTAAATCGCCGGATGTGAACGTCCAGTTTGATGGCGAAACCATTCGCCGATTCAAACACGCGGATGTTTCGGTCGCCGTAGCGTTGGAAAACGGTTTGATTACACCCATCCTGAAACGAGCAGAGACGCTAAGCCTCGCGCAAGTTTCCAATGAAATGCGCAGCCTGGCTACTCGGGCCAAGGCCGGGACCTTAAAACCTGAAGAATTTATCGGCGGCACATTCAGTGTGTCCAATCTGTGAATGTACGGCATTAAACAATTCGATGCCATTATTAACCCGCCCCAGTCCGGCATTCTTGCGGTGGGAGCTGGTCAAAAAAGTGTGCTGGTCGATGGCGATGAAACACGTATAGCAACGATTGTGACCTTGTCGGCATCCTTCGACCATAGAGTGGTGGACGGTGCCGTTGGGGCGATGTTTATGGCCCTGCTCAAACGCTATCTCGAATACCCCGCATTAATGTTGGTATGAGCCGGAGGCCGATTAAATGACTCATTATGATGTGATGGTAGTTGGCGGTGGTCCCGGCGGTTATGTGGCGGCCATACGCGCTGCCCAATTGGGTTTGAAGACCGCGCTTGTGGAAAAACAACACCTCGGTGGCATTTGTTTAAATTGGGGTTGTATCCCGACCAAGGCCTTGCTCAAGGGCGCCGACGTTGCCCATACACTTGGCAAGTTGGATCAGTTTGGTTTCAGTGCTGAAAATATTCAGTTTGATCTTCATAAACTGGTCCAACACAGTCGAGATGTATCGGCACGGCTTAGTGATGGCATCGGCTATTTGATGAAAAAAAACGACGTACACGTGATTGATGGTTTTGCGCGTTTAGCCGGTAAAGGCAAGCTCAATGTCGAAAGCGAGCAGGGAGGTTACGATTATCAGGCCGACCACATTATCTTGGCAACAGGTGCCCGGCCTCGAACCTTGCCCGGTATTGACGTTGATGGGGAGCAGGTTTGGACTTATTTTGACGCACTGGTACCAGAGGGGTTACCCAAATCATTGTTGGTCATAGGATCAGGAGCGATTGGTATTGAGTTCGCCAGTTTTTACAATGACCTCGGTGTGGATGTGACCTTGGTAGAGCTTATGGATCAACTGATGCCAGTGGAGGATGCTGAGGTTTCGGCCTTTGTTACCCGATCCTTCAAGCAACGTGGTATTTCGGTAAAAACCAAAACCAGACTCGAATCCTTGGAAAAAACGACAGCTGGCGCTCAATGTCGACTGCTGAACAAACAGGGTGAAATTGAAACCCTTGAAGTTGATAAAGTTTTAGTATCTGCTGGCATTCAGGGCAATATTGAAAACATTGGTCTGGAGGCATTGGGTGTTGAAACCGAGAATGGATTTATAACCGTTGATGAGTGGTGTCGTACTAATGTGGTTGGTTTGTACGCAATTGGTGATGTTTCCGGGCCGCCCTGCTTGGCCCATAAAGCCAGCAGAGAAGCGGTACTTTGCGTAGAAAAGTTAGCCGGGGTTAACGGTGTTCAGACTCTGGATAGAAATCATATTCCAGCATGTACTTACGGCCGGCCCCAGGTCGCGAGTATGGGCTTAACCGAGGCCCAAGCTAAAAGCGGTAATCGAGCTGTTAGAGTCGGGCGTTGCGATTTGCAATCCAACGGCAAAGCCTTGGCTATGGGTGAAACGGAAGGCTTCGTAAAAACCATTTTTGATCATGATACAGGTGAGTTGCTAGGCGCCCATATGGTTGGCTATCAGGTGACCGAACAAATTCAAGGGTTTGGAATTGCTCAGGCATTGGAAGGAACAGAAGAGCAGCTGATGCAAATGGTGTTTGCCCATCCGACATTATCAGAAACCATGCATGAATCGGTCATGGATGCCTGTGGTCGTGCATTGCACCAATAGAGTTTATGCCACGTGAAGAGTTTGAAATCCCAGCCCCGTGAAAACGATGCGTTTGTGATTTGTCATTGTAAAGGAATGAAGCGCAGCAGCATTTAAAAGTTGATCGAGCGGAAGAATATCAAAAAGCCTGAAGAGCTGATGGCCCGTCTTAAGATTGGAACGGGTTGCGGATGCTGCATGATGGCGATTCGAATGTTTTTGACCGAAGTGAACTGTCAACAGCGTTCATCATAATAATTACAGGAGAATACCCATGTCTTCAATGAAAGGTGCAGTACTGTACGGAAATCGTGATCTTCGTGTTGTGGATGTTCCAAAGCCGGCAGCCGGTAAAGATGGTGTACTGATCAAGGTAAAAGCCGTTGGTGTTTGTGGCACCGATGTTCACACGTATAAAACCGGTATATTCAAGGAAATGAGCATCCCGGCAGAGGGTGGAGCCTTGTTCGGCCATGAATTTTCGGGTGATATTGTGGATATCCCTGACGGACTTAAACTGGATGGGCTTGCTCCTGGAGATCGTGTTGCGGGGTTTTCACTCGGCGCTTATGCCGAATACTGCAAGGCAGATGGTGCACTGTTTGGTGAGCCAGCGGTGTTTAAGTTGCCCGACAATATTTCTTACGAAGAAGCTGCAACGATAGAACCGTTAACGGTATCCCTTACTGCTGTTCGTCGGGCCGACCCTCAAGCAGGGGAAAAAATCCTGATTGTAGGTGCCGGTATGATTGGTCTCGGCTGCGTTCAAGTTCTGAAAGCTTTGTACCCGGAATGTGACATCATCATTAGCGACATTTCGGAAAAACGCCTGGACATGGCTAAGCAGTTTGGTGCTCACCGAACCATTAACCCTATGAAAGAAGACGTCGTTGCGGCTATGAAGTCGGCCACTGGAGAGGATGTTGTTCTTTACAACCAGAGCACAACGGCAAATATTGATGTGGTGATCGAATGTGCGGGCTTGGAATTAACGACGAATCAGGCATTGCAAATCGTTAAGCCTCATACCGGGCGTTTGGTGGTTGTGGCCTTGTATGAAGATAAAATACATCTGGATCTGAATCAGATTGTGACAAAAAATATTGATTTGCTTGGCATCCTCGCTTATACCATGGACGATATATGGGAAGCGATTGGGCTTATGGCGTCAGGGAAAGTCGATCGCCGACCTCTGATTACGCACCGCTTTGCACTTGGGGACGCAAAACAGGCTTTTGAGGCCCAGGTGAACACGGCGGATACTTTGAAAGCCGTTATTATTCCTTAGCAGGAGATCAGAAGAAAATCGTTGGGTATTCACATAGTCGACAATATAGTAGAACAACAAGGTTTTTGTGATGAAAAATTCTTCACTGTTTGATTTAAGCGGGCGCGTCGCATTGGTGACCGGTGGCAATGGTGGTATTGGGCGTGCTATTGCACTCGGCCTGGCTGAAGCGGGTGCCGCAGTCGCCATCATTGGTCGTAATGAAGAGAAGAACCAGAACGTGCTGGCAGAGCTACAGGCGATAGGTATTCCAGCCATGGCGCTAAAAGTGGATGTGAGCGAGCGGGATACCTTAGCGGAAGCTTATGCAGAAATCGAAGCTCAGCTCGGGAGCATTAATATTCTGGTGAACAACGCTGGTATTGGTGTGCCAAGTGGTGGTGTGCTTCAAGAAGACCCGGAAGATTGGGATAGGGTGATTGAAGTGCAATTGAACGCTGTTTTTCTGTTGTCCAAAATCGCCGCAACCGCGATGCTGGAAAATGGAGGCGGGAAAATAATTAATATTGGCAGCATGTACTCCATTTTTGGTTCCAAACTCGTACCCTCATACAGTGCCGCGAAAGGCGCCATTGTTCAACTGACAAAATCCATGGCGGTTGAATTAGCCCCCCACAATATTCAGGTCAATGCAATCGCCCCCGGTTGGATTGAAACGGATATGACGGCAGTGCTTCGCGATACTCCAATGTACGGTGAAGCCGTAGCACGAACTCCCGCCGGACGCTGGGGGCAGCCTGAAGAGCTGGCCGGTACGGCGGTATTCTTGTCTTCAAAAGCGGCAGACTTTGTGACAGGTGAAATGATTCGCGTCGACGGCGGCTACGCGGTTCAGTAAATTGCAGCTTGCTTGCGAGCTGTCTTCCTGGAAATCAAATAGAAGAAAATTTTATGGCCAGCTACAAAACGCAGTTTCAACTACAAGAAAAAGTTGCATTGATCACTGGTGCGGCCCAAGGAATTGGAGCCGAAATTTCCAGAGCGCTTGGTGAGTTAGGTGCGACTGTCATCGTCAGTGATCAAGATGCTGACCTGGCCGAGTCGCAAGTCGATAATCTTAAATCAGCGGGAATTCAAGCTGCATTTGCAAAACTGGATGTGACTTCCGAGCAAGAGTGGCAGACAACGATGATGGCCATAGAAAAAGAACATGGTCATTTGGATATACTCGTGAATAACGCAGGCATTATGTTTTACGAATCTGTCGAAGAAATGTCTCTCGACAAGTTTCGCTTAATGCAGTCGGTTAATGTGGATGGTGTTTTTCTGGGCAGCAAGTACGCTTCAAAGCTTATGAAAAAACACGCAACCGCCGAACAGAGAGCGTCGATTGTGAATTTATCTTCTCTCGCGGGGCTGGCGGGTTCCTCATTGGTTTCCGCTTACTGTGCGTCAAAAGGTTCTGTGAGGCTTATGACCAAGGCCATGGCGGCTGAATTTGGCGCAGATCATATTCGTGTGAATTCCATTCATCCTGGTTTGATCCAAACCGATATGGGAGATCAAGTGCAGGATATGTTGATGCAGAAAGCTGGCTTATCAAGTCGTGAGGAGGCACAAGCCATAGGGCTCGCCTTAACGCCCTTGCAAGCCTGGGGAACACCTTCTGATGTGGCTTCGGCGGTAGCGTTTATGGCTTCCCCCGCCAGTAACTTTATGACGGGCACTGAAATTGTTGTTGACGGCGGAATTCATAATTGCCAATAGCTGAGTTGATCGCGCAGTTGTTGCACTACAAATGTTATCGGAGAGAAAAATGTTTGGTGTTAAGAATATAACACTGCTGATGTTCGGAGCTGTTTTTGTCTCTTCGTTGGTGAGTGCTGAAGAACAAAGCTATTCCCCCTATGTTCAGCCAAATTATCCCGATAATGTTTACTTTGGTGATACCCACCTGCATACCGTTAATTCGTTTGATGCTGGCGCATTGGGTGCCAGGATCGATCCGGCGGGCGCGTATCGATTTGCCCAGGGGGAAGAAATTACTTCGGCGTCAGGTCAGCGAGTTAAACTGAAACGCCCGCTGGATTTTCTTGTGGTCGCTGATCATTCCGACGAGTTAGGCTTCTTTCCACAGTTGTTGAGTGGTTCGCCTAAAATGTTAGCGGATAAAACCGGCCGCCGTTGGTATGAGGCTTTTACTGAAGGTGGTAAAAAGGGATTAGAGGCTTCTATGGAGTCCATTCTGATGCAAATCGGAGGAACCTTTCCCAAAGCTCTGCAATCGCGTCCGGGTTCCCATGGTTTTGACAGCACTTGGAAACAAAACGCTAAAGCGGCAGATGAGGCCAACGATCCCGGGCGCTTCACAGCATTAATCGGTTATGAATGGACATTGCAGCCAGGCGGTAACAATGTTCACCGGAATGTGATTTATCGTGATGGGGCGGACGTTGCTTTGCAAACCAGTCCCTTTACCACGGCGGGTGCGGGAGGCAGTGATGATCCTCGAGATCTCTGGAAATGGATGTCCGAGCATGAGAAAAAAACCGGAGGCAAGGTGCTGGCTATTCCCCATAACGGGAATCTGTCCAATGGTTTGATGTTCCCGGAAGTCGAGCCCGCGACAGGCAAACCCATCAGCAAAGCCTATGCGGAAACCCGAATGCGCTGGGAACCAATTGTTGAAGTTACCCAAATTAAAGGTGATGGTGAAGCCCACCCACTGTTGTCGCCCAACGACGAGTTTGCCGATTATGGCACCTGGGATCACGGCAATCTTAATTTGTCGGCCGACAAAATCGATGACATGTTGCTGTATGAGTACGCCCGTTCTGCATTGAAGATTGGCTTGAAAATAGAATCTGAAATTGGAGCAAACCCCTATAAATTTGGTCTGATCGGTGCAACGGATAGCCATACCGGTATGGCAACGGCCGCTGAAAACAATTTCTTTGGCAAACATTCCTTGATGGAGCCCCATGCAGGCCGACCTGAACATATTGTTGGCCAGTTCGGCCAGAAGAAAGTGTTCGGTTGGCAACAAGTGGCGGGTGGTCTTGCTGCCGTTTGGGCAAAAGAAAATACTCGCGAAGCTATCTTCGATGCGATGATGCGCAAGGATGTCTACGCTACTACAGGGCCGAGAATGATTGTCCGAATGTTTGGCGGTTGGAGTTTTTCAACGGGTGATGAAAAGCGCTCGAACCTGGCGGAATTCGCCTATCAACACGGTGTTTCCATGGGGGGAGATTTATATCGGACAAAGCAGGGAAAATCTCCTCGTTTTATCGTAACCGCCAGCAAAGACCCTGATAGCGGAAATCTGGATCGCATTCAAATTGTGAAAGGCTGGGTAGATAGGGACGGCGCCAGCCATGAACGCGTTTACAATGTCGCCTGGTCTGGTAATCGTACACTGAATTCAGAAGGGAAATTAGCTCCCGTAGGAAATACCGTCGATATTAGCAAGGCGGCCTGGTCCAATACCATCGGCGAGGCCGAACTCTCTACAACCTGGGAAGATCCAGATTTCCGCTCTGATCAAAGGGCTTTTTACTACGCCAGGGTTTTGGAGATCCCAACCCCAAGTTGGGTGCTCTATGACGCGATTCGTTTCCAGACGCCGTTACCAAAGTCTGTCGCCAAGACGACTCAAGAGCGTGCCTATACATCACCTATTTGGTACACCCCTGGAACGCCCTGAATAACAACTGATTTGAACAAGGCTGAATTCTATGAAACGCTTGCTTACGTTGCTTGTAGCGGTTGGAGCTTGCAGTTATGCAACGGCAGAGTCCACTCAGCTGTATTGGGGTGATACTCATCTTCATACCAGCAACTCTTTTGATGTCTATCTTTTTGGTACTCCCGCATCCACTTTGGATACCGCCTACCGGTTTGCCAAAGGTTTGCCGGTTATCAGCCCAACCACGGGTATGCGCTGGCAGCTTTCCGAACCTCTGGATTTCCTGGTGATTGCTGATCATGCAGAAATGATGGGTACTATTCCTCGCATGCTCGATGGAGAACCTTTATTAGCCTCCACAAAATCAGGAAAGGTGTTGGGCAAAATTGGAGGAAAGAAGAGCGCAAAAGAGCTGTTGGATGTTTATTCCCTGATTGTTCAAGCGGGTAGCGGAATCAAAAACTCAGCGGGTCTTAGTGGTAAGGATATCTATCAGGATCTTCATGGTGGCGAAAAACGTCGTTCAACCTGGGACGATCATATTCAAACCGCAGACCGTTACAATGCGCCAGGAGTATTTACCACTTTTATCGGTTGGGAATGGAGCGCGACCCCAAAAGGTGGAAACCTGCATCGTGTGGTGTTCACGCCTGAGGATGCAACCGTTGCCAGCCAGTTTTTACCGTACAGTACCCTTGAAAGCAGCGATCCGAAAGATCTATGGAAGTGGTTGGACAAGACCTCTAAAAAAACCGGCGCAGACTTTCTGGCTATTCCCCATAACCCTAATGTGAGCCTTGGGCAAATGTTTCCATTGGTGACCCAGAAGGGTGATGCCATTGATGAGGCCTATGCCGGGGCTCGTATGCGCTGGGAGAAGGTCATTGAAACCACACAAATTAAAGGTGACTCCGAGGCTCATCCATTGCTGTCGCCCACCGATGAGTTTGCCGACTTTGAAACTTTTTCATTTCTCCTGTCCCCCGATGGTCGAGTCGCCGAACCGGATGAAGGTGACTACGTGCGCTCAGGCTTGAAGCGAGGCCTGGAGCTGAGGAGAAAAATCGGAGTGAACCCTTATCAGGCGGGAATGATTGGCAGTACAGATTCCCATACCGGCCTGTCTGCGGTAGAGGAAAACAATTTTTCTGGAAAAGGACAGAAGGACTCTGACCCAGTGAGTCGCGAAAAACCAACCGGTATTGGATCTTCCAGAGGCTGGGATATGGGGGCGGCGGGTTATGTGGCCGTGTGGGCTGAAGAAAACAGTCGTGACGCAATCTTCGCAGCGTTTAAGCGGAAAGAAGTGTACGCGACAACAGGCCCTCGTATTCAGTTGCGCTTCTTTGGTGGTTTTGATTTTGAGCAAGCCGATGTGAATGCCGATGATCCTGCAACGGTCGGTTATCAAAAAGGCGTTCCGATGGGGGGCGATCTTACGCAGGCCCCAAAAGGAAAGGCGCCCACTTTTCTGGTACAAGCGATAAAAGATCCACGCGAAGCCAATCTGGATCGAATTCAGATTGTCAAAGCTTGGGTCGATAGCCATGGAAAGAGCCATGAAAAAATTTATGACGTCGCTCTTTCGGATGGTCGACAAGATGGTGCTCAGGCCGTTGGAAATACTGTCGATCTGAAAACTGGAAAGTACAGTAATTCCATCGGTGATGAAAAGCTCACGGCATTATGGCGTGATCCGGACTTTGATGCTCGGCATGCAGCACTTTACTATGCCAGAGTTTTGCAAATCCCAACGCCTCGCTATTCCCTGTTCGATGCCATTGCTTTAGGCATTGATCCCAAAGCAACTGGAAGGCCAGCGACCATTCAGGAGAGAGTGTACGGCTCGCCAATTTGGTACAGCCCTTAACATTCCTGTTTCCCGTTCAAGTTTCTCTGGGTAGATTCCTGCGTGCGGCTAGCGGCACGCAGGGAAAATGGCGTTATGCTTGATGATAAACAAACGCTGCATTGGTGCCTCCACCCTGAGCAACGGCAATCTCAATATTTAAATGCGCCATCGCCTCAAGATAACGAGCTGATTTCAATGGGCCAGCATCCAATGCGGAAAAACCACAGTCGCTCGCCAAAGACATAACGCCGTGTTTTGACGTTTTGTCGTCACCACTGATAAACGCTGTGATGGTATGCCCTTTACGGTCGTGATGTTCCCTGGCCATTACGTCGGCAAAGATAGTATTGAAGGCTTTGACCACTTTCGCTTGTGGTGCAAGTGCAGCAATTTGTTCAGCCGCTGAAGTTTCCTGTCCCAGAAGCAAGGGGGACCAGTCTTCATTGAGGGGGTTGCAGCAGTCGATAATGGTCTTGCCGTTCAATTCATCGGCAAGGGACTCAATCAAGGTTTGGATGGCGCCATAGGGAATGGCGAGAACGATCGCATCTGCAGACTGAATACCTTCAATAAACGTCGCCGTCGGATAGTGTTCCGCGCCACGGCTTGCGTCCTTGGAGCAGACAGTCACATTTCTACCCGCATCATTGAACAACTTCGCAAGTTTTTGTCCGACACTGCCATAACCCACTACAGAGATGTGTTTCATTGGTTTTACCTTTGGTTTAGAGATTAATAGTTAAATATGGTATACATTGGTAACTAGTAACTGATGTATACTGCGGATAGTAGGCTTGCTTTTATCGGCAATCAATTAGGCACCCGGAGGTAACTATGGCAAAACACACTGGCAGTGATGTTGCCCCTAACGTTTACGCTGCGATTTGTCCTTCACGTGAGGTTCTAGCGTTAATTGGCGAAAAATGGGTGTCGTTGATTGTTGGGGCACTTGATCAACGGGTACTGAGATTTGGGGAATTGAAGCGCTTATGCGAGGGCATTTCCCAAAAAATGCTGACCCAGTCCCTTCGAAAAATGGAACGCGATGGCTTGATTGTTCGTGAGGTGTTTGATGATGAACTGGTGTTGCGTGTTGAGTATTCCCTAAGTCCACTAGGGCAAACATTGATACCTGTTGTTAGCATGGCAAAGATGTGGGCTGAGGAAAACTTACGCATCATTGAAGCGAATCGACGTGTATATGATGAGCAATAATTGGGTTTTATAGAAAGAGTTCACCGGTTTTTTCAGGGTCATCTTTCAGGGCTGTTTTCTATGGACCTTCCTGTTTCGGAGAGGTTTATGTCTCCGTTTTTGAGCTACCCACTTAGGGTAGTACCGCCCGGGTCGGCTTGGGGGAATACTGTCAAACAGTAATCATAATAACGAAACTGAGGAAACCTCATGTCCCAGCCCAGTGCCGTGCCCTCGCTTAAAACACTTTTAAGCCTCGGGATTGTTCTAGCCTATAGCCCCAGCCAAGCCGCTGTTATTGAAGAGGTCGTCGTAACCGCCCAAAAACGCAGCCAATCTGTAAATGATATCGGTGTTTCTGCCAGCGCTTTTGCTGGCGATTCTCTTCAAGACTATGGGGTCGATAGCCCTGTTGATCTCGGCAATCACACGCCTGGTTTAATCACCGTAAATGCCACCTCGGGTGGTACGCCCATCTTCGCGATTCGCGGAATAGGTCTAGATGATTTCAGTGCGAATAACAGCAGTGGTGTAGGCGTGTATACCGATGAGGTTTTTGCCAGCAGCCCGGCTTACCTGGGGGGACGTTTGTTCGATATTGAGCGGGTTGAAGTACTTAAGGGGCCACAGGGTACCCTGTACGGAAAGAATACAACGGGCGGTGCCATTAATTTTATCTCTAATAAGCCGACCGATGAATTTGAAGCCTATAGTGAACTGACGATTGCACGCCACAATACCCGAGAACTGACTGCTGTCGTTTCCGGGCCTTTGAGCGAGGGCTTGCGTGGTCGCTTGGCTTTGAATGGCGTGCGTGGGGATGGTTGGCAAACGGATGTGAATACCGGTCGAGAGTTTGGTGATCAAGATCGTGCTGTGTTGCGTGGTTTGCTGGGTTTTGACTTGGGCAGTGATGGAGAGGTTCTGTTAAAAGCCTATTATAGCGAAGACAAATCTACGCCAGCTTCTCCCCATGCTGAAGGTGTTGATGGCGTGTTGGGTGATCCGTCGTTTGCGGTGTTAAACGCTCCCCGAGACCCAAGTCGGGTAACGGTGGGGGATTTAGCTGTGTTCCGCGACGAAAGCGGCCAGGGGCTTTCGTTGAAAGTGAATTACGCTTTCGAATTATTCGATCTGGTTTCGATTACGGCTTGGGACAGTTACGAGCGCCGAGTGCTCGACAATTATGATGGTGGTGCACATTCGGCTACGGACCTTGGGCAAGATAATGATCTTGAGCAATGGTCTCAGGAATTACGCCTGCTTGGTGACAGTGGTGAAGGTTTCAATTGGATTGCCGGCGTTAACGTTTCCCGTGAAGAGGTGGATGTTCGGGATTTCTTTGATGATTCAATTTTACTGAGTGATTCCGTCGCTATTGAAGGCGTATTGAATCCCTCCGATATAAACAATCGCGGTGATGATTTATTTATAGCCGATTATATTCAGGAAACCGATTCCTACGGTATGTATTTGCATACGGAGACGGATTTAAGTGATGACGTGAAGTTGATTGCGGGCCTGCGTTATTCCTATGATGATCGCCGTTTCAATGGGGCTGCCGACAATCTCAGTTTTGGTGAGCTGATTCCGGTAACCACTTTGAATCAATCCCATGATGAAGAAGCGGTTACAGGCAAAGTGGGTATTGATTGGTTTGTTCATGAGGATCTGTTGCTCTTCTCCAATGTAGCAAGCAGTTATAAAAGCGGTATTTTCTACGGTGGTGCCGTGGTCGATAGCAGCGCCTGGAGCTATATTGGTCCGGAGTCTGTGTTGTCTTATGAATTGGGTTTTAAGTGGACCGGTTTTGACGGCAGTATGCAGCTTAACGGTGCGTTGTTCCGTATGGACTACAGCGATCGCCAGTCTTTGCTAACCTTTGTTTCTGACGATTTTTCAAATCTTTTAGGGGTTGCTGTTGTGGATACCACTCTGGCAAATGTACCTGAATCGAGAACACAGGGTTTTGAAATGGACTTGAACTGGCTGCCTATGGATGGCCTGACCGTTCAGCTGGGCCTGTCCTATCTTGATGCCGAAGTGACCGAAGCGCCGACACTGAATGATTTGAGAGGGATTAATCCCGATCCGGCTGTGAATGATGCCGCGACGCTCGCAGGCAGTGGCTTTGTCGATGCTTTGGGTGCGCCGCTTAACGCAGGGTCTGATTTATCCCAGGCACCTCAGTGGAGCTATAACGGCTTGCTGGCCTATGAATTCGAGCTGAGTGAAACACTGCTTATGCGATGGCAAAGCAGTTACAGCTGGGTTGACGAACAATATGCCCAGCTCGCCGACAGCAATGCGCAATATGGTCCGATACGAGCGTTGAATGTCCGGGTGACAGTAGAGCAGAGCGATGGTCAGTGGCAGCTGAGTGTGTGGGGCCGGAACCTGGAAGACAAGGCTTCTGAAACCTATGCCTTTACCGGCTTTGCAGGGCGTACAGTGTATCGTCAGCAAGGGGCTACCTATGGTTTAACACTGCGCTACAATTTTTGATTGCCGGTTTTGATGTCTGTTTTTGATTTATCACGCTCACTGACCTACTCTGGGGGCAGTGAGCCATTGTTTTTCAATAACTATGATTTCAAGAAAATACAGCGAACACTTCTCGGCCTGGAGCGAGGCACTGGGGCAGGCCGTACAAGCGGTAGGCAGCGAATCGTTTTATGTGTCTCTCTGTCAGGGATTGTCAGCGCTGCCGGAAATGAGTCACCCTTTGGTCCTCTATTTTCCAAAGGGTGAACCACCGGTTGCTATTTATAGCGATTACACCGAGGCCGAAGACTATCGCCTCCAGATCGAGCAGTATATCTGTGGCCCTTATATTCTGGATCCTTATTATCGTTTGAGTGAAAGTCATGCGCCGAATGGCGTTTATCGCCTGCGGGAAATTGCCCCGGATGATTACAAACGCAGTGAATTTTATCACCGCTACTACAAGGCGATTGAAGCAGAAGATGAATTATCCTTTGTTCAGACTTTACAAAATGGTGATGCTTTACATATCTCCATGACCCCCGAAAATACCGGTAGTACGTTTTCAAAGTCCATGGTGCAGTTTACAAAAACCATTGCACCGGTGGTACTAGCGCTCAATGAACAGCATTGGCAAAGCATCGAGACAAAACCCAGTTCAACGCAGGGCCATTTGCATCGTGAACTCAGCCGGGGTTTATCTTTGTTTGGCAGTTCTGTCTTGACTGATAGAGAGATGGCAACACTGGGTTTCATTTTGCAAGGCCACTCCAATCAATCGGCTGCGGATAGATTAGGCATTTCCATTTCCACCGTTAAGTTGCACCGTAAACATATCTATAAGAAATTGGACATCAGTTCCCAGTCTGAGTTATTCCATTTATTTATTGATTCCCTCAGTTGTCTGGATCCGGAAAAAGATCTCGACCCTCTCGATGCTTATATGAAAATACCCTAATTGGGTATACCGTTGACTGAGCCCTCTCGTTACACTGAATTCAGTACACAGATAATAAAAACATCAGCGGGGCATTACATGCAACTTGGCCAATTGCGTTCAGATTCCATTATTGGTTTATGCCTGCTCAGTGTGTTGGGCGTTGTCGGGCTTTCAGGGCTGATGCTGTTGCCGGTTTTACTTGGTGCCTATGTTGATTTTTTAGGTTTCAGTGAGAGCCACGCGGGTTGGGTAACCAGTGCAAATCTCGCAGGCATTGCGCTGATGTCATTGCTGGTTTCCTTTCAAGTTCGCCATCGCTCTTTGTATCAGATTGCTTTTTGGGGACTGATACTGATGCTGCTCTTCGACGCATTGTCGATGCTGAGTGGCGGATTGAAGCAGTTGTTGTTTTTTCGGTTTATGTCTGGCCTTGGCGGCGGCGCCGTTCAAGCAGTTGTTGCTGCGGCGATTGCCCGTTCTTCTATTGCCGGGCGGGGCTATGGGATTTACATCGGATTCCAGTTTGTATTGCCGGCCATTGCGTTTTATTTATTGCCAGCGTTTTTACAGCGCTTTGGTTTAAACGGTTTGATGGTGCTGCTGTTGGCCCTCGAATTGCTGTTTTTGCTTTTTGCCAAGGTCTTGAACAGCTACCCATTGCCGGAACAGGCTTCTTCTCAATTAAAAGGCACGTGGCGTTCGAGCCATTTGGCTCTGCTAATCAGTAAGCCGTCCCTGCTGTCGCTGTTTGCCTTGTGTTTCTACGGTATTGCCAATGCGGGCTTTTATGCCTATGTCGAACGATTCGGTTTGCACAGCGGTTTGGCTAATCAACAAGTGGGCGATGTCCTGGCCTTGGCAAATTTTCTTGCCGTTGCCGGGGCCGCTTTAGTGTATTACCTGGGTGATAAACATGGCTTTTTACGCCCATTGAGCATCGGTATTTTTATTCAAGTGTTGTCCATGCTCTGCTTATTGCAGGGGGCCGGCTGGGCGTATTATGCCGGGGTTATTGTGTGGTCCCTGGCCTGGGCCTTTAGCTGGCCGTTTTTTCTCAGCATGCAAGCAAGCTTAGACAAAAGCGGTTCGGTAGTGGCGGCAGGGCAATGCAGTAATTTAATTGGTAACGCAATGGGGCCGCTTATTTTCAGTTTTGCGTTGAGCGCCGACAGTTATGTGCCATTGATTACTGTCGCGATTGTATTTTTTATTTTAAGTTTGCTGCCCATGTTGGGTGTGGCGAAATATCTGCCGGACGGCAGTGTTGAATATGAGAAACAGTAGGGGAAGCATTATGTCTCAAGCCAGTGATTTAGCGTTTACGCGAGAAGGGCTTTACGGTACGACGGTGGAAGCAACCTTTGCTGGCGCGACCAGTTTTATGCGCCGACGCTACAGCCGAGACCTGACGGGTGTGGACGTTGCCATTACCGGCGTACCTTATGATCTGGCGACCTCCAATCGTTCTGGTGCAAGGCTCGGGCCACGCGCTGTGAGGGCCATTTCGTCAACGCTCTCTTGGGGAACCGTAATGGGGTGGGGCTTCGATCCTTTCAATACTTTGGCAGCCGTCGACTATGGTGATTGCGCCTTTGATTCCGGACGTCCGGATCAAATCCCCGACGAGATTTATCAACACGCAAAAACCATCCTTGATCAAGATACCGCGATGTTGATGTTGGGTGGCGATCATTTCTCTACCTATCCCGTGATTAAAGCTCATGCGGAAAAGCACGGACCGATTTCATTAATTCACTTCGATGCGCACAGTGATACCTGGGAAGACGAAGACGGCCGAATTGATCACGGCACGATGTTTTACCATGCGGCCAAGCAAGGCATTGTCGATGCTGAGCATTCAGCGCAGGTTGGAATGCGTCTCTTTAATCCTGATAGCCACGGTTACAATGTCTACCCGGCTGAATGGGTACATGAAGAAGGCATTGAAAAAACCATTGCCGCTATTCGCCAGGTTGTGAGGGATCGTCCTTGTTACGTCAGTTTTGATATCGATTGCCTGGACCCGTCCTACGCACCAGGAACCGGAACCCCGGTGATTGGTGGCTTATCCAGTCATCAGGCGTTGAGAATTATCCGTGGTCTGGCGGGTATTAATGTTGTGGGTATGGATGTCGTGGAAGTGGCTCCCGCTTATGATGTCAGCGAAATAACTGCGCTGGCGGCGGCAACGATTGGGTTGGATCTCCTGTGCCTCTATGCCTACAAGCATTGCCCGCCAGAAAAAGGGTAATAATGTTTTCGTTTTAAGCGCCAGCCATGGACAGGCCGGCGCTTTTTATGAGCATTTACACCGTTCAAGGTTTGGAGTCGGATTCTATTATCGGTTGCCGGCCTCAAGTAGCCGATGCAAAAAAATGCTTTAGCTCGCAATAGCATAAGCTTATCCCTTGCGAGCCGCCGCTTTATTTATCCTGTTTAGCTCAATTCCTCGTTTTCTTTCTGTATTCTGTTTAATCTTAATTTATTAATTTACCTGTTCTTGATTTACAATTGTCCCAAGCAATAGGACAGGAGAGACAGATTTATATGGAAAGCAAACTGCCAAGACACTTTTATCATCCTAAATACTGGCCGGTCTGGTTGTTGATTGGCGCTATGTGGGGACTGGTGCGCTTACCCTGGCCCTTTCAGAAATGGGTAGCAAAAGGTTTGGGGTTTCTGCTTTACAATTTGGCAGGCAAGCGCCGTAACATTGTTAGAAAAAACCTGCAGATGTGTTTTCCCGAATGGAATGAGGAAGAGCAGCAAAAACGCGTAAAGGACGTTTTTTACCACAATGCTCTCGGTATGGTCGAAGCCTTCAATGCTTTTAATCATCCTTCAGAAAAGTTTCACTCAAAAGTCGACATCCACGGCACCGAGCTTTTAGAGCAAGCCAAAGCTAAAGGGAAGGGCGTCATTTTGATCGGCGCTCACTATAGTCATTTGGATTTTGGGGCGGCTCTGATTTCATTGGTGACGGATGCCACTGTGATATACCGCCCGAATAATAATCCAGTAATGGACCACTTTATTTTGAAGGGGCGCCAGAAAATTCTTAAGGATGTGATTCCCCGAGACAATATGCGTGCCGTTATCCGAGCACTGAAAAACGATGAGGTTGTTTGGTATCCGCCCGATCAGGATTATGGGGAAAAGCATTCCGTTTATGTCCCGTTTTTTGGCGTCAACGCTGCCACCATTACGGCCACCAGTCGCCTGGTGAAATTCAATGATTCCCCCGTACTGATGTTGTCCTATCGCCGAGATGACAACAGCGATCGCTACACCATGGAATTCGAAGCACCTCCAGAAGGTTTCCCAAGTGGCGATGATGCAAAAGATGCCGAGCTGATCAATCAGGCTCTGGAGCGCAATATACGTAAAGCCCCCACTCAATACATGTGGACTCACAGACGCTTTAAGACCCAGCCGGATGGAAAGGGGAATTTGTATCGGTCCTGAATGTATTTCGGGGTGTGCTGATAGAAGAGACTGGCAGTAGATACAAAAGGATTTGCACGATAGCCCTGTTTCCACAAGGCTGTCCCTGACAAGCAGGCATAAAAAAAGCCGATCACGAGGATCGGCTTTTTTGAAGATGGTGCCAGGAGAGGACTTGAATCTTATTTTTAATCTAACAATTTCCAATAAAATCAATGGGTTATGGGTTTTCATTTTTTCTCGCTCCAAGAAAGCTCCAGAATTGTTCTCTAGGTTAGTGAGCAGCAATTTTAGATCTACGATATTTCTTCTAGCCTCGCTATATTGAGCTTCAGACTGCTTATTCCCAATTGTATTCTTTAGAGGTTTTTATCCGAAGATATCTAAAGGCGAATACTGCAGGCGTGGAGAGCTCTACTTTCTAACTGTTATATCCCTTTAAAATTTGAGAATATGCCCCCTGAATTTCTCGGGCCCTGTCGACAGTGAAGGTCATTGTAGATAGTGCGAAGTGCCAGGGGGCCAGCTACAGCTGGCGGATACTTGGAGGTTGGGTTGTTAAGTCAGCGGCCTAATGCCTTCAGTAATCATTTCGAGACCGGCTAAAAAAGGAGGTTAAAAATGAAGATAGGGATATATAGGCAAACGGGGCAAGTGTTCGAAGGAGACACCTACCATGGGAGAGAGGTAAATAGCCCGATTATCTCGCCTTGCAAGCTGGTAACCAGTCGTGAGGAGCTGAAGGTAGGTCCTAACACTAGTCACGACACGGAAGGCTATGTCTTTCGAGAAGATTTTTATGATCCCAAAAGCCGTATCCGTCGCGGAAGAATTTACAGTGCTTGGAACAGCCAGCCTCATCGGTGGATTGGGCTGAATGGTGAGTCTCCGAAAGAGCTTATAACCTATGCAAAATCCTCGGTTTGGGCGCAGTATCATCAGCAAGGCCAGAAGGAAGTTTATGCTTTGCTTGGCGATGAGAGGCGCTTCGGCGTATGGAGGCTGGTAGATATTGAAGTGATGGCGACAGGAGAAGAGCTGCTAACACTCAAGGCGCTTTCAGTATATGGTCTTTTGCCTGAGCTGCTTGAAGCAGAAATTCCAGAGGAGCAATTATCCCTCATCAAGAGAAAATTAAGTATTGTGGTGGATGATATGTATACAGCTAGTGCTGAGTCAGTTGTGGATTGCTGTCGAGAGGCTGCAACAGCCGTTCTGGGGAGCTATCTTTGTCTACCAGGTAGTGACCTTGGTTCTTTATGTAAGCAGCTGGGAGAACAAAAAAAGTACATAGCGAAAGATCTCAGCAACACTATCAACCTGTTTCACACTAGACGTAAAACCAGTGGTGAGAGGGGTAGAGGAACTCGCAGAATCACAGACGAGGATGCGCATTTGGCTGTATCGGCGCTAGGGGTGGTTTTGGTTGAACTGGGTTGGGGCCGTTGGTAGATCTTTAAAACTTAATTTATGAAGGGAATAAGGGAGTAAAGAGTGTCAAATAGCTGGATGATCCGTGCTGGGCGCGGGGGTGCTTACATTGAAGATTTTGAGAAGGGCTATGCTGCTATTGGCTGGTCTAAACTGGGTGATCTCAGTCAGTACAAAAGTAATGATAGCCTGCGAGCCAAGTATATTGAAGCTTATGGCAACGATAAGCCATCTGCGACTGCTAATGCGATTGCTATGATTCTCAAATTTCGTGATCAGATAAAGGCCGATGATTATGTCGTTAGCTATAATCCTGAATCCAGAGAATATCTGTTGGGAGTGGACCAAGGTGAGTATCTATACCAGCCAGATACTGTAGGCAGCTACCCCAACCTTCGCAAGGTGAAGTGGGTCGGCAAGGTGAGTCGCGATAAGCTACCTAAAAAAGCAAAGAACTCGCTTGGCTCAACGTTAACGCTCTTTTCGATTAATCAGGAGGTTATCGAGGCCTTCCTTGCTGTACTGGAAGGAAAGGTAGTTGCCGCACCAGATTTAAGTGATGAGGTGGATGAAACCGAATCCGTACAATTAAAAGATGAGACGGTTGCCCAAAGCCATGAGTTGATTAAAGACAAGATCGCAACACTTCTCCCTGATGAAATGGAAGAATTAGTGGCCAGTATCCTTCGGGCGATGGGGTATAAAGCCAAAGTATCCCCAAAGGGGCCAGATCGTGGTGTAGATGTTATTGCCTCACCAGATGGCCTTGGCATGACCCAGCCCCGTATTAAGGCTGAAGTAAAGCATCGTGGAGGTTCCATGGGAGCTCCTGCTATTCGAGGCTTTATTGGCGCGCTAAGAGAAGGTGATTCAGGCTTGTTCGTTAGTACGGGTGGTTTTAGTCGAGAAGCTCGATACGAGGCTGACCGCTCTACTTTCCCGCTTACCTTGGTTGATCTTGATGATCTTGCTGACTTGATTGTTAGTCATTATGAAAGCTTTGATCTTGAAGGGCGTGCCCTTGTACCGCTGGTGCGAATTTATTGGCCTGTCGACTAGTGTCCTGACGCGGCTGCTTGCTCGACTTGGGACTCGAAATATCGCATGATGCGTCTATGTGACTGATTGATATTTATGCATTTTTGAATGCAGGCACGTGTCGATATTATTGGGTTTTATCGATATAAGATGATGATTTGTCGACGCTGTCGACATTTGATCAGGTCAAGTTTTGTCTATCTGCCTTGTGCTGATTTAAAGAGCACGGTTCTAGTATGCCTAGGAAAACTGCACCTAAATCAAAACACATCCATTGGGATTTTAGAGTCGATAGATTTAACGCCAGTGTTATGGCGGGAATAAGCTCTGATATTCTTAATCCACGCTTTTGGGCGCCTAAGAATAAAATTTATAATTTTTATTCGACTATTGAATTGACAAGTACCTGTATCGAACCAGAGGAGTTGGCCGGGGCTGTTTATACCTTCATGGTTTATGGGTATGAATCTCGATTTGAAGACTTTTCGTCGGTCCTCGGGGATTATGCGGCACGCAATAAAGATGGAAGCGTCATGTACCGAAAGGTAAGGGGGCTGTCAGAGGAAGTCTATGAGCCCCCTAAAGATATTGGGTTAATCGATAGGAATATGGGAAAACGCAACTGGATGGGGTCTTTGCATGTTCCTCCAACCCTACTCAATGACATGTTGGTTGTGCTAACAGGCGTATCCCCAGCCTATTTATGTGTTCACGAATTGCGTGAGGGTAGAGAGAGGCGAATTATTGGTTTCACCTTGCAGACAAAAGAGCCAGATTAGAAATACGTTGTTGTTATTGCCCAAATTTCGATACAAAAACATGCCGTTTCTCATCAGGGCTTTGCTCCACCCAGCGTCCGTAGTGTCGCATAATCATTTCAGTCGTTTTATGCCCCATTTGCTCAGCGACAAATAGAGGGTTCTCTCCACCAGAGAGTAATTGGCTCGCATAGGTATGTCGCGTTTGATACGGGTTACGGTAACGGACAGCGGAACGTTCAAGAACGTTCTTCCATAGTCGTTCAAGGTGTTCATAATCGATAAACCTCCCTTTGTACTGTGGGCGTACAAAGACAAATCCGTTGCCTTCTGATTGGTATCGTTTTTGATCGTTGATTGCTTCTAAGGCACTGGGTAAAAGTATGACAAAACGATTTCCAGCTTGCGTCTTTGTTTCTTTTAACTCCCTTTCGACGACCGCTCGTTGAATGTGTGCGACGCCATTTTTAAAGTCTATATCTTTCCATTGAAGCCCAAACAGCTCAGACGTTCTAAGCCCTGTGAAGAAGGCAAATTGCAAGAAGTTGGCGACTCTAGGGTCGTTTTCTTTAGCCGCCCTCAGAACACGGTCGATTTCCTGCTGAGTAAAAGGATCGACCTTATAGTTACTTTTAGATTGGGACCGAGAGACCAGCTTGCTTACTTTGATCTTATCAAGAGGGTTTCGCTCGATGATGTCGTCATTGAGCGCTTGATCCAGTACTGCGCGTAACGGCGTAAGATCGTTACGAATGCTTTTTAACGTTCCTGAACGGTTGCGAATCCAATCACGTATCTGTTGTGCACTCAGCTCACGTGCCTTGATGTGGCCAAAGTGGGGAATGAGATGTGCTTGACAGCTTTTCCGGTAACAGCGGTACGTGCTCTGTGGGTGAGTACGTTCAATATCGATTAGCCAGTCTGTTAGTAACGATTTAATTGTATCGTCAGACTTGGCTTCACCGAATATGGCTGCACGCTTCGAGTTTGGAAAATAGTCAGAGTAAAGAAACGTGCCTCGTTCAATCAGGTTTTCAACCTCAGCTTTTAGATTGATAGCGTAACGCTGATCGTTTTTGCGACGAGCGTTAAGCCCTGATAAGACTTCTTTACAAGTGACACCTTTGTATTGAAACTGAATCTCAATAGATTCTTTTCCGCTTGAATAAATCCTTATCCTGACGCCGCGCGACAGTTTTTCAGACCTTGTTCCACCCATTGTTCTACTTCCTCTATGTTGATCCAAAGAACGCGTCCCCTTACCTGGCAGTGAACACCGTCAAGCCAAATCCCTTTCTTACGCCGGGCATGGACAGCATGGTTTGTATCGCCAGACAGTTCACACCATTGCTTTATCTTGACCCATTTAATACGTGGGAAAAGTTTCTCGTTACCTTCGGCCATAATGTATTCCTCGTTCGCTTGAAAAATTCAGGGACACTATGAGACGAAAAATAACAAACAACGACTATTCACCTTCCAATGACCCAGGAAAAATTCCAAGTCACTGATTAAATCTAGGAGCGCAGCGCCTGCGTCCTGCGCTCGTGACTCGCTGGCGAAGCGCGGGGGTAGCAAATGGCCAGTGGCTCACCGGAAGCCGCAGCTAAGTGACGAAGCGATAGCGGAGGAGTCTGAACGGGTGAGGAAGCGCGAAGCCTTGCACTTGCCATGCGCGAGGGGCAGCGCCCCTTAGAGGCTGCTTTCTATGGTGTAGTAGTCCCTTAGTCACCGGATATGTCCTTTAACGTATCGAACAGCTCTGAGACCTCCATTCCCATATGCTGTGCAACACGGCTTAAAAGCTGGTCCTGATGAGGTTCCTCCATAGATTCCAAGACCTGAACAACACCGGACACTAACGATTGCGCCTGTGCCTGCTGATCAAATTCCAGGTGGAGCTCATTGAGACGAATGCTTATGTACGTTAATGCGCTCTGTACCAGTGAGTTGACCCAGTAATAGCCAAACATGGCTCTTTCCGATAAACCGCCATTCTGATCGCCGAGTTCTAAGCTATTGATCATCTCAACCACTGAGTTGGCTCGGTCTATTGCGTCTAAGCAGTCAGTAAGACTCGCAGGGCTGCTGGATTTGCTAAAAAACGGGTGGAGCGGCAAAGGGGCTTCAGCTTCCCTGGTATCTGATGAGCTAATGTCCATATTTCCCCTAACTCCTTGAATTCAGTCGGTTTTAGATAGGTCACGCATAAAAATGTGACTTATAGGCATCATTATATCTCAATTTGATTAAAAAGCGACTCATAGTCCGTTGGATGATGAGTCACATAAGAAGAGTATGTGCCCCACTGGGGGAAATATGCCAAAAGAGAAAAAACCATACCCATGCCCTGAATTCGGGGCATACTTGCGAGAGCTAAGAAAAGAAGCGGGGTATACGCAAGAAAGCTTTGCGGATGCAGCTGACTTCGATCGTACTTATGTGAGCGGTGTTGAACGTGGCGAACGCAATGTCAGCCTGGTGAATATATGTCGATTCGCCGATGCTCTAAGAATTCATCCTTCGAAACTATTCGAGTTCTACAAGTCAGAAAATCAGTAGCGTATATTTGTGATCGAATAAACTGATTGCCTATAAAGTCATAGGGGCAGATGTGAAATCTACCTAACCCGCGTCACTACAAAAGCGTAGTGACGCGGTACCTAATCTCAATCTCCATAAGGCCTAGAGCCTACTTTCCAGAAGTGCTGTAAGGATTATCCGCAATAAACTCACTTCATTATCCTAAGATACTTCCAAGCAATAATTTCATGTGTGGCTATTGCACTTTCAATAGCAAATGCCTCTAAGGCAATAGGGCTTATATCTCTCCTAACAAGGAGCCATAACCCGCAAGCGTCTTTCCTTGGTAAATAACTGGGGGAAGGCATTTTCAGAAATCCAAAAGGAGAAATATCAAAATATAGATAGCAGCAACATGCCGCTTAAGTATCCACTAGGTAAAACCTATTGGTACTTCACCGGTACGAAAGGGAGTGGTGCCCCTAGGCTTTAAGGCCAAGCAATTCGCTTTGCCCTTTGCAGCTCATTACTGCAAAGCAGCCATTAACACTAACCAATCAGTCAAACACCGATAAGCCTGCTGCTAAAACTCATCGCATCGTAGAAATGAAAATCAGGAATTTTATTTATCCAACTCTAGGGAAAGAAAACTAAAGCCATACAGGGAATAAACCTTTCACACTGTAATTTTCGATATCCAGAGATACCACAGTGCGTAAGTTAAACTTCCAGCTAAAACAACTGTGTAAAGCGAATCGAGAGGGGAGCTATGCAACACAAAGCAACCGCCACAAGATGCTACAAAAAATGGCGGAAGATCTGCATAAGCTTGGATTCCGAGGTATGCAGGCCAAATCCATTAAGCAAAAACACGTAGAAGCCCTCATCAGCCAATACAAACAAGAAGGCCTGTCTGTAGGAACACTAAAAAACAGAATCTCAGTGCTGCGCTGGTGGGCAAACAAAGCAGGAAAGCCACAGGTTGTCGCCCAAAACAACGAACACTACGAGATAGGCAGCCGAGTCATGGTTGCTAAAACGTCAAAGGCCCAAAGTCTAGATCAGCAAAAGCTTAACTCAATCACCGATCCCCATATTCGAATGAGTCTAGAGCTTCAAGCAGCCTTTGGGCTCAGAAGGGAAGAGTCAATCAAGTTCACCCCGTCATACGCTGATCAGCAAGACCACATTCGACTCAAATCCACTTGGTGTAAAGGCGGCCGGGAGCGAACGATTCCGATCAGAACCGAATGCCAAAGAGCTACGCTCAATAAAGCACATCAATTAGCAGGCAAAGGCTCCCTAATCCCCAGTCAGCTATCTTATGCTCAGCAAATGCGACGGTACGAAAAACAAACCGCAAAAGCAGGCCTATGCAAAATGCATGGCCTCCGTCACTCGTATGCTCAAATACGCTACCAAGAGCTCACCGGCTGGCTGGCTCCAGCCAATCAGGGGCCCACCAGCAAGCAACTCACCACAGAACAAAAGCAAATAGATCTTAACGCCAGACTCATTATCTCCAAAGAGATGGGTCATACCCGCGAACAGATCACCGCCACCTACCTCGGTCGTTAAAGCCGCAGTTGTCATTTCCGCAAAAGCGGAAATCCAGACATTCTGCTCCAAGGGCTTCGCCCTGGCCGCAGGCCCTCCCACCCTCGCCGGGAGGCAGATGGGCCGGCGAACTGCCCCATCCACGACAAGGTATAGAAGACCCCCGGTTCAAGGACTACTCGCCGCAAGCGGCTGCGTTCCTCCTTGAACCGGGTATTGTTGATTCCTCAATTTTCCCTTATTCTCTCAGCTACTGTTTGGGTGGGTAACAGAATGAATGACGAAATTTTGACCTTGAAGGAGGTCGCTGAATACCTGAAATTGGCAGAGAAGACTGCCTATAGGTTAGCCGCTGAGGGTAAGTTACCCGGATTCAAAGTCGGGGGGAGCTGGCGTTTCAAGCGAGAAGATGTCCAGAGCTGGATAGAAAGTCAGAAGACGGATAATGGTAAGAATGGGCAGGAAGGGTGATTTTCATTGAACGCTGTTGAAATAGAAGAAGCAATATCCCTCGTAGTTGAGCAAGAATTTGACTCGGCCAATTTTCCTTATGCCTTCTTGGAGGCTTTCGGTAACAAACCAGCCACGATTAAGCGTCTTAGGAGCGGAAACACCAATTCGTCAGACATTGAAGGTGGCGTGCTACAGCGCAACCACATCCATATAGCGGTATGTGACCAAGGCAAGGTATCAGACACATTAAACCTGCTCAAAGAAAGTCCTGCCACCAAGAAAGGTAAGGCTAAGTTTCTTCTTGCTACCGATGGTGAGGACTTTCAGGCAGAAGACTTAACCTCGGATGAGCCACCTGTTGTTTGCAGCTATAAAGACTTTCCAGACCATTTTGGTTATTTTCTGCCATTGGCGGGGATTACCACTGTAAAGCAAATTCGTGAAAGCTCTTTCGATATTAAGGCGACAGGTCGCTTAAATCGCCTTTACATTGAATTGCTAAAGGACAACCCTGAATGGGGAGCAGAAGAACGCCGCCATGATATGAACCATTTTATGGCGCGACTTATTTTCTGCTTCTTTGCGGAAGATACCGACATTTTTCGTGGAGAAGGACTGTTTACGAAAACCGTTGAGCAAATGAGCGAACGAGATTCATCTAACACTCACGAGATTATGAGTGAAATCTTTCGTGCCATGGACACAGCCAATGATGATAGAGAAAAAGTTGGCTTGCCGCGTTGGGCTGATGCGTTTCCATACGTGAATGGTGGTTTGTTCTCTGGTAATACAGATGTACCGCGCTTCAGTAAAATTGCGCTTAGATTTCTTGTCAATATCGGTTATCTGGATTGGACAAAGATCAATCCTGATATTTTCGGTTCAATGATACAGGCTGTCACTGATGAAGAAGAACGGGGCGCTCTTGGCCTGCATTACACGTCTGTTCCGAACATCCTTAAAGTCCTTAACCCCTTGTTTCTTGAAGATCTTAGATCAAAGCTTGAGGAGGCGGGAGACAGTCCCCAAAAGCTTCTAAATCTTCGTAAACGTTTGGCCAAAATACGTGTCTTTGACCCCGCCTGTGGTTCAGGTAATTTTCTTGTTATTTCATATAAAGAAATGAGAGAAATTGAAGCGGAGATCAATGATCGTCGGGGCGAACCAGACAGAAAAACGGATATACCTCTCACAAATTTCCGGGGAATAGAGCTTCGAGACTTTCCTGCTGAAATTGCTAGGCTTGCTCTCATTATCGCTGAGTATCAGTGTGATGTGCTTTATCGTGGGCAAAAGGAGGCTTTAGATGAATTCTTGCCGCTTAATGCGATGAACTGGATTATATGTGGTAACGCTTTACGACTGGATTGGTTAAAGATTTGTCCGCCCACTGGAACAGATGTAAAAGTATCAGCGGATGATCTGTTTGATACGGCGCTAGATCAAGTAGAAATAGATTTTGAGAATGAAGGTGGGGAGACCTATATCTGTGGTAATCCTCCCTACAAAGGTCGTAATAGACAAGAGAAAGCGGAAAAAAAAGATACCGAGGCGGTGTTTAGCAAATATTCCGGATCTTTTGCTTCCCTCGATTATGTGGCAAATTGGTTCGTTAAGTCTGCTCAGTATTGCAAAGTAACTGATGCTGATGCGGCGTTAGTTGCTACGAACTCAATATGCCAAGGTGAGCAAGTCGCCCTATTGTGGCCTGTAATCTTCTCAGAAGGTTTAAGTATTCACTTTGCACAAACATCTTTTAAGTGGTCGAATTTGGCAACTGATAAAGCTGGGGTGACTGTAGTTATAGTAGCTATTTCACCTAATCAAAAGCATAAAAGATGCAAGCTGTTTTTTGAGAATGAGCTAAGGGACGTAGATGAAATAGGTCCATACCTTGTCCCAAATAGCAGTGTAGTTGTAAAGAAAGAAAATGATCCACTCTCAAAAATATCTCCGATGTATTTAGGGAATATGCCGAAAGACGGAGGTAATTTAATTATGAGTCAGGAAGTTGGTCGAGAGTTAATTCGTAAGAGAGATGTACCGCCTAGATTCATAAGAAATTTCTATGGGTCAGAAGAATTAATTCATGCGAAACCCCGGACTTGTTTATGGGTGGAGGATGAAGAGGTTGAAGAAGCGGCCAGCAATTATGCTATTTCAGAAATCTTCAAAAAAGTTGAGAGTTTTAGAGCGTCAAGTAAAGCTTCATCTACCCGGAAATATGCTTCTTTGCCACACCGCTTTGTCCAAAAAACCGCTGGGCAAGGGAATAGGGCAATTATTGTGCCTCGCGTTTCTTCTGAAAATAGACCATACCTTCCGGCTGACTATTTCGCATCCGGGCCAATAATAGGCGACAAATGCTATGCCCTTTATGATTGTCCATTATGGAATTTCTCCCTAATAGTATCTCGTTTGCATTTGATCTGGATTGGTACGGTATGCTCTAGATTACGAACTGATTTTTCTTATGGTAATAAATTAGGCTGGAATACTTTCCCTGTCCCTGTACTTACCGAAAAAAACAAAGAAGACTTGATTAAGTGTGCTGAAGATATTCTATTAGCTAGAGAGGCACATTTTCCAGCAACAATAGCCGATCTCTACAATCCCGAAGAAATGCCTGAAGACTTACGAAGAGCGCATGATCGCAATGATGAAGTGCTAGAGCGTATTTATATTGGTCGGCGTTTTAAAAATGACACCGAACGGCTTGAAAAGCTGTTTGGCCTCTACACCAAAATGACCAATACAAACCCCGGTTCTAAGAAGAAGGTATCCCGAAAATGACGGAACATAAGGCAACCCCCTCAGTAACGGTTAATTACGCAAGAAACGGAAGCTCAAAAAAGTCCAATGAGCTGGGTATGCGAGTCATGCAGGAACGCGCCTATGAAAAGCGTGGTGAGCAATATCTGTTGATTAAGTCTCCGCCCGCATCCGGCAAGAGCCGAGCCTTAATGTTTATTGCTCTGGATAAGCTTAATAACCAAGGGGTTAAAAAGACGATCATTGTTGTGCCAGAAAAGACTATCGGTGCCAGCTTTAATAATGAACCTTTGTCTAACTGTGGATTTTACTGGGACTGGGAAGTAACACCCAAGTGGAATTTATGTAATGCTCCGGGTGAAGATGGCGGTAAGGTCAACTCTGTCAAGGCTTTTCTTGATATCGATGACCCCATATTAGTTTGTACTCATGCAACCTTCCGTTTTGCCGTGGATAAGTTTGGTGTTCCTGCCTTTGATAACTGCCTGATTGCTGTTGATGAATTTCATCATGTGAGCGCTAATCCAGACAACAAACTTGGGGCGCATTTGAGTGAGTTTATAGCGCGGGACAAAGTGCATCTGGTGGCTATGACAGGTTCTTATTTCAGGGGTGATGCCGAGGCTGTACTGTCTCCTGAGGATGAGTCCAGGTTCGAGACTGTTACCTATACCTATTATGAGCAGTTAAACGGATATGAATACCTGAAGACCTTGGATATTGGTTACTTCTTCTATTCAAGTGGTGATTACACCAAAGAAATTACAGAAGTTCTTGATCCTTCAGAGAAAACCATACTCCACATACCTAATGTCAATTCCCGTGAGAGCCAGAAGGACAAATACGGTGAGGTTGAGCGGATATTTTCGGCTCTTGGTGACTGGGAAGGTACAGATGAAGATACAGGCTTCCAGTTGATCCGCACAGAACAAGGAAAAGTGATTAAGGTCGCTGATTTGGTTGATGATGACCCCAAGCGGGATAAGGTGTCAGCAGCATTAAAGCGGCCAGAAGCTAAGTTGGACCGTGATTTTGTTGATGTGATTATCGCTCTTGGCATGGCCAAAGAGGGTTTTGACTGGATTTGGTGTGAACATGCACTGACAGTAGGGTATAGGTCTAGCCTCACCGAGATCATACAGATTATTGGCCGCGCCACCCGTGATGCTGAAGGAAAGACAAGAGCGAGGTTTACAAATCTCATTGCCGAGCCTGATGCTTCAGAAGAAGCCGTTACGGATGCTGTGAACGATACGCTCAAAGCAATAGCTGCGAGTTTGTTGATGGAGCAGGTGTTAACGCCAAAATTTAACTTTACCCCTAAAACGCCTACAAGTGGCCCTCAAGAGGGCTTTGATTACGGTGAAAACGGGTATGACCCGAATGGAAGTAATGTTGGCTTTAATGAAGAAACAGGCCAGTTCCAGATTGAAATTAAAGGACTTGCAGAGCCGAAAAGCGATAATGCCAAGCGGGTATGTCAGGAAGACCTGAATGAAGTTATCACGGCTTTTGTTCAGGACAAGACAGCACTTGAGCGGGGGCTGTTTGATGAAGAGGTTGTACCCGAAGAGCTAACTCAGCTGCGAATGGGCAAAATTGTGAAAGACAAATATCCAGAGCTGGACACTGAAGATCAAGAAGCAGTCCGGCAGCACGCTATCGCCGCATTAAACCTGACGCAGCAGGCAAAGGACATTGCTAATCAGGATGATAGTGGTGAAATTTCTGCCAATACTGCGTTCGTAGATGGTGTTAGGAAATTTGCTATGGATGTGCGGGAGCTGGATATTGATTTGATTGACCGGATCAACCCGTTCAGTGAAGCCTACGCAATCCTTGCGAAAGCAATGGATGAGGAGAGCTTAAAGCAAGTCAAAGCCGTTATAAATTCCAAGAAAGTGCAGTTGACCGAAGAAGAGGCACGAGAGCTTGCTACTCGTGCTGTCCAGTTTAAGCGAGAGCGTGGCCGTTTGCCCGATATTACGTCCGCAGATCCATGGGAACGCCGTATGGCTGAAGGGATTGCCTTTCTCCAAAGAAGAGTAATGGAGGAAAGTCATGGCTAATACTTCTAGTCAAGGTAGGTCCAACAGAGAGCTATTAGAAGAGCTAGGTGTTGAGATAAAGCAGGAAAAGAAGGCGGTCAGAACACCTAAAGAGGAGCGGATCATCGCTGGTTTTGAAGAGATTCAGCGCTTTGTTGATGAAAATGGTCACGTACCTGAGCATGGTGAGTATAAGGATATCTTTGAGCGCCTGTACGCTACAAGGCTTGATCAAATAGGTAAACAGGAGGAGTGTCGTGCCTTGGTAGAGGATATGGACTATCAGGGTCTTTTGTCTGGTGACCTTAAAGTGGCCGAACCGCCTGCTGAATATAAAACTGATAAGGAGCTTCTGGCAGAGTTAGGGATAGATGCGCCGAAAGAAGGAGATGTTACTTTCCTCAAGCACGTTAAGTCACAAGCCGAGAAGAAAGCGGCAGAGGAAATTGCCAATCGTACACCTTGTGAAGACTTTGAAAGTGTTGAGCCACTATTTAATCAAGTTAAGGATGATCTTCATAGTGGAAATAGAAAAACGCTGCGATTTGGCCAGGATACTAGTATCGAGCAAGGAAATTTTTTCATTTTGGGTGGTCTTGTAGCCTACGTTGCAGAAATTGGTAAAGAATTTAAGGCACCAAATGGTGAGAAAGATGCACGTTTAAGGGTGATTTACTCAAATAGAACTGAAAGTGATTTGTTAATGCGCTCTTTGCAGCGAGCGCTTTACAAGGATGAATCAGGAAGAAGGATTACTGATGCAAGCTTTGGGCCTCTATTCGACGATGAGGTTGAAGAAGATGACCTGGCTAGCGGGACTATCTATGTTCTAAGGAGTAAATCAGATCACCCTGCTATTGCCGAGAATAGAGAGCTTATTCATAAAATTGGTGTGACAGGTAGTGCGGTAGATCAGCGGGTAGCAAATGCAAAGTATGACCCGACTTACTTGATGGCGGATGTTGAAATCGTGGCCACCTATGAACTTTACAATATAAACCGCAGCAAGTTAGAGAGACTTCTTCATAGGTTTTTCGAGGATTCAAAGCTGAATATTGAAATAAAAGACCGCTTTGGTAAGCCTGTGTCTCCCCGCGAATGGTTTTTAGTCCCGTTATTCGTTATTGACGAGGTCGTGAAAAAAGTCAAAGACGGAACTATAGGCGAATATTGGTATGATATTGGTGCTGCAACTCTAATAAAGGGATCGTAAATGAGTGATACCAATGCGTTAATGAATCTGAGTGGTGCGATGGATTTGATTAAGAAATCATCAAATCCATTAACTCCAATTTTTGAAGCTATCACTAACTCGTTGGAATCGCTTACTCAGCGAGCTTCAGATGATGATTACTCGATTACGGTTATGCTGTTCTATAAAAAGCTAACCACTGATGAGCGGCAGATTGAACAAATAAGTTTTTCTGATAACGGCTCTGGATTCAATGAAGAAAACTATAGGCGATTTCGAGAGTTTTTTGATAAAAGCAAGGGTTTTCATAACAGAGGTACTGGGCGTCTACAGTACCTACATGCATTTGACCAAATAGTAGTCGATAGTGTTTATGAAGAGAATGGGGAAAAACTGAATAGAAAGCTACTGTGTAATAACTCAAATTTTATCGCAGAGGAGTCTTGCGGTGGTGTTTCTGATGGTGCTGGAATTAAAACTACAGTCTACTTGAAACAATTTAGAGGAAATGAATCGGACGCTAACTATTATGCTGGCCTTTCGATAGATGACCTAATAACCAGCATTAAAAGGCATTTCATTCTTCGGTTTTATCTGGATAGCCAGAAGGAAGAGCTTAAAGTTCCTACGATTACAGTCAAATATGTGGTGGCTGGCGAGGAAGAGTCAGAAAGAGTGATTCTGCCTGACAATATTCCTCAGCCTGAAAAAACGGGATCTATTTCAGTTCCTTACCATAAAATTCTGGACGCCAATGCTAATCGAGCTGAGTGGCAGACTTTATCTGATAAGAGTGAAACGATTCATTGGGCACATTTCAGCATCCCAGAAGAAGAGTCTATAAGGAATGGTATTTTTCTTTGCAGTAAGGATGTGCCGGTACAAAGTGTGAAGTTTGATGAAATTGGCAAGGATGACAGTTTTGACGGGAAAAGGTATATCACGGCCTTCTATGGAGAGCTGCTTGATAACCCAGACAGTGTTAACCATTCGGTTGATCGCTTTACTCTTCCAAATCGCAAAGAAAAAGAGCAGCTCTTCAATAGCAAGGATTTATTTTTTGATGTTAGTAGCGAATATCTGTTTATTGAGTCAATTGAAGATGAGGTATACAAGTCTATTCCTGGCATCTATAGAGGGATAATAGATTCTCAGGAAAAGCATCAAGAAAATGTCGCGGCAATAGCAAAAGCTCATGGTATACCTTTAGATGTGGCATTTTCTGCCAAGATTAAATTGAATGATGATGAGAAAACGATAACGAAAAAGCTGTATAAGGCTCAATCAGAAAAGCTGGCAGATAAAGGGTACAAGGCTAAAAAGATTCACGATACCCTTAACCAATTGAACCCAACGGAAGAGGGTTATCAAGATGATTTGCGATCCAAGGTAACTGAACTTTCTGATCTCGTTGATTCACAAAACAAAGAAGAGCTAAGTAAATATGTAATTCGCAGGGAAATGGTAAAAGATGTATTGAAGAAGATATTGGATCAGGAGTTGATCTATCAGAAAACTCCAGTGCCTAAGGGAAAATCTAAAGATAAAGAAGGACTTATCCATGATCTCATATTTAAAAGAAAGAAACAGAATCAATTGAATGACCTATGGATTCTTGATGAGGAATTTTTGCATTTTGAAGGCTGTTCTGATGTTGATCTCGACCAAATAGCACTTCCGGATGGCAGGTTACTTCTTAATGAAGTTGACCCAGAGCTAAAAAGTACATTCGGTGTCAGTCTTAAGAAGAGGCCAGATATCTATTTGTTTGCTAGTGAAGGAAAGTGTTTGATTATCGAGTTTAAGTCTCCAAATGTAGAAATAACTGATCACATCAATCAGATGACGAAGTATTGCACTTTAATAGCGAACTACGGTGTTGTTAAAACAACCAAGTTCTATTGCTATCTTGTCGGAGAGAAATTTAATCCACATATCAACCTTGATGGTGATTATTATGAGACAGTTAATGGCGACTGGGTTCGAGATGAGAAGCGAATTATGTCTATCTCGAATCACAGAGAGCCAATTGCATTTCAGCGTTTGGAGCTGGTTCAGCTCTCATCTATACACGAAAGAGCACATCGGAGAAATATGAGTTTTGCTGAGCAACTTGGTTTGCCAGAACTGCTGGCAGGCTTAGACCCGCTAGGAGAATAAGTCGTTGGGGTCAATGAAGAATAGGCAAGAAGGTGAGGTTTACAGGGTGAGCGCTTTTCGTAGGGATCAAAAGCGCGCTCCACTCACGCTCCATTTTTGAGGCTAACAAAAACCACAAGAGGCAACGGCACAAAACAACAGGCACAAAAAAACCGCTTAAAAATCATTATCTTAAGCGGTTTCTCGTAGTCTTTCGACGTCTCAAATTATGGTGCCCAGGAGAGGACTTGAACCTCCACGGCCTTGCGGCCACTAGCACCTGAAGCTAGCGTGTCTACCAATTTCACCACCTGGGCATATCGTACAGCATCGCTGTTCGAGGTCGCGCATAGTATTGATTTCGCGGGCGGCTGTCAATCATTTTAGTAGTAAAAAATACTGGTTTATATCTAAACGCTTCTAGTCCTGTCTTATTTGAGCCAGAAGGTGCATTTCGTCGCAAACTTCCGCTGGGCGGTATCAAGTTTGGCCGTTTTTTCAGCAATTGTTGCTTACTATTAAAGGCATACAGCCATAAGTCTCAGTTTTGTGTTGGGCTTTGGCGGATTTATATAGGGCATTTTATGAATATAAGCAGCGGTAACAGTTTCAGCATCGCTCAGCAGGGTTTGCAGCGCAGCCAGGCCAGTGCGGTTGAAGCTGCTGAGTCGATTGCGAATCCGGCAAGGTTTAACCCGGCTGAAGAAGCCAAGGGGGTTTTAGAGCCTCTGGCGGAGCCGATTGTTCAGCTCAAAGAATCCCAGCAGTTGTTTGATGCGTCGGCCAAGGTGATCGAGGTCAGCAATCGAACGGTGGGTGCTCTGTTGGACATCAGTGCATAGTGATTAAGGGGGTATTCGGAGCGCCGGAATAGGAATTTACGATGATTAGCTTTAATCCTCAGCAGCCTTCATTAGCCAATACCGTGAGTCCTTTTGAAAATCAGGTCAGCCGGCCTGTGGGTGAAGCCAGCCCGGATGACCAACAAAGCACTATCCGCCCCGTTGAAGAAGCCAATAAATCCGAGAAAAGCCTTCGTCGCAGTCGTAATGATGAAAAAAGCGACAATGTCGACGTTGAGCGCGACGGGGAAGAACAGGAGAAGCAGGATAACCCCCAGGGCCAAAAGGGGCTTGATGGTGAGCCTTTGAGTCGTGACGAAATGCAGCTGATTCAGAAGCTGGCTGCCCGTGATCGTGAGGTTCGGGATCATGAGCAAGCCCATGCTGCGGTTGGTGGTGAGTTGGCGGGGGCGCCCAGTTATGAATACCAGAAAGGCCCCGATGGCAAGAACTATGCGGTCGGCGGAGAAGTGCCTATTACCATTCAGGAGGTGGCAGGCGACCCCAGAGCCACTCTGGAGAATGCACGCAAGGTGCAGCGGGCCGCTCTTGCGCCGGCCGAGCCTTCCGATCAGGATCGTCGAGTGGCGGCTCGTGCAGCGCAATTGGAGCAGCAGGCTCTGAGAGAGATCACTCAATTAGCTGAAGCTGAACGTAAGGCCAAAGAAGAGGAAGCTGACATCAGGGCGGAAAAGGCTGCTCGTGAGCGGGAAGCGGATGAGCTCAAAAAAGAGAAGCTGAACCTGGATGAGCAGCGTGTCAGCCAGGCGGAACTCAATCGCAAGAGCTTTGAGCTGACTCAGACCCTGGTGGGCATTCAAAATGCTGGATCAAATCCGAATATTGGCCAGTTGATAAATCGTGTCAGCTAAAGGCTAATCCCCTATAATAGGCCTATTCAATCGATAGGCTCATCCCTCTGTATGAGCCCTACAGGGACTCAATTTTGCCAAAAAACAAACATCCGCATGATCCCCATGCCGAGCGCGAAGCCCAAAACTACGCCAAACCTATCCCGAGTCGGGAATTCATATTAAAGCAGCTGGACGCCGCGCCAGGACCTTTAACCCACCCGGAATTGTGCCAACTGCTGGAGTTGCACGACGAAGAATCCATTGAGGCTCTGCGCCGGCGGTTGATCGCTATGGAGCGTGATGGCCAACTGATGCGAAATCGTCGCTGGGCATACGGACCGGTCGATCATCTGGATTTGATTAAAGGCCGTGTGCACGGTCACAAAGACGGCTTTGGTTTTGTGATCCCGGCCAATGGGGGTGATGATCTCTATCTTGCTGGTCGCCAGATGCGAAAGGTCTTCGATGGTGATGAGGTTCTGGTGCGCGACAGCGGCAAAGGCTATCGAGGTAAGCGCGAGGGCCATATCGTGGAAGTCATTGCTCGCAATACTCATCAAGTGGTTGGCCGCTTTTATTCTGAAAGTGGTGTCAATTTTGTGCGCCCGGACAATGCCCGGTTAATTCACGATGTGATGATTCCTGCGGGTGAAACCGCAAATGCGGAGCCGGGACAATATGTGGTCGTGGAAATCACCCAGCAACCAGATCGTCGCCAACATCCTGCCGGACGTGTGCTCGAAGTTCTGGGCGACCATATGGCACCGGGTATGGAAATTGACGTTGCAATTCGATCCCACGGCATTCCCCATCTCTGGCCCAGTGATGTGAGTGCGGAAGCGGCCGCTCTGGACAGTGAGGTCGCCGAAGGCGATAAGCAACATCGTGTTGATTTACGGGATCAGCCCTTTGTCACCATCGATGGCGAAGACGCTCGCGATTTTGACGATGCGGTTTTGTGTGTCCCCAATAAAAAAACCAAGGGCTGGCATTTGTACGTGGCCATTGCGGACGTGTCCCATTATGTGACCTTGGGATCGGCTCTGGATCGGGAAGCTCAGGTGCGCGGCACCTCGGTTTATTTCCCTGATCATGTTGTGCCTATGTTACCCGAGGCGATTTCCAATGGTCTGTGTTCCCTGAACCCGAATGTTGATCGCCTGGCGATGGTGTGTGAAATGACCATCAGTGCAAACGGGCGTGTCAGCGGCTATCAGTTTTATGAAGGCTTGATTCATTCCCACGCCCGACTGACTTATACCGAGGTCGGAAAAATTCTGGCAGAACGGGGCAACAAGCAGAGCGGCCCACGCAAGGCCCGAGCGAATATACTGCCCTACATTGATGCGCTGCACGATCTGTATAAAGTGCTCAGGCAAAATCGAAATGAGCGTGGCGCGATTGATTTTGAAACCACCGAAACACGAATCCTGTTTGATGAAGATCGAAAAATTGAACAGATTGTTCCGGTGGAGCGTAACGACGCGCACAAGTTAATTGAAGAATGCATGCTCTGTGCCAACGTGTGTGCGGCACGCTTTTTGGAAAAACTGGAACTGCCTGCTCTGTATCGTGTGCACGAAGGCCCCGGTGATGAAAAGCTGGAAAATTTACGGGATTTCCTGGCCGAGATGGGCCTAAGCCTGGGTGGCCGCAGTCAGCCGAAGCCGGAAGATTATCAGCGTTTACTGCAGAGTATTGCCGATCGCCCGGATGCAGGGTTGATCCAAACCGTGATGCTGCGCAGCATGAAACAGGCGGTCTACAGCCCTGACAATCAAGGCCATTTTGGGCTTTGTTATAAGGCTTATACCCACTTCACCTCACCCATCCGTCGTTACCCTGATTTGTTGGTGCATCGAGCAATTCGCTCGGTCATTCGCGGTCGTGGGGGGCTTGGTCAGCAACTACTGGCATTGTTCAACAAGCCGCCGGTTCAAAAGGTTAAGGGTGCAAAACCGTTATCCAAAGCCGCGATTTATCCTTACGATATGGCCTCCATGTTGAGCATGGGCGAAACCTGCTCCAGCTTTGAACGTCGGGCTGATGAAGCCAGTCGTGATGTTGTGAGCTGGTTAAAATGCGAATATCTGCAAGACCGGGTGGGTGAAACCTTTGAAGGTATTATTAATGCAGTTACCGGCTTTGGTATCTTTGTTGAGCTGAAAGATATTTATGTTGAAGGCCTGGTTCACATCAGCGCACTGCCCCATGACTACTATCACTATGAGGCCTCACAGCATCGATTGATAGGTGAGAAGAGTCGCCAGGTTTTCCGCCTGGGCGATGAATTGAGAGTGCAAGTGGTGCGGGTGGATCTGGATGAGCGCAAGGTTGATCTGGAATTGGTTGAACGCTTGCAGAGTTCCAAAAAAAAGCGCAAAACCGGAAAATCCGCCCCAAAGATTGATGCCCGGTCGAACATGAAAAAACTGCGTTCGATGGTCGATGACGATTCGGAGTCGGATAAAAAGGGCCGGAAATCAACAAGAAAGTCAGCGTCAAAGGCGGCGGGGAAAACCAAATCCACGCAAGAGAAAAGCAGTTCGACCGGGAAAAAGAAACCCAGCAAAGGGAATAAAGTTCGCAAAGCTAAAACCGCTGGTGCTTCCAAAAAACACCAAAAGAAAGTAAAGAAAACAACGGGCGCGAAGAAGCGCAAGTAATCGATTGTTGAGTAGTTGAATGGCCAAGTTAGAAACGATTTTTGGCCTGCATGCTGTGCAGGCTCTATTGAAGTCCAGCCCCCAGCGAGTCAAGGAACTCTGGGTGTTGAAGAACCGCAATGATCAACGCCTGCAAAAAGTGCTGGCAGCGGCACAAAAAATGTCTGTGCCCGTCACCTCCGTTGGGCGTAAGCAATTGGATGAAAAGGTTGATGGTAATCATCAGGGGGTCATTGCTTTTGCCAGCCCTGGCAAACTGCACGATGAGAAATACCTGTACGAGCTTATTGATGATCTGGATGTGCCAGCATTTTTGCTGGTGTTGGATGGCGTGACCGATCCCCATAACCTGGGTGCTTGTTTGCGTACCGCTGAGGCGGCGGGTGTACAGGCGGTGATTGCGCCAAAAGACAACTCGGCCAGTTTGAACGATACCGCACGGAAAGTCGCTTGTGGTGCTGCTGAAGTTCTTCCGTATATCAGTGTGACCAATCTGGCTCGTACTCTAAAGGCATTGCAGGAAAAAGGTGTTTGGATCATCGGCACTGCCGGTGAGGCTGATGCCGGAGTCTACCAGAGTGATTTGAAAGGCCCAATGGCGCTCGTTATGGGTGCTGAAGGCAAGGGGATGCGTCGCTTGACCCGAGAATGCTGCGACTCTCTTATCAATATTCCTATGGCTGGTGAAGTGAGCAGCCTGAACGTTTCCGTGGCCACTGGCGTTTGTTTGTTTGAAGCGGTACGCCAGCGAACATAGTGTGATCAAAGCTTTGAAAAACGGGGCTTAGGCCCCGTTTTTGGCTTTCTATCTACAGCTTTTACTTGAATCAGGCATTTTATCCTTTTGGTAATTCACCGCAGTCAGATTTCATTTCGACGGATTCAGAACGATTTTCGGTTTTTTTCCTAATTCTCTGTGTCATTATTTTTCCAAGCATCGTCTAAGACAAAGATACCTAATAATGATTGTGCTGACAGCACTTGGAGGAAGGGCCCCATGAAACGTTTATTGTTCACACTCGCTGCCGCGTTACTGCTACCATTGTCACAGGCTTCGGCCAATAATGGGCTGGCGGATATTCAACAGTCACCGGATCAATCTCATTTCATTGCTCGAATGACGGCTGATAATAATGCAGGTCGTATTTTGATTGTCGACGCAAAAGCCAAAAAGGCAATTACCGAGTTTGCCAAGCCAAGAGACGCGATTATCGATTGGTATCGTTGGGTAGACAACAATCGCGTTGTCTATCAGATTAAGCTGCAGTCTGACAAAGCAGATGCGGTTAATGGTTTGGTTATGGTGTACGCCATGGATAAAGACGGCAGTAATCGCAAGCAAATTTTCGGTCATGGTCTGGAGCGTTTCAAGCGCGATACTCGTATCAACAAACGCAAGGAAATCAAAGCTCAACTCAGAATTGTTGATACTTTACCTTCTGAAAAGAAAATGATTCTGGTGGCCGAATATCCACTGAAGCGAGAAGGCATGAACAACTATCAAATCGCGAAAGAGCGTCCGGTAACGGTAAGCCGTCTGGATGTCTATTCCGGTAAGCGTAAAACCGTGAAGAAAGTCAGTTTTGCTGAGGCACAGAAATTGGGCTCTTAAACGGCCCCAAAAACTAAGCCTGGGTTTGTTGCCCGAGCCTAGTTTTTGAGAAACGGTATTTTGTCGCAATTTGTTGTCGATAGTCGTACTTAAGTACGGTGTTCCTTCGGAGATTCGGGGCTCCCTGTTTTCAAACACTCGTTCTATTGCTAGTCTTAGCATCCTAATCAGGATAGGTGTTTTTAAATAGGGAGATCTTCATGCCTTCTTACGCATTGCGTATTCTCGTATCACTACTCATTTTCGCATTATGCACTTTGGGTTCAAACAGCCTTATCGCCAAGACTGTCACAGACAGTGAAATTGCCCACTTCGTCAAAAAGGGTGACTATCTGGATGTGAAAATTTCTCCAGATGGTTCCAGCCTGGCGGCTCGCGTGCGTCAGGGTGATGATATGTTGTTGATGTTTGTTGATATAGCAACAGGTAAGCCTTCCGGGGCTATTAAGGCGAGCAATGGGGACATTGTTTATAACTACTACTGGGCGAACAATGAGCGGGTTGTGTACCAGTTTGCCAAAAAAGTCAGCAGTTTGGATGTGCCTGTCAGCTTTGGCATGTGGGCGATTAATAAGGATAACACCCGCAGAAAACTCATTTATGGACACGGAGTTGATAAAGGGAAGACCGGTACGCGTTTAAATCAGAAGCAGGAGATCAAAGCAGCTGTTGAATTTATCAGCCCGCTGATGGATGACCCAAAAAACATCTTGATTGTAGAACACCCTCTCAGTCGTATCGGCAACTACCTGCACGATCTGCGCAATATTGCGCCTTCTATATCGAAGTTGAATGTCTATTCGGGCAAGAGATATAAAGTAGAAACCCTGCCGACGCCGGGAGCCGATCCAGTAGCGTCTCGTCTTGGGGAATTGAATGTTTATACCAATGAGAGAAAGAATACCCAGCTGGAAGTGTTTTATCGCCAGAAGAAGGGTGAGGACTGGAGGCAGGCAAGCTTGCCATCGGCCTATGCGGATCCCAGAGTAGTGGGGGTCAGTGAAGATGGCAAAGAGGTCTTTGTTCGAGCCCGTGATGCCCAAAATGGGTTTAGGACGTTGTACAGCTGGAGTCCGGATGCTGGGGAAATCGTTCAGCTTTTTGAAACCGAGTGGGGCGATGTAAGTGATTGGATGGTCGATCCGGTAAGCAATTCTCCTATAGCGGCTATTCATGAACCAGACCTCCCCAAGTATCAGTATTTAGAAAAACCTTATGCCAGTTTCCACAAAATGTTGGCGAGGGCGTTTAAAGGACAGCGTGTCAGTTTTGCTGATCACTCATTCGATGGCCGCTACATCGTCGCTTTTGTCGATAGCGATGTGAATCCTGGGGAATACTACCTCTTTGATACCCAAACCAAGAAAGCCGATTTTCTGATGGCGGCCAGGTCTTGGATTGATCCGAATACCATGCGACCTGTAAAAACTGTTGAAGTGGAAGCGCGCGATGGCTTAATGCTTAATGGTTATCTTACTGTCGCAAACAGTAACGAAATAAAGGCTCCTCTGGTGGTATTGCCTCATGGTGGCCCCCATGGCGTCCGCGAGTACTGGGAATACGATAGTGAAGCTCAGCTGTTGGCCTATAGCGGTTTTAACGTTTTGCAAATCGATTTTCGTGGCAGTGGTGGCCGAGGTTCAAAATTTGAAACCGCAGGCTATCGGAATTGGGGCAAATCAATGGTTGAAGATGTTATTGATGCAACCAATGCCATGGTAAAGGAAGGTTACGCTGATGCTGACAAGGTTTGCATTTACGGCGCAAGTTACGGAGGCTTTTCTTCATTAATGGCGGCTGTGAAAGCTCCCGATTTATATCAATGTGCTGTGGGTTATGTTGGCGTCTATGATTTGAATATGATGTTTGAGTCAGGGGATATTCCTGAAATGCGTATTGGTCCAGGGTTCTTGAAAAAGGTTTTGGGCAGCGACAAAGCCGCAATGGCTGCGCAGTCTCCAGTGAATAATGCTGAAAAAATCAAAGCCAATGTTTTACTGATTCATGGGGAAGAAGATCGACGAGCTCCAATCGAGCAAGGCGAAGCAATGAAGTCTGCCTTGGAGAGAGCTGGCAACAAACCTAAATGGATTGTTTTTGGTCGGTCAGGTCATGGTGTTTGGGATAACAAAGATCGAGTCAAACTCTATAAAGAGTTGATTGGTTTTTTAAATCAACATATTGGCTCTTCATAAGTATTGAGATGATAAAAAGGGCGCCTCGGCGCCCTTTTTCTTTCTGAGTAATCAGCTGGCAATTCGACAGCGATCAATCAGACTTTCTACATCAATACCTTTGGGTAGCATACCGTAGGTGTTTCCTGAATTGCCTTCCAGGCGTCCTGCACAGAAAGCGTCAGCGATGTTACTGTTGCCGGTTTGAATTAACAAACTGCCTTGCAGGCCCAGAGCCATTTGTTCAACAACGTGGCGAGCACGGTATTCGATGTCGTCAAGATTACCGAATTCTTTGGCCAGTTTATTTAAATGGGTATCGAAGCGTTTATCGTTACCACGGGATTTTTCCAACTCGCCCATAAAGGCTTCCAGTGAACCGGGCTCGCGGCTCATGGCTCGCAATACGTCGAGGCATTGAACGTTGCCGCTGCCTTCCCAGATTGAATTAATCGGAGCTTCACGATAGAAGCGAGGCATTATGCTGTTTTCCATCACGGCCGAGCCGCCAATGGTTTCCATGGCTTCATAGGCGTGGCCAGGTGTGCGTTTGCAAATCCAGTATTTACAAACAGCCGTTGAGATACGAGTGAATAAATCGGCTTCTTCGTTCATGCCGGATTCGTCCATTCCGCGACCCAGGCGCATCGCCATCGCGGTTGCGGCTTCTGATTCCAGCGCGAGATCGGCCAGAACGTTTTGCATCAGGGGTTGTTTATCCAGGCGATTACCAAAGGCCTCACGCTGACTGGTGTGATGCACAATCTGATACATATGAGCGCGCATTTGTCCGGCACTGCCGCTGACGCAATCAAAGCGAGTGCAGGCTACCATTTCCAAAATATTGGCAATGCCACGGCCTTCTTCTCCGATCAGCCAACCAAAGGCACCGCGCAGTTCAGTTTCACTGGAAGCGTTTGAGACATTACCCATTTTGTCCTTGAGGCGAATCACTTGGAGAGGGTTTTTACTGCCGTCCGGACGCCAGCGAGGTACCAGAAAACAGGAAATACCACCCTCTGCCTGGGCCAGCACTAAAAAGGCATCACACATCGGTGCTGACACAAAAAACTTGTGACCAACCAGTTCGTATTCCATGCCCGGACCGCGCTGACCAATAGGGTAGGCACGAGTCGAGTTACGACGAACATCGGAGCCACCTTGTTTTTCGGTCATCGCCATGCCGATGGTCAGGCTTTGCTTATCCTGATAGGAAACATTACGCGGGTCATAGTCCGACGACATGACTTTGGGTAGCCAATGTTCCGCAATATTCGCCTGTTTTTTGAGTGTCGGAACACTGGCGTAGGTCATGCAAACGGGACAAAGATGCCCGGCTTCTACCTGGCTCTGCATATAGAAGCTCGCCGCGCGAGCAACATGGGCACCGGCTTTGGGTTCTGCCCAGGGCAGACCGCCAATTCCATTGGCCAGAGAAGACGACATCAGCTGGTGATAGGCGGGGTGGAATTCCACTTCGTCTACGCGTCGACCATAGCGATCATGGGTTTGCAGTACCGGTTTATTTTGATTGGCCTGGGTGCCGGCGAGAATCGCTTCTTTACTGCCACAGATCTCGCCGAAGGTTTGCAGGCGCTCAAGGGCCCAGTCACCGCCTTCGCGAATCACACCTTCTTTCAGGCCTGGATCGTTATTGAAAACATTATAGTTTTCTAAAACCACCGGCATATTTTCAACGTCATGGGTATTGGCTTTAATGCTCTCAGCCATTGGGTACTGGTTCATAGTTGCCTCCATTAATGCTGTTCGTGAATAAGAACATCTAAATCTTGTTGTGTTGCCAACTCGTGTGCGCCTAAAGCATTCAGACACAGGCGACTGATATCGAGCGCCAGTTGGCGACTGTCATAAGGCGCTTCGTTACCGCTGTAAAATCGATGCAGGGGTTCCAATAAAGGTTCGGCCAACATGCCGACCACCGCAAGGCTGGCAATGTGGCTGTCTTGGCTGCTGAAGTCTGCGGAGCCGATACCTTGTTCAATAATCTGTTGATACACCTCGGCGTAGGCTCGACGGTAGATCAGGCGTTCAGCTTCCAGAGCCGGGTCCAGGGGTTCAGCGATTAAGGCATAGGACTGAGTCGGGGCTCGGAACGCTCGCTGGGTGAAGTTAAAACAGCACCGCGCCATAGCCACGGCAGGGTTCAGCTCCATTTGGGCAATGCTGTGCATTTCATCCACTTCTCGACCGCTGAGCTGACGAAACAGTGCGGTGCACAGTTCGACCTTGTTGGGGAAATAGCGATACATAGAGCCTGTGGCCAATCCGGCCTGTTTTGCCGTGGCTGCAATGGTCAGCCCACTAAAGCCGCTTTCGGCGACGATCTTGCGCGCAGCAGCGAGTATTTTGGCTTTATTGTCCGCCTTTCGAGCGAGGGTTTTCTCTGTTACTCGATATACCATTTGTTGCTTTATCTTGTAATAATTCACATGAAGTGAATCATGGTTCACACCTTGAAGTCAAGGAATCCTTGAGCAAGGCTAACCAGGCGATGCGAGAGCGGAGCGAAGGGTTGGCAAGCGAAAGCGGAAGTTCTACAACCAGAGGCCCAGCCGAAAGGCGGCTCCAGCGATCAGGAAGCCCACAGACAAGACCGTAACCGCGATGATGTGCCAGGCCATATCCCAGAGGTTGTGTTGTGAGAGTTTGGGAATCACCCGAAAGCGGGCATCCAGCGCCAAAGCCATGGTCAGACCAAGAAATGCCAGTTTGTATTGGATACCTTGGGCTATCGGGTTGCCACTTTGGAACCAGAGTGAGGGATCAGGAAGCCAGTGATAGGCGAGCATGAACCCGGTAACAACTTGGGTCAGAAGGGCGGGCATACCGATCTTTTCGTAGGAAGATTCAAAATCCAACAGTCTTTCCGGGGAACGCTCTTTTAAGACTTTGGGCAAAACGGCTAGACACAAAACAATATGGCCGCCGGTCCATACGGCGGCACCCAGTAAGTGCAAAATCACTAATGTGCTGTGGCTCAAGAGCCCGGCCTCATATTCAACTCAAATGTTGACTATGAGGGTAAAGCAATTGCCTGTTACCAGAATTGATGTCGATCAGTAAGCCTTAGATTTCCAGATGAATATAACTTTCCGTACTTTTTTCATCGGTTTGGGTTTTACAGGTCAGTAACCGCTCCGGGCCAATATCAAACCGGGCCTTCATAAAACGTCTGAGCGATTCCGTGCGCGCTTCGGCCAGTTGATTGGCGTCTTTGATATCGGCAAGGTCTGGGCTTGGGGCTTGTTCGGAATTTCCAGCTTCGCTATTTTGGGCTTGGGCTTGGGCTTGAAGCGTTTTTTGTGCCTCGATCCAGCGTTCTTCACTGGCACTGATCACCGGGCAGGCGCGTACGCGCAGTTGTTCTTTCTTCTGCAATAGCTCACCGAGTTTTTGCAAATATTCTTTTTGCTGTTCACTTAATTCTGTCTGGCCATTATCAAAAGCCAGTGAGTCCAGACGAATTTTCTGAGCCTGATCGCTCAGCCAACTGCCTACACTGATAAGTGTTCCATAAGGTTGGAAGGCGTATTTTAAATAGGCCACGCTGGCCTCGCGTAAAGCGCGACTGCTGACTTGTTTGAGAATGTCGCCGCTGCCAAATTCCGGGCTGTCGATATTGCCATCGACGGGCAGTTCCAAACGCACATCGCCATTATCGTCGCGCAATAAACCGAGTGCGGAATCCAGGGGCATGCTGATGCTCTGATCCACCTGATCGGCTTTATCAGCCGAGACTCTTTCCAGTTCAATGCTGCGCAAATCGATCTGATTTTTACTCTGCAGCTCCTTGCCGTCCAGTTGGCCCTGACTGTCCAGAGACAGTTGCCCGGTGTGAATAAAATAGCCAGTTTGTTTTTCTATATAGGGTGAAAAAGTTACCAGTTTGATGTGTTCCAGCTTAAGCTTGGCTTGCAGTGCCATATTCTCGGCGAGGGGTTTAATTGCGCCTTCACTGTTCACCAAGCCTTGTTTGTCAACGTTCGCAGACAATACCCAACGGCTCAAACTGTCCTTGTCGCCGCTGTTAAACTGGTCAACTGCAAAGCGCTCAATGGCAATGGGTATGGCAACCGCCGGTTGGTAATTATCGTCACGAATGTGAATGCCACTGTTTAGCAATTGAATATCTTCCAGTGTGATGGTCAGTGCATTTTTATTTTCATCATTGCTCCCACCATTTTTTTCCTCGGCTTTTACTGTGCCTTTGTTGCTCTCATTTTGTGTGGGTGTTGGAGCGTTTTCTGCAGGAACAATGGATGCCAACAAGCGGTTCAGCTCCTCTTGTACACCCAACTTGTAATCCTTTAAAAATGTCAGTTGGCTGTGCAGGCCGTTGATGTGAATGCCCTGAAGACTAAGCGACGCATTATCCCCATCGGGATGGTGCTCTATATTGGCGATACTGAGCGTTTGCAGTTTCTGACCTTGATCGTGTTCTGGAAGCAGAGCGAGATCTTCAATGAACAAGCCTTGTGCCTGACTATTGGCCTTATTGAGAAAGGCGCTGTTAAAGTTGTCCAGTTTAATTTTTCCTAAAGACAATAAAGCCTGCTCGCTGTTATCTTCGGTTTGCAGGAGAGAGGCGGCAATGTTTTCCAGTTGAAGCTGGCCTTTCAGGTCCGGAGTTGTTAAAGGGCCTGTGGCAGCGAGTTTAAGATCGATGTTACTACCGCCTGCCAGGACAATTTTGTGCTTAGGGTTAATCGCTGCGGCGGTTTTATCGATATTCAAGGCAAGTGTGATCTCGCTTTTCAGTGTATCCCCCAGGCTGTCGAAATGATCCAGCGTCAGTGATTTGATCGTGATGTCGCTATCCAGTTGCTCAGAGCGAACGGACACCGCGATGTCTTCAAGCCGGGCATCGTTGATAATGACTTGCCAGGGTTTCGACTCGGTTTTTGCTTCTGAATCTGTCGAGGGTGAATCCTTCTGTTCGGTGTTATTTGCGTTCGCCAGAGACAAGCCCCGCAATCCCCATTGCCCCTGATTTTCCTCCACGGTCAATTTGGCATTGTCGATACGAATCCCATCCACAATCAGTGTTTGATCCAGAAGCCCGCTCAGCAAACCCTGGCTGCGCAGGTCCACAGCAAGCCCGGCAATGCTTGCCTGGGTTTTTCCGTCTTTTTTGAGTTGAACACCCCTCAGGTTGAGGTCGGCTTTGCGCCATTTGATCGCCAGCTCGGTGATGTCCAATTGGGCGCCAGACATATAGTCAGGGCTGAACTTACGCACGGCAGCAGGCAGCCACAGCTCCACCGAGGCCAGGATTCCCGCGATCAGCAGGATGAGACAAAGAAGAACAATCAAAAAGGACTGAAAGGCACGTTTCATAGGGCAATCTATCTAGAACAATATGTTTACATTATGACAACAAAGTATGAAGTTTAGCTTAAGCGCAATAGACATCGTTTCCCGAATTCGTGAATGACGCGAAATGTTGCCCAAGTGGGGTTAATTGAGAGATCAGGGTAGGCAGTGTAGGTTAAAAAACCACCAGCTAAGTGACTGATTAATATGCTAAAACGATTCAGGGCCTAAGAGCGCGCCGTATCGCTCCCCAGGGGGGGAATAACAGTAAAAAAGAGATGGGAAATAGCGGCCAAACGACAGGAAAGAGATCAGATATAAACGAAAAAGGCGTATGAAATATGTCATACGCCATATGGCGCTAGCCTTCACATTTGGCTAAAAGTGCTTTGGCGGTTTTGGAGCCATTATCACGATCAATGGCTTTACAGATAAAATCTCCGGCCTGAATGAGTTTGTCGAGATTGACACCAGTGTCGATGCCCAGGCCATTCAGCATGTACACCACGTCTTCCGAAGCAACATTTCCACTTGCACCTTTAGCGTAAGGGCAGCCACCAAGTCCGGCTACTGAGCTGTCGACAACAGCAATGCCCAGTTCCAGCGAGGCATAGATGTTGGCCAAAGCCTGACCATAGGTATCGTGCAGGTGCACTGCCAATTTTTCAGCCGGGATTTTCTTCAGTACAGCGTTCAGCATGGTTTTCACGCTGGCGGGTGTACCGACACCAATGGTGTCGCCCAGCGAAACTTCATAACAGCCGGCTTCAATCAGTTTCTCTGCAATCTCTGCCACTTTTTCCGGATCGATGTCGCCTTCGTAAGGGCAACCGACCACGCAACTGACATAACCGCGTACTTTTAAGCCGTCTCTTTTCGCGGCTTCTATGATCGGCGCAAAGCGCTCCATGCTTTCAGCAATACTGCAGTTGGTATTTTTCTGGCTGAAAGCTTCACTGGCGGCAGCAAAGATGGCAACTTCGTCAGCGCCTGAAGCCAGTGCGCGCTCATAGCCTTTCATATTGGGCGTCAGTGCGGCGTATTCAACACCGGTTTTTTTCTGAATGCCTTCAAATACCGCTTCGCTGCCAGCCATTTGCGGTACCCATTTCGGGTTTACAAAGCTGCCAGATTCAATATAACAATGACCTGCTTCGGATAATTTATGAATCAATTCAATTTTGGTGTCAGCGCTGATGGGGGTGGCTTCATTTTGCAAGCCATCCCTTGGACCAACTTCCACAATGCGCACTTTTTTGGGCATGCTCATAATTTACATCTCACATCACGATTGTTTAGCCGACCTTAACGCGCTGTGGTTTCTTCGCGATAAGGTCGGGCAGCGGTGAATTATTCTTCGGCGGCGAAATCCAGCAGAAGAGCACCGCCATCTACCAACTCACCAGGTTGAAAGAAGAAGCTGTTTACGACGCCATCGGCAGGTGCACGAATAGTGTGTTCCATCTTCATGGCTTCCATAACCAGCAGGGCATCATCTTTCTTCACGTTGTCGCCTACGGCCACTAAGTGAGTAACCATGGTACCGTTCATTGGTGCCGTTAAGCCACCTTCGCCGGCAGTATCCAGATCTTCACCGGTATCGGGCTTGGCCACTTTAAAACTGACCGCACCTTTGCTGGTGTAAAGACTGAAACCACCATCGTGGGCTGCAACGGTGGCGCTCAGGCGGTGACCATTCAAATCGGCACGCAGGTGATTGCCTTCCAGGCGACCTTGAGCACTGATCACATCGCCTCCCATATCGATAAGATAGGTGGTCTGACCATGACGCTGTTGCACCTCTACATCCACGGCACATTCCTGCTCATGGTGTAGCAGATTAACGGTTTGAATGTGAGGCTCGTTCAAGCGCCAGTTGCTGCTGCTGTGCCAGGGTGAAGTGCGATCGCCACAAGCTGTGGCTCGGGCATCGGCTTCTTCTGCCTGTTGCAATAGAACAAACAGTGCGGCCAGTGGCAGCTCGTTAGTCAGGGCATTTTCATCGTCGTGGAAAATATCACCGTGATGCTTTTCGATGAAACCAGTATCCAGGTCCGCTTCCTTGAACGCTGGAGCATTGGCAAGGTTATACAAAAAATCCAGATTGGTGGTTAAGCCACTGATGCGATATTCCTTCAGTGCCTTGCTCATGCGAGCCAGAGCTTTGTCCCGGTTTTCGTCCCAGACAATCAGCTTGGCAATCATCGGGTCGTAATACACGCTGACTTCGTCGCCCTGACGAACACCGGTATCTACGCGCACATTTTCACTTTCTTCCGGAGCCTGCAAAAATTCCAGCACACCGGTAGCGGGCAGAAATTCATTGTCTGGATCTTCGGCATAAACCCGCGCTTCGAACGCGTGGCCATTGATGCTGAGTTGATCCTGACTTAAGGGCAGTGGCTCACCAGAGGCGACACGCAGTTGCCATTCAACCAAATCTTGTCCGGTGATGTATTCGGTGACCGGATGCTCTACCTGAAGGCGAGTGTTCATTTCCATGAAGTAGAAAGAGCCGTCGGTATCCAACAGGAATTCTACGGTACCGGCGCCTTCATAGCTGATCGCCTGTGCAGCTTTTAATGCCGCTTCGCCCATTTTCTGGCGCAGTTCTTCGGTCATGCCTGGAGCCGGGGCTTCTTCAATCACTTTCTGGTGGCGACGTTGAACGGAACAGTCACGCTCGAACAGATACACACCTTTGCCGAAGGTGTCGCAAAACACTTGAATTTCAACATGACGTGGTTGAGTTAGGTATTTTTCCACCAACATGTGGTCGTCACCAAAGGCGTTCATAGACTCACGCTTGGCGGCTTCCAGGCCTTCATCAAATTCGTCTTCGCTCCATACCTGGCGCATGCCTTTACCACCACCGCCTGCGGCGGCTTTCAGCAATACGGGATAGCCCATATCATCGGCGGCTTTTTTGATGATGTCTCGGCTCTGATCTTCACCGTGGTAGCCCGGCACCAGAGGTACGCCGGCCTTTTCCATAATCTGCTTCGCGGCCGATTTTGAACCCATGGCTTCAATGGCGCCAATTGGCGGCCCAATAAATACAATATTATTGTCGGCGCATTTGCGACAGAAGTCGGCGTTTTCTGACAGGAAACCATAGCCGGGGTGAATCGCCTGAGCACCGGTTTTCAGCGCGGCTTCAATGACTTTATCACCCAGCAAATAGGATTCCCGTGATGGCGCTGCGCCGATATGAATCGCTTCATCGGCCATGGCCACATGCAGGGAGTGTGCATCGGCATCAGAATAGACGGCAACGGTGCGCACGCCCATTTGCTGTGCTGTTTTAATGACCCGGCAGGCAATCTCACCGCGGTTAGCAATTAAAATTTTGTTAAACATAATCATCTTCCCGCTTATTGGATCCAATTGGCTTGGCGTTTTTCCAGGAAGGCCGTTAATCCTTCCTGGCCTTCTTCTGATACACGAATGGCAGCAATACGTTCACTGGTATCGGCAATCAATTCACTTGTAATTTCTCGCTCGGCCACATCGGCGACGAGCTTTTTCGCCTGGGCAACGGCTTGTGGGCTATTGCCCAGTAAGGCGCTGACCAAAGCTTCCAGGGATTCATCCAGTTGCTCTTCGGCAACAACATCACTGACCAGTCCCAAGGATTTGGCTTCCTGGGCTTTAAAACGTTCGGCCGTTAAAAAATAACGGCGCGAAGCGCGTTGTCCCATGGCGGCGATAACGTAGGGGCTGATGGTTGCTGGAATCAAACCAATTTTCACTTCACTCAAACAAAAACTGGCGCGTTCGCTGGCGACGGCCATGTCGCAGCAAGCAACCAGGCCAACAGCGCCGCCAAAGGCAGCGCCCTGTACACGGGCAATCGTCGGTTTGCTCATAAAGTTCAGGCGGCGCAGCATTTCGGCGAGCGCATTGGCATCACTCAAATTTTCTTCATAGCTGTAGCTGGCCATGCGTTTCATCCAGCCGAGATTGGCGCCAGCTGAAAAGCTTTTCCCTTCGGCGGCAAGCACGACGATTCGCACGCGAGTGTCTTGATCGGCGTCGGCAAAAGCGTCACTCAGTTCGGCGATGACACTGTCGTCAAAGGCATTGTGAATATCCGGGCGACCGAGACTGATGGTGCGAACACCGCGCTCATCGGTACTGATCTTCAGGGTTTTTTCAACGTTGTTGCTCATGATTACCCCTTACATGCGGAAGATGCCGAACTTGCTATCGTCAATTTCACGATTCAAGCTGGCGGAAATGCTGAGACCCAGAACCATACGCGTATCTGCAGGATCAATCACACCGTCATCCCACAAGCGTGCAGAAGCGTAATACGGATGGCCCTGATGCTCGTAGCTGTCGATGATGGGTTGTTTAAATTCGGCTTCTTCTTCGTTGCTCCAGTTTTCGCCTTTGGCTTCATACTGATCGCGTTTTACAGTCGCTAATACACCAGCGGCCTGCTCGCCACCCATAACGGAAATACGGGCATTGGGCCACATAAACAAGAAGCGTGGATCATAGGCTCGACCACACATGCCGTAGTTACCCGCGCCGAAGGAACCACCAATCAATACGGTAAATTTAGGCACTTGCGCACAGGCAACGGCGGTCACCATTTTTGCGCCGTGCTTGGCGATGCCGCCGGCTTCATACTGTTGTCCGACCATAAAGCCGGTAATGTTTTGCAGGAAGACCAGCGGAATTTTACGCTGGGCGCAAAGCTCAACAAAGTGTGCGCCTTTTTGTGCTGATTCACCGAACAGGATGCCGTTGTTGGCGACAATGCCAACCGGGTAACCAAAGATACGTGCAAAACCACACACCAGAGTTGTGCCGTAGAGGGCTTTAAACTCATCGAATTCAGAACCGTCAACAATACGCGCAATCACTTCGCGTACATCGTAAGGTTTGCGCGAATCTTTTGGAATCACGCCGTAAATTTCCTTACTGTCGTAGGCGGGTTCTACGCTATCCTGAATGTCCATGTTTAATGGTTTTTTTCGATTCAGTCGTGCGACGGCCTGTCGAGCCAGTTGCAAGGCGTGATGATCGTTTTGGGCGTAATGATCCGCAACACCGGAAGTGCGACAATGCACGTCGGCGCCGCCCAGATCTTCGGCACTGACAATTTCACCTGTTGCCGCTTTTACCAGTGGCGGGCCGCCCAGGAAGATGGTGCCTTGTTCTTTTACGATAATGGATTCATCGGCCATCGCAGGTACATACGCACCGCCTGCGGTACAGGAACCCATAACCGCTGCAATTTGCGGAATATTTTTCGAGGACATATTGGCCTGATTAAAGAAGATGCGGCCAAAGTGTTCGCGATCAGGGAATACGTCGTCCTGGCGTGGCAGGTTGGCACCGCCGGAATCCACCAGGGAAATACAGGGCAGGTGGTTTTGCTCGGCGATAGTTTGCGCGCGCAGATGTTTTTTTACGGTCAGGGGATAATAGCTGCCGCCTTTTACGGTCGCGTCGTTGGCGATGATCATGCACTCTTGGCCGCTGACGCGTCCGATGCCGGTAATAATGCCTGCGGCGGGTACGTTGTCCTCATACACTTCGTGGCCGGCCAGTTGGGACAGTTCCAGAAAGGGTGAGCCCGGGTCGAGCAGGTTTTTAACGCGATCACGGGGCAGCAGTTTGCCTCGATTCACATGACGTTGCTGAGAGCGCTCTCCACCACCTTGTTTGATGGTGTCCAGTTTGCTGTGCAAGTCATCAACTTGTTGCTGCATATGCTCGGCGTTTTCTAGAAAATCAGCCGCGCGTGCATTTAGCTTGGATTGAATTTTAGCCATAGCGAATTCTCGCGTTCCTGTTGGTTTATTGTTTCAAAATTTCTGGGGTCTCACCTCGGTGAAAGCCCTCGAAAGCGGGGTTGTTCTTTTCGGCGACTTGTAAGTCATACAGTGGTGAACTCAAACACAGTGAGCTGCCGCCGTCGACGGGAATGGTTGCGCCGTTGATGTAGGCGGCTCCGTCGCTCAGCAAAAAGCAAACGGCAGCACTGACTTCTGATTCGGTGCCCATTCGTCCACTGGGTACGGATTTTCCGAATTTGGGAATTCGGGCAATCATGTCCGGGTCTTCGTAGCTGTCCATGCCGGATGAGGCAATGTACCCTGGGGCAACGCTGTTTACGCGTACGCCACTGGCGGCCCATTCGATGGCTTGGGTTTGGCTGAGGTTTTCCATGCCGGCGCGAGCTGCGCCGCTGTGGCCCATCAGTGGCATGCCGCCAAAGTAGTCGGCGGTGATATTGACGACGCTGCCGCCGTGTTCTTGCATGCTGTGTTTGAACACTTCCCGGGCAACGATAAATCCGCCGACGAGGTTGTTGCGCACGACGGCCAGGAAGCCGTTGGCGCTGATGTCTTTTAGTTCGGCGGGGAATTGGCCGCCGGCGTTGTTAACGAGGCCGTGAATGGGGCCGTGTTCTTTGACGAATTGTTGAATCAGTTCGCTGACGCCTGCTTCGTCACGGATGTCGACGCTGCCCCAATCCGCTTGGCCGCCATCTTCCTGAATTTCTTGTTGAACGTTTTTCAGTTTGTCTTCGCTGCGACCGAGCAGCAATACTTTGGCGCCAAGGGCTGCAAGTTCATGTGCAATGCAGCGTCCGATTCCGGAGCCACCGCCGGTCACTAATACGGTTTTTTCTTGAAAGCTGTTTGCGGCGAGTGAGGATTGATAGCTCATTGGCTTTCCTTTATTTCAGCGCTTTTTCTTTTGTGTTTTTAGATCTGTATATGAATCTGGTTCGGTATGCTACAGGCTGGGATCTTTAAAAAACGCGTAAATACATCCCTGTAGCTCCCCCACTGCTTCCCTGCAGTGAGGGTTTTTAAAGATCCCAGCCTGTAGCATCCCTAATGTGTGGTACAAAAAAATGAACGAATTCATACCCACATATAATGCTGTTACTTGGTTTCGTTAAACAGTTCGCGGCCGATCAGCATACGGCGAACTTCAGAAGTGCCCGCACCGATTTCGTACAGCTTGGCATCGCGCAGCAAGCGGCCTGTTGGGAATTCATTGATGTAGCCGTTTCCGCCCAACGTTTGGATTGCTTGCAGTGCCATTTGGGTGGCTTTTTCAGCAGTGTAGAGGATGACAGCAGCAGCATCTTTACGGGATTCTTCACCACGGTCGCAAGCTTTGGCAACGGCGTACAAGTAGGCGCGGCTGGCGTTCAAGTCGGCGTACATATCGGCAACTTTACCCTGCATCAATTGGAATTCACCGATGGACTGGCCGAACTGTTTGCGATCGTGAATGTAAGGCACAACAATGTCCATACAGGCCTGCATGATACCGATCGGTCCACCGGACAATACGGTGCGCTCGTAGTCGAGGCCGCTCATCAGCACAGCGGCGCCCTTGTTGAGCTGACCCAAAATGTTTTCTTCGGGTACTTCACAATCCTCAAATACCAATTCACAGGTGTTGGAACCGCGCATGCCCAGTTTGTCCAACTTTTGGTGGCGGGAGAAGCCTGGGAAATCACGCTCTACAATAAAGGCTGTGATGCCACGGCTGTGTGCTTCCATATCGGTTTTGGCGTAGATCACGTAGGTGTGGGCGTCAGGGCCGTTGGTGATCCACATTTTGTTGCCGTTCAATACGTATTTGTCGCCTTTCTTTTCGGTGCGCAGTTTCATGCTCACGACGTCGGAGCCGGCGTTTGGTTCGGACATTGCCAGGGCGCCAACGTGTTCACCGGAACACAGTTTCGGCAGGTACTTCAGTTTCTGCTCATGGGTGCCATTTTTACGAATCTGGTTTACGCAAAGGTTGGAGTGCGCGCCGTAAGACAAACCCACCGAGGCGCTGGCACGGGAGATTTCTTCCATGGCGATAACGTGAGCCAGGTAGCCCATATTTGTGCCGCCGTACTCTTCTTCGACGGTCATGCCCAGTAGGCCCATGTCGCCGAACTTGCGCCACATGTCCATGGGGAATTCGTTTTTCTCGTCGATTTCCTGGGCACGCGGGGCCAGTTCTGCCTGTACAAATTGGTACACGGCGTCGCGCAGCATGTCGACGTCCTGGCCGAGGTCAAAGTTCAGGGTAGGGTAGGAAACGTTCATTTTCGGGCTCCGTCAATTGGCAGAAAATTTAATCGGTTTTCAATTGTTCGAGGGCTTCGAGCGCTCGGTTCTCAGATTCTTGTAAGTCCAGCATCATGACTTCGATGTCGTGCAGCTGTTGTTGCAGGTAACTTTTTCGTTCGCGTATCTTGTCCAGTAAGGTCTGCAATTGGCCTTCATTGCTCTGGCCCGGGTTGTACATGCCGATGATGTCCCGGCTTTCATCCAAGGTTAGTCCAAGGCGTTTGCCACGCAAGATCAGTTTCAGTTTGGTGCGATCAGCTGGCGCGTAAATTCGGGTTTGTCCCCGTCGGGCTGGATTCAGCAGGCCTTTATCTTCATAAAAGCGGATGGCTCGGGTGGTGATATCGAACTCTTTGGCCAGTTCCGAGATGCTGTAGGTCTTATTCTTCTGTTCCATATACCCGCTGCGCCACTGTTTAGATATTCGCCACTATAAATAAAGTTTACGTTAACGTAAAGGTAAACTTTGCGGCCTGTTTGGTGGATTTAAGAAATGCCTAAATCAGTGGGATGTATCAGTGAGTAAGGGCTAACGTCACTGTGGCCTGGTACTTTACTACTTGAAGTTAATCTGCTTAACATGTTAAATATAAAGTGCGATTTTTGAGCAGTTCTAGAACTTGTTCAATGGATCGGGTATAAGTCAGGTTATAGCCCATGTGTAAAGAGAGGCGACAACGAGCCCTGTTGTGTAAGTTTTAGAATGCCGATGATGAACTCAATTCAGCCAAGTGCCGATAGCCAGCCGCTCGACGCCACTCTGTTATCCAACTGGGTGGAGTTGTTGTATCGCTGTATTGCCTATCGTGGTCTGGACGCTGATGAGTTGTTTCATCAGGCCGGGGTGGATGAATCCATGAGGGGAGCGGATCAGCGCATACAGGCCAGTAAGGTCAAGCATTTGTGGGAGCTGGCCGCGGAGCGCAGTGGCGATGATGCCTTTGGCCTGACGGCGGCTGAGGTGGCTTATCCGGTAATGTTTGATTCCCTGAGTGTGGCCATGAGTTCCAGTGCGACGTTGTTGGAAGCTCTACAGCGTTTTATTCGCCTGCGTCGCATTATTGATTCCCAGTGCGTAAATACCCTTGAAGAAGTTGAAGGTGGCTACAAGTTCGGTTGGTCCAATGCCGATGGCTGTGAGTCGCAAATTGGTGCGGAAGCTTTTGTGGCGGCGATGATTACGTTGTGTCGCTGGGGCAGTGGTCCGGCTTTTTCACCTGAATGGGTGTCGCTCTGCCATGAAGAAACAGAGTCTGCCCAACGCTATCGTCGCTTTTTTAATGCGCCGGTGGAATTTCAGGCCAATGAAAACGCCTTGTTGTTGTCAGAAGAGGCTTTGATGCGCCCTTTGATGACGGCCAATAAGGAGCTGGCTCTGAGCAGTGAGAAGCTCAGCCGCGAGCATCTTGCGCAAATCGAGAAAACCGGTGTAGTGAGTTTGGTGCATCACAAGCTGGTTGAGTTTTTGCCGCAACGTAATTTCACAGAAGAGATTCTGGCTGAAGAGATTGGCATGAGTTTGCGTTCCATGCAGAGGCGTTTGTTGGAAGAGGGCACTTCCTACGAAACGCTTTTACAGTCTGTTCGAAAGGAGGCGGCTTTGCAGTTGTTGCAGAAAGACGCGCTTTCGATTGCCGATATTGCCCAGCAGCTGGGTTTTTCAAGTGCCAGTAATTTTGGCCGTGCCTTTAAGCGTTGGACGGGACGCTCTCCGGCCAGTTTTCGCTAGAGTCTGACCTTTCTCTAATTTCCCCTTCGATGTCTTGATCTCCGAGTGGCTGCCTTTCTCTCGCGGTTTCTGTATTCCCAATTCTCCATTCCTAGCACCCCATCCAGTGGCAGAAAAAGAATAGTCCCTTGTCGTCCATTGAATATTCAATATTCGTAGACTGAAATCATCAAAATAGTGAGGTAATCCCATGGTGTTGGAAGTCAAAAGTCTTGGTTTATTGGAAGAATCCCTGGAGGTTCTGGAGCAATCCTTTCAAGGAATGCCAGCCTTTGAGGCAAAAGCTTTGGGTGATCGTGAGCGCGATATCCTCTTGCAGGTTGCCGAACGAATGCAAGACAACTATCCGTACCCTCACCCTCTTTATGCCGGGCAAATGTTGAAACCACCCCATCCGATTGCACGCCTGGCGTATATGTTGTCGATGTGGGTAAACCCGAATAACCACGCGTTGGATGGTGGTCGTGCAAGCTCGGCGTTGGAAAAAGAAGCCGTAGCTGAAATCGCAGAGATGTTTGGCTGGGATAAATTTCTGGGTCACTTAACCGGTGGCGGCACCATGGCCAATATGGAAGCGCTGTGGGTTTCCGGAAGACTGCACCCGGGCAAGCGCATACTGGCGTCCAGTATGGCTCACTATACCCACGGCCGTATCTCTGAAGTTTTGCAATTGCCCTTCACTGCGGTGGCGGCTGATGATCAGGCGCGTATGGATATGGCCGCTTTGGAAAACGAGTTGAAAAAAGGCGATGTCGGCACGGTCGTAGTGACCTTGGGAACTACGGGTGTGGGTTCTGTTGATCCGCTCCATAAAGTTTTGGAATTGAAAAAACTTTATGACTTTCGTGTGCACGTGGATTCTGCTTACGGTGGTTACTTTGGTTTGGTTGATAATCTCGATGACAATGCCGCGATAGCGTATAGCAAGCTGGATCAGGTGGATTCCATTGTGATTGATCCGCACAAGCACGGTCTGCAACCCTATGGCTGCGGTTGTATTTTGTTTAGCGATGCCAGTGTCGGTCGTTTTTACAAGCACGATTCGCCATACACTTACTTTAGCTCGGACGATATGCATCTGGGCGAAATTACGCTGGAATGTTCCCGTGCTGGTGCCTCAGCAGTTGCCCTGTGGGCAACTCAAAAGCTGTTGCCACTAAACCGAGGGGGTGAATTCGCAAATGGCCTGGCGGACGGTCGCAAGGCGGCTTTGGAATTGCACAAACAGTTGCAGGATGACCCAAAATACAAAACCACTTTTGAACCTGAGCTGGATATTTTGATCTGGGCGCCTGATGCCAAAACGACTCAGGAAATTTCTCAGAAATCCCAAGCGCTCTTTGATCTTGCTGAAAAAAATCATTTGCACCTGGCGTTGTTGGAGTTGCCGCTGAATCTGGCAAAAGCCTGCTGGGGAGACAGTGTTGAATATAACAGTGAAACCGTGAGCTGCCTGCGCTCAACGTTAATGAAGCCAGAGCATTTGGAATGGATTGCAGATATCAAGCGCATCATGGATGAGTCGCTGGCGGAAATCTAAAACGAGTTTCTTTTGAATTTGGACGCATACAAATCGAATGCGTACCAATTACGTTCATATAAATAATAACGAGAGTGAGAGTTAGTTATGTCAGTTAAAAAACCTTCACAACGTTTGTTTACTCAACAAACAATCCTGGCCGTAGCCATATCCAGCCTGAGTGGCCTGAGCGTTGCTCAAAGTGATGATCTTCAGGAGCTGGAACTTGAAGAAGTTATTACCGTTGGTACTCGTGTTGCCGGTCGTACGGCTACGGAAGCCAGTGTGCCGGTGGATGTCATTAACAGCGAAGCGTTGACTAAAAACGGTTTCACCGAGTTAGGCCAGGCTTTGCAAACTTCGGCGCCATCATTTAACTTTACCCGCACCCAGGTATCTGACGGTTCCGATTTGTTTCGTCCAGCGACGTTGCGAGGGCTGCAACCGGACCAGACTCTGGTATTGATCAATGGCAAGCGTCGTCATACGCAATCTATTTTTGGTAATCAGGGCACCGTTGGGGGTGGTTCGGCTGGCACGGATATGAACTCCATTCCCTTGACGGCTTTACAATCGGTGGAAGTGTTGCGTGATGGTGCGGCGGCACAATACGGTTCAGATGCCATTGCGGGTGTGATCAATTTAAAATTGAAAGAGACCGTTGATGAAACCACAGGTTTTGTGCAGTGGGGTTCAACCGCCGAAGGTGATGGCGATACTTTGACGGTTGGTTTGAATACCGGCTTTGAATTGGAAAACGATGGCTTTCTGAATCTGTCAGTTGAATATCGGGATTTTGATCGTACCAATCGCGCCGATAATCCACTGTGGCATCAGGGCGATGCCGAAGGTGAGTTCCAATCGTTTTTCTACAACTCCATGATCAATGTTGCCGGTGGAGAATTGTATTCGTTTGGCGGTGTTTCCAATCGAACAGCTTTGGGGTCCGGTTTTCGTCGGGCGGCCGCTTCGGCTGCGCAGAATGTACCTCAGGTTTACCCCAACGGTTTTACTCCGAACATTGACAATGAGGCGCAGGACGAGTCTTTTGCCATCGGATATCGCCGAGAATTACAGTCAGGCTGGCATCTTGATAGCTCCATTGTCTATGGTCAGAACGAATATGATTTTGCATCGGCCAACACCATTAACCCGTCAATTGCCGCTGAGTATCTCGCCAATAATCCCGACGCAAGCGATGCGGATATTGCAGCGAACGCTGGCCCTTCAGCGGGACATTCCGCCAGTTTCAAATTTGGCCAGACGACAGTAAATGTTGATTTGACCGGCGAAGTGGAGTGGGGCGATAGCCCACTGTATGTCGCCGTGGGTGCCGAGTTTCGCGACGAACGTTACAGTATTGGCCAGGGCATTCCGGCGTCCTATTCATGTGGCAGCAGCAATGGCAGCAGTTCTTTCCCATCGGTGATTGATCCGAATGTTTTCGCGTCTTGTGGCTTTCAGGCCTACCCTGGGGTAAGCCCGGATGCAGAAACCAGTACCAGCCGTGACAGCTATGCCCTGTATGTGGATCTGGAAAAAAATCTGTCGGATCGCTGGTTGATGAGCGCGGCCTTCCGCTTTGAAGACTACCAGCAAATTGGCAGCGAAAACGCGGGCAAGATTTCCAGCCGCTACGACATCAGTGACAGCTTTGCAATTCGTGGTGCGGTGGCGACAGGTTTCCGTGCTCCGTCCTTGCCGCAACGCGACTATCAGGCTTACGGCACCAATGTGAATAACGACGGTACGCTGGCGCGCGCCTTTATTGCTTCTGCTGGTAGCGCTCTGCCAAAAGCGTTGGGCGTTAACAATCTGAAAATCGAAACGTCGACCAGTGTCAGTTTGGGCTTTGTAGCAGAATGGGATGCCTTGACCTTAACCGTAGATGGTTATCGTATTCAAATTGATGACCGTATAGGTCTCGGTAGCAACATCGGCGCTTCTGAACTACAGGGGAACCAGGCGGCGCTGGATGCTCTGGCCGCTACTGGTGTTGCAGAGGCGCGTTTCTTCTCCAATGCGGTGAATACCACAACCGAAGGTGTCGACCTGGTTCTGTCTTACGATACGGATCTTTGGGAGGGCAATTTGGAAATTGCCTTGGCGGCGAATTACAACAAAACGGAAATTGACAGCTTTAATCTCCCTGCCGGTACGACTGAGCAGCAAGTATTCTCGAATGTGAGTCAGACCTTTTTGGAAAACGGTCAGCCGAGTGAGCGAGGCAGTTTAAGTTTGAATTGGAGTGACGATAAGTTTTCCAGCCTGTTGCGCATTAACTACTTTGGTGACACCGAGGTAGATCAGTTTGCCCAGAATCACATTCCGATTCCGAATACCTTGCCAACCAGTGTGGTTGAGTCGGCGGTTCTGGTGGATGTGGATTTCTCCTACGATGTTTCCGACAACCTGACTTTGTCAGTCGGTGGTAATAATATCTTCGATGAAACGCCGGATGAGCTGGCAAGTAACGAAGTTCTCGACATCATCAGTCGCGGTGCATTTCGTTACCCGCTCCGTGCAGTGCCTTATGGCTTCAATGGTGCAAGCTACTACGTAAAAGCGTCTTTCCGTTTTTAAGGCTTTAGCTCGCCGTCGGGCGGTCACAGCGACAGGGATGTCGCTTATCAGGAGTTCGCTATGTTTTCGTTTCGCTTTTCTTTTTGTTCATATCTGAAAAGGGCCTTTGCTGCGTTATTGTCTTTGTGTCTGGCGAGCCAAGCGTTGGCCAATGACAAGCGCCCTAACATTATTGTGATTATTGCCGATGATCTGGGCTATGGGGATCTTGGTGCCTACGGCAGTGAAATTCACACACCGAACATTGATGCCCTGGCACAACAAGGTACGATGTTCAGTAACTTCCACGTGCAGGCAAGCTGTTCTCCAACCCGCTCTATGTTACTGAGTGGCGTAGACAATCATCTGAATGGTATGGGCACTATGGCGGAAGATCGCATGGCCCATCATGAAAATCTGCCGGGCTATGTCGGTCATTTGAATCACGATGTAGTCACCATTGCCAAACGTTTGAAATCTGTGGGCTATAGCACCCATTTGTCAGGGAAGTGGCATTTGGGTAAAGCGGAAAACCTTCGACCACATGCCCGTGGGTTCACTCACAGCTTTGCCATGTTGGATGGTGTCGGTAGTCACTACGATCAGACCGGTGTCAACAGTAATGTGCCGGTCGCAACGTACACTCGTGACGGAGAGATAATCGCGCGGCCTCCAGGTTATTCCAGTGATTTGTTTACCAATGAGCTGATTGAACAGTTGAAGAAAACGGATAGGAAACAACCGTTCTTCGCCTATCTGGCTTTTAACGCTCCGCATTGGCCATTACAGGCGCCACAAAAAAACATCGATAAATATCAAGGTGTTTATGAGCAGGGTTGGGATGAAATTCGCCAACAGCGCTTTGAGGCGATGAAGCGCAAAGGTTTGCTGCCGGTTGATGAGCGATTTCGTCCGCGTTTGGATGAAGTTCCTGAGTGGAAGTCTCTCAGCAAACAGGAAAAAGCACTCGAAGCCAAGCGCATGCAAGTTTATGCGGGCATGATCGATCGCCTGGATGAAGCCGTGGGCAACTTGATCCAATATCTCGAATCAACAGGGGAGTTGGATAACAGTTATGTTTTCTTTATGTCTGACAATGGCCCAGATCCTTACGACCGCAGTGAGAGACCTGCCTACAAAAGTTGGTTGAAGTATTTTAATAATCAACAGGACAATATGGGACAGGCCGATTCGTATTTATTCCAGGGTGCCGCTTGGGCCCAAGTAAGTTCGGCCAACTTGAATGCTTACAAATTCCTGCCCACCGAAGGTGGCACCCGTGCTCCTCTGGTCATGCGACCTCCAAAAGGCGGTAAGGGCGATATAAAACCCGCATTCTTTTCTCTTCTGGATATGGCTCCCAGTTTTTGGGAAATGGCGGGACAGTCTGTTGACAAGCAGGGCTTTGACAAGAAATACAAAATGTCAGGTCGCTCGGCCTTGCCTTACTTTCAAGGGACGGAGAACTCGGTTTATCAACAGTCGGATGTACTCAGCTTTGAACTGTTCGGGCATGCTTCGGTGTATATGGGGCCTTGGAAAGCCCTGAGCATGCGAGCCCCTTGGGGAGATGGCAGTTGGCAGCTGTTTAATTTGACCGCTGATCCGAGTGAGCAGCATAACCTGGTCAAGGCGGAGCCGGCCATTCTTAAAAAGATGCTAAGTGCTTATGGGCAATACCGGAAAGATAATCGAGTAGTCGATGAGCCTGAGGGCGTTACTGCGTATCCTGTCAAACCGGTCTACCGTTCCGGAGTCGCTCAATGAGCAGTGCTGCGACAGAAGTCTCTCCACCAATCCCATTGATGAACCTACTGCCAGGAGTTGTGCTGGTCAGTGGAACCGCCATTGGTGCCGGCATGTTATCCATGCCGATTGTGTCCTCAGGAACCTGGTTTTATTGGTCTTTGTTGGCGATGTTGATTTGTTGCTTTGGCATGCTCCAGTGTTCTCTGCTGATTTTGAAAATGGGAGAGAACTATAGGCCCGGAGCCAGCTTTGATACCTATGTGAAGGATGGTCTGGGTCCGTGGTGGAATCGCCTCAGTAATTTTCTGATCGCGTTTATTTTCTATATTCTGCTTTATGCCTATATCAGTGGTGGCGCTTCTATTCTTGAGGCGAGCCTGAAGCAGCATTTTTCGCTGGGCATCTCGACCCTCTGGGCAAGTATTATTTTTGCCATCGCTCTATCGTCGATTGTTTGGGTGAGTGGCCTGTTTACCAGCCGGGCTCTGACCATATTGATGGTGTCTATGGGCATGGCGTTTGCGCTGTCCATGTCGGGTCTGCTATCGGATATCAAAATGGAATACCTGCAGCCCTCCAGCGACAACGCGTACCTCTATTTTATTCCGGTCCTGCCGTATTTTTTAACCTCGTTTGGTTTCCACTGTTCGGTTCCCAGCCTGGTGAAGATTTATGAGGGCGAGCGCGAAACCGTAAGAAAAGCCCTGTATCTGGGGGCTGCGCTAATCTTTGCTTTGTATCTTCTTTGGCTGGTGGCGGTATTCGGAAACGTTGAGCAGCTTCGATTTCTGAACTTTCTGGACCAGGGTGGCAACGTAGGTACGTTGCCGGAGTTAATTGTGGGGTCGGAGCAAGGTGTTAAGCAATTGGCTCTGAGTGTGTTTACCAGCTTTGCTCTGGTGACATCGTTTCTCGGCGTAGGCTTGGGTTTGTTCGACTTCTTTGCAGACCGGTTCCAGTTTCAGGATAACCCCAAGGGTCGAACAAAAACCGTATTGGTGACGTTCCTTCCTCCTGCCGTAGGCGCGACTCTTCTGCCAAATGGTTTTGTGTATGCCATTGGTTATGCAGGGATGGCGTTGGCTTTATCGGCATTGTGCATTCCGGCAATCTGGATTTTGAAAAATGTTCGCGAGAAAAAATATCGCGTAAGCGCCAGTTTGGTGTTGTTGATTGGTATTTCGATCTTTTTTATTGAATTGGGCAATATCCTGAAGGTGTTGCCAGCGGTTGGAAGTTGATGCTCTTCCTTAAAGACCCAGCCTTAGGGCGCCTCTGACTAAGGAATTAGGGTCTGGTCCCTCCACCCTCTTTTTACAAAGAGGGTGTTTTTTTAATTCGTTGCAAGGTAAAACTATGAGCACCTATTCGGAAAATTTTTGGCACCCCATGCTGCACCCCAATGAGATCAAGCAGCGTGAGGCGATTCATATCGTCCGTGGCGATGGTGTCTATATTTATGATGATAAAGAAAAACAGCTTCTCGATGCTGTGGCGGGATTATGGTGTGTGAACGTTGGTCATGGTCATCCTCAAATGAAGGCGGCGATTACCCAACAGTTGGATGAGCTTGAGTACTTTCAGTTGTTTGATGGTATCTCTCACCCTCGTGCGACTGAGATGGCCGATAAGCTGATCGCCATGTCTGCCCAGGAAAACATGAAAAAGGCCTTCTTTACCTCGGGTGGAAGTGATTCGGTTGAAACCGCGCTAAAGCTGGCCCGCCAATATCACATTCTGAGGGGGGAAGCGGACCGCAAAAAGTTCATTTCTCTGAAGAATGCCTATCACGGTGTTCACTTTGGTGGTGCCTCAGTAAATGGTTTAAATGTTTTTCGCCGTAACTATGAGCCGATGCTCAGTGGCACCTTTCACGTAGATGCACCATGGACATATAGGAACCCCTGGAATTGTGAGGATCCGGATCAATTGGCCGAGTTTTGTATTCAGCAGCTGATTTCTGAAATTGAACATCAAATGCCTGACACAATCGCCGCGTTTATTGCCGAGCCGGTTATGGGAGCGGGTGGTGTGATTGTGCCGCCGGAAAAATACTGGCCGCGTCTACGTGAAGTTTGTGATCATTACGGCATTTTACTGATTGCCGATGAAGTGGTTACCGGTTTTGGTCGTTCCGGCTCCATGTTTGGTTCTCGGGGCTGGGGTGTGGCGCCGGATATTATGTGTCTGGCCAAGGGTATTTCTTCAGGTTATGTTCCTCTTGGTGCGGTCTTGGTCAATCAAAAAGTAGAACAAGCATGGGAATCCAATAATGACTTTAATGGTGTGATCATGACCGGCTACACCTATTCCGGGCACCCGCTTGCCTGTGCGGCAGGCCTTGCGGCGTTGGATATCGTTGAAACTCAAAACCTGCCTGAAAATGCCAAACAACAAGGCGCTTATCTCCTGGAAAATTTAAAAGAGCAGCTGTCTGCTTTTTCAAGTGTTGGAGAAGTACGCGGCAAGGGCTTGATGATCGCTATTGATCTGGTTGTCGATAAACAGACGCGTGAACCGGTAGACCCCATGTCAGGCTTTGCCAACGAGCTGGCAGCAGTGGCAAGGCGTGAAGGTGTTCTGGTTCGCCCGGTAGGCACCAAGCTGATTCTGTCACCACCGCTGGTATTTGAACAGCAACATTGTGACGAGTTGATTAGGGCTTTGGTAGTGGCCTTCCGTGAGATAGACAAATAAGTTTTCTGCTGCTCGGGTGCTGGTTTCGTGATCAGCGCTCGGGCCTTTCTTTTCTTTCGATTTGACGTCTTGTCTTCTCCTTGCCTTTCTCGCCTTTGTTCTCCCAAAGACCACTGTGTATTTATAGAGCACCATTCACCAGAGGAATTTGTTAAGTTATTGTACTGAGTGTAACTTGATGCGAATTTTGAAGGCTCGCCTTGGTTGAGATGGACAGTCCCTATGCCAATTAAGAAAATATTGATCGCAAATCGTTCTGAAATCGCTGTGCGGATTGCTCGCAGTTGCCATTTGTCTGGCCTTAAGAGTGTTGCGGTATACGCCTGTGATGATCGTCATTGCCTGCATGTCAAGGCCTGTGACGAAGCCATTCCCCTGAAGGGCAGCGGGCCAGCGGCCTACCTTGATATTGCAGGTCTTATTACCGCGGCTAAAGGCTGTGCTGCGGATGCGATTCATCCCGGTTATGGTTTTCTGTCCGAGAGCGCGGAATTTGCAAAAGCCTGTAAAGAAGCCGGTCTATGCTTTATTGGTCCAGATGTAGGATTGCTTGAAAAGCTGGGTGACAAAGCCAGTGCCCGAGCGGAAGCTGAGCAAGCCAATATGCCCATGTTGCAAGGAATCAATCGATCTTGCAGTTTGCAGGAAGTGGAGGCCTTTTTTGAGCGTTACAGCGACAGTGGTGTGATGATCAAAGCGTTGGCCGGTGGTGGCGGTCGTGGTATCCGCCCGGTCATTCACAAAGAAAAACTGAGTGATGCTTATGAGGCCTGCCAAAAAGAGGCATTGATCAGTTTCGGAAGCGGTGAACTTTATGTTGAACAGCTGCTGCCTTCAGCCAGGCATATTGAAGTTCAAATACTAGGTGATGGCCACAAAGCAACGCATCTGGCTGAACGTGAATGCAGTTTGCAGCGGCGTAATCAGAAAATCATTGAAATCGCACCGAGCCCCAGCCTCACAATGGCACAGCGTGAACGCATCCATGCCGCCGCTGTCCATTTTGCCGAGCGATTAAAGTATCGTGGCCTGGGGACGTTTGAGTTTCTGGTGGATAGCAATAATCACGACAGCTTTTATTTTCTCGAAGTGAACCCGCGCATTCAGGTTGAGCACACTATTACCGAACAGCTTTTTGATGTGGATCTGGTTGCGATTCAAGTTGCTTTGGCTGAAGGAAAGTCGTTGGCTGAGTTGGGGTTTCCGCTTAAAAAACCGGGCGGTCATTTTGCGATACAAGCACGTGTGAATCTGGAAACCTGGGATGAGCAGGGCAACAGTAAAGCAACAGCGGGGCAACTTAAACATTATATGCCGCCACGTGGCCCTGGCATTCGAGTGGACGACTGCGCCTTTACCGGTTTTCGATACAGTCCAGCCTACGATCCGATGATCGCCAAAGTCATTGCGAGTGGTCCGGACTACCCAACGACCTTACGTATTTTGGGCAGGGCGATTGACGAGTTTGATATTCAAGGCGTTGATCACAATCTCTCTTTATTGGCGAATTTATGCCGACATCCAGCGGTAATAGAAAACGATGTCGATACGCGTTTTTTGGAAGCTGAGCTTGAGAGTCTGGTTGCTAAAAACAATGACAGTCGTTTTGCTACAAACACTGATGAGCAGAATGCGGTTGTAGAGGATAAACAAACAATTGAAGTGCTTGAAGGTTGTGAGCTTCACAACGCTTCTACAGCATCGGTTGTTGCCCGTTTGACTGTCAGCAAGGGGGATAGCGTACAGGCAGGTCAGACCGTTGCCGTGCTGGAAGCCATGAAGATGGAATTTCCAATCAAGGCAAGCTGTGCAGGGTTTGTTGACGATATTTTTGTGTCCGAAGGTGATGCTGTCAGTGAAGAGCAGGCTTTGCTTACGGTTCGTAAAGATGAACAACTGGAACAGCAGGGCAGTGTTGAAGAGCAAATAGATCTGGATGCGATTAGAGAAGATCTGCAGGAAGTCCTTGAGCGCCATCGAAAAACATTGGATGACTATCGAAACGCCGCTGTAACCAAACGTCATGCGAAGGGTATGCGTACCGCCAGGGAAAATATAAATGATCTCATTGATCCAGGCAGCTTTAATGAATACGGGGCTATGGCATTGGCTGCCCAGCGTAAAATTAAAAGTGTGGAAGACCTCATTGAGCAAAGTCCGGCTGATGGCCTGATTGGTGGCACGGCTTCTATTAATGGTGAAGTCTATTCGGAAGATCAATCTCGCTGCATGGTGTTGTCTTATGACTATAGCGTGTTTGCAGGCACCCAGGGCTTAATGAATCATAAGAAGACGGATCGCCTGCTGGGCTTGGCAAAACAGTGGCAGCTGCCCGTCGTGTTTTTTGCGGAAGGTGGTGGCGGCAGACCATCGGATACGGATTTTGCCGGCGTTGCCGGTTTGGATTGCCATACGTTTTCTGCGATGGCCGAGCTTTCCGGTTTGGTTCCTACGGTTGGTATTGTGGCGGGCCGCTGTTTTGCGGGAAATGTTGCGTTATTAGGCGTATGTGATGTCACCATTGCGACTAAAAATGCCACTTTAGGTATGGGCGGTCCGGCGATGATTGAAGGCGGTGGCCTCGGGCGTTATAGCCCTGAAGAGGTTGGTCCGGTAGATGTCCAGGGACCAAACGGGGTGCTCGATATTGTCGTAGAGGATGAGGTGGCCGCGGTTGCGGCGGCAAAGCAGTACCTATCCTATTTTCAAGGGCCACAAAACGATTGGGAAGCCCATGATAAACGCCTGCTGCGTCACGCCATTCCGGTAAACCGTATGCAGGTTTACGACGTGCATCAGTTGATTGAACAGCTGGCGGATGTCGACAGTGTGTTGGAACTCAGGGCGGAATTTGCGAAAGGTATTGTCACGGCTTTGGTTCGTATCGAAGGTCGTCCAATGGGTTTAATGGCCAATAATCCGAAATATTTGGGTGGTGCGATCGACGCGGAAGGCGGCGATAAAATGGCGCGCTTTATGCAACTTTGCGACGCCCATGACCTGCCTATTTTGTCGCTGTGTGATACCCCGGGGTTCATGGTGGGGCCTGAATCCGAAGCTCAGGCTACCGTGCGACATGTCTCTCGTATCTTTGTAACGGCCTCCAGTATCAGTGTGCCTTATTTAACCTTAGTGACACGCAAGGGTTATGGCCTGGGTGCCCAGGCTATGGCTGCTGGCAGCTTCCATAACCCCATGTTGACTGCCGCCTGGCCTTCGGGTGAATTTGGCGCGATGGGAATCGAGGGGGCTGTGCGTCTTGGGGCGGCGAAAAAGCTGGCGGCCATTGAAGATGAAAATGAACGCCAGCTTGTGTTCCAGAAAATGGTCGATAAGATCTATGAACACGGCAAGGCCTTGAATATGGCCAGCTACCTTGAAATTGATGCGGTTATTGACCCTATGGAATCCCGTCAATGGATTCTCCGGGCGCTGAAGGCAACCCCGTCAGCTCCGGTACGGAAAGGCAAAAAGCGACCTTGTATTGATACCTGGTAAGCACCGGGGCATGTGCTTATAAGAAAACAATATGGCCGGGGCACTTTTTCACCTTGGCGAGCCTCTTAGAGATGTATAGACTGCGCCCCTTGCAAAATCGCTGATCGTTTCAGCCTAGGAGAAGTATATGAACAGTATTTATCAGGATATCGATAGCGCCCTGAGCGGTTTGCTGGAAGGTGAAAGCGATTGGGTCTGCAATATGGCCAATACTGCCGCTGTTCTGTGGATGTACCTGCCAGAAATTAACTGGGCAGGGTTTTATCTGCGACAGGGTGATGAATTGGTGCTGGGACCATTCCAGGGTAAGCCTGCCTGCACCCGTATTCCCATTGGTCGTGGTGTTTGTGGAACCGCCGCTGCGGAATTGGAGCCTCAGCTGGTCGCAGATGTGCATGCCTTCGAAGGGCATATTGCCTGTGATGCAGCTTCCGAATCGGAAGTGGTCATTCCCATGATCAAAGACGGTGATCTTATTGGTGTGCTGGATATTGATGCGCCGGTGAAAGGTCGTTTTTCACAGGAAGACGTTGTGGGTTTGCAGGCCGTGGTTGAGCGTTTACTGGCGACTTGCTAATACCGTTTGCGTTTCTTTACCTTGAGCGCCCCATAAAAAAGCCAAGCGTGTTTGCTTGGCTTTTTTAATGCTTGAAGGAAATGTTAAATGCTTTTGTTGTTCACTGTTTCCCTCTAGAGCTGAGTTGACTTACTGACCCTTGGTACTTGGTAGAGTTAGTCACCCAGGTAACGTTTGCGCTTGGCTGCTTTTAGTTTGCTTAAGTCCGCAATAAACAAACCATCCAGGCAATCACCAAAATCCGGGTCAACGCTGAAGGTCAGCAACTGAAAGCCATCGCCTTCAAACAATGCCGTGTATTGCTTAAACAGTACAGGCATCTTATAACCCGCTTCAATGAAACGCTCCTGTAGCAGTTTCATGGCTTCGTGTTTGTTCAAACCTTCATACTCTGCCGCCAATGTCTGTTGGCTTTCCAGGCTGAGCTTGTAAGGTTGGTTTGCCGTTGCCCAGTTGTCTTTTGCGGCATAAAAATGCTGATAATAGTGCACCAGTTGGTCCATTAGCGTGCGAGGGTAGCGTGCACTCATGCTGACCGGACCGATCAGGTATCGAATGTTTGGGTGGTGACGCAGATAGGCACCAATACCTTGCCACAGATAATCCAGGCTGGCCTTACCCCAGTAATCCGGATTAACAAAACTGCGGCCTAATTCCAGACCTTGTTCCAGATAGGGTTTGAAATCATCCCGGAAGTCATAGAGTGAGCTGGTATACAAACCCTCAACACCTTGTTCCGCCATAATCTTGCCGGCTTCGCCGATGCGGTAGGCGCCTGCAATTTCCAGTCGTTTGTTATCCCAAAGCACCAAGTGGCGATAGCTTTTGTCGTACTTGTCCAGATCGCGTTTCCCGCCAGTGCCTTCTCCAACCTTACGGAAGGCTACTTCGCGCAGGCGACCAATTTCCTTGATCAGTGCGGTGCCGTTTGCGTAGTCGGCCAGCAAAATACGGTTTTGATCACGGGTTTCTCCAAGCAGGCGGGCCTGATTGAGTTCCTGAACCAGTTCCTGACGGTCTTCAGGGTGGGCGATGGTTTTTTCCGTAACAAAAATCGGTTGGCGACGTTTGCCAACTTTGTACAGATGCTTGCGCAAACGCTTGATGATGCCGCGGTCGCCGAGTTTTTCATTGTTGAGCGCGCTGGCCGGAATTGCCTCGCCAACACGGAACTGAATTTGTGCAGATTGCTTGTTAAACATCTCACGAGCCAGCAACGCAGTGCCCAGAGGCTTGAACAACATTGAGGCGCTGTAGAACAGTAGCGAGTTCTTGGCACCGATAAAAACCGGGAGCAAAGGTGCCTTGGCCTTACGGGCAAAGTGCAGAAAGCCGGAGCGCCAGCGGGTGTCTTTTACCCCAGTTGGGCGAGCGCGGGAAACCTCCCCGGATGGAAAGATAATCACGGCCTCTTCACGCTCAAGAGCTTCCATAATCGCGCGGTAACTTTTTCGCGTGCCAGTGCCGGTCATATTGTCCAGTGCAATGAACAGCGGGTGCAGAGGATCAAAGTTCATCAACATATCGTTGGCAACGATTTTAACATCGCGACGCACTTCACCGATCAGTCGCAATATCGCCAGACCATCAAGAGAGCCAATAGGGTGATTGGCGATAATAACCACACGCCCTTGCGAGGGAATATTGTTGCGGTCGCGAGAGCTGACGGAATAACTGAAGTTAAAGTAGTCGAAGACTTTATCGATAAACTCGAAGCCTTGCAGATCGCCATACTCTTCCAGAAAATCATTGATCTCATCGGAATGAGTCAGCTTTTTGATGAAGGACAGCGTGGGCTTACGGATTAAGTCCGGCTGCTGGGAAAAGTTGGGGAATTTATTATTAACCGCTTGTTCGATATCAATCATAGTCAATCTACCTGTGCTCATTCGGGGTAGATTGCGCTCATAAAATGACCTGTTCATGACAGGACTGTGACATTTCTATGACTGAGCCTGACCCGTCCTTGATGATAGGTGGGGGCCTTACAGGGAGGCCCGCTAAGACAGGTGTTTAGATGTGTTGGCCGCGTAAATGGCGCAGTTGTTCTTTCAACAGATCCAGATAGGGTGCCTTGATCGCGTCAACGTATACATTGTGTTGATCTTCGCTGAATTCCAGTTGTTCAAGCACATGGCGATCTTCGAGCAAGCGCTTGTCCAGAAGCAGGCTGGCATGATCCAGTGCATCAAGTTGGCTGCGTTGTTGCTGGCTGTCGCGGTATGCGGCGAAAAGCTCGCTGTAGCTATCCCCTTCGGCGGGAGGCAGGATGGCCGCTTTAAAATGCAATTTAATCCCTTGGCGACTGCGCCCCAGGTCAACCAGTAACTTTGTCGAACAGATCGCATTGAAGATGCCTTGATCGTTATCGTCTCTGCTGGGTTGACGAAATCCGCAGTGAAAGGAATCACCGTCCACCCAGAGTAACTCACCCTGATAGAGGTTCAATACCGTCTGTAGTTGCTGGTTGAATTCATCCAGCAATTCCTGCAATGCAGCCGCGCTGAGTTGCTTTTGCAGGCTGGCCAGATTGCCGCTTTGAATTACCAGCCAGGCACAAATTGGAGCATTGCTGTGGGCGTCGTTTTCCGGTTCGCCATTAATGTCGGTGTCATGTTTGCGAACATGTCTGTTGTCTGTTGCTGTGCGTTGCGGATCCAGATACATATTGATCAGTGCGGCTGCCAGCAAAAGCAAGGCGAACAATTGCAAACCGTAAGCCTGGGGCTGCTGGCTGAGTTCCGAACTGTTCAGGCCAATCGTCACGTAGCCCGCGACGGAATCCTGCAAATTGATGGGGGCACTGAAACTTTGCTGGGCTTTGTCGGCCCCTTTTTGTCTGGCGGTTTTGCCGGCCTGCGCTAGCAATTTATTATCCACACTATGGAAGGTGACACTGGCAATGCCTTTTTCACTCTTGGTGTTTTCGGCCAATACCTGGAGGCTTACCCAGTCGCGGGTCATGGTTGGGTTTTCGGCCTGTTGGGCCAGCTTTCGAGCCAGCACTTCACCGTAGTGCTGGTTCAACTCAGCCTGTTGTTGCTGCAGTTGATTTTGATTGGCCCAGCTCAGAATCAGCACCGTAATAAAGGCGCCAAGCAAAAAAGCTGATAGCTTGGGAATCGGCGGGAGGCTCATGAATTAATCGTTACTTTTTGTTAAATCGTTTTTACTGATCAGGGCGTTGTTTAATTCAGCTCAAGGTTGTTTAACCTGACTCAGGTTTGCCGCTGCGATCATTATATGATTGTGAATAACCTAGTATAGCGCGCAAATGTGAATCCCGGCTGGCTGGGATTATTCTAACCACTTGCCTGGACCTTGGCCATCATGGCGAATCTGGCAGTGGCGCTTTATAATGAGGCCGCCATTCATGGCAATATAAACAACAAACCATAGCAGAACATACCATGAGCACAGCCGCTACACCTGTTTATCTGAGTCAAAGCAGTCAGCAATGTTCCTTGCTGCAGCAGTTTATTGAACGTCAGTCCCTGGAATTTGCCGGTGATTGTCAGCCAAGTGCCGAACAGGCGCGCCTTATTATCATGTCCCCGGAATTCCAGTTGGATCAGCTGAGCAAGGCCTGGGCTGCTATTTCCGAATTGAGCCTGTCCGAGATCGCTATCGATAAGCTGGCCGACCGAGCCTGGCAGCTGCCCTTGAGCGCGGCACTAAGTGCGCCGCAATTGGCCGTGTTAGAAGCATTGAAGCCTCGTCTTTTGGCTTTGGATATCGAGATTAACTATCTGGCTGATGGCGTTGCGCCGTTTTTATCCAGTTCGGGAGCTTTGGCTTGCTTCGATATGGATTCGACGCTGATTCAGGTCGAGGTGATTGATGAGTTGGCCAAAGCTGCCGGGGTGGGTGAGCAGGTTGCCGCTGTAACCGAAGCGGCTATGCGCGGTGAGCTGGATTTTCGTGAGAGCTTTATCCAGCGCATGTCGACGCTCAAAGGGTTGGATGAGGCTGTACTGGCGGATATTGCGGCCAATATACCTTTGTCCCCGGGTATGCCTGAGTTGATTCGAGGCTTGAAGGATTTGGGCTTTAAAACCGCTATTTTTTCCGGCGGTTTCGATTATTTTGCGGGGCAGCTGCAACAGCGTTTTGGTTTCGACCAGATTTTTGCCAATCGTTTGGATATCGTTGATGGCAAAGTAACGGGGCAGGCCAAAGGCGATATTGTTGATGCCGAGCGCAAAGCTCAATTGCTTGAGCAGTTGGCGAATGAATACGATTTGCCTATGTCCAGCACCATTGCGGTTGGTGATGGCGCCAACGATTTATTGATGTTGGCGAAAGCGGGCATGGGGGTGGCCTATCGAGCCAAGCCGATTGTTCGCGACCAAGCGCAATTCAGTATCAGTCAGTTGGGCCTGGATGCTGTGTTGTATTTACTGGGACAGAAAGAAGGCTGATCAGCCTGAAAGACGGAATGACATAACAACATGGGTGGCGCTTTGGCCGCCCATTTTGCCATTCATTTAGCCATCCATTGTGAAATCGTATTCCATCGCGGGTGCCGGCGCTTGCAAATAGTGCCCTTGAATATAGTGCACACCTGCCTGCCATAGGCTGGAAAGAATACTGGCGTTTTCAACTTGCGGGATAAAACTGGTTTTGCCAGCTTCATGCAGCTCGCCAAGTAAGGCAATCAATGCATCCGGGCTCTGATTGTTGTTCTGGATATCCATCGCAAAAGAGCCATCCACTTTATACAGGTCCGTTTCCAAATGCTTGATGGTATTGGATGGGTTCAGTGAGCAGCCGAAATTGGTGATGACACAGCTGGCCTTGATGCCTTGAACTTCCTTGATAAAACTCTGGGTTTCTTTGAGGTTTTGGTTGGCATCTTTTTCGCTGATTTGAAATGCGACACTGTTGGCGCCAATTTTCGCGGCTTGTAAAACCCGGCTTACCCAGCTGATCAGAGTACGGTCCTGTATGGATTCCGCGCTAACAGTGATCATTAGCTTGGTCTTGGGGCTTTGACTGCGCTGCTTGGCGAGAGTCTTCATGGATTCCAGAATCACCCAGCGATCCAGCTTGGTGGCACTGCCAATGGATTTTGCCAGATCCAGAAAGTGGGCCGGGGAAATTTCTTCGCCATGCTCGTCCAGCATGCGCAGCAAGACTTCGTAAAATTCTTCGCCCGAGCCACGCAGGGAGATTACCGGCTGGAACAAGAGGCGGAAGCGACCTTGGGCGATGGCTTTTTGAATGTCATCGGCGTTGGTTTTTTCCGAACCCACCCGTTTGGGCTCGTAAATCTTGATCTTTGGCGCGTCTTCACTCTCCTCACTGCGGATGCTGTTGATGGCTTCCGCCGCCTGATCAATTACGGTATCGCTGTCGCTGGAATTTTCATTGACCACTGCAACGCCAATGCTGGCATTGACCTGAACCGTTTTATTGTTGGCTTCGATAATGCTGTCACCGCAACTCTTCAGAATGCTTTCACAGCATTTTTGTACGGCGTCCATGGTGGGCAGATGACTGAGAACCATAAAGGCGTCATCCGCAAAACGAGTCAGAATATCTTTTTCGCCAAGGCAGGGCAGGATCAGCTCGGCAATTTGCTTGAGCACATCGTCACTGGCACTCAGGCCAACCTTCGGTTGTACCTGTTCAAAGAAATTGTCGATCTCAATCAGCATCACAAAGGCTTTTGGCGCTTCGGTGTTCAGCAGCTGATTGAGATGCTTACTCATGTACTGGCGATTGTAGAGACCGGTACCATGGTCGAGCTGCTTCATCTTTTGCATCTCTTCGACCATGTCCTGATCCTGGACATTGCTCTGGGTGCGCAGCTCGATACAGGGTTCTTCTTCAAAGCGGCCATGGTTCAATGAAACCAGCAATTCCTGAATGCTGTCATCGGAACAAACGCAACGCAGTTTGTACTGCTGTTGTTCCAGCTCACCGCCTTGCAGTGTGAATTCCTGCAAAAAAGATTTTACTTCGGCTTGTTGGGACTCTTCCACCAGATCAATTACCGGGGTGCATTCCACCTCTTCGGCGTCTTGATACTTCAGCAACTCAGCAAAGGATTTGTTGACGTAGAGGCAGAGGCCATCCTGAATAAATGCAATACCATCGCGGGAACTGTCGAGCAGTTCATGGGCACGTTGTTCGGCCTCCCGGCGTTTTTTATCGGACTGAATGCGTTGCTGCCGCTGGCGTCGGTTTTCAACTTCGCGGTCGATAACCAACAGCAAGTGTTGATCCTGATCGAGCTGAACCACATCACTGGCGCCACGTTTCATGCCTTCAACGGCAATGTGGCTGCCTTCGCGATCGCTCTGGAGAATAACTGGCACGTCTTTATTGTGACGGCGGATGGCTTGAATGCAGTGGTCGACATCGGCGGCACTGTCTTCAGCAATCAGGAGTTCCCAGTTCTGCTCTTGCAGCTGGGCTTCCATGGTTTCGGCTGTGACCAGCTGGGCACGAACGTTTTTGCCTGCGTTGTGCAGCATACTAATCAGGCGTTCTGCTTCGCTCTCTGAGTCATTAAGAATCAGTAGCCGTAATGTCTGGTCAGATATCATCATCGTCCATTAAAACTCGGGGCAAGTACTACTCAAAACATTGCCGAAACCCCTGTACAAGGGGGGCTAATACTAACCCATCAACTTGCGAGGCGAAACCCACTACATAAGGGTATTTTTTGTTTTTGAGAAGGTGTTTAGCCTGTCTCCAGAGTCCTGAACTCAAACTGACTGATCGCGCCAGTGTCCATGGTTTTTCTGGTAAGTTGAATGGTCTTCTCGTCACCGCGTCGGTTCAAGCGGACTTTTTGGCCTTCCTGGAAGGGTACAGATGGCGTCAATAAGCTCGTTTTACGTCGCAGGCTCTTTTGCTCGGGCAAAAAGAACACACGCATATAATCGGCATTATCTCCGCTTTTATGAATTAAAGACGCCCCAAAGGGACTGGCAAGTGCAGATAAAAGTTCCACTCCGAAGGAGCTGGAGCCGCGACTTTGGCGAACCCAGCGAATAATACCCAATGTCCAGGAGGTTGCTCCGGGTTCCTTGAGGGCAATTAATTCACCGGATTTCAGGGATTTGGGCACATCTTCCTGCCATTGCAGGCAGTAGCCACCCTGACTGCGATCTTCGCTGATCACGGTACTGACTGGAAACTTGTCTTTGGCCTGCTCGTGCTCGCGTTTGGCCAGTTGGGTTTCGATGTCCAGTGTCGAGAAGATCAGTGGATCGAAGTTGCGGCCAGATCCGACACCGGCATCGAAAGCATTTGACCAGGGGTCGTCGCTGATTTTCTCATCGGCCTGCCCTTTCAGATAGGGGTTGCCTTCCTGTTGCAGGTTGACCTTGCCCGAGCTCAACACAAAGCTTTCGAAGGGTATACCGCCGCTCAAGTGGAAATGAATGCTGCTGATGCCCACGACCACCTGTAGTTCCTGCTTGTAGCTCACTCGTTCGTGGGAGCGGTGGTACTGTGTACTCCAGGCTTTAATCAGGTGAGACAGCAGGGAGCTGTTGATGCCTTTGGGAATGGTCAGCACATCACCGCCTTCCAGCTTTCCCTCCAGTTGCTTGTCCAGCAGTGAAAGAAGTTGTGATACATCCACTTCGAGGCAATCCCCTTGTTCGGCAATGGGGATCAGGCTTTTGGGGCTCGGTGGACGGTCGCTCTGGGGATTTACCAGAAATATGGCATTGCCGCTGGCATTGTAAGGGCGCAAGCGGATAAAGCCCGACCACAGTTCAAGCAGCTTATAGCTGGTGGAAACATCAAACTGGCGAAGTTTATTGGGATTGGCGCAGGCCAGCAGCAGTGTTCGCTGATAGGCCTCGCGAATCGTGCTTTGTTGAATATGGGTAAGCAATTCGTCCGCGACGGGCAATTGATCCAGAGCGGTGCTTTGTGCGACCTGATACAGGCTGTGCAGGCTGAGCCAGAGCCCAGGAGTGGTGGTGGCGTACAGTTGATAGCTGCGCATCAGTTGGATGCCCAGGCCATTAATGGCGCGATGCAGGGCCATAGTCAGCGCTTGAGCATGAGGGCTTTCCGGATTGCCATCATTCAGCTTTTCATCACAGGCAATATCCCGTGCAACCACACAGTAGCCATGGGTGATGTGTTTTTGCAGCGCCAGAGCGACGATGGCCGCTTTCATGGCATCGTCCGGCAGCACCACAGGTTTGTTCAAAAAGCTCTGGGACAGCCCCTCAATGCAACGCTGCACATAAGGGCGCAGGCTTTCCAGCATGGCCAGACGTTGATTGGGCTTGGCTTGCAGGCGGGCGATTTCAGGGAGTGCTTTGTACAGGATAACGCTGGTGTGATTGACCCGGGTGGCGGGCAGACTGTCGGCCCACGCCGCAACATCCTGGGGGCGTGAGCTTTTGCAAAAGCTCAGCGATTCCAAGTCCTGTGGTGGCAATTTCATTTGCCCGAACAATCTCATTGCAATTACGACAGCGCTCATTGACAACCCGGCGATTCCCATTTGATGCTTTTTGTTTTCGCACCTTGATAATTTCTTATCTAAGTAGCAGCAGCTATTCAGCGTACATTCAATAGGCTGCTACTCAGCTTTTCTATTTTATGTGAAGCTTATCACAATAATAGACTAAACTATGGGAGTTTTTGCAGCTTTGCCGGGTATTTCCTGAGTAAGAAGTGGAACCAAGTAACCGGGCAGCTCGGCCCTTAGTTCATAGTAGAGTCGGCGAGCGTCCTCATCCTCAACCTGAAAATGCGCAGCCCCCTGCACCTTATCGAGCTGATGCAGGTAGTAAGGTTGAATATGGCTTTCAAAGAGTGCTTCGCTCAGTTCCGCCAGAATCCCACTGTTGTCATTGATTCCCTTGAGAAGAACGGATTGATTGAACAGGCGTACATCGGCGTCTTTCAGCCGCTTGCAAGCGTGTCTGAGCTCGGTTGATATTTCCTGGGGGTGGTTGATATGCAATACCATTGAGGTTTGCAAGTGCTCACTGTTGAGCCAGCTTAGCAGCTTTTCATCCACCCGGCTGGGGAGCACCACGGGCAGGCGGCTGTGGATACGCAGGCGCTTGATATGAGGAATATCCTTGAGCTGCTCTGCCAGCCAGGACAGTTGTTTATCGCTCTGGCTGAGAGGATCACCACCGCTGAGAATGACTTCGCTGAGGCTATGATCCTGAGCGATATAGTCCACGGCCTCCAGCCACTGTTTGCGTCCCAAATGATGATCCTGATAAGGAAAGTGACGGCGGAAACAGTAGCGGCAGTTAATCGCGCATTGATTGCTCGCCATCAGCAACAGTCGGCCTTTGTACTTATGGATGACGCCTGGCCTTGGGTTGAATTGGTCGCTTTCCATGAGCGGTTCGCTGCTGTAACCCTCGGCTTTGATGGTTTCGGCGATACCGGGCAGCACTTGCAACAGCAGGGGATCATTGGGGTTGCCCGGTTCCATCAGGCTGGCGAAATGCCGGGTAACCCGAACTTCAAATTGTTCAGCGGCTTCCTGACTTAGTTGCTCCGGGCTCAGGTTCAGCAATTCGGCCAGCTCGGACGGCTTCTTGATTAAATCCTGCAACGCCTGTTGCCAGCTCTGGGGGCTGGGCTCGAGTTGGAGGGTGGGCAGGATTGTGTTCATAGTTTTCAGGACATTTGCGTACAACAGGGGCGCATTGTAGCAGTTCTGCCAGATACCGGGTGGCCCTCGAACTGCAGAGCAATGCTGGGTATAATGGCCGGCTTTTACGCTCGATCCCCCGTGTTAGCCAAGCGGCTTGGGGTTGATCGAGGCAAGCCTTGAACATGAGATTTGGGAACAACCATGGCAAATTACTCCACTAATGAATTTCGTAGCGGCCTGAAAGTGATGCTGGACGGCGAGCCATGCTCAATTCTGGATAATGAATTCGTAAAACCTGGTAAAGGTCAGGCCTTTAACCGTGTAAAACTGCGTAACCTGAATTCTGGTCGCGTATGGGAGCGTACCTTTAAGTCGGGTGAGAGCCTGGAAGGCGCCGATGTGATGGATTACGACATGGAATACCTGTACTCCGATGGTGAGTTCTGGCATTTCATGGATCCAAACAGCTATGAACAGCATCAGGCAGATGAAAAGGCCGTTGGTGATGCCGCCAAGTGGTTGCGTGAGCAAGATACGGTGACGGTAACCTTGTATAACGGTTCTCCTTTGGCCATCACTCCGCCAAACCACGTTGAGCTGGAAATTACTGAAACGGATCCAGGCCTGAAAGGTGACACCGCGCAAGGTGGAACCAAGCCGGCAACACTGTCTACCGGCGCGGTTGTTAAAGTGCCTCTGTTCTTGTCTCAGGGTGAGAAGGTTCGTGTGGATACTCGTACCGGTGAATACCTGGGTCGCGCGAAGGACTGATTGATCAAGGTCCATATGATTAGGACCTAATCAAGGATTTAAGCGCTGTCCGGCACCCATTTGGGTTTTGACACGCAGTAGATAACAGGCCAGCGCTTATGCTGGCCTGTTTGTTTTCAGCGGCTAGTTTTTCAGTAATACCGCACTCCATCAGGATTGAGTCCATGAGTTCTCAGGATTGGCAACCCAATGCAAATACCGGGATGTTGCGCCTTCGAGGTGCTATCAATCGAGCTGTGCGCGACTTTTTTCATCAGCGCGAAGTGTTGGAGGTGGAAACGCCTTTGTTGGCGCAGCACCCTGTCAGCGATCCGTATATTGAGTGCTTGAGCTGTTTACATCAGGGGCAGCCTTATTATCTGCAAAGTTCTCCAGAATACGCCATGAAGCGAATGCTCGCCGCTGGCTGTGGTGATATTTACAGTCTGGCGAAAGTGTTTCGAGCTGGCGAGAGTGGTCGGCGACACAATGTCGAGTTCACCATGTTGGAGTGGTATCGCAAAGGCTTTGATGATCGCCAGTTGATGGCCGAACTGGAAAACCTGATACAGGAATTGGTGCCGATCTTTTCCGGATACGATGGCCGTGTCTTGGGAGAAAGTACCACGGAAGCGTGCTCAACTCTCCCTGTGCGTTATAAAAGTTATGGCGATTTATTTAATGAGCATTTGGCTATTAATCCCCATGAGGCCAGCCTGGCTGATTTGCAAGATTGCATTGATCAACACTTGGATATGGGCGATTACCGCTGTGAAGATATCAGCACGGCGCTGGATGTTTTAATCAGCCAATACATCGAACCCCTGTTACCAGGCCTGGTGTTTATTTATGACTACCCGGCTTGCCAAGCGGCCTTGGCTAGAGTCATGCCTGATGAGCAGGGACAGCTCGTTGCAAAACGCTTTGAAGTATTTATCGATGGCATGGAACTGGCCAATGGTTACTGGGAATTGCAGGATGCAAAAGAGCAAAGGGCGCGTTTTCTGGCGGACAACCAACAGCGTCGAAACAGCGCATTGCCGGAAGTCAGTATTGATGAGCGCCTATTGGCGGCGATGGAATCGGGATTGCCGGATTGTGCGGGCGTGGCATTGGGGATGGATCGTTTACTGCTGCAGCTTAGCGAAGCTGAGCATATTTCCGAAGTGCTCAGCTTCGCCTGGCCCAGAGCCTAGCCTCTGGGCAGAGGCATTCAAACAATCAAAGTTTGTCCAAATCGCAATTGAGTTGATGATCCATATTCAATGCGGGTTGTTGGGTATCAGGGCAACCCACCACTTTTGCAGGAACACCGGCAACCGTCGTGTGTGGTTCAACATCTTTTAACACCACGCTGCCTGCACCGACTTTGGCGCCTTCACCAATTTCAATATTGCCAATAATTTTCGCACCGGCACTGATCAAGACTCCGGCTCGAACTTTCGGGTGGCGATCGCCAGAAACTTTGCCGGTACCGCCTAAGGTAACCGCCTGCATAATCGAAACGTTATCTTCCACTACTGCAGTTTCACCAATCACAATGCCGGTGGCGTGATCCAGCATAATACCCTGGCCAATTGTTGCCGCCGGGTGAATGTCGACAGAAAATACCACCGAGATGCGGTTTTGGAAAAACAGAGCCAGCGCTTGGCGCTCGTTACGCCATAACCAATTGGCAATACGAAAGGCCTGCAATGCATGAAAGCCTTTGTAGTATAAAAATGGGATCGACAGTGAATTGCAGGCGGAGTCACGATGTTTCACCGCAGCAATATCAGCACGCATCGCCTGGCCAATATTCGGATCAGCGCGCAGAGCCTGATGAATCACTTCCCGAATCAAGAGGGCAGAGGCTTCCGGGCTTTCCAGTTTATTGGCGAGATGGTAGCTGAGAGAGCACTCCAGCGATTCGTGATTTAAAATAGTGGCATGCAGGAAGCTGGCTAAAATGGGCTCTTTTTCGGTTTGCTGCTGAGTTTCCTGGCGAATACTTTCCCAGATAAAATCACCATGTTCAGAACCGCTTTCCGCTCCAGTTTTATTGCTTGTATTTTGGGCGCCGATATTCATTCGCCTTCACCTATATCATGACTTTCTCATGTAACTATATCCTATAAGCCCGGAGGCTGCCCCCAGGCTAACAAGTATTGGCCATCAATTTTTGTAAAGTCTGATAAGTTGCCTTTCTGAGGGGACAGTCTGAGTGTCGCAATTAGTAAACCTGTAGAGCGGGTTCCTGCATCGCGGCTAATTGTTCTCTTAAGGAAAGAATATGCTCGGCCCAGTAGCGTTCGGTATTAAACCAGGGGAACGCTTTTGGAAACGCCGGATCGCCCCAGCGGCGAGCTAACCAGGCTGAATATTGCATCAATCTTAAACTTCGCAAAGCTTCGATCAATTGTATCTCGGCAGTATCGAAATCACAGAACTCGCGATAGCCTTCCAGAATTTCACTCAACTGTTCGGTTTGTTGGTGGCGGGTACCGGAAAGAAGCATCCACAAATCCTGTATCGCGGGTGCCATGCGTGCGTCGTCGAAGTCGACAAAGTGAGCGGTATCATGTCGCCACAAAATGTTGCCAATATGGCAGTCGCCGTGGCAGCGAATCCATTGGGCGTTGCTGCGGGAAAAGGTATCTTCCACGCGTTGCAGGATGTCCAGACTGAGGCTGTCATAGGCGGGAATCAAATCCACGGGAATAAACTTCTCGGCCAGCAAAAATTCGCGACTGGCTCGTCCGAAGCTCTCGATATCCAGTTTCGGACGATGTTGAAAATCGCTTTGTTTGCCCATTTGGTGAATACGCCCCAGGGCTCGACCTATGCTGAATAGCTGATCCAGATCTCCGGTTTCGGGAGCGTGGCCACCTTGACGAGGATACAAGGCAAAGTAGAAGCCGGCGTGTTCGAACAGGGTTTCTCCCTGATCATTTTTCCAGGGTGCGACCACCGAGAGATCGAGATCTTTCAAGGCTTGGCTGAACTGGTGTTCCTCGAGAATTTGCTCTCGGCTCCAGCGCTCGGGGCGATAGAATTTACCGATTAGCGCAGGAGCATCTTCAATTCCGATCTGATAAACCCGGTTCTCATAGCTGTTCAGTGGATAGATGCGCAGATCGCAGATAAGCCCCTGTGATTCCACAGCGTCGATGACGGCATCTGGATGTAAGGCATCATAAGGGTGCTGCATAGGGCTCTCTTCAGTTTCCAACGGTGTTTCCTTCTTTGTCTCGTGAGATAAGGATACGCGAAAACCACGTTCTTGGGGATACGGGAAATGTGTATAAGGCCCTGTCTTAATTTCGTACTGAGAGTATAATCCTGGCTGATTTTTAAACCGTACTCAGAGGTGCAGAGCATGGCCGTACCGGGCATAAAAGGCATAATTCTTACATTGCTATTCTCCGCATTGGCGGCTTCTGCGCTGGGGCAATCCGCTGATTCCGATCAGCCGGCTGCTGATGTTGTTCCTGTGCAGACTGAAAGCGCAGGGGACCAAGCTGACGATTCAGCCGTCGAGTCGAGCGAAGAAGCTCCTCTTGAAGAAGAACCAGAAGCTCAAGCGATGGCCGAACCCCAGGCCTATGGTTTTCTGCAGAGTCACCGCCTTTTCTCGGAAACCCTGGATGAGGAACGACGTTATAATATTTATTTGCCGGCCAGTTATTACGCCAAGCCCGAATACAACTACCCGGTGTTGTATTTGATTGATGGCGATTACAACTTTCTGAGCATTGCGGGCATGGTCGAAAATCTGGCCAAGGGCAATAATCCTTTGATACCGGAAATGATTGTGGTCGGTATTTCTGCGAAAGGTATCGCCCGCTACCGCAACAATATGCAGCCACCTTTGCCTCTCGGCAAAGGTGGTGATGCCGACGATTTTCTGCGTTTTATTAATGAAGAGTTGAAAACCGAAATCAACGGCAAATACCGTAGCTCAGGTTTTGATATTCTGGAAGGGCAATCCATCGGCGGTTTGTTTGTGGTCAATAGTCTATTCGCCAGCAGCGACAGTTTCTCAGCTTATATCGCAATCAGCCCAATGATGTGGTGGGAAGACTATCGCATGGAAGGCAAAGTCAAAGACTACCTGAAAAAAATCAAAGCTCCAGCCAAGAAACTGTATTTGTCCCTGGCCAATGAACCTCGCATGGGGGTGTATGGTTTGGTTGAGCAGCTTGACCGGAATCGACCTGTTGGTGTGGATTGGGATTTCAAACATTTCACAGAAGAAAACCACGATTCAGTAACGCTTCCCGCACTGCGCCATGCTTTAAAGGATTTGTTTCAAGGTTGGTACATTTCCTATAAAGATCTGGCCGCTTACGAAAACTTTGAAGCGGTTCGCGAGCATTATCTTGCTTATCTCAAACGTTTTAATTTGCAGCAGGCCATTCCCGCATTTACCTATAAAGCTCTGATGCATCAATATCCGGAAGAAGAGAAGGCCGAAAAAGCGGCGAGCCTGTATCTGCAAACGACTCAGCACCTGCCCCTGTCGCTGATAGATTTACGCAATCATCTGGCGGCTCTGGCAATCAAGGAAAAAGAATACGATAAGGCGGGTGAGTTATTGCAGGCGTCCTTTGAGGAGAATGCCAACGACTTTACGGTTCAGCAGGCAATTTCCAAATGGCATCGTGCTCAAAAGCAATTGGATCAGGCTGAAGAGGCTGCCGTTAAAGCACTGACGTTAGCCAGGCAGCAGCAACAACGCGATTGGTTGATTGCGATTCTGGAAGACGAACTTGCCGAGATCCAACAAAGCAAATAAAACGAAATAGCCATAAAAAAAGCCGGCGATAAAGCCGGCTTTTTTGTTTCTGAACTCGCGCAGCGGTTACGCTTGGTGATTGTACAAATGTACATCGCGCTGTGGGAAAGGAATACTGATCTTCGCTTTATCCAGAGCGACTTTCATCTGTTCATTAATGTCGAAGTACACATCCCAATAATCATCCGGGGTCGCCCATGGCCATACAGCCAGATTCACGGAGCTGTCGCCCATGGAGTCAACACCAACAAAGGGGGCTGGTGAGTCCATAACTTTTGGATGCGCTTCCATCACTTTCATGATGACTTTCTTGGCTTTGGCAATGTCCGAGTCGTAGGAAATGCCAATGCTCAAATCAACACGCAACTGACCTTCACCGCTGAAGTTCACAACATTGCCATTGGACATGGCGCCGTTCGGAACGATGACCTGTTTGTTGTCGAGCGTCACCAGCACGGTGACAAAAATCTGGATGTCTTTTACCACACCCAGTTCACCTTGGGCTTTAATTAAATCGCCGACCTTATAAGGCTTAAACAAAATAATTAATACACCACCGGCAAAGTTGGCCAGACTGCCTTGCAAGGCCAAACCGATGGCCAGACCCGCGGCACCCAGAACGGCAATGAAAGAGGTGGTTTCAATACCCACCATTGAGGCAACGCTAAGGGCCAGAAGGGCTTTTAAACCCCAGGAAACCAGATTGCTGATAAAGCTGATCAGGGTTTCATCGGTGTTGGATTTTTTCAGCCCGGATTGCGTAATTTTCACCACAATACCAATCAGCCAAAGACCAACAACGAGGGTAGCCAGGGCCAGTAAAAGGCGTGGTGTGTAGCTCATAAAGAGCTCAACGGCGACTTGAGAGTAATGGTTAATCTGTTCCATTTTTATATCTCCACGATAGATAGAGTGGAACAGATGCTAGCAAGAGGGAATGAATTGGAGCTGAACTGTACAGGGCCGGGAAGGCCCTGTACGAGGTTGAATGTCGTGCGAATTAACGCTTGCGCACGACCAGGCTGCCGATGGAGTAGCCTGCACCGAAGGAGCAGATGACACCGTGATCGCCGGCTTTCAGGTCTTGAGAATATTTGTGGAAGGCGATCAGAGAGCCCGCCGATGCAGTATTGGCAAATTCATCGAGAACAATCGGTGCCTCTTCCGCAGTGGCGTCACGGCCCAGCAGTTTTTTACTGATCAGCAAATTCATATTGATATTGGCTTGGTGTAGCCACCAGCGTTGCACATTATCCGCCGTCAGGTCATGGCGAGACAGATGTTCATTGATGTGCTCTGCCGCCATCGGGCAAACTTCTTTGAATACCTTGCGGCCATTCTGATGGAACAGGTTTTCCTTCCAGAACGGGTCAACATCGTTGGTGCGTGCTGCATGACCAAAACTGGAGCGGATGTTGTTTGAGAAAGAGGTAAAGGCTTTGGTGCTCAATACATCCCAGCAGTTTTCAGAATTGGCCGTGTCTTCGGCTTCTACAATAGTTGCGGTGGCAACATCGCCAAAAATAAAGTGGCTGTCGCGATCGGAGTAATCAATCTGTGGTGTGGTCAGCTCCGGGTTAATACACAGAACCGCCTTGGCGGTGCCAGCAGTCACCATCTCGTAGGCACGTTGCAGCGCAAAGGTGGCAGCCGAACATGCAACCAGCATATCGAAGCCGAAACCTTCAATTCCCAGAGCGGTTTGTACTTCGATAGCAATCGCGGGATAAGAGCGTTGGGTGTAAGCGCAGCTGACGATAACTGCATCGATATCCTCAGCGGTTTTGTTGGCGGCAGCCATGGCGTCTTTGGCGGCTTCGATGGCCATCAATGCCTGATCACTCGTCTCATCTTCGGCTTTCAGGGGGATAACCGGGTAAAGGCGATCAACATCCAAAATGCCTTCTTTACGATAGACATAACGACTTTTGATGCCGGACGCTTTCTCGATAAATTCCGCACTGGATTTGGATTTGGCGGTCAGCTCGCCAGCTTCAATAGCGGCGGCGTTTTCTTCATTGTATTTATCCGCATGGGCGTTTAACGCCTCAACCAGCTCTTCGTTGCTTACGCTGTATGGGGGGGTGTACAGGCCCGTGCCGCTAATGACGATGTTCTTATTCATAGTAATGTAGTGTTCCAAAATGCGGTAAAACTTATGGGATTTGCCGTTATTTGGTCAGCTTCGTGTCTCAATCAGCTGTATTACGGCGAAAAGTTGCATAACAAAAGTGTGTGTAACAATTGTCGCCTAGGCCTGTGGTGGGTGTCTAATTTCGCCTTGGCTTAACTGGACATGTGCTGGGGTGTTCTGGCCAGGCAGGCGATATCAACCGACGTAGCGCCGTGATTCAACAGAAGCTCACTGATCACATTGGCGGTGGTTGCTGTGGTCATTACATCATCTATCAGTAGCAGCCTCTGTCCGGCCACTGGCCCGTGAACAGAAAAGCTACCGCTAAGATTTTTTAGTCGTTGTTTTCGATTGAGTCCCTGTTGGCTGTGGCTCCATCGACTTTTCCCCAATGCTTGTGTGTGGGGGCATTGGCAGTATTGCGATACAGCTTTCGCCAGCTGATAAGATGGGTTGTAGCCTCGACGAAAACGTCTTAAGGGGTGGCTGGGTACGGCCAGTACCGCATCATAAGCCCTGTCACATTGGGCGAGATAAATACCGACTGCCCGGCTTAGTTGGGTTTCCAAAAACGTCCTGGCGTCCCGATTCGCCTGATACTTGAAACGCTGGATGAGTCCATTAATGGGGAATTCGTACCGCCACAGGCACAGACAGTGCTGGAAAACCGGAGGTTCACGAAGGCAGTGGGCGCAAAGCTCAGCACGGCTGCTCAACGGCAGCGCGCAGCGCTGACAGCAGTGTTCAAGCCATGGCAGGCCCGCGAGGCAAGGTTTGCAGGTTGTCTGTCCCGGTTGCCCGCAGAGCAAGCACTGATTTGGAAAGAGTTGTTTAAGAACCTCCCGGAGAGGCTGTGGTTTAGCGGGCTGGGGCATGATGATGGGAGTCCTCCCGTTCTCGACAGTAAGCTTGTATAGGGTCAGTTACTTAGCCCTAGTCAACCATTGGGTGGTTTTTGGGTTGACAGGGGCTTCTCAGCTCTTATGATGCTAGCTCTACAAGACTGGGGCCAAAGCCCAAAGTGTGATTTAGCTGCCGAGCTACCTGCCACGTGCATCGACCCAGAGAACGATAAGAGAACAAGAGAGATCACCATGTTCAACGCCGAAATTCGCCACGATTGGACCCGTCAGGAAATCAGCGAGCTGATGAACCTGCCTTTTAATGAGTTAATGTTTCAAGCTCAGGTGGTTCATCGCCAGAATTTTGATCCTAACCAAGTGCAGGTGAGCATTCTTTGTTCCATTAAGACTGGCGCCTGCCCTGAAGACTGCGCTTACTGCCCACAGAGTGCCCGTTATGACACCGGCCTTGAAAAAGAGCGTTTGATGCAGTTGGAAAAGGTGCTGAACGAGGCCAAAGATGCAAAGGCTAAAGGTGCAACTCGTTTCTGTATGGGTGCTGCCTGGCGTTCTCCAAAGAAAAAAGACATGCCCCACGTCACTGCGATGGTGCGTGAAGTGAAGGCCTTGGGTTTGGAAACCTGCATGACTCTGGGCATGTTGAGTGAAGATCAGGCCAGCGAGTTGGCTGATGCCGGTTTGGATTACTACAACCATAACCTGGATACGTCTCCGGAATACTATGGCGACATTATTACCACTCGCACCTATGGCGATCGCTTGGAAACTCTGGATCATGTGCGTTCGGCTGGAATGAAAGTTTGCAGCGGCGGTATTTTGGGCATGGGTGAAGAGCAGAACGATCGTATCGGTCTCATCCAGAATCTGGCTAACCTTCCTGAACACCCTGAGTCAGTACCCATTAATATGCTGATTCGTATTAAGGGCACGCCGTTGGAAAATATGGATGATATTGATCCACTGGAATTTGTTCGCGCCATCGCGGTTTCCCGTATTGTGATGCCGAAATCCTATGTGCGTCTGTCTGCGGGTCGCGAACAGATGAGCGACGAGTTACAGGCGATGGCCTTTATGGCAGGTGCCAACTCAATTTTCCTGGGGGACAAGTTGCTGACTGCGGCTAACCCTGGCGAAGGTAAAGATGCCAAGTTGTTTAAACGCTTGGGCATTAATGCGGAAACACTGGAGCAGCCACAGGAAGTTGAGAAAGACGATGAAACTGTGGAAGAGGAATTGCTGCAAGCCGTTAACGAAGCCAAATACGATGCGCATTTTTATAATGCGGCAAAATGATCTGTGTCAGCTTTACTTCACCGTTTGAACCAGCGCCTGGAGGCACGTCGAGAACAACAGCTTTATCGCGAGCGATTGAATCTCGGTTCTCCACAAGGTGCAGTGGTTCAATTTGGTGAAAAAGCATTTCTGAATTTCAGCAGTAACGATTACCTTGGTCTGGCCAATCATCCGGCTTTAATTGAAAAGGCCAAACACAGTCTGGATCAATTTGGCTTTGGAGCCGGAGCTTCCCACTTGGTGTGCGGCCATAGCGATTTGCATCGTGAGCTGGAGCAGCAGTTGGCAGCATTTACTGGTCGTGAGCGAGCTTTATTATTCCCGTCCGGCTTTGCCGCCAATCTGGCCATTCAACAAGTCTTGCTCAGTAAAGGCGATGCGGTCTTTCATGATCGCTTAAATCACGCTTCTCTATTAGATGGCGCCCAGTTGAGCGGCGCTCGCCTGCTGCGTTTTTCTCATAATGACATGGATCACTTGCGTCAGCGTTTAAGTTCCAGTTCGGCGGAAGGAAAACTGATCGCCGTGGATGCGGTATACAGCATGGATGGCGATCTCGCGCCTCTCGATCAGCTGGCCGATATTGCGAGCGAAGAAGATGCATTATTGCTGGCGGATGATGCACACGGCTTTGCCGTTCTGGGGGATGCTGGTGCGGGCAGTGTGGAGCATTGGAATCTGGATCAGAACGCACTTCCTATCTTGATGGGGACTCTCGGAAAGGCTATGGGCAGTTATGGCGCATTTGTTGCCGGCAGCGAAGCTCTCATTGAAGCTTTGATTCAGTTTGCCCGGCCTTATATCTATACCACGGCGCTGCCACCCAGTGTGGCAGCCGCCAGTCTAGCGGCGCTGGATATTGTTCAGAACGAACCTGATCGCCGCAAGAAACTGAAGCAGCTGATCGACTATTTTCGTGAAGGCAGCCAGAGCCTTGGGCTTCCTCTGATGTCGTCACCGACGGCTATACAGCCTCTGTTGTTGGGCGATTCTGGTCTGGCGTTGAGTGCGGCAGCAGCTTTGCGAGAGCGGGGAGTTTTTCTGGTGGCAATTCGTCCGCCGACGGTTCCTCAAAATAGCGCTCGATTACGAGTTACCCTGACGGCCGATCATGAGCAGTCCCATATTGATCAACTTTTAAAAGCACTGGATCAATGTTTGCCAGATTCAGTTCGTAAAAAGTGATAAAGCAGTTATGAATAGCGTAGCGGCCAATGTGCCTTCAATGACCACTTCCCAACGCATTTCTATTGAATGTGTGGCCTATCCCGCTTTAAGTGATGACGCGGATCATTATGTGCTGATTCACGGTTGGGGTTTGGGCCGGGATGTATGGCACAGGGCTTTGCCACAATTACGGCACGTTAATGTTCATTGCATCAGCTTGCCAGGCTTCGACCAGTCGCCTGCGACGCCTTATCGTTTGGCAGATTTGCTGAATGCCCTTGAAGAGGTCTTGCCTGAATCCTGTCATTTGGTGGGCTATTCATTGGGTGGCTTGCTGGCGCAAGCTTTTTTGAGCAGTAAGAAGGTGCTGTCTGTAACTTGCCTTGCAGCGGGTCCCAGGTTTGTCGCGAGTTCAGATTGGCCTCATGCCATGGCCGAAGATGTTTTTGAAGAATTTAAAGCGTTCTTCGAGCGCGACCCGAACACTTGCTTGCGTCGATTCATGGGCTTGCAAAGTCAGGGCGATGCGGAGCAGAAAAAAAGTCTGGCTCAAAGTCTTGGCCTGTTAAACGCCAATGGTTTGAATGCCGACTATTTTTCTAGCCCTGAAAATATGGCCGTCTGGCAAAAAGCGCTGGAACTGCTGGGTGAAGTGGATAATCGAAAAACCTTGTTCGAGAGCCACAATAAACCAGTTCATTTTATTTTTGCCGAGCAGGATGCATTAGTCCCAGTATCAGTTGCTAAAATTATCGAAAGTTGGTCTTTGAGTCATATTAAGGTGAGTGTTGTTCCCGGTGCCCATGGTTTGCCGAGTCATTTGAATCAAGACAACAATATTGCACGCCTTCTGGAAGCCAGTCAGCGCGAGGACAGGGCTCGTTACCGTTTAGATAAAAGCCGTATTGCCCGAAGTTTTTCTCGTGCGGCAGTAAGCTATGACAGTGTGGCTGGTCTTCAGCGTCAGGTTTGTGAGCATTTGTTTCAACAACTCCCTCATGAAAGCTTACCAGACAATGTGGTTCTGGATTTGGGTTCAGGGACTGGGTACTTCAGTCATTTGTTAGCCCAACGACCTGAACCCGAACAGCCGAAGCAGCTATTCAATCTGGATCTGGCCGAAGGCATGTTGCGCTTTTCACGCGAGCAAGAATATTCGACAGGGCAGCTAAGCCATTGGCTGGCCGCAGATGCTGAAGCACTTCCCCTTGCTGACAACAGTGTTGATTGCCTGTTTTCAAGTTTGGCGATTCAATGGTGTCAGCAGGAAGACCAGTTGTTCAGTGAAATCTACCGGGTTTTGAAACCTGGCGCCAAAGCGTTTATTGCGACTCTGGGGCCGGAAAGTTTATGGCAGTTACGTGATGCCTGGGCTCAAGTGGACGATAAAGTGCATGTGAACCGCTTTACTCCTTGGTCTGATCTTAAACGTTCGATTGATAACGCGGGTTTGTGTTCTGATATCGAGAAGGATGAAATCGTAGTGCGCTTTGATACATTCAAGCAATTGCGGTTCGATTTAAAAAACCTGGGTGCACAGAATATGAATGCGGGCCAGGAGGGCGGCTTATCCAGCAGACGCCGTCTGGAAGCATTGTTAAAGGCTTACGAAGGATTTCGTCAGGCGAAATCGCAGGGCGGGCAGCTGCCATTGAGCTACGAAGTGTATTATCTACAGCTGGAAAAACCCGAGAGTTGACGAGATAAGCCATGGCCAATAAAACGTTTTTTGTCACTGGAACCGACACGGATGCCGGTAAAACATTTATTTCTGCAGCATTGCTGCATAAAGCAAATTCGGAAGGCTTAAGAAGTCTGGCTTTAAAACCTGTTGCTTCGGGCAGTGAACAACAGGAAGAAGGGCTTCGAAACAGCGATGCGTTGATCTTACAGGCTGCAATGTCGGAATCCATGGATTATGAACAACTGAATCCCTTCGCTTTTGAGCCGGCAATCGCTCCGCATATTGCAGCAGAGCAGGCGGGTTTGAGGCTTTCTGCATCACGTCTTGCTGGTTTTTGCCGGGGTGCTTTGTTTACTCCTCATGATTTCTCTCTGATTGAAGGTGCTGGAGGTTGGCGAGTGCCACTCAATGAGCGGGAGAACTTCTCCGATCTGGCCAAAGAAATGAACCTCCCCGTTGTTCTGGTGGTGGGCTTGCGTTTGGGTTGCATTAACCATGCCTTGTTGAGTTTGGAATCTATTGCTTGTGATGGTCTGCAGATTGCCGGCTGGGTAGCCAATCATGTTGACCCGAACATGAGCTGTATGGAAGAAAACCTTGCTACCTTAAAGCGACGAGTTGATGCACCGTATCTGGGTTTTGTACCAAACCTCGCTCATGAAAAAGAGGCAATGAAAAAAGCGGCGGAGTATTTGAGTTTGCCAAAACTGAATTAGCCCCTTTATTTTTTTGCAATACGGATTACCTTTCTTTGGTTGTTGTCCCGTCAGACAATAGTCTCTTAAGCATAGATTCATTTTCCTTTCCTAGTTCCTACTTCCGAAGTAAACCGCTGGTTATTTTCATTAAAAAGGCTGAGTGACTTGGTCTTTTGAAGCGCTAGACTTTTTAAATACGCAAGGGCCATGCACCCGTTACATGGCCTTGATTCTTGATTAATGAAATATATCTAGGGCTTAAATGAGCAGGAAGCCCGCTTTAGGCACAGGGAAGTAGCTAGTTTATGTCCGCTAAATATTTGCATTTAAAGCCTATTTTTAGGGTTGCTTCAAAATTTTTTTTCTGCTCGTGCTTCTCTGCCACGACTCTCTCCGCAAATACTGTTGTTCCTGATGGTAGTACTGAAACCAGTGTTCGCCAACACAATGGCATCACCGAAATTCAGATTGCTCCGGCCAATGATGACAGGACCAGTTATAACCGTTACACCCGGTTTGATGTGAGCCGGGACGGCGTGGCGTTGAACAATCGCGATGTCGCGGCTCGTACCATTGTGAATGAAGTAACGGGCGGAAAGTTATCCACGATTGCCGGGCAAATTGAAGTTCTGGGAACTCGGGCCCATTTGGTGATTGCCAACACTAATGGTATTTCTGTGGATGGTGTGAGCTTTATTAACACGGCGGATACGATTTTGACAACCGGAGTTGTGTCGTCCGTCGAGCGTCAGCTGGGCCCGGGTTTAAGTCAGCTTAACACTCTACTGGACACCAATGCTGGCACCATTGTTATCGGCGAGGGCGGCCTTTCAGGCGCAATGAGCAGTCTGGATTTGATTGCTCAATCGATTGAAATTAATGGTGTCATCCACAATATTGGTGTCGGCCGCAGAAATCAGGTCCGCCTATTTGCTGGCGAGAGCCTGACGGAATTGGACAGCTCTTTGTCGCCATCGAACCCCACCCGTAGTGTTGCTTTGGTTCAACAGAAAAAAGAAAGCCATGAGGGCATTCTTATCCGAATGAGCGATCAGGGATCGATCGACTCTGGAAGCATTTTGATTGGTGTGAATGCCAAAGGCGCGGGCGTGAAGCTGGCGGGTAATTTGATTGCTCGCAGCGGAAATTTTCTACTCAGTGCCGATGGGGCCATCCGTTCAACAGCCTCTATCCGTAGCGCGGGGCGTATTGCCCTAAAATCCAGTGACGACATCCATTTTGAAAGTAATCTCGACAGTGAGCAGGCGGAGGTTTCCGCTGGGAATGGCATCAGTATCGAAACGCCGGGCAAGTTTAGCTCGGAGGGAGTTCTAATCAGTGCGTCGATTGATGAGCGAACACTGCCCGCACTTGATTTTGGTCCCTACGTCGACCCGGCAACCTTGCCTTCCATTGATATCCAAGCCGGTGAGGGAATGGAATTTACGTCTCTGGATGGCGATCACCTCAGCATTCTATTTGCGGCAAACGGTGCCATTAAATTGCAGTCTCCCGGCGATATTGTGAATCGTAATGGCCGCATGATTAGTAATGGCGCCATCAATATACAAACTTCAGGGAAGTTTCAAAATCTCCTTTCGTATACCGAGTTTGATGGACGAGGTGAAATACAACATACGGAATCCCAAGGCTCACGCCGCTGGTATACCTTATTTCTGAAGCGGGAAAAGCGCCGGGAAACCTGGGCAGATTTTGGCAAGATGCTAATTGAAGGTGAGCTGCCGACCTTGGTAGCTGATGGCAATTTGTCGATAAACGCCGGGCATATCGACAATATAGGCGGCGATTTTATCTCCAATGGTGGCGATATTAATTTAGTTGCAAACACCATTCACAATGAGGCAATTGCCCTGGGTGAGCTGCGGTTTAACAGTCGTTGTGTGATTTCATGTGATCAGCACGGTAGCTCCAGCGTTCAACTTTATGGTGGGGGCATCAAGGCTGCCAACGATAGCCATCTCAATGCCCGGGAATCGTTCTACAATCTCGGCGGCACGGTATTCAGTGTTGCGAATACACAAATTACCACACCGTCCTTGCGTAACGAGGCCATTACCATTCCGAATGTTTTCCAACGCCCGAAGGGCTTGGCGGGTTTTTTCAGTCATCGTACAGGTCGCGTTTTTCGACAGGATCAAGGTGGCGCCCTGATCGCCAATATGGGGCGACTGGTGATTAATAGCGATGCGGACGTAAGCCTTGTGGGTGGATTGCTACAAGGCGGGGATGATGAAGAGATGCCCGAAAACATCACCATAGTCCGCGAGCGTCTTACGCAAAGCCCAGTGACTGGAGAGTCCATTGGCATATTCGGGAAAGGGCTATGATCAACGGTAAAAGTTTACTATCAGCACTGTTGATGACGCTAGCACCATTTACAGCGCCCGCTCTGGCTCAATTGGATGTGCAGATCGAATCCGAGGCGGATCGTTTTCTTAAAGAACAACAATTGCAGCGTGAACGAGAGGAACTGCAACGTCAGCAACCATTGTTGGCCGAACCTGAGCAGGAAGAAGAAAATAACTTCTCTGACAAAATCTGTTTCACCATCGATTCAGTTGAGGTAGATGGCGTTGAAGCCATCGATAAACAGCTGGTAAATGATCTAACTCAAGAAGTCATTGGCCAATGCATTGGTCAAAAGCGAATTGCCAAACTGCTGCAAGCCATTAATGCCTTATATATGGATCGCGGCTTCATAACAACAAGAGCCTATTTGCCTGAGCAAAATCTAAGTCGCGGAAAGCTGCTTATCAAGGTACTGGAAGGTCGCGTCGAAAAGGTCCAGCTTAATGAAAGTTCACTGAGTGATCGCACACGTTTATGGGCAGCCTTGCCGGGAACCGAAGTGGGTTCTGTTTTAAACATGCGTCATCTGGAACAGGCGGTCGATCAGTTGGATGCCCCTCCTTCTGTAAAGTCTCAAATCAAGTTGTGGCCAGGAGAAGAAGTGGGCACATCACTGGTGGAAATCACCACCACTGAAAAAAATCGGTTTCGTGCAAACATCAGCACCGACAACGATGGCCAGGAAAATACCGGAAAGCAACGACTGAAGTTTGGCTTGGGTATGGATAATCTCTTGTCTCTCAACGAGACAATGAACCTGAATTACATCGGCAGCCGCGACACCAATGCACTTATTTTTCAATTGAGTCTCCCGTTTCGTCGATTTAATTTTTCCTTTACCCGCAGTTATTCCGAGTATTTGAGCATTCTCTCAGAATACAGTGAGCTGTTTGGCCAATCGGATTCCACGTATATGAATCTCGATTATATGCTGTTCCGAAATACCAAACATAAAATCACTCTGAAATCGGGCTTGTCGCTTCGTGAATCGATCCGTTATATCAACGACACGGAACTAGTGCCCCAGAAACTCACTGTTGCCAGTCTGGGTGTAGAGCATCGTTATATTGCTGAAAAATCCCGTTGGTTAAGCAGCCTGAACTACAGTCGGGGGCTTGATACCTTGGATGCGACAACTGATCCGGCTGATTTGGTGGATGCTGCTCCCCATGCACAGTTTTCCAAATTGGAAGCCAATGTTCACTTCAGTCGTCCGTTGGGTGAGCTCGCCTATTTGCAATCTCTTTTGGCCGCGCAATATGCCTTTGATTCGCTTTATGGGTCGGAGCAAGTTCATCTGGGCGGTTTGGGGACAGTTCGCGGTTTCATTGGTCAACCGTTCAGTGGTGATCGGGGCTTCTACCTTCGCAATGATGTTTCCTGGCCAAAAGCCGGCAAGGCGCTCAGTGAATGGGTTCCTTTTATTGATGTTTCGTTAAGCAGTTTTATTGACCTGGGGTATGTCAAATCCAGAGCCGAGAACATTTACGGCCGATTTGAAGAAAGTCTGTCTGGAATGGGCTTCAGTGTAAATGCGTATTACGGCGATAGCCGTATCGCGCTCACACTCGCGACGCCACTTCATGCCAGTCAGCAACACATCAAGGACGATTATCAGCTGTCCTTTTCTGTAAATCTGAATTTTTAAAAGCACAAATGAGGTGTTTTATGTTAGCTAAATCAACGATCTATAAAACCACCGGCGCCGTGGCGTTGTCGGCTTTTTTATTGCTCTCCCCGATGAGTCTGTTGGCCAAATCCAAAGCCACAGATGACGCTCTCAAGCAACTGGAATCACAAAAGTTTGAAGAAGCGGCCAAGGCATTATCATCCAGCTTTGAAGCGGGCGACGGTGATGCGGCCTTTTATCTTGGACGCATGTTTGAGCTGGGTTTGGGAACCAAGGCGGATATTAAACGCGCAGCCGGCTTATACCAATTGGCTGCCGATAAAAACAGTGCCTTGGGGCAAAACCGTTTGGCATTAGTTTACATTCGCGGCGAAGCCGGTGTGTTGCAGGATTACAGTCAGGCGCTGGAGATTCTAAAAAAGGCTGCAGCAACCGGCAATGCCGATGCCCAGTTTAACTACGCCACCATGTTTGAAAAAGGCTGGGGATTAAAGCCGAACATGAAAGAAGCGGTGACGTGGTTCACCAAAGCCGCTGAACAGCAACACATTGGTGCTCAAAACAAACTGGCTTTGGCCTACCGCGATGGTAGTGGTATCAAGGAAGACCAAAAACAAGCCCTGCGTTGGTTTTCTGAAGCGGCCGCTCAAAACAATCCTTTAGCTCTGTATGAAATGGCCAACGCTTTTGAAGAAGGTAAATTTCGTCCAGCCAAGCAGGGTACCGCTTACATGCTGTTCAACCTGGCGGCCGCAGCCGGGCTTCAGCAAGCCGCCGCTCGTCGCGACAATATTCTGAGCAAGCTAAGCACCGAAGATGTCAACAAATATCAAAAGTTGGCACGCAGCTGGGTGGAACAAAGCAGCAAAGATCGTTTGAAAACCTTGAACAAGGGCGTGTAATCAGCGCCTTTTATAAGTTTAGCCATCGCATTAGTCAATGAAGTTTGATCGTGTTCAGTAAGGGATGATTATGACAACGAGTAACGTACGTTCGCCAAGCAGGAATTGGTCAGCAAAGCTGATTGCGTATTGTTGTTGCTGGAGCTTGTTGAGCCAGACATTCTTTACGGCGACAGCGATGGCAGATCCCATTGTTGATCCCAAAGCGCCTATTGAATTTCGGCCAACAGTTCACCAGTCATCCAATGGAACCTCGGTAGTGGACATTACCGCCCCCAGTGAGGCAGGGGTTTCACTCAATCAATATGAACGGTTTGATGTTAACGAGAAAGGCCTGGTTCTGAACAACAGCCTTGTCGATGGCGAAAGCAATCTGGCAGGTTTCCTGGCGGCTAACCCTAATTTGAGCAGCCGCTCAGCCAACCTCATCGTCAATGAAGTCACGGGTAATGTGGGTTCAGCACTGTTGGGCCAGATTGAGGTGTTTGGAGATAAAGCATCGGTCATTATTGCAAACCCCTATGGCATTGCCTGTAATGGTTGTGGCTTCATTAACACCGACAGTGTGGCGCTCACGACGGGGCGTCCTCTGTTAACCGGCGGCCAGTTGGATCTGGATATCAGCGGTAATGCCTCTGTCTCAGTCGGTGAGCTGGGTCTTAGTGGCGACGTATCGGCACTGAGCTTGATTTCCGGAAAGATTGATCTCAATGGCACAACCGTAGTCACCGGTGAACTGAATTTAGTCGCGGGCGATATGTTGTATGACTACAGTCAACGCGCAGTAAAGCAAGGTCGAGGCGGTAATTCAGAACCGCTTTATGCCATTGATGCCAGTCAATTGGGCGCCATGCGAGCCGGCAGTATCAATATCATTGTTGAAGGCGAGAATGCGGGCGTTCGCTTAATGGGGTATGCCAATGCCGAGCGAGGCAATCTGAACATTGATGCCGACGGCAATGTCTCCCTGCGAGGCACGGCGGCGGCTGGCGGTATTACGATAGACAGCAAGGCTGCCGTTCGCCAGGAGAAAGATTTTTCCGCCGGGCAGGACATCAATATTCATTCCAAAAGTCTTTTTGTTGCTGATGGCGGCGCTATCCAAACTGCAGAGTCGCTCAATGTCAACGTTCTCGATGCTGCCGCTATTTATGGTGATACTCAAGTTCGAGGTGCTGCGACTATTTCCGCAGCTGGCGGTATTACGCTCGGTGAAGAGTTTCTTGTCGGCCGTGGCGTAAATTTGCAAAGCGAGGGGACGGTCACCTTTGCTGAGGGTATCTTTTCAGCCCCAAGTTTCAATATACAATCGGCGGCAACGGAAACGTTGGCCGGTGCTACCCTTCGGATAGATGAATCACTTTCGATTGACGGCGGCAATATCGATTTCGCGGAAGGCAGTTATGTAATCGCCGATGGCGCCAGTCTTCAATTTAATAACAACGATTTATTTAACAGTGGCGCTCAGATTTTGGGACGATCATTCTCAGCGAGCGGCAACATTGGTTTAAACGAGCAAGCGGGCATCATCCAAACCGACCAACTTGCCCTGGAATTCAGCGACCGCTTCAGCAACGCAGGCAGCATTACGACAGAGCAGTTCGATACGATTCGTTCTCCTGTTTTTGAAAATCTGGCCACTGGCCGCATTTCCGCTCCGTCGATTGATGTTGATGGATTTTTTAGCAATGCAGGCACCTTGTCCAATGAAGGAGATCTTGCGCTCCATGCCCGTGACGGTCTGGTCAGCACAGGCACGATTATAAGTTCAGGACTATTGAGTCTGAATTCCGAAGCGCTGTTGCAACTCGGTGGCACTATTCAAGCGAGCGAGGCCATTACGGCCTTCAGTGCGTCGGGTGGCATCGCTATCAACAATCTAGATTTGATCACCGCTGGTGACTGGAATTTGGATGCCAACGGCAACGATATTCAAATCAATAATTTGCAGGCCCAAGCGGCCGGTACGCAATGGCGAGCGGCCAATATTCGCTTAGGGGGCTCTGTCAATGTTCAAACGTCCGAATTGAACATCGATATCAATGGTGCCTTTGACAATACCGGAGCCTTTACTGGATTCGAAAACCTTCTTTTGAGTTCAGCGTCCTTCAGTAATAGTGGTGTTCTTACCGCTGGTGGACAGATTAGCATCGACTCCGCGAGTTTTGACAATCAGGGAAGCATTAATGCACCAACTTTGATTCTTGATGTAGATACGCTGTCAAACAGTGGTTCCCTGTCCAGTAACGTTCTGGATGTTACCTTGCAAACGGCGTTGAATAACAGCGCTGGTAACATTCAGGTTCTGGATCAATTTACCCTGAACAGCCCAGGCTTGATTAATGATGGTGGCTTGATTGTTGCCGGTAACTTTACCGGCAATATCAACGGCGATATCAGTAATGTGGTCGGTGTCATAGAGGCCAAGCAGCAACTGATTTTATCCGGCGGCAGCTTGAATAACCAACAAGGGCAAATCAGCCTGAGTTCGGGTAGCATTTCCATTTCTGGTGAAATCGACAACAGCGGCGGTCAGTTTCGTGGTGCGAATTACCGTTTAAGTGGCGGCAGTTACCTAAGCGATTCAGACAGTTTGCTCTACGCAACCGACAGTCTTGGCGGTACCTTTTTTGGCGAATTTAATAATCAGGGATTGGTCTATGCGATCAACAGTATCGATCTGAACGCAGCTAGCCTGACGAATGACAGTCTGATTTACAGTAGCAGCAATGCTCTGAACGTTTCAGGTTTATTGACGAACGCAGGCGACATTCATGGCGATACATTGAATCTTTACGCCGGTGAGCTGATCAATGAAAGCAACGCTACCTTGTTTGCCAAAGACAGTGCGACGGTTTCTGCCGGCACATTGACAAATGACAGCTGGATTTCAGCCATAAATTCCCTGACCGTCAATGCAGGCACTCTGAACAACAACGCCACCATAGGTGGCATTCTCTTGCCGTTAACCGTTGGTAATGAAGAGCTGACAGGCAATGGTGTGCTGCTTGTAGACAGCCTTAGCGTGAATGGCGGCACCATCAATAATGCAGGGAGCTTATTGGCGGAAAGCTCCGGCGCAATCCATATTGCCAATTTGTTGGACAATCAGGGTGAAATATTTGCGGCAGACTTACTGCTTTCCCGTATTACCGAGGACCAGCTGCAATCGTCTCCCGATATTCGCCGCGTGATAAGCCAATCAGGTTTGGCCGACATCAATAATCGTGGTCGCATTCTTTCCTCAACACTGCAAACCAATGTTGGTCACATCAATAACGAAAGCCTGATCCAGGCCGACGATATCACCTTGCTTCAGGCCAATAGCGTTCATAATGCGAGTGATGCCCGCTTAATGTCCCAAACAGCGAATCTGGACATTTCAGGTGAACTGCTGAATGAGGGCCTGATTTTCGCGGAAACCGCCTTAACCTTGAAGGCCGGTGAACTCAACAATACAACCTTGATTAATGCGGGCACCGCAGATATCGCCATTGAGGGCGTTTTGGATAACAGCGGTTCCATCATCGCTGCGACTGAAAATGCCGCGAACAGCATACAGGCGCACACCTTGATCAATACGCAAGATGCGGTCATCAGAAGCGCATCAAATTTGAGTCTTGATGTAACAGGTACCGGAAGCGGTGCCGGTTTAATCAATAGCGGCGTCATTGTAAGTGACCGATCAATAGACTTGGCCGGCGGTGATATTCGTAATAACGCCGACGCCGTTCTGATCGCGTTGGAAAATATCAATGGTTTGGCATTGTCCGGTGATATCGACAATGCTGGGCGAATTGCAGCTGGCGATGTGGATACACAAAGCGGCAGTTTAACGCTTGGCGCAAATAACATTACCAACCAAAGTTCGGGCTTGATTTACAGCGCCGGTGATATTGATATTCAAGCCGGTGGCTTATTGCAAAACCTCAGCGATGGGAACGACTCGGGAACGGTGTTCGCCGAAAAGGCCTTGAGTGTGAGTGCTGACCGCATCGAGAACCAGTGGCAGATCAGTTCTATTGATGTAAACATTGACGTTGTCGATACGCTTGATAACAGCGGTTCCATTGTGAGTACCGATCTGTTGTTAAAGGCCGGTAGCTTGACCAACCAAAGCACCGGTTTGATATCGGCTGTGAACAGTATCGACGCTGCGGTTGATTCCATGGCTCAAAACAGTGGTCAGATAATTGCCGCTTCCGGTTTAGATTTTTCATCCGATGCATTGAACAACGGCGGCGAGATGTCTGCGGAAACCATTGAACTAATGGTTAATGCCGAGATATCCAACAGTGGCAATATTCTGGCATCCACGTCTTTGGAGCTGAACGCCACGAGTCTTGATAATGATGCCAACGGTAAAATTCACGCCTCTGAAAATGCTACTTTGGAATTGACCGGGATTCTGAGCAATGCCGGCGAACTTTATGCGGGTGATCAGCTGCAGATTTCTGCTTTACGGCTTATTAACACAGGTGCGATTCGCGCGGGTGATATCGGTTTAACACTGAACGCTCCGCCATCAAATGAACCCAGCGTCAACAACAGCGGCAGCATTGCCGCAGAAAGTGGTTGGAATGCTGCAGGCTTGGGTGGTGGTTCGATTGAGATCAGTACGCAAGGGGACGTTCTGAACAGTGGTGTCGTTGCGGCTGAACGGTTCAACTTACACGCGCGATCGTTAGAGAATATTGACGGTACGCTGTCATCAAGCGGTCGAATGAATATCGATTTGCAAGAAACGTTACTGAACCAACAGAGCAGTAACGGTGGTGTTATTCAAGCGGCAGATGTTTTAGAGCTGACCGCGAGCGACATCGATAATCAAGCCTATCTCCTAGGCTTGGCCGACATTAATATTACCGCCACAAGCTTGTTGAACTCTGGCAGCATTAATGGTGGTGCCAATATTACAGCAACCCTAAGCGAAAATATCATCAATACGGGTGCGTTTATCGCTAAACAGAACGCTACTCTGCTGGCCTCATCCCTAACAGTGGACGGTGTTAATTCTGATATCGGTTTTATTCAAGCCGGTGAAATAGAACTGACGGTCCCAACTATTGAGGTCGGGCAACAAGGTGTGTTGCTGAGTGATAGCCAGCTAACGATTAACGCTTTGAACACCTTGGCGAATGCCGGGCATATTCAATCAGGCGCCACTGAATGGCTTGCCACAGGCATTGGTAGCGAGGTGAATAACAGTGGTTTTATTCTGGCCGAAAGCTTAACGGTTGAAAACCTGGAACGCTATCACAGCGTTGCGGGGCTTTTGGATGCCCAAGGGGATATTACTCTGGACCTCAGTGCTTTAAGCGATTCGCGTATTTCACTGGAACAGGGTGCGCAAATGGTGTCGAGAGCAGGCCATCTGCTTCTGGCGGCCAATACCATCAGCAATGACAGCAGCTTAATCGATGGTGTGGGTGCCCTTACCATTCGAACCGATACCTATGAAAACCTGGGTAACGCCGCGATAAATGGCGGAGACGTTCATCTGGAAGTTCGTCGTTTGGTCAACACCGGCATTATTGGCGGTAACTTACTGGGTGGCGTTGGTCTTGAGGAAGTGATCAATGATGGCGGCGTGATCAGTGCTGATGGTATCAGTTGGGATTTGAAGCTACTGCAAAATAATGGCGGCCGTATCGACAGCACCGCTGATATCAGCATTATCACCGACGTATTCGAAAACAGTGGCGGTGATGTTTACGCTAATTCCGGAAGCATTGGCTTAACAGTCAATAACTCCTTTTCCAATACGAGCAATATTGTTGCCAGTGGTGCTCTGAGCATCAGCGCCGACAGCCTGAGTAATCGTGGCTTATTGGCCGGGGGCAGCGTTTCTCTGTTTGGCCGTGATATCGATCAATATGGCAATTTGCAGTCTTCCGGTTCCGTCTCGTTAACAGCGCAAAACGAGTTGTATTTTGCAGTAGGCAGTTTAAGTCAAGCCGCGTCACTGACCGCTTCCGGCCGAAGCATCAGCAACTTCGGTACGATCGCTGGCAGCGGTTCGGCAATATTTAATACCGGGCAAGGCGATTTTAATAACAATGCCGATATCCTGTTTGCGGGCGTAACGGTCAATGCTGGCAGCATTGTGAATACCGGTTTGATTCAATCTAACGGCAACGATTCCTTCAACGCCGATACCATTAATAACTCGGGTTTTATTTACGGCGGCAACAGCACCGTGCAAGCTCGTAGCCTGTTGCGTAACCTTGGTGTGATCAGCAGTGCGAACGATTTGACCATTACCGCACCGGAGTTGATCAATCGCGGCGGCTACCTGGCCGGTGCCAATTTAACCTTGAATGCAAGCAATACGGTAGATAACAGCGGAGGGGTATTGTATGCCACCTCTGGAGCATTGAGTGTTGATACCCAGGAATTGATTCTGGCCGCGTTCCAAACCACGCAGAATTTGAGCGAAAGTGAAACGGTCGATCTGGTAACGGCCAGTGATAGCGGCAAAGCCGATGCGGTTTCTGACATTGCCAATCAACTGGAACAGGATTTAGCCGCAACAAGCGACCAGGCGGAACAAGACGCATTAATTGCAGCCGCAAGCAGTGCCATTCAGGCGGAACTGCCCGGCATCAGCGAAGCAGAGCAAAGTGCCTTGACCATGCTGCTGTCTCAACAGGGCGATAATCCCGATAACAGTGTGGAGGTGGTGCAAGAATCCTTATTGTATTCTGCGGGTGAGTTGAACCTGAATGTGGGCAGTGACTTGAAGGTTGAGGGCGATATTTCCTCGGTTCAAGCGGCCACAATAACGGTGGCGGGCGGCATTGAACAACAAGGTCGTATTGCTTCTGGAAGCAACTTGACGATCAATCTTGCCGGTGATTTTAATTCCGATCGCAGCGCCCTAACCACCTTGAACAGCGGCGGTGATGTGTTTGTCAGCCCCACGGGTACGCAACTGAATGATCGGGTTTATACCGCCAGTCGTCAGAACCTGGAATTAAATGGGGCAAACAACATCAGCCTGATTGATTCCAGCTTGCAAGCCGGCAATAACTTAAGCGTAAACAACAGCGCCGATGCCGAGCTCATGTTGAGTGGCAATCAGGCGCGCCTCTATGCGGCGGGCAATCTGGATTTATCCTCCGGAATCAAATCCATCCATATTGATGCCATTAACGATAAAAACAATATTGAAGTTCGCAATGCCAACATCAAACTTTCAGGCGATTTCAACAATAGCGGTCATGTAAAAAGCACCGGCACTTTTAATATGGATGTTGGCGGGGATCTAAATTTGGCCAGCGGCAGTATGCTGCACGGCAGTACTTTGGATTTAACTTTAACGCAGCAACCCGATTTCAGTCAGGAAACCATCAAAGCCGATACCCTTCTTACCTTACGTCTGCCTGAGTTTAGTTTGGCCAGCGGCGAAACATTGCGTATGGATGGTGCTGTGCACATTTTTGCAGACGGTAACATCAGCAACTCCGGCCAGATCATTTCCCGCAACGCGGGTATTCACCTTGGTGCACAGAACATCAGCAACCATGCAGGGGCTACACTCGTTGCCTCTGGGTCCATCAATGGCGCCGCCAGTAGCACGGCATCCAACTCAGGTTATATTGGTTCTCTAAGCTCCATTGCATGGACAGGGGGCTTTGGTGGCTTTAATGCGTCTTCAGGCACCATTGCCAGCAAGGGGAGTATTTTTTTGGGCGGTGGCGATCGCGCCGTTAACGACGGCATTATTCATGCAGAAAATCACGTCACTCTGCAAGCGAATGACCTCAGTGTAAATCTGGGCGTGATTCAGGCCGACTCCGTTACCTTTGACGGACGATCAGGAGCGAATCAGGGCTTGGTTAGTGTGAGCGGTATCGGCGGAATTACCTTTGTTGGTTTTTCCCAAGACGCCCAAGACAACAGCAACCCCCCTGAAATCAATGGCCCTGGTAATGTAAATACCGGTCCAAGTGGTGATACGCCCGATGGCCTTGGTAACCACGGTGAAGAAGACACAACGCCCGCCACCGCAAATAATGATAATCAAAGCGGTGCTGGCACCGCAGGTTCGGTAAATACCCGTAACGGTGGAGCCATCGACGACGCCGACATCAGAGCGCGCCGTGACTTGATCGGAATCGATCAGCTGCGCCAGCTCGCTTTAAGTGGTGATATTGATGATGCCCTGGCCAGTCAATTGTTGAATGGCCCGGTATCCGGCAGTTTAGCCAGTACAACGACTCGCCCTGCGGCGCCATCCGCCTTGGATCTCGATCAACTCTTTGCCGGAATCAGTGTAAACTCACAACCGGCTCCGGATGACGATAACGACCAAAGCACCCTGCCAAGTCAGCCTAATCCATTGGCCGACCCGGCGACACTAACGGCTGAGCAGCGTATCGCTGCCACCGAAGTTATAGTGCAGGTTTCCGATGAAGATTTTGCAGAGGCCCTGGCGGCTGGGTCGCCCCAAGGTGCCACAGCGGGCAGCTTTTGGGACACCAGCGATCTTGAAAACCGATTGGCTCAGTTGCACAGCCGACAGCTGCGCTCCAATGGCCAGCCCAATGAGAATACCAACCCTGCCTTTAATAACATTCAGGTAGACCCGGATGAATTCGCTCAGAATATCCGACGTTTATTGGCACAAGGGTTCTTTAACGACAGCATATACGATTACGCCCAAGCATACTTTAACGGTTCTTCGCCAACACCTGTTGAGAACGATTCAAAAGATCAAAACGACAGCACTCATTTGTTGACTTATGGGCAGCTGATTGACCCTGATAGTGGCACCTTGTTAGCCAACGGAACCTTTATTAACAGTGGCGAAACAGAAACCCAGGCCCATACGCGTTTCGTGTTGAATGACCAACAACTGTTAGGTGAAGTGGCTCAGGAAACTCTGGACTTCCTGCAAGACCTTCCATCCTCTGAAGAGGAAAGTGAAAGTACAGATGTTGCTCGAAATACCCTGGCCGCCTTGGGCATTGAATTCAAACCCGATGAAGACGGAAAGATGGATTTATCCGGCCGCAGCATTGCCGGTCGGGGCTTGGATAATCTTCAAATTACCGAGGATGAAGACGGTAACTTATTCATCGCCGTTGCCGATCAACGCCGGGGAATCTCCCTGGGCAATATGGCAGGCTTGTTCTCTCCGAATCTTGACGGCACTTATACCGATGCAAACGGTAACCGAGTCAGTAAAGAAGCGTTTCAGGCCCAAGTGGCGGAAAACAACCCTCACTTGTTTGGTTCAAGCGGCGCAGACGATGCGGAAAACCGTAGCGCGTATTTTAATAGCATCTTGGCGCGAGCCGATGCAAACTCCCTAAATAATATTGCCGCCGGCGGTGTCACCATTGTGGGTGGGCGAGATGCTGAGGGCAACTACACCCAACTGGCCGGCAACTTTATTAACACAGGCAGCATTGATACCGACAACCTTACCGTTATGGCGCAAGGTGTGGTATTGGGTGATAACAGCAGTATCAACACCCGTGGCGATTTTTATCTCGATGTCAAAAATGACATTGACTTGGGCGTAGGGCAACACCTCAATATTGGCAATAACTTTATCGCCAAAACCGATGGTGATATCAAACTTCAAGCGGAGCGTATAGAAAGTAATCATACACGCGGTGGTGTTACTGTTGAAGAAGTCAATCACAGACTCGCCAGCCTGAATGTCGGTGGTAACTTACTGTGGGATGCCGGTAATAACGTCCTGCTGAGTGGCGCGACTTTAAATGTAGGCGGTGCCGCCCAAATCAAAGCCGCAAACGATGTTCGTATTGAAGCCGTCGCCAATAGCCAGAGTGAGACTGAAAAACGGAAAAACTTTGAAGAAACCTTTTCTTCGCTGACTCATGAAGGTTCCAGGTTGTCAGCATTAGGTGATATATCAGTAATCGCTGGAAATAATTTGGATGTAATAGGATCAAATATAGTTGCAGGGAACAGTGATATTCAATCGAATATATCGCTGGCCGCGAGCGGTAATATGACCATTGCTTCTGTAACTGATGAAAACTATCACTATCGTTTCCATAAAAAGAAGAAGAGCTTTGGCCGCAGTAAGACCTACACTGAAGAAAGCTTGGATTCAAAAAACATATCCAGTAATGTGATTGCTACAGGGAATGTGTTTATTAATAGTGCTATAGATAATGAAGGTAAAGTTGGAATCACCAAAAGTAATAATGTGTCCATCGTCGGTAGCAATGTTGGAGCGGGTGGCAGAACCATTGTTGCGGCTCAGAACAACGTAGAAATACTGTCAGCCATTGAGCAGTTCGGTTCCTATAAACAAAAGAAAAAATCCGGCTTTCTTGGGATATCTAAGTCAAGCAATTCTAACCTTCAAACCCAGGCGCGCCATGTTGAAAGCAGGGTAGTCTCAGGCTTCGATACGCAGGTCTTGGCTGGGAATGATCTGAATCTCAGGGCCAGTAATGTCGCAGCCAAAAACGACGTGGAGCTAAGAGCTGGCATTCTCAATGAATCAGGGACATTGACACTGAACGCAGGTACAAACACGGATTACAACAAAAAGGTCAGTTATAAAAAACGTACCGGCCTGATTGTAACGGGTAATGGAATTGCTGTGTCGGCTGCGCAAGAAAGAGGCCAAGAAACTCTTTCAAATACCGCTGTGGGATCAACCGTAACGGGGGGAGGAGATGGAACTTTAGTGGCTGCACAGGATGTGAATGTTATTGGTAGCCTCGTTGAAGTTGGGGGCAAAATAAGAATTAATGCAGGACGTGATGTTAATATCGTTGATAAAGCACAATCCTTAACGTCTACAGACTGGGCAAATGAAAAAACATCTGGTATTAGCTTTTCTGCTGACAGAAACAGTGTTGGCGCCTTTATCGGAAAAGAAAGTGAAAAGAATAAAACAACGACCACCAATTCTGTGAATGCGCCTTCAGCTCTACAGGCGGGAGATGACGTTGTTATTCAGTCCGGACGTGATATCAATCAAGTTGGTAGCATAGTTAACGCTGGTAAGGATGCATTGTATATAGCAAAGAACGATATCAACATTGCTCCTAGCATTAACACCAATACTCAAGAAAGCACTTACGAGAGCTCCAGGAGCGGTTTGGGTGTCAATATTCAGCACAACTTGGGTAATACCCTTGATGCTATTCAAAATATAGGTGGTGGTGATAATGCTGTAAGTCAAGCGAGTTCCGTTCTTGCGGCTGTCGATGCAATTACTTCGTTTACTCAAGGTCCAAGCGCGAGTGTCCATATAGGGAACAGTCGCAGTACAGAGCATTCGATTTCTTCACAAGAAAATGCCCAAAACAGCCAAATCAAGGCCGCAGGTAATGTTGTGCTAAAGGCAGATGGTGATGCCAACTTGGCCGCCGTCGATATTAATGCGGGCAATACCATTGCAGTGGCGGCCAATGATATCAATATTTTGGCTGCCGACCAGCAGTACAACAATGATGTCGATAGCGAATCAACAAGTTCAGGATTTTTACTTCGAGGTGGAGGTAATCAGGCCAGCATTGGAGTCTCCTACAATCAAAGTACAGCCGAATCAAACCAAAATGGTGGCCGGGCTGCTGTATCTAACTTCAGTGCCACGAATATATCCTTGGATGCAAAAAATGATCTATTGATCGAAGGCGCAAATCTATCGGCCGCGAATGATATCAAGCTTGTTGCTGCTAATGATATTTCAATAAATAGCGCTCAAAATAATAGTAGCAGCTCTACAGACAGCAATAGCGTCAACGGCGGAATGGGTTTGGCTGTCACAGTTGGGCAGGGTGGCGCTTCAGTTGGTTACTATGTCGAAGCCGGCTTCAGCAAAAATGACTTGGACAGGGAAAGCAGCAGTTATCAGAATGCCAGTATCAATGCGGGCGGTAATTTGATTGTTAATAGTGGAAATGACACGTCAATCATTGGTGCCAACCTAGAGGGCGACAATGTGGACATCGATGTGGGCGGTGACTTCACGCTCGCCTCTCAGCAGGATACGGCAACGGCCGATGGGCAAAGAATGGATGCCAGTGTCAGTGCGACGGTTGGTTTTGGTTTTAGCTTAAGTGGCTCGGTTGGTTATGGTGAGACAGAAGGCAACAAAAACTGGGTGCAAAATCAAACCAGCATTATCGGTCGTCAGTCAGTGGATGTAGATGTTGCAGGCCATACTCAGTTAGATGGCAGCTTGATCGCTAATATCGATGAGAACGGCATTGATCAGGGTAATTTGGATCTGACGACGAGCAGTATTGGCTTTAGTAACTTTGAAGGCAGCGATCAGGAAACCAGCAGCTATCTTAATATCAGTGGTGGTTACAGTAATCAGGGCAGCAGTGGTACGTCGAGTGCCGGTACGGGTAACGGCACCCGCAGTGGCGGTGGAATCACCCAAGAGGGCAGTACCAGTTGGGGTGTCAATGGTTATCACAATGAACGAGATCGTGAGCAGATAACACGAGCTACGGTCGGGCAAGGCAATATTACCGTCACCGGTGGTGAAGGGAGTGGCGAAGAAGAGTTGGCCAATCTGAATCGGGATATTGATCAGGCTCAGGTACTGCTTAAAGATGAAGAGAGCGAAACAACGCTTTATGTTACGAGCAGCAGTATAGATGCGGTAAGCAACCCAAGCCAAACTCTGGACCAATGGAAAACAGGTTTAAGTAACTATGGGAGTAATACCTTAGAGGCCATTCAAAGCCTTGATCGAGCCGCAGATTTAGGCGGGCTGGTTATTGATGCTTTTGCTGAACATGGCCTAGCTGGTGGTTTTGGCGCCGCTTTAGATTCGGCCGCAACTAAAGCGGCGGGTTGGCAGTTTATTAAATACCACCCTGAGCTACTGGCTAAACTTATTGATAACAATGCTACGGCTGAAGAGAAAGAAGAGGCGTATCAAGCCTATACCGATATTTTGTCTGATATCACTCGTACAGAACAAGAGTTGGATGTGGATGTTATTATTTCTGAAATTGATGCAAAAGGCGCGACCGATGGACAAGGTGATATCTACATTAATCACGGTGAAGGAGGTACATCTGTATCTGACGACAGTGAAGTAATTGGGGGGCTTGCCCATGAAACAGCACACAATAGTGACGACAGGTCAGAATCCAATGCGGATTATATAGGCAGAAAGGCCGAGGAAACCTTTGAGCAAGAGTTAGAACTTGCTGGCATAGAATTAGGAGGTCATAGCGAGAGTGCTCAGCAAGAGTGGCTTGAGCAAAACCGTAATTCCGAACTTGTAATCAACAACACTCGGGACTTTATGAATGAAGATGCCAGTAATTTAAGATTTTATGATGAGGCTGGTCATTACTATACAACTTTCTTTGTTGGGCTCCAGGTTGGGCTGGATGGTGAAGTAGCGGCAACCTTGGCAAGGTTTTCTCAGTTGCCGGATGAGGTCAATAATTTAGATGCTTTTTCCAATAGGGTAAGATCAGCAGCGGCGGATATTGCTGAATCATTTGGGGTAGAAGACAATTCGAGTAATGTCGAAGAGCAGATGCTCACAATTTATAATCGTTTGCATAGTCTTACCGGGGGAGATGCCGTAGCAATGCGCGAGGAAATCAGTCAACGAATCATTGTTGCTGAAACATCTGAGGAAAAGGGTTTGTTGATTCATCTATTGGGAGACTCTTATGCCCATACCCGCCTGGATGATCCAGCCAAGCTGTATGGGGGCGCGGATGACACACATAATTTAGGTCATGGCCTTGATGGTACCGCGCCAGATCAAATTCATCAGCGTCCGGAACTGTTTGAGGCATACGTAGAAAACTTGGCGCAGGTGCTTGCGGTTGATGCTCCAACTCCATTATCAGCGGACACTTTACAGCAAACACAGGATACCTTAATCGGAGCAGTCAACAATGCTGTTGAAAATTCGTATATTAATGTAGATGATGAAGGCTACAGTGTAGGACCAGAAGGAGATGATGGGCATTTTGTGTTTTCGGATGGAGCTGCTGCAAAACAAACGGTGCAGAATATTCGCGATTTGGTACTGGGGGCTGTAGGGGAAAATTCTTCTAGTTTAGTTGATTCTCCAGAGAGTAATACACTGGACCATTGGCGTGAAAATAACAATGACCGCCTAAAGGACATAGGCAACTATATTGATAACGCTACAAATGTAAGAGATGAAAATAAACGAAGATTGGAAATTCAAATTAGTAATGAATTAACTGAGGCAGTCAAGAAAGTGATTAATTCAGGAGCGGAATCGGAAATAAAAAAATAAGCTTTGGGAAATGGTTTCAGTGAAACAGGTGGGTTAAATGAATAAATTAAAAAGATATAAATTAGTACAGACAATTTTCCTATTATTTTGTTTATGTTTTTTTTCATCATGTACAAGTTTTCACGAAGAAATCGATAACTTGGGTGAGTTCTATTACAAAGTTTATATTAAGGAGGAGCCTTTTAGATTGCATGGGACGGGGCGGGGAGCATACAAGCGGGAGGTCTGCTCAAAGACTCAAAATAAGTGTTGGGAAGGGGCTAAGTTAATGGTTTGGCATACTAAAAGCCCTCGCTATAGTGAAGTGATGTTGGGGATGACTTATATTGTTGATGGAAAAACAGGGTTAGAAGTTAACTGTAAAAATTGTCTGAATGAAAAAAATAGAACTTCTGAATGGGCCTTTAATGCTATTGATTATCCAAGATGGAATAAGGACAACTCCCAAGTCTTAATTGCAGGGTTAAATAAAGAAACGGGGAGTGGGGAACTTTTTTTATTGGAACTCAATGATGGTGTTGGCAAAAAAACTCAGTTAAAAACATATAAAAGCGAAAACGGTGAATTTATAAAGCCAAAAAAAGTGTTGTTTTCACCGAATGGTGAGGGTGTGGCTTGGTTGTCCTGCTCTCCCATCTGCACCCTTATCGCGTACAATATACCTTCGGGTGTCCACACTGAGACAAAAACCCCATGCACCTTAAAGCAGAACTTGAGCGTGAAATGGGTTGGTGGTCGTGCGGTGCCCTCACACCGGAAAGCGGCTAGGAATTATAAAGATGTGAAATATATATGTGCGGGTGAAGATGGTAAGCCGCTCTATGAGTTTAATGAAAGTCGCTTTCCTAACTAATGGTTGTTTCTTCTGAGGTGTAAGGTTGAGTTTTAATAATCGGTTAGAATGTTTTTAGAGTGTGTAAATAAAACTGTATTGGCTATTCTATAATCCAAGTGAACCCTGATGTGATTTCCACATGGAAGTTGATTTTTTGTTGATATTTAGCGTTGTTCATTTCTTGCTTCGTATGGAAAAACCTGTTGGTTCACTTGCTTCTCTTCGGGTGCGTAGATACTCACAATTCATGCCGTGGTCTGTCTGGCGCCGCCTCAGATTTATCAAAAATAATAACAAGAGCACTTTGGCGACTGTCCTCAAGTTGTCATTTTGTGGGTAGGTGCAATGCTGGCTAAAGCTATAATTTAAGTTTCGCATTGATTTGATGGTTTTGTGGATCTTTAAATTAGTTCTAACGACCCATTTTAATAACTAAAAAATCACTAGTATTACCCTTTCATAAAATTCATTGAAAGATCGTGCGGCGTTGGATTTTACGTCTTTGTATGATCATTTTTCTAATGTTGTGAATGTAGCTCATGACCAGTTCCCGGAATTTTTATAATTCTATCTATTATCGAAATGCGGGTGAAACATGTTTTCTGTTAGAGTATTTTTTGTCTGATTTTATCATTTCTCCTTGTTTCCTGTGGTAGTTTGCCAGGAAAGTCCGAAGGTCGTGTTGTTTTGTCAAAAGTCAACATTGAAGATCTAAATCTGACTTTGTCCTTTAAGCAAAAAGTTGATCGCTATTTTACAGAAAGCGAAATGAGGAATTATCTCCTGAGCGGAATTAAAGGGCGGTTGAAAAAAGAAGGCATGTTGGGTGGCGCTGATGCTGCAAGTGTTTATATTAAGGTGAGTTACTATCGCAGTTTCTCCGGCGAGTTGACGCCATGGCCGAGCAAGTCAGTGACGCGTCCGATAATCAACTGGAGTATAAGGGTAAATAAAAATGGTAAGGAAGTTGATGCGGTCAGCAAGTCTGGGCAGGTTTACAATGGCGGCTTTCTGGGAAATTTAAAAACGGATTTTACAATGGACTTGGGGAATAATACGCAAGAAGCAGAGAATAGGTATCTGGATACTTTGGCAGATACCATTGCTCAGTGGATTGTTGATCGTAAGAAGACTCCAAGTCAATAAAATTTGAAATTATAGATTTTTAAATTCATGAAAAATCTTGGTTTAGTAACTTTTGTAATTGTTCTTTTGTCTGCCTTCTCATCAGTTAAACCTGACTACAGCCGCTATGTTGTTGGAGTCCCTGAAGCAGATGTTTTTCCTACGGACCGCTCTGAAAATGCTAAGGAGACTAGTATTATATATGCAGAATCAGGAATGTTGGGGAAACATCAATATATTGTATTGATAGAAGATCCAAAACACAAAAGCGATCATCCGGTTCAAGATGGTCGTGTAAGTTATTCTGAGGCAATTGATTTAATGTTAGGGAGTTCGGATAAGCTGGAAGGTTTGCAAGCTATGAAGCTCCCTTCTGGAGAGGTGGATCTTGTCTTTAATTGGGTCGGTTTTAATACAGGTTTTATTGGGGGCTATAAGGTTAGTTTTCCAGTAAGAGTATCTTTTAACGCGCAGGCAGGGAGAAGTTATATAATAGCTGCTGATGGATGGCCTTATTTCCCGGACTTTTATGTTAGGGACCTAAATATTAGTGAGAAGGTCGAAGCCAAATTCTCGAATTAGGGTTCACAGTCATTAGGTTTTAGATAGTATTTTTCTTGAGCTGTAGGCTTTGATTATCGATTTTCCGTTTAAGTTATATCAAAATGAGTGAGCAGTTTATTCTGGTATTCCACCTCGATGTTGTTTGAAGTTTGGATTAGCCCCTCATATATTGGATAATGCCTGTTAATAAAAGACTCGCAGAACCCAAGGTAAATCATGGACTATACAGAGCTCGTCAAAGTATTCGGCGCATTCTTTGCGATTATGAATCCATTTGTAAACCTGCCTATTTTTCTCGTGATGACAGAGGACGTTGAACAGTCTGAACAAAGGCGGCTTGCTCTGAAGATTGCCTGTTATTCTGTGTTTATGTGCGTGGTGATTCTCGTGGCCGGGCAAGCCATATTGAATTTCTTTGGGGTGTCGATTGATGACTTCCGGGTTGCGGGTGGGATTGTGTTAGCCTCCATCGCCTGGTCGATGCTTCATGGAGGGCAATCAGCTTCCCATCACGGTTCTGCCTCGGAGAAAGAAGAGCTTTCAAGTTTGAGCGTGATGGCCTTTTATCCGATGACGTTTCCAATGATTGTCGGGCCTGGCACTATTGCGACGATTATCATTTATGCGGCGCATGCAACAAATTATATTCAGAGTCTGGAAATCGCTGCTGTTCTTCTGGTGATTTTGTCGCTTCTATTTATTGTTTTCTATAATGCCTCTTCGATTGGCAAGGTCCTTTCTCAAAGTGTACGTCTCATTATGAACAGGCTGATGGGGATGATACTTCTGGCTATTTCTGTAGAGATGGTGTTTTCAGGAGCGAAAGCGCTTTTGTAACTGATTTTCTGAGCATTTTCATGGTGTTTGGAGGAAGTCGATTTTCAATGGCTTTTGAACGGCCGCGTTTGTCATGATGCTACTTATTCTGCTCGAAAAGTGAAGTTAATCCTCACAATATGAAGTTTTTGTGTAGTTTGTTGATTTCACTGTTTCCCAGTGTTTCTATTTCTCTATCGGAGATTTAAATCTTAATCCAGTTGCCTTTGACTGTCGTCAATGGTTGAGGTAATCCTTTGTCCAGGGTGAGTCTATGAACCGTGTGCTAAAACCCCTCCTATTTTGTGTCGGTGCAGGCATGGCATTTGATGTTATTGCACATGGGTATCATCCAGATGTCAGCATTGATGAGCAAAGTAAGCAGGCGACGATTCGATCTGAGGCCGCTGTTATCAGTGAAGAAACCAATACTCGTCTGATTGAGGCCGATGCCATACCAGATCATGATACTGGACAGTTTCCCAATGCCAGCAATCCAAACAGTATCAGCGCGCAGAACTTGGTCTATCGATTAAGTTTGAGGCCGGAGCGCTACATTCGAGTCTTGGATGGTGATTTAAACACCTTTGGCGTGGCGGTAAACGGTGTCCCTTTTGATCCCGCTGCGGCGGAGTACTACCAGAATGATCGTATTAATGGTTGGCGTTATGAGGCTACGGGTGATGGCATCAACTTGGGTTTGGATCAGCACAACGCTCATGTACAACCGAACGGTACTTATCACTATCATGGTATTCCTCATGGATTGTTGGAAAATTTAAATGAACAGGCTGGGCGTCATTCGCCACTAATAGGTTGGGCAGCTGATGGGTATCCCATTTATGGTCGGTATTCTTACAGTGACCCCGATGACGCGAATAGTGCTATTAAAGAAATGAGCAGCAGTTATGCGCTGAAAACCGGAGCCCGCCCGAATGACAGCAGTAATCCGGGCGGGGTGTACGATGGCAGTTTCGTGGAAGACTATGAATATCAGGCCAAGCTAGGTGATTTGAATGAATGCAATGCACGTCTGACGGTCACTCCGGAATTTCCCAACGGTACCTATGCCTATTTTATTACGGAGGATTACCCGGTTATTCCTCGTTGCTGGATTGGTATTCCCAACGAATCATTTTTACGGCAGGCTGTCGATACTCGCCCTTACCTTGGTAAAAGTTCTTCCGGAGCCTGGTATAACCTGAATCGCGATGGTGAAGGTTTTTTGGTAGAAATGAATGAAAGCAATTTTCTTGATAATCAGTTGAATGCCTATTGGTTTACCTACAACCAGCAAGGTGATCCTTTGTTCATTTTCGGGGCAGAAAACTACAATGACGATGATGAAAAAATCACAGTCACGGCATACACCGCTGATGGTACTCGCTGGGGTGAAGCTTTCGACAGCAGCACTGTGCAACGTAGTGAATGGGGAAATTTGAGTTTCTCTTTTGATGGCTGCAACAGTGGTCAGGTGGAATACGATGGGCAGCTGGCTGGGTTTGGCAGTGGGCAGTTTGATATCAGTCGCCTCACGGCCGTCTTGGGTACCGGTTGTTTTGAAAAGGTAGGCGATAACAGTAGCACTGAAGCTTCGGGCACTTGGTACAACACCTCTCGAGATGGTGAAGGGCTAATGGTACAGGCCTTGAGTGGCAATCGTCTGAATATCTATTGGTTCAGCTATCGTCCGGATGGTGTGCCGGTCTATATTTCGGGTGTTGGAGAGACTGACCCTGAAACCCAAAAGACGGTGGTCGATGAGGCTTATATAACCGAAGGTGCTCGTTTCGGTGAGCTGTTTGACAGTAATGAGGTCCAGCGTATTCCATGGGGCACTTTGAATTTTGAGTACTTTGATTGTCAAAACGCTCGGGTCAGTTATGAATCGAGTGACTCGGAATATGGTTCCGGAGAGCATTTGCTGACCCGGCTTTCAATTAATGAAGGTTCAGCTTGTGGAAAGCAATAGGATTAAAACGGTTTTTAAGTGGTTCGAATCGGTATAAAACGATCTGCGAACTCTCAAATCTTACCCGCCGGCACTGGGAGTAAACAAACTTGCTCCTTTGCATATTACCTGGATTGGCGCTTGATCAGGGAATAACACTTGAAGTTGTCTTAGGCGTTTCACCGGTAATCATTATCATTGCGCAAAGTTAGCCGTCTTGAAATCTAGACAAAACCCCACCTTCGAACAAAACCGCCAATGATTCTGTGTTTCTGTCAGTGTCTCCTTCTATTCATATAAGTTATTGATACTTATATGAATATCAATGATTCTGTGGTCTTTCAGACCTGAAAAATGTCGTGTGAAGCCGGAATTCGCAATCGCTATCGTCATTGACTTTCGCTCCCCATCTGGGTAATTTCAAACACCTGTTTGAATGACCAGTTTGTCATTGTCACTTGGCTGTATTGTCAGGGGCGCTAAACTGGTACATAACTACCCGATAATTAACGTGAGAGATGCCCCATGGCCGAGTATCAAGCCCCCCTGAAAGACATGCACTTTGTGCTGAAAGATGTGTTCGAAACCGAGAAGTTGTGGTCAGAGCTGCCTGGCTTGGCGGGAGCTGTGGACATGGATACCGCCGATGCCATTATGGAGGAAGCGGCCAAGATCGCAGGTGAGGTGGTGGGGCCACTGAATCGAGAAGCGGACGAGCAGGGCTCGCGCTGGAATGAGGGTGAAGTGACAGCTCCGGATGGCTTTAAAGAAGCCTATGCGACCTTCTGTGAGGGTGGTTGGAATGGCCTGGGCGGGAACCCTGAATACGGCGGCATGGGGATGCCCAAAACGCTCACGGCTCATGTTGAGGAAATGCTTCAGGGGGCTTCGATTTCTTTTGGTCTGGCGCCTATGTTGACGGCGGGTGCCTGCTTATCGATCGATGCTCACGCCAGCGACGAGCTAAAAGACAAATATCTGCCAAATATGTACTCCGGTCAGTGGGCCGGCGCAATGGATCTTACGGAACCTCATGCCGGGACCGATTTGGGGATTATTCGCAGCAGCGCGAAAGAGAATGGCGATGGCAGCTACACCATTAATGGTAATAAGATTTTTATTACCTGGGGTGAGCACGACATGGCCGAAAACATTATCCACTTAGTATTGGCGCGCCTGCCGGATGCACCGAAAGGTCCGAAGGGCATTTCTCTGTTCCTGGTGCCGAAGTTAATGGTGAATGATGATGGCTCTTTGGGTGAGCGCAATGGTGTGAGCTGTGGTTCCATTGAGAAGAAGATGGGCATTAAGGGCTCGGCCACTTGTGTGATGAATTTTGACGATGCCAAGGGCTGGTTAGTCGGCGAACCCAATCAGGGTTTGGCCTGTATGTTTACCATGATGAACTATGAGCGCCTGGTCGTTGGTATTCAGGGGTTGGGCGCTGCTGAGCGTTCCTGGCAGTCAGCTATCGAGTATGCTCGCGAGCGTTTGCAGAGTCGTTCTCCAAATGGTGCTGTCGCTCCAGAGAAAGCTGCTGATCCAATTATTGTTCACCCGGATGTGCGTCGTATGCTTTTGACCATGCGCGCTTACACGGAGGGTTCTCGTGCGCTGAACCATTACACAGCGATGTGGTTGGACAAGTCGAAATTTGCCGAAGGTGAAGAGAAGAAGCAGGGCGCTGCAATGATGGCTTTGCTGACGCCGGTCACAAAAGCGTTCGTTACGGATAAAGCTTTGGATTGCACCGTGCTTGGGCAACAGGTGTTTGGCGGTCACGGTTATTTGCGTGAGTGGGGTCAGGAACAACTGGTTCGCGATGTTCGCATTTGTCAGATCTATGAGGGTACGAATGGCGTACAGGCGATGGATTTGATGGGGCGTAAAGTGGCGGCCAATGGCGGGCAATTTGTTGAGTTGTTTGCTGAGGACATTAAAGAGTTCATTGCTGGTTGTGATGACAATATGTCCGAATTTGTTCCTGCATTGGAATCAGCGCTGGCAGGTTTGCAGGAGTCAACTCAGTGGGTGCTGGATAAGGCGGGTGATGACCCTGCGATGATTGGTTCTTCTGCTTACGACTATCTGCATCAGTTCGGTCACGTTGCCCATGCGTACATGTGGGCGCGGATGGCAAAGGCAGCCATGGCCAAGCAGGGCAGTGATGAATATTACGATGGCAAGTTGGCTGTCGCGCGTTTCTTTTATTCTCGTTTGTTGCCTCAGGCGAATACTCACAAAGAGAATATTCGCGCAGGCAGTGAGCCTGTGATGAGTTTGGCCGCTGAATTGTTCTAAGTTCACTTCCATCTCTTTTAGAAAAGCCCCGCAATGCGGGGCTTTTTTGTGTCTGGCCTTATCATCATGGCTCTCTAATTGATAAAGGTTCGAAGGCAGCGATTCAATTCAATAGCAGCCATCGTAATTTCCCTGTTAGGTGGAACTGTTTTGATTTGTGGTAAGCTATATTCTTACACAGACAATGCACACGGATAAAAGGGAAGGTCGATGTCTGCTATAGGAAGGTGTTTAAGGTATCTGCTGATTGCCATTCTGGTTTGTCTCTGCTTTATTGTTGTTTGGATTTTCATGGGTTCTATCGACGCTGAAAGTTATGAAGACTACGGCATGGAATCGGATTACCAAGCGTTTATAAAAAAGAAAGCCCTGTCAAACGGTTCGAAACATATTTCCTTTTTACAAGAACGGGCATTTACGATATTTGCCAATGCCAAGGATCGTTATGCGCTCCAAACCTACTTGAGTAATTTGCGTTGGGAGAGATCGCGTGTTGAATCGTATAGAGAGCTTGGGCGTGATAAGTTGCCTGCTGTTTTAAAGTCACTGGAGGAAAAGCATTACGTTGTTTCTGGCATTAATTATGCGGATTTGAGAAACATCTTCTCATTGCGTGGTGCTGAAGATTTATCTTTGCTGTTGCTGCTTGAATCCCAGTGGCAATTCTTTGAAGAGCAGTCCATAGATAAGGCCTACCAATACCTCCTGGCAGCGATGAAAATCAATGTTCGTTTTGCAGAGCTAATCGAAGAAGGTTATGTAGGATTCAGTAGCGCATCGCACATGCGTGCTCATATTTATCCCTGGTTTGCTTACCTCTGCCAACAACTTGATAAAGACCAGTTGAATGACCTAAAACGTCAACTCACACAATGGAATCAACGTTATGAAGTCGCGCTTGAGCTGGTGTACACGGGGGAAATTATGACGAGCAAGCGTTATATGGAATCCGATGTGATGCAAAAGAGTGTGTTAAGTCGACCGGGTTTTCCTAAAAACGGCAGTCCCGGTTGGGTTCCAGTAAGTTGGGAGCAAAGAAAGTTATATCTTTGGGATTTTTTCTATGGGCTACTATCAGCCGATTACAGTGATAACGAAAGCGTTCGCCTGTTTTTAGCGGATTATTTTCCACGGTACTTTTATCACAAAAATCGAGGTTTGAATCGCTACGCCGCTCATCTCGCCAAGCGTCGAGACAGTGTTCTCAAACTCTGCAAAGATAAAAACGTTGGAGATTTAAAAAGCATGGAAGAATTGAGCCTTGAATACAAAGAGAGGCTACGTATTCCCTGGTACAAAAACGACATGAGCCGATATGATTCTTTTGAGCTATCCAGAGAAAGTTTGGAGCGATTTCATAACAGCGAGTGTATGTCTCGCCAATGGAATCAGGTTTTTGCTGCTCGACTTGGGCTTGCGTTGTATCAGCGTGAGCACCGTGATCTTCCTGAGACTCTTGAGCAGCTTTACCCAGTCTATGTGTCTGAGCTTCCTCAAGACCGTTTCAGCGGTGGAACCCTCGGGTATTCAAAAGAAAAGGCCTGGTTGTATTCAAGCGGTGCTGATTTCCAAAATGGTGGTGGGAGTGCCGATGCGTTGGTGAGCAACCGTGGACGCTGCTTTGAGCAACCCTGTAGAAATAACCCCACATACCCCCTCTATATAAAACAGCCTTTTCCATTATGGCCTCGCCCCGACTCAGCCAAGCGGGAATATCAATGGGAAGCACACGGAAAGCTTTAAAATAAGCCTGTGATTTGTTCTAATTCTCTCTTTTCTTTCGGGGGAGTTCCGCTATGCGGATTATGAGCTTTAATGCCAATGGCATCCGCGCGGCGGCGCGCAAGGGTTTTTTTGAATGGTTCGCTGCTCAGGATGTGGATGTGCTTTGTGTGCAGGAAACCAAAGCACAGGAGCTTCAGCTCGATGATGAGGTGTTTTTCCCGGAAGGATACCATCGCTTTTTATTCGATGCCGAGAAAAAAGGCTATAGTGGCGTTGCCATTTATTCCAAAGTAAAGCCCCGAGAAGTCACTCGCGGCCTGGGCTGGGATCCTGCAGATAATGAAGGGCGTTGGATTGAAGCACGCTTTCGAAATGTAACGGTGATCTCTTTGTATATGCCCTCCGGCTCAAGCTCTGAAGCTGCACAAGAGAAAAAGTACCGCTTTCTGGATTTGTTTGAGGCGCGTTTACAGGAAATGATGGCCTCAGGCGAAAAATACATTATTTGTGCCGACTGGAACATTTGCCACAAGGAAATTGACCTTAAGAACTGGCGGGGCAATCGTAAAAACTCAGGCTTCTTGCCAGAGGAGCGGGCTTGGTTAGATAAAATCTACGATGATTTTGGCTGGGTCGATGTATTCCGCGAGCTTACTGATGAAGAGGTTTATACCTGGTGGTCAAATCGCGGACAAGCCTTTGCCAAGGACGTGGGATGGCGTTTGGACTACCATGTGGTTACCCCCAATATTGCCAAGAAGGCCTACGACTGGCATATTCAAAGAGAGCCTCGTTTTTCCGACCACGCACCGATGTGGATCGACTATAAATTAGTACTGCGTTAGCTTGTGAGCTGAAGATTGATAACAAATCAGGCGAGATAAGATGAATAATAATGATGAGCCGAAACTGAGTCCGGAAGATCAAGCCAAAGTGGATAAGTTTGTATCCACTGGTGTGAACAGTGTTGAACGTAAGCCCTTTCGCCCTTTGTATCTTTTGGTCATGGTGATAATTGTGCTGACGATTCTTAGTGGTGTCAGTTACTGGATTGCTATGGATGCCGGCCTGGTTTAAGAGCCGCTCACAGGCATGAAATGCGCCTGTGTTCAGGTTTGAACCCTGATGTCCGAGGTTCTCAATCTCGGCAGTTTGGATTCGATCCAGGGCATAAAGTCCCTTGCTGGCATTGGGCGCGAAATATAAAACCCCTGGGCAATGTCGCATTGCAAATTGCTCACCATTTCCCAATCCGATTGATGTTCAACACCTTCGGCGACACATTTCAATTTGAGCTTTTTCGCCAGATCCACGGTGGCTTCCAGAATTCTACGGCTGGCCTCATTGTCGCTGGCGTATTTAATAAAACTGCGATCAATCTTTAATTCATTAAATGGTATTTGCTGAAGCTTATCGAGGGACGAGTGGCCGGTGCCGTAATCATCAATGGAAAGCTGAAAGCCTCTTAATCGAAGTCTGGAGAGAATATCAATACTGGTGCCGACATCCTCAAGCATGCTGGCTTCGGTTAACTCAATGATCAGATTCTTTGGCTGAATGCCATGATATTCCGCCATTGCACACAGTACATCAGGAAGGTCCAGGCGATTCAAATGCAGTGGAGAGATGTTGATGGATAAACTGATGTCTACGCCTTTGGATTGCCAGCGGCCCAGCTGTGCGCAGCAATAGTCCAGAATATAATGCCCGATCAACTGTATAAAACCATGCTTCTCGGCCAGCGGAATGAAATGTTCAGCTGTGATCAGCCCTTTACTAGGGTGTCGCCAATGCGCCAGTGCTTCGGCGCCAATCAGCCGTCCACTCTTCACACAAATTTGTGGTTGAAAATACGCTTCAATTTCTTTGTTAAGAATGGCTTGGCGCAGTTCGGAAATGCTGATAGCAGGGTGATCGCTTTTAAGCTCCAACTCAAAGTTGGCATTGTATTTTTCCAACAGTTTTTCGATGCGGGATTTAGTCAGCGGTTTAAACAAGGCGCCAAGAAATTGCAGCCCTTGTTCTCTCGCCAGATGACTAATGCTGTTGGTAATCCTTGGGTCTTCATCGCTTACCAGAATGACCGCGCTGTCGATATTGAGTTGGTGGAGGTGTCGAATCAGTTCGATGCCATCAACACCCGGCATATTGATTTTGGAAAAGACAATATCGAATGTGGAATCGGGTTGGAGCATTTTTAGTGCCAAGCTTGCTGTATTGCACTGTGATATATGTTGAAAACCTATAGCAAGTAGCTGCCGCCGTAACGTCAGAAGCGTGTTGGGGTCGTCATTTACAATTAAGCAGCGTAGGGCAGTAAAACCGTTTTTCATGATTATGCTTCCAGCAAGCTTATAGCTTGTAATCTGCGCTACCCGGTGTCTAGAGATGTTGCGAAGGTACTGAGTGGTCCGGATAAGGTTTCGGAAAGCAATGCCTGCTCATTATTGCAAGTCGGGTTACCAAATTCGGCTGGTGGGTAGAACGTCTTGTTAGACCGATTTTAAAAACCGGATATCTCTTATTAAGACTTAGTATCGACCTCTTTGTTCTTTTCGAGAAGGGAAAAGCCGCATCTGAGTGGAAAACGGTCTCAAAGAACCAAATTTCTATCCTATTTTATTGATTCTCAATAAGACTTAAGGATGAGAATGAGCTGCCAAAGTGATGAAATATTCAATTTTATGGGTAGTAAGAAAGTACAAGATTCGAGCTTGTGTTGTTAGCTGTCTTGCCAGACCCAACGGATAGGGTCTCCGAAATCGTCTTTGAGAAGAATCTTTTTGGGCTTGCGTTTAGCGACCGGGGTTTTACTGACCTGACGACGGGCATCAATGGCTTTTACGACTTCAACGACCGGAGTTCGGCTTTGCACCTGGCGCGGGCTGAAGCTGTTCTGAATGGCTGCCCCGTCTGGCAAGCCGCTGACGCCTTTTTGAAACTGAACCACTTCACCGCCCCGACTGAGGAAGCTCTCAATCTGGTTCTCGATCTCAGCGCGGATCTGGGCTTTGGTTTTTGCCGTTTTCACAGTGGGGCCAGTGTTCAATTCAAAGCGCTAATTATAGCACTATTGGGGGAAATCCACCGTTAATCTTGGCTAATTAGTGTACGGAACTAAAAAAGCGGCCCGTAGGCCGCTTGAATGACAGGAGATGTCACTTACAACGTTTAGAAACGGAATTTCGCTTTGGCGTAGAACACACGACCCAGTGGGCTATGCTGCTTAGGGTCATAGCTGTAGTTCGCAGCGTCGTATACACGCGGCGGCTCTTCGTCCAGCAGATTCTTGATACCAAAGGTCAAAGTGGTTTCGGAATCATCCGTAAAGCCCAAAGGCAGGTTAATGCTGTAGTTCGCATCCAGAGTAATGTAGGAATCAATGCTCTGGCTTTCATCTGCAGGTACCGCGCGAGTGGTTTCGTAGCTTGAGATGTAGTTCAGCACCAGGTTGGCTCGCTGATCTTCATCAATCCAGCTGAGAATCGCATTGGCTTTGGTTTCCGGCAATGAACGTGCGAAGTTGTCATGGTTGAAGAAACCTGCCGCTTCCACGGTACGGCCGTCCGCCAGGGTCAGGTCGTAGTTAAGGAAGTGGGATAAGTTAGCCTTCACTGACCAGGCATCGCCCAAGCTCCAGATGGCTTCGAAATCCAATCCATCCACTTCCACTTCAGAAGAGTTGAAGTAGCGAGTGTTGATGCCAATCAGCTGGCCGCTTGGAGTACGAATGACATTAGGATCATTCGGGTTGGCGATCACAATACCCTGGGCACTCTGTTGAGTGATCAGGTCTTCATAATCCACACGCCAGTAATCCAGTTTCAGCTCCAGATCTTCGGTAGGCTGGAAGATCAGACCCAAGTTGTAGTTAGTGGATTCTTCCGGCGTCAGATCTTGTGCACCTTGAGAGGCAACGCGGATAAAGGCAACGCCCCCTTTGGGTGTACCGTCTGGATTGAAATCCTGAATACCTTGCAGACTCACGGCGGTGGCATTCAGTTGGGACAGGGAGGGCTCACGGAAGGAGGTCGATACCGATGCACGTGCAATCCACTGATCGCTGATCTGCCAGCGCATGGCCAGTTTTGGATCAACGCTACTGTCGTTATCGAGTTTCTCGTAGCGTACTGCGGCGGTGACTTCCAGGTCGTCGGTGACAGGCAGTTTGGTTTCAGCAAACACCGCGTAACTGCTGCGATCCGTTTTAACTTCGGAAACACCACCGAGGAAAATCAGATCAACCGGGATGGGGTTGCCATTGGCGTCGAAGCGAATTTCATAGAGATCGTCGGTTTCGACTTCATAATTTTCCTGACGAGCTTGCACACCAAACGCGAAGCCCGCGCTGCCGCCTGACATTTCAAACAGCTCTCCGGCTACAACGGCATCCCAGACCATAAGATCGGTCGTGCGGCGTGTGTCGGTATCGTAAGAAATGTAGTCAATCAGCTCCTGGCTGTTGTTGGCGGGATTAAACGGATCAAAGAATTGATCACCATTTGGTCCACCTTGACCAACCAGTGCGGCATTCAGGCGAGACTGAATGGTGTCCGGTTGAATTTGACGGTATTTGTTTTCTGAATAGGTCAGGGCTGTGTCATAGGACCAGCCGTTTTCAAATTCTCCGGTCAAATTAAGGGAGAAGCGGCGGTTGTCATTTTCACGCGGCGCATTAGGCGATGGGAAGTCGGCACCGAGTGGGCGACCCAACCATACCACCGGCGCACCAAAGGGGTTGCCTGGGTGATTCGGCAGAATGACCGGGAAGGCCAAGTAAGGGTAACTGGGCGACTGGGGGTTGTCTTCCACATTATTGTTTGCCCAACCCGCTTCAGCGAACAGGGTCATGCCATTATCGAATTCGTGGGTCAGATTTGTGTAAAGCTGACGACGGTGTTCCGTGTTGACCAAGTTAAAGCGCGGGCCGTAATGGAAGCCGCAGCGTGCTCCGCTTGGTTGTGGAATAAGTACACCGCCCGTGGTGTTGGTACAACCGGCAAGGGGAACATTTTCAAACTGTCCGTAGCTGCCAGCGTAAGGTCCGTCTGCAACCGTTACTGGTGCAACGGGCAAGAAGGTTGAGTACAGGGTACTGATGGCGTTGTCTGCGAGTTCCGGGCGCTGGGCGACACTCAGTGGTGTGCGGTCCAGAAAGTGGCCGGATATGGTCACGTGGGTTTTGTCGTTACCGCCGCCCCAGATAAAGCCGATGTCTCGGTCTTCCTGGTCATCGTCATGGGTGGTCTGGTAGCCCACATTGACTTCCATGCCTTCAAAGTCTTTGCGCAGGATAAAGTTCACAACACCCGCGATGGCATCGGAGCCATAGGTAGAAGCGGCACCTTCCTTTAAAACTTCGACACGTTCCAGCGCTTCTGCGGGAATGGTACTGGTGTCTACAAACACGCTGCCGTCGTTGGTCAGTGAACCGGAAATGGTTTGTCGACGGCCGTTAATCAGAACCAGAGTTGAACTCAAGCCTAAGCCGCGAAGGTTAACGTTGGATGTACCCTGAGTGGAGCCTTGGGTAAATGAATCGGATTGGTTTTCAGAACCTGAACTGATCGCCAGTTTGGCAATCACATCGGCAACGGTGGTTGCACCAATTGCGTCCAGGTCTTCGCGACCCATGACTTGCACGGGGACTACAGCATCACCGGGACTGCTCTTGATATAAGAGCCAGTTACCATGACTTCTTCTAATTCTGGTTCTCCTGCTGAGTTTTGATCTTGGCCCCAGCCGGTTTGTGAAAGGCTTAATGTGACCATAGAGACTGCTAATGGAAGCAGCTTTTTACGGGCGTGAGTGTGTATCGACACGTTGGATTTCCTCCGCAATTATTATACTTATGTAGCGAAGTCATCTGTCAGATGACTATTACAGACGGTGCGCTGCAATGAGGTCAGTGTAATAAAAGCGTGGGGCAGTGAATACGGGTTTCTCCTGACTATCACCCCGGCTTATTGGTGGATATATACCCAATTGATAAAAACGGGGGGAAGTGACAATAAACAGGCAAAAAAGACATACAAATCCACTCTGGAATAACTTTATTTTCTATCTTTAATTTCGTTTATAAATAAAAAATCTAATTGCCCTTTCTTTAGCTTGTTGATTTAAGCGACAGATGCCTAAACTTTCTTTTGAAGGTCAGAACGCACTTGTTCATAGATATTGCTGAGCTGGTCCATATCCAATTGCTTCACATCCATGGCCATCAGCAAATGCAGAAACAATGGCGTACCGAGTTTTCCGGTGGTCATCTTGACGCGCAGATTTCCTTCAGATTGCTCAACACCGGCATCGGCCAGTCTCTTGCTCAACTCGCGATAATCCAGACCACGCATATTCTTCTCCATGGCGAAATAACGTCGAATGGTTTCATTCATTTCCGGGCTATTAAATATTTTGCTCATTTTTCGTACACTCCAAAATGATTTAAGTGTCATTATTGTTAATTATACTTAACAATAATTGCTTTTAAATTATTTTTCTCATAGTATTCATCTCGCGTTAATAATATGTAACAAATTACATTAATAAAGGGCTAATGTTATGTTTGATGCGAGTATTTTTGTATGGGCTTTATTGGCGTTTGGCCTGGTTCTCATCTTTAAAGGTGTGCGTCAGGTGCCTCAGGGTGAAGAGTGGACTGTCGAGCGATTTGGTAAATACACCCGAACTTTAAAGCCGGGCTTGCGATTGATCGTGCCATTGGTGGACGGCATCGGTCATAAACAGATCGTGATGGAGCAGGTATTGGATGTGCAACCACAGGAAGTGATCTCGGCAGACAATGCCATGGTGACGACCGATGCGGTTTGCTTTTATCAGGTTCTGGATCCGGTGAAGGCTTCCTATGAGGTGAATAACCTGGAGCGTGCCATGCAAAACCTGGTAATGACGAACATTCGTGCCGTACTGGGTTCTATGGAGCTGGATGCCATGTTGTCGAATCGGGATTCCATCAACACTGCTCTGTTGACCAAAGTCGATGAAGCAACCAATCCCTGGGGGATCAAAGTCACACGTATTGAAATCAAGGATATTACGCCGCCACGTGACCTGATTGAGTCGATGGCAAACCAGATGAAGGCCGAGCGTGAAAAACGTGCGCAGATTTTATTGGCCGAGGGTGAGCGTGAAGCGGCGATTAACGTCGCAGAAGGTGAAAAGCGTTCCCAGATCTTGAAAGCCGAAGGTGAGCGTCAGTCAGCGTTCCTGGAAGCGGAGGCTCGTGAGCGTGAGGCTGAAGCCGAGGCGAAAGCGACTCAGATGGTGAGTGTCGCGATTGCCGAAGGTGATGCCAAAGCCATTAACTACTTTGTGGCGCAAAAATATGTCGATGCCCTGGGCAATATCGCCGGAGCCGACAATGCCAAGGTCATCATGATGCCTTTGGAAGCCTCAAGTGTCATTGGTTCGGTGGCAGGCGTCAAGGACCTTCTGGACGCAGGCAAGTCAGTCTAACCCCTTCAAGCAAGCAGGCCCCGTTCGGGGCCTGAACGTTTATAAGCATTACAATCGAGGTATAACAATGGAAGCGATACAATTTATAGCCGATATGAATTTTTACCACTGGCTCACTCTGGCGGCCGTTCTTTTGATAGCCGAGATTGCTTTACCCGGCGGTTTTTTTCTCGGGGCCGCAGTCGGTGCCTTGTTTACCGGTTTTATTCATTTACTCATGCCTGACATGGGCTGGCAGCTTGCCCTTGCTATTTATTCGATCAGTTCGGTTGTCTTCAGTTTTCTGGCGGTTAACAAAATGCGGGGTATTCTGGACTTTCAATCGGACCATGAGGATCTCAACAACCGGATGGCCAATCTGGTTGGAGCCCAAGGTGTGGTGATGATGATTCCGGGGCAGCCCAGCAAAGTGAAAGTCGGTGATACCTTATGGGGACTTGAACCCGACGAGCGTTTTTACGACCAGGCGCCTGTCACTGTCGTGGCAGTGGACGGCACTAACGCGATATGCCAGTTGGCTGACGATTAATCCAGCTGAGCGCATTCGGGGTGGAGCGGCTGTGGTACTGCAATCATGGAGCAAACCGAAAAACGAATAAGATACACTCTCGAATGCGCTTGATAATCAATTGTAAGCTTATGATTTATAAGGAAAAACTGGAGTTTTTTTGAATTTGGCGCTATGCTCCGCAGAATGGAAAATTTCATCTAAAGGTGCTCCTATGCAAGGTGATAGCGCAGTCATTGATTGGCTTAACAAATTACTCGAATACGAACTGACGGCCGTCGATCAGTATTTTATTCACTCCCGCATGTATGAAGACTGGGGGCTCACCAAACTTTATGAGCGCATTGGTCACGAACGCGATGATGAGTTGGGCCATGCTGATTTGTTAATTCGCCGCATCCTGTTCCTTGGGGGTGTACCGAATATGGCGAAACGCTCACCGATGAATATCGGTAAGGACGTGCCTGCTATGCTGCAAAGCGATCTGGATTTGGAAATCCACGTCGGGAATGAGCTGAAAGAAGCAATGGCTTATTGTGAGTCGGTAAAAGATTATGTGACTCGCGACATCATGCTGAAAATGCTGGATGATACCGAGGTGGATCATGAGTACTGGCTGCGACAGCAGTTGGGTTTGATCGACCGAATGGGTTTACAGAATTATCTTCAATTTGTTGCTTAATATTTTGGGCCTGTTTATCAGGCCCATTTCTTTTTTATCCGCGTTTTATCGCTACCTTTCAATCGGATTTTCAAAATCCTGTTCTTGTTCACTTCCCTAATCGACAACGCCTTCCAAAAAACTATCCACAAAATCTGAAACCAGCAATTTGGATTCGCTTTTACTGGATGCAAGGACGACACGAGTCAAACCGTCGACGAGTTCCATCATCAGAAACAAATGTCGACGCAGCTTTTTCTTCTCCAGGTGAGGCTGGGTTTTTAGGATATAGTCTGCCCAGATTTCAGCGTTCTTCTTTGATTCCGAGATTTCCAACTGTGAAATCTCCGGGTCGGTATGTAGGGCGCAAAAAAGCCGAATCCGAAACGGTTCCTCTCTGTGCAGTTCACAGTATTCCTGCAAAGCTTCTTTAAGCTTACCTCTGGCGGACGTTGGGTTTTCAGACAATGTGTCAATTAAGCGCTGACGATTCTGCTTGAACATGTCGCTGGCCATGGCGTAAATCAGGGCCTGTTTGTTGTCAAAGTAGCGGTACAGTGCGGCCTTGGTCATGCCTGCGGCATCAGCGATTGCTGTCATGCTGACAGCTTCAGTACCGCGTGAGCCGAACAATGATGCGGCTGCGCTATGAATGGCCTGCAGGGTCGCTTTGCTGCGATCTTGTTCAGGTGTTCGACGAATTCTTAAGGATTCCGAGGATCTCGACATAGTGATTGTTTGGCTGCAGTGTTCTTTATCGATCTTTTCCAATGAATGTTATCTCAGGCTTCAATCTAATTAAAGCTGCGCAGGGCAGTAAGTGAGTTTTGGGCAGGCGTTGACAGGGATTGGAGGATTGGGTAATTTTAAACGTGACTATTGGTAGCGTTTTGGTGGTTGTGGTAAATCAGGCAATGGAAATCCATTGTCTGATTCTGCTTAGTCTGCTTGGCGTATAAATGGATAATAATTAAATCTATCGAGTATTTGTGATGAGTGTTTCTTCTGAGACAAGTTTTTGCTTGCAGGGTGGATTCGTTGTAGATGGATCGGGCCGGCCACCTTTTCAGGCGAATGTATTGATTGATCAAGGCAAAATTATCGATATTTCTCAGGAGTTTATCGCAGGGGCAGGGCAGCATATTGATTGTACTGGTAAATACATCGCCCCGGGATTTATCGATGCCCATTCCCATATGGACTATTATGCCGCGACTGAGAATCCCGAATTTTTTGATTCCTTCACTCGCCAGGGGATTACCTCGTTTATAGGAGGAAACTGCGGCTTCAGCCCCTGCGCCGCCAAAAAGGATGGTCCTCACAAGCCCCTTTTGGACAATACCTTGTTTGAAGTCCCCAGCGACAAAAGTGTGGTGATGGATGACCTTCATTGCTTTGATCAAACCCTGGCCCAAAGCGATATTGAACATGGTTTTTATTCCATGGTTGGGCATGGCAGTTATCGAACATCCATTTCCGGGTATGAAGCTCGAGACTTGAATGAGTCTGAAGAAGAATTATTGTTTCAAAAACTGGAAGAAGCTCTTGGTAAAGGTGCTATCGGTATTTCCTTAGGTTTGCAGTACAAGCCCGGTGTTTTTGTATCGCGAGATGAAATTATTAAAGTCGCCAAGCTGTGTAAGAAACACGGAAAAGTCATGGCCGTTCACGCGAGAGCTTTTTCGAAATTGTCCGGCACTTATCCCCTTAAACCCTTTGGTCGAGCACACAATCTGCTTGCCATTGAAGATATGATCAGCGTTGCGGAAGAAACCGGTGTCAGGCTTCAGTTTTCCCACTTGATTTTTGTAGGCAAGCAAACTTGGCAAACCGCCGCAGAAGCCTTGGATCTGATTCAAAACGCTCGGGAACGAGGCGTTGATATCTGTTTTGATATTTTTCCTTACGATTGCGGCGCCACACTTCTCAATACTATGTTCCCGGATTGGTTTATGGCAAGCATGCCGGCAGCGGCAACATCAATGCTTGCTCGCCTCAGGTTGAGAGCGGAGCTGGAAGTTGGTTTTCGCCTGGTGGGTTTTTCCTACGGTGATATTGTTGTCAGCTATGCAGCTTGCGAAGAATATGACGGGATGGAAGGCAAGAGCATCTCTGATATTGCTAAACTGAAACAACAAAGTAAGTTTAATACCTTGCTGGACATTTTGGGGAAAAGCAATAGTCAAGCGAGGGTGCTCAACAACGCTTACTATGGACCGGGCCACATTGAAACCCTGATGAAAAACCCGGCGGTGCTTTTTTCGACTGATGCCTGGCCGGAGTTGCACGGCCTTCAAAACCCGGCGGCCTTTGGTTCTTTTCCCAGATTCCTGCAACTCTCCAGGGAGCAAAAAAATATTTCTTTGGAGAACTGTATTCGGAAGATGACGGGTGCCACTGCTGATCGTTTTGGTATTAGCGGTGTGGGTTATTTAAAAGAAGGCTATCAGGCTGATGTGGTTGTGTTCGATCAAAGTGCAGTTTCTGATAATACATCGGCTGAAGATCATTCTGCTGCACCTGTAGGGATTGAACAGGTGTACATAAAAGGCAAGCGAATGTCTCTTTAAAAAGGCTTAAAGCCGAACCAGAGCCGTGCTCAATAGTGCATAGGAAATCGCGGTGGCACTTGCAGACAGGAAAACCCCTATCTGGTTCTTACTGCGAATATACAAATAAGTTAGACCCAAGCTGGCAATGCCTGCTCCAAATGCATTGAGCATCGAACTGTACAAAGTGTGTTCCAAAGTAAACAGTACGGATACAAAGCCGATAATAATAAATGGGTTCTTTGTGGATTTTTGTAAAACCCACACAATCAGCACCTGAAAGATCAGAGTTTCAAGAACCGGAAACAATATATTCAGTTCAATTTTCACATTCGTATCAGGATGGCTCAACCAGCCATTGAAGACTTGCCAGTAATCGTGATTTGAATAAATCAGGGTATTTGCGGCAAATACATAGGCAAGCTCGTATACCGTAATCAAGAGATAACAGAATGGAAAACCGACCATGCAGTGGCCAAGAAAAAGTGGAATGTCTCTGTACATATTGCCCCTCCGCTTGAGAGAGGTAACTGTAGTTGGCTGGCCACAGCCGCCTCAATGGGCAAAAAGTCAGTTGTTTGAAGAATGGCCTTAGGTCGTTGGGATTATCTTCTGGTTTTTAGCACTCTTCGAAAATTGAAGTCTTACAATGCCCGACGTGTGCTCCAACCCCCGATAAGCAGAAATAGCAGGGTTAATGCCGCTAAATGAACGACTGGTACAGCCGGAACCGCCTGACTCGTGGCAACGGGGCGAGCGACCGGCGTTGGTGTGATGCCATTGATATCACTCCCCGGCCAGCCACTTGTATCCCCATAGTAGGTGATCGTCGTCAGTAGTGGGCTATGGGCGAAGCTGGCAAGCGGACCTGATTCGAGAAGTGTCGGGCGATCACCTTCAAAATGAATCGTCGTGGTCGGGTTTACTGCAAAAGCAAACGCTTGAATGTCCGTCACACTTGCAGGTATCACGAGGCTGCTCAATAAATTATTTGCAAAGGCGGCCTCACCAATATCAGAGAGCCCATTGTTCAAGGTAAGGCTGATCATGTTGTTCTCGGCAAAGCTTGTGGGCCAATACTGGCAATCCCTGCAGGAAGAGTCAGACTTGTTAAAGCATTGGAGCCGAACATTGCTGCGGGAATATGGCTCAGCCCAGAAGGCAGGGTGAAGCTGCTGATGTTATTCCCGGTAAACACTTGAACCGCAATGGTGGTGACGCTATCGGGAATGTCAATGCTGCCGAGATTGTTGCTGACAAAGGCCCGTAAACCCAAAGTGCTTAAGCTATTCGGTAGGCTAATGCTGCTTAAACTGTTATCGCGAAATGCTTCTTCGGCAATAACAAGCAATCCGTTGGGTAAAGTTACTGAGGAAAGGTTGGCGCTTTCGAATGCGTGTCACCGATTTCTGTAACCGGTTTTCCTGGGGCGCTGGCGAGATTGCCAGGAATATTTAAATTGGCCGGGCAAGTGCCGCCGGTGCAACCGTCGATTCGCAAAGTGCTGCCTAGATCGGTGAATTCAAGCCCTGAGCCAGGATCACTCGCTGCATGGTTGTTAAAACAGATTGAGACTAGAAGGCAACAAGTGGCCGTTAAATAAAGGGATTTAAACATACTGCAACTCAGTAAAGATCAATCTGGTTTTAAATTGTCAGTGTGAGGATGAGGTTTTAGATGCAATGTCAGCCGAATCCGTGCGAACTCTATCTATTTATTAGTCAAGTATATAGGAAGATAGTTTGATGTTTTAAAAGTCGAACATTCTTTTAGCTTGTTTTTTCATCTCAGGATAGATCTTTAATTTGTTGGGCTGTGATGAAAAGTCCAAGTAAATAACTTGAGAGTTCAAGACAAATTTACCGAACTCAATTTCTTTGAATGGCACGTTTGAATTGATGCCTGAATGTGGATCAAGGCAATTTATAAATGTCTGACATCTGCTTTCTAAAGTCTTTTTCGCCCCCATAGCTTGGGTGACGAACCTTGTAAATCGGAAGTGTGTCAAAAACTTTTACAGCGTTGATATGGGCGTCATTACCTATGGCAATAATTTTTCGGGGCTGGAGCAAGGCAACAACATTTTCCAAAATGCCTAAGCCAAAATCACGCTCCTTACTGCTGTGGCTCCGGTTGCTGAGTGGCGTATTGGTCTCATGAGGATGGAAAGGGAAAACATTCCAAGTGAAAATATTTTCGCCGGTTCTCTCAAGAAAATTCCAAATATTTAATGCAGTACGTTCGGCTACCGCCTCGCCTTTAGTGGCTCGCTTGATGTTAGCATTCCAAAACTGTTCCGCTCTTTCGAAACGAACTTCATCGGTTAATGCCAGGCCCGTACGACGACCTCCGCGGTGCCCTAGATCACGGCCAATCCAAATGGCATCTACGTCATTGTTTTGTAGCGAGTTCAATATATTGGAAAGGTTTTTTGAGCGAATTACATTGGCATTGTAACGATCGTAGACCGGGCATACATCGGTATAGGGGTTGAACACATTGTCGCCTTGGTAGGACTTGAGTGCGCGGATAAATCGAGAGGTGTTCATGCTGAAAGGGTATAGCCAATGGTTCTGAGTTTAAGAATGCTTATTATAGCATTGTAATTTTTGGCCCAACAAAGCTTCATCAGATGGAAGTGGGTTCTGAATAAAAACCTCTAAAACCATAAAAACTCCTTTGTTTTGTACCATATATTACATAGAATGATGGGTTCTATATTGCAATAAACCGATTTGCAGATAGACCGTCGTTCAGGGCAGAAGGGCCCTCGGGGAAGATTTCACTCTATATCAGGATTCCAATGAGCAACTCTATTGTTTCTGGGCTTATAAAAGGCCATATGGATAGCCTTACCACTTCTGAAAAGAAGATCGCCCGCATTATTCTTGCGGAATACCCCACTGCCGGGCTGCAGCCCGTTGCCAAGTTAGCCAGCACCGCCAAAGTGAGTGCGCCGACGGTACTCAGGTTTGTCAGCAAATTGGGTATTGATAGCTACCCGGAATTTCAGGAGCGATTACTGGCTGAATTGAAAGAACGGCATAAGTCTGCGCTTGAGCAATATCCCGACTCCCAGGACAGCTACCCGGAAAACGAACTGCTGAGTCATTGCCTGAGTGTATTCAGTGCCGGGTTGCATCAGAGCTTTAAAGACATAACCGAATCGGAATTTAAAAAATTCATCGATTTGCTGACAGACCCAAAGCTTCGCATCCATTGTATTGGGGGGCGTTTTTCAGCAAGCCTGGCAAATTATCTGACTCTGCATTTGCAAAGCATGAGAAAAGGCTGTGCGTACATTGCAGGCGATCGTTATTGGTCGGAACACCGTTTGCTGGATATGGATAAGAAAGATGTTGTATTAGCTTACGACTTTCGCCGCTATCAACAGCAGACTCTTGATATTGTTCGCAAGGCTCATGAACAGGGTGCTGAAATTTTATTAATCAGTGATCGTTATCTGTCGCCAGCGGCGGAGTTCGCCAGTTCGGTATTGACCGTGGACATTAAAGGTCCGTCGCCATTCGACAGTAACCTGCCTGCGATGGCATTAACCGAGGCTATTATTGCTGGCGCAGCCAGTAAGCTTGGCGACAAAGCCAAAAGCCGAATGGCCAGGCTCGAGGCCATCGGCGAAGACTTTGAAGCACAGGGTGGAGTCTAGTTCGGTTTTGAGATAGGGTTCTTAATTCTAGCGGGCTCCTGACAAGGATCGCCAAGAGCCCTCTCAAAGCCCCTAATAGATATGTCCGTAGGAACTGTACAGTTCTTCCAGGCTGATATTTTTTACTTGTTTGATTTCTGCATTTTTGATGGCCATAAAAACCTCAAACAATTGATCGGGTAGGGCATCACATAACACGCGATCATTCTTCAGGGCATCCAAAGCTTCCCCCAAACTGCCAGGTAATAAGCGAACGCCCATTTTTTCCTGTTCCTCTGCACTCAAACTGTGCGGATCACACTCAAGCAAGGGAGGCAGCTCTAACTTGCTACGTACACCATCCAGACCGGCGTAAATTAACGCGGCGACAAATAAATATGGATTACCTGCGCCATCAGGCGGACGAAATTCAATATTGTGACTTGCTCCCGAAGAGGTTCCCGGTACGGGAATAATACGCAAAGCCGCTTCCCGGTTCTGCACGCCAACGCAAGCATAACCGCAGCTCCAATGACCGGGGCCGATACGTTCGTAAGACAAGGGGGTCGATGCCGCGAAGGCCATTAAAGCTGGCATATGAACATGTATACCAGCAACAAATTGCGCCGCCAGTTCACTCAACTGACCAGGAGCGTGGCGATCAAACGACAGGGGCTGACCGCCGCCATCGACAAAGCTGAAATGAAAGTGCATCCCGTTGCCGGGCGCAGAGGGGGAAGGCTTCGGTGTAAAACTGGCTCTCATATTCTGCCGCCGGGCGGTCTCGCGAATCACTTCCCTGGCGATCAATGCCTGGTCGACACCATGGATTCCCTGTTTCGGGGCGCAGCTGATCTCGTATTGATTCTCACCAAATTCGGCTTCATAAGTCTCGACGGTGACACCCGCATTACAGACCTGATTCACAAGGCTTTCCAGAAATACGGAGCCCTGGCGAGTGGCGTCCAGCGTAAATGCCGAGCCTTTACTCTCATTACTGATCAAGGTGAATTCATGTTCGAACGCGGTAATGAATTCGGCTCCGGTTTCGGATTTGAAATCGTTTAGCGCTTGTTTACACAGGACCCGGGGGCAACATTGCCAGGGTTTTCCATCGGGAGTTTGCGTGTTGGCCAGAAACAAGTGATAGGCTGGCCACTGCTCATCTGCATCCAGATAAACTTCGGTGTCCACATCAGGAACTTGCTGGACTTCATCCATAGGTCCCCAGGGATTGTCGGCAATATCGCCATTGGGAAGCAGGGCGTGTCCGGCGCAGGCCCAGCCGAGTCCTTTGGCCTTCAGAGATTCCAAACGCGAGGAGGGAACACCTCGCACTCGGCTGATTCCAGTTAAATCGTTCCAGGCCACCATCACAAGATGTTGATGTTCTGCTGTTTTTGACATATCTAATACCTAGCAATCTTATTGTTCTAAATGCCGCTAACATTAAGAAAAATGAATGGTTTATCTTATCGGCCCGGGGCAATGTAAAAAACCATAGCGTTGTTGCAGTAAATCCTCAACAACTTCAGCGAAGCGTTTCGCCCAATGGTTAGTGCCTCTTTCTTCGCGAAGCAGATCCTGACGAAACTCGACCATCAATGAAGGTAAACCGCGAGAGATGGCGTGCTCGGGAATGGTGTAATCCTCGCCAAAAACTTCGGCGTAGGGTGTGTTGTCGCCCACGATAATATCGCTCCACTCATTGAGCTGTGACAGGCTACGTTTTGCTGCACGGCCATCACCACCCCAGCAGATTGCAATGCTTTCCTGGCGGCAGGCATCTCCGAGTCGAGGTGTCATGGAGTGAACCGACAAAATCAAAGGTACCTGGCCGCTGCTCAGAAAGCGGTTAATCCGATGTTCTATCGCCAAATGATAGGGGCGATAGATTTCCTTGATGCGGCGTTCCACTTCAAAATGGTTTAATTTTCGATTCGCCGGGACAACAACACCATCGCTGCTTTCAACAATCGATGCAGAGTCGGTGATATAGCGATTGCAATCAATCACCAGACGGGAATAATTCGCTTGAATGGTACAGGCATTAAAATGATCGGCGAGAAACTCGGCCACTTTGGCAGCGCCGATATCCCAGGCAATATGAGAATCCAGAGTTTCCCGGTCTAAGCCCAAATTATGCAAGCGTTTGGGAATCGCTCGTCCGCCATGATCTACCACGATAAGCAGTGGGCATGTCGAGTTTTCATTAAGACACCGATACGCTGACAGGTCGCCGTCACCTAAAAGCGAAAATGAATGATTCAAGATTGACTCTCCAGAGTGAATGAAAAGGAGAAAAATAAAAAAACACATCCGTGTGCCAAGAGCAAAACCGCGACACCCAACCGCGGTTACAGGGGGCCGCACGACATTCGAGTATGAAAAATGCCGTGCTGGACCAGCTAGAACTCGTAGCTCATGCGCAAGCCAAACTTCCTTGGGGGCAGTACGCTGGAAAAGCTTACGTTGCGATCGACACTAAAAAAGAAGGCATCCCAGTGGCGAGTGGCAATATACTCGTCTGTGAGATTGTCGACGAAGAATTGCAATTGCCATTGATCACCATGCAGTGTTGCGCTGGCATCGACAATATCGTAGGAATCGATATTGAATTCCGGATCAGTTGCCCCAAATCCCTGAATGGCATCGTCGACAAAACGGTAATTCAAGGCCAGAACCAACTCACGATTGTCCGCTACCGTCATGCTGTAATCCAGACCGATATTGGCGGTCAACTCGGGCGTGAAACGAAAACTTTCACCCGCACGTTGTTGCCCTTGAGTATCCACGTAATCGTCAAATTCTGTGTCGACATAACCAAGGGAGCTGCGCAACACCAAGCCTTCTGTAAGTGCGGCTGTCAATTCAAGCTCAGCACCATTGATGTGGGATTCACCCGCGTTGGCGGTAGAAGCAACCGGTAATCCATTAACTTCAATAATCGTGGAAAGCTGCTGATCCTCCAGTTCGATATAGAAGATGGCACCCTCTACTTTTACGCGATTGTCGAGTAAGTCGGCTTTAAAGCCCAGCTCATAATTGGTAGAAGTTTCTTCATCGAATGCGGTGAAATCGACCGCACTGATCGGTGCAATTGGATAGCCGCCAGCTTTAAAGCCCTGGGAGACTGTCGCAAAGCTCATGATGTCTTCGTTCCAGTAATATTTTAGCGATACGGTGCCAGTAACACTTTCAAAGGTATCTTTTTCCTGATCCTGATCGATTACATGCAGGTTAAAACCGGCAATGGTGTAATCGGTATAGAAATCACCATCGATGTCTTCACTGGAATAGCGACCGCCCACCGTCAGAGCCAGGGATTCACTTAAATCGATCTCTGCGTTAGCAAAAACCGCATAACCCTGGCGATCCGTTCTGACATCCTGATCGGTAATAAACAATCCGGGTAGTGCCGGATTGTTTGGCAGATCATAGCCCCGTTGGGAATCCAATTCTTCCTCGAAGTAATACAAGCCAACTAACCAGTTGATACCCTCACTGTCACCGCTCAGACGAATTTCTTCTGACCAGAACTCCTGTTTGCTGCGGAAATCGTGAATGCTATCGGTAAAGGTTGTGCCGCCATCAAAATCAAAAGGCAGTTTGGTAGACAGGTAGCGATAGCCGCTGATGGAGGACAGTTGAGCCCAACCCAGATCCCATTCCAAATGTAAGGAACCGCCACGGTTTACATCACGGGCTTCAATCTGAAATTCAGTATTTACCTCGTAACAATCACAGCCTCGGGGGACACCGGGTAATCCATTCAAACCTTCAAACCTGGCATAGTCGAAAGTTAAAAATGCGGAGAACTCATCACTGGGCTCGTAGTTCAGTGCGAAGCGCGCACTGTTTTTATGGCCATCATTGGCATCGACGCTTCCCGCGGATTGCTCGAGCTGACCTTGATTTATTCGGCCGATGGTCGGGTTTTCCAAGTAAGCCCCGATGTATTGCGACTCAACCGCAATTGAACTGAACAGTACATCACTGATGGGAAGGTTAACGCTGGCCTGTGCCTTATGGCCGCCAAAGTCATCCAGTTCAAAACGCATGCGACCCGAGAATTCATCATGCGGCCTGCGGGTGACGATATTCACTGCGCCCCCTTCACTGTTCCGACCAAAGATGGAACCTTGTGGGCCTTTCAAAATTTCGATGCGCTCAACATCCATAAAGCCGGTGTCGAAGGCCAGGCGAGGTTGATAGACGCCGTCGAGAAACACTGGCGTTGCCGGATCACCCCCTGTATTTGCCCCTACGCCTCGAGTGACGAGGTAAACAAAGTCTTTACCGGGCGAGATAAAATCACCCGAAGTGGAAATGCCTGGCACGCGACCGACGAAATCCGTGGCGTTTTCGATGCCGGTATTCTCAATTTCATCTCCGGAAAAGACATCCAGTGACATGGGCACATCAAAGAGGTTTTCTTCACGTTTACGGGCGGTAACCACCACCTCCTCTAAACTGATGCTTCTCGACCCTTGAGCTTCCTGGGCATTTGCCAATTGAATATCGAGCGCAAGGGCGCTCATTATCAAACTACTGCTTGCACTGCACAAAGCCAACTTCTTCATTATCTTTCTCCTCGGTTTTTAGCGTAATCGCCGCTTTATTGTTTGGAAAGAGCTATTTGTTCCATAAGTTAAAAAAAATTAAATTATGGAAGTTTTGTTACATTTCTTGTCGTGTCAAAACCAGGCAAGCAGCCTGGCTATCGCTATGTGTATTCGAGTTTAATGACCAGCTGATACGCCGTTAATTTCTGCAATCAGTTGAGCGGTACTGATGCGCCGGCAGTAGCCGGAATAGGCGTCCAGCGCACGCTCGTGCCGATCTTGGGAATACGTGACGCAGGCATCTTCCACGACCGTTACCAGATAGCCCAGGTCGCAGGCATCGCGAACGGTTGATTCCACACATTGGTCCGTAAGCAAGCCAACCACAATGAGATAATCTTTTTCCATCGCCCGCAAAACATAATCGATGTTCGTAGAGTTAAAGACACTGGAAGAGGTTTTACGAATCACAATCTCATCGTCCACGGGCGCAATAGGGGCCAGGGTTTTACCGTCCTGAGAACCTGGGGGAATATGAAAGCCACTGATTTTATAGTCCAGCCCACGATCTCTGCCGTCTTTGGTCAGGCTTTCGACATTGGTAAACATGACCTCCAGAGCGTTTGTGCGACAACACTTTTGCAGTGCCTGAATATTGGGTACCACGGTGTTCTCAATGCGATCGAAAAAATACTGTTTGTCTTCGGGCACATTGTCTTTGTTCATATCCGCATGTTCACCGCAGCCGATGGCGGCCACGTAATACTGCATATCGACCACCAGAAGGGCGGAATTTTCGATCGCGCCAATCGGGCGGTTGCGCGTGAGAGTTTTGTTTCCGCCGTGCAAGGCATCACTGCGTCTGGCCATACTGTCTATCTCTGCAAATCTGTAAATAGAGCGTGTCGGAGACTACTGCTTTAATGTTACCTATAACTTAGGCAGTCCCAGCATCACTGGCAAGCGGGATTGCGCTTGGGTGCAAGGGCTCGGTAGCGGATAAAGCGGTGTATATCACTTATCCATCAGGGTAAGCAGATCCGAACATTTTGTATTTTATATTACATAAAAATATTGTTTGCAAGCTTATGTAACATATTTTACTATTCTTGCAGCTTAAATAATCGGCGCTTAACACACTTAATTATGTAGCCGCAGGGGTTTAATAACCTGAACATCTATAAGCATCAAAGCAATATCAATAAATTGGAAATCAACGCGATGAAAATAAATAAGCCTGTACTTGATACCCAATCCGTCGTCACCGAATGGCGTCGTCATATCCACGCTCACCCTGAAACCGCTTTTGAGGAGCACCAAACCGCCGCCATGGTTGCCAGGATTCTGCGCGAATTGGGCATGGAGGTAGAGGAGGGTATTGGTGGCACTGGTGTAGTGGGTACACTGAAAGCCGGTACCAGTAACCGTCGGCTGGGGCTGAGGGCTGATATGGATGCTTTGTTCATTCACGAATTGAATGAGCTGGATTACCGCTCCCAGGTGGATGGAAAAATGCACGCCTGTGGCCACGACGGCCATACCGCAATTTTATTGGGCGCAGCAAAAGTTTTGGCTGAAAATCCGAACTTTGATGGCATCATCCATTTCATTTTTCAGCCTGCCGAAGAAACCGGCGATGAGCATTGTGGTGGCAATGCCATGGTCAAAGATGGCTTGTTCGAACGCTATCCGGCGGAATCTATTTTTGCTCTACACAATATGCCCGGCCTGCCGTTTGGTTATGTTGCCATGCGCAGTGGTCCGATGTTGGCTTCCATTGATACCTTTGAATTTAAGATGCTGAGTGAAAACACTCATGCTGCGGCACAGCATAGTACAGCGGACCCGGTACTGGCAGCGGCGCAAGCCATCAGTGCCTGCCATCAATTCAAAGCGCGTTACATCAATCCCGCCGATGCATTGATCTTAACCATTACCCAGGTGAAAGCCGGTGACCCGCTAAATGATCGCCCCGGTGTGCATGTGGGGCCGAGTGAAGTCTTAGTTCGAGGCACTATTTATACACTGAACGAAGACATACGCAGTGACGTTGAAGCTGGTTTGGCTAAGACGATTAAACACACCGCTGAACTGCATGGCACAGATTATGAGTTTAGCTATGAGTACGGTTATCCGGTGCTGCAAAATAGTCCGGCTGAAACTCAATTGGCAGCAAAAGCCGCTACAAGAGTGGTCGGAGAAGAGAATGTTGATGCGGATATGCATCCTGTGATGGGTGCGGAAGATTTCGCCTTTATGCTCAAAGCGAAACCTGGCTGCTACATTATGCTGGGCGCTGACGGAGGTGAAAGTGGCTACCTCCCTTGCCAGCTGCACAACCCGCACTACGACTTTAATGATGATCTGATTCCCATTGGGATACAGTATTTCCTGAATGTTGTTGACGAGTTTTTTGAAAGCGAATAGGGTCAGTGTCATCGCGCTTTCATTATGTCGAATAATAAAAAACTAGGTGCCCCATGAATCTGCAATACAGCCATGCCGTTGGAGAGTCAGATAGACCTCTCCTAAATATCACTATTGGAGAACAGCTGGAAAAAAGCGCTGAGCTTCACCCTGATAACCCTGCTTTGATTGTCGAACACCAGAAGATCGAGTGGAACTACCGACAACTCAACGACAAGGTTAATAGTCTCGCGCTCAGCCTGAATAAACTGGGTATTCAGGCCGGAGATCGAGTCGCGATCTGGGGGCCCAATTCCTATGAATGGGTGCTTACCCAATTCGCCACAGCAAAAATCGGCGCCATTCTGGTTTGCATCAATCCGGCCTATCGACTCTATGAGTTGGAATACGCTTTGAATAAAGCATCCTGTAAAGCGATGGTCCTGGCGGGTGAATTTAAAAGCTCTAACTATGTAGCGATGATCTCGGAGCTGGCGCCAGAGCTTTCCAAGGGGCAGGACTCCCTTGGTAGCGCAAAGCTTCCCCATTTGAAATATGTGATTCGTATGGGGAAGCAAGAAACAACGGGCATGAAAAATTTTGATGAGCTGCTTCAGGTAAGCACATCCAATGACGATGTTCGCGAACTCAGTTCGGGTTTATCTCCAAGTGATGCCATTAACATCCAATTCACTTCAGGCACAACCGGTAGCCCGAAGGGCGCGACACTCAGTCATATTAATATTTTGAACAATGGCCACTTTGTGGGTGCCAGCATGGAGCTGACTCCCGACGACAAGCTGTGTATACCTGTGCCGCTTTACCATTGCTTTGGTATGGTGATGGGGAATTTAGCGTGTGTCAGCCACGGGGCAACCATGGTGTATCCGAATGATGGCTTTGATCCGAAAGCGACACTGGAAACCGTAGCCCGAAGAAAGTGCACTGCCTTACACGGCGTGCCCACTATGTTTATTGCCGAGCTGGAGGAGGCGGATCAATACGATTTGTCGTCTCTCAGAACGGGCATCATGGCCGGAGCGCCTTGCCCGGAAGAAGTGATGAAAAAAGTCATGGATAAAATGCACATGAAACATGTGTTGATCGCCTATGGGCAGACGGAACTGAGTCCGGTAAATCATATTACCTCCCGTGACGATTCATTGACCCGAAGAATTTCCACGGTCGGTAAACCTGGACCTCATCTGGAAGTGAAGATTGTCGATGAAAATGGGAAGACGGTACCGGTAGGTGAAAAAGGCGAGATCTGCACCCAGGGGTATTCAGTGATGAACGGCTATTGGGATGATCCTGAGAGAACCGCTGAAACCATCGATCAGGAGGGGTGGCTGCACTCCGGGGATATCGGTGTGATGGACAGCAGTGGCTACGTGAAAATCGTCGGTCGCATCAAGGATATGATCATCCGGGGCGGCGAAAATATTTATCCAAGAGAGATTGAAGAATTTCTGATTACCAATTCCAACATTGAAGATGTGCATGTATTTGGAATTCCGGATGAGGTGATGGGGGAAGAGGTCTGTGCCTGGGTAAAACTGAACGATGAGGGCTCCTGTACCGAAGATGATATTATCAATTTCTGCCGGGGGCAGATTACCCACTTTAAAATCCCCACCTACATTTCTTTGGTTTCCGAGTTTCCGATGACGGTGACCGGTAAAGTACAAAAATTCAAAATGCGAGAAATCATGGTGGAAAAGCTGGGAGAAAAAACGGCGGGCTAAGGGCCGGGGTCAGCCAAGGAGGTTGAATGGCATCAAGTTCATAATTGAGCTTGATGCCATATTGGGAATCAGTATTGAAATTTTTTCACCAATGCCAGTAGCTCTTCCGACATATCACTGGCGTCTTTCATCGCTTCATTGATAGTGCGAGTGCTGCTGGTATTCTCGGCACCCATCTTGGAAATGTGCGCGATATTGCGATCAATTTCATCGGTGGCTTGGATCTGTTGGGAGGAAGCCGCCGAGATTTGCTCGCTCATCATGTTGATATGATCGATGGAACCCGCGATGGAAACCAGGGTTTCGCCCGCATTTCTGACTTGTTCTACCACGGCTTCCGACTGGTTGCAGCTGACGCTCATTACGTTAACCGCTTTCTTAGAGCCTGCCTGCACGGTTTCAATCATTTCACGAATGGATTCGGTCGATTCCTGTGTGCGGCCGGCCAGGGTGCGAACCTCATCAGCTACCACTGCAAAACCGCGCCCTTGTTCACCTGCACGGGCCGCCTCAATAGCCGCATTCAGGGCCAATAAATTGGTCTGCTCGGCAATGCTGCTGATCACTTCCAGTACTGAGCTGATGCTCTCGGTATCTTGCTCCAGCTGGCTGATAACTGTTGAGGCGCTCTGAATCTGACTGGCCAAGCCTTGAACTTCGGAAGTAGCTTTTTGCAGAACTTCCTGACCATTTGACGTTTCTCGATTTGCCTGATTTGCCGCCGCAGCGGTGTCACCCACATTGCTGGAGACTTCTTTCGAGGTATCGTGCATTCGGCTTGTTGCCTGGGCGACCTGCTCGGTTTCGGTTTGCTGCTCTACAATGTTTCGTTCTGTTTGATAGGCCGTTGTGGAAACGCTCAGTACGGTGCCGCTTAAGCGTTCCGCTGAAGAGTGAATGGTATCCATAACTTCTATCAATTGATTTTGCATATTGCGAATGGGCGTTTGAATTTCATCATCCCCAACGATATCTTGCCTTAAATCGCCCTTTGCGATGGTGGTCAGCGTAGCGCCAACGTTATTCAAATGTTCTTGGGTAATCTTGGCAATGCGCCAGCACAAAACAAAACTGATCAGCGCGGAAATGACAAATAGAATGATTTGATGTTTCTCGGCCTCAGCTTCATGTTTGGTTGCTGTCATTGCTGCTTGTTCGGTGAACTGCTCGATTTCAATGACGAGCTTGCTGAGCCTGCGGTCAAGTTCACCTTCTATCTTTACAATGTCCTGGATCAGGATATGAACTTCCGTGATATCACCGGCTTTTAATACCTGAAAAATGTGATTGGCATCTTGATCGTAAGTTTTGTGAAGTTTTCCGATTTCTTCAAGACTGCGTGCCACTTTCCTGAACTCCTGTTCATGTTCCTTACTATGGGGAACCAACAGAATGCTTCGCGTCTTACCAAGTGCATCTTCAATTTCCTGATCGACTTTTTTGGAAAGTTTTCGGTACTTGTCTTTTTCTTCGGCCATTAGATTGGCAACGGTGGCTGTCTGCCCGGATTGCTCGCCATATCGAATGGCACGTTCAAAATGAATGGCCTGCTCAAGCTGGTGGACCGTAATTTTGGTCAGGGCTTCGATGAGGGGAAGATCTTCCTCGGTAATATTCTTCAGTTCCTTGCCGATTGAGTGCATCGACAGGATGGCTGTTAAAGAAGACGTGATAAGCAAAGACAGCAGAACCACCGTAATCAGTAAAAACCTGCCACGAATGGACATGCGCGAAATTAAACTGGACATCAGAATACCTAATGGTCAAATTTTGTTAACAACTAATTTTCATGCGACTGTAGGTAACGCAGTTGCTCATAGGGCTGATGCCCTCTCTCCTGAGTTTGCACCTCAATGAGTGAGCAGTTCGAACAGAGCGGGGCTTACGTAGGCGGGAAGTTGAAACACACTGTCGTAAGCTCACGGCTCAAGGCCTACATCGGCGAAGCAAGTGGATTCTTTAGAATTTATGTTGGATTTTCAGCGTGCTAGCGTAATATGCTCTTTGTTAAAGGCCCTGGAATTGTAAGTGCTCTATGCCGGTCTTCAAGTTCAATAATTCCTAAAGATCAGAGTATATGGGGTGTGCGGGGAAAACATCGGGGTTCCCAAGTTGTTGTAAACAATAATAAGATATTCAAATCATAACTTCAGGTAATGTGCTTTATTCATGGCTCCAATTTCTAATGAACTTCCGAGTTGGTTGATATCGGCTAAGTGGATGCCGCCCAGACACCACGTGTCTACCATTGAGCGTCCCCATTTAATCAATGCATTAAATCAAGGTTTTCAGCAAAAGCTCTGCTTGGTGACGGCGCCCGCAGGTTTTGGAAAAACCACATTGCTCAGCCAATGGCGCCAGCAGTTATTGGCGGCAAATACCCAAGTGGCCTGGCTCACTCTGGATGAAGCCGATGGTGATTTGAATAACCTGGTTTGTTACATCATCTTTTCTCTCATTTCGGCGGGTATGGATTTAGGGCGCCTTCAGATGTTGGCGGAACAGGGATTATCCGATACATCTCCTCGAGCTTGTTTGGCGTTGTTATTGGCAAGTATTGAAAGCAATGATTCAAATACGGTGTTGATTCTGGACGATTATCACCGTTTGGATTCAAACAGTGTGGATCAGTTTATTGATGAACTCCTGGCCAATGTCAGCGATAACTTCCACCTGATTATCAATTCGAGAGAAAAACCCGGCCTGGATATCAGCCGCCTGCGTTCCCAGGGGCAGATTCTGGAATTTGGCCCAGAGCAGTTGCGTTTTAACAGTGAAGAATTGCAGTTGATCATGGGGCCGGATATGGCACCAGTACAGCTTGAGTCCTTGCTGGAGAAATCCGAAGGTTGGCCGGTGACCATCCAGCTGCTTCGTCAGGCAATTGCCAGCGGAAGCAATCGGGAAGACTTGTTGGCCAATTACTCAGGCACCAGCAGTCACCTTTCTGAGTATCTCTCTCGGCAGATTCTTGATAAATGCGATGCCGAGGTCCAGCAATTTTTGTTGACTACGTCGATTCTGGAGCGTGTGAACAACAGTCTCGGGCAAGCGCTCAGTGGTGTTGCCGATGGTTTTGACAAGCTTGAAAAAACCACAAGTATCGCAACGTTGTTTGTACCTCTGGACGAAGGCAAGCAATGGCTGCGTTATCACCATCTGTTTTCCGACTTTTTGCGAGAACAATTGCAGCTTCGGTATCCCGAGCAAGTCACCCGCTTGCATCTGAGAGCCAGTGGTTGGTTCGAGCAGGATAATAATCTTATTGAAGCCGTGCGCCATGCCTGTCTGGCAAGCGATTTTAACCATGCGGCTGAACTGATCGAACAGGCCGGTGGTTGGGAGCTGATCCTGTACGGTGGTATTGGCTTTTTAAGGCGGTTGTTGCAGTACTTCAGCGAAGAGCAGTTGAAACAGCACCCTCGCTTGCAAGTCGCACGCGCTTATCTTTGCCAGAAAGAGGGGGCTATTCGTGCTGCACGGGATTATTTGGAGCAGGCTCGGGCCAATCCCATTGTGAGCAGTGTGCCGTTTCTGGATAAGCGTCAGGTGTTTGAACGTGATCACGCCATTGTCGAAGTTTTGCAGGGCAACTATGAAGATGATTTCAGTATCAGCCGTAAGTACCTCCAACGGCCAAAATCAGTGGAATCAAAACGCCTGGGGAGCGAAGACAGTATTTTCGATGGTGTGCTGAATTGTTCCTTATCCTTGTTTCTTATGGCCGAGTCGCAGTTTGATGGCGGAATTGGCCATATTCAAAAGGCCATACAGCAAATGCGGCAGGCCCAGAGTATTTTGGGGACCAATTACTGCTATCTGCATTTGGGTACGCTGGCGTTTTATCAAGGCAATCTGCGTCAATCGGAAGCCTATTGCCTGGAAGCACAGGCCATGGCGGATGAAAACTTCGGCTCGGATTCCGGTTTGAAATACCTGGCGGATGTTCTGATCTATTCCTTGAAAGACTGGAAAGCCGAACTGAATGAAGACTTGAGGGATTTTGAAAAAGTTCTTCAACACATTGAAAACTACGATGGCTGGTTTGAAATTTATATTGCTGCCTACGAGCTGCTGTTGACACGAGCCTGGCAGGACAAAAAAGAAGAACAACTTAGAAACTTGATCAAGCGTGTGCAGGCCGTTGTTGACGAGAGAATTAACCGGCGTTTGCAGATCTTTATTGATGCCTGTCAGCTGGGTTTGGCGATTCTCGAAGATAACGAACTGCAGGCCGAGCGTCTGCTTCATCAACACAAAAGTCTATTTGACGAGAAAGCGGAGCTGGATTGGCGACCCATGCAGTATTTTGGCGTTATGGCCGTACACTGGCATACGCATAAGCAGGATTTCAACAAGGCCCAGCATTACCTGCAGCGCATGGAAAAGAGCTGCCGTGATTCAGGCGCCCGGTGTTTTCGGGTGAGTTGCCTGGTGCTCAACGCTGAATTGGAATATCAACGCAAGCAGTCCGCACAGGCAGCCCGTTACCTGTTTGAGGCCGCGAGCCTGGCATGGCCTGAAAATATCATGCGCCCATTTGTACGCAGTGAACATGCAGTCGCTATGATCGCTGCGGCCAACAATTACAGCCAGGAACTGCCGGTGGATCGTTTGAGTTTGAACTTTCTGCAACAGTGCAGTGATCTCGCCAAAAAGCTTAAAAAGCACAGTTTGAAACAGCAACAGCTGCTCAGCAGCCGGGAGATGGAAGTCTTGCTGCAACTCCAGTTAGGGTTGTCCAACAAGGAAATCGCGAGGGCTCTGGAGATGACAGAGCACACGGTTAAATTTCATCTTAAAAACGTGTTCAGCAAGTTGGGGGTCGATAAGCGCACCAAGGCCGTGATTGCGGCCCGGGAGCAGGGCATATTGGATTAGCAGGCATTCCAGGGCTACGGTGGGGGAAGGTTTAAACCTACCCAAAAGAGTAGGTTTTGGGGATAGGACTAAAAACCTAAACATAAAACCTGCCTGGCTACCCTTCATGTTCGTTGTCGCCTCTTACCCTCCTCTCAATAATAGGTCTCGCAAACAATAAAAAACTACTTGCCTGGAGAGATCAGTATGTCAAACACCCGAATTGGAGCATTCGCCCTGCTTGCCCTAATCGGTGGCGGTCAAAACGCCATAGCTCAAGCCGTAAGCGAAGAAAACAGTCTTGCCCTGGAAGAAATTGTGGTGACGGCGCGGATGCGTGCTGAGAGCTTGCAGGATGTCCCCATTTCCGAAACCGCATTCTCTGCTCAAACCATCGAAGATTCGCGCATTGAGACTGCCGATGATTTTCTGGCCCTGTCCCCAAATGTGACCCTGGCAAACTCCCAGAGCGCGGGTGTTTCTTTTATGACGATTCGTGGTATTTCCCAGGTTCGCAATGGTGAGGCACCGGTTGCAGTGGTTGTGGATGGCGTGCTGCAAATCAATAATCGCCAGCTGACTCAATCGATGATTGATATGCAGTCCATCGAAGTTCTGCGCGGGCCCCAGGGCGCACTGTATGGTCGCAATGCGGCGGGTGGTGCCATTCTTATCAGCTCCAATCAGCCGAGTGATGAATTTGAAGGTTTTGTGAAAACAACCGTTGGTAAAGGCGATGAGTTTGCCGTGACCACGGCCTTTGGTGGTCCCATTATCGAGAACACATTGAAATACCGAATTGCTGCCCGCTATCAGGACATTGATGGTTATCTCAACAATAAGCAATTGGCTCAAAAAGTAGATGGTATCGAGGATAAAACCTTTCGTGGCATTTTGCAGTGGGATATTTCGGATCAATTGACAGCTACTCTGCGAGGCAGCACGGTACGTACCGAAGGCGGTGGCCTGAATTTTCAGTATCAGCCCGTTGAGTTTGATGGGAACAGTTGTAATACCAGCAACCCCTTCGGTGGTCCAACACCGGACGCCGACAACGTCTCGCGTGAGTTCTGTGCAAACAACCTGGGATACAATGAGCGTGATATTGACGAGTTGTCGATCAAGCTGGATTACGACACGGATGCTGTAAGCTTTACCAATATCTTCTCATACAATAACGTAACCGAATACGGTGAAGCGGATCAGTTCCCCTATACCAATGAAGTGGATGTATTTGGCTTATTCGATGGCAGTCAGACCCAGTTTGTGGATGTAAAAGCCTGGAGTTACGAAACCCGTTTGGCCTCTAACGATGAATCGCCCCTACAGTGGATGATTGGTGCGTATTACCTTGAAACCGAGCGCTTTATTTCCACCACAACCGGTGATGATAATCGCCTGGGTATTGAGCGAATAGAACGAACTCCGAAATTTAACAGCGCGATCAATCCGACGGTATCGTTTATTGCTGATGATAATGACAATCGCGCCTGGGCACTGTTTGGCAATGTATCTTACGATCTCAGTGAAGATCTGGAAATTGCATTAGCATTGCGTTATGACGAAGACAAGCGCGAACAAAACATCTCACCTTTAAATACGGCCGGATTGCCCGTTGGTTGTACCGTGGCGAATCCTGCGGCTTGTCAGCAAAAAGAAACTTACAGCAAGCTGCAACCTAAAGTATCCATTCGCTACGCCCTGGGTGAGGATGCCAATGTCTACGCTTCATACGGTGAAGGTTTCCGCAGCGGCCAGTTTAATCAATTCGGCGTTGCCGTGGCAGCGGCCAACGCGGGTGTCATTGGGGTCAGTGATCGGGTCGATGCGGAAGTAACCAAAACCGCTGAGATAGGTATTAAATCTGAACTGCTGGATAATCGTCTGCGTTTAAATGCGGGTATTTTTCATACCAAAACCAATCCGCTGTACTTTGTGTTTGTTGGTGCGGTGGGTGCACAGGTATTGGTTAATATCGATGATGTACGCCTGATTGGTGGTGAAATTGAAGCGGCTTTCAGTGTCAGTGAAGGCCTGGATATTTATGCGGGCTTTGGTTACACCGACAGTGAAATTCAGCGTAATACCCTGAATCCCACAACGGTTGGCAATGAAGCGCCTTACATCGCCGAGAATACCTTCAATATGGGAGCGCAGTACCGTACCGATATTACCGACGACATTGGTTTTGTCGCTCGCATTGATTATGAACGTCGTGGAGCCCAATTCTGGGACCCGGAAAATTCCACTGACCGAAGCGCCCTAAATCTGGTGAACGCTCGTATGGGTATTGAGGCGACGGATGGCAAATGGTCGTTGACGGCGGCGAGCAAAAACCTGACGGACAAGGCCTATAACTCCGAGTGGGTGTTAGGTGGCTTTGCGCACCCTGCGACGCCGCGTACCTGGCACGTAGATTTCAAGTACAACTTCTAAACCCTGAACTTCTTCTAAAGGACAAGCGATAGCTATTGGAAATTTTCCAGGGCTATCGGCTTGCCTGAAAAAAGTGAACGCTATGGAAAAGACAAAAATTTTGTGGATAAACCCGATCAATGTAGATGCTTATGATCAACCTATGGGTGAATTCATTGACACTATTCGTCTGCCGGGAACGGAAGTGGAAGTTATTTCCTTTCGTGGAAGTATTCCACTGAATAATCTGGAATATCGAACCTTTGAGGCTATGACGGTAGCCGATACAGTCCACGCCGCTCGATATGCGGACGAGCAAGGTTTTGATGCGGCCGTTATTGGCTGCTTTTACGATCCTGCGCTGGAAGATGCAAGAGAGATATCCGGCAAGACGGTTGTAATCGCCCCTTGCCAGGCGAGTGTTCAGCTGGCTTCCAATTTGGCCAATAACTTTTCAGTCATTATCGGTCAGGAAAAATGGCGTGCTCAAATGAGTGAGCGTATTCATGCCTACGGTTACGGTTCTCGACTTGCTTCAATGCGTTCGATTGACATTCCAGTTCCTGATTTGCAGAAAGATTGTGAGTACACCGCTGAAAAAATCATTGACGCTGGCCGTTTGGCAATTCAAGAGGATAAGGCTGAATCCTTGATTTTAGGATGTACCTGTACCTTCGGACTGTTTGAAACGGTACAGAAAGAACTGAATGTTCCAGTCATTGATCCAATTGTTGCTGCGTTTAAATCAGCAGAATTCATGGGCAGTTTAAAAAAGCAGTTTCAGTGGTATCCAAGCCGGAAATGGACCAGCGCTGCGCCCCCTGAAGAATTGATTCAATCCTTTGGCCTTTTCAAAAATCCCCCCTCAATTGGCAACCGTTATTTATTAAAAGAAGCGCTATGAAAATTTACCCAACTCGAAATATAAGCACTGATAGCCTGGATATCGCTGAGCTATTTAATTTATGTGGAAAAAAGCAGGGCAGTGACTTGCAAGTCGGTGTGGCAGGTTTCCCTTTAAACCTACGTCATCCTGCCGAGGGAATGGCTGCGCATGAGCAGGATGAAATCTCCATCATTCTGGAAGGTGAGTTCACAGTAGAAACTGAAGGCGGTGTTTTTACGTGCAAGGCCGGTGATGTCACCTATATTCCGGCAGGAGAGGCCCATGCCTCCAGTTCCAGCACGGGTGGCAAAGTGTTTTACGTTTTATTTGGACCAGGAGCTTAAGACAATGCGAGCAGCAAGCGATGTAGGCGGTACTTTTACCGACTTGGTGTATTACAACTATGATGAGACTACTGGCGAAAGCGGGCAAGTGAGTGTTGCCAAGGCCGATACAACTCCGCCCAACTTTGAGCAGGGAGTCCTTAACGCCATCCACAAAGCTGGAATTAACCCCGAAGCGTTGGGCTTCTTTGCCCATGGTTCTACAGTGATTATTAACGCACTTACTGAGCGAAAAGGGGTGAAAACGGCGTTGATTACCACTCGGGGGTTTCGAGACGTTCTGGAAATCGCCCGTGGAAATCGTCCGGATCTGTTTAATTTTAATTTCAGAAAGCCCAAGCCTTTTGTTGAACGATATCTTCGTTTGGAGTTGCCCGAGCGAGTGAATCATAAAGGTGAACTGCAACAAGAGGTGGATCTTTCAGAATTGCCCAAGATGATTGATTATCTGAAATCCGAAGGTGTTGAAGCCATTGCGATCAGCTTTCTCCATGCCTATCTCAATTCGGAAAATGAAACGAAAACCGTGACCGCTGTTCGAGGGTTGTGGCCCGAAGTCTCCATCCTGGCGTCAAGTGATATCTCACGGGAATGGCGTGAATACGAGCGAAGCAATACGACGGTGCTGTCGGCCTATGTGCATCCTATTGCAAAGAAGTACATTGAATCTCTGCAGGAAAAGCTGGCAAAAGGAGGTTTCAAACAGCAGCCCTACATGATGCAGTCAAACGGGGGCATTGCTACGGTTAACAGCGCGAAAAATAACCCCATTACTATGGTAGAGTCCGGCCCCGCGAGTGGCATTTTTGCCGCCGCGTATCTGGGTAAAAAAATTGATGAGCCGAATCTGATCGTATTGGATATCGGGGGTACAACCGCAAAGTGTGCCCTAATCGAAAATGCGGAAGTGAAGGTGACCACTGAGTACTACATCGAGCGGGATGAAAAATCGCCCGGATACCCCATTCAAACACCGGTTTCAGAAATCGTTGAAATAGGCAACGGTGGCGGGAGCATTGCCTGGACAGACGAAGGCGGCAAGCTTCATGTTGGCCCTCAATCTGCGGGGGCGATGCCGGGACCTGCGGCTTATGGGCGTGGTGGTAATAAGCCAACGACAACAGATTCCAATCTTATTCTTGGGCGTATCGATAAAAATTGCTTTGTCGGTGGCGAAGTTGAACCCGATATGGCGGCGGTAGAACAGGCCTTTGCGCCTATTATGGAAACACTTGATATCGGCCTGGAAGAGGCCGCTCGTGGAGTTGTTCGTATTGCCAATGCCAATATGACCAACGCTTTGCGCCTGGTGTCTACCAACAAAGGTTATGACCCGCGTGATTTTGCACTGCTTGCTTTTGGTGGCGGTGGTGCAATGCATGCCGTAGCGCTGGCAGAAGAATTAAAAGTTCCCAGGGTTATTGTGCCGGTTAATTCTTCGGTATTTTCTGCCTGGGGCATGTTGCTGACTGATTTGAGACGCGACTATCTGCAAACCCAACCGATGAGTCTAAATGCAGAAAGCTCATCAGCCATCAAGGAGCGCTTTGAGCAACTGAAGCAGAGGGCGGTTGAAGATTATCGTCAGGATCAGGTGGGTGACCAACAAGAACTCGTATTCGAGCACTTGGCCGACTTGCGTTATCAAGGCCAGGAACACACAGTAAAAATTGCTTTGCCTTGTGATAAGGATGGATGCATTGATTTGGACGCAGCTGTTGAAACCTTTCATCAGGCTCATTTAAAACGTTTCACTTATCGTCTGGACGCCGATGTGCAATTGGTGAATTTTCACTTGGTGGCCAAGGTAGAAGTTCCCAAGCCGGAAATTGCCAGAAAAACGATCCATGGCAAAACCCTGGAGGAGACTTTGCTGCACAAACGTACCGTCGATTTTGATCAACACGGTTGTCATGAAAGTTGTGTGTACGATGGTCTCGCTCTGGAGCCGGGTATGAGTTTCCATGGCCCGGCGATTATTCAGGAACCTTCTGCGACGTTGGTGATATCGCCCGGCCATCGAGCCGAAGTCGATGATTATGGCAATTACATTATTCACCTGCAGCAAGCTGAACAATAAGGAGCGAACAATGGATATTTTTACAACTGAAATTATCAAAGATTCTCTGGTTGCTCTGGGGGATGAGATGTTTAACGCCATGGTGCGTACAAGCATGAGTCCTATTATTTACGAAACTACGGACTTTGCTGTTGGTGCGACCGATGCCAAGGGAAATTTATTGGCGCAAGGGAATGGTGTAACCGCTTTCCTGGCGACTCTGGATACGGCGGTGCAAAGCTGTCTGGAACATTATCCGAATCCGGGCGATATCGAACCGGGTGATGTCATCATTACAAACTCGCCCTATCACGGCGGCGGCACGCATTTATCGGATGTGGTGATTATTCTGCCCGTTTTCTTTGAGGGGGAATTGGTAGCCTTTACCGTCAATAAAGCCCATTGGACAGAAGTTGGTGGTGCTCAGCCCGGCAGTGTTTCTACCTGTGCGACCGAGATTTATCAGGAAGGTTTGCATTTTAAATTTCTGAAACTGTATAACAGTGGGGAAATAAATCAGTCCCTGGTGGGATTGATTGAAGCCAACGTGAGATTGCCCGAATCCACATTAGGTGATATGCACGCCGGAGTGGCCGCAGCTCGCGTAGGTGCCAAACGCATTGAAGAATTGATAAAAAAATACAACAAATCTCAAGTTCTATACGCCATGGATGAATTATTGGATTATGGCGAGCGTATGACCCAGGCCGAGTTATTAAAGCTACCTCAGGGGGAGTATCAGGCTGAAAGTGTTGTCGAAGAAGATGGATTGGGAAATGGTCCATTTACGATACGGGTCAAGGTTACCATCGCGGATGGTCGAATGAAGGTCGATTATACCGGTACCGATCCACAGGCGGAGGGCCCGATTAATTGTTCCTACACAGGCTTGGTAACCGGGGCGCGTTGCCTTTTTAAAGCGGTAACCAATTCCGATATTCCTGCAAATGGCGGCTGCTTTAGAGCCCTCGATATTATTTGCCCACCTGGTACGGTTGTCAGTGCCCAATCGCCCGCCCCGGTTTCGTTGTACTACGAGCCCTTGATCGCGGCGATTGATGTTATGTGGCAGGCCCTTGCACCGGTTGTTCCAGATCGTCTGCCTGCGGGTCATCAACGAAGTGTCGGCGCCACCTTTATCAGCGGCGAACATCCGGATAATGGTGAGCTGTTTGTTATGGGCGAGCCTTTAGTAGGAGGGTGGGGTGCAAGTGCGGGCCAGGACGGTGATAGCGGCCAGTTCTGTTGCGCCAATGGTGAAACCTTCAATATTCCTGCCGAACTGTTTGAAAACCGATACGGCGTTCAGATCCAGCAATACGCTTTTCACAATGAAGATGGTGGTGCGGGAGAATTCCGTGGCGGCAAGGGCGTGGTATTGGATTACGAAGTGACCGCCGACGTCGCTTACCTGACCTACGCAGCTTCACAGACGGTAACCCGTCCTTGGGCAATGCAGGGTGGCCAGCAAGGCTCGAATAATTACGCACTTATTTTACGTAAGGATGGCAGTGAAGAGCGCCATCATATGTGTACGACAGTGCCGGTGGAAAAAGGCGAGGTGATTCGTTTGTACACTGGTACCGGTGGTGGTTTTGGTGAACCGAGTCGGCGTCCCGCAGAAAAAGTTGTGGCAGACATTAAAAATGGTTACATCACTGCTGAACAGGCCCAGCGTGATTATGGATTTGAGCCACAGCAGGAAGGTTTCAGTGGATAAGGCCCAGGAGGATTTTTCTCGAGAACCGGTTCCACAGGAAAAAACCTTATCCGGTGTTCATATTGCGCTTGTGATTATTGGCGGCACGATTGGCATCCCCGTGTACTTGATGTCCGCTAATTTGGGCGGCAGCTTGGGCTTGGCCCAGGCTGGGCCCGCCTTTTTATTGGGCTGCTTGGTTCTTGCATGTCTGGGAGCATTGACCAGCCTGTCAGGGTCACGCAGCCATTTATCAACGTATATGTTGGTAGCGTTTGCTTTTGGTCGGAGTGGAGCAAAGTTGGTGAATTTCATTATCGCCTTGTCTTTGCTGGGTTGGTACGCAGTGACCATGAATGTCTTCGCCCAGGCGATGGACTCAATGGTACAAGACCTGAGTGGCTACCGCGTTCAACACGCCTGGTATATCGTTATTGGCAGCCTGATGATGTGTGGCGTAAGTATCGCCGGCTTCCAGGGGATCGATAAACTGGCGCTGATGCTGGTGCCCATAATGCTGGTGTTTCTGTTGTACGCCGCTTTACTGGCGACCGAGACAAAAGCTCTGTCTGACATGTTGAGCGCTCAGCAGCCGGCGTTAAGTTTTAGTCAGGCAGTCTCGGCGGTGATTGGAAGCTATATTGTTGGCGTTGTTATTCAACCTGACTATAGCCGTTTTGCCCGAAATGATCGCCACGCTATGTGGGCCGTGTTTTTTGCACTGGGTATTTCCTTCCCTATAGTGATGCTGCTATCGGCTGTGCCTGGTGTGGCGACCGGGGAGCAGGATCTTGTAAAGATTATGATCATGTTAGGAATCGGTGTCCCCGCCTTTATCTTATTATTGCTGGGTTCCTGGTCCAGCAATGTGTTGTCCTTATATTCTTCCAGCCTGTCCGTCGCCACTATTTTTACACGAGTGCACTTGTGGAAGATCATTTTAATCATCGGCTTTCTGGGAACGCTTTTGGCGTTTCTAAATGCCCAAACCTATCTGGTGGATTTCTTATTACTGCTAGGCATTGCCATTCCGCCGGTTGCAGGAATCTACGCTATCGAAGTGTTGTTGTTTCGACGGGGGCACTGCGATGTACGCCAGCTGGACGAAGAACCCCCCTTTAACCGCGCAGCATTTTTTGCTTGGGGTGCTGCAATTCTGTTTGGATGGTTGTCTCAAAACCAAGTTTTAAGCCTTGTCTCCGTGTCAGCGATTGACTCACTGGCGGTGGCTTGTGCTCTGTACACGATGCTTAAGCTGCCGAAGCGATTTCTCGCAACACTGGAATACTAGATTGAGTGGGAGTATTTGCGAGCCCAGCGTCAACTTTGTTTTTCAGATGTTGCTTTGAAACTTTCCATTTATGATGGTGCTGCATTAGAAGTATCGAAGCCATCGAATATCTCGTCGTCGAGATTTGAGATCAGCGAACCAGGCGGAGGGATAGTAGAGTGGCACTATCAAGGCAACACTCCATACCCAAACCATATAAAGGTGATCGACGCCATAATACGCACCTTTCGTTTTACCGAACAGTAACAGTGCTACGAGATAAAGGATCTTGAGCACGTACAAATGAAGAATATAGAAAAACATGGGAGCGCCACCCAGAATAGCCATTTTTTCTATTACCCAACTACCTTGCTGAGCTTTTTCAAAGTGTGCGAGCAAGATAAAGCTCACTCCCAAGGTCGAGAGGAGGAACAGCAAAGAGGGTGGATATTTAGTTAGATTGAGAAATGCCATGGTGGTTTGAAGCGCATTGTCATAAACAATCCATGGTTTGTCGCCGTAAACGTTCAAGGTTCGAATTACAATGAAGGCAGCAAGCATTGCCAGTCCATATCGGATCAGGTTTTTCAGGCGTTCATCTGTGTTGACCTGTTTCCCAAACCAGGGGCCGATTATATACCCAAAGCTGATTACGCCTATCCACGCGAGAACCGGATAAGTCGTTTTCGCTTGCATCCCAAAGCCGATGTCAAAAAAAACTTTCTCGTGGAGCATTGCCCAGGGAATGTATAAGACCGTACCCGGTTCGAATGAGATGCTGTCGAGCAGATTGTGGCCGGCAATAATCAAAACCGTGATAACAAGCAGCAGGAGGCGAGGCAGGTGAATTAAGCCGGCAAGGGCAACCATGCTAACCCCGATGGCCCAAATCACCTGAAGGTAGAATTTCTCTGGGGGAAACTGTCCTGTCCAGGCAAAACCAATGACTGTGATTTCCAAAAGCATAAGGAAAAGTCCGCGTTTCAATAGAAACAAGGAGGTTTCCTGTCGGCTATGGAATTGACCGTAGAGATAAGCTGAAAGGCCGGTCAGGAAAACAAATGCGGGCGCGCAAATAGAGCTGAGTAAACGCGTGAAAAACAATCCGGGATCAACACTTCCCGCGTCCATAGGGTCACTGACCTGCATATGCAGGTATATGGTTTCCCGGGCATGATCAACGAGCATAAACAACATAACCAGCCCGCGTAGGGCATCAATCGATATAAGCCGATGTCGAGTTTGTATGTTTTGGAGATCCCGGGTCATGCTGTTCCTTTTTTGTTCAAGAATGATATTGATGGTTTAAGGCAATAAGCGGTGACGAGAAGCCGAACAGTGGGCCGATAGAAAGTCTGTCTATCCGTATTACGGCTTTTCCTGATTCAGCCAGTTTGCCTTGTTTTGGTTTGGTGATAGCTGGATCTACCGACTGTTATGTTATAACATAACAGTCATAAGTTTGAGTAGCATTTTCATTATCGCTACCGCCATTTCCGGCAATCTAATCAGGAGTAAAACGTGAAAAGTCTCTCTACGCAGGCCGTTCTGACCTACGCCACAACCCTATCCAGTTGTATCTTTGCGGCCAATATTGCTATGGCTCAAGAGAACAGAGCCGAGAGCCAGGAGCTCGAAAACGTGTTGGTTATCGGTACCCGCCAGGCCTATCAGGGAGAGTTTACGACACTGGAAACCCCTCAATCGGAACTGACCATTGATGCAAAAGCGCTGAGAGATGCAGGGGCGCTTGACCTCAATCAGGCCCTGGATCTTTCCAGTTCAGTGGCTCGCCAGAATAACTTTGGTGGCCTTTGGAACAGTTTCGCTTTGCGAGGGTTTGTGGGCGATGAAAACCTTCCGAGTAATTACCTGGTTAATGGATTTAACGCTGGACGAGGATTTGGCGGTGCTCGTGATCTTTCGGGTATTGAGTCCGTTGAAGTACTGAAAGGCCCTCGTGCTGCCTTGTTTGGGCGTGGTGAGCCAGGTGGTACGGTTAATCTTGTATCCAAGCGTCCCACGTTTGAGCAAGAGGGTGAGCTGCGATTGTCAGCGGGCAGTTACAGCACTTTCCGCACGGATATTGATTGGACTTCGCCCCTGTCTGATGATTTTGCGGTACGTATCGTCGGGTTTTACGAGGATGCCGAGAGCTTTCGAGATACTATTGAAACGAAAAAACAGGGGTTAAGCCCTTCATTCATCTACCGATTGAGCGAGCAAAGTCAACTCGTTTACGAACTTGAATACAGCCATCAGGAAATCCCCTTTGACCGTGGTGTGATTGCCATTGATGGCCAGTTGGGACGAATCCCCGAAAGCCGGTTCCTTGGTGAGCCTGGCGATGGCCCTATGGAAACCGATGTGTTAGGGCACCAGCTTGAGTTCCAGCACGACTTCGATGATAACTGGAGCGCGCTTGTTGGTTTCAATTATCGTGACACATCGCTTGAAGGTTTTGCCACCGAAAATGGTTTTGGAGCCCCGGATGAAAACGGCGATTTCGGACGCTTTCGTCGCTATCGCGATTACGATGCAACGTACCAGGTCTTTCGCGCGGAGATATCCGGCAGTTTTCATACCGGTGATCTAGAGCATCGAATCATTGTTGGTGTAGACGCTGATGAATTTGAAAACGATCAGTTCTTCCTGAGAATCAGAAACCGTCAATTCAACCAGGAAATTAATGTCTTCAATCCGGTCTATGGCGCCTATGCATTGCCCCAGCCATTACCAAACACTGATCGTGTTGAAACCCAGGAATCGTTGGGTGTGTACATCCAGGATCAAATCAGCCTGACAGAAAAGCTTGATATTCGATTGGGTGCGCGTTTTGATGACTATGAACAAGAGCTCAATAATCGCAGATCCAATCGTATTTCCAGGTATTCCGAAACCCAGTTGAGCCCGCAGTTTGGCGTGGTCTACAAAGCGACCGATTCCCTATCACTGTACGCGGCTTACGGCGAGAATTTCCGCCCACTTTCAGGGGCTACGGATGAGAACGGGCTGGAGCCTAACCAATCGAAATCAACAGAAGTTGGCATTAACTTCACACTCAATGATGGCGCGTTAGAAGGAACTTTTGCAATCTTCGATGTTGAACAATCGAACATTTCAACTGTTGATGCGGATTTCAATGCAACCGCGATTGGCGAAGCGGGTAGTCAGGGGGTTGAGTTAGACCTCAAAGGCAATATTACCGATACACTCAGCCTCTGGTTGTCCTATGCCTATGTCGATGCTGAAACTGAAAACGCATTCAATGATCCCAACTTTGGGACAGAGGTTCCTGCGGGTTCAGATCTTCTCAACATCCCTGAGCAACAATTCAGTTTGAGGCTCGCTCAGCGAGTACAGGTCGCCGGTAAGCCCCTTAGCTTAATAGGTGGTTTATTGTATGTGGATGAACGAAATGGCTTTTTCAGCAAGCAGGATTTTAAGCTGCCTAGTTACACAACCGTTCAAATCGCGGCGAATTACGAGGCTTCAGAGTCTCTGGAGTTGCGTGCTGAAATCAACAATTTATTCGACGAGGAATATTATACGAATTCCTTTGCGGATGTTTGGGTGCAGCCAGGTACGCCAAGAAACTTCCGAGTCTCTGCAGCGTTTCGATTTTAGTGCGTGGTGATTGGGGATAAGCTCATCGCTGATCCCCGGAAAAGGTCGTCATCAAAGAAAAAGACCCATAAAAAGCCGGCAGACTCTGCCGGCTTTTTATTAAGACGTTTACCTGCTCGCAGGTGTGGCTGGCTTTGCTGAGCTTTGAGATATATAAGCGCAGAGAGTTAAACTCTGGAAGTGAGCTTGGCACGTTGGACCAATAACAGGGCAAATGACATAATCACCAAGCTCCATAGCGGGGAGGCGGGTACTGAAGAAGCTTGTATCACTGGCCCGGAGGATGCTGCTTGGTTATTCAAGGTTCGCTGAACACCTCCTGCAGCCCACGCTGCCAAAGCACCCGGAGTAAGGGCTACTCCCGTGACGTCAGCATCAAGTTGATTACTGCTGAAATTGACATTGGCCGGCGTCGCCGGATCATTACCAAAGCTCAAGGGAATAGCACCGGCAAGCTGGTTGCTGGACAGATCGATAAGCGCCAGATTGGTGAGATTGCCCAGATTGCTTGGAATAGTCCCTGTCAATCCGGAATTCTGGAGAAAAAGGCGCTCCAGGCTGTTATTGCTTCCAAGTGAGCTTGGGATGGTGCCGCCTAAATTGGGGTTCTCGGCTATGGAAACCAACAACACATTAGTCCACCCGCCAAATATATCGGGAATACCACTGCTCAATTGGTTATTAAACAGAAATAAGCGTCTCATGTTGGTCAGCGCGCTAAAGCTGCTGGGAATCGAGCCTGTCAGGCTATTTTGGCTAAAATTCAGTTGCTGTACCTCTGTCAGATTTCCCAGGCTGCTGTTTAAATTGCCGACCAGATTGTTATTGTCCAGTGATAAGCTATTCACATTTTGATTTGGGGCGACACCAATCAATGCCACTCCAGCCCAATCTCCCGGGTTGCCGGTTCCCCAGTTATTATTGTTGGTCCAGGATTCTCCCGCAGTAGAAGCAAACAAATCTTTTAGGGCATTGCATTCCGCTGCTGGAATCTGGCTTTGTGCGCTGCAATCATAAGCGGCCACTGAGGCCTGGGTTTGTGCATGGCTGACAAATGGGCTGCACGCCAGCGTCAGCAACAGCAATGAGCCTTTAAGAAAGTGTAAATGTTTTTTCATGTGATGTTCCTATGACCGTCCCCCTGCTGACTTGCTCGCAGCGGATTTAAAAGTAGAAGCCGCCCGAGGAGCCTGGGACTCTCAACCTCTTGAGATCATGTACCTTGTCAATCACTCGCAAGCTAAGCTGCTCAAGCGGCGGGAGTAGGATACTGGCCAGGCGGAAAGGGTTACTGAAAAAGGATGATGAATTTTGAAAAGTTCTGAATGTGTGAAAAATGTACAGAGCGCGAGCTTGTGGAGCGCTCAATTGGGGATGAGTGTCTGATATCTCTGTGAAACTTCAGAAGACAGTATGAGCGTGGTTTTAGTGATGCTTGTTTTGGAAGTTTATTGCTTGCGGCTTATAGAATTCTTTTAAGGACATCATCCTGAAAGCTGTCTCCGATTGGAATCTCCCTATCATCAATTTCAATGTCGTGTTTGGTATAAGCCGAAATATGCGCTGGATTAACAATATAGGAGCGATGAGTTTTGATGAAATGTGATGGGAGCTTCTCAAAAAAGGAGGACAAGCTGCTTTTAACGACCAGTTTCCGTTTCGTGGTATGAATTTCGATGTAGTCCTTTAAACCTCGGATGTATAAAACGTCATCAAAGTAGATTTTCACCTCTTTGCGATCACAGCGCACAAAGAGGTGTGACGCTACAGACGATGAGCTGACTTTTGGAGATTCTTGTTGCGCCAGAAAGCGCTCAACAGCCTTAAAAAAGCGTGAAAACGTTATAGGTTTGAGCAAATAATCAACGGCTTCCAGTTCAAACCCATCCAAAGCATAGTCACGATGGGCGGTGGTAAAAATAACCTTTGGTTTGTGTGTAAGGCTCCCATAGAAATCGGTGCCTTTCAGGACGGGCATTTCAATATCGAGAAACAAGAGATCGATGCTTTTTTGATTGAGGATCTGGCTGGCCTCTATCGCGCTGGAGCACATTGAAACAATGTCGAACTGAGGCAGCTGTTGCAAGTGCGCAGCGATCAACTCCCGCCCCAGCGATTCATCGTCAACAATAAGGCATTGATATCGTTTACTGGTCATAGCTTTCCGGTACCTGGATTTTTAAATCAACACGGTAATCATTTTTCGTTTCATGTATGGCTAATTGGTGAGAATGTGGGTAAAGCAGCGCCAGTTGCTTCTTCAGGTTATCTAAACCTATGGAGGGACAATTTTCTTTGATTACCTGTGACTTTGGCTTGCTGTTGCCAATCTCAAAATGAATCTGCTTGATATTGGATGATAAGTGGATGTCTATTCGGGATTGCCCCAGTTCCTGGCTGGCACCATGCTTAAAGGCGTTTTCCACCAACGTCAAAAACAGCAGAGGTGCAACACTGAGAAGCTCATTGACGTCATGCTGAAAGGAAACGTTGACCCGGTTTCCAAATCGCAATTTCTCAAGAGCAATGTAATCACTGATCATTTGCACTTCTTTTGTTACCAAAACCGTCTTGTCATGAGTGTGATGCAGGATGTAGTCCAAGATTCCTGATAGCCGCTCCACTGCTGTAGCGGTTTGTTCAGAGCGACACAAAGCCAGTGCGTAAATATTGTTTAGCGTGTTGAAGATGAAATGCGGATTAAGCTGTCCCTTGAGAGCACGTAGCTCAGCGGCTTGTTTTTGTTCCCGCAATTCCAGAAGTTGTTTTTGTCTTTGGTAAAAATTAGCAGCAATAAGCAAGGCGGAAGGGAATAGCAGCATCGGCCATTTGCCTAGCACAATATATTTAATCATGCCGGAGAGCCCCAGGCGCTGCCAAATGGAAAGGTCAGACAAATGCGCCAAATAGTAGGCGCCATAGGTGTTAGGATAGCTTGATTCAAGGTACAGATAGCTGACCAGAATATAAATTTCTGATGCGAGGAAAACCACCAGAGCCATTGATAGTACGAATGCTAACAGGCGGTTTTTATCTAAAAAACATGGAACCCAGAATCTTAACGCTATTATTGCGACGAGCCATTGCAGTACTGTCGCGAGACCAGCAACCTCAATACCCTCACGAATCGAAGAGTAGCGCTGCCATTCAGGGCCCAGGTTCACCATAAAGACGACACCCCAGAATCCTGTCTGTAAGAGCAATCCTTGAAGCTTGGTATCAGAATGATTCACGGTGCAGGCCGGGTTTTAGAATTGATTAAACACTATACCTAATTTTAGAAAAGCTACCATCTTGTGTCGCTCAAGCGGAACGTTCAGTCGACGAAATCAATAGGAATATCGATCAAGGTACAAAATTCATCGCTAACGGCATTAGGCGAAGATAGCGCGAGTTTCGTCTAAAAGTGCCCTTGTTGAATCTCCAGGTACCTATGATCTGCGTTCACTTACGTTACTGGAGGTAACCATGCCACTTTTCCTGGTCCGCGCATTGACACTGTTAACAATCGTCTTTCTGAGTGCGGTAGCAAACTCTTCATTCGCTAAAGAACATTCAAAAAGAGCGATCCTCGTCACTGGAGCATCTTCGGGTATCGGTCATCAGATCGCCCTCACGCTCTCCCAAAATGGCTACTTTGTGTATGCGGGAGCGCGAAAAGAAAGGGATATCCTGGCTTTAAGCAAGCTCCCAAATATCCAGGGAATACGTTTGGATGTCACCAAGGATGAAGACATTGATTCGGCGCTTAAGCGTATTAAGTCTGCGGGCAGAGGCTTATACGGGCTTGTCAATAACGCCGGTGTTTTTGTTTACGATCCGCTCATCGAAATCTCGGAAGAAGATATGGCGTTCGTTAACGATGTCAATGTCATGGGGCCCTACCGAGTGAGTAAAGCGTTTGCGCCACTCATCATCGAAAGTGAGGGAAGAATTAGCACGATCGGGTCTATCTCAGGCCTTTTCGCGGGTCAGTTATTTGGACCGTACAGTATGAGCAAACATGCTATGGAGGCTTATTCTGAAGCGCTGGCTAAGGAAATGGAAAAGTTCGATGTGCAAGTCAGCGTCGTGGAGCCGGGTAATTTTCGCTCGAATATCATGAAGAATATGGAAAAGCGATTGAAGTCAATTGATCAGGGAGATCGGAAAACCCAGTATCGAGATGAAATTGCGCGTCTTGTTTCATTTGTTAACACCGATCGTTCACATCATGCATCACCGGAGCCCGTGGCGAATGCGGTTTTGGAGTTTATGTCTTCAGAAAAACCAAAATTTCGATACTTGGTGACACCCAATAAGCAAGAGGCAGATTACGCTATCAAACGCTCTTTGCAGAAAGTTGTTGAGCTTAATCAGGATCATGAATTTAGTCTCAGCAATGAAGCTTTGCTTGAAATGTTACGGTCGCTTCTGGGTAAGGCTGAAAAATGAATGCCATCAAGCAGAAGATATCAGTGCTTACTCTCATGGAACCCCATGAACAGAAGCCGGCGATAGCGGCATTTTTCATGGCGCTTATGCTAATGACTGCCTACTTCATATTGCGTCCGGTTCGGGATGCCATGGCCAGTGACTGGAGCGACTCGGAAGTCAGCATGCTGTGGAATATCCAGTTTTTCCTGGCGGTTGGGATTGTAGCCTTATATGGTTTCGCAGTCTCCCGAATGACGTTGAGGAAACTGGCTCCATTTATATACAGTTTTTTCTCTCTGAGCTTTGTACTGTTTTACTTTCTAACGCCCTGGTTTAGCAACCCTGTGCTGTTGGAGAAAGGATTTTATCTTTGGGTAACCGTATTTAGCCTGTTAAATCTATCTGTGTTTTGGAGCTTTGTAAGCACAATTTTCACGAAAGACCAATGCATGCGGTTATTTCCATTTATTGGTGCAGGGGCGAGTGCCGGGGCCATGTTAGGGCCCACGATCCCGTTGTTTTTTAGTCGCGCAATGGGTCTGGATAATCTCATGTTGGTCGCCGCTATTACTTTGTTATTAGTGATCCCTGTGGCCTTGTATTTGAATCGAATACAGGCTGCTGTTGACGGTGAAAATCAGTATCGCCAGAAAGACGGTCCTAGTGTCATAGGAGGTCCCTGGTGGAAAGGTTTTTCCGATGTGCTCAGTAATCGTTATTTGCTGGGTATTGCCGTATTTATTCTTCTTTATGTATTCCTGAGCTCATTCATGTACTTCCAGCAGAAAAATATTCTGGCGGAATTCAGTCGCCCGGAACGCACCCAGATTCTTGGAGGTATTGATTGGATTGTAAACCTCATGACATTTGTATTTGCTTTTGCTCTTACGAATCGCATGGTTAAGTACCTGGGTATGGGGCTAACCCTGGCGAGTGTGCCCTTACTGTTGGTATTGGGTATGGGCATTCTGGCCTTTGCGCCTTGGGTAACCATATTGTTGGGTGTTCAAATTGCTCGTCGGGTTGGCAACTATTCCATTACGCGGCCAGCGCGTGAAATGTTGTTTACCGAGGTCAGTCAGGAAGAGCGTTTCAAAGCTAAGCCGGTAATTGATGTGGTTGTCTATCGAGGCGGTGATGCGGTGAGTGCTTCCCTGTTTGCGCTGTTAAGCGATGGTATGGGCCTCGGGCTGGGCGCGATTTCATGCATCGCAGCAGGCATTGCTTCTGTCTGGGCTGCGCTTGGCGTCCGGCTCGGGCGGCTATATGAACGATCTGACTCCCAGGATGGTGAGGGAAATCATGATGACAGTCTTGCAAATAACCATCCCTCCTTACATTCGGCAGCTCAACGTTAGAGCAGGGTGATGATCAATACAGGGCTGAGGGCGGAAGTCGCTTCTTGTTTGTGGCTGCACGCCTCAGTCCAGTTAAAAAGTCGATTGGATAATTTTATGTTTAAATATTCGGCCAGAGTGTTATTTCTTCTGATGTTATTGGTGGCTACAGCTCAAGTCAGCAGTGCTGATCATACGGTTGTAGATACGGCCACATTAAAGGCGGTACAAGCGGCAATACAAGATCCGGCTCGTATTGAAAAAGCTCGGGAAAGAGACCCGTTTAGGAAACCTCTTGAAGTGTTGCTCTTTTCTGAAATCAAACCCAATGACAGTGTGCTCGAAATTACTCCGGGTGAAGGGTATTACACTGCGCTTCTGTCCAGAGTCATTGGTGATAAAGGCGTTTTATATGCCGTGGACCCAGCGCGAGCTTTTGAGCACTTACCTCAAATTCGTGAATTTTTTACTGATTATCAGAAGAAAGATTTCCGTAAGAATATCGAATATTCTGTTCAGAAGCTGGATGAAATTCAATTGCCTGAAAAGGTCGATCAAATCTGGATGGTGCTGTATTACCACGATACCTATTGGACGGGCGAAGACAGGGCAGAAATGAATCGCCGTCTTTTTGATCTGCTTAAACCAGGCGGCACATTGCTGTTAATCGATCATCATGCCAGGCCCCAGGACAGTGATCAGTTTACCCGAAGCCTGCATCGTATACATGACAGTATGGTGATGACGGAATTAACCCAATCCGGTTTTGTGCTCAATTCCAGCAGCGATATTCTGTCTAACCCCAATGATCCCAGAACCGATTCTGTATTCAGTCCTGAATGGCGTGGGCGTACGGATCGCTTTGTTTGGCGTTTTAAAAAGTACAGGTCGCGTGTTTCTGATGGGGCAAGTCGATGATCTATTGAGCCTAGCTTTAACAGCTTCGCATACATTGTTTGTTTTAATTGATAGAGAGAAATCCCGAACTATAGATATGTTCTTTTTAGCTTATTCCTCTGATATCAGTGTCATGATAAAATTCTATGTCTTTTCTTAAATTTCTTCGAAATTGAGAGGTGATATTTACAATTTTATCCATTTGAGGTTTTGAATATCTGTTGTTATATTCGTAGTTTGAGCTCAGGCAGTCTCTCAGCTTATATCCGCTTTCTATTAGCTGTCGGGAAGCGATTAGGCCTCCAGGGCCGTTCATCCAATCGCTTATTTGACTTCGTATTTTCAGAACACTTTGCCTATCAAATGAATTGTTATTTTTTGGAACTCTAGTGAGATATTTTGTAGCATCTAAAGCTGTTGGATAATGAGCTAAACGCTCTTCGTACAGTTTCTGCATATAAATGTTGTCAATCTGAATTTCGATTTCTCTTTTCTTTCCCTGCAGAGACATTCTTGTAGATATAAACCCAATCAAACTAATGATTAGAGATACTCCGCCAGCGATCAGAGTGGTTAGTATTTTTTCTTCCATGTTAGTTCTCGTTTTCATGCATCCCGTTAACTTGGGGAGCTGGTGTTAAAGAATTCATATTTTTGCTTGCTAACTTTTTAAACTGAGTAAAGATGAGCGGGTAATTGCTGTCGATTATAGAACAACTTAATATAATTAAAGGGGCTTGTTTCGTTAAATCATGGGTCCTGTAGATCCGTTTTATAATTTATTATTTTCAAACTACTAAAGACCGATTTTTCTACCGGGCTATCCCAGAAATTATCTTCACGGCTCATGTTGGGCTAAATTATCTTGATTGCAGAACTTGATTAAGTTTTTGCTGCTGTAATATAAATGTTGCTCTGAGTGTACCAATACAGCCCATATTTTGGGGTTATTCTTGTTTTGTGGTTGGAGAATAGGGTTTCGTTGTGAGACCGAAAGTACATACTATTAAAACTTCTTCATTCTGAAGAGTCTTCCATCATCTCCTCGGTCATGAAGTTCTCGGATTATTTCACCTTTTTTGAAATAAATCTTTGAGCCCTGAGAGTTCTCTGGAATGTCTGCGTCAAGAACAGTAATAATAAGTTGAAGTTTGTTTCTTTCTGCAATAACTCGCCACGCATCTATGAGTCTTAGTTTTACTTTGTCTTCTAAGCTTTCTAGTAGACCATCATGGTATGAAAATCGGTAGTAAGAACTATCTGAATAATGTGTTAATAGTGCAAGATCAAAGCATGCGGCCATTACTTTTTTATATGAGTGACCCTCGTATACAGCGGTTTCATCAGATGTGCCTACTTCAAATTGAGGGTTGCCTTCTTTGTTTATTTTTAGATAGAAGTAGGCATCTATTCCAAGGATGTCCTTAACTAGGCCGCCAAAAATGGAATTAATATTTTTAATTGAACCGTTTACGCTTTGCCTTGAGGCTCTGATAATTTTATCTGCTAGCTGGGCCTCTTCTATATTTGTTTCGGACAGTCTGGCTCTTAAGTTTGTTGCGCTGTCAAGTTTTTCAAGTCTCTCGCGTAAGGTGGATAGTTTGGCTTCATCTTTTCTTATAATTCCTTGCAGCTTTTGATATTTTTTGAAAGCTTCTTTTTCTAATAAAAGTGAGCTTAGTTTTTTCTGTTCGGATGATAATTCAGAAAGTTCTTCGGATACTGATGATAAGTTTTCAATGAGCTTTAATTTTGCCTTTTCAAGGTGTTCCTTTCTTCCTTGAGTCATTTTCTTATTAAGGGTTGCGAGATCATCATAAGTTTTTACAAGCTCGTCAGGTAGATGTATTTCTATAGATTTGTAAATATCTAAAACGTCTTCAATATTAAAATTGAACACTGCTTTTAAGGATTCATTTATATCGGAGATCCGTTGTTCTATAGAGTATCTCTCTTGATTTAAGTTAGTGATGTTTTGTCCAATATCATCTACCAGCTCTCTAGTGATATCTTTGTCTATTTTCTGAAAAGAAAAGTCGGATAGATCCCGATCCATTGCTGAAACAGACTCTTCTAATCTCGAAATTTCAGCTTCAATTGCTGCGGCATTTTGATTGGGTGATGAAATGTGCTCAAGTTCATCAATGGCTGTTTTTAATCTCTTTGCCGTGTCTCTAGCATTATATTTTCCAGCTATTAGATCGGAGTTAATACCGAGAAGCCCGCTTAAATAAGGCTTCCAAGTCCTGTCATTTTCCGGCGTGTTCTTAACTTTGAATATGTCTGAATATTCTTCTTGGTTTCTGATGCAGTATCTAAGTCCAGTCCTAAGGTGGCCAAGTGAATTCTCAACGACATTTAACTTCAAACCTTCATTCAGTGCTTTTTTTGCCGCATCCACCCCTAGGTTTTTTCCGACTATAGAAAAAACGCCTGACTTAATTACGTTGATTGGTTGTGCTGATGAATATATTGAAATTTTCCCTTTCACTTCTCTTTGAATTGTATAGTAGAGGTTGGCGCTTGTTTGTATTTCAAGGTAAAAGGTAAAGTCAGAAAAGATTTCGTCGGATTTTAGGAAGAATCCAGTTTTGGGTTTCTTTATTATCATGAAATCCAATATTTCTGCAAGTTTTGATTTTCCTAGAGAATGAGATGTCTTTTTGTCATTGGTTTTTTTTGTGGCTGTAGCGTAAATGACGTTTAATCCATTGTGAAAAATTATTTCAGGAAATATATTTTCTTTACTTGAATATAGCTTTACTAGCTTAAGCAACTTTTTCGTCCTTGTTCGTTTTGTATTTTATGAGCCAAACTTTATCCGTTTTTTCGGAATAATTTACTTTTCCTAAGGCAAATAAGAGCGTTACACATTTTGTGACATCATCTCGAGTGTAGCTGCTGTGAAATATAAGTAGGTAATCTAATACTTCAGATATGGTGGCTCTATTGTTCTTCAATAAGAATTCAATAACTAATGATGTTGTGTTTAATAATGAAAACCGTAAATTGCTAAATCTACTAGGTGATAGCATCTGCGCCCACCTTTTTGCCTATGCAGCAGTTGCAATAAAAATAGTATAAGATTAGCAGTATTAGATCTTCCTTTTCGCTTAAGGTGTCGTAATGCTCATCGATAAGCTTGTCAGTAATTTTTAATAGAAGCTCTTCAAAGCGAAGGCTGTCCTGATTCGTTAAGATCTTACGGTTTAAGCTTTTTATGATTCTGTCAATTCTGACTTGTAATTTAGACTGATTCTCTTTTAATCCAAGGAATTGATCGATTTTATAAAATTGCGGATAAAAATCTAATTCAACAAAAGTTTCGAAAAAATCAGAGGACAAGTTGTTGATTTTGTTTTTTTTGCTAATATCAATTCCCGTTAGATCTAAAGGGCCTGCGTCATTTATTTGTTCGATGCCTTCATCGATGGTTAATATCACATCTCTTAATGTATGTGGATCGAAGGTTAGGTTTCCGTTATGGATGGAAACTAATTTCTTGAAGACATTACCGTGATATTGTGGGCCTGAATTTACGGTAACCTCGACACCCTGATCGCCTTTGCTAGCTAACCCGCTGTCTTGATTGATGTTTACGCTGACACTATTTTCTTCAGTCATTGTTATTATTAATATTTATTTGCGAATTCTGTTTTCCGGAAGAAAGGGCGCCTGATTTTTGGTCAACGATTACTTTTGCGTTGTTGGCGTTTTTTTTATTGCTGGAATATTTTGTGAGGCCAATAATGCCTATGATGGATGCTATTGCTATCCCTGCAATTTGAATTAAGTTTGAGCCTGATAGTTCCATAAAAACATCCTTATTGTTTCCGTGGGCTTAAAATAACATATATAAGCGACTGATAGAATTGATTGTCTGGTTTTTATGTGGGCGGAAGTAATGGTCGGGGAGGGGGCTCGAAGAGGTGAACAATCTGTTGGGGAGAAATGGTGGGCCCTCGCGGACTTGAACCGCGGACCTATCGATTATGAGTCGAGTGCTCTAACCAGCTGAGCTAAGGGCCCTGATGTGATGAAAGTCATCAAACAGGCGAGGGATTATAATCGCCTCGCCTGTATTTCGCTAGATCTCTAACGCTTTTTTTCTCGTGCTTTCAAGGGCTTAGCCAGCTGGGTATACGTAGCTGGATTGCAAGCCGAGTGGGAAGCCTAGGCCCCAGTAGATGAGCAGGAATATGGTCCAGGCAATGATGATGGCCACAGAGTAGGGCAGCATCAGGGACAGCAGGGTGCCAATACCTGTGCTCTTCACATAGCGTTGGCAGTAGACCACGACGAGCGGGAAGTAAGGCATCAGTGGGGTGATGATGTTACTGGAGGAATCGCCCACTCGGTAAGCGGCCTGGGTCAGGTCCGGGGAGATGCCGATCTGCATCAGCATGGGAACCAGGATGGGGCCGATCAATGCCCATTTGGCGGATGAAGAGCCGACGAAGAGGTTTACAAACGCTGTCAGGAAGACGATGCCGGCCATGGTTACCATGCTGGGCAAGGCCAGGGTTTTCAGTACTTCGGCGCCGTTAACGGCCAGCAATGCACCCAGGTTGGATTTACCAAACGCATCGATAAACAGGGCGCAGAAAAACGCCATCACCACGTAATACGACATGCCTTCCATGCCTTTGCTCATGGCGCCGATGACGTCTTTGCTGTTTTTGAAGGTGCCAGCGATGTAGCCATAAACGGTGCCGGGAATCACAAACAGAAGGAAAATCAGTGGCACGATCGAGCGCATAATCGGTGCGCTGAAAGAGGCCAGTTCACCATTGGCGGCGCGCAGGGGGGAGCTTGTTGGCCAGGCGACGGCCACTAAGATGGCGATACCTGCAATCATGGTTACGGTTGCCCAGCGCAGCGCGGAACGTTCTTTATCGCTGAGTTCGCCAAATTTTGGCAGGTCTTCGGTGTCACCATCCACTTTGGTGTTGGCCAGGCGCGGCTCAATCACTTTGTCGGTGAGGTACCAGCCCAACAGGATCACCAGCAGGCTTGAGGCCGAGGTGAAGAAGTAATTGTTGAGTGGGTTGATTTGAATATCCGGGTCTACGATTTGTGCAGCGCTCAGGGTGAAGCTCTGCAACAGTGGATCGATTGCGGAGGGGACAAAGTTGGCGCTGAATCCGCCACTCACACCCGCAAAGGCGGCTGCGATACCGGCGAGAGGGTGTCGGCCCATGGCGCTGAAGATAATGCCCGCCAGTGGAATCACCAATACATAGCCGGCGTCTGTTGCTGTGTGGCTGACAATGGCCACCAAAATGACGGAGGGCGTCAACAGGCTCTTGGGGGTGGCGTCCAGCATGCGCTTGATACCGGCGTTAATAAAGCCGGCGTGTTCGGCAACGGCAACACCCAGCATGGCGACCAGAACCACGCCTAGTGGCGCAAAGCCAGTAAAGATGGTGACCATTCGTGATAGGAAGTCGGCAATCGAAGCGCCGGTGAGCAAGTTATTCACCACAATGGCTTCGCCAGTGCGGGGATCAATGGCATCGAACTGGAAGTTCGACATGATCGCTGAGAGGGTCCAAACAATAATTAAGCTGATTAAGAAGATGATGGCGGGATCGGGGAGTTTGTTACCGATTACTTCCACCTTGTCGAGTAGGCGGCTCAGGCGGGTGGATTCCGCAGTGGCCGTTGTGGTCTCGCTCATAAAAAAGTCCTGTGCTTAGAATGATGGGGAGCCTCTTTATATATCCCCTTTTTATACGTCTCTTGTGAAGACGTTGCGACAGAGCGATTATGTCACTATGTGTCAGGAGCGAAAACCGTTAAAGGTGGAAGTTTGCCAAACTGCAGGCACAAAAAAGGCGGCCAAGGCCGCCTTTTTGCTCTGCTTGCTCGATTATTCGTCGAGGAAGCTGCGCAGGTGATCGGAACGAGACGGGTGACGCAGTTTGCGCAGTGCCTTCGCCTCAATCTGACGAATACGCTCACGGGTAACGTCGAACTGCTTGCCCACTTCTTCCAGAGTGTGGTCGGTGTTCATGTCGATACCAAAACGCATACGCAAAACCTTGGACTCACGAGCGGTTAGGCCGCCCAGTACGTCGCGGGTTGCCTCTGTCAGGCCTTCACCGGTCGCCGACTCCACTGGAGAGGTGATGGTGTGGTCTTCAATAAAGTCGCCCAGATGTGAATCTTCATCGTCACCGATTGGGGTTTCCATGGAGATGGGCTCTTTGGCGATTTTCAGGACCTTACGAATCTTGTCTTCCGGCATGTCCATACGTTCGCCCAGCTCTTCCGGTGTTGGCTCGCGGCCCATTTCCTGAAGCATCTGGCGTGATACACGGTTGAGCTTATTGATGGTCTCAATCATGTGCACCGGGATACGAATGGTGCGAGCCTGGTCGGCAATCGAGCGGGTAATCGCCTGACGAATCCACCAGGTGGCGTAAGTCGAGAACTTGTAACCGCGGCGATATTCAAATTTGTCGACCGCTTTCATCAAGCCGATGTTGCCTTCCTGAATCAGGTCGAGGAATTGCAAACCACGGTTGGTGTACTTCTTGGCGATGGAGATCACCAGACGCAAGTTAGCTTCCACCATTTCTTTCTTGGCGCGACGGGCGCGAGCTTCACCGATCGACATGCGACGGTTGATCTCTTTGATGTCGGCCAGGGCCAGATTGCTGTTCTCTTCAATTTGCTGCAGCTTGCGCTGGGCACGTTGAATGTCTGGCAGGAAGCGCTTCAGCGCTTCTGAGTAATCGCGTTTCTTCTTGATGACTTCTGGAATCCAGTCATCGTTGATCTCGTTGCCAGGGAATTCCTTGATAAAGGTTTTGCGTGGCATTTTAGCCTTGCGCACAACGCGATCCATGATCAGGCGCTCTTGCTGGCGAACCTGATTCAGAGTGTCGCGAATGTCGTTGTACAGGGGATCAAACTGACGAGGTGGCAGTTTGAAGAATTTGAAAATTTCACCCAGAGCGGCTTGTTCTTTTGCGGCCTGCTTGCTGTCAGGACCGTGCTTTTCAAGTGCTTTCAGGGTTTTCTTCAGCTGAGTTTCCAGTTTGCCAAAGCGCTCTTTGGCTTCTTCTGGATCGATGCCGCTGTTGTTGTCATCTTCATCATCGTCGTCATCGTCGGAATTTCCGGCCATGGCTTCGGCGGCCTGAGCTTGAGCCAGAGCAGACGGTACATCGTCGGCGGGGTCCAGCCAGCCGGAAATTACGTCGGGCAGGCGACGTTCTTCTTTGTCGATCAGCTTGTATTCGTTGATCAGGTTTTGAACCGAACCGGGCCAGTAAGACATGGCTTGCATCAGCTCGCGAACACCTTCTTCGATGCGTTTGGCGATTGAGATTTCGCCTTCACGGGTAAGCAGTTCTACGGTACCCATTTCGCGCATATACATACGCACTGGGTCGGTGGTGCGGCCGGCTTCGGTTTCTACCGCAGCCAGGGCGGCGGCCGCTTCAGCGGCGGCGATTTCGTCGGCAGAGGAATCACCATCGGTCATCAAGATTTCATCGGCATCCGGTGCAGTTTCATACACCTTGATGCCCATGTCGTTGATCATCTGGATGATGTCTTCAACCTGATCTGGGTCAGAAATGTCCTCGGGAAGGTGATCATTAACCTCGGCGTAGGTAAGGTAGCCTTGCTCCTTACCGCGGGCAATGAGTTCCTTGATGCGGGACTGTTGCTGTTGCGCGTTATCGCTCATTCGTGACCTATAAAATATGCTGGCGAAGTAAACAAGAGATTATAGCCCATAAATAGGGGCTTATTCTAGAAAATCAAGCCTGATCAGTGCTTTTATTTACTCCTGTTATGCTTGATTGGCAGGAGTCTTCAATGGCCTTGCTGGATGAGTTGGCGAAACAGGGTTTTCTCCTCGGTACTAAGCTCGTTAAAGGCCTTGCTTTTCAGCTCTTTGAGCTTGTTTTGGCGCGATTCTCGTTGCTGCTGCTGGAGCAGTTTGTCCTCGCAGGCTTTGAGCTCGGCGTTATCGTCAAAGTTCCCCTCGCGCATGGCGGCTGAGAGCACGGAAGTGCTTTGCTCGGCGATATCCTTGAGCTTCTGCCACTCCTGTTGGCCATAGCTCGCCAACCAGTGGCCAGTGAGTTGGTGGATGTTGAAGTGGGGCCGGCTTTGCAGGCAGCGGCCCAGGCGCAGCAAAAGCTGGCTGTCCGGGTCTTTAAAGTGGCTGAACAGCTCAATATCGTCCAGTTCCTTGGCCAATTCTGGCCGGCTCATCAACAAGCCAATCAGCAGCTTTTGAGGACTGAGTTTGTTGTCCTGATTCGTTCCCCGGTTTGGCGGTATATCGTTGCTGGTCAGGACATTGCTGGTTCGAGGGCCCCTTGAGTCGGGCGCCGATGATTCGTTATAGCCTTCGATAGGGCCTGTATAAGCGCCGTCGATGTTCTCTTCAACCTGTTGTTCTGCCAGGGCTTCATAGGCTTGCCATGGATTGTCGCCATCGGGCGGCAGTTGTTCTGGGAAGTCCCTGGATGGCGCTTCTTGAGGTTCTTCAGCGCTTACTTCGTCGCTCGGTACTTTGCTCTCGTTGGGCAGTGCTGGCAGAGGTTGGTCGATCAGTTCGAGCAGAGTGTCCAGGCTGAGTTCTGTGCGCTTGGCCAGGTGCTTGAACATCAGCTCCCGATATACCCCCTTGGGCAGCAGGTTCAGCATGGGGGCAGCGCGTTTGCTCAGCTGGGCTTTGCCGCCCATGGTGCTGGCGTCGATATCTTCGCAAAGGCTGTCGAACAAAAAGTCTTCCAGTGGGCTGGCGGTTTCTTCGATACGCTGCAGGAATTTGTCTTTGCCAAACTGCCGAACGTAGCTGTCCGGGTCTTGTCCGTCTTCCAGAAATAAAAATTTGATCTGCAAGCCATCGGTCATGACGGGCAGGGAATTGCTCAGGGCGCGCTTGGCAGCATTGCGGCCGGCGTTGTCGCCGTCGAAGCAAAAAATAATTTCCTGGGTGTGTTTGAAGGCCAGGCGCAAATGGGCTTCACCGCAGGCTGTGCCTAAAGTGGCGACCGCGTAATTAATATCAAACTGTGCGAGTGCGACGACGTCCATATAGCCTTCCACGACCAGCAGGCGCGGAATTTGTGAGTTCGCCTGGCGCGCTTCCCAAAGTCCATAAAGCTCTTCGCCCTTATGAAACACCGGGGTTTCCGGAGAGTTCAGATACTTGGGTTTTTCATCGCCCAGGACGCGCCCGCCGAAACCGATGACCCGGCCCCTGCGATCGCGAATCGGGAACATGATGCGCTCGCGAAAACGGTCGTAGTAGCTGTTTTTGTTTTGATTGTGGATCAGCATGCCGGCTTCTTCGAGGCGCTTGCAGGTCGACGGATCCTTGGCCAGTTCCTGTTTCAGATTGTCCCAGCCGGCAGGCACATAGCCGATGCCAAAGCGTTTGCAAATTTCACCGCTTAGTCCTCGTGATTTGAGGTAGTTAACCGCCTGGGTTTTGCTGTTGTGCTGGCGCAATTGCAGCTGGTAATAACTGTCGGCTTTTTCCAGCAGGCTGAGGATTTCCTGGCGCTGTTTTTCCCGGGCTTTTTGTGCGGGAGAGGTGTTTTGTTTTTCTTTGGGCACCTCGACGCCGGCCAGCTTGGCGAGCTCGTCAACGGCATTGGGAAAGTCCAGATGCTCGTACTCCATGATAAAGCCGAGTGCATTGCCGGAGGCGCCGCAGCCAAAGCAGTAGTAGAACTGCTTGTCGGGGCTGACGGTAAAGCTGGGGGTTTTTTCTTCGTGGAACGGGCAGCAGGCGCTGTAGTTTTTGCCGGTCTTTTTCAGTTTTACACGATGATCAACCACATCGACAATGTCGATGCGGTCGAGAAGATCATCAAGAAAACTCTGGGGTATGCGGCCGCTCATGGGCTTAGTTTAACGAGCCGTTGAATGGGGCACAATTGGGGCTTGCACGCCCTCAGGACAACTTGGCTTTTACCAGTTGGCTAACGGCACCCATATCGCCACGTCCCTGAATCTGCGGCTTCACGAGGGCCATGACTTTGCCCATATCACGCGCGGATTCGGCGCCGCTGTTCTGGATGGCCTCATCGATGATTGCGGATACTTCGTCCTCGCTCAGTGCGGCGGGTAGAAATTCCTGGATGATGGCGCTTTCGGATTCTTCCTGCTCAGCCAGATCGATACGGTCGGCGTCGCGGAATTGTTGGGCGGAGTCTTTGCGTTGCTTGAGCATCTTGTCGAGTACGACCAGTACGCGGGCGTCGTCCAGTTCGATACGCTCATCCACTTCGATGCGTTTGAATTCCGCTTGTACCATGCGCAATACGCCCAGTCTGGCTTTTTCTTTTGCTCGCATGGCGTCTTTTACAGCGGTGGCAATGGTCTTTTTCAGCTCAGACATGATTTTTCCTTATGTGCACAGTGAATAGGGGATGTAGAAACCCTTGTTAAATTGCGAAGGGCCAAACGCGCAAGCCCAGCTCGAGGCTGGGCTTAGATACACTCACTCAAGCGAACTTGAGTTGGTCTGCGCTAACCTGTAACCAGGCTAGAAACTTAGTACAGACGCTGAAACTTGCGAGATTCGCGCTGAACCTTTTTGGCGTGACGCTTAACAGCGGCAGCAGCCTTACGCTTACGAACACTGGTTGGCTTCTCGTAGAATTCACGACGACGTACTTCGGCCAGTACACCGGCTTTTTCACAAGAGCGCTTGAAGCGACGCAGAGCGATATCAAATGGTTCGTTTTCTTTCAGCTTAACAGCAGGCATTGTTGATTGTACCTTTCCAATTTTTAATTTCGTGTATCTGTTATGTGGTGCTTTGTTTCGTCTGTAGGCCGCATCGCGCGGGGCAAACACAGGATTCACACCATTCCAAGGGGCGCAAATTCTATACAGTCTTGGCTGCCCGCGCAAGCTTTTGTCTCAGCAAGGGCTTGCGAAAGGGCAAATATACGCAATATCTTGGGGTGCAAGCCGTTTTGGGGCCGCATTTCTCTGGTAAGCCCGGCTCAAGCTGTTATCATGCCGGGCTTTTGTTTATCCCGCTGAAAAGGCCGTATTCATGCGTGTTTTAGGTATCGAGACCTCCTGTGACGAGACGGGTGTCGCCGTCTACGATAGCCAGCAGGGGCTTTTGGCTCACAGCTTGTATTCTCAGGTGGAATTGCACTCTGAATACGGCGGTGTGGTGCCTGAGCTGGCGTCCCGGGATCACGTGCGCAAACTGCTGCCACTGATTGATGAAGTTATGGCCGCAGCCGGTACGCAAAGCCAGGATATTGACGGGATTGCTTATACCTCAGGGCCAGGATTAATTGGGGCCTTGATGGTGGGAGCCTGTGCGGGGCGCTCACTGGCGTATGCCTGGGGGTGCAAGGCCTTGGGTGTGCACCATATGGAAGGCCACTTATTGGCCCCTATGCTGGAAGCCAATCCGCCTGCTTTTCCCTTTGTGGCGCTGCTGGTTTCCGGTGGTCATACCCAACTGGTGAGAGTCGATGGCATTGGTCGCTACCGCATGCTGGGGGAGTCTCTGGACGATGCCGCTGGTGAAGCCTTCGACAAGGCGGCCAAAATGCTGGATCTGGACTACCCTGGAGGCCCTCAAATCGCCAAACTGGCGGAGCAGGGTGAACCGGGACGTTTCCGTTTTCCGCGTCCGATGACGGATCGTCCCGGTTTGGATTTCAGCTTCAGTGGTTTGAAAACCTTTACCCTGAATACGGTTGCCGAGCACAAGCTCGAAAGCGGTTTGCCGGATGATCAATGTTGCGCGGATATCGCCTACGCTTTTGAAGATGCGGTGGTGGCCACATTAGTGATCAAATGTCGTCGCGCTCTTGAGCAGGAAGGTTTAAAAACGCTGGTGATTGCCGGCGGTGTTTCGGCGAATAAACGCCTGCGAGCCGAACTGGAAAGCAAGTTGGCCAAGATCGATGCCGGGGTGTATTACGCTCGACATGAATTTTGTACCGACAACGGCGCAATGATCGCCTACGCCGGTTGCCAGCGTTTGCTTGCCGGCCAGGAGCAGGAACTGGCTCTGAAAGTTCAGCCGCGATGGGATTTGGAAAGCCTGCCTGATATTTCAGCTGATGGTCCTTCCTGATTGTGTTAGTTGAACGCGCGCGATAGAAAACCTGACAGAGAATGTGGCAGCAAACGTAACAGAGAGTGCTATGGATATCGTTTTTATCGAAGGTTTATGTGTTGATGCGACCATTGGGGTGTTTGATTGGGAGCGCAAAATCAAGCAGCGCTTAAGCTTCGATCTGGAAATGGCCTGGGATATTCGTCCGGCGGCCAACACCGATGATTTGCAGCATGCTCTGGATTACAAGGCGGTGTCAGATCGCATTGTGGAGCATGTCTCAACCACCCAATACGAATTGATTGAATCATTGGCCGAGGAGCTGAGTGACTTGTTGTTAAAGGAATTCAAGATCTCCTGGTTGCGGATGAAGCTGAGTAAGCCGGGCGCGGTACGCGCGGCGAAAAACGTGGGTTTGTTGATAGAGCGCGGCCAGCGCGGAGATCGTTAATGGCGAGAGTATTTTTAAGTTTAGGGAGCAATGAAGACAGGGAATTTCATATCACGTCTTGTCTGGATGCCTTAAACCGCCATTTCAGAATTCTGGCGTTGTCGTCGGTTTATGAAAGTGAAGCCGTGGGGTTTTCTGGCGAGCCGTTTTACAACATGGTTGTGGAAATCGAAACCGAGCTGGATTTGGCGGCCCTCAATGACAGCTTGAAAAAGATTGAAGACGAAAATGGCCGTCGTCGCGATGTGCCACGTTTCAGTGGTCGTACGCTCGATGTTGATATTCTCTTGTACGATGATGTTGTCGGGAACGTGGCGGGTATTGAGCTGCCTCGTGAAGAAATTACCCAGAATGCCTTTGTCTTGCTTCCGCTGGCCGAAATCGCTGCAGAAGACATTCACCCCACTTGTCAGCAGAGTTATGCCGCTATGTGGCAAGCCTATGATAAGGGGCAAAAACTCTGGCCGATTGATTTCAATTGGCAGGGAAAAGCCATCTCTAAAGCGCAGTGAACGTGTTCGCTTGTGCCAGTTTTCAATCCCTATTCTTTACCGGTTACCGTTCGTAAAAACTGCTGATAATGTTTGGCGGTTTTTTTCGGGCGTTCCAGCATGGGAAGGTGGCCAGTATCTTCCATAATGATGGTGGTGGATTCTGGTAAACCTTGCTCAAACACTTGTGCCGAAGACACATCAATAATGCGATCGCTATCTCCCCAGATCACCAAACTGGGGGTATGAATTTGCCCCAGCTTATCATCCAGTTCATAGGGCTGCTTTGTTAGATCCCTGGCGACTTTCTCATTGAAGTCTTTTTGCTCGAGGGCTTTTTGGGCGACGTAATTTTTGGCGATCTGTGGCATGGCAGGTGGGTGGTTAAACGCCAGAGCAAAGAGCCGATCCAGATCTTCACTGCTTTCCAATAGCAAAATATTGCGACCTTCTGCCCAGGCTTTACTGCGTGGGCTCAGCTCAGGTTCTTTTACGCCAGCGCTGTTCAATAAGCCCAAGCTCAATACTTTGTCTGGGTGTTCCAGGCTGTAGGCTGCTGACAACATGCCGCCCATGGAATTTCCCAGCAGGTGGAAGCGGGGTAATTTCAGTGCATCCACAAAGGCTTGTAAGCGTTCAACCTGACTGTTGATGTCGTAGCTTTGCTCGGTGAGTCGACTGCTGTCGCCAAAGCCGGGCAGGTCGGGAATCAGAACACGGTAGCGATCACTGAACTGGGCGGCAAAGCGGACCCAATTGTCTTTATTTGCGGCATAACCATGCAGCATCAAAAGAACCGGTGCGTTTTCAGGACCGCCAGTAAGGTAATGAATGTCGTGATCAGCGACAGTGATCTGTTTTAATTCAAGGCCAGCCTGTTTTCGTTCGTGGCTGATGCCCGCTTCGACGAGAGTCGACGGGCTGAGAAAATAGAGGGCAGAGTATGTGGCAATCGCCAGGGCAATGAGGCCCACTAAAAAATAGAGCAGCGCGCGCATGTTGGAATCCAACTTGTTCTTTTAGGTGATTCTTGCTGTTTTCGCGTTAATCGCCATAAAGGCGCGCAAATAATAACCTGAAAAAACGCGTAGAACTACCGCTATGGCTGGTTTTTTGGCGTCACTGGCTCAGTTAAATCGAAAGTGTGATTTAGTTTTGAGCGCCATAATGATGGGCTATGTCACTTTACATGTGCAGGCTTCGACCGCCATCGATGGCCAGTACCTGCCCCGTAGTATAGGGAGCCTGTTCTGCCAGATACCAGGCGGCCTGACAAATTGGGGCTTCGCCACCACAGCGTTGCAGTGGAATTTTGGCGAGTACAGTGGAATTTTCTTCGCCACCTTCCGGCCAAAGTATCGCGCCCGGAGCAATGCCGTTGACGCGAATATCCGGGGCCAGTTCCATCGCCAGGCTCTTGGTGAGCATCACGTTCGCGGCTTTGGCCATATTGTAGATGCTGTGTCCGGCCATGGGTTTTTCGGCGTGAATGTCCGCAAAGTTGATGATCGCTCCCTGGCGTTCAGCCAGGCTTGGTGCCAGAGCCTGACTCAGGAACAGAGGTGCTTTGGCATTGCTGCCCATCAAATCGTCCCAGTGCTGTTCATTACAGTCAGTAATGGGGGTGGGATAAAAGCTGCTGGCATTGTTGATCAGCAAATCCACTCGCCCCCATTGGCGGGTAGCAGTGTCCGCCAGTTGGCGTACGTCATTGAGCTGGTTTAAATCGGCCTGAATGCTGAAACAGCTGTCCGGTGTTTTCCGATTCAATTCGTTCGCGAGGGCTTCAGCGGCGTCGCTGGAGGTGCCGTAGTGGAGCAGAATGCGATAGCCGCCTTCGTGAAAGCGGCGGCACAGAGCGGCGCCGATACGCTTGGCACCTCCGGTAATAAGGGCAACAGGAGCTTCACTCACGCGGGTTTTCCTTTTTCTTTGCGATAGTGTTCAAGGGCGTTGATACGCTGTTGTTCCAATTGTACGCCGATATCGGCACCGCTGTAGCCCTGGGCAATAATCTCTTTGGCGTTAATTCGACAGGCAATCTCAAAGGCGGCTTTCAGATAGTCTGTTTGTGGGTAGGGCTGCTCTTCAAAACCTGTTCGGCCTCGACTATCGGCAAGGCTGCCGAGTAAAAAATCGTCCAGTGCCTGAGGATTGCGGTAGGCATCCAGTTGTTTGAATAATTTTGCCAGAGTGGCACCGCGCAGCTCCATGGCACGATGGCTCAGGGTGTGGAATTCGGCGAGGTGCAGGGCGCATCGCAAAAAAGCTTTGGGAATTCGCAGGCGTTCGCAGAGTGTTCGAATCAAGGGCAGGCTGCGTTGTTCATGGCCGTGATGCCGAGGAAGAATGTCGGCGGGCGTTTTGGCTTTGCCCAGATCGTGCAGCACGGCTGCCAGACGGATTCTCGGTTCCTCGCTGAGTTTACAGGCCTGCTCCAGAACCATCAGGCTGTGTAAACCAGTGTCGATTTCCGGGTGATACTCTGCGCGCTGGGGAACGCCGAATAAGTCATCGAGTTCAGGCATCAGAACATGCAGTGCGCCGCAACCGCGCAGGCATTCAAAGTAAGCGCTCGGGCTGCGTTCGCCCAGTGCCCGTTCGGTTTCTTTCCATACCCGCTCGGGCACTAGATGCTCGACTTCGCCCGCAGCAACCATGTTTTTCATGAGTTGTTGGGTTTCCGGGGCAATGGTGAATCCCAAATGGGTGTAGCGGGAGACAAAACGTGCGATTCGTAAAATACGCAACGGGTCTTCTGCGAATGCATCGGAAACATGGCGAAGGATGCGGTTGTTGAGGTCTTCCAGGCCACCGTAAGGGTCGATAAATTTACCGTCCGCACTTTTGGCGATGGCGTTGATGGTTAGGTCTCGTCGACTCAGATCATCTTCCAGGCTGACATTTTCTGTGTTGACGCTAAAACCGCCATAGCCGTGGCCGGTTTTTCGTTCGGTGCGTGCCAGTGCGTATTCTTCTTTGCTGTCAGGGTGCAGAAAAACCGGGAAGTCTTTGCCGACTTGCTGATAACCTTCGGCAATCATATTTTCCAGGTCTTGCTCGGTGGCTCCTACAATTACCCAGTCCCGTTCATGAAAGGGGTAATTCATTAGCTCATCGCGTACCGCGCCGCCGACTAAATAGCATTCCATAAATTTCGTGCTTGACCTTGATCGAATCTTGTTCGACACTGTAAAGGATTTACTTATTGGCGGCCAGTGTAATCACATGAGAACGGGCGGCCAAGTTTCTTTACCAGCAGTCTCTTTGAACCGAAGAACTGTAAAACATTATTTTGGATATCCCTGTGAACCATATGTTTGCCACCATTATTGTGCGAAAGGCGGTGAGTCCCTCAGTCTACCTGTGGGCGAAACTGTGTGCCGTGCGTGGCAAAGGGCGATCCAATTAATTCATTGATGTGATTTAAAAGGGCCGCCAGTAGAGCGGCCTTTTTTATGCCTCTCTTCGCCGCCCATTTGGGAGTGTATTGTGAAAATACCCATTGTTTTTGCTTTGGTGGTGTTGCTTTGGGGAAGCACGCCGCTCGGTATTCGTTTAAGTAACGAGAGTTTCAGTTTTACGGCAGCCGTGATGTTGCGCATGGGCATTGCCTTGCCGCTGGCGATGGCCGTGTTGTGGTGGCAGGGCAAACCGTTGGTGCAGGATCGCTCTGACTGGAAAGTCTATGGTGCGGCAGCGATGGGCATATTCCCGGCATTGCCTCTGGTGTATTGGGCTGCGCAATATATTTCCAGCGGTTTGATCTCGGTGTTGTTTGGTTTAACGCCGTTTATCACCGGTTTGATGACCTTGTTGATTTTGCGTACCAATCCTTTTGATTGGCAGAAGGTATTGGGGCTGATTCTGGCGTTGCTGGGTTTGGTGATTATTTTTCAAGGGCAGTTGCAGTTCGGCCCTTCCGCAATCAAAGGTATTGTCGCGGTGTTGATGTCGTCCACCATTTTCGCTTTGAGCAGTGTTTGCCTGCAGCGTTTTGCATCAAACATTGAACCCATGCGACAAACGGCCGGCGCTCTTTTGTTATCGTTCCCGGCGTTATTTTTGGTGTGGTTGTTTACCGACGGCACTCTCGCCCAGGATATCAGCTGGCGCTCCGGAGGTGCTGTAGTGTATCTGGCGGTCTGTGGTTCTTTGCTGGGTTTTCCAGCTTACTTTTATTTGCTGAAGCATATGAGTGCAGCCACGATTTCCTTGAACACCCTGATGACTCCGGCAGTGGCTTTAATGTTGGGCGCACTGATTCTGGATGAATCACTGGAAGCCAGTTTGCTGATCGGTGCGGGAACGATTTTGCTGAGCCTGGCGTTTTATCAGGGCCTGCTCGGGCGCTTGCTGCGAAAACTGATGTCGCCGATGTTATCAACTAAGTAAGTGCTGATTGTCCTGCCTCCATTTCAATGGGCAGGCTGACGATAAATTGGGTGCCTCGCCCCGGCTGGCTTTGCATAGTGATCAAACCGCCGTGTCCCGAGGCAATGTTATAACAAATGGAAAGCCCGAGGCCGGTTCCTGTACCCACTGGCTTGGTGGTGAAAAAGGGATCGAAAATTCGATTGGCAATATTTTCATCGATCCCCTTTCCATCGTCCGTAATACAAATGTCCACACTGGGCTGATTGTTGTTCAGGGATTGACGACTCAAACTGGTGGTAATTGTGATCTGCCCGTGCCCGTCAATGGCTTGCTCCGCGTTCACTAATAAGTTAATAAAAATCTGACTGATTTGAGAGCCGATGCAATACACCTTTGGCAGATCACGTTGATAACGTTTTTGCAATTCAACTTTGTATTTCAATTGATTGCTGACAATGCTCAGGCTGCTTTCCAGCAGGTCGTGAATATTGTGGTGTAACCATTCCTGTTGTTCCGGGTGGGAATACCCTTTCAGGTTGGTGACAATCTGCTTGATTTGTTTGGTGCCGGTCAGGGTGTCACGAATAATCTGACCGATGTCTTCTTGCAAGTACTCCATGTCCAGGCGTTGGTAGAGTTCATCAAATTGTTTTTTGATGTCTTCATTAGCTGCTTCTTTGGCGATCTCTTTGCTGGACTCCAGATACTGTTGAAAATCCTGCAAATAATCACTCAAAGTCATCAGGTTGGAATGAATGTAGCCGACAGGATTATTAATCTCGTGGGCAACGCCTGCGGCGAGTTGACCGAGTGAGGCCATTTTATCGGCGTGAATTAATTGTTTTTGCGCCTGTTCCAATCGGTAGCTGGTGCTGGTCAGCTCTTTGGTTCGGCGGATGACCAATTGTTCCAAATGAATTTCTCGACTGCGCAAGGCCAAATGGGTTTTGACGCGGGCAATTAATTCATCGCTGTGATAGGGCGTGGTGACATAGTCGGCAGCGCCGCCTTTCAAAACCTGGCTAATGACGGCCGGATCTTTATCGGCAGACACGACAATGACCGTTGGCGGATTGTCGAGATCCAACTTGGATATCAGTTGAAGCAGATCAAAACCGGATATGCCGGGCATATTCAAATCGAGCAACAGCAAATCAACCACACGACTTTTCAGAATGTTCAGACACTGCTGGCCATCCGACGCTTCGTGCAGCTGATTGTACTCCTGGCTGAGAATGCTGCGTAACAGTTGTCGGCTGACAGGATTGTCGTCCACAAAGAGAATTGAATTGCTCATGCTGATTAGGCAGCTTCCTGATGCTTGCTGAGATAACAATTAGAGTAGCACGGCTGCGCGAAACTTAGGAATATCGACGAATTGAAAGCAAGAAAAGAGATGCTGGAGAAGAAGAGGGAAAAAAGCGCCCCCAATTACAGCTAGGGGGCTAAGGGTCTTAGGGTGTTCGGTTGATCATGGTGCGGGCCCTGAGTTGTCTTGATCATTGAATTGAATCAAGAAGCATAGGGAATCAATGTGCACCATATCGTGACTTATCTATTATCGGTCTAAGGTGTCACACCTGTCAAACATGACATTTAGTACATTTTGGTATCGATTTCACAAAAAATAGTATAAAAAGTCATTTCAGAGTGTTGTCAAATTGGACTAATTTCAAAGGTATGTCGTTTTTTTGTCTAAAAACATTGTGTTTTGGCAATAAAATGCAACACTTTATTGAATTCTTTTCGATCAGGAATTAAGAGTGACGAAATATGGATAAAACCCGGGTACTCACCACAGGGGAAGCGGCAAAGTATTGCGGGGTGAATTTTAGAACCGTCATTCGCTGGATTGAACGTGGCCGGTTGGAAGCTTATAAATTACCGGGCCGCGGTGATCATCGCATACGCCTTGAAGACTTTATCCACTTTCTGAAAAGCAACGATATGCCCGTTCCGGAAGAACTTTGTCCGGAAGTCTCGTCGAGCAAAGTTTTGGTGGTGGAAGATCAGCTGGAAATGGCATCGGCCATGCGCCGGGTGTTGCGTCGGGCAGGTTATGAGGTTGAAGTGGCTGCGGATGGTTTTGCAGCCGGTTTGATGTTGGCTCAGTGTCAACCGGCTGTGATGACTTTGGATATTAAAATGCCAGGCATGGACGGTTACGAAGTACTGAAAACGATGCGTGAGCAAGCGGTTTATAAAAACGTAAAAGTTCTGGTGGTTTCTGCTGAAACGCCGGCTGGTATGCAAAAGGCGTTGGAATTTGGTGCCAATGATGTGCTGTCCAAACCGTTTGATAACGATGAGCTGCTGGATAAAGTTGCCACGCTGATGGGCACCGTATCAGAGGCGCGTACGGCGACTGCCTGAATGATTTCCTGCCTGTGTATTCCGCCCCTTCCGGTCAATTTATTGATGGATATTAGCCGGTAGGGTTTCTATGCCATAATGCGCGCTTATTGTAGTTTTGGGGGCAAATGTGGATATCCTGGTAACTGGCGGTGCGGGCTATATTGGCAGTCATACCGTTATCGAATTGGTGGCAGCGGGTTTTAATCCGGTCGTTGCCGACAATCTCAGTAACAGTAAAGTAGAATCTCTACGTCGGGTGGCGGAACTTTGCGGCCGGGAGATAACTTTTTATCAGGCTGACATTCGAGATAAAACCAAGTTCGCTGATATTTTCAGCAAACATGATTTTGCAGCCGTTATTCACTTTGCCGGTTTAAAAGCGGTTGGCGAATCCTGCGAGCAGCCCCTGAATTATTATCAAACCAATGTGGCTGGCACCATGAGTTTGCTCGAGTTAATGGCCGAGAAGCGGGTGCACAATTTTATTTTCAGCTCCTCGGCTACGGTGTATGGCGACCCTGATGGGGTGCCTATTCCCGAGTCGGCGGAAACACGCACGACCAATCCCTACGGCGCCAGCAAATTGATGGTTGAGAATATCTGCCGGGATTTATGTCGTGCGCCAGAGAATCCTTTCAAAATCTCCCTGTTACGCTACTTCAATCCGATTGGCGCTCATCCCTCGGGGCGGATTGGTGAAGATCCTAATGGTATTCCCAATAATTTATTGCCGTATATTTCCCAGGTGGCGGTGGGCAAATTGCCTCGGTTGCAGGTGTTTGGCAATGACTACCCCACGGTGGATGGCACTGGGGTACGGGATTATATTCATGTACTCGATCTGGCCAAAGGGCATGTGGCTGCACTGCAATATCTGCTGAAGAAAGAGGCGGATTGCTATACCTTTAATCTGGGTACCGGGCAGGGCTACTCGGTATTGGAAGTGGTGAAGGCGTTTGAGCAAGCCAGCGGCAAAGCCGTCCCTTATGATGTTGTCCCCCGTCGGGCGGGTGATATTGCAGCCTGTTACGCCGATGCGAATTTGGCGAAACAGGAATTAGCCTGGCAGGCTGAACATCCCATTGAACGCATGGTCAGTGATGCCTGGCGTTGGCAATCAAGTAATCCTAATGGCTATGAATAGCCTTTTCGTTGTAAGAAATTAGTCGTAATTCTGCCACCTGCTTGTCAACAAACCGCAAACAATCTGACACAGCCCCGGCGCACACTGGCGCTATCAACGATTTGCTGAGATGCATGCGCCGGGGTGGTGTCGATGAAGATTACAGTATTTGGTAGCGGTTATGTGGGCTTGGTGAGCAGTGCTTGTTTGTCCCAGGCGGGGCATGAGGTGTTGTGCATAGATATCGATCAAGCGCGTGTCGCTGATCTTTCCAGAGGCATCAATCCCATTTATGAACCCGGTTTGGATGAACTGCTGAAGAGTGGCTTGGCCGATGGCAGTTTGAAATTTACCCATCACACACAAGATGCAGTTGAGCATGGCGAAGTGTTATTCATCGCGGTCGGCACGCCGCCCGATGAAGACGGTTCCGCTGACGTTCGTCACGTTATTAACGTTGCCCGAAGCATCGGTCGACACCTGCGTAAAGACAGCATTATCGTCAATAAATCTACCGTACCGGTGGGCACCGCTGAACAGGTGCAGTCGGCCATTTGCGAAGAGCTGGCCTTCAGGGATATTCGCTTGGAATTCGATGTAGTATCCAATCCCGAGTTTCTGAAAGAAGGCGCTGCCATTGAAGATTTTATGAAACCGGACCGCATTGTCATTGGTACGCATAAGGAAAGCAGTGCTGAGCTTATGCGTCGCCTCTACAGCGCGTTTAACCGCAACCATGATCGCGTCATGGTCATGGCGACACGTTCCGCTGAACTCACCAAATACGCGGCCAATGCCATGCTGGCCACCAAAATCAGTTTTATGAATGAGATGGCCAATATCGCCGAGCGCGTTGGTGCCGATATTGAACAGGTGCGTCAGGGAATCGGTTCAGATCCTCGTATCGGCTACCATTTTATTTATCCCGGTTGCGGTTACGGTGGCTCCTGTTTCCCAAAGGATGTGAAAGCGTTGGCGGCTACAGCGCAACAATATGGACAAAGCTCGAGTTTGTTAAACGCGGTTGAAACAATTAATCAAAACCAGAAGCAATGGATGTTTCAACGCTTAAATGAGCATTTTTCAGGTGAACTTGCCGGTAAGACCATTGCTTTGTGGGGTTTGGCGTTTAAGCCGCGCACCGATGATATGCGAGAAGCGCCTGCACTGGATTTAATGTCCGCTCTGTTTGAGGCCGGGGCCAGGGTACAGGCATATGACCCTCAAGCGATGGACGAGTGCCAGCGCATATGGGGTGAGCGTGATGATTTGTTATTGTCAGGCACGAAAGAAATGGCCTTAAAAAATGCCGATGCCTTGGTGATTTGTACCGAGTGGAAAAATTTTTGGTCGCCCAACTTTTCACAGCTGAAAAACCTCTTGAACGATGCTCTGATTATTGATGGCCGAAATCTTTATGATCCGGGTGCTATGGCCGAAGAAGGTTTTCACTACTATTCGGTGGGGCGCCCAAGTTTTGAGCCACAACGGATTGCTCCGGTGCTGTCGGTGGCGAGTTAGATTGGCTTGTTGAGCGTTCAGTCGCAGGCGCAGCTATACAGTGTCTGATCTTCCAGGCACATAATGGTCAGGCTGCCGCCCCACACGCAGCCGGTATCCAGAGCGAACACATTTTCAGCATCAGCGTGGCCCTGCAAGGCCGCCCAATGACCGAAGATGATGCGATCATTACTGGCTTTGCGTTGTTTGATTTTGTACCAGGGTCCAAAACCTTTCGGGGCTGCATCGGGGCCGGATTTTGCCTGGAATTCCAGCTGACCATCATTGTCGCAAAAACGCATGCGGGTAAAATAATTGGTGATGATACGCAGGCGGTCATGGCCTTTCAGATTCTTGTGCCACACCCTTGGTTCGCTGCCAAACATGTTCAGCAGAAAGTCCTGATAACGTTCTTCGTCCTGTAAGACATCTTCCACTTCGGCAGACCGGCGCAGGGCTTTTTTTATGGACCATTGCGGCGGAATGCCAGCATGTACCATGGTATATGCCAGAGCTTCATCGTGATGAACCAGTTTTTGTTGGCGCAGCCAATGGCAGAGTTCTTCGCAATCCGAGGCGCGGATAATTTCTTCCACAGTGTCGCCGTCTCGCATCGGCTGAAAGCCTTCCGCAACGGCAAGAAAGCTCAGGTCGTGATTGCCCAGTACCACCACGGCAGCATCGCCCAGGCTGCGAATAAAACGCAGTGTTTCCAGAGATTGCGGGCCGCGATTAATCAGGTCCCCTGCAACCCAAAGTTTATCCACCTTGGGATCAAAGCCGATTTGTTCAAGTAGATGCAACAGGGGTTCGAGACAACCCTGAATATCTCCAACGGCATAAGTGGCCATAGTTGCCTCAGTGCAAAGCGTTAGGAGGTATTAAGGCGAAGGTGTCGATGGCGGCTTCAAACTGCGAGCCGTCATCGCGCTTCATGGTGTAACTGCCTTCCATGGTGCCGGTGGGGGTTTCGATAATTACACCGCTGCTGTAACTGAAAGACTCGCCGGGCTCCAGACGAGGTTGTTCGCCCACCACGCCCAGGCCACGAACTTCCTGAAGCTGTTCGTTTTCATCGACAATTTTCCAATGGCGGCTGATTAACTGTGCAGCTTGCTGGCCATTATTGGTAATGCGAATGGTGTAGGCGTAGACATAGCGAGGTTCTTCCGGCTTGGATTGTTCCTCGATGTATTGGGGCTTGGTTTGGATATCGATGTCGGTCATGGTCTTAAATTTTTACACCCAGTTCCAGTAACTCGTCGCTCAGGGCCACAAATTCGGCAACGCTGAGGTTTTCTGCTCGTACGCTGATGTCGGTATTCAGCGCATCCAGTTGTTCGGCACTGGCCAGTTGCTTCAAGCCGTTGCGCAGGGTTTTTCGACGTTGCTGAAAGGCCACGTTAACTACCCGCTCCAGTAATTTCACATTCCTGGCTGGGTGGGGCAGTTCCTGATACGGTTTCAGTCGCACAATGGCGGAATCGACTTTGGGTTTTGGCTGGAAACATTCCGGTGGCACCAAAAATAAATTCTCCACCTGGCAATAGTACTGCACCATGATACCCAGTCGACCATAGGATTTTTGTCCCGGTACGGCTGCCATGCGTTCAACCACTTCTTTTTGCAGCATAAAGTGCATGTCTTTCACTGTGCCGTGATAACTCAGCAAATGAAAAATTAATGGGGTGGAAATGTTGTAGGGCAGGTTGCCGACAATTCTGAGGGCTTGTTGTCCATCGTCAGTCAGGCTGGAAAAATCAAACTTCAGGGCATCGGCCTGATGGATTTTAAAATCCTTGTATTTGGCAAATTGGGCCAGAAGAATTGGAATCAAATCTCGATCCAGCTCTACCACATTGAGTTTGGGGCAGACTTCCAGCAACAGTTCGGTGATGGCGCCCTTACCCGGCCCGATTTCAACAATATTGTCGTCGGTCTTGGGGGCAATGGAGCTGACAATTCTTTGAATAATACCCGGATCGCTCAGAAAGTTCTGACCAAAGCGCTTACGGGCTTTATGGGAAAATGAATCCACGTTGTTCTCGCGTTATTTGGAGTTACACTCTTGCCTGACTCATTTGGCAAGCATAGTCGATAGCGGTCGCCAGACTGCCGATGTCGGCCTGGCCAGTGGCGGCCAAATCCAGGGCGGTACCGTGATCGACTGAAGTGCGAATAATCGGTAGGCCCAGGGTAATGTTAGCGGCGCGCCCAAAACCCTTGAATTTTAACACAGGCAGGCCCTGGTCGTGATACATGGCAAGTACGGCGTCAGCCTCGTCCAGATATTTTGGAGTGAAGAGAGTATCGGCGGGCAGCGGGCCGATCAGCTCGGCGTCTTTAGGGTCAAAGCTCGCCATGACGGGCTCGATGACATCAATTTCTTCTCGTCCCATATGACCGCCTTCTCCGGCGTGGGGGTTCAGGCCACAAATCAAAATTCTGGGCTTGGCAATACCAAAATCAGTGTTTAGATCCTGAATCAAAATGCTCAGAACTCGACTCAAACTGTCCTTCTGGATAGCCTGTGCGACGTCTTTTAACGGCAGGTGTGTGGTCGCCAGCGCGACGCGCAAACCTTCGGTGGCGAGCATCATCACAACTTTGTCGACCGAGCAGCGATCTTGCAGATATTCGGTATGGCCGCTAAAGGGAATGCCCGCGTCATTGATAACGCCTTTGTGCACCGGACCGGTAACCATGGCGGCAAAATCCCCATTGCGACAGCCATCGATGGCACTGTCCAGGCAGGCCAGCACGTAGGGGGCGTTTTGCTTGTTCAGTACACCGGCCTGGGTGGAATGGCAGTCATGGGGCAGATAAAAAAGCTGGCCAGCCTGATTGGCTTCCGGCGCTGAGGTTGGGTCAAAAGGGATTAAGGTAAGGGGCAGGCCCAGAGCGTTTGCTCTGTCTTTCAGAAGCTCCGGGCAGGCAATGGCAATCAACTGTTGGTGCTGGGCTTGCTGAATGTATTCCAGCAAAAGATCCGGGCCGATGCCCGCAGGCTCGCCCGGAGTGATTGCAATGCGTTTGATCATGGTGGGCGATTAGTTGCCTGCGATCTTGTTCAGCTTGATTTCCACATAAGCTTCGTCGCGAATTTCCTGCAGCCAGTTCGGCAGCTCTTCTTCAAAACGACGCTTGCCAATAATGTTGGCGGCCTGGTTGCGAATAACCGTATCGGTGAAATCCTGTTGACGACGCTCATCCACCTTCAGAATATGCCAGCCAAATTGGCTGCGGAAGGGTTCGGAGATCTGACCAATGTCGGTCGCTTTCATGGTTGCTTCAAATTCCGGCACGAACTGTCCGGGTGTTGACCAACCTAGATCACCACCGCTTAGCATAGAGCCGATATCTTCCGAGTGGTTTTTGGCCAGCTCGGCAAAATCCGCACCGCCTTGCAGCTCTTCGCGAATATGGGAGATTTTTTCGAATGCTTCTTTGTCGCTCAAAATCGTAGAAGGCTTCACCAGAATGTGGCGAACCTTAGACTGTTCAACAATGGTCTCTTCGCCGCCACGCTGATCGTAGAGCTTCAAAATGTGGAAACCGGCATCACTGCGAATGGGTTCGCTGACATCGCCCTTGCTCATGCTGGGCACGGCTTCGGCGAGCAGGCTGGGCAGTTGGGAGGTTTTACGCCAGCCCAGGTCGCCGCCTTGCAGGGCCATCTGGCCATTTGAATTGGCGATGGCCAACTCCCGGAAATTGGCACCGTTGCTCAGCTGTTCGTAGAGGTCGCTGGCTTTGGCTTTGGCGTCATCGACGGTTTCTTCGTCGGCACCCGCGCTCAGGCTGATCAGGATGTGTCCCAGTTGATAATCAGGAGATACCCAGAATTTGCCTTCCTGGGATTCCAGGAAATTATCGATTTCCTGGTCGCTGACGTGGATGCGGCGATTCACGCTGCCTTTCTGAACACGGTTAATAACCATTTCGCGGCGCAGGCGTTCTTTGAATTGCGCCATGCTCATGCCGTCGCTCCACAGTTGTTGTTGGAACTGCTCCATGGACAAGCCACCACCGGCCGCCATGCGAGAGATTGCCTGACTGATTTCCTGTTCGCTGATTTCAACACCGGCACGCTGGCCCATTTGCAGCTGCAAACGCTCACGGATCAAATGTTCAAGCACCTGGTCGCGTAATACACCTTCTGGAGGCAGCTCGGTATTCTGAGCTTGCAAGCGCTTGCTGATCAGCGCCAATTGCTGCTGCAGCTCGCTGGCCATAACCACATCGTTATCGACAATCGCGACGACTTTATCCAGAGCGATGGTTTGGGCGACGGTGCTCAGGCTCAAACTTAAACCGAGACCCGCAATCAGTGATTTTATGGTTTTATTACTGTTCATACTGTTAATTTCCAAACATGTCTTCGCGTTGCTGGTAGCCGTAAATCGCGTCTTTCAGGATGCTGCTCAAGCGTTTGCCTGTTCCGCCCAAGCCTTTGAGTTGGATTTCAAAGAATATCCCGCTGTCTTCCTGCACCTGCTGGTCAACCAGGGTGCCCTGGGTCGCCAGGAAGTTGTCAATCCAGCGGCGGCCAACCAGACGAATGCGGTAGCAGCAGCTGTTATATTCGAACCCGGCAAGGGTCTCAAGTTCCCGGCTATTGGTAACGTCATAGTTGGCGCGGGCGATCAGGCTCCAGCTGTCGAATACCGGCAGGATAAAGGAAACATCGGCTTGCTCGATATCGTTGTCGAGCAGTTCATTGGTGATGCCGTTGTTGTTGAAGTCGGTATTGTCCAGCTGACCGAAGTTGCGATCATAGCGGTAGCTCAGGTTAAAGATACGAGCATCTTCATCCATGTAGCGCAGATAAACATTACCGCGCTCCAGGCGATCGTCGTACTGGCGCCAGGTCAGGTCGACACCGTAGCGCAACTTCTGGGACAGACTGCCGCTTAATAGGAAGGCGTATTCGGATTGATTACCGATTTGCTTTTCCAGTCGATCCAATTGACGGCGGGCCTGAATGCGCTCGGAAATATTGCTCGAAGACAGTTGTGCCGTCAGTTCCTGACGCAGGGTTTCGGCATTGCTCAGATCACCAAACTCGCCCGTCAGTGAAACCTGGCGGTCTTCAAAGTAGAAAATCTGGCCAAGGCTTACGCGCAACCACTCTTCACCGCTGCGCTGATTGATAAAGCGCGAGGTCAGACCCACGGAAAGCTGATTGGCATCATCGATTCTGTCAGCACCGGCGAACCGGCTGGTGCGGAACAGCTGACTGTAGCCGACGGTAACATCCGAGGTGTCGAAATCAATGTCGGCGCCGCCGGGTGTCAGATTGTAGAAGTCACTCTGGTCGGCGTGATCGCTGTAGAAATAAAATAGGCGCGGTTCAAACGTCTGCTTGTAGTTTTTGCCAAACAGATTACCCAAGCGCTCGAAGTAAATAGTGCTGTCGATGCTGGCCATGCCGGCGGCGGCGTTCGGGCTGTCGTTGGCTGTGTCGAGCAGGTTAATACTGTCCAGCTTGTAGGACAGGGCGCGGGCACCAATCATTGGGCGAAAATAACCCCAGGCCCATTGCTTGTCCCAGTTCAGGCGGTAATCCAGGCGAGCACGGTCACCCACAATGCGGTTGGCATTACGGTCTTTGTCGCGGTGATCAAACTGGGTGTATTCGTTCAGCAATTCTGCACTGAAATCGCCCCATTGGTAGTTGCCCATGGCGCGCACGGTGGGGAGTTGCTTGTAGGGTGAGGCCAGACCATTAACGATGGTCTGGAATTTCTCGGCTTTGATGGAGACATCCCAGTTATCCAGTCGGTAACCGGCTAACGCCAGCTGACGCAGATCACTGATGCTGTTCAGTGACAGACTGGCAGTATCCAAATCGCGCAGATAATCGCGATCACTTACCTGGGTGTAATCAATTTTCGAGTACCAGGATTCGCCACGGCCTTTTTGGTCGACACCGACCAACCAGCGGTCTTCATCCAGATAAGGGCTTGCTTGTCCCGGGCTGATCAGGCCTTCATTCACCAGACGCTGATTGTCTTTATCGTTACCACCTTCATCTTTGGCCAGGTAGGCAAAGTTGGCGTCGGTTTTGAAGTAGCGGTTCAGGTGGCGGAATTCGGTTTCCAGCATAAAGCCGCGATCATTAATGTAACGCGGCGTGAGGGTCATGTCGTAATTGGGTGCCAAGTTTAAATAGTACGGCACGGTCAGATCGATACCACCGCTGTCGCTGGAGCTGATCGATGGGAAGAGCAATCCGGATTTACGCTTGTCGCCCACCGGGAATTGCAGATACGGAGTGTAGAACACCGGAATGCCTTTGACGCGCAATACGATATCGCGCGCGGTGCCTACTTCGGTTTTCGGGTCGATATGTACGCTTCGGCCCTGCAGCAACCAGGATGGATCTTCAGGCTCACACTGGGAATAGCTGGCTTCGGTCATTTCCAGGGTTTTGTCGCCCAGGCGGGTAATCTGGGTTGCACTGCCATGAATGCCTTGCTGGTGCAGCACGTACTGTGCGTTGTTCACATGAGCCACACCGCTGTCCATGTCCATATCCATGGAGTCGCCCTTGATCAGTACTCCGGGCTCGCGCAGGCGGATATTGCCATCCAGTTCGGCGGTGCTGGTGCCGCGATCCACCATGGCTCGGTCGGCTTCCAGCTGGCGATAGCCCTGGATCATTTTGACATCGCCTTCCAGGGTCGCGCTGGTTTCCTGCATGGCTTCGGTAGAGTCAGCCGAGAGTCTAAGCGGAGCACCATCCGGGTCCAGTTGGGCCTCTTCGTCTTCGCGCATCGGCTCGACAAAAGCACCACAGCAACCCGGGCTCAGGTTTTTGCGCTGCTCTTCAGAAAGTTGTTCTTCTCGCACCCAGTCCAGTGGGTGGTAACTGCGTACGGATTTGGCATCGGCACTGCCGGCCGGACCTTTATTGCCTCCCAGAAAGACATTGCTGCGCTGGGGGCGCTCGTACACTTCGGGGTTTGGCTTGGATTCACAAGCCCATTTACCGTCTTCGGCCTTACAATCCCAGAGTGAGTTGTCATCCTGTGCAACAGCCAATTGGCCGAGGCCAGAGCTGATCAGGGCGATAGCTGCAGCCAGGGCAGATACCCGGCCTGGAGCCTTGCTGGAAGAATGAGGTAAAAGAGCGCGTAGTTGTGGTTGGCGAGGCTTGGCCATGCAATTCGAAACCCAAATTTATCGTGTCTACAAGCGGCCTGCGGGATGGTGAGGGCAGGCATTATTTTGTTGTTTTTAGCGCCAGCACGGTATTGCCGCCAGCAGCTTTGGCAAACCGTCGATTCTACTTGGGTTGAAGGGGGCTGGCTACTGCTATAGTCCTAGTAAGAGGAAAAAACACACGGCTTTTTGACTGGCTCCCTTGGCATTTATGCGGCTGGCAGGTACAGTCCATGCAAAATCCATCTATTGCAGTAAATATGTCCGCTTCTGACCACACCCCCAAGCAAAATATCGATTTCACCCCTGAATTACGCCAATGGTTACGCCGAGAGCTGTCTTTGGAGGAATTGCCCGCCCTGAAGCCACTGGGTGGAGATGCCGGTTTTCGCCGTTATTTTCGATTTGCCGGGGACATTCGCAAGGATGGGCGAGCTTTGATGGCGGTATTTGCTCCGCCCGATGTCGAGAAGAACGAAGAGTTTGTAGCGGTATCCGAGCTGCTCACGACGCTGGGGGCCAAAACCCCTGAGATCTTTGCCAAGGATCTGGAGCAAGGCTTCTTCCTCCTGGAAGACCTTGGCAGTCAGCATTTGTTTGATGTCCTCTCCCGTGACAATGTGTCGGATTTATATGGTCATGCATCAGAGTTAATTATCAGTATTCAGCAGGGATCTCAAGTCAGCGTCTTGCCTGCTTATGATGAAGAGTTACTCAATCGGGAGATGTCGCTGTTCGGTGAGTGGTTTGTTCCCAAACTGCTGGGTCATGAGGTGAGCAGGGATGAACAGCACATGCTGGATGCCTGTTTTACATTATTGGCGGACAGCGCACTGCAACAGGAATACCGACTGGTCCACCGTGATTATCATAGCCGCAACATTATGCTGGATGATAACGGCCTGGCCCTGATTGATTTCCAAGACGCGGTTTGGGGGCCGGTGACATACGATTTGGTGTCATTGCTGCGTGACTGTTATGTGTACTGGCCAGAAGCTACGGTCTACCAGGCGTTGGAAGTCCACTGGCAAAAGATGCCGACGGAATTAAAAGGCGAGATGAACTTCCCGCAATTTAAAAAAGCCTTCGATTGGATGGGGCTGCAAAGACACATCAAAGTGTTGGGCATTTTTGCTCGCCTGGCGCTGCGCGATAATAAACAGGCGTACCTGAACGATTTGCCTTTGGTTATTCGCTATACGCTGGAAGTGGCCGAGCATTATGAGGAGCTGGCGGAATTTGTGAGCTGGTTTAAGCAACGCCTCCTGCCTTTATGTGAACAACAAGACTGGTATCAGGATTATCGTCAGGCAGGAGAACAAGGGGCTCATCTGAGTCGTGAATCCGCTACTTTACCCTTTGTGGGTGCGAACGATCTCTTGTTAAAGGAATCTTCATGAAGGCGATGATTCTTGCGGCGGGTAAGGGCACGCGCATGCAGCCGCTGACCTTACACACGCCCAAGCCTTTGTTGGAAGCCGGTGGGAAAAGCCTGATTGAGCATCAGCTCGATCGAATTAAAAGTGCGGGTATTCACGAAGTCATCATTAATATTGCTTACCTGGGTGAACAGATTCGTGAGCATCTGGGAGATGGCAGCGCTTACGGTTTGCGTATTCATTACAGTGTAGAACCCGAACCTTTGGAAACCGCAGGCGCTATTGCCCATGCGCTTCCTTTGTTGGGTGATGAGCCGTTTTTATTGCTCAATGGTGATGTGTGGTGTGAGTTCCCTCTGGAACAACTTTGTCAGCATCCATTGAACGGCAGCTCGGGAAGATTGTTGTTGGTGAATAATCCTGCCTTCAAAACCCATGGCGATTTTTCCATCGACCAAAATCAGTTGTTGGGGATGCTGGAGCTGGGTGAAGGTTATACTTACGCGGGCATCGCATTATTGTTACCCGCGTTGGTTGCCGATTACCCTAATAAGCGAAAGATTTTTGCTTTGCGTGAAGTGTTTGATGCCGCGATTGCTCAGGGGCAGCTAAGTGCCGAGGTATATCGTGGGGATTGGCGGGACATCGGCACTGTCGAGCGTCTTCAAGAACTGCGGGATGATCTTTCCTGATTGTCTGTTGTTCTGGTGCTTACCGTTATCTTATCAAGCTTGCCATCAAGTTTTTTATCACAGTGTCTTTTTATTAAGGCATCTTTTTATCACAGCCTCTTTTCTATTACAGCGTTTTCGCTCGACCTTTCGCGTAGCGATTTAAAAAACCGCGAACCCGTTTGCTCATCGGATTTTCTCCCAATGCCAGTTTACTCGAAGGTAATGGCAGCTGTTGTTGACGATACACAGGCAGGCCCGCACGTAAGGCATGGGCTTTTCGCTGCTGCGCGAGCTGTAGACTTTCCTCGCCTTCATCAAAATAAATGTCCAGCACATATAAATCCAGATCAGCCATGGATTTTGCCAGATTAAAATTCGGATCCCCGGGAATATGCGAAGCGGCATTAATGCTTACCAATGCCGCGATGGGTTTGGCAACGGTGGCTTGGGGATTGCTGGGCGGAGCGACGGGAATATCGGCGATCATTTTTACTGCACGGATGACGGATTGGCCTTCACAGATAATCGCAATATTGAGCAAACCCTGTTGCCGCAGATATTCGTAAGCTTCCATTAAGCGCTCATAGGCCTGGGCTTCCGGGTCGACGGTATTACCGGAATCTTCTTCGGTCATGGTCATTGAGCTTTCTTCGGCCGCCATTTCCTGTGCAGCTGACGCTGTATTCTCTTGGGTTTTGTCGACTGGTGCGGATACCTCTTCCGGGTTGCCGTCTGGTGAGTTCTCAGATTGGGGATCTGTGCTCATTGGGCTTGGAATTGTACCCACCGTGGTGCGTTTGGGTATGGCCTCCGGCAAACTGGAGGGCAAGCTTATTGCCAGACTGGTCCAACCATGCTTGGCGAGATTGTCGCTCAATACGCGGCTGGTGTGAGGCCAGCGTGGATGCTGGCCATCGCTGTGCAACACAATGGCCGCGCCATAGGGCAGGGGGCGCCAAGCTTCCTGATAGACCCCGAGAAAGCGATTTTCTCCTTCACCCAGCCAAAGCAGGGATTCGGGATCGATCTCTTTGGCCAGTGCTTCCATTTTTTCCTGTGCCAGGTATTGCTTGTCCAGTTTGGGACGAACAATTGGCTCGCTCCCGGTATCCGTTTCAGTCGAGGTCTCGGTAGGCGTCTTGGCAGGATTGTTGGCCGTCGTTTCGGGTTCCGGGCCGCTTTTGTCCTCATCCTGTCCATAGGCAAAGCCACCCAATAGAAGGCAGAGTAAAAGGCAAGTAATGGAGAGCGAGGGTTTACTAAGATTCATGATCTGGACTTTTCGATTTTTATCGATTCTAAGTATAGCTGCTTGTGACAGTGTTGCTGTCGCAAGCTACAATAGCGCCCTGATATAGCCTGGATTAGATGTGTAGCCATGAAAGATTTCAAAATAGCACCTTCCATACTGGCGGCCGACTTTGCTCGCCTGGGTGATGAAGTGAAAGACGTGCTGGATGCCGGTGCGGATATTGTCCATTTCGATGTGATGGATAACCACTATGTGCCAAACCTCACCATCGGCCCGATGGTGTGTAAAGCGCTGCGCAATTACGGTATTACCGCGCCTGTCGATGTCCATCTGATGGTTGAGCCTGTGGACGATATGATCGGAATGTTCGCGGATGCCGGTGCCGATTACATTACCTTCCACCCGGAAGCGTCTCGCCATGTTGACCGCTCTATTCAGCTGATCAAACAAAAAGGCTGCAAGGCCGGGCTGGTGCTGAATCCGGCCACCCCCATTGATTCGGTGCGTCATGTTCTGCCACAACTGGATATGTTGCTGCTGATGTCGGTGAACCCGGGTTTTGGCGGTCAGAAGTTTATTCCCTATACCCTGGATAAGCTGCGAGAAGCCCGCCGCTTGATTGATGAGATTGAAGCCAACAGCGATGCTTCTATCCGTTTGGAAATCGATGGTGGTGTTACGGCGGATAATATTTATGAGATCGCGAGCGCCGGTGCCGATACCTTTGTCGCGGGGTCGGCGATCTTTGGTAAAGAAGACTATCGCACAGCCATCGACAATATGCGTTCGGAGTTGGCTCGCGTATAGTCGTTCGGGGGGGCGTGTAGAGGCTTTGATCATGGCCTGATTTATTCGCCCAGTTGATAGCATCCTGCGGTAAGGCGCGGTTGGAACCCTATGGTTGCGGCCGCGCCTTTCGTCTTTTAAAGGGGTGGTTCGGAAGCTCACGCCCGATCAATACGGTTTTCCGGGATCGGGGTCTTATGCAAGAACAATAAATTGAAAGACAGGTGCCTTATGAAAGCTTTAGTTGCATGGTGTTGTGCGGCAGCGGTTTGTGTCAGTCCGCTGGCACAGGCTTATGATCGAATTACCGGTTCAGAATTTGCGTCGCGTTCCGAAGTTATCGCCCAGCATGGTATGGCGGCAACGTCTCAACCCCTGGCAAGTCAGGTTGCTCTGGACATTCTGAAGAAAGGCGGCAATGCCGTTGATGCTGCGATCGCCGCCAACGCGGTGCTTGGTTTGGTTGAGCCCACGGGCAATGGCATTGGGGGTGATCTGTTTGCGATCATCTGGGATGCCAAAAGCCAGCAGCTCTATGGTTTAAATGCCTCGGGGCGCTCGCCACAATCACTCAGCCTTGAGCATCTGAAATCCCAAGGCGATAAAATTCCGGCCTACGGCCCGCTGCCCGTTTCGGTTCCCGGTACGGTTGATGGCTGGTTTGAAATGCACAATAAATTCGGCAAGCTGCCCATGGCGGAATTGCTGCAGCCAGCGATTGATTATTCCCGTGGTGGTTTCCCGGTATCTGAGTTGATTGCCTATTATTTGGAGCGCAGCGTGGCAGCTCGGGCAAAGTACCCGGGCTTTAAAGACGTCTTTATGCCGAATGGCCGGATGCCCAAAAAAGGTGAAATTTTCCGAAATCCTGCGTTGGCGAATACTCTGGAAGCGATTGCTAAAGGTGGACGCGATGCCTTTTATAAAGGCGACATCGCCAAAGAAATCGATCGCTATATGAAGGCCAATGGTGGCTTTTTAAGTTATCAGGATATGGTTGATCACCGCAGCGATTGGGTAAAACCGGTGAGCAGTAATTATCGGGGTTACGACGTTTGGGAGTTACCACCCAATGGCCAGGGTATTGCGGCGCTTCACATTCTGAATTTGATGGAAGGCTTTGATGTGAAGGCCATGGGATTTGGCAGCGTGGATTATGTGCACGCTTTTGTGGAAGCCAAAAAAATTGCCTTTGCGGATCGGGCGCGTTTTTATGCTGATCCGGATTTCAGTGATATTCCCGTCGAGCGCATCATTTCCAAAGCCTATGCGGATAAACAGCGCCCAGAAATCGACATGAAAAAAGCCGCCAAACGCGATCACGCCGGACCGGTGGAAGGCGACACTATCTACATGACCACGGCCGATAAAGACGGCAATATGGTGTCTCTGATCCAAAGTAACTTCCGTGGCATGGGATCGGGCATGACTCCGGCCAAGCTCGGTTTTGTCCTGCAGAATCGGGGGGAGTTGTTCAACTTCACGGAAGGTCACCCGAATGTGTATGCGCCTGGAAAGCGCCCCTTCCATACGATTATTCCGGCCTTCGTGACCAAAGACGGAAAGCCCTGGTTGAGCTTTGGGGTTATGGGTGGCGCTACCCAGCCGCAGATGCACGCCCAGATCGTGATCAATATGGTCGACTTTGGCATGAACCTTCAGGAAGCGGGTGACGCCCCGCGTATTTTGCACACCGGTTCCAGCCAGCCAACGGGTGAAATTATGCTGGATGGTGGCTATGTCAGTCTGGAGTCTGGCTTCCCAATGACGCTGCGTCGGGAGCTGGCCAAGCGCGGTCATGTGATTCGAGACAGTCTGGGTGCGTATGGGGGCTATCAAGCCATTTTGCGTGATCTGGAAAGCGGGATTTACTATGGCGCTTCCGAAACCCGTAAAGATGGCCAGGCGGCAGGATATTAAGCCTGCCTGGATTCATTGATTGAGAAACCTTGGGCGGCCCTGTGTTAGAATCCGCCCATGGAGTGTCGTGAATCTTGCGGGGCTTGTTGTATTGCGCCGTCAATCACGCAAGCCATGCCCAATATGCCCAATGGCAAAGCGGCCGGGGAGCACTGTGCCAACCTCGATCCCGACAGCCTGAATTGCCGTATCTGGGGGCGGGCGGATTACCCTGAGTTTTGCCGTGGATTTCTGCCTGAAGCCGATTTCTGCGGGAATAGTCGGAAAGATGCTTTGCAGATACTGACGCTGATGGAAGCGGACACCCAGGCGCAGAAACCCTGAAACGATTTTAAATAATAGCCTTTCCCGGAAGGGCACAGAGAAAACTGTAGGAACAGAATTATGGCAAAACTGCCCGATGAGCAACGTGAAATCCACGCCAAGTACACCTCCGCGTTTATTAAATTGGCGAATGACCTGAAAGATGAGGGCGGTGAAATCCAGGTGATTTCCGCAGCGCTGATGAGCGCTTCCGGCATCTACGCCACTTACACCACTTCGGGTAATGAAGGTTATTTGCATCAGTCCGGCATCGACAAAGTGACTGAGGTGTATAAAAACAATCTGACCTTTATTCAAAGCATGAAAAAGGCCGAAGCCGAAAAAGGCAACGCCTGATTCTGAGAGCTGCTGACGTGATCTGTGTTGGCAGCTCATCGTTTCTCTTCTCTAACGTTCTTTAAATAATTTCCGATGGCCCATCTTCTTTATCGTCTGAATCAATTGCCGGAAGACGAAATCCTCGATATCAGGCAGCTGCTCGACGAAGCCGATATCGACTATTACGAAACCAGTGCTGGGAATTGGGGAATATCATTGGCTGCCATTTGGCTGCCTGATGATCATCAACTCGAAGACGCCAAGGCCTTGTTGGAAAACTATCATCGTTACCGCGCTGAAGCAGCCCGAGAACATCCAGTGGAAAGCTGGTGGGCTCATGCACGACGACGCCCGGTGAAAGTGCTGGCGTTCTCCATTCTGATTACTGCCTGTTTCTATCTGCTGCTGGCGCCATTTATCGCCATGATGCTTCCTGCCTGAGTAGCGTTGGCACCCAATTGATTGTGTGCCAAGCAGACTCTGCATTTACTGCTATGCTTGCAGCAGGGGCCAAAGCCCTTGTCTTTTTGCTATGCCTGTTACGGGCGTTACATGTCTACAGCGGAGTTTGCTATGACGCGGGTATTACTGCTGGTCTTCCTTTTTGTGGGCTTACAGGGCTGCGGTGAATCCGGTCATGAGCATTTCTGCTCCAAGTACCAGTACCTTCACGGCAAGTTGACCGAGCCTGGTGTTCTGCCGTTTATGACCCTCAAACGCATGTTGCGACAGGAACTCAATGACCCTGCCAAGCGTGATGACGCGAAGATGGCTCTGTTTGTGATCAGTGATATCGAGCGTGGTGTTATTCGGGAGTCAGAAGAGCCCAGGGATTATTGCCTGCGTCGCAAGCGTTGGGAATCTTACCGCTAGGCGGTATCTACAGCCCTTGATGTTCCTGTATTCATCAGATTGTCATCTCTTCGTGGTTTAAATATATGTCTATCCGTATATAATGCTGGCCATATGTTTATGGTCTGAAGGGGGCAGTGATGGCAGTCAAGGTGGGGATCAATGGTTTCGGTCGTATGGGGCGACTGGTTTTACGGGCCGCATGGCAGTGGCCCGAGCTGGAATTTGTTCAAATCAACGATCCGTCAGGCAGCGCAGAATGCTTTGCCCATCTAATGAATTTCGACTCGGTGCATGGCATTTTCGAGGGAGAGTGTCTGGCCAAGGGTGATCAGTTGCTGCTGGGGCGGCATTCCATGGCGTTCAGCCGACACAAAAATCTGGAAGACAGTGACTGGTCGAACTGTGATTTGATTATTGAAGCCTCCGGTAAATTCAAAAGCCAACACGCTCTGCAACCCTATTTTGATCAAGGTATAAAACGCGTGCTGGTTACGGCACCAGTTAAAGAAGAGGGCGTGCTGGATACGGTTGTGGGGGTGAATGATCAGTTGTTTGATCCGGAGCGGCATCGCATTGTTACTGCGGCATCCTGCACTACTAACTGCCTGGCGCCGGTGGTGAAAGTGATTAAGGAAAACTTCGGAATTGTTCACGGCAGTTTTACCACCATTCACGATATCACCAATACCCAAAGCATTCTCGATCAAGCCCATAAAGATTTACGTCGTGCACGGGCCTGTGGTCAAAGCTTGATTCCTACCAGCACTGGCTCGGCCACAGCCATTATGGAAATTTTCCCGGAACTGAAAGGCCGCTTGGATGGCCACGCTGTACGAGTACCCTTGGCCAATGCCTCGCTTACGGATTGTGCTTTTGAGTTAGCGAAAGACACTACGGCGGATGAAGTGAATGCTTGTCTGCAAGCCGCCAGTGAGAATGAGCTGGCTGGAATTCTGGGATACGAAACCCGACCTTTGGTGTCGGTGGATTATAAGACAGACCCGCGTTCGAGCATTATTGATGCTCTCAGTACTCGGGTGATTCATTCCCGACATTTGAAACTCTACGCCTGGTATGACAACGAGTGGGGTTACGCCAACCGAAGTGCAGAGTTGGCAAGAATGTTGGCTGAACACTGTTAGAGCTTGGATACGATGAGCGAAACCAACAATACCGGCATGCGTCAGTACGGACTGATCTGCGCAAACTATTGGGTGTTTACCATTACCGATGGCGCTTTGCGTATGCTGGTGCTCTGGTATTTTCATCAGCAGGGTTATGGTGCTTTGGCCATCGCCAGTCTGTTTGTGTTTTATGAATTATTTGGGGTTTTCACGAATCTGTTTGGCGGTTGGCTGGGGGCGCGTATTGGTTTAAATCAAACCATGAATCTGGGCCTGTTGTTGCAAATCGTTTCATTGGGTTTGCTGCTGGTGCCTGCGGACATGCTGACGGTTGTGTGGGTTATGATCGCGCAGGCCGGTTCCGGTATCGCCAAAGACCTCAATAAAATGAGCGCAAAAAGTGCGATTAAAAACCTGGTGGCGAAAGATCAATTATTCACTTGGGTTGCACGTCTTACGGGTTCAAAGAACAGCTTAAAAGGTTTGGGCTTTTTTGTTGGCTCTTTACTGTTTCAGTTCTGGGGTTTTCAGGAAGCCTTGCTACTCATGATGGCCTTGCTGGGCATTGCCTTGGTGGCCAGCTTGGTGCTGCTCGACAAGCGTTTGGGGAAAAGCCAATACAAAGCCAAATTCAAGGAGTTGTTCTCAAACAGTGCGGCTCTGAATCAGCTATCGGCGGCACGTTTGTTTTTATTTGCGGCCCGTGACGTCTGGTTTGTGGTCGCGCTGCCGGTATCGCTGGCGCAGTTTTTTGCTTGGTCACATGCGTCAGTCGGGGCCTTTTTAGCCTGCTGGATTGTGGTTTATGGATTGGTTCAGGGGTTTGCTCCGCAGATGGTGCGTCAGAAAAAAGCCGCAAGCAGTCTCTGGTTTTGGGCCGCTTTGCTTTCTGTCTTGACTGGGCTTATTGCGGCGTCGCTGTGGTTGAACGGCCAGCAAAACCTGTTGCTGTCCCAGGCTTTGTTGCTATCAGGTCTGTTGGCCTTTGCTGGTATTTTTGCAATCAATTCTGCCTACCACAGTTATTTGGTGGTGGCTTATGCGCGTGCCGATGGCGCATCCCTGGACGTTGGCTTTTACTATATGTCCAATGCCTTGGGGCGCTTGCTGGGAACGATATTGTCTGGCTGGGTATACGCCAGTTTCGGTTTGGCGGCCTGTTTGGCGGTTTCTGCTGTGTTGTTGTTGCTGGCAGCGGCGCTGGCGAGAGGTTTGCCCGAATCGGCGGAGAATGATCAGGAAGAAGCAGGCGTTTGATTTCGAGCCCGTTGTTATACGGGCTCGAAGGTGTAATTTACGGCGTGTTGGCGACGCTTGTCACGAATCTTGCGAAGCTGGCGTTGGGCTGGAATTTGCCATTGAGCCACGGTTTCAGAAATACAATAGCCACGGCTGGTCAGCGCATTGATAATCGCATTGGCAGCACCCAGCGCTTGCTGGGAACGATGATAGGGGCCCTGGCTTTTCACTTTGTGGGGCTGTTCATTACTGATGCCGCCCAGGGCAATCAGCGAGTACAAACCCTCTTCGACTGGCTTAATGTGCAACTCGATGCGTTTGCCTGAAGCCGCCAGAAGAACCACGGAAGTCCCTAATTGAGGTAGCTTGATGTAATTAAGTCGCATAGTCTTCATTTCGTTGGCTAGTTGTACCCGCTTCCCATCGGGTTTCATATTGCTTGCTCTGTCTTATTTTCTTCAGTTTTTCCAGTATTTTCTCAGCGAGTCTTTCGCTAAGCCCTCAACCATAAGTATTTCAGTAGAAGGTTTTAACTGTGCGTTTATTCCGCAGTTAGCAAGCGCCTCCAAACCCTGTTGTTATATAAGCCTTTTGGTTCACATCTTGTGGGCTTATTTTTGTTGAGTCTGGCGTCAAAATTCCCTTGTAGCTTCCCCTATCTCCCAGAAAGCGTCAAGTTTCAAACACTCTACAATGAGCAATTGATTGTGGCTATAAGACGTTGATATTAAATGTAAATCTACAGTTTCTAGTTCTTTTGAAGTAGAACTTCAAAACGATAACTGGTCTACCTTTTCTCATACTTTGTGAACTGGATAACATTTTGCCTAGTCATCAATTTGACGCCGCTGTGGCTTTAAACGTAGAGCTTGTTGGGCTATTTCTGTACACTTGCGCCGCTTTTCATTTTGAGGTGAGTTCATACAGCTATGCTCAGCGAATCCTATCGCCAACGTTTTTCCGGAATTGCCCGCTTATACGGTGAGCAGGGGCTGCTGAATCTCAGTCGTGCCCATATGCTGGTGATTGGCATTGGTGGGGTAGGCAGCTGGTTGGCAGAAGCCCTCGCACGCAGTGGTGTGGGAGAAATCAGTTTGCTGGATATGGATGATATCTGCATCAGCAATATCAACCGCCAGTTACACGCTCTTCAAAGTACCGTAGGCCAAAGTAAAATCGACTTGATGGCGCAGCGCCTGAGGGATATTAATCCTGAGGTGCGTGTGCACTGCATTGATGATTTTCTGGATGTTGAGAATATCGCCGAGCACATCCATCCGGATATGGATGTAGTCATTGATGCGATTGATTCGGCGAAAGTGAAATCCGCTTTGATCGCCCATTGCCGCGCCCAAAAACAGCAGGTGATTACACTTGGCAGTGCGGGCGGTAAGATTGACCCGGCGCGAGTAGTGAGTGGCGATTTGAGCAAGACCATTAAAGATCCCTTATTGGCGCGTACCCGAAAAATCCTGCGTCAGCAATTTGGTTTCCCGCGCAACCCCAAGCGCGTGTTTTCGGTGGAAGCTGTGTATTCCCCTGAGCAAATGAAGTATCCGGATGGCAATGGTGGTGTGACCGAACAAAAGCCGAAACAGGATGCCGGCCAGGGACTGGATTGCAGCGGCGGCTTTGGCTCAATCACGATGGTAACGTCAGTGTTCGCCATGCTGGCGGCGAATCGGGCCATTGAACGCTATCTGGAACGGGCGCCGGGGGACGACGCATAAAGCTTGTCAGTCGAGTTCAGGGTAAGTTGCGCAGATGATTAATCAGGCTGTGAATGCCATTGCTGCGTGACGGACTGAGATAGTTTTCCAGTTGCAGTTCTTCTATCGCTTTGTTGAAATCGAAGGCTTTGATTTCTTCACTGCGGCACCCCTCTACCCAGCTTAAAATCAGGGCGGACACTCCGCGAATCAATCGAGCGTCACTATCGTGACGGAAATTCCAGAAACCATTTCGACGTTTGGCGTGCAACCACAAAGCTGATTCGCAACCCGGAATCATATAGCGTTCTTTACGAATATCAGCTTTGATCGTAATTTCCTTGCCCCAGAGAATGAGTTGCTTTTGTCGTTGCTGCCAACTCATTTTCCCACTGATGACTTTGGCCCGTTGGGCGTTGAGTTCTTTTTTGGCCGGAGCGTCGGAAGGTGTCTGCTTGATGTGTTTCTGGTTCTGCAAAAAAGCTTCACAGGCACGCAGTAGGGCATCCATGTCTTCCCGGGTATTGTAGGGTGCAATTGAGGCACGCAATAAACTGCTTTGATTCATGCTCTGCAGTAAAGGCTGAGTGCAGTGGTGGCCTTGCCTTACCGAGATACCGTGTCGATCGAGAAAATCCGCAAGCTCAATATTTAATTCTTGTTCCTGCAAGCTGAAACAAACGATGCCAGCAGGATTATGCGGATCACTAAAGAGTTGGATTTCGTTGAGCTGCTTTAAGCCCTGATGGGCATGATGACACAGGGTTTGTTTGTGGTGTTTGATGTGTTCCAGTGGCCACTGTCCAAAGAAATCCAATGCCGCTTGAAATCCGGCAATGGCTGCTGTGGCCGGACTGCCAGCTTCAAAACGGTGGGGCGCTTCCAGATAACTGCTCTCTTCGAGGCCGACCTGTTGGATCATGCCGCCACCTGTTAATAGGGGCGTCAACTTATTAAGTTTTGAGCGTTTGCCATAGAGCACCCCCAAACCTTCGGGGCCATACATTTTGTGCGCTGAAAAACACAGGAAGTCACAGCCAATCTGTTGGACGTCAACCGTGTTGTGTGCGATGTGTTGGGCTGCGTCGACAACAAACACACAGGATTCCGGAATGATCTGGCGGGCCTGATGTAAATCCGGCGCGCAGCCCAATGTGTTTGAACAGGCGCTCAGACTGACAACGCGCGTGTTGTCGGTAATCAGGGTTTTCAGTTGGTCAATGTCCAGCTCGCCGTTGTGCAGGGGAAGAAACTTTAGAACAAGGCCTTTGTTTTTCGCGACTTCTTGCCAGGGCAGCAGATTGGCGTGGTGTTCCAGCAGGGACAAAATAATTTCGTCTCCCGCTTGCAGTTGTTCGCCAATGCCTTTCGCGAGGGTATTAAGTGCCGCCGTACAGCTTTGGGTAAAAACAATATTGTCGGAGTGTTCGGCATTGATAAAGTCCGCAGTGCTCTGACGACAGCTCTCAATGACCTTGGTTGCGTCGCGGCTGTAGCGGTGACTGCCCCGGTGGGCGTTACCAACTCCGTTTTGATAGTAGTGACGGATGGCCTCAATAACGACGGACGGCTTTTGAGTGGTAGCTGCATTATCCAGGTAATGTACCGCCTGATTCTTCAGTGCGGGAAATTGAGCTTTAAATTGAGCGGCATCGAAGGTATTTGAAGTCATAACGCTGTCTAAACGAGGCTTGGGGCTGGTCTGCTGATTGATTTCAAGCGCGATTGTCGCACAGATCCAATCCAAATAGGCGACGGCTGTTGGCGCTGGTGATGTTGGCAATCTTTTCCGGGGATTCTGATCGGATGTCTGCCAGACATTGATTGATATCGGCCAGGGCAAGGGGACTATTAGCTTTTCCCTGCTGGCCATAGAGTGGCATCGACGGCGCGTCGGTTTCCAGAACGATGTGTTCGAGCGCAAGTTGGCTGACCGTGCGCCGGGTTTTCTGGGCGCGAGGGTAGGTGATACCGCCGCCAATGCCGATCAAAAAGCCGAGGCTAATATAGCTTTGGGCAAGCTCAATGCTGCCATGAAAGCCATGGACGACACCATGAAGGGGTTGAAACTTTTTGAGTAGGGACAGCAATTCCTGATGGGCTTTGTGCGCGTGCAGTATGACAGGCTTGTTGAGATCGCGGGCTTGTTCGAGTTGCCAGCTTAAGGCTTGCTTGTGCAGTTCGGTGATGCCTTTGCCGCCGTCCAGTCCGCATTCACCTATCGCGACGCAGTTGGGATCGTTCAGGGCCTGGCTCAGGGAATCCTGAAGTTCCGAGAAGGTTTGTGCGTTGACCCACCAGGGGTGCAGGCCCGCCGACCAAAAACAGCCCGGGTGTTGCTCACAGAGTGCTTGAATACGTGGCCAGTATTGGGCTTCGGTAGCGGGAATAATAATGTGCTTGATGTGTTGCTGGCGGCATTTCTGCCAGAGCTGATCGACATTACTGAACTCGGGAAAGTCCAGGTGACAGTGACTGTCGATCAGCTCCATGGTGTATCGGGTTTACAGACTTTTGTAAAAGCTAAGCACGATCAGGGCTGGGCAGAAAAAGCGCACGTAGACGGGCCATATTTTCCAAAACAGGCTGTCTTCAATATCTTCGTGACCTTCTTTAAGCTCAGAGAGCAAACGATCGCGATGCATAATCCAGCCGGCGAAGATACACAGTAGGATGCCCAGAATGGGTTGGCTGTATTTGGTGGTAAAGTCGACCACCAGGCCAAACAGGCTGCCAAAATTCAAAATGATTACAGCACTGATGGCGAAAATAATGCCACCAATAATTAGCGTAACAACTGGACGAGAGGCTTGACTGGTTTCCACAGCACGTGCAACAGGCACTTCCAACATGGAAATGGATGAGGTCAGTGAGGCGATCGTCATTAAGCCGAAGAAGGCGATTGCAACCCAGGGACCAGCGGCGCCCATGGATTCAAACAGCACTGGCAAAACCTGAAATATCAAATCGGGGCCGGCCAGCAGATCACCACTTTCGCTGTAAATCGTCGCGCCGTGATGCTGGGCGACAAACATGGCGGGAATAATCAGCAAGCCGGCAGTAAAGGCAATACCCACATCTACGGTGGTGACGATGGCGCCCAGTCTTGGCAGGCTGTCGTCTTTACTCAAGTAAGAGCCGTAAATCATCATGGTGCCTACGCCCAGGGATAGGGAGAAAAAGGCCTGCCCCATCGCGCTGACAATCAAATCCGGATTGGTCAGTTGGCTCAGGTCCGGCAGCAGATAAAGCTTGAGGCCCTCGGCAGCGCCTTCCTGGGTCAATACATAAATGATCAGCAATAGCAGCAGAACGATCAATGCTGGCATCAGTCGAGTTGACCAGCGCTCGATACCGGATTCTACACCGCTGGCAATGATGGCCATCGTCAAACCGGCGAAGAGCCCACCAAAGATCAGATTGCGGCCATTGCTTTGTTCGGTAAGCCAATGATGCGCAGCATCCAGACTCATCATCTCTGCTGCAGGTGCGATCAGGTAGGCAACCATCCAGCCAGCGATAATGGTGTAGAAGCTCAGGATCAAGCTCGCGACCACAATGCCGTACCAACCGGTAAAGCGACCGAAGAATTTTGTCAGGGGGCTGCTGGCAACAGACGCCAGGCCGTCAACGGTGTTGGAGCGTGAGTGCCTGCCGAGCGTCAGCTCGGCCATCAGTGCCGGGTAGGCCAGACAGAAGGCCAGTACCAAATAGGCTAATACGAAGGCGGCTCCACCATTGCTGGCGGTCTGGGTTGGAAAGCCCCAGATATTGCCAAGACCCACAGCAGAACCTGCTGCGGCCATAATAAAACCAGTTTTTGAAGAAAATTGTCCCCTGGGGCTGCTCATAATCTACGTCTCATTATTCTAGTTGGGTAGACGCTGCCGCGATCCGGTATGGTCTGTACGGCAAATCTGACTCGGTTACAGAGCCGATTTTGCCGTAATTTGGCGAATGATGCGAGAAATTGGCCGATAAGCCGAAAATTGGCAATATTGATAAAGCCAAGTTACTGTGACTGCATCAAACGTTGCTTTTGGCGGTTCCAATCGCGTTGTTTTTCCGTTTCACGCTTGTCATGTTGCTGCTTACCCTTACCCAAACCAATCTGGCATTTCACCAAATGGTTTTTCCAGTACAGGGACAATGCAATCACGGTATAACCTTGTTGCTCGGCGGCCTGGCGCAGTCGAGTAATCTCTTTACGATGCAGGAGCAGGCGACGGGAACGAGTAGGTTCAGTGACGAAATGAGTGGATGCACTGATCAGGGGTTGGATCTGGGCGTTCAACAGGAAAGCTTCGCCGTTCTTAAAAAACACGTAGCTGTCAGTCAGTTGGCCTTTGCCTTCGCGCAGACTTTTTACTTCCCAACCCATAAGCTCCAGACCGGCCTCGATGGTATCACTGATGTGATAATCAAAACGGGCGCGTTTATTCTGGGCGATGGTATTGGGATTGGATTTTTTTTGCTTCTTTGCCATGGCGGCGGATTATAAAGGCAAGTCTCTGGAAAGCCCAGTCGGGATCGGATAACGGGTACTGTTGTTTACTCTCCAAGGCCTATTAACTCTTCCCGGAAAGAGTGCCCCAAGAGGCCATAAGAAAGGTAATGAAGGAGCAATTGAAGCAGGAATGGCACAGTGATTATGGTAGCATCCCTCCCATGAGCGAAACCCTTGAAAGCACAGTTTCTTCCCCACCTGAACCGCAAAGCGATGCCAATGAGCAGCGCTGGTTAGGCTATTGGCCATTTGTGTGGGGAGCAACCGGTGCTGCCGTCAGCCTGATCAATTTATGGCGCTTCCCCTATTTAGTGGGTGAGCATGGCGGGGGTCTGTTTCTGTTGGTGTATTTGCTGTGCGTAATTATTCTGGCGGTTCCCATCATGCTTGCCGAATTATTGATCGGTCGTTTGGGGCGCGGAAATCCCGTAATTGCGGTGGCGTCGGTTGCCCAGCTGGCAGGCATTTCCAGTTGGTGGCGCTTGATTGGGTACCTGGTGATTGCCGCAAGTTTGCTGATTTTACCCATCTACAGTGTGATGGGTGGTTGGGGCCTGGAATTTTTAAGCATGGCGTTGGAACATCGCTTTGAGGGGATCAGCTTTGCCAGCAGTCGTGCGGATTTTGATCGCTTTCTGCTGGATCAAACCACCATGCTGGGCTGGCACAGCGTTATGATGCTGGCAGCGGTAGCTCTGGTTGCGGCCGGTATTCGGGTTCTCGCCTGGGTGTTAAAAATTCTGGTGCCGGCGATGTTTATTATTATGTTGGCTCTGGTATACCAGCTCTCCTCACTGGACGATTTTAGCCACGCTCTGGAATGGATGTTTGTTTTTCGTCCTGAAGATTTTACCTGGACTTCTGTTTTGCTCGCACTGGGGCACGGCTTTCTGACGCTGGGAGTCGGCCTGGGCGTTATCATGACGTACAGCGGCTATCTGCCAAAGGGCAGTCAGATGGGGCGGCTGGTATTGCGAATCAGTGTACTGGATTTATTGATGGCGGTGCTGGCGGGATTGGTTGCATTACCTCTGTTGATGTCGATTCCCGAGCAGGCACCGGCTGCGGGGCCTGAATCACTCTTTGTTTCTTTGCCTGCGGTCTTCGGCTCGATGCCCGGCGGCTTTTCTCTGGCCAACTGGTTTTACATCGCTGTGGTTGCGGTGGCTCTGAGTTCAATTGTTCCCTTAATGGAACCTTTGGTTGCTCACATGCAGGATCGCGGTTGGCCGCGTTATCAGGGGGCGATTTTTACCGGAACGGTTTGCTGGACATTGGGGCTGGGTGTGGTGATGTCCTTTAACCAGTGGCAACAAGTGGATCTGTTGGACGGTTTGAATTTCTCCGAGCTGCTAGACTACCTCACTGCCAATGTTTTGATGCCGATTGTGGGTTTAACGATGGCGGTGATTGTTGGATGGTTATTGCCCGTCGAGAAGGCTCGCGAAGCATTTCAGCAGGAATCCAAATGGCGCTTTCAAGCCTGGCTTCTGCTGTTAAAATACGGCGCCCCGTTATTGATCTATGCAATTTTCATTATGCCGATGTTGCAAAACTGGTTGTTGTGAATATTGTCAGGTTTGAAAAGTTGAATGTGATGGACGTATAGATGGCCACTGAAATTGAGCGCAGTGCCCTGGTGGCTTATTCCCAGGAGCAAATGTTCGAGCTGGTGGGGGATATTGAATCCTATCCTCAGTTCATGGCGGGTTGCGTTGCTTCCGAAGTGTTGGAGCGCGGTGACGATTATGTGGTGGCAACTTTGCGTTTGTCCCAAGCGGGAATCAAGCAGGAATTCACCACGCGTAATACTTTGATTGAACCCAGCTGCATGACGATGGAGTTGGTCGAAGGGCCGTTCTCGGAATTTTCAGGCCAGTGGCGTTTTAAGGCGCTGACTGACTCTGCCTGTAAAGTGGAGCTGAGCTTGCGTTTTGCATTTGATAATGCTGTTTTGCAATTGGCGGCGGGAAAATTGTTTGAAAAGGTCGCCAATCAACAGGTGGCATCGCTTTGCCAGCGGGCTGAGAATGTTTACGGTCCAAGCACGTTATAGTTGATCGTAATCGGATTGAAAACTGAATTTTATTGTCACCACGAAATCAAAATTATGAGTCATTAACATGAGTGATATCGAAACCATTGCTGTGGAAGTTGCTTACGCTTTACCGGACAAACAAAAAATAGTTTCTCTGTTGGTTGAGCCGGGCACGACAGCTTTGCAAGCTGTGAAAAAATCCGGGATTTGCCAGATCTTTCCAGAGATCGATCCGGATACCGCGAAGATGGGTATTTTTGGCCAGAGTCTCGGCACCAAAGGTTTGCTAAAGGCTCATGAGCACCTGCTTAAAGAAGGGGACAGAGTAGAGATCTATCGTCCCCTGATTGCCGACCCGAAAGAGGTTCGTCGTCGTCGGGCTGCGAAGGCAGCGGGAGAGGGCGCAGAGTAATTCAAACGCCAGCTTGGTGAGGATTTCAGAGATACAAAAAGAGCCGCGTTGCTTTTGCAGCGCGGCTCTTTTTTTGAATGCAATTAATTCCCAATGCTATTTTCAGGTACGGTTGGTCAATACCGCCTGGTACCACTGTCGAGCTTGGGTGATTAGCTGTCGCCGTTTTCAGCGCGGAAGTCACCGCTAAAGCGTGCCAGTTTATCTTCCTCATCAAAAAACACGGTGAGTCGCTCTTTCGTGAGTTTACCGTTAGCGTCTTTCAGGCTGTAGTAATAGTCCCAGCGGTCCGGGGTGAAGGTGTCGGTAATCAAGGGGGTGCCCAGAACAAAACGAACCTGACGCTTGGTCATGCCAGGCTTCAGCTGATCAACCATGTCTTGAGTAATGATATTCCCCTGTTGGATGTCCAGAGTGTATACCCCGGGGAATTTCAGGTAGGAACAGGCGCTGATCATGAGGAGACAGGCGGCGGCGATACTGAGCTTTACGGCTTTTTGCATGAAGGGCTTCCACTTCGTTAGACTAATAGGAGATAATACCTGAACTTATTCAATACTGAGAAGACTCTTGGGGGAAAAATGGCTGTTGAAAACCAGGAATTACGTAAGGCTGGACTTAAGGTAACCTTGCCTCGGGTTAAGATCCTGCAAATTCTTGAATCCTCGGAACAGCACCACATGAGCGCTGAAGACGTTTATAAGTCGCTGATGGAAGCCGGTGAAGACGTTGGTTTGGCAACGGTGTATCGGGTTCTCACTCAGTTTGAGGGCGCAGGCTTGGTGGTTCGTCATAATTTTGATGGCGGTCATTCAGTGTTTGAGTTGGCTCGTGGTGATCATCATGACCACATGGTTTGTACGGACACTGGACGAGTGATAGAGTTCCATAACGAAGAAATTGAACGTCTTCAGGATGCCATCGCTGAAGAGCATGGTTACGAGATTGTTGGTCACAGCCTGGTGCTTTACGTAAAACCAAAAGAGTAATCGACCGTTGGGGTTGATCAAAATGGGGCATATTGAGCCCCATTTTAGTTTGTAGGGCGGCATATACAGATTTACGATGAAGCAGCTCTCCGGCGTGGGCCCAAGTGGTAATAAAGAGTAGATATTTTTTATGGCAGAAGAACAAAAAACAGCGGCCCCGGCCCGTAACTTTCAATTGAATCTGGTTCAGGTCAGTGATTTGGCCTGCCGCATTTTGTACCAAACTTTTGTGGTACAGGCGAAAGATAAAGCCAAGATGGCCTTGAAAGATCTGAAATCTGGTAAGGGCCTGAATGTCGGTGTACTGACTCTGACTGTTACCCATAAAGATACCGGTGTTGAAGAAAAGCTGGATCTACCAATGAAGATCAGATTGGACTACAGCGAATTCCGTGGTCCGTTTAACTTCCCGTCTTTTGAAGCTTCAGTTCGTGCCACTATCAGTTTGATTGGGCAGACTCTGGATGCCAAAGGCGATTTGAATATTCTGACCGAAGAAAGCACAGGCAGTGCTTTGCTGCATTTGCCGGGTGTGACTGAAGACCAGGACGGCCGTTACAATGTGATGGTTATGGCGATTGAGCCCATCAAAGAGCGTGACCGCAAATTGGCTTTGGGTGTAAAACTGATGTATCTGGATCCGAACCAGTACGAACAGTTGCGTGACGAAGCGCCTGCCAACGAAGAGTAAAAAATCGTTGTAGCGCGACATTAAAAAACCCGGCCAAGGCCGGGTTTTTTAATGTCGGTGTATTTGCGGCTCAGTGTACGGTTGAGAGCATTTCCTTGGCATGGGCTACCGCCTGTTCACTGCTGGCTTCGCCGCCGAGCATACGAGCAATTTCCGAAATGCGCTCATCGTCTTCGAGCTTGGACAAAGAAGATGCAGCGCCTGCTTTATCGGTGGTCTTGCTGACTTGCAGATGTTGATGGGCTTTGCTGGCCACTTGGGGAAGGTGAGTAACACACAATACCTGGCAGCGCTCTCCAAGTTGACGCAGCATTTGACCAACAACATTGGCGGTCGCTCCGCCGATACCCACATCCACTTCATCAAATACCAACGTGGCCGCTGCACTGGTTTGGGCTGTGACCACCTGAATGGCCAGGCTGATGCGCGACAGCTCGCCACCGGAAGCAATTTTACCCAGAGGTTTGGGATCCTGGCCGGGATTGGTGGCAATCAGAAATTCGATTTCCTCGCTGCCTTTGCTGCTCGGTTCATCGATTGGTCTTAACGCTATCTCAAAGAAGGCATTGGACATGGCCAGGTTTTCAAGTTGCTTATTGACCTGGGCTTGCAGTTTCTTGGCAGCTGCCTGACGTTTTTGACGAAGCTTCGCCGCCAGTTCCTTGTAGTGTTTCAGTGCTGCCTCGGATTGTTGTTGCAGTTGATCCAGGTCTTCATCGACGTTGCCCAGAGAGGCCAGTTCTTCGCTCAGCTGTTGGTGGAGTTCACTGAGTTCAGATGGGTCGATGCGATGTTTGCGGGCAATGTCATAAATGCGGCTCAAACGGTTTTCCAGTTCGTGCAAGCGCTCGGGGTCGGCCTCGAAGCCGTCTACATGACGTTGAATTTCCCCGTTGGCTTCTTCCAGTTGTATCAGGGCCTGGCCCAGCATATTTTCAGCTTCGCTCAATGATGTGCTCTTGCCGTTGATCTCAGAGAGCAATTGCAAACATTGATTTAAGCCCTGGCGCAGACTGAATTCACTTTCGCCTTCGCACAGGTTGGCGACTTGCTGGCATTTATGCAAAGTGTCTTCGGCATTCGCCAATTGTTGCTGTTCCTGTTCCAGCTTTTCCAGCTCGTCCTCATTCAAATCAAGTTCATCCAATTCCGATACCTGATAACTGAGCAACTGATGACGGGCGCTGATCTCTTCGGCATTGTCTCGCCGTTCGATAAAGCGTTGCTGAGACAGGCGGTAGTCTTTAAAGGCCTGCTTCAGTTTTTCCAGTAAGGGTTTTAGGGAGCCAAAATTGTCCAGCAGCCGACGGTGGTGTTCTTTTTTAAGCAGAGATTGGTGTTCATGCTGGCCGTGAATGTCGATTAACAGTTCACCCAGCCCCTTGAGCTGTTGCAAGGTGACAGGGTTGCCATTGATATAGGCTCGGCTGCGACCCTCGGCGGATAGAACGCGGCGCAGAAGGCATTCCTCATCAAGAGCGCCTTCACTCGAGCCGCTGTCGAGTTCATGGCGCTGGAGCCATTTCTGGGCTGCGGGCAACTGGCTGATATCAAAGTTGGCGTAGACATCCGCTTTGCTGGCACCTTTGCGGACTTTATCCGCATCGGCACGCTCGCCGATGGCCAGTCCCAAAGCATTGAGAAGAATGGATTTACCAGCACCGGTTTCGCCGGTGATCGCCGTCAGGCCCTGGTCGAGTTCCAGATCAAGGCTGTCTACCAGAGTAATGTTGTTAATACTGAGCTGGGTGAGCATATCCCGCTCCTCCTCACTAGAATCTCGGCTGTCCAGAATCTTTACTGTGTGTTTATACAGTAGTTTTGGCTGGCTGCCAATATTTGATCAATAAATACTGAGCGAAAGTGCTGTTTCCGACCGCTTTGTACTGTTGAAGCCGACGAAAATGTCCCCATATATGCTGTCAGATAGAAATCATTGGTTATGGCCAGGGTGCATTGTCATGTCGATCCCCCATAACCGCCTTTTATAGATGGAGATAGCTGTGTCCTCAGAAGAGCAAAACCCTAATGTGGAAGCCGACGCTTCAACTGATGCCCATGATGCCGTAGAGCCTACTGAAGAGGTCGATGCCTCTGAAGAGCGTGTTGAGGATGTCAATCCGGCTGAATTGGTGATGCAGATCGAAGAGCTGCAAAACCAGATTGGCAAGCTGAAAGATCAGGAACTGCGTACCCAGGCCGAAATGCACAATGTGCGTCGCCGCGCCGAGCAGGACGTTGAAAAGGCCCATAAATTCGGTTTGGAGAAATTTGTTGGCGATATGCTGACTGTGATCGATAACCTTGAGCGCGCACTGGCTTCCATGGATGCCGAGGATGAGGGCTTGAAGGCGGCTCGTGAAGGTATCGAGTTGACCCTGAAATCCATGCAGGATGGCCTGAAACGTCACAATGTTGAAGCGATCGACCCGGCCGGTGAGCCCTTTGATCCTGAGTATCACCAGGCTATGACCATGGTACCGAACCCGGATGTCGAGCCCAACACAGTAATGGACGTTTTCCAGAAGGGCTATACCTTGCATGGTCGTTTGGTTCGCCCTGCCATGGTTGTGGTTGCCAAGGCGCCTTAATCCTTATTTGGGCTGACGAAAAGTTACTCAAAGATAGAGACAAGGCCTTGAACTGGGGAAATCTGATCCCATATAGCAAGCAAGGCCAATGAAGCAGAGCCACAGGGCTCTAACGTAACAAACATTTGTATTGATCAAGGCGGCGTGGCCGCCAGTGAAATTGGAGAAATTCCATGGGAAAAATTATCGGAATTGACTTGGGTACCACCAACTCGTGTGTATCCGTTCTGGAAGGCGATAAACCTAAGGTGATCGAGAACGCCGAAGGCGATCGCACCACACCTTCTATTGTGGCCTTTACCGACGACGGTGAAGTGCTGGTTGGCCAGAGCGCCAAGCGCCAGTCTGTGACTAACCCGCAAAACACCTTGTTTGCGGTTAAGCGTTTGATTGGTCGTAAGTTCAAAGACGACGTGGTTCAGAAAGACATCTCCATGGTGCCTTACAAAATTGTAGCGGCCGATAACGGTGATGCCTGGGTAGAAGCAAAAGGTGATGCGAAAGCGCCGCCACAGATTTCTGCTGAAGTTCTGAAGAAGATGAAGAAAACCGCCGAAGACTATCTGGGCGAAACAGTAACCGAAGCGGTCGTTACCGTACCGGCTTACTTTAACGATTCCCAGCGTCAGGCGACCAAAGACGCCGGTAAAATTGCAGGTCTGGACGTTAAGCGCATTATCAACGAGCCAACCGCAGCGGCACTGGCTTATGGCATGGACAAAGCTCAGGGTGATCGCACCATCGCGGTATACGACCTGGGTGGCGGTACGTTCGATATCTCTATTATTGAAATTGCCGATGTTGATGGCGAGCACCAGTTCGAAGTACTGGCCACCAACGGTGACACCTTCCTGGGTGGTGAAGATTTCGACCTGCGTTTGATCGAGTACTTGGCCGATGAGTTCAAGAAAGAAAACGGCATCGATCTGCACAACGACCCATTGGCTCTGCAACGTTTAAAAGAAGCGGCTGAAAAAGCCAAGATCGAATTGTCTTCTTCCCAGCAAACTGAAGTGAACCTGCCTTACATCACCGCTGATGCGACGGGTCCCAAGCACTTGGTTGTGAAAATGACCCGCGCCAAGCTGGAATCTCTGGTTGAAGATCTGGTGGTTAACTCTTTGAAGCCAGTGAAAACCGCTTTGGAAGATGCCGATCTGTCTGTTGGCGAGATTGACGATGTGATCCTGGTGGGCGGCCAAACCCGTATGCCACTGGTTCAGGAAAAAGTGGCTGAGTTCTTTGGTAAAGAGCCTCGTAAAGACGTTAACCCTGATGAAGCGGTTGCCATGGGCGCGGCGATTCAAGGTGCGGTACTGGCCGGTGATGTTAAAGACGTATTGTTGCTGGACGTTACTCCACTGACTCTGGGTATTGAAACCATGGGCGGTGTTGCGACCCCGTTGATTGATAAAAACACCACCATCCCGACCAAGAAGTCTCAGGTATTCTCCACGGCGGAAGATAACCAGACAGCGGTAACCATTCACGTGGTACAGGGCGAGCGTAAACAGGCTTCCCAGAACAAGTCTCTGGGCCGTTTCGATCTGGCGGACATTCCTCCGGCTCAGCGCGGTATGCCACAAATTGAAGTGACTTTTGATATTGATGCGAACGGTATTTTGAACGTTGGCGCCAAAGACAAAGCCACCGGTAAAGAACAGTCGATTGTTATTAAAGCTTCTTCCGGTTTGAGCGATGAAGAAATCGATCAAATGGTTAACGACGCTGAAGCGAATGCTGAAGCGGACAAACAGTTCGAAGAGTTGGTAACAACACGCAACACTTTGGAAGGTTTGATTCATGCAACCAAGAAAACTGTTGAAGAAGCTGGCGACAAGGCCACTGATGAAGAGAAGGCGGCCATCGAAGCTGCGCTTGCGGAAGCCGAAGAAGCTGTTAAAGGTGACGACAAGGAAGCCATGGAAGCTGCAACCAACAAGTTGACCGAAGCTTCCAGTTCTCTGGCTCAGAAGTTGTACGCCGAACAAGCGGCTCAAGCGGAAGCTGCTGGTGCGGATGCCGGTGCTCAGCAGCAGGCTCAGCCTGAAGACGACGGCGTTGTTGAAGCTGAGTTCGAAGAAGTTAAGGATGACAATAAGTAATCCTTAGCCCTTCGCTGACAACGGGAGGCGGCTGTACGGCTTGGCCTCCCGTTTTCGTCTTGGCGCTTTAAACGAGAGCGCAATAAGACAGAGAGATTAGTCGAACATCTGATGCATTGAATCAGTGTTGAGTTGACCAAAAGAAATAGCAAACAAGCAATTAGCTGAAGAGTCACTATGTCCAAACGTGATTATTATGAAGTGCTCGGTGTTGATCGAGGTGTTTCAGAAAAAGATCTGAAAAAAGCTTATCGCCGTGTGGCGATGAAATATCATCCCGACCGAAACCCGGACGACAAAGCGGCTGAAGATAAATTCAAAGAGGCCAGTGAGGCCTATGAAATTTTATCCGATGCACAAAAGCGCGCAGCTTATGATCAGTACGGTCATGCCGGTGTTGACCCAAGCCAGGGCGGTATGGGCGGCGGCCAGGGCTTCGGTAATTTCAGTGATATCTTTGGCGATGTCTTTGGTGATATTTTTGGCGGCGCCGGTGGTGGTGGCCGTGGCCGCGGTGGGCCAGCTCGCGGTGCAGATTTGCGTTACACCCTGGAGTTGGATCTTGAGAAAGCCGTTCAGGGAACGTCAGTAAAAATTAAAGTACCAACTCTGGTGCATTGTGGAACCTGTGACGGTTCTGGTGCAAAAGAAGGCAGTAAGCCAACCACCTGTGGCACCTGTGGTGGCATGGGTCAGGTACGCATGACCCAAGGCTTTTTCTCCGTGCAGCAAACCTGTCCGAACTGTCATGGTAAGGGCCAGATCATTTCTGATCCCTGCCGCGATTGCGGTGGTCAGGGCCGTGTAGAAGAAACCAAGACCCTGTCGGTAAAAGTACCTGCAGGTGTTGATACCGGTGATCGCATTCGCCTGACCGGTGAAGGTGAAGCCGGTGAGGCCGGTGGCCCTCCGGGTGACCTTTATGTGCAGGTTTCGGTGAAAGAACATGAAATCTTCCAGCGCGAAGGTAAAAACCTTTACTGCGAAGTCCCAATTAGCATTGTCGATGCGGCATTGGGTGGCGAACTGGAAGTACCGACCTTGGATGGGCGCGTGAAGCTAAAAGTACCGGCAGAAACACAAACCGGCAAGCTGTTCCGCTTGCGTGGCAAAGGCGTGGTTCCGGTACGTGGTGGTTCAGCTGGTGATTTGTTGTGTCGAGTGGTTCTGGAAACGCCAGTGAATCTGTCCAGCAAACAAAAAGAGCTGCTGCGTGAGTTACAAGCCAGTATGACAGGCGACACCAACTCACCGCGCCAGAGTTCCTGGTTTGAAGGCATGAAGAATTTCTTCAACTAAGCCTGGATCCGATTTTGACTGAAAGCCCGGCCCGACCGGGCTTTTTTGTGCCCGTTATCCAGCCCTAAGATGGCGGCCTTATGCGGGTGGCTTTGGCTGGTCATCGCTAGGCATTGCGATATAATCCCCAGTCTTTAATAAATACTTGATAGCCATAGCAGGAATCATTATGAGTGCAAAAATTGCCGTTACCGGAGCCGTCGGGCGCATGGGGCGCATGTTGATTGAAGCCATCAGTCAGAGTGCCAATGCCGAACTTGTCGCGGCGGTAGAACATCCCAGTAGCAGTTTGATTGGTAGCGATGCCGGAGAGCTTGCAGGCCTGGGGAAAAACGGCGTCATTATTGTCGATGATCTGGGTAAGGTGATTGAGCAGGTTGATGCGGTGATCGACTTTACTGCTCCGGTGGCAACTTTGGAGAATGCTCGCCAGTGTTCTGAGCATGGCAAGGCCTTGGTTGTGGGGACAACCGGTTTTGATAACGAACAAAAAGCTCAGTTGCAAGCGATGCAAAACCAAATGGCGCTGTGTATCGCGGCGAATTACAGCACGGGTGTGAATGTTTGTCTGAAGTTGCTTGAACAGGCCGCTAAGATTTTGGGCGACGAATACGATGTGGAAATTTACGAAGCCCACCATCGTCATAAAGTGGATGCTCCTTCGGGGACCGCTTTGGCAATGGGTGAAGCGGTGGCAGACAGTCTGAATCGGGATCTCGACAAAGTGGCTGTGTATGGTCGCGAAGGGCAGACGGGCGCTCGTGATCGAGACACTATTGGTTTTGCAACCGTTCGTGGTGGTGATGTGGTTGGCGATCACACGGTGATGTTTATGGCGGACGGAGAGCGCATTGAAATCACCCACAAGGCATCCAGTCGTATGGCTTTTGCTCGCGGAGCCGTTCGAGCGGCAGCCTGGATGGCTGGTCAGCCAGCCGGTTTTTACGATATGCGCGATGTGCTTGGTCTGAAATAATCACCTTCTTTCAAAGCGGGGGCTGTATTTGGCTCCCGCCCTTAACAAATGCTATTGCGGGACAATCTTTAACTGCGTCAGAATGCTGTATCTAGTGCAAGATGATTTTATATCAACAAACGCTAACACAAATACAACAAGAAAAACGCGGTGATTTATGTCCATTAGCTATTCCCATCCCTCTATCTACCATTATCTGAACGCGGTTGCTGAAAAGCGGCCAGAAGCTGTTGCGCTGCGTTTAGTCATCGATCTCAATGACGATTTTCAGGACCTGTCCTGGAGCTATGGGGAGCTATTGGACAATATTCGTCGCGTGTCGAGACTGTTGCGCGACCGCAGTCAGAGTGATCGCCCCGTGTGTTCCTTTTTGTTGCCGAATATCCCGCAGGCCCATGCGATTATGTGGGGGGCGGAAACAGCGGGCGTTGCGAACCCATTGAATCCACTGTTAAACGAAGATGCTCTGGTTCAGTTGATGGAGGCGGCAGGTACGGATGTGTTGATGGCGTTGGGGCCGAATCCGGTCAGTGATATTTGGCAGAAAGCTGAAGCCGTTGCCAAACGTTTATCGAAACCCGTAACCTTGCTTCCGGTATTTTTTCCCGCTGAATCCTACGAGCTTTTTGAACAGCTGTTGGGAGGTTACTCAGCAGATGCCTTGGCAGAGGATGAGTTGCCTGGTTTGGATGATATGGCGTCTTATTTTCACACGGGCGGCACAACCGGAACTCCAAAGTTGGCTCAGAATGCCCAGCGTAACCAACTCGCTTGTGTGGCCCTGCATCATGAGAGTATGAATCTTGAAACCGGTGATGTGGTAATGAGTGGCTTACCGCTGTTTCATGTCGCCGGTTCAATGATTAACGGCCTTTCCTGTTTGTGTGCGGGCATTGAAATTGTTTTACCGACCATTGCAGGCTTCCGTGACCCAAATGTTGTACAAGCCCATTGGCGAATGGTGGAAAGGTATAAGGTGACGGTCAGTGGTGGAATTCCCACCTCGGTGGCATCTATGGTGAATGTGCCCGTCGATGCGGATGTTTCTTCTTTAAAATATTTGATTTCAGGGGGCTCTCCCGTTCCTGCAGCGCTGTGCCACGATGTGAAATCTGTTTTAGGTCTGGAGTTGTATCAAATTTACGGCATGACCGAGTGCGCAGGCGCCATTGCAATGCCCAATATACAAAAACCAACAGTGCCCGGCAGCGCGGGCTATGTCAGTGACCTGATTGACTTGCGAATTAACGGCGCGGAAAGCGCTGGCGACAGCGGTGAATTGCTGGTTCGTGGTGATGTGGTGTTTTCGGGGTATTTGGGGCGGGATGACAATCCTCTGCAAGACGGATGGCTACACACAGGTGATCTTGGCCATATCGATAAAGATGGTTATTTGTTCATTACCGGTCGAGCCAAAGATTTGATCATTCGTAGTGGCCATAATATTGATCCGGCCTTGATTGAAAATTGCCTGGAACAACATCCTGCGGTATCGCTTGCCGCAGCGGTGGGGCGCCCGGATGCCTATGCCGGTGAATTACCGGTCGCGTATGTGCAACTGTACGATGGTCATTCTGTCTCAGAACAGGAGTTAATGAGTTACGCGATGGACACTATCGCGGAGCGGCCCGCTTGCCCGAAGTTTATTGAAATTCTTGACGCTTTGCCGGTGACTGCTGTGGGTAAAGTGCATAAGCCCAGCTTACGCGCAGCGGCAACTGAAAGAACCATCAAAGAATTGTTGGGTGATCTGGCAGAGAAATTACCCACGTTTGAAGTTTGTATTCTCGACAGCGGTGAGATGGCCCTGAAGTTTGAGCAGGCGCTATCTGATGAGCTGGAAGTCGCGGTAGATAAACTGGCTCGGGAATTGAACCTAAAGCGTTAAATGATTTTATGATGTGAAAAGAAGAGCTGAAAACCAAGAATTAAAGTGCGCCTTAGTTTGTGGTTTTCAGTTTGGCTTTAAGGCGCGAAAGACTTACTGCATCCATCCCCAGATAACTGGCGATATGATATTGGGGTAAGCGTTCAGCAATCCAGGATTCGTTACTCAGCAGCCACTGATAACGTTCTTCTCCCGATTTTGTCAGCAGGACGGCTTCACGTTGTTCATTGCGTAGAAATAGTTCACGAGTGGTTTTGTCCAGCATGTCCTGAATACTTTTTTCGTTTTGCAGTTTGCGCAACTGATTGATGGGCATCTCCCAGAGTGTGCTGTCTTCCAAGGCCTGCAGCTCATATGGGCAGCTGCTTTGTGTCAGCCAGGCACTCAGAGAGCCGGCGAGTTGACCTTCCCTGAAAAAGTTTTTATTGCGCTCCCTGCCTTGGGCACTGGGATAATATTGTCGCAACAAACCTTCCAGAATGACATAACAGTACTGAGGCTCGCTATTGGCGGCGAACAATTGTGTGCCCGCGATAACTCTCTTTTCCTGGCCAATACTTTCCAGCAGAGGCCAGAGCAAGGGGTTGGTCAGCGCGGGGCTTAATGTGTAGTTCGATAATAGGCTATGACTCATAATGAAAAACCTGAAAACACAGGCCGGCAGTGTAAAACAGGCTTTTTCCTTGGGCAATAAAAAGCCGCCCATTGGGCGGCTTTGTGAAAGGATTAACGTTACGCTTACTGAAGTATTTAAAACTTCAACTCGTAGCGCATGCCAAAACTGAATTCAGCCGAACTGATGTTGCTGGCGCCTGCAAGGTAACGGTAATCAATAAAGCCGGATAAACCGTGCTGGAATTGTGCGGCTAATCCCAGATTGAAACTCATATAGCTTTTATCAATTTCGTCGGTGCGAACAATAATCGGCACCAGCGGGTTGCTGCTGTTTGAAAACGGATCATGCACAAATGCAACCGAGATTTCATCGTCTTTATTTTTGAAATCACGGTAGTAGTTACCATTGAACTGTGCCGTCAAAACGCCCCAGTCTCTGAGCATGGTGTAGGAACTGTGCCAGCCCACACTGGCGCTATGAACACTGGCTTCCTGTCGGCCAAAGGCCAGTTCAAGGCCGCTGTTACCGCGCTCGCTGAACTGATCAATATGGGTTTTGTTATAGGAAACGCCAAGGTTCGGGCCGATAATCCAGGAGCCTTTGATAAAGTCATAACCGGCATCGAAAGTGGCCAGCAATTGGCGACCGCTGGTGCTGGAATTTGCCTCGGTATTAACCTCGCCAAACATATCCTGATAGTTAATCCGACGCAGCATGTCGTAGTCGCTGTTACCACGGGTAATACTCACGTCGATATAATAGTTCTTATCGTCGTAGTAAGAGCCATAAGCCGTAATAAACTGGCTTTCGGCATCCATGGTGCCGCCATTTTGTTTGTAATCGAGATCGGTATCTGCAAAGCCTATGGCCAGACCGGCAACGGTGTTGTCGGTGATGCGATAATCCATACCAAAAGTTAGACCTTTGACATCCAGGTCATAACCGTTTTGGTTGTCGGTTTTATCTTTGTCTCCATACAGGATGTTACCGTTCAGGAAAACGCCCCATCGAGAACTTTCCAGCAGATAGGTGTCTTCATCAGCACTGGCGGCACCGCCGAGTTTGTCGCCAAAGACGCTGGCAATGAGTTTTCCGTTTAAGGTTCCGCTGTCGGTTTGAATATTCAAGCCGCTTAAATCGATACCGCGACCACCGCGGCGCAATTTGGTCAGGCGGGTGCGAATATTGCTCTGCTGTACACTGGCAAAGTCGGTTGCGGCGGACAACAGCGCGGCCACTTCTTCACCGGCGATTGCCTGGAGTGCTGCGGCTTGATCTTCGTCACTGAGATCAGGGTCGAGCAAACCATTACATCGGGTCAAAAGATTGCGTTGGCCTCCGGTCAGGGGAGTCAGTTGATCCGCTTCGGCCAAGCGCGGACACAAGCTATCCAGTGTTTCAGCGAGACTGCGTTCGTTGCTGTCAATGCCGGGAGTGCTGGCAAGCGTATCGGTCGGTTCGCTGCGTTGCTCTTTCACCAGTACGTTGAGCAGTTTCTCAGACACCAAGCCGGCGTTATTAGTCACTCGAACGGTTAGCTGGTTTTCGCCGACGGGCAGAACTGCTGTCGTTTTGATGCCGGTTGCAACCACTTCGCCTTCGAAGATCCACTCGACTTTACTGATTTCGCTGTTCAATGATGTAGTGTTCGACGCGTCGAGATTGACTTCCACTTCGCCATCACCATCGAAATCCGTTACTTCGATGTCTGCACCGGCGTCAACATCGGGCGCTTGCGGGTCGCGAATGTCACCGATTGTCAGAGTGACAGCGCTTGGATCAGCAATCGTAGCGCCACCTAATGGTTGGCTCAGTTCTACCCGGAATTGTTCAGTCTCTTCCTGCAGCAGGTCTTTGATAATAGTGATGGAAACGGTTTTGGGCTCGCGATCACCGCTCAACCATTCCAGAGTTCCCTGGGCAGCTTCAAAATCTTCGCCGGCCGTGGCGGTGTCAGAAACGGCTTGGTAGCTCACGCTGATATCTCCGTTACCGCCTTCCAGGCGATCAGCGGTCAGGGTAACCGTGCCACTGTTTTCATTGAGTTGAAAATCGGTCTGGGTCCATTTGATTACGCCGGGTGGCTCGGGGTCATCCTCGGCAATGGTGATGTCAAAACTCAGAGGCGCGTTCACCGGGACGCTGGCGTTAACCTGAGCCAGCTCCACGCTAAAGCTCTCATTACCTTCAAAACGGTTGTCATCCAGAATAGGAATGATGACGGTTTTTTCGCTGGCATCTCCGGCAATCCAGGTAACGGTTTCATTAACCTGCTGGAAATCTTCCCCGGCGATGGCGGTGCCGTTTCGGGTGCTGACTTCAAGGAAAATATCTTCATTGCCAGGTTCGGTCAGCGAGAAGCGCAAGGTGGCCTGGCCATCGTTTTCATTGACCGAGGTTTGCAGGGTGGCATTAATCTCGGGATCGATGGTGACAGCAGTGAAGTTTAGAACAACGCTACAAGGTAATGGTCCACCACAGTCCAAAGAGTTTACTGCCATTTGATAGGTGCCCTCGACGGGGACAAAACTAAAGGTAAACTGGGATTGGTTTGCGCTGCCACCAGGCACTGATGCCTGATGAGAGCTGAAGGTGCCATTAGTGGGGTTTCTTTTATTGGGTTTGCGCAATCCTGAAGGTTCATCCTCAATAGGAGCGGCGCCACAATCAAAACCACCTCCAACAATTTGGCCACCAGGGCCAGGTTCTCCTGGCACAAAAGAGCAGCTAGGATCACTTGTCTGCCAATCAGGGACACTGGGGCCGCTCAGGTGGACAAGCTCGATGTCGTTAAATCCGATGCTGCCCAAATTTTCGGTAATCACTGTGAGAGTAACAGGCTCGCCGGCAATAACCGGGCTCGAAATCGTCGCGGAGTTAATAACAACCTGAGCTTTCGCAACAGAACCTAATATAAGAAGAAGTAATGCGCTTACAACTTGGTATAACTTCATGGGAATGTCGGCCAAAAGAATTTGTTTTTAGTATTAGAGTGCGTCTCGTAGGTAGCACTTTATCATTATCCGAGCCCCACACCCAAAAGATAAGCACAAGATTTAGTGATTGGGGTGCCTGATTGTCTCCTGTTCCCCAATGAACCATTGGGCGGTTTCTCGGCAGAATCTCCAAATGCCTCTAAAGTTTTTGTTAAGCCTGTAGATATTAATACTTGTACCCATAACGTTTGTCGTGACAAGCAGATTGGGCTGGCTTGTGGTAAGTAAGTAATCGCTTAAGACGTAATAGGTGACACTTGTGGGGAAGCAGGTGGGCCGGGGCTTAATGACGGAGTCTAGAATGAAAAGTTTATCTCTAAAATGGAAGGTGCTTCTGGGGGTGACCCTAACCAGCATGGCGGCAGTAATTATCGTCAGTGCTGTGTCTGTGGTGACTCAGGTTGCCCATATCGAGGAAGAATTAGAACGATTTGCCGAGACAATTGAAATGGTTGTGGGGGGGAGTACTGCGGGGGCTTTGGCGTTTGATGACAAGGCGACAACCCGGGACATCCTGTCAAACCTGAGTAAGAGTGACCGCATTAACTCCTCTGTCATCTATGGGGGTGACGGTATGCCTTTCGCCTGGTTTGAAAAGGGCAAGGGTACCAAGGCCACGTCGATTCCGAGTGGCGCCCCGAGTACATTGAATTCCTCATTTGTCGATCACGATACGGTTCATGAATTCCGAATGTCCAGCCCGATTAATGCAGACGGAGAGAAGCTTGGTTACATCTACATTGCGGTGAGTCGCGATGAAGTGTCGATGGCGAAAGACGAAGCTGTCCAGAGTGCCGGCCTTTCGGTGCTGTTTATCTCCGTGCTGGCCGCCGTGGTTTCCCTGTTTATTTCCCGAGCGATTGTACGACCTGTGATCGGCGTATCGGATGCCCTGCGCGATATGGCTGAAGGTAACGGCGATTTGACTTTACGTTTGCCCGACGATGGCCGTGATGAAATTGGCACCCTGTGTTCTAACTTCAACACCTTTATCGAGCGTTTGCATGGGACCATTTCCGGCTTCTCCAACAACGCTATGGAGCTGGATCGCCATGCTGTGGAGGTGTCGCAATTGGCACAGGAAACGGAGAAAGGTGTTGCAGGGCAGCAAACCGACATTAACCAAGTGGTTGAAGCGGTACGCGAGATGTCGTCGGTTGTAGATGAGGTCGCTCGCAATGTGACCGATGCGGCTGAAAATGCTCATTCAGCGGATCAGGAATCCTGCAGTGGTCGTGAAGTTGTGGGCAATACCAAATCCCAGATTGAGCGACTGGCTCAGGATATCCACGGTGCGGCCGAGGTGATTGATCAGCTTCGCCAGGGCACAGAAGACATTGGTACTGTATTGGATGTAATTCGCGGCATTGCGGAGCAGACCAATCTGCTGGCCTTGAATGCTGCCATTGAGGCGGCTCGAGCCGGCGAGCAGGGCCGTGGCTTCGCGGTTGTTGCTGACGAGGTTCGTACGCTGGCTTCCCGTACTCAGTCTTCCACGGAAGAGATTCAGGATATGATTGAGCGACTCCAGGGTGGTGCCCGCGAAGCGGTGCAGCGTATGGAGCAAGGCCGGAAGCAAGCTGCAGAAGCTGTGAAGCATTCTGAGGCAGCCAGTGAATCGCTTGTTGCCATTACTGATGGTGTTGCATCCATTCGCGCCAAAACGGATCAGATCGCCAGCGCAACTGAAGAGCAGGGTGCTGCCAACAACGAAATCGAACGCAATATGGAAAATATTGCGGTGGTTTCCCGTCAGGCGTCTTCCGGTTCGGCAGCCATCTCTGCGAGCATTCTGGAGCTGGCGGATATGGCAGCGACCATGAAGTCCACGTTGGGTCAGTTTAAAATCTAAAAAGCCCGCCATTAGCCGCTAAATGGGATGGACAAATAGGGGGGCTTTGCCGTAGAATGCGCAGTTAGATTGCAATAGGCCATTGGCCCTTAACCCGCTGGAAGCAGCGATGGCGAATTTTAAGAAAAAGCGAGATGAGACTTTCTGTTTCATCTCGCTTTTTTGCAACTTGCGCCAAGCAAATTCCACACTTCCCGTCATGATAGTGGCATAGACCACTCACTGTGCGCCCAGGCGTGCAGCGCTAGCCCTCGGACTAGCGTTTGGCGAGAAACGAACTCTGCGGTCTTGGTTTATTGCTTAGCTATGTGATTACCCCCTACTGGAGGCTGCCTGTTTAATGAGCCCTTTATTGCGCAATAATTCCCGGCCCGCCATTCTTGTTCTGGAAGATGGCAGTACTTTTCGCGGCAGTGCCATTGGCGCTGATGGTCAGGCAGTTGGTGAAGTGGTGTTTAACACCGCTATCACGGGCTACCAGGAAATTCTGACTGACCCTTCCTACGCCAAGCAAATCGTGACTTTGACTTACCCCCACATCGGCAGTGTCGGCGTGACCCGGGAAGATGAAGAGTGCGACAAAATCTGGGCCACTGGTTTGGTGATTCGCGACCTGCCGTTGTTAGCGTCCAACTTTCGCAAAGAAGAAGATCTGGATAGCTATCTGCAAAAGCACAATATCCTCGGCATTGCCGATATCGATACCCGTCGACTGACTCGCCTGTTGCGCGACAAGGGCTCTTTGAAAGGTTGCATCATGGCGGGTGAGCTGAACGAAGAGGCCGCACTGGCCGCTGCGAAAGATTTCTCCGGCCTGAAAGGCCTGGATCTGGCCAAAGAAGTGACCGCTGATGAAGCTTACCCCTGGACCGAGGGCAGCTGGCAGTTGGGCAAGGGTCATGTTGAGCAAACCGAAAAGCGCTTTAAGGTGGTTGCCTACGACTACGGTGTGAAGCGCAACATCCTGCGCATGCTGGCAGATCGTGGTTGTGACCTGACGGTCGTGCCGGCAAAAACGCCGGCCTCTGAGGTATTGGCCATGAATCCGGACGGTGTTTTCCTGTCCAACGGCCCGGGCGATCCGGAACCTTGCGACTACGCCATCGAAGCTATCCAGGAACTGTTAAAGACCGAAACTCCTGTTTTTGGTATTTGTCTGGGTCACCAGCTTCTGGCTCTCGCGTCTGGTGCCAAGACGGTGAAAATGGGCCACGGTCACCACGGTGGTAACCACCCGGTACAAAACCTCGATGATCAAACGGTATTGATCACCAGCCAGAACCACGGTTTTGCGGTAGACGAAGACAGCTTGCCTGAAAACTTACGAGCGACTCACAAATCGCTGTTTGATGGCACCTTACAGGGCATTCATCGTACCGATAAGCCTGCCTTCAGTTTCCAGGGACACCCGGAAGCCAGCCCCGGCCCGCACGACGCGGCGCCTTTGTTCGACCACTTTATTGAATTGATGGAGGCCGCCCGTTAAGGGGAGATAGACATGCCAAAAAGAACCGACATTGAAAGTATTCTGATTATTGGTGCCGGCCCCATCGTTATCGGACAGGCCTGCGAATTTGACTACTCTGGCGCCCAGGCGTGTAAGGCCCTGCGCGAAGAGGGTTACCGCGTTATTCTGGTGAACTCTAATCCGGCCACCATCATGACCGATCCGGCCATGGCCGATGCAACGTATATTGAACCGATCACCTGGGAAACCGTTGCTAAAATTATTGAAAAAGAACGCCCCGATGCGGTACTGCCGACCATGGGTGGCCAAACCGCACTGAACTGTGCATTGGCATTGCATGACAATGGCGTTCTGGAAAAATTCGGCGTTGAACTGATCGGCGCCAAACAGGAAGCGATTCACAAAGCTGAAGATCGCGATCTGTTCGACAAGGCCATGAAAAAAATTGGTCTGGAATGTGCGCGCGCTGAAATTGTTCACTCCATGGATGAGGCGAAAAAAGTACCGGACATGTTTGGTTTTCCGGTGATCATTCGCCCATCGTTTACCATGGGCGGCTCCGGTGGCGGTATCGCGTACAACTGGGAAGAATTTGAAGAAATCTGTGCTCGCGGTTTGGACCTTTCTCCAACCAATGAATTACTGATCGATGAATCTCTGCTCGGTTGGAAAGAGTACGAGATGGAAGTGGTGCGCGATAAAAATGATAACTGCATTATCATTTGCTCCATTGAAAACTTCGATCCAATGGGTGTGCACACCGGTGACTCCATCACGGTTGCTCCGGCGCAAACCCTGACCGACAAAGAATTGCAAATCATGCGTAATGCATCGATTGCGGTGCTGCGTGAAATCGGTGTGGAAACCGGTGGTTCTAACGTACAGTTTGCGGTGAACCCAAAAGACGGCCGATTGGTTGTTATTGAAATGAACCCGCGTGTATCCCGCTCTTCTGCATTGGCTTCAAAGGCAACCGGTTTCCCGATTGCAAAAGTAGCCGCTAAACTGGCTGTGGGTTATACCCTGGATGAGCTGCAAAACGATATTACCGGTGGTGCAACACCGGCGTCTTTCGAGCCTTCCATTGATTATGTGGTTACCAAAATTCCACGCTTTACCTTTGAAAAATTTGGCGATGCCGATGCGCGCTTGACCACCCAAATGAAATCCGTGGGTGAGGTTATGGCAATTGGCCGCACGTTCCAGGAGTCCATGCAAAAAGCCTTGCGTGGTTTGGAAGTGGGCTCTGCCGGCTTCGAAGCCAAGGTGGATTTGCAGGCCGAAGATGCCATGAGCAAAATCCGTCGTGATTTGTCGACGCCAGGTGCTGAGCGTATTTGGTTTGTGGGCGATGCATTCCGTGCGGGCATGTCGGTTGACGAAGTGTATGAAGTCTCTGCTATCGATCCGTGGTTCCTGGTTCAAATTAAAGACATTATTGATACTGAGCTGGCGCTGCAATCCATGCCGGTTTCCGATATCGATGCCGACCTGATGTTCCGCCTGAAGCGCAAAGGTTTCTCCGATTTGCGTCTTGCCGATTTGCTGGGTGTGAGTCAGCGTAAAGTTCGCGCTCATCGTCATGGCTTGGGGGTGCATCCGGTCTATAAACGTGTGGATACCTGCGCTGCAGAATTTTCTACTTCAACGGCTTATATGTACTCAACCTACGAGGAAGAGTGTGAAGCCCAGCCAAGTGACAAACGTAAAATCATGGTACTCGGCGGTGGTCCAAACCGAATCGGTCAGGGCATCGAATTTGATTACTGTTGTGTGCACGCGGCATTGGCCATGCGCGAAGACGGTTACGAAACCATTATGGTGAACTGTAACCCTGAAACGGTTTCTACCGATTACGATACCTCCGATCGTCTCTACTTTGAGCCGGTAACTCTGGAAGATGTATTGGAAATCGTCCATAAAGAAAATCCGGAAGGTGTGATTGTACAGTTTGGTGGTCAAACGCCATTGAAACTGGCTCGTGCATTGGAGTCTGCAGGTGTGCCGATTATTGGTACAGCGCCGGAAGCGATTGACCGCGCTGAAGACCGCGAGCGCTTCCAGCAAATGATTGAACGCCTTGGTTTATTGCAGCCTTCCAACGCGATTGTTCGCTCTGCCGAAGAAGCCGTGCGCGAAGCGGAAAATGTAGGTTATCCACTGGTGGTGCGTCCGTCCTACGTGCTGGGTGGTCGTGCAATGGAAATCGTGTACAACGAAAGTGAGTTGCGTACTTATATGCGTGAAGCGGTGCAGGTTTCTGAAGATGCGCCGGTACTGTTGGATCACTTCCTCAACTCTGCCATCGAAGTCGATATTGACGCCGTAAGCGATGGCAAGCAAGTTGTCATTGGTGCAATCATGCAACACATTGAGCAATGTGGTGTTCACTCCGGTGATTCCGCCTGTTCATTGCCGCCGTATAACTTGCCTGCCGATGTTCAAGATGTCATGCGTGAGCAGGTGAAGAAAATGGCTCTGGAGCTGGGTGTTGTCGGCTTGATGAATACTCAGTTGGCCTATCAGGACGGAAAGATTTATGTAATCGAGGTAAACCCTCGCGCCTCTCGTACCGTACCGTTTGTGTCCAAGTGCATTGGCACTTCTCTGGCCAAGGTGGCAGCGCGTTGTCAGGCGGGCATGAGTCTGGAAGCGCAGGGCTTCACCGAAGAAATCGTGCCGGATTACTACAGTGTGAAAGAAGCAGTATTCCCGTTCAATAAATTCCCAACGGTTGACCCGATTCTCGGCCCTGAGATGAAATCTACCGGTGAGGTTATGGGCGTGGCGGATACCTTCGCAGAAGCTTACGGCAAATCCCAGATGGGTGCCGGTGATGCAATCCCGACGTCAGGCAAGGTCTTTGTCAGTGTGCGTGATTTCGATAAGGGCGGCGTTGTTGCGGTTGCTCGTGATTTGCAAAAGCTGGGTTTTGAACTGGTGGCCACGCGTGGTACGGCCAAGGTTCTGGAAGACGCGGGCTTGACGGTTGAGCAGGTCAACAAAGTGGAAGAAGGTCGTCCTCACATTGTCGATGCCATTAAAAACGATGAGATTGCCATGGTGGTGAATACCACTGAAGGCAAACAGGCCATTAAAGACTCATCGTCTATCCGCCGCAGTGCCGAGCAGCACGGCGTGTACTACACTACTACTCTGGCTTCGGCGGAAGCGGTAGCCGTAGCGCTTGAGTTTGCCGATGAACACAAGGTACGCTCTGTACAGGAATTGCATGCCCGAGTTGCCAACCTGACTCAGTAGGCATTGCGCTCTAGATTTGGCACCTGTGTCTCGAAAGGATTCGCGGGTGCCAAAGCTAATAACAAAAAACGATGAAAAATCTCGCCCATTTGGCGAGCGAATGGAATTGCTATGTTAGATAAAGTACCCATGACCCAGGCTGGTGCCGATGCACTTCGCGAAGAACTGGAGCACCTTAAGAAAGTTGACCGTCCACGTATTGTGCAGGCGATTGCCGAAGCACGTGAGCACGGTGATCTGAAGGAAAATGCCGAATATCATGCTGCCCGCGAGCAGCAGGGTTTTTGCGAAGGCCGCATTCAGGATATCGAGGGCAAACTGTCAAATGCCCAAATTATCGATATCACAAAGCTCCCTCATACCGGAAAGGTGATGTTTGGTGCCACTGTTGATTTGATCAATCTGGATACCGATGAAACGGTTAGCTACACCATTGTTGGTGATGATGAATCCGATGTGAAGGCCAACAAGATCTCCGTGAATTCACCCATTGCCCGCGCTTTGGTTGGCAAGTCTGAAGGTGATGAGGTTGTGGTTCAAACGCCGGGTGGTGAAGTTGAGTTTGAAATTGATACGGTGAAGCATATCTAAGCAGTGCATCAACGCGCCACATAAAAAAAGCCGGCAATTGCCGGCTTTTTTTATGTTTTAAATTGGCGTGTTAATTTAGCTGTGCTGCTTTTTTAAATCGTCTACCAGATACTTTGAGCCCATCCAAAAACACGCAGCGGCCAGCAGGCTGCTAAACGCCATAACGGTTAATGAATAGCGCAAGGATTCAGCACCATAGGTGCTGGCCAGCAAATCACTCATGACACCGGCGACCAATGGCCCGCCGCCCAAACCAATCAGGTTCAGAATAAAAAACAAAATGGCCGAGGTCATTGCGCGCATATTGGGTTTGACCAATGTCTGGGCCATAGCGAGAACGGGGCCGAGATACCAAATGCCAAAGAACGTCGTGCCACCAATACCAATCGCAATCAGAGTCATATTGTTTGAATACAGGGCCATCAGCCCCAGAGGGATGGCCAGGATTTGACCTGCACAGGCAATCCAGGCGTACCAGCGTTTGTTGTCCTTGCCGATGCGATCCGCCAACCAACCTGCGAAAAAGGCGCCGATACCACCGCCGATACCTGCGCCAAAGGCCAGCAGAATACCAATGTCCGCCGGTTCCATTCCGTGTGAGCGAAACAGAAAGCTGGGCATAAAGTTACCCGAGCCATAACTGGAAAACGATGCCAGGCCCGAACCCACGGCCAGAAATACAAAGGAGCGCATGGATTTCAGGGTGTTCAGAGTTTCGCGCAAACTGACGGAATCTCCTACCGGGGCGCTATCGTGTTGACCTCTGGGAGGTTCGGTAATGGTGTAACGTACCAACAGGGCGACAAACAAGCCGGGAATACCCACCACAAAGAAGGCAATGCGCCAGCCATAGTGCTGATCCACCCAACCGCCGACCAGATAGCCAACCATAATACCGACATAGATCGCAGCCGTATAAAAGGCCAATGCGGTACCGCGTTGGTGGGCCGGGTAGATATCCGAAATCATGGAGTGTGCCGGTGGACTGCCACCTGCCTCACCGATGCCCACACCGATTCTCGCCAACAGCATTTGCCAGAAGTTTTGCGCGAGCCCGGACAGGGCCGTCATACCACTCCAGATGGCGATGGCCCAGGAAACAATGTTGCGGCGATTGGAGCGGTCCGCCCAACGAGCGATAGGAATGCCCGCAGATACATAGAAAATGGCGAAGGTAAAACCGGTCATCAAGCCCAATTGGGAATCAGACAGCCCCATATCGGCTTTAATGGATTCTTGCAGAATGACCAGAATCTGCCGGTCGATAAAGTTGAACACATAGACAATGCTCAATAAGACCAGCGTGTAGTGGGGCCAGCGACCTGAGCTCGCAGTCGGGTTTGTCATAATCGATACCTTCATCACTGCGGCTGTTTGGCCATGCCTCCGTCTAGTGAACTCCGATGACGGGCGTAATCAGGGGGCAGTTCCTGGGCCGCTCATTATTATGTTTTCAAGGAGTGTAAGGGTTATCCCGCATATTGAAAACCGCTTGGCGATTTTAATATTTGATGCTGCCATATAGATCCGGTGAATACTTGGACGGGGAAGAATAACAGCGAGGAAGTAGGCTGAGAAAAAGGGAAAGGGGGCAATCAAGCCCGGCAAGAAAACGATAAACGAGGTGGAAGTAAGGGATGAGCCGAAGGGGCAGATGGCCCCATCAGCAGAAAGCCGTTCTTTTACACGCGGCTGATATTGGAAAGCTTGGCGTTAGGCTTCTTGGCTGCGCGATATACCAGGGCTACCTTACCAATTTCCTGCACAAGCTCGCAGCGAGCCTGTTGGCAGAATTCGTCGATCACTTGCTTGCGCAGATCACGATCGGCGACCACCAGTTTAACCTTGATCAGCTCATGGTCTTCCAGAGCGCGATCCAGCTCATTCATTACATTTTCGCTCAGGCCATTCCCGGCGATGGTCACCACAGGCTTTAGACTATGGCCTAAACTTCGATATTGTTTTTTGCGATCTGCACTTAACGTCATACAATAGTCTCTAGGTATTTCCCTTTGCCTTCGCGCTCGCTAATGCGGCCCATTGGGGCTCTCTGGTGCAGAGCATAGGTGCATGGGGTGTAAATTCAAACATCAGCCCTGGTTAATTATTCACCACAGCCGTAAAAAGGTGGCGTATTCTACCCGCCAACCGCCCTGATGTCTTTAATTTTACCGCTTCAAACAGACAAAACCCGAGGTATTCTCATTGGCCCGTTCCAAAAGCAGCGGTCGTTGGTTGCAAGAGCATTTCAACGATCAATATGTAAAGCAATCCCAGCAAGATGGTTATCGTTCCAGAGCCAGCTACAAGCTGATTGAGTTGGACCAGAAAGATAAGCTATTTCGCACGGGAATGACCGTTGTAGACCTTGGCGCAGCCCCCGGGGGCTGGAGTCAGGTCGCGGCCGAGCGAGTCAATGCCAGCGGTGACAGCAAAGGTCGGGTTTTCGCCTCAGACATCCTGCCCATGGATGGCATGGCCGGGGTAGATTTTGTGCAGGGCGATTTTACCGAGGAATCGGTCTTTAATGAGTTGATGGATCTCATGGGAGGGGCGCAGGCAGACCTTGTAATCTCGGATATGGCCCCCAATATGTCTGGTATGGCCGATGTTGATCAGCCCAAATCCATGTATCTGGTGGAGCTGGCCCTGGATATGGCCCGACAAGTATTAAAGCCCGGTGGGGTATTTGTCGCTAAGGTATTTCAGGGGGAAGGTTTTGATGAGCTGCTGGCTGATAGCCGCAGCAGTTTTCAAAAGGTATTGACCCGAAAGCCGGATGCATCAAGAGCCCGTTCCCGAGAAGTCTATCTCGTGGCAAAGGGTTTCAAAGGATAAAATTATTGCGGTTTAAACCAAAACCGTGAAATGACTGTCATACTAAGTAGGGGCAGTTGTTAGTGTTAAAAGCTGTGCTGAGACGATATGTCTGATATTTGCACAGCTTTGTCTGAAGAGACTGTAAAGAACCGCTAAAGCGTGATAACAAGATGCGCTGATAAACGGAAATAGGGCTACAATGGCCCACCAAACCTCATAGAGGCTTAACGTAGTTAGCCGTGCTTAGCTTTATGGCACTGGCGCCAAGAGGAAATCGCTTTGAACGATATGTCAAAAAACCTTGTATTGTGGCTGGTCATTGCGGCAGTGTTATTTGCTGTCTTCCAAAACATCAATGGCCAGACCAAGCAGAAGCCACTGGTTTATTCTGACTTTATTGCCGAGGTTCGCTCCGGGCAGGTTCAGAAGGTTGTCGTTGACGGCCTGATTATTCACGGTGAGCGCCGTGATGGTTCTACCTTTCAGGTAGTTCGCCCGCAAGTTGCTGACAACAAACTGATGGATGATCTGTACAACCACAAGGTGCAGGTTGAAGGTAAGTTACCTGAAAAGCCGAGTATCTGGCAGCAGCTCCTCGTAGCGAGTTTCCCTATTCTGATTATTCTCGTGATCTTCATGTTCTTTATGCGCCAAATGCAAGGTGGTGCAGGTGGACGTGGTGGTCCAATGAGCTTTGGCAAGAGCAAGGCGCGTCTTTTGGGTGAAGATCAGGTGAAAACCACCTTCGCCGACGTAGCGGGTGTAGATGAAGCCAAAGAAGAAGTTCAAGAGCTGGTGGAATACCTGCGCGACCCTTCGAAGTTCCAGCGTCTGGGTGGCCAGATTCCTCGTGGTGTGTTGATGGCCGGTCCTCCGGGTACCGGTAAAACGCTGTTGGCAAAAGCCATCGCCGGTGAAGCCAAGGTACCGTTTTTCTCTATTTCCGGTTCCGACTTTGTTGAAATGTTTGTAGGTGTGGGTGCGAGCCGCGTACGTGACATGTTCGACCAGGCTAAGAAACAGGCCCCCTGTATTATCTTTATTGATGAGATCGATGCGGTCGGTCGTCATCGTGGTGGTGGTCACGGTGGTGGTCACGATGAGCGTGAGCAAACCTTGAACCAATTGCTGGTGGAAATGGACGGCTTTGAAGGCAACGAAGGCGTTATCGTCATGGCTGCTACCAACCGTGCGGATGTTTTGGATAAAGCGTTGATGCGTCCGGGTCGTTTTGACCGTCAGGTTCATGTGGGTCTGCCAGACATTCGCGGCCGTGAGCAAATCCTGAAAGTTCATATGCGCAAAGTGCCGATGGACGATGCAGTAAAAGCCTCCGTAATTGCTCGTGGTACCCCGGGTTTCTCCGGTGCCGATTTGATGAACCTGGTGAACGAAGCGGCATTGTTTGCAGCGCGTGCCAACAAGCGCACCGTGAGCATGGAAGATTTTGAAAAAGCGCGCGATAAAATCATGATGGGTGCCGAGCGCAAGTCCATGGTGATGAGCGAAGACGACAAGATCATGACGGCGTATCACGAAGCGGGTCATGCCATCGTTGGTTACTTGATGCCCGAGCACGATCCAGTGCACAAGGTAACGATTATTCCTCGTGGTGGTGCTTTGGGTGTTACCCAGTTCCTGCCGGAAGATGATAAATACAGCCACAGTCGTCGTTACCTGCTGGGTCAGATTTCTACCCTGTACGGTGGTCGAATTGCAGAAGAGATGACCGGTGGTGCCGATGCGGTTTCTACGGGTGCGTCCAGCGATATTGATCGCGCCACGAAAATTGCCCGCGGTATGGTGATGAAGTGGGGCTTGTCCGAGAAGCTGGGTCCATTGGCTTACGGTGAAGATGAAGGTCAGTACCCTGGCATGTCTTCACCGAATTATTCCGGTGCGACGTCCAAAGTGATCGACGAAGAAGTGCGCAGCATTATCGATGATCGTTACAAGGTTGCTGAAGGCATTCTTGAAGAAAATCGCGATATTCTGGAATCCATGAAAGACGCTCTGATCGAATACGAAACCATCGATTCCGAGCAGGTGGAAGATTTGATGAACCGCCGCCAGGTTCGTCCACCTCGCGATTGGGACGACAGTGATTTCAACAGTCATATCAAGACGGAAAAGAAAGACAAGCCCGATTCGGATAAATCCACAGGTCCTATCGGAGGACCTGCCAACGAAAGCTAAGCGCATCGCGCTTAGTCTGGCCGCCGTTACTCGTTAACTGCGGCCATTTTTATTTTCTGCCCATTGAAAAATGATCAATACATCCGTTTTCCAGAGCGCTGGTATTTATGTCTTCTACAATTCTTGATTGCGCTGGCAAATCGTTGGATCTCAGCAAGCCCAGGATCATGGGCATTCTGAATACCACTCCTGATTCTTTTTCCGATGGTGGCAACAGCTACCAGCAAGGTCGTTTGGATCTTGATCTTGCCCTCAAGCGTGCGGCGCAAATGCAAGCTGATGGCGCTAGCATTATTGATGTCGGGGGGGAATCCACTCGCCCGGGTGCGGCCAAGGTTTCTGCACAAGAAGAAATGGATCGCGTAATCCCTGTGGTGGAACGAATTGCGAAAGAGTTGGATGTCATTATATCGGTCGACAGCAGTAGCCCGGCATTGATGAAAGAGGCCGCGGAGGTTGGAGCCGGTTTGATCAATGATGTGCGTGCCCTGCAACGTGAAGGCGCCGTTGAGATGGCGGCCGAGCTAAAACTGCCGGTGTGCCTGATGCATATGCAGGGGCAGCCGGGCACCATGCAGGATCAACCCGAATACAGCAATGTGGTGGAAGAGGTTACCGCATTTCTGAGTGAGCGGGTGGACAGTTGTGTCGCAGCGGGGATTGATCGAGAGCAAATAATATTGGATCCAGGTTTTGGTTTTGGCAAAACCCTGGAGCATAATGTGGAATTGCTGCGTAATATGTCCGCCCTGAAAAATGCACTGGGTTTGCCCGTGTTGGCGGGCTTATCGCGCAAGTCGATGTTGCAAGGTTTATTGCAGAGACCTGTTGAACAGCGCTTGGCGGGTAGCTTGGGGGTGGCCATGTTGGCTCTGCAACAAGAGGCCGCCATTTTACGTGTTCACGATGTGGCGGAAAGTCGCGACATTCTGGAGTTGTACTGGCAGATTGAAGCCAGTCGCTGATAACTATTTATTGAAACAAGATTGGCGCCGCGCCAGGGAAATAATTGACCGGGACGGGGGAGATTATGAGCAGACAGTATTTTGGTACCGACGGTATTCGAGGCAAAGTAGGCGAGCAGCCTATCACGCCCGACTTTGTATTGAAGTTGGGCTGGGCCGCAGGCCGGGCCCTGGCAGAGAGCATTAAGGCTTCGGGTGGCCGCAATCAGATTCTGATTGGAAAAGACACCCGTATCTCGGGCTATATGTTTGAGTCTGCACTGGAGGCTGGGCTGATTAACGCCGGTATCGATGTGGGCTTGTTGGGGCCAATGCCGACGCCAGCCATTGCGTATTTAACCCGAACTTTTCAAGCCACTGCAGGCATCGTAATCAGTGCGTCGCACAACCCTTATTACGACAACGGCATCAAATTCTTCAGTCGCCAGGGCACCAAGCTTAATGACGATATTGAACTGGCCATCGAAGCTGAAATCGATAAGCCCATGTACACCACCGAAGGTAAGCTTGGTAAGGCGATGCGCATTACTGACGCCGCCGGCCGCTATGTGGAATTCTGTAAGGGCACTGTGCCCTGGGGGTTCAGCTTACAGGGCATGACCATCGTTCTGGATTGTGCCAACGGCGCTACCTATCACGTGGCGCCTGCGGTATTCCAAGAGCTGGGTGCCAAAGTCATCAGCATTGCGGTAGAGCCAGATGGTCTCAACATTAACCGTGGTTGCGGTTCCACTCACCCTGAAATGCTGCGTGACAAAGTGGTCGAAACCGGAGCTGATCTCGGCATTGCCTTTGATGGTGATGGCGACCGGGTGCTGTTTGTGGACGGCCATGGTGAAGTAATCGACGGCGACGAGCTACTGTACATCATTGCTGCCCATCGTGCCGGTGGTGAGCACGGTTGCAATGGCGTAGTGGGAACCCTGATGAGTAACTTTGGTTTTGAGCTCGCCTTGAAAGATATGGGTGTGCCGTTTGTGCGCGCCAAGGTGGGCGACCGTTACGTGATCGAAGCCATGAAGCAGAATCAGTGGCTGCTGGGTGGCGAGTCCTCTGGTCATATCGTATGCAGTGATGTGACCACAACCGGTGATGGCATTGTGGCTGCCCTTCAGGTGCTGCTGGCCGTCGTTGAGCAGGGCAAGAGCCTGCACGAGTTGAAAAACGGCATGAACAAACTCCCGCAAACCATGATCAATGTGCGCCGCAACAAGGTAATCGATCTGGCGGAAAACCAGAATATTCAGAAGGCAATATCTGCTGCTGAAACGGCTATGGCGGGTCGTGGTCGTGTATTGTTGCGCCCCTCGGGTACCGAGCCGGTGATTCGGGTTATGGCTGAAGGTGAAGACAGTCAGCTGGTGGGTCAGCTGGCCCAGGAACTGGCCGAAGTGGTGGAAAAAGAGGTCGCATAGACCTCGCTGCAGCCCAGACCGCTAAAGCGTTTGCGAGATGCCGGTATTACGCGCATTAAGCCCTTGTTTTGTTTGCAAGTTTAGCGTCACTCATATACCATTGGCGCCCGCTTTTGGCAGCAGGCAAAACCCATGGTTTAAGCGGCTGAAAAGCAGTTAATTTTTGATCGTGGAATGACACAAAGAAGGCAGCTATGGCAAAACCCCTGGTGCTAGGCAATTGGAAAATGAACGGGTCTATCCCCGCCAATGCCGAATTGCTGAAAGGCTTGCGTGACTGGGATGCCAGCAAAGTTTCCTTAGGTGTTTGCCCACCGGCAATTTACTTGCCGCAGTGTCAGGTTGTTCTCAACGGCAGCGATGTTGCCTGGGGCGGCCAGGACATGAGCGAACATGACTCAGGTGCCTACACTGGTGAGATTTCCTCACAGATGTTGGGCGAGCTGGGTTGTCAGTATGTCATTCTTGGGCATTCTGAGCGTCGCCAATACCACGCCGAGAGCGATGAGCTGGTTGCGAACAAATGCGCAGCCGCATTAAAGGCATCTCTGGTGCCAGTATTGTGCATCGGCGAAAGCCAGGCCGAACGTGAGGCCGGTGAAACCCTCGCTGTGATTGAGCGTCAGTTGATGACGGTTATTAATCACCTGGGTTTGGAAGCCATGGCCAATACCGTGGTCGCCTACGAGCCCGTTTGGGCGATTGGTACCGGCTTAAGCGCCAGCCCGGAGCAGGCGCAAGAAGTACACGCTTATATTCGTTCTCGCCTGGGCGACGTAGCGAACAGCGTACAGATTTTATATGGCGGCAGTGTCAAACCCGACAATGCCGCTGAATTATTTGCCAAGCCCGATATCGACGGTGCCTTGGTAGGCGGAGCCTCACTAAAGGCAGACGACTTTTTAGCCATCGCAAAAGCGGCTGTGCGCTAACAAGTTAATAGACGAGAAACGCAAGAGCGTAATATGGATAAGATTATTCTGATCGTACACATGCTGACAGCACTGGGCATTATCGGCCTGATTCTGCTGCAGCAAGGTAAAGGTGCCGAAGCTGGTGCTTCCTTCGGTGGTGGTGCATCCCAGACCGTATTTGGTAGTTCCGGTGGCGGTAACTTTTTCACCCGCGCCACAGCGATCCTGGCGACTATCTTTTTTGTGACCAGTTTTGGTCTGGCCATTGTAGCCAAGCAAAACGCCGGCGTAAGCGTTGATGAAGGCATTCCTACTCTGCAAGTTGAGCCAGAGTCTGATATTCCTGCGGCTGCAAGCGACGAACTTTCCGATTCTGATTTGCCAAGCCTGCAAGGCGACGTCGCTGAAGAAGCCAGCGCCGTTACTGACAATGCAGCAAATGAAGTCAGCGATGCAGCAAGCGCCGCCATGGATCAAGCGGCCGAAACCGCCGAAGCCGCTGCACAGAATTTGCAAGAACAAGCCACCGAAGCTGCTGCGGCAGCCGAGGAAAAAGTTGAGGAAAACACACCTCAATAATCACGTTTTAGCCGAAGTGGTGGAATTGGTAGACACGCCATCTTGAGGGGGTGGTGAGCTAACGCTCGTGCGGGTTCAAGTCCCGCCTTCGGCACCAAATTGATAATTGCAATATTTTTGCAGCTTATCCCCAAAAGCCCCGCTAGTCGGGGCTTTTGCTTTTTTAAAGATCTTCTTTAAATTTTCTAATTTTCCCTTCCATAATAAATTGTTTACTTTCGAAGTCTTTTAAACTGTATTTCTAGGTATCTGGCTTCTATATCACCCAGTATCTAAATCTTATGTATTTAGTTTCGGTAATAATCACTACTAGTGAATATGACCCGGTTCCCAAAACCAGTGCTGATGAAAGTGTATTTCACGTTTGCCGTTTTCATCTTTACCTCCAATTCCTGGGTGTTTATATGGCGTAAATCCGACCCATATTGCTAAGGCAATCGAGAGCACGTAAGCACTTCCATTGATGATTTTTCCTTTTCTGAATAACTCCCAAAGAAACTTGGTAGAAAGAGCGAGAATTAGCAGGATATAGAGAAACCCTGGCAGGCCACCAAATACCAAGATAATCATTGGAAGCCACATAATAATGACGAAGAGCCATGACCACCTAAGGGCCAGCATTTTGATTGGGGTTGTTCCTTCATTTTTAGGCATGGTTTTTCATCCTGAATCCATTGGCGTTTTGTAGTGGGTAGGAATCTTAGAGCTGCTCTAACAGTATGAGTTCGCTTGAGCTTTCTCCGTATATAAACGCCGTACAATTTTTCCAATCAGAAGGCAGTTTAAATAGGCTGAATTCTTTATTTAGATTAATAGTTTGAGTTTTATTTGAGCAGCGTATTTCAAGGCGATCCAGCTTTCCGCTTAAAGTCTCTATGCCAATGGTTCTTCGGTATAGATTGTGAATCCAGGGGGCTTCGCTTGTTGAAATTGAGCCCCTTATAGAGAATTGAGGGTGTTTGAAGATGGCTTTCTCTAGTTGTACTTTATGCTCAAGCGCCTTTGATTTCTCGGTGCTGTTTTCAGCAAGCTGGTCAATCAGTTTGCTTGTCTTGAAGGCATCGGCAATCAGATTATTTTTGGCTTGTGCGTAGTACAAGCTAATGAGAGCATTCGATAAAATTGATTTTGGGAGTCCTTGATTTCCATATATGACAGCGCCTTTAAGTTGTTTTATATACTCTCCAGTATCCCCAATCTTTTGATAGTAAATCGATTTCAACATGTGCAACCAGGCAATTTCATAACGGTTGCTGGTATGTTTCGATTCTAATTCTTTGATGGAGTAGGAGGCGGCTTCTAGCTCTCCACTAATAATATTTTGGTGGATATCATGATAACGACTCAGAAAACCCTTGTAAGCCTTCTGATGCTTTTTCCTAATTTTGAAGTTTATAATTAATTCATTGTCACTACTTGCAATAGAATGTCCATTTTGAGTAGCAGGTGTATATTTCACCTTTCTGGCCGCCATTTTGGCATACATTTCAAAATTTCGATTTCCAGATGAATCAATCAGTATTGGTTCTTTCACATTGCCTTGCTCATCAATGATCACGCTAAACACTACCCATCCTTCGATTCCGGCCAGCAATTCTGCTCGCGGATACCGTGGTGTTGATTTGCGGACAATCTCTGCTTGCGTGAAGCCAGAGTCAGTAAGCCCAAATCCCTTGGCTGGGGCTTGTGCGTTTGAAAGCGAGATTAGGGCAATTTGGAGGGCAAGTGTGCTTAATGGGATAAGGCTGCGCATACTACAATCCTTGTAAAATCGGTTGGTATTACAACACAAGGATCCGAATTCTAACAAGTAAGTGATACTGAGGGGGATTTGATGATTGTGTGGGCTTAGGTTTGAAAGGTATCTAAATGTTGTAATATGTGCCAAATAAGGTCAAATTGATATAAGCTTCGGGCTCTAACTACCTATATTTCATAGACTTAATGTAAACTACACTCTATTGTTTAACTATCTCTATTTCAAAGAGCAGCTATCGTGGTAAAGAAACTCTCAACATACTTGCTTGGAGCCGCATTGGCGCTGATCTGTAGCCTGGCTGTGGCTACCAGTTCGATTGTTGCTCCTTTGAGTGATGAGTATGAGGTTGTTTACCGTTGCCAGAACGATTGTGTTCTCGTGCTTCTGCCTACGGGCAAGTATGGCGTGAAAGACTCTGAGGGTGGTTGGGTAACCACTACCGTCAGAAAGTTAAAAGATACGATTAAGACGCCAGGCTTCTCTTTCTAGCGGGTGCTTTGTTTCCCCGTTCCTCACATGGCATGTAAGTAAGGCTTTATCGACATGAATCGCTTTGCCCTGTTTTCTGTTTTGGTTATCGGCCTGTGCGCCGCCGCTTACTACGTCTATATGATGCCCGACTCAAGTAAAGCTGGGGTGGCAACACTGGTCGAGCCAGCAGGTTTAGATATTGCCAAAAGAGATGTCAGGCCGCCTCGTACCGTTGGTGAACTTACGGTAGATTCAACATCGTCTTCTCAATCAAATACACAAACCCAGCCTCAAAGCTCCAATAACAATCCATCTATGCCGTCACCTGCGATATCAAGTCGTGATGTGCAGGCGGATATTGAAGGTTTGCTCTTGGATAAAAGTGGCGGAGCGGTTCGCGCTCGTACGGCCGTACATGTGATCGTTGATTCCGAAGGTTTTTCCAATCTGGTGTCTCAGTTGGATTTTCATGCCGAGTCTTCACCTAATACAGTGATGTATGAAGCCTCACTGGAAGAGGGCTTCAGAAACCTGAACAATGAGATTCAAAACGCCACCATTCTGTATGACGATTTCGCCTGTACCGAAAACATGTGTATTGGGCAGGTTCGTATTTATGGAAATGACGAAAGTTACAATGCCGATACTATATCCGAGAAAATCCTGAGCTCTATCAATGAGCAGGAAGAGTATTCAAACACTTCTGTCGTCAGCCATATGGAAGATCAGCTTGATCATCAATTGATGAATTACATTATCAATTTTCCCAGTGAAGGCGATGCGCCAACCGTTGTGATGGAAAATGCGGTTAATCAGGAGTTGAGGTTTGTAAGTGGCAGTGATGAAGAGCCTGCAAGTCGAAGCGAGTAAAGTTAATCGCAGAAAACCGGAAGCCTGTTTTTAACTAATGGCTTCTGGAACAGAAACACCTTAAGAACCAAAATCCTTACACATCAGATCAATCTCTATTCCCCTATGAGTAAGACGCTCTAAAACCTTCCAGCCAAGGCTGGCGTATAGCTGAGTAGCAAACTCTGTATAGAGGTAGAGCTTCTTGATACCCGCCAACTGGGCTTCGCGTTCACAATGCTGAACCAGGGATGTTGCAATGCCTTGCTTACGCCAATTTTCTTTTACATATACCGCGGCTAACCACGGGGAAAGTTCCGGGTGTGTCTCCAAATCCTGTTGGACCAAGGCTGCGGAGCCACAAAACTCAGAATCTTCCAGCGCAATAAATATCGATGGAATACCCTGGGGTGTGGCCGCCCGGTTTATTGAGGCGATTCTTTTCTCAATAGTAACGGCGGGATTCAAATGTTCCCATTCGCTTTGATGTAGTTCAGCGATTTCCGGAATCAAGTGTTTATGATCAGCCAGGGGTTCGATATTCATTGGTCTTTTTTAACATGATCGAGATTTATTTCATTGTATCTATGCGAAGCCCAACCCGTAAACCTTCTCACAGCTCCTGTGGTACTCTCGTGACAAACTGAAAGTTTGACGTCTTGAAATCTATTTTTTTCTATTGACGTCCTCAAACAAGTTTACAAAATCTTCTGCGATTTTCGGTAGCGATTTCCAGCGCCGGGAGGCCCAACCAAATACGACGGGAGGTAGGTCGGTAATCGGCAAGTAGGCAACGTTGTGTTGTTTTTGCAGGTTATCGGCATGGCGCTCTGGAGTGATCGCGTAGCCGAGTCCCATTTCAACAAATTGAATCGCTGTGTCCCAATCGTCTACGGTGGTTATGGCCTGGCAGTAAACCCCTTTGTCTTGCAGCTGTTGGGTGAGTTGGTTTTGTGAGGTGGAGGATTCTTTCAGGCCGATATAGGAAATGTTTTTGAGTTGTTTTGCGTGGATGCGTTTATTGGTCGCCAGTTTATCCTGCCTGGGGACAACCAAGACCCAGGGCATTTCCACAAAAGGGCGTTGCTCAATGCCTTTGATGGCTTCTCCCATGGTAACAAAGGCGAGATCGACCTGTTCATTGCGTAGGGCCTCAATGCAGCGGCGGTGAGTGTTTGCGGACTGGAAGTGGAGCTTGACGCTCGGGTAGCGCTCGCGAAAGGCGACCACGGTGTTACTCATAAAGTGTTTGATGGTAGTACCACCAGTGGTAATGCCGAGGGAGCCCATTTCCCCGGCCACCAGTTGTTCAAGCTGTCGTACGCCCAGGGTAATACTGTCCAATCCCTCAAGGACATGCTCATAGAACAATTGGCCTGCCTGGGTGGGTTCTACACCTCTTGCTCGACGTTCCAGCAGGCTAACCCCCAGCTCTTTTTCGAGGCGAACGATGTGCTGACTCACCGCCGGTTGGGTACATTGCATCTGCCTGGCGACCGCGCTCAGGTTCTTGTGCTCACAGGCTGCGACAAACACTTTCAAGTCATCGAGGGTCATATTTCGATCTCAATATCGATGGCTTTTAGATAAAAGCTTAAGCTTTTGTAGCCAAACAATTATATAGAATTTACTTTGATATAAGCATGGGGCAATCTGCGCACCTTGTCCACCGAGATGTGAGAGAACCTTATGCCTGAATCTATCGAAAAAATGACCGTACCCCGTTTGCAAGCCATGAAAGACAGCAAGAAGCTGGTCATGCTGACGGCCTACGATTACACCATGGCGCGCTTGCTTGATCCCCATGTAGATATTCTTTTGGTGGGCGACACGCTGGGTTGTGTTGTGCAGGGTGGTGAGACCACACTCGGCGTTACTCTGGAGCAAATGAGTTACCATGCCGCGATGGTCAAGCAGGGAGCGCAGCGAGCGTTGGTTGTGGCCGATTTGCCGTTTGGCACCTATCAGCAAGGCGCCAGTGATGCTTTGGAAGCGGCGATTACCCTGGTTAAAGATGCCAAAGTCTCGGCAGTAAAATTGGAAGGTGGTGAAGAAGTTTGCGCCAGTATCGAAAAGATAAGCCAGGCCGGAATTCCGGTGATGGCACATCTTGGCTTAACGCCACAGTCCTATCACGCCATGGGCGGAAATAAAGTTCAGGGAAAAAGTTCAGCTGCCGCAAAAAAGCTGCTCGAGGATGCCAGGGCGGTCGAGGCTGCTGGTGCGTTTGCTCTGGTATTGGAAGCCATTCCTGCGGAACTGGCCGCTGAGATTACAGAGGCGCTTTCGATTCCCACCATTGGTATCGGTGCTGGCACGGATTGCAGTGGCCAGGTCCTGGTGATTAATGATCTGATCGGCCTAAATCAAAGTGAAGCGCCCATGCGATTTAACAAGGAGTATTGCGCTGTGCGCAACTTGATTGAAGATGCTGCGAAAACCTTTGCCAATGAGGTTAGGGCTGAAACCTTTCCAGATGCTTCTTACAGCTATTAACTAATGCCGATCGAACATGCCAAAAACGATTTCCAAATAGGCCTTGGCATGTTCGTTTATGTTATTTTCAGGTCTGATTTAAAGACTCATTCTAAAAAAACGGAATTGATGGGTGCCGGATCGAATCAGGTGAGCGTTTTGTTTGTAATGTTCTGAAGCGCGAAATGCTTTTAGTCCGTTTTCGTTATCCCATTCTACAAACGTGAGCTGACTGGGGGCGGCACTTTGGCTGTTGTTGGGGGCTTTTTTATGGATGCCGTGGGCTTCATAAGCTGGTGCATTCATTTTGTAGATAAAGCGTCCGCCTGCTGCTTTTACGGCCGGTTTAATATTGTTTAGATATTGGTAGTAGTCATTTGGGTTTTTCTCGTTGACCCAGGCCATCGCCAGGCTGTAGTGCTTGCCGGGTGTAAAATTCAGGATGAGATCTTTTTCCAATTCCTTACTGTAAATGTTTAAAGCATCCCAGGCTTTTGGGCGTAGAGATTTTATCTCAGGCCACTCCGGTCTCGCGCTAAGTTGATTTTCCGAGGCCTGGTTGGGCCATGAATAAAATGCCATGACTTTAGGTTTGAAGTTCTTTGCCGAGCTGCCCTTAATCTTTATTTGTCCTTCTCGTTTCAGACCAAGCTGGCTGGCAAGTGGAAAAGACGCATCGAAATAACGTTTGCGTGCGGCTTTTCCATCCGGCGTATTATTGGCCACAGGAATGATGACTGAAAAAACCTGCCCTTTTGCAAAAGACATGTGCAATGCTTCAGCAGCTTTTTCACTGTTCTCTGCATGAGCAGGGCTGAACAGGTTTATCAGTGTTGCTGACAACAGAAGATTCAATTTACTTTGCAGTGATAGGGTGATTTTGGGGAGTGCTGGCATGTGATTGCGTCCTCTATGGGTTGGTTTGCCTAGACCATAGAGGCTGTTATGTGGATTGTCTTGGCTTTACTTTAGGTAGGGCTGGTGCAAAAATTGCACCAATGAAAAATTGGGATGACTATCGCTTAATACTGGCATTACACCGCACGCAGACTTTACGGGGTGCCGCTGATTTGCTTGGGGTAAATCACTCCACGGTCTCTCGCCGCCTGGTGGTGATGCAGCATCAACTGGGCCATTTATTCGAACGCACCCTGGACGGCTATCAGGTGACCGCGCTTGGGCTTGAGTTTGTGAATACGGCTTTGCAAATTGAAAGTTTGAGTGAATCCGTAGAGCGAAAGCAGCGTGGACAGAACGATGATATGGCCGGGCCTATTAATTTGTCGGTCCCGCCGCCCATAGCCCAGACATTATTGATTGAAGAATTAAAAGAATTTTCGATGCGCTATCCGAAAATTCAGCTCAATATCAATTCGTCGTTCGAAATGCGAAACCTCGAACGAGCTGAAGCGGACATTGTTATTCGTGGCACGGATAAACCCCCGGAGTATTTGGTGGGACGCCGGGTGGCTTCGGTAAAATTACATTACTATGGCCATGTGGACTACTTGAAAAACACCGCCAGTGAACACTATCAATGGATTGGGCGGGATGCGGATGAGCAGAATCCTCAATGGATTAAAGATTCTCCTTACCCCAATGCTCGAATCGGTATACGTTCCGACGATATTTTGATGCGGCATCAATTGTTATTGGCTGCGTATGGCTTAAGCCGAGGGGCATGTTACATGGCAGATCCCTGTAAAGATTTAGTGCGTCTCAATGATATGCCGACAGTTCATTTAACGGATTTATGGGTTTTGATTCACCCTGACCTGCGCGAAACCCCAAGGATTAAGGCGCTGATGCAGTTTCTGTGCGAGGCCCTGTTGAAAAAGAAAAGCCTGATTGAGGGCAAGCAGCCCTGAATTTACCTCACGCTTTTTTCTGGGGTTTTCTGTTCCGAGTTGACCATTCGTCAGTTGAAATAGGCTGTCAGAATCACACTATTTCGTGACTTTCTCTTATTTTTATATATCCCATCAAAAATAGCCCAGTCAATTAACGTCGCCTAAAGCCTTGTTTGGCGTGGATTTTCTGAGTCATGTAAGCAAATGAAATTTCTTTCTCCTCTGGCTTGTGGGCATTATTGCTGACAGAACATGCAATAAAGGCGTGCGCGGCTTCCATATCAGTGATAACCCTGTCAAACAGAAATTGTGACGCAGTTATCAAAATGGGGCTGTATAGTGTGAGAGGATTCACAGAAAATAAAGCGAAGGTATTGGTCGATTCGACCTATACTCGTATTTGTTTCTTAAGTCGTAAGACTGAAAACATAAGAATAAAGGGAATTGGTGGAGAATAACGAGTAGTTTCTATCAATGATGTATTCGAAGTGTTTGAGAGCTTCTAAATGGATTGGAGGCGCTGTTTTATCAAACACCGTGAAATGTTGAAAGCACCAGCTGTATTCCGAGATCTACGGGCAAAGCCCGCTTAGAGACCATGGGTTTATTAAAGCCGAGCAGGCAATTGCTTTGGCTAGATAAATATTGAGCGATGGATATTGCTCCTTGGACTACAGGATTTGGACATGGTGGAAAACAACAGCACGAGCACAAGCTTTCTTTCTGCACAGGAAGGCTCTACCGGACCGGCCTATGAGGTATCTGCAGATGCTCAGGTTATCGGTTTAAAGGGCGATGTTTCAATACAGCGTTCCGGTGAACAATCCTCGCAAACTTTAAATAATAATGATCTCGTTGCAATCGGCGACACCATTAAAACGGGTGTGGATGCCGCTGTTGTTATTCGTTTTTCAAACGGTTCTTTGTTAACACTCGGCCATGAGCAGAGCGCGAAAATTGATGCCGCAATGATACGTTTGCTGCAAGACGATAGCGTTCAACAAGTGGCCGAGGCGATCGAAGAAATTGATTTTGCAAAACTGGAAGAAGGGCTGGCGCAGGGCCTGAATCTTGAAGAATTGTTACCCGCAACGGCGGCGGGTCCAGGCACGGGTGGCGGAGGCAATGGCAGCTCCGTTGGCACGGGTGTGCGTTTTGAATTAACCGGCGATGAAACCATTCCCACCGCAGGTTTTGGTACCGGTACCTTTGGCAATGGTCTTGCCGATGGAACCCCGGAAAATGGCATTACGGATACCGCGCCAGAAGCGGCGGATGATAATGATGAGGTAAGCAGCTTAAGTGTTGCTACCGGTAATGTTGTGACCGGTATTGATAGCGGCGGTGATGCGAATACCTTAGATGGTAATGTGGATGACTCCGGCCCGAACGGCTTTGGCGATATTATTGTTGTGGGTGTCGCTCTTGGTGATACCCAAACCCCGTTAAACGATGGCAGCGGTGTGGGTGTAACGCTGGAATCTGATCGCGGTACCTTAGTGTTAAATAGCGACGGCAGCTATACCTACACACCGAATCGTACGGCAACCGGTACCGATGTGTTCACCTACACCATCGTTGATAACGACGATGATTTATCTACGGCAACATTGAGCATTGCCATTGATGCAACGCCGGATTTACAAGTTCCCAATAACGACGATAACCCCGATACGCCGGAAGGCAATGCGCAGGCTCAAGCATTGGGCACTGCGGTTTTTGAAGCGGCACTTACGGATGGTACGGGTGAACTGTCCGATGGCGATGGCGGAAATAACAGTGATCCTCGTGAAGAAACTTCCGGTAGTATCCGTTATTTTCAAGGCGATGATGAAGGCACCGTTACCATTGGTGGTGTTGTCGTTGCAGTCAATGGCGTTTTGCAAACTTCAACGGTGAATGGCAATTTTGGTGTTTTGGAAATCACTTCGGTTACCGATACCGAAATTACTTACAACTATCGACTAAACGATGCTGTCGATCACAGTGCAGGTCCGGTAACGGAAAATTTCTCAGTCTCAGTCAGTGATAACGATGGCAATGCCGCCGATGATGCGTCGGCCAATTTGCAAATTCGAATCATTGATGATTCCCCAATCGCCAATTCCCAAAGCGACAGTATTGATGGGAGCTTACAGGCTACCGGTAATGTGTTGACGGGAATTGATATTCCATCTGGCGACAGTAATAGCACCGATGGTGTGGCCGACGTTGTGGGCGCTGATGATCCAGGCTTTGTGGCTTCTGTGGCAGCGGGTGACCAAGCGACAGCATCCGGTGGTGTCGGTGTTGCGGTCAGCAGTGATAAAGGCACACTTATTTTACAGGCGGATGGCAGCTATACCTACACGGCCAACCCTGGTGTGTTTGGTGAAGACATTTTTACGTATGTGCTTAGCGATGCCGATGGCAGCACGGAAAGTGCAACACTCACTATTAATGTGGATGCGGCGAATACACTCGCGGACAATGATGAATCCGCAAGCGGTTTACAGGGCGCCACAATTTCCGGCAATGTACTTGATAACAGCAGCAATCCTGACGGTCCTGAGGACGCTTCGGTAGCCTCATTTTCAATTCCCGGTGATACCACACAATACCAGCCTGGCGATACCGCGATCATTTCTGGAATTGGCTCCATTACCATAGCAGCTTCCGGTACGTATACTTTTGTGCCTTTGCCGGGTTTTGCCGGTACCGTTCCATCAATCAGTTATACCGTTACAGACAGTTTGAATGTTGTCGATTCAGATCTGAACCTGACGGTAATCGATCCCCTGGTTCCGCCGATTGCGGTTTCTGATGTGGTGAGCAGCGCAACGCCAGGCAGTACGGTAACCATTTCCGTGCTCAGTAACGACAGTGATCCCGATGGCTTTCTGGTCGCGAGCAGCGTCGTCATCAGCGGTGCCCCCGGTAATGGAAAAACTCTGGATGTCAGCGGTCAGGGTGTTTGGCAAGTGCAGCCTAATGGCACTATAACTTTTACCCCTGAAGTGGGTTTTGTCGGCAATCCCAACCCCATTACTTATTCTGTAAACGATAATGATGGTTTGGCGGCGAGCGCCCAGGTAACGGTTAATTATCAGGTTAATGTCGTCGTTGATGATATTACGGTGAGTGAAGGTGATAACGCGGTCTTTTCGATTCAGGTCAGTAACGCCGAAGCGAACAGTGTTATCAATCTGAGTTTGCAGGATGGTACGGGTGCAAACGCTGCCAATGCCCCAGCGGATTACAATGCCAGTCTGTTGGAATACAGTTTGGACAATGGCGCAAGCTGGCAGAGTTTGCCAGCCAGTGGCGATGTTAATTTACCTTCCGGTGGCAGCCCGCTAATTTTGCTGCGTACTGACACCGTCATTGATAATCTGGATGAAAACAGCGAAGTATTTGATCTCTCCGTGAGCTTGAGCAGTGGCAGCGATGTCGTGAACGATTCTGCCCAAGCCACCATTCTGGATGGTGATGTTCCCAATGTGGCTGTGGCAGGGCAGACAGTTAATGAAGGGGTGAATATAGAATTTCAGGTCCAGGTGCAAAATGCTGCGGCCAATAGCACTGTGACTTTGAGTCTGAACGATGGTCAGGGCGCCGATGCGGCTGTGCAAGGTGTCGATTTCAACACCGGCCTGTATCAATATCGTTTGTCGGTCAGTGATCCCTGGCAAGATGTTCCTGCGGGTGGGGTTATTAATCTACCAACTGGTGGCAATCAAACAATCTTCGTGCAAACCAATACGGTTATCGATGCACTGGATGAAAATTTGGAAAATCTGAGTCTCGCTGCCGAACTCAACAGTAATGGAGCCATTGCCAATGGTTCGGCTCAGGGGTTTATCACCGATATCAATACGCCGACGGTCAATGTTGGTCAGCCTAATACGGGCACGGGTGATGTCACTGTGGACGAAGGCGATGACGCGGTTTTCGGTGTTGTGGTTGGTAATGCCGCGGTGGGCTCCGTGCTTACCTTAACGCTTACCGATGATACCGCCAACAGTCCCTTAGATTACAACGATGGCCAATTTCAATATCGTGAAGCTGGTACTAGCACCTGGATCGATGTGCCTGCCAATGGACAAATCACATTAACCGGTGGTGGTAATCAAACGCTCGACGTTAGAACCAACACCTTGACCGACAATCTGGATGAACCTACTGAACGTTTTACACTAAACGCTGATTTAAACAGCAACGGCACCAACGTTAGCGATGTGGGTAATGGATTTATTAACGATACCAATACCCCAACTGTTAATGTGGGGCAGCCCAATACCGGTACGGGTGACGTCACAGTAGATGAGGGTGTCGATGCCGTGTTCGGTGTTGTGGTTGGTAACGCCGCTGCTGGTGCAATACTCACCCTGACGCTAACCGATGGCACAGCGGGCAGTCCACTGGATTATAACGATGGTCAATTCCAGTACCGCGAAGCCGGTACAAGTACCTGGATCGATGTGCCTGCCAACGGACAAATCACCTTAGGCAACGGCGGCAATCAAATCCTCGATGTAAGAACCAATACCTTGGTTGATGCACTGGACGAGCCAACCGAAAGCTTTACGTTAACGGCCGATTTAAACAGCGCCGGTAGCAATGTCAGCGATGTGGGTAACGGATTTATTAACGATACCAATACCCCAACTGTTAATGTAGGGCAGCCCAATACCGGTACGGGTGACGTCACAGTAGATGAGGGTATCGATGCTGTGTTCGGTGTGGTTGTTGGTAACGCTGCTACTGGTGCAATACTCACCCTGACGCTAACCGATGGCACCGCCGGAAGTCCGCTGGATTACAACGATGGCCAATTTCAATACCGCGAAGCCGGCACAAGCACCTGGATCGACGTGCCAGCCAACGGACAAATCACTTTAACCAACGGCGGTAATCAAACCCTCGACGTAAGAACCAACACCTTGGTTGATGCTCTGGATGAGTCAACCGAAAGCTTCACGTTAACCGCCGATTTAAACAGCAACGGCACTAACGTCAGCGATGTCGGCAACGGTTTTATTAATGATTTGAATACGCCGACTGTAAACGTTGGCCAACCCAATACCGGTACAGGCGACGTTACAGTCGATGAAGGCGTGGATGCGGTATTCGGCGTTGTGGTCGGTAGTGCCGCTGCGGGTTCAACCTTAACGCTCACGTTGACCGATGGCACCGCCGGAAGCCCACTGGATTACAACGACGGCCAATTCCAATATCGCGAAGCCGGTACCAGCACCTGGATCGATGTGCCAGCCAATGGGCAAATCACCTTAACGAATGGTGGCGATCAAACCCTCGACGTAAGAACCAACACCTTGGTCGATGCATTGGATGAGCCAACCGAGAGTTTCACATTAACTGCTGATTTAAACAGCAACGGTACTAATGTCAGCGATGTCGGCAACGGTTTTATTAATGATTTGAATACCCCAACCGTAAATGTTGGCCAACCCAATACCGGTACAGGCGACGTTACAGTCGATGAAGGTGTGGATGCGGTATTCGGTGTTGTGGTCGGTAGTGCAGCGGCAGGCTCAACGTTAACGCTCACGTTGACGGATGGCAGCGCCGGAAGCCCACTGGATTACAACGATGGCCAATTCCAGTACCGCGAAGCCGGTACCAGTACCTGGATCGACGTGCCAGCCAACGGACAAATCACCTTAACCAACGGCGGCAACCAGACGCTTGATGTACGAACCAATACCTTGGTTGATGCTCTTGATGAACCAACCGAAAGCTTCACATTAACCGCCGATTTAAACAGCAACGGCACTAACGTTAGCGATGTCGGTAATGGATTTATTAACGATTTGAATACCCCAACCGTAAACGTTGGTCAGCCAAATACCGGCACCGGTGATGTCACGGTTGATGAAGGCGTAGATGCGGTATTCGGTGTGGTTGTTGGTAGCGCGGCAGCGGGTTCAACTTTGACTTTAACACTAACCGATGGCACCGCCGGAAGTCCGCTGGATTACAACGACGGCCAATTCCAATATCGCGAAGCCGGTACCAGCACTTGGATCGATGTGCCTGCCAATGGGCAAATCACCTTAACGAATGGTGGCGATCAAACCCTCGACGTAAGAACCAACACCTTGGTTGATGCTCTTGATGAACCAACCGAAAGCTTCACATTAACCGCCGATTTAAACAGCAACGGTACTAATGTCAGCGATGTCGGTAACGGATTTATTAACGATCTAAATACCCCAACCGTAAACGTTGGTCAGCCAAATACTGGCACGGGTGATGTCACGGTTGATGAAGGCGTAGATGCAGTGTTTGGCGTGGTGGTCGGTAGCGCGGCAGCGGGTTCAACTCTGACTTTAACGCTAACCGATGGCACTGCCGGAAGTCCGCTGGATTACAACGACGGCCAATTCCAATATCGCGAAGCCGGTACCAGCACTTGGATCGATGTGCCTGCCAATGGGCAAATCACCTTAAGCAACGGTGGAAATCAAACGTTAGATGTTCGCACTAACACGCTCACCGATGATTTGGATGAGCCAACCGAAAGCTTCACCCTAACCGCCGATTTAAACAGCAACGGCACTAACGTTAGCGATGTCGGTAATGGATTTATTAACGATTTGAATACCCCAACCGTAAACGTTGGTCAGCCAAATACCGGCACCGGTGATGTCACGGTTGATGAAGGCGTAGATGCGGTATTCGGCGTTGTGGTCGGTAGTGCCGCTGCGGGTTCAACCTTAACGCTCACGTTGACCGATGGCACCGCCGGAAGCCCACTGGATTACAACGACGGCCAATTCCAATATCGCGAAGCCGGTACCAGCACTTGGATCGATGTGCCTGCCAATGGGCAAATCACTTTAACCAACGGTGGTAATCAAACGTTAGATGTTCGCACTAACACGCTCACCGATGATCTGGATGAGCCAACCGAAAGCTTCACCCTAACTGCCGATTTAAATAGCAACGGCACTAACGTCAGCGATGTCGGCAACGGTTTTATTAATGATTTGAATACGCCGACTGTAAACGTTGGCCAGCCCAACACCGGCACGGGTGATGTCACGGTTGATGAAGGCGTAGATGCCGTATTCGGTGTGGTTGTTGGTAGCGCGGCAGCGGGTTCAACTTTGACTTTAACACTAACCGATGGCACCGCCGGGAGTCCGCTAGATTACAACGACGGCCAATTCCAGTACCGCGAAGCCGGTACCAGCACTTGGATTGATGTGCCTGCCAATGGGCAAATCACTTTAACCAACGGTGGTAATCAAACGTTAGATGTTCGCACTAACACGCTCACCGATGATCTGGATGAGCCAACCGAAAGCTTCACATTGACTGCTGATTTAAACAGCAACGGCACTAACGTTAGTGACGTGGGCAACGGTTTTATTAATGATTTGAATACGCCGACTGTAAACGTTGGCCAGCCAAATACTGGCACGGGTGATGTTACGGTCGATGAAGGTGTAGATGCTGTATTCGGTGTAGTTGTTGGTAGCGCAGCGGCAGGCTCAACGCTAACGCTTACATTAACGGACGGTACTGCTGGAAGCCCACTGGACTACAACGACGGCCAATTCCAATATCGTGAAGCTGGCAGCAGTACCTGGATCGACGTGCCAGCCAACGGACAAATCACTTTAACCAATGGTGGAAATCAAACGTTAGATGTTCGCACTAACACGCTCACCGATGATTTGGATGAGCCAACCGAAAACTTCACTCTGACTGCAGATCTGAATAGCAACGGTACTAATGTCAGCGATGTGGGTAACGGCTTTATTAACGATATTAATACTCCAACCATTAATGTCGGTCAGCCCAATACGGGAACAGGTGATGTTACGGTAGATGAAGGTGATAACGCGATCTTTGCCGTTGTTGTTGGTGATGCTGCACCGAATAGCCAGGTTGAGCTCTCGCTGATTTCCGGCACTGCTGACAGCCCTGCGGATTTTAATGCGACTCTATTTGAGTATCGTCTGGGTGATAGCGGCCCTTGGTTGACAGTGCCTGCGAACGGTATTGTTGACTTGCCGGCTGGTGGTGATCAGTTAATTCAGGTTCGCACCGATACGGTTGCGGATACCATTGATGAACCCGATGAAAACTTTACCCTGCGCGCAGAACTGGTGAGTAATGGCAGCAATATTGTTGATACCGGATTGGGGACTATTCTCGATAACGATGAAGCTCCCAACAATTTGCAAGTTACTGCCGCCACCGTTTCAGAAGAGGGTATTGCTCCGGATGGGCTGCCGGATAACGTCGGCAGTCCTAGTGACACTACCGATTCTGCCACCGCAACGGGTAGCATCAGTTTTGATGATGCTGGCGATAATAATCCCTTCAGCTTTACGTTGACCGGGCCCAGCGGTGTTACCTCGGGCGGCAATGCGGTTACCTGGAGTTATGACAGTGGCAGTGGAACATTAACAGGCAGCTATAACGATGGAGGTACGCCTGTAAACGTTGCCACGGTGGTTTTAGGAAGTTTAAGCAGCAGCGCTGGCAGCCACAGCATGGATTACACGGTGACCTTTGAGCGCGCTATTGATCACCCTGGTGTAGATCAGGAAGATGTTCTGGACCTGCAATTTGGCATCACAGTTGATGATGGCGTGAACCCGGTTGCCAACAGTAACTTCACTGTTTCTGTCGAGGATGACTCTCCTCAGGTTGAAGATGTCACTCGCCAGATTGATGTGCCTCCCGCACAAACCAATCTAATGATTGTTCTGGACATTTCAGGAAGTATGGCCGGCAGCAATCTTGCGTTGGCGAAGGATGCCATTAATCGATTGATTGATACCTATGAAGCGAATGGCGATGTGAGAGTAACGGTTATCACCTTCGATACCTCGGCCGATATTGAACTGCCTTATTGGCAAAGTTCATCGACAGCCAAAGATGATGTGGATGCGTTAACAGCAGGGGGCTGGACCAACTACGATGGTGCGTTGGCACTTGCACAAACCGCCTTTGATTCCGCGAACAACGGTAATATGTTGCCCAATGCGAAAAACGTTTTGTACTTCTTGTCCGATGGTGAACCAACTGCGGCAGATGGTAATACTTCTGTGCTGGCGAATTCCCCCATCGTGACCCAGGGCAGCAATCCAGGCCATCTCGATTTCGGTATTCAAGCGGCGGAAGAAAGCGCGTGGATTACCTTTCTGAATAACAATGATGTCGATGCGTTCTCATTTGGTATGGGCCCGGGCCCAAGTCTGGCCAGTCTGAATCCCATAGCTTATGACGGTGAGAATGGCAGCGATAAAAATGCCATTCAGGTGGACGATCTGAATGACCTCGACGATGCATTGCAAAGCACAGTCGAAATTCCTCAGGTGCAGGGCAATTTGCTAGGCAACCTGGGTGGCCAGTTTGGTGCCGATGGCGGTGTTATTCTGGAGTTTATCGATCGACGCGATACCCCCAACGATACCAGCGACGATGTGCTTTACCGTTACAATCGAATTACGGATCAGATCACAAATACCAGTACCGGTGCTGTTACCAATGGACAAAATCTGGTGATCACCACGGCTCTTGGCGCAACGCTGACGGTTGATATGGTGTCAGGGGATTATTCTTACGATGCCAACTATCAAATCACAAATAACGTGAGCGAATATTTTGGTTTCCGTTTGCACGATACGGATGGCGATGTGTCGATTAACAGCGATCCTGGTGCGCAAGATCCAAATAACGCCATGTTGACATTCAATGTGGTGAGAGAAAGCAGCGGCAGTAGCCCATTGAGAATTGTTCGAGGAGACCCACAAACAGCCAGCGAGGATGAAAGCCTTGTAATGGCTTCAAGCCTGGATGGCCTGATGACGCCTTCGGCCTCATTGTTTAGCGAACAGGGCTTCATGCAAGATTTTGAGATTCCTCAACTGGCGCTGCAATCGATCGATATGCAGAACTTTGAAGTTCCGGTCAGCCTGGAGTTTGGTGATATTCTGGAGAGCCTTGCACCGGAAAGCCTGGAACAATGGTTGACCGACAGCACCATGGAAACTGCGGCTCAACGTCAGATTCAGGAGGTGGATCCCGCTGAACAGGCGGCGAATGATGTGTATGATTTTTATGTGCATGAATCAGCCATCAACAATGCGATTATGCAGGATGAGATAGCGCTGTTTTAATTGCCCTATAATCACAAGTAATTAGCCGGAGAAACAGCGAGTTTCCCCGGCTTTTTATTGCCTCTTGTGCCAGGCCGTCAAAACACCCTGTATTCAGGAACTGAATACTGCATTATGACAAAACGCTTTTTGAATGATCACAAATCTATGGTTCGGCAGTTGATTGATGAAGCCTGAGTAAATTATCGTCTAGAACACACAATTATTGGACCTGTTATATATGGACAGTATTCCAGAGTTATTTGAGTTAACCAGAAAAAATGAATGTCTGGACTATGAAGAACTTATGGACGTTATGGAGCGCGAGGGGCTTTCAATAGAGCATATCAATGTACTTATTGAGATGTTGAGAGATTCCGGTGTTAAAGTCCGAGGTAAGGGCAAAGACTAAACGCCGCTTAACTCTGGGCCTATCATCAAACTTTATAAGTGGCCTTCCAAGCGCTCAGCAACACGCTCCAATCTTTCACAAATTTCCAGCTCTCGACGGTTCTGGTGTTCATGGCCTCTCACTTTCATGCTCTCCCAAATTGGTTGGCATAGCGTCTTTGCATACTGCCTGAGCTTGCGATCACTCAATTGATTTTCCCCGGGTTCCAATTGGGCGAGTAAACTTCGTACGCCGTATTCCATACTACCAAAGAACAAATCCCGCATCGCGCTGAGTTTGATGTCTTTGCGCAGTTCTTTGCGGGCGATACCTTCTCGGATGATGCGATCGAAGAGGCGGGTATAGCTTTTGCTGTGCTTAAAAATGCTGGAGTTTTGGTAGTCCAGGTAGAAATTAAAATGTTCGCTGAAATAGACGGCGAGAAGACGCATTAAGAGAAAGTTGTCCGCGGCAATCATGCGAATATGGTTTTTCGCGAGGAAATTAAACTGATCGAGGCTGTTGTGCCTCTCGTGCAGCCCGTCCTGAGCTGTTTCGGTCAGTCGTTCATAGAAACCTTTGATGATCTCTTCGAGCAGGGCATTTTTACTTTCAAAATAGTTGAATACCGTACCTTCAGAAACACCAGCGGCTTTAGCGATTTGTCGAGTGCTGCTGTGGTGATAACCCTGTTCAGAGAACAGCTGAGTGGCAGCTTGCAATATTTTCTGCCCTCTCTCTTGTTGACGGCTTAGAGGCTTGGAGCTACGGCTGTTCATATCTTACCTGGCTTTGAGTTCAGTCTGTGGTGCGTAATTCGCTTGCTTTTTGGCGTAAACCGCAGCAGCTTGGCGTGTTGGGGTAGAGCTTACTTGACCCTGAGCAATGCTTCAATATATTGTTGCATTACTCAATTATTGTTATGCAGCAGCTAATATAAAGCAACTAACGATTGTATTCCTGTGGGTTGTTCCATAGACGAAATGCAATCATGTCATCCATGACATAAGAGTGGTTGCCAAGCAGGAGAGGGCCGATGATTTTTACCGCAGAGCATGAGCAGCTCAGAGAAACCGTACAGCGCTTTGTCCGGGATGAAATTAACCCCCATGTAGATGACTGGGAGAAGGACGGTATATTTCCGGCCAGGGTGCTCTACAAAAAAGCGGCGGAGCTGGGCCTCTTGGGCATTAATAAACCCGAAGAGTATGGTGGCCTTGGCCTGGATTACAGCTTTCAGGCTATCTTTGCTGAAGAAATAGGTCGTGCCGATCACATGAGTTCCCCACTGGGCCTTGGGGTCCATACCACCATGGCAACACCGGCGTTGACCAACTTTGGTAGTCATGAACTGAAACAGGAATTTCTGGCACCCGCCATCGCAGGAGAGCGTGTGGCCTGCATTGCGGTGAGCGAGCCCAGCGCGGGTTCAGATGTGGCTCAATTAAAAACCCAGGCCAAACAGCAGGCTGATGATTATGTGATTAATGGCACAAAAATGTGGATCACCAATTCCACGCAATCGGATTTTATTTGTTTGCTGGCCAATACTTCGGAAGGGCCGGTTCATAAAAACAAATCACTGATTATTGTGCCGAGCGATACGCCGGGAATCAGCTTTTCAAAACCTCTCGAAAAACTGGGCATGCACGCCTCCGATACAGCTCAAATATTTTTTGACAATGTTAAAGTGCCAGTTCGGCACCGCATCGGGGACGAGGGTAAAGGTTTCTTTTATCAAATGCAGCAGTTTCAGGAAGAGCGGCTTTGGTGTGCCTTGAGTTGTTTAAAAGTCTTTGAAAACTGCATTGATAAAACCATTGAATACACCCGTGATCGGCATATTTTTGGTGCGCCGGTACTGCATAATCAATCCATTCACTATCATTTGGCGGAGTTGCAAGCCGAGGTAGAGTTATTACGTTCGCTCTGTTACGACGCTGTGGAAAAGATAATGCATGGTGAAGATGTGACGCGTTTAGCAACCATAGCCAAATTTAAACTCGGCAAACTGACGCAAACCATCCCCAATGACTGTCTTCAGTATTGGGGGGGGATGGGCTTTATGTGGGATAACTTTGTCGCGCGCGTGTACAGAGACATTCGTGCGGCCGCAATTGGAGGCGGTTCCGATGAAACCATGTTGGCGGTATTGTCCAAGTTGATGGGAACCCATCCCTGAACAATCAATGGCGTTGCTGGAATGCTTTGTGCCAGTAACGCTGTTTATCCTTCCCGTTCCCCTTCCATTATTTGTCCAATATCTTGCGGTCAACGAATGTCATTGAATGCATTTTGAATGTTGTCAATGGTTGAATTCCACACAAAAGTACTAGTTCTTTTGTGTGGTAATTGCCCAAGCTGATCAAAATAGTTTCTCCCGAAACATTTCTGACTTTTTTCTGAAACCTTGGCGTTGTGTAAGCGTAACAATGCGCTGCTAGTGTTACGCCGAAATTACTCAGCATAAAACAATCAGGATTTTATCTTGGAGGATTTCGGTGAAAAACAAGAAAGGAATTAGCAAGCCTGTACTGGGACTTGTAACTGCAATAGCGGCGCTCAACATGGCTGTCGCACAAGCAGATGACAGTGGGTTTTATGGTGGTGTTGCCATCGGCTCAGCAAATGGGGAGTACAGGGTCCAAGGTGTCGAGCAGGAATTAAGTGATCTGGGCTTGACAGGTTCCGTAAAAACTCGTGAATCCGATACGGCTGCCAAGATCTTTGCGGGTTATCAGATTGTCGACAATCTTGCGGTGGAATTGGCCTATATCGATTTAGGTCGCCTCACAGCGGATACTACCGTTACTTTTCCGTTCCCTGGTGAAATCAATACGCAAACTGATGTTACCGGATTCAATTTCAGTTTGATTGGCGGTTTGAATCTTAGTGAAGCGTTTCGTGTGAATGCCAGGGTTGGCATTTTTTCCTGGGAAACCGAGTTTATCAATCAAGTGAACTTCCCAAGCAGCAATGCTCGCACAGCTCGCGATTACAGCGGCGAAGATTTCAGTTTTGGTGTGGGCGCCTCCTATCAACTAACAGACACACTTTCTGTGCGTTTGGATTGGGAGCGTTTGAGTGCTGAGGATCTGGAATCCAGAGACTTTGATTTAACCACTGTCGGTTTGGAGATGAGATTCTAAACCATCGTTACTGTGCAGACTAGAAAGGATATTCCCGTGAAACTATTTCGCAAATCAATTTTACCCGTAGCGATTCTGGCCAGCACTGTTGCTGCACCGCTAATGGCGAATTCATTATCGGATCTGATTAATAACTCTGTGAAAGATGCGCTGTATGGCAGCGAGCGAGAAAATCAGACCAAACAATATTTTCAGCGTAAGTCGACCTTCGCAATTTATCAAAATTTAGCTGCGGATGAAGCTCCGGAAACCGAAACCTCAGCCGAGATTATCGCCGTCAGCCCCGATGGCAATACAGTTCTGTACACCGACAGCCAAATGGAGCGCTTGGGGTTTGTTGACATCACAGACCTGAGCGCACCTGTTGCCAAAGGTTTTTTGGCGTTGGATGGTGAGCCGACATCGGTTGCTGTAAAAGGGCAATATGCATTGGTGGTGGTGAATACCTCTGAAAATTATAAAAATACTTCAGGCCAGATTGTGGTAGTGGATATCAGTGATATCTTGAGCCCGACAGTGGTTCGCACTCTGGAAATCTCAGGTCAGCCGGATTCTATCGCGATCAGCCCGAAAGGGAACTACGCTGCGGTTGCGGTCGAGAATGAACGTGATGAAGAGGCTTGTGCCGATGGTGATGGCGGTTTAATTGACGAAGCCCATGACGACGAAGACAAGTGTAATGAGTTGGGCGGTGAACTGGGCGGTTTACCGCAATACCCGGCGGGCTACTTGGCCATTGTTGATATGAATGGCCAACCTGCTGCCTGGAGTGTCAGCGATATGAGTTTGGAAGGATTGGCGATTCCAGACAGTGATGACCCCGAGCCCGAATATGTTGCAATTAATCACGGCAATTTGGCCGCCGTGAGCTTGCAGGAAAACAATGGCATGGTGTTGGTGGATTTGGAGCAATCCAAAATCCTGCAGCACTATGATGCCGGCTCTGTCGATCTAACGAATGTTGACGCAACCAAAAACGGTTTGATCGATCCTATCGACGACTTGCTGGGCGTGTTGCGCGAACCCGATGCCGTCAGTTGGCTAAGTGATATGTATGTGGTTACGGCCAACGAAGGGGATTACCTGGGCGGTAGCCGAAGTTTCACCATTTTTGATATCCCTGGCGGCGTGAAATACGAAGCGGCCACAGATCTCGAAAACAAAGCCATTGAAAATGGCCACTTGCCAGAGAAGCGTGCGGCCAAGAAAGGCGTTGAACCGGAAGGTGTTACTTCAGCCATTATCAATGGTCGCAATTATCTCTTTGTGGGCTCCGAGCGCGGTAACTTTATAGCGGTTTACACAGTAAAAGATCCGACCAAACCGGAGTATCTGCAAATGTTGCCTACCGGTGTTGGCCCTGAAGGTTTGTTGGCGGTTCCCGGCCGTAACGCGTTCCTGGTGGCATCGGAGAAAGACGATGCCGGTGAAGGTTTCCGTTCGATGTTAACGGCTTACGAGTTGAGTGACAGTTCCAATTACCCGCAGATTACCTCCGCGGGGAACGACGAATTAATTGGCTGGGCGGGGCTGTCCGGTTTGGTTGCTGATCGTAACGACGCTAAAACACTGTACAGCGTGAGCGATAGTGTGATGAAGCAGTCTTACATTTACACCATTGATGCGGCTCAGGAGCCAGCGAAAATTACGTCTCGCGCAACGCTGAAAAAATCCGGCCAAGCCGTTGCTTACGATTTGGAAGGCATTACTCAGAGTGCCAGCGGTGACTTCTGGTTAGTTTCTGAAGGAAAACCGGGCAGCAGTAATAATCTGCTGATTCTGACTTCCGCTGAGGGCGCCATTAAAGAGGAATACAAACTTCCAGAGGCGATTCAGGCCCAGCAGAAAAAATTCGGTTTTGAGGGCGTCACCGTTACCGGTACGGGAGCCAATGAAAAAGTTCACGTGGCGGTTCAACGTGAGTGGGAAGGCGATCCGGATGGCATGGTAAAAATAGCCAGCTTCATGCCGGCTTCCGGTGAGTGGAGTTTTGTTTACTACCCGCTGGATACCCCTGTGACCGGCTGGGTGGGCTTGGCCGATATGGTGGCATTGGATGATGGACGCTTCGCAATTTTAGAACGCGATAATCAGCAAGGCGATTCGGCTGCGATCAAACGAATCTACACGGTCGATCTCGATGCCGCGAAAGATACGGGTCTTGCTTACCCTGTATTGGAAAAATCTCTGGCTCGTGATGTGTTGCCCGATATGAAGGCCGCAAACGGCTGGGTACCCGACAAGGTTGAAGGTCTGGCCGTGGGAGCAGACGGTGAAGTTTACCTGATTACCGATAATGATGGTTTGGATGATGCGGTTGGTGAAACCCAGTTTCTGCGCCTTGGCCAACAGGATTCGGCATTCAATTAATGATGTTTAGACCTGGAGCAGCACTAGGTTGCAGCTCCAGGGCATTTCCTATTGTCGCTTGATGACGTCGGGCGATACCCCAAATTTTTAAATGGAGAGAAAAATGATTCTTCGCAAAAAACAATTAGCGTGGATACTGCCTCTGTTGGGCGCGAGCTCAATTACCCTGGCAACTGACAGCAGTATTAAGAACCCAACAAACGCTGCACAGTGGCTCGAACAAGGCCAGGAGCAGGTTGCTCGCAATGGTGTTATTGCCCGTGAAGCCCTGCGTAACAGCCGTGCCCGTGCTAAAAACGTTATCTTGTTTGTCGGTGATGGTATGGGAGTTTCCACCGTAACGGCCGCACGTATTCTGGCCGGTCAGCTGAACGGTGAAACCGGTGAAGAAAATCGCCTGTTCTTCGAAACGTTCCCGAACCTGGCCTTATCAAAAACCTATAACACCAACCAGCAAACACCGGATTCAGCGGGTACCATGACCGCCATGATGTCTGGTTTGAAAACCAAGGCCGGTATTATCGGAGTGAATCAGGAAGTGGTGCGTGGGGATTGCGCCAGCGTTCCTGGCAATGAAGTGGTAACGGCGCTTGAGCTTGCTGAAATCGTGGGTATGTCGACGGGTGTTGTTTCAACCGCGCGTATTACTCACGCGACGCCAGCGGCAACCTATGCGCACTCTATGGATCGCAACTTTGAAGATAACCGTGATGCGTCCAAGTTCAGCAACGCTGGCAGTTGCAAGGATATCGCGAGCCAGTTGATCGATTTCCCCCAGCGTTTCAGTGCATTTCCGCAGGTGGATGGCCTGGAAGTTGCCATGGGTGGTGGTCGCCGCTCTTTCCTGAAGCGCGAAGACGGTGCGGACCCGGAAGATGGTGGCAAAGGTGAGCGTACTGATGGCCGTGACCTGACCGCTGAATGGACTCAAAAATACAGCTCTGCCAAATACGTTTGGGACAAGAGTGGCTTTGATGAGGTGAATACTGAAACGACCGATCACCTGCTCGGCCTGTTTGAAATGTCTCATATGGAATACGAGTTCGATCGCAAAGACGACAAAGGCGGAGAGCCTTCTTTGAGCGAAATGACCAAAACAGCGATTGATGTTTTGGACAACAATCCAGAAGGCTTTTTCCTGCATGTGGAATCCGGGCGCATTGACCACGGTCACCACGCAACCAACCCAATGCGCGCATTAACGGACGCTATCGAGTTCGCCAATGCGGTAAAAGTGGCGTACGAGTCGACCGATCCGGAAGATACCTTGATTATTGTGACCGCGGATCACAGTCATGTGTTTACCCTGGCGGGCTACCCAACTCGCGGCAATCCGATCTTGGGTAAAGTGGTGGGTAACGACAGCGCTGGTGAAAAGAAAGATGAACTGAGCCTGGCTTCTGATGGCTTGCCTTATACCACGGTGGGCTATACCAATGGTCGTGGCTTTAACTTCCTCGAAACCGGTGGTGACACCATTTACGGCTTACCCGTGAATATGGAAGGTCGTGTGGATCTGAGTGATGTGGACACTGAAGATCAGGGTTTCCACCCTGAGACGCTGGTGCCGCGTTCTTCGGAAACCCACGCTGCTGAAGATGTTGCCATTTACGCGAGTGGTCCAGGTTCCAATCTGATCAATGGTTTGCTTGAGCAGAATGCGATTTATCATGTGATGAACAGCGCAGCTCGCCTGGAAAAACGCGCGAACAGCAAAGGTTGGTCTCGCTAATTTGCCATCCAATACCGGGCTTGCTTCAAGCTCGGCATGTTTTGTTGGTTTTAGGATTTATGAATACGGTTAAATATTTAAAAAACCTGTCGGCCAAAGTATTGCCGTTTTTCGGGGTGCTTCTGCTGAGTTCGGGCGTTTTTGCGGAATCTTCTTTTTTGGATTTGAGCGCGCGTTTCAAAACTGAAGAAATTCAGGGCTCAGAGAGCCGATCGGTAGGCAGTTGGACCTTGTGGCGCAAGCCAGGCTTGGTAGAAGTGCTGAACCAACACTCTCAGCGCGGAAACCGTTGGATTTTGAGCCGCAGCGGAAGCCTGACGTATCAGGATATCTCCCATAAACATCGCTTCAAAATTCTCTATCAGACCTCTGATTTTAAGAGTCTGGAAATGAAGCCCGTTTGGTGGCAGAAGAACACCTTACTTAAAAAAGAATGGTTGCAAAAATTTAAGAAGAAAAGCCGAGCACACTATAAAGGACTGGTGACAGAAGAGTACGAAGGCCGTGTTGGCAATACGGCGATTCGATTTGTCTGGCTACCGAGTTTGCAGATTCCTCTGGAATTTGAAGAGCGTAAAAAAGATCGCACTTTGCGCCATCGGCTGGTAGAACACCACGAATTGAATGTGTCTCCCTGGTCCTGGCCTGAGAGTGAAGATTATGACGATATGGATTTCTCAGATTTGGGCGACAATGAGTCCCATCAGATCGCTCATCAAATGATGGACGAAGCGGGTGTTGGGCACAAGCACTAAAAAATATGCCCCGTTAGGGGCATAAAAGGACTTTCAACGAACTGTACTGCAGTGTTTACTACAAAAAGAAACGGTTGTTACAACAAGCCTTCTTGTTTGAGATCTTCAATGGTGAGTTCAATACTTTTGCGCAGAGTACTCACCACAAAATCAACATCGGCCTTGCTCATGGTTAATGGCGGCGACATTACGTTCAGATGCACGATGGCGCGGGTAATCAGGCCTAACTCATCGGCGTGATTGGACACGCGCTTGCCGATATCCTGTTCTTCCGGGAATAGAGCTTTGGTCTCTTTGTTGGCCACGTACTCAACACAGACCATAAACTTACGTCCGCGCACTTGACCAACAATGGGCAGGTCTTCAAGGGTTTTGAGTTGCTGCTCGAAATACGGGCCCACTTCCATTACATTTTCCAGAAGCTTTTCTTTCTCCAGAATTTCAATATTCTTTAATGCGGCAGCACAAGCAACCGGATGGCCAGAGTAGGTGAAGCCGTGAGCAAAGCAGCGACCGGAATCTTCTTCGTTCAGTACATCCCAGATTTCATCCGAAAACAGCAGGGCACCCAAAGGCTGGTAGCCGGAGGTTAAACCTTTTGCCGAGGTAATCATATCGGGCACAATACCAAACTCGCTTTCTGAAGCAAACCAGTGGCCAAGGCGACCAAAGGCGGTAACCACTTCATCGGCCACAAACAAAATATCGTTCTGTTTACAAACCTCGTACATGCGCTTCAGGTAGCCTTCCGGCGCAACGATAACACCGCCAGCGCCCATAATTGGCTCGGCAAAAAACGCTGCGACTTTGTCGGCACCGAGTTCTGCAATTTTATCTTCAAATTCTTTGACCAACGCATCGACAAATTCCGTTTCACTCTGACCATCGGCTGCACAACGGTAGTAGTTGGGGTAGGACAGGTGGTGAATGGTATCGCTGATGTATTCGAACTCAGGTGGATGGTCGCCCGGTTTGCCGCCTATGGACATAGCGGCGTAAGTTGAACCGTGATAGGAATTCATGCGCGAGATAATGTGTTTTTTCTCGTGCTTGCCACGACAGTTCTGATAATAGTGAATCATGCGGAAGGCTGTATCGACTGCTGTTGAACCTCCGCAGGTAAAAAACACATGATTCAGAGGGCCGGGTGCCAGCTCCGCCAGTTTCGCAGCCAGCTTGGCAGCTGGCACATTGGTAAGGTCCACAAAAGGGCTGGCGTACGACATTTCATAGGCCTGTGCGGCAATGGCTTCTGCCATTTCCTTGCGACCCAAGCCGATATTGTTGCACCACAAACCGCCAACCGAATCAAAGTAGCGTTTACCATCAGTATCGTAGATATAACAACCCTCACCACGGGCAATGGCCAGGGCGCCTTCCTCACGGAATACATCAAAGATCTGCCAGGGGTGCAGGTGATGATCTTTATCCATTTGGTTAATGGCTTGGCTGTCGTATTGCGCTTGCTGGCTCATAGTGTTCTCAATCTAATAACTATTATGGTGAATAGGTTGCTAGGCTAAGCAAAAGCTCCCTAACTGCACATACCCCTATAGGGTAGGGTGACCCAAGCGGGGTAGGCGAGAGCGATTTCTGAACGCAATTATAGGGGGTTTTAGTTGCCAGGACGCTGATGATAGGCCAACAGCGGGTCGCCCATATCCTGAGGCCCAAGAGTGCTGAGAGAGTTCAAAAACAGGGAGAAAAGCTCGGACTGGGAGTTGATGTCCAGCTTACTGTAGAGATTACGCTTGTGAACCTTTACGGTTTCCATGGAAATGCTCAGCCGTTCAGCCATGGATTTGGTGGAATGGCCCTGTAGCAACAGACGGGCGATCTCGGCTTCGCGCTGGGTTAAAAACGATTGTCCGAATTGAGTGAAAGCCTGCTGCAGACGCTGGTGCATATTGTCGCTTTCGGTGGCTCGGCTCGGTTGGCGGATTTCCTTCCAGTGCTGGGACATGACCGCCAGAACCCAAGGGCACAGAGTATTCAAGGTGGTTCGTGTGGCCTCGTCAAAGGCGGAGGTGCGGCACAGGGAAAGGTGAATATAACCCTGTTCAATGCGCAGCAGGTAGCCGATTTCATCGGCAAAGTTTGCGTATTGAAAATACTGCCGAAAATATTCGCTCTGCTCGAAATCATCGGCGGCCAGTTCGGTCAGGCGATACATACCTGTGGGACGTTGTTCCTGGCAGGCTTGAAAATAGGGGTCTAAGAGATAGGCACCGCTCATATAACGGCTCATGCTGGCCTGCTTGCCCATGATGCCCTGTTCATAGATATCCAGCAGCAATTGTGGGCGTTCCTGTTCCAGAAAGGCAAAAGCGGCCAAGCTTTGCACGGGGCAAATATGCTCAAACAGCTGCATCATGCTATCGGCAAAACAGTCCTGGCCAAGGTTTTCAGTGACCCGGGCCATGGCCGGTATCAAGGCTTCAAGCATGGTTTCTTTCTCATACAGCGAAGGTGCGCGTAGTTCATGCACAGCTTAAACCCCTGAGCTTGCGCGCAAAGCAACATTTTAAACACTTAGGCCTCAATATATGCAAATTGTGGTAGTCTGCCAAGGACAAGTCCCCGCAAAATAATAAAAGGATTCTTACCGTGGCCTTTATCCTGAAGCTGTTTAAGTGGCTGTTGCTGCTTATTATCGTTCTGGCAATAGCCGTTGCCGCACTCCTGCAGTTTGGTCCGCTTTCTTTGGGCAGTGTTAAAGCCATTCTTAATGTTCTGGGTGTATACAGCGTAGAGGCGCCCCAGCAAAGCCTGATTGCCCAGCGCTTAAAAGTTCCGGAAGGGTTTTCTGTGGGGCGCTACGCCGAAGGACTGACCAAATTGCGCTTTATCGAATTCAGCCGCAACGGAGATTTGTTGGGTGTGCTGTCGCGCGATGGGCAACTGGTTCGACTGAAGGCTGATAAAGACGGCGATGGCCGCCACGATGGTAAAGAGATCCTGATGGAAGGCCTGAAAGCACCCAATGATCTCGAATTTTACGAAGACTATTTATACATCGCCGAATCCAACGCCGTCGGCCGTGTGCTTTACGATCATGAGAAAGGCCAGTTTGCGGGTGAGTATGAAATTATCATTCCGAACCTGCCTGATGATGGCAACCACCGCAGTAAATCCATTCGCTTGCACAATGGCCATTTGTTTTTGAGTATTGGCTCTACCTGTAACGTGTGCGAAGAAGCCGACAAGCGTCGCGCCACAATTATGCGTTTTGATGTCGATGGCAAAAATGGTGAAGTGTATGCTGCCGGCTTACGCAATAGTGTTGGCCTGGATATCGCTCCTTGGGACAATGAGCTTTACGCCACTGATAACGGTCGCGACCTGTTGGGCGATGACTACCCGGTGTGCGAGTTGAATAAAATCGAAGAAGGCCAATTCTACGGTTGGCCGTACATCAATGGTTTCGGTGACCTCGATCCGGATTTTGGTGCTGGCCAGGAAGATCGCCAGGATATCTCTACCTCGCCCGTCTTCGGATTTCCGGCTCACAATGCTCCGTTAGGTATTCGATTTATCCGCAATGCCCGTGTGCCTGAGGCGTACACAAAAACCGCCCTGGTCGCTTTACACGGGTCCTGGAACCGCAGTAAAGCCGACGGCTATAAAGTGATTGCCGTACACTGGCAGGAAGACGGAACATTGCGCAGCGAAGATTTCCTGAGTGGTTTTGAAAAAGACGAAGATATTATTGGTCGTCCGGTTGATATTGCCGAAGGTCCGGATGGTTGTATTTATGTGTCCGATGACTACGCCGGTTCCATTTATCGTGTGTGTTACGGAGAATCCCAAAACACCTTGGTGGATTTAAACAGCGAAGCCGTCACCGACAAAAGCTTTGAGCAACTGAACACTGAAGAAATGCGCGTTGCCCTGATGATGGGCGAATCTCTTTATCAGGAATATCCTTGTGCAACCTGCCATCTTTTGCAGGGCAAAGGTACCCAGGGCGGAAAAAGCCTGGATAACTTAACGGCGCGCTACACCTTGGATTCATTGAGTGATTATTTCTTGCACCCAAATGCACCGATGCCGACCTATCCTTTTGATGAAGCTCAAAGACGGGCGTTAGCGGTTTATTTGTTGACAGCGGAGTAAGTTTACTATTTAACAACGCAGGTGAAAATTAATTTGGTTGTCTGCACAGAACGCAGGTGTTGGATGCTGCAGAGTCTTGTAATCAGGTTGGGGGCTGGGGGCTTTGGAGCCAGGGATGGCGGAGAAGAGCTACAGGGATGTATTCATGCGTTCCCCAGAACCCAACCTGATTACAAGGCTCGGTCCCGGAGTTAGAGTCAATATTTAAGACGCAATACGCACGTTTCGATTACTTAAACAAACTCCGGGAAATTACTTCCTTCATAATCTCCGAAGTGCCGGCATAAATCGTCTGAATGCGCGCATCCGCATAAAAACGGGAGATCGGGTACTCCGCCGTATAACCGTAGCCACCAAACATCTGCAAGCACTGATCCACAACATCCAGCTGCATTTCGGTAGAACTTAACTTCAGAATAGCAGCGTCTTCCACGCTCATCTCGCCACGCTCATATTTGTCCATATTTTTCTCAAGCAAAGCACGTACCGTCTCAACCTGAGTTTGGCATTCCGCCATCTTGAAGCGCGTATTCTGGAACTGACTGATCGACTGGCCAAAGGCCTTGCGATCTTTTGTGTAATCTACCGCCAAAGCAATCGCACCGTCCGCAGCACCCACTGCCTGACTGGCAACACCCAAACGCTCGCGGGGTAGCTCTTCCATCAAATAAATAAAACCGCGACCTTCCTCGCCCAAAAGAGCATTGGCGGGTACGCGCATATTTTCAAAGAACAGCTCAGCAGTATCATTGGAGTGCTGACCGATTTTCTTGATTGACTTGCCGCGATTAAAACCTGGCAAGGAGGTGTCCACCAGAAACAAAGAAATGCCTTTCGCGCCCGCACTCGGATCTGTCTTTGCACAAACAATTACCAGATCCGCATAAATGCCATTGGTGATAAAGACCTTGGAGCCATTCAGAATCCAATCATCACCATCACGCACGGCACTGGTGCTCATGCCGGCCAGATCGCTGCCTGCGCCTGGTTCCGTCATCGCGATTGCACCCAGAACCTCACCACTGACCATCTTCGGCAACCACTGTTGTTTTTGCTCTTCCGTACCGATGTTCAGAATATAGGGCATAACAATATTGGAATGGATGTTGTAGCCACTGCCCAGGCCACCAAATCCCATACGGGACATTTCATAGGTGATCATCTGGGCAACACGGAACGATGCTTCGGCAGCACCGTATTCCTCTGGCAGGTCCGGCCCTAAAAGACCCGCCGCGCCCAGAGTTTGCCAAATCTCCTTGGGGGTGGCGTGGGCTTCTTCCCAGGCTTCATAGTGTGGGGAAACTTCTTGCTCCAGACAGCGTACTGCCATCTCGCGAAACAAACTCAACTCCGAGTCATCAACATTGTGGGACATATCCGGGCCTCATCATCAAACCATTGCTAAAGCGTGGATGATGGCAAGAAGCCCAAGGTAGTCCAATAGTATAAGGTGACTCTTTTAGTGTTTATTTCGCTCAAAATGACAAGCAGGCCTGTGAAGCGCTGGCCTGGAGGTTTTGTAGAGATGGAGGCGACGACGGATTAGTTCAAAGGCTCGCCGGCAATGGCCTGGTCAATGTATTGCTCCAGCTTGGCCAGGCCGCCTTCAAACAAACCAAAACGCAGATGGCTGTTGGCACCGGATAAAATGCCCGATTGAATCGACTCGCCCATTTCAAAATCTTCATCCAGAGTCATTTCCGTAATCTGATGATTGCGATCCCAGTGCGCTTGTTCTCGCTTCTCAAATTCGTCCTTGGGAATCAACATCTGAAACGTAATTTCCACCTGACTGGCGCTGATCGGTTTCATGATAAACATAGCGATGTGATCTTCCTGCACCAGCAGGGCCACATTAGGAAACAGCTGATACACGATGTGGGTATGGTCACGAATTTCCCACTCATTTTGAGGTTGCTCGCGCAGAGAATTGATGGATTGGCGTGGCAGAATTAAACGAAAATGCGGGGCAAAGGCCTCAATATGCGAAGTGTTACTGAAGAAATAGGGCGCAATGGTTTTCGCATGAGTTACCTGGAAGTGGTAAGACTCAAGACCACCGCCGGATACAATTTTCCAGTTGCTGTTCCAGGTTTTGGTCACGGGGCGATAGGTGATCATATTTTCGATCTGGTAATCGTCCAGATCGTTTTGCAGAGGTTCCCAGAAATGATCGAAATCAAACTCAATACCCATCGTGGGTAACACAAAAATAAAACCGTTACGTACCCACAGGGAAAGCTCACTTAAGCCATTGTCGCTTTTGATCAAGCCCGGAAAACCATTTTGATGGGGGACACCCTTCAGCTCCCCTTTATTGTTGAACATCCAGCCATGATAAGGGCATGTGAAGCGATTTTTACAGCCGCTTTGGGCATCTTCCAGACGAGCGCCGCGATGTTTGCAGACATTAATCATCGCTTTAAAACTGCTGTCATCGGCACCGTCGTTCTGGCGTGCGATGATAACGCTGGTGCCGTACAAATCCCGAGTAATAAAGCCATTGCCCATTTCGATTTCACTGACATGGGCCACCATATTGGGCAGCTTTTTGAAGACAGCTTCCTGTTCTTTTTGAAAGTACTCATCATCGTGGTATTTGTAAACCGGCGATAAATACTCTGCTTCATCGTGTTGAGTACTTTTGCTGTCAATATAACTTAAACACTGTTGCAGCAGCTCGACTTGCTGTTGATGTTTCATATCAGGCTTCCATAGATTGACGATTTTATGTGTTATTGAAAGAGCCTCAATTTAACCAGGCTAAGCAGCTCTTCGCGTTGTTGTTTTAACAGCGCTTTAAAATCACCTGCGCTTAAAATTTGTTTCAGGGTTGGCAGTGACACCACAAAGTAATGTTGCGCACCAATGATGTTGTACAGAAACGCCATGGGTTCTACATTGGTGAAGAGCCCGCTGCGTTGACCCTGGCGAATCAGCTCGACCAATTGCTCCAGCCAGGGGGCGAGATACCAATTGTGCGCCGAGGCGGCCCGTTGAGGGTTATCCAGCATTTCCCGTAACAATAAAATGGCTTCATCCGGGTGCTCCTTACTCCAGCGATAAAAACCATCCATGACATTGAGCAGCTGCTGTTTCTCATCTTGAGTGCTGGCCATGGTGTGTTCCAGATCGGTCATCAGGCGATTGGAAACCTGCTCCAGTACCGCACCGTAGAGTTTTTCTTTGCTGGAAAAATGGTGCAGCAAGGAAGGTTTCTTAATGTTCACCGCTTCGGCAATACTGTTAATGCTGGTGCCGTAAAAGCCGGTTTCTGAAAACGCTTTCTGGGCCGCTGCCAGGATTCGGCTTTTGGTATCTCCATTTGGTGAAGATACCGAGTGAAGTTTGCTCATTATTCGCCTCGCTTTTCCCCTGAATGCGGTACTTCTGCGCTTTGATATGTACTCATTTATGCATCTGCCTACCGGTTGGTAGGGAGGAATATAAAATAAAAAATCACAGCCATCAATCCTTATTGTGTGAATTTTAATCGGAAACGGGTTGATGAGGGGGCGTTGAGAGGGCTCCCAGGCCCGATGCAAGCGGGCCTGGAAGGGCGCTAGCGCAGCTTTTCCAGAAGCTGGTAATACCACATACCCAGCACCAGAGCCTGGTTGCCGAGCCAGTCATTAATGGGGACGCGCAGGTGCTTGAAGGCAGCGAAAGTATCAAATTCTTCCATATGACCGGCAATGGCTTTGGCCATAATCTCAGCCATGATATGGGAGCAAGCCAGCCCGTGGCCGGAGTAACCCTGGCAGTAATACACGCGATCACTGATTTTTCCGAGTTGGGGAATTCGATTGATCACAATGCCGGCCATTCCGGTCCATTCAAATTCAATGTCTATTCCCTTGAGTTTGGGGAAGGTGCGCTCCAGAGCGGGGCGCAATTCAGCGGAAACACTGGTGGAGTCCTTGCCGGAATAATTGGTGCCGCCTCCAAACATCAGGCGCTTGTCAGCGGTAAGGCGATAGTAGTCCAACACAAAGCGGCAATCGTATACGGCCAGATCATGGGGGTTGATGGTCTTGGCCAATTCATCACCCAGCGGTACGGTCGCCATATTACCGAGGGAAGCCGGGAAGAGCATGCCGCCTAACTTGGAGCGTCCGAGTTTATGATAAGCATTGCCTGCGATCATAACGCGATCGGCAAAGACCTTGCCGATCTTACTTTTCAAAACAACTTTGTCACCTTCATCCATGGACAGCACCGGGCTGTTTTCATAAATGCGAACGCCCAGGTTGCTCGCCGCTTTGGCTTCGCCAAGACACAGATTGAGAGGGTGGAGGTGCATGTTTTTACGATTCAGCAAACCACCATGATAGATTGGGCTGTCGAGATATTCGGGAATCTCTGCGGCAGAAATCATCTGAACGTCATCGCCCATGCCGTGTGCGATCGCTTCATCGTAGAAACTTTGCAGGCCTGTCATGTGGCTGGGCTTGTAGGCGGTTTGCAGATGACCGAATTTCAAATCGCAATCGATATTGTATTTTTCGACTCGGTTTTTGATGATGTCATGGCCGCGCCAACGCAATTTCCAAACGAAGTCCTCGGCATCGACACCGGCGTGTTTGCGGAGTTGTTTTAACATGGCCTGATCGCCGGAAAGACTGCCAGTTACTTGCCCGCCATTGCGTCCGGTAGCGCCCCAGCCGATTTTTTCGGCTTCCAATAAAACCACGGAGAAACCTTTTTCGGCGAGTTCAAGGGCAGTGGCGACACCGGTAAAACCGCCGCCGATAATGGCGACATCGCAGTGTTGATCGTCTTGCAGGGTGGGATAGTTGGATTCTTCGTTAATGCTGGCGGAATAGTAGGAATGGCAGCGGCTCATGCTATCACTTTTAGACTCTCTTTAAGGATGATTATTGGGCGATTTATGTGAACTATGAGCCGCAGCATAACCAGAGCGTATCATGCCGGTATATAACCCAAATGGTGCAGTCGAGTGGGGCAATTGTCAGCCTGAGTCAGCTATGGTGAATACCTGCCACCATAGCCGCAAACGTACCTGGCCGGAGAGCCTTTGAGGGGTTCTTTCCAGGCAGTGATTTCTATCCGATGCTGTTGAGCCAGTTGGCGATGGCGTCGCCAATCTCTGGACCGGAATCTTCCTGAATAAAGTGCAGGCCTTTGACCGTCACTTCGTCCTGATTGGGCCAGCTTCGACAAAATTCCCGTTGCTTGCCCACCAGAATCGAACCCGGTTCGGCATTGACAAATAACTTGGGTAAATGATTTTTGGCCATCCAGGCCGCGTAATTGCTGACCAGTTCCACCATATGCGCTGGTTCACCATCAATGGGAATATCCCGGGGCCAGTCGAGCATGGGGCGACGATCTTCTTTATTCAAAAACGGACGGCGATATTCATTGTGCTCGTCTTCACTGAGTGTGCGAATCACCGAGCTGGGCAGCACGCCTTCAATAAACATATTGCGTTCCAGAATCAGGTCTTCCCCTTTTTCAGAGCGAAAACCTTTGAAAATGCCACGGGCGTCGTCGGGCCAGTCTTCCCAGCTTACGGCTTTTACAATCCCTTCCATATAAGCGATGCCTTTTATGGCTTCCTGGTTCTGAAAAGCCCAATGAAAACCCAGGGCACTGCCCCAGTCGTGAATCACTAATGTGACGTTTTTATCCAGGCCCAGTGCTGACATAAATCCACTGAGATACTGGTAAGCGCTGTTGAAACCGTAGGGCTCATCACTGGACAGTTTGTCGGAATCGCCCTGGCCAATAAGGTCCGGCGCTATCAAGCGTCCCATGCCTGCGAGTTGGGGCATCACATCCCGCCAGAGATAGGACGAGGTCGGATTGCCATGGAGAAACACAATTGGGTCACCCAGGCCTTCGTCGATGTAGGCGATTCGTTTACCCTGCACGTCGATAAATTGCTTGTTCATATTGCTCGTTCCGTTTTTCGTTCTATTTTTGTCTGGCGGTTTTACTGTTCGCCACTAAAGCGGGGTTGCTGTTTATTTAAAAACGCCTGGATGCCGGCTTGCCCGTCTTTGCCCTGGGCATTGGCGGCGATGTGCTGGGTTTCCAGTTGCATTTGGGTGTCCAGGCTTTCGGTGCTGGAGCTTTTGACCAGGAACTTCACACTGGCAAAAGCTTGCGTCGGTCCTTTGGCAAGGTTTTTGGCCAGAGATTTGGCTTGTTCAAATCCGTCTTCACTGCTGTGCAGTTGATTGACGATACCCCAGTCCAGCGCTTCTGTGGCACTGAGCTTTCGGTTGCTGAACATCAGTTCCTTGCTTCGGCGTTCACCGACAATACGCGGCAAAAAATAAGTGGAGCTGCCATCGGGTGATAAACCCGCGGCGGTGTAGGCCATCACAAAACTCGCATTTTCACTGGCGATCAGTAAATCGGTCGCGAGGCACAGACTGAAACCCGCACCGGCAGCAGTGCCATCAACATAAGCGATGACGGGGGCTGACATGTTGTTGAAGACAGATAGGGCACCATGAAGATAGGTGGTCATTTCGCTTAATGCGGCGCCGAGGTTTTCCTGGGCGGCGAAAAAGGCCAGGTCTCCGCCCGCATTAAACAAGCTATCTTCGCTAAAAATGAATACCGCCCGAACGTCATTATTGTGCTGGCAGTGAATGGCGGCATGCAGCAATTCTTCCGCCATATCCAGATGCAGTGCGCGACGTGTAAGTTGCAAATAGGCCACGTTGTTTTCAATGGTCAACGAGAGATGTTCAAAATTCATGGTTGCTCCCTTGTGCTTTGGATGCCCAGCATGCGCAGGCTATTGTGCAGAATGCTTTCCAGTTCTTCTTGACTGCGGCCCTGGCGACAGGCCACGCGTAAACCTTGATTTAAGGTCATGCAGAGTTGCCCCAGTTCTTCAGCGCTGGCGTCATTATTGATGGCGTTTTCGGACTTCGCCTGGGCAAAGCATTCGATAAAATACTGTTCAACATGGGATAGTTTTTCCGCAGCGAATGCACTGAGCTCGCTGTCCTGGTCCGCCATTTCCAGAACCGTATTCACCAACAGGCAACCACACTCCCGTCTCTGTTTGGGGACTTGCAATAGGGTGTAGCGAAAAAAATGTTCGATCGAGTTCAGGCTGTGGTTGATGTTGTTGCCGGCAAACTCTTCCGATATTTTCGCTGGAGATGGGGGAGTGCATAGTGGATTGAAGGTGCGTTGAAAAAATAAATCCAAACACTCGATAAACAGTTGGCGCTTGTCACCGAAACTGGCATACAGGCTGCTTCGGCTGATGTTCATTGTCGCCAACAGGTCGGGCAGGGCGCAGGCCTGGTAGCCGCGCTGCCAGAAAAGAATCATCGCGGCCTCAAGGCTGGCGGTTCGATCAAAACTCAGGGGTCTTGCCATGGTTTGCTTTCTATTCTGAACTGATTGGTCCAGAACTATGACAAAAAGCTGATCACATGAAAAGAGGCTTGTTATCTTTGACGGAATTTTGGTTCAGGAGTGACAGCAATTGTGCTGGCTAGGCATCGGCTTCCAGCAGAATCGGATCGGCAATGGCCTGGCGTTCACCGGGTTTATTGATCATCTGAGCGCTCAAATCCTGTCTGAGACAAGGTTCCAGTAGCGGATTAAAACGCTCAACGTCCTGAACCTGCGGGTCCAGCCACTGCTCCAGCCAATCGCCTTCTAATGGCAGTATCAAGGGGGAGGCATTGCTCTGATAGGGCTGCAACTTGGGGTGGGGTGGCAGGGTGATAATGCTGCAGCTGTTGAGAATGTGCCCGGTGTCCGGGTGTTGCCACTGACGGTACAGGCCGCCCAGGGCAAGAGGCAGCTCACTGCTGAAATTGGTATAACGAACAGGTTTCTTCTTGCCATTGATGAGTTCGTGCTCGGTCTCCCCAAAACCACTGGCGGGAATGATGCAACGACTTTGCCGGTACGGCAGGTAGGCTGCTGAGCCCTGAACATTCAATTTGTCGTAACGGCTGTTGAAAGAGGTAAAGCGCGAAGGCTTGTATTGTCCGTCTTTGTAATCCAGCAGAAGCCACCAGATGGCATCTTCCAGCACCGTGCATTCACCGACATTGTCCAGCCCGGTATCCTCTTTCAGGCGACAGACGATGCTGATGGTACTGCAAGCACGATGATAATCGCTGATGCGAATGGGCCAGTTATGGGTATCGATGCCCAGGCGTAACAGCATTTGCTTTACGGCAGGGGAATCACTGACATTAAATCGACCGCACATACAGCTTTCCGGTTGGCTCGTTTTCAGCGGCTTATGGTAAAGTTGAGTGACATTTGTCGCAAGGAAGAAGCGTGCCTGTTCGGCGGCTTTGGATTCAATAATGCCTGATTCTCGAACACTGAAGTTTTTCAGCCTGCATATCATCGTGGCCATCATTACACTGGCCTGTATTTTAATGAACGGCCCTATGCGCCCGGGGTTGCCGGTCGATACCAGTTTGCTGGAGCGGGTTGAGTTTATCGCCGCGAATCAAACCCTGTGGGCGGCCTCCTGGATGGTCTGGATGGCCTCGGCACTGGGCCTGTTTGTTTTCTGCTCTATTCTCGCTTCTGAACTAAAAGCCTCCCTGGGCACTCGAATATCCCTGACGATTGTGGCGATGGGCATTGGCCCTGATCTCATTGCGGAGGTGATATACGCCTTTATTATTCCCAAGATCATCCTGCAGGGACTCAGTCTTGATATGGTGCAGAGCCTGGAACTGATCGCCAGTCATCTAACGGGATTTCTCGGCAATGGTTTATACAATTTGGGCGGATTGGGACTCACTCTGATTGCCTGGCGCCAGAGAATATTGCCGCTCTGGGTGTTTTTCTGGGGGCTGACGTCCTGGATACTGGGTTTATCGCTATCGGCTTCTATTGCTGTGGGTGATATGAAAGCGGCAGAATTGTTTACGGCCAGCAGCATGGTACTGAGCACCAGTTGGATGTTGATCCTGGCCTATTTGCGGTTTGCCCCGGATTCGATGCGCGCCCGATGGAATACACCTTAATCAAATTGCTGCATATCGGTGCCCTGATCATGTGGTTGGGGCCGCCACTGGGCGCCTGGTTGATGTTGCGGCAGGCCAGGGCTTCTTGCCAGGACGAAACCCGTTTGTTCGAGCAGTACCGATTGTTTTATCGTTTGATTGCTTTAGAACATATCGCGCTCGCATTTTTGCTGGGCAGTGGCCTTTGGATGGCCAGTGAGTATTCATTGTGGTCCGCACCGTGGTTGCAACAGAAGTTGATTCTGGTATTTGCTGTCTTACTGCCCATAGAACTATTGGATATTATTCTGGCGAATGTTCTGTTGCCGCATATCCATCAACGGCAATATGAGGGCGAAACCCTTAAGCCCTGGCAGCGGGCGATGCAGAACTTTTACCATGGCCCGTTTACCAACTTCGCGGTGTTTGTTATCCCTATACTTACCCTGAGCATTATGTATCTAGCGGTGGGCAAACAAGCGCTGTTTTAACAAGAAAAGATTGAAATAAAAAACCGTACGGAGTGATTATGCCTCAACTTTTACACACGATGATTCGAGTGGGCGACCTGGACCGAAGCATCGATTTTTACACCCGCGTTCTGGGTATGAAGTTATTGCGAAAATCCGAGAACAAGGATTACCGCTACACCCTGGCTTTTGTTGGCTATGGTGAAGAATCGAGTGGGCAGGCGGTTGTGGAGCTGACCTACAACTGGGATACCGACCGTTATGATCTGGGCAGTGGCTTTGGTCATTTGGCGATTGGCTTTGAAGATATTTACAGCACCTGTGATGCTATTCGTGATGCGGGTGGTGAAGTGGTTCGGGAGCCGGGGCCAGTCAAGGGAGGCACGACGGAAATTGCGTTTGTGCGTGACCCGGACGGTTATGCCATCGAACTGATTCAGCGGAAAGCGATGAGTCAGGGTTTGGGTTAACCGTTATGTCCCAGATGGCGCAGGCATCCATTCTGCTGGTGGAAGACGATCGGAAATTGGCAGCCATATTGAGTGAGTATCTGAGCGGGCAAGGTTTTCATGTGTCGTGCGTAGAAGACGGTGCCGAGGCACCCGAAAAAATTCTCAGCCTCATGCCAGAGCTGGTATTGCTGGATTTAATGTTGCCGAATCTGGATGGCTTGAGCATTTGCCGTCAGGTACGCAGTCAATATCCCGGTAAGATCTTGATGCTGACCGCCAACGATGACGATATGGATCAGGTAGCCGCACTGGAGTTGGGGGTGGATGATTATGTTTGTAAGCCTCTACAGCCCCGTGTGCTGCTGGCGCGTATTCGTATGTTGTTAAGGCGGCCAAGTGCCAAGGTGGTTGGGGCACCATCAAACTCCACTCAAGAGTCTTACGCTACGACTGTGAGTCCATCACAGACCGAGCCGGAAAAGGAACGTCGTTTCGATGGTTTGGAATTGCACTTGCCGTTGCAGCGTTGCCAGTTAAATGGTCAGACCATTGAGTTGACGCCGGGGGAATTTGAATTACTGTGGATACTGAGTTCAAAACCGGATGAAGTATTCAGCCGTGAAGCGCTCACCCTGGCAGTACGGGGCATTGAATACGACGGCCTTGATCGAACGGTTGATAATCGCGTGGCCAGTCTGCGTAAAAAACTGGCGGCGGGGCAATCGGATGCGGCCGGGATTACCACGGTTCGAGGCAAAGGTTACCTCTTTGTTTCGGATCAATGGTGATCAATACAAACCCATACAAAAGCTCACGGGCTTCTCGATCTTATCTGTGAAAGAATCATCGTATCTTTCACCCTTCGTACTTATCATTCATCGTGTCTATCATTCATCGCGCTTAACATTAAAGGTGAGTTGATCTTGTGAAAAGCCAGTTTATAAAGCTCTATTGCGGTTTGATCGTCAGTATTGTGTTGGCTCTGGTATTGATGCAGGCCCTATTGCTCAATCTGTTCGGAGATGCTCAGGATGAGCTTTTTCAGCAGCAAATGGCGAGCTATCGTACGCTGGTTCTTGAAACGACCGATCAGGCAGAACGGCGTATGCTGCGTATGCAGACGTTGGCTGAGGATATGGGGGCCGAGCTGCTCCCGGCAGAAGAAGATGAGCTTTATGAGGAAGAGCGACGCCAGGTATTGGAACAGGGTTTGCTGGTGTTAAATTCCGATGAGGCGTTGTGCTACTTTGTGCTGCCGGGTGATGCCCAGATTTATCGTCTGCAATACCGTGAAGATAATCCCTTATTGGATCAGCTGTATTTTTTTGAAAATATGACCATTCTCGCTATTTTTGGTGCTTTGGGTTTGGTCTTGGCCTTTTGGTTGTACCGATTTGGACGACGTTTAACGGCGTTGGATCAGACCGCAAGGGCGTTTGCTGAGGGCGATTTGTCCGTGCGAGCGTCCATGGCGAGCCATGCCGAGGTTGGCAGCCTGAATGAAACTTTTAATGTCATGGCCCAGCGCATTGAAAAACTACTCAGCAGCCAGAAGCAGTTGAGCAATGCCGTTGCGCACGAGCTTCGCTCCCCCATATTTCGCCTGCAATGCCAATTGGATATGTTGGCGGAAAGTCAGGACGAAACTAAACGGCAGGGCTACATCAAAGGCATTGAAGAAGATCTTCAAGAATTGAGCGATCTGCTTGAGGAGCTTTTGCAATACGCCAGAATGGAAAGTGCTGACTTGCGCATTGAACGTAAGCCGCAAGACATGGTGAATTGGCTGTTCGAATTAATTGAACACGTGCAGCTCGAATCTCATAAACCAATTCGTTTTTCCCATGCTGCGCCTTTGCATAAATGCCGCTTTGATGCCCATTTATTCCAGCGAGCGTTGCAAAATCTGTTACGCAATGCATTGCGCTATGCCGAAACCCAAGTCAATGTCACATTGAGTATTATGGATGAAGGCTTACAAATTCATGTTGATGATGATGGTCCCGGTATTCCCGCTGACAAGCGTGAAGATATTTTTCAGCCCTTTTTGAGATTGGATGCGTCACGCACCCGTGATGAGGGAGGCCATGGTCTGGGTTTGTCCATTGCCCAGCAAATTGTACAGCTGCATCAGGGCCGCCTGACGGTTTCTGACTCCCCCTTGGGTGGCGCACGTTTTACGGTGGCCATCGCTTGATTTGTATCCTTCTGTACACTGGAAATCTTAATCCATACAAAGCCTGACAAAGCGATACCAAGGCTGTCTTAAACTCCCTGCTTATTGGCGAGATACTAAAAACTCTTGAGTATGGAGTTTTAATGCTATGAATCTTGCCAATTCCTTAACCACGGGACTGTTTTATTCTCGCTGGGTGAAATGTCTGCTCAGCGCTTCTTTGCTATTCAGCCTTTTTACCCTTACGGGCTGCGAGCAATTGATGTTGCTGAGAATGAACAGTCAGCAACTTACGGAAACCAAAGTAGATGGCAACCGCCTGTACCTGAAAGGCATCATCAATGGAAAAAGCTTTGAACATGTAAAGCAGGTGCTGAATGATAACCCTCAGCTTGATACCTTGGTTTTAACAGTGATGCCGGGGAGTATTGATGACGAAGTGAATTTGCAGATGTGCCACTTTGTCCGTGAAAAAGGGTTGAACACCTATTTACTGCATAACAGTGTCATCGCGTCTGGTGCCGTTGATTTATTTATGTCCGGCGTTGAACGGAAAATGGAAGAGGGTGCCATGCTCGGTGTTCATTCCTGGAGTGATGGTTTTAAAGAAGCACTGGATTACCCCCAAAATGCCGAGGAACATGCGCCGTATCGAGTTTTCTATCAAAGCATGGTGGGCAGTGATGAGTTCTATTGGTACACCCTTCGAGCAGCCAGGGCCGATGATATCCATTGGATGACGGATGCAGAAATCCAACGCTACCCGGTATTAACCTCGCCTGTTAAAAAGCCCAGCTTTGAAGCGCCGGTGTTCGCAGACCTCGAACAATATCGTGAAGAGGTGCTCAGCGATGACTAACTCCCTTACGTTTTTGAATACAGGAATATTGGAAATGAAAACCAGGATACGAGCTGCGTTTCTATGCAGTTTATTGTTGTTGTCGTCCTTAGGACAAGCCACCGATCAGATGAGTGACTTGCGCATTGTTGAATTCAATAATGTGAGCTTTGGACAGGAATTTGATGTGGAAGTGTTTGCCGGGGATCGTTCGTTGTATCTCTCAGGACGCAGCGATGCCGCAGACACCGAAATACTGGTTCAGCAGATTAAAGACCCGACAGGTAAAGTCATTTACTCCGCCGCCATCAATGGTGATAACGTTTCGGTTAGCGGAAACGTCAGTAAAGACGCTTTGTCGAACGTGGGGGATTTTGCTTTGCTTTTGCCCGCCAATCCCCATGCGGACAGTCAGCTCAAACCCGGTGTGTATGAAGTGCAGGTTATCTCCAATGCTGGCACTGGAGCAATTCGGGATTTACGAGCGGTTTTCAAGCAGCATGTGGATACCGCCCAGGCCGTGGATATTAATATTATGGTCCTCGACCGTACCGCCAGTACTCGCAATCGCAGTATGAGTGCTGCCTTTAAAAGCAATTTGCTTAATGAGGTGAATCGGTTGTTAAATCCGCACCAAATGAGGGTGGGTAGCTTCAGTATTGTTGAAGCGAATGAAGAGGTGCGTACACAGTTTTCAGCCATTCAAGAAGAAAATATCCCTGCTCTTTGTCAACGCCTCAGCCAGCAGTTTGGTGGCGGACGGGCGTTGAATATCGGTTTGGTGGAGACTATCTCGTCGAGCGAAGTGCAGGGCATTGCCGGTGTGTCACCCGGTTTACCGGCAACGGTCATGCACCCCAGCTATCGCAACAGTTGCGTGTTAATGTCTGAACGTGCTTACAGCACGAACGTTGCCGCGCATGCGGCAAATCTGGTGCATGAAATGTCTCACTTGATGGCGATCCCTCACACTACCGAAGAGTCTGGTCAACAGCACGACAGCTTCAGCGATACTCTGGAATGCGCTTTGGCACGCTTTGATGGCCGTTCGAATCTGGGAATGGCGGGGCGTGCTGGTGATAAGGCGGTAGACGATTTCGAATGTGGGCGTGACGGGGGTGCAGATAACTACATGTTTTACAGCGGTGTTGAAGCATTTATGCCATTCCATATGAGTGCTCAACAAGCCACCGTTTTGAAAAATCATCCGCTGTTTTATCCCGTTGTCGGCGCTCAGATGAGTGCTTCCTGGTATAACCCTCAGCAGTCTGGTCACGGCTTATCGGTTGAAGTATTGAACGACGGTCGAGCTATTATCTATTGGTATACCTTCGATCAGTCGGGTGCACCTTATTGGATTGTTGGTACCGGGACGGTTGATGGGCAAAGCATTGCAACTGATGCGATCAGTGTGAACGGAGGTTTCTTTCCGCCGGCATTTGATGCTTCGAAAGTTCAGCGTGTGCAATGGGGCAAGCTGTTTCTGGATGCCGATCCAAACGATTGTAATCTGGCGACCTTGCGTTGGGAGAGTTCCAGTTTTGGCAACGGCAGTTTACCTATGGCCCGATTGAGTAATCTGGCGGGTAATAGCTGTCAGCCTTAGTATGTAAGCATGCGCTGCCTGTGGAGCAGGCGGCGCGTGTTTCACGCTAGGAGGGCAGGCGACAGTCCATTAATTGCGCTTCCCAGTTCGGGTCGATACTGTTGGCGATGATTTCGAATCGGCTTTCCATGCAATCGTCCAGTTCCAGCTCCTGTAAACCATCCGGAGTTTTGTTAAAACCCCACACCCCATCTTCGGTGATGCAAACCGCTTTCATGCGTTCGACGATGAGGTCGCTCGCCCAGCGATAGAGCTTCGAATGGTTGAACACTGTGTTGGGCTCGAAGCGCCAGCCAATGGTGGAGAAATCGTCTGATTGATTGCTGCGGCTGAGGAATCCGGATTCGGGAAGCGGGGTATCATCAAAACCTTTTACGCGGTCGCTGTCCGCTTCAGGAAGCGACAGGCTTTCCCAGTCCCGGTTCTTAAATTGGCTGTGGCCAGTTAATAAGCTTGGGGGGATTTCGCCGTTGACGGTCCACAGGACTTTGCAATCCTGTTGGCCGCGCTGAGGCAAAAAGTCTTCCAGTAGTTGCTTGTGTTCAGGGCGACATAAATCTTCTTTATTGGCCACAATGACATCAGCGATATCAATCTGCTGCAGAAAGATATCGTGTTCGGTATAACGTTCGTCATTGAGTTTGCGAGCATCGACCAAGGTTAAGCATTGCTGGATATCCAGAACGTCTTGATAGTGCTCGGAATGCAAAACCTGCATGACTTCTCGCGGGTGGCCGAGGCCGCTGGGTTCGATTAGGAGGCGATCGGGTTTAGCTCGTTGCAACAGCTGATTCAAGGCGATGTGCATGGGTAGGCCGGCCGCACAACACATGCAGCCACCGGGAACCTCGCGTATGAAAACCTGCTCCTGTTCCTGCTTGCTGGAATTGAGCAAGCTGCCATCGATACCGACTTCACCAAATTCATTGACTAACACTGCCCAGCGTTCGTCGGCAGGCTTGTGTTTCAATAAATGTAAAATGGTGCTGGTTTTGCCGACGCCGAGAAAGCCAGTGATGATATTGCAAGGTACCGAGCGAATGGCCATAAAGCCCCCATGGTTAAATCGAGTGTACGCGTCTGGCAAAGGCCGTTAATGACAGTGGCAATCGCTCTCGCGTTTTTGGCAAAGGCGGTAATTTTGCCAGTGGGCAGCGGCAATGAGAAGTGAAGCTATCAGGCTCAAGACTCGTTCCAGCGTTTCCCCCAAATATTCGTGGCCCAATACTAATAGGGTCAGCATCAAAAAAATGCCGACGGCGCCATAGAACAACACCGAGAGCTTACGATGTTGTCGGCAGCCCAGGCCCAGACTCAAGATACTGCAGGGAATAACTGCAAAAATCAGCCAGCGGTGAAACTCTTCATCCAACAGTGCGAGGCCAGCCAGCGAGGGCAGCAGAACCAGTAAAACCGGCGCGGCCAGGCAGTGAATGGCACAGAGGGCCGATAGGCTGATGGCCAGTTTGTCACCCAAGCCGCTGGAAATATTCATGCTGTGAATCCTGGAGTCTGAAAATCCGGCCTGCTTGGCCAAGATGTGAATCAATATCATTTAGGGGTGGCAATGTTATAACATAACAAATGTAAGTTAAAGACTGTTTGCCTGTCGGCTTGATGTCTGGGAATCTTCAGTTCAGTAGAAGGGCGTTGTTCCAAGGCATCCAGAATCCGCAGCGAGGGCATGCTTCGTTGTGGATTCCGGGATGTTTCAGAGGTGCTTAATCCAGATCGCTGGCGTTGTGTCTTTCGCGCAATTGGGAATTCTCATCGCCCCATACGCGATTTACCCGGCGACCACGTTTTACCGCAGGGCGCTCGGCAATCTCATCGGCCCAGCGTCTGACGTGGGTATAGGATTCTACGTCCAGAAATTCAGCCGCTTCGTACAATTTGCCCTGTACCAATGCTCCATACCAGGGATAATTGGCAATATCGGCAACGGTGTAATCATCACCACATAAAAAGCGATGCTCTTCCAGATTGCGGTTCAGGACATCCAGCTGACGTTTGACTTCCATCGTAAAGCGGTTGATGGGGTATTCCATCTTTTCGGGCGCGTAGGCATAAAAATGCCCGAAGCCACCGCCCAGATACGGAGCACTGCCCATTTGCCAGAACAGCCAGGAAAAACATTCCGCGCGGGTGGCGGGGTCTTTCGGTAGGAACTCGCCAAATTTTTCAGCCAAGTGCATCAAGATCGCACCGGATTCAAAAACCCGAATAGGTTCCGGACCGCTTCGATCATGCAAAGCCGGAATTTTTGAATTCGGGTTTACCGAGACAAAGCCACTGCCAAACTGATCACCTTCCATAATGTCGGTGATCCAGGCATCGTATTCAGCGCCGCTATGACCCAGAGCCAACAGCTCTTCGAGCATCACCGTTACCTTCACACCATTTGGGGTGGCCAGGGAATAGAGTTGAAAGGGGTGCTCGCCAACAGGCAGTTCTTTTTCATGGGTAGGGCCGGCAATCGGTCGGTTGATGCTGGCAAATCTGCCGCCGCTGCCTTCGTCCCAAGTCCATACGGCTGGCGGGGTGTAGCTGTTGTTCTCACTCATAATTCGGCCTCTGATTCTGAGAGTTGTCAGTATACTAGTCACAATGGTTGTATGTGCCTAGTGCTGGAAAAGACGCGCCTGGTCTATATTTACCCTGCTGCATCGTTTCAACACCCTTCCTGTCATCAGAGTTATGGCCGCAAGGGAGTGTTTTCAAGGTTTTCGAACATAACTTAAATTAATAACCATAGAACGAATTCCAAATGTTCTATCGATGAAGTTTAAGCCGCATTTGCGATTCACCATTTCGTTAACTATATAACTACGTATTGAATTTTGGATTTTACCAAGGTCCGGATGTTCAAATGGAGTGGTGCTTCAAGCGAGGAATGATTATAAAAATCAATTCATCATCTTAGGGCGCCTGTTATGCGTGTACTTACCACGATTGCCATTCTTTTTCTGGCTTCGACCCATCCGGTTCTGGCGGATGTCCGTCTTTGGAACACGAGCGCAACCATCAGTGGCAATATGGGCGGGCGTGTCGCCGCCGATGCATTTTGTGATGCCGATGTGAACAAGCCTGTTGGTTTGTCGAACGTGCGTGCTTTTATCAGCCTGAGTGGCAGCGATGAAATTCGGGATATGGTGGGTAATTATGCTGTTCCTGGTAGTGAAGAGATCAGGAATCGCGACGATACCCTGACCATCAGCAGTAACTTCAGCGGACTGTTAAACACAGCAACGGTTAACCTTGATAATCCGGTTGCTGGCTCGGGCGGCAGTCCTTCGCCCTGGACATTCAGTGCAGCGGATGGCTCGCTTGATATCAACAACTGTACTGGAGGAACCTCAGCTGCCGGCTTGGGTACCACGGGGAATCAGCTGCTCACTGACGATCGATATTTGAATCGCAGTACCAATAGCTGTGGCAATTCCCAGGCCTTGTATTGTCTTTCATGGAACTCAGCTTCCGCGCCTGTTGCTCAATCGATACCGACCACTACAGGGTGGTCCCTTCTTCTCACGGCGTTTGTTATGTTGGCTTTATTGCGCAAGCGATTCGCTCGGTTGAAGCATTGATTCCAGCGGCCCTTTTTACGGAGCTACACAAACTCGGTCTCGTCCATCGCGTTTGGCTTGATAAAGAGCCTTGTCGGCACGACTGGTGATTGTGTCAGCATTGTCACCCTGATGGTAACGGGTTACTCCGAAGCTTGCGGTTTGTTTATCTGTTCCATGAAAGTTATGGCTCGCGATACAGGCCCTGAGTTTTTCGGCAACCGTTTCCGCTTTCACCAGGTCGGTTTCAGGGCAGACAATCATAAACTCTTCGCCACCCCAGCGAGCAACGATGTCGGCTTTGCGGAGTTGTTTGGTCAGTAGGTCGGAAATTTCTCGCAATAAACGGTCACCGATTAGGTGTCCCAGCGTATCGTTGACGTTCTTAAAGTGGTCAACATCCATCAAGATAATGGAAAAATTGTGCATGTAACGTTCTGCGCGGTCAATTTCCCGGCACATCATTTCATCCAGCTTGTGGCGATTGTAGAGACCGGTGAGTGCATCGGTTTCCACAAGCTGGCGAAGCTTCTCTTCCAGTTGGGTTCGCTTTTCGATTTCTCGGTCTTTTGCTTTGCTCAGCTGGTAAAAACGTTGCGCGACAACGCTGACCAACATAACGATAATGGCAAGCCATATGAGCAAGCGATAAATCCAGTCAGGCATTTTTTGCTCGGATTCAAAGAGAAACTGGCCGATATCGAGATCCTCAGACACCAGTTCTGATTTGGCAAAGGCATCGTTGATGTTCAGCCAGCGAAGCTGACTCATATAGCCAATGTCAACGACATTATCTACGAAAAGTTGGTGGATGATTTTGGCTTCGTAAGCCAGCTTATCTTTTGATTTACCTGGCGCGTATTTGGCGTGAGTGATTTCAATCGCCTCGTCCATGTTGTTGAGGGCATAACGCCATCCGCGAATCAAGGCCTCTTTGACGGCTCGGACGGTGTCAGGATGAGACTCTGCGTAGTCTTTTGAGGTGAACAATGTATCGCCATAAATATCAAAACCGATATCTCTGGGTTGAAAAGCAATAAAGGGAATTTTTGTCCGTGAGATATCGTAGTATTCATTGGATAAAAATGCCGTTGAAGCATCCACCCGGTGACGGCTTTCTTCAGAGATATCGTGGATGTTGCCGGTGTGAGGTGTTCTTGAAATTTTCGAAATATCCACGCCAGCAAGTTTCAGGAAGGCGACAATTTCATGCGAATGATCTGAAATCATCAACGAACGACCCTCCAAATCGCGAATGGTTTTCAGGTTTTCATCCTGACGGGCAAGAATAATAAACGGTGAGTGCTGAAAAAACGCGGCGATGGCGACAATCGGCATACCATTGCCATAATCAACCAGCAGGGAGGAGTTCCCAACACCAAACTCGACATTCCCATAGGCAACTTTCTCCGGGGGAATGATGTCAGGCCCACCTTCAATTAATTCCACATTCAAGCCTTGTTCTCGAAAGAACCCTTTTTCCTGGGCGATGTAATAACCGGCAAACTGGTATTGATGAAACCATTTAAGCTGAATTCTTATGCGGGTTCTTTCGGGTTCATGTTCCGGCTCTCTTGGGGGTTCACTCAAGGTGGGAAGTACCACGGTAAAGCTGATAAAAAAAGCGGCGATAATCTTGTATAACTTGTACATCCTGAAGGTTTCTTCGTTGCCTGGGCAACCGTCTAATTTATTATTGACCGTTGAACTTTATATTTCAGCTCCCGTGCATATTCGCGTGGTATAAATGCAGAGTTGGCTCTATAAAGTGTCACATTATTTTAAGTTTGACTATAAATTTAGTAATACATGAGGATTAATTATAGTAAGAAGGCTTTATAGATTTATTTTTATTTCACTTAATGAAACCTGTTAATGGCCATAAAATATTATTTATGGTGTTATTCTAGTTCTCATTCTGGTAGAAAAGTATGACAATTTATATATTAAATTAGAAATAACGCATATCTTTTCTTGCCGGGACAGATTCATGTCTTGGCGGGACAAATTGGTCGGGGTAGAGGTACTATGAGTTATTCCGTACGAATTGGTAGCCTGGATGGCTATCGTGAAGCTGTAACAAGATTGGGCGGCAATCCGTCCGATTTATCAAGCCGTTGTGATATTCCTTTCGAAATCTTTGAGGACGAAGACAATACCATTCCTTATGCGAAGTTATCCGAATTAATGGAGCTTACCGCAAGGGAATTGAAAAAGCCTGATTTTGGTATTTACTTGGGCACTTGCCAAAAGGTCGATATATTGGGGCCGATTTCGGTCGCGGTTCAAACGGCGAAAACCGTGGGCGAAGCGATGAAATGTGCTGCGCGTTTTGTGCATATTCAAAGCCCGGCGGTTCACTATCACCTTGAAGAAAACCATTCCGGTTATGTACGTGCTGTGATGAGCATTAATTTGCCAGATCTGGCGCAGCGGGAGATGCCTCAGGCGATGGGCCTGACGGCGGCGGTTGGCCAGGAAATCTGGCGGCAGTTGGCCGGAGAGAGGTTTGAGCTTTTAAAACTTGAACTGCCCCATGAGCCCCTGTGCCCGATTCCGATGTATGAAGCGTATTTCCATGGTGACATTGAATTTAATTCAGAAAGTGTCGTCTGGCATGTGCCCAGGGAAGTGTATGATGCTCCTTTACCCCTTCGCAGTGAACGCTTGCACGAATTTGCTTCCAGTTATCTGGTTGAGCAATTCCCCGCTCAGGCGAAACAATTGTCAGTGCAGGTGGAGAAAGAACTGCGAAAATTAATGGAGACCGGGAATTGTACCCGAGATACCATCGCCGAAGTCTTGAATCTTCACCCTAAAACCATGCAGCGTCGACTGGCCCAGGAAGATTGCAATTTCGAAAGCATTCGGGATCGCGTGCGTCGCGAGCGGGCAACCTATTATCTGTGCAACACGAATTTACCATTCGGCCAGATTGCCGAGTTGATTGGCTACAGCGATCAGGCCGCTTTGAGCCGAAGCTGTCAGCGTTGGTTTTCCCGTTCGCCTCGTGAGATTCGTGGTGAAAATAAATCACTGACGCAAACCCGCGCCTACCACAAGAGAAGCCCGGAGTTTTCGAGCTGATTTCGGGTTTCCGGGTCGCCCATCTCAAACAGGGTATTCTCAATGCCTTGTTTGAGCGTTCCTCGTACGCGTTTTACAACATCCCCCATCCTGGCCAATAATACTGCTATACAGGTCCTGGATTGGGAAGTATATAAATGTCTGATACCGAATTGGGGGCGTGTGAGCTTCCACCCCACACCAAAACCTTCCGAAATGCCGCCTACTCCGAATGGGTGCAGTTGAAGAACAATTACCCGCGCTTTGTGAATTATCGCAATTCTAAAACCGAATCCGGCTATGAGGAGTTATATCGTCTGCAAGCGGGCTTTTACCTCCGAATACTGAATCTGAAGGTTTTGCAACACAGCACGGTACCTCTCAAGTTTGCCGGTCAGCACTTGATTATCGCCTTGAAGCTCAGAGGCACAAATAAACTCAGCAGTGCGGGTGGCGAAGAATTGTTTTTATCGGCCAGTACCGCAGGCATCTACTATTTCGATGAAGATGCCTTGCTTGAAGACAGCAGCGAGAAAGATGATTATCTGATGGTTATGCTGGTGATCGATGTGGAGCAACTGGGGCAGGCCCCCCTGTCATTTGAGGCGGATTCCATGCCACGCATGCTGCATCCTATTCTCAATGGTGTGGAAAAACGCCTGGAGTTCAGTTATCACTTTGGCCCGGATATTTTATCGGCCGCCGAAGCGGTGGTGGGCAGGCGAGTGCGCCAGGAGCACCTTTCCCTGTACCTGCGCAGCAAAGCGGTGGAGTTGTTATGTCTGGTTTTTCAGGACATCAGCCTGCTGGAGGCCAACTATCAACTGAAACAAATTCCAGAGCAGGATATTGAACGCTTGAATCAAGTGAAGTTGTACATCGACGATAATCTGCAGGATATTCTCCCGGTGGCGGATATGGCCAAGCGCTTTCAGTTGTCTGAATCGCGTTTAAAGTCGGGATTCAGCTCGCTGTTTGGGATGAGCATCCGCCAATATCTCCTGGGCTTGAGGATGCAGCGTTCCCAGGAAATGCTGGCCGAAAACCGATTAAACATTGATGTGATTGCCGATCAGCTGGGTTATCGCCACACCAGCAACTTTATATCGGCCTTCAAGCGTCATTTTGGTATGACGCCAAAAGCCTATCAGACGCGAGTGCTGACCAAATTTATGGGTGCCGATCCAAAATCATAATAATTGCTCTCTTGCCCATAACTTTCTTGTAAAAGCAGTTGCTAGCATCTCTTCATACCAATTAGCAGCAAGATGTGGAGTGTGAGGCGAGATGAATAATGTTAAAAAAGCCCCGTTAAGTGCAGCCGTAGCTTTGGTGTTGGGCTTATCCAATGCGCAAGCGGCGGTTATTGAAGAAGTTGTGGTGACGGCCAGTAAGCGAGCCCAAAGTGCCCAGGATCTCGGTGTGTCGGTCAGTGCATTTGCAGGCAACGATATCCAGGATCTGGGCCTGGACCAGGCGACAGATCTGACTGCTCACACGCCGGGTTTAACCACCACCAATGCGACCTCGGGCGGTACCCCAATCTTTGCCATTCGAGGCATTGGCCTGGATGACTTTAATATCAATAACAGCAGTGGTGTGGGTGTTTACGTTGACGAAGTCTTTGCCAGCTCGCCCATGCTGTTGGGGTTTCAGTTGTTGGATCTGGAACGCGTTGAGGTCTTGAAAGGCCCCCAGGGCACACTGTATGGCAAGAACACCACAGGAGGCGCCATCAACTTTGTTGGGGCGAAACCTGATGAGTACTTCGCGGCTGAACTGCGGGCGACAGCGGGGCGTTGGAATCGCTACGGTCTGGAAGGCTTTGTGAATGGCGCTTTGAGTGAGAGCGTCAATGGTCGCCTGGCGTTCAGCTACGATCGCCAAAGCGAGGGCTGGCAGCGGGATATCGATACCGGAAACCGCTATGGCGAAATCGATCGCCTTGCCCTGGTTTCAAAATTTGCAATCGCCGTTGGCGACAATACCGATGTGTTGCTGAATCTGCATTACGGTAAAGATCAGTCCTTGCCTTTATCTCCCCAAAACGATGACTCAGAAGCACGAGCCAATGACACTCTGTTTTTAGGAGGATTATTTGACGGTCTGTTGGATGTGCCCGCCGATGCGCGCAGTGTGCGCGTTGGCAGTTTGCCTCTTGACCGGGATGAAGAGGGCTACGGTGGCGCAATCACGGTGAAGCACAGTCTGGACACTATTGATATCACCAGCATTACTGCCTTCGAACACTACGAGCGTTCTGTAGTGGATAATTACGACGGAACCGCCGCTGCCTTTTTGGATCTGGTACAGAACGGTGAGCTGAAACAATATTCACAGGAGCTGCGTTTTACCTCCGATGGCAGCGGTGACTACAGTTGGGTGGCAGGCGTGAACTACTCAGTGGATGAAGTCGACGTTGATGATGATTTTATTCTGCTCGATTCCGCCGGAGTGAATCTAACAACCGCTTACACCCAAAAGAGCGAATCCTTCGGGGCGTATTTTCACAATGAATACCAATTGGCTGAAGCCTGGCGCCTGATTGCCGGTCTGCGCTATTCCCGCGATGTTCGTGAGTTTGTTGGTGGAACACGAAGCACCGATGGTAGCGACTTCCTTGGCGCAATTGCGGCGCATACCGGAACCGCCGCGTTTGCCGGTCAGTCAATTCTGGAGCAGAACTCGGAAGTGACGGAAAACAATGTCTCTGGAAAACTGGGTTTTGAATATGATTTGGAAGACGGCTCCCTGATTTATGGCAGCTGGTCGAGCAGTTATAAAGGCGGTTTGTTTTATGGTGGCGTGGGCGCGGCACAGGGCGTGCTTGATTATGTAAAACCGGAGGAGGTGATCGCGTTTGAAATCGGCTTTAAAACCCTCCTGCTGGACGACAGTTTGCAGCTTAACGGTGCTGTGTATCGCTATGACTACGAAGATCGTCAATCCCTGGTCATTGTTGAAGATCCAGTGTTGTTTTTGGTAGCGACGCTGGCGAATGTTCCTGAATCCACCATTACTGGCGGTGAGCTGGAGTTTCAATGGAAGCCCGCAGAAAATTTTGATATCCGCAGTGGTGTTTCCTATATCGACTCAGAAGTTAAAAGCGATTTGAGCTCAGCCGATGTAAGGGGCTTGAATTTACTCGGTGCAGTACCCGCAGGAACGGATTTATCTCAGGCACCCCAGTGGACTTTCAACCTTCTGATGGCCCATGAGTGGACCTTCGGCGAACATATTCTGCGAGCCCAGGCGGACTACAGTTGGTCTGATCGCCAGTTCGCCGCGCTGGCTGATCCGGTTGCCCAGTATGGGCCAATTAAATCGCTCGGAGGCCGTTTAAGTTTGCGAAGCAGTAACGATTTGTGGGAATTCAGCGTGTGGGGTAAAAACCTGGCGGATCAAATTTCAGAAAGCTACAGCTTTACCAATAACTCCGCGGCCCGTACGGTATACCGACAACAACCGCGCAGTTTTGGTGTAGAAGCGGTTTATCGCTTCGACTGATTGAACGCTACAGATTAAACCCTTTCGGGGCAGGTCTGCTATATGTCATTACTATTGGATCATTCTGGGCGTCGAGTGAGCCTGGCGGCACTGGGTGCATTGCCGGGCTTGATGCCTCTGGCAATTTTGCCGGCTTATCTTGGTGCTCTGGTTAGCCACGGTGGATACTCTGCCAGCGATGCTGGTGTGATCTGTGCCCTGAATTTACTGGGTAATGCTTTAGGGGTTATGTGGGTTTCATGGCGCCCATCTGGCCGTATTGTTCCCATATTGCTCATGGGTTTCTGCCTTGAAGTGATTGCCGATATATTGGCATCAGTTCTTGAGCCCGGTAACGGGCTCCCTTTTTTAAGGCTGATTGCAGGTGTTGGTGGAGGGTTGTTCACTGGCGTTGGCTTTCGAATGATCGCAGCTTCGAATAAAACCGATGCCGGTTTTGGCTTGCTGATTCTTCTGCAGTTTTTATTGGGCGCGCTTCTATTGGATCAATTGCCCCCGCTTGTGGAAGCTTATGGTGTTCGCATCATTTATCTGATCTTTATTGCCTGTGCCTTGTTGAGCACGCTGGCCTTTTTCTTCTTGAGTCTCATTTCAAAAAGCACGAACGTCGAAGGCTCCGATCTTCTGTTCTCTCGGGAAAATACGCAGACAGGTCATCCGCCACGGAAAACGCTCAATAAACTGCAGGCATCACTGGCCTTGTTGGCCATTATCGCGTTTGAAATTTCGGCGTCCGGAGTTTGGGCCTACGCGGAACAGATCGCCAGTGCCTGGAGTATTTCCGTAGAAGACACCGCAGGCGCCCTGGCCTGGGGGGCATTGGCGGGCATTCCGGGATCGTTTCTGGTGGTACTGCAGGGCGATCGATGGGGGCGCTTATTGCCGGTGGTGCTAGCGGTGCTGATAGCCGCCCTGAGTCTGTTTTGGCTCTCGGGTCTGTCCGGGAGCGATTCGGTTTTTCTCATCGCGATGTTGGTCTTTAATTTTTCCTGGGCCTACGTTGTGCCCTATATGCAGGCCGAGCAGGCGACATTAGACGAGACCGGGCAGTTGGCAACGTTCGGTATGTCCGCCGTATTGCTTGCGATCGCCTATGGGCCTTATTTGTTTTCCCTTTTTATTGCCAGCGATGGCCATCAGACGGCGCTAACAGTCTGCCTTGCGCTGTTAATGGCTTGTGTGTTGTTCACGATTCTTCTGGCTTATTTCAAACGCGCATCCGGCGCACAACGGAGTTGACCTTTGAAAACAGTTTTTAGTCCGAGGCACAGCGATCATTGGCTGCGCTATGAATATTCCGGTGGCCAGGCCAAGCCCTGTTTTGAAAAGCCGGATCGTGTTGAGTTTGTAAAACGCGAAATTCTAAATCGTCGGCTTGGCAGCATCCTATTGGCGGAAGAGTTTTCCCTCGATCACTTGTGCGCCGTACACGATGAATCCTATATCCGCTTTTTACAGGAGTGTTGGGCGCAGTGGGTCAAAGAAATGAACCCGGAACTCGATGCAATTGCCACTGTGTTTAATCGCCAGAGCTTTGCGGATCATATTGAACCCAGGAGCATTGAAGCCCGACTCGGCAAGTATTCGGCGGATTTAACGGCCGGGCTCGGCCCCAAGTCCTGGTACGCTATTGAAGCGTCGGCGCATGTTGCCTTGAGCGGCGCGAAACAATTGCTGGGTGGAGAGAAGGCGATGTTCTCGCTTTGCCGACCGGCCGGCCATCATGCCTCGGCCGCACTCATGGCAGGTTACTGTTATGTAAATAATGCCGCCGTTGCTGCCCAGTATTGTCTGGATCAGGGCTGTGACCGGGTGGCCATTCTGGACATCGACTATCATCATGGCAACGGTACCCAATCAATTTTTTACGAGCGCTCTGAGGTTTTCGTGGCCTCGATTCACGCCGACCCGGATCAGGAATACCCTTTTTACGCGGGCAGGGCCGATGAGTGTGGTGCTTTGAAAGGCTTGGGGGCGAATTTAAATATCCCTCTGTCTTTGGGCACAACGGCCTGGCCGGAATACCAGACAGCCTTGCAGCAAAGTATGGATGCCATCGCAAGCTACAAGCCTGATGTCTTAATTGTCTCTCTCGGAGTCGATACCTACGAGGAAGATCCCATTTCCCATTTTCGTTTGAGCTCAGACGACTTTACGAAGATCGGCAAACAATTGGCAGCCCTGGACCTGCCAAGCCTGTTTGTGTTTGAAGGGGGGTACGCTGTGGGGGCAATAGGGGTCAATACCGTCAATGTACTGGAAGCCTACAGCGAGGCAGTTATGCAAAATCCGTCCGTGGTGTCTTTGTGAGTGGATGGAGTGTCCACGTATTTTTATGTGGGACGCTGTCGTGAATGCGGTGATAGGGGAAGTGGCGACACCTTTTTTCTGAAGTTGCCGCCACTACATGAATCTTTAATCCTTATAGCGGTGTATATCCTTTTCGGTACCTGTTCTTTTTGAGGCTTCCGGAAAATGAGCGGCTTCAGAACCCTCTTTAAAGCGATAGTGGAGGCCGGGGCCCTGTTTCATTGTATAGGGCACGGCGTGCTCGCCATCGGTCTCTGCGATTAATTCAAAAATCCGTTTTCTTAACTGCCTGACAATCGCGTTTGATTTGGGGTCCGCAATCAGATTGTGTTGCTCCCGCGGATCGTTTTCCAAATCATAAAGCTCATCGGTATCCCATATTCCATGGTACTGAATGAACTTGTGTGTGGGTGTGCGAATGGCAAACGTGGTTGGGGTATGAGGGAATACCCATTCCCAATAGTATTCATACAGCAATTCATTTCGCCAGTTTGCGGCGCTCTTCCCGTTCAGTTGTTGACTGAAGCTGCGTCCGTGAAATTCCCGATTTACATTGACACCCGCCAAATCCAGAATGGTAGGAGCCAAATCAATATTGGCCACCATATCGTCAACCGTATCTGGTTTTGTCTCGGACAGCGGGCTATAAACGATCAGGGGAACTCGCATGGATTCTTCATAGGCATTTCTCTTATCAATCAAACCATGTTCTCCGAACATGAATCCATTGTCTCCCATAAAGATAATGATGGTGTCCCGATCAAAACCTTTTTCTTTCAGAACCGATCGGATTCTTGCCGTGCTTTCATCTACCGCTGCCATGGCCCGGTGATACTTGCGTTTGTAATCCCTGACATCAAGGTCACTGTGGTAAGGAAATTCCAGCCCGTGCCAGCTGTTCCTCTGATTTTGAACCCACATGGGTTTTTTGGAGTCTTTGCCTTTTGAGCTGTTCGCGCTGACCGGTAATTTGATGTCTACATCTTCGTACAAATCTTTGTGTCTTTCGGCCGGGGTGAAATTATCGTGCACCGCTTTATGGGAGAGAAACAGGAAAAAGTTATCGTCTTTTTTAACGCTTTCCAACCAATCTACCGCGTAGTCGGTCAACTCATCGGTGATGTATCCCTTTTGGGGAACGTGTTTACCGTTGATGTTGAGGGGAGTATTGGGGTCTGGGAGATAATGTCCCTGCCCGGAAAAACTGATCCAGTGTCCGAAGCCAGGCTGGGGATCGTCTTTATGCCTGCCCATATGCCACTTGCCGATAAAAGCGGTTTTATAGCCCGCTGCTTGAAGGTCCTGTGCAAAGAAGCGGGTATCGGGGGCAAAGTCCCTCGCCAGATTATCGACGATACCGTGGGAGTGGGCGTACTTCCCGGTGAGTATCGAAGCTCGACTTGGTGAACACAGTGACGTGGTCACGAAGGCATTTTTAAAATGAACGCCCTCCTGAGCGAGTTGATCCAGGGCGGGGGTGGTGAGCTCAGGGTTCATGAAGCCCAGTTCGTCAAACCTTTGGTCGTCGGTGAGGATGAAGACAAAGTTAGGTCTGCTATCCTGTGATTCCGAAGCCACTACCGGCGGAGCGAGCACGCTGAGCAACCCTATTACGGCCAAAAACAACCTCACCATCTTATATTCTCCCCACTCTATTTTACGTTTATTAATCCCATTATATGGTTGTGTTTGTGTGGGGGCAATATGAAGTTTAGGTTTGCGATAATATTGGGATTGTGTGGATAATTTTGATATATGTTGGATTTATAGGTATTTCGGGCCATTTCTCTATGGTTTGATTTTTGGCCTACATTTCGGGATTCTATTATTAATCCCATTAATTGATTGTTTCTAGGGCGCCAGAAGCGCCCGCCTGTCGTTACTGGGTAAGCAGGGTTAATGCTTTGGAAAGCCCTGAGCAATCGCTCTAAGGAATTCTATGGTTTCCAGTTCCTGGTTAGAGGCTTCGTCATTTGTGGTGCCGTAGCTTGGGTTGGCGGACAATTTGACGATCACGAGATCCCGGCTGGGGTTGATGTAAATAAACTGGTTGTACACGCCAATGGCCATGTATTCGCCTTCCGACGTTTCAGGAATCCACCATTGATAGCCATAGCCCAGCGGGAAGTCCTCATGAATGCCGGGCATCAGGTAGGGGGCGTCGGGTTTGGTGGCCTTTTCAACCCAGTCCTGGGAAACGATGCGTTGCCCTTGCCAGCGGCCTTGTTGGCGATACAGCTCACCGATTTTGGCGTAGTCGCGAGCGGTGGCGTTCAGGCCGCCAAACGCCATTTCCATATCGTAATCATCCACAATCCAGTAGGCATCGGATTCCATGCCCAGTGGGTGCCAGAGTTTATCCTGAACATACTGGGTGATTGAGGTGCCGGTGGCAGCGGTCAATAACATCCCCAGAGCTTGGGTGTCGCCGGAGTTATAACGATTGGCCGTGCCGGGTTCCCATTCGCGTGTCATACCCTGAACGAATTCGTCCATCGAACCACCCAGTGCCATCACTTTGCCGAGGCGCATAACGTCAGAGTCGGGGTTGGCGTAATCCTCACTCCAGGCGGCTCCGGAGGACATCTGCAGCACGTCTTTGATTTTCACCCCATCATAGGCCGAGCCTTTGAGCGAAGGCACATAGTCCGTCATGGGTTTGTGAATATCGATCAGCTGTTCATCAACGGCGATACCGATGGCGGTGGCGATGACACTTTTCGCTACCGACATAGACAGCCAGTTAACATCACGACCTCCACTCAAACGGTAGCGTTCAAATCGAACCTCGCCACTGGCAATCACCAGCAGGGCGGCGGTATCGGTTTCACTCAGAAACGCTTCGCTATTAACGGTTTCTCCACCAAAGGAAAATTGTTGGGGCAGCTGAATCGGTTTGCCTTCCGGGAACTGGAAAGGCTTGGCGGCCGCCGTCATCGTCGTCACGGGCATAAACTCGGCGACACGGCTGAATTTATGGTGCTGCTTTTCGCCATTGAACAAGCTGGTTGCAAAGCTGGCACGTTCGAATTTGTCCATGTACATCCACCCAAGGATCCCAGCGATGGCTGCTATGGCCAGGCCTATCATTAGTTTTTTCATCATCTGTCTACACTCAAATTGGATTACAGGGCCTTGAAGCCCAGGTGTTCAAGCAGGGGAATTCAGCTTATCAAAGCCCTAAGATGCGTATTTATGCGGAGTTCCGAAGAATTTATGGGCGTTGCCTTAAGCAACAAGGGCCGCTTCAGTCCTGATCCAGGTGCTGACTAAGGGAGTTCTTTTGAAAGTGCTTGGGTGTCATGCCGGTAAAGCGCTTGAATGCCGACGTAAAATTACTGGGATGCTCATAGCCAATCTCCAGAGCCACCTGGGTAATGTTCAGTTTGCGTTCGGACAATAACTGCTGCGCATGCTGCATTCTGAGATTCAAAACGTAATCGCTCATGGTGCAACCATAAATGATCTTGAAGCAGGACGTCAGTCGACTTTTGCCCAGCCCCAATTGCTTGACCATATCCGGCAGGGTTGGTGGCTCGCGCCACTCGGTGCTCAACAGATCAGCTGCTTTGGACACGATGCCAATCTCTTTTTCAGTCACCTGGGAAAACTTGCGGCGGGATTCCTCATTGAGGATGTTGCGCATGGCGAGGCAGGCGATCTCCACGGTTTTGGCCTGCAAAAAAGGTCGACTCCAAACCGGATCATTAACGCCCTCAAGAAGAATGTACAAGGCCCGGGTCAGGTCGTTGCTCATGGAAAAGGATTCGTTCACCCAATGGGTGCCGGCAATCGCCTGTTCAATACAATTGGGCAACTGATCGATACTTAAGTCAAAAGGGTCCTGGACAAACACTTCGGGATCACAAATCAACATGACCAGCAGGTAACGATCACAGCTTTTTGAAAATTCCCGAAGGTCCATATCATCAACGTTATAGGCAACGATCAGTTGCCCTTCATTGAGCGTGCTTGATGCGATGCCGTCCAGGCTGATTTCGCTGTTGCCTCGCAGCTTGCAGGTGAGCATGAGTTTTTTCCCGGGCATGGACACCCGTGCTTCACCTTCGCTGACTTCCCGCAAGTCCAGAATACGCACCATGATGCCGGCTTGAAACTGAAACAATATCTCGTTGCCCGTTTCGCCCTTACCTTCATGGCGAATCGACAATCGATCCGATTGAAAGCGGAATCGCTTCAAATCGGTAAAGGGGAGGTTGAGATATTCTTCTGCCATGTGTCGGTTTGATCTGTGCATAGCTTTATGAAAAGCGGGTGTCAGGCCACTCTATCAAGATTCCCTGAAGAGGCCAAACCGTTGTCTTCTTGAAACAGGATTTCCGGAAACGCGCATAATTATTACGGAATTGTGCATAAGAATGCGGGCTAGTGCTATGCGTGGGGTGACGCTTGCCAAAGTGTGTTGATAGACATACTCTGCCACGGAGGCTTGTTGCACAGACCGGGAGATCGCATGTCCAAAGGAATCAGTTTCTGCCTGATCATTGTCGGCTTGATTAACATTGTGCCGGTGTTGGGGGTGTTGTCCGTTGAGAATCTGGAGGAGGCCTATGGTATTGCTCTGGCCTCTAATGATTTAGCCATTCTCATGCGTCATCGTGCACTGCTGTTCGGCATTCTCGGTGGATTTGTGCTCTATTCGGCGTTCACACAAGCTTTCCAGACGGCGGCTATGATCATGGCCGGGGTGAGCATGATCGGATTCGCTGTTTTGGTGAACAGTGTCGAAGGCGTTAACGAATCGATCAATAAGGTCTTACTGATCGATTATGCGGGCATCGGTTTTTGGGTGCTGGCGGTGTGTCTTAAGTTGTTGTCGGCAAAAAATTCTCAAACTTCTTGAAGGATTACAGGGTTGCCTCTGGGAATGGTTATATCCAATTCCCCGAAGAGGTGTTCTTGCCATCCTTCTTGGATTCATACAGATAGCGGTCTGCCGCGCTGATGATATCGTCCAGGCTGAATTCGCTCCGGTTCTTTAATATGGAGTAGCCAATAGAACAGGTCAGCGATAGAGGATTGCCTTCAAAGGTGAAATCTTTACTGGCGATCTGACAGCGAATGCGTTCACAGAGGGCTTTTAATGCCGGTACGGGAATGTCCTCGCAAATAATGACAAATTCATCGCCACCCCATCTCACCAATGTGTCGGAAGGCCGAATAATATCGTTGATCACTTTGACCAATTCAACCAGCACATAATCGCCCGCTGAGTGCCCAAGCGAATCGTTAATGGGTTTGAAATTATCACAGTCAATCATAATGGCGGCGACTGAGTTGTTGGAGCTTTCCGGAATTCGACTCAAACGACTATTGATAGCCGCGGCCTGCTCGATCAGATAACCGCGGCGGTAGGCCCCGGTGAGTTGATCACGCAAAGACAAATCCAGCTTCACTTGCGTGAGTTTGGATTTGTAATAGAAGATAGCCAGCAATGTACTCAGAAACAATCCAATACCCATGAAAATCGACACCTGACTTTGAATGCGTTTTTCCGCTTTGCTGAGTTGCAATTCCTTCGCCAGGGATTTCTTTTCGAGCATAAGAATTTTGGATTGCTCTCTCTGTGCTCGAAGGGAATGCTCGATGGACGTGGTTAACTCATAGATTCGACGGTCGCTCACATCTTTGTCGGTGTTAACCGCTTCCTTCAGGTGTTCGAAAGCGAGGCGCTTTTGGCCTTTACGTTCATAGATCTCACTGAGCAGAAAATTAAGATCTCGTTCCAACTGGGAGTGCTCAATTTTTCTGGAGAGGGAAAGCCCGGTGCTTGCGATCTCCAAAGCTTTATCGAGCTTGTTGGTAATTAAATAGAGATTGGTTTGTTCACGGTATATTTGGACCAGCACTGGCTTGTAGTTTTGCTTCAAGGCTGTCTCGGCGGCTTTATCGAGATAGAAAGCCGATTTTTCGTAATCATTGAGATGCAGATAGCTCACGCCGAGCATGCGATTGATATGCCCAACGGCCCTGGGGGAGGGGGACTTTTTATACAGCTCCTGCGCACTCAGCAAGCGGTTCAGGGATTCCTGGGGATCGTAGCGGCTGGGGTCCTGCAGGCGATTGGTGGCGGAATTCAGCAGAATTCTGGCCTCGTAACGAATATCACCAAGCTCGCGGAATATCTCGATGGCTTTATCAAAGGAATCTTCAGACAGCTCAATTAAACCCGTTTCCAGATAGGTGACCCCCATCATGGCATAGGACTTACCGATATAGAGTTGGTGGTTTTGTTCAAGGCTGATGTCGACTAATTGCTTTGCCAGGGGCAATACATTCAGAAATTCCCCTAGCCTGGCTGTGGATATTGCCTTGGATTCCAGATAGACCATCTGGACCTCAGGCGTCGAGAGCTTCTTTGAATATACCTCGGATTGCTTGAGGCAGACCTTGGCCTTATCAACATCACCAAGGTAGGCGTGAATTCGACCGCAATAGACGTAATACAGAGCGCTGTCATCCGCGCTGGAGCGCTCATTGACGGTGCTACCGAGCTGCTCAATCAGGGATTGGGCCTTGTCGAGATCTTTAAAATCCAGTTCTTTGATCTGTTCTATGATGTGTTTGCTTGATGGGCTTACTACTTGGTGGGGCGGCTTCGCCCCGACACTCCCTGTGCCGGAAAGTAATATCAAACTCAAAAGCAGAGCTAGGTTTTTGTACATATAAGCAACGGTCTGTAAGGTTTCTCGGTCGGCGGCTTATTAGGGAGCATCTAATAGCTAACAGCGATTACATAGCATAACGATTAGTATAGAAGGTTCTGATCAGAAGCCCACATTTCATTATTCGCTGATATTCCTCCGTCCTATTGCCGTCATGGCGCGGATAAATAGTCCAGTCTTATCGGATTATCAATTAATTTTGTGCGGTCTTTCCCTGTGTCGGCGCCTGAACCATAAGAGGATTCCGACGAATGGCAGGATGATAATTATCTTGCCGAAAACCCGTTTTCCCATCAAAAAAACGAGCTTGGAGAAGTGAGTCATCTTTGCGTATTTGTTTGCCGGCTGATCATTATTTGTTCCAGTGGCCATCAGTTTTGAGTGAAACAGCGCGAATACTGTCGCTTTCGGCCCCGGCTTTTAACAAATGATAATTTCTGATTTTATTTGACTTATTTGGACTAACAATAAATTTAAAAACGTATGATTTGAGTTTTTGAGTCAAAACTTCTCATTTGTTAAACAATTTCTTGGCCCTTTTATTCATCCCTGAGTCATAATCCCCGCCGATAATGTCGCACCCGGTGATTTGATGAGTCACCCATGTGACTGCATCAGATTACGGTGAAAATTTTCAACATTCAGTAAATGATTATTTTCAAAAAAGACAAAGAAATAGGAAGGCGGAAAACGTGCAAAACCTAAAGCTTAATCGTTGGCAACAGAAATTGGTGGCATTCCTGTTGTTCTTCTGCTGCATGAACGTTCGAACATTTGCCAGTGCCTCGGTCGAGGATGTCCATAACATTGCGGATATTTGCACCAGTGTGCAAACGGTTCTTAAAGATTACGCGCTTGTTGGAATGGGCGTTCAATATGATGACCCGGCTGAGCATCTGAAGAAAACCATCAAGAAAATCGATAATGATTTTGCGGCGCTGAAAAAAGAGCATCATCTTGGTCCTGAGATTGATGCCCTGGTTATTGAAAAAGAAAAAACCTGGAAAAAGATTCGTGAGGTTGTCCTTGCAAAGCCACGGCAGGATGCCGTTCTGGATTTACACCTGACAATCGAGAAGTTTGACAAGGAGTGTTGGGAAATCGCAGAAATGATCGCCAAAGAAACACATATTGAGGGCGAACATTATGTGATTGTTGCATCGGAGCTTGGCATGGAAGTACAGCGTTTGGCGGCCCTGTATATGATGCGCGCCTGGGATGTATCCAATCCGCATTATTTTGAGGAAGTAGAAAACATCCTTGAAGAATTTGAGAAGTACTATCACGAGCTGACCGAGAAGGCTTATCCAAAATATCTCAACGATGCGACTAAAGCAAAGTTGGACAAAATCGAAAAATCCTTCCTGGTCTTTGAACATATGGCCGCGAGCAAGTCTGGCCGCTTTGTGCCGGCCCTTGGGCAACGTTCTGCAACTCGCCTTATTGGTCAAATTGATGACGTTATCAAAGACGTTATTGCTGCTATTGAGAAGAAGTAAAAATGTTTAATTCAACACTGAAGTTATCTAACCGTTTGCCAAACGCTTTACTTTCACTGCTGCTTGCCGTGGTGTGTGTATTGCCAGTAGCGAAGGCCAAAGCGGCAAATCTGGAAACCCTGACGGCGGCTGAAGATATCGGCATCCTGAGTCAGAGTATCGTTAAAAATTACTTTTACCTGGGTGAAAACCTAAACGCTTCACGTTCCAGCCAAAAGCTGAAAGAGCATATCCAGACCATTGATGCCAGTCTGGCAACGCTAAAGAGTTCCAGCGTAGCGGCAAAAATCGAAGATGACTTGATGTTTATTGAGGTAATCTGGGCAGATTTAAAAGATACGCTTGCCCAGGAGTACACCCGTGATACCGGTCTTCTTGTGGTTGATATGGGAGAAGTACTGCTTGAAGGTTCAGAGAATATCGCCAATGCGCTGTATGACAACGATATTCAGAAAAGCGGCATGATCGATATTATCGAGCATCAACGCTATCTGATCGAACGTATGGCCAAGTTGTACATCATTTCCATTGCCGGCTTTAAAGATTTTAACGTCGTAAAGCAAACCAACAATACCGTGCAAACCTTTGATGAAGGCCTGGCTAAAATCGAGTCAAACAGCTACCCCGAGCAGGTATCGAAAAAAGTCGAAAGACTTCGCAAACGCTGGGATTCTTCAAGAACCTTCTACTTGAATGTTCAAGAGGGTGATCTTCCAAGAACAATTTTCTTCAATACCGAAATGATCGAACGTCTGCTGGAAGATATTTTCGACCATCATAAGTAATTCTCTTTTCTTATATACCTATTCAAAATGGGTATATGTCTCTGGCGGGGTGCTTGATGAGCACCCCGATTTCGCAGTACTTGGGCGTTTCGCCTGCATCTTGGCTTCCTGACATTTTACGCTTTTCAATGGGCATTCTTTCTCTTGCCCTGTAAAAGCTGCACTGGCCCCCGGCTTGATTGAAAATCATTCGTATTCATCGTATGCTCGCCGGATTAATGTGTTCTAACCCCTTTAATTCTCTGCTTATCAACTCATTTAAGCCTACTGTGAAAACGACTGCTGTACGCGCCTTGTTCTTGAAATATGGCCAGGAAATTGAAGCCTTTCTGACTCGTAAGCTTTCCTGCCCGCACAGTGCTGCGGACCTTACTCAGGAAGTGTTTTTACGCGTGTTGCGCAGTGGTACTAATATTCAGACCGACGTTCAAAACACTCGCGCTTATCTGTATAAAATCGCAGTGAACCTAGCAATTAATCATCAGAGTCGTGAACAGCGTTTACCGATGGTCGACGTTGATGAAGACAGTGTTCCCGAGTCTGTCGATAATCGCAATCCAGAACGCATCACCAGTGACAAGCAGCGCTTACAGAGAATGAGTGATGCCTTGCTGGAGCTATCACCTCTGAGTCAGAAGGTGTTTGTTCTGGTACGTATCCGGGGAATGAAGCAACTTGAAGTGGCGCGTGTTCTGGGGATACACATTACAACCGTGGAAAAAAACCTGGCCAAAGCCGTGCGCCATTGTTACGAGCGCAGTCTGGAACCGACCGAACAATGAAAAATGGTCGGGTTTTTATGTTTATGGCGCTCTTATGTAGGCAGAAGGGTGAAAAACACACGCAGAAAACGGATTGGTGCAGGTCGTCGGTAGGGGTCCGCAGTAGACCCTGCCACAATCCCTGAAGGAAGAGATTAGCCTTGAGTAAGAATGCAGATAGAGCCACCCAGTTGCAGGCGATGGAACTGTGGGCTCAATTACAGAGTGCTGAATTGAGTCAGTCGGAACAACAAGAGTTGTTGAAGTGGCCTGAGCAGTCCGCTGAGCATCGGCTCGCTTGGCAGCAGGCCCAGAACAGTTGGGAATTAATGGGGCAAATTGACGTAGACGCCCTTGGTGTCGGGAAGACAGATGAGCCCCCGATAACGCTTTCCTCTACAGCGGCAGCATCCCCCGAACGCTCCGCGTTCAACACTTGGTCGACCCGTTGGGTTGCTATGGCGGCTACGGTTTTGTTCTGCGCCTTAGGTCTATTGCTTTTCCCCGACTTTATGGGCGATAAGCGAACAGCCGATAGACTGGTTGAGCACACCGTTGAAGAACCCACCGTTGAACGCTATCGCAATGATCGCCGCTCGAAATACCAGCTGACTCTGGCTGACGGTTCCGTGAGCTTTTTGAACATCAATACCGAAATTGAGGTGAGTTACAGCGATACCTACCGCCGCGTGGAGTTGTTGCGTGGTGAGGCTTATTTTCAGGTGGCCAAAGATGCCGAGCGTCCCTTCACTGTCGGTGCAGGAAGCACCTCAGCGACCGCTGTTGGTACCGCATTTGTGGTGCGCCGGCACAATGAAAAAGAAACCTTGGTGGTTGTGACGGAAGGACAGGTTGAGGTGGCTGAAGCCGAGGGTGCGGACAAGGTCTTGCTGGAGGCTGACCAATCGGTAGTGTCCCAATCCAGGCAGCCGATGGAAGTTCAAAACGTTGTGGCGACCCATCTGGCCGCCTGGCATCAGGGTGCCTTGATCTTTGATGATGCGCCACTTTCCCAAGTCCTGGCCGAGATAGACCGTTACACAGCTTATGACATTGAGACTGATTTTTCCGGGTGGGAGGAAAAGCGGCTCAGTGGAACTCTGTTTATTGAGAGCCTGGACCAGGAAATCAGTGCGTTGGTAAACAGCTTTCATCTCCAGGTGGTCAGTAACGGTAATGGTCGATTGGTGTTGGCTCCACCGGCATTGCTCCGGCCAAACTGATCGAATTCCCTATATTTCAGCCTGGTATTGGGCGATTTCAGGAACTTTTAAAAATTTTAAAAAAATGGTCGGGTTTTTTAAATCAGTCAGATCTTATGTCGTATCGGGAATGATGTCCTGCCCATAAGATATGAGAGTAAAAGGCTGTTTTGACCATGCAACGTTTTAAAAAAACCACTTTAGGATTCCTTGTCGCAGCCATTGCGGCGGGCGCAAGCAGTAATTCACTGGCTCAGACGTCACCGTCTACGGCCGCCAATGCGCCTCAAGCCAGTGCCGATCAAATGTTTGACGTTGATCTTCCCGCTGGCAGCCTGACCCAGGCAATCACAGCCTTATCGTTGCAAAGTCGAGTACAGATTCTTATGGACAGCGATTTGGTTCGCAATATTGAGGTGCCAGCGTTGAAAGGGCGCTATACCCTCGAGCAGGCTCTGCAGCGTTTGTTGAAGGGCACCGCACTGGTGCCACGTCGTTCCGGCCCGACAGCGTTTACATTGGAAACGGTGAATGAAATGCCTGAAAACGTCGTCATGGAAGAGGTGGTTGTTATTGGTACTGATGGCAGCCGATACCAGACCAGTGCCGGCTTATCGCTGACCGGCTTGCCGCTGGATTACCTGGAATTGCCTCGTGTGGTTGAAGTGATCTCTGAGCAGTTGATTCTCGACCAGAAAGTGACCGAGTTGGAAGAGGTCTTGCGTAACGTTCCCGGAATCAGTCTGTCCGATGGTTTTGGTGGCAGTAATAACGACTACTTAATTCGCGGTTTTCGTCGAAGTGCAGTTTATCAGGATGGTATTCGTTCCCGCCCGAGCCTGAGGGTGAATACGACCAATGCTGAGAGCGTCAAGGTGATCAAAGGCCCTGCCTCTATTACTTATGGTCAGGTTGAACCGGGTGGTCTGGTCGATATCGTTACCAAAAAGCCCTTGTCTGAACGACGAGTGTATACCGAGATGCGTGTCGGTTCTTTCGACAATCGCCATTTTCTCGTTGATGTTTCTGTACCCGTAAACAAGAGTTTTGCGTTTCGTTTGAATGCTTCGACTCAAGATAATGACTCTTTTCGGGATTTCTTTTCAATCGAGCGTGATGCCCTGGCTTTAACTACGGCCTATCAATGGTCAGATTCAACAAAGCTAACGGCGTCATATGAATATCGAGATGAGTTTCGTTCTTTTGATCGAGGCACTGTGACGGTACCGACACCCAATGGCCGGGAAATTATCAACCGGGTGTTTAATATTCCCATTGAGCGCCGCTTCGGTGAACCTTTTGAAAAAATTGATACCGAATATCAGTACGGCACTCTGGGTTTAGAGCACGATATCAATTCAAAATGGAGCATGAATCTTGGCCTGGCCTTTGAAAAGTTCAAGTCGGATGACCTGCAAGCCAGGCCGCGCGCGCTTATTATACTGGATGAGTCAGCGCCAGTTTCGAATGGATTTTTTACCGGTGTTCCGCAGTTTGAATCTGTTGTTGATGAAGCAACGGATCAAGTGTTTTTGGCTCGACGCACCGACGGCAGTATCGATCGCGAGGTTGAAGCTCTGCAATTCAATGCGCGTCTCAACGGCGAGCTGAACCTTGCCGGTATGCGTCATCGTGTGGCTTTTGGTCTTGACTATCAAGAACAGGAAGGCTCGCGCTTTTTCAATGCCACCGCGACCAGCAATGGTGTGCCGGTAGCGCTTGGTGGGAATGGTCCATTGTTTGACCTGAAAAATCCAGTTTATGGCAATTTGCCATCGACCTTGTCTTCTGAAGGCCGCCCTCTGATTGAAGATGAAAACAACGATATAGGTTTGTATATAAATGATTATATTGACCTTAGCGAACGCTGGGGGCTGTTGATGGGGGTGCGCTATGACAGTATCGATGTTGACGGAGATGGCCCTGCGAAATCAGAAACGGAACTGTCACCACAGCTGGGCCTGACATACCGCCTGAACAATTCCATGGCACTGTTCGCAAGCTACGCTGAAGCCTTTGAGCCGAATACGGCTTTTGTCATTTCTCCCGACGGCAGTTCGTCCAGTACAGAAGTGTACGATCCTGAAGATTCACGCCAATATGAGCTGGGGTTCAAGGCCCAGTGGTTTGAAGGACGCTTAAACAGCACGGCATCCATTTACAGCATTGAAAAAAATAATGTATTGACCATCGTTGGTGACGAAGTTCAACTGATTAAGGGGCAGGAATCACAGGGCTTCGAGTTGAGTCTTAGCGGTCAGCCTACCCCGGGTATGAATATCTCGGCTGGCTATGCTTACACTGATGCTGAAATCAAAAGTGGCGCCAATGTCGGGAAGCGTCCGCGTAATGTGGCTGAGCATACTTTCAACGTCTGGAGCAGTTATGAATTCTACCAGGGTTCTCTGCAAGGCTTGGGCGCTGGGATTGGTGCCTTCTACATGGGTGACCGTTATGGTGACAATGCCAATAGCTGGAATCTGGGCAACTACACAACGGTAGATGCATCCGTTTGGTATAACCTGGCCGTAAAAAGTTTTTCTGCCGATGGTTTGTTACGCTTTCAATTGTCAGCAAAAAATATTTTCGATAAAGAATACTATGCTGCCAGTGGTGGCGACTTGAGGGTAACCATTGGAACACCTCGTAGTCTGTTCGCATCGGTTTCAGCAACGTTCTAAAGTCGGCCAAGGGCTTTGCCAGCCCTCGGCCTGCAGAACGTTGGGAAGATATTCTCCTCCCTGTAGGTTTGAGAGAGGCCGGTGGGTCGCTCTCTTTTTTTAATTTTGACACTCTGTTGATCGTGAACCGTTAGCCTGAACTTCCAAGAAATGGCTCTATATAAAACCAATAAACTGGCTCGCAAGTGATTAGAAAAGCCTCATGTTCTCAGTAAAGAAAAATAAAAGTAATAAGCGTCGTTTGTATCAATTGCATGCCAGTTTTGGATTTCATCTGGCTGCATTGTTGTCGCTGGTACTGATCACCGGCACAATTGCGGTAGTGTCCGATGAAATTGATTGGTTGTTTTTACCCCAACTTCGCGCCAGTGAGGGTGAACAGAAGCAAAGTTGGGGGGCTATGGAACTGGCCATTAAGCAACACGCACCGGGGCACGCTTTGGTCCGTCTGGAGACAGGTGAAGGTGATTATCTGAACTATCGCGCAAGTATGTTGGACCTTGAGGGTAAACGCTACTATCTGTACATAGACCCGCATACTGCCGCAGTCACAGGCCGAACAGGTACCTTAACCGTTCAACGATTCTTTCGTGATTTGCATCGTTATTTGTTTATGCCGGGTATTATTGGCTTACCGGTAGTTTGCAGTTTAGCTCTTGTTCTGGCGCTGATGATGTATACCGGCCTGGCGACGTCTCGCCCGTGGACAAAAAAGGCGACTCGCCTGCGTTTTCAGGGTGACTCGCGAATCAGTGTCAGTGATGGGCATAAAGTTATTGGCATTTGGGGCAGTTGGTTTTTACTGTTGATGATCCTCACCAGCGTTTGGTATCTGGCCGAATGGGGTGGGCTTATTGCTGGCAAGCGCTTTGAGCCTCAACGACCTGGCCTGAGTAAAGAGCGCGTTGAACAATTGGGTACACAGATCGTTGATCTCAACGCGGATGCATTGATCGCAGCAGCCAGGCAGGCTTATCCGCAATTGCAGCCCACGGAAATTCAGTTTGCCCGAACGCCTAAATCGTCTGTTATTGTTCTTGGCCATACCGATGACTGGCTCGTCCGCAGTCGTGCAAACCGAGTGTTTCTGGATCCCGTAAGCGCTGAAGTCATCAAGGTTCAACGCTCCACCGAACTGGGCGCGGTTGCTTATCTCAATGAAATGGCTGACCCCTGGCATTTCGGTTCTTTCGCCAGTTTCACCAGTAAGTTGATCTGGTTTTTATTTGGTGTTGGTCTGAGTTTTCTGTCCTTGAGTGGGGTTTGGCTGTATTGGAAACGTGTGCGGTCCATGGCCCCGAGTAAGGCCCAATACTATACGTTGGGCTTGGTCGCCTTAACGTTTGTGATTGGCTTTTTCTATGTGCGCCTTCACTTGAGCACTCCGGGATTTCCGCGCTCCAGTGAATTGCCCACGCTTCGACAGGAAGGAATACAGGCTCGTTTGTTGTTGGAAACCGACTCCAGTGGTCAGTACAGCGGGAATGCGCTATTGCGTATCAATGCTTCAGTTGGCCGCCCTAATATCAAAACCGCTGAGTTTGCCTTGCTTGGTTTAGAGGGCAAGACGTTCACTGCCCGAGCGCGCGGTGCACGTCATATTGTGTGGTACGAGCAGGCATTGGATGCTGAATCACTGGTTCTAGCCTCGGGAATCCAAGTCAATGTGAAACGCGAAGGGCGTTCAGATCTGATCTTTGAGTGGCCAATAAAGAGATAGATCACTGTCTGTTTCTTTTCATCCCTTTGTTTCTCTTTCTTCTAATCTCTGCCCGGTCTTCAGCCCAGGTGCCGCCTATAGCATTCAACGAACTGGTTAGGGACCCCAAAAAGAATTGGATTTAACGTGCAAGTAATCAGCTTTGAGATAGATCGCGAAAACCCCAGGTTTCGGCAGGCTTCCTGAAAATATTGCCTTAGTGGCGCGATTTACCGAATTAGTACTGGATCGAAACCCAGACGTCGATACATTACGGGAGTACATTGTCGATCAATGGGGCGCAAAAGGTGTGATAGAGATTGCCTAGGGCATCAGCTCCAGTCGAGTTTACCCCGCACTCAAGTACACATTGGGATACGGAAAAGCGTGTCAGCGGCTCAACATATGAAGGAAGCAGGAGATAGGTATGCGCAGCAAAATTATTTATTGCATCGCCATTTTTCTTGGCGTGAGCACCTTCGCCAACGGTGTTTTTATGATAGTTGCCCCGGAATCCTGGTACTGGGTGGTGCCCGGAGTGCCAGACCGAGGCCCTTTTAATCAACACTTTGTTCGCGATATCGGTATTAATTATGCGCTAATCGGCGTGTCTTTTATTTGCGGTGCGGTGTACCGCAAATACCGTTCGCTGCTTTGGCTGTTTCCAACGGCTTGGTTGGCCGGTCACGCCGTCTTCCATGTGTGGGAAGTGTTTGTTGGTATTTGCGGACCGGAATCGCTAATCGAAGATTTTGCCGGTGTGACGCTGCCGGCATTGTTGGCGATGGGCATTGTCTATATGAGTTACAGGGCTGAGCCTGGTGAATAGGATTTTTTGGGTTTTGTTGTTCCTGAGCTTTGGTTTGTTTCTGGGAATTTCGCTCAGTTTTATCGAAACGAATCATGATAGGCGGCCTGGAATCGAATGGCTTGGCAATCCTCGTTCGATAACTCACTTTCAACTTGAATCAGAAGGTGGCACCTTCGATAAGCAATCCCTGAAAGGGCAGTGGACCATTGCTCTTTTTGGTTTTCTTCATTGCCCAGATGTTTGTCCTACCAGCCTGTCTGAACTGGCCAGGGTATCCGAACGCCTGCGAGAAATGCCCACTAAAGACCCAGTGGCATTTGTTTTTGTGTCGGTAGACCCCGAGCGAGACAGTTATTCTGAAGTCGCGCAATACGCAAGGTTCTTCGATGCCAATATTCTGGGTGTGACGGGAAGCGCACGAAACCTAAAGAGTTTCGCCAATGATTTAGGGGTTCAGTTTAAAGTGAATCCCGGTGAGAAAAACTACACCGTTGCTCACTCAGTGACGTTTTCAATAGTTGATCCAAATGGTGCGTTAAGCGGTCGCTTTCGTCCCGGCTTTGATTTGGATACACTCGTGAAAGATTTCACAAACCGACAAGCTGATTTTCTGTAAAAATTACTTCTGCATTACTATGCGACAGCTTTAGTTACGTCCGTGTTTAAAGACGTTTTGATTAAACATTGTTGTCTGCAAATTGATCATCATGTTTGCAAAATCAACGTTCCTCATCGCCAAAATTGAATCTTTGGACGACAGCCAAAATCCAGCACCGGATGTGAATTGGGAAATGATGGAAGAGCGCTGGCAATCCAGCACATGGCGTTCTCAAAGCAATCAGGCTTTGGAAGCGCAGAGTACCATCATTGGCATTACGTCATCGAACTGGCGAATGCGTGTAATTCTGGAACTCAGTAACCCTCCATTGAGCAGCGTTTTAAACAGCTGCTATGGTCTTACCGACAATATCAATAATAGCGATGGTATGGTGGTTTCAGATGAAAGCTACAATCGATCGGTATCTACGCCGCTTATCCACGACAGTAACCGTCGTTTTACACGGCGTATTGATAACGGTACAGTGAACTCCGGTACGCAGGATGATTGCACGATTAAGACCGGTGAACAGATTGAGTTTGTGCGGTCGAGTAAATAATTTTTTGTTCTCTATTCGGACTATCTGCGGCGAGTATAAGACGATCGGAAACAAGGGTCGAAACAAGGACTGAAACGGAATGTTGGGGATGTTCAAATCAAAACCCATATTGTCAGAAGAAGACAGGGCGTTTCAGGTGGCCACTTTTAAATGGCTGCTTAAACACTTTGGGGGGAAAGATTTTTACGTTGATACAAAATTGATACTGCCCACAAACGAGTTTTTCCCTTCCAAAGTGGGTAGTGCTCAAGAGGCCGCCATAGAAACTTTTCATGCGGTAAAAAAGCATGCAGGCATGGAAGAGTGGCCTTGTCGACTGGAAGCTCAGGAAGAAGATGTCAATCCCCGCTTGGGCTCAGCGGTCATTGTTCAAAACGCGCCGCTCACCCCAATGGGAACCTTTCAGGAAAAGGAGAATGAGGAGGTTGTTATTACCTACAATCCAGCGCTTCTTAATCAGCCAAGCCAACTGGTGGCCACTTTTGCACATGAGTTGTCGCATTACCTGACAGGTTCGTGCTCTGAAGAACCGCCAGGAGGCTGGGAAAACTGGGAGTTTGCGACGGATATTACGGCCACCTTTATCGGTTTTGGGGTGTTTATGGCGAACACGGCGTTCGGTTTTCATCAGTATTCAGGTCCTGATTCAATGGGGTGGCAGTCGAGTCGCAATGGGTATATGACTGAAGCGGAACACGTTTTTTCATTGGCGATCTTTCTGGGCTTGAAAGATATTTCCGTGGAAACGGTGTCGCCTCATCTGAAAAAGAACTTGAATAAACTGCTTAAAAAGGCGTCAAAAGAAATATCAAACGGTGATTTGATCGAAGAATTGAAAGCCGTTGAATATAGGCCACCTGAACCTAACACTGAGGTTTAGCTCTAGTCGCCGACAGCTCTGGCTTCATCGGTAACAATGTAAGCCCCCATGCCAAACAGGATCGAACCGGAAACGCGTTCCTGTATTCTCTGCGCGCGTTCATTCTTAAGTAAGTAATTTGACACTTTGCTCGACAGCACGGCTACCGCTATGTCACATGGAATGGCAGACAGCGTAACAATAAGGCCAAGAATGAGCAGTTGCAGGGATATCGGGCCTGACTCCGGCACGACAAACTGTGGCAACAAGGCAATGAAAAACAAAGCCGTTTTGGGGTTAGTCACTTCGACAATAATGCTTTCTCTGAATACTGAGATCAGAGGCTTCCTTTTGACAGGCTCAACAAGGCACCCATCGCCATCCGGACTTTCTTCTGTCTTATTCTGCCAGTAGCTGATTCCGAGATAGATCAGGTAGGCGGCACCGGCGAGTTTCACGGCGGTATACAGGGTTGGGGAGTGTTCAAAGACGGCGGACAAACCGAGCACGGTAGCCATCACATGAACCATGCTGCCGACGGCCAGACCCATTCCTGCGACGATGCCGCCCTTGGTACCCTGAGCAATTGCCCGAGCGACAACGTACAAGTTGGAGGGGCCGGGAGATATATTCATCAATAAGGCCGCCAGGGTAAATGCGATAAGTATCTCTGTGGATGGCATGTTTGATCCTCTATTCGGTCACTCTTTTCAGGACTGCCTGACAGTGTAGCATTATAAAAGCGTGTATTATCCTATGAGAATAGCCGTGGTAGGAGTCTTGGCAGGCTGATTGTCATTCGTTTGTTTTTCGAGCGCGAGCGGAGTGCCAGCTGAAATAGCAAGCTCAATGACTGTTGAAGCGTCGGTTTTCGGTGGAGCACACAAGAGAATAAGGGAGTAAACCGTTTTGATTACCGGTGAATGTTTTTGCGGTGAAGTACGTTACGAGATTAACGGGCGTTTATCCGATGCACGTTCGTGTCATTGTTCACGGTGTCGGAAGGCATTCAGTGCCCAGGCTTCTGCGTATGCTGTGGTAAACCCTGACGAATTTAGCTGGCTCAGCGGTGAGGAAAACCTCAGTTCCTACATTGGTGAACTGGGTTACGGATTTCAGTTCTGTTCAAGATGCGGCTCTACATTGGTAGGAATTGTGGATGGCGAAGTGCACGGGGTGACGTTGGGGTGTGTTAATGGCGATCCAGAGATTGAAATTTCCCGCCATATCTTTGTTGGATCTAAAGCTTCCTGGGAAAAAATTCCGGAAGGTGTTCCGCAGTATGAAGCTGCACCGCCACTGGGCGATGAGCAAAATAGCGAAAGGACTTAAAAAGAAAGCGTCCTTTCTTTCCCGTCAAACAAGCGGGACTGAGCAGTCGTTGTTCAGTCCCGGCTTTTTCAGTTGCCAGTTAATGGCATTTAGTCTTCTACAATCCACCATGGGCGGTCGGTGACACCTTCGAACTCCATATTCGTGCCGCAGTGGATACCGCCACCGCCATTACCTCGAAAGTAGATCTGCCCAATGGGGGCAAAGTGAATGTTGTAGCCCAAAGGCGCAAGCGCTGCTCGCGCGGCTTCTTTAAAGGGATCTATGCCATTAATGAGCCTGGCTTCAGGGTCTGGAACATAAAGGTCGCTGCCGACCGCTTGCATATTAACAACGTTTGCGTGGTAGCTGCTTCCCGTCGATGTGTACAACATAGGTACATCAACAAAGTCGTCATCTGTCAGGCCCACTTCCTGTTTCAGTGTTTCTTTGATCTGGTTGATAACATGGGTTTGTATCGCCATATTATTCTCTGTGTAGCGATCATCAATTTCCAGAGCTTTCTCCGGAGAGGCGATCGCTATAACCCACTTTCTGTCGTTCGGACCCGCGTTGAGATTCGGTAAAATTTTAAAAATTTCGTCGATATGCCCAACGGTCAACCAGGCCGAAGGCAAAACAATGGGATCGCCTTGAACCTCTTGGGAAGAGAAGAAGTCGGTAATATCGCTGTGGAAGTCTCGACTCTTATCAACACCGCTATTGGTTTGTACCGGAAGATCAGGAGAAATACTGCCACCAATAACCAAGCGGCCGAATGGATAGTCTTTGCCATTGTGACTATACGGTGGGATGACCTCCAGATTCCCGCCTGAATTAATTTTCTTGCTCGAAGCGTCGGTAAAATCCAGATAGCCGCGCTCGGCATTCAACTTGCCAAACCAGTAGTTCGAGCCGCTTGGCAATCGAGAGTCAATCGCTGTTGTCTTTAACCCTTTGGGGGTTGGCTTTTGGGAATAGCCAAATTGACCCGCGTCCTGTGCCCATATCGAAGGGGCTGGGGTGCGCATCAGATTAATCCCCGGGTCGAGGTTTTCATCGATAGTATTGTAAAGGTCGACCACACCATCATAGGCATCGGGATCAGAAATATACAACGCGCCGGGTGTCTGCAGAACATGGGAAAACAGAATTGGAGCGCCTCGCAATGCCACTTCATCCTGTGAAATGACCTGAGAACCACGGATCACCTTAAACACCATTTTGACATGGCCATTGAAGCCGGGGTGCCGACCAAACAGGCTATCAACATAAATGGTATTGTCCTGGTTTTTGATGATATCGACTGGAAACGCCACACTCAGCGTGTTTCCGGATCTTTGCATGACCTCACCCAGAGATATCCAACGATTCTGTTGCTCATAACGGTAGAAGAATCGGGGCTCCTGGGCGGAAGGGTCGCCTTGGAATCGATGATTGTTCGCTGGAATCGCGTCGACATCGTAGGTGATTTCCAGTTGCGGCTTGTCGCCGCTTTGCAAATTGCTGATTTGCTTCAGCACTACTTTGGCCATATCGGAAAGATCGTCGTCGCCATTTGGCAGATCGTCGCGACCATCGGCAACGCCATCTCCATCGTCATCGTTCAGATTCGGACCAAAGGTCGCACCCGAACCGCTACTCCAGGTACCTTCTCCAAAATTATCATCCGGATTGACATGGCCATCACGGTTGGCGTCCGTCACCAGGTTGGCAATGGGTTGTCCGTTTTCTGTGTAGGGCTGAAGTGTCACCTCATTGGAGGGCTCAGAACTGACGTCAATGTGATTTTCAGTATTGATAGCACTGGCAGACACTTGATAATGGTAGCGTTCTCCGGGCAATGCTGAGCGATCGACATAGTAGGTATCTTCGGGGATGGTGCTGCTTGCCAATAGAGAAAACTGATCGTCACCATCTTGTCGGCGCAGGATGTGGTAGCCGGTAATGTTTGTGGTCCTGATCTGAGGATCACTGAGGGTCGGCGCTTGCCAATCAAGAACGACCTGACCATCAAGATAATCTACGCGAACGGTGTTTGGTGCAGGAATCTGCTGGGATGCAGTGACGACGAGTTGGGGGGCATGTGTATTTTCGATACTGTGAAAGTTCACGCCGTTACCGCGACCGTTATTCGGATCTTCAATAATCAGGGAAAGCTGATCAGTATTAAGTCCTTTGAGCAATTGGGTAAGATCAATGTCAATCCAGTTATTGCTTTGTTCAGGATTCAGATTGATGGAAACGCTTCCGGCGTCTTCGTTTGCCAGCGGTGCAGTGTTCCAGCTCAAATCCCCATACCAATTCGATAGGCCGGGAGACACTTTGATTGTGAGGTTTTTATGAACTTTCTGGGCATAGAGCTGAAGAATGACTTGTTCGGCATTCTCGATATCCTGTCCACTCACATCAAAGCTCAGGTATGACTTCCGATCGTAATCAATATTGTGCGAATTCTTAACGATAAGAGTGTTTTGATGAGAATAGTCTTCGTTAGCGTATTGACCTCCGCGTGTATACCCATCTGCAATGGGCGTGATCGATTCCGCAGAAGCACTGTGCACAGCGAAAACCAGAGGCAATACTGTCAGCTTTTCAAACCATAAGGACTTGGGTTGAGACATAAAACATATTTCCTGATTCAGACTTTTTACGATGTTCATTGGCGATACGAACATTCTGTTGGCGCGAAGCCAAATTTGGCAAAGGTGACAAATAAACAGCGAGCAAGATGCACGATGCCCTGAGTGTTGTGTGCCAATATAATGATTGTTGCGACTACATAGGCCTGAAAGAAGCAGCCTATCGCTGTTGAATTATTATTTTTGGAGAGATCAAAAATAGATTTTTAGACAGCGGGGCGTACGTTAGGAAAAAACTTTACGCATAACAATGTCAATTTAATAAAGCGTGATAGCTTGTGCTGAATCAGCGTTAAATTGTTCACAGATGTATTCGGAATGAGTTCATGAAATGCGAAAAACCAGAAAGAAAGGTATGGTTTTTTATAAAGGGAAGTCCAATTTTAGTGTTTAAAAGTTTCACAGTGAAAGTAATGGGAGATAAATGCATGGGGCTCATAAACGAATGTATGAACCCCGGTTTGAATATCGCCTTACTCGCTGACTTCAAGCTCATAAGTCTGGCTTCGATAACTCAGCTTGTTTTCCCCGCGTATCTCTCTGGGTGATTTGGAAAACCAGCGCTGGCAGCTGCGGCTGAGTGCGGCTTGATCGCGATAGCCGACCAGACTGGCGATTTTCCCGAAGGGAATATCGGTATTGGATAGATAATACGTGACTCGCTCTCTTCGAACTTTGTCACGAATGCTGTCGTAACTACAGTTTTCCATACCGAGTTTACGTTGCAGAGTTTTTGGGTGAATACCTAGGTGTTTTGCAATGCTGGCTCGTGTGCAGGTTTCCGCTTCAAGAAGCTCACGCAGTTTTTCTTCAACTAAAACGGAGAGAGGTTTTTCCTGGCCTGGATAATGTTCGAGTATATGTTGAAAAGCAAAACGATGCAGTTTCTTGCTGTGCAAAGGCAATAAGGCATCGTAGTCCTTTTGAGAAAAATGCCAAGCAATACTCTCCGTATTGAAGTGAATTTCGGTGTTACAGTATTCCTTGTATTTCAAAACGGACAGGAGGGGTTCGTGAGGCACCTCGATCTTGAGTATTTCGAAAGCTTCACCTGTCAGTTGTTGGCCGATCTTCAGCCCGGCTGTAATCGCCAGGTCGGTAGCTTGAGGCATATCCCGATGAGAAAAATTAGGAAGGCTAATGTTGGCCAGCACCTTCACATGTTCGGGATGACTGTCATCCACATCGAAATGTATCGCCGGGCTTAAAACATGCACAAAGCGGGCAATACACTGTATTGCTTCATCCAGGTTTTTAGCGGTTTGAATGGCCACAGATGTAGGGCCAAGCAAATCGATTGTCTGCAGAGACCCCAGGCGGAGACCAAAATCAGGCGTTTTCAGACATTTGGCGGTCAGCTCCAGAAGCTCGGCAAACTGTGAAAAAAGGATTGTGGTGTCATCACTGTCAAATACCTGAATCGGAATGTTGCAACGCTTTGCGAATTCCTCGGGGTTACCGCCTAAGCTAACAACAAGTTCACGGTACCCATTAAAACTACCCATTCGTATGGTTTGGCCCATAGTACATCTATTCCATCTATTTCGGGCGCCAATTTATTTATGTGTCCTTATAAGAAAAATGCGCGCGTTTTTTTGTCCAAGTGCGTGCCGTCTTCGAGTTAAGCGGGAGTAAAAAGCAGTCGAACTATCCATTTAAGCTGCATTTCAAAAAACCGCTTAACACGCTCAATATAAATTTATTTATATTGAAGAGCGGAAAGTTTTCATGATTTTTCTGCTCACGGTTTCCGCAAAATTTTATGGTCAAATTTATCGGCCTAAAAGAACCACATATAGATACTTGTCGGGTCCAATTATTTTCAATAATAAAATGATTAATGAGTTCAGAGAGACTTGAACGAGAAGTCCTGTTAAATTTAGCCAGGCAAATCCCAGAGAGTTATATTGAAATTAATTTATGCAACAAGCGGATACCTTACTTTCGGATTCACTGACATTTAATTCAGAATCCAGCCAACCTTTGCATAGGCAACTTTGTCAGCAATTGAGGAAACTCATTTTGGAAGATGCTTTGCAACCCGGAAGCTGGTTGCCTCCGAGTCGGCAACTTGCCAAAGAGATCGGCTTGTCCAGAAACACTGTTATAGCAGCGTATGAACAACTGATCGAAGAAGGTTTGTTGGAATCCAAACACGGTTCAGGGACTCGAGTATCCAATGATCTGCTTCCTGTTCAGGAAGAAATGCACGCCAAAAAAACCGATATGGTCACCACCGCCTCACTGTCTTCGCGAGTTGCCGAATTGCCGCCGGTCCCGGCATCGGTAACGTTGTTTGGTGGCAGTACCTTGCTGGCCGGCTTTCCGGATCTTGACAGGTTTCCGAGTAAAGCCTGGAATCAAGCGTTTTTAAATGCGAGTAATCGTCTGTCGATTCATTTGCGCGAATTGGATGTGTACGCCGGGAGCATTCCTTTGCGTAAAGAGCTTGCTCAGTACCTAAGAGTTTCAAGAGGCGTGAAAGCAAGTCATGAGCAGGTTTTTATTACGGCTGGTGCCAGTCAAAGTTTGCATCTGGTCAGTCGCGCGTTAACCAATGTCGGTGATGTTGCCTGGTTGGAGGACCCGGGATATTCAGTCGCAAAATTGGCGCTTCAATTAGCCGATTTAAACATCAAACCGATTCGGGTTGATGAAAGGGGCGCCAGTTTGAAGAATCTTCCAGCGGTTTCTCCGAATCTGATTTACCTGACAACGTCCTATCAATTTCCCCTGGGCTACACCATGCCTCTCGAAAGGCGAACGGAATGGCTCGAGCTTGCCCGTCAACACAATGCCTGGATTATTGAAGACGACTACGATGGTGAGTTTCGATATTCTGGAAATCCGGTGCCGGCTCTGGCGGGCCTTGAGGGCAATCAGCAAACCCTATATATGGGAACGTTCAGTAAAACACTGTCACCCTCATTGCGAATGAGTTATCTGGTGGTGCCCCCCAATCTGGTTGATACCTTCAGAAAAGCCTACCCGGTGTTGGGGAATGAAAGTTCAGTTGTTACCCAGGCCGCACTTGCGGAATTGATCGGTGGTGGCACTTTCTTTCGTCATGTGAAAAACATGCGCGATCTTTATGGCAGTCGCCGATTGGCTATGGAGGATTCCCTTTCCAAAACCCTGGGTTTGGATACGCAGTATATTCAGAACAAAAATGCGGGCTTGCACATCACGGTTTCACTTGATGTGGCTGACCGATTAATTACAGAAAAGACGGTTGCCCAGGGATTGGGTTGCACTCCTATCTCGTCGTGCTTTCATTCGTATCCGCAACAAAATGGCTTGATGTTGGGGTTCACTTCCAGAAATCAGGAAATCAATGCGCGAGCGCTAGAGGTGTTGGCGGACGTATTGGAAGAAAGTGGGGCCAATGCCCAGGAACTGGCTTCAGACTGAGACTTTCCTCAGCTTATGGTCAGGCAGCGAGTTTGGCCGTTAACTGAAACGTCCTGTAGGCAGACGTTTCCAGTTAATGGGGAAGGTGTAACGCCTAAGCCAAAGAAGAGCGAGAGCTACTTCTTTTTCTTTACGGTCCCCTGACGTGCTTTAAAACGCGGGTTGGATTTGCAGATCACATAGAGCCTGCCTCTGCGTCTCACGACCTGGCAGTCCTTGTGTCGCAGTTTGGCAGACTTCAGAGAGCTTAATACTTGCATGGGGGCTCCTATTTGGATTTCAGTGAACGATTCTTGAAGCGGCTATTAAACTGAGCGATACGTCCTTCAGACTTCGCCTTGCGCTGTTCGCCGGTATAAACGGGGTGTGAAGCGCTGGATATATCCAAGTGGATCAGTGGATAGGTATTGCCGTCTTCCCAGACCACGCTCTGGCTGGATTTGCAGGTCGATCGGATTTTGAAATCCTGACCGCAGCTGCTGTCTCTGAAAATAACGTAATCGTATTCCGGGTGTATGCCTTTCTTCATTGTTGTCTTCGGTCTCTGGAAAAGGTGGATAATTCATATATTTGCAATGTTATAACATAACGATATTGCATATCATGCGCAAATGCAAGTCATTCTCATGCTGGTGGTTTTATGGGGTGCTGGTATGGGGTAGGCAGGTTCTCCCCGCCTTGTCTTTAAAGGTGGTGCCAGCCGATTCTGGCCGCAGGGAAATCCCTGAGCAGGTGCAGTAACGCCGTAATATGGCTTCCTCTGCTTGCTTGAGCGAGTGGCTTGATTATTAGTAAAACGCTTTCAGCAAAAGTGAAGCAAGTGCTCCCAAAAGGGTTTGTCAAAATAATCAATTTTGACAATAAAACAGGAATAACAAAATGCCTGATGAATAGAAAAACGTCTGGCGTGCCGGAAAATATATAGGGCCACCTATTCCAGGCGGAGGTTTCTTACATTGGTTTTTTGTTGATGAAAGGAATTACCCGCCAGCTTGTGAGCGCAATTGCTAACATTGGCTATAATTCAAACACGTCGCAACGATTTAGTTCTATGGGAATCAGGTAATGTTGATCTTTTCACGTTGTATTACCTTGCGCTTTCATTCTTTCAAACTCCTTACCTGCAATACTCGCCGTGCAAAAGTATTTCAGTATCTGGTGTTGATTGTTCTGTTTTCAGTCGCTGCTCAAAGTTATAGTCAGGCACTTAACGCGAGCTTATGCACCGATCCGGGTAATGCTGCCAACGTCACGGTAACTGTGTCGGAGTGTCAGGCTTTGGTGGCTTTTCACAACGCCACCGGTGGTGGCACTGACTGGAATACAACTCCAGGTTCAAGTCAATGGGCTTCAGGGAACAGTATTTCGGATTGGCAGGGTGTGACGGTGAGTGGGGGCGGTGTCACGCAAATGACCCTCAACAGTTTACTGACAGGCTCAATACCGAATGAAATCGGTGATCTGGTTAATCTCACGATTCTCCACCTTGCTTCAAACACTCTCACAGGTTCAATTCCGAGCAGTATCGGTAATCTGGTTAATTTGCAAGAACTCCAGTTATACGACAATCAACTAAACGGAAACTTGCCAACCGAGCTTGGAGATCTCAACAGCTTGATACATATGAATCTCTACGGGAATCAATTTACTGGAAGCATTCCAGTGCAGCTCAGCCAGTTGACCGTACTGCAAACCCTGTCACTTCAAAATAATAACTTGAACGGAACCATACCCAGCCAATTAGGCTTGCTGACAAACTTGAACCGATTGTTGTTAGGTGGCAATAATCTTAGCGGAGGCATTCCTTCAGAGCTGGGGGATTTGAGTAATCTTCTGGTGTTGGTGCTGGGAGAATTTCCAGCAGCACTGGCTTTTACTCCTCAAGATGCGACTTTGGTGTCCGATGGAAACAATCTCACTGGTCCGATTCCGCCCGAGCTTGGACAACTGAGTCAGCTTCAAGCCTTGCTGCTCGGGGATAATCAACTCAATGGGAGTATTCCCAGTCAGTTAGGAATGCTGAGCAATCTCGTTTATATGTACCTGCACGATAATCAACTAACGGGAGCGGTACCCAACAGTCTTGCCTCACTGAATAACTTAACCCACTTGTTTCTGGAAAATAACCTTCTGAGTGGCGACCTGGACCTTTTGTTTTCGCCTCTGACCAGCGGATCGCTCGCCAACTTTAACTTCACCCAGCGCTCATTGTCATCCTTGACCGGTGTGCCGACATTGCCTTGGCCGATGTTATTTATGATTCCACTGGCTTTGCTCGCTGTGGTGCGCAGTCAGGCTGGTAAGTAGAAAAGGTTAAAATTTAATTCCGAGGCATTTGGGTTTTTATAGAGTTTATTTTAGTTAAGTCTCACCCCGCCCAATCCACTTGTCTACTGTAGGATGCTTGTACGCCAGCATGGTATGGAGCAATGCTATTGGATCTTCTTCTACCATCAACATCTCTCGGTGTGTTGCTTTGATAAACGCCTGTTCAACGGCGTGATCTAAAAACTCTGCCAGTTTGCTGTAGTATTGTTTTGCGTTGAGCAGCGCACAGGGTTTTTGGTGGAAGCCCAGTTGCGACCAAGTGAGAACTTCAAAGATCTCTTCGAGAGTTCCCAGTCCGCCGGGCAGGGCGATAAAGCCATCGGAAATTTCGGCCATCATGGATTTGCGTTCATGCATGGAATTGACCACTTTCAATTCGGTCAGGCCGTGGTGGGAGACTTCCTTTTCAACCAGCGCTTGGGGAATGACACCGATCACCTCGCCGCCGGACTCCAGAACGGTATCGGCAATTTCACCCATAATGCCAACACTAGCACCGCCATAGACTAAACCGATGTTGTGTTTAACCAGTTCTCTGGCAAGGGTGCGAGCGGCTTCGATGTATTCGGGAGATTTTCCGGGGTTCGAGCCACAATAGACACATATCTTTTTCATTCATTATCCTTATCTTGGTCGGTAATTCACCTGCCGTTCAGTGAAGACAGTAATACTAACACTGCATAGTCAGGTTTGTGTTTGCTTGCGCTGAACAGGGGCAAGTAAGGTTTAATAAGTTTGTCAGAAGTGATCAAATTCTGCTGCGCTGAGTCAGTGCTTGAAGGTACTCAAACTTGGCGGCGATATTGATGATGAGACCGGTGACGAGAGTTAAGGAAGACTAACAAAAGGAAAGGCGATATTGCTTGCCAGCAGCTCTTGAGAAATTGAGTACTGAGCGAAATTGCTGTTTGAAGTCTGAAATAGAAAGAGGGGGCAGCCCCCTCTTTGCCTGCTTGGAGCAGACGTTTTTACTTCATTTGTGCTGTACAAGCTTGAGCAACTTTCATCGCATTCGCCTGTATTTGCTTTGTGTCGCCTGAAGCCTGGGCCTTAAGGACGGCTTCATAGTCTGTTTTCTCAGCGTTGCAGACGCACAGCTTTTTGGCTTGCTCTCTCATGTTGGCTGGCATATTTGCCGATTGAGTTTCACAGGCCTTTAGTGCAGTTGCTTTTAGTTGCTTGGCATCCATCGCCTGGCAAAGACCAGAGAAAACAAGCAGCACTAAGATTGATAAGTTCTTCATACAAAACCCCAAAGTTAAATTGAACGTAAAATCATCATTTTACATACCAATGGTATGTTTCTATCTGGAGGTATGTCAATAGCGAATGTCTCAATCTTCGAAAATGAATGACATTGCCTATACTGATTTGAGACAAGCGGTCATTAGGCGCGTATTTAGAGAATGCGCATTACTGTGGGGCACGTGATGTTTGGGGTACGGAAGAAGAGGGAGAAGGCTGATTATAGAAATTGGCGTACAGGTTTAAAGGTCTTCTGAATTGGAATCACGCTGAATCTGAACCGTACTGAACAGGGACAGCGATAAAGGGCTGTTAATGGTTTAGACGCCCCCCCAATCCATTTATTTACCGAGTCGTTTTTTCGCGTCTTCGGTCAGGGCTCCGGAAATAAAATCTTCAAGCAACAGCAGGAGTTCTTCGCGTTTGGCTTTTCTGTCCCGAGCGCCAACCAGACTCATCATCGAATGAATCAAAACCCCGAAAATTGCATCTGCCAATAAGTCGGCTTTATAAGGCTTGAGCAGGCCATGGTCGATCAATCGCGTGACGCCTTCGATCAGGGGTTTTAAGGTGTGTTCTTCATCCAGCTTACGCCATTTTTCCCAGCCGAGTACCGTGATGGCTTCTTGAATGGGAATCCTTGTGGTTTTTGAGGTTTCCAGAAAAGCCTTACTTTGATTGATCATGTCCAGCCAGGGGTCGTCGGTGAGCGAGACCTTCTCAACATGAGCGGAGACCTGGCTGGCTTGCTTGCTGTAGCAGGCTGCAAAGATGTCTTCTTTATTTTTAAAGTGGTGGTAGATAGCGCCTTTAGTGACACGGGCGTCCTCGGCGATTTTTCCCAGGGATGTTTTACTGAAACCTTGTTTTCCAAACAGGAGGCCGGCTTTTTCAATCAGCTCTTCTCGGGTGGCTTCAGCATTTTCATCTCTTCTGGACTTCAGCGTCATTTAGTCAATCCTGGTGGCAAAAGCAAATGCCTTATCTGGCAATTCAGTGTTTTCAATGTTCTTCAGTATACAAGATACAAGTCTATCAAGCTTTCAGAAGCCTGCCATTTTAACTTGAATCACCTGTTATCAATGTTTGGCGATTACAGGCGGCTCTAGGCTCATTCTACTAAAAGTTAATAATAATCAATAAGTTACGAATGGTCGAGTTGTCATGATGGCTATGGGTAATGCTTTAAAAATACTTGCATTTGACATGCTTTAGGAATCTCACATACCATTGGTATGTAAAAAGATGATTTTGTGATCAGTTTGTTTGTGCAGGGTGCCTGGTTGTTGCTGGTATCGATTCCGGGCGTTTCGACAAAGCTTCGTAACTCGGACAGGGGAGATAAAGCGATGAAAAAATACGTTCAACTTTCACTCATGATTTCAATTTTCCTGGTGTTATCAGGCTGTGAATTCCTTAATAAAATGTCGGTTGGCCCGAGTGCCAAGGCATACGGTGAAGCTTGGGATGAGTTGGATGTTGATAAGATTCTTGCCCTCCACCATGAAGATTCCATTTACCAGTTGCACATCACAAATGAGCCGGTAGCAAAAGGTAAGGACGAGATTCGGACAGCGTTTAAAACGATTTTTGAACTCTTTCCCGACTATAACTCTACTTTGCAGCACATCTCCTTTGGGAGCGATTCTGCAACGATCCGCTTTTCTCTTTCAGCTACGCCAACACAACCCTATGTCATCGGCAACAGGCGGTTTATTCCAACTGGCCAAACCTTTTCTCTGGATATGATCGATGAGCTGATATTTGAAGATGGTTTGGTAAAAGAAAAGCACAGCTATATGGATCTTGAATCCCTGTACCTCAATAGCAAAAGTGTAGAAACCATAGAGCGTTGAGAAAGCCTTGGTAAGGGCAGCAAATCTGCACAAGACAGAATGAGCACGATCTGGAATGTCTATCGGTGAATATCATGAGTAACTCAAACATCAAATCTTTCAGCGCTACCAGTTTTTGGTTCGACAGTATCGAGCCACAACTGCCCTTTCTTCCTTCGCTGGAGGGTGATCAGCACTACGATGTGGCGATCATTGGGGGTGGATTTACCGGCCTGTCCACAGCGATTGCCCTCCGAGAGCGAAACGTCCGTGTTGCGATTATTGAAAAAGGCAGGGCTGGCTCAGGCGCCAGCGGGCGCAACAGTGGTCATGTGGGGTGTTCATTGGGCATGCTTCCTCTGCTCACCTATAAGAACTTCGGTGAAGAAAGAACTCGGCAATTGTCTCGAGTTGTGAATGATGCGGTTGATAATGTAGAGCACATGATCGCGCAAAGTGGCGCCGACTGTGACTACAATCAGTGTGGCAATATCATGGCGGCCGTAAGTCGTGGCGAGGAAAACAGTAAGATTGAAAAATACGCCGCTTTGTTTGAGAAGATGGGCATAGAGAATGAACTTCTGGATCAAAATGCCTTGCAGAAGAAGGGTATACCGGAATGTGTGGTCAAAGCGGCCCATTGGAAAAAAGGGGGCGTTATCAATCCAGTAAAATATGCTCGATGTTTAACGGACATCGCTTTGGCCAAGGGTGTCGTTATTTATGAGAATAGCGAAGTTGAACAGATTATTCCTGGTAAGAAAGTCACCATCGTTAGCGATAGGGGTAATGTTTTTTGTGATAAAGCGGTATTGGCGACAAATGCATATTCAGGAGAGCTGGGCTTTCTCAAACACAAGATAATTCCTATGTCGGTATCTGTATTTGTGAGCGATCCTCTGACGGTTGAGCAGCGGGCTCGCCTCGATTGGCAGGGTGGAGAAGGCATAACCACAGCCCATATGGCACTGGAAAACATCCGCTTAACAGCTGACAATCGAATTCTTATCGGCTCAAAATCTGCCCGTCTGGGATTTGGAACCTCTCACCCAACCCCGAATGATTCATTGACATTTTCAACATTGAATACGGTGTTTCGAGATCGCTTACCCGAGCTGAGCGATGTCAATATTGACGTTGGTTGGACAGGCCGCGTGGCGATCTCATCTGATGGCGTACCGAGTATTGGCACACTGAGCAAACACAACAATATTTATTACGGCGTCGGCTATTCCGGCCACGGTATAGCCATGGCAAGTAATGCGGGCAATGTTATTGCAAAGCTTATGTGCGGAGAAGATCTGGAAGAGGCGCAGATCCTGGTGAACCGAAAAGCACTGCGCGTACCGCCGGAGCCATTTCGATGGATTGTCGGACGATCTGTGATGGCCGCAATGAAAGGGGTTGATAAAAAGATCGATCGGAATGCGAAATTGGAACGGCGATCTTCCACATCTATGTAACGCCACACAATGAATGCGCCAATGAAGTTAACGGTTTGCTAACCGATGAGCCCCAGTTCTGCTTCGGCAAGCGTGTATAAGCCAAAGCTGAGGAACAGTGTGGGAAGTGAGGCCAGCGATACACAAAGCAAAATTCTACTCAGTTGTTTCCGTAGCAGGATTGCTGCAACAAATGAATAAAACCCGGGAAGCAATCCAAAGGTAAAGCAGTTTGCCACCAAAATCCCCGCGACAAACCGCAAAGGGCAGTCTCTATCGGTATAAAATAAATAGGTAAAATACAAAGACAGGCCAATACACATCGCGCAAAGTATATTGGCGATCAGTACGGATGCAGGGCCCATTCGGTTCATCTAATTGTTCCTGAATAACGCTAACAGTGGGTATTTTTTCGTAGCGTACACTTTGGCCTGTTGGTGGCTTTCGTTCTTAATGTTATCCCTTTCAATTCTACCCTCGAAGTGTCTTCCTGTCTTTAGTTAAGAGTCAATGCCTGCCGCCCGGTTCGAGTTGAAGTATGGGTGGTGTTGTTTGGCAAGGGTGTTGAAGTATTGTTTGTTGAGGAAAAATTGTGGGCCTGATTGGTCTGTCAATCCGGAATAAAGAGGGTTTAAGTGTCAACATCGCTTGTAATCGTTCCGGTGACGCTCGCTAACTCATCGTTTGTCAGATATCACAACATCCCCCCCTTTTCCTGAAGGCATTATTAAAATACCATTTTAGCCAGTGGTAGATAGAGAGGTAATGCGGTTCCCATAAAATCAATAAATTAACGGGTGTGCCAAATTTGAAATTTTCCAATTTGCAATCTCTTCGTTTTTTCGCTGCGCTCATTGTGGTGTTGCATCATGTTTTACCCCACTATACGTATGTCGGCGGTAATTCCCCTCTGGTAATGTGGTTGGGTGAGTGGGGGTTCATTGGTGTCGATGTGTTTTTTGTCATCAGTGGTTTTGTCATTGCAGGCACTTTATATCGAAATGAACGCTTGGGGTGGGCTCAGTTTTTATCCCGAAGGGCGTTTCGTATTTTCCTAGGGTATTGGCCCTTTTTAATCTTTACTCTTGTTTTAATGGTTATCTATCTTCCAGATAAACTCAGCCGCATTGACTTAACAGGTTCAATATTTTTAACGCAAGTCAATATGCCGGAGCTGGCCTTGCCTGTGTCCTGGAGTCTTACTTACGAACTTTATTTTTATTTTCTGGCGTCATTCTATTTGTTGCTGAGAAATAAATTTCTGGTGGCCTTTTTCTTTGTGTATTTGTTGATTGTTCTCTGGAGTAACGCCAGTGCTTCTATGAGTATTGTGGATAGTGTTTTTTTATCTCCGCTGGTTTTGGAGTTTTGTGTGGGCGCATGCATTTTCTACGCGACAAGAGCCGAGCCTTCGAAATATAGCGTCTTACTCCTTGCTTTAGTCATAGTTACCTGCGCCAGCGTGTACCTGGGTATTCATTTTGATGCCAAGGATGGGTTGCCGCGGGTGATTACCTTTGGTTTTGGTTCGGCGGCATTAGTGACATTTGTGGTCTTGTTGGAGTCATCGCTAAGTTCAAAAAAATGGTTGGTGCATTTAGGTGATTCGTCTTACGCCCTCTACTTGAGCCATCTGCTGTGGATATGGCTTTTTGAGTTTTCAGGAATGAGAAAGCAGCTTGAAGAAACCGGGCCGTTCTGGGTCAATGTAGCCTTTGCCAGCTTATTGTTATTTTGTATTGGTTTTGCCAGTCTGTACTATCGTTGGGTTGAAAAACCGCTGTATCACGCAGTTCTTGATCGCTTCAATTTGCGGCATCTCAGCCGCCAAGCTTCTTTTGAAAAGCTTAAAAGCCATGCAGGGTGAGGTGTAACTGGAAGGTTCATCACAGGCTGCTTGAACGCAAATCGTATTCGGCAGGCTTGCTAATGCAACAAGGTTGTTGCATTATGGTGGGGTGATTAAATCCAGTGAAGAAACAGAGCTGAGTAACCTGTTCAAGGCGCTTGGCGATGCCAGCAGGCGGCGCATAATTGACGAACTGATGATTCGCGATAAGCAATCACTGTTTGAAATATGCAGCCGCGTTTCCGCTGTGCACGGGATATCTTCGAGTCGACAGGCGCTTTCCCGACACCTTGCAGTGCTCGAATCGGCGGGAATCATCACCATAGAATGGAAGGGGACAACCAAGCTTCATACCCTGAACAAATCCCGCCTTTCAAGCTTGTCCTCTGGCTGGCTATCAACCTTTGGAGACTGACCATGAAAATCTATGTAACGAGTGTTTTTGTTGATGATCAGGAAAAAGCACTCAACTTCTATACCGAAACCCTTGGCTTTGAAAAAAAGCAGGATATTCCCCTGGGTGAGTATCGCTGGCTTACGGTTGTGTCAAAAAGCGATCCCAAGGGTACCGAGTTATTGCTGGAGCCGAGTGCTCATACCGCTGTCCCGCCTTTCAAGCAGGCGTTGCTTGAGGACGGTATACCTTTCGCGTCTTTTCAGGTCGATGATCTGGATTCCGAGTTTAAGCGATTGAATGAGGCTGGCGTTATGTTTACACAAGAGCCGATGGATGCCGGTAGCGTCAGGATGGCCGTTCTCAACGATACCTGCGGAAATCTCATTCAGTTGATCGAAATGGTATAGCTTGTTCGAATATCTCAATGTAATGCTAAATGGCCGAGCCTGGACACTCTTTCCTCATAAGTAAGAGAGTCCGGCAAGCTTTGTGTCGCTAATTGCGTTCAACAATACCAAAGTTCTGCAGGGCTTCCGACCATTCGACTACTGTGCTTTCCCCTGTCTCAGGAAAATCTGTCAAGGTAAATGAACCTGAAATTCCTTTTGCAAACTCTTGTCCAAAACCGGCGATATCAAAATCATGTTCACTGGCGATGTTTCCGTTGATATACAGCTTAATCGTATGACGGCCAAGTGAATACACACTCCAGTTCACGGTGCCGCAAATCCATTTCAGCATTGGCTGAGCTGCACCATGCCAGATACAAGGGGGCTAGGTGTTGTATTAAGGCCCGATCAATACAAATCATGAATTTAAATCATTAATTAATGAGATAAAATTGATTTTATTCATGTAATGGTGTGGGTAAAGTGCATTCATCTCATGCTTTCAGGCAATTTACCTGTCCTGTCTCAAACAACGTCCTGGCTAAGGGCAGTTTGATGGCAGGGCAGCAAACACAGGTTTTATCGTAGAAATAAGGCATTAATCACGATGAATAACGACTTTACCTTTTCCATCAAGAGCATTTGCTTCGATGAGAATTACCACCCATCTGACAGTACACGCATTACTACCAATTTTGCCAATCTGGCGAGAGGGGAGAGCCGCCGGGAAAATCTGCGCAATGCCTTAAAGATGATCGACAACAGCTTTAATGCTCTGGCCCATTGGGACAACCCCAATGGGGATCGGTACTCTGTGAAATTGGAAATCATTTCTGTCGAAATGGATGTGGCGAACAGTCGACAGGCCTTTCCGTCCATTGAAATACTGAAAACCGTTATCGTTGATCACAAAACCGGAAAACAAACGGAAGGCATTGTGGGGAATAACTTTTCTTCCTATGTGCGAGACTATGATTTCAGCGTTTTACTGTTGAACCACAATGAGGGTAAGCCCAAATTCACGATTCCTGAAAACTTTGGTGATCTTCATGGCAAGCTCTTCAAGTATTTTGTGAATTCAGACACCTATCAACAGCATTTCAATAAGCCTCCGGTTATATGCCTCAGTGTCTCTGACAATAAAACTTACCATAAAACGGAAAACCAGCATCCTGTGCTGGGTGTTGAATATCTACCCAATGAATCCTCTCTGACCGAGCAGTACTTCAAGAAAATGGGTTTGCAGGTTCGTTATTTCATGCCGCCTAACAGCGTTGCGCCGCTTTCGTTTTATTTCTTTGGGGATCTGCTGAGCGACTACAGCAACCTCGAGTTAATCAGCACTATAAGTACGATGGAGACCTTTCAAAAAATCTATCGCCCGGAGATTTACAATGCCAATGCCACGGCAGGAAAGCGCTATCAACCCAGCTTGAAGAATCTGGATCATTCGTTAACTCAGATTGTTTATGATCGTGAAGAGCGCAGCAGGTTAGCCATTGAACAAGGCCGGTTTGCGGAAGAGCATTTTATCAAGCCCTATCAAAATGTACTTGAACAGTGGTCAGCCAATTATGACCTGAAGTCAGCCTAAACGAAGACAGAATCTATTATGAAAATACTATTACCCACTTCAACGGCGGGTAGCCTGCCAAAACCTTCCTGGCTGGCACAACCTGAAACATTGTGGTCGCCCTGGAAGTTGCAAGACAAAGAGCTGCTTGAGGGCAAGCAGGATGCGCTTCGTGTATCTCTGCAGGAGCAACAGCAGTCCGGTATCGATATTGTGAGTGATGGCGAGCAAACACGACAGCATTTTGTGACGACGTTTATCGAACACCTGAGCGGTGTTGATTTTGAACATCGTAAAACGGTTAAAATTCGAGATCGCTATGACGCAAGTGTTCCCACCGTTGTTGATAAAGTGAGCCGGCCAAAACCGGTTTTTGTTGAAGACGCAAAGTTTTTACGTCAGCAAACCGATCAAGTGATTAAGTGGGCCCTACCCGGTCCAATGACCATGATTGATACTCTGTATGATGATCATTACAAAAGCCGTGAAAAACTGGCTTGGGAGTTCGCTAAAATTCTCAATCAGGAAGCCAGAGAACTGGAGGCGGCGGGTGTTGATATTATTCAATTTGACGAACCGGCATTTAATGTTTTCTTCGATGAGGTGAATGACTGGGGTATTGCTTGTCTGGAAAGAGCCATCGAAGGGCTTAAGTGTGAAACGGCAGTGCACATTTGCTATGGCTACGGCATCAAAGCCAATACGGATTGGAAAAAGACTCTGGGTTCAGAGTGGCGTCAATATGAAGAAGTCTTTCCCAAACTGCAGCAATCCAATATCGATATTATTTCTTTAGAATGCCAAAACTCCCGCGTGCCCATCGAATTGCTGGAGCTTATTCGGGGCAAAAAAGTCATGGTGGGCGCTATCGATGTGGCAACGGATACGATTGAAACTCCAGAGGACGTTGCCAATACCTTGCGAAAAGCACTCAAGTTTGTCGATGCTGATAAGCTCTACCCCTGCACCAACTGCGGTATGGCGCCGTTATCTCGCACCGTAGCCCGCGGCAAGCTCCAAGCGCTGAGCGCAGGTGCAGAGATTGTTCGAAGAGAACTTTTATCCTCAGCTGCTTAATCCTATTTGAATGTACAGGCTTACCTTCTCTGGCAGCGTGTGTGCCAACGTCGCTGTTTAAGGGGGGGCTGTTTCTCTTCGTTCCGGTATTCCCAAATCAGACGCCCAATCCGGGAACAGTAAGCTTATTTCCTATCAATCGTTATGTGCTTTGAAGGGTGGGGTTTCGGATTACCCTCCAAAGAAAAGCTGCGCCAGCATGCGTGCACCCGTCAAAAACAAAACAAACGCAAATACCTTTTTCAGCATTGCAGCATCCAGTTTTGAGGCGAGTGATGCCCCAACGGGAGCGAACAATACGGTTAATGGCACAATGCAGACAAAGCTGACAACATTGACCAGGCCCAGTGTTCCGGCTGGTGCATCGGCTGGCGTTGTGCCTGCGATCATCATCGTCAATGCACCGGGCAATGAAATAATCAGGCCTATTGCCGCTGCTGTGCCAACGGCCTTGTGGGCAGGGTAGTTGTACAGGGTGAGTAAGGGTACAGAGAGGGTACCGCCGCCGATACCCACCATAGAGCTGAAGAAACCGATAGATGTGCCCATCACCGATTGTCCAGCTTTATTGGGCAGCTGCTTAAAAAGTGCGGATTTGCCGGTCCTGAACAACATGTTCAGCGCGGACAAAATAGCGATCACGCCAAACAACATGGTCAGCAATGTGCCTTCTACGTGAGTGACCAACCAGGCGCCCACCAGGACGCCAATAAGAATAAACACGGCCCAGCGCTTGAGAAGTTCAACATCCACATTGCCTTTCAAATTGTGGGAGCGTATCGAACTGATGGATGTTGGAACAATCGTGGCGAGTGAGGTCGCCGTTGCAATCAACATGGCCGATTCCGCTGAGACGCCAAAGCCTTGAAACAGGAAAAACAAGACGGGCACGATAACGATACCGCCCCCAACACCCAATAAACCCGCCAGGATTCCGGCGAATACCCCCGTAGCCAGTAATGCCAGCAGGGTGGGGAGATTGTTGATCAAAAACTCGGTGATATTCATGAATGCGACTTCTATGGTTAGCGGTTTAAAAATACGAGCGGAATACTCGGGGCTAAATTTATTATTGCCCGGTTTTACACGAAGGGAGTCAGCATTGTGTGGCCAATACCTTCCTGCTTGGGCTTATCAATGTATGAATTCTAAAGAAGTCCTATGGATGAACAAAATGACATGATTTCATTGTCTGATGAGCACTGCTCATCATTTGTTTAAAGCAAAGGGCGCATTCCAGATAGGCATAAAGCCGATTCCCGGCGTTTTCGTCAATATCTTGATTTGGCACAAAGAGTGCTCAGCTTTGTATGGTGTATATATCTTATACGGTTGATTAAACGATGGAGGAGATAAGATGTATAAAACGATTGTCTGCGCGATTGAAATTGGTCAGGAAGGAAAGGCCGTGCTGTCAAAGGCACAAGAGATAGCAAGCAGCTTCGGCAGTAAGCTGGTCGTTGTCAATGTATTGCCGTATTCACTGCTCCCAAAGGACTATCAAAAAGAGTTGAAAGAAAAAGCGGAGCCTAAGTTTAGCAAGATACTGGCTGAGTTTGATGTATCAAAAAAGAACAGTGTTCAAAGAGTTGGCAAGCCCTATGAGGTCATTTGTGATGTCGCCGATAAGAAGCATGCCGATTTGATCATTCTTGGGACTCACTCCAAGAAAGGCATTCACTCTCTAATTGGGTCTACCGCCACGGGTGTGGCAAACAATGCCCGTTGTGATGTCTCTTTAGTCAGAATTTAATCAGAATCGACGGCCTGTCCTAACATTTTGGGCAGTAACTGCAGGCTACAGCAATTTTAGGTGTCTTGATAAATATGGACACAGTTACGCCCGTTTATTTTTGCTTGATACATGGCGGCATCCGCCTGTTTTATCCAGGCGGATTTATCCGCTCCGTCATAAACGACGCTCGCGCCAATGCTGGCAGAAACCGGAAAGGCCTCCGGTTCCGATAACTTTTCGATTTTACTCCGGATGGTCTCGGCTATAACGCTGCCCTCAGACCAGTCAATGCCATTGAGCAAGACCAGAAACTCATCACCTCCGAGCCTGAAAACAGCGTCGGATTTACGGGTGTTGTCCTTAATGGCGTTGGCGACCGATTGAATGATTCTGTCGCCAACATCGTGACCAAAGCTATCATTGATCGTTTTGAATCGATCGATATCAATCAGTAAAATAACCGCAGAGTGGCCATCCCGGGTATAAGTGTCTAAAACGGCCATGATTTCATTATCCAGCTGCCGGCGGTTGGATAGGCCGGTCAGAGGATCTTCCTCTGAGCTCCTGCGTAGCTTTTGTTGCAACTCCTGAATAATGTTCACCACAACATAATTAATGGCAATGGTAATGACCAGTGACAGAGAAGCCCTGATTGCGACTGTATGTGTCATTTCCATGAACATTAAAATGGAAACCGAAGCTGTCAGTGTTACCGAAAAAAACAGAGCCGCTCGCATCGGTAATACAAAGATCGACGTCGCCACGACAGGAAAAACCCAGAAAACAGCGCCTACGCCTCGGTGATGTACCGCGAGAGTAAGCGCGGCAATCAAAAAGCTCATAACAATGACGTGGTGAAAATATTCCCGCCCTCGCTGGATAACACAGATTGTATTGATCACAAGTGTTGCGACAAAGGCCAGCAAGCAGACGCCCAGCCAAATATAACTGTGAATAAGAGATAGGATGGCAAAGGGAACAATCGCGATAATACAGATGAGGTTTATAGTATAAAGCAAGCGTTTACGATGTTTGTTTAAGCTTAGTATTGCACCGTGGTTGTTTGGCACAAAACGAATATCTTCCATTACTGCTTCCTTGCACTATCGTTGGGCGATAGAGCTGGTTTGATCGGTACGACGGGTTTTCTCCTGAAATAATAGCTATCGCTAGTGAAAATTCAATGAAGATTAGGCAGAAAACCCAAAGAAAGCCTAACGAAAACCCCAATATGCGCCTGGAACTAAGCAGGCTCAGCGGGTAGGTTTAGTATCTTGAGCCAAAATCGAAAAATCGCGTGGTCTTGGTATCAGTAATAGAGTCTACAGATAGAAGAGGTGGTAAGGATTACGGCTTGTCCTGAATGAGCCGCGTGAGTTGAATACGGCTGTTCACCCCGGTTTTCTTGTAAATATTCTTAAGGTGATTTTTTACACTCCAAGGACTAATCGCGAGTTCCTGCCCCATTTCTCGGCTATCGAGGCCATTGATGGCCAGTTGGTAGACTTGATGTTCACGTGGGCTCAGGTCGTATTCCACCTGAATGTCGCTGGCATCGTTCAACTCTCGATTTCTCTCCATATAAACCAGCAAGTAAGCTTTTTCATTTTGTATAGAAAACTCTAACTGAATGTTGATGCTCAGCTTGTCGTTTATATCGGCGACATCGTTGATGAGCTTTGGCAGACGTTTCTGTTTGGCTTTACTGTGAGATTTAAATAATTCCACATTGCGTCTAATTCTCGCAGAGCGTTCAAAAATTTCAGTGATGCTATTGCCATACTTGCTCAACTGCTTTCCCAGTCGTGTCATCTTGTCGTTGCGATAAACACTTTTAAAATCGTCTGAAAATATGATTATGGCTTGGTCGGAAAGTTTTTTATTTAATATATTAAAGATATCCAGTTGTTGCTCGTTCTGATTTTTAAGCAAGATGTGACTTAAAGCATTGGCCAGTATTGGAGTGATTAACTGAGCCAGTAATACATCGGATTTTGAAAAATCAATTTCTTCCTGGGTACGGGTGACGCTGATACTGGCCAGTATCTCCCCCTGATGGTGTACCGCCATGGTTAATACATATCGGCAGTCCATCTCTTTCAGCAGTTCGCTGTAAAAACGCGTTCGTTTAAGTTGCCTGAAGCTGATTAAATCACTCAACCGGATCGCATTTAAATCGTTATGGCAGTGGCCTGTTTGAATCCATTCATAGAGCGGATCTTGATGGTGAAGATCCGGGTAGTTCCATTCGCCCTTTACGTTGTAATTGTGAAAAAACATATCCTCTTTGGAGAGGGTTCTGCCGCCCCATTTGAAATCGCTCCAATTTAAGATGACCGAGCTGCTGGCATTGAAGATTCTTTCTAATCGGGTCAAGGCGATGTCCAGAAAATTATCAAAGCTTTCCTCTTTCTGTAGGGCATCGGCCAATTCAACAACTTGATAAGTGGTGTCTTTGTTGATCATCGCGAGCACTTAAGTCTCTGTAATTATTGTGGTTTTATAGGGCTATACAAGTCTTTCTACGATATTTTCAGCTTTTTCTCCAGAATCGGAAAATAGCTCGGTCGAGCTATTTATCATAGTAGCTCTGAATCCTAGTATTTTGCAAACACATCAAAACGATAACGAATAAAGGGGATGTAGCCGATGAGTCAGCCGAGTGGTTTTTCTCAACAAGGTCTTTGCATATCGATTGCCGTAGCTTCAGTTTTCTCGGCGTCAGTAGGCGCTGCCCAACTTGAAGAAGTGGTAGTAACAGCTCAGAAACGATCACAGTCTTTACAGGACGTTGCTTTAAGTGTATCTGCGATAGCGGGCGAAAATATCGATCGTTTGGATTTGGATAACGTCACCAGTCTAGCGACTATGGTTCCCAATCTAAACGCCATGGACAACGCAGCCGGTAACCCGTCATTTCGAATACGCGGGGTTGGCTTGAACGACTTTTCAGCCGCTTTCGATAGTCCTGTTGGAATTCATCTCGACGAAACTTTTTTGTTCAAACCTGTGCTCGCGTCTTTGGGCTTTTTTGATGTGGCCAGGGTTGAAGCGCTAAAGGGGCCTCAAGGTATGGTTTTTGGACGTAACACCACCGGCGGTGCGGTGAATTTCTATAGCCATACCCCGACGGAGGAATTGGAAGCCGCGGTTAAGGTCAGTTACGGACGCTACCAGCGTTTGGAGAGCGAAGCCTTTATAAGCGGTGCCCTGAGCGATCAGCTTAATGGTCGACTGGCGGTGCAAATAAAAGATTATGCCGATGATGAAGGGCCCTGGTTCAATCTCTATGATCAAAAGCGCCTCGGTCAGCTGGAACAACAACAATTGCGTGGCATACTGGAGTGGTCTGATGAGCAAACCAAGCTGTTGTTTACCGCGGAATACGGCAGTAAAGAAGGCGACCTGACACCTTACGACAATTTGTTTCAGTCACTGCCTGGCGCGCATCCCTTTGCGGTCAATGTGGCAGGCGAGCTTGATCCTTCCAGGGTTATTCGAGAGCCCAAAAGTCGCAGTGTGTTTAACGCTGATCATAGCCAAAGCACCGATAGTGAACTATGGGGGGTGAGGTTGCGTATCGATCATGAGCTGGAAATTGGCAATGTAACATCGCTTACAAGCTACAAAGATTTCGAGCGGGAGAACACCGAGGACAGTGACAACACACCCATTCGAAGCGTCAATATCGATTGGAACAGCAAGCTCAGCAGTTTCAGTCAGGAACTTCGTTTGTCGGGTGAAGCCGACAAACTCACCTATTTAATAGGCGCTTACTATGAAGACGATACCACCGAAATAGTTGAGTTGGTGGATTCCAGAGATTTCCTGGGCTCTTACTTTGGTGATGACTATCAAGTGGATACGCGCTCCTGGGCTATCTTCACCAATAATGAATACGCACTGAGTGATCAACTTAGTCTGGTATTCGGGCTGCGATATACCGAAGAGCGGGTCGAGATTTCCGGTGAAGGATATCTGGCCGCAGCAGACGCCCAAATTCAATCGTTTTCAAGAGTCTCCCAGGGCGATCGTCAGTTCGTGGCTACGGCGGACGGAAAAAGAAGCGATGAAGATTTGAATTGGAAGCTAGGGCTGAATTACTACCCATCGGAAGATGTGTTGCTCTACAGCTCACTGTCCACCGGCTTTCGCAGTGGTGGTTTTGAAATGAGTTTTGGTGGTCTGGCATTGGGTAATACCCTTCTGACTTTTGCGCCGGAAGATGTTTTGGCAGCAGACCTGGGCATCAAAACAACCTTGCTCGATGGCGCGATGAATGTAAACGCAGCGTTGTTCTACACGCAGGTGGACGACTATCAGGATAATCTCAGTCAAGCGAACGAAGTGGTGCCGCGCCGCCGTAATGTGGGAACACTGGAAACTCAGGGCCTGGAGGTGGATCTGCAATGGCAGCTGAGCAATTCGCTGATGGTTCAGTGGGGCTTGGGATATACCGATGCCGAAGTCACCGAATCCAATGGTGTGGTGGATGGCATACCCCTGCAGGGCACCACGCCGGTTAACACCCCGGAATGGTCTACGAGTCTGCTGATTAACCATCAATTCTCGCTCACAGACGATTTGCTGATTGATACCTTGGTCAGCGCCCAGTGGCAGGATGAGCGCTATCTGGAGCCTGAGAATTCGGCGGATCATTTGGTTGAGGCCTACCACACGATTGACGCGAGCATTGCACTGATGCCTGAAGACGCATCATGGTCTGTCAGCTTGTGGGGTAAAAATCTGAGCGATGAAGACTATCTGTTGTACATCAATGATGTGCCGGCCTTCCTGCTGTTTCTCCCCATTCGCGCTGAGCCTCGCACGTTTGGGATTAGTGCGGAATACAACTTTTGATTATCGCCGGCAATGGCCGCGACCTTAAACGAATTTTATTGAGGACAAATACATGACCCGAGCAATGTGCAGCCTGAATTGGAACCAGGCACCCCATAATCGTTACAGCTTTCAACGGGTGCAGTCTTTTTTTCCAACTGCTCGGTTGAATCGCCTGAATGCGCAAGCTTTCGCATACTCCGAGAATTTTCAAGATCTAAGCGCAATAGAGTTCCAGCGCTATGCCGGTGGCACGGGCACCGTCGCTGAAATGATCGATTCCAGTTTTACCGACTCGTTTCTGGTGGTGAAATCCGGAGCTATTGTTTCGGAGATCTACCTAAATAATATGACTCCCAATAGCCACCATTTGGTGAATTCGGTCACCAAGTCTTACGTGGGTATGTTATGCGGCATTGCCATCGAACAAGGTGTCTTGAATCCGGAGGCAGCGATTCAAGATTACTTGCCTGAATTGGACAATGATGCCTGGGAGGGCGCTACGGTCAGGAACCTTCTGGATATGACGGCGGGGGCATACTATCACGAAGACTATGAAGATCGACACACTGATTTTTGGAAAGAAAGTGCCGTCGTCGGCTGGCGGCCGGATCTGCTTTCCCCTCAAGGTCCCCAAAACTTATTGGACTATGCGGCGTCCCTGTCCGGTAAGGATCAGGATAATGGTGAGAAATTTCACTATCGCACTGTCACTACAAATGTACTGGGTCTGATTTTAGAACGAGCCATGAACGCTCCATTGGAAGATCTGTTCAGTGACTATTTGTGGTCAAAGTTACATCCCAGTTGTGATGCTAACGTTGTATGTGATGCGGCCGGGCATTTGTATGTCGGTGCGGGTTTAAGTGCGACAACTCGAGATCTCGCTTGTTTCGGCATGATGATGACGAACAGGGGGCAATTGGCAGGCGAACAAATTGTTCCAGCCGCTTGGGTGCAGGATACATTGGCCGGTGACGCATGTTCTAACCAATGCTATTTGGATAGCGAGTATTCTGTGTTTGGTTTTAGCCACTATCGAAACCAGGTTTGGGTTAAAGATAAAGACAAAGGGGTGATGTTGGCGCTTGGGATCCATGGCCAAATTATTTATATGGATCAAGGCAAGGACATTGTCATCGTAAAACTCTCCTCACAAGAAGAGCAGGTCAATATGGATATGTTTGTGGATGCCTTCAATGCCATGGATGCCATTGCGAGTTCGCTATGATTCAGGGTTTGAATTCTCAGGGTTTACCTGCAATGTCTTACTGACCTTTAGAGCCTGGTTTGCAGTCTGGGCTCATTTTTTTGTTAGCTATGGCTTCTGTGTGTTTTTTCGCAGTTGTCTATAAAAGTACTGAGAAGACTGGTGGAAAAGGAGTGCTTATATTGTGAATATTACGAAGCGTTCAGCTAACTCATTCCATCTGGTTTTACTTTTTAAAAGCAATTTTCATGTAGATTTTTCAGTGTCTTTTGGTTCAGGCTTTATTCAGTTGTTTTATAAATATCGTAATTTTTTTATAGGAACTGACTCCTTAAGTGCAGGGTTGGATTAAAAATAACTTAACCTCATGGTAAGGAGTTTTTCATCTGGGGACGTTTGTAGGGTGAGATATAAATCGTTGTTCGTCATTTGGATTTAATTTTTTTGAAGATTGCCTTCATTAACGTTGTCGAATTTTTTGCTTTGGCAACATTACGGGACAAAAATAAACAAAATTGTTTTCTGTGAAGTTAAGTTTTTGACCATTTTTCTGTGAAGTTAGACAGTCTAAATAATTTAATTATAATTAATTTGTAGTTGTATTTTTCTGAAAAACTTTAATGAGAATAAGTCTAATGCTTTATCGCTTAATTCCATGTGGTCTGTTTTTTTTCTTGTTCGCAACCTTCGAATCATCGGCTCAAACTTTAGTCTATAACGGGGCAGGAGATACGGTAATAGACTGTACTGGCTGTGGTGGTGCTCTTACTATTCCGGCCGATAATGCCGGAACACCCGTAACCACCATTGGTTCAAATTCATTAAGGGGGGATGGAATTACATCGGTGGTATTTCCCAATACCTTAATCACCATTGGCGGCGAGTCATTTGCCAATAATAACTTAACATCAGTAACCATTCCCGCAAGTGTGACAACGATTGGTAGTGAGGCATTTGAGCATAATGCGATAAGCACAGCACTGTTCGAGGGCGATAGACCCACCATAGGTGGCTCAGCATTTTCGGGTAGCCCACCAATAACTACAATCAATTATTGTGCAGGTGCTTCTGGTTGGCCTGGCGCTGACATTGAAGGCGTAACGCCCACAGCAATAACGTGTTCCAGTGCCAGTGCAGCAACGCCCTCTGCGGTGCCTGCATCGACATCCTTTACCATGATGGTGCTCGCCGGTTTGCTGACAGTTTTTGCTTCGAGAGCAAAAAGGAAAAAACCTAACCTTACCGTTAGATAGATTTTTCGGCGTTGTAATTTCTCTGATTTTTTGGGGAAATTACATGCGCAAATTAACCTGTTTTACTGGAGACGTTTTTTACCTCGATTACGGATTCAAATGACATCAACGTGCATACCAAAATGTGCATTTCCTCATTCGATATGACGCTACTCTGCAGCATTTATCTGTTCATGGTTGCGTTTGCTCCAGTCACACAGCATATCCATTATCGGTCTCAGCTCATCGGCGATGTCGGTGCTGGTATATTCAACTTTGGGCGGTACCTCAGCATAGACTTTGCGTTCAACCAGATTATTGGACTCCAGCTCACGTAGCTGCTGTGTCAGCATCTTCTGGGTAATTTTAGGAATACGCTTCCTGAGCTCGCCAAATCTCAGCGTGTTATCTCTCAGGTGATACAAAATAATCACCTTCCATTTCCCCCCGATGACATCCATAGCGTTAGTTACCGGGCATTCCTGATTTTCTGAGCAACTTGCTGCGTCATATAACTCATTGTTTTTATTCATTAGTTGCCTTTTATAAACCTAGTTTACAAACAGTGCGTACTTGATCTTAATATACCCTAGATCTATGGTATATAAAATATACCAGAAGCAATAAAGATCCTTATGGCTACTTTATACCATAAGGCAAGCATGGATGTACTCAGCTCAGGCCATTGAGCGAGCTACGACGACTCAAGTCTGGGTTAGCAAGGAAACTGGTAAAAAACCGCCGAGCGCTGACGTTATTGTGGGCAGCGTGGCAACGACTTTTTGAACGGAGTAAATCCGTTTCCATCGTAACTGGAGAACACTCGTAATGATTAAAGAATTATCGAATTTCAATAAACGCTTGGCCCTGCTCAATGTATTGATACTGGCCGTGTTTATGCCTTCACTGAGTATCGCTGGCAGTGAATACGCAACCAGCGGTGCACCGCAAAAACCGGCTACTGAAGAACATGCGGCAAAACCAATGGTCAAAATCAGTTACCTTATGAGCCGCAAGGCTGGCATGACTCGCGAACAGTTTCTGGACTATTGGTCAAATAAACATCCGGCAGCGGGAGGTGAAGGGTCTTTTGAAGCACTGGGCGTCAAACGATACATTCAGACTCACACTTTGGACATCCCGGAACGTAAGGCCGTGGTGAGCGTGCGTACCGGACTGCTACCAGAGTTTGATGGTGTGGCGGAACTGTGGGTAGAACGAGAGTTTCTCGAGAAGGAATGGCCTACGGAAAAGGTTCAGGACTTCATTAAGAAGTTTTACGCGGATGAGTTGAATTTCGTTGACTGGTCGCGCTCCACGATTTTGGTGTCGAAAGAACTGGTTTATATGCCGTAAAACCGGCTTCAATCCTGAGACTTGCGATAGGGCCTGCCAACGAGTACCTAACTTGACGGTATTGCTCTGTCTCACCCTTAAATCGCTTGATTATTTCTGATTGGGTCAGGTGTCCATAACATCTGGCTTTTTTCTTCAATCTAAGAACACTGTTTTCAAGCAATCATCTCCAGGATGATATAAGCCGCTCTTTTGAACGCTGATGTAAGCGTTGGGTAGGACGCTTTGTCAAAGAAGAAATAACACGCTGCGACATCAAGCGTGAAGAGGAGCAGTGCTTGAGTCGCAAGTGTTAAGGCTTTTCGTTCGTCACGAAGAATTGAAGTGTTGTCATGTCGGAGTCTACCGACTGGGCTGCAGTGTCAGTGTGTGTTGAGCGTGTTCGACAATGCGACGTTCATTGCGCCACCAGGGTATCCACTTTCCGTCCAGGTAAGTGTCCAGCTGTGACATCATCCAGGGGTGCCCTTGGCGGGCGACATTTCCTGCAGGGATGACCGCCATGATTTTCTCATCATCCGAAAAATCGGCCACGATGCGGGCAACTGCGATGTATTTGGTGTCGAAGGGAAAGTTGTCGATTGTATAGGCGCCGCGATTCAACGTTTCATGGGACCCTCTGCCCGGGTGCTCACCGCCGCCCAGAAGGTCACGGCCAAGTCCTTTCTTGCGCAATGGGCTGACGAACACCATTTTGCTTGCGTTGCCCCATGTCCAGTTGTCACTCTCAGCGCCCAGAGTCTCCTGTAATTGAGTCAATGCTTGCTTGCCGGCTTGCACTGCAATGTCTTTAATTCCTTCTACTGTGTCTGTGCGTTGGTCGTCAAACCACTGTGAGCTTCCTGCTAACAGAGCGTAATCCAGTCGCTGCTGCCAGTAGTATCGGTTTTTCATGAACTGACTGTGCAGCTGTGGTGACATTTCATCCTCAAATAACAGTGGAGCCATAATTTCATACACCGTGTGGAAAACGCTTGCGCCCACTGAATCTGAATGGTCGAAATAGTTCCAGCTGTCGAGCAATTCGGCCAGGGGTTTTGTCTGCGGGTCACCGCGCAGCCAATTCGCCATCAAGGGGGCAAGTTTCACGGCTAAGGTGTTGCGATTGTCCCGCATCAGGTCCCAACTTTGTTGAGGCGATAGTGTGTCGTTTGAATCCAGCACTTCCATCATTCGGATGTAACGATAGTTTGGTGCAAAGTGGGAAGTATAATAGTAAGGGTAGGCGTCACCACGCGTGTCATGATTGGCCGTACCCAGCCATCCTCGCTCGGGATTTCGCCCTCCCGGCATTTCGTGTTTGGGGATGTAACCGTTCCAATTGTCTTCATTGCTCGCCAAGGTCGGTGTGGCACCACCGTGCACCCGCGTGGGTACCAGGCCTGACGCCCGCTGTCCGATGTTTCCCTCGCGGTCAGCGAACACGAAGTTAAAGTAGAGCAGGTCAACGTCGTGGATGGCTTCCTCAAATTGCTGTGTATTTTCTGCCGTGAGAAATCGATTAATTCCAATCTCGGAGCGGTGATGGTTATTGGCAGCCCAGCGCGCACTGATGATCAAATCGCCATGAATCCCAAAGACTTCATGATCCGAAATCACTGGGCCGCGAGTGGTAGATCGAATTTCCAATGCATGCTCTCGAAAGCCTTTATCGGATTTGATCCGGATGGTTTCACGGTGGGTCTTAAAGGGGAGAGAGCTATCGCCTTGCAAATAATGCTCAGGGCGACTCGGATCTATCTGCGCGATGTAAGTGTCCTGACTGTCGCCATAGGCGTTGGTAACACCGAAGGCAACATGGTCGGTTCGACCGATTAACAGCCCGGGAATACCCGCCATCGTTAGGCCGATAGATCGAATGCCTGGGGCGAAAAGTCCTACCGGATACATCATGCCGGGTAACTGGCTGCCATCTAAATGAGGGTCGTTAGTGACCATGGCGTGGCCGCTTGCGGATTTCTGTGGAGACAAGACCCAGTTATTCGAACCGAACAGGGGAGGAGCCCCTTCAGCAAAGGGAGCCATCCCCGCGAACTTCATGGAGAGGTTCTGAATATTGTCATAACCCGTTTTGAGCGGAGCCTTGCGTCGATCCGGGTTGGTGTTGATGGGAAGCAACGCTTGCAAAGTTTCTTCTCCCAGCTCATCACGAATGGCTTGGGACAAGAGTTCCCCTTTCAGGTTCGTGCCATGAATCGAACTGCCGAAATATAAAATGGAGAGTGCGTCGGTCACGGTCCAGGGTTCCGCGTCGACAACCCCTAAAAGCTTCAATTCCAGCGGGTATTCATCTTGACGATTCTCGATGAAGGCATTGATTCCCTCGACATACCATTGCAAGAATGATCGCGCGTCTTCGGACAACAAGGGTGCGTGACGTTTCGCGGCTTGATAATAGCCGGATACTCGGGCGCGAATATCAGAATCCAGAGCGCTTTCGCCTACCAGCTCAGACAATCGCCCGGCGACAATCCGTCGGAACATTTCTAAATGCATCATTCTGTCTTGAGCGGTGATAAAACCCTGGGCTCGCAATAAGTCGGCGTAGTTTTGAGCGTGGATATAGGGAATGCCATATTGGTCCCGATGCACCGTGACAGGCTGCTCAAGCGCGGTAAGCTCCAGCTGTCCGTCCACCTGATAACGGTTTAAAAAATAGTTGTACCAGATGGTCGACGCGACCAAGCCAAGAGCAATGGCAGCAACAGAAAGTAATACGATCCGTTTCATTTCGAATTCCTTGAACACCGAATGGCCGCCTGCAAAGCAGGCGGAAAGGAGTTAAACCTTACTGCGGTCAGACGTTACAAGCGGTATCCCACTTCGATGCCATAGGTGCGCGGCAATGAATCAAGGGTGCCGTAGGTGCCAAAAATATCTTCCCCAATAAAATAATCATTTTCATTGGTGAGATTGCGGCCCCAGATAGAGCCGTACCAGTTACCGTTTTCGGATTTCAGACCGATGCGCGCATTCAGCGATCGTCGATCTTTTATGTAGCGATAATCAATGCTGCTGCCGTCTGCCAGGCGTCGTGTTTTTTCTTCTCGATTGTTGCCTCCGCCAAACACGTCACCGGAATAGGCATAGTCGATGCGAAACAACGCCTCAGCGTTAAATGTTTCTACCGGAAGGTAGTACTGGAGTCCTAGGTTCAAGGTATGTTCCGGTGAACCGGGCAGTCGATTTCCTTTCAGGTTCACGGTGTTGCCATTGTTATCTCTGTCGCCACCCGGGAAATCTTTGTACTTGGCATCCAGCAGGCCAACGGCGAAATCGAGTATCAGGTTGGGCATTAACAATGCCTTCATTTCAAATTCCAGCCCGGTCGTTTCGACCTCCGAGGCGTTGCCAATAACGGCTGCCCCGGCGACTCCATCAGCGGATTCGAGAAACTGCTGTACTTGGTAGTCCTCGTACTCCGCATAAAATAACGCGAGACCGTAAGAGAGTCGGTTGTCGAAAACCTCGCCTTTGATCCCGAGTTCATGGCTGATGACTTCTTCTTTGTCGAATTCAATTCCGGCTTCCCAGGCATCAATGGTGATAAAATCCAGATTGTAGCCACCGCTTTTGAAACCCGTTGAGACACGATAGTAAGCGTTGGAGTTTTCGCTGACATCGTAGCGTAAGCTACCTTCCCAGGATAAATGGGTATCACTACGATTATCCAACAGGCGATCGTTCGCAAAGCGGAAGGCTGCGTTCAGTGTCACGCCTACACCGAGTACATCCGGTGCCGCGTCGCTAGGGTCCATGGTGTAGTCAACGTCTTTATCTTCCTTGGTGTAGCGCGCGCCCAACCCCAGTGTCCAACGCTCGCCCAGGTCGTACTCACCGTTTAAGTAAGCGGCGTAGCTGGTAGTATCGACGGTACCTTGGGTTCGCAAGGTGTAAGTAATATCACCAGGCCATGGCAATCGACCGCTGGCATAGAAAGGGTGATTGGGGTCGTAGTGGCTGATCGCGTCGCGCTCGGAGTAACCTTCTTGTTCATAATAATAAAGGCCCGCCACCCAGCGCAGATCGCCATCCGTAGGCGACAACAGCTGGAATTCCTGAGTAAATTGTTTGTATTCCTCCATAAAGCGCAGTTCAACATCGCTGGTAATGCCGAAAGCAAAATCAATGTTCAGCGGTGGGAAACCGGGCGGTAAGGGCGACTCTGCCCAGCGAGCGCCTGCATCCAAATCAGATAATGTGTCGATTGCTGTTTCACGATAAGAGCTTATGGACTTTGCCTGGTAACCGTCATTTAGCGCCCAGTCAAACGAAAGCGCCATACCTTTGAGCTCGCGATCTTCGGTGAAATCAACATTGTTCAGCGTTTCAAATTCGTTCAGTTCCGGCTCGATTTGACCTGAATTATTGGCAATTCTGCGTCGGGAGCGACTCAATTGATCATCCAGTTTGGTCCAATCCAGAGCCAGATTCATTTCCAGATCGCTATTCAGGTCAGCAAGCAATTGGAACCGTGCCGTCGTGCTGTCCTGTTCGCCACCTTTATTTCCGGTATTCAGGCTTTTAACGAACCCATCACGCGCAATATCGTTGACGGAGAGTTTGGTGAATACCGTATCTCCCAAAGGTACGTCGAGTATCCCGGTCACTCGCCGGGAATCGAGATTACCGAACTCGACACGTACATCACCGCCAAATTCCTGCGCCGGCTTTTTAGTGATCATATTGATCGCGCCGGCCACATTGTTTTTTCCGAATAGGGTGCCTTGGGGGCCGCGCAGTACCTCCACGCGTTCCAGATCCAGGATGTCCTGATTACTGGCAGGGGACTGGCCGGTGTATACGCCATCAACATAGACGCCTACACGAGAGTCGAAACCAATGTTACGGCTTGAAGAGCCTACCCCCCTTATTTGAACTGTGGTATCTCGGCCAGAATTGCCTCCAATTTGCAGGTTAGGTACATATTCCGCGATTTCCTGAAGGCGACGAACACCGGTTTGTTCCAGGGTCTGAGCGCTCATCGCAGTAACCGATATCGGTACATCTACCAAACTCTGTTCGCGTTTCTGGGCCGTAACTACAATTTCCTCAAGTGTTTCCTGAGCCTGTACTTGGCCGCTCAGGCACAGTACGCCGGCGCAGACAGCGGCAGATAATTGAGTCAGTGGGTTTGCTATTCGTGGGGCAGGTGCGTTGGAATTGAGCATGTCGGTCTCTCTCGGCATTTGCAGTTCTTGTTATTTATTATTGTGAAATCCGTGCCCGGTTTAGGCTTGGTTCACAGGCGACTAAGTACATTTGAGCAAGTGACTTGGGGTGGGTAATCCGAGTTTGCAAATTCGGAGGAAATTGAGCGAGAGAATCTTCTTGATGTGCAAATAAAGAAAAATAAAACCTGTTAATTCAATAGCTTACCTGCTTTTGGAGCGTTGTTCTGATTTGCCCGGATAGCTAAAACAGTGTTGAATTTTACATTTCGCGTGCTTGTTTTCGGTATTGGTTGGGGGTGAATCCCTTTAATTTTTTGAAATGCTCGAAGAACGCCGAATTGGAATTGAACCCCGACTGGTAGCCAATATCGCTAATCGAAAGATAGTCAAGATCCGAGCTGCCTAGCATGCGCGCCGCTTCTTCGACCCTGTGGTAATTGATGAACTCATAGAAAGATTGCCCGGCGTGACCGTTAATCGTCTCGGATAAATGACTGACTGAGACCTCAAGACGCTTGGCCAGGTCTGAAATTTTGAGGCCGTTTTCGAGATAGGGACGCCCGTCATTCATAAGTTGCTGCAAGCGCTGCCACAAGCGGGCTGCATCATCCTGCCCCAAACTGCTGGTTTGATATTTCTTCTGGGGTGTCGGTTTGTCCTGCTGAGGTTTGGGGTCGATATCCATCTCAAAGTGAATGGCTTTCTGCTTTGTACCAAAAATACCCAGCAGAATACTGATCAATAGCGGGAACAGAGCAATCACTTGTCCTGGAGCCAACAGAAACGAGCCCCAGGCAATAAGTTGTATTTCGGCCAGGATACCGAGACACGCAGCGCCAAAGAAAAACAATAACAACCAGCGCAGCCAATTGAGTTCGAGATCTTCTATAGACGAATGTGTGGCCCTGATTTTTTCGCGATAGGGGCGCAGGTACTGCAGTGCAGAGTAAGTATAAGCGGCAATCGACAGATAGCCTGCCACGCGGTGTGAGAATCGAGCGCGAGTCATGAGCGAGCATCCGCTATCCTCAGCGCAAGGAATTACCAGCCAATCCGTTTCTTCCAAAGGCAGCTGGCCAAACCATACCAGCATGGCTGCGGGAGGTAAGACAAAGTGCCAGTATTGCACTGACCGCATTTTAAACTCAGTATCGGTAAGTGCACGGGCGTAAAAATACAAGAGAGGGCCAAATAGAAGTTGCAGATCAAATAGGGCAAGCAAGGCCAAATTGCCCTGGCCGCTGTATTCACGACTCCCTGCTACAAAAAGTGCTAACAGGCAGCTCAAACCGAGCAACGATAACAAGAACTGGTTTGCGTAACGATATCCCCAATGGCCGGACGCCAACAAAATCATAAGTGGTGCAGTGAACGAAACCCCGCACAAAATGGCGACCGTGAAATAACCCAGCGTCAACTCAATATCTCCAATCGTTATGGACAAAACCCAGATGTTCTGATCAGCTCAAATGTTGACGTAAATTCAGCAGAATCACAACTGTGTGGGAACCTGATGTGGAGCTGCTATTTCTGATGCCGGTTTTAGGATGAGGGATGCTTATTTTCTTATTTGAACATTAGAGGGTATTCTTCATCCATTCGATCGCAGAGATAGCTAATAGATTGGATTGTCCATGCTCATTTCTTTGCTCAATTCCATAGATGGCGACTGATTGGGTGAGCAATGTGAAAATGGAGCTAAACCCATCAAGCGAAATTTTTAAGGGGAAAATATGGAGTTAAATCATTCAAGTCTTCATTTTTTCATCATGAGTGAAATAGTCAACCAAGGATATGCCCCTAAAATTGACGACATAAAGCAGGCTTTTAATAAGACAGAAAGCGAAATAGTCGATGCGCTGCATGCTTTGCAGGATTATCACGGCGTTGTCTTACATCCTCAGTCATCTGAGGTCTGGGTTATGCATCCATTCTCTACCGCTCCTACAAACTTTTGGATTGAATCGAAATCGGGAAGTTGGTGGGGAAACTGCGCATGGTGCTCTCTTGGTGCTGCAGCGCTTCTTCAGCAGGACTTAACAATCACAACGACCTTGGGCGGAGAATCAAAGCAAACAGTGATTGAAATTATTGATGGGAAAATAGTCAATGATAATCTGTTTGTTCATTTCCCCATTCCAATGGCTAAGGCCTGGGATAATGTGACCTTTACCTGTAGCACTATGCTTATGTTTGAGTCGAAAGAAGATGTTGAGGATTGGTGTCGACGCCACTCAATTTCCATGGGGGATGTTCAAGCAATTAATAAAATTTGGGAGTTTTCCAAGGTCTGGTATGGAAAGCACTTAGACCAGGATTGGACTAAGTGGAGCGTGGAGGATGCAAAGAAAATCTTCAACCGTTTCGAACTTGATCACTCTATTTGGCAATTGCCGACTCATAATGAACGATTTTGACGTTGGATGAGTGTTCTTGTTGAAAATGTTTCATTCAATGTCTGATTGAGATTTTGACCCCGGCATTGTGAGTCCTTTGAGGGTGGTTTTATTGCTAAAGAATGGGGCTTCAGAGGTGTTTACAGCTTCAAATGGTATCGATTTGACTACACAAATGGGCAACAGACTGGGATGTCCATATGAATTTCGATTCTTGGTTCTATAGACAGCAATTGAGCTGGTGGCGGCTCACCCCTACATTTTTTTAGTACACGTCACGCCCTAAAGTGGCGATCAGTAATTATACAGCTTGAAATACACTGAATATCAATATACGGTTGCGAACTCATTCTAAAGTACCATAGTGAAAGGAATCCTTTTCAATGCGTATAGCTCGAAGTCTATTGTTGTTATGTCTTTTTAGCTGTCGAAGTGTATTTGCCCAAGTAGATGCTCCTGCTGCCCTTATCCCAGCGGGACTAAACCCTGGCGATGAATTTTTTGTGATTTTTACTACTAGCGGTACAGCCAACTTGTGTCACGGAAGACCTACTCCTGATACAACAGGAGGGGCCATTACTCCTGTTGATGATACTTTGGCAATTAACCTGGCTACTACCGCGGCAAGTACGGGAACCTTAACCAGCAGCATTACTGGTTGGCAGGCTTTGTATATTCATGAAAGGTTGGACGCTCTAGGAATTATCACGAATACAGTAGCTGCGAGTGGCCCGGCATTTAACAACAATATCACCCAACCCATTTATAATATCGCAGGCAACTTGGTAGCAAATAATAGGTCCGACCTCTTTGATGGTAATGCAGTCGGTGGTGGGACTGATTTGATTAATACGTTTGATATTGACGAAAACGGAAACGTTTTACCTCCTGCCAATTTTGCATATACCGGCTTTGATGCGTTCGGGAATATGGCCGCTGATCCGGGGCCTCCCCCCAATACTACTCGTCCTATAGGCGCAGGAGGTACTGGGTGTGGTGTTGGCGATTATGATTTAACCGATCAAAATTGGGCTTATACAGGTAATTCGGCTGTATCTAGGCATTTGTATGTTCTTTCCCCTTTACTCAGGGTTCCGCTTTCAAGCTCAAATGCAACTGGAGTGCCGGTAGCACCTTATGGATTTGTAGTGATGATGGGTTTGCTAATGATTGTTGGAGTAGGGCGTCAGCTTAAAAAGTAAATAGACAAGATGTCTTCGGGGTGACATGGGTTGTTCATAAACAACTCTCTTTATGCCATTTTCTCCGGTTGAAAGATATCTGGAAAATCGGTAGCAATTCACTATTCTATAGGGTCCCAGTCTTTTGTGGGAGAAGTAAACAGTATCATAGCTTCATCCACGATACCTCTGGGGTCGTAGCCCTCGCGCTCTGCGTCCATCAGTATATTAATAATATGATTAACTATTGTGGCGCGCTTTTTTTCTTTTTCTAGGTCGTGAAGTGCCATAAATCCCTCATGTGTCTAAATTCCGAATTTCAGTGTGACTAGGGTTTTGTTCGTATATAGGTCTATCGGATTTGCTAAGCCCTCGAACCTCTCGGGGTGATTTGGAGAACCAGCGTTGACAGCTTCTGCTGAGGGTTGCCTGACTACTGTATCCGACTAAGTCAGCTATTCTTGAGAATGAGGCATTTGTGTTGCAAAGGTAATACGTAACTCTCTCTCTACGAACTCTATCTTTTATTGCATCGAAGTTTGAATTTTCCTTGGTGAGCATGCGTTGTAAAGACTTTGGGTGTAGATTAAAAGCTTCAGAAACCCACTCTCTTGAACAGTCTTCAGTCTCCAAATGTTTGCGTATGGTGCGTTCCACTCTTACAGTAAGGCGTTCATTCTTTTTAGGGAATTGATCTTCAAGATAGCTTGAAGCGAATTTGTGAAGCGTTTTACAGCGAAGGGGAACTGGAGCTTCATATGTTTCTCTTGGAATATGCCAAACAATGCTTTGAGAGTTGAACTCCAATTCGGCATCAAAGTAATTTTCGTAGAGTGATCTAGGGAAATTGATTTCATGTGGTATCTCTACTTTTAAAACCTTAAACTTATCTCCAGCTAGCTGTTTCCAGATTTCCTGGCCGACGGTTGCTCCTCTGTCGAGGTTTTGAGGCATTTCTCTGTGTGTTAGTTCGGGAATGCTAACGTCAATTATGGCTCTAACAAAGTCGGAACCATTGTCCTCTACATAGTAATTCAGGGCTGGACTTTGAATATGAAGGAAGCGAGCAGCGCATTTCATGGCATCCCCAACAGTTTCTGCTGTCTGCATCGCAATAGATATGGGGCCAAATATATTAGCTTTCTGTTGGGTGCCGAAATATAACCCAAAATCTGGTTTCTTCAATTCTTGTGCGGTTAGCTCCAAAAGCTTTACGAGTTGGTGATACTGAATCGTGTTGTCTTCATCTTCGAAAGCTTCCATTGGAATGTCACATTCGTTTAAAAATCTTCCAGGCTCTCCTCCTAGTTGTGTTACTACTTCAATGTAGCCATTTAAGCCACCGATTCGTACGGAATTTTTCATAAGTATTACCTCTACCAATTAAAATCGGTTATCAGCTTAAGGAAAGCGGTAAGTTAAACATATCCTTGGGAATGTGCCAGGCCATGCTTTCCGAATTGAATTCGATATCTGAATCAAAATAATCTGAGTATTTGGTTGAGGAAAACATTAGATCGTGTGGTATTTCAATTTTCAAGAGCTTAAATTGTGCCCCAATTAGTTGCCTTAAAATCTCTTGACATGAAGTTAGCGTTAAGCCTACATTTTGAAGCATATCCTGATGGGAGAGATCTGATGTGATTATGTCGATGATAATTTTTACGCAGTCTGGATCATTTTCATCAACATGGATGTGTATAGCGGGACTCTGAATATGTATTAGTTGGGCTATACACTGAATAGCTTGATTGACACTCTCTGACCTTTTTAACGCTACAGATATAGGGCCTAGCGCGTCGATCTTTTGAAGGCTTCCTAGGTATAGCCCAAAATCTGGTTTTCTAAGATGATATGCCGTAAGTTCCATCAAGTCGATAACCTGAGAGTATAAGATGGTATTGTCTTCATCTTCGAATGTTTCGAATAGTATGTTGCAGCGTTGAGAGAGACTTTTAGGGTCTCCCCCTAAGTTTGCGACGGCTTCTGGGTATTTGCTTAGATAGCCGATTCTCACGCGGTGATCCATAGTTACTTCCTCTACTATCTCGATGAATACATGCTCTAATTCAAACTGTTTGTGCTAGTAACGAATGATTTAATTCCTGATTTTTGAGTCAGGGTTTGTAAACCATCAATCTGTTTCGACCGCTTCTTTTTGCTGTATATAGAGCTTTGTCTGCGTATTTTGTTATTGACTCTATTGATTCACCATTGCAGGTGTATTCTGCAATACCAATGCTGACTGTGATTTTTATCTTTTCATTGTTCGCATGGAAAACTAAGCATTCGATATTTGTTCTCAATTTTTCAGTGATGTAGATAGCATTTGAAATTTTTGTTTCGGGCAGGATTACTGAGAACTCTTCTCCTCCCACTCTTCCCACGATATCTGTTGATCTGAAGTTATCCTTGATTGCCCGCCCAACATCTCGAATGACATTGTCTCCGGTAGAATGGCCATAACGATCGTTAATTCTCTTGAAGTAATCGATGTCTATCATCAATACACAGTACCGATGTAGGTATCTTAATGCTTGCTTCGATACAAGCTCACTGAACTCAGAAAATGCCAATCTATTGTTGAGTCCTGTGAGGGTATCTGTTCTCGCCAGTTTTTTTGCTTTTAAAGCTTCCCTGTTAAGTTCTTCAGTTCTTCAGTTCTTAGATCAACTTTCTCTTCAAGAGATGCTCTTTCCATTTCCAGTTCCGATACCAGTACCTTTCTTCTTGTGTTGCTTATGATTAAGGAGCCCGTGAGAAGGATTAAAGTGATAAATATTAATGCAGCCCCAATTACTTGTACTTTAAACTGTTCGTATAAGGTGGGAGGCTTATTACGTATGATGAATCCTTCTGATATGTTGTTAAGGTTTATATTCCAGCGAACTGTCTGATGCCAATCATATATGTGTTTCTTGGCTATCTTGTCGGATTGAATGGACATCAGACTTTCACTCGACAAAAAGGCATTGATATTTTGATATATAGCTATGCCCAAGGCTTCTCCTGAAATTAAATACCCACCTATAATTCCGCTTCCTATTAGGGAATCCCAGTGGCTAAATATTGGCCTATTGGCGTACTTTGATAGAAGTTGTGCGCCTTTGTACGGAGTTATTTTTTTGTCTCCAGTATTATAGATGAGGGCGTAATAGATAATGCTTTCATTACTAAGTTCTGAAACTCTATCTATCAGTTCATCAAATGGAACATCGATTAGGTAGTGAAAATTCACACCGCTACCAATATTTTTCTCTGATTTCCTTATGTTGGAAATTCGGATGTCCCCATCATCTTCAGATGAATCACCAATTATGTAGATGTTCTTAGCTCCTGAAACCTTGATTGCTTCTGAAATTGACGTGTCAAAATCCTCAAGAATATTTAGAGTTTGAATGTCATTGCCTTCCGGAAGTACATTTGAATTTGAGCTAACATAGAATCTTTTTGTACCGGGAAGTAGTTCGGGAAACGACTTGAGAAATATCGCGGCAGGGTCAGATTGAGTTATTACTAGGTCGATTTTAAAACTATATTTCTTCGACAAATAATTTTTAAATTCTTCGTAATAGTTACGATGATTGAACCTGGAAGAGTCTAGATATTCCGTGAAAAGATTTATGTCTCTTGGGTCTTTAGTAAGTTGGCTTTTCAGGCTGCTTTCGATATCTCTTTGCCAGGGTAAATCCTTGTTCCAAGAACTTATATATAGGATATTCGCCTGATCTAAATTATCAAAACCTAATTTGTTTTTGTTTGAGGCAGAGATGGATGCGCTAACGATAAGCGTGATGCTTATAAGAATGTAATTACCATTGAACAATTCAACTAACCTGCGTTAAATGAAGCAGCTTTTATCTTTAAAGCTATATGTATTTATGAACTTATTATATTTTTCATCTAAAAATGATTGGTTTTAGGATTTCACTGAATAGATGTTTTTTTCAAATTTGCCGTTCGTCGTAATTGTATTTTAGGACGAACTTTCAGGTTTTCAAAGCTAAATGAGATTTTGTTTTTTTGTGGAATTTTAGATCTTTATTGCCGTCAAAATTTGCACGATTGATATTTGTATTTATTTCACATTTAAGAAGCAGATTTTATTTTTCATCTGAATTTAAACGTCCTAAATGGTAAGTTGTTTTTCAGCCGCTATGTTGTTTGGAGGCGATGTATAAATATGAAACGTATGATTAAAACTGACGTTTCGGTCGAAGTTGGTTGTGAGCGATGGGGTCTATTCTTGTTTCTTAAGATCAGGAAGCTGAGGTAGGGCTCTTGGAAGAGCATTGGGACTAGGTGCCTATGGTTTAACCGTTGTGTAAGATTGTTTTTAATTGTAAAAAATGCCGCAGTATACTGCGGCCAATATTACTTAGGGTGTAATCCTGGAGTCTTGATTTTAAGGCTAGTCTATGGGTGCGCCGATGCAAGCTGAAAATTTGATATTTTTAGATTAAATATTTTACAGATGAGTTGACTTTTCTTTGTTGCAAAAAATCTGGACTATATTGTGAATTACGCGTTAATAGTGTATTTGGAATATTGGCAAGAGTGTGGAATTGTTGCGTGATTTAAAGGTGGGCAATGATGTGGGCGCTCAGCAAAAAAGGAACAGGGTTGCTAACCTGCCGGCCCTTTCGGGATGGTGGTAGCTAGGGGTGGGCTTGAACCGCCGCCCCCAGCATTATGAGTCCCTTGAGGGTGGTTTTATAGAGGAGTAATGGGGCCTTACACTTGTTAAACATTAACCGCCTAGGGCTTCAGCATTCGGTCGGAAAACTGCGGTTTCTATGCATCTGCCAGATACTCTTTTAGTGGCGTACTCGAATAAGTTTTGTATGCCAGAAACAGCATAGGTAAGCCGTAGCATAGATAGGGTATCGATATTGCAGCTCCACTTTCACTTAAAATAGCTAGAAATATACCTGTGCCGACAGTCACCAGTGCTTGAAGTCCAATAATTGAGTATGCGGCTACACGAGACCAAACGATTCTTTTCGCCATTGCAATTATTGATATGAATGCTGCAACAAATACGACAATCGAAAGACTAGAGTTGTACAAAGCAGAATTCCCGCTTTCACTAGTTTTACTAAAAATGGAGATTATTTGCATTGCAGATCCAGCTATCAATAAAGTCAATACAAAGTAGATGATGTTGACGATCCCAGGTCTCATGTCAATATTCCTTTAGATGCACAAAGTTTAAAACAGTGGATAGCCACCAGTTCTCTGGATACTTGGCGGTGCCGTTCATATTTTACAAGTTTCAGTTGATTATTTATACCGTCACTTCTAAGTAAAGATTCGAGCCCTTAACGGAAGGTGGTATTCTCCCTTTGCTACCAATCAGGCCTCTGAAACAGTGCAATGCCTTGTCTGGCCTTTGCCTACTCATGCGTGAGTTGAGATTTTTTTGAGAGTTATTTTGCAGTGTAGGGAATGGAGCTAAGTTTTTTAAGCAATGTGTTACGCTGAGTACATTTAAATACACCAATTTAGGAATACATGGAGCAACTCTGACAGCTGCGTATCGCAACTTATAGCTATTAATTTATAAGTTGGCGTTCGGGTTGCCCAGTACTAGAGTCTTATTTCGTAGGTTTCAATGTGAATATTCAAACGCATGAAAAGTATTACTTGGAAATTGGAGAAGAGCGTCATGTTCTACATGAGTACTCTAACGTCGTCCAAAAAGTCATTTTTGAATTGGAATCCTCAGGTCAAGGGCGAATATTCCTATGTGCTGATGTTGGCCAAAGGCCATTTTGGCAACGATTCTTTTTTGGTTCGAGTAGGTATACTAGAGCATACTTTATGTGTGAATGGGCTGGCAGTGTTTATGCGTTGACTTTTTTTGACGAAAATGACAGCGAGTATAACGCTCTGACATCACAAAACTTAGAGTCAATTAACATAGGTGATGGTCAAAATGTAACATTTGGTGAGCCCAACCCTATCAAAGTTAGTCGTTGCCTTAGTAAAGATGAAGCTATAAATACCCTCAATGAATTTTTTAAATATGGAAGTTTGCCAAAATTACTAAGGTATGATTTTGTTGAGTGATCTTAATGGTAGGAATACAAACAAAGGAATGAAGGGATGCCCGCTATAATCAAACTTGTAAGTGTGTAAGTTCTTCTGGAGGGGTTAAGTAAAAGCGCTCAAAGAGATCATATACAGATAGATTCCAAACGGGTACGAGAATTAGGAAACGAAGGAAGTAATGATTAAATCTAACGGGGTTAAAATTTCATTTCTATTGACTGAAGATCAGATAGGTCCATTCCCGGTTTCTATAGAGTCTATTTGTTGTGAGTGTGAAGGTGAATATCTGCGAGTGAAAAATATCCCATTCTATGTAGATAACCTTTCTTTCGATGACTTGATATCCGTCATCGAGGTTGGTCGGAAGGAATACCAAATAGACGAAGTAGTATCGGAGTCTGGCAATAGCACGGTTTGGGTATATGTTAAGTCTGAAATAACAGGCGTTATAGAACAGTTGAAAGCTCTAGGATGTGGAGTTGAGACAGGCGTAATAGATGGATATTACGCAGTTAACGTACCCTCTGAGCTTAACATCTCTCCAGTATTAGATATTTTGGAGACTGCTGAGTCGACTGGGGATGTGTCTGTCGACTATCCCTCAATTAGGCACGATTAGAGAAACATGGAACCCATGTGGATTTATTCCTTCGTGTTTCGCATCGAGTAAAATGTCCAGTATTTGGTTAGTTATTTGGGTTAATTTTTCTCGGTTTAAGTCTTTACTCTATTTGGGTTGAACTTCGCGGATTTTTAATGACAGCCTTAGTATGAAAGGCAAATGATCGTTGCAACGAATGCATAGAAACTTGGCCCTAATTCCTTTGTGGCTTCATTCATTATTTATTGCCTGGCGTCTTTGTAATGGGGTTGAGTGAATTGGTGGTTTTGTTGTTTGCTTTCAGTTCTCCGACCATAGCACCTGCGTTCCTATATTTGGAGGATGCTCCCCCCAATTCAGTATAATCTTCTTTTTCTCTCCCGGCTTGGCTAGTCTTCCGACGCCTTTGAATGTCAGGTAGATATAATGATCAAAGCACCCCTCAACCATGATGCTCCCATCTTTCGGCCGGATCTTTCTCACTTTAAGATCCGAAAATTCTTTAGGAACTTCATATCTTTCATTTCCAAATTGGTATCCGTCTAGCTGGATATCTTCTCTATGCGAGTAAAGCTCCATATCTCTATAGAGTCGCGCCAACCTCTCAGTAGAAAGTGATCTTGCGTATGCAACAGCTTCAGAGTCCTCTTGACAAGACGGCGCAGGCCAGACAATATCCATTACGATTATCAAAATTATAGGTAGTGCTAGTAGTGCCAATATTGCGTAGAAAAAATTCCACACTAATAGTTTAAAACTAAATCTTTTATTCATTTTCCTAGTGCTTAATTATTGCCTGATTGGCACTCATGCTAGTTACCACTCCCAACTGGGATGGTTATTTATGTTTCGGGTTCAGCTTATCCTGATAGTCCCTTTAGTGCTCAGAATCGTATCTGATAGCATTTCCATTGGTTTTTTTGAGGAATGTTATCTATAAATTGAAGAATTGCTAGATACCTAATCCTATGTTCCAGACTTAGATTGTTCATGCCGTTCTGAGAGGCCTTATATGCTTCTTCATAAGCGTCCTTTCTAATGTTTGTGCCTGTTATGTCAAGCTTTGATGAGGCCCTACCAGAAATCGAAGCACCCACAACTAGAAATTTTCAGCTTCTCGATGCCGATCCCGATACTGGATCGGCGTCATATTTTCCAATGACGAATACGGTCGAAACTCGTTGTATTCGACTCGCCACTCTTCAATTTTAGCCCGCGCATCTTTCAGTGACATGAACCTGTGGCTATTCAAGCACTCATCCCGAAAGCTGCCATTGAACGATTCAATAAATGGATTGTCCGTCGGTTTTCCAGGCCTGGAGAAATCCAAGGTGACTTGGTTCTCATAAGCTCACTTGTCTAATACCTTTGAAATAAACTCGCTTCCGTTATCGACCTGTATTCGTTCAGGACAGCGACCGTGTAGTTGCTGGATCGTATCAATTACCCCAACAACATGCTCGCCACTAATGCCGTGATCAACGTGAATCGCCATGCACTCGCAACTAAAATTATCGACTATAGTTAACGCCCTTATTCGCTTCCCGTCAAACAGGTTGTCCGCCACAGAATCCATGCTCCAACACTGATCGGTGGTGGTGATGTTGGGGCGCTCCATTCGGTGTGCCGCTGCCACCCGCCTTTGAGGGCGCTTACTACGTATATTTAGGCCTTCTTCGCGGTAGATGCGCAGTACTTTCTTGTGGTTGACTCGCCAGCCTTCGCGTTGCAAGAGAATGTGTATTCGTTGTCCACCGTATTTCTTTTTCCAATTGTGAAAAGTCGCCTCTGAAATCCCTATCTTGCGGCAGACTTCAGCGACCCGGGTGCCCGCTTCCGCCTGGCGCAGGGCAAATGCGATCTGCTGCTCTGTGTATTTGGTCTTTTTCATGGTAAATCAGCTCCGTTGGCTACCTGATTTTGCCAGAATTCTCTAGTTTAGACCGCTTCGATTTTCAGGGAGGAGGTCAGTGAAGGCGGCTATCGATATCGCAGAGAGTTTGCAACTAAGCGAGAAGCTCAAGCAGCGATGCTGAAAGTTCAAAAAGAATATGATGATAAGAAAGCAATTCCTGGCTTTGATTACAAACTAAGGCAACTGGTTGACCTCTGGTATAACAACCATGGAATTTCTTTAAAAGATCATAAGTACCGATACAGTAGATTAATTGCCATTATTGAAAGGATTGGAAATCCCAAAGTATCAGAATTTGAAACAGCAGATTTTGTGGAGTACCGAACACAGCGTTTAAGAGATGTGTCTATCAGCACTGTGAATCATGAAACGCGTTATTTACGTGCTGTTTTTTCTGAGCTTGATCGCCTTGGTTTGTATACAGGTGAAAACCCATTAAGGAAAATCAGGACATTTAAAGTGCCTGAAACCGAGCTCTCCTATTTGGAACAAGATCAAATAGCTCTTCTGTTAAGAGAATGCGATCAATCACGAAACAACCATACTGGGGTGGTCGCGCGTATTTGTTTGATGACAGGTGCAAGGTGGGGTGAGGCTAACGGATTAAAACGTTCAAACCTTCTGCCCAATGCAATTAGGTTTGTGGATACAAAAAATGGAAAGGTGAGGGCTGTGCCTGTGCCAGAGTGGCTCATTGAGAAAATCAGAAACGTATCATTTCCAAGTCCGTATCCTAATTTATTTTCCAGTTGTAAAAGCGCTTTTCGGTCGGCACTCGATAGAACAGGTATTGAGCTACCCGCTGGTCAAATGACTCACGTCTTACGCCATACTTTTGCTAGTCACTTTATGATGAATGGGGGAAATATTCTTACTCTGCAGCGGGTCCTTGGGCATTCCGACTTAAAGATAACGATGCGCTATGCACATTTGGCCCCCGACTATATGGATCAGATTGTTAAATTAGGATTGTCTAAAATTTGTATTTGAGGCTGGCGTGATAAGCTGCAAAGTATCTATTTTGCGATACAATTGATAACAATAAAACCATTTTTACAGAATTATATTTTGACATTTATGTTTTATGCGGTTATTTTGACCACTCTTTAATGCAAGTCTTTAGGTGTCCAAAATGGGTAAGGTTGTGAATTGCTGGGCTCGTGAGGTGTCTGAATGCGGAGGTGTTCAATCTCGAGAGCATTATGTCTCAAGTGGTATTTTTACCGATGATTTTATTTATCTAGAAGGGTTGAGCTTTGCTAAATCCGGGAAGGTTATTCCCAAAAAGCGTGCTGTGAAAAAATGCTTGTGTCAAAAGCATAATATGGCTTTATCTTCGTACGATGCAGAGGCTCAGAAGGTGAGGCAACATCTTGAATATATCCATGCCAGAGTGGAAAAGGTTATGGGTTCTGCGGGAAACCGAAAATTAATCACTCATATGAAATATGCAGACTATGAGTTTTTTTGTCGCTGGACTTTAAAGACGTTTATCAATTTTATTGATGACTTCAAATATAAGCCTATCGTAGATACTGATGATTTAGCTCGAGCGGTTTTTAGCGAGAATAGTGTTCTTGATTATGTGGCGTTGACCAATGTTATGCCTCAAGGGTTGGATTTTCAGATATCCCAAATTGTACAGGTGTCGCCCTTAGAGAAAGACGGGGCTACCATCGGAGCTGACATAGTATTTTGTGGGTTGCATTTTTCTATGCACCTTCTACCCCAGTTGCCGACTAATAAGAGAAAACTGAAGTTGACTTTTGAAGTGCCTAAGCGCGGGAGCGCTGTAATTCTAAAAATGAAGTGAATTCCAGTTTTATATGGACAAATTGGTGGACAAAAAAAAGAGCAGTGTTAGTCAATCCTAACCTGCTCTTCTTTTATATGTAGTGGTAGCTAGGGGCGGACTTGAACCGCCGACCCCAGCATTATGAGTGCTGTGCTCTAACCAGCTGAGCTACCTAGCCACTAAGTTCTGAATATCACACCTGGGTGCGTCTCAGAGGGCGCGTATTTTGGCTATTTGGTGTTTCTCTGTCAAGGGCTAAGGGCTTAATTTTTCAGCTTTTTTTCACTTTTCTGCTGCGGGCAGTTTGGGCCTGACCAGTGCGGTGGTCATGGAGCCGCCAACCACCAGCAGGGCGCCCAGCCAGCTTATCCAGTTCAGGCTTTCGGCCTGGATCATATCGGGCAGTGCCCAAGCTGCCAGATGCACGAAAAACAGGCTGGTGAGCGGCACGATGGTGATGGTGGCGCTGACGCGGCTGGCCTGCCAGTGTTCCATGGCCATGGCGAAGGCGCCGTAGGAAAGCGCGGTGTTGATGCTGGCGAAGATCAGGCAGTAGAGCTGGGTTTGGTTCAGCTCAAAAATTTGCTCGGGCTTGGACAGTGGCAGGAAGAGCAGGGTACCCACTATATAGATGGTCAGCAGAACTTCTTGTGAGCCGAATTCTTTAAGCAGCTGTTTTTGCGCGAGGCCGTAGATGGCCCAGCATACGGCCGAGGCCAATACGATGCCGACGCCCAGGTTGTATTGGCTGTCGCCTTCAGCGGCGAACAGGCTGGGCAGGCGGTGATTGAAAAACAGCAGCAGGCCGATGGTGAACACGACGACGCCGATCTTCTGCCAGCCCCGGAAGGCTTCTTTATAAAGCCAGACGCTGGCCAGCAACAGCAGCATGGGGGCGACTTGAATGGTGAGCTGGGCGGCTTCGGGGCTGGACAGGTCGAGCCCGCGTACCCACAGGTAGTAGTTGCCGCAGAGGCCGGTAATGGCCACCAGCATGGGTAGGCCGATTTTCGGCTTGGTGATTTTACGCCACTGGTAGCCGCCGCGCAGGGCGTAGTAACCACCCACTATGGCGGTGGAGATCAGCATGCGGTACCAGATGATGGTATTGGTATCCATGGCTGCCAGCAGCCCTTGAATGGCCACTGGCAGTGAGCCCCAGAGCAGGGCGGTGAAGAGGCTGAGGGCTAAGCCCAGCTGCCAACGATCGCTGGGCTGATGCATGGCTTATACGTTAAAGCGGAAGTGGATAACGTCGCCGTCGGCTACGATGTAGTCTTTACCTTCCAGGCGCCATTTGCCGGCGTCTTTTGCGCCCGCTTCGCCGTTGTTGTCGATGTAGTCGTCGTAGCTCACAATCTCGGCGCGAATAAAGCCTTTTTCAAAGTCGGTGTGAATTTTACCGGCCGCCTGCGGTGCGGTTGCGCCGACAGGGATGGTCCAGGCGCGCACTTCTTTGACGCCAGCGGTAAAGTAGGTGTGCAGGCCCAGTAACTCATAACCGGCACGGATTACGCGGTTCAGGCCTGGCTCTTCCTGGCCAAGTTCTTCCAGGAATTCCGCTTTTTCATCGTCGTCCAGCTCGGAGATCTCGGCTTCAATCTTGTTACAGATCGGCACGACAACGGCTTTTTCTTCGGCGGCGATGGCTTTTACGGTATCGAGGTGCGGGTTGTTCTCAAAGCCTTCTTCATCCACGTTGGCGATGTACATGGTGGGCTTCAGGGTCAGCAGGCTGAGCGGCTTGAGTTGCTGCAGTTCATCCTCGTTCAGGCCGAATGAACGCAGTGGCTTGGCTTCGTTCAGATGCGGCAGGATTTTTTCCATCAGGGCTTTCATCTTGATGGCGTCTTTGTCCTGGCCTTTGGCGGCTTTGGTGAAGCGTTGCAGGGCTTTCTCGCAGCTTTCCAAGTCGGCCAGGGCCAGTTCGGTGTTGATCACATCAACGTCGGCAGCGGGATTGATCTGGCCTTCAACGTGGACCACGTTTTCATCTTCAAAACAGCGCACTACGTGGGCGATGGCATCGGTTTCGCGGATATTTGCCAGGAACTGGTTACCCAGGCCTTCGCCTTTGGAGGCGCCAGCAACCAGACCGGCGATGTCCACAAACTCCATGGTGGTGGCGATGACTTTTTCAGGCTTCACGATGGCGGCCAGTTTGTCCTGACGTGGATCGGGAACGGCTACCACGCCGGCATTAGGCTCGATGGTGCAAAACGGAAAGTTCTCGGCGCCAATACCCGCCTGGGTCAAGGCGTTAAAGAGAGTGGATTTACCTACATTGGGAAGGCCAACAATGCCGCAATTAAAGCCCATAGTGTCTTGTCTCGCTTGAAATCTGTGTCATAGCCCCGGCTGGGGCGAAAATAGGCGGGCATTCTACTACAGGCGCTGGGTCAGCAACACAGTTGGTTATCGCCGAATTTATTGAATATTCTCATTGATCGGGTTGAGGGGGGGGATGGCTGGATCGTTTCAGCCCTAATGCTTTTCTGCACCTGCTCGAAAGTCGCCATTTATGGGGGCATATCGGACGTCAACGGCCCTGGGGGTGCCGGCGGTTAAGCCCATAATCACTACAACAACAGGCGATGTTATGACTGCAACTGCTGCTGCCCAGCCGGATACGGCCGGGGACCTTTTTGGTCATCCAAAAGGTCTTTATATCTGCTTTGCCACAGAAATGTGGGAACGCTTCTCTTTCTACGGCATGAAGTATCTGCTGCTTCTTTATTTGACCAAATACCACTTGTTTACCGATGACATGGGCCTGGAAGTTCTTGGTTCTTACACGGGTTTGGTATACGCGCTGCCGGTAATCGGGGGGGTGTTGGCGGATCGCTATCTGGGGATGCGTAAAGCGGTATTGTTTGGCGGCTTGTTGCTGGTACTGGGTCACTTGTTGATGGCGGTAGAAGGCCATCAGGCGGTTCAGTATGAAGCGGGCACTGTGCTTGAGCAGGCGGTGACGCTGGCGAACGGTGAAGTGATTGCGGCAGGTACCCTGCTGCAGGAAACCATCAAAATTCAGGATCTGGCGGCATTGAAGGTGTTCTACCTGGCCTTGGCGCTGATCGTTGTGGGTGTGGGCTTTCTGAAGCCAAACATCTCTACCATTGTGGGCCAGCTTTACCCCGAGGGTGATGAGCGCCGCGATTCCGGTTTCACCATCTTCTATATGGGTATCAACATTGGTTCCTTTATCGCTACCGTAGTTTGTGGCTGGTTGGGTGAAACCTACGGTTGGGGCTACGGCTTCGGCTTGGCCGGTATCGGCATGTTGCTGGGTCTGGTGACCTTTATCTGGGGGCAAAAATATCTCAATGGTCTGGCTGAGCCCAATGATCCTGAGGTGATGAAGCAGAAAGCGATTGGTCCTCTAACGAAAGAGTGGGCGATTTACCTGGGTTCTTTTGCGAGCCTGGCGCTGTTCTGGTTTGTGGTTCAGCACGAGCCCATCGTCTTTATCGGTCAGCAGGCTTTGCTGGTGATGGCGGGTGTGGGTCTCTTGGCGTACACGGTTCAGAAAGGTACCAAAGAAGACATTCATCGAATGTTGGTGCTTCTGGTCCTGATCGCATCAACCATCGTGTTCTGGTCGCTGTTTGAGCAGAGCGCGGGTTCCATGACGCTGTACGCTGACCGTGTGGTGGATCGTAGCTTTGGCGGTTTTGAATTTACCGCATCCCAGTTTGGTTCTTTGAACGCCTTCTTCATTATGTTGCTGGCGCTGCCCTTTGCCTGGATCTGGGTACAGCTTTCCAAGCGTGGCATGAACCCGAATGCGGCTGTGAAATTCGGCTTGGGCATTGTACTGGCTGGTCTGGGTTTCGGTGCCTTGGTATTGGGTGCGCAGTCTACCGATGATCTGGGTCGTATCAGCATGTGGTGGTTGGTGCTCGCGTATCTGCTGCACACCATGGGTGAGCTGTGTTTGTCACCAGTGGGTTTGTCGGCGGTAACCAAGTTGTCGCTGCACCGTATTGTTGGCATGGCAATGGGTACCTGGTTCCTGGCAACGGCTCTGGCTGAAACTGTGGCTCAGCGTATTGCCAAAATGGCGTCCATCGATACGAGCACGACAGACTTAAGTGACGTTACCTCCATTGTTGGCACTTACACTGAGTTGTACACCTTCCTGATGTGGTTGGGTGTTGGCGTCGGTATTTTCATGATTGTTATCTCTCCGATCCTGAAAAAAGGCATGCATGGGGTGAACTAAGACCCCAGATGCCAATTATTTGTTGATTGCTTAAACTTTTGGCCAAAACTCCCGCTAAAGTAGTGGAGGGCGCCAAAAATGAACTAAAATAGCTCCTACTAAGGGGCTATTTTTTTGTCTATAACTATATAAAAGTCCTTAGGGTTTGCCTGTGAATTCACTGGGCGCGTGAAGTTAGCGGTCGATAAGAGCTTTTAATGACAGAAGAAACGGCATTCAGTATTAACCCCTTTCGGGCTTTTATACGGCACCCCCTATTGTCGGCTGCTGCGGTATTTATTCTGTCCCTGTCCCTTTGCACCATCTTTCTCTTCTATGAGGCCAATCGCCTCCAAAGCCTTCGACAATACAATGCCTTAACCGAGATGTTGGCCATCAAAGCCCGCCTGGAAGGCATGATGACGAGCCACAGCATGATGCTCTCGGGCCTGCACACCAATGTGATGCTTGAGCCCGATATGGACGAAGAAAAGTTTGAAATGCTCGCTAAGGGCATGATGGGGCACAGCACCCAAATGATCGGTCTGAGCTGGATTCCGGTTTCCCAGCCAGAGAGCAACACACTGAGTCCATCGGCCGAGCGAACCTATGGGCATTCCATGCCGGATCTGTCCATTTTTGAAAGCGCCGTCAGCCGAGCCATCGACAGCCACCAATTGGTGATTGCCGGCCCGAATCAGGATGGCGAGAAGCGTTATCTGTATATGTTGTTGCCGGTGCATTATCAGGATGCGTTGTTGGGCATTGTGATCGGCGTGGTGGATCACACGGCTATGTTGTCCCGCTCGGGTGTGGATTCCCCGAATCTTCCTGAGCAGGTGGCACTGCGCTGGCTGGCTGAAGATGGCAGCCCGGCAGTGGTGTTCTATGGCGAAGCGGATGCTTTCAGTATTTCCAGTGTTCAGTTGAACATCGATCTGCCTAGTGGGCGCTGGCAGGCGGCTGTGGATGTGGACGATAAAGGTTGGGCTGCAGCAGGCTTCCGTTTGGCCATGGCGGCGGCTCTGGGTATTGTGGTTTCGGCCTTGCTGGCGTTGGCGGCTTACACCGTGGCAAGCAGTTACGCTCGTCGTGAGCAAGCTGTGCAATCGGCCAATTACCGGGCCAACTACGATGCCTTAACCGGGCTGATTAATCGCAATTTTTTCTCCAATCAGTTGCAGCAGGCGATTAATTCCCACAGCCGCCTGAAACGAAAATTTTCCCTGATGTTTATCGATCTGGATTTTTTCAAGCAGGTGAATGACACCTGGGGGCATCGTGCGGGCGATGAATTATTGCAGGAACTGGCAAGCCGCTTGATGGGCTTTGTGCGCAAAAGTGATGTGGTGGCGCGCCTTGCTGGTGATGAGTTTGTGGTTTTGATGCAGAATTCCGAAAGCGCCACTCAGGTGGATTTACTGGCCAATCGCATTCTTGCTTATTTAAATCAGCCCTATGATATTGCCGGCCAAAAATTATCGATCAGTTGCAGCATTGGTATCGCGATGTTTCCTGATGATGGTCAAAGTGCAGAGGCAATTTTGAGTCATTCGGACACCGCTATGTACGCGGCCAAAAAAGCCGGCCGGAATCGTGTAACGTTGTTTAATGACGACATGCGCGATGAGGCCCAGCATCAGCTCTTAATGCACAATGATATTATCAACGGCCTGGAGAAGGGCGAGTTTGATGTGTATTACCAGCCCATTATGCATATGGATACGGGAACCGTTGAAAAATGTGAGGCTCTGATCCGCTGGTGCCATCCTGAAAAAGGGTTTATTCCACCCAATGAATTTATTGGGGTGGCTGAAAATACCGGGGCAATTCGTTCGATTGGGCGTTGGGTGCTGGAACGTGTTTGCCAGGATTTCAATCGCTGGACCGATATGGGTTTGGATTTATCGGTATCCATCAACCGTTCGGTCAGCGAGTTTTACCCTTCCGGTTCCCACCGGGAATGGGAAGATCTGGTATCCAGTTATGGCATTGATCCTGCCAAAATTATTTTTGAAATTACCGAATCTCTGTTTATGGACGGCAATGAATCGCCTGTCGATGAACTGAAACAAATGCGCAGCAATGGCTTCCGCTTCGCCATTGATGATTTTGGAACGGGTTATTCCGCGATTAATTATCTGCGTAACTATCCGGTCGATTTTATAAAAATTGATCGGTCGTTTGTGATGGACATTCTGGACAATGCCCAGGACCGTACTCTGGTGGAAGTGATCATCAAAATGGGTAAGGCCCTGGGGATTGGTGTCATCGCAGAAGGAGTGGAAAACATAGAGCAGCTACAGGCTCTGAAGGTATTTGATTGCGACTGCATTCAGGGGTATTACCTTGCTAGGCCTATGCCTGTTGAGGATTTTATTCATTTTTGCAATGCCTATCGCCCCGGCGAATTAGGCCCGGCGGAGCCCCATGTCGAACAATACCTGGAACAACAATGACAGTGCGCTGAATTCAAATCGCGATAATTCATACGACCCCTGGTTAGAAAGCCAAATTAATCAGGAGCTTTTTCATGCCGAAGACCCTCTCGCGCTGGATTTGGGGTGTGGCATTGGTTCTGGAAGTGCGTTGCTGAGGCGCTTGGGTTTTAAAGTGGTCAGCACAGATTTCAGCCCGCAGGCTTTATTAAAAGCCAAAAGCCTCGGTAATATCGATACTGCTTTTGTGGCCGATGCGGAAACACTGGCGAGCACTTTGAGCGAACGGCGCTTCCACCTGATTCTCGCCAATTTGTCGCTTCGCTATATCCCCAAAGATCGCCTGCAAGTTACTCTCCTGGCTTTATTGACCTCGCTGAAAGAAAAAGGGCAGTTGATTGCACGCTTTAATCATCGCAGCGACATAGTGGTCGAAGACGATCAAACAGGATTTGCCGAAGCGGATGAGATTCTGACAACCTTTTACACCATCGACGATTTGTTGAACATCTGCAATCCCATTTTGAGCGAGCTAAAAGATTGCCGACAGGGCGAAAACTGGTTTTACCAGATCAAAGAATCGGATAGCCAGGGCCTGGGTGGCGCAAAGCGGGTGTTAACTCTGGATTGGCGTTGCCAGCGCTAGGGTAAAGTCGATGCCAATAAAATCTTGGCGTGGTTTTTCTATGGGTGTTTCGGAAGTTTGGCTCTTGAGGCAGGAATGGTGAAAAGAGCCGCTAGGATGTATTTATACGTTACCCGGAACCCAGCCCCACTGAATGGCTCGGTTCCGAGTGTGTTCAATTAAATGCACTTCAAATAGGCACTGTATTCCAACTGGGTCACTCGGCTGTGGAATTCGTTCAGTTCCTGGCGTTTGCACAAACCAAAACGATGATGAAACGTTTTGCCAAAGGTTTCGGGAATAAACGTCGATTGTTCAAACAGGCTTAATGATTCGGGCCAGAACTGGGGCAGGCTTGGCTCAACCTGACTGTAGGCATCGCCTTCAATCGGTGCGTCGGCATTTAGCGTTTCATTCATGCCTTTCAGGGCTCCCGCCAAGATCGCAGACAGCAATAAATAGGGATTACAGTCGGCACCACCAATGCGATGTTCGATGCGTCGAGCATCGGCATCACCGGCAGGAACGCGCAGTGCAACCGTACGGTTTTCGTAGCCCCAGCAAGGGGACGTCGGCGCGTGACAGCCAGCCTGGAAGCGGCGGTAAGAGTTCAGATTCGGCGCAAAGATCGCCATGCAATCTTTCATTGTGGTGGCCATGCCGGCAATCGCCTGACTCAGCGCTTCGCTGCCTTTGTCGCCGCCATCACTGAAAATGTTGTTGTCGTCATTATCGAGACAACTGAAATGCACATGCATGCCGTTGCCGGCTTCCTCGCCAAAAGGTTTGGCCATAAACGAGGCGATGTAGCCGTGCTTGCGGCAGACTTCACGAATAACGCGCTTCAGCAGAAATGCTGCATCGGCGGCTGCCACCGGATCGGGCAGGTGGTTCAAATTAATTTCATACTGGGACGGCGCGGCCTCTTTGACAAAGGTATCCGTGGGCAGGTCCAGTGCCTCACAGGCGCTGCGCAATTCATCCAGAAGCTCGCGTTGTTCCTGCATGCTGTCGAGGTGATACGGTTGACCACCCAAACTCGCAGAACCATCGGCTTCCACACTGCTGTGTTGCGGGCTGCCATCGGCATTTAATTCGGATTTCAATAAAAAGAATTCCATTTCAACAGCAACCACCGGGCGCAACCCTTTTTCGGAGTACTGCTCGGCAATATTTTTCAGGATATTGCGTGGGTCGCCATCATCATCACGGCCATCCATATCGGCCATGGTGATTTGCATTTGAGCGCTGCCAGAGCGCCAGGGAATGCGTTGCAAACTTCCTGGCACTGGCAGGCAGAGACCATCGGCATCACCGGTAGCGAACACGATTTCTTCCAGATCGCGGCCCCAGATGTCCATGCTTAATGCGGTGGTGGGCAACTTGAGATTGCCTTTAAACACTTTTTCCAGATTGTCTCTGGGGATGAGCTTGCCGCGCAATAAACCATTGTAGTCGCAGAGATAGACTTCAATGGTGTGGATGTCGGGGTTGGCCGCTAGAAAATCCCTGGCTTGCTGTAACTGGGGATCTACCGAACTGCTTGTGTTCATATGAAAGCCTTTGGCTTGGCCTGAACGCCGCTGTGTTCAGCGGCGTTCGAGACCGGGGTTAAAACAAATTAAAAGTTGTAGCTGAATTCAACACCTACGGTACGTGGCTTGGAGACCCATACCTGAGTGTTGTTGATACCGTAACCGTACTGGTTGTTCAGGTCACCGTTGGCCCAGCCACGTTCGAAGTACTCTTCACTGAAGATATTTTCTACCCACAGTACCGCACTCCAGTCTGCTTCGCTATCGTAGCCAAAGCGGATGTTGGTTTCGTGGTGACTTTCCTGGGAAACCTGAGGATTGTTGTCCAGATCACTGAACTGTTTACCCTGGAAGAAGTGCTCCACAGTGACATAGGTTTCGCCGCCTTCCATTGGAATGGTGTAAGTGGCCACGGTAGAGGTGCTGAACTTCGGTGAGAACGGCAACTGATTGCCTTCACAGGCTTCGTTACAGGCCGTGCCTACGACATCGGTATCATCCGAAATTTCAGTTTCCTGATAGGACGCGGTGAAGAACAAATCCAGATTGTCGGTTGGCAGGTAACGGATATCCAGTTCGAAACCGGTACCATCGGCTTCACCCAGGTTTTCTACGCGAGTGGCGCCATTGTCGAAATAGGACAGCTGCAAATCTTCATAGGTGTAGGAGTACAACGCCAGGTTGGCTTGTAAACGGTTATCCAGCAGCTTGGTTTTGATACCCACTTCGAAGCTGTCTACGGTTTCTGGTGCAAACGCTTCCGGCTTGGTGCCTGGGTCGGCGATACCGTCTTCATCCACGTCAACCAGAATGGCCCCGTAAGTTGCAAAACCGCCCGCTTTGTAACCCTGACCGTAGTTGGCGTACAGGGTAATTTCTTCGCTCAGCTGATAATTGGCCGCGATACGCTGGGTGGTGTCGCTCCAGGTTTGTTCATCGTAAACAAAATCCGGAATCACGTATTCGAAGTTGAAGTTGTTACCCAGATAACCACCGGAATCGGCAACGCGAATGCCCATTTCTTTGGTGTCTTCGGTGTAACGAACACCGTACATGATGTCGAGGTTTTCCATCGGGGTCCAGGTCAGGTCGGCAAATACGGCCCAACCATCGGCTTCCACTTTGTTGAAAATGTCTTCGCGCTTGCCATCCAGAACGGAATCGCGGGCTTCGGCGATATCGTCAGCGGTGGGTTCAGCTTCCAGCCAGTAGCGCAGGAAGTTTGGATCCGCACAGCCGCCGGTTACCGGGCCGTCAAAGTCTGGAGAATCGGTGCGACCAATCGCATTACACAGGGCGTCTTCATCGGCGATGGTGCCGGTGTTGGCATCAATGCTTTCGTTGTAGTAGCTCGCGCCCAGGAAACCTACCAGGGTATCGCTGGCTTCAAAGTTTAAACGCAATTCCTGGCTGAAATAATCAACGTCGGTGTCCAGGAAGAAATTGTCGATCAGGGTGGGGCGGGCGTCATAATCTTCTACGTAGAAGAAGTTATACGTTTTCCAGCCGGTGATCGAGGTGAGGCTCATGCTTTCGTTAATGTCGATTTCAACGTTAGCGGTGATGTTGGCAATTTCACCTTCATCGATTGCGTCTTTGCCTTTCAGATCCTGGCTGACTTTGTCGCGCGGCAGGCCTAAGGTTTCATCCCAGTAAATGGAAGAGTTTTGTTCGCGATCTTCATATTGTGCGGTAATGGTAGCGTCAACGGTGTCACCCATATAACGCAGTGCAAAACGACCGGAGCTGCGCTCGTGGAAGCCGAAATCGTCACCGCCCTGAATATTTTCCAGGTAACCGTCTTCGGATAAATCGTAAACGCTGGCGCGCATGGCCCAGTTTTCACTGAGGGGCACGTTGATGGTGCCGGTTACTTCGCGACGATTGTATTCCGCCAGACCAACTTTTACCTTGCCTTCAAATTCGTCGACAGGCTTTTGTGTTTTGATGCTGACCGCACCGGCAATGGCGTTACGGCCGAACAGGGTACCCTGTGGACCTTTAACCACTTCCGCGCCGGCCATGTCGTAGAATGAACTCTGCACACCACCGGTACGACCGGCCCATACACCGTCAACAAAAACGGCGACAGATGGATCGCCACCCACACCAAAGTCGTTGGTGCTGATGCCGCGCATGGCCATGGCGTCGGAGAAGCTGTCTTCGGTTGCGCCGCTGAAACCTGGCGACAGCACGACGAGATCACGGACGTCTTCAACGCCAGCACGTTCCATAAAATTCTGGCTAAAGGCGTTTACCGCCAATGGCACGTCTTGCAGGCTTTGTTCGCGCTTCTGGGCAGTAACAACTACCTCTTCAATCTCCACCGCCGTAGCAGACATACTGCTTGCAGCAATGGCCAGAGACAGAAGGCTCTTGGGTAAATATTGCGTGGTTTTGCTCATGGATAGACTCTCCGATGGAGTTTTATAGGTGTTATTTTTGCTACGACACGGCTTCATAGGCCAAGTCTTATTGCGCAAACGCATTATTAAAATAGTCGGGCCGATCGAGCCGTTATTGCTTGGCTTTTCCGGCCTTAGCTCATCCTAGCGCTGTGGGTAAAGCAAACAATGCCCCGTTTGGGGTAAACGCTTCCTTGTAAGTGGCGGAAAAGAGGGGGCTCAACCGCAGAATCTGCGGCTTAGTCTTCGCCGTTGGCCGGGGCTTCGGGCTTGGCGAAATAGCTTGCCAGAGGGTCTTCTCCGGGCGATTGTTCAAAGTGGGAAAGGGAATTCAGGAACAGGGAGAACAACTCGGTTTGCGAGCTGACATCCAGTTTTTGATACATGTTTTTGCGGTGACGGCGAAGTGTTTCCGGTGATATTCCGAGTTTCTCGGCCGACAAATTGGTGTTGTGTCCTTGCAGCATCAAACCCAAAACGTCCTTTTCGCGGCCGGTCAGCAATGAGCGGCCAAACAGGTCAAAGGCTCGGTGAACACTTTTGTTGACGCCTCGAACGTCAATCTTTTCGCCTTCCCGGTCGACCAGATTGGCCTGACGGGAATGCAGTTGAGAAAGGCTGCGAATGCTGGGTTCGATATTTTGCAAAAAGCACAGCTCGTCTTCGCTGAAGGCGCGGGTTTGCTTGTTGCGCATGAGTGAAATATGAAGGCAGGCGTCGTCGTCCAGTTCGATGATGTAGGCAATTTCATCGCTGGTGTCCAATTGGGCATAGTAGCTGCGGTAATAATCACTCTGTTTGAAATGCGAGGCACTGATCTCGGTAATGCGATACACCCCGGGGGATTTCTGGTTCTTGATACCGGAAAGATAAAAAGGGTCGAGCAGGTAGCCACCATCGATATAGCGATCGATTTGCACATCCACCTCTTCGCGGGCGATCTCGTAGTAAATGGCCTCGGGGGCCAGATCCCGGCGGAACAGCCAGATCTGGGGGTGGTCGACTTCCATATGCTGTTGCAGGACAGCAACCATGCGGGGGAAGAAAGCCTCATCGCCACAGTGATCTATAATTTCCGCCAGAGCCTGATTCCATTGGGAAAGGTCGGGAAGCGAGGCAGGGGTGGTGGCTGAGTCAGGCATACGTGGCTAGTACTGTGGGATTGTGTTTATGCTTATCGTTATGGCCCGGAGGGTATTTCGCTCTGGACACGGTTTCAATCTAATCCTGCCCCGCAGGCTTGTCAAATGAGGCCAGGCCCATTCCTACCCCACTTGGGGTGTTGTTGTCGGCCGTTTGTTTATGATCCCATAGACAGGTAATCCACGAATTGTATCACCACGGCACCGCATCCTCTAAATATAGGTTAAAACCCAGGTGCCGCGAGCTGAATTGGAGAAGAGAATGAGCGAAGTAAGAAGTACCGCCCAGTGGCAAGAGCTGGATGCCAAGCACCACCTGCATCCGTTTACCGATTTTAAAGACCTGGCCGAGAAGGGCAGCCGCATTATCGTGAAAGCCGAAGGTGTGTATATCTACGACAGCGAAGGTAATCAGATTCTGGACGGTATGGCCGGCCTGTGGTGCTGTAACCTGGGTTATGATCGTAAAGAGATTGTAGATGCTGTACAGCAGCAGCTGACCGAGTTGCCGTTCTACAACAACTTCTTCCAGTGCAGCCACCCGCCTTCCATTGAATTGTCGCGTTTGATCACTGAGATCGCGCCAGAGCACATGAACAATGTGTTCTACACCAATTCCGGTTCCGAGGCGAATGACACCGTTATTCGTATGATCCACCGCTTCTGGGATTTGCAGGAACAGCCACAGCGTAAAACCATCATCGCCCGCAAGAACGGTTACCACGGTTCCACCATTGCTGCAGGCAGCCTGGGTGGTATGAATGGTATGCACAAGCAGTACGCGACGCTGCCAGGTATCGAGCATATTGATCAGCCATACTGGTTTGGTGAAGGCGGTGATATGGACCCGGCCGAGTTTGGTGTTCAGGTTGCCCGTCAGCTGGAAGCCAAAATTGATGAGCTGGGTGCCGACAAGGTGGCTGCCTTTATTGCCGAACCTATTCAGGGTGCCGGTGGCGTGATTGTTCCGCCTGAAACCTACTGGCCGGAAATTTCCCGAATCTGTAAAGAGAAAGGCATTTTGCTGGTATGTGACGAAGTGATTTGTGGCTTTGGCCGTACTGGTGAGTGGTTTGGTTCTTCTTACTACGGTGCCGAGCCGGATCTGATGCCATTCGCAAAAGGTGTAACGAACGGCTACCAGCCTCTGGGTGGTGTACTGGTGTCTGATCGTGTTGCGGATGTACTGAAAAGCAAGGGCGGTGAGTTCACCCACGGCTTTACGTATTCCGGTCATCCGGCGGCCTGTGCGGCAGCGATTGCCACGATCAAGTCTTTGCGCGAAGGCAAGCATATTGAGCGTGTGCGCGAAGAGACGGGCCCTTATCTGCAGAAGCGCTGGGCTGAGCTGGCTGAGCACCCGCTGGTGGGCGAAACCCGCGGTGTTGGTTTCCTGGCGGCTCTGGAACTGGTTAAGAACAAAGAAACCCGTGAGCGTTTTGATGACGACTGTACCGCTGGCGCGATCTGTCGCGATGCCTGTACTGAAAGTGGTCTGGTGATGCGTGCGGTAGGTGACATGATGGTGGTGGCGCCACCATTAACCATGACGAAAGAACAGATTGATGAGTTGGTGGAGAAGGCGAAGAAAGCCTTGGACATCACACTTAGCAAGTTAACTTGATGTAGTGCTTTAGCCCCAGCCTGAATTAGCCTGGGGCTTTTTTTTTGCCTGTCTCAAGCCAAAGCGAACAGAAAAACGAATAGAATAAAAGCCCCGGCGACTCCGGTCGTTCACCAAGGGTTATTTGACAAAAATCAGTATAAGAAGCTTCTTGAAAGCGCCAGCTAATTTTTAAAATAAAAATCTGCAACAGCAGAACTCAAGCGATCGATGTAGGTATTCCATGAGCAATCATCTCAAATCCCTTCGTTTACCCGATTTAACTCTGTTTACGGTCTCGGCCATATTGTTGTTGGATACCCTGGCCGCTGCAGCGGCTGTTGGTGTATCCAGTATCTTCTGGTGGTTATTTCTGGGTTTAATCTTCTTCCTGCCGTTTGGCCTGATCAGTGCCGAAATGGGGACCAGTTACCCGGAGCAGGGCGGAGTGTATGCCTGGGTCAGAAACGCTTACGGAAAGCGTTGGGGTTCGAGAGTTTCCTGGGCGTACTGGGTGAACACCGCATTGTGGAACCCGGCGATTTTTATTTTATTTGCCGGGGTTTTCAAACAACTCTTTGCGCCGGATTTGTCCCTGGCTTGGCAGATCGGGATGGGTATCGCGTTATCCTGGGTTGCGGTACTGATCAATATCATGACGTTGGACATCGGGAAATGGGTGCCTAATCTTGGTGCGATTTTAAAAATTATTATTTTTGCGGCGTTGATTATCGGTGGCCTGGTACATGTGCAAAACGAAGGCATGGCCAATGAAATTAATCTCAGCACGATTGCGCCGAACTGGAGCAGCAGCCTGGAGTACATTCCGGCGATTATTTACGGCATGCTGGGTTTTGAACTGATGAGTTCCAGTAGTGAAGAAATGGAAAATCCTTCACGCGATATTCCAAAAGCGATTTTATTTTCTGGAATCATTATCTTGGCTTTCTATAGCCTGGGGACTTTTGCGGTGTTGGCGGCTGTGCCGGTAGCGGATGTGAATTTGGTGGAAGGGCTGATCGATACACTGAACATGCTGTTTGGGGGTTCCAGTCTGGGCGCGACTTTTGTGTTGGTGCTAGGGGTTGCAGCCTTGTACACTTTTTTCTCCAACGGTGTCACCTGGGCGCTGGGTTGTAATCGCTCCATGGCTGAAGCTGCTATTGATGGCGAGTTGCCAAAAATCTTTGCGAAGGAACATCCGCGTTATGGCACCCCGGTAGGCGCTGCGATTGCGATGGGTGTTGTGAGCACGGCGGTATTGTTACTTTATGGTTTGATGGCATCTTCCAATGAAGATTTGTTCTGGTCTTTGTTCTCGTTCAGCGCGGTTATTTTCCTGCTGACGTATATCGGTATGATGCTGGCCTTTTTGAAACTGCGTCGCGATGATGCTGAAAAGGCACGCCCTTTTAAAGTGCCGGGTGGACCACTTGTTGCCAGATTGCTGGCCTATATGTGTCTGTCAGTGATTGTGTTGGCGATTGTTCTGTTTGTGTATGTGCCGTCTGAAGGTATGCAGTGGCCAGTATTGATTGGCACCATCGTAACGATGATGCTGGGTGAGGTGCTGGTACGCATTGCCGAGAAGCAGGAGCCTGCCCACTAGCCCCTTCTTATCCAGGCTGCGATGTCCTCGGATGTCGCAGCCTTTTTGTTTGTTCCGCTTCCAATTTCCCTATTTTTATCAGCGCGCAAAAACACTATCGAATATTCGTTTTTACTAAATTGAAAAATATTACTTTCCAATATGGAAAGTTAGGGCTATAGTTACTTTCCGTGTTGGAAAGTAACTGTGTTGGAAAGTGATCGTGTTAAAACGCAAGAGCGTGACATGAGTGATGTAGAACAGTAATGAGAGCGGAGTGGAAACATGATGGATAAAGATCAGCATATTGACGCACAAGCCGCAAAGGCGGCCTTAAAAGATATAGAAAGCAGTCAGCAGAACCTTCAAAAAGCCATGAGGTTGCCCGTTTGGCTTTCGGTTTTCTCAAGCCTGAGTTATGGCCTCATTGTGTTTTCATGGGGTATGACCGAGCACGAAAACCTATGGGCCCTGGGTCTTTATATTGGCCTGGGTTTGTTTCTGGCATCGGCAGCATTGGCCATGTATAGCTCAAAGCTGATGGGTTTGAAAGCCAATCTGATCCCGAAAAATAAGAGTGGTTTATTATTTTATCTGGTGTCGGTCGTTGCTTTTGGGCTGCTGGTGTTAGGCGGGCGAACATTGCGCCTGGAAGGCTTTGCATCCGCTCCGCATATTGCCGCGTTTTTATCGGCGGCTTTGATGTTCTATTTTCAGTACTGGCATCCTGCGGGTGAAATGCAAAGAATAGGGGCGGATGATGAGTAAGCTGGATACCGTAATTCACGCTCCGAATCGTCTGCAAATTTGCGCGGCATTGTCGACCAGCGCTGAGTTGGAATTCAAGTTTCTGAAAGAACAGTTGGATGTGAGCGATTCTGTATTGTCCAAGCATTTAAAAACTCTGGAAGAGGCGGGTTATATCAGCATCAATAAGCGCAGCGACTTTGCCCGGCCAAGGAGCTGGATTGCGTTAACAAGTTTGGGAAGAAAAGCGTTTGCAGGTCATGTAGCCGCGTTGAAGGACATTGTTTCAGGCCTGGAATAAAAATATTTACGAATTCCGAGGGCCAATTGCAATAAATAACGCCCAATAAAAAAGCCTGTGAAAACAGGCTTTTTTATTGGTGGCAAATGAATGAATAATTTATTCAAAAATGCCAAAGGTAATTCGATGATACCAGGGGCGATCACCGCTGGCTTCCTGAGCGTTCACCGCCTGACGAGCTTGGCGGTCGCTGCTGTAGGCTGGATTATAAACGGCTCGGCTATCAAAACCCGGTGGGTCTTGTTTGTCGAGGAAGCCAAAGGTCAGCTTGCTCAACCAGCCGCGCTCACCTGAGTCGGCGTGGAACTGATAGTTGAAGGTGCCGTCGCTGCCGATTGCCGGATGATCCGGATAGTTTTCCTTCAGGATAGCCAGATTGGTTTCTGCCAGATCGTCCATACCCAGAGCGTGATAGCCCTGAATGGTAACCGCAAGACCATCGGGTACCGCCGGAGTTTTCTGGAAGTTTTCAACCACGTAGCGACCCCGGTTGGTTGCGGCAACGTAGGCTCCGCGTTTGAAATAATAGTTGGCAACGTGAATTTCATAACGGGCCAGCAAGTTACGCAGATAAATCATGCGCTTTTCCGCATCCGGCGCGTAGTTGCTGTTCGGGAAGCGGGCAATCAGCTGGGAAAAATAGGTGAAGGATTCGCGGGCGCTGCCGGGGTCACGACGGGTAAGATCGGTGGGCAGGAAGCGTTCAAACAAGCCTTTGCCTTCAGAGAAAGACGACAGGCCTTTCATGTAGTAGGCGTAATCCACATTGCGATGCTGTGGGTGCAAACGAATAAAACGATCCGCGGCTGCAGAGGCAGCTTCGGTTTCTGAACTCTTGTAGTAAGCGTAGATCAGTTCAAGCTGGGCTTGTTCGGCGTATTTGCCGAACGGGAAGTTCTCTTCCAGAGCCTGTAGTGTTTTGGTGGCGCGTTCCCACTGCTTGGTATCGAGCTGGCGCTGGGCAGCTTCGTAAAACTGACGCTCAGAGTCGTACTGTGGCTTCTCTTCATCCTCTTCGTCTTGGAAGTAAGAACAAGCGCTAAGGGTGAGTGCCAATAGTAGACTTAAGACCAGCTTGGCCCCGATGGAGGGGTAGTTTTGCATGTTCGGAACTCTCTTCAGGAGTGTTTTAGTTTTTCTTGTGGAAACGGTTTAAAATAGCCGGTTTCCGCCCATATGAGTTATTGATCGCTTGTTGATCAAGCTTCCCGTGGCACCCATTTGCACCCCAGGCCGTAAAGTTAAGGGTGCTATTTAAACACAAGGCTTGGCTAAACCCCAAGGTATTCGTTCAGCCTGACGGCATCGACGATAACAAGGCAGTTGGGCCTTTTAAAAACGGCAAAATACACAGTGCTAATGGCATGAATTCAGCCGAAATTGGGCAAAAAACAGACACATGTAATCTGGATTTGTCCCCATTTCAGCTCTAAGCTGCTTTTAGCATCCGATGCCGTACAGAATTTGGCCTGCGGGCCATAGGTAGACAGTAGAATGAATGAAAATATCCCTCCACTGGAAGACATTGAAGACCTGGCTGATGAGTCCGGGGTAAAGAAAGTCGAGGAATCGGCCACGGTGCCGGTGACCGCCAGTGGACAGCGCCTTGATCAGGCGGCCGCTGAGCTGTTTTCGTCGTATTCCCGCTCCAAGCTGCAAGCCTGGATCAAGAGTGGTGAGTTGACGGTGAATGGCTCAAAGGCGAAAACCCGAGACAAAATGCTCGGGGGAGAACAGCTTGACCTCAACGCAGAGCTGCAAGAACAGGGCAGCTGGAAGCCTGAAGCGATTGATCTCGATATCGTTTATGAAGATGAGGCCATTCTGGTGTTGAACAAGCCGATGGGCCTGGTGGTTCATCCGGCAGCGGGAAATCATACCGGGACGTTGTTAAACGCTTTGCTCCATCACAGTCCGGATCTTATTCATGTGCCCAGGGCTGGTATTGTGCACCGTCTGGATAAAGACACCACCGGCTTGATGGTGGTGGCAAAAACACTCGAAGCCCATACCGATCTGGTGGCACAGTTGCAGGAACGCAGTGTCTCCCGTGAATATGAAGCCATCTCCCAGGGCGTGATGACCGGTGGTGGTATGGTTGAAGCGAATATCGGTCGCCACCCCAAACAGCGCACCAAAATGGCGGTATCCAATTTCGGTGGTAAAGAAGCCATTACTCACTACCGTGTGATTCAGCGCTTCGATGCTTATACCCATATTCGCTTGAAGCTCGAAACCGGTCGCACCCATCAAATTCGCGTGCATATGTCCCATATCGGTTATCCGCTGGTGGGCGATTCAGCCTACGCCGGACGTTTTAAAATTCCCAAAGGGCTGGATAAGGCACTGATTGAAAAACTGCGCAGTTTCCCGCGTCAGGCTCTGCATGCGGCCCAATTGGGTTTAATCCACCCGATTAGCGGTGAATATATGGAATGGGAAGCGGATCTGCCGGAAGATATGGTGGATTTGCTGAGGGAATTAAAAGACGCCCAGGGCCCGGCGTATATTTAACAGGGATTGAGAACAGGCAAGGAGATCAATATGGCGAGTGCATTTGCGTATCAACCTGACATTCCTCTGCCGGATAATATCGCTGTGATGGTTAGCCGGCGTGACGGTGGGCAAAGCTCCGGTCCTTATGGCAGCTTTAATATCGCCGATCACGTCGGCGATGAACCGGACTCTGTGTCAGCGAACCGCGAGCTTTTGTTGGCCGAAATGACTGGCGCTGAACAGATCCAGTGGCTGACACAAACCCACAGCTGCCAGATGATTAAAGCTGGCGAGAGTCAGAGCCCCAATGCCGATGCCTGTTATACCGAAGAGGCGGGGTTGGCCTGTGCTGTGATGACCGCCGATTGCCTGCCGGTGCTGTTATGGAAGGAAGACGGTTCAGCGGTTGCCGCTGTGCATGCGGGTTGGCGAGGTTTGGCCAATGGTATTTTGTCTGAAAATTTTCCTGAGTTACGTCGCCTGGGTTCAACAGACAGCCCCTGGCAGGCATACATCGGGCCGGCCATCAGTCAGGCGCATTTTGAGGTTGGGGTAGAGGTTCTGGAAACGTTTTTTGAGGTCGCCACAACACCCGAGTTGTTGGAAGCCACTGTTGCAGCGTCTGAACCGTCTAAGCTGAATCCTCTCAAATATCATCTCAATCTGGCCGCTATCGCTCGGGCACAGTTATTGGATCTGGGGGTCACCGCTGTGTTCGGTGGTGACGAGTGCAGCTTTGAGGACAGCGATCATTATTTTTCCTATCGCCGCGCCAGCAAAGCAGGTGATGTCCGCTGTGGACGTATGGCCAGTTTGATCTGGCGCAAGCAGAATTAACTTTATAAACAGTCGATAAGAAAACGTATTGAAAAGCGTCAGTCTGACCCCATCATAGAAGTAACGGGGCAGGCTGCCCCATGTGCGAGCTGTGCTTGGAATCAAGGCAGCTTATTATTTGCAAGGCCTGATGGCTTGCAGGACACATAGAGGTGACTATGCGATTTGATCGTCTTACCAATCAGTTACAAACCGCCCTTTCCGAGGCGCAATCCCTGGCTGTCGGCCGGGATCATACCCAATTAGAAGCTGTTCATTTGCTGGCGGCCATGTTGCAGCAACAAGGCAGTGCCGTGCGCCCTTTATTGAATCAGGCGGGCTTCGATATGGCGGGCCTGAACCAGGCCATTGAAAAAAAATTGCAGGAACTGGCCAAGGTGAGCAATCCCACCGGCGACGTTCCCTTATCAAGTGAACTGGCTCGTTTATTAAATCTGGCTGACAAAACGGCGCAGCAGCAAGGCGACCAGTTTATTGCGAGTGAAGCCGTATTACTGGCTGCCTGGAAAGATGGCAGTAACTCTCTGGCAGCTCTGCTGGATGCCCACGGCGATATTAAACATCTGGAACACACCATTAAAAGTATTCGTGGAGGTGAATCGGTGGATAGCCCTGAGGCGGAAGGCAATCGTCAGGCATTGGATAAATACACGGTTGATCTCACCGAGCGGGCACTGGCTGGCAAGCTGGACCCGGTGATCGGCCGCGATGATGAAATTCGTCGTACTGTGCAGGTTTTACAGCGCCGAACAAAAAACAATCCGGTATTAATTGGTGAGCCGGGTGTGGGTAAAACGGCGATTGTTGAAGGCCTGGCCCAGCGCATTGTAAACGGTGAAGTGCCCGAAGGATTAAAAGACAAAAAACTTTTATCTTTGGATCTTGGTTCACTCCTGGCTGGCGCCAAATATCGCGGCGAATTCGAAGAACGCTTAAAAAGTGTGTTGAATGAGTTGGCCAAACAAGAAGGCCAGGTGATTTTATTTATTGATGAATTGCACACCATGGTTGGAGCGGGTAAAACCGACGGCGCTATGGATGCCGGCAACATGCTTAAGCCGGCACTGGCGCGTGGTGAATTGCATTGTGTGGGTGCAACCACATTGGATGAGTATCGTCAGTATATTGAAAAAGATGCGGCGCTTGAACGTCGCTTCCAAAAGGTTCAGGTGGATGAACCCACCGAGGAAGATACCATTGCAATTCTTCGTGGTCTGAAAGAGCGCTATGAAGTTCACCACGGTGTGGACATCACCGATGCCGCGATTATTGCCGCAACTAAGTTGTCCCAGCGTTACATCAGCGATCGTCAGTTGCCGGATAAGGCTATTGATCTGGTTGATGAAGCGGCCAGCCGCATTCGTATGGAGATCGATTCCAAGCCTGAAGACATGGATCGATTAGAGCGCCGTTTGATTCAATTAAAAATTGAACGTGAAGCGGTAAAAAAAGACGAGTCGGAAAGTGCGCGCAAACAATTGCAATTGCTTGATACCGATATTCTCGAAGTCGAACGAAAGTACGCCGACCTGGATGAAATCTGGCGCGCTGAAAAGTCGGCGCTCAGCGGTTCAGCAGAGATCAAGAGTCAGCTTGAGCAAGCGCGACTGGATTTGGATGCTGCGCGCCGAGCGGGTGACCTGGGGCGCATGTCGGAGTTGCAATACGGTTTGATTCCCCAGCTGGAAAAGCAGATTGCAGCGGCAGATACTGCTGAGCAAGCACCCATGCAGTTACTGCGTAATAAGGTGACCGATGAGGAAATTGCTGAAGTGGTGTCCAAGTGGACCGGGATTCCCGTGAGCAAGATGCTTGAAGGTGAGCGTGAAAAGCTGTTGCAGATGGAAGACGTTTTGCACAAGCGCGTTATTGGACAGAGTGAGGCGGTTGTTGCAGTCTCCAATGCCGTGCGCCGTTCACGCGCCGGTTTGTCAGACCCCAATCGTCCTAACGGCTCCTTCCTGTTTTTGGGGCCAACGGGTGTGGGTAAAACGGAATTGTGTAAAGCTCTGGCGACGTTCCTGTTTGATACTGAGGACGCTCTGGTGCGCATTGATATGTCGGAGTTTATGGAGAAGCACTCCGTAGCCCGATTGATTGGCGCACCTCCGGGTTATGTCGGCTACGAAGAGGGCGGTTACCTCACCGAAGCGGTGCGTCGTAAGCCTTATTCGGTTGTCCTGCTGGATGAAATCGAAAAAGCACATCCGGATGTATTCAATATTCTGCTGCAGGTGTTGGAAGATGGCCGTTTAACCGATGGCCAGGGTCGCACGGTTGATTTTCGCAACACAGTAGTCGTGATGACGTCGAATATGGGTTCTGATCGAATTCAGGATCTGGCCAATGACCGATCTTACGATGCCATCGACTTTAATGCGCCGGCGGGTGATTCCAGTTTGACGGAAACCCGTTACGCGGCGATGAAAGATGCGGTGATGGAAGTCGTGGCTCAACATTTCCGTCCTGAACTGATTAACCGTATCGATGAATCGGTTGTGTTCCACCCTCTGGGTAAAGAACATATTCAGAAAATTGCCAATATTCAGCTGGCGAGTTTGGGCAAGCGTTTAGCTGAGCGAGAGCTGAGTTTGCAGTTAGATCCGGCGGTCATGGATAAAATCTCGGAAGCGGGTTTCGATCCGGTGTACGGCGCGAGGCCTCTGAAACGCGCCATTCAGGCATTGGTAGAGAACCCACTGGCGGAAGATATTCTGGCCGGGAAGTTTTCGCCGGGGCAAACCATTGTGGCCAGTTTGGCAGGTAATAAGCTGGAATTCAGAAGCCAGTAATTAGGTATCTCTAAACAACGCTCGAACCCGAAAGCCCGCAATGCTCAATATTGCGGGCTTTTTTTTGCCTTTTAAACGGAGAAGTACTTAAAACCCAAAAGATTCCAGTATTGATAAAAGTACAGACTGAAGAGGCTGATCGTCAGGGTGCTGTAGGCCAGCAGTTTGGTTTTTATTCCGAATGGAGCCTGTCGATATTTCACCAGAATGGCAAGCAGGGCCAAACTTGCCAAGGCCGAAAGCAGTGGAAAGCAAAGTGCGATGGTCAGAGACGCAGGAATGCCATTAACGATGGTGGGCAGGCTCAGCAAACTGAGCGTCATCAGAATAAAAAAGGCCAGGGTCGATACAGCCCAGACAATCTGTGAATAAAACAGGGCTTTTTGACCGGTGTGGTTTGCATAATGAGTGCTCTTGTACAGCAGATGAATCAGTAGAGCCAGGGCAAACAGAGGAATTACCATCAGCACAATAAGGGTGAATGTCTTTGATTCGAATAATGGCGCTTTGTAATACTGGGTGTAGGCGCGACCGTCCACTATCATATCGCTGACCTGGCTTTTTTGATTGCGCTGGAAGGCAATACGACCGAAGCCATGCGCTTCTCGAAACAAGTCCTTATCGACCATGTGGTAGCGTTTTCCGCTGTAGAGCAGGGCAGCACTTTGATCTGAGTGAACAACTTGAACGGATTTACCGTTGAGCACCCTCAACAATGCTTCGGCCTTGCTGAAACTGCCACGCCAAGGCAGATAGTCGCCACGGTATTCCTGTAAGTCCTGCGCTGTGGTTTTTATGGTCTTGGGAGTGCCGGAATGTTCAGAAAAGAATCGAGTGTAAAAATTTTGTAAAAAATCTTTGTAAACAGAGCGTCCTCCGGCTCCGGAAAACGAGGCAAACACCACCAGGTTTTCTTTCTGGGAAATCCCCAAATGGGAAAAGAAGTACGCGCTGGCGCCTTCGTGGCCAAACAATTCCAAGGTTTCGTTACCAAAGCGGCGCTTAATGAAGCCCATGCCCATGCCGCGTGTGCGTTCATCGTGGCTAAACCCTTGTTCGAGCATTTGTTGCAGAGTGCTTGCCTGTAGAATTTGTTGATTCTGATACTGCCCATTCTGTAACAGAGCGATACCAAACTTCATGACGTCATTGGCTGACATGGCCGCTGAGCCCGCAGGCGCAAAACCGGAAATACGTTCATAGGGTTTGGCTTTATATCTGCCGGCTGACCATTGATAGGCTTGAACGGCATGATTTTCCAGGGTGGGCGGGAGCGGTTCAATAAAGCTCGCGTATTGCATACCGAGAACATTAAAAATACGCTTCTGCACATAATTTTCAAAGGTCTCGCCGCTGACATTGGCGACAATTAATCCCGCTAATGCGGTTCCCCAATTCGAATAGGCCGTGTGTAAGCCCGGTGGGTTGATGCGTTCAGGTTGATATTTTTCCAGGGCTTCGGGAAGGGGAAGCACCAATTCGGGTTTATCCAGAATGAGGTAACCCAGAGCGCCATCTTCAAAACCAGCCGTATGAGTCATCAGGTGACGAAGAGTTACTGGCTGCCCCGGCCAGCTGTCTTTTACCTGAAAGCGCTTAAGGTAGAGGTTTACATCGTTGTCGAGATCCAGCTTGCCAGATTCGACCTGCTGCATCACGGCGACCCAGGTAAACAGTTTGGATATGGAGCCCGGACGAAACAAGCTGCTTTCCGCTTGCACGGGTTTTGCGGACTGTTGACCGTCGCCTAGGCTCTGTGAGCCATACCCTTTACTCAGCAAAAACTGGCCATCCTTGTAAATTGAAATAACCCCCGAAGGGCTGTGATGTTTATCCATCGAGCTTTTAATCAGCCCATCAAGATAGGCTTCCAGCAGCGCGGGGTCTTCCAAATCGGTTACGCGCTTGTCAGCCATGGCGCTGATACTCAGCAGGTAAAGGCATGAAAGTAGGCTGCTTATTATCTTCATCATTCTTGTGATCATTTTGGGCCCCTGCTTAATGGTATGGGCAATCTACGTGCTTAAAGAAACAAAGACAGGATATTCGTCACTTTTTAGCGATAAATATTCAGGCAAAAAAAACCCCCTTGCGGGGGTCCGGTAAAACACCGGAGAGTATGTATTAGGCTCTTGGTGCAGAATCAGAATTGGTAGCGATATCGAACGCCCACTGTTCTGGGGGGCGTAAAGATCGCTGATGAAAAAAGCTGGCCGTTATTGGACAGGCTGTCGCTGCGGTTCACTATGGACTGCTCATCCAGCAAATTGTTCAAATAAAAACTGATTTGTTGTTTACCCTGCTCAAAATTCAGGCTGCTATCTACAAGGGAGTAGGCATCAACCGTCATAGCTTGTTGAACTTGGGAGCGGGAAAAAGTGGAATCGTTTTCGCCGATATAGCGCAGTCCGACATTCAAGGCTGTTTGCCACTCATTGATCTCCGGGAGGGCGTAGTTGAATTGAATCGACCCCGACCACAGGGCTTGCCCAGGATAACGCTCGCCACGAATCGCACCGAGTGTTGTTTCTTGTTCATCGAGTTCGCTGTCGCTATAACTGAGACCCAGTTGAAGCTGGAGTTTGTCTCCGATCAGGCTGCTAAGGGAGAACTCGGCCCCCTGTGAAATCAGACTGCCCTGTGCATTGGCACCAACGGAAACGCCGTTAAATACAAAACGAGTTTGGAAGTTATCCCAATCGGAATACCACAGGGCGAATTCATAGCGGCTGTCCAGATCTGGCAGTATGCCTTTCATGCCCAGCTCATAGCTCCAGATTTTATCGGCTTCAACAAACGGCTGGGCCAGGTTTTCACCCGTAGCGGGGTTGAGCAGTGCCAGATTAGAGGATATTGGGCGATATCCGCTTGAAGCTCGGGCATAGAGCGAATGATTTTCGTTGGGGCGATAACGCAGGGTAGCCAGGTAAGTGGACGTTTGATCCGAGAACCGACTTAAAGGCTGGCCAGGGCCGGTCAGTGGACCGACGCTAATATTTTCCATTTCGGTTTCGTGATCGCTGTAACGCATGCCCAATGTCACATCCAATTGCTCATTGGCGTACCAAGTCACATTGCCGAAAAGGGCATATTCCTCATAGGCGGATGGAAAGCTGACATCAAACAATCCGGCACCGAGAAACGGTTTCGGTTGAGCTTGTTGTCGGTTGCCGGCATCTTCGTTCATGTAAAACAAACCCAGTATCCACTCTACGGTTTGGCTTTCGATAGAACTTAGACGAATCTCCTGAACAAAACGTTGCATGTCCTGAGCAGAAATGGTGATAACGCTTTCGGTGCTGCCCGCTGGCAGGCCGTAGATCAAATCATTCACTGGAGCCAACTGGGCACTGCGATCCAGATTAACAAACACGCTTCGGTCGCTCAGGCTGCTGCTGGACGTTACGCTGCCCCAACTGAAATCATAATCGATACTGAGGGAGCTGACTTCCGTTTTGCTTTCGAGAGGGAGAGGCTGATTGATGGTGCTGTAATCACCAAAGGCGGGGGTATCCGTACCGGGCAACAATGTTACATTACTGAGCAGGTCGCTTTGACCGGTTTGACGAAGGTATTTGAAATTAACGCTGGCGTTGTCGTTGGCCTCCCATAGGAGATTAACGGATAAGCCTTTGCTCCGTGCCTGGTCGGCACGTTTGCGCAGTGGTTCGCCATTGCTGGGATTAACCACTTGGGTAAAGCCGCTGTCTTCGGCCTGGAATAACGATAGAGTCGCCCCCAGTGAATTTTCAACAAGTGGCCCGCTAATTCGCCCACTGGCAATCACATTATGGCTGCCGGGGCCTTTGTTGTGAGACAGGTCGATACTGAATTCACCACGGACTTCATCCAGCGAAGGTGCTCGATTAATATAACGAATCATGCCGCCAACGGAAGAGGCACCATACAAAGTTCCCTGGGGGCCTTTGACCACCTCAATTCGACTTAAATCAATCAATGAGGCATCGATGGTGCCACCGGCGGCACCACTGAAACCACTGGCGCTGACCAATGGAGTATCATCGACATAGATGCCTACGGTTCTAATGGCACCGGACTGAGGGATGCCGCGCATGGTTATGGTGCCGACGCCACGGCCACCGCCATCCTCCCAGTTTATACCGGGTGTGTATTCGATAATATCTTGCAGTTCGTTTAGACCATTTTGCTGGAACGACTGCGGATCAACCGAAGCAACAGAAGCCGCGACATCCTGCAGATTTTCCGTACGGCGACTGGCCGTAACAATGATTTCTTCGAGCTGAGTAATTTCTTTTTGTGCGATAGCGAGTGGGCTTGTGCTGACGGTGCTGGCGGTCAGCAATACAATTTGAGCGTGCTTGGAAACCATGCTTTTCTCCTGTACGACTGCTTCTCTATTGTTTTATTTCGGTTGCGTAGCATGAAGAAAAATCGTTAAAAAGAATTTGCATTTAGTAAAAGCTAATAGCTTGAGACTCAAGGGTGTTGGAAAATTTGCGATGTTTGGCTTCCCTGTAAAATGGAAAATTGTCAGTGGGGAATGCAGATTTTATTGGAGAGAGGGGCCGGTTCTATGGCAGCTCAGCTGCCAGGTGTCATGCCGTAGTGGTCGCGATAAGCACGAATAAAACAAGAGGCATCGGCGTAGCCAACGTGTTCAGCAACTTCGCCTACAGAGCCTTCATGGTATTGCAACATCTGTTTGGCAACTTCCAAACGCAGGCGGCGACGATATTGCATGGGGGTTTCCTGGAATTCCGTGCGAAAGGCCTGGCTCAAAGTAGTTCTGTTAGTGCCAATACGCTGGGCAAGCTCATCAATAGTGTGGGCAACAGAATATTCCCGATCGATAATCGCTTTGGTTTTCTGGGCAATATCCACACTGCGCGATAACTTGGCGCGGCTGCGAAGACCCGCTACGCCACGCCCTTGCCAGCGTGCGAAGTTAGCGGCATAAACCATAAATTCAATCGCTTTGGCTTTAATATAGGCGGGACGTAAACCGCCAAAGCGGCCAAATTCAGACAGCTCATTGGCCGATACCATCAGCGACTTCGACGCTTCGAAGGTGCTGCTGGCGTGGGGGTGAATTAACTCTTCCTGCAACAATTGTTGCAACATACGCTCTGCGTGTTGGCCAACATTTAAATGGGATTTGAATGCTTCCAGACTCATATACAGAGCGACATTGCGATAACGGCTGCCCCCTTGCTGAAAGCGATTGAGCGTGCCGCGCTTGCTTAAAATATCCAGGCGGCAATCGCCTGGTTTGAGAATTTGCCGAGCGTTGTTGTTAATCGACACCTCATATTCGCCGGCAACACAGAGCTGCAGGGCCAGCCAATTGGCGCCGCTGTAACTGGTTTGAGAGGCCTTGTTGGCTTCGATGTTGCTGGTGATGACCGAGAAGTCCCGGCTTATTTGCACAATTTCCTGGCGGCCGTATAGAGCCTTGTTGTGGACGTGATAACGGGTAATATGACCGCCGGGGAAAAACTCTTCCGCCTCAATATCGAGGGTGTTATTGAGGATCATTTCCTGCAGACTGGGGTCCTTGGAGGACGCAAAAGCGTCGGTAATCTCCCTGCGGATATGCTGTTTCATGCCTGGGTGTACCGCTCTTAAATCAAAGACTTGAGCCTACCCGATGTTGCACAATATTAATGTGCAAAAATTCAAATAAGATAGGCAATTTGTAAATATGCGAATTTATCCCCAGAGTGATTGTTCGGGCAGGGTGCATTGACCGTTCCCCGAAATATTGATCGGATTGGGGTAATCCTCTGTGAGTAACAGAGGGCCATCAAGATCAATGAATCGGCAGTATTGGCCAATCACATAACCGGGCGCCATGGCCAGAGAGCTGCCAATCATATTGCCGACCATGAGTTGTTTGCCGTCCGTTTTAGCCTGCCGGGCAATCGCAAGGCCCTCACTCAAGCCGCCACATTTATCCAGCTTGATATTGATGACATCGTAACGGGATTTGATTTCGTGGTAGTCCGCGAGATCCAGACAAGACTCATCGGCGGCGATGGGAATATCCCGTTTCAAAGAAGCTAAGAGAGCATCTTCTCCACGTGCCAGCGGTTGCTCAAGAAGGACAACGCCCAGGGGAGCGAGCTGGGGTAAATACTCAAGCAGTTGAGCTTCGCTCCATCCCTGATTGATGTCCAGTATCATTTCAGCATCCGGTCGTGCCTGGTGGATGGCACTGAGTTTACCAATGGGATCTTGTTGATCCAGTTTGATTTTTAATTGTTGGAATTGTGAGGCCTCCAAAGCTTGGGTGGCCATGGTGCTGGCATCGGAAATACCAATAGTAAAAACGGTATTGAGTTGTTTGGGAGGGAGCTGCAATTTCTGCCAGATTGATTCACCACGGGACTTGCATTCCAGATCCCAAAGGGCGCAATCCAGAGCATTGCGAGCCCCGCCCGGAGGAAGCAGTTTTTGTAAGTTATCCCGATTCAAATTTGTGTTTATCTGATTCTGAATACTCAGAAGCTGCGCTTCCATTTGTTGTGGATCATCTCCCAGATAAAATACCCCGCTGGCTTCTCCACGGCCGGTAACGTTATTGCGGTGCAGAGAGACTTCCAGGGTTTCTACGGACTCAAAATGGTATTGGTTAATGTACAAAGGGGTATGCAAGCTGCGCTTGGTAAAACGATATTCGAAATTCATAGGACGGCGTTGTCTATTGGCTGGAATGCACAAAATTATGAATAAAGCCTCGCGTTGAAGCGTTGTTGCGGGCACAAAGAAACTCGTCATAACAACAGATCTGTTATGCAGGACACCGAGTAGAGTTGTCTTGGGTGTCGAGTGAATTACACTGGAAGCTGACACTTACGCCGTAAAATTTATAGAGCGAATTCAAATCTATGTTAGTAAGCGAACTTGCAGCTGCTGCCTTGTTACTTCTGTTCTGCCTGAGTTGGTTTTTCAGGTCCTGGGCTTGGCGAAAACCGATTCTGTTTATGAGTCCTGCATTGGCTGGGGGCGTGCTGTTGATTGACGGAAGGTGGCACGGCCTGGGGCTCGGCTATCTTGCGATCATGATGCTGTGTGTTGCGGCTTTGGGCGTGTGTGTGTTTCCTCGTATTCCGGGAAAGAAAGTGTTGGTACCGTTCGGAGGGCTGCTTTTTGTTTTGGCTTGGGTGATGGCTGTGGCGCTGCCCTGGCAATTTCCTGTTCGGGATTTACCCGCGCCTGATGGCCCACACGCGGTGGGTATTGTTGATTTTGAATTGACCGATACGTCTCGACAAGATCCCTTTTGTGAATCGAACCCCTGCGGCGACAGACGCCTTCAAATCAGAGTATGGTATCCCGCACAAGATAATAATTTGAGTCCAAAGCCTTATGCCACGAGGGCTGAAATAGAAAGTAGTTTGGCGGGTTTGGCGGGGACGATGTCTCTTACTGCTGACATATTCAGTCATTTGAATTTGATCGAGACACACAGTGTGGTGGGTGCGCCGATTGTGGAAGAGGATAACTTGCCTGTTGTGATTTTTAGTCATGGTTTGTACTCGTATTTATGGCAAAACACGGTCTTGATGGAACATCTGGCCAGCCACGGCTATCTTGTCTACGCCCTGCATCACCCTTACGATGCCGCGGCTGTTCGATTCGATGACGGTATGGAAATCCGTGCCTGGATACCCGAGCAGAACCCCGAACAAGAAGCTTTAAAAGCTTTGCGCGAAAAGGCCTATTCGGAATCGGATCTCGATGCGCGCTTTGACTTTTTTCTGAGCTATATTGAGAAAGCCTTAAGCATCAATGATTCAAAATTGTTACGCAGTGCACCTCATTGGCAGAAAGATCAACTCTTTGTGTTGGACAGCTTGCTTGCCAGCAAACTACCGAAAAAGGTCAAGGCAATTGCTGAAAAGGGGAATTATCGTAGCGTAGCGTTTGCGGGGATGTCTTTTGGTGGCAGCACAGCGATGGCGGCCTGCCATCAAAGTGAACACTGTATTGCTCAGATCAATCTGGATGGTGCGGATTCCCATTTCGGGGGGGTGAACAAAATGGCTCCAGCGCCCTTGTTGCATCTGTATCAGGATCATCATCGACAGCTGCAACACAAGGCACCGGATCTGCCTGTAAACAAAGCACTTATGTTTAATGACTTTTCAATACAAGCTTTTGAGCGTGAAACTCGAATGCCGAAATCCTTTCAGTACATTGTTTCAGGCAGTAATCACTTCGGGTTTACAGACAGCAGTGTTTTACTGGCGGGCTTTGCTGCAACTTTATTGAGTGGAGAGCCTGATGGTGAGCGCTTGCTGGAACTGCAAAATGATTTTGTAGCGGCTTTTTTGGATCAGCAGATGCGTAACAGGAAAAATGGTTTTCCTGAGCGGCAGGAAGCTGAATGGGGTAGTTTCGTGATGAAACATAAGGCCGAGAAAGTTCCTCTTTGGTGGGAAGGATTACCGGACCGCAAAAAGCAGGCATGGTTGGAGCGTCTGGCAGAGATACAGGGAAAACTCAAAAAGTACTACTGAGAGTGCGATGCCAGACGCTATCGGCCCTTTGATGTGTGGCTTATCCGCCGTCGCGGTTTTGATGGCCGCTCAAGCGTTGGGAGGTGCGAGCAGCATCTTGTGCGCGGCGCTTGAGTTCGTCCCAGCCTCGCTGTGTCATACAGGTTTTTTTCATAATGCGCGTGCCGGTTGGGCGATACTTTTGACAAATTTTCTTATTGGGGTCTTCGGCAACTTCGGTTTTCTTTGTGTCTGTAGCTTTTTTGTCTTCTGCTTGAACTGGAAAAGCGACAAGGGCTGCAATGGCAATGATAGACATTAACGATATTTTATTTGTGATCATAATAGCGTTCCTTGAGTTGTTGTCAGGATTCTATCCAATGATACGAAGAAGGGTTTTCTTGGAGGGGTAGGGATACTTGATTTGGATAGGTATTGGGACTTAATAAACATTAAAAATTTGCCAGGCAACAGTGAGGGCCTGGCAAATTTTAAAGGCAGCTTAGAAACCGCCGCGTGGACCTTCTTCACGGTTCTGGTGGCCACTCAGACGTTGAGAAGTGCGAGCTGCATCCTGAGCGCGACGCTTTAATTCATCCCAGCCACGTTGAGTCATGCAAGTCTTTTTGGCGATGCGAGTACCGGTAGGGCGATACTTCTTGCAGATCTTTTTGTTTGATTTCTTGGCAGTCTCAGCTTCATCCGCAGCGTAAGCTGGAGACGTTGCCAGAGCGGCGATGGCCAACATTGGGATTAAAGATAGTTTGATTGACTTCACAGTGGCTCTCCTTAATGAAATACCAGGTTGTTATCTAATGTTGCAGTGAGTAAAAGTATTTCTAACAGTATTTAAGATATGCCAAGCCCTCCGGGCTTGGCAGATGAACTTGTGGAGTGGTATTAACCACTCTCACGGCTTTGCTGGCCACTCAGGCGCTGAGAATTACGTGCAGCTTCTTGAGCACGACGCTTCAGCTCGTCCCAAGCACCTTGGGTCATGCAAGTCTTCTTGGCAATGCGAGTGCCAGTCGGGCGATATTTTTTACAAATCTTTTTGTTGGCTTTCTCGGCAGCTTCAGCTTTCTTTTCGTCCGCGGCGTGAGCCGGAGAGGTTGCCAAAGCGGCGACAGCCAGCATTGGGATTAAGGATGATTTAATCAGTTTCACAATAGAACTCCTATTTGCATTCTTACTCACGGCTTACATTAGGTTTCGTTTATGTAAACGATAATCTAGTTATTAGATCCTGGCTTTCGAGTGTGCTTGTAAGCTAAAAGAAGCCAACAGGCGCTCCCTAAAGTCAGTCCAAGGTTGCAACCTTAGCCAATATTAGTCGAAATGCCAAGAAAATAAACCGCAATATAAAACTTCACATTGTGCTTCTAACCAGTAATTGTGATGCAAGGAGCATTTATCGAATTTACTGCTGTCGACGAGGGTCCGACTTATTGAAATGAGTCGAGAGTCGCTGTCCCAGACGGGCGGCATCTTGGGCGCGGCGTTTGATCTCTTTCCATCCTCGTTTGGACATGCAGGTTTTTTTCGTAATCCGTGTACCAGTAGGGCGATATTTTTTGCAAACGACTTTTTTATCATCGTCTATTGCCTTTCCTTCAGGGGCTTCCGCATGACTGAATAGGCCGGCGCTTAGGCAGAGCGTTGAAAGTACTGTAATAATCGTTAATTTAATAGATCGATAAGACATAACAACTCCTAATAATAACTTTGCAGCTGATGAGAAAATCATTTCAGGTTTACTTATGTTTAAAAAAGCAAATGGATCTCGTCAGGAACGCTCACTATATAAAGTCTATTGGAGTAGGTGCTATGCAAATTGGGTTCTTGTCAATTTAAGTTGTCAGTTTGTCTGTGTGCTTTTTTATGTGCGGGAATATATTAGCTGACGAGAGAACGGTAAAAAGCAGCTTCAAGTCGAAAAGAGAGGCGGCGGGACTTGTAAGGTAAAAAACGCAGGCGGGTTTGAGAAAAATAAAACTGGCCCAAGGCGAGGGGTTGTTAACCCGCCGCCCTATTGAAGGTTGCTTAGTTGCGACCGGAGCCAGGGTGTAGTGGATTTTCCATATTTTGATGGCCGCCAAGACGCTGGCCTGTGCGTGCTGCATCTTGCGCTCGACGCTTAAGTTCAGCCCACTGGCGCTTTGTCATGCAGGTTTTTTTAGCGATGCGAGTGCCGGTTGGGCGATATTTTTTGCAGACACGGCGATCGTCATCCTTAGCAGAATCTTTCTCGTCGGCGGCGTAAGTATTGATACTCGCGCTCAAACTTAAAGTGGCGATGGTAAGACAGCTGATTCCGTATTTCGTAATGGTTTTCATTGTGAATGTTCCTCATTGTTATCATTGGTATTACTTCGTCACTAAGGCGCTGCGATTGCCCGCTATGTAAAACATATAGCGCAATAGTGTTTGAGTAAGGCTTTGTTGATCGAGTAACGCTTCGGATGTATGGCGTTCGCCACCATCATAGTCACGGCTGCGAAAATTATTAATATTGTCGCTCTCTTCGCAGAAAGCCCACTATACAAAGGGCTTTAAAAATGAACAATATTTAGTGTGGCGCTATTAACCTTCATGTTTTGATAGGAAATTCCTTTCCGTTTTTGATGTCGTGACGTAAAAGCTGTGTTTCGGGGTGGGTGAATTTTAATCAAAGTGTTAAGAAGGCTGGCGCCTAATTCATTACTTTCTTGCCGATTTGTTCAAAAATCAGACTTGATTGTCGGTTTTATGCAAAGTTCCTATTTAAAGTGCTAATTAATTCATTTTTTTGCATATTTTCTTGAGGGAGGACTCAATACCTTCGTTTATATCGTGACGGCGGTTTTCTTGCCGCCAAATCATAGAAAAAGCATCAAGATAAAAATCCATTGAGGGGATGCACACATGAAGAAAACACTGCTTTCATCTGCAGTTAAGAGCGCTATCGGCTTTTCCGCCGCAGCTCTGATTATGCCTGGCGCTGTTTATGCGCAAGAGTCTGGCGATGCTGCACAAGAGCTTGAAGAGGTAATGGTAACGGGTTCGCGTATTCAAAAGGCGAACTTGGTAAGCTCCAGCCCTGTTACTCAGATCGGTGCTGAGGACATCCAGGTTGGCGGTATTACCCGTGTGGAAGACCTGTTAAACGACCTGCCTCAGGTAGCTGCGTCTAACAGCTCCGGTGACGCTAACGGTGCAACCGGTACTGCAACTCTTAACCTGCGTAATCTGGGTACTGTACGTACTCTGGTACTGGTTAACGGTCGTCGTCTGCCTGCGGGTTCTCCAGTAGGTGGTGGTACTGGTTCTGACTTGAACCAAATCCCAGCTGCTTTGATTAAGCGTGTTGAAATGCTGACTGGTGGTGCATCTTCTACCTACGGTTCTGACGCTGTTGCCGGTGTTGCCAACTTCATCATGGTTGACGACTTTGAAGGTGTTGAAGTTAATTATCAGCACAGCTTCTACCAGCACAAGAACGACAACGCCTACATGCAGGGCTTGAACGCTGCGAACGGTTTCACCGCTCCTACTGGTAGCGTTTCTGACGGTCACACTGACGATTTCTCTCTGATCATTGGTGGTAACTTCGACGATGGTAAAGGTAACGTAACCGCTTACGCGACTTACCGTGAGATCGATCCTGTAAAACAGGAAGGTCGTGACTACTCTAACTGTGCATTGAATAACAGCATATCCGCTTGTGGCGGTTCATCTACTTTGCCTACCGGTCGTTTCACCGACTTCGGTACTGCTCTGAAAGGTGACGGTAACGGTGGTTTCGTATTGGGTACCGACGGTAACCCTCTGGCCGGTGCTGGCGACAGCTTCGACTTGATTACTCAGGGTAATGAGTTCGTAGATCGTAACGGTTTGTTGTACAACTACGCGCCTGCTAACTTCTACCAGCGCCCAGATGAGCGTTATACCGCTGGTGTTTTCGCCCGTTATGAAGTGAACGATAAGGCTGAGTTCTACGCCGAATTGAACTTCATGGACGATCAGACCAATGCTCAGATCGCTCCTTCCGGTGCATTCTTTGTAACCAGCACTTTGCCATGTGGTAACCCACTGCTTTCCGAGCAGCAGTTCCAGGCAGTGTGTGGTGCTAACGGCCTGACCAAAGACCAGACCCAGAACGTATTTATCGGTCGTCGTAACGTTGAAGGTGGTTTCCGTAACCAAGACATCCGTCACACCTCTTTCCGTGGTGTATTCGGTCTGCGCGGTGACCTGAACGAGACTTGGTCTTACGACATGTACTACTCGTACTCTGAAGTTTCTTACGAGGGTACTTATAACAACGAATTGTCTACTACCCGTATCGGTCGTGCACTGGACGCGGTAACTGACGCAAACGGCAACACTGTATGTCGTTCTGTTGTAGACGGTTCTGATCCTAACTGTGTACCTTGGAACGTTTTCCAAACTGGTGGCGTAACTCAAGCTCAAATCAACTACCTGCAGATTCCTCTGTTTGATCGCGGTACTACCGATCAGAAAGTTATCTCTGCATTCGTAGCGGGTGACCTGGGCGATTACGACATCAAGATGCCTGCTGCTGATAACGGCATTCAGGTTGCGGTTGGTCTGGAATATCGTAAAGATAACCTGGACTACAACCCGGATTTGAACTACCAGAGCGGTGATGGTGCTGGTCAGGGTGGTCCAATCCCAGCTGTTGAAGGTGGCTTCGAAGTTAAAGAGATCTACGGTGAGATTTCTATTCCTTTGGTTGAAGGTCGTGAGTTTGCTGAAGAGCTGACTCTGGACTTGGGTTACCGTTACTCTGACTACTCTACTGACGTAGACACTGACACTTATAAAGTGGCTCTGGGTTGGGCACCAAGCACTGACTTTAAAGTACGTGGTAGCTACCAGAAAGCGGTTCGTCACGCTAACGTTCGTGAGTTGTTCCGTCCTCAGTCTATTACTCTGTACGATATGGATGCTGATCCATGTGCTGGCGCGACCCCAACTGCTACTCTTGAGCAGTGTGCGCGCACTGGCGTAACTGCTGGTCAGTACGGCAGCATTGCTGATTCCCCGGCCGGTCAGTACAACCAGTTGTCTGGTGGTAACCCTGACCTGAACCCAGAAAGTTCTGAAACCGTTTCTTACGGCTTCATCTGGACTCCTGAGTTCGCTGACGGTCTGACTGTTACTGTTGACTACTACAACATCGAAATTACCGATGCGATCGATTCCATCAGCCCAGAAACTACTCTGAATCAGTGTTTGAACACTGGTGATGACCAGTTCTGTAGCCTGGTTAACCGTGGTCCTGTATCCGGTACGCTTTGGTTGGGTACTGACAACATCGTAGCAACCAACATCAACATCGGTTTCGTTGAAACTGAAGGTTTGGACTTCACTTTCGAATACGAATTCGACGTTGCTGATCTGGGTTCTGTAGCTATCATGAACAATGGTAACTTCGTACTGAAATACGATCAGGAAGAGTACCCAGGTGCGGGTATCGAGAGTTGTGAGGGTACTTGGGGTGGTGCATGTGGTGCTCCAACTCACGACTTCAAGAACAACTTGCGTGTAACCTGGCACACTCCTTGGGATCTGAGCCTGTCTTCTACTTTCCGTCACACTGCGGAAATCGAAGCTAAGAGCTCTACTCAGTTGGATCTGGGTGCCCGTACTTACTGGGATCTGGGTGCGATCTATCAGCTGAACGAAGAAACTACCTTCCGCGCTGGTGTTCAGAACGTACTGGATCGTGAGCCTCCATTTGCTAACGGTGGTCCATCCATCTTTGGTAACGGTAACACCTTCCCAGGTACTTACGACGCATTGGGTCGTTACATCTTCTTGGGTGCAACTATGTCTTTCTAATCTCTTGATTAGTTAGCTGGTTAAAAAGCCGCAAGCTTGCTTGCGGCTTTTTTTATGGGCGCAATAAAATTGTTGAGAAGTTAGAAGTTAGAAGTTAGAAGTTAGGGAAATAGAAGCTAGGGAAATAGAAGAAGGGTGGGCCGCAGAGCGACCCGGGCGCGTGAGTTCGCTGGCTTGGGGCCTAGCGAATGCGTTTAACTTTGGTGCTCTTGTCTTTATCAATAATGGTCAGCACTTGTAAGCCGAAGAAGTTGGTGTTGATTATGACTTCAGGATTTTCCATATTGACCGTCCAGCGAGTGCCGCCTTTCTGGTTGCGTTGCTGCCAAACCTGGCCGTTTTCCAAATAGAACTTGGTGTTACCTTTCCAGCCTTTGAACGTACCTTTAATTCGGCTACGTATTTCTGTTTTGGTCTCTTCCTGTACGGCTTTGACGTTTTGGCGTATCAGGGCTGAGTCTTTGGCTGTGTATTTGATCAGCCAGCTATTCAAGGCTTCCATTTCGCTGTCACTGAGTTTATTCAAGCCGCTTTTCTGGAATTCCTCTTCATTCATGAGCTTTTTAATGCCTGGGAAGTCATTGGCTTGAACCTGACCGATGGTCGCCAAAAGCATTGAGCTGAGCAGGGTGGTTTTTAGCAAAAGTTTAGAGGTCATAAGGCGAGTCCGTGAATATTGTTGTTAGTTTTGGATGCGGGTCTTCGCAAAAGGTTTCATCTCTGAAGCGCTAATGACCTACATAAAATGATAATTAAAGCGAGTGTACCAGTAACGGCCTTTAATATCATAAGTACGGGCATCGTGGTTATCGAGAAAGGCAGAATCAAAGAAAGGGGGGCTCTGATCAAAGACGTTGTCCACGCCGAGGCTAAGGCGCATTTTTTTGTTGAGGTCGTAACTCAGTTGGATGTTCTGGTTTAGCCAGCTTGCGGTTTTGCGGAGCGTTTGGGTGCTCATCACCGTTTCTTCAACAGGGCTGACATAGTGAATGTTGTAGTTCAGTTGCCAGCGTTGCTTCTTGTATCGAATGCCGGTGCTGACTTTCCACTTGGGAAGGGCGCCATTGCCTTCGGAGGCTTGATCGGCAAAAGTACCCGCCAGATTTTCGCTGCGTTGATCCGGGCTACTTTGTTCACGGTAGCGATAAATATGCGCTGCGTTTAAAGAGACATCCAGATGCCCGCCCAGCAAGGGAAGTCTTTTGTAGTGCACTTGAATATCGAGCCCGCCGATATTGCGGCGACCTATGTTAAGATTCGGCGCGATCACTTGTCGTATGTTGCCGGCTTCATCTCGTGTGATTAATTCCTGAAAGCGCCCGAATTCTGCATTTTGGTTAATCACAAATTGGGCGCTGGCGTCGACGACATTGCGCTGGCTGATGTCAAAGTAATCAACGCTCAGGTAGAAATTTCCGAGGCTGGAAGGGGTCCAGACAAAACCCAAAGTGCTGGTGTCGGCCAGTTCGGCCTTGAGGTCGGTGTTGCCCGCATTCAAGGTCAGGAATTGATTGAGGCTTGGGTCTGACAGCTCGGTGCAGCCTGGAAGCACTCCGATATTGGCAGGGTTTGCACAAGGGTCATTAAGCGTTAAAAAAGAAGCGCTTTCTCCAGCGTGGAGTTCTTTTAAGCTGGGGGCGCGAAATCCTTCGGCATAACTGGCGCGAATCAACAGGTCGCTAATCGGGCGGTAACGAATGCCTGCTTTGGGCGAGGTGTTTTTACCGAAGTCACTGAATGACGAGTGACGTACTGCAAACTCGACATCCAGCATGTTGATCCAGGGGCGAGGTTTTGCCAGCGGAACAAAGAGTTCAAGAAACGCTTCTTTAACCTGGCGTTGCCCTTCTGTGTTTCCCAGAACGCCTCCGCCAACAAAAAAACTATTGTTTCGTTCGGATAAAAATTTGGTTTTTTCTGTACGATAAACAATGCCGCCCAAAGCCTGGCTGGCGCCCGCTGCGGTGATGGCAATATCACTGCTTACTGTGGCGGAAAATTCATTGAGCTCGCTGAAGCCCGATGCTCGGGACTGCGTGCTGATAAACGACAATTGTTCGGGCGCAATTTGCCCGGAAAATAAATCCAGTGGTTCGCATCCGTCAATATCCAACCCTTGGCATTGGCCGCTGGGGCCCAGTGCGCGTTGCAGTCTTCGTCCATCAAAAATACCACTCAATGTTTCACTGGATTCGCTTCGACTCCAGTTCCATTGTGTGGACCAATCGAGCCCTTGCCAATTGCCATCGAGTTGAATATTGCTTCGATAACTTTTGGAATCGTCATCTTGCAGGCGTGGACCGCCTTCCAAAACTCGATAGCGTGCATCTTGAATGTCTTCACCAAATGGATTGAAAGCATTGTCTTTTGAAATGACGATGTCTTCCTGACTAAATGCGGTGAAAATGGGAGTGGAAGCAAGCGTCGCTTGTGCTTGGCTGTGGGTATACGCGAGATCGATTCCAAGTTCGATCCGTTCATGCAGTTGCCAGTTGATAAAGGCATAAGCGGCGTCTTGTGAAGATTCTGAAACGGCCGAGGTTTCTTCGGCAAAGTTGTACAGGTCTTCCGATGTGGCCGGGCGGAATCCACCTTCTCCGTCAAAGGTAACAACGTTGCCATTCGACAGTGTAAAGCGTCCTCCCGGGACACCGCTTGAGCGATTATCGCTGCCACCAAATGGTCGCCCGTCAGCATTGGCAGAAAGCGCTCGGTCTCGACTGAATATCGGGTCTCTTTGCTGGTGTGACAAAATCAGCAGCGCGTTACCTTGATCAAAATCTTTTCCAAGACTCAAATTGCTGTTGAGGCTGTTCAGATCTCCCCGGCTGCTTTGACCGTAATACTGATTAAAGCTGGCGCCGTTGTATTCCTTTTTCAGATTGATGTTGACCACACCGGCAATGGCATCTGAGCCGTATACGGCAGAGCCGCCACCTTTGAGAATCTCGATGCGCTCGATGCTGTCGGTGGATATGCTGTTCAGATCTACCGCGTCTCCGGCAAAGCCGCTATTGGCAATGCGGTGGCCATTGATTAAAACCAGGGTATTGCTGGCCGGCAGGCCGCGCAATGTTACGGTCGCCGTTCCGTCGCCACCATTACCAATCGATGTTGACGTTGAATTACCCGATACGGCGGGCATAAATTTCAACAGGTCGCCTACCGACTGTACGCCGAGTTCGGCAATCTGAGGGGCTGAGATAATATCAACCGGAGCGCTGCCAGACAGATCGTGTCGCTTGAGGCGGCTGCCAGTCAGGGGGCGGCCGATTACTGAAATTTCTTCCATCGATCCATAGTGAAAAGGGGCTTCCTGAGGATCGCTCGGGCTTCGGCTGGCTTGAAGGCGGATCACTTTGGCGCTGAGTGCGCGGTATTCTATTCCGCTGTCTTTGAGAAGGGCGCTCAGTGCTTTTTCCAGGGGGTAATCCCCCTTAACGGCAGGGGCTTGCTTGCCGTTCAACAAGCGAGTGGGAAAGATGATGCTGATGTTCTGGCTCTTGCCGAGTTGGATAAGGCTTCTGGCCAGATCTTGAGCGGGTAAATCGAGCTGTATATTGAGCTTTGCCTCGGCTGCGTTGGATAAGTCACTTGGCGAATCCTTTGCCCAGGCGCTTAAGGGTTGGCTTGCAGCCAGGCAGGCGGCAAGAATGGCCGGCCATTGCGATGAATACTTATGCAAAATCGGGTGCTCTTTAATTCAGCTATTATAGCGCCTTTAAGCTCATGGCTCCGTGCTATGGTATTAAGGCGCACTGCTATTTTGTATACAAAAGTACAAACAAGATCACATTTATAACTGAATTGAGGCAATAGCTCAAATATGGCGCGTATCAACGCACATTGAAAAGATGGGTGGCGCTATTTGATAAACAGCCGTGTTTTGCCGTCATCCGTCAACTCTTGTTGAATGGCAAAGGTTTGGATGATTGCGGCCAGGGTGGTGTCCGGCTCTTCCAGGCTGAAAGTGCCGGAAACCAGAGAGTAGCGCAGGCTTTCGTCGCTGGTGTCGACAGGTTCAATCAAATAGCGGTTCAGCTCTTCAAGAGCTTGTTGCAGTTTGGTTTCCTGAAACACCAGTGTCTTCTTGCGCCAGTTAATGGTTTGGCTGTCTTGCTTGGGCATAACCAGGCCAAGGCCGGTACGCTTGAAGACATTAATCTGCTGCCCTTCGCTCACGAGGGCTTTGTTACCGGCAATTTGTTCGTGGCCGGTTTTCTCGGAAACGCGCACCCGGCCTTCCGTTACAATAATATGGCTGCTTTCGCTTTTCTTGCGAATGTTGAATTCGGTGCCGACAACATTGACTTTGGCGTCGCCCAAATCAACGCTAAGGGGGCGTGCGCTGTCGCTATTGATGTCGAAGTAAGCTTCGCCCTTATGGAGGCTGATTAGGCGAGAGTCGTCATCGAAGTAAACATCCAGCGTAGAATTGGTGTTCAGTTCGATACTTGAGCCGTCTGGCAGCTCAATTTCCGCAAATTCTCCCCGAGCGGTGCTGTAGCTGTTCTGGTAAACATTGCCGGGGTTGGCCTGCCAGAAGATAACGGCAGCGGCCATTAAAACAGAGGCGGCTGCGGCGCCAAGGTATTGCCAGCTAAAAGACTTGGAAACTTGGGTTTCGCGCTCGACCTTGTTGCTTGCAAACGCTGTAGCTTGCCAGGTGTCTAATACCTGATCAAAAGCTTCGGCATGCTGTGGGTCGGTTTCGAGCCAGTCGGAGAAGCGTTGTTTGTCGGACACGGCACAGCGGTCAGAGCGTAATCTGACTATCCAGTAAGCGGCTTGATCAAGCAGCTTTTGGTCTATGGCACCGTTTATGGCGCCGCTGTGTTCGGGGGTCACGGCTATTCCTTGCAACAAGAGACTTTTATTTTAGGTCATATGTCGCGTAACTGGTTCTAGTTTTCAAATATCAAGGTAGAAAAATTGGTAATTTGCTGATTGCTCAAAATATAATTTGGCATTCGTTTTCTTGTATTCCCAATTGTTCCGGTTTACACATAGCTTAGACGGTTAATATGACACTTTCCGCATCATTTAATTCAAAAAAATTTAAATTTCGCGGTGAGTCGGATTAACGGCGGGATTAACGGTAGGAAATGGGAGGTATTTTAGTGTTTGAGGGCCTGATGGCATTGTCGGAGGGCGAGTAAAATGTATTTTTCGACCGAACTTACGGATACCCCCATTTCTTTGGCAATATCGCTATAGGCCAGCCCTTTAGTTCGGTGAAGCAGAAAAGCCTGTCGGGCCTTAAAGGGGAGGTCAGAGATGGTTTCTTCGATTTGAACCAGCTCCTCTTTGGCGGAAAGGAGTCTTTCCGGGGTCGCCTGATCAACATAGTTGCCGGAGGATTCTTCTATTTCGGGAGCGGTGGGAGTTTCGCTCTGCAGATAGCCTCGGTGGAGTTTGGCTCGTCGCAGTTGATCAATGGCCAGATTGGAGGCCGTTTGATAGAGATAGGCGCGAGGGTTATCCAGCTGGTCAAGATTTTCCAGCTTTTGAATGCGCAAGAAAGCACCCTGAGCAATATCTTCAGCGTCTTCTTGGTTGCGGGTTTTACGGGCAAGAAATCGAACCAAGCCCGGGGCATGTTCGTTAAACAACTGCTCAAGAATGGATTTGTTCTTTTCCGGGCACTTGTTTTCGGAGCTATCGCCGTTGTTGTTGTTACTCATTAATCCCTAGCAAATATAGGTCTTGACTAATAAGGACTGCCTAGCGGTGCGCAAGGTCAATCGGTACTTTCTATGTCTTTTATCTTCCCGCTTTTGGCGGTGCCTGCCTGTTTAAATTTTGCGCTACTTGGTAAAAAAGTACGCTGTATTATTGTTGGCTTATCGGGCCATCATAGCAAAAGGAAAGGCGAGGCACTACCTGCTGCCAGAAGATTCCTAATAATAATGTTTGTTTTATAAGGTCCCCCTTGAGATGGGTCAATTTCCTCTAAATTCCAGAAACTTACTATAGTTGTGAGCAGTATTTGCCATTACTTAGTGAAGATTGAGTGATTTCCCCTGGTAGGTATTCAGCGTGTTACCATTCATCTTCGCTCGCGACATTGAATATGAGCAAATTCTAATAATTGTGGCCGTTGAACGCCGGAACCGCAAGCTAAAAATATAAAGGGCTGTCATAAGCCCAGGTGATTTGTTTGATAAAAACGGAGTGTAATCCATGAAGAAGTTAGCCCTATGTGTATTAGGTGCCGCCATGTCTATAGCCCCGCTGGTAAACGCTGCTGATGCAGCGGCGGGTAAGGCCAAGTCTGCTGTTTGTGCAGCTTGCCACGGAGCCAATGGTATCAGCGCGATTCCGCTGTATCCCAATCTGGCTGGTCAAAAAGAGCAGTATCTGCTCAAACAAATGAAAGATTTTAAATCGGGTAAGCGCCCGGATCCTGTCATGAAGGCTCAGGCTGGTCTGCTGTCCGATGCGGATATGGCAAACCTGGCCGCTTATTACGCTACTTTGAAGTAATGATAAGGGGCGGGGCTCCCCGCCTTTTTGTGCTTCTCGGGCTCGTCTTTTGAGAGCCCTTTCTCCTCTTCTTGCTTTTAGACTTTTCCATAGTGTTATTTCCCGCTGACTCCTCTATAGTCAACTTTTTGCAGTTGATAATATTGAATAACGGTGTAAGGAACAGCGATGAAAACACGAGCGGCAGTTGCCTTTGCGGCGGGTCAGGATTTACAGGTTGTAGATGTTGATTTAGAAGGCCCTAAGGCGGGCGAGGTATTGGTGGAAATTAAGGCGACAGGGGTTTGCCATACCGATGCGTTCACTCTTTCGGGTGATGACCCTGAAGGTGCTTTCCCGGCGATTCTGGGGCACGAGGGTGCTGGTGTTGTTGTCGATGTGGGCTCGGGTGTGACCAGTGTTAAGCCAGGTGACCACGTTATTCCGTTATATACGCCGGAGTGTCGCCAGTGTAAATTCTGTTTGCATCCCAAAACCAATCTTTGCCAGTCCATTCGCGAAACCCAGGGGCAGGGTCTGATGCCCGATGGCAGCAGCCGCTTCTCTCTGGATGGTCAGCCTATTTTGCATTACATGGGCTGCTCGACTTTTTCAAACTATACCGTTTTACCGGAAATTGCGGTCGCGAAAGTTCGTGAGGACGCGCCTTTTGAAAAAATTTGCTACATCGGCTGTGGCGTTACTACGGGTGTGGGTGCGGTAGCGTTCGATGCGAAAGTAGAGCCTGGCGCAAACGTTGTTGTGTTTGGCTTGGGAGGCATTGGTTTAAATGTGATTCAAGGGGCGAAGCTGGTCGGTGCCAATAAAATTATCGGTATTGACTTGAACCCTGAGAAAGCCAGATTGGCTGCCCAGTTTGGTATGACGGATTTTATTAACCCGTCTGAGGTTGAAAATGTGGTTGACCATATTATTCAACTTACCGATGGCGGTGCGGATTACAGCTTTGAATGTATTGGCAACGTCAACACCATGCGACAAGCCCTGGAATGTTGCCATAAAGGTTGGGGTGAGTCTTTTATTATTGGTGTGGCGGGAGCGGGTCAGGAAATTTCCACACGACCTTTCCAGTTAGTCACTGGGCGTTCCTGGAAGGGAACCGCTTTTGGTGGTGCTCGCGGTCGAACCGATGTGCCGAAAATTGTTGATTGGTATATGGATGGCAAAATCAATATCGATGATTTGATTACTCACACTATGCCACTGGATGACATCAACAAAGCCTTCGATTTAATGCACAAGGGCGAGAGTATTCGCTCGGTTATTCTGTACTAGGTTGAGGTTACGTATGGAGCTGTTAAATCAACAAATGAGTTTTGCTGGCGTGCAACGTCAGTATAAACATCAGTCCAGTTGCCTGGATTGTGACATGGTGTTTTCGGTTTACTTACCACCTCAGGCTCAGCATGACGTGGTGCCGGTCGTTTTCTGGTTGTCCGGTTTAACCTGCACGGATGAAAACTTTGTGACCAAGGCTGGGGCCCAGCGCATCGCTGCCGAGTTGGGTTTGGCAATTGTCTGCCCCGACACGAGTCCAAGGGGGGAACAAGTTCCCGATGATCCAAGTGCTGCCTATGATTTTGGTCTGGGCGCGGGTTTTTATTTAAACGCGACTCAAGCACCGTTCGACAAACACTACAAAATGTACGATTACGTGGTACATGAGCTGCCAAGGCTTCTTGTAGAGTTGCCACTGGATTTGAGTCGTGCATCGATTATGGGGCATTCCATGGGGGGGCATGGTGCCTTGACCATCGCGATTAAAAATCCGGATCAGTATCGTAGCGTGTCGGCTTTTTCACCGATCTGTGCTCCTAGCCAGTGTCCATGGGGCCATAAAGCTCTGGCAGGTTATCTGGGGGTGGATCAAAAAGCCTGGGAAGAATACGACGCGACGGCTTTGTTGTTAGAGCGTGGTTGTCGCTTGCCCATAAAAATTGATCAAGGAGAAGCGGATAACTTTCTCGTTGAGCAGCTCAAGCCTGAGCTGTTTTTGGCAGCTGCCAAAGTAGAGTTAGTGGATGTCGAGTATGGTCTGCACCCGGGATACGATCACAGCTATTTCTTCATCGCCAGTTTTATTGAAGAACATCTACGCTTTCATCACCGTTATCTAGGGTAAGGCAGCAAGCAGAATAAAGAGGAAAAAAGAGCAGGCAATATGAAAAGTGAGATAGTCAGGTATATCAGCCAGATATCTCACTTTTCAAATCAATGGTTATTTAAGCTTCCTGCGCCTGTTCAGCCTGAGTAAGTTGGCTGACGAGCAGAATGCTGATCAGGGAAAATACAAAGGCAGGAATCAGCTCATATAAGCCCCAGAGTTCCTGTTTAAACTGCGACCATATAATGACCGTTATGCCACCAACAAGTACTCCCGCCAGTGCGCCATTTTTGTTCATTCCTTTCCAATACAGACTCAATAAAATAGCCGGCCCTAGAGAAGCACCGAGCCCAGCCCAGGCGTAAGACACCACGTCCAGTACCTTGCTGTTTTTATCCATGGCCAGTAATACCGCGAGAATGGAAAGGCCGGCTACGGCGTATTGGCCGATACGCAGGCGTTGTTCCGATGTCAGAGGTTCTTTGCGAATGACGGGATAGAGATCTTCAGCGAGGGCTGAAGAGCTGACCAGCAGTTGCGAATCCACTGTACTCATAATGGCAGCCAAAATGGCGGCCAATAAAATGCCCGCAACAACCGGATGAAAGAGGGCGCTGACCAATGCCATAAAGATTTTTTCACTGTCAGGAATCGGTTGATCAAACTGCACGTTACCGGCCAGCCCGATCAAGATAGCGCCTACAAAAATAAAGAAGGTCCAAACCAACGCGATCGCCGTTGCACTCTTGACCTGGTCTACCGAGGCAATCGCTTTAAAGCGAGCCAGAATGTGGGGCTGACCGAAGTAGCCCAGGCCCCAGCCCATCAGGCTGATGATTGCGATGGCACTGAGTGCTTCCCCATTCTTATCGGTCCAGGGGTTCAGCATATGGGGGTTGATGTTTTCAATATGGGCAAAGAAAGGATCGATGCCACCGACTTGATTCATCACGGCAATTGGAACCATTAATAAGGCTGCTGACATCAACAATCCTTGAAAAACATCGGTCCAGGAAACGGCCAGAAAGCCACCAAACAATGTATAGAAAATAACGATGGCCGTGCCGACGATTACCGCCCAATAATAATCCAGGCCAAATACCGCTTCGAACAATTTACCACCACCAATCAAGCCAGCTGCTACATAAAACAGAAAGAACAGCAGGATAAATATGGAGGCAATGGCTTGTAGCAAGCGACCCTCAGGATCGAATTTCTGCTGTAGATATTTGGGCAGGGTAACGACATCCAGTTCCTGACTTGCCTGACGGAGGGGCTTGGCACAGAGCATCCAGTTGGCGGCGACACCGATCAGCAGGCCGAGAGCAATCCATAGATTGTCCAAACCGGAAAGATAAGCGGCGCCGGGCAGTCCCAGCAACACCCAGCCACTCATGTCCGAGGCGCCAGCGCTGATGGCGGCCACAAAAGGAGACAGGTTTCGGCCACCCAGAAAATAGTCGCTGGCGTTCCGGGTTTTCAACCAGGCGTAAACGCCAATACCCAGAATAACCGCAAGATAAAGAACAAAGGTGGTGATTACAGCAGAATTGAGTTCGAGCATATTAGAATGGCTTTTTGCTTTAATTGTGGACTCTTTTTACTTGCCGAGCCCTGAAAAGTCCAGTTCGTTCGTGGGCTTCCTAAGATTTGATGGGTAGCTCGGTCAAAATAAGCGGTTTATAAGCCTGGCTTAAGACTTGGCGGTGAAATATAGGGCGGTGTTCAGGAATACAGCAACACATAGGGAGCGTCTTCGCTATAATGGCGGCGATTTTGAACTTCGGATTAAGTTTTTACTGAAAAGGTTAGGAATATGAGTGATTCCCCAAAGCGCAATCGTCGTCTGCGCAAGAAGTTGTACCTGGATGAGTTTGCGATTCAGGGTTTTGAGTTTGCCTGTGACATCAAAGAAGCGTCTCAGGAAGAGTATGACCAGTTCTTCGATGCGCTGGTGGAAGTGGTGGGTTCCCGTGATCTGTATGTGAATCTGGGTGACTGTGAAGGCCGTTTCTACGGCATTGTGACCTCCGGTGAGCGCTACGGCTCTGCGACCGAAGACGATATCGCTGCGATTAAAGCGGCTCTGGAAGGTCAGGCAATTGCGGAAAATGTGGAAGTGGGTGGTTTGATCGACGCCTTCTACGGAAAGCGCGAACTGGCCTAAGCCTGTATGGAGGCAGAGTGATTACTCTGCCTCCAGCATCTTTCAGTTGTTATTGAAACAGGTTTTCATACTGCTGGCGCAGTTCAACCTTGCGTACTTTGCCGGTTCCGGTTAAAGGCAGAGCTTCTGCGATAACCACCTTCTTTGGCACCTCGAAGTTCCCCAATTCCTGTTTGCAGTGTTCAATAATCGCTTCCTCATCCAGTTCCTTGTCGCCACTGGGGACAACGCAAGCGCAGACCGCTTCGCCCCAATGCGGGTGTGGAACCCCGAAGGCAGCGGCTTGAAGTATGCCACCGTAAGACAATAGCGATTGTTCCACTTTCATGGATGAGACATTTTCACCGCCGGATTTGATGGTGTCTTTCTTACGGTCAACAAAGAGCAATTGGCCTTCTTTATCAATCAATCCCAGGTCGCCACTGTGGTGCCAGCCAAACAGACTGGCTTCGGCTGAAGCCTCCGGGTTTTTGTAATAGCCACTCATGGCTTGTGCGCCACGCCAGACAATTTCGCCAATCTCACCCTGGGGTAGTTCATTGCCCTGGTCATCGATAACGGCTTGCTCGACAGTGCTTACGGGTCTGCCCCAGTAATTGCCTTCACCAAATTCCGTTGGGCTTTTATCCATAAACAAACAGGCCGCCGGCGCGAACTCGGTTTGGCCACTGCCCAGATGCATTTTACAACCGAAGACCTCGCGCACTCGATTGAGACTGTTGGCGTCCATAGGTGCCATGGCGTAAATGCCCAGCTCAAAAGACGATAGGTCTCGTTGTTCAACACCGGGTGATGAAGTGAGAGCATTCCACATCATGGGGAGTAGGGTCGCGTTGTCGACCTTATCTTTTTCAACTGCATCGAGCACGGCTTCCACATCAAAGGATTTGTGAATAACAATATTGCCACTGCGCAGCAGAGTCGGGAAAGACATGGATAAGGCCGCGCAATGAAACAAGGGTAGGATCAGTAGCATGCAACCTTCTTTTTTGACATCCAGCTCCAATGCACCGGTTAATGCCGCGACTACCAAAGATAAGTGAGAGGTTTCAACTGCTTTCGGGCGCGAAGTTGTGCCCGATGTGTAAATCATATGAGCCGTATCACGATCCTGAATGACACGATCCAGAATTTCGTCATCACTCTGACCCTCAATCAAATCCTCCATGCTGATGTCGGAATCACCTTGCTCCGAACCAATTTGAATGTTCAAGCGAATATTCTCATTGCCTGACATGCAAGGGCGAACGACACCGGCAAGGATATCTTCGTACACTACGGCTACTGTCTCGCTGTGCTCCAAATTGTAGCGGATGTCGTCCGGGTTCTGCATAAAATTAATGGGAACGACAATGACACCCAGTTTGTAGCAGGCGAAGTAGGTCACAAACATATCACTGCAGTTGCTGGATACCAGAGCGAGTTTTTCACCTTGCTGGATGCCTTTGGCGATCAGACCATGAGCCATTTGATTGGCGCGTTGATTCAGTTGGGCATACGTGTACTCACGTCGTTGCCCGCCGGGAAAATCCACGAGAGCCAGTTTGTCGCCATCTTCTCGACTTCGGCGACGTAGCATGTCACCCATGGCGACGCGTTCAATAATGTTTTGGTTTAGGCTGGTGTCGGTCATCGCAATTAGCTCCGTTATTATTAACTGTATACGGCTTGTCAGGGATGTGTTTGGCCACTGGGACCAAGGCGTTTTCTCGGCTTATCCTTAAACGCTGCAAACCCGGATGTCTGATGACAGTCCGGGCTTGGTAATCGATACATTTGTTTGTCGTTTGTGAAATTAATCGACAAACAGATCCATAAACAGATCGGTACACTCCGGGTCATTCAAGTATTTACTGAAATCACTGTGACCACGCTCGCGAAGTATGTCCTCATCAATAATGGTTTCGCCGCTCAGTTCCTGGCTGTTACTGATCAGGATTTCGTAAGCGGCATCGGCCATAATTTCCGGTGTTCGGGATTTTGCCAACAGGGAATCATCGATGGCGAACTCCACCGCCGCGGTGGCAATGGTGGTCTTGGGCCACAGGCAGTTTGCTGCAACACCGTCATTTCGCAATTCCTCGGCCAGCCCCAGTGTGAGCAGGGACATGGAGTACTTAGTGACGGTGTAGGGGATATGGCCGCCCAGCCAATGCTTGTTTAAGTTCAGCGGTGGAGACAGCGTAATAATATGCCCGTTGTCTGATTTTTTCAGATGAGGGATTGCGGCTTTTGAACACAGCAAGGTACCGCGGGTATTAATACTGTGCATAAGATCAAAACGCTTGGCCTCGGTCGCCTGAACATTGGTCAGATTGATTGCGCTGGCATTGTTAATCAGCGCATCAATGCCACCGAACTCTGCTACAGCTTTATCCATAGCTTCGTTGATCAGGGCTTCATCGCGTACATCCACTTTCAGCGCGAGGGCTTGGCCACCAGCCGCACGAACTTCTTCCGCAACGGTGTGAATGGTGCCTGGAAGTTTTGGATGGGGTGCATCGCTCTTGGCAGCAATAACAATATTGGCGCCGTCTTTGGCCGCACGAAGTGCAATCTCGCGACCGATGCCCCGACTCGCGCCGGTGATAAAGAGTGTTTTACCTTTCAGGTTTGACATAGTTTCCTCGCAAGACTGTTACTCGTCGTTGGCTTGTATTTCGGCCAATAACTGTTTCGATTTCACCTGGTCGCCCGGTTGCACGTTAATGCTGCCGATAACACCATCGACATCGGCTTTCAGGGGATGTTCCATCTTCATGGCTTCCATAATCATGATGATGTCGCCTTTTTGCACGTTGTCACCAACAGCGGCTTTAACTTCAACAATGGCACCATCCATAACCGCTTTGATTTGACCGGAGCCGGCTTGATCGGCACCCAGTGCAGGCAGTCGGGAAACATCATCAAAGTGCAGATCACCTCGCTCAGTGCTCAGGTGCAAACCCTTGTCACTCAGTGCGTACCAGCAGCTCTGTTGTACGCCGTTGCGGCTGAAGAGTGCCCGGTTGTTGCTGAGGCTCAGCAGTTGCAAATCGGTAATGGTGGCCGCTTCCTGTTCCGGGAGCTGAAGAACAATCTCACCACCCAGCTGTTGCTGCTGAACGCTCGTGTGCAGGGTGATATCGGCAATCTGATCGGCCTGTCGTAATTTAAAGTTCCCACTGTGATGCTTGAAGCTGCTCCAGTGTGCACCTTGATGGTGTTGCTGGCTGTTACTCTCGGCCAGAATCAAACTCGCCAGTGCCCAGTCGTCGGCTTCGGCGTTCAGGGCTTGCATGCTTGGGTCTTCAGCGAAGTGATCCGCCAGGAACGCGGTGGTGGCACCACCGTCTTTAAAGACCGAATGATCAATGACACGGGCCAGAAAGTGACGGTTGTTTTCCACGCCAAATAGTACTGAATCTTCCAGCATGCGCTTCAAACGTCGAGTAGCATCGGCGCGATCTTCGCCCCAGGCGATCATCTTGGCGAGCATGGGGTCGTAATGCGGTGAGACCACCTGGCCATCGGCCAGCATGTGATCACAACGCAAACCATCCCCTTCGGCCTGACGCCAAAGGACAACATCGCCGGTCTGTGGCAAAAAGTTTTGGCGCGGGTCTTCTGCATAAAGACGAACTTCCATGGCGTGGCCATTGAGTTGAATCTCGTCCTGGTTTTTCGGCAGAGTTTCACCCGCCGCCACTTTAATTTGCCAGGCGACTAAATCGGTTCCGGTAATTAATTCGGTAACAGGATGTTCTACCTGCAAGCGGGTATTCATTTCCAGGAAGTAGAAATTACGCTCGTGATCAACCAAAAATTCTACAGTACCCGCACCGATATAATCGCAGGCCTGGGCAGTACGTACGGCGGCTTCGCCCATGGCTTTGCGCAGTTCCGGTGTTACAAAGGCTGATGGTGCTTCCTCCACCACTTTTTGGTGACGGCGTTGAATGGAACAGTCACGCTCACCCAGATAAACACAATTGCCATGCTGATCGGCAAACACCTGAATTTCAATGTGGCGTGGTTCAACGATGGCTTTTTCCAAAATGATTTCGCCATTGCCGAAAGCGTTTTCGGCTTCGGAACGTGCTGAGCTGATCAAGTCTCGCATCTCAGCTTCACTGTGGGCGATTCGCATGCCGCGACCACCACCACCGGCGGTGGCCTTGATCATAACCGGATAGCCGATCTCGTTGGCTTCGCGCACCATGGTTTCATCACTTTGATCGCTGCCACTGTAGCCCGGAATACAAGGCACACCTGCATCCAACATGGCCAGTTTGGCCTGACGTTTGTTGCCCATCATATCGATAGCTTTTACCGGCGGACCAATAAAGGTTACATCGGCTGCACTGCAGGCGTCGGCGAACTCGGCATTTTCAGACATAAAACCATAGCCGGGATGCACGGCATCGGCGCCACTGCGTTTTACCGCATCAAGAATGGCGGGCATGTTTAAGTAGGATTGGCCAACTTCAGCAGGACCAATGCAAACTGCTTTGTCGGCCATCTGCACATGCAGAGCATTGGCGTCGGCTTCGGAGTAAACCGCTACGGTGCGATAGCCCAAAGACTTGGCGGTGCGAATCACACGGCAGGCAATCTCGCCCCGGTTCGCCACCAAGATGGTATTAATTGCTTTGTGTTCAGACATAATTTTCACTCTAGGGAGTTATTTTTTGCTCGTCACTTATTGAGCCCATTCGGGCTTGCGCTTCTCGACAAAAGCCATGGTGCCTTCCGGGCCTTCGCCCTGAGTGACGGCATCGCTGAATTTTCTGGCCGCATCGTCCAGCAAGGCTTCATGCTCTTCATTGCCTACGCGCAAGAGCAGAGCTTTGGTGACGGCATTGGCCTCAGGCGCACACTGTTTCACTTGTTCGACAGCGGTTTGAATGAGTGCCTGGAAATCATCATCGTCTTTGGCAACACTGTGCACGATACCCAGTTCTCTGGCTTCGTCAGCTTTAATGCGAACATTGAACAGTGCCAAACGGCGGGCTTGTGTCAGGCCAACACGTGCGGCAACAAAAGGTGCAATCTGTGCTGGCGGCAGGCCCATGCTGGTTTCAGGCAGCGCAAAGCGTGCACTTGGGTGGGCGATACCCCAGTCAGAAATACAGGCAAGACCAAAGCCGCCACCCATTACGGTGCCTTCCAGTGCGGTGATCAGTACCTGTGGAATCTGGTTGGCCAGGGTGATCATTTTTCCGAACTGGCGGTTTAATCGGAAATACGCATCCGGGTCACCTTCGGCTGCAGCTTTGCTTGCTCCGGACATATCTTTCAAGTCACCGCCGGCACAGAAGTGGCCTTCGGCGCCGCGAAATACAACGGCACGAATGTCGCGACGTGGCAGCAGAGCTTCAAAAATGGCCATCATTTCCGACACCATGTTCAAGGTCATGGCATTGCGGCGCTCGGGGCGATTGATGGTTAAGTACAAGACGTGATCTTGTTGCTCGACAATCAGTTCCTTGCACTGCGGTAGTTCAGTACTCATGGGCTTCCCCTGTTATTTTTTATGGCGCGGTGAAATGTCCATCAGCTTGGTGATAATGCCGAGCATAACTTCATCGGCACCACCGCCAATCGACACCAGACGAGTATCACGATAGAAGCGGGCAATGCGGTTTTCCCACATAAAGCCCATGCCCCCCCAGTATTGCAAGCAGGCATCGGTGACTTCGCGGGAAAGACGGCCGACCTTCAGTTTTGCCATAGACGCTTTGAGGGTCACGTCTTCGCCATTGATGTAACCTTCAACGGCGTTATAAGTCAGTGCGCGCAGCGCTTCAATTTCCGTTTGCAGCTCGGCCATACGGTAGTTCACGACTTGATTGTCCAGAACCGATTTTCCGAAGATTTGACGCTCACGGGTGTAATTGATGGTTTCTTCAATACATTGCTCCAAACCCAGAATGCCGTTGGCCGCTGCGAATAAACGCTCTTCCTGAAACTGCAACATTTGGTAAGTAAAGCCCTGACCTTCTTCACCAATCAGGTAGCGCTGGGGAACGCGCACATTGTCAAAAAAGATCTGTGCCGTATCTGAAGAGCGCATACCCAGTTTGTTCAAACGATCAGAAAAACTGATACCGGGTAGATCTGTGGGTACCACGATCAGGGATTTATTGACGTAGGGTTTGTCATCGGATGTGTTGGCCAGCAAACAAATAAAATCTGCCTGGGTAGAATTGGTGATCCACATTTTGGTGCCGTTGATGATGTAGTCGTCACCATCTTTGCGTGCGGTGGTTTTAATGTTGGCGACATCAGAGCCAGCGTGTGGTTCACTCACGCCAATGGAGACAACTTTTTCACCGGCAATGGCCGGGGCCAAAAATTCGTGACGCAATTCATCGTTACCAAATTTGGCCAGGGCAGGGGTGGCCATGTCGGTTTGTACGCCGATACCCATCGGCACGCCACCACAGTGTGCTGACCCCAAGGCTTCCGAGAAGGCAATCTGGTAACTGTAGTCCAGACCCATACCACCGAATTCTTCCGGTTTGGCAATACCTAAGAGACCGAGCGCGCCCATTTTTTTGAACAGTTCTTTGGCCGGGAAAATTCCAGCTTCTTCCCACTCTTCCACATAAGGATTAATTTCTTTTTCAACAAACGCTTTGGTGGTGCGCATGATTTCATGATGTTGTTCGTTATACAGCATGGTGTAAATTCCTTAAGTGTTAGAGGCGAGCAACGCCAAAAGTATTTGTTTTTAGTGGGCGAGCGGCGGATTCGCGACAGATGTCCAGGGTGTAGGCCAGAACTTTGCGGGTATCGCGTGGATCGATAATGCCGTCGTCCCACATGCGGGCCGTACAGGCCAGGGCGGTCGATTGCGCTTCCAGCATATCGGCGGTTTGCTTTTCCAAACCGTCGAGCATGGCCTCATCGACCTGGCCGGCTTTTTTCATTTTGGCTTCAGCAACAATGCGCAAAACCTGGCCGGCCTGGGCTCCACCCATTACCATGGTTTTGCTGTTGGGCCAGGCGAAAATAAAGGTCGGATCAAAGCCGCGACCACACATGGCGTAGTTACCCGCACCATAGGAGCCGCCGACCACGATGCTGATTTTTGGAACGCTGGCGGTGGCCACTGCCTGAATGAGTTTGGAGCCGTGTTTAATAATACCGGCCTGTTCAGATTCCGTGCCGACCATAAAACCGGTGGTGTTGTGCAGGAACAAAATAGGGATGTTGCTCTGCTCACACAACTGAATAAATTGTGCGGCTTTGGTTGCGCCGTTTGCGGTGATAGGGCCGTTGTTACCGATAACACCAACCGTTTGACCTTCAATCCACATATGGCCGCAGACGGTTTGCTGATCGTATTCCACTTTAAAGTCCAGGAATTCAGAACCATCCGACAGACGCGCAATAATTTCGCGAACATCGTAAGGTTTTTTGGAATCGGCAGGTACAACACCCAGCAGTTCATCGGGGCTGTGTAATGGTTCTTTGAAATCTGGTTTATGACTTACCGGCAGTTGTTGGTTCCAGGGCAGGGTGGCCATGACTTCGCGAGCGATGCGAATACCATCGGCGTCGTCTTCGGCGAGGTATTCGCCCGTGCCTGGAATGCCTGTATGCATTTCAGCGCCGCCCAGTTCTTCATCGGTGGCGACTTCACCGGTCGCGGCTTTCAGTAGTGGTGGGCCGGCGAGATACATGGTGGCCTGATTGCGCACCATAATGGTGTAATCGGATAGGCCTGGCTGATAGGCACCGCCTGCTGTGGCGCTACCGTGTACTACCGTTACCTGTGGAATACCGGCAGCCGATTTACGAGCCTGATTGGCAAAGCCTCGCCCGCCGTGGGCAAAGGTGTCGGCGGCATAGGTCAGGTTGGCGCCACCACTTTGAGCGAGCGTTACACTGGGCAGCTTATTTTCAAAGGCAATCTGCTGCATGCGCAGAGCTTTTTCCAAACCGATTGGGGTGATGGTGCCGCCTTTTACCGCGAAATTATCCACGCGAACCAGGCAGCGTACGCCGGACACGTATCCAATGCCACAAATAGAACCCGCACCGGCACCGGTGCCGTCTTTGTCGTCATACATTTTGTAGCCGGCCAGTGAGGACAGCTCCAAATAAGGTGCGCCGGGGTCCAGTAATTTCGCCAGTCGTTCACGGGGCAGAATCATTTTACGCTTGGCGTAACGTTCTTTTTTCGACAGTTCGGTTTGATAAACCTTGTCTTCGATTTCACGCACCACATCCATGGCCGCCTGCATGGCTTCCTGGTTCTGTGCGAATTCCTCGGAATGAGGATCGATCTGGGATTCAATAATAGGCATAAGTTTGTTCTCTAAATCCGGGTCCGTATGCTGGCCTAGTTTTTCAGTACGTCTGGCAATTCAGCACGGTGAAAACCGTTATAGGTATCGGTGTTTTCCACTTTGCCGGGTGGCAGTGGAAATAGGGCGGGTGCAGAACCCATGCTGGCAGCACCGTCAACACGAAGAATTTGCCCTGAAATAAAGTTCGCGCCTTCGCTGAGCAGGAAACACAGCACGGAAGCAATTTCCGCCTCGCTGGCAATGCGGCCTAAAGGTACGTGATTTTTCAGATTGCGAATGCTTTCTTTCATCCAGTCCGGGTAGGTATCGAAACCGGAAGAGGCCACCCAGCCAGGTGCCACCGCATTGACACGTACACCATAACGCCCCCATTCCCAGGCAGCGGTCTTGGTGAAATTCTCCATGCCGGCGCGAGCCGCCCCGGAGTGCCCCATACCGGGCATACCATTGAGGTTGTCCGCGGTGATGTTGACGATGTTGCCGCCGTGTTCCTGGAAGTGCTGCTTGTAAAGCTCACGGGCCATCAGAAATCCACCCACGAGGTTGGAGCGAACCACGGTTTCAAAGCCTTTTTGGCTGATCGCTTCCAATGGTGAAGGAAATTGACCGCCGGCATTGTTGACCAAGCCATGAATGCGCTCATTGTTTTTGAGAATGTCGGCAATGACTTCGGTGACTTTCTCTTCGTCGCGAATATCAATGCTGTGACATTCGACTTGTCCACCATCGGCTTTGATTTCAGCGGCGGTATTTTCCAGCTTGTCTATTGAACGCCCCAGCAGCACAACTTTGGCGCCCAAACTGGAAAGCTCATGGGCTGTGCAGCGGCCAATGCCACTGCCACCGCCGGTGACAACAATGGTTTTGCCGGCAAAACTGCCGGCCGCTAATGTGGATTGATAGCTCATATTCAGTTCCTACTCCGGAATATCGATGCTGACTGGCAATGCTTAGAGGAATAGCTCGCGAGCTTCTTGCGGGCTGGCAACTTCACGGCCGGCTTCGCGGGCGATATTGGCCAGGGCTTCAATCAATTGCCCGTTGCCAGTGGTCTTGCTGCCATCGGGAAGGTAGAAAGTATCTTCAACACCGGTACGCAGGTTGCCACCCAGTTCGGCGGTTTTGCGATGGGTATCCCAGATTTCCTGGCGACCAATCAACGTGGTTTGCCACTGGGAGCCCGGCTTCATGTATTTCACCAGCAGTTCCAGCAGATCCGGATCACAAGGCATACCTGAGGCGACACCCATGACGAAGTTATAGTGGGCTTTCTCCACCATGCCCACGTCCTGGAACATATTGACCGAACGGACGATACCTACGTCAAAGCACTCAAATTCAGGGCGGGTACCGCTCTCGGCCATACAGTCCAGCATTTCCTGGATTTTCTCTACCGGGTTATCAAACAACATCGGTGGCCATGCCCAGGTGCCGTTGGAGCGGGTTTTCAGGTAGTTCAAGCTGCCGGAGTTCATGGCAGCAATTTCGGGTTTGCCTGCACGCAGACAGGCCATTGGGCCTTCCTGTTTACGGCCTGGTACACCCGTGGAGAAGTTCAGAATGACATCGGGACAGGCTTCGCGGATAGCGTCGGAGATCGCACAGGCCACCTCGGGCTCCCAGCTGGGCATATGACCCTGGCCTTCTTCCTGCTTGCGGAAGTGGACATGCATACAGCTGGCGCCGGCGTTGTATGCGTCGCGGGCTGAGTCGGCCATCTCTTTGATGGTCACTGGCACTGGATGCTGTTTGGGGTCGGTTAATACACCGGTGAGAGAACAGGTAATTACGGCCTTATTAGACATGGTTGGCTCCCGCTATTGTCTTTGTTTGGAAGTGGTCACTTACTTAAGTTTTTGCTTGCCAAGCAAGCGCTTGGTGTTGATAATGGCAACATTAACCAAGCAGGCGCTTGGTTGTCAATAAGATGGCTTGAAATTTTAATGACAAAAGTGATGAATCCGGGGCTTTTGTCGCTCTGGGCAGCTGGTGCGGGTTAATTGGCCAATCCATCGACTGCCAGGGCTTTGGCTCTTTCCGGCGACTGGCTTGCCTTTATAATGTGCTGCTTTCGCATTTCGGGTCACCATTCCCGATTTGAGTCGTTACAAAGAAAAATTGAAGTGAGCAGGAGCAAGCCGGGAAAGCACACCAGATAGCATTGCCCCGGCGCTGGACTGCTAACCAGAGGTCTTAAAGAGATCTTATAAATAAACTGTAATACCTAGCAAAGGTGGGGCTTATTATTGTGCACGGTGCCTTGAATCAATTGCCTGAAGTTCCTGTTCTCGTAGCCGACGGGGTGATTACTGACCCGGAGTCCGCGAAAGGGCGTTTACTGGCGGCCTCAGCCAGCCTGTTTAAACAAAAAGGATTTGCTCGTACCACTGTACGTGATATCGCAGCTGAGGTTGGTATCCTTTCTGGCAGTATCTTCCATCACTTTCCTAATAAAGAGAGTATTTTACTGGCGGTGATGAGCGAAGCCATTTCTCTGGCGTTGGCACGTATGCATAAAGCCGTCGAAGGTGAGCAGGATGTGGTGAAAAAGTTTCGGGCTCTGGTGCGTTGTGAGTTAGAGGCGATTCACGGCTTTACCGGCGTTGGTTTTACCTTGTTGTCATCCGAGTGGCGTTATCTTTCTGAGACCAGCCAAAAAGAAGTACTGAAGCTGCGTGATGAATACGAAAGTTTTCATCGCAATGTCTATGCCGAGGCGAAAGCCCAGGGCTTGATTAAAGTGGAGCCTTTTTTCCTGCGTCATTTCCTTCGTGGTGCGCTTGCCGAAACCGGTCATTGGTTTCATTTGGATGGTAACTATTCTTTGGACGAGTTGGTCGAACAGGTTTGTTTAACAGCGGCTTTGCCAAAATAAGTTGCATGTCTGTGCTGGCACTGGAACGTCGGTTTTGTACGGACTACTAATTCTTTAATGAAAATCCCGGGATTTGCTGCGGAGCCGACCGAGTAGATCGGTATGGTCAAGCAGTTTGCCGGCAACAATATGAGTAACCCCGGCCGCCTGTTCTACAATTCCTTTTACTTCAAGAATTTTCGCCTGTAGAAACGGTTTCTTTTGTGCGCGGGCAGTGGCAGCCCAAACAATAATATTCATTTGCCCGAACTCATCTTCCAATGTGACAAAGGTTACTCCTGAAGCGGTTCCTGGGCTTTGTCGGCTGGTCACCAGACCAATGGTTTGTACAATTTGTCCATTGCGGCAATTGCTCAGGCTTTGTGCATTGGGGTAATTCTGAAAAAAGCCACGTTGGCGTAACAGAGTAATTGGGTGTTGCTCCAGGCTTAGCCCCATGCTGCGATAATCTTCCAGAAGATTTTCCTCGGCACTGGGTTGGAAGTTTAGCTGATGATGCTCGTTAACTTCGGCCACCAGACTGTCTTCAGTATGACCAATAGCATTATCCCAGCGCGCCTGAAAACGATGCTTGCTGAAGTTGCGCAGGGCATTGGCACTGGCGAGGGCTTCTATGGCATGTCGGTTCAAAGAAAGTTTCTGCAAGTCCTGCATGCAGTTGGGCCTGTACTGTTCAATGCGCGCGGCCGCTTCCTGATTTAATCCTTTCACCTGCTTTAAGCCCAAGCGCAATGCATCACCTTCCATGCTGTGCTCCCAATGAGAAACTTGTACACACACGGGCAACACTTTAACGCCATGACGGCGAGCATCCTGAATTAATTGAGCTGGGCTGTAAAACCCCATAGGTTGGCTATTCAGCAGGGCGCAGCAGAATTCAGCGGGAAAGTAATATTTCAACCAGGCCGAGGTGTAGGCCAGAATGGCAAAACTGGCAGAGTGTGACTCCGGAAAACCGTATTCACCAAACCCCAGAATTTGTTGAAAAATACGTTCGGCGTATTCGCTGTCGTAACCTCGTTCGTTCATACCGTCGATCAACTTTTGCCGAAAACCGTGGAGCTGCCCGGTTTTTTTCCAGCTGGCCATGGCTCGCCGCAATTGATCGGCTTCGCCACCACTAAAACCGGCCGCAACCATGGCAACCTGAATCACTTGCTCCTGAAAAATGGGTACGCCGTAGGTGCGTTCCAGAACCGAGCGCAGGGCTTCAGAAGGATAGTCGGCTTCTTCTTCACCGTTTCGGCGTTTCAGATAGGGGTGCACCATGTCTCCCTGAATCGGCCCCGGGCGAACAATGGCAATTTGCACCACCAGATCATAATAGCAACGGGGTTTTAAACGCGGCAGCATGCTCATTTGTGCGCGGGATTCAATCTGAAAAACCCCGACGGTATCGGCCCGTTGAATCAGCTCATAAACCTGGGGGTCTTCCTGCATCTGCCCAATTTCTGCAATGCTGTAACGATGTTGATAGCGCTGTTCAATAAGATCAAAGCTGCGCCGGATAGCACTCAGCATGCCCAAAGACAGAACATCCACTTTCAGTAAGCCCAGCGATTCCAGATCGTCTTTATCCCACTGAATCACTGTGCGCTCATCCATGGCGGCGTTTTCCACTGGAACCAGGTGATGCAGTGGGCCGGCGGCAATGACAAATCCGCCTACATGCTGGGACAAATGGCGGGGAAAGCCGCGTAATTCCTCGACGTACTTCATCAGTTGCTGGCTGCGTTTACTGTGCAGATCCAGACCCAGATCCTGAAGCTGTTCCGGCCAGGGCGTACCGTCACGACGATTGATGTTTTTAATAAAATAATCCATACGACTTTCGGCAAAGCCCAAAGCTTTACCCACTTCTCGCAAGGCACTTTTTAAACGATAGGTGATCACTGTGGCCGCAAGGGCTGCCCGCTCACGGCCGTACTTGCTGTAGATATATTGAATGACTTCTTCACGACGCTGGCTTTCAAAGTCAACATCGATATCCGGTGGTTCATCGCGTTCTTTGGATATAAAGCGTTCGAACAGTACCGAAATTTTGGCCGGATTAACGGCGGTGATCTCCAGGCAATAACAGACAATCGAGTTGGCCGCCGAGCCGCGACCTTGATAGAGAATTTTCTGCTTTTGGGCGAACTGAACAATATCGTAAATGGTCAGAAAAAAATATTCATAAGCTTGTTCTTCGATCAGACACAGTTCTTTTTCAATAATGCTTTGAATATCTTTTGGGGTGCCTTCGGGAAAGCGTTTCTCGCAGCCTGCCTGCACCAACTGACGCAGATAAGTAATCGCGCTCAACCCTTTTGGCACCAGTTCGCTGGGGTTCTGGTACTTCAGTTTGCGGAGTGAAAACTGGCAGCGCCTGGCAATGCTCAAGCTGTTCATCAGATCGCTTGCGGGAAATAATTGGTGCAGTTTGTCGACGGAACGCAGACAGGCTTCCCGGTTGCTGCTCAAACGACGACCCAGGTCGGCAACGGGTTCGCCCACTTTGATAGCACTCACAATATGTTGCAGGGCTTGCCGTTCCGGGCTGTGCATCAATGCCCCGCCACAGGCACAACGATGAATACCCAGTTCCTCTGAAAGATCATTCCAATAAGTCAGAATATGATGCTCGCCGCCCAGTAAGCGACGACGATAGGCCAGCCACAAGCGTTCCCCCTGGGTTTGTTTCAGCCACTTGCCCCAATGTTGATTGTATTTTTCGTGTTGACGATCGAGCGTGTTATGGCGTTTGTGATTGACCGGTAGAGGCAGCCATAGCACAAAGCAATGTTGCAGGCTGCGCAAATCCCAGGGGTCCAATTGGTATTCGCCTTTACCGGCGCGTCGGCGGGCATGGGTGATCAAGCGACACAGTTCACTGTATGCCGCTTGATTGGGACACAGCAGCACGAACTCCAGTTCTTCCTGATAACGAAAAAAACTGCCAATGATCAAATTCAGTTTGAGTTTTTCCTGTTGAATACAATGGTGAGCACGCACAACACCAGCCAGTGAGCATTCATCCGTAATGGCAATCGCTTCGTAATTTAAAAAGGCGGCACGGCGTACCAGCTCCTCCGGGTGGGAGGCGCCTTCCAGAAAACTGAAATTGGATTGGCACATCAATTCGGCATACGTCATGGCTTAATCCTCAGGCGAAATATCCGTGTACAAACCAGTGTTTCGCCGGGGTTTTAAACAACCATAACCAACGCCCTTGTTGGTCTCGGGCAATAAAGTAGTCCCGTTCGACAGCCTTGTCATCTTCCCAGCCCGGGTTTTGAATGCGTTCCGGGCCATAAAATAACAGAACTTCGTCTTTGAGCTGTTGTGGGACAGGCAGTAAAAAGCTGGGTCTTAAACCGTCGGGTGGGGGAAGCGTTAGTTGGTCCTTGTCCTCTTGGGAAGAAAGATGATTACTGTGTTCGGGGATGTGGCTGTTCGCTGTTTGCAAAAACTGAATGCGTTGTTTGCCCAGACGAGCCTGCAAACTATCGAGCAGTTGTTCCCGAGATAATTGCCCTTGATGCGGGCTAAACAATTCGGCGTGCTCCTGACCTCGACGTTGATGCTGCTCGCAGAAAATGCGAATGGCTTCGACCGGTGCGGGTAATTGCAAGCGTTCCAGGCGAAGCTGCAATAAGGCCTGCCAGCGTTTGGCTTTTTCTTCTCCGCGACTTGCCCGTAGTGTCAGGGTGATATTCTCGGAGTCACGCAATTGCAAATGAATATCCACCTGGCGGGCCTGCAAGTCCCGTTGTTGTAAAAACTGTTGCAGCTGCTCTAACAAAGGGCTGATCGGTTTGATCAATGTGTCGCTGTCATAAATTTCATAGAACAACTGCAATTGCCGCTCAAATATTTCACGAGGTTGGTAATAAGCTAAGGGCGTACTCAGCTCATTATTCAAGCGCCCGAGGTAGAGCAGCAGTTCCTCGTCAAAGCGCCGGCTGATTTCCTGCAGGGGCAGTTTCAGCAAACGGTCGACGTGGTGTATGCCCAAGCTTTCCAGGCGATCGAGATTGCTCTTTTTCAGAGGCAAGCGGCTGCAGGGAATCTGTGCGAGGCTTTGCTTCAGTTTTTGTTGCCCCTCGGGAGTGTCTTGAAACAGCTGCTGGTAGCCGTTACAAGCCAGGAGTTGAGCGGCCCAGGGAGAATGAGCGTTGGCATAAAAATAGTTCAGGGGTTTCAGCTGTTGTTGAATTTGTTGCCAATAATTGTCCAGCCCCCGGTGATAACGCAACATACTTTGAATTTCCAGCAGCAGCCCCTGAGGCGTTTGCAACACCAGGCTGGCACTTACCGGGTAGAGCAATTCCGCCACATGTTGCAGCAATTCCTGCTCCAGCAATGGACGGTAATCCAGCACCTGCAATTTGGACTGCATGGCAATCGCTGCGGCCAAACCCATGCCCAGACGTATACCCTGTTGCCGTGCTGAAGGGCAGGCCTGGCACACTTCATTACCCTGGCCATCGACAATAATGGTGGCGCGTCTTTGATGATCGACTGACGTGTCGGAGGCTTCTTCCTGGTAAAGATGGTCGAGTTGCAGTTGATAAAAATGCAGGTAAAGCCAACGCATTATCGAGCCTGCTTTTGGTAAGCCTGTAGCGGGATAACATTTTGCGGGCGTTTAGGCACACAGAGTTCAGGCCAGTCCCGGCTGAAATCCACAGAAATATCACGCAATGGCCAGCCACGCTGACGTTTGGGGATATGAATGCACAAACCTCGCGGCTTGGCTTCCAGCTCCATATTAATGTCGGCGGCCAGATTCGGGCTGGCAGGTTTGCGAAACACGATCATGGTGCTGGAGCCTGCTTCAGCGGCTAACTTAAGGCGTTTGGATTCGGCCATGGTTAAGGCCCGCGAGGCTCGCGCTTGCCCTTTGCGATCGTTAGTGAGCGCTTCTTCCCATAGCAAGACCAGCGCACAGCGGCCGCTTTGCAGGCATTGCTCGGCGCTCCACAGGCTTTCATCCCGTTGGGTCTGGGTGATCAACAGCAATTGTTCTACATTCAGGCCCATGGCGATCAGGGCATCGCTGCTGAGATCATGGGGAGGCGCGATCATCGCCAGTAGGCGATCCTGCAAACGCTTGCGCAAATAATGTTGCAGCAGGCGCAGCTCGCCCAGGGCAAAATTGCTGTTGATCAACAACAGGCCCTGTTTGGGCAAGCCCCCGCCCAGGGCATGATCCAGCTCGGCGTATTGGCAGGGTTCCAGCTCCTGGGCGCTGCTTGATGGATCTGGCACCTGCTCGCTGGCTCGCCAGATTTGCCGCTGGCGCCGCAGCTCCTGGAGCAGGGGGGACTGTAATTGTGGTGATGAATGTTTGCTGTTCACTGTACTGCTTACCGTGGTGTTTTCGATGAAACTCCATACGAACTTCTTATATGACGGCATTCCGTGAAGCCATAAGACTGTGAAATCCCATAGCTTCCCATGCATGAAGCTATGTGGTGTCACGAGTCAATCAGTCAAAATACTGTATTTATATACAGTATTTCAGCTTGTGAAAAATGGCAAGTGAGCTGGCACCATAGGGTAAATTGCCTTGTCAGGGGCTTGGCGGCTGTTTGTCGTGTCCGAAAAACGGGCTGGCCGGGCATAATCGGGCTTCATCCATGCAGTAAGGACTCAACACATGATTCTTAAAGAAATACGCCTCAGTCGGCATCTCACCCAGGAACAGCTGGCGGAGATATCCGGTTTGAGTGTACGAACCATCCAGCGTATCGAAAGTGGCCAGCAGGCCAGCTTGGAATCCCGAAAGTGTTTGGCGGCTGCATTGGAATTGAGCATCGATGATTTGCAACAGGAGACTTTTCATATGAATCGACAATCTGAACAATGGCAGCAACTCCCTCTGTTTTTAAAAATATGGTTTGTGTTTAACTTTCTGCAGGCTCGCCCACGGCGGGATACCGCCTTGCGAATACAGTGGTTGGCACATATCACAGGCTTTGTGTTTTGCTTGCTCGGCCTTTGGAGTGAAGCAGCCCTGGTGGGTGGCTTAATCATGCTGACAACGGCCTACCTGTTCCAGCTGTTGAGTTGGCAAGGGGATCGCTACGGTATATGGTATGAAGGACCGGAATAGGAAGAGGTGCTATAGGGAATTATGGCTTGGCAAATTAAACGCTACGGCGGACACATACAGCCGGGTGGTCCCGGCTATAGTGATTTTGTGGAATCCCGTTTTCTAACGGTGGTATTACTGTTTCTTGCGACGGTAGCCAGTTATGTTTTCTCCGGCCGCTGGTATGCTCAGTTGTATATTCCCCTGTGGTTCCTCTATACCGTGATTGGTTTTTTGCCGGAGTTTTTCAAACGCCTGCAGGAAATCCCTTTAATGATTTTCAGTGCCATTACTTTGATTACTGCCCATGGTTTTTCTCTGCATCCATTCTGGCGCCGTGTTTCCTGGCAAAGCGAACGAACCGTCGACCAGCCTGCAATGCTGGTGTTTACCGTATTTTGCATTGCGGTATTGGTGATGTGTATAACGTTGATGTATATCCGTTATCGACAAGATTCAATAGAGCACGATCAATCGGGAGAGTGAGCTAAGGTATATCCATCTCTTGTAAAAAAGCGCCCGAAGGCGCGAAGACAACAGGAGATGAATAATAAACGGTTTTAGTGGTAGTAATTCACTTCCAGACCATAGCTGCGGGGTTCGCCCCGGCGAGCGGGTATAAAACCAAACTCATCGGATAAACCACAGAAGCATTCAATAAAGGTTTTATCGTTTAAGTTCTTGCCCCAGGCGGCTACTTCCCATTTCTGGTTGGACGACGTAAAGGACAGGCGTGCGCTCAGCAAACCATACGCTTTTTCTCGATAGATGTCGGATAGGCTCTCGCTGCTGTGGGTACGTTCGCCAATATAGCTGTAGTTCAGATGGGCGCGAAGATCACCGGCAGAGGCCAGAGCCAAACGGTAATCCAGACTGATAGTGCCCGAGAAGCCTGGACTTTCAGCCAACTCCTGACCTTTACGCACGATTAAAGAGCCATCGGTGTTACGTACATCTTCGCCATACTCTGCATCCAGCCAGCTCAGATTGGCGCTGATTGTAAGCGCGTCGTTCAACAGGTAGCTGGATTCCAAATCAATACCCTTACCATTGGCTTTACCAGCATTACGAGCAATAACGCTAACGGCATCGTTGATTAAAAACTGCAAATCGGTGAAGTCGTAATAAAATACCGAAGCGTTCAGGCGCAGACGTTGATCCAGTAAGGTGGACTTAATCCCGGCTTCATAGTTAATGATTTTTTCTTCATCAAAGGGCGCTGTTGAACCAAAGGGAACGGCGGGAATGGCGGTCCCTGGAATCAAAGTGGAACCGCTTAAATCCACGGTGGGGAAACTGTTAAAACCTCCAGATTTATAGCCTTGGCTGATACCTGCGAATACCATAGTGTTTTCGTCCAGGCGATGATCGGCAACCAGGCGAAGGGAAAGATCGTTCCAGCTTTGATGCGAACTTGCCAGCGCAGTATTAACCTGTCCATTTGCTCCAATAAATTGTTCGGGGCTTGGGAAAATAAAACCGATATCTGTATTTTTTATATCCTGGCTTTTGGCATCATAGGAATAACGTGCTCCGAAGGTAATGTTGCTGCTGTCATTAAGCCTCCAAATTGCATCACCGAATAAGGCATAGCTTTCGGTTTTTGCGGTAACCCGGCTGTGTTCTGTAAACGGGCCGCCGACAATGGCGCCAAAGGAATCGATTACGGAGCCATCGACATCCTCACGATAAGCACTCAGTCCAACAAACCAATCAAGCTTTTCACTTGAGCCGTTAAGGCGAAGTTCCTGGCTGTATTCTTCATTGTCTAAAAAGCTTCGTACATTAAAAACCTGATATTCGCTGCCATCGGAATCTTCTGCAATTCGGGATTTGATTTCGCGATAGGAACTGATTGAAGTGAGAGTCAGTTCATCAGAGAGGTCCCACACCACTTTGAGTGCATTACCACGAATTTTTCGATGTAAACGGTGATCTACGGGCTCCCCTTCGGGGCCATCGAGATTGCCTTCAAGGTCAAAATAGGCATCGCCCGCAGCGGCCGCTTTGCTGGTGATATCAAGAGACTCGGGCGCGAACAGGGCACTTGGGAACAGAGTAAATATCAAATTACTGTAACCGCTGTGATCTTGTTGTCGTTGCCAATCGCTGCTCAGTTCGACTTCCAGATTATCCGAAGGTGTCCATAACAGTTTTGCTCGACTGTTCCAGCGATCCTGTTCAAAGCCATCGCGTTTTCCAGTGGTAACATTCCTTTGCCAACCATCGCGGTCGCGCTTGCTGGCATTGATGCGTAGCACCAGAGTATCTTCCAGCAAGGGAAGATTGAGCATTCCCTTTACGGTTCGCAAATCATAATTGCCAAAGCCGCTGTGCAAGGCGGCTTCCGGTTCATCAGTGGGGCGGCTGCTGGTCACGTTTACCGCACCACCGACAGCGTTCCGACCAAACAGGGTTCCCTGGGGGCCTTTCAGAATTTCTATTTGGGCAATATCCATCAGATCCCCAATAATCGCAGCACCTTCTCCCATGTAAACACCGTCCAGATAAACCGGAATACTCTCATCACTGCTGTAGCCAAAATCATTCGAACCAATGCCTCGCAGGCTGATCGATATGGATTCTGATTGTGTATCACTAATGCGCAGACCAGGACTGTTCTTGCTGATGTCGGACAGGGATACCGCTCCGGTTTGCTGGATGTAATCTGAGCTGAGGGCGCTGACAGCAATGGGGACATCCTGCAAGCTTTGATCGCGTTTTTGAGCGGTAACAATCACTTCTTCGAGTGCGGCGGTTTGCGCGTTGGCGGAATTTGGATGGATAGCCAGTTGGCCGGTAAGGCCAATGGCCAATGCTATGGCTGTGTGTTTTAAGGTCATGGTGTCTCCACGAGGGCGGTAATCATCGTTATTGTTAAATGTTGAGCTAAAGCTCGGTTTTTGATATTGCCGCCAAGGTTTCCAAAAAGCAAGCTTTTGCTCATCTTTCGGGGGTTTATATATGGCCTCTGGCTCGTGGTAGACTGTGCTGCTGTTATGGAAAGGAAGGCTATTTTTGAAAAATAAAGACAACAATCGGACCTTGAACCCACGCCGGGAGCCCAGTCAGGAACGAGCCCGAGCCAAGGTTGAGCATATTCTGGCGGTGGTTCGCCGAATACTGGTAGAGGATGGCCTGGAAAAACTGACCACCAATTATGTGGCCAAACAGGCCGAGATGTCGGTGGGTTCCCTGTATCGTTACTTTCCTAACAAGCAAGCGATTATCTATGAGCTCTATAGCCGCTGGCTGACTGAGACAAGGCAGGAGCTTAGCCGTTATGACAGCGATGAAAGTAATGGTAAAAGCCCAGTCGAAGTCTTGAGCAGTATTGCCAGGGAGATGACCGATCTCTGGAATAACGATGACCGTCCGGCTTATGAGCTTGAGCTGGATAAGGCCATGAAGCTTTACCCCGAGCTACAGGAGATGGATCGTCAGCACGCCCGTAAGCTGGCAACCATTATGGCCAATATTTATCGTCGCCTGGGGGTTAATCTGGGTATCGAAGAACTCCTGCAGCTGGGCTATTTCAGCTATGAGCTATACGGCGTTTACTGGAACCTGATGTCAGAAGGCAATTGCAAACCCGAGCTGATTTATCAATGGTTGGAACGCGCCCTCTTGGCGGTTATAGAGCCCCACCTCGAATGCTGACTTTCCCATTTTTATGCAATAGGTGAGTTCTAACTCACCTATTGACATTGTCATTCATGTTGCCTATCGTTCCTGAAAAGATGAGCCAAAGCTCACCTTTTGGGGTTAAAATAACACCAATAAAACTCCGAAAGGTCATAGCGTAGCTCTTCTGCCTCCTTTTCAAGATTTTAATAACGATGATTTAGTCAGCGTTCTGCCGTGGTTGGGGTTGCGCTCGCTGGGTCGAATTTAATAAAGGTTTTCTATGAAGCGTTATGTTTATCTTTTGTGGTTGTCTTTTACGGGCCTTTTGTTTTCATGCAGTGAGGCTGAGCATCCCTCAACAAACAACGGTCCCGGTTTAGCGATTTACAGCAATGCCAAAATCTATACCGCCAATCCAGAGCAACCCTGGGCTGAGGCTATGGTGACGAAAGGAGAGCAGATAATTTTTGTGGGCAGTAATGAGCAAGCCCAAGGCAAGTTTTCCGATCAAGAAAGTCTCAAGTTTGATTTGCAAGGGCGTTTATTGATGCCTGGTATTATTGATTCCCATACCCATCCGGGTTTGGTGTCAATATTGTCTTATGACGATACAGATGGGGAGCCCATGCCGGCTGGAGGCAAGCACGATATCGTGGCTTGGCTGAACAATTACATCCGTAACAACTGGTGGCAGTATGTGGTTGATTCGGGTGAGTGGGATGTAAAACCATTTCTCCCGGATGGACCCCACAAAGCGGATCTGGACGCGGTATCCAGTTGGCGGCCGATTATATTATTCGACAGTTCAGGGCACAGTGTTTGGGTGAATTCAGCTTTCCTGGATTTGGTGGGGGTGGATAAACACACGGAAAATCTGAGCCCGGTTTCCTATTTTGTAAAAGATGAACATGGCGAGTTGACCGGTTGGGTGAAAGAGTTCGCATTGATTCCTTACATCGGCGACAGCATGCTGCCCAGTGAGGAGGAGCTGCGTGAGAAATTGCGGCAGTTTCTTAACTTCCTGGTCGAGCATGGTGTGACAACTCTATGGGATGCAGGCAATCTGTCCTTTCACAATGAAGTCTACTCGGTACTTGCCGATTTGGATAAAGAGGGATTGCTGCCGCTTCGCTATGAAGCGAGTTACCATATTTATTCCGAAGTTCAACTGGCCAATGCCGTGTCAGAACTGCTGGAGCTTCGCCGTAAGTACGGCAGTGATAAATTGCGCTTTAACAGTATCAAGATTCATTACGACGGTGTACTTGAAGTGAAGACTGCAGCATTGTCCAAGCCCTATGAAGATGGCTCGGGTGATCGCGGTGATGTTATTTTCGAGCGTGATCGTCTGGCTGATTTTATGGCGGAACTGGAGAAAGAAGGCATTGATCTTCACATCCACGCTGTGGGTGATCGAGCGGTGACGGTTGCTCTGGATGCAAAAGAAGCGATTGAGCAAAAGCTGGGTAAACCTCTTGATATTTCCGTAACCCTGGCACATTTGGAATACGTAAAACCGGAAGACATTCCCCGCTTTCAATCTCTTGAGGTTACCGCGAACTTCACCCCCCATTGGTTTTCTGCAGACGACCATGTTTCTGCGGCGGAACACAATGTGGGGCATGAGCGCTATCAGGAACATATGGCGACGGACTATTTTGTCAAAGCCGGTGCGAATGTCACTTTATCCAGCGATGTTATCTCTGGTGGTGAAGTGGAGCGGGCGAACCCCTTTATTGGCCTGGAGATGAGTATGACTCGAAAGGAATACTCAGACGGTCTTGGGTCTGTAAAAGCACCCGCTGACTCCGGCTTAAATCTGGCAAGCGCTGTTGACGCTTACACCATTAACGGTGCAAAACAATTGAATCGAGATCAGGAATTGGGCAGTCTGCGTCCCGGAAAACTTGCAGATTTTATTGTTCTGGGTGCTGATATTTTTACTATGAAGGCAAGCGATATTCATAAGGTGAAGCCGATCGCGACGGTGATTTCAGGTGAGCTTGTCTATGGTGCGCTCCAATAGATGGCTTATGGGGGCGACGTAGGATTGGGCAGCCAATGGGCTGCCCTTTTGGTTTATGAGCAGCGATAGGGCGCCAGATAATGTTTCAGGCTGATTTCATCGCTGGTCTCAAAGGTTTCACCGCTGTTCTCCAAACCTTGAATTCTATCGATGCGAAAGCTGCGGTAATCAGCGCGCAGTTCGCACCAGCTGACTAATGTCCACACCTTGCCCCAGTAAACCAGCCCCAGAGGCCAGATTGTGCGCTGGCTGCTTTGTTGTTTCTCGTCCTGGTAATCAATGGTGATTTTTTCCTGCTGTTTAATGGCCCGGCGAAGCTCCTGGCTGTGGCGAGTGCTTTGGTCTCTTTCCAGGTCGGGGACAATCAGGGTTTCCTCGGCAATGCTGTGCAGGTAGTGTTGACGGTCGGGCAGGATCGCACGAATTTTGTCCAGAGCCTGATCTGCTGAATCGGCCAGCCCCTGATCGCCCCAGGCTTGTACCATGCGTACGCCGAGGATCAATGCTTCCAGTTCCGATTCATTAAACATAAGCGGTGCCAGGGTACTGCCCGCCTGCAACATATAACCTACGCCGGCTTCACCACTGATGGGGACGCCGGAAAGCTCAAGTGCCTGTATGTCACGATAAATAGTGCGTTCGGAGACGTTCAGTTTATCGGCCATTTGGGCGGCGGTGATGGCGCGCCGCCGGCTTTGCAATAAGGTCAGAAGTTTTAAAAGGCGCTCGGCTTTATTCATAGATCGTGGCTTAAGGTTAAGGGCATGCTGCTTGGCAGGTCTTACTCAATGGGGCTGCGAATTTTCAGCTTTCGCAGGATATAATTTCACTGCATGCCTGCATATGCCTCATGCGCACGCTCTTGGGATCGATGTGGGCCATCATATCCTGACATTGCGCATCGCGCATAAAATTTTCACCGGCCTGTTTGGCGGCTTCCTGAGTTTGCCAATAGATAATATCATGCCAGACATCATCTTCGTCGCGACTTAACGAGCGATAGATAAAGCCGTTTTGGGAATGTAAAAACGCTTCCATTGCATTGGCTGTCTTGGTCATAGCGTCTTGACTGACGCCGTCTTTGCAACGAAATGTCACTAATTCGATCACAGAATTTTGCATGTTGCCTCCAGAGCTTTGAATCCATAAGGTGAATGAGGAAAGGGCGTATAGCCTGGAATGGATTCTAGCTTTGGGGCGCTGACAAACTGTGTCAGTAGGCTGGCGCGTCCGCGTTTATCAGCCGTCTGCCACCATTTCTTCATGTTCAATCACGTCGCCCACCACGCAGTTACGACCGGATTCTTTGGCGCGATAAAGGGCTTGGTCGGCAACTTTTAATTGCGCGTCAATGCTGTCCATATAGAGGTTGGATATGCCAGTGCTGAAGCTGATGGTCAGGGTATTCTGACCAATTTCAATCGGGCTTTTGGAAATCAGCTCACGAACTTTGTCCATTAAGGTACAGGCTTGTTGATTGCTAAGACCTGGCATCAAAACAAAAAATTCTTCTCCGCCCGCACGGGCGACCAGAAAGCGTTCCAGTGCATCGTTGAGCGCTTTTGAGAAGAACTTGAGAACGCCGTCGCCGACATCATGACCGTAGTTGTCATTGATCTTTTTGAAAAAGTCGATATCGAGAACCGCGACCGCTAACGGTGAACTTTCGGTCTTGGCTTGCTTGTGCACACAGCTGGCATTGGTGAAGAAGTAGCGGCGATTATAGGCGCCGGTCAGAAAGTCACGATTGGCGACATTACGGGCTTGCTCAAGATGTTCCATCGCTTCGATGTTGTGCATTACCCGGCACTGGAACTCTTCACGATTAAAGGGCTTATGTAAGAAATCGTTGGCTCCGTTTTTAATAAACTTGGCCGACAGAGCTTCTTCGCCCTGGCCGGATAGGCCAATGATGACCAAATCCGATTTCTCGTATTTATTGCGCAGGTTCCTCACCAGGGTTACACCGTCCATATTGGGCATATGGTAATCGGTGATCAGCATTTTGATGTCGTTTTGCTGCATCAGAATATCGATGGCATCCTGACCGTCCACAGCGGTGTACACCTGAAACAGATAAAGGCGCAACAGATCGCTGATGTACCGCCGGGAGGTGGTGGAATCTTCGGCAACCAGAACCTTAACCTGCTGGTTGCGCCAAATGCGGTTAAGCAAGCCGATGGCGTAACGGTAGGAAAACTGACCTTCTTTGGTGACGTAATCGATGATGCCTTTGCTGAACAAATGCTTGCGGCGTTCTTCATCAAAGCTGGAGGTCAGAACGATGGTAGGAATTTTCTTGCTTAAGGTGTAGTCGACGACTTCGCCGTCTTCAGCATCGGGCAAATGCAGATCGACCAGTGCGGCGAAAATCTGTTCACTTTCGCGCTCGACGATTTCGATGGCTTCGCTATAACTCTGAGCGTATAAGCCGATAAAATCGGATTCTAAATTTACGAAGTAACGCAGCACTTTCATGACGGTGTTGCTGTCTTCGATAATTAGAATTTTCTTCATTGTTGTTCTCTATTGATACACCCCTCCCTGTAGCCTGATTTTGTTACGGCACCTTCCATGGCAACGTCGAATATCTGAGTTAACAGCTGGTTCTTATATGTCGGCCTAATCAACAGATTCTATAGCACAAAATTCAGCATTCAGCACAGTTGAACCATGCTTGTTGTGCAGATGCAGGGGTATCGGGGAGGGCTTTCTGACGTACGGCCAACAGTGGAGGTTTTTTCGGGATTTTTCGGGGGGAGAAAGGCTCCCGGATTTACACCGGGAGCTGGTTGATTATTGTTCGAGTTCTTGCTCGGCAAACTCGCCATCAAACAGTGGACTAGACAAATAGCGCTCGCCGGAATCGGGCAAAATAGCAACGATGACTTTGCCGGCATTTTCCGGTTTTTCCGCCTGACGCAGGGCGGCGGTGAGTGCAGCACCACAGGAAATACCGGCCAGAATCCCTTCTTCTTTCATCAAGCGATGAGCATTGGTCATCGCTTCTTCGTTACTGACGGTTTCAACCTCGTCAATCATTGACAGGTCCAGGTTTCCGGGAATAAAACCGGCACCGATGCCCTGGATTTTATGTGGTGAAGGTGTAGGGTCTTCGCCGGCCAGGGTCTGGCTGATGATTGGAGAGCTTTCAGGCTCGACCGCAACACTGGTAATGGCCTTGCCTGCGGTATTTTTGATATAGCGGCTAATGCCGGTGATGGTGCCGCCGGTGCCCACACCAGCACAGATAACATCCACCTTACCGTAGGTGTCTTTCCAGATTTCCGGGCCTGTGGTTTTCTCGTGAATCTGCGGGTTGGCCGGGTTTTCAAATTGCTGTGGCATCCAGGTGTTGGCAGGATCAGCCTGGCAAATCTCCTCGGCTTTTTCGATGGCGCCCTTCATGCCTTTGGCGCCCGGGGTTAAGACCAGATTGGCGCCGAGAGCCTTAATCAGCTTACGGCGTTCCAGGCTCATGGTGTCCGGCATGGTCAGGGTGAGCGGGTAGCCTCGTGCGGCACAAACAAAGGCCAGTGCGATACCGGTATTGCCACTGGTGGGCTCTACAACGGTCATATTCGGCTTCAGGACGCCATTTTCTTCGGCGGTCCAGATCATATTGGCACCGATTCGGCATTTCACGGAGAAAGCCGGGTTTCTGGACTCGAGTTTTACATACACTTCCTTGTCGGTAATGCGATTCAGACGTACCAGAGGGGTGTTGCCAATGGTTTTTGAGTTATCACTGAAAATATCTTGCATAGTTATGCCCTTTACTAGACCCAAGTTCCAGTCTTCAGATACCCAGAAGAACTACGACTCATGTGGTTAATTTTGATGGTTTTATTCAATCCAATTTCCTGAGGGGGTGCAAGTGAAATCCCCCACATATTAGTTATAGATCATTCATGAAATCTATACTCATAATAATAAAATATAATATTGGATCGGTTTTTAATTTCAAATCCCTATTTGTATGATGGCCAGAAGTCTTTGATACTCTTAATCGAGCCCTACAAGAATAATAGAATGATTAAGGAGTGCTGTATGGCCATTTTGGAACATACTCTTGGAATCCTGCTTCACCCGGATAGCGAATGGAAAGCCATTCGTAATGAACGTCACTCATTTGCACAGGTATTTCTCAGTCACGTGCCGATACTGGCATTAATCCCATGTGTGTCGATGTTTTATGGAGTTACGCAAGTTGGTTGGAGCATTGGCGATGGGGATGCCGTTAAGCTCACGATGGAAAGTGCACTCTGGTTATGTGTTCTGACCTATGTCGCGATGCTGGCAGGTGTATTTGTACTGGGCGAATTCATTAACTGGATGTCAAAAACCTATGGCGTGGCCGATGAGGCTGAGCGCCGCCACTATGAGGGTACAGCCCTCGCTGTTTACATCACCACTCCGGTATTCCTGGCGGGCATCGTTGGCCTGTACCCGGACCCTGTCATCTACTCTGTGGTGCACATCCTGGCGGGCGCCTACGCGGTCTACCTTGTCTATGAAGGTATTCCTATTTTGATGAATATCGATAAAGAGCGTGCCTTCATGTACGCCTCTTCAGTGGTCACCGTTGGGCTGGTGATGTTGGTCATGGTGCGCGTTGGCTCTGTGATTATCTGGGGACTGGGAATCGGCCCGGTATACGTCGATTAGCTGAGTTAGCCAGAACAGAGAATAGAGAATATTAAAGGGCGGTTTTAACCGCCCTTTTTTATGCCCGTTGTTCAGCGCGGTGTGCGGGTTCAGGTTCGATTGGACTTGAGTGTAGGCTTGGCTGTGGACTTGGCTGTAGCGTTGGTAGTGGCAGGCATCTGCTGTCGCCTGAATCGATAAAACGAGGCAATATCTTCAAAACCCAGCTGTTCAGCAATTTCGGCAGCCGATGTGGGGCGCTTCAGAAATTCATGTAGGCGTCGAATGCGTTCCTGTTTTAGCAGGCTTGAAAAACTGCAATCTTCACGTTTGAGCTTGCGATACAGGGAGGATCGACTGAGCTGTAATTCTCTGCACACTATTTCAATATGGGCAAACATCGCCAAATCGTCACTGAGCAAGTTCTGAACCTGATTCTTCCAGGAGCGAGATCGACAGTGCTTGTCGATCTTTGCGGCCTGTTCCTCAATCAGGGATTTTAAATAGGGGTTGGCCGTATCGATACCCTGTTGAAGATCCTCGGGGCGAAAGTAGATGGCATCTTCTTCCTGTGAAAAAAACAGTTGGGAGCAGAGATGCTGTTGGTAGGGCTCAATGTTTTCAGGTTGGCTTCTTTTCAGATGAACCTTCAGAGGTTTCAATGGTTGTTTTGAATAGTATGTTCCCCAAGCCAACAGGGCTGCGAGGCTGCGATCAACCGCTATGGCAGGATAATTTGCCTGCTGAAAAGAGAAGCTCAATTTTACCTGATCATGGCTTATTTCTTTATGCCAGTGCTCCGCTGGATTCAATAGGTGAATATGCTGGCTGAATACTTCGAAGGCATCGTCTAAACGGTCGCATTGAGCCAACCAGTTTGCGAGTAGCCCTTTGGCTTCCGGATTCACTTTGGCGCCAATGTGCAATCCAACGCTGTCTTTTTTAGGGTGTTGTTCTGCCAGTTGCCAGAGTTCACGCATTAAGGATTCATCGAGACGCTCTTCCTGTATCGATTGCCCCGATTGCCAGTGTTGATAAAGTTTCTGAAATTCCTGACTCAAATTGTTCAATTGTGTCGCCTGCAGGTAACCGCGCTGGAGCAGCTCCTGAGCCAGATCAATCACGGCAATGGCAGATACGGTTCGTAAGGGCTGTTCAGCGGTGCTATGTCTTATCTCTTTGGTTTCGTTTACGTTGTTCATGGCAATACTTTCAGGCTTTGACCACTCTCTGTGTTGAAACGAAAAGCCACGGTTTTGCAACCAATGGTTATGGTTGCAAGTGCTGTGCTCAAGCTAGTCTCTGATTTTCCCGTCACGATATGCAATTCGAGGTTAATGATGCTTGAGGAATATACCGTAAACAGTGAAACTGAGTTGAGAAAAATCATAGCAAGCCCGCCGTCGATTATGAATAAGCGTCTGCAAATGGAGCTGGATGATATTTGTCTGGAAATTATCGAACATTCCAGGCTTTATGTCCTGGCCAGTGCTGACAATAAGCGAGCCATAAAGCTCTGTTCGATTGATACGTTAAGCCTGCTGAATATGAAACAGCTCTTCTTGTCGGCGGATATAGCTTCAAAAGATATCGTATCGAATGAGAAGCAGGCCGAATCGAGTGTGAGTCTGTATTTCCTGATGCCGGGTATTGGTCATGGTTTGCGAGTCAATGGAGAAATGCACCTGGAGAAAGAAGGAGCACGAATTGATATCCGCTGCGCTTATTTACATTGTGCCAGAGCCGCTGCTCGCGCAAAGTTGTGGGCTGACCTTGAATCGACAGAGCATCGATATCAAAACGTGAATGTTGAAACAATGCTGCAATACAGTGCCTATTTATTTCTTAAAACCCGAAATAGCCGAGGGCAGGTGGAGCTGTCTCCTCGCGGTGATTTGCCTGGGTTTGTCAAAAATGTTGCGCCCAACAACTTATTTATTCCCGAGCGCCCAGGAAACAAAGTGGCGGTCAGCTTGAGAAACATTCTTCAGGATGAACGTGTAGAGCTGCTGATGTTTTTACCGGGTTCCTGTTCCCTGATGCGGGTTGTGGGGAAAGCTCGGCTCAGTACCGATCCAGAATATCTGGAGATGACGAGAGTGGGGAATAAGCCCCCGAAAGTCGGCATTCTTCTTCGAGACTGTCAGTTCTCAATGATTAACAGTGAAGCGCTTAATGCTTTGCAAAAAGACATGCAAAATGGCTTGTTTACAGTGCCGACGGTCAAAAGTTTTTCAAAAGCGTTTAGCGAACACACCAGTGGGAAGGGTTTGAAAGGCAAGCTGGCGCATATCGTGATTGACGGTGTGGTGAAAAAAGATATGCGCTCGCTTTACTAACAGGAGGTCGTGATAGAAAATGCTCTAGGAACTCCTCACCCGATTAACAGCGTCCTGCCAGCCCTGATAGCGGCGGTCGCGCTCATGTTTGCTTAGCTGAGGATCAAAACGCCGGTCGAGTTGCCACAGCTGGCAGATGTCATCCGTTGATGAAAATACGCCGCCTTGCAGGGCAACCAGATAAGCCGCGCCCAGAGCTGTGGTTTCGACACAGCTCGGACGATCAATGGTTGCGCCGAGAATGTCAGCCAGTTTTTGCAGCACCCAGTTGTTTTTGGTCATGCCGCCGTCAACGCGCAAATTCACGGGCCTTTGTCCATCGGCCTCCATCGCTTTTTGCAGATCTTTGGTTTGATAACAAACCGATTCCAGGCCCGCCGTCACCAATTCTTTGATACCAGTATCTCGTGTTAAACCGAACAAGGCACCACGAGCCTCCGGGTCCCAGTAGGGCGCGCCCAAACCGGTAAAAGCCGGCACCAGATACACGCCGTGATCGCTATCGGTTTGCTTTGCCAGCGCTTCGGTTTCTGCAGCATCGCTGATCAGGTGCAGGCCATCGCGTAACCATTGAATGGCGGCGCCAGCAATAAAAATACTCCCTTCCAGAGCATAATAAGCTTGGCCATTCAGTCGGTAGGCAACGGTTGTGAGCAGTCGATTGTGGGAATCAAGTGCCTGCTCACCGGTGTTCAGCATAAAGAAACAACCGGTGCCGTAGGTGCTTTTTGCCATGCCAGGTTCAAAGCACGCCTGGCCAATCAAAGCCGCTTGCTGGTCGCCAGCGATGCCGAGAATGGGAATCTCTTTACCAAATAGGGAGGGGTTACAGAGGCCGAATTCGGCGGCGCAGTCTTTGACTTCTGGCAGCAGACTTTCGGGAATATCAAACAGCTGCAACAAGTCCTTATCCCAGCACTGTTCGTGAATATTAAACAACATGGTGCGCGAAGCGTTAGTCGCATCGGTAGAATGTTCTTGGCCGTCAGTAAGCTTCCATAATAAAAAACTGTCTACAGTGCCGAAAGCGAGTTGGCCTGCATCCGCTTTGGCGCGGGCACCGGGAATGCTGTCGAGCAGCCAGCGAATTTTACTGGCGGAAAAATAGGGGTCGAGTAATAAACCGGTTTTTTCCTGGATACTTTGCTCATGCCCCTGAGCACGTAACTGTTGGCAATAATCACTGGTGCGACGGTCTTGCCAGACAATAGCATTGGCAATGGGTTCGCCACTTTCACGATCCCATAGAATAGTGGTTTCGCGTTGATTCGTAATGCCGATGCCGAGAAGATCATCGCTGCCAATATTCGCGTCTTTGATGGCCTGTTGGCAGCTGCGCAGGGTACTTTGCCAGATGTCGTTGGCATCGTGCTCAACCCAGCCATTGTTCGGATAGTGCTGGGTGAATTCTTCCTGCCCGGTGGCAATCGGTTGGCCTTTTATATCAAACACAATGGCACGAGAAGAGGTCGTGCCCTGGTCGATGGCGAGAATATAATTTGGCACCCTGTGCTCCTTTTTATTATCGAGGTCCGCTTAATACCGAGGTTCCGCCAAGTGGTTATCAATTGACGGTTGCACTGCTTACCGTTGTGCTATCAGCAGAGCTTAAACCAGTTTTTGTCCTTTCAATAGTGGCGGAATCGGGCAATCCAGACTGTCGGCAATAGCGCGGAACAATTCTGCTTCGGTGGCGGTGACTTCACCATCGTGATTGATGCTGGCCGCCATGGCTTTCAGTAAACGCGGCTTGTCCAGCGGACGTAACAGGTTCAATTGTTCCAGAGCTTTGTCCAAAAGCTGCAGGTTAATCTGTGCTTCGGGCAGAAGACCTACGGCGGGAATATCCAGCTCTTTGGCGGCGGCGGAGTATGCACGCAAGGCTTCTTGTTCATCATCATGTCCGGCACGGGCCATAACGCTGATCAACAACTGACAAGCGCCCTGGGTTTGCTTTAATTTGTAACGGCTGAGACTGTCGCGCTGTGGCTCAAGGCCGTGGCAGACAATGCGATACAGTGCCCATTCAAAAATATCCACGTGCTTGTCAGCGCGGATCAGAATGATCATATTGCGTTTGAAAATCTGGTATTGCTGGGGCGATTGTTGCTTCAATGCCGGTAAACACAGATCCAAAATCGGTAGATGCAAGTGGCGATCAAGGCGGGGCAGTTCCTCGAGAATTTTTTCCAGTGCTTTGAAACTGGCCGGATGGGCTTTTTCTTTGAGCTGTTGCAGTTGTGCTGCTTGTACACTGGGGTCAGCATCCAGCAACAAACCGTAAACCAACGCACGGGCGGAGAAAGGCTCATGGGCTGCTTCGCGAATGGAATCGGGTATTTCCGCCAGTGTATTTTGAGCTTCGGCAACATGTTCCTCAGACAGGACACCAATGCAATCCATAGCGCTGGCGCCGGCAATACTGGATTGAGTTTGTTGTGTCTGTTGATGTGCGGAGCTTTTACCAGCGGGGCCTGCACCTACAGAACTTCCACCTAAAGAGCTTCCACCGCCCTGGCCGATGGCAGCGCCAACCGCAACCGCGGCACCCAACATGGCTTTGCGTTTGTCTTCAGTATCGTCGCTGGAATCAAAGTCTTCTTCAACACTACGACCATAATCGAGAGTCGGCAGACTGCCATCCCAATTGGGTTCAACGCGACGAATGCGATCTTCCAGAGGCGGGTGAGTGGCCATCATGCCGCCGAAGGCCATTTTTACACCCTGGCCAAAAAACATATGGCTGAATTCCGGAGCGTGTTCATTTTGAAGCAGTGAGCCCTGACTGTGAGCCGCAATCTTTTTAAGGGCGCCAGAAATGCCGAACGGGTTACGGGTGTATTGCACCGCCGAAGAATCGGCAAGGTATTCCCTCTGGCGACTTACCGCGGCTTTGATCAGATTGCCAAAAAAGGTGCCGGAGTAACCGATCACCATTAAACCGAGGCCCAGCGCCAGAAAGGGCAGGCCGTTATTTCGTCGATCACTGCCGCCGCTAAAGGCTGCGGTACGCATTAAATAGTAGCCGGCAATACCGATCAGCAAGATGCCGTGCAGAATGCCCACCAGGCGAATATTCAAACGCATATCGCCGTGAAGGATATGGCTGAATTCGTGCGCAATAACGCCCTGCAGTTCTTCCCGGTTGAGCAATTGAATACAGCCGCGAGTGATGCCGATGACGGCATCCTGGCCTTTATAGCCAGCAGCAAAAGCGTTAATGCTGTCGTCGTCAATGAGGTAGACCGGAGGCACGGCGGTACCGCCAGCAATGGCCATTTCTTCGACCACATTGAGAATTTTGCGCTCGTCGGCATCGCGGGTTTGAATGTTCAGCAAACGTCCGCCCATGGCTTCGGCGACGACTTTACCGCCGGAACTCAATTGGCTGAGTTTGTATAAACTGCCCAGGCTGACCACGGCCAGAACACCCAGGCCGACACTTACGATAAACTCAAGGTTTGCCGTATTGAGCATGTGTTGAACAATGCTCTCATCGGTTTGCAATCTGCCGTAGTTCAGCAGAAAGACAACCAGGACGATGGTGATGGCGATCAGGCTCAGCACGGCGAGTAACAATAACAGCACCAGTTTTTTGGTGTTGCGGCGGGCTCGATCTTGATGCTCAAAAAAGTTCATTGTCAGGCTTTTCAGTGTTGATTGTGGTTGGTAATGGCTTGGGCTTAGGAGGTCTGACTTGGCAGACAAAGACGGGCCGCGAATGGCGGCCCGGATCGATTAGAAGGAGACTTTTGGAGCGGCCTGAATTTCAGCGCTGTCCTCAAATTCCAACAGACTGGCATCGGGACCGTGACCAAAGGTGGCGGCCAGCAACACAGGTGGGAAAGTCTGTTTATAGGTGTTGTAGGCTGTCACGGCATCGTTAAAGGCCTGACGTGCGAAAGCCACTTTGTTTTCGGTGCTGGTTAGCTCTTCAGAGACCTGCATCATGTTTTCGTTGGCTTTCAGGTCCGGATAGGCTTCCATTACTACGCTCAGTTTGCCCAGAGCGCCACTCAGTGCACCCTCAGCACCCGCCAGATTGCCCATTGCTGCCACATCGCCAGGATTGGCAGAAGCGGCCTGCAGGCCTCCCATGGCTTCGTTACGCGCTTTGATAACGGCTTCCAGGGTTTCACTTTCGTGTTTCATGTAGGCTTTGGCGGTTTCCACCAGATTGGGAATCAGATCGTAGCGGCGCTTCAGTTGAACCTCGATTTGGGAAAAGCCGTTTTCATAACGGTTTTTCAGGCTCACCAGATTATTGTAAATACCGATGACGTAGAAAATCAGGCCAGCGATAACAACTAAAAAGATAATGGTTGAGATATCCATATAAGGTCCCTAATTAATGGTCGAAAAGTCATGGGGGCTTTCGGGTTGAGCCGCCCCGGTACCTATTAGACGAGGGTAATAGGCCCTTTTGAAAATTGCGTGTCAGTCTAGCACCGCTCATTGATGAGATGAAATTGTCTCTTGTTAATATTTGAAATTGCTTAAAAAACACCCGTTATCGGGGCTTTGATGCCTGAGATGTCTCCATGGGCAGTAGAGTGAAGGGCTGGGCTTGGTTATAATCCCGGTCTGCTTTACGTTAACGTAAAGCCAGATCTGGTTGAATGATCGCCAGATCGTCCATAGTACGGACTAGGGGCCCTTATGCGGCCATTCTGTCAACCAGGGTAGCCGGCTGCCAAGAACATCCACAATCAAAAGCCCGCACCTTGGATGCACCGCCATTGTCCCATTGGCCGAGATTGCCAAAACCTGGGGCAGTGCTTAACAGAGTTGGAGTCAACAATGTCAGATCCAGTAGTAATTGTAGGTATGTCACGCACCCCGATGGGTGGCATGCAAGGTTCTTTAAGTGCTATGAGCGCCCCGGATTTGGGGGCAAAGGCCATCGCCGGTGCTTTGGCGGAAGCCAAGGTTGATGCGGCCGATGTGAGCGAAGTTTTGATGGGCTGTGTATTGCCCGCGGGTCTGGGGCAGGCGCCTGCTCGCCAGGCTTCATTGGGTGCTGGTGTTCCTAACCATGTACCGTGTACCACCGTGAACAAGGTGTGTGGTTCCGGCATGAAAACCCTGATGATGGCACACGATGCCATTGCATTGGGCGATGCCGATATCGTAGTCGCCGGTGGCATGGAAAGCATGAGTAATGCGCCTTACATTTTGCCTCAGGCGCGTTCAGGCTATCGTTTGGGCGACGGTGAGGTGAAAGACCATATGTTTCTGGACGGCCTGCGTGATGCGTATCAGGGCAATCTGATGGGCGAGTTTGCCGAAGCGTGTGCGGGCAAATACACCTTCAGCCGTGAAGAACAGGATGCTTACGCCATTGAATCTCTGCGTCGTGCCAATGCCGCGATTGCCGAAGGTAAGTTCACCCGCGAAATTACCCCGGTAACCGTAAAAACCCGTCGCAGCGAAACGGTTGTGGAAATCGATGAGCAGCCAGGCAATGCCAAGCCCGAGAAGATTCCAACTCTGCGTCCGGCCTTTGCCAAAGACGGCACGGTTACTGCCGCTAATGCCAGCTCCATTTCCGATGGTGCCGCAGCTCTGGTACTGATGCGTCAGTCTGAAGCTGAAAAGCGCGGCTTAAAGCCACTGGCAGCGATTCGTGCACACACTCAAAATGCCCATGAGCCAGAGTGGTTCACTACGGCTCCGGTTGGTGCCATGAAGAAGCTTCTGGAAAAAGCCGCTTGGTCCAAAGATGATGTTGATCTGTTTGAAATCAACGAAGCGTTTGCCGTTGTTGCAATGGCGGCCATGAAAGAGCTGGATCTGGATCACGGTAAAGTAAACGTACATGGTGGCGCAACGGCTCTGGGTCACCCGCTGGGTACATCCGGTGCTCGTATCGTGGTTACCCTGCTGGCCGCTTTGGAAACCTACGGTAAGAGCAAAGGTGTTGCCAGCCTGTGTATCGGTGGTGGTGAAGCGACGGCGATTGCCATTGAGCGATTGTAAGTAAAGGAAAGGCTTTGCTTTTCTTCTTAAAAAGGCGGCTACTTTAGCCGCCTTTTTTGTATTCAGGTTGGTGTTCAGGAAAAATAAAGGCGTCACATGACAGGCAATATGGAACCCAGAGTAGAGCATAAATCACTGCGGTGTGCAGACGGCTACCTTTTAAAATACAGCCACTATCACAGTACAGAGTCTAAGGCGGTTGTTATTTTTGCCAGCGCGCTTGGCGTATCCCGGCAATATTATCACCGACTGGCCGTGTATCTGTGCCAGCAAGGCTATGACTGCTTCAGCTTTGATTATCGAGGGACTGGTGAGCAGGACGCACCTTTGGCAAAAGACGCTGCAATTGAGCATTGGGGGCAGCGGGATATCGAAGCGATGATTCAGCAGGCTTTGAATCTTAATCTGTCCGTGCATTTTATTGGGCACAGTATCGGCGGACAATTACTGGGTTTGGCGCCCTCGGCAAGCAAACTCCGTTCGGTGATGTTGGTTGCGGCTTCCGCGCCTTACTGGAAGCGTTGGGAAGGTAGTGAGCGTTTGAAGCTTCTCTTTCTGAGCTATGTTTTGATCCCGGTGTTGGGCGCTTTGAAAGATCCTTTCCCGATTGCCGCTTTGGGACTGGGAAACATTCGTATGCCCAGTCGTTTTATTAAACGTTGGGCCGAGTGGATGCGGGAACCGGATTATTTACTGGCCCCGATGTTCAAACTCGATCGTAGTGGTTATGAAAATATTAGTTGCCGTTTGTGGACGTTGGGTTTTCGCGATGATGAATTGGCCCCCGAGATAAACATCCGTCATTTGTCGGGGTTTTATTCCAAGGCTAAGGTTTCTTTGGATATGCTGGATCCAGCACAAGAGGGTTTGTCTCACATCGGGCACAATGGTTTGTTCCACAAGCGTTCAGAAGAGGCGTTGTGGCCGAAGGTTCTTAATTATTTGTCCGAAATTGATTAATCCTTTTGTTCAGGTGGAATCAGGCTTGCCATTTTAATTCGTAAATATTGCCGTCGGGCCCTCTGAAATGTGCCCATCGGCTTCGTTCGTTACTGCCACCAATCCCACCGATAAATTCAATGCCATTACTCTCAAGCTCTTTTTTGGCCGCCTCAATATCATCGACTTGAAAGCCGGCGACAGGTGCGGAGCTAAAATGAGGGTATTCATTGCGTTCAGCATCAAACAGTTCGAAGGCATCGCCATTGTCGGCCTGAAACATCACAAAACCATCGGATTCGCTGACAAGTTCGAGGCCCAGATGCTCACCGTAAAACCGTTTCATCTCTTCAAATTTATCGGTTTTTACGCCCAGCCAGGACAAGCCGGTACACTTTGCTGGCATATGTTATCTCCCGTGTTCACTCCCGGTTAAGAGGAATCATTGTGTTCAAGTAAAACACAGAGCGGTGATTTTATCGACGGGATTGCGATTTCCCATTCAATGAGGAAATGCTTGCGCGAATTCGCAAGACAAACAGTACAAGGTAGAAAGCGCTGTCGATTACGGCGAAGTGTTTACCATCAGAGGGAAGCTGGCAAGAAAATAACAACAAGCGATTCGGGGCGGTGCGCCCGACAAATCGCCTGCTTATGAGCGTCTGGAAATCGCATCCAGTGCCGCAACGCGATACGCTTCGGCAAGCGTTGGGAAGTTAAAGATACTATCGACCAGGGCATCAACCTTCATTTCATTCATAATGGCCATCATGCCGATATGAACCAGTTCGGTGGCGCCTTCCCCGACAATCATTGTTCCGACGATTTTTTCACCTTTATCATCGCAAATAAGTTTCAGCATACCCTGGGTATTGCCTGAAATCTGCCCACGGGCGATTTCATCAAAATTGGCTCGACCGACGACGGAACCTCCAAACTTTTTAATCGCTTGATCTTCATTCAAGCCTACCGCAGATAATTCCGGAATGGCGTAGATGCCGGACGGAATCATGTCGTGCATGCTGCTGACTTCGACATCCATGGCTCGACTGGCCGCACGCCGACCCTGTTCCATAGATGATGAAGCCAATGATGGTGGGCCAATAATGTCACCCGCGGCAAAAATATTAGGTACGGATGTACGCATATCTTCATCGACAGTAATCAAGCCACGATCATTTAAACTCAGGCCGGCGTTTTCAATGTTCAGATTTTTCACATTGGCAATACGACCGGCTGCGCAAAGTAACTTTTGGCTGCGCACAATGGTGCCGTCGTTACATTCGGTGGTGACTTCAGATATGCCGTCCCAACTGACGTGTTCCACTTCCCGTTCACCCAGCCAAGTGCCGCCCATGCCTTCAAACACTTCCACAAAGGTGTCACACAAATCCTGATCGAGAAAACCCAGAGGTTTGGGGTATTTGTCAATCATAGTGACCTGCACGCCCAGCGCCTGGAAAATTGACGCGTACTCGCTGGCGATTACACCACCGCCCAATACGGTCAGGCTTTTGGGTAAATACAGCAATGATAAAATTGAGTCACTGTCGAGCACGTTCTCGTGATCGATCGGCATATTCGGAGGATTGCGAGGGTAGGAACCCGTTGCCAGAATAACGGTTTCGCAGCGAACCGTCAGGGGCTCGGCCTGAACTCGGTCGATGCGTATGGTTTCATTGTCAACAAAACTGGCGCGACCTTGGATGCGCTCAATTCCATTGCGATCAATTTGTCGGGACATGTACATGTCGTGTGCCACTAACACATCGTTTAATCGTGTGATCAGGGCCGACATTTCCAGATCTTCCGTCAGCTTGAAATCAGCCAGTGAGGCATTTTGCCTCATGTGGCTGATGCGCAAAGCGTTTTCACGCAGAGTTTTCGACGGAATGGTGCCGCGGTGCACACAGGCACCGCCGAATAAATTATCGCGTTCCACCAGGGCGACACGCTTGCCCGCCTTGGCACCCTGAACAGCTGCTTTTTGTCCGGCTGGACCACTACCGACGACCAGCATGTCATAGTCGTAGGCCATACTCATAGAGACATCTCCTCCACACTGGCTTTCACAGCATCTGTTTTTTCCAGCAAGTCTTCAATTTCATCGGCGTATAAATTGAGATCGCCCAGTACTTCGAGTTCGACAAGTTGTCCTTTTGTCATGTCTTCCGGGCGTAACATATGAGTTGCAAAAGCGGCGGCGGCTCGAGCGTTGGCGATTTGCCCGGTCGCATTTGGTGCCGCATGATAATCGTGATAATAATTCACCACTTCTTTAATCAGATCCGGCATGCCCCAGGTTGTGAGAACCTGCATGGCAATTTTCTGATGGTAGAGATCTTCTACTTTGAAAACTTCGGCTTCCTGAATTTCCAAACCTTTTTTCTGGCTGAGATCCAAAATGGTTTGTACGGCAACCGGACGGCCAATGGAATGCAGTAAACCGCATAAAAAACTGCTTTCCACATTGCGCCGACACGTGCGTGAAATTTCTTTGGCCCATAGGGCTGAAGCCAAAGCGTGTTTCCATATGTAGGCAATATGTTGTTCATACCCTGGGGTATGAAACATTTTTGTACCAATCGATGCAGCGACGGCAATTTCACTGATCAAGCCCATACCCAAACGGGCAATAGCCTGCTGCAGAGAAACCAGTGACGCGCTGGGAGTGTACGCTGCGGAGTTGGCGATACGCATGACATGGGCGGCAAGAGATTGGTCGCCGGTAATCAGCTGGGCCATCTGATTGGCATCGGATTCAGGATCTTGGGCGAGGGTAACTGCCTTGTTGGCCACTTCGGGCAACATGGGCACCTCGATATTTTCCTCTTTAATCAGAGTTTCGAGCAGTGGCGTCAAAATCTGAGTTTTTACATCCATTTCGGTAACCTGTGACGTAGTGTTGGCATTGCTGGGCATAAACGGTAGCTCGTGTTTAAGTGTAGTCCAGTCTTCAGAAAAGACAGGTGCAAAAAACCTGTCTGATCAAAGGAATTGCAGCGTATAGGTGCTCTATCGGCCAATTTGTCCGCAGCTTAAGGGGAAATGGAGAATAATTTTGCTCTACAGGCGGGGCCTGCAGAGGTGCGGGTTGCTAAGTGGTACTAACTGGAACAGCTCAGGCAAATGCCTTTTTCATCGCTCTGGGGAGCAAGATCAAATCCAAAATCGTTTGCTTGTTTTGCAAATGGGGACGAGATGCAATCAAACAGGCGCTCCAAAGGTAAGTCGTCACCTCGGCTGGACGCCTCGATGACCAACTGCAAATGATGGCTGCGAGGCAGATAAAGGGGATTACGGGCATCCATTCGATCGGCGATTTCTTCAGGGGATTGCCCGTCAATGCGGCTACGATAATCCCTGAGCCAGTTTTGAGCGTCTTCTGACTCGGCCAAAGCGTTGAACGAAGCCTGCCACTCGCCATCGCGAAGATAGTCGGCCAGAGCCCGAAAGCTCAGTGTGTAATCCAATTGATTGGTGGCCAATATATTCAGCCAGCGTTGACTCAGGGAGACGTCTTTTTCTTCCAGGCCTTGAATTCCCAATCGTCGATTCAGGCCCGTTTGGTATTCGCTGGCCAATTGTTTCTGGTAGCCCATGAGGCTGTTTTTCAATTGATCTTGATCGAGCAAGGTGGACAAAGCGTAAGCCAGGGCATTGAGGTTCCAGAGGCCGATGGCAGGCTGTTGGGAAAAACGGTAGCGGCCATGGGTATCGGAATGGTTGCAGATAAATTCCGGATCGTAATCATCCAGAAAGGCGTAGGGCCCAAAATCAAAAGTCTCGCCAATAATGGACATATTATCGGTGTTCATCACGCCGTGGTTAAAACCGTAAACCTGCCAGGCGGCAATCATAGTGGCGGTATTGGTCACCGCCATATCCAGCAGCGCTTGATAGTCACCTGGATCTTTAAGGGGCAAATAACGCTCTAAGCAATAGTCTGCCAATTCCCTTAATTGCTGATATTTTCGCTGGTAAAAAAATTCTTCGAAGGAACCAAAGCGAATGTGACTTTTGGCAACCCGGATGATACTGGCAGCGTATTCCGGTGTTTCTCGCATGACTTCTTCTGTACTGCTGAGCAGACAAAGACTGCGACTGCTTGCGATGCCGAGTGCGGTGAGGCTTTCTCCAATCAGATGCTCGCGCAAGCTGGAGCGCCAGACGGCACGACCATCGCCGAAACGTGAGAAGGGGGTTTGCCCGGCGCCTTTTAAATGCCAATCCCAAAGCTCGCCGTTTTGATCTCGCCACTCGCCCAGTAATAAGCCTCGACCGTCTCCGAGTTGGGGATTAAAAGAACCAAACTGATGGCCTGAGTATTTCATGGCTAGGCCCTGGCAATGAGCGGAGGCAATATCCTGCAATGTCGATTGATTTTCGACGATTGCATCCATGCCCAGTTCTTTTGAAAGTCGACGGTTAATATGGCGCAGTCGGCCATCGCGAAGTGCTGCGGCTTTTACCGGGCGGGCAAATTCGACTCCTAAGCGTGCGAAGTCCTGTTGCAAAAAATTGAGCATGAAAAAAGGGCCTGGAGATAAACAACAGGCCCTATTAAATCACAATGTTTGGTTTTGCGCGTTGCTTGTCTAATCTGGCAAGCGGTAAACAATTGGCAATGTGAAGCGGAATTCTTCCTGCGACATGGTTTCCGGCATTGGTGGGAAGGGTGAGGCGTCTTCAATAGCCCTTTGTGATGCGCGGTTTAATGTGGCGTATTTTGAAGCTTCCAGAATCTCAATGTTGCGTACGTCACCGTTGCGATCAACAACCAGTTCAAGCTGCACGCTACCTTGTTGTTCACGAACAATAGCTCGCTTGGGGTATTTCACATGCTGGTAAGCCCACTTCACCAGTTTTGAGTGATACAGCTGACGATTGAGCAGTGCCTCAGCAGTTAATTCGGCCGAAATGTCTTCGCCTTCATCGAGTTCCTCTTCGTCCAGTTCATCGGCGCTGATGATGGCTGCTTGTTCCTGCTGCTCCGGTGAGGCGGGCTCGGGTTCCGGGGCTTCTTCGGTGGGTTGCTCAGCACTGGCCAGTTGAATATTGGGCTTGGCAATCAGAGGTTGTTCAATCACCGCTTCAGTTTGTGTGCTTGCCGCGATGTCACTGGCCGCGGCTCGGGCTTCGGGCTGCTCAGGCTCTGGTGCAGATTGCTGTTGAGGAACGGCGGCACTGGTTTGTTGTGTGCTTACTGCCTGGGCCGGTGCAGCGCTTTCCTGACTCTGGTTGATCACCTGAGCGAGTTGTTCGGTACGAGCGGCATCCGGTGTGATGGTTACGAAACGGGCATTTAAATCTTCGCCGACATTACCATTGACCAACAATTGGGACTTAAAGCTACTAGAGAAAGGCACAGATCCCAACCAGCTGTTCAGCAGGGTTTTAAAGAAACCGTCTTGGTTAATCTCGCCCAGTTTAATGCCGTTCAAGCTGATTTCGGTGGTGCCGGTTCCCTTGCGGTGAATCACCAGGTGGTCGCCCGTGCGCAGGGTACGTTTTACCAATTTGGAAAACTGCACCATCGCATTGGCTTGCTCGGTGAGCACCGATGGCGGATTGTTGATCGCCATGCTCTCGATCCACAGCTTGGTCAGGCTGCGAGAGGACAAGCGCTTGGCAGTCACCCGCATTTCCATTTTCTGTGGTTCGGATGAATTCAGAATCGCAGAGGGATCATTGCTGGTTCCTGTCAAATAAAGGCCAGCCAAAAATCGTTCTTTGCCCAGTTTGTTATAGCTTGCGATACCGTTAAGAAGCTGGTCGGCAGAGCTTTGAACGCTCATTCCCAAGCAAAGAATAGGGGTTGCCGCATAGACGCCGATTCGGCGCAGCAGGCATGAAGGCGATAAACTGGTCACTTTAGAATCCATTTTATTATTTAGTACAACGTCAGCGGCGCTAGCCACTGCAAGTATCATACGATCTTCAAATTAATGCGATGTCACTTTCTTTAGGCGACAAACTCTACTGGTTTTTGCCAGGTATTCAAGGAAATATCGCATGTTTTTATTGGCAAAAAACGCCACGGGGCTCGCTGCAGCGCGGATTTCGACCGATGGCTCCGGCCGCTTATCAGCTCCACCAGAGCCAGCGAACCGCATCTTAAAAGCCGCAAGCTTGCTGGGGTTTTTGTTCGTCTATGTTGCCAATTTTTGCTAATGCCCGGGGTGATCATTGCCGCCAGGTTTGCCCTTCGTGTATCGATGGCTCTTGTTGTTTGACGTTTACCTTAGCATCAACCTCAGTCGTGATGTAAGTCACAGGAAGGCTTGAGTGACAATGGATGTTTTTGACGTCAGTGTGGGGCGCGGTACAAGACGCGAGTGAGCTGTCGGCTGAGGCGCCTGGCCTGTCGATGCTTCCGCGCTTTGGCACTTGCCTTGTGGCGCCTGGAAAGGGAGAATATCCGCCCTTCGGCACGGTCATTCGCCGATTGAAACGCCAATAGCCAGCGGTTGATCATTAAACCCAAGAAATAGGGTAAGCCGCGCAATACCATAGCAGTGAGTCTTTTATGTCCAACGTAGCCAGCGATTTTATTACCGAACCCAATGATGAGCGCCGCCAGCAGATCGCTAAACAGCTGGGTGAGTTTATCGATCCCGATAAAGTTCGAATTGATGAAGAATCCTTGCTGGGGCATGGCTGTGACTGGACCAAACTGTATAAGGTGAACCCCTTGGCCATCGTTTTTCCAAAAACGGTTGAGCAGGTTCAGCAGTTGGTAAAATTTGCCCGAGCTGAAAAAATTGCTCTGGTGCCTTCCGGTGGACGTACCGGTTTGAGTGGTGGTGCCGTAGCCAGTCAGGGTGAGATCGTGGTTTCTTTCGACTATATGAACCAGATGTCGGATTTTAACCCGGTGGATCGTACTGTGGTTTGCCAGCCGGGGGTTATTACCCAGCAGTTACAGGATTTTGCAGAAGAGCAGTGCCTGTACTATCCCGTGGATTTCGCGTCGGCGGGTTCGAGTCAGATCGCAGGGAATATTGCGACCAATGCTGGTGGTATCAAAGTTATCAAGTATGGCATGACCCGGGATTGGGTTGCTGGTATGAAGGTGGTTACCGGCACAGGTGAATTGATCGATCTGAATAAAAACCTGCTAAAGAACAACACGGGTTACGATTTACGTCATTTGTTTGCGGGTTCTGAAGGCACTCTGGGCTTGATCGTGGAAGCGACCATGCGTCTAACTCAGCCCCCAAAGGATCTCTCGGTATTGGTATTGGGTGTGCCGGAAATGGCTGCCATTATGGAAATCCTGCGAGCTTTCCAGAATCGCATGCCTTTGACAGCATTTGAGTTCTTTTCCGAGTCCGGCTGCAAGTTAACCACGGCCCACGGTTTGCAACGCCCCTTTGAAACCGAAACTCCGTTTTATGTTTTGATTGAATATGAAAATCAATCTGAGCAAGATGCTGAAACCGCCATGGAAGTTTTTGAATACTGCATGGAGCAGGGCTGGGTTGTAGATGGTGTGATTTCTCAAAGCGAAAGCCAGGCGGAAAACCTTTGGGCGTTGAGAGAAAATCTTGGTGAATGTTGTGCGCCATTCACCCCCTACAAAAATGATATTTCCGTAACCACTTCACAGGTGCCGGGTTTTCTGGAAGACATCGATGCCGTAGTGAGTCAGGCCTATCCGGACTTTACGCTGGTTTGGTGGGGCCACATTGGTGATGGCAATTTACATTTAAATATCCTGAAGCCCGAGGGCATGGAGAAAGAAGAATTTTTCAGCAAATGCCAGGCAGTGAATAAGCAGGTATTTGAAATTGTTGAGAGATATCAAGGCTCCATTTCCGCCGAGCATGGCGTTGGCCTTGTGAAGCGCGATTACATTCAATACACCCGCAGTGATGCCGATGTGGCTTTGATGCAAGGCATTAAAAAAGTCTTCGATCCAGATAATATTATGAATCCGGGGAAAATCTTTCAGAGTTAAGGCCCTGGATCTGTGAATATCGAAGTCAGCGATGATAAACAGCGATTGGATATCGATAAAATTCATCGCTTTCTGTGTGACCACAGTACCTGGGCACAAGGGATTTCCAAACCTCTCGTTGAAACATCGATTGAGCATTCCGTTTGTATTGCCGCTTATGACGATGAAGAGCTGATCGCTTTTTGTCGCATCATCACGGATTGTGCAACCTTTGCAAACTTGGTGGATGTTATTGTTTGGCCAGAATATCAGGGGCAGGGAATTGCGACGCAGCTAATGCAAGCCGTGATGGATCATCCTTCGGTTGCCGATGTTCGACGTTTTACTCTGGCGACATCCAATGCCCATGGCCTGTACGAGAAGTTTGGATTTGCGCCGCTCCATAAGCCGGATACGTTTATGGAGCGTTATCGACCCGACATCTATTCCTAGCGCTTGCTGAAAACAGCATCGGATCTTTCATTTTTAAGAACGTATTTTTATACGTGTCTTTAAGGCGAGTGTTTTAACCTACTGCAGGGTAATGGTTAAAGCTTGCTGATATCCGGCAGCTCCGACATGGGGTTTTGACGCAATTCTTTTAACCAGTACAAAGTGCCACCGCAAACGGCTGCGGGTAAAACAATGATGTTCAGCAGGGGAATCATTGCTCCCAGTGTGCCCAGCCCACCGAGACCGTAAGTGCTGTATTTGTTTTCCCAAAGTTGGCTGCGCAGATCTTTAAAGGCGACTTTGTGGTTGTCCGCCGGGTAATCCACATATTGCACGGAAATGGTCCAAATCGCCCAGGCAAAGCTCAGAACCGGTACAAGCAGGTTCAGCAGGGGGATAAAAGACAGCGCCAGCAGGCACAGCATAACCGCCAGTCCACGCGTGATGAAGTACCACAGCTTGCCCATTTCTCGCCATATTGTGCGGGGAATCATCTGGGAAAGTGGCTCACCCTGAATGGATTCTCCTGTGACAAGCTCTTCCACTTTTTCGGCGAGGATGCCGTAGAACGGCGCTGCAATAATATTGGTCAACAGACTGAAGCTGTAGCCATAGAGCAGCAATACCATCACCACCGCAATGCCGACCAGAATATTCGCTAAAAAGCTCAACCACTCGGGCAGATAGCTGGTCAGCCACTCCGTTGCCGCAGCAAACTGCGCAAACAGGGCAGCCGTCGTTACCATAAAGATAAGTATGTTGACCAGAATAGGGATCAGAACAAATATCCGCAGTTTGGGATGCAGCATCAGGCGCGCGCCATTCAGCAGGTAGTGCGCGCCACTGTGGACATTGTTACTGCCGGTGGTCATTGGTGCAGGTGAATTCATAGAGCTTAAATCCTGTGGTCTTGGTGTCCTGTTAGACGGCGAAAACCGGGGCTTGGGATTCAGGCGGCGCCATGGGCTTTCAGGCTGGCAATATACTCGTCACTTTGTTTGTGTTGAGTAATCAGCTTCAGCAGACTGTCACCATCCGTATTGAGGGCATTAACGTTGCGTCCTTCAGCGACAAACATGTCCAGAAAGGTCGCAAAGTTTTCAGATTTCATGCCGCGATAGGCTTTTTCCAACAGGTAGAAATCGGTATCAACGCCGGCGGGGGCTTCGAAATCCAAAAAGGTACGGATGCGATCCTCGTCAAAAACTTCGCCCAGTACTTTCTGTTTGTCTTTTTTTAAACTCATGCTATTTCTCTTGATAGGGATATCGGCTTACGGGTATCGGCTAATATCGTGGCCAGGTGCATTAGGCCGCACTGTGGAAGCTGCGGCGCTTGTTGTTTTTTGAGTCTTACAATAACTCGTTCAGCTTTTTCAGCAGAATCTCATTAATGGCTTTCGGGTTGGCTTGGCCTTTTGAAGCTTTCATGATCTGACCCACAAAGTAGCCCATCATTTTCGGGCGCTTGTCCGGGTCGGCATTGCGATAGTTATCAACCTGCTTCTGGCTGTTGGCAATCACCTCATCGGCCATTTGTTCAAGGGCGCCGGTGTCGGAAACCTGCTTCAAACCTTTCGCTTCGATAACCGCATCGGCACTATCGCCTTCACCGTTCCAGATGGCTTCAAACACATCTTTGGCGATTTTGCTCGAGATGCTGTCGTCTTTAATGCGACTGATGATGCCTGCCAGTTGTTCCGCATTGACTTTGCTTTGGCCAATGCTTAGCTCGTCGTTGTTAAGCTTGCTGGAAAGATCGCCCATAACCCAGTTGGCAACCAGCTTCGCGTCGTTACAGGCTTTGGTGGCCGCTTCGAAATAGTTGGCCATGGCCATATCGCCACTCAGAATGTCGGCGTCGTAATCGGACAGCTGGTAATCTTCCTTAAAACGTTCACGGCGAGCTTCAGGAAGCTCCGGCATGTCCGCGCGAATGGAATCAATGTAGTCGTCATCCAGCTCAACCGGCAGCAGATCCGGACAGGGGAAGTAGCGATAATCGTTGGCTTCTTCCTTGGAACGCATGGAGCGAGCCACTTTGGTATCGCCATTGTAGAGGCGAGTTTCCTGAACAATGTCACCACCGTTTTCCAGTACATCAATCTGGCGTTCAACTTCCAGAAGAATGGCTTCTTCCATGAATTTGAAGGAGTTGAGGTTTTTGGTTTCGGTGCGGGTACCCAGCTTTTCTTCACCTTTCGGGCGCACAGAAACGTTCACGTCGAAGCGCATTGAACCCTGGGACATTTCACCATCACAGATGCCGAGAGAGGTCACAATGGAGTGCAGCTTTTTAGCAAAAGCCACGGCTTCTTCAGCATTGCGCATGTCCGGTTCGGTGACCACTTCAATCAATGGTGTGCCTGCGCGGTTAAGGTCGATGCCACTCATGCCGTGGAAATCTTCGTGCAGGGATTTGCCCGCATCTTCTTCCAGGTGGGCGTGGTGGATACGAACGGTTTTTGTGCGTCCTTCTCCGAGGTTCAGTTCCACCTGACCGGCGCCCACAATCGGCTGTTCCAGTTGAGTGGTTTGATAGCCTTTGGGCAGATCCGGGTAGAAATAATTTTTACGCTCGAAGAAAGAGCGTTTCCCAATCTCTGCATCAATGGCCAGGCCAAACATAATCGCGTAGCGATAAGCCTGTTCATTCACCACTGGCAAGGTGCCAGGCATAGCCAAATCAATGGCGCAGGCCTGGGTGTTGGGCTCGGCACCAAAGGCGGTGCTGGCGCCGGAAAAAATCTTGGTTTGGGTGGCCAGCTGCACATGCACTTCCAGGCCGATTACGGTTTCCCATTGCATTATGTCAACTCCTTAAGCCACGTTCGGGGCGGTTTGGCGGTGGAAATCAGTTTGCTGTTGATACTGGTGAGCCAGATTCAACAATTGGCCTTCTCGCCAGTAGTTGGCCGTAACCTGCAAGCCAACCGGTAAACCATTCACAAAACCGCAGGGAATTGAAATACCTGGCAAACCTGCCAGGTTAGTTGCTGTGGTGTAAATGTCTTCGAGGTACATGGACACCGGATCTGTGTTCAGACTGCCCAGTTCAAAAGCGGTGGAGGTGGCCGTTGGCCCCATGATGACATCCACTTCTTCAAACGCATTCATAAAGTCCTGCTTGATCAGGCGGCGAACTTTTTGGGCCTTGCTGTAATAGGCGTCGTAATAACCTGCGGACAGAGCGTAAGTGCCCACCAGAATGCGGCGTTTTACTTCTTCACCAAAGCCTTCACTGCGCGAGCGTTTGTACAGGTCCATCAGGTCTGCGGGATTTTCACAGCGGTAGCCGTAGCGTACACCGTCGAAACGCGACAGGTTGGCGGAACACTCTGCGGGGGCAATCACATAGTAGGCCGGTACGGCCAGTGAGTTGTGAGGCAGTGTGATCTCTTTAATGGTGGCGCCCATGGTTTCAAACTGTTTGATCGCTGCCTGAATGGTACTGGCGACATCGCTATTCAGGCCTTCGCCGAAATATTCTTTAGGCACACCAATGCGCAGACCTTCGAGGGGTTTGTCGAGCAGGGCGCTGTAGTCTTCGATGGGGTGATCCATGCAGGTGGAATCTTTTTTATCGAAGCTGGCCATGGCCTGCATCATGATCGCGCAGTCTTCGGCGTTGCGCGCAATCGGGCCACCCTGGTCCAGGCTGGAGGCAAAGGCGATCATGCCCCAGCGAGATACTCGACCGTAAGTGGGCTTCAAACCGGTTACTCCACACAGTGAAGCTGGCTGACGAATTGAGCCGCCGGTATCGGTCGCCGTTGCGGCCGGGGTGAGCAGTGCAGCAACAGCGGCTGCAGAACCACCGGAAGAGCCACCCGGTACGCGACTGGTATCCCATGGGTTTTTCACGGCGCCATAAAAGCTCGACTCATTGGTTGAGCCCATGGCGAACTCATCCATATTGGTTTTGCCCAGACTAACAGCGCCAAGGCGATTGAAATTTTCGACGACGGTGGCGTTGTACGGAGGCACAAAATTATCCAGCATTTTGGAGCCGCAGGAGGTTTTTACGCCATCGGTGCAGAAGATATCCTTGTGTGCCATGGGAATGCCACACAACACTGAGTCATCACCCTGGGCGATACGCTCATCGGCGGCTTTTGCCTGGTTCAGAGCCTCTTCGGCCGTCACCGTAATAAAACTGTTGTAGGCGGGGTCGAGTTGCTGGATGCGATCCAGATAGTGTTGGGTCAGCTCGACGCTGCTGAAAGTCTTGTCGCGCAGGCCTTTGGCCAATTCACGAATGGTCAACTGATGCATATTGAATCCTAATGTCAGAAGCGGCTGCTAATTAATCGATAACCTTGGGAACAAGGTATAAACCCTGCTCGGCTTCCGGAGCGATAGCCTGGAATTGCTCGCGTACGTTCTCTTCACTCACTTCATCTTTACGCAGGCGCTGCTGGGCGTCCTGGGGGTGAGCCATTGGGGCGATGCCGTCGGTGTCGGCGTTTTGCAGCTGGTCGACCAGGCCCAGGATGCCGTTAATGCTCCCGGCTACCTCGGCCGCCGTTGTTTCGTTGATATCCAAACGAGCGAGATTGGCCAGTTTGGCGATGTCTGATTGATCCACGCAAGGACTCCAGTGTCATGGCTAAGAATATGCTTTATGGGGCCGTTCCGCGCTATGGCAAGGGCAGCCCCGCAAAACCCCCTATTGTGCCAGATTGAACTGCAATTACCGAGCCCCGAAGCGGAATTTGTGGCAAGCCGATCATAACGCCGATATTGGCGGAGTTCCCGCCGTCAAATTGCCCGGTCGTGATGTGATGCCAAAGGGGGCGAAAAAATACCCAATTTGCGGCTTCTTGCTGAGAAATAACCCCTGTCCGCCAATTGTTTCTTGCCCTAAACACAGACGATTGATAGAGTGCGGCAACTGTGGGCGTCGTCTATCTTCGCCAATGATCGGCAGGGGAAATCACCACCGATTAAGTGCTTGGCTGGCCTGGCTTGAAGGGGGAAATTGCGGTCTGTTCCGTAGCCACCGATGGCATCGCTAAAAAGTCATTTTTTAGCCAGTTTCAAGTGCGCAGAGAAGCGCCAGGAGTGCGCGCAGAAAGAATACAAAAACACCCGGAGTTTCAGGGGCCTGTGTGAGCTGTTTGGCAGTCTGGAAACAAGTTTGGGAACTACTGGGTGCTGGCAGACTCAATCTGCAGATAACAAAGAATTTTAAGACTATAAAAGGTGTAAACAACCCATGTTAAAAGGCCTTCGCGGAATGTTCTCAAACGATTTATCCATCGATTTGGGAACAGCGAATACCCTCATCTACGTGCGTGATCGGGGAATAGTATTGGATGAGCCTTCAGTAGTGGCTATCCGTCAGCACAATGGGCAAAAGATAGTGGAGGCTGTCGGGGTTGAAGCAAAGCGTATGCTTGGACGTACCCCTGGGAATATCACCGCCATTCGTCCTTTGAAAGATGGTGTGATTGCAGATTTCCAGGTTACGGAAAAAATGCTCCAGCACTTCATCAAGAAAGTTCATGAGAATAACTGGTTTCAGCCAAGCCCAAGGGTTTTGGTGTGTGTGCCATGCCTGTCTACTGAAGTTGAAAAGCGAGCTATCCGGGAATCGGCGCTCGGCGCGGGTGCCCGTGAAGTTCGCCTGATAGAAGAGCCAATGGCGGCAGCGATTGGTGCTGGCTTGAAAGTGGAGGAAGCCAGCGGTTCGATGGTTGTGGATATCGGTGGGGGTACCACCGAAATTGCGATTATCTCCCTGAACGGTGTGGTGTACTCCGATTCTGTACGAGTGGGTGGTGACCGTTTCGACGAAGCTATCGTGAATTATGTGCGTCGCAACTATGGCAGTGTGATCGGCGATGCGACGGCCGAGCGCATCAAGCAGGAAGTCGGCTGTGCCTATGCCGGCAGCGAAGTGCGCGAGATCGACGTTCGCGGTCGAAACCTGGCTGAAGGTGTGCCACGCAGCTTCACCCTGAACAGCGATGAAATTCTGGAAGCACTGCAGGAAACCCTGGCCGGTATTGTGCAGTCTGTGAAATCCGCGCTGGAGCAATCTCCACCGGAACTGGCCTCGGATATCGCCGAGAGCGGTATCGTGTTGACCGGTGGTGGCGCCTTATTGCGTGATCTGGATCGCTTGCTGGCCGAAGAAACCGGCCTGCCTGTTATCGTAGCGGAAGATCCGCTGACCTGCGTAGCTCGCGGTGGTGGCAAGGCCATGGAGCTGATGGACAGCCGCAATATCGATCTGCTCTCCAGCTAAACAGTTAGAATACGGAGCCCGACATCGTGTCGGGCTTTTTGATTTAGGGCTCGACTGAGCCCTGTGTTTATCGCCCGACTTTTGCTTGGGCTATCGGCATAGGAATACGGCCATAAAACCGCTATTTAATAAAGGCCCATCCAAGGCATTGCGTGCATTTGTGCTGGCGCTAATCGCCGTCGCCCTCATTATCGCCAGTCGCTTTTTCAGTCCTTCCATGCAACCCGTTAAAGATAGGCTTGATGGCTTTGCCTTGGGGTTCTATTGGATCACCGATTTACCTAACCGCTTCAATAACTGGCTGGACGATTCCCTGGTTTCCCGCGAAGAACTGTTGGAAGAAAACCGTTCCTTAAAAGGCGAGCGCCTGATTCTTCAGCGCAAATTGCAGCAGTACGCCACCCTGGCGGCAGACAACGCTCGTCTTCGTCAGCTGATGAATTCGGCGGAGTTGGTGCAGGATCGCGTCTTGATTGCTGAGTTAATCGGTGTCTCCCCGGACCCTACCGAGCAGGTAGTGGTGGTTAATAAGGGCAGCGAGCATGGTGTATTTATTGGCCAGCCTTTATTGGACGCCTTTGGGCTGATGGGGCAGGTGATTGAGGTGAATCCCTATTTCAGCCGCGTGTTGTTGATTACCGATGCCAGTCACGCCTTGTCGGTGCAGATTAATCGTAATGGTGTGCGCGCCGTTGCCGAAGGCACTGGTGATTTGTACGAACTGAAATTACGCCATGTTTCCAATACCATCGACGTGAAGGTGGGCGATCTCCTGGTCAGTTCCGGTTTGGGGCAACGTTTTCCAGTGGGTTATCCGGTGGCAGAAGTGGTTTCTATTCTGCATGACCCCGGGCGCGCTTTCGCTACGGTTATTGCCCGTCCAAAAGCCCAGCTTAATCGAAGCCGCCATGTGCTGTTGGCCTTCAGCGGTCAGCGCAATGAAGGTCGCCCGTAGATGGAAGGCGGTAAAGTCGGCAACAGCTGGTTTATTGGCTTTAGCTTCCTCTGTGCACTGGTCTTGATGGTGTACCCACTACCAATCGACTGGCGCTGGTTGCGTCCCGAGTTGCTGTGTTTGTTGGCTATCTATTGGGTGCTGCGCTTTCCCCAGTTACTGGGTGTCGGTATGGCTTTCCTGCTCGGTCTGGTTCAGGACATTGTTCAGGGCAGCTTGTGGGGCCAGCATGCTTTGGCTTTGGTGGTGACGATCTATATTACCCAGCTGACGATACACCGTTTGCGCACCTATGGAACTCTGCAGCAATTGATGTGGGTATTTCTGCTGGTGTTTATGCATGAGCTGTTTCTGTATTGGGTTTCCATGCTGTTGGGGCGTGAGGCCCTGTTTTCTTATTTCTGGGCGCCCGCTGTGATTTCCGCATTACTTTGGCCACTCCTGTGTCATGCTTTGGACAAGCTGTGTTGGGTGTTGCGAGTGGGGGTTTAGCCGAGGCGCAATTTTCGCCCGGCTGTTATACTGGGGTACCCACTAACACTGGCCCCTGGGCCCAGGCTGACAGAAGCGACTGACGTACTACCATGAGCTCAAAACCCTTAATTCTGGCGTCTCAATCGCCACGCCGGGCGGAATTGTTGCGCCAGATTGGAGTGGAATTCCGCGTGCAAACGGCGGACATCGATGAAAGCCCAATGGCCAAGGAGCTTCCCTTGGTTTATCTGCGCAGAATGGCGGAATCCAAGGCTCGCGCGGTGCAGTCCACCTTAAATCCCGATCAACAGAATTCATCCCCTGTTATTCTTGCTGCTGACACTATTGGTGATCTGGATGGCGAGGTGCTGATCAAGCCCCGGGATCGTGACGATGCCCTGGCCATGTTGCAACGCATGTCGGCTCGCGGCCATACCGTCGCAACAGGTGTTTGTGTGTTATCCGGGGATAAATGTGACTATATTGAGGTCAAAACCCAGGTGCGCTTTCGTGCCTTGAGCGAGCAGGAAATTTTACGCTACTGGGACAGTGGTGAACCCAGGGACAAGGCGGGTGCCTATGGCATTCAGGGCTTGGGAGCTGTTTTTGTGGAAAGTATTGAAGGTAGCTATAGCAACGTTGTCGGCTTGCCGCTGTGTGAAACAGCCAGTCTTTTGCAAAATGCCGGAGTGGCGTTTTGGCAGCCGCTCAACGCAGATTGAGGCGAGAGATCTGAGTCAGCAAATACGATAGTGCACTCGAAATTAATGTATAAGGAAAACGTGTGAGCGAAGAATTACTGGTCAATGTATCGCCGACAGAAACCCGAGTGGCTCTGGTTGAAAATGGCTTCGTACAAGAAGTGCATATTGAACGTACCCAGGCTAAAGGTTATGTCGGCAATATCTACAAAGGTAAGGTTGTTCGGGTATTGCCGGGTATGCAGGCCGCGTTTGTCGATATTGGCTTGGAGCGTGCCGGTTTTATTCATGCGGCCGATATAGCCCCTCTGGATGAAGAGGGCATGGAAGAGCGCGGTGCGGAAGTCGCGGATATTCGTTCGCTGGTTCGCGAAGGGCAGGAGCTGATTGTACAAGTCACCAAAGACCCGATCAGCAGCAAAGGCGCTCGCCTAACAACACATCTTTCCGTTTCTGCCCGCTTTCTGGTGTATATGCCGTTTACCCGTCACACCGGAATTTCCACCCGTATCGAGGACGAAGCTGAACGTGAGCGTTTAAAAAATCTGGTACAGGAAGTTGATGCGGATATTCGCGAGCAAGAAGAGGGTGGATTTATTGTCCGCACCGTTGCTGAAGGTGTGAATAAAGAAGAAATCGCGGCAGATATTATTTTCCTGTATCGCCTCTGGCAGGATCTCAGCAAGAAAATCAAAAATCACAAAGCGCCAGCCGCCGTGCACGAAGATTTGCCGCTGTTTATGCGCACACTGCGCGATCTGGTGAAACCCGATTTGGAAAAACTGCGTATCGATTCCCGCGAAGTCTATGGCAAGATGCGCGACTTCGCTGAAGATTATGCGCCCGAAATTCATGACAAAATTGAGCATTATCCTGGCGAACGACCGCTGTTCGACCTGTACAGTGTTGAAGAAGAAATTCAACGCGCGCTTGGCGAAAAAGTGGCCTTGAAATCCGGTGGTTATTTAATCATTGAGCAAACCGAGGCCATGGTCACCATTGACGTCAATACCGGCGCCTTTGTGGGACATCGTAATCTCGAAGAAACCATTTTTAAAACCAATCTGGAAGCGGCTACTGCCATTGCCAGGCAGCTGCGCCTGCGTAATCTGGGTGGCATTATTATTATCGACTTTATCGATATGAACGATTCCGAGCACCAGCGTCAGGTGTTACGTACTCTGGAGAAAATGCTGGAGCGGGACAACACCAAAACCAGTCTCACCGGCGTATCGGAGCTGGGGCTGGTGGAAATGACCCGCAAGCGCACTCGTGAATCCCTGGGGCAAAGTTTATGTGTTGCCTGCCCGGTCTGTGAGGGGCGTGGCACGTTAAAATCTCCCGAAACGGTTTGTTATGAAATCTTCCGGGAAATTCTGCGCGAAGTTCGAGCCTACAACACGGAGGAAATTGTGGTGCTGGCTTCGCAATTGGTGATTGATCGCCTTTTGGACGAAGAATCGTCCAATGTAGCGGATCTGGAAGAATTTATTGGCCGAACGATCAAGTTCAAGGTTGAAGCCATATATCACCAGGAACAGTACGACATTATTTTGGTTTAAAGTTTGAAAACATCCTGGACCCGTAGTTTCGCCCGCCGCTTTTGGGGTATTTGCGCGGCACTCGTCATCAGTTTGGCCTTATTGGTTCAAGCTGGACGCTTCTTATTGCCGATGGCGAATGACTATCGCGATGATATCGCTGATCTTCTTGGCAAACAGTTGGGGGTGCAGGTTGCTATCGCCAACATCGAAGGGCAGTGGATTGGCCTGCGCCCGGAAATCAAACTTCAGGGTCTGCGCCTGAGCAATAAGCGTGGTGAGCAGGTTCTGGAAGTCGAATCCCTCCATACGCAATTCGATCTCTTGCTGTCCCTGTTTAACTGGCGCTTGGCGTGGTCAGATTTTCGCATTGATGAGCTCAGTGTCGCACTTCAGCAATACAATGACGGGCAAGTGTATTTGCGCGGAGTCTTGCCCAGTGACAAAAGTGAAGATACTGAGACCTTAAGCCCTTGGGAATTGCTGCTATTGCGCGGTCGGGTTGAGTTGGCCGCAGTAAACCTGGAATTCTACCCGCTGGATGGCGAACCCAGTACCTGGCAGTTGCCAGAAGTGGTGATGGAGAACACCCAGAGTTTCCACCGTTTGAAAGCGCAGCTCAACAGTGGCGACAGACCGTTGTTGAATTTTGTGTTCGAAGGTGAAGGTGATCCTAGAGATCGGGAAACCTTTCTGGCCAGTTCCTACCTTGAATTAAATCACGTCAAAATCTCTGAGCTGGCGGAGCAATTTCGCCGTGAGGCCTGGGAGAAGTTCCCGCAACGCGAACAGTTGCAGGATGTCGCCCTGACCGGAAAGCTTTGGACCGTAAAATTGCCAGGCAGCTTCATGGAGCTGCGCGGTCATTTACAGGCGGATGGCGGACATTTACCGCTGCCGGAAGTTGCAAAAATGGATGTTTCCGGTGTGCGCAGCAGCGATGGCGATTGGCAGCTGTCGCTGCAGAACATCCACGGTAAATTTGTCGATTTTGATCTTCCCAAGCCTGTTGATATTTCGGTGGAGTTTGGTGCGAATACACCACTGGCCTTGCGCAGCCCTCGCATTGATATTGGTTACTGGTATGAACTGGCGGAAACCCATGAATGGTTGCCCGAAGGTGAGCTGAAAGAGGTTCTGGCCAGCCTGAAGCCCAGTGGCCACATTAATAATCTATACATTCGTTTGGGTGAGGACATCGCCAAGGATTTTCTGCTGCAAGCTAATCTGGAACAGATTGCAGCTGGAGCCTGGCAGGGCGCTCCTGCGGTGAGCGGTGTGGATGGTTTTGTGGAAACCAGTACAACGCGTGGCTTCGTGGATATCGATTCCCAAAACGGTTTTTCAATGCACTACACCACGGTCTATGATGACGCCCAGAGTTTTGAAACGATGCGCGGTCAGGTGCAGTGGGTACTGGATCGTGATAACAACAGTATCTATGTCAATAGTGGTATGTTGAGTATGCAGCAGGGCGAAACCCTGGTGCGTGGTTATATGAACCTGTTTACGCCATGGTTTGCCGATACCTTGCCCAGTGATTTAACGCTGCTGATCGGTTTGCAAAATGAAAAGATCAGTAATTACCCCAAATACCTGCCCACCGTTGTTCCTGACTCACTTAAAAAGTTTCTGGCTGAGGCTAAAGGTGAAGGCACTCTGCGCAATGGAGCCTTTATTTATCGCGGTGGTTTGACCGCTTCTCTGACCCAAACCTATACCACCCAACTGGCCTTGGATTTGGAAGGTGCTGCACTGGATTATATGGAAGGCTGGCCACGCGTCCGCGACGTAGACGCGAGACTGGAAGTGGATGATCGCTTCCTGCAGGCCCGAGCTGAACAGGGGAAAAGCCTCGGATTGCAACTGAATAACATCGCGATCGATCTTGAAGATAACCCAGAGGCTGAAGGCGATAGAATTAATGTGGTGGCGAATTTCAAGGGCAGTGGTCAGCAGGGCTTTGACTTTCTACTGAACAGCCCGATTGCCAGAGAGCAGGCCGATGATTTTCAGTTTTGGGAATTGATGGGCAAGCTTGATGGTAATGTGGATTTGAAAATTCCTTTGTCTCTGGAAGAAAGCAAAGGCGCCCAATACGATATTTCTGCCAATCTTCGCAACGCGGAATTGTATATTCCCGATGTGGCATTGCACTTTGAAAACGTTGATGCCAAGTTGAAGTACGATATCAAGCGTGGCTTACACGGTAATAATTTGCAGGCGGAGCTTTGGGGGCAAAACATTCTCGCCAAACTGAGCAGCAGCGCTCGCTCTTCTGTTCTTGAATTTGATACGCAGTTATCTATGGAGCCCTTGGCACAATGGATGAACGAACCGGGTTTGCTGTTGGCTGACGGGACGACAAAAGTCAAAGGCCGTTTGCATTTGCCCAGCACCTATTTAAGGCGTTCCGGCGAGCAGGAAAGTAATCGACTGAATTTGCAAACGGATATGCAAGGCATTTCGATTGAATTGCCGGCGCCTTACGGCAAGACCGCCGAGCAATCTCGAGAGACCCATATTCGAATTCCGATCCATGGCAACAAGCCTGTTGGTGATGAGGTGCAGGAACAGCTGTTTTTGCAGTACGCGTTGCAAGCGCCATTGCTCAGTTCTTCTAAAAACGAGGCGGAAGAAACACAAGCAGAAGAAGCTCTTATGGAAAAAACAGTAGAGCAGCCACCGGAGCACATTGCCCTGATTGTTCGTCAGCACGCTGAAGGCGAAAGCTTTGCATTGGGCCTGAACGGCAATACGCCGAATACCCGTGCGGGCCAAGCTGTGATCAGTGGTCATTTAGCTTCGCTGGATCTGGAACCCTGGCTGGGTATCGTTGACAGTTATCAGGCCGCGAGAGCCCAATACGGCAGTTTGCGTTCCGCTGAACAAGGTCGAAGCCAATTGCCGAAACAGGAATCGGTGCCTTTTGCTCTGGATATTGATGTGGATGAATTGCATCTGGCTGGGTTTGCCATTCCGAATATCGCCCTGCAGGCCAGCCAAACACAGCAAGGTATTTTGTTAAATGCCAACAGCGATATGGTTGCGGGCAGTATTGAATACTTCGAAAGCAATCGCCCAGTAGATGTTCGCTTGAGGTATCTAAATCTGCCTGAGATCGAAGCCTCTGAAGAAACTGGCGAATCTGAAGTTCCAAACGAAGCGCTTGTCGAAGAAAAAGTCACTCAGGATTGGGATTTCAGTGATTTCCCCCATACACAGGTACATATTGAAAAGTTGGCCTACGGAAGCCGCGATCTGGGGAACTGGCGTTTTCAGATTCAAGCCGGCCAAGAGCAAGGGCTGCTGATTGATCGCATCTTTGGTGAGCTTGGTGACATTCGTGTGTCAGGTGATCTGACCGAAGGTGCTGATAATACCGCAGCAGTCGATCCGGGAGCGAGTTTGCATTGGTTGGCCGGTGATGTTTCTCGTAGTGAATTACTCGCGCGTATTCAATTTAAAGACATCAACACCTTAAGTCAGCAATGGCAGATGCCCAGTATTCTGGAATCCGAAAGTGCTGAGTTTCAGTTGTTAATGAATTGGCCCGGCAGTCCAATGGAGTTTGATTCTTCGGTTATTGCGGGCAGCCTGGATCTGGATATACAGAAGGGGCGCTTCTTTCAATCGGCCGGAGCCGGTGGTAATGCGGTTCTGCGTTTGTTGAGCGTATTGAACTTCGATACCTGGGTTCGTCGCCTGCGCCTGGATTTTACGGACCTCTACAAAGAGGGCATGGTGTTTGATTCGGTCCATGGGCATATCGACTTTCAACAACAAGAGTTGCTCATTCAAGAGCCGATTATCGTGAAAGGCCCCAGTAGTCGTTTGCAGTTTGCCGGAAAGATTGATTGGGAAGATGAAAGTCTGGATACCAGTCTGGTGGCGACTCTACCCGTAGGTAACAATGTGGCATTGGCCACCGGTTTGTTGGTGAGCTGGCCAGCCGCCGCCGGTGTTTATCTGGCCAGTAAGTTGTTTTCCAATCAGGTTGATAAGGTTGCCAGTGTCAGTTATTCCATGACTGGCAGCTGGGCGGACCCGCAAATGAATTTCGAGCGCCTGTTCGATTCCAAAGCCGCAAAAGATGCGGGGGAAAAAGTGGCGGAAGAGGTTGAACTGCAACACGATGAAACTCCGCCAAGCGATAGTCAAAACGCTGAGCCTGAAACTGATTCTGTACGTTCCGAGGATGTTCAGGAAAACCGCCAATCGGAAAAAGATCCGGAATAAATATGACTCAGAAAAACTGGCAACAGCTGACTCTTGGGTTGGTGCAGATGGTCTCGGCCAAATCTCTGGATGACAATTTGGCCGCCGCAGAACAACAGATTAAAGCCTGCGCACAAGCGGGCGCCGAATTGGTGATGCTACCGGAAATGTTCGCTATTTTCGGCGGTGGTGATCAGCTCGCTGCGGGGCAGGCTGAGGCGACCAAAGGTGGCCCCTTGCGCGGTTTTCTCTCATCAATGGCCGCTCGTTACAGTGTGTATCTGGTTGGCGGCTCCATCCCCTGTACCGGAGCAAACCCATACACGGGAGCGCCCGAACTTGATGAGCAGCGGTCACGGGTGTACGCCTCCTGTTTTGTTTACGATGAACAGGGGCTAGAGGTGGGACGTTATGACAAGGTGCATTTATTTGATGCCCAGGTGAATGATGCCCAGGGGCAATATCGGGAATCCGATACCTTTGCGCCCGGGATCAAGCCGCAATGCTTTTCCAGCCCCTGGGGGAATATCGGCTTGGCGATTTGTTACGATTTGCGCTTTCCGGAGTATTTCAGGCAGCTGGTGGATTTGGGCTGTGAACTTGTTCTGGTGCCCGCAGCGTTTACCTATACCACGGGTGAGGCCCACTGGGATCTGCTGTTAAAGGCCCGAGCCGTGGAGAATCAGTGTTTCCTGGCCGGTGCGGCTCAAGGCGGCGATCACAGCAAGCGTCGATCTACCTGGGGGCACAGCTGCGTGATCGATCCCTGGGGAAAAACGCTGGCGAGCCTGAAGCGTGGCGAAGGACACTTGGTTTGTACTCTTGAGAGGCAACGTTTACTGGATGTGCGTCAGGCATTGCCAGCGTTGACCAATCGTCGATTAAACTAGTGCCGCCAGAATCAGAGTGGTTTGCGATACATTTGTGAACTTCTTGTCCACCTTTTGCAAAGTCGCGCTCGTGGCCTTTTGTTAGGCTGGTATTATCGAAATAGGGAGGCTTAACCATGAAACAATTATCTATTGCCGTGCTGATACCGTTGATGGCGGGTGCACTGATGGCTTGTAATAACGCGAACGGCGATCAGTCCGCTGCGAAATCTGCTGAGAAGGTAAGCAAGGAATCCTCCTTGCAGCAAATGATCGACAGTGGAGAAGATCTAAGCCAGGTGCCAAAATCCGTCTGGAAGCGTATCTTGCCCCGTGAGCAATACAAAATTTTATGGGAGAGTGATACTGAGCGCCGCTTCACCAATGAAAAAATGGGCAAGGGCAAAAAAGGTACTTTTGTAAGTGCGGCTTGTCAGTTACCGGTTTTCCGTTCCGAGCATAAGTACGATTCCGGCACCGGTTGGCCAAGTTTCTGGGAGGCCAACAAAGACAATATCGTTCTGAAAACCGACTACAGCTGGGGCATGAGGCGCACTGAAATTCTCAGCAAATGTGGTGAGCATTTGGGTCATGTGTTTAATGATGGCCCTGCACCTACCGGCAAGCGCTACTGTATTAATTCATTGGCATTGCGTTTTGTGCCCGACGAGGATAAAAGCAGTTCGCCTGCACAGTTGCCACAAGTGCCAGGCATTAAAGCGGAATAAGAACCTTCTCACCAAAAAACTCTCGACTTGATCCAGCGCAAGCTTGTAAGACCTTTTTAATCGGTCTTTTTTCTGAAGTTTGCGAAAAGCTGTTTTTAGTTAATCTGGATCAAGTCTTTGGACAAGGCAATATTGTTCAATAGCCTCAACAAATAAACGGGCCTTAAAACCACAAGCCCCTGTTGAGGAAGAGAGAGTAATTATGAAAGCTACCCTGAAACCATTGACTTTAGCTGCGGCCATTGCGGCCTGCGTTGTTGGCACTCAAGCACATGCTTATGAAGCGGGCGATTTTATTGCGCGTGCTGGTGTAACCACAGTTGCTCCGGACGGTGACAGCACTCAGGTTTTTGTGAATGGCGGCTCTTTAGGTGCCGATTCCGGTGTTGATGTCGACAACGACACTCAGCTGGGTCTGACCTTCACTTACATGCTGGATCAGTCTTGGGGTGTTGAATTGTTGGCGGCGACGCCTTTCTCTCACGATGCTTCTGGTAAAGGCAGCTTCCTGAATACTCGTGGCGTTGGTTCTGTTGCCGATACCAAACAGCTGCCACCAACACTGAGTGCGGTTTACTATTTTAATTCTGAAAGCGCCTTTAAACCTTATGTTGGTCTGGGCCTGAACTACACATTCTTCTTCGATGAAGAAGGTGGTGCAAACCTGGAAGCAGGCGCAGGCGATCTGGATGTGGATCTGGATGATTCCTGGGGTCTGGCGGCGCAGGTGGGTTTTGATTTCGATCTGGGCAACAACCTGCTGTTGAACGCTTCTGTTCGCTATATCGACATTGATACCGAAGCTACCCTGACGGTCAAAGACGGCAGTAATGCACTTGGATTGCCACAGGGCGCACGTATTACGACAGACGTAGACATTGACCCAATGGTTTACTCTGTAATGATCGGCTACAAGTTCTAAAAACAAAAAGCCCGCCATTTGGCGGGCTTTTTTCATTCTTCCCAGTGCGTGTTTACGTTTGAACGGTAAACTCGCGTTGGGAATTGATCAGCATACATCCGCTCGCGCTGCTTTGCGCAATCCGTCCATATCCAGAATTTCAATTTCCTTTTTATCCACCGATAAAACGCCCTGTTTTTGGAAGCGACTGAGTACACGGCTCACCGTTTCAACCGTTAAGCCTAAATAGTTGCCCATATCGGCACGGGACATGGCCAGGCGAAACAGCGTCGCCGATAAATGACGGCGATGGTTGCGGGTAGAAATGCTCAGTAGCATTGAGGCTACACGCTCTTCTGCACTGTTCTTGCTGAGCAGGGTGATCAACTGTTGATCGGCGGTAATTTCCTGGCTCATCAATTGAAAGAAATGGCGCTGCAGGCTCGGAATCTTGATACTGAGTTCTTCCATTCGTGCGAAAGGAATTTCGCACACCGCAGTGGTTTCCAAGGCAATGGCCGAATTGGTGTGTACATTTTGTGCAATGCCGTCCATACCGAGAATTTCACCCGGCAGATGGAATCCGGTGACCTGCTCTTCACCATCGTTGGTGATGCGGATGGATTTGATCGTGCCTGAGCGTACAGCGTACACGGAGGTAAACGGATCATTGGCGTGATAGAGGTAATCGCCTTTATGGAGCGGGCGACCACGCTGGATGATTTCATCCAGTTTATCCAACTCATCCACATGCACACTGATGGGCAGGCAGATACTGTTCAAGCGACAGTCACCACAGGAAACCTGAGGGTTATGGTGGCAACGTGGCGATTTACTGATGATATTAGAGGTCATTACATTCACTGTTGGCTAGATTCTCTGTCATTTTCAGCATTTTCTGCCTTTAACGTGCAAAGGCATATTAGCGAGTTCTTAATTTTACAACTTATCCATGGTATTGCTAGGGCTTCTATTGCCTGAACTACTAATAATTAAGCATGGCCCTTTGATTTTTCCTAGTCTTTCTTGGGGGTTTTGAGCAAGCCCGCCAGAAAGGTATCGCTTATAAACAATAGGCGCATAATGCCGTCATCGCTGAGCTGCAATAATCCATTGTGGATTCGCATCAGCTCCATATTGGCCTCTGCATTGAATTCCCAGCTGATGTTCTCCGCAAGAGAGGCTAGGGCCAGCTCATAGCGATTCTCGATGTAGTGGATATCCAGGCGGTGATAGCACAGTAATTGGTCAGCAACGACCCGGCAGGCCTTGGCCTTTGTGCCGAGTTGGAGCACCTTGTCTATCGCCAGTTTGTGCAACTGCAGATTTTCAATGTAAGGCTGGATGGCTTCCAGATTACTCTCGTAGCGGCTGCCCAATTGGCTGCTGGCTGCAGGGCCCAGGCCCAGTAGGTCGGCGGCATTGACTGAATTGTAGGCGATGGCAGTGCGACGCAGGCGATTTTGATTCTGGGCGATTGCCAGTGAATCGCGTCCAATCACAAAACAATCGTTCCCCAATACGCGATAGCCGGCGTGGCGCAAGGCATTGTAGATCAGGGCAAATTGGCTGGCGCTGTTGCTGCCATGCTCGTGAATATGATCTTGCAGGTTCCAGCGATCCAGTTCGCTGGCAGGGGTCAGCAATATGCGGTCTGGTTTCAGACTAAGGATCTGATCCAGTAGGGCGCGCATGCTGTGCAAATCCTGCTCTGGATAGCCGTAGGGTAGGCGCACACCGAGGCTGTCGGCGGCAAATTCGCGCGCATGTTGCCAAATAGCGTGCAGCTTTTCATAGTCACCCCGGCTTGGGCTGGCAGGCAGGCTCAGCAGGAATTCATTGAATCCCAGGCCTTTCAGTAGCGCCAGATTGGCTCCCTCAGCTTCTTCCAGCAGCAGTTCTGCGCAGTACTCAATGGGCGAGTTGTCCCGGTGATTCAGGCGGAAGTTGCTGGCCAGCAAATGCATCAATTCGGTGATGTCGGCACCCTGGTAATGAAGAAACGGGTGGCGCAGTAATAGCTGAGTAACCGGGCGGCGGCCGAAGGCCTCTTTACGCAAGGTGATTTCGGCGATCAGGCTGTCCAGAAAATCCCGTCCCAAAGCTGTATCAAAACGACGTGCGGGCAGGTTTAACCAGATGGCCAGCGGTGAAATGCTCAAACGCTGATTGACGGTTTGAGTATCGCCGTCATCCACAGCCTTAAAAGCACACCGGTGCGGATAGTTGTAACTGGCGCTGCGCAGTAAATGCGGATGTTGCTGGGCGGCTAAATCAAAGGATTGGCTTGCCAGGGCATTTGGATTGTTCACGGTGTCAGCTATCCCGAGTTTATGATGCCTGCAGTGTAATCATGGTTTATGCAGCAGGTGTTGATATGGATCAAGGGCGGGGAGTTTGGTGCTGTTTTTGCGTTTATATAAGGGCTTGGTAATTGATGAAGATCAAGTGCCGTTGGGACGATTTGAGTAGCATGAACTGAACGATTAGCGATGAGTCCTCTGCGTCGACAGAGATCACACAACTATTGAGGCAAATCATAAGTCGGTAACAGTTTCTGAATTATATTAGCGGCATCTTAGTCGAGTATATAAAAGAAGGCACTGACATTATGAGTACAAAAGAAAACTTATTGGTTGTTATCGATCCAACGCGTGATGAACATCCTGCTTTGGAGCGAGCCATTATCACCGCCAAAATGCGCGATAGCGCACCGGCCATCCACATTTTTATCGGTGTTGATGGCCATTCGGTGGACACCAGTCATCGCAATCCGGATATGTACAGTGATGTTTCCAACTTCTCTGCGCTGGCCAAGCGTATGGAAAAAGAAGGTTTGGAATACACCGCAGAAATTTGTTGGGCTCACGATTGGCAAAAAGCCTTGTTGTCCTCTGGTAAACATTTCCAGACTGACATGATTGTGATCCCGGATTACGGTGACGGCGAAAAAGGCATTCGCTTCAGTGACTCAAAATGGGCCTTACTGCGTAATGCGAAATGCCCGGTATTGATTGTCCGCCCGGGTGCCGAGTACCACCGTAAGACAGTGTTGGCAGCGATCAATGCTCAAGCGAAAGATGAGCGCTACCAGGAGCTGAATGACAAGATTATTTCGCGTGGCCGTTGGACTGCCGATTTGTATGGTGCGGATTTGCATGTCGTCAACGCATACGAGGATACGATGAATATTCCAGATCGTGGCAGTCTGTTACGCAAGCTGGATATGGGTTCTGATCATGTTCATATTCGACAGGGGGCACCTGAGGATGTGATTTCGGAAGCCGCCAAAGAACTGGGTGCCGACATTGTATTAATCGGTACATTGGCGCGTAAAGGCTTGTTGGCTGCAATGCGCGGAAACACCTCCGAGCGAGTGCTGACTCAATTGGAAAAAGACGTGATGGCCTTGAACTAAACGCCATAACGTAGAACGAGAAATTCGACACGCTCGAACCGGTTTATCACTCGGCTAGAGATCTTAGGGGGCTTCGTGCCCCCATTTTTTTGCCTGCCATCTTTGAAGTTTACGATTCCATGAATCCGGTGCTGCTTGCGCTTTGCTTCCCGCCCCGGAACTCCGTAATATTGCCTCTGTTAGCAATTCCATGAACACAATAATTTTAATAGGGGCCTCTTTATGGCGAACCTCCCGGGTATCAATAAATTGAACAATAAAACCGCGTTTCTATGGTTGGCTACAGCCAGCCTGAGTTTCGCATCGTCTGCTTACGCTGCAGCGAACATTGAGGTAAGCCCCAAGGCAACGCAACTGGCCAGGGATGCGCTGATTGTCGATACTCATATTGATGTGCCTTACCGCATTGAAGACAGTTACGCTGACGTTACCAAAGCGACCAAAGATGGAGATTTTGACTACCCGAGAGCGAGCAGGGGCGGTTTGGACGCGGCTTTTATGTCAGTGTACATACCGGCGGAATACGAAAAGAAGGGCGGCAGCATTGCGTTGGCGGATCGTTTGATTGATCGCGTTGAAGCGATGGTTGGGCGTGCACCTGAAAAGTTTGCTCTGGCTTACAGCACGCAAGATATGCTGGATAACCAAAAGGCCGGAAAGATTTCCCTGCCAATGGGCATGGAAAACGGCACTCCAATTGAAGGCAATATGGAGAACCTGAAGTATTTTTATGATCGGGGCATTCGATATATCACCTTGGCTCATTCTAAAAGTAATCACATCAGCGATTCCTCTTATTCGGAAGATAAGCCCCACCAGGGTTTGAGTGACTTTGGTAAGAAGCTGATTACCGAAATGAACAATATCGGCATGATGATCGATATTTCACATGTCTCTGACCAGGCCTTCTATGACGTGATGGCGGTAACGAAAGCGCCTGTTATCGCATCTCATTCCTCCCTGCGCCACTTTACACCGGGCTGGGAGCGCAATATGGATGACAAAATGCTGCAGGCGTTAAAGAAGAATGGTGGTGTTATCCAGATTAACTTCGGCTCCGCCTTTATCCATGAAGAGGCCAATGGTTACAACAACAAGCGTAAAGCTGCTGTAGCGGCTTATAAGAAGGCCCATCCAAAAGCCAGCGAGCAAGATGTTAAGGGTTTTGAAGTAAAGTACAAAAAGGAAAACCCTTACCCTTATGCCAGTCTCGATCAGGTATTGGATCATTTTGATTACGCCGTAAAACTGATCGGCATTGATCACGTCGGTGTCGGTTCTGACTATGATGGTGTGGGTGACTCTCTGCCTGAAAACCTGAAAGATGTCGCCAGCTACCCGGCTCTGGTTCAGGGTTTGCTCAATCGGGGTTACAGCGAAACGGATATCCGAAAAATCCTGGGAGATAATTTGCTGAGAGTTTGGCAAGCGGTCGAGTCCTATGGGGAAAAGCACTAATTTATCGTAAACGGATAAACCGGCAGGGCGATGGTTTGGCAAGATGATGTCGAGTTGTCGCCCTTGTTACCGGAATGAGTTTTTGTTCGATTTGTCGAGAGAACGATCTCCGTTATTGACCGCGAGAAGGCTCCATAAATCAACTTGAGAGGTCCGGGCTCTCTTGAAGGGTTTCTAAGTATGACGATATTCAATTTTTATTCGGTCACTGATCGAATTGCATCTTCCGGGCAACCCTCTAAAGAGGAATTCCAAGTTATTGCTGAAGGTGAATATGAGCTTGTTATTAACCTGGCCATGCCGAATCATGAAAAGTCGATTTCGGAGGAAGGATGCATAGTGACATCTTTGGGGATGAGCTATATCCATATCCCCGTTCCCTTCGATTCACCCAATGAAGATCACTACCGCGAATTCTGTTCGTATATGGATGCGCTTCAACACAAAAAGGTCTGGGTTCACTGTATAGTCAATGCCCGAGTGTCGGCGTTTTTGTTTCGTTACCTTCAAGAATACAGGGGATTATCACCCGCTGAGGCCACAACACCCATACTGGAACAATGGCTGCCTAATATGGACGAGGTATGGAAAGGCTTTATCGAGAGGGCGCCAAATCAACTGTGAGAAAAATAAAAATGGAACTGCAGAGAGTTGGAGTGGAATGAAAGACCGATTGCTGAAATGGCTTAACGGAGCCCTGGGTCAAAGAGAAGAAACTCATATCCCTCCAGAAGAGGAACAGTGGCCTGAAGACGGACTAATATGTGCACCGGATTATGATGAATCGGTTCACGACCCGACTTGTCGTGTATTGGTGTCGCCCGGTGATCAAATTACTGCTGGTAAGCTTCTTGCTGAGCTCGAGATGTCATGGCATCTTTATGAAATCATTAGCCCCAGTTGTGGGGTGGTGGATGAGGTATTGGTAACGAGTGGTGATTATGTCGGACCGGGAGAGGTTTTGATTAAGCTGAGCCGAATTGGATAATAAGGTTTGACTAGCATGAGGGTTATTGCCTTTTTACTTGGCTGTGCCTGCATGGCGATCGTCGTATTTCCGTATCTGATAACTGCAGCGCTGAACGCGTGGGAGTACCTTGTTGGCGCGCTATCAGGCGGTGGGCAAGATACTTTTTACAAAACAGTGCCCGCCGAAGATTCTGAGCTTGGCATTCCCTATCTTGTAGTCATCGGTGTAGGATTGATCGTTTATGGCTTGCCTTCTGCCAAAAAGTTTTGATTGGATAAATGATTTATCCAAGGCAATTGCTTTCTTACCAATTTAATGCATGGAGCCTTTTGGGAAACAGTTTCCAGTTACAGAGGCTTTTCACTTCGTACTTTATACGATTTCTTTCGCGGGTTCATCGCGCGTTCATTCTTTATCAGATAAGAAAAACAAATCGTTAGCTTCACTGCAATTCCCATACAGTTCCTATCAAAACGCTCTTTAACCTTTCAATAGGCGCTACAAGCGGACAAGCCTTTTGAGATGCCGCGATCTAGTGTAACGACTAATCTTATTATTTTAATTCACTCTAAAGTTGTAGGGTTTTATGGATTTAGGTCAGTAAACTAGTATCGCCTTCTTGCAGATATCATTAGTTTTTACTGTAGGTTGAGCGCCAAATATTCGGTTTGTCGGATGGATTTATCATAAACGCAAAAATGGAGTGAATATGATCTTTTTCGGGTCCAGAGGGAAAACAGTTTCAGGGCAAATAGTTGAAGGTATAGATTGTCCGAGTTGTGAAAGTAAGCAGTTTGTAACATTTGGTGTCATTAAATATTTCCACCTTTATTGGATACCGACATTTCCAACTTCAAGAACCGTTGGAATTGAATGTACCCACTGTAGGAGAACCTTAATCGATAAGGATCTTCCAGCGAAGCTTTCAGGGGAAATCAAGGCAACTGTATTCAAGAAAAAGAATGTTTTGCCACTATTTTCAGGATTAATCATTATTGCTTGTCTCGTATTGTTTGGGATTTACTCGGTACAAAAGGATAAGTTGCAAGAAGCTGCGTATATCGAGCAGCCTTTAGCTGATGATTTCTATATTGTAAACTATGCAAAAATCTTCCCTGACGCAGATGAAAAATACAAATATGGTTTGATGCGTATAAAGGAGGTAAACTCTGGCAGAGTTGAATTTCAGGTAAGTAAAATTGCCTATAATAAGGTTTCTGGAGTTAGAACGGATATCAGAAATAGAAAAGCTTCTTCAGATGATTACTATGATATTGAACCATATTATATGGCCGCTGAAAATTTACCTGAGATGCGCGAGTCCGGCGCGATCTACTCGATAGAGCGTGAGTAGCCCTGATAAGCGTCCTTTAATTATGCGGGGAGCTTTCCCTGCATAATTCCCTTCTTCAGTAGAAATCAAATAGTTGAGCACTTGTATGGTTTATGGGGATAATACTAGGGTTTCGTTGCTACACAGAATGTACGCTAATGATAGTAAAACCTCTGGCAATAAATCATCTGCAAGCTTTGCTCCAATTTGAATTGGAAAACCGAGCGTGGTTTGAATCCTTAATTGAACCTCGTGGCGATGATTTTTATACACTGGATGGTGTTGCGGCTCATATCGGAGAGTGGGTCGAAAAGGTGCACCAAGGGCGTGCTTATTCGGTGTTACTTTTTGATGAAGATGTTGTGGTTGCGAGGGGAAACCTAAAGGGTATATCTGACGGCTCAGCGGAGGTCGGATACCGGGTTGCTCAACAGCAGGGTTCAAAAGGCTTGGCGAGCCTGTGTTTATCGCATTTGATTTCCGAAGCCAGGAACACTTTTAAGCTGCGTGAACTGCAGGCTAGAGTGCTGGATAATAATCCTGCCTCGTTCAGGGTATTGCAGAAACAAGGCTTTGAGAAATTTGAGTGTTTACCGGAATCTATAAACATTCAAGGGCAAGATTGGAATTGCGTCGGCTTGCGTAAATTTCCACTTTAGTACTGTTTGTTAACAATCATACTTTCTGTGAGTAATATCGTTTGGCTGGACTTGTACTTGTACCAACCCACTGCCTGCTTAACTAGGAGAAGCTATGTCTCTGATTGCAACTACCCCGAAACCGCCTTATTACGCCGTTATCTTTACGTCTCTCCGTACTGAAGATGATGAGGGGTATGGTGAAATGGCGAATCGAATGCTGGAGCTTGCTGTGCAACAAGAAGGGTTTCTCGGTGTTGAGTCGGCTCGGGAAGATGTTGGAATTACGGTATCCTATTGGTCCGATCTGGAATCCATTAAACGCTGGAAGCAACACGGGGAGCACCGGGAAGCCCAGCGCCTGGGGCGTCAAACATGGTATTCCAGTTTTAAGACCCGAATCGCCAAAGTTGAGCGTGATTATGGGATATAGCGGAAATTCAGCCCGCGAATTGTAAGATTGCTGTTTTCTTTTATCTTAAGGACAAGCCGCCGTGGAAGCTCCAGTAGCCTTTGCACCCCTATCAAAACGTCTTGCTGCTTTGCTATTCGACGGTGTTTTTATGGCCTTTTATTTTGCACTGACTGTGATGGCCATTAATGGGCTTGCTCTGGATTCGTCAAAACTGGAGAGTGTTTTGATTATCGGAGTATGTTTGTCCATTGAACCGCTTCTTGTTGCCTATACGGGCGCTAGTCTGGGGCAACATCTGATGAAGCTTCGGGTACGAAAGGTTGCCGATAATCGCCGGCTGAATCTGTTCCAGGCGTACTGGCGAAGTGCTATCAAAATCCTCTTTGGTCTACCGTCATTGCTCACCGTATTAAGCAGTCGCAGGTATCAGGCAATTCACGATATGTTGGCTTCTTCAATTGTCGTCCTGAGCGCGGAAGGTATCTCGAAGGCTTCCTATCTATTGCATGAGCGTACAGATCAGACGGCGTTATATGACTATCCACCTGCCTGGCGAAGGATCGCCATGATGTTTGTTTACATCGTATTGCTGTTTATCTGCATGGCATTGGCGACGTATCTTGTATTCAGTGATGCTTGTCTGGATGCCAATCGTTGCTCTATTTGGGAGCAGGTATTTAATTTCTTGCTGTCCGCGGGTTTCTGGATTGCGCTGTTTGTGATGATCAACTACTGCTGGAAGGCCCGGATGCCGGGATGTCGCAGAAGGCTGCGAGAGTAAAGAAGTATAAGCGAACTTGGATAGCACAGAGATTTGGATTAGCCTGTTTGTTATTCGATAATATCTTCTATGGAACGGCTGCCCATGTCTAAATACCGTTATATCATTATGTTTGTGTGCATCGTTGGCGCACTTTTCTTCTATTCTGTTATTGGGCTGAAACCTTTCTCTTTGCTGTTTGCAGTGATTGGTATCGTATTTGAAGGTCTGTTCTGGATCACCTTGTTTAAGCCCCGTTCGCTGGACAAGTTGAGTAAAGAATAGAAGATTTGGATGGCACGAATATGTATTTGTCAAAACCCAAAAGGCCAGAGCATTTGCTCTGGCCTTTTGGGTTTTACCTGATCTCTTTTAAATACAATCAATGACTACTGATTGCTAGGAAAAGAGAATTGTGCAGTTTCACGCACCCCGCCACTTGGCCAGCGTTGGGTAACGGTTTTTCGCTTGGTGTAGAAACGCACGGCGTCCGGGCCGTAAGCGTGCAGATCACCAAACAGTGAACGCTTCCAGCCGCCAAAGCTATGACAGGCAACCGGTACCGGCAGTGGAACATTTACGCCGACCATGCCGACTTTAATATTGTCAGTAAAGTAGCGAGCGGCTTCACCGTCGCGGGTAAAGATACAGGTGCCGTTTCCAAATTCGTGGGCGTCAATCAGGTCCATGGCTTCCTGCATGTTTTCCACACGTACAACGCAGAGTACAGGACCAAAAATTTCATCAGTGTAGATACTCATATCTGTACTGACGTGGTCAAACAGAGTACCACCCAGGAAATAGCCATTTTCATGGCCTTCCACAACCAGGCCACGACCATCGGCCACCAGTGTGGCACCCGCCGCTTCGCCGGCATCGACGTAGCCTTTTACTTTTTCAAAATGCTGTTTGGTAATCAGTGGTCCCATGTCGTTGCTGTTATCGGTGCCGGGGCCGACCTTCAGCGTTTCCAGCTGTTCTTTCAATTTGGCGACCAGAGTGTCCGCTGTGTCATTGCCAACCGCCACCGCCACCGAAATGGCCATGCAGCGTTCACCGCAGGAACCGTAGGCCGCGCCCATCAGAGCGTTCACCGCATTATCCAGATCAGCGTCCGGCATTACGATAGCATGGTTTTTAGCGCCGCCCAGAGCTTGTACGCGCTTACCGGCGCTATTGCCTTTGTTGTATATGTATTCTGCAATTGGCGTAGAGCCTACAAAGGAAACCGCATGCACCTCCGGTGCTTCCAGCAGGCTGTCGACCGCTTCTTTATCACCATTCACGACGTTGAAGACGCCATCGGGCAAGCCGGCTTCTTTGAGCAATTCGGCGAGTAAAATGGCGCAGCTCGGATCACGTTCTGAAGGCTTCAGGATGAACGTGTTACCGCAAACAATGGCCATGGGGAACATCCACATAGGCACCATGGCGGGGAAGTTAAACGGCGTGATACCGGCAACCACACCGAGTGGCTGAAATTCACTCCAAGAATCGATGGCAGGACCAACATTTTTGCTGTGCTCGCCTTTCAACAGTTCCGGGGCACCGCAAGCGTACTCTACAACTTCAACACCGCGGATAAACTCACCGTGCGCATCGTTCAGTACCTTGCCATGTTCCTCGGTAATGGCCGCAACGATTTTTTCGGCATTGGCTTCCAGCAGTTCTTTATATTTGAACATAATACTCGCTCGCTTCAATGGCGGCGTATTACGCCAGGCTGGATAAGCAGCCTGGGCGGCATCAATGGCTTGTTGTACCGTCGCCTTGCTTGCCAGTGCAACCTGCTTGCTAATGCCACCGGTTGCCGGATTGAAAACATCCTGGCAACGGGCCGTATCGGCGATGTGCTCGCCGTTAATAAAATGTCCAACAGTTGTCATAATAAATTCCAAAAAAATAAATGAATGGCCTACGTATCCTGCAGGCCAGAAAGTCAGGGATTCTCTGTGGCGAGTTACAGTGCGTTGATCGATTCGCCCAGTGCATTGACCAGGCTGTCGATCTCTTCGGCTTCGGTGGTAAAAGGCAGGCCTAGCTGAATGGTGTCTCCGCCGTAGCGAACGTAGAAGCCTTTTTCCCACATGCTCATGGCCACTTGATACGGACGCAATAAAGGTTCGCCAGGGGCCGCTTCAAAACTTAAGCCTGCTGCAAAACCGTAGTTGCGGATATCGTTTACGTACTGGCAACCTTTTAAGCCATGAATGGCTTCTTCCAGCAGCGGCGCCATGCTGGCAACGCGTTGTGGTAGTTGTTCTTGTTCCAAAATATCCAAAGCCGCTAAGCCTGCGGCACAGGCAACGGGATGCGCTGAGTAGGTGTATCCATGTGGCAATTCCAGAAGATATTCCGCGCCGGCGGTTTCCATAAAGCAATCGTAAATTTCCTGCTTCACTGCAACGGCACCCATTGGGATCGCACCATTGGTGAGCTGCTTCGCCATATTGACGATGTCCGGTTTTACCGCAAATGCTTCGGCACCCGTATTGGCTCCCATGCGACCAAAGCCGGTAATTACCTCATCGAAAATCAGCAGAATGTCATGCTGATCACAGATTTCGCGTAAACGCTGCAAGTACCCCTGAGGTGGTGGGATCACGCCCGCTGAACCGGCCAGTGGCTCAACAATCACTGCCGCAATATTGCTGGCATCGTGCAGGGCAATCATCTCAAGCAGTTCATTGGCAAGCTCGGCACCCTGTTCAGGTTGGCCTTTGCTGAAACGATTCTCCGCTGTCATGGTGTGCGACAGATGATCCGCATCGACGACTGTGCCATAGAGCGCGCGGTTGGCACCGATACCGCCAACGCTAATGCCACCCCAGTTCACACCGTGATACCCCTTGGCGCGGCCAATCAATTTGGTTTTGCTGGCCTGACCGCGCTTACGCCAGTAGGCACGCGCGATCTTTAAGGCGGTTTCGGTGGATTCAGAGCCAGAACCCGTAAAGAACACGCGATTGATGCCTTCGGGCATAAACTCGCTGATACGATGGGCCAGCTCAAAGGCTTTCGGATGGCCAAACTGGAAAGCAGGGGAGTAATCCAGCTGCTTGATCTGCTGGGAGACGGCATCGGTAATCTCCTGGCGGCTATGGCCCAGGCCGGAGGTCCATAGGCCGGAAAGTCCATCAAAGATCTTGCGGCCTTCGCTGTCGTAATAGTAATTGCCTTCAGCAGATACAATCAGGCGAGGGTCTTGTTTGAATTGGCGGTTGGCGGTGAATGGCATCCAGTGGGCGTCCAACTGGGCTTGGCTCAATCCGGCTTTAGGGTCTTTATGGCTCATAGTTCACTTCTCAATCTTGAACAGAGGGGGATAACTGAATTTGGCGCTAGTGTAGTGGTACAACAATGTTGTATAAATGCTTCATATTGAACCTTTAGTGTGATTTCTATGAAACATAAAGCCAGTCCCCTGGGGCAGCTGAGCGATATCGATTTACGCCTGCTGAGGGTCTTCAAAAGTGTGGTTGAGGCCGGCGGTCTGAGCGCGGCCGAGCTGGAGCTGAACATTGGACGTTCAACCATTTCCAGGCACTTAAAGGATCTGGAAATTCGCCTGGGTATGAACTTGGCAAAGCGGGGGCGAGGGGGCTTTGCGCTGACGGATGAAGGTGCCAGCATCTATCGTGCAACCCTGAATTTGCTGGGCTCTATCGAAAGCTTTCGCAATGATGTGAATGATATTCAGCAAAGTCTGACGGGCAAACTCAGTATTGCACTCTTCGATAAAACGGCGGGTAATCCAGCCTGCCATATTGATAAGGCGATTGCCCGTTATGTTGAATTAGCGCCTGAAGTCTCTTTGGAGCTGCATGTTGAGCCGATCAATGTGATTGAAAAGGGTGTAATGGAAGGGCGTTTTCAATTGGGGGTGATCCCGGCACATCGGGAGTCCAGCAGCTTGAATTATCTGTCGTTGTTTGATGAGCAGATGTATCTCTACTGTGGCAAAAATCATCCATTGTTTGATCAGGATGACACTGTGATTCGCAATAGCGAGGTGTTGCAATATCCCTACGCGGGCTTGGGCTATCACTCGCCAAATATGGAAGTGGGGCAGCGCTTGTCGATGCAGCGCAGCGCAACGGCCTATGACCAGGAGGCCATTGTGCATCTGGTTTTGTCCAACTGTTATTTGGGGTATCTGCCTGAGCATTATGCGGCACCCTGGGTAGAGCGAGGTGAGATGAGAGCCATTGCTTGCGATGAGTTTCAATACCTGTGTCAGTTTTTAGCCATCAGTCGAATTTCTCCAAAACCTTCTCGCATTTTGCTGGGTTTTATTGAATGTCTCGCGGCCGAGCACAAAAGTGACTAAACGAATTCAAATTTAAAGACTAATAAGACAGCTACCATGCAAGAGTATTTACAAGCGACAGATTTTATTGAGAGTGAGCATCCGTCCGTGTTGGCGTTTGTTGAGCAGCATGTGAAAGGCGATGATGAATCATCCAAAGTCTTGTCGCTCTATTATGCGGTACGGGATGAAATTTTTTATGATCCTTTTACTGCGGATCTGCAAAGAGAAGGATTTAAGGCCAGCCATCTTTTGGATGTAAAGCGAGGCTGGTGTGTCCCCAAGGCTATTTTGCTTGCCGCCTGTTGTCGGGCGATAGGGGTGCAGGCGAGACTGGGTTTTGCCGATGTAAGCAATCATTTGTCTACTGAAAAAATGCGTCAGGCCATGGAGACCGATGTGTTCTACTGGCATGGTTATACATCCATTTATTTGCAGGGCAAATGGGTGAAAGCAACACCGGCCTTTAATATCGAACTGTGCACCAAGTTTGGTTTGAAACCTTTAGAATTTAATGGCGTGGATGATTCTCTGTATCACGAGTTTGATCAGGCTGGGAACAAACATATGGAATACCTCAATGAACGAGGTGAATATGCCGATTTGCCCTATGATCAGCTAATCGCGGATTTTCAGAAATACTACCCCAAGATGAGCGCCTTGTATGGTCTAAGCTTTGATGAGGAAGTGGACTTGGAAGTGCGTTAGAAAGATCAGGGGCGATTTTTAATTAAGAAATAATCTGCAATAAAAAGGCCGCGTAATGCGGCTTTTTGTGTTCCTGAATTCGTTTGGCGTCGAGCTTTAAAACTTGCCACGCTTTAAACGAACTTCAATGCACAGGCCGCCATTGGCATGGTTGTATGCGCGTATAGAGCCGTCGTGCAGCTCTACTGTGCGCTTGGTAATGGCCAGGCCAAGACCGTATCCGCCACTGCTGCGAGCGCGTGCTTCATCGGTGCGGAAGAACGGTTTGAAGATGTCATCGAGATTGCCGGCGGGAACGCCGCGACCCTGGTCGCGTACAGTAATTTTGTAGTGCTTATTGTTGCTGTCATCGAGTTCAACAGAAACCGTGGTGTCTTTGGGGGTGTAATGCAGAGCATTACGTACGATGTTTTCAAAAACACCGATCAGACTATTACCGTGTGTTGCAACCAACGCATCCTGAATCGGGGTTTCCAGTGCGAGCGTTACGCCTTTTTCACTGGCGCCGCAGCGATATTCTTCGACCAGGGTTTCGAGCAGAATCTTCAGGTCAATGGTGTCGCACAATTCCCAAGCCGCAGTGTCGGTCATGGGCATGGAAAGAATGTCAGAAATAATTTCGTTTAAGTAATCCGCAGATTCCTTGATTTTCACCAGCTCTTTGTCGATATCAGAACCGCAACATCGAGACTGGGCAATAGCGAGTGCAAACTGCAAACGCGCTAGCGGAGAACGCAGCTCGTGGGACACGTCTTTGATCAGGCGCTGCTGTTCCTGCATGGATTTGTCCAGGCGCGCAGTCATATGGTCAAATTCCAGGCTCAGCTCGGCAATTTCATCCCGGTTTTTCACTTTGCAGGTAGTGAACTCCTGAGAAATTCGAACGCTGAGATCGCCCGCTGCAATACGTCGGGTTGCTTGACGCATAATATCGATACCACGACTCATGCGCTTGGCCAGGATAAAACAGGCGGTGCCAGAGATCAGAATCGAAATTAGCAGGGGCAGCCAGATGTTGTAAAAGTACAGCTGCCACCAAAGGCCGGTATCGTCAGGGGTATCGTAAGTGATGATTTTTACCCAGTCGCCATCGGGCAGTAAAACCTGACGTCCTACATAGGAGCTTCCGTCCTTGCTGAAATGGGCAAAAGGTTGCTCGGGGCTCAACTGGTTCAGAATACGTTGTCCGCCTTCTGGAATTGGGCGATGCAGGAGATCTTCGCCGTATTGATCGACCACAAATACCAGGCGTGTGGCATTGTCCTGCATGGATTCCATGCCGCTGCGAATATCGTCGAGGCTGTAGTTCACCGCCTCACGCACCACTTCACGCAACAGCCGCGCGGCGGCGGTGGTTTGCTCAATTTCAGAATTGGAGGAGAGGTGCTTATCGGGGCGAAGGTCTAACCAGTGAGTTGTCAGACCGGTGCCGACAATCATTAAAATGGTAATGCACCAGAAACCGATAAACAGCTTAACGTAGACTTTAGTCATGACGGATCAGGCGTTGTTGAGCTTGCCGCTGACGGTCAGCATATAGCCAGCGCCACGAATATTAATGATCAGCTCTTTAGATGCGCCTTTCTCGGCCAGTTTCTTACGTAGATTACTGACATGCACATCAATGCTGCGGTCATAAGGGGTCAGTTTGCGGCCCAGGGCTTGTTCGGTCAGGGCTTCTTTGCTGATTACCTGACCGGAGGAGCGCATCAGGAGTTCGAGAACGGTAAATTCGGCACCCGTCAGGGTTAGAGGTTTGTTGCTGTAGCTGGCGGAGTGAGCGCTGATCTGCAGCTCTAACTGATCGACCACAAGATGATCGCTGGGTTGTTCTGGCTGGGTTTGGTCGACGCGGCGCAGAATGGCGCGGATGCGAGCAACCAGCTCACGGGGGTTGCAGGGTTTGGGAAGGTAATCGTCGGCGCCCATCTCCAGGCCCACAATACGATCCACATCTTCGCCCTTGGCTGTCAGCATTAATACGGGAGTCTGACAGTAGTCGCGCAGTTTACGCAGCACCTCGAAACCAGTGTAGATTGGCAGCATTACATCGAGAACGATCAGATCAAAAGTGCCTTCCGCTGTGGCATCCAGAGCCGCTTGTCCATCATGCACCATGGTGGTTTCAAAGCCTTCGGTGGATAAAAACTCACCGAGTAGGGCACAAAGCTCCTGATCATCGTCCACAAGTAACAGTTTTGCCATAGGGTTTTCCGCTATCGATCTAATCACAGGGCGCTAGTTTGCCTGAGTCGTCTTGCGCCGTCAGTGCCTATTACTCTTCTTAACATAGGGCTTAACAATTGTGTCTAATCCCGCTACAGGCCGCATGGGGCTTGTATTCTGGCACATTGTATACACTTTTAAAGGGTCTGCTTTTTCCAAAAGCGAGCCAGATTTCCAGAGCCGTTGAGAGAGGTTTGCACCTAATGCTTTTAGCTGCCAAAATCCGCAGCTCGATTATTGGGGCCCGAATGGGGCTTCAGCACCGCAAACCCAGGAGATAAACGTAGATGACGGCAGCAATTGGCTTATTTTTCGGCAGTGACGAAGGCAATACCGAGGCCGTGGCGTACCGTATCCAGCAGCGTTTAGGTGAAGAGTTTGTGGATGTGATGGATATTGCCGATGTCACTCAACTGGAATTTGCCGATTATGATTGTATTGTTCTGGGCATCCCGACTTGGGACTTTGGTCAGATACAATCCGACTGGGAAGAGTTCTGGGATGATGTTTCCGAGGTGGACTTCAGCAATAAACGTGTTGCCTTGTTTGGTCTGGGGGATCAGTTTGGGTATGGCGACTATTTCCTGGATGCCATGGGTATGTTGCACGATGTCGTAAAATCCAAGGGCGCACAGCTTATCGGTTATTGGCCCACAGAAGGTTACGACTTTGAGGCATCAAAGGCTTTGCTGGAAGATCAAAAGCTGTTCATGGGGCTGGCCATTGATGAGGATCAGCAGGAAGAAATGACAGCCGCTCGTTTGAATCGCTGGTGCGAGCAAATTGTGGCCGAGTTTGAGTTGGAGATTCCGGTCGAGCACCTGGACGATTGATTCCGACAGTGCGTTCCATCTGACGGTTTCAGCCGTTGATGCCCTGACTTCTATTAGTCCCTTTTGAAAATGATAATAATAGCGCCGTAGTGTTTACTTTGGCTCTATGGTTATTTGACTCTGTGATGAATCCGGCTTGCCAACACCCATATGGCCCGCTAAGATTTAAATAATTATTCAACTTTGCCTTTGAGGCGTATTCCCATGTTAATTCCGGTGAAACACGTGGCCGCTTGCCACAATTTCTATCCGCGTAGCGCTGCTGCTATGTGGGCCGGGTTTGCTCATACCCGCCGTAATCTGGAAATCGATTGCTGGCCTCCTGAATAGCTCACGTTTTCAAGCGCTACAAAAAAGAAGGCAGGGCTTAACTGCTCTGGCTTTGCGATATCGTTTATAACGAGCCTTGAATTATGTTGGTAAATAAATCTTTCTCATTTTTTGGGCGTGAAGCCCTACATATTATGCGCTTGGGCATTCCATTGATGATTGCTCACGTGGCGATGGTTGGCCTTGAAGTGGTCGATACCATGATGGCTGGACAAGTCAGCAGTACCGAGCTTGCCGGCTTGGCGGTGGGTGCCAATATCTGGTTGGTCATCGAACTGTTTATGGGGGGCTGGATCAGCGCAACCACGCCACGTTTTGCGCGATTAAAAGGTGCCGGGAAACCTTCAGAGATTCGTCATGAAGCTCAGCAGGCCATGTTGATGGCCTTGGGAATTGGCACATTGGCCATGTTGTTGATCTGGTCCATCGTTCCCCTGTTGTCTCATTTGGGCACAAGCCCTGAAGTGACCGAAACAGCCCAGTCCTATTTGTCCATCATTGCCTGGGGTATGCCTGCGAGTGGTGTGATTTGGGTGATGCTGTGTTTATGTGAAGGCTGTGGCGACATCCGCTATTCTTTAGGCTCCAGTTTGATTGTGCTGGCGCTGAACGCGGTACTCGATTACATCTTTGTATTTGGCAAGTTTGGCATGCCGGCCATGGGGGCAGTGGGCTGCGCTTTAACCACCTTGAGTATTTATATTCTCTGGGCGTTGATGGGGGTGGCGTATATTGAAACGATCCCTGAATTTAAAGCCTTGAAAATTTTTCGCAGCATGCCGCGCCTGGATTTTCAGCGCTGGCGAGCCATTTTTATGTTGGGGCTGCCGATCAGTTTGTCATTGCTTGCGGAAGAAGGTTTTTTCAGTGTGACAGCATTACTGATTGCGCCGCTCGGGACTGAGCCGCTGGGTGCGCATCAAATTACTTTGCAGATTGTTGCGTTGGTTTTGATGCTCAGTTTGGGGCTGGGGCAGGCGACGTCAATTCGTTTGTCCAGCAGTATTGGCTCTGGCAAACCTTTGTTGGCTGCACGGCAGGCGAAAGTAGGTTTAACCATTTGCTTGTCCTATGCATTTGTATTCGGTTTGCTGATTGCCTGGAAGCCGGGTTTGGTGATATCCCTATTTACCAAGGACAGCGCTATTGCGAATGTGTCTCTGGCGATGCTGGTGTTTGCTCCGCTTTTTCTGTTGATTGATTCCGCTCAGGCGAGTGTAGCTCAAATTCTACGGGGCTTTGAAGATACCAAGGTGCCGATGTTGTTCCAGGTATTTGGTTACTGGTGTTTGGGGTTCCCGCTGGGCTATAGCTTGGGCGCGACGGATTTCTGGGGCGAAAGCTATGGTATTTACGGTTATTGGTCCGGTTTTTTAGCGGGCATTATTGTGAGTGCAATTCTTCTTAATATACGCCTGCAGATTATGTTGGGACGTTTGATTGAGCCGGCTACGCCTGATTTGCTGACCGATTAAATTTTCTTTTCAACTTGACGCTTTAAAAATAGATCCTTCGACACTATATCCTTACTCTCGTTAGACAGAGTAAGGATTTTTTGTGCATTCTCCTTTATTGCATTACCCATTAAAAGATATCAGTAATGATAACTTAAGGCGTTTATCTGACGCCGTTTTACAGAGCTATTGTTTTGAGGGCCTGGCCAACTTTGATAAAGAAGCCGCTCTGGAGAATGAGCGTACAGATCTGTGGTCATTGACGGATGATGATAATCCCGAAAGCTTGCAAGGAGTTCGTGAACGTCGAGGCTTGGGCGCTGATGTTCAGGATGAAGAGCTGATGGCCCGAGTATTCGAGCTGGAAAATGGAGGCTTGTTGTTGGCGAATGTTTGTCGAAACGACGCCGACGAGACTTTAATTGAGGTGTTCAGCACCGAGGTTCACGATAAAACGTTTTTTGACAACTGGGCCGGCTACTTAAAGCAGTTTTTCTACTGGGCCAATGCCCGGTATTTTGTGTGCTGGCCGCGAGTAGGAAGTGAAGGGGCCAGGCAGCTGTCCGAGATTGAAGGCAGCTATATGGCCGATGGCTTTTGGGCCGGAGCAATGAAGAATATTCCTCTGGTGCAGAATCATGCCCTAGAGTTCCGCCCGTTTTCGATGGCTGAAGATTGGGAATGGTATGAGCGTGAGTATCAAGCATTTCTGGAGCAGAACCCCAAGTTTAAATACATCGTCCCCATATCCGATGAGGAAGAACTGGAAGAAGCTTGTGAAGAGGGCTTATGCGATATCGCCCTTTATAAAGGAGAGAAGTTGGGCATGGTGATGGCTGAGAGCAGTGCCGAGCTGGGCTTTGACGGCGTGATGATCAGCGATATTTTTATTGCCTCGGCATTCCGAGGCAAAGGTTTTGCCTCTTCCCTGCAAAGAGGCTTTTTGGCGAGCCGGAACGAACAATTTGCTTTTGTTTGCGGTTACATTGATGCGCGTAATCCGGCTTCGTTTTCCAATGCGCGAAATCAGGGGCGCGCGCTGCTTCGACAGGAATGTTATATCCCAATCAACGGATGAAGAATATTTCTAATGTCTGAGTTCTGACTTCGCTTGATTAATAATGGTTTTATGTAGATCGCGATAGTGATGGCTCTGTGATTGAGCAGAGCTGACGATTTCAGAGAAAATCTTTTGTGCTTTGTTTCCAGCGTTATTGGCGGAAAGAAATTTGGCGTAGTAATAGGCTGCGTCAGGGCCCGTATAATACGAATAGAGTGTTTCATATTCATGTTGGGCATCGCTCACTTTATCCAGGCGGTCCAGAGAGCGAGCGTACAGCAGGTGGGCATCCTGATGTTTGAATTCCGGATTCTTCTCGATCAACTCATCGAGAATGCGTTGGGTATCTGCCGCATTGCCTAAGCCAAATTCGGCTTTCGCCAAGCCAAACATCAGGTTCGGATCATCGGCCAAGGGGCCCTTCAGACATTTTTCAAAGAGTTGTTTGGCTTCTTCATAGAGACCTTTTTCCAGGCAGGCATTGGCCAGGTTCATGGAATTTTCCACGGTATCTGATTGCTGGTAGCGAGCTGAAGCGTCGTTAATATCTTTATTTGGATTGAGCGCTTCTTTTACTTTTTGGCTGGCCCTGCGGCCCTGACGGGTATTACCAAGATCGGGCAGGACTTCCAGGAACAGGTAGGCCAATATGCCGGCCATGGGCAGCATCAACACAATCCATATCCAGGTTGTGCTGCGTCCGGTTTTCACGATGTGAACCACAAACGCAAATTGAAGCAAAACCGATAATATAAGGTAAACCATGCCCGAAACACTCCTTCGTCGGCAAAACGTCTATTGAAGACCAATAAGAGTTTGAATTCTATCGAACGTCAGTACGATATTCACCCCGAAATGTAGGGATTTATGGGGTTTGTGAGACGTGTTTCCAGATTCAGCTTCTGAAAAGGCAAAAGGCTGTACGAAAGGGAAAAAGCAGCCTGAGTTCCATTCAAGCTGCAGGGCAAACGCTTACTCTTCAATAACAGCCGTTGCTTCAATTTCAACTTTGGCTTCGTCTTCCATCAAGGCTGAGACTTGCACGACTGCCATGGCGGGAAAATGGCGGCCGAAGCAATCGCGATAGGCCGCACCGATTTCTTTCAGGGAAGAAAGGTAAGCTTTCTTGTCTGTGATGTACCAGGTCAAGCGGGTAATATCGCTGGGCTTGGCACCGGCTTCGGCCAACACCGCGACGATATTTTTAAAGGTCTGATGCACCTGTTCGGCAAAATCGCCGCTGGGAAACGTCTCGTTTTCATCCCAGCCAATTAAACCACCCGTGAACACCATGCGACCTTGGGCTGCAACGCCGTTGGCATAACCCTTTGGCTTGACCCAATTTTCTGGCTGTAAAAATTCCATACTGATACCTGCTTATAAAATAGTGCGAGCCTTAGTGGCCTTCGTTCATGAGTGTTTGTTTGGCAATGATGAGTTTCTGTACTTCTGAGGCGCCTTCGTAAATACGCAGTGCGCGTACTTCGCGGTACAACTCCTCGACCGGCATGCCGACGGTTACACCTAAACCGCCGAACAGCTGGACTGCCGTATCGATGGCTTTTTGTGAGGCTTCGGTGGCATACAATTTGGCCATGGCGGCTTCGCGAGTGACTCGCTCAGCGACGCAGTCCTTGGTCCAGGCGGCCCGGTAGATCAGCAGGGCAGAGGCATCGATATCCAGAGCCATTTCCGCCAATTGAGTTTGTACCAGCTGCAGATCAGCCATCGGTGCACCAAACAATTCACGGCTGGTGGTGCGGGCAATGGCTTCATCCAATGCGCGGCGCGCAAAGCCCAGTGAGGCAGCGCCTACGGTTGAGCGGAAGACATCGAGAGTCGCCATGGAAATTTTGAAGCCTTCGCCTTCATTGCCCAGCAATTTGCTCTTGGGAATTTTGCAGTTCGTCATTTTCAGGCGCGCCAATGGATGCGGCGCACACACTTGAATGCGTTCGGCAATTTCCAAGCCCTCGGTGTCAGCGTCGAGAATCATGGCGCTGATGCCCTTGGCTCCTGTGCCGCCGGTACGGGCAAACAGCACGTAGTAATCGGCAATGCCACCATTGGAGATAAAGGTTTTTTCACCGTTTACGATGTAGTGATCACCAGCATCTTCGGCACTGGTGCTCATGGCGGCCACATCGGAACCTGCGTCGGGTTCCGTCAAGGCAAAAGCGGCAATCTTGCGCCCTTCGCGCACCGCTGTGAGGTATTCCTGTTGCAGGGCATCGCTGCCAAACAAACTAATGGAGCCACTGCCCAGACCCTGCATGGCAAATGCAAAATCAGCCAAGCCGGAGTAACGACCAAGGGTTTCACGAATCAGGCACAGGGAGCGCACATCCAGCTTCTGGCCTTCGCTGCGCAGAGCAACGGCGTAATTCAGCCAGCCACCTTCCGCGAGCTTTTGTACCAGCTCTTTACATTCATCATCGACATCAGGACCGTGGTGGGGATTGCTATCGATATTGTCAGCAGCCCAGGCATCCAGAGTCTCAGCCAATTCACGGTGCTGAGGTTCTAAAAAAGGCCAGCTTAAATAGGATTTATCACTCATAGGGGCCTCTCCTTAGTTGCCTTCAAAAACCGGCTTTTGTTTTGCCACGAAAGCGTTATAGGCGCGGGTAAAATCTTCGGTTTGCATACAAATCGCCTGGGCTTGTGCTTCGGCCTCAATAGCTTGGTCGATGCTCATGTTCCACTCCTGATGCAACATGGTTTTGGTGATGCCGTGGGCGAAAGTGGGGCCTTTCAGAAGGGAGTGAGCCATGTCTTCGGCGGTTTGCAGTACTTCTTCCGGTGCGACCAGGCGATTAAAAAAGCCCCAGCGCTCACCTTCCTCGGCACTCATCATGCGACCGGTGTACAGTAGATCTGCGGCGCGGCCTTGACCAATGATGCGAGGCAGAATCGCACAGGCACCCATATCACAACCGGCCAGACCAACGCGGGTAAACAGAAAGCCGGTTTTGGTGCGCTCGGTGCCGTAACGGAAATCCGAAGACATGGCGATGATGGCACCAGCGCCAACACAAATACCGTCAATGGCGGCAATAATGGGCTGTGGGCAGGCGCGCATGGCTTTAACCAGATCGCCGGTCATACGTGTGAAATCCAACAGGCCGCGCATGTCCATTTTGGTCAGCGGGCCGATGATGTCATGCACATCGCCGCCGGAGCAGAAATTATCTCCTGCGCCGGTAATCACCACCGCTTTCACGTCATCCACGTACACCAGATCGCGAAATAGATCGCGCAGTTCGGCATAGGATTGAAAGGTCAGTGGGTTTTTACGCTCAGGAATGTTCAGGGTAATGGTGGCCACACCTTCGCTGTAGCTCCAAAGAAAATGCTCTGGCTGATATTGGCCGGGATCAAAGCGGTTGGCGTCTCGAATCATGATGGGCCCCTTGTTCTGCTCGCTTGTTGTTTATAGCTGTTGTTTATTCTTTTGCGGTATAGCTACCGGCAAAATAAATTAATACGGAAAATATTTACAAGTAAAGTAATAGTTTGTATGGTTTTAATCAAGAGCTTGGGGCAAGATTGGTTGAATATGTCAATAAATGAGGCATTTTGGGCTTAAATGCTCCCAAGTAGTGGTTTCCTTACCTCCGCCCGGGTCCTTTATGGGCTGTTTTGCGGGGCTAACACAGTAGAACAGTAATGAGTTTGGATAATAAGCATATCGTAGTAACCGGCGCTTCCAAGGGGATTGGTGCAGCTATTGTTGATGCGCTGGCGGCACAGGGTGCGAGAATCAGTCTGATGGGGCGCAGTCTGGCCGGTCTGGAAGCAAAGGCTGAAGGGTTGCCCAAGGCCCAATGTATTGCCGTAGATGTAATGGACCCCGACGCCGTGTGTGAAGGCTTTGCCAAGGCTCGAGAGGGCTTCGGGCCTATCGATGTGTTAGTGAATAATGCCGGTCAGGCGGCGACGGCACCTTTCCATAAAATGGATAAAGCCACCTGGCGTCAGATGATGGGCGTTAATCTCGACAGTGTCTTTTTCTGTTGCCAGGAAGCCATGGCCGATATGCGTCCAGCTAAATCGGGGCGCATCATCAACATTGCCAGTACAGCAGCCCTGAAAGGCTATGGTTATGTGTCGGCGTACGTGGCAGCCAAGCACGGTGTACTGGGCTTAACCCGGGCATTGGCTATGGAAACGGCGCAACATGGCATCACCGTCAATGCGGTTTGCCCGGGTTACACAGAAACGGAATTGGTGCGCGATTCCATTCAGACCATTATGGACAAAACGGGTCGCAGTGAGGAAGACGCTCGCGCGGAACTGGCCAAGAGCAACCCACAAGGGCGTTTGATTCAGCCTGAAGAAGTGGCCAATACTGTCTTGTGGCTATGTCAGGATGGCAGTGATTCCATTACCGGGCAGGCTATTGCGGTTGCCGGTGGTGAGGTGATGTAGCTGGGTGAAGTGATGTAATTGGAAATCCCGCAGAGCGGAAACGGTCTCATGGAGTAGATGGAGTAAAAAGAAGAACGGGCTTTCTTTTCAAGGTGAAAATCTTCACCCGCCGTTTACGAAATGTTGATGTGTCGAAGAGCTTTATACCCAAGTCCGATATAAAGCTCTTTTTTGGTTTCCCGATCTGGTTGTTAAGGAAGCTTACCCTAACATTACGCTCGATTATCTGGATTCAATTCCGCCAAAATATCAATTTCAAAGGTAAACACTAACTCTCCATATTGGTTGTATGCTTCGTTGCGACTGCGAATAATACCCCATTGTCCGCGTACAATTTTTTCCAGTTTGTCGGTAATTTCATAAGTGTATGTGAGTGTGTGTCCTGGGCGAACGGGTTTTAACCACTTCATATTCTGGAAACCAACCCCTGCACCATTACGGCGACCATCACGCACACCGGTAGCGTAACGTTCCATATAAGTGACCATCAGCTTCATCCAGATAGCACTGATGTGCCAGCCGGAAGCGACAAGGCCGCGATAGCGAGTGCCCAGGGCGGCTTCTGGATCCGTATGATACGGCTGAGGCGCGTAACGTTTTCCGAAATCAATAATTTCTTTTTCGCCAAAGGTGTGGCTGCCAAAGACGTGAAATTCCCCTACCGGAATGTCTTCAAACCAGCGGCTGCGAAAGACCAGTTGTTCAGTCATTGCGGCTGTCTCCTTCGTTTTGGTAGGCCACCATAATTGGACTGCTTAAACTCATTACGCATTTTTCTTCCTGATTATAAACGCTGATATTACAGATCAGATCGCCATAGTCCTGGTGTTTGGTTTTGTCTTCGATAGTGATGTCAGCATGCAGCTGATCATTGGCAAACACCGGCTTTAACCAACGAAGTTGTTCCACGCCGGGAGAGCCTAGCGCCATAATGTTTTCCTGATTCAGGGTGTCGGCTAATAAGCGCATCATCAAGGCACACACTTGCCAGCCACTTGCGCACAATCCACCAAAGATAGATTCATCGGCGGCTTCACTGCTGAGGTGAAAAGGTTGAGGGTCGAATTCTGCAGCGAATTCCAGAATGTCCTTTTTATGCAGGGTAATCGGTCCGGCGCGGTAATGTTGGCCAATGGGAATATCTTGCCAGTATTGCATGCTTTGCTCTCGGTGTTGGCAGACAGTGCTCAGGTCTGTATTGGCTGTGAGCCGCGTGGTATCTGGGCTTCACTTTGCGCATTGTTCAATTATGGACTAGCCTAAAGTGCACATGTTCTGCATATATTGTTGTTTGGCGCTTACTATATCGGTGCTTCCGACAATAGGTCAATTGAACCCGAAAAGGGATTTTCTCTGCAAAACACAGACTTAGAGGACGAAGCGGGCAGTTGGCAACACTGAGGTGCTGGCGGATTTTGCTGCCTGGACAACGGAGACCAGATGGGACTTTGGGCAAAACTGAGTACATTCTTTCATGAGCGAGAAGAGGTAACGGCGGTCGCCAATCTCGCCATGCCCAAAGAAAGTGAGTCAGCTCAGGAAAAGCGGCTGCTCCTGAAATGCGAACAAAATGGCTTGCCTGATTTTTCTCATGTCGAGGCCGAACATTTATATCTTTGCGCCTGGCTTGAAATTGATTCTGCCAAAGAATTGCAGCCATCTATTCCCACGCCGTTAAAATTGAAGTTGCTTGACGAGGCTTATCGTCAGGCAGCTGTCCCTCGTTTGCCAGCGGTGCTGCCTAAGCTCATGCGTGCATTGCGTGATCCTGAAGTTACCGCTCGCGACTGTATTGAGTTAATCAGGCAGGATGCGGCTCTATTGGCTTCGGTATTGCAGATTGCCAACAGCAGTTTTTATCGTCCGGGTGGGGGCGAGGCTCTGGATATTGAGCAGGCAGTGGTCAGCCTGGGCATTGAAGGTTTGCGCCGAGTGGTCTGTGCGGCTTTGGTTAAGCCGATTGCCAAAAGAGCCGATACCCACAGCGAACATAAAGGTGGCGATATCTGGCAGTACAGTTTACGCACGGCATTGGCTGCTGAAGCTCTCGCCCATGTTCATGGCGTAGACAGCTTTGTAGCTTACTTATTGGGGCTGTGTCAGGGGCTGGGTTATACCACGCTCTACAATGAGTTTTTAAAACATTGGCGCGAGAACAATCGCGTTCCCGATAACCGAGCGATTGCCGAAGCCTGTCTGGTGTTTGGGAATGAGCTCAGCGCTGAAATTGTTTCCGATTGGCCGATGCCCGATGAGCTGGGTAAGCAGCTTATGGCTTTCGCTGAATTTTCCAAAGCCGTACACGAAGAAAAAGCGGCAGAGCGTTCCGGTACCTATGCCGGTACTTGTGCCAGTACTTATGTCGGTACCTATGTCACCCTTCTTCAACAGGCGGTCTATATCAGTCGCTTGTATTCCCTGGAGCAGCAAGGTCTACTGCCGGAAAATCTTTGGGAGCAGCTGTGTGAAGGTGGCCACTTACCTTTGGGCTTGTTGGGCCAGTTGTCCGAGAGTTCTTTTTGATTTAACGTTCCTGCCTGAAAACGTCTTTGATTCCCGCACGATTTACACCGCCATAGGTATGATTCAGTGGCAGTTAATACTAATGGCTCTAGCATTGCCCCAAGTCCCATATAAGATGAGCCTTGCTCGCTGTTATCACCGATGAATCGGGGTAACGGCCAACAGGAAACCACATTCATAGGATAGATAATTATGAAAACATTGATGACAACTCTCCTTGCTGTTTTGGCGCTATCTCTCAGTTCTTTGGGTTACAGTAAGGACTGTAAAGGTCAGAGCCAATCGGCCTGCGGCAAAGGTGGAAGTTGTAGCTGGGTAGAGGGCTACAAAAGAAAAGATGGCAAGAACGTCAAAGGTTATTGCCGTGCCGCCTCTGGAAAGGCCAAGAGTTCGCTCTCCGCAAAAAGCAAATCTGCTGAGAAAAAAGCAAAGTCCAGCACTTCCAAAGCGAAAACCAAAAGCAAGGATAAAGCCAAAGGCAAAACTGAGTTGGCTGAAGCTAAAGCCAAATCTAAAACCAAAGCTAAATCGAAAAGCAAGGCCAAGAAAAAGTCTAAAAACAAAACCGCTAAGTCAAAAAGCAGTAAGTAAGCGATAGCCGTTAGCAAGCAATAAGTTAACAGAACATCAAACAGTAAATCTTTTAGTCGTTATAGCGCTCCAGTGTTCCCTCAAGCCTGGAGCGCTATATTTTAATGCGATCCACGCTCGCTATTCATAATCAATAGCGACAATATAAAAAACCTCTTCGCCTTCGGGCTTCCTCAATATCACTTCATCATCGAGTTTCTTACCTAACATGGCTTTGGCCAGTGGTGAGTCCATGCTGAGTTTACTGTCGGCGACATTAAATTCATCGGGGCCCACAATGCGAAAGCGTTGTTCTTCGCCGTCTTCGTCCTCAATGGTGACCCAGGCGCCGAAGAATACTTTATCTCGTTCGGCAGGTGCGCGATCGACAATGGTCAGTTCGTCCAGGCGCTTACTCAGAAAGCGAACACGGCGATCGATTTCACGGAGGCGGCGTTTACCGTAGATATAATCACCGTTTTCCGAGCGATCGCCATTTTTTGCTGCTTCATGTACCACATTAGTTACCTCTGGGCGCTCAACTTTCCATAGGTGGCTGAGTTCCGCCTGTAAAGCATCAGCACCTTCGCGGGTAATATAGGGTGAACCTTTGCGGCTTGGTGGTCGCCAACGCCCCATCAGTTGGTCTCCAGGTTCAAAATATTAACGGCGTTGATAGAGTCTGCTTCTAGATCCGGGGCGTTGAAATCAAACAGGCGGCTATAGAAATACAGTTCACCTTCCAGTGCAGTAACAATGGCTTCTGCACCTCTAAAGCCGTGGCCTTCTCCTTCGAAGGGAACATAGGCAACGGGAAGTTTTTTATTGTTTAATGCTTCAAGCATGGCTTCCGCCTGATTCGGTGGCACCACTTTGTCCTCAAGTCCCTGAAAGAAAATAGCCGGGCAATTCAGTTGTTCGACGTGGTTAATCGGTGAACGTTGTTGATAAATCTCTTTGGCTCCTGGATAGGGGCCAACCATGGAATCGAGGTAGCGTGCCTCAAATTTATGGGTATCACGAGCCAGAGTTTCCAAATCGCCAATGCCATAGTGGCTTGCGCCGGCGGCGAAGGTTTCTGCAAAGGTCAGGGCGGCGAGCACGGTATAGCCGCCTGCGCTGCCACCTTTAATGCATAAACGTTCTGGATCGGCGAGACCTTTATCCACCAGGAACTGGGCGCCCGCACAGACGTCTTCCACGTCTTTAATTCCCCATTGGCCTTTCAGGCTATCGCGATAAGGGCGACCATAACCGGTGCTGCCGCGATAGTTGATATCAAAGACCGCAAAACCTCGGCTGGTCCAGAATTGAATTTTTACGCTCAATGCCGTCTCGGTTGCGCCCGTTGGACCGCCATGGCACAAGGCGATCAGTGGGGCTTTTTCATCGGGCATGGCTTGGTATTCAGGATTGCAGGGCGCGTAATAAAAACCGTGTGCGGTCTCACCACCGGCTGCAAAGCTCAAGGCCTGTGGAGCAGAAATATATTCGGGCTCGATATCCGAGCTGCTACTGGTGCAAACCTGGCGGATAGTTTGGTTCTGCCATTGGCAAAGTTGGCTGGCACTTTGACTATTGGCAGCGAAAAACAGAGCGCGGCCTTCCGCACAATTGATCATGGAAATATCATCGTAAGGGCTTTCGATGTTCTTCAGGGTTTTCGTATCGATATCCAGCTCGCCCAGTTGCCAACGTCCGTCTTGTGTATAACAGCAGGCAATGGTGTTGTTGTTCAAAAAGCCATAGCAGCTCATACCGAACACCCACTGGGGTGTGGCAAATTCTGCTTCCATGGGCTGCAAGGCGTCCAATTTTTCCGTGTCGAGGGAATAGCGATAGAGGTTCCACCAATCGCTGCAATCGGACACAAAGTATAGGTTTCCATCCGGGCCGAAACTCGGTTGAAAAATGGATTCCTGTTGAGCTTCCAAAGTTGGGGTGTCGATTGCAGAAACTCTTCTCTGGTTTTTTACCCCCCCTTGATCATCAAGTTGCACAACATAGCACTCTGTTGCATCCCAGGGCATATTGGGATGATGCCAGCAAAGATAACTCAGGTTTTTTCCGTCCGGGCTGAGGCAAGGATTTGAGTAAAAATCGGCACCGCTGAATAAGGTTGTAGTACGTGCGTCGGGTGCGCCTGCAATATCAATACTGACGATGGTGTTTTCCGGTTCATGGCCTTCATCGCAGCGCGCATGATCTTCCGAAACGGCAATTAAGCGCTGGCGTTGTGCATCCCAAAGTAAATCGGCAAAACGAGTGTGTTCCAGTTTGGTAATTCGTTCGATGTCTTTGCTCGTCAGGCATAAACGATAAATATCCTGATCTTTGGCGTTTACAAAAAATACGGCATTTCCGGCAATGCAGTAGCTGGCGCCACCGTATTCGTGGCAAGCCGATCGCACACTGAATGGGCTGGGGCTCAGGTCCTCTGTTTGTTCAGGATTATGTTGAGGGGCTCGAACCAGTACCGAGCGGCCTTTTTCCTGTGGGCGACCTTCAAGCCAGTAATTGTAATCCTCATGAACGCGTGGCTCGCTCAAACGAACACTGTCAGCGACGAGAAGCGACGCAGAAATAGGAGAAGCCCAGCTGCCGCAGGGCGCAGCAATTTTATGGTTTGAATGTGTCATAAGATATCTGTCTTTCTAAATGAACAAGCGCCCGCTGATTATGTTGGAGTATGCGCCGAATGGGTAAAATTGTACCTTGTCGTTCCGGCTTTATCACTTTCCACTTTTGCTATGTTGCGGGGCTTTGGGGTTTAATGCCTGCATTGGACCCAGTTGGGCGATTATGCGCTTTTGATGCACATCAGCTATGTCAGAAAAACAGCCTTTAAATGTTTTGGCAAATCATTGTTTGAGTCGTATTCAATCCCTATTGAGCACGGAGCAGTGGGGTGCTTGTCAGTCGGTGATCGTGGCCTATTCCGGTGGCTTGGATTCGACGGTGTTATTGCACGTGATGGCGCATCTTAGAGATTCTCGGGCTTTGGGAGGTAGAGCGCTCAAGGCGGTGCATGTTCATCATGGTTTATCCGATCTGGCGACGGAGTGGCAGAGGCACTGTGAGAGACAGGCCAGTGCCCTGGCGGTGGAGTTTCACAGTGCCAATTTATCAATGGACGATCAATTCATTAAGAATGCTGGTGGTATGGAAGCTGCGGCAAGAAAGGAACGCTATCGAGCCTTTGAACAGGTAATGAATGAGGGCGACGTTTTGTTGCAGGCCCATCATCAGGGTGATCAGGCGGAGACCCTGTTGCTGAGATTAATGCGTGGTGCAGGTCCGAAAGGCTTGGCGGGCATACCGGCTCGTCGAACCTTGACCAAGGGGCAGTTGGTGCGTCCATTGCTGGATCTGGAGAAGGAGGCACTACAGCACTGTGCGAGTGAATTGTCCCTTCGCTGGGTAGAAGATCCAAGTAATCAGGATATTCATATTGAGCGAAATTTTCTGCGTAAAGAGATCATGCCGCTTTTGGAAAATCGTTGGCCGGGCTTCGCGGAGCGATGGGCTGGCACGGCTGATCTTTGCCGGCAAAGCGATGAACAGCTCGAAGACTATCAGGCCCAGGGCCTGAATCACTGTGATTGGCGCTCGGAGCGCCTGGGATACAGTCTCTGCCTGCAAACTTTGAGGGAATTCCCTGAGGCTTCACAAAGCTTGCTGATTCGTTCGGCTTTATCCCGTATGAAACTCCCAATGCCCAGCCGAGCCCAACTGACGGAGTTAGACCGTCAGATTTTAATGGGTGGTCGACAGGACAGTGAGGCTATCGTTCACACTGGTGCTTGCAGTTTCGCCAGTCATAAGGGGCGCTTGTATTGCTGGCCCCAGAATGCGCTGCCCGAAGTTCTGCCCGAGCACTGGCAATCGGAGCAGCCCCTGCTTTTGGGAAATGGCTGGGAATTGCTGGCCAGAGAGGTCGACCCCAGCGAGCCAGGCCTGTGGTTGGCAGCGGAGCTGGAACTGAGAGGACGGGAAGCCTTTAAACGCGCCCATCCCTTATCGCGCCCTCATTCCCAGAGTACCAAGAAACTCTTGCAGGAGCAGGGCCTGGAACCATGGTTGCGTGGCCATATACCGTTTATCGCCTATCGGGGGCAGCTGTTGGCTGTGGGTGATTTGTGGGTTGAAAAGGCTGGTGCTGAGTGTTGCCAGGGCCTGCCTGGTGCCCGCTATTGCCAGCTAACCTGGCGTCATGTGGGGAGTGAGAAATAGCGCAAATCGCCCCAAGTCTTCAATTGAGTCCAGGGGGCTTTTCTGGTAATCTGGCGTCCCATCTTGAGAGCGTTCTTGAAACCCTGATAAACATGTATTGACCCTGGCCAGTTCACCGGGGGCTCATGTCTATTGCCGTTTCAAAGGCGATTCTCCATCCACTATTTCAATACTGACTGCAAACATCAGGGCTTTTGCATGACGCGTTTTATATTTGTTACTGGCGGGGTTGTCTCTTCATTAGGTAAGGGCATTGCCTCGGCGTCTTTGGCTGCCATCCTCGAAGCTCGCGGCCTGAGCGTAACCATTCTCAAGTTGGACCCTTACATCAACGTAGACCCGGGCACTATGAGCCCCTTCCAGCACGGCGAGGTTTACGTGACGGAAGATGGCGCCGAAACCGATTTGGATCTTGGGCACTACGAGCGCTTTATTCGCGGGCGTATGAGCAAGCGCAATAACTTCACCACCGGTCGCGTATACGAGACGGTTCTGAAAAAAGAACGTCGTGGTGATTACCAGGGCGGCACGGTTCAGGTAATCCCTCACATCACCAACGAAATCAAACGCCGCGTGATGGAAGGCGGCAAAGACGTTGATGTCGCGTTGGTAGAAATCGGCGGTACGGTCGGTGATATTGAATCCCAGCCTTTCCTCGAAGCGGTCCGTCAGCTGAAAGTTGAATTGGGCAGCAGCCGTGCGCAACTGGTTCATTTGACACTGGTGCCTTACATTGCAACGGCCGGTGAAACCAAAACCAAACCTACTCAGCACTCGGTAAAAGAATTGCGTACCATCGGCTTGCAGCCGGATGTGTTGCTGTGTCGTTCCGAGCGCATGATCGATCAGGATTCCTGCCGCAAAATCGCGTTGTTCACCAATGTTGAAGAGCGTGCGGTTGTGCCGCTGCCCGACGCCGATACCATTTACAGCATTCCGGGCCTGTTAAAGTCCCAGGGGCTGGACAACATTATTCTGGAGAAATTTGGCCTGGCTGATCAGCCCGAAGCGGATTTGTCCGAGTGGGATAAAGTGATCGATGGCAAGCTCAACCCCGAGCGCAGCGTTACCGTTGCCATGGTGGGTAAGTACATGGATTTGCTCGATGCCTACAAATCTCTGAACGAGTCTTTGGAGCACGCTGGTATTCACACTCGCACCAAAGTGAATGTGAATTACATCAATGCCGAAGACGTTGAAGAACAAGGTTTGGGCCTGCTGGATGGCGCTGATGCGATTCTGGTTCCCGGTGGTTTCGGTGAACGTGGTCTGGAAGGTAAATTAATGGCCGTACGCCACGCCCGTGAAAACAATATTCCTTATCTGGGTATCTGTTTGGGTATGCAGTCGGTGGTGATTGAATTTGCCCGCAATGTGCTGGGCCTGAAAAACGCGAACAGCACCGAGTTTGATAAAAGCACGCCAGACCCGGTAGTGGGTTTGATTACCGAGTGGATCAACGAGGAAGGCAGCGTCGAGCGTCGTGACGAAAACTCTGATCTGGGTGGCACCATGCGCCTGGGCGGTCAGGAATGTCGTTTGGAAAAATCCTCCAAGGTTGCCGAGATCTATGGCAGCGAGCTGGTTGTCGAGCGTCACCGTCACCGCTTTGAAGTGAACAACAATTACGTTGAGCGTTTGCAGAACGCCGGTTTGAAAATTGGTGGTTGGTCCGCGGACGACGAACTGGTGGAAGTGGTTGAGATTGAAGATCATCCCTGGTTTGTAGCGTGTCAGTTCCACCCGGAATTCACCTCGACCCCACGTGATGGCCACCCTCTGTTTACCAGTTATATTGAAGCGGCCAACAAAGCGGCAGGCAATAAATAAGGTTAGCTATGCAACAGCAAGTAATTGAGTTGCCGGGCCACGGCATAAAAGTGGCCAATGATTTGCCCTTCGTTTTGTTCGGTGGCATGAATGTGCTCGAATCTCGCGATATGGCCATGAGCATCGCCGAGCACTATGTAACGGTTTGCCAGAAGCTGGGTATTCCCTACGTATTTAAGGCGTCTTTCGACAAAGCAAATCGCTCTTCCATTCATTCCTTCCGAGGTCCGGGCATGGACGAAGGTTTGAAGATCTTTGCTGAAATCAAGCAAACTTTTAATGTACCGGTGATTACCGATGTTCATGAAGTGCATCAGGCAACACCGGTCGCCGAGGTTTGTGATGTGATTCAGCTACCGGCCTTTTTGGCGCGCCAAACCGATCTGGTGGAAGCCATGGCGAAAACCGGTGCCGTGATCAATGTGAAAAAACCTCAGTTCCTGAGCCCACCGCAAATGAAAAACATCGTGGAAAAATTCCGCGAGTGTGGCAACGAGCAGGTGATGTTGTGTGAGCGCGGCGCCTGCCACGGCTACGACAATCTGGTCGTTGATATGCTGGGTTTCGATACCATGAAAGAGGTGAGCAATGGCGCGCCCATTATTTTTGATGTGACTCATGCCTTGCAATGCCGTGATCCAATGGGCGCCGCTTCCGGTGGTCGCCGTTCCCAGGTTGCACAGCTAGGCCGCGCAGGTATGTCACTGGAACTGGGCGGTCTGTTCCTGGAAGCACACCCGAATCCTGACCAGGCCAAATGCGATGGCCCATCCGCCTTGCCGCTGGATAAACTGGAGCCATTCCTGGCCCAGATGAAAGCCGTTGATGACCTGGTTAAATCTCTGCCGAAACTGGATATCCAGTAGCGAGCCTGAAAACTTATTCGTTTAAAACTTGATACACACCTATAGCAGGAGCATCTTTAGCTATGACTAAGATTGTTGATATTAAAGCCTTTGAAGTACTGGATAGCCGAGGCAACCCAACGGTAAATGCCGATGTTGTTCTGGAAAGCGGCGTTGTGGGCAGCGCTTGTGCACCTTCCGGTGCCTCCACCGGAACCCGTGAAGCGTTGGAACTTCGTGACGGCGACAAAGGCCGCTACCTGGGCAAAGGTGTATTGAAAGCGGTTGCCAATGTAAACGGCCCGATTAAAGAACTGCTGGTGGGTATGGACGTCGCTGATCAACGTGGTCTGGACGAGGCGATGATCAAAGCAGATGGTACCGACAATAAAGCCAATTTTGGTGCAAACGCTATTCTGGCGGTTTCTCTGGCCGCTGCAAAAGCCGCTGCCGCCGACAAAAACATTCCTCTGTACCAACACATTGCCGATGTTAATGGCACCCCTGGTCAGTACAGCATGCCTGTGCCAATGATGAACATCATCAACGGTGGTGAGCACGCGGACAACAATGTCGATATTCAGGAATTTATGGTTCAACCCGTTGCGGCCAAAAGCTTCACCGAAGCTCTGCAAGTCGGTGCGGAAATTTTCCATCAGCTGAAAAAAGTACTGAGCGCAAAAGGTTTGAACACCGCTGTGGGTGACGAAGGTGGTTTTGCACCTAACCTGGCCTCGAACGCCGATGCTCTGGCCGTTATTAAAGAAGCGACTGAAGCGGCAGGTTACAAGCTGGGTGAAGATGTCACCCTGGCATTGGACTGCGCTGCGTCGGAATTCTACAAAGATGGTAAATACGATCTGTCCGGTGAAGGTAAAGTTTACGACGCCGCAGGTTTCAGTGATTACTTGGCCGGTTTGTGCGACGAGTATCCGATTATCTCCATCGAAGACGGTCAGGACGAATCTGACTGGGACGGTTGGAAATACCAGACTGAAAAACTCGGTGAGCGTGTTCAGCTCGTAGGTGATGATCTGTTCGTAACCAACACCAAGATTCTGAAAGAGGGTATCGATAAGTCCATTGCTAACTCCATCCTGATCAAGTTCAACCAGATCGGTTCTTTGAGTGAAACTCTGGACGCCATTAAAATGGCCAAAGATGCAGGTTACACGGCAGTGATTTCTCACCGCTCCGGTGAAACCGAAGACACCACCATTGCTGATCTGGCGGTGGCGACAGCGGCGGGTCAGATCAAGACAGGCTCCCTGTGTCGTTCCGATCGCGTTTCCAAGTACAACCGTTTGCTGCGCATTGAAGCTGAGCTGTCTGGAAAGGCACCTTATCGCGGCCGCGCGGAATTCAAAGCCTAAGCGTAAAGTTCTATTTTCGCTCTTCATCGGCCAGCTCGCATACGCGGGCTGGCCGATTGTGTTTTACGGCTATTCACAGTTTGCACAAAACTGTTTACCCTTACTGCCAATAAACGGTTCTCTAATACGCCTTTGAACACCATCAGGTACCCCGATTGTGAATGCCATTAAATGGATAAGCCTACTGCTACTGCTGCTCTTGCTTGGGTTGCAGTATCGCCTGTGGGTGGGCGAAGGAAGCCTGGCGCACATCGATCGTCTGGAGCGTGAACTCGAACAGCAGGAACAGACCAATGAGCGCCTGAAACAACGCAATAAGTTGTTGGAAATTGAGGTGGAAGCGCTGCGCAAAGGCAATGAAGCCATCGAGGAAAAGGCCCGCCGGGATATGGGAATGATCAAGGAAGGGGAGACTTTCTATATGGTTGTGGAGCCCAAGGATTCATGAGTGTGCGTTACTGGGCGGTGGTTCCCGCCGCTGGCATTGGCTCGCGTATGGCCAGTGATCGTCCCAAGCAGTACCTGCCCCTGCAACATAAAACCGTTATTGAACATTCCCTGCAGCATTTGCTTAGCCATGAGCGAATTGAAGCAGTGTATATCCCATTGGCTGAGCACGATGGATATTGGCCTGATCTGAGAATCAGCAGGCACCCCAAAATTAAGACCTTGTTGGGCGGCAAAGAACGAGCGGATTCCGTCTTGAATACGTTGACTGCGATGGCGGATGTTGCTGGTGATCAGGATTGGGTATTGGTGCACGATGCTGCGCGCCCCTGCCTGCGAAAACAAAGCGTTCACCTGTTGCTTGATACACTGAGTGGTGAAAGCCGTGGTGGCATACTTGCTAACCCGGTTAACGACACCATTAAAAAAGTGGCGAATGAAGACGAGATTCTCGAAACCGTTGATCGCCAGCAATTGTGGCAAGCGCAGACGCCTCAAATGTTTCGCTTCGGCTTACTGCGTGACAGTTTGCAGCGTGCGCTAGCCGCAGGTGTAAACATTACCGATGAAGCCAGTGCCGTCGAATGGGCTGGGCATTCAGCGAAAGTAGTTTGCGGGCCGAGTGACAACATTAAAATTACCCGCGCTGAAGATTTGCCTTTGGCGGAATTTATTTTGAGCCGTCAGAACGAATCTTGTTGAACAAGGTGTTCCTGACCAATTAAAAGAGGAGCCGGAGTGGCGACAGCAATCCGAGTCGGACAAGGTTACGATGTCCATGCCTTTGAAGACAGCGAGCCGTTCAAAAACCATATTGTCATTGGCGGTGTTCGCATCGATTACCAACGGGGTTTGAAGGCCCATTCCGATGGCGATGTGCTATTGCATGCACTTTGCGACGCGCTTCTGGGTGCTGCCGGGCTGGGTGATATCGGAAAGCACTTCCCAGATACCGACGCACAATACAAAGGCATTGATAGTCGTGAGTTGTTGCGTTTGGTGATTCGTAAACTGTCGGATTTGAACTACCAACTGGTCAATGCCGATTTGACCATCGTGGCGCAAGCGCCCAAGATGGCCCCTCATATTCCAGCCATGTGTGAACATATCAGTACCGATTGTGTCTGCGATCTTGACGCCATTAATGTTAAGGCGACGACCACCGAAAAGCTGGGGTTTGCCGGCCGTAAGGAAGGTATCGCTGCTTATGCCACAGTGCTCATTGAAAAAGGTACTGAGGTATAAAAACGTGACCGAACTGAATTTAAATTTTTCCTATGCCTATGGGGAACCCCTGGGTAATGCCGGTTTCCGTTGTGAGTACAGTGACTTCCAGGTTTATGAGCAGCTACCCAAGGCACCGGAAGGCGAGGGCGAGCACGTCTATTTATATGTTCGTAAAACCAATAACAATACCGCCTGGATAGCCAAGCAGCTCGCCAAAGCCGCCGGTATCCAAAATATGGATGTCGGTTACGCGGGGCTGAAAGATCGCCGCGCTGTAACGGAGCAGTGGTTCAGCCTGTACATGCCAAAGGGCAGCGAGCCCAATTGGCAGCAATTGGATATTCAAGGGGCCGAGGTGTTAACGGTCAGTCGGGGCCGCAGTAAATTGCGCCGGGGTGATCATGCGGATAATCGCTTTGTGATTCGCTTGCGCAACCCGAGCGCGCGTGTTGAGGACCTGGAAGCTCGCTTGAAATTATTGAGCCAGGGCGTACCGAATTATTTTGGCGAGCAACGCTTCGGGGCGGACGGTGGCAATTTACAGCGTGCCTCCCAATGGTTTGACGAAGGTGTGAGTATCCGCAACCGCCAGCAGAAGAAATTCATTGTGTCCGCCGCTCGTTCCTACCTCTTTAATCGTGTGTTAAGCGAGCGGGTTCAAAATCACAGCTGGCAGATGACCTTGGAAGGTGAGTGCTTACTGGAGGGTAAAGCCTCTGGCCCGATGTGGGGGCGGGGACGATTGGAATCGACCGCTGAGGTACTGGCTTTGGAAGAGCGCGTGCTGGCCCCTATGAGCAATTGGTGTGAACGACTGGAGCACCTGGGCTTGCGGCAGGACCGACGTGCTCTGGCCATGCAAGCCATGGATCTCAGTTGGCAGTGGCTGGAGGGCGACCTTGAGCTGCAGTTTAGGCTTCCGCCGGGGGCTTACGCCACCTCATTGCTGCGGGAATTATGTCATTTGGAGCAGCCCGAAATAGTCGAAGAGTAGGGCAACTATGGTATATTGCGGGGTTTAGCCGCCAGTACCTGCCGGGTGATTGATATAAGTCTCGGCGATTGATGTGAGCGGCGAGTGTGTTGAATAAGGACAGTGTGTGAACCAGAATTTACTGCAAGGCTTGGGGATGACCTCCCAGCGTACCCGAGAGCGCTTGGTGCAAAGACTGATGGACCAGGGCGTTTCCAATTGGGAAGTGTTGGATGTAATGCGTAACACCCCGCGCCATATCTTTCTGGATGAAGCGCTCTCACACCGCGCCTATGAAGATACGGCTCTACCGATTGGTTTCGGACAAACCCTGTCTCAGCCTTATATTGTTGCCCGCATGACCGAAATTCTGCTTGGTGCCGCTGGCAGCCTTGATAAGGTTCTTGAAGTGGGAACGGGCTCGGGTTTTCAAACCAGTGTGCTGGCTCAACTGGTCAAACAGGTTTACAGCGTCGAGCGTATTAAGCCCCTGCAGGACAAAGCCAAGCAACGCTTGCGTGATCTGGGCTTGCGTAATGTGCGTTTCAAGCATTCTGACGGCGGCTTTGGCTGGCCGGAGGTCGGTCCATTCAATGCCATTCTCAGCGCAGCCGCACCTCAAATAATGCCCAAAGAGCTTCTGGCTCAGTTGGCCCCTAATGGTGTCTTGGTGATTCCTATCGGCGGCGACAAGCAGGAGCTGCATCTGGTGATGCGCGATGGCGACAGCGAGAATTTCATTACCCAGGTACTCGAACCTGTTAAGTTTGTACCCCTGAAGTCAGGAACGATCGATGCCTGAGTTCGGCAACCGACGCAGTGCCAAGCAGTATGCGGGCCTGGTTGCCAAAGGGATGGCGATGGGAGCGGCCGATGTGGTTCCCGGTGTTTCCGGTGGTACCGTGGCTTTTATCAGTGGGATTTACACCGAGTTAATTGATTCCCTGCGTTCCATCAAACCCGGTTTGGTGATGACGTTATTTCGCCAGGGGCCTCTGGCGGTCTGGCGGGAAGTGAATGGCCCGTTCCTGGCCGCTGTATTCGGCGGTATCTTTCTTAGTGTCTTTTCCCTGGCGAAGCTGATCAGTGCGGCATTGACCCAATATCCAATCTTTATTTGGTCGTTTTTCTTTGGTTTGATTCTCGCGTCGGCGATTTTACTGTGGCGGCAGATATCCGAGCACAGTCTGGCGACAATGACTGCGCTTGTCTTAGGCGCTATCGCGGCTTATTCGGTGTCAAAACTGGGGGTGAATGAGCTGGAAGTTTCACCGCTGGTATTATTTGGCGGCGGGGCACTGGCCATCTGCGCGATGATACTGCCGGGTATTTCCGGTGGTTTTATTTTGCTGATGCTGGGTCTGTATCAGCCGGTGATTGATGCCATCAAGAACTTTGAAATTCTCAATCTCCTCTATGTTGCCGCTGGAGCTGGAATAGGCCTTGTCGCCTTTTCCCACGTATTGTCATTTCTGTTACATCGTTTTCGGGCGCTTACTATGGCCAGCCTGACCGGTTTCCTGTTCGGATCATTAAACTTAATCTGGCCCTGGAAGCACGTCATCAGCTCGCGAATCAACAGCAAAGGGATTGAGGTGCCACTGCTTCAGGAGAATGTGTTGCCGAGTCAATTTGAAACGCTGACAGGCATGTCATCACATTCCTTATTGGCGAGTTGTTTTTGCGCCGCTGGCTTGCTCTTAGTGATACTTTTGGAGAAATGGGGGCAGAAAGAGCAAAATTCCTGATCGAGAAAACGATCACCAAAAACGTTGTATCTCGGAAAAACGACTTTAGTTCCTGAATTTAACGACTTTTACTAGGGTGTTTTTAGATTGTTTTGTTATTGATTCATCTGTTTAATCACAGAAAATCATAATAATTTGCTAGAGTTCTGATAGTTGCAGTGACTTAAATCACAACTTTAGTATGAACTGGGGGAGAGCCATGAAGTTAGGGCTGTTCAATATATTGATCACTCTGCTTTTGCTTGCCTGCTCAACAGGCGGGCATATTGCCCCTATTCAAGAAAGAAAACAACCACCCAGTCAAAAAATTGCCCATCATGTGGTCAGCAAGGGAGAAACCCTTTATGCGATCGCCTGGCGCTACGGACTGGACGTCAAAACCATAGCTCAACGCAACGGTTTATCAAGCCCTTACACCATTTTCCCCGGTCAAAAGCTATCACTTTGGACAAGTAAACCGCGCTCCAAGCCGCCTCGCAAGGTCGCGAAATCAAATAAGAGTTCCCCAAAAACTGTTCCAAAATCCAGCAGCAGTAAACCTAAAAAACCGAAGGTGAAAACTAAAGCGGCGCCCAAGGTTGCTTCAGGCGCCACGAGTAAGCCGCGTTCAAAAACAAAAACACGAGCTCCGTCCAACAAGAAAAGCAAGACTCAGAAGCAAGCGGGGATTTCCTGGCGCTGGCCAGCTAAGGGGCGCTTACTCGCGCGCTTCAGCGGGCCAAACGGGCTAAACAAGGGTATTGATATTGCCGGGAATTTGGGAGAGCCTGTTGTCTCTGCCGCCGCTGGACGCGTAGTTTACGCGGGCAATGGATTGCGGGGTTATGGCTTGTTATTGATCATCAAACACAATGAACAATACCTTAGTGCCTACGCCCACAATAATAAATTGCGAGTGAAGGAAGGCGATATTGTTAAAGGCGGGCAGAGAATTGCCGACATAGGATCAAGTGGTGCTAATCGAATGAAGTTGCACTTCGAGATTCGAAAAAACGGCAAATCGGTCAACCCTTTAAGTTACTTACCAAAACGCTAATTGGGTTGATGTGGAGAGTTAAGACCAGCGTTGCCGAATAAACACCACAGGCACTGCTAGCGGCCCAGGGAGGGCGCATGCGAGTCTTAGGTGTGGAGCCAGATTCCACAAACACTAATTTGAAATAAGGTACAGGTATCGACATGGCAGTCCAGAATCAAGAATCACATGTTGGTAAAGCAGAGTCGGATCCTATTGTAAAGTCAGATGGCGGTGAGGCCTTAACCACCCTTCCACCAGATGAACGCGACAACAAGTCTTTTGATGCTACCCAGTTGTATCTCAATGAGATTGGTTTCTCCCCCCTGCTCAGTGCAGAAGAAGAAGTTTACTTCTCACGTTTGGCGCTGAAGGGCGATGAGGCAGCGCGTAAGCGCATGATCGAAAGTAATTTACGCTTGGTAGTGAAGATTGCCCGTCGCTACGTAAGCCGTGGCCTGGCGTTGCTGGATTTGATCGAAGAAGGCAACTTGGGCCTGATTCGAGCGGTTGAAAAGTTTGATCCGGAACGCGGTTTCCGCTTCTCCACTTACGCGACCTGGTGGATCCGTCAAACCATCGAACGTGCCATTATGAATCAGACGCGAACCATTCGCTTGCCGATTCATGTGGTGAAAGAATTGAATGTCTACTTGCGTGCAGCACGTGAATTGACACAGAAACTCGACCACGAGCCGAGCCCGGAAGAAATCGCTAAGCTGCTGGACAAACCCGTGGCCGATGTTGAAAAGATGCTGGGCTTGAACGAACGTGTGACATCCATCGATAACCCGGTGGGGCCGAGTTCCGAGAAAACCCTATCGGAAACCATTCCTGATCAGCACGTTTCCGATCCTTCCATGTTGTTGCAAAACAGTGATTTGCATCAGAACCTGGATTCCTGGCTGGATGAATTAACCGAGAAGCAGCGAGAGGTGGTTGCGCGTCGCTTTGGTCTGCGCGGTCATGAGACCAGCACGCTGGAAGAAGTCGGGCGAGAAATTGGTTTGACCCGTGAGCGTGTTCGTCAGATCCAGGTAGAAGCTCTAAAACGCCTGCGTGGTATTTTGGAGCAGCAGGGTCTGAATTCGGAAGCGTTGTTTGGCTCTCTTGGCTGAACCGTTACACGAAAGCTCCTGGGTTAAAAAGCCGCTTTTATAGCGGCTTTTTTATGGGCATTAATTAAGTGAAGAGCAGGGGTGGGCGGATTTGAATCACCAGGTTTCCAGGTTTCCAGGTTTCTAGGTTCCTGGCTTGGGATGGAAACTCCGCAGGCTGGTGAGTTACAGCACGAGGCTTTCGTCTTCAGCACCGGGGCTTATCAAGCGAATGGATTTGCCCTCGGTTTCAAATTCCCAGATGGAACAATAATCGGGTCGGCATTGCATAACGTGATCGTCTTTACGGGCGGCCGCGACCACCGCATTAATCACCACAAAATGACAGAAAATAATACCGTCTGATTGTTGGTAGAGTGCATCCAGAATGCCCCCTCTCCAGGCGTTTACCTGAGCTTCCTGCTCTGACCAGTTCTGCTTGAAAATCTGCCTCAACCAGCCGCCACGGTCCGCCAGACTGCGGTCGCCAGACGGAATCTCCGTGAAGCGAGAATCGATATCTATTTGAGTACCGGGCATGGCAATGCGGGCGGTTTCGCTGGCGCGTGCCTTGGGGCTGCTGAGGACAGAAAAGTTCGTATAGGGTGACAGAGCAGTCTGGATACTGGCCGCCTGATTCTGCCCGAGTTCACTCAGGCCCGGGTCGGTTTCTTCTCCCCAGTTGGCAGCGGCTTGTCCATGGCGAACTAATAAAATCTTACTCATAGGCATAAAAAAAGGGCCGGAACCGCTGGGGTTCTGGCCCTTTTATAGAATCTCTTAACGTTCGAGATACTGCAGTTTGTTTTCTACGCCGTCCCACTCTTCGGCATCGGCTGGGGCGTCTTTCTTCTCGGTAATGTTGGGCCAGACCTCGGCCAACTCCGCGTTCAGCTCAACGTATACCTCTTGCCCCTCGGGTACTTCATCTTCCGAGAAGATGGCGTCTACAGGACATTCGGGTTCACACAGGGCGCAATCAATGCACTCGTCGGGGTGAATGACCAAAAAGTTTGGGCCTTCATAGAAACAGTCTACCGGGCAGACCTCAACGCAATCTGTGTGCTTACACTTCACACAGTTGTCGGCAACGATAAATGTCATGCTAGCTCCTTAATTATGCTTAGGCTAATCCGGCTCTTGTCGGCCTTTTTACAAATCGGCGCGCATTTTAGCAGTATTTTGTGCCGCTTTGTTGGTTCAATTCGGTCTAATTATAGACACATTTGATCTACTTGATTCAGAACAGTACAAAATTTAGCGAACTAAGAATCACTTAGATTTACGGGGCGTTTATACCATCGATTTCAAGCGGTAAAGCGCTTCGAGTGCCTGACGAGGGCTTAAATCATCCGGGTTTAAATTCGACAGAGCATCAACTGCAGCGTGACTGCTGGCAAACATATCCGACTGTAATGGATTTGGATCGACAGCGTTGTTTGTCTCTGCTGGAATAGCCTCGGTTACGAGGTTTACCGAATCAATACCGGAATTTTCCTCAACCTTTACATCAGTGGGGGCATTGTCAGCGACAGCCGTTTGTAATTGATGATTTGAATCGGCTTCCAGAGCGGCCAGTTGCGCTTTCGCTTCATTGAGTACTGCTGCTGGAATGCCCGCCAGTTTTGCAACTTGAATACCGTAACTTTGGCTAGCGGGGCCTTCTTCGATGTTGTGCAGAAAAATAATGTTATCGTTATGTTCGGTTGCAGACAGATGCACATTCGCCACGCTGTTGAGCGTTTCGGGTAATTGAGTTACCTCAAAATAGTGCGTTGCAAATAAGGTAAAGGCGCGCACCATGCTGGCCAGGTGTTGGGCGCAAGCCCAGGCTAAAGATAGGCCATCGAAAGTGGAGGTGCCACGGCCAATTTCATCCATCAACACCAGACTGTGTTCCGTGGCGTTGTGAAGAATATTGGCGGTTTCGGTCATTTCAACCATAAAGGTTGATCGACCACCCGCAAGATCATCCGAAGAGCCAATGCGCGTAAAAATCTTATCAACCAAACCAATGTTCGCGGATTGCGCAGGAACAAAGCTACCAATTTGTGCGAGCAAAACGATCAATGCCGTCTGACGCATATAGGTCGACTTACCACCCATGTTCGGACCGGTGACGATCAGCATTCGGCGTTCATTGTGAAAATTAACATCGTTCGGAACAAAAGGACCGTCAAGAACCTGCTCGACAACTGGATGGCGACCCTGTTCGATTTCGATACCGCTTTCTTCTTTGAGTGTTGGGCGTACCAGGCTGAGTTGATCGGCGCGCTCGGCCAGGTTATTCAGAACATCCAATTCAGCAACCGCTGCGGCGGAATCTTGCAGCGTCAGCAAATCTTGATTAATGATTTCAACCAGCTCTTCATATAAGGCTTTTTCGCGAGACAGGGCGCGCGATTTTGCAGACAGCGCCTTGTCTTCAAATTCTTTCAGTTCCGGCGTAATAAAACGCTCGGCATTTTTTAAGGTCTGTCGACGAATGTACTCCGCCGGCGCGGATTCAGCCTGGGCTTTTGAGATCTCGATAAAGTAACCATGAACCCGATTGTAGCCAACTTTTAATGTGGCAATGCCAGTGCGCTCGCGTTCCTGGGTTTCCAAATCGATAAGAAATTGCCCGGCGTTATTGCTGATGTTACGTAACTCATCCAGCTCGGCGTCGTAACCTTCAGCGATCACGCCACCATCGCGAATCACCACGGGTGGGTTTTCTACAATGGCTTTGTTCAGCAGATCAAGCAGTTCAGGGAATTCTGAAATTTGTGTGGCGAGACTTTTCAAGCGTGGTGCATTAAGTTCACTCAACTGCTGTTGAATTTGCGGGTAGCAAGCCAAAGAACTTAACAAGCGAGAAAGATCACGCGGACGTGCAGAGCGCAAAGCAACACGACCTAAAATACGTTCCAGATCGCCAATATTTTTCAGCTGTTGTTGCAGCAATTCGTAACGATAACCATCCTGTAGCTGAGCAATGGCTTCCTGGCGCTGTTGCAGAGTTTCCAAATCGCGAAGTGGGCGATGCAGCCAGCGACGCAACAAGCGACCACCCATAGCGGTGCCAGTTTGATTAAATACTTCGTAGAGCGTGTTGTCCTGCTCGCCATTGAGGTTGCAGTCCAACTCCAGGTTTTTACGGGTGGAAGCGTCCATCGCTACGGCCTGATCCCTATCCTCCGCACGAATGGAGCGGATATGGGGCAGGGCGGTGCGTTGAGTTTCCTGGGCATAGGCAAACAGACAACCTGCAGCTGCAATCGCCAAAGGCAGGTGGCTACAACCAAAGCCGCTGAGGTCCTTGGTTTCAAATTGCTGATTCAATAATCGCTCAGCGGTTTCCAACTCAAACTCCCAAGGTGCGCGGCGACGCAGGCCCGGGCGCTGGGACCACATCGGATTATCGGCCAGCTCTTCGGCGACAAGAAGCTCGGCAGGATTCAAACGTTGAATCTCACCTTGCAGGGCATCGTCGCCATCAACCTGAAGGACCCAGAAGCGGCCCGCGCCGATATCCAGTGCGGCAATTCCATAGTGAAACTCACTGCGATCTTCACTGGGTTCTGCATGAATAGCGACCAACAGATTGTCCTGGCTGCCGTCCAAAAGCGCTTCATCACTGATGGTGCCTGGTGTAACAATGCGTACTACTTTGCGCTCAACTGGCCCCTTACTGGTCGCTGGGTCGCCGATCTGCTCACAGATAGCAACTGACTCGCCCGCCCGCACTATCTTGGCGAGATAGTTATCCGCCGCATGGAAGGGAATCCCCGCCATGGGAATCGGATCGCCACCCGATTTGCCTCGCGCCGTCAGTGTCACATCCAGCAAACGAGCCGCCTTCTTGGCATCGTCATAAAACAGCTCATAGAAATCGCCCATACGGTAAAACACCAGCTCATTCGGATGCTCAGCCTTGATCTTCAGGTACTGCTGCATCATGGGGGTATGGGTAGGTTTGGCGGCGCCGGATTTGGAAGTGCTTTTGGTCATTAAAATAGCTTTAGTTTATATAAATCAATGGGTTACAGATCCCTTGCTGTCTCTAGGCTCTTATATGAAGCCAAGAAATATCGAGCAAAAGTGTCGCAAACAGTACTTTTGTTTGGTTTTTTGTGGCTTTGCGCGACGAACAAAAGGCAGCGAATTGCGAGCAGTGCAGCATACCAAAAGTGCTTGTAAACGACTATCAGTTAAGGCTTTAGAAGCTATGAAACCCGGGTGCAAGTCTTTTTATATCTTCAGGAGTACATTGTGGATGAGTGTGTTAATGGGATACGTGTTCCTGGCGCGAGAAAGAAAAAAGTAGATTGAGACTCGATGAACACTTGAGGTGGATGTTGTTCAATCTATAGACCACCTCATGGCTCAAGAAGTTACCCGTAAAATGATCGTAGAGCATGTATGTCGATTGTTCGTCGAAGCACTCAGGAGAAATAATGTCCTAGATGGAATAATCCTCTTGTTACTCAGGAAGGAGGGTGTTTGCAGCCTCTTGTGTGAATTCAATGAAAGTTTTCACATAGTCAGGTCGATGCGTTCTGCTTGGGTATACCGCATAAACCGTTTTTTCATCAAAGAATTTATAATTTTTAAATAGCGGAATGAGTTCGCCGCTGTCGACTTCTTGCTGGATGCTCACTTCAGGTAAACACGCTAAGCCTAGCCCATCCATGCAACCAGTCTTAAGTACAAATGTATTATTGCTTGAAAACTTATCTATAACGGTAATCTTTTCTTCGATCTGTGTTTGCCTGTTAAGGGCTGTGAGAGTCGTAGAAGTGTTTGTATAACTTAAGAAAGGTATGCCTTTTAGGCTTCGTATATTAGTTGGTACGATGGAATGTTTCTGAATAAAGCCTGGGCTTGCGCACAGGATCATATTGGTAGAGAAGAGTTTTTGTGCAACTAGACCTGAGCTTTTTAGGGGACCAACCCTTATGGCAATGTCGACATCCTGCTTAAATAGTTCTGCATGTTTATTATCCAAATCCAGTTCCAGCTTAATATCGGGATATTCGTTGATAAAGCGGGTAAAGCATCTGGACATCAGGTCTATGCCTAATGTTAGGGGGAGGGAGACCTTCAATATGCCCGACATAGGGCCAGTTTCTCTTGAGAGGGTTTGCAGGGCGTGTTTCATAGACTTTACTTCTTGACTGCAGGCTCTGACCAATTCTTCCCCCTTTGCTGTGAGTTTCAGAGACCGCGTATTACGTTCGAATAAACGCGCACCTAATTGGTTTTCAAACTCACTCACCCTCCGACTAATCGTGCTGGACGGTATTTCCAATGCTTTGGAGGCCGAGATAAAACTACCATTCTCAGCGATAGCTACCACTACCGCGATATCATCATAATTCAACATATTGATTCGCAATCGGGATAATCCTTCCCGTTTTTATTGGTTATTAATGTCAATATGGGATGATAGTATGAAGTACAACGGATTTAAACGGTCGACAACGAATGTTATTTAGTCTGAATCTATTAGGGATAGTCAGTGTTGCTTACTTGGTGTTAGGGGTGTTCGTTACTAGTAAGTTCTATCCTGGCTATAGTCACTCGAAGCAATTTATGAGTGAGTTGGGTGCGAGTGGTAGCCCAACTCAACAACTTTCTCCGATCATAAATAACTATCCTTTGGCGCTGATGTTTTGCGCTTTTGGGTGGTCGATCCTGTTGAAAAGTGAGGAGGATTTTACAGAGCAGCTAGTCGGTGCCAGCATCATTATTCATGGTCTCGCAACAGCGTTTGCTGGCCTCTTTCCGATGGACCGGGACCCGTACACCCCTAAAGCGAGTCTTCGTGGTCAGATTCACGGTTTGGCTGGAATGTTTGTCATGATTTCTTTAATTGTAGCGCCTTGTTCAGTGTTGTTTTCAGGAAGTTACTCAATCGTTTTTAAAGTCTTTTCAATCGTGTGTGTCTTGCTTACATTGCTTTTTCTAGCGTTGATGATAAAGGCTTACAAGAAGCGAAAACTCAGTGGGCTATTTCAGCGGCTATGTTATGGTTCGCAACTCGTCTGGCTCGCGGGACTATCGGTCCGCAATGAAATGCTTTTAACACTTATAAATTCTTAGATCAGGATCAAACGAGGTTGCGAATCACAAAGCTAGAAATGGTTATGCCTTTTCGCAAATATTATGTGGTGATATTCAAGGCTAGTTAACGAATTTGACTGCTTTATCGAGTTAATCAGGAAGACTCATTTCTATTGTCGAGTTATATCTACCAATGTTGGCTTCTACAGATTGATGTTTGACCCCGCAGCCTGAGTATTTTGATTTCAATCAACCTATTAGGCCCCTTTCGGATTCTTTCAGTTTGAGCGCCTTATGGGCCCCCTTATGTTATCGTTATCTGAGCGATTAACCTGGTCGGAGCAAATAACATGATAGAGATAAAAAGCCCAGCAGTAGAGCAATGGTTTGAATGCTGGAATTCGGGCAATATTGAAGATCTGCCTATTGCTGATGATTTTACGCATACCAGCCCATTTGGCACCATCGAAGGTAAAAAGCGTTACCTTGAAATTGTCGCCAAAAATAAGCAGGACTTTTTAGGTAATACCTTGATCGTAACAAAGCAAATCACCGAGGGAACTCATGTTTGTGTTCAATTTGAGCAGAGCAATAAAAACACTGGCTTGGAAATGACGGTGTGTGAGTGGTACGAGTTGGAAGGCGATGTTATCAAGTCCATTCGCTCTTTTTATAATATTGGTAACGCCGAGATTACCGGTTAATCGTTCTGGAAAATTGATGCGCTTTATTCAGAGAATTAAGGTAAAACCTTAGCCCCGTTTTCCAATAGCCGTTGACGTATGATTGATCGGTGGCAACGGGCTTCATTCTCACATGGCGCTTGGTAAAGGTGAAGATAGATTCTTTGACGTACAACGACATCGCATAGGTCACTGTACGCCAAAAAGATTAATGGAGATTTGAAGGACGTGTTATCTTGCTATAGAAGGCATTTGAAGTCGCTTATTTAACCGTATTATCAGGTGAGCGACAGGCTTCGCTCAGGTAAGCCAATGCACTATCGATATTTTCATGATTAACGCTGCTTCCATCCAATAAACGAAGGTTAACCTGTCCGGTTTCGGCTTCATTCGCCCCCACAATTGCCATATAAGGGATCTTCTTGAGTGTGTTCTGTCGAATCTTGTATCCGATTTTTTCATTGCCCAGGTCGGCGGTGGCACGTAAGCCGGCACGTTTAAACGACGCGCATAGTTGTTTGGCGTAATCGTTGGAGGCATCCGTAATGGTTAACACCACGATTTGAGTTGGTGCTAACCAGGCTGGGAATTTACCTTCGTAATGCTCAATCAATATGCCGATAAAGCGTTCAAGGGAGCCAAACAAGGCTCGGTGAAGCATCACTGGCGCTTTGCGGCTTCCCGACTCATCGACATACTCCAGTGAGAAACGAGAGGGCAGATTCATGTCAACCTGAAGAGTTCCGCATTGCCAGTCTCGGCCGATGGCATCCCGTAATACAAATTCCAACTTCGGTCCGTAAAACGCGCCTTCTCCGGGATTTAGCTGGTAATCAAGATTCAGGTTGCGTAGCGATTCGACCAGAGCGGCTTCGACGATATCCCAGGTTTCGTCGTCACCCATGCGGCTTTCAGGGCGAGTGGAGAGTTTGATGGAGACGTTTTCAAAGCCAAATTGTTGGTAGATGTCCAATACCAGATGGATAATGTTGGTGCATTCATCTTGCATTTGTTCGGGCGTACAATAGATGTGAGCGTCGTCTTGGGTGAAATGACGAACCCTGAGCAGACCATGCAGAGAACCGGACGGTTCATAGCGGTGCACTTTACCAAACTCCGCCATGCGGATGGGAAGGTCGCGATAGCTTTTCAGGCCGTGGTCATACATTAACACACTGCCAGGACAGCTCATGGGTTTGAGTGCCAGAGTTTTGTCATCGGCGGTGTCAGTGGTGTACATATGTTCCTGATAATTTTGCCAATGGCCGGAGGTTTCCCATAGACCTCGATCCATCATATCCGGTGTATTTACTTCGATGTAATCCGCTTCCTGTTGACGGCGGCGCATGTAGTTAATCAGGGTCTGAAACAGGGTCCAACCTTTGCTTTGCCAGAATACGGCACCAATGGCATCTTCGTGAAAGTAAAAAAGCTCCAGGTCCTTGCCGAGTCGGCGATGGTCACGTTTTTCTGCTTCCTCCAGCATGTTCAGGTAGGACTTCAGCTCCTTTTTGGTCGCCCATGCAGTCCCGTAAATTCGCTGCAGTTGTTCATTGTTGGCATCGCCACGCCAATAGGCGCCGGATATCTTGGTGAGCTTTATATGTTCCAGAAAACGAGTGTTGGGCACGTGAGGGCCGCGGCACATATCGATATATTCTTCATGAAAATACAAGGCAAGATCTTCATTTCCGTCGATATCTTCAATCAATTTGAGTTTGTAGCTTTCTTCGCGTTGTTCGAAGGTTTCGATCACTTGCTTACGTGGCAACACTTTCTTAATGACATCGTAGTGTTTGGCGACCAGTAGCTTCACTCGTTGCTCGATAGACTCCAGATCATCTGATGTAAATGGTCGTTCATAGGCTATATCGTAATAGAATCCGTTGTCGATGACGGGGCCGATGACCATTTTGGCGCTTGGGAAAAGTTGTTTGACAGCATGGCCAATCAAATGGGCACAGGAGTGGCGAATAATATGAAGCCCGTCGGCATCCTTTGCGGTAATGATTTTTACGGATGCATCATGTTGGATAAGGTCGCAGGCATCAGCAAGCTTGCCGTCGACTTCTCCCGCGATGGTAGCTTTTGCCAAGCCGGTGCCGATGCTTCTGGCAACATCCATAACCGTCGGGTTTTCGGGAAATTCTTTTGTTGATCCATCGGGTAGGCTAATAGTAACGGGATGACTTGATGAAGTGTTCATAGTGAGTGTCGGTTGTCGTTTTCGCTGATTCGGTTGATTTGCAGGTGGTGTAAGCGTAATTATGGTTGCTCAAGCGCATTGGAGGCTTCTGCCTCTGGGGCGAGTGTTTGTCCCCATAACAGGTGAATGAACGGTCGTTGGGGCATTGCTTTGGACTCAGGCAGTTTACGGATTGATTCGTTTTCGATACTGTTATGTTATAACATAACAGTATCGTGGAAAAGCTTTACTAAAGCATAGGGATGGCAAATGGAGCAATATGGTCCTCGCCATACCGTTGGTTGCCAGTTTTGTCGGAATATTTCATTTGAGGGTGGTTAATTGATGCGCACAAGTTATCGTATCTTCTTCTTTCTGTTTGTCTTTTGGACCAGTGCCAGTGTGTCGGCTGACTTATCAGTTGGTGATCGTGTGACCCTTGTTAAGCGCGATCAAGGTGTCCCCGCGCATCCTGCTGAGGGTGATTTCAATGTGTCTTTTCGATTTACACCTGGATCGGAAGTAAAAATTGAGGCGATCGGACACTGGCTAAAAGTTTCCGGTGAGGCCACAGATGGCCGTGGAAGCATCGGCTGGATTGCAAAGCGTTATGTGGCCAATTCCCATGGCCAGAACCTTCCTGAGGTGACTCTGGCCTCGGAGCTGGACTGGTGCCCACCGAAGGGCTCGTCTGAAAAGCATCCAAGCGGGCGTCTTCGTATCGCCAGTTGGAATATTGAGAACCTTCATGCCAAAAATGGTGAGAGTGTTTATCCAGATTCGGTGAAACGACGAGATGTGGATTACGAACGTATCAAGTGTTACATACGGCGTCTGGACGCAGATATTCTCGCGGTACAGGAAGTTGATGGTGAGGAAGCGCTGAAGCGTATTGTGGACACTGACGTTTACGATATCGTGGTATCCAAACGTGATGCGGATCAAAACACCGGGTTTGCATATAAAAAGGGATTAAATGTTACACCGCGAGAGGATTTTAAAGCGTTAAACATAGAGCGTGAACGTCGAGGCACGCGTATTGATCTTGAGCACAACGGGAAAACTATTCGCCTGATGAGTGTTCATTTAAAGAGCGGCTGTTTTTCTAACGAGAGTTCGAGTATTAACTACGCTTGCCAGGTTTTACAAAAGCAGGTTCCGGTTTTGGAGCAGTGGATTGACGAGAGTGCCCGACTGGCGGATGGTTTTATCATTCTTGGAGACTTTAATCGCAGGGTCAATGCCGTTGGGGATTTGGTCTGGCGGGCGTGGGATGACAGGGAGCCTGCGAATGCAGATTTGACTTCGATAACCGCCGATATGCCCATTAGCTGCCGTGATAACAGGTATACGACGTTTATTGATCACATTGTTCTCGATAAGCGGGCAGCCAACTGGTTTGATCAGGCTTCCTTTCGGCATGTGAATTTCCGACAGGCAGATAAGCGCAAGTGGAACAAGATTTCTGACCATTGTCCTATCGTGGGCGAGCTGTGGGTGGAATAGTTTTTCAAGCTTATTCTGATTTGAATGAAACAGGGCGTATCTATGTGCAAAAAGTATTGGTGGTGGATTCCCATCGCGGTTGTAGTTTTGATCGGAGGTTGTGCTGACAGGTCGAAAGACCTTGAGGAAGATCACGGTGCAGTGGTGAACAACAATATGAATAGCGCGCTGTGGATACAGACCTCTGCGGAGTATCACGCGACGGCTATTCAGAGTTATCGTGCTGCCAGTGACAAAATCGGGCGAGCAATGAGCGCTCCATTATGGACAGCAATGTTAGAACAATCCGGCCAGGCAGTTTTACCTTCCAGGGCTGCCGTTATTCTCGATGTCGATGAAACTGTCCTGGATAACTCCCCTTATCTTGCAAAGCGAATTATTCAAGGGGAGGGCTGGGAGCCCGAAAGTTGGGACAATTGGGTTGCCATGGCGTCGGCCAAGGCGATTCCCGGATCTGTTGAGTTTATTAATCATCTGACTGAAGCGGGCATCGATGCTGTTTTTATTACGAATCGTGAATGTGTTCAGCGAGAATCTTCAGGTGACCCTTGCCCCCAAAAAACGGACACCATTGAGAATCTAAAAAGCGTGGGTATCAGCGTCGTGAAGCCCGAGAATGTGCTTCTTAAAAGCGAAATACCAGAATGGACCTCGGAAAAGCAATCCCGAAGAGCTTATATTGCTGACAAGTATCGTGTCCTTATGTTGGTCGGCGATGACCTTGGCGATTTCTTGCCCGATGTAAAAATGCACATCACGCCAGCGGAAAGAAGAGTGCTTGTTGATCAATAAAAAGACAACTGGGGAGAGAAATGGTTTGTGTTGGGGAATCCAACATACGGCTCATGGCTGACGATTCTTAACGACCCGGCCTCGCAATATCTAAACGTCTATTGATCGATGACAGGAACCGCCGGGAAGATGTGTTCTCTCCCGGCTTTAGATCACTGTTCCTGCCTGCCTATCTGATGGCTTGGTGATTGATCTTGTTGACAGCCGAGCTGACTTTTCGCCCAACACTTTATTGGCTGCGTTGTTGAATGTAACGTTCGTAATCGGGAACGCGCTTGTCGAAAGGCTGATCCAGAAGACTGGAAGCCATCATCATATCGGCGCTGGCAAAGTTACAGGCAACAGGGATATTCCAAACGGCGGCTATTCGCAGCAGAGCTTTCACATCGGGATCATGGGGCATGGGCTCAAAGGGATCCCAGAAAAACACCAGCATATCCACATCGCCTTCACTGATCCTGGCACCAATCTGCTGGTCTCCTCCCAGAGGACCACTGATCAACTTTTCAATGTTTAAACTACAGTGCTTTTCGATCAGCTGGCCAGATGTTCCTGTGGCACAAATCCTGTGTTGTGAAAGTGATGCCTCATGCTTTGTGCACCAGTCGATAAGAGATGACTTAAGGTTGTCGTGGGCAACCAGGGCGATAACCTTCCGGGCTGGTGTTTGTACGGTTTTATAGTTCATGTTGTTGCTTCGCTGTGGTTACTTGACTCATGCATGGGGGATTCTGTCTGAGCTATGGCTCTGGAAAGCCCCTCTTTTGAAGCTAAAAAGTTTGCCTTTAAGTGTAGCTTTTAATCAATGTAAATCAACGACTTATGTCGTATCGTAATGTGCCGGAACTTCGACAAATACGATTAGTGGTGAGCAATTCACTATCAACGGTTAAGCTCAGTGGCCTTTTTCCGTCTACAATAACGCGGCTTTAAAGCATGTATTGTATGCTTTTTGCTCACCTTGTCGTTAGAACGGAATTCTAAGCGTGCGATGAAGATCTTTTCAAAAGATAAATACAGTATGGATGAAGCTTTGCTCATTGAATCCGAGCATCGTATTGCCTACTTAAAGCTATTTCGAAGTACCATTTTTGTTCAAGCGCTGTTTCCCTTAGTGCTGGCTTATGTGTTTTATCCCTTGATTGACAAGGGTTGGTTGCTGACTTGGTTGTTTGCCATATTGTTGGTGACCTTTGCCAGAGCTTATCTGACCTACGGCTGGTTCTGTAGGGATGATTCCCCTTGCCGCGTAAAGCTATTTGAACAACTCTCCTTGTTTCTGTCTTTCCTCGCTGGCTGCCTTTGGGGAAGCACGGTGTTCGTCATGGACTTCCAGAATTATCCTGAAGCTTCGGTGTTTCTCAATATCATTGTGTTTGGTTTGACTGCTGGATCGGTGGGGATTGGCAGTTATTGGGTAGAGTACTTTCTGGTTTATAACTTTGCGGTCTTTTCAATTTACGTCCTGGCTTATCTGGTGGGAATTCCAGAGCCGTATTATTTGTTATCCCTGTCAATTTCTCTGTTTGTTGCCTTCATGACTCAGATTGTTGTCGTCTTTCATCGCGGGAACGCTCAGAATATTCTCCTCAGTAAGCGGAATGAAAAGCTGGCCAGAAACTTGGATCGCCAGAAGCAGGAAGCGGAGAGTGTGGCGGATTCCAGAAACCGGTTTCTGGCGGCGGCGAGTCACGATTTACGCCAGCCAGTGCAGGCGCTTAACTTTTTCCTTTCGGTGTTGCGATCCGAATTGCATACTGAGAAAGGCCAATCTGTGTATGACAAAGTGCAAAAATGTACTGACGGTATCAACGAGCTTCTGAATTCAATCCTCGATTTGTCTAGGCTTGATGCCGAGGTCGTAGCGTTCAAAAAGGAGCCTTGTTGTATTGGGGATATATTACAAGACTTGAATCAACAGCTCAGGGCACAAGCCGAAGCGAAGGGCCTGCAACTTGAAATTCCCGAGTCAAACCAGTACGTCGTCAGTGATGCAGTGTTTCTGCGCCGGATTCTGAGTAATTTGATGGTAAATGCCATCACTTATACCGCGTCAGGAAAAGTTACTGTCAGCCTTATTTCAGAGTTCGGCGGCCTCAGCGTTGAAATTCGAGATACCGGCCCTGGATTAAACGAAGAAGAGCAAGAGCGAGTTTTTGAAGAGTTTTATCAACTACACAATCCCGAACGAGATAAACGAAAGGGCTTGGGGCTGGGCTTGTCCATTGTAAAGCGGCTTTGCTTATTGCTGGATATTCCTATCAGGCTGAATTCTCAAAAAGGTGAGGGAAGCTGTTTTACATTGCTGCTCACCGAATGTTCTGAACCGGTTAAACATGACATTTCCGCGAATAAACCCGTAATCAACAACCTCGCCGAAGGAAAAAGAATACTCATTATCGATGATGAACCCGAGGTTCTTGATAGCCTCTATGAGCTGCTCACCCACTGGCAGTGCAATGTTTTGACGGCGAGTTCCGCCGAAGATGCTTGTGAGCAGATCGGTTTGCATGAAGGCAAGCTGGACCTGATCATTGCGGATTATCGTTTGAAAGATAACAAAACCGGTGTGGAAGCCATCATTGCTGTGAAAAACCATTCAGGCGATCAGCAGCTGAACGCCGTTATTATCAGTGGTGACACCGAGCCAAAGCGCATCAAAGAGGTGATGGAGAGCGGTTATCATTTTTTGCACAAGCCTGTTAAACCGGCTCATTTACGTATGGTATTACAGCAGCTTCTATAAAGCCGAGGGCAGAATTCCGGCGGCCACAGCTTTGCGAACACAATCCATGCGGTTTTTACCATCCAATATTTTAAAAATGGTTTGCAGGTGGGATTTCACTGTGGCTTCAGAGATGTACAGGGTTGAGGCAATATCATGATTGCTAAGACCTTTGCGAACCAGTTCCAGAACTTCCAGTTGACGCTCACTCAGTGATGTTTGGGTATTTGCCATGGCGTATTTGGGCATTCGGTTCAGGCGACGAGCAATATCGTCGGGGATCACCATGTCACCGGCTTTGATATCCATCAGTGCTTTCGCGACACGTTCTACCGACCAGGCTTTGGGTAAAAAACCCAGTACGCCAAGCTTAAAAGCTTCTTGTAAGCTAAGTAAATCTTCACTACCCGACATAATAACAATGGGAATTTGAAAGCCTCGGGCCATCAAGGTTTTGATAAACAAAATGCCATTCATATCCGGCATCGACAAATCCAATATCAGTAAATCGATATCATTGTGCTCACGGAGATAGCTCAGTGCGTCGTTTGTCGTCAGTGTGGTGACAATATCGAAATCGGGATTGAATTTTGAGAGCGACTCTTTCAGGCCCGCACTGAATAGTGGATGGTCATCCAAACTTAAGATTTTCATGCCTGTTAGTCTTCCAAGGAACAGCTGATATAACGGGGGTGAATGATGAAGCAAGCCGAAAAATGATGCAATGGCTGAGCCCTTAAATCCCTGGAAAACTGATCATACTATAGTATGGAATATTCACAGCGCGAGTATTCGTCTCGTTACCATTGATGAATTGACACTATCAACCACACGACTACGGTAACTCTGTGAAACACATGAAAACGATCAAATGGACCCTGATGTTTATTATGGCTATGCCATTTCTGTCTTCGACAATGGTACAGGCGGCCTCTGTCCAGACAATGCAGTCATGCCAGGGGCTTATAGATTTTCTACACGTGAAACTCAAAGCGTCCACCGATCGATACAGTTCAGGCGATATAAAAGCAGTATCTCAAGGTTTGAATGTGTACAACACCTTTATTCAACGAGACGTTGTAACACCAGGCCTTTTAAAGTACAGCAAGGGCGATAAAGCCCAAGCGCAATCGTTACAAGATCAGGTGGATGCTTTCAGGGCGTCTATCGTAAAAAATTATTCTGTCCGATTTCCCGAAAATAAATTGTATATGGATTTTGTGGTGGCATTGAACAACTGCACCAAAGACGCCGCCCCCAGAGGTGACGAACTTGAGACGCTTAAAGCTTCCATGATGAAAATGGTTGAGCTGATCAAGGCAAGCTGATTTCTCTGTTGTTCGCGATGATTACTGTCTGCAAGGCTGTAGGTTTCGGCGACAGTTAATATTCGTTTTATCAGTATTGGGAATATCTGATGTTAGCCACGATTTGTGGCTTTTTTTCATTCAATGGCTTGTTTCCATGAATGCTTGGTTTGGGTAAATCACTATGGTGAAAGCGGCTTTGTCAGTATTCTTGATGTTGAGCGGAATCTTGTCCGTTCATGAAACGATGCAATTCGGTGGCGACTTTTGGGATGCTCAATCGGAACAGGGTGCTGTGACAGAAGTCTATAGAAAGCCGCTGCCAATTCAAGAAATTGAAGGCCGAATTAAAAGGGCTGTTGATACTTTTCTACAATCGATTCACAGTGATAAACCCCTCAGCCCCTATATTGATTCCGAGCACAGGCCATTTGCGACATCCGTCTTCAAGAGGTTGAAGGCGTTCGAACAACAAGTGATAGATGGGAAATCCGAACGACGCCTGTCAAATATTCACGCTGTTGGCGAGGGCAACCACAGTGTCACACTGTCTTACACGGCTACGGAGAGTCAAGCACTGCTTTATTCGTTCAAGTTTTTGGCCAGAGATGAGCCCGAAAGAGCTAAGGTTTATTTTGATTTGGTTTTGGGTTTGAATACTCGCCATTGGAAAACCAGACAGGTTGGAGATACCCGTTATCACTATAAGAACATTATTAATATCGAGCGAGCCAAGCGATTTGATCGAAAGAACAGGCAGATTGCTTATTATTTTGAATTGCCCTCAGAGTCATTTTCATTCTACATGGTAAGCAATTTTCAGGAATATCAGCGCTTAATAGGTGTCAACTACGACAGAGCCCGCGCTGATGTCTACCGGGAGGGTTATGGTGTTGTAGCGGGTACGATTTTCTCGGTAATGAACAATGAAGATTTTTCCCATGATGTTGTTCACTACTACTCATCGAAACTTTACAAGGTAAGAAATTGGACGGCAGAAGAAGGCCTTGCTTACTTTTGGGGAAATGCATACTACACCGCTGCAGACGGTGAAATTCCAGAGTTTTCTCGTCTGCTGACATATTTAGCGAATCATGTTGATGAGAACAGTAATCTGATTGACTGGTTTACATCGAACTCGGGTCTGAATTTTGGGGGGCGCTTGCCCGGTGAAGTGTCGGTTCGCTCAGTCATGTCAGCTCTGCTGTGCGCTGAAATCATCGAAAAGAAAGGCGTAATAGGCCTGAAAGAACTGATTTCCTCAGGAAAGAGCATTGAAGATTTTTTCAGAGTTAGTGATAAGCTGATTGCGATTAATCAAAGCAATTTCAACCATAAAATGCTTGAGCTTATTCGGAAGAGGGCCGCCTAGTTTTTGATGTGCATTCAATGACTTATTCAGTTGCATGATTCGATCCTACTATAGTAGTAAATAATCTCAGCGACCTATCTTTTTTCGTTACTATCCCGCGCGTTATTTCAACTCACAGCGAGGGTATGCAAACAATGAATTCATCAACCATTAAAATGGCAATTGGTCTTCTGGCATTGACTGGTGTCTCCAGTGCCGATGCGGATATTTTCGATCAATTAAAAGGAAAGCTTAAAAGTGAGTCCAAAAAGGCAATAGAGCAGAATATTAATCAGAAAGCAGGCGACGAAAAACCAGCAGCCAGCAATGACAGCCAACCTTCTTCATCGATTAATCTGGGAAGCGGCCCAGCTAAAAATCTGACGGCAATGACCACCTGTTCAAACATCAAGATTGAAAATGTTATGACAGGTTATCAGGGCGACTATACTTTTCAGGATGGTTTCAAAAAAGAAGAGCGCTCTGGTTTTATTCAGCGCAAGCCGGGAACAGTGAGTGGTGGTTGTATTCTGCCGTCGTTGAAATCTGGCCAACTCGCCTATATGGAGGTTGATACGGAAGCCTATGAATCGCTGGGGAACTCGAACGATTGGACAATGCAGTGCCTCCGTTCAGAAAATCCAAGCGCCGGTGCACTTACGGAATCTGAACCTAAAACAGAATCCATTTACTCGGTCAGTGCATTGAGTGGCAAGGATATGATGTTGTATTGCGGAAACTCCGAAGGTATTGAAGAGTGTGCAGAAGGCAGCAACAGTCATCGCAGCGGTGAGTGGAGCAAAAAACTCAAGAAGAAGGGAAAAACCATGCTCAGCGTGCGAGCGTTTACCAGCACCCTGGCCCCTAAAGGTGGAGAGAAGCTTTACTGCCAGTATTACAACAAAACACACCGGGTCAGCTTATTCGCACTGGAATATATTCGGGCACGCAATTAGTTGGAAAGCGATCCCTTACTGGAGCACCTCCATTTTTTCGTGAAATCGAGAGCTTTTGGGATGTACAGATAAAATGTCATGATAGCAAGCGCCATGCCCTCTGAGTCAGAGAGTGTGGCGCTTTTCCGCTGGCAGGTTTAAGACTTTAACATTCAGTAAACGTACTGAATCAGGCGGAAGCGCTTTTGAGTGACTCAAGGTAGCGAATAATATCCGCTGATTCATATAGCCACTGAGTCGCCTGATTCTTGCCCTCAATGCGTAGGCAGGGAACCTGGGATTTCCCGCCGCCCTTAATTAACTCCTGTCGTACTTTTCCTGAAAAGCCAACATCTTTCATGGTGATCTTCAAATCCAGCCGTTTGATGGCCTTGCGGGTTTTGATGCAATAAGGGCAGAGGCTCTGCTGGTATAGTGTCAGAATGTTGGCCTTCGTCATTCTCGACATGGTGAACTCCTGTTATGTTCAAAAGGATTTACTTCTTGGGACGATGTACCAATTCAATGCGGTTGCCACTTGGCTCGTAGAACATCATGTGTTTGCTTGGGCCGCCATAGGCCAGTTCCGGTGCAAATTCAATGTTAACCCCAGGGAAGGCCTTTAAAACTTTATACAGGCGATTGAGCTCATCCTCACTACTGATGCCCAGTGCCAAATGGTGTAACCCGATATTGGTTTTACGATCAAAAGGGGTTGCAGATTTGGGGTTGCTGGCACGCCACAAGGTAATCGTGGTATTGCCGTTCGAAAGAAAATAGGCCGGGTAGCTTGGATCACTTCCACGTTCTGAGAAGCCCAGGACATCAACAAACAAGGATCTACTGGCTTCAATATCCTTTACCACGAGTCCGACATGATCGACACCTACAACCGCAGATTGTTGAGCAGCAATGTGCAGTGAAAACCCCATTAGCCATACAGCGAATAACTTGCGCAGAATAGACATTCTCTTATTCCTTGTCCGGAGAAAAGAGGCATTCTTAGCGGAAGCGCCTGGGAAATCATCACAAATTTATAAAAACCAAGGTCTACTTGGGAATTTGCTTAGCGCTGTGAGTTATATGAGGTTGTTGACTCGTATTGTTTGTAGGATGCTTTGGCCTCTTGGTGAGGCCAAAAAGTCGATGTGAATGAGCTAGTGCAAAAGCTAGCCACCATGAAAAATCGATAACGCCATGCGCCTCACATGTGTAGGTAAATGCTCATAGTTTTTCCACTCTTGATATTTGGACATGTCGATGCGCTTGTGCAATGTGGGCATAGCTTGCATAAGGCCTGGAAAACCTCCTTCTTGCAAGGTTTTATACAGGACTGGTTTTGTTTGTGTGTATAGATCGTTGACAAACTTGAGGCCTTCAATGAGATCTATGGGGTCAGTGCCAGGGGAGTGGGCATTGATGGCGTGTTTGGGGTTTAGATCGACGGCTTTTTGCAGGAGTCGGCGTACGCCCAGATAATTCACGTCGTCCATAAACAGCTCGTGGGTAAGCTCTTTGGGCTCGTACATATCTGCGCTGGCTACAATACCCTGTTCGGGAAGGTGAATCAGTGTGGTTGCTGTTCCGTCTGCTGCCCCGACATGATGAAGGTTTACCTTGGCGGTACCCAGGTCAATTTCCAAAAAATCGGAATAGTTGGTGTCTACTTTTGCGGGAGCCATATTGCTTTCATCGAGTTGAAATACAGATTCGCAGTTTCGATGGCAGACAATTTCAGCATCTTCAAAAACTTCAGATCCGCCAACGTGATCATAGTGTTCGTGGCTGAGTACAATGGTTTGAACCGGTTTGTGGCTCAGTTTTTGGATTTCGGCTTTTAATTTTTTTGCACGTTCCGTATTGGCCGGATCATTGATCAGAATGCTATTTTCTCCGATCACAACCAAAGAAGAGTAATGGTCTAACCAGATGTGAAAAACGCCGTCTGCAAGTTGCTTGACGTTTGTTTGGGCACTGGCGGGAAAGGATACGAATATGGTGATGATGCTTAAGCACAGGGCTAGCGTAACTTTAGGTAACGACATTGATGTTTCTCTCAGTGTAATAAGGGAAAAGTTGATGGGTATGCAGCATGACGTTCGGTAGCAGTTCGTTAAAAATGGACCCTCAGGCCCAGTGATATTTCATTGAGTTCGGCATCCCACAAGTCGGCACCGGCTTCAGTCGCCACCGGGGCACCTAAAAGGGTTTCATCAAACTGTTCCGGGTCGGAAGAGGCTTCTCCGAGATCAATATGGCGGTACATAAGCTCCAGGCTTGAGCGTTCACTGAGTTTGTAGGCCAGGCCCACACCAAGATTCCAGGCGAATTCGGTCTGTTGTCCTCTTGGTGCGATAAAGTTGGGAACATTTGGGTTCAAGTTATCGATTTCGAAGGCGCCTACGTCGTTTCGACTGAAACCAATGCCTCCGCCCAGAATCAGATTCCAGTCTTTTGCGAGAGGGTGATCGTAAAAGGCATTGATCATCAAGCTTGTACTGTCAAAGTTCGAGTTGATTTGACTTCCAATAATGGGTGCAAAAGGGGAGTCCTCAACGGCACCGTCGAGATCGCCTGATCTTTGAGCCACTTCCAGTTCAATACGATAGTTTTGAGAAAAAGAATAGCCAACGGCGACAGCACTGGAGATTGCTGTTTCCACGTCTATCCCACGCAGGCGACCAGCAGCCTCATCGCGAGTATTTTCATCCTCGGCAAAGGTCACGCCAATTTGCCCTTTGAGGTAAAAACTGTCCTGTTGTTGGGCGATCACAGTTGTTGATGACAAGCTGATGGCGGTGAATGAAATAGCCAATGCCAATGGTGCTTTGATTTTCATAGGGTCTCTTCCTAATTTCTGATATGAGTTGTTTCGTCTTCCTGAGGTGGTGATAGGTGACTTGGCCAACTATAAAAAACCCTTTATGATTACTCTAATGCATAATTAATATGATTAGCTATCCATCTAGTGAATGTCTTATGAGCTTGCGAAATATTGATTTGAATCTGTTAGTCGTGCTTGAAGCACTGTTGGAGGAATGCCATATTACCCGCACGGCCCAGCGTTTGAATATGAGCCAGCCGGCGGTCAGTCGGGCTTTGGGGCGTTTACGACAGCAGTTTGATGACCCATTATTGTTGAGATCCAATGAGGGTTATCAACTCACACCCGTAGCGAGAAGTTTACGGCTAAAACTCGATACCTTGATGACCGGGGTTGAAGCGTTTTATGACAGTGGGTGCTATAACCCAAGCAGCGCGGAAATTGAAATCACCATTGTGACGATGGATGATTGCCTGAGTTTATTTTTACCCGCGATCTATAAACGACTTCAGCAACAGGCTCCTGGAATTAAACTTAAATTGGGTTGCCAGTGGGGATCGACCTTGGAATCGCTGGAAGAGGGTAAGGCCGATTTTTTGATTGAAGCTGTGCCGGATTTAGGTAGCAGCTTCCACAGTGTGCCGCTCTACAGCAGTCCTTGGGTTGCGGTAATGTCTGCTGATCACCCGCTTGCCCTAAAAAAACTCAGTGTTAAACAATACGCTGCTTGCAAACATGGCATGGTTAGCGTCACCGGAACCGGGCCGAGTTTGATTGATAAAATTTTGGAGCGACAAGGTTATCAACGGGTTGTTGATCTGCGTATCCCCCATTTCGTAGCTATTCCTAATCTGTTACTTGGAACAGATTTGGTGTTTACCATTCCGAAAGCGCTGGCTGATCAGTATGCGCAACAATCGGATATTGTGTGTAAGCCACTCCCCATAAAAGTGCCTCCGTTGCGCTATTCCTTGGCGTGGCATCATCGTAACCATCGGGATCAACTCCATACTTGGGTACGTGGACAGATTATGGAGGCTTGCAGCGATTTATAGGGCTTAAAGTGCTTTATCTTCAGGTTTCGCCACAAGTGTCATTACCTTTAACCTGCTGCTCCGACTCCGACGTAATGTTTATCAATCACCAATTTGATTGATAATGCTTGACCAGGACGGATGGAAAGTTGACAGATTCGGTCGTCGTTTAATCTGCCAGGTAAATCTTGTTGTTTTCAACCCATCGCTCAAACTCCGGCATCACGTTCTCCAATTGCTCACCAATCACCATGCAGTGGTCGGCGTCGGGGAGTTCGACCAGTGTGGCTTTGTTGCCGTATCGTTTGGCAGTCAGGCGTCCGATTCTTGGGGCGACGACTCTGTCTTTTTGACCCACAAACACCAGTACCGGTGATTGAATGCTATCAACGTCAACATAGCTGCTTCGGTTGCGGTCGAAGTACCAGAAGCCCATTTCAAAGTAGGCTTTGCCTGATTCAGGAACGCAGGCGAGGAAATATTCCCGGGCTTTTTCTTCAGTTTGTTCGTTCACTACTCCCCAACGAAACTCTTCCCAGGAAGGGTACAGAGGTTTCCGCCAAAAGGCCCACTGGTTGGTGTAGTAATGAAAGGTTCGTACCATAGACGGGTACAGGTTAAACATGCCCCAGGCGGGAGCCGGTGAGAAGCAGACGACCCCGCGATGTTTGCAGCGAGCGGCGACAAGCTGACAAAGCAGGCCGCCCATGGATAAACCCGCAATAATCGGACTGTGATCGAGCTCTTCAATATATGTGACAAGGTCATCGACATAATCCCGTAGAGAGACCGAGCCAATCTCAAGTGCACATTCCAAAAATCCCAGCTCATGATGGCGGAGGGTTGGGGTATGTACGGTAAAGCCTATGGCTTCCAATGCGGGCCGCAGCTCATCCCAGTTGCCGGCATTGCCCCAAGTGCCGTGGATCAAGACGATGTGTTTTTCCTGCTCATTGCTCATGATGGGTCTGCCTGTAAAAAGTGACATGCTCTCATGTCACTTTACTTTTGACATGATGGCGTGTCAACATGTGCAGGTTCCATTGAGAGTGTAACGATGCAAGCGAAAACAGAAGACGGTGCGCCGGCTGAACGTTCCTATAAGGGCTTGAATACCAGCGAACGACAAGCCATGCGGCGAAAGCAGTTGATGCAGGCCGGGATTGAGGTGATGGGAAGCAGAGGTTATGCGGGTTGCTCGTGTAAGATGATTTGCACTCAGGCCGGGCTGACCGAGCGTTACTTCTACCAGAATTTTGCGAATCGTGAAGCGTTGTTGCAGGCCATTTATCAGGAGCACTCTGAACGGGTGATGGAAGAGATAGCGTCTGCCGTTGCGGATTGTAAAGGTGAGCAGCCGGAGCTGAGGATTGAGGCGGGGTTACGAGCGTTCTATGGTGACATGCGAGAGAACCCGAACATTGCCCGCATTCTGTATATCGAAACCAGTGGTGTCAGTCCGGAAATGGATGATTTGTTGGGCAGCACTACGCATGGTTTTGCGATGATGTTGATTGAGCAGTTGCGGAACTACTATCCGGATAAACATCTGGACGTTGACGATGTCGAGTTGGTGGCTATTGGTCTGGTGGGCTCGGTGAACGCCATTCTGGTGCACTGGCTGCTCTGTAATTTTGACAAGCCTCTGGATTCAGTACTGCAAAGTGCAAGTTTTGTGTTTCGGGCTGTTTCCGCCAGTTTGCTTTCAAAAAGCTGACTGGCGAAAGTTGAATGAAAAACCGCAGTTCAAACTGTGAGCTATTTATAGGGCTGTTTGATGAATGGGAGCAAAATACAGGGCCACCAGTAAAACGGTTCCCAGAGCCATGCAGCGGTTGGCAACAAGGCGGTAGCGGGGATTGCTGTAAGCCAGTACAACACCGCTGAGCAAACTAAAAAATAGGCTAAGGCCCAGGGCAATGCCGACAATCCAAAAGCCAATATGGGCATGGCCTTTGTGAATCATAATCAGTTTTTTCCACCAGCCGTGAATGTGAACTTCCAGAGTTTTCTTTTCAGTCAGCAGCAAAACTTCGCGATTGAAACCGTACCAGCTATGGCCGCCGCCGAAGCTGAAGTATTTGCCTGAGATCGCTCCATATTCTTGGGGCAGGTATTCACTGGCCAACTGATAGGCCGCATTTTCTTCCTCCGGCCAGCTTTGAACATTATTCAATTCAATTTTAATTTCTTCGCGATTACTGCCGTGAAGATCCAGCATATACAATGTGCCGGTCACGGTGTAGAGCAGAGCAAGAGGCAAGAAAAAACAGGCCAGGTAGGCATGCCATTTCATCCAGGCCAGTCGATGTTTGGATTTCATGATATTTATTGAGACTTGAAAACAAGGGCTAGAGAAAGCCCTTATTTTAAGTTTTCAGGATGGGTACTGCTAAAGTTTTTACGTTTTTTACAATTGTTCAATTCAATCTGTATCAGCAGGCCCTGGGGGTTTCTGTTGTGAGCTGAAATGCGACCTCCACAAGCTTCTACCTGGCGCTTTGATAGTGCGAGCCCGAGTCCAAACCCCCCTTTTTCCCGATCTCGGGATTCTTCCAGACGGAAGAAGGGTTTGAAAATATCTTCCAGGTGTTGCTCGTCGATTCCGGGGCCTTGATCGGCGACTTCAATAAAAATATCGTCTTGCTGTTGCCAGAGTTTTACCAGAACCTCTTTGCCTTCCGGTGTGTATTTGCAGGCATTTCGAATAATGTTTTCGATGGATTGTGAAAGCGCCAGGTGACTGCTGTTTTTTAGCGTGTCTATTTCATTGAGTTCGCCTTTGATGGGATGGCTTGGGAATTCGAAGCGAGCATCTTCTATGATGCTTTCAATCAGTGAGGGCAATTCAATACTGTCTTTGTTCAGCTGTGGCTTTTCGTTTTCCAGCCAGGCCAGGGTTAACGTACCTTCCACGAGTTTCCGCATTGCGCCGACTTCGTTTTTAACCCGGTTGACCACTTCCTCGGCATCATTACCATCCAGACTGAGTTGGATGCGAGTCAACGGGGTGCGCAGCTCATGGGAAATATCCTGAATCAGTTGCCGTTGTTGGGAGATGGCAGAGGATAGCTTACTGCCCATATCATCAAAGCTGGCGGCCAGGTCGGAAATTTCGTCCTGGCGGCGGGCAATCGCAGGATAAATTTTGGTGCTGAAATCACCATTAGCGTAACGCCGCGTGGCGTATTTCAATTTTCTCAGAGGCGACAACAGATAACGATAGAGCAGATAACTGATCAGCATGGCGAATAAAAACGGTAGCAGGGTTCTGCTGGCAAAATACAATTCGTTCCAAAACGCGCCGGGGCGCATTCTTTGAGGAAGACGAATCAACAAATGGTAACCGTCATTGCCAAAGGGAATATCCATTAAGGGATTTTCAGTATGGTAGAGGTGGATGGGGTAGTCGATATGCCGACCAAAATATCCTCCATCGTAGGGTGTGTTGTCCCATTCGGTATCTACGAGATCGTGAATGTCGACTTTAATTACGGCAACCAGCGTATCTTCCTGGCGACTGACCGCATCTTTCCAGGCTTGAAGCTGTTCAGCATTACCTGTCGCGATGATGTTTTCAGCTTGTTTGGCATAATCCATCAACTGCTCTTTGTGGGCCTCGGCAATGTAGCTGAATTCTGTTTCCACTTTTTCATTTAAGTCGGTTAACAACCAGTAGAAACTTGTAATGCAAATGGCAATCCATAAATTCAGTTTGCCAAAAAGTCGTAGTTTAAACACGGTGCAACCTATAACCTTGGCCATGAACGGTTTGTATGGCCAACTGAGTATTGTCCAGAGTTTGAAGTTTTTTTCGAATCTTGCTGATGTGCATATCCAGCGATCGATCGTACTGATTAAAGCTCTTTTGCAGGGCCTGGCGATAGAGTAGGGGCTTGCTGAGTGTCTGCTCGTAGTTGTCCAGGAAAAAGTTCACGATTTGTCGTTCGACAGGCGTCAGGGATAAAGCATCAAGTTGTTCAGTGCTGAGCATCTTTGTTGCTTGTTGATGTTGCTGGTATTGTGTTCGCCGCAAAATGGCTTCAATTCTGAGGAGCAGTTCAGCGGTGCTGAAGGGTTTGGTCAGATAGTCGTCGGCTCCGCTTTTAAATCCTTCGATTCGATCTTGTTCGGCTCCAAGGGCCGTCAGCAGAATGACGGGTGTTTCGCAAAGTTCGCGCAGTTGACTGAGAACGTCAAGGCCATTGATTTTGGGGAGCATAACGTCAAGCAATATCAGATCGAACGTATGTTGCCGGATGGATTCCAGACCTTGTTGACCATCAAAGCATGCTTGGGTATGGAAGCCCTGTTCGTTCAGTAAATCCTGCAAAAGCTGATTCACTTTGGGGTCGTCTTCAATAATTAGAATATGCCGGGACATGGTCTTGATTGCTATTCGTAGGGGTCAAAAAGGAATGTTCAGAAGCAAAAAAGCCCGGCATTAGCCGGGCAAATATCTCAATGGAGGAGAATCTAGAATTTCCAACCCAGAGTCAAGCGAACATCTCGGCCGGGTTCGGGCAGGCCAATGGTTCGTTGTGAATCCGGGTCATATCCGAAGGTGCCGTGGTCAAGATAATACTTGTCGAAGGCGTTGCTTACGGTCAGGTTGACGGACAGCTGCTCGGTTCCCATGGGCAGCCACTCCAGGTAAACGTCCTGGGTATTGAATGCGGGTTTTGGAATGTAACCTTCCTGGATATCATCCATTTCCTGAACAAAGCGACCGCTCCAGCCCAGTTCCAGGTTTTGTTCCGGGAAGCGATAATTGGCGTTGATAACCAGAGCATCACCAAAGGAGGTGCCAATGCCGAGATTACCATCATCCAGAGGTTGGCCGTCCAGCTCTGGCTTGTTGTGTGAATAGCTTACGCTGATTTCACCGCGCTCCCAGCTTTTGGCAATGTTTACACCAAAGCCTTTGGTTACGAGATCGCCAGCGTTGCCAAAGAATCTTCCCGTCGCACGCGTGCCCACTGTACCAACCACGTCTTCAATTTCGCTGCGATAGACTTCCAGGCTGCCGCGAATGCTGTCGCCTTGATAGTTCAAAGAAATTTCAGCGTTATTGGCTTTTTCTTCTTTCAGGTCCGGATGGTTAGCACGGAAGCCAATCAAATAGGCCTCTTTAATTTTCTGACCGCGCAGGGCAGTGGAGTAGCCGAGGCGAACTGACCACTGATCGGTAAATTTGTATTCGATATTGGCATTGGGGCTGAAGCCATTGGAAGAAAAACTTTGATTGTCTACATCGTCCAGAGTGTAGCGATCATAACGAAGGCCATAGCTTACACTCAGAACGTCATTCACCTCGTACAAATCCTGAATATAAACACCGTAGACCTTGGCGTCTTCTTCGATGTTCGGGTTGATGTAGTAGCCTCGATCGTCCCGATACTCGACACCGTAAATTAAGGTATGGTCGCCCAGCAGGCTGCTGTTGCGAATATTCAGGCCGTAGCTTTCAACACCGGCACCTTCGTTAAAGCTGGAGTTTCTCTGGTTCAGATAGCTGTCAGTTTTAAACGCACTGATTTCAAGATTCAGCAAGTCACTGTTGCCATCAAGATCGTAATTTACCGTGGTGGTGTCGCGGCGACTAACCTGATCGGTGGTCTGGTTCCAGGGAGCATCGTAGAAGTGCGGGCGGAGGTTGCGGCGGCCGTCATCGTAACGACGTTCATGACTTAAACTCAGTTTGTGGCCGGGTGCCAGTTCACCGCTCAGCTTCAACAGGCCCAATTCCTGCTCCGTGCTGGTGTTGGCCAGGGTGTTGCCGCGACCGTCTTCAATTTCATGGGTGTCGTTTCGACCAAGGACCAGCAGGCCGCTCCAGTTATCATTGAGGCGGCCGTATAAATTGAAGCTGGCTTTGTAGCCGTCGGTGTTGCTGTAGTAGCCGGTCTTGATCAGTGCACCAAAGTTTTCGCCCGGGCGAAGAAGGTCTTCAGCGTCTTTGGTTTCAAAACGAATAGCACCGCCCAGAGCACCGGGGCCGTCCAAAGCGGTACCGGCCCCCGCTTTTAATTCGGCTTGCTTGAGCAGTTCGGGCTCAATCGAAAGACGGCCCTGATGATGAAACAGATAGCCTGCCTGGGTAGCACCGTCGACGCTGACATTCAAGTTGGTATCTTCGATGCCGCGTACATAGATTTTTTGAGCGATCCCAAAGGAACCACCTACCGTGATACTGGGTTGGTCGCGGAAGATATCTTCCAGATCGTTGGCTTGTTTTTTCTGGATGTCTGTCAAGTCGACGATGTTCACCCCGTTTAAACGGTGGCCTTCGACCTCGACAACTTCCATGTCTTCTTCAGCGAAACCGGCTTGGCTGCTCAGTGCGATTGCGATAGCCAGGGTTTTCAGCGGATAGGATTGTACGCGCATTGCTCTCTCACTCTTAATCGTAATGATAGTGATTATCATTAATTTTATGTGCTTAAGCTATGGGATTTACAATTTTTACAAACCGGAGGAGAAGTGAAGCAGGGGGGAGCGATAAGGAGGAGTGGGCCTGAGTGAGGTTGGGTAAAACGGATTTGGGCGAAGGTGCCTAAAGGCGATGTTTGCGATATTGCAGAGGGGAGGTGCCGGTCCAACGCTTGAAGCTACGGGAAAAGTTACCCGCAGTAGAAAAGCCCAGAAGTTCGCCAAGCTCAACGATGCTGGATTTGGAATGCCGGATATGGAGCATGGCTTGTTCCCTTCGTACATCGTCAATCAGTTCGCTGAAGCAGGTGCCTCTTGCACGTAAGTGCCTCTGCAGGCTGCGCACGCTCAGGTGCAGTGCCTTTGCAAGTTCTTCCTGGCGGATAGGGCCTTGGGAAAGACGTTCTTGAATCAGTGTTCTCAATTCAATGATCACATCTGCCTGGCCTTGTTCGCTAATGTAATCGACGACGGCGTGTTCCAGTTGCTGGCGTAACACTGAATTACCGTGGGGAATCGGAGATTCCATATCGCTTTTGCTGATCTGAATTTCATAGCCATCGCAGTCAAATTCAACCGGGCAATTGTAGTACTCGGTATAGGGTTGGCGATCAGCGGGTTTACGAATCGGTAGTTTGATCTTCAGTGGGGTAAAGCGGCGGTCGTAATGTGTTCGGCACAGTTGAACAACGGCGGCTACGGTGGCATCGAGTGCGATGGCGTTTGAGCTGGCATTGCCTTGTTTGTCCCTGTGCAATCGGGTTTTGTAGTAGTAGCGGTCAGGGCCTTCCTGAAGGCGGGAATACCCAGCAGTTGAAAAAGCAATGCTGTATTGAATCCAGTCCTGGAGGTGTTCTTTTAAGGAACTGCTGCAACACAACATTAATCCCAACGCCTGAAACGTCCCTGGGTGAGCGCGAGCGCCTGTGCGTAAACCAAAGGCCTCATCTCCAGACAGTTGGACACCGGCTTCCCAGAGCTTGCTCAACAGCCTGGCATCGATTCGGTTATCGGGGTCGAAGGCCTGGGTTGGGGAGATGTCGTATTCTTCAAATAACGAAACTGTGTCGCAATTATAGCTTTTTAGTGACTCGGCAAATAAGGCCAGCCAGGTTCCAATGATCGAAAATTCAGAATTTAAAGGCCTTTTTGCTATTAACATGCTTCGCTTGACTTGAACAAGTTATAGGTGATGGCGTGATTTGATTTATTTTTGGCGTAGAGAGATGAGATGTCAATAGCTGGCTCAGATACGCTACTGGTCACAACAACATAATAATGCTGACAGGTCCACTATGAACACTATCCAGCCGTTTAATATCCGGAATATTCGCGACATCCAAAACATTGAGTCTGTGCCTTTGTCGGAACAACAGTTACCGGTGAGCAGCTATGAGGTTTTTAAACGATCTGCGGAGCGCTACCGGGACCGAATTGCCTTGCGCTATCTGGAATCGATTAAGCCGGATATTGTTGAGCACAGTTTTACCTATCCTGATTTGTTGGGGATCATCCATCAAACCGCGAATGCCTTCGTTCATTTGGGCGCGAGTGTCGACAAGCCTGTCTCTATGCTTCTGGAGAATGTGCCCCAGGCACATTTTACAATCTGGGGCGCCGAGGCGGGGGCTTGTGTGAACCCGATCAATCCGCTGCTGGACATCGAACATATCTGCGCGGTGCTCAATGAAGCCAGAACCCATGTTCTCGTGTTGTCTTCCCAGCACGTTGCCGCCTTAAATGATATTAAGGCACAAGTGCCCCGTCTGAAAGCTGCCTTGACAGTGGGGGTGAGCGAAGCGGAACTTGCTTCTTTAACCGTTGAAGGCTTGCATGTTGACGATTTTGATCGCTGCATCGCTGAGTTTTCTTCTGCGCAGTTGAATGTGAAGGCGCCCGTTGGTGAACAACGTGCGTCTCTGTTCCATACGGGCGGCACAACGGGTGTGCCCAAACTTGCGCCCCATAGCCACTTTAATGAAGTGGTGAATGCCTGGCAGTTTGGCGGCAGTGTCAATCTTACAGAACAGGATGTCGGTTTATGTGTCCTGCCCATGTTTCATGTCAATGCGGTGTTTATTACCGGCCTGGCGCCGTTTATGGTTGGTGCTGAAGTGGTTTTAGCGACCGAAAACGGTTATCGAAATGCCGATGTGCAGGAAGCGTTTTGGGAAATCATCGAACGTTATCGAGCCAGTTATTTCAGTACGGTTCCCACCATTGTTCACGATTTATTGCAGCTTCCCTCGAACCATTATGATTTAAGCAGTCTGCGTTTTGCTGGCTGTGGTGCGGCGCCATTGTCTCGAGAAGTGATGCGTCGTTTTGAAAGAAAAACCGGTTTGCGCCTGTTGGAAGGTTATGGTCTTACGGAAAGTACAGCGGTCAGTACCATTCATGCGCCGGGTATTGAACAGCGAGTCGGAGCAGTTGGTTTGCGAATGCCCTATATGCAGATCAAGATCGCACAACGTCAGGAGAATGGTGAGTATCTGGATTGCCCGGCTGGTAGTCTGGGTTCGGTGTTGATTAAAGGGCCCAATGTGTTTTCCGGTTACACCGATCCTAAAAAGAATGTTGATATCTGGGTCCACGGTGATTGGTTGGATACCGGAGATTTGGGGTATCTGGATGAGGATGAATATCTCTGGCTTTCCGGGCGCAGCAAAGATTTGATCATTCGCGGCGGCCACAATATTGACCCGCTGATGATTGAAGATGCGTTCTATAAACACGATGCCATTGCGGTGGTTGCGGCGGTAGGAAAGCCCGATGCTCGGGTAGGCGAGTTGCCGGTTGTCTACGTGCAATTAAAAGCGGGAATTGATATTAGCGGGCAGGAATTACTGAGTTTTGCCCAGGGCAATATCAGTGAGCGCGCGGCCATTCCTAAAGAGCTTCATATTGTCGATAAAATTCCAACAACTGCGGTGGGCAAGGTGTTCAAACCGGATTTACATCGAGACATCGCCGCCAAGGTGGTGGCAGAAAATCTGCGCTCCTTGCACATTCAAGGGCAAGTCACTGTCTGCGATGATGCGAGCGCCGGTTTTCGGGTCGAGGTGTTTATTGCGGAGAATGCCGAGCTGGAGGCGAAGCTCACACGTAAATTGGAGGAATATTCCTTCGCGTATTGTCTCATCAATGAAGCGGCACCTGTTCAGAATCGCAGAGCGGTATGATGCTGCTGGACGATGTCAGCGAATGGGTAAGAAATAAAAAGGGCACGATATGTTAGCGTACATTGGATTGATTGCCAGCGTTGCTTTGTTGATTTACCTGGCGCTGCGCGGTGTCAATATTATTTTGGCTTCACTGATCTGTTCGTTGTTGGTGGTGTTGAGTAACCAGCTCTCCATCGCGGAAAGTTTTACCGTGTTTTATCCCTTGGGCAAACTCGGAGCGTTTACCTTTGCAGGTAAATTCTTTTTGCTGTTTGCCTGTGGTGCTATGTTCGGGCGCGTAATGGGTGAAAGTGGCGCGGCTTCCGCGATTGCTTTGAGCTTGAGTCGTCGCCTGGGGGCACAGCGAGCGCTGTGGATTACGGTTCTGGCTTGTGCCTTACTTACCTATGGCGGTGTTGTGGTATTTGTGGTGATGTTTACCATGTATCCCTTGGGATTGAAGTTATTGCAGGAAGCAAATCTGCCAAAACGATTATTCTGTGCCGCGCTGGCTTTGGGCAGCGGTACATTCACCTTAACGGCTTTGCCGGGTACACCGTCTATTCATAACGTGATTCCATCATTGGCTTTGGGGACAGATCTGTACGCTGGCGCGTGGTATGGGCTCGCAGGTAGTGTAATCATGTTTACTCTGGGCATGTGGTATTTGGAGCGCCAAAGAAAACTGGCACAGGAGCGGGGTGAACGTTTTGAGCCCAATGCACGAGACCTGCAAATGCAACAAGACAGTCGTATGGACTCCTTGTCCTGGAAAAAAGCACTGATCCCCATGCTGGTAGTGATCGGCCTGATTGTTTCGCCGCGTTTATGTTTGACGTTATTCGGGGGAGAAGTTCTCGAAGGTACCGGCCTATTGGCGCAGTGCTTACAGTTTGCCACTCAACAGTCGGTATTGTGGCCCAGCTTTTCGTTGTTGCTGGGGAGCATTGTGGTGTTGTTAATGTTTTCCTCGGTGCGTTCACGTTCATTGTCTCTGTTGGGCGCTGGCGCCGAGGATTCGATCATGCCTCTGATTAATACCGCTGCGGTGATTGGTTTTGGTGGCGTTGTGACCAGTACGATGGGCTTCAGTCAGTTCTCCAAATTTATGCTGAATTCCTCACTGCCACCTCTGTTGTCCATGTTTTTCTCCATCAGTTTGATGTCGGGTATCGTGGGTTCCGCGTCAGGTGGCTTGCAGATATTTATGGAAACCATGGCGCCGCATTTTCTGGCATTGGGCATTGATGCGGGGACATTGCATCGTTTGGCTGCCATGGCGAGTGGCGGTTTGGATTCATTGCCTCACAGTGGCGCCATTGTCGCCATGTTCACCATCACAGGTTTGACCCATAAACAGGCCTATAAAGACGTTGCCGTGATCACGGTGGTGATTCCCATTATCGCTACTCTCGGGACGATGGCATTGGCCGGAATATTCTAGGGTGTTTCTTCAGCAGTGTGCCTCTTCAGTAATGTTATGTGCAGCAAAAGGACGAAAGAAACGGAAAGCTTAAAAAGGAAAACAAACAAAGGAAGAAAAATGGAAAAAGTTCTGTTTGAGAAAGAAGGGCACATTGCCGTTGTAAAATTGAATCGACCAGATGTGCGCAACGCCATCTGCCCTGAGATGATTGTCCGTTTGTGTGAAATCTGGGATGAGATTAAACACAATAAACACATTCGGGTCGCAATCGTAACAAGCTCGGAGGATGGTATTTTTTGTTCTGGCGCCGATCTTGGCCGTTACATCACCTTGCTGAATGGTCGTCCGGCAGAAGATCAATGGGATCAAAAAATTCTGGACGATGAGAGTGTGGCCAAAAGAGCCTTCCTGCGAGATATGGATGTTGGTAAACCGGTAATTGCGGCCATTAATGGTCATGCCATCGCCGGAGGGATGGAAATTGTTCACGGTACCGATTTGCGGGTTGCCAGTGAAACCGCGTTGTTCGGTTTACAGGAAGCCAAATGGGGTATTTTTCCAGCAGGGGCTTCGACAGTGCGTTTACCTGAGCAAATTCCTTATGTAAAAGCCATGGAAATGCTCCTGACGGGTGAGCTGTATTCTGCGCTTGAGCTGCACCAATGTGGTTTTTTTAACTACTGTGTGCCCGAGAAAGAAGTTTTTACAAAGGCCTGGTGCCTGGCAGAGAAAATCGCTCGCAATGCCCCTATTGCGGTGCAAGCCATTCGACGCTCTGTTCGCAGTAGCCGTGGTTTGAGTCTGCAAGAAGCGCTGGACCAGGAGTTCGAGATCGCAATGCCGGTGTTCAGAACCAAAGATGCCCAGGAAGGGCCCAGATCCTTTTTGGAAAAGAGAAACCCTGTTTATATCGGTGAATGAGGGTTGCTTGACGGATCATTCCCCAGCAGTGAGCTGAACAGTTAAAAGGGAAAGGGCCCAGCCAGTAGGGCGCTCAAAAGGCTTCGGGTGCACAAAAAGAGAACAATTTGTGGTCAAGGCCGTGTCCAAATGGGTGGCTTTTGCTAACAAACTCCCTTTCCCTGAAGGCATATGCCTGATTTATCTCAATTAATAATAAAAATAGTTCTTATTCCTACTTGCTTGAGCAATTACTTTCAGTATACTCGCCGCCAAGTTAGCGGGGCGCAGATCCTGCTTAATGAATCGAATGGGGACGAGAATATGAAGAAATCAGTATTGGGTATGGCTATTTTGCTGGCCAACCAAGCTGTTATGGCGGCGGATTCCAAGGCCAAACTGGAAGAAGTAACCATCATCGGTAATCCTGAGGAGGCCCAGCTTATCCCGGGTTCCGCTCATGTTATTGGTGAACAAGAACTGGAAAAATTCGAATTTACCGATATCAATCGCATTGTTCGTCAGGTGCCTGGTGTGTATCTCCAGGAAGAGGACGGCTTTGGTTTGCGCCCGAATATTGGTATACGCGGTGCGGTCGGTGAGCGTTCCAGCAAAATCAATTTGATGGAAGACGGTGTATTGATCGCGCCGGCACCTTACTCCGCGCCATCGGCCTATTACTTCCCGACGGCTGGCCGCATGAGTTCTGTTGAGGTTCTCAAGGGTGCTGAAACCTTGCGTCAGGGGCCTGCGACGGTGGGCGGTGCGGTTAACCTGATTTCTACTCGTATTCCTGAGCAAACCAGCGGCAGTGTCAACGCTGAAGCCGGTGAAGATGGTGCATTCCGAGTGCACGCCAATTACGGTTATGTTGAAGAGCAATTTGCGTTTTTGCTGGAAACCCATCAGCAGGGCAATGACGGCTTTAAAAATATCGATCGCAGCAGCCGTGATACCGGTTTTTATATCGAAGATTATCTGGCCAAGGTTCGCGTGAACAGCGATCCTTCTGCTGAGTTTTATCAGCAGCTGGATATCAAGGTGCAATACAGTGAAGAGCTGTCGGACGAAACCTATCTGGGCCTGACCGATAAAGATTTTACCGCCGCACCGGATCGTCGTTACGGCTTGAGCAAACTGGATGAAATGAACACTCGCCATTCCGGTGTGCAACTGCGCCACCATATCGAGTTTAATTCTGATTTGTCTCTGACCACCACAGCTTATCAGAACAAGTTCAAGCGTGATTGGTTTAAAGTGAAAGGTGTGGGCGGTTTGATTGACGATGTGAATGCTGGCAACAGCAACGCAGCCAATGCCCAGGCGATTCTGGATGGCACCGCTGATGCGGATGGCATTGCAGTCAAACACAATAACCGCAAGTACACCAGTGAAGGCATTCAGTTCAAAGTGGATTGGGTTGTAGCGAATCACCAGATCGAAATGGGCGCTCGTTACCATCAAGACGATGTTGACCGTCATCAGCCGGAAGAAATATTCAATCAGCGCAATGGGGAGTTGGTGTTTGATTATGTGAAGCAGCCAAGCTCCAGCAACAACCGTGTTGAAGATGCGGAAGCCATCGCTCTGCACATTATGGATGTGTGGTCTGTAACCGATGAGCTGAAGTTGAATCTGGGTTTGCGTTACGAAGACATCGAAACCTCTCAAACTCGTTATGGCAACAATGAACGCACGGAGATTGCATCGACCCGCAGTAATCAGGTCGATGAGTTGCTGTACAGCGCCGGTGTGACCTATGAACTGAATGATCAGGTCACGTTGTTGGCCGGTGTGCATTCCGGTTTTGCACCTACGTCTCCAAGCTCGCGCGAGAATATCGAGCCTGAAACCAGCACCAACTATGAAGCCGGTATTCGCTTGACCGGTGAGGACGCGAAAGCTTCTGTGATTGCTTTCTTCAGTGATTACGAGAGCACCGTAACCAACTGTACGGTGAACCGCCCCTGTGGTGATCAAACCTCTGGCTCCGAGAGCGAGGGCGAATCCGAAGTGAAGGGTGTCGAGGTAACGGTAGATAGCCACTTGTATCGTGACGAACAGGTTTTTGTTCCGATTTCAATGAGCTACACCTACACCGATGCCGAGATTACGGACCCCAAAGACAGTGGCAATCAAGTGGGCGATTTATACGAGTATCTGCCTAAGAACACGTTCAGTGCGCAGATTGGTTATGAGTTGGCCAGTGGTTGGAACAGTTATCTGAGTGTGTCCTATGTTGATGAAATGTGCACCGACAGTAGCCTTTGTGGCCGCAATGATTTGGATCAGCGCTTTGCATTTACGGACCAATATTGGGTAACCGACTTCTCAACGCATTACCCTCTGAACAAAGATACGCAATTGTATTTGAAGGTGGATAACATCTTTGATGAGCGCGCAATTGTGTCTCGCAATCCAGATGGCGCGCGCCCTAATAAGCCGCGTACGGCACTGATCGGTGTGAATTGGAATTTCTAGTTCTGATCCACCGTGATTAACAAAAAAGGCGGGCAATAGCCCGCCTTTTTTGTGCATGACAGTTTGTCGATACCTTAATTCTTGTACTTGTATAGAGGCCAGGGCTGGTAGAGAATGCCTGACCAATTAAACATCACTGGTGCTTGCAGGTGTTGGCCGGGTAAACCTAATTTTGCAAGGGGCTATAGTTAGATCTATGCTTGGTAGGTCTAATCATTCAACATCGATCCCTGATGATGTCATTCTGCTGGGGCTGAATTTAGCTGGTACATTGATGAGTACGGATTCAAAAGATGAGCTGCTAAGCCAATTGCATATCGCCAAACAAAGAGCCGAGGAGTTGGCGCACATGCTGGCGACAATGGGGCATGAGGTCAAAACCCCTTTGGGCATTGCTGTGACGGCGGCGTCCAATCTGGAACTGAAAGCCCGAAGGATGCAGCAAGATTACAAGGCCGGCAAGATGACCCAGCACAGCCTGGAAACATTTCTCGCACTGGTTACTGAATCCGCAGGTATTCTGCAGGCCAATACCCAGCGTGCCAATGCTCTGATGGATAGCTTTAAACGGATGGCCATTGATCAGGCCCAAGAGCGTGTCCGCTCCGTCGAACTGGCGGACTATTTTGAGCAACTCAAAATGAGTTTGTTTCCCGCCTTGAGAGAAGCTCGCTGCGAGTTAAAGATTGTTTGCGATCAAGAGCTGCGACTCTCTACTTGCCCGGGAGCCTTTACACAGCTGCTCAGCAATCTGATCATGAATGCTATTCAGCATGCTAGAGTGCCCGGCAAACCGCTCGCTATTCAACTCAAAACCCAAATACAAAATGCCGATGCAGAAAGCCCACAGGGCGGAGTGCTGATTGAGTTGAGTGACAATGGTGCAGGTATGAGCCCGGAGGTCAGAGCCAAAGCCTTCGACAGTTTTTACACAACCGCCAGTGAGCATGGTGGAAGTGGTTTGGGGCTCAGTATTGTGGCGGAATTATTGAAGCGTCCATTAATGGGTTCAATCGACTGTGAGTCCCAATTGGGTAAAGGCAGCGATTTCAAAATCTTCCTTCCGAATCTGGCTGTGAACGAAAATTAAACAGCGCCATTGTTGAGCTGCTGCACTATTTCCTGCTCTCTTGTAAGCCCCTAAACGAAAGCACTTGCAGCTGCAACATGGCCTGTTATTCTCCCTCTTTTGCTTTTGAGGGAATTACCATGTCAGCTCAGTTTCCAGCCTTTCAGTCCATCGCACTGGTGAAGGAAATTGAATCCCCGGAAAACCCTGGTGGTTTGGAAAAACGCGTCGCTCTGATACCTGAAGATGTTGCCAAGCTGGTGGCAGCGGGTCGCGAGGTTTATGTTGAGCATGGTGCTGGCGAAGGCGTTGGTTTCAGTGATCAGGAGTATCTCGACCAGGGTGCGATTATGCAAAGCGCCGAAGAAATCTATGTGAACAAGGATTTGATCATCAAGTTCAAGGGGCCGTCTCTGGAATCTATCAAAGTGATGCGTCCAGGCACCACTTTGTTTTGCATGGCACATTTTCATTCCTATCCTGATCGCGCTCAGTTATTGGCCGACCAGCGCATCAATGTGATCGCGATGGAAGAAATTCTGGAATCACCTAAGCGTCAGTCCGATGCCTCTATTATCGGCCGCACTGCGATGAACAAGGCGCTCAGCCCTTATATGGCTGATAACAGCATTGGTTCGCTCAATGTGAAGGTTTTGGGGTGGTCTGAGTGTTTGGGGGCTGCGGTTCGACGGGCGGGTAACCGGGATCCGCGTTCTCTGCAGCTGCTCAATGCGGACATTGCTACTGCGGATCTTGAACTCAGTCGCAATAACAGTCTGTATGTTTATGACAGTAGAATTCTGCAGCGCCAGGGTTTGATCGCCAGCCTGCAAAAAGCTGGTGAGGGCGTATTGGACCTGGCGGAATTTGAAGGTGAGCATGGTGAACAAGCAGTTGCGGAGTACCGCAAGAGCCACCCACCTCGTGAGTTTGGGCTGCGTCGCATTCAATGCCTGCACGAAACCGGCATGGCCGGTGCCCGCTATGGCTTGAAGCTGCTGGCTGAGAATAAACCGGAGCTCGACATCAAAGACGCCAAAGTGGCCGTTCTCGGTTATGGCAATGTCGGGCAGGGCGCGATTCACGCGTTGCATGATCAAGGGGTCAAAACCATTCATGTGCTGGGGCGCACCCACACCAGCAAAGGCCGCATTGATTACTGGTTGAACGATATTGATCTGGTTGTGAATGGCGCTGAACAGCCACCGCATTTGCGCGGCATTAATTTTCTGGTGAGCAATTCCCACCTTAAGAATCTGGTGCCCGATGGATCGGTGGTCATTGATCTCGTTGGGGGTAGCCCGACAAATCGCAGCCCAGTGGAGGCGGTGGAGTCCTGTACGTTCCTGACCGACCCGCATTTTGAGCGCGATGGCGTGACCGTATCCTCCCTCTGGGGCTGGCCAATGATGGGCATGATGCGTGAAACCGCTATTCGTTACTCCGGGCAGATTGCCGATGTGCTTCTGGGGACTGAACAGCTTTGTAAAGGCTTGGCTGATCTTGCGCCGGGTGTTGAACGTGCTCTGGTTTGCGGTCCTTTCCCCTCGGCCCCCTCGGAGGTTTGATGGCGTATGGCGGATTCAATCACGGCGCTGGCTAAATCTCTAGGTGATGCTCTGCAAGACAAAGGGCTGTATATCAGCTGTGCGGAATCTTGCACCGGCGGTGGGATTGCCAGCGCTATCACCGATATCGCTGGTAGCTCAGCCTGGTTTGAATATGGATTTGTTACCTATGCTAATGAAGCAAAAACCACATTATTGGGGGTGCCTGAGGGGCTCCTGCAGGCTCATGGCGCGGTCAGTGAGGAAGTGGTCGAAGCTATGGCCGAAGGTGCTTTGCGTAAGGCCGGGGCTGATATCGCTCTAGCCAGTAGCGGCATTGCCGGACCCGGTGGTGGAACCCCGACGAAGCCGGTGGGCACAGTATGGCTGGCTTGGGCCTGGCTGGAAGATGGACAGATTAAGTGCCGCAGCGAATGCTGTCTGTTTGAAGGGGATCGCCAAGCTGTGAGGATTAAAGCGGTTGAGCGAGCCTTGCTGCTGGCGTCTGAATTGCCGCTTTTGGGGTAGTTTCTTTCTTGCAAACCCGTCCAATCACATTATTTTTGAAAAACTACTGTATATAAATCAAGTACTGGTTGCGTATACAGTATTTTTGAATTATGCTTCTTTCCGAATCGTAGCCAATGGCCTCTGGAATCAGGTTCGTCAAACCAGACTGAGTTAAGCCCGATAAGTTAGGCAAAGCCAGACAGAGTGAGTCGATTGAGAAAACGACTCATAGCCTTAAGCGAAGATCGATAAAAAATTCAGAAAGCGGAAGCTAAAGAAAGGTACCTGTACTCGTTGTTCAATGTTGTGCAACGTTGTCCAGGGCGGTCGTACATCCTTAAGCATCGCTTTCAACCACAAGAATACAAAAGGCAAAAAGCCTAAACGACGAGGTGTCCCATGGATCAGAACAAAGAAAAGGCATTACAAGCCGCCCTTGGCCAGATTGAACGTCAGTTCGGTAAAGGCACCGTTATGCGGATGGGCGATAAAGAGCAGGTAAAAATTCCTGCGGTTTCTACCGGCTCCCTTGGTTTGGATGTCGCTTTGGGTATCGGCGGTTTGCCAAAAGGGCGAATCGTAGAAATCTATGGCCCTGAATCTTCTGGTAAGACTACCTTAACGTTGCAGGCTATTGCGGAAGCCCAGAAACAGGGCGGTACTTGCGCCTTTATCGATGCAGAGCATGCATTGGACCCTATCTATGCTGAGAAGCTGGGCGTAAATGTTGATGATTTGATTGTTTCCCAGCCAGACACCGGTGAGCAGGCTTTGGAAGTTGCTGACATGCTGGTTCGCTCTGGTGCGATCGATGTTCTGGTGGTTGACTCCGTTGCAGCCCTGACACCAAAAGCTGAAATTGAAGGTGAGATGGGTGATCATCACGTAGGTTTACAAGCGCGCTTGATGTCTCAAGCACTGCGTAAAATCACCGGTAATATTAAAAATGCCAATTGTCTGGCGATCTTCATTAACCAGATTCGTATGAAGATCGGTGTGATGTTCGGCAACCCGGAAACCACTACCGGTGGTAACGCTTTGAAATTCTACTCTTCTGTTCGTTTGGATATTCGCCGTATTGGCGCGGTGAAAGATGGCGATGAAGTGATTGGTAGTGAAACTCGAGTCAAAGTGGTTAAAAACAAGGTTGCTCCTCCGTTCAAGCAAACTGAATTCCAGATCCTGTACGGTGAAGGTATTAACCGTTTGGGTGAGGTGATCGACTTTGGTGTTAAGTTGGGCTTTATCGACAAGGCCGGTGCCTGGTATAGCTACAACGGCGACAAAATTGGTCAGGGCAAGAACAATGTTGTGAAGTTCCTGAATGAGAACACCGCCTTGGCGGAAGAGATCGAAGGGCGTGTGCGTGCAGAACTCTTGGGTGGTGCCCCCGAGGCTGATGAATCTGCTGAGGGTGCAGAGCAAGCCTGATCCCTCTTTCCTCGCTGGATTGCACATGCTCTAAAGAAAGAACAGTAGGGCATGTGCAACAACTTCTCTATCAGGCTCTATTTTGAGCCTGACTGTTTGACCACTTTATATTCAGTAAGACTTGCTTGGATAAAGCAGCCGTTCCTTAAACAGCAAAAGGGGCAGGACTATGGAAAAAATTGTTTCCCTGGACGACTATCGCGATCAAGCTGTGGTGGATAATGAACCAACAGATCGTGAAGTGCTGGCCAAAATAAAGAATTCTGCACTGGCGGCTATCAGCCGCCGAGAATACTGCCGTGCTGAGCTATTTTCCAAGCTGGCACGTCAGCATGATAAAACCGGCTTGATTGATGAGGTTCTGAATTGGTTGGAAGAGCTTTCCTATCTGGACGATCAACGTTATGCCGCCATGTTTTTGCGAGCTTCTATTTCAAAGCGTCGCGGCCCAACACGTATTCGTATGGAAATGAAGCATAAAGGGTTATCGAATGTGTCTATCGACAGCGCATTACTGGAAAGTGATGTGGACTGGCATGAGTTGGCATTGGAAAGCCTGCAATGCCGTTTTTCCGGGCCTTCGATGGACGTAAAAGAGAAGTCGAAGCGCTATCGATATTTACAGGGCCAAGGGTTTTCAGGGGATCAGATCCACTATGCGTTGGCAGAAGCCAACCGAGCGGTGGGCGAATAATATCCTCAGAAGTAGCCATTCTCTTCGTCATCCATAAAGCTGGCATTGCGCTCCCCCTGAATTTGTTCTCGCAATCTTTCCCTGGCCAGCAGCTTTCTCTGTACGGCTTCTGGTAGGTCGGTAAACAAGATGACATTCTTGGCGACCAGAGTATTCACCAAATCCTCCGTAATCCGTACGAACTCCATATCCGACTCTTCCAAAGTTGCCAAAGACTGACTGGCATCCTTGTAGCTGTCCAGAAATGAGACCAATTGTGGGTGGGTCGGAGATAGATATTCACTAAATTCTGGCCCGGAGTTCATTGAAATGGCGCTTATGTTGCCATTCGAGTCACGTTGAATATAAGGCATAGGATGGGTTTCGTTTTTTGAATCGCAGACTACAATACAGGTTAAATATAGCAATAGTAGTATACAATCCAGCTAGAACAACTTTTCAAGCTCCGAAGTAAGTATGATTTTGTGCCTGAATACTCGGATAATAGAAGACTTGGGTGGCGCTTTAGCTTGGGACAGGCTCAATCGATAAGAGTTAAGCCATAAACTGACCCGCCGATACAGTCGATAGCGGGAAATAAACAGCGTGCTGTTAGGTGTTGTATGAATTGTGCAAATGCAGCTTATACACGTGTTAGCGACAAGCGCGAATAAAGAATTAAGAGGTCTTGATGGAGCAGGCAAGTAGCCAAACAGAAATTCAGGAATTAGGGGAAGGCCCAGCGGAGAGTGCCAGCTTTTGCGACCCATTGTTAGAGTCCCTGCTCATTATCGCCAGAATTGAACACCTGCCGATATCTGAAACATCCCTCACGGCGGGTTTGCCGCTGATTAACGAGCGCCTGACTCCCAAATTATTTATTCGTTCAGCGGAACGTGCAGGCCTGTCGGCTAAAGTAATTGAACGCCCCCTGGATCAAATCAGTGCACTTGTGCTGCCGGCGGTACTCTTGCTGGAAAATAATGATGCCTGCGTGCTGACCAAGCTGGATGCCCAATCCGGAAAAGCTGAAGTTCTTGACCCTCACAGCAACGGCAAAAATGTCGTCGATCTGAGCGTTCTGCAAGAACGGTACAGCGGCTATTCCATTTTCTGTAAGCCCCTGCATCGCTATGATGAGCGTACTCAGGAAATTAAGGTTCGCCAAAAGGGGCATTGGTTCTGGGGAGTATTGGGACGTTCCTGGCGTATCTACCGCGATGTTTTGTTGGCATCACTGTTTATCAACCTGTTCGCGATTGCCAACCCTCTGTTTGTGATGAACGTTTATGACCGGGTGGTGCCAAACGAAGCTGTTGAGACTTTGTGGGTGTTGGCCATCGGTGTTGCGACCGTCTATTTCTTTGACCTGGTACTGAAATTATTACGGGGTTACTTTATTGAGGTCGCGGGTAAGAAGTCGGATGTCCTGTTGTCGGCAATGATTTTCGAACGGGTACTGGGGGCTCGGCTGGAAGACAAACCGATGTCTGTGGGTTCATTTGCCAGCCAATTGAAAGACTTTGAAAGCGTCCGCAGTTTTATTACTTCGTCCACGGTCACGGCCTTTGTGGATTTGCCGTTTACCATTTTATTCCTGCTGGTGATTTTTTACGTTGGTGGGCCCTTGGTTCTGGTTCCTCTGGCTTGTATCCCTATTGTGATCGGTTACGCATTGTTTATTTTGAAACCGTTGCGCCAATCAGTTGAAGAAACCATGCAGTCCTCGGCGCAAAAAAATTCGACGTTGGTAGAAGCGTTGGCCAGTTTGGAGACAGTAAAAGGTCTGGGTGCTGAAGGACGGGTTCAACGTGCTTGGGAAAAATCGGTTGGACACCTGGCCTATTGGGGGCAGAAATCCCGTTTGCTCTCCAACTCGGCGGTTACTGTTGCTGGCACTGTGGTGCAATTGAGTTCGGTGGCTGTGATTGTTGCCGGTGTTTATTTGATTGCGGAAAAAGAACTTACCATGGGCGCGCTGATAGCCTGTGTGATGTTGACCAGTCGAGCCTTGGCGCCCTTGTCTCAATTGTCCAGTTTGCTGGTGAATTTCGAGCAGACCGTCACAGCTTTGGAATCTTTGGAAACTATTGTTGATAAGGCTCAGGAGCGTGATGAAGAAAAAACCTTTATCAAGCGCCCAAGCTTTTCCGGTGAGGTTCGTTTTAATAAAGTGTCTTTCGCTTATCCCGGCGAGGAACATCCGAGTATTGAAACCGTTTCGTTTACGATCAAACCCCGTGAGCGCGTGGCTATTATTGGACGCATGGGTTCAGGTAAAACTACCGTGCAGAAGTTGATGATGGGCTTGTTTCAACCCACCGCAGGCTCGGTGTTGATCGATGGTATCGATATTCAGCAGTTGGATCCGGCGGATTTGCGTCACGGCGTGGGCTATGTTCCCCAGGATGTTTCCCTGTTTTTCGGTTCAGTAAAAGACAATATTGCTTACGGAACCCCCCATGCGACGGATCAGCAAATTGTGCGTGCTGCGGAACATTCCGGGGTGACTGGTTTTGTAAACAAACACCCTATGGGCTTCCAGCGTCCTGTCGGCGAGCGCGGTGCTTTTCTTTCCGGTGGTCAGCGACAAAGTATTGGTGTTGCCCGTGCCTTAATCAAAGACCCCAGCATTTATTTGCTGGATGAGCCCTCTACGGGAATGGATAACAGTACTGAAGCCAAGTTGAAACAGAATTTGATGCAGGTTACTCAGGGAAAGACGGTGATCTTGGTGACTCACAAAACCTCACTGCTGGATTTGGTGGATAGAATTATTGTTTTGGAAAACGGAAAATTAATTGCTGATGGCTCGAAGGAGTCTGTGTTGGATGCATTGAAGAAGGGGCAAATTCGTGTCGAGCAATAATCCATCGAATCCGAAAAATCCGGATCAGCCAACTAAACCGAAGGCCGCTGCACCGGCGAAGCCGGCTGCCGCTAAAGTGAATGTCAACGCGAGTTCTGTAAAAGTAAAAGCGCCAACTGCCCAGGTGCGCCAACAGCTTGATGCGAAAGCTCAGGCTGCTGCGGCTCAGAAGGCCCAGGCTCAGAAAAAGCAGCCTCAAAATGTTAAGGCCCCTCAAAGCCAAGCCCAAAACCCAAAAGCTCAAGCAAACGTTCAGAAGGCAAGCGTTACCCCAAAACCGACATCGGCCTCTCCGGCGGCTGGTGATATAAAAGCGGAGACCAATGCCGACGTTACAGCTGAAATTAAGGCTGAAGTAAAACCAACGGCTCAAGCGGATATGCCGGCTGGCAATCAAAACGTTGAGGAGGCCTCCCAAGCTGCCCCGGTTGCTGGTGAAGCTGCAACCGCCCAAGCAAAGCCCAAGGCCTGGTTTGAAGGCGATAAGGAATTGATTCAGGAAGACCTGGATTATATGTCCTCTGCCGCCGCCGCCGTTTTGCAGCAATCCCCTCGCGGAGGCCAACAATTGTTGTGGGCGATTTGTACGTTTGTGATTGTTGCGATCGTATGGGCTTCTCTCGCCTATGTGGATGAATTCACCCGAGGTGAAGGCAAAGTCATCCCTTCTTCCCAAGTGAAAGTGGTTCAGCACCAGGAGGGCGGTATTGTTGCGGAACTCTTTGTGCGTGAAGGGCAAACGGTTAAAGCGAAAGAGCCGTTATTGCGCCTGGATGATACGCAGTTTTCTTCGTCCCTGCGCGAAGCCGATGTGACATTGGATCAGCTGAAAGCGAAAGCCGCACGCTTAAGCTATGAAGCCGATGGTGCCGATTTTCCAGAGCTTCCTATCGAAGGTGTTGGCGAGACTGTCTGGTCTCAGGAACGAGCTTTGTATCTTTCCCGACAGGAAGAACAGAACAGTAAAGACCAGGTTCTGGCACAACAGGTGACTCAGCGTAGGCAGGAACTCAACGAGCTGAAAGCCCGTCGAGATCAACATCAACGCAGTTATCGTCTATTGGATCAGGAGCTGCAAATCAGTAAGCCGTTGGTAAGCTCCGGAGCGATGTCTCAGGTTGAGTTGCTCAGGTTGGAGCGCCAGGTGAACGATCTGTACGGTGAACTTAAAGGTGCCGAGCTGGCGATTCCCCGAGCCCAATCCAGTTTGCAGGAAGCCCGTGATAAGTTACAGGGTGCCCAGCTGGCCTTTCGCAATGAATCACGCAAGGAACTGGCAGATGTCCGTCTGGAATTGCAACGCCTTTCGGAAAGCAGTGGAGCACTGGAAGATCGAGTTGACCGTACCCTGGTGATTTCACCGGTTGCGGGGACCATCAAGCAGGTCATGGTGAACACCATTGGTGGTGTTATCCAGCCGGGCATGGATCTGATTCAGATTGTTCCAACGGAGGACAGTTTGTTGGTTGAAGCCAAAATCAGGCCCACTGATATCGCTTTCCTGCATCCTGGCCAGGAAGCGATTGTGAAATTTACGGCTTACGATTTCTCCATTCACGGCGGTCTGAAAGGCAAAGTGACTCATATCAGCCCGGATACCATCGTTGATGAAGAAGGCGAGAGTTTTTACACCGTACGGGTTGAGACTGAAAAAGCCTTTTTGGGTAGCGAACAGGAACCATTGCCGATTATTCCGGGCATGACCGTAAGCGTGGATATCCTGACCGGTGAAAAAACTGTGCTGGATTATATTCTGAAACCAATCCTCAAAACCAAGCAGTTAGCCTTACGAGAGCGATAAGTTAACTGCTGCCTGCCTAAAACCCTCTATGTCCCTGTTTCAAACGGGGATAATTTCCTGTCTGAATAGATAAAAATGCCTAGCATATACACATTTTTTGTATTCTTTAGGAATATAATCAGTGCTTCTATATTCCTTAAGGTTATCGTTTGACGAGACGCTAAAGATTGCTATTGCAGAAATGGCCTGTTTTTTGGTCATTTTTAATATGGCTGGGCGATTCAGTATGTGACGAAGTTGGTCAGTAATTACCAAAAATTATGGAAAACTTAGTTTAAATGCATTACTTTGGCGCTTAAATCATTATTATTTTACTCATTATTAATGCGCGCTGAATCCGTAATTGAAGGTAATGTAAACGAGGACGCCAATCCCGGAGCATACGACCCTGTCGCCTGAGTTGTCTTTACGACTATTTGTTGGGGTTTTTTATGACGTACTTAACACTTATAATTGCGGAGTTTGTGAGAAACCTCACAATTCCTACTAAAAAGGCATTAGTTGAAGTGGCATGGGGGCCGGGTAAAAGAGTTATGAAAATAAGAACAATCGCTTTGCTAGCGGGTATTGTTGGGACGGCTACTGCTCAGGCAGAACATTTTAATCAGGCGGTTCAAGCCGCATTGGATAGCCACCCCGAGATCAGTGCTGCAAAAAATCAGCTGCTGTCCCGCGAGCAGGAAATCAAAGGAGCCAGATCTGGCTACCTCCCTTCTATTGATATCGCTTTGGGCATCGGTCGTGAGAACACCCAATCGCCCACAACCGGCCAAAATGAAGTTAACCTGACCCGTGAAGAGGCCTCTATATCCGCAAGGCAGCTGATCTTTGACGGCTTCGCCACCCGTTCCGAGGTTCGTCGTCAGGAAGCTAGAGCCGCCAGTGCGAGCCACTCAATAAGCACCTCTCAGGAATTGATAGCGCTTCGTACCAGTGAAGTTTATTTGGCTCTGATGGCTCAGGTCGACCTGTTGAAGCTTGCTGAAGCCTCACTAGAAGAACATAAAAGCATCTATGACCAAATGGTGCTGCGTAATCAATCCGGCGTGGGTAGCCGAGCCGATCTGGACCAGATTGCCGCTCGTTTGGCTTTGGCCAACAGTAATGTTGTCGTTGCCGATGCCAATTTGAAAGATTCGGTAACCAACTATTATCGCGTTGTTGGTTCCATGCCAAATATGTCTGCTTTGGGTATGCCCAATGCTGCTGAAAGTCTGCCAGCATCTCTGGACGAAGCTACTGAGCTGGCTCTGGCCAATCATCCAACGCTGAAAACGGCGAATGCCGATATCGACGCAACGCTCGCCCAACACGAAGCTGCCAAGAGTTCTTACTATCCGGATATCCGTCTGGAAGCCGATCAGAACTGGAACGAAGACATTGGCGGTGTGGTTGGTGAAGATGAGCGCTCGGTGATTGCCATTCGTGCCCGCTACAACCTCTATCGTGGTGGTGCTGATAAAGCACGCCGCAAACAAACCAGCTACTTAATAGAAGAAGCTAAAGACGTTCGCAATAACACCCGCCGCCAGGTGGTTGAGGGTTTGCGTTTGTCCTGGACTGCTTTTGAATCGGTGAATGCCCAGTTGCAGTATTTGCAGCAACATGTGAATTCCGCCGAAGCGACCAAAAAGGCTTATATCGAGCAATTTAATATCGGTCGCCGCACCTTATTGGATTTATTGAATACCGAAAACGAAGTAGTGGATGCCAAGCGCAACCTGATTCAGGCCGCTTACAACAAAAAGTTGGCTGAACTGCGAGTGTATAACTCAATGGGTGTGCTATTGCCCAAGTTGGGTTTAGCTCAGTAAGCGTTGCGTAGTTTTGCGAAAGTATGTGCCGGAATAGGCTCTGCTTGGCATTGAGTTAGCCCGGAAAGGTTCTGTCTTTGCCGGGCCTTGTTGGTTTAATCCCCACATATTTCGCATAGCTTTGTTCTTAGTTGTAGACAGGTCAATTGTTACCTGGACAGTAGTTAACTGATAAACGGCCTATAGAAATTGCTGGATCTGCCGAATGGCAACTATGGGTAATTAGCTTTAATGCGTGTTCATTGCCAAAGGATGTTAACAAGTCCTCCTGTCTATCAGCCGGGAAGGGTTTTGTTTATCAAACGGCATGCTAAGAAACTAAATTTGAAGGGGCTGGAAGCCCATTTCGATACTTTGACCATATAAGTGGAAAAGATTATGGCGGATAACGTTGTTGTAAATGACAATTCAAATACCAATCAGACCAGTACGGATGTGGCGACAAGTGATGTTGCCGCGGCTGATCGAGGTACCGTTGTTGCAATAAAAGGAATTGTTCTTGACGGAGGTAGTGCCGTTGAAATGGGCCAGAAAGTTGGCCTTGGCGATAATCTGGTGACCGAAGCCGGGGCAGCGATTGTTATCAAGTTCCCTGGTGGCGGTTTGTTGGTATTGGGCCACAATCAAAGTATCGATATTGATCAGCGTTTGATGGATCTGATTCGGAAAAATGACGTTAAAGATTCCGTTGAAGAAGGCATCGATTTTGATCGACTACAGCAAGGCCTTGAAGAAGGTTTAAGCCTTGATGAATTACTGCCGGCCGCAGCAGCGGGTACGGCCCCAACCGGTGGTGGCGGCGATAGTGCGGTTGCCACAGGTGTTCGTTTTGTCATGACCGGTGACGAAACCATCCCGTTGGCGGGTTTTGAAACCACGCCGCCAAGTTCTTCTTTTGTTGATAATAACGATCAATCTGATCCTATTGATTCCGCTCCTGAAGCAAGTGATGACACCGAAGAGGTCACTGCTTTGGGTGTGGCCACCGGTAACGTTGTAACCGGTATTGATATCGCCAACGGCGATGACAATGATTTTGATGGCAATGCGGACGATTCCGGCATCAATGGTTTTGGTGATGCGGTTGTTGTTGGTGTTTCTTTGGGTGATACCCAAGCGGCATTAATTGACAGCGACACCGTGGGTGTTGAGTTGGTTTCTGACAAAGGTGTGCTAATCGTCAATGGGGACGGTAGTTACACCTACACACCAAACCGCGATGCCAGCGGTATCGACTCTTTCACTTACACCATTATCGATTCTGACGACGATACCTCCACGGCGACCTTGACGATCAATATTGACGGTATTCCTCGTCTGGACGTAACAGATCCAGGTACCGATGCTCAAGGCGGTTTGGTCAATACCGTGAACGAAGCTGGTTTGCCAGAAGGTACAGGCGAACTGTCCGATGGTAATGGCGCAAACAACAGCGATAATTCTGAAACCACCACTGGCAGCTTTAGTTTTCTGGCCGGTGATGGCGAGGCGACCATCAGTATTGGTGGTGTAGTGGTTCTGAACAATGGCCAATTAGAAGGCACTGTTGTTCAGGGTACTTTCGGTACATTGACCATTACCTCTGTAAGCGGCAATCAAATTAATTACAGCTACACTTTGGATCGCGCAGCGGATCACAGTAATGGTCCGGTGAACGAAGTGTTGCCCGTTGTGGTTTCCGATGCGGATGGCAATTCTGCAGATGATGCGACAGGCAATCTGCAGATTAATATTCTGGACGACGCGCCGATCGCGGCCGATCAAATTGATTCTATCGATACCAGTTTGGTGGCAACGGGTAATGTGATTACCGGCGTTGATATCCCTTCTGGTGACAGCAACACAACCGATGGGCAGGCCGATATTGCAGGCGCCGATGGCTTTGATTCGGCCGGCGTTGTGGGCGTTATTGCTGGCGATTCTGGTGCGGCTTCGACCGGTGGTGTTGGCACGGCAGTAAGTTCTGACAAGGGCACCATCGTTATTAATGCTGATGGTAGCTATACCTACACAGCCAACCCGGGTGTGTTTGGTGAAGATGTCTTTACTTACACGGTAAGTGACAGTGATGGCAGCACTTCCGTAGCGACGATCACAATCAATGTTGATGCCGCGAACGTATTATCGGATGACGATGAGTCAGCCAGTACTTTGTCAGGTCAAAGTGCCAGTGGTAATGTTTTAGCGAATACCGATAACCCTGATGGCCCGGAGCCAGCGACGGTTGTTTCCTTTACCGTTGGTGGTGATACTTTCCAGCCTGGCGAAACCGCGAATATTATTGGTGTGGGTTCAATTACTATCAGCGAAAATGGTAGTTATACCTTTACGGCAAGTGCCACATTTTCCGGCACGGTTCCGCCCATCAATTACACCGTAACCGACGGCCCGAACACCGACGATTCGGTGTTAACTTTCACCGTTATTGATCCGAACACACCGCCGATTGCCAGTAACGATGTTGTTGGCGGGAACACAACTAATTCCCCAGTCGTGATTGATGTACTGGCGAATGACAATGACCCGGATGGCTCACTCGTTCCCAGCAGTGTTCAAATTGTTGGAACCCCAGGTGCAGGCACCAGTTTGACAGTTGGTGGGCAAGGTGTGTGGTCCGTAAACAGTGCTACCGGTGAAATTACTTTCACACCAGAGGCTGGTTTTACTGGCGATCCTTCACCAATCAGTTATACCGTTGCTGATAATGATGGCGCGATTTCAAATCAGGCAACCGTAACCATTTCTTTTACGGCGCAACCTCCAACCGCCGTTATCGATAGCAGCACCGGTAATACAACGACTCAACCGGTTACCGTCGATGTGCTGGCGAACGACAGCGATCCTGATGGCAGTTTGAATCCTGCGTCGGTGCAAATTACCGGTACGGCAAACCCAGGTGAATCTTTGGTGGTCGCGGGTGAGGGTACCTGGAGTGTGAACACCACTACCGGTGAGATTACCTTCACTCCGGAAGCGGGTTTTACAACCAACCCTGCACCGATTACCTACACCGTTGAAGATAATGATGGTAATGAATCCAATGCGGCGGCGGTAAGCGTAAGCTATGTCGCGCAACCACCTGTTGCGGTCGATGATGTGGGTAGTGCAACGGCATTGAACACAGCATCGACCATCAACGTTGCTGGTAACGATACCGATGACGGTACCCTGGATCTGAATTCCATTTTGATTGAAACTCCAGGTGGTCAGGTTACAAGTTTAACGGTTGCCAATGAAGGTGTTTGGACGGTTGGCCCGAACCCTGGTCAAATTACTTTTACTCCTGATGCAGGTTTCATCAGCAACCCAACACCGATTCAATACTCCATTGCCGACAACGAAGGTTTGCGCTCCAATTCTGCAACGGTTTCCGCTATTTATGAAACCGCGCCAACCGTATCGGTTAACGATGTAACAGTGAATGAACAGGCCGGTACGCTCGAATTTACTGTGACGCTTTCCAGCTCCACGCTGCAAGATGTGACCTTTGATTTTGCGACCAGCAACGGCACGGCAATTGCCGGCGCTGATTACACAGCGACGACCGGAAGCGGAACGGTTACCGCAGGTAGTTTAACGACGACCATTTCAATTCCGATTACCGATGATTTCCTGGCGGAAGGCAGCGAAAACTTTAATATCGATCTCAGTAATCTGAGTGCGAACACAGCAACTAACGGCCATGATCTAAGCGGTGTTGGTACAATTACCGATGAGCCTACACAAGGCCCGGAAGATACAGTGACTGTTTCTTTAAGCGGTCCGGCAAACGTTGTTGAGAGTGCTACGACTACCAACTACACCGTAACCTTGAGTGAAACTGTTCCGGTAGGCAGCACAGCGACAGTTAATTTGTCGTACACCTACACAACGGCATCCGGTGACGATATTACCGAAGTAGCGAGTGTCACGGTTTCTGGTGGAGCCAACACCGCGGTATTCACCATTGATACTATTGATGATGCGTTTGCAGAAGGTGCGGAAGATTTTAATGTCTCGATTGCAAGTGCGAGCAGCCCGGCTTTTGAAGCGCTTGCTCCTCACGGCACCAACAATAATGTGACCACTACGATTACCGATCAGACCGGTCCGGATAATCCTCCGGGTGACGAAGATAGAATTTTTGCGCGGCTAACTCAAGATGTCACAAGCATTGCTGAGAACGGTGGCCAGGTAACGTATACGGTTACTCTGGTGGATGAAAATGACAATCCGATTACGGTTCCTGCAGGGCAAACGGTCACAGTTGGTTTGGCGTACACCGGCACGGCGTCGGGCACCGATTACTCAGGTGAGCAGGCGTCTGTCACCATTAGTGGTGGCAGCAACAATGCGTCCTTTGTTGTCACGGGCGTTGACGATGCTGTGGGTGAGGGTAATGAAACCATCATTGTTGATATTGACTCCATTACCGACAGCGGTGCCTTCGAAGACGTTGCTGAGCATGCTGATAATCAGGTAACGACGACGATCATCGATGACGATGGTGCACCCTCATTAAGCATTGACGATGTGACCGTCGATGAATCTGCAGGTACCGCCACTTTCACAGTGACATTGAGTCCAGTCGCGGCCGGCCCTGTTACTGTGGATTACGCAACCAGTAATGGTACTGCAACAGCAGGTGCAGACTATACGTCTACCAGCGGCACATTGACGTTCGCGGCCGGTGTAGGAACTCAGACGATCACTGTTCCAATCACTGACGATGTTCTGGATGAAAATTCCGAAAACTTCAATGTCGTTTTGACTAACCCTAACGGTGCAAGCATCAGTGATGATACCGGTGTCGGTACCATCCTGGACGAAGTCACGCCTGGTCCTGATGACACGGTTACCGTTTCACTCGCAGGCCCGGCGAATGTTGTTGAAGGTGAAACCACCACCGATTACACCGTAACCTTGAGTGAATCCGTTCCAGCGGGTAACAGTGTCACTGTGAATTTGACGTACACCTACAACGACGCTGATGGCAATGACATCACTGAAGTTGCAAGCGTTGTCGTCACTGGTGGAAACAGTACGGCCACTTTTGATCTTCAGACTATCGATGATGCTTTCGCAGAAGGCGCGGAAGATTTTGATGTCTCTATCGGGACTATTGTTGATACCGACAGCTCCTTCGAAGCAATTGCTGCGCATGCAACAAACAACACCGTTAACACAACCATTACGGATCAAACCGGTTCCGATAATCCTCCGGGTGACGAAGATAGAATTTTTGCGCGTTTGACTCAAAGTACCGACACCATAGCTGAAAATGGTGGTCAGGTGACTTACACCGTCACTCTGGTTGATCAAAACGGTATTCCAGTGACTGTGCCAGCAGGTGAGACCGTCACAGTTGGTTTAGCGTACACCGGTACAGCTTCCGGGACCGACTACTCGGGCGAGCAAGCTTCTGTCACCATTAGTGGCGGCAGCAATAATGCGTCCTTTGTTGTGACTGGTGTTGACGATGCGGTGGGTGAGGGCAATGAAACCATCATTGTTGATATCGATTCCATCACTGACACTGGTGCGTTCGAGGATGTAGCTGAGCACGCTGATAATCAAGTGACGACCACCATCACCGATGACGATGGCACGCCGTCTTTGAGCATCAATGATGTGACCGTCAATGAAGGTGACGGTACTGCGACTTTTACTGTGACGCTAAATCCAGTTGCCGCAGGTCCAGTCACCGTAGACTATGCAACCAATAATGGCACCGCGACCGCGGGTGAGGATTACACCTCCAGCACTGGTACGCTGACATTTGCGGCTGGCGTTGCTACGCAGACCATTACTGTACCCATTTCCGATGATGCTCTGGATGAAAACTCCGAGAACTTCAATGTTGTGTTGAGCAACGCTAATGGTGCAAGCATCAGCGACGATACCGGTGTCGGTACAATTTTGGATGAAACTACAGCTGATACCGTATTGGTTTCCCTTTCAGGTCCAACGGACGTTGTTGAAGGTGCCACCACAACGGATTACACCGTAACGTTGAGTGAGACGGTTCCTGCTGGTAGCAGTGTTACTGTGAACTTGGCTTACACCTACACGACGGCTTCCGGTTCGGATATCACCGAAGTGGCAAGCGTTGTTGTGACCGGTGGGAATAGCACTGCCACATTTAACATTGTCACTCTGGATGACTTCCTCGCGGAAGGCGCAGAGCAGTTTAACGTGTCCATTAGCACCGTTGTGGATACTGACAGCTCCTTCGAAGCGATTGCAGTTGATACCGCGAACGATGACGTCACCACAACGATTACGGATCAAACCGGTTCCGATAACCCTCCTGGAACCGAAGATACGGTCTATGCCGTTATCGAAAGCAATGGTGCGGTGACCGAAGGCACTGACTCCATCTTCACCGTGTCTCTGATTGATGAGAACGGCAACGCCGTTTCAGTCACTCAGGATATGGAGGTGAACGTCGTCTTCGCCAACGGCACAGCCGAGAACGGTG
>NZ_JAAONY010000002.1 GCF_011602085.1 Pseudoteredinibacter isoporae
GATTTTGGGACTGATTGAGGATAGTGCGCATAATTGCGATTGATGTAAAAAAGCCGTCAGGCGCTCTGAGAGGCTACCTGACGGCTTAGATACATAATCGCTGCGATTCATTATGCGCAATTATATAGAATGACAGGCACAAAAAGGGATTCTCAGGCACGATATCCAGATCTAATATCCCGTATCACACTTGCGTAAGAACAGAGAAATTTGTCGCTTGTGATACAACCGCTTTCCAGCCGCCTGATACCAGCTCACCGGCATTCGCTTTGAGCGTCGCAGCAACTTCTCCCTTAAGGTGCTTGGCGAGTCCTTGTTCATCCGAATACAGATCCAGTAAAGCGTAATGATTGGGTCGCCTAAGATCTTTAAGTGCGTATCATTGATAAGTTTCAGGTTCCGTGGCAATTACTCGCCTGGCGCCAATCGATAATAAATTCTCCAGGTCCTCCGCTTTACCTTCCGCCGCAATGAGCCTTATATAAGTTGTAGCTGATATGCGCACGGGCGTTCTAGGAATGACTGAGCCGATCACAGAAAAGCTCGGCCTTTTCTCCACCTTCCAAAATCATTTCATGGAGTTTGGATGTTGCTTCGAGTGACGATACCTCCAATCCACCGAAAACCTGTCTATCCATTTCACTTCTCATAATAAAGCCGTGCTTAAGAGCGTCGGATATCATTGGTGGTGACAATCTTTCGGTAAGAGACGAAGCATGCTCATCTGAAACGCGACATTCCGAGATATGCACGTATTTGAGTTCTTCAGAATTGGAGATACATTCTTCCATCATAAGCTGACAGCTCCCTACTTAAACCGGATTCGCACGAATGAAATCTATAACCGCCTGGGCGACTTCTGGCTTTCGCAGAAAGTGACCCATACGATGATGCTGAATGTGCTGGACATCTTGCGCCCCTGCAATACGGTTTTGGAATGAGCTTTCATCGCCAGGGCTGGCAACATAATCGTCGTCGCTGAAGGCGGTTTGAAATGGTCGATCAAAACTTTCAAGACGTTTCCAGGCTTGTCGGTTTAATTCCAGCTGTGGATCATCAGGAAATATGGGGGCCATGCCCGGAAAGCCTCTGGGGCCACACAGGTAAGACTCATCGGGGTACGGTGCCTCGTTTGCCGCAAGCTCTTCCTTTGAATAAGGCGCTGGATCTACGGAAAGAATGACAGAAAGCCTAAACTCAGGAGATTCAGCACAGAACTTGCGCCAATACCAATACCCTGGTGCTTCTGATTTTTCGGCAAACTTTTTAAATAACTCACTCGTGTTAACAACCGGAATTGTTTCATACAGCTCACGCATCGGCTGCGCTTTGTCTGCTGATCGACCGTACCCGTCAGGTAAACTGGTGTTGCCAGCGACTACTCGTAAAAATTGATCCGGTTTTTCTGCCACAAGTCTTAACCCAAGTAAGCCACCCCAGTCTTGGCAAAATAAATTGCAATTAACGTTAAGTGTTTTGAACCACTGGCTCAGCCAGCGCACATGATTATCGTATGTATGATCCTCAAGCCGGGTTGGTTTGTCTGAGCGGCCGAATCCAATTAAGTCAGGCGCAATAACACGAAAGCCTTCGTTGACAAACACGGGTATCATATCTTTATAAAGATATGACCAACTCGGATTGCCATGAAGACAAAGTATCACCTCCCCGTCCCTTGGCCCCTGGTCAAGATAATGCATCCGTATCGTTCCACCCATGCCATCATCAATCGTCATATAATGCGGTTCGAAATCGTAACCGGCTAATCCTTCAAAGTGAGCATCGGGTGTTCTTATCGTTTCCATCTTGTTAATACCTTTCATTGAATGTCAGTGACATTGGCGAATATCACTTAATGTCTACATCGGCCGTACTGTAGGCATTGTCTGAATTTTTAATGGGTTAGGCTCAAAGGGTTATAGAGAATGGAGTCAGGTTTCGAAGCCCTTGTAGACTGTATTAAGAACAAGCCCTTCAGCTTCATGCCAATCAAAAGTAAGGTGTCTATCCCCTGCTTCTCCAATTGATACCCCCGGAAAGCTGCCACCAACACCGAATACCTGGGTGTTAATCGACGTATATGGACATCAGCCTAAGAACCCTTACTCGACAACGATTACACTAAGCGATAGCATTTATGCGGTAAATGAGCGATTACGAGACAGTAGCGTGCATATTCGCACACTACTAAGGTGACCCTATGGACATGGACAGAACTAAGAACGGCTTTCAAGCTCGCTAAACTAGGCACCTTGAGCGCAACTGCAAAGGATATAGGCGTACACCGATCGACGGTCATGCGTCATATCGATGCCTTGGAAGAAAGCCTTGGGGTCGTGCTATTCCAGCGTAATGATAAGGGATATCTGCCAACGGAAGCGGGACTGGAGATCATGCGCCTAGGTGAAGTGACGGACTATCAGTTCGCTAACCTTATGGATGATCTGCAAAATAAAGATAAGCCACTGGAAGGCAATCTGAATATTACCACGGTTAATGAAGTGATCGGTTCCCTGTTACCAATCATCAATCGCTATCAGTCACTTTATCCAGGTATGCGTATTAACATCTCCTGCAATCTGCGTAGCTTTAACCTTAAATATGGCGAAGCCGATATAGCTATTCGTCTTGGCCCGAAACCAGAAACTCCTGACAATGTAGTAATACCCCTTTCGAACACCGAAATATCGTTTTGTGCCCATGAAAGCTACATCCAAAAGTACGGCCAACCCACGAAAGACAATCTGCATCAGCATAAATTTATCGCACTGAATGAGCGCCACGATCATTTGCCATGGAATGATTGGGTGCACAATAACATTCCAACAACGAGCATAATTTTAACAAGCTCTTCCATACAGGTTTTGAATCAAGCACTTTTATCAGGAACGGGGATTGGTGCGATGCCAAAATCGTTGATACAACAGAATAAGGCCTTAACTGAAGTTGTGGTGGACGAGCATTGGGAAATATCCATCTGGATGTTGGTGCACAGAGATTTATTTCACATGCCGAAGATTAAAAAGTTTATTGAATTACTTAAACAGCAAGAAATTCAAATACTGCATCCATAGCGTGTAGAAGTTCCGACAAAACCTGACACACCATCATGAAAAAGGGAGTTGCCGCTTTAACAAAAATGTCAAATCAAAAAGTTCTCTTATGATCCATGCTAACAATCTCAATATTAAACACAAAGCAGGTTTGCTGAATTTTGTGGAATAATTGGTTAATGTATCAATACCATAGAGCAACCAGTTCACGGCCAGCACTGCACAAGAAATGAGTTTCGTAAGGCGGACGCATGTGTCTCGGACATTGGCGTTCGCCACGAATTTTCACTTCAGGGAAATAGTCCTAGGTAATCTGAGAGGTTATCCCCAATTTGGCCTGACGGAATACTCTAATGGACTCCTGCGTCATATAAAAGCCCTTAAGCAAAGTGTTTTCTGCTTATCACTAAATATGTGGAAACATTACTTTTAAATAGTAAGTTACGAGTGGGAATTTTGGCGGCGCCTAAATATTCATTATTCTTGTACTCAAGCGCAAGAAGCCGTATAAATACACGGTCGCCTATAAAATCAATAAGCGCAAACGTTCTAAAAAGTTTTTAAGCACCAACCGATACATTATATAGCATACAGGGATGGCTTATGTTGCTCTGCTCTATTGTAAAGGACATTCTCGGGGCTAAATCTGGTTTCCTACTTTTTCTGTCGACCTGTCTCACGGCCTGCACCAACGGGCCATTAAAGGTTTTTGAACGAACTTATCTGGCCGTTCCCAGCGGAGAAAATAGCAATTATTATCGTATTACTGTCCGAGCTTCTACCCAGCTCAGTGATGCCAAATACAGTTCAGCCTGGTTTCCCGCCTATGCAGTCGATAGTCTTTATGGCTTCTCCAATGTTGAGACGGATATTAAGCATCTGAAAACCGAACAGGAGCTACAAGACCAGCTCAATTTAGCTATCAAAGAATCCCATAAAAAATACCTGGACGTCGCTAAAGATCCTTCAAAAAGTGAAGAAGAGGTCGAGAAACACTTACTGGCTCAACGGCGGGTAAGAGCTTCAGCCGGCGCAGATACCCCCTTGCCCAAGGGAGCGGTTGAATTTGAATACGATCCGTCGCGAAATCTGGTTCTGCGTCATGCCGGGCAAAAGCGGATTTTCACACTTAGCGCCAACCCCAATGAGGTAACCAATAAAATCCAAACTGCAGCCGGTACTATGCAGACCGGGGTGCAACTTTCACGCTTGTTTGACGCGATTAAGTCGAGAGAAAAACAACGCGAAGAGGAGTTTGGCGCCCGTCTATCGGTCGATAAAAAACTCGATGCCGCCATAGCCAAGCAAATGGATGGAATATTAAGCAATTTGGGCGAGGACACTAAACTCGAGCGCGATGATTTACTAGCAGAGATTGAGGCATTGCTATTGGTTGTGGAGACAAGCCAATGAAAAAAAACCTTATTCTAGCCATCGCCTTAGTGCTTCAGTCCTGTGCCAGCGCAAAGCTAGAGATCAGCGTCGACCTCTATGACAGAGACCCCAGTGTTCATCTCCTAATGACTCCCAGAAAGGCCCATGAGCTAGCAAACAACCTGGCCATCTTGAAAAATGAAGCCGAAAAGGTCCAAAACAAGCGAATTTCATTAGCCAGGCAAAGCCTGGATACTTATCTGTCTGCCTGGCAAGTGTTAAACCCAAAGGAATCAATAGATTGGTCTATAGAAGAGCGCCCAAATTGGGCTTCGAGAGAATTATCTGACCAGAGGTTGCATAAAGCCGATCAACACTTGATGCGAATGGCAAGGTACAAAACCAACTTAAACAAAGCAAAACGGAAATATAAAAAGACTCTAGAGCAAACAATTAAACAACTAAATGAATATGTGAGCTGCTATGAGAAGACTTATAATGATTTCTATAAGGATTTATATAAATTAGAGAAATCTAGGCCTAAGCTAAAAGCCTGTCTGATTAAAAAGAACTGGTTAGAGAAACTGATAACTTCAGACCATCCCTCAAAACTATATAAACCTGTTGAAAATAGAAATCAATGTATTCTTGAGGCCATGGCCCGGGGCGTTGGAGAAAGTTCATGCAATATAACAAGCGCAGATTGCCAAGAAAATAAGTGTAATTTACTACATGCCGAATCTGAGGTGCTAACCTCTACCTCCAAGGCTATCCATGGCTTTTCAGACATTGGTGACAATTCGGAAAAATTCTCAATAGACTGGATCGGTATCGAATATGAAATTAATCGACGCCACGCTCTAGCGAGCGTGGGTGCTGGGAATCCAGGCATGCAGGCGTTAATGAAACAACTCGGCAAGCGCATCAACCAGTCCTTAGAAGCTATCAAGCAGCAGTTGGCGGCTTCCGGCTTATCGGTTCCCTCCAGACTTAGGCATACCGCCACAGCCCCCAGCACGGCCTTAGGCTCAAGCCTGGCCCTGGCCAATGAACTGGAAGCCCTGCGCAATGATCTTCCAGTTTCTTCCAGCTCTCAAACGGCCTTACACAATCTGGTCACGGGAACGGCCCGTTTTACAGAACAACTTGATCGACTAAGGGATGCCGGTGACCCCATCTGGCGTACCGTTACCGATCCAGCGAATGAACGGCACTGGCAGAAACAAGGAGTTAAAACGGCATTTTACGCTGAGGGCGACGCCTCAGTAGTAGTTGTACGAGATGATCCCATGCACTACCGAGTGGTAAAGGCCAGTAACAACCCGGCAACCTTAATTAACAACCAACTTTTAATCAGCAAAGTTCTATTGAATTCATCCATTGACCTGTTTGCGGGAATCAGCGGTTTACCTAGTAATGCAAGCAAGCAGAACGCTACCGCCGAGCAAGGCGAGCCGGAGCCAGATGAGCAACCCCCAACTTTAGAAGCCACGAGCTTAGCGAGCCTGGAGGCCCAAAGAGCCCAGCGACGAACAGCGCTCAAGACTTTAGCTGCGCAACTACGTTTCTTAAAGGAACGGTTATCACAGATTGAGGAAGGTGATGCAAAAGACTTAAAACCGATACGACTTCGGCTCGAATCAGTGCTCAAAGCTTATAAGCCTTTGTTACTGATTAAGGAGAATGACGATGAGTGATCCAGATACTCCTTTAGATAAAAATTCAAATTCGGAAAAAAAGTTTTTTATCTCTACAATCTGTCCATTGATAAAAACTATATTTGTAGAGAACTGTTTTCTATGGTTAGGATTGATTGCAGTATTTTTCTATACTGATCCACTTGTAGAATATTTCCAGCTTTCCAAAGGCCAATCCCTAACCTGGATAATTGCGTTTACCTTCACCATTATTTATTTCCTTCTAAAGAGTCCAACTATTATAAGTATGATAAGTTCCTATGCCGAATTTTTTATAGGTCCAGTTATTATACTCATTGGCGCTACAATTTTTTTAAAACTTTTCACTACAGCAGAAGATTATTCCATCGTATGGATTATTACTCTGGGGTACATTGCTCTACACATAGCTTTTTATAAAAAAAGCAATCGGAGAGCAATATCACTTATCGTTGGATATTTATTTGTTTTGGGAACTTTTATAGTAATCGGCTACCTCGCCATAAACGGACTTTCAAAGCAGAATGAAGTCTCCGATAGCAGCGGAAGAGAATATAACAAAAGCCTTCTTCAGCTCCTCCCTGGATGTGATTTCTCCCAATCCTTTATTGAGTTGAATGAAAAGGGTGACAAACAAGGCTTGAATCGAGATGAAAGAGCCGACATTCCCAGTTCAGCAAAATATTGTGGCAGATTACCCCCACAATGGTCTGTATCCATAGGGGGCTTGGTGTTAGATTGCTATGTCAATGGCCAATGCCCGTGGCAGTTAAAAAATAGGAAATCTCAATCCTCCGATGATGTTAATGAGCAAGATGATTATGAAGACATAAAAAAGTTGGCTCAAAAGGAGAAGGAGCAGGCCTTTAACTCCTATAATCAGGCCAAAGAAATTCTCCAAAGAGCGGAGCTTGACAATGCTTCCAACATTGAACAACTAAGAAATATCGTTTTTGAAAAAGAATCAAAACTATTTGCTGCAGTTTCTTCATTAAAATCGGCTGAACACGAGCTAAAATCACATAGAGAAAAAATCAAGAAAGCTGTCATTCAGAAGCATAATTTTCCCGACAGTAGACTTGTCGTAGGTGGTATTGTAATACCAGTATACTTTTTCATTCTGGCCATGGCTGGCGGTTTGGTTTCCATGGCGCGAAAGCTCCCTGAGTTTCAAGCCCGTAGCAATAAAGAATATACTGAGGATTATAGCGAGAAGAGGTTCCACACCTACGATCAGCGCCCCCCGATACACCAGTCCCAGGTATCGGAATATGTTATTTTTCAAATGCTGCAGGTGGTAACCACCTTGCCAATCGCCGTGGTGGCCTATGCCTATATACGGCCTGAAAATATGGCCTCGAATATCCTACTCGGTTTTGCGGCAGGCTACTCTTCAGAAATATTCTTGATGGCTGTGCGAAAGTTTTCCGACGCATTGGTGGCACAAAAGCCCGAAAGTATTCTGGCAATGACCCAGGAGAAAGTTGTTAAATTAGAAAAAGAGAACGAAACACTCAAAGTCAAACATAGCGACAATGGCCTTGGTTTGAATGTCGAGGGAAAACTTTATCAGCTTGGTGATGCACTCGAACTCAGGGAAAAAGTTGAAGATCAAGCCGAAGGTACTGTTGTTCTCTTGTACCAGTTTGCCGCCGGAGAAAGCGAAATAACGGTGCAAGTAGCCAATAACCTTAAAAGGCTTAAGGTGAGTAAAGCTCAGCTTCGCCCGCTCAGCCCCCAAGAACTTGCTTTCGAAGTAGCTGATGAAGGCTTGGTCTAGAGTTAAAGCCCAGAATTACAGGTTTTATCTTGGGTTGCATATCTACAAACAAAGCTAGGCAATGGCTCCGATATACCAGCTGTTAGCCTGTCCGTGTCGTCAGTCCATAATATGGACAATTGATATAGTCATTTAACCGGCACATCATACGATCAGCGTATGATGGCCGCCCTACTTTCAAGCTTGTAAGCAGTAATGGAGGTCATAAACTGAATGCTTGGCTATGTCACTATTCCACTATTACAGGGCTTTCATGGGTTGTTTGTCAATCCAATTCCTGTCGCTTGTCAGAGAACAGAATCAAGTAAATAAGGCCGATAATTCCGGCAAGCGCCAGGCCTGATAACAAGAACGGATCAATAACAATGTTGTCATTAAATTGAAAAGTTCCGGCTGATATTTTCTTCCAACCCATGAAATGCTGATTTGCTGCAACGACGACACCGAAGGTGCCAATCACCATAGACATAAATCTGGCTATCCAGTGATATGAGAAAGGTGAAATCAATATTATTCCCAATATACCGATAACTGTCCGCTGTACTCTGCAATATGGGCACACATAAACCATTCCGGACAGTTCACTTACCCACGCGAGAATAGATATCACAATAGCGGCTAAAGCTACGATGTAGCTATATTTGATGTACGTTTCCAACGCAAAAATCTTCATACCCTATTCCATGTTAATTTATAGCATTTGCTTACAGGCGCAGGATTTTATCGAATAGAACCCGATAGTTCTATAATCTATGTGGTTTTGTGAAAGAAAAACCTAATGGCTTGTATCAGTTATCGATGGCCCGCGCAGTTGGTAGTACGAGGATGTCGCCGTTGGATAGAGTTTGCGGCGCGTTTGCACTCAAGAGTCCGTTGCTTGGCTCGCCAATGATCTGAGTGTTAGGCCTTTCCTTGAGTAATAAGGTAAGAAACTCTCCGGTTCTGGCTGTATTTTTATTGAGCAATACCGCAACCGGAGTATTTATTGGTATTGAACTACTGATTGCCGCACCCTGCACGGCTCTCAGTTTTTGCACATGATCTTTGCTGCCGATACCAATGCCCTCTGGGGTAACCCAGTTGAAAAGTTCCAGGCCTTGGTTATCTCTAACGCCAGACAAACGACCATGCGGCAGCAAGGGATAGATCATATCCAGGAAAGCATATAGCTTGCCTCCGCTGTGGTCGCGCAGATCAATTACCCAGGCATTAGCCGCTATAAGATTAGTGTAATCAAGAGCGTTCAACTTTTCCCCGTCAATCAATATTGTTTTCACCAGAGCCTCGATTTCCAGAACCCTGGCTTCCAGAGTGCTTCGACGTGTTGCCTGCCCAGGATCAAGCATAGATTTTGAGCCAAAAGTTCTATTCATCCTCACGCAGGACTTCAGGTAAGCTTGCTACGCTTGCAGTGTAAGACTCCTTTGAAATACGTGAGCCCTGTCACTCTCACTCAGCTGTATTCATCAAGGAATCCGCTTGTCTTTGTCTGCAAACTTTCGGACCCATTTGATAAACAATAACGAAAAAGGATAGGGAAAATGTCCATAAAAACTGTATCTGTCACACTACTCAGCTGCGTACTCAGCGTGTCGCTACAGGCACGCGAAGTGGTGTCTCCAGATTTACTGACGGCAACTGAGAATGCCGTTTTTACTGATGATGGTCGCTATTTTGTTGCGGGCAGCGATGGCATTCATGAAATTCGGGATGAGCCCGCTGCGAACTGCGCCCAGGATTTCAATAGCGATCTGTATGTCTGCCCATTGGTGGCGCCTGCACTGGAGAATGAATCCTGTATTTTCCGTGGTATGACGACCGATGGCACTTACTTGTATGCGTCCTGTGCGGTTCATCCCAAGAACAATACCCTCTTTCCTGCGACTCGTTCGGCACTCTTCCGGGTTTTGCCGGGAACCGATGGCGTTGACGAGCTGATAACTCGGGACTTCGATGATGTTCTTGTGCCGAATGGAATGGCGGTTGGAATGGATGGCAGTTTGTATCTAAGCGATACCAATGCCAGTCTGGGTATTTTGAAAAAAACCGCCATTGTGAAGCTGACGTTTACCGATGAAACGACTCTGGATTTTGTGACCGAGCCCTGGTTACCCGCCTCACCACTCTATTCACTTCCCAATGGGCTTCAGATAGATGGCGATACGGTGTATTTTGTGGGTGGCCATAATCTTTGGAAAATCAAGATTCGTGGGGATGGCAGCGCCGGCTTTCCCATTTTGACATACCACACCCATGGGGTGACCAAGCTGATGGATGATTTGGTTATTTTGCCGAACGCAATTGCCGTCGCTGAGTTTGGTTTAATCAATGGTTTGGGGTTTAATAAAATCGTCTTGATCAAACGCCGAGGCTTTGGTTTTCCCCGAAAGATTCTTACCGGTTTAACCCAGCTTTCGAGTCTCGCCTGGGAAGAAGGCGATTTATTTACACCGGGCAGTTTTGTGGGAACCAGTTTCCTACAAGGTGGCCTACACGAATTTGAACGCCACTAGGGTTCATCAACTTGAGGGCTGCGAATTCGGTGGCGCTCAAGTCTGACCTTCGGAATCTTTCTGTTCTTTTAGCGACCGTATTTATTCATTTGCTCTCAAGTTTCCCTGCTACTCTCATTTCATACCCTCTGATCGCCAATGCATCTGTGTTGTCAGCTAAAATTCAGGGAAAAATCAGCGCAACATCAAGCTTTTAGTTCTCAATTCGCTACCGTTAACGCTCTTCCCTCATGGAGTAAGACAAGGTTTAGCACCCAACACCTCAGCTTTATATTAATAACATTGACAATAGGAAATTTTATGAAGCATATCGGCATCTCAATTCCTCTGCTGGTTTCGCTGTTTGCTGTGAGCAGTAATGGCTTTGGCGGAGAGACATCGTCAGAACTTAAAGGCCCTTATATCGGGCAGGAACCTCCCGGATTAACCCCCAAACTGTTTACACCCGGAATCCCGTCAACGGAGTATCGTGATTGGGGCGGCAGCTTCACGCCGGATATGAAAGAGTACTACTTTGCCCGGCGAAACCATGAAACCGGCAAATCAACAATCATGGTGATTAAATCCGAGAATGATCAGTGGCAGGAATCTGTTGCCTGGCCTTCTGGCCGCAATGGTTCGATTTCACCGGACGGCAAGACGATGCATATTGGGAAATACTATCGAACGCGTATTGATAACGGTTGGTCGGATTTGAAAAATCTTGGCGGTCCCTTTGACGACTACCGTATTATGCGTTTGACGACCTCAAAGAAAGGCACTTATGTGTTTGATGAGGTTGGCAATGATGGCGACGGAATTCTTCGATATTCCCGGCTGATTAATGGCAAGCGCGAAGCGCCGAAAGCCTTTGGAAAGCAAATTAATACCGGGAAATGGACCGCCCACCCCTTTATCGCCCCGGATGAGTCCTATGTGATTTGGGACAGCGAACGCGACGGTGGATACGGAGACAGCGATATGTACATCAGTTTTCGACAGGCTGATGGTTCCTGGGGCGCAGCGATCAACTTTGGAGAGAAGATCAACACCGATGGTGAAGACGGTGGAGGATACGTGACGCCTGACGGTAAATACCTCCTCTATTGCCGCCGCTGTACCCCGCCCAATTTCGAGATAATGTGGGTGGACGCGAAGATCATCGAAACCCTTCGGCCGGAGTAAGGAATCTGTCCCAGCCATAGAAGGCTGGGACGTTTGCCAACCCCTTGTCTGCGCTGAAAGGCCAGGCTCTCATCCCTTGTTAAGAAGCACCGCTTGTATATCGCCACCAATCAAACTAATGACGTAATGTCGTCTAATTTTGAGCCAAACGACCTATTCTATTGCCGCGACACCTTGGGTATTCTGCCGTATTGAAAATGATCTATTAACCTTCGGAATTTGTACGTGCGTGAATCCCTACAGGAATTAGGATGTGTTCTAGTCGGCTTGGCGCTCATCGCTGTGGCGTATCTCTATTTGCATGGTTATGAATTGGAATCCGCGGGTATGTTCTCTTTGGCCGGCTTTTTGGAAGCCGTGTACTGGATCGACTTTTTCAGATTAATTGGCCATTAAAGGCTTGCAAGGTTTCTTACTTAAGCCTCTGAGTTTCACGTATATTTCTCTTCTGCCTTTTCCCTTTCCGGGTGTTTCTGCCTGTGTACGTTTGTTTGTGTATTCTCCGATTTTCGGCTGCTTATTGTGAATCAACATCACACTTTTGGGGTTTCGGCAAGTGAGCGATGAGCACCCTTCCCGATTTCGGGCGCTTCTTTGTGCGGGTTTCTACACGAAAAGTCGGATGCCTATGAGCCAGTTTTGTGTGCCACTCTGGTAAGTTTCATACCTTTCACTCAGAGTTTTAAGCGGCAACTCATAGCTAAGTATCCTGTTTTTAAAGGCTAAATGAGGACTTAGTGAAAACTAATGGCCCTTGATAATTTTATTCAATAGCTGCTATTGCACTAATTAATTACCGCAATAAATTCGCCCTTCATATACTGAAAAGACTTCGACTTACCCAACTGCTGTATCACAAAGCACTCGATTAAAGAGATAAAAACAGGGATGCCAAGTTGAAGCGTGAGACAAACCAACCACATGTAATGCTAAAAAAAGGTGAAAGGTATGAAGCTGCGATCTGTTATAAAACGGTCATCCTTGGCGAGTGTTATCGCTCTGCTTGTTTCCTCCGGTGCGGCCTTTGCAGAGTCCAAGGAAATCAGTAAGCCGAAAGGTGCTGCGGGTTCCGGGAAGTTTGCTGCAGGCCAGGCCAAGACCAATCAATTTTGGTGGCCTGATCAATTGAATTTAGCGCCATTGCGCGATCACGATGGCCGCTCCAACCCCTATGGTGAAGACTTCAGTTACGCTCGAGCCTTCCAGAATCTGGATATGGCCGCACTGAAAAAAGACCTGAATGACATGATGACCACTTCCCAGGACTGGTGGCCTGCTGATTGGGGGCATTATGGTCCCTTGTTTATTCGCTTGTCCTGGCACAGTGCTGGTACCTATCGCACACTGGATGGTCGCGGCGGCGGCGATGGCGGCCAAATGCGTTTCAATCCCCTCAATAGCTGGCCGGATAATGGTAATCTGGATAAAGCCAAACGCCTGTTGTGGCCTATTAAGCAGAAATACGGTCAAAGCATTTCCTGGGGCGATTTGATGGTACTGTCTGGTACCGTTGCCCTTGAGAACATGGGCTTTAAAACCTACGGTTTTGCCGGTGGCCGTTCAGATGACTGGGAACCCGACCTGGTGTACTGGGGACCGGAAGTGGAAATGCTGGCCAGCGATCGTCATGAAAAAAATGGCAAGCTAAAACGCCCTCTCGGCGCCACTCATATGGGTTTGATTTACGTAAACCCGGAAGGCCCTCGTGGCAAACCGGATCCGAAAGGTTCGGCGCGTAACATTCGCATCGCCTTTGGCCGCATGGCCATGAACGATGAAGAAACCGTCGCGTTGGTTGCCGGTGGTCACACCTTCGGTAAGATGCACGGTGCTCACAAAGCAGGTAAATGCGTTGGTGCCGATCCAGGTGCTGCCGGTGTTGAAGAGCAAGGCCTGGGCTGGAAAAACAAATGCGGTAAAGGTCATTCTGAAGATACCGTAACCAGTGGCCTTGAAGGTGCCTGGACACAAGCGCCCACTAAGTGGACAACGCTGTATCTGCAAAATCTGTTGAACTTCGATTGGAAACAAACTCGCAGCCCCGCCGGCGCGATTCAATGGGTTCCTACCGATGAGTCCTTGCACAAAACTGTGCCGGATGCGCACGTAAAAGGTAAGTTTAATCCTCCCGTGATGACAACGGCGGATTTGGCTCTGAAATACGATCCAGCTTACAAGAAAATTGCGGAGCGTTTTCTTGCTAACCCTGAAGAGTATCGTCTGGCCTTCGCCAAGGCATGGTTCAAACTCACCCACCGCGATATGGGACCGCGTGCCCGTTACCTGGGTAACAATGTGCCTGCCGAAGCCTTGATCTGGCAAGATCCCGTACCCTCAGTTCAACACGCCCTGATTGACAGCGGCGACATCAAGCGGCTGAAGAGCAGTATCCTGAAAAGCGGTTTAAGCACTTCTGAACTTGTGCGTACGGCTTGGGCTTCTGCGGCGAGCTTCCGCGCTTCCGATAAACGCGGTGGTGCCAATGGTGCACGCATTGCGTTGGCTCCGCAGAAAGACTGGGCAGTGAATAATCCGAAGGAACTGGCCAAAGCGCTGTCGAAACTGGAAAAGGTTCAAAAGCAGTTCAATAAGAACGCGGCAAAAGGTAAGCAGGTTTCCCTGGCGGACGTCATTGTTCTGGGTGGTGCCGCTGCCATTGAAAAAGCTGCAAAAGATGCCGGTGTGACTGTGACGGTTCCTTTCAGCCCTGGTCGTGGCGACGCCACTCAGGCGCAAACTGATGTGAAATCCTTTGCCTTGTTGGAGCCCAAAGCGGATGCTTTCCGTAACTACTTCAACGCCAAGAGCGCTTATCGTAGCCCGGCTGAGATGTTGGTTGATCGTGCCGAGCAGCTCAATCTGAGCGTTCCAGAAATGACAGCGTTGATTGGTGGCCTGCGTGTACTGGGTGCCAACTCAAATGGTTCCAAACACGGTGTGTTTACCGACAAGCCTGGCGTATTGAGTAACGATTTCTTCGTGAATCTGCTGGATATGTCTACTCAATGGAAGAAGTCAAAAACCGATGGTTTGTATGACGGCCTGGATCGCAAAACCGGCAAGAAGAAGTACAGCGCTACAACGGTTGATTTGATCTTCGGTTCCAACTCTGAACTGCGTGCCATTGCCGAGGTGTATGCCTACGACAACTCCAAGAAAAAGTTTGCGGAGGATTTCGTAAAAGCCTGGGCCAAGGTCATGCAACTGGATCGTTTTGATATGCGTCACGAACTTTAAGCCCAGAGTAGTACTCTCCCTGTTCGGCATCCACCCTGGCGGAACAGGAGAGCATTAGTAGTCTTAGATCTTTAAATCGTCTAAGTTAAGTTAGCTCCCCGTAACGGGGAGCATTTTTTATGGTGCTTAAGCGTTTATTATTGGTATAGAGTTATTCGTATCTTAATGATTGCACTGGACGCTGACGCGCCACCCGCCAGGCATGAATGGATACAATGCTCCAGGCCATCAGAATGGCAACCCCAACTGCTATCATGACAAAAGGCAGAATTGAGCTAATGGATTCCGGGAAGAAATCAATGTACAGGCCTGCGGCAAGATAGCTCAAGGGAACAGCCAACAAGACTGACCATAGAACCGGCTGTGAAATTTGCCAAACCAATAAGCCGATCACCTGCCCCAGATTGGCGCCAAGCACTTTGCGTATACCGATCTCTCGTGTACGTCGGCGAGCCATAAACGCTGCCAAGCCAAACAAACCAATGAGTGACAGCATCAAGGCGACGCCCGCAAAACCCGTAATGACGGCATTGATACCTTCCGCAATGCGATAAAACAGGCGGAAGTAATAATCCAGAAACTTGCTCTGAATGGGATAATTCGGGATCAGAGTCTTCCAGGTCTGTTCAGTGTTGAGTACGCCCTGCTGTCGCTGTTCTGCGATCAAGTGAACAGACAGATACTTATAGCTTTGCGGCCGCACCATAAACCCCGTTGGCGGGATGGCTTGATGAACGCCAAAGAAGTAACTGTCTGCGACCACGCCAATAATTTGATACTGTCGCTCACTCGGGAATTTCTCATCAAATATCTTGTAGAATGTAACCCCGATAGCCGCTTCCGCCGAGCTGATTCCCAGCTTTTTAATCAGCCGTTCATTCACTATCACATTAACGGTAGCACGATCGTCGTCAAAGATATCTTGTGAACGTTGCTCTTCAAAACTTCGTCCGGCTATCAAGCGCTGGCGATAGTTTTGCAAGTAATCGTAATCCACCGACACAAACGCGACATCGAAACGCCCCGCTTCATCGCCAGCCTGCTTGCTGACATCACGGTAGTGACCTGCGGAATGAAACGGCACAGCACTCGATAGACTCACGGCCGCCACACCATCTTGATTCAGGAGCTGTTGTTTTAGAGCTTCCCGTTTCGACACAATTTCATCGATATCCAAGCGTTCCAGAACCAGAGTGTCATTTTTATTGAAGCTCGCGCTGAGATCCTGCATTTTCAAATTTTGAAAATATACCACCATGACCATTGCTAACATAAAGATCGACAGGGAAAACTGGGCGGCGATCAAGACGTTTCGAAACCACTGTGTACCACCGGCGCCGTCTGTAGAACCTCGTAAGCAGTCTATCGGGTGGTGACGTGAGATTTGATAAGCAGGATAAGCGCCAGCCCCCAAGCCAACCAATAATGTGACGCCGATGGCATAAGGAAGAATACGGCCATAACTCAGTTCGACGGCTTTACCCATGCCGGAGTTATACAAAGGCACCAACCATTCTATCGCCGCAAGGGCCAGTAACATGGCAAAGCTGGCGATTGTCAGACTTTCAATTAAAAACTGTTGCAGGAGTTGTCTTCGGCTCGCGCCAAGTGCCTTACGCAAACCCACCTCGCGAATGCGCCCCAGACTTTGGGCAGCGGCCAGATTGGTGTAGTTCAAGGCGGCAATTATTAAGACCATCAAGCCCAAAACTTGAGCAGCAATCAAAACCGGAAAACCCATTGCATCCCAAACCATGGTATTGGCGATGATTAAGGGGCGGACTCTCAGTGCCTCTGTATACTCTCTGGCTTCATCGGGAGTGTGCGCGTCAAACATGGCATCCGCTTCCTGTTGCAGCCAATTGGCGTCACGGTTCTCCGGTAGAAGCACATAGATCGCCGCCGAGTTGTTCCCCATCTCCCCTTCTTCAGTGAACTTGCTGATTTGAGTCAGTGCGCGATACGTGGCAATCAAACTCAGTGCGTATTTAGGGCGCAAATCTGAATTAAGATGACTGTCGGCGGCTACATCTTCAATAACCGCGCTGATCTGCAAAGGAAGCGACTGTTCAACTTTGATCTGTCGGCCCAGCACATCAACACGGCCGAATAACATCTCGGCGGTGCTGCGCGTCACAATCAAACCATCGGGACGGTCGAGTGCTGTTTCATCACCATGGATATATTGAAAATTGAAAATGCGCGTAAAATCGGTATCAACAAAACGCGCACCTAAATAGTAGTTTTCATTCTCAACCGTAAATTGCTTGATTCGATGCACCGCGCGGGCAACGGCTTCCAATTCAGGCAGACGATTTCTGATCAGCGGGCCATAGGCTGTAGAAGAATCCGGGTACAGACCAATAGATTCTCCCGAGGTGGGCGCGAATTTACTGGCCAGGGTGTAAATCCGTTCGCGCTTGTCAAACATGTGATCGTGGTTTTCTTCATAGGCGGTGAGCAAAACCGAAAACATAAAAATCAATAAACCCAGTGTTAAACCGACAATATTGATCAGTGCAAACAACTTGTTTTTCAGAAGGTTTCGTACCGCGATGGTGATGTAGCTGAAAATCATGATTGACTCCTAGGAAACCGCACGCAGGTTTTCAGCGAGAATTTGGCCATCAAACAGATTGATGCAACGTCGCGCATAGTCCGCATGGGCCGAGGAGTGAGTCACCATTATAATGCCGGTTCCTTCACGATTAAGAGCTTGCAACATTTTCATGACTTCCTGACCATGATTGCTGTCCAGGTTTCCTGTGGGTTCATCAGCGAGGATCAAGCTGGGCTTGGCCACCACAGCGCGAGCAACAGCTACCCGCTGTTGCTGACCACCGGAAAGTTGCCCGGGGCGGTGATCTGCGCGATGGGCAATCCCGACTCGATCCATGACCTCCGCTACTTGCTTGCGGCGTTGTTTGCCAGGAATATTGTGGTATTGCAGTGCCAGTTCAATGTTTTCGCGCACACTGAGTTCATCAATAAGATTGAAATTCTGGAAGATAAAACCGATATTTTCTTTTCTCAGCTGGCCCAGCTGACTTTCACTGTAGCCACTGATCTCTTCGCCGTTGAAAAAATACTGACCAGAAGTCGGCTGATCCAACATGCCCAGAATGTTCAGCAAGGTTGATTTGCCACAGCCCGAGGGGCCCATAATGGCAACAAACTCGCCCTCTTCCATTTCCAGATCGACTTGATTGAGTGCAATGGTTTCAATCTCGTCACCGCGATAGCTCTTGCACAACTGTTGAAGTTTAATCACTGTTCTCTCCTAAGAGTCTTGGGATAATTTTAAGCGATCTGCGTCTTTAAACGCAGCATAGGCTGAGGTAATAATTTCTTCCCCGGCATTCAGCCCGGATATCACCTCGATAAAGTCATTGTTACGGCGTCCCAGGCGCACCTGTCGGCGCTTGGCTTCACGACCGTCTTGGCTGAGCACATACAGCCATCGGCCGCCGGTATCCTGGAAATACGGGCCATTGGGAATCAGCAATGCGGGTTCACTGGCGCCTAGCTGCAGGCGGCTTTGCACACTCTGCCCGAGACGCAGCTTGTCTGGCATGTCTTGTTCAAAGGTCATATCCACCTGAAATTGCCCGCCGCGTACATCGGGGTAAACTTTGCTGACGCTCAGTTCATAGGGCTTACCCTGCAGCTCAATCCGTGCGCTTTGGCCAACCACAATTCGACCGAGATAGTATTCATCAACGCCGGCTTTTAATTTGAATGACCTGGGTTGGCTGATTTGGCCGATACGATCGCCGCGCTGAATGCTCTGCCCTTCAACCAGATCAAATCCAGACAAACGCCCGTCAAATGGCGCCCGGATATGCAGCGCTTCCAAACTCTCACGGGCAAAGGCCAGATTCTCTTCCATCACCGTTGCTTTGGTTTGGTAAAACTCCAATTGCTTGGCCATCAATCGCTCATCCGAGGCCTGGGCTTCCAGGCTCAGTTGATAGAGTCTTTGATAGTGACGAAGCTCATCCTGGGTTTTGTCGACGGTTTCCTGAGAGATATGACCAGACGTCAACAGGGCTTGAAAACGTGTGTTCTGACGCGTCAGTCGTTCAAGGTGATAGGACAGACTCGCCAATTGGGTTTTGTGGTTGAGTCGATTTTGCTCCAGGCGCAATTCCTGCTCACGCATCACATTAAGCTGCTCAATCACGCGGGATTCGGTGCTCATTACACTGAGTTGTAAATCCGAGTTAGAAAGACGAGCAATGGTTTGCCCTGCACGAACATCAGCGCCATCTTCGACCAAAAGATGATCGACTCGCCCACCCTGTATGGCATCGAGAAATACGGTTTTTCTGGGCTCTACTCTTGCTCGTAGCGGAATAAAATCATCAAACACACCTTGCTGAGCGGTACCCGTGACCAGACGATCCCGAGCCATATGCAGGGATTTCCCCTGCTCATAGAACAGAACAAAGGCTACAACCCCAGCGAGAATCAGCAGAGCCAGGAGCAGCCAACGCTTATAGGGTTTACTGCTTCGAATACGGCGATCCATGGGATGATCGCTGTGCAATTTGCTTTTGTGCTGGGTTCCCATGTCGTTCATATACAACCTCTAAATATGCTGGCCCGTTTTTCGCTTTATTTGGAAGCAAAGCGTTTATGGCCATGATGAATACGATTGACAAGGAGGATTGCAAAGCCAGTGCCAAATTGTAAGTCCTTGTATTTAAAGGATTTTGGATGATTTGCTTTAGAGAACTGTCCGATCTCGTTCAGGGAGCCCTGTTCGCAAACGAACACAGCCTGTACGATATCGAACACTATTGAGGAGAAAATTTTTGCTAGAAGACCACAAAATACTGGTTATCGATGATGATCAGGACATCCTGCTTGCAGCCAAGCTGTTACTGAAGCGCCATTTTGCAGCGGTCGATATCTGCAATCGCCCGGAACAGCTGCCCAAATTAATGGCTGCGGGTCAGTACGATGCGATCCTGCTGGATATGAATTTCTCCCCTGGAGAAAGCAGTAGCAAAGAAGGCCTGTACTGGTTGCAACAAGTACTTGAGATGGACCCGGATGCGGTTGTGGTGATGATAACCGCACACAGCGCTGTGGAACTTGCGGTTGAAACCATGAAATACGGCGCCACGGATTTTATTGCCAAGCCCTGGCAAAATGAAAAAGTGCTCGCCACATTGTCAGCTGCAATCAAACTGCGACACAGCCGACGCGAAGCCAGTATGCTGCGGCAGAGCAATGAAGCTTTGATTGAAGTGAATCAGCCTCACAGTGAAATGATTGGTGAATCGACTCATATGCAACAGGTGAAGCGCGTTATTGAACGTGCCGCGCCGACTGATGCCAATGTCTTGATTCTCGGTGAAAACGGCACGGGCAAGGAACTGGTTGCCCGGGATTTACATCAACAAAGTCACCGCAGGGACAAGGCCTTTGTCGCCGTTGATCTCGGTGCGGTTTCAGAAAATCTGTTTGAGTCAGAATTATTCGGTCACGCCAAAGGCGCATTTACCGGTGCCGATAAAGCTCGCGTTGGTCGCCTGCTGGCCGCCAATGGCGGAACACTATTCCTCGATGAGATCGGAAATATTCCCCTTCATCTGCAAGCCAAACTTCTGACAGTTTTGGAACAGCGGCAAGTTACGCCGCTCGGTAGCAATAAAAGCCAGGCCTTGGATATTCGACTGGTAGCCGCAACCAATGTTGATCGTGAGCAACTCAGTGACGAGCGCTTGTTTCGCCAGGATTTGCTGTATCGGCTGAACACCGTGGAAATAAAACTGCCTGCTCTGCGGGAACGCGCTGGTGATATTGCTTTGATTGCCCAACACTATTTGCACATGCATAAACGCAAATACCACAAAGCCGAGCTTGAGTTTTCCGCGACGGCCTTGAGAGAGATAAGCCGCTATGAGTGGCCGGGGAATGTTCGTGCATTACGCCATGCGGTTGAGCGCGCGGTGATTTTATCGGATGGCCCCTTTGTTGAATCAACAGATATGCAGATACCCACGAGCGCCACCTTTTCTGAAACAAACCCTGAGACAGATTTTATGTTAGGTGCAGCATCGAGCAACGATCATCAAGACCTGGATTTGGAAAAAGCTGAGCGTGAACTGGTCAGCACAGCATTGCATCGCCACAATTTTAATATCAGTCAGGCCGCAAAAGCCCTCGGCATTACACGTGCCTCTTTATATCGCCGGATGGAAAAATATGATCTTTAAACGTTTTTCCCACGCTCTGTATGTTCAACTATTGATTTTATTTTTCTGCTTGTTGGGTTTGGTGTATTTCATTCTGACCCCGGGCTACTATGCCGTGAGTATGCTCATGGCTTTGATGAGTATGGCGGCTTGCTGGGCGCTGCAACGCCTGGTAACAAAACACAATCGGCAATACACGCGTTTATTGCAAGCCGCGAATCATCTGGATTTTGATAATCGGCTTCCCCCTGCACCGATCGATTGCAGTTTCCCGGAGCTGAATCAACAATTGGAAAAGCTTCTGTACAGCTGGCAGGAACAGCTGCAACGCCAGGCTCTGGAGCTGAAACACTGCCAGGCAATGATCGAACATATGCCAATTCCTTTGATCTCCATTCAAGGCGAGGATACGGTTCATTTCCACAATCAGTCCGCAAGACGTTTCTTTGAACTGGGTGATTTTTGTAAGGCGGGTGATTTACGCCGATTTGGTGAAGATTTTTATTACGCGCTTTGTCATTTAAAACCCGGTCAGCAACAACTGCTGAATTTCTATGATGGCCGCCAGACTCGACAGCTCAGTGTTCAAACCAGTCTGTACAAAAGCAATAAAGGACAGGAAATACTGATCAGCTTAATGGATATCGAAGCGGAACTGGATCGTAATCAACTTCAGGCCTGGCGTGAAATGGCTTCTGTGTTGAGTCATGAACTCCTGAACAGTATTACCCCGGTGGCATCGCTGGCGGAAACCAGTCAAACACTTCTGGAAGACTGTCGCAAAGGCATCATGAGCGATGGCTCAATTGGAACACCGCGGGCATCCGAAGCACTGGATGATGCTTATGAAGCCAGTCAGGTACTGGCGCGACGCGCAAAGGGCTTAATGGATTTTGTTAGCAACTACCGACAATTACAGAATACGGCCGAAATTAAACCCCAGATTTTCACGCTTGCTGAGCTATTTAAAGAACTCAACACGTTATTGTTGGCTGATAGTAGCTTTCACAACATCGAACTGCAATTTGAAACCGAGCCCGCGAGCCTTCAACTCAATGCGGATCGGGAGCTACTGGAGCAGTTGCTGATTAATTTGATGAAAAATTCGGCCCAGGCCATGGCTGAGCAATCCAATCAAGCTTCGTCAGGCCACCGGATTTCGGTTTCTGCGTACCTGGATCGACGTAATCGCTGCCATGTCGAAGTACTGGATAATGGCCCCGGGATTAAAGCCGAGCACCAAAAGCGCATCTTTCTGCCCTTTTATACGAGCAAAAACGATGGCAGTGGAATCGGTCTGGCCATGGCAAGGCAGACGATGGTTGCGCATGGCGGCAAGATCAGCGTTCACGATGGGCCTTCCGGAGGCGCACTCTTCCGCTTGAGCTTTTAATTGCCCTGATTGGGTATTAAGAACCCATAAAAAAGCCCCGATCTGAAACAGAACGGGGCTTTTTCTCAACAAAGGATTCTAAACAAGTTTAGAATTTTGTTGTGATGGACAGACGAGCATTTACAGGTTTTCCGGTAGAAATGTTGTCATTGCTGTGCGCATCCGGGAAGTACTCTTCATCAAACAGGTTTTCGATGTTCAGCTGAAGGGTCGTGTTCTCGCTGATGTCGTAGTACGCTGCCGCATCAACACGGATATAATCCGGTACTTCAACCGAGTTATCTTCACGTACGAAGAAGCTGTCCTGATAAGTCGCGCCTAGACCAAAACGCAATTGATCGTTTACACGGAAGCTGTTCCAGATAGAGAACATGTTTTCCGGAGTCTGGCGAGTTTTATTGCCGCTGTTACCACTGCCATCGGCGCGTTTTACTTCACCGTCCAGATAGGCATAACCGGTAGTGATGGCCCAGTTTTCAGTCAAGGCGCCGCTCAACTGGATTTCAAACCCTTTGGTTTCAGAACCTTCAATAACGATAACTTGAGAAGGATCTTCTGGATCAACTGAGGTATAGCTCTCGCGTTCCAGTTCAAACACAGCGGTTGTCAGACTTAGATTGTCGTTCAGGTCCCACTTCAGGCCCACTTCACGGTTCTCGAAGAACTGTGGACGTGTGCTTTCGGAATCCAGGTTCAGGGTCAGGAACTGATCACCGGAACGTGGCAGGAAGGTTTCGCTGTAGCTGGCGTAGATAGAAACATTTTCCGCAGGCTTATAGATAAAGCCCAAACGAGGCGTTACTTCTTCATCCACTCGATTGAACTGACCGTTGTTGCGAATATCGTTTACATCGATATCGAACTTGTCAAAGCGCAAACCGGCGATCAATTTAAACTGCTCGGTCAAGTCAATTTGATCTTGCAGATAAACCGAGGCGAATTCGACTTCGGATTGACGGTTACGTGCTTCTTTGGAAAATGAAAACGCTGGAATGTTCAGTGGGGCTGTGAACGGAATAAACATCTGGTCATCGTTGTTGTCCGCAAACACATTGTCGAAACGGGCGTTTTTGGTGTCCTGCTTACCGAACTCAGCGCCAAACAGAACCGTGTGTTTCAGGGAACCGGTCTCAAACTCACCCACCAGGTTAGCCTGGAAAATGGTGTTTTCACGTTCGGTGGTGTCTCGGTAGCCGTCCAATTCCACTTCGGTAAAACGGCCGTTGGTGACAACAACTTCTTCACTGGCGTAAAGGTTTTGATAGAACTTGTCGTAATCCGCATATTGAGCAACGATATTACCGCGCAGGTTCTCAGAGAATTCGTGCTTGATGTTAGCGCGCCAGATGTGGGCTTCCAGGGTTGTGCGGTTCTGATCAGGAGAGCCAAAGAAAGTATCTTCATAACCTTCCAGCGGTTTATCCGGACCACCATCGACGTTCATTGACGGCACACCACGATCAACCGTGCGATCGTCATCGACGTATTCGTAAGAGAACTCACCGCTGGTTTGCTCGCTGAATTTAACGGTCAGTGTCGGGTTGAAGGCATAGCTGTCGCCTTCGTAGAAGTCACGATGGCTTTCCAGAGACTGGTAATAACCATTCAGACGCAGCGCTGCCGCATCACTCAAATTAAAGTTGCTGTCGCCGGCAACAGAGTATGCACCGAGCGTGTCAACGCCGACGTTCAAGGTCGTGAAGTCTTCACCGATCTTGGCTTTCTTGGCAACACGGTTGATCACACCGCCACCGCCACCACGGCCAAACAACAGAGCATTGGAGCCGCGTAGCACTTCAACCTGCTCAACATTGTACAGCGGACGATAGTACTGAACATCGTCACGCAGGCCGTCAATAAAGAAATCAGCGGTGGTTTGAATACCACGAATGATAATGGCGTCTCGGTGGCCTTCACCCTGGCTGATGGACAGGCCCGGCGTGTAGCGCAGAACATCACCAATATTGCGAAAGGCTTGTTCTTCAATTTGAGCGCTGGAAACGATAGACAGACTCTGGGGAACGTTCAGAATCGGGGTTGGGGTTTTTACCGAATTGATCTTGTCGATCGACAGGTACTTACCTTCTACGATGATTTCTTCGATGTTTTCCTGGGCCTGAACGGCACCGGAAATCAACGCCTGATTTGCAGCAATCAATGCTACGGCCAAAGGCATCTTGTTCATAATTCTCCACTCCATAAAGTTTCTGTAGGTTTTTATGTGTTCTTTTACCTTTGCGGCTTTAGAAACCGTCTAATTTTCAGGGTCTTAGCAGCCCTATTTCTCAGTGTGCGCAAGTATCGTGGAGTTGGATTCAGAATGGAATGGTAAATGAGTATTATTCTTATTGTATTTTGTCATAAGGATACTACTTAATAGACTAAATCTTAGATGATTATCACTCTGATTAACGAAATTGTGATGAGATTTTGCCAGGATTTCGTGAATAAAGACCATATTTCGCTAATGGTTTTTGCTCACTCTCTGCGAGTATGCCGCTTGGCGTTGGAGGTATGTTAAGGAAGTTTTGAAGGTAATAGAGAGAAGCAGCTGTGCCTTTCCCGCTCTTGGGCAGGATATGTCCTGTTCGCTCACCAACGGTTACGCTTGAGGCTGCTTTTTGAGTGCATCTCACTACTCTACAAGATTGCCGGCTTCACTCAGGTTCTCGTGCTCCTGAACCCAATCATCAAGCTCGGCAAAACTCAGGGGCAGTCCATGAAAATAGCCTTGCTGATAGCTGCAACCCAATTCATTGAATAAGTTACGTTGCTCTGCGCTTTCAATACCTTCTGCAACAACCAGCAAGCCCTGTAATTTGCACAATTCTACCAGGGCTCTGGCCGTAGCAATGTTTTTCTGCTGGCTGATTCGTTTGATCAGTGAACGATCAAATTTAATGGCATCGGCAGGATAGTTCAGCATTTGCATAACACTGGTGTATCCGGTACCAAAATCGTCAATGGCAATTCTGAAGCCAAGACCCCGTATACGGCTCAGGTTTTCATGCACTTGTTCCTGATTGCCCGTTGCAAAGGTTTCCGTAACCTCCAGAACGAAGAAGCCTTTGTCGACCCTGTAGCGCTCTGCCAAACTTGCCAGCTCATCAACAAATGTCATTGAGTTGAGTTCAGCTGAAGAAATATTGATGGAGACATACTTCACCATCGGGTACCTTTCGCGAAGCGCCGCGCCCCCTTTGAACACCTGTTCAATAACCCAGAGATCAATTTTGGAGAATGCACCGATAGATTCCGCCAACGGAATAAACTCATCGGGAGGAACATTGCCCATGGTTTTTGATTCCCATCGCAGCAAAACTTCTATTGAACGAAGCTTCCTGCTCCGATCCACTATGGGCATATATCGCAAGCTCAGTTCTTCTTCAAAGCCGGGAGATTTAATCGCCAGTTCAATATTTTGCATTCTGCGATGCTGCCGAGCCAGAGTTTCTGAGTACTTGGCTACGCGGTTTTTCCCGCTTTTTTTGGCTTGGTACATCGCTAGGTCAACATTCGACATCAGCTCGGACAACGTGCAGTTTTCACTTTGAGTGCTGGCCACACCCAGGCTTACGGTAACGGGATAGGAAGCCCCGGCAACTGAAAGACCGCTCTCAAAAAGAGACAGGATAGATTGGGCACAGGCTTTGATATCGTCTTCCGCAACATCCATGGCAAGCACCACAAACTCATCACCTGACAGTCGGTAAGCACCGCCATGCTGGGCCCGATCTGAAAAATAGCGGTCGACCGAATCATTTAACCCTCTGGCCACCTGGGCTAAAACCCGATCACCTACTTCATGACCGTATTTATCATTGATGTATTTGAAATTATCAACATCGATGTAACACACGCTTATGGTTCGGCTGCGATCAAATTGATCGAACAGTTCCTTGGCTTGTTCGTTAAAGGCCATTCGATTCGGTAAGCCTGTGAGGGTATCTAATCTGGCTTTCTGGTAGTTTTCATTAAAGGAAGCCAGTAAACGGGTGTACAGACTCTGAAACTTTCTTGCCAGGCGCCCTACTTCATTGTTGCTGGAAGAATAACTGATGTTTGATCGTCTCTCAGTCAGTAATTCATCCAACTGCCGATCCAGGGTGGCGATCGGAGCGGTAATAAACTTTGCAACGAGATATTGCAGCAATAAAAACGTGGCCAGACAGGAAATGATACTTAAGAGCATCAATCGCCCACGCAGCTCTTGCAACAGGGCATCGAAATAATCCACCGGCACTCTGAGTTTCACGGCCTGTGGGCCGCCCAGCGGAATAACAAAAGTCATATCCGAGCCTGGGCCGGCATTGCCTTCTTGTGATTGACTCTCTTGGTGAAAGTAGATTTCCGCCTTGTACTCCTTTTGCAGGTTTCGCAAACTATCGGATACGGATCTCGCTTCGATCGCAACCACCATCAGGCCAGCATTTTCAATTTGGGAAAGAATGGGCGTTTGTAAGGTTCTCAGGTCAATCGCTATGGATTTATACAAGGTTAAATCATCATTGCTATCGAGGTGTATATCCGTGCTACTGACTGATTTTTGGGCTCTGAGTTTCAACGCGGTAGCCAACTGTCTCGGGCTGATTTCCGAAAAGGGGTCCTGGCTGTTTTCCAAATACAAAATGGCCTCATCTTTGCCGTCCAATACCAGCAGAGACAAAAATGGCTCTTTAGAAGCATCGAATCGGCCCAGAGAGGATTCCATGTGTCGCTGAAGGATATTGCTGCGATAGATGTTATTCGTGTCCATCAGAAATTGCGCGAGCAAATCGCCGTCCACCAGGGACATTAAATAGGCATCTTGAAAACTCTTGTAGTTTGAAATGCTGGAGTGCAGAGCCGTAATCTTTTGTTCGAGCTGTGCCCGTTCAAGCTGAATAAGCGTTGCCCTTTCCTCCTGATAAATCCACCAGGCTGATAAAGCGTAACTCAGCGCAATAACGGGCAATAGCAGTATGCTAGTTCGTGTTCTTAGATTCATGGATATTCAATATCGCATTGGTTATTTTTAAACGAACTTCAATATTGGATTTGCTGAGTTCCTGATAGAGATAAATATTGCTCAGTTGTTCTTCGCCGGGGTAAATACTTCGGTCGTTCAATTGCTCAAGGGGGATCATGGCTTTTGCGGCGCTGTTCGGTGTGGCAATCGCACCGTACGATGCGATTCTGGCAGCTTGTGCAGGCTGTGAAATAAAATTAACGAAGTTTAACGCCCGCTCGAGGTTTTTTCCGCTCTTGCTAATTGCCAGGCAGTCCACCCACAAAACGGTACCCTCTTCCGGAACCACATAGCCCCAACGATCTTCTGCCTCCGCCAGCTCATTTAAACTGTATTGATCACCGCTGTAGACCATTGCCATGTGCAAGTCCTCAGCTTTATCTGAATAACCCAGATAGCTGATAGGATATTCATAAGTCAATACAGCCCCGGTTTGATCTTTGAGTAAATCAAAAGCCTGTTTGAGCTTGCCTCGGTCATCGGTATTTACTTCAAACCCCAAATGAAAAAGTGCAGGCGCAAGAATATCCGTATAATCATTAATCATACTGATATGGCCGTACAAATCGGGGCTCGGAGAAAGCAGGTCTGCCCACTTTTCGGGGGCTTTTTTTAGCTTGTCTTTTCGGTAAGCGATACCCAGGGTGCCCCATAAATAGGGTATGGCATAGTCGCCGCATCGCTTACGCCAAAATGGTTCGATGTTTTTTAAACTCGGTAAGCGTTCTTCCGTGAGTTTGAGCAACATACCTTCGCGACCAAAACGGCTGGCAATCACTTCATCAACCACCGCCACATCGATATGATGACGCTGGGAGTTTATAAGAATCGCATCTCGATCCTGATCACTGTCGAAGTAGACCTGTTCCAGTTTGCCGTTTTTCGCTTCCCATTCGGCCACTATATCGGGAGCGATGTAGTCCTCCCAATTAAGCAGACGCAAAGGCTCACAGAAAGCCAAGTTACTGAATGAAAGAAATAAATAGATAAACAACAATCTGTACATGAATGCCCAACGACTCACGCAATAAACGTATACGGTGTAGGTGTTTAAAACGGTTGCATCCATGACATCAGACAGACCGCCAGCGAATGCCTTTTCCGGCCTGCCCCAACATCAAAGTATAGACTTAAATAGGCGGCTCACCAACACATGCCAGAACGACATGCAGTTGGCTACAAGGAGGGATAGTTTACAATCTTGCGAATGGATTGATACAAGGGGCTTAAAGCCGAATACATCTTCAAATACACCTGTCGGTACATTTGCTCATAAACGTCAACATTCGCCTCAATCGGTTCAAATGTCTGTCCGACGCGGCTCATATTTTGAGCAGCGGCTTTGTGGTCAGGATACCAGTTCATCGCAACCGCACTGTTAATGGCTGCCCCGAGGCCAGAAGTTTCGTAGGTTGCGGGCCTTTCAACTGCCATTCCAAAAATGTCGGCAGAGATCTGCATGATCTGATCACTTTGGGAGCCGCCACCTGAAATTCGTAAGCGACTTATCTTCTGGCCACTGCGTTTTTCGACACGTTCCTTGCCTTCGCGTAAAGCGAAACAAAGGCCTTCGATAATCGCGCGGTAAATATGAGCCTTGGTATGGACATCACCAAAGCCAATAATGGCGCCTTTTGCTCCGGGCCCCGGGTTTTTAATGCCCGGGCTCCAATACGGTTGAAGGGTTAAACCCATCGAGCCCGCAGGGACTTTTTTGAGTAATTCATCAAAAAGCGTTTCAACAGCAACACCTTGTTCCTTTGCCTGCAACTTCTCTTCCATGGCCATCTGTTCTTTAAACCAGCTGACCATCCAGTAACCGCGATAAACCATCGCTTCTGTATTGTAGCGCCCGGGTGTTGCTGCCGGATAAGGTGGAATCATCGGCGCTGATTCTATATAGCGAGAAAAATTTCCGTTGTACGTTGCCGTTGTGCCATAACTTAAACAACCAATATGCTCTTCCACGGCACCGGCACCCAGCAGCTCACAGGCTTTATCCGAGCCCGATGCCACAATCGGCAGGCCTGCGGGTAAACCGGTTTCTCCTGCGGCTTGCTCGTTAACCTCGGCCATCACTTCGCCTGCTGGAACCAGTTCAGGCAACATATCGGCTTTTAATGGCAGTGCACGCCAATGCCAGCTGCTGTCTTTGGCCCATTGTTGCTGTTTGTAGTCGAAAGGAATGTAGGCGACCTGACTTGCCACGCTATCGATGTATTTACCGCTGAACCGATAATGGTGATAGCCGGACAACAACAAGAACTTATGGGTTTTCTGCCATAACTCCGGTTGTACCTGATGAATCCAATTCGCCTCGGCCTGTTTCGTGAAATAATCAATATTGGATTTCAAGCCTAGCAATTTCAGAGGCCAATCCATCCAACCCAAAGACACTGATTCGGGCGCTTCTCGTTGATCCAACCAAATAATTGCCGGGCGTAAGGGTTCGCCGTTCTTGTCGAGATTAATCACCGTGCCGCGTTGAGTCGTAACACTAAGCGCTGCGATTTGTTCGGGTTTAACCTTGCCCTGTTGCCATAAACACTGACAGGCCTCACAAAGCTTTTGCCAAAAATACTCAGCCGACTGTTCCGCCCAGGCAGGTTCCGGGCTGGTATAGGCCTCAATTGGAATATAGGCTTTATCGATCTGCTCGCCATGACGATCATAGGCCAGTGCACGAATGCTCTGGGTGCCATTGTCAATGCTCAGTACATAAGGCTTATCGTTCATGGTTCATTTATTCTTTGTCGAGTTATAGTAATGAGTGCAGTTTTGCGTAAGATCTTTTCGCTAGGCCGGAAGACTGTAGGCTCGGTGCCAAATGTCCTGATAGCGTTCGAGTTCTTCGGCCCAACGCTGTTCTGACCACTCCAACTCTTCCTGGCACAACGTTTTGCAAAGTTCAAAAAGTTGCGAGGCACCATTGGGTAATAACAGACCCAAGCGGGTTCTGCGTAACAATAAATCATCGAGGTGCTCGACCCATTCCTCACGTAGAGCCCAACGCAGTTGAGCGGCACACGTTTTTTGATCGAAGAGAGGCTTTAGTTCTTCATTTTTTGCAGTGGCCAGAAAATCACTGGTGCGAAAACCGTAACAAGCTTCTAAACGATCGAGTTGATCTTCGTTGAGATTGGCCTGGGCATTTTTCTTTGCTCCGCCGGGCCTAAACACAGCGGCTTCATCACGTTCAAACTGCCACCCCTTTAAATAGGGAGCGGCCTTTTCAAGAACATCCAAAGCCATCACCCGGAATGTTGTAAGCTTGCCGCCCGCGGCACTGATTAAGCCGTCATCGTCCCACACGGCATGGTCGCGTCGTTCTTTTGATGGCTTCTTGCGAGTTTTATCGGCAGAGCCCTGTTCAGCCTTTTGCGCGCGAGCAAATTGCTTGTCTCCGGCAATGACCGGACGAACGCCAGACCAGGTGGATACGATATCCTTTCTATCAATGCTTTCACTTGGGAAGTGGTGCCTTACAATTGCCAAAAGATATTCCAGTTCTTCCTTGGAAATATTTGCTTCCTGATCAAGGCTACCCTCGTAATCGAGATCTGTGGTGCCAATTACGCTGTGCCCTTCCCAGGGAAATACAAAAACACTGCGTTTATCGTCCGGATGCTGGCAGCTGATTGCATGTTCAATAGGCAAGACACCTTTTCGCAATACGATATGACTACCTTTTAAAGGGCGTACCCGTTGTTCATCAATGCGAGCTTGACGCAGTCGATCCGCCCAGGCACCGGTGCTGTTTACGATGACGCTTGCCTTGCATTGAAATACCTCGCCCGATATCGCATCCTGGATTTCGACACTTTGATGTTCGGTATCCGCTTTCTGACTGGACTTCACCGCGCAATAATTCAGTAAGCTGGCACCATCGGCTTCCGCTTCCTGCAAAACTCGATACACCAGCCGGCTATCGTCGGTGACAGCATCGGTATAGAAAGCAGCGCCGGTTATACCGTTTTGATCAAGCTTTGAAAATGCCTCACCAAGTTCGGAATTGTTACAAATTTTGTGATTTTTAATGCCTGCTATGCGATCGTAACTGGCCAGCAGTAATTTCATCACTAAACGCCAGGGCTTCCAGCTTTTGGGTAAGAGGAAATAGTACCCCATGCGCTCGACAAGACCCGGGGCTTCCTTCAGCAAGCGCTCGCGTTCCAATAAGGACTCTCTGGTTAACTTTCTATCGCCCATAGCCAAATAGCGCAAGCCACCATGCACCATTTTGGAAGAGCGACTTGAGGTTCCCCAGGCGAAGTCTTTTTGTTCCAGTACCAAAACGCTCAATCCTCGCCTCGCGGCTTCGCGAGCGACGCCGGCGCCGGTAATTCCGCCACCCACAACAATCATGTCCCAGTGTTTTCTTCGTGCACTTTCAATGCGGGTTCTGCGTTTTGCCTTGCTCATTATCAAATTTCCCGAAACCGTGCTGACTAATCGACCAACTTACCTGGGTTCATAATTTTTTCCGGATCAAAGTGCTCGCAGAGACTTTGAATGGTGGCTATGCCCAATTCCCCTTTTTCCGCTGGCAGGTATTCTTTATGATCTTCACCGACGCCATGCTGATGACTGATGGTGCCCGCCACAGATACAATCGCTTTGGCTCCTGCCTGCTTCAGCGCCAACCAACGTTGATAAGCTTCATCATAATCACTACCCGCACGATACATGTACGTAGTGTAAACACTGCTGCCCTGGGGGTAAAAATGTGAGAGATGGGTAAAGACGTGGACTTTTTCACCGAAGGATTCTGCTGCCGTACGAATACTGCTTTCAATAGCTTCCATGGCCTCATCCGTTTTACTCCAGTCGACCGCAGTTTCCATCGTATCGATGGCATAACCCAGATCCATAAACCCGTCACGTAAATACGGGCTGCGAAAACGGCTGTGTTCCCAGGCCTTGCCAATCAGCTTACCAATGTAAACGCCACCAAATTCACGACTCAATCGCTTCACTTGTTTCAATGCAAAACGGCAACTCTTTTTATCGCCCGTGGTACCGAAGGTAAACATCACTTTGCCTTCGGCCACACCACGCCAGCCCAGATATTTTTCAAGGTAGGCAATGGCCTTGGGGTCCCCTCCCAATTTTAAATGGGATGCGGTTTCTTCAGCATTACTTAAACGCATCATGGACAAAGGCAGCATTTGCTGGGCAAGCGTTTTACTCAGGGCCTTACCCTGCTCCCAGCTCGGAAAAAAAACACCGTAAAAATTTTCGACTTCAGCCAGTGGCGTAACGTGCATTTTCACTTTGCTGATGACGCCCATTCTTCCTTCGGAGCCCAGAACCACTTCGCGCAGATCTGTTCCGGCAGAGGTACCCGGAAATGTCGGGATATCGAGAGTTCCTTTAGGCGTAACCATGGTGCCGCCGGCGAACATTTTTTCAATGCGTCCATATCGCAGGGATTGCTGCCCACTGGAGCGACTCGCGACCCAGCCACCGACGGTAGACAATTCCCAGGACTGTGGAAAATGCCCTAAGGTGTAACCTTCGGCATTCAATAACTTTTCCAGCTCTGGCCCAGCCAAACCCGCGCCCAATGTTGCAATCTGACTTTCGCGATCGAGGTGATAGAGTTCCTTAAATTTCGCCAGACTCAAGGTAATGACGGGCTTGTCAGACTTGGGAGGGTTAATGTGCCCAACGACTGAAGTGCCCCCGCCGTAAGGAATAACAATGGCGTTGCAGGATTGAGCCAGCGTCAGAATGTCTTGAATCTGTTCTTCAGTTTCCGGGAACGCTACGGCATCCGGTACCGCACCCAATTCACCTGATCGCAGTGCGAAAAGGTCGGGCAAACTCTGCCCACGGCTATGACGTACACGGATTTCGCTATCAAAGGACAGCAGCGGATGCGACTCCAGGCGGCTGGCAGGTAACTTGGCCAACACCTCATCAAGCTCGGCAACCGTCAAGGCTTCTGCAGCCCCCAGGCGCTCTTCCGCCATTGTCACCGCCTGTGGGCTGGGACTGTGCTGATATTCACCATTGAGCATGCCCCAACCATTCCAACGCCTTTCCATACATTCCCCCGCTGTGTTTTCGCTACGCCGCTCACTCTGATGAGGGCCCTGTTGTTCGTTATTCGGTACTTCTCGTTATTCGGTACTTCTCGTTATTCGGTACTTCTCGTTATTCGGTACTGTCAGGATTTAATACTATGTTGGCCTGTGGCTCTTTTCGATGCCTGTAGAAGCCGTTAGAATCACCAAACGAGCCAAACTGCCCATTCAGCTCACTGACATCAGTAGAATAACCACTCGAACAAGGCCTTCATTTGAGCAATTTAAGCGCTTCCATCCCCGCCCTTAAACAATACCTGACGGCTGCCGAAGCCCTTGGTGTCGATATTCGACCCGTATTGGCTCAGCACAATATCGATGAACGCCAGCTGGAAGACAACAGCGCCCGGATCAGCCTGGCTCGCTTTGAAACTATATTTATTGCGCTGCTTGAAGCCAGCGGCCACCCCTATTTCGGCCTCTATGCCAGCAATCACATTAATCCTTCGATGTACGCCAGTCTCGGTCTGATTTCCATCAGCGCTGCCAGCCTGCGTGCCTGTATCGAAATCGTGCCAACCTATGAAACCCTGGTTGGCGATATGGGGTACACCGAATTGCAGGAGGAACCCGATTGGATGGCCCAGGTCTGGCATTGTCAGTTGGAAAATCCGCTGGCCAGACGACATATCAGCGAAGCGGTGTTGGCCTCCTGGTTTCTCTATGGCAAAAACATGCTGGGTCTGGAAGGCGATCTTTGCGGACTGAGTTTTCAACATGACGCTCCCGCCACTGAACTGTCTGAATACCAGGCGGTGTTTTCCTGCGAACCCCGTTTCTCTCAAACGCATAACGCACTGCACCTTCCCAAAGACGCCATGGACCGGCCTCTTCCCCAGGCGAATCCGGCGTTGCAGGAATCGTTGATTGCCCACGCGGATCAACTTCTCGAGCGTCTAAGCCCTCAAAAACGCCAACGGGATCTCAATGATATTCATCGCACTATGCGACAGCTGTTGCCCCAGGGCAGTCTCAGTAAAAGCGGTTTGGCGGCCTCACTCAATATGAGTTCACGCACATTGCAACGACGCTTCGAACAGGCCGGGAGCAGCTATCAGGAATCTCTGAGTCAGATTCGCTTTGAGCTGGCCAAACAACTTTTACGAGACAAGGTAGACAGCCACAGCATCTGCCAACATTTGGGTTTCACTGAACCAAGATCCTTTTTCAGACGCTTTAAGCAATGGAGCGGCATGACTACCCGTGAATTTCTATTAAGTGAGGAAGAGAAATCCGATCTATAGGATCAGCGTACGCCCCGGGATTTCAGAAAGCGCCTGATTTTGGTCCGCATATTTTTCATGGGCGAGGACGTGTTGAATTGTATCATTCGGCCCAATGTCCACTTTTCATACCAAGTGTGAACGTATAAATCTTCATTGTTGCAGCTTTGAATGATTTCCAAGACTCGATGAATGACAACGCTGTATTCCTCAAGCAGCGCTTGATAATCCCATGTTGCGTAATCCTTGTGAAATTTTTCAGCCAATGGGCCCAGCTGGTTCCACTTGTAACCGGTTTCAGGAATATCGACCGCACGGCCAGACTGCTTCGCTTCGACCCACTTAATCACCAGTTTTCCCCAGCCGATTAAATAGGCCAGTGTATCGCTGACGCTAATGACCGTGCCCTTAATATTCCCCTCGACCCCCATTGTTCGCGTCAGTGACGGAGGAACTCGTTGGTAATCGCCTAGAATTTTGGTGTAGCTGTCCTCAATGGCATTCAGCAACTCATCCTTGTTTTGCGGTATTGAAGACATAAAATTCCAGACTTAGCTATTCAACCAACGTTGCAGCAGACGTTGCAGTTTGTAAAATTCAATCGGTTTTGCCAGATATTCGTCCATACCCGCCGCAAAGCTTCGGGATTTTTCACCATTAAAGAGATGGGAAGACATCCCCACGATTGGAATATGTTCAGATACCTGTTCGCCGACTTCGGCACTTTTGATTTCGGCTTCAATTTCCCGTTCGCGAATAATCTGGGTGGCCTCGAAGCCATCCATAACCGGCATATTACAATCCATCAGCACAATATCGAATTTCTGCTGCTGCATTTTATCCAGTGCTTCTTTGCCGTTAATCGCAACCGTTACTTGGAGTTTGAGTTTTTCCAGCAGGCGCTGGGTTACCAATTGATTGGCTCGATGATCGTCGACCAGCAAAACGGTGTGGCCTTCAAAGCAGAGCACGTGATCTTTGGTGTGCGTCAAACAATCCGGCTTGGCGTAATCCCCTTTTAGCAACAGATACTCAAGCGCGTTGTGAGCAGCATGGGGCGACAGAGGTTTATTCAAGCGTGCGACCTGCATTTTGTCGATGGCGTAATGGGTTACTTCTTCGCTTTCCAGGTCGCGTTTGTTACCCACAATTAATTGGGCCACATCACGCAGCTGCTCATTGTCGAGAATCTGTTGGGAGATCTCCATCCACTCACGATTACCATGACGGGTATAAAACAGAACCAAATCGAAGGCTTCATCGTCATTGCGCGCATCCCACATCAGCTGAACGACCGCATTGAGGTCTTTTTCATGCTTAACAGTCAGCCCCCAATCTTTGAACTCCCGCATCATGGGTTTGCGAACTTCTTTGGACACATCGACCAGTAAAGCGCGTTTGCCTTTCAGGCGAGCGTTTACGGAAACTTCCTGGGTCAAACTACCGGAAATTTCCAGAGGCAAGCTGACGATAACCTGGTGACGCGAAGGGCTGACCTCCACAAAGCCGGATAACGATTCGGCCAGCGCCTTGCACACCACAAATGATGTACTGTTTTCCCAGCTGTTGACCAAGGTACTTGCGCTCTCTTCGGAATCGCCACTGGTTTCCCAGGCCGAATATTTATCATCGCCAGAACCGATCAAACGAATTTTCAATGTGAGATTGCCATCGCGTTGATTATCCAGTTTGTAGTTTCCAACGATGGTAATTTCTTCTGACTGGGTGGAATACATCACATGGTAAATCAGCTGATGTAAAATTTGCTGGACTCGAACAGCATCACCGCGAACACGCAGTGGAATGGTCGAGTTCAGCAGATAATTCAGTTCTGTATGCTGATGGGCTGCGTCTTCAAACAAGTCTTCCAGTACGTTTTCCAGCAAGCGACGTAAATTAAACACGCTGACATCACGTTCGTACTGACGCCCTACCGTGGTGAGATAATCACCGACATTATTAATCAATTCCAACTGGTGCATCGCTGTGCGGTGGGCCATATCCACCAGTTCGGATTGATGGGAATTTAATTGATCACGATCGAGCAACGACAAACTGCCCAATAAATCGTTCAGGTTGACTCGCACCTCACTGCCTAGGTTTTGCAGAAACTCAGTGCTGAATTGATCAGCCGCTTCCATATCCCGCTTCTCGGCTTCCAGCTCGATGGTTTTACGGGTTAGCGCCTGATTGGTTTCCAAACTCTTCCAGTAACTTTCTGCAACGATTCGGCCCTGATGAATCATCAACAAGAAAAACAGCAAAATAATAATGCCGTACAGATAACCGTTAATGGTGCCCAATGACACCATCGCCAGTGCACCTGGAATCAAACCTAAAAACTGATACCAGCTCATATAACGGTTGTATGGCGCAAGCGCATTGGCGGTGGAGGAGAAAAAAACGATCGTATAAAACCACAGAATTGTAGTGACGTCGTCGAGTCCTTTAATCAGCGTGAATGCAACCAGAATCACACTCCACCAAATCGCACCGAGCAGTGAAGCCAGAAAATACTGGTTACGCCAGCGTGATGGCGCTCTTGGGTAGAGAGAGTCAAAACGGAACAGGTAATAGCTTCGCATTCCGGTCAGGAGGAGCAAACCGATGGTCATCACTGACGTTACGGTTGGCGCCTTCAGATAGAGATCCCCCATCCAGACGCAAAACAAATAAACACAAAAATTGATCAAAATACCGCGGCGGCTGTATTTGGCCATTCGGCTGTCCGTTTCTCGCATCAGGCGGCGATCACGGTGAACCTTGGATTCCGGTATAAAGAGCTTAAACATAGGGCTTGTTCTCGCTTTTGCTCTGCACTCGCAGAATTACTGCTCCATCATTTGAACAATGACGGTTTTAATAATGAAGCCCAGTACCCCCAGACCCAGTGCGGTAAACAGAATCATGGTACCGAAACGCCCGGCGTCGGACTTCTTGGCCAAGTCCCAAACAATAAAAGCCATAAAGGCAATCAAACCACCAATCCCGAGGTATAAGGACCAGGTTTCAAATGCTTCAATATCCACTGATTACTCCAAGGTCTTACTAAAAATGTGGTATCGGTTACTTTTCTATTCAGGATAAGCCAGATACACTGCTTGAGTCGCTCTTAAGAGAGGCGCATAAAAGTACAAAGGTGCTGCCAAGGACATGGGGCCTTAGTGCCGTACCTAATACCTGCATTAGGTTTATTATAAGTGAAGACAAAGGGGATATAGAATGAAAATTAACACTAAATTGCTGCGCAATGGTCTGTTGGCTTTCACTGCGGCTTCCGTTCTGGCTTTGGCTGGCTGTTCTCAGGAAGCAAACGAAGAAAGCAAGGCTGCTGCCGCTGTTGAAGAAGCTAAAGCGGCTGTTGAATCAGCAGCTGAAGAATCTGGCAACATGCTGGATCAGGCTGCCCAGGCGACTCAAGATGCAGCTTCCAACCTGAAGGATCAAGCGTCTGAAGCGATGGCCGATGCCAGCGACAGCGTTAAAGAAGCGGCCAGCGATCTGGGTGAAGGTGCAAAAGACGCCGTTGGCGCGGTAAGCGACAAGGTTGAAGAAGCGGCTGGCGACGCCATGAACAAGCTGGAAGAAGCCACCAAAGACGAAGAGAAAATGAAAGAGCTGAAAGAGAAAGCCGAAGGCGCTCTGGACAAGCTGAAAAGCGAATAATTTCACTTTTCTCAGACACAAAAAAAGCCGCATTTGCGGCTTTTTTTGTGTCTGATGGTTTTGATTAAAACGGTGAGCTTTGCCCACCTTTCAAACGTAAAGCTTGCTGTGCTTCGCAAGCCCCATCAAAACGCGTACTTAGATGGAAGATTCCAACTCAGGTACAGCTTCAAACAGATCAGCAACCAGACCGTAATCCGCAACCTGGAAGATAGGCGCTTCTTCGTCTTTGTTGATCGCAACGATCACTTTGGAGTCTTTCATACCAGCCAAGTGCTGGATAGCACCGGAAATACCCACAGCGATGTACAACTCAGGAGCTACGATCTTACCGGTTTGGCCAACCTGCATATCGTTAGGAACAAAGCCTGCATCTACCGCAGCACGGGATGCACCCACAGCAGCACCCAGTTTGTCAGCAACCTTGTACAGCATTTCAAAGTTTTCGCCATTCTGCATACCGCGACCACCGGAGATCACGATCTTGGCAGCTGTCAGCTCTGGGCGATCGCTCTTCGCCAGCTCTTCGCCAACGAAAGAAGAAACGCCAGCGTCCTGGGCATTGTCGATAGATTCAACAGCCGCAGAACCACCTTCCGCTGCAACAGCATCAAAAGCTGTACCACGAACGGTAATCACTTTGATGGCATCAGAGCTCTGAACGGTAGCGATTACGTTACCTGCGTAAATCGGGCGCTTGAACGTGTCGCTGCTTTCTACTGAGATGATGTCAGAAATCGCCTGTACATCCAGCAGTGCTGCAGCACGTGGCATGATGTTTTTGCCGTTACTGGTCGCGGACGCCAGTACGTGGGTGTATTCCTTACCCAGATCAGCAACCAAAGCGGCTACGTTTTCAGCCAACTGGTTTTCATAAGCGGCGTTATCGGCAAGCAGTACTTTGGCGACGCCGTCAGCCTGGGCTGCCGCTTCAGCAACAGCGCCACAACCAGCACCGGCAACCAGTACATGAATGTCGCCACCAATGGCTTTCGCTGCAGCCACAGTGTTCAGGGTTGCACCCTTGAGGCTGGCATTATCGTGTTCTGCAATTACTAAAATACTCATCTTAGATCACCTTCGCCTCATTTTTCAGTTTATCAACCAGCTCTGCTACGTCAGCCACCTTGATACCAGCGCTGCGCTCGGCAGGCGGCTCGACTTTCAAGGTCTGTACGCGTGGAGCAATGTCTACGCCCAGCTCATCTGGAGTGGTGGTATCCAGAGGCTTTTTCTTGGCCTTCATAATGTTAGGCAGAGACGCGTAACGAGGCTCGTTCAAACGCAAGTCGGTGGTAACGATTGCAGGCAGGTTCAACTTAACGGTCTGCAAGCCGCCATCGATTTCACGAGTAACGTTTACAGTGCCGTCTTCTACCGCAACTTCAGAAGCGAAGGTACCTTGTGGCAGATTGCTCAGCGCACCCAGCATCTGACCGGTTTGGTTGTTGTCGCCGTCGATGGACTGCTTACCCATGATAACCAGATCGGGAGACTCTTTCGCGATGATGGCGTTCAAGCACTTGGCTACACCCAGTGGCTGCAGCTCAGCGTCGGTTTCCACCAGAATGCCGCGATCAGCACCCAGTGCCATCGCAGTACGAATTTGTTCCTGGGATTGCTTGGTTCCCAGTGATACAGCGACAACTTCGGTCGCTACACCCTTCTCTTTTAGGCGAACTGCTTCTTCAACAGCAATCTCGCAGAAAGGGTTAATAGACATTTTAGCGTTGGCAATATCAACGTCAGTACCGTCTGACTTTGGACGTACTTTGACGTTGTAGTCCACAACGCGTTTAACAGCAACAAGAATCTTCATCGGTTTCCCATTCGCTTATCGTTGAAGGATAAACGCGGCAGCACCCTCTGGCTTTACGCCCTTGTTGTTTTAAGAGTGGTACCACATTCCCGCAGTGCTCAAGCCAACAAAAGAATAGTCTAATGTGAGCCACATCGAGCGGCGAGTATGTTGAAGCAGCAGCCCCTTAAAATCAATACCTGTTGTGCTCAGGGAGAATGGCAAGATTGCTCAAAGTCGCTGAATTTAGTCATTTTATCTACAAAGTTGCCTCTTTATGCGCGCAGAATTTAGGCACTTCACGTCCATCATTTATATGTCCCTCTTTGGCTGTGGAACATTCGGTCATAGCTTTGCGCCTTTTTACCATTGGTCTAATGCGGCCTCGACGGCTATAATCCACGCCAATACAAGAGTATTCGGGCATTACTTAAACTTATCTTAGCGCTTTGCCAGACTTTTCTGAGGCATCCATTCGGGTGATAGCGAATATCCACTGAATGAATGAGAAAATTTGCCCAAAGCCGGGATAATCTACTGCCTTAAAGCTGGCCTCATCCGGTGAAGTACCCTGCCAGGTGAACACAACAAAGCCAGCCAAACCGCTGCAACAAGCTGTACCTGTTGTCGCTGGAACCGTATTTAGCTAGAAAAGCCAGGAGTGAAGCTGTGGAAAGAGAATATATGGAATACGATGTGGTCATCGTTGGTGCCGGCCCTGCCGGACTATCAGCAGCCTGTCGTATCAAACAACTCAACGAAGAAATCTCTGTCTGCGTAGTAGAAAAAGGATCTGAGGTTGGCGCCCATATCCTTTCCGGTGCGGTATTTGAACCCACCGCCCTAAACGAATTATTCCCCGACTGGAAAGAGCGCGGAGCCCCGCTGAATACCGAAGTGACCGGCGATGACATATACATGCTTCGCAATGGCGACAGCGGCATCAAGATTCCGAACTTCTTCACCCCGAAAACCATGCACAATGAAGGCAACTACATTATCAGCCTGGGTAATCTGTGCCGCTGGTTATCTGAACAAGCTGAAGCTATGGGTGTGGAAATTTTCCCAGGCTTTGCCGCCGCTGAGGTGGTTTATCATGAAGATGGCAGTGTAAAAGGTATTGCCACCGGTGATATGGGCATCGGTCTGGATGGTCAGCAAAAAGACAGCTACATGCCGGGCATGGAGTTGCACGGTAAATACACCTTGTTCACCGAAGGCTGCCGAGGCCAATTAGGCAAGCAGCTGATTGCCAAGTTTGAGCTGGATAAAGGCGTTGAGCCCCAGCACTACGGCATCGGCATCAAGGAAATCTGGAAAGTTCCTGCTGAACAGCACCAGCAAGGCCTGGTTGTGCACACCGCTGGCTGGCCTCTGAGCGAGTCCGGCTCTGCAGGCGGCACCTTCCTTTATCATATTGAAGACAATCAGGTGGTTGTGGGTTTGATTACAGATCTGTCCTACAGCAACCCTCATGTGAGCCCATTCGACGAGTTCCAACGTTACAAGCACCACCCTGTTGCCAAGCAGTATCTGGAAGGCGGTGAACGCCTGGCCTATGGTGCCCGCGCTATCGCCAAAGGTGGTTTGCAGTCCCAGCCGAAAATGACCTTCCCGGGCGGCTTACTGCTTGGCGACAACGCCGGCACACTGAACTTCGCCAAGATCAAGGGTAGCCACACGGCCATGAAATCCGGCATGTTGGGCGCAGAAGTTGTTGTAAAAGCCATTGCTGAAGATCGCGCAAGTCAGGATCTTGTGGAATTCGCCGATGCCTACAAAGCTTCATGGGCTTGGAAGGAGCTGCACACCCAGCGCAACTTCGGCCCTGCTCAGCACAAATGGGGTAACATTATCGGTTCTGCATATGCCTTTATCGATATCAATATCTTTAATGGTTCCCTGCCCTGGACCCTTTCGGATCCCACGCCGGATCACGAAGGTATGCAGCTGGCCTCAGAGTCCAAAAAGATCGATTACCCCAAGCCTGATGGTAAATTGAGCTTTGACAAGCCCTCTTCCGTATTCCTGTCGAATACCAACCATGAAGAAGATCAACCTTGTCACCTGACTTTGAAAGATGACAGCATTCCAATGGACGTAAACTACGTCAAATGGGATGAACCGGCTCAACGCTACTGCCCGGCAGGTGTTTACGAGATCGTTGAGCAAGAAGACGGCAGCAAGAAGTTTCAAATCAATGGCCAGAACTGTGTTCACTGTAAAACCTGTGACATTAAGGACCCCAGTCAGAATATAACCTGGGTATGTCCGGAAGGTGCTGGTGGCCCGAACTATCCAAATATGTGACGGATTTTTCGAGAGCACAAAAAAGGGCCTTTTAAGGCCCTTTTTTGTGCTTGCTATTTCTGCATCTTTAAAGACATAAAGCCCTTAGTAAACCTTCCCAAGTGAGCAACCGACCCCACCGCTGAACACTTTCATTTCGCCCTCGCAATCCTGAGCCAAGTTCACCAACTCGTAAAATACGGAACGGGACAGGCTTGCGCTCAAGCCATCACGCACTTCGATGCACGGCACGCTCTGATTGCCATATTCTTCAAACCAAATGGGATGCTCAGCGTCCAAACGAACAAATTCACCGATTTCGTTGCGAAATTCCAGGTAATAGACGCCATCGTCTTCGAGTTCCATCATTTGGTTCAGCGAAAAGACCTGCCGCTCTACGGTAATTCTCCACTTCTCAACGGGTGTTACCAGAAAGTAATCGTCCCCTTCTCGCTTGAGAATAGACGCAAACAAGGCTCTCAGAGGAAGCCGTTTAATCGGATCGCCTTCGTGATACCACATGCCGTCTGCGGCGATGCGAATATCGATATCACCACTGAAATCCGGGTTCCAGAGATGCACGGGTGGGCGCTTTCCTGGTTCGGCGGCCTGCTGGATGGCTTGGCTGAGTTGTTCCGGGTCTAGCATCGGTCTTAATTGATAATTCCTGCTTGGCATATCACCCTCTCTTCTTGGATCTCACTAGCCAGTTATTATGGCCATACAACGGAGGATTTTGGTCTTCCCAGCATCTGGGCGCTCCAGTCTGCCGACACTCTTCCTCCAATGCAAGAACCCTCTGTCTCAAAAGCCGGATACGGACTATTGCGGCGACACCATGGCTAATTGCTGTGCATATTGCGCCGATGCCTGCCTGAGCAGCTCTACGGGCGTAATTTCAGACCAGGCGATCCGGCGACTGACGGAATTCAAGATCGCCGAATCCAGCAGCTTGCCGCTGTAGCTGTCGTAGAGCTGGATTTGGAGTCTCAGACGGTCACGCCCTAAAGACTTTCCGGAATCCATGTCCTGATCGTACTCCCGCCAACTACTGAGCTGGTCGTCCATCAGGGACAACTGGTGGTACACCGTAATCGGCATACGCATCAGGCGCGCACTGGCGAGCGCTTCACCCAAAGTCGCCGGATTGGAAGAGGCCCGACTCAGAGGAAACTGCTCCAGTAAGGCGTCGTAAAGGCTTTCCGTGATGGTCAGCTCGGTACGGGGCACCAAATCATTCTTTGCCATGGCGATATACAGCGGCGTATGCGAACTCAGGCGCCATTGCTGCTGGCGCTCGATATAAACCTTGTCTCGCAACTGCAAATAGTCAGGGATCTCCTGAACGACATTTTGCGTATATTGCGGTGTGCATGCCGAGCATAACAACACAGCCAGAAACAGCATTGCGCTTGCCAAACTTGATTGCATATTCAAACCCTCTTTTAGCTTCCGGCGTTTATCTTTTAAGGCCAGATTTTCAAACTGAGGAGAAACCGATGTCCTGAGCGGCAAGCAACTGCCACCAGAATACGTACTGGGGGAAAAATTTCGCCCTTGGCCGTCACTAATTCTTAAATTTGTCGAACATTGACGACTTATTTCCGGCGTTTTATCGGCTATTAATTCTCCGCAAGAGAAACAGCAAAATTAGGGCCAAAAGCTAGACACTGGACGGCAGAAAAACTTTTTTGTCACATAAAGTTATATAGCAAAGCTTTTATTAGTACCTAAAATTAATAACGATTAGCGATTAATCACCTCGCAGCCCAGAGCCAACGTGGATATAAGGTTTGAGCATTTAGGAAGGAACGAGACATGAAAAAAACATTTAAGCAAAGGAAATATTTCACTGGCTTTTTTTCTAATTTGATTAATACTTATTACTGCCAGCAAGGTAAATGACAGCAGCCAGTCTTCATCTTACAGATCGAACAGAGCACTGTTATCTTTCTTCAAAGCTATGTTCAACGACGTGTTTACTCCTAATGGTCTTGGCCCGATGCTCTCCCCCAGACATCGGGTTTTTTTTATGTGTTTTCTGTGAGGCGATTAAAAATCCATTAAAACCGTAAGCGTATTCCAGCGTTCCTTGTGACGAATATATTACAAACGTGTTTATCTCAAACAGAAAATTTGACGTCGCAATAAACGGCAATGCTCTTTTGCACAGAAGGCACACTGACCGTTGATGTCGGTAAATAAAGACTGAAACGCTACTGAAAGAAATATGATTTTGAGAATCAATCAGAAAACAGATTGCAAGGTTAAAACAGATAAGCTGCGTGTATTTTAATTTGCTGTGCCTTTGATTAAGGATGCCTGACTCTCAACAAGAACAAGTAAAGATTTCTGCTCGAAAAAATCATTTATTCTGCAACAAACGCCGACACAACTCCTGCAAACCTTTCCCCCGGTTGCTGATCTTCCAGGCCAGATAATGTTGTGTCTGTAATGGCTCATTCGACAACGTCAATAAACGTCCGCTTTCCAAGTGCTGTGCCGCTCTGTGCAACGGCACAAAACCTATGCCGATGCCGGCCAAAATGGCTTCCACTTTTTGCTCAATGGTTTGCACATAGAAACGTCGCCCTTCATTGCCAAGCCCTGCCGAACGGGCGACATCGACAACTGATGTGTCGTGTAAAACAACTCTTCGCAGCTCGGATTGCTGCAATTTCAATGCTTCAGGATCACCGGCCAAATGGGAACAGGGGTGGCACTCGGCAATAACCTCTAGCAGTGAATCTGTTCCCAAAGGCTCAGCGCGAAGACCCTGATTTACAGGGATTGGACCTGGCCCCGCAACCAGCAAATCGACCTGCCCCTGGATCAAAGCGTCCCAGCCACCATTCAATACTGATTCCCGGATATCAATTTCCATGCTGGGGTGCTCAGCGAGGAACTCCGCCACAATACGGAAGAACTCTGGGTAGACCTGCAACGCCTCTACAGCGATACGCAAACGCGGCTCCCAGCCCGTAGCGACTTCTTTTGCCCTGTTCACGAGGTCATTCCCGGCCGTCAACAAATGCCTCCCCTCTTCAAGTAGCAGACGCCCTGCTGGCGTAAGGACCGAGCGGCGACCCTCGCGGCGGTAGATCACGATATCGAGCTGTTCTTCGAGCTTCTGGATCGTGTAGGAAACCGCGGAAGTCACCCGATCAAGTTCTTCGGCGGCTTTTGCAAAACTGCCCCGTCGCTCAATGGCATCCAGAACTTCCAGCACCTCGAGATTCAATATTGGCTTCATAGTGATCAACCGTTCAGTATTTTTGAACTTTTTATACAGAATACAGGCCTTTTTCACAAGCCAGCAAGCCGTAGAATACTCATCAACAGCCGGAAATAGCCTAAAACAGGCCAATAAATAAAAGATTTATTAATCCAACTATTTTGATACTTAAACAAGGGTAAACAGACAATGACGATTTTACATATCGACAGCAGCGCACAGCTCGATAACTCCAACAGCCGCCAGTTGGGCCAATACCTGGTTCAAAAGCTGGCTCAGACGGCCGTACACCGTGATTTGGCACAGAAGCCACCGCTAGTGCCGAGCGCAGAAGATCTGATGGACTTCAAGGATGGGAAGACAGCGCCACGCGACAGTCTGGAGGCTTACTATCAACAATCCGAGGAATTCATCCTCGAACTTAAAGCCGCCGATGTTTTGGTCATTGGCGCGGGTATGTACAACTTCAGTGTGCCGGCGTACCTGAAGCTGTGGATTGATGCCATTTGCCGTGCAGGTGAAACCTTCCGCTACACCTCTGAAGGCCCCGAAGGTCTGAGTGGAATTAAAACCGCTTACATCATCACCGCCACCGGTGGCACCCCGGTTGGCAGCCCTTATGATTTTTGCAGCGGCTATTTGGAACAGGTTTGTCGCTTCATTGGCGTGAAAGACATTCATCACATTGACGCCAGCGGCTCCAAAGGCAGCCAGGATGCCATCTTAGCGGCAGGCCGAGAAGACATTGATCAATTGCTGTCCAAACAATAAGCTCAGGCGCGATTGCTACGAGACAATCACTATTGATAGAGCCATTAACTTACGGACATTATTGAACAACAGCTAGCGCCGTTGTGTAAAAACCAAACCAAAAAAGTCGTTTGATTCATCAACGACTTTTGCATATCTCCAGTATTTGGCCTAAGTTATTTATTAATTGTGAACACCCTAAGACCCTTGCGCCGCCAGAATTAAAGGCGGCTTTTTTTGGTCTCAAGGTTTTGTCTCAAAAGCCTCCTAAAGCTGCTCGTTTTTTGAGCCACTTTTTCCAACACACTTTTACGATTCCTCCCTTTCTTTGCTGCGAACAAAGTTAGTATTTGTTACCTTATGACGCTTGTATTGCCAGAAAGCGTTAGCCATTTCCCATGATCTTCCTCCGAGTTGTCTGTTTGAGTTTACTTGTTTTGCTTGGTTTTCCGGCCTTTTCCGGGCCTGATGCAACTATTGCTGTGGCATCAAATTTCGCCCAGACTGCTAGAACACTTGGCGCGGAATTTAAAAAGAAAAGCGGTTATGAGTTGCGTTTTGTATTGGGATCCAGTGGAAAAATTGCCGCACAAATTCGTCATGGCGCCCCCTTCGATCTATTTCTCTCAGCTGATCAAGAGCGTCCAATTCAATTGATGGAAGAACAACTGGCGGTAGACAATAGCCGTTTCAGCTATGCGGAAGGTGCCCTTGTTCTTTGGTCTGCGAAAAAAAAATATTCCAGCATCGATGCTCGCTTTCTAGAGCAACAAAAAAAAGAAAACCAGCATCTCAGGCTTGCAATAGCCAATCCAAAACTGGCGCCTTACGGTCGAGCCGCCTTTGCGGTTCTTGGTGATATTCATCAACGACAATTGGTCCAGGGCGAAAACATAGCTCAGGCGTTTCAGTTCACTCGCATCGGGCAGGTTGATGCCGGGTTTATTGCCAAATCTCAATGGCTTCAGCTCCCGGAAGCTCAACGTCAATCCGCCTGGGAAATTCCCCGCCATATGCACCCTGCCATCCTTCAAGATGCCGTGCTACTCAACAGGGCAAAAAACAATGACGCCGCCAAGGCCTTTTGGCAATATTTGCAGAGCCCGGATGCTCACCTTATCATCGAAAAAGACGGATATCTGGCCCCAACAAAAGCAATAAGCCGCAAGGAGTCTTAAGTGTATATCTACCATCTTCACGTGAATAAAGAAGACAGCTACAGCTATGAAGACCAGCTTTTTCGCAACCCGGTAACGATTGGTGAAAAATTGATCATCGAAGGCGAACATTTTGTGGTCGACAATGTTATGCACGATATGGACAGCGGTGAATCCTGGCTGTTTTTAGTGCCGGCCAACTGAGCAAGCTCGAAGAAAAAAGAGAGCTAGGGAATGGATGGAGCCTGCATAAATTTAAAGCGCAGGCCCGACTCTTGAATGGACTTAATACTGATCCAATGAAATAACTTAGTAATAAGCTTGAGAACGATCGCTGTGGTCGGTAATGTCTCGCACACCTGCCAATTCTGGAAGCTTGTCTTTCAACGTGGCTTCAACACCATCTTTCAGAGTCATATCGACTGACGCACAACCCTGACAGCCACCGCCAAAGCGCAGCACAGCGTATTTATCTTCAGTCAGCTCAACCAGACTCACCTCGCCACCATGGGATGCCAGACCCGGATTGATGTCGTTGTACAAAATGTAGTTGATCTTGTCTTCCAGAGGGCTGTCATCGCTGACGTTCGGCATCTTGGAGTTCGGCGCGCGAATAGTCAGCTGGCCACCCATCTTATCCGCCGAGTAATCAACCTTCGCTTCCGCCAGGAAGGGAATTGAACGCCCTTCAAAATGTGCGGTGAAACCCTCAAGAGGTACTGGGATATCGCCCTCCTGCTCTTCACCAGGGCGACAATAGGCAATGCAGGTTTCAGCCTGGGGAGTTCCCGGATTGGAGACAAACATGCGAATGCCAATGCCCTCACAATCCTGTTTTGACAATAGTTCGGCTAAATAGCTTTGCGCAGATGGTGTAAAGTCCACATCTACTACGGGTGTATCACTCATAAATCCAGGCTCTTGCTCTAATACCTTAATATCACGGTCGGTTATTCTAAATCATGATGGCTAATATAAAAACCATTGGCTGCACCTGTGTTTGCTGGATTCAAAGGATGAAATGAGCGATATAAGCGATATAAGCTTAGAAGCGAAAATCTATATCGAAATATTTTGATATAGGTATAATGCCGCACTATATTAATATCGCCATTGGCTTGCCTGAATTCTGTCAATGAGCCATAGCATAGCCACAGTAATACAATACGCTGCGAAGGCCCTGAGAGCCCCAATAAGCAGTCTTAAGGAAACGCAAGATGAGTCAGACCCAACGCCCAGATATACGCCGTGCCCTCGAACAGAGGATTCTTATGCTCGATGGCGGCATGGGAACCATGATTCAGGGCTATAAGCTGCAGGAAGCCGATTATCGCGGCGAGCGCTTTGCTGACTATCATATGGACATTGCCGGTAATAACGACCTCTTATCGATAACGCAGCCGGACATTATCCGCGACATCCACATCGCTTACCTTGAGGCCGGCGCGGATATCATTGAAACCAATACCTTTAACGCCACCCAGATCTCCATGGCGGACTACCAAATGGAGGAATTGGCTTACGAGATCAACCTTGCGTCCGCCAAAGTGGCTCGCGAAGCCGCCGACGCCGTCACCGCACGGAATCCCGAGCGACCCCTTTATGTTGCCGGCGTTATTGGTCCGACCAGCCGCACCTGCTCTATCTCACCCGATGTTAACGATCCGTCCGCACGGAATGTGACCTTTGACCAGTTGGTGGAAAACTATCGCGAATCCGTTTCCGCATTGATGGCCGGTGGCGTTGACCTGATTCTGATCGAAACCATTTTTGACACCCTGAACGCTAAAGCGGCGGTTTTTGCGGTTCAGGAGTATTTTGATGATGTTGGCCAGTCACTGCCCATCATGATTTCCGGCACCATCACCGATGCCTCTGGCCGAACCCTGTCCGGTCAAACCACTGAAGCGTTTTACAATTCCCTTGCTCATGCCAAACCGATCTCTATCGGTTTGAACTGCGCACTGGGTGCGGATGAATTGCGTCCCTATCTGAAAGAACTGTCGCGCGTGGCCAACTGTTATGTATCTGCGCACCCCAACGCCGGATTGCCAAATGAATTTGGTGAGTACGATGAAACTCCGGAAGAAATGGCCGAGGTCGTCGAAGAATTTGCGGCCAGTGGTTTTGTCAACATCATCGGTGGCTGCTGTGGTACCACACCGGCCCATATTCGAGCCATTGAAGAAGCGGTATCCAAGCATCCTGCCCGCAAAATTCCCGAACTTGATGTTGCTTGTCGACTCGCAGGGCTTGAGCCGTTCAATATCGAAAAGAATTCACTGTTTGTAAACGTTGGTGAGCGCTGTAACGTCACCGGCTCGGCTCGATTCAAGCGCCTGATCATTGAAGAAGATTACGATACCGCACTGGAAGTGGCTCAGGAGCAGGTCGAAAACGGCGCACAAATTATTGACATCAACATGGACGAAGGCATGCTCGATGCTGAAGCGGCCATGGTGAAGTTCTTGAACCTGATTGCCAGTGAGCCTGACATTGCCCGCGTGCCTATCATGGTTGACTCTTCCAAATGGGAAGTGATCGAAGCCGGTTTGAAATGCATTCAAGGTAAAGCGGTGGTTAACTCCATCAGTTTGAAAGAAGGCGAAGAAGATTTTATTGCCAAGGCAAAACTCTGTATGCGTTACGGCGCTGCAGTTGTGGTCATGGCCTTTGATACCGAAGGTCAGGCTGACAATCTGGCCAGAAAAATTGAGATCTGTGAACGCAGTTATCGTGTACTGGTTGATAAAGTGGGGTTCCCACCCGAAGACATCATTTTCGACCCGAACATTTTTGCGGTTGCGACCGGTATCGAAGAACACAACAACTATGCCGTAGATTTTATTGAAGCCGCGCAGTGGATTCGCCAAAACCTTCCGCACGCCGGTGTGTCAGGCGGCGTCAGTAACGTGTCCTTCTCCTTCCGGGGCAACAATCCGGTACGAGAAGCCATTCACTCTGTCTTTCTGTACTACGCGATCAAAGCCGGTTTAAACATGGGCATTGTAAACGCCGGTCAGCTTGCGGTTTACGATGATCTTCCTGCTGAATTGAAAGACCGGGTTGAAGACGTCATCCTGAATCGCAATGAAGACGCCACCGAGGCCCTGCTGGATATTGCCGACAAATATCGCGGGGACGGAAGTTCCAGTACCAAGACAGAAAACCTCGAATGGCGTGACTGGCCTGTTTCAAAGCGTTTGGAACATGCGCTGGTTAAAGGCATAAATAACTTTATTGAAGAAGACACCGAAGAAGCTCGCCAGGCAAGCAGCCGTCCACTCGATGTGATTGAAGGCCCTTTGATGGATGGCATGAACGTGGTCGGTGATTTGTTTGGCCAGGGTAAGATGTTTCTGCCTCAAGTTGTTAAATCCGCCCGGGTTATGAAGCAGTCGGTGGCTTATTTGCAGCCTTATATTGAGGCCGAAAAAGATGAAGGCGCTCAAAGTAACGGTCGAATTTTGATGGCCACCGTTAAAGGCGATGTGCACGATATTGGAAAAAATATCGTCGGCGTTGTATTGCAATGCAATAACTTCGAGGTTATCGATCTCGGGGTTATGGTGCCCTGTGAAGACATTTTGAAAACGGCAGTTGAAGAAAACTGCGACATCATCGGTTTGTCTGGATTGATTACTCCATCCCTGGATGAAATGGTCACTGTGGCCAAAGAAATGCAGCGCCAGAATATTCAAAAGCCTCTGTTAATTGGCGGGGCAACCACCTCTAAAGCGCACACGGCGGTTAAAATTGATCCTGAATTTGATCTGGACCAAGTTATTTATGTCGCCGACGCCTCCCGCGCCGTTGGCGTAGCCAGTAAGCTTTTATCCAAAAAAGACAAGGCTCCCTATATCGAAGACATTCAGGCCGAGTACGAAAAAGTTCGCGAGCGTACGGCAAATCGCAAACCTCAGGGTAAAGTCGTTAGCTATGAGGAAAGTAAAAGCCGCGGAATGGAATTGGATTGGGATTCTTTCACACCGGTTAAGCCGAAATTTATCGGCAGCCAGGTGTTTGATGACTATCCATTGGAAGAATTACTGGACACGATCGATTGGACCCCTTTCTTTATTTCCTGGGATCTGGCGGGCAAATACCCCGCTATTCTGGATGATAAAATTGTTGGCGAAGCGGCCCGCTCATTATTCAGCGATGCACAGGCTATGCTGAAAGATCTGGTTGAGAATAAGCGCCTGACAGCAAAAGGCGTCATAGGCCTGTGGCCCGCAAACCAGATCAATAATGAAGACATCGAGTTCAGTAATGGTGAGGGTGAAATACTTGGCTGCATTCATCCTTTACGCCAGCAGACCATTAAAGCGACGCGTGATGTGGCCGAACCTCCACTGACCAGCCTGGCCGATTTTATTGCACCCAAGAGCAGTGGAAAGCAGGATTATATCGGTGGCTTCTGTGTAACCGCCGGTATTGGCGCTGAAGAACTTGCTCAGGAATATGAAGCCAAAGGTGATGACTATTCGGCCATTATGGTAAAGGCTTTGGCTGATCGTCTGGCAGAAGCCTTTGCAGAACATATGCATCAACGCGTGCGCAAGGATTTCTGGGGTTACCAGGCCGATGAAGAACTCAGCAATGAAGAGCTGATTAAAGAGCGTTATCAGGGCATACGCCCTGCCCCAGGCTACCCCGCCTGCCCCGATCACAGTGAAAAAGCTTTCCTCTTCGACTTACTGCAAGCCAAGGAAAATATCGGCGTGGAACTGAGCAGCCACTTTGCCATGACACCGGCAGCTTCCGTATCAGGTTGGTATTTTGCCCACCCGCAAAGTAAATACTTTAACGTAGGCAAAATTCAGGAAGATCAAGTGCAGTCGCTGGCTGAACGAAAAGGCATCACTCAGGACGAAATGGAAAAGTGGATTCGCCCGAACCTGGCGTATTGATCAGAGCATTTCAATGAGCAACAAAAAAGGCCGCAAATGCGGCCTTTTTTGTTGCTCTATTTTAGACATTTTAGAGCAGGAAGGCGGCAGCAGCACCTGCAATAAGCAGCACAGCAAGCACACCAATAATCAGTCCAGTCTTTGAGGAAGACTCGCCAGAAGAAACCGGAGGGGCTTGTTTCGCGGTTGCAGCACCCCCTGACAGGCGAGCTTCAAAAGCAAATTCAACAGAACCCAGGCGAATAATGTCTCCGGATTTCAGAAAGGTAGACAAGCCTTTTTTATCGTTCACAAAGGTGCCATTAGTGGACATCCAATTCACGATTTTCCACAACACACCGTCGTTAACCAATTGGGCATGTTTACCGGAAACGCTACCATCATCGATAACAATATCCACTTCCTCGGAGCGACCCAGATGCCAGATATTGGTGCTCTGATCACCTTGTAACTCATAAATACGACCGCGCACGGCATCGGATAAACCGACGAGGCGAGGAACCTCGCCCAGCGGTGGAATCTCGATACGCCCTGCCATGTAGTCTGAAACCGCTGCTGAGCGCTCGACGTCAAAAACGATTTGAGTTTGAGAAGCGCTTTCCAACCCTTCCCCTTCTGACCAAACGGAGGGAATATCCGCTTCGGCTTCACGCTTGTTCGGTGAAATGACACTGAAGGTATCGGTATCGATAACGATAATGTCACCATCGAACAGGCTGGTTGGAGCGCTTAATTTTTCGCCATTCAGGAAGGTGCCATTGCTGGAGCCTTCATCGTTTAGAATCAAATCACCGGCTTTCAGCTCGATAGAGGCGTGCCGGCGGGAGGCAATATCACTTTTGAGAACGATGTCACAATCTTCGCTGCGACCGAGAATGGTGGATACTCCCAGAGACAGAAGCTCGCCAGTTTGAGGGTTTTTCAATTTACAGTTGTCGCTTGTGCACTCAACCATCGTATTCGACCTTTACTTATTCTCTTACATCCAATACAAACCGTGTAATCTACGATGTCATTATGAAGACTTCATTAATGCGTACATTTACACACTACAGCCTGTCGCGCCTTATCACTCTTTTTATTTTTCAGCGTTTTGCGGCTTTCACGTTGCGCGACATCACCCAGTTAACTCGTCGATATCGATCATCGAGTAGCTTGCTGGGTATCAGTTCTGGCTATTTAATCAGAAGCTAATTATACCCAAATAAACTAATAGCCCAACCGCTCCCAGCAACAAAATCACGACAATCAGGCCAATAAGCCATCCCGGTGTGCCACTACCGACATGATCTTCCAGGGCATCGTAGTCTAACTGACTTTTCGGTTTGACAGCATAGACTTGTGTGGTGGTAAATTCCTCAGTAACGCTTTCACTGCTGGTAATATGCGCGCCATCATTCGGTACGTCCAAGGGGAAATATTCACTGTGGCCAGAGAGGTTGTGGGTTTCCACGATTCGGCATTCAACACGTGCAGCGTCGGGAACCGGCATGTCGTTGGCAACCAGCATGACGGTAATATTGTCTTTACCGCCCGCATCGTAAGAGGCCTGCACCAGCTTCTCACAGCAGCTTTCCAGACCTTCTGCAGCATGATCGTGCAGCAGGCGTGCGATCTCAAAGCCGCCTAATTCATCATTCAGACCATCACTGCAAAGCAACAGCAATTCGCCCTGATACAGATCCCCTTCACAGCTGCCAATATCCAATTCAACCAGCGCCTCAGCTCCCAATGCCTGGGTGACCAGGTTTCGGTCGTTTCGGGTTTTTGCGTCTTCGGCACTGATGATTCCCCGTGACAGCAGGGATTCTACATAGGAATGATCGCGGCTGATCTGCTTTAACTCGTGTCCATCCCAGATATAAGCGCGGCTGTCTCCCACCCAGGACAGGTCAAAACGAGCACCATCGAACTTGGCGGCCACGACTGTGGAACCCATTCCCGCGCCACCACGGCCTTCCAGCACGCCTTTTTTAACTTCCAGGTGAGCATTCGCAACGGCCTGCTCAAGATTGGATTTGCCTTCCTTTAGATCATTCCAGAGCGTCGATACCACAATCGCGCTGGCCACCTCACCTGAAGAATAACCGCCCATGCCATCGGCAACCGCTGCCAAACCGAGTTCGTCATCCGCCAGAAACGAATCCTCGTTTAACTCCCGCCGTCCAGTATGGGTGCATCCTACAATTTTAAGCACTGGCTCACCTCACTAAGGGTACATGGTTGAGAGTAAACGCTGGGCCAAACTGGCAAAGCGGGTTTGCTGGAAGGCTGACTCACTGGCTAAAGAACCATAAAAGCTGTCCATTAAGTTCGCGTATCGCTCACTTTGATCCAAGGCGAGTGTCAAGGTTTCCACAGCAAGGAAAGCCTGTTCAGCACTGGTGTAATCTCGATACTGTCCAGCTGCACTTTTGGTCAAAATGCGCTTACGCAATTCGCTGATTTCATTGCGATTGTAATTTCTAAGCAGCATATCTTCCATGCCAGCGAGTTGATTCAATAATTGCTTGGACGCATTGCGCAATGTTGCAATATCTTTGCGTGAAGCCACATGCAAACCCCGAGACAGCTGCAATAAACCCTGGGCCGCTTCCTGATCGCGAATAAAGCTAATACCAATCAGCATTTGCAGGGCCGAATCATTCAAGCGCAAGTCACCGGGCTTCAAACCCACTTCGATGCTGGTCTGCCGCCAGTTTTTCTTATCCATTGGATGGTGGCAGGCGTGACAGTCATAAAAAGACAGTTCCGGAATTAAACCATTCGCTGTCAGTAAATGGCTGTTGTACAACTCAAGGGTTTGTTTCGCGGTATAGTAAACGCCAGCAACCCACATGGTAACGGATTCAATCTGCCCCTTGCGTTCAAGATAATCTTTATCAACCACGTAGTGTGCAGGTTGGTTGGCGGTAAAGGTTTCCAGTTCAAACGCCAACCTTGGGTGCCCCGCACCCATGATGCGATGGGTGGCAAATTTATCTTTGGTACCAAGATGACAGGACAAACACATTTCAGCTCTGGGCTTGGGAGACTCCGTGGGGTACATCCCAGCTTTTAAATTCTCGGCATGGGTTACGCCTTTTTTATAATGGCTGTCCAACCAGTTTTCACTGCCGCCGTGGCAAGCCTCACAACCAACCCCATCACGGATAACAAACTTGGGGCCGCGTTGGCTTTGGGGCACATTGTCCGCATGACAGTCCAGACAAATATCCGCAGTATGCGCCGAGGCCAAACCAAGGTTTTTGGCCATGCGCTTTGATTCGGCATTAAACAGAATCTTATAGGCCTTGGAGTGCAAGTCTTCGCGACTCCAGGTGCGATATTCATTAAGCAAGGCATAGGAGTTGGCATCCGGTGCCGGTTTGCCGTGGCAAACACTGGAAGCGCAGGTCGCAACCCCCATGTGTTTATGGGGCCCGGTAATGGTATTTTTCTCAGCCATTACCGAGCTACTGCTTCCAAGGACCAGAAGGCCAAAGAGATATACGGGCAGTCTTAACATACTTATTTTCATGCTTAATCTTCTTTGTCTTTTACCGTCCAGACTTTGCCGGATTTGTCTTTATACAGCTTGTTGATTTCTTCTTTATTCAATGGTCTTGAACCACGACGACCGAACACCGCCACCTGACCACCGCTTTCATCCACTGCACGATCACGTTCCAGTGCGCGGGACAAGCCCAATGCAGGTTTATCCGTTTGATAATGGGCAATCAAGTGCGGATTCGGTTTCGGACTAAAACCATAAAATTTCGGCTGAATCTCCGGAGAAGTCAGCTGGAGAACCTTCATACCACCGGCACCATCGGCAATATAGGCAAACAAAGAAGCGTTGGTGCTGGCAACCACAACATCCTGGGAATCCACCAGCTTGCCACCCGCATTAAACATTTGCTCAACTTTCATCGCTTTGGGTTTTTCGATATCGATGATCGCCAAGCCTTCACGCCCTGCCGCTACGTATGCATAGGTACGTGCAATAAAGACTTTCTGAGCATCGGCCAACGGAATCGTGTTATTGGCGACCACACTGGCTTTTTCAGGGTCGGTAATATCAATGACTTTTAGGCCGTCGGCATCTGTAACAAACAGATAACGGAACTGCACTGCGGATGCACGACCATCGTTCAGTGGCGTAACCGAAACCAATTTCGGGCTCATTGGCTGATCGATATCTACGATAACTAATCCGGCATCCGCCATGATGTAGAGGTAATGGCCACCGATACTGATATGGCGTGCACCTTTGAGAATGCCTTTCTCATTCCAGGTCAAAGCACGTTCCAGAAAGTTGTTGCGTGGCTCGCCGTCTGCCAGGGTATCGACGTTCACCAGAATCAAACCTTCTTCCGAATCAGTCACAAACAGATAGTGATACAGCGGATGCATGGGTTGTTCCATATTGGTGACGCGCATCAGCTCACCCACATTACGCGCAGGTGCCACCGGCTGAGTGGTTGGCATCAAAATACAAGTCGCGTTTTTACTTGGAACGTTCGGATTATGACCCAGCGGACTGAATGGTGCAGAAATGATTCGCTGCGATACTCCTTTGTTGTCGATCGACGCAATATCAAACACGCGCATCCCCTGTTTACCCGCAGCGGTAAAGAGGTATTCTCCACGCATTTGCAAACAGGCACTGCGACCGGAACTGTGCTTGTAACCGTTCGCCAATTTCTGGCCCGCATCCTGATGGGCTTTATACCAATCCGGATAGGCGTATTTGTGCAGATAACTGCCGCGAACCGCCTGAGGTTCATCCCACTCGGTAACTTCAACGCCCACCACTTCACCGTCGCCACCTACCCAGGCAAAGCGGCCGACGAAATCAATAAACTTGGTGCCTACGCCCAAGGTCTGGGTGAAGATCGCGTTATTATCTTCGGTGTTCGCCAAGTGGCAATCACTGCAGGTTTTGGTTTCTGTTTTACGCACCGTATGCGGGAAATGCGGATTAATCGCCTGTGAGCTGAAGCCACTGGACGACACAGGGGGCTGCTGAATATAAATGCGTTCGCGGTTTGAATTGGTTGAAGACAACACCAACGCCGAGGTCGAACGAATCGGTGCGTACTTGCCACCCTTATGCTGTTCACGTTTACCAATCATAAAGATCTGGTCACGGGAAACCTGTGGATTATAAGTCGCGTAGTTTCGCGTTTCGCCGCCTTCATAATGATGGCGATCAGTTTTGGCGTTCGCCTCAATCGGCAAGTGACAACCACCACAACTTGTTGTCCAGGCCGTGTGACAGGTATAGCACTCCATATTTTCATAGGTATGTGCACGTTGATCTTCCGGCACATCTTCGCCCCAGTTTTGCTTCGTCGTATCTTTCGACATCAACTTCGCACGAGCGGCTTTTTCGTTATAGCCAGGATGCCCCTTGCTCACACTGTCTTTAACCAGACTCAATTCCCATTCCAAGCCTGGCGTCACCAGTGAACGTTGAATCAACTTGCCATCCATCCACTCGAAGCGAAGTTGCCCGTCCGGGTTACGCAACACAGACAGGTCTGCACCCTTACCCAGTTTTGCCGGGCCAGAGGTTAACAAGTTCGGATAACGGTCTGCACTGCCGTGACAGTCGATACAAGCGATCTCAACAGCGGCCGCAACCTCACCATAAATGTGTCCGTTGCCGTGGTTATCCTGAGAAAAGTGGCAGTCGGAACAATGCATACCGACGTCCGCGTGGATGGACGACATATGAACGGCTTTCTTAAACTTGTCCGGATCTTCGTCAGAAACAATATTGTTTTCTGCATCCAGTAAATTACCTTTGCGGTCGCGCTTGAAGATGGCACGGAAGTTCCAGCCGTGACCGTGATAGTCAGCAAACTGGGTATCGTTCAATTCGGAATTCAGGGACGACACTTCTTTCAGGAATTCTACGTCCGCCCACTTTCCGCGAGGCGCCGCACCTTCCGGGTTGCGATCCAGAACTTTGCGCTTCATGGCCTCGGATGGGTATTGCTGTTCCTCTGGCCACATGGCCGGCGCATCCGATTCATAATCCCACATGGTGTAACCGAGATAGGTATTCATAAACATATTCGGCTGGTGCATGTGGCAAATCATGCATTGGCTGCTCGGTACAGCTCGGCTGAACTGGTGTGTGAGCGGATGGCCAGACTCATCTTTCGGAATCGTCGGATCGACCGTTTGGGTCTTACCCGTGTGACCAAACTTCGCATAAGGGCCGGAGTGTTTCGGATCACGGTCGTTGGCATAGACCACGTGACAGGAAGTACAGCCCGAATGACGATAATCACCCGGCTGATCATTTGTGCCCATAAACCACAGGAACGGGTCATTCAATCGGGTTTTGTGGATATTAATCAGAGGCACAGAAATACGCGCACCGGTGCCCGGGCCTCGGTTTGACTGACGGAAATCCGGGCGCCCCGGCTCTTCCAATCGCTGAATTAATCCCAGGCTATTCGGGATACCCGTTTCTGGAAACAGGTTAGTAATGTTTCGACCACCACGTTCAAACACACGGAAAATATCGCCAGGTTGAACCGTTTCCCAATTCGGTAGTGGATACAGTGCAGCAACAATACCTTTGGCCGCCATTTCAGGAGTGACTTCTGTAGGCCCTTTCAAGCCGGTTGCTTCGCCTTCACGGCTGTAGGACTCACCCAAGAGATATTGCTTAAAAGGCAAAATACCGTTGTTATAGGAAGCCCCACCCCACAGCATGGCGCCGGTTGCGTGCAAGCTGCGTTCGGACGCCAAAATAATGTTCATGTGACAGGCGCCGCAGGACTCGCGAGCCACGCGCAAATCACCCGGGTTAATAAAACGAATAAATTCCGGGGCTTCTTTATTCAGCAAGGTATAGGTGCGCTCCGGGTTCGCGGAGCTTGGGTAGTTCCACAGATCCGGGTAGCGAGGCAAAACATGGGCTTGTTCGCGCAGACGCGCATAGGCTTCATCACCCGGACTTTCCTGCTGACGCACGATACTGGAATCACCACCATGACAATCTACGCAAGCCAACTGAATAGCCGGATTATTGTGCATGTTTTTACTGTCAGACTCGGTATGGCAACTGACACAGCCTTCGTTTTTCTGTGTAACCAGTTCCGGGCTTTGTGAGGCGGGCGCATTCGCCGCCGTAACATAATCACGCTCAACCGGTTTGGGACCGCCAACCGCCCAAACGATAGAGGGAAGCAACAGCAAACTGAAAGCCAGAAGGCACTTGGTCAGGCGCCTCTTGACCGAATTATCCGGGTTGAAAACAGTTTTTGCGCACATGGCTTTATCCATTCCCATCACTTAATCACTTTTTCCTTGCTGTTCACAAGCAACTTTCGGCTTGCTTGGCTCTCTATACGGAGCGTTGAATTAATAGGTCAACACCAGGTTGAACAATAATGAATGTTGGGTTTCATCACCAAACAGTTGCTCAAAACCTTTGCCGGGCAGCAGCGCTGCGTAGGAAAGGCGTGCAACAATGTTTTGACTCATAAACGGGCGATAGATAAGGGACAGCGACACATCGGTCCCGATCGACTCATCGACATTTGCCTGCTGCCTTGCAACTTCCAAAACTTCCGTTTGATCAAACCACAACTGATTCACATTCACCGAAGCGCGCAGCTCCGGCAGTATGTCAAAGTCTGCACCGGCACCAATTAAACGAACCCCGGGATTGGTGAAGTTCGACTGGCCGTGTTCTTTGGACGCTCGCAGATTATTCAATAAACCATTACGCGTCGATAACGTTACCTTACCGCCAGCAACCAACGGTACGCCCTGCCTCAACCAATAGCTGGTATCAGCACCGGCAAACTGCGGATTTTCAAAAATCGCATCAAAACCGTTTTCTTCGTCATCGAAGGGGTTATCGTCGCCAGAAGCCCATAAAAATGAACCCCTCAGGCGAATCCAGTCAAAGTCCGCACCCACTTCAGCAGCGGCAAAAAAGGAACGAATATCGGTTCGCTGACTAACAAAAGGACCACGATTCTGCTCACCCAATGCGGCGTACAAAGAGTGGGTCAAATTGATACGCCCAAAGTGGCCGTCCGAGCTGAAGCCCAGATAGGTCACGTCGTAATTACGGAAACGCTCAAAGCCCAAAGAGGCCGGACGCTGGATAATGTCATTCACATCGTAGAAAAATTCGTCTTCCCGATTGCGATTGTGCACGATGGAAAATTGGGAGAAGTGACCCAGGGCAATCAGATCCTGCCAGATGACATTGGCAATAAAAACATCGTCTTCACGCGGTGCTTTACCAATATCATTCAAGCCGCTGTTGGTGTCTTTTTCCAAACGACGGAACCAGGCCAGATTGTATTGAATTCGGTTATTGTCCCGAATACCAAACAGGCGAACACCCAGTTGGTTATCCTGAAACAGGAAGCCCCGGAAATCATTATTGAAGGGCTGAATACCAACGCGAATACTGTCAAAGTCGTAGTTATCTGACACATTGCGCAAATGCACATCAATAAAGGCACCCTGGATACCGACAAAGCTGTCGTCCCGTCGGACCCCGCGCTCAGGGTTGGCGTTAATGGCTGCGAGTTCATTCACCACCGTGTGGTTAAAGTTGAACACAGGAATAAAACGGAACTCATAATCGGGTGGACGGAAGACGGTGTCGCCTTTGTAATACACGAATTCCATTGCCACCTGCTGGATAACCGAATGCTGTTCGGTGTTGCCCAACAAATCAATATCACCAGTATCGGCAGTCGTTTGCAGCCCCACAGGGGTTACAACCTTGCGGCCTTCGTATATCGTGTCGGAAATAATGCCCAGATTGAAAAACCAATCATCATGCAGGGGCACGTCGCCCTTTAAGGTGTTTCGGTTGTAAGGGTCCCACCAGTTATCGGTGTAACCAATAGCCTCCACGATGCGCCAACGATCGGGAAAAACGATACTGTCTTCAAAGTCACTGACACGTGGGCGTGGAACCGGCGATTCTTCAACATCTTCACGCAATACGGTGAAGGTTTGCTCTTCTTTTAATCGAGCGTCATTAACAGCACCGGGTGCGCGGCGTCTTGGCTTTCCATCAACCACCGTTTCAACAATTTTATCGTCTGCATCCGGTAATTGACTGCAGTCCACCTGTCCGCCCGGACGGCGGCGACGTTTCGCCTTATTGGCCGCCTGCGCAGCTTCGCATTCCTGTCGGGTTTGCTGTGCCTGTGCATGGCTCGTGCTGGCAAACGGTAACTGCAATACCGTTGATACAACCAGCGAGCAAACCGCTGTCTGAGCTATAGCAAAACCAAGATTGCGCGTTCGGTTCCTTGCCATCGTCTCTATCCCCTACTTTCCTGCGCAAACATTTTGTTCATCACTGCCAATAAATGGCGTTTGAGGACAACTGATGTAGCGCAGACGTGTGCCTTTCGGCGTCAGTGTATCGGCCCGGATTTCCGGTGGTGCATTGTTAAAACTGCCGTTCATTTTCTCAGCCGCACGATGGACACCCAGGAAAGCAATCATGTCATCCTGATCTACACCATCACCGGAAATTCCAATACCGCCGACCAGAGTATTGCCTTTATAAATAGGCACACTGCCCGGGAAAATCTGAATGCCGTTGGCAACATTGTTTCCGGCACTACTTGCCGTTCCACCAAACGGAACACCGACACAATTCGGACCAACATCTTCTGCTTGCAATCCGGCGACGTGTAATAAATGGCTGACCACGGCATTCATTGCCAAATCCAGTTGCAGTCCGGTTGAAAACGGGCTCCACTCGCCTGCCGGCTTACTCAGTGGCCCTGGAGGCGCATTATCAATACCGTCTGGATAAAACGGTCTGGACAGGTTACCGCCAGCCCGGTCTGAAAACGCGATGCCATTACGCAACGCTGAACTGTCTTCCAGAAAATCCGCCAGCGCTTGCACATAGTTGGCAATATCGATTTCACGTTTGGGACTCAAATCCGGATTCAAATATTGGGTCAGCGGAAGGTTTTGTAGGAAATCCGCCGCACCGGTAGAAGAAAAGAACGCCGCTGTACGGGCTTTCTGTAAAGACACATCGGCACCGAAAATAGGCGCATCGCGTGTCCGCGCCATACCGAGCACATCGCCATTGGCATCCACCACTGAAATAGTTACCCTCGCCTGGGTACTCAGTGGGCGGCGAATCTGTGCCCGCGCTTGATTGGCTACGCCCAGGGCTTCATCGATAATGGCCTGTACTTCTTCGGCACTTAACTCGGTGCCTGCGGTTGGAGGAAACCGGTCTTGCCCGGCGGCATCCACAAACACAAACGCGTCACGACCGGGATACGTTGTGGTATCCGCACGAATCCCGGAATCGGCCTGGCCAAAAGCTCGGCCATCACGCAATGGGACATCGAGATAATCCGGTACAGTGATGTATTGACCATCACTCGCGGTTAATGCTGCCGCACCACCTGGGGTCGCCGTCAGTTGACTGTATTCCACATCGCTGTAGCGCAACACCTTGCCATCAACGGTGATTCGATCTCCGCGACGATCAACAGGCGCTTCAAAACCCACCGTCGCGGCCAGCGCGATGAGTTCATCCTGATCCATATCGGAATCAGTGATGACTTTATCAATGGTGTAAATAAAATCACCCGCAATTACGCCTACGCCACCGACCGGTACATTATCTTTGTACAGGGGAAAACCACCGGGGTCGGCAGACAAACCCAATGGAGATTGCTTGGGGCCAATGCCTGGAACCGAGTTATCGAGCGTAAAATCCGAGCAGGCAAACTGACTGAACTGTACACCAAATAATGGGCCGGCCGGTTGGACTCGTTCGCCCGGGTTAAAGTGTTCCTGAACAATCTGGTTCGCTACGCGGCTGCTGAAAGCATTGCCTTCGGTTGACAGATAAGCTCCGGTAATCGCTTTTGAAATAGCAGCGAGTGCATCAGCACCTACAGCAAGGGGCAGCTCAATGTTTTCCAGGCCGCCGTCAATATCACTTGGTCCAGTATTATTCGTGGAGATCAGCAGCGATTTACTGGTATCGATGTCCGCCGTGCGGTACACCGCGAGCACATTGCCGACTCGATCTACAACCGCAATAGTAGCCGCAACGCCCAATGCTTTGGCTTCTGCAACAGCCTGCTGGACAACAACTTCGACTTCAGCACTGCGCAGGAACGAGTCAGCCGTAGCACAGCCACCCTCGCACACAACCGGTGGCGGAGGGGGTGGTGGCGTTGGGGTTCCCTGATTGGGCGCGGTACCGGATCCCCCGCCGCCACCGCCACAGCTTAACAAGCTGAGAGAGGCAGCGGCCAAGAGCCATTGTTTAAGACTGAATCCTTTACGGCTTAATCTCATGGTGTTTTTTGCTCCAACACAGCAGGCATTTGTTTTACCCAAATCGCCTGGTTTCCTGGTATGTGGTAATTGTGGCAGGCCACACAATCAAGTGGCGCAGCGTGCTCGGCTTGATCGTCGTGACATTGCAAACAGTTCTCGCGACCTGGAATAAGAATGTCATGGCTTTCTGCAGACTCCCCCGCCTTATGGCAGTCCTGACAGATTTCATCCACCGGCGCATCACGCAACAACAAATGCGTTGCATGGTTAAAGCGGCCCTGGGAATACCAATCGTTATTGAGTTTGACGGGTTTGACCGTCCAGAAGCTATCTGCCGAAGGCTTCCCATCGATCTGTCGGGCCTCGGTTTTCTCAACTTCGTGGCAAGTAATACAACCGATCTTGGTGAACTGATTTTCCAGCTCCAGTGCCGCGCGCTCGCGTCCGCAATCCAAAGCGCCTTTTTGGCAACGTTCCAGATCACGACGTTTGCCGGGTACGCGGCGCACATGATCAATGCCTTCTACGCCGGAATCCGGATCCGCAAACATACGAATGTAATATTCTTCCAGCGTTTGTTTTACTAACAATGGAGAACCATGGGGCAATTGGCGAGTGGGTTCTGCATCGTCAAAACCCAAACCGTGACAGTCTCGGCACATGCCTTCCATGGTAATGGGTTCAAAGTGTTCTTTATCGGCACTCAAGACATGACAAGACTTACATTCCAAAGCTTCGCCGCTCTCTTGGCTTTGAACTTTGTCCACGTCCAAATGCAAATCGTGGGGAAACTTCAATTGGGAGTTTTCTTTCAACTCCGAGCTGTATGGAATACGCGACAGCTCCCACTTGAAGCCATCAAAGCCCAACAAGCCCAAACGAAATTCAGGGTGTGTTTTTTCATTGAAGCCCGACACATTCGCAACCGAATCTTCCGCGTTTACATTGCCGAGATTGGCAATATTACCGTGGCAATCTACACAAAGAGATTGATCTTTAATGATAATGGTTGCCGGCTCGTTATGTTCCTTGTGACAGCTGCCGCAACGGTATTCTTCGAAGGCTGGGATTGCGGGATGTTTTGAGTGAACATGTTGTTCAGTGTTGCTGTGACAAGACAAGCAAGCCTGATCCTGAACCATTTCAAAGGGTTTCGCGTGGCAACTGGTGCAATCGTCACCAATGGCCGGAATGCGATGGGCCGGTATCAAGGGACCACTCGACCAATGTTTATCTGTTGGAATGCCAACTTTGGCCAGAGTCTTTCGAGCGTCGCTGTCATACATCGACCACAAAGGAAAACCCAGGGCAAACACCAGCACCAACGCCGACACGATATAAGCCAGGCTGCGATTGTAGCCCAGGCCCTTTAAATCGGTTTTAAAACGTTGCTTGGTGGAGTGTTTTACTTCGGCATCGATTTCAAATTCGAGTGCACAGGCAAAACCGGCAGGTGGTGAAACCAACTCTACACTGTGCCGACCGATTGTAAGCTTCTGCCCTATTTTCAGGACGCCCTTACTCAGCGGTTGACCGTCCAGTTCAACACGGCAGTTTTTAGCACACTCAAATTTTGCGGACTGGTTATCGATCGCAGTTATCACAAGATGTTTAGCTGCGACATCTTCACCGGCCAGCTGTACCAGTTGGCCCTCGCCGGAGCCAATCTGTATCGCCGACGACTCGAGCTGGCTATCGTTTTGATCGATAACCTTGTTCCCGGTCTTTCTTGTTTGTCGTATTAAATAAAGCATGGCTTACCAGTATAAAAAAACGGTCACAATGTGGATGATCAGGGCCACAATTAAAATAATTGTTGTTGGAATATGAAACAGCAACCAGACTTTCAATCTGGCCTGCAAACTGATTTCCCGTCTGATGCGGTTCAACAGCTCACGGCGGCGGCCGAAAATGTACAGGATGTCCTGCAGATCCTGGGCCTCCTGTTTTTTACTGACATTGGGAATACGCTTGGCAATATAGTCAATCGCCGCCTGTTGATTGTGGTTGTCCACCACAGTGGTGCGACTCTGATTGTCTTCTGATGCGCTCAGCTCAACTTTTGAATTGTCCTGCCCCTTCAGTTGACTCCACAGACCACCACCAAGACTGGTACGGGCGATTGCACTGTTGATCAGGGTTTGAATGTCGGTGTTACAGCGTGAGGCAATGTCCTTGCCCTGCTGATCGAGATCATCCAACTCGGCAAAGCGTTGATCGAGGCTCTGGTTACTGCGATTTTGGGAAAGTTTGTCCGGGAAACGCAAATAGGCGTACAAACCATAGAAGCCGCTGAAAATGACAATGCACATCAGCACATAGGCCAGCGTGTGCACATTCCAACCAAACTGAAAGGCACAGTGCAGAGTGGCGATAATCAAAAGACTGGTGCCCAGATAAATATGCGCCGAGGTCCAACCCTGAACGGTACCCATTGTCGAAGAGTAACGACGTTTGCGCACACCGAGGTATGCCAGCCATACAATCAGCAAGGCACCTACCGTGCCCAGTACATAACCCTGCCAGGTTCCACCATTAGGTGGGCGCCAGCCTTCCTGACTGAAATAGATCGCTGTCGAACTAATCAATAAAAACAGCGCCAACCAAAAATAGCGCCCGCCTTTATACTCTAATATATTGTTATACATAGCTGTTTCTTAGTTCTTCTTATTACCAGTTTGATTGCTCATATTAAGGAGCGATCAATTCAACAAACTGTTCAGGGTTGAGGCGCTCAACCGCACCCACCGGACAAGAACGCACGCAAGCAGGCCCGCCTTTCTGACCAACACAGGCATCGCATTTGACGGCTTTTTTGCCTTTATCCAGCGCTTCGCTGGAAGGTTGATAAGCCGGGTCCTGGCCTGGGCCATTGCCGCGACCGAACAACATCCATTGCAACAAGCCAGGTTTCTTCGGTGCATCGTAAGCCAGCTTAATGACATCGTACGGACAATTGGTTTCACAGTTACCGCAACCAATGCAGCTGTTATCGATAAAGACTTCGCCAGTCACTGCACGGTGAATAGCATTGGCCGGGCAATCCTTCATACAGTGGGGCATTTCGCAATGGCGACAGGAAATCGCAACATTGATATGTCCGTAGCGCTGGCCTGATTTACGATCCAGGCGACTGATACCGCCGTGGGTTTCTGCGCAGGCTTTTTCACAGTTATCACAGCCAACACAGAGCTTTTCATCAATGATCAGTGCACTGGTTGACTCACCCAGGCCCTCGCCCATCAGGAAGGAGATCATCGACCCACCCTCAGGCAATGATTCCATCTGGTTTGAAATCTTGAGTTTTTCGCTGGTTGCCGCCTGAATATCGTGAACGCGCTCGGGATCTTGCTTCAATAACGCGAGGAATTCCTTCTGTTTGATCAGCAGCGCCTCTACACGCACGGTGGCCCGGGCCGATTCCCTCCGTGTTTTGTCACCCATCAACGCCATCTGGCCAATCATCTGGCCTGACTGGGCCTGACCGATCACGACAGATCTCTCACTGCGCTCGCGCTGCAGGCTGACGGTACCGCTGCGAATGAGATAGAGGCAATCGCCTTCATCGCCTTCCTGATACAAATAATCGCCGGCGTTAAAGGTTTTGGTTTCGGTATTCTGGGCAATATCACGCAGATCCGCCGTATCGGCATCGGGTGCAAAATACTGTTGCAGGAAGCGCACCACGAATATCCAGTCAATCCCTCCAAGAATTTCTTCATTGGAGTTCATTAACTTCACCATGGTGCGACGCGGAGTTTCAATCAGAATGGTATCGTCACCCGCGATGGCATTACCCACTCTTGGACGGCCAGATAATAAACTCATCTCACCGAAGAACTGCCCGGGTTTTATGATCTGGCGATGTTGGCCGTCTGCAGATTCCAGTATGACTTCACCTTCTACCACGGTCAGGAAGGTATTGCTGTAATCCCCATGACGATAAATATAATCACCCGCCTTAATCAGCTTGGTAATTTTAGGGCTCGCCGGTGGCGTTTCGCGTTCGGCCTTGCTGACTTTTTTACCCTTCTGTTCCAGCTTGGCGATACGCTGTTCTTTCTTCTCTTTGAGTTCGGCAAACCGGGTATCTTTTACTTGGTCAGCCTGAAGTTTAAGCTGGGAAAGAATGTCTTCGTCCGCCTGGGATACCAAAATATCACTTTCAATAACCAACTCTCTAAACGCGAGCGTATTCATACGACGGAACATAGGAATACGTTGTTGATAAAGGCTTAGAATTTCCTCGACATCACTGACATAAGGCAGCATTTTAAGCTGCAAATCGAGAATGGGGTGATCTGCCGGCTTAACTTCATTACCCCGAATGTATTCGACAACATCGTAGCCCTGGTTCATCGCCTGTTTGATCAGCGGGTAGCCACCCAGAGCGCCAATCACGTAAATCCCTTTAACATTGGATTCGTAGCGACCACTCAGTTCAGGAATCGCGTCGGGCTTATCGCTTGGAAATTCAATACCGCAGGATTCGATAAACTTTCTTGGAGGAATGGCGCCAAGGCGCGCAATGATTCGGTGACAGGGGATATCCACTTCACCCTCTGGGGTATCCAATGTCAGCACCCCGGCTTGCCCTGCGGTATCCGGCAGCGCTAAGCGTGCGACCGAAGAGCGATAATAGCAGTCAAAATCCAAATTTTTATCGTTAATCGCCGCAAGCACGGCATTCAAGTTACCCTCTTTCGCCCGGCTGAATTCCTCTCGCCGGTTGATAATATAAACTTTGTTTTGTTTCGCGAGGCCCAGGGCATTTTCAATGGCGGCGTCACCAGCGCCCACCACCACAATGGTTTCGTCTTTGTATTCATCAGGATCATCAAGCTGGTACTGAACAAAATCCGAATCGTCACCGCTAACCCCAAGCTTACGAGGGTTACCCTGCATACCAATCGCCAGAATGATATTTTTCGCCTGAATGCTCTCGCCGCCCGCGAAGCCGATGGTGAAGTTCCCGGCCTCACCACTGATAGAGGTCACTTCCGACTGATAGCGAATGTTGATTTCTTTTTCTTTAATCCCTTCGTCCCAGCTGTTCAGGATTTCTTCTCGCTTACCCGAAGTAAACTCAATCGGACTGCGCAGATCGAGAAAACCGGGCTCGTCCATTACATGCTTGCCTTTCTGATAACGATAAATCGTTTTGGCAGCGTGTTTGAAACCTTCCAAAAGGATGTGAGTGTAGGGATGATTGGGGTCGTTTTTACGAGCTTGCTGATCATATTCAGCCGCTCTTGCCGCCGCACTAAGCCCTGCGGGCCCAGAACCGATTACGGCTATCTCGTAAATATCAGACATGGAAGCCTTTCCTTATCAGCCTAATGCGTAATGGCTATTATTCTCATTCGGCCAAGCACACCTTAAGTACATCGAGAACAAATAGCGAAGCGACTCGATAAACAAAAACCACAAGCACAAAACGTCTATGCTTACGGCAATCTATAGTGCTAACTCTGCGATTAATGCTGTCATTAAACCAACCAAACCGTTCGGCTGGCGTTCACGGTAATTCAAGTTGCCTGCCCCACGGTGGGACAAGATCGGGAGGATATTGGACACGCTGCGACGCAAACCCCACCCTCTTTTATTCTTTCGTTTTTATTGGCACCTTATCGAGAGTCATTCTTTTTTACTTCGATTTCTTATTAGAGATGCCGGCTTTTAATATCTGGCGCTTGTCGCCTTTTTTATCTTTCTCTCAGTAGATCTTGCCAGTATTTTTCAGTGAGTGCGAGGTTTTTCAAACAGTCTTGCGGGCTTCCATGATCAGCTTCAGGTATCGCAAGTATTGTTTTTGCATCAGCTCTCACGCCAAATACTATTCTATTACGATCAGCTAATTTTTGTGACACCACTTTTAGTGATTCACAAGCCTCTGCCTGGCGCCTAAACGCAAATTACATAACATAAATGCGTAATGGGCTTTCACCTACTCCTGTCCCGGGCTCCCTGCGGCACCTTTGTCGGTGCTTACCCCGGTATTCGTGCTGGCGGTTTCATCTGCACTTTCAATCAAAGCATCGACCAAATCATCGTCACTGTATAAACCGGAGGTTTCAGAGGCGTTTCTCACGGAAGAATTACTGTTAATAAATACCTTAATTTCCGAGAACACCGCAGCACTGATATTAATTTCAGGCTGTACTGTCACCACCCGCTCTTCGGGTACATTCAAATTAATCGAGTCAGCGTTAATCGTGGCTGTCGGCGAGGTATTCACCTGGCCAACAATATTAATCTCGCTTTCTGTATTAATATTCGACTGACCCAATGCACTCAAATCACCATTTACATCAATACGCCCGGTTACCTGCAGTTGTGCATTGTCGTTCAAGTTCAGATTATTATCTGTAGCAAGGTCACCGCCTAATACCAGCCTTGCGTCATCTTGAACAATGACTTCGTTCTGAGTCGACAGGTCAGCTCCGACGTTAATTACACTTGAGTTGCCGGCATTCAAGCCATTACCAAGGATTACACTGCCACCGACACCGACTTGAGAGTTGCCCGAGGTATTTAAGCTGCCGCTGGCCTGTAGATTGTTTGCCGTATTGAACTGGCTGCTGTCATTCACATTCAGATCACCGTCAATGCTTGACTGGCCGTTGGCATTTACCACAATTTGGTTATTAAGTGTCAGTGAGCCGCTTAAATTGAAATCCTGCACTTGCAAAGTTGCACTACCGTTCAATGTTAATTGACCGGAATTCGGCAGGCGAATAAGGTCGATATCGGAAAAATTCGCCAATGCAGACTGGCCATCGTAGTTCACACTGCCATTGCTGCTGTCAGTGAAATCCAGACTTACACTGTTTCGATTCACGAGAATCAAGCGGTCCTGCCCAGCCCCGCCATTCAGACTACTCAAGCCGGTAAATCGATAAGAACCTACTTCCACAACACCTGGATCGGACAGTGTAAATTCCTCGGCCAATGCGCTGCCCGTCAGGCTTGCACTATTGTCGATTAATTCAACACTTCTGAGTTCGGCACCACTTACTTGCAGGTTGCCATTATCCAGCAATAGCGACTCCGCACCGCCGGCATCCAAGCGATCGTTGCCATTCGACGCATCAATAAACGACACATCGTTCAATTCAACACCGTCAACAGTGAAGCCCTGAATAGAATTTACCGCTATTTGATTATCGAGATCATTCAGAAGCAAGCTTCCTACCTGGGCATAGCGCTCAACGTTATTAATGTTGATACCGTTGAAAACAGCAAAACCATCTTCAAGTTGTAAGCCCCGATTTCCAAGCAACAGCTGATCATTGCCCGCTTTGCCGTCAATAGACTGAACGCCAAAGAAACGATAACTTGCCAAACTGAAACCGTCGTTATCAATAGCGCTCAGAGTGTCATCCTGATCCGTCAATTCAAGCGCAGCGATATTGAAAAAGTCTTCCACACCATTGATACGAATGCCCGCACTGAGCAAGTCCAGGCCATCCAGTAAAGACAAACCTCCCTGACGCAGATCAAGACTGTCCTGCCCTCCACCACCGGAGATTAAGTCAATATCCGAGAAACTAAAGCCTGATACGGATACCCGGCCATCCGATTGAATGGCGAAGCTCTCGTTCGCGCTGCTGCCGCGAAGCTCTCCGGTTTCGCTGATCTGTTCGATATTCAGAATCTGGAAATCACCCACGGTGAAACCACCCTCGATCAAATCAACACCAAGGCGGTTAAGATTAATACTGTCATTACCACCGGCACCATCCAGACCCGTTACGCCGGTAAAATTAATACCGGAAAGGCTCAAGGTATTTTCAGGCAGCAAACTGAAATTTTCATCGGCATCGGAGCCGACGAGATTGCCAGTATCACGAACCGATTGCAGACCGCGGAAGACAATGCCCGAACTGTTCAGCTGACCGTTTGCCAGCAGCTGCGCTCCTCTTCCAGACAAGCTGCCCGTTTGCGCCTGAACCTGGGTCAGCCCTGAGAACTGGAACCCGGATGCATTAATCGCCTGCTGATCGGTGATGGTAAAGTCAGCCACACCCTGGAGATCCGAAATGTTTGAGAAGACCGATATTCCCGAGAAAGAAACGGCGCCCGCTACTACGCTTCCATTTTGCAGATTCGCCGCGAAGTTACCGAGATCAGCACTGCTGCCACCGTTTACTGAAGTGACGCCTGAAAAGTTAAAGTTACCCACGGAAACTTGTTGGCTTCCAAGCAGGCTGTAGGCTTCAGAACTGCCGGTGATAGCACCTGTATTTTCAATGGTATTAATTTGGGAAACCGTAATACCCTGAGATAAGAACTGTGAACCGGCAAGACTCGCGCCACCGCCACCAAGATTCACTGTATTCGCCAAACTCGAATCACCCACAAGGGAATCCACACCCGTGAAGATGATGCCGGTATTGCCACTGCGAACGCGCCCGGTGCCTTCAATGAAGAAGAAGTCGCTAGCAGAACTGCCTACGAGAGCCAAACGACCAGTATCTGAGAAGGCTTCAAAATTAAGCAACTCCATACCTTTAACAATATTATTGCCGTTGTTGATTTCGATTCCCGTTGAAAAGACACCCAGTGTGTCGATGTCGCCTCGGCCATCTACCCTTTCTATATCCCTTAGTAAAACTGTACCGCCACCATTTCCATGCTCATACAAAAGTTGATTGTCAGCATATCCTGGCCCAGAAGCCACCAGATTAAATTTGTCTTCATCGTCTGTCGCTACAACCAAGTCTGTTCCAGCACCGGCTATTAACTCACTAACGTTATTGAACGTCACTTGGGTTGTTGTACCACCGGTCATCCATTGTGCACGAATTGCCTCATTAGCCGGCGCGGTATTGAGTAGCTCATACTCATCATCGTTGGCTGTACCTGTGAGCAATCCGGTATTCAAGGCAACCTGAATACCCGTAAAATTAATCGCCTGGTTGTTGAAGCCAGCACCACTGTCTAGAGTGGCTCCTGCATTGTTAAGGTTAACCGAATCATTTCCGCCACCACCGCTTACTGCTTCAATATCCGTAAAATCGATACCCGATACAACAACGCGCTCTGAACCCGTAGCATCAAAACTCTCATCCGCATTACTGCCATTGACGGTATCATTGCCATCACCGCCGGCTACGGTATTGATGCCTGCAAAGGTAGTGCTCGATACGGTTACCGTATTTGCCGTAGACAAATCGAAGTCATCATCACTCGATGTACCAGTCAGCATCGGAACATTCTGAACCGAATCGATATCACTAAAGTTAATGGAGCGGCCGCTAAAACCACCGCTGATTAACGATGCGTTATTGTTGTTCAAGTTGACAGTGTCATTGCCACCGCCGCCAGTTACCGCTTCAATATCCGTGAAATCGATACCCGACACAACGACACGCTCTGAACCCGTAGCATCAAAACTCTCATCCGCATTACTGCCATTGACGGTATCATTGCCATCACCGCCGACCACGGTATTGACGCCTGAAAAGGTAGTGCTTGATACGGTTACCGTATTTGCCGTAGATAAGCCGAAGTCATCATCACTCGATGTACCAGTCAGCATCGGAACATTCTGAACCGAATCGACATCACTAAAGTTAATGGACCGGCCGTTAAAACCGCCACTGATTAACGATGCGTTATTGTTGTTCAAGTTGACGGAGTCATTGCCACCGCCGCCAGTTACCGCTTCAATATCCGTGAAATCGATACCCGATACAACGACACGTTCTGAATCCGCAGCATCAAAACTCTCATTCCCATTGCTGCCGTTAACGGTATCATTGCCATCACCACCGATCACGGTATTAACGCCTGAAAAGGTAGTGCTCGATACGGTTACCGTATTTGCCGTAGACAAGTCGAAGTCATCATCACTCGATGTACCAGTCAGCATCGGAACATTCTGAACCGCATCTATATCACTAAAGTTAATGGAGCGGCCGCTAAAACCACCGCTGATTAACGATGCGTTATTGTTGTTCAAGTTGACAGTGTCATTGCCACCGCCTCCAGTTACCGCTTCAATATCCGTGAAATCGATACCCGACACAACGACACGCTCTGAACCCGTAGCATCAAAACTCTCATCCGCATTACTGCCATTGACGGTATCATTGCCATCACCGCCGACCACGGTATTGACGCCTGAAAAGGTAGTGCTTGATACGGTTACCGTATTTGCCGTAGATAAGCCGAAGTCATCATCACTCGATGTACCAGTCAGCATCGGAACATTCTGAACCGAATCGACATCACTAAAGTTAATGGACCGGCCGTTAAAACCGCCACTGATTAACGATGCGTTATTGTTGTTCAAGTTGACGGAGTCATTGCCACCGCCGCCAGTTACCGCTTCAATATCCGTGAAATCGATACCCGATACAACGACACGTTCTGAATCCGCAGCATCAAAACTCTCATTCCCATTGCTGCCGTTAACGGTATCATTGCCATCACCACCGATCACGGTATTAACGCCTGAAAAGGTAGTGCTCGATACGGTTACCGTATTTGCCGTAGACAAGTCGAAGTCATCATCACTCGACGTACCAGTCAGCATCGGAACATTCTGAACTGAATCGACATCACTAAAGTTAATGGACCGGCCGTTAAAACCGCCACTGATTAACGATGCGTTATTGTTGTTCAAGTTGACGGAATCATTGCCACCGCCGCCAGTTACCGCTTCAATATCTGTGAAATCGATACCCGACACAACGACACGCTCTGAACCCGTAGCATCAAAACTCTCATTCCCATTGCTGCCATTAACGGTATCATTGCCACTACCACCGACTACGGCATTGACGCCGGAAAAGGTAGTGCTCGATACGGTTACCGTATTTTCCGTAGACAAGTCGAAGTCTTCATCACTCGATGTACCAGTCAGCATCGGAACATTCTGAACCGAATCGATATCACTAAAATTAATGGACCGGCCGTTAAAACCGCCACTGATTAACGATGCGTTATTGTTGTTCAAGTCGACGGAGTCATTGCCACCGCCGCCAGATACTGAATTCACACCAACAAAACGAACATCACTACTGGCAATGTCGATGGTTATTTCATTGTCTGCAGTCGCTCTGAATGTCTCATTGGACATGCTACCGGTCAATACGTCCGTATTATTTACGGCATCTACATCGGAGAAGCTTATGCCACGGCTATCGAATCCTGTAGCAGTAATTACGGCATCCGCGTTAGAAATATCGACAGAGTCTGAGCCGTCGCCACCCGTAACGGATGTAACATTGCTAAAATCGATTCCAACTGTCGAAACACTGTTTGCAGAAGTCGCGTTAAAGCTTTCATTTGACGCACTCCCCGTTAATGCCCCAGTATTGCTTACAGTCGAGGCGCCACTCACTGCAACATTTTGCGAGGTAAAGCCACCTGGCGACAGGGTTACACCAAAGTTACCCGCATTGATTGTATCCTCAGCCTGTACAGTAAGCTGGTCCAAGCCGGAAAAACGCATGCTTTGAGCGCTGATTTGTCGATCACCTTGAACGACAAACTGATCATTAACTCCGCTCTGCCCGAGCAAGTCAGCAGCGTTGTTACTGCTTTCCAACAATTCAACATTATTGGCGGTAAAACTGCTTGCACCTGTTGTTACGACGGCCGATTCATTTCCAGAAATTTGAAAACTGTTCACGCCTCCGACAATACGATCCTCATCACTATCATCACCAGCTTCACCACCATCCAAAATCGTAACACCCGAAAAACTAATTCCACTTACGGTAATAGATCCATCGGGGTTAATTTGAAAAACTTCCGGATCTGTTGTTGCTGTCAGCTCACCGGTATCAAGTGCACGTGCAATCCCACTAAAATCAATCGAATTACTATTAAACCCTGTAGCGTTTAAATTCGCGTTTGCGTTATTGAGGCTTACCGAATCACCTCCGCCAGCACCAGCAACTGAACTAACACCCGAAAAGTTAAGCCCTGAAACAGCGACATTTCCCGCCGAATTACTAGTAAAACTTTCTGCTGTACTCTGACCGACTAGTGCTCCTGTACTGCTTACGCTCGTTACACCACTCACAACAACATTTTGCGACATAAATCCCGTAGGCTGCAGAGTTACCCCAAGATTTCCTGCACTAAATGTATCTTCAGCTTGGGCGCTCAACTGATCCAAGCCAGAGAAGCTCATACCCTGAGCGCTGATCTGTCGATCACCTTGAACGACAAACTGATCATTAACTCCGCTCTGCCCGAGCAAGTCAGCAGCGTTGTTACTGCTTTCCAACAATTCAACATTATTGGCGGTAAAACTGCTTGCACCTGTTGTTACGACGGCCGATTCATTTCCAGAAATTTGAAAACTGTTCACGTTTCCGACAATACGATCTTCATCACTATCATCACCAGCTTCACCACCATCCAAAATCGTAACACCCGAAAAACTAATCCCACTTACGGTAATAGACCCATCGGGGTTAATTTGAAAAACTTCCGGATCTGTTGTTGCTGTCAGCTCACCGGTATCAAGTGCACGTGCAATCCCACTAAAATCAATCGAATTACTGTTAAATCCTGTAGCGTTTAAATTCGCGCTTGCGTTATTGAGGCTTACCGAATCACCTCCGCCAGCACCAGCAACTGAACTAACACCCGAAAAGTTAAGTCCTGAAACAGCGACATTTCCAGCCGAATTACTAGTAAAGTTTTCTGCTGTACTCTGACCAATTAGTGCTCCTGTACTGCTTATGCTCGTTACACCACTCACAACAACATTTTGCGACATAAATCCCGTAGGCTGCAGAGTTACCCCAAGATTTCCTGCACTAAATGTATCTTCAGCTTGGGCGCTCAACTGATCCAAGCCAGAGAAGCTCATACCCTGTGCGCTGATCTGTCGATCACCTTGAACGACCAACTGATCATTCACGGCGTTTTCGCCGGTCAAGTCCGCCGTGTTATTGCTGCTTTCCAATAACTCGACATTATTAGTTGTGAAACTTGTTGTGCTCGTGGTAACGACAGTGGATTCGTTACCAGTAATCTGGAAGCTGTTTATATCGCCAACGATGCGGTCTTGATCACTATTATCTACCGCTTCTCCACCATCTAACGTTGTGACACCCGCAAAACTGATGCTACTAACTGAAATTGAACCATCATTATTGATTTGAAAAACTTCTGGTGTTGCTGTTGCAGTCAGCGCCCCCGTATTTTCAACAGATGCAACCCCATTTACTGCAACATTTTGCGATGTAAATCCACTTGCTGTTAATGAAGCACCGAAGCCGCCTGCACCTAAGGTATCTTCAGCCTGTCCAGTCAGCTGATCCAAACCAGAGAAACTCATACCCTGTGCGCTGATCTGTCGATCACCTTGAACGACAAACTGATCATTCACGGCGTTTTCGCCGGTCAGGTCCGCCGTGTTATTGCCGCTTTCCAATAACTCGACATTATTAGTTGTGAAACTTGTTGCGCTCGTGGTAACGACAGTGGATTCGTTACCAGTAATCTGGAAGCTGTTTATATCACCAACGATGCGATCTTGATCGCTATTATCTACCGCCTCTCCACCATCTAACGTTGTGACACCCGCGAAACTGATGCTATTAACTAAAATTGAACCATCACTATTATTGATTTGAAAAACTTCTGGTGTTGCTGTTGCAGTCAACGCCCCTGTATTCTCAACAGACGCAACCCCATTTACTTCAACATTTTGCGTTGTAAATCCACTTGCTGTTAATGAAGCACCGAAGCCGCCTGCACCTAGGGTATCTTCAGCCTGTCCAGCCAGCTGATCCAAGCCAGAGAAACTCATACCCTGTGCGCTGATCTGTCGATCACCTTGAACGACAAACTGATCATTCACGGCGTTTTCGCCGGTCAAGTCCGCCGTGTTATTGTTGCTTTCCAATAACTCGACATTATTAGTTGTGAAACTTGTTGCGCTCGTGGTAGTGACAGTGGATTCATTACCGGTAATCTGGAAGCTGTTTATATCGCCAACGATGCGGTCTTGATCGCTATTATCTACCGCTTCTCCACCATTTAACGTTGCGACACCAAAAAACTTAGTACTGTTTAGTCCGATAGAGCCATCGCTGTTTACCTGGAAAACCTCGGCATTTGCCGTAGCAGTTAGCACACCGGTAGCCGTCGTTTCGAGCACATTACTTACTGCAATTCCTTGGCTTGTATAACCAGCGGCATTGATAGTCGCGCCCGAACTCGCCAAATTAATTGTGTCATTTCCTGTGCCGCCATCGAGCTGATCCAAACCATCAAAGCGAACGGATTTACCACCCACGCTTGCTTGAACACTGTTCGCACCGTTAATGGTAAAGCTGTCATCGCCAGTGGTACCGCTTAAAACGTCAGTACCGCCACTGCCCAGATCAAAGGTATACGTTCCGGCAGTAACATTCGTTAGCTCTGTCGCCAACGTGCTTAAATCCAGGCTTTGATCACCACTGCGATAATTAAATGCCAGGCCCGAAGTCACGCTGAGCACCGCGGCCGGATCGAGAGCGTAGGAGGCCATCGTCAGGGATAAATTACCCGCCGTGGTGATGTTTTGATTTATCTGGATCGCACTTTGAGCGTCGAGAATAAGATCACCTAACAAGTTGACCGATGCATCGATAACAATATTATTGTCAGCAAGCAGCGTCAGGCTGTTACCAGCAGTCGCTGCCTCTCCACTGAAGTCTATCGCACTGAGTATCGAAATATTTCCGGCATCACTGCCCGCTCCTGAAGTGGAGATTTGAAAATTACCTCCCTGAAGATTGGTAAGCAACTGCGCAACCGTAAGATTGTTGGGGCCACTGCCGGAATCATCAATGGTCATATCATCAGGATCGACCAGCCAGGTCCCTGCATCCCCATTCGGAGCCAGGGTGTTTACAAAACCACCCAGAGAAATATATTTCTTACCGGAAGTTTCAACAAAACCACCATTGCCGGCTAGACGCCCACCACGAGCAAATACATTGCCGTAAAAGTGCGTATGCACATCGGACCAGAGAATGACCTCTCCACCATTGCCATTATCAATGGCATTGGCATAGATAGTGGCACCCTCGGCCATATATAAGGTTTGCGCATTTCGAAAGTTTGGATCGCCGCCCTGATAGGCACCGCCAATCAAAGCCTGACCGCCGCCGAAACGCCCGCTGACATCAATCGAGGCCGTAGCCGCTAAACCAATGTGTTCAGCTTTGAGGTGAACCTGTCCGCCTCGATCACCGTTCGCACTCAACTTCCCGGCCAGCTCAATGGCATCCGCATCAATATTGATACGCCCGCCCTGCTCGCCAGCGCTGGCGTTAATATCACCTTCAATGTTGACCGCACCATTGGCCTGAATATCAACAGCTGCCCCACCGAAACCGCTCGCTTCGATAACACCACTGTGGTTGACGGCCTGACTGAACAGATCCCGAGCCGACTGAGCGTTCATCATGACCTTGCCGGTGCCAGCTTCGATTTTACCCTTGTTTTCAATTGCGGCTTGTAGACCCGGATCATTGTTAACAACTGCTTTCTGAACTTTTACACCCAAGAAATTGTTATCGTCGAAACTCAGAAAAACTTCGCTACCCGCCGCCACAGAGACGTAACCCATATTGGCGCTCAGCAAGCCTTCGTTGGAAACCGATTCGCCAATCAGGTTAATAAAGCCACCGGTAGCGGCAGCGATTACACCGTGATTAACGATTCGGCCGTGGCTCGAATCAATGTCTTTGAAATAGAAATCGCCATTCAGGAAATCGTCTTTATCCAACCACAAGCTACTGGCTGTAAAACTGCCCGCATTGATGAGCGCATTGTCACCAAAAATCATGCCGCGAGGGTTAATCAATAACACATTACCATTGGCATTAATGCGGCCATCAATATGGCTCGGCCCATTTTGAAGAATGTGGTTCAATACCCAGGCATGACTACCAGGCTGTAAGAAGTTAACAATTTCCTGCTGATTCAGATCGAAACTGTCCCACTGAACCGTCATTAAATCGGTATTTTGATGAACATTGGTGACATTCTGACCTTGGGTAATAAATCCTTCACCCTGAACAACACGACCACCTGTTGGTGCGGCCATCACCTGAAGAGGCGTACTGGACAACATAAAAAACTGGGCCAGGCCCACCGCCAGCGCAAGGGTGCGTCGAGGCCCCTTTGTGGTAGCAGCGACTCGACTGAAACATTTTCTTGTATGATTCATATTAGTCATCCTGTCTAATCCCAATGCTCTAGTAGCGATAGCTCATGCTGATGTAAATGGATTCTTCGGGTTCTGAAATAATGTCGGCAAAATCGGCACTGCTGTCTTTGCTGCCAGAAAAGCTCATGCTCAGCTCAATACGCAAATCTTCCCTCCAACTGTAAAACAAAGCAGCACCGTAAGCTTGAAAGCGTGCCCAGCTGTCGGTTTGATTATTCAATGCATTCAGTTCGCCATAGGAAGCTTCAGCAAACAAAGCCACCGACAAATCGTGGTCTTCCCCCAAGCTGCCAAACAGTGAACTGACATTGCTCAATAACTGCAGATTGCCGTAAACGGTTTTATCGCCCGTAAAGTCAGCCGTTTTGAAGGCTTTGACCGCATAAGGGCCACCCAGTGGCTGGCGCTCAAAGGTTGGCAATAACTCTGAAGAGTGAATGGCTTGAAACTTGGCATTCAAACGTAAGGGCTGACCAAACAAATTTACGGGTAGCAAAAATAGGGTGTCGCTGTTCAAACTGATCTTGTCGTAATCTTTTTCGGTGACGCCTTGATTAATATCGGTCTGATTTCCCGAAAAATAGCTCAAACGCCAATCCGTCAGGGCGCGCAAAGAAGACATCAAGTAGTCAAAACGGATATCAAACTGGGCCCCTTTTACCTCGGTTTCCAAACCGTCGACGACGGATTTATCACCCAACTGCAAAGTGACGGTGGTATCGGATGTTTTCTTGATGGCAGCAAGGGATATGCTCAGATTCAAATCCTTGGATCTGAGCCAACGATAGTCAAACGCGAGGCTGGCCGTGCTCAAATCACCTTGAGACAAAGCCGTATTAGCACCCTGCCCACCTATAGCTTCGTATTGTGTTTGCTCATAGGACACAGACACATCGGCTTTCAAGCCCCAGAACGGGTAACGATATTTCGCAAAACCATAACTGGTATTGCTTGGAGACGAAGCCTGCAATAAACCGATATTTATTGAATCGCCGTGTCCGGTCAGGTTATACCAATCCAGTCCTGCAAGTACTCGATATTCGCCTGTCGCTTCGGAGCCATAATTATCCGAGCGCACCTGTAGCTGCCAATCCTCTTCTTCAAGGCCAAGATTCAATCGAGTCTGACCGTTTTCTTCCCCGGGCTCAAAAAAGCCTGCCTGCACACTCAAGCCTGGAATATCGTTAATTCGAAAATAGGCAGAAGACAAATCGCTGCTCACCGGCTGCATCAGGTAATTCTGGAAGGCTGGAATCAGCACGTCTTCTTTATAATCAGTTTCTTCAATGTTCCGGAAGTGAATCTCGGACAAAATACCGCTGGCAACCGCGAGCTCGACAACACCATCCGCGGCACGAAAATCCTGCTGGGGGATGTATACTTTTGCCAGTAAATAACCTTGGGCACGAATGAAGTCTTGCAGGCTCTCTGAGATATCACGCAAGTCAGAAAAACTCATGGCATGTTGCTGGCGCAACTGCTCAAGAGATGCGGCAATCAATTGATTGTCTTCAGCGGTATAACGCTGCCCGGCACTGGAAGATACAAAGGCACGATTCAACTCAATAGCGACCAACGCCAGATCGAATGGGTCAAAACCCTCGCGCCCGTCGTTCTGGTACTGGGTTTTTCCTTCACTTTGCTGACTAACAAAGTTGCTGATATTGCTCTTCTCAACATCAAATCCTGTGGACGCTTCGTCATAATTAATATTGACTTGGTTAACCCATAACAACTGAGGTCGTGCTTCATCGAGGCAATTTACCCAGTTGGCTCTCAAGCTGATCTGCAACTCATCATCTATCTGATAAAGACACGTGAAGTTGCGCCCAGACAGGCGAGAAAGATTTCTCTTGATCAACTCACGCGGTTGAAAGTTGATCGAGGTCAGATACGCTTCCGGGCTGGCGTTGTCCTGATTTTCACGGAGCTCATACAACAAATTAAATAAAGCGCCGTATTGAATTTCATTCAGAGAAACATCTTCGATACTGATGGGAGCGCCAATGTCCAACTCCGGCATCAACAGGCGCAGATAACGCGCCAAGGGAGTCAAGGCTTCAGGTGCATAGCGAGGGCCGGAAAGAAAACTTTGTTCCTGATCATTCAGTGCTTTCTGCAGCTGCATGGCCTGGGTTTGCCACCAAGCTTCATCGAATTGCACCAGCAGATTATTACCCTGGGCATCGGCTTTGCTGAACAGCTCCTTTCGGCTGTCCTCATCATCCATATATTCAGGCAATAAAAGCGTATAGTGCTCGCCAAACAACTGAACATCGATGTTTTTTGCCAATGCGGAATGTACAGGCAACAGAAAACAAGCAACTGTGGAGACACTCCACAATGACAAGCGGGAAAAAACAGAGCACATTTTTGTCAGCGAATTCATGGCAGCAGCTTCACAACCCGGAATCCGGAACGGGCGTCACCGCCTGTTGAGATCGGGTTTAAAGAATCCAGATTGCAAGATTCCATTGCCACCGCATGGGAGCCGCCAGCAGCTCTCAGGCCGTCAGGATGGAGCACCACCTCCTGGGCATTCCCAACATGGTTCACCATGCCCCAACGGTTACCGGCACCCATATCAACCGGCAAGAGGCTGTCACCTTTACGAATCCCCCGTGAATTGAGGGTGCAATTTCGACCGGAATCGAGAGGTGACTGATTGGCCGCCGCGGCTTTGTACCATTGTTTGTAACTGGGCAATTGATATTCAAAGCCGGTTTCTGAACTGAGCCACTGGGCGTAGCTTCTAAACAGATCAATCGAACGACCGGTTACCGGAATATTGCCTGAATTACTGCTCGGAGAACAAAGCTGACTCTGGGCACAGAAATCATTAAATTCGGATTCGCTGATTTCGTATTTGCTGATGGCGTAAGCCTGCTCACCCGGGCTGTTTGGTATCACCAGTAACTCCGGCCCACGAAATTCATCGTTTTCCAAGAATCGATCGCGGCAACTATAACGCTGCCCTCTTCCTGCAAATGAGGTTTTACAGCTGTTCCAGGGATAAATCTCCATCGACTCAAACAATACTGCTGAAGTCGGAAAAAGTTGGCTGGCCAGGAGCGCTTTATCTTTGGCATCCTGGGTTTTACCGTAACCATAAACGCGAATGCAGCTGGAGATGTCAGACATCGAGTTCTGCTGCAACTGCTGGATTTCGTTTTGGAACACCGGGTAACGATTGGCCACGCGGGTAAACTCGCCAGCCAAGCGCTCAAGGTCCAATTTAAATACACCACCACGGCCTTCGCGCAACAGACCGGATTGGCATTGTTGAACGGTTTCTCTAAGGCTTGCCACTTCAACTTCAAAAGCATCTCGTAAACGTTGGCGCTCGGCCGCCAGGCGAGCAGCTTCCCGAGCCTGGGCCAAACGTTCTTGTTCAGCCTGATACGCAGAGATCTGTCGTTCAATGTGGCCATCGACTTGGGACAGCTGTACAGAGTTCGGGTTTAGCTCACGTGCCCTTTGGGACAAGCGCTGAGCTTCGGAAAAACGGTTTTCATCGGCGGCATCAATAGCACCCGCCAGATAAGCATCACTGAGGGTGAAGTTATAGGTCCGAGCCCAGTTGGCCAGGGTCTGCTTAGCTTGTTGACGTTTTAAATCCTGATCATTGAGCATCTGCTGAAAATCATCGCGGGCTGCCAACGGATGTTTTCCGGCATCCACTTTCCATTCATCGCTTTCGTAAACCTCCAGCAACTCATCCATAATCACCGCTGTCTGGCGTTGCCAGAGGGCACCGGTGTCAAAACTTAAATTGCGTTGATCCAGCAGCTCCTGAAGCTCACCCGCTTCTTCCGTAAGAGTGCCGAAATCGCTGGACAGTTTTGTGCCAAATTCCTGCACTTGTCTCTGGGTTGCCATTTCCCGTTGCTGCTCAGCCTGACGAGCCGCCAGAGCCTGCTTTTCAATCTCCAGCTGTTTTTCTTTTTCCTGGGATTGATAGGCGCGATAGCCCGCAAACGCCAACAACAAAGACGCGGCAACAGCCGCTAAAGCAACCGGCCTGCGCCAGGGGTTAACAATGGGGACAAATTCATTCAGAAATTCATCAACAGTAGTAAAGCGATTCACCCGCTTTAATGCCAAGCTGCGACGCAGTGCTTTCCACTGACGACGATTAAGCTGCGGCAAGCGCTTGGGCTTCATGCGCTCGATGGCAACTTGATCAGCAGGTTTTTTGCCGAATGGATGTTTGCCACTCAGCAATTCATAAACAATGCAACCCAGTGCGTACACATCGCAACTCGGCAGCGGCTCTTCGCCCAGCAACATTTCCAAACTGGCGTAGGCTGGCGTTAAGGCGCCCAAACTGTTCGGATCAAAAACGGTTTTATCATCACGCTGGTCAGTTTCGACACTCGAAACCGCTCGGGCAATACCAAAATCAATAACCTTGGCAACATCACCATCACAAAGAAAAACATTACCCGGCTTAAAATCCGCGTGGGTGATTCTGTGGCGATGTGCATGTGCCAATGCTTCACCCATCTGGCGGGTCAACGGCAAAATTTGCTCAAGCGGCAAACCTTCCGGGTTGAGTTTAATGACCTCTTCCAGAGAGGCCCCCGACAGTAACTCCATGGTCATGTAGACCATGTCACCATCGCGGTCGAAATCGAAAACCTGAACAATATTTGGATGTGCCAGCGTTTGCGATTTGCGCGCTTCACGCTGTAGGGAAATAAACGCAGAGGGGTGATTTTTAAAATTCTCGTTGAGAACTTTAACCGCTACCCAGGGGTCGCGATCTTTTGCCTCAACCTTACGTAAATCTTTTGCTTTATAAACCGCGCCCATGCCCCCGGAGCCCAGCAGGGATTCCAGCACAAACCGGTCTTTAATAACGGTACGGCCCTCTTCATCGAGTTGGCCGGTTTGTAATTGTTCCGGCGACAAGGCGCCTGCAACAGTAACGTTTTCACCTTGCAATTGAGTGGCGCTGTCGTGCAATAATTCGGTAGCGTTTACCGAACCACCGAGCATGACAGTACGGTCATCACCGGTATCGGCCGGATGAATAAACTGAGTTTTGTCGGACGCTTTGGGATCATCTATTTCCGCGCTGCCCAGCAGCACGGTTTTATCACTGCCGTCATCGGGCGTAACGGCTTGAGGTGCGGACGTCGAAGCGAATTGCGTCTTATCGGAAGAATCGTCTTCGGGTTTCTGTTGAGAGTTTTGCGCGGAAGGACGCGCAACCGATTGGATAACGGTTTTGTCGTCGGATTCGGCATTACCTGCATCCCGCAGGGATTTGCCACTGCCAGGCAGAACGTCTCCACCCGTTAGAGGTTGCTTCTTTTTGCTCACAGTAGTATCTCGACTAACCCCGGTGCACACCATGTGCGACCAATTTGATGGCGGCTAGCCTGATACGAGCACTAATTCACAGTGTTGCCCTGCTTGCGATCCATATTGATGAGTTGAAGCTGCTGTTCATAAGCGGCCGCAAAGTCTTCAATAAACTGGTCATTTACAGAACTGCGCTGTGCGCCAACCATCTGTTTATAATATTCTTTATACAGATCCCAAGGCTTCTGTTTGCCAGAGAATAAGCCTTTGGAACTCCCCATTTGGGCGAATTCACTTTCCAACTGATCCGGATGAAAGCGCATCATCATTTGTTGCGAAGCCTGCATCATTGCGGCCATCATTGCAACCTGATGATCAGCGATATCCTGGAAAGCCTCTTTAATACTGTTCGCCGGGGCCATATAACCTTCCCCGGATTTTGCAAACATCGTTTCCAAGGCTTCATCAGCCGATACTGAAAACTTCAAAGCATTGTTATTGGCTGGTTGAATTTGCGTCATTTCCATATGGAGCTGGCTTTTCATATTCCTGCGATTAGCCAATATCACCATAACGCCTTCTACACAGCGTTTAACCACATCACAAATCTCGTCTGAAATGCCATTGAGCTGTTCATCGCTCATTCCTTCAAGGCCGAGTTGTAATGCTAATTGGACTGGGTCTTCGCTGGAATTACAATCCCTTACCTGAGGGGGGTGATTGGGAGTCTGAGCGGCCACACCTGGAATGGCTGGCACGGAAATACCCTCGTTGGCAATACTGACAACATTGGATTGAGCTTGGGAGCTGCTCGGCTGTGCACTTAAACTGACTTTAAGCAGATACTCACCGGCACCCAGCATTTCACCATTATTAATCACGTGTCGACGACCGACACCCAGAGAGGTTGGCGAACCATCAATGAACAGACCGTTGGCCGATTGATCGATAACGGTAAATTGCCCGTTCTCGTAGGTAATCACCGCGTGATTTGAAGAAACATAACGTTGAGGATCGACCAGCACGATATCGTTGCTGGCACCGCGACCAAAGCGGCAACCCGACGCCCAGAATCGAAAGGACTTGCCGAGCATATGCTCGGCCCCGTGGGGGGCTTTCTGAACGGTTAGCGTCAACTCCATAGCTGGCCTCATTGCGAATGACATGAGTCGCCCAAGTTTACGACCCAATTCCTGTACCTATTTGATGTCAACCTTAACAATTATGTCCTTAGAGATGCAACTTAAAGTAATTTCTTACAATTGCACACCCTTAAGTATGGCACATCGGCGCCGTAAACATAGCATAAGGCACTGTGACAGGGAAAACTGAGGGATTTAGGCGCCAACTTAACGCGTCTCATTAGCGTTATGAGACATTTGCACGTCACGAGTAGGCAAAGCTGTCGCCTAAAGCAACACCCATCTTTTCTTGCATGGCCAACTCTGGCAATGTCAGCAGAGCTTTGACTACAAACTATCCTGGATGATATGCAATGCCCTAGTCAATGCATCGCTCCAGCTAGGCAAAATAAAGAGTAAAAACGAGCTACCCTAAGGAGCCACCTATGACGCAACACTCTAGTGCCGTTCAAAGTGAGATCGATGATTTTATGCAGGGTCTGGTGCGCCGAAACCCAGGCGAATCTGATTTCCACCAAGCGGTGCATGAAGTCGCCGAAACCATTATTCCCTACATTCAAGACAAACCTATTTATAAAGAAGCCCGTGTTCTGGAACGTATGACAGAACCCGACCGTATTGTCAGCTTTCGTGTGTGTTGGGAAGATGACAGCGGTAATGTGCGAGTCAACCGGGGCTACCGGGTGCAGTGCAACAACGCCATCGGGCCCTACAAAGGCGGATTGCGTTTTCATCATGACGTTACCCTCTCCACTCTAAAGTTTCTGGCCTTTGAACAGACTTTTAAAAACAGCTTAACCGGTCTGCCGATGGGCGGCGGTAAGGGGGGCTCCGATTTTAACCCCAAGGGGAAATCAGATCGCGAAGTGATGCGTTTCTGTCAGGCCTTTATGACCCAGCTGTTCCGCCACATTGGCGCCGACACTGACGTACCCGCCGGAGACATTGGCGTCGGTGCCCGGGAAATTGGCTATATGTTTGGTCAGCATAAACGCCTGACCAATGAGTTTACCGGTATTCTGACGGGCAAAGGTCTCGAATACGGCGGCAGCCTGGTTCGTACCGAAGCAACGGGCTTTGGCGCGGTTTACATGCTTGAAGATATGCTCAAGGTTCGCAGTCAATCCATCGAAGGCAAAACGGCCGTGGTATCCGGTTCGGGTAACGTTGCCACCTATGCCAGTAAAAAGCTGATTGAACTGGGAGCAAAAGTTGTCACCCTGTCGGATTCTTCCGGATTCATTCACGACCCCGAGGGCATTGATGAAGACAAACTCGCTTACGTTCTGGATTTGAAGAATGTAAAACGCGGCAGAATTTCGGAATACGTTAGCGAGTATCCCCAAGCCAGCTTTCATGCCGGCGAACGCCCCTGGCATGTGCCTTGTGATTTGGCATTTCCCTGCGCAACACAAAATGAACTGCATGAAGAAGATGCACTGGCATTAGTTAAAAACGGCTGTATTGCAGTCTCTGAAGGTGCCAACATGCCTACCACCGCAGGTGGTGTTGAAGTCTTCCAGAAAGCGCGCATCATGTATGCACCGAGTAAGGCAGCCAATGCCGGCGGCGTTGCTGTATCGGGTTTGGAAATGAGCCAGAACTCGGCACGGATCTCCTGGGACGAAACCAATCTCAATCGCCAGCTTCGAAACATCATGCAGACGATTCACGATAACTGTCTCGAATTTGGTCAAGATCCCGGTGACGATTACATCGACTACGTTCGCGGCGCAAATATTGCCGGTTTCAACAAGGTCGCTAACGCCATGATTGCTTACGGTGTGATTTAAACAAGCTGAATAAAACTTGATCACTTCTTTTGGTCCCGGGGCCGACGCTGACAACAGTGCGGCCCCTTCCCTTCAGCGCCAACAATTCCCAGCTCCCATTGCCAAAAATAGCCATGCTTACAAGCGGTAATCTCAGGTAATATTATGGTACGCTAGCAGCAATTACACTGTTAAACCCTTGATTGCCAAAGATTGTTTGTAATCAAGCCAGAATTTCCAAGCCACCAACCAGCATAAAAGCAAATACCGGCATGGCAGCATTTCGCTCAATGTTTTATCAGCTTTACGCCAGACTTCCACTGGGGGTTAACCGGCGTGCGATGTTTGAGTGGACCAGTGTTGTGCTGGCGACTCTGGCAATAGGCTTAAGCGCCTGGCACTGGCAACAGCAGGAAACCGCCCAACCGAACGAAGCTACTCTGGCCGCCAAACCTGCGACAATAAGCGCCGCCGCAAAGCTCGAGCAAAGCAGCACAGTAAATCAAAAAACAGAAACCATTTTGGATAAACAGGCCCAGGCCTGGCAGGATTTGGAAGATGTTGAACTGGTGGGTTTAATTCGCAGTAATGGGAAACAGTCCTTTGCGATTGTTCGCTGGCACGATGAACAATTGGTACTGGCTCAACACGATTCCCTGCCCCAGCAGAAAAACATATTGATCAGTGCGATTCATACCGACAGCATAACCTTAACGGGCCCCTGGGGAGAAAAACAACTCGGCTTGAACGGCCGGGAAATTGCTGAGCAAAAGAATGCCGCCCAGGTCATAAAACTACCACAGTTACGCAATATTATTTTGCACGAAACGGATTCCATCGCTGATCATATACAGGCCCAGGCAAACTATGAAAACGGTGAGCTTAAAAGTTTGAGTCTGATGCCCAGCACATCAACAGCCCTGTTTGAGCAAGCGGGATTGGAACGTGGAGATCAATTGACCCACGTTAATGATATTCCTATAGCGAACCTTGGTTTGAGTTCCGTTCCAGGCTTGTTAAGCAAAGGCAAAATGGAGCTGCAATTGAAACGCGACGGTTTGAATCGTCAACTTACTTTGCTTTTTTAATCGCCTTCTATCACACAAGGCGAAAAAATACCGACAATGGAAATAACAATGATAAAAAATGGCCAGTCACCCCGTCGAGCGTCACTTGGTTTAATATTTGGTCTGACCTTGCTGATTGGCTGTCAGTTTGCCCAAGCCCAGTCGTCAGACATCGAGCGCTTCGAATTCACCATGAACGATGTGGAGATGCGAGAATTTATCACCTCTGTGGGTAAAATTACCGGGCGAACCATTGTCATAGACCCTCGCGTTAAGGGCAAAGTTAACATCAACAGCCGCAAATCCCTGAGCGCCGACGAGGTCTATGAAATTTTCCTCAGTCAGTTACAAGCCCATGGTTATATGGCAGTTTTGCAAGGCGATAATATTTTAAAAGTGGTACTGGCACCCCAGGCGAAACTGGAAGGCGGCCTGGTATCAACCGGCGAAGACACCGAAGCCAGTGACGCGATTATTACCCGCGTTATCCATCTTGAGAATGTCGCCGCCAAGAGCTTACTGAATACCTTACGCCCATTGGTGGACGGTCGCATCGGTGTTATCAACGCTTACGAGCCCAGCAACACCCTGATCATTACCGACCGCTCAGCCAACATTCAACGCCTGCTCAAGATTGCCAGAAATGTCGATCAACAAGGCCAGCAAGATCTTGAAGCCGTACCCCTGAAAAACAGTTCCGCCGCCAGCATGGCGCAATTGCTGAGCGCCCTGCTCAAAGCCAATGGTGATCAGAGAGCCAGTAACAACGTCGCCATTGCCTATGATCAAAACAGCAACAGCGTTCTATTGCGAGGCCCCAGTCGCGAAAGACTCCGCTTGAGAAAGATCTTGCGCGAACTGGACAAAGGCAATGCCCAACAGGAACGCCACCAGGTGGTGTATCTGCAATACGCCAATGCCAAAAACCTGCAAAAGATTTTGCTCGGCATTGAACAGCCCAAACAAGGCATTGCGGGTAAACAGGAAGCTTCCAATGACAAAGCCCTGAACGTGGAGATCGATGAAGAAATCAACGCCTTGATTTTAACCGGCACCCAACAGGCCGTTGCTGACGCCAAGGCCTTGATTAAACAATTGGACATCCGTCGCGCCCAGGTACTGATTGAAGCGATTATCGTGGAGCTCTCGGATACCCTCGCCAAAGAACTTGGCGTACAGTGGCTGTTAGGTAAAGACGGACAAATTGGCGGTGGCTTAAGCAGTACTGTTGGCAGCTTGAATGCGGCAGCCCTGGCCGGCGCACTCGCCACTAACGACAACACCTTGCTAAATAACACTCTTGCCCAGGCCAATGGTCTAAACTTGGCTGGCGGACGGTTGCGCAGTAACGGTTTAAGTTTTGCGGTTCTTATCAACGCTCTGGCGGAAAATAAGGATTCTAATATTCTCTCGACACCCAGCCTGTTGGTTACTGACAATGAAGACGCAGCTATTTTAGTCGGTCAGGAAGTGCCTTTTATCACGGGCTCCACCACCGGCAGCAATAACAGCAACCCGTTCCAAACAATCAACCGTAAGGAAGTCGGTATCAAGCTGGAGGTCAAACCCCAGATCAATGAAGGCAATGCGATCCAATTAAAAATCAAGCAGGAAGTGTCATCCCTGACGGGCTTGCAGGCTTCAGATTTGATCACCAATAAACGCACTCTGAATACCACCGTACTGGCTGAAGATGGAGAAACCATTGTGCTCGGTGGTTTGATGGATGAGCGAGTGCAACTGGTTAACTCCAAAGTGCCAATTCTCGGTGACATCCCTCTTCTCGGCCGCGTCTTCCGCAGTGACAACAGTGAAAAGACGAAACGCAATCTTATGGTCTTTCTGCGACCCACGATTATCCGCGATCAACAATTGTTGAATAATATCAGCCAGCGCAAATACCGTTATATTCGCGCCGAGCAATTGCTCAAGCAGGAAACCGGTATTCCATTGCTGGACAATGAAATCATTCCTGTGTTGCCAGTGTTCAATCAGAGCCAAGGTGAGTAATGGATAAACTGAGTTTCGAGTTCGCCAATCGTGAAGGCCTTTTTATCAGTCACAGTGATTCGAGCAACAGCCGAGTCATTATGCGCGAAGGCGCCTCTCTGGATGCCCTCCTCGAAATTCAGCGCCGCTTCCCTCATGGGCTCGAACTGCTGAGCGTTTCCGAGCCGGAGTTTCAGCAAAAACTGCAAAACTTTTATCAGGCTCAAAGTGAAGATTTCGAAGACAGTATTTTTGAAAGTGAACAACTTTGGCGGGAAGAAGACATTGAGTTACTTGCCGAAGGCGATGAAGCACCGATTACCAAACTCTTCAACCGTATGCTCAGTCAGGCAATTCGCCGCAAGGCTTCGGATATTCATGTAGAACCGTTTCGAGGTCAGTTGTCAATTCGTTTCCGTATAGATGGCGTTCTTCAGGAAATACAGACCCTGAGTGGCGAGCTTGCCCCTCGCCTTTGTTCGCGCATCAAAGTTTTGGCAAAGCTGGATATTGCCGAGCAACGCCTGCCCCAGGATGGCCGTATGACGGTAAATCTCGCAGGCAAACCCATCGACTTACGCATTTCAACCATCCCTGCTAATCATGGCGAGCGATTGGTAATGCGAATTCTGGACAAGAGCCAGCAGCAACTGAGCATTGCTCAATTGGGGATGCCCGAACAGCTACTAAAAGAATTTAAAAAATCCATTCGACAGAGCAACGGTTTGATTCTGGTCACCGGCCCAACCGGCGCAGGAAAAACCAGTACTCTCTATGCCGCCCTTCAAGATATTCACAGCAGCGAAAAAAATATTCTCACGGTTGAAGACCCTATCGAATATGAACTGGCCGGCATTGGACAGGTACCCGTCAACCCGGCCATTGATATGGGTTTTGCCAAAGCTCTGCGTGCCATTCTCAGGCAAGATCCGGATGTTTTGATGGTTGGGGAAATTCGCGATTCGGAAACCGCCAACATTGCCGTACAGGCAAGCCTGACAGGCCACCTCGTGCTGAGTACGCTCCATACCAACAATGCCAACGAAGCCATCAATCGCCTGCTGGATCTGGAACAGGAATCCTTTTTATTGGCCAGCGCCATTAAAGCCATTCTCGCGCAACGCCTGTTAAGGAAACTCTGCAGCCATTGCCGCGTGGAAAGCCACATCACCCCCGAGCAGGCCCATCAATTGGGCCACAGCACTTTGGCTGGCCAGAAAATTTTTGAGACAGGCCAATGCAGCGAATGCGACGAAACCGGTTACAGCGGCCGAGTTTCGGTCTTTGAATTGATTGTTATGGACAAAAACAATCAATCAAAGCTTCATAAAATTCAGCAAAACAACAGCAGTGATTCTGGAGAAAACAACCGTTTCAATACGGTTCAAAACAGCAGCCTGCATAGTCATTGCATTGATCGATTGCTTGCTGGAGATACCTCTTATGAAGAAATACTGCGCGTCCACAATCTGACAGGCAGCGAATAGCAGCAATGGCCAGTTACTGCTACCAAGCGATCAATGCCCAAGGAAAAATCCTGAAGGGGAATGTTTCCGCCGAAGATGAGAGCCAAGCCCAGAGCCTACTCAAGGATCAAGGGCTGACCATCATCAGTATTGAGCCTGGACAGCACAAAGTATTTAGCTGGAACAGCTTCAGTTTGCAGAACCGTCAGCTCAATCCCAAAGAGATTTTGCTCTTCACCCGCCAGATGCAGAGTTTTTGTGAAGCTGAAATTCCGGTGAAGCAGTCCATTCAATCTATTATTAAACACAGTACCGTTGAAAATCTAAAGCACTGCTGCAGTGACATTGCTCGCCATCTGGACGAGGGGCAAAGTTTAAGCAAAGCTCTATTATTGAGTAACGGCGGTTTTGATGAGCTCTATCTGGCTCAGGTTAAAGCTGGTGAAAAATCTGGCAAGCTGAGCGAAGTGCTGGATTCCCTTGCCCTGCATTTGGAAGATCAGCAAGCACAAAATCACAAAATACGAATGGCCAGCCTATACCCAAGCATTCTCTGCGCGGTGGCTCTGTTTATTATTACCTTACTGCTCAGCACGGTATTGCCAAAGCTGATTCAGCAATTGCAAGGTCAGGAAAATTTACCGTTGTTGACGAGCTTCATGATTGGGTTCAGTGATGTTATTCGCAGCTATGGCCTGTATGCTCTTCTCGCCGCAATCGGCATGATGATAGTGAAGCGGTGGATGTTTCCCGATACCCGCTGGCGGCTGGCCATTGCCGAACGTATTCCGGCACTGAACAAACTGTTGCGCCTTCGAGATTCCAGCCGGTATCTGGCAACACTCAGCGTCTTATACAAAGCCGGCATTCCGCTCGCCGAAGCGGCAAAATCTTCGGCGGAGCTTATTCGGGGCAAAAGATTACGCGGGATATTAAGCCAGGCGGAAGATCAACTCAGAAGCGGAAAGCGACTGAGTGAGCTGCTACAACAGAGCCAGTTGTTCAGTCCTAACAGCCTATTGCTTATCAGCAATGGCGAGCAAAGTGGTCGGCTGGCTGACATGCTGGATAAAGCGGCAAAAGAAGAAAAGTCCGAATTGAATCAGGGAATTGATCTCGCACTGGCCCTGTTGGAGCCCCTGCTGATTACCTTGGTCGGCGGCTTTGTTTTTATCATCGTGCTGGCCATCTTGCTTCCTCTTATGCAAATCAACAGCCTGGTCGCCTGAACCATGAGTTGCCGCAAGCCACACGCATCCAAACTCCGAACCGCTGTGGGCATGAGCCTTTTGGAAGTTATGCTGGTGCTTTCAATTCTTGCGTTAGCCAGCAGCCTAATGATATTTCGCTATTCACCCAACACATCAAATCAGCAATGGCTGAAGCTGGAACAACTGCTGCACAGCAGTCGGGATCAATCTTTTTACCAGCAGGATACCATCAGGCTCAGCTGCGACAGCAAGGGTATCCAGCAGCAGCGCTTGAAAGACAGCGGGCCAAGCGCCGTACCCGGACATGGGGCAAGCAGCTGGCAATGGCAGAATACAGACAAACAACTCAAATTGAATTCGACCGTCTGTTTGTTTGGCTCGGCCAACAACCGTTGTACCCCCTGCCCGATTTCCGATTCCTCAAATCGCTTTGAAATTGTCTTTCGTGACGGGCTAGCCAATAAAAGCCTGCTGCTTTTGGATGCTTCGAATCGTGATACCCAATCAAGTATTCAAGCGAAGGAAGGCTTAAGAATCTATGCTCATGGCCATATTGAGCTGCTCGAGTCAGGTGAATAAAATGAATAGCAGCGGCGGTCAAAAAGGCTTGTCCATGATCGAGGTGCTCGTGGCACTGGCGATTTTCTCTGGCACCGTCGTGCTCGCACTGTCCAGCCTGCAATTTCAACTCCATCGCCAGCATAAAATCACTCAACAACACTTGGCAGCACAGTTAAGCAATAACACCGTGGCAGATTTGCAATTAGGAGCCCGCAGCTGGCCCAACAACGAAACCAATTACCCAATTACATTTTCGGATATCGATTGGGAGGTCAAACTCATCCCCGTCGCTTCACCCGCAAATAACTGGCAACGCTTGCGCATTGAAGTCATTCATGAAGACAGGCTCCTTGCTGAACAGAGTGTCTATCGCCAAAGCACCTCAGGTTCTAGCAGCTTATGAAACGTTTTGATAGAAGCATCGCAATTCCCGGCAGCTCCCCCTGTTTCAAAAGGCAGCTCGGATTGACCTTGATCGAAACCCTGATCAGCCTCGCCATACTGGCCTTGATTACGTTTGCGGCCACACAAGCCCTTCAGCGGGCTTCATTGCTTAAAGATAAAATCGATTCGCAATCAGAAAGCCTGCAAGCGCAGTTCACCCTGGAACAGCTCATCAGCCGAGACATATTAAACAGTGAAGCCCTTATCTGGCCCAGCAGCCAATGCCCAGACTCTACGGAATGCTTCGAACTCAAGTTGCAAAGTAAAGTCTTCCAAAGCATCCATGAAAGCCCCGAGTTTATTCGTTACCGCTTTGACAACGGTCACCTTTATCGAGATCAAGCAAGAGAGAGCCATGAATGGCAAAGCATTGAGTTGAAACACAAGCTCAAGTCAGTTCGCTTTTCAGTTTACCGACAGAAACATTGGCAAAGCGTCTTGAATCCAGTGAGCACCAGTGATTCCAATTCGGATGCTTTGCCCGATGACGCCAAGGTAAATGCTCTGCGTATCGATTGGCACCCTGAAGACATGTCCAGCTACCAGCAAACGGTAATGTTGCCATGAGCTTCTATCTAGCCCGCAAGCCCGATAAAGTTCAGCAATCCGGTGTCGCATTAATCCTGGTTCTGTTTTTGGTTGCCATTGTCAGCCTGCTTGCGGTCAATGCCGGCGAAAAAACCTACCAGTTGCAACATCGCTTAACTATGCAGAAACAACAACAAGCGATCTCGAACGAGCAAATCGCCCTCGAGGCTTTTGCTCTATCCCAGTATTCTGTGCAAATTCGAAACAGTAACATCAGCTCATCGAAACAAGCGTGGCAACAACCTCTTACCCTGCCCTTCGAGGAAAGCCACCTGAGGGTTCAGCTTATGCAACAGCCGGCTTGCTTTAACCTGAGCAGCTTGATAGGCATGAACGTTGAGCAGCTTCAATACAGCACAACACTCCAACAACTTTTATCTCTGTTGGAAAACCTGAACAGCCCAGGCCCTTTAGGCGACCTCGAAAACATTCTCAAAGCCAATGAAACATTGCCTGGGTCTATAAATGACATCAACCCAATTGAGGCCAAACAGGCACTGGAAGAATCCTTGCGTGTACAGTGGTCAGACAAGGATTGGCAGAAATTCGCGCCATTTATTTGCTACCTGCCCAGCCGATATTCACGCTGGAACATTAATGGCTTTGACAAGACCCATGTCCCACTGCTCAAGGCCTTACTGCTCAATCAGTTGCAGGACAGTGGTATTGAAGAACTGATCGACATCGCCCAGGCAAAGGGCTTTGACAGCAATCACAGCTTTTGGCAGCAGGAGAGTCTGAAAGCCATGGCCATTCCCGCGCAGCTTAAATTACAATTGCGGGTGAAATCCGAGTACTATTGGCTGAACACACAGATCCGTCGTAGTCACAGTCGGCTTGAACAATGGTATTTTTTACAACAACAAGGCTTAACCCTGAAAAGGCTCCACCGCTATAGGACATGAGGCATGGGCAATTTATACATCTACATTAAGTCTTCCGTTGAATGGCTGGTTATGGAACACGATAACATCGTTTCCAGCGGCTGCCTGAACATGGCTCAATCCAGTATCAATAAAAACCAAAGCCAGCCCCTTCAAGCCCTCTTGCCCAAGGAATTCGCGAACCTCCCCTGTCATGTGATTATTGCTGCAGAACACAGCATCTCATTGGCTGCAGAGCTCGATTGCCCTGAGCGTCACGCTCGCTCCGCGAGTCTTTACGCACTGCAGGAGCATTGCAGCCAGCCCAGTGACAGCTTGCACTGGCATTTTCACAGCTACCAAGGCTCACATATCATCGAGGCCATTAATAAAGACTTGTTCAATAATATTTACCTCAGCCTGGAGGGTTTGGCTTTGGTGGATGTGCGTTTTGATTACCAATTGATGCCTTGTGATACCAAAACTGCCGAAGCCTTGTGCCTTGGACAACGCTTGTTGTTAAGACTTCCCCAAGTTAATGAGAATGAATTTTCCCGGCACGCCTACAGTGTCCATAAAAGCTGGGCAAAAACCTGGTGGAAGTCGTTCAGTGAAAGTCCACAACTGGGCCGATTAAAATTGTACGGCTGTATTGAAGAATTCACCGCCTGCTTCAGCGAAAAGGAAAAGATGGCATTGAAAGAACGCAGTGTCGATCTGGACCTGTGTGAACCCTGTGCCGCAGCCGATCTGGAACAATTACTTTGCTATCAGCAACATCGCCGGGTGAACTGCAATGGTAAAGGTAACTTGCTCAGTGCCATTCACCCGGCAACCGCAAATACTTATCGCCTGAGCCGCCCGACGAAGCCCATTCTGATCGGCGCCTACACCCTGCTGGCTGCGAGCGCCATGTACTGGGGAAGTCAGCTTCTGACTTAAACTCTGCTTTTAAAGCTGCCGCAATTTAAAAACTGTAACTCAATGATACCGAGCCGTAAGATTGACCTTCCTGCTGCTGTTTAAACTCTTTGCTGCGGAAGACATGCGAATAGGATAGTTTCCAACGCTCGTAGATGACCGCCACACCCAACGCCGCATCTCCAACAACGTATTCCTTGTCCACGGAATGGCTCTCTCTGAAAGTATTTCCGTCCAGAAAAATATTGTTGGCCACCAGACGAACATCCGTAGCCATAAAACCATAGACATGCCAATCACGATCCAGAGGATTGCCCAGACCCGGCGCACTGTTATCACCACCCGGGCGCAACGTTGAAACACCAAAATCGTTTGGCAATCGGTAGCCAATCCGGAATTCACCACCCGCATTAAAATAGGAACTCACATTACCAATACTGCCACCCCAGTGATTGATAAAGTCCATATCAATCACTCCCCAAAGGGCTTCATCGGTAATTTGAAAACGTCGTTTACGCTCAAACACCAGCTGTAAACCGAGTTCATTTTCGAGCTGGTTATCCCAGCCTTGGAACAAGGCAATGTTACGTTCAGCGTGAATAAAATCCTGCGCTTCCTTCGCTTTGGCCCAAGGGCCGACAACACCAATGTTCAGTTCCACTGAATGCAGACGGTCATCCACTCGGGCCTGATAGCCGATCCCGCCATACAGCCAGCCGGCGTAGGGACGATCGTTTGGATCAACCGTTTCACGCTCCCGATCAGTCGGCGTAAACATCAACTGCCCCGTGCTAAGAATCATATTGCGCTGCACCTGCTGGCTGCCTTTTTTCGGCGGGCTCGGGTGAATGGCTTTCAGCAGTTTGTTCAGCCTGTTTACCCAGGGGTAAGCATCTTCTCTTTTGGTGAGAAAGCTATCGACATCAGGTGAAATAAACGAAAGGCGAACGCCATTGGTATAGTTGAGGTCTGTGCCGGTAAACAAATCGTTCTCAAAATAGAGATTTGCCGTCCAACGATCTTCGGCCTGCACCTGAGCTGAGCCGAATGTTACGGTCGCCAGCGTCAGCGCCCCCAATACCTTTTTCATTGCGTTCCTTAAAATTGTTAATGCTCAGTCGACGGTTTTCGCCACTTCCGCAATCAGGCGACGCAACCATTGATGAGCCGGGTTGTTCTGCAGCAAGGGGCTCCAGGCCATCTTTAATTCCAGTGGCGGAATTTCAAAAGGCGGCTCTTTGATGACCACTCGACTGTTTTTACTCTGTAAGCGCGCCGCCCTGCTCGGAATCGTTACCACCAAATCTTTTTGTTCGGCCAACAACATGGCAGCCTGATAATGGCGGGTAAATACGGTGATTTCCCGTTTGTGCCCCGCTTTGGCCAGAGCCTCGTCAACCCAACCCAACCGTTGTACATCGCTCGGGTTTACACCGACCCCGACACCCATGCCGGTTTTGCTCACCCAAACGTGCTTGGACTGCAAATATTTCTCCAGATCAAAATCGTGCCTGGCTGGGTTTTTCTTACTCATCAGGCATGAAAAACTGTCGCGCCATACGGTCAACTGGTGGAACGACTGTGGCATGGAGTCAAAACGGTTGATCACCATATCCACTTTACCCTGCTCCACATCCAGAAAACTCACATCACTGGGTGTCATAATGTCCAGGGTCACGCCTGGCGCATCATTGCGCAGACGCTTCAGCAACTTGGGAAACAGGGTCGACTCCGCGTAGTCGCTGGCCATGATACGAAACACTCGCTCACTGCCATTCGCGTCGAAGTCTTCACGGGGTTGTACGGCTTTTTCAATATCCGCCAATACCGCCCTGACCTGGGGTTCCAACTCTGTTGCACGTTCTGTGGGGGTCATGCCCTCGCTGGTGCGAACCAGCAGTGGATCATTGAACAGCTCGCGTAAACGCTTCAGGCCATTGCTCATGGCCGGCTGACTGATGCCTAACTGACTGGCAGCTTTGGTGACATTGCGCTCCCGCAGAAGCACATCCAAATAGACAAGGAGATTGAGATCAATTCGAGAGATATTCATAAGCGACACTTTATTTCAGCGGCCGCCATTATTCACCAAAGATATGACAAAGTCCATCCACATTAGGTATATAGATACCACAGGAAAGCCCAACTCACGCTGAACGACAGCTCAACTCAGCCTCGGGAAACGAACCAACGACACGGTTCCGCCCTTCTGTTTTAGCCTGGTAAAGGCGCTGGTCCGCACAGCGGTAAAGACCGTCGAGGTCATTGGCATCAAGCAGAAATTCAGCAACACCGATACTCACAGTGACCGACAAATGCTCTTCACCCTCGGTGAATTCAGTATTTTCAATGGCCTCTCTAAGGGATTCAGCCACTCCGCTGGCGGCAGATAAGCCGGCTCCCGATAGGATAAGACAGAACTCTTCCCCGCCGACTCGAAAACCGTAGTCGGTCTGGCGACTGTGTTCGCGGATCAAATCCGCTACCGCGATTAGAATTCGATCACCCACATCATGACCATAACGATCGTTAACCTGCTTAAAATGATCAACATCGATCAGCAAAAGACTCAGTGCAATTTCATTACGCTGTGCCACGCGAACTTCCCGCTCAAAAATCTCCGCGAGCCTCAGGCGGTTGTACAAGGACGTTAGCGAGTCCTCTGCTGCCATTTTCATCAATTGTGCCTGGGAGCGTTCACGATTCACTTCGTAAATGTGAGAAAACACCCAGATCAAGGCACAACACAGCACCACATTTAAAGTACTGCTCAAGGTCAACACGACCATCTCCAGTTCAAATCGCAAAAGGAAGACCACAATCGTGCAAGCCACATACGCGGCAGTAAACCTCAAACCAAGATAACTGCCCAAGGTCAGGTAGGAAATCAATGGCAACAGAAAAATCCAGACGAAAACCGTCGGGCTTGTGTTCGGCATGAATAATATGAACATCATGATGCTGTAGAAACACAAGATAAAACCGACGCACCAGGCCTTGAGTTTTTTAGTGTGGGCCAGCTGATAATAGGTAAAGCCCGCCGCCATCGCAGCGACAAGTTCGATGCCTGCAATCAGGTACAAGCCCCGAATGGAATTAACAACCGTAAAAATGACACCGCCCCAGGCGGTAAACAGACTTAAGGCGCGAATCACCGAGCGTCGATGGGGAGACTCATCATAGAAGGCCACGAACAGACTCCCGACCCACAAATACGAATGATAACGATGAAGCAAAGACCCAGAAAGAGAGGGACAATAAATTATTATAATATGGCATTTTTACCCAAAGCATTCCTTGCAAGGCTTATTCCATAGTGCGTGCAGAGTTCTTGTTCAATGCACGAGGGCCAGTATACGCCATTATCAGGAAAATGCTTTGAATGAGCTGCCAAACGGTAGTCAGCTCATTATAAAATTGTATTTTGAGTTAAGAGAAATTACTCGGAGAGCACAGTGACGTAGTCAAAGGCTATATCTCGATCCAGGTAGGCCATTCCCAATTTATTCAGATATTCCAAGCGATCAGCCTTTCGCAGATCAATCTCTGGTGCCAGCAAATCGCGCTCTTGGTACAAGCCTGCAACGAATGCCATATAGGCTTCACCTTCAGGAATCAAAAGCAAACTTGCAGCACCCACATCCGGTTTAACCTGGGCTTTAAGCTCGTCCGGCAGACTCAATGCCAGCACTACGGCTTCTTCATTGCCCTCTACGCGTACACTGCGATCTCTTACTGTCTGCTTTGCCCAATAATAGGCCAGTTCTTTACTCTGGGTAAGAAACACCGGCTCGATGGACTCTGTATAGCTGTTTCCAATGGTTGCCATGGTTTGTTTGGCTGCCTGCTTCATCGCTTTATCACCCGAACGATTCAGTCCGTAGGCCTGAATAGAACCAAGTAAGGCTGAAGAGGTTCCGTGATACCAAACGTCCCCGCAGGCAAAGCCCGCTTCCGTCAGGGTCTCTTTGGCATCTTTTAAATAGGCTGGAGTATCATTCATGATCACAGTCACTCAATCATTTATCGTTTAAACAGTTAGGAATTCTACCCTAGTTTCGCCAGCAACAAGACGCTTTCTTTTATCAAGGCTCTTTCTACAGCTATAAAAAAAGCGGCGCCTGTTTAAAGGGGCCGCTTTTTATCAAGCTCTGGCCCGCCCCCACTGAAGGAGCGATGCCAGACCCGTTCAATTAGCCGAACTGGTTAGAGGTGTTTTTAGCACCACCAGCTTTCAGAGCGTTCTCACCAGCGTAGTACTCTTTGTGATCGTCGCCCAGATCGGAACCAGCCATGTTCTGGTGCTTAACACAAGCGATACCCTGACGGATCTCTTTACGCTGTACGCCAGCAACATAACCCAGCATACCTTGCTCACCGAAGTACTCTTTCGCCAGATTATCAACAGACAGCGCAGTGGTGTGGTAAGTCGGCAGAGTGATCAGATGATGGAATACGTTCGCTTCGCGAGACGTGTCCGCCTGGAAGGTCTTAACACGCGCATCGGCCGCTGCAGACAACTCGGAATCGTCGTACTCAGCAGACATCAGGTTATCACGATCATATGCGGATACATCTTTACCTTCAGCAGCCCAAGCATCGTAGGTTTGCTGACGGAAGTTCAGAGTCCAGTTGAATGATGGAGAGTTGTTGTAAACCAGTTTCGCATCAGGGTGAACCTTGCGAACTTCGTCCATCATACCTTTAATTTCGTGAACGGTTGGAACCGCAGTTTCGATCCACAACAGGTCAGCACCCGCATTGATTGCTTCGATACAGTCAAATACGCAACGCTCATGACCAGTGCCCTGACGGAACTGATACAGACCTGAAGGAAGACGCTTAGGACGGACCAATTTGCCATCACGGTTGATAACAACATCGCCTTCAGCCATCTCAGAAACATCGACTTCTTCAACATCCAGGTAAGAGTTGTATACATCACCCTGATCACCAGGCTCTTTAACCACAGCGATTTCTTTGGTCAGGCCAGCACCTTCAGAGTCAGTACGGGCAACGATCAGGCCGTCATCTACACCCAGCTCCATGAAGGCGTAACGCAGAGCACGCAGCTTCGCATGGAAGTCGGCGTGAGGTACGGTTACTTTGCCGTCCTGGTGACCACATTGCTTTTCATCAGCAACCTGGTTTTCAATCTGCAAGCAGCATGCGCCCGCTTCAATCATTTGTTTGGCCATCAAGTATGTGGCTTCAGCATTACCGAAACCGGCATCGATGTCTGCAACAATTGGCACAACGTGAGTTTCGTGATTATCAATTTGATTCTGGATCTCAGCCGCTTTAGCGGTATCGCCAGCTTCGCGAGCCTTATCCAGCTCACGGAACAGGCCACCCAGTTCACGTGCATCAGCCTGACGCAAGAAGGTGTACAACTCTTCTACCAGACTCGCAACTGCAGTTTTCTCGTGCATAGATTGGTCAGGCAGAGGACCGAAGTCAGAACGTAAAGCAGCAACCATCCAACCCGACAGGTACAAGTAGCGACGCTCGGTAGTTCCGAAGTGCTTCTTGATGGAGATCAGCTTCTGCTGACCCACAAAACCATGCCAGCAACCCAAAGACTGGGTGTACTTGGTTTTGTCTTTATCAAACTCAGCCATGTCGCGACGCATGATACCAGCGGTATATTTAGCGATGTCCAAGCCAGTTTTAAATTTGTTCTGTGCGCGCATGCGAGCAACAGATTCTGGGTTGATAGCACTCCAGGAGTCGCCCATTTTGTCGATGGTGGCGGCGGCGGCCTGGGTATCATTTTCGTAAGCGGACATGATCGTTCCTCAATATCAGAGTTGGGATTGCTATAGTGCCCAAGCGGGCTGACAAGGGGCCGGCTGTATCGCTGGAATTACCCTCATCTCGACTATGAGCTTAGTCTATTGCGAGGACTTACATAATTGAAATCGATACTACCAATATTTGGTATTCACCAAATGTATGGAGAACTTTTGCGACCTATGCCAACCGGTTATAGGGCTACCCCGTCTATTAAAGACAAATCAGCGAATCAGTGAGCCAATCAGGATTTAAGCTTTGAACAATAGTGTAGCGCCTCAATTAACCAGCAGTCCTGCCCAGATCGAGCTCTGGGTACTTGAGGCCCAAGCTGGAGACCAGCAAGCCATCGCCAGGCTTTATCAGCACTTCGCAAAGGCTCTGGAACGCTATGCCCTGCTGCAATGCAGCAATAAAGAACTCGCATTTGATGCCTGCCAGGACAGCTGGGAAAGCTGTTGCCGCAAACTCAAGCAGTTACAAGACCCCGCAGCTTTTCGCGCCTGGATTTTCCGAGCCGTGCGGAATCGCATTACCGACCTGGCACGCAAAGGGCTGGCCGAAGACCAGCGTAAGTCTCACCTGGAACTTGAGCAGGAACAGCACATTGCCGAAGACCGCAATCACCCACTTGAAGAGGGGCTGAACCTTTGGAAAGCGGTGAATGCCTTGCCCTTGCAGGAGCGACAATGTGTCTACCTGTTTTATCAGGAGGAATTCAGCGTGAAGGAAATTGCCCTGACACTGGGCATTGCCGACGGCACTGTTAAATCTCAACTAAGCCGTGGACGAGAACATTTGCGCAGTGCCTTGAGCACACTGTAAAACCCGAATCATAGTCACGAGGACCAACACATGGATATCGACAAAAAATTGCGTGAACAATTGAACAAAGAAAGTGAACAACTTGATGATTTGTTACGCGCCGATCGGGGGCTGTTTGGCCGCATTATCGACAGCTACCACAGCAGTATGAGCTTTTGGATTGTCTACAGTCTGTTTTTCGCCACACTGATCGGCGCAGTATTGTGTTTCTGCGCCTATCAATTTTTTATGGCCGGCGACCTTAAAGATATGGTGTTCTGGGCAACCTTGAGCCTGGCCTGCATGATCGTAATGGCGCCGCTGAAACTGTGGCTATTGAATGAAAGCGGACGTCAGGCTGTGCTGCGGGAAATCAAGCGAATGGAAATTCGAAATGAGCAAAAACTCGCTGCCATTGAACAAATACTGACGAAAAGCAGCAGCGAGAAATGTTAAGCAGCGTCCGCCTAGCGGCGCCAGAGACAGTCTTCCCCAAGGCTGTCCAACTTTTGTTCATGCAATTGCAGCTCATCAGCATTGGCGCTTACCACGCGAAGAGCCGGACGAGAGGCATTCAGGCGACGAATTGCCGAGCTTTGACCCGCTGCATTTTCTTCCGTTTCAGCACCCAATGACAACATGGTTTGTCCACCTGTCATCATCAAATAAACGTCGGCAAGAATCTCGGAATCAAGTAATGCGCCATGAAGCACACGGCCAGAGTTGTCCACACCGTAACGCTTACACAAAGCATCCAGAGAGTTGCGCTGTCCCGGGTGCTTATCGCGTGCCATCACCAGCGTATCAATAACCGAGCAATGATCATCGACGCGACCATGCCCCTGCCCTAACAAAGCAAACTCATGATCAATAAAGCCAACATCAAAGGGGGCGTTGTGAATGACAAGCTCGGCACCGCGAATAAATTCAAGAAAGCTGTCCGCAACATGTGAGAACACCGGCTTATCAGCCAGAAATTCATTGGTGATACCGTGAACTTCAATCGCTTCGTCTTCAACGATACGCTGGGGGTTGATGTACTCGTGATAGTGACGGCCGGTCAACTTCCGGTTCATCAGTTCAACACAACCGATCTCAATAATGCGGTGCCCTGATTTGGGGTCAATACCTGTGGTTTCAGTATCTAAAACGATTTGGCGCACGCGGGTAAGCTCCTGACGGCTTGATCTGTATCGAAATTAAGTCAAACGTTGAATGTTTATGCAAGGCCGCATTTTACTACAGACTCAAAGCAAGTACACGCGCCCGCACAACGGCTTTTAAAGCCATCGGGCCTCCGTACTGACAAAGGCCCAGGTGGTGATAATTCATCACCAAGTTTAAACCTATAGCGACGGGCACACTCCCCGGTTACCAGGAAAACCCGGAGGGGATGAAAGGGATTTACTTGGGAATACCCTGATTGGCCAATGCATCAGCAATTTCATTCTCACGATGACCGCTGTGCCCTTTGACCCAGCGCCACTCCAAATTATGGCGTTTGGTTTCGTCATCCAATTGCTTCCAAAGATCCGCATTTTTAACCGGTTGCTTGGCGGCGGTTTTCCAACCATTTTTCTTCCAGTTAAACATCCACTGGGTAATTCCCTGTCGTACATATTGGGAATCCGTAGTCAGTACAACCTGGCAAGATTGCTTAAGCGCTTTAAGGGCTTCGATAGCTGCCATCAACTCCATGCGGTTGTTGGTGGTTTCTCGCTCCCCACCGCAAATGCTTTTTTCGGTGTCGCCGTAGCGCAGTAAAGCCCCCCAACCTCCAGGGCCAGGATTGCCTTTACAGGCGCCATCGGTAAAAATTTCTACTGTTTTTAATGCTTGATTCAAGGATACAACTCTTAAGAATTTAAAATTATCAAAGTATGCACCAACAGTATCGCGAGCTATTTATGTGCCGGCGATGTTGGTTTTGGGTTCGTGACGACCAATTTCGGACCACTTCTTTTGGCCTGGCGACCAATAGCGCTACTCGCAAATTGCTCAGCACTCTTCGGCTTTTGCCAGCGAGGTTTAATCGCGTTCATCGCAAAAACATCATTACGAGCAAGCAGTGTGTAAGAAGCCCCCCAGTTCAATGCGCCCAACTTCTTGCCCGCGCTCTCCATCCAACGACTGCGATTCAGAAGTGTTTTATTCGACAGTGGCAAGCGATAAAAATGAGGGATCAATTGTAAAGGCTCCAAACCTAATAACTGAAGCCAATCCCGACTTGCACGCGCTGTCAAAAAGCGACGGCGCCAGAGCTGACTCGATTGAGTGAAACGAGCAAGGTTGGAGATCAAGCCGTATACGCTCAATGGATTAAAACTGGTGATCACCAAATGACCATGATCGATTAGGACTCGCTGAGCTTCACGCAATAACTCATGGGGATTTGAAGAAAATTCCAGACAATGATGCAGCAGCAAAACATCGACGGAATCGGTCGCCAGAGGCAGACGACTACCATCAAAAGGCAATGGCGAAAAACCATCGACTTTCATATCTTCTGAAACCACATTATCCAGAGCATCCAACTGGATCATTTGAATTTTGTGGTTAATTCGACTCTCACCGGTGAAATCATTTTGGCGAAGATGGCTGAAAGAACAAAGATGATAACCAAAACGATAACGCAAAAGCTCATCAATGCTCGCCCTTTCCTCCTCAATAATCGCCTGCCCCAATGGAGTGCCTGCCCAGGTAGCCATATCTTCCGCAAGGGCATTTGGCGAAAGCGGCACATTGGCACGCTGATGTAACCATTGACGACATTGTTGTACAAGACTCACAATAAAGCCCTTTGCTTAAGTTGAGGGTCGGTAGCCAGACCCACGGAATTAACGGCGCCCCAAAGCGTCGAATTACTATAACAGAAAATAGCACAAACTTGATGGAGAGCCTGCGCATAAGGGTTCGCCGTCAAGGCCTGAGACCAGAGGAGTTCCCAGCACCATGGCCTACGAAATCAGCCCTATTGCCGCTTTCGATGACAACTATATTTGGCTGATCGATAATGGCCAGATTGCAGCAGTTGTCGACCCGGGTGACGCCAAGGTCGTTCTCCAGCGTTTAAAAGAACGCGAACTTGAACTGACCGCAATTATCAACACCCATCACCATTATGATCATACCGGCGGTATTGCTGAACTCTGTGAGACCTTTCCAGGCTGCACCGTATATGGCCCTGTCAGCCAGCCCCTAAGTCAGCATCATTGCCAACAGGACGATGACGTAGAAATTCTGCCCGGCTTAAACTTCAAAGTGCTGGAAGTTCCAGGGCATACCCTCGACCATATTGCATTCTATTCCAATGATCTCAGTCCCTCTGTACTGTTCTGTGGCGATACCCTGTTCGCGGGTGGCTGTGGGCGAATGTTTGAAGGGAATCCTGAGCAGATGCAAAGCTCACTGGAGCGACTTGGGTCACTCCCTGGCGAAACATTGGTTTACTGCGCCCACGAATACACTTTAGGCAATCTCAATTTCGCTCTGGCCGTGGAACCTGGCAACCAGGATTTAGTCCAACGCATGGAAGAAACCAAAGCTCTGCGTGAAAAATCCGAGGCGACGGTGCCATCTGTCTTGTCTACTGAGCGAGCAACCAACCCCTTTATGCGTTGCCGCGAGGCCGATATACAGAAAGCCGCCAGTCAACGGGCGAAAAATATTGTCTCAAATCCGGCGGAAACCTTCGCAATATTGCGTAAGTGGAAGGATAATTTTTAGCAAATCAGGCTTCTAAGCCAGGGCTGTTGCTTTCTACCTTGGGCGAATTGACCCAAGGGCATGGGCGCTCTAGAATCGGCGCCTATTTCGATAATAAAAAACTATTAATACTGACCATTAGTTGTACTGCCCTATGCTTAGATCGCTTTCACTCTCCGGCTTGCTCTTATTGCTGGCTGGCTGCGGACAGCTTGTCCAAAAACCAAGCTCCACCGCCCACAATGAGACGCTACCCGAACAAGCTGAAACGGTCGCCGAAGCTGTCGATTCCGAAAAAACCGAGACTCAACTGGAGCTGGTAGACAACACTCCGGAAACGCCCTCAGAAACGGCCGAAGAAGTTATCGAAGCCGATCTCTGGCAACACATTCGCGATGGCTACCGCCTCAGCCATATCGATCACAAGCGCGTTGAGACACAGAAAAACTGGTACGGACGCCACCCCAACTACATGAACCGCATCAGTAAGCGCGCCCGCCCTTACCTTTATTACATCGTTAATGAATTGAAGCGCCGGGACATGCCAATGGAGTTGGCTCTGCTGCCCATCGTTGAAAGCGCTTATGACCCCTTTGCGTATTCCCACGGTCGGGCATCCGGCCTGTGGCAGTTTACACCGCCAACCGCCAAGGACTTTGGACTGCACAAAAACTGGTGGTATGACGGTCGACGAGATATCGAAGCCTCCACTCAGGCCGCTCTGGATTATCTTGAAAAGCTTCAAAAACGCTTTAATGGCGATTGGCTACTGGCACTGGCCGCCTACAATGCCGGCGGCGGCACGGTAAATAAAGCGATCAAGCGCAACAAACGCAAAGGCAAACCGGTCGATTTCTGGTCTCTGCGCTTGCCCAAAGAAACCCAAATCTATGTTCCCCGCCTGCTGGGCCTATCCAAACTCGTCGCCGATCCGGATAAAGCCGGTATCGAGCTGGTCAGTATTCCCGACGAGCCTTTCTATCGTCGATTTGACCTGGATTATCAATTGGATCTCGCACAAGCCGCAGAACTGGCTGAGCTGCCAATGGACGAATTCTACTTACTCAACCCAGCCTACAACCGCTGGGCCACAACTCCTGACGGCCCCCAACATATCCTGATCCCGATATCCCAGGCGGATTTGTTTGCAAGCGGATTGGAGAATCTGGACCAATCCGAGCGAGTGGGCTGGAAACGCTATCAGGTTCAGCCCGGTGACACCCTGGGCAAGATAGCGCGCCAACACAACTTGGGACTTAAAGAACTGAAGCGCATCAATCAGCTCTCGAGTAATACTATTCGCCTTGGCCAGGCATTGTTTATTCCAACCGCCAGCAAGCCTGGTCAGTACTACACTTTCAGCCTGAACGAACGGGTTGCCCGCAGCCAGGGTCGAGCCCAGGCCCAGCGTTACAAAGTCAGAAGTGGCGACAGCCTGTGGAGCATCAGTCGTCGTTTTGGCGTGAACTACGAAGACATTGCCCGCTGGAACAAGCTCAGTGTTAACGGCACCCTCAAGCTGGGACAAAAACTGCTGATTTACCCCAAGCAGGCACGCTACGCCCAGGGCAAGCAACGTATTTCATATAAGGTGAAAAAAGGTGATTCCATTGCAAGAATTGCACGGAAGTTTGGTACCAGCATCAAATCCATTGTGCGGAGCAATGGCCTGAATCCCAAAGCCTATCTCCAGCCCGGGCAGGCCCTGACGGTTCTGGTCGACCCGCGTCGGGGTTAATCAGCCCTCTTCAAGAAAGCGTCGGGCGACTTCTTCATACTGCGAAGATCGCTCGGCAATCGCATCAAAATCGTAAAATCGACGATACTTTTCCAACAAAGACTGGCGCAAGCGCCCTGCCAGCTCCGCATCGGCATCAAACAAGCGATCAAAATCGATCTCATACATTTGCAGGCAAACGCTGTCCTTCACATAGTGCAGTCCTCTCAATGCAGACAATCTTGCCACTGGCACAGCAATACTGCCGTGCAGGCTACTCTGGTGTTCCAACAGGGTTTTGGTCGCTGCCACAAAGCGATTGTTATCTTTGTCGAGCTCAGCGAGCAGGGGTAAATCCTGGGATTTATCCGGATCGTAATAGAGGTAGAAGTCGCTTGCTTTGAGGTAAGCTTCATCGACAATAAACGTCAGGCTGCCTAGAGGCCTTACCCTCGGCAGGTGGCCACTGTCACTGCCCTCACGCAGTTCGAAATTCATGAGTAAACGCCCCGACTTGCCCGTATGCAAGGCATGCGCCTTTTCCACCGCCAGGCAAAGCATTTTGAAATGCTGCTGATCCAGAGGCATTTCGCTGAGAGGCTTGGGCTCGGCTGGCAAGTGGTTCATTGTTCTCTAATCCTTTGATAAATCGGACATTCTCATTATAGCCACTATATAAAAAAGTAATACAGAAACCGTAATCCCTATTTTGAAGCGGCCTAACACTCAATCCGTGGGATTTTTGACGCTTTGCTACCGCCCATTCCAGTTTTCGTACTAAATGACCGTTTTTCGCTTCAATTGTGACATAAATCACAGATATGGTGTTAGAATACTCTCAACTCAAACAATACCAAAGGAAGAAGGTTACGGATCATGAAAGTTAAGCATCTTGTTGGGATGATTGGCTTGGGGGTTGTGTCACTGAGTTCAACAATTCAGGCCCAGACACTACAGGAAGCCATTCGAACCTCTATTAACTCTCATCCGGAAGTCAGTGCTGCCAAGCACGAAGTACTTGCCAGGGAACAAGAAATCAAAGGCGCTCGCGCCGGATATCTGCCTACGGTTGATGTCGCCGCCGGATTCGGACGCGAAGAAACCAAATCACCTACTACTGGCCAACGCGAAGTCGATCTCGATCGTAAAGAGACCTCGATCTCCGCTCGCCAGTTGGTTTTTGATGGTTTCGCAACGCGTTCAGAAGTTCGCCGCCAGGAAGCTCGTACCGAAAGTGCTCGTCACGAACTGAGCACCACGGAAGAGAACATCGCCTTGCGTACTGCTGAGGTGTACTTATCCATTCTCACCCAGGCCGATCTCCTCAAACTTGCAGAGGCCTCTCTTCAGGAACACAAAAGCATCTACGATCAGATGACGCTGCGCAATCAATCTGGTGTGGGCAGTCGTGCCGACCTCGATCAGATCGCCGCTCGTTTGGCTCTCGCCGAAAGCAATGTGGTGGTAGCCCAGGCAAATCTGATGGATTCTGTGACCAATTATTACCGCGTGACAGGCGTTATGCCTCAAGTTGATGCCTTGGCCATGCCAAACAACAGCATCAATCTTCCTGCCAATCTGGAAGCCGCTATTGAACTTGCACTGCAAAGCCACCCAACCCTGAAAACCGCTAATGCCGATATCGACGCTACCGTAGCCCAGGCCGAAGCCGCTAAATCCCCTTTCTGGCCAGACCTGCGTTTGGAAGCGGATGCCAGCTGGAATGAAGACACAGGTGGTGTAGTCGGTGAAGATGAGCGCCAAATCATTGCACTGCGCATGCGTTACAACCTGTATCGCGGTGGTGCCGATAAAGCTCGCCGCAAGCAAACCCAGTACTTGCTTGAAGAATCCAAGGATGTTCGCAACAACACCAGCCGTCAGGTTGTAGAAGGTCTGCGTCTGTCCTGGACAGCATTTGAGTCCATCTCTTCCCAGCTGCAATATCTGCAAGCCCACGTTGACGCCGCTCAGGCTACCAAAGAGGCTTACATCAACCAATTCAACATTGGTCGACGCACCCTGCTGGACTTGCTGAACACTGAAAACGAGGTTGTGGATGCCAAGCGCAACCTGATTCGCGCAAGCTACAACCAGAAGCTGGCCGAGTACCGCATCTACAATTCTATGGGTGTTCTGATGCAGAAGCTGTCCATCTAAACGCTGGCAAGCAATCTCACCCAAAAGGCCGGATACTCTCCGGCCTTTTTTGTGTCTCCAAATCGCTGCCCAGTCGAATTGACAAGCCTCGCCGTCTAGCAACCCGGATAATTCGCGCACTTTATGAGCAGCCAATTATTTTTAATGCTTGCTTTTTAAAAAACACTGTATAAAATCACATGTACTGTATAAATAAACAGACCAGAGGCTTGGGCCATGATCAAACTTACAGCACGCCAGGAACAAGTATTGGATCTCATCAAGTCCTATATTGATGATACCGGTTACCCACCTACTCGTGCAGAAATTGCAAAAGAACTTGGCTTTCGATCTGCCAACGCCGCTGAAGAGCATCTGAAAGCTTTGGCCCGCAAAGGTGTGATTGAAATGATCGCTGGCGCATCCCGCGGCATTCGCTTACCCATTGAGCAGCAAGGTATTCCTCTGGTAGGCCGCGTTGCAGCTGGTAACCCTATTCTGGCGGCTGAGAACATTGAAGATTACTGCGATATCCCCAGCTCTTTCTTCCACCCCAGTGCCGACTTTTTGCTGAAAGTTCACGGCGAGAGTATGCGCGATGTTGGAATTCTAGACGGCGACTTAATTGCTGTTCACAAGACAGAACGCGTTCACAATGGCCAGATTATTGTTGCCCGTATCGATGACGAAGTTACCGTTAAACGCTACGAGAAAATCAACAATCAGCCCCTGATTTACCTACACCCCGAAAATGAAGAGTTCTCGACCATTGAAGTGGATCTACGAGAACAGGATTTCAGTATTGAAGGCCTTAGCGTAGGCGTTATACGCCGCTAAACCCTAGCCCCGTAACACGCCATAGCAGCCGATATAGCCAAGAGGGACCAGACAATGAACCAAGCAATGAATCAAGCCAACTACGCGACAAGCCAGCAAGAGCAAGATGTACAGCACGGTTTAACCGAACTTGTGGTTACTCATGAACAGGATAACTATCTTCAGTGGCTGCTGCCTATGGTTGCTCACTTCAGCCAGCAACACAGTGATCGCTGGTTAACCTGGGTAGGCGCCGAGGATATCAGCAAGGAAACCCTGCTTCGTTACGGCATAGATGTTAGTCGCCTTCGCATCATTCGCCTGCGCGACAAGAGTGATACCCTGTGGGCAACCTGGGAAGCTCTCGCAGCCGGCAACAGTCACATGGTAATCAGCAGCCCAGGCGTTCTGGGACGCCACGAATACCAACAGTTGAAACAGGCTTCTGAAATAGGAAATTGCCAGGGCTTGATGCTGAGAATGCGCTGAAACACACAAAACGTAGTAGTTTGAAAGCCTACTACGTTTTGTCTACCACTTAGTGAATTTGAACCGGGCCTTGATCGGCCTCATCGATATCTTCAATACCTTCTTCCGCACGATTCGCCTCAGCAATTTCACTCGCCGCTTCCAGACCGGCCTGCACCATGGCACGGGCAACCTCGATCTTCGCATCTTGCAGGTAGAAGTTGGATTCTTCTGAAAAATGAATGGTTAACAAAGGCTCCCCTTTGTCATCTGCCCTTTGCAGGGCCACATCGCCGTTAGCTAATTCAACGATTTCAAATAAGACAGTGTCCATTAATACTCCGGAACTTGTATATGAGCGCGATTCTAACAGCTTTCAAGGATGGTTTCGAATAGTCCTGCACGAACCCAGAGGCTCAGGAGCGGATGAGATTAGTATTCTTCGTTGAGATTCAACAAGGCATCGAAATAGCGCTCAAACCCAAGCAGACAAAGCCTAAGGCTATCAGCATCCAGAGAGACTGTCTTTGCTGAGGCAATGACATTGGCAGCGTCTGTCGCAGATCCGGAAGCCCCTGGCCCGTCCATCACAGTTGGATCAGCGAGAGCAGTAAGCAAAGTCCGAAAATCAGCGTACCAGTCACTGTTTTGCAACAGATGCAGGCTTTGCGGCAAGGCATTATCAGTATCAGATAGCACATCTAAAGACGCGGCTATGGAAGCCACATCACGCCCTGATCCTGCCAGCCCCTCTGACAACTCTTTCCGCAACCAGCTATTGTGCAGGGCCTGAAGGATATAAAAGCCCCCTCGCACAAAGCTCAGTTTGGCGACAGCCGTATCTGCAGCGCAAAGCGCCTTATACTGGGATTTCGCCAATTGCAGCTGCGCAATAAAGGGGCGCATGTGCTCCATTACTTTTTACTTTTCGCGCGGGATTTGGTTTGGCTCTCAACCCATTTGCCACCTTCATAGAAGGCCTTCCAGCCCGTCGCCTTGCCGTCGATCTCGGATTGAACATACTGTTCTTTGGTCTTTCGGCTATAGCGAATAACCGCCTTATTACCGTCCGGGTCCGCGACAGGTGCACTGAACAGGAATTTGTATTTCGGGTCGATCTCACCCTTGTGTGGCAACAGCTCTTCAACGAGTGGTGCTCGAGTCTCACGATTTTTAGGGAACTGGCTGGCCGCCAGGAACATGCCTGAAGCACCATCGCGCAAAACGTAGTGATCCTCAACCTTTTCACAGGCCAACTCAGGCATTGGTACTGGATCCATTTTCGGTGGCGCGGCCTCGCCGTTACGCAAGAGCTTGCGAGTGTTTTTACAGGTTTCAGAGGTACAACCGAAGTACTTACCAAAACGTCCTGTTTTCAACTGCATTTCGCTGCCGCATTTATCACACTCAAGGGTTGGGCCATCATAGCCCTTAAGCTTGAAGCTGCCCTTCTCTACTTCGAAGCCACTGCAATCCGGGTTATTACCGCAGATATGTAGTTTACGTTGCTCATCGAGCAGGTAACTGTCCATGGCCGTGTCACATATTTTGCAGCGGTGCTTGTTGCGCAGCTGTTTGGATTCGGCTTCATCGTCTTCGTCAAGGTTCAGAACTTCGTCACCGGACACCAGATTCATTGTGTGCTTGCAGCGCTCCTTTGGCGGCAAGGCATAACCGGAACAACCCAGGAACACCCCGGTACTGGCGGTGCGAATCTGCATATGGCGCCCACACTGACTACACTCAATATCAGTTTCAGTCGGCTGATTGGCGCGCATGCCGCCGTCTTGAGCCTGGGCCTGGGCCAGCTTCTGGCTAAAATCTTCATAGAAGTTATTCAGCAAGGTATCCCATTGCAATTCGCCTTCGGCGACCTTGTCCAGGGATTCCTCCATATTCGCGGTAAAGCTGTAATCCATCAGATCCACAAAGCTTTCGCTCAATCGTTCGGTCACGATATCGCCCATCTTCTCAGCGAAGAAACGGCGGGACTCTGTGTGAACGTAACCACGATCCTGAATGGTGGAAATAATCGAAGCGTAAGTTGACGGGCGGCCAATACCGCGCTTTTCCAATTCTTTTACCAGGCTGGCTTCGGTGTAACGAGCCGGCGGCTTGGTAAAATGCTGTTTCGGGTCCAGTTTCTGTAATCCCAACTGATCGCCAACTTTCAGCTCTGGCAGCACCACATCTTCTTCTTTTTTGGACTGTGGCGGCTGAACCTTCATAAAGCCATCAAAGCGAATCACACGACCGCGAGTACGCAACTCGAAATCACTCGCCGCCAGCGCAATTGATGTGCTGGTAAATTCCGCGGGTGGCATCTGGCAAGCCACAAACTGGCGCCAAATCAAGGTATACAAACGCTCGGCATCGCGTTCCATACCTTTCAGCTGGGTTGGCTGCACATTCACATCAGAGGGACGAATAGCTTCGTGGGCTTCCTGAGCCCCTTCTTTGCTGCTGTAAATACTGGCTTTTTCCGGAAGATAACGTTTACCGTATTCTTCAACAATAAAATCCCGGCAGCTGGCGATTGCCTCCTGGCTCAAATTGGTCGAGTCAGTACGCATATAAGTGATATAACCCGCTTCGTATAACCTTTGGGCCATCATCATGGTCTTCTTCACCGAGAAGCCCAATCGAGTACTGGCCGCCTGCTGAAGCGTAGACGTGATGTACGGCGCCCCAGGCTTAGCCTTGGTAGGCTTATCATCGCGCGAAACAACTTGATAGCTGGCGTCCTGTAACTTGGCAACAGCTGCCATGGTCTGCGCTTCATTGACAGGCTTAAACGCCTTGTCGTTTTCTTTTTTAACCTCGAAACGGATTTTCTCGCCGTCTTCGGTTTTCAAGTCCGCAAAAATATCCCAATATTCTTCAGGGATAAAGGCACGAATTTCACGCTCTCGCTCAACCACCAAACGTACGGCGACAGATTGAACTCGACCCGCCGACAAACCACGAGCAATTTTTTCCCACAATAACGGGGACACCATGTAACCCACAACTCGATCCAAAAAGCGGCGAGCCTGCTGGGCGTTCACACGATTTTGATCAATGGGGCCAGGGCTTTTAAAGGCTTCCTGAATGGCGGACTTGGTAATCTCGTTAAACACCACACGACGATAGCGGGAATCGTCTCCACCGATCGCCTCACGCAAGTGCCAGGCAATGGCCTCCCCCTCTCTATCCAAGTCCGTCGCGAGATAGACAGTGTCGGCGTCTTTGGCCAGGGCTTTCAATTCGGCAACGACTTTCTCCTTGCCGGGCAAAATTTCATACTGGGCTTCCCAACCATTTTCCGGGTCAATACCCATACGGCTGATTAACTGTGCCTTCGCTTTGCGTTGCTTGTGTATGATCTTATCTTCAGGCGACAACTTACGAGTGATGGCCGCTTGCCGGGCGCGCTCTTTGGCGTCCACGGGCGCTTTTTTGCCGCCGGAGGTGGGCAGATCGCGGATATGACCGACGCTGGATTTAACGACAAAGTCTTTGCCAAGATATTTATTGATTGTTTTGGCCTTGGCAGGCGATTCCACAATTACCAGGGATTTTCCCATATTATCCTTCTTAACAAATACACTTACTTGCAATCACACGGTTGGCCCAGTTGGGTAGCTCTGCTCTATATTCATTCAGGCCAAGGGGCGCATATATATAGGCAAGCGACCTTTTGGTCAAGAGCCCAACATCAAAGTGGTGACATTTTGACCAACGGGCATCGTCCAAAATTGCAAATCATAGACGGTACTGGAACAAGTCCTTTTTTAGGAATACCATAATTCCGTTCGATTTCAAGCCATAATTTGATTCAACTAAAGCCGTATTATTTGCGGCCGATGATTGTATAGGCCGGCTAACACGAAGCAGTGTATGCCTTGAATACTTAAGCAAGACTGAACTGAATACGCACTTTATGTCCGCACCGTTTGTTTTATATCTTGCCGTGGCACTGGCGGCATCCTCCCTTGGCTTACTCGCGTTTGTGAACTATCGCGAGCGCAAACGCACGGAACATCAACTCAAAGTCAGGCAGATGTCTGTCGCGGCAGAAACCGTTGAAGACATGCTAAATACCCTTGAGGGGCTGAGTAAATTCAAGCCGCTTTTTTGTACACTGAGCAAGGAATTGATTCGCCGCTATCAGGACCTGCATCAATTTGACCCCAATGCGAACAATGTCGAAGTTCGCATCCAGAGAGCCGAACAGTTGCTGGAAACCTACCAGAGTAAAGGCAACGATCGAGTTATCAATCGCATTTGCTCCAGCGATCAGGCCATCCACAAAACCGAACGGCAATTGCAGGAAATCATCGATACCTTTGTCCACATGTTTAATATCAAACTTATTGATGACAAAGAGCTGGCGCCACTGATGCAGGAATTGGAATATGTTCAGCTTGCCGTCGAAGTGATTTCAGGCGTCGCACAAGGACATAAACTCTATAACGAAGGCGAATTTGTGGATGCAAATTCACACTACTTTCATGCCCAAAAACTGAGCATGCAATCAAAAACGACTCACCCGAATCGCCAGCGCCTGGTTGAAGAATTGGGCGAAATCATCAATCGCGAACGCCTCGCCTTGAGTGAAGATTTAATGCCGGAAACCCTCTACAACCCGGAACAAAAACCGGAAAATAATCCAGGAACCACGTTGGAAGATGGTCTCGGTTTCGAACAACCTCAACATTAAATTACGAGGCAGTTTCCACATTTTTTTCAAGCATTCCCTGCTCTTCCACCCAGTTCATAATCGCCGGGTAAAACGAACTCAGGGTTTCCACCGAACAGCCCTTTTCCAACCAGAATAAACCCACACCCAGAGTACTGATTTCAACCGCCAGAACAGAATCTGGCAAGGCGTCCAAATTGTTTTTCAGTGCTTCATTCGGCATTGAGGACATTGTTACTCCCTCCTGCCAATCCCAGACGCCATGAAAATGAATATCGTGACTGTAAGCGGTACGATAAAGCATTAGTGTCTCTGTACCTGTGTAGCGCCTATCCAACCAACGCTTTTGATAAACCGCAATGGTTGGCGCTGCAGTGTAGCTGCCCAGCTCTTTTGGAACACTGCTTATGCGACTCTGCAAGCCGTTTTCCAAAGCCTCCTGACGCAGACGTGCCAGTTGACGCTGCCGCCCACTGGGTTTCATCAACATCACCGGCCCCAAAACCATGGCAATGGCCAAAATCACAAATACAATTCCAATACTCACCTGTCGATCCTCTTGTGCAAGTGTCTATTGCCAGGCCCATTCTATATACAGGCTCCGGCAATTGACTCAGGTCATAATTCCATTGGGTAAAAATTTACAGCCAGAGGCATTTCCCGCTAAGATCATCACATATGTCCTAACAGGAGACCGCCCATGGCCAGTTATCAAAAAGCACTTATCGCCGTCGATTTGAGCCAGGAATCCAACGAAGTTATCGAGCGCGGGCTCAGCGTAGCCAATGGTTGCCAAGTGTCCCTGATGCACGTAATTGAACCACTCACCTTCGCTTACGGTGGCGACATTCCGATGGATTTGTCCGAAGTGCAGGAACAGCTGCAAAATCAGGCCCAGGACAAACTCTTCAAACTCGCCAGCGACAATGGCATTAGCGTGGATGACTGCCAAGTTGTGGTTGGCCAGCCGGCCTCCGAAATCCATCGTATCGCCGACGAATCCGATATTGATCTGATCGTTGTCGGCAGTCACGGTCGCTCGGGCTTGGCCCTGTTACTTGGCTCAACCTCCAATGGCGTGTTGCACGGCGCTAACTGTGATGTGTTAGCCGTACGAGTTCATCCCAGCGATTAAAGTGCTGTAAATTTTTAAAAACGAGCTGGGCTAGCTGTTGTCCAGCTCTTCCCAACGTTGATAAAGCGCTTCTAAAGCCGCTTCCTGTTCAGCCAAATCGGCCAGAACCTGAGCCACTTCCTGATGATCGCCTTGGTAAAAATCAGCAGCCATTGTTTGCGCCTGCAAGGCTTCCACTTTGCCTTCCTGCTCTTCAATTAGTCCCGGCAATGCATCGAGTTCTCGTTGTAGCTTATAACTGAGTTTTTTGCTTTTTTTAGGCTCGGCACTTGTTACAGACGCACTATTTTCAACAACCGCTACGGCACTGTCATGGTTTTCAATTGAGGCGCCTTTCCCATCGCTTTGCAATAAATCCTCTGCCAGGCTGCACCATTTCCCGCCCTGGGCAATCCAATCCTGATAACCCCCAACGTACTCGATCACTCGCCCCTTTCCTTCAAAGGCCAAAGTACTGGTAACGACATTATCCAGAAAGGCGCGATCGTGGCTGACCAACAACATCGTGCCCTGGAAATTTGCCAGCATTTCCTCTAGCAATTCCAGTGTCTCAACATCAAGGTCGTTGGTTGGTTCATCGAGTACCAGCAAATTGGCCGGCTTGGAAAACAGCTTTGCCAGCAGTACTCGGTTACGTTCACCGCCGGACAAGGCTTTCAATGGTGTACGAGCCCGCTCACCGGTGAACAGAAAATCGCTGAGATAGCTGATGATATGTTTATTGTTGCCATTGATGTCGATGGACTCACGACCGCCCGCAACGTTATCAACGGCGCTTTTTTCCAGATCCAATTGCTCACGGAGCTGATCAAAGTAGGCAATTTCAAGGTTGGTTCCCAAATCCACTTTGCCGTGTTCTGGCTGCAACTGCCCAAGAATGATCTTCAGCAGCGTTGACTTACCCATACCGTTGGCGCCAATCAAACCAATGCGATCGCCGCGCATGATGCGGCCACTGAAATTATTAATCAGATTGTGGGCTTCGAAAGCATGACTGATGTTATGAATTTCGGCCACCAACTTACCGGACTTGTCGGCCAGATTGGCTGACAGCTGGGCATTGCCCTGCCGCTCCCGTCGAGCGGCACGTTCTTCTCGCATGGCTTTCAGCGCACGCACTCGGCCTTCATTACGGGTGCGTCGTGCCTTGATGCCCTGACGAATCCAGCGCTCTTCTTCCGCCAATTTTTTATCGAACAAGGCATTGTGTTTTTCTTCAGCGGCCAGCTGTTGCTCGCGAAACTCAAGAAAGCTTTGGTAGTCTCCCTCCCACATGCTCAGCTGCCCACGCTCCAGCTCGGCAATATGAGTCGCGAGGTTTTGCAGCAAGGCTCGATCATGGGTGATAAAAACCACACAACCGGCATAGCTGAGCAACTGCTGTTCCAGCCATTGGATCGCTTCGATATCGAGGTGGTTTGTGGGCTCGTCGAGCAATAATATATCGGGTTCACTGACCAAAGCACGGGCCAATGAAACCCGTCGACGCCAACCACCGGAAAGCTCTTTCATAGTGACATCAGCAGGTAATTCCAGGCGGCTCAAAATGGATTCAACCTGTTGCTGCAGACGCCAGCCATCACGGGCTTCGATTTCAGATTGCAGCTGTCCCAGACGGGTCAGGCTGGCCTCATCACTCTTACTCGCCAAATGGTGGTAGTCGGTCAATAATTGCCCCAATCCTTCAAGACCTTCCGCCACAGCGGCAAAAACGGTCAACTCATCCGCCAAAGGGAGATCCTGCTCAAGGCGCGCGAGCTTCAAGCCCGGCTTGTGCCAAACATTGCCGCTGTCCAGCTCAACCTCTTTGGCGATCACTTTCATGAGACTGGATTTCCCCGCCCCATTGCGCCCGATAATACACAGGCGTTGGCCTCGATACAGATTAAGCTGCTGCCCGTCCAATATGACTTGCAGTCCGTAACTCAGTTGGGCATTTTCAATTTTTACTATCGGCATGAATGTTGCGTTCCCATCAAGGGTATAGAGTTTGAGCGTTGCCGGATTTTCGTAACCGGCAAATCAGTGGCAAAGCCACAAAGGAGGGCTTTCGGAGGGCGAATGATACGGATTTTCGAGCTTTCTGGATAGCGGCTTGAAAAGCGCTAAAGAAATTCCCATAAGCCCTTGTTTAAGCAACACAAAGCTTGCATGATTAGAGACAGGATTAACCGGAGTCCAGTATAGACTCCCCGCGACAGTCAGTATGTTGAAACGAATTCTCAAGCCCCTGTTTTCTCGGCGCCTCGGCAACAAGCGCCCCCTTATCCAACTGCTAGGGCTCAGCACCTTACTCAGTTGTATCGCCGTGCCCAGCCTCGCCACTCAGGAGCTGCTCGCCCTGCAGGATATGGAGCCCCAGCGAAAAGTCTACCAGCAAGCAATGAAGGCACTGAATAAAGGTGATATGAAGCAATTCAAACGCCTCAAGGCCATGCTGCCCCTCTACCCTCTGTACCCTGACCTTCAGTACCGTGACATACAGCGACGAATTCATCGGCTGCCAACAAAAGAGGTTCACGACTTTCTCGCCGAACAAGGCAATAATCAGCTCGGTCAGAGAATGCGCTATATCTGGTTGAAAGCCCTGGCCAAAAGAGGACATTGGAAAAGCTTTTTGCGGGATTTCGATCACGAAACCATGAAGTCCGATCGCATGCGCTGCCTTTGGGTCAGCGCCCACGCGAAAACCGGCCGCGCTCTGCCCAAAGACGAAATCGCCGAATTGTGGAATGTGCCCTACTCCCAGAACAAATCCTGCGATCCGGCCTTTGCAGCCTGGAAAAAGGTTGGAGGCATCGACGACGATATTGCCTGGCAGCGCTTTCACAAAGCCATGCAGGCTCGTAAAGTCCCTCTGACAAAGTACATCGGTCGACAGCTGTCACCCAAGCTGCAAAAACTGGCAGCGCTTTACCGGGAAGCACACCACTATCCGGCTCGACTGAAAAACATGTCCAAGTTCAGCACCAAAGACGCCTCATTGCAAAGCAAGCTGAATCAGATTGTGCTGCACGGTTTCCGTCGCTATGCCTATAAAGACGCCAAAGCGGCTTACCGCCTGTGGCTGCGTTACGACAGTAAAAACCTGTTCGAGGAAAAACAGCGTCAGGAAACCCTCTACACCCTTGCTCGCAAACTCTATCAAAAAGGTCATCGTGACGAAGCCAAGCAATTGCTGGCGCAATACAAGGTGATCGATAACACCCGCTTGATGGAATCCCTGATTCGCGAATCACTGGCGATTCAGGATTGGCAGATGGTGCGCTACTGGATCGACAAGCTTCCCGAAAAAGCCCGCCAATCTGAGCGCTGGCAATATTGGTTAGCCCGCAGTCTCGAAAAAGGCGATCAACAACCCACTCCGGGACTACAAGCTGACGCCATCTATCGCAAGCTTGCCCAGGAACGCAGTTTTTACGGTTTCCTCTCAGCCGATCATGTTGAGCAGGAATATCAGCTGCAACACGTTCCCCTGACGGTGGACAGCGAGCAGAAAACCCGCTTGCTTGACAACGCCTCCTTGCGTCGCGCCCATGAGTATTTTCGTCTGGGCGATAATTTGAATGCCAACCGCGAATGGTTTTACCTCGCTCAGAAACTTGAGCAGGATGAATTAAAAGCTCTGGCCGCGCTGACTCACGATTGGCAATGGCACATCAAAACGATTCAAGGCATGGCCCAGCTGAAATACTGGGATGATCTGGATATGCGTTTTCCGCTCGCCTACAAAGACGAGCTGAAAAAAGCTGCTGATGCCACCAAGGTAAAACAAACTCTGCTGTACGCCATTGCCCGACAGGAAAGTGCCTTTGCCGCTCAAGCTCGCTCTTCCGCTGGCGCAATGGGTTTGATGCAGTTAATGCCCGCAACGGCAAAGCAGACTGCAAAAAAAATCGGCGTAAAATATCGCTATAAGGATTTATACAAACCAAGCTCGAACATTCGCCTGGGCAGCAGCTATTTAAATCAGCTGTTGCAGCGCTTTAATGGCAACCGAGCCCTGGCCGCGGCTGCCTATAATGCCGGCCCAAGCCGAGTGGATCGCTGGTTGAAAAATGCGTCGGCAAATTTGGAATTGGACAGCTGGATTGAGACCATTCCCTACCGTGAAACCCGGGGCTACGTACAAAATGTACTGTCTTACTCCGTTATTTATGCCTACCGCATGGGCGACAAAGGTCGTTTGATTCACAGCAATGAATTGGTCATCAAATAATTGCCTGAGTTTTTACCCAGACAATTTCTAACGCCACTAACCTAGCTGGCCCTTGAGAAATTCCAGCAATTGTTGCTGATCAAAAGGCCAGCCAATTTCCTCCCCCCTTTCACTTGCGATCACTGGAATTCGAATACCGTAGCGCTCGACCAGCTCTTCGCTTTCCGCGATATCAATTTCTCGAAGCGTTACACCCAGGACGTCAGCACAGGGCCAGAATACAGATTTAGCCTGCTCACATAGGTGGCAGCCCGCGGTGGTATAGAGAATAAAAACAGTGGACATGAGGTAGAATGCGCTTCCAGAAAAAACCTTATTCTACCCTGAAAATAGCAGCACCACGTAGCACTACGGCCACGAACAATGAACTCAAGCGCCTTAGCTCAACAGGGCTTTCAAAAAGCTTTGCTGCTCTTTGGAACTTTGCTCCTGACTGGCTTCCATTAATTCAGGCAACAGCTCAAGAGGCAAGCCTTTATTGGAAAAGTCGCGGGTTGCAGACAACAGGTCTTCGGCGTATTGCTGCAAGGTTGAAATCGGACTGCTGACTTGCTGCCACGGACTGCTCTGGGGCTCGATGGCCTGATAGACCGCCGCTTGTTTTACTGAAGTTGTTTGCTGCAGGTTCAAACTGAACTGAGCAATTTCTTCGCCGTTGTAACCCAAATTCAACGCCTGATCAAAAGCCTGGGCCACATCACCTTCATAAAAATTTTCAGCCAGATCCAGAACCTGATCAAACAATTCGGTGAAGGCCTGCCATTCGCCTTCATCGATATCCCCTTCGATATTGATCAAGGCCGCATAATCTTCACTGGATTTGAAGGAAGCCGAAGCAAATTCATCACCGCCATTGTTAAGATAATGCTGACTCTCCTGGTACCGGATAAGACTCGCTGCATCAATACTGATGGTATCGCCATCCTGAGTTTGCACTTCAAACTGAAAGCTGCGACCACGACTGTAGTCCAACTCGTAGGATTGATACTCGGCAGCCGGCGTCTGCAAACGCTCTGGCGCTTGCAACGGTTGGGATTGGGACACAATGCTGGCAATTTGCTCCTGACGGGCTGCACTTACGCCGACTTCATGGCTGGGTGCTTCCGATTTTTTAACCGGGGCTTCACTGTTTGTAATGGGCGTAATGTCTTTAGCCTCATCCGCTTCATCCGCTAATGGAGACTGCAAATCATAATCTTCTGCCAACTGGGATATGCCGTCATGAACGCGCTGGTAGGTTTCACCAATATCCGCTTCGACCTTATTGCTCAACAAATCCAGATCTTCCAGCATACTGCTGGCTTCACCAAAACCACGCTCAAAACCTTTCAGGCCTGCTTCGAGTCGTGATTGAAGCTGCTCCGGACTGGCACCGTTTTGTTTGTCTTGTTCCAGACGGTTGGCAATAAACCCCAGAATGCTGTCGGCCACAGCCTGCGCGGAATTACCATCCTTGGGAGCCTCAGCTGAAGTCAGCTTAGCGGTGGAATGAGAACTGGACGTGAATTGGCTAACCGCAAGGCGGCGTTCAAACAACGCAAAACTCTGCTCATCGCTGTAGCGCTGCACCTGCAACTCAACCACCTTTCCACGAGACTCTGCTGCAGAGTCCCCTCGGTATTCCCGTGAACCCTGCCCTTGCGCGGGCTCGTTTGAGGCATTGGAACCCCTGAAGAGAAAGGACTCTTGTAAGAAAGAGGAGCTGCTTTGTGAATATTGAACAATCATGGTGGCCGCCAAGAGAGATTAATCATTAACCCCTTTAACGGCCAAAGGCAGGATTTCTAGAGTATTACAGATCAGCGGCTAAACAGGTTTAAAACCTTGTTCAGCCCTGATTTTGCTCGAGATTCAAACTAAATAATGTTGGTGAACTTCGCAATCACTACAACCGCCAATACCAGCACGGCTGTAATTGCCAATACGGTGCCCGCAGAGCCCCCTTTCTTGGCCTCGGAGGCCTTGTCATGCTCAGGAGCTTTATCCAGCTGGGGGCGAGCTCTCTGCAGGTCCGGCGTAGTTGCAGACCCTGCATCCTCTGCAGCTGCGGCTTTAGCTCGTACCGGGCGCGCCACCGTAGGGTTTACCGGAGCCCGAAGAAGGGTTTTATCCACAGTTTCGGCCGGGCCCAACACACCAAAGCTCAAGCTGTCGAACGCCAACTCATCACCACGTCTGACACGGGCTTCTTCGACTCGCACACCATTCAAAAAAGTACCATTGGAGGAACCCAGATCACGCACATACAGGGCACCCTGATCGATAAACAAACGGGCGTGCTGGCGCGACAAATGCGCCGCAGCCAATACAATGTCACATTCACTGGAGCGACCGACTACCGTTTGCTCGGACAAGGTATACACTCGATCAGATAACGCCGAATGATTCGCCTTCAGTGCCCACTCCTGCTTATTACTTTTAGCAGCCTGGGCTCCGACATTCACCGGCTTGACGTCTCTGCGTTCCAATTTGGGATCAACCACATCCATAACTACCGATGCAATCGACAGCTTGTCACCGGTGTTCAGCTCGCACATATCACCTTCATTAATGGGGCGACCATTAATTTCAATCAAAGGCCCCATTGCCCGAAGGCGCAAACTTTCACCACTGATATCAACGACAGCATGTTGTTTTTTAAGGCCGTCGTCGCTGAGCACAAGTTGACATTCTTTGGCAGTACCAATGACCAAACGCGGCTCTACCAGCCAAACTTCGTGCAAACCTGAACTTTGGGATTGATTGCGTAAACGCAGTTTTAACATTCTTTATTCTCTGTGTTAGTTTCCCTGAAGTAGGACACTCCTGAACCTGATCTCAGCACCAAGTGCCAGCCAAGTTCCACCCCTGCAATTAAGACATAAAACAGTCACTTAGCCAATTTTACGAGAATAGCCTTTAAATTATGAGACATGCCTTGCATTCTAGCCTATGAACTTTGCATTTTTAATATTAATGTATTAATACCCTATTGGCATAAGGCAAAGGTAGCTGGCCTAATCCGGATTAGCCATTACCAGAATTAACTAAACCTAAGCTATTTATCACTAGAATAATCAACGGGTTTGTTAAGCCGCCGTATCAAAACAACATGCTATGTTGAGTATGTACAGAGTTAGAAAGAATCAACAGGAAGCGGTCCCATTAGTAGCATCAACAAGCAATATCCAGGCAGCACAGCTCAGGGAAGCCGTCCATTTCAAGGAATAGAGATCAGTATTGTACGGACAATAGCATGCAATTGAGCTGGACATCGCGCAGCCACCCCGGCTGTTTAAGACAAAACAATGAAGACTATGTCGCCTGTATGGGCGACCAGGGACTGTGGCTGCTTGCCGACGGTATGGGTGGCCATCAAGCTGGCGAGGTCGCCGCGCAACTGGCCTGCCAGATTGTCAGCCAATCAATTCGTACAGGAAGCGAGCCGAAAGAGGCATTCAGTCTTGCCCATCAGCTGATTCTGGATCAGTCCGAGGGACAGCAGAGCGGAATGGGCTCGACCCTTATCTGCCTGCAGCAACTCAGCGATGAACAGTTTCAAATCAGCTGGGTTGGCGACAGCCGCGCTTACCGCTGGCGTAATGGAGAGCTTGAGCAATTAAGCCGTGATCATTCCTATGTGCAGTCTCTGATTGATGCTGGTCAGATCACCGCCGAACAAGCCAGAGAACATCCGGAAAAGAACATTATTACCCAGTGCCTCGGCGCAATTGAGTACGACGCTATTGAAGTTGAATCCCTGAACAGCTTCTGGCTGCCAGGAGACTTGATCATTTTGTGCAGCGATGGCCTCAATGATGAATTGCACGACAAGGAGATCGCCAGAATTTTGTCTCTGAGCGATGAGCCTGAGCAGCAGCTGTTAGACTTAGAGGAGGCTGCACTGGAGTCTGGCGGCAAAGACAACATCAGTATGGTGGGCATCAGCTATGGTGAGCCCAAAACTCAGCGCACACGCCCCCTGAGTCGAAGCAAACGCAGCAATAAAAGCGAAATTCCAGACAGTCTGGATTTCGAAAATGCCTCTGGACAAAGTTCGGTTTCGGTTCTGGCATTTATATTGCTAATCGTCTTTTTAATATTGGCCAGTGCCTTTTGGTTTTGGTAACTGCACATGAACAAACCGAGTCATCTTGAAACCCACTGATTAACGATCATGCAGATTCCCGGATTTCAAATCACCAGAAAGATCAGCCAGGGAGGCATGTCATCCGTTTATCTCGCCATACAGCAAAGTATTGGCCGGGAGGTCGCGCTCAAAGTAATGAGCCCTACTCTCGCCCAGGATGCTCATTTCAGCGAGAGATTCCAACGCGAAGCTACCATCGTCGGGCAACTCTCCCACCCCAATATTATTGGTATTTACGACATCGGGAAATATCAGGGCCTCAACTATATCGCCATGGACTACCTGGCGAAGGGCTCATTAAGCCAAAGGCTGCGCAAGGGTATCAGTGGCCTGGAAGCGGTTAAAATTCTTAAGCAATTGGCCGGCGCCCTCGCCCATGCCCATCAATGCGGCTATGTGCACAGGGACATTAAGCCCGAGAATGTCTTGTTCCGTGCCGACGACAGTGCCGTCCTGAGCGATTTCGGTGTGGCCAAGGCCATCAAACAAAACCTTGGTGTCACCCATGCCGGCACCGTTTTAGGCACACCCAACTACATGAGTCCGGAACAGGCCAAGGGTCAACCCTGTGATGGTCGTTCAGATTTATACAGCCTAGGCGTCGTGTTCTATGAAATGCTCTCGGGCAAACTGCCATTCCAGGCTGAAGAAGCGGTGGCCATTGCCATCAAACACCTCACAGCGCCAATTCCTAAACTGCCTACCCAGCACGCATTGTTCCAACCTCTGCTGGAAGACCTGCTGGCCAAAAACCCGGACGAACGCATTCAATCCGGTGAAGAATTAATTGAGCGAATTGAAGTTCTGGAAAGCGGTTTACAGATTCCCAAAATCAGTTACAACTCCCTCAGCGGGTCCAGAGAACTGCAATTGGGGTTTTTCCAACGCCTGCAGGCTTACGTGTTTTTAATCGGGCAGAAACTCAGCTTCTTTTCGCCCCAGAAAAACAATCCCACAGACCTGATTCAACAGGCGAGCCGCTATACCACGGCCATTAACGAAAAACACACTTCCGAAGCGGAGCTTGATGAGGAAATTTTAAGCGAAACCGCTTCTCGCCAAAGCAATCTCCCCAGAACGCTTACTTTGGCAAGCCTTCTCTGCCTGATCGCCTTTGCGGCCTTCTACAATCACTCCGAAGGGCCCTTAGCAGATGAACAGCAACAAACGGCCAGTAGCCTCAGCACAGATGAAATTGAACCTCAAAGTTCCGAGCAAAACCTGACAGAAGCAGGATCCGAAACCGAAGCAATAACAGATAAGGAATCCAGCATTGCCGATTCTGATCCCCTCGCAGCGACACTGAGCAATGCCTCCGTGGACTTAAGCCACTCAGAATTAACAAACAATATGGCTCAAGCTGAAACATCGGAAACGGAAGCTCCGCTGGAGACCGGCACAATAAACCCGGGTACCCAGGAACAACTTGAAACTCAGGAAGCCTTGATCGCCGAAATCGATGAAGATGTGCAGGAGAGCGCTGTAGAAACTTTCCCACTCACCATCAGCAGCACCCCTAAGGCTGATCGCATTCGCATCCTGAACATCAAGCCTCGCTACAAAGCCGGGATTCCACTCGCCGCTGGCAGCTATCTGGTTGAGATCAGCAAACGGAAATTCAAAACCCTAAAACGCTGGGTCAAAGTCAGCGATAAAGCAATCAACCAGCATTATGCCCTGGAAAAGTTATTTGAAGCCGGTGAAACCTTCAGCGACCCTCTGGATAACTACCACTCGGCCCCGGAAATGATCGTCGTTCCCACCGGCAGCTTCAGCATGGGAAGCAAGGCAAATGGCAACAGTTTGCCGATTCGCCAGGTGACCATCGACGATAATTTTGCGGTCAGTCGATTTGAAATCAGCTTTGCCGATTACCAGACCTATCTCGATGACACCGGCCAGAAGGCCAAAACTCCCGATGACAATAACTGGGGACGCGGAAATCGACCGGTGATCAACATCAACTGGCACGAGGCTGTTGAATATACCGATTGGCTGAGCGAGAAAACGGGACGGGTTTATCGTTTGTTGAGCGAAGCTGAGTGGGAATACGTGGCCCGGGCAAACCATGCCGGCAATTACTGGTGGCCACACAACAGTCGACGCATGGCCAACTGTCGGCGCGGTTGCAACAGTGAGTTTGCCAAATTGTTCGGCAGTCAAACGGCCCCACTCGGTTTCTATCCGGCCAATCCCTTTGGTATTTACGATACCTCGGGCAATGTTGCTGAATGGGTTATGGATTGCTACACCGACCACTACCTGGGTGCCAGCACATCACCTGAGCCCAGAAAGAGCCCTCAGTGCCTGCAAAAAACGGTTCGCGGCGGTTCTCACAGCGACAGCGTTGAAAATATCAGCAGCCACAGCCGAGGCGGAATAGACAGCTTACACCGCAGTGCCAACATCGGTTTCCGCATCCTCGCCGAACTGTAATTTTTATTATGCATAGCAAGACAGTTCAGTTTTTTTGAAAAAACAACCTAGTGTTAAGGCTTATTTCTGCATTTATTTCCCCTTTTTCCAAAACCCCTGCATCCTCTAATTATTCATCTACACTCAAAATAAAGGCAGCGGAAAATCATTGAGCCGCCAGAGAAGTATTGAAGTACACCGCTCGTGATTTCCTTTCAATACTGATCAACGGCTCAGGTCCGGAGGCTTAGGTGTTTGGTAAACAATACAAAGTGCTGTATGAAAAACTTCATGAAGAACATACAGAACAGTCCTCGCTCATTAATGCAATTCACCGTTCTATGGCCGTCATTGAATTTCGCCCCAGTGGCGAAATCATAACGGCCAATGATAATTTTCTAAAAACCGTAGGCTACGACCTTTCGGAAATTCAAGGCAAACACCACAGGCTGTTTTGTGAAGATAATTACGCCGCAAGCGAAGCCTATCGTGATTTTTGGGCGCATCTGAATCGTGGGGAATTTTTCAGCGGCCAGTTTAAACGTGTTACCAAACAAGGCCAGCCACTTTGGCTGGAGGCTACCTACAACCCGGTATTTGACGCCAATCAAAAGTTAATCAAAGTTGTGAAGTTTGCGTCCGATATTAGCGCCAAGGTCATCGCGGATATCGAAGATAAAAGCAAACTCGATGCCTTAAATCGTTCAAGCGCAATCATCGAGTTTGAAAAAGACGGTACCATCATCGACTGCAACGATAACTTTCTAAGCACTGTGGGTTATCGTAAGGCGGACATCATTGGTAAACACCATCGCATTTTCTGCGAGCCCGAATACGCTGCGTCCCAGGAATACAATCGCTTTTGGCAGCAACTTAACAACGGGGAATTTTCATCCGGTCAATTTAAACGCGTGAATTCTCAAGGTCAGACCCTGTGGCTGGAGGCATCCTATAATCCGGTCTATGACGGCGACGGAAATCTCTATCGAGTCATTAAATTTGCCTCAGATGTTACACAGCAGACTCAGCAGTCCGAAATGGAACGGGAAAGCGCATCAATTGCTTACCGTATCTCCAATGAAACCCTGAATGTGGCCAAAAGCGGCGGCAGCGTCATTAATGAAGCCGTGGATGAGATGAACAAAATTGCCGAATCTGTTCACGCTTCATCTCAGCATATTGAACGCTTGAACATGCAATCTGGAGAAATTAACTCGATCATCAACACCATTCAGGAAATCGCTGATCAAACGAATTTGCTGGCTCTCAATGCCGCCATCGAAGCTGCCCGAGCGGGCGAACAAGGACGTGGCTTTGCGGTTGTTGCCGATGAGGTCCGCCAGCTGGCCGCCCGCACCTGCCAATCCACCTCTGAAATTTCATCCATGATCAGCAAGATTCAAGAAGACACCGGCAGCGCCTCAAGCAGTATGGAAAAATGCCTGGATCAGGCGAATCGGGGTGTCGATCTCGCCAGCCAAACCGGCGAGGTGATCGGCAAGATCCAAACCGGGGCCAATGAGGTGGTCTCAGCTATTGACCTGTTCTCCAAGTCCCTATCCAACTGATCGATAAGCAGCCAACAGCGTATCCATGCCGACCCGTGGCCTCTCAAATAAGGAGCGGGTCGCTTTTAGCTTATATCTTGGTTAGAATCACCAAAAAACAAGAAGTTTATGGTGACTTAACTCATGGCCCACACGCTCGATAAGACTGACCGCAAGATTTTGGAAATCCTTCAGAAAGACGGCTCCCTTTCAAACCTGGAGCTTGCCGACATGATTGCCCTATCCCCTTCACCCTGCTCTCGTCGTGTGAAGATGCTGGAAGAAGCCGGCTATTTTAAAGGCAACGTTACTCTGCTGAATCCGGAAACCATTGGTGTCAATGTTCACGTCTTTATTCAGGTAACCCTTGGGCACCAAGTGAAAAACCTCCTGCAGCGATTTGAAGAGACCGTTGCTCAGTGGCCCGAAGTTATGGAATGCTATTTAATGGCCGGCGACTTTGATTATCTGATTCGAGTGGCGCTGCCCGACCTCGCAGCTTACCAGCATTTTCTGGATGAAAAACTCACCCAATACGAAGGCATCTCCAGCATTAAAAGCAGTTTCTCTCTGAAACAGGTTCAGTACAAAACCGAAATGCCACTGGAGCATTTGATTGAGGATTAAACTAAAAACCCCGCTTTTTACGGCCTGAATCAGCCTTCTCTGGCTTTTTGATGGTACCAACCTGGACCATCAATAATTTCTCCGTCCAAGCCCACCTCGGGGTAATCCAGCCCCTTTTCCTCGCAAAAACGCGCCACCTGCGGATGCGCCCATTGAAAAAAACGGCGCTTATAAAGGGCCCCATTCAAACGACACTCTTCATACATTCCGCGAGCGTCGCGCTGTCGTTGCGCCTCGGAAAGAATAATCGCAGCCGCAACCGATACATTAAAAGACTCGACCATTCCCATCATCGGAATCACAACGGTCTCATCCGCAAGCGCCAGAGCCTCCTCACTAACACCTTCGCGCTCCATTCCCATTAACAAGGCGGTGGGCTCACAGTAATCAATCGAGCGGTAATCAACCGCTCTATCGTCCAGGTGGGCTGCCACAACCTTCATGCCTCGAGATTTCACTTCGCGAATGGCAGCGCTTACCGAATCGTAAGTCGATACCTCAACCCACTTATTGCTGCCTGAGGCGGTTCCCCGGTAGGAGCGATAGCCATCTTTCGGTTCGACCACGTGCATATGGTCGATACCGACCGCATCGCAAGTTCTCATAATGGCGGCCAGGTTACGGCCCTTGTGAACTTCGTCATTAATAACAGTGAGGTCAGCTTGGCGGCGGTTCAGTACCGCCCTGATTTTTTCCAGTCGTTCAGGGGTCATAGTGTTCTTATGGTATTTCTCAATCTATTGCACAGTAACTTATTCAGTGCGGGAGCTGCTTTTTAAACAGCAAACTCCTGCCGCGACAAAATTCCGGCAGCTCAATCGTCATTTAACAGAGCCTTTACACTTTTCCACAGAATCTGTGGATAACTCAGTGGATAGACTTTAGAAAAGTGGCTCAATAACGTAAAAATCAGGGCAATCTACAAATTGTATACTTTTTAACCTAATATATTTTTTTGTTATTTTTCAACAACTTATAAATGTCAATAGCTCAAATCAAGAATTATCACGGAAATATTATTGGCTTCAGTTAAATGCAGAAATAATGTGCATAAAAAGTTAGTAGCCATTAACCGTGAAACCGTCATTGAGCTATTTTTACAAACTTTGACTGGGCATAATTCGCCCACTTTGACGGAAAAACGTTACCGCTTTTCAAACAAACTGTTGAGATACGTAACATGCCAAAACACGAAAAAGTCCCAACTCCCATGTGTCAATACTATAAGCGCATCAGCCTTTGGCTGATGCCGTAGCCGGCCTCGATAGGAATATTCAACATAACACCCTCCGGGTGCTTTTCCATACGTGGCATAACGTCTGGTGGCGTATGTTCTTCGAGAGCCTCCAGCAATGTCTCTTTATTTTGAAACTGACTCAACCAACTGATGTTCATTTCCGTTGGGAACATCAACTTCAGCTCCCCCTGATCGATCAGGTCTTTCAACTCACTTAACTTCTGCCAGCGAGCTTCCGTGGTTTCGCTGCCATCACTTTCAGGCATTTGTCCCTCTGGCATAAAACGCAAATAAAAACGGGTAAGAAAACGTTTCTTGGCCTGAACGGGCGTGGTCCAGGTTGAAATATGGGTCAGGCTTCCGGTATCGGCCTGCCAATGATTCTTGGAAATTTCATTGCTAAAATCAAAACCATCGCCCAAGCTCGGCCAATCGTGCTGGCGATAAAAATTCTGGTATTCCTCTTGCGTTGGCAATGCACCTTGATCATTTTTTACCAGCAACACACGACTTTCTTCAAAGGTTTCACGGATCGCAGCCAACTTAAAAGCGGCATCAATTTCATCCGCCGAACCCTGCTCAATCACAGCGGCTTCGCTTTGTTCTAAAGCGCCTCCTGGAAAAACCCAAAGTCCCGGAGAAAAGGACAACTGTTCATTGCGCTTTAACATGAACAGTTCCAGACCATCACCGCCGGAGCGCAGTAAAATGACACTCGCCGAGGGCTTGGCATCCACCGTATTCTGCTGTGTAAAATCAGCCTTAACCCCACGAATCTGCGTACTCATACTAACTCCTACTCCAAGCTGTTAAATGTCCGCTGAATTGCCTTCGTTCTGAAACCAGTCCCCGGTTTTGGGTATACTGTGCCGGTACTGGATTTGCCAACTGATCAAGGAATCCAGCCCTTAAGTTTACTGCATAGGCGAACTATGGAAAACCAAGCCCTGTCCATTGGGGAACTGAGTCACTTAATGGGTGACAATTGCCTCGTGCTGACCGCCAACAGTCGCCAGAGGCGCTTTCTGCTCAAGCACTTTTCCCAGCAAGGTAAACAGGGTTTAAGCAGCTTCAGCTCCGACCGCCTGCTCAGCTTTCAGCAGTGGCTCAACGATGCCTGGCAACAGCTGCAAAACAAAGCCTACCCAGCCGCAGCCCAGCTGTTAATCAGCCCTCAACAGAGCTTGGTTCTTTGGCAAGAGATTATCGAATCCGCTGAAGAAAGCGCTGAACTTATCTGCCCGGATCTATTGGCCAAACAGGCAAGTTCAGCTTGGCAGCTTTTGTCTGAATGGGAAATTAATCGCAATACTCTGGCTGAATACAATCACAAAGAAAGTGAGATACTTGCGCAATGGGGCTTAAAATTTGACCAGAATTGCCAGAAGCTTTCATTGATCGACAGCGCCGAACAGTGTCGAATCATTACTCAGGCATTTTCAGAAAAAGTTCTAAAAAACGAAAGCAGATTGATCATGATCGGCTTTGACGATTTATCACCTCTGCGTGAGAAGCTCAGCCAGAACATTGCTGAAGAGGTTTTCTTCGTACAGTTGAAACACCTGGACAGCAATACGGTCTTCAAGCTGCCATGTGATGATGCTGATGATGAAATTCGCCGCTGCGCCGAATTTGTGCGTGAAGAGCTCACTCAAGCACAGAACAATGAAGAACCCATGCCAAGAATTGGGATTATTGACCCCAAGCTCGGCCAACGCCGAGATAAAATTGAAAGAATTTTCAGCGAAGTGCTAGAGCCTCAATATCTCTACAGCAAAACGGCACGTTACACCCTGCCCTTTAACTTTTCAGCGGGCTTTCCATTGGCTAACTGCCCATTGATTGAAGCTGCGCTTGGGCTGCTGGGCCTGAACCTCAAACAGCTGGACGTTGAAAAACTCTGCCAATTGATTCACAGCCCTTTCTGGCATCAAAACGCTGAGCTGGACAATGACTATACCCAGGCCGAACGCCAGCAGTTGGAATTCCAGCTGAGAAAGCTTCAACAGGAGCGCATTCGCCCGGCCCAGCTGCGCCAATGCGCTGACAAGGTTGACCAAAAACTTGCGGAACACCCAAGCAGAGAGGATGCTTATCACAGCATTGCCGAGCGTTTGCAAAACCTGTTTTACGGCCAGGAACGACGCCCGGACCGCAACAATGCCAAACAATGGTCACAGATCTTCTACCAGCAACTGGAAGAACTGAATTGGCCCGGCAGCCGCCGTCTGGACAGTAACGAATACCAGCAAGTCATGCAGTTTCAAAGCCTGCTGGAAGAACTCCTGAGCCTTGACCACCTCGGTCGCCTGTACAGCGCAAGCGATCTTCTGAACCAACTTCAGCAACTGGCCAGCAGTCATCATTTCCAGGCGAAAACCCCGGACAGTCCAGTGCAGATTCTGGGTATTCTTGAGGGCTCCGGCCAGGCATTTGATGCCTGCTGGGTGATGGGAATGGAGCAAAAGCAATGGCCCCCCAGCCCCCAGGCCAATCCCCTACTGCCCATTGAACTGCAACGACAACACAATATGCCCCACGCCAGTGTCGAGCGTGAGCTGTACTTCGCCAGCCAACTGATCGAGGCCTATCGCCTTTGCGCTGAAAAAGTTATCTTCAGTTACCCAAGCCGTGAGGGCGAAGAGCAATTGCAATGCAGTCCACTTGTGGAGAAACTCGACAGTAAAGCGCTTTCCAACGCCACTGAGCTACTGCCAAGCTCCACACTCGACGAACTGGAACAATTCAGCCGAAGCAGCTTTGAACGCCGTTACTTTCACTGGGTGGATAACCGCCAAGGGCCCAAACTCAGCAATCTCGAAAAGAAACTCGGTGGCAGCGGCGTGCTAAAGCAACAAGCCCTTTGCCCTTTCAATGCCTTTGCGCAATACCGTTTGGGTGCCACCCCTTGGCCAGAGGTTCAGATTGGTATCTCCCCCATCGAACGCGGAAACATTTTGCACCTGGCCCTGGAGACCTTTTGGCAGGAACTCGATTCCCAGGAGACCTTGCTCGGGCTCGACGATGAGATGCTCAACGCATTGATCAGTAAACACATCGACAACGCCATTGAGAGTGGGCTGCTCTACCGTAGAGACCTCGGCCCTCGCTACCGCGCACTTGAGGCTGAACGCTTGCTGCCGATTGTTCAGGCCTTTGTTGAGCAGGATAAGCAACGCCCACCTTTTCACATCGCTGGATTGGAAAGCAGTCGTGAATTGCGACTGGGCCCCCTGCAACTGCATTTGCGGCTCGACAGAATTGACAGATTGCAGGCCGGTACCGAATCGAGAGAGCGCCAGGAAGACGAGCAATATCTCGTAATCGATTACAAAACCGGACAATGTGATCTGAAAAGCTGGCTGGGTGAAAGACCCGAAGAGCCCCAGTTGCCGCTCTATGCCCTGAGTGATCCGGCGATCAGCGCGATCAGTTTTGCCCAACTGAACGCCAAAGCTGTGAAATATATCGGCATCAGTCGAGAACAATCACCTGCTTCAGGCATACACAGCAGCCAGGACGGTGCCCTCCAGAAAAAATTTCGCAATGCGGATTCCAGATTGATCAGCGGAGAAGAGCTGCAATGGTCTCAGCTGCGAGAGCAATGGCAGTCAGATTTATTGCAACTCGCGATCAACTATTCCGAAGGGCAGGCACAGCTGGATTTCAAAGACGCGCTGGCGAAACGTTACAGCGAGGATTTACAAGGCATCCAAAGACTCAAAGAGTTCGATGCCAAACGCCATTATTGGAACGATAAGCCGGCCGCCTTACAGCAGGCTGAATTTGATCTTTCCCTTTAAGGACGCAAACCGTTTATGGAAGTACAGGATTACCAAGCTCGCGAGCAGGCCATCTTACCCGGTGGCAGCTTTGCCGTAGCCGCACCGGCCGGTTCGGGAAAAACAGGCCTGTTGACCCAGAGAGTACTGACCTTGCTTGCCCTGTGCGAACACCCGGAAGAAGTCCTCAGCATTACCTTCACCCGTAAAGCCGCCGCTGAAATGCAGCACCGGATACATCAAGCGATTGTTCAGGCCAGTGGCACCGAACAAACTCCTGAAAATCCCCATGACGCCCTGACCTGGAAACTCGCCAAGAATGTGCTGGAACAGGACAGCAAAAACAATTGGCAGTTATTACAAAGCCCAAATCGAATTCGTGTACAAACCATTGACGGCTTTTGTCGCAGCCTGGCGCGGCAGCTGCCGCTCGCCTCAGGCTTGGGAGCCTTGCCAGATACTTTAGATAACCCAAATCAGGCCTACGAGCAGGCTGTGCAATCTGTATTTTCCCGCATCGAGCAAGACGACACCTTGTACTACCACTGGCGCCACGCACTACGCCATCTGGACAATCAACTGCCCCAACTGCAAGAACTCATGGTCGCCCTGCTCGCCAAACGAGATCAGTGGTTACATACATTGCTGCCCCTGTATTTTGACGCCAAAGCAGTCGCCGAAAATGAGCAGGCGCCAACAGATCCGAGCCGAGCCGACAGTTATCTACCCTTCAATACCCAGGCGTTGAAAACCTGGATCGAGGAATGCCTCGAGCGTATTGCCAACAGTATTGCCTACGAGGCCAGTGAACTGAGCACCCTGGCCGACTATGCCGCGCACAATTTGGCCCAGGAAGGTAAAAGTGATCTGGAACAATGGCATGGACGTTCTGGACTGCCAGAACTCGATGCCGAAGAACTCCCTGCCTGGCAACAGCTCAGCCATTTGTTATTGAGTCAGACCGGTTGGCGTAAACAGTTCAATAAAAACATTGGCTTTATCAGTCCAAAAGATAAGGCCGAAAAACAAATAGCTGACGAAAAAAAGAAAGCGTTTAAAACTCTCATTAGTCAGCTCAGCGAACGCGAAGGGCTTGAGGAAGATTTACAATTACTGCGACTGCTGCCGCAACTGGATTCCTGCCGAAGCCTGGAACCCATGATGCTCAGTCTCAGTTATTTGATGGTGGTCATCGCTGCGGAACTCAAGCTGGTTTTCCGTCGACTGGGTGCCAGTGATTTTATTGAGGTTTCCCAAGCGGCTCTGCAGGCGCTTGGCAGTGACGAACAGCCAACCGACATTGCACTGCAACTGGATTATCAAATTCGTCATATTCTGGTTGATGAATTTCAAGATACCGCACAACCACAGCTGCAATTGCTGGAAAAGCTCACCGCTGGCTGGGAGGCTGGTGATGGCCGCAGCTTATTCATCGTTGGTGATGGCATGCAATCCTGTTACGGGTTTCGCGACGCCAACGTCGGTATCTTTTTGCAGGCCCGGCGTCAGGGTATTGGTTCTGTTCCACTTGAAGCATTGGATCTGAGTGTTAATTTTCGCTCCCAAACCGGTGTGGTTGAATGGGTAAACCGAGTATTCCGGGAAGCGTTTCCCGCAAAAGATGACATTGGTCGTGGAGCCGTACGGTACAGTGACAGTGTCGCCTTTAAAGACAATCTTCCGGGGCAAGCTTGCCAAAGTCATATTCTCGCTTACAAAGACAATGAAGACAAAGATCGTGCGCGGGAACAACAAGCTGAGCATATCGCCGAAGCCATTGCCAACCTTCGGCAAGACGCCCCTGAAGACAGCATTGCAATATTGGTTCGCAACCGCCCTCACCTTACCGCCGTTTTGCAGGCTTTGGAAAAACGTAATTTGAAATGGCAAGCGACCGACATTGATCCTCTGGCCAGTCGAATGGCCATCGAAGATTTGATCAATCTCACCCGCTGCCTGCTCTATCCCAGTGATCGGCTGGCCTGGCTCAGCGTTCTGCGCAGCCCATTATTGGGTTTTAATCTGCAAGAGCTGTGGCCCCTGTGCAACTGGTCCGAAGATACCCCCGAAGAAGAGCGACTCAGCGATGGTTTTAAGCGTCCGCTTATTTTTTCAACACTGCTGAAAAGCCATTTTCTCAACGCACTCAAGCCATCCAGCCAAAAACGCCTGCAATGGTTTATGGATCACTTTCTGGCGGCTCAGGAAAATCGCGGTCGAAAGCCTTTACGTCAGTGGATAGAAGGTTTTTGGCTTAGCGTTGGCGGCCCAGCTTGCCTCTTGGAAGAGGCCGACATCGACAACGCCAAAACCTATTTCGAGTTGCTGGAAAGCGAAGGTTGGCACATTAAAGAGTGGCAACTCTTCCGCAGCAAAGTCGACACTCTGTTTGCGCGCCCGGCCACAGACAGTGATCCTAAACTCCAGGTGATGACGATTCACAAATCAAAAGGTCTGGAATTCGATCACGTTTTTATTCCGGAACTGGATCGCCGTCCGAGAAGCAATGAAAACGCCCTCTTTCTCTGGCAACAGAGAATTAATGATAGCGGCCACAGTGATTTGCTGATGGCACCATTGGCAAGCCGGGAATTTAACAGTCAGCTTGACGAAAAAGCACTCGCCGCACAAAACGGTCTCTACCAGTTATTGCGGGAAGAAGAAAAACTCAAAACCGAGTATGAAGCCACACGACTACTTTACGTGGCCTGCACTCGCGCCATCAAGAAACTTCACCTCTATGCCGCACTGCCCATCGATGAAAAAGCGCTCGCAAGTGCCGAGGAAAACGGACCGCTATCAAACCTGCCCCTGAAAACGCCTTCAAGCAGCTCCCTGCTCGCCAAAATTTGGCCATCGATTAGCGAAGAACTGAACGTTTACCCCCTCCAGGAAGATAACGGCGCTCGTGCTGATGAAAGACCTGACGTCCAACAACGCCACCCCAGCGAAGATTTTAATTTGCAATTGGATGAACGTTGGCAGAGCCCGGAATTCCCGGAAAGCCAGCTTCTGGCCAGCTATCGTGGACGTGAATTCGCCGATGAGGACAACCTGCCGGACAGTTACAACGTCGAACAGTTATTTTATCGCCACCTCGGCACCGTGCTGCATCGTTGCCTGCAACAAATCGGGGAAGACGGGATCATCACTTGGACAGAGGAGCGTCGACAGGCTGCACGCCCATTTTGGAAAGTTCAACTGCAACAACTTGGCTTATGGCCCAATGCCTGCGAGCAAGCCTGCCAGCTGATTGATAAAGCCCTTGCCTTGACGCTTGATGATGAGCAAGGACGTTGGTTATTAAACAATCAGCATCAGGACAGCCGTTTCGAATGGCGCCTCTGGGATACCCAATCCAACCGGGAATACATTATCGACCGCTGTTTTATCAGCGAAGGCAAACGCTGGCTAATCGATTACAAGAGCAGCCTGCCCAGCCCGGGGCAAAGTGAAGAGGATTTCTTTGCCGAAGAACAAACCAGCTATCACGAACAACTCAGCCAATATCAGCGTTTGCTCAAGGGCCTCGGTGACGAACCTGTCCAGCGGGCGCTCTACTTCCCCCTGATGCAAACCCTTAAGCTCATTGATTAGTCTCCGCTATCGCCCAAATTGATAAAAATTAGCTGGCAGGGGGAGCCCTGCCAGCAAGAATTGAGTAGAATAGTGAGAATAACAAGTCTGATTTAGAGATAACCATGAGCAATACCCATAGCAACAAGATCGAAAACCTTAATATCAACTCCCAGGAGGTTTTGATCTCTCCTGCGGAAATCAAGCAGGAACTGCCTCTGAGCGACGCAGCCAAAAGCGCCGTACAGGAAGGCCGTCAAGCGGTATGCGACATTCTGGATCGTAAAGACCACCGCCTGATGGTTGTGATCGGCCCCTGCTCCATCCACGATGTAGACGCCGCCAAGGATTATGCTCGCCGCCTGAAAGAACTGGCTGCCGAACTGTCAGATACGCTCTATATTGTTATGCGCGTTTACTTTGAAAAGCCACGCACCACCGTTGGCTGGAAAGGTCTGATTAACGACCCGTATCTGGATGATTCCTTTAAAATTCAGGAAGGCCTGCACATTGGTCGTCAGCTACTGATCGATGTCTCCGAGATGGGGCTGGCCACTTCCACCGAAGCTCTGGACCCGATTTCACCTCAGTATTTACAAGACCTGATTTCCTGGTCTGCTATTGGTGCTCGCACCACCGAATCCCAAACCCACCGTGAGATGGCATCCGGTCTGTCTTCGGCAGTGGGTTTTAAAAACGGTACCGATGGCGGCCTGACCGTCGCGATTAACGCCCTGCAATCTGTTTCCAGCCCTCACCGCTTTTTGGGCATCAACGAAAACGGCCAGGTGGCGATTACCCACACCAAGGGCAACCCTTATGGTCACGTTGTGTTGCGTGGTGGTAATGGCAAGCCTAACTATGATTCCGTAAGCGTCGCAATGTGCGAGCAGGAATTGGAAAAGCACGGTGTCAGCCCGAACATTATGGTGGATTGCAGCCACGCAAACTCCAATAAAAACCACGAACTTCAGCCTCTGGTTATGGACAATGTGGCCAATCAAATTCTCGAAGGTAACCGCTCTATTATCGGTATTATGGTGGAATCCAATATCGGCCCCGGAAATCAGAAAGTACCTGAGAACCTGGATGATTTGACCTACGGTGTTTCCATCACCGATGCCTGCATCGACTGGGAAACCACCGAAGCCAGTTTGCGCTCCATGCGTGAGAAAATTAAAGATGCGCTGCATGAGCGCCAGGCTTGATTTCAGTTCATCACTGAAAACCAACTAATAAAAAAGGCCGCATAACGCGGCCTTTTTTATGTCCGGATGTTGAACTCGCACATCAACCACTGATCAATCGATCTTGTCCCTGAAACCAGTGCAGCTGCTTATGCAGAGCCACAACACCACCAATAATCAATAAGGTTGGTGCTCGGAACTGATGCTGCGCAGCCTCTTGCGGCAGTTTATTTAAATCGGAAATCAGCACCCGCTGCTCGGGACAACTCCCCTTTTCAACCAACGCCGCTGGTGTATGTTTATCTCGACCGGCATCTATCAGCGCTTTACAAATTGTCGGCAAGCCCACCAAGCTCATATAAAACACCAGTGTCTGATCCGCCGCCGCTAATTCTGCCCAGCGAATGTTTTCCTGATTGTTTTGCAAATGACCGGTAATAAAACGAACCGATTGTGCATAATCGCGATGGGTTAATGGAATACCTGCGTAACTGGCACAACCCGATGCCGCAGTAATGCCGGGAACAACTTGAAAGCTGACACCCGATTCAGCCAAGGTTTCCAGCTCTTCCCCGCCGCGCCCAAAGATAAATGGATCGCCGCCTTTCAAGCGTAAAACCCGCTTACCCTCTTTCGCCAATTTCACCAGAAGCTGATTAATATCTTCCTGGGGGACGGCATGATCCGAGCGCCGCTTACCGACATAGATACGATCAGCGTCACGGCGAAGTAAATCCATAATCGCAGGTGACACCAAACGATCATACAAAACCACATCCGCCTGCTGCATCAATCGCAGAGCTTTTAAGGTCAAGAGCTCCGGGTCACCGGGTCCTGCCCCCACTAAATAAACTTCGCCTTCAGATGAAAGTTCTTTATCACTGTGCTCCAGTGCTCGATCGATAATATCCCGGCTTTCATCAAGTTGATTTTTTAACGCAGCTTCCTGTGCCGGGCCATCGACCAACCACTGCCAGAAGCGCAAGCGTTGTTTTTCATCAGTAATCTTTTTGCTGATTTTTTTTCGAAAATCACCGAGCAATTCGGCAAAACGCCCCAGATTGGCCGGCAAGTTTTCTTCCAGCTGACGACGAATGCGCCGACCTAACACCGGGGCTTTGCCAGCGGTTGAAATCGCGATGACAATTGGCGAGCGATCCACAATCGCAGGGGTAATGATGGTGCACAATTCAGGTTGATCGACCACATTAATTGCGACGTTTTTCTGCTTGCACAGTGCAGCCAATGCCTTATTGAAACCAGCGTCGTCGGTAGCTGCAATAACAAAAGCTTGCTGATCTAGCTGAGCCGAATCCTTATCCAGATCAAAACGCTGGGCTGTCCAGCTCACTCGATTGGAGTTTTCATCAACAAGCTCACGAGTTTCGCGGTGAAGATCGGGAGAAAAAAGAACAACACGGACGGGTGTTTTCAGCAGCAAACGCAATTTGCGCGCGGCTACCGCACCGCCGCCAACCACCAGGCAGTGGCGACCGCGCAGATCATGAAATAATGGAAAATAATCCATAGCAGGACCTCAGGACCTGTTATTGGGACGAGCAGCGTCCTGCTCAGGACGCTTCGATTCGCTCCAAGCCACCGCAGTAGCTACGCAAGGCTTCCGGCACGTCAATGGAGCCATCGGCATTCTGATAGTTTTCCAGAATTGCCACCAGCGTACGACCAATCGCCAGACCGGAACCATTCAGTGTGTGGAGCAGCTGCGGCTTGCCATCAGCATTACGGAAACGTGCTTTCATGCGGCGTGCTTGGAAATCGTTAAACAAACTGCAGGAAGAAATCTCACGATATTTTTCCTGACTCGGCACCCAGACTTCCAAATCATAGGTTTTCGCGGCGGAGAAACCGGTATCGCCACCACACAGAATGACTTTACGATACGGCAACCCCAGTTTTTGCAAAATCGCTTCCGCGTGCCCTGTCAGTTCCTCCAGCGCCTGCTCGGATTGTTCAGGCGTGGTGAAGTGAACCAACTCCACCTTTTCAAACTGATGTTGACGAATCATGCCACGAGTATCGCGACCATGGCTGCCTGCTTCGCTGCGGAAACACGGCGTGTGGCAGGTGTAACGAATGGGTAACTGAGCAGCGTCTTGCACAATCTCATCGCGCAGCACGTTAGTAATCGGTACTTCAGCCGTTGGAATCAGGTAGAAGTCGCGGTCATCATTCAACTTGAACAAGTCTTCTTCAAACTTTGGAAGTTGACCCGTGCCAAATAAAGAATCCTTGTTAACAATAAACGGCACCTGAATTTCTTCATAGCCATGTTCGTTAATATGGGTATCCAGCATAAATTGAATCAGGGCACGATGCAGGCGCGCAACACCGCCACGCATAACCGCAAAACGAGAGCCGGTAATTTTACTGGCGGTTTCAAAGTCCAGACCACCCAAATCTGAGCCCAGATCAACATGGTCTTTAACATCAAAGTCAAAATTGCGCGGCTCACCCCAACGGGCGATTTCAACGTTATCGTCTTCGTCATTCCCTTCTGGCACACTCTCGTGCAGCACGTTCGGTACACCACTCAGCAGTTCGTCCATTTTGGACTGCACAGCGTGCAACTGTTGCTCAGCTTCCTGGAGGGAACCCTTCAAATCTTCCACTTCTTTCAGCAAAGGTGCAATATCTTCGCCCTGGGCTTTGGCTTTACCAATATTTTTCGACTTGCTGTTGCGCTCTTGCTGCAAAGCTTCGGTTTTCACCTGAATCTCTTTGCGCTCTTCCTCCAGGGCCTGGATGGTCGCGACATCCAAATCAAAGCCACGTTTCGTTAAAGCCTTGGCAATATCCTCAGCCTGAGTACGAACGATTTTTGGGTCCAACATAGTCTTTAACCTTCTTATGATCGCCTTAACGATCAGACAAACTAGATAATCTTCATGGCCAGTTGCGCGCCTAAAAAGACACACAACAGACTGCCAACAACATTCAACGCTATATATAACAAAGCCAGCTCATGATTCTGGTTTTGCCAAAGGCTCAAGGCCTCAAGTGAGAATGTCGAAAAGGTGGTAAAAGCACCGAGGAAACCTGCCATCAAGACATTCCGCCACTCCGGATTAAACCACTGCTCTTCAACAATCAGTACATAAATAAAGCCCATCAAGGCCGAGCCCAGCAAATTGACAAAAATGGTCGCCAGCGGCAGGCGCCCTGCCACTGGCACCAACCAGTAGTTCGCGACCGCAAAGCGGCACAGGGCACCAAGGCTCCCTCCTGCTGCGACAGCTATCCACTGATTGATCATGTTTGCACGCTCTATTTCTTGTTCCAGTACTGTTCCAGGCAAGTGAGCCAGAAAACAGTACTGTGCCTTCAGTCGGTCAGAACATCAACATAGATATTGCTGAGCCTTATATGCTGAGCCTTCCACCACAGGTTCATCGCACATAACGATGAGGCGGCGGTCAAAATTCACTCAGTTGCCGCTCCCCTTTTCAGCATTCGCCCGGTGAGCGTCATCCAACTGACGTAAACGCTTCAATTTTTCGGAGATCTTGATCTCCAGCCCGCGATTGACCGGCTCGTAATAACACACCTCGTCCATTTCATCAGGCAAATAACGCTCACCAGCGGCATAGGCCTCTGATTCATTATGGGCGTATCGGTATTCCGCTCCGTAATCCATATCTTTCATCATGCGGGTCGGCGCATTGCGCAAATGCATGGGAACATCATAGCTTGGGGAGCTTGCCACATCAGCGCGGGCGCGCTTGTACGCATTATACACCGCATTACTCTTCGGTGCTGCGGCTAAATACACAATCGCCTGGGCAATGGCCAGCTCGCCTTCGGGGCTGCCAAGGCGCTCCTGCACCTCCCAGGCATCCAGCGCCAAACGTAATCCTCTAGGGTCGGCGTTACCAATATCCTCAGAAGCCATGCGCACAACTCGGCGAGCAATATACAATGGATCGCAACCGCCATCGAGCATACGCGCGAACCAGTACAAAGAACCATCAACACTGGAACCGCGCACCGATTTGTGCAGAGCCGAAATCTGTTCATAGAACAGGTCTCCCCCTTTATCGAAGCGGCGGCTTTCATTCGCCAACACCTGCTCAAGAACCTGTTGATCAATGAGCAAGCCCTGCTCAGATTCGGTGGCAATATCGCTGGCAATCTCAAGTAAATTCAAGGCACGCCTGACATCGCCGTCTGCAGACTGGGCGATCACCATCAATACATCATCATCGACTTGAATCGCCAGGCTACCCAGACCGCGCTCTTTATCGTCTGCAGCTTTCTTAAGCGCCTTGAAAATATCCTCAGCGGACAAGCTTTTCAGCACATAAACACGGCTGCGGGAGAGCAATGCATTGTTTAGCTCAAAGGAAGGGTTTTCGGTGGTGGCGCCAATAAAGATAACGGTACCGTCTTCAACGAAAGGCAGAAAAGCATCCTGCTGGGCTTTGTTAAAACGATGGACTTCATCGACGAAGAGAATGGTTTTGCGCCCAAAACTGGCAGCAACCTGGCGCGCTTTTTCAATGGCCGCGCGAATATCTTTTACACCGGCCAGTACTGCGGATAATGTTTCGAAGTGGGCGTCGTTGAGTTCAGCCAGCATTTTCGCCAAAGTGGTTTTGCCCACTCCCGGCGGTCCCCATAACACCATGGAGTGCAGATTGTTACGCTCAATGGATTCCCGAATAGGTTTTCCTGGACCTAATAGATGCTCCTGCCCAACATAATCCTCTAAACAACGCGGCCGCATTCTTGCGGCCAGCGGTTGAAAGCTGTCATCGCCTCCGAACAGATCATCCTTCATCGACGATATCGGTTCCCGGTGGCGGTTCAAAGCTGAACATGGACGGCGGTAATACTTGATTTGCCTGGGTTTCAATCAGGCGAATATGGGTTTTCTGACCGAGACTATCCAGCACGATAATTTCACTGGGTAGATTTGCCTCAAACAGTAAATCCATAGTGCTGAAGCTATTTGAAGAATCTTTTGGCTTGAGCTGAAAACCCTTTTCAATCATTTCAACATCGTAATTTTCATCCAGGGCTCGTTCCTGACTGCTCAAAATAAACAGCGGAGTTTGACGCTCGGCTTCACTCAATTTTCGACGGTTAAGCTGCTCAAGATCCGGATCATACAACAACAGGGATTCCCGATCGCCAATCAGCAATTGGGCAAAGGGCTCTTTCGTCTCCCAGCGATACTGTCCCTGTTTATTTAATGCAAAATCACCTGCACTTTCCTGCAGTAACTCACCGTCATCGGCGGTTAGGGTTTGCTGAAACTTACCCTGCAGGCTGTCAATAGCTAACAGACGTTTTGACAAATCTGACGCCGCAGAACTTGTGACACTTTCACCAGCTGAACTTAATGCGGACATTAAAAATACGCCGAATGCCACCACAATCGAAGTTGTTATTTTTTTCATGTTGCTGATCTCTATCTTACCGGTTGATGTCATTATTTTCGGAGCCCCGGGTTAACGAGGCATGAACCGTTCAACGGGCAATATGTAAATTAATGTTTCGGTGGTGGAGGCGCCAATACTTCACGACTGCCATTGTGCCCTGCTGCACTGATCACACCCGCAGCTTCCATGGTTTCGATAAGTCGCGCAGCACGGTTGTATCCGATGCGCAGTTTACGCTGCACCGAGGAAATTGAGGCTTTTCTCGACTCAGTCACAAAAGCAACCGCTTCATCATAAAGCGCATCAGCTTCATCTGCACCGCCGTCTTCTCCTTCGGTTGACAGTCCCGGAACCGGAATTTCATTAGTGCTCTCATCGACAACGCCATCGATATAACAAGGCTCACCGCGACGCTTCCAATCGTCTACAATTTTATGAACTTCATGATCGTCTACAAATGCACCGTGAACACGCGTCGGCACACTGGTGCCCGGTGGCAGGTACAACATATCACCGTGGCCCAATAATTGTTCCGCCCCGCCCTGATCAAGAATGGTTCGAGAATCAATTTTAGAAGACACCTGGAACGCCATGCGCGAAGGTACGTTCGCTTTGATCAACCCCGTAATGACATCCACGGATGGTCGTTGAGTCGCTAACACCAAATGGATACCTGCCGCACGCGCTTTCTGGGCAATACGTGCAATCAACTGCTCCACTTTTTTGCCAACGATCATCATCATGTCGGCAAACTCATCGATCACAATCACAATGCTGGGCAATGGCTCCAAGGTTGGTGCTGGCGCCTGCTCATGACCCGCTTCAAAATTTTCTTCGGGCACCCAAAGTGGATCAGGCATCGGCTCGCCGGCTTTAATCGCCTCTTCAACTTTGCGATTAAAACCTGCCAGGTTCCGAACGCCCACGGCGGCCATCAATTTATAACGACGCTCCATCTCACCCACACTCCAACGCAAACCATTGGAGGCATCGTTCATATCCGTTATCACCGGCGTCAGCAAATGGGGAATGCCTTCGTAAATCGACAGTTCGAGCATTTTCGGGTCGACCAGAATCAAACGCACTTCTTTCGGGGTTGATTTATACAAGAGGCTCAACAACATTACGTTTACGCCCACAGACTTACCCGAACCGGTTGTACCGGCTACCAGCAAGTGTGGCATTTTCGCAATATCCGCAACCACCGCCTGACCAGCAATGTCATGCCCCAATGCGACGGTTAATGGCGAGCGGGAGTCTTCATAGGCCGGCGCTTCAAGCACCTCCCGCAAACGCACCATTTCGCGATGCTCATTCGGTATTTCGATACCCACCACCGACTTGCCAGGAATGACTTCCACAACACGCACACTGATCACTGCTAGCGAACGGGCGAGATCTTTTGCGAGATTGGTAATTCGGCTGACCTTTACTCCCGGAGCGGGCTGGATTTCAAAACGGGTAACCACTGGCCCAGGTAATACCGAAACCACTTCAGCGACAACGTTGAAGTCTTTCAGTTTTAATTCCAGCAAACGCGACAAGGCCTCAAGGTTTTCTTTTGAGAAACCTTTGCCACTTGGAGGGTCTGCCGGATCCAGCAAATTTAACGGCGGCAGTTCGCCACTCACGGGAGCATCGAACAACGGTACCTGACGCTCTTTTTCAACCCGTTTGCTCACCGGCTTAGATTTTTTCGGTGGCTCAGTGATGATTGGCGGCACACGTTCTGCTTCCACCTTAATGCTCTCGGCCACAGCTTGGCGACGTTTTTCGACGACCTCTTCAACCTGTTGTTGCTGCACCCGGTTTTCCTGCCAGTGTTGATATTTTTCAATCAAACGCCCACTGAGATTCAAAGTGATTCGGCCGGTATCGTCCATCACCTTAAGCCAGGAGATATCCGCATAAATGGTCAAACCGAACAGGAAAATCGCGACCATTAACAACGTTGCGCCAACAAAACCAAAGGCTGCCAACGCCGAACCAGACACCGATGCACCGAGAATGCCACCATTGGAAAACGGCAAGGCTGACAGCTCAGAAGCAAAATTCAACGCTGCGATACCCGTACCACCAGCCATCACCAAAGCCAGACCTACAGTACGCAAGGAGAGCAGCACCCAATCGAAGCTGCGCTGCTGATCACGCAAGACCTTCCAGATTCGGTAGATCAATAGCATTGGGAAAACATAGGCGATGTAGCCAAACAGGGTAAAGAAGACATCCGCCAGCCAGGCACCCGTCGGTCCGCCGGTATTGCTGATCTCGTCTCCCAAGCCGGTTCTTGACCAACCCGGGTCTGCAGGGCTGTAGGAGAACAATGACAGCAAGAGGAAGGCACAAAGCAACACCAGGCCGATAAGCGCCCCTTCTCTCAGCAAGCGAAACAGACGCTGCTGGGGGTCTATACCGTGCTCTTGGGCACTCTGATCATTACGTTGGGCGGCTTTTGTCAAAACGGTCTTCCAAAATCGTTAAATCAAAGGAGGATTGTATATTTGAACAGTAGTTTATGGAAGTCGCTGCGCTATTACCGCTTTGGTGTTTATAGCGCATCACTATTTAGCGCATTTGCGTTTTCTATTTGGCCTCGGCGCAACTATCCCCTATGATTAGCGCCTTTCATTTCAGCGCCAAGCCACTTTTGGCCTGAATCACAGAACACAGCCTTAGGAAGCAGTATGAGCGACATTCAACACCACAAATTGATCATCCTTGGCTCCGGGCCAGCGGGCTACACCGCTGCAATTTATGCCGCCCGTGCCAACCTGAACCCTGTTGTGATTACCGGTATGCAGCAAGGTGGTCAATTAACCACCACAACTGAGGTTGAAAACTGGCCAGGTGGCATTTCCGAATTGCAAGGCCCCGATCTGATGGTCCAGATGCAGCAGCACGCCGAACGCTTCGAAACCGAGATCATTTTCGACCACATTCACGAAACCCAGCTGGATCAACGCCCGTTTATTCTAAAGGGCAGTAACACCTATAGCTGTGATGCGCTGATCATTGCGACTGGCGCTTCCGCACAGTATTTGGGTCTGGAATCCGAGCAAACCTTCATGGGCCGTGGCGTAAGCGCCTGTGCGACCTGTGACGGCTTCTTTTATCGTGATCAGAAAGTGGCCGTTGTTGGTGGTGGTAATACGGCCGTTGAAGAGGCGCTATACCTCTCCAATATCGCCAAGGAAGTGGTTTTGATTCACCGTCGCGACAGCTTGCGCAGTGAGAAGATTTTGCAAGATCGCCTGCTGGAAAAAGCCAAAAACGGCAATGTTACCCTGATGTGGAACCACACTCTGGAAGAAGTTCTGGGTGACGATGCCGGTGTTACCGGTCTTCGACTGAAAAGCACCCAAGATGATTCCGAGCAGAATATCGATGTTGCCGGCGTGTTTATCGCCATCGGTCACAAGCCCAACACGGATATTTTCGAAGGCCAACTGAATATGGAAGGCGGCTATATCAAGGTTCAGAGCGGTTTGACAGGTAATGCGACCCAAACCTCGACTCCAGGCGTATTTGCTGCCGGTGACGTTGCTGACCACATTTACCGTCAGGCAGTTACCTCCGCCGGTTCTGGCTGCATGGCCGCCCTGGACGCTGAGCGCTACCTGGACGAACAATAAGATACGCTGTGATCGAACTACCCTGGCTGCTGCCTGGCAGCAGCCATTTCCCCCCCACCTCCAATGCACTTGAAGACCCCAACGGCCTATTAGCGGCCGGAGGTGACCTCGACCCCGCCACCCTGCTATCCGCTTATCGCCAAGGAATTTTCCCCTGGTTTGACGAAAGCCAACCCATCCTTTGGTGGAGCCCTTCCCCCCGGGCTGTGATTATTCCCGGCGAAGAACACATTTCCCGCAGCCTGAAAAAGCATATTCGCCGCAGCGATCAGAAAATCCGCTGCAACACAGCTTTTGAAGAGGTCATGCTCGGCTGCGCAGAACCAAGGGCCGAGGATGAAGGCAGCTGGATAACCGAGGAAATGCTCGAGGCCTATATCGAGCTTCACGAGTTGGGGCACGCACACAGTGTCGAGACTTGGCAAGGTGGCAATCTTGTCGGTGGACTCTACGGAATACAGATCGGTTCGGTGTTTTTTGGAGAATCAATGTTTTCCAGACAAAGCAACGCCTCCAAATATGCCTTTGCCACGCTTTGCCGGATTGCCCGAGATATCGGCATCGAACTCATTGACTGCCAAGTCCACAATAATCATCTGGAAAGCCTTGGCAGTAAGGATTTGCAGAGAAGTGATTTCGAAGCGCTGCTTTCACGCCTGACCGAGAAGGCAAGCTGCCGCGAATTCCCCTCTGGAAGCCACCTGTCCGAATTTTGACACTTTGACTACACTTAGTGACGAACTGTCAGAAACCCGGTTGGGTTGCACCAAAGCCTGTGGTTAAATGGGGGAAAGTTTGAGGTTAACTGGCCTTTATGTCTGAAATTCGTTTATACGCCACCCCACCACATCAATGCAGCTATTTGCAGGACAAAACCGCGACCACGGTTTTTGTCGATCCCGATGCAAATCTGGATGTGGACTCCTACCAAAGGTTGTCGGAGTTCGGTTTTCGTCGCAGTGGCAATCATTTTTATCGCCCCAATTGCGACGATTGCCAGGCCTGTATTTCCGTTCGTATTCCAGTACACCAGTTTGCCCCTAATCGCAGCCAAAAACGCTGCCTGAAGCGAAACAGTGATCTGCAGATGAAGGTACTGAAGCGCCTGAGTCTTGAAAGACACTACCCACTTTACCAACGCTATATCGAGCAGCGTCATCGCGGCGGCGACATGTACCCGCCTTCACGCTCTCAATTCGTTAGCTTTCTGGCAAGCGGACACCCCAGCACTCGTTTTTATGAATTCAGCGACCGGAACGACCAGGTTGTTGCTATTGCGGTCAGCGACGAGCTGGATGATCACCTGTCAGCGGTGTACACCTTTTTTGATCCGGAACTTGATCAACGCAGCCTGGGGCGCTTCTGCATTCTCAGTCAAATTGAGCGTTGCAAAGAACTCGGACTGCGATATTTGTACCTGGGCTACTGGGTCGAACAATGCCGCAAGATGAACTACAAAACCGACTACCAACCTCTCGAATTGCTGGACGAAAACGGCTGGCAAACCCTGAAACTCCCCGAGAACAGCCAGAAAGATCAATAAGCTCTTGGCTATTCCTGCGATTTAGTGCAAAATGCCGCCTTCTTTTTTAGGGGCTCTTGCCTATTAGCCCATCGATTGAAGAGACCGAGGAAAAGGCCGAATGGCAAAAGAAGACAATATTGAGCTTGAAGGTACCGTAATTGATACGCTACCGAATACCACATTCCGTGTTGAGCTGGAAAACGGCCACGTGGTAACTGCACACATTTCAGGCAAGATGCGCAAAAACTACATCCGCATCCTGACCGGCGACAAGGTTAAAGTAGAACTGACACCTTACGATTTAAGCAAAGGCCGCATCACCTACCGCGCTCGCTAAATCCTCGCCCCATAAAAAAACTCCAGCCGAAAAGCTGGAGTTTTTTTATGGCTATTGCATTCGCATCAACGCCTTTCGATACGCACTCTGGCAAATATTCAAAGGCGGCATTTTCATACCGCCCTTCGTTAAGCCAGCTTACTCGCTTACTTCTTTGTCTTTGACAGGCTCTTCTTCCAGACGAACCGTCAACTGGTCACCATCAAGCTCAAGATAAGCCGTACCACCGGCCTGAGACAGACCGCCGAACAAGATAGCTTCCGCCAATGGCTTTTTGACTTTCTCGCGGATCAAACGCGCCATTGGGCGAGCACCCATCTTCTCGTCATAACCATTTTCAGCAAGCCACTGACGAGCCTCCTCCGAGGCCTCAAGCTGCACACGCTTCTCATCAAGCTGGGCCTGCAACTCTACAAGGAACTTGTCGACGACAGTTTTGATCACATCCAGAGTCAGTGCACCGAACTGAATAATGGAATCCAGACGGTTACGGAATTCTGGTGTGAACAGCTTCTTAATTGCTTCCATACCATCGCTGGTATGATCCTGCTTCGTAAAGCCCATGGAGGCACGCCCCATGTCTTCAGCACCGGCGTTGGTGGTCATGATAAGAATGACATTTCGGAAATCAGCTTTGCGTCCGTTGTTGTCGGTCAGCGTACCGTGATCCATAACCTGCAGCAGCAAATTGAAAACTTCAGGATGCGCTTTTTCGATTTCATCCAGCAAAACAACGCTATGGGGATTTTGGGTTACTGCTTCGGTTAACAAACCACCCTGATCAAATCCAACGTAACCTGGAGGTGCACCGATTAAACGCGAAACCGTGTGACGTTCCATGTATTCCGACATATCAAAGCGAATCAGCTCCACACCCATGGCTTTTGAAAGCTGCCGACAGAGTTCCGTTTTACCTACACCGGTAGGGCCAGCAAACAGGAACGAACCGATTGGCTTGTCTGGACTGCCCAAACCAGCGCGTGACAGCTTGATCGCAGTTGCCAGGTCCATAATGGCTTCGTCCTGACCAAACACGGTCAACTTCAAATTCTTTTCAAGCTCTTGCAGCTGCGCTTTATCCGAGGTTGAAATGGTTTTTGGAGGTACACGCGCGATTTTGGCAATGACGGATTCAATATCCCCCACACCGATTAATTTCTTACGTTTACTCTCCGGCTGCAGCTGCTGATAAGCGCCAGCCTCGTCAACCACATCAATGGCTTTGTCAGGCATGAATTTATCGGAGATATAACGTGCAGCCAATTTTGAAGCGGTAAACAAGGCTTTATCTGAGTAACGCAGGCCATGGTGCTCTTCAAAGCTTGGCTTCAAGCCTTTCAGGATTTTGTAGGTTTCATCAATGGAAGGCTCGTTAACATCCACCTTCTGGAAACGTCGTGACAGCGCACGATCCTTTTCAAAAATCCCGCGATATTCGGTAAATGTGGTTGAACCCATGCAACGCAAGTCACCGGAACTCAACAAAGGCTTAAGCAAATTTGAGGCGTCCATAACGCCGCCCGATGCGGCACCTGCACCAATAATGGTGTGGATTTCATCGATAAATAAAATAGCGCCTTCACGTTTTTTAAGTTCAGCCAGTAAACCTTTCAAGCGCTTCTCAAAATCACCCCGATATTTTGTACCGGCAAGCAGTGCTCCCAAATCCAGGGAGTACACCACACTGTCCGCGAGCACATCGGGCACTTCACCATCAACTATGCGCTTTGCCAGACCTTCTGCAATTGCCGTTTTACCGACACCGGACTCACCGACCAACAGCGGATTATTTTTGCGGCGGCGAGACAGAATTTGTGCAACACGCTCAAGTTCTTCCGCACGGCCAACCAGCGGATCAATTTTTCCTGCTTTGGCCTGTTCGTTCAGATTGCTTGCGTAGGAATCCAGTGGACTGGCAGCGGCGCCATCACTCTCACCTTCCTCACTGCTTTGACTTTGCTCACCTTCCAGTGAGTGCCCAGCCATTTTTGAAATACCGTGGGTAATAAAATTAACCACATCGATTCTGGCAATGTTTTGCTGTTTCAAATAATAAACAGCCTGGCTTTCCTGCTCACTGAAAATAGCGACCAACACATTCGCACCAGTAACTTCATCGTTGCCGGAAGATTGAACATGAAAAACAGCGCGCTGAATGACGCGTTGAAAACCTAAAGTGGGCTGGGTTTCGCGATCTTCATCGCTTTCTGGAATCAGAGGCGTTGTTGAATCAACAAACTCGATCAAATCTTTTTTCAAGGCCTCAAGGTCGGCGCCACAAGCTTTTAAAACGGAGGCCGCCGATTCATTATCAATAAGCGCAAGCAAAAGATGCTCAACCGTCATGAACTCATGACGTTTGTTTCGCGCACCTTTGAATGCGGTGTTTAAAGTTACTTCTAATTCTTTGCTAAGCATCGCGATGCTCCATCCAAGTACAGTATGAATCAGTACGGTTTAATTTCGAACTGCCGCTCTACATTACATTTCCGCTCTGCATACCCCATGCATTTCATGAGTACCCTGCTCACTGCACCAATAACAAGTGACACGCTAACTCTTGAGAATTCAAATTCTTCTTTAGGACTATAGTGCCACTATAAAAAATAAGCTCTTTTGGTTTGCAACCATCTCAGCGGTTTGAATTCACTGCCTTCGGTTTAACTTTGTAATAAACCAAAAGTTAATTTTCACCTTTTCAGTTCCAACTTAAGACAAACGGTCGCAGCTTTCAACATTTGCCTTGACATCATTGTGTCGCGCTTTCCTTAACACTGCCACTGAAAACGACGAAATACAAATCAGTTATCTTCCCCCTCGCCTTCATCATCAGGCTCTATTTCACACCACAAAGGGTGCTCATTGTCCTGGGAAAACTGATTTACCTGTGCCGCTTTTGTTTCCGCTATATCTCGAGTATACACGCCACATACCGCACTGCCCTCGGTATGCACCTTCAACATGACGCGCGTAGCGCTTTCCGGGTCCAAACGGAAAAAGTTGCACAAAACCTCAACCACAAAGTCCATAGGTGTATAGTCGTCATTTAGCATGATGACTTTATACATTGGCGGTTTTTTTAACTTTGGCTTAGCCCTTTCAAGAACCGTACCACCATTCCAGTTTAAATCGTCGTCAGAATCACCGCCCGACAACTGGATGTTTTGGAAAAATTGATTACTCATAATGTTTAAAAGTTTTCTTTAGACGCATTCCAACTAATACTCCTATTGTAACCCATCCTGCGGTTATATCCGACGCCAATTATCTTGACTTCTTACACTCAATTGTTATAACTAGGCTTGTGTGAGGAGCGTACTTGTAAAGGACTAACATGAGGCTTCGTTTAAAGCTCGCTATGAGAATTAAACGGACAACTTCATACCGAGCCTCCCACCTGACAGGGAACCTCATTCATTTTTATAATAAAACTACAGTTAAGGGAAATATGCCATGTCTACGGGTACCGTAAAATGGTTTAATAACGCCAAGGGTTATGGGTTTATCTTACCGGACGAAGGTTCTGGTGACTTATTTGCACACTATTCAGCCATTGATATGGAAGGATACCGCACACTCAAGGCTGGACAAGCAGTGACATTCGACACCGCCAAAGGCGATAAAGGAATGCACGCAATCAATATTCGACTCGCTGAAAGCGGTAAATCCAATCAGGACAAATCCGAGCAATCCTTACAGGAAGCCTGATTGAAATCACACTGCACCAGTAGTTAGCACCCCGCTCTGCTTATTTGCGGAATCAACACTCTCTGCAAATAAGCATCACTTCTTAATGACAGCCGACAACTTTGTACACAAACAACTGTTTATCTGGCTGCAATTTCAATGAATCACTCAACATTTTAAACACATAAAAAAAGGGGCTTAATGCCCCTTTTTTACGCTCGCAAATGGCACCGACAAAAAACGTCAGCGCATAGCTCACATTCAGCGCACTATTATAGTGCTTCCAGTGCGGCGTTGAACAACTCACTTGGACGCATGGCTTTAGAGGTTTTCTCATCGTCCATACGATAGTAACCACCCAGATCAATCTCTGTACCCTGAATATCATTCAACTCAGCAACAATTGCTGCTTCATTTTCAGACAAAGATTTTGCCAGAGGCGCAAATGCCGCCTGCAGCTCAGCGTCTTCAGTTTGCTCCGCCAGGGCTTGCGCCCAGTACAAACACAGATAGAAGTGACTGCCGCGGTTATCCAGCTCATTCACCTTACGTGAAGGTGATTTGTTTTCATCCAGGAATACGCCGTTTGCTTTGTCCAAAGTATCGGCCAAAACCTGAGCCTTTTTAATATCAAAGGCATGAGCCAGGTGAGAGAAAGATTCTGACAGAGCCAGGAACTCACCCAGAGAATCCCAACGCAGGTGACCTTCTTCCACAAACTGCTGAACGTGCTTAGGCGCAGAACCGCCTGCGCCGGTCTCGAACAAACCACCCCCATTCATCAACGGAACGATGGACAGCATTTTCGCACTGGTGCCCAGCTCAAGAATTGGATACAAGTCAGTCAGGTAATCACGCAGTACGTTACCGGTAACAGAGATAGTGTCCTGACCACGACGGATACGCTCCAGAGAGAACTTGGTCGCATCGACTGGAGACATAATGTGCAGCTCCAGGCCATCGGTGTCATGCTCTTCCAGGTACTTGTTAACCTTGGCAATCAGGTTGGCATCGTGTGCACGTTTTTCATCCAACCAGAAAACGGCCGGGCTGCCACTGGCGCGGGCACGGTTTACCGCCAACTTAACCCAATCGCGAATCGGCGCATCTTTCACCTTACACATGCGGAAGATATCACCCTCTTCAACCTCCTGCTCCATCAGGATCTGACCCTTCGGATCAACAACCATGATGCGACCGCGACCTGGCGCCAGGAAGGTCTTGTTGTGAGAACCGTATTCTTCAGCTTTCTTCGCCATCAGACCCACGTTGGAAACGCTACCCATGGTAGAAGGATCAAAAGCACCGTTCTCTTTACAGTCTTCAATAACCGCCTGGTATACACCGGCGTAACAGCGATCCGGGATAACCGCTTTCGTGTCGTGCAACTGACCATCAGGACCCCACATCTTACCGGAGTCACGGATCATCGCCGGCATAGAAGCATCCACAATAATGTCACTTGGTACGTGCAGATTAGTGATGCCTTTATCAGAGTTCACCATGGCCAACTCTGGACGAATCTTATACAGAGCTTCAACATCCGCACGGATGGCTTCCTGCTGATGAGGACGCAGGTCTTTGATCTTGTTGTACAGATCGCCGATACCGTTATTCGGATCAACACCCAGGTTTTCTAACAGAGTCTCATACTTGTCGAAGATTGGCTGATAGTACTCGTGCACCATATGACCAAACATGATCGGGTCAGATACCTTCATCATGGTTGCTTTCAAATGCAGAGACAGCAGAATGTCTTCCTGCTTGGCTTCTTCGATCTGACCGGCCAGGAAAGCACGCAGAGCCTGACGGTTCATCACGGCGGTATCGATAACTTCACCGACCAACACTGGGGTCTTCTTACGTAAAACCTTAACAACGCCGTCATCACCAACGTACTTGATAACCACATTGCCTTTAAAGTCACAGACGTGGGACTGCTCGCTACCGTAGAAGTCGCCGTGACTCATGTGGGCAACGTGGGACTTGGAATCCGGAGTCCACTTACCCATGCGGTGACTGTTTTTCTTGGCGTAAGCCTTAACAGAAGCCGCTGCACGACGGTCGGAGTTACCTTCACGCAATACCGGGTTTACCGCACTGCCTTTCACTTTGTCGTACAGCGCTTTGATTTTTTCTTGCTCAGCGTCAGCGGGTTCTTCCGGGTAATCCGGCAGCGGGTAGCCTTTAACCTGCAGCTCTTTAATGGCTGCAGCCAACTGAGGAATGGACGCCGAAATATTTGGCAGCTTTACAATGTTTGCTTCAGCGGTCTCGGCGAGTTCGCCCAACTCAGCCAATGCATCGCTTTGGCGCAATTTTTCAGGTAGGTAGTCTGACATGGTGGCAATGATGCGACCGGCCAGTGAAATGTCGCGAGTTTCTACTTCAACGCCAGCCTTTTCTGCGAAAGCCTGTACGATTGGAAGTAAGGAATAAGTCGCCAGAGCGGGCGCCTCATCGGTAAGGGTGTAGATAATTTTAGGTGTTTCGGACATTGTATCTCCCTTGCGTCCTCTATAAAGGCAGACAGATGCTTTGGGTAAAAGCTAGCTTGCTTGGCAAGCCCATCTGCGGACGGACATTGAATATTGCTTTATGGGTGAGCGATTTAGCGGGCGCGATAATAACACCGGACAGCGCTCAGGTATAGGTGGTAAAATTACAACAATAGTCGAAATAAGCAATTCCATGGCCCAAATCATTCTATTTAACAAGCCTTTTAACGTATTAAGCCAATTCACCGACCAAGAGCAGCGAGCCACCCTAATGGACCACCTTGCTGCATTTAAGGGTTTTTACCCGGCTGGTCGCCTGGATAGAGATTCTGAAGGCTTATTGCTACTCACTGATGACGGCAGGCTACAACACCGCATCAGCCACCCTGAACAGAAGCTTGAAAAGACCTATTGGGTGCAGGTCGAAGGTGAAGTTGAAGAGGAAGCCCTGCAAGCGCTGCGCAATGGCCTTGAGCTTAAGGATGGCCCGACACGGCCAGCCAAAGCCAGGCATATGGACCCACCAGCTAATCTCTGGCCCAGAACGCCCCCCATTCGAGAGCGCAAAAACCAAGCAACCCAATGGTTGGAAATCCGTATCGGCGAAGGCCGCAATCGACAGGTAAGGCGCATGACGGCGGCAGTTGGCCACCCGACTCTTCGCCTGATACGGGCCGCCATCGGGCATTGGCAACTGGGCGACCTCTCTCCCGGAGAGCATCACCTGGAAACGGTTCATCTGCCGGACAAGCACCATAAAAGCCGCAATACGAATCCTACAAATCGCGGTAGTAAGCACACAAAACGTCGACCACGCACTCACACCCGTACCGACAGGAAACGTTAGAATAGCGGGACGGCCTGATAAAGCAGCCTACAAAACACACAGACAAAGCCGCCATTTGTTAAAAAACTACAAAATCATTCTGACGACAGATACCGTTAGGCCATAGATCATGAATCAAGAAGCCTCCTCCCCATACACACCTCACTGTACCGTTGCCACTGTAGTGGAACGTCAGCAACGCTATCTACTGGTTCTGGAGGAGCGCAATGGCCGCCTGCTCTACAACCAACCGGCCGGTCATTTGGAGGCTGGAGAATCCCTAATTGAAGCCGCTGCCCGGGAAACGCTTGAAGAAACCGCCTGGAATGTGCAAATTCGAGCGTATCTCGGGGTCAGCCTGTACCGCGCTCCAGCGAACGGAGTAACGTATGTACGCCACAGCTTCAGCGGGCGGGCAATGGGATTTGAACCCGAGCGAGCTCTTGATTCAGGCATTGTGGAAGCCGTCTGGCTCGATATTACCGAAATCGAAGCACTCCGGGATCACCTTGCCAGCCCTCTGGTCTATCAGGATATTCTTCGCTACAGACAAGATAAGCTCTATCCACTGGAAATGGCCGACACCTATATCGCACCCTAGACCATTCTTTGCCCTCTTTCATGCCTCTGTAAAGGCTTGTAAGCGAAGAGCTCGCTCGTTGGACAGCCATACCCCACAGCAGTAGAATGCGCCCCCCATTTGATTTAACGTACAAACATCATGAGCCCCAGCAGCAAGCCCATTTCAGAAACCAAGGTCATTGTCGGTATGTCCGGCGGTGTCGACTCTTCCGTCTCCGCCCTCCTGCTCCTCCAGGCAGGCTATCAGGTGGAAGGGCTGTTTATGAAAAATTGGGACGAAGACGACGGCAGCGAATACTGCACCGCCAAGGACGACTTGGCCGATGCCGAATCTGTCTGCGCCAAGCTCGGCATTAAATTGCACAGCGCCAACTTTGCTGCCGAGTACTGGGACAATGTCTTTGAGCACTTCCTGGAGGAATACAAAGCCGGCCGCACCCCAAACCCGGATATCCTTTGTAATCGCGAAATCAAGTTCAAGGTCTTTCTGGATTACGCCGAATTGCTGGGCGCAGACTACATCGCAACCGGTCATTACGTTCGCCGCCTGGATGAAGGTGGTCGTACTTATCTCGCCAAGGGCCTGGATAACAACAAAGACCAAAGCTACTTTTTGCACGCCGTAAGCGAAGCCGAATTTGCAAAATCCCTCTTCCCTGTCGGCGAACTGGAAAAACCTGAAGTTCGCGTCCTGGCTGAAGAGCACGGATTGATCACCCACAACAAGAAAGACAGCACCGGAATCTGTTTTATTGGTGAACGCCGTTTTAAGGATTTCCTCGCGCAGTATTTACCGGCACAACCCGGCGTAATCGAAGATCTCGACGGCAACGCACTTGGCCAGCACAGCGGCCTGATGTACCACACGATTGGCCAACGCCAAGGCCTGGGCATCGGCGGCGTTAAAGGTCAGGCTGAAGCTCCCTGGTATGTGGTCGATAAAGATCTGGAGCGCAATGTTCTGCTGGTCGCCCAAGGCAGCGATCACCCTCGCCTGTACAAGCAATCCCTGAGCGCCAGTCAAAGTCACTGGATTGGTAACAACCCTTGCGCCCATGGCAATGTATTCCATGGTCACTCCAAGATTCGCTACCGTCAGGCTGATCAGGAATGCTGGGTTCGCGAAAGCGCTGACGGCGGGCTGGAAATCAACTTTGCGGAACCCCAGCGTGCAGTCACCCCGGGGCAATCCATAGTCTTCTATAAAGAAGACATCTGCCTGGGCGGCGCGGTTATTGACCAGGCCCAGGATGAACTCATTGAGGAATTGGCTGCGCAGGTCACTGAAGCAAGCTAAAGCATATGGCAAAGAATTGGCAAGATATCAGCCTCGCCCTGGCTGGCGTATTTCAAAGCACCGCCCTGGTCGACCAGATTGCTCGCACCGGTTACCTGCCGACCGAGCCCTACCAGTGCGCTATCCAAAGCCTGTTTGAACAGAACCCTTCCGACACCCAATCCGTATACGGCGGTGCCCACGGTGTGGACATGGGGCTCAGAATTATGGCACAACTGCTGGATAACAAAGTCGATCGCGAACACCCGAATACCATGCGTTATGTCATGGGCATTTTGCACCTGCAAAAAAAACTCAGCAAAGACGCCGAGCTGCTGGCTTTTATAGGAGAACGACTGAGTCAGGCCAAGCGCCAGGCTGATCATTTCGACAACATCAGCCACGACAGTGTGATTGCCAATCTCGCCGGCATCTACAGCGAAAGCCTCAGCCACTACAAATTCCGCATTCAGGTGATGGGCGACGCAGCGTATTTACAGCAACAACGTGTCGCTGAACAGGTTCGAGCCCTACTGCTGGCCTCTGTGCGTAGCGCGACCCTCTGGCGCCAGGTTGGGGGCAGCCGGCTCGACATCCTGTTCCACCGCAAGCGACTGTTGAAAGCGGCGCACCTGTGGTTGAATGACATTAACTAAGCGCCGCCCCCTTCAACTCGCCCCACCACTCCACCTTCCACATATCTCCTATATGAGCTTTATGACGGAGGCATTAAACTGAGAGCGTATTTCAGGTAGAATGCCGCCCCTTGAAACCATGGGCCCCGGCCCATCACTATTGCCAGACAAACTGTGAGCACCTGCTATGAGCCTTACCACTCTTAATGCCGTTTCCCCAATTGATGGCCGATACGGTAGTAAAACCAGCGATTATCGCGACATTTTCAGCGAATTTGGTCTAATTCGTGCGCGCGTTGAAGTTGAGGTTCGTTGGCTGCAACGCCTGGCAGAGCATCCGCAAATCAGTGAAGTGCAGCCTTTCAGCGATGCCAGCAATGCCCTGTTGAACAATCTGGTTGATAATTTGACGGAAGAACAGGCAGCTCGCATCAAAGAAATCGAAAGAACCACCAACCACGACGTAAAGGCGGTTGAGTACTTTATTAAAGAACAATTTGCGGGCAATGAAGAATTGTTGGCCGTGAATGAATTCGTACACTTTGCCTGTACCTCGGAAGACATTAACAACCTTTCCCATGCCTTGATGCTGAAACAAGGCCGCGAGGTGTTGCTGGCTCAGATGGAAGATATCTACAACGGTATCGCCCAGATGGCAAAAGACTTTGCCGCTGTACCCATGCTGTCTCGCACCCACGGCCAGACGGCCTCCCCAACAACCGTTGGTAAAGAGATGGCAAACGTTGCCGCTCGCCTTGGCCGCCAGATCAAACAGGTAAAAGCGGTTGAACTGCTGGGCAAAATCAATGGTGCGGTCGGTAACTATAACGCCCACCTTAGCGCGTATCCGGATATCGACTGGCAAGCTAATGCTGAAACCTTTGTCAACAGCCTGGGTCTGAGCTGGAACCCTTACACCACCCAAATTGAACCACACGATTACATTGCCGAACTGTTTGATGCCATCGCGCGCTACAACACCATCCTGTTGGATTTCGATCGCGATATCTGGGGCTACATTGCCTGGGGCTACTTCAAGCAGAAAACCATTGCCGGCGAAATCGGTTCATCCACCATGCCACATAAAGTGAACCCGATTGATTTCGAAAACTCCGAAGGCAACCTGGGTCTGGCCAATGCGGTATTCCAGCACCTGGCTGCCAAACTACCAGTATCTCGTTGGCAGCGCGATCTGACCGACTCCACCGTTTTGCGTAATATGGGGGTCGGTTTTGCTTACAGTGCCATCGCCTACGCTTCAACCTTGAAAGGCATGGGTAAGCTGGAATTGAATACCGAACGCCTGGCAGAAGATCTGGATAACAGCTGGGAAGTCCTGGCGGAACCCATCCAAACCATTATGCGTCGCTACAACGTGGAAGGCGCTTATGAAAAGCTGAAGGACCTGACCCGAGGCCAAACCATCAACCAAAAAACGATCCAGGCTTTTGTTGAAACATTGGATGTGCCGGAAGAAGCCAAAGCGGCAATGCGCGAGCTGACGCCCGCCAATTACATTGGCAATGCCATCAGCCAAGCTGAAAACATCTAACAACCAACCGCCACTCTTTAGGCAACACAGGTAAGCATGGGTAAGGTACTCACACAACTTGGCGACATTTCAGTAGAACAGTTTTTAGCAGAATACTGGCAACAAAAACCCCTACTGATTCGCCAGGCCTTACCCGGTTTTGAATCCCCCTTAAGCCCCGATGAACTCGCCGGACTGAGCCTGGAAGACGATGTGGAATCCAGAATCATTCTGGAAAACCATCAAGGCGCCCCCTGGCAACTGCGCAAAGGACCGTTCGACGACAAGGCTTATCAAGAGCTGCCGGAAACCAATTGGACGCTATTAGTTCAGGCGCTGGACTTATTTGTTCCTGAACTCAAAGAGCTGCGCGAACAATTTCAGTTCCTTCCCGATTGGCGTCTGGACGACATCATGGCAAGCTTTGCTGTTGACGGCGGCAGCGTTGGCCCACACTACGATCATTACGACGTATTTCTTTTGCAGGGCCTGGGCAAACGCCACTGGCAAGTTGGACAGAGCTGCCATGAAGATTCCAAACGACTCGATGGCACTCCCTTAAATATCCTGCAAGAGTTTCAGTGCCTGGAAAGTTATATACTGGAACCTGGAGATATCTTGTATCTCCCACCTAAAGTTGCACACTGGGGTATTGCACAGGGCGATTGCATCACGTATTCCGTTGGTTTTCGCGCGCCCAGTCAGGGGCAATTGCTTGAGGAACATTTTCAGTCGCTGGCGGAAAATTTCAGTGAATTTCAGCGCTATGAAGACCCAAACATTGCTCAACGAGCGCACAGCCACGAACTCCTGCCGGAAGATGTTGAACGAGTTCGAAAGATTCTTGAAGCTCAGTTGAAACGTTCGGACAGTGCCATCATTGATTGGCTGGGACGCTTGCTCAGCGAAGCCAAATATCCCGACAGTTTCGAACAGGCTGAAAACACGAGCATCATTCCTCAGCAACTGTTCAAAGCCAGTGATGCCCGCTGCCTGTTTTTTCGCAAAGATCATCAACAGGCGCAATTGTTTATCAATGGCGAATTACGAGAGTGCCCTCTTGCACTGGCCATCGAGATTTGCGAGTCTGAGTGTATTGACAGCGAACAGATAGCTACGCAGTTTGAACACACCGAAAGCGGTGTTGAGTTTTTGCAGTGGCTGATGCGTTGCGGCGCCTTCTTTGAAGACGATGAAGAATAACCAACTAGTGACGGTGATGTAATGGCGGTAACCATTTCCAAAGTAGACTGGCAGGACGCCGAGGAACAACTGATGGCCATTCGCCGTGAAGTGTTTATCGAAGAACAAGGCGTTCCCGAAGACGAAGAAATTGACCCGAAAGATCCCCAGTGCACACACTTTCTGGCGACCGATGAAAACGGAAAGCCCGTCGGTACTTCGCGCTTGCTGCCCGGCGGACAAATCGGCCGCATGGCGGTACTGTCATCACAGCGCGGAACCGGACTTGGGGGTGAGCTGTTAATGGTGGCGGTGAATTACGCTTTGGAACAAAACTATAGCGATATTTTTCTGCATGCTCAGACACAGGCAATTGGATTTTATCAACGCTATGGGTTTGAAGCCGAAGGCCCGGAGTTTATGGATGCCGGCATCCCTCATCGCAATATGATTTTCAACAAAGGCTAATTACAGCGTCGCTGGACACCCTAAATGAGCTGGTCGATGATCGCTCCCGCCTGCTCATTCTTTTCTTTCTGCAAGGTAATTTGAACCTGCTGCAACGTTTGCTGTTTACTTTTCTCACTCACGGCTTGAGCATAATCGGTGTCCGACAAGCGACTTTTCGCCGCCGATAAATTAATGCTGCTCACTTCGTAATTATTGATACGCACTTCCAAGCCATTACTCTCTGCGCCAAGCTCTGAAGCGCGCTCCAGCAAACGTCCCTGTAAATCATCCAACGTGGCAAGATTATCTTCCACCGAACCTGGCAAATTAAATGAAGACAAATAGGACTCTGCTTCAGCGTCGGTGCCAAACCCTTGGGCCGCGAGATCATTGACCGTTTCAACAATATAATCCGCTTCGGGTTGCAAGGCATTTGACTCACTGGTGCCGTTACCGGCTTGCAATACCAGCTCGCGAGCACGGGCAACGCCGTCCAACGCACCTTTTAAGTAGCCTTCGGAAATTTGATTTAATCCAAGCTGATCTCCTAAGTTTCGACTCAGCACCGCATTGGCGCGTAGTTGAGAATCAAAACGTGTGTCCTGAGCCAGGCCGGCTGCATCATCGGCTGCGGAATTGATGCGACTGCCACTGCTGAGCTGACGAAAACTGTCCTCAATGGCGCGATTCGTATTATTGAAGCTAGGAGGAAAACCACCAAAATCGTTAATACCCGGCATAGCCAAACCCTCAGGATTGCATACTCAAAACATCAGAAACTTGTAAAAATGACCCACAAAGTATGCTCTGGAAAAACATCAAACTCCCGACCTGGAGGACAAGTGGCGAGTATCCGATGAAGAATTCGATCAATGGCGCTAAAGCTTCACAACCTCCGTCGACGTATTGACGCCAGACCCACCCATGAAAACCCAAGCCGGTAAACGTCAGATATTCGTCGACTCATTCAATCACCGATAACATCGTTACAAGCCCTGCCCCATTTTTACCCTTGCCGTCTTTAATTACGCAGCCCTCTCAAGTTGGCATGCAATCCGCTATGATTACCATGAACACACATTCGATAAGCTTTGAGCGGAGTTGAAACGATGCCAGGTAACAAACGATTGTTGAGTACCGCGCTCTACACACTGTTGTTTTTCGCGCTGGTCACCTCAACCCCCGCACAAAGCTTTAACTGCCAATACCAGCTTCAAAACTGGAGCGATGCCGAAGCCCTTAAAGCCTTGAATCAATGGCCCCGAAACAGCAAAAACTTTATTTTGGTTCAAGCTGGCCAGGTCAGTGCCACTCTGGACCGAGCAGAATGCTCACGACTGATCAGCTGGTTACGTCGTAGCGAAGCGGCCAGTTCAGCTTTCCAGCTCACCCTGTACTTTGGCAAACACCCCGGAAAAATCATTTCGGAGCCAACAACCGAGCAGAACAATGTCACCCACTACAGCACCGACAGCAATCGCCCGAACTCCAGCAAAGCCCGCAAGTATCTCCTGACCATCGGCGAAGAAACCCGAATCAGCCAGGATTTATGGGAAGGCAAACAAGACACCCACGGCCTGAGTTCAGCTGAGCTCTTCCTTACCGGAGACAAATCACCGACGCACACACACGCCTTAAGCAAAAAACCACCCAGAAAGCCATTCCCCGCTTGGCTCAAGGTGAAGCCTGACAGCGACAGCAAGCGCCTTTTTTCATTTACGGTACTGCAGCAAAACAAGGCGCAGCTCAAAATAAAGGTTCGCCAATGGCAATTTGACCCAACTCAACAGCGCTGGCTGGAGCAACGGCAACAAGTCAGCCAACTGGCACTTTCCAGCTGGCACAGTCTGGATAAGGTCTTTGAATCCGGGAACACCAAAACAGCAGCCCATACCAATCAATATTCAACGCAAAAACGAGCCCCTTTGGGGCGTTATTATTTTCATATTGATAAACCTTGAGCCTTCACAGGAAAAAATACCCCAATTGAGTTGATCAAAAGAGATATTTTCCTTGGTTGCTTATGACAAAGCGCGTATAATTTCGCCACTTTGTTGTATCCGCTTAGTATCGAAGATCTATACATCCATTTCACTGGTGTATCCCCTCTTCCCGTCCTGGTACCCGCCGCCTTGAGCCGGTTTTCCTGAATGAGTGTGCATAAGCTGGGTACATTGGCGCCTGTTAGAGCGCCGCGCATTCTCCTGCTAACCGAAAACACCTGCATGCACTAGCGATGTAAGCGATAGTGCATGAACGGTAGTGGCGGGAGTATTATTACACCCACTTATTGGACACCAGAATGACTGACCAACCACTCAGCTTTGCTGAATTGGGCTTGCCCGACGCTATTGTTAAAGCCGTTGCCAAAGTTGGCTACGAGCAAGCTTCCCCCATCCAGGCCGCCAGTATCCCACCCCTGCTCAAGGGCAAGGATATTCTCGGCATGGCACAAACCGGTACCGGTAAAACCGCCGCCTTTGCTTTGCCGTTATTGAGCAAAGTCGACGTAAAACTGAAACAGCCTCAGATTCTTATTCTTGCACCGACTCGCGAACTTGCTATCCAGGTTGCCGAGGCGTGCAGTCGTTACGCTGCGAACTTGAAAGGTTTTCACGTTTTGCCCATTTACGGCGGACAGGATTACGGCAGCCAGCTACGCCAGCTGAAACGTGGCGCCCAGGTTGTTGTGGGCACGCCCGGTCGCGTTATGGACCATATGCGTCGCGGCACCCTCAAGCTGGATGCACTGAAAGCACTGGTTCTGGACGAAGCCGACGAAATGTTGCGCATGGGCTTTATTGATGACGTCAACTGGATTCTGGACAACTGCCCGGAAGACAAACAAGTGGCCCTCTTCTCTGCCACCATGCCGAAAGAAATTCAACGCGTTACCGAGCAGTACCTTAACGATCCGGTTACCGTAAAAATTAAAGCCGAAACGGCCACCGTTGAACGCATCGAACAATCCTATATGCAGGTGCGCGGACATGAAAAACTCGAAACACTGACACGCCTGTTGGAAGTTGAGCCCTTTACCGGCGTCATTATTTTTGTGCGCACCAAAAACGCCACGGCCGAAGTCGCTGAAAAACTGGAAGCTCGAGGTTACGCCAGCGCCGCACTGAACGGCGACATGAGTCAACAGTTGCGCGAGCGTGCTATTAACCGTCTGAAACAACAGAAGCTCGATATTATTGTCGCCACCGATGTGGCCGCGCGCGGTATCGACGTAGCGACCGTCAGCCATGTAATTAACTACGACATTCCATACGACAGCGAGGCCTATGTGCACCGCATTGGTCGTACGGGTCGTGCTGGCCGCAGTGGTAAAGCCGTATTGTTTATCACCGCCAAAGAAACTCGTATGCTGCGCACCATTGAGCGTGCCATCGGCCAGAAAATTGACAAGCACCGCTTGCCAAGTTCTGCCGAAATTTCCCAGCAACGCACCGATCAGTTTAAAGAACAACTGCAATCCGTATTGGAAAATGAAACTCTGGATTTCTTCCAGGACCTGGTTAGCCAATGCAGCGATCAGTTCGAACGCTCCGGCTCTGAAATCGCTGCCGCATTGGCCTTTATGGCCCAGAAAGATCGCCCATTGCAATTGCCAGAGGAAAAACCTCGTCGCGAACCTCGCGAGCCCCGCGAGAAAAAGGACAAAAAGAAACGCCAAGGCAGCGGTGAAGACACCTCAAACGTCACCTGGATCAATTACCGACTTGACGTGGGTCGAGAACACGGTGTTCGTCCTGGCGACATTGTAGGCGCCATTGCCAATGAAGCCGGCATTGACAGCGATTATATCGGTCGAATTAATCTGCACGGTGATCACAGTACCGTTGACCTGCCAGAGGGTATGCCAAAGGAAATTTTCCAGCAGCTTCGCAAAATGCGTATTCGTCAGCAGCCGAGTAACTTCAGCCGCAATGACGAAGCCGGCGAATCACAACACGAAAAAAGCGGTTCAAAACCGGAACGTAAAAACAAGGGTAAAAAGAAACCTGGCAAGGCCGCTAACTCTGACAAACGACAAGGCAAACCAAAGCGCCCGAAAGGCGACTCCCCCAAAGGGAAATAAACAGGCGAACCCGATTTGCACATGCACAGTGTTAACTGAATACATGGACTTATGAACACACAGCCACAAGCAACATCACGCTTCGACCAACTCCCCGAGTTGGTCCGACTGGCCTGGCCAATCCTGATCTCCCAACTGGCCATTTCCGGCATGGGAGTAGTCGATACCATTATGGCCGGCAGCGTCAGCTCAATCGATCTGGCGGCCGTGGCGGTGGCGTTCAGTCTTTGGCTTCCCATTTTGATGTTTTCAGTCGGATTGTTCAGTGCAACATCAAGCCTGGTTGCCCATGCCTGGGGCGCCCGCGATCCCGGCACCGCCAGGCTGCACACAATTCAAAGCATCTGGATAGCCATTGCTCTGGGTATTGGCGCCGCCGCTCTGGTAACCCAGGCACCCTTCTTGCTCAAAGCCATGGACATTGACCCCAGTGTTCACCCGATTGTGATCGCCTATCTGGATGCTATGGTCATCGGCCTGCCTGCGGCAGCCGTTTATCAAGTGCTTCGAGCCAGCAGCGAAGGCACCGGCCACAGCAAGCCGGTCATGCAGATCAATCTCCTGGCGTTCTTTGCCAACATCCCTCTGAACTTTATCTTCGTGCACGGCTATTTCGGCCTACCAGCCATGGGGGGCGCCGGCTGCGGCTGGGCAACGGCAACGGTGATGTGGCTGAATACGCTTGCCCTGGCCCTGTATATGCACAAGGCCCCCCAGTTCAGGGAACTCAAACTCTTCCGTGGCGGCTTTATGCCCCCACAATTGAATGCCGCCTGGCAGATCCTTGCCCTCGGCTTACCCATTGGCGCAGCCGTGTTTGCCGAGGTAGTGATTTTCTCCATTATTGCCCTGCTGATCGGCTCTCTCGGGGCCACGGTTATTGCTGGACATCAGATTTCCATGAACGTCTCGGCAATCACCTTTATGCTGCCTTTGAGCGTGAGTATTGCCATTACAGTTCAGGTGGGACAGCGCCTTGGCGCAAAGCGGCCAATGGAAGCCCAGCGCACCTGGCGCCAGGCCATGCTTTTGGCCACCGCCATCGCTACCACAAATGCGATTTTAATCTATCTGTTTGCCTGGCCGATTACCGGAATCTACAGTGACGAACTGGCAATACGGGAACTGGCCACCGGCTTGCTGTTGTTCGCCGCTGCGTATCAGATCTCCGATGCGCTACAGGTCGCGGCAGCCGGGGCTTTGCGGGGTTATAAAGACACTCAGGTGACCATGTATATCACCCTGTTTGCCTACTGGGGTGTGGGCCTGCCACTGGGCTATACGCTGGGTCTCACTGACCTGATCACAGCCGCTTCCGGCCCAAAGGGCTTCTGGATTTCCCTGCTCATTTCTCTGAGCCTCGCCGCAGTGCTTTTAATGTGGCGTCTACAACACATTAGTCGTAGAAATATGGCTATATCAACCACCATAAATGGCTGATATAGCCATAATTTCAATCAGACACAAATGTGTCATTTAATTGTAATCATATCCTCCGTATAATCGCGGCGATTAGTCTGGCCTGACCCCTGTCCGGCCAAAAAGTTTCGCAGAAATAGAAAATTTGAATTCAAGTTTTACTCAATCACTAGGGGGATTTATGGTTGGTATCAACCAGAAGAAGTCACTATTAGCTGCTGCTGTTGGCCTTGCTGTTGGCCTGAGCGCAGGTGTTCAGGCCCAGGAGACCACCTCCGCGATTCGCGGTCAGGTATTTGGTCCCCAAGGTAACCCGGCCACCTCAGCTTCCGTGACCATTGTTAACCTTAAGACCAATCGTACCAGCACAATGCAGACCAATGACTCTGGTCGTTTTGTGGCAAAAGGTTTGGCTGTTGGCGGCCCATACAAGGTAACCATCAGCAAAAATGGCAACACCTCTGTTGTCGACAATGTATTCCTGCAACTGGGTGGCAGCTACCCGATCACCACTCAGCTGAACTCTTCTTCCAATATTGAAGAAGTTACGGTAACCGCAACTCAGCTGGCCAACACGGCCATGGGCATCAGCCGCTCTTTCGACGTTGTGGACCTGGAAAATGCTCCGACCTTTAACGCTGATATTAAAGACCTGATCAAACAGGACCCCCGCGTTTATATTGATGAAGCGTTTTCCGACGCCATTCAATGTGCCGGTGCAAACCCTCGCTTCAACTCTCTGACCGTAGACGGCGTTCGCTTGAACGATAACTTCGGTTTGAACAGCAACGGTTACCCAACCGAGCGCATGCCTTTTCCATTCCGCGCGATTAACCAGACTTCGGTTGAGCTGGCGCCATTTGATGTTCAGTACGGTCAGTTCAGTGCCTGTAACATCAACGCCGTAACCAAATCCGGTGACAATGAATTCACTGGCAGCGTATTCTATGAATTCAACAACGATTCCATGTCTGGCGACAGCCTGGAAGGCGATTCTATCGATCGCGGCAGCTTTGACAGAAAACGTTACGGCTTCAACGTTGGCGGCCCCCTGATTGAAGACAAACTGTTCTTCTTCGCCTCTTACTACAAGCAGGAAAGCGCTAACCTGTTCAACCGTGGCCCCGTTGGTTCTGGTGCGGCTGTTGAAGTTCAGGGTTTGAGCCAGGCTGATTTCGATCGCATTCTGCAGATCTCACGCGATGTTTACGGCTACGATCCAGGCCTGCCGGTTCCTTCTATTCCAAACGAAGACGAGAAGTTCCTGGTTAAGGTTGACTGGAACATCAACGATGACCACCGTGCCGCCTTTACCTACAACTACAACGACGGCTTTAACATCAGTGAAGCAGATGGCGATTCCGACGAGTTCGAATTCACCAATCACTACTATGAGCGTGGTGCCGAGCTGAACTCTTACGTTGCCCAATTCTTCTCTGACTGGAGCGACAACTTCAGTACTGAAGTCAAAATCGGTTACGTAGATCTGGATAACCGTCAGATTTCTCGCGATACCGAAGGCTTTGGTGAAGTTCGCATCAGCACAACCAACAATGGCGCCCGCGCCAATGTTTTCCTGGGTGGTGACGATTCTCGTCAATCCAACAAGCTGAGCTATGAGACCATGTCTTATAAGTTCTCAGGTACCTACACTTACAACGATCACAACTTCACTTTCGGTTATGAACGTGAAGAGTTCGATGTATTTAACCTGTTTATTCAGCACTCCCAGGGTGAGTTCCGCTTTAACAGCATCGATGATTTCGAAGCTGGCACCCCTTCACGTATCTACTACGGTAACGCTGGCGGCACAAACATTCCTGCCGACGGTGCAGCTGAGTTCGGTTACGACGTAAACACCGTTTACTTCCAGGACGAGTACTCCTTCAGCAGCGCTGACGTTACTCTGGTAGTTGGTGCACGTTATGACTGGTACGAGAGTGATGATCTGCCAACCGTTAACCCAGCTGTTGAAGAGAACTATGGTTTCTCTAACGCTCAAAACATGGACGGCAAGGATCTGTTCCAGCCACGTGTTGGTTTCGAGTGGAATGTTAACGACAACCTGGAAATCCACGGTGGTGTCGGTGTCTACTCCGGTGGTAACCCGAACGTTTGGATTTCCAACAACTACTCCAACGACGGCGTACGTGTTCTGCAGATTCAGGATCGCAGTGGTGATTCACTGTTTGGCTACGAGTATGCCAACGGCGGCTCCCCTATCCGTGATGTTCCTCAGCACTTGATCGACGCCGTAGGTCGTGGTGAAGGTTTCAACGGTGGTTTGAACTTCATGGATCCAAACTTCGAACTGCCTCACTCTGTTAAGTACGCACTGGGTGGTAGCTACGAGTTTGACGATGGCCACTTGTTCCAGGCTGACTTCTTGTACTCCGAGAATAAAGACTCCGCCATCATCATCGACGCCACTCGTGAAACCGTAGGTACCGCACCTGACGGTCGTCCAATCTACGGCTCCATCAACGGTCGCAGCCAAGACTTCCTGCTGACCAATGTTAAAGGCGACTCCGGTGAAAGCACCGTTGTTTCTTTCGCATTGAGCAAAGAGTTTGATAACGGCTTCGATTACGCGTTCTCTTATGCGTACACCGATGCGACTGAAATCAGCCCAATGACCAGCTCCGTTGCTTTCTCTAACTACGTGAACGCCGCCAGCTCTAACCCTAACGCTCCTGATGAAGCAACTTCAAACTACGTGATTCCTCACCGTTTCACTTTGAAGCTGGGTTATGAAATGGAGTTGTTCGATGGTCTGAAAACTCGTTTCAACCTGTTCGGTACTGCGAACGAAGGTCGCCCTTACAGCTATACCTTTAACAGTGGCTTTATGTTCGGTGATTCCACCGGCTTTATCTCTCGCCACCTGGTATACATCCCAACCGGTCTGGACGATCCAAATGTTGTCTTCGGTGAAAACTTCGACACCGACGCATTCTTTGCCTTGGTTGACTCTGAAGGCCTGAAGCGCGGTCAGATCATGGAGCGTAACAGTCTGAATGGTCGCTGGTGGAACAAGTTCGACCTGAAAGTGACCCAGGAAATCCCAGGATTTGCTGAAGATCACAAAGGTAAGGTTTACATGACCGTTAAGAACGTTGGCAACTTGCTGAACGACGACTGGGGCGTATTGTACGAGCCTAGCTTCCCACGTTCACAACGTATTGTTGATGCCAGCATTAACGACAATGGCCAGTACGTATTCGAAGAGTTCATTCGCCCTGCGGGTGAAACTCGTGTAGCCCGTCCTTCCTTCTGGGAGCTGTGGGTTGGTATCGAATACAAGTTCTAAGAACTGAATCCAGGAATAGGTATAGGGCAAGGAAGCCCAGAAAAATGGAATCAGGCACAAGTAAGTGCAAAACAAGAAGTAACATTAAAGCCGGCAATTGCCGGCTTTTTTCGTTTTAGCACTCAAAAAAATAGCTTACAAACTTAGAAAAACCGCTCGCAATAACATGAACCATAATAAGGCCGAAGACAGTAAATATGCAGCAAAGCGATGCATGACCTTGTTGTAACTGCAATGAATCACACTGTGGGCTAAACGAAATGCAAAGAACCCCCAAGCACAGGTGATAAACAAAGAATCCACCAAATTGCTAATGGAAAGGTAAACAGACAATACATAAAACAGGATTGGCAATTCGAAAAGATTGGCAAGGTTATAAGCCGGTGCCATTGCTTTTTCTGGAAGCAACTCTTTTACTTTCTCAGGGGTATTGAGTCGATCAGCAGCAATACCATTTGACATCGCCGTGGATAAGCGACGATACAATAAGGTTATCCATACCAGCATGGTTAACAGCATCATTGCCAATACCGGCATAAAAATATTCAGATCACTTTCACTCGCCATAACAGTCTCCTAATGGGTGTTTTTCATTCTGCCTTGCAGCATACAAGAAAAATTTACACATCAACAATGCCAGCATTGAGGAAAATTCTGCCAAACAGACACAAAGCCCCACAAACAGGCTGAATGAAAAATTCAACAAGACCTGAAAAATAAAGTGCAACAGAACAGATAAGTGAGAGGTTTTAACCGGGAAGCAAAAACAAAGCGCAGTACGCGAGCTGGGGGAACACTATAGGAATAATACGGGGCAATAAAGAAGCAATAACAGCCGACCGAAGCACCGGACCAACTGTTATTGCTTTAACTGGTTTTAACGCTGGCCTTACAATCAGGCGCCGTATTTAGCCTTGGCTTTTTTACGATACGCGTGCAACAAAGGCTCGGTGTAACCACTAGGCTGAGTCTTACCCTCAAAAATCAATGCACAAGCCGCTTCGAAGGCGATATTATCATCGAAATTGGCGGCCATTGGACGGTACTCAGCATCGCTGGCATTTTGTTCATCAACAACCTTTGCCATACGCTGCAAAGTTTCCATAACCTGCTCTTTGCTACACACACCCTGCTCTAGCCAGTTACAAATATGCTGACTGGAAATACGCAAAGTCGCACGGTCTTCCATCAAACCGATGTTGTGAATATCTGGAACCTTGGAACAACCCACGCCTTGGTCAATCCAACGCACAACGTAACCCAGAATGCCCTGAGCATTGTTATCAAGTTCAGATTGAATTTCCTCAGCGCTCAGAACGGATGGATCTTCCATAACCGGAACCGTCAGAATATCGTCCAGACTGGCACGTTGACGCTGCTTAAGCTCGTCCTGCAGGGACACAACATTTACTTGATGGTAGTGCGTGCTGTGCAGGGTTGCGCCATTCGGTGAAGGTACCCAGGCAGTATTGGCGCCTGATTCCGGATGACCAATTTTCTGTTCAAGCATCGCGGCCATTTCATCCGGCATCGCCCACATACCCTTACCAATTTGAGCCTTACCCTGTAAGCCACAAGCCAGCCCATTGTCGACATTCCAGTCTTCGTAAGCGTTGATCCAGGGCTGCTGCTTCATGTTCGCTTTTGGAATCATGGCACCAGCCAGCATGCTGGTGTGAATTTCATCGCCCGTACGATCCAGGAAGCCGGTATTAATGAACACCACACGCTCTGATGCCGCACGGATACATTCTTTCAAATTCACTGTTGTGCGACGCTCTTCATCCATGATGCCGGCTTTCAGCGTATTACGTGGCAAGCCTAATGCGTCTTCAACGCGGGCAAACAGTTCACAAGCGAAAGCCACCTCCTCCGGGCCGTGCATTTTCGGTTTCACAATGTACACCGAACCCGTACGTGAGTTTCCGCGAGCTTCGCGGTCATCAACGTTGCGCTGCAAATCGTGCATTGCGGCCAGAGAAGTCACCATGGCATCCATAATGCCTTCTGGAACCTCATTACCATCTCGATCAAGAATGGCATCGTTAGTCATCAGGTGACCAACATTACGTACAAACAACAGGCTACGGCCTGGCAAACGCAGCTCTCCGCCGTCCGGGCGGGTATAGAAACGGTCCGCATTCAAACGACGAGTCATCATCTGACCGCCCTTCTCAAAACTGTCTTCGAGATTACCCTTCATCAGACCCAGCCAGTTTGAGTAAACCTCAACCTTGTCCTCGGCATCAACAGCCGCGACGGAGTCCTCACAATCCATAATCGTGGTTACTGCCGCTTCGACCAGCAGATCTTTTACATTGGCTGGGTCGTCTTTGCCAACATTGTGGCTAGAATCAATTTGAATTTCGACATGCAAGCCATTGTTTTTTAACAAAATAGAGTCAGGTTTCGAAGCTTCACCCTGGTAGCCTTGCAGCTTTTCCGGCTGAGCCAGTCCGGTTACGCTGCCGTCGCTCAATTTAACCTGCAGAGCACCGTTTTCGATGCTGTAACCTGCTGATTCCTGATGGCTACCCGACTGCAAAGGCGCCACTTGATCGAGGTGCTTGCGAGCAAATTCAATAACCTTGGCACCGCGAATCGGATTGTAACCACGGCCTTTTTCCGCACCACCGCTCTCGCTGATGGCATCGGTACCGTACAGGGCATCGTACAGACTGCCCCAACGCGCATTGGAAGCATTCAGAGCAAAACGGGCATTCTTAACGGGAACAACCAGCTGTGGGCCGGCTTGCTCGGCAATCTCGGTATCAACGTTCTCTGTGGTAACGGCAAATTCGTCACCCTCAGGCAGCAAATAACCGATATCCAGCAAAAACTCCTTGTAGCTGGCAAAATCACCTTTGGGGTTTTCCTGATGCCAGCTATCGATTTTGGCCTGAAAGTCTTCACGCTTGGCCAGCAGAGCCTTATTTTTTGGGGCCAGATCCGTGATGATGGCTTCAAAGGCCTGCCAGAAATCTTGGGTATTTACACCGGTACCTGGAGCAATCTGCTCCTCGATTAAGCGATACAGCGCCGCATCAATTTGCAAGCCACCTTGCTGGATTCTTTCGCTCACGGTTATTGCCTCCACAGTCTTATATATGCATTAACATAAATTCTATGGAAGCCAGCTTTATTTGGCGAATTTATAGGTTTTATATTGGGTATTTTTTATAGGAATACTGGGCGCAGTCTGCGCCCGGATAGAGGATACGGCAGGCCTCAGGCGGCCTGCTCTTTTGGCAGCTCGAACTCGAAACGAGTGCCTTGATTGATCTTGGACTTGACTTGAATATTGGCTTCGTGGATATCCAGAATGCGCTTCACGATCGCCAAACCCAACCCTGTGGAGCTCACATCCTCACGGCTGCGGTCCGGATTGGCATAGAAACGGTCAAAGATATACGGCAGATCCTCTTCACTGATACCGCGACCGGTATCGCCCACTGTTACTTTGATCTTCTGGGCGCTGTTGGGATCGGCCACTATCCCCAGCTCGATCAAACCACCTTCCGGGGTATAGGCAATCGCATTGCGCAGCAGGTTTTCAAACACACGCTGCATCAGGCTGATATCCGCAAAAACCAGAGCGTTGTTCTGCTCATTGTGGATATCCAGCTTGATTTGCTTGGCTTCCAGCTCCAGTCGGAATTCCTGTGCCGTATCAAAAACCAGCTCCGCCAGGGAAAAGCGCTCAAAGTTAGGACGGGTGTGATTGGATTCCAGTTTGGATAACTCAAACAAATCGCCAATTAACTGCCCCAGACGACGTGAGCTTTTCATCGCGGTATTCAGGTATTCCAGGCGCTCGGCCTCATTCAAGGTACCATTTTTAATCAGCAGGGTTTCCAGATAGCCCTGAATGGTTGCCAGCGGCGTACGCAGGTCGTGAGAGACATTTGAAATCAATTCGCGTCGAGTGGCGTCAGCTTCACGCAATAGCTCAAACTGCTGCTTGATCTGCCCTGACATGGACTCAAAAGTCAGCTGTAACAATTCAATTTCATCTTTGGCCACCGCCTGCTGAATAGGATCGGTCGCCACCTGGGGCAACTCATGGCGGGCAAAGTTGTGCATCTTGTGGCTCAAGGCACTCAGTCGACGTACCAACAAACGGAAAACCAATAAACCCGTCAGTACCGCAACCAAAGTAATCAAAGCAATGGCGGTAAACACCATAGTACGGCTGTAACTGTCTTTCAGGCCGTCACCGATATTGTCATAGGCCTGACCACCAAGAATCACGTACAGATAGCCTTGCAACTGGCCATCATTTTCAATGGCTGCGGCCGAAAAGACTTTCTCAACGTCAGGTTGCCGCGGGTCCTGCCCCCGTAATGGAAACTCTTCGGTTCCATCAATGAAAGCCTGAATCGGTTCAATAGGCACTTGCTTGAGCAGAACGGATTCCGGCGGCAAATCATGGCCAATTATATGGCCGTGCACATCCAGCAAGTACACCTCAACCACCGGATTAACCACCATGGCCACGTGGGCAACCTGCTTGATGGCTTCGGTGCTCGGGGTGTTGGATTCGTCCTGGATCAATTGGTATTCGCCATTCACGTATTTGGCGATATCGAAATTCAGCTTCTGTGTCAGCTCGTCATAGTAAACGCGCATCCAGGCCTGGCTGGCAACAAATACCCCGATACCCAAAGTCGCCACGATAAGCACCAGTGCCAAAGACAGCTTGGCGCTTAAGGTGCTAAAAATGCTGGAACGCATCAATTTTACGGATTGTTCTTCTTGATTCATAAACTCTAAATGTCTTATCAAAGCCCGGAGGCTTGCTTTCTCGGTTACAACGGCTCAGGACGCTTGCAGGGCTTGCGCGTCCAACTTATAGCCCACACCCCATACCGTCACTATGATCTCGGGATTATTGGGGTCTTTTTCTATTTTGGCCCGCAGGCGATTAATATGCGAATTCACGGTATGTTCGTAGCCATCGTGGCCATAGCCCCAAACGCTATCGAGCAGTTCCGAACGCCGGAAGACACGCCCCGGCTGAGCCGCAAAATGACGCAGCAAGTCGAATTCACGCGCTGTCAGATCGACCAACTCTTCACCCAGGCGAACCTGATGCAGCTCATCGTTGATGGTCAAGCGACCGAGATCGATACTCTCGGTGACTTGCTGCTCTTTTGGCTCCAGCGCCTCAACACGGCGAAATACCGCCTTAATCCGGGCAATCAGCTCCATAACGCTGAAAGGTTTAGTGATGTAGTCATCAGCGCCAATGTCCAGACCCAATACTCGGTCCAACTCGCTGGAGCGCGATGTCAGCAACAAAATGGGGACAAAGGCTTCATTGCGGCGCACAGCACGACAGATTTCCAGGCCGGAAGGTCCCGGCAATTGAATGTCCAGAATCATCAGATCCCAGTCCATCGCACAGGCCATGCGCATACCCTCATGACCGTCGACGGCATGGGTGACTTCAGCGCCCAAATCGCCAAGATGCAAACGCACTAAATCCGCAATATCCTGCTGATCTTCAACAATGAGAATCTTTTTGTTTTCCATCGATTACTACCTTTTCTTCCAATTCAGCGCTCGTTTGCCCATTTTCTACCCATGCAAGCGGCACTCACAATACATTCCCAGACACGAACGGCGTCGTGTTTACCCCTGGTTCAGGGCAGTTTGAAACAACTGCACCTCTTACGGCCAGCATAATACAAAGCAACTATCACAGAGTTCTCACAACTTTGGGCTGAAACTGTCATTTTGTCCAGCAAATGGAGGGTTTAATAGAGAGGGATTGTGGAGATTTCGCCTAAGCTCTGAAATTCGCCGGCGAGTGTTCAAGGAACTCGTCCCGGGAACTACATGATAGCCAGCAAGCGCCCTGCTTCCAGTTCCAGAATATCGAAATATTCGCAGGCCTGCTTACCTTCACTGTAATGCAGCAAAGACCAGTAATAGGATTGCAAAGCCAACAAAAAACGGGCAACGGGAAGCTCGCGAATCAAACGGCTAAAGTGTTCCGAATGAGCGTTATCCGGAATCGCCTTGGCACTGAGATAACAAGAATAAAAGGACTGCAATTGCTGTTCGTTCCATGCATAACTTTGCGCCAGACTGGCTATATCCAAAATGGCGGGCGTTATGGCTGTGTACTCCCAATCCAGAAAAAACACACGACCTTCATGAAACAAAATATTGTCACGATGCAAATCACTGTGACAAAGACATTGCGCTTCCGACATTCCCGGCCAGCACTTTTGTGCGAATTCCAAGGCGGAGTGAATCGTACTCGTCAGTTGAAGGCTTTGCCCTACTGAATTTTCCATCAATAATTTTTTATAAGTCGATGTGTGGTCGAAAATACAACGACCATGAACATGGAAAGGTAGCTCTTTATGAGGAACAGAATGAAGCCTGGCCAACTGTTCAGCCAGCGAGCGTATGAACGCATCTGAATCATGTGCCGCAACGTCATCTGCACAATATCTACTGAGCATTACGCCCCGCTGCTTATCGACCCAAAGCAATTCGGGCGATAGGCCTATGTTTGCCGCCCATCCATAAAGTGTCTGTTCAAGATTTCTATTTACCCCCAGGCTTTGCGCATCAGCTTTGGCAATACGCAACACCAAGCTTGCCATTCCCTCAGCCGACAACAAAAAATTATCATTACTTTCACTGGGTAATACAGAAAACTCATAAGCCGCATTGCACCAGGGTTCAGGCAATAAAGCCAACATTCGTTGGCGCTCAGCCAAGGAAAGCACCCTGCTCATCTAAGCCGCCTGCAAACCAGCAGAAGCCTTGCTCTGCTGCATTTGCCTGCGCCAATGCCAGAAACCCATCACGACCATAATTTCGTATAGCACAAACAAAGCTGCGGTAAAAACCAGCCCGCGATCTAAATAAAGGTAAATGGAAATACCATCGATTACAAACCAATAGATCCAGTTTTCCAAAACCTTTCGGGCCACCATATACGTGGTAATCACAGCCCCCCAGGTTGTAAACGAATCCAGAAACGGCATGGCCGCTTGACTGAATTGTTGGAGTAAGGTTCCGCTCGCAACGCTTAGAACCAAAATCAGAGCAACTGCGATAAGGTGTTGGCGCCAAGTCCAGCAATGAATTTCAAGCGCCGCTGACTCATCTTTCGGTCGGCGCCACTGCCACCAACCGAACACAGCCATAAACAGATAGTAAATCTGCAAAGCCGATTCCATCAGCAGGCTGACCTTCCAGAAAATCACTGTATAGATGGCAGTACTGACAAAGGCAAAATACCAGCAACTGATTTTTTCCAACATGGCGAGTGCCAGATAAATCAATGCGCATACAACGGCAAGCAATTCCCAGGCAGCCATCCCCTGCACTTGTGACCACAAGGTGTTAATGAGTTCAGGCATAGTTATTCAAACTCTTTACGACAATCGGCAAATTCTTAAGCGCCAGCAGTATTACCTAACCGCCGAACGGGCCCTTGTCCCAGGCCTCATTGACATCACGACCAATAAACTTCGCAACAAACACGACCTGCCCATAGGTTTCAAAAGAACGTTTCATTTCTGCTTGAACGGCCGCCATGACCACATCAAAATCACCGGTCAGCAAGGTGGCAGTATGACCGGTTTCCACACGAACACCGGCATGGCTTTCAAAGCCTGCAATCACTTCTTTGATCGGGGGGATATATTGATCTTTGAGGGGGTACAAGCTGATGTCTACAGTGAGTTTCATAGCCACTCCTTTTTTGAACACAACGCCAGCCCAATTGCAGGCACTGTGTCAGTTTTATCGATTAAAAGCGGTACTCGCCGCTGACACCAATTTGGCGAGGTGCGGCAAACTGGAAGTATTCGGCTCCAGCATAACCGTTGCGAGGGTCATTGCCAAAGCTGAAACCACGGGTGCGAACATCTTCATCACCCAGGTTTTTCCCCCAAAGGCTGAGTTCCCAATCCATATGGCGATAGCCCAGCTTGGCATTGAGAAGAACAAAGGCTTCGGACTGGGCATTGTGACTGTCCGAGAAAAAGAACTCATCCTTGGCCTGTACATCCGCACTGGTAAACCAGCCCTGCCCCAGATCAAGATTAAAACCCAGCGCCGCCTGATACGTTGGCGCATGGGCCACCTCGCCACCATTGCGCGTCAGGGAGGTATCGTTCAACTCAGTTTCCAATAAACCGAGATTGGCAAAGGCGTTCAGGGATTCATTGAGCTGCCACTGACTGCTCAGTTCCAGCCCGTAGCTTTCACCCTCTGCAGAGTTGTCGATAAAGTCAACAAATTCGGTACTGCCATCAGGACGCGGAACCGCATTGGAACTCTTGATTTGTACATCTTCACGATCTTGATAAAAGAAAGCCAGTTGCACACTGCTGGATTCACCAGCGAACTTGTAGCCCAACTCATAGTTCCACAAAACCTCGGTATCAAAACTCCGGAATTGCGCTGGCAGAGTGCCATCCGTATTAAAGCCGCCAGATTTATAGCCCCGGGAAACCAGAGCATAGGTGCTGCCGTTATCACTGTGGTGATAGCTCAAGGAAACTTTACCGCCCCATAAATTTTCATCGGAACTGGCATTCACTTGATTGCTATCGTTGTAGCGATTGCGATGCTTTTCAAAACGGGCGCCAACACTCAAGTAAAGATCATCGCTGAGATCACTGTCGAGTTGACCATAAATGGCTTGGCGCTCAGTTGAAAAATCACTGAGAAAATCGTTGCTCAAATAGGTGTATTGGCGACGCAGGCTTTCATCCTGATCAAAGGCATACACGCCGATCAGCCAATCGCTGCTGCCATTAAGAACACGGCCCTGCTCTGAGGACATTAGACGGATATCGGCCGTTTTATTGTCGCGCTGGCGAATATAATTGTCTGTAGAAGAATAACCCTCGGGATGAATGCCCACAAAGGTCCAGTCTTCATCATAACCATATTCCATGTCTGAATCGGCAATGCTCACGCTACCATCCAGAACCGTCGTCTCGGAAAATTGCCAGTTTAGCTGAGCGGAGACCGCCTTGGTTTCCTGACGGTCGTGGCCAGGCTCATCCGATAGAGTATTGCGGCTATTGTCGAGGGTGAAGTGATCGTAACCGTTGTCCACATCAACATAGAGAGCTGTCAAATCCAAACGAAGTTCGTCGCTTGGTGTAATGCGCAGTTTTGCGCGCACCGTTTTTTCATCGATATCCGCCGTGTCGTCACGCCCCAGGTGGCGGTTTTCCATATAACCATCACTTTCTTCATCCTGGGCAGCAATGCGATAACTGACAGTATCGCTAATAGGCCCGGACATAACCGCCGCCAATTGGCGAGTGTTAAATTCCGCCACACTGGCTTTCAGGCGACCGGTGAATTCTTCGGTCGGCTCCTGGCTTTTAATATTGATCAAACCTGCCAGAGCATTGGCACCATAGAGGGTTCCCTGTGGTCCACGCAAGACCTCAACTTGCTCGGTATCGAGCAAAGTCGCAGCACCGGCAATGCCACTCATATCAACACCATCAACCAGTACACCTACTGAGGGATTTACAGGCTCGACAAACTGGGAACGCTCACCGATACCACGAATCTGGAAAAAGCGACCACGGGAGGCTCCCGAGGAGTAATTTACATTAGGGATGGAATTGAGCAGGGATTCAATATGACGCGCTTCCTGCAATTCAATTTGATCATGACCAATAACATCAACACTGGCCGCCATTTCACTCAGCTTGCTGTCGCGAAAATCGGCAGTCACCAAAACTTCTTCAAGTTCTTTTTCAGCAAAAAGAAAAGAGGAATTTGCACACAGGCAAGCAAGTACCAGAGGTTTTATTGGGGTTTTAGCGTTAAGCGCCATTTCAAGTCTCCATTACCGAAACATCGGTGTAAAAGGGAGACCCGGTTTGCTGCGGGGTAATACGATGGTTAAAAACTGACAGGCGCCAGTATGGCCTTCCTATTCCTACGCCGGCATTGTCCGGATCAGGTTCAAAGGGTTTGTCCAGTTCGACAATGCAGGTTTAAGTAATCCTGGCTGCGAGTGACATCTCAGGCTCTGGGGATTTAATAATCAGAGCCACCCCTTAGGATGCGTAAAGCAGGCGTATTTTAAAGAATTTCGGGCAAAAAGTCACTTTTGTAACGTCCTTGCCCAATTTTGCCATTGCCAAATGAAGAAGGCTCCGGTGAAATTTACAGCTGTGCTTTCAGACGCTGAATATCGTCTCGCAATCTCGCGGCATCTTCAAACTCAAGATCTTTCGCGTGCTGCATCATCTTCTCTTCCAGCTCTTTAATCAACTGCCAAGGATCTTCACCTTTTTCCAACTGATAGCGACTGGATTTTTCAGCAACCCGATCACGCTTCTTGGCACGTCCCGGCACATGGGCACCTTCAAGAATATCGGCGATGTTCTTGACGATACCTTTAGGTTGAATGCCCAGCTTTTCATTGTGAGCAATCTGTTTGTCACGACGGCGCTCAGTCTCATCCATTGCACGCTGCATGGAACCGGTAATGCGATCGGCATACAGAATCGCCTTACCATTCACATTTCGAGCCGCACGGCCAATGGTTTGGATCAGCGAACGGTCGGAACGCAAAAAACCTTCCTTATCTGCATCAAGTATGGCAACCAGAGACACCTCGGGCATATCCAGGCCTTCCCGCAACAGATTGATGCCGACCAGTACATCAAATTCGCCCAAACGGAGGTCGCGAATAATTTCTACCCGTTCGACCGTATCGATGTCAGAATGCAGATAGCGTACGCGAACATCGTGCTCTTCCAAATACTCGGTGAGATCTTCCGCCATGCGCTTGGTCAACGTGGTGATCAGCACGCGCTCATCACCCTGGGTTACCCGCTTGATCTCACCCAGCACGTCGTCCACTTGATTCAGCGCCGGGCGCACTTCCAGAATGGGGTCCAGCAAGCCGGTTGGACGTACCACCTGTTCGACCACCTGCCCGGCATATTCCTCTTCATACTTACCGGGGGTTGCCGATACAAAAATGGTTTGCGGCGAAGCGCTTTCCCACTCTTCAAATCGCATTGGACGATTATCCAGCGCCGAAGGCAAACGGAAACCATACTCCACCAATGTTTCTTTTCTTGATCGGTCGCCCTTGTACATGGCACCAATCTGAGGAACCGTTACATGGGATTCATCAATCACCAACAAGGCATCGTCAGGAAGATAATCAAACAGTGTTGGCGGTGGCTCGCCCGGTGGGCGACCAGAAAGGTAACGTGAGTAGTTTTCAATACCGGTGCAGTAACCTAACTCCTGCATCATTTCCACATCGTACTTTACGCGTTGCTCCAACCGTTGGGCTTCAACCAACTTGCCATTTTCGCGCAACTGGCTTAATCGCTCAGCCGATTCCACCTTGATTGACTCTACCGCATCCAAAATCCGCTGGCGCGGTGTCACATAGTGAGACTTCGGATACACAGTGAAGCGAGGTACTTTAGAAAGAATTTCGCCAGTCAAAGGATCAAACAAAGACAGTTGTTCAACTTCAGAATCAAAAAGCTCTACACGCAGGGCTTCGCGATCCGAATCCGCAGGATAGATATCAATGACGTCACCACGAACTCGATAAGTTGCCCGGCGAAAGTCTGCGTCGTTGCGAGTGTATTGCAGTTCAGCCAATTTGCGTAAAACTTCGCGCTGATCGATTTCTGCACCACGGGTCAGATGCAGAACCATTTTCAAATAAGCATCAGGATCACCCAAACCATAAATGGCCGATACAGTCGCGACAATAACCGCATCACTGCGTTCCATTAAAGCTTTCGTTGCCGACAAACGCATTTGTTCAATGTGTTCGTTAACCGAAGCGTCTTTCTCAATAAAGGTATCCGAGGACGGGACATAAGCTTCAGGCTGATAGTAATCGTAATAGGAAACAAAATACTCAACCGCATTGTTCGGAAAGAACTCCTTCAATTCACCATACAGCTGGGCAGCCAGAGTCTTATTGTGCGCCATGATCATGGTCGGCTTACCCAGGCGCTCAATCACATTTGCGATGGTAAAGGTTTTACCCGAACCGGTAACACCTAATAGAGTCTGGTGTGATAGGCCATCTTCTACGCCCTGCACCAGACCCGCAATGGCGGTAGGCTGATCGCCAGCCGGCTCATAATCGGATTCAATCTGAAACTCTTTTGCCATATAAAAGGTTCTACTTAATCTGTATTACTGATCCTGAACTACTTCGCTCGTATCAACCAGCATTGATGAATCTTGGCATTGCGCTGAAAATCCTTATCGATGGAGGCTGAGGTAAAATCTTCAACGGCGAATTTTTCAAGGGCCTCAACATCCAGCTTAAAGCTGCGCAGATTATTGGAAAACACCAATACACCACCCGGCTTTAATAAATCCATACAGCGTTTAATCAGTGCAACATGGTCCTGCTGGATATCCAGCACCTTGCTCATGCGTTTGGAATTCGAGAAACTGGGCGGATCCAGCATGATCACATCAAACGCTTCACGACAATTATTCAAATAGGCAAAACAATCTTCCTGCACCAACTCGTGACGGGATTCGGATATATTGTTCAGTTCGAGGTTTTCTCTCGCCCAATCAATATAGGTACGTGACATATCGACACTGACTGAAGACTGGGCACCCGACATCGCCGCCTGAACGGTAACCGTGCCGGTGTAGCAAAATAAATTCAGCAGGCGCTTGCCTGCACTGAGTTCGGCAACTTTTTTTCTGACCAAACGATGATCCAGAAACACACCACTGTCGAGGTAATCCCAAAGATTAACAGCCAGCTTGGCTCGCCCTTCCTGCACAATAATTTTACGGCGCGCGACCTCATCACGGTCCCGCTGGCTCTCGTATTGTTTTTTACCACTTTGACGGCGACGCTGTTTAACAAAAATCTGATCTTCGCCAAGCTGGAAGCCACTCACAACAGCATCAACGATCTCCTGAAAGCGGGATTTGGCTTTCGCTTCGTCAATTGAGCGCGGAGCTTGGTATTCCTGCACATGCCAATGATCGCCATACAGGTCAATGGCCGCCGCGTATTCCGGAATGTCTGCATCGTATACGCGATAGCAATTCACTTCGCTGGTTTTCGCCCATTTGCGTAGCGGCTTGAGGTTTTTGCGCAGGCGATTCAACACCATCACAGCACCATCGCTCAGTTCCGATTCGTCTTGGGCACGATACAGAACACCATCCTGCAGTTCTGTCGCTTTAGGGGCGATCGCTTTAGGGGGCGCATTGACGAACTGGCTGCTTTCCACATTGATGAGCAACAATTCACTAGCCAAAGGGCCATTAAACATTTTGTAACGCTTGTGGGCACGCAGGCCCATCGTCTTGCCGAGGTCCGGGTTACCCGTAAAAATTCCGCATTGCCAACCCTCACAACACGCCTTCAGGCGATCACCCAGGCCGCGATACAATTCACCGAGCGTATCAATCTCTCCCAGGCGTTCACCGTAAGGCGGATTACTCAAAACCAAACCATGATCAATGTCGCTGAGCTGCTGACCCGCCAGTTGCTCGACACTTTGCAGGGCGAAATCTATATACCGATCCAGTTTGGCACGCTGGGCGTTAAATTTGGCGGCACGCAGCACCTTGGCATCCTGATCAAACCCCATAAAGCGCGGCATAGCCTGCGCCATGCCCTGCTGCCGACGCTTGAGCGCCTCTTCACGAATGCCCAACCAGACATCGCTCTGGTGGTTCAGCCAGCTTTCAAAACCAAAACTGGGTCGCGCCAGGCCTGGTGCAATATCCGCTGCGATCATGGCACCTTCAATCAAAATGGTCCCCGAACCACACATAGGGTCAAGCAAAGCCAGGCGTTCTACAGTATTTTCATCGCGTGCCTTAGCGACCATTTCCGGCCAACCGGAACGCAAAAGAATAGCCGCAGCGAGATTTTCTTTCAGCGGTGCCAGCCCCTGCTGTTGACGGTAGCCGCGTCGATGCAGACTGTCGCCCGACATATCCAGACTCAATGCCACTTTGCCACGATGCAAACGGGCATTGATGCGAAGATCCGGGTATTGCTTGCTGACCGAAGGACGAGAACCAAATCGATCACGCAGGCGATCAACCACCGCATCTTTAATTTTCAGCGCACCAAACTGGCTGTTTTTAATGACACGATCCGTGCCGATAAAGTCCACCAGCAAACTGCCCGTGGTGCTTAAATAGTCTTCCCATGGAATACTGGATGCCGCTCGGTACATGGCATCAGCAGTGTTGGCAGGCAAACTCTTCAGGGGCAATAAAACCTTATTCGCCAATCGCGACCAAAGACAGACCCGGTAAGCGCCCTCCAAAGTCTCTCGAGCGGCCAACTCACCAAAATAAACACCCGCGACGGTTTGTCGGGCTGGCCCTGCCCCGAGGCTTTCAATTTCGGCCTGCAAAAGCTCTTCGAGCCCTTTTGCACAGGTGGCAAAAAATGCATAGCTTTCACTTGGGGAGGGTTTAGGGCTGCGCTTCTCGGCGCTTGGCGTTTCGGGGGCACGCCCGGATCGTTTTTCTGTCACTTAAATACCTTTTCACTTCATACGCCCTCAACCGGGGCAAGCAAAACCCCTAGCGAGGGTAAGCGGCGTATTATCCCGTGAATGGCTTTCAAATACTATGCGCGCGCAGACGTTGAGCCCCTGCATTTCATCGACTACTGTCACCATTTGACACAGGGCCAGATCCAGTAACACGCCCTGCCCAGTCTATTTTTTAAACAGAACAATGCAAAATGCCTGTAACATCGCCGAAATAGCGCAGATCATACGCGAGGCACCCAATCCCCTATAGCAAAAAGCTCAGTTTTCACTATGTCATATAAGAAATTAACCGTTTGCAGCTTATTCACTTTTTGCTTTACTGGGGATCCGGCTTTGGAAATGACCAGACCGGCACTGGCTGCTGACACCATCAGCCTCTGAGTTGAGCCCAATGGTTAGAACTGAATCCATGGCCAATGAAAGAGCACCAAGTCATATAGAATCAGCTGAACAGGACTGTTCACACGCTCAGATTAGAGCAAACTCTGAAAAACAGCCCCGGCGGCATTCCATTAGCGAAGGTAGACGTATAAGGCAGCATTCAATCCAATCAATATCATCAATTCATTATTAAACAGGAGCCCCCTTAAATCCCGAATCAACGTTTGTGACTTCAATGACACAAACTTCAAAATGAGCATGAGGTGATTAATATAATGAAACGAAGCAAGCGCGATCCATTTAACAGAGCGTTTAACAAAGGCTACCAGGCCGGTATTGAAGAAAAATCTCGTAGCAGCTGCCCCCATGAAAATGGCGCTGCGCGACAACATTGGATAAATGGATGGCGTGAAGGCCGCGAAGATCATTGGAGCGGCTTCAACCGCATGGCACAAGCACAAAAAATCAGCAATATGTGAGTTAGGCGGGTCGCTCCAGCACAGGCGGCCCAGGATTCTTCTCGTTTTTTCTCTAACACATCCCCACTTAGCAAACGCCACCGGCGTTTGCTTTTTTATGGGGAACTGCAATCAGAATAAATATCGACTTACCGGGAATTGCTCTGGTGAGTTTGGTAGGCATCCGCCACATCACGAATTAACTGAGGCCCTTGATAGATAAAGCTTGAATAGATCTGCAATAACTTGGCACCTGCTTCCAGCTTCGCGATTGCGGCCGCCGCCGAATCGATGCCCCCGACACCAATGATCGGTGTGTCATCACCCAATTCCTGATAGAACCTGGCAATCACTTCCGTGCTTTTATCGGTTAATGGTGAACCACTTAAACCGCCCGCCTCGTCTTTAAAGGCGCTGTTTTCAACACCTTCACGGCCGATGGTCGTGTTGGTCGCAATTACCCCTTCCATCTCGGCAGACTTAATGGTGCCCGCTACCGATTGAATCGCTTCATCATCCATATCCGGTGCGATCTTTACCAGGATAGGCACTTTACGACCATGCTCCTCGCTCAACTGGCTCTGACTTTCTTTCAAGCCCTCAAGCAGGCGCTTGAGATTATCGCCAAACTGCAAATCCCTCAGGCCCGGCGTATTCGGGGAAGAAATGTTCACCGTTACATAATCCGCCAAACTGTAGGCTTTCTCCAAACAAATCCGGTAATCCGACAACGCCTCTTCTTCCGGCGTATCCTTGTTCTTACCGATATTAATGCCCAACACTCCGGAGAACTGACGCTTTTTAACCTGCTCAACCAGATAGTCTACGCCTTTGTTATTGAAACCCATGCGGTTAATCACCGCCTGTTCTTCTTCCAAACGGAAAAGACGAGGTTTTGGATTTCCCGCCTGGGGTCGAGGTGTAATCGTGCCGATCTCCACAAAGCCGAAACCGAGCTGCCCCAGTGCGTTAAAGTAGTCCCCATTCTTGTCCAGACCTGCGGCCAAACCGACAGGGTTGGGAAAGGTCAGACCAAATAACTCCACGGGATTATCCGCTGGAGCCTGAACAAATTTATCGAGAAGATGAAGACGTTGAGCGGCGCCCAGACTGTCGAGGCTTAGCTCATGGGAATATTCCGGGTCGAGGGCAAAGAGGCATTTACGCAACAAAGAGTACATGGAAAGAGTCCTGATTCGAATTGGCGCCATTTTAACAGCCGAGCCTGGGATTAAAAACCCGCAAAGCCGAACGCTCCAAACGGCTCAATCCAGGCGTTCAACACTGGATAAGCGATTGTCCTGATCAAAGCCAATTCGAAAGGAGCCCTGAACACCGTTGTGGCCGACAAAGCGCCGCAGTGCATTTACCGGAAAGCGCACGCTGCGGCCATCACGGCTTCGAGCGTGTACATCCTTGATCGCAAAACGATACAGCTTTTGGTATTCCTCCGGCGAGATCGATAGATCGACGATGATAAAACGGTTGCTCATAATTGCTTGTGTTTTCAGGGGCGGATAGAACCGCCCCGACAATCCAAAGACTTAAGCCTCTTCCAAATCACACTTCACCAGCGTTTCACAGTGTTCGCTGGCCTGAGCCAGATCCAGAAGCTCGCGCAACGCTACAGAAAACATTGCAAAGTCTGCGGTGGCCGTGTTTTGCAGCTCACTGATCATATCTTTCCAGCGATCAACCAATACGCGATGTTCCTCATCCCACAGGTGCAGCACATCTTCAATCGGCATGTCATCAGGACTCAGGCGAATAAAGGACACCGCCAGGCTACGCATTTGCTGCTCCAGATCATCCATGAAAGATTCTCTGGCCATGGCCTGCCAGTAATTGCGCGGCTTAACTTCCTGAATACGACGTGCCACATCGTGCAGCCCCAAATGCTCACCCAGACGGAAATACACATCGGCCAGGTGTTTCGGCGCAGCGCCACTGGAAGACAAGGCATCAACCAGATCCAGGCCAGAATACAGATTTGCGCGCACGGCCGCATCGGCTGCCAGAGCCTCAGATACACCCGCGCTTTCCAGTTCGGAGCGACGCTCCTGCCACTCGCTCAACGCATCGCCGCTCATCATTTCCGGCAAGGCACTGATGATATCGCTAAAGCCAGTAGCGAACTCCTGAACCTCCTGCCCCGGATTCAAGCGACTGCGACGGTGACGCAACAACCAGCGTGCTCCACGACGAACCCGACGGTTCATATTGTCGAGCAATTCAAATTGCATTTCGGCCGGCACCACAAAATCCAGTGCCGCAACTTGCTTACGGTAATCCTGCAAGCGATAAATATCACGCGCAGCGACATAGGCCTTGGCCACCTGACCGGCATCGGAACCGGTGGCTTCCATCAAACGATGGGTAAAGGTGATGCCCATGTTATTGACCATATCGTTCGCCACCTGGGTCGCAATGATTTCACGACGCAGACGGTGGTTATAAATCTGCTCTTTAAAGTTTTCACGCAGGGTTTGCGGGAACGCGTTTTCAATCGCCGCTTCCATATACGCATCTTCGGCAATATCGGAATCGGCCAGCAATTCTTTCAGAGCCACTTTCACATAGGAAATTAATACCGACAGCTCCGGACGGGTCAAACCCTCTCCCTGACTCTGACGCTCCTGCAAAATGTCTTCAGCAGGTAAATTTTCCAGCTCACGAACCAGTCGCCCTTCGGATTCCAGACGGTTAATCAAGCGGCGGTACTCACCCATGCGAGAGGTGGTTTGGAATTCAGCCAAACTGATCGCCTGGGTCTGGCGGTAGTTATTGCTCAACACCAGATCAGAGACCGCGTCGGTCATCTCGGCCAACAACTGATTGCGTTGCTTGCCCGTCATATCGCCATTGGAAACCAGATCATCCAACAGAATTTTGATATTAACTTCGTGGTCAGAACAATCCACACCTGCGGCATTGTCGATAAAGTCTGTATTACAGGCGCCGCCATTTTTGCCGTACTCGATACGACCCAACTGGGTAAGGCCCAGATTACCGCCCTCGCCGAAAACCTTACAGCGCAACTCGGAACCGTTTACACGCAGACTGTCGTTAGCTTTGTCACCCACTTCGGCATGGCTTTCACCACTGCCTTTGACATAGGTACCGATGCCCCCATTCCAAATCAGATCAACGGGCGCTTTCAACAAAGCGTTAATCAAATCCGTTGGTGTCATATAGTTTTCTTTAATGTCGAAGGCCTGCTTCATTTGCGGGCTAATCTTGATCGACTTGGCGGAGCGATCAAAAATACCGCCCCCTTCAGAAATCAATTTCTTTTCGTAATCTGTCCAGCTCGAACGCGGCAGTTCAAACAAACGCTTGCGCTCAACAAAACTGGCGGCTACATCCGGATTTGGATCCACAAAAATATGGAGGTGGTTAAAAGCCGCTTGTAAAGCGATATGCTCAGACAGAAGCATACCGTTACCAAATACATCACCGGCCATATCGCCGATTGCGATAACGCTGAAGTCCTCTTTCTGAACGTCTACGCCCTTCTCTTTAAAGTGGCGCTGTACGCTCACCCAGGCACCCTTCGCGGTAATTCCCATACCTTTGTGGTCATAACCCTGACTGCCGCCGGAAGCAAAGGCATCACCCAACCAATGACCGTAACGAATGGAAATTTCATTGGCAATATCGGAGAAGGTGGCGGTTCCTTTGTCTGCAGCCACAACCAGATAAGGGTCATCTTCATCGCGACGCACAACGTTTTTCGGCGCAACAATTTCGCCTTCCACGAGGTTATCGGTTACATCCAACAAACCCTGGATAAAAATCTTGTAGCACTCAACACCTTCAGCAAGGAAGGCTTCACGCCCGCCTTCTGCAGGTGGGCGCTTGGACACGAAACCGCCCTTGGCACCCGCCGGTACAATTACCGAGTTCTTCACCTGCTGGGCTTTTACCAATCCCAGCACTTCGGTGCGGTAATCTTCCAAACGATCCGACCAACGCAATCCGCCTCGTGCCACTTTGCCACCACGGAGGTGAACACCTTCCACACGAGGAGAGTAAACAAAAATTTCAAACATTGGGCGAGGTTCAGGAATATCCGCAATATCACGCGGACTGAACTTGAAGGAGATGTAAGACTTGTACTGGCCGCTGGTTTCATCGTTCTGGTAGAAATTGGTACGCAAGGTGCCACGCATCAAATCCAAGTAGCGACGAATCACGCGGTCTTCGTTCAAGTTGGCCACATTGTCCAGAGATTCAAGAATGGCTGTTTCAATTTTCTCGGCGTCTTCAGAATTACGCGGTTTGAAATAAGCTTCAAATAAAGCCACCAACTGCTTCGCAATGGCCGTATGATTGGACAGCGTATTCGCAATAAAGGTTTGACTGGAGGCAAAACGGGTTTGCTTCATATAGCGCGCATAGGCCCGCAAAATAGCAACTTCCCGCCAGCTTAAGTTCGCGCCGATGATCAAACGATTGAAGGCATCGCTTTCTGCCTCGCCACTCCAGATGGCCGAAAAAGCTTCCTGGAAACGCTCGCGAACGGCATTGAACTCCGCTTCCACAGGCAAATCGTAATGCAGATTAAAATCGTGCAGATAAATTTCCTGGCCATTGCTGCGGGTAATACGATATGGGTGCTCCATAATCACGCGCAGGCCCATGCGCTCCAATACGGGAATGGCATCAGAAAGTTCAAGCAACTCGTCCAGATGGAAAACCTTAAAGCGCACATCATTTTTACCAGAACCAATGGGCTGGTAGAAACTCATCGCGATTTCAGAAGCGTCTTTCAGCTGATTCAGGGTATCGATATCCTGAACCGCAGTGCGCGCATCGTACGCCGATTGATAAGCCGGAGAAAACGCCTGATCGAATTCTTCATACAACTGATGACCCACGCCTTCCCCGTAGGTGTCACTCAAAGAAGACAGCAAATGGTCATCCCAGGAACGTGCCAGTTCAGCAATTCGTTCTTCCAGGCTGCGCTTGTCGTAATTGAGCGGCGTCGCGGGATCCACTTTAAAGACCATATGAACGCGAGCCAATGTCGATTCAGAAAAATGCGTGGTGAATTCATATTCAATCGCACCAATCGCATTGGAAATCACTTTTTGAATCGCGTGTCGCACACGGGTGCTGAACATATCCCGAGGCACATACACCAAACAGCTGACAAACTTGCCGTAAGCGTCCTGACGCATAAACAGGCGCACCATGCGGCGCTCATTAATGTGCGCAACACCGGTTACGGTTTCAGACAAGTCCTCAATGCTGCTCTGGAACAATTCATCACGCGGCATCGCCTCAATCACAAGATTGAACATGCGGAAACTGTGGCTGCCTCGCAGCAGGCCTGAACCATCAACAATCTTTGCAATTTTCTGGCGAATCAGTGGAATACGTGTAGGACTCTGGGAATACACTTCCGAGGTAAACAGGCCGATAAAGCGCGATTCACCACAGGCGTGACCGTCTTTATCGAAACGCTTCACCACCACGTAATCGGAATAGGCATTGCGGTGTACCCGCGAGCGCATGGACGATTTGGAGAATGAAATCAGCTGTGCCGTTGTGTAGAAGGCCTGCATGCCCGGATTAAATTGATCCCAGTCCAGGCTGGTGTTCATTTTGCCATGGCGGCGGAACAGCCCCAGACGCTTGCCCTTGTTTTCTTCCAGGCGGCGCTCTTCTCCCTCGCCAACCAGATCGTATTCTGAGTAGCCCAGGAAGGTGAAATGGCTGTTTAACCAAGCCAGAAATTCCCCCGCTTCCTGCAAGCCTTCCTTGTCATAGTCGCTGTCGGCTTTTTTCAGTTCTTCAGTGACATGCTCAAGCTGAGCCGTCAATGGGGCGTAATCGCTTACCACCGTTTCAACATCGCCCAAGATGTCTTCCAGGCAGTGCTGCAAGTCACTTAGCGCCGCATCGTCCACCAGGCGGTTGACTTCGAGATAGACCAACGCTTCACGCTGTTCCTGATCATTAATGTCGCCATGGGCCGGGCGGAAAGATTCGATATTGCCAGCCTTGTCTCGCTTAACGAAGGCAATGGTGCTTTTTACTGAGTGAATCGCGATATTGCGGCGATTCATCTCCATGCGAATGGAATCCACCAGGAATGGCATATCGTTGTGCAGCACCGATACGATGGTATGGGAACTCAACCAGCCATCCTGATCCAGCGTTGGGTTATAAACACGAACCTTGGGGCCCTGGCCGGCTTTTTCCTGGACAAAGTGCCAGTTGGCAAAACTGGAGCCATACACATCCGAGACCTTACGACCGTTCAGCTCCGTCACCGGGTATTGATCGTAAAACAAGCCCACAAAGTCAATCAGTGACTGGGCTTCCTCGCCTCGGTGGTGGGCCATAATGGCCTGGGTGATCTGATCAATAAAAGTCGCTTTATCGTGAATCGTTAGTACGCTCATCAGTGGGTCCGTCATCGCCGTGTTGGAAGGCCTTGCGAGCAGCAGGCAAGGCCTGAAATGATCTATAACGCCGCTCTCGCGCTTAGACTTTTCACCTTTGTTTTTATCGTGCTGAAAAGTCTAATCAGAGAGGCGATTAAAAAGGCGCAGCATACGCCTAATACAGCCAAATTTTCTATCGAAATCCAGGTCTAACGCAGGGAAATAATGTTAATTAAGTGTAAATATGAAATATATCCTCTAAACACCTGAATTAAGAGGAGTTTATTACCACAAGTAACATCTCGTCCCGCCAGGAACAATGATAGTCGAATTCACCCAAAATTGCGTTTTTTTCGTCCCCCATATCCCATAAACTTCGGGATCGATAAAATCCGCTTTCCCGGAAACGGAACTTGGCGCAAAAACAACGGGTCAATAAGAACTATTGAATATGTCGGCTCGCAAGCCGCTTGAAAAAGTCGAACTGCGACACCATTTGCAAAGATATACCCAATGCAGGACCACAGGGCTAACTCTGGCCCGAGGTCGTGCCTGAAAAACATGCAAGAAGCAGCCAATAAACAAGAAGATAAGGGCAAATTTATGACAGATAGCGCCAAGTTGGCCAATTTAAGCCAGTGGCTCAATGAACAGATCATTGGTCAGCCCGAACTCAGCGAACGATTATTAATCGCCATTCTGGCCAATGGCCATTTATTGGTTGAAGGGGCTCCCGGCCTGGCGAAAACCAAAGCCATTAAAACCCTGTCCAATGGCATTGAAGGGGATTTCCAAAGAATCCAGTTCACCCCTGACCTGCTGCCCTCGGACGTCACGGGCACCGACATCTATCGCCCTCAAAACGGCGAGTTCGAATTCAAGCCCGGCCCTATTTTCCACAATCTGGTTCTGGCCGATGAAATTAACCGCGCGCCCGCCAAAGTGCAGTCCGCTCTGCTGGAAGCCATGGCCGAGGGACAAATCAGTGTCGGTGGCAAGACCTACGCCCTGCCCCAGCTGTTTATGGTGATGGCCACCCAGAACCCGATTGAGCAGGAAGGCACCTATCCTTTGCCGGAAGCCCAGCTCGATCGCTTTCTGATGCATGTCGAAGTGAACTACCCCGATACTGAAGCCGAAAAACGCATCCTGCAGCTGACTCGCATGGAAGACAGCCACGTGGCCAGCACCAGCGTTGAGCCGGTCTCCCAGGAAGATATTTTCGCGATGCGCCAGGCTTGCCTGGAACTCCACATGGCCGATGCCGTTGAAGACTACATCGTTCAACTCACAGCGGCGACCCGCAAACCTTCAGCCTACGATCAGCAATTGGCCGACTGGATCGAGTTCGGCATCAGCCCACGTGGCACCATCGCCCTTGATCGTTGTGCCCGAGCCCACGCCTGGTTGAACGGGCAGGATTTCGTCAGCCCTCAAAACGTTCAGGCCATCGCTCACGATGTGATTCGACATCGCCTGCTGTTGAGCTTTGAAGCCGAAGCCAACGGTATTACCCCGAATCAAGTCATTGATAGACTGCTGCAATTGGTTCCGGTGGCATAGCCTGACGCATGAGTAAAACACTGGACCTACAGCTTGAGGGAACCCGGAGCCACTTGAGCAGCCTGCTGCAACTGCGCCACCCGGCCCAGGAGCTGAATATATACAGCCGGCAATACAGTCGTTCCGTATTGCTCGGTCAGCAAAAGACCACTCAACGCGGTCGCGGCATGGAATTTGAAGAAGTTCGTCAGTATCACGCTGGCGACGATGTCCGCACCATCGACTGGCGGGTGACTGCTCGCACTCAGGTGCCACACACAAAACTGTTTCGAGAAGAGCGTGAGCGGCCAGTATTGCTGATCTGCGATCTGCGCCCGAATATGTTTTTTGGCAGTCAAAAGCGATTCAAGTCTGTGCAACTCGCCAACCTTGCCGCACAACTGGCATGGGCGGCTATTCACCATAAGGATCGAATTGGTGGCTTGGTGTTCGATGGCCAGAGCCAACATGACATTCGTCCTGCTCGCAGCAAACACCGGGTTATGCAGCTGTTAAATACCCTGTGTGAACAGGAAGCCCAGATCTCGACCGCCAAGAATATCAGCATGGCCGATATTTTATTGGACAGTCGTCGCGTGGCCCGGCCTGGCAGTGCGGTATTTATTCTCAGCGATTTTCACGATTTCGACGAAGCTGCACACCACCAATTACATTGCCTTGCCCGCCACATCGATGTGAGCTGCATTCGTATCAGCGACCCACTGGAAGCCCGCCTGTCTCAATTACAAGGTTTAAGCATCAGTGATGGTGAGCTGCGCAGTACCTTGCAACAGGGTCCCGAACTGGATCGTTTTGCTGCACAACAAATGAGAAGCCAGGATCTGCTGACTCAAGCCTGTGCCAAATCCGCCGTGGAATTATTGCAATGCCAAACCACCGACGACCCGCTGACGTGGCTTGCAGGACGTTTTGCAAAACAGAAAACTCGGAGGGCCAAAGGTGCTTAAAACAATGCGTGAAAACGTGCGCACGATAATTGTCGCACTTACAGCGGTGGCATTAAGCGTTAGCGTATCAGTGTTCGCCCAAGCCCCTGTTCCGTCTCCGCAGCAGCCCCCTTCTCAACAACAATTACCCATGCAAACCGGAAATCCCCTGGCGGAGTTACGGCCGATTCACTTGCCTGACGAGCCCAGCGGCTGGCCAGCGCCCGGCTGGTATCTATTGACCCTGCTGATTCTTGGATTGATCATCGCCGCCATTCTCTATTGGCGAAAGCACCGACAATCCAAAGTCTATCTGAACAAACAACAGTCTCAATGGGCGTTGAAGGAATTGAAGCGCTATTCCCGCGACAACAAGGCCGACTATATTCGACAGTGCAATGCTCTGCTGAAACGCGTTGCGATGGCGAACTATCCCTCCGAGAACCCTGCACAGTTAAGCGATGAACAATGGCTTCAGTTTTTAACTCGACACTGCGAGAGCCTGGATAGTCAGGTGTTTAACATCCTAAAGCAAGGCCCCTACCTGCCCGATGAAAAGCTGCAAGCCATCAGCACTGAGCCATTAGCCCAAGCCTGCCAACATTGGCTGAGCCACCATCACGAGGTGACCCATGCTTGAGTTTCTATGGCCATGGGTTTTCGCCCTCGCACCGTTGCCGTTTTTGCTGAGAAAAATACTGCCTGCAAAACAAGATAGCAGTGCCGCATTGAAAGTACCTTTTTATCAGCAACTGGCCCAAAGCCAGGAAAGCAAACACACTCCACTTTGGCAAATTCTGTTATTGAGCATTATTTGGCTCTGTCTTTTGGTGGCCTGCGCTCGACCAATTTGGATTGGAGATCCCGTTGAGCTCCCGGCAAGCGGACGGGATTTGTTATTGGCGGTTGATATTTCCGGCTCCATGAAAACTGCGGACATGAACATTGACGGTGAACAAGTACCGCGTTTATGGGCCGTTAAATCCGTTGTGGGGGATTTTGTTGAACGTCGCAAGCACGATCGTCTCGGCCTGGTTTTATTTGGTACCCAAGCCTATCTTCAAGCACCACTGACCTTCGACCGCGCAACCGTCAAACAACTACTGGATGAAGCCCAGCTAGGTTTTGCCGGAGAAAAAACCGCCATTGGCGATGCTATTGGCCTGGCGATTAAACGCCTGCGAGAACGCCCCGCCGATTCACGGGTCCTGATTTTGCTGACTGATGGCGCCAACACCGCCGGTGAAGTCGCACCGTTGCAAGCCGCAGAGCTTGCAAAGCAAACCCATGTTAAAATTTATACCATTGGTGTCGGTGCCGATCAGATGACCACACCCGGAATATTCGGCAGCTCCTTTGGCAGTCGCACCATCAATCCTTCGCTTGATCTGGATGAAGAAAGCTTGCAAAAAATCGCCCAGCTTACCGGAGGCCGTTACTTTCGCGCCCGCAATCCAGAGGACCTTCAGAAAATCTATGCTCTGCTTGATGAATTGGAGCCGATTGAACAAGCCGAAGAAACTTTCCGGCCACGCAAATCATTTACACATTGGCCACTGGGCATCGCTTTAGCATTAATCGCATTGTTTCTGCTTGGCAATATCATTGTAAACCTCTTCGCCCGATCAAATGCCTCCAGCACAGAGGAGGTACGCTAATGGACGGTTTAAACGAATTTCATTTTCTACGCCCTTGGGCATTGATGCTTATTCCAACGCTGGCCCTCATGGTTTATTTTGCCCAGCGCCAACTTTCCCAGCAATCCGCCTGGAAGCAATGGGTAGACCCACAACTGCTTTCTCAGATGCTGGTTCATGGCGATGGAAAGCAATGGCGCTTTCCTTGGTGGCTGGCAGCACTGTTGCTAAGTGCAGGCGCTATTGGACTGGCAGGCCCAAGCTGGGAAAAGCTGCCCCAGCCAGTCATTCAAAAGCAGAACGCTTTGATCGTGATTCTGGACCTATCTCCGTCTATGAACAGCCAGGACATAAAGCCTTCCCGCCTGGACATCAGTCGTTTCAAACTGATCGATTTGTTGAAACAACGCAAAGAAGGTCAAACCGGCTTGGTCGCCTATGCTGGAGAAGCCCACGTCGTAACGCCTTTAACCGATGACGTTGAAACCATTATCAATTTACTACCCGTACTTAAACCCGGACTGATGCCTATTCGCGGCAGTAATGTGGAAGCGGGTATCGGCCAGGCTATTCAACTGCTGAAAGACAGTGGTTTGCAAAGTGGCGACATTCTATTGCTCAGTGATGGTGTGGCCGAACAAGCCTTGGGGAATATCGAAGATCAACTGTCAGGCAGCAGTTATCGACTTTCCGTCATGTCGGTTGGCACTGAAGATGGAGGTCCGATCCCCAGCGGACAAGGCTTTATGAAAGATTCCCAGGGTAATATTGTTATCGCAAAAACCGACACTGGCACCATGCGTGAACTGGCCCGGGAAAATGGTGGCTTGTTCGTACAACTGCAAGCGGGCGAGCAAGACCTTCAACGCCTGAATCAATTTTGGCAACAGGATCTTTCGGCAAATGACATGAATAATCCGGAAGACACTCTGGGCGACCGCGAATTTGATCAGTGGCAGGATAACGGCCATTGGTTCGCCCTCGCTCTGTTGTTGTTTTTTCCATTTGCCTTCCGCCGTGGAGGCCTGCTCGCTCTACTGCCCACCTGTATACTGAGCGCTGCATTGAGCAGCTTGCCAACATCACATGCCACCGCGCAGGAAACCGCAACACCGAAGCCCCAGCCCGCAGAGGCAAGCCAACCCCCATCGGGATTTGGCGAGGCATGGAAAGGTCTATGGCAGACCCCCAATCAACGTGGCATGGATGCGTACAAGGAACAAGACTACCAGCGCGCTCGGGAATTATTTGAAGACCCACAATGGCAAGCAAGCTCGGACTATGAAAATGGCAACTTTGACGCCGCTGCAAAAGCGTTTGCCAAAGAGGAAAGCGCCGAGGGCCAATACAACTTGGGTAATGCCCTTGCCCAATCCGGCGATTTCGACGGCGCCATTAAGGCCTACGATGAAGCCCTGAAACAAAAGCCCGATTTTGAAGATGCCAAGTTCAATAAAGAGCTGATGGAAAAATTGAAGCTGGAGCAGGAACAACAAGAACAAGAACAGCAACAAAGCGATCAGAACCAGGAGTCCCAGGACAATCAGGAACAAGACGGTTCAGAACAACAGCAAAAGCAAGACCAATCCGGGCAACAAGAGAATCAGGATCAGCAAGAAAGCGACACCCAGCAAGAGAATCAGCAAAACGAAGAGCAGGATTCTCAATCCCAGGAGCCACAAAGCCAGAATCAGCAGAGCCAGGAAGAACAGGAAACGGATCAATCCGAACAGCAGGAGCAGCAGGCCGAGCAACAAGAAGGCGAAGAAAATGAGAACCAACAAGAGGCTGAGCAACAGGCTCAAGCTGACATTAATCCGGATGATCTCAGCGATGAAGAAAAGCAAGCGCTGGAACAATGGCTGAAACAGGTTCCTGATGATCCATCTGGACTTTTACGCCGAAAGTTTCTCTATGAGCAACGTCAAAAGCAGATTGCCTATCGCAATGGCCAGCTTGAATTGCCCGACAACGATGCCCACAAGCGCTACTGAATTCGGGTCTACCAAGACACGGAACGATAAAGAATTAATTGAATCCTTATGAAAACGATCGTATTGATGCAACAAATATTGCCAAACCCAGGCCTTGCGCTTCTAACAAGCAAAGCCAAAACCCTATTGTTCATTCTGGGCCTGATGTTACTCAGTTCCAGCAGCATGGCTCTGAGCATTAGCTCAAAAGTCGATCGCGACAGTATCGCAATGAGCGAGACTCTGACTTTAACTGTCTCCGTGGATGAGCAAGTAGCCTTCAGCGCCCCTTCTTTTGAGGAGCTTCAGCAAAACTTCGACATTCTTCGCCAACACAAGAGCAATCGCTATCAGAGTATGAATGGCCAGGTTACTTCGGTTACCGAATGGGTACTGACGCTAGGCCCCAAGCGTGAAGGTCAGCTGATCATTCCAAGCTTTGAATATGAAGGCCAGTATTCTGACGCCATTCCCATCAACGTCAGTAAACAAAGCGCACCGACGAAAGCCCAACAGGATATTTTTCTGGAAGCCAGTGCCGATAAAAAAGAGGCTTTTGTACAAGAACAGATCATCTTTACGCAAAAACTCTACAGCGCCGTGAATCTGAGCAGCTTTGACCCCGAGGCCTTGCAAATCACTGGCGCTAGAGTAGAGCTTCTCAGCGAATTCGATTATCAAACCCGCATTGGCAACCGCCCCTATGTCGTCGTGGAATCCCGCTACGCCATTTACCCGCAACAAAGCGGCAAACTGACCATCCCAGCCCTGCGCTGGAATGTGGGCGTAAGCGGTGGCCGCCGAAATGTCTTTGATCCCTTCTCAAACAACAGTGGTCGTATTCACCGATTGAGAAGCGAGGCTATTGAGCTTGATATTAAGGCCAGTCCAGCGAATGCCACACCCTGGTTACCCGCCAGTCGATTGGAACTGACCCAGAGCTGGAGCAGCGCCCCGGAGAAAATGCGCGCAGGCGAGCCGATTACTCGCCATATTGAAATTCTGGCTCAGGGGCTTACCGCCGCCCAGTTACCGAATATTGAAATGGCGAGTGATGATACACTGCAAGGTAAAATCAAAGCTTATCTGGAACAACCCCAAACAGAAGATCAGAAAAACAATAACGGTATTATTGGCAAACGGCGCATCTCCACCGCCATCATTCCAAGCCAGGCAGGCCCACTGACCTTGCCAGCAATTGAAATCCGTTGGTGGAATACACTGCAGAAGCAATGGCAAACGGCCAAACTGCCCGAAATGAAAGTAGAAGTTCTGGCTGGTGCCACTGGCCCTGCCCCAAATCCAGCTCCTGAAAACGCTTCAACCCTGCCTACGACAGAACAAAGCCCACTGATCGATAAAGGCGATACCGGTGGGGCCGCAGTTTCAAGCCCCGCCGCAAATTCAGCAGGAAATGATCAGCGCCCTCTGGGATGGATACTTTACAGCTTGTTTGTTACTGCGATAAGCATAGCACTCGCCTTTCTTTGTTTGCGCTTGTGGAGAGAAAAGAAAGCCTTACACGCTCAACTCTCCTCGGCGGAGAAAAGCACAACTTCTACTACCTCAGCAACAACCTCTGTAAGCGACATTCTGAACCATAACGACGATTTGGATCGCTACAAGGCCTTACAGAAATACATTAGCGAACAACGTCTGACACAGCCCGGTTTCTCAAACGCCTATAACGACAGTGAGCTCGCCCAACTAATGCAGTCTTTGGAAAGTAATTTGTATGGCAGTGGCAGCCAATCCCGTCACCGCGTTTCCAACGATGACCTTCAGCGCGCGATTGAAAGCCTGCAACAAAGCTTGAAGCAGGAGCAAACAGATGGGTCAACCCTGCCGCCGCTGTACCCACATTAAATGCAGGAACAGGCACAAGTTTTTGTACAGCAAGTTTTCGAAAAACCTAAAAAAGGCCAGCAATTTGCTGGCCTTTTTTATGGAGCTTAAGAAGGGTTTATAAACTTTTCTCAACCAATTCCCGGACGTCTTTAGACAACGTTTTCTGGTTCGCAATATTTTGCAGCGCCTTCTTCATCAAAGCTTGACGCTCACCGCTGAACTTGTGCCAGCGTGTCAATGGCACCAGCAAGCGCGCGGCAATCTGTGGATTGCGTTGATCCAGGTTTAGCACCTCACTGGCAAGAAAATCGTAGGCTTCCGAACTCGCAACTCCCTCACTGTCACTGGCGTGAAAGGCTGTGAGGTTCTGCCCGCAAAATGCGCCGATCAATGAGCGAATCTTATTGGGGTTATTGCTATCAAAGGCCGGGTGGTTCTTTAAGGTACGCACTTGTGACAAGGCATTCGGTGAGCGCCTCACTGCCTGAACCTGCAACCACAAGTTCATTACCAAGGCTTCGGATTGCCACTGATCATAAAACGCTTCCAGTGCCGTATCGGCCCTCTCAGCGGCATATTCCGCATTCAGCATCGCCTGTAGGGCCGCCAGCTGATCGGTCATATTATTGGCTTGTTCATACTGGGCTGCGCACGCCTCCAGGACACGTCCCCTTTCCCCCTGCCGCATCCCTTGATCAACGGCCAGCATTAAATAAGCAAGTGCCGTGTTTTTCAGACTGCGCATTGCGATCTGCTCGGCCTCAGGTTTATATTCAATATTGTGGTCATAGTCTTGATAAATATTCCACAGTACGTCGAAACAACGATTAGCAATGGCCAGGCGCAGTGTTTCGCGAGCGCGGTCCAGCTTCCCTAGTTGAACCTCATTACGCAACTCAATCAAATACGTCAGAGATGGCAGACTCAACATTAGAGCGATCATGGCAGGATCCGCCGTCTCGTCCTGGAGCAAAGCCCAAAAGGCCTCGGCTATTGGCTCACAAATATGTGCCTGTTCAGAGACATCATTGCTTGCGACGGTTTCTAACTCGGCAATTGCATTCAGCAGAAGCTGCTGGCAGGCGTCCCAACGAGAAAAGCCATCACTTTCGTTCCGCATCAAACGCAGTAATTGATCATTGTCGCGCTTAAAATGAACCTTAACCGGTGCCGAAAAACCGCGTAAAAACGAGAATACCGGACGCTCCGGAACATCCATAAAACACAATTCGGTGCGCTGATCATGAAGCTCAATAATCGTTTGGGTATTGTCTTCGGTTTCAAAATCAGGTTCCTGACCTTTCAAACGAATTGCCAGAGCACCGGCCTCTCCCCACAGGCTGATATTCAGCGGAATATGGTATGGGGCTTTTTCACTGCTCTCCGGTGTGGGGCGACAATACTGCTCAATCGTCACGCGATACTCTCGCGCATCCTCATCGTATTCTTCGCTGATGGTAAGTTCCGGAGTACCTGCCTGGCGATACCAATTCATGAACTGGCTAAAATCTCGACCGGATACGTCCGCCATGGCCGCAACAAAATCTTCTACCGTAACCGCCTGACCGTCGTGGCGATGGAAATACAGATCAGACCCTTTACGGAAGGTTTCTGCCCCCAATAAGGTATGCAACATGCGAACAATTTCAGCACCCTTCTCGTAAATTGTCAGGGTATAGAAATTTGAAATCTCGATAAAGGATGCTGGTCTTACCGCGTGAGCCAAGGGGCCGCCATCTTCCGCAAATTGAGCACTGCGCAGCAAGCTGACATCCTCAACACGTTTTACGGTTTCAGACCCCATATCCGATGAAAACTGAGCATCACGGAATACGGTAAAGCCCTCTTTTAAGGAAAGCTGAAACCAATCGCGACAAGTCACCCGATTGCCTGACCAATTGTGGAAATACTCATGGGCTACCACACCTTCTACGCGTTGAAAGCCGGCATCGGTCGTGGTTTCAGCTTTGGCCAAAACACAGGAGGTATTAAAAATATTCAGGCCCTTGTTTTCCATGGCCCCCATATTGAAATCGTCGACGGCCACGATCATAAAGATATCGAGATCATATTCACGGCCGTATACTTCTTCGTCCCAGCGCATGGAGTTTTTTAGGGATTCCATGGCGTGCTGACATTTATCCAGATCCTTAGCTTCAACAAAAATCTGTAGCAGAATTTCACGCCCAGTCATGGTGACAAAGTGATCTTCAACACATTCCAAATCACCAGCAACCAACGCAAACAAGTACGCTGGCTTTTTAAACGGATCATGCCAACGCACCAAACGGCGACCGTTATCCAGCTGCTTGTCTTCGATTTTATTACCATTACTCAGCATAACGGGATAACGGTTAGCATCGGCTTCAATGCTGGTAAAAAACTCACTCATTACATCCGGACGGTCCAGATAATAGGTAATCTTTCGAAAACCTTCAGCTTCGCACTGGGTACAATACATACTGCTGGAGCGATATAAGCCTTCGAGAGAAGTATTCTTCTCCGGCTCGATCAAGGTGACGATGGTCAGGTCAAAACACAACTCATCATTTTCAACCTCCCCCAGCAAGCGCCCGATCGGCAACGTAAGGTATTCATCATCGATCTCATAGTCGCTTTCCGTTAGGGGCTTGCCATCCAGTTCGACTGATTCCAGAACTAGCTCTCGACCATGCAATTGCAATTGTTGCCGCTCTTCAATACTGGCATCCGGATTAACCTGCATGGACAAGCGGCTACTCACCTTGCTTTGTCCGTCGTGAAGATCGACATACAGATCGGTACGATCAATCCAATAAGCAGGCGCTCGATAATCTTTTAAATAAATGGTTTTATTCGACACGTAAGGTTTCGCTATTTTTGACGGTTTACAGGGCTACAGATGGGCAGGAAAAGGCAATGCCACCTTGATCAATGCTTCCAGTTCAACGGCTGCTCTTCATCGGGCTCGGCCACTTCTCCGCTGCCACCACAATGTTGATGCGGTTTTGGCGGGATATAACCGGTGCGCTGATCCTCTGACAAATGTTTGTGCTCATAGGCAATTACCGCCTGCAGACACATTTCGCGTTGCTCTTTGCTTAACACACGACCGTCAGGCCATTTACCCAACTCAATAGCGCGCTTTAAATTCTGATAAATGCTCGGATCGATACTGTCTAAAAGTTGTTCAAAATTCATACTGGGACCATAGATGTTAAGGCGACACTGTAGAAGGAAGTTTTGCCCGGCGTATCATCACAAACTGACCGGAACCCTCGTCAGCGATCATCGACGCTTATTATACACCCAGCAGACGGCGGCTGCTCGTGAACAAGTGCAACTGGCAGAAACATGAACGTGTGTGGTGCAGAATGGAGAGTAGAGAATAAAGAGTGCAGAATAGAGAATAAAAAGCAGAGAGATGGACCAATATGCCTTAAAGCGGACTGTATTCCCGTGCGTCGTCGAGAATCTCCCTGGCAACATCTACCCAAACAAATTTATCCTGGGTGATTTGCGTCTCGCCATCAAAGCGATAAGCCACCAGCTTGCCATCCTTCACCGCACTGTAATCCAGGCAGGCCACATTCGGGCGTAAAGGCCTCGGGTCACCGCTCAACCAGTAATGGCCAATAAAGATCGGCGGCTCATTATCCTGGTAGCTGAGTAAGGTGTTTTTCTCGTCGGAATCCAATTCGCGACTGGCGATATCCTCAGGCAACGGGTCCGGCTGGAACACTACATCTTTATAAGTCGCAGGTTCGCTGGCCCAGAATTTGGTTCGGAAAAAGCGGCGAACGTAACCATCCCGGCTATTGAGACTACGGCCATCGGGTAGCGGTAGAACCGTGCCCCGAGTCAGTCGGTCCAGAAAACGGGAAATAAAGCTGCCTCGAGTCATCGCGGCCTGCCAGAACTCTTGGGGAGTAAAATCAATGAACTCTTGCTTGAACTGGGCGATCATTTGCCCATCCCAGCAGGCATGAACAATACGGCAACCTGGCAGCTCCAGAAATACCGGCAAGCTCTGGAACCAGGCCACATGGCTTTGCCATTCCCCTTCAAGACCTTCAAACTGCAATCGGGTTTCTTCAATCAAGCGATCGCTGGTGCTGGCACCCATGCCTTTTAAACGCTCATAGGCGATGGCGTGCAGCTCATGATTGCCCAAAACCATTTGGGCACTGCCCTGCTCAACCATGTCTCGAATAATATGAATGCACTGCCGAATGGCAGGACCGCGATCAATGATATCGCCGAGAAAAACCGCCTGTCGGCTGGGATGACGATAGATACCCTGGCTTTTTTCATAGCCAAGCCGCTCCAGCAAGCGCACCAGGCTTTGGGCGCAACCATGAATATCACCAATAATGTCAAAGCTCCGCTGCTCGGGAGCGTTTGGGATACTGCTGTGCATCATCACTCTATCTTCTTGCCAACTCTTTCAATCATATTCAGCATTGCGATATCTCATGTGCTCAATGCTAACAATGTAGAGTTCTCGAAATCCTGTTCCTAGACTTCACTTTTTAACGACAATTTTATTACATCTATACTTAGTCTAGCGGCCATTGTGACAATTGGTTTACCATTTTCGGCGTTAACCCTGATAAACCACCCGCATTCCACTAAGCTCTGCTCATATACCGCTATCTACAACCTTATGGGTTCTGCGATTAATCGCCCCTGAACCTAGCTGCTCCAGCCGAGTTTGGATCGGCAGGTCTCGTAGAAATTCTGATTCAGCGGATGCATCAACTTCACCTTGCGGGATTTCTTGTGAACCAGAATTTCATCCCCGGGCTCGGTGATCACATGAGTTTGACCATCACAGGTCACATGGGGCTTCGCGGTATTATTGCGGCCGATGACGATCTTCAAATCACTGCTGCCATCCACCACAATCGGGCGACTGTTGAGGGCATGAGCATGCATGGGCACCAGCACAATGGCGTCGAGCTTTGGGTGCATGAGCGGTCCGCCGCCACTCAGTGCATAGGCCGTCGATCCGGTAGGTGTCGAAACGATCAAACCATCGGAACGCTGGCGGTAAACAAAGTGTTCGTCGATATACAGTTCAAACTCGATCATACGGATAAACTGCCCCGGGTGAATCACCACATCGTTCATGGCATCACCACCACTCACCCATTGACCATTTCGCTGCACAGTCATTTCGAGCAGAAAGCGTTCCTCCATGACATATTTGCCATCCAGAACTTCGCCCACCAGGGTATCAATGTCTTCAGGCGCAATATCAGTAAGGAAACCCAGACGCCCACGGTTGACGCCCAGAATTGGAATTTTGTATTTCACCAATGCCCGACCAGCACTGAGAATGCTTCCATCACCACCGACCACAATGGCCAAATCGCAGGTCTTGCCAAGGGTTTCATAGCTGCAAGTTTCCATATCATGGCCTGGCAGCAAGGTAGCGGTCTCTTTTTCAAGCACCACGTCGAGGTTGCGAGCATTGATAAAGCTAATCAGGTTTTTCAGGGAAGATTGTACGCTGTCACTCCCCAAGCGACCGATTAAGCCAATACGTTTAAATTCAGCCATAGTGTAATTCTAATTGTTCGCTGGGCCTCTGGCCCGGCCTAAACTGATATTTCGGCCGCTTTTCACTCTCGACCCCCCTAAAATCCGTACTTGTGTAGTACTACAAAACGTACACACTCGGTTTATTATATGACAAGCTAGCGTACAAGAACCATGCAAATAAAGCAGAACATTTATTCGCCAGCTGGTCATAAGGCCCAATATTCATAGAAACAAACCAATATCCATAGAAACAAAGAGGTATCGTCAGCTTCATGACCGTCAACAAAAAGTCTCCGGAAGCGGCCAGAACATTATAATAATGAGCAAGGCCTCTCCCCCACAATCTCCAGATAGCTCCGATAAGCACACAAGCTTTGACCCCAATCGCGTACTCGATGCGGTTTTGAAGGAAGTTCGATCTGACGAGCGACGCAAAGCCCAACCGCTGAATGATGAGCACAACCCGGTGCAGCGGGATTTGGACTGGCTGCTTCAAGCGCCAGAACTTTTGAATCTTTTACCGCTTCTCACTCATACACAGCAGCAGCTTTCTATTCGGCGTTTACCCAAACCTGACAAGACGTTTATTGTTGAGGCTCACTACGCTTCAGGACATCGACGCCTGGGGCTGTACGCAGAAGATTTGTTAAGCGCGTATTTTTCAAACCCAGGTAATCCCTATATCCTGATCGCTCGTAACCTGCAAATTCAAAGTGCGCATCACAATGAAGGTCGCACCATTGGCGAATTTGATTTCCTGGCCCAGGAACGCCAAGGGGGACGCTATCAACATATCGAAATGGCTTGTAAGTTTTATCTGGGCTTACCCATAGAAAATCCGGATAGCAAAACAGGCAACAGCCAGTGGCAACACTGGATGGGACCAAATTGTAACGATCGTCTTGATATCAAGATGGTCAAATTCATCGAGCAACAGTTGTTTCTCAGCCAGCACCCCGCTGCGCAGGAACGTTTAGCGGAACTGGCCATCAGTCCGGTGGACGCGCAATATTTGCTGCGTGGAAGATTATTTTATCCGGCATTTTCCCCGATGCCTGATCCCGAGCTCGCTGACCCGGAACATTTAAAGGGACTATGGATTTCACATAGTGAAGCCGGAAAGTTTCTGAAAGAAGTGGAACAACGCTGGGGGCAATGCTGGTTTACTCAACTGCACAAGCTGGAGTTTATGGCGGCCAGGCCTCGCCATCAATATCAGCAAACCGCCCTCCCCACACGGGAGTTTGCCGCCTATATTGATGAATACTTTGCGAGCCAGGCACGGGATTTACAGACCTTGGAAAATAAGGCCAAGCAAAAAAAGCACAGCACAATGCCTCGCCCATTGCCCTTGGTAATGAGCCCCAATCATATTCCGTCGGCGTATTCAAAGGCCCCGGAACTGAGGCTGTTTGTGGTTCCTGATTCCTGGTTGGAAATCGCACTAAAGCAAACCGAAACCCCGACGCCCCTGCAAACCGCCACTGTGAATAAATAAAAGCCGCTGATGTTGGGCGGAATTCCGCGAAGAGAGTTCAGGCAAATCAGGATAGTGTTCTTCCGCAATGAAACGACAAGCCATCGCCATTGCTTTGGCGGTATAGACAGGGTCCAGGGTCACTGAAAATTTGCTTTCAAAGGACGATAAAAACCGAGCCAACTGTGGAGGAAATTTTCCATAACCACCGAATTGAAAACCCTCACAACACTCCCACTGTACCCAATCGGAAGTTTCAACATTTGCATCAACGCCCAGACGTTCTGCATTGACATCCGCCAGCTGTGATCTCAAATATTGAATCTCATCCAGGACATTCTTTTGATCCGGCTGACGCTGAAGCTTAATAACGGGAACCAATAGCAGACGCTTGAATGAAGGCCTGCAGCCCTGCAGGAGTTGGCGACGACAAGCGATATCCAGGCCGGCCAAAACCCCTGCTGCAGTGCTGCCAGTGCCCACTGCCAAAACAATGTTTTCAATATCCTTCTCTGCCGCCGCAAGCCCAATGGCCTGCGCACCAAAGGCTCCCATAAGCCCACCACCGCCCTCTGGCACATGGATAAACGGCCCCCATTGTTGGGCAAGCTCATTCAAGTAGTCCTGATCATCTTTGCGACGATAATCCTGGCGACTTACGAATTGAATACTTGCTCCCATATTTTCGAGATCACGCAAACAGGGGTTGAGCGGGCCTTCATGCAAGCCCCGAACAACCGCAATTAAGTTGCGCTTCTTTCTTTGTGCCTCGGCCGCCAATGCATACAGGTGATTGGAATAGGCGCCACCAAAACTGAGCAAAGGTAACTCCGGGTGGGTCTCCGCCGCTAACCAATACAGTGCCTGTTTGAAGAACTTGTTTCCACTGGCATATGAACAGACTTTATCGAGATGCCAAAGCTCCAGCCCCCTCGACGGAGCAAGGTCAATGAAACGACTTTCCTGGGCACGCGCCTGATTGAGCAAATGCTCAAGCCTGTCATTCAGTCGTAAAGCCGGAAGTTCAAGGGGAGATGAAATATTGATCATAATGATGCCGTTACATGGGAGGCCCAGTGTAACGGCATTTAGGAATCAGGCAAGGGACTCGTTTTGGGGCTTTTCCATTCGATGATGCTGGCAGAAATCGCTGTGACCCGGCACAAATTGATCCAGATCGCTGACCGGGTCAATTTTCTCGCAACAGGCTTTTCCATCCTCAGTGAAGCCCTGGCAACGAGGATTCTTGCGATGCTGCAACCAGGCAGCATAGTCTTCCGGACGAACACCTCTGAGATTTGCAACGTACACCATCGGCGCCGCAAGATACTCGATTACATCCTCGTAAGGAATATGAAGGCTGCCTATCCCCGGATGATTGACCTGTAGCTTTATCCCCTGATCTTGCATCAACTTGAGCATGGCATTGTTATTTTGGGGAGAACTGTTTTGAGAAGAACCCGGCTGCGAAGAGCCGCTCTGAGCAAAGCGGTTACCGGCAGCGTTATTTAGGGATTCATCCCCTGTGTGCATTTGAGTACGCGACTCAAGCTCAGCATCTTTCTCCTTGATAAGGCGATTTTGCTGAAGGATGTATTGCTTGGCTTGGCCTAATTTCTCCTGCCACTTCTTGTCGCGTTTTTCGATATAGGATTGCGCTTTTTCGTAGACACTTTTCTCAAAGCGCCCTTCCAAAGACTTCAGCTGCAACAGCAATTCATTGTGCTGATCGCGCAGCTTACCAATTTCCAGACTTTTTAAATTTAACTGCTGCTCGTAATTTTTGCGCTGTTTCTCCAGCATGCTCTCGTCAAAACCATCACCACCAACATAGTCTGCCAAATTCGTCAGCACCACAGGCTGAGCACTGTCATTAATTTGCAAGGCGGGAATCTCGCTTGTGGAAGACTGTTGACGATCCAACTGCCCAAGTCCCAACTGATTGCTCTTAACGCATTGCACCATCGCTTCCACTTGTTCAACAAAAGGTTCCCACAACTTTTGTTGATGCCAGGCAATGCTGCAATTGGAATAGCTTGCGATTCGAATAACCCTACTCAGGGTGGGAGTAATGTCGGCCTGGCAGGCCAGTTGTTTAATCGGTGTGTTCCAATGAAGATCCGGGCGACCGGATATATCAAAACCGAGATGAAAGAACACCACAGCATCAACTGTCAGGTCAGGGTTGACCAAAAGAAAGGCACACTGGCACTTCCTGCCACTGTAATCCACCAGCGGCACAAAGCCATCGAGAACAGATTCAAATTCCTCAACCAGCATCTGTCGGCTGACATCTGTCCCTTCAAAGAAAAAAACCAGCTGATATTGTTCGGGTCTGATTTCGCCCATCGATTACTCTCCCTAGGCTCTCATCGAGATCACCCCGTAAAAGCTCTCCAAGAGCTAATAGTTCATCAGGTGAATCGAATAAGAAGACATCATCCATGTCATGTCTTTAATTAACGAGCTGCCAGTCTAAACCGAGCCCTATGTAAATTCTATAGCGCGGGTATGAAAAATAGCATTAGAAACAACGGGAACATTGTTCTAAAAGCGCGCCATTTTGGATGGCGCACAGCTCGTCTTTTTCTTTTGCTTGGGTCACATTCTCTCTTCGCTTATGGTTCGTGCAAAAAGTATCCCCTTATCAACCCAAATTTCAACAGCTACACCTTTGTGGTAGCGCACAATTGCAGACTGCCCATCGGCAATTATCGGCAAGTCACCAAAGATATTTTCGCGATAATCCACCTGATAGAGTGTTTCATACTCGCCCTCCTTTCCCTGAACACTGCGCAACTGCGCAGCCGGTATAGACAGCAATGAACAATAACGTCCACCACCCAACTGAAAGTTTTCACTTAAGGCGGAACGCTGCAAACGAAAATCCAACTGGGAAAAGCGACGATTCAACTCCCCTAACTCACGATCAACAAAATCCAAAGGTCGTTGCTTCAAGTGGTTATAAACCACTTCGGCGGCAATAGCGTCTGCCTTCGGCCAGGCTTTTACGTCGGAAGAAGTCTGATACCACCAGCTTAAACTCAGGGTGCTTACCAACAGGAATAAAGCCGCCAGGGATCGAAACGACAATGTAAACGACGCGGGTGACTTCCTTTGAGCATTTGAAGACTCTACCTTAAGTTCAGCCGCTAAGTTATTTGTTTTGCTCAATATGGCTTCGTTACCATTTTGAATGCCCTGCAACTTTTTCAGTGCAGCTAATTGCTCCTCCGACAAACTGGAGGATTCGAAATGGGACTGCAAACCCGCTTTTAATGATTTAGGCATATCGGCCACCCTCCCCCTGAGCACTTTCCCTCACCCATTCGCTGGCCAGCAAACGTTTACGTAAGCGGTGAATTTTGGACAGCAAGCTCCCCTTTGGCATTTCCAGCAAATCGGCAACCTCTTGGGTACTGTAACCTTCAACCGCCCACAGATAGAGAATTTCACCCTCTTCAGCACTGAGCATTTCCAGTAATTGTTCCAGAAGGTGTTCATCAATCACCAGAGATTCGAGCACCTTGAGATGAAAATCCTGGAGGACTTGCTCCTCCTCGAAAGCCTGATGAGAATAACGCTGTCGGTGGCGCTGCTGATCAATAAAAGCATTGCGAACACTGCGCATTAAGTAAGGCATGGGATCTTGAAGTTCCGGCACAGGTGGCTCAATAAACCGCCCTATTGCACCGTGAACCAAGTCGTAAGCCACATCCGACTCTGCGCACAGCGAAAGCGCATATCGATACAGGCGATTCAATTGGCTTTCATCGATCACTTGACGTGTTTCTCCTGAAAGGCTCGATTTCGTCAGCATCCACACAAAAGTACTTTTGCTCAGCTGTTTGACTCAGAACAGACACCAGAAATTCCCCGGCATCCGTCACAGCCTCGCTGTTCGTAAGAACATCTTCGCAAAGCACAGACAGCTGCTCAAGGCTGAAACGATGAGGAAGCGAATCCAGTACGGAATAAAGCAATGGGTGCACGGGGTCTATAGACAATGCAAGCCGCTCCGAGCCTGGCGCCCCCTTTCCACTGTCGCCTATGGCAATTTGAATGGAGCAGTACTGCTCTAATTCATGAGCAACAGGGCCGCCTTCGTGGACATAGTCATCCGGGTAAAGGGAATGCAAAACTTGCCGTGGAGATCTCGACAACAACACACTATCGACAGGTTGCGAAAGCGATTTCATTATCCGCCATAACTCTATAAGCCCTTCCGGCAATTTGAGTATCTGCAAACTTTTATTAAATGAAAACCGAGCATTGAGAATACCTCCACTCACACTGAGGCGCTGAAGCTTTTTCGGCGTTAGTCGCCGTTCAGCTTGAATCGCCCCACGCGTTGCGCAATCAACAGCCCATTCCAAACGCAACAAGTCGCCCAAATACGTGGGCAATCCCCATGAATTTTCCATGCAGGCCATTTTCGAGGCCACAAAGCTGGCAAAATCGGACGGAAAAAAATCAATATTTGCCTTATTACCAAGGGAACACACTAAATATTCATTCACGAGAACGCCGAACGCTTCAGCAGGCATATGTCGACTGGCGACAGGGAAGCTGTGCAAAAGGCTGCGACGCAAAGCTCCTTGATAATTATTTCGATAAACGCCCCGAGCTTCAAACTCGCAGATTCGTTTGGGCGCTAGTGTTTTTGATGAACACCAGTCGCTTGATAGACGATGTACATACTCAGAGGAAACAATAGCGTTCAACAAGCGCTTTTGAGCCTGCCGCTCCTCATTCACAAACATTTTCACGCTGGATTCTGCCATTTAAAGTGCCTCACCTTGCAAGCAAGCGAAGTCGGTGAGGGTTTGCTCTACCGTATTGAGTTCTTCCAGCACCCGACGCAACGGTGGGATATTATTATCCCACTCCAGCAATACCGGCTTTTTACCCAACAAACGAATCGCTTCGGCAAGCAAGTACAAAACATCTTTATGCAAAGCTGCGCCATGATGATCAATAGCACCCCACCGTGTCCGCTGATGCCCAGCAATATGAATCTGCCAAACCTGTTCAGATTTAAGCTCTGCTATTTGTTGCAATGCATAATCCAATGCTGCATCTTCATCGTTATGGGCGTTCAATCCATTTACATACAGATTATTCACATCCAGAAGGATTCCGCAGCCAGAAAGCTCAGCCAGCCCAGCCAGAAATTGACCTTCTGACAGTATTGACTGTCGATGAAACAAATATGTAGAAATATTCTCTACACAGAATGGCCGTCCAAGAAAGGTCTGCACACAATCAGCACGCTCAGCTATATAACGTATATTGTCCGGGTGATAAGCAACGGGCAACAAATCATGGCTATGCGCGCCCTCCAGTGAATGAAAACAGGCATGATCAGAAATCTGTTGCACATCGAGCCTATCTGCAAGTTGCTTTACAGATTGCAGATAGCTTTCGTCCAAGGGTTCCATTGCACCGAGATTCATCCCAATGCAATGCAAGCTCAGGGGGCAAGACGCAAACAAAGGCTCAGCGCGATAAAAATGCAGATTATCAACACATAAAAAGTTGTCCGCTAAAACCTCCATCCAAGGCAGCTGGATATCGCGCTCAATCAGTTCATCCATATACTGGTGTCGCAACGCGATACTTGCTAACGGGGGCAACACTGTTCTTACGGTGTTTTGGCAGGTTTAAGCTTGGCGACCTTACCACCAATTTTATCGCAGGTACCTTCGGGCACGTAGACCCATTCATTCGGTGAATGATCTTCAGTTGCCTGCCCTGCACAACCGTGCTTGCCATCCAAAGAGCCGCAGTCATTTTTTCCCGCCAACGCAACACCAGCACATTTTTCCCAAACCTTGGGTTGCTCAGGTACCGCCAGCGCAGTTGATGCCGCACCCACGCTCAAGATGGCCAAAGCCGCATTTAATGGATGTGTTTTTGATGTATTGGGTTTCATTCCTCAAAGCCTCCAATCAATTAAGAAAACAAGGTTTAACGCCTCGTATCTTCTTTAACGCTGAGATCAAAGTTTTGATTGCAAATATTTTGTGACGTCGAGGGAGGCATAAAGCGACGTAGGATCGCCGCTTTTGATCTTATAAAGGGGAATTAAAGACCGATAATCTTAAAGCAGAAATGCAAGCTGTTAAAACTCGCAGAAGTCATCCACTTCGTCGTCTTCGTATTCGTCGCCGAGTAAGTACTCGAGCAACTCTTCCAAGTAATCTTGCATAATTTTTCCTATTGCCTGTATATCGGCGGCTATATGACAGTTAAAGCTTAGATTGCACATATGGCAAGGAGATGAATTTTTTGTTGCGATTTGGTGACAGAGCTGAAGAAATTTGAGCACTCATAAGGGGGGGGGGTTAAACAAGGCTACGCGAGCACCGGCGAGGGACTGATCATTTGCTCCTGCAAATGCCCCTTCGAGTTGCTCCTGGCGTCGCAATCCAAAATCGCTCCAGGCGATTTTGTCGAACCACGCGGGTTCTCGCCCATCCGGTCTATGGGGTTTCTTTCTGACAATAAAAAAGGCTGCAATCGCTTGCAGCCTTTTGGAATAGTGGCGGACCGGACGGGACTGATCATTTGCTCCTGCAAATGCCCCTTTGGGTCGCTCCTGACGTCGCAATCCAAAATCGCTCCAGGCGATTTTGTCGAACCACGCGGGTTCTCGCCCATCCGGTCTATGGGGTTTCTTTCGGGCAATAAAAAAGGCTGCAATCGCTTGCAGCCTTTTAGAATAGTGGCGGACCGGACGGGACTGATCATTTGCTCCTGCAAATGCCCCTTCGGGTTGCTCCTGGCGTCGCAATCCAAAATCGCTCCAGGCGATTTTGTCGAACCACGCGGGTTCTCGCCCATCCGGTCTATGGGTTTCTTTCGGGCAATAAAAAAGGCTGCAATCGCTTGCAGCCTTTTGAAATAGTGGCGGACCGGACGGGACTCGAACCCGCGACCCCCGGCGTGACAGGCCGGTATTCTAACCAACTGAACTACCGGTCCGCAAAATATCAGCAGTGGTGCAATCTCAAGTTCACGCTCTAGAGATTGGTGGGTGGTACAGGGATCGAACCTGTGACCCTCGCCTTGTAAGGGCGATGCTCTCCCAGCTGAGCTAACCACCCCTTGCTGAAGAGCTGCGCATTCTACCGAATCGCTTTTCTAAGTCAAGGATTTTTATAGATTTTTTTACAATAGGCCCCAAGGCTTATAAATAGCCTCCGTCGCCGTAGATCAGTGGGGAAAATTGCTCATTGTCCAAACAAACCTGTTCAATCTGGCCGATAACAATATCGTGGGTGCCGTAAGGGTGAACCTGGTCAACCTTGCAGCTGAAACAGACTTGAGAACCACTCAACATGGGTACTTTTTCGGCATTATCCTGCCAGTCGCCCAGATGAAAGCGCCCTTCACCCTGCTCACCGCCCGCACAGGCATTGGAAATATCCTGCTGGTCTGCACTCAGGATATTGACCGCAAACGCTGTTCCCGGGGTCAATGTACTGGCCATAGTCGTGGCTTTGTTGACACAAACCAGCAAGGAGGCCGGGCTGTCTGAAACAGAAGTCACCGAGGAAGCCGTCATCGCCAGGCGCCCATGTTGCTGGTCACGGCAGGTGATAACCGCCACTCCCGAAGCCAGGCGTCGCATACCCGCCTTCATTGCCGCTCCCAGATCCTGTTCACAATTCATACGCTAATTGCCTTATGTGAGATCACTCATCAAATTCGTTGTAATAGTTTGCTTATAGTTTAGTCCATAGCTTAACAAGCCATACTGAAAAAACCCATTACTTTACAGGTAAAATTCTATAGCCTGAGATAGCATCGCTATCGCCAAGGCAGGCATTTTAGCGCCCAATTGAGCAAAAGCCACGATAAAGAAAATACTGCCCTAGCCCCTGGCCGTTATAATGAAACCATGAAAATTTCAAAACTCTTACAAGACAAACGCTATTTATTTTGGGCCTTGCAATTCGCCGGTTGGACGGCTTGGGGGGTCTCTTTCTATTTGGGTGTTTTATTCTGGGGCAAAGTTCCCAATGACTACTTGGCCTATCTACCCATAGTAAGCTCTATCGGTATGATTCTTACCTTGCCTCTGCGCGCACTCTACCGATATATGTGGGAAATGAGTGCTCTGCGCCGACTCATTGCTGTGGTTATCGCCTCGTATGTCGCCGGCTGTGTCTGGATGGCTTCGCGTGGATGGATCTTCTACAACATGTTTCCCGAGCGTCGCAATCCTAAACATGAGGACTACGAAGGCATTGAAAGGATCCTTGCTTATTTCGACGGCGCAACCACGGCCAGTTGGGTAATTCTGGTATGGAGCGGCCTCTACTTCGGGATCAAATACTATATGCTGCTGCAGGAAGAGCGCCAGCGAGGCTTGAAGGCACTGTCTATGGCCCATGAAGCTCAGCTCAAAATGCTGCGCTACCAGCTTAATCCCCATTTCCTGTTTAACACATTGAATGCAATATCCACTCTGATTCTGGATAAAGACACTCAACTGGCCAATACCATGGTGACACGTTTGAGCCGCTTCCTGCGTTACTCTCTCGACAACGACCCCATGCAAAAAGTGACTGTCGACGAAGAAGTGGAAGCCTTAAGACTGTATCTGGATATCGAAAAAGTTCGTTTTGATGAACGCCTGAAATTGAAATTCGATATTGATGATAATGCCAAAACCGCGCTCATGCCCAGCCTGCTTCTGCAACCCCTGGTAGAAAATGCGATCAAATACGCGATTGCCCAGGCGGTAAATGGCGGTACGATAGCCATCGAAGCCAAAACCTTTGGTAATGATCTGCTATTGGCGGTTATCGACGACGGCCCGGGTTTGGACAGCCTGCACAATACCGAGAGCCGCTCTGGCAGCGGTGTTGGCCTCGCAAACAGCCGCGAACGCCTGCAAGAACTGTATGGCGTGGAACAATCATTCCGCCTCAGCCATACCGACCCACATGGCTTGACGATTAATATTCGAATTCCTCTGGAACGTGCCGATAAAAAGGGCTAAACCTGATAGCGCTTTCGGGCGGGCAAAAGAAGAAACATAAAGGAAGGATTTATGAGCAAACTCAGCGCGATTATTGTAGACGACGAGCAACTGGCACGCCGTGGTTTACAGCTACGCCTGGAAGAGATCTCTGATATTGAAGTTCTCACGCAATGCAGTAATGGTCAGGAGGCCATTGCTGCCATCTCGGCCAAACAACCCGATGTGGTATTTCTCGACATTCAAATGCCCGGCATGAGCGGCTTTGATGTGGTATCTCGCCTTCAGGGCGACAACCTGCCCCTGATTATTTTTGTTACAGCATTCGATCAGTACGCCATCGATGCGTTTAAAGTGCACGCCGTTGATTACGTCTTAAAACCCATCGACGATGAGCGCCTGAAGGAAGCTGTCGAGCGCGCACAAAAACATATTGAGCAGCAACAAAATGCTGACAGCAAAGAGAAGCTGATGAAGTTGCTGATGGAATACACCGGCAGCAATGATGTCGATGCCCTGATCGAAAGCAATGGCAACACCTACCCCGACACCATCAATATTAAAGACGGCAGCGAAATCCAGCGTGTTAAGACCTCAGACATTGAATGGGTTGACGCTGCAGGCGACTATATGTGTGTACACGCCATGGGCAATACCCATATCATGCGCAAGACCATGAAGGACCTGCAGACCCTACTCAATCCTGAAATTTTTCTGCGCATCCATCGCTCAACGATTGTAAACGCTCGCTGTATTAAGAGCGCCCAAACCTTAAATAACGGTGAGTACATGTTGAGTTTGGAAAATGGCAGCCAACTGAAAGTCAGCCGCAGTTACCGCGACAAAATAAAACAGTTGTTTGGAAACTGAATACCCCACAATGGAAATCACTTATGGCGCCTCTGGCGCCATTTTTTTGTCGCTTACCTGCAGAAACCCGCCCATAAAGTCAACCAGACTTCCAAATCCACAATTTTCCAACAGCAAGTATTTATAACGCTTTTAAGTTTCCTTTCGTCTCACCTCTAAACGTTAAAAAACGGCTGTTTTGTCAATTACCGCAGGGCCTAACCGCCTTACCGAAGTACGCTTAATCCACGTAATTTGTGCTGCTAAAGTAACAATTAATAAAGCAGCATTTATCAATTTATTCTCTGGAGACGCTTGTGAAGCTGACTTCCAACGCCTTGAAAAACCCAGCCGCGGTCCTCGTCATTTTGGCCATGGTTTTGCTCTTCGGGATTTACAGCCTGAGCAAATTGCCGGTGCAACTGTTTCCTGACATTCAAAACCCGGCCATTACCGTGCAAACCAGTTGGCGAGCAGCCTCACCACGGGAAGTCGAATCTGAAATTGTTGAACCGATCGAATCCGTACTGCGCGGCCTCCCTGGCATGAAAGAAATGCGAGCCTTCGCAAACAAAGGCAATGCCTTTATTGAAATGGAATTTGGCCTGGAAACCGATATGCAGCGCAGCCTGATGGAAGTGATTGCGCGCATGAATCGCCTGGATCCATTACCACGAGATGCCTCACAACCGGTTGTCACCCTGGGCCGTGGCCGCGGCGGCGATACGCCGGCATTGACCTACTTTTTTTTGCAACAACTGCCCGGAACCGCTGGCAACATTCAGGATTATCAGTCTTTCGCTGAGGACGTCATCCGCCCTGCCATTGAAGCGGTGCCCGGTGTTGCCCGCGTAACCGCCCAGGACTCTTCCGCAACCCCGGAAGAACTGGTGATATCCTTCGACCCTTATCGTGCCGCTGAGCTTGGTATTCCCCTCAGTACTGCTGCCGCACGTTTAGGCCGAGCAAATGATGTCAGTGGTGGTTTTGTGGATGTTGGTCGCCGCCAATACACATTGCGTTTTACCGGTCGCTACGAACCTTGGGAACTGAAAGAGTTGGTATTGGAATGGCGTGATGGCCGCCCAATTAAACTGGGCGACATCGCTGACGTTAGTGTGACACGCGAAGAGACCCTGCTGCACAATACTCAAAACGGCAATCCGGCAATCTCCATTCGCATCGACAAAGAGAACAGTGCCAATGCCCTGCAAACGCTGGTCGCCGTAAAAGACACCGTACAAAAACTCAATGAGGAACGCCTGACTGAAAAAGGTCTGGTAATGGTTCAGTCTTTTGATGCGAGTGTTTTCATCTACCGTGCTATCACCCTGGTTACCAGCAATATTGTGCTGGGTATTATGTTGGCGGTCGGTATTTTGTGGTGGTTCTTGCGTCGCTTGCGAGCAACCCTGATTGTCGCCATCGCCATTCCAACATCGCTGTTGGCAACGTTTATCATGCTCAAACTGACCGGGCGCAGCTTGAATATTATCTCGCTAGCCGGCCTGGCCTTCGCTGTTGGCATGGTATTGGATGCCGCCATCGTTGTGCTTGAAAATATTGTGCGGCTTAGGGAACGGGGTCTGAGCGATAACGATGCCTCCCTCGAAGGTGCCGGACAGGTTTGGGGCGCCCTGCTCGCTTCAACCGCAACTACCGTTGCCATTTTCCTTCCCGTGATGTTTATGAAGGAAGTGGAAGGTCAATTATTTTCCGACCTCGCCATTACCATCGCCATTGCGGTTGTTATGTCTTTGTTTATCGCCGTAAGTATTTTACCCCTCGCCGCGAAATACTGGCTGAAAGATTTACAACTTAGCGATCACAATCTGGGGCTTTGGCAAAAAATCAGCGGTGCGATTATGGCATTGACCAGCACGGCCAAAAAACGCGCTATCGTTGCAGCAACCTTAATCTGCGTTCCTGTCGCCAGCAGTTATGTGTTATTGCCAGAAATGGATTACCTGCCGCCGGTAAAACGAGATGCAGTTGATGCCTTTTTCCGCCTCCCCCCAGGCATTAATAAAGACACGGTGGCCAAAGAATACATTCAGGTACTGGATGAGCGCATGAAACCCTTTATGAAAGGTGAGCGCGAACCCGCACTGAAAAATTACTACATTCTGACCTTCGGTAGCTTTGGTGGCACCATGGGAGCGCGGGTTAAAGATCAATCCCAGGTCAAAGCACTCGAAAAGATTATGCGCGAAGAAATCTTCGTCGACCTGCCCGATCTGCGTGCCTACCCGGCACAGGGAAATCTCTTTGGCGGCTTTGGTGGTGATCGCAGTGTCAACATTCACTTGCAGGCCAAAGACCGTGAAGCCCTGGCCAAAGCCGCTGCATTGGGTCAGAAAAAGCTCCGTGAGATCTTGAAGATTGACGATGTTCGCGTGAATCCAAGCCTGGAACAAACTGAGCCTGAACTGCGCTTACAACCGGACGACCGTAAAATTGCCGAAGCCGGCTGGAGCCGCAGCGACGTCGCACAAATTGTTCGCTCCATGGGTAATGGTTTATACGTTGGCGAACATTTCAATGGTGAGAAGCGTCTGGATATTATCCTGCGCGCTCAACCCTGGACATCCCCCGAAGCCCTGGCCACCACACCAATGGCTACACCCGCAGGGAATATCGTTCCACTGGGTGAACTGGTCTCCATTGATCGTACCGTTGGCCCGCAGCAATTGCGCCGTATTGATCGCCGCCGCACCATCAGTATTTTTATTCGCCCACCGGAAGGCATGTCTCTGGAGCATATTATGGAGGTGATCAAAAGCGATGTTGAACCTCTATTACGCGCGGAACTGCCTGCAGACGCCAGCATTCTCTATGGCGGCAGTGCCAATGCTCTGGAACGCGCAGTGAACTCCATGGCCAGCAACTTTGCCATTGCCCTTCTGGTCTTGTTCCTGTTGATGGCGGCCCTCTTCCGTTCAGCAAAAGACAGCTTGCTGGTGGTATTGGCCATGCCGCTGGCAATGGCCGGTGGGATCTTCGCCCTACAAATTTTAAACTTATTTACCTTCCAGCCTCTCGATCTGCTCACGATGATCGGTTTCGTCATCCTGCTTGGCCTGGTGGTTAACAATGCCATTCTTTTGGTTCACCAGACCCGCAGCGCCGAGCGTGAAGGTATGAGCCGAGACGAGGCTGTAAAGTCTGCTCTGATGACACGCTTGCGCCCCATCTTTATGAGTACAGCCACCAGCGTATTTGGCATGCTGCCATTGCTTTTGATGCCCGGCGCCAGCAGCGTGATCTATCGCGGCCTGGCGGCGGTCATCGTGGGCGGCATGTGTGTGAGTACCCTGTTTACCCTGATACTCCTGCCCTGCTTTTTACGCATGGGCAAAAAACAACAGAGCGATATTCCGCTTGAGCACCGTACTAGCAATGAAGTGAAAACCTCAGAACCCAAAACAATAGCCTCGTAAATGACGCCCAAAAGGCGCAACGATAGCGCCAGAGAAACGGATTTATGAACACACGTACAAGAGACAGTGCGATGAAACAGTTAAAACAGATAATTTGTGCCGGTCTGGTATTGAGTTCCGCCTTGAGTGTTCAAAGCGGTTTCGCCCAGGGTCCGACACCCGCCGTTGAAACCGCCCAGGTGACTCTCAGTCAAAACGATAACCTTGCCCGCCTGCCGGGAACGGTTATCAGCCTGAGGGACGCGCTGCTTTCCGCCGAGATCAGTGGACGCCTGGAATGGCTGGCCGAAGTTGGTGAGCACGTTGAAAAAGGTCAAACCATCGCCCGGATTGACGATCACCTGCTGAAGCTGCAGCTGCGTAATGATCAAGCTCAGATTAAGCGTATTCAGGCCGATATGGATTATCAACGCCGCCAGCAGCAGCGTTTGAGCAAATTGTTGCAAAATAACAGCGTTGCCAAAAACGAACTGGATCAAGTGGAATCACGCATCGGCATTCTCCAACAGGACCTCGCCATTGCAAAGATTAATGCCGAGCGAGCCCAATACCAGCTGGAACGCAGTCAGGTCATCGCCCCGTTCAGCGGTGTGATTGCCCGCCGTGAAATGAATCTGGGCGAACTCACCCAAGTCGGCAGCCCATTACTGCGACTCGTTGACACCCAACGCTTGGAAATCAGTGTTAATGCCCCCTTACGCGTAGCCCGTTTTAACCAGCCCGGTACGATGGTCGCCGTGCATCGCGATAATCAGGAGATCAGCACCGAGATTCGTGGTGCGGTTCCCGTTGGCGACGAACGTTCCCGCATGATGGAACTTCGTCTTGAGCTGGACGATAAGGAATGGCTGATTGGTGAAGCGGTTACCGTGGAACTGGCTCAAGCGGCCAGCCAGCAGCAGCTCAGTGTTCCCCGAGACGCCCTGGTGCTCCGTGAGCAAGCGGTTTATGTGTTCCGGGTCGATGCGGACGGAAAAGCCCAGCGCGTGGAAGTAAAGCCTGGTGCCGGACAAGGTAATCAGATCAGCGTAACAGGAGAACTTCAATCCGGTGACACCGTAATTGTGCGCGGTGCTGAAAACCTCAAAGACGGTCAAACCCTGAAAATCTTGACGGCATCCGCAGGCTAATCGGCCTCACATTCCCCCTAAGGCAGCTACAGCCCCATTTCACTCTGTAGCTGCCTTCTTTTACCCCTTCCCAAAGACATCCATTTTCTACCTCAGCTATCCAAATCAGGCCCAATAAACTCCTGACATTTGTCACCCCTGATTGCTGACATTCCACAGCTCCCAAACCCTCTCATTCCCTTTAGTCTATACACCATCCAATCAATCAGAAGTTATAGGCCTTGTTATGAAAAACCTTTCCGTAGCCATATTGTTGATTCTCGGCGTCATCCTCAGCAGCACGGGATTCGCAAGATCCATCGCAAAATTCGAAATGGATCTTTACGATTCCGAGCGTGAACGCCCCATCAAATTAAATATCTGGTATGCCGCAAAGGCCGACTGCAATAGTGAACTCAAGTGCATTAACAGCAAAACGGAAAAACCAAAGGTCGCCGTTATGAGCCACGGAGCCATGGGCTCCGTTCAGTCCATGAATTGGCTTGCCTACCCCCTGGCCGCACAAGGTTACGTTGTTGTTGGCGTGAATCACTTTGGCGAATCCTGGGTGTATGGCCGTGAAAACATCAACCCAGCAGCCGCACTGAAGCTCTGGGAACGCCCCAAAGATATCAGCATTGCTTTGGATAAGCTGGCTCAACAATCCCCCTTTGATCAAACACTGGATCTGGAGAACATTCTGGCCGTCGGTTTTTCTTCCGGTGGTTCAACCGTTCTCGCATTGGCCGGTGCTGAATATCAGTACGAACTAGCTCAAAAGCACTGCGAGGAAAACGCCAGCACGGATTTAAGCTGTCGCTATACCCAGGAAAGTCATTTACCCGAGTTACCTCAAGAAGCCTACGGTTCCTTTAAAGACCATCGAATCACACAGCTTATTGCATTGGACCCAGCCGCAGGCCACATCACAAAACCGGAAAGTCTAAAAAGCATCGACAGCAAGGTACTGGTATTTGGCTTAGAGAATGGCGACTTCCTACCAATTGAACATCACGCCGCTTTCTACCAAGAACACATTCCTGGCTCACAGCTGGAAACCTTGAAAGGCAATGAAGGCCACTTCGTCTTCCAAGACAAATGTCAGCTAGACATCAAAGTGCATGGCATTCCGCTTTGTGAAGACAAAAGCGGTGTTAACCGGGACTCAACTCATGCGAGAAGTATTGGAAGAATAATGGGCTTTCTTGCGAAGAATCAGTAGGTGCATGCACCGGCCCGACGTGCGCTGTTTACCGGAGTAAACTGAACAATCACTCCAGTATCAGCTGCACGTCCCGCTGTTAGAGAGCACAAAAATTGGCTAACGGTGAGTACCCAATCTAACTTTGTTCTGTTCTATTGCAGTCCAATTCGTCTCTATGCGGCATGGGAGATTAAAGTAATTCCCGTATTTTATTTTGAATTTTTAACTCACACCCTTGAATTTCACCTTCATAATATGATGCGACCGGCCCTCCATCCACAAGACCTTTTTTTAATTCGGCATACCAATAAAGTGACATGCCACATGGAAAACCAAGCTGCTCTAAAACCATGAGAATTCCATACAACGCCACTCTTTTTGAAACTTCGTCCTCTATGTTTACAAATGAGTACTGATATAAATCCAGTGCCACGTAGGGCGCCTGCTCCCTAACAAGCGGTACTCCAGACATTACAATATATGCATTTAATTGCCCTTGCTCGGATAACAAATACCTTTTCCAGATTGACGTGGCTCGGCCCCGGTATTGTTCGCTATCTGAATATCTTTCTAGATATTCTTGTATTGATTTTTCGTACCCCAAACATGCAGTTGCTTCCAGCCATAATCTAGCTTTGTCATTTGACTCTTGACTTCCAATTTGTTCCATGTGCTGGTTAAATTGCATTGAATAATTATCTGAACTAAAATTATCCAACTTAGGTTGATCACAAAGCTCATTAGCATTTGTGCCTATTGCAATGGTAACAAAAATAAAACTCAGAACTCTTCGTATTAGGCCTACAAGTAGTCTATTCATCGTAAAATTCCACCCAACTCCCTGTGTCACCTATTTCATTTTAGCCGGCTTGACTCCCTATGGTGTAGTAAGAACTTCGCCTACATTCAAGTAATATGATTTAGAGTCAAGCTTACCAATAACTGATACGTAACTATCCAGAAAATTTTAATTCAGCACCTCTGACGACAGCAATGCCTTCATCTGCCCATACTTCATACCATTTCACATCTATTCACTTGATGTGGTTCCTGCAATTATGTAATAAAACCTATTTCTAATTTTCATTTCGACATAGTGTAAAAGGATTTTAGAACCATCCGATGCAACTTTATAGCCAATCGGCTCTTTAAACATTCCTCGACATCTTCACAGATACCAGTGTCAGAATTTTCATTCAACATGCTTAATAAACCCAAAAGAGCATGGGTACTTATACAAGCTAATCACCAAATGTTAGTGAATATCCTCTACACAAAGCAATATAAGCATAGTCGTATGTCAGGAAAACAACCTTTTTAACCCCACAGCCCAATGCCTCTTCTAGAAAACTAGAGTCCGAATCTAATCTTAGCTTCTCCTGATCTAGACATTCAAAATGGCTCACATTGAAAAATTCCATCTTATATGCCAAAAAATCTACGCCTCCCTCATACAATGAAGCCATGGACGTACACAGTTCACCCGTAAGCACCAACCTACCCTCGACAACATCATGTAATGCTTGTTTGAGATGAAATGCATCTCTACCAACGATATAACCGTACTTTGTTTTTATATCTCTCATTATTTGTACACCAGCATACGATCCTTATTATTCGAGTCTAATTTTATCACTGTAGCAAGCCCTCCAATTTCAGAACGAAATTCCTAACTCTAACGCCTTCGAATCAAGCTGCATACAACCTTCCGTTATCTAAACCAAATACAGTATTAGGGCTCATATCTCGACTTGTTACTTTTGATTATACTTCAACCTGACAAGCCTTTAAATCTAACCACCTTATATAGGGCCAATCTTATCCGTATCAATACTTAAAACATACAGTACTTTCAAGAGCACGCACACCAACCTACCCACACACAAAACCGAAGCAAACCGATCACACTGCCTAAATGACTTAAATTTCCTGGACATAATAATGAGTATAAATTGCGAAGAAATATCACCCCTATCTACCTTTATCTGTAGCAGGCTTATTTTTACTTTACTCACCAACTTCAGACCTACATATTTGAATATTTTCGAAACATAGACGCGCCTTCCCAGTGATCATCAAAGCATTAATACTGACTCAGCGGAATCTATATTACGGTAATCACTTGAATTACCTTTATATTTTTCTAAATAATTTTTAATCTCTTCCCACTAAAGCCTATATGCTCAGAATTTTGGTTGTTCTGGAACTCACACGCATACCCTCTCTAGGGAGCAGAGAACATTCCACAGTCAAAACCCAAATTAACACAAAACTCTCTAAAACGATTGGAAGCAAAAACAACCCCCATGCTGCTTATATCCCTATAAACATCTAGGTTGTCAGGATTTTTCCTTAAAACCATTGTATTAAAGCTAAAGGGGACTGTAGTGCCAGGAATTGCATTATAGTCTGATAAAGATAAATCAATTGCGCTTCCTACGGCTATAACATTGACTAAATAGAAATTATGCGAAACAACATCACTGCATGTTACTTCCGCATTAATCAATTCCCAAAAATTTTGGATAATTCGACCTAAGTGCAATAGCAAACTTAGACGACACCAAGGGTACCATGGCTGTATTAGGGACTGAGTCAAGCTTACTTAACTCTGCCGATGACCTCTCAAATTCAAACTTAGGAACTCCTAGATCACTATCAAATCTCTTTCCTTCCCGAAATAAAAATCTATCAGGACTTTCATCACGGGAATATTCAGCTATTTGATCATCTTCAACACAGCTATCAAATTTCCAGATATACATCGCTATTGTGCCCACTCCCTTTTAGCCTTGTTTAAGGCTCGATGACCAGATTTTAACATTGCACGCTCAGTTGATCACACAACCATAAATAATGACCGCTAGACTGAAGGTAACACTACGCATGAGTTACTTACTTTTACATACTTTGACGCCACGCTTCCTTGACTTTTCCAGAAATTAAAACCATGACCTTGATGAGACTTCCTGCTTCTGAGCCCTTACCACCATTCAGGATTGTTTCTACCAGGTTTCACAGACGCTTGCTTGAACATCACAGGAATATCCGAAAACTGAGCGGCATGGGGCATCGCCATCAGCTCTCCATATTCTGAGGGGAACGGTTTTAGCCAGGCGGAAGTGTCAAACTCAGGCGCATTCGCTAAGGGCAACTGCCTTCCAAATCCTTGCAGCCAGTTGGCGGTCTGCAAAAGGGAACAACGGACTCGCCAACTGCCCCCCTCCTCTGCTCGTTTTAATAGGGCCAGCTGACTTCCGAAGGCCATTAAAAAGCCTGTCGCGAAATCCAGGATCTGTATGGGAAATGCCTTGGGCACAAGTTGAATGCCTTTATCCTGCCCGTTTGCGTTCTGGATATCAGCATACGCCTGAGCTTCCGCAGAATTGAATCCGCTTGCGGTCTGCACTATTGAGTCGAAACCTCTTTTATTTGCCCAGGGTCCCAGGTGACCAAAAGCTGAGAGTTCGCTGTAGATCAATCCAGGCCTCATCTCGCTCAAGGTTTCCGCATCTAATCCCAACTTGGCCAGGCTTCCGGGACGATAGCTTTGAACAAAGATATCCGCATCGTTGATCAAGCCCGCCAGTGCTTTTCGATCGTGGTCTTGATAAAAATCCAGATGGCATGAACGTTTCCCGCGGCCGGTATCAATAATATGCTCAATATTCGGAAGATTCGGGCTGTTAACCGTCAGTACTTTCGCGCCGTAGGCCGCCAGCGACCGAGTGCATACGGGCCCGGCCAGTATTCGGGTAAGATCCAGAACTCGGATATTATCTAGAGGCCTTGTATTGGAAGCTGTCTCCAAAGCAGGCAAAGGAATCGGATTACAATCATTAATTTTTTCGATCTCAAGAACGGGCTGCTCATTCATCGCCCTGGCTTGGGGATGCGCCTTCCACTCTTCCGGGCTACGCATTCGAGCGATGATGGCTCCCGCTTCGACAGCACGGTCTTCCAACTCGGAAGCTGAATATTCCAGAACGCGTTGTGCCACATATTCCCTGGAAAGCTCCTCACCTTCTTTACACCGAATCATTCTCAGAAAGGCATCCCGGTGGTGATCAAAGTTGGCATGGACTCGAATATAGCCATCACGACAGGCATACACCCCGGAATACTTGGCCCAGGATTCGGGCGTCTCTCCATCAACGGTAAACAGAGCGGTGCATTCCGCCTCAGCCGCATTAAGTGGAACATGGACCGACTGTCGCTCATCCTGAGAATGATAAGCGCCGTCCTGTATTCGTCGAAAATACAGCTCTTCAGCCATAAGCGCGCAAGCAGAAATACTCGCCTGCGCAGCACTGCTTACCTTGAATGAGCTGTTCAACAAGGCTGAATCGTTGCCCAGCTTGAGTTGTTGTAAGCGATCAGGCTCCAATCCAAATTGCTGCCATAGACGTTCAAGAGCCTGAAAACTAGCGTATTGGCTGCATTCCGGGTTGTTTTTTCCGCCGCCTCCGCGACTTTTACTGAAAACCGGCATGATCTCTCCCTTTCCCCTTCTTTTATAGGCTTTACGACTGGATTTCGGGCAATTTATTCGTAGTCGCATCCTTTCATTTGCTGTAAGCTGCGCGCTTGCCAAATTTGGCACCAATGATTGAGTTTCACCTTATATGAGTTTTGACCAGTTGGGCTTAAGTGCCCCGATTTTAAGTGCTGTCGCCAAACAGGGCTACAGTGAGCCCTCTCCGATTCAGGCACAGTCCATTCCCGCTATATTAGAAGGCCGCGATGTGATGGCGGCTGCCCAAACCGGAACCGGAAAAACCGCTGGCTTCACCCTGCCCTTGCTGGAACGCCTTAAAGACGGTCAAAGCGCCCGGAGCAATCAGGCACGCGCACTGGTCCTAACGCCCACCCGCGAGCTCGCAGCCCAGGTTGGTGACAGCGTGGCGACTTACGGCAGCGAGCTGCCTCTGCGTTCTACGGTGGTCTACGGTGGTGTAAAAATCAACCCACAAATGCAAAAGCTGCGTAAAGGTGCGGATATTCTTGTCGCCACCCCAGGGCGATTACTGGATTTATATAATCAAAATGCCGTTGCCTTTGATCAGCTTGAAGTGCTGGTGTTGGATGAAGCCGATCGCATGTTGGACATGGGCTTTATTCACGACATCAAGCGCATTCTGAAACTGCTTCCGAAGAAGCGCCAAAACCTGCTGTTTTCGGCCACCTTCTCTGATGATATTCGCTCTCTTGCTAAAGGGTTGGTTTACAACCCCGTCGAAATTTCTGTCACGCCGGCAAACAGCACGGCCAATACCGTTGAGCAGTGGATTTATCCAGTTGATAAAAACCAGAAATCCAAATTGCTGAGCAAGCTAATCAGTGACAATGACTGGCAGCAGGTGCTGGTTTTTTCGCGCACTAAACACGGCGCCAATCGTTTATGCAAACAGCTGACTGCACGCGGTATCAGCAGCGCAGCGATTCATGGTAATAAAAGTCAGGGTGCCCGCACGAAAGCTCTGGCCGATTTTAAAAGCGGACGTATTCGCGCTCTGGTTGCAACGGACATCGCCGCCCGCGGCCTGGACATTGAGCAGCTGCCCCAAGTGGTGAATTTTGATCTGCCCAATGTCGCGGAAGATTATGTACACCGCATTGGTCGTACTGGCCGAGCTGGAGCCACCGGTCAGGCGATATCCTTGGTCTGTTCCGATGAAATTAAATTGCTCAACGACATCGAAAATCTGATTAAAAAGTTGCTACCCCGAAAAACTCAGGAAGGTTTTGAACCCAGCAATGAGTTACCCGAAACGCGCTTGAGCAATAAACCGGTAAAAGCCAAGAAGCCTAAAAAGCCCAAAGCAGCAAAGCCCGATGCTTCAGATCAAAGCAAACCGGCGAAGAAAAAACCGCAAAGCCATAGTACCCCGGGCGACAAGAAAAACGAAGGCAAAAAGAGCTCTGCGTCGAAACGTCCAGCCGCCAGAAAGCAAAGCGGCTCAAAAAACGGGGAAAGCAAAAACAGCCCATGGGCAAAATCCAAGCGCCCGGCAAATAAGTCCAGGAATTCAAACAACGGCAATAAATCTCGCAACGCCAATACTGGCAATCGAAATACTCAAGCCAGGAAGCAGCCTTCCTGAAACTCGAACCAGACTTAAGGCTGGTGAGCTTCCAACAGTCCCCAAGGTGTAGGAATGATGAAAAGTGCAATTTTTGTCGATGTTCAAAACATCTACTACACCTGTCGTCAGGCCTATCAGCGGCAATTTAATTATCGTCGCTTCTGGCAGATCATCAGCGCGGACAGTGATATTGTACAAGCCAATGCTTACGCTACACATCGTGGGGATGATGGACAGCTTAAATTCCAAAACGCTCTCAAACACATTGGGTTTACTGTAAAGCTCAAGCCATTTATCAGTCGCGCGGATGGATCTTCCAAAGGTGACTGGGATGTCGGAATTACCATTGACGTCTTGGAGGCTGCGGAGCAAGTTGATCGTGTCATCTTGCTTTCAGGTGATGGGGATTTTGATTTACTGCTCGAAAAAATTAAACGTAAGCATCACGTAAAAGCTGATGTCTATGGTGTTCCGGCTCTCACCGCTGACAGTTTGATCGATTCCGCCAGCGAATTCTTTGGAATCGATGAAAACTTATTGCTATAGCCTTCCACCGCAAGTCTCAATCTTGTAAACCTCGGTTACGAATCTGATTAACAACAACAGATAATCCGTTTCTACAGGTGTGTAGAGATTATTCCCCCAGAGATAAGCAGCGAGATATAACTAATAAGAAACAAAATGGCGCAAGCCATATCAAATTCAACAGGTTCTTCCAATACTGCAGCTATCACACAACCATGCTCTTATAGAATTTCACAAAAGCACTCCCCTATTTCTAGTGAGATAAGCGACTTAAACGACAAATATTGCCTTTGTTGACTAAACATTCTTTCCTGTAACCCGATACTTATTATCACAGTTGGCTAAAAAACAAACGGACTTGTTATGTCTATTCGGGTAAAACTCAGCATTTTGTCGATTCTGGCCATGCTCATTTTGTTGCTAAACCTCTTTGCCTTGAAGTTCGCGGAGAACAAGGAGCTGCAACTCGCTGAAGAAGCTCAACTGCGCTACCTCTCTTTTCAATTGGCGGATGAGTTTCGTCAAACCTCTCAAGATCTGACTCGCTTGGGCAGAAGCTATGTCGTTACCGGTGATGAACGCTATAAAGACGCCTACTGGGAAATCGTCGACTGGCGCTCCGGTAAGATCCCCAGACCTGACTATGTTCACAAGGAACTGAAACCTGGCGAAACCATCGTCCAGACTGAGCTCATGAAATCCCTGGGGTTTACAATTCAGGAGCTGGATCTATTAGCCAGAGCAGGCCAGTTTTCCAATGATTTGATCGCCACAGAAACCCAGGCCATGGAATCGATTGAACAAGGCCTGATAGCTGAAGGCCCGTTCCAGGCCGATGAAGGTGAAACCGTACAAGCCTTTGCCAGTCGCATATTATTTGACGACAACTACCACAGCGAAGTTGACAAGATCATGGCACCGGTCAGTGAGTTTTTTAGCGCGCTGGACCGCCGAACTGCGAACACACTTGAAGAAAGCAAAGCCGAAGCTCATCTATGGAGAAACATTTCCAGCGCCTTCAGTTTTGCCATATGGGCAATTGTTGCGGTGATTCTTTACTTCACCATGCAATCCATTCTGAATCCATTAAAAAAGGCCGCTGAGGCTATGTCGGACATCAGCGAGGGTGACGGCGACTTGACCCAGCGTTTAAGTCACCATGGTGAAAGCGAAATCAGCGACCTGGCAAAAGCCTTTAATGCCTTTGCCAATCATATTCAGAGTCTGGTTCAGGAACTCCACAACACCTTCGGAAATATCGGCCATTCATCCGAACAGCTCAGCAGCACTGCCCAAGACACCGACCAGGCGGTCCAACAGCAACAGAAAATGTTAAACAAACTGCATACGGATATCGATAATCTGGTGCCGACCGTAAAGAGCATTGCCAGTGATGCCCAATCGGCCGCCGCCGATGCGCAGGAATCCAATAAAGAAGCCCAACAAGCCATTACCGTGGTAAACGGCTCTATCGATGATATCCAATTGCTCTCCCAGAACATTCGTTCTGCGGCCGATGTGGTTTCGGAACTGGCTTCCAATACCAATGACATCGGTTCGGTTATTGATGTCATTCGAGGCATAGCTGATCAAACCAATTTGCTTGCGCTCAATGCGGCCATTGAATCAGCACGCGCAGGAGAACAAGGCAAGGGGTTTGCGGTTGTCGCCGATGAAGTTCGCCAACTTGCGCAGCGAACCCAGGATTCGACCCAGGAAATTCAGAACATGATTGAAAAGCTTCAGCATGGCGCTCAAAAAGCCGTTGGCTCTATGACACAAAGTGCTGAACAGGCAATCGCTTCTGCTGAAAACGCCAACAGCGCAGGCCAGTCCCTTGAGAGAATTACTTCGGCAATCAGCGAAATCAGCACTAAAAACCAGGCAATTGCAAAAGCCAGCGATGAACAGAGCGAAACCATTTTATCGGTACAAAACTCGGTAGATCACATTCAGCAACAAGTCGCGAACACTTCGGCCGGCTCTGAAAAGACCACACAAAACAGCCATAAAACTCAGGCGCTGACCGAACAAGCCAGCCAGCTGATCAGTCGATTCAAGGTATAAAATCCAGTCAATGAACTGAAGAGGAAATGAAAACCCAGAGTGTTTACGTGAAGGTACTTATACGGAGTGGTTTGCGCAGGGAGCAGCACGGATGCGCAAAGGAGTGCAACAGGGATGAATCAGGATTCTTGCAAGGACTACGCAAAGAACGGTTACACGGATGTAATGAGGGATGATGCAAGCAAGGGACCGCATCAGGGATGTCAGACGGCAGACACACGGATGAGCGAAGGATGGATGTGCGACAAGGATGCCTGATCGAATGGGAAAGTAAGTGCCTTCACTTAAACACTTTTAAGAAAACGGATAACGGGGCCAAGGCCCCGTTATTTTTTCTTGTAATAAGCGATTATCCCATCGCGGCTGTATAACGCTTGAGGTGATAGTCCGTATTACCAAACAACGCATCAATAATTGTCAGGCGCTTAAAGTAGTGGCCGACATCCAACTCATCAGTAACACCCATTCCACCATGTAACTGCACAGCTTCCTGGCCTACCAGCTTCGCCGCCTGACCAATGCGTGCTTTGGCTGCTGATACGGCGGTGCTTGCGTCTTCAGCACGTGCATCAAACTTCATGGCCGCCATTAACAACATGGACTGGGCCTGCTGACATTCAACAAACATATCGGCCATGCGGTGTTGCAAAGCCTGGAAGAAAGACAGTGTAAAACCAAATTGTTTACGGGTTTTGGTGTATTCAACCGTTTTCGTCAACAGAGTTTCCATGTTGCCCAAAGCTTCTGCGCACACGGCAATGCGCGCTCGATCCATTACCGCCTCCAGTCCAGCAAAGGCTGCACCCTCTTCTCCAATCAAGGCGTCAGCGGTCAATTGCACGTTGCTCAGTTTGATGTCTGCGCCTGTAAAGCCATCAACGGTAGTGTAGCTGTTACGTTCCAAACCGTTGCTGTCTGCCGGTACGGCGAACAGAGAGAGACCTTGTTTGTCGCTTTGTCCTCCAGAGGTACGAGCTACAAGTAAAAGGGTATCAGCATTACCGCCGTTCAAAACGGCAATTTTTGAGCCATTTACTACGTAGCCACCATCACTTTTCTCGGCCGTGCTCAGGCAATTGGCAATGTTATAACGCGCCTGTTTCTCGGCAAAAGCCAGCGCCATTTGTTGCTCACCACCAATAATGGAGGCCAACAAGGCTTCTTTCTGTTGAGCTGATGCCAACTCCGCAATCGCGCCACCGGCAAGAATGCAGTTTGCCAAAAACGGTTCGATCACCAGGCCCTTACCAAAGGCTTGCATAATCACCATGATGTCGCTCGCGCTACCACCATAACCACCGTTTTCCTCACTGAAGCCCATTCCAAGCCAACCCAGCTCGGCAAACATGCTCCAATGTTGAGCGCTGTAACCAATATCCGATTTAATCAGTTCGCGACGTGCCTCGAAGTCATAATCGCTGGTGACGAATTTTTCGATGCTGTCTTTCAACAGCTGCTGTTCTTCGCTTAATGAAAAGTCCATATTCTTCTCCTTACAGACCCAACACGGCCTTACAAATAATGCCTTTCTGGATTTCGTTGGTACCACCAAAAATCGATTGCTTACGGTTATTGAAGTAATGCGGGCCGGTATTGGTTTCAAACCAATCACCAATGCGTTCACCATCGAAGCCATCGTGGTACTGGGTCTGGGTAAATGGCACAGCGTGGTACCCGGCCAGCTCAACAAACAATTCATCGATCGCCTGCATCACTTCAGTACCCTTAATCTTCAAAATCGAAGATTCTGGACCCGGAGCACCACCGGAAGCCACAGCCGCCAGAGTGCGCAGCTCAGTGTATTCCAGAGCCGTCAAATCCAGCTCAACATTCGCCACTTTGGTACGGAATAATTCGTCTTCCCACAGCACACCTTCGCCGTCGTGAGCCGGGGTCTCTTTCGCAAGACTTTTGACTTTTTCCAGACGAACCTTGGAGTTTTGTACATTAGCAATACTGGTACGCTCATGGGTCAGCAGAAGTTTGGCGTATGTCCAACCTTTGTTCTCTTCACCAATCAGGTTTACCGCCGGAACACGTACATTGTCAAAATGCACTTCGTTCACTTCCCGTTCTTCGTCCAGAGTTAAAATCGGAGATACAGTAATGCCCGGACTGGACATATCGATCAGAATAAAACTGATGCCCTGCTGTTTTTTCGGCGCATCGGGATCGGTGCGTACCAAACAGAACATCCACTCTGCCCAGTGACCAAGGGTTGTCCAGGTTTTAGTGCCGTTGATAATGTAGTCATCACCATCGCGCACAGCGCTGGTTTTTAACGCCGCCAGATCAGAACCTGCACCCGGCTCGGAATACCCCTGACACCACCAGACATTGGACTCCAGAATATCGGGTAGGAAACGTTTCTTCTGTTCTTCATTACCGTAGGTATAAATAACCGGCGCCACCATCGTGACACCAAAAGGAATCGTTCCCAAAACATGAGCACGAGCTTTTTCCTGCTGAACGATGTATTTCTGCGTCGGCGTCCAACCGGTACCGCCATACTCCACTGGCCAGTTCTCTGCCAGCCAGCCTTTCTCGTTTAAAATTTTCTGCCAACGAATAAAGTCGTCTTTTGTTGGATGGATATTGTTCTTGATCTTTTCCTGAATATCTTTCGGATAGTGTTCAGCAAAGAACTGGCGAACTTCCTGCTGGAAGTCCAGTTCTTCCTGGGTAAAGTCAATATTCATGATTCACTCCATGCTTTTCTAAGTCATAAATGCTATTGCGAAATCAGGCCAGCTTAACGACCTGCTTACCAAAGTTTTTGCCCTTCAGCATACCGCGGAACGCGTCGATGGCATTGTCGATTCCCTCGGCCACCGACTCGCGATATTGAATCTCACCCGCTTTGATTTTGTCGGCCAATAGGGCCGTTGCTTCGCCGTGTTGCTCTTGCCACTCGGTAACCAAAAAGAAGCGGTGCTCGGGTGGCTCAGGCATAGCTCCAAATACGTGAAACGGCGTTTCAACGTTGGCGATGTCTTCCGAGTTGTAAGCCGATACATAACCGCAAACCGGAACGCGGGAACCCTTGTTCAGCAGTTTCGCGACCGCACGCGTCACCGCACCACCGACATTTTCAAAATAAATGTCGATACCATTCGGGCAGGCCGTCGCGAGGTCGGCATCCAGATTACCCGCTTTGTAATCAACGCAGGCATCAAACCCCAGCTCATCAGTGACATAACGACACTTCTCTTCACCACCGGCAACACCAACCACTCGCAAGCCCATGGATTTGGCAACCTGCCCCACCAGCGAGCCCACGGCACCTGAGGCGGCAGAAACAACCAGAGTTTCCCCTTCTTTCGGCTTGCCCACCTCGGTCAGACCGAAGTAACCGGTACGCCCTGGCATGCCAGCAGCGCCAAGGAATACTGACAGAGGCAGACCTTTGGCATCGACTTTGTAAATCATCGGTTCATCAGCCTTGGCGATATAGTGAGTTTGCCAACCGGTATACGCGGTCACAACATCCCCTACCTGATAAGCGTCAGTTTTCGAGGCGATCACCTCGCCCACGGCTTCACCGACCATAACTTCACCAATACCCACCGGATCCATATAACCTTGCATATCGTTCATACGAGGACGCATGTAGGGGTCCAGCGATAAGTATTTGTTTTCAATAAGAAATTCCCCATCCTGCAGTTCAGGCAATGAGCTTTGTTTAATCTCGAAATCATCATCGCGAACCTCGCCATTCGGGCGCTGTTTGAGGGTAATGGCGGTATTTGTGGGCGTGGACATGCTAAGCCTCGTTGTGATTTGGTTGAAAGATACTCGCAATTGCAGTGACCAGCTGTACGGTTTTGACCGTTGCGAGAGCCGCGCAAATTGGTTATGGTTCTTAAAAAAGAGCGAGCGTTCGCTATTTATCCTAGATCACGAGGTTTCAGTCAAGGCTTGTGAAAGCTTTGGTCAAGTTTCGGCAACCACGGCGCAGAAACTGTCCTTTTTGGACGCCCAAAGATTGAGACAAAGGATGAAAACAATCGCACAGAATTGGCACTGAGCCGAAACCATAAAAACAACAATAAGCCACTCACTGACGGATAGTCAGCAACGGCAGACGAAGAGAAGCATTGATGATGAGCGACACAAGCGCACAGACCCACTGGCCCCAAGAGCAGTGCTTTCGCAGTTTTAAACACTGTCTGCCCGTCTGTCGTGAATCCGTTTATGGTGAATTTTTCGACGCCTTTCGTGAAGACATCAAGGTCAAGCGTGAAAGCGCTGCCATCAAAAACCTGAAAACCATTTTTGACGCCACCTTTGAACTTGCCAGCAAAGGCGGCTTTGACGCTATGAGCCTGCGCGATCTCAGTCAGACCACAGGCATCAGCATGGGCGGCCTGTACAACTACATCCGCAGTAAAGACAAGCTTGCCCAAATGGTGAACGACTTTCTCAGCCAACGCCTGGCGCCCCTGGCCTATTCCCTGAATCTGGAAAGTGGCAGCCCGCGTCAACGTTTGGCAACACGCTTGCGCATCTACATCTATATGGGCAGCCTGTTCCGCCCCTGGTATCGCTTTGTGTACATGGAGTCCAAATCGATGGCTCGCCAGCAACGGGACCAGGCCAAACAGTTTGATCTGGTGGATACCGCCAAGCTGAAAGAGTTAATTGAAGAAGGTGTCCATGCTGGAGAAATGCAGTGCAACAATACCGAACTCACAGCATCCGCTCTGCTTGCCCTGATTCAGGACTGGTATTTGAAATCCTGGAAGTACAAACAGAACGATACCAGCACTGACGATTACGCGAATTTTTTAGTGTCCTTGACGGACAAATTACTGGCCAATAATGACCAACACACCGGGGATCAGAGTGGTTACAATGCCCACTCTGGCAAAAATAACCTATAGACAGCAGAAAAAGCCATGCCAAATATTGCTCTGATTGCTTACGACGGTTGCTACACATCAAGCCTCGCCAAAGTGCAGGATAACCTGCATATCGCCAATGCTTACTGGCGCAAACAACACGGGGATACCGAAGGACAATTCGCCACCAAGGTGCTGTCAGCGGATGGCCAGGGTGTTACCTCCATCGGTGGACTCAGCTTTAATGTCGATGGAGACTACAGCCTGGCCGAAGATTGTCAGGTGATTGTAGTGCCCTCTCTGTTTTATGAAGGCGAACTGCTCTTTGCCCGTAAGTTGAAACAAATGGCGCCTTTGGTCGACTGGCTGAGAATTCAGCACGGCAAAGGCAAAACCATTATGGGCCATTGCACCAGCAGTTTCGTGATTGCTGAAACCGGCTTGCTCAACGGCGGTACTGCCACGACCAGCTGGTGGCTGGAGAAAAAATTCCGCCAGCGCTACCCCAATATTGAATTGAACATTCGCCAGCTCTACGTTGAACATCAACGCCTGATGACCGGCGCGGCTGCAAACTCGGAACAGTTGATGACCTTGCGTTTGATCGAACGCTTTATGGGTAAGAGCATTGCCAACCAATGCGCCAAGGCAACCCTGTTGAATACAAATGAAGTGGAACAAACCGCCTTCCTGACACTGGAAAATCAACTCGAGCACAATGATCCACTGGTCAGCAAAGCCCAGGCCTGGTTACAACGAAATATGAAAGAGCGTTTTTCGCTGAATCAGTTGGCCGACGAGCTTGCAGTGAGTACCCGCACGTTGATTCGTCGTTTCAAACAAGTGCTGGACGAAACCCCCAATCGTTATCTGCAAAATCTGCGCATCGATACCGCGAAGCGTATGCTGGAAAACAGCGGTTTGCCGGTGGAAAGCGTAATGCTGCAAGTGGGTTATACCGATCTCAGTTCTTTCAGCCGGTTGTTTCAGCGCAAAACCGGATTGACCCCGCGAGCCTACCGTCAGCGCTTCCACAATCAACAGCGTTCAGGTACCGACGGTTAAAACTTTTGCTGGAATTTGTCACTGCCAATACACTGTGGCTAACCTAAACTGTGACTGCCTCTTATAGGCAGTCACCATTCCGATTGAGCTAAGGTCCCAAAGAAACTATGCAAGGCAATTGTATTGTTATCGGTGCATCCCACGCCGCCGCCCAACTCGCCCCCAGCCTACGCCAGGAAGGTTGGGAAGGTCGCATTATTATCATCGGGGATGAACCCCATGCACCTTATCACCGCCCGCCTTTATCGAAAACATTTCTGAGCGGTGAAAAGACTTTGGAGCAATTGCTGATTCGCCCACTGGCGGCCTACGATAAAATTGATGCTGAATTTATGCTGGGCCGGCGCGTCGAAAAAATTGATCGCGCTCAAAAAACCGTTCTGCTCGACAACGGCGAAACTCTGGACTACGAGAAGCTGGCACTGTGTACTGGCTCCCGTCCGCGACAGATTCCCCTTCCCGGAGTTGATTTAAAGGGCGTGCACTATTTACGAACTGTTGCGGATATTGAAGGCATTCGCGGAGACCTCGACACCAGTAAGGGCCCGGCTAAAGTGGTCATTATTGGCGGGGGTTATATTGGCTTGGAAACCGCCGCCGCATTAAATAAATTGGGCGTCGAGGTCACTGTTCTGGAAATGATGGACCGTATTCTCCAGCGTGTTACCGCACCGGTCATTTCTGAATTTTATCATCGGGTTCACAGCGAAGCAGGAGTCAACATTCAAACAGGAATTGGCGTCGATGCGATTCTCGGCGAAAACCAGGTACATTCCGTTCAATGCAGCAACGGTGAAACCCTGGACGCCGATGTGGTCATTATTGGTGCAGGTATTGTTCCCAATATAGAACTCGCCGAGGCCGCCGGATTGGACATTGACAATGGCATTGCGGTAAATGCCTACGCTCAAACCAGTGATCCGGATATTGTCGCTGCGGGCGATTGCAGTTCCTACCCCCACAAGCTGATCGGCAGCCGGGTTCGGCTCGAAAGTGTGCCCAATGCCACCGAGCAAGCCAAAACGGCGGCCGCAAGCATTTGCGGCAAGCAACTTGATAATCATACTCACCCCTGGTTCTGGTCAGACCAATACGACATCAAGCTGCAAATTGCCGGCTTTAATATGGGCTATGACACGGTTCTGGTGCGAGGCGACGAAAGCAGTCGTTCATTCAGCGTCTGGTACTTCAAAGGTGATCAACTTTTAGCCGCTGATTGCATTAACCAGGCCAAGGAGTTCATGCAAGCCAAGCAACTGTTGGCCAAGGGGATAAATCCCAGTCCCGGACACGTTCGCGACACAGATTTTGATTTAAAATCGCTGTTGGCTTAGGCTACAGCCGGTTTAAGCCCTGCCGATGAACAAAAAAGGGCTAATACAACTAGAAGTGAATGATTAGCCAATACTGAAGAGGAAGCTCATGCCTTTAATTAATTATATCGATGCCAGTGGCAACCAGTTTGAAGCCGAGGTCGAAGTCGGCAGCAACGTCATGCAAGGTGCGATAGACAATATGATCGATGGCATCCTGGCCGAGTGCGGCGGCGCCTGTGCCTGCGCGACCTGCCACTGCTATGTTGACCAAGCCTGGCAGGACAAAATGCCAGCCATCGAAGGTGCTGAGCAAGATCTTCTGGAAGCGGTTGTCGACCCGAAAGACAATAGCCGCTTAAGCTGCCAGCTGGTAGTTACCGAAGAAATGGACGGCCTGGTAGTACACCTGCCCGCCTCCCAGTATTAAGTAACTCTCAAGCAGCCGTAAAAAGCCCTGGCATCAGCCGGGGCTTTTTCGTTTTTGCTCATTGATGTGTTTCAGCATGCTGTCAGGAATGTTCAAGCGGGATACGGTTCTACTTTGACAAGAGACTTACCACCAGAATGCCCAACGGTGTTCCGATAATATAACCTGCTACCCCCACAAGAATCCCCGGTGTAACCAAAGCCGGCCATCCGCGCGCCATCGCCAACGCTGGTGCCGTTGTTGCCCCCAGTATCGCCGCATTGGACGCAATGATTAGCTCCGGCAGGGACAGCTTGGCAGAAGCACTTTTGCTTCCCCAAAAACCAAGACCTTTATTGATACACCAGGCACCAATAAAAACGATTCCGCCATGAACCAACAGCAGGATAACAACAAAAGCCAATAGAATCGGTGCGGTGCCCAGCAGAGCAAATACATCTGCCCCGGCGCAAATTGCCGCAAAAAATACAAAGGCCAGAATCAAACCGATTTCTTCACCCCCACGCAAAGACTGCATGGTTTTTGGTGCGAAGGTCGCCGGCAACACCGAGAGCACGGTGATAAAAATATAACGCAAAGGTTTAAAATTACTGCCTTCGAAGACATTCTGCAGAAACAGAATAAGCGCATCGGAAAGCGCCACAACCGAGATACTGAACACCAGAGCTGCGCAGAGGGAAAACGCCGAAATCGTCGGCACATTTTCTTCACTTGAAACATCAGAAGAATCGTTCTCTATCTCTTGACTGTGGTCCCGCTCGGCAAAACGTCCCATCAGCCATTGCGACGCCGGCATGATGGCGATCACCGCAAGAAACAATGCACTCATTAAACTGTCTACCGCCGTCGCCGCGGAAATAACACTGGCATCATCAAACCCGGTTGCCTGAATCAGGGCCGCATAATTCACTGAGCCACCCACATAGGTCGCGGTAAAGATACCCCCCAGCTCTGCTTCTTTAGCGCCAAGGTCCAATAGATTCACTCCGACCATGGCTCCCAGTGCACTGCCCACCGCCGCCAGCAGAAAGGCCACCCCCACCCGGCCCGATTCCGCAATAATCTTGCGAACATCGGCGCGCAACAAGAACAGGGGAATCAATACCGGTACAAAATAACTAAAGACCAAACCGTAAAAATCGGCCGACTTGGGAATCAAAGCAACATTTGAAGCCAGGATAGCCAACAACAATACCCAAACCGCCCCCGTAAGAACCTTTCCCCAAGACTGTCTCTCGGCCCAGAACCCAAATAAGGCAATGGCAAACAACGCCGCAGCGACGGCAAAATGAGCATCGGCTGGAATCAAACTTGTATTCATGATGAACAACTCTTTTTATTGTTATAAACCGTTTCTGCCTCACCGCACAAAGATAAATACAAACGAAGAGAGAAACGCAAGGAACAATCGGAAAGGCCGGATTATAAGCTGGATAAAAATCACTGTCTGTAAGACTTTATGAAAAATCAAATACAGCTTATGCGATGCTTGAAATGTTAAGGTTTCGTGAGGTTTTTAAAATTGCTGAAAGGAAAAAGCGAGCCCGGCGAATGCCTGGGCTCGACAGTATGAAGACATTGAAACGAATCTGCGTGACCTCGTTGGCGTGCGCGATAAAGCCAGTTAACTAATCAGCCAGCGGCCGATTAATTAACCTTGTACGCTGACACCATAGTCTTCAAATTACCCGCCAGCTCACTCAATTGGGTACTGATGCTGTCCAACTCATGGCTGCGTTCACTGCTGCTGTCCGACAGGTTACTCAAATCCTGGGTACTGCCGGTAATTTCCTTAATAACCTCGCTCTGCTCTTCAGCAGCCGTGGCTACCTGCTCGTTCATCAGGGAGATCTTGCGCATGATGTCCATGGTTTCCGACAAAGCCTCTTTGGAAGACTCCGCTTCGGCGACATTGGACTTCACCTTCTCCAGACCTGAACGCATGGCATTCACCGCCACACCGGAATCGGTTTGCAGGCCCTCGATCATGGACGAGATTTCACCGGTCGCATCCTGAGTGCGACGAGCCAGATTACGAACTTCATCAGCGACAACGGCAAAGCCTCTGCCCTGCTCACCGGCACGGGCAGCCTCGATGGCCGCATTCAAAGCCAGCAAGTTCGTTTGCTCGGCGATTTCCTGGATCACATCAAGAACCGAACCAATATCGCTGGTACGCTCTGCCAACGTTTCCATCGCGTCATTGGCACTGCCAATTTCACCGGCAACCGACTGAGTAGACGCCACCGACCGCTCGACCATCTCAGCCAAGCGTGTAGAAATTGTATTCGCTTCTCGGGTCTGCACCGCCGTTTCACTTGCATTGCGCGCCACTTCATGGGCGGCCTGCTCAAGTTGGGTTGCCGACTGCGCCACCTTCATGCACTCACGGTTTTGGGAATCAATTTCCTTCAGGTTAGTGTTCATCAGGTCAGACATGCCATCTGCACTTTGGGCCAACTGAGTAGAAGACGATGTGATCTGCAAGAAGTTTTCACGCAGACGCCGGATAAGCGCATTCACACTGCTGGCCGCCTGAATAACCTCTTCATCACCGCTTTCTTTGAGCACACGAGTCAAATCGTTGTTCTCTGAAATTTCAGCCACTCTCTCACTCAAATGGGAGATAGGACGAGACAGGCTATGGGCAAACCATAATCCCACGGCAATCGCGATCACCAAAACCGCCACAAACGTCAGACCACCATAGAGAGCAATTAACTGCCCCAGAGAGTCAACCGGTCCAAAAGCTTCACCTTCATAGATTTCAGCAACAATGCCCCACTTCAAACCTTTGATATCCAGCGGCGTGTAAGCCCCGATAACGATCTCCCCCATATAATTTGCGTAATGGGAAACACCTGTACGACCGGCCGTAATGCCTTTACCCGCTTCGGTATTCACTGGCACAGCACCAATGGTCGTGCCCTTGGCCAACACAGTATCGGTGGCCGCCTGGCCGAAGCTGCCGTTATAACCCCACTGCTTGAATGCCGACGGGTTTTCAACGAACACACGACTGTCAGAACGCATGTGTTGATCGTCACCGACCAAATAAAGCTCCGCAGACTCGCCATAGCCTTGCTTGCCCCACTCCTGGTTCAGAGTCATCAACTGATTGATGCGATCCAAAGCCATTTGATACACCAGAATACCCACCTGAACGCCGTCATTATTCAGGATAGGCGTCGCGGCAAATGCGGCGTTGTCGTTATAGCTGGGCAAATAAGGTTTAAAATCCACCACGGCAACTTCGCGTTGATCACCCAAATCTTTCGCTGCGCGGTAGGCCTCAGCCAAACCGGAATTGCGATATGGGCCAGACTCCAGATTGGTCGCGTAATCCAGTTCCTTGTAAACCGAATACACCACATCACCGGTATTTGGATTGACGATAAAAATATCGTAAAAACCAAAGCGTTTCAGGAAAGCCTGAATGGCCAGGTGGTAAGTTTCATGGACTTGATCATAGGTACCGCCCAAAGAGGACGACAGCATACTGTCCTTCTCGCCAAGGGCTTCTTCGTTATCACTGATGTAGTAATACTGAAACCACTTGGCACGCTCACCCAGTGAATCCACGATCGAGTCAACATCAACTTGCTGCCCGGTATTTTTTTCCGCATAGCGGCTCGCGTAGTCATTGCGGTAATAGCCATCGAGAGAATCCCTGGCTTCCGGCGTAAATTCGGTCGTGCTCGATTCAAACGCATCGACCTCGCCAAAGCTCTGCTCAGAAAAAGCCTGGCTAAAATCACTGGCGGCTGACACCAGCATATTGCTCTGCGCTTGGCTGAGGAGTTGATCATTGACCGTCTGGAAATAAGATTCCAGCTCAGTTTTCTTCGCTTCCCGGCGTGAGACCAACTTGCTTTCCAGTTGTTTGTTCAGTGCTTCTTGCGCTGAAGAGTATGAAAACCACCCCAAAACTACGGTAACTGCTAACAACGGTAGTAAAGAGAGGGCCAAAGCAAATAACGAAACCCTGGTTCTAACTTTCATGTGTACATTCTCAATTTTATCGGTACTGAATTTTGGTCACTCGGCCGCCGATGAATACTTAGGCGCCACTACTTACATCGACAACTAAATACCAAATATTTAGTACTTTTTTCATTTCCTATAAAAAAAGATTAGCCAAGCGACGCGTAAAAACCAGCACCCCTTGTGAGCCGTGGCTCACAGGCTTTTCCTCACTATTTCTAGGGAGTTGCCTAAAATGACAACTTTCCAGTAAAAACAGGTCACTTTTTGATCAAAAATGACTTTTACGCCACCAAATAGTGCGTGACTACGCACCAAAATATGCCCCGAGATATAGCACTCAAAACACAGAACAATGAGGCTCATAAAGAATCAATCTATAGAACAGACAATCGGTCACGTTTTTGAAGGCAAGGACAAGCTCACCTTGGGCACAGGAGCTGATATAATCTCGCCCTTTTTAGGTCACCATTCCCTCGCATAAGGGCTTTACATGCTAAACAAAGATGCGCTCAGTCAGTTGAGCCAACTGAAGAAAGATATTCGAGCTACAAAAGACATCGCCAAAGGCACAGTTCGCGGCAGTAACGGTAAATTTGGCTTCGCCAGCCTGGACGACGGGCGCGAAGCATTTATCACACCCAATGACATGAATCGCCTGTTCCCTGGCGACCGAGTGCGTATCAATGTTGTGGAAGGCAAAGGCGGCAAGCCCCAGGCCGAACTGGAAAAACTGCTGGAAAGCCCCCTGAAAGACTTCGTTGGCCATTATGTGGTTCGTGGCCAGGGCCACTTTGTGCAGCCCGACCTGCCCCAGTTCAACCGCTGGTTGTTTATCCCACCAAATCAGCGCAAGGGCCTGAAGGCGGGTGACTTTATCCAATGCCGTATCAGTCAGCACCCTTTCCACAAGGACGGCAAAGCCCAAGTCAAAGTACTGGAGCGTCTCGGCGATGAAAAAACCACCGGCATCGAAGGTCTGTACATGGCCAGCAAGCACATGCTGCCTGGCGAGCTTGGCAAAGGTGCCCAAGAGCAAGCTGATGAATTAGCAGCAAGCGAGCTGCCCAGCTACCCGAACAGTAGCGAACTGCCCTTCGTTACCATCGATTCAGAAACGACTCTGGATATGGACGACGCCATTGCCGTCAGCCGCGACGGTGATGGTTTTACCCTGAGTGTTGCCATTGCAGACCCCAGTATTGAAGTCGCTCCGGACTCTGCCCTGGGCCAAGCCGCATCGAATCGCGCCCAAACGGTCTACCTACCCGGTCAGAACCGACACATGCTGCCACCGAGCCTGTCCCAGAATCGTTATTCTCTGGTGGCCGGTGAGTCTCGTCCGGCGCTGCTGTGCCATATCAAGGTGGATGGCAATGGTGCAATCACCTCGCACAATTTTGAACTCAGCAATATTCAATCCCAGCAAAAGCTCAGCTATGAAAACGTCAGTGCCTGGCTAAACGGTGCCGAGCTGGAAGTCAGCCAGGAACAATCCGACAGTTTGAAAGCGTTGCAGGAACTTGCCCGGAAGCGCCAAGACTACCGCCTGGCCAATGCGCTGGTTATGGAAGACAAAGCCGATTACGACCTTGAGCTGAATGAACAAGGTAAAATTGCCGCGGTCCACAAACGCGAAAAAAGTGAAGCGCATTTAATGGTCGAGGAAGCCATGTTGGCGTGTAATATTTGCGCTGCTGAGTTTTTCGCTGAAAACAGCATCAATGCCCTCTTCTCCCATCATGCGGGTATCAAAGAAGACAAACTCAAAACGTTGATCGAAGTACTGCAAGAAGATCACCCCGAGTTAGCCGAACTCAAGCTGGACACTTTGGAAGGTTATCGCACACTGATGCAAACTCTGGGCGAAGCAGATCCCCAATTACTGCTGACCTGCAAGCGGCTGCTTCAAGCCAGTCAATTGCATATTGGCAAAGCACCGCATCTGGGGTTGGGGCTTGAGGCCTACGCAACCATTACCTCACCTATACGCCGCTATCAGGACTACTACAATCACCTCCTGTTAAAGGCCGCTATTCAAAATACGCAGGCACCTGCACCACTGACGGAAGAAAACGTGGAACGCCTGCAGGAGCAACTGATGGCTGGCCGCCAAGCCGTACGTCAAATGGAGCAATGGCTGCACGTGCAGTACATGGCCGATAAAATTGGCAGTGAACACCAGGCCACGGTCGCACTGGTTAATGGCCAGGGCGTGGGTTTGCGCTTTGACGAAACCGGCATCGAAGGTTTTGCTCTATTGCAAAATAAAGAAAACCCCTGGGAGCTCGACCATCGCCGCCTAAAACTCGTCCGCGGCGACACTGTTTATCAACTTGGTCAATCCCTTAAAGTGAAGGTCGAAAGTATCGACCCCGCTATGCGACGCATTGCGGTCAGCATTGTGTAAACACTTTGTTGATTAACATTAAGGAACACCTCTATGAGCGAGCTCTTTGCGGAGAAAAAAGCGCAAGACTTTAATACCCTGCTACAAGTTTTAAAGCTGGAGCAGCAAGAAGACATGCTTTTTCGCGGGCACAATATGCCCACCGCATGGGGACGCGTCTATGGTGGTCAGGTATTGGCGCAGGCACTGTACGCCGCCCACCAAACCGTCAGTTCCGATTTCGAGGTCCACTCACAACACGCTTATTTTATTCGCCCCGGTCAGGTCAATATCGATATCGATTTTCACGTAGAGCTGGTGCGAGATGGCCGTGGCTTTTGTACGCGTCGCGTTACCGCATCACAAGCCGGCAAAGCGATTCTGATTTCTTCCCTGTCCTTCCAACGACCGGAGCAAGGCTTGGAACAGCAATGCGAATTTCAGCCGGATGCCGGGTTCAAGGGTTTACAAACCGAACATGAGCGGCAAATCGAATACTGTGAAGCCAAAGGTCTCGACCCGGATAAACGCACACTGGAAATTGAATACCGCAGCACCAATCCATTTGATCATCTCAACCCACAACCCATGCCCCCGCGAGTCGGTGTGTGGATGCGAGCCAGTGGTCAGGTAGACGATCCCATTCTCAATCAAGCCCTGATGTCGTATATGTCCGACAGTTATTTGCTGGACACCTCATTGCTGCCCCATGGCATTTCCTATTACAACCCCAAACTGCAAAGCGCCAGCCTGGACCATGCCCTGTGGTTTTATGGCCAGATTGATGCCAGTCAATGGCATTACTATGAACTGGACAGCCCTCGCACAGGAGGTGCCAGAGGCTTGAACTTTGGCAAGATTTACCACGAAGACGGCACACTGGTCGCTGCGGCAGCGCAAGAGTGCTTAATGCGACTGGTGGACTAGCTTCTCTCTTTTTAAAAATCAGAAGCTAACACGCGCCGCTTGATCCCAGACATTGGCTTGGATACTCTAAACACCCCATTTCTGTGGTGTTATGGAGATCGACCAATGGCAAGGAAGGCTTTCTATTCCCTCGCTACCCTTTTTTTATTGCTCAGCAGTTTTATCTATATCGGCTCACAAGACGCTGAAACCATTGATGATCATGGATTGTCGGCGCTGGCGGTCAAAGTTCCGGATTCGGAAAACGGGTTTCGTTATATTGCTTTTACGCAGGATGAAGGTTATGAAACCTTTTCAAGTTCATGTGAGAAGGAAAAATTACAGCGACATTTGGATCAAGAACATTGGTCTATGACATGGAGTGAAGGATTATTCCTTGAGAATGAAGAGCAAATAAAGCAGACATACGTCAAACACATATGGGATGAACAGTGGGTACAAGACTTATTGGAAAGTCAGAAAGAGACCATTGAACTTGCCATAACGGCCACCAAAGCCAAGCGCTTTGATCTGAGCGTAAACGCCAAAACCTTTATGGACATTGACTACGTAGAGCTCGTTGATATTGGGAAGCTACTGATTCTCAAATCAATGCAGCATGCGAGAAACAATGAAACTGAAGAGGCTATAAAAGCTTCCAACGCTGCCATTAAATTCGGCCAACTGGTTAAAACGGAAGCCAGTCATATCCTCATATCCTTTATGGTTGGAGAACGAATCCAACAAACAGCACTGTCATGGCAAGCAAAATTATTCCAGGAATTGGAGATTCCGAAGCATTCCTATATGAGTGCATTGACTCTACTGGATGAAATTTCAAAAAATGCAAACCATCATTATGGCCAAGTAATAACCGGAGAATACCTTTATTCTAAACAAATAATTCAAGATGCACATAAAGAGAACCTTCTGGAACGCTGGAGGATATTTTTTGCCCCAGAGGAAGATGAATTTGATGATAGCACTTTGATAACCAACAGTTTTGGCAATGAAGATTTGCCACTCATTGAAGACACAATGAACTTTTTGTTTGCGACGTTCCCTGACTTTTACTATCACAAAAACACAGAAACCACAGCATACGCCAAGTATCTTCTGTCTGTAAAAGAATCTGTCCTGAAAGGTTGCCAAAACATACCCGAGATCTCAATTGAGCCATCCTCGCCGGAATACAGTATTACTGATCTATTTACTCCGAACGCGATAGGAACAGCCAACAACTCAAACTACCATGGCGCTTTTAACGGCTATCAATTACGACATTGCTTGAACCGCCTGCAGATTGAAGCCAATAAACTGATTCTCGCTGCGAACTGGGCACGCGACAATCACTGTGAAAAAGTCGCAAACCTCAATGATTTGCAAAAATATCTTGGCGACACACAGGCAATCGACCCCTTCAGTGAAGAGGCACTAAAACTGAGCAAAGACGGAAATGAGGTTTATTCCGTGGGGAAATCAGGAACCGCAACAGAAGATGATGAAGGTATTTGGTTTCACTCCGAGTGTCACTATGAGGAAGCCTGCTACAACAAACCAAGCTTCCCGCTGTACCAACCCACTCTAGATGAACTTAGCGATTTAACTCAGTAAACCGGCAGATCAATCGAAGAAAATAACTCGTCTACTTCCGCTTTACTGCTCCGGGAGATCGCGTCGGAGACCAGATCGCGTTCCAAGTGGGGCGCGAATTTTTGAATGAACTCGTACATAAAACCGCGTAGGAAAGTGCCGCGACGCACACCGATTTTAGTCGTGCTCGACTGGAACAAATGACTGGCATCCAGCGCCACCAAATCACTGTCCAGGGTTTCGTCGTAGGCCATATGTGCAATGATCCCGATACCCAAACCCAAACGAACATAGGTCTTAATCACATCAGCGTCTGCTGCGGTAAACACAACTTTCGGCGCCAGACCGCGTTCGACAAAGGCCTCATCCAGTTTGGAGCGGCCGGTAAAGCCAAACACATAAGTCACGATGGGATGATGGGCAACATCTTCTAATGTGAGCTTGGAAACCTGACAAAGTGGATGGTCTTTTGGCACAACAATGGAACGATTCCAGCGATAGCAAGGCATCATCACCAGATCGCTGAACAGTTCCATAGCCTCAGTGGCGATCGCAAAATCGACTGTACCGTCTGCGGCCATCTCGGAAATCTGCATAGGGGTGCCCTGATGCATATGCAGGGACACATCCGGGTATTCCTGAATAAAGTCTCCAATCACCTTGGGTAAAGCATAACGCGCCTGGGTATGGGTGGTCGCGATGGACAAACTGCCCTTGCGCTCATCACTGAACTCCTGGGCAACCTGCTTGATGCTTTCAACTTTGCGAAGAATCTCACCAGCGGTGTTCAGAATAGCTTCGCCGGCCGGGGTGATTCGAGTCAGATGCTTACCACTGCGGGAAAAGACTTCAACGCCCAATTCGTCTTCAAGCAGGCGAATTTGTTTGCTGATCCCCGGTTGCGATGTGTAGAGACTCTGGGCGGTGGCCGATACGTTAAGGTCGTGATGGGCAACTTCCCAGATATAACGCAACTGCTGCAGTTTCATAGCATTCTCCCCAGTGAAATGGTCATGGCCAGACCAGGAGCACCATAGGCGCCCGGAAATGAAGCTTTGCGTGCCAAGCTTCCCTCCATGTATTTACTTATAAAAATATAAGTAAATATTCTTTTCCAGAATAGAGTCTAATCCGTATATTTGCCAGCACTAATTGCAATTTTAGATATAAAAATTCACCTACCTCCTACTTATTGTTTATATGGATGCCTTAACATATATATTTGCTGGTGCTGGCGTCGGCTTCGCCGTCGGGGTGACCGGTGTTGGCGGCGGCTCACTGATGACGCCCCTGCTGATCCTGTTTGGCATTCCCTACAATGTAGCGATCGGCACCGATTTGCTGTTTGCCGCCGTAACCAAAGCGGGCGGAGTCCGCAGCCATCACAAGCTTGGAAACATCCGCTGGTCTCTGGTTTATGCCCTGGCCGCCGGCAGTATTCCAGCATCACTGGTAACGGCCTTGCTTTTGCAAACCTTTTTCCAGGGCGCTACCGACTACCAGGGCCTTCTGACCCACAGCCTGGGCCTGATGTTGATCGTGACCTCAGCCGTTATCCTCTTTAAGAAGCGTCTCCAGAGAGCCAGCTTGAATGAAGGGGGCTTTATGGGCAAAGTTCATCGCCATGGCAAGCTGATCACGGTATTCAGCGGCGTTATTTTAGGTGTCCTGGTCACATTGTCTTCGGTGGGTGCCGGCGCCTTCTGTGCCGCTCTGCTGCTGGTGCTCTACCCCAAACTGAAAGCTACTGAGGTTGTGGGTACCGATATTGCCCATGCCGTACCCTTGACTCTGATTGCCGGCCTGGGCCATCTATTCTTCCTGGGCAATGTGGATTTTGTTCTGCTGGCTTGCTTGTTGGCAGGGTCATTACCGGCCATTCACTTTGGCAGCAAAGTGTCTGCTCAGTTGCCGAACAGCATTCTTCAACCAGCGCTGGCTTCCCTGTTGATGCTGCTGGGTGTGAAGTTCGCCTTCCTCTAATACAAGCTGAGACCCAGAACGCCCCCTATTCTTTGGGTTCATTGGCTACGCCATGGGGTACATGTCCTGTAGCGACATGCTGGCTGGCTGAATGGCAATGGCTCTGCTGATCATCAAAGAATACGTCGGCACTATAGGAACGTAGAAACTCGCCCTTATCCAGCCCCCCCAAAAAGAGCGATTCATCCAGGCGAATGCCCCATTGGCGCAGGGTTCGAATAACACGTTCATGGGCAGGTGCAGAACGCGCTGTCACGAGAGCCGTTCGGATCGGGCAATCGCCATCAGGAAAGTCCGCCTGCAGGCTCTGCAGAGCCTTAAGAAAATTCTTGAATGGACCGCCACTGAGTGGTGTCTTGGCTTTGCTCTTTTCGTTTTCCGCAAAGGCTTCCAGTCCCTCTTGCTTGTAGATGCGTTCGGATTCGTCAGAAAACAACACCGCATCACCATCAAAGGCAAAGCGCAGCTCCCCATCATCCCCCCGACGCGAACCGGCCAGCATCAAAGTGGCTGCGGCCACGCCTGCATCCAGGGCTTGGCGGACATCTTCAGCGTGTGTCGATAAAAACAGATGGCAACCGAAGGCCGACACATAACGATAAGGACTTTCGCCACCACAGAAGGCCGCCCGAGTGATACCCAATTCATAATGCTCAATAGAATTAAAGACTCTCAAACCCGTATCGGCGCTGTTGCGTGACAACAGAATCACCTCAACCCGCGTTTTCTCGGCATTCAGGGCGAGCAGCTTTTTAACCAATGGAAAAGCTTCACCCGGTTCGAGAATGTCTTCCTCGTGTTGGCGCTGGTACTCGGCAAACGCTTCGAGACCATCGCGCTCAAATACGGTGTGACTATCGCTTAAATCAAATAAAGCTCTCGAAGAAATGGCAATGACCAGCTTGTCGCCAAATGCGGTGGGCATAGTGGGCTTCTCCCTAAACTCTTTAGTCATGCCTTGTCTGGCACGTTTCAATGCACTTTATGAAGCTTCGCCAACAACAGAGCCTCACACAGGAAGTTGGACGCCCCCTGACTATTTATGCGCGCAGTTATGCATGCTTAACAAATGACAGCACAGGGCTTTCAGATCCTGAAGGCTGCGTGCGGAACGATCTGGACTCTGGTCCACAACGCTTAGTAAAAGCGCATGACTCGTCTCCAGCTGCAAGCGGGCGATACGGCCCAGCTCATCGTCTGCCTGGGTAAAGCCCAGGCGTTTATACATGCTTATAAAATGACGGATCACCACATCATCATGCTGAGTGTCCAGCTCCCGCAACTCCGGTATTGCCCAAAGGGCTTGGGCCAAGGGCAAGATCGCTCGTTGCTCACGATACACATCGAGCATTAAATCCATTTGACAGGCGACAAAGCTCTCGATGCTCATAGATTCGATATCCAGACGCTCCGTGGCTTCCAGCGCTTCGGTCATGCGGTTCAGCCAACGCTCACCAAGAGCATAAAGAATCGCGTGCTTGTTCGGAAAGTAGTGATACAAAGCCCCAACAGAAATGCCCAGGTCTTTAGCAATCAGAATGGTCGTTAAATCATCGAAACCCACCTCATCAAGCAAGCGAGCGGTGGTATCAAGAATCTGCTGAGTCTTTTGCTTGGCCCTTTCCTGAATCGGCTGCCGCCGTGGAGCCAGCTTGGTTTTGCGTTCTTTTTGTCTTTCTAGGGGCATGATCTTATTGGCCTCGAATATCCCCCTCATTCTAGCTTTATTGTTGCCGAGTGACTACAAGGCAGCTTCAAAGCCTTATTCGTTAATACCAGAGGCTTTAAGAAAGCATCAAACATGCGGTTATTTTGTGGACAACTGAAGCACCCTGCCCCCGTAAATCTCGAAGCCCCCTCATCTTTTTATCACAATTTTATACAACTCTGGACAAGAACCGCCGCCCAAGTCAGTATCAAAACAATGAATATTTTATTTATCTGCACTCATAACCGCTGCCGAAGCATTTTGGCCGAGGCGGTGTTTCGTCAGCAAGCCGATATTAATGGCAGCCCCTTAATTGTGCGCTCCGCAGGCAGTCAACCTGCGGGAGTTGTCCACGCCGAATCTCTCGCGGCGCTTGAGAGGCATAACATTTCCCGCAAGGGATTAAACAGCCAGTCCTGGAACGAGTTTGAGCAATGGCCATGCAATCTCGCCATTACCGTTTGTAATTCAGCCGCTCAGGAAAGCTGCCCCAGCTGGCTGCAACAAGGCGAGAACCTGCACTGGAGCTTACAAGACCCCTCATCCCTTCCCGGTGACCAGAACACACGTGAAGCGGCCTTCGATACGCTGGTCGAAACTCTGCAAAAAGCCGCCGAACAATTTACTGATCGTTTAAGGCAAGATGGCCCCGAGGCCGCCATTGACAGCCTCCAGCAATTTGGCGCGACACTGAGTACAAAGCCCAGCCATTGATTGCCAAACACTGAATCTTGACCACTGCACGGTTTTAAAAGTGTCAAATGTTTTAGTATCGTTATCCTGTGACTACTTCGCTCTATGAACTACGAAGATTGGGTTAAAGATGCTGGCAAAATTCGGCAAGGTCTTGCTGATCAGTTTTTGTGTTTTCCTCGCCGCGTTTGAATATCGCACCGCCGTATTGGAATTCGTTTGGCCCGCACAATGGGGCGGCAATACCTATTGGCATGGCCAGCCCCACTCCCTGCGACAGGAAAAACAGATCGCGATCACCTTTGACGATGGCCCCTCTCTCTATACGGCTCCTATTCTCGATATCCTCAAGGAACATCAAATTACGGCCACCTTTTTCATGATGGGGCGTCAAGTTGAAGCGCACCCCGAGCTGGCTCGCCGAGTCGTGAGAGAGGGCCATGAAATTGGCAATCACGGTTATGATCTGATTGCCCAATCAGGGTTAAAGAAGTATTACCTCAGCTCACTGTCCGATACAGAACTGCAAAAAGCCGAAAACCGCATTCGTGAAATCACCGGACAGACAGCTGTTTATTTTAGGCCACCTGGCGGTCAAATAGGACGGAACCTATGGAAACAGGTCGAGCAAACCAGGCTCACCACGATTACCGGTACACTGCCTTTTCCCGAAGCCAGTAACAGCGCCGAACAACAACTCGCGACCATCGTTCAGCATTTGGAACCCGGTGGAATTTTGATTTTACACGATGGTGATGACGCCCATCCCGATTCGGAACGTGGGCAGAATGTCCTGGAACTGATGCCTCTGCTGTTAAAGCATCTGCAAAAAGAAGGTTACAAAGTGGTTCCGCTAAACGTTCTGCTCACCACTCACAATCAGTAGTAGGCACGAGTTCTCAAAGGGTTTTGACCGCTGCGACCAGCAAGGCCAGTACCATTAACAATGCAAACAGGATTCGAAGGTAACGTCCCTGCCCTGGCTTTGAAAAAATACCACGCAACAGTCGCCCGGCCAACAACCAGGCCCCATCAACAAACACCGCTACGGAAAAACAACAAATGGCCGTAAGCAACAAAGCGCTTAGAGAATCCTCATGCGGCAAGAGAAAACTTGAAAACAAGGCAACAAACGCCGCATAGGCTTTTGGGTTAATCAGATTAAAAACAAAACCCTGCCAGAACCCCGGTGCGATTGTCGAAGAAGAAGCCGCTGAATTGATGGGCGCCGCTGCAATACTCCAAGCCAACCAAAGAATATAGAGCGACGCAACGATTTGCATTAGCAGCATCAAGTTATCGTGAATGCTCAACAAGCCATTCAGCAACAACGCGGCAAATGACATTACCCACAGAAGCCCACAGAGAATTCCCGCAAGGAATGCCACGCCCTGCCGTAAAGGAAAACCGGCACCAATTGCAGCCAGTGCCATCGGCGCTGGCCCTGGGGAACCCAAAAGAAGTGCCGTGGCGGCAATCAGTGTTAACAGTGCCTCAAACACGGTCAGTCTCGAAAGGAAATTAAAGAATCAGAGCTGGCACAGACAGGCCAGCTCTTAAGACGGAATTAAAAAGTGTCGGCAGGAATACGAACCCAACCTTCCATAAGCACTCGGGCGCTACGGCTCATAATGGCTTTAGTAGCCGTCCAGTCACCGTCTTCCAGCTTGGCTTCGGCACCCACACGCAATGTACCCGATGGATGACCAAAGCGAACCGCTTGACGTTCTCCACCGCCAGCCGCTGTGTTGACAAGCGTACCTGGAATCGCCGCGGCCGTCCCGATGGCTACAGCGGCGGTTCCCATCATAGCGTGGTGAAGCTTGCCCATGGACAAGGCGCGAACGCAAAGATCGATATCTTCCGCATTAACGTTTTTCCCACTGGAAGACGTATAACTGCTTGCCGGTGCGACAAACGCAATCTTTGGCGTGTGCTGGCGAGCCGCTGCTTCGCTGACATCGCTGATCAAACCCATTGCAATCGCGCCATGAGTACGAAGCGTTTCAAACTTTTCCAAGGCGGCATTATCGCCATTAATCGCGTCCTGTAGCTCGGTACCCCGGTAACCAATCGCATCGGCGTCCACAAAAATGGTAGGAATGCCGGCATTGATCATGGTCGCTTTTAACGTGCCAACACCCGGGACTTCCAGATCATCCACAAGATTTCCGGTCGGGAACATGGAGCCCTCACCATCAGCCGGGTCCATAAATTCAATTTCAACTTCTGCGGCAGGAAACGTAACGCCGTCCAATTCAAAGTCGCCAATTTCCTGAACTTCACCATTACACATGGGCACATGAGCGATAATGGTTTTCTGAATATTCACCTGCCAGATTCGCACGGTACAAATGCCATTTTCCGGCACACGGTCGGCATCAACAATACCTTTACTGATTGCGAACGCCCCCACAGCAGCAGTTAAGTTGCCACAGTTGCCACTCCAGTCAACAAAGGCTTTATCGATTGCTACCTGACCAAAGAGATAATCCACATCGTGATCTGGCTCGCTGCTTTTATCGAGGATAACGGTTTTCGAGGTGCTTGAGGTTGCACCACCCATACCATCAATTTGTTTCGCATAAGGGTCCGGGCTACCAATCACTCGCAACAACATAGCGTCGCGAGCCGCACCCGGCTGCTGACAGACTTCGGGCAGCTCATCACGTTTAAAAAACACCCCTTTACTGGTGCCACCACGAATATACGTAGCTGGAATTTTTATCTGGGGAGCAAAAGCCATAACTCGAATCCTATCAACAATCATTCAAAACGGTCCTGCGCATACAGGACGGGGAAATCCCCGTCTGACTTTGCCGAAAACAAAACCAGACGGAGTTGCGATTTTCAATTTAAGGTCTAGGCATTACCTTCAAGAAAATCTTTTGCAAAGCGCTGCAATACACCGCCTGCTTCGTACACATGCACTTCGGCCGCAGTATCCAGGCGACAGGTTACAGGCACTTCCACACGCTCACCGTCACGGCGATTAATTACCAGAGTCAAATCAGCGCGAGGCGAAGGCGTACCGATCACATCAAATGTTTCTGTACCATCGATGCCATAGGTCTCTCGAGTATCACCCGCTTTAAATTCCAGCGGCAACACCCCCATGCCCACCAAATTGGTGCGGTGAATACGCTCAAAACCTTCCGCAACAATGGCTTCAACACCGGCCAGACGAACACCTTTTGCCGCCCAGTCGCGGGATGAACCCTGCCCATAATCTGCACCGGCAACGATGATCAGGTTCTGACCTCGATCCATATAGGTTTCAATGGCTTCCCACATGCGGGTTTGTTTGCCTTCCGGCTCAACACGCGCCAGAGACCCTTGAATCACTTCACCAGCATCATCACGACACATTTCGTTCAACAGTTTCGGGTTGGCGAAGGTTGCGCGCTGAGCGGTCAGGTGATCACCACGGTGGGTTGCGTAAGAGTTGAAGTCTTCTTCCGGCAATCCCATTTTCGCCAGATACTCACCGGCCGCGCTGCTGGCCAGAATTGCGTTGGAGGGAGACAAGTGATCCGTCGTAATGTTGTCACCCAGCACCGCCAACGGACGCATGCCACTTAATGTACGCTCACCGGCCAGTGCCCCTTCCCAGTATGGGGGGCGACGGATGTAAGTACTTTGCGGACGCCAGTCGTACAAAGGTGACTCTGCTTCTTCGACAGCACCCAGATCAAACATTGGAATATAAACCTGCTGGAACTGCTCAGGTTTCACATGCTTGTTAACGATCGCATCGATTTCTTCATCGGAAGGCCAGATATCTTTCAAACAGATATCGTTTCCATCGGCATCCTGACCCAGCACATCCTGCTCAATATCAAAACGCACCGTACCGGCAATCGCATAGGCTACAACCAATGGCGGAGAAGCCAGGAAAGCTTGTTTGGCATAAGGGTGAATACGACCATCAAAGTTTCGGTTACCCGAGAGGACCGCCGTAGAATACAAATCGCGATCAATCACTTCCTGCTGAATCGCTGGATCCAGCGCACCGGACATGCCGTTACAGGTTGTACACGCGTAGGCAACAATACCGAAACCCAGCTTTTCCAATTCTGGCAACAGGCCGGCTTCTTCCAAATACAACTTGGCCACTTTGGAGCCTGGCGCAAAGGAGGATTTAACCCAAGGTTTGCGAATTAATCCCAGCTCATTTGCCTTGCGTGCCAACAAACCGGCAGCCACAACATTGCGCGGGTTTGAGGTGTTCGTGCAACTGGTAATTGCGGCAATAATTACCGCGCCATCCGGCATTTTGCCTTCCGCTTCTTCCGCTTTGGCTTTGTCCAGATCCACAGCGATACCACGCTCGGCCAAGGCCGAGGTCGGCAAACGGCGATGTGGATTGGAGGGGCCCGCCATATTGCGGCCAACGCTGGAAAGATCGAATTCCAGTACACGCTCGTACTCGGCTTCCACCATGTGGTCAGCCCACAAACCAGTTTGCTTGGCATAGTTTTCAACCAAAGCAATCTGTTCCGGCTCGCGCCCGGTTAGCTTCAGGTAATCGATGGTTTGCTCATCGATATAAAACATGCCCGCCGACGCGCCGTATTCAGGTGTCATATTGGAGATGGTCGCACGATCACCAATCGTCAGTTCTGCGGCACCTTCACCATAGAATTCAAGGTAAGAAGAGACAACTCGCTCCTGGCGCAGGAACTCGGTAATAGCCAATACAATGTCCGTGGCGGTGATTCCCGGCTTACGCTTGCCGGTTAACTTCACACCAACAATGTCGGGAAGACGCATCATGGATGGACGGCCCAACATAACCGTTTCCGCTTCCAAACCACCAACACCAATCGCAATCACACCCAACGCATCAACATGGGGGGTATGAGAATCCGTACCCACACAGGTATCGGGGTACGCAACGCCATCGCGGTTTTGAATGACCGGAGACATTTTTTCCAGATTGATCTGGTGCATGATGCCGTTACCGGCGGGAATCACGTCTACATTTTTAAATGCGGTTTTGGTCCACTCGATAAAGTGGAAACGGTCTTCGTTGCGACGATCTTCAATAGCGCGGTTTTTCTCAAATGCGTCGGGATCGAAACCCGGAGCTTCCACCGCCAAAGAGTGATCGACAATCAACTGAGTCGGAACAACCGGATTTACCTTGGAAGGATCCCCGCCCTGCTCCGCAATCGCATCGCGCAAACCGGCAAGGTCAACCAACGCGGTTTGTCCCAGAATGTCGTGGCACACAACACGCGCTGGATACCAGGGAAAATCCAAATCGCGGCGATGTTCAATAATTTGAGTCAGACAATCATTGAGCGTTTCCGGTTCACAACGACGAACCAATTGCTCGGCCAACACCTTGGAGGTGTAATTTAATTTATCGTAGGCACCAGGCTTAATGGCCTCTACGGCGGCACGAGTGTCAAAGAAGTCGACATCACTGCCTGGTAGAGACTTACGGAATTCAGTGTTCATATAACACCTGTAAAAGAACTTTTTAGATTTACTTCGAGACAGCTGTATTTGGTATTTTTCTTTGCTCTTAAATAGAGCGACAAATCACGGTAATACAACAAAGCCCGACGACCGCAAGAAGCCAGCGGCCATCGGGTAAAACCTCAACGATTAACGCTCAGCGATTGACGGCACAGGACGCAGCTCTTCACCGGTATATTCTGCCGACGGGCGAATAATACGGTTATCTGCGCGCTGCTCCATAACGTGAGCAGCCCAACCGGTTACACGGGATACCACAAAGATCGGTGTAAACAGTTTGGTTGGAATGTCCATAAAGTGATAAGCCGATGCGTGGAAGAAATCGGCGTTACAGAACAACTTCTTCTCGCGCCACATCACTTCTTCACAACGTACGGAAACCGGGTACAGGACGGTATCACCCACATCACTGGCCAATTTTTCAGACCATTCTTTGATAATGGCGTTACGTGGATCAGACTCGGAATAGATTGCATGACCGAAGCCCATGATCTTTTCTTTGCGCTCCAGCATGCCCATCATTTCACGCTCGGCTTCGTCAGCTGATTTCCAGTTTTCGATCATTTCCATTGCGGCCTCATTGGCGCCACCGTGCAGTGGACCACGCAGAGAACCGATTGCACCGGTTACACAACTGTGCATATCAGACAAGGTCGACGCACACACTCGGGCGGTAAACGTAGACGCATTAAACTCGTGCTCGGCGTACAGAATCAGAGACACGTTCATTACACGCTCGTGCAACTCATTGGGCTTCTCGCCACGCAGCATATGCAGGAAGTGAGCACCAATGGTGTCGTCATCGGTTTCGGTTTCAATTTTCACACCATCATGGCTGAAACGATACCAATAACAGATCATTGAACTCAGCGTCGCCAGGATACGATCTGCCTGATCACCCTGCTCGTCAAAGCTCATTTCCGTTTCCAGATTGCCCAGCATAGAAACACCGGTACGCATCACATCCATGGGATGGGCGTCTTTAGGAATGTTTTCCAATACGGTTTTTAAAGGTGCCGGCAAACCACGCAGCCCCTTCAGTTTGGTTTTGTAGGCATCCAATTCAGCCTGATTCGGCAAGTTGCCTTTCAAGATCAGGTGAGCCACTTCTTCAAACTCACATTTTTCTGCCAGATCTTTTACATCATAACCACGATAAGTTAAGCCAGAACCGGACTTGCCTACGGTAGACAATGCGGTTTTACCGGCCACCTGGCCTCGCAGGCCTGCACCACTGAGTACTTTAGCCATTATATTTCTCCCAGACTTTGATTTTTTAATTCGCTTGCTGCTGTTTCTAAACTAAAGGCCAAATATGACAATTGGCCCTTGTCTCATTTCAATTTACTGCCACTTTTTTCTTCGGCGCTTTCTCTTAGGCACTTTTTACCAGCTACCTGTTCAGCTACCGACACCGACGTCTTCAACCTACTTATTTTTGCCTTCGGCAAACAGAGCATCCAACTTCTGCTCGTAATCGTGGTAACCCAGGTAATCGTACAGCTCCATGCGGGTTTGCATGGTGTCGATGACATTGCGCTGGTGACCATCTTCCAGCAGTGCGCGATACACCGCTTCGGCAGCTTTATTCATGGCACGGAAAGCCGACAGTGGGTACAAAATAATACCCGCGCCCCACTCACCCAATTGCTCGCGAGTCCACAATTCCGTCTGACCAAACTCGGTCATGTTCGCCAGAATAGGTACATCCAACGCTTCCGAGAAAGCGCGGTAATGCTCTTCGGTTTTTACCGCTTCAGCAAAAATACCGTCAGCGCCTGCGGCAACGTAGGCCTTGGCACGTTCAAGGGCTTTTTCCAGGCCTTCCTGGGCAAACGCATCGGTGCGCGCCATGATAAAGAAATCCGGATCGGTACGCGCATCGACAGCAGCTTTAATTCGATCCACCATTTCTTCAGTGGAAACAATTTCTTTATTGGGGCGGTGGCCACAACGTTTTTGAGCAACCTGATCCTCGATATGTACCGCGGCCGCGCCAGCTTTCTCCATATCGCGAATGGTTTTGGCGATATTAAATGCACCACCCCACCCAGTATCGATGTCCACCAACAAAGGCAGATCACAAGCCGAGGTAATGCGTGATACATCGGCCAGTACATCGTTCAGAGAAGTCATGCCCAAATCCGGCAGACCGTATGAGGCATTGGCGACGCCACCACCTGAAAGATAAATGGCCTGATGACCATTCTGCTGAGCCATCATGGCGGTATAGGCATTAATAGTACCCACAACCTGCAAAGGTTTATTGTTGATCAGGGCTTTGCGGAATTTCGCACCCGGTGAGAGGCGTTCGCTCATAGTGTCCTCCAATTAAGTATTTGCTTGCGCCTCTGCTTCTTGCAGCAGGCGCGCTTGAATATTATTACGAGATGCTCGGATATGCCGGCGCATCAAGAATTCGGCCAGTTCGCCATCGCGATCTTCGATGGCATCAATAATCTGGGTGTGCTCGCGAAAAGCGCGGTGTGCCCTGGGGCTGGACATGCCGTATTGATAACGGTACATGCGCACAAGGTGATAGAGATCGTCACAGAGCAAGCCAATCAACTTTTGGTTTTTGCAGCACTGCACAATCTTGTAATGAAAATCCAGATCCCCTTCTTTCTGGTAGTAGGACTGGCCCTTTTGAAGGGCATCCATACTCATATGCTGCTCAAGCAAACGCCTGAGTTCAGCCAGGTCGTCATCGCTGCGGTGTTCAGCGGCAAGGCGACAGGCCATACCTTCGAGTGGCTCGCGCACTTCGGAGATTTCAATCATATCCTGGGCAGACAGGGTCACTACCCGGGCGCCAACGTTGGGTTTGCGAATCAGCAGCCCGCAGGCTTCCAGGCGGGCAATCGCTTCACGCAAGGGACCACGGGATATACCCAGGGACTTAGCCAGTTCAGGTTCGGAAATTTTACTGCCGGCGGGGATACTGCCTTCGACAATAGCGGTCACCAGATCCTGAAAGACCTTGTCGGCTATGGTTCTCAGCGGAATGGATTCCAAGGGCAGCCTCATCAGGTTTAAACACGTTTTCAGCCATCGCAACGGGAAACCTGCCAAGAAGCAGTTTTCGTGTTCGATTTTGCGCTGGGCCGAAAGATTGTTGACAATCTTAAGAGTGAAAAGAGTTTATTGGCCGAGATACCCCCTGTCAAGGCCAGGAAAGCTATACTTTTGTCGACAATATGCCCTAACGCTATAAAAACGTATAAATAACAAGCGAAATCAACTTTCCTGCAAATAGCCAGCCCAATGTCTAGTGGTTGTCACAATTAAAGGGCATAATTCCGGCTTTGCTTTATAAGCCAAGTACAGGGCCGCAAGACCGAATGCCGAAAAAGTTGTTAAAACGTTGGATTCCTGATCCGGAGAAGATCAAGCGGCAACCCGGCCTCCATCTACTAGGCTCCCTGCTGGATGATCCCAACCTCTTCCACCTGAATCGTCATTCCGTATCGGTTGCCTTCTTTGTGGGTTTGTTTTGCACATTTATTCCTATGCCCGGTCAGATGGTTCTGGCCGCCTTTATGGCCTTTGTGCTGCGCAGCAATCTGCCGATTTCCGTGGGACTGGTCTGGATCAGCAACCCCATCACCATCCCCCCTATTTTCTACGCCTGTTACCGGCTGGGCGTTTGGATGCTTCAAGCACCGGAACTGGAATTCAGTATTGAGCTGTCCTGGGCCTGGGTATACGAAGAATTCCCCAAACTGTGGATACCTCTGGTGACCGGCTCCCTCTTCTGCGCGGTCTTCTTTGGTTGCCTGGGTTACTTGTTCATTCAGGGATTCTGGCGCTGGCATGTTGTCAGCAACTGGGAAAAGAGAAAGATGGCCAGGCGCGCCAGCAAGAATAACGACACCTGAACCCGTTTAGGAATCAAAAAAGCAGAAGCAGCCAAGAAGAATTAACCAAAAACGCTATTCGTAGCGCAGCACCTTCGCCGGGCCAATATTCGCCGCCCGCCACGCTGGATAAAGTGATGCCAGCAAGCTCATAGAAAAAGCACTCAAGCTGATCACCAACACATCCTCCAAGCGTAAATCCGAAGGCACATAGCTGATTGGGTACACATCCGATTGCAGAAACTGAAAACCCAACACAGCTTCCAGCCCTGCCACCATCTCGGGTAGCAATACAGCCAAGCCAGAACCCAAAGCCGCACCCAGCCCCGCTCCAACCAAGCCGATCAAAGCGCCCTGAATCACGAAAATGGTCATGATGCCCGCCGTGCTGGCACCCATAGTACGCAGAATTGCGATACTGCCTTGCTTTTCAATCACCACCATCACCAGCGTCGACACCACATTAAAAGCCGCGATGGCAATGATCAGCATTAGAATCAAGCCCACCAAACGCTTGGACATCTTCACGCCGTGATAGAGATTGCCTTTCGTGTGCGTCCAGTCAGACACATAATAGCTGTAGCCCAACTCCTGACTTAAAAACAATCGTAGCTGTGGCGCCAAATCCAAATCGCTGAGTGATAAACGCAAGCCTGTAACCCGATCCGGCACCGAAGAGAGTTGCGCGGCTTGTTGCAGCCCAGCCAGAATCAAATGCTGATCCAGTTCCGTGCCAGTGTGTACAGTATCGAGAACCTTCAGCACTTTGATTTTGGCACCGCGACCACGACGCTCCGCAGGAATAACCAGACGAAAGCTTTGCCCTTTGTCCAGACTCAATTTTTTTGCCAGAGCCGAACCCACAATCACTTGCGGCGAGGTGGATACTTGGGAAAGCTCAGCCAATAATTCCGGCTTCACAAAATCACCAATCACCGAAACCTTCAGCTCGCGCTCGGGCTCAATGCCATAAACCACCACAGGCATGGTTTTGCCTTTGCGATTTGCCAGCCCCTGCATTTCCACGAAGGGTGCAATCGCGCTTACCTCAGGCTTGTCTTTTAATTGCCCGGCCAATTCCTGCCAGTCTTCAATGCCACCGCGTTGATACACGGAAACCTGAGGCACCAAGCCCAGAATCCGTTGGCGCAGCTCAGCTTCAAAACCATTCATTAAAGACAGCACAACAATCAATACCGCCACGCCTAAAATCATAGCAGCCATCGACAATCGAGAGATAAAACTGACCAGAATCGAACCGGATAGCGAGCCCGCGCCTTTGCGGCGACTCCCACCGTAACGCAAGCCAATTAAAGGCGCGTAATGTCGAATCATAGTTGATCAACCTGCTGCAGCTGGCGTCTTTCCAACTTTAAAACCCTGTCCATACGCATGGCCAGAGATTGATCGTGGGTAACCAGCACAAAACTGATGCCCAATTGCTTATTGAGATCTTCCATAAGCGCTTCAATTTCGGCAGCCGTTTCTGCATCGAGGTTTCCGGTGGGTTCATCCATCAGCACACATTCCGGACGATTCACCAATGCACGAGCAATCGCCACGCGTTGTCGCTCACCACCGGATAATGCACTCGGTCGGTGACTGAGCCGCTCTGCCAAACCTACCTGAGCCAACATCTCTGTTGCCGGTCCTTTGGCTTTCGCCAGGCTCTGACCAGAAATCATCAGGGGCATCGCAACGTTTTCCAACGCACTGAACTCCGGCAATAAATGGTGAAACTGATACACAAACCCCATATGGCGATTGCGCATTTGGCCTCGGGCGTTTGGACTCAAACTGGAAAAGGCCTGATCACTCAAGCGCACTTCTCCGCTGCTCGGTTGATCCAAGCCACCTAAAAGATTCAACAGCGTCGATTTTCCGGAACCGGAGGCACCGACAATCGCAACTCGCTCTGCAGCCTGTAAACTGAAATTAATTTTCTCAAGGACATGCACCGGCTCAGGGCCTTCATCGTACGATTTGCATAAATCCACACATTGCAAAACTGAGGTCATAGCTGCTCTGTCCTTTTCCTCATGGCTCGCTTCTTATTCATAACGAAGGGCTTCTGCTGGCTCAATTCGACTGGCCCGATAAGCCGGGTACAGCGTGGCCAACAAGGTAATTAAAAATGCGATGCCGCTAACGACTAAAATATCTTTGAGGCGCAACTCCGACGGCAGTTCAGCAATAAAATAAATATCCGGGTCAAACAGTTGCTGACCACTGAGGGATTCCAACCACTGACTTAAATCACCAATCCAGTAAGCCAGCGGCAATCCAAGCAGAAGCCCCAATACGATACCCATGCCACCCAAGGCCATTCCCTGAGTGACGAACACTCTCATCACCTGGCGCTCGCTCATGCCCATAGTACGCAACACGGCAATATCAGCGCGCTTGTCCGCGACCATCAACACCAGAGAGGTAATCACATTGAACGCCGCCACAGCGACAATTAAAAAGAGCATGATAGCGATCATGATCTTTTCCATTTTCATGGCCTGGAAGAGACTGCCCTGGGTTTCGGCCCAGCTCTTAACGTCGGTTTCAACATCCAGTGATTGCTGAATCTCATTCAGACCGGTTTCCGCCTGATATATATCCTCAAAAGCGACCCGGACACCGTGCACTTTATCGGCCAGCTTAAAAAGCTTTTGGCCGTCTCGCAGATGAATCATGGCCAGAGACTGATCTACCTGAGCGCCGACTTTAAATACGGCGACCACCGTAAAGCGCTTACTGCGCGGAAAAGCACCTGCCGGTGTGATACTGACTTCCGGTAAGGTCAGGGTAATTTTATCGCCGACGCGAACCCGCAAGCGCTGTGCAAGGATTCGTCCGATCACGATGCCGTACTCCCCTGGCTTAAGGGCCGCCATATCACCAGCGATAATGTGCTGATCAATAATCGATACTTCGCGCTCGCGACCGGGGTCAATCGCAATCAGGGCCGAATCCATATTGAGGCCGCCGTTGGACAGCAGTGCAAAACCTTCAATATAAGGCGCTGCACCGACAACCTGAGGGTACTCTTTGGCAGACGCTGCCAGCCCCTCCCAATCTTCTGTATAAGGCGTGGTCGAGATAAAGCCATGGGGAATGACCGCCAGAAGGCGCTGTTTCAGCTCCCGATCGAAGCCATTCATGACGGAAAGCACCACCACCAGCGCCATCACCCCGAGCATCATACCCAGGAAAGAAAAACCGCTGACAAAGGAAAGAAACTGGTGACTGCTCTTGGCTCTGGTGTACCGCAGCCCTATAAATCGCGCTAGATTTGACATGGCGCTATTAAACCGAATTCCTTTATAAATTAATAGCTTATTTTAGCAGCAGCCTCCTACAGGCCCGCGATCCGCTGGCGCATTGTATAAAAGACCAACAAGCATGAATCCCTTGGCTCTGCCGTCGATCCAAAACTTCAAAGAAGGATTTAGGAGACACAGCATCTCTCTGAACAACTGCTAGACTTGAAAGAGAATACCGCATTGTCAGGACTATGAATCAGCACAACAGCAAGCCCCAGGACGATTCCCAGCGGCCACCCAATGGTCACGACCGCCGCTGCCACTATCGAGTGGACGATCAGCTCTACTTCGAGTTCAAACCTGTCAATCCCAAAACCATGCGCCAACAACAAGCCAGTGAACTGTTTGTACGCCCCAGCGAGCTGACGCTACTCCAGGAATTGCACAAACTGGAGGAAGAAGGCCAGTCTCTGCTGCGAGAGATTGCCAAAGAGCAACGCAGCGTAGCGATATACCTTTCTCTGCTGAATCGTAAAACCCAATTAATCGCCCAACAAATGTGCCAGGCGCAAAGCGAGCAACACACTGTTCAGCTGAATTTGAGCGAAGGTGGCCTGGCCTTTCAACACAACAGCGCTCTGAACGTTGGCGATTATGTGGCCGTCACTCTGGGCTTGGAAGAAGACGCCTGGCACCTATACCTCTATGGTCGTATCGTGCGCTGTTTACCCGCAGTACCTGCAGGGTATCAAATCGCCATTGCCTTCTGTGATCTGGATTCAGAGCAACAGAAGTTGCTCACACGCCGTGTCTTTAAAAAGCAAATGCAAAGCCATCGACGTAAGCGCGGCATGGAAACCCCTTCGTTTTAAGCTTTTGCTGGGCCTCATTGCTCACCATATCAAACCTTCCAACTAAGCCTTAAGTCTGAATATTAGTTGTTTTCAAATAATGTTAAGCTCCCATAATTGCTGATACTATTTGTGTTGTGACATTTCATGCATTGCGTTCTGAAAACACAACACTGAGACAAGATTCAGGGCTATTCAGGATAACGGGAAGGAAGGTTAGACATGAACAAAAGCTTGCTTATAAAAGGCATGATAACAGCTGTCTGTTTTGCAAGTGCCAGCGCAACCAGTGTTTACAGTTACGGCGAGGAGATTCGTATTCCCGTTGGCAGCCAGGGAGAAGCCAACGTTGAGTTACCTAATCGTGGGCTAAGCAGCAAGCAACTGATCAATCAATTCGGTGAGCCCCAACGCATTCAGGGCCCTGTGGGCACGCCGCCCATTAGCCAGTGGCACTACGATGGCTTTGTGGTGTATCTCGAAGGCGACTACGTGATCCACGCGGTTCGCAAACCCAAACCTAAAGCCGATACAACAAGCGAATAAGCTCATTCCCTTAATTCGCTGGGCGATAAACCAAAGTGCTTTTTAAAGCTGCGAGAAAAATGCGCATAGCTGTTAAAACCACAGCGATAGGCGATTTGTTCGATGCTCGATAAATTTTGCTGTTTGTCGAGCAATATCTGCTGAGCTTTCTGCAAGCGCTTATCCAGCACCAACTGGTGCAAACTTTGCTCTTGCCCTTCAAATAATTTCTGCAAATAGCGCAGAGAAATCCCCTGGGAGTCTGCAATTTTCTGATTATTCAGATCCGGCTCAGCGAGATTATTCTCAATAAATCTGAGCACCTTTTTACGAAGACTATCCTGAAGCAAACTGTTGTCGGTAGTTTGATTAAAACGAACCGAAGAACTGTAAGCCATTGCGATCATGTTAAGCAAATTATCGCTCAGGTCTTCGCACATATTGGGAACAGTGTTCAATTCTTGTGCCAGTGATAAAATAAAATTTGACAGTACTGCACCTATACCCTGCTGACCATCGATGCAAACTGCCGTATAACGTTCCGGCTCCAAAAGATGCTGACGCAAAACCTCTTTGGGCATTTGAATGATCAGTTGGTGGAAAGGTTTATTAAAAGAAAGGGTATAAGGCTCGGTGCTGTCATAAAGAGAAAAACTGCCTCGCTTGAGATGCGCCTCCCTTCCTCCCTGCCTGACAAAACCTTCCTGACTTAACTGAAAACTGATCAGGAAGTCTTCTTCCGTAGAATGAGCGATTAACTTCTTATCGCGCTTCACGTGTTGCGGATCGGCCAGCACCTCTGAGAAACGCAGTTTGGCCAAGCCTACACCACCTCGCACTGAGCCGCGAAAAGCACTCTCAGAATCAACATTGCAATCGAGCTTGACATACTCCTGACAAATCGCATCGCACCAGTATTCCTCACGATCCACCTTGGGAATATCCAGAGTTGAACGGGTGTAGCCATGTTGCAACAGAAAGCTCATAAGCGCCTCGCATTCAAGCCTTAAATCCAGCGTATAACGCTAAACTCTCGAAACAAAGGGTAATATGCCAGTTTTATCGTGACATTGAATATACTCGAATTCCCCACCGTCGTCAGGGCATACCGCCACTTCATGCCAGAGCTGCAACTGAAGCGACTCCCCGTATTTTTCGGCCATCACCATAAACTTTCCAAAAATATCCAGATGCGTAGGATGGCTTTTGGCCCAATCCTCAAACACAAAAATATCCTTTGCATATCCAAGACCAAACGTCTGTTTGGTAACCTTCCAGTGTTCATCCAGGACGTCCACAAGGCGCATACTGTAGCAACCACACTCCTCACCCCGATCACGCAGATAATTCATGCCTTTTTGCAACACTGGATGGACATTACTCAGATAATCATCAGCTTGCTCATCATCGCAGAAGCCCCAGTCCTGACCGGAGCGAATCATACACAGATTGGCCGGCGCCAGAACTCGCACGACATCGTCATTTTCATTGGCCTCGGCACGAGGCACAGAACCACCACGCACATCGCTGAGCGCACAATACTCGATACGGTCCCTCATACCTCCAGGGTAACCGTGTTCAAGTATCGGGCCTTCCACATCATCGCCACTGCTCGCCAATCCATGGGCATCCGGGCTTGAAAGCAAGGTTTCAAAATGCTCATGAGGCAAGCGCATCGTTTCGCGCCAGACCCCGAGGCTGGAACTGTCGGCAAATTGATACCAGCTGTTTTTCGCTGTCGACCACCAGTTTTGATAGTGACTTTCTCGCCAGTACGTAATCAACAGAAAATTTTCCTGCCCAGCCGCATCAACAAAATGGCCCCTTTCCACCATCAGGGGCCCAACAGGGAGAGGAATTGGATCAATGACAAGCATTCGCTTCTGCCAGGCGTCCAACAACTCAGGCGTCTTCGACTGGGCCGCAAAATAAGCAACACGCAAATCTTCCTTGTCATTCCACAAGGCCTGCCAGGCGGGAGCTGGAGGTTGCCAATTCGGGGGCATATTATTTTTCATTATTCGCCTCTGTTTTTATCAAGCTATGACATCAGCTTCGCTTTATATGCTGGCAAAAGCAATTGTCTTTATCACAAATAGGCAGGTGAAGGCGTCGCTCACACTGCCCGCTCTCAGCACTTATTCAGTCGCTTTCTTCGATCAGTACAGTCTCTTCTTCATTGAGAGTACACTCGGCGAGGGACTCCGCCACCGGCGTCATGGCCTGACGGTTCAACACCAAGCGAGTAACATCCGGACGAGAGTAGTGCCCTACCGGATCAGCAAAGCTTTTGGCAATGGCAATGGCGGAAATATCGATATCGGCAATCAGCATACCTTCCTCATTGTGGGCCAGTGGACTACATAAAGGACGACCATCCGGCCCGAAAATCTGTGCGGCGCCGCCACCGGCTGAAATCAGCGCGGCCTGCTCCTCGTTTTCAACCAGCAAATCAATCATCGCTTCGGAAACCACACCACAGGGTGCCAACACATAACACTGGCCTTCAGCAGCATAGACCTGCGATAAAGCGTTATTGAGTTCTGCACCTAATGCGTAGGCATCTGGATAGCAACTGAAGCTCGGCCAAGAGGCAATATGGAGCTGCTCGTGCATGCCATACATGGCGTATTTGCTCAGCGGTTGTAAATGTTCCCAGCAACACAATTGGCCCACGCGAGCGATATCACAATCGATGACCGCCAAATCGCTACCATCGCCTTCACCAAAGACAGTGCGCTCCATATGTGTAGGTTTAAGCTTTCGGCGAGCCTGCAAGATTTCTCCGTCATTACCAATCAGCATTTGGGCAATATATAAAGAGCCATGGTCGCGCTCACTAAAACCCATAGAGATCATAATCTGATTGTCTTTTGCAGCCCGGGTCAGACGCTCGCAGTGACGGTCTCCGATTTCGACGCAGTTTTCATGGTAAGCCTGAAAGTACTTCATATTGTGAGCCGTACAGGACAGCCACAGCCACCAGGGATAACCCGGTAACCAGCACTCGGGAAAAGCAATAATCGCAGCGCCCTGAGCAGCAGCCTGTTCAATCAGGGCAATGGCTTTATCCACACCTGCATCAATGTTCATAAATTCCGGAGCTGCCTGTACTGCAGCCGCTTTAAAACTATTACTCATCATCTACTCCTTACAAAAGGCCAACCCTGGCCTTTGTTTACAATTTTCAGATCTCTAAAAGCGATATCTCAAGGTCAGACCGTATTCTCTCGGACGGTTAAAATTTGCTTCGTGAAAGCCAAGGCCAAAGTTCGAATCACCGCTTTCGATATAGCGTTCATCCTTCAAATTTTTACCAAACAGCATTACGTCGATGGATTCACCAATGCTGTAGCGCAACGAAGCGTTCCAAAGTTCATAAGCCTGCTCGAATAAGAAACGGGAATTCTGTGAATCGTTATAGATTTCATCGGTGTAGCGATAATCCACCCGAAAAGCCAACTCATTGGATTCCAGAGGCACGATGTATTCAAAACCCAAATTGAAAGAATGCTCAGGGGTGTTTACCAGTTTGGCATTTCTGTCGATGCTCAAAGACAGGCCGTCAATCGGATTAATCTCGTCATAGCTTGCATCGGTATAGCCATAGCCAAGATCCATCTGCAGGTTCTCCACCAGAATGGCCGTGACTTCCAGTTCGAGACCTTTGATGTCCACCACTCCAGCATTGGCCGTGACTGGACCACCGAGATTATCAAAGAAGGTCACTTGCACATCTTCATAATCCGACCAATACGCCGCGGCATTCACACGCAGTCGATCATCCCAGCCCTGCCACTTCACACCAATTTCATGGCTGTCCAGCGTTTCGGGCTCAAAGGTTCGGACCTCATCAACCGCTTCTACATAACGCAGTACAAAACCGCCACTTTTAAAGCCCTGGGAAAAGCTGTAATACAATAAAGTGCCGTCTTCGAGATTGGCATCGACACCAAATTTATAACTGGTTTGCTCAAAGGCATCACTGACCTGGCCACTGCCATTCCCAACCAAAGGCGCAAGTCCTGATGTAAACACACCATTTTGATTGACAGCACCAGGAAAGAAGGGATAACCATTGCCCTGGTCATCAGCACCGATGTACTGGGTGTAACGGAAAAACTTTTCATCGCGAGTGTGACGCAAGCCACCAGTAACACTCCAAACATCACTCAGCTGCCAGGTGAGTTGAAGATAAGCCGCTTCTGAGCGGTTATCAACGTCGGCAAAATTATTGATGGTGGCAGGAAAACCCGCACTCAAGTCCGGCGTTGGCAAAAAAACATCGACAAAAACATCATCGGTGCCCTGCTCTTCAAAATAATACAGGCCGCCGACATAGCGCAACCTATCGTCAAATAAACCGCCGGTAATTTGCAGTTCGTGGCTGCTCTGTTCATGTTGATAGTTTGGGTTACGGGTTTCGGTAATGGCATGGGGCGAGTTATCCGGATCGCGATTAAATTCCCCTTCCGTTTCTCGATCAGCATAGGTGTATTTCAGGTCAAAACTCTCGGCGTGATAGTTCGCCACAAAAGCCACACCATCAATGGATAGCTTCGTACCTGATTTTCCAGTAGCGTAGGTAATATCCGAAGCTCGCGGAGGAATATATTGAGCCAAGTCTGTTAGACCGGCAGGAATATCACCAAAACTTGCCAGTGAGTAGCCAATGGTGCCAGCACCGGGTGTAAAACCCACCAATGAAGACGCAGCACTGGCTTCATTGATTTCCGTTGAATCCAAATTAAGCGCAAAATCCCACTGTTCGTTCAGCTCATAAATAATATTGCCCCGAAAAGACAATTTTTCTTCATCACCCAATTTATCTCCAACGTTCAATCGAGACACATAACCATCACGCTTTTTACTGGAGAAGGCCCAACTGCTGCGCAGGGACTCAGTAAAAGGAATATCAATAGCTGCTCGTACATCCTGCCGGCTGTCATTACCCACGGTCAGTTCCAGTTTGCCCTGAAACTCATCAGCGGGTTTGCGAGACGTGATATTGATGGCGCCACCAATCGTGTTGCGGCCAAACAAGGTGCCCTGAGGGCCACGCAGCACTTCGATACGCTCAACGTCAAGGACGTCCAACACTCCGCCTGCCGAGCGAGACATATACACGCCATCAACATAGGTGCCCACACCAGGATCTGTGGTCAAACTGAAATCGGTATTGCCAATGCCTCGAATATAGACCACTGCACCGGAAGACAAACCACTGACAGGCGATGTGGTATCAAAAACCAGATTCGGGGTGAAATTTGCCACCTGAGCAATGTTATCGATCCCCTTGTTTTCGATCGCCAGCGAGGTAAAGGCCGATACGGCGATAGGCGTATCCTGCAAGCTTTCCTCTCGCTTCTGTGCGGTCACCACCACCTCTTCTAACGTGCCCTGCGCATACATTGATGGCGACAATGCGGCCACCAGGGCGAAGCTGATGGCCTTTGACAAAACTGTAAATTTGAAGGGGTTGGACAGCGAAGCATTAAGCCCACGCTTTCCAGGGTTTCCGTTAAGACGGCTATCTAAGAAACAACTATGGTTCTCGTGCATTATGTGACTCCTGATTATTATCGTTTTAATGTGGAGACAGATTAAATAACGAACGAATTAAGCTCCATGACTTTGCCAGCACGGCGTAATGACAAAAAAGGCACAGGCGATTCAAAGGGATCAGACACAAAAAACCCGGCCACGAAGAGCCGGGAAAGAATGGGCAACCCTCCGCAGGATGGGTTGCTCGGTGCGAGACGTGGTTTCAAACTGCGAAACCCTATCTTACGGGGGAAATGGGCCAAAACCTTGAAGATGATTTTGACCCGAGCTGCTACATCAAGAATTCAAGTAACTATCAATTGATTGGCGTTTTACAGAGCCAAATCAAAGTCATAGCGCAAGCCGATACTCAGAGTATTGCGCTTATCCTTATGATCGAAATCGCGGGTCAACCACTCGGCAAACAAACGTACATCCGAGAACTGTTTTTCGAATGTCAGGTTATAACCATCGTGGGTGTCGGAATCCGCTGAGCTGATATCATCGTCAAAGCCAAAGATACCCGCCTTCAGTTTATAACCGTCTCCTAGTGCATAGGAGGCCACCAGATCATAGGTGTACTGATCCAGCTCTGGCGTCGCAATTTCGGATACGGAAATATCCTGATACGTGAAAGCCACGTACAGGTTTTCTGTGGCGTTCACACTGCCCGCAACACCCAGTAAATCACGCTCGTAATCGTTATCGCCTTTTTGCTGGAGGAACGATGCACCGATATAGGCATTGCCAAAATCATAACTCAGACCGAAAGAGCCGGAATCCACATGGCTCGGCCCGGAAACCTGGGACGTATCACCCGTGTTGCCTGCAATAGCCGGATTGCCGTTAATTTGAATACCACTGTCGATGCGCAAGCCCCCTTTGGAGTAGCTGTAACTCAACAGTTCGGCAGTGCGGAATGGCGCGACGGTATCGTAGCCAAACGGGCTGGAACGGTGGTTAAAGATATCTGAACGCTCCGCAACAATATTGTAGTGAGGGCTCCATTGCTTACCAATGGCCACGCGGCCAAAGTCCCCTTCCAAGCCGACATAAGCCAGGCGAGCATCACCAAAATTACCATTGGCCTCAATATCCACATCCCACTCACCGCGGTAAAATGCGGTTAGATTGGATGAAATCTTTTTACTGCCTTTGATGCCGATACGGGACAGGGCATCCGTGATATCGGTGCTGCTCTGATCACCTTCATCGCGAAAGGTCAGTCGAGGACGCAAGCTACCGTAGATATTCAAACCATATTTCGATGAGGCCGGCTTGGCTTCTACCGCGGCCAGCTTCGCCGCTTTTGCCATTTGCTCAACATCTTCAACATTGACCACCACTGACTGCAATTTGGCGGATTGCTGTTTCTGAGCCTCCATCTGCTGCTTCAACATGTTTTCCAGTTGTGCAATACGATCCTCCATTGCTTTCATCTTCGCATCATCCGCAAACGCAGAATTGGCAAATACGATAGAAGCCAGCGACGAAAATAAAACGGCTTTTCTCAGAGTTGTTTTCATGATTTACCTCAAGTTTTCCTGTAGTGCGGCTTTTTTCAGGCCGAGAGAGCCCCTTGCCAGCCCGTAAGCTGGCAAATCCGCTTGTCTTTTATAGTGATTTTTTTAGTGAGGCTTAGGCCTCGGCTGCACTGTCTTGATTTTCTTTCTTATTGAAATATTCTCGTGTCAGCTTGAATACAACGGGGCTGAGTAGCAGTAGAGCTACCAGGTTTGGCAGGGCCATCAGAGCATTGAAGGTATCTGCAAGAAGCCATACAAAATCAAGGCCGACAACAGTACCCACAGGAACAACCAGTACCCATACATAACGGAATGGTTTAATCGCACCCTTGCCGAACAAGTACTCGACACAACGCTCACCGTAAACGCTCCAACCCAAAATGGTGGTAAAGGCAAAGATAGCGAGACTGATCGCAACCATATATTCACCCACACCTGGCAAGCTGGCTTCAAAGGCAGCCGCCGTCAACGGAGCACCTTTCACACCGGTTTGCCATACGCCGGTCGAAACAATCGCCAGGCCAGTAACCGTACATACGATGATGGTATCGATAAAGGTACCCAACATCGCCACCATGCCCTGTTTTACAGGATCCTTGGTTTTAGCGTGAGCATGGGCAATCGCCGCACTACCCAAACCGGCTTCGTTGGAAAACACACCGCGAGCAACACCAAAGCGAATGGCAGCAACCATTGCGGCACCAGCAAAACCACCAGTAGCAGCGTGGCCGTTAAACGCCGAATCAACAATCAAAGCGAAAGCAGCAGGAATTTCAGCGGCATTAACAAACAACACAATCAAACCGCAGATGAAATAGCCGATGCCCATCAGGGGAACCAGCTTACCGGCAACTTCACCGACACGCTTAACACCACCCAGAACAACCGCGCCTACCAAAACAAACAACACCAGGCCACTCACCCAATTAGGTACGCCAAAAGCGCTGTTCAGGCCGTCTGCAACGGAGTTACTCTGAACCGTATTGCCGATACCAAACGCTGCAAACGCACCAAAGAACGCAAAAGCGCCCGCCAACCAGGCCCACTTCTGACCCAGACCGTTACGAATGTAATACATCGGACCACCAGAATGATTGCCCTCTTCATCCACTTCACGGTATTTAACGGCCAGAACCGCTTCCGAGTATTTGGTTGCCATACCCACAAGAGCCGTGATCCACATCCAGAACAAGGCACCCGGACCACCCAAAACAACCGCTGTAGCAACACCGGCAATATTACCGGTACCGACCGTGGCGGAAAGAGAAGTCATTAGGGCATTGAAAGGTGAAAGTTCACCTGCATCAGAGCGATCGCTGCGACGACCACCCCACAACAGACGAAAGCCCGTGGGGATTTTTCGGATGGGCATAACATTCAAGCCCACAGTGAGAAAAACGCCCGTCCCGAGCAGGAGTGCCAACATATATGGCCCCCAAACTACTCCATTAATCGTACTTACGATACCGCTTATTATTTCCATCGATAATTCCTCATCATCGCTTCATTATTTAATTATTCTGCAATTGATTAACTCAATGCGCAGTCATTCGGAGGAAATATGATCCTAGCGCAGAAAGTTTTGGCGTAGAAATTAATAATCAATATGCCCGCATTTACTTTTTAAATGCGTTAAGCGTTAGGGACTAGGCCGTGACAGTTTCGTGATAACTTTTGTATTAAGAGCAATATCTCACCCATAAATGGCGAGATCGGGAAAATAATTTGCGCAAATTATCCCGAAAAAATACTTATGCTGGGGTTTTGTTCAGTGAAGATATGGCGCTAATACCAAATAAATATAAGCGAAAGTCCACAGTACAATGGTGACTTTCGCTCGTTTCGCCATGGTGATTAAAACTCGAGAGCCGTTCCCGATTCCGCTTGCCTGTCGGCGTGATAGGACGAACGTACCAATGGGCCGGATGCAACGTGTTTAAAACCAATACGCATTCCAAAATCTTGGTATTCTGCAAACTCATCGGGGTGCACAAAACGCTGCACAGGCAGATGATCGCGGCTGGGTTGCAAGTACTGCCCGATGGTCAGCATATCAACATCGTGAGCGCGCATATCCTCCATCACCTGAAAGATTTCTTCTTTTTCTTCACCCAGACCGACCATCAAACCGGATTTGCTTAATACCGATGGCGCAGCCTGTTTGAATTTTTTCAATAGATCCAAAGACCACTGATAGTTGGCACCGGGACGTGATTGACGATACAAACGGGGAACCGTTTCCAGATTATGGTTAAAGACATCCGGTGGTGTTGCCAGTAATTTTTCAAGTGCAGGCGCCATTCGACCGCGAAAATCCGGCGTCAATATTTCAACCTGAATGCCTTCAACCGCGTTGCGAATCTGCTCAATACATTCACTGAAGTGCCCTGCTCCTCCGTCTCGAAGATCATCGCGATCGACCGAAGTGATCACCACATAACGCAAGGCCATATCGGCAACGGCCTGCGCCAATTGCGCAGGTTCGTCGGGATCCAGGGGCTTCGGTTTTCCATGGCCCACATCGCAGAACGGACAGCGCCGAGTACAGATATCCCCCATAATCATAAACGTCGCCGTACCATTGGAAAAACACTCCCCAAGATTGGGGCAAGAGGCTTCCTCACAGACACTGGACAAACGGTTTTTGCGTAACAGTTTTTTAATTCGTGTTACCTCGGCTGACGCAGGCAGTTTGCTGCGCAACCACTCCGGCTTGCGCGGAATGTCTTCCGTGGGAATTACTTTTACCGGAATGCGTTCCAGTTTTGCCGCGTCGCGATGCTTTTCGCCAGCTCTATGACGCTCGCTGCGTTTTACTGGCAATGAAGAGGTGCTTGTCATTTTCACAGTCTCCTATCGTAAAGCGCCGACACCCCGAAAGGCGTCGGCGCTTTGCCAATGTATTTGCGTATGGACTTACTCGTAGTCACTCATTGGCGGACAAGAGCAAACCAGATGTTTATCGCCATAAACATTGTCGACACGGCCAACCGGTGGCCAGTACTTCTGTCGCAATAGAGAATCAACGGGATAAGCTGCAAGGCCCTGGGAATACGCATGCTGCCAGTCCCCAAGCAACATCGATTCTGCTGTGTGAGGTGCATGTACGAGAGGGTTATCTTCCAAGCTGTAAACACCGTCTTCGACCGCATGAATCTCTTCGCGAATACGGCTCATGGCTTCACAGAAACGATCCAGTTCCCACTTTGATTCACTTTCCGTCGGCTCGATCATCAAGGTACCGGACACCGGGAAGGACATAGTCGGTGCATGGAAACCGTAATCGATTAAACGCTTGGCCACATCATCGACACTGATACCGGAACTTTCTTTAATCGGTCGTAAATCCACAATACATTCGTGAGCTACCAAGCCATTTCGACCGGTGTAGAGGATCGGATAATGCTCAGCCAGGCGCTTGCTCAGGTAGTTGGCATTCAGAATTGCCGCCTCGGTGGCCTGCTGTAAACCGCTGGCGCCCATCATGCGAATATACATCCAGGTGATCGGCAGAATGCTCGCACTGCCCCAAGGCGCTGCGGACACGGCTGCGCCTTGGGCATTACCGGAGAGAGAACGATGCCCCGGCAGGAAAGGTTCCAGATGTTCTTTCACACCAATAGGCCCCACACCCGGACCACCACCACCGTGTGGAATACAGAAGGTTTTGTGCAAATTTAAATGGGAAACATCACCACCAAACTTACCCGGTTGGCATAAACCCACCATCGCATTCAGGTTGGCGCCATCCACATACACCTGACCACCGTGGCGGTGAATCAATTCCGCAACTTCTACGATGCTTTCTTCAAACACACCATGAGTGGATGGATAGGTGACCATGATTGCAGCCAGATCATTGCTGTGACGCTCGGCCTTTTCCTGAAGATCAAGCATGTCAATGTTACCCGCATCATCACACTTCACCACCACGACTTTCATACCGCACATCTGCGCGGACGCAGGATTGGTACCGTGTGCCGAACTTGGAATCAAACACACATCACGCTGCCCTTCCCCACGACTTTCATGGTAGGCACGCACCGCCAATAAACCCGCGTATTCACCCTGTGCACCCGAGTTGGGCTGCAGAGAAACGGCATCGTAGCCAGTAATTTCGCAGAGCATATCTTCAAGCTCACCGATCATTTGCAGATAGCCTTCGGCCTGATCCAACGGCACAAAGGGATGTACGTTTGCAAATTCAGGCCAACTGATTGGCAACATTTCACTGCTGGCATTCAACTTCATGGTGCAAGAACCCAGCGGGATCATCGCTCGATCGAGAGCAATATCGCGATCCGAAAGTTCGCGTAAATAACGCAACATCTGGGTTTCGCTGTGATAAGCGTTAAACGCTTCCTGAGTTAAAATTGCATCGTTACGCAACAAGTTTCCAGGAATAACGTAGGAAGACTGGGCATCCAGCTCATCGAAATTAACATCAAGGTCTGGATTAAAAATGCGCCACAGTTTGCTGACTTCCCTGCGACTGCTCAATTCATCAAAAGATACGCCCACTTGCTGCCCATCAATCAAGCGCAGATTAATTCCCGCCTCACGAGCACGCTGAACAATCTCTGACGTCTGTTCATTACTCAAAACGGTAATGGTGTCAAACCAGGATTTGTTTTTCACTTCAAAGCCAAGCTGACGTAAACCCAGCGCAAACACCGTACTCAAGCGATGCACACGCTCAGCGATTTTACGCAGGCCATCCGGTCCATGATACGACGCGTACATACTGGCAATCACAGCCAGCAACACCTGCGCGGTGCAAATATTCGAGGTCGCCTTCTCGCGGCGAATATGTTGCTCCCGAGTTTGCAGCGCCAGGCGATAAGCTGGTTTACCATTACTGTCCACCGAGCTGCCCACCAAACGACCAGGCAAGGAACGTTTAAAAGCCTGCTTGGTCGCCATATACGCCGCATGGGGACCACCGAAACCAAGGGGTACACCAAAGCGTTGGGCAGAACCAATCACCACATCGGCGCCCAGCTCACCGGGCGATTTCAATAACAGCAAGCTCAGAGGGTCTGCTGCAAACGCCACCAAACCTTTGGCCTCATGAATGCGATCAATCAGACCGGAATAATCCCGCAGATCGCCATTGGCCGCCGGGTACTGCAGCAGCACACCAAAAACGTCTTCATGGGCACCCAGCTCCAGAGGATCACCAATAAGCAGTTCGATATCCAGCGGCTCAGCGCGAGTTTGTAAAATATCGATGGTTTGGGGAAGACATTCTTCATCCACCAGAAAACGACGAGACTTGGATTTCGACATACGCTGACACAGAGTCATAGCCTCCGCCGCTGCCGTCGATTCATCCAGCATGGAGGCATTGGCGATTTCCATGCCAGTCAGTTCGGTAATCAACGTCTGAAAGTTAAACAGGGCTTCCAGTCGCCCCTGTGAAATCTCGGGCTGATACGGCGTATAAGCGGTATACCAGGCTGGATTTTCGAGTAGATTGCGCAGAATAACACTGGGCAACTGACTATCGTAATAACCCTGCCCGATCAGGGAACGAAACTTCTGGTTTTTGCTGGCCGTCGATTTAAGTTCAGCCAATGCAGCGGCTTCACTGCTTGGTCCAGCCAAACCCGGTAAGCCATTGGAACGGATATTATCCGGCACCACCGCCTGAATAAACGCCGACATGGAATCATAGCCGAGGTACGCCAACATCTGCTTTTGATCATCGCTGTTGACACCAATGTGGCGCGAGATAAATTCCGCTGAGTTCTCGAGTTCTTTAATGGTCTTTTTTGATTGCAACATAATGGACTCCACACCCCTGCTCACAGCCGGAGCAGCGGGCGTTCCAAAAGGGGAAACCTCCACAGAGTCAGACCAGAAAATATGAAGCCCTGGCTGACTTTGCATTTACACAAAAGCGATGCGCGACTACTCAGCCGTAAATTCCTGATATTCGCTTTCGCTCATCAATTCGGAAAGATCGACACCATCATTGAGTTCCATTTTTACGAACCAACCATCTTGCAAGGGGGATTCATTAACCAGCTCCGGGTTATCCGCCAACTCTTCATTGACCTCAACAACTTTACCCGCCAGTGGTGCCACAATTTCACCCGCAGCTTTTACCGATTCAATTACAGCGACTTCGTCACCTTGACTGTATTCCGAACCGACTTCCGGAAGTTCGACAAAAACCACATCACCCAGTTGCTCCTGAGCAAACTCGGTAATGCCAACTGTCGCCTGTGAACCGGAAATCAACAGCCACTCATGGTCTTTGGTAAATTTTAAATCGCTCATCATCATCACCATTAAATATTGTTCGTGTTATCGTAAAATTATCCGCGCCTTCGCTTAGCCGCGAAAATATCTCTGCGGTACAAAAGGTGTTTTCGCTACGGTAATAACAATATCCTTATTGCGAACCTTGGCGGTCAATTGAGTATCGGGCTTCGCCAGAGAGAGAGGAACATAGCCCATGGCGACCGGCGCATTGATGCTGGGACCAAAGCCGCCGCTGGTAATTTCTCCGACCTGATTGCCATCGGCATCGAAAATTCCCGCACCTTCACGTACCGGTAAACGCCCTTCCACCAGAAAGCCCACACGTTTGCGAGAAACGCCCAGCTCAATATCATTCAGCACGCGCTCGGCACCGAGAAAGCCGGCCGCCTTGGCGCCGTCGCGACGACGGCTTTTGCTGATACTCCAAATCAAGGAGGCTTCAATTGGACTGGTTTGAGTATTCATATCGTGACCGTACAAACACAAGCCCGCTTCCAGCCGCAGTGAATCGCGAGCGCCCAAACCAATAGGTTCGACTTCGTCACAAGCCAAAAGCGCTCTGGCTACCTTTTCAACCGAAGCGTTTTCGACAGAGATTTCAAAGCCATCTTCACCGGTGTAGCCCGAACGAGTAATATAAACAGGGGCGCCATCAAATTCGCAGTGACAACCGTTCATAAACGTCAGCTCACAGGCGGGCTCAGCAAAGCGTTTCATCACCTCGGCCGCTTGAAGACCTTGTAGCGCCAACAGCGCCCGATCTTCCAGAATCTCAAAATCAAAACCTTCCAAATGGCTTTTCAGGTGGGCGATATCCTGCTCTTTGCAAGCCGCATTCACCACCAGAAAAAAACAATCTTCTTCCCATTTACAGATGATCAGGTCATCCAGAATGCCACCTTCTTCATTGGTCAATACCGCATAGGTCTGCTGGTTTTTTGCCAAGGCCTGCAAATCAACGGGAATCAGTTTTTCCAAAGCAAGCGCAAGGCCTTCACCTCGAATAATCAACTGCCCCATATGGGAAACATCAAATAAACCCGCCTGGTCGCGGCAGTGCAGGTGCTCCCCTTTAATGCCCAGGGGGTATTGCACGGGCATGCTGTAACCGGCGAAAGGCACCATGCGGCCTCCCAGTTCAACGTGTAAATCGTACAGTGGTGTTTTCAGAATGGTTTCACTCATCGGAAAATGTCTCTAATTCAATCGTTATTATTGGAAGCGTTCTGTCTCAGCACTCAACAATGTTGACGGGCACTTCCACCACATTGATGGCCAGGCCACCGCGTGCTGTTTCTTTGTATTTGGCCTGCATATCGCGGCCGGTATCTCGCATGGTACGAATCACTTTATCCAGAGAAACAAAGTGCGAGCCGTCACCACGAATGGCCATACGCGCCGCATGAATGGCTTTCACAGCGGCCATGGCATTGCGTTCAATACAGGGCACTTGCACCAGACCGCCAATAGGATCACAGGTCAGGCCCAGGTTGTGCTCCATCGCAATTTCAGCCGCGTTTTCAACTTGCTGCGGTGTTGCACCAAGCACTTCAGCCAAACCCGCCGCAGCCATAGAACAAGCCGAACCCACTTCCCCCTGGCAACCAACCTCAGCGCCACTGATGGAAGCATTCTTTTTGTATAAAATGCCGACGGCGGCAGCGGTGAGCAGGAAGCGTTCAATACCCTCTTCATTTGCCCCGGGAACAAAGCGGCTGTAGTAGTTCAAAACCGCCGGCACGATACCCGCCGCACCATTTGTCGGTGCCGTCACAATACGCCCACCGGCTGCGTTTTCTTCATTCACCGCCAATGCATAAAGTGTTACCCAGTCGAGAATCGTCAGCGGGTCTTGAAGCGATGCTTCCGGGCGCTGTAACAACTGCTGATACAACTGACGTGCACGACGATTAACTTTAAGACCACCCGGCAAAATGCCTTCTGCCGAAATTCCGTTGGCAATGCACTCCTGCATGGTCTGCCAAATGCTGCGCAGATAACTTTGGGTATCTTCCCGACTACGCCACGCAGCTTCATTGGCCCACATTACGTCGGAAATACGCAGCTTTTCACGCTCACATATGTCCAACAGTTCATTGCCACTTGAGAACGGCAGAGCCAGCTCGGTGGAATCTTCAACCAAAACATCATTACCCGCCTCGTCTTCATCAACAACGAAGCCACCACCCACCGAATAAAAACTGCGCTCCTCGATAACTTTTCCGCAGGAACCGTAAGCGGTGAATTTCATACCATTGGAATGAAACGGCAGCTCTTCACGGCGATTGAGAATCAGGTCGGTATGGTCGTGATAAATCACCGAATGGACACCTGCAAGCTTCAGTGTTTGCTGTTCGCGAATCGCACTGACACGATCAGCAATGCTCGCCACCACAACCGTTTCAGGCAGCTCACCTTCCAAGCCCAGCAATACCGCTTTCGGTGTACCGTGACCGATGCCGGTGGCACCCAAGGAGCCATACATCTCAGACTTTACCCGTACAACATCTTGCAGGCGCCCATCGCTTTGCAGCTGCGTAACAAACTGTTGCGCAGCTTTCATTGGCCCAACCGTATGGGAACTGGAGGGGCCAATACCAATTTTAAATAAATCAAAAATACTGATTGCCATGATCACTCACCAGTGAAACGTTTACTTATTCACGTACACCGGGAATTGCGCACACAGCTGCAATACTTTTTCCTTAACCAGTTCAATTACCTGGCGATTATCAATATCGTCCAGTACATCACACATCCAGTTTGCCAACTCGGTCACTTGCGCTTCTTTAAAACCACGACTGGTCACCGCCGGCGTACCCAGACGAATACCACTGGTGACAAAAGGCGATTGGGGATCATTGGGAACGGTATTTTTGTTGACCGTGATATTGGCCTCACCCAGCGCCGCATCCGCCGCTTTACCGGTAATACCTTTGTCGATGAGATCCAAGAGGAATAAATGGTTTTCAGTGCCATCAGAAACGACTTTATAACCACGAGCCTGGAATGCAGCCGCCATAGCTTTGGCATTGCTGACGACCTGCTGTTGATACTCTGTAAATTCTGGGGACAGTGCCTCTTTGAACGCCACGGCTTTTGCGGCAATAACATGCATCAACGGGCCACCCTGAATACCCGGGAAGATCATGGAATTCAGTTTCTTCTCAAGGTCAGGGTTTGAGCGCGCCACAATCAAACCACCGCGTGGACCACGCAAAGTTTTATGCGTAGTGGTGGTTACAATGTCCGCCACAGCTACCGGGTTCGGATACAAACCCGCAGCCACAAGACCCGCAACGTGAGCCATATCGACAAACAAATAGGCCCCTACTTTGTCGGCAATATCGCGGAAACGCTGCCAGTCCATTACCAGAGAATATGCCGAGAAACCTGCGACGATCATTTTAGGTTTGTGCTCTAAGGCCAGAGCTTCAACCTGATCGTAATCCACCTCTCCTGTTTCAGGATTCAAGCCGTACTGAATCGCATTGTAAATTTTGCCAGAGAAGTTGGGCTTGGCACCGTGAGTCAGGTGGCCACCGTGATCCAATGACAAGCCCAAAATGGTATCGCCCGGCTGCAATAAAGCCATGTAAACCGCAGCGTTGGCCTGGGAGCCTGAATGCGGCTGAACATTGGCGTAGTCTGCGTTAAACAGCTCTTTGGCGCGGTCGATGGCCAGTTGCTCCACCACGTCAGCGTGTTCACAGCCACCGTAGTAGCGCTTACCCGGATAACCTTCTGCGTATTTGTTAGTCAGCTGGGCACCCTGGGCCTCCATAACTCGTGTACTGGTGTAGTTTTCAGAGGCAATCAGCTCAATGTGCTCTTCTTGACGACGATCCTCTGCTTCAAGGGCGGCCGACAGATCAGGATCAAAACTGGAAATTTTATCGTTATAATCAAACATCGCTTTCTCTCAATTCTTAGTTCGGACAGGAGTTTGATTCGATACTAATCAGGGCTTACCGATTTGTTAAATTAATAGTTATAATGCCTTCATAACAATAGCTAATAGCCGAAGAGTCCTTCGGCTCACAGCATTTGCAGGAGAAGCCAACATGAAAAACCTGCCGATTGAGGTATTAAGAGCATTTGTCACCATTGTTGAACTGGGCAGTTTCACCCAAGCCGGTGACCTCTTAGGGCGATCCCAGCCCGCAATTAGCTTGCAAATCAAGCGCTTGGAAGAAATGCTTGATCAGAAACTGATCTCACGAAACGGCCAGAATATAGAGCTGACCAAACTTGGCGAACAACTGTTCTACTACGCCAAACGTATTCTCGCACTCAATGATGAAGCCGTTGCCAGCTTTGGTGCCACCAGCGTAAGTGGCCAGTTAAAGCTGGGAATTCCCAGCGAGTTTGCCACAACCTTGCTGCCCAAAGTCCTCAGCCGATTCGCCAATACCTACCCCAATGTGAACCTTGAGGTGATGAGCGACTTGAGTCGAAACCTGATCAATGCCGGGGGGCAGAAACAATACGATTTGATGCTGGTTCTGCACGATGACCCTCAGAAGGCAGGTAGCTCGCTCATTAAGGAAGATGAATTGGTTTGGGTCAGCAGTCACAGCCACGACTGCCATATGCGCTCTGTGCTGCCGTTAATTGTGGCACCGGAAGGATGCATCTACCGAAACCGGGCCAGCACGAGGCTTGCTGAAGCTGCCCTGCCCTGGAAAATCAGCTACACCAACCCGAGCCTATCCGGCATTCAGGCAGCGATTGAAGAAGGCCTGGGCGTTACGGTTCTGGCTAAAAGCAGTGTGCCGGATGGTTTAAAAGTGATTACCAATTCCACCCGCTTACCCAAGCTCGGGAAAATTGGGATCAGCATGGTAAAGCAAGCCAGTGATCAAAACGAAGCGGCCCAGCGCCTGTGTGAGTACATCAGCGCGAGCCTCTCCTGATCAGAATAAAAAGGATGAAAGCTCCAAGGGGAATTATTCAGAGCTTTCATCAAACCGACTCCCCTAGGGCGAGTCAGGTAAACTGCTGGGCATGGAGTAGGCACTGCTGCTGTGCTCAAAGTGTTTAGACACATTCGGGAAGTTTTTCTTATCGTCTTCTGTCGCCGACTCTTTACACTCTCCGTTGATTTTTAATCTCGCCATGGTGAACTGTTCGCTTAACACCATATAGCCATCACGACAAAACTCTGTCTCATCCAGTTTTGCTTCCATCGCTTCAATGCCACGGGCTTTCATTTTTTCCTGCATCTGGGCAATCATATCGGTACGGTTTTTACCGCCGGACTGACCACCTCGATTTGCCATACCCTTGCCTCCCATACCTTTTCCACCGCCTTTAAAACCACCGCGGCCAGCGCCCTTTTTACGCTGCATCGTCATCACGTATTGAAACCGCTTGGAGCCATCTTCGCTGATGTGTGTCACCAGTCGTTCGGTGACTTCGGGTCCTTTCGGTTGGCTGCTGCAAGCAACGAGAAACAGCACCATAAGAAATGCGCTTGCGAGTTTAAGTGTTCTGAAACGTTTGCGTGTTTGGATCATAAGGCCTCCCATAAATGATTAGCCATTATGATTAGCAAATGTGGAGAGAGTTGCGGGATTTGAAAAACTTCAATTTTCCTTCACATTTATCCCCTATTGCTCGTAGGAATAAGAAGAAATTATGGAGAAATCAGTCCAGTTCGGACAGGTGTTTGGTAATCAAGGCGCGAACGCGATCGATATCGTCAACCGTATCATCAACGGCCTGACGATCAGTTTCGATCAATGCCCATCGTTTGGACCAATTGCTGTGCAGAGTTTCTGATTCTTTGGCGACATCCGGCCCGATCAACATGCTGAGATCACGAATCAGGGCTACCGAAACCCAGCCCTTTCTGGGACTGCCTGTGATCTTATCGCCATCATAATGCAGACGGTAAATACCCTGTTCAAGCTCCGCCAATTGCAAAAATACCTGAAAAGACGCCGTTCGTATCGTGCTGTTGTCTTCGCTGACTTCCAAACGCCAGGCATTGTAGGCAAAACTCAGAAAAGCCGAAAACACACTGAGAATGACGGTGATGTAGTAGAATTTCAGGCGACGCTCAAGAATTTCAGGCTCCATAGGCAATAGCCCTCTCGCTTTAAGCTTTCAATGATCCTGCTCACAGTATAACCATGCTTTATGGAATCCGAAAAGCAATAGAAAGCTCAGCGCCATTTTGACTGGCAATAAAAAAGGCAAGCTGTCGAAACAGATTGCCTTTGAATTTCCCAAAAGAATCGAAAAAACTACAAGCGATTAACCCGATTCAAACCTTCCAGAGCCGCCGTGCGATAGGCCTCGGCCATGGTAGGATAGTTGAAGGTGGTATTCACAAAATAGTTAATATTGTTGGCTTCGCCTTCCTGATTCATAATGGCCTGACCAATATGAATAATCTCTGATGCTTCAGCACCGAAGCAGTGAATACCTAAAATTTCATGGGTATCGATATGGAAGAGCAATTTCAGCATCCCCACATCTTCACCGGAAATCTGCGCTCTCGCAGTGTTCTTAAAGAAAGCACGCCCCACTTCATAAGGCACTCGCGCTTCGGTAAGTTCACGCTCGGTTTTTCCCAGAGAACTAATTTCGGGCAGAGTATAGATACCCGTTGGGGCATCGGTCACAAAACGACACTCCTCACCATTGATCGCCATGGCAATTTCACGCCCTTGATCGTAAGAAGCACTGGCCAGGCTCGGCCAACCAATGACATCACCCGCTGCATAGACATAGTCGATATCGGTCTGATAGCGATCATTTACCTTTAACTGACCTCGATGATCGGCTTCAAGACCGATCGCATCCAAATTCAGGTTGTCGGTATTACCAGTACGACCATTACACCACAGCAGGGCATCAGCGCGCAGACGCTTACCGGATTTCAAGTGCAAGGTGACGCTGCGCTCATTGGCCTCAACCTTTTCATATTCTTCCAGGTGACGAACCGTTACGCCACTGTCGCGGAGGTGGTAGCTCAAGGCGTCGGAAATTTCATCGTCCAGGAATGACAGCAGGCGCTCACGGCTATTGATCAAATCCACTTTGATTCCGAGCCCGGCAAAAATGGAAGCGTATTCACTACCAATAACACCCGCGCCGTAAATCACAATATGGCGTGGTGTGTGGTTCATTTCCAAAATGGTATCGCTGTCATAAACGCGCGGGTGATTAAAGTTCACATCCGCCGGGCGATAAGGGCGAGAGCCCGTGGCAACAACAATGTGTTTAGCTCGAATGGTTTCTACCGCACCATCCGGCAAGCGAACACGGACCTCATTTTCACCGCTGAAACTTGCCTCGCCAATATGCAGATACACACGATTGCGATTATAGAAACCGGTATGCAAATCCACCTGCTTCGGGATCACGGTTTTGGCAGACTTCAACACCTTCGGGTAGCTGACGCGAGTGGATTCGCCCATATGGTGGAACAGATTATTCTGGTTAAAGCGAATAATCTGTTTTACAACATGACGCAGGGCCTTGGAAGGGATGGTCCCTTTGTGAGAACAGTTGCCACCGACAACACCGCGATTTTCAATTGCGCCAACGCGCATGCCCTGTTTTACCGCTGCCATTGCAGCGCCCTCACCGGCCGGACCGGTACCGATGACTAATACATCATAATGGTAATCGCTCATTGCCGATTACAACCTCTCTAATTCCGTTACTGCTTTCTAACTTTTGTTCTTTCTGATTTGTGTTCTTTCCAGCGTATGTTCGTTCAAACGTCACCTGCCTAATGTTGCCAGCCTGCGATCTACGGCTTGAAGCGAACAAGCAATCTCACTTTTTCATAGCGTCGTAAGACAGTTCTTCTTTCTGAGATTCGGTATCGTCCTTGCCCATTTTCTGCTCTTCGCATTTGCTTTCGTCGCCACCACAAATATCACAGACATAGTTAGGATCTTTCAGCGCGTCGCCAACGCCACCGCAGGAACCTGAAATCGGTTTGCGTCCCATTAAAACACCAATGGACATCATGACCACCAACAGTGTTATCGCGCCAAATGCTACTAAGTAAATCATAGTTCACCTCATTCTCTACCCCACATCCCACCACAAGGTGGGACATCGCGCTATTGGACATAGGTCGCAAAGGCGCTGGAGTAACTTTCTTTAAATCCGCTCTTGGTTTTCACCAACATAAATACCGGCAGCTTTTCCTGCTCGGCCAAACGCATTCCCTCTTCCGGCCCGACTACCGTAATGACTGTCGCCCAGGCATCTGCTTCAGCAGAGCTTGGTGCCAGAACTGTGACCGACGCCAGTGCGTGGGTAATCGGCTTTCCAGTTCGGGGGTCGATGGTGTGGGAATAACGCACACCTTCTTTTTCAAAATAGTTTCGGTAGTCGCCCGAGGTCGCCACACCCTTGTCGCTGACCTGCAACAAGCGCTGCATGCTTTGCCCGGCCAAACTGTTGCCCGGTTTCTCGATGGCAATCTTCCAGGCACTGCCGCGAGGGCTCAGCCCCTTCAACAGCAATTCACCACCGACTTCCACCAAGTAGTCCTGAGCACCGCAAGCTTCCAGAGCTTCAGCCACCTTATCGGCACCATAACCTTTGGCCACTGCCGACAGATTCAGTTCAACAGCCTTACTTTTGCTGAACTTGCCACTGCTCACCTGCAGGCTATCACCACCACCCAGTGCCATTGCCGCGTGAATTTGCTCATCACTGGGTACAGCATCTTCTGGAGAAGATTTTGGCCCAAAGCCCCACAGATTCACCAAAGGACCAACCGTAATATCGAAGGCACCGTTGCTCAGCGTGTACAGGCGTTCACTCAAACGCAGCACCTTTTCCATATCTGAGGAAATGGTAACACTTTCACCCACTGGCAGGCGGCTTAATCCGTTTAACTCGCTATTCTCGATATAGTGAGACATTTGTTGATTCGTCTGCACCAGACTTTGACGAATTTTCTCATCAAACTCGGCCTGACTGCAGCTATAGGATTCTTTCGGCACCACCGTAACGTGATACTGAGTGCCCATGGTTGGGCCACTGAAGCGCCAAGGCTCATTTTTCTGGCCGCAGGCTGACAATAAAAGCGCAGAGCCCAAACAGAAGAAGGCCAGCAATGCTGGCCTCTTCCTGTAGGCATTTACCACATTGGATAATGCCATCATCGATTAACCACCGAAGTCATCAAGCAGGATGTTCTCATCCTCTACGCCCAAGTCTTTCAACATGGCAATCACCGCCGCGTTCATCATTGGAGGCCCACACATGTAGTACTCACAATCTTCCGGCGCAGGATGGTCCTTCAGATACTGCTCGTAAAGAACATTGTGGATGAAGCCCGTCAGGCCATCCCAATTGTCTTCCGGCTGAGGATCAGAAAGAGCCACATGCCATTCGAAGTTCTCGTTTTCATTGGCCAGCATGTCGTATTCATCATCGTAGAACATCTCACGCAATGAACGGGCACCGTACCAGAAGCTCATCTTACGCTTGGATTTCAAACGCTTCAGCTGGTCAAAGATATGTGAACGCATTGGCGCCATACCTGCACCACCACCGATGAACACCATTTCGTTTTCGGTATCCTTGGCAAAGAACTCACCAAATGGACCGTACACAGTAATGGTGTCGCCTGGCTTCAGGCTGAACACGTAGGAAGACATTTGACCTGGTGGCAAACCCTCAGTGCGCGGAGGTGGAGTTGCAATACGGATATTGAACTTCACAACGCCTTTTTCTTCCGGGTAGTTCGCCATGGAATAAGCACGGATTACCGGCTCATCCACTTTAGATTCCAGATTGAAGAAACCAAAGTGTTCCCAGTCACCGCGGTATTCGTCTTCGATGTCGAAATCAGAAAACTTAACGTGGTGCGGAGGACATTCCAGCTGAACGTAGCCGCCTGCGCGGAAATCTACGTTTTCACCTTCCGGCAGTTTCAAGGTCAGCTCTTTAATGAAGGTGGCCATGTTCGGGTTGGATTCCACAGTACATTCCCACTGCTTCACACCGAACACATCTTCAGGCACTTCGATAACCATGTCCTGTTTAACCGGAGTCTGACAAGACAGACGCCAGCCTTCAGCAGCATCGCGCTTGGTAAAGTGTGACTCTTCCGTTGGCAACATTGAGCCACCACCGGAATTCACCACACACTTACACTGTGCACAAGTACCACCGCCACCACAGGCAGAAGGCAGAAACAAACCATTGCCGGCCAGGGTCTGCAGCAACTTGCCACCCGCTGGAACGGTCAGGGTTTTTTCGCCATTAATTTCAATGTTTACATCGCCGGAATTCACCAGCTTCGCGCGGGCGCCAAGAATGATGAACACCAGAGCGATAACAATCACGGTGAACATCACAACGCCAAGTATAATAGTCAGATTCATACTGGCTGCTCCTTACAAGCTGATACCGCCGAAGGACATGAAGCCCAACGACATCAAACCAACGGTGATAAAGGTAATACCCAGACCTTGCAGGCCATCAGGCACATCGGAATACTTCATCTTCTCACGGATACCGGCCAGGGCAGCAATCGCCAACGCCCAACCTACACCGGAGCCAACACCAAATACAACGGACTCACTGAAGTTGTAACTACGCTCAACCATGTACAAGTTCGCACCCATGATGGCGCAGTTCACGGTAATCAGCGGAAGGAATACACCCAGTGCGTTGTACAGAGCCGGGAAGAATTTATCCAACACCATTTCCAGAATCTGAACCATCGCCGCAATTACACCAATAAAGGTAATCAGGCTCAGGAAGTTCAAATCAACACTGGCGTAGTCTTCACCCAACCAGGACAAGCCACCTTCCGACAGCAAGTAGGTATATAGGATATTGTTAACGGGTACAGTAATCGCCAATACCACGATAACCGCAACACCCAGACCGATTGCCGCTTCCACCTTTTTGGAAATTGCCAAAAAGGTACACATTCCAAGGAATGCGGCCAAGGCCATGTTCTCGATAAAAATCGAGCGAACAAACAAACTGATAAAATGTTCCATGATTAGGCCTCCGCTGGCTTCGTATTCGGCGAAATCTTGAAGTCAGGCTCTTCAACCTGTGCTTTATCGTAAGCACGAATGCCCCAGATGATCAGACCGATAATGAAGAAAGAAGACGGTGGCAACAGCAACAGGCCGTTAGAGACATACCAACCACCTTCGGTGGCCAAAGGCAGAATCTCGAAGCCCAGCAGCTTGCCAGCACCGAACAGCTCACGTGGAATAGCGATGGCAATTAGCAGAGCGGAGTAGCCCAAGCCGTTACCTAAGCCATCCAGGAAGCTTGCACCGGCACCATTTTTCATGGCGAAGGCTTCAGCGCGACCCATCACGATACAGTTGGTGATGATCAAACCAACGAATACAGACAGCTGCTTGGACACGTCGTAAGCAACGGCCTTCAGCACTTGATCAACCACGATTACCAGTGAGGCAATAATGGTCATCTGTACGATGATTCGGATGTTGTTTGGAATGTGGTTACGCACCAGAGACACAAACAGGTTAGAGAACGCGGTTACGGTGGTCAAAGCCACACACATCACCAACGTTACTTTCAAACTACCCGTAACCGCCAGCGCTGAACAGATACCCAGGATCTGCAGAGCAATAGGGTTATTCTGGATAATTGGGGTAAATAAAAGCTCTTTTGCTTTCATGGCTTAGGCCTCCCCTTTTTGCAAATTGTTTAACAACGGACGATAACCACTTTCACCCAACCAGTAGCGGTACAGATTATCCAAACCGCGAGTGGTCAACGTGGCACCGGAAAGACCATCGATCTCACTTTCAGAACCGGAAGGCGCTTTACCCTTCAGAATTCTCAACGCAACATCGCCATTACTTGTATACATCTTTTTGCCAACCCAACTGGCTTTCCAGTTTGGATTGTCAACTTCGCCACCCAGTCCCGGCGTTTCTTTGTGATCGTAGAAACCCACACCTACTACGGTGTTCAGATCTGAACCCAAAGCCATGAAGCCATACAGCTGACCCCACAAACCGTAACCTTTAACAGGCAGTACGATGGTTTCCAAATTGCCGTTGTCGCCATTGATCATGTAAACCTTGGCGTATTTTTCTTTGCGCAAGATTTTCGCAGGATCGTTGTCACCGCTCAGAGCTTCAGACAAGGCCGGATCTTTCGCAGCTTTGTTCTGGTCGTAGGCATCAACACTCACAATACCTTCAACATCATCCGCAGAAACGAACTTACCGGTGCTCAGATCAACCAGCTTCGGCGTTACTTTTTTCATCAACTCATTGACATCGGCACCGTCGGTTAACAAACCGGCTGCTGCCAAAATGTTTTTGTTGAAGTCCAATTGCTTATTGGCATCCTGGGATGGCTTTAATACCACCGCCGCTGTCGATACAACGATCGAACAAACAATACACAAGGACAGTGCAACAATAAGCGTCTTCTTAATAGTATCGTTATTAGCCACGTGCCAACCTCCGCTTAACATTCGCCTGCACCACAAAGTGATCGATCAGAGGTGCAAACAGGTTGGAGAACAGGATGGCCAACATCATGCCTTCAGGGAAAGCAGGGTTTGCCACACGAATCAGAATAACCATCACACCGATCAGCGCACCGAAGATCCACTTACCCGTGTTGGTCATGGAGGCGGAAACCGGGTCGGTCGCCATAAAGAACAGACCGAAAGCAAAGCCACCCACGACAACATGCCAATGCCAAGGCACATTCATCATTTGGTTAGTATCGGAGCCAATCGCGTTAAAGATCATGGTCATGATCAGAGAGCCGACCAGCACACCCGCTACGATTCGCCATGCCGCGATTCGCATCACCAGCAAGGCACCGCCACCGATAATCAATGCCAGAGTTGAGGTTTCACCAATTGAACCCTGCATCTTGCCCAGGAACGCGTCCATCCAGCTCAGGCCATTGTTCACAACGGTTTCAACGCCGCCGCTCGCCATTACAGACAGAGCCGTCGCGCCAGTGTAGCCGTCAACAGAAACCCAAACCGCGTCACCCGACATATAAGATGGGTAAGCGAAGAACAGGAAGGCACGACCCGCAAGAGCCGGGTTAAGGAAGTTTTTACCCGTTCCACCGAATACTTCTTTGGCGATAACCACACCAAAGCTGATGCCCAGCGCCGCTTGCCACAAAGGCAGACTTGGTGGACAGGTCAGTGAGAACAGTACCGAGGTAACGAAGAAACCTTCGTTCACTTCGTGCTTGCGCACCATGGCGAACAGGACTTCCCAGAAACCACCCACAACAAACACCGTCATGTAGATCGGCAGATAATAAGCGGCGCCGTGTACCAGGTTGTCCCAGATGCTGGCGGCATCATGACTGGCAAACAAGGCGATCAGCGCACCGCGCCAACCTTCAACTTCGGTAATGCCCATATCAGCCATAATGGTGTTGGCCTGGAAGCCAACGTTGTACATGCCCCACAGCATTGCCGGGAAGGTACAGATCCATACAGTGATCATAATGCGCTTCAGATCAATGTGATCGCGCACGTGAGCTGTGGTTTTGGTTACGTCTTTTGGTTTGTAGAAGCCGGTATCAACCGCTTCCCAGAGGGCGTACCATTTTTCGTACTTGCCACCCGGATGTACATGGGGGGACATGCCGTCTAATAGCTTTTTCAACATACTTAACCCTCCTTCTCAATACGCGTTAAGTTGTCACGCAAGATGGGGCCATACTCGTACTTACCCGGGCACACATAGGTGCACAGCGCCAAGTCTTCCTCATCCAGCTCCAAAGCACCCAACTTCTGCGCGACATCAGTGTCACCCACAATCAGGGCACGCAGTAATTGAGTCGGCAGGATATCCAGCGGCATGATGTTCTCGTAAGCACCCACCGGAACCATGGCACGCTCGGAACCATTCGCCGATGTGGTGAAGTCGAACAACTTACCTTTCATCAAATTGGAGATATACAAAGCCAATGTAGAATGCTTATTCACACCTGCACGCAGGTAGTGCATGAATTCGCGTTCGCCGTCACCTTCTTGCAAGGCCGCAATCTGATTCGCATAGCGACCCAGATAGGCGTAGGCACCGCGAGCGGTACGGCCGCCGAAAACACCACCTGAAATTACACGCTGCTCACCGGCTTTCAATTGACCTGCGGTCAATTCATCGGTGTTGGCACCCAGGCGGGTACGAACCAAACGAGGTTGTTCAACACCAGGGCCAGCCATGGCGATAACACGGTCTGTGCTAATTTGACCTGAAGTGAACAATTTACCAACCGCTACCACGTCCTGGTAGCCGATAGTCCACACGGTTTTTGTCGCGCTGACCGGATCCAGGAAATGAATGTGGGTGCCAGCGTTACCCGCAGGGTGAACACCCGAGAACTCATGGCTTTCGACACGGCTGTTATTGCCGGTCAGTACATCAGCACCAGAAGCTTTACAGACGTAAACCTTGCCCGCGGTCAAACGCGATAGCACGGTCAAACCGTTAACGAAGTCATCACGCTGGGAGCGAATGATCACCTCGGGGTTTGCGGACAATGGAGAAGTGTCCATCGCCGTTACAAAGATGGAGTTGGGTGCGCTGTCCAGTGCAGGTACTTTACTGTACGGACGAGTGCGCAGTGCCACCCAAAGACCACTGTTGTTCAGGTTTTCTTTAACCTGCTCTTCAGTCAAGGAAGACAGCTGCTCAACGCTGTAGCTGGCGAAGCTTTCTGCTTCATCGCCTTCTACGTCAATCACCACCGACTGCAACATACGCTGTGCACCGCGATTAATCGCGGCCACGGTACCAGCAGCCGGCGCTGTATAGCGCACGCCTTCGGTCTTTTTATCGGTGAATAACAGCTGCCCAAGCTTCACTTTGTCGCCTACGGAGACTTCCATGGTCGGTTTCATACCATGGTAGTCAGGTCCAATTACGGCGACAGAGCGAATAGACGGACCATCATGGATGGTCTGCTCGGGAGCCCCAGTTATGGGTAGATCGAGTCCCCGACGGATATTTATCATACGTCTCTGCCTAATCACTTAAAAGAAAAGTGGATAGGCCAAGTCGTCTTATGTGACACCTTTTAAGCATCGACAGCAACTCAGCCTATGTATTCTGTGCCCGGCACCCGTACAGTACCTGGACATAATGTTTGCCTTTTGAGCAAACGGGCGGCAAGCGCGTTAGACAGTGAAGATGCTTTATCGGAAAGCATTGAAAGCCTACAGGCTACTACATCAAACGGCTGCTGCTCTAAATTCTGTTTCAAACCGGTTCTTAAAACCTGTCTGGGCGACTCTTGCTCTTGTTTTCGCCGGTATTTTCTTTCTTTTCTTATTTCTCGCGGAGCGTATCTACGTCTTCGGGCAATCCATGGAACCAATGTGGGGAACTTCTGGTCTTAAACCCACTTCCAACATTTGCCGATACTGTAGGATCTCATCCTAATTGCCCGCCAACTCCCATAGCAGGTCAAATTGAATCCTTACCAGTTTAGTAGAAACCTCATATTTCGCACGAGATGCTTGCATTTTCAGCAAAATGACACCTAAAACATCATTTTTCAGGGGCAAGATACTGATTTTTCTGCGGGTTTTAGCCACATAGAACTAAAACGGCGCAATTATAAAGAGGCCAAGAGTAGCTTGCCAGCTTAAGAGCAAAGTTTTCGCCTTTTTTTAAGTAAAAAAGAAGGGGATCGCTAGGAATTGTCGAATTTTCGACAATGCGGTCATTATTCACCCAGGCAAAAACCACAAAGCCTTTCGTGGCACGCCCTGCCCTGTGAGCGGCGGCTATCAACGGGCATAAAAAAACCGGGGCTTGCCCCGGTTTTTTCCACGCTCGGAAGATTACGCTTTAGGGTACATATTGTAGTTAACCCCGGCCATATCCTCGAGACAGCGAAGTACCTGACAGCTGTATCCGAACTCATTGTCGTACCAGCAGTACAGTACCGCACTCTTACCATCAACGATGGTTGCTTCCGAATCGAAGACCGAAGCATGACGCGAACCCACAAAATCCGTGGAAACCACTTCAGGCGAGTTTGTGTAATCGATTTGCTGCTGCAATCTGGAGTGCAGAGCCGCTTCACGCATATGGGCATTCACTTCTTCAGCCGTGGTTTCTTTTTCCAGCTGCAGATTCAAGATCGCCATGGACACGTTCGGGGTAGGCACACGAATCGCATTACCGGTCAATTTGCCCGCCAATTCAGGCAAGGCCTTGGCAACCGCCTTTGCGGCACCTGTTTCAGTGATAACCATATTCAACGCCGCAGAACGACCACGACGATCGCCCTTGTGGTAGTTATCGATCAAGTTCTGATCATTGGTGTAGGCATGTACGGTTTCAACGTGACCGTGCTTCACTCCGAAGCCGTCCATCATGGATTTCAGAACCGGTACGATGGCATTCGTGGTACAGGACGCCGCAGACAGAATCTTGTCTTCAGGCTTAATGTCGCCATTGTTAATACCGTAAACGATGTTCTTGATATTACCTTTACCTGGCGCAGTCAGGATAACCTTGGATGCACCATTACAGGCAATGTGCTGGCCCAGACCATCTTCATCACGCCATACACCGGTGTTATCAACAATAATCGCGTTATTAATGCCGTACTCGGTGTAGTCAACTTCGCTCGGCGAGTTGGCGTAAATCACCTTAACTTCATTACCGTTAAGAACCAGAGATTCGTTCTCTTCGTCAACACGGATGGTGCCTTTAAAAGAACCGTGAACAGAATCGCGACGCAACAGGCTTGCACGCTTAACCAGATCGTTCGGAGATTTGCCCTTACGCACAACAATGGCGCGCAGACGCATCACATCACCACTGCCCGCCTTTTCTACCAGCAGGCGCGCAACCAGACGACCAATACGACCGAAGCCGTACAGAACAACGTCTTGTGATTCAGGCAGAGGCTTCTCGTTACTGCCAACCAGACCGGACAGCTCCTGAGCAACAAAATCGGCCGCGCTAACGCCCTGCTCCATTGGGCCGCCTTCTTTCATATAGGCTACGGTGATCTTGCCCAGATCGATGTGGGCCGGGCCCAGATTCATAGCGCAAACGGCTTCCAGGATTGGGAAGCTTTCAAATTCAGACAATTCGTTGGATTCAACCTGACGCACAAAGCGGTGCGACTTCATGATGTCGATGACAGAGCGGTTTACCAAAGAACGGCCGTACATATAAATGCCGATGTTCTTTTCGCGGTTTAAACGGCCGATCATTGGGATCATGGCCTCGGCCAGCGCTTCGCGCTCTTTCCAATCTTTAAAGTAGTCGTCCGGCTTAGGTCGATTCACGGTACTTACCTTTAGTTGAACTGGCGCTATCGGCACCAGTGACGGTTGAACAAAGTTGTCATTCCAATCCCTTGGGCGTCCCACCCCCAGCAGCTGGGCTTGTGAGTGGGCGCTATTATCGTGATTCAATGCCCCTTCCGCAAGGGAGAATGGCGAATGCCGACCATAAATCTAATGGATACTCTGGCCCCTTTTCATAAACTGGTTACAATAGCGCGCCACGATGCCTTGCGAAGGCTGCCTGAACCTCAACTTGAGCAATCGGCACATGCAAGGCAGATCATGTCACCGCGAGCAAACCGTAAGAGATATCAACATGAACCAACGCGTCAGCCCCCTTCAGCCACCCATTGAGGCCAGCAAGACCCAAAGCCTCTACTGGCAGGGTTTGCATGGTTCAGCGGGAGCCCTGGCCATCAGCCGCAGTGCTGAAGCCCACACGGGCCCCGTGCTGGTGGTCTGCCATAGCGGCGCCGAAGCGGCGCAACTTGAGTCCGAGATTGCGTTTTACGCGCCTGAGCAAACCATTATTCACTTCGGTGATTGGGAAACCCTGCCCTACGATAACTTTTCTCCCCACCAGGATATTATTTCTGAACGCCTGAGCGCCCTTTATCGCTTGCCACAACTGCAATCGGGTATCGTGCTGTGCGCCATGCCCACCTTGATGCACCGCCTGGCACCCACCAGTTTTGTCAGCGCATCCAGCTTGTACATAAAGGTCGGTCAGCAGTTTGATATTGAGCAACAACGCAAATTATTGCAGGAGGCCGGCTACCTTTGTGTGGATACCGTGTACGAACACGGAGAGTTTGCTGTACGCGGTTCACTGCTGGACATCTTCCCAATGGGTTCAGCGGTGCCCTATCGCATCGACCTGTTCGACGATGAAGTGGACTCCTTACGCAGCTTTGACCCAGAAACCCAGCGCAGTCAGGATCGAGTCGAAAAAGTTGAACTGCTGGCCGCCAAGGAGTTTCCGGTAGACGCCGCCTCCCTGCGCCAGTTCCGACAGCGTTGGACCGAAGAATTCAGCGATAGCAATCCTAAGGCCTGCAGCATCTATCAAGACATCGCTGCGGGCATCGCACCAGCAGGCATTGAGTATTACCTGCCATTATTTTTTGATGAATGCGCCAGCCTGTTTGATTACCTGCCAGACAATACACTGTGTTTATTAAGCGGCCCCTGCCACCAGGCCAGTGAAAATTTCTGGCGGGATATCAGTGAGCGCTATGAAAGCCGCCGGGGCGATATCGAACGCCCATTACTGAACCCCCAGCGTTTGTTTTTAAGCGCCGGTGAACTATTTGCGGAATTAAAAAACTATCCGCGCATTGAACTGAATCCGGACAAGCAATCATCAAGCTGTGTTGAATTTGCCTGCCGCCAGCCGCCTGAACTGCCTGTCAATGCCAAAGCTGACAACCCACTCACGGCTCTGGAAGCGTTTTTACTGCAAGACGATAATCGTGTCTTGTTCAGTGCCGAATCCGCAGGTCGCCGGGAATCCCTGCTGGATCTGCTGCGCAAAAACCGCCTGCAGCCAACCCAGATGGAAAGCTGGCAGGAATTCGTAGACAGCGATGCTGACCTGGCTATCATTGTATCGCCTCTGGACCGTGGACTGGTTCTGGCTCAAGAAAATGTCAGTGTCATTTGCGAATCCCAACTCTTCGGCCAACGTGTTCAGCAAACCCGACGCCGTCGCAAAGCACAATCCGAACACAGCGACTTTGTGGTCAAAAATCTGGCCGAACTGAACATCGGTGCACCAGTCGTGCATATTGATCACGGTGTTGGTCGCTACCGTGGTTTGCAAACCATTCATACCGATGGCCAGAGCGATGAATTCCTGATGCTGGAATACGCCGACGAAGCCAAGCTCTATGTACCGGTCGCCAACCTGCATTTAATTGCTCGTTATAACGGTGCCGAAGAATCCCTGGCACCCTTACACCGCCTTGGCAGCGAGCAATGGCAAAAAGCCAAACGCAAAGCCGCAGAAAAAGTTCGCGATGTGGCCGCCGAGCTGCTGGACATTTACGCTCGCCGAGCGGCTCGAAAAGGCTTTAAGTTCCGCGACCCCAAAGATGCCTTCGACGATTTCGCTGCGGGCTTCCCTTTTGAGGAAACACCGGATCAGGTAGCCGCTATTGAAGCCGTGTTCAGTGATATGACCCAGGAAAAAGCCATGGATCGATTGGTCTGTGGTGATGTCGGGTTTGGTAAGACCGAAGTGGCCATGCGCGCCGCCTTTCTTGCCGTGCATTCTGGCAAGCAAGTGGCCATGCTGGTGCCCACCACTCTGCTCGCCCAGCAACACTATGAAAATTTCAAAGATCGCTTTGCCGATTGGCCGGTCAACATCGAAGTGATTTCCCGCTTCCGCAGCGGCAAAGAAACCCAGGACGTTGAAAAGAAACTCGCCGACGGCAACGTGGATATTTTGATTGGTACCCACAAAATTCTGCAAGCCGGTTTGAATTACAAATCACTGGGCTTACTGATCATTGATGAAGAACATCGTTTTGGGGTGCGCCAAAAGGAACAACTTAAATCGTTGCGCTCCGAGGTAGACATTCTGACCATGACCGCCACACCGATCCCTCGTACCTTGAATATGGCCATGTCAGGCATCCGCGACTTGAGCATTATCGCCACGCCCCCGGCCAAGCGCCTGTCGGTAAAAACCTTTGTGCGAGAAAGCGATTCCGGACTGGTAAAAGAAGCGATTTTGCGCGAGCTGTTGCGTGGTGGCCAGGTGTACTACCTGCACAATGAAGTGAAGACCATTGAAAAAGTAGCCGATGATTTGGCGGCCGCCGTGCCCGAAGCCCGCATCGCGATCGGTCACGGGCAAATGCGCGAACGCCAGCTGGAACAGGTAATGAGTGATTTCTATCACAAGCGTTTTAATGTCCTGCTGTGTACCACCATTATCGAAACCGGTATCGACGTTCCTAACGCCAACACCATTATTATCGATCGTGCCGACAAATTTGGCTTGGCCCAGTTGCACCAACTTCGTGGCCGCGTGGGTCGCTCCCACCACCAGGCCTATGCCTATCTGCTGACGCCCAATAAAAAAGCCATGACACGGGACGCCCAAAAGCGCCTGGAAGCGATCGCCAATGCCCAGGATCTCGGCGCCGGATTTACTCTGGCTACCCATGACCTGGAAATTCGCGGCGCCGGTGAACTGCTCGGCGATGATCAGAGCGGGCAAATGCAGGCCGTGGGCTTCACCATGTATATGGACATGCTCGATCGGGCGGTAAAAGCCATTCAACGCGGTGAGACCGCTAACATCGAAGACCCGCTGGATACCCAGGTGGATGTCAACCTGCGCGTGCCAGCACTGATACCGGAAGATTATCTGCCTGACACCCACAGCCGCTTGATTCTATACAAGCGCATTGCCAGTGCGGAAAACAGTGCCCAGTTGCGCGAACTGCAAGTTGAAATGATCGACCGCTTTGGCTTACTGCCCGATGCAATTAAAAACCTGTTCCGGGTCACAGAACTGAAACTGCAGGCCACCAGTCTCGGCATCGAGAAACTGGAAGCTGGAAGTCAGGGCGGCCTGGTGGAATTTGCCAGTCAAACCCAGGTTGATCCAATCACCATCGTCAATATGGTGCAACAGCAGCCACAGAAGTTTAAACTCAATGGCGCGAATCAGTTACGGTTCAGCCTGGACTTGGACAATAACGAAGCTCGCATCAGCACGGTGGAACAATTACTCAGCAGCCTGAGTGGCAAGCCGGCCTCGTAAGCGCTGAACCGGAAACTGATCGCCGCTATGACGGTCATAAGCTAAAGATTTACGCTCGCTAAGGATTACACTCAATGAAGCTCTACCACAAAGCCCTAAGTTGCCTACTGGCCATCAGCCTGGGAGAGACCGCTGTAGCCCAAAGCGCACAGACCGAACAGGAACACTGGTATGCTGTTGAGGTCATTGCTTTTAAGCGACTGCAAATCAATCAGAACGAGCTTCCACTGAATATGGAACGCTTAAACCTGAGCTACCCCAAGAACAGTATGAGTGTACTTGAAGCCGACACCATTGCGGACATGAGCGCCCGTCAACATGCCGACTCTCAAGCGCAAACCGAAACAGCCAGTAATCTGCCCGATGCAAACCCGAATCCAGACAGCACGCCCCCGCTGACCGAAGTACAGCGTGAAAAAGAGCTGATTCCAGGTCACTTTGTGGTCAGCAGCCCAAGGGCAGAAGAGGGTTTAAAACGACAGGCTGGCAGTCTCGCGCGAAGCAAAAACCAGCGCGTCTTGTTTCATAAGCGTTGGAACCTCCAACTGCCACCGCAACAAAAGCAATTCAACATTGTCATCCACGGCGGCGAGCGTTTTGGTGACCACCAGGAATTGGAAGGCTACATTCAATTGAGCCGTTCACGCTATCTGCACATTGAAACTAATATCTGGTTGAGTCAGTTTGGTTTTGCCCAGGAAGAAGATTATGGTCGCTGGTTGAGCTTGCCGGAACGCCCCTCACCTTTTCGCGAAGTCGCCGTCGACAATAATCGATTGGAAAATAATGAATTTGTTTGGCAGGGTCAGAACAGCGACACCTTTACCAACAATGACTCTGGTAGCTCTTTAAGCAATTCTCCAGGCAACTCCTTAAATAACTACGTTGTACGCAGTATCGAGCAGTTGAAGCAAAAGCGTCGTATGCGCAGCGGTGAGATCCACTACATTGACCATCCAGCGTTTGGCTTGCTCATTCAGCTTACACCGATTGAGGCACCCGTCTGGCCCTACGACAATCGTTTGCTGCCAAGCCTGCCCGCTCAACAAAGCGCGCCTGTCGAAGAACAAAGCACAGCCGTGATTTCAAACCCGGCCAATTAAACGCTGCGAGCCAAAAACCTGACAACTTCAAAGCCATGGTCAACAGAACTGCGACCACGGCTTTACTGTTCTATTTATTAAGAGATCCTAGAGGCAAACGACGTCTTCAGCTTGAAGACCCTTGTCACCATCTTGAAGATCGAATTCAACCTTTTGCCCTTCGGCTAACGATCGATAACCCTCTCCACGTATACTCCGGTAGTGCACAAACACATCGTCACTACCCTCTCCCCTTGTAATAAAGCCATAGCCCCGTGCATTGTTAAACCACTTGACTACACCGTTTGCACGATCTGACATTCCTAACCACCCTTCTTATAAACTAATCATAACTAGTTTTTTATCTCCGCCGTTTCCCTTGGCATTTGTCAGCTCTACGCTGATCGTACATCAAGCCAAGGCGGAGCTTAAACTACCCAACGATAGCGATAGCGCTTCCGCCTGGCGCCCAAATCCTGAAAAAGACCATAAGGATTGTGGCGACTAGTACTTTGTAGTTTATTTATTATTGATTGTCTAGTACTCATTATTGGGATTTGGCGCAAGAACCTTGCAACTTTGCACTGTAGGACTGAATAATGTCACGAGCTTCCTCAGTGCAAGAAATCAGCTGAGAATAAATGTCATCCATAGTAATAATTTCATCGCTCAAACCTGACGCCCAATTCACTATCATGGCAATCGCTGCGTAGGAAATTTCCGCTTCAGCCGCCAGTGCAGCTTCAGGCATTGCAGTCATCCCCACCACATCACAACCGTCTCTTTGCAAGCGTTTAATCTCGGCTGGCGTTTCAATACGCGGCCCCTGGGTACAGCCATAACAGTAACCCGAAGACAGACCACCGATATCCGCCAGTGACTCATTCAAACTTTTATTAAACAACTGTGAACTGTCGATATGATCGAGCGGATAAAGGCCGCCATCAAAAAAGGTTCCCTCACGACCATGACTGTAATCGATCGCGTCACTCAACAAAGCCAGGCGGCCCGGGGGTAATTCCTCAGAGATTCCACCCACCGCATTCACCGCGATGATCTGCTCCACCTGTAACGCTTTCAAGGCCCAGATATTGGCACGGTAATTAATAAGATGAGGTGCCACACTGTGGCTTGATCCGTGTCGGGGAAGAAAATAAATAATGGCATTGCTCGCCTGTGGCAGACGGATCTGCTTTACAACAACAGACGCATCTGCATAAGGCGTAGGCACGAAAATTTCCGCGACCACTTCAGCACCAGGATAATCATCCAGGCCGGAACCACCAATAACCGCCAATGCCAGGGTTTCCGGTTTTTGCACAGTTTGCTGGCGACAGGAAGCCACCAGCCCAGCGTCAATATTCAAACTCACAGGCGTTCCTATATTTAATAGATAAAAGAGGTTTAGATCGGGCGTGTTTTATTTTTTGGCCGCGACGGCATAAATACCCGGCGCATTGCGTAAATACCCCTGGTAATCCAGTCCCGCACCAAAAATAAAACGATCACCAACAGTGACGGCATGAAAATCAATATTGATGTCTTTCTTCGCGCGCGAGTGCTTCTTTTCAACCAGCACACCGGTAAGAACTTTACTGGCACCCTGCTCCAGACAATATTCCTGCAAGGAGTGCAAACTGTTGCCCATATCAAAAATATCGTCGAGCAATAAAACACTGCGCCCTTCAATGGAAATTTGTGACAGCGCCGGCCAGCGCGTTTCCTGCTTGCCACTCGGGCCAGAAGCCGCATTGACATATTCCAGCTGCAACTGGAAATCCAGCATAGGCAACAGCTGACCACAGGTCACCAGCCCCCCATTCATAATACACAACAGTAAGGGGTTCTGATCATGCAGCTGCTTGCGAATGCCCTTCGCCATATGTTGCACGCCCTTTTCCAAGGCTTCAGCACTGTGCAAACACTCAGCGTTATCCCACACCGCCTGCAGCTTTTTATCCACCAGTTTCATATCAAGACTGCCCTGCCGGAGGCTCTGTGCTCATGGCATTTAAATGAATGGTTGATGTCGGGTAGGCACACTCGGCACCATTGGCCGCGATAATGTCGAGAATCTTTAGCAGCACGTCCTGTTTGACTTCGTGGTAGTGCGCCCAATTTACGGTCTTGGTAAAGGTGTACACAAAAAAGTCGAGAGAAGACGGCGCAAATGCATTGAAGTTCACCATCAAGGTTTGGTTATGATCGATCTCATCATGATTCTCCAGCATAGCCTTCACATCATTCACAATCGCGGTGACTTTAGCGGCATCGTCATAACGAATCCCGATGGTTTCGTATATACGGCGGTTTAGCATGCGCGACGGATTTTCCAGAGAAATCTGGGTAAACGTCGAGTTAGGCACATACAATGGACGTTTATCAAAGGTCCGAATACGGGTCAGGCGCCAGCCAATATCCTCTACGGTTCCTTCAATATTCTTATCCGGGGAGCGCACCCAGTCACCCACCTTAAAGGGACGGTCCATATAAATCATCAAGCCACCAAAAAAATTGGCCAGCAAATCTTTCGCGGCAAAACCCACCGCCAAACCACCGATACCACCAAAGGCCAATACGCCCGAGACGCTATACCCCAGGGTTTGCAGCACCACCAAAACCGACGTGATGATGACAGACACCCGCAGCAACTTGCCCATGGCCGTTACCGTGGTTTGATCCAGAGGCTGATGGGTATATTCCGGGTCCGTCAGGTTTTTCTCAGCACGGCTGATAAAGCGCACCAGAAACCAGGCGATCAACGCCACCACACCCACTTCACGGATAGGCCCAACCGCCTGCAGAAGATTAACCTCGGATTGGCCAGCAGAAATTTCCATCGCCCAGCACAAACCGATCAACCAGATAAACCAGCGTACAGGTTTCTGGGCGGCTTCGATCAACGCATCGTCCCACAGGTTTTTACTTTTGGCCGCGTGGGCCATTAAGCGATTGAAAATAATCCGAGCCGCGAATGCGGCCAACAAGGTCGCCAGTACGATAATAAATACTTCAACGATCCAGGTGTTCTCCCGCCCGGTGATCTCAGACAGCCAATCCGGGATGGAAATCGCAGAATACTTCATTTGCCTCTAATCCTTTGAAATGGTCTTGTCTCGAACCTTTCGCATCGGTCCGAGTTAATTATTCGTGAACAGCGGTTTACTTAGACGATGGGCCAGCCAACTTGGTTTTGAACGCATGCCCTGAAAACATGCTTCTAATCGCACAAACCAGCAACGCAAGGCTTCTCAATCTAGGCAAGCATCTCTTCGGCAACTTTGACACCAGCCTGCCACTGTTTATCCCCCTGCAAATCGCTCCACTGCCACTGGCGGCGAGCTAACATGCGCGAGAGGCGCTCCCGGCTCTTGGGGCTGAACTCATAATTTTCGAGGGATTGGGCAACTTCCAGAGCTCCCTCGCGGTTATTACACACCAGCACCATATCGCAGCCGGCATCCAAAGCGGCCTCGGCGCGCTCAGCGTAGCTGCCCGCCTGCACGGCACCTTCCATACTCAAATCGTCACTGAAGATCACACCGTCAAAGCCCAGATCCTTGCGCAGACGTTGCTGCAACCAGTGCTTTGAAAAGCCCACGGGTTGATCGTCAATCTGGCTGAAAATAATATGTGCTGGCATTACCGCATCAAGTTGGTTCAGCAGCAGCTTGAAAGGCGCCAGATCACGCTCGGCAATATCCGCCCAGGGGCGATCATCCACCGGTAAAGTCAGATGGCTGTCTTCCTGAACGGCACCGTGCCCCGGGAAATGTTTTCCGGTGGTGGCCATACCCGCCGCTGACATACCACGCATAAAAGCGCCCGCCAGGCGAGTTACTTCATCGGGCTTATCGGAAAAGGAGCGATCGCCAATGATGCTGGAAAAACAGTCATCCACATCCAACACCGGAGCAAAGCTGATATCGATGCCACAGGCCATCACTTCACTGGCCATCAGGTAGGCCAGTTGCTCGGCTTCCTGTTCAATATTGTCAGAAGAGCGGGCACGATCACGCAATCTCTGCATCGGTGGCAGCCGGTTAAAACCGTCTTCCTGCAAACGCTGGACGCGCCCCCCTTCCTGATCAACCGCAATGATAATATCGGGGCGCTGCTCGCGAATGCTTTCCACCAATCGGCACAACTGGGCTCGATCGGCGTAATTGCGCTTGAATAAAATCAAACCGCCGACACAGGGCTTCTGCAAAAAGTGAACATCTTCCTGTGTCAGCTCCAGTCCAGCGACATCCATCATTAAAGGCCCGGGGCCCATCGTTGCTTTCGTCAAATCAACATCTCTTCAATAAGCAGACCGAATTTAAAGGGCTATGCCCTCCGGGCTTGCAGGTGAAGCCGGGATTTGCATCATTCGGGTTAAGGTGGGAATCAATAATTCAAGGGCACGTTCAACGCCGCTGTGTTCAGCAAAGTTATCTTCGATAATGCCTTGAATGGAATCAATACTGGAGAGCGTAAACACCGTAGCCCCCAGCAGGAAATAAAGCTGCCAGTAAAAATCCACCGGATTAATGCCGGGCAAAGTCTCTCGCAGTAAATTCAGGAAACGGCGATATAAATCACCATACTGACTCACGATAAAACGACGCAAATGCCCCTGGGATTGCGTATAGGCCATGCCCAGCAGGCGCATAAAGCGCTGTAACTCCAATACCTGTTCGGCCTGGTTCAGACCCGGTTTCGCGGCAACAGTTTCCATCAGCGTACTGAACAGGCAGCGAAACATCGCTTCAACCTCAACCTGATCACTGCCCTGTAGGCGATCAAGATTGCTGGCCAACTGCTTGCAAAAGGGATCCAGAATGCGTGCAAAGACCGCCTGGATCAGTGCCTTTTTAGAACCAAAATGATAATTCACTGAAGCCAGATTTACGCCAGCGGCTGTTGTTATTGTGCGCAGAGAGGTCTCCGCATAGCCCCGCTCGGCAAATAGAACGCTCGCGGCATCGAGAATACGTTCTACGGTTTCTTTTTGGGCCATTCAGCCTTTCCAGTTTTTCTACAGACAAGGAGCTGAAAATACTGAGCTGCCCAGTGCTTGTCAAGGGCTCAGCAATGCTCAGGAAAAGCCTTGTGAGCATGTACAAAACTGGGTTTTCCCTGCACCTTTACGAAGCAAAACGTCTATTTTTTAGACAATCTTATTATGTACAGAATCCTGTATAGAACGTTAATGTTTAAACAACTTTGGCCCGATTTTTTCCCACAATTAAAACTTCAACAAAATGAATCAATTAGCGGGGGCCATCACGAATGCCATGATTAAGATCAAATTATGGCGCTTAAAGTCATGACCTCAAACACTGTACAAGCCGCCCCACCGTGGTATTTTGCGCATCAAGCAATGAAAATTTGATCGAGCAAAGCCCCGTTATCTGTAGCCTTTAGCAATCGCAAGAAATATGTACGTTTGGAGGTAATACGCAATGGCAAATCAACTCCCAATCATTGGTGATTGGTACAACGACCTAGCCTTGGGACAGATTTTTGAAGTGGTAGCCATTGATGAACATGCGGCAACCATCGAAATACAATACGCCGATGGCGGTCTGGGTGAATACGACATGGATTCCTGGCAGCAACTGACTATTGGGCCAGCGGAAGCACCAGAAGATGCCGCCGCCGGTTATGAAATGAGCCAGGAAGACAGCTATGTCGGCGATGAAGTTCTGGTTCCCATGGACGGTGGGAATCCCCTCGCTTCGATTGAACCCGAAAGCTTTACCGGCTTCGATGATTTTTAATTCTGTCTCACACGACCAGAAGTCTCACGCTATTTAATAGAGGAACAAGGATGTAACAGCCCCCTTCGCACTCAGCAGGTATTTCCTAAACAATACCTGCTCTGTATGGACCTCTTTTTATTTCCTAAAACTGATTCATCCTTCAAAGATTTCGAGCCTTTCCGCAACTTCGTCAATTCCCCAAATGCGCTCCTTTTAACAGAGCGTATGATTGCGCTTTGTTTCTTAGGCAATGGCTTGCTAAGCTAGCGCTTTTGCCATGACGGACACAGCAAAAGAGCCATGATAATAATCCCAACCGAGAAACCGATTGATTGGCGTCGCCCCCCTATAGCCGTTATTGCACTTATCCTGATCAACATTGCCATCTTCGCCTTTTACCAAAGCGGCGATCACGGCAAATACCTGCGCGCCTATGAACTTTACGAGAGCAATGAATTTGCCCAGTTTGAAGCAGCAGCCTATCTGAACTACCGCAAGCAGAATGGCATCCTGCAAGGTGACCCGGAACTGTATGATCAACTTAGCAATCAATTCGACAACGATCCCAGCTCCCTTAGCCAGGTAATATTATTAGACCGGGATTTCCTCGCCTATCTCAGCAAAGAACGTCATCAATGGATACCAAAGGACAAGCTGGCCAGCTGGGATCAAGTACGCCCAAACATAGAGCGTAATATTGCCGGCATCAGCAGCATTGAACTTGGACTGATTCCCCAACACAGCAGCCTGATTACCGTGTTCAGCCATCAGTTCTTGCATGGCGACATTATGCATCTGGTTGGCAATATGCTGTTCCTGTTTATCTGTGGCTTTGCCGTGGAAGCGGCCATTGGCCCTCTGCGCTTTCTATTGCTTTATATTGCCAGCGGTGTTGGTGCAGGCTTGATTTACAGTGGGATTGAAGTCGCCTCCAGTCGAGGTGGCATACCTTTGGTTGGCGCTTCAGGGGCCATCTCCGGTGTGATGGCCATGTACCTCATGCTGTTTCGCCTGAAAAAAATCGAGTTCTTTTATTGGATTCTGATCTTTATTGGCTATTTCCGCGCGGCGGCCCTGTTTATTCTGCCACTCTATATCGCTAAAGAACTAGCGCAGTACTTTTTCTCCGACGACAGTCAAGTCGCTTATATGGCCCATGTTGGGGGCTTTATCTGCGGTGCCGCTCTGCTGGCACTGGTTCAGTGGCAGCGACCTGAAAGTATCGACGAAGAGTTTCTGGAAGAAGACCCGGGACAGGACCCGCGCCGGGAAAGTCTGCAAAACGTGCTGCAAAAAATTGAAGCCATTCAGTTCCGTGCCGCACACAAAGCCATTATCGAACATCAGAAAGAATACGGCGCTTGTATCGAAAGTGATTTCATTGCCATCAACCTGATGTCATTGAATAAAGATCCGGCCTGGTTGACGGCCAATATCGATTATTTAAAACGCAGCCAACGGGATCAGGAACTACTCGTTCGCCAGTTGACCCTCTGGAAGCGCCTCAGCGAAAAAGAGCGCGATCAAATTGACGAGCTGTCCCGCAGCCAGTTTGCTATGCGTCTACTCGACGCCGGCTACAACGACAACGCCGAACTCATCGCCATTGAGTTATTTAAAAACGAAAGCAAGGAACCCATGCTGGCCAAACTGCTGGGGCGCCTGGCGGTGTTTTATCGCAACTGTGAAAACCCGGGCAAGGCCCAAAAGTTTGAACAAGCCCTTGAACAGCAATTGCAGCGCAGCTTATGAGTTATTGTCGATACCACCCAAGCGAGCCCGCCACCTTTTATTGTGAGCAATGCCACTATCATGCTTGTCGCAGTTGCACCAATGACAGTGACAGCTTTGATGAGAATTCGGCCCAATGCTTTCTTTGCAAAAGCCCCATGGTTTCACTCGGCTCTGCTCATACGGCGGAGCCTTTTTGGCGACGAATTGGCAAAGCATTTCAATACGCCCTCGGAAAAGAATCGATCACCGCATTGATTATTACGGCGGTTATTAGCCTGATCGGTCTATACGTGCCCTTTGTCAGCCTGATCGCACTCGCCTTCCTCTATAAGTACTGTTTCTTCTGCCTTGAACAAACCGCACATGGCAATATGACCGCCCCCGATATCAGCAAAGCGACCAGTGGAGGTCTGCAGATTCTTTTACAGATTGTCGGCCTGCTTGTGCTTTCGATTGGTAGCACCATCGTACTGGCTCATTTTGCGGGAGCCACCATTGCCATCCTCTGGATGATTTTTATCACTGCTGCCCTGCCCGCTGCATTTATGATTCTGGCGATCAATAAAGATTTCAGTCAAGCGATCAACCCCGGCCGCCAATTGGAATTGATGGGTGCGATCGGGCCAGCGTATTTTATTCTGCTGATATTGCTGTTCATGATGATGAGCTCCGTGGGTGTCATTCACTGGATGATTGGCGAACAGTTTTCAACCATTGGGCAACTCAGCTCAACCCTGATCTCCAATTACTATTCTGTGGTGATGTTTCATCTAATGGGCTATGTGGTTTTTCAATATCAAGATAAGCTCGGCATCGTTGCCCACGAACAGGATGATAAAAAGAACCAGCGCAGTGATCAGCAACGCCTGAATGCCAAATTGGGTATGCTGCTGAAAGACGGTGATTATCAGGGCGCCAGCCACCTAATGCAGGCTCAGCTGGCCCGGACACCCAAAGACCGCGAACTGGCCGACCGTTTATTGAATCTGCTGCTGGAAACCAAAGACCTTAAGGCTCTGGCAAAATTCACCGAAGATTACTTCGCCCAACTTTTTGCCACCGAGCAACATTACAAAATTGGCAGTCGTTTTCAGCAAATTAAAACGCTGATTCCGGACTATCGTCCACAAAAAATGAATCTGCGTCTGCAACTCGCCGAGCACCTATACGAAATGGGTGATCACAAACAAGCGGCCTTGCTCCTGAAAAATTTCCACAAAGACAGTCAGGATAAACGCCTGATCGTCGAAGCCTATCAAGTGATGGTGCAATGCCTCGAAAACCTTCCCAATGGCAAGGAACAAAGCCGCCCTTATCAACAATACGTCGACAAACTCAGCGCTGACCTGAAAAAGCTTGCCGGCAATAAAGGCTCCGCATTTAAACTTTAACTGTACACTTATTAAACAATGGCAGGGTAAATTCGACCAAGGGTCGTAGCCAAGCCCAAGCTAGCACTTTAGTCTTAGAGCTTTTGGCGGTTAGATTTGCAACTATTGGCCCAAGATAGATCTGATAAATCAATAAATAGCGCCAATACGCAGATAAAGCGGAAGTCGAATTAAGGTTTTATAAGGATATGCATCCCAATAGCTCTAGCCATAGTCCAGTTCACAAACGCCTGCTCAGCCTTATGGCCAGAGGCTTGTTTGCCCTATTGCTGCTGGTCAGCCCGCAGCTGTTTGCCGATGCTGGCGCTCTGGGTCCTGACACCGAATCAAACGAACCCCAGACGCTTGTGAGCAGCCATGAAAATGTAGAGAGTCCTTTCGCCAATATTGAAAGCTGGCGCTACCCCAATGGTCTGCAGGTTTATTTCAAGGCCATGCCAAAATCCGAGATTGTTACTTTCCGCATGACTTTGCCCGTTGGTGGCTGGCACGATCCGGAAAACCGAACCGGACTGGCCCACTTCACCGAACACATGTTGTTCACCGGCTCCAAAGGCTACAACAAGGCCGAATTTGAAAAACTGGTGGACGATCGCGGCGGACAAAACAACGCCAGCACCACCGTTAAACGTACCGACTACTGGCTGGAGCTACCTGACCACGAATGGGAGTTTGGTATCGACTGGTTTGGCCAGCTGCTGTTTGACCACCAGTTTATTGAAGAGCACGTGAAGGAAGAGCGCCGCGCTGTGATTCTGGAGCGCGACTTAAAACCCGAAACCCCACTGGAGATCATCAATCGCTGGTTTATTAATCCGGAATGGTCCCGCCAGAAAGATGAATGGACCCAGATGCTGGGCCTTGAGATTCCCCATCAGCGTCTGATCGGCACCTGGGACGATGTGAGAGCTACTGAAACCAAAGACATTCAGGCGTTTTACGACCGCTACTACGGCCCGCAAAATATGACCATTATGCTGGCCGGAAATTTCCCACGCGATAAAGTTAAAGCCTATGTCGACAAGCACTTTGCCAGCATTGAGCCTCACGGTGAACACATTCAAACCTATGCTGCCGCCAAACCCAATTTTGGAGAACGTCGCCAGTTTAACTTTTCAAGCCGCCGAGGTCATGTTCATGAGCTGCGCCATTACATCCCCGACATGGACCGTAACGATGTGCAGTGGCTCTGGCTTTTGCGCACTCTGCTCTACAACGATTTAAACACTGAACTCAGAAAAAATCGTCAAGCCACTTATGGTGTTGATGTTAGCTTTCATATTGTTCAAGGTCATGGCCGGCTAATCAGCAACGGCAATTTTGATCCGGGCTTTGAAGAAGAAGCCTTTGCATATATCGAAAAAATTTACCAACAATTGCGTGAAGGTACGATGCCTGCCGAGCAATTTGAAACCCTGCGCAAAAAAGTTCTGGATGCCCTATTGCTGGATCACCATACCCCCTGGAGCATCAGTGGCTGGGTTTCCTCTATTTTTTACGATAGAAACCTGATGGGTGATTCCATTCCTGACCTCTATCAGTTCGCCAAGGATGCCACTCAGGAAGAACTGGCGAGCTGGATGCAAAGTAATATTCAAAACGACCTCAGCATTACTCGCACCTTGCGACCCAGCCCAATCTGGCCGTTGGCGAATATGGGCATCATGATCGCGATCATTTTACTGAGCTTCAGCCTGGGAAGAAGATTCCTGATCAGCCCACTGGATCTCCACCAACACCTCTATGTCCGCAAAGTCTTATATGGACCGGTCGTAAGCATTCTGGGCTGTATCGCTTTTATTTGCATCAGTTTCCTGTTAATCCAGGCCATGGCCGTAAGTGCGCAATATATTCAGTTGCACATTGTCTCCAGTATTGACTCCTTCTGGCTTAATACCGCCTGGGATATGCTTCTGGCTGCACTGGCAACGATTGTCATTTTGAATATTCCCGCACGAATTCCGAGAAAGCTGATCCTGGCACCGGATCACTGGCGTGTGAAATGCTTAAGCTATAGAAGTAGCATTTATGCCTATGAAGAAATTCGAGATGCACAGGAAAAACATCTATTCCAGGTAATGTTCAGCTGGAAAGCCTTCCCCTGCCGTATTTTCCACTGGGGCTTATTCAGCAAAGGCTTATTGATTCAATTGGAAAGTAGCAGCTACTTTATTCAAACCCGTGAAAACGAAGACGTGATCGCCGAACTGATGCGCCGTAAAAAAGCCCAGTATTCGGATAAAAACCAAGGCGGGACTAACACCGAGAAATCTGAAAAGAAGTCTACGCTCTATATCGCTCCAGCGGCTTAATCAATGAAGTAACAAGGTCAGAACACTCAAACTGAAAAAGGCGCTCCTGTGAGCGCCTTTTTCAGTTACGGGGCAATATAAACCGGCGTCCCCACCGCAACCCTATCAAACAAATCAATCACATCATCGTTTTTCATACGAATACAGCCGTGGGAAGCCGCTTCACCGATCAGGTACTCTTCATTCGTACCGTGAAAATAAATATAGCGTTGCCGGGAATCGATGCCCTCACCTTGATTAAGCCCCGGCTCCAGGCCTTTCAACCACAGGATACGGCTGAGAATAAAATCACCCTCGGTTCGACAATTGGGGGCCAGCCCTTCAATATCGGCTAACTCGCCTGTGGGCACTCGCCCCACAAAGCACATGCCCTTCTCAACCCCTTCACCGATGCGCTCAGCGACTTGATGCAACCCCGGGGGCGTACCATAGCTGCCCTCCTTCGAATTCACGCCCGCAGCCGCCGTGGATACCGGATAGCGACGCAGCAACTCACCGTCGCGATGATAAAGCTCACAACACTGAGCGGATACACTCACCTCAATGGCAAGACTAAGTTCGGGGTGTTCATTTAAAAAAGTAGAAAGTTTGGGGTTCATTGGGCATTTAATCCAGCGGGTTCCTGTTCAGCCGGCAAGGTAAGCAGACTCAACTCCCTTTTACCATGTTCTGGAAAACCTGGCCAGACAACACCTGGATTTTGGCTATGTAGACTTAAAGACCAATAAACGTGACAGACCGTAATTCAAGGCCAAGGAGACGACGATTGATGCAATCTTTGCCAGATACACTGGCATAAATGCAGAAAGGTAAACCACTGCCACAGTTGCTGCCACAAAAGCCGTACAGGCCACCAGAAAGAACTTGGCCAACTTGCCAGCGTTTCCGCCCGAAGACATATCAGCAAAGGTAAACCGTGAGTTCAAATAGAAACTCAAACAGACCGCCACACAGAAGGCAAAAAAGTTAGCCAGCAATATAGGAAACGACAGCCAATAAAAACAGGCTAAAAAAACCAGATAGTCCAGCGCAGTATTTGCACCTCCCACAAGGGAGAATTTGATAATCCTAAGCAGCTCGCTCTTCAGGCTTGCTTTTGCTTGACTCACCCAAGGCCTCATTCTCAACGTGTTCTACTTGCTTTTCACACCGGGCCTCATCTACCGACTCGATAAAATACAAGGGACGTTGCTTGACTTCATTGAAAGCTCGCCCAAGGTATTCGCCGATCACACCCAATACCAATAACTGCACACCACCCAGAAACAACATCGAGATCATGATGGTAGGAAAACCCTGAACGTCGTCACCCCAGATCAAGGCTTTGACCAGGATAAACAAACCATAAAGGAAAGCCGATAATGCAGTTGCCAGGCCAATATAACTGGCAATCTTTAAAGGAGCAATGGTAAATGAGGTTAGCCCCTCAAGGGCAAAATTCCAAAGCTTCCAGTAATTCCATTTGGTATCACCCGCAAAGCGGGCGTCACGATCGTAAAGCACTTCAGTTTGCGGATAACCTACCCAGGCAAACAAGCCTTTCATAAAGCGATGCTTTTCGGGAAGTTGCAATAAGGCATCCGTCACACGACGGCTGATCAAACGAAAATCACCGACATTGGGTGGAATCGGCGTGCTGCCAATGTTTTGCATAAATTTATAAAACGCGGCGGCCGTGGCTTTCTTCAACCAACTCTCACCTTCCCGGGTCTTGCGTTTCGCGTAGACCATGTCGAAGCCTTCCTGCCACTTCGCCACCAGTTCGGGAATCAACTCTGGCGGGTCTTGCAGATCCGTATCGATCACAATCAAAGCATCACCTTTGGATTCGGCCAGACCTGCAGTCATGGCGATTTCCTTTCCAAAGTTTCGGCTCAAGTTCACCAGGGTGATCTTTGGAAAGCTGAGTTTCAGCTGTTTGATCACCTCAAGTGTTCGGTCCTTGCTGCCATCGTTGACCAATACGATTTCATAATCGTAATCGCTCATGGACTCCAGCACAGCTGTTGTACGCTTTACAAACTCAGGCAGAACTTCTTCTTCGTTATAAGCCGGCGCTACGATTGAAATGAGTTGTTGTTTGCTCATCGACTGATCACCACCACCAAAGTATTTTGATCCATATAAATAGAGCCTTCTGCCGGCCAAACCGGCTTATCAGAAATCGCTTTCAATACGCGTTTTCGTTCCGCACCGGAGGCGGCCTGATACCTCGGGTCAAGCAGATGGTATACCCGCTCACGCGACCAGGGGATATGCAAAACACCACCGATTCTGGGCTTGTCGTTCACAATGACCATCGGCACATAGGTCTCCCGCCCCCGGCCCTCTGCACTGAGAACTCGTTCAATATCGAGAATGACCCGATTCACGGCGAATAGATTGCGCTGGCTGCTTTTGTAATCTCGAAAGGATTTATTGGAAATGTCGATCATCGCGCCCAAGACCCAACCACAGGCCATTAACATAAACAGCACAGCTGCAATATTCAGTGATCGCTTTTTATGGCGCAGCAATTCGCCCAGTAAAGCCACCAGATAAAACCCGTAGATATAGGGCACGCTATAAAGAGAACGAATAGGAAATGCCGAATTCTTACTGGCGAAAATCAACGCGAACGGCGCCAATAACATCAAAAACTGAAGCACGAGAAACACAGCGACATACGACAACTGGGATTGTTGCCAATACTTTCGGATAAAAACAATATTGAAGACCAGGAAGACAGCGGCCATTCCGACTTTTTCAAACGTGCCCACCTGCCCGACAAACTGAGGTTTCTGACATTGCTCAAAAGAATAAAAAGGCCAGGAATGTTCGGTGAATAAACACAACACTTCACCGTAACGTGAAAATATCGCGAACAAATCAATATCCGCCCGGGAACCCATTACCCACCCGGTGACACGGTACAAGCCTTTTGTGATTAGCAGATAGAAAATCAAGGACACCAGCAGTGCACCGCCCGCCAGCAGCAACCGTTTAAGCGATACCGTTTCAAAATCCGTAGACAAGGATACAAGAAACATCGCCAGAAATATTGTCGCAGCCAATTCTGTCGAAGCGGGATAAAACGCCGGGGCAATCGACATCGACAACAAACCGAGCAACATCAACGAGCGCTCGCCTCGTATGAACGCATACAGACCCAGTACCGCAAAAAAGTTACCCAGAGGGTAAGCCAAGCGCGTACTGTCAAAAGAAAATAGCTTGCCGTAATAAAGTGAAACGCTTCCAATCAAGACAAAAAAGTACAACTGGTATTGCTTTTTAAAACCCAAAAGGCTTGCGGCCAGATAAGCGGTACCAATCAACAGACAAGCGCCAAAGAAAGTACTAATAACCGGTGAAGGCAAAGCCTGTTGCAACTTTGCATAAATGAGATAATAGCCCCAACGCCCCTGGGCCAAAAACGTCAGCGCATCAGAAGGATACTGAGACTGAATAATATCATCAGCATTAAACGCCTGAAAAACGGCCTGACTCGAATAGGCAATGAATACCAGCAGAAGCAAACCAAGCAGAGAATAGCCCGAGTTAAAGTGTTGCTCTTGCGCACGTTGCAAAAATCTATCCATTGCCCTTCCAAACTTCGATCTTTCGAATTCCCATCGACCCAATTCAGCCAAGCCAGCTTTTAAATGCGCCAGCACATGACTCTAGCATGGGAATTATTACACTATCTTGACAGGCGAAGTGTACAGCCGATCCTCACAACAGAACCACTAATCACATACAAACGGATACAAAACTTAAAAAGCAATCCCGTAGCTTGGGACACGAAATGAAAAAATAAAAAATGAAAAATAAAGCGACAGAAGAACCATTAAAAATTTGTCATAAAACAATCATATTCCGTTCATTTTTTCCGCATTTGTATCAACACGTATCAAGATATTTCAACACGTTTCAAAGGTGCGCCTATCTGTACTTAAAAATCGATAAGGCCCAGCTTAAGGCTCAAAACAGTGACACTTTTCTAACTGGCCAAAGAGACTAGTAAATAAAGAAACCAGAAGAGAAGCAAAAACGGAAATGAAGAACTAAGGGCTTGCGGCAAGAAGGAAAGCAAAGAGAAGAGAAGAGAAGAGAAGAGAAGAGAAGAGAAGAGAAATAAGAGTATAAAGAGGTACAAGCTCACAAACAAAAACGCCAGGCATGAGCCTGGCGTTTTTCGAGGTGCGGCCTCTATTTTGAGGAACAGCCCTTAGTTGGCACCTGGCCAGCTGGCCCACCAATTGCGGAACTGCTGCCATTGCTCTTCCAAAAAGGCTTTCTGGCTGACACTCAAACGATCGCTTGGGTTGAGCTGGTGCTCATATTCAGAATTGCCCTCCAAGACCATCAGATGCTTGTAGAACAAGACCAGATCGGTGCCCTCATCGATCTTCGACAATACCGCCATGGCATCATTCAGCTCGTTCGCCAGACGATAAGCGGTCGCATCCCCTTTGGCCGCCTGCTCGGACAGCTCAACCAGGCGCAACACTTCTTTCGGGAAAGCATTACCCACACCGGTAATCGCACCGCCAGCGCCACAACGAACAAAGCCGTGAACCACCTGGGTGTCCACACCTACCATCAGCGTCAGGTCGGCGTCACCACTGGTGATGTGCTCAGCCGCATAGCTTAGAGAATCAGCACCGCCAAATTCTTTAAAGCCCACCAGATTGTTGTGATCCTTGCGCAAATCGAAGAACAAATCCGCCTTGGTTTCATAACCGTAGTACGGGCTGTTGTAGATAACAGAAGGCAATGTCGGCGCCGCCTCCAAAATCGCCGCAAAGTGAGCGCGCTGAGCGGTCGGTGAAATACCACGAGACAGAACACGTGGAATCACCATCAAACCCGCTGCCCCAACCTTTTCAGCATGAGCCGCCAACGCAACCGCACGCATCGGGCTTTGGGCTCCGGTACCTACGATAGTGGGCACACCCGCCTCAACCAGAGCTTCAACGCCTTGCATACGCTGCTCATCGCTGAGCAAAGGCCAATCGCCCATAGAACCGCAGTAGACCACTGCGCTCATACCGGCCTCAATCAACTCCTTGCCTTTACGCGCCAACGCGGCAAAATCCGGAGTGCCCTGGGCATCACAAGGGGTCATTAGGGCTGGAATACAGCCGGTAAATACAGATTGCATAGCAGACATAGAATTCTCTCTTTTAAGGTTCACTATGGGCAGAAGATATGCGTATGCTATAAATTCCTCCCAATCCTGTCTTTACCATGACTATAATACAAACTTGATTTTTGGCACAATTTAAATATGAGTGATACTAGCCCCGCAAGCCAACTGTACGCAAAATTAGCGGAACCCTTCCCCGCTGAGGAAATGTTCGACCTGATCCCCAATGTTGTATTTTTTGTCAAAAATAGAGCCGGTTGTTATGTCAGCGTTAACCAAACCCTTGTGGAGCGAAGTGGCCGAAAAAGCAAGGACGAGCTGATTGGCTGCAGCCCCTCTGAAATATTGGGCAGCCATCTGGGCAAAGGTTATGAAGAGCAGGACCAAAAGGTACTGCAATCCGGCCAGCACCTCGTCGACGAACTGGAATTGCACGTCTATCAGAACCGCGAAGTTGGCTGGTGCCTGACGGGCAAGCGCCCTCTGCTGGGCAAAGACAAGGAAGTTGTCGGCCTTGTCGGCGTATCCCGAGACCTGAAATTGCCGGACGTCACCAGCGAGGATTTCGACCGCATCTCCGAGGTAGTCGACTACGCCCAGGAACGCATCGCCAACCCTCCCAGCCTGCAAGAGCTGGCCGATGTCGCCGGCATGTCAATCTATCAACTCGACCGCCGCATGAAGAAACTCTACGACCTCCCCACCGGTCAGTGGCTACTCAAAATTCGGATCGATCACGCCAGCCGCCTGCTGCTCAACAGCGACCAACCCATTGCGGACATTGCCATGGATTGCGGCTATGGCGACCAGAGCGCCTTCACTCGACAGTTCAGACGCACTACCGGGCAGACGCCTTCTACCTTTCGGAAGTTACGTGAGCCGGATGCCTAGAGAAAAGCCCAATAGATTGTTATTGGTGGTACCCTAAATTGAAAAATAACCATCATGTTACAAACAAACTCTTTCTCGGCCATAGTAAACTCGCCCATCCAAGTCGTCATCAGGACTACCACCAAATGCCCAGTAACATGCCCAATCACCCGTACTCATAAGTACCCACTCGTCTGAAATCTCGGCAGCTCCAATTTTTCGACAAAGGGCATCAGGCGTTTTCGCTTGATATCGTGTTCCCCAGGCATCAGCAACATATACAAAGTTCCCCTCTTGAGGCACAACATTACGGACTATATGCCTTTTACTTACTGGCCCCAGCTCTCCATAGGCTGAAGCCATGACGTGGGTAATCGTAGAATCAGCCGGGAAAGTCCAATGCCTACTTCCAGATGGGCCAAACCTAATTTTCCTGCCACCTGTAAGCCCAACCCAACCGATAGAGTTCTCCTCAATTTTCCCATCTAGTGAATATTTAATGTCGGTGCATTTGTTATCAACACCCACATCCAACTGAGGCAGTTTGTAGAAATTTACTTTTGACAGCTCAAAACGATCACTTATAGGCAATTCATCAATAAACGGAAACTTCACCTTCGCTTTGTAACCCAAGAACCCCTTTACCCCAGAACTGAATTCTTTTAATTGAAACCTGTTGCTTCCATAGTAATCTCTAAAAAGAGCATACTCCGGCACTGTTTCAACATCTATATTCTTGAACACTTCCAAATCTGGCCCTAGAGTGAGAGACCCTACACCCCAAACTCGCACCCCAATTTTTGAGTTAAGGTTTAGTTTCCCATCAATCTTTCCAAGCCCAACAAGACTGTAGTCCGCTTGTTTTTTCAATATCTTACTATGCGAAACAACGCGGGGCCCTAGATGATCATTCACAAATTTCTCATCAACCAAACCTCCAAATTGATACCTTATCCTTGCACCCACACCAGCACCAATACTCGCTTTTACACCCCATGAAAACTCTCCTTCAGGGTTAGCAATAAACGCAATCCTTCCCGCAACAACCACACGAGGCTTTCCTTCGTAAACTTTTGATTTAGGCGAGTAATTTATATCTAAATTTTTTCCTGAAACGGAATGGTCTACATTTAACTCCCCCGATATGTCGATAGGTGCCTGCGCATGGATTTTAAACAAAGGTGGGGCATGAATCATGTTTATTTTTACAACAGCCCTAATTTTTCCCGAAACACTTAAAGGCCACTTGAAAAATCAAACTTGTCATCAAAATTAAATTTCAATGGACTACCCCCTACGGATCTATCTTGACGCGATCTATTTGAATGAAATGAATTATCTTTAACTTCATACAAGAAACCAATCGAAATTCTTCCGGGCGTCAAGAACTCAAATGGAGAAACGTTCTCAGTGAAAATTTCATATCTCCCACTATCGACTAAAACCTCCGTAATTTTCAGATAGTAAATTTCATATTCAGAATAACTAATTAGATAGTCCCCCACCATAGGCTCAACTTTCAAATCAGAAAAATCAATATATACCGTGTTACCATCTATCTCATGGTCGACCCCCATTTGAGTCAAATTGTATACCGTTTCAGATTCATCTATAGTTACAGCGTCTTTTTCCCAACCAGTTTCCACCTTTATAGGACCTACTGGGTTAGAGCGATTCCCAAACTCATCTTCGGACAATATGTAAACATTAAAATTTTTATTTTCCGGAAGCCCTTCAAGATAGGATCTAACTTCTCCTTCGTATCTGTAATTCTCTTCCATATCAAAATTAATATTTTCACCATCCTCAAAAAGATACAGTAAGTAACTTATATTATCTGCATGAGAAACATTATCTTCACTCGGGAACCAAGACAAAGCCACTGAATTTCCCGTCACCATTCTGCTATCAAAAACAGGGGCCGAAGGAGATTCATAGTCTTCATCAACCACCGAAATATCGAAACTTCTTGTAGCAACACCATATATGTTCCTAGCTGATACATGATAAGTTCCGCTCTTCTTAGGGTACAGCTTAGCTATCCCCCTAAAAACACCCTTCGACACCTTCTTACCTTTAAACTTTCGCTTAAACTTATCTCCCCTAACAATTATCTTTCTTTTTGCCTGTTTAGCAGACCAATTAATTAGAATATAGTCTCCTTTAATAACTGTTTTGGCTGACAAATTCACATTTAACACAGGCTTTCTATCTTTCGCCTGGGCACCTGGACCAGAAAAGACCAGGAAAATGCAAAAAATAACAAACAACATTCTACTCATAGCGCTTCCTCAAACATATCAATTCAAGGAAAAGCTATCGCCAAGAGAAGATTCAAGAAATGGGGCAAACAGGCTAAAAGGCCAATTGAGCGTAAATTAAGGGGTTCTATGCTTCCTAATCACAAGCAACTGCGCGTTGTAAAACTCACACACAATTCCACCGGGGAATCCATAGAAAGCTGTGAGACTGAAAATGCGGCACGAGCGTGATGGCCTTTTTCACCGAGGCATTCGCTAAATATCTCAGAAGCCGCATCGAGCACAGTCGGTTGATTAAAGAAGTCCGCAGCACTGGCAACATAGCCATCCAAACGCAGCAGTCCATCCAGAGTCTTAAAATTCTCGGTAACATCTCGAATTTGCGCCAGCACATTTTTAGCGGCAATCGCAGTCGCTTCCTGCGCTTGCTCAACCGTCAACTCTGCACCAACCTTTCCGAGAAAAAACAAATCGTCATCGAGCATTGGGAATTGACCTGATACAAATCCAATCCCCTGGCGAACAACAACGGCTTTGTATGCGCCGACCGGTGCCGGCGCTTTTGGAAGTATGATTTCCTTCTTCATTGGACTACTGAATATCAAAAACCAGATTGCCGGCCGCATCTCCCTTGGCCAGCATAGCGTGCGCTTCAACCGCCTCTTCCAGAGTGAAAGTACGATCCAGCGAAGGCTTGATGCTCCCAAGGCGCACCTGCTCAAGTCCCCATTCCAGATCGGCAACATCCCCCATCAGCGTTCCGCGGATTTGGCGTTGTGGGAAAAATACCGAACGAACTTGAAGGCTGGATTCCAAGCCAAGCACATTGCCCATCAACACCACAACGCCAAGTGGCTTACTCATTTCCAAAGACTGCGCCAGACTCGGACCACCCAGATTATCGATCACCACATCGGCACCACCACCGGACCATTCCTGAATTTGCTGCACATAATCGGACGCCGAACTCAACACCACTAAATCTGCGCCCAGACTTTTTACAAACTCTGTTTTGGATTCACTGCGTAACGTCACCGCAACTTCAGCACCCAGGGCTTTCGCGACCTGAATCATGGTGGAACCTGTACCCGAGGCACCGGCATGAATTAGCACTTTATCACCCGCTTTGACTTCACCAACGGTTTTGACCGCACGCACAGCGGTAACCAGAGGCATCGGCAAAGTTGCCACTTCAACAGCAGGCAATCCAGTATTGTCTTTTAGAGTCCAGCGCGCGGGCACCGTCATGTATTCCGCGTAGGAACCATTTTCAGCAATGCCTCGAATGGCATAGCTCGGAGAGGCCGACATCACCTCACCACCGTCGTCATTGGCATCCGTCGGGTAGCCCGGCATGGGAATCACGCGATCCCCTACTTCAAAACCGCTAACGCCTTCGCCCAACTCAGCGACCGTACCAACCGCATCCGACCCCAAAATAAAGGGGAACGGCAAATCCGGCGTCACACTGCCCTCACGAATATAATGGTCCAGACGGTTGAGGCCTGCCGCCTCGATGCGAATCAACAACTCCCCCGCCCTGGGTCTTGGGGTATCTACAGTACGGGTTTCCAAAACATCAGCGTCGCCGAAACGATCCATAACAATGGCTTTCATGGTATTTCTCCTATTGAGATCGATAAGAAGAAAAACTCTTCTTAAAACATTGAACAAACTAGGTGAAATCCAGTTTATTGCTGAAAACCAAAGGCAACAAATGGGAATATCTTCGATTGAAACGAAGATATTCTTTGTTTAAAAATTGCTATGCCTGCGGTTTCTGGCTAAGCATGGAGTCCGCCGCATCCATACCGCTATCACTGACCCACTTGCTCATCATTGGGTCACTGTTGTTAGCCACAATGTCCTTCATTTTTTGGATCGCATCATTGCGGAACTGCCCTTTTACCGCCGCGTAGGAATCGGCCGGAATGCTCGCCATATCTTCGGCAACCGCAATGGCCCGCTCAAGCACCTGGTCATGGGGCACAATCTCGTCGACAACTCGTCTACTGTGGATTTGCCGGGCATTCACATTCTTACTGTAGAGCGTAAGAAAACGCACATCCTGAGGCGCCAGCTCTGCCCTCACGGCAACAGCCGGGCAAGCCGGAAACGGGATTCCAGCACGAGCCTCAGTCAAGCCATAGGCAAAATGATCACCATCCGCGGCAATTCGATAATCACAGGCCAGCGCAATGGTCAGGCCGGCACCAACGGCGTGACCATTAACCGCGGCTATCACCGGTTTCGGCGAGCTGTATAGAGTACAAATGTTCTTATTGGCGAGTTCCAGCAAGCGACACTGTTGCTCCGGCGTATAATTCGGCACTTCCTTTAAATTCATCCCGGCACAAAAGCTGTCATCGGTTCCCGTAATCACAACCGCCTTGCAAGATGAATTCATTGCCTGAGTGATCGCGGTCAGAAACTGCTCTGCCGAATCCAAAGTGACTGAATTTCTGGGGGTATGATCGATGCGAATAAGGCCGATCTCCCCTCTGCTTTCAAATGTCGTCGTATTCACAATGATTTCTCCGTCTATCCACACACATAAAAATGAAGTGACTTCATTATTGTGCTTTTTCGATCACTGTCAATAAGTGAAGTGACATCACTTTTAGCATTTATGGCATAATTCCATCCATGAATAGCCTCATTACTCCCAAAACAAAAAAAGGCATCGAAACCCGCAACCGCTTGCTGGAAGCGGCCAGAACGGTTGCCATGAAATTCGATGGACAAATAGAAATTGCTCGCGTTGCCAAAGAAGCCGACGTGGTCGCCAGTGTGGTACATCGCTATTTTGGATCGAAAAATGGCTTAGTGACCGCAATTGTCGATGACTACTACGACCGCCTAAACAAAGAGATTTTTACCCTGGACCTGCACAAATCCATGGACTGGATGGAAAGCGAAAAAATTCGCCTGAAAATGGGCATCGACTTTATGTACGAAGAGCCCTTTACCCGTGTTATTCACGGGCAGTTCGCCCGAGCCCCGGAAGTCGCCAGCCGAGAACGCGAGCGAATTGCTGCCGTTATTACCCGCACCGCCAAAGGCATCAAACGTGCACAATCTCTGGGCACACTCCCCTCACATGTGGATGCCGATCTCGCGGGCGCCGCCATGTTTGGGGCACTCGTTCAGGTGATCTCACACGCCCTCTCCAGAAAGCGCAAACCATCAAAAGACGCAGTATTTGAAGTGATGTGGCGGCAGGTTGCCGCATCGGTGGATATGCCCTCCTGAGCCCGCGTATATAAGGATGCCATAAAGCTTGCGGCACAACACAAATCTTGGACTGAGCCGGTGATACACTCTCGAAAACTATTCTGCCGAAGAGTAAGACATGAAGAATTTATTGCTCCTGTTTTCAGCCCTTGTCCTTTCCGCTTGCGCAAGCCACACCTCACTCAGCAAACCCGAACAACGCAAAGTCATTCTGGATATGGAATCCAGCGTGCTGAAGGAAATGTACAGTAAAAACCCTTCCCTTCGTGCGGTGGTCGCAGAGTCACCCGGCTATGCCGTTTTCAGCAACGCTAACATTAATCTGATCCTGGCCAGCTTTGGCTCTGGTTACGGCGTGGTCACGAATAGCAAGAGCAAAGCCAAAACCTATATGAAAATGGGTGAAGTGGGCATCGGCCTGGGGGTAGGCGTAAAGGACTTCCGCATATTGATCGTCTTCGATAACCAAAGTGCCATGAACGACTTTATCAACAGCGGCTGGGGATTCGGCGGCCAGGCGGATGCCGCCGTAAAATCAAGCAATAAAGGCGGAGCGGTCGGGGGCGAAAAATCCATTAGCGGATTCAGGGTTTATCAAATCACCAAAGCCGGCGTTGCTCTGCAGGCCACACTTAAAGGAACAAAATTCTGGAAGGACGACCTGCTGAATTAAGCAAAAATATATTTGCACTCCTATAAATGTTGGCTCAGATTCTCTTTGAGCCAACGGGCAAATCGTTCAACATTTTCACCAGAGTCTTTGCGCGTCACAATATAATAATTCCAGGATGTTGAAATCGCACAGTCCGGGTAAAGATTCACCAGACTGCCGTTGGCAATTTCGCTACGAACAAGATACTCACGAGCCAGTGCAACGCCTTGGCTCATTTTGGCCATTTCGATAGCTGCCAATGAAGCATTCACTTCCAAATAGTGACCAGCTTCCAACCTGGCATTGCTTACCTTTTTTCTGTTAACCTTTTCACCATTCCCGTTCGTATTAGCCGCTTTTTCAAACCACTCTGACCAACCGGGATAGCGCGGGTTTTTCATGGTAGCGTCTCGAATCAAGGTTTGTCTCAGCAACCCATCCAATCCGGTAACTTCCGGGTGTTCCTCCAGCAAACGCGGACAGCAAACTGGAAACAGCTTTTCGTCGCGAACCAGTTCAATGACATCTAGACCGGCAGAACTAACTTCTTGCCCATAACGAATAGCAATATCCGCTTCGCCAGCCGACACGTCCAATACTCGATCTGTCATATCCAAACGAACATCCAACTCCGGGTTTTCGCTCAAAAAACTCGGTAGCAACTGCAATAACCACTTCGCCATCACCGAAGGTGAAGAACTGAGCGTGACCACATTTGAACGTGACAAACCCTTCAACGTATCCGTAATGGACACCAAGCTCCGAAAAGCCTCACTCAAACTCGGCAGAACCTCCAGGGCTTCCTTAGTCGGCGTTAAACGCTTACCACCACGACCGCGATGGAACAGCTGAATATCCAAGTAAGATTCCAAAGTCCTCACCAACTGCCCTACCGCCTCAGGCGTTACCCCAATCTCATCGGCAGCGGCCTTAAAACTGCCCAACCTGGCAGTGGCTTCGAAGGCGCGGAGGGCATTTAGGTGGGTTGGGGATTTCATGGAATCGCCTTTCTTCGTTAGCATCTAAGTCAGACAGCTTATAATACAGTATTTTTTGCCAGCGTTAATTATCAAGAAAACACAGCCACTATCAAAAGTCTTACCGATGATTTTCAGGGCTGAGTTCAGCCTAATTCCTAGCATGTGACGGCATGCCCTTACGACGCTCTTTATGATACTAGGCGTCTCCGAATGATTAAGAATTATCAATTCATACTTTAAAACCAATTTAACATTCAGCTCAAGAAAAGTTCCTAAAACCTCTGAATGATTTACCTGTAAGACACCTTCTTTTCCAAAAACAATTCAGCAAGAATGCTCACCGCATTACCGTATTTTGGTTATCACCAACCTCAAGTAGCCTTGGAGTTTTTTCATGGAACGAGTCCTCACCGGTATTTTACTGGCGACCCTTGTCGCACTGTGCCCTCAACTTTCCCAGTCCAACCCAATTCCGGATTACTATTCCGCTCCCGGAAAAAGTCAGGATCGCTCAGAAGCAGTAACCCAAATGGAGCGAATCGATCCTTTCAGTGGCTCACTGAATTTATCCTATGTGGATATTCATTTGCCCGGTAGTAACGGTTTCGATATTAACATCAATCGAATTTATCGATCATTGGCTGGAGACCCCAATTTAATTGGGCAACCGTATTTAAAAGGCGCACGCAAGGTCACCGGTCTCGGCTGGGATATTCATATGGGCCGGGTTTGGACCCACAACAACAAACCCATTACCGGCGCGACCTGCAGAACCAATAACGTGTCGTTTGAGAAAAGTCCAGTACTGGAACTGGCTGATGGCTCGCGCATCTCCCTGGTTGATGCCAAGCCTGGCATTGATCACTACGATTTAATCGGACGCAACAACTGGATTGCCCGCTGTCGCAGCAACGGCGGCCTGGAAGTCTACGATTCAAAAGGCACTAAGTACACCTATAGCCTTTGGGGGCTGGTGGGAATAACTGATTTCCAACAAGATAATCAGTTTGCGTATCTCGTCACGCGAATCGAAGATACCTACGGCAACCGCATCAATATTAACTACACAAGCCGTATTACCAACTACAAGGTCATTGAATCGGTTACTGCCAACGACGGCCGAAGAGTTACATTCAACTACAAAAAACTCAATTCCAGCAAAACCTTGCTCAAGAGCATATCCGCTCACGGTCGCACGGTGAAGTATCAGTATAAGTCCGTCCCAAGTGGCAACGGCAAAGTATTCTTGAGTCAAGCCGTGCCGCCACAAGGGCGTAGCTGGAAATATCAGTACAAAACCTCTGCAGGTGCAGGGCGTTACTCAATATCAGGAGTGACTTCTCCGACTAGCCTAAAATCCGAATACACTTTCGGTGCCGTCGCATTCGATGGTTCAACCTTTGAAAAAACGACAGTTGTTACCCGAAAGAAACTGAGCTGGGGAAACAAATCTGCTGACTGGACCTACAGCTACTCCCCCGCCGGAACTGGTCGCCCTGTTCTGGGCAGTTTTCCTTCCAATATGGAGCAAGACGTTACGACCATCGTAGGGCCCTATTATTGCCAGAAATACACACATATCGGAAACCAGGCAATTACCAAGTCAACGCTTTCCGGTGTAAGTCCCTATATCTACCTTGTGGGAACGCTCACCGAGAAGGTGCAATACCGAGACAGAAACTGCTCTCATGTTCTACAACGTGACTTATACGACTGGGCTGAAATTGAAATTTCAGAACAAAACAATGTTCAACGCAGAGGCTTAAAAGTTCAGGAAGAGTATTCATTCCCTGTACTCAGACAACGTGAAACCACATTGAATGGAGATCTCTACCGGGAAACCTATTCAAACTTTGATGTCTACGGAAACCCTCAACGAATCGATTCCAGAGGCTCCAAAAGTAAGATCACTTACCTTAGCTACAAGAATGATCTACAACGCTGGATTGTGGGGCTTCCACTGGAAAACAGAATCAGTAATATTCCTGGTTCGACTAAAAACACCTACACCTCTCAAGGAAATCTCTCCCGCAGTGACGCTTACGGAGTTATCACTCAATACCACTATGACGGACGGGGCAACCTAAGCAGCCAGACAGATCCAGCAGGAAGGATTACTCGCTATTCAAACTACAGTGCCGGGCAACCCGAAAAAACCACCTATCCCGATTCCTCAACTGTAAAGCTCTCAGTGAATCGTTTCGGAGAAGTTGAGTCGTTTACCGACCAACTCAACCGAACCACTGGATATAGCTATGACCATCTTGGGCGTCTGACCTATATCAACACGCCTCGTTCAAATGACAGCAACATTAAAATCAGTTACAGCTATCCACGCTCGGGAATTAGGCGCACCCTCAAACGAGGGCGCTTCAAAGAACAAAAAACCTTTGACGCCCAGGGCTCCCTGACCAATCAAACCTCAGAAGGTATTTCCCTGAGCTATAGCTATGACCTATTAGGCCGCAAGGTTCAAGATTACCTGCCAAATTCAAAAAGTTTATTCTCCAGAACAGAATATGATGCCTTGGGCCGTACCACAAAGATGACCCATGCTGACGGCAGCTCCCAAAGATTTGAGTACAATTCAAACTACTCAGTAAAACATACGGATGAAAACAATCGAATCAGATATCAACACTTTGATGTCTTCGGTAATCCGAGTGAAAAAGCCCTGAAGCAATTTGAAATTCCAGGTGGACAGCTGTTAAAGATCACTCGGAATAACCTACTACAGCCAATTTCCTATCAGTATGTCACCTATACAGGCTCAAAAACCAGAAACCTGAGTTACAACAACAAGCGGTTTTTGATCAAGGAGACCCATCCTGACTACGGCGATGTCAGTTACACCCACTACAACGATGGCCAGGTAAAAACTAAACAAACAGGCTTCCAACCCGCAATAAACTACACATACGATAGTTTTGGAAGACTCCAGAGCATTAACTATCCCGAAGATACCCCGGACGAAAGTTATCAATACGACCTATACGGCAATATGACAGAAGTCACCAAGGGTGATTCCATTCGCCGCTATGAGTACGATCTTGGAAATAACTTATCCAAAGAAACTCTGCTAATTCAAGGCGGAAACAGCTTCGTTGCTCAATATGAATACAATGCCATTGATGCCTTGAACTATCTGACCTACCCAAGTGGCCGCCGGATTAACCTGAAGCCTGATGACTTAGGGCGCCCGAGAAGCGTGAGCGGTTTCGTTTCCCGCATCGAATATTTTCCCAATGGCATGTTGAAACGGGTGAACTATGGCAATGGTAGAAAGCAGATCTTTACGCAGTCTGCACAACGACTGTGGCCAGATACACAAATCATCGCCGGTGTCATGAGCTTCGACTACGCCTTCGACCCCAAAGGCAACATGAAAAGTATGAGCAGTATCACAGGCCCCTACCCTGACCTTGTTATGCAATACGACTCGAACGACCAGTTAATCAGCACGGCAAGAGGTTCAACCACAGAAAGCTTTGCATACGACTACGCACACAACATCACCAGCAACAATCGAGGCACCCAAAATCTAAGCCTGGCTTACAGCTCAGCTGACTGGCGCCTGTCCAGTGTTAACAAAGACGGCGTAATCTCTGATGTGAATTATGACGATTACGGCCACACCACATCAATTGGCGTCGAACGCCGATACTCATTCGGCCACGACGGTCATCTTAAAACCTATAACAACCATACTAAGTATGCGTACGACGGAGCTGGCAATCGTTTTCTGAAAACCGATCCCGATAGACGCAGGGAGTTCTTTTACAGCCGCTCAGGTTTACTGCTTGCAGAATACGACCCGATCGCCCAGGGCGGCCTCGAGCACATTTATCTTCAGAAGAAACGTATTGCCAGCCTTATCCAGTGTGCCTCTGACCTGGACAGCGATGGCGACGGCGAATCTGACTGCAAAGAGCAACTTCGCACTCAGCCCCCTGCCCCTGCACCCGACAACAGCGATACAGGTGACGACAATAATGGTGGAGATAACTCAGGAGGAGACAACTCCGGCGATGATGGTAGTGACGATGGAGACAATTCAGGAGATAACGGCGACTCCGGAGGCGACGGAACCGGCGAAGATGATGGTTCAGTCGACAATATCCCTGATGGCAACTGCACTGATTATGATCCAAACGACACACTTTCAAACGACATCATAGATCCGAATGAGCAGTGGCAGTGTCGCCGCACATTACCGGCAGATGCCGCCTATTTCGTATTCAGCGAACTATGCATTGACCCCACACAAAACATCTATCGTTTGGAACACTACGATATGCGACCTCCCGGCTCTCCCGAAAGGCCGCCCGAGCCAGTTCCCGTTGTAGATGACAGTTGGTACTGCAATGACATTGTCCCAATCCAGAACGAGTTTCGTCATCAGCTCTGTATCAGCGGAAGAGAAGATGCTTATGCAATCCAGGTTACTCGAGTAGCTGGAGGCTGCTCAGGCGGTACAGATGATGGAACTGGCCCTGACGATGACAATGGTGGAGGCGGTACCGGCAATGGAGGGAGCGGAGGCAATGGCGACAATGGCGAGGACGACTGCCCTGACACCGGAATTTGCGTAGGCGACGGAGGTGGAGGCACCGGAGGCCCGGTTGACGAATGCCCCGCCACGGCAATCTGTGTTGGCGGTGGCGGCAACGGCCCCGTCATCATCCAGGCTCGACGTAATAACAGCGGCAAAAAAGGAGATTAAGGACAATGAACGACTCAATACAACGCCGCTTACTGGCCCTACTACTAGTCATCTCAGCACTTCTGGGGAATGCCGCAAACGCGGCGCCCAGCGAAGACATTGTGTACTACCACAATGACATTCTGGGTAATCCCCTTGCGGCAACAGACGAATCCGGCAATGTCATCTGGCAAGAGTCCTACACCGCATTCGGCGAAAAAACCATCAAGGACGAAGCCAGTAATAATAACCCCCTCGCCTTTACCGGCCATTATCAGGATCGTGAAAGCGGCCTGACTTACATGAAGGGACGTTACTACTCTCCAGAACTCGGTCGATTTTTGAGCCCTGATCCAGCTAATTTCTCCAGCCAACTAGAGGAAAACCCTTTATTTTTCAATCGCTATGTCTATGCAAATAACAATCCCTATACCTATGTTGATCCCGACGGGAGATACGCTACTGCGGCTCTAGGAGCTGTATTTGGCGCGATAACCCTTTATGAAACCTATCAAACTTATCAAAACGAAGGAGCTGGTGCCGCAGCAAAAAGCCTGCTAATTGGGGCAGTAATGAGCGCAACTGGACTAGGCGCCCTCAAAGTAGCCGGCAAAGGGTTGAAATGGGCGAAGAGTAAAATTCCTGCTGGCTCGGGCCCCAAAGGTATTAGCCCACCAATAGATGTTGCAAAGAAAACAGCGAACCTTTGCTTTGTTGCTGGAACAAAAATTAAAACTCCCGATGGGGAGAAACATATCGAAGATATTGAAGCTGGCGACAGCGTTTATGCCTACGATCAAGAAACAAATGAACTTGTTGTTCGCACAGTTACAGATACCTACCACAACTGGACTGAAGACTTAGTTGATATTCGTATTGACGGCGAAGTTATAACGTCTACACCCTCTCACAAATATTGGTTGCCTGAAATCGAAAAATGGGTTGCGGCGAAAGACTTGACGGTTGACACTAAACTGCTGAAAACAGATGGTTCTGCTTCAATAATCAATAGTGTTGATTTTCGTAAAGGTCTTACCGACGTATTTAACTTTGAGGTAGAAGGTGAGCATAACTACTTCGTAGGTGAGCAGGGTGTATTGGTCCATAACGGGCCAGGAGGAGCCTCCGAAGCAGATTTTAACCAAGCGAGAAATGTTGCGCTAGAATGGCTGGAACAAAGGGGCTTTAAGGCTCATTCACCGAAAATTGGTAAGTTTGGTCCTAGCGCTGGCCAACCCATTGGGATGCAGTCAGCAGATGGAAAGGCTCACTTTCGTATTGAGTTTGATGAGCGAAACGGGGCTCATATCAATGTACAATCAGGGAAAGAAAAAGGGCCGCATTTTAAATTTAAAGGCGATCAGAAAACGGTTAACAATATTGTCAAGCGTTTTATGTGTAAGTAGGAATCAGATATGTCATTTGAAGAAGAATTATTGGTTAACCTAGATGCTTTTATAAAGACTGGCGAAGTCTATTTAGAAGAATCGAGCGAGGCCTATTTTGGTCGTCTTGCAGAGGTTTTTCCGTTAGGCGGCTCAAAAATTAGTTGGGATCAAGTCCCGAATTCAATTGTTGAAACCACAAATAATAAAAATGATGTGGCCGAATGGGTTAATTTTTTTAACGCGATTATTGAAAAAAAAGGCTTAAGCGGAAAGCTTGTTTATATTAATGACAGTGCAATTGAATGTGCTCTAACCATGTCAATTGACATTCTGAGGAAATGCATTAAGCAAATATTAGAGTACCCTGATCATCACTATTTTATAGGTGAGAATTATGCGTGGTGCATGACGTTCACAATGGAAGGTGATATGACTTTCGGATTTAAGCCTGAATAACTTGGATAGAATTAGTCCCGCCATCGCGGGACTAATAGTGTCTTTTGTTTCTTTAATCAGCATAGACACAATTCCTTTTTATGTGACCATATCATTCTTTGGCTTATCTCTCTTTGACTTTACGTCCGCTGGTTATAAATTTTATCAGGTAATTCGGACAATAAGTTAGATTTCCAAGTATCAAATACAGCAATCTATTATTTAGTATTGCTGCATTTTTAAAGACACATAGCCTCAAGTTTTTGATTTAGTTCAAGACACTTGTAGATATTCACATCACCTTTTCGAATCTCCCACGTTGCTCCTACTACAGGGCTGGCCATAGCTACCGCCATCTCCGTAGCTACCATCGAGGCATCAGATATAGGCTGTAACGCACAAACATGTAGAGCTTTTTCTTTCAGCTTTGCAAGATCCTCTATTTCTCGAGTCGAAAGAAGGCGTATTCCAGGACAGCCGCCAGGCTTATAAAACTCTAAGACCGAATTGATTGAGGCAGACTGGCGATCTGGATCAAAATACTCTCCGATACTGTTTAACAACATCGGAAAATTAATTAAGCATAACGATAGCGAAGTAACTAGAGTTGCATTTGATTCAAAGCCAGTAAAAATGACTACGACCAAAAAAACACCAGCAGAAAGAAAAGTTAGCGCCCCTGAAAAATCACCCAAAATTAAACGAGACAAACATGTAACGGCAAACAGAGCAAAAACTATAACGGCTGAATAATGGCGCACCTAGAAATAAATCCTAATAAGGCTAAACACAGCCAATTTAACACCTACATATGAGAAATCAAACTTAACCTAGAAAGACCCCCTGCAAACCATAGCCTGCAGAGGGCTTCACTATAAGATATAAAGCAACACCAAAGCCAAACTACATAAAGAAGTTATCACCTTGGCAACATCCACCTTAATCTCAACTATGACTGTAATTTCTGATTTCATTGCAAAGTCTCTTGAAATCAGCTCAGCCGGCCGAGCCGTTAAAAGCTCGAATTTCTATACCGCCTTGCGAGCGGTGCAATACACCTTACTAGTATCAGCATATAGCAGCAGATGGACTCAACTCCCTCGCCCCCCCGAGCACTGCCTTTAACGCTAGGCATACCGTCAAACCCCACTATCTTTTAAGTGCCCTGGTAACACTGTTCGCTCGATCAAGGGTTCTTAAGGAATCTCCCCCTGTGCCAGTTTCGTTTTCAGCTTGAGCAATTCCTTCCTGGCATCGGACAGAGTCACGGCCGGATAACCCCCCAATGTGGCAAGCTGCTCTTTCCCAGCCAAACGGTATTTCGCCCGCCAGACCTTAGCCCCGGAAGGCCTGACATAGAGGTGCATACCGCCCCCATCAGCGAGTTTATAGGGCTTACTTGGGCTTCGCCTGTTTTAAGGCGGTGGCTGCGAGCTTCATTTTTACTTTGAATCCTGATATTGGGGGTACAGGGGAGTCTATAGGAAGCAATACCCCCAATGCTACCCCCCCCCCAATTTACGCACTGGGCAGCAATACCACGAGAGAAAGGGAGAAAAAAACGAGAAAAAAGACTATAAAAACAGTGCTTTTTGAGTGAAATGGACAAATACAGATCGAACATGAAAAAGGAAATTGGTCGGGACGGCAGGATTTGAACCTACGACCACTACACCCCCAGTGTAGTGCGCTACCAGACTGCGCTACGCCCCGATAGAGATAAAGTTTGTTGCGTGATTCGAAGATGCTGCAGCAAGCTTTATTGGAAGCTCCCGAATTGGGAGAGGCGGCTATAATACCCGATAAGCCTTTGATTGCAAGCGAATTTTGGCATTTTGGGGCTTTGTCGAACTCTTGTTTTGTCTCTCTTTTGCGGGCACATCATCTGCGATTTGATCGCTAAATCTCTGAATTTCAGGCATAAAAAAACCGGGGGAAACCCGGCTTTTGTTGGCTTGCTGCTCCGCTGTAGCTTTTAGGCCTTTAGCGTGTCCAGCAGCTCTTCCAATTCGTTGATCATTTGACGTACCAGTGCCTGGAATTCCTGCTTGTCATCGCCCTCTTCCGGCTCGCTGTTCATTTTCAGGCGAGCACCGCCGATAGTGAAGCCCTGCTCGTACAGCAGCGCTCGAATCTGGCGTATGGTCAGTACGTCTTGGCGTTGGTAATAACGGCGGTTACCGCGACGTTTTACCGGTTTCAGCTGTGGGAATTCCTGCTCCCAGTAGCGCAGCACATGGGGTTTCACTGCGCACAGCTCGCTTACCTCGCCAATAGTAAAATAGCGCTTACCGGGGATCTCCGGCAGTTCGTCATTATTCGTCGGTTCCAGCATAAGCTTCTACACGTGCCTTGAGTTTTTGCCCAGGGCGAAAAGTCACCACACGGCGTGCCGTGATGGGGATCTCTTCTCCGGTTTTGGGGTTGCGGCCAGGACGTTGGCTTTTATCGCGCAGCTCAAAATTGCCAAAGCCCGAGAGCTTAACCTGCTCATTAGACTCCAGCGCGGCGCGAATTTCTTCAAAAAACAGCTCGACAAGCTCCTTGGCTTCACGCTTGTTGAAACCAAGTTCTTCGTACAGCTTCTCGGCCAAATCGGCTTTGGTCAGTGCTGACATGGTTGAGACAAAGCTCCTTCCTGAAACTTATTGCCCTACCCGAAGCGCTAAACCGGCCGGTTTGGCTGGCGTTTTACCTCAGGCTGGCACCCAGTTCTTCCTCAAGACGCTTGACCACCGCATCTACTGAGGAATTGATTTCTTCCTCCGTAAGAGTGCGTGATGGATGCTGATACGTCAAGCCCAATGCAACACTTTTTCTTTCTGCATCAATACCTTTGCCGGTATATACGTCAAAGACCTTTAAGTCTACAAGCTCTTCCCCGGCCGCAGCTCGCACCCCTGCCAGAAGGGCGTCAGCCGTGGTTTCACGCGCCACCAGCAGTGCCAGGTCGCGGCGAACTTCAGGGAATTTCGAGAGTGGCTTAAAGGCCGGCAAACGCGCTTCAGACAGGGCCGCCTGCTCGATTTCAAACAGATAAACGGACTGATTGATGCCCAGCTGCTGCTGAATTTGCGGGTGCAAGGCACCGAGATAACCGACGACCTCACCATTCAGTTCAATAGCCGCACACTGCCCTGGATGCAGTGCGGAATGCTCTGCCGCCACGAAACGGAAGCTTTGGGAAGTGATATCCAGCAGACCCTCTACAACACCTTTCAGGTCGTAGAAATCCGTGGCTTCAGCTTTGGCGCTCCAGCCTTCTGGCAGGCGATCACCGTACATTAGGCCAGCCAACATAGGCACCTGCTTCTCCAGGGAATGGAAACTCAGGCCGGTTTCAAACAGCTTGGCACGGCTCTGCTGACGTTTCAGGTTATGTTGCAATGCCTGTACCAGGCCTGGCCACAATGAAGTACGCATAACCGCCATATCGGCGCTGATTGGGTTTTTCAGTTCAATTGGGGGCTGATCGGGGTTAAATACCTTTTGCAGCTCAGTGTCGATAAAGCTGTAGCAAATGGCTTCCTGAAAGCCCTGGGCAACCAATTGCTGACGCAGGGCCGGCAGACCCACTTTGCTTTCGTTACGCGGCAGAATGGTGATTTCTGCTTCCAGGCTGGTGGTCGGCAGGCGATTATAGCCGTATACACGAGCCAACTCTTCCAACAGATCGGCTTCAATCGCTATATCGAAACGATAGCTTGGTACGGTGAAGACCCAACCGGTCTCGGTGTTTTCCACCAGATGCAGACCAAGGCGAGTCAGGATATCAACCACCTCTTCATCCGACATAGAGAAGCCCAAGCCGGATTCAATCTTGTGGCGACGCAGCTCTACTTTGCGCTCTGCGGGTACTTGATCAGCCAGCTCAGCCACATGCGTTGGGCCAACCTTGCCACCTACCGCTGCAACCAGCAGCTCTGTGGCACGCTCAATGGCTTTTTCCTGCAGCTGATAGTCCACGCCACGCTCGTAACGGTGGGAAGCATCGGTGTGCAGGCCATAGCTGCGCGCACGACCGGCAATCGCAATAGGGTCAAAGTAGGCACACTCCAGAAACACATCGGTGGTTTCTTTGCTTACCGCGGTGGATTCGCCACCCATAATGCCCGCCATCGCAACCGGGCCGTTGCTGTCGCAGATCAATAGCGTTTCGTCTTTCAGCTCAACATCCTGGCCGTCCAGTAGGGTCAGTTTTTCTCCGGCTGTGGACTGGCGAACATGAATACTGCCTTTCAGTTTGTTCATGTCGAAGGCATGCAAGGGCTGACCCAACTCCAACAGAACGTAGTTGGTTACGTCTACTACAGCATCAATGGAGCGTAATCCGGCGCGACGCAGTTTTTCCTGCATCCACAACGGGCTTGGCTTGGACAAATCAACATCGCGAATCACTCGCCCCAGATAACGCGAACAGGCCACTCCAGCCTCAAGAGAAACTTCCAGAGTTTCTTTGGTATCCGCTTCAACCGCTGGCATCTGTGGTGGCGTTACCGGGGCACGGTTTAATACACCAACATCACGAGCAATACCCTGCATGCTCAAGCAGTCGCTGCGGTTCGGTGTAAGATCCACCTCAATGATTTGATCATCCAGATTCAGGTATTCACGCAAACATGTACCGACAGGGGCGTCGCTTGGTAATTCCCATATGCCGGAATCGTCTTCACCGCACTGCAATTCGGTTTCGGCACACAGCATGCCTTTGGATTCAACGCCGCGCAGTTTGGCTTTTTTGATTTTGAAATCACCCGGCAGTTTTGCACCAACCAAGGCAAACGGAATTTTAATTCCGGCACGTGCATTCGGTGCACCACAAACCACTTGAGTAAGCTCGTCTTCGCCACCCGCTACTTGGCAGACGCGAAGCTTGTCAGCATCGGGGTGTTGTTCAATAGAAACAATTTCACCCACAACCACTTTGCTGAATTCTCCAGCGGCGGATTCTACGGCGTCAACTTCGAGACCCGCCATGGTGAGCTGCTCGACCAATTCTTCTGTACTGATATTGGGGCTTACCCATTCGCGCAACCAGCTTTCAGATACTTTCATGATGTGTTTTCTTCCAATTCAATTCTGTGTCGTTGTTGTTCGATCTTTTCCGCAGGCTTAAAACTGCTTAAGGAATTTCAGATCGTTTTCAAACATCATGCGCAAATCGTTGATGCCATAGCGCAACATAGCCAGGCGATCCACGCCCATGCCAAAAGCAAAACCGGAATACACTTCGGTATCGATGCCGCTCATTTCAAAGACGTTTGGATGCACCATGCCGCAACCACCCACTTCCAACCAGCCGGTGTTGCTGCAAATTCGACAACCTTCACCACCGCAACCCGTACACTGGATATCCATTTCAGCGGAGGGCTCAGTGAATGGGAAATAAGATGGACGGAAACGCACATCCACATCGGATTCAAAGAACGCGCGCAGGAATTGCACCATGGTGCCTTTGAGATCCGCAAAACTGATATTTTTATCAACCACCAAGCCTTCTACCTGATGAAACATCGGGGTATGGGTTAAATCCGAGTCACAACGATATACACGACCCGGACAGATGATGCGAATTGGCGGCTCCTGATTTTCCATAGTGCGCACTTGTACTGGAGAAGTGTGAGTACGCAGTACGTGGCTGGCATCGACATAAAACGTATCGTGCATTGCACGCGCTGGATGGTGATCGGGAATATTCAGTGCAGCGAAGTTGTGGTAATCGTCTTCCACTTCGGGGCCCTGCTCTACACTGTAACCGGCCACGGTAAACAGTTCTTCAATTCGCTGCATGGTGCGAGTTACCGGGTGCAAACCACCCTGCTCATCGCGTCGGCCAGGCAAAGTAACATCGACCGTTTCTTCGGCCAGCTTTGCGTTAATAGCCGCTTGTTCGAAAGCCGCTTTTTTGGCAGTAATTTGATCCTGAACTTCTTGCTTGGCTTTATTGATTTCAGCGCCCGCGGCTGGACGCTCTTCAGCACTCAGTTTTCCAAGACCTTTCAGCAAGGCGGTAATCTGGCCCTTTTTCCCCAGGTAATCAACGCGTACGGCATCCAATGCCGCCATGTCTTCGGCATTTGCTACGAGTTCAAGCGCTTGTTGCTTTAGCGCTTCAAGATTTTCCATTGGTGTCTCCAATGTTGAATTGTCATTAATATTGTTTTGTCGTGAATCTGGAAGCTGCTTCGCAGATCCATCAAGCAAATTACCAAAATATTTTGCAAAGCCCTGATTCAAGCCTGACTCAAAAGAGTGCGGTAAAACACTTTGGTAATTGGCTTTTGCCTGTCTATTCCTGTAGCTAAAAAAAAGGGAGAAGCCTTCGGCTCCTCCCCTTTTCGCATCTTTCTAGGCAACACCTCGAAGAGGTGTTTTCATCGTTGTGCTTAAGCGAGAGCAGCTTTGGCTTTTTCAACGATGGCCGCAAAAGCAGGCTTGTCGTGAACGGCCAAGTCAGCCAGTACGCGACGATCCAACTCGATGTTGGCTTTCTTTAAACCAGCGATCAAACGGCTGTAGCTCAAACCTTCATTGCGAGATTGCGCATTGATTCGAGTGATCCACAGAGCGCGGAAGTTACGCTTTTTAACGCGACGATCGCGATAAGCGTATTGACCGGCTTTGATAACCGCTTGCTTGGCTACGCGGAAGATGCGCGAACGCGCTCCGTAGTAACCTTTAGCTTGTTTTAAAACTTTTTTGTGACTGCGACGTGCCACTACACCACGTTTAACTCGTGCCATAATCCTATCCTCTTAAAATTTGATAACCCAGCGTTGCTTATTTGGCACGCATCATGCGATCTACCAGACCTACATTATCTTCATGCAGGATGTTGGTACCACGCAGTTGACGCTTACGCTTAGTGGTCATCTTGGTCAGGATGTGGCTTTTGTTAGCGTGCTTGTGCTTATAGCCCGCAGCCGTCTTTTTGAAGCGCTTGGCAGCGCCACTGTGTACTTTAGCTTTTGGCATCAGAATAACTCCAGATGTATTTGATGGTTAATTTAGAGTGAGAAGGCAGCTAAAAGCCCGATCACTTCTTCTTTTTCGGGGCGATGATCATCAACAGCTGACGTCCTTCCATTTTCGGACGTTGCTCGACAATCGCGATCTCTTCCAGGTCAGTTTCGATACGGCCTAACATCTCCATACCTAACTCCTGGTGAGCCATTTCCCGGCCACGATATCTTAGAGAAATCTTGACCTTGTCCCCTGCTTCGAGGAAACGGGTGATGTTACGCAACTTAATGTTGTAATCACCAATATCCGTTCCCGGACGAAATTTCATTTCTTTAACCTGCTGCTGCTTCTGTTTCTTCTTGGCAGCCGCCTTGGTTTTCTTTATATCAAAGAGATGTTTGCCGTAGTCCATAACCTTACAAACAACAGGGTCAGAATCACCTGCAATCTGTACCAGGTCCAGACTCGCTGAGCGTGCCACCTGTAACGCTTCGTCCAGTGTGACAATACCCACTTGTTCTCCATCCGCACCAATCAGGCGAACCTTGTCCGCAACGATGGCATCATTGATGTTGGCCTTTTTGCTACGGCCTTTCGAATTATCTCTTTTAATTGCTCTTTTCTCCTAAATATGGGCCAGCCCTCCCCTCAAGGAGGAGTTTTGGCCCCTCAAGCGCAAACGCCGAGGCGCTTCCCGTTTCGATATACCGTCTTGGCGGTAACTTCAGGAAGCAGCTCGGCTGCGTTGCGCCACGTCTTGTTCAAGCAGTTCAATAAAGGCCTCAAGGCTCATGCTGCCGAGGTCTTCGCCGCTGCGTGTGCGAACGGCCACTGCTTGCGATTCAACCTCTTTATCCCCAATTACCACAAGGTAAGGGGTCTTCTGAATCGTGTGCTCGCGGATTTTAAAGCCGATCTTCTCATTTCTCAAGTCCGATTTGGCTCGGAAGCCCTTGTCACACAAGGTTTTCTCCACTTTTTGGCAATATTCGGACTGATTATCGGTAATATTGAGGATTGCGACCTGTTCTGGCGCCAGCCAGGTTGGGAATGCACCCTCGTAATGCTCGATCAAAATACCGATAAAACGCTCAAATGAACCCAGAATTGCACGGTGCAACATCACCGGCACCTGGCGCGACCCATCTTCTGCGACATATTGTGCATCCAGGCGACCCGGCATGGAGAAATCCACCTGCATGGTGCCACACTGCCAGATACGACCCAGGCAATCTTTTAGGGAGAATTCGATCTTAGGGCCGTAAAAGGCGCCCTCACCTGGCAGATATTCGAATTCCAGCCCTTTGGCATTCAGTGCGTCTGCCAGAGCTTTTTCGGCACGATCCCAATCTTCATCAGTACCTACACGCTTTTCAGGACGGGTGGACAGTCGAATGATGACATCGGAGAAGCCAAAATCAGCGTAAACGGCGTACAGGAGATCCGTGAATGTTGAAACCTCATCCTGAATGGCGCGCTCTTCACAGAAGATGTGGCCATCATCCTGCACAAAGCCACGTACACGCATAATGCCCTGCAGCGAACCCGATGCTTCATTACGGTGACAGGAACCAAACTCAGCCAAACGTAGCGGCAGGTCTTTGTGGCTCTTCAGACCCTGATTGAACACCTGCACATGACACGGGCAGTTCATGGGCTTGATCGCAAAATCTTTATCTTCAGATTTTACGGTGAACATATCGTCGTGGAATTTATCCCAGTGGCCGGAACGCTCCCATAAGCTGCGATCCACAACCTGTGGGGTTTTGATCTCTTGATAGCCGTTGTCACGCTGAACTTTGCGCATGTACTGTTCGACAGCGGTATAAATAGCCCATCCTTTCGGGTGCCAGAACACCATACCGGGCGCTTCTTCCTGCAAATGGAACAGGTCGAATTTCTTACCCAGCTTGCGGTGGTCGCGTTTTACGGCTTCTTCCAGAAAACGCAAATGCGCCTTCAGGGCTTTCTTGTCAGCAAAGGCAATACCGTAAATACGCTGCAGCATTTTGTTATCGGAATCACCGCGCCAGTATGCGCCGGAAACGCGCATCAGTTTAAAGTGATGGCAGAAGCTCATGTTCGGCACGTGCGGGCCACGGCACATGTCGACGTATTCTTCGTGGTGATAGAGACCCGGACGATCGTCTTTGGCAATGTCGTTATCCAGGATTTCCATTTTGTAAGGCTCGCCGCGCTGCTCAAAGGTATCGCGGGCCTCTTGCCAGCTGACCTTCTTTTTCACAACGCTGTAGTTGGTTTTAGCGAGTTCCAACATACGTTTTTCAATTGCCTGCACATCTTCGTCGGTGAGGGCGTGCTCCAGATCGATATCGTAGTAAAAACCATGCTCGATGGTCGGACCAATCGCCATCTTCGCTTCCGGGTACAGCTGCTTTAAAGCATGCCCCAGCAAGTGCGCACAGGAGTGGCGGATAATTTCGATACCGTCGTCATCGCGGGTGGTGAAGATGGTAAGCTCAGCGTCGTCTTCAATAATGTCGCAAGCATCCATACGCTGGCCGTTTACTCTGCCACCTAACGTCGCTTTCGCCAGGCCAGGGCCAATATCAGCCGCCACCTCATAAATGCTTACGGGCTTGTCGAATTCGCGTTTGGAACCATCGGGAAGTGTAATTACAGGCATTTTATAAATTCCTAATCAGTGGTGACCCCTACCAAAGGCCACATGAATTAATTGGGTCGACTTGGGAAACCGTACCCTGAGATTATAAGTCACGAAAAAGCCCGCCTTTTGGCGGGCTTAATTCGGGCGCAAACTTTACCATTCGACCAAGGGCAAATCAATTCACAAGGAAGGATAAAAGCCCGCTATTTGTCGCCTTCAGATCAAGCATCGGCGCCTGCTGACAAGGCCGGACCCGGCAAGCTTGCTAGCATAAACGGCTAACAACAATAGCGAGGCCTTTATGCAGTCGTCTTTCTTCTCCCTAACCGCCACCCTCAGCCTTACAAGCAGCCTTCTGGTCACCGCCTCTTTTAGTTCCATAGCTGAAGAATCACCGGTATTGATGAACCACCAGAACATCAAGCAACAAGATGAAGCGGCCAAGGAAAACTGGGCTTATTCCACTGGCATTCAAGCGTATGTGTTTGGTCTGCCGATGACGATTTTTGACCGGGAATATCGTATACGTACCAACCCCAAGCTTCTGGCGCGCGTTCGCCATTTATGTCCCTGTGCACCCCCCAATCAACTGGGGCATATGAACAAGCTGGCGACAGACAAAGACAATCTGCCATACACACCCAACAATGACACCGTCTACAGTGGCGCGGTTTTTGATGTGAGCGAGGAGCCCGTCATTCTGAGCCTACCTGATGAAACCGAACGTTACTGGTCGCTGCAACTGACCGATCAAAACCTGGAAAACTTTGCCTACCTGGGATCACGCGCCAGTGAAGGCAAAGGGGGTCACTTCCTCTTCGCCGGCCCTGACTGGAGAGGCAAAGCACCCGAAGATACCACCGTGATTCGAACCCGTGAAAATATCTTTCTGGGCGCAATACGCATTGCCGTCGACCAGGACATTGAAGGTGACCTGGAAAAGGTACAAGCCATGCAGGCCCAAATGCATACCACCTCCTTAAGCAACTGGGGCAAGGCCTTTGGCAAGGTAAACCCTGTTGCACTAAAACGCCCCAACAAAAAATACCAAGGGGAGCTGCCTTACTTCACCAAGATGGCGGACTTGATGATGCATTCGCCACCAGAACCCAAACACGCTGCCGCCCTCGCCCAATTCAAAACCATTGGATTAGTCGCGGGCCAAGCATTTGAACCCGAAAAACTGGATACGGCAACTCTACGTGGTTTACAAAGGGCCGAGCTGGACGCCTACAATATTATGCGCTGGAAGGTGAAGTACCGAGGCACCGCCTACGATACTGGCTGGAACAATCTGCACGAAGGCAGTTACGGTTACAATTACATCAACCGCGCCGAGGGTGCTCTGGAAGGCTTAATAGTTCACGACAGAGAGGAAGCGGTTTATTTCAGCACCTATGAAGACGGACAAGGTGACCTGCTGGATGCCGGCGCCGAATACGTATTGCACTTTGAAGCGGATGAAATCCCCAAAGTTGTTGGCAATGGTTTCTGGTCGCTCACAATGTATGGCCCGGATTTTCAACTGGTCGAAAACCCCATCAATCGCTATGCAATCACTGACCGAAGCAAAGGCTTGCATTACAACGACGATGGATCACTGACGATATACATTCAAAGAAAGCCACCGGAAGGAAATGAAAGCAATTGGTTACCCACGCCCAGCAGTGGTTTATTTCGAATCAACTACCGTATTTATCGCCCAAGTGAAGAAGCCAGCAACCCGAAAACCTTGCACAAGTATATTCCCGGCATAAAGAAAGCTGGCTGATAAGAACTGGCAAAAAAGAAAGTTCAGAACCAATGAAGTTATACCCCAGCGGCATCAAATTTACTTCGATACTGCTGGGGTGAGGTTCCAGTCCAGCGCTTAAACGCTCTTGAGAAATTGCTCTGATCAGAAAAACCCAACATAAAGGTTATTTCTGCGAGGGTTAACTTTCCATCTCTCAGAAACTGTTCGGCAAAGTGCAGCCGGCAGGCATCCAGCAATTCACTGAAACTGCTGCCCTCTTCTTTGAGTTTTCGCTGCATGGCCCTAGCACTCATCCCCATGTGCTCAGCCACTTGTTTTTGATCGACATCACCATCAATAAGATAGTCGAGCAAATAGGCTCGCACCTTGGTGGACAACAATTCACTCTGGAAACGCGCCAGGTATTTTGTCATCCACTCATCAAGCACATCCCCCAAATTGGGATTCGCGAACAGCAACTCCTGTTCAGTGTCCGACTTGTTGAAAATCAGTTCGTAGTGTTTTTCGCCAAAACCGACCTTACAGTTGAAAAACTGCTGATACGGTGTTTCATTCTCTTGGTGATGAATAAAGTTCGCGGCAGCCGGTGAAAAGTCTGCGCCCAGCATAGAACGAAAAAGCTGCACCATGCAGCCGATAAAGGCTTCCATTGCCTCTTCGGTAACTTCCACATGCTCGGCAGGAATTTCAAACAGCAAGCGAATATAGCCTGCACTCTCGTTCAAGCTTAACAGCGCCCCATCACTGGTTAAGCGATAAAAGCGTATACAACGGCGCAAACCTTCGAGCAGCGTCGAGCTTGAAGCCATGGCCATGCCAATCGCACTAAAGGCATTAGGCTGAAAATGTTTAGCCACCGTCAAAGCAAAAGCCGGGTCTTCACATTGCTCCACCGCACCTCGCCACACCACTTCCATTTTATAAACCGGCACCCGAGCGTTCGGAGCCTTTATCTGCTCTATATCAATCCCGGCCTTCTCAAATAATGGGCGAGAATCCAGGCCATAACTTTCGATCGCCTTTGCGATCAACTGAGCCCAACTGGCCGTCGTGCTTGGGGTATTGGGGATTAGGGTGCTCTCGGTCATTACGTAACTGCTAAAGATTCCTGCTTGAGGCGCTTGGGGACTGATTTCTGTCGCTGATTGACCAGAAGCCCCTCGCTCAAAGGCTTACATTTTATCGATAACGTAATAATAAGCCATAGCTGGTGGAGAAACATGCCAAAAAATTACCCCCCTTTTAAATACACACCGACAAACACACGCCTTCGGAAAAGTAGCCTACTGGCCCTGAGCATTGCCGCCATTGTCTCAACAGGACAAAACCATGCTCAGGAACTCGCCCTTGAAGAAGTTATCGTAACGGCCCAAAAGCGCAGTCAGAGCCTGCAAGATGTGCCTATTTCCGTGAACGCCGTAAGCGGCGACAAACTTGAAAGCGCCGGCATCGAAAACCTGCAGGACTTATCCAGTTATGTACCCAACCTCAAAGTGGTTGAAGGCGGCCTGGTGCCCCAACTTTTTGTACGCGGCATTGGCTCAGGCGGCAACCAGGGTTTTGAGCAATCTGTGGCCACCTATTCTGACGGTGTTTTTTACGGCCGGAGCCTGCAATCTCGTTCCGCCTTTATGGACATCGAGCGCGTGGAAGTCTTACGCGGCCCGCAAAGTATTTTGTTCGGCAAAAATTCCATCGCAGGTGCGATCAGCTTGATCAGCGCCAAACCCACCGATGAACTGGAAGGTTATATCGGCGCGAAATATGCCCCTGAATTTTCAGACCTCGAAGTCAACGGTGCAATCAGCGGCCCGCTAAGTGATTCGCTCAGAGGTCGACTGGCTTTTCGCACCCGTGACGATGATGGCTGGATGCAAAACGGCCTTACCGGTCAAGACCAGCCACAACTGGAAGAAGCAGCCGTGCGTGGCACTCTGGAATGGGATGCCAGTGACAACCTGACGGCTTCATTGAAAATTGAACATTCCAAAATGGATAGAAACGGTCGTGCCCGCCAAGTCATCACACCCGGGTTTTACGCCGTCAATCCGTTTATTCCAGCATTAAATGACGACAACCGTATTGATGACACCCTTTGGGGTGACGGCGCCAGTGTGCTGGATTTTGAAAGCAATAATTATGTGCTTAAGGTCGATTATGAAAGCGACCTTGGAACCTGGACCAGCATTACGGCCTATTCTGATTATGATTATTCGGAACTGGATTATGATGGCGATACCACAGAGTTCCGACTTAACTCCCTGGACATGCGCGAAGAGTACGAGCAATTCAGCCAGGAAATTCGCCTCGTGTCGCCCGGTGGTGACACCGTAGATTACATCGTCGGTGCTTATTATCAAAGTTCGGAGCAACACTATCTCGAAGAAGCCTCGATTTATGTGAATGACTTTGCACCCAATCTGGGCCTGGGCACCAACCTGAAACTCGATCGCCCATTTACGCAAAAAAGTGATTTATGGGCTCTCTTCGCTCAACTCACCTGGAACATCAGTGAGGAATTACGAGTGAGCCTGGGACTGCGTTATGGCGATGAGGATAAAGAAGGACGTCGTCAGCAAACCACGCGAACGCTGGACCCTCTTGGTGGCGGGCTCATCCCAGCTGGCACACCCGTTTTTCAAACGCCTGCCCTGGCTGCTTTAGCCAGAGGTCTTTCTGCCGGTTTCCGCATCGTCGATCACACGCTTGAAAAAAGCCGAGACGAAAGCGTCTTAAGTCCATCCATTAATATCCAATATGATATCAGCGATGACACCATGATATACGCCAGCTACAGCTCAGGTTATAAATCGGGGGGTTTTGATGCTCGCGGAATTAATGGCGCAACCAGCACGAACAATCCATTTAATTATTCACCAATTTCTTTAGGTGGCGATAACTTTGAATTTGACGAAGAAGAAGCCGACACCTTTGAAATAGGCGCCAAAAGCAGCTTGCTGGATGGGGCAGCGGAAATCAATGCCGCCATTTTCTATACCGAGTACGACCAGCTACAGGCCAGTATCTTCGATGGCACCTTTGGGTTTAATGTACTGAATGCCGGCCAGGCGACCGTACAAGGTGTCGAATTGGATGGACGCTGGCGTGCTCACGAGAACCTGATGTTCAGCTCAAGCATGGCCTATCTGGATTTTGAATGGAAAGAGTTTGATGAAGCGCCCTGCCCGGGCGTTGGCAACCAAACACCGAGCAGCAGTGGCGTAAACTGCGATTTCAGCGGATTGGAAAACAATCAAACCCCGGAATGGACCTGGAATCTGTCAATGGATTACTTCTACGCTATCAATGATCAGTTGGGCTTGAACTTTATTGTGGATGCGCAGTTTAAAGACAACTACTACACCTCTGGAAATCTGGATGCCCGCCAGGAACAAGGTGGAGCAACTTTGTATAACGCTCGAATCAGCCTGAGCCCGGATGATGACAATTGGCAGTTGGCCATCAGTGGAAAAAACCTGACAGACAAACGAATCCAAAGCTACGGTGCGGATATTTCCCTGAGTAAAGGTTTTGGACGGGTTCCTGCGGGCGGTGTGTCTACCGAAACTTTACGCCCGAGAACGGTGGCACTCGAAGCCATTTACCGATTCTGATCGGCTGAGATTCCGATCAACAAACACAGCTTAAATACGACTATCCAATTGTGCGTTGACCACCGCTCTAAACAGCGGTGGTCTTTTTTTGCGATATTTAGACCGTTAAGTGATTAGCAATCGGCAGCTTGCGGATTCTTGGACCACCCGCATTCGCCAACGCATTAACAATCGCCGGAGCCACCGGAGGCACACCCGGCTCACCCACACCACGCGGCGCATCGTCCGCTTCAACAATCTCGGTGTGAATATCCGGGCTTTCGTTCATCCTTGTCAAACGATAACCGTCGAAGTTACCCTGCTCGACCTGGCCATTCAGTGTGGTGATCTCACTGTACATCGCAATGCTGGTACCGAAGATCATTGCGCCTTCCATTTGGGATTTCACTCGATCCGGATTCACGACCTGACCGGCATCAATCACGCTGTATAAGGCCAGCAGTTTGGGTGTGTTGCCATCCCAAGCCACTTTGGCCACCACCGCGACATGGGCTAAAAAGCTATAATGGTAGGCCAAGCCAAATCCAACACCTTTTTCCCGGGGGGCATCCCATTTCGCGTTTTTACATACCCTTTCAATCACCGCTTTTGCACGAGCGGTTTCATAGGGGTACTGCTCAATCTTGTTGCCATAGTTACTGTAGCTGTCTACGCGCGGCTTGATATTGCGATCGGGCCCAAGCGATTTCAGCCAGAACTCTTTAGCGTCCATATTTGCGGCCGCTGCCAACTCACCCATCAAACTGCCGTTTGCAAATGCCATGGGAATATTAATTACCGAACGCAGCCAGCCAATTCGCATATGCGCGTTGATCTTACGACGCTTCAAGGCGACATTGGGCACATCAAATGGAAAATCATGGAAGCCCTGATCCAGCTCCCATCCCGCCATACTGTCCGCAGGACCAAAAGTAGAACCGATGGACGGGAAGGCGGCACTGCCCTGCCAGGCCGTAATGTTTCCGCCTTTATCAACAGACGCTTTCAATTGGGTATCACAAACCGCGTGTAAATAATCATGACGGATATCGTCTTCACGACTCCAGGTGACTTTAACCGGCTTGCCGAGCTGCTTCGCTAACAAAGCCGCCTCCGCCACAAAATCCGGTTTGGATTTACGACCAAAACCGCCACCAAGGTAAGTCACATGAACGGTTACCTGTTCGGGGTTAATGCCCAAACTCGCGGCAACCTGACGCTGAGCAGACTGTGGGGTTTGGGTACACGCCCAAACCTCGCAACGTCCGTCTTTATAAATTGCACTTGCCGCAGGCGGCTCCATAGACGCATGGGCCAAATACGGAACGTGGTAATTGCCTTCAACAAGATGGGCTGCTTTTGCAAACGCAGCCTTTACGTCACCTTGTTCATAAAGATGCAAACTGCCCTCATCTTTCTCGTGACTGGCAGCCAATATTTGGTCGTATTCTTTTGAACCGTGGGTTTTGTTTGCTCCTAAATCCCACTGCAATTTCAGTTTCTTGCGTCCTTGTTGAGCAGCCCAGGTATTGCTTGCGATCACCGCAACGCCCTCAAGCGCATTAAACGCCGCAGGTAGCGGCTTGCCCTGAATTTTCTCGACGGCTAACACACCAGCAACGGCAAGTGCCTCTTTATCATCTACCGAAATCAACTTGCCACCCATAACCGGGCTGCGTTCAATACTGGCGTGCACCATATCCGGCAATTGAACATCCACACCAAAAGTGGCCTTACCCTGAATAAATTCGGGCATATCAACACCCGAAACCGGCTTGCCGATATAGTTAAAATCTTTTTTTGCCTTGAGCTTCAATTTGTCGAGGTTTGGCAACGCTTCCTGAGCGGCCAGACTGGCCAACTCCGCAAAGCTGGCAGATCGCTTGCCATCGCTAAGTTGATGTTTGTCGACAGAAATACGATCAACGCTGACGCCCCATTTTTTTGCGGCAGCCTGGCGTAACATTTCCCGCGCCGCAGCGCCCATTTTTCTCATGGGCAGATAAAAGTTGCGTACGCTACGAGAACCATCGGTATTTTGCGAACCGTATTCTTTATTCGCCTGCCCCTGAATCACCTGCACCTTATTCCAGTCAGCGCCCATTTCATCGGCCAGAACCTGTGGCAAACCGGTGCGAATACCCTGCCCCATTTCCGAGCGGTGACAGACAATTCTGACGGTGCCATCCAGCGCCAGCTCAACAAACAAATTCAAACGCAAAAAGTCTTCGGCACTGCTGTCGGCGCCACTGATAAGATCCATCGGCACCGCTTTGGGAGCCGCCTGAGCCAGAGGAGCACCCAGTAATAAACCAGAACCGGCAATGCCTGTAGCCTGCAGGAACTGACGTCGGTTCAGCTGGCTGATTTCCTGAATAGAATGTTTGCTCATGCTGTTTTCTCCTGTCCGGCTTTGGCGGCTTTCTTAATCGCCTCCTTAATACGCGGATAGGTACCGCAACGACAAATGTTGCCACTCATAGCGCCATCGATGTCCTCGTCACTCGGCATGGCGTTGTAGGCCAATAAAGCCGCCGCACTCATCATTTGGCCCGGCTGGCAGTAGCCACATTGGGGCACATTAATGTCTTTCCAGGCCTCCTGTACCGGGTGGCTGCCGTCTTCGGACAGCCCTTCGATGGTGGTTATGGACTTGCCCGCGACCACCGACAACGGCGTCAGACAGGAACGAATGGGTGCTCCGTCCAGGTGAACAGTACAGGCACCACAAAGGCCTTTACCGCAGCCATATTTGGTACCCGTCATGTGTAGAATGTCTCGCAGAGCCCACAACAAAGGCATATCCGCCTCGGCCTCCACAGCTTGTGCTTGTTGGTTCAAAGTAAACTTAATCATCAGGCTATCGGTCACGTAGTTAGGGTTATTTATTTCTGTAATTGTATGCTGCATCTTATTCAGCCACTTGGCCATTTTCACGGAATTCGGCACTTAGGGGCTGATGCTGCAACCTTGAGGTCAGGATTGACTCAGAATTAGGTGGCATCAAGTATATCGACGTTATTCTAGCAAAACACCCCTGCCAATTGGGCCATGATAAAACGAGCCAAATGCGGGTTAAAACGAGCACTTAACAGAGGTATATGACAATAAAGCGCCCCCAAATTGGGCATGATCATCAAAATCAATATTTTTGTCGTCGAACCCCGCATTTAGTGTAAATTGTTTGGTTTTTAGACAGTTTTTTCTTGTAGAATGCGCGCCTTGTCAAACTTGGCTCAAGCACCTTCTTCTGGCGCCCAACCAGGCGAGACGCGTTAGAAAGCTTTATGTAGGAAAGACTATGATACCTATCACCATTGAGGTGGAACTCTCTGGTTTGGCGCTGCGAGACGTCATGATGCCAACGGTTCCATCAAGGGGAGAGAGCTTAGTCATGGAAGATGTTCATTATTATGTCACGCGAGTGACCCACGATGTGGAAGCAGGAAAATGCATTGTGACCGTGCGCTAAGCTCGCCCGGACAATCATAGAGAAGTCGCTTCACCGCCAAACCGGCCTCTCCGGTTTATGCCCGTCGTTATGATAAAAATAAATAGGAGCCGCTAGAACCAGGCGGCTCTGATCCTTTCTTTAGACATTAACAAATCACTCCCCCAGCGAGAACCCAGGCTCGATCATGTGTGGCTTTTGGCAATACATCACAATCAACACTATCGTCATGCCTAGGCACAGATAAGGCCAGCCTAAGATCCACTGCTCAAGCTGAACTGCCGCCAGATGCTCCCGAATAAGGAAGAAAGAATAGAAATGGTAATGTCGCTAAAACCGTTCCTGCGATGCAATCGTTGTCGTCTTCCGAGCAAAATATGACTTTTAGCACTCATCAGTCATCCGCATGAGCCCTAAGCTGTATAAACGGTAACATGAGGACTAAAAGAATGAACGTAATCGCAGGAACACCTCTCTGGGTATATCCTTTGTTTGCAGTACTGCTGGCCTTTTCCATATGGCAAAGCCAGGGCAGAACCGTCAACATGATTCAACTTGCCATTCTTCCCCTGCTGTTTCTAATCACTTCAACCGCCAGACTGGCTCAAGTCGACCAGATATTGAGCCTGCTCTATCTATGCACCCTACTTTTCATCAGCTGTCTGCTCGTCTATTTTCGATCCCGAAAAAGAGTTCACGTATCAGCCACACTGGGAAAAATTGAGTTGAGTAAAGATTGGATACGTGGTGCCGGGATTATGTTGATATTCTTCTGCCAATACTACCTGGCTGCTCGCCAGGCAATACTTGGAGAAGGAATCCCGCTAGGAGAACACTCAATACTTGCCGTAATCCTCGCCTTGTCTACCAGCCCATTACTGAGCACCGCCATTGCTGCCTGGGGGCTCAAAAGATCGCTTTAAATTTTTATTCCAAAAGCGAGAAACTGCCCTAAAGATCAGTATTTCAAAAACAGAAAGAATGAATGACCTTAAAACTCTACCGAGCCAGAATCAAAAATACTATTGAGACAACTGGCTTTTACGATAACTCAATACTTCGTTTAGTAATAAACGTTTGGAAAACTTGAGAAGCTCACTCTTGTAGCCCGGCAAGACCACATTAGCCCCATCCCATTCAACCATGCAGGTTTTTTCCAAGTCTAACAACATAGGCTTCTTATGCGCATCCGCCTCTTTGCGCAAGCAAGTGTACAACTCATCAATTGCAGAAATTTGGTCAGCGGAAATCTCAGCCCTACTGTCCAGCAGGGAAATTGCAGTCACATCAAAGGATAAGACTGCAGTTACCATAAACATCCGTTTTCTCATGTTATCACCCATCATAAATTACCCTTGCCCATAAAGGGCCTTAAGTAATTTTATATTCTCGTTGAAAATTCGTATCGAAGGCCGCAAGTTTGACCCATTCAGTTCTAAGATTGGGAAGGCTTTCATACAATAACTGATAGTCTTTTTTCTTCCAGAATCTCAGATAAATCGGGGGAATATGGATATACTCAAGACTCTGGATATCTGCCAAGGGTGACAATCCCAAATCCTTACTCTTCACATTGTAGAGCATAATTACCTTAAGATTTGTCATGGATGCTATTGGCAAAAGAGTGTCATACTCCTTTGTTCTTGTTTCAGTTCCATCAAGGGTTAATGACTCAACACCTGATAATTCACCTACATGATCTAATGAGTTCATTTCTCTAAAGTTCCCGCTCAGCGATAGAACCGACAAATGATCTAATGCCCTTAATGCTTCGAAGCCTTCAACCCCTGGTGCCCCCGCTAGATTAAAGTGTGTCAGGTTTGACAAATTGCTAATATCTTTGATGGAACTGATTCGAGATCGAAGAATGGATAATCGTTTCAGACTCTTTATCTGACAAATCTCATTAAAAAAGACCTGATTTACTGACCCATCAACTCCCAAATAGGAAAGTTTTTCAAAAAGATGTAACTTATTACGCCATTCGCTCATTCCGGCCGACTCTTGCCTAAGATGAAACCTATTAACACTTTTCAGTTCTTCATCCAACAAACCATCGTTTGCAGTAAACTCTTTATCATCCAGGTCTAACCACTGGATATGATCTGGCCCCAAACCAGCCATGAATAGCCTATCCAAGTCCCTAGCGACATTATCCATGCTCACTTCCTTTTCAGTATTATCACCCTTCATATATTGGCCTTATTCACATAAGGTCTTAAGTGATTTTATATTCTCGTTGAAACTCAGTATTGAAAGCGGCAAGTTCTACCCATTCAGTTTTAAGATTGGGAAGGCTTTCATACAGAAGCCGATAATCTCCCCTTCCCCAAAATTTCAAGCAAGATCTGGGGATAACAATATATTCGAGCTTCTTAAGCTTGGCCAATGGAGTCAAACCTTGGCTAAGGAAATGGACATTAAAGAGCATTATCGCCTTGAGATTACACATAGACATGATCGGAGATAATGACTGATATTTCTTTGCTTTGGTCTCAATCCCACTCAGAGTCAAAGATTTAAGAAATGGCAATTCAGCCAAACAATCCAATGAATTTATCACTTTAAAATCACCACACAAAGAAAGCGCTGATAAACCACTTAAATTTCTTAGGGGACCGAAGCTTTCAAGTCCAGGTGATCCCATGAGGTTAAAATGAGTCAAATTTGATAAATGCTGTATCTTTTCAATTGACTTAACTCTAGAGCGAACAATCGAAAGCCTTTTTAACTGACTTAGTTGGCAAACACTTTCAAAGAAATTTTGATTAACTGACCCTTCAATAGCGAAATACACTAATCGTTCAAAAAGACCAAGTTTATCTCTCCATTGTTTCATTCCTGCAGACTCCTGGCGAAGGAGAAACCTCTTAACATGTTTCAGCTCTTCATTCATCAGGTTGTCGGAAACGGATAAAACCCTCCCATCCAAATCACACCATTCATCATGACTTGCCCCCAAACCTGCATCACAAAGACTATCGATGTTACGCGAAAAAATATCCACACCACTTCCTTTCTATAGTCATTTAATAGTCGTCCGGGAACCTAGGCACAATTTCGCATGCCGTAACATATTCTGGTCTAACAAGGCTTACCCCCATAAAACCCGTCCAACACTCAATTTCGGCCTATCGCTGGCACACACCCGTAGAGCAAAAACTCAGCTCACGATACTCCGGGCCGAGCCAGCGATGACATGAAGCGCAGGGCATCCATTTGACAATGGGACAAAAATCAGCCCCATACTCAACGGGTCACATCGGCCCTCGAATCAAATTCAATCCATCCAGGTGATACTCATTCAGCAGCTCTGAAGGTACTTGGTAAAGACTCGATTCGCAGCGCTGAAATTGTATTCATATTTTCCGCCAATATTACCAAGCCACCACTGAGTACGGCCATTTCAACTTGTTTGCTAAAGAGACCGCTTTGAGTTTCACCTAACAAAACAGTAGCCAAACTGCTTAGATCCACGTCTTGATAACATGAAAACAGCGCTTAAGCTGTGTTCTGAAAAGTACAAAATCTTAAGTGATTTTATATTCTCTCTGAAAACCAGCATCAAATGCGGCAAGTTTGATCCAATCATTTTTCAAGTTCGGTAGGCTTTCGAGCAAGAATTGGTAATCTTGCTTCTTCCAAAACCTCACACAAGCCGGAGATAAATATACGTACTCTAAAGTTTGAATTTTAGCCAGAGGATCTAACCCTTGTTCTTCAAATCGAACATTATAAAGCATTAGTGCTCTTAGACTTTTCATAGCAACAATCGAAGATAGAGATTCATATGTCTTTGTTTTAGTCTCTAACCCACTTAAGGTCAGAGATTCAATATTAGGCAGCTCACCCAAATCATCAAGACAATCTATTTCCCTATAATCTCCACACAAAGATAGGACTGATAAACCAGGTAACCCTTTCAAGGGTTTAAAGCTTTCAAGTCCCGGTGATCCCATAAAATTAAAGTGCGTCAAGTTTGATAGGGCCTCGATACTCTCAATCGACTTAATTCTGGATCGAATAATTGATAATCGCTTCAAACTGGCAACCAGACAAACCTTATCAAAAAATTCCTGATTCACTGAACCCTCGATTCCGAGATATAAGAGTTTTTCAAAAAACTTCAACCTATCTCGCCAATTTCTCATTCCAGCGACCTCTTGACGAAGATTGAATCTTTCAACTCCTGACAGAGAACTATTTTCCAAACCATCAAAAGCAGTGAAGGCCTTCCCATCCAAGTCATACCATTGATCATGGTCCGCCCCCAACCCTACTTCACACAAGCCCCTAAAGGTCTCTAGAGAATTATTCACTTCCTCTCCTTCTACATTTTTTAATAATCGTCCGGAAACTTAGGGACAAATTCACACGCAGCTAACCATTCCGGCCTTACTGCTCCGGTAAACGGGCCTCTTTCAAACCAAACTACAGTCGAGCCCAAACAGCGCCCCTAACCATTGAAGATCAAGCCTCATTACGGTGTTGAATATAAGGCAATAGTTTACGTGGAAATGCGGATTTTCATGTAGTAAGAAAATATGAAAATATAGAGGAGCTAATACCATTGAGAGATAGACACATTCAGCTTGAAAAGATGTTGAACAATAAATCAAATAAGCATAATCTCCCTGCCGACATTGAATTATGCGTTAATTGAACCCGAAGGTTGTGAAAAGGGAAGTTTCATGAAAATTGTAAAGGATCACATCTCTAAATTTATCTGTGCTGTGCTTGTTCTGGCTATCGGACAAGCAAGCAACGCAGCCCCCAACAAAAAACCGTTTGTCGATGTGCTTGCTTATTTAGCATCCTCCGATACTGATCCTCATAGAGTAGAGTTCTATCGAACGCTCGCAAATGCTTATCCTCTAATAGAGGGTGAAAAGCTCTTAGCGCTAATTGAGCGAGATCAGGAAATCCTCGCTGTAGTCAGAATCATATGCGGGGATAAGGGCATTGATTGCAATGGGGAAGCATTCGCACCATACCTTGAGGACATTTACAGCAATATCGCTGCAAGCATAAACCCAGGTGGGAAGAAGCTTCTTCCCAAGAAAATTCTACCCTATAAAGGCATGCTGCGAATGGATATAGATTTATCACACACCTCAAAGAGAGGGGAAGCTTATCTTTGATATTTACTAACACTCAAAAACGGAAAACCTTACATAATCTCCTTTGTATCTCCCACACCATACGCTCATCACTTTGATGAAATGATCTCGGAAGCAGGTAAAAGAATGGAAATGGATGCCAACAATTGACGACCCTCCCCTTTTATTAGTTTTGGCACCCTGCGCACAAAACACCGATCGTCTCTGCGGTATTGGTATCGTAGACGCTTAATCTATCCAGAATTGCCAATATCCGGATCATATTGGAAGACACGTTCACTTCTGCCACTTTATGAGAATAATATTGAAGACTTGGCCGGCAGAATATGTCATCGTTGGCCCTCAGCCGAATTACAAACCCAAAATTATGGAGGATCATGTATGAGAATTGTTATATCACTGGTTTTGGCGATCATGTTTTTGATAGCCGACGAAGCGAACGCACAGAGTAAAGCGTCTGAGATATTTGGAAATATGAAATCTCTGGCCGGAACATGGGCTGTAGAGGGCAAGGAAGAATCCAATTTTCGTATTGATTTTGAGCTTATTTCAAACGAAACCGTTTTAGTTGAAACCTGGCGCCGAGGAAGCAAGAAGCACTCTATGACAATGTATCACCTTGATGGAGACACACTACTTGCCACCCATTACTGCCCTCAGGGAAATCAACCAAGACTTCAGCTTTCAAAAACGTCGACGGCTCAGCTATTGTCCTTTGACTTTCTGGACGCCACCAACCTGCCAAGTATGGATAATTCGCATCAGCATTCTCTTGGCTTTGAATTAGATAAGACTTTTAATAAATTGCTGAGAAAAGAATCGTATCTAAGCAAATCTGGTGAAAAATATGACGCTCTTCACTTGATTCGAAAAAGCTAAATACGAAGGCCATGAAGAATAAATTGAATATAGGTGTTACAAGCCTGATTCTGGGGGCATTGATCTCGATTTTTACCGCCATGGCCCATATATCGTGCATCTACTTTGGGCCGGCTTGTTACAAAGCCCAAATGGCACCCCCCGAAATAGTCCAATCAGCCATTGACGGTACCTGGCTCGCCCCCATTGGTACCTTGCTTGTATCATTTATATTTCTTCTTTGTGCGGGCTACGCCCTATCAGCAGCCAAACTCTTAAAAAAGCTGCCTTTTCTCAAGCTCGCTATCTATGTTATATCCTTCATCTGTATCATCCGAGGGGTTGCAACACTGCCATTATCCATCGCGTTTCCAGACATGGTAAGTGCCTTTAGTATCGCCGCAGGTGTTATTTGGTTGCTCACAGGATTGCTTTTCTTTTTCGGCTACAGGCATTCCGACACGGCCGCTTAACACCTTGCTCATAAGCACGATGCGCTGCTCATTCGGGAATTCTATCGTAAAGAACGCCACACCTTCCCAAGCGTGTTCTCTACGATGCTTGAGGTAGTGCGTGACTGAACGTCAAACTACCCATATTTACGCTTTAAGAAAAAAACCTTCTCGACAAGGTTTGACTCATCATAACTGACTTTGACGGCCATCTTCTGTCCACTTCGAGCGGTTTCTATGGGGGTACCCACAACCTCCCACAAGCCCAAGGTCGCAATGTCCGCCACCCCGTGTATCAAAGCCCTTCCTGTTTTTTCTACGGTGCTATAGCCCTGATTAAAAACATAAATATCATACTTAACGCCATCCTCCTCAACCTGTTCTTGAGCGGGCCGACCAAACTCGGCAATAAGCAAAGATTTAGGGGTGCCAGATTGAAAGAGATCAAGATCAAGCTTACCAGGCTGATTCGCGGCCATATAAGAAGAACAAGCTGCTGTAAGGAACGAGCAGGACAAAATTAAAATGAAAGTCTTTAATGCGTTCGTATACGTCATGAATTACCTTTCTAAGCGAATGAAGCTTCAATTACTTTTCAGTGTTTTCAAATCGATACTGATAGCCTGGCGGAGTAAAGCCACACTTCTTTGAATCGCAGAATTCAGCCGGAGAGATGATTACACCACCTAATCGGAAACCATAACCAACAAACATTAACGAAAAATTAATAGACCAGATACTGCAGAGCAGCCACGGTTATCCATCGATTGCTTTTCATATATATCGGGTTTGATCCAGGAATGAATCGGGGAGATATTAGGTTTCAGGAAGTGAACTGGGCTATAACGACGACAAAGCCACTTGGCCCAACTCCAGCAAGGTCACTGGTACCCTGATATCGAAGCAAGCTACCCAGCCGCCCCGTCGCCTAAATCTTCATTGAGCGGAAAAACGCGCTTAACCTTTCCGTTGAGATGTTGAGAGACTGAAGTTCTTTATATACCCTAAGTTTTTCTGAATGTTGTCTGCCGGTACCGTATTCGCCATAACCGATCAATCCTTTGCTCTAGACTTTGCGACAATCTCACGAGATTTAACAAGAGCCTCCTGTAGCTGGGTATCTTCGATGAATCCAAAGCGATGATCCAATCGTCGAAGCTCTTCTATATGTTCACTTGTTATTGCCCTATTAATTCGACCAATGATCTCGACTTTATTGGAGTTAAAGTACTCAAGGTCATCAAGCATTCCCTCTCTCGCCTTGCCGCCTGCTTTAATAATGACGGCCGTCCTTGTCTTTGATATCGGTTTTTGAACATTCCCACCACTACCATCCCGGGTAGATTCCCCGTACAACGCGAGCACCAGTACACAAGCAACTAAAACTATCGCTGCCTTACCTTCTATAGTCATAGACTTTAATTTCCTTTGGACTGCCATCACCGAGATGGCTGTGTTGTCGCTGCCGGTTGTAGAAAACTTCGATAGAGCAGCACTCTTTACCCAGTTTTCTTTGGCAATTTACTCAATTGTGAAGCTCTCCAGCAGCTTGGTACAAGGTTAGGCAGCAGACTCAGCTTGGCGCAGCTTCTTTTCTGCCAAAACCCCGATAGATTTTTATCAACAATGGCCACCTATTGGGAGGTTGAAATCAGCCTTCAATTGAATAGCTCAACTTCCATTCAGCGTTTTTTACGATCACACTTTCTCCATCAAAAACAGGCTTTTCGAAAACCATATCTTTAACACACATTAAGGAACTGGCTTCAAAAACTCGGTGGCTACAACTAACAATGTTCAAATTATACGTCATGCCTGACGTATCGATGTCAAACACCACCTTGCAATGCCCCTCCAAACCCGCCTTAAGCGCACCTCTAGGATACCGAGGCTTTGGGGCGATCTTAACAAGATCCTTAGCTTTCAACCCCATATCACTTAGTGTGACCTGCTTAAATTTTGTGATGTCTCTTTCAGGTATGGCTGAACATGCAGCCAACCAAAATACAAGAAATGCTAAAAAAATATACTTCATCACAATTTCCTAACTAAAACTTGTAAAGGATTATAAGGAGGCTTACCGATTAGTCTACTCCGAGAACTGACAGGTGAAAATCAAGCTGCATCTTCTGCTTGCTTCCATTTCTCGTGCTCCAAGTCACCCGAGTGCGATACAAGGTGCTTCAAACACATCCTTGAAAAGTGCTATTATCTCGGCACCTTGTTTCTCAAATGGAAGCTAGGATTAAAAATCACACTGTATAAAAAACGCCTTTAAGTATAAAGAACTTCAAAATGGATTCGGCAGAAGAAGCAAGAAGAAAGGAAGCTCGTGACAATTGGAAAATGCTACCAGCTGCAATAATTCTAACTTTCGGTTGGTGTGGCGCATTTGTCATTATTGTAGCGCGAGAAATCGAAATTTTTGGGCATGTATATTATGGTTTTGCCAAAACCCTTTGGTTTTTGAACGCTTCTTTCTTGGGGGGCATTGCTTTAATCCTCGGCATTTTCAGCCTTTCACTACTCATAACAATCGGATTAGTAGCAATAAACCTAAAAACAAAAGCCCACCCATGGCTGCCACTGATTCGTTCCGTCAAGGTCCTGGTAATTGGCGTCATTTTTCTCTACGCTGCTATGCGAATAAATAGCCTGATAAACGAAAATATCGACATTATCAACGCTTGGCACGCCCACTTTAACAGAGACTTTTCAATACTTTCATTTATTATTGATCTTATAATAACCGGAATCTGTTCGGTAATCGCTGCGCTTTCATTAAGTATAGCGATTCAGGTGCTACTTATGCCTTTCAGCTCCTCTAAAATTGCCAAGGAAATTTCAACACAAAGATAATGATTAATGTTGTAATTATACTGTTTTTGATTGAATTTGGAGTTTTACTCTTAAACATCCGCCGTGCGGTGAAAAAAGAGTCCAGTATCGGCGAACCCCTTGTCAGCTTTGTAATTTACTTAATTGTTACTAATCGCACAAATACTCCTATTTATTTCGCTGAAAAACAAACAGAGCTATTGATATTTTTAACTCTTCATGTCGTTTCGTATTTTGTCATTCCGTACTTTGCATATGTAATCTTTGAAGAAGACGCCCCCCTTCCTAATAAAGAATCTGGAAAGACTACAACTCGATCTTAAAATTAAACTTCAACAATGCATTACCGACCGCCTCGGGTACTCCATCGACGACTCTAGGTACGAATTTGAACTCTGAAACTACCTCCTCAATGGAGTTCTTAAAATCTTCTATATTTGGTTTACATATAATTTCGTTTATGGATGATACTTTTCCTTCAACATCAATAGACAAGCTCGCCACACAAACAGCTTGCATTCCTTTATTTAGCCACTTCATAGGATATTTAGGCTGAATAAAAAGTTCTCCGTTGTATTCTTGAGTACATTGAGCGTCTACTTTTTCGCACTGTTTATACATCCACTTTTCATCACGTTCTTCCTCGGTGTATTCCATGTGTGTTTCGATGGTCACCGTGACCGCCCAAGCCCTAGCTTCAGCGACAAAAACCATAGCAACGAGAAACGATAAAGCGGCTCCAAATCGATTCCTCAAAATCCGAGCTCCTTTCAATTTCTAAAAAATCTCAATGACAACGTGGAAAGCACATGGCGCTATACCTTTGGCCCAGACGGCATCATAACTTTAAACGCATAAAGGCCGCACATAGTTCGGCCTTTATGGAGAATTAATTACAATTAACCCCTAGCCCCCTACCCTTAACGCTTTCCTGCATATTAACAGACTTGGCGATGCATTCTTGTCAATGTATGTGCAAATACCGAAGCCTGAAAGATGCTAAAACAGGAAATTAGGAAACCACAAAGAGCGGGAAATCAAAGACAGTTACACCCATGATTTGGAAAAGATAACACCAGCCAAGTGAGCCAGTTTTTCCACAAAGATTTATGCCTATTGCATAAACCGCAACAATCATATTTCGGGAATTTTGCAGGTGCATCAATAAGCAAAGAAAATTGGTACGACCGAGTGGACTCGAACCACCGACCCCCACCATGTCAAGGTGGTGCTCTAACCAGCTGAGCTACGGTCGTACTGAGAGGATTGCGGTGGCAGGACGCCTTGGCAATCGAGGCGCGTACTCTACCAGCGAGATGGGGGCTTGGCAAGGCTCAAAGGGTGAAAAAAGTCGTATCTTTCCCAAGTCATTTGCGTAAAATACCCTGCTACAGCAGGTACTTAGCGGCTTTAGCTAGTACGGAGCCTAAGATGCGTCCCGCGCAGCCGCCCTACTGTCAATTCAATGCACCGCAAAATCATGCGAAGAATACAGGAGTCCGGCAAGCGAGATGGCCATTGTAATCAGCGGAAGCAGTGGTTTTGTCGGCCAGGCGCTTATTCAGCAGCTGTCTTGCAAGGCCAAATGGCAAGAACAAGGTCTACGCACCCTCTGCCGCCAGCTCCCGGATTACCCTCTCGATCATGTTCAATACGCCGTTATTTCGGGTTCTGGGGAAACTTGGCATACCGATCAGCTCGAAACCCATATTCAGGTCGGTGATTGCATTGTTCACCTGGCTGGTCGAGCCCATCAGGGGAGCTCATGCCCAGAGGAAGAAGCACAGCTGCAGCTAGCAGCCCATCTGGATCTCACACAGGCACTTGCCCAGGCTGCCGCGAACCGAAAGGCCAAGCGCTTCATCTATATAAGCAGCGCCAAGGTTTTTGCGGAATGCAGTGGTGATAAGGTTTTTGACGCCAAAACAGCCCCTCAACCGGAAGACCCTTATGCCCGGGCGAAGTGGCAAACTGAGCAATGGCTGCAAAGTTTCTGCCCGCAACATCATCTTGAGTTGATTATTTTACGCCCCGGGCTGGTGTACGACCGACATGCCAAGGGGAATATTGCCCGCTTGCAGTCGCTGATTCGAACCGGACTTCCATTGCCCCTCGGCGGTTTGAGCAATCAGCGCAATATGATTTCACTGGCTAATTTCTGCCATTTGATCGAACACTGTGTGGATTGCCCCCAACCTGAGGAAAACACCTGCATTGCCGCCGACAGCGAAGCGCTGAGCAGCAGTCAGTTCCTGAGCCTATTGGCCAAAGCAGAGGGGCGTTCGCTGAAGTTATTTACCCTGCCCGACTGGCTGTTAAATATGCTACGACGCTTGCCCGGTTTCGAGGCGCGGTGGCTAAAGCTCAGCAGTAATTTTGCGTTGAACAATCAACCGTGCAATATCGCCCTCGGCTGGGTGGCACCTTTTACCCCAGAGCAAAGCCTGTTGGAGCACAGTTTTGCACCTTCCCAGTTAGCCAAACAGGCGAGTAAACAGACGGGTGAAAAGCCATGATGATCACGCTTGGTGATGGACTTTTGCTAGCTGTACTTTGCCTGTCGAGCTGGCTGATGAGTCATGGCGTGCGTCTTTATGCTCTGCGGGCTAACGTCGTGGACGTGCCCAGCGCGCGAAGCTCCCACAGCACAACAACGCCTCGGGGTGGTGGTTTGGCGATTGTCGCCGCTTCTATTTTGGCCGCCCTCTGGCTTTGGCAGCAGGAACGTCTCGCCAATCTCTGGCTGCTTGCTATTTATTTACCGGCGGGCTTATTGGGCCTGTTCAGCTTTGTGGATGATCATAAGCCGCTGTCCCGCCGCCTGCGCTTTTTTGTTCACCTGGCCTGTGCTTGCCTGCTGCTGTATCTGCTTCCCAAGGATATTTATCTGCCATTAGCGGGCTATCAGATTCCCATTGCCTCGTTTTGGATGGCGCCGCTCAGCGTTCTGGCCATTACCTGGATGATCAACCTCTACAATTTTATGGACGGCATCGACGGGATTGCCGGCGCTGAAGCCATTAGCGTCTTGTTGGGCTTGCAGACCATCATTTACCTGCAAGGCGGAACGCTCGATATTCAGTTGCTGAGCCTCAGCGCTATTGCCCTGGGCTTTTTATGGATCAATTGGGCGCCAGCAAAGCTGTTTATGGGGGATATTGGCAGCTGCTTTTTAGGTTTAATCTTAGTGGCCTGCGCCTGCTATTGCGCCCATCAATATCAGATTAATCTCTGGGCCTCGCTGATTCTTCTTGCCGCCTTTATTGTGGACGCCAGCTGGACCCTGCTTTATCGCATGTTGACCGGCCAGGCCTGGAATGAAGGGCATCGCAGTCATAGTTATCAGATTCTCAGCCGCAAGTGGCAAAGTCACAGTTCTGTCGTCTGTGCTATGCTTTTATTCAATACTTTATGGCTATTGCCCCTGGCTTTGCTGTCCACGAAGGCACCCGAATGGGCGGCTGCGATCTTCGCCCTTGCCTGCCTACCATTTTTGACCATTGGTCTTAAATTCAAAGCCGGTCATAATTCTGAGCTATAGCTCAAAGGTGCTATGGCGCATACTGGACTGGGGCGTTAGAATAGGCAGTTGCTTGAATTTTGCTTTATCATATTGGCTGCACTCTCGGTACCCAACAACAGCAGACTGTATTGGCTAGGTAAAACCAATAGCCTAAAACGCCTGGATTGAGCGATTTAGTTAGACCGTAAAAGCACAACAAAAAATGGGCCCCCTGGGGCGACAATACAGCGAAGAAATCATTGGATCTATTGCAGACACAACTTGCACAAACTCCACGCGCGCTTAAGCGGGGCGTTTCTGTGCTTTACGATGTGCTGGCTATTGCTACCGCCTTGTATATCGCTTTTGCGATTCGCCTGGGTGAAAGCTATCACTTCTCTCTCGCTGCCGACCTCTATACCTACGCCCTGACGACAATCATTTCTGTCGCTTCCTTTATACGCTTGGGCCTCTATCGCGCTGTTTTGCGATATATGACCTATCAAGCCATTTATACCGTTGTACTCGGAATTGTGATTTCCGCGGTCGCGCTGATTGCCAGCAGCTTCTTCACTGACAGCTTTATGCCGCGTTCGGTACCCGTCATTTATGTATTCGCTGCCCTGTTGCTGGTGGGCTTCCCTCGCCTGATCATTCGCAACCTGGTTCAAATCAGTGATGTGATGCAGGGCGAAAAAGTCATTATTTATGGCGCCGGCGTCAGCGGTAGCCAGTTAGCCGCAGCCTTGCAGCTTTCTCCGGATTATCAACCCGTAGCCTTTATTGATGACAATAAAAAACTGCACAACAGTTCAGTTCGCGGCTTGAACATTTTCTCTTTCGCCTCACTGCCCAAATTGATGGAACGCTACCAAACCGACAAGGTTCTGCTGGCTCTCGGGCGCACCCCTCGTGCCAAGCGCCATGAAGTGGTGAAGATGTTGGAAACCATGCCGGTTCAAATTCAGACCGTGCCCAATATGGCGGAGCTGCTGTCCGGCCGCGCAAACCTGAACGACATTAAAGATATCGAAATTGAAGATTTACTGGGCCGCGACCCGAGCCTGCCCGACTACAAGTTGATGGCGGCCAACATTAAAGGCAAAACCGTTTTGGTTACCGGTGCCGGCGGTTCGATCGGCTCGGAGCTTTGCCAGCAGATTGCCCAGTTGCAGCCCAAAGCGCTGCTGATGCTCGAACAGAACGAATACAATCTGTACCGCATCAACGAGGAACTGCGCGAATATAAGCTGGACGAAGAACACCCTCTTCTGGTTAAAACCATTCTGGGTTCCGCCGCTGACGAACAATTAATTGCCCGCGTATTCCGAAAAAATGCCGTTGACACGGTTTATCACGCGGCAGCCTATAAGCATGTGCCCATGCTGGAAGACAATAAAGCTGAAGGCCTGCGCAACAATGTACTGTCGACATGGTACACCGCCAAAGCCGCGGTGGAATATCGTGTCGACAGTTTTGTATTGATCTCTTCCGACAAAGCTGTGCGCCCAACCAACATCATGGGCGCCTCAAAACGTATTGCCGAGTTAATTCTGCAAGCAATGGATGCCAAGCAACAGCATACGCGTTTCTGCATGGTACGCTTTGGTAATGTACTGGGCTCTTCCGGCTCTGTGGTTCCGCATTTTAAAGAGCAAATTGCCTCAGGCGGTCCGATTACCGTGACCCATCCAGACATTACTCGCTACTTTATGGTCACCAGTGAAGCCGTACAGTTGGTGATTCAAGCCGGCGCCATGGGTTCCGGAGGCGACGTCTTTGTGTTGGATATGGGCGAGCCCGTAAGAATTTCCGATCTGGCCAAGGAGATGATTCTGCTTTCCGGCCTGCAACTGAAAGACGAGCACAACCCCGATGGTGATGTCGAAATTCACTACACTGGTTTGCGTGCGGGTGAAAAACTCTATGAAGAGTTACTCGTCAAAGAAGAATGCGAACGCACTCGCCATCCACGCATCATGCGCAGTTGTGAAGAAGCCATGAGCTGGGATGAAGTGAACGCCTTTATCAATACCGTGAAAGAACTGGATGGCAGTGAAAGCAATGAAGACATTGCCAGCTTACTGCAAGCGTCTGCCATTCACTTCCAAACTCAGCAACCGTTAACTCCGCAATTCCGTCGTACTATCCAAGCGATTTGCGAAGACAGCCTACCCGCCGCACAAGCGGGCTCTTAATTTTACTCGCACCGGGATATTGCTCTTCGCAAGATCCCCCTTTCTTTGGCGTCAAGCCAACTAGCTCAACAGACCCACCATCAAGAAACCCACCAGTGCTGCACTTGCGGCCAACAAGGCATAGGGCAACTGTGTACGCACGTGCTCGATATGATCCACCTCGGCCGCCATACTCGAAATCACCGTGGTATCACTGATAGGTGAAGCATGATCACCAAATACCCCACCGGATAATACCGCCGCAACCAGAGCCGCCAGAGGCAAATCCAGGGATGCCGCCAAAGGCACCGCAAGTGGAATCAACAAGGAGAAGGTTCCCCAACTTGAGCCAATGGCAAAAGCCACGGCCGAAGCCAAAATAAAGACAACCGGCAAAACCAGAGCGGTGGGCATACTGCCCTGTAGCACCTGGGCGAGATAGTCCCCCGCCTGCAACTCTCTGGAAATTGCGCCCAAGGCCAAAGCCAACATCAGCACCAAAGCCACGGGTACCATTTTTCCGGCACCGCTAAAATAAGAATCGGCCATATTTTTTTGTTGGCGCCACATAAAGCTGGCTGCCACGGCGCTGGCTGCCAGAACCGCCCACAGCACACTGGTGGAACCTGAACCCTGACGTAAATCGCCATCACCGGTAATCCATAAACCCAGTGGCATCACCAGAATCAATGTGAGAACCGGGAGAAGCATCGCCAGTGGGCTGCTTGCTTTTACAGTGCCTTTATCATTCAGTGAAAGTGCTTCGTTTATCGCTGCCGCATTCTCGGGGCTACTTAACTCAGCATGCTCCGAAAACCCGATCTCCTTGGCTTGCTGCTCTGAGGCTTTCATTGGCCCCCAATTTAAATCCAGCGCAATCACTGCGGCGGCCAATAGCACCGCAAAAATCGCGTAGAAATTCAGTAACACCGCTTGAAAGAAAACACTCAGCGGATCTTCGACACCCGCACCGGATAACAAACCCAGATTGAAAGCGCCCCAGGCATTAAAGGGAATCAGAATGCATATGGGCGCCGAGGTGGAATCGATAATATAGGCGAGCTTCGCCCGGGAAATGTTAAAGCGATCAAACAAAGGCTTGGCCGTTGTCGCGGCGACGAGAACGGTGATATTGGACTCAATAAAGATAAGCACGCCGCTGAGCCAGGCCAAACCCTGAGCCTGTTTACGGGACTGCCCCCAACGCTTGGCCTCCAGCCAGTTCACGAAAGCCCGCACACCGCCATTTGCCTCGATTAAAGCAATCAGGCCGCCCACACATAAAGTGAACAGCACCACACGTGCGTCACCCGCTGAAGCCAGCACGTTAACAATTCGATCAATACTGTCGGCAATTGCCGCAATCGGGTTTCCGCCCAACAAATAGCAACCGAGCCAAATTCCTGCAATCAATGCAACGAATACTTTTCGAGTCCATATCGCCAAAACGATGGCTAATAAGGAAGGCAATAAAACGACGACGCCCAAATCCTGCATAAGAAACCCATTGTGTTTTTTACGCACTATAACAGTCGGGCTCGCAAATACTAGCGCGGCACCGGCAAAATACGTTTTAGGTTACAATAGTGAATTCACCACCCGCTGATGTTTAACATTGGGCACCACAATAGACACTGCAATAGAAACCACAACAGGCTGAAAACACAGTGAGCAATAACAGCGACAAACCTTTGCTTGGAATGGCTTTCGCCTTTGCCACTACCATTGTGGGTGCCAGTGCCTCAGCGGCCACCAAATATATTTCCAGCGAAGTGCCATTGGGCAGTATTGTCCTGATTCAGTTTATTATCGGCTTGCTGGTGCTCTCTCCGTGGATTTATCGCCAGGGCCCTCGTGGATTACGCACAGACTATTGGCAGCGACACATTATCCGTGGCTTGGCCGGTTTTGCGGGTTTCTGTTTTTTCTATTTAGCCCTGCAACATATTCCTCTGGTCGACAGCAGCTTACTGAGGCACAGTGCTCCATTGTTCGTCGCACTGGTTGCCTATCTTTGGGTGGGTGCCAAAGTGCCTTCCAGTCGATGGCTGCCGATGATCATCGGCTTTTGTGGCATTGCTCTGATTTTGCGCCCGAGCAGTTCGGTAAGCATTTGGCATATTGTCGGATTGGGTTCCGGTCTCAGCCTGGCCACATCGATGGTAGGCACCCGCCTGCTCTCTCACAATGAAAGCAGCTCCAAAATTCTGTTTTACTATCACATCATTGCGCTGGTCTTGAGCATCCCACTGGCAATATACAGCTGGCAAGGCATCCCCAAATGGGCATGGCCGTACCTGTTGTATAACAGCCTGTCGATTTTTGTGGCCATGTGGCTGTACACCAAAGCGTACAGTTATGCGAAAGCGAGCGTGGTTTCACCGATCGGTTATTTTTCCGTGGTAAATGCGGGCATTTTAGGCTGGCTGATTTGGGACCACTTGCCCGATACGATTGCCTTTGCAGGTATCGCGGTCGTGGTTTGTGCAGGATTAATAACCGTATGGCAATCCGCTCGAGAAGAAAAGCGAGCGGCTCAACACTGAATCAAACCTCAATCGGTACGCCATCGACGACTTCGGAACCCCCACGGTAACGAAACACCCCCTGACAGCTCGCGACTGGATTGTTTTCACCATCGAAAATATCCACCTGGGAATAGAAAATCTTACGCCCGGAATTGCTGATTCGCCCTTCTGCATAAACGACCGGTGTTTTGGCAACGCCCAAAAAGTTGGTATTCAGAGATAAGGTGGACGCAAAGCGACGGCGATCTGGATGGGGGCAATACACACCCGGGAAGGAAGCGGCAATATCCGCAAGGCTCATAATAAAACCGCCGTGAGGCGCGCCCTGACTGTTTTGAAAATGGGGCAAAACCTCTGCGGAAATCTTCACATAGCCTTCCCGCCACTCTTCAATCGTAACGCCCAGATGATCATTAAATGGAGGTTGTTGTTTGCCATCCCAGTGATTCATATTGTGCGTCCTGTGTATTTAGCCATGCCCCTGCTGATCCAGCGAAGCAATGAGTCAGTTGCTAAATTGTCGGCGATTCCCCTGGGAAGCACAATGGCGATCACAGCCCGGTTTCATGCTGCCATTGACAGCGCACCCGAGACACTTCGGTGCCTGGGCGATGATAATCTTCATCGCAGGTCCAGCTGAAAGTGTGATTACCAGACAGTTCTGTCTCCAAATGCACAGTCGCATCCACCCAGTACATTTTTGACAACAGGGCTTCAAAGGCCTTTAACCACTCTTCCCACTCGTACTCAATGGCCTGATACGAAGCGCCAAAATGCATGACTTCCGTTTGATAGCCCATCATATTGGTTTCAATACGGGGGATAGCAAACATTTCCTGACTTAAAAACGGCCACTGTTCGGCATTGGGCAAGGCCAGCATCGCCGAGCGATTAATCCGGCGACGCTCTTGATCACAACTCAATCCAACGGCATCTTTAATACAGCCGTAAACAATGGATTCTTGATCCCCAGACATAGTCAGTACCTTTTCTACAACTCCAGACGCTCAATATTGCAGCTGAAGAAACAATCAATCTTTAAAAAATCCACCAGCCACCAGACTGCAACCGTTTTTCACACCGCCTGAGCTGTGCACCATAGGTTTTTGCCTGACGTGCAACTTTTTTTGCGGTTTTCACCAGCCAGGATTTTTTACGGTAGGTTTTTCGCTCAAAGCCGCCATGCCCTTCATGGTAAGCCAGGTATAAATTGTAGGTGTCGTTCTTTTTGATGCCCAAACGTTTATGGCTTTGGTGGTTGTACCAGCCAATAAAATCGATGGCATCATCAAAGTCATCCCGATCCGCACTCCAACGGCCAGCAGATTTCATATACCAATCCCAGGTGCCGTCTTTAGCTTGGGCATAACCATAAGCGCTGCTTTTTCTCGGGCCGGGAATGATCCAGAGGATTTTCGTGCGCGGCGGTGCAGCATCATCTTTGAAGCTGGATTCCTGCTTCATCATGGCCATCATCACTTCGATGGGTGTGCCCCAGCGTTTTTTGGAATCGGCGGCATCATCGTACCAATCGTCTTTCTCATCAAAGATATCGCAGAGATTGGAGGTATTGGATGGTGGCGAGCTGGCACAACCCACCACGGAGAGAAGTAGAAATGCTGCAAACAAAACCTTCAAGGCGCGCCAGGGGGCGCTGGGGAAAGAAGCATTCGGACAGCATTTGCTCATAGACGATTCGCTCTGTGAATTCACTTAACCATTGTGTTGTTTCAATAACGCTATTAAAGCATCTTCGTCGATAATCTCAATGCCCAGATCCTGCGCTTTGCTCAGTTTGGAACCTGCGCCCGGTCCGGCAACCAGAACACTGGTTTTGGCTGACACGCTGCCCGCCACTTTGGCACCCAGTTCCTGTAAAGCCGCCTTGGCCTCGTTGCGTGACATTTGCTCAAGCGTTCCGGTCAAGACATAGGTTAAATCTTTCAAAGGCAGCTCATCATCCGATTTCACTTCAATATCTGGCCATTGAATACCTGCGGCCTGCAAGCGCGCGACTTCCTCCCGGTTACGCTCATCGGCAAAAAAGCTCACGATGAATTCCGCCATAATAGGACCTACATCGCCGACCTCCAGAAGTTGCTCGGCATCGGCTTTCATGAGCGCAGGCAGGTTTCCAAAGTGCTGAGCCAGGTTTCGAGCTGTGGCTTCACCCACTTCACGAATGCCCAATGCAAACAGAAACCTTGGTAGACTACTTTGCTTGGATTGCTCCAGGGCATCCAGAAGATTCTGAGCAGATTTTTCCGCCATGCGCTCCAGAGCGCTGACTGCATCCAACTCCAGGTGGAACAAATCGGCCATGGATTCCACCAGTCCGTTCTCCACCAGTTGATCCACCAATTTATCGCCCAGACCATCAACATCCATGGCTTTACGCGAAACAAAATGCTTCAGCGCTTCTTTGCGTTGCGCCGCGCAGATCAAGCCACCGGTACAACGTACAACTACCTCACCTTCTTTGCTGACCGCAGGTGAATCGCATACCGGGCAGTGATCCGGAAACTCGATATCACGGGCGTCATCGGGACGTCGTTCAGTAACCACAGAAACCACCTGGGGAATGACATCGCCAGCGCGACGAATAATGACGGTATCGCCAATCTTCACACCCAGGCGTGCCACTTCATCGCGATTGTGCAAGGTTGCATTGGAAACGGTTACACCGCCCACAAACACTGGCTGCAATCGTGCAACGGGCGTAATGGCGCCCGTGCGCCCGACCTGAAACTCAACATCCTGCAGTACCGTAAGTTCTTCCTGAGCAGGAAATTTATAAGCAACCGCCCAACGTGGGGCGCGGGAAACAAAACCCAACGCTTGCTGCTGGGCGCTGCTGTTGACTTTGAACACAATGCCATCGATGTCGTAGCTTAGCTCATCACGAATGTCGGCAATTTTTTTATAGTACGCCATGCAACCTTGAATATTATTCGCGACTTGCATTTGGGCATTAATCAGAAAGCCCCACTCTTGAAGCTTGTACAAAATATCGGTGTGATTGTCGGGCAGCTCCGGGGCGTTTCCGATTTCAAGATAGCCCACGCTGTAAGCACACATTTCCAGTGGTCGTGATGCGGTAATTTTGGAATCCAACTGTCGCAAGCTGCCTGCGGCGGCATTGCGTGGATTGACAAATTCTTTTTCACCCTTGTCTCGGGCGGTTTGATTCAAGCGCGCAAAACCCTCTTTGGGCATGTAAATTTCACCGCGCACTTCCAGAACATCTGGAACATCACCACCCTGCAAACGCAAAGGAATGGAACCAATGGTTTTTACGTTTTGGGTAATGTCTTCGCCAGTACTGCCATCACCACGCGTGGCTCCCTGCTCCAGTACGCCATTGCGATACATCAAGCTTACCGCAATACCATCGAGTTTGGGTTCACAAGCGTATTCAATATCCCTGCTTAACCCCAGACGCTCCTGGTTACGGCGATTAAAATCTTCCAACTCTTCGTCATCAAAAGCGTTGCCGAGAGATAACATCGGTAAGCGATGTTGCACCTGAGTGAACACATCCAATGCATCGCCACCCACTCGCTGGGAAGGGGAATCGGACACTGTCCAATCCGGGTGGGCTTCTTCGGCAGCCTGCAACTTCCTAAACAGACGATCGTATTCCGCATCGGGAATGCTCGGCGCATCCATGACATAGTATTCGTGGGAATAACGCTGCAATTGGCTGACTAACTGCTGGTATTCTTCGCGCGAAGCGCACTGCTCATTATTTTTCTGGCTCATAGAAACTCAATGACTTTTATTTGGAGCAATAGGAAGCAAAGGCCCATCTAATGGACCAAGGCTCGCACAGAGCGAGCCATCAAATCAATGCTAAAACGGATATTAAGATTGGCGGGACAATTGGCGACGAGCAAACTCGCGCACACGCTGACGACAATGCTCAATGGTTTGTTGAGTCATCACACTGCGGTTTTCGTCTTTTAGTTCACCGCCCAAACTTTCACACAGGGCCTGGGTGGTTTCCACCATGGCCTCGAAAGCATTCAGGCTATCACCATTAATCGGCAAGGTCAGGAAGAAGCTCACACCCGGGGTTTCAAAGGTGCTCATAGCGTCAAGATCGAAAGTGCCCGGCACCACCATATTGGCCATACTGAACAAAATTTCGCCGGAGCCATCGGCTTCGCTGTGGCGGTGAAAAATATTCATGGTACCGAAACGCATACCCTTGGACAGCAATACCTTCAATAAATCCTCACCCTGGAAACGGGTACCGCCCGGCGCCATCACATTAATGATGATCACTTCTTCCGGGTCCTGGCCACCGTGAGGGTCCAGTGATTCTTCTGTAGCTACCTCCTCGCGGGTCACACTACGAGGGGAAGAAACAATCCCCTCTTCCAAGGCGGCACTGGAATCCATCTCATTGAATACCGGCTCACGTCGCCCGGAATGGTAATCCAGCTCGGACTCATCAATGCCGGGCTCCTGATGCTCGTCGGCCTGCTCATGCACAGAATCCATCAGCATCGGGACTTTTTCATCCAGATTCAGACTCACCTGCTCTGGAACCGCTCGGGATTTAGTGCCGGGAGGGGTAAAGGCCTTGCGAACTTCAGTGTTCAGATCGTCCGCCTCAGACGGGTCGCGATTGACCACGCGGGCGCCACCATTGGGCAGCTCACTGCCGTACTCTTCCTCGCCCTCGCGGTCGAGATTGTGCTGCATATTCAAAGACATGCGAATGGAGTCCCGGCGATTCTGACGCATACGTCGAATACCGTCGAGTACCACACCGACAATCAGCAGCACGATGATAATGGTCAGAACATGCTGCATTTCAAAATCGAAAGTCATCCTTATTATTGCCCCTCAAGCTCTTCCCCACTGGGCCACCCCCCTGGCAGCAACCGGGAATCTTTTTTGCCCACTCCTTCAATAGAAAAATACGGTGGGCAAAAGTTCAATCTCTTACATGGCTGCCAGTTCGGCCGCCTCATCAACATCCACGCTAACCAGCCTGGAAACACCCGGCTCATGCATGGTAACACCCAACAGCTGATGCGCCATCTCCATCGCGATCTTGTTGTGGGTAATATAAATAAACTGTACGTGTTTGGACATCTCTTCCACCATGCGCGCATAACGCCCCACGTTGGCATCATCCAATGGCGCATCAACCTCATCGAGGATACAGAACGGCGCCGGGTTCAAACGGAAAATCGAGAATACCAGCGCAATCGCTGTCAGTGCTTTCTCACCACCGGACAACAGGTGAATTGTGCTGTTACGCTTACCGGGAGGACGCGCCATAATCGCGATACCGGTATCCAGCAAATCATCACCGGTCAGTTCCAGATAGGCATGACCACCACCAAAGACTTTCGGGAACAACTCCTGCAAGCTTTCATTCACCTGATCGAAGGTGTCCTTAAAGCGAGAGCGGGTTTCCTTGTCGATTTTCTTAATGGCGTTTTCCAGCGTTTCCAAGGCATCTTCCAGATCCTTGTTCTGGGTATCCAGATAGGTTTTACGCTCGGACTCGGTTTTGTATTCATCAATCGCCGCCAGGTTAATGGGCCCCAAACGGCTGATGCGATTGCCAATACGCTCCAACTCCTCTTCCATGGGCTTTTCCTGGGCATCTTCCGGCAACTGTTCAATCAATGTCGGCAGATGGAAACCGTCGTCAACCAACTGGGTTTCAACGGTGCTGCGCTGAACTTCAACCTCGCGGGTGAACAAACGTTCTTGCTCCAGGCGAGTGCGCACGGATTGAATTTCATGTTCGGCTTTGCTGCGATCCTGTTCAATTTGACGCAACTTGGCTTCCACATCTTCTACCGCGCGACGGGCTTCAGCCAACTCACCTTCCACCGTCAGGCGATCTTCCAGGCGCTCTTCGAGCTCCATTTTGTATTCTTCAATCGGGTCGCGGTTTTCACCCAGAGTCGCCTGCAATTGCTCTCGGCGATCCTGAGAGCGCTGCACTTGATCGCGCAGACGATCGATTCCCGCACGCATGCTGTCCAACTGGGTACGCAGTGACTGATAGCGAATGGCTAATTCGTGACCCCGATCTTTATCATGACGAGCACGCTGACGGGCCTGATCCAGTTTTTCACGCAGATCGTCGCGCTTGCTCAATAATTCTTCGCGCTTGTCGGTGTCCTGCTCCATTGCATCAATGGCTTCTTGCAGAATCATACGCGCTTCGGACAAGGATTCAGCCTCATTGTCCATTTGTTCTTTGGCTTCGCTGATCTCGCTGTCCAGGCGCTGACGGCGCATGGTGGTTTGCTCAACCTGTACTTGTTTGGCACTGACCTGGGAACGCAATTCACCGTAACGGCGATTCAAATCTTCCGCTTCGCGACGCTTGGCTTCACGCTGCTGCTCCAGATCTTTAATGTTATCGCGGCGCTGATCCTTGGCCTCGCTCAGCTGTTCGACCTGCTCTTCCAACTCCGCAATGCTGGCCGTCAATTCTTCCAGTTCTTGCTTACGCGCCAGTACACCGGAGGCGGCATCGCTGTCTTTCGCAACGCGCATCCAGTTGGCACCTAACCAGATGCCTTCTTTGGTCATGACTGATTGGCCAGCGGACAAACTGGAACGCATGGCGAGGGCCGCGCTTAAATCTTCAGCGGCGAGAACATTGGCCAATAAATGACTGACGTCCGCCGAGCCCTTAACAAAATTGGCCAGGCTTTTCGCATCGACGCTGGCTTTACTGCTGCCAGCATCCAGTAAGACCAATTCACCCTGATCCAGTTGCGCAAACACATCCGCGACTTGATCAAGGCCATTGGTACACACCGCCTGCAAGTGATTACCCAATGCGGTTTCTACGGCCATTTCCCAACCGCTATCCACTTGCAGCTGCTCAGCCAAACGGGGTTTGTCGGCCAGCCCCTGCTCACTCAGCCAGTCACTGACCGCTTCGTTTTGCTGTCCCATTGCGGCCTGCTGCAAAGCTTCAAGTGATGCATGGCGACCGCGCATGCTCGACAACTGGCTGCGCAACTGGTCCAGCTTTTCGCTGTCGCTGTTGCTCTGCTCACGCTGTTCATTGATGGACTCGCCCATTTCTTCAACTGCAGCACGTTTGGCATCGGCATCGATATCCAATTCCGCCATGCGCTCACTCAGTTCGGCGATTTCTTCATCCACTTCCGAGGACTGCAAGTTGCCACGCTCTTCATCCAAACGCTTAATGCGTTCAAGCAAACGGGTTTGCACCTGTTCAAGGTGCTGAATTTTGGATTGCTCAACCTCAGCGCGTTGGCGAGGCTCTGCAGCCGTCTGGTTGAAACTGTCCCAGTCGATCTGCCAATCCTGCATGGCATCTTCAGCGTTTTGCAGGAAATCGCCGGAGTCTTCTTCGGCGGCTTTGATCATTTCCAATTCCGGTTCAATCTCAGCCAGTTCTTCTTCCCATTGACGAGTTTTTTCTGTATCGGTCAATAAATGCTGTTCGGCTTCCTTGCAGTCGCGTTCGGTTTGTTCGAGATCGCGCTGCAATTCCTGGGAACGGGATTGGGCGTGCTGAATGTTCTGCTCAAGGCGGGCAATGTCTGAACCCGCCGCATAAAAGCGGCCTTGAACCTCGTTGAATTTATCACCCAACTCGGTGTGTTGCAGACGGCACTCTTCGATCTCGGTATCTTTACCTACCTGATCGGTCACGAAAGATTCTACTTTCAGCTCGAGTTCGGTAATGATGCCCTGCTTGGATTTGGCCTGCTCATCCAGAATTTGAAAACGCAAAGCCTGCAGCTGAGCCTTCAGCAAACGTTCTTCTTTTTTGAATTCGGTGTATTTTTCGGCTGCAACCGATTGGCGCTCGAGGCGAGACAACTGGCGTTCCAGCTCATCGCGGATGTCCGTCAGGCGCTCCATGTTTTCCATGGTACGGCGCATACGGTTTTCAGTATCGCGACGGCGCTCTTTGTATTTGGAAATACCTGCCGCTTCTTCAATATAAACACGCAGCTCTTCCGGCTTGGCTTCAATCAAGCGGGAGATCATGCCCTGCTCAATAATGGCGTAACTGCGTGGCCCCAGGCCGGTGCCCAGAAAGATATCGGTAATGTCACGGCGACGGCATTTGTTGCCGTTAAGGTAGTAAGTATTGGTGGCGTCGCGGGTTACTTTACGCTTTACAGAGATTTCACTGTAACCGGCGTACTCCCCAACCAGGGTGCCATCACTGTTATCAAAGATCAGTTCGATGGAGGCCTGACCGACAGGCTTACGGCCACCGGAACCGTTGAAAATAACATCCGTCATGGACTCACCGCGAAGATTCTTCGCAGAGGACTCCCCCATTACCCAGCGTACGGCATCAATGGTATTGGATTTACCACAGCCGTTGGGGCCAACAATGGCACACAGGTTTGATGGAAAGGAAACCGTCGTTGGATCTACGAACGATTTAAAACCTGCTAGCTTAATGCACTTTAGCCGCATAAATCCTTGTCACTCAATAGTCTTGCAATATATTGATTTTATTGTAGTTTTCTGAAGAGCCTGGAGGTTTTCAGAGACACAACCTAAAACCCGCCATTTTACACGTTTGACCAGGCTTTGGCACCCCGCAAAGCCCCAAGGAGAGGCAATCGGCGCCCATATTCATCCAGATTAACAAGGGTTACCCCACCCTACGCTGAACGCCGATTTTCAGAAGGTTTATAACTGCTTTTGAATTTGCAGAAGATGCTGGTCCTGACTGCTGTTGGCAACCGGCCCCAATGTCACCTGCCAATCTCCAGGCTGGGGAATGGCTTGACCACTGGCGGACACTCGGGCCACCAACTCCAGCTGCGGGAACTGCGCAATCGACATGCCCGGCGCCATCGCCATGGCCTCGCTCAGCTCTATTTCCGCCGGCAGATCCTTTACTTTTAAGCGGGAGATCGCCAGCGGCATGGGCGCTCCCTGCCAAGCCCTCGCGTAAACAAAGACCGCGTGCTCAGGGTTCAGCTGTATACCGTCCGCCACATCAATCTTTAGCTTCAAACTCAAGCTGGATGGCTGTTCTTGGGCCTCTTGGCCAGATGAAACCTGATGTGGTGAAACTTGAGCCACGGCGCCCGAAGATACAGGACCTCCGTTCTGCTCAGCCAGAAGTGCCCTGGCCCGCAACACACCCGCGGCCAGAGACTGGGAGCCCGCCGACTGAGGGCCCAGCAATTTAATCGCTTTTTCCCATTGCTCGATCGCCTTCTGATAGCGCTCAGTCTGGAAATAGCGAATGCCATCCAAACCCAGTGCCACATGACTGTTCGGGTCTAATGACAGTGTCTTGTCAATCAGGGCTTCGGCATCAGGAGTAATGCGATTCCCCCCCACCACGAACAACAGCTGTGCCAGCTCACCCATCACCAAAGGGGATTCATCGATGGCGAGAATTGCGCGATACGCATTGATGGCCGTCGGGTACTCCTGCAGATCCGCAGCGTTTCTGGCCAACAGATACAAATACTGGGTATTCTCCGGATCTTTCTCCAGGCGCTCTTCCAACTGGGACATCAAGCGTCGCGCCAGAGCCGGGTCAGGATCTTTACCGGCCTGTATAGCCTGGGTATCCGCCATAAACTTGTCACGAATCTCTTCGGTAATTCGAATATCTTCGCTGGCCCCGTTGTATTGATAAAAGCCGAACACGAATACCGCCAGCACAGCGGCTGACAACAAAAAGACCACTCTTCCGGAGCTGCTTGCAGATGCTGATCCAGACTCACTCGGCTGCTTTTCGGCTTCCACCAGCTCAAGATCCATCTCTCGGCACAAGGCCTCATGCTGGGCTTCGTCCAAATCGCCCGCCTTGAGCTGCTCGTCCAACTCGGCACGGCGCTGGTCATAAAGATCCACATTCAGGGTCTGTCGCTCCCTGCTCGCCTTTTGCTCGCTTTCACGAACCAGCAGCGGCCAAAAAACAAACACCAATGCCAGCAGGATAAGTAAGGCTGCCCCCAACCAAATAGACACCATTTAATTTTGATCCTTTTCTTTTTCTTCTCGGGCTTCGCGCAGGATTTCATCCAAACGCTCTTTATCAATCTCCACCGTTTGCTCTACCGGTGCCTGACGGCGGAAAATAAAGAACGCCACAATCAGGCCCAGCAACAGCAAGGCAATTGGCCCACCCCATAACAACAGGGTCTTAGCCCCAAGGCGTGGGCGGTACAAGACATAGTCGCCATAGCGGGCAACCATATAGTCTTTGATTTCTTCATCACTCTGCCCTTCCTGTAACAAGCGATGCAGCTCCCGGCGCAAATCCGAAGCAATCGGAGAGTCTGAGCCCGACAGATTCTGGTTCTGACACTTGGGACAGCGCAACTCATCCACCAACACCAGGTAACGCTCCCTCAAGGATGGGTCATCAAATTCATAGAGATCCACCACCGCCTGCGCAGAAGTAGCCGTAATAAAAAGGAACAGAAGGAAAAAACAGCGATTGATTAACGTCATGTTATTCACAAATTAGCCGAATGAACCCGCTCTGGTCGCCAGGGATCGGGACTGCAGAGCTGGAAATTGCCCGCAGTATAACAATGCAAACCCCAGTAACCCATACCCTGCACACAATTCCAGCGCTAAGCCACTGCTTTTGTTGACTTTTTATGCAAATTTCAGCTTTTCACAAGAAAGGTGAAGTTTTTATGAAAAAACGGTTGACGCAAAAAGATTAATCATTAATATACGCCGCTCCTGACAGCGGGTGGTTAGCTCAGCTGGGAGAGCATCGCCCTTACAAGGCGAGGGTCACAGGTTCGATCCCTGTACCACCCACCACTTTACTAGCGTGATAAATAAAGTGGCCTGAATGTCAGATACGCGGACCGGTAGTTCAGTTGGTTAGAATACCGGCCTGTCACGCCGGGGGTCGCGGGTTCGAGTCCCGTCCGGTCCGCCACTACTCCAAAAGGCTGCAAGCGATTGCAGCCTTTTTTTATTGCCCGAAAGAAAACCCCATAGACCGGATGGGCGAGAACCCGCGTGGTTCGACAAAATTGCCCGGAGCGATTTTGGATTGCGACGCCAGGAGCAACCCGAAGGGGCATTTGCAGGAGCAAATGATCAGTCCCGTCCGGTCCGCCACTATTCCAAAAGGCTGCAAGCGATTGCAGCCTTTTTTATTGCCCCAAAGAAACCCCATAGACCGGATGGGCGAGAACCCGCGCGGTTCGACAAAATCGCCTGGAGCGATTTTGGATTGCGACGCCAGGAGCAGCCCGAAGGGGCATTTGCAGGAGCAAATGATCAGTCCCGTCCGGTCCGCCACTATTTCAAAAGGCTGCAAGCGATTGAGCCTTTTTTTATTGCCCGAAAGAAAACCCCATAGACCGGATGGGCGAGAACCCGCGTGGCTCGACAAAATCGTCTGGAGCGATTTTGGATTGCGACGTCAGGAGCAACCCAGAGGGGCATTTGCAGGAGCAAATGATCAGTCCCGTCCGGTCCGCCACTATTCCAAAAGGCTGCAAGCAGTTGCAGCTTTTTATAACCCCAAGCTCCGCCCAACTCCTTATCACCTCCTCACTCCTCCCTGCAAACCATCCCCCACCCTTCTGAACGACCACCAGACCTCACCGCAAACCCCACCTCTATACATCACATCTATACGCCACGTCTAAATCCACCCCAAAACCAACACCACCCAACTTACCAGGCGGCAAGTTTTCACCTCCCCGCACCCCACATCCATAACAAAAATTTTTCCCGCGTCAAAACTTGCAAACCCAAAAACTTATGCTTCTCAATACAAAAAGTTATAAGGCGCGCCAAAAAACAAAGCTCGCAACACGGGACACTTTTTCGATCTTTTTTTGTTAAACATTTGATGCAACCAACGAGGAGATTCGCAACGCTGCATCGACAGAGAAATTGAAAAGAAAACTTCAAAAGACACGACAAAAACATTGCCGGAAAGTGAGACAAATAAAGGGGCTCGCCTCTATATCAACCAAAATCAATATAGATTCAAAAACAAAACAAGCGTTTCGACAAAATCTATAAAAGTGTAAAGAAATAAATCGACGAGGAAAAATACCGACGGGTGGCACGACTTATGCTTTTATCAAAATAACGCGTCAAATATTCAACATTTAAAGGCGCGGAGTTAAAAAATTTCAACTACATTAACTACTAAGCAACTTTTGTTTCAAATAAGTTGTCTTAACTGTAAGGAATATTTTTAAATATATTTTCGACGTGATAATTGCCTTTGCCTATAAAAAGGCGTTTAATCATGACAGTTAGTAGTAAATACTGAGATACGCAAGCGGTATTTTCTGCTGTAAATTGGCACAGCAACCTTTATAGAAAAAGAGTATTTCAAACAGCATGGTTTTTGTTTCTTTACACTAATTTTGCTCTCGGGAGATTTGCCAGCATTCCCCCAGAGCGGAGGACAGCAAGATGGGCATTTTTAATCACTTCCAAGACCGATATGACGCCGGACAAGAAGAAGAAATGAGCATCCAGGAATACCTTGATCTCTGCCGGCAAGACAACAGTGTTTACGCCACTGCAGCCGAGCGCTTGCTCAATGCTGTTGGTGAACCCGAGTTAATCGATACCTCTCTCGACCCGCGACTCAGCCGAATCTTTTCCAATAAAATTATTAAGCGATACAGTGCCTTTAAAGAGTTCTTTGGCATGGAAGAATGCATCGAACAAATCGTTGCATTTTTTAGACACTCCGCCCAAGGCCTGGAAGAAAAGAAACAAATCCTTTACCTGCTGGGTCCTGTCGGTGGTGGTAAGTCCTCATTAGCCGAAAGGTTAAAAGCGTTGATGGAAAAAGAACCTATTTATTGCCTGAAAGGCTCGCCGGTTTTTGAATCTCCACTGGGCTTGTTTGACCCGAACGAAGATGCGGACATTCTGCAGGAAGAGTACGGTATTCCAAAGCGCTATCTGGGTACGATCATGTCTCCCTGGGCGGCAAAACGCCTGCAGGAATATAATGGCGATATCAGCCAGTTTAAGGTGGTAAAACTCAAGCCTTCGATTCTGAATCAGATTGCAGTGTCCAAAACCGAACCCGGTGATGAAAACAATCAGGACATATCCTCCCTGGTGGGTAAAGTTGATATTCGCAAGCTGGAGGACTTTCCTCAAAACGATACCGATGCGTACAGCTATTCCGGCGGCCTCTGCCGAGCGAACCAAGGCCTGATGGAATTTGTGGAAATGTTTAAGGCACCGATCAAAGTGCTGCACCCCTTGTTGACCGCTACACAGGAAGGCAATTACAACAGCACCGAAGGTTTGGGAGCGATTCCTTTTGAGGGTGTAATACTGGCTCACTCAAACGAATCAGAATGGCAATCATTTAGAAATAATAAAAATAATGAGGCCTTTTTAGATCGTATTTATATTGTCAAGGTGCCCTACTGCCTGCGCCTGACCGAAGAGATTGAGATTTATCACAAGCTCATCGAAAACAGTTCACTGTCTGAAGCGCCCTGCGCGCCTGACACATTAAAAATGCTGGCCCAATTTTCGGTACTCTCTCGCCTGAAAGAGCCGGAAAATTCCAACCTTTATTCAAAGATGAAGGTCTATGACGGACAAAATCTGAAAGACACCGACCCGAAAGCAAAATCCATTCAAGAATATCGCGATATGGCCGGAGTCAACGAAGGCATGGATGGTTTATCCACTCGCTTCGCGTTCAAAATTTTGTCGAAGGTCTTTAACTTTGATGCAACTGAAGTGGCTGCCAATCCGGTTCACCTCCTGTATGTTCTTGAACAGCAGATCGAGCAAGAGCAATTCCCGGAAGAAGTTCAGGCCAAGTATCTTTCCTTTATCAAGGAGTTTCTGGCACCCAAGTATGTCGAGTTTATCGGTAAGGAAATTCAGACCGCCTATCTTGAGTCCTATACCGAATATGGCCAGAACATCTTTGACCGCTATGTGACCTATGCGGACTTCTGGATTCAGGATCAGGAATACCGAGATCCGGAAACCGGTGAGATTCTCGACCGCGCATCACTGAATGAAGAACTCGAAAAAATCGAGAAGCCAGCGGGAATCAGCAATCCGAAAGATTTCCGTAACGAAATCGTCAACTTTGTTTTACGGGCTCGGGCCAACAACAACGGTCAGAATCCGCTCTGGAACAGCTATGAGAAGCTGCGCCGGGTAATCGAGAAGAAAATGTTCTCGAATACCGAAGACCTGTTGCCGGTTATTTCCTTCAACACCAAGGCCTCGGCCAGCGACCAGAAGAAACATCAGGACTTTGTGGCTCGCATGATCGATCGTGGTTACACAGAGAAGCAGGTGCGCCTGCTGTCTGAATGGTATTTGCGAGTTCGCAAGTCCCAGTAAGCACAGGGCATGACACATTAGCAAGGTACACAACAATGCACTAAGGATCACTTATGAACTATGTTATCGATCGTCGCTTAAACGGAAAACAGAAAAGCCTGGTAAACCGCCAACGCTTTCTGGAACGTTACCGCAAGCAGATCAAGCAGTCGGTAGAGAAAGCTGTGGGCGAACGGTCGATAACAGACATCAACAAAGGTGAGCGCATAAGTATCCCCAGAAAAGACACCGATGAGCCCGTCTTTCGCCACGGCAAAGGTGGTTATCAGGAGCAGGTTCTTCCTGGTAACAAAGAGTTCATCAGCGGTGATCGGTTTAAACGCCCCCAAGGCGGTGGCGGCCAGGGTTCCGGCCCTGGTCAAGCCAGCGACAGCGGCGAAGGTATGGATGATTTTGTTTTTGAAATCAGCCAAAGCGAATTTCTGGATTTCATGTTTGAAGACCTCGAACTGCCCAATCTGGTGAAGCGCCACCTGATGGGCGATGTTGAATACAAAACCCATCGGGCCGGTTTTGCGGATGTGGGCAACCCTGGGCAGGTGAATATCGTTCGCAGCATGCGCTCGGCGTCTGCACGCCGTATGGCATTGGGGGGCAAGGACCGCCGCAAACTCCGAGCTCTTGAGGCCGAACTGGAAGCGTTAAAACTCGCCCCGGTACCCGATCACGACCAGCAGCAAAAGCTGGAGGATGAGATTCATCGATTAAAAAGCCGGTTGAAGCGTATTCCCTGGCTCGATGATTTCGATCTGAAATACAATCTGCATGTTAAACAGCCCGTGCCGAGATCCCAGGCGGTGATGTTCTGCCTGATGGATGTCTCGGGCTCCATGACCCAGGGCATTAAGGACATCGCCAAGCGCTTCTTTATTTTGCTCTACCTCTTCTTGCAGCGAAATTACGAACACACCGACGTGGTATTTATTCGTCACCACACCAGCGCCAAAGAAGTCGATGAACAGGAGTTTTTCTATTCCAGGGAAACCGGCGGCACCATTGTATCCAGCGCCTTGAAATTGATGCAGGAAATAGTGGATAAACGCTACCCACCAGCCCAGTGGAACATCTACGGCGCTCAGGCCTCCGACGGCGATAACTGGAACGATGATTCCAGCAATTGCTCTCGAATTCTGGCCAACGACCTGCTCGATAAGGTTCAGCACTTTTCCTATATCGAGATTACTGAACAAGACCATCAATCCCTGTGGCACGAGTATCAGCAGATCCAGGACCATTTCAGTGATGTTTTCGCCATGCAGAACATTCGCACTGCCGCTGATATTTACCCGGTATTCCGCGAGCTTTTCCAGCGCAAACTGGGTCAGGACGGGGTGGGAGCAGCAGTATGAAGGACAAGAATTATATTTCGACGGGCTCGGAGTGGACGTTCGAGCTGATTGAACGCTACGACCAGGAGATTGGCAAGATTGCCAAAGAGTATCAACTGGACACCTACCCGAATCAAATTGAGATCATCAGCTCCGAGCAGATGATGGATGCCTACGCCAGTGCCGGTATGCCGCTGGGCTACCACCACTGGAGTTATGGCAAACAGTTTATCAATGTAGAGCAATCCTATCGTCGTGGCCAAATGGGGCTGGCCTATGAGATTGTGATTAATTCCAACCCTTGCATTGCCTACCTGATGGAAGAAAACAGTATGACCATGCAGGCGCTGGTAATCGCCCACGCCAGCTATGGTCACAACTCGTTTTTTAAGGGCAATTATATGTTCCGCAGCTGGACAGATGCGGACTCGATTATTGATTATCTGCTGTTTGCTAAAAATTACATTGCCGAGTGTGAACAACGCTACGGCATCAGCGCAGTGGAAGAACTATTGGATTCCTGTCACGCCCTGATGAATTATGGTGTCGATCGCTATCGTCGCCCTTACCCGATTTCCGCCGCAGAAGAAGAGAATCGACAGAAAGAACGGGAAGAGCTACTGCAAAAACAAGTGAACGAACTGTGGCGTACCATTCCTGAAGGCGACAAAGACAGACAATTTGAATCTGCTGCCCGCTTCCCCAGCGAACCCCAGGAGAATCTGCTGTACTTTATTGAAAAGCATGCACCGTTGTTAGAACCCTGGCAGCGGGAGGTGGTGCGCATTGTTCGCAAAACCGCCCAGTACTTTTATCCTCAGCGCCAGACCCAACTCATGAACGAAGGCTGGGCAACTTATTGGCACTACACCCTGCTGAATACGCTTTATGATCGTGGACTTGTGAACGACGGCTTTATGCTGGAATTTCTACAATCCCACAGCGGCGTCGTTATGCAGCCTGGCTTCGACACCCCCTATTACAACGGCATCAATCCCTATGCTTTGGGATTTGCCATGATGAGTGATATTCGCCGCATCAGTGAAAGCCCTACCGACGAAGATCGTTATTGGTTTCCTGATCTTGCCGGTCGCGATTGGCTGGAAAACCTGCACCTGGCCATGCGCGACTTCAAAGACGAGAGCTTTGTGTTGCAATACCTGTCTCCCAAGATGATGCGAGACTTCAAGCTGTTCAGTCTGGTAGATGACGATAACGATTCAGAACTGGAAATCTCGGCCATTCATGATGAGACCGGTTACCAATCGCTCAGAGAAGCGCTGGGTAATCAGTACAATCTGCAAAACCGGGAGCCTAACATACAGGTCTATAGCGCCGATATTCGCGGTGACCGATCGCTGACACTTCATCATATTCGTCATGAGCGTAAACCACTGGATGAAAGCTCAGAAGAGGTGCTGAAACACGTCCATCGCTTATGGGGATTTCCCGTGAAATTGCTCTCTGTGGAACCTCAGGCGTCCGGAGTTTGCCCTATCCCACTGCAACAGTTTGAATGCCCGACACCGGACAAAGTCGAAACCTAAACTGGTATTCACCGCAAAAATCGATTATAAAATCCCTCGCCAGTTTTCTGGCCAGGGATTTTTTATTGCTGTAAATGCCACTCTATTGGCAATTCAGGCAACTTTTATTTTTTAACATTCGCCATTTGAACCCCTAATGATTTTTCACTCTTCAACCCGCTTTTATAAAGGCCGACTATGAAACTGTATGGATTCAGCGCCAGTAACTACTACAACGCCGTTAAACACTTATTGCTCGCTAAAGGTTTGGATTTTGAAGAAGTTAAAGAGTACCCAAGCCAGAATGAGGACTACTTGAGTATTCATCCACTTGGTAAAGTACCTGCACTTGTTACCGATCAAGGTCCGATGTCAGAAACCGACATCATTATGGAATATGTCGATAGCCTGTCAGACCCAAAGTTCTTTCCTACAGAGGCCTTTGAGAAAGCCAAATGTCGTGAAATTATGAAAGTGGCCGAGCTGTACATTGAATTGCCGGCACGACGCAATAATGGCGAGGTACTGATTGGCAATCCACGTTGCGAAACCGCCTTCCGGGAAGCCCGCCCACTGATGGAAAAAGGTTTCAAGGCCCTGGACACCTTATGCCAACCCTCACCTTACCTGATGGGTGACAAAATGACCGCTGCGGATATTTTTGTACGTTACGCGCTGGTTGTCGGAAATATGGTGGCAGCCAAGGTGTACGACTGGAAGCCTCTGGATGAGTATCCTGCGTTAAAGGCGTGGAGCAAAATGATGCGGGAAGATGCTGTTTCCCAGAAAGTGGATCAGGACTCCCAAGCCGCCATGCAAGACTTAATGGAATACTTTGCTCAGTTCAAGAAATAATCTCTGACCGCAATTTAATTCCTATAAGCAAACAAAAAAGCGGCATTGGCCAACGCCAATACCGCTTTTTTAGAGCCCTTTAGCTCAGGGTTAACGAAGATCTTTACGCAGAATTTTACCCACAGCAGACTTCGGTAATTCATCGCGGAATTCAATGTGTTTGGGCACTTTATAAGCCGTCAGGTTTTCACGACAATAGTCGATCACCTGCTCTTCATTCAGATCGCCATCACGAACCACAAACAATTTGACCACCTCACCTGACTTTTCATCTTCAACCCCAATGGCCGCTGCTTCGACCACTTTCGGGTGCTGACCCACCACATCTTCAATTTCGTTCGGGAAGACGTTGAAACCGGACACAATGATCATGTCTTTTTTACGGTCCACAATGCGGATATAACCGTCTTCCTGAATCACCGCCATATCGCCAGTACGCAGCCAACCGTCTTCGCTCAGCACTTCTGCGGTCGCCTCTGGACGCTGCCAGTAGCCCTTCATCACCTGAGGGCCTTTAACACACAGCTCACCCGGCTCACCGCTCGGCTGGCTGTTACCATCGGCATCGATAACTTTTACCTCGGTACCCGGCACAGGCGTGCCCACAGTACCACGCTGAATTGCATGGGAAGGGTTGGACGATACGACCGGGCTGGTTTCGGTCAGGCCATAGCCCTCCGCCGGCATAACACCCGTCAGTTCCTGCCAGTGATTGGCCGCATCTTCCGTTAACGCCATGCCGCCTGACGCCGTGTGACGCAATGACGACAGATCAATTTTTCGGAATTCCGGATTGCGAGCCAAGGCAGTAAACAAGGTGTTGATTCCAACAAGGGAAGTAAACTTATGCTTTTTCACTTCGTTGATAAACGCTGGAATGTCTCTCGGATTCGGGATCAGTACGCTGTGATTACCTGTCATGGCCAGGGCCATACAGTTCGAGGTAAACGCGTAAATATGATAAAGCGGCAGTGGCGCGATTGCACACTCTTCGCCTTCTTTAATATCGTCACCCACATGCGCCAGCAACTGCTCCATGTTGGCAACCAAATTGTTGTGGGTCAGCATGGCGCCTTTCGCAACACCGGTTGTTCCACCGGTATATTGCAGTACTGCCACATCGTGAATGTCTTTAACCACCGGGCGTCGTGGAGCGCTGCCCTTAGCTAAAGCATCTCGCAAGCTGACTTGATTTTGGAAACGGAATTCCGGGACCATCTTCTTAATGTGCTTAACCGCGAAATTCATAATGGTTCGCTTAAGCGGAGGATGCATATCGGCAATATCGGTAACAATTACCTGATCAACCTGGGTCTCCTCGATAACCTTTGCCGCTACGTCAGCAATGTTCGACAAAACCACCAGCGCCTTGGCACCAGAGTCATTAAACTGATGTTTCACTTCGCGAGCGGTATACAAAGGGTTGGTATTCACCACAACCAAACCGGCACGAATTGCACCGTAAACAACGACGGGGTATTGCAATACGTTGGGCAGTTGAATCGCTATACGATCGCCCTCTTCCAGATTGGTATGATGCTGCAAATAACTGGCAAACTGCGCACTCAAACGATCCAGGTCGCCGTAAGTTAACGTCTGTCCCATGCAGCTGAATGCGCTATTGTCAGGGTATTTTTTAAAAACGTCTTCAAGCACATCAATGATCGTGCGCTGGTCTCGATTCACAATCGTTTCCTCTTAAATTCCGTACTTAACTTTATTCTATTTTTCGTCGGATGTGTGTTAATTTTTATTATCCGCGACAGTGTTCAAAGCACTGCTTTTTCTTTACGCAATACAAAAACAAAAAGGACCACAATTGTGGTCCTTTTGCTAATCTCCGGCCGCCTACTGCTTCTCTACAGACTTATTCGTACGCTGGTGCACAAACAAGCTATCGATCATAGCCGCCAAACGCTGATCTCCGTCAGCTTTGACCTTGCCAAACATAAAGGCCTGCATACCACTAAACTTGCCGGCCATAATGTCTAACAGGGTTTCTGAATCCATGCTGATGGACACCGATGGAGAGTCGTGCTCTCCATCCTGAATGTCACAATTCCCATGGTCGATGACTAAAAAATAATTGCCCGCATCGGAAATGTCGAACTGAACCACTTCCGACATATCAGCAGCCGCTTCGCGATTAAAATTTTCGAAAAGCTGTTCACGCAAGCCATCTAATGGGTGCATGTTTACTCCAAACTTTAAAACGACTTAAAAGGCGAAGTGCTCTTCATCCAATTCCATCAAATTACCCAGGCCAGCCTTAATGGTAATGGCCAGACTGTTGGTGCGCGGCAAAATACGCTCGAAGTAGAAACGCGCCGTGCTGATTTTTGCCTTGTAGAACGCTTCGTCAGTGGTACCTTCGGCCAGAGTTTCCTGGGCTTTCTTGGCGGCCAGCGCCCAGAAGTAACCCAGCATCGCGTAACCGGAGTACATCAGGTAATCCACGGAAGCCGCGCCAACTTCATCGGCATTTTCCATCGCTTTGCCACCGATGTGCATCGTTAACTCGCCCAGTTCTTTATTCACTTCATTCAATGGTGCAACGAATTCCTGCAAACCTTCAACATCAGCGTTGGCCTGGCAGAATTTGTGGACCATTTTGGTGTAACCCTTCAGCAGCTCGCCGCCTGAGCCCAATACTTTACGACCCAGCAAATCCAGAGCCTGAATTCCGGTTGTACCTTCGTACAACATGGAAATACGACAGTCACGAACGTTCTGCTCCATGCCCCACTCGGAAATGAAACCGTGGCCACCGAAACACTGCAAACCCAGGTTGGCGGCTTCAAAACCGGTTTCGGTCAGGAAGGCTTTGGCAATCGGCGTGATGAAAGACAACATATCGTCAGCGGCTTTGCGCTCGTCTTCATCTTCAGAGTGCTGCATGGTGTCAACCAGCTGGGCACCGTAGTAAATCATCATGCGACCGCCTTCTGCGAAGGCTTTCTGGGTCAACAGCATGCGGCGAACATCCGGGTGAACAATGATTGGATCCGCTGGACCTTCAGGGTTTTTAACACCGGACAAAGAACGCATCTGCAAACGCTCACGAGCGTATTCCAGAGACTTTTGATAACCCACTTCTGCATGCGCCAGACCCTGGATCGCTGTACCCAAACGCGCGGTATTCATAAAGGTGAACATCGCCATCAAGCCTTTGTTCGGCTCGCCAATCAGGTAGCCTTTGGCGTTGTCGAAATTCATTACGCAAGTCGCGTTACCGTGAATGCCCATCTTGTGTTCGATAGAACCACAGTGCACACCGTTACGATCCGCAACTTCGCCGTTCTCATTGAGGTTCATTTTTGGAACGATGAACAGGGAAATGCCTTTGGTGCCGGCAGGCGCATCCGGAAGGCGCGCCAGTACGATGTGAACGATATTTTCGGCCATATCGTGCTCACCCGCAGAAATGAAGATCTTGGTGCCGCTTACTGCATAGCTGCCGTCAGCATTAGGCTCAGCCTTGGTGCGCAACATACCCAGATCGGTACCACAGTGAGGTTCGGTCAAGCACATGGTGCCGGTCCAGCTACCATCGATAAGCTTGGTCAGATAGGTCTGCTTCTGTTCTTCGTTACCATGCTCTTCCAGAGTGTTCTTGGCACCGTGGGAAAGGCCCGGATACATACCCCAGGACCAGTTTGCACAGCCTTTCATTTCAGACAGGATGCTGCCCAAAGAACCTGGCAGGCCCTGGCCGCCGTAGTTAACATCGGCGGTCATGGATGGCCAACCGGCTTCAACATACTGCTGATAAGCTTCTTTAAATCCAGTTGGAGTGGTCACAACACCGTCGTCCCACTTACAACCCTCTTCATCACCAACGCGGTTCAGGGGTGCCAATACGTTTTCACAGAACTTCGCGGATTCTTCCAGGATGGCAGAAACGACATCTTGCGTAGCATCTTCACAACCCGGCAGGGACTGGTAGTGAGCTGGGTAATCCAGCAGCTCGTTCATAACAAACTGCATATCGCGTAAAGGAGCTTTGTATTCGGCCATGGTAACCTCGGTTAGGAATATATAGGGTTTCTATGGTGGGTGAGAATCGCCGATCACCCCATTTGCAACAATAGCCAGATTGACCAGTTTGGCTGACAAATCGGGCCAGAAGTGACAGTGCGCCCCTACAGTGTAGTCCAGAACCGATACAGCGCGGATATGGCTTGAACACAACCTCGATCTAGCTTCGACACTCCCATAAAGAAACCATTAAAAGTGAAAGGCTTTACGGCACACACTAGGTATCTATTTGGAACACACAATATTAAGAATTGCCCCAAAAACTTCAAACGAGAATAAGACATCTACAACAAAGCCGAAAAAGCGAGGCAATAATGAGAAAGGCTTATAGATGACAGGCGCCGATGTCGGCGCCCAGTAAAAATCAAAGGATATTGGCAGAGCCGAACAGCAATTTATTTTGCTGGTTTATGATTGGCAAGTTGCTTGCGATAGTCTCCGGGCGTAACACCCGTCCACTTTTTAAAAGCTCTGAAAAACGCACTGCTTTCATCAAAACCCAAACGTTCGGCAATGCAGGCATTGTTCAAATCCGGACAACTTAAATAATGGAACGCAGCTTCCATACGACACTCATCTTTCAGCTTTTGGTAAGACGTGTCTTCTGCCTGTAATTTACGACGCAAGGTCGTTACAGAAAGATTCAAACGCGATGCTACCTCTTCTGCACTCGGCATGGCATCACTGACGTCTTTGGAAAGAATCGCGCGCACCTTGGCCTTCAAACTGCGCTGGGCACTGTCGTTAATCACCAAATGATACGGACCGGAGCGCAGAAAATCGAAAAGGGTTTCGCGATTTTGCACCAGGGGATAATCCAGAAACTCTGCCGGAAATTCGAGAAGATTTTCTTCCTGATCGAAATAAAGTTCTGCGGGATAACTTTCCGCCAGCACCTGAAATTCTTCCGGACAATTGAACGTAAAGCACAGAGCGCTGAGTGGAATCTCCTGGCCAATCAACCAGCAGTTAAAGCGGTGCCACACTGCCATGGTAGTGCGAATCTTATCCGGGCTGGAATTGGCAATCAGCTCAGCGGCACCCTCGCCTTCGGGACCATTAATGCGACGCATCACCACCTGGGCTTTATCGCCATCTTCCTGCAAAGAGCCTCGCACAATAAAACCGCGGGCAACTTCACTGAATTCTGCAGCTCGGTTAATCGCCTGACGCAGAGTATTACAAGACAGGACCGCATAACACAACATCCGGAAGGAACCGAGACGAACCTTGCCCGAGCTGATCATACCGAACAGCTCATCTTGCATCACGATCATGACTTGCTGATACAGCTGCCCGTATTTTACCGCTGAAAAATACAGCGCATCGTCCAACTCCTGACGATCGATCGAAAGATCACTGAGCAAGCGATCGACATCACAACCTTTTTCCTTTGCCGCTTGCAATAATGCACGGGCATAAGCCGTTGGTACACAAGTAGTATCTGGGCTTCTCAAGCTCAATATTCCTCTGTAACAATGATCGATGTTCTGAAATTAAAACAAGCGGCGAATCAGTTTGATCAGCAATACCGTGACCAAGGCTGCTGCCATAACTATAGCCAACAACAGCACCGTCATCAGGAAAAAATTTAGCGCTTTATCGACAGGCAAATCCCAACCAAATATTGCCCCGGCGATAAAGGCCAGCGAACCCAATAATAATGAAATAAACAGGGAACGTTTTTTAAAACCAACTTTAATCATGTTGTCACTACAGTATCAATCTTGTCGCATTTCAGCCGTTTTCGACCGTATCGACTTTAAACAGCGGCCATTATAAGCCAAGTGCCGGCAATGGGTAAGCGCTGAAAAAGCCATTAAGCCTGTCTCTATTCAGGGAAAAAGCTGGCCAAAGCCAGAGCCACGCCCTCTTCATCGGAACTCGGACAAAGAAAATCCGCACAGGCTTGCACGTCAGCAACCGCGCTGCCCATCGCCACCCCCACTCCGGCCCTTTGCAAAAAGACCTTATCCGAACCTGCATCACCAAAGGCCATCACCTGATGGGAGGCTAACTGATAGTGGTCAAGCAAACGATCAAAGGCGAGATGCTTATCCGCCGCCTTGGGAATCACACTGGCAAAACGCCAATCGGGGTATGAAGGCAGCTTTGCGTAGGCAAAATGCAGCTCGGGAAAACGCGCTTCCAGCTGTGGCAGAAAATCACTTTCCCTGGCGTCTTCACCCAGCAAAACTTTGATCCAGGGCGATTCTCCGCTCTTTGTCGCTTCCGGCTCTGCCCTCAAAAGCAAAGTTTCAATCACTTCCCGCTCAGGTTCGCAACGCAGCTGACGACTGTGCTCCGCAGTGATATGAGGTGCACATTGATGCGCCACATCAAGAATAAAACGTTCACTGTCGTACAGTTCAAAATACAAACCCAGTTCCCGTGCCGCATAAAACAAATCTCGAGCATCATCATTCGCCAGACTGTGCCGGGTGAACGTCTTATCGCTACTGGGCTGATAGATCAAACCACCGGTATAAAACAAACCGGTATCGACCAAGCCCAACTGCTCAAATAAAAACCGACACGCAAACGGCGGCCTTCCGGAAGCAATAGCCAGTGACAGACCTCGCTCACGTAATCGCTTCAACTGTTGTTGCAGTACGTCACTGAACTGCCCTGAGCTGTCGAGCAAGGTGCCGTCTACATCAAAGAAAATCAGCTTTGTCTCTTTGGCCGTATCAGGCTCAATCACGGACAACGGTTTCGGGTTTTGCATGGCAAATTCAATGATCAAAATGAACAATCGGAAATGAGTAACGAGAGAAAGCGATTATAACTTGAAACCGCTTCAATAGAGACCGGCACGCCCAAGACTATAATCATTATTTATACTCGCCTATAATCACAAGCGCAAAACCGAGCATAATCCCAAGGCTGCAAAACGAGACTGTATAAAAAGTGGACAAACCCAGCGCCGATAATATCTTTAGCCTGCCCAGCGATGTTCTCCACGATGACGAACCCGATCGCAAGTTTATCAATGCCCTGGCCCGAGGCCTGGATGTACTGCGTGCCTTTCAACCCGGTGATGGCTTTCTGGGTAATCAAGATATTGCCAAGCGCACAGGCCTACCAAAATCCAGCGTCTCCCGTCTCACCTACACTCTGACAAAACTTGGCTATCTGGTCTATTCCGAACGATTGGAAAAATACCAGCTCGGCAGCGGTGTGCTGGCATTGGGTTATGCGTTTACTGCGAACCTCGCCATCCGCCAACTTGCCAAGCCCTTGATGCAGGAACTGGCGAATAATACCGGTACCGCCGTTGGCCTGGCTGATCGTGATCGCCTGAAAATGATTTACCTGGAATACTGCGCGCCGGCCAACGTAATGACTTTTCGTAATGAAGTTGGCGATCGGGTGCCACTGGCAAGTTCAGCATTGGGCAAAGCGTATCTCACGCTGCTCCCCCACAATGAACGTGAATATTTTTTGCACTACATTGAGAAGCGTAACCCCGACAACTGGCCGGTATTGCGCGATGGCATTATGGCCGCCATAGAGAGCTATCAGGAAAAGGGGTACTGCACCGGATTTGGCTCATGGGATAAAGACATCAATGGCGTTTCCGTGCCCCTGCTGGTCGGCAATCAAATCTACAGCTTCAATGCCGGTGGCCCGGCCTATCGTCTGTCAACAGAATTTCTGGAAAATGAAGTCGCACCACAGCTGAAGCGCATGGTGCGAAATGTTGAAGCGACCCTGATTCGCTACTGAGTTCATTAGCAGACAAGTTACACATTGAACCACACTTGCCCACCACACCCTCCAAGCAATACGCTCAATAGGTTTTACTGCCGCTCCCGGGGCGTTTGAAATCACCGGGATCATCCGCCCAGGCTGCGGCTTCTTGCGGGATTCTCGGCACCGCAGATTGACGACATAAAGCCACCAGATTTCCCTCGCTGTCCCACAACTCACCCTGCTCTTCCAGGATACCACCGTGGATTTTTCGCGTGTTGAACAAACAGGCAATATGCCCCGGCGCTGCCGGTTGTAATACTTGAACGGTCATATCTACAGTAGGAATCCAGCCAACCTTACCGCTTCGCATAGCAACTGCCCTTGGAAACGCATCCGCAAAAACAATCAGGTTCAGTGCATCATTCGGTCGATTATCTGCCATCGCGATCCACCCTCCATTGCTCATGCGGTCACTGCCACCGCCTGGCCAGTAGTCGGCACAATCTGGAAAAAAGCGAGCATCGACCCGGTCACGAAAACTGGCATTAGCGCCGGTCACCGGTACGCAATGATCAAGCTCAGCCAGACTTGGGCGTTCCCCCTGAAAATGGCTCACCCCCCGGGGCTTGTGCATGTCCGAATACACCACCGAAGCCTGGGCGCATACCTGACCACCCTGTTGCAACTCAATTGTGGTTTGGGCCAAACGGCCACCTTCGCGTAACACCCTGACCTCAATTTCGGCATCAGTGGGCTCGGCGGCCTGGATAAATTGAGTCGTTGAGGAAACGGGATCTGGATGATTCGGCAGAGACAGGCGGCCGGCTTTGGCCAGCAAAGCGGCCATATACCCGCCATTCGGCGCATTGCCAAACGACCAGCGATCACTGACGTTCAGGGAATAACGAAAAAGGCCCTCACCCTCCTCGATCAATTGCATATGGCTATCGCGATCAAGCTCAAATTGTGCCGGTGAGACATTCACCCCTGGTTTCTCCTTAGCGCTTGTTCCCAACTGAATTATTCGCTTCTCTTTCGAAGCTCTTTTTAATAACTCTTTTTTCTATTGCAGTCTCTTTGCAAGTCACTTTTAGCCAATTATTTAGCGCCTTTAAAAGCACTTTTTACAGCTTTGCCAGAGTTTTGCGTAGCTTGAGCTAACAAGGGGAACGGAATAATAAAAACCGGATCATAAAACAATGTTCCGCACAGTGGAACAAAAAACCAGACAGTGGTATAAAAACCCCGAGCTGTCCACCGAGCAATGAAAAGCTGGTCATTAAAGCAACAATAATTGATAAAGAGGCGACACTATGAGCAAGCTACAATCCGTAGCCGATGTACTCACCCTGGAAGATACCCTGGAATTTGAAAAGGTCCCTGTTGAGCAACGCTACCCTTGGAGCAATACCTACGACATCTTTCAGCAATCCTGTCGCGATTACGCCAGTGACAAGGTGATGGAATTTCTGCCGACAGGGGTGAAAGACGATATCGCCATCCCGGTTACTTACGAACAGCTTCTGGCTCGCCTTCACCAAACCGCCAATTTATTTCATGGGCTCGGCGTAAACAGCAAAGACGCCGTTTCCATTATGCTGCCCACTCTGCCCCATACTATCTACGCCATCTGGGGGGCACAGTGCGCTGGTATTGCAAGCCCACTGAACCCGCTGCTGGAACCTCGTCATATTTCAGAGATCATTGAAGTCACCGGCTCCAAGGTATTTGTCGCCATGGCACCTATGCCATCGGCCCCTCATCTGTGGGAAACCACCAAAGCGGTTCTGGAATTAAGCCCCCAGATTGAGCACCTGGTGTTGATTTCCCTACCGGGTATTACCGATTCCATACCCGATGGCCTAAACGTTACCGTCACCGATTTTAATCAGCAGCTGGAAGAGCAAAACCCGGCCAGTCTTGATAGCGGCCGTGAATTCAAGGGCGAAGATATTGCCTGTTATATGCACACGGGCGGTACCACTGGCCGTCCGAAAGTTGCTCAGATCAGCCAGGCCAATTTCGCCTTTATCGCCCAGTTTTATAAAGACCGAGTCAGCGATCGCCCTCGTGAAAATGTGTTTGCTGCTCTACCCATGTTCCATATTTATGGTTTGATGGTTTCGGGAATCGGCGCCATAGCGGCGGGACTGAACATTGTCATTATGACGCCAAGCGGCTTCCGCAACCCCAATGTGATCGAAAACTTCTGGCACCATATTGAACGCTTTCAATTCAGCGCTTTCCCTTGTGTGCCAACAATTTTGTCACTGATTTACGAAGTGCCCGTGGGCGATTGTGATATCAGTTGCCTGAATGAAGTTCTGAGCGGTGCAGCACCGCTGCCCATTCAACTGAAGAAAAATTTTGAAGAGCGTTTCGACTGCACCATTCTCAATGGCTACGGCATGACCGAAACCACCGTCATGCTCTCCGTAACCAGTTCAAAACAACCCCCACCGGCGGGCGCAACCGGTCTACGAATTCCCTACGCGGAGCGTATCATAGGCCATGTTGACGGCAATAAACTGGTGCGCCGTTGCGAGCCCGGAGAAGCCGGCGTGGTTCTCAGTCGCGGGCCAAATATTTTTGTTGGCTATATGGAAGACAGTGACAACGAAAAAGCCTGGGTGGATGGCTGGTTCAATACCGGTGATCTGGGCTATGAAGATGAACACGGCTTCCTCTATCTGACTGGGCGAGCCAAGGACCTGATTATTCGTGGCGGCCACAATATCGACCCCGTGATCATTGAAGACCCTCTGCTCAAGCACCCCAGCGTTGCTCAAGCCGTTGCGGTTGGCCAACCTGATGACTACGCCGGCGAACTGCCCGTGGTGTACATTACCGTACATCCCGGTGCTGAGTACGATGAAGAGGAATTGATGGCCTTCGCCGCCGATACCATCTCCGAACGCGCTGCCGTGCCCAAACGCATTACGGTATTGGATGAAATTCCATTGACCGCAGTGGGTAAAATCTTCAAGCCTGAGCTGCGCCGCATGGCCACTGAAACGGTGTTATTGGAGCGTTTGGCCGAGCTGGGTATCCAGGCCCGAGTGGAATGCATTCACGATACCGAGAAAGGATTGACCACCAGCATAGAGGTCGCGGAGGCTTCGCGTGTTAAAGAACTGGAGGAAGCCTTACAGGGCTTTGCCCTGAGCATCAGCATTCGATAGCCGTCCACCAGCGATCACCGGCTGTTTTGATTTGCAGGAAGTTTTTATTTGAGGAAAGACAGCTTGAAATACTATGACAGGCCAACGGCTTGTCATAAAATTATCACCCTGCGATTTATACACTGAGACAGGCCTGCGAGCCTGTTGATGCCGGGGTCCGAACCCGAGCTGTTCGAACCTTTAAGTCCGGGCCCTGCCCGGCACTCCACAGAATTAAATCCGTAAAGGCATGCCATTTTAGTTACACATAAAGTAAAATGGCGCGCTATACCCAAGAACCCCCAGCAGGAGTTTTTCATGTCCGTTACCCAATATGAAATTATCGATGGCATTGGCGTGATTCGTTTGAACAATCCGCCCGTCAATGCGCTGTCCCACGCCTTGCGCGATGGTATTTGTAAAGCCATTAAAAAAGCTCAAAAAGACGACAGCAAAGCGATCGTTATTCTTTGTGAAGGCCGTACGTTTATTGCCGGCGCGGACATCACCGAATTTGGCAAGCCACCGAAATCACCGTCCCTCAGCGATATGCTGAAGGTCATCGAGAGTTCCAACAAAATTGTTGTGGCCGCCGTTCACGGTACGGCCTTGGGCGGTGGCTTTGAAACCGCCCTCGCTTGTCACTACCGCGTTGCGCTGAGCAGTGCCAAGGTTGGTTTGCCCGAAGTGAAACTGGGGCTACTGCCCGGTGCCGGCGGAACCCAGCGCACGCCACGCCTCGCCGGTGTTGAAGCCGCTTTGGATATGATCACCAGCGGTAACCCTGTGGCCGCCAAGAAGGCTGAAAAAATGAACTTGGTCGACGTCGTGGTCGACGGCGACCTTGAGCTGGGCGCCATTGCTTACGCCAAATCCCTGGCCGAAGACAAAGCCCAGTTGAAGCGTGTTCGCGATATCGACATTCCGGCCAGCAAGGCCGGCCCCAAGGTTTTTGAAGCGGCTCGTACCAAAGCCGCCAAACGTTATCGTGGACAGCAAGCTCCCCAAAACATCATCCGCTGTGTAGAAGCTGCCGTGAATCAGGATATGGACAAAGGCCTGGCCACCGAGCGTGAGCTGTTTGTTGAACTGATGCAGGGTCCCCAATCTGCCGCTATGCGCCATATGTTTTTTGCCGAGCGCGAAGCCGCCAAGGTTTTAGGGCTGGCGAAAGATACCGCTCTGCGCGACATCAAGCGCGTCGGCATCATCGGTGCGGGTACCATGGGGGGTGGCATTGCCATGAACTTCGCCAATGTTGGTATTCCTGTGACCATGCTGGAAATCAATCAGGAAGGCCTGGATCGTGGTATGGCCATCATTGATAAGAACTACAGCATCACCGTCAGCAAAGGCAAAATGACCGAGGCACAAAAGGCTCAATGCCTGAGCGTGATCAGCGGCAGCACCAGCTACGACGATCTGGCGGATGTGGATTTGGTAATTGAAGCAGTATTTGAAAACGTCGACATCAAAAAAGAAGTCTTCCAGAAACTCGACCGGGTGTGTAAGCCGGGCGCCATTTTGGCCAGCAACACCTCCTATCAGGATATTGATGCCATCGCCAATGCGACCAAGCGTCCGGAAGATGTGATCGGCCTGCACTTTTTCAGCCCTGCTAACGTGATGAAGCTGTTAGAAGTGGTACGTGGTTCGGCGAGTGCTGATGATGTGATTGCCACCTCCATGAAGCTCGCGAAAAAAATTGGCAAGGTACCCGTTCTCGCCGGCAACTGCTATGGCTTTATCGGCAACCGCATGCTGCGCCCCTATGGCCGAGAAGCACAATTGTGCTTGATTGAAGGCGCCAGCCCTGAGCAAATCGACCGCGTCATGCAAAACTGGGGCATGGCAATGGGCCCACTGGCGGTAGGCGATCTGGCGGGTCTGGACATCGGTTACAAGGCTCGTCAGGCCTTAAGTGACGAAGAAAAAGGTGAACCTAAAACCTATTGCATCGCCGATGCGCTGGTGGAAATGGGCCGCCTGGGTCAGAAATCCGGTGCGGGTTACTACAAATACGATGCCAATACCCGTGCCCGCATCAACGACCCTGAAGTAATGAAAGTGGTTGAAGAGCAAGCTAAGGCACAGGGCATTGCGCGCCGCGACATCAGCGACGATGAAATTCTGGAACGTCTGACCTACGCATGGATTAACGAAGGTGCCAAAATTCTGGAAGAAGGCATTGCCCAGCGCCCAAGTGACATCGATGTGGTGTACTGCTTCGGCTACGGTTTCCCTGTGTATCGCGGTGGCCCAATGCATTACGCTGATCATATTGGCCTGGATAAAATCTACGCCCGCATCAGCGAGTTCGCCAAGCAACATGGTGAAAAGTACTGGGCACCCTCCAAGCTGCTGAAAGAGCTGGCTGAATCCGGTAAAACCTTTAAAGAGTGGGCGATAAAATAAGCCGCCAATTCAAGCACTGATCTAACACTCGCTCCAGCTCAAAGCCCTGTAAACTCAACACGGGGCTTTGAGCAATTCCCTTCCGTTTCCCTTTCCTCGATTTAACCGTTTACAAAGACATCCTTTGGGCTTTATTATCCTCAAACAAAAAGTTAGTCATAACTATAATTACTGCATTCAAACATAAATTCAGGATGTCCCCATGAAACTGAGCGGCAAAACCATTTTGATTGCCGGTGCCTCATCAGGCATTGGCCGAGCCTGTGCTATCGAGTTGAGCCGAAACAATAATCACCTGATTGTTTGCGCACGGCGCAAGGATAAGCTTGAAGACCTCGCTAAAGACATACACGCGAATGGTTCAACAGCCCAAGTCGAAGTTTGCGATGTATTGGATCAGGACAACGTGGAAGCCCTGCTAAAGCGTCTCCACGAGTCAGACAAACCATTGGATCTCGCCCTGCTGAATGTGGGTGATGGACCGGCGTTTAATATGAATAAGGTCAGCGTCACTGAGGTTCGTGACAATCTGGATATCAATTACCAAAGTCTGGTGAACTTTCTGATTCCATTAATTGCTCTGATGAAAAATCAGGGTCACGGGATAATTGCGCATACCAACTCCCTCGCCGGTTTTATCGGTTTGCCCATGCAAGGCCCCTACTCCGCCGCCAAAGCGGCCTGCCGACTCCTCATGGATAGTTGCCGAATTGAATTGGAACAACACGGTTTGAAATTTGTTTCCCTCTACCCGGGTTTTGTTGCGACAGAACGCGTTGCTGAAGATGGTATACCAGCACCCTTTGAAATTTCAGAGCAGGAAGCGGCACGCTATATGATTCGTGGTATTGAAAAAGAAAAAAATGACGTGCTGTTTCCGTTTGTTACCGCGAGCCTGGTTCGTCTGGCCAGAGTCTTGCCCAAACCTCTACTGGGGTATATTTTGAAAAAGTCTGTCCCGGAAGATTATTAACGAACCTCTTGTCCTGAATCAGAAAAACGCTTTCAATTTATGTTGCAGCCTGGGAATAAATTCTTCTTCGAACCAGGGTTGCTGTTTTAACCAACGGTTATTGCGCGGGCTCGGATGCGGCAACGGCACAATCGTGCTGCTGTCTAAGTCCACCTGTTTCACCAGATCGGTCAAACTGCCTTTGTGTTCCGGATAATGGTAGCGCTGAGCATACTGCCCGAGCAAAATGGTCAATTGAATATTAGGTAAACCTTCCATGAGAGGCTCTCGCCACTGCAAACATTCTTTACGCGGCGGCAAATCTCCACTTTTTCCTGTGCCGGGGTAACAAAAGCCCATGGGAACAATGGCCAATCGTTTGGGATCGTAAAATTCTTCTTCAGTGACATTCAACCACTGACGTAAACGCACACCGCTTGGATCATCAAAGGGCCGACCACTTTCATGCACTCGTCGGCCAGGTGCCTGCCCCACAATTAATAGCGTCGCGGAACTATCGTATTGCAAGACCGGTCTTGGTCCCAACGGCAAGTCCTTCTCACAGGTCCGACAGGCGCGTACTTTTTTCAGTAATGTACTACTGCTCGACATAATCACCCAATCCTTGCTCACTGACACAAAAGCCTCCTTTTAAAAACTTCGCTTTACACCAAGTAATTGGCAAGCTTTGCTCAGCTGAAAGCTTATATACTCGCTAATCACTATTAGCAAATGGATAATAATAAATACCATGACTGCCCAGGCCAATTCATCACAAACCCTTCAACAAGCCGTAGCAGGGCGAGACCTGCCCAGATTGTTTGACTACTGGAGGCAACGCTGCCCGGACAAACCCTTCCTGATTTGGGCCGATTTCGATGGGCAGGATCAGCAATGGAGCTATGAAGCCTTCTGTCAGCAAGGCGGTCGTCTCGCCAAAGGCCTAAACGAACGTGGTATCCAATCCGGTGACAAAGTCATTATCCATCTGGAAAACAGCCCGGAATTTCTGTTCAGTTGGTACGCCTGTGCCCTGCTTGGCGCAGTAGCCGTGACCACCAACACTCGCAGCGTTGCCAGTGATATTGAGTATTTCGTCACAAAGACCCGTGCTCGTGCCGTCATCACCCAGGAGAGTTTGATTAGCGGGTTTGATGGCTGTCGCGAGCAACTGCAGCTTATCAGCAGTATTGACCATCAAAACCATCAGCAAAACGATGGTGTCCTGGCATTCGAAGACCTTTACGCGGACGGTGAACAGGCGTTACCGGACACGGTTATGACCGAACAGGATCTTTCCATTCAATTTACCTCCGGCACCACATCTCGCCCTAAAGCAGTAGTCTGGACCCACGCTAATGCGATTTGGGGCGCCCAGTGCAACGCTCGAAACTTTGCCCTGCACCACGATGACATTTGCCAGGCATTCTTGCCGCTCTTCCACACCAATAATCAATCCTATTCCTTGCTGGGAACACTCTGGGTGGGTGGCAGCTATATCTTGCAGCCCCGTTTTTCAAAAACCCATTTCTGGCGCCCAGCTCTGGAGTACAAAGCCAGTTGGGCTTCCATGATTCCTTTCTGCCTGAAAGCCCTTGTGGAAGAAGCAGTGCCAGAACATCATTTTCGCTTCTGGACACCAGCCGTTGCCCTGCCCAGCATCGAAGAGCACTTCAAGATTAAAACCTTCGGTTTGTATGGCATGACCGAAACCATTACCCAGGCTATTACCGGGGATCTCAATCACCCGGGCCCGGAAATGTGCATCGGTCGCCCCTGCCACGGCTATGAGATCAGCGTACGCAATGAACAGGGGCAGGATATCAGCGCCGGTGAAACAGGTGATCTTTTTATCCGCGGCATTCCCGGCATCAACTTGTTCAAAGAATATCTGCATGATCCGGACGCTACGGCAAACAGCTATGTCGATGGCTGGTTTGAAACCGGTGATCGAATCCGCCTTGATCACGAAGGTCATTATTTCTTTGCTGATCGAGCCAAAGATATGCTTAAGGTCGGCGGTGAAAACGTTGCCGCTTCCGAGGTGGAAACCGTCATTATGGCCAGCGGTCTGGTGGATGAAGTCGCCGTTGTTGGCAAGCCCCACCCGATGCTTGATGAGGTTCCTGTCGCCTTTGTTATTCGCAGCCCGTTGATGGGTACCGAACTCAGTGAATCCGAATACCAGGCACAAATCATTCAGCATTGCCGTGGGCAACTGGCTGATTTCAAAGTCATTCAGGAACTGCATATTGTCGAGGGGTTGCCTCGTTCATTGTTGAACAAAATTGCCAAGAAAGAGCTGCGCGACCGTTTGATAGAAAGCAACTCATAAAAAAGCATGAACGGTTTGTCAGCCCCGGCAAACCGTTCACCCCTATTTGTAGCAGGCTGGCACATAAAGCAACATACCCATACATTAATTGGGATTATAATCGGAGCCAACATATTCAATGGAAGAAGCCCATTCCGGGCCTATCGATTACAGGAAATCGCCATGTTGTCTTTCCCGCGTCGTCTATTCAGCGTTCTCGCTCTCAGCACTCTGCTGACTTTTCAGGTTCACGCCGCAAACTCATCGGATGCGTCCACTGTCTATAGTAAGTTACCGCCGTTTAAATCCGGTTTATGGTGGTCCGATCAAGCCAGCGGACACGGTCTGGATCTGCAATTTATCGACGATATCGTCTTTGTGGTTATCTACACCTACGATGCCGAAGGCGAGCCCATTTGGTACACCGCTGAGGCGCCGTTAAACAACCATAAACTCGATACGCAGTTTATGCGTCACCGCTGGGACAACACAGATGATAAATATCTGGATTTTGTACGCGAAGGCCGACTGCAATTGGAAGTCCAAAATGCCTATCGCATCAAAGCGAGCATTGAACTCAACGGTGGCACACGAGAACTGGAGTTAACCCCCTTCGCCCAAAGCAATATTTCCGAAGACGAACCCAAAACCGGACTCTGGTACAACCCCGATAAGTCCGGTTACGGCTTTACCTACGTACAACAACAGCGTTGGAAGTTCGGCCTGTATTATTTTTATGACGAGGAAGGCAAACCGACTTGGTTATACGGTGCCAATGACGGCCACAAAGAGGAAATCAGTTTCCAACGTTTTCAAGGCTCTTGCTTGAGCTGCGAACAGAAAGCAAGCATCCGCAGCAGTGCGGGTAGCGCAACGTTTAGCTTTACAGGTGCTATGCAGGGTAACATTAATATTCAACTGAATGATGACAGCAGCCGTTGGGCATTGAAAGACAGCCCTATCCGCATGCTCACGCAACCTGAAAGTGCCCGCCCTTCATTTCATGCCTTGAGTCGTTTTGAGAGCGATACGGCACTCGCTGACTATCTGCGTCAGGGTTACACAAATCTGGGGCGTGAAATTAGTTACAGCTACGATTTTTCTCCAGCGCCAATTGGCCCCGCAGCAACGTCCAGTAGCAGTGTGATTTCAAGCACCAATGTGCAAGAGAAAGGTGTGGATGAAATTGATTATCTGAAAGCCGATCCACAATGTGCTTTTACCTACCCCAGTGAAGAAGATTTTACCATCAGCAGCTATGCCCTAGACAGTGATGGAAAAATCGGAGAACGCAAACAATTCACCAAGGACCCTCTGGTGTTTAGCGATACCATAACGGCCTCCAATAGCAGCAACGACCTAGGTTTGTACCTCACTGAACAACAACTCGCTTCCATAAACACAGCCTATGTCTCACACCATGAAGATGCCTGGGTACAAGATGAACTCTGGAGAAAAGGATACACCTTCGTCGATGTTCACCAAAGAGAAGCCTGTGAACTCAAGGAGTATCAGCGTATTACGCTTTCTGGAAACGCGATCAGCACACGTCGTATTGGAAAACATCTGTACATCATGTGGCGAGGTGTCCCGTCGCTAGATAGATCCCTTCTTGATCAACTGGCCGCCATTGAAATTGATAAACTGGTTCCTAAAATTCGAATCAATGATCAGGATTGGCAACCTGCCGTCGATCACAACAACAGCTACGTTCTGGCAGATCAGGAACTTCCGGCAACCAACTTTATGCTGTTAACTCGCATTAACCTAGAACAACCGGATGATGTCAAAACCATATCCGTTGCCGGTCAAACCGAAACAGTTTATGTCTCTACTAACGCGGCATACTTCGCAAGCAATGCCAACGGATATCGTATTGTTAACGATACTACCAACCATTTTTACAGCTATGCCTACAGCACTCAGATCCATAAAATCAACTTGGATGAAGAACTCAGCTATGCAGGCAGCGGCAGCGTAGACGGATATCTGGAAGGAAATTCTGAGGTATCTCCGTTTAGACTCAGCGAACGCAATGGCGACTTGGCAGTAGTCACCCGATACAGAGATCAAGGTCGAGCTGCCTATAAGCTTTCTATTCTGACCCCTTCCAAAAAACAGAAAGGCCTGTTGGTTTATCGTTCCTATATACCCAACAAAAAGCGCCCGGAGTACATAGGCAAACTCAATGAAAGCCTGGAAGCAACACGCTTTGTAGACGACAAAATGTATGCTGTTACCTTCCGCCGCATCGATCCACTGTATGTGGTGAACCTGAGTGATCATGATGATCCATACATTCAGGGCGTATTGGAAGTGCCGGGCTTTTCCTCCTACCTTCACCCCTTGCCCAACGATAAGCTTCTGGGCGTAGGTCAGGCAGCTGATGACCAAGGGCGTGACCTGGGTAATCAAGTCAGCCTATTTGACATCAGTAATCCCGAGGTTCCTGCCCTGATCAAGAACATTGTTATTGGTGCCGGAGGAAGCAACTCAGCGGTACAGCGCAGCCACCACGGCTTCAGTTATCTGCCAGGCGACAACGCACGCAACGCACGTTTTGCAATTCCAATGGTATTACAAAAGCGAGTGTCTACTGGTTCAGGAACTCAGATTGAATGGGATTCCAGTGGTCTCTATCAATTTGAATTTAACAGTGACTTCACCGATATGAATGTCACCCAGGATCTGACGACTCATAAATTTACGGGCAACTACCAGAACGACAACCAGGTCAAAAACGCCGCATTAAACGGCCGCTCCACCCTATTCGAAAACCAGCTAATCTACTACGAAGGTGGGCGACTCTGGGGAGCAAAATGGGGTGATAAGGTTCCTGACTATGTGCCCTCAGGAGACTAAACAGATCAATTAGCCTGCCCCGGCAGGCTAATCGCCACTCGCAAACCACCACGATAATTATCCAGGCTCATCTGCCCCTGGTGAGCCTCAACAATCTCTCTGCACAACGCCAGACCAATCCCAGAGCCCAATGGTTTGGTGGAATAAAACGGCAACAAAGCCTGTTCCATAACCTCACCGCTCATACCGCCGCCCTGGTCCACAACTTCGATTCGCGTGCCCTGCTGCATTTCTTTAAATCGTATAGCGATATGTTCGGTTTCAGAACCCGATTCGTGGGCATTTTTAAGAAGGTTCAGTAGAGCCTGCTGCAATTGACTGCTGTCCGCTTGCAATTCCCAATCAGGAATACCGTCGGGCAGCCGGAAGCTGAAATGCTCCTGTAACTGCTGAACAAAGTTCAACCAGCTGACCGGTGCCAGTTGGGGCTTGGGCAAACGAGCGAAGCTGGCATAACGCTGAATAAACTCGTGCAGAGAACCAACGCCGGTTTCAATCCGTTGCAACACTTTCATCAAACGCTCACTCTCCCCTCGCTCCAATAACAACTGGCAGGAATGGGCCATCGAGGAAATGGGTGCTAACGAGTTATTGAGTTCATGGCTGATGACACGAATGGTTTTCTTCCAACTGGCCGCCTCCTGGCGGTTTACCTCACGGGTAATGTCTTTGAGTAAATGCAAACGATGGGGCTGGCGATCAATGCTGAATTCACTGCACAGATAGTGAAAGCTGCGCAGGCCGCTCACCATAGCATCGTCTGCTGACGTTTCCCCTTCACGCTGCGCCAGGGCACTTTGGGTTTGAGAGCTCAACAAGAGACTGAAGAAAGTCTCCCTGCCCTGCAGAATCACCCGTGCAAACTCTTCACTGTCTTCACTGCGGTTATCACTGAGCGCCTCAACCAAATGGGCACCATCACGGCGCTCCCCTTTAAACAAGAGCTGGCGTGCGGCGGCATTGGCAAAATAGATATGCCCGCTCCCGCCACAAAGAATCATCGCCACCGGCGATGTTTCAATCATGGTGTCCAGCATCAATTCACGCTGATAAATACTCTGTCGTTGGCGGCGCAGATCGCCAAAGCTGCGATTCATTTGCTGTACCAATGCATCCATTTCCGGCAGTTCCGGGGGCGGCATGGATACGCTGAAATTGGCGTCACTTAAATTCAGAAGTGCAACTTCAAGACTGGACAGGTCTTTGGAAATCCGGCGGGCCCAGCGCATGCACAATAACGATAACATCAAAAAAAGAAGCAAAGACACACCGGCCATTATCCAGCTGTTTCCCTTGCTGAACTCCAGGGCAATCACAGTAAGCAGTGCGGTAATCAGTACGCAGGAAATTAAGCTGAACCACAAACGTTGAGTGAGAGTTTTGGGGCGTAAAACCATATTGTGTTATCTGTCTTGTGGGCAATTCTAATAGCAAACGGTACGGGCAGCGACTTTTCAACGATCCGTAAAGATCATGAATTACCGCCGCCAGCCCGTCACAATTATCTTATTCATTATCGGCTTTTGCCAGGCGGCGATACAGCGCCTGACGGGAGATACCCAACTGGCGAGCCGCCCGGGCAACAACCCCGCCATGGGCATCCAGCGCCGCCTGAATGTCTTCCAGACCTAGCTCAGTCGCACTGATGCTCACCGAGTGTTCATCGGCCAGATCAAAATCGTCAACTTGTAGCTCGTCTTTTGGCTGTAACAACAAAGCCCGCTGCACTTTATTGTGTAATTCACGCACATTACCCGGCCAGGAATACTGCTGCAATGCCGCCTTTGCGGCCGCAGACAGTGCTCGTGTACGCTCAGGCTCTGCCAGCTGAATAAAGTGTTTAACCAGAGGAATAATATCCTCGCTGCGCTCATTCAAGGCTGGAGACTTCAGTTCGATCACATTGAGTCGGTAATATAAATCTTCTCGAAAATCGCCACGGGCTATGGCTGCGGGCAAGTCCTCGTTGGTGGCTGTGATCACACGAACATCCACTTTACGCGTTTGGGAACTGCCGACACGCTCGAACTCCCCGGATTGCAAAACCCGCAACAGTTTCTGTTGCCCTTCCAGGGATAAATTCCCCATCTCATCCAAAAACAGCGTGCCACCGTCGGCGGATTCAAAGCGGCCAATGCGTACTTTATCCGCTCCCGTGTAGGCGCCTTTTTCGGCACCAAACAATTCAGCTTCCATCAGATCAGCGGACAATGCTCCAACATTCACCTTCACGAAGGGTTTTTCCTGTCGGCGGGAATTGGCTTGTACTACTTCAGCAATTTTTTCCTTGCCAGAACCGTTGGGCCCGGTAATCAGAACCGGCACATCGGTGGGCGCCACCTGCACCGCCATGTCCATCAGGCGCTGCATCAATGGGCTTAGAAATACTGCACCGCATAAATTCGCCGAATCGAGCTGTTCACTCACCTGCTCACGGCATTGGGCCTGGGCTTCCTGTTCGGCGTGCAGCTGGGCGTTTTCCTCCCGTAATGAGGACATCTCCAGCAGATTGCGTACCGTTACCAATAGCTTGCTGTCATCCCAGGGCTTACTGATGTAGTCCGCCGCTCCGGCTTTCACCAATTCCACCGCCATGCTCAGATTAGTCCAAGCCGTCATGAGAATAATCGGCAAATCGGGCTGGCGACTGCGTAGCTCATAAAATAATTGCTGGCCTTCGAGCCCCGAGCTGGTGTCCGCCTTGAAATTCATGTCCTGGATCACCAACTGAAAACTCCGTTCCTGCTGTGCCGCCAGGGCTTGCTCGGGACAATCCACAAATACGGTTTGAAAATCGTTCAGTTCGAGCAGGAGGCTGAGGGCTTCACCAATAGCCGGATTGTCATCAACAATCAGTATCACAGGGCTTCCTTATTTAGTTTTTTCAGTTTTGTCTTCAGTCTTGCCATACTGCCCTCTATTCGGTATCACCGCCGTGGTTTGCGGTTCAGGCGGTGCCGAATCAAGGGGATGCTTCCACCCCCTATTAGACGACAATCCTTCTAAAAGTTACACCGTGCGAGTCGCAATCGCCGGAGAAACTCGACTGGCTCTCAATGCGGGCAATAAAGTGGCCATTTGACTGATGAACAATAAACAGCCAGCTGCAATAAATACATACACCAGCTCCAGTCGGCTGAGCTGATAGCTCTGCAGAAGGTATTGGTTCAGCGCGTAGGCCAGGAAACCGCCCAGCAACAGAGCCGTTGCCGTGATGGCAAAGTTCTCGCTCATAAAGTAGCCAAGGATATCCCGCTTGCTGGCGCCCAAAGCACGTCGTGTACCAATCTGCTTTTTACGATTGGCCACCGTAAAGCTCACCAAGCCCGCAACACCCAAGGCCGTTACCACCAACAGCAACGCAACCACGCCCAACAGCAAGACAACCATAGCCTTGTCACGGCGATAGGTGCGCTCCGCCACTTCATCCAAAGTGCGAATCACACTGACAACACGCTGATCATTCAAGCCCACCATAGTGGCTTCCAACTCCGCTTTCACCTGTTCAATGCGATCCGTTTCAATTCGAATCGACAGATAGCCACTTGTCTGGGGTTCAGCCGCCAGAATAGTGTGATCAGGGTTTGAACCGCCAGTGCCCGGGCGCAACATACGCTCGTAGACACCAACAACGGTTAATGGGCGGCCCCCCAGGTACAACTGCTTACCCACCGCGCTCTCTTCCGGAAAGTACAGCTTGGCCAGCACATCACTCAACAGCATGGTACGGCTGGCGGTTGATGAAATACTCTCCGAGTCAATGGCGTCACTCTCGTTTAACCAACGACCGGCAAGCAGCTTCAAGCCCATGGTTTCATGAAAACTCACATCAGAGCGGTAGTAAGAAGGACTGTGCGGACAGTTCTCTTCGCCGCCGTCATTCATTTCCTGCTCGAAACACAAACTGCTGGTGTTGTTCGAGCCACCCAGAGGGATCGAGTTTGAATAACTCACACTTTTAACACCGGGAATGTCCATCAGAGTTTTGCGATCAATGTCCGCCTGAGCTTTCTGATCAACCGTCGCACCAAAATAAAAGACGCGGGCCGTTAACAACTCTTCGTTCACCACACCGGTATCACGATTCATTTTATCAATGCGCTGCTTCACCATGTAAAAGGTATTGCTGGCAATCGCCAGGGTTAACGCAATTTGCAATGCAATCAGTACCGCCCCGGTAGGATTGCGCAAGGTACTTCTAAAAATAGGTCCTAGTGCCATGATGAACTCCTATTGGGCTTTCAAGAACAGTGATGGGTTGCTGTTGCATACGCGCAGTGCGGGCAAAATGCCCGTCAGTAAAGACGCGAACAATGACAGGGCCAAGGCACCCGCAAACAGGGTTGGGTCCAGGCGAGCAATATCGGTTTCATACAGTTCACGAACCGCCCATAAGCCAAACGCCGCCAGCACCAGGCCAAGCAAACCGCCCAATAAGCCCAGCATGCCCACTTCAACCAGATACTGGGAAAAAATCTGACGCTTACTCGCACCCAGAGCGCGACGAATACCCGCTTCGTTCATCTTGCGAAGGAACTTCGCCAACAGCAGACCTACCGCGTTCACCAGACAAACCAGCAGGAACAACAAGCTCAAACCCACCATCACTTTGTTGTCCTCGTTAATGACCTCGTTGTATTCCAACCAGGTCGCAACATCCTTGATATCACCTCGGGGATTCGGGTTCTGAAAACGTCCAAGGCTGTGCTGCTCTTCGGAATAGGCTTTCAAAAAGTTGCGGTATTGTTCGCGTTGCTCTTCATTGTCCAGTTTTACCCAAAAAACCTGCCACACGTACTCGCTTTTTCTCAGGTCTTCGTGAGTGTTAATTTCTTCCGGAAACCAACCGCTGATATTGCCCATCGGAAATTGATCCAAAGTGTCTACCATGGAATATGGCAGAAAAACACCCGGGCCATCGCTCGGGAAATTACTGGTCGACAAATCATAGTAAGCGGGCTGAGGGTTAAAATCCTCGTATACGCCCACAACGGTAAACAGCATTTCACCATCGATCATCACGAAGGTTTTACCAACGCTATCAGCCTCACCAAAAATCCACTCACTCAGGCTTTTGGAAATAACCGCATGCTTCTCGCCCTCTTTGTCAACCTGGGTGCTCCAGGGTTCGCCATAGAGAAACGTCACATCAAACATATTGAAGAAATCCCTGTCTACGAAACGGCCGGCGTAATCGTTCGTCGGAGCCACGCCTTCACGCTGACTTGTTACTACCGTCATGAATTGGTGCATGCCCGAGCGAGGAAACGACAGCTCAGCTTCGCGAAGGTTCTTCACATCCTGATGGGTCAACTGAATCGGCAAACCATCGGGGCGACCGCCCCACTCTTCCATATCATTGCCGTACGCGGCTAATTGAACCGCGAACAAACTCTCTGAACGGTCTTCAGCAGGATTGTGCGCCATGGCCTTGTAATAACTGATCATGGTCATTGAAGCACCAATGCCAAGGGCAATCGCCATAACAATCAACAAACTGAGAACCGGAGTCTGCAGAATGTGTCGCCAGGCTAACTTACTGTAATAAACAAGCATCACCTTCTCTCCTATACCGCCTGGGCAAACATTTGCTGGTCGCTCACCTGACCATCAATAATCTGAATGTTGCGCTGGGAACGACGGGCCAGATCCGGATCGTGGGTTACCATCACAATGGTTGTGCCTTCGGAGTTAATTTCTTCCAGCAACTCCATCACCTGGCGAGCCATCAAGGAATCCAGATTACCGGTTGGCTCATCCGCCAGCAGGAAACGAGGCTCACCGGCTAAGGCACGGGCGATGGCAACACGCTGCTGCTGACCACCGGACAACTGTGAGGGTAAATGTTTGGCGCGAGCCGCCAGGCCAACACGCTCCAGGGCGTGATTAATACGATCTTTGCGTTCAGCAGACGAAAAACCGCGATAGCGCAATGGCACATCAACGTTATCAAACAAATCCAGATCCGGGATCAGATTGAAGCTTTGGAAAATAAAGCCGATTTTCTGGTTACGCAGTTGCGAACGCTGGCGATCGTTCAAGCTCGCAACGTCTTCACCATCCAGGAAATACTCACCGCTGTTGAAGGTTTCCAACAAACCGGCAATATTCAGAAAGGTGGTTTTACCCGAACCGGATGGGCCGGTTACGGTAACAAATTCCCCCTCGGCCACACTCAAATCAAATTCTCTCAAAGCGTGGGTTTCGATCAGGTCAGTACTGAAAACTTTTGAAATTTTGTTCATTCTTAACATGTTTATTCCCTTTTATTCTTTACGTGTCGATGTATAAATTGGTAATACAGTTGTCACTGTTTAAGTAGAGTTAATCGTTGATATAAACCGTTTCGTGATCCAGGAAGTCTTCCACCGCAGAACTGATGATGCGATCCCCTTCCTTCAAGCCGGAAAGAACTTCCACCTGATCAATGCTGCGCGCACCGAAGCGAACGGGTACTTTGGTTGCCAGGCCGTCTTCCACTTTAAACACGGCATTGGTCGCTTCAAGATAAGCGCCCCGAGGCAGAAACAAGGTGTTTTCCTTGCGAGCCAAACTGATGCGGGCACTCAGGTGCTGGTTCTGGCGAAGGCCCTGAGAGTTTGTTTCCAGAAAAACCACTCGTGCTTTCACATGATTGTTCTGCACTTCAGGAGATACCGAACGTAATTCCCCTTGGTAAGCCTTGCCAGCAACGGTAATTTCTACAGGCATTTGCGGGGCCAGGTCATCGGCAAAGGTTTGCGGAATATCCAGTTCGCCTTCATAGGCACTCAGGTCAACTACCGTCAGCAAAGCCTGGTGTTCAGATACCTGGCTGTCCTGTTGGACCAACCAGTTCCCGATCATGCCCGCGACCGGCGAGCGCAGAGTGAGTTGCTCTTGCTTGCGGCGCAGTTCATCCACAACGAGCTGCTGTTTGGCGACAGAAATTTTGCTGGCCTTCAGCTCGAAATCGATCATGTCGGAATTGATTTTGGCCTCGCGCTCGGCGTTTTTCAGATCCAGTTCGGCTTTGTGCAAGTCGTCCTGGGCTTTGGCGTAATCAAATTCGGAAACCACTTTGATGTTGAAAGAAGCCTCAGCGCGTTTCAGCTCGCGCTTGGCAGCACGGTGGTTTACGCGACTGACATCCAGCGCTTTGTGCAGGGCCAGTTTGCGCTGTTGCACTTCGAGGCTCATACGTTGCAAGTCGAGCTGGGCACTCTCCAGGCGATTTTCTTCCTGCTTCAGCTGATTATCCAGACTCGGACTGCTGATGCTGGCGACCACTTCGCCTTCGTTGACCTTGTCGCCCGGCTTTTTCAACAGTTGAGCACGGCCAGTCGCCGCGCTGTACAGTGCTGGAGAATGGCTGGCCACTACTCGACCTGTCGCATTGACCGCACGCTCAAACAGGCCTTTGCGGGCTTCAGCGAAACGCAGATTGCTGACAGACAGAGAGGCCTCTGCTTGCCAAGGCGCCCAAACCCAAAGTCCAGCCATAACGGCTGTGGCCACCGATGCCAGCCCTACTTTGCTGGCCCATTTTTTCTTGGGCTTAATCACTCGATCCTGCCCGGAAGTATCTCGAATCATGCAACAACCTATCAATGTGTAATTGTTCTAATAGGTCTGCTTATAACAAGTACCGTGCCAAAATTGTAACTTATTGTTTTTATTGATTATTTCAAACAGATATCGCAAAACTGTCCGCCGAACACTGTCCGTTCACTGTCCGGCAATACAGAGAAAGTGTCCGCGGACACCTGGGGAGGTTGGGTGCTCAGGAACGGCTTAGAAACAATACATCCTTATCGATGATGGTCAGCTTCCAGCCGTAATGCCTGGCGATAAATTCAAAGCTTTTGAGATGGTAAAAACGAATATGAGTGGGGTCGTTTTTATAATGCCAACTGGCGAAGTGTTCGGGTTCGGTACGGCGCTTGGTCATGATGGCTAAAGTACCGGAGGCCGCAAGCAAGCGATCCAGTAAGTCCAGCACCAGGCGCGGGTGCCGCACATGCTCGATCACCTCGGTCATGGTGATAAAGTCGTACTGGGCTTTTAACAACTCCGGCTTGTGCGCATAGAAAGGATCGTAATCCGCAAGCACATAGCCCCGCTCTTCCGCCATGCGGGACAAAGTCGGCCCGGGACCACACCCAAAATCCAGACCAACAATATCCTCAGGGGCTTTTACACCTTGGGTCTCAAGCTGTTTGAGCAAGGGCTCAAGGCATCGGTTTAAAAAACGCCGATAGCCAGAATCATCCGGTTGATTCTGATGTTTGTCGTATTCCGCTTTTTCCAAAGCCGGGCTGAGGATTTCATTTTCCGGTACAAAGATCAGCTCACAACCTTCACAACGTAAATACTGGCGGCGTTTATCTTTGTGAAAATCTTCAACTTGATCTTGGTTACATAGAGGGCACTGCACGTCAACTCCCTACCACAGGATTTACTTCGGTTGTTATTATTCTGTACACAGACATGTCAATCCCGTGGCAAACAACACTCTCGATAAGCCTTGCCACTGCCGCATACACAGATTTCCTTTTCTCGCTTTTTGATATCCGCAACAATTGCCGCTCGATCTTGCTGATAAATATCTTCCAGGGCCTGATAAAGCTTCGGGTGTTTTTTAGCCATCATTTGCGGGCGCTCGAAAAAGTATTCCGAGGCAACACAGAAAAATTCCAGTTTGTTACTGGCGCCGTAAGGGTCGATATTCGTTCGCCCCTTTTCAATGGCTTTCATTTTCTTTTCGGCCAGTTCAAACCAGGGAATGGCAAATCGATAGGCTTGCAAACGCTCCGGGAAACCGTCCATATCCCCATCGGCCATATCGATCAGGTGAACAAACTCGTGTATACCGACATTGCGTTTATCATTCGGGTTTCGAAACCCCTGGTACAAGGCCGGTCGACTCAACGCCATCTTGCCCGCCATGGGGCCGGTACCCACCATACCGGTATACAGGGAATCTTTCTGGCCGCATTGAAAATCATCATTAAACGCCGCCGGCAATAAATAAACCGTGCTTAAATTGAAGTAATGCCATTTTGGAAACGACCATACGGGGATGATCGCGCTGGCGGCCACCAGTAAACGATCTTCAAAACTGGCAGGCTCTGCCCCGTTGAATACTTCGGTAGTGTGCATAAACAGCAAGGCACGCTGTTCAAACAGCAAGCGGTCTTCCGTTGTCAACTGGCGATAAAACTCCACATGCTCTTCGAGAAACCCCTTCCATTCCGCCTGCCACTGGATATGGGGCTTCGGGGATTTGAGCTTAAGGAAGCGCAATACTGCGTCTTTAAAAGTTTGCCAGAGAGATCCCAACACGGTTCTTCCGCTCGAATAAAAGGCCGCAGTGTAACCCAGCTCAACAGAGGACAAAAGCCTGAGCGCCGGTGTTTAAAGGAATTGAAATAAAGACGATAAGAAAGGGGTTCGGAACCCGGACAATAGGTTGCCCGAGCCCCTGTCTGCCCTACAGCAGAAAGCTATTCCGCTTCAGCCTGGGCAACCGCCTGATGAATTTGCTCAATCAGTTCCGGTTCCAGCTGCAAGCGCGCGGCCAGCATGTTCATATAGGCCTGTTCGGCGGCGGTATCCACATCAATGGCCATCAACGAAGCCAGATACAATTCCACCGCTTGTTCTTTATTGGATGCGGAAGCCACCAGGCTGTCGATGTCCAGTGGTTTGTTTAACTGATCCAACACAAACGCCTTCGCTTCGGTATCAAGGCCTAATTCATCCACTTTGGCAAAAATCGCCTGATGCTCTGCCCCGTCGATCTGCCCATCGGCCTTGGCGGCCGCAATCATGGCACTGATTAACATCGCGGAAAAATCCTGTTGCCCCTGGCTCTGATCGGGCAAGGCAAACGGAGAATTCTGGGGCAAGGCCGGAATCTCTTCCTGAGTATTGACGTTTTGTGGGGCGGCTTGAGGCGCAGCCTGAGGATTAGCTCCAGCAGGAGCCTGCTTTTGGGTCTGCCAGTTGTTGTACGCTTTGTAAGCCAAACCAGCAACCAAAGCCATACCACCGTATTTGGCGGCTTTTTTCGCCATTTTGCGGCCTTTCTTCGATCCCAGTAAGTACCCTGCCAGACCACCGGCAACAGCGCCACTGGCTAAACCACCGCTGTTTTTACCGAGGTATTCTTTTCCCTGTTGCAGCAAATCGCCCTTGGACGATGAACCCTGCCTGCCATTTGCACCCTGGCCACCACCGGCACCCAAGAGTTCATTCATTATTTTTGCGGCGTCAAACATAAGCGCTCCCAGCGAATTTAAAGTCCCCGGAAATATAGCATCGCCCGGAAGCCGAACTCAAGTGAGCCGCCGGGCGATTAAAAGACGTCGTAAAGAATCATCTAGAACTGGTAGCGCAACTTAACCCAGCTTTGACGGCCAGGCTCATTGACACGCACAGCGTCGGGATTAAAGGGGTCTGAGTTGGCGCTGTTCACATGGTAGGCATAAGCCTTGTCCGCCAGATTTTCGATCCCTGCTTCCAGCAACAGAGATTCCGTGATATACCAATGTCCATACAAATGCACAACGCCAAAACCGGCACTGGCTTCGTTCACATCCACATCCGGATCAAAGTGATTTTGTCGAGAAGATACGATCCATTCTGCACCTAAAGCCCAGTCACCGGATTGGTAATCCATATTGATGCGCGCTTCCAAGGGTGCAATCTGAGCAAGATCGCCGTTATCCCCTTTACCGCGTGTGTAAGACACTCCGGCACGGGCACTGAAGGCTTCGCTCATTTGCCAACGAACATCCATTTCCGTCCCGAACAATTCGGCATCAATATTACGATAGAGGCTGTTACCGCCCTGCTTATACTGCTCGATATAATCATCCACATCGTTGTAAAACGCCGTTGCGCTCCACTCGAACTGGCCACGATTCTGTTGCAAACTGATATCCAATTGCTGATGAACTTCGGCATCGATGTCCGGATTTCCGACCCACAGGCGCCCCATGGCCGCTCGCGCAATCCATTGTTCAGACACATCGGGGCGACGCACGGAACGACTGAGATTGGCGTTAAAGCTGCGGCCATTATCCAAACTCACATCCCAGCCAAGCACGGCGCTAATCGCCGTGTCGTTCTTGCTTCGGCTGTTCGCATTGTAGAACTGCTCGTATAAACGGCTTGGTGTGGCCGCCCCCATCATTCCAGTGCTGACAGTGGCGGTATTGGCGCTGCTTTCATAATCGTCAACGCGCAAACCCAAACGCAAGCTGCTGCGCTCGGTCCATTGATAATCCAATTCACTGAACAGGCCCCATTGACGCTGCTCCACATCGGGCCACATGCGCGCAACCAGCATATCCAAGCTGCCATCCTTTCCACGATCCATAAACAGCGTCGCACGACGATCATTGGCTTGATGATCAAAACCAATGCGCCATTCACTGTTCTGACCTTCGATTGTTGCCAGGAAGCGGCCACCCCAAGTATCTGAAGACGATGGTGCTGCCATACCATTAGGCATACCGTTGCGATTACGCACAGTATAATTGTCCATGAGGTGCTCAACGTCGCTGCGATAAACATTCGCCTCGACGCGATCAATAAATGCCAGCGCCGCATCGTGCGTCCACTTCAAAGATGTGCTTCGGGAATCGGCATATACGGCATCCATGCCGTTGCCGGCGTACCAGACATCACCTTCGCGGCTGTCTTCGTGGCTCAGTTCCAGAGTATCGTTCACTCCGATATCCCAAGCCGTCACCAAGCCCCAGCTGTCTGAATCAAACGCTGAAGCCACTTCCTGACCGTTGCCATCTTCATAGTTTTCAGAGCGCTTGCGTGCCGCGAAAACACGAATGTAGCCCTGTTCTCCACCTGCGGCCACATCAAGGCCTTGATGACTTAATTCCGAGTTTGAGGTGTAGCCCGCTTTAACATGCCCTTGCACATTGTCGTCCAGAAATTCCGGGCGCAGGTGTTTAAACAATAAGGTGCCACCGCTTCCCCCACTGCCGTGGACAACCGTACGATGGCCTTTGATAACTTGCACCGAATCGAAACTGTCGACCCCGACATAGGTACTCGGTGGATCCATCCTTCCAGGACAGGCGCCGTAGTTAAAGGCGCCATTGCTGATGATATTCAGGTTCGCCTGGCTCTGCCCGCGAATAATCGGGTCAAAACCTCGCCCACCACGGCGCAACGCGGTCATGCCGGTCACTGACCGCAGCAATTCACCCGCATCGTGCGTTGGCCGAGTGACGGGCGCTTCGCTGAACACCGTTTGTGCTTCGGCGTCACTGGGCTTTTCCGCTGTGACCTCGATCAATTCAATGGCCTTATCATGATTGTGCTTCGCTGGAGCTGCCCAAGTCGACGCCGACGCAACAGCGATAGCCATCGCCAAACAATGGGGAACAAATGAGGTGCTTACCGAAGTGTTGTTGGCGCTGTTCGCGCCCAAATGAAATATAGACACGGTTTTCCTTCCTGGGGTATCGCTACTGACAGGCCGCCGTTGGCCTTGCGGATAACACCATTATAAAAACCCTACTCTGCAAATGGGATGTGTCAAATTGTCGCGCTTGCTCCGTGGGCGGTGCTTTTGACGTAAATTGTGTTTCAAAAGCACCTGTTTCACACAGCTGCCTCAAAGCAGACTTTCTGGCACCACAATGCACTTCCCCGCCAGGTACTGACCCAGCGCTTTTGCGAGGCCGTCCAAACGTCCGGAGGAATCCGCACCGTTTTTTAAGTAGCGATGCAAACAAAAGTTCAGCGCTCTTACACCAGTAAACTCATGGCGTTCAATATTCAGGCCCTGAGTATCTGGCAGAAGTTCCTGCAAACGGGAAACCGTTAAGTACTCTTTCAAATACTCAAACGCTTTGTCGTCCCTGGCCCAAACGCCCACATTCGCCAGACCGCCTTTATCACCGGAACGGGTTCCGAATACTTCACCCAATTCCACTTCCAACAACTTCACTTTATTCAATGGCTCCGCTGGCGAAGTAAGAGCAGCTTGCTCGGCATCAGACTCTTTAAGGGATGTTCTTTTTTCAGACTCAACCTGCTTGTGTACGATAGGTTTTACCTCGATACATTCACCGTTAACATACACATGTTCAGTAATGTATTTGCTACTGACCAGGGCTGGCCAATGCACCATATAGCTCAACACATTGCTGCTTAAACCGTGGGACAAACTCGGAACATAGCCCGGAATGCTGGCCAGGACCAATTCAAACTCTTTGGCCTTAAAATTTAACTCCAGGGTTTCCCGATCTTTCGCATAAGCAACCAGACGCAAATAACTGAAACTTTCTTCCTGAGATTGAGCATCTCGATAAGGTGCTTGAATCAGCTCACGAGATATGGAATCAAATTGCTCTTCACCGCCCGCAAAATGTAGCCACTGACGATAAACATAATCGGCTTTTAATTCCGCTTTGGCACCTGCCAGGGGCACCGTCATCATGGTTTTGTAGCCTCCAAATGTATTGATGCACACTTTATGGCTGGAACTTGGGGCTGAGCCTTTGACCTGACTGACCTTCACCCGATCGTTCGAAAGCTGTTCGAGCACAATGCTGTCGAAATGGGAAACTACGTCCGGGTTAAAATACTCAGTAGTTTGGGATTCATACAGAATCTGCTCGGTTACGGTACCGACCGATACCAAGCCATCGGTACCTTCGTGCTTATAAATTTCACTGCTGCCATCGGCAAACAATTCCGCGATGGGAAAACCAATATGCAGGTCTCTCTCCATTTCATCAAAAAAGGAATAATTTCCACCGCAGGCCTGGGGACCACACTCAATGATATGGCCAGCAACAATAGCACCGGCCAGTGCATCATAGTCATCGCGTTGCCATTGGAATTTCCACGCGCCCAGGCCCAGAACCAAAGCTGCATCGGTTGTTCGAGGTGCAATCACCACATCGGCGCCGGCATCCAATGCGGTTTTGATGCCCCAGCCACCGAGATAGGCATTGGCGGTTTTAATTTCGCGATCGCAGCTGGCCAAAGCGTCACCGGTTTCCATATTGCTCAGGGCTTCCCCTTGAGCTTGAAGCTCAGACAATCGCGGCAGCAAGTTGTCACCATCAATCCAGGCAACCTTGGGCTGCAGGCCAAGATTATTCGCCATTTTTTCCAAGGCACTTGCCAAACCAGCCGGATTAATGCCCCCCGCATTCACCACAATCTTTATCTTTTTCTCTAAACACTCCGCCAACACCTGTTGGGCCTGAAACAAAAAGTTGGCCGCGTAACCCGAGTCTTCTGGCGAATCGGACAGTTCTTGAAAGGATTTAAGCCCACCCATAGTGATTTCAGCCAGATAATCCCCTGTCAGCGCGTCAATCGGACCACCGTTTACCATTTCCTGTGCCGCACTGAAGCGATCGCCCATAAATCCACTACAGTTTGCGATGCGAATGCTGTCTTTTTTCATATGTCACCTGATCGTCTGCTTTTTTGCCACAGGCTATCCCTCCCGCGATCACTTCCAGAGGTTATTTTTTGCCAAACGCAGGTCATTTATTGACAGGCGATTCCGGAAGCTCTAGCGTAAAAGCCATGTTGCAAGCACCCCCAAGTTTTCAAATCCCGATTCGCATACTGAGTTCTTCAGCACAAGCGGCTGGCCTGCAGGAATCCGAATTACACTCCGTGCTCGGAGGCAGCGGCTTAGAGCCCATCGACTTGTACCCCGGCAATCAGGAAAGCATTCCCGGTGAGGTCTTTTTTGAAATCATGGAACGCATACGCGGCTTGCGTGAAAGCCCAACAATAAATCTCGACATTGGTGCCAACACTCAGCTCTCCGTCATGTGGCCATTAAATGAGTATTTTCTGAATGCACCGGATTTGTATTCCGCAATGTCGGCCCCACCGGAATATCAACCATTGCGCGTGCCCTTTCTTCGCAGCAAACTGAGCCTTGAAGCCGATTATTTGAAAATCGAATTACTGGTGTTTGTTGATGTGAGTGAAGATCGGTTGCAAGGTTTATCGGAAGTGTATTTTCAGATTATTCAAACCCTGGCCCACAGTTATATTGGTGAAGAAATTCCCGATTGCTATTTTGAGTTCCGCCATAAAGCGCCGGACTATCAAGATGCTTATCAAGACTATTTTCATGGCCATTGCTATTTTGGAAAAAACCAAAACTGTTATTACATTCCCATTGACTACGCGCGCAAGGCTAACCCGAAGGCCAACGCGGATGCCTATCAACTCGCTCAGACCATTTGCCAACAGCAACTGAAACAAGTGCCTAATCATTCCCTGACCATGGCTGATCGAGTTTGTCGTACCTTAATGTCACAACCTCTTGGAAAAATGCATGAGGATGCGGTTGCCCGCGCCCTGTTTGTCTCCAAGCGTACACTCGCTCGACGCCTGGAGGGCGAAGGCAAAAAGTTTCGTCAGGTGCGAGAAGAACTGCTGTCCGAGTTGGCCTCTCGGCAATTACGAGAAAGCCAGGCCAGCGTGGAATCCATTGCCGTTTTGCTGGGCTATTCCGATGTTGCCAATTTTCGCCGGGCCTTTAAACGCTGGTTTTCCAAAAGTCCCAGTGAGTACCGCCAATCATTCCAGAACAGCGGCTCAGGGAACAGCCATTCATAGTGACAGATAGCTGGCAAAAAATAACCTATTGCCCGAAATGTGCTTGTGCCAGAATGCCGCCATTCCAACGCGGGTGACATTCCGATGACAACAGAAATACAAAAGCCGAGCAACACCACTGTGGATGAAACCGAACTTCATCAATACAGTGAACAACAACTAATGGCGCTCTACCTTCGCCTTGAGGCTCCCCAACTGAATGAAATGGAAGGTGAATTCGCCGGAGAATGGCTTGACCGGGAAGCGCCTTTTTTCAGTAAGCTGATGTGGAAACTCTCCGCCTATAACAACTGGAGCAATGGCATCTGGCAAGGTAAGTCCTTTCAATTACTTTCCCAGAACCACGGCTGGGGTTTCAACACCTTGAAAAAGTTTGGTGGCCTTGTTCGACGCTGGCCCATGCACATTCACATTGCACCGTCGAGATACGATGGAAAAAACAGCTTCAGCCTGCGCTACGGACACTACTATTCCCTTTGCGGCCTGCTGGATGTACAAGATGAATTTCGCCGCCTCGACGATAACTGTTTGTTGGGCCTGGCACACTACCGACCAATTCTGGGCTTTTCGATTCGACCCATGTGGTTTTTAATGAAAGGCCCCGTTGGGCAATTCGATGCTTCAGGGCATTTATTAAAGTGAGTGACTTATGATTACCGTACACCATCTGGAGAACTCCCAATCCATTCGCATACTGTGGCTGCTTGAAGAACTCGATGCGGAGTATCATATCGAGCACTACAATCGCGTTGGGCCGCAAACTCTGGCCCCCGAAGAATATCGAAAGCTGCATACCATTGGTACCTCGCCCACGATCAGTGATGGCGATCTGGTGCTGCCTGAAACTGGTGCGATTATGGATTATATTCTGGACAAGCACCCGGGCAGCACCCTGCGCCCGGCACCCGGTCACCCCCAACGCGAGCGCTATCTATATTGGCTGCATGCCACTCAGGCCAGCTATATGCCCCTGCTGTTAGAAGCACTGATTTTCAAACGTATGATTTCCAAGGTGCCGTTTTTTATCCGCCCCATTATTTCACTGGTGGTCAATAAAGTTCGCGATGGTTATTTGTGGCAACGTTACGGCCGCCACATGGAATTTATGGAAGCCGAACTCAGCCGCTCCACCTGGTTATCCGGTGAACAGCTCACGGCGGCGGATATTGTGATGGGCTATTGTTTACAGGTTGCCGAGGTCCGTACGGGTATCGATCCAAAATACGCCCACATCCACGGTTTTTTAAAGCGTATGCGTGAGCGCCCGGCTTACCAGCGAGCGCTTGAGAAGAATGGCCCGTTTAACCCGCTGGCGGAATAAGGTCACCCGGCGCCGGTTATGATATGGCGCCTTCTTCCCTCTACTCTATTCTTGTCCCCCTCTTCCTTGTCATGGTTATCCCCCCCTCCCAAAACCATGTATTTCTGCTGGTTTATCCCGCGCTCTACAACTCAACCAGCAACAGATTCAACTGGTCGCAGCCTGATTGCATTCCGAAGGATATCCCCTGAGAATTGATCGGATATCAATTTACCCCTGTCCCATGAGCTGCCCGCTCGGAAGACCCGTAAATTGGAGCCATCATGGCCCGAAATATGAAATAATATGGCCGACAGAGCCACAGCACGCACAGCGACGTGTCAGATTATAAAGCGCCTACTCTCATTCGATGAGTACCGCGACCACACCTGATAATTCTATACCTGTAAATTGACGCCCCCGGTGAACACAGCCATCGGCGGCAAATATGATGTATGAGGAATTTATGTCAACAATTACTCTCGGCCGCCTGATCTCTCAAAGCCTGTTTTTGGCAAGTTTGTTACTCACAGGCGCCAAGGCCACTGCGGCCAGTGTCGATGTGGTCTACCCCGTAGGTGACAGTAAAGGCGGTGAGCTGCAAATCAGCGCCACCGTGGAAGCGGTGCAGCATTCCCAGCTGGCCACCCAACAGGCCGGATTGCTGGCTGAGCTTTTTGTCGAGGTTGGCGATAAAGTAGAAAGCGGAGCCCCACTACTGGCATTGGACAGCGAACTGGCCAAGTTGGAACTCAATGAAGCCAGGGCCAGCCTGAAAGCGGCCGAAGTTGCCCAGGAAGAAGCCGAACGTTTATACAAAGAACTAAAGGCATTGGCGAGCAAAAAGTTTGTGGCGGCCACCCGCATCAGTGAACGCAGAGCCCAATTGGCCCAAAGTCAGGCTGAGCTGAGTCGACAACAAGCCTCTCTGGCAATTCGGGAAGAGCAACTGCGCCGCCATACTCTCTACGCGCCCTTTGATGGCATTATCGCGCAGCGCCTTGTGAATATTGGCGAATGGGTCAATCAACAAAGTGCCGTTCTCAGTCTGGTGCAAGGCGATGCCCTGCGCTTAAAACTGGCGATTCCCCAAGAATACTTTCAGCAACTGCAACTCGGTGCCGAGGTATCCATAACCGCGGATCACGACAACCGAAAAACCCTCAACGCTCACATTGATCGCATCGTGCCTGTTTCGGACAATCAGTCCCGCGCCTTTGTGGCGTACATCACCATCCCTGACAATGCCGGCTTGAATGTCGGCATGTCCGCCATCGTGAATATCGCGCTGAGCGATGAATCAACACAGCGTTTGTGGCTCCCCAAAAGCGCAATTAAACAGCACCCTGACGGCGGTGCCAGCGTCTTCGCGGTTGAGAACGGAAAAGCCCAACGACACATCATTCAGATTGAAGAACAAGAGAGCGAACGCGTTGCCATCACCGGCGCTCCTGCTGGTAAAGCCTATGTGAAAAGCGGCGTGGAGCTGTTACAAGACGGTGACGAGTTGACTATCGCTCGCAGCAAGGAGCCTGGCCAATGATCGCAGCAGCGGCAAAACGCGGCCTGCTGGTCGCGGTACTGGTGTTAATCAGTACCATTCTGGGGATTGTAGCGGCCATGAAAATTCCAGTGCAGATGATTCCCGATCTGGAAGTACGCAGCATTACCGTACAAACCGGCTGGCCAGGTGCAACGCCACAAGATGTTGAAAAAGAAATCCTGATCGAGCAAGAGCGTTATCTGCGCAGTCTGCCCAATTTGCAACGCATGGTGTCACGCGCGGATATGGGGCGTGCCACCATTGAACTGGAATTTCCCTTTGGCACCAATGTGAACGATGCCCTGATTCGGGTGAACAACGCCCTCAGTCAAGTGCCCTCGTACCCGGAAAATGTGGATCAGCCTCGCCTGTTTTCCAGCTCATTTTCCAGCAATGCTTTTATGTTCTTTCTGTTGCAACCACTGGAAGGCAACCCTTTGCAACTGGACGTTGATCTCCTGCGCGACTTTGCCGAAGACTTTGTACGTCCCCGCATGGAATCAGTGACCGGAGTTTCTGAAGTTCGTGTAAACGGTGGTGCCCGTCGGCAGATTCAAATTAAAGTGGATGCCGATCGGCTTGCCCAACGAGGAATCAGTCTGGCGGATGTTCGCAGTGCCGTTCGTGATCGAAATCGCGATGCCTCTGCCGGTGATATCGAAAGTGGCAAAAGCCGCTATCTTCTGCGTGTCGTAGGACGATTTGAACAGCTCAAAGAACTCAAACAACTGATTGTCAAACGCCAGGGCGATGCCAATATCCTGTTGCAGGATATCGCCGAGGTAGAACTCGACCACTTTGAAAGCCGCGGGCTGTCCTATGCCGATGGCGAACGCACTTTGCGTTTGTCGGTACGCCGCGAAAGCGGTTCTAATGTACTGGCGATCAAGGATCAAATACTGCCTCTGGTTGAAGAGCTGAACAGCCAACTGCTCGCCCAGAACGGATTGCAACTGCGCCTGCTGAGTGACGATGTAACCTACGTCAAAAGCTCGTTGGAAAACGTATGGTTTAACCTTGCCCTGGGCGCCCTGCTCGCGACATTGGTGATGTATTACTTCCTGAGATCCGGCCGTGCAACGCTGGTGGGAGTCTTTGGTATCCCATTGTGTACCATCGCCGCCTTTATCGGCTTGCTGGCCTTCTCACGAACCATCAATGTAATTTCACTCGCCGGGGTGGCCTTTGCTATCGGGATGACGGTAGACAATACCATTGTTGTTCTTGAATCGATTGTTCAGGCCAAACAAAAAGGCCGGAATAAACTCGATGCTGTGATTAAAGGCGTGCAAGATGTTTGGCCAGCGGTACTGGCCTCAACCGCAACCACAGTTCTGGTATTCGCCCCGATTTTGTTCGTTGTGGAAGAAGCCGGACAACTGTATTCCGATATCGCTATTGCCATCGCGGCGGCGATCATCGCCTCCATGCTGATCGCTATTTTTGTGGTGCCGGTCGCATTGGCTCAATTGCGCAGCCGCAGTGATCTAAAGCCCAATCGCAACTACAAACTCTCACCCCGCTGGCTGAGCCTGGTTAATTTTGTAACTGCCAGCAAATCGCGTGCGCGAATGATTTCTGCGGCAATCGCCGGCGGTATTCTGCTCAGTGCTTACGTCTTAATGCCGGCGGCCGAATACCTTCCGGAAGGTGAAGAGCCGAAAGCGTTTTCCATGATGATTGCTCCCCCCGATTATAATCTTTCACAAATGGAGAGCATTGCGACAGAACTGCGAGCCTATTTTAAACCGTATCTGGATCAGGACATTAATGCCTTTGAACCGGAGAAAGACGCCATGCCACCCATGGCTTATTACAGCATGACAGTTTCCGCGGGGCGCATTTGGTTTCTGAGTGCCCCCAAAGACCCCAATAATATTGGCGCCATGATGACAGGCATCACCGAGAAGTTTAAAAGCTACTCTGGAATGCGCGCGTTTTCTTCACGCGGTTCAATCATTTCCAGTAACGATGGTGGTACGCGCGCAGTCGCTGTAGACATTGCGGGCAATAACACCGTCGAACTTTACCGCGCAGCCGAAGCGGTGTATCAGCAGGCCGAGATTGTTTTCGATAAGCCCCAGATCAATTCCGAGCCTCGTTCTCTGAGCCTGGATCAGCCCTTAATCGAAATCAAACCCCGCTGGAATCGACTCGCCGAGCTGAATATCCGCAATCAGGATTTCAATTACGCCGTCGCGGCACTTAGTGATGGTGCCTATGTGGATGAGTTTATTCTCGACGACGATAAGGTCGACATCTTTCTGTTCAGCGGTGCCGGTACCGAGCAAAGCCTGGATCAACTTGCAGCAACACCCATGGTAAGCCCTGGCGGCAGTATTCTGCCTTTGGGTGCCCTTGCCGATTTGGTCGAAAGCAAAAACAGTAATTCCGTGCGCCGGGTAGATGGTAACCGAACCGTTACCGTTTATATCATTCCGCCACGCGAGGTTGCGTTGGAAACGGCGGAAGCACTGGTTCGCGAGGAGTTGATTCCAAGTCTGTGGCAAGCGGGCAAGATAGCCCAGGGCATTAAGCTTGGAATCAGTGGTGCGGCCGACCAGCTCGAAGCCACACGCAGCTCTCTCTCGAGTAATTTTGCCATTGCTCTGATTTTGATTTACCTGTTGTTGGTGGCTATTTTCAGTCACTGGCAAATGCCGCTGTTTATTTTAGCGACGGTTCCTCTTGGCATGGCAGGTGGCTTATTGGGGTTAATCGCTGCCAATGCTTTTGGCAGCCTTGGCAGTGCCATGGGTTTTGCGGGTTTCCACCAGCCCTTTGACATGATTACTATGCTGGGCTTCTTGATTCTTTTGGGAACCGTAGTCAACAATCCCATCTTGATTGTGGATCAAACTCGTCGCTTTATGGACGAAGGCGTTGCTGTTCAGGACGCCGTTCGCCAGGCCGTCAGCAAGCGTTTGAAACCGATCTTAATGTCCACCGCCACGACCCTGTTTGGTCTGGCGCCCCTGGTGTTGATTCCCGGTGAAGGCACCGAGCTTTATCGAGGTGTGGGGATTATCGTGTTGTGCGGCATTCTCGCCTCAACGGTTTTGAGCCTGAGTTTCCTGCCGGCTTTACTGTTGGCATTAATGCCAGAGAAGAACGCCAAACTTCACAAAGGAGAAGCAACTCCGGCAGCGTAAACACGCTGCTGGGACAGTGTTCAGTTGGCCCGAGTGCTCAGTGCCCGGGCAAACTAAAGCGCTATGTTCATCATGTAATCCGCCAACTCATCAATAAACACTCGCAGCGCCCGCGACATATGTTTGCGGGATTGGTAAATACCGTAAATACCCAAAGTTTCCGGCTCGAGTTCTGGAAATAATTCAATCAAATCTCCATTCTGTAAATACGGTTCCGTCGCAAAACGTGGTTGCTGGGAAATTCCCACGCCCAATAAACTCGCCTGCAAGAGAGCGGCCGGGTCATTCGCAGTCAGGTTTCCACTGACCTTCACCGATCGTGCCCCGTCAGTCCCATTAAAATTCCAGACGGCATTTCCAAAATAGGAATAGTTAATGCAGTTGTGTTGTTCCAATTGCTCAATATCCTTCGGCAATCCCCGCTGCTTCAAGTAAGCTTCTGAAACGCAGATAACCGATCTAAGATCGCCAAATTTGCGGGCAATAATATTGGGGTCGAGCTGATTGGTGATTCGAATCGCCAGATCTACCCGCTCTTCGACAAGATTCACGGCATGATTTGAAATCTGAATATCGATGGACACCTTTGGATAACGGCTGAGATAGCCACAGACAAAGTCCGTCAGAATCTTTTCGCCAAACACCTGGGACGTACCAATACGCAGAGCACCCTGGGGCTCAGTATTCAAGGAACTGGAAACAAACTGAACATCTTTTTCGATATCCTTCAATTTGTAGCACTCAGCCAACACCTTTTCTCCCGCATCGCTTAAGGTGATCTTGCGCGTGGTCCGGTGCAAAAGGCGTGCACCCGCCCAGTCTTCCATTTCACTGAGATAACGGCTCACCATGGAGCGCGACATATCCAGCGCTTCAGAGGCCTGTGCCATGCTGCCACGCTCTACAATAGCGACAAATACCTTGGCCGCGGTGATTCTATCCATTGCCTGCGCTCCCCACCTTCGGATATCCAATGAAATCAAGCAAATCTATTAAATCGATTTAAGCAACAATTACTGAACCATTTTAGTGTTTTTGCGCCGATTTAAGCAACTTAAAATAGTATCCACTGATAACAAACAATCAATTTATCCAATACGGAGAAATCCAATGAACCTTTCCAAATTCGGTCAGTTGATACTGGCTTTGATCGCCCTGAGCTGGAATTCAGGCAGCCTCGCCTCAAAAGCCCCTCTTGAGCTGGAGGTCTATCGCGCTGATGAAAACAGCTTTTTTGTAGCCTCTGTGCTGGTCAAAGGCCCTACGGAAGCGGTATTGATCGATGCTCAGTTTACTCGCGCCCACGCTCATCAGCTCGTCGCGAACATTCTTAGAAGCGGTAAAACGCTACGTTCGATCTACATCAGCCACGGTGATCCTGACTATTATTTTGGTTTGGAGGTGATTCAGCAGGCCTTTCCTGACGCCGAGGTTTACGCAACGGAAGCCACTCGCAAACATATTGAATCCACATTGCAAAAGAAACTCGACTTCTGGGGCCCCAAACTTGCGGCAAATGGCCCGAAGAATGTCACCTTGCCTCAGGCGATCGGCAAGAAAATCTTAAGCGTTGATGGCCAGGAACTGAACATCATTGGTTTGGAGACTCATCCCGACAGAACCTTTGTCTGGATTCCTTCCATCAAGGCCGTTGTCGGTGGCGTACCCATTTACAGTCAGGTGCATCTGTGGATCGCGGATTCTCCGACAAAGGAAAGCCGTCAACAATGGAACAATATTCTCGATCAGATAGAAGCACTGCGTCCTGAAGTCATTGTCCCTGGACACTCAACAAGCTCCGACAAAGAAGGTCTCAAAGCACTCGAGTTTACACGTCAATACCTGAAGGACTATGAAGCTGAATTGGCAAAGGCGAAAAATTCAAAAAGCTTAATCAACGCCATCAATAAACAGTATCCCGAGAGCCAATTGAATATTGCTCTGGATATTGGCGCCAAGGTTGCTACTGGTGAAATGACATGGTAAGTAAAAGCTTTGTGAGCTTCAGCTGAAGCTTTACGAGCAAAGGAAACAACTGCAAACGAAAACAGCCAGTGATAAAAAAGCGCGATTTGCTTTCGCAAATCGCGCTTGGCTTGTTGTCGCTTGGCACTACGACTTTTTTCATGAACGCCTCCTTTTCGCATCAGAGGGTTCCGGGCAATCGGGTTTCCCCTTGCCCTGGGTGTTACGGATGATATCTTGGCCATAGTCATCTCCTGTTTATGGCGGTTTCTCATTGCGCCATCTGGCATCGTTAAAACTGCAATCGATACCAGGCAGCATTGTGCTTCAGTTTATTTAAACGCTTCCTTGCCGGCTTACACTGTTCAATCCATTCAGGCCCTTGCTCCTGCAACTGGAAACAAAAGCGCTTGGGCAAGTCACTATACAATGACCGCGGTGGCCCATCATACTCAATGTTTTTTAAGGCCTTGCCGGTTTCATAGCTGTGGTAATACACATCGTGAATACCAATATCCTGCCACAAGAACTCCAAGGCCGCAGTCAACATGGCTTCCTGCCAAATTCGATGTTCCTCCAGCGTCTGCTTACAGTAGCTTTCTGCTTTTTTCACCGAAAGCTCATAACCCCAAAAGTAAAAACGCTCTGCTTTTCTCTTTACGGCATCAAGGTAGCGTTTGTGCAAACACTGAACGTCCCTTAACCAATCCGTTTGCAGCTCTTCGATCAGGGCCTGCCCCGAAGCCAGGTCAAAGTCCAGCCTTGCCCAGGCCAGCGTACAACGACCATTTCGGGCCGTTGGGTGATACCAGCCATTGAATTCGCGCTTGTCCATCCCCAGCGCTCGATCGAACTGCTGATCATGGGCCCTGTTGAAATTTAATTGCAGCACCAGATTTTCGCCGGGTCTGGACATCTGATCCCATCGATAATCTTTCTTGCTACCCCAACGCCCCAGACTCAGTACATAATTGTATTGTTGCTCTGGCCATACCCGGTACAGATCCCAAGCCGACAGCTTGCCACTTCCCTGTTCCGAAAGCAGACGCTTTAACGCGGGGCGGTGCATTAACTTTCCAAACGGTCCCTTTCGAATCGCTGCGATGTCCTGTTCTTCTCTACCATCCCGCTTTAGTGATTTTTCCAGCAATGCCAATGCATAGCGGTCTGGAAAATACTGAAACAGGTTTCGCTCGTCAGCCAGACATGCCAATACCTCGTCTACCAATGATGCTTCCATGGTGATTACCTTTATCCAAAATAAAATGCTTATGTTCGGTTCTGAAACCGTTTCGCTTTTTCATGGTTCTTCCTTGTTTAAGGGTTATTTACGCAGTTAACGATCATCATGTTCATTGGCTTAGCCTTTGATACACAGCACTTGTTTCAAGGTGTACAGCACCTCGACCAGATCACTCTGGTTTTCCATTACGACATCAATGTCTTTATAGGCACCTGGAATTTCGTCCAGTACGCCCTTGTCCTTACGGCACTCCACTCCCTGGGTTTGTGCCAACAGGTCTTCTCTCTTAAAGCGGCGACGCGCTTCGGTACGACTCATCTGACGACCGGCACCGTGGGCACAGGAGCAGAAGGATTCTTCCTGTCCCTTACCGCGAACAATGTAAGAGCGAGCCCCCATACTGCCCGGAATAATGCCAAGATCGCCGTTACCAGCACGTATCGCACCTTTACGGGTGACATACACTTGTTCACCGTAATGCTGCTCCAACGAGACGTAGTTGTGGTGGCAGTTAATCGCCTTGCTTTCCAATGTAAAGTCAGGCAACAAAGGACGAATCGCTCGCAACACCAGATTGAACATCTCCTCCCGATTAATGCGCGCGTACTCCTGAGCCCAAGCTACCGCCTCCCAATAATCGTCGAAGTGCTGACTGCCCTCGGTAAAATACGCCAGATCCCGATCCGGTATATTTTGCCAATTACGCTGCAGATCTTTCTTCGCAAGCTGGATAAAGTATCGACCAATCGCATTGCCGATACCTCGGCTCCCCGAATGCAACATTAACCAGACGTCGTCACTTTCATCGAAACACAGCTCAATAAAGTGGTTTCCGCTTCCCAGGGTGCCCAACTGTTTTACCCAAGTCTGCTGAGGCTGTTTCAACATTTTCAACAAGGTTGGATGCTTCTCAAACAAGCGTTGAATACCCGGCTCCAAAAAACGGCAAGCCGAGGTTCGGGCCGATATCATTTTGTGAGCTCTGGCTCCAACCGGCACCGCCCTTTCAATCTCGTCTCGAATTCGTCTGAGATTATCCGGTAGCTGAGACGCCTTAATCGTCAGTTTTGCAGCGACCATGCCACAACCAATATCCACACCAACAGCAGCGGGAATAATCGCAGCTTTCGTGGGAATCACCGAACCTACGGTCGCACCAATACCCGCATGCACATCCGGCATTGCCGCGATATGCGAGTGAATAAACGGCAGTTGAGACAGATTTTTTAACTGGCTCAGTGCTGTCTGTTCCACATCACGGGTGTATATTTTTACTGGCTTATGTGAATTTTTCGCGCCAGCATTCAATTCCATTTTTACAGGCATAATAAATCCCTACCCCTGAACTACAGGGCATAATTTCATACTTGCCTTCCAAGCTTGGACTAAAACGAAAAAGCCCCGGCTGTTTCCAGCCAGGGCTTTTTAAAAGCAGGTTCTGTGCTGGAAGGCATAACAAAAAGCCTTCCAAGCGCAAGCACTTAAAAGACTATCCTTTATAACTCGGTAATGGTTTCATTTAAGTGCTCCTCATATGCAGGATCAGCGCCAAAGGCCTGATCAATAATTGACTGCGGTGAATAATAGTGTCCAGATTTTTAAAGTCAACCGATATTTTCAGTTTTCATAAAACATTCATCCTATTCCTCGCATACAAGATATTGATCAAATTTGAAAACATCCACATGCCCCACTTTATTTTCTGGCCCAAACTATCCATGGATTGACTCAAACTGACACGCCCCTCTTTCTCAAACTTCGTACTGTTCCCGAACCATAATAAATTTACCCATAGCTCAACGGTGATTGAGCTGAATTAGGTAAGCAGAGGAACAGAATGATTTCACACCATAAGAAAAAGGTGATTCCCGCAATAATCGCCGCGAGTAGCCCACTCATAGCAACCCCCTCTCTGGCACAGAGCCCAGCCTTAGCCATTGAAGAAGTTATTGTTACCGCTCAGCGACGTGAACAGAGTTTGCAGGACGTACCCGTATCGGTAAAAGCGCTGGGCGCGGACCAACTGGCGCAAAACAGTGTTAATGATATTTCTGATATCGGAAAACTGACGCCAGGTTTATCCTTTAGCAGCACCGCCAACCCCGATACCGAAATCGCCATTCGCGGTATTTCCACCGCTACCGTCAGCGCGGGCGTTGAACAAAGCACCGCACTTTACTTGGATGGCGTGTATCTTGGCAGGGGCTTTGATCTCGTTGGAGATTTGCTTGATGTTGAACGTGTGGAAGTTCTTCGTGGCCCACAAGGTACCTTATTTGGCCGCAATGCGGCAGCGGGTGCCGTAAACATCACGACGGCTGCACCACAAGACAATCTGCAGGGAAAGCTCAAAGTTGCCTATGGCTCCAAAAGCCTGAAATCATTCCAGGGGCTCGGCAATATCCCCCTGGTCGATGATTCATTGCTGTTGCGCCTGAACGCTTCCTTTCGAGAACGCGATGGCTGGCTGAAAAACACAAGCCCAGGAAATGAGGAAGATTTCTATCAACAAAAACGCAACAGCTTACGTTCCAAATTACTCTGGCACGCCAGCGATGAACTCAGTGTACAACTAACCGCCGATCATTATAAACAGGACGATACTCGCAGTGCTTTCATAGTAACCCGCGTAGGTTCTGCTGGCCCACTCGGCATCACCGGTGTTAATCCCGAGGGTATTGAAGCCAAAGGCACCAACAATCAAGCCATTGTGCTTGATAATGGCCTACCGCGCACGGTGCCACCTAAACTGAAGCGGGAATCGTCGGGCATTTCCCTTAAGACGGATTGGGAGATCAACGATGATTTCTCACTTACTTCGGTCAGTTCCTATCGCCGCAGTGATTTGGATACCGGCACACCCTCCAATGGATTACTCAGTGTCCCCTCGATTCACGGTCCGTTGATCACCTCGTTTTATGTGCGTAACCTAAAAGTGGATAACAAGGAATTCAATCAGGAGTTTCGCCTTCAATCCATCACCGAAAACCTGGATTGGTTTGTCGGCGTGAATTATTTCTATGGTGATGTGAACGAACGCAGTGACTTTGCTTTGCCGGCTTTCGCTATAGCCGGTGTTCCCGGTGTGATTGGAAATTTTGGTGACAACCGATCAGATGTCACTATCAAGACTCACAGTCTTGCCCTCTTCGCAGATGCGGTAATACAACTGGGAAATGATTGGCAACTGGCGACCGGTCTGCGCTACTCCTATGATGAAAAACGCGTACATCACCATGCTGCCCTCTCAAGGGCTCCCGTCTTTACCGCCATATCTGATGGCAATTTTCTGTACGGACTCGATGGTCAGCCTGCCTTTAAGAGTCGTGATACAGAAAGCTGGAACAACCTCTCAGGAAGGCTGGTGGCCGATTACACCATCAACGACGATGCCACGTTTTATGCCGGCTTTAGCCAGGGATATAAGGCTGGCGGTTACAATTCCGTTGTTGCTACAGGGCAGGACCCCGCCGACACATTTGATCAAGAGAAAGCCAATAGCTTTGAAAGTGGTATTAAATCTGACTGGCTGGACGGTCGCCTCAGGTTAAATGCCTCAGCGTTTTACACGCTCTATAAAAACTTTCAGTTGCAACAATCCGATCCGAATAATCCTGGGGTTGCCCTGAACCTGACGGCCGATGCCAAGACCAAAGGTCTCGAGATGGATATGACCTTCCGGGCAAGTGAAGCACTGACCCTTGGCATGAGCAGCAGCATCCTGGACGCCGAGTTCACCGAAGATACGTATTTACAGGGAATACTCGTGATCAAAAAAGGTCAGGATATGTTGCGTGCCCCCCGATTTTCAGCGGTATTCAACGCGGATTATGTCTGGAATCTGACAAACAATTTCTCACTGCGCCTCACTGCCAACTATATTCACAATGGTCGCCAACGCATTGCCAACGACGTACCCGAAACGCTCACGGCGGCGTCAGGCAATGCCTTGGCCTTCAGCGAAGCTGATCTGCAGTCGAACAGTTATAACTTACTTAATGCAAAACTTACGCTTCAGCCCGCAGATGACAACTGGAGTTTATCCCTATGGGGAACAAATCTGGGCGATGAAGCCTTTCGGGACGATGACCATGTTTCCATCAGCAATGCCGCCCTCCGCGCTTTGGGCACAGCCTCTACTTCGTATTCACGAAACGAACCACGAATGTTTGGCGTAGATTTTACTTATCACTTTAACCATTGATTCAATCGCTTACCCTCGCATCCACATACTCTGTTCGAGGGTTTAGAGCTCGCTCAAAGGGCGGGCTTCTTTTTCATTTGAATCAGAAGTATTTGCGGGCACCTAACATGCTCTAACCGCCGCACAGAAAACAAGGAACTCAATATGCCCTCGACCGTTCAGGAATCCATGGCCGCTAACCATTCATTCTGGCAACACAAATACGGCAACTATCAAGCAGAACCCACCCTGCCCGCCGGCGACTATTCGGCAGACATCGTTATTGTTGGCGGCGGATTTACGGGACTGACAACCGCCCGTGAGTATTGCCGGGAAAATTCAAATGCCAGAGTTATGCTATTGGAAGCCAGAGAAATCGGCTTTGGCGCATCCGGGCGTAACGGCGGCTTTAATATGACCTTATTCGGCCTGGAGCCTGAAGTCACCGAATTATTCTGGGGCAAAGATCGCACTCAAAAAGCCCAGCAATATATGAAAAAAGCGGTCAATTTTGTGCGTGACCTGGTTGAGCGCGAGCAATTAGATAGCGACTATGAGCATACAGGCATGTGGCGTTTGGCCTACAGTACGGCTCAGGAAAAACGTCTGCAAAAAACCTATCAGCTGCTGTGCGAGCTAATGGGCAAAGAAGATTATCAATACCTGAATCATGAAGCCGTTCAGAAACGCCTCAATGCCCCGAATGTTCGGGCAGCCATCGTTGAACCCGGTACCGGAATCTTCGACCCCTGCAAGCATGTGCGGGAGCTAAAGCGATTGGCTCTGGAATCAGGTGCGGATGTTTATGAAAACACCGCGGTGACCGAGCTCAATCGCCACAGCGATCATATTCAAATAAAAACCGCCAACGCCTCTATTCGCGCTGATAAAGTTGTTCTGGCCGTCAATGCCTGGGGTCATGCCTTTGATGCCGAAAAAAATCTGCGTAATAAACAACGTCCTATCTGGACCTATCAGATTGTTACTGAACCACTGACCGAGAAAGAGTGGAAAGACATTCGTTGGGAGGGACGCATGTCCATCGAGGACAACCGCAATTTAGTTCACTACACCCGCATTACCAAATGCGGACGAATCACCCTGGGTGGTGGCCGAGTCAATTCGGATTTTGGCACCAAAATGGATCAATGGCATTGCGAGAAAAGCTGGCAACAACTGGAGAAGCACCTGCACTGGCTATTCCCCACCCTTAAAAATAAAGCCATTCACTACAAATGGGGCGGCGCGGTATCCGTAAATTTGAATATGACCCCGGAAATCAGCTACCTTGGGGATGAGCGCATTATCCAAGCCAGTGGTTGCATGGGTCACGGTGTCTCGCTTACCCAATTGAACGGTCGTCTGATTACCGACCTCCTGCAAAACAAGCAAAGTGAACTTAGCGAATTCTGGATCGTCAATCGCCGAGCCATTCCCATGCCACCCGGTAATCTTTTATCGTATTTGGGTGGCAACGTAATCAGTCAAACCTTGAACGCAATGGACTGGTGGCAGGAGCGCGAGCTTGAAAAGCCCTAGCTTACAGGCTTCGGCAGGCTCTGGCGCAAACTAGCTTCGCTGTTGCGCCTGGGCTTGCTGTCGATATTGCCCGGGCGTTAAACGAGTTGCGTTTTTAAAGGAACGACTGAATGCGGTGGCGTCGGCAAAGCCCAATTCAAGCGCAATTGCTGTGGTATTCCAACGCTGTTCACTCAGCAATCGTTTGGCGTTCGCCGTTAAAATTTCCTCTTTGATTTCCCGAAAGCCGGTCCCCATATTGCCAAGGTGTCGGGTCAGCGTACGACGCGACATATTCATCAAACGCGCCACCTCTTCCGCCTGACAATGTTCCGTACCCAGCATCGCATTAATGTAAAAATGGGTGTGGGCCAAGATGGTTTCCTCGCGTAACACATTATCCATCAAGTTTTCCAGCTGAGTGGTGAAGCGCCGCCGGGACAAAGGGTCCCGCCCGGCAATTTCAATATCCAGATCATCACTGTGGTACAGAATGCTGTTATCGGCATGATCGAAAATCACATTGCAGGCGAAAATTTCCTGATGTAAGTCAGTGTTGTCCGGTTTCGGGTGAGTAAACGTCACCTCCAAAGGCTTCCAGTCATTGCCAATGGCTTCACGGGCACCTGCAACCAGAAACCCCAATGTCAGCTCCACATCCTGGCGTGCAGACTCCCCCATCGGCAGGGTCACATCACAGCTTAATCGTCCCACTCTTGGAGATTCGTCAAAAGCGATACGAACACACTGGGTCACCAAAGGGTGAAAACGCTGGATTGCCCGTAACGTCTCACGCATGGTTGCGAAGTGATACGCCGCCTGGCTCACAGGTCCCCAATCCCCGGGGGACATATAGGAAGATAACTCCAATCCCAGATTTGGACGTCCCAAACGCTCGGCAGCCCAGCTCAGCAAATGCACATAGTCCACAAACGCAATGCGATTAACCTGCTCCAGATCAGTATCAACGGGTAAACGGGCAGCACTCGCAATCGCTTCACTGTCGAGGGGAATGTTCAACAAATAGCGAATCAGCCAGGCTGTGTGAATCTCGGGAATTTGCGTTTTCATAAGCGCATAGTAGCTCGCCAAGGCAAAAGAAAAACCCTTCAAACGCCAACTTGGCTCAAAATGTCAATATATTCTTTAAGCGCCCCCATATCATGAGTAAACCCGTAAGCGGGCCAATTCGCGCTAAATAACGGCAACAAATAACAGCGATACCGTGTAAGAAAATCAGAAAAACAAAGAAGGGTTCTATGGCGATTGTCGGTAAAATCAAGGAAATCTGGCGCTACCCCGTGAAGTCCATGTTCGGTGAAAAACAATCCAGCGCCGAACTTTCACCCATGGGCTTTGCCGATGATCGCTGCTGGGCAGTACGCGACGAAGCCAGTGGTCAGCTTGTTGGCGGCAAAAAGATTCCCAAACTGATGACACTCAAAGCGCGCTACCGTCAGCTGCCCAGCGCGGGTTTTGACAAAGCGAGCGACGCCAAGGTAGAAATCGAATTCCCGGATGGTCGAGTGCTGTCCAGTGATGATCCTTATGCCTCCGCCGTACTTTCTATGTATCTTGGCCGGGAAGTCAGCTTGCAGTCACGCCAACCCGCTTCTCACAAGGAACTTTATAAGTTGTCCAAGGTGATGACGCCGACTGAACTGCGTTATGCCCTGGGCATGAAACCCGATGACCCGGCGCCGGATTTTTCCTCGTTTTCCCTATCACTGCTATCAACGGTCTCACAATACGTCACCCCGCCGGGCACATTTTACGATGTGTATCCATTGCACTTTATGACCACCGCGGCATTGGAAGACATGCGACGTTATTATCCCAAAGGTGACTTTCGAGCAGAGCGCTATCGACCAAGCTTTTTGATTGAAACCCAAACCGGTATTGAAGGCATTGTCGAAAACAAATGGCGCGGCCGTGACCTGCGCATTGGCGATGCTGTTATTCACTGTAATCACCCCACCATTCGTTGCTCCATGCCCGGTGCCGAACAGCCAGGTATGGAAAAAGACCCACAAATACCACGGGCGGTTCTGCAACACGCCAACCAGCATTTGGGGGCTTATGGCACACCTAAATTGTGTAAAACCATTCGGGTCGGTGACGACGTCGAATTGCTGCCCGCACACTCCAAAGTGTTCTACAGCCTGGGAGCGGTGCAGCGCAAAGTTAAAAGCGCACTGTTGACCCAATTGACTAAACTCGCAGAAAAGCAGGAAAAGAAAGAACTGGAACAAGCGAAAGCCCAACAGACGCAAACCCTTCTTGCCGAGAAAAGCGCACCTCCGGGCTATCGAGAAGTCGTTTTGGTTCGCAAAGTTATTGAAGCCGAAGGCATTCAGTCTTTTTATTTCAGAGATGCCCAAGGGAACAAGCTACCCGATTTTGTTCCAGGGCAACATATTGTTGTCGCCCTGCCCCAGGACAATTGTGATGCGGCCCTTAAAATTGACAGTGGTATTAAATCCCCTTTGTTTATTTATCGCTCCTATACCCTGTCAGATACCTCACGGCATTACCGACATTATCGCATTTCTGTAAAATGCGATCTCACCGAGAAAACATCCCCAGACAGCGCCTCTGCCTATCTGCACAAGCAACTCAATGTCGGCGATCATTTCTATATTCGAGGCCCCGCAGGCCAGTTTGCCGTTGTACCCAGCGATACCAGACCATTGGTTTTAGTCAGCACAGGTATTGGCATCACGCCGTTTTTATCCATTCTGAAAACGCTGGTTCGAGACAACCCTGAGCGTACTGTCCATTTGATTCATGGTATACGCAGCCTGGAGAACTATGCATTTAAGGAGGAGCTGGAAGAGTGCCAAAACAGCTTAAGCAACTTCAAGCTGCAACTCTTTATCAGCCAGCCTGAAGACTATAATCTTGATTCCTATATGGCCCGCGGTCGCTTATCGGTGGGTAGTATTCTTGAGAACCTGGAATGTTCAACAAGGCGAGATGCCGAATTTTACTTCTGTGGCACGCCTGAATTCAGCCAGCAAATGCACGACGGATTCCTGGACGCGGGTATTTCAAAAGATCGCATCCATACCGAAAGCTTTGGTGCCTCACTGATTAACCAATCCTCTGAAAATCAGGAACGCTACAAGATTAAGTTAGCCGTCAGTCAGCGAGAACTGGAATGGAATCCAGCACAGGAAAACTTATTGAGCTTCTGTGAGGACAATGGCATCAATATCGCGTCGGGCTGCCGCTATGGTGCCTGCCACGCTTGTCAGGCGACACTTCTGAATGGAAGTGTCAGCTTTCCGGAGGAGCTGCAAATGCCCGAAGATAACAAAGTGTTACTTTGCTCGGCACGTCCCAGCTCTGACCTGGAACTGGAATTGTAAGCTTTAGCGAGAAAACCATGCCGGTAAAAGCCCACAGCTTCAGCAATATGTCTCTGCTTTTGGCTATTGCTTTTGGATTTCTCGTTTCTTTCTTTATTGCGCTGTTCAATTACCAAGCCCCACTCAATGAAGAAGCCATGCGCAGTACCCTGGTTGCCACCGGGCGAGCATCATTTTTGATATTTTTTATCCCACTTATTGCCAAACCACTCTATTCATTTGCAAATAACGCACTCAGTCGTGGTTTACTTCATATTCGTCCGCTGTGCGGCATGGCCTTCTTTGGCAGCACCCTGTTTCACCTGAGCTTTGTTTATCGTTTGTATCAAACCGTAGAAAACCCCGAACCCTTATCTGTGCTGCTTGGCGGACTAACGGCTGCCGCGTATTTAAGCTTAATGACGGCTTTCACGTTTCCAATAGCGGTTTCCTGGCTTGGAATGAGGAAAACTCGGCTGATACATCAGCTGGCTTTCTATATGTTTCTAATGGTATTTGGCTACGATCTAATCTATCGCAACTTGGATGACCCAAGCCCAATATTCTGGACTTTATACTTCGGGGCATTGTTGCTTAGAATCGCAGCTTGGGCAAAAGTTGGGAAAAAACACCCGCATCCTGAACCACTAGAACCTACATAGGTTTCTGATAAAGCTCAAGTCTGCCAGCGGTCTTCCCGGCGCACTTTGTTTTCAAAAACTGAAGAAAAGGCTCGCATTCGCGCTTTCAACAAACGCTGCTTACCCTCTTTGGTTCGGGTATAGATCAATTCGGTGGGTGATACATAGCGACGCCAGGATTCAGAGAACAGCTGCGCAAGCTCTTTCTTAACAGCAAATCGAACAGGGACCGCATGAAAGTCATCGCGAGCCTGGCCATGGAGCTCACCTTCCCTGACCAACATATAACGAGGGTTATCTATCGGTCCCAGAATTTCAGCCATACAATCCGCAAACAAAGATGACTCATAGAATGTGCCGCCGGACAAAGAAACAACCACGGTGCCGTCAAAATTCTCCACCGTATTTACGGTCATTAGTTCTCGTTCGGTTTTGATCATTCCTGATTCACACAATGCATCGGCCAGTGCATAGCCGATTTGTTTCAACGAACCGTCAACGGGAAGGTGTTTTAAAAAGGTTTTAATAATCGCGATTGTTTGGGGTAGTTTATAAATCACTGTTCCAATGCATACCATACCGATAACCATGAGTACAAAGTCCAACCCCTGGTTTCGGGAATTGTATATCGACATAGCAATGACCCCACCCAGAAGCTTGGTCATTTCAATCAATAAGGCCTTATAAGTTTCTTTAACATGGTAAAACCGTATATCTGGCAAGCTGGGTGTAAACACTGAGGGTAAGACACGCGCATTGGAATCAAGTGTTAAAGCCTTTTTCCATCGTCCGGCCAAACTCTCTCGATTACCGTAGTTTTCTCTCATTCTAGTATTGATAGTTGTTACATAATCGTATTCTCTATCCCTTTTGAGCATCTCCCAATGTTCATCTATATTTAAACGTTCGAATCCACTTTCAATGGTCGCCCCCTGCTCTGACAAACCCACAAAAGTATTGAAACGCTTCCTCAGTTCTCCGTAATCCCTCATTCCTGAAGGCGATTTGCTATCAATTGCCAGAAGATGCCAAATACTGCTGACTTTATGCTCGATATTTTTATCCAGGCGAATTGCCCGCCCACGCATCTGATTGGTCAGCATAAAAGAACCCACCACACTGGCGAGAATCAGGGAGTTCACACAGGGTGCATCCCAGCCTTCCCCTAATAACGAACGCGTGCCCACCAAGACCCGAATCTCTCCGGCAGTTAACAGGGCCGTAAAGGCCGTGGTGAGCTGGTTCAAAGGCCCTGATAGTTGAACGTATCCTTCCAGATACGTCAGTGGCGTAATCTTGAATTTCTCAGCGGTGACATATTGTAAAAAAGCTTCCAGTCGGGATTCGTGCAAAATAGACAATCGCCCACTGAGCATGCCTATTTGTTCAGGTACGGCCGAACCCTTACATAAGGCCTGATACACCGGCCAGCAACCCAGATTAACCTCACCAGCGTCGACCGTACTCTTCAGAGCTTCATCACGAATGTAGTCAGTGAGTATCACCTGTCGTAAAAACTCTCCGCGATGCTTATTTTCCAGAAGATGAATATCCAGACAGGCCTTGATCTTGGAGACACTCAAAGAAATCGAACGATCCAAGCGACGGGAGCGAACCAAAGACAACTCTCGCTTATGCAACAGCTCTGTGGAACGCAACAGGCGTTTAAGCTCGGCAACATAATCCGTCGCTTCCTTTTCCAGCTTAAAGCTGTCGGTAAAAATAATGGCCTCGACCAAACGCTGCCATTGCTGCCGCCCCAGTTCAGGGATCTCTTCGTGCCCCAGATCCAATGCCCGACATAAAGATACTGGCAGCTTATCCTCGATCGCTTTTAGATAACTAAGAATCGCAACCGCTAGCTCAGGGTTCTTAAATAGATCATCCGCATTGGCAAGCATGTTTTCAGAATCTTCGACATCCTCAGCCTCTACACTTTGAGTCTCTGCACCTTCAACCTCGGCACTGTCCACCTTTACATCATCAATCTTTACCCAGGGATGCTGGCGCACTATCGTTCGAAAGCGCTCATCATCAAATAGAGACTGGCACAGCTTGGATACACGCTCATCGTACTCAAGCACCCTCTCTGACTCTTTACTGTCCAGTGAAACCGTCCAGATATAATCCTGATGGGCACACAGCGTTTCTGCCTTTACCAACTCAGGTACCGAGATTTCCTCATCAATCGGCCCGCACAATTCCTGATAACGCTGCCATTCCAGATTCTCGGAATCGTAAGGCGGCGTCGCCGTCAGCGCCACGAGAACCATATTGGGAATCTTATTGCACACTGCATCGATCGCCCGCCACCACTCCGCACGCAAATGGTGAGCCTCGTCTAGAATCAACAGCTGCACATCATGCTGCATCAGCAAGGCAACAAAGGAATCCAACTCATCGGCTTCCAGACCGGCATCCTCATCAATAGGAGCCTCCTCTATCGATTCATCGGCTGCCCCATTCGCAATATCCACCTCCGATTCGACTTTTTGATCCTTCCCTGGCAACTTACTGTGCAAAGCCTGGTAAGTAATCGAGGTTAAAGGTTGAATATTGCGAATATCATTACTGGCCCAATCAGGCAGATTATCCAGACTCAGATCTGCCTCTTCAGGCACAAAGTCCTTAAGCCGAAGCAACCACTGATCCCGAATCACCCGCGTCGGCGACAAGACCAGCGCCCGCCGCTCCAAGCGCCGGAACACTTCCAAACCCAAGGTCGTCTTCCCCGCCCCCGGTGCGGCCACAATATGCAGACGACTATCGTCCAGATGATCATCAATAGCCGACAAAACCCGCTGCTGGTAAGGGCGCCAAGAATAGGAAAACGAAAGACTGTGGAAAGGCAAAATCTGTCCTTAGTGATAGCTTGTTGTGATATCTAGGGGCTTAGGATACTGAAACTAAATGCCTCGAAGTAATTTATCAAGGCCAAGGTAAAAATTCTATCATCCCCACCTTAATCGATATACTGATCAACGATTTTAAAATTCTGGCCTGCCTCATCAAATTCAATTAATACTGTGCTTTCAGCAAAAGGGAAGTTATTAACTTCAATACGTCTCTCGACGCCCGTTATAAAAGCTTGCCGCCCCAATATATCCAAAGGTGTAAATGATTCAAAAACCACATATTCATAAGTAGCGCTACCTTTCGCCATTAATATCCGATGCAAGCCGTTCGGCAAATTTCCAGAATATTCAAGAACGCTCAACCCCGATACCGAGCTATGAACATCCATAGCTTTTCTAACATCTTCACGCGAAGATTTCGAAACAGCAAGGGGCTTACCATTTAAAATAAATTCATAAATGCCGGAAAGCGACCAACCTCGTATGGTTGAAACTCCAGCTAATGGAAAAGATGCACTCGGGTACTCAAATTTATTATACGGTACGCCGTTGATTGGATCCCGTTCTACGATATAAAAGGGAGGCTGATTGGGATAGTGTATCTTTGAAGATCGAGTAGATTTTCCATCCAAGAATTGGTCGACTATAGAGAAAACCTGTTCAGATTGGTTGAAACGTAGAACCACATCAGAGCCGGGGAATGGAAAATCATACACTCGTAAACTACGTTCGACCCCTTTTATATAGCTCAATTTTCCATTTCTATCCTCAGGGGTAAAAGCATTGAAAGGTATTCTTGACACCAAAAATCCAGCGTTATTTACGTATTCCGCAACGTTTTCACCGTTTTTTATGTTCCCGGAGTAAAATAGCTGGCTCCCACCCAATACCACATTTTCTGGAACACTTTCACCAAACGCATCAAGTATATCCTTTCGGCTTGTGCTAGAATTCAAATTATAAGGAACGCCATTTATATAAACACTGCCATTATTGCTTAACTTCGGAAATAAATCGTTTAGTTCAGGCATATACATCCAGCCCCTTAGGTTAGCCAATCCTGATAATGTATTATTTGGACTAGGAACCTCCAGTGCAGCTTTAGGAATACCATTTTCTTTCCCTAACTCTACATGACAAAAATCATTATCGCCGCAAATTCTTGTCGAAATTTTTACCTCACAGCCATTTAAGCTGCCATCCTTCAAAATATATTTATACCCATTAAGCACCCCACCACAACCGGAAACTCGATCGATAATATTTCCCTTCATTGGAAAAATATAAACAACACCTGGATTTCCACCCATTCTTGGAATTGGAATGTAGGTAGCATTGCCCTCTAGGGAAACGTCGTATACGTTTTGGTCCGGAAATTGAGTGCGCCCTTCAGGTCTTTCACCACCTGGGAGAGTAATGCCACCATGCATAAATGTTGAATAGAAGTTCCCTCCTCGCCTAAGTCTTAAGTTTTCGGCAAAGTCACCAGTTATTGCATTCTGCTCGACTACATATGAGATAGGGGATAACCTACCCTCGACCACACTCACGGGGGGTAAGCGACCAGATAAAAAATTATCGCTCGCCTCAAACGAGGCCAATTTTTTCATCTTATTTAAAGAGTGCGGAATTTTTCCTGAAAGATAGTTATTCCCAAGGTGGGCCAAGAAAAGAGACTTCATTCCTGAAATTTCAGAAGGTATTTGGCCATACAATTTATTCTTCCCCAACACCAAAACTCTAACTTTATTCAGGTTTGAAATACTCTTGGGAATTGTTCCAATCAAATTGTTATCACCAAGATCTATCCAGGTAATATCGGCTTTAGCCTTCCTTGGATCCCTGAAAATCATCACCCCGTGCCATGTACTGACATCAGGGCTCCCCCACCCCTCATTTTTGTCCCATTGGTCTCCATTGGTGCCGTTATAGAGCTCAACCAATGCTTCACATTGTTCAACAAAAACATTTATATTCTGCTGATAGCAAACTTTAATTTTATCTAGATCAGCATACGCCGACGAAGTAAAAGCCAAAAGCATCCATATATAACTAAATTTCATTCCCTTTCTCTTATTTATTTACTGTTTTCAATACAAAAGATTATACCAAGATAACGCACTATCGAGTGCTAAATTTTAGACGCTAAAGATGTTATCACCCACACTTTGTGACTTTGTAATCGATTATATTAAGCTTTCGTAATGGAGATAATCTTTGAAGTATTGTCAACTTAACTTACATGCTAAACATCATCCCATGAATACCTGCAAACGTTTCCGATACCCTAAGTCCATTATCATCCACGCCATCTGTTTATATCGCCGAATTTCGCCTGCCACAGAGTGATCAATAATCATTTTCGACAACAAACACATCTGCTAAAAGCAAAATACTACCCTGAGCTAAGAAACAGAGCATTTTCACAGTGGCAACAGGTTACCGGTGCCGAGCCCGGCATGGTTTGCACCAGCAGGTTGTCATTGGCATCGTACTGGAACTGGGTTTGCTGGTTGAGGGCATCGCTAACACGCACCAAACGGTTTAGGGCATCGTAATCACGATTTTGCACGGCACCCAATGGGCGGGTCATCTAAGACACACCCTATAGGGGTGTGCTATAGTGTGTACATCTCCACACACACAGTGATCGCACCATGTCCACAACCATGACCGTCCGTCTTGATGACGAACTTAAAGACCAGCTGGAACAGCTCGCCCAGGTGACGCACCGATCCAAGTCCTTCCTGGCCGCTGAAGCCATTCGCGACTTTATCGATCTGAACCAATGGCAATTGCAAGAGATCAGCGAAGCCCTCAAAGAGGCTGATAACGGCGATTTCGCCAGTGACAAAAGCGTCAAAAAGACCTTGGCTAAGTGGGGCGTGAGTGCAGGTTAAATGGCTCAACAAAGCCCTAAAAAACCTGGATGATAAGGCCGAGTATATTGCACAGGAGAACCCTGCGGCGGCTCAGCAAGTTGTGCAGCGTATTGTCAATGCCATTAGCTTATTGCCGGATAACCCAGCTCTGGGACACCCCGGACGCATACATGGGACAAGAGAGCTGATCGTACCTGACACCCGCTATATCGTGCCCTACCGCGTTCGCCCTCGCTTGGAACGCATTGAGATTCTCAGAGTATTTCACACCACAAAGCGACCGCCTAAACGCTGGTGATGATCGAGGCTGCAACCGCCAGTAACCCAGTGCAATTCCCCAGTATCACCACACTCTTCGCTTTCCGCTTCCAGCTCGACCAGCAACGACTCTGAGCCAGCACCCTTACCCAGCTGAGCCACTGGGTGCGTGGCCTGGTGGATTTCCTTTAGCTTATGGATGCTCACATGGGTATAGCGCTGGGCAGTATCGAGACAGGCATGACCCAATAGCTCTTGGATAAACCGCACACCCGCACCGTTCTTGATGTCTTTTCGGATGGATGCGCAGCTAAGAGATGAGTTTAACGCCTGCTGCGTTTGCACCAGCAGATTGTCGTTGGCATCGTACTGGAACTGGGTTTGCTGGTTGAGGGCATCGCTAACACGCACCAAACGGTTTAGGGCATCGTAATCACGATTTTGCACGGCACCCGCACAAATTAACCATTTAGTTGTATAGACAACAACTATGCAAAGCACTTAGGCTCAGAAAGGATATTTGAATAGAGCTGGTACGAGACTTAAGAACACTCTCGCATTTGTATAGATCAAAACAACCTGTGACTACCTATAAGTCCAACACGGAGCAATAACAATGGATGTCGCCCTATGTTTACTGGATGGCGAACGCTATGATATCGCCAATTTCTGCAAGCTACCCCCTGTACGTCTCGGTCAGCTACGTCGCGCACTCATTTGCGAAGAGTGCCAAGGTAAAGGTTACTACACGAAACAATCCAGGGATGGCAAAGCGGCCTATTTTGGCGCTTACCATGAAGACAGTTGCCCAATTAAACTTAAAAAAGGTATAACAGCCCCAAAGCTTGATCCACACACGGTAGAAGAAGTTAACGGTATTATCACCAACAACGACATCATAGACGTTAACTTTTCGGCCTATACCAGCCAGCAGCTCACACCACCAAGCAGCAACAGCACACACGCCAATACAGGTTCGCCAACTCATTCCAGACAACACACCAGGCAAGCATCCCAGATCAGAAACACAAACAAAGGGCTACGCTCACTCCTCAGGATGCTAATGCATTCGGATACGTTCGCTCATTCCGATATAACCATTAATATGGGTGGGCAATATCACTACAAGGCCAAAAACTTGTTTGTCAATTTCGATGATATCTATGAAGAGTTGGCAAACAAAAAGAAAATGCGTGGCTATTGGGGCGTCATCAGTAATGCAGATGAAGAGATCAATTGGCTTAACACCGCAAACGAACAAGATGTCAGCATCCCCGTATCCGGTCTTAAAGATTATCTAACGGAGGTTTTTGGCATCAGCGATGCTGAAGACCTAAGCGGTGCAACAGTATTGGTGTTCGGGTGGCTTAAAGTTTCAAAGTCGAAACACAAAAAGTGGTATATCAATGTCCATAACAATGACCCCGCTTACCTCTTTGTAAAACTTAAAAAAGAGTAGCGCTAATGATGCTTTACTGAGTGCTCCAGGGTTTCTTCTGGAGCAGTTTTGTCACTATTTTTATAAGTAACCAGAAACTTCAGCATTTAGACCCAGCTTAAGCAATCCGATGTTGGCGATGTTGGGCCGGTCAACTTGGGTTTCCTGCTATCTTTAGCTGCATCGGGGCGACACCCCAAGATACTAATATACGCATATTTCCAATATGCGTTTTTCAATATATCCAAGGAAAGAATCAGAGTATTTTCTAAACTCACCCTCCTCGTAGGCATGTATATAAACTGGACTCTCATTTTCACTGTTAACAGTAGAGAGATCTAAGTAAAACTCTTCGTCATTAGAAATTGCAAACATTAACCTTGAGCTCAAAAGACAAGGCAAACCATCAGCTTTATTCTGTTTATCAAGCTCGAGGATATCGGGTTTACCTATTTCTTCATCATCTAACCCATAAATAATATCTGATCTTATTTGGCCGCCTCCATACCTTTGCAACCACCACCGATAAGATGGGGGGAAATTGACCCCCAAACTTCTCTCCGCCTGTTCAATACAGCTAAGAGAAGCCCCTGAACCATCATAATCCGCAAACTCCACTTTATACCGTTTTACCAATTCTTGAACTTTGTCATAACTAGTCACAGTTTAGCTCTCTATCATAACAATATTGCTGAAATTTCCCATCAAAAAACCCGACAGCAGGAACGGCAAATGCGACGTTTCAAATCAGTTGGCCAAGCCCAAAGGTTCCTCGCCTGCCACGGAGTGATCAATAATCATTTTCGACAACAAAGACATCTGCTAAAAGCAAAATACTACCCTGAGCTTAGAAACAGAGCATTTTCACAGTGGCAACAGGTACCTGTGCCTCGAACATGGAAACTGCCTAATAATTGGTCAACCTTGTTCTTCTTTATCGAGTTGAAAAGTTAAGTTGACAATGCCAATGGGCGGGTCATCTGACGCTGGTTACCGAATATATCGTAGCGATAGCCGGTGGTTTCACCTTCCGGATTCTGGCTTCTGACTACCCGGCCCATCCGCAAAATAGTTGTTGTACCTTGAAAATGGAAGCAGCCTAATAATTAGGCTGCAGGGTGTAATTTGGCTGAGTTTAGACTTTAAGTTGACAGTGCCTCTTTAGAAGCCTTTCGCACTCAGAAAACCCTTTTTTAAATCGCAACCCCTTTAAATTGTACTTTTCCAATTCTCTTTTAGTAGCATCGTTTACAACTATCAACCAATGTTTTTTTCTTCCTGTGCCAAAACAAAGATCCGTACGATAAAATTCTATCGTAGATTCACTTATAGGCTCTTTAAGAATTACAGGCGTAGCACCTACAACAGACTCATATTCCCCACATTCTTCACACTTGTTTACAAATCTTGTTTTCCGAGTAATAGAATCAAATTCTACGACACTTTCTACACTCAATGCATACAAACTATCTTTTTGGTTGATGCTATGAAAGCTCAGGCCTCCCAACCCCAATTCTAAACACACTTGCTTGAATTTTTCACTAACAACCAGCACACCCTCATATGAATAAGAGATATCAAATCCTTTAATCTTGGGCTCAAAGTCATGACAATATGCGCCAACTGAGCAATCGAGCACAGTGCCACATACTGGACAAAGTTCTATATTTGAACCCGATTTGAAAGATTTTCCATCATTTAACTCAGATGCAATTGAAAAAATATTTGTCATTCTAAATCCGGATGTTGTTTGAAAAAATCATCTGCCGTGTCTTTAAACTCGGCTCCCGGCCCTTTGTAAAAATCACATAAAGCACCTAAACACTCATCTCTAGTGAAGTTTTCTTGGATATCGAAGCCGATGCTATTTGAGGAAGGTCTCATATTACTTCCGAAACCATCAGTCTTGTTCTCTAGGAATCTATTCATTTCTTTGTTTCGATTGAACGATTCCACCAATGGTCCGCCTAAATAGCTCCTTATTTGTCGAGTTTGTAATTTAAGTTGACAGTGCCGTTATCACTCTATATTTGTGAGATTTAGACTGTAATTGCTAAAATTTTTTATAAAAACTGCGCCACTTTAAATCAAGATGACGCATTACTCTCCTAGTTCGACTAGCATTCTCTAAGCACCTATCTAGTTGAAAATCCTTTCTACTTTTCTGCTTTTTTAAAAGTGCCATAGATACAAATTCCACATCATACTGATCTAAAAAATTTATCGCATCAACCACCTTCCATTGATTTCCGCTATCATCACTCAAAACTTCTTCTAGGTGTTTTTTGACCAGAGGTGCAAACTCCAACCAATTATAATCCAAAATATGTGAATACAATTTTTTCAGCTCAAAGGGATTTCGATTTGACTTCTCAATAATATCAGATAAAGGTTGAAAAATTTTTTTTCTCGCACCATCCCCCAAAATTTCAGACACCTCAACCTGATTAATCCAATAACAAATGAAAGCTTCCAAGACCTTTTCGTAAACAGTGCTATATCCCCTCAACCGATGGGAACTCTTGTCTAGCTCTAACAAACCTTCACCGCTGCTACACTCCTTAGCAAGCCGATCAAAGGCACTTTCATTGCCCCAAGACACCAGCAAACACAAGGCATACACTTTTATTTCTGGCGTACTTCCTAACTCAACCAAATCCAAAAGATCAGCCACCCTATTGACAGGTATCTCATCTTTTGGCAAAAGCAACATTTCATAGAAGCCAATAAATTCACCGTCTTCCGATTTGTTAATAAGATCTAACTCTTTCATTTTCATCTAGATTTTGGATTCGAAATATATTCAGATGGCACACAAGGACTAATTAAACACTCACCATCACGCATAGAGTTCTCCAAGGCACCCTGTGCTCGCCTTCTGGCCAACTATCGCTCTGCACTAAGGGACTTGGGCTGCAAAGTGCAACATTCCACCGCACAATATCATAACAATATTGCTGAGATTTCCCATCAAAAAACCTGACAGCAGGAACGGCAAATGCGGCGTTTCAAATAAGTTGGCCAAGCCCAAAGATTCCTCGCCTGCCACGGAGTGATCAATAATCATTTTCAACAACAAAGGCACCTGCTAAAAAGCGAAATACTACCGTGAGCTTAGAAACAAAGTATTTTTACAGTGGCAACAGGTTACCTGTGCCTCGAACATGGAAACTACTTAATAATTGGTCAACTTTGCTCTTCTTTATCGAGTTGAAAAGTTAAGTTGACAATGTCCTTGAAAATGGAAGCAGCCTAATAATTAGGCTGCAGGGTGTATTTGGGCTGAGTTTAGAGTTTAGAGTTTAGAGTTTAGAGTTTAGAGTTTAGAGTTTAGAGTTTAGAGTTTAGAGTTTAGAGTTTAGAGTTTAGAGTTTAGAGTTTAGAGTTTAGAGTTTAGAGTTTAGAGTTTAAGTTGACAGTGTCTTTATTTCTACGCTTTCACCAAAAATGCTTAATGCGGGAAGATCACTCCACGCAGAAATAAACGAGTACTCAGTAATCTCGTTCTCATCAGCCTCAACGATAGAACAAACCTTCCGTACCTTTTCTGATTCAGTTGATACTTTAATATGGCATAAATCAACCCTTTCAGGGGAATAAGCCTCAACTCCAACTACACCTTTAAAAACAAGAATATGAGTTGCTTCTTGCCAATCCTTTAGAACAACTTTTGCTACATCTGATTGAACAGTAAATTCAGTAATCTGCCCATCCGATACATTTAATTCAGAAATTATCATAATCAAGACCCTGAGAATTTTTAACCTGATAAAAAAACCAGTACCACTTCCTGGGGTTTAACTTCGGCCTCTGGTGATGACCGTCTGGCTTCTTCGCGATGTTTTGTTGACTTGCCATCATTAATCACACGGACGGAATCTTGCTTAGCATCAGGTGAACATTTGCCATATTTACCTGGGCTGATTTCGAAAATTGACGAGTAACTATGAAGATCAATGTAGTAAAGCGGATTACTATAGGCACATCTTGAAGAATCAAACTAAGCAGGTGATCAATAATTTAAACGGCTAAAGCCAAGAGCTTCGCCACTTAAACTTCTAAAGACTAATTGTATTTATCCATATCAGTCCTATCAACTTCTACTATTTCTAAGTCCCCTTGCTTAGAATCAATGTCGTAAGGCACACTCAAGTCAAAAGCATCTAAAGCATCCAAAAATCCCTGCGGAGGGCAATATCCATGTTCAGTAATATAGTGTAATAATAAAGTTGGGAATGAATAAAACTCGCCACTTTTAAGAGATGGAATACAAATTTCATTCACACCTGCTTTCATAGTACTATTGCCTTTGTAGAGGCCTAACCCCGAAGGATTGTACTCTATTGATGCCTGACTAAAAGGGCAACTGTATGGGCTACCTCGAACATGCATACAGTGAACATTAATTGATTTTTCCTTTTCATAATTACCCGTTTTTATATCCTCATCGTTTTTTAAGTCAAGGAAAGTAATTTCGCGAAGCTTCTGAATCAGATCCTCTCTTACAATACCTTTAGAGTATTCTGACTCAACACCAAGCCAACCTATATTTTTTACGGAAGGGAATACATCAACAATTTCCTCTCCATCCCCATCTCGATAACAAGACAAATCTCTATAGAACATTCACTAACGTCTCTTGGTAACAATTTCAGTACATGTAGCCAATGTGCAAACACCTGCATCAGGCTTTAATATTTCACTAAGCGGAGTTCTATAATTAACAGTCGTAGAATTCCTAAAAATATTTGTCTGAGAATCTGGAGCAAAAATCGCGTAATTGATCTGGATATACTCATTACCAAACGCAGAAACAAGTATGCTGCCACTAGGTTCTTTAAAAAACTGTTTAAAACCCAGACTCAAACAACCCGAAAAATAACAACCGACAGACTGGCCAGCTATCGCTCTGCACTAAGAGACCTGGGCTGCACAGTGCAACATTCCACCGCACAATATCATAACAATATTGCTGAAATTTCCCATCAAAAAAACCGACAGCAGGAACGGCAAATGCGGTGTTTTAAATCAGTTGGCCAAGCCCAATGGTTCCTCACCTGCCACGGAGTGATCAATAATCATTTTCGACAACAAAGACACCCGCTAAAAGCAAAATACTACCGTGAGCTTAGAAACAGAGCATTTTCACAGTGGCAACAGGTTACCTGTGCCTCGAACATGGAAGCTGCTTAATAATTGGTCAGCCCTGTTCTTCTTTATCGAGCTGAAAAGTTAAGTTGACAACGCCCGCTGAAGACCTAAGCGGTGCAACAGTATTGGTTTTCGGGTGGCTTAAAGTTTCAAAGTCCAAACACAAGAAATGGTACATCAATGTCCACAACAACGATCCAGCCTACCTATTTGTTAAACTCAAAGAATAAGATCAATGCGACTGGATCATTGGAGCCGATTTTCTGATTCTTTTCACCTTTTATTTACCTCATTCGAGCTGAAGGGTTCCTATAATCGAGAGAAATGCCATCAATTGACCTTTTGAATAACTTTCAATTTTCAAGTCGCCACCTAAAAAGGGATATGGCTCAGGAATATAAACTTCGCCCTCCTCTAAAATGCCAACTACCCCCTCTAATTTATCAACCTTTTCTTCACACAACACATCTTCTCTAATGATTTCATGTTCGAGGCAATCATTCGCAAAAGATTGCCTACCAAAGAACTGCATTTCATTTAGCTCAGGCGGCATGACATACAACAAGGCCAATTGATCATTCGAACTATCCATCAAAAACAGATCGCCAAAAAGACTATGCCCTAAAATGAGATCGAACCTACCTGCTTGGGCAGGCCACAAATCTAATTCTGTTATTGGTTTAGGCTCATTAAAAACAACGCAATATTTATTCTTCATAACTATTTCAGAAGTAACACCCCTAAATCACATTAGCATTGTCAACTTAACCTACATGCTAAACTTCACCTCATGAATACCTACAAACGTTTCCGATACCCTAAGACCATTATCACCCACGCCATATGGTTATATCACCGATTTACTTTAAGTTTTCGCGATATTGAGGAAATCCTAGCCATTCGAGGCGTAACGGTTTCCTACGAAACCATCCGACAATGGTGCTTGAAATTTGCACCCTATTTCGCCAAAACTCTAAAGAAGAAACATGGGACACATGGAAATCACTGGTTTCTTGACGAAGTTTTTATCAAAATCAATGGGAAACCGCATTACTTATGGCGTGCTGTTAAATCAGATGGCAGTGAGCTGGATATACTCATTACCAAACGCAGAAACAAGTATGCTGCCACTAGGTTCTTTAAAAAACTCTTTAAAACTCAGACTCAAACAACCAAAAAAAACAACCGACAGACTGGCCAGCTATCGCTCTGCACTAAGAGACTTGGGCTGCACAGTGCAACATTCCATCGCACAATATCATAACAATATCGCTGAAATTTCCCATCAAAAAACTCGACAGCAGGAACGGCAAATGCGGCGTTTCAAATCAGTTGGCCAAGCCCAAAGGTTCCTCACCTGCCACGGAGTGATCAATAATCATTTTCGACAACAAAGACACCTGCTAAAAGCAAAGTACTACCGAGAGCTTAGAAACAGAGCATTTTCACAGTGGCAACAGGTTACCTGTGCCTCGAACATGGAAACTGCTCAATAGTTGGCCAGCTTCGTTTTTCTTTATCGAATTGAAAAGTTAAGTTGACGGTGCCCAGCAGTACAACATCAACTAAAAAATAATGTTAATAATCTAACTCTTACTTCTTCCACATCACTCTCAACAACTTCAACACTACCTTTATTCAAAATAAACTTCGTAAATACATGCCCCAATATGAAAGAGCAAAGCTCATCCTTTGTTATCAAACCAGTAGAAAAAGACCTCTCAAGATCTTTTTCAGTACATTTTTTTTCTATAAACTCCTTCACTTCAATTGGATCAGGAGGTGCGGCAATATATAGTGATATGTAAGCAATCAAGACCTCGACTATTTCATCGCTGAAAGTTAAAACAAACATTTCATCTCCAAAAGTTATTGATCTTCATATTCGAAACCACCATCTCCATCAGGTTTTCGAATTGTCACAGAATCTACAGTGGTAGAAAGCGGCGTATCCGTTTTAATCAATATTGCATTTGGGTTTCCTGGAACGGAAATATTAGTTACAGAGTTAGCCTTACCAACATCTATAGTAACTTTAGCTGAGAGTGCTCCTCCAATTGAGGAGTCGGCACCATGAACAAACGTATCTGACTGGTTTCCACTGAGGAAAATTTCTCCTTCCGAATTTGGGTTCATTGCGCCATCATTTCTAATTGACTCAATATTCTTAGCCTTGGTTCCATGAAACCCAGTTACAGTATTCGTAACATCAGCTTCAGAATTAAAACCATCTTTCTCGTTAACACCATCTTCATCCCGATACATATTAATCGGGCCAGTTTCAACTGTATGTTGACCACCAGTATCATATCCTTCCCTAGGACCAACATTTGGTGAAGATAGAATCGAATCACGTATATTTCCTTCTTCTATCTGTTTACCACCAGTATTAGTTGGCAGCTGTTCCGTTAACGCAGGGAATCCTTCATTGCGCCCCAAATCAACTCGTGCTTTACCCTCTGTATCAGCTGTGCTCAGGGGACCAGCATCATTTTCAGTGGTAATTGTAGACCAAACATCCGAGGCCATATTTTCAAGCGCACTTGAAACAACCTGCTGAACAACCATCAATTTGGCAACAGTACGCAAAGTCGGGGGAAGGTCATCTAGTGGTTCTATATCAACACTATTGTCAACACCCGTAGCAAGAGCTATAGCCCCAGTAACAGCTACATTTTCAGCGGCTACAATCGCAGTTTCAGCAAGAGGAGCAGCAACTGCTGCATGCCCATTCGGATCAAAGTAATACGTCGGATTACTATAGGCATACAAATAACGATGCAAGCTCGGTGGCGTATTGCTCTCACCCAGATACGTATCCTGGGTCATAAAGCGGCCAATGGCTGGGTCGTAGAAGCGTGCGCCGAAGTAAATTAAGCCTGTATTTTCATCATGCTCCTGGCCAGTAAACACCTGGCGGTTAACACTCGTACCCTCTTGCTTGGTAATGCTACCAAAGACATCACTGCGATACGAGACCTTTACCTGCCCGGCGCTGTCACTCAGGTTGGCGGTGGTACCCAGTGCTGCGTAGTGATAGAACTGGGATTCGCCGCTGTGGTTGAGGCTTAATAGGCGGTCACCGTAGGTGTAGTGTGCGAGTGTGGAACCGGATTGCAGTTCATCTACGATGCTCTTTTGGTCATAGAGGTATTCGATATCCCCTCTGGATGAGCCCAACTGACGAATACGCATGCCACGGTAATCGTAGTGGTTTTGCCCTTGACTGGCTTCGCTGCCGGGCGCGCCGTTTTGCACCTGAGTCAGCTGGTTTCGGCTGTTGTAGGTGAACAAGGTGCTGTCATTGGCACCGTCGATGGTATCGGTGCGGCTCAGCTGATTGCCGTTTCGGTCGTACAGGTAGCTGATTTCACCGCCAGCGGCTTCGGTGATGGTCGTCAGGCGATTGATGTTGTCATAGGTGTATTGACGTTGGCGCTCGGTTTGGCTGCCCACCGTAACGGTTTCGGATTTACGATCGTAGCTTGGGAAATAGGTATAAACCGTTTCTTTATTCTCGCTGCCGTCGTTTTCCGTATAGCGGGTCAGTCTATCTAAGGTATCGTAGCTGTATGTGGTGGTCAGGCTTTGGGTATCGGCAAAGCCGCTTTGCACTTCAACTTGCTGGGTACGGTTGCCATTGTTGTCGTACTGATAGGCAAAGCTCGACAGTAAGCCACCACCGGCCAAGCTGTTTTGGATATCCACCACGCGGCCGGCGTTATCGTATTGATACGCCACCTGGCTGCCATTGGCATTCTCTACCCTTTCCAGCCAACTATTGGCCAGATAGTGATAGCGGCTGATTTCGCTGCCGGACTGAACTTCGCTCAGACGGTTACGGTTATCGTAACGGTAATCGCTGCTGCCCCCTGGGGAGACCAGCTGGGTGCGGTTGCCGTTATTGTCGTATTGGTAGGTTAATACCTGGCCGCGTTGTTCGCTGCGCGTGAGGCGATCCAGAGTATCGTAGGCATAGCTGTAGAGTTCAGTGCCGCGATTGGTGGTTTCACTGACACTCAGCGGATTGTTGTTGCCATCGTAGCTGGTGGTCACGCTGCTTAGGTCACTCCCCGATGGGAAGTCTTGCTGCTGCAGGCGGCCCAGCTGATCAAACTGCTGAGTAAACACCTGCCCTTTGGGGTCAGTGGTTTTGGTCAGGTTGCCTTCGGCGTCGTACTCGTAGCTGCTCGTTAAGCTTCCGTGTTCACGGCTGAGCTGACGGTTGAGTACATCGTAGGTGAAGTTAACCGGTGCCGAGCCCGGCATGGTTTGCACCAGCAGGTTGTCATTGGCATCGTACTGGAACTGGGTTTGCTGGTTGAGGGCATCGCTAACACGCACCAAACGGTTTAGGGCATCGTAATCACGATTTTGCACGGCACCCAATGGGCGGGTCATCTGACGCTGGTTACCGAACAAATCGTAGCGATAGCTGGTGGTTTCACCTTCCGGATTCTGACTGCTGGCTACCCGGCCATCCGCAAAATAGTTGTAGCGTGTGATAAAGCCGGATTCGTCTTCCTCTTCGGTCATAAAACCGGAGAGGTCATAGCGTTGTTTCTGAACACTGTTATCCGCAAAGGTTAATGAGAGCGTATTGCCCCGGAAATCTTTTTCGGTAACAAAGGTATTGTCGTTAGCATCGACAAGTGTTTGAGTTTCACGTCCACCGCTACCGGCATAGCTGCGGGTACTCAGGCGAATGCCGCCACGGGTTTCCACCAATGGACGATTAATGCCATCGTAGGTGGTGGTGGTCACAATATCGCGCTTATCGGTCAGCTGGGTGATATTGCCGACCTTGTCATACATCAGGCGCTCGGTTTGGGAGAGCGGATCGGTTTTCAGGGTCGGACGATGCAGGGCATCGTATTCGGTGCTGTACGTAAAGTTTCTGCGATCGGTGCGGCTTAGTACATTACCTACGCCATCGTAGCTCTGACGAGTAATCCCACCTATGGCATCGGTAACCGTCAGCACACGGTTGAGATCATCGTAGCTGGAGCTGGTTTGACGACCATTGGGGCGAGTGACTTTTAAGACATTGCCCACCTTGTCGTATTCCCAGTTGGTGGTACGAATATTGGCCTCGTTCAAACTCAGCTTGCGATTCAAGGCGTCGTAAGTGTAGGTTTTGTTGCTGCTAGTGAGCGGACCTTCTCCACTCTGACTCAGAGTGGTTGTTAATACATTGCCATTCAGATCAAAGCTCTGCGCGGTTTTGCGCCCAACCGGATCGGTGCTTTCATAGAGGCGTTGTTCCGGGCCATAGACCATGATGCTGGTTCGGCCTTCGGCGTCTTGATGGCGCACCAACAAGCCATCGTTGGTGTAGCTTTTGCTCTCTTCACCACCATCGGGGTTGGTGATGCCCACCTGTTGATTCAAGGCGTTGTAGCGGTAACTGAACGCGAAGCCGTAGGGGCGAGTTTCGCTGGTCAAGTTGCCATTGGCATCATAGCCGTAAGTGCTGTCGCGACCCGCAGCATCGGTGCTGGCGGTCATGCGATTTTGATTGTCGTAAGTGTAAGTGCTACGACGACCTTCTTCATCAACCGTGGCGCTCAGGTTACCGGCGTCGTCATACTCCCAAAGGTATACGCCGTCGAGCGCGTCGAGCTGGGCAATTTTCTGGTAGCGTTCGTTGTAACTGAAGCGAGTTCGATTGCCGTTTTCGTCTGTCTGAGCCAGAAGGTTCTTGGTTTTGTCGTACTCATAGCTTCGGCTGAAACTTAACGGCAGGGCCACAGAGGTTTTGCGGCCCAGTTTGTCCATTTGTTCGACAGTCGTACGGCCTTCGTAATCCACCATGGTTTTGCGCAAACCATCGTTGGTGAACTCATAGGCGTAGCTCATGTCGTCGCCGAGGGCGTTGGTGGTTTTGGTGCGACGGTTTAAATCATCGTACTCATGTTCGGTGAACTGCCCTTTCCAATCGCTTTCACGCACGACGTTGCTGTTGGCATCGTAGCTGTAGCGCATGCGGCCGTCGTAGTTTTCAGTATTATTGCTGCCCTGGCGGGTTACAGAAACAACGCGGTCGCGTTCATCGTACTGATAGCTCAGGAATAAACGGCGGTTTTGATCCAGATAGCTGTCGCGACTGGTTTCGCTGACCTTATTGCCTTTTTTGTCATAGACATACTCAACGGTATTGCCGGCCGGGTCGGTCTTTTTTGTCAGTCGATCGAGCTTGTCGTATTCAAAGCGGCTGATATTACCGTTAGGGTCGGTGCTTTGAGTCATCAAGCCACGATCGGTATTTTGATACCGGGTAACACTGCCAAGGGCTTCTTTCTTTTCTTCCAGGTTTCCGTAGATATCGTATTTATAGGTCGTTTCATTACCGCGACCATCGGTATGCGATGTTTTCTGGCCCTTGTTGTTGTATGCAAAACTCTCGCTAATTGTGCTGCCACTGCCACCAGCTTCACCAATCACTTTTTCAGTGAGTGTAGTCGCCGTAACGTTACCTTTGCCATCCAGCGTCTGACGGAATTCCACGCCGTTTTTATCTGTGCGTTCGAGCAACACCGAGTAACGCTGATCCCAGCTCTGGGTCATGCTGTTATTGAAAGGATCAGTCTCTTTGGTGAGATTACCCTTTGCATCGTATTCGTAGTGCCATTCGGCATTGATGGAGCGATCTTTTTTACGTCGCATGACGTTATCGGGCTCGCCAAGATCCAGACTCCAATCAAACTCCGTAACACGGCCTTCAGGCTCTTCGATGAGTATCGGGTTGCCATAGAGGTTCAAGGTATAGCGTGTGGTATTACCGCGAAGATCAACCACTTCGCGAACATTGTCCCCTCCTGCGGGATATTTAATTTCCGCACTGTCACCACCGGGGTAGTTGACTTTGCGAACCAAATCACTGGGCACAATACCGGGCACGCGATTTCGCATATGAACCGGAGAATCATCCCAGGGGAAATATTCATAGCTGTGGCGACGACCATTAGCATCCGTTACGGCCACCAGATTTGCGACTGGATCAGGGTTGACCAGTTCGTATTCATAGGATTCGACAAAATCTTCACGGCTAAAGCTTTTCAGGAAGCCCGCCATCGGATCGCCATCCGGGAAATACTCGAAGTCCAATTGAATGCCAACCGAGGTACTGACGGACTCCAGGCGCGGCGCATAATTGTGAATGCCATAACGGAAGTTCAAGGTGCGGCCTACCGCATCAGTCACCTTTGAGACCAGTTTGTCCCCGGTCAGGGTAATGTATTCGTAGGTCAGCGTATTGCTATTTCGATCGACAACACGATCCAGCATCATTCGATTTTTATCGCTGTCAAACTGTTCAAAGTGATACTCGGTGCCGTCTTTGGAACGATACAGCCAAAAACCTTCATCATTGGTTTCCAATACACCATGGCGGGCACGTTGGGGAACCCAATCATCGAAGACGGTTTCACGGGTAAAAATACCACCATTACTGATCAACACCATGCTCGGATATACTGCATGGGTCTGCAAGGCTTCCATTTCTGACTTCAGAAGCAGCTGAGGTTGCTCGTCGTCCTGTTCATTACGTGTATCTTTTACCCAGCTTGGCAGATTGTCGCCATAGGGCGCGTTACCATCTGAATAACGAAGAACCTTGGCGAACAGATTGTGGTTGTGAGTCCAGCCTGGGCCGACTACCCCCTGCTCATTTTCAATTTTGGTTTCATTGCTGTAGCTGCGGATAAAGTTCAGCTGAGGACCCAGACCTTGCAGGCTGATATCCTGACGCTGCAGAGTTAATGCGCCACGTTGAATTAAGGTATCGTGCTCAATGATCTGGCCAAGCATATCGCCTGTCGAACTATCGTCGAGTTCGATCTTGTACTGAACCACGACTTCCGGGTCACCGTTGTCTGGCTCAATAATAATGCGCATGTGGAGATCGGTTTCACCGGCGCGGGGTACAAAATCTTCCAGATCTTTGCGGGTCATCAAAAACTGATGGGCACCCGCTTCCATGTCGGTTTCTTCAACAAGATCACGCTCGAAACGTTCCTCGTGGTCATACAGCTTTACCGTGACCTTTGAAGGGCTTTCCACATCAACATCGTAGATTTTAAAACTGCCCAATCGAGACGCTGATGAGGTAACGCCACGCATATAAGCGCGGGTAAACGTACTACGTCCGCTGTAATCGGGGCTAAAGGTATACTGCCAAAGGATATTGTGGGTATCGTTATTATCGAACAATCGTAAGGTAATATGATCCGAGGCCGTTAGGCTCGACAGGTGCTCGATGTTTTCAAAGAGAATACGATTCGCCGCTCCGGCAGTCGCTTCGATTTCATGTTCGCCCAGCGCAAACACCAGTTTTTTATCTGGAGAAAACAGTGAAAGCGGCCCATTCGGGGAGGTGAAAAGATCGTGCAACACTTCCACATAACTGGTAGATTGAGCACCAATTTCAGCCACTCGCTCTCCACGCAAATCCAAATACTGTGGCGCGCCCTCTTTATCGTAGGCATTAACTCCGTTTACCTTCAAACCGTAAACACTGAACTGCATTTCTGGGCGGTAGGCCCAACGGTAAACCGGTTCTGGATCACGGTTGCGCTCGGTGTCGCTCAGCAGGTCATCCTGGCGAGCGTATTCGTGGGCATTTTGACGTTGGCGACTGGCAATCTCGTCGTAAACTGGCACCTTTACTGGCACATAAACGCTTGGGCGGCCGCCTTCGCCGTTAAAGTTAAAGCACTGGTCTTTACCCTCGCTGTCGATGTTGTGACCGCAAACGTAAAGATAGTAATGTTCATTTTGCAGATCACAGCTGCCGCTCAATTTGAGCAGCTGAGGGTGAACACCGGGTTTGATTTCAATGGTATTCAGCTGACTGCCACAGGCGGCATCCTTCGCCAGTTTTCCTGGCGACACCACTTTGGCCAGCATGGCACTGTAGCCCGGCAATTCCGCTGGCAATGTGTTGCCATCATGGTCAAACCATTCAGTGTCGATTTTAATGTAGGTATCATCGCTTAAGGCGGAACCTTCGCCGCCAATCAAGTAACGATTGATCTCACCCTTGTCGAGACCCAGTTCAGTTCTGCTTGTGCGCTCTGCACGAATTTTCAGATTGGGTGGGCGCAATACCAGTTTGCTGATATCCACAGCAATGCTGGTGCCTTGATCAAGTTGCGAGTGCTCCAGAACGGAGGTTACTGAACCCACATAGCCTGTGGCCCGGTTTACCGCGACAATCTGAACACGCTCACCCATGCGCAGATAATCGGCTTTACGACCTTCAAACAGCTCGATTTTAATGCCGGTTTTGCTCCACCAGTCTTCCAGTGAGCCTGTATGTCTTTCAAGAAACGTTGGACCGCGGATCAAAAACTTGTAGTAGAAGTTAGCGCTTTCAGTGTTCTCTTGGTCAGCGCCCACCAGGTTAAAAGGTTGGAACTCCTCTTCCTCAAGCCCAATACGCTCATGAATAAGCTGCCCGGTCGAAGCGCGGAACACATAAATATCGGTTTGCTGGAGGTCTTCCAATGAGATGCTTTTCAACAAGCCTCGATCCTGGAAATCCGGCAGGTGGTCAGCAAGACGAACCAGATCTTCCTCAATGGGCTTATCGGGAAATTCAGTATCGTATTTTGGCGGACGTCCACCCAGGTAGACGTAATATTTCCCCTGATACAACACGGCGATATCGAGGTTGCGATCGCCATCAAAATCGTAGTGCAGCACATTGTTTGCCGGGTCGATTTCCTGAACTTGTGCACGCTCCTGATCGTAAGCAGTGCTTTCCACTTCAACGTCAATACTGCCCTCACCGGTCAGAATGATCGAATCCACTCTCAGGTCTGTTCGACTTTTAATGGGTACGGCAATGGTTGCGAGAATGGCCACAACGTTTGCTCGCTGTCGCTGGTAAGCTGGGCTCCAGCCGTAACAGAAATCAAAATTTGTGGGTATGTAATAATCGTAGGTATTGGCTACGGCGTTATAGAAGCCCGTTGAAAGAATGTTTTTTGTTTTGGGATTGAAATTCCGATAGGGAATTTCAGCGATCATTTGCCCGTCAAACGAGAAGGAATCACAGTCCCACACCGGCAAATACATATTCAGGCGATACTCACCGTATTCACCGGTAGTAACAGATACCTCGTTCGCCAAAGAGTTGAATACCCTTACCCCTGGAATAGGTTTGATGACGGCGTCGTGGGTTTCCTGATTGAACAAGGTACGAGACGCTTTTTTCCCGCCCTCGCCGTCTTCAAGGAATTCACCCCACTTATAGGTGACGGTATTTCTGAACAGCCCCCCTTTTGCCTCGCGGGCGATATCGCCGTTTTTCTTAAGCAAAACGGTAACGTAAGAATCAGAAGAACTTTCACTGAGGTCTTCATAATTACGCAGGTCGATGGTGGACTGAAACAGAATTGGGCCCTCTGGCCCCAGTACATCTGGATCAACAATGGTATCGCTTGATCGAAAATAAACACTCTTAATGGTGGACGAATTAACGTCCGGGCAAGGAACATTCTTTTTAAGCGGTGGATCACCTGCAACCGGTGAAGCGACTTCAATTTGGGGAAGTGATTCACAGTAGGATTTGTATTCACTCTTCGCGACCAGGTTTTCAGAGACTGTGCTCAAAACCAGGGCACCCTTGATGAGATCCGGGTCTGCGTTTTCCTTGAACAACTTAAAACTTTCAACGCGGGCTTGATAATCAACAGCTGACGTTGGAACTACCCCTTCCAGCGCTCCATGAACTTCACCAATTTCCTGAAGCTCTTCGCCATATTGATCCACTTCAACCAGAATTGGCTGGTCATTGGGGCCCAAAATAGGACCACGGGCCATTACGTAACCACGGTGTTTAAAATTAGCAACTTCCGCAATGCTGAACTGAGGCAGCAGTGCGAATAAGATGAAAAGAGATACCGTTTTAAAAAAGTTGTTAAACATCTTGTTGCTCATTTAGTTGCCCTGCTCCAATCCATTTCGAAGAGCGTGAATACTGGTCTCACCATCTAAAAAGGCTTGTAATAATGCTTGTTGTGGCGGTGACGCAATGACGTAACCCAGCTGGTCCAGGGTATTGGCGTTGTCAATACTGGCCTCTACCCAACCCGCTTTAATTCGTCCAACGCCAATCGGCAGTACGCGTCTTGAGTCTCGATCAAGACCGACCATTACCACCAGCGAATCGTCCTGAGGAATGTAGTCGTAGCTGCCACGGAAAGCCGGCATTTTCATTCGGACACTGAAACTGCCGCGTAACTGAATGTTGGCTGGCTGAATGTTATACACCCATTGAGGCAATGCCCCGGTTTGAGCGATGTAACTCATTTGCTGGAACGGCGTGAACTGTACGTGAACCGAACCATTGTCGCGTAATTGAGAAAATTCCAATTGCGCCTGGCTTAAGTTGAGTTCCAATTCACCACTGGCAAGAATGACCTGCTCGCTAGCGCTGGCAATTGGACGATAAGGTACTTCCTTGTTCAACAACGGCACGACAACGGCTCTTGCACGACTCAATTTACCTTCTTCAACCGTTACCCATTCACGCACCTCGCCATAATGAGGGGATGCCTTTTCCGGGTTGTACACGATTTCATAGCGACCTGCGCGCAGGGCTTTTTCCGGTGGCAGGTTAAAGCCAAAGCTGAAGCCGCCATTCACATCACTGGTGGATGTCAATCCAAGAGAAGGAAGCGAAACCTCAATACCTGCAATTGGCTCCTGGCGCTGATCCAGAATAAAGCCATGTAAGAAGCTCGGTACGGCGCGTACCTTGAAGTTTGATCGCGATATTTCTTCGCCGTCATAACTCACATCCACATAGACCGTAGAGCCATAGGCAAAGTCACGACTGGACACAAACGCGACGCTGCTGAGCCCCTGCTGAATGGACAACTCTCCGGGCACGGTTTCCTGGTTTCGCTGAACAATAATCGCCTTAGTGTTATCCAGTTCAGGGAAATCCTTGGGAATACGACTCGGGGGCACATAATCCAGACCGTTGACCGTTTCACGAATCGTGACGGTTAATAAATCGGGATCAATGGCGCGGTTAAAATGCAACTGCACAATATCGTTTGGTTCATTATGCAAACTGCCCGCTACCGGGACTTGCTCTTGCACTTGAAGCTCAAGGCTATTGAGATCCAGAGTGGTCAACGTGAAGACCTGTTGGCTGAGTTGCTCACCCGCACTCGACAAGATTCGCAATGTCAGTCGGTGTTGATTGCTGCTCAAATCGAGGTTTACATTGCTGCGCGCCAAAGTCTCGACCAGTTGCATAGTCAGCGGCGCATCGTCATTGAGCTGAAGTTCAACGGTTTGCCCGGCCTCTAGCCCCAACACACGAGCGCTGATTTCAATATTGGCGGTTGGCCCGGTTAATTCCAGAGTCTGGCTAACGTCTGGCGTCAGCAACTCGATCGAATAGGCACTGGAACTGCGCAATTCGTAGCGCAAGGTCTGTCGATTGCCCGCTTTATCCCAAGCTTCCAGCGTTACGCTTTTCGCTTCATTTACCGGTAACTGCAGCGCCGTATTAAAGCGTGACTCTTCCGGGTTCGCTCCTGGATTCAGTTTGAGTGGAACCCCATTAAGGCTTGCACCGGCCAGGTTCTTATCACGTACCGCGCCGCTCAAGGTGAATGGGTTACTGCTGACGTCATTCACTTCAGGACTTAACTGAAGCTCTGATTGCTCCAAAGTAAAACTCGGTTTAATGCTGTCTTTGCTTATGCGGATAGTCTGCTCGGTTTCTTTCGCACCGGCGTCCACCACCCGGAACAACAAACTCAATGCTTCGGATTCGGCGTTGGCGGTATTGGCCGGGTAATCAAAGCAGGCCTGGTTTCCGTTGAAAGTCAAGGCAATCGGCGCGTCGTTCACGGTAAATTGAACCGGTAGCGATGTCGCACGTACACAACCCGCGATAACCAGGGAGTCCCTTTGAGTGAAGCGCTCGGTGGCTGCATCATTAAACACCAGAACCGGGCCATCATCATTGCCACCGCCGTTGCCATCCGCCACATACTCTACATTAACTTTGGCAGTGGTATCGCCCGCTGAGGTTTCGGCTTTTACCACCAGTTGGTTAATGCCTTCACTCAAACGAATATTGTCAAAGCTGAAACTGTAGCGACCATCTTGCGCATCGCTCGGGAATAAAACTCGATCTCCCAGGCTCATTCGTATCTGCGACGCGGGCAGCTGGGTGTACACATAGCCACTGACCGTAATCACTTCGGTATTGACCACGGAATTATTATTTGGGCTGCTAATCGCAATGGAAGGCTGATTTCCGGTTTCACGATTTATGGTCACGTTTTGCTGAGCAACATTCCCGGCAAGGTCTGTGGCGAAAACGGTTAACTGGTTCACGCCAACCAAGATAGGCATTTCAATGCTGAAGCTGCCATCGGCCTGAATTTCACCTGAGAATTGTTGCTCACCCAAACGATCAGAACGAATATAAACACTGCCAATGGCGCCGCTGTCATCGCTGACCTGTCCGGAAATCACCAGGCTGGTTCTCGCGGCAGGGACATCCTGGTCATCAATCGGTGCGAGTACTGGAGCAATATTGTCCACCACCAATTCGAGAGTGAACTGCAAACTCCGCTGGGGCATATCCTGCTCGGTGAGTGTTATTGTCCAAGTCGCGGTCTGTCCCTCAACAGGTACTTGCAAGCTTAAATCGCCATTGCCACCCTGAGCCGTTACACGCGAGCCATTGGATTCGGCTTCCAGGCTAACGTCACCCTGACTCCCACTTACGGCCACATTCAAGGAATAGAAGCCCTGCTGATGATGAATAGCCCGGTACTGCCCTTCACCCAGTTTTACAACCTCTTTGACGACCACACTCAATGCCGGTAAGGCGTCAATGCTCAGTTCATCCGAGAATGGAGAAAAGACATCAACATTGCCCCCCGTTACCGGGTGGGTATAACGCTGAAGATTGCGAACTTTGTAACGATAGCGGTTTTGCCAGGGCGCCTGCGCATCCGTGTAACTGTTGCTGCTTACTTCTCCCAGCAAGCTGAAGTCGCCATCATTTTCAGCGCGATGAACCTGGAAAATGCCGGTGGCAGCTGCCGTCCACTGTAATTGAACCTCGCTGCCCGAAACCCGTTGCACCGTTAAGCCGCCTGGAAGATTGGTGTTGAAACCCGCAAAGACTTCCTGCTCTTGTTCGATGCCGACCAAACCGTTGGCGGTCACCGCCGCGACTTTATAACGATATAACTCACCTGCGATCGCACTGCTGTCGACATACTCCAGTTCAGTGACATCGGCCAGCTGGCTATAAGTTTCCCCATGACGCTGACGAGAAACGACATAGTGGTCAATATTGGTGGTATCCGCAGGTGCTTGCCACTGAATACTGATTTGTTGCTGCAACGGCGCCAGCACCGCTTGCAATTGTTCTACGGCTGGCAGCTGGGAACGACTTGGATCCAATGGGAAAGCGTCCTGATCGTTTTCGACGCCATCGTTATCTTTGTCATCGTCGCGCGCGTCTGGGATGCCATCACCGTCGGTATCCAGAGGCTTATCATTCGGATCGTTTGGATCACTGCCCAGCTCGATTTCGTCGTCATTGCTAAAACCATCGCCATCACGATCCGGGTCGCTGTTATCCCCTATACCATCGCCGTCCAGATCCGAAGTTTCATTGGGATCATTCGGGAAGGCATCCTGATCGTTGGCGACACCATCACCATCCCGATCGGGGTCACTATTGTCCCCAATACCATCGCCATCTATATCCGATGATTCGCTTGGATCGTTCGGGAACGCATCCTGATCGTTGGCAACACCATCACCATCGCGATCCGGATCACTGTTATCCCCAATGCCATCGCCATCTAAATCCGATGATTCATTTGGATCGTTCGGGAATGCATCGTTTTCATTGGCAACACCATCGCCGTCACGGTCTAAATCCGCGTTATCGCCTACGCCGTCACCGTCAATATCGGAACTTTCATTTGGATTGTTCGGGAACGCATCCTGATCATTCGGCACACCGTCGCCGTCACGATCCGGGTCACTGTTATCACCAATACCATCGCCATCCAGGTCGTTACTTTCGTTTGGATCTTCCGGGAAAGCATCCTGGTCATTGTCGACACCATCGCCGTCTTTATCCGGATCGCTGTTGTCGCCGATGCCGTCTCCATCCAAATCGCTGGACTCATTCGGGTCATTCGGGAAGGCATCTTCATCGTTCAGTACACCATCACCATCACGATCCGTATCAGCATTGTCACCAATACCATCGCCATCAAGATCGGCCCACTCCTCGGGATTGTTCGGGAAGACATCTTCATCGTTGTTAACGCCATCACCATCGCGATCAGGGTCGCTATTGTCACCAATACCGTCGCCATCGAGATCGGCCCATTCAGTCGGGTCATCCGGGAAGGCATCGTCTTCGTCAGGAACACCATCGCCATCGCGATCCTCCGCTCCCACTTTCAAGGTATAACTTTGCTCGACACCTTTGCCCGTGAACAATTCGCTCACCTTGAGCTTTACGTCGTAATTGCCGTTTTGATCTGGCGTCCAACTAATCAATCCCGTTGCTGAATTGATTTCCATCCCATCCGGCTTGGTAAGCAGTTCATACAGCAAAAAGTCACCATCAGCATCTTCCGCTTGAACCTGATACTGATAAAGCTGCCCTATTCCCGCTGTCGTTACCGGCTCACTGACAATAACCGGGGGAGTATTCGCAGCGCAGCTATCAGGGGCGCCTACACTGTAGTTATTATCAACTTCCAAATCTGACAACGCCCGGCTGTAGAACGCCGCCATGTGGATATCACCGCGCCAACCTCGGTTGTACCCATCGCCACTGACCAGTTGGAGGTTAGCAAATTTATCCCAGCCCAAGTCGCTACCACTCAAGTGGCGTAAAATACTCTGGCGACCATTGATGTAAATGGAGGTCATGCCGTCCTTGTCTTTGCTGATCACCACATGACTCAATTTATTTTGTTTGAGCTTATCCTTGGATTTCAGACTCGAACTTCCGCCCCATTCATTGAAAAATTCGACTTCTATTTTCCGGCGGTGCTGATAGATCTCCATATCAGGGTAAAAATTTGAACCGGCAATGCTGGCCAGCATTCCGTAACGGGGTTGGGAGCGCGATGGGCGTAACCAAAACTCCGCCGAGAATTCGTTACTGTCAGATACTGAATCCGAGAGTTTTTCAATACCGCTACTCGATGTCAGTTGTGCTCGACCTTTTACGGTCAAACCTCCGCAAGCCATCCATTCACTGCGACCGGTATCTTCCAGATACAGGTCGATCAGAGGCGCGTGCCCGGAGCCATCTTTAACATCTCTTCCATGACCTTCGGCAAAGGTATAAATCGCCTGCAAACCGGCAACCACCCGATGTGGTGATGTGCTGGACAGCAATTGCACATCCCAACTTTGCTCACTGACGGCACCGCCATCGTCAGTTACTGTAAGTTTCAGGCGATGTAAACCTTCTGTATCAAGGAAGTGATTCAGCTCGGCGTCGGTTGAGATTTCCTCACCATTGAGCGTCCAACGATAAGAGGCAATATCCCCATCAATGTCATGGGAGGCGCTGGCATCAAAGGTGAGGTTAAACGCCTGGTTGGAAACCGTTTCACCTTCTTCGACGCTTATAATCGGCGCCCGATTACAACTGCCCTGCACACCATTGGTATAACGTGCCTGAACCTCAGCGGCATCCAAGCTTTCGTCGTGAACAGCGAGGTAGAGAAACTGCCCCTGCCAACGATCACTGAGGAAACCCAAATCTGCCAAATACAAATAGGCATTGTTACCACGGCTCCACTGCCGATCCAATCCAGAGTTATCCTGAACCTCATCAACCAAGGTGCCATTTATATAGAGACTGATTGAACCACTGTCACTGTGACTGAAGACCAGATGATCCAGACCCTCGCTTCCCGAACCGGCCGGATCACTGGAAAGGATTCTGCGATTACCTCTGCGGTAACCATTATCAATGCTGATACCAGCCTGATATCCTCGGCCATACTGGCTGATCCAGAAATACTCCCTGTATGGACCGGACAGATTGACAATTTCATCCAGAAAAAAGGAGGCGTCTTCAGAGGGCTTCAACCACATTTCAACGCTGACTTCGCCACTGGAAATAACGCCGTTGCGAATTTTGCTTGCGGGCTGTTGGGAACTGACCGACATATCACCACTGACTTCCAAACCACCACAAGCCAGCCATTGATCCGCATTCGGATCGTGAATACTCAGATTTAATGGCCCCGCCACGCTTGAGCTATCACGAACCACATTTCCGGCGCCCTCATCGAAACGGTACTCCGCGAGAGTTTCGGATCTCAACTGGGCTGACCATGTCAGGACCAGAGCGCACAATAATGTCAAAATTCGTAAATTACTCATGCTTCAATGCTTTTTATTTGTATTCCACTTTGAGGTCGGCCAAAACCTGATCGGAGGCCTCTTTCGCCGAATCCTTGATCGACTGAACGGTTAACGCTCTTTGTATTTCCCGGGTTGCTGATGCCAAAGACTGACGCTCGCCGTCATTTTTTGAAATCAAGCGAAACAGTTTCGGCACATTGTCGATGTACACCAGAGAGGAAGTTTCACCTGGTGATAAACGCGATAAGACATTCCTAACACGTGCAGAAACAGGTGTTGTTGCGGTACTGGACTGTAAATGCCGCAAAGATTCTGGCAGCGAATCCTGTTGCCAGCTTTCACGGCTTGCCTGTGAGGACAACGTTTGCAATTGCTCACCTAAATCCTGCTCGTCAACAACACCGTTGAATTGCAAGATTTCATAGTGATAGCTATCTGGCGCGGTAAAACGGTCGATGTTGCTTTGATAATAAGCCTCGACCTCAGCAGCAGACGGCGGTGTACCCATCTTGTATTCCTGTAGATAGGTTTCCACCAAACGCTCTTCCCGATAACGCTCGACTTCCAACTCAAGTTGGGCCAGCTCCTGCTTGTCCATTTTGGCAAGCTGGGCATCGGCCAAGGCTCGCATGCGAACGAGGCTATCGAGCGCATTTGCTCGTGCATCGGCACTGACAATCGATCGATAGTTCGGACCGTAGGCCTTGGCCAAGGTCATATCCAACTGGGCCTGAGTGATGGTACTGTTCCCAACTTTGGCAATAAAAGGCTCCTGCTTTTCCGCACAAGCTCCGAGAAACAGTCCAAACACACATGCCGTCAGCGGCAAGCGCTTAGCGCGAATAGCCATATCAGCCCTCTTTTTTCACTTTAGTGGTTTCCAACAGTCGGCTGATTTCGGCATCCTTGTACTGATTGCGCAATTTGTATCGAATTTCACCTTTCGCGGCATTGTACGGGCGGCGTATAACGCTGGGCTCTTCCACGACTGTCAGCAGGTGGTATCCAAAGGGTGTCTCAATAATGTTGGACACGTCGCCTACTGGCAGCTTGAAAGCCAGCTCGCTGAAGTTAGGTGCGATACTGCCTTCTTGAATCCAACCGATATCGCCGCCTTTTTTTGCCGAAATTTTATCTTCAGAATACAGTTTGGCGGCTTCTTTAAAGTCCATACCTGCTTGTATTTTAGACTGGGCTTCTTGCAAGGTATTGCGCTTTGCCTGACGCTGGGTATCGTCGGTCAAAGGACCAACTCGCACCAGAATATGAGCCACATGCACCTTTTTCTTTTCAAACTCTTCAGGGTTAGCGTCGTAATAAGCGGTTACCGCTTTCTCGTCGACGCGTTTCTCAAGATACGTTTCAAAATAGCGATTAATCTGAACCTGTTTGCGCAACTCATTGATTTCAGCTTGAACCAGGTTTGAATCTTCATTCAATGCAGAGACCGCATCGGCCAGCGCTTCACGTTGTAGATATTCATCCAGAAGCTTTTGTTTCTGAGCGTCATCTTTAGGTTTGAGGTTTCGATACGCCAGAAAGGCGTCAAACTCTTCAGCGGTAATACCTTTGCCGTTCACCGTCGCAATTGATGGTGCCTTATCATTACAGGCTGTCAGCGATGCAATCAGAGCACATGCCAGTACTAAGCGTAATTTGTTGAGTTTCATGTTTAATCTCTTGTTCATTACCTGGTTTTACTGAAGCACACTACCGGAGCCGGAACGAATCCGGTCCAGGTCTATGGTAGATGCGCCAATGTTATTTACGATGACGCGGTCTGCACCGAAGTCCAGATACGCGCCGTTTTTCACTTCGATAATTTCAAACACATGCACACCGATGAGCGTCTTTCCGTCATATACCGAAAGATCATCATCTGTATGAATTTTCAACGTGTTATCGGTATGGCTATGAATGGTGTAGTTCGGTGCAGCACCGTCGTTTACATCGAGGTTTACGAGTCGACCAGCAAGCTCGTTGTCAGTTGTCCATGGTGTGCCTGCGACCTCGACATCCCAAATACCGGCACTGCCGGTCAAATTACTAATCACCAACTCACCCACCGTATGGACAGGTGTGCTGTATTGGGCAGCCGTATTGCCGCCATTGTCGGCGATGAGTTTACGATTACTGAGGTCACGGTTGGCATAAAGAATTGTGCCCGCACCGCCAATCTGGGAACTGTCCTGAGCCCCTTGGGCAAAGACACTCCCGGTAAAACCGCTCACATCATCAACCGCAATTAAAGCTCGACCACCGCCGTCGGCCGAATTGGCAGAACCGCAACTGTCACAGAAGCCGCGAACGTCAATCGTACCGCTACCCAGCAATTGATCAGCTTGAATCTTGATACTGCCACCGGAGCCATATCGATTTGCCCCGTAAGCCAATACATTCCCCTGTATATTCACTGTGGGCGCTTCAAGTGAAATGCTACCACCAGTATCGCTGCCAAAACCTGCCGTATCGGCACGGTCATAATGACCGTAGAAGCACTCAGTCAAACCTGCTGCAACACCTGCGTGGGAGTATACCGTTTCGTTAGCTAGACAGGCGGGATAGGAAAGCCCTAAATCGTCTCTTGCGTAGTTGTCAGCACGTACATTGGTCATATCAATGCGTGAATTTTCATTCAGCAGTAATGTGCCGCCACTCGAAATCTGCACAGAGATTGGTGAATAACCGAAACCGAAAAAGCTGCTGTCACTGCTTTGAAAAGGCTGAATCACTGTATCGAGCAGCGTCATAGCTGCCGTACTCTGCAAAGATTCAACATTGACGACAATCTGCTGGGTACTGCCATCCAATTGGAACACCGTTGCACTGAGATTCCTTGCTTTAAAACTGCTCCCGCTGGAAGCTACCAGAGGGCCATTCAAATTCGCCGTGTTTTTAACACGAAGTTCAGACTCATTTTGGCTAATGACGCCTTCGGTACCACTTAAGGTCAGACTGTCCGCTTGCAACGTTGCCGCCTTCAAGCTCACCTGAGCACCAGCGCTAACCGCTTCGCTTGACACCATCTTGCAGTCATCCAGAGATATTCCACCGGAAGATACAAATGCTCCGCTCAATTTCAGTTCGGTTACAGCCGAGCAATCCAGGCTACTTACGTTAGCTGCACCCTCGATTTCGATTGTTCTGCGTGCACTGATCTGGGTTTGAGGATTTCCGTCAATTCCACCAATACTCCAATTCGAATTATCAGTACTGCTTGTATTGATTTCGAAACGCCCACCTGCGGACACAGTACCCAGATAAAGGCGATTGACATTCGTCAATAGAACGTCGGTAGCCGACAAGGTGGCGTCTCTTGCTATAGTCACATTCCCGACATTTTCAATATTCACTGTCTGTGCTGATAAGGCATCTTTTATATCTATGTATCCGCTTGAGTTCGACGTAAAGTTACCACTTGTATTCACCGCCGCAACCACTGCAATACCGGAACTCTCCAGAAAGCTGAAGCTCGCCGCACTAATTGTACGAATACCGAAATCACTACTATCCCTGATAAATGAGGAATCTTCCAATAACGCATTTCCCGTTATCGTCGAGTTCCCCGTACCAAAAGTGGTAGAGGAGCTGTTATCAAGATCAAGATCGGCACCTATCTGAGTGGCTTTTTCCACTATCAGCTTAGAGCTGTCCTTTTGTGTGACACCTTGAGTAACCGAAAGATTATTGCCAACGTTGACTGTTGTATTTCCAGTTAAAGCAATACTGTCTACACTGAGATCTCCATTGAAATCATAAGTGCCAAGGTCTAACGACAGTCCGGAACCAATAACCGTATCGCCACCCACCTTGAACTTAAAACTGCTGTATTGAACTTGATATAAAAAGTTGTCGGCGTTTAAGTCACCAATAATTTCTACAGATCCGTTGCCCGAAAAATCTCCATTGACGGTAAGATTCCCGCGCACGTTCAAACCCTCATCACCGATCGTTACAGAGTCTGCAATCACATTGCCAAGAAAAGTGTTCTTCTGAGCGGTATCCAGATGACCTAAAACCGTATCTGCACCGGTCTCGATTCTAGGCACATCATCGATGGAATTATTATTGGTGAGGTCGTACGAGTCGGCGTACAACAAGCGGCCAGTACTAATAGACGCCTTGTTTTCAACTCGCAGTTCTTTCAGACGAAGAATACCAACCAGTTCTTTACCTACATAAGAGGAAAGATCATCACTTGAGTCAATCGTTAAACTGTTATCGGTATTCGCTATAACGGTATAGATGCTGCCATCACTTTGGCTACTGTCCAAAATAAAAGGCTGCCCAATCAAACTCTGCCTTGCCAGCGTTGATGGGTAGGTTTGGGACCACTTTAACTCCGTATTAAAATTGTCACTGATGGTGATTTTTTGTTGCCCTGAACCAATATCTTCAATCTGACTGATCGTGTGTGGAAGAAGGCCATATATTACTGTGCTGGGAATATCATTCTGAGCTGTATTATTTGCAGTATTGGAACTTATCAACAAACTTGGCGCGGCATCGCTCTGAGCCTTCACATAAACTGTGCCGGGACCAGACGACTTACGAGGATGAATTTTAGTACCTTCACGAGCTTGCAAGGTCAGACTGTCAAGAATGTCACCACCGGAAAAACTGTCGAAATAAATCGCAATACGTCCACCTGCCCCACTGGAATTACAGTAGTAACCTGTACAATTTCCACCATTTGCACTGACCGTACCAGTGCCCGACAGGCTGGTCGTATGTAAGCGAACGGTACCTCCGGCACCAGCACCGGATGAAGATGCGTCTTTGCCATTGGCATGAATCGTACCGTTAACAACGATTGCTGGTGCGTGAATGATAAGTACCCCGCCACCGGAGCCCTGTTGATTATATTCTTGATGGCCTTGATCCGGGCCAGACATACCCGGCCAAACTGGCAAAGAAATGGAATCAAAGGCCTCTGCATTGACTTCGAGGGCTGCACCACCATGTGAGCTTCGGAAATCCGTGAACCCTGGAATTGTTCGGGTGTACAGTGAGTCGACACTCAATATGCCACCCGCCTGAACGTCCAGCTGTTCGCGTATTGTTAATTCACCCAGATTTTCATTTGCCGAACCGCTGCCATCATCAAGTTGACGGTATTGAGTAATAACCTCTCCACCATTACCAATCGTCAGGCGATTTAATTGAATATCAGGGTTGGCATACCTCACCGAGGTATTTAAAACGGTAATATTACTGTAACTGTGCGCGAGAGTAAGTTCTTCGATACCACTGCTGGCATCAATAGTGATACTGTTTTCACCCCAATCACCAACCTCAATTTGAGCAAACTCGGTGCTCGCCTTACCGCCTTGGTCGGTAACAGTAGCAGAAAAACTGATGGAATCACCGATAAGTGCGTTTTGGGGAATATCAATTTGCACGAGGCCGTCATACTCCCGGTCTCCATTCAAATTAACCGTTTGTACATCAGCACTGCCAATTTGATACTCCAGATTCGCCAATGGAGCCTGATGTCGTACCTTAATCTCGACGTTGGTTTTTCCACCGGCAGGAATACGAAAACCCGGGGGTGTCAGCGTTAGACTCGGTGGAAAATCCGATGCTTTGATCTCTGCATTTACAGAACTGGAAACAACGCTGTTTCCCAGCCCATCAAACACCAAAAAACGAAATTGAAAATTACCAGGATTTAGACCTACCTTCGCTTCCACAGGAACCCGCAGACTCAACTCGCTGGTTCTGGATGACGTCCAACCATAGTCGTCAAGATTCAAACTGCCAACTTCCGCAACAATTTCATTGCTGTAGTTTGACAGAGACAGATCCAAGCTTGATGGATCTGCATTTTCAGAAAGCAGAACCGCTTTAATATGTTGCACATTGAAACCCGGGTCCTGAACCACTAGTGCTCGCTGCTGAATTTCACCGATCTGCAAACTCAGTGCCTGACTACTGGCACTGCTGATACTCGGAGCAACATCTGGAAGCACATCGATTCGATAGGGTTTCTCGAAGTTCATACCGCAGTTATTTTCAGCTCTCAGGGTGATGTCCACCTGAGTTTGGCCGCTTATTGCTCCCCCAAGAAAATTCAGGTGCTCAGGATTTTCAAGATCCAAAAAATAGATAACTTCATCTTCTGTTCTTAAATCCAAGGACTGGCCATTGTGTTGCATACTTACTCTGCTTATACCACCGGGAGAAGTTGCTTTGTATTGAAACGGAGGAACAACACCTTTAGATGGTGTTGCACTTTGCAATGGAACTATTGTCATATCACCTTGATCGAATGCAAGCTGCATTGAAAAATCAAGACTTCCAGAACAAAAAGACCACTCACTAGTACAACTTGACTGCAAGTTTGAACCATTGATTCTTACATAGGAAAATACAGAAAATGCAACTATATAATTCCCTGCATCAAGGTCTATGCCAGCCGGATATGAGTTAATGTTCTGGCTTGACACTAGGTCACTCTGATCGAGATTGCCATCATCCCGATAAACATGCATGTTGTAACCACCAGCATCATCACTTCCATCGAGATTCCCGCTTTCAACACTTAAGCGACCCGAAGCGTTCAACGTTACCTTCACTCCAGGTAACTGATAATTGAATGAGCCTCCCATTAGGGAATCTGGCTCCAAGCTGGTTTTCCCCTGTAAGGAATAACCACTTCCCTGAAAAGATGAGTTGAAAACATTTCTCAGTTCCGAAGGACTTGATATCGCTTCAATTGTGGGAGGCAAACACGCAGCCTCTTCCTCAACAGTCAGAGCAATGGTTTTAATATCTCGACTTAATTCGGTTCCGCCAGCCTTTTTCTCAACAACACGAATAACCAGACTGCGGTTCCCGACATCTTCACTCTTCAATTTATAAAAGTGACGATCGACTTTATATACCTGAGAAAAGTCATTCAAAGTTTCGGCTTTATAGCTTTCACGTTCACTGACCATTTCTTCTGGCTGCTGCTCTCCTCCACCAGGAGGAATCACAATCTGTGCCTGAACTAAGCCTGCAAATAAAAGCAGACTTAGCGAGAGACACCGCAGGGCTTTAAAGTCGAGTCGATTTAATTCCATTTCAACTTCCATTAAGAGTTACATTCTGGATAGGGTTCACAGGGGTTCGCCGTATTACCCTTGCGCGGCGCTTCCAGCAATTCGCCATCAAGCAAATATTCCACTCGAATATCATTTAATCCAGGATCTTCAATATTGACCGGAACCTGAATGGGTTCGCCCACCTTCAATTGCAAGGTATCAGGCACCGCTGGATCAACTACAATGGTTGCATCCGGATCGCTGCTGACAGGCACAGTAAGAATTTCTGTTTTCTGTTCACCATCCAGTGCGCCTGTGTACTGAATTTCCAGTTCACCATTGCTTTGGGTCGGCACACCATTCGGAGAGGTAAGTTCCAGGCTGTATATCGTAGTTCCCTGACTTTCAGGCTGAAGATCCAAAATGTTTGAGTTCAGATTGATTTCCGTAATCAAGTTTCCTGACTGAGGCGGCGTGTTTTGAGGCGGATAAGGCTTATTCGCCAAAACATCTTCAATCGGTGGAGTTGGATAACCAACAATCACAGCCATAATATAATTACCAGGCTTCGGATTCTGAACATTTTTGATTTCATCATCCACACTTAGATTTCCATCATCCACGAAGTAAATACGCTCACTGCTCAGAGTATCGGAACATGTTGAGTCTATGCAGATTCTTGTATACATCTCAAAGTCATAGCTGTTACCTGTGTACTTGAATCGTACAAACAGAGGCAAAAACCCACCGCTGGATGGATCGTAGACAATATCGAGACGCTGCTTGTCTTCTACCAACTTCGGTGCACGGTAAACCCAGGTTGGAAGCAAGCTATTCACTTTAAAGCTCATTGCCTCGCCATCCAATGTTACGGAGGTTAACTCACCAACCGCCTGCGTATCCTGATACTCCAGCCACAACTTAGCGTGGTTACTGCCAGCATATAGACGCTGTGCCGGCAACATCGGACGCAAACGCCAGGCTCCCTGAGGGCCGACACCAGGATTGATCTTCACTGGAATATTTGCACTCGCTGAACCCAGAGTAATATCGATACTGGTTTCACCGTCTTTGCGCAATGCAAATTGACCATTGCCCAGAGATTCAATAATGCTGCTGTCGTTTGAAGTGTATTGAGTGCCGAAGCGGTTTTCGCTGACGTTCAGTTCATATTGACGTCCAGCCGCTTCGGCCGTCGCCGTCACTTCAAGACTCATCTCATTGGCGGCGTCCAGGTCGATCAAAATATCGGATGGATTAACCACTATCGCGGTAACTGCGCTACTGATATCACCCGATGCAGGATCGGTAGGCGAGCTGCCCGTCGCGACTTCAAGACCATCCGGGATGTCGTCATTGTCATGATCCGGATTCAATGGGTCGGTACCATGAGTATTCACTTCAGCACCATCGTTTAATCCGTCATCGTCGGAATCCGGATTAAATGGCTCAGTGCCTCGGCTCAGTTCATCGCTGTTACTCAAACCATCGTTATCGCTATCCTCGGCACCATCATCAGTACCATCGCCATTGGAATCCGAAGAAATTGGATCCAACTGCAGCAGAACTTCAAGTGCGTTGTTTAGGCCGTCATTGTCGAAATCACCCTCACGCTGGAGAATGCGAATCGAGCGGGTATTGGCAACATCCATTGAGGTCTCTGCCCCTACGATCTCAAGCTCGATATCAAAACTGTCTCCATCATTTGCGGCGGTACCCGTAGTGGTAGGAACCGTAAACTGCAACTCTGGATAGCTCACAAAGAAGCTTTCACCCGCCACTCTGAGTTCCATACCTTCAAAGCCATTTGGATTAAAGTTTGCTGCCGCCGTAACCACCAGATTCTGGCTGCTGCCTTCGAGCATATACGGATCAGGCTGTGCAGGAATTGACATCACAGGAGCACACAGGTTAGCGGCACGTTCCAGTACCGGCGTATCATCCGCTACCGATACCAAACTTGAACCTACCGTCGTGAACTGGTAGCAACGCCCCAGCTCCATGGCATCAGCGAATGTGAAGCTGACAGTACTATCGGACAGCTCTGCCAAGCCTGATACTTCCTGATCACCCAGAAGCAAACGAACCATATGGGCAGAGCTTTGCTGCTTCACCGGTTCGCTAAAGGTGAATTCAATCAACGCCGGGTCATCATTACGAGTTTGGACAAAGCGACGCTGATTGATCGCAGCTGGACGACGAGCAAAGACCAGCGAATGGCTCGCACTATTATCGACACCCGAGAGCTGCGGCGTCACAGAAGACAAATTCAACTCGATGGTTTCGACTTCGTTATTATGCACAGCAAACTCTACGTAACCCGCAGAAATTTGTAATGTCGCGCTGTCAGCCTGACCATCAATCTGAGCTTCGCCATTTTCACTAATGTTCACCGTCAGGTTGGCATCCTGAGTTTGGCCAGCGTTGTCGACCGTCTTAACGCGGTTACCATATTCATCGACCAGGGCCAAAGACACCGTGGCAGTTTCACCGGTTTCCAGAACATCTTCACGCCCAAACGGGTGATTGCTCATGGCTATGGTTTCCATCGCGAAGCCCTGCGGGCTGCCATAGCTTACCGTTAATGGAATCGCGTCAACACTTACAGGGTCGGTAGCACTCTCACCGTCATTGTCATAAACAATCGGCAATTCCTGACCATCCACCAGAACCGTAAGTTCATAATCACCGCCTTTGACGCTTGCTGATAAGTCCACACTCAGCTCACCTTCGTTCAGGGTTACTGTCGCTTTCTCTCCTTCCGGTTGCAGCGGCTCGATCACAACGCCTTCTGCAAAACCAAAGTGGAACAGCGGTTCAGTAATGGTGAGGGATACTGTCGACGTTGAGTTCTGAGTAACAACATTGCCGTCCTTATCCAGCACGTGAGCGACAATTGTGGTTGTTTCGCCCGGTTTCACTGCTTCGATATAGTCAACAGACACACTGCTCTGATCGCCCGACACCAATTGCAAATCATGCACGGCCTGCAAACCGGCTACAGAACTGGCAACGACTTTATAAGCTGCTGCTTCGCTTGGACTGGTCCAAGCGAAGTTAACGATTCCGTTTTCATCACTCGGTAGACCGTTCGCGATATCCTGGATATACGACCCATTTGCGGTACGCAGAACCAAATCCACTTCGGCACCTGAAATTGCAATACCGGAACCATCCAGAACCAACAGCTTAAAGGTAAGCTCCGAACCGACAGTAGCAACACCGGGGTTCACGTCAACCTCATCGACAAATCGTAACTGATCAGGCAAGGCGTTAAGCGGGAAACTCTGCACCTCAGTGAGGGATTCCTGGCCCAGTTCGTCGATCAGCTTGATTCGGAAGCGGTAAATATCATCCGCACTGGAACCCGGATCAGCAGTGACCTCGAAGTATTTAGACTCTTCAGCGGTGTATGCTTTGTGAACCTTAATTGGCGCACCGTCCTGATCTTCCTGGATCAACTCCAGATTCAAGTACTCCAGTCGATTTTCGCCATTGGCCTCACGAAGATTACTCACGCGGATAACGTTTCGGAAACCATAGTAACCACTGGTGGGCTTAACAATGCTCAGCTTGTCAGCTTCAGGGGCTTTATTCTCTTTAATCGTTACAGAATTATTTTGAGTCTGAACCTGACCACTGCTATCAATGACTCTGACTACCAAAGGCTCATCTATTTGGCCGCTCACACGTCCAGAACGATTGTCTTTCAGTTGATGACGATAGAAACCGGCATAGTCCTTGCCAAGATTCATCTCAATACGCTCGCCCTGCCAATTCAATTCGATGGCTGCAACACTAATATCGTCGCTGGCCTGAACTTCTACCCTGAACTCTTCGCGTTCGTAGATATCATCACCCACTCGAACTTCATTGATGCTAGGCAACAAATCATTCAACACCGTCAGGTTGAGAGTACTGTTGGACTTGTTGTCACTGAAATCAAGCGCTTCGATTTCAAAATTCAATTGAGTGCCCAATTCTGGCGCGGTTTCGGTATAACTGATGTCATCACCACCACGAGCAACAGCAACAATCAAACCGTTGCGCTTCAGGAATGCCGTATCCACTCCACTTCCCGTATCGGAAGACTTCGCCAAAATGGTAAAGGGTCGGCCGGCCACCGGATTGCCATTTTTAATCAAGCCCTCAATTTGCAATTCAACTTCCGGAGCGAACGGGTCAACAAGACGCGTTACGGCCTGAGCCGGAGTCTCAGTGAAGTTACCGTAGATATCGATAGCACGCGCCTTGATAAACTTATTGGCGTCCAACTCATAGAATTTCTGCACCGAATAAACCGGGCCAGTACGTTTGGCAATCAGTGAAAATGGACCTGATGCACTGTCGGCTTCGTAGAATTCCACTTGCTGGATTGGCTGACTGCTGTTCAGCACGTACGCTTCAATCTGAACTGGATTTGGCAGATACAAATTGCGATGCGGTTTGGTCAAATCCATACCGATACGGAAATTATTGCTCGGCTGATTCTCACCCTGCAATACCAGGGAGCGAGCCACGGATTCACGATGCAGGCCATAAACACTTTCAATTTTGGCACTGACATCAAAGGTCTGACCATTACGTAAATCCGCCGGCAACATAACGCGTGTGGCAAACGGTTCGGCCGCCTGGCGACTGAGCAAGCGACCATCTACGTAGTAGTCAACCGCACGAACACCGCTGGTATCGGCCAGACTCAGTTCGATTTCATCACCCTGCTGCAAAACTTTCATACTGGCAGGGTTAGCCAAACTTGGATCTGCGGCCAGCAATGACGTCGCTATACGGTAAATTTCCAAGCCGTTTTCACCCAATGCCAACAGCAGGCGATCACCATCAACAGCAATATCCTGAACCGTGACGTCGAGTTCCAGCACCAACTCGGGTTGAGTCCAGTTGTAAGCATCGCTGCGGTACAGTTTCTTACCGACAGCAAACCAAACCATCCCCTGACGATACGCCAGCGCTGATACAGAACCTTCGAGGTCGAACGATTCGTCCAGCAAGCTGGAAATGGTGTAGCGGTGGATACGATGTCCAGCACCGTAGAACAAGTGATCTCCACTCGCTGCCAGTTGACTGACCGCTTCGCCCGCATTGAACAGGGCCTGGATATTTTCACGTCCACTTTCGATCGGAAGCTCAGTGGCGACCTGATAAACCACACCCTGGCCATCTGCGGTGTAAACCAACTTGTCTGCCACCGCTAGAGCACTGATCGGCTCACTGGCGCCAACTTCGAGAGAACCCTGACCGCTCTGATCCAGATCAACCATGTAGAGTTGATTACCTACGCTGGCGGCCAATCGGGTATTGCTCAACGCAAAGTCTTCGAACTGGGCACCTTGCAGTAGAGCTTCGGTTTTCTGATCAAGAAGTTTGCGCAGATCCAGAATACGCTGGACGCCACGTTGCAAGACAAAGGCCCTGCCCGCTTCCGCGTCAACAATTTGGGCGCTCTCCTGATAAGGCGCAGGTACAACTTGAATATCCCACTGTCCGTTTTCGTCCAGATGCTGGGAAATACTGCCGTAGTAATCGGCAGCGGCCAAATAGTAGCCCCGATCAATAGCAACACTACTGACATTACCCTTAGGCCTGTCATCTTCATACAGTTTCAGTAGACCGCTAGCCGCTGATGCCAATGACAATTTCTGCTGACTGCTACCACCCAGGAACAGTTCACCTCCATACAGGAAAGCAGAGTCAGCTTGTGTGGCAGTCGGTATAACAAAGCTACCACGCACCTCAGGCAGGAACGGATTGCGGAAGTCAATCAATTGAGCTCTTCCCGTATTTCCGTCTAATGCCAGAAGTTCATTTTGTAGTGGAATCAACTGTTGAGCCGAATGATTCAAGCTCAAACGATACTCATCGAACGACTCATCATAAGCACGCCAGTTTCCTGACTCGTCAACCAGATACACGAAGCCATCCATCGCAGCCATAGCTTTGAAACTACCATTGCTGCTGGCCGCTACTGTGTAATTGCGATTCAAACGGTACAGTCCTGCACTGCTCAGAACCAGGAAGTGCTCGCCCTGAACCTGAACAGCTAAAACCTGTCCTTGAATACTCGCAACATTGGTTTTGGACAGTTCCTTACCAAAGACTTGATAGGCCACCAAGCGTCCATCCACATTGAGAAGGAGTCGGTCATGGGCCAGGCTACTCATGCTTTCAACGTTACCGCTCAAACTGTAACTGGCTTCTTCACTGTACGATTGAGTCACATCAGCACGACCATAAAGCTTCAGGCCTTCCCCGGAAATGGCCAATAGCAGCTTCTCGCCAAGATAGGTAGCCGCAGTGACTGTACCACCCAATTGCAGAAGCGTATCACCAGCCAAATTCCGGACGGTTCTTCCCTGTACAAGCAATAATTCATCCGCAGCCGTCAGAGCAAAATCATAAGCCGGTGCCGAACCACTGTTGGCCGTCAAGCCGTCATAAACCGCAATACGGTACTGACGCGAACGTTCATTGCCCAGTTGATCACGAACGCGAGCTTTTATCTGCAACTGGTTCACGTCTGATGCGACATTAACACTGAAGTCAATTTCGCGCTCACCACTGGCCAGTACACTGCCATTGATATCGGTAATTTCAATGGTTGCACGCAAGTCACTCGCTAAATTATTTTGATGCGAGAGACGCAGTCGTGAGCCACGCATCACCGCGCTGCTTACGCCTTGTAACTGTGCGTCCGGCAGTTGTAACTGCGGAGAAATTCGAATGTTACGTGCAAGCTCTGAGTAACGATAGCTGTCGCCATAGTATGCGCGAACCACCAAATTGAAATTCTGCTGGCTCGACAAGAGCGGTAGACGCAACTCAAATCGACCATTGCTCTCAGGCAAGTAGAGGCGTGCAACTTCCTCGCCTTCGAAGCTGGATAGCGTCGCAACCGCAAAACGGAACTCACTGTTGTTATCCGTCAACTGATAGCTAACAGACATTAACTCACCCTCGGCAAAGCGCTGGTTATTCTGAGGCGCTGCCAAGGTCACACTGTCCAGTGAGGCATCGTTATCAATCAGGTTGTGGCTGTTTTCCAGCTGCACACTGCCATTGGCGTAGTAGCGCAAGTCTACAGTATCGCCACTCTCAGGTAGACGAACCCAACGCATCACCGCTTGCTCGCCCACGGCAAGTTTGCGCTCTCCCGAAACTTCTATTGAGGTCTCGTCGACTCTCGCAGTATCCGCAAAATACGCACGCAGTGGGATCTCTGCACCACGACTCAAATCCTGAGCAGCGACTGGAATAACGCTGTCAATAGTGCCTAACGGAGTATGACTGATCGTCAAATCCACTCGCTCTTCAGCACCAGAGCGATCACGATACAACAGCTGCAGATTACCAGCAGCAAGCTGGCTGCGCGCAATACGCAACATAGGCTTACCATCTTTCGAGCCTCTTGCGGCCGGGCGATAATTACCCGAGGTATCCACAATATATGATTCAGCACCGCCCAGGGTTTCAGCGTTATGCTCCAGAATGATATCTACGGATTGAACATTCGCTTCTACTACCGGAGACAGCACAGGGGCAGTAGCTGTCGCATTCAATGAACGGCTATACAGCTTATCGCGGTCATTCTCACGGTAGAGTTCATAGAGCTTGTTTCCGGCAAACCACTGCTTAACAAAACCCTCTGTGCGAATCGCCAATAGCTCTTCGCCACGCAAGCCATACCAGGCTTTACTCGACAAATCGCTATCAATTTGCAGCCAGATCAGCTCACCATCGGTTACGTGATCGCGAACCTCTCCTGCCAGTTCAATAGTATGCAGGTGCTGAACCGTTTGGCCTCGACTGTACGCGGCTATTTGCTTGTCATTCCACAAATACAACTTGTCATGCTGAGACGCCAGTTCTGTGTATCCCGCGGCAACAATACTGCTGCTCAATTCGAGCTGAGGAACAGCAGCCTGATAGTTAATTCGAAGCTCTTCAACACCTTCACTGCTGAGCAATAGCAATCCATTGATGGAAGCCTCAGCACTGCGAATTTCTCCACCAGCCTGGATGCCTGCCAACCAACTGATCCCCTCTTCGGTGAACACCGCGGCACTCACGTACTGACCAAACTGCAGATAAGCAATGTTGGAAGCTGTCGCCAGCAAGTCGCCATAGAGGCGCAGGCTCTGTACCGGCGCGAAGCCATTTGTCGTGTGAGCGAAGTAATCAATACGTTGACCGGATTGATCTTCCAACAATAAGAAGAGACCCAAGCCCGTCATTTCGCTTCGTAACAAACGCCCACTACCGCTCAGTACTTCACTACCCGACAGATCATTAACAGCGAAACGCTCTTCAACGGCCTTATCGAGGGCAAGCAGAATGCGGTCAGAGCCTGCACCTGGGAGGTGGTGCAAAGCCACAACGCGTTGATCTCCCGCTGGCGCCGTATAGGCGAGCTGTTTATTTGTGCTCAAATATGGAATCTTCGCCAGCGTTTTTTCTGCGATTTTGCTGTTGCCGGAACGGTCCCGCAGCTCTGCTCGCAGCAAGACTTCTGCTCCCGCATCACGGCTGCGATACACCTGCAGGCCATCGCTGAACGGCAGCTCCTGAGTTTGTCCCTGATCTTTTGGATCGATGATCGTCAAGCGAGACGAGCTATCGAAATCTTCCATGGTGTCTGGTGCTTTGGCCTGCAACCACAATTCGCTACCCGCCAATACATTGTTTTCGGGCAGAACCGTGATTTCTGGATCCAGGTCCAGACCATCATCTTTAACCAGATTGATAAACCGGCGATCCTGAGCACCATCTGCTTCCAAGGTCGCAAACAATACGGCGCTCTCACCAATCGTCGGCATCGTGACATTGAAGCTGAAGCGATCAGACGACTGAGCGGTTCGATCCAATGTGATCGGAGTTGGATTACGGGCGTCGTTCTCATCACCACCAATAAAGAGGTTTAAAGTACCCTGATCTTTACCCAGCAAGACTTCAAATTCTACAAGCTCGCCTTCATAGAATTCAGCGCCATCTTTAGGCTTGAGGATGCTTAACGCTTCGGTCTGAGCTTGGCCTTCGATCACCTCAACTGTGATTGGGCTGGCTTCGGTAATCAAACCGGAGGAATCAATAACGCGTGCAGCGATTGTGAGTCCACCAAGGTTATCCGGCGTGAAACGATGTGAGGTCGGGCTATCGGCCTCAACAAAGCCACCGACACCAATACTGACTTCTACTCTATCAACACCGAAGAGGTCGAACGATTTCAGGATAATATCAACAGGTTCTCCAACAGGGATCTTGTCGCCATCACGTGGCGATACAATACTGATGGTCGGCGCAGTCGCGTCCTGAACCAAGGTATAGCTGCTGTCAGCGGTGATATTTACACCCTCACCGTATTCAAGGCTCAAACGCACGGGTATCTCGGTGACAGGTGCAATGTCGGCCAACTTCGGATTAAGGAAAGAGAGCTGAACCTGAGCCTGGCTTTCGCCATTTAGAATAATTTCAGCCGGGTACCAACGATCGAGAACTCGAATATTCGCCTCGCGAACCAACCCGACATCGCCATTCAATTCAAAGCTGATTAGAACACGACTGGCCTCTTCAACACTTGAAGGGCTTAGCTGCATATCACCAATGGCAATATCCGGATCTGCAACCGTTAGCGGCAGTATCAGCTGCGCCGAATTGCCACTGCTATCAACAACATCCACCCGAATCGACAGCGAATCAACACCAGCGGGCATATCCAACTCAAAGCTCTCGTCACTCGCCAACTCGGTTTGCGCGCCATAGCTGGCACCGCCATCGGTAGATAAGCGCACTCTGAAAATCAGATCATCGATTTCGTCCAGATTATCTTCCGCCGCGAAACGCACCTCATACTGACGACCGCGAGTGAAGGCATCACCTTCATTCAGTGCCTGATCATTGGCGGCGTTAAGAATTTGAATATTGCGCGGCGCCAAGCTGTCTTCGGTATTCAGAACCTGAGTAAAGGCTCCGGCACTCAATGTTTGCGTTTCAGTTGGCTGATTGCCGCGCTCATCCGCAATACCTTCTATCGTAATGGTGTAGCGGCGATTGCTACGCAACTCAAATCCAGGAAGCAGTTTGAGTTCAAGTTTCTCCTGAGTCTGAACGAGATCAAACTGTGTACTGACATCAACCGATGCGCTACCGCTGTAGTCCAGAATTTCTTCCTGGACGGACATCGCTGTTGCGACAACCGGCTCATCAAATTCCAGCACCAGGTTTCGAGTGCGAGACATGAGCTGCTGTTCTTCCAGAATCGGGGAAGTATCGTCGACACCGGTCAAGACATCCTGCAAGACAATTTCCTGGCCAGAATCCTCACGAATCAAAATCAGAGAGTACAGCTGATCATGTTCTACGGCTGGAGAACTCGCCGTATATTGATTATTGCTAAAGTCACCATTCAGTCTATCGGCTTGTGTGTATCCGCTTTCAAAACCGGAAGGTACCATATAAACCACGAGGTCCTTACCCAGCCCTTCCCCGGCGATGACAATCGTATCACCCCCGGTATCACTCAGCAGATTATTTGCTGCAGAATTATCCGTCGTTGCCTGAATGGCGCCCAGAGGTGCCTGAGCGACAATAGCTCCAAGCAATGTTTGCTCATGATAGGGCGAGCGGAAACGCACTGAATAGTCGCCTTGCTCCGACACAGACAAGCTCAACACAATGGTTTTATTCTGCTCGTCGTAACGCCACTGCTGAGCCGCCAGCTGAGTGCCGTTCAGATAAACTTCTGTGATGTTCTCCAGCATATCTCCCGTCACACTGATATCGTGACTACTGTCAATTAAGATCAGATTTGGAGAAATATCGTACACTTCGAATTTCACGGCCCCGAACAATGCTTGAGCGGAAATATCCCAAGGCAAATCAAAGCTTACATTCGCTCCCACCAAAGCTTGCTGTGGTTCGTTCAATAAATTGATTTGATAATCACGGCCTTCGATGTAATTTCCGTCAACTCGCTGGAAGCTCAAGCGAGAGCCCAATAGTGACGTTACACCGCTGATATCGCTATTTGACTCAAGATCCTTGAGCCCTAATGTCACCCCTTCCCAGGATTCGGATGATCCACTAAAGTTCAGAGCAACAGACGCATTAGCCGATGCAATGCCCTGTTCAGGAAGTACTCTTACGACGTTCGCAAAAGGAACATTCGCGAAGCGATAGCTTCTCTCACTATCAATCCAGGAAAGCGTTCCATTACTCAACGATAAGTTGTCAGGAGTGTATTGTTTTATGTCGACTTCGCTCAGTTCCGCTAATTCTATAACCGAACCTGACGCAAGATTGATATCAAATAAACGCAGCTCATTTTCTTTGTACAGAGCCAGAAGCTCTCCCTCAAAGGTAAGCTCTTCGATGACCCCAGTATAACTTCCAAGTAGCGGCAATTGCTGCTGACTGCGAATCCGGGACAAGGTCAGAAGCTCAAATCCGCTCGCGCTGTAAATCAACGCACGCTGTTGATCGAGCACAATATTACTCGCTGAGCTGAGGCTGTGATTGTGAGTGGCTGCAACGGTTTCAGGTTGCTCCAGGCTGCGCACCTCAAGTCGATCACCATACAACATATAGGCGTGTTGTTTATCAGCGACCAAATCAACAATGGCTGAACCGGTTTCGATACGAACAAAGTCCCCCGCTTTAACGTGTGCGGCGTAAACATCATTTTGAGTACGTACCAATATTGTCTGACCTTGCAGCACAAGATCGTCCAGACTTGCTGCTTCAGGCAAATCGAATTGATTGATTTCCTGAGGTGAATAAACGTTCGCAATATCATAGACACGCAATTGGTCACCGGCGCCATCGGCGACGACCAGATAGCCCTCTGAAATCGACACGGCGCCTACCGTTCCAGATTGTGGAATCTGCGACAGTAACGTCGGCAATCCTGCTTCAATTTGACTGAACAGGGATACAGAGTTCGTCGAAGACATAGCCAGAATTGAGCCATCTCGGCTTATCTGATGAATACCCGGACGACCAATCTTCGAGCCAAGAACAACTGTCAATTGAGTGTTCTCAATACGATCATTACCACTTGGCAAGTTGCTCAGACTGATCGTCAAAGTACCGATCGTATCTCTCGGTAGATCAAAACTGATCAGACTGTCATTGTGATACTCCACCCCGCTGGCTGGGCGACCATTGATTTGAATTCGGGTTTCTACGCCCAAGCCCAAACCTCGGATGCCGATTCGTTGATTGCCGTTGAATTCAAAGCTTTTGACTTGCTCAAGTACGGATTCATTATCCCGGGAATATTCTCCGATTTCCTGAATTTCAGGATCAGCGACATAGGTAAAGGCCAACGGCATAAACTGGTTCATCGCCCCAGCACTCAGGCGCAGACCAACACTCAAATTTCCTGTAGGACTTACCGATAAAGCAGGCGTATCAAACTGAATTTCAGAATCCTTGTGAACCGCAAACTCACTGGCCGCAATGGAATTATCGCCTAACCAAATCGTATCGACATTCGCCAGTTCGCTACCCAATACCGTGATGCGACTTCCACCACGCCAAGTGCCTGCATTCGGTTGCAGCTGCTTCGCTTCCGGTTGACGGTGAGCGCTTGCTGTAAAGCCAAAGCGATAATCTTCACCCAGCAAATTGCCATGAATATCTTTCAAGGCTCCACTGAGTGTGAGTTGGTAAACTTTTTCAGCATCAAGTTCAGTTGTGGGTTTGAATCGAATTCGAGAACCCGCGTTATTGGTGCTTACTGAACTCAAACCTTCGACACGCTGCCCTGCCTGGGTAAGGATCAACAAACTACTGTCGATCAATGCCAGTTGGCTATTGTCGAGAATTCGGTTGAACTGAATTTCAATCGCTCCATCGACAGGCAGGTACGCACCCGACACTGGCAACTGCTCAATCACCGCCAGCCCTTTCGGCTCAAAGGTGTTTAAACCACCGCCCAATCCGCCAATATGAGCGTCAACAGATACCGGATTTTCGGCAGGCTCTCCATCGGCATAAATATAGGCACTACCAACATAAAAACTCTTATCGGCCAGTACAACCGCCTCGGCAGAACCAGTCAGAGAATAGTATTGTTTCAGCGCCAAACCTTGCCTGAAATCTCCCGCCAACCAGGTAGAGATGTCAAACAATTGCAGATCTCCCTGCCCAGCGGCAACGTAAAGGTCTTGCCCCTGAATCGCCAAGTCACCAGCAAAGACTTCACCATCCTGGCGCAGAATCAACAAGCTCAACTCAGCACGAGCGTTATTGGCAACATCACCCAGTTGATAAACTTGTACCGAGGCGCCCTCGCCAGTGGACACCAACAGTTTATCTTGATGAACCAGAATATCTTCAGGGCGATAGCTGTTAGCACTGCTATCCAACGCTGCAATATTGTGTTCAATATTGTAGAGGCCGCTGCGCAATTCAATTGATACAACTTTCCTGGCTTCAGCCAATGCAACCCATAGCAGTTCATCAGAGAGCGCAAGCTTGCTCGGTTTGCCACCCAGCTTAGTGGTATCCATTACAATTAAACGCTGTAGATCCAGGTCAGGGCCAACCCGATAAGCGTAAACACCTTTCTCGCCAGCGACATACAACAAACCACCTTTGGCCGTTACGTCATGAAGTTGATCGTTGAGGCGATATTCACGCAGCAAACTTGGGTCACTCGGCAAGGTGATATCGAAGTGATATAGACGATCCCCACCTACGAGATAAAGATGCTTGCCGTCCAGTTCGATGTCTCTGAACCCTTCAGGATTAATTGTGCTACGGAAATGGTATGGCAATTGTTTGCCTGCCAAATCCCGGAACAGCAGTTCTGGTCGCAATGGATCGGACACGTCACTCAGGACCAACTGCGCATCGACGCTGGTTGATGTGCTCAACACTCTACCCTGCTCGTTAACCACGGGATAACTACCCCCGGTAACGGCGTAGAGTACTTGGTCACTCAAAGCCAAAGCACTAATGGGTGCCGCATTATCACGAGGCAAATCAACGGTACCGATTTGCTTTTCTGTGTAGAAATAGGCAGAACCCAGTGTCGCAGTTTCATCAGCAAACAGCTGTGATGTTGCGCTGACATCCACTCTCCCCAGCTCTCCCGAGGGCACGCGAACCTGAAGATGGTTTTCACTCAGCAGACGAACATCACCTGCTATTTGCGAACCAAAACTGATTTGAGTGCTGGCATCGAAACCACGGCCATATATATCAACAAGGCCACCACCCTCTGGTGGGCCGGAATCCGGCGTTAAGGTTTCCAGGGCGAGTTTAGGCAGGCGAATCATCGCACCATGTGCTGTACTGCTCAACCCTTCACGCTCAATACTCAAAGACAGAGCTACGGCGTCATTACCCAATTTGAGATCGGGTACACGGAAGCTCAGCAGTTGCTCATCAACACTGAGAATATCAGCTGCCGATACCAGTACATTAGCCACTCGGATATTCAAAGCCGCAGGATCCTGACCGAAGCCATTGCCTTTGACTCGGGCCGTTTCAGTGCCATCTGCATGGAAATGTTCGCTGTATTCAGTATCGTCGGAGAAACGAACTACCGAATTAATTTCAGGTCTTTGTTTGAGACTGCGATCAAAATCAAAACTAATCTCACGATCCAGCACCTGACCGCTTAAGGTCGCAATTGAAGGCTCAAGGAAGATACGCAATCCACCCTCGTAGCTGTAACCCGGCAACAGGCGAACTTCTACCTGAGCACCACCAAGTGTATTCACTGCAACAAGTTCATAATTTGCAGGATCCACGACATCACCTGCAGCAGTTTCTAAGCGTACACCTTGCCCCGGCAGAAGCTGGTCGGTATTAAGTAACTGGTTAAAGGCAAATTGTATGGATTCGCCACTGCTGATTCCGGCACTGAAGTTACTGGTCGACGTTAGAACCAGCTGACCATTCCCCACTTCCTGTAGACCACTTTCAACTGCAGCGAACACGCGACCGGATATAGAGGCGATTTCACTGTAGTACTCCTGAGCTTCCTGCCAATAAGTGGTCTCATAAAACCCACTCTGCCCGTCTTCTCGTAGAATCAAGTATTCCGCGCCGGTAGAAATCAGAATCTGTCCGTAATACACCTCAAAAGATGGTCGCTGATCAGCTTGTACCGATGCACGCTCAATAACCTGGCGTTCAAAATTGGCATTGGCCACATCATGATATGTCAGAAGTTCAAGTGTATCTGCACGTTGCAGCAATACATACAAACGCTGCCCCAGCCAATCAATATCTACGACGCTGCCTGAAAGCTCACTGCGATTTAAATTCAACGTTGAATACTGTGTTGCCGCATCCAATTCAGGATCGAGCACATCAATAAATCGAATAAAGCTGCCGCCCTGGCCATTGTCGATCGCTACCGCCAGAACATGTTCAGCGGCATTAAACGCAACATCCATAACACGGTTGCCAGGAATTTCCAGTTGCTTCACCACATAAGGCTTGGCTCGATCACGAACATCAACCTGCAATACACCGGCACTGTCAGCCGCTAAATAAACGCTATCGTCTACCAGAGCCAAACCATTGACCGGAGCATTGGTAGCAAGTTGCCCCAAGCGAACAGGTCGATCCCATATGGCGGCATCAAAAATTTCCAAACCATAAGGTATCGCTGAGGCCGAGTCCTGAACTCCACCCAAATCAACACCGACATACAGTTCTTCATTCCGACTACCCAATGCCCCGATACGTTGTGGAGGATAATTAGGGAGCTCGATACCTCGGCCTTCCCTCAATTGGAATGAAAACTCGCCAACTTTATGCTCAAGACCGGACTGAGTGACCAAAACTTCATAAAGCTCAGGCTCGGTTACTGCGGGAAGACGGAAATCCATTCGCTGCATACTGCGCACGTCATCACGCAAGTTGTAGAGGTAATTCCCAGCCTGGATTTCCTGGGTACGAATCTCTTTGCCACTGAAAGAGCGCAATATGATTTTGGCTCCAGGGAGGAAAACTTTGGACTGACTTGTAATACTGACAACAGGGCCACCCTCACTTGAACCTGACTCCCGCGACAGATCAAAACTGGCATCAGTCATCGCCTCAGCCACTACCAGGGCACCCAACTGATTTGCAACGAGACCGGAATCACTGATCTGCAAATGATGAGCTCCTGCATTCAATCCGAGAAGTTCTACGGTTACCGCTGGAATACGCAGAGTATTTTCATCAACGTACTCATAGCTGACTTCTCGATTGTCTATCCGCACCTTGACTGCCGGATCGTTACGCAAGCCGCTGCCATCAATAATCAGGTCTCGACTCTCACCGAAGCGATAAGTCGGTTCTGCAAAACCCTCAATCACTGGGCGGACTGCGCCTGTATCCGCTGCCGTCAAGTTCATCTGGAATGGACGCCACAAACCGCTACCACGTAAATTACGCAGATCTTTTAGCTGAACACGGTAAGTCTTGCCCGCCTCCCTGTCGAAACTTAGCTCAACCGAATTGAGCTGATTGTCGGCATCATCAACCGCCGTGATATTTAAACCACTGACCGCGTTGCCTTCGTCATCAGTAATTACCCAATTACTGACATCAGTAACCGAGTCAACAGTTACGGGTTCATTAAAGGTCAGAACAATGCTTTCAGCAGCACCGATCTTGTCACCTTCAACATGGGAAGCCTTCAGCACCAGAGAATGAGGTAATTCCAACTGCACAACACCGCGACGCGATGCTGCCAATAATCGTCCCTTAAAGATATCCAGATCGTTTACCACTTCTGCGGTACCCGCGGAAATAATGACAGGCGAAAGTGGCTCACTGATATCAAAGACCATAAGTCCGGCACTACCTGCCGACACTAACAGTAAGTTGCCCACTACCTTGAGACTGCTCAATTTTGGTGTGCGACTGATAATGTTGCTGAAATCAACAGCAGCGGTCTGTTCTTCACGCTTGAGGTTAAAGATTCTCAAGCCAAAGTTTTCAATAGAGACAATCGCAAAATCACCGTAGAACGCAATGTCTTTCGGATTACCTTCAAATTCAAACTTGCGACTCAATTGTGGATCGAAGGTGTTGTAAGCATTAACAACACCCAGCACAACGCCGCCACTGTCCGGTGCAGGAGGCAAACGCGAAGCGCCTGCTGTCCTCAAGTCGAACGGGCAAATCTCGGGCCAGCCTGTATCGTTCACGCCACCCACACCGAATAACCAATCATTGTGCGCACGCAAGCGAGCAGCCCCGGATACCCCTTGTATGGCCCCCAGATCGACAGGGTCTTCAGGGGATAGGTAGCTTAAGAGCTTAATGCGTCCAGCATTCGTTGATCCCATACCAGCGCTCGGCTCACACTTGGGTGGAGGAGGATCACTAAACAAAGGACGCTCACCGGCACCCCCGAATGTAGAGGCCAGTACAGCTCGCCCGACAACTTCAATGCCATAGGTCACATCGCCCTGGTAAGCCTGCAGTTCACGAGAAACCACTTGCATACCTTGAGAGTCATCAAGGTTCAACATGGCAACCCCGCCAACACCATTGGCAACCAACAGAGCTTTGTGATCAGTGTTGTTTTTGGTGTACGAGAAAAGTTCGAGTCCCAATGAATCGGTGGCCGTTGGAAGTCCTCGCCCCTCCAACTCGCTGAATTCTATTTTCTCTTGTTCCGACAGGCCAGACGCTGCCCGTTTCATATCCAGCTCAAGGAAGTTTTGGTGTGTTAACAAATCGACACGCCCGGAGGAACCGCTCGGCAAAGTTGAAGCGCCCCCTACTAATAGCGTTTGGTCGCCATCTTGAATATCGAAGCTGCTGACAATCAGAGGATCAATGGACGCACCGCCTCCAAGCAACTCGGATATAGAATCCGCATCCGGGGTTTCCTGTCCAGATGAGTCGCCACTTGGAATACCACTGTCATTTTGGCTGCTACTTGAGAACAAGGTTGAAAATAAGCCCGCATCGGCCAGCGCCACCCCGTCTTCTTGCTCTACTACTATGCTTTGAGGATTAAGGCCATTGACTTGAGCCTCGGACAAGGTTCGCAAGCCATACCCAACTGCATTTTCAACCCGCACCTCTCGACCATAACGGTTTTCGATCACGAGATCCTTTAATCCCGGAGCACCGCCACTTACAGTAATCAGCATTTCGCTGGGAGAAATAACCTCAAGTGCAGAGACAGGAATACCGCCGATACTGGCTTTAATACCATTCCCCAGAGAATGACCAGGTTCAAAGCCCGAACCGATAACCGTGTATTGGGTTTCGCTATCTACAGGCCCCCAGATTGGACTGATGGACTCCACCTTGAGTGAGCCATCAACAGCAACCCCACCTTTAAGCAAAGACTTACGCCATACGCCACGGGAGAGACTGTGCAGTTCAACATCAAATTGACCTGCAATACTTATTGCCGGAGCCAGTGCTTCGATAATAATACTGCCTTGTTCGGTATCATCATCAATTACAGATTGGATAGTCGCTTCAAGACCACCAATAAACAGGCGTAGTCGCTCTGCGTTAGCGCTGGCATTACGCGCCGTTACACTAATTTGTGTCTGGATGCCCAGTTCTAAACGACGAGGCACTACTGTATTGAGTTCCGGCTTATCTCCTCGATTCGCCTGATACTCAAAAGTAAATTCCCGGTCCTGTTGAAGTTCAAACAGTACGCTATAACCATCGTTAATCGCTTTGGCACTGGCAATTCCAGCTTCAGCGCGCAGGCGCAAAACGTCGCCATTAGATAACACGTTGGGTGAGGTAATCCGAATTTTAGCATCATTGTTCTCAATGCTAACGCTGGTCTCGACAACTGAGCCGCTTTCATTTATTAACTTGAACTTATCAGTATTGTCAGGATAGACATCAATCTCTTTATTAAACCTGAGAGTGATAATAGCGCCGGCCTGATCTTTGTAGACGTAACCGTCATCAGGCAGCACGCTGCTTACTGTCAGAGCGAGAGAGTCCGAGGTTTGCAAGAAACCCTGTCGACCATCGCTGCTCAACCCACCGGTTACCACTGAAAAATCGGTCAGTAATACGGCATCATAGTGCCCCGCCGCTTCAACTTGCAGCCCGGTACCGACAATTGGATTCGACGGATTGGAGACATCGACGCTGGCCACACCTCCTGTTCCAAGAGCGAGATAAGCGATTCCACCTTTCACATCAACGTCATAGACATGAGTATCAAAACTCACACGAGACAGCAACTGAAGCTCTCCGTCGCTACCCAGAGTAACCGCAGACAAGCCTGCCTCGCCACTGGCGACAAAAAAGTTACCACCCTCTTTTGCAAGTTTCAGGCCTGGCAATGGCAGGCTTGACAGGAGTTCGATGCCCTTCTCTGCACTGTTCTCCAGTAAATACAAACCACCGCTATCCAGATCCTCAGGATTCAACAGTCGATTGGTTTGAGGATCGAATTGTCCGGCTAGAAGTAAATATCGAGACTTTCCGTTTTCGGCGGGCAAAGCGACAACGTCGAGAGCTTGCTGCTGATTTGGCAACGTAAAACGACTACTGAGATACGCTTTGTTTTGCAAATAACTATCGACTATTCCAAAGCCTGCCTCGCCCATTGCAATAGCAATTTCATTACTTTGCGCGGTTATACCTTTGGCAAGCGTCGACGGGAGTGCAATCTGTTTAACAACATGGGACTTACTTAAATCCGCTGAATTCAAGGACAAAATGAACAGAGCCGCTTCAGAACCATTGCTCGCGGTTACAAACGCCCTGTCCAGTGAGCGTTCAAAATAGAACTCGACTCCATAGGCTCCATAGCTTTCTGGCAGATCAATTTCTGCCAGCACTCGATCGTCGGTTCCGTCCCCATCCGCATCAATCAACTGCTTTAATACAGAAGGATCGATCTCTGCGCCATCACCGGCGTCCTGGCCATTCAGGTATTTGGCCGGGTTTATATCATAAATTAGAATGCCGTCCTGGCCTTTTGCAGCAAGCACAAAGGTCGCGGTCGGATCGAGGTCCAAATCATAAATATGCTCACGCCCACCACCCCGGATGTTGGCGTCCACAGCCTGCTCATAGCTAAAGGCCTGTTCAAGGGTAGAGCTCAATCCACCACTCACACTCAGGCGTACATCAACGGTACCCACTCGGCCTGCGGGTGTAATGACCTTCACCGTTTGAGCATCAAGAACTCGTATATTCTCTGACGGTACGGCAAGATCTCCAAAATACACAGACAAGCGCGTAGAATCGGAACCAAACCCTCGACCACTGAATATAACTTCAGTGCCGCCATTCACAGAGCCACTATTTGGAGAAATGCTGTTAAGAACCATAGGTTCAACAAACTGCAATGCCCCCAGCTCTCGGTCAGTCATACCATTTTGATTAATAATCTCAAGCTCTGCCAAGCCGGCCAGATTTTCACCCACATCCAATGTAAAGCGAATTTCTTCGGGATTGGTCTGCAATTGGCTGGCAATAGAAACCGCTTCACCCGCTATGGTAAATGCTGGATTATTCGCATTTTTAACCAACACATTGATTTGTCCACCGGCGGTTGGCAATTGCTGAGGTTGAATTTCCTGAATTTCCGGTTTGAGGCCTGCAGACACCGCGGTACTGAAATAAATTCGATGATCCAGCAAGCCCAGACTGCGACGGCTACCTGCTTCATCTTTCAATTGAATATAATAGTTTTCACTGCCCTGCAGTTGTGAATTTGCCTGCAGTCGAATCGTTTTTGGAGAGCCTTCATCGTAACTGATGTTGATCGCCTGAACCTGCCCATTTGCCGTACCATCGTCATGGACCAGAGCCAGGTAACGAGACAGATACGCTGCCGCAGTCTCACCTGCCGGAATCGCCAGTGGACGATTAAACTGCAACACAATTTCTGCATCTGGAGAAACATTGGCCTCGCCGTTATAAGGCTGGCTATTAGTGATATCGAGTATTTCAGTATCGATCAGCAAGAGTTTGGAGCTTAATCCAGGATTTCCAACTGCTCCTTCCGTAAAGCCGTTCAGAATCCCATCGCCATTTAACTGGAGGTTGCGAGTACTTGTCTTCGCATAGTCGGGCAATTTAACCGCATCCAACAGACGCAGATTATCCGGTTGCCCCGCATCCAATACCCCAATATAGCTATCGGGTGGAGAATTTAAATTGGATTTGAATGTCGCATAAGCTGACAGACTACTGGCCGCCGCGATGGCGGTTTTATGGCCAGGAAGCGTCAGCCCATTGTCACTATAACTACCAAGCAGCTCAGTATCGCTTTCCCCGCGAATACCGAAACTGCGGAGAGTTTTCCCGCTCAATGAGAAGATCCAATTGTTGCCGCGCTCGGCAGATCCGCTCACTCCATGATCATTGATTTGCGGAATACTTGGTTTTGACAAATCAAATACGACCGTGCCGGATTCGGTGCCAACATGCAAACTGGAACCGATAATGTCAACATAACTGGGTTTCAGTTGAACAGTCTCTCCCGCGATAACCGCCGTACTCAAAGTTTTTACAACAGTAGGACGGCTTGGGTCGGCAATACTGATGACGGCGACGCCCTCACCAGGGACCGCTCGAGAGAGCTTTTGGGAAACAACAAGAATATTGTCCTTCGCCACCATAAGTTCGGGGGCCACACTGAAATTCAGTTCCAGTGCATAGATATAATTTCGATCGCGCCCTACTCCCGGATTTCCTTGTGATGCAAGATCACGATCCTCTCGTTCGTATACAAATATCATACGACGATCTTCAAATTCCGTATCGATACGTGAATAGCCGTGACCACCCGCGCTCAAATAAAAGTGCTCTCCCTCTAGAGCCATAGATTGAGGAACGACATCCTGAGGCAAGTTGAAATATCCAAGTCCGTGCATCGGAGCGGCATTTTCCAAATCACCAGGCTGATAAGCAACCAGAGAAATCCAGCCCGGGGCAGCAAACTGTCGAAATTCCTCCAAAGAGTTGTATTCGACATCTGGATTAACTTCAAACTTTTGTTGATCACTGTAGCCAGCACCCAGGACATAAAACAAATTTTGGTCTGGATCAGCCGCCGTCGCTACAATTTTGCCTGGTGGCAGTTTGCCAGCGTCAGGAATATAGTCACCTGCACCGCTTGCTCCAAGTGGTGCGGTTGCTTCAATGACACCGTTCACACTCAACTTACCGTAGAACAGTGCATTGTGCGCATAATACACACGTCCCAACTCATCATTGAGTTCTACATTCAGAAAACCTCGGTAATCGTTGAAGTTTGGAATGCGCCAACGCATTTTTTGGGCGCTCAGGAGAGTCAATGCTTCCCCATCAACACTGTATTCACGAATGTCGTCCGGGTGAGTTTCCCGCCACGCTTTAATCGAGGTCTGATTGGAAAAACCATAGCCAGTTAACTCAACCACAGTGTCCTGGCCATCAATTTTAACAACGGCCGGATTTACAAACGACAGCTGTAGGGTCTGAATATAGTTGAAGCCACCGATCAATTCTGTTTCAAGGCCATGACGGTTACGTACCATAACACTCGCTGGGCCAGCCACATTGGCAACAGTGGTAGCATGAATTCGATCATAAGGCTGTTCAGAATCCGCCAGCTCAATTGAACTGATTACAGCTTTCTGTTTGCCAATAAAGAGTTCAGCACCTTCACCGAAGTGCTCACCACTCACTACAATTTCAGTGCCACCTTCAATACCGCCAGCGTTTGGCGTGATGCTTTCGATAATTGGCGCCGCTTCAGCGCCCGCTCGGGAAGTCGAAAAGCTGAAACTGTAGCTACGTGGCAGAGTCTGCCCATTCAAAGCCGTCAGACCGTCAGCAATTTCAACAAAGTATTCCGTATTCGCAGCAAAACTGAATTCTGAATCGGGCACTAGACTGATATTACGATTGCTGTCGATACCTGCAGGTTGCGTCAGTGACATTGCAAAGCGATCACTGACGTCTTCTCCGATCAAAGGATCAGATACCGTCACTCGGACATAGGCCGGAATATCAATATCTGCAGGCAAAGCGGAAGACATTTCAATATCAACACTAGCAATCTGGCTGTTTAAATCTCTTGCACCGGATTTCGGGGACGTCGATAAGATCGTAAGACTCGGCAAAGTGACGCGAGCGAGACCTTGCGTGCCTGCTGCCACGTGAATACCACCGCGAACGACAGAGAAGCCGCGGCTGCCCGGGTCTTGATTGCTGGCTTCAGGATGAGTGATCACCGGAATCGTCGCATCAAGTCCCACTTCTTCAAGGCTCGGAAGATCAATGATCTCTACAATCCCCTGAACCGCCTTTCCTTCAGCATTGGAATAATGAACTGAAACAAAAGCCTGGTTACCTAATACGGAAACATCATAACTACCGCCCGCCAACAGATCTTTGCGTGCTGGCGTTAAAGCAACAGTATTTAACAGCTTTGGTTGGTACGGGTCACGAATGTCAATGATGTTTAGCTGTGAGTTTTGAGTATCCCCGGCCATATCGGTGAGATAAACAACACCCGCTTTAATGGTCAGTCGATTGGCAATTCCGAACGTATCGAGTTTGGCTACAATCGGCATCGCTGGATCGCTGACATCAGCAATTACCAGTCCTTCTTCCGAAGCAGCGATATACGCAAATCGACCGTCGACGACAACGTCACGGGCAAGACCAGTTGTTTGAATAAAGGAAGCTTTGTAGGGGGATTCCAGTTCGGAGATATTAAAGACTTGAACCCCACCCAAGCCATTCGCCACAAAGGCCAACTGGCCAGCACTGTGGAGACCATAAACATCCGGGAACGGCAATGCAATTCGTCCAGATAATGAATAGGGTAGCCCTGGATGGCGCGGGTCACTCTTCGAACTGAAAATTAACAGTTCAGCTTCAGTATCATTGCTGTATACCCGCCCTGTCTGGACATTACTTTCGATGTTGTTAATTAATGTTTGAGAAAAATTGTTTCCACTCGGACCACTGAGCGTATCAACCGCAGACTTACCAGCAAGAATGAAATCAGCACCTGCACTCAGTTCACTGATTGTGCCGGTGAAAACTTCACCCCCGTTCAGCAGAACATCGGAATACAGATATTTGATATTACCCGAACCACTGACCTCATCCTGCTGTTCAGGGAAGAAAAGACCACTTTTGGCGTTCCCTGAAGCACTGCTTGTACCCTTTGAACCAGCTTCCAGGTTCATTGGATTTAGGGTCGACCATGCAGCAACCATCGCCGCTGCTCTGTCTTGATCAATGAAGCGATCAACTGCGCTGTAGTAAACTTTATTCGCTAGAGAACGGCTGTCTTCGGACGGCTCATCGGGCAACAGGAAGTATCGCTCTGCCAGCGGCAGACCAATTTCCAATCGCACAGATTCTTCTACATCGTGGTTTTCAGTTTCCACTTGATAGGTCAGCAGTACCCTCTCATTGGTTCCCTGTCCACGACGAAGGATATTGCCATCCGCAAAACGTGCCCAATATATGTAACGGAAATCATCAGCATTGCTTAGCGGAAGATCGGGACGTGTAGGACTATTATCATCGCGTTGAAGTTCAACACGTGTCTCGTAAATAGACTCCCACTCACCGGCCGGGTTTCGGAACTGACGATCAAGATTGGCATATACGGTTCGACCAATATCGGAACCAATATCCGTCACCTCCAGACCAAGAAGCATCGTTTCGGCAGCTGTTGCAATTGCATTATCAATCGGGCTCAAGACTGACAGTTTGGGTTTGACGGTATCTTCAACGACACCCACACGTACAACCTGAGTCTTCGTACTGTGCCCTTTCACGTCAAATACAACAGCATGCAAGGCCAAGCCTTTCGCCCCCTGAGGAGCAATCACATTGATTTTGTACTGATTCTGCAGATTAGCCCCACCTTCAGGGGTATTTTGAGAATTGGTGACCGTTTCTACGACTTCATTGTTGACGTAGAACACGACTCGATCAATACCGCGGCGCCCCAAATCATCGATAGCTTCCACAATGACATCGAAGGACTGACCATCGACGATAGCGGTTTCGTCGTTAGCGGGCGAAATAATTTGAGCCTGTGGCGGTTTGTCATTGGCTATAGTCATCGTCAACGCTGCTGACTCGGATGAGCTAAAGCCATCAATGTCCGTTGCAATCGCTTTAAAGCTGATTACCTGCCCGGGTGCTTCTGGAACAGCGACGGTGAATTGGTATGGCGCCACATTATCACGACTCAACTTTGTATAGTTAAGCTTATCGGGCTCGCCATATGCCCACAGAAGATCGACAGAATCAACACCGGATTCAGCATCTGTCGCCGAAACGTTTACCAGAATATCTCGACCTTCGGTAATTTCTGTAATCGTCGATCCCAGACTGAAACCTTCGATATCGAGTATATTGATACCATCGACAATTGGCGGCTGATTAGGGCGTAAAGTTACCGCCCGACGCTCGACACTGACATTACCAGCGCCGTCCAGTGCTTCTATCACCAGACTCATCGCCAACTCTGTTTTAGTCGTGTCTGTACCCAGATAATCCTTAATGGAACGTAAAGGAATGGTTCCGGCAAAAGGACCACGGAAAAATATTCGGGAAGTTTGCTCTTCGCTTGCCTCAAAGGTTCCATTACCGTTGATGTCGGCAAAGAGTTTGAGTTTTACCGCACCAACTTCGACGTTGTCTTCTACGACAACAGAAAATGGTAAAGATCGGTTTTCAGCAGCAAATGCTCCGGAAGCTTTGGGCAAATCAATCTTAATGGTTGGAGCAACATCGTCTTTGCCCACAATCAGGCGAGTCGGGCTAGTGGTAATAGATACGCGGGCATCACCGTGATATCGAAGCTCAACAGCGCTCGAACTCAGTTCAATAGACTTTCCTGCCATTCCATAAGGAATTTCGAGACCAAATTCATAGGGGAAGCTGGTATCGACATAGCTTTTCTGTCCACCAGGCAAGCCACTGACATTCAGACTCACGCTTTCCAGGCCGATATCATCAACAGCCGCGACCTGAATCAATACCACTTCTCCTTCCAGCACACGACTTTCATTGTCCGGCTTGGAAATCGAAACTACGGGTGGGGTATCCTCGACAATATTCAGGGTCATACTTTCCGTAGCCACCTGCTGGCCATTGTTAAAAGTATCTTGAGCCCGTACTTGCAGCTGCAGTTGATTATTGGCGGAATTGGAAGCATCAAAAGCAGGCACATCCACAATAAATGTGTAGGGTGCCTGACGCAGAATACGGCTGTATATTTCTCCCAACTGTGGATGAGTGGCCACAAGTGTTACGGTCTCAATGGCAATATCATCAAATGCATCAACATTAACCGCCAGACGATCCAATTCAACAATATTTTCACCCTGAATTGGAGAGCGAATATCAACAACCGGTTGCTGGTCTACACTAATCGGAAAACTCAACTCTCGAGTTTTTGTATTTCCAGCCTCATCGCGGGCAACTAACTTAAACCAAACAAAAAAATCATCCCCCGCCTGGCTACCATCGATACGCCCCTGAATCTCACTGAAGGTATCAATGTCGACGGCCTGCGCAAACTCAGGAGTATCAATATTTTGAGTGGTGATGACATTGAAATCTCGTCGCTCGATATTATCAACAATCCGCAATGGACTTCCGTAATCAAGCTGCACATAGTTGCCATCGTGGAGGCGCGCACCGTAACTCTGATAGAGTTCAATAGAGGAAACTTTGGAATTATCGTAGGCACTGAACATCAGTTCCAGCGCCGCCCCTTCCACGGCTGAAGAGCCCGCACCCGGTTTGTGCAGCACAACCTCAGGATTAATATCATCGGGAACAATGTTCAGATTGATAACATGGTTGCCAACACTACCATCAGAGTCTCTCACCTGAACATTGAGTTCGATTTGCTCGGTCCCACTGATTGCCGCTTGAGGCAATTCCAACACATATTCGCGCACCAAAGCATTGGGGCTGTTCATCAAGCCATATTCACGTGCGAGCGATTCCGAGTATTCGTTGAGATACTGCGCATACATACTGTCATAGGCCGCAACCAGCGCAACATCATCTACATCTTCAGGGGATAATCCATCTCTGCGGGTTAGTTCTATTAGCTGAATACCTCCAGCCGACACACTAAGGCCATCGTATGGAACAACTCGGTCATCAGTGAGCGCAACGCCGACTTTAATCTGGAAACTTCCAGACACAATGGATTGCTGATCTCTAGGCGTCAGAATTCGAACCAGTGGGCGAAGATTCTGCACCGGACTAACAACGAATTCGCGATTACTGACATTGCCAAAATTGTCTTCCACTCGAATCCGGAATTGAGTGGCCTCGTATTGCTGGAAAACCAGCTCGGTGGACAATTCTTTTCTCAGCGGTTGAATTTCTGGGCACGTATTACCAAAGTTTTCTTCGTATAGAACTTCATTACCCTGAATGGGGTCCACACGCTCAATGACAATTTTGGATAAGCCCGCATCATCGTAAATTACGGAATCAAACTGAAAGGACTCACCAGTACGAACGTAGAACTCGCCCAAATTCAGCTGTTGAGGACTATCGATAACATTGTTGAAAATCCCATTAACCTTATAACTCTTGAATTCGGTTATCTGGAGTGTAGGGCTTGTATTTTCTGCAACAGGGAAACGAATCTCCTCGCTGATTGAATTACCACTGTGATCAGTTGCCAGCAATCGCAGAGCCAATTGCGAAGCCGGATTACGCGGCACAGTGTAGGACAGTTTGTAATCGCTGAGACCACTGGCTGGCTCTATACCGAAGTAACCCGCCTGCTCTGCCAAGACATTTCCATCGACATCCACCAACTTAAGCGAACGAAGAATGCTACTGTTATCGTTAACTCGAACATCAATATCCAAAGGTTGTAATGGCACTACCGCCTGATGGCTGGCAGGTGACAGCAGCTCGACATTCGGATTTTCCTGATCCAATTGCAGGCGCTGTCGAGCTACGGGCTGAATTAGAGCCGGATCACGCTCTACAGCATCAAGACCATGCGCATAAACTTCCAGGTGTCCCCCGTCGTCTACAGGTACCACAATGATATCGTTGTAAACGCTCCGCAGAGAGCTGGAAGATTTCAGAGGACTGGCACCCAGGGTCGCCTGGCGCCGGCCGCCACTCATTTGATCCCATAATTGGAGACTTACCTGCAAGCGATTCGGGTCAGCGGCGCTGTAAGCCGAACGCCCACCATGTACGCGTTGAATCTGCTTAAAGCTGGATGTATCGAGTAGTATTTTCTCGATAAAAAACTCTACTGCCTGGCCACTTCCGTCTTTAACAACAGGTGTAATTTCTACATAGGCACTTTTACCAGCCAGGAGCGTATCGAGATCAACGAAGTCCTGATACTCCTGTTCCTGAAGCAGTTGGCTACAATCACTGCTGGAAAATAATGAAACCTGATAACTCGCGCTGTAATTGACTGGCAACTGTAGACGCAACTGCCCTTTTATCTCCGGCAATGGCCATTGACGCAGACGGGCCGATTCGGTTTGGATGTAGGGAGTGTCATTGATGAATAGACCGATATCAATATCAGCTTCTGAGTAGTTAATGTCGATAACCGGCAAAACTTTCCCACCCGGGGAGCCATCCACAGCTGCTCGCGCGGAATTTATCTCTCGAACTTGATCTCCCGAGCTACGCTGTAATGTACTGAAGGTACTAAAATATTCAAAACCATCCGTTGAGAGGCTTGGTATGTAATCATCCTCGACAATTATACGATGGAAGCTGAAACCACCTTTATTCAAGGCCCCTGATTGGCTGTTATCATCATCCAGTGTGAACGTCGGTGATTTATCGTCTACAACTTGATAGGTTTTGGTCTCGGTATTTTTGTTACCCGAGCTGTCAGTTGCCTCAACGACCAAACTAACCGTATCACCAACTTGCTTGCCTTGAATATCCAATACACCTGAATAGTTAAAGTCACGCTTGCCGATATTTTCCGTCAGGCCTATAGGTTGATCACGTGATCCCTGTAGAAAAATCAGTACCGATTGGAGCTGTGTATTATCCAACACATTGACATCCAGATCGGTTGCGGAACCCACAACCAACTCCAGAGCTTCCGGGCTTATGATATGAATTTCCGGAGCTTCTTCATCAGCCAGGACGGTGACATCGAGTTTGTTCGACTCAGCTGAATTTCCAGCGATATCCTGGGTTTGCACATAGAGTTTCAGTACCTGGCCCGCATGAACATTATAGTTGGAAGGAATTATGACCTTTCCAGAAAACTCTGAAATAAAACGCTCTTCGAGCACCAGCTCCCCAAGACTCAAGGGGTTGGCGACGGTTTTCTTTTCCAGGTGGTCGTTGCGTGAGAAGAATTCCCACTCCAGCTTCAGAAGCTGAGAACCCGGACCCTCGAGCATAACTTCAATATCAGTGACAATACGATTGTCCTGTGCAATCCCCTGGACGGCCACTCTGTCTCCAGGCATTACTTCAATTGGTTTGTCAGGTACGTCCAGAATAACCGAAGGCGCATCCGTATCCGCCTCGACACTAAGCTCAATCTCTGCTGTACCTTCAAGACCCGCTGTATCACGGGCAAGTAATACCAATTTAACCGGCTTGCTGCTATCCACGTTGGGCATTCTCAATGAAACCGAGACATGTCCGCCATCCTGTATAAGCTCGCTCAAGGCAGAATCTGCGTATTCTTTCACATATGCGTTAACGCCATCCTGCTGAATGGAAACCTGCAAGGATTCAACACCCAAGTCATCGATGACCACAGCGGTGACGGTGAAGAGCTCACCCTCCATAAACTGACTGCCAATGCCAGGCTGATGAATAGTAATTTCCGGAGGATTATTGACGATTACAGGAAAGGCAATGTCGCGCTGCAAGATATTTCCATGAACATCTTCCACCTCAATACGCAAATCGACAGAGTCGATGCCTTCAGGCACATCAATATTCAGTGAATCAGACTGACTATTTCCACTCAAAGACCGGTCCAGTAACGCATTCCCTTCTTGAGAAATGCCAAGTTTCTTTAAACCAGCATTGTCTTGCACGCGCCAATGCAAATCGAACGCCTGACCTGCGAAAACATTGCTTCCAATTGCAGGTTTTTCAATAGCCAATAAAGGCTTGTCTTCATCCTTGAGCAGTGAAATTCCAAAGCTGTATTCGGCCGATACTTGATCTGAACTATCATAGGCAAGCAATTTAACGTCAATATCCCGGTTATTATTCCCTAAGCCTAAAAGACCCAAATCGAGGGAAAACTGGGCATTCACGGTTTTTGAAGGAACAAGACCATTACTCGAGTCCTGATTAACTCGAGTTAGAGTATTACCACTACTTCGGTCAACAAACTCAGCCTCAATTCGGCTCACTAAATGATCATCTTCAGCCGAAACCGAAAAACGAGCTACGCCATTTGTATAGTATTCACTCTGAAACAAGTTGTGAGAGATGATTTGAGGCGTTGCATCCCCTACTGCACGAATAGTAATCGCAGCAGTACTGCGATTACCTTGAAAATCTACTACATCAATTTCAATGGCGTATTCGTTGGTGCCGGAATTAATATCAGGTGTTTTTACAATCTGAGCTGCTGAAAAGTTTTTAGCGTTTTCAGAGGCGAGCTGAAGAACAAAATCATCGCCACTAAGCTCATCTTCCAAATTACCGGTAACGATATAGCTACCGTTAGACTTGGCAACTCCCCGCAACAGAACACTTCGGACGGATACATTGTCGAATCCGGCAGCTTTCAGTAGAAAATTAGTGCCCTCGACAACGTCCGCCACCGCCTGGCCATTGGTATTGCCGGTAATCTCGGGCGCGACAATATTGATAACCGGAGCATCTTCATCAAAGCCCAGTGTTACAGTAACCACGGCACTTTCAGCGGCCTGCCCTATACTGTCAGTAGCGATCGCTTTAATGTTAAGCAGCTGATTAGCCTGAATTTCCTTTGGAGTTTGGTAGTTGAAGCTATAGGGCGCGCTAACGTCGCTTCCCACCAACTGATCGTTGACGTAGAAATCGACCCTTGCAATTGAGATATCATCTTCGGCATTCGCACGTAATTCCACAACAGAACCAGCTACAACTGTGCTGGATGCATCAGGAAAGCTAATTGCAACAGTTGGCGCTTGGTCAGCACTCAACTGTAGGCGAAGCTCTTCCGACTCGGAAATAAGTCCGTGAAAATCCACGGCCCTGAGCTTCAGCGAAAGCTGATCGAAATCCGCGCTGCTACTTACCTGATATTCGAGGGTCTCTGTAAGTTCTCGGTTTGTAGAAGTGTTCGCATCAGCCAGAATTTCTTCAGGTATTTCATAGCTTGCGACAACTTCACCGTTAGCTAACAAATCCAGCTTTGCACCTAGATGCAGGGTATCGTCGACCAATACAATCGGAAGGTCCAGTTTTTGACCGCGAGCTACAGAATTATCGTTTTGCAGGCCAGTGAAACGGATAGAAGGCTTTTCGTTCTGAACAACCTTAATGAGCTGACCACTGACATTACCAATGCCGTTATTTCTGCCATAGACAGTCGCAGCCACGCTCAAACTTGTCTGCTCTACGGCAATACGCCCAACGCTAACTACAGACCGCCATAATTCAAAAGTATGATCCTCAAATCCAACTTTTCGGGTTTCATACAGAGGGAAATGAGATACGAAAACGACAGAGCCATCTAGAGTGAATTCTACATATTTAATTTCGGATTGGTGATCCCGCCCAGCAACGAAGCTTGACCCCATATCTCGTTCAGCCTGGATGATGATACTGGTTTCAGCTACGACCAGTTGATTAGGTGCAGGCCTGCTGAAGTTCAGGGTTGGGACATCCAGCGTGGAAACGTCACGGACATTAACCGACCTCACCGGAGAAAAAGTTTCCTGACCAAGACTATCAGTGGCGATGGCCTGAAATTCTACAGCCTGATTGCCCAAATCCTGCGATATCAAAAGATTCATGCTGAACGGAGCTTCAACACGCTCTCCGACCTGTAGACCATTTACCAGATAGCGAACTGATGCAATCGACACATCATCTTCGGCTTTTGCATCCAGCAGCAACTCAGAATCAACGGCCACTTCATCTGGCAATTCAAAATCTACACTTGGCGCCGCATCAACCGCAGCAATAAAAAATTCAGCTTGTACACTCGGCTCCTGAACGACACGAACACGAATATTCACGGGTGTGCTTTCATCAATCACGGCATTGGCTGTTAAGCTGCCATCATCACCAACAGAAAGCAGATTGGAATCCTCATTGGATACGCTGTATTCGAGATTGAGCTGCTCGTTCAACAGGGTTTTTGAACCATCATCAAACACCAAATAAACATCCAATGGCGGATATTCCGTGTTCAGACTTGGCAGCACGAACTTGTTTGAAGCGTCGAGACCATCAACTTCAAGGTTTTGAGCCTGCTTGGTAAACTCCACCACAACAGGGATTTCTTGAGTATCCAACCCCGGATAGGCCACCGAAATGCTTACTGCCTGCCCTCGCGTCTCAGCTAAAGGGTACACGACACCAGCCGGGGTGACAGATACCAAATCAGGTCTGGATGAGCGATAGCTTACACCCGTCCCCTCACCGCTTAATGGCGTAAGACCTCGGAATTCAAACTGTACACTAGGCACAATCAACAGAGATTCGAGAATATTTCCAAAATTGATTGAGTCGGGAACCACTGACATGGACAGTGGTTTCTCGCTGATTTTCTCTCCGGTAAACTCGACAGAGGAGATACTGGTTTGATTGCCAGACGCATCACTCGCATAAACCGACAGTAGCACTACACCATCACGATCGATTTCGTCCAGAGACAGTGGAGAGTTAAAGGGAATCAGCGCGGTATAGAGACCAGAGGATATCGCCGGAAAGTTGAGGCGGGTGTTTCCGCTACGGGCAAACGCTTTTTCACGGGCTTTTGAGATAATACCGCCATTTGCCCTCAATTCAGACGCACGCAGGCCGTCCACATTGAAGTCAACATAACGTAAATCCGTATCATCTTCCGCGCGAACCTGAACAACCAATTGGCTTTCGCCATCGGTTTCAGCGACTGAAATAGAAACCAGCTCCAGGCTGGGAGCGGTCTGTTCGTAACTGAAATTCTCAGCATAGTTGTGGCTGCTACCATCATGGTAACTAAGGACAACACTCGGACTCGTGCTACCTGAACCTTCTGCATCGAAGTCATAGTAACAAGTCATTTCACCATTTAAGGGGGAAAACTCACTAACACCGACCGTTTGCTGAAAAGAGCCTGCCGTGAACTGGGCATGAGCCAAATTATCACACTGATCGAGTGCAAATCGATAACTTACACGATCAGCGTCCGGGCTTAGCTGGCTACGGGCTAGAAAGTCCGCGGTAATCGCTAGTGAATTCTGAGGTAATAGGCATGAGAGAAGAAGTACAAAAACTGTACTTATTTTTCCATAAATAGACTGCACTGCTCCACCTTAAATTTCCATATCAAGCAGGCTATGCACACCCACTTCACTGCCTAACCCTAAGTCGTACAGTTCAAAAACTGTACGCCACCCTGTGGCTCAAAATCCAACGAGGCGGAATTATTACGTATTGCTTAAGAGTCGGTCAAGCAAAGACACGACTGTTTATCATTCTTTTGGCCTTAGCCATCCTAAACGCTCAACATTTAGCCGGCATTATTTTTATTTAATTACTACAAAGTAATGAATTTTTGAAGCAAAAGCATGAATCCCATTAAAAAACATAAGACCTAACCACCATTAAGAGATAAACGGGCTGAGGCCAAATTCTCACCGATACGATTAATAGATGCTTCAGAAATATCAACCCCATGCTTCACTGAGAGCAGTTGCAACCACTCAAGCAAATCCGTGAAAGATACTTTGTCAATTGCGACAACAACTCTTTCTGCATGAGGCTCTATACGGTTTAATTCTATGCCTGCTTTTTTAGCACTCTCTGATATAGTGCTCAACGCCGCAGACTTACCGGTACGATTTTTCTTAACCGTACTGGACAAAGAAACTTGTTCGAGTACCGAACTGTTTTCAGCCAACCAGGAATTGAGAGCCAACTGGTCCTGATAATTTCTTTTTTGGGAAATATAATGCTGGTAGCTTGGCAACATAATCTGGGAATATATCAGTGCAAGAACCAGAACAAGCCCAATTGCTATAGCTGCTCGTTGGTCACGCGGTGAAAGCGCGTAAAACTTTGCTGTTAAAGAAGTCCACATAAATACGTTCCTAAGATTTAATTCTCAACCGAGCAATAACACCATCACCTTCTTTTCGCACCTGCCCAAGACTCGATGAAATTCCTTTTCCAGTTAGAGCTTGCATGAGCTTTTCCGCGCGGCTCACGCTATCAAGATGCATAACTACGGTCGTTTCCCCCGATGCTTGATCATAACGAATAGACTGTAATACAAGTGTTAAACCCTCATCCTCGGAAACTTCAGAAAGCACAGAAACGAGATCTAGCAATACGATATTCCCACCCGGCTGAGCGGCTCGCTTCAAATGTCCCGAAGCCTGTTTTCGTATATCAATGATTCTCGCATCTCCCGGAAAAATGCGACGATATTCATTTCTTGCATTTTCCAACTGGGCTCCAGCTCGCTCTCCAAAAACATAGGCACTTGCCTGCCAATAGATAAACTGAACTACAAAAGCCAATACAAACAAGGCAGAACCCGCTTTGAGCGGAGCCTTCCAGTTTTTTCCACTGTCTTTTTGTGCGTAATCTCCCTGGAGCAAGTTTTGCGCATCATGCTCCAGAGCCAAACGGTCCGAGAGATAGCTAAGAAAGGAGTCATCATTTATTGAACTCAGGATATCCCTACGAAGTAATCCACTCCATTCAGAGGTTTCAAGCAATTCCACCGCGACAAAACTGCCATCTGGTAAACGGGCGTTTACGCCTCCGGGAGTGGGCAGGATATTCACCTGCCCTTCCTCGGGACACTCAATCAGATCAGCATCAACATAGATTGCATTAACACGCACATTTTGTCTTTGAAAAAAACCGAGCACTGATTCCATCAGCTCAGCAGAAATCGATATGCTTTGAAGAACAGCTTCTTCTCCCTGCTTTGCTTTCAAAGCATACACATGATGCATCAAATCAACGGACTCAAGCAGCTCATCTTCGAGAATATAAGGAAATGCTCGATGCATTGACTTCAATTGTTTTACAGAAACTGTGAGTAATTGATTGGAAACCGCCACACTCGGCAGAACAACGACACAGCTAATTGCAGATTCAGGCAGCGAATCCAAAAGTACGCATTGACCATCACGCCTGAGCGCATAAAGAGGCTCCTCTCCCTCTGAAAGATTCCAGTACACTATGTATTGATTGTCATTCATTTTCTAAATCAACAATTTTCTGCATTTTTGTTAAACCCAACTCCCAAAAAGGCAGCTGCCTTTTCCAAAGAGTGTGAAGTTGAGGCTTTTTATTTTTTTTCTTCGCCTCTACTCGCTCGGACAATATTTGCCAGCTGGACTCAAAACCGTCAAATCGACAATAGGCCGTTATAGCGTAGAAGGCACTGTCCACTGAAAACAAATTAGCATCCATTTTCAATCCAGCTGTCAGTGTTGACTTGCTTAATTCCGAGACCGAGGAATACCCCCCGTTTGCATCGCGGGATTCAAGCAAGGCTTCCCCATCTAACCCCGGGATCATCGCTTCGAGTAATACTGATGAAGCTGAGTTAACGTTGACTTTGCTTGGTCCTGGTATTGCGGTTACGTAAGCCAGTAGTTGTTCCAGTACTTCCTGGCTGACACCCTTAACAGATATAATTTCTCTCCAGTACTTTATTGGTCGGTTCGCGGTCCTATACGCTACAACCTCTTGAAGATAGGAAAAATCTTCTGAGTTATAGGCAATTGGATTCCTGTCATAGTCAATCCAATCCGCAATATATAGCGCCAGCTCAGGCTCCAACTCCAAAGCCAGTAATATTCGTTGAAAAACTTTCAACTGAGCTTCATTAACCTTGCCATTCGAATTAACCAAATTGTTCAGGTTAAATTTCCCCTGCTCATCCTCGATCAAAATCGAAAACTCTTCCGCATTTCCAGCAAATGGCCAATAAGGCCCCACAAACACACTGCTTGCCTCCCCCGCCTCCGGCTCAGGAAGCGGCGCACCACCTTGAATTTGCAAATGGGCTAAACTCCGATTTTCAAACCCTGATCCCATCTCTTTTTGCGAAGATGGCTCATTCACCTGTCTTGCTGCGCCAGGATTTGTTTCTTTCTCTGTGTACTTCAGAACCAAAACCTGGCCATAAGCCAGCCCTGAAAACACCATTTGCTCTGTTTGAGCTGTTCGTATCAACGCCTCCGAGCGTTTCAGTTCAAGTCGGCTCTTCGTCAACATCTGCGTGCACAACGCCGTAACGATCGCAAGAACCAATAGCATTGAAATCAGAGCGACACCAGCCTGGCTGTATACCCTACTTTGATCTCTACAGGCGCCCACGTTGAATTCCTTTCGCTTCTACTTTCTGCTTGGTTTCAGAGGGCCTAGCTTGCAGTTTTTCTTTCTTCCTTTCGCGATATTGGCCTCCAACCGTAAAAAACCTCTGAATCTCACCAAATCCAGGAGCATCCACCGTCAGTTCTACAGCAACAGGCATTCTTGATTTACTGTTGTCCAGGTCGCTTACTGGCCAGCTGTTGTACCAGTCATCTATCTTTCCGGCATACCTCAGCTCTACCCGCTCAAATTCGCAGGAAATAATTGTGTCAGCCTGGCTGTCGTAAGCCCGGTCCAATACTTGCCATTGCTTCAACTCCCAAACATCTCGCATACCATCTTCATCCTGAATCAGGTTCGCTTCAAAACGACTGCGTTTCAAATCCCCTTGCCAATTGGAAATCGGATTTCCCCAACCAAAATGGGTAAACTCAACACTTTGGCTGTCACCACTGAACGCCTCCCGAACATCTCCATATTCTTCCCTAACGGGCCTGGCAACGGCTTGCAGGAGGCTTTGCTCAAACAAACTCAGGCAACGAGAGATGTGCGAGAAATTTTCATAACGCTGGTCAGCATGCTTGATATTTTTAAGGCCATCATCTATCAGACGAAAGGCACCAACACTGATCACTGAAAAAATTCCGATAGCCAACAGCAACTCCATCAATGTGAACCCTGACTCCCGACTCTGACAGTGTGATTGTGCGATCATTTTTCCCTAACGTATCTTTCCATTGTAAATACAGGCTTTTCTTCTTTACCTGAGACAAACACCTTTACGACAAGCTTACTTACGCCATGGGAAGTATGCACTTCCCTTTCGTTTGATATCATCCAGTCACGCCCTCCAAAAATCAGATCCTTGCGCTCGGGTAATTCAGATCTGGCTTTCTCTGATTGCGAAAGATAACTTAGTTCAGTCTGCGCCAACCACAATGCCTGCTCTCGCTCGATAATGTTGTACCTAAGCTGATTGCTTGCCTCCAATTGCACAGTGAGAGCGATGGCAGACAACGAAAATACAGCCAATGCAACCATCACCTCTAACAACGTGAATCCTTTAGAGGAGATTTTGCATTTTGGTTTTTTCATATGCACCTCCAACCACGCGAACCGACAGTTCACTTTGTTCAGAATCGAACAACACGCTGAACTTACTGAGGCGACCATCCGGAAAAATTAAAATATCCGCCTGCCATTCCGGCTCCAGAACATCGCTTATTTCTTCACTAGGGTCAGCCAAGCGATCAGCAAAACCACTTTCACCAAAATCAAGCCCCTGCTCGATTTGCAACTCCACAGGCTGATCAAGCTCTACCTTTCCGGAGGATAGATCTTTTCCAATGTTTGATCGTTGCTCGAAGGCTTGCCATATTTTTTGACGGTGATCCCAAATTAAAAACTGATAAGCCCCTTCAAGAAAATCCACCCCCAGCATTTTTCCCTTCATACTCGCTGTTCGACGATGCGATTCCAGTTGTAGGCGAAACATCTGAGCGGCGCTTTCCACCCTGGCTTGCTGCCCGTTCGGAATGGCAATAACGGTCAGCCAACTCAGGGTGGCAATAATACTCACCACCAACATCAACTCCAGCAGTGTAAAACCTCGGCTGTGTGAGTACAGAGAAATGCTACAACTCGCTGAAGTTGATGTCGGCATCATTCCCTTCACCGCCGGCCTTTCCATCTCGGCCAAAGCTAATTAAATCAAAATCCCCGTCAGCCCCAGGACTTATGTACACGTACTCATTACCCCAAGGATCCGTAGGCACTTTGCGAAGATACTTCTGACGCCAGTTTTTTGCCTCCGGAAACCCGCTCGGTTGTTCCACCAGAGCCGCAAGCCCCTGATCGGTACTCGGATAACTAAAATTATCCAATCGGTAGTTTCCCAGTGCCGTGGCTATCGCTCGAATATCAGAAGCCGCTGCAGCTTTGCGTGCCTGCTCATCCTGCCCGACCATATTGGGAATGACCAACGTTGCCAGTACACCCAAAATAACAACAACGAGCATCACTTCAATCAGGGTAAAACCTGAGTGCCTTTTATATTTAAGATGCTTCTTTTCAGCCATAAAAACCTCTTTAGGAAATTAACTGATTCATCGACAAGATTGGAACCAGAATTGCTAATACAATTAAAAGAACAACCGCCCCCATAACCAGCAGCATCAACGGTTCAAATAGAGCTATCCCGGTACTCACAAGAGCCGCCAAATCGTTTTGTTGCTGCCGGGCAGATTTTTTAAGCATTTGGTCCAGATTTCCGCTGGCTTCACCACTGGCCAACATATGCACCATTAACATCGGGAACAACTTGGTTTGACCAAGACAAATGCTCAAACTTTCACCATCAATCACTCGTTTGCTAACATTTTTGAGGGACCGTTTGAAAAAAGCATTTTCAACAACCTCTTCGGCGATCGGCAATCCACTGCTAAGCGCAACACCACTTTCACTGAGCATTCCAAGGGTCTGGGCATAGCGAGCTGATTGAATCCCCCGTAAATAACGACCTAACAGAGGCATGGAAATCAGAAATTGATCAAACCGATAGCGGACTTGACTATTTTGTATGGCAATACGTGCTCCTGCGAGTGTAGCTAACAATACCAGCAACATCAGCAAGCCCCATTGCTGCAAAAACTCACTGATGCTGATTAGCCCTCGAGTAAGAACCGGAAGCGTTTGACCACTTTCTTCAAACACACCAACAACCTGAGGCACGATATACACCATCAATCCAACGACAATCAGTAAAGAGATAACTGCAACAAGGATCGGATAGATAAGTGCCAGTATCGTTTTCTGACGAAACTCCCGTTCAGATTCAGTATGATCTGCTAACTGATCCAGTATGCGATCCAGTGTTCCTGACTGTTCAGCAGCCCGAATCGAGGAAATATAGAGTTGATCAAACGTTCGAGGAAACTGAGCCAGACAATCTGCAAAACTGTTTCCCTCACTCACCCCTGATTTCAGAACCCCCAAAAGGGTTTTCATGCGCTTACCATCCGCTTGCTGTGAGAGAGCCTCCAAGGCTTCAATCAAAGACATTCCCGAATCCAGCAAGACTGAAAGCTGCCGAGTGAGCATGGCCAACTGGCTACTCGACAAGACCAAGCCGCTACCTGACAAACCACCATTTCGTGAATTCTCAGAGATTTTATTTTCTCGAACATCTACCGGCATCAGGCCTTCTTGCTTCAGGTTCTGTCGCAGCTGTTTGGCGCTGTCGGCTTGCTTTACGCCTTTAACCTTTCGACCATCCTTATCGATAGCCTGATAACTGAAACTGGCCATCAGATTTCCTGCACAACCCTAAGAACCTCTGCAAGACTGGTCTCCCCTGACAAGACCTTTTCCCAGCCGTCATGAAGCATGGAAGCCTGACTTTTACGCGTGTAATCAAGGATGTCCTTTTCAGCAGCCTCATCATGAATAAGCTGCTTGATAATTTGGTCTACAACAACCAGTTCATATATACCTGTCCGCCCACGATAACCACTATGGTCGCAGGCCTCACAACCATCTTGGGATGCTCTGTACAATATCTGGCCGTCGCCAAGTTCTAGCTCATAACGTCTTAAATCGGCGGCATCTGGTCGATATTCCTCTCGGCAATTCACACACAGCCTGCGAACCAAACGCTGGGCGAGCACAGCGAGCAATGAGGAAGACAGCAAAAAGGGTTCAACCCCCATATCCATCAAACGAGTAACTGCCCCTACCGCCGAATTCGTGTGCAAAGTTGATAGGACCAAATGGCCAGTTAAACTTGCTTGCACAGCAATTTTCATGGTTTCAATATCACGAATTTCACCGACCATAACTACGTCCGGGTCCTGACGAAGAATGGCTCGCAACCCTTTGGCAAAACTCATCCCGGACTTTTCATTGACCTGGGTTTGGCCAATTCCCTGCACATGAAATTCAACCGGATCTTCGACAGTAAGAATGTTCTTTTCCTTGTTATTGATCGTCGTAAGCCCAGCGTAAAGTGTTGTCGACTTACCCGAGCCTGTCGGCCCCGTGACCAACACAATTCCATGGGGGAACTGCAGCAGCTCGAGAAGCTTGCTCCTTACTACTGGTGACAATCCAAGACTGGAGAGGTCCATGCGCCCTGACTGCTTGTCCAATAAACGCATCACCAAGCGCTCACCATGAACCGAGGGCAAAGTAGAAACCCGCACATCAATTTCCCGCCCCCCCAAACGCAGTGAAATACGTCCATCCTGTGGTACACGCTTCTCAGCGATATCCAGCCCCGCCATAACTTTCACACGCGAAGTCAACAAGCTTGCCAACTCACGTTTGGGACGAGCAACTTCGCTCAGAACACCATCAACACGAAAACGAACGCACAAGCTCTTTTCATAAACTTCCAGATGAATATCCGAAGCCGCTTTTTGGATAGCTTCCGCCAGAATGGCGTTGATTAATCTGACAATAGGCGCTTCATCTTCCTGCTCGAGCAAATCTTCGGCCTCTCGCATGGACTCTTGCAGACTCGCGAGAGACTGATCAGCATCAATCTCGTCCATTACCTCTCTTGAGGCAGACGAACTTGCCTCATAGGTTTGCGCCATCAACTTGGCAAACGTTGATGCTTCAAGCTGCTCAATAGGCAACGCCTGCTTGAAATAGCGGCACAGCTCACTATAAACCGCAGTTTGTATAGGCTCAGCATGGTAAATACAGAGCCCCAGTTCCCCCTGCCCCATAAGAAGCTGATGCCTCTTTGCATAGGAAAAAGGCAATACCGAATCTGCAATCGACATACTATTGCTCACCCTCTGGAGCTGGGTTGACCTCAGGCAGGTCAGGCAGACGAGGTGCGGTACCAGGAACCAGAACGCCTTCCATTCTTACTTGCAATGCGTCTTGTCGTTCACGCATATAGTCATAGCGATCCCGACTTACCGTCAGGCTCTTTCTGGAGTCTCGCAATATTACAGGGTGAATGAATACCATGAGATTCCTTTTCACCAAACTGCTGTTAGTACTGCGAAAAGCTCTCCCAAGCAGAGGAATACTTCCCAAAACAGGGACTTTGGATTCGGTTTCGGTCATCTCATCCCGAATCAAGCCTCCCAATACCAGAACCTGATTGTCATCAACCAATGCCCGTGTTTTGATCTCCCTTTTGCTGGTCACGATGTCAGCAGTTGCCGCAGTGGTTTGGGCAATACTCTCGACGCTTTGCTCAATTTCCAGGGTTACAGAATCACTGTTATTGATACGTGGCTTAATTTTTAAGGTCACACCAATGTCTTTTCGCTGAATTGTCTGGAAAGGATCAGTGTTCCCTTGACGATTCTGCGAACCGGTAATAAACGGCACCGTTTCACCGACAAGAATACTGGCTTCTTCATTATCCATCGCCAGAATGGTGGGCGTTGACAGAACGTTTGCGTCCGAATCACCTTCCAGTGCGCGAATCACACCTCGCAAATCACCACCTCGAAAAAAGCCAATCGAGAGGCCCTGTCCCAAGGCACCAAGCCCGGCGACATCAGCAACCGCAGAATTCACATTATTGGGGAAATTTGAAACCCCGGTGGTGATCTCAGTATTGCCCTCGCTTGATAAAGCTCTCCATTCGATCCCAAGATCTCGAGTGAAGTCTTCATTTACCTCAACAATCATCGCCTTAACAAGCACCTGCGCACGCCGCACGTCCAGCTTGGCAATAACACCTTTGATTGTGCTCAGAACCGAGGGCGTCGCAGTTACCACAATGGAATTCAGGGACTCATCGGCCCGAATGCTAAAACTGGCCTTACTTTCCTTTTGATCCTTTCCTTCCTTGGCAGCACTTCCCCCAACACTCTCCAAAATCGGGACCAAATCTTTTGCCTGGGCATATTGCAGAAAAATAACCTGAGTGTTGCCCTCACCCGGCAGAGGCTGATCCAGGCGCTTAATAATTTTACGCAGCTCTTTTCTGGAACCCGGATCACCCGTAAGCAGAATACTGTTTGAACGTTCATCTACCGCAATCGTCAATGCTGAACTGCTGTTCTTTCCTTTGGCCTGGGGAATCAGGCGACCGAGGGTTTGGGAGAGATCTCGGGCACTTGCGAATTCAATGGGTACCATTTCAATATTCAGCGAACCTGCGGTATCCAACTTGGCGATGATCTTCGCTATTTGCTGAATTTTCCCGGACCTGGCAGCAACCAATAGAGAATTGGTACTGGGGTAAGCCGCCAGATGTCCTGTTTGCGGAACCATAGGGCGAATAATCGTAAGAACTTCCCCAACGGCCATATTGTTAACCTTGAAAACCTGTACGACCATGTCTTCAAGGCCCGAGCCCGTCTGAGAATCCGCTAGCGGAATATTACTCTCGCGCCCCAGTTTATCAGGCACAACCTTGAGGGCACCCTCTGATTCCACAACCACATAACCATGGACCTGAAGCACCGAAAGAAAAACCTGATAAGCTTCGTTTTTGCTCATCGGTTCACCCGCCACAACCGTCACCTTACCCTTAACTGTAGGGTGAATAATGATGGTTTTCTGGGTCGCAGAGGACGCCCAACGCACCAGATCCTGAATATCGGCATTAAACAGGGATAAAGTCACCTGACCATCGCCCAGCTCCGCTGGTGCTTGTTCCTCCTGTGCCGACACCACAGTTACCATACCAGCGAGAAGCAAGGTACTCATAAAAGCGACTATAGATGGAAGGATATTTTTTAATGTATATGACACTACAGCTTCCTATATCTGACACCCTGTGCAGGTAGACGTCCTTAATATTATGTTTATAAGCCGCCAGGCAGCGGCTCTTAGCTTTCACTCCGAGCTTGCTTTACGAGCAAGGTTTCACGCCTGCCCCCCCGCTCCAGCACCACTCCATTGTGCATTAGCTCAACTAAAGTGGTTTCATCGGATATTTCCTGGCCAAGGCCATAAAAAGCCGGCTTCCCGGGTGAAACCTCAATGACGGCTCCGGCCAAGGCCGAGTCGTCACTCAAAAAAATACCTTTCAATTCAAAGCTCAAACGAGTTTCGGGCAATGACTCAACAGCTTTCACTTCAGGGGCAGGCTTCTCAGCTGGATTACCCATTAAAAACGCTGCGGAGAATGAGCTACTGGCAGCTCGAGAGGATTGTTTCTGGACTGGGGTACCCTTAACAGCAGTGCTGCTGCCATTAAGAAATTCATAATCAAGGTATCCCTGATAGGCGATTCCAGCAATGATAAGCGGAATTCCAATGACGTATGCGTAAATCCAAGTTTTCATTAAATTCCCTTTGCCCTGCAATGCTCCTGCATCCCGTAAATTGAGGCGTCATTAATTGAGGGAGCGATATTAACCTGATCACTTCATTATGCCAAGACAGGGGATGGCCAACGCCCTTGGCATTCAGGGACATACTGACAAACCGCTATATGCCTTTCACCTCTGGCAGTCCTGGGCCGAGAACGAACACCTGAAAACGTGAACAAAACACCTGGAAACCTAAGACTAAAAAATGAACAGAAAATAAAAAAGATACGAACTCCTCATGAAGAACCACGGAAGTTGATCGTTTTTTAGGCTGGCCTGAAAGTCAAAGCGCTTTGGCAACTCACATCGCAAAGTTAGATCAGTGATCGGTGCGTATTCGCCTATCCGAGAATGCATGGACAGTAACGAGTAAAGCCTTTAGGAACAGCGGCATAGAGCCAATATACACAAAAAGAAATATGGGCCTCAAAAGATGCCCATAAGGGAACAATTGATCAATCAACGGTCACCTTATCCGGCAACACAAACTGGCCATGTGCCAGCGGAGAGTTGATCCGTTCTGATGAATACCACCTGCTAAGCATGTCCCCGTTCAGTAAATCCGGATTGGAATCCAGAAACTCGTCCACATTGTGGTAGCGGGTGCTGGCCATGCGCTCGGCGATGACACTCATAAAGGCCACGGTGATGGTCAGATTGTATTTCTCGGGCGCCCCGACGGATTCGGCCATGGTGCGTATTGTAGACGCGTAGCGTGTCATCGCATCCATAAACTCGTACCGGTCCAACATGCTGTAGGCAACTTTGACATGGTCAATATGATGGAAGTCCGGTGCGGGGATTTCCAGTGCTTCAAATGATTGCAATAGGTTTTCGGCATTTAGCATTAACGGTCTCCAGATTTCTGCGGCTTGTGAAAAAGCGCTGTGATAAAGGTTATTTCGCTTTCCAGATGCGAAGAACAGTAATCATCAAGCCGGAACCTGTAGACGGGTCAACGCTGAGTTAGGGCTTTTAATCTCCCAGGTATGGAAACAAACCCGGACCACCGATTAGACTTCCCTTGACTCTCCCCCTGGGGGAGCTTTCATTTTGCGTTCCTGACGTAACAGAAGGCTGATTTATGTATTCGATAGGCGAGTTTTCCAAAATTACCCAGATGACGGTTAAAACGCTCAGGTTTTACCACAAGAAAGGAATCATCGAACCCAGCTATATAAACCCTGATAGCGGCTATCGGTATTACGGCGAGCGTGATCTTGAAGTGGCTCGTCTTGTTAAAGCTCTTAAAAGCCTGGATTTTTCCCTGGAAGAGATTCAGAAAATTTTGAGCGAGGTGGACAGTGATGCTCAGTTAGTTCAGGCACTCACGGAAAAGAAATCCGATATCGACCGAAAGATAAAGGGCCTTCGAAAGCTTACGTCTTCAATTGATTTGATTATTCACAAAGAACTTGAGGTCAGTAAAATGAATGAACGTGCTTCCGAGATTACCATGACAACACTCGACGACTGCCTAGTCCTTGCAACTCGTTGGAAAGGCCCGTATTCCGACACCGGCAAAGCCATGTCGGTGTTATATAAAACCGCCGGGCGCCACGGACGTGGCCCCGCCTTCAATTTATATTACGATGGTGAGCATAAGAAAGTCGCCGAGGTTGAGTCTTGCTTACCCCTGAAAAAGGAAATCAAAAGTGCATTGGATTGTAGAGTTCTCAAAGGCGGCAAATGCGTTTCACTGATTCATTCAGGCCCCTACGACACCCTGGGTGAAAGCTATAAAAAGCTGTTCGACTATCTGAGTGAACATCAGTTGCACCCTAGCCTACCGACAAGAGAAGTGTATCTGAAAGGGCCTGGAATGATATTTAAGGGGAATCCCGATAGGTATCGAACCGAAATACATATACCGATTGAATAAAGCACAGCTGACAACGTCGCTGAAGCTCCACGGGTTCAGGCTGCCGATCAAGAATGAATTGGTAAGCCTGCACTCCTCCATTCTGGAAAGCCTTCTTCCAGGCGGCGAACTTTGAACCCTTTCAAACGTAAAAACTCCACTGCCTCAAACGACAAAATACAATGCGGGCCTCGGCAGTAAGCCACAATTTCCTGATCCGGGCTTAAATCCGCAAATCGTTGCTTCAACTCTTCAACGGTCAGATTAATCGCGGTGGGCAAATGTCCAGCTTGATATTCCATGGCAGGTCGAACATCAAGTACGATAACAGACCCTTCTTCAACCCTATTGAGCAGCTCGTTCCGGGACACCGGCTCCAGCTCATCTTTGCTCAGCAGATAATCCGAAATAAGCTCGTCCACTTGCTCAATATGATTTTCGGCAACGGTTTGAATGCTTTTCATCAGGGTTAATACGTCGCCGCCACTTAAACCATAAAACACGCGCTGGGCCTCTTTTCGGCTAATAAGCAGGCCGGTCCCCCTCAATTGCTGAAGGTGATGCGAAGTGTTGGCAACGCTCAATCCCGTTCGATTGGCTAGCTCTTCAACCGAGTACTCACATTGAGACAACAGCTCCAATATCTCCATTCGGTTGGGATTCGCCACTGCCTTGGCCACCGCAGCAAAGTGCTTAAAGAGCGTTTTTTTAAACTGTGTCATGGGCCCGCCTTAAGATTTGCCCACATTGTATTCAAATAACTTCTTGAATACAAAAAGGGCACCCAGTATAGTATTCAAAGGATTACTTGAATACGGAAACACTATGAAGGTTCGTGACAGCGGCATGCCCGATGAAGGGTACTGGGCCGAGTTTTTTGATGCCGATAGCGCTATAAAACAGCTTATCCCGGAGAAAACTCGCCAGGGAGACTGGCTGGAAGTCGGCTGTGGATATGGAACCTTCACCTTGCCCGCGGCGCGGTGGATTACCGGTACACTGTCTGCGGTGGACATCGATATGGATATGGTAGCCCGTACCAAACAGCTGGGGAGCGACGCTGGACTGGGAAATATTCATGTTGAACGGCGTGATGTGATTTCAGAGGGGGTTGGCCTTCCTCAAGGCAGTCAAGCAGGCGCTATGGTCTACAACCTTTTGCATCTGGAAGAACCTGTTAGCCTCCTTCGGAAGCTCCGCGACACCTTAAAACCCGGCGGTTATTTGTCCGTCATACACTGGCGCAGTGATATTCCCACACCCCGAGGCCCTGATCTAACCATTCGGCCAACGTCGGAACAATGTTCAGAGTGGATGTATCAAGCAGGCTTCCGCGAAGTCATAGCCATCGATATTACGCAATCCTGCCCCTATCATTTCGGATTACTGGCTGTAAATTAAACCGGGCAAACTGCCGCTTGCCCTCTTTCAAACGGCTTCCAAGCTGTGCTTAAAATGCCTTGCGATCCCGTGTCGTAAGCACATTGACTCCCGTAGCGCGCACCAGCTCTCGATGTAATTCGCCCCTTAATGGCAATCGCAACGACAGCAATTCCACCCAGTCTTTCCATAACACTGCCGCACTGGAAAGCACCTGCTTTTTTGCAAAGGCTCTCAGTGCTTTGTCAGAGATAGTCGTATTCGAAAGATAATCCAGCTGGAACGATGCGAGCAACCTCAAACCTGGATCATGCATTTCACTTCGCCCCCCGCTTTTTACTTCGTTCATATCGCCGCCGTCTTCCTCATCCGACAATACGCAGCGCAAACCAAAACCGACTTGATAACGATAAATTAATTGATCACCCAGATTAGGGGCTCCGCTAAGACACTCAATTCGATCAACTCTTCGATAGAGATCGCATCGCTCAGCGCGATTCAAGGTCGTCAAATTGGTTTTCACATAGGCATCCAGCAGACAGGTTTCATAGAGCTGTAGTTCTTCGGTTTCACTCATGGCTGCCACCTACCACCTCCATCCATCGCGGGCGATTATTGTTTTTCCATACTGTACGAAGCGTTTCTTCTCGCCAATTATTGCTTTGGGTTACCGCAGCCAGGGAGATATCGACACTGTCCTTCGCCTCTAGCCCTTCGATCTTTATGGCATGGGATCGCCTCGGCAGCTGAACGGAAAAAACAGGCTGTATATTAAGGGCTTTCGAAACCTTTTCGATATCATTCAATGTGAGATCTGGTTTCTCTTCCATCCATTTCAACAGCGGATCTGATGTTAGCTGAGCGGCGGCACTGCTACTTAATGTTGTCGCTGTCTTTCTGAACATCAGATATGACAAAAGCCCTACGACACGATCACGCAGAGAGTCCTGCACTTCATTTACAATCATGAATTTCCTTAACAAGCTGGATAAAAAAGGGGCCGTCCTTGGCCAAGGGTGTGACCACATGCAGATTGATGTCCCGTGAGCAGAAAGCGTACGGCGAAGAAAACCTGGAGGAACCGTAACACTAAACCAACTCTGCAATGCAACACAGTTTCGCAGACAGAGGACCACAACGACTCTGAACCTTTCCTTGTCACGTGCACTCATCGGCGGAGCAATTACCGGGGTAACGGTAACACCACTGACTGAACGTAAAAGCCTTCTCAACTCAAGATCACCAATGAATCGACAAGCTCTGACTCCATCAGAATCGTTGTGGCCAAAATGAACGTCCTGACTACACCTCGACAGCAACCGCTTCCAGGACGTTCGCTAATCGATGGCCGGGCAATCCATGGAGCGCATCGATTTCAAGCTTACCACTACCCTCTTTGGCAGATCGCCCTGCATGACCACAAGGCGAATAACGTCCATGGAATGTACCGGGTAAGCGCAGTTGAATTAGAGCAAACGCGGTGACTTGCCCCAAGTAATAATCTTTCATGGAAATGAATAAGTTTAGATGAGTGGTAGCAAGCACCGTCGAGCAGAACAGGATTGACTCCTGCCTGCATTAGCACTACCGTACCAATACCCCTGATGGAGATGACCGCTCATCAAATTTCAGAAAAAAGTGCTAACACTTCAAAAATAAGCCACTCAAATGGCCATCAAAAGCAAGGTGATTGGTGAGCTGGTATTTTTACCAAAAAAAACAAGGGAATTTATTCTTTTTTCCCAAGATAATTCTTTAGCCATCACTGAAAAAGTTATTTTTTCCAGCTGAAGCGAGCCTTTCAGCTGATGATTTACTCTTTCCCTGCCCCAGTCATTTAAGTATATTCTCTCGCCACAACATCGAAGGAATCGGACTTACGCAGCATGAGCAACGTTAACTTACAAAAGAATTCTTTTTTTCGGCGCAATATCATTGCGACCCGAATAATCGGTGCATGGTTAACTGCTATTTTGCTGCTGATACAAGTCACTGCATTGGCAGCCAACGGTTGCTCTCCAATCAGTAACAGCAGCCAGGAATCCAGCTATCTTTTTCCTGATTATGAATCAACAGATGGTTGCAGTGGGAGTGAGCACCATCCTGAAACTGACGAAAAAACACCGTCAATCAAGGAGTCCGGTTGCGATAGCTGCCTATGTACGGTCATGGAAGTTTCCTGCAGCACACTTCCAATTGCAGAATCCCTTCCGTCCATTGATGGCAGTTCAAACGGAAAAATACCTCACACCAATCGAGCCGTACCGCAAGCTTGGCTCAAAGGCCCTTTCCGCCCTCCTCTAAACGAATTATTGCGTTAGCGCCCGCACAATGCACCCTCGAATGTTCACCAACAAACGTCGACATTCGGGCAACAAAGTGCTGGCCCCAAAGGAGCAGTCATACACATATCTGCAGTGTTATTTGAAAACATATCTGCAGCGCTGCCCCTCACACACCGTTTGCATGCAAAACACGCAAGTATGGTAAAGCACATCCATCGAAGGCAAAGCCATAAACTTTCCTTCGACCGGTAAAGAGATTTAAGCAGTAAGTGGTCAAATCTGAATGATGCTGGCCACTTAGTGAGTTCCCCTGGAGGGTAATATGCCAAAGATTCACAAAAACTTATGTCGTGCCGCCGCTCAATCTCTGTTCACAGCGATCGAAAGCCCGCGAGCCACACCACAAGATTTGGATCCCTTAAAACATCACGAGCAACTGTATTTATCCAATCTTACTTTTGGACAACAAAAGTATTTGGTAGAAAAAGCCGATCAGTTCGTCAAAATCAGTCTTGATATAGAAGCGCTTCGCCAGAAGTTGTCGGAAGTCAAAAATATGGAGTCGTTGCGCGATCTGGAAGATACCTACCTATTGCTAGGCGCTCCCCTTTGCATGATGCGTCGATTGTTCGGCTTACACGCTGCGGAGTTTTCCCATCGCCGCAAACTATTGGGTATTGCCGGTTCCTCAAACGGCCGCCCCAGGCAATGCGGAGAAGACACCGAACACATCGTATGGAAGCTTTGGGTACAACATCAGGACCTGGATGAACGAGCAAGATTTCTGAAAATAGCCGAAGTCACTGATTTGGACCTGCATCAAATCTGGTCAGCCTTGAGAGAACACTTGAAATGATTGCACAACTTTTTCAGCGAGGCCTCTCAGAGCTGGCTCGCTACAGGGCAGAAACTCGTTCATCACGCAGGAAGAGTCAACCTTCCTCGCGTAAGTCAGAACGATTTCGGACATTGGCACGTTACAAAAACGGCGCCTGGCTGGATACCCCTGCTGTGACTCAGCCCTCTCAAACCGTACAAACCAAATTGTGGTTTCGAGATCGAGAGGATCAACATTTCGTTAAAATCCTGAACAGCCAACGTCCGGTTGATTTTCAGACCTATATCGAGCGAAAAGTGATGCCGACACTGGCCATGTTTTTACATGAATCCAAACACGCCGTTGTCGAGCATGGTTTCACCTGCTCTGCGGTCAGCAAACCCTAGAGGCAAATAAAATGAGCACTCTGGTACTAAAAAGGAAAGTTGGCCAAGGAATCGTTATCGATCAACAGGTAAAGGTCGAGGTCATTGGTATCGATAAGGGCAAGGTTCGCCTTGCCATTCAGGCACCAAGCGGCATTCCTATCAGATCAAAACAAACTTCAGAATTATCCGAGAGGCGCATCACCATGCCCTCTCAACATAGACGGATTAAGAATTTATGAGTATGCCCCATATATCAACGCCCACAGAGCCTCTAAAGGAAGGCCAGAGGCTACCTGAAATTTTTGTGTATAACGACAATGGAAGCCTGTTTTCCTTGTCTTCGCCGAATGCTGATTTGCGCTGGAGAATCATTCTTTTGCATCGAGGCAAGCGCTGCCAGGTTTGCAAGCTTTACCTGGAGCAATGGAGCAAACACAGTGAAGCGTTGTCTGATCTTGGCATCGAACTGATCGCTGCCTCGGGTGACCCTAGAAAGCCGGAAGCCAGCAATGACGATGCGCTTCCTGGTGTGAAATATGGATATGGCTTAAGCCGGAAGCACTTGAACGCCCTGGGGGCCTATACCTATCTCGACAGTAAAGCCAATCGCCTACAGCCAGAACCCGCCGTCATTTTGATTGACCAACACGGCGATGTGAAAATGAGCCATTATTCAAGTAGCCCGTTTCTGCAAGCGAATATCAACCTGCTCCTCTCAGGTATCCGCTGGCTCAATCTGACAGAAGCCAAACAACAATCAGCATCTCTGGCTACTGCGGCAAACTAACCGCGAGATCCGAATTATCGTTCCTCAAACGGAAAATGGATGTGTTCCTGCAGCTTTCGCTCGAACTCTCCGCTCTGATCTTTTGTATACCCCACCTCATGGCCCGCATAACAGCGGGCTGCAAACCACCAATCACCGCCAAGCTCAAAGTGGGTTCGCAATATTCGGGCCGAGTGAGACAGATTGCCAAGCGGACTGAGCAAAACGCCCGTATCAGATCGTGGTTGATAATGAACCCGCATTAAGCCGATACGAACACGGCGTGCGCTGTTTTCCAATTGGGTCAAAACATTTCGAGCGGCCACAATTGAACGGAACCGCACTGCCAATCCATTGATCATGATTACCCAGGGGCTGATCAGTGGCAGACGCTCCGAGCGCCTTAACTCCGATTCTCTTCCATCCAGAACCACGCTCATTACATACAACAGATCAAGTGGCACTCGATGGGCCCGAGCCGCCAGTGAATAAACCATGGGAATTTTCTGAAAGAAAATATGGCGGGCACTTGAAGATCGAGCTATCTCTGACAACAGCAGTAAATTCACAGTTGTTAGGGTGCCTTCCTGGGCTTTCATAGCAAACTCTCAGTCCATTTACCAACAATCGCCTGCCCTGCTGACAAGACTATAAGGAGAACGAAAACTTCAGTACTTCAGGTGACATGGAATGGTAATGCCGGATGCATTCGCAGCCCTCTTCACAGGGGAAAGTGGAAAGATCGGCGTGGTAGTCTGGATTTGAAGCCATTGCCGCTTTTAGATACCTGAACGCACTGGCAGTAAGTGTTTTGTATTGAGGTATCGTTGATGGCAGGCCATCCAGCCGTACAGCCTTCAGGTGCTGAGGCAATTCCAACATACCTGCGATGCATCGAAGTAAGATGACAGCTTGCTCCCGCCCGAATCGGAATTCGCTCAACCACTGCACGGGAAGATGCGTCAGCCTTAAGTCGGATTGAATGTAACTCCATCGCTCCGGGTGAAAATGAGATAACCGCAGAGAACGTACCCACTGTTGTGACAAACAGTCCGCTGAAATTTCAAATACGACAGGACCACTCAAAGCATTCCGACAGCGTTCCCGATGAGGATCACTTAGGGACAAGGTGTTGTCATACCATAAACCCTGCCTTTTTTGGGCGACCACTGAAGACCCTGTATCCCATAACTGTCTGGATACGATGGCACCACGATACAGAGATTGGACAGCTTGATTCACCGTTAATCTCAAATACAAAGTATCGACATGGATTCGTTCCAGTAATGACAATATCACTGCATCGGAAAATTCAAATTTGGACATAGTACTTCTCAGATTCAGAAGCCCCTCTCAGGAGGGGCTTTGAAAACTGTGAACAGTGAACGTTGTCAAATCAGAATGCATCCACCGATTCAAACTGCGCAAGAGGATCAAAAGTCATCAGTTCTAATGAAGCGGCATCCAATTGAGGGCCACCTGAAACCTGAGCACGACTTCCTTCTTCAAGGCTTGCAGCCATCATTTCTTCTTTCACCTCTACCTCTTCCTGTTCAAACAGATCACTTTCGGAGCCGCCCAGCACATCGTCGAGAGGCAAAGTAGCTTGATCCGAAAAATCCGTCGCCAGCATCAACGGCGTCTCATCGGCAAGCACCAAGTGATCATTTACTTGGACGTTCAGTGCTTTCGCCACATCTGACATTGAGGATGGAATGGAAGCTGATCGTGAAATGGCGAAGTCTGCCAAGACACCCAGATCGATAATCGGCGCTTCATTCACGTTAGTAACCTGGATCGTAAAGGACGCCTCCGAGCTTGTGCCGTTACTGGATGTCGACACCACAGTGATGCTATGTTCTGTCGCCGACTCATAATCCAGACCTCCAGCGACAGAGACTTCACCCGTGTTCGCATCGATCTGAAAACGACCATCGGCATCATCACTGAGCGAGTAGCTCACCTGATCCGCTGGGTCGCCAGTAGCCGAAGCGATCAAACCCACTACTGTACCCACCGCACTGTTTTCCGCCACACTGTTTTCTCGAGGATCACGATCCGTGGTACTACCCAACGGCACCAACTCAACAACATCAGCAACCGATACGGTAAATGTCGCTTCACTTTGGGTGCCATTACTGGACGTCGCGAGCACGACAATTTGATGACTGATGTGTGATTCATAATCCAGATCACCGGCGACGGTAACCACACCGGATTCCGGATCAATGGCGAAGCGGCCACCGGCATCGTCAAGCAGAGAATAACTTACGATGTCGTTAGGACCACCCACCGCCAAAGCGGTAACACCAACAACGGTACCAACGGAACTATTTTCATCGACGGTATTATTGGAAATATCACTGTCGCTGACAGAACCCAGTGGTATTAATTCCTGTACATCGGAAACCTCTATCGAAAAGCTCGCCTCGCTTTGGGTTCCGTTACTGGACGTTGCTACAACCACAATCTGATGACTGTTGTTGGATTCATAATCCAGATCACCTGCAACAGTAACCACGCCCGTATTTGGATCAATAGCAAAACGACCGCCAGCATTATCACCCAGGGTGTAGGTCACGGTATCGTTAGGTCCGGACACGGCTTGCGCGGTAATACCCACAACGGTTCCGACCGGACTGTTTTCTGCCACGCTATTGGTCGAAGCATCTGCATCAGTCGCCGAAGCAACCGGTACCAGCTCCTGCACATCAGAAACCTGAATAGTGAACGAAGATTCGCTTTGCGTTCCATTACTGGATGTTGCAACAACCGTGATCACATGACTCGTTTGCGCTTCGTAATCCAAATCTCCAGCAACGGTTACGACCCCTGAGCTGGCATCAATGGCAAAACGGCCATCGGCATTGTCGCTCAGCGAATACGTTACGGTGTCGTTCGGGCCACCTGCCGCCTGAGCCGTCACACCAACCACTGTGCCAACCGGGCTGTTTTCTGCCACGGTATTATCACCGCCATCGCGATCAGTGACGTGGCCAACAGGAACGGGCAACAGTTCGTTAACATCAATCACATCGACGGTCAGTGTTTGTTGATCCGTTAGGCCGCCTTCGTCGGTAACGGTCACTGTTAACGTCACAGAAGTTTCAGTTTCATAATCCAGACTTTGATCATCTTTCAGTTTCAGAACACCGCCCACCACTTCGAAGCGAGCGTCATCAACGCTATAGGTTTCCTGACCCTGGCCATCCGGATCCTGAACTGCCACCGTCGCAATCTGTGCACCGGCCTGGTTTTCCTGAACCGCCAAAGTGTTGCTGGCGCCATTGCCATCAAAACTTTCTATCTTCAGGTTATCTATCGCCCAGGATTCATTTTCCAACCACTCGTTCAGAGTACTGCCGAGTCTTAACGTCAGCTGGTCCCCTGGTTGTTCAACCTCAATACGAACGGTATAGAGTTGATCTGTGACATAACCATTTGCGTATTGAGTAAAGCCGTGATCGGCACTTGCGCCCTGTGGCTCCATCGACCAGCTCAACGAACCCTGAGTTCCTGACGTCGCACCGTCATCTCTTTGATGAGACAAAGAAGCAATTTCGACGCGCTCTCCATTCACTTCAACGACAAAGCTTTCTCCATCCCAGGAATCAAATTCATAAAGATTGAATTCGATGACGGCGCGATCAGCGCCACTTCCCAGAGCAAAGGTTTTCTCAGTAGAATCCGGGGCGTTACCCGTGAAAATATTAGGACCACCGAAGCGACCTAAAACAGTGCCGGTTGGAGATCCGCCATCGCTGGTGGTGTTATTACTCCAACCCGTCGCACCATTCTCGAAATCTTCTGTAATCGTAGTTATCGCCGTTGACGTTTGCTGGTCGCTGCCATTAATGAGCAAGGTGGGCGCCTCATTGGCGTTTCCAATGTTAATGGTGAAACTCGCCTCGCTTTGAGTGCCATTGCTGGACGTCGCGACGACCACAATGTTATGGCTGGACGCCGCTTCATAATCCAGATCACCCGCAACCGTTACCACACCGGTATCGCTATCAATCGCAAAGCGACCATCCGCATCTTCACTCAGAGAGTAGCTCACAGTGTCATTTGGACCACCCACCGCCAAAGCGGTCACACCGACAACAGACCCCACGGCGCTGTTTTCAGCAACGATATCGTCATTGCCATCGCTGTCACTGATGCTGCCCACCGGCACGACGGGAACCTGTTCATTGACATCAATCACTGCAATCGTCAGGGTTTGCTGATCCGTTAAGCCGCCTTCATCGGTGACGGTCACAGTCAGAGTGACAGAGGTTTCGGCTTCATAATCGAGGCTTTGACCATCTTTCAGTTTCAGAACACCGCCCACCACTTCAAAACGGGCGTCATCGACACGATAACTTTCCTGGCCTTGGCCATCCGGGTCTTGAACCGCTACCGTAGCGATATGCGCACCGGCCTGGTTTTCCTGAACGGCTAAGCTATGGTTCGCGCCATTCCCGTCAAAGCTCTGGATGCGTAAATTATCGATACCCCAGGACTCATTGCTTACAGCCTCATCCAATGTGCTGCTGAGTTTCAAATTCAGCTCATCGCCCGGCTGTTGAATTTCGATACGAACCGTATGAATCTGGTCACCGTCGTTATACTGCGACCAACCATTTGTGAAACCCAGATGCGCACTTGGACCATGAGTGACGAGGGACCAACTGATGTTCCCCTGAGAACCTGAGTTATCTTCACTGTCACGATAAATCGACAGCGGTATTTCGATACGCTCGCCGTTCACTTCAACAATGAAGTTTTCACCATCCCAGGAATCGATCTCATATAAATTGAATTCAACAACAGCACTCTCGGCACCGCTGCCCAATGAGAATGTTTTTTCGACTACATCGTTTATCTTACCCGTCCAGATGTTTCCGGCACCCTGGCCAAAGCGTCCCAGGAAGTTTCCAAAATGGACACCACCATCAGTAGTCGTATTATTACTCCAGCCACTGGCATCGTTTTCAAAATCTTCGGTAATGAGGGTCGTTGCCCCCACCTGATCGCTGCCATTGACCAACAAAGTAGGCGCGTCATTGGCATCAGCAATATTGACGGTAAAACTTGCTTCGCTGCGAGTGCCATTGCTGGAGGTGGCGACCACAACAATGTTGTGGCTGGACGCCGTTTCATAGTCCAATTCACCGGCAACGGTGACAACACCTGTATCGCCATCAATAGTGAAACGACCATCCGCATCCTCACTCAAGGAATAAGTCACGGTGTCATTAGGACCTGCGACGGCCAGAGCGGTAACTCCAACAACCGAACCAACGGTGCTGTTTTCAGCCACAGTGTTATCACGGCTATCGCTGTCGCTGACACTTCCGACCGGCACCAACTCATTAACGTCGATTACACCAATGGTCAGAGTTTGCTGGTCTGTTAAACCACCTTCGTCAGTGACGGTAACGGTTAGGGTGACCGAGCTTTCCGTTTCATAGTCCAGGCTCTGGCCATCCTTAAGCTTCAGAACACCGCCGACCACTTCAAAGCGGGAATCACTAACGCTATAGGTTTCCTGGCCCTGACCATCCTGATCCTGAACAGCCACCGTTGCGATGTGGGCACCGGCCTGGTTCTCCTGAACCGCCAGGCTGTTACTGCCGCCATGACTATCGAAGCTCTGGATACGAAGATTGTCGATACCCCAGGATTCATTCTCGACCCACTCATCCAAAGAACTGCTGAGTTTCAATGTCAGCTGATCACTAGGTTGTTGAACTTCGATTCGGACCGTATGAATCTGATCGGTTCCCTGAATATACCAGGCGTTTGTGAAACCCAGATTAGACGCTGGCCCTTGAGGAACCAGTGACCAGCTTACTGAACCCTGAGTACCTGAATTCGCCTCATCGTCTCGCGTATAGGACAACGGTATTTCAATACGCTCACCATTCACGTCGATGATAAAATTTTCATTGTCCCAAGAATCGATCTCATAAAGATCAAATTCGATGACCGCGCTTTCTGCGCCACTCCCCAGGGCAAAGGTTTTTTCTACCGCATCCGGGCCACCACCGAAAATTCCGCCACCACTGAAACGACCAAGAAAATTGCTCAGGCTCGCACCACCGTCCGTAGTGTTGTTATTGCTCCAACCCGTTGTACCACTCTCAAAGTCTTCCGTAATTGTATTAGTGCTGCCTTGTTGACTGCGACCGTTAACAAGTAAGGTCGGTGCATCATTTTCATCCGCAATGTTGACTGTAAAAGACGCTTCACTTCGAGTGCCATTACTGGAAATCGCCACCACGACAATCTCGTAGCTTGATGCGGTTTCATAGTCCAATTCACCGGCAACGGTGACAACGCCCGTTGTACCGTTAATGGAAAAGCGGCCATCGGCATCTTCACTCAGGGAATAGCTAATCGTGTCGTTTGGGTCACCTACCGCCAGAGCGGTTACTCCGACAACGGTTCCAACCACACTGTTTTCGACGACGCTATTATCCTCGGCATTGCTGTCGCTGATATCACTTACAGGAACAATTTCCTCTACGTCGCCAACGGGGATAATGTAGCTCGCTTCGCTAGAGGAACCATCACTCGAAGTGGCACGTACCGTAATTTCATGATGTTCCGCAGTTTCATAATCCAACTCACCCGCCAAGGTCACCAGGCCGGTCGTCGGGTCGATGGTGAACAAGCCATCTGCGTCATCCACCAACTCGTAGGACACCTGGTCACCAGCATCTGGATCAACGGCATTAACCTTGACACCAACTTCGGAACCGATAGCGCTGTCCTCAGGAACAGGAACCATTGTGAGAATTTGGTTTTCGATACTGCTTACCGTTTCAGCAATATCCAGCACCACTACCTTGACGTTCAGAGAGCTTGATAAACCACCCGCATCAGTAACGGTAACGGTTAACGGCAATTCCGCATCCAATTCATAATTCAGACTCGCGCCATCTTTCAGTTTCAAAACACTACCAACAACCTCAAAACGGTCATCGCTGACGGTATAACTGTGGGTATCGCCTTTATCAGGATCCGTCACCCCAAGCTGAACGACCTTTGCGCCAGCGTCATTTTCTTTGATTTCAAACGTTGGCACCGATGGCGTTGCAGGTTTATTGCCACCCGAAATCAACTCCGGATTCACGAGAGCATTCTTGTTGGTTTGAGAAACATTGTCTGTCATTTTCGTTCCTTCCATTGTAAATAATTTGAGCATGACCCTAATCCCCAGAAACGAAGTTTCAAACGTGACGTAACTGTGCGGGACAAACGCGTCAGGAGGTCATCCGAAAACACAAGGAAACCCACCCCGACGAGCATGGCATTAAACCCAAATTGTCACCCCATTCCTCCTTTTAACTTTTCCAAAGTGGAAGAAAGATTAAAGAAATCCACTAGCTTGACGACCACTCGTGCAGCAATCGTTTGTAGGCAACATTGATACGATCCAGAGAAACCAGGCATCGAGGATCAGCTTTCAGCTCACGCTGTGACGCACCGAGTAACTGCAACACATAACGATGCGCCGCATTTGGAACCCAACTTTGAACATGATTCTTTGCAAGACACAATCGCCCTTCCTTGACGGCCTGAATCTCAAGCAACGCACCGACCGGATAGAGCACCGCCATACCCGGCCCAAGACGAACACAACGCTGCCATCCGTTATAGCGAATGCTGATCGCACCACCCTGATACTCTTTTTCATCGGAGAGGCATAGAATGCAGGCGATATCCGCTCGCGTTTGAGAACCTTCTTTTAAGGGGGATTCGATATGCGGTATCACTTTCTGCCCAATCGACAGCCCCAGCCACCCGAACGGAGAAAGTCGGCGACCAAAACTGTAGGACTGGACTTTGGAATTGCTTTTTAACTCGTGCAGCAACAAGTGATTTAACGCCCTCCGAAGGGAAATCGCTCCTCGCCAAAGATGCCGATCAAAAGAGACATCAAACAGCAATGATGGCGTGCCCGACACAGGCTGCCAATTTCCTTTTGATATTGCTGCACGAACCCGAGCCAATGTTGGCCGATCCAAAACCTGGCAGATTTGAATAGACACCTACCCTCCTATCAAACGCTTTGAGGTTGAAAAAGGAGCGCAGTTAAGCAGTTGGAGTGACCCGCCACCAGAAAAAAGCTTCCTCGCGCCAGAGCGAGTTAATGCTTGCCAGGCATCAATCAATGCTGCCCGGCCGTCAAATAGTTTTCAACATCACCCGTTCAATCGCGACACTGAAAATATGAATAATGGATAAGGAATCGATAAGAATGGATGACAGCAAATATGGTAGGCGCGAAAAAATCAGCTTTTTATTTTGGTCAAGTGAGCCACGCGCCCCGAGATGACGGGGCGACAGTGTGAATGATATCTTTTCTGCTACAGGCTTTCATGGGGACCGAACACTTCATAGTGAACGCGCTCTTCCTCAACCCCAAGGTCCAGTAACTGTTGTTTAACAAAGGCCATAAATGGCACAGGGCCGCAAACATAGAAATGCGCGCTCTCCAGATGAAGATCGTCACGAACCGAAGACAGATCCATCATATTCGAATGACACTGAAAGCCGTCAACGGAACACGCCGAGTTATTCTCCGCGCGTTCTTCTCCTTCCAAATACCATACATGGCCTTGCCAGCCCCATTGTTTTCCGTGCGCACTGCCCAGAATATCCGACACAGCGTCTTTAAAAGAATGCTCACCGGCGTGGTTGCAGGCATGGAGATAACTAAGCCCCTGGCCAACCTGATGTTCATAAAGAGTTTCCAGCATGGATTGCATGGGCGTTAATCCAACCCCCGCGCTGATCAGAACGGTCGGAGCCTGGCGATCAACAAAATGAAAATCACCACAAGGGGGACGAATGATCACTTCATCACCGGTCTGCAACTCGTCGTGCAAATAGTTGGACACCATGCCGGGATGATCCATACCTTCTCGCTTAACAGAAATCTGATAACGACGGCCATCAGATCGACCTGACAGGGAATATTGGCGAATCTCGATATTTTCCGATTTCGAAGGTTTAACTTCGAGCCCCAGATATTGGCCTGGAAGAAAATCCATCACCGGAGCACCATCCACCGGCTCAAACACAAAGCTTTTTACCAGTTTGGATTCGCTACGCTTTTCGCGAAGCCGGAATACCCGCTTCCCTCTCCAGCCACCCGTGTCATCTTCACCTTGCTGATAGATACTCTCCTCACGCTGAATAAAAATATTGGCGAGCAAACCGTAGGCTTCCACCCAGGCCGTTTCGACCTCCGGAGTAAAGGCTTCGCCGGTCAATTCCCGGAGCGTTTCAATTAAGTGATGCCCTACAATGTCGTATTGCTCGGGCTGAATACCAAAACTGCTGTGCTTGTGTGCTATGCGTTCTACAGCGCCTTTAAGCACTTCGAGATTTTCAATATTTTTCGCGTAGCCGGCAATTGCATCATAGAGCGCCGCACGTTGACGGCCCGAACGCTGATGGCTCATATTGAACACATCTTGCAGTTCCGGGTTGTGTAAAAACATCCTGCGGTAAAAATGATCGGTTAAAATATCACTTGCACCCTCGATCAATGGAATGGTCGATTTGACCACCTGAATAGTATGTTCACTCAGCATACAAAAGAATCCTTACGAAACGATAATACAGCTGCCCTTCTCTCGACATCTGGGCTAGTGGTCAGAATGTCTATCGGACAACCCCAAGCTGGGGGATGAAAAGCCACGGCTTAAAAATCGCGACTTCCAAAGAATTTCAATGCAATACAGCGCAGGAGATAGCCTATCTTGAGCAAGCCCGCGCAAATCACGGTTGTGGTGTGCCAGAAAATGAGCGTCGCAATTGACAGAGACTGCTCAAAGCCGTAGCTCAGCACCACGGAAACGAGAATACTTCCCGTGGCAACCAACATAATCCAGTTCCCGAGAATCAGAGCCCACTGGTGAGCCCGAATTTCGTTGGATTCATGAATGTCTTTCGGCATCCAGAGTTGTCGATACATAGCACCTCTCCCGGATTTGAAGCGATTTTGATGCAAACCTCACATCACCCCAAAGATGCAAGTTACATACATCTTTAAAGATGCATGTTACATGCTTTTTATAAACGGTCAAGCTATAATTAGGCCATACAAACAGGAGGACATTATTTGCAGCTCACAAAACACACCGACTACGCTTTTCGAATCTTGACGTATGTGGCCTCTATGACCGAGGAAAAAACCACCATACAGAAGATATCCCTGTCTCTGGATATCTCGAAAAATCACTTAATGAAGATCGTGAATCGAATGGCTTCAGAGGGGTGGATCGACGCGAGCCGAGGGAAAAACGGCGGCATAAAGCTCGGAATTCCTCCCGAGACCCTGTCTCTGAGAGAAGTGGTTGAAGTTATGGAACAGACACTTGCGCCAGTAAACTGCGACTCACCCCTGTGTACCTTGAACCCCCACTGCCAACTGAAAGGCATTCTTCACGATGCGCAACAAGCCTTCATGCAGCATCTGGGCAAATATACCCTGGCTGATTTAATCAAAAAGCCAATGCCTAATCTTATCCACGCCTTGGAACTGGCCTGAGCTTCAAGCTTTCTGCTCTACCATCGAGATTCAAACATTTTTCTCCAGCGCTCGGGCAACACCAGCAGCGTCAACCTAGATAGAAACCTATTATTTTCAAAAATAGGTTTACGCTCACAGGCAAAGCGATTGCCATGATCAACTTCCCTCAACAGATTCTTTTGACGGGAGATAACCATGAAACCCTTGGAAATTTACGCCAGTGAATGGTTGAACTGCGCCGCCCCGCTTTCCCTTGAAAAATACCGGGGGAAAGTGGTCGTAGTCACCGCCTTTCAGATGCTCTGCCCTGCCTGCGTGTCCCATAGTCTGCCCCAGGCAATGGACTTAAGCCGCACCTTTTCGAACAAGGATGTGCAGGTCATTGGCTTGCACACTGTGTTTGAACACCATGACGCGATGGACAGCAACGCATTGAAAGCTTTTTTGCAGGAGTATCGGATCTCCATTCCTGTGGCCATCGATCAGGCTCAAGCTTCCGGCACTCCCCGAACCATGTCCACATGGGGCCTATCAGGCACCCCAAGCCTGTTGATTTTTGGTCCTGGTGGCGAATTGCGCTTGCGCCATTTTGGCCTGCTGCCCGACGTGGTTCTGGGGCACTGTATCGGACGTTTGAACAACGGACATTCATCCACAGACAACCCCGCAAACTTCGGCAGCAACACCACAGCCAAGGGATGCAGGCCTGGAGATACTGAATAAGACCTAACAGCAGGCCATCGCTATGCCCGGTGCTCGCGGCATAATTGATCCGGGCCATTTTTTTCCAGCGACACAGCCAAAAGCTGGCAATAAGGCTCCCCCTGCGGACCCCTTGAATGATGCTTACAACTACGGCACACCCCAAAACCTGGCACATCCCCTTCGACGACCAATTGCATCAACAAAATGTCCAGCCCCGCCAAAACCTGTTGTCGAGCAGCGGATTCCAGATTTTCAAAGGCCGAGCCAAGCCAGGTTGCCGGGAGGGCTTCAGTCAGAACTTGCCTGCCCTCATCGGTCAATCTGAGATGCACCAATCGCCGATCATTCGCGTCCGCGACTTTGCGCAGCAAATCCTTGTTCTCAAGCACTTTGATGCTCTGGGAAACCGTGCCCTTGGTCTGCCCTAAATATTCAGTGACCGCGATGGGGGTATCCGAGTACTGATTGCAAATCGACAGGTAATGCAACATTTCCAGATGCACGGGCAAGAGACCAAACCTGGCCGCCGATCTTCTGAGATCCACCTTGTAGAGCTCTGAAAGCCGCTCGACCCGCTTATGCAATTCTAATTGACTCATAATCAAATGGTATCGACTAAAAACCTTCTTGACAAGCCCAGAAAAATACAGCAACAATAAAAAGGTATCGAGTCGATACATGTAAATTTATTATCTGGAGATATACCTCATGAGAAACGCAATTTTTTATCACGCAGGCTGTCCGGTTTGCATCGATGCAGAGCAACAGATATTGGGTGCCTTAGACTCTCAAATTGCCATTGATATTGTCCATTTAGGTGATAAACCTGCCTCCATCCAACAAGCTGAAAGCCGCGGTGTGCAATCCGTTCCTGCCTTGGTTTTGGACGATCAGGTTTTCCACATCAACTTCGGTGCTGCCCTGGTTGATCTGAAAGGGGAATCGTGATGAAAGCAATTTGCACACTGCTGCCCCTGCTGCTCATCAGCGGCGGAATTGCAGCCCACTCTGGTGATAAGCATCAAGGCGGCATCCATTCACAAAGCCAGCCAAATACCACCGCAGAGTTCGACATCGTACACACACGTGTGACCACCGAGGGCCGAATCGCCACCTTCCATATGGCGGTGTCGGGGAAAGCTGGAAAGAACAAGCCAACTGCAACAGGAAAAACCGCTGGCAGTGACGTTTTCTCTTATGTCTGGCCAACCAATATCGACAGCTACGAAGTGGGCTTTGAACGCAATGCCGGAATTTTAGCACTGGCAATCACTTCCCACCCTGACTTCGATGACACCCCGCTTTACGATGAAAATGGCGATGGTTCAACCGAAAACGATGGCGATGTTTGGCATAGTCACTGGGTGGTTCTCAAACCCAATGACGCTTGTGGTAAAGGTGCTTTAGCGGTTGTTGATATCCCCGAAGGCACCAAACCCCGACTTCCCAAAACCTGGCCTGGTTTCCCCATTTTGCTGGACAGCCCCGGTTGGGACCCAACATTTCACAATGAATCGGTAAATATCAAAGTTGCTTTCGATACGCCGCAAGCCATTCAAGCGCTTAAGTTCGATGGTGTCACTGCCGGCCTGAGAGTGAACGAAAGCGTTCATGCACCATTGCTGTGTGTGGTCAACGTAATGGATGTTGCTTCAGGTGATTTGAGCCTGCCGGGGAGAGTCAATCGATAGCTCACTGGGGTTGCTGCATAAACTCCACAGCAGCCCCCGTTTTTTAGCGAGTGTTTTATACCGGATAAACTGGAGGAACAAATAATGCCTAAAGTCTATAAACAACTGTGTATGTCTGCGGCCAGATCACTTATTTGCGAAGCCGAACGCACCCTCAGCCTGGCTATGATACTAAGCCCTTTAAGCAGCCAGGAACTTTACGCCCTTTCTACATTAACATTCGGGCAGCAGCAATACCTGGTCGAACGTGCTTCACAGTTTATGGATGTTCAAATCGACATTCAGAAATTTCGCGCATGTCTGGAAGAGCTTCACGATCACCAGCGCAGACGAGCACTCGAAGACCGATACCTTGAACTGGGCGCTCCACTCGAATTGATGCGTCGCCTTTTTGGATTAAATGCTGGGGAGTTCTCCTATCGCCGCCGCTTGTTGGATCAAGGCGGTATCGGAAATGGACGCCCGCAAAGCTGCAGCGAAAACGATGAGCAGCAGGCCTGGCGACATTGGCAACAGCACAGCCATCTCGATGAGCATCAACGATTTCTAAAAGCTGCCGAAAGCTCCGGCTTAACGCTGCGTCAGCTCTGGACCTCCATCAAAGCGTATATTGATCAAGATCCGATTCCCTGCAATCGTATGCCATCGATCACAGTAACGCGCCCCAAAGCTTCTATGTGAACTGGGTTAATATGAAAGGGCCTTTCAAAATCCAAACCTCGGGGAGGAGGCAATTATAGTCTTAGAGACTGATAAACTTCCGCGACCACACCCGGCCGGCCGAACTAATCCAGCCCCAGGTCATCGACAATACGACTCGCAGTACTGATTTTTTCCCTTTTTACACCGTAATCCTTGACCAAAACATCAATCACTGCCGGCAATGGATCAATATAAGTCCAACGCTTCCCATGCTTCTCGTTGACTTTGTTCGCAATCAACTCCGCTAGATCCCCTACTGTCAAAACAACAGAAGCTTCATCATCGCTGAGGGATATATCAAACTCCTCTTCAACCCACATGACCAATTCAACTGTGTCCAGGCCCATGTTTCTAGTTTCCTGAGCTAAGAAAAAATGTAATCACTGATCGATGATTTCGAAATCCACGACCAAGTCAGAGGTATATACCACCTCATCAAAAGATGACTCTTGAGCGGGGGAACGTTGTTTTGACAACGGCAATGACTTACCTTTTCGCAACGAAGCTGTAACAACAACCTCTTCAAGCATCATTGCTCCGCGAGAAGCTCGATGCCCTTCGTTGGAATCTCTAATACCGACTGCACGAAGTTTTAAGTCCAGCAGTGATTCATACATATCTTTCTGCTTAAGAATATCAGCTAGGGCCTTGGCCTTAACCTTTTCGAGATACTCTTTTTTCTTCGAATGTTCGAATACTGTGTCGGAAAGAACAACTTGCTTGTACCGATCGGCAATTTTCGCGATTTCTTCCAGATGTTCTTCACGAATGATCGAAATGGCCATACGATTAACAACCTTAAAGCTGGATGGCTTGCTACCAAACCATCCATACTCAGGAGAAGAAGAAAACTTTGAACTTTTGATGGCACTCTCCTCAATTCCGGAATCAAGCAATTCTTGATTTACTCTATCCCGCAAAGAGCTGTTATCAGCGATGGACTGAGATAGCATCTTATTTTCTGTGGTCACAACAAGACTAATAATCGCCACATCAGAGTAGGCCTTTTCTTCGGCTGAAGCACTTATAACAACAACATTTCCGGTGGGATGAAGAAATCCTCTCAAGTCCTCGGGATTCCCTTTAATTTCGGGCTGAGCAATCACAGTCCCGGAAAACAGAACACCAATAAAACATAAAAAACTTTTCACAGTAACTTCCTTTTGTGAATAAACCTGACATATGGGCAAAGTGTCGAGCAAAGCAATCAACTCTTATTATTATAAGTAAAATGTCATCCTGTCGAGGACATAGAATCCCGATCCTTAGAAAAGTGATTCAAGAGTAACTTAACGCCCAAACACAACATAAGCAGTCTGATAATGTAATTCATACTCGAAACAATGACATAACTCAAGGTCCCTTTTTCGAGAAACCCATAAACAGAGGTAGCTATGAGCAGAATGGCAAGAAGAACACATATTATTTTCACATAGAGCTTATCGCTGGTCATAGATAGCAAATAAAAGGCATACGAAAATAGAATTGAAATTAAGGGCATATAAGGCTGAAACCTTGAAAGTAACAAATAATCAGAAGCTCCAGTGCTGTCACCCAAATGGAAGTGAGCCCAGAAGGGAGACAGAAAGCCGATAATTTCAATTGAAATAGGCCATAAAATTAGGCCAAGCATAAAAACTCTGAGTGATCGCTGAATCATATTTTTCCCTTAAACAAGCTTGCTTCCCTAACATTTTGATCGGCACGGGCATCTGCAAAAAGATGTGCCCAAGCAAAACAGGCATATTAGAGTGTATCACCATTTATTTCATCCACTTTTCTCACAGTCAAGCCCTCCGCCTACTACTCACAAGGGCAAGTAGCAACCGATATGCATGCAGAACTGTGTACCGGGCATAAGGGTTAACATGCAAGATCAGCGCTCTCAGGCAAAACAAGCCTTAATTTCTCAGACAAAAGCTGGTATCCAAATGAACAAGTCCGTTAGTATATACAGCACTAGGTACCTACCTTAGGAGCTACTATGAACAACATAATAAAACCGTCCATATTCCTGCTGTCTACCATTTTGGCTATTCCGGCGCTAGCCACTGACGGGCTTTCCCCGATTGGCATTTGGCTATCCGACGACAAAGAAAGCAAGTTGGAAATATTTAATTGCGATGAAAAACTTTGCGGCAAGATTGTCTGGCTCAAAAACGATAAGAAGGAAGACGGCAGTCCGGTACTGGACGCCAACAATGAAAATGAGGCGCTGCGTGATCGCCCCATCGTAGGCTTAGACATTTTAACTGGCCTGGAAAAGCAATCCGCGAAGAAATGGGATGATGGTGAAATCTATGACCCGAAAAGCGGAAAGACCTACCGCGCCAAAATAGCGCTTAAGTCCGCAGACAAAATGAAACTCTCCGGCTGTATCAATAGCTTTCTGTGTCAGGGCGACAACTGGTACAAATCCGAACTCTAACCTTGCTACCTAATATTTATAAAGGCACCAAGTCAATATCATGAAAAATAAACCACTTTTTACCACAGTATGGATTTGCCTGCTTTTGGGCATGGCATCATTTACGCCTGCTCAAGCCGATTCAAATAACAGTGATAGGCTTCACATCCTCAAGCTGATGGACCAATACACCAAAGGTACATTCGAGGGTGACCGTGAGTTACTGAGCGCTTGTTTTCACAAAGATGCCACCATGAATGGATACCTGATGGGTAAGCTGCTTATGGCAAGCCCACATCTTTTTATCGAAGACATGGTAAAAAATCCGGTAAAAAACAGTGGTTCAAAGTATCAACATGAAATTAAGCACATTAGCATCCAGGGGAACGTGGCTTCGGTGATTCTGGAAGAGTCCGGATTCCCAGGAAGCACCCGCTTTAGTAACTTCTTTCACCTGATTAATGATGGTAATGGCTGGAAAATCATCAGTAAAACCTTTAGCAGCCACTAGCGCCCATATAACATAACAACGCTTAACTTCGGCCCAGATCAAGGGCCTTTTTACTTTTCTCTCTCTTTGCGTGCTCTGGCACCACAAGGTTAGGAGAACACAATAACCGTTGCCAGAAGGCAAAATCCGATTGTGCAGAAAAACCATGATCGTCTTTGCAATTTCGATTTCCCTGACTGCTATACAGGCAGGGAAATCGAGCCGGTCTTTGGCGAGTACGTTACAAACTGTGAACCACTTGCAGAACCACTTCTCTGGGAGCTCCTGGGAAATGGCCGGTACGCTCGCTGAAACCACTGACCGCGTACTCTTTATCGAATAAATTATGAACGTTCACCTTGATCAAGGTGTCGTTCCACTGGGTCTGCCAGCTCATATCAAAAATGGTATACGGGCGAACACGTTGACCATGAAAACTGAACTGCTCGCTGACGTAATCTACCCCAAAGGCAATTGCTGAATCAATAGACTCAAAATCGTATCGTGTCCATAAACCCAGCTGATGTTCAGGTGCATTCACAAAGCGGCTGCCGTCACCAAATGTATTGCGAAGAGAATCACCCGAAACACCTTTCACAACCTGAGTATCGTTGTAGGCGTAGTTTGCGGTAATCGTCCAGTTTGCGGCCAAATCGCCCACCAAACTCAGCTCCACGCCTTCGGATTCCACTTCACCAATATTGACCAGAGGTGGAATGCCGTCGTTCGGCAAGTCGGCGGTATCGTTCGGGTTTTGCTGAACCACATTTTGCTTTTTGATCTGGTAAATGGCTGCGGTCGTCATAATACGACCATCCAGCCATTCGTTTTTGATGCCCAGTTCAATCTGCTCACCGGTTTCGGGTTCCAGAGTGGCCTCACCCGCCACATCAGCCTGATTGCCTACTGACACCGGATTAAAGCTCTCGGAATAGTTCAAATAAACTGTCGAGCCTTCGGCGGGTTTATAAATCAAGGCTATGCGCGGCGAAACATTGCTGTCGTCGAAACTGTAAGAAGAAGCCTTATCGGTATTGTCAAAGTTGTCATAGCGCAAACCGGCCATCAACGACCAGTTTTTGTTAAACACCCAATAATCCTGCACATAAAGGCCCCAGCGTCTTGCCTCTGCACCGTCACGATTCAAATCACGTAGACGGTAGCTGCTTGGATCAGTTAAACCGTAGTTAAGATTAAAAATATTCAGATTTCGAACACCATCGCCTTCGTAACGCGCCCTCAAATATTCATACTCGGAATCCACATCGTGGAAATCCGCACCAAAGAGGAATTGATGCTCACCCGCCAGATTGTCGACTTTCAATACAAAATCTGTGGTCACGCTGTATTCCGTATTAGCGCGATCCTGATCGCGGTATTCCCGGCGAATCACTTGATCCGCAGCGTTGGCCACACCATCACCATTGGCATCGATCCATCCTCTGGGCTCATGGTATTTCTGAAAACGCTCATTATCCAAATAGCGAACCGTGGTGGTATTGCGAAGCTGATCATTAAAGCGATGCTCTAAACTTAACTGCACAACCCAGGCTTCCAGATCCTGAAAATCCGAAGCTTCATTGCTGTTATAGGAAGGGTCAACCAGAAAGCGCCCCTCATCATCAACCGGCACGCCACGGAAGCGGTTCCCGCCCAAATCCTGATTGATGTAGTCGAATGTGGTGGTCAGGCGAGTCGCATCACTTAACTCGAACAACAGGCCACCCGCAATTTCGATATTCACCTCATCGGCATTATTCCGGAAGCTGTCCGCCTCTTCATAGAAGGCGCCCAAACGATACGCAATTGACTCTGTCAGCCCACCCGTGGCCTCAAGCGACCCGCCTCGTAAATCACGACTCCCGGTCGTAAAACTCAGCTCAACATTGTCATCGAAGCTCGGCTTTTTGGTCACGTAATTGATCATACCGCCAGGTTCACCGCCACCGTACAAAGCCGACGCCGGCCCCTTTAGAATCTCGACACGCTCTACATTGAACAACTGAGGCACACTGAAACCGGAATACGGATCACCGCGAACACCGTCATAAAAGACGTTGGAAGAATCCCGAAAACCTCGAAACGTCACGCCGGAATAACTAAATTCACTCACCCCGGCAATTGAACGATACAGGTCCGTAATGTCCCGCGCGGCCTGATCCTCAATCAGCTGGGCCGACAGAATTTGGGCCGACTGAGGCAAATTCAGCTGCTCCAGTTCGATCTTCGAACCAATGCTGGTCTGCTTTTCCAGATAAAATTGTTGTGCTCGACCGTAGGTAATGACCTCTTCAATCCCATCGTTCTTGCTATCTTGTCCATTGGCCATAGAGGCGGCCAGCAAACTCGCCATAAGCACGCAGTGAGGTTTTATTGCCATTGGATTCTCCCGATACCTTGTCATGACCGCAATGATAAGCATTATCATTTAGATTCATAAAAATAATCAAGAGAATTCTTTTCACAGGAACAAAATTCTGCGCCCATGATTCTAAAAGCCGGGATATCATTTCAAATAAACGGATTTTTTCGCAAACACTCCGCCGCAAAATCAATAAAGGAGCGGATTTTAGCGTTGGCCTCGCGGCCTTCCAGATACACAATATTGATTGGCAGTGGCTCGGCTTCGTAGTCCTCAAGAACGCGCAACAGAGAGCCTTGTTCCAACTCCTCACCGACTTGATATGACATCAAACGGGTAATACCTACCCCGCATTTTGCCCCCTCAATGGCCGCACCGTTTTGATTGCAGTACATCCGGGGTGACACCTTGACCGATTCCTTGCCTTTGGGGGATTCAAAATTCCAATGGGTAGACGCTTCAACACCTGAGGCCATGATGATCTGGTGCTTCAGCAAATCAGCCGGACTCTTTGGCATTCCCTGCAGTTCAAAATAGTCAGGTGAACCACAAACAATCCGCCGCACATTTCCCACTGGTACGGCGTACAGGCTGGAATCTTTTAAATGACCAATCCGAATCGCCACATCCAGGCCTTCGTCAAGCATATTGCTCACGCGGTCATAAAACATCGCCCGTATGTCCACCTCGGGAAAGCACGTTAAGTAATCACTCAGAATGGGAACGATATGTTTCTGGCCGAACAACACCGGCGCCGTAACCGTTAGCACCCCTTTGGGTTGGGAATACCCACCGGAAGCGGCCGATTCAGCCTCCTCCAACAAATCCAGAATACGCTTACTGTCTTCATAAAAGCGGCTGCCCGCTTCCGTCAAACGGACTTGTCGAGTGGTTCGATTGAACAAGCGCACTCCGAGCGATTGCTCCAATGCCGCAACCGCTCGAGTGACTACCGGAGGCGAAATATCCAGATGGCGACTGGCTTCCGCAAAGCTCCCTCGGCTCGCCGCCTCAACAAAGATCTTCAAATATTCCAGCTTATTCACGAATGCTTACCTCTTAGCTACTTTCCCGCAGGCTTCCTTCCATTGGAAGCTGTAACGGCCCGATATCGTTTAACGGGAGCTTTTCAGCGTCACAGATAGACTTCGAGCAGAAACATTATTATTTCATAAAACGAAATAGATAATTAATAAAACAATCAATTATTAACAAAATAAACAAGGGTATATTCCAACCACCAAAGTCAAAACCCAGGAATCCACAATGTCTCGACCGCCCCTCCCCCCATTTACCGAAGAAAGCGCTCGCCAGAAAGTACGTCTTGCTGAAGATGGCTGGAACAGCCGTAACCCGGAAACGGTTGCCCAGGCCTACTCTCTCGACACCCAATGGCGCAACCGCTCCCACTTTGTCCATAGCCGTGAAGATGCCCAGACCTTCCTCACTGAAAAATGGGCAACAGAACAGGAATACCGGCTGATCAAGGAGCTGTTTGCATTCACCGGCAACCGCATTGCCGTGCGCTACGCCTACGAGTGGCACGACGCTGCGGGAAATTGGTTTCGTTCTTACGGCAATGAAAACTGGGTGTTCAATGAAGAAGGATTGATGATTGAACGCTACGCCAGCATCAACGATTTACCCATCGACGAAGCCGAACGCAAATTTCATTGGCCCCTGGGGCGCCGCCCGGACGACCACCCTGGCCTCAGCGAATTAGGTCTATAAAAGCAACGCGGGCAAGTAAAGGAATAACATTATGAGCTACTCAAGCGATATCGCGTTTACCGAGACGGTAAAAGCCATCCAAAGCCGAAAAGGCTCAAGGCGCGCCTACGCCCAAATGGAAGGAAACGGCGCTTGGGCAACGGAAGTGAATGACAAGCTCAGTGCTTTTATTGCCCGTCAAAGAAGCTTTTTTCTTGCCAGCAGCAATGCCGAGGGCCAGCCCTATATTCAACATCGGGGCGGTCCACCAGGGTTCTTGAAAATCCTTGATAAAAAGACCCTCGCCTTCGCCGATTACAAAGGCAATCGACAATTTATCACCCATGGAAACCTGGCAGAAAACGCCAAAGCGTTTATCTTTCTGATCGACTATAGCCGAAAAGCTCGTGCGAAAATTTGGGGCACCGCCCAAGTCATCGAAGACAACGTCAAACTGCTCGAACAGCTTATGCCGGCCCCAGGAGAATACCGAGCTATTCCAGAACAGATCATCCAATTCAATATCGATGCTTTCGATTTTAATTGCCCCCAGCATATTCCCCAGCGCTTTGAAGCTGAGGATGTTGAGAGGGTTTTAAAGGAGAAGGATCGAGAGATAATGATGCTAAAGGAAAGGATTAAGAAGCTTGAAAGCGGTTGAACTGTCCAAGCTTTCGTTCATATAGAGGTAAGTAAGTCTACTTATATAGATTCGCAGCTCAATCCCGAGCCTGCGCCCTTACCCCCCAAACTTTCCCAATAGATTCCTGGCATAGCGAATCGCATCACGCTCAACCTGGCTAAGGGTATCGGCCTGCCCCTTCTTAGGGTCATTGAGAATGGTTTGTGCAAACTCAATGGCCTCCCGCTCGATCTCGTTGATCATGGGTTGCTTTGGCGGGTCTACCGGCTTCTGCTCTGTGATCATCTGCTCCTCCATTAGAGTGCTTATCGACGTTTCAAAAACAGCAGCCAAGCATTTCAGGGATTCCAAACCCGCCTTTTGCCCGCCCTCGATCCGCTGAATTGTACGGGTACTCAGGCCAGACATACGGGCCAATTCTTCCTGGGACCATCCCCGGTCCAAACGACGTTGCTTAATACTCATCAAATCTCGCCTTAGCTGCTTCACAGTCTTTATCGCAGAAATTCAGGGACAAAAACACGACACTGTCGTGACATTGGGTGATTTTTGTACGGTTTTCACAAGAGAAGCTAGTAAATGGGACGAATTTGAGCATTTAAAAGCAGATCATAATTTGATGCTAACAAAGACATCAAGGGTAAACTCGTTAACAAAGCCCCTAAGAGGTCATGCTATCAGCAGCGGTCTTGCCGCCGGGATTTTGAGGTGGTTTCTCTGCTTTATAGACATCTTTTATTCTCAGCATATCGTATATTCTGCGCTCTCGCTTTTCATCAAAACCGACCTTTTCAATATACTCTTTCGGGTTGTCGTAGGTTCCAAAGAGCAAATCCCAAACAGCTAATCCATAATTATCAGCATGATGCATGTGCTTGTGGTGTACACGATGCATTTCTGGCCGTTGCAGTATCAGTCCCAGCCAATAGGGTGTTTTTAAGTCCGCATGGATAAACAAATTGTATAGAGCCGCAATGATTAGGCTGATAGCCGTACCATATGCACTTAGCCCCAGAATCAGATAACAACACAGGCCATTTATAAAGGTTGCCGCCATGCCATCAAATGGATGCATGTAAAACGATGTCAAAGCTTCTATGCGCCTCGGACTGTGATGAAGCTGATGAAAAATTCTCCACAGCAGATCAAATTTATGCATCGCACGATGCCACCAGTAGGCTACAAAGCTGGTAACTAAAAAACCCAGGATTCCCTGAAGCAGAATATTGATATTGCTCAGGTCAAGAAGGGACAGCTCACTGAAAAGTTCGACAAATACAAGCCCGAAGCCTATGGTGGAAATAGATTGAAATGCATTCACGGCTGAGGCCAAAATCATCCACCGACGGTCGCAATTGTTTTTGGAAGCCGGAGCAATTACCTCGAGTGTAAATATGCCAATAAAAGCAACAAAAATGATAACTAAAGTCAGTAACTCCACATTATCCACCACTAACGATCTGAACCGTATTTAAACATGACCTCATATTACATCAGGCCATATTAGTTTAATATCAAGCTGCATTACCCTTTTATTCGAAATTCTCTCTACTAGCCTTCTCCAATGCAAGAATCTCTCTAACATACTCCGCCTGACTGATATCATTTCGTTTTTCCCAATGATGTTCAAAAGGCAAAACCAACTTATAGCCTTCGGTTACCCCTCGACGAAGAAAAATACAAAGTTACCTCCTAACGTTAAATCATATGATCTCCAACTCGCCTTAAAGGCTATAATCCCTTCATTCATTACACCTTTAAACACTTTGTCAACTCGAACACGATATTTGTACTTAGGCTCCCTTTCAGGCTGATAAATTCCCGACAGAACTTTACCAAGAAATACCTCCCGGCTAGCATCCCAATGCACTTTTACCTCCTATGAGTCATTCGTCCTGGGGCATTCGTGAGAAAAGTAATCCATGGGAAACAACATCACAATTAACAACAATAGTCTTATCACTCCGCATGCGCCTTTATTGGATAGTTTTAGCGATTCAACAATCAATTTAAGGTCAATTTTTCTGTAACACTCGGTTTCAAAACGTTACTGCCCATATTCACTGAATCGAGCTTTATCCGGACCACACCAAAAGAGTCTTGGCCAATCTACAAGGTACAAACCATATTTCCCCGTAAAATCATCAATTTCGGTTGCGACATCGTCTACACTGGAATCTTGAGTCGGGCTGATATTTAACACCTTAATATTACCTGATTCATCGGCTTGCCCCCAGAGCAACCAACCACTACTGGTTTTTATTGCAAAACCGCCTACAATCGTTGCTTCGGCTTCGTTAAAAGCAATACCACCATACACATCGGTAATATCAAAAGATGATTCCAGAGACTTGACTGTGAGGGATTTATCCTCTAGTGGAGTATCAATTCCCTTTCTAAGGTGCATGTCCTTAAAACCAACTCCGTCCCTAAAGTTCTTATAGATATTTTCTATAGCAGTTAATTCCTCTTCAATAGTCGATTCAAATTTTTTACTCAGAAATTCAAACTGTCGCCAATCATCTTCTCGAAGCACAACAACGCTTTCTACAGATCGTGAATTTTCAACGCTAGCCAGGTCATTGCTAATTGTCGGGAGGCTGTAGAGCAGCTCACTTGGGTCCATCTGAATAATTTCACTTTTCTCCAAGTAGAGACTCAATTTTCCGATTTTACGGAACTTAGATTTCTCCGCGGGCTCCGCAGTAACAACTATCCAGTCCTCATTGCCCAAATGCATAACAGTATCGATTTCAAAGGTATCTGGCAGCTGATCAATTGGAACATTAGATACAGCGAAAGGAGTTCTTTCCTTCCCCTCATAAAACTCAACTTCAACTTCCTTTTTCCCGAATCCAAACATTGAAAATCCCATTGTTAGAAAGAATACAATCACCTTATTCATAAAGTGCTCTCGTTGCATACAGTTTCAGTAAATAAATTGCGAACAATCTAAGAAAAACACACCGCCGTCTCATTCACTCTTGATAGCTAACTCATAATCCGACATTAATTGATGTGAAAGCACCATAGTCAACAAAGCAGAAGCACAGAATACAAACAAACCAACATGCACGCTTACATGGGCCAAGCCCCCCACCTTAATGGTCGATGCCAAAATTGCGATAACAAACACATCCGCCATGGACCACTTCCCTACCAACAACATTTTCTTGACTGTATCGAGCTTTTCATCAGGTGAGCTGACCTTATCGAAGGTCAGCATAAAACTTATGTAGAATTTGCAGGCGGGCATTAACACGCTAAATACGAGTATCAGCAAGAAGAGAAAGAACTCTCCACGACTCAGCAATTCATATAAGCCACCAGCTAAAGAGAAAGTATCATTGAAAACCAGAAACTTCTGCATGGTGAACATCGGCAGAAAAATGCCAAAAAGGAACAGAACAACAGACGATACCCAGAGCACCCTGTTAATCATGGTCAATGTGAATTACTCCTGAAATCAGTGTTTGAACCTAAAATACTAAGTTTTTCCACAAGCTTAATCATACCCACAATAGAGAATGGATTGCGTGTTCGATTTTCAATATTTAGGCAAAAACCAGAATACGGCGTGATACAAAATGGGCTTAGGTACAACACTATCCCTGTACTCATCAGGTTTGGATCTAAGGTTTTTCCTTAGCGCTCGAAGAGCCCGTAAGGTTGAAAAGGATTGTATGGCAATTGCACTGACAAAAATAGTAATCAATATGGAGATTAGAGAGTGATCGAAAAACAACACAAATAACCTGGCCAGTCCCCAAAGGCCAAAAATTACCAGAAAAAAAGCGCTCATATATAAAGAGCTTGATATCTCACTGTCCTTACTTAAGGCACTCATTGCCCTTCTTCTCTTCCTGACCACATTTCCCTCACAACTTTAAAACGCACTCTGGACTACGACCATTCACCGCAAGACATAACCATATCGGCTATATCTAAGCCCTACTCACACGCAATCCCATCACCATCTCGATCAAGATGCTTACCGTAACCCGGCTGGCCCCGACGAATAGGGGCGGCGCCGGCTGCCCTCGCTTCACTACAGTTCCGATAGCTTACAGAAGACTTGGATTTAAGCTTCGGTGCTGGCTTAACCGATGGGGAACCTCGATGACAATGATACCCACCCGTTTTGCGATTATTGTGACACCCTTGACTGTTTAACCTTCCACCATGAGCAACCGCGAAATCGACAAACACTATGGCGAAGAATAATATCCAATGCTTCATCTGTTACCCTCGCATAACTTGGGTTGCCCTAACTCTATATAGTTTTGGCAATAAGATCTGACTTCAAAAGTCCTCCCTTGGTCAAAAGCTTTTCTGAGAAACGTGGGTTCTTTTTAGACTTGTATGTGTCAACTATTTTCTTTAACCCACCGGCTTCAAGGAGAGAAATATTAATATCAGTATCCATTTCAGCTGATTCGATAAAGTCCTGTGAGAAGCTGGGGGCCACAATCAAAACTTGAGCCACTCTTTTTCCAGCCGCTTCACACTGAGCTACGTAAGATTTAACTTGACGTGAAGTCGATGAGTACTTTCCAAATTCTCCATTTTTGAAGGACTTGGCTTCACCAATGATAATATCGTCATCGCTAATTGAAACAATAATATCAATCTGATCTTTAGAGGTATTCAGTTTCTTGCGAAGATCCTCATCTACAGTGAGTCCGAGGTGTTCAAGCATTGTTCTGGTTGCTTCTTCAAATTTTATTCCAATCTCTGGTTCTCGAATATCAATACTCCTCTCCTTGAGACCCGACCAATCCCGAGTAGCTAACAGTTCATAGTGTTCCAGCAATTTATCGTTACTACTCGCAAACGCCTCTAAAATAAGTGATCTTGCACTACCACGCTTACTAATATTCAAGTTATCCCGGATTCTTTTAACTTCATCATTTGAGTAACAAAAAAGTATGTCCAAGGGAGAAATACTCAGCTGCTTCAGCCGTTCAGGATTAATCTTTTCGACCTCTTCAATTTCAAAGTCCTCTCTTAGACGAGCAGCCATAGAGGGTTCCGTTTCGCTCAGAACACCAAGGAGGTCTTTATAACCGCTGGCACTCAAGGCATTACATTCACGTTCAAAACCAGACTTCAAACTTTCAATTAAAATGTCAATTCGATCATTTAACGTTGTTCCTGAGCGTGAATAATCAAGTTCAAGCCCATCCATCAGAGTCTTTAATCTTTCTTTGCGCTTATTAAGAGGTGCATCATCAGAAAAAATATCTTTGGAGAGTACACTTCTGATAGGAACACCAGACAGAGATATCAGTTGGATTTTCTCTTGTCTTGTTGTTCCTCGGGCTTTAAAACCGTGTTTACGAACTACCAATGACAGCTCAGGATCGCTTAAACTACGCAAAACTCGTAAAACATGTTTATCAGTAAGCTCGACCCCCTGGATTTTGTTCAGAATTTCAACCACCTCATCTGCAACTAGAACCTCCATTCTTCGGCGATCAACAAATAAAACACCTAGCTCACGCAAAGCATTTAACGAATCATCAATATTAACTTTGGGAATCTTGACTACCATATGCTCAATAGCAAATACCTCATCCGCTGTCAGCCCCATTCGCGCTGCAAGGACATTTAATACTGAACGTTCATCATCACTGATTTTAGCTTCACGATTAAGCCGTAAATCATTGTGATAGGCCGCATCAAAGCAATCCTTGTAAATCGATAAACGTACCCCTCGCCCGTAATCTGAAAGTTCTTCTGACGCCTCAATTTCCTTTTTTAGCTCTTCTGACAATGTATCAATGCGAGCATATTCACGTGCGTACAACTTCTCAATCCACGAAACCCTGGCAACACAATTGCCATCACGGGACAGAATTTTCACCAATAGAGAAATCTGACTACCAGTAAGGGCCAGTTCAGAACGTAGGAAATCAGCAAAATGACGCTCACAAGAGGTAAACAGTTGATTAATTTCACTACCAGAAGCACTGCGTAAGTGACCATCAATCCTAGACAAGTCTTGAGCTAAACGCGTATCCTCACCCACTTTACTTGAACATATTTTGTCCAACACATTGATGAATTTAGACTTTTCAACCTGATTTACTTGGGAGAGAACCTGGCTTAGTTTCATGACTTACTTCCTTGTTACAAATTAACTTAGGGGGCATTGTCGACAAGTCATATTCCTTCACGACAACTATCTAATGAATACGGTATAAGAATTACCACAGAAAATAAAGGTCAATTGAGTGGAGTCTTATACCTCACAGCACCCTTCTATGCGTCAGAACACTGCGGGGCTTTCAATAAGCAATATGGGCACGTGCACCCTGTTAAAAGTCAATCGCACTGGATAGCTAAGAGATGTTTTTAATAATTGAGTACTTACTATTATTTGGCCCAGCACTTCTATTTGTTGGTGTTGGTTTAGCCGTTTTCCCTCTAAGTTTGTTCTTGGGAAGTCACGGCCTTTTGCTGGAAATGATACCTATACTGCTGATTGAGATATTTTCGTTGCTTGGGCTTTACGCCTGCTTTCAATTGGTGCGCAAGCGGTTGAATCCAGCCATAGAAATTTCAAGCCCCAGAGTCATCACTCTTCAGATATTACTTGGAATACTTGCCACAATAGCATTTTGGTTTTTAGGCGTTTTTGACAACTTCGGTTGGCATCTCTATATCTTTATCGCTCCTGCTCTTGGAGCAATTCACTTGATCTACTTGAACCGTTATTATCTTCTCAGTAAAAGCTTCGAATAAACCCATCATTGACCCCAATCAAGCCAACTCTATATATGACTCATTAAACTCCGGCCCTCTTACTTCGACACCTAAGACTCCTCACCTGTTAACCTATCTATTCCGAACATAACCAAAGGCACGCCAAACAACCCACATCCAATCCCAACCCACAAATACGGAAGTGTAGAGAGAGTATCTTCCAAATCGTCAAGATCAAGCATCCTAACAAACTCAATCGCGAATAGTACAAAAAAAACGCTCAGAATTATTCCAATGGTGAAAGGAAAACACTTTTTCCAGTATTCAATCATTCAGCACAACCTCTTCGACAATAAGCACGCACTGCATTGGCCATTGAAACAATGAACTGCCAAGCAGGCACAATCCAATTAAGAAAATGCAATATGCGTAGGCTATTTTTTTCTTTTTCATATGAGCTCACTACAGCGATTTTAATTGATGGTTTCTCTTACCACCATCACTTGGAAACCTTTGTATACAAAACAAGCAACAACCTAGGATTTAACAAAAACATTAGACCTAATCCAAATTGCAAAGATAACATTATCGATGTTTGTTTAAAAAACTTACCATGCTCGGAAACCTCCACTGAACACACTGTAAGAAGCACCTACCAATTGCGACCCTGCAATCACTATCAGATTTTATAGATCTAGAATTATTAGGAACGTGCTTTCAATAAAATAAGAACTCAAAGTAAAGTCAGTAGGCTGCTCTTACTTGATACTTCTAAGCTTTTCCAATTACCTTATACAAGTCATTGAGACATGACCAACTATTCCGTGAAAACTGACCACCCACAAGATCTAGAAATAATCTTGTTTCTGCAACAGACAGCTGATCTAAATCCCATCCCGACTCGACATCATATCCATGATCCAAGAGGTAGTTCCATCGATTCCCATTTAATACGTCTATGGGAAACCCGAGTCGTAAGAGCTGATTTCGGTTTACATTTAGCCAACATTGTAACTCAGTATCGTTAGCCTTATTTTTTATATAGCTCATATTTACAGGGTACCATTTAACGTCAGATCAGCGAATTATGAGTTTCGCACTCTACACCTTCACTCGCTAATTTCCATCTCGCTTGTCTGCAAAGTCTTCATAAGCTTTCCCAAACTCTATCTCCATAGCAATTCGAATCAAACCCGGATAGCCAAACCAATACTGACGCCTAATCGAATCAAGGTACTCTTCTTCCCCCAAGTCTTCACGATAAAGCTTCTGATGACGTAAATCTAATGACTCCCTGTCAATTAAAAGGAGCTTCTTCCTGTGCTTTTTAAGGAACTTTCGAACTTCGCGCTTTGTCAGGATAGAGAATTTCTTAAGTTCTCCCACAGTCTCATCGAGCTCCTCCATTGAAGAAATGTCATTTTTCCTTGAAAATAAGGATCTCATAACCTTATATAGATAGATCAAATCGAATTCTTCCTTATCGATTTCTTTCCTTCGACTCATTTGCAACTTCCCCTAAAAACTCTGAGCCCATAGATTAACGTTCGACGACGCGAAACTTTTTGTTAAGCATCAACATCTACTGCGTTTATTGGTTCTCTAATGAGTTTCATTTTCATACAACATCCCGCTCAAACAATGGAAATTTTTCCGCAGATTTAACTTCAGAAAACACAGCTAGTTTTATGACAATATATTCTCTCTTGCCCATATGCAAAGATGGTGTGCGATTCAAAAATACCCTTCCCAAAAACTGAAAGAATTCGTTTCGATCATAGCTTTCCCCCTCAAACTTACTTATATACGGCAACTACCCGGCAGCAATGCTGGGTCCAGTTCTGTTCGATTTTTTCCGACAGCCTCCATCCCCTCCGGAATTGAAGAATGCCCACAAACCCAAGAAAAAGGACTGGCTGGGGATCCGGTTACAACAATCGGCCTCACAGTTAATATCTTTCCATCAAGCATTGCATTCACCTTGTTTCCCAGTCGAATATGAAAAGCACCATTTTCTACGCGGATTTCTTTTACGTAGTTACCAAGTAGGTACTTGGGCTCTGGCATACCTGCATCCTTATTTGTAAGCGGAAATTTACCCGTGTGCTTGTAGTACTCCGCGACGGTGTTTTTCAACTCACCCACAATGACTAACGATTCTGAAACCTGGGCCCTGGTCGTATATGTCTGGTAAGAAGGTAGAGCAACAGCTGCCAAAATACCAATGATCGCCACTACGATCATCAGTTCAATTAAAGTAAATCCACGTGAATTCATGTTAACTCCTTAAATTGCTGAACCAAGCATAAATATGGGTAAATACATTGCAATAACAAACAGGCCTATCAGTAATCCCAGGGATATTTGGGTTATGAGAGTCACAGACTCCCTCAAGAGGATCATTTGTCGGCTAAACAAGGTATTTATGTGGGAAACCTGATATTCAATTTCTTGATCCAAAACGCCAACTTCCTGAGCAGCCTTTACGGCGTCCCACCAAACTGAAAATTTACTAGTCTTTTTATCTGTGAGCATCGACAAATCTTTGGCATGATTAAACGAAGCCACCCCTTCCACTCGTGCATTGGTTAGTACATTTGCAAAGTGGACAAACAAAAAATAACTATAAATATCGTCCAAGGATCTCACGCCAGGAATCCACCTGCAAATAGATGAAAGCGGCCTAAGCTGAGCAACCTGTTTCCTAACATGATAGGAACTGGCAACGCAAATCAGCACACATAGCGTTAGAATGCCAGTTACCAGCATAAACATTGACTCGTTCACAAGAATAAACTTTGTCAAAGTAGGTAGTTCTGCCCCAAAATTGGAAAACACTTCCTCAAATCCAGGCATAACTTTTTTCGTAAAGATTGCAATAACCGTTATAGCCAAAATAAACACTACGACCAGGTAGGCAATTAGTGAATTGAAACCACTCCAATATTCTCGCGCTTGAATGACGGCTTCTTGTATGTATTCCTTTGCCCCTATAAAGAGCTGACTGACGTCGCCGTCCTCCTTTCGAATTAGGCCAGCCAAGACGGCAAATATCCTAAATGGCCCAGCACCGTATCCTGTAAATACTACGTCTTCATCCCCTGTAATAATATTTTTAATCGCCTCAATACTATCGTCATAATGGGCCGGCAAACTCGACTTTGTCTTGGCCAGAGCCGAGACCATTGACTCCCCTTGGTCCTGCTGGTACGCAAGCATTCGACTTACTACCGATATTCGATCCATAGCTGATTCGTTTGTAATCATCATCACTTCCTACAGATGGTATGAGAAATAATTGGTGGAACCGTGGTTCTTACAGGTTCGGCCATATAAAGTGAAACTTGGGGTGCAGGATTACCGCATTGCCAGCTGTAAAATAGAAAAGCCTTACCCTGCGTCTGAGAATTGAGATTAAACCCCAATACGTTGTTATCTTTAAAACCCAAATCATCATGAAGGGTAATAGAAATATTCCCGAATTGATTGACCTCGAACTCTTGTATAGCCCTTCCCCAACGTTCTTTGTCTATGGGTATATCGTCCTCCCCTGACCACCGACCGGTCAAAGCAGCATCAATAATCATATGGGTCTGAACATCTTTAGCAAAATTTATTGGTTCTACTAGTTTTGCGCTTTTGATATAGGTAGGCATAGTCTCTGCTGCTAAAGCAATTAGCACTCCGAGAATTAAAGCGAAAAACGAGAATTCAACAAGCGTACGCTGGTTGTAACTCCAAGAAAGGTTCTTAGGGATGTTGTTCATATCATCACCAAGTAAAAAGCCAACATTTGGCTAGCGATTAAAAATAAGGGTATCAAATCAATTGTTTCGAATTTATTGCAAATTGATAGACCGAGAGCTTGGTTGATTTCTACCACCTTCCATTGCACGAGAACCAAGTCAAACATTGATGGCAAAAGGACGAGCAGTGAAATGATTGGAAATAAATCAAAGATTGGCTCAAACCAAAATCCGACGGAAAGCACGTGGAGTATACCCAAAGTCCTGAGGAATACAGCGCCGCGGACATTTAAGCTGGAGGCTGTTTCTGAGATCTGATCGTATAGTGAATACGCAAATAACGGATGAAACGCAGATCGGGCAAGCGGTGAAATAGTACTTTCAGCATTATTTTTAATCAAATGCCAGTTTTGATAGTGCCACCAATAAGAATACAAGCCCCAAGTTGCGATGCTGTAAAGCAATGCTGTTATAGGCTTAACCTGGTAGAAAAGTGGCTTGTCTCCCGCGCAGTTATATTGGAAATATGAACCCACCGACTCTGACATCTATCGCTATCCTTGTCATTATTTTTACCCACCCTACTCCGACAAAGTACATCGCACATGCTGACTTAGTCAAATTCAGCCTGAGCCTACTCTGAAAAATATCAACATCACACCACATACCACTCTTATCTCATCGAGATAATCTGCCCCCATTGAGTCATTCTTGTCAGGAAGGATGCCGAGGATATTCACGGCTACGCAAGGGCGCCATAGGCCAACATCTATCGATTATGACCTTATAGGTCAATCACTGTCCCTGTGGCTATTGAATAAGGCACACGAACCAGCTCAAAGGTATCGCCCACCTTTAGCTTGTCAACATGAAGTTCAGGGGTCACAAAGTGGATAAACACCTCCGCACTCTCGCCTGGGTAAATCTCCGTAATACCGCCTGAAAGCTCAACCCCACATTCAGCCGCTGGCATACCTTCATACGAAATAACGCACCTAAGGCCGTTCAGGAATCGAGGTTCAGCACCTCTATCGCGCTGATCTTGTATTTCCGCTAAAACAATCAAAGTTCACCCCCTATCGAATGATTCGAAGATTTACCTGTACGACGAGGATGTTATACAAACATGAATGACTGGAAAACTCTAATTATGATTGCAACTAATTTGGAGGAGGTTTACATAAGCACTTCTTTTGCGTTCAATGCCTTGGCCCTTTGGTGGTCGACATGCAGTACAACATGATAATGATTACTCATTACGGCATAAGCACAAACATCGATGCAAAACACAGACTGCATCGCCAGAATTCTTTCTTCAACTCACCCCCTGCGATGCTCGTAATTTTTACCGCTGCAATGATCTTTCCCACACAAAAAGGCACGACGCACACAACGGCTTACGCAGTGATAATAAGGAGTATCGGCTAAGGACACTTGCTGGCTTCGGGCTATCGTCATGCTGCTAAATTACAACAACTTTGGACGATTCTTAGCTATATTTGAGGATGGAATTAAAAATCAAGGGATTGACCTAGCTCTTTACTCGCGGAGCTAAGCCAATGAAGGTGGATATCCTTAGTATTTAATAACAGCCCATTAATCACTGTAACCCCAAGGCGCTGCTGGTGGCGAAATCGCCTTAGTTAAATCAAAGTCCACTCTAAATTCACGTCCTTCACGGACCATGCGATAAGTGAACTTATCAGGGTAAATGAACATTTGCCAGGTGTTGCCACTCGATTGCGGAATACCATGCTTGACAAATAACTCTTTTGAATATTGATCGGCAGGAAACGACTGCACGCGATCCCAGCCCCCATCAAGCGTATGCCCGCCATACATAGTCGAGTCATCATAACTACCATCAGCTTTGCGATGATCGTGTTTTAACGAAATACCAGAGCCCGTTTTGGTTAAAATCCAAGTGCGTGAAGCATCATCACCTACGTGAAATGGGATCTGCAATTCACGCTCACTACAACGGCGAACATGCATGATTAATTTCTTGCCAGCAAAACCGCCGCCTTTAGCGTTGTCAACCGTAATTTTCCCCTGGTAAGCTTTGCCACAATGTGCTTTTAAATGCTCAAAATAAGCATCATGGGTTGCGATAGACACCTGTGGCGCAGGCAAAACCACGGATTTACCACTCGTGTTCTTTGAGCCCGCTGCATTCACAGCGACAGAACTACCAAGAGAAATAACAACAATAACTAAACTCGATACGATGGGTATTTTCATAACAACTCTTAATCCTTTTGCTAAAATAAAAATAGCTCTGTCAAAAGAGCTATTGTCGGCTCTTCATCATTAACGGGGGACACCGGCATTCATTAAAAATGGATTTGCGAAGATCATTTTAATGGAGAAAAACAAGAACAAACGGGACACCCACCTTTAACTACCACCCAATGCTAACACAAGTAACTTGCGATCAGGCATAGGCAAGTTGCCTAATTCTATCTACTGATTAGATTTTACTAGAGTCAAGTATAACTGATCCTAAAAGTGGAGAATTAATTTGATTAGCACGATAACTGAAAAACTCAGCTCACGGCCAACCTAAGTAAACCAAAGTGGAGGAGGTTTTCTTGAGAACGGCAGAAGCACCTGCGAGAGTTTTAAAACAAGATTCAAACTGAATAACGGCCACCATGAATACCTTAGACTCTATATTTGGGCGCTGCAATATCGCTGGGGCCGGTAAAAGTCAGGAGATTGGCCTAATGTTAAGATAGCGGCACTAGGCTAATGAAAGTGGATGTCCTCTCTATTCCTTCAATTTTAGGAAAATCTTACGCGCGCTATATATTCGAGAATAGCGCTTTTCGATATTTATAAGAAGCCGCTGCATTCGCCAAAGATGGGAACAGTGATTCTCTAGATATATCTAAATCATACAACAATCGAAGCAAGTCATCTGACTCAGAAGCCGGCAATCGTCTTTTTTGAATTTGAAACTTTGAACTGGTCAAGCTTAACAGGTCTGGCCAAGCTCCGTCTTCCAGAAAAATGGTATTTGCGCCCTTAATATTAGTAAACATCCCTTGTTGACACCGTAAATTCACGTTTTGAAACTTGGGCACTTTGATTAAGGACACAGGGGAACTTGCATGATGACACTGATCTCTAGACATAAAATAAACTACTATCTCCTGATTTATTTTGCTTTTTTTGCTAGAAAAAACCGACCTCCCTAAAGCAGCAAAATAACATGCTACCAATGGTGACTCAGACCAATCAAGCAGCCTAGTTGGAACACCATTGTGCTGAGCGAGAGCCATGGACGCCTCAAAAGTGCTTTTCGGGAACTGCTCAGAGTAGTCATACTCTTCATCTCTCATTGCTGCTGTGATTAAATCGGTGCTGTCATTCAAAGTTGTCAAATCGATGGGGGTTGGAATACCCATTCGATCAGCTGATTCTAAAAACAAGAACACAGAACGTGCTTCGGCATGCAGGTGATGCCCCAAGGATTCTCTAAGGCTACTTTTATCTACTTCGGGAGCCTGCGGAGTAAAATCTAGCAAGGGGCGCCCCCCTCGGAATACACTAGACAGCAACCCCCAAGCCGCATCACTCTGCCCTCTAAACAGCATCCCACGACGCGAGCCTTTAGAAGCGTCGAACTTATTCGATGTCTTAAACCGAGAGTCGCCGATAAAAAAGTCTAAAAATTCTTTTGCCGTTGAAATTAATTCGTTACTCTTCACTAGAAACGCACTCACCAACCAAATTAAAAGAACACCGACTCTGGCTACTAAATTAGACCATTCTACTGCGCAGCCAACCTCAACGAGTCAAACGAGAAATCAAGAATCACCTCTTACGGTTTCCAGACTCCTAGACAACACGCACAAAGAGGTTTAAGGAAAGGCATAGCAACGACTACCGGGTAGAATTTTCAAATGAAGAAGTGCGCAAAATACCATTCTCAATGAAACTGTTCTTATGGACGAACATTCCATTTATTCTTAATACTAATTTTTATTTATTCTTCATGTTCATCTACAAGGCTAAAACGGAACATCATCCGGAAAGATCTGCGGATGCTCCTGAGCCGCCGCCCCTAGAGCATCCTCATTTTTCAATAAAAGGTCAATTCCCATTTCAGTAATCGAATATGCATAAAAACTGTATTCATCATGGTGATCAGTTTCTATCGACTTACTTAGATAATCCATTCTTTCAAGCTTAATCAATGACACCTGCAAGGCTGACTCATCCACACCACGAAAGCTATTAGCAATCATATGGAATCTCAGCCCTACTGGATCTGCTGTATGACTTTGCAAGCAAGCTGCTAAAACTTTATAGTCTTGAATTTGAAGGTTATAACTAGATGGATTTACTACAATCTTCCTCGATTCAGAGAGACCTACATGATCAAGAAGACCTAGCCTTTCGGCTTCAGATTTAATCAGAGAACACGCCCGATTAGTCGCAGAAATCAAATCGTCATCCGAGCGATCAGCATCATAATCAGCAGGATTTACACCCAATAAATCAGTGGGAAGATGCATCTTTACATCACGAGGCTTCAATATAAATGAGCGAGATTTACCAATCGCACCAACAAACAGCCCCATTTCAAAGATTACATTATCTCTAACAACATATTCTTCTCTGTTTCTAATTGTTGCTATGTCATCCGGAGCGAAAATAAAAAGCGCAAAATCCACAAATGAGGACTTCTCAACCAGGTCATCGATCGACGTCGACGATAACTTAAATGTTCCATTCTTCCATAACGTCACCTCGAACTCATGGTCAAGGTTCACATTCACCGCCTCAGCAACTCGCTGGCTTTCAACAGATGAAGCTATGAATAATCTTGGTTTTCTCAACATAATACCTTCACATTATCGCTTTTGCTTTTGGCTTTAAATATGCGCTCATTATTGGGATAAGGGTGACCCTGGGCGAGCAACCACCCAGGGCCAATAGTGTCAGTTAGTCGGCAAAAGCGACGAGACAGCACCTTTAACAGATGCAAGCATCACCGTTGCTAATGATGCCATGCCAAATGCCACTAGAGGCTCTGGAAAAGCCACTAGCAACATAAGGAATAGGTACCCAAATGCCGTTTGCATATCTGACAAACTATCTGAACACCCCAATTCAGATCTATTATTCATAAATCATCCTCAAAGTTTTCGAGGGGCTCTTAAAGAGTTAGGCCCCGAAAGTTCAGACCTTTCACCGATTTCCTTAACAGCCAGTTTTGACGGTCGGTGAAACCTAACTGGAACGGATGAAGGCTAAGCCTCCAAATTTCACTAAACCACAAACAATTATTTAGCATAGCTTCCATGTTTGAAGTTTATTCACAGATAACTTCTAAAGAGCATTATTAATCTTAACGCTTTGGCGGGGGAGCTGGTGGCGGTGATGGCCGCACATTACTTGGTGGCGGCGGGTTTACGTTAGCTCCTTTATTTATACTTGAAGGCCGGGGCGCTGGAGGCGGTGGATTAGATGATTTTTTAGACATAAATCACTCCCATGTTTTTTCCATAAACTCTACCATTTGGACACTTTTTGCTGGTATTAGGATAGTATCCACACCAATAAGAGGCACTTCGTCATCGACAATCCACGATGCCTGCTGTATAGAAAAATGACCTGTTTCAGGATTAGATGGCCATTCTTTAGGCCATCCATATAAGCGCCGCTCTCCATCCAAATGCAAAACAACGTAGGTTACCTTATTTGAAAACTCGCCATACCATTCGGACGGATACGAAGTCTCCTTCGAGATACCTATCTTTCGAATTACAAAGTGAAACTTATCGTTATTTGCAAAATATGCAAATACAAAACCTAAGATTGTTGCGATTACGACTGAAACAACAAGCTCCACATCTGCACTCCAAGAGCCAAACGCCCAATATTTTGAGATACAAAAAACCAAAGCCTTATAAAAGTAAACGCCCACCTGAACTATCAGTGTAAATATTAGGGCTTGCACAACTCGTTCAAATTGGCTTGGTTTTACAAAGGAGGTAAAGCCATAGAAAACCCAAGCAGCTAAAAAGCCAGGCAATAAATACCTCAGCAGCTGGACTAGATCAGATGCTATGCTCTCCATGGGGATCTAATAACCAATTGAAAAGACAGGCGTCTTTGCAATTAGAGTAGCAATATCAATCAATAGGCGGCCGAATAACATCCTGTCATATTTCCTTGTTTCAATTTTAATCATCTGAGGCTTTTCTTAAGAGTTTACCACCTCTAAATAATACACCTCTTCAATGGGAAACTGGGCTCTCTAACTCACATTCACAAAACAATAGTAATTCTGAAATGAAAATCAAGTTTGCTATAGCAATAGACTTCACGCAAAGATTAATACTAAAGAACCAACCATACAAGACCACAATATAAATAGGGTGACAATCAAGTATCCTTATTGAAAGGCTAATTAAAGGAATTGAAGAAGTACAACACAAGATTGTGCAGAGGGGCGTCTACTATGAAAACAAAGTTAGTAGTTACTATCGATAGATAGTGGTGCCCGGGGCCGGACTTGAACCGGCACGATATTGCTATCGGGAGATTTTAAGTCTCCTGTGTCTACCAATTCCACCACCCGGGCGTCGAGGGGTATTTTTTATAGTAGGTATGGCGGCCCTACTTTTATCAGCGCTTGGGCGCTGAGTCCTGTGGCAGCTACCGCTCCTGCTCTCGCTGCACTTGCGCTTCCTGCGCGGCGTCTACCAATTCCACCACCCGGGCATCGAGAGGTATTTTTTATAGTAGGTATGGCGGCCCTACTTTTATCAGCGCTTGGGCGCTGAGTCCTGTGGCAGCTACCGCTCCTGCTCTCGCTGCACTTGCGCTTCCTGCGCGGCGTCTACCAATTCCACCACCCGGGCATCGAGGGGTATTTAAAGTAGGAGGCAGCCCTACTTCGATCAGCTTGGCCAATCGGGTTTGCCTTGCGGCACCTAAGTTGAAGGATTCAACCTAAGGGAAAGTGGAGGCGCGATCCGGAATCGAACCGGAGTAAACGGAGTTGCAGTCCGTGACATAACCACTCTGACATCGCGCCATAAGGGCGGCAATTCTAATGCATCCGCTTGAAAATTCCTAGTACTTTCTGGGACTTAGCCGCATTAGAGCCTATTGCATTTGCGGCTTGAAAAGGCCGTTTCTGCAAAGAGCGGCTATTCTATGGTTTGGCCGCTCACTGTCAAGTATTGCGAGCGACTTTGGCGAAATTCGTACAAAAAGGCGGCAGTTTGTGTCTTATGGCTTCAATGATGGCCAGGCTGCACGCAGGTATAGAATCATGGAATAGAGTGTCAGGCCCGCGGCCATGTACAGCAGGATGTAACCGACGTCGATCAGCCAGTAGCGATCGTCTACCGGGAAGGCCAGCAATACGGTGATGGCAACCATTTGGGCGGCGGTTTTCACTTTGCCGATAAAGGAAACGGCGACGTTGGAGCGCTCGCCCAGTTCGGCCATCCACTCTCTCAGGGCGGAGATGACGATCTCGCGGCCAATGATTACAACAGCCGGAACGGTAAGCCAGGCGGTGGAATGGGCCTGCACCAAGAGCACCAGGGCGGATGCCACCATCAGCTTGTCGGCCACCGGATCGAGAAAAGCACCAAAGGCGGTGGACTGGTTGTAGCGACGGGCGATAAAACCGTCGAGCCAATCGGTGATGCCCGCCAGTGCGAAGATGAACGCGGCGACCGGGTAGCTCCAGCCGTAAGGCAAATAAAACACCAGCACAATCACCGGGATAAGCAGTACGCGTAATAATGTCAGTTGATTGGCTAGGTTCATCTTGTTTCTACTGGCTCGATCCGTCTTTACGATTTTAGTGCAAAAATCAGACACTTAGCCTGAAAACATGAAGTTATTGCAAAAAAAGCGCAGCCTACCTGATCTGGGCTGCCTTGGCCAGCATCGCTGGGTAAAGCTGAGGCCCAGGCGCGTTTATTCGGCGTGAAAATGCCCGTAGATTTCCGCGGCCAGTTTTTTGCTGATGCCTTCTACCTTGGCCAGGTCGTCAGCACTGGCGCCTTTGATTTGTGGTAAGCCACCAAAATGGCGCAACAGTTCGCGGCGGCGTTTGGCACCCACGCCGGGAATATCTTCCAGGCTGGAGCTGCGGCGTTTTTTATCACGGCGGGCTTTGTGGCCGGTAACAGCAAAGCGGTGGGCTTCATCGCGTACTTGCTGGATGAGATGCAGTTCCGGAGAGGTGGCATCGAGTACCCACTCTTCACCGGTATCAGCCATGTGCAGCACCTCAAAGCCAGCTTTGCGCGTAGTGCCTTTGGCCACACCAATCATGGTGACGTTTTGCACGCCCAGTTCACCCAACACCGCCTTGGCCTGATTGAGCTGGCCCTTGCCACCATCGATCAACAGGATGTCGGGCAACACGCCCTCACCTTCCTGGATGCGGCTGTAGCGACGGCTGAGCGCCTGCTCCATGGCGGCGTAGTCATCGCCACCGGTAATGCCATCAATATTGAAACGGCGATAGTCGGATTTGATGGCACCTTCCGGGCCAAACACCACACAGGAAGCAACGGTGAGCTCGCCGCTGCTGTGACTGATATCAAAGCATTCAATGCGTTGGGGAATGGATTCCAGATTCAAGCGTTCCTGCAATAATTCAAAACGTTGCTGCAAGTTTTGTTTACGCGCCAATTGGGATTTCAGGTTTTGTTCGGCGGCGCTCATGGCCAGCTGCAACCAATTCTGGCGTTCGCTGCGTACGCTGTGGCGCAGCTGAATGTTTTTACCCAGGCTTTCTTTAATAGCCTCGCTCAGCAGCTCAGCGTCGGGCAATGGGTGGCTCAGAATAACATCTCGCGGTACATCCCTGCCCTTGTTGCCTAAATAATACTGCCCAACAAAATCGTTCAGCATGACTTCGGGGCCAGCCGCGAGATTGTCTTTGGGGTAATAACTTTTGCTGCCCAGAATGCGGCCCTGGCGAATGTACAGCAGGTGGATACAACAGACGTTGCGCTCTATTGCGATGGCGATGACATCCACATTGGCGTTGCCGGATTCCACCACCCGCTGGCTTTGCAAGCTACGCAAGGCACTGATTTGATCGCGATACACCGCCGCCTGTTCAAACTGTAAATCCATGGAGGCTTTTTCCATGCGATCGGCCAGCTCTTCGAGGATTTCATCACTCTCACCTTGCAGGAACATTTTGGTGTGACGAACTTCTTCGGCGTAATTCTCTTTGCTGATGGCTTCTACACAGGGGCCATCGCAACGTTTGATCTGATACTGCAAACAAGGGCGCGAGCGATTTTTAAAAACGGAATCTTCACACTGACGCACTTTAAAGGTTTTTTGCAGAAAGCTGAGGCTTTCTTTTACCGCCATCACATTGGGGAACGGCCCAAAGTACTCACCTTTTTTGCGCTTGGCACCGCGATGCATGGCAACTCGCGGATAGTCTTCGCCGCTGGACAGAAACACATAGGGGTAGGATTTGTCGTCACGCAATAAAATGTTAAACGGTGGGCGCTGAGCTTTAATCAGGTTCTGCTCAAGAATCAGTGCTTCCACTTCCGTATGGGTAACGGTGACATCCACCCGCGCAATACGCGCCACCAGCGCCATGGTTTTGTTGTTTAAACCGCTGGAACGAAAATAGCTGGAGACTCGGTTTTTAAGATTCTTGGCTTTACCCACATAGAGAATTTTGCCGTCGGCATCGTACATTTGATAAATGCCCGGACGTTGGGTGAGCTGCTTCAAAAAACTCTTGTGATCAAACTGGCAACCGCCTTCGGGGGCCGGGGCGATACCGTCCGCACTGGCGCGAGCTTCGACTTTGCGCGCGGTGATTTCTTCTGCGCGCTTTTTAGAAAGCTCTTTTTTCTTGGGGCTGCGTTTTTCTGTCATTCGGTTTTAATCCTGCGCCAATTCACCGCTGGCTAAAATATGGCGAGGTTCGATTTCAAGTGCAACGTGGTAGCGCTGCCAGATATCGTCTTGTATTTTTTTGGCCAGCATAAGTACCTCTTTTGCCGAACCTTTATTGTAATTGACCAGAACCAGCGCCTGACGTTCATGGACGGCCACCTGCTCCTCGCGGTGCCCTTTCCAACCGGCCTGATCAATCAGCCAGCCTGCGGCAAGCTTATAATCATCACCGTGGGGATAAGCCACCAGATCGGCGTACTCGGCTTTGAGCTGCTGGTAGTGGGCTTCGCTGACAATAGGATTTTTAAAGAAACTGCCCACATTGGGCAACTCAGCCGGGTCGGGCAATTTGACACGCCGCAAATTGCAAACGGCCTGGAGAATATCTTTGGGGTTGGCCTGTTCCGGATGAACGCCCAGATCCTGTAAGCTTTGCTGCAGGCCGGGATACCGGGTGTTAACTTGGGCGCCTCGGCGCAAGCGAAGACGAATTCGACTGATGATGCGACGGGGTTCGCCCGCCTGTTTAAAAATGCTGTCGCGATAGGCGAACTGACATTGTTCGGCGCTAAGGCGATAGTGTTTACCGCTGTCGATTTCCAGGCACTCCAGGCTGTCCATTACGTCGCAAAGCTCGACACCATAGGCCCCGATATTTTGAATAGGCGCAGCGCCTGCCGCACCGGGAATCAGTGCCAGGTTTTCCAAGCCATACCAACCCTGCTCACAGCAATGACAGACCAGCTCATGCCAGTTTTCTCCGGCATCTACATCGAGGTACACGGTTTCCGAATCGCTAAGCTCTTCAAGCAATGTGATGCCTTGATTTTGCATGTGCAAAACCAAGCCCGGAAAATGATCCGACAAAATTACATTGCTGCCACCCCCAAGCACCAGCAGTGGCATATTGGCATTTTCGCTGCGATACCAGTCCAGTGCAGCCTGCAAATCTTCAAAGCTTTGAATCGCCCAATAAAAACGCGCCTCGGCTTGAATGGCCAGGGTATTAAAATTGCTCAGGTCTTGATGTTCAATTAGGGCCATAGTCGTCGCTTTACGTCAAACGCTGTTGAATGTCGGCCAATAAATTATCAGAAGCCGCTTCAATCAAATCCAAGACCAATTCAAAACCGTCTTCACCGCCGTAATACGGGTCGGGCACTTCTGTCATGGGCTTAGGGAAATCTTCGGGAAGGTAATCCAGCATAAGCTGCACGCGATCTTGATAGGCATCTGGACACAACGCTTGCAGATCGTGAAGATTATCGGCGTCCATCGCCAGAACATAATCGAACGCTTCAAAATCGCTGTCGGCCACTTTTCTGGCGCGCAATTGACTCATATCGTAGCCGCGCTTGGCGGCATGTTGCGACGCTCGAGGGTCGGCCGGGTTACCGATATGCCATCCGCCAGTGCCCGCCGAATCGATAATAATTTGGTCGGCGAGGCCGGCATCTTTGACTTTCTTTTGAAAGACGCCATCGGCCGTGGGTGAGCGGCAGATATTCCCTAAACATACAAAAAGCACCTTCACCGGTGCCTGCAAGGTTTCTTTTGCCATGTTGCGTTGCTCTCCTTGATTATTGGCCTTGAATAAAATCAACAACGCGTTGGAGATCTTCCGGTGTATCCACACCACCGGGCACTTCAGCGCAGGCTTCATCCAAGTGAATTTTTTCACCGTGCCAAAGTACGCGTAACTGCTCCAGGGATTCCGTGGCCTCAATAGGCGCCACGTCCCAGGTGACAAAGCGGTTGAGCAAGGCCACACGATAGGCATAGATACCAATATGACGTTGAGGCACAAAACCTTCGGGCAATGCGTCCCGGCTTTGTGCAAACGCATCACGAGGCCAGGGCACAGGGGCACGACTGAACGTCAATGCAATCCCCTGCTCGTCGCTCACCGCTTTTACAATATTCGGATTGCAAAAATCTTCCACGCTGTGAATCGGTTCACTCAAGGTGGCCACGCTGGCTTCTTTGGCTCGATCTAAATTGTTGGCCACCTGATTAATTACTTCAGGCGGAATCAGAGGCTCATCGCCCTGAACATTCACCACGATGGCGTCTGGCGCCAAGCCGTATTTTTCAGCCACTTCCTGCAAACGGTCGGTGCCCGACTGGTGATCCGTGCGGGTCATGCACACTTCCCCACCGAAAGCTTTTACAGCCGCTTCAATGCGCTCATCATCGGTTGCGACAATCACCTGTTTGGCATCGCTCATTTGCGCACGCTCAACCACCCACTGAATCATTGGCTTGCCAGCAATATCAGCCAGAGGCTTGGCGGGTAATCGGCTGGACGCGTAACGGGCGGGGATAACAACAAAAAATTCCATGATGGGCTCTTTAACAATTAGGGTTTGGCGTTAAGCACCAGCGAATCAATACTCGGCGGTTTTAATCGGCAGCTTTCAGATCTGCCAGGCGGGCAAGGAAGTGTTGCCAGAACTCTTCATCGAGCTTTGCGTCAACTTCCAACTGCCACCATTGTTCTGTGCCCGGCCGTGTCGCCAGGCTTTGGCATTTTACCCCATCTTTGGCGGTCATTAGCAGGGGCTTGTTCAACGCAAAGGCAAGATGCTGCACATCGTAATTTTGGTGATCATCAAAAGCCTGGCTCTGAAAGCTCAACCCATAGGTCAGCAAGCTGTCAAAGAAGCGCTGGGGATTGCCAATGCCGGCAATGGCCTGCAAGTCTCCTTCCCTGGCAATGTTCTGCAACTGAACCTCATCGCAAGGGCGCTGTTCGCCGGTATGCAGATTACGCAAACCGGTGGCTTCCAAGCTCATAGCCAAGGGCTTGGGAGCATTCGTGGGAAGCTGTTCAAAGCTTGGGTGTCTTTTTGAACGCGGGCTTTGGTTCACAATCAGAAAATCGACCTCTTCCAATCGCTCGGGCGGCTCACGCAAGGGGCCGGCCGGCAAACACCAGCCATTGCCCAATCCCCGCGCACTGTCCAGCACGGCAAATTCAATATGACGCGCCAAACGATAGTGCTGCAAGCCATCATCACTCAAAACAATATCGCAGTTATGCCGGGCTTGCAGTTTGGCCAGAGCCTGATTACGGTCGGCGTCGATTACCACCGGGCAATCGCACTGGCGGGCAATCAATAAGGGCTCATCACCACAGTGCTCCACCGGGCTGTCGCTGCTCACTTCGTAAGGATAATGTGGCGCCTGACTGCCATAACCACGGGAAATTACGCCGGGCTGCCAACCTTCGGCGCGCAGCCTTTTCACCAGGGCAATAATCAGGGGGGTTTTACCGGTACCACCAACCGCGATATTACCGACCACAACGACAATCGGGGAATTGGAAGCGGGTTTATGGCTATCTCGACAACGACGTTTAGCAGCAATATGGCTAAACAGGGCCGAGGCCGGCCGCAGCAGATGCAGCAAACCATGGCCTTCGTACCAGGCCTCGCTGATGCGCTGGGCCAGGCTGGCCTTGGCCATTAAGACTCTCCTGGCGCTTGGGTGGTAATGCTCAGATTAACAAAGCCCAATTGCCCGGCCACATCCATCGCGGTCACGACCGATTGGTGAGGCGTTTTGGCATCGGCAGTAATGATCAGTGCCTGCTCGCGGTTATCGCCGGCAATTTCTTCCAGCGCCAGACGCAAGGTACTGGCTTTGCTGTTTACCAGCCCTTTGCCATTAATGCCGTAACTGCCATCGGCGCCGATCACGACAATCAAGGGTTCCTGCACCTGAGGCTGAGCCTCGCCACTGGATTCCGGCAGGGTTACCGTCAGATGGGTTTCTTTGGTGAAGGTGGTCGATACCATAAAGAAGATCAGCAGCAGGAACACCACATCGATCAGCGGCGTCAGGTTTACGCTGTCTTCATCGGTTCTCTGACGACGAAACTTCATTAGCCAGCCTCACGCACATCAACACGGCGCTCACTGTGCAGAGCATCAACCAGCTTGACGGCTTCTTGCTCCATGGTGACGACCAGAGTGTCAACACGACGGGTATAAAAGCGGTGCAACATCATTGCTGGAATGGCCACACAAAGGCCGGCCGCGGTGGTGATCAATGCTTCGCTGATGCCACCGGCCAGCGCGCTGGTATTGCCACTGCCTTCCAGCACGATGGCGGTAAAGACTTTAATCATCCCCAGAACCGTACCCAACAGCCCCAGCAAAGGAGCAATAGACGCTACGGTGCCCAGCACGCCCAGATAGCGCTCCATTTCATGCACGACCTGATTGGCGGCTTCAACGATGGAATCTTTCATCACGTCACGGCCGTGACGAGAGTTACTCAAACCTGCTGCCAGAATACGGCCCAGTTCGGAAGACTGTTTCAGTTCACGCAGACGCTGACCATCCAGCTGATTGTTTTTGATCCAGTTCCAGACTTGGCCCAGGGTGTTCTTGGGAGCGATCTTTTCGGGGTTGAGGGTCCAGTAGCGCTCAATACTGATGGCGATCACCGCAATGGAACACAAAATCAAAATACCCATTACCCAGCCGCCGGCAACGACAATCTCTAGCACGAAGCTCTCCTCAATGGCTCTTTGTTACTGCCCTGCTCACACCGTCACTTGGCGTGCCATCTGTTGATTATTTAAGCAAGCTTGCTTGCCCGTTACAGATGAAGCCGCAGGCCCCAAAAAGCGCCACTTTAGCACAGCTGATGCGGGGCTGTGGAGTCTTGTCATTGTGATGGGTTTTGTGTTTTGGCCGGTGGGTTAACCTTACAGCGCGAACTCATCGTCCCGGTGCCAATAACGCTTTCTTTCGAGCCGGCTTCGAACAATGGTTTGCAATTGGATTTCACCGGACTTATTCGGCCCATAGCGCAATTGAATTGCCCCCTCTTTTCCGGTATCAAACTGCAAACTCTGCGGGTAGCGGCGCAGCACTTTAGCGCTGGGATGGCCGTAGGCGTTTTGCCATGCAGTGCTGCTGATGACGATGGCCGGACGTGTGCATGCTGCCCAGGCTTTATGAGAGGAACTGTGGCTGCCATGGTGAGGCAACAACAAGACATCAAGATTGCAGAGATCCGACTTGTCATCCGAAGCTTTGAGAATTTCTTTTTCCGCCCAGCGTTCGATATCACCGGGCAGCAAAATCTTAAGGTTTTGATATCGGATCAGAAGCACGCAGGAACGATTATTATCTTTCTTTGCAGCTGAATGCTGAGACAGATTCACCCGTGGCCATAACCACTGAAATTCGACACCCTGCCAAAACCAGGGTTTACCCGCTTGGCAAGCGTTGCGGCTTTCGATAAAGCCAAGCGCTTTCTGATTGTTTACTTTCTGTAGATAAGTCGGTTCGGCCCAAAGTGTGCCAACCCTGAATTGCGCCAAAAGACTTTCCAGCCCGCCGGAATGATCGGAATCGCCGTGGGAAATCATCAAGTGATCCAATACATGTAAACCCTGCCTTCGCAAAAACGGTGCAACCACACTGGCTCCGGCATTGTGTTCAACACTGTAACGCGGCCCGGTGTCGTACAGCACGGCTCGATCATCTTTTTCAATCAGCACCGCCAATCCCTGTCCGACGTCCAGCACCGTTAGCTGTAAATAGTCGGCGTGGGATTTCAGCAGAGAAGACGGAAATAATAAACCCAATACTGGCAGCAAAAATAACAACCTGCCATGAAACCCTTTTGGCAACCAGAAGAGCAACGCTGCCCCAAACATCAATGCTAATGACCATGCACTGAAGGCAATGCCCGGCCACCATAATGCATCCTGCGGACTGATTACTTCCGTTTTAAAATAGGCGTTGAGAAGTGACGACATGTCTTCTCGCCAATCAAGCAGGTATTGCAAGTAAAACCACAGAACATCCAGAGCGGTATCTGCCCAGCGCAACGGCCATTGCCAATCCAGATTGACAAACCAGCTTAGGCAAAATAGCAACAGCAAAGGCATGATGACAAAGCTCAACCAGGGAATCGCGAGCAGGTTTGCCGGCAAGGACAAACGGCCACTGGGCAATTGCAGATAACACAAAAGCACCGATAAAAAACTGGCAATTAATAACTGGGAACGCAGCAGTTGCCAACTGTAAGCAGCTACACTTCTTTTGGCTTTTGTGTAAGACCAGTAGCCATATATTAAAGCCGCCACCGCAGCGAAAGATAAACATCCTCCTGCCTGTTCCAGGGCCCAGGGATCCACAAACAGCAGTAACAATAGAGCAAGGAGCCATACCCGCCAGGGCGATATGGAATGTGCGCTGATGGCCGCCAGCAAATACACCCACAGCATCAGCAAGGCACGCTGAGTGGGCAAGCTGAAATCGGCTAAACAAGCGTAGGCGAAGGCCATCACTCCCCCACCCCATAAAGCCCAGCTTTGGGCGCTGGGAAGCCGCTCGGAAAACAGTTGAGCTATGCGTCCCAAACCGCCAAAGAACAACATGCCCAAAGCCGCTGCCAAGCCAATATGCAAACCTGAAATGGCCAGCAAATGCCCAGTGCCGGTCTGTTGCAGCAATGACCAATGCTCCTGCTTGAGCCCACTGCGATCACCCAGCAACAAGCCCTTAATCAGAGGTGCCTGCTTGAGCGGCTGCCCATCAATAAATCGTCCGAGCTTTTCTCGCACCGACACTTGAGCCGAGCCATCGATTCTGTGCAGTTTTTTGATATAGCCAACGGCCACAATGGATTGGCTCAGCAAGCGAGCCTGATAATCCCCAGCACCGATATTGTGTAAGCCTCGGGGTGACTTCAGTTTGATATCCGCTTCGAGAATTCGACCGGAACGAAGAGTTATGCTTTCCTGCAACTGCTCGGGTGAAAATTCATGATGATAATTGCCCTTGAGGTAAGATCGCGCCGTCGGGTAGTACAACCGCAATCGTATACGCTCACCTTCGAGTTCTTTCCAGAGTGCATCAGCGCCTGCTTGCCCACCGGGAAAACTCAATGCCTTGATACGCCCCTCAAAACGCCAGGCCTTTTCAGTGATGATCGGTGAGTTTTCGATTCGAACTTGAAGCCTCAGTACGCGCCCTTCCAACTCCGAGGGCCACTGAGCTTGCAGGGAAAGATCGGCTCTTAGCAGGAACAGGGAAAAAGCGCCTATTCCCCAGGCCAGCAAAACACCAACGAATGCAGCAAGCAGTGGCCACACAACTTGCCTCCTTCACTTTGTCAGCTCTATGCGTTGCGCAAACACAGCATTATCGTCTCTGTCCCTCTGACGCCAAGCAGCCAATGGCATTAAAGCGGTCAAGGGGTTTACAATAACGTCATGGCAAAATTATTGATCGTCTATCACAGCCAAACTGGCAATACCGAGCAGCTTATCCTGGCCGCCCACCGTGGTGCGGCTAAAGAAAGTGATTGCGAGCTGCGCCTGAAGCGCGCATTCGATGCAGATCTGGCAGACCTGTTGTGGTGTGACGGGGTACTGTTTGGCAGCCCGGAAAACTTTGGCTATATGTGCGGCGCCATCAAGGATTTTTTTGACCGCACCTTTTACCCTGCAGAACCTTATGAACTGAACTTGCCCTATGGCCTGCTGGTTTCTGCGGGCAATGATGGCAGTGGTGCCATTCGCGAAATGGATCGAATTCTCTGCGGCTACCCCATGAAAAAAGCTCTGCCCGATTTGATTGCCAAAGGTGAAATTCAACAAGCGCATTTGCAGCAAGCTGAAGAAAACGGCGAAGCCTTTGCAACGGGTTTATGCATGGGTATTTTCTAACACATTCACCAACCGGCACGTTCCTTGCGTATACACCCCCAGTCTTGCTATTTATCGGGGAAAGTTATGCGCTTTAACAAACATATGATCGATTTATTGCGGGAAATTCGTCGTCGGGTACCCAGCCATCAAAAGCCCTCCATCAAACTGGCCAATCCCGAACTCATTGACGAGTTGTATATCGCCTACGAACAGAGCCGCGACAGTATTTGCCAGCTGTTAATCCGGGAGTTTATCGAACAGAACCGTTCTCTGGGAGAACCGTTACGGGAAGACCGAAACACTCGGCACGTCACAATTCCTCAGTTGAGCGGAGCAACAAAAGTCGAACCGGAAAACCAAAAAGCTGAACGCCCCAAACGGGTTTATCGGGGACAAATTGTAGAAGCGTAGCAATTGAAAAAGGTAAAAAGAAAAAGCACCGAATTGGCACAAGCTGCTGCATTTAAGGGCAAAACAGTTGCGCGATGGATCTCGCGCGACTGTTGGTAAAGCAAACAATAGAGAACTTAGAGTTTGTCCATCAAGCTGTAGAACAGCATACCCGCGACGAGCCCAGGCCAACGTAGCAAAGTACCACCTGGGAAGCTATGGGTAGGTACATCGGCCATTACATCAAAACGTTCCGCCGTGCCAGAAACAGCCTCGGCTAATAACTTACCGCCCATGACGGCCGTTGGTACACCATGACCGGAGTAACCCTGGGCAAACAGAATGTTCGGTTGTAAGCGCCCGAAGTGCGGCATGCGATTCAGGGTAATGGCCAACGTGCCCCCCCAACCGTAATCGATTTTGGTGTTTTCCAACTGCGGATAGATACGCAGCATATATTTGCGCACAAAGTGTTTAATATCCGCCGGAAATTTGCTGCTGTAGTTTTCACCACCGCCGAAGATCAGGCGATTGTCACCACTGAGTTTCCAATAGTTAATCACAAACAAAGTGTCGGCAACGGCGGTATCGTCGCGAATCAACTCGCGGGCCAACTCCTCGGACAAGGGCTCAGTTGCCAGAACAAAGTTATTGATGGGCATAATCTTGCCCGCCATTTTGGATTCGAGGCTGCCCAGATAACCATTGCAGCCCATCACCAGATACTTGGCTTTCACATGCCCTATTTTCTGGCCGTTGTCTTCACAGTGGATAGTGAGATTGCCCTGCCCTTCGTAGTGACTGACTCGGCTTTTCTCAAAAATTTGAACACCCGCTTCACGACAGGCGCGAGCCAAACCCAGAGCAAAGTTTAAGGGGTGCAGGTGCATGGAACGCTGGTCGAGCTGACCACCATGAAAGCCTTTTGAACCCACCAACTGTGCGACTTCATGTTTATCTACGTAACGGCAATCCTGATAGTCGTATTCATCGCGTAACAGCGCCACATCGTCCTGCATCCAGCCCGCGTGCTTCGCTTTGGATGCCACGTGCAAAATGCCTTTCTTTAAGTCACAGTCGATATTGTGCTCTTCCACCAGCTTGGCAACCGTGTCGACCGCTTCCAGGCTGTATTGCCACATTTCGGCCGCACGCTCTTTGCCCACCAGTGCTTCCAGCTCTTCCTGATCTTTGCGCTGGCCCACACCGCAGTGCCCACCATTACGACCGGACGCACCCCAACCCACACGCTCAGCTTCCAGCAAAGCCACTTTGTAGCCCTTCTTGGCCAGGTGCAGCGCAGCACTCAAACCGGTGTAGCCGCCACCAATAACGCAGACATCCGCCTCGACTTCACCTTCTATTCGAGGGTGCTCCTGTGCACCAATGGCCGTCGCGGAATAGTAGGAAGGCTCGTAACCTAGGGTTTTGGCATCTTGCTGAATCATGGCGTTACCTTTGTTAAATGCATTCATAAATGCGTCTGTTGAATACGCTTTACGCAATCGAACGCTTGGCCGGATACGCCGGAAGGCGCTATCTGCCTCGCTTTTTATAACTTTTTGAATAATTGCTCAATATTTACTTGAATGATAATTCGGGTTTTTGCAATAATCAAGACTCAGCCCATTTGGGGCTGGACGTTGATGGCTCGAAATGTCCTGAGCTTCACGCTATATTGCAAAAAATTCCAATAACGGTGATTTATGCCAGAGCTAAATGAATGGTTTACTCAACACAAGGTTGAGGATGTCGAGTGTTTAATCCCGGATATGACCGGCAATGCCCGGGGCAAGCTGATTCCGGTTAAGAAGTTCTTCCAGGAAGAATCCCGCCTCCCCGAAAGTATTATGGTGCAGTGCATTGACGGTGGCTTTACGGAAGAACACGACGACCTGCTGGGCAGTGGTATCGATGGCGATATGTTCCTCAAGCCGGATCTGGATACGGTACGACTGGTGCCCTGGTCCAACACCCCCAGCGCCCAGATCATTCACGATTGCTACACCAAAGAAGGTGAACCCCACCCGCTGGCGCCACGCAATGTTCTCAAGCGAGTTCTCAAACTTTACGAAGACAATGGCTGGCAACCCATTCTGGCTCCCGAAGCCGAGTTTTATTTTGTTAAACAAAATAACGACCCAGGCGATAAGATTGAGCCCGCGACTGGCCGCACCGGTCATGACGGTTTTGCCCGCCAGCCTTACTCCATTGATGCCCTGAATGAATTCGAGCACATCATTGATGAGATGTACGATTACTGTGATGTACTCAATCTGGATGTCGACACACTGATTCACGAGTCCGGCGCCGCTCAGTTTGAAATTAACTTTTTGCACGGCGACCCCTTGAACCTGGCGGACCAGGTATTTATGTTCAAACGCGCCGTGCGCGAAGTCGCCATCAAGCATGGGTTGTACGCGACCTTTATGGCCAAGCCGATGGAAAACGAACCCGGCAGCGCCATGCACATTCACCAGAGTTTTGTCGATAAAGAAACCGGGCGAAATATTTTTATCGATGACAACGACCAGCCCAATGAACGCTTCCGACACTACATTGGTGGCTTGAGAAAATTCACTCCGTCCTGTATTTCCATGTACGCGCCGAACGTGAATTCCTACCGCCGTTTCACCAAAGACATTTCAGCGCCCGTGAATATGCTTTGGGGTTTCGATAACCGCACAACCGGCATTCGTGTTCCAGACAGCTCCCCAAAAAATACCCGTGTTGAAAACCGCTTTCCGGGAATGGATGCCAACCCTTACCTCTCCATTGCGGCCAGTCTGGCCTGCGGCTATCTCGGCATAAAGAATAAAATCGACCCCGGTGAGCCCTATGCGGATGACGCCTATGAAGAAGGCATTGATGTCGCTCGCAGCCTGCAAACCGCGATCAGCTTGTTGCGTGACTGCCCGGAGGTGGCCGAGGTGATGGGCCCGGAATTTATTAAAGCCTATTGCGCGGTAAAAGAAGAAGAATACGAAGCCTTTAACAAGGTCATCAGTTCCTGGGAGCGGGAATACCTGTTGCTCAACGTATAAGCGAGCCAGCAAACCGCCCTTTCCGGCCATGGACCTCAGTACGGTTTTTATTGATGCGCCCAAAGCGTTCGATAAAAACCGTTCCGAGCCACGACAATAACAGCGAAGAAACCATGACTGAGCGAGTGAATTACATTGATCTGATCAAGCACAAACCCCTGTTAGCCGGGTTGAGTGCTTTTCAGTTATTTAAGTACCTAATCTACACCCTTCTGTCCTACAACCTTTATTTGTTTATTCTCGAAGATACCGGTTCCATTCCCGGTGCCTACCCGGAAGGTGTCAACATCGATAACTTTGTTGAAATCTATTCCGCCAGCATCGATACCGCATCCTGGGTGCTGTTACTGCTCATCTTTGAACTGGAAACCGCCATCCTCAGCGATGAGCGCCTCAAAAGTTGGCAAGGGCATGCTCTCAGCGCCATCAAGGCCGTGTGTTATGCTGTGATCTGCTACGCCTTCTACGGCTATCTAAGCAAATACTTTTCAGTGACAGATGTGGTCGACTTAAGCATCAACAATGCCTGCAGCCTGAGTGGTCAGGGCTGGTCGATTATTGAATCCCTGAACGAATACCCGGCCCTGACCGGTGATAACTGCCAAAGCCTGCAAGCGCCCCTGCAAAAACTGAATAACACTCAAATTGTGGGTGACGGCAGCAGCATCGGTCTGATCCACAACCTTGCGATGGTGGACGTGATCAATGCGGGCGCCTGGATTGTTTTGGTTGCCCTGCTGCAACTGGAAGTGATCCTGCAACTCCGCCAGAGCCTCAGTGAGGGTTTTCTTCAAACCAGCAAATACATAAAAGGCTTTTTGTATCTGGTGTTGCTCGGCGCCGCCATTTACTGGTGGATAGACGGTTCCTTTTTGGATTTCTGGGATGCCTTTCTCTGGTTGATTGCGTTTATTTTTATCGATCTGAATATTCTGGATTGGCATGAGGAAACCCAGGAGCACTAAAGCCTCGGACGAACTCGATAAGCCCATAGCAATCGCCTATAAGCAATAGCCTAAAAACAAAAAAGCCCGGTCAAAAACCGGGCTTTTTTGTTTTTACAGCAACGATACTTCGTTGAAGGCTTAGATCTGCTTGATCGTGCCCTTTGGCAGTACCGCGTGCAGAGCAACCTTTTGGAATTTCAATTCCTGGCCGTTACCGCAATCCAGTACCAGGTAGTTCTCGTCGACTTGAACCACTTTACCCAACAAACCGGAGTTCATCACGACCTCGTCACCCTTGGCAACAGACTCAGTTAACTGCTGATGCTCTTTCTGGCGCTTGCGCTGAGGGCGGATAATAAACAGGTACATGAAAATAAACAGACCGCCAAACATCAGCATGGTCACTATAGGGTCACCACCGGGGGCAGGTGCAGCGTCTGACTGGGCCATGGCGGAAGGAATAAAAAAGCTCATTTAGCGTTCTCCAACGATTCGTTCGGAGGCGAACTCTAACCTGTTTGAGAGCAAGGGGCAATATGCCCGCCGCAAGGCGGGCATGGGGGCGTAATGCCTAACACAATGCAGGCTTGGAAATCAGGCGTAATCGCGGAACAGCTTACGGAAAGTACTCGGCGATAAACCTGTCCAACGCTTAAAGGCATTGGTAAAGCTGGTGCGATCAGAAAAGTCGAGAGACGAGGAAATGCTGTCGATGCTGTCCTGGCCACGAATCAAATACTCGATTGCAAAATGAAAACGGACCTGATCGCGAATATCAGCGAAACACAGATCCTGCTGCTGCAAACGGCGCTGCAGAGTTCGCTTTGATAAATTCAGGGTTTCGGCGATATGGTCTATACCCAAAGGCTGGGTACCGATTCGTTCAACTAAAATCTCGACGACGCGATTCGGAATACCATACAACTGGGGCAAAGCTGCCCGCTCCATATATTCCCTTAAACCACTGACGCCATCCGTAGCGAAATGCTCGAGGTCGAGAGAACCTCCAGCGGGTTGCACATTGCGAAGCTCGATCATACGGGCCACTCCTTCTGCCATGAGTTTTAAAGTTTCGCGGTCCAGTTCACCGTGCTCGACTTCAGAAGTTGACGACGAGAGAAACAACAAAACTCCGAAATCCTTCTCTCCAACTTTCACTGAGGCAGCGAAATATTGTTTCGTTGGTACATATTCCACACCTGAACCGGTGCTCATCGTAACCTGTTCTGCGCTTAAATTTCCAGCACTGATTTCACTATTTTGAAGCGCCAGCCCAACAATTTCTAACCATTTTTCGGTATTTTCGACAGTTTCGCACATCGCGGGCATACCGTCGCTTTGTGCCAGTGAGCGCGGGCGAGTTGGGTTGAGTACCTTATAGAAACCCGCTTCTTCCATTGAAAACATTTCACAACCGGCCAACAAATAACTCTTCCAGAGATCTTCCTGATTCAGTGACGGGTTTGTAAATTGATGGTGCAAAAAGCGAAGGCGATCGCTGAAGGCTTTGAAATCGTAACGCGAAATATTGCGCATCAGTCGATCGGTTTGGTCTTGGGGAGACTCATTAAAGCCAGCCGCTGAAAGGGTTGGCTGTACGGCCAGGGATGGTGTGTTCTTATTGCTTTGAAAATCTGCCATTGGGTCCCGCTTATAAGTTACATCGATACCGGCAAACCGGCCATGGAATCTACTTACGATTACTTGATCACCCTGTGGTATCGACATCCCCCATCGACACGGATAAACCAATGAAACTGGCTTATCAAACAAGGCACTTATTGGGTTTTCCTGATATGCGGTCATGCCGTTAAGCACAGACGATACCAAGTTAACGAATTCCCTCACTATGATCCGTTGGCGTCTGGATAACTAGCCTCCCTGACGCCAAGCAGTTGTTTTATATGCCAAAAATCGAGTTTTGTTGAGATTATCAGAAATTTTCAGCTTTCTAAATAAAAACCATCCTACAAAAGTCAAACTTTTGACTGCCACGTCACTTAAAAATTAGCTGGAACGCAAATACAACATAAAAATGTCGTTTTTCCTAAAAAGCGAACCCTAGCTAACTTTTTAAATTGGCGACGAATGTTAAGCTTTTGCCAGTTCATCCAGAGCGGCCAAAACATCCTCGTGATGGGTTTTGGTTTTGAACTTATCCAGAATCACTTTGAGGCGTCCGTCCTTACCGATAATGAAGCTGGTGCGGATCAGTCCCATAAATTCCTTGCCCATAAACTTCTTCATTCCCCACACACCGTATTTGTCGGCAATGGCATGATCTTCGTCGGACAAGAGATCGAAATTCAGTTCGTGCTTATCAATAAAACGCTGCAGCTTGGCTTCGGGGTCCGGGCTAACTCCCAGCACAACACAGTCACGGGCTTTTAATTCCGCCGGGATATCACGCAAAGCACAAGCCTGGGTGGTACAACCTGGGGTCAGGGCTTTGGGGTAGAAGTACAACAGTACGTTGGCCTTATCACGGAAGTCTTTCAGGCTGACTTTCTCGCCGTTTTGATTCTTTAAAGTGAAGGCCGGGGCCATGTTGCCAATCTTTGGGTGTGCCATGAAAAGTCCTCTCAGCTGGGCTCACAATCTTATTGCTGGAGCAACATTGTCAATATTGACCAAAGAAACACAAGTCTTTCTTGAACGTAAACTCGCCTCACCGGCTCGAAAATGCGAATTGATGAAGTTTTGCAGGAATGACAGGCATAAAAAAACGCGGCCAGGCCGCGTTTTTTAACAGATTGCGAGCCCCGCGATTACGCAGGCAGCAAATCTTTAACGGCGTCGCGCTCTTCAGCCAACTCCGTTTCAGTGGCGGTCATCTTCGCACGGGAGAAATCATTGATTTCCAGACCCTGAACGATTTCCCAGTCACCGTCTTTACAAACACAAGGATAAGAGTAAATCAGACCTTCCTGGATGCCGTAGCTACCGTCGCTGTATACGCCCATGCTTACCCAGTCACCATCAGCAGTGCCCAGGGCCCAGTCACGCATGTGGAAGATGGCAGCGTTTGCCGCAGAAGCCGCAGAAGAAGCACCACGTGCGTCAATAATAGCAGCACCACGCTTCTGAACCGTTGGGATAAAGTCGTTCTCGTACCAGTCCTGATCAACCAGGCCCATTGCATCGGCACCGTCTACTTTCGTAACGTGGATGTCTGGGTACTGAGTGGAAGAGTGGTTACCCCAAATGGTCATGTGGGTAATGTCGTTGATGCTCTTGCCGGTTTTCTGAGCCAGCTGGGTCAAAGCGCGGTTGTGGTCCAGACGAGTCATGGCAGTGAACTGACGTGGGTCAATGTCTGGAGCATTGCGCTGGGCAATCAGAGCGTTGGTGTTGGCCGGGTTACCAACAACCAGAACTTTAATGTCGCGAGAGGCGTGATCGTTGATCGCCTTACCCTGTACAGAGAAGATCGCGGCATTGGCTTCCAGCAGATCTTTACGCTCCATACCTGGGCCACGAGGACGAGCACCCACCAGCAAGGCGTAGTCAGCGTCTTTGAAAGCTACGTTTGGATCGTCAGTACAAACCATGCCAGACAACAGAGGGAAGGCGCAGTCGTCCAACTCCATTGCAACACCTTTCAGGGCGTTCAATGCAGGGGTGATTTCCAGCATTTGCAGAATAACGGGCTGGTCTTTACCCAGCATTTCGCCAGCAGCGATACGGAATAAAAGAGAGTAGCTAATTTGACCGGCGGCTCCGGTTACAGCAACGCGTACAGGTGCTTTCACAGTATATCTCCGTGCAGTTTGGTAGGTGCTAGAGCCCCGCCCTGCCGCCAGCGAAATCGCCTGCGTCAGCACCGGGCCAGAATTCTTGGCTGAATCGGGCATTTGAGCCCCGATAAAGCGCGGCAATTATAGTGATTTAACGGCAAAATTGCATCAATAAGAACGATTCTTGGCATTTGATACCTGGCCAATTACGCAAGATCAAATAAAGATGACTAAAAAAGCGCCAATCTGAATAGCGCGACAGGATGAATTTGCACTGGGTGCAAATCGGTACATGCCTTGAATCGGCCCCAGTGTACTCAGCTGGTACACTGGGGCCAACTCAACTTTAGTCGTGTCTCGCAAGGGGTGCGAAACACAACAGCTGCCTAGCCTTGCTGATATCGAGTCTGCAACGCCTGATAAAGGTCATCGGCAAAGCTGGCGGAACTGCTGTCGAGTTCCTGCACCAGTTCAACCAGATGCTCATTGTCTTCCCGGCCCGCCCAAAGTTTGCGGTAGCTGCCATCCTTGTAACCATTGTCCTGGCGGAAGAAATTCAACACATTCTTACCGACATAGCTGCGATACAAACCTTCGGTATCCAATTCGACACCGGCCAGCAGACTCATAAAGCAGTCGATGGGAAAGCGCTTTTCGCTCAGCACCACGGCGGTAAAATTCTCAAGTGCGATCGGGAAGTCTTCCGGGCATGGGGTGTCATTCTGCATCTGCCCGGCCAATTGGGTGGCCAGAGCGTCCTTATCATCGTGGCTCATCAGCAGCATGCTCAAACCAAAATGCCAGATATCAATCAGCTCCAATCGAACCTGCTCGATATCAGGACTCTGTTTTTTCCACCATTTCCAGCCGTAGTGATCGAGAAGTTCACCGCACTCAATCCAAATAGCCCGGTACCATTCAAAATTCTGTGCTCGCCAGTCGTCGTGAACCTTGAGGTTCATATTGTCTTGAAGATCCAACATTATGCGCAACTGCTGCTGCAATTTCTGGCTCATGCCCTGCCCTTATTCATCAGCGTTCGAAAAGGCGCAGTCTACCACAAGCCAGCCGTCGAGAATGAGCCCTTGAAACTGTGCAAGTTTCATACAACTGTCACTTAACTCACACCCAACTGACATATTTGCCTCCTAGACTCAGCAAAAACTCGGAGAAGAAGAATATGGCCTCACCGATCAGTGCCGGACAGCAAATTCTCGCCAGTATTCACCAATTCGACGTCGCCGCCTTTTACTGGTGCCTGCGACGAAAGCATCGGCAGCTGCTGATTCAGGGCAGCTACTGGGTCTCCAAATCCGCCGATGGCCCGCTTTACGCCCTGTTTGGATTGGCCCTGCTGGTGCAGGGTTTGAATCAGTTCTTCCTGTTGCTGGCCACTGGCTTTATTGCGGAACGCAGTCTCTACTACCTTCTGAAAAATTATTTCAAACGCAATCGCCCACCGGCCGCCCTGCCCGACTTCCAAAGTGTGGTACAACCTTCGGATCAATTTAGTTTTCCTTCTGGCCACACCTCGGCGGCCTTTTTAATGGCGGCGATGCTGTCGAGCTTTTACCCGGTACTCGCTCCAATTCTGTATGTCTGGGCCGTTATGGTAGGCAGCTCGCGAGTCATGCTGGGCGTTCACTTTCCTACGGATATCGTCGCCGGCGCCAGTCTGGGTCACGGTATCGCTTTTCTGATATTGAGTTACTAATTAACAAACAGGTTACACGCCGAATGAAGATTCTTTACGGGGTACAGGCCACCGGTAATGGCCATATCTCCCGCGCACACGCGATGGCGAAACATTTGCCACTGGAAAATACGCAGTACGTTTTCAGCGGACGCAAACGGGACGATTTTTTCGACATGAATAAATTTGGCGACTGGGAATGTCTGGCCGGTTTATCCTTTGCCTTTAACAAAGGAAAGATCAGTAATTTTCAGACTTTGCGCCAAAACCGTTGGCAACAATTTATTCAAGACGTTAACGCGATGCGTAAGCACCTGGATAAGTATGACGTCGTTGTCAGTGACTTTGAACCGGTTTGCGCCTGGGCAGCCAAGCTTGCGGGCAAACCCTGCATCGGTATTGGCCATCAATACGCTTTTGATTATGCCGTACCCAAAGCCGGCAATGATTTTGTCTCTCGTAAAATCATGCAGAACTTTGCCCCGGTCACCGTTGGGCTCGGTTTGCACTGGCACCACTTTGGGCAAGACATTTTGCCACCCATTGTAGAGATCCATGAAGCCACTCAACACTGTGCGTCTGACAAGCCTTTGATTTTGGTTTATCTGGGCTTCGAATCCCAACAGGATGTCATTCGGTTATTGGAACCCTTCAGCGATTATCACTTTGCCATTTACGGCCCGTTTAAAGAAGCCTGCAATATTGCCCACTTGGAATTTAAGCCCGCATCGAGAGAAGGCTTTCATCAGGATTTGCATCGCTGCGAGGGTGTGATCTGCAATGCCGGTTTTGAACTGGCCAGTGAAGCCATCAGCCTGGGCAAGAAATTATTGGTTAAGCCATTACTGGGTCAAACCGAACAGGAATCCAATGCCCGAGCATTACACGAACTGGATCTCGGTATGACTATGGAAACCTTGCAACGCCCCAGTGTGGATGCCTGGTTGCAATGGAACAAGCAGCAAAAAGTACATTATCCGGATGCGGCCAAACACATTGTGGAATGGTTGCAAGCTGGCAACTGGGACAACTGCCAGGCTTTAAGCAAAACACTGTGGCAAAAGACTCACGCTGAAGGGAATCCCCATTTTAATCGTGAGGAAACGGATCAATATAATGCGTTGCTGGAATGCGCTTAATCGCAGTAAATGAAACGGGTTCTGCACTGCAGCGCCCGTTTCAGCAAAGAGCTTTGAAAACGGCCTTTAAGCCGCCTTGTGGAACAAACGGTGAAAGTTTGTTCCTGTAGCCTCGAGTAATTCCTCGTAAGAAACGCCTTTCAATTCGGCGATAAATTCCGCCACTTCGCGCACGTACGCGGGTTGATTCGGTTTGCCTCGATAAGGAACCGGCGCAAGATACGGCGAATCAGTTTCAACCAACAAGCGATCCATAGGAATTTGCTTGCACACATCGCGCAACTCTTCAGCATTGCGAAAGGTGACGATGCCAGAGATGGATATGTAGTAATTCATATCCAGAGCTTTGGAGGCCATGTCCCAATTTTCAGTAAAACAATGCAACACACCGGCCTGTTCCAAATCACCGTGATTGCGAATCAGGTCAAGCGTATCCTGACGGGCATCGCGAGTGTGAACAATCACGGGCAGCTTGGCCTGGGCCGCCGCTTCCAAATGCAGAACAAAACTTTCCTGCTGCAAGCTTTTTTGTTCAGCGCTGTAGTAATAATCGAGACCGGTTTCCCCGAGCGCGACCACTTTGTCGTGTTTCGACCAGACGACCAGATCATCAATACTGGCCAAGCCCGTTTCCACATCCAGAGGATGCACGCCGACGGATGCATACACCTGATCGTAGCGATCCGCGATTTCTGTAACCGCCTCACGGTTTTCAGTACTGATGCCCACACAGAGCATTTTTTCCACACCGCGATCCAATGCAAATTGAACGGTGCTGTCCAGGTTTTCACCGTCTTTGTATTTCAGTCGATCAAGATGGCAATGGGAATCTATTAACACGGCAGTATCTCTAAAATGCGGTCTCTGGCTGTACTGACTTTTCACTGTCATTTAGCCGCTTTATAAAACGAAAACGGCCCAATCGGCAAGCCGATTGGGCCGTGGTAAATACACAGAACTTACATGGTATGGGTTGGACGATCCGAGTCCAGGGAGCCCGCCAGGTAATTCTCAATTTTGTTCAGGGCCACATTGTCGTGGTCACTGAATTGCACGCCGATGCCAGCGGCTCGGTTACTCTGCGCACCCTTGGGGGTGAGCCAAACCACTTTCCCGGCCACAGGGATTTTTTCCGGCTCGTCCATCAGGTTAAGCAGCATAAACACTTCATCGCCCAGCTGGTACTGTTTGCTGGTCGGGATAAATAAACCACCATGCTCGATAAAAGGCATATAGGCAGCGTAAAGTACCGCTTTATCTTTAATCGTTAGGGACAAAATCCCATTACGAGCGCTTCCGCCCATACCCGCCATATTGATGTCCTTTTTGTGCTTATCTCTTCAAGAAATCTCGATGCTTTCTCTATCGGCTGATCATGGCACCCATTTGGGAACCGTCAGCCAGCGCATAGGCTGTAATATAGCTGCCCAAAGGCCTGGGTTCAATATTTTGGCTTATTGATTAACGTTAAATACCCGAATTCAAAGGGGTTTCAGCTCAGCAAGCTCGAATTCGCGTTGATATCGGAAATGCCTTAGATAGCCGGCCGCATGGGTTTACGTGTCGCCATCATCGCCTGCCAGTCCATCGCAATCTCTTCCAGCAGCAACTGCTGGTTCGGATTGGCCCCACTCAACAGCTGCGCCTTGGATTGCAAAAGCTTGTCGTAAAGGCGAAAGCGCAGCTTCACCCCCACGCTGTGTAAGACCGCCATCAAAGCCTGTTCATCATCCATCAACTGTATGGATTGAGTCTGGGCCTCCTGACGACTTGCGGATTGCAGCCAGGTCAGCAACGCTTCGATCAGAAGCAGGGGTTCGGCATCCATCCAGCGGCTGGCGGCCTGAAGCGAGAACATTTGCCCATTGGCCATCTCGTTCAGATCTTTGGCAAAGGCCAGGCGCGCTTCCAAACGCCCATCATCCAGCAGATCCCGAGCTGCCAAGGGCGCACCGCCACACATATTCAACAGGGCTTCGGGGGAATGATCGCCACACAACGGCTGTAGCCATCGACTGGCCTCTGCCAGAACGGGTACTGCAAAGGCCACAGCCTGGCATCGGCTGCGAATGGTAGCCATCAATCGATTGGGGGCATCACTGATCAGAAGGATCAGGGTTTTGGCGCTGGGCTCTTCCAGGTTTTTTAGCAGAGCATTGGCCGCGTTGATATTCATGGCTTCTGCCGGCGCCAGAATAGCGACCTTGTATCCCCCCTGCTGGGAGGTCTGTCCAAGAAAACCGTTCAGCTTGCGCACTTGGTCGATCTTGATCGCTTTTCCGCTTTCTTCGGGGGAGACACTCTGAAGATCAGGATGGGTACCCGCCCTGATCAGCTCACAGGATTTACACTGACCACAAGCGGCATCACTTTGGGGAGCCAGGCATAACACAAACTCGGCGAGACATTGGGCCAGATGACGCTTGCCGACCCCGGCACTGCCATTGAACAGCAAACCATGGGGTAACTGCCCCTGCTGAAAACGCGTCAGCAGTGATTGCCAGGTTTCCTGTTGCCAGGGATACGGGAGTGTTGCAGACACCAGAACCTCTTAAAACTCTCAGTCATTGTTCGGAGACATTATGCCAGATCGCTGGGGACTCCACATCATTCGAACCGCGCCCTGAGCCTCCACTTATTTCGCCTCGAGTTCTTTATCTTGTTCTTTCCCGCGCACATGTTCTGTCCCGTCGCTTATCTCCCCTTTTATTACTCTCTTGCCTTTCATGAACCGACAACGACACTAACCATTAATGGCTAATCCAATACCCAAGATTGGCAGCCAGAGCATCGTTTGGAACCCGCATCGTGGTCACTTCTAGGGATTTTTACCTTATACCTTGCAAAGCTAATATTTCACGATAAGTGATAAGCCATGGGGCATTGATAGTGAGTACAAAAATGTGCAGTAAAATTTGCAAGGACCTTCCCAAATTTACCCTCTTCGGAACCTGTTTGAGTATCGCCTTGACGTCGAATCCCACCTTTGCAGGACCAACGGATTTCCAGGATTTTTTCTTTAATGTCTGTCAGCAACAGTCACCCAACCGGGTCGATGATCGCCTGCCTGGCCTGTGTTTCAACGTACCGGCACAGCCCGGTGATTTGTCCACCGACAGTGAGGCTTCCCTGAACCCCAGCCAGATGCTCAGCAGCAACGACGCCGCGCTGGGTTTTGCCCGAGCCAATGCCCGCCTGCAAAGGGAGCGTAAACAAAACCCGAAAGGCGGTAGTAGCGGTAGCGAAACACCTATTGGCCCATTCAGTGTTTGGTTAAACGCCCGAGGTCAGGAAGAGGATTCTAAACGCGCCGCCAGCTTTGGCACAGAACGTGGCTATGATTCCGACAGCCGTGCCTTTGAAGTGGGCCTGGATTATCGAGTCAATGATCGCCTGGTGATTGGCGCCCTGTATGCCTATGAGGACAGTGAACTGGATTTTCTGGGCGAGCTGCCTGGAATCAATTTTGCCCCGGGCAACTCCGCCGGGAGCAAGGACAGTGAACAATCCGCATTCAGCGCTTTTGCAAGCTTAGATCTCAATCCCAATTGGTATGTGCAGGCAAGCGCCGGGTTCAGTCGCAGCGACAATGATTTTTCCCGCAACTCGGTTTATCAGGAATCCACTCGCAGTCTGCCCACCGTCAACTCACTGACCGCAGGCAGCGCTGATGGTGAAAGCCAATGGTTCAGCATTAACAGTGGTTACAGTTTTAGCTCGGACCAATGGACATTCACCCCTTACCTTGCATTGTTGTGGGCCAATTCAGAAGTGGACGGTTTCACTGAACGCGATATCAGCGGCACAGGTTTGAATATGCGCTTTTCGAAAATGGAACGCGATTCGCAGATCGGCAATCTCGGCATCAGTATCAGCGGTGTGTTCAATCAGGACTTTGGCGTTTTGATTCCTCAGCTGAGGCTGGAGTATGAAAAGGAATTTGATCGTGATCCCCAGCAAATGAGCGCCAGCTTTGTGCAGGACAACAGCAATACGCTGTATCAGTTTTCCGGCGAGAGTCCGGACGACAGCTACTTCAATATGGGCCTGAGCTTGACGGCCGTATTGCCCCACGGCTGGATTCCCTATGTGGAATATCAGTGGCAGGCGAGCAACGACAGCTTTGATCGTTCCCGTTGGATGCTTGGGGTTCGCAAGGAACTCTAAAATCTCTCGCTATCGACGTCAGGGCAACTTGCCTTAACTTTGGCGAATCCTTAGTATGCCGCTGATTTCTTCAGGAACAGCGGCATGCAAGACATTGGTATTGTTTATCAAGATGAACATCTACTCGCGGTGAACAAACCCTCGGGCTTATTGTCGGTTCCGGGTCGCGGTCCCGACAAGCAGGACTGCCTGATTCATCGCATTCTCCCCCACTACCCCAACGCACGCATTGTGCATCGTTTGGATATGGCAACATCCGGCTTGATTTTGATTCCGCTCAGCCATGACTCCCAGGTCGCGCTAGGACAGCAGTTTGAAAAGCGCACCATGGAAAAGCACTATTGTGCCTTGGTGGAAGGAAGCCTTGAACCGCAGTCGCAATTAATTGATCTGCCGCTGATTTGCGATTGGCCCAATCGCCCTTTGCAAATGGTGGATCATGAAAACGGGAAATCCGCGCAAACCCAGGCCGAGCTATTGTCTTACGATGGGGAAAATCATTGCAGTCGACTGACACTCAAACCCTTAACCGGCCGCTCCCACCAATTGCGGGTTCATATGCAGGCCATTGGCCATCCGATTTTAGGAGATGAATTCTATGCTCCGGAAGCGGTTCAGAAAAAATCCCCACGCCTTTGTTTGCATGCTGAGTTTTTGACACTCAAACATCCAATCAGTGGTGAGGAACTCAGCATGCACTGCCCCGCGGATTTTTAATGAAGGGTGAGAGACTATCGACTCATAGAGCCTCACATAGGCTCAGGGCAAGAGCAGCTTCAGCTGGCTGTGAATATCTTGCTGAACCTTATCCAGTGTTTGGCCCGCGTTAATCACAAAATACCGCTTGGGCTGCTGTTCAGCACGACTGAGATAGCAAGCGCGAATACGCTCAAAAAACTCGATGTGTTCCGATTCAAACCGATCCGCTTCGCTGCGCTTGCTGGCTCGCTCCAAGCCTAACCTCACATCGACATCCAGAATAAAGGTCGCATCCGGCTGCAACTGCCCTTGCACAATGGATTCCAATTGCGCAATGGTTTGCATCGACAAGCCTCGACCGGCCCCCTGATAGGCATAGGTGGCATCGGTAAAGCGATCACACAACACCCAGGCACCACGCATCAAGCTCGGAATAATCAAGCTCTGAAGATGTTGCGCGCGTGCGGCAAACATCATCAGTAATTCGGCAGTTTCATCAACTTTTTCTTCGCGATTACTTAACAACAGTTCACGCAACTCTTCAGCCAGTGGTGTTCCACCAGGCTCTCGAGTACAAACCACTTCGATTCCTCTGGCCTCCAGAGTTTCGCGGATAAAATTCATATTTGAGGTTTTTCCAACCCCTTCTGTGCCTTCGACCGTAATAAATAGACCCGGCTTCATGGTTTGCATGTGTTGTCCCTTAAGGCTCCCTCAACAATTACGGGGCCGAACGATAATTGGATTTTCTATTTTCGATTTGGTATTCACGAACCGCACGATTGTGCTGATCCAATGTTGCTGAAAACTGATGACTGCCATCACCCTTGGCGACAAAAAATAAATTGCTGCTGTCATCCGGGTGCATGGCGGCATAAATTGAACGCTCGGCCACCAAAGCAATCGGCGTCGGTGGCAAGCCTTTGATCACATAAGTGTTATAAGGTGTCGCCTCACGCAGATCTTTTCGGCGAATATTGCCTTTGTAACGATCACCCATGCCATAGATCACTGTCGGATCCGTTTGCAAACGCATATTTTTTTGCAGGCGGCGAACGAACACACCTGCAATCAATTCGCGCTCACTGTCTTTGGCGGTTTCTTTTTCAATAATCGAGGCCATGATCAAAGCCTCTTCAGGGGTTTTATAGGGCAAGCCCGAGGCTTTCTTATCCCATTCGCGCTCCAGAATACTCACGAGCTTGCGATGCGCACGTTTTAAAATGGCGACATCACTTTCACCATCCTGGTAACGATAGGTATCGGGGAAAAAATAACCTTCCGGATGATCGAGATCGATTCCGAGCTTTTGTTTTTGCTCTTCCCAGCTCAGCCCCTTCAACTCGGCGTTGATATTAGCCTTGCTGTGAAGGTAATCCAACGCTTGCTGGTAGCGCCAGCCTTCAAGCAGAGTAATATGATATTGCACCACATCGTCGCTGCGCAGTTTAGCCAGCAGGCTGATGGAATTCAGGTCACTGTCCAACAGAAATTCGCCACGACGGATACCACCCTGCTTGGTCAGGCGCGCGTAAATACGCAACAGCCTTGAGGAAGGAATAATGCCCTTCTGTTCGAGATCACGGCTGACACTGGCCAGACTGGCACCCGCAGGCACTTTGTACAAAAGCTCATTCCCGGGGATATCCAACTCACGCTGTAACTGTTGAGAGGCCCACAACCATACGCCCACCATCAAACAGCACATAAAAACCAGAGCCGCTATAAAAGCAATGATGTAACGTCGCCAGGGACCCAATGCATCCAACATACTTCAGTTTCCAAATACACTCAGCTCAGTGTAAACCGTTCACGATAAATCCGCGACAGATATTCCGAGGCGCCCAGATTTTCCCAATGACGCTCCTTTGTCTCAAAACGCTCACTCGCGGCGAGCCGTTTTACGATCTGAATGCCCTGAACCGAATTGGCCAGACAAAGCGCATCCGCCTGATACACATCCGCTACTTCAATCTCAGCAATGGTGACTGCCCCAGCATCCAATAGCACTGCGCGGACCACACCAGCCACACCGGACTCACTCAAGTCAGGTGTTAACCAGCGTCCTTCTCGTAATACAAAAATATTGCTGCTGATGGCCTCAATAACGCGCTGTTCGGTATCCAACAACAGGGCGTCATCACAATTATCGGACAACTGCTGACGAGCCAATACCTGTTCGAGGCGGTTGCCATGTTTCAAACCGGCCAGTAAAGGTTGGCGCGCCAAGGCTATCGAGCTGATTTCCAATGATTTCTCTGGCACAGATTGCTCAAACGACTCGGCCGAAAACGCTAAGGCAATTAGATTACTCTGGCCCTGAACCGCACCATAACCTCGTAGGCTTTCGCCGCGACTCAATTGAAATTTAAGAACTGCATCACATTGCCCCTGCTCTTCGAGCTGTCGGCACAACAATTCGTACTCCGCATTCAGCAACGCCTTGGGAAACTCGATACCCAAACGCTGGCAACCGAGCTGCATACGCTCAATATGATACGACCACAGCGGACAACGGCCATGATAAAAGCGGGAGGTTTCAAACAGGGAGTCGCCAAATTGAAAGCCGCGATCGAACAGGCTGAGCTGTTCAGCATCGCGGCCATTGACGCGGCATATCAGCGCTGATTGCGACATGCCAAATTAAACGCGGCGGAAAATCAGAGAACCGTTGGTGCCACCAAAACCGAAGGAGTTACTCAGCACCGCATCGATGTCACGCTCCTGCGCCGTATGCGGCACCAAATTAATGTCGCAAGCCTCGTCCGGGTTATCGAGATTAATGGTTGGAGGAGCAACCTGATCTTTAATCGCCAGAACGGACAAAATAGCTTCAACAGAACCGGCAGCCCCCAACAGGTGACCAATCATGGATTTGGTGGAACTCACTGCAACCTGATCAACGTTATTGCCCATCACGCTCTTCACCGCAATGCATTCAGCCACATCACCTGCTGGCGTCGAAGTGCCATGGGCATTAATGTAGTTAATCGCAGCGGTATTGATGCCCGCATCGTTGATGGCGTTTTGCATGGACAAGGCCGCACCGGCACCGTCTTCCGGCGGTGAGGTCATGTGGTAAGCGTCACCGCTCATGCCAAAACCAATCAGCTCGGCATAAATTTTTGCACCACGCGCTTTCGCGTGTTCATATTCTTCCAGCACCATAACACCGGCGCCCTCACCCAGAACAAAACCGTCACGGTCTTTATCCCAAGGGCGACTGGCCGCTTGTGGGTCATCATTACGAGTTGATAGTGCACGTGCCGCTGCGAAACCGCCCAAGCCTACAGGGCTGGTCGCCATTTCTGCACCACCGGCAATCATCACGTCGGATTCGCCGTATTGAATGGAACGCGCGGCCAAGCCAATACAGTGAGTACCGGTAGTACAGGCTGTTACCACGGCCAGGTTCGGGCCACGGAAGCCGTACTTAATAGACAAGTTGCCTGAGATCATATTAATGATCGCACCAGGCACAAAAAACGGTGAAATTCGACGAGGGCCGCGTTCGCTAATGGTTTTGGCGCCGTCTTCGATGGAACCAATACCACCAATGCCAGAGCCGATTGCCGCACCAATTCGAGGCGCATTTTCATCAGTCACTTCAATGCCTGAATCTTCAATCGCCTGGATGCCGGCAACCATACCGTATTGAATAAACGGATCCATTTTGCGGGCGTCTTTGATGGGCATGTAGTCGCCAACATCCAAATCTTTTACCGCCGCACTGAATCGGGTTGTAAACGCTGAGGCGTCGAACTTCTCGATCATACCTACACCGCTTTTGCCCGCTAAAATATTCTGCCAGGTATCGGCCACCGTGTTACCCACAGGTGAAACCATACCTAAACCCGTTACCACAACTCGTCTGCGGGACATACTGCCTCCGTCCGCGATGACACCCATCGCTTGTTATTGTCAAACTCAATCTCGCCAGTTCACTCCGGCTTCCCAGAATATATAACAGGAAAGCCCAAAAGTGGTGGCGTATAAACAACAAAAGCCGTTCTATTACCCATAGAACGGCTTTCTTGGCTAGGCCTTACTCAACGAATGACTCGAATTAAGCCAGGTTTTCGTTGATGTACTTGATGGCCAGCTCAACAGTAGTAATCTTTTCCGCTTCTTCGTCTGGAATCTCAGTTTCAAACTCTTCTTCCAGCGCCATAACCAGCTCTACGGTATCCAGAGAGTCAGCTCCCAGATCCTCAACAAAAGACGCCTCAGTTTTTACTTCTTCTTCTTTAACGCCCAGTTGCTCAGCAACGATTTTTTTTACGCGTTCTTCAATGCTGCTCATAACGTTTTTCAACTCCTAGTGGTCTACGTCGGTTTAGCCGCTCTCTAATGACTATAAATTACTTTGAACTGCATCTATTGCAAGAGCGAACAAAATAACGGTTGTTCGGTCACGGCTCAAATTTAGCTCCGGCCAACACGAGCGCGCATTTTACATGGATTTACGCCGAGTTGTAACGGATCTTGCCAAATTTTGTGAATTTTTAAAAAATACTCTTTCACAACAATAAGTTAGGCTACAAACACCCCAACAAAACAGCCATCAAAAGCACTCTTTTTTTGCTATTTTACGCAAAAATGTGATGGCCGCACGGGGCATTTAGGCCATATACATGCCGCCATTTACCTGCAGGGTCTCACCGGTAATATAGCCGCCCGCATCGCCTGCCAGGAAGCTCACCACACCGGCAATTTCTTCAGGCTTACCCAAGCGCCCCAATGCAATCTGTGACAACATCAATTCTTTTTGGTTTTCATCCAATACCTTGGTCATATCGGTATCAATGAAACCCGGGGCCACGGTATTCACCGTAATACCGCGAGAGCCGATCTCCTTGGCCAAAGAGCGAGCAAAGCCGGCTACACCCGCTTTTGATGCCGCATAGTTGGACTGCCCGGCATTACCCATAGAGCCCACAACAGAGCTGACATTAATAATGCGACCCCAGCGAGCTTTCATCATGCCGCGCAAACAGGCCTTGCTCAAACGGTAAATCGCGCTGAGGTTGGTATTGATCACATCAAACCACTCATCTTCACCCATGCGCATCAGCAGATTATCCTTGGTGATACCTGCATTGTTGACCAGAATTTCAATTGCACCGAATTCATCATTTATGGCCTTGATCAAAGCGGCAATTGAATCCGCATCGGTCACGTTCAGCACCATACCTTTGCCCTGAACACCTTTTTCCGCCAAACGAGCGGTGATTTTTTCAGCGCCGGATTCACTGGTTGCGGTACCGATAACAACGGCACCCTGGGCCGCCAAATCATCGGCGATGGCTGCACCAATGCCACGACTGGCACCCGTTACCAAGGTAATTTTTCCTGCGATACTCATATTCGTTTCCTGTGTTATCAATCACCCCCAGCTGCCCGCTTAGGGGTTCAAAAGATCTGTATTCTGTGAATGCTCTTCTTTTAATTAAAGCGCATCAACATCGGCAGGCGTTTCGAGACCCTGCGAAGCAATACTCTTATCAATGCGCTTCACCAGTCCAGCCAAAACCTTTCCTGGACCGCATTCAACGGCTTGCTCAATACCCACCTCTTTCATGGCTTTTACGCAATCTACCCACAATACCGGGCTGTAGATTTGCTCGATCATCAAGGCCTTGATTTTGGCTGGATCGGTTTCAGTTTGAGCGTGAACATTATGAACAACCGGTGTTGCAGGAGCTTGGAACGGCGTCGCTTCGATTTGTTCCGCCAAACGATCTGCCGCCGGCTTCATTAGCTCAGTATGGAACGGCGCACTCACTGGGAGAGGCATGGCACGCTTGGCACCGGCTTCTTTACACAGCTCAATCGCGCGATCAATGGCAGCCTTACTGCCGGCAATCACCACCTGGCCCGGAGAGTTGAAATTTACCGCAGCAGCAACGCCGTCAGCCGACGCCTCAACACAAGCGGCTTTAATGGCTTCATCGTCCAAACCAATAATAGCCGCCATGGCGCCCTCACCGGCCGGCACGGCTTCCTGCATAAACTTTCCACGTTGCTGCACCAAACGCACAGCGTCCTTAAAGGCTACAACGCCGGCACAAACCAGTGCAGACCACTCACCCAGACTGTGGCCAGCCATCAAGGCGGGACGTGCCTCTTTATGAGCATTGAATACTCGCCAGCAGGCAACACTCGCGGTCAGCAATAAGGGCTGGGTGCGCTCGGTCATGTTAATGGCGTCTTGTTCGCCGTTTTGCAGTAAATCCCACAAATCGTAACCCAACACTTCTGAAGCCTCGGCAAAGGTTTCCTGAACCACTGGATATTCAGCAGCCAAATCCGCCAGCATGCCAATTTTCTGGGAGCCCTGGCCGGGAAATACAAAGGCCAAATTCGATTGCACCATAACGCTACCTTTTAGCTTGTTATTAACTGTTGTCTCGTACTCTACCCTGATCTTCGCACGGTAGATATTTAAAACGGTTCCTGCTCAAAACGCCGATAAATTCTACCGGCAACCTGGCTGTTCACCTGCTCACAGGCCAACTCCAGCGCACTGCGGAACGCGAGTTCATCCGCAGCACCATGACTTTTAATCAATGGCCCCTGCAGACCTAGAAAACTGGCGCCATTATAACGATCCGGATCAAACTGACGCTGCCATTTACGTAATAAAGGACGGGCAAATCGGCCAACAATACGGCCATACCAACTGCTGACAAAGGCCTCGCGCATTTCCTGAACCATCAACTGGGCAACCCCCTCACTCACCTTTAATGCGACATTACCCACAAAGCCATCGCAGACCACAACATCCGCTTCACCCCGGTAGATCTGATCACCTTCGATATAACCAATAAAATTCAGGGCTTCATTGGCCTGCAAGCTGGCTGCAGCAAGGCGAATTTGCTCATTGCCTTTGATTTCTTCCGAGCCAATATTCAGCAAGGCAACACGCGGGCTTTCAACCCCCGCCACGGACTCCATAAACACCGAGCCCATCAAGGCGTTCTGAATCAGGTGCTCACTGTCGCACTTCACACTGGCACCCAGATCAAGCATCAGACAATCGTCTTTAGCCGTGGGAATGGATTTGGCAATGGCAGGACGGTCTATGCCCGCAAAGGTTTTTAAGAGATGGCGCCCCATGGCCATTAAGGCACCCGTGTTTCCAGCACTGATTGCGGCGTCGGCGTTTCCGGTACGTACCGCATCAACGGCGAACCACATTGAGGATTGCTGTTTATGGCGCAATGCCTGGGCTGGGCGATCTTCCATACTCACCACGTCACAGGCATGGTGATAAATCATACGAGAACCGTTTTCCAGCTCGTGGATACAGGGGGTTTCGCTTGGATTGCTCAGGGAGATAGGGGCAAATTCGGCCAGAATATCGAATGGGCCATACAGCTGGCATTCCAACACTCGGCGATTAGCCAGGGAATAAGCGGCGTTTAACGCAACGCGGGGACCTAAGTCCCCGCCCATAGCGTCAACCGCTAATCGAATTGAATCAGTCAATCTATTCAGCGCCTATAGCAGAGGATGAGCTTCATCCTGATTAAATGGCGACAGAATATCAACGACTAGCGCGCAGCGCGTCGAAGAATTAGTCTTCGGAGCCAGTGTCGATCACTTTACGGCCACGGTAGAAACCGTCGGCAGTGATGTGGTGACGGTGGTGCTTCTCGCCGCTGGTTGGATCAACAGACAAAGTTGGTCCGCTCAGGGCGTCGTGAGAGCGACGCATACCGCGACGTGAACGAGTCTTTTTACTTTTTTGAACAGCCATGATAGCTCCTTAACTATTTACTGGAACCGGGGCGCCTCGTTATTTCGGCGAGCCCTTGAGTTGCTCCAGAACTTGAAACGGGTTATTTCGCCGCTCAGCTTCTGCTTCCGCTGTTTCATCAGAAGCATCATCATCCTCAGTGGAGTAATGAGCCAAGTCGACACATTGATGATCGTGGTAAACCGCCATCGGCATACTCAGTAGAATCTCTTCTTCGATCACCTCGTATAAATCGGATATGCCCTCGGGGGCTATCCACGCATCCAGGCTTCTGGGTAAATTTTTTGCTTGGTCTTCATCCCAAACAATACCCAAGGCCAGACTGCCTTCAATATGTTGATCACAGGGCTCCATGCATCGTTCGCAAGTCAGCTGCATTTTAGCGCTGATTTGACCACGCAATAAGCGATGGCGCTGATCATCCACCTCGAAGTGTAGCTCAACTTCGATAACAGCTTCATCACCTGCGGCGATTTGGGCTAACCGATCCAGAGCCTCGAGGGGGATATTCCCTTGTAATTCAATGCCTTGCTGGGCAAATTTACGAGGGTCTACCTGCCTCGGCAAAATCTTTGAGGAGGGGGCATTCAACATAAGCGCGCCATAATAGGGATGAGAGGCCATTCTGTCAAAGAAAAATTCGCCCTAAACCCCTGATTTTATGGGCATTGGCCGTTTTTTTTCAATTTCCGGTAAACTGCCGGCGGCAATGCCGTAAAATAAGACTTTTAACGCCAGGATAAACCCTATGAAATCGCTTGTTTTAGCGTCCAGCTCACCCTATCGAGGCCAACTGCTCGCCAAGCTGGGAATCCCTTTCAAACAAGCCAGCCCGGATATCGACGAAAGCCCTCAGCTCGATGAATCTCCAGATAATCTGGTACAGCGCCTGGCCGAGCAAAAAGCCGAAGCACTAAGACAACAACACCCCTCCAGCCTGATTATCGGCTCCGACCAGGTCGCCTGCTTTCAGGGGCGCATCATTGGCAAACCCGGCAGCCACGACAAAGCCCGGGAACAGCTTCAATCGTTCAGCGGACAATGCGTGGAATTTTCTACAGGCCTGTGTTTATTAAATAGCGAGACTCTCGACAGCCAAATCAGCCTGGCACAGTTTCGAGTGCATTTTCGAGAACTGAGCGACGCTCGAATTGAGGCTTACCTTAATAAAGAACAGCCTTATGATTGCGCCGGGAGTTTTAAGTCCGAAGGTTTGGGCATTGCCCTCTTTTCAAGATTGGAAGGTGACGACCCCAACAGCCTGGTTGGCCTGCCGTTGATTTTGCTCACCGACATGTTGTTAAAAGAAAATATGGACCCACTGTCCAGCCGGGCTTGATAATAAATTCAGGCCAGCGTTTTCAGCGGCCTGAATCTCTACAACACAAAATCCAATCAGGCTTTTGCGCCCTTCCCAATAATCCAATCCACAACTTCAGTAAAATGATCAGCCATCAGATCAGGGCCGTGTTGATGCAAAACATCGGTTTCATGGACACCGTAGCTGACACCAATTCTCGGCATATCAATCGCTTCCGCCATCGCCAGATCAAAACTGGTATCACCAACCATCACCGCATCGCCCGCGGCTCGATCAAATTCTTCGAGCAACTCTTCCAGCATCAGCGGGTGAGGTTTGGAACGGGTTTCGTCGGCGCAACGACTGCCATGAAAGTACTCCTCCATACCCAGGCGGCCCAGGACACGATCCAGACCTCGGCGGCTTTTACCCGTAGCGACAGCCAACGTAAAGCCCTCGCCTTTTAGCTTATCCAAGCCTTCCACTACCCCTTCAAATAAAGGTGCCGGTATCTGGTCAGCTTTGACATAGTGACTGGAATACATTTCACGCATGATGTTCCACTGAGACTGATTGCCTTCGGGGTACAATGTGCTGATGGCTTCCGGCAAACCAAGGCCAATAATTTTTTGCACCTCGGAACCAGGTAACTCCGGCAACTTGGCATCGTCCGCGGCCAACTGCATGCAGCTGACAATTTTATCGGCTGAATTGCTTAAGGTACCGTCCCAATCAAAAATACACAGCATTAAAGGCTTCCTTAATCACAAATGTTTATCCCTTTATAAGGCAGCTTATAAAGGGATCTCTCTCAGCTTTGCCAATGGCTCAGCCAACTCCGGCCACAACGGGGCTTCAACTCGACGAGAATGCTCCTCATCGGGCAAGGTAAATTCGAGGGCAGCGGCATGCAGGAACAAACGCTTAAAGCCCAGCTTGCGCATATCACGATTGATATCGTCATTGCCGTATTTTTCATCACCCAATAAAGGACAGCTCTGGGATTGAGCATGAACTCGAATTTGATGGGTCCGCCCGGTCACAGGTTTGGCCTGTACCAAACTGAATCCCTCAAAGCGACGCAAAACCTTAAATTCGGTTCGACTGGGCTTACCCTCTGCAGAGACTTTTACAATGCGGTTGCCACCTGGCAACTCCTGCCGCAATAAAGGTGCATCTACAACATGCTTACGTTTTGACCACTGGCCAAGCACCAAAGCCTGATAATACTTCTGAATATTGCGACGCTGGCGAAGCTCTTCCTGCAAATAGCGCAGCATGCTCCTTTTCCGCGCAATCAGAATACAGCCCGACGTGTCTCGATCAAGGCGATGCACCAACTCAAGATAACGATCATTGGGCCTGAGCTGTCGCAAAGACTCAATCAATCCCAGATTGACGCCACTGCCACCATGCACCGCCAATCCCGCCGGTTTATTCACCACCAGCAATCCCGGTAACTCAAGCAAGATAGACTTTTCCAGTAAGCGCCCCATCGACTGGCTCACCGCCGCCTGCGGGGCCTGCTCTTTCACGGTGACCGGAGGAATTCGAACCACGTCGCCCGGGGCAAGCTTGTATTCGGGCTTAATACGCTTCTTATTCACCCGCACTTCCCCCTTGCGAAGCAAACGATAGAGCCGGGAACGCGGTACGCCTTTCAGCCGAGCTGCCAGAAAGTTATCCACTCGCTGACCGGCCTGATCGGCATCCACCTCAAGCAATACCACCTTGCGGCCAATATCAGCATTATTTACCGGACTCACTCTGCCCCTCATTTGCGTAACCATAAAAGCTTGTTTCAGTGCCAGAAATCCACGAAATCACCAAGAATCCAACGGCAGTTCGGCCCGCAGGCCATGAAAAGCTGGCGATTCTAACAGATTCCGAAGCGCGAGGCGCCTGGCAATAGATTTGCAGCCCTACTTGCTTGCCGCTATACTCGCCGGGCAGTTTGGGCTGGTTTTCGGACAAGTCCGGCGCGCCTGTTCGGTGGCTGTGCTACTTTTATATCGTGTATAAAAGGTTGTCACTCCTGAGCCACAACGGTCTGATGAAATGATCATTAGAGCGGAATATAAAGAATTTAAGCCCCAGTTGGGCATAAACAGGCATAGATTGGCGCCAGATACCCCAAGAAAATACCGCCAAACAGGGCTCCGTTATGAGCCAGGCAGCAGGCTCACAAGCCGCTGCAAGATATTCAACAGCGACAACTGCAAAGCAGATTGTCTTAGGCCTATCCCGGAGTCCCTGCCAGAGCACACTCAAACGGATAGAAAATGAAGTAACAGCGCGAGGCGCTGCGTAGAACTGTTGACGAAGTTTTTTATACGCTGATGGCTGCTGTGAAGCAGGCAATCGAAACAAAAAAGCCAAAGACAATAACCTGATACTGGGTTACTGCCCCGGCAAATAAGTATGATTGCCACTTTTAGGCATCAGCGAATACGTTTAGGAATTGAGAAAACGAGCCACCCAATAAAGGCTATTTGCCTGGGGAGCGCTCGTTTTGGTTTAACTGTTAGCCTGGTTACAAGGGCTCAGCCCTGATAACACGCAGCTTGACTGCAGTGCGAAACGATAAACCCGCCTAAACCTCCGGCGCGATGTATGTGCCAGAAAACACTATTGCCCGCAGCAAGGCTTTACGGCCACAGAAAGATCAATGCTGCCAATAGCCTCGTCCCCGGTTCTGCCAATGCCCTGCGTAGCAATGGTAGGAACACCATGAAGAGAATGTTAATTAACGCTACACAGCCTGAAGAGCTGCGCGTAGCACTGGTAGACGGCCAATGGCTGTACGATCTCGACATCGAAAATCGCACCCGCGAGCAAAAGAAAGCGAACATCTACAAGGGTAAAATCACCCGTATTGAACCCAGCCTTGAAGCCGCATTCGTCGATTACGGCGCTGAGCGACACGGCTTTCTCCCCCTGAAAGAAATCTCCCGCGAATACTTCCTCAAACAGCCCAAAGATATCGATGGCCGCATCAAGATCAAAGATGTGGTTAAAGAAGGCATGGAAGTTATCGTTCAAATCGAAAAAGAAGAACGTGGCAACAAAGGCGCCGCCCTCACCACGTTTGTGAGCCTGGCCGGCCGCTATCTGGTTTTAATGCCAAACAACCCACGCGCAGGCGGTATCTCGCGTCGGATTGATGGCGACGATCGCAGCGAGCTGCGCGAAGCCCTGTCTTCCATCGAAGTTCCTTCCGGCATGGGTATCATTGTGCGCACTGCCGGCGTTGGCCGAAGCTCGGAGGAGTTACAGTGGGATCTGGATAATTTGCTCAACCTCTGGAGCAAACTGAAGACCGAAGCCGATAACGAAGTAGCGCCAGCCTTCCTGTTCCAGGAGAGCAACGTCATTATTCGCGCTATCCGCGACTACCTGCGTCCGGACATCGGCGAAGTGGTGGTGGATAACCGCGAAGCCTATGAGTTGGTGCAAGTGTTTATCTCCCACTTCATGCCCAACTACCACAGCAAAATCAAATTCTACGAAGACGATATCCCGCTGTTCAATCGCTACCAGATCGAAAGCCAGATTGAGACCGCTTTCGAGCGCGAAGTGAAGCTGCCGTCCGGTGGCTCCATCGTGATTGATGTGACGGAAGCACTGATTTCTATCGATATCAACTCCTCCCGCGCAACCAAAGGCGGCGATATTGAAGAGACTGCCCTGCAAACCAATCTGGAAGCTGCCGACGAGATTGCCCGCCAGCTGCGTTTGCGTGATATGGGCGGCCTGGTAGTGATCGACTTTATCGATATGCAGCCTGCACGAAATCAGCGTGAAGTCGAGAATCGCATGCGCGAAGCTCTGGCCATGGACCGCGCTCGTGTTCAGGTTGGACGCATCTCGCGCTTCGGCCTGCTGGAAATGTCCCGTCAGCGCCTGCGTCCATCCCTGGGCGAAACCACGTCCAAGGTATGCCCTCGCTGTAATGGCCAGGGCACTATTCGCGGCACCAAATCCCTTGCCTTGTCGATCCTTCGCCTGGTAGAGGAAGAAGCCAAGAAAGAACGCAGTGCCGAGATTCGCACCATTGCACCTGTGTCAGTCGCAACCTACCTGCTGAACGAAAAACGCTCCGCCATTTGGGCGATTGAACAGCGCAATGACACCCGAGTCGTTATCGTACCTAACGCTGAAATGGTGACTCCACACTTCGATGTTCAACGTCTGCGTGATGATGAAGCGGTGACCATGGAAACCAGCTACAAAATCACCACAGGTAACGAAGAAGCACCGGAAGAAACCTCCAAGCCCGCGGAAAAAGCTGCTGCTCCGACCAGCCAACCTGCCGTGCAGTTTGTGGCGCCCAGCCAGCCTGCCCCCAAGGTTGAAGAGAAGAAAGAACCTGGCCTGCTCAGCAAACTGTTCGGCGCCATTGCTGGCTTGTTCGGTAGTGACGACGACAAAGACAAGAAGAAATCCAAGAACAACAAGCGTAAAGGTCGCGGCAACCAGAACAATCGTAACCGCAATCGCAACCGCAATCGCAATGCCCAAAACAAGAATCGTGAAAATAATCGCGACAATCGTGATGGCAACCGCGATTCAAAAGGCGAGAGCAATCGCGAAAACAATCGTAATAAGAACCGCGATAAAAACAATCGCAAGCAGGATCGTCCGGAAGCTGAAAACGGCGAGCGTCAACAGGAGCGCAGCAACGAGGGCCGCGGAAACCGCCGCAATCGTCGTGGTCGCAACAATGACCGCAATGAACGCAACGAAAACACCAACGCAGCCAGCAGCAATGAAAACGGCAAGAGCAAAGACGAAAACAGCAACGATGAAAATCGTCCGGCGAAGCGTCCAAGCAATCGTCGCGGTCGTCCGCAACAACGCCGCCGTGGCAAAGGCGAAAACCGTGGTAACGAGGCCAATGCCGAGCAGAATCAAGCAACCACTAGCGAATCTGTGAGTGAAGCCCCGAAGACGGAAAAAGCCCCCAAGGCCGAAACCAAAGCCAAGCCGGCTCAGGAAAAAGCCAAGCCAGCTGAAGCCGAACAGCCAGCCGACAACAACAGTGCTGCGGTGGCTGCGGGCGCACTCGCCGCAGCTTCTGCAGTAGCCGCTCTGGCGGACAAAGAAGAAGCCAAACCTGCACAGGCAAGCGCCGAGAAAGAGAACGCCTCTGCAACGGTTGAACCTAGCGCTGACAGTGAAAACAATGAGCAGATCAACGCTGAACTGGAGCAACAGCTGGCCGCCGCTATCGACGCTAAAATTCGCGCCGATGAAGAGCTGAAAGCCAAACCGGAACAGGCCGTCACGACAGAAGAAGCGGCCCCTGTCGTCGAAGCAAGCTCAAACGAAACTCAGGAAAAGGCGACCGAAGCAGAATCAAATGAAGAGCCTGCCGAAGAAAGCAGTACCAGTGTCGAAACAGTTGCTGTGGAAGAAAAATCAACCCCTTCCCGCACCGAAACTCAGGTTGAAATAAACTTCGACACCGCTGAAAACAGCGAAACGGCCAGCGAAGAACCTCAAGCTGAAGCTGTTGAAGCCAATGCAGACTCAGAGGAAGCGAACATTGAAACTGCAGCAGCGGAAAACAAGGTGGAAGTGAAAGCGGAGCGTCAATACAGTCGCCCAAGCAACGACCCTCGCCAGAATCCACAACCCGTTCAGGTGGAAGTGCAATCTGTGCAAGCAAAAGCCTATGTTGCTATGGCGCTCGACACTGCCCAACCTTCACCGGTAAATCATGATCCTCGCCCCTTAGCTCGAGCCGCCAACGACCCTCGCGGTCCCAAGGCCAGCTAAAAAACAGGCACATTGATTAAAAAGCCTCACAAGGCCATTGCTCTCCCGGAGCAATGGCCTTTTTTCTATAAAAAATAATGGTTTAGCACCTTGTACTCATGACCGCCCTATGTATAATAGCGGCCTTCCGGTGGGGTGGCTGAGTGGTCGAAAGCGGCGGTCTTGAAAACCGTTGAGTGTAATAGCTCCCAGGGTTCGAATCCCTGCCCCACCGCCATCGAATTGCAAAACCCTGATAGGTGCGAACTTATCAGGGTTTTTTTGTGTCCAATGCAATGCAGGTGGTGGTAGCAATTACTACATAAGTGTGACAAACCCTTGAAAAGCCAACGGTTTTTTAGCATAACTTAACGCCGATTAGGGCTAGAACTTCACTGCCAGCTACCCTATTATTAGGACCTATCAGGTCTAATGAAAGGCCAGTACTGATTATCCAAGGAGAATATCCATGCAAGAAATCTATACCAGCGCACAGGCTCAAAACAGCAGTTTTGAAGTCAGCAAGGTTTTGCGGAATACCTATGCTCTGCTAGCCATGACACTGGCCTTCAGTGCGATTACTGCGTACTTGGCCATGGCGTTCAACATGCCTTATCTGGGTCTTTGGAACCTGATTCCGTTCTTCGGCCTTCTCTGGATGGTTGAGAAGAACAAGAACAACGGTTCCGGCATCTTCTGGACCTTCGCCTTTACCGGTTGGATGGGCGCCTCCATTGGCCCGGTGATCGCTGCATTCCTGGCCGTTCGCGGCATGGAGCCTATCTTGTTATCTCTGGGCGGAACTGCTGCAATTTTCTTTGCGATGTCGGCCTATGTTCTGATTACCAAGAAAGACATGAGCTTTATGACCGGCTTTTTGATGACTGGCATTTTGATTGCCTTCATTGCTGGTATCGCGAACTTCTTCCTGCAGATTCAGGGCTTGGCCCTGGCCGTTAGCTGCATGTTCCTGCTGCTGTCATCCGGTATGATCATGTGGCAGACCAGCAACATCATCCACGGCGGTGAAACCAACTACATCTCAGCTACTGTTACTCTGTATGTGTCGCTGTACAACATCTTTGTTTCTCTGCTGAGCATCACTGGAATCATGGGCGACGACTAATCGCCAGATAAGCTTCCGGTGAAAAGCCCAGCTCTGCTGGGCTTTTTTGTGGGCATCTGCCCCATAATTTGCGAAAATCCCCCACATGAAATACCTCATCAATGTCTCTGCACCACCCAGTTCCCAAAGCAGCCTGAGCGCCCTGCGCTTTTGTCGTGCCCTCCTGAAACAGGAACATGAATTATTGCGAGTGTTCTTTTATGGTGAAGGCGTCTATAACGCGAATAGCTTGCTGAGCCCGCCGAGCGATGAAAACAATATGGAGCAGCTTTGGCGTGAATTCGCACAGACCCACAAGGTTGAGCTGGTAGTATGTATTGCTGCCGCTGTTCGCCGGGGCCTGCTTAATGAAGAAGAAGCACAACGCTACGACAAGCCCGCAAGTAATATTCAAGCCCCCTTTATTGTGAGCGGCCTGGGACAGTTGGTCGAAGCCTCTGTACTGGCCGATCGCACTATGACCTTTAGTTGATATGAGCCAGCCATCCCCAAAAAATATCGCACTGATTTGCCACCACTCGCCCTATGGCAGCGCCAAAGCCAGGGAGTTGATTGATGTTGCGTTGGCAGCCGCCGCGTTTGATCAAAATGTCAGCCTGATTTTTATGGGCGCCGGTGTTTTGCAGCTCAAAGATGGGCAAGACCCATCAAGCATCGAACAAAAAAATCTTGGCAAATTACTGAGCATGCTCGAACTGTATGACATCGAAAATATTTTCGCGCTCGACAGCGCTATCGAACAATTTGGCATGAAAGATGGAAGCCTGAGCGCAGCCGCAAAGGTCGTCGATGCCCAAAACATTGCCAATTGGCTGCAAGAACAGGATATCTGCGTGAGTTTATAAATGAGCAGCTTACATATTCTCAACACAGCAAATTCAGAGCCATGGCAGAGCTGCCAAACCCTCTGCCAGGCAGGTGACGCTATTGTTTTTTACGCCGATGGCGTTGCCCTCACGTTACAAGAAGAACGCTTGAGGGATTTGATCGACAAAGGTGTAAAGTGCTACGCCCTGCAGGACGATTGCCTCGCACGAGGATTAAGCCCCAAGCCCGATCTGCTTGAACTGATTGATTACGACATCTGGGTAAGTCTTAGCACTCAATATAAAAACAGTCCGAACTGGAGTTGACTGTGAAAACGCTTGCAGATTTGGAACGCGATAATGAAGGTTATCTTCTTAACGTCGATGACTGGAACCACGACATAGCCCTGGCCCTGGCCGCTGAAGAGTCCCTGGAATTAGAAGACGCTCACTGGGAAATCATTGAACTCCTGCGAGATTTTTACGAAGAATTCGAACAATCCCCCGCCATGCGCATTATGGTTAAGCAGGCCGCCAACAAACTTGGCAAAGAAAAAGGCAACAGCATTTATTTTATGCGCCTGTTCCCGGGCAGCCCCGCTAAAATTGCCAGCAAGGTGGCTGGCCTGCCAAAGCCCTTAAACTGCTTGTAGTACACCAGCCCACTTGGTTTTTATTTTCTGGCCTAACGGCCCTGGCCCTGCAGAGTTAACACCAACTGTCGACTTCCTCCATGATCACGATGCTCCCCCAAATAAATACCTTGCCAAGTTCCCAGTAGCAACTCGCCATCACCGACGGGTATCGACACACTGGAACCCAGCAAACTGCTTTTAATGTGGGCGGGCATATCATCACTGCCTTCATAGGTATGGCGGTAATACGGCTCATCTTCCTTTACAGCACGATTAAAGTAGCTTTCAAAATCCTGTCGCACAGTGGGGTCCGCATTTTCATTCAAGGTCAAGGAGGCCGAACTGTGTCGAATAAAAACGTGCAGCAAGCCCATTTCAACACTGGACAGTTCCGGTAATGCAGCCATCACTTCCTGTGTGACCAAATGAAAACCCCGCGACTTGGCTCTCAAACTGATTTCTTTTTGTACCCACATGAGATTGCACCCCATACTCAATTTCGCCATGTAGAATGCGGTCACTTTGACAATGGATCAGACCGATTTAAACAAAGGCCGTGTTTTTAATTTCTGCTACTATGGCTTTTATTTTACAAGAGCCGAATACCCTATGTCCTCTAGCGAAGTCACTTGCGAAGCTCCCAGCCTGAAACCCCTTGAGGATGCCCTGGCAGAGCTACTCGCATCCGTCGCCCCTCTGGATCGCCGCGAACTTCGCCAGATTCACGATACCCAGGATTGCATCCTCGCAGAAGACATTCACTCCAATATCGATGTACCCGGTTTTGATAATTCCGCAATGGATGGCTATGCCCTGCACATTGGTTCAGAACACGCGGAAGCCGGGGAAAACTTCAGGCTTGTCGGCCAGGCCTTCGCCGGCCAATCCCATCACGGCGCTGTAGCTCCGGGCGAGTGCATTCGCATTATGACGGGCGCCGAGGTTCCCAGTGACTGCAATGCAGTCGTTATGCAGGAACAGTGTTCTGTGGATGGCGATACGATTCACGTTCAAAACTCGGTCAAGCTTGGCAACAACATTCGCCTGCGCGGGAACGATATAGCCGAAGGCGACTCGGTCCTCAAACAGGGTCAGCGCCTGAATCCTGCAAAACTCGGCGTTTTGGCCTCCCTCGGCATCGCTGAGGTTCAGGTGTTCAAACCTTTAACGGTAGCCTTGTTTGCCAGTGGTGACGAGCTGCGTGCGCCTGATGAACCTCTCGATCCCGGCTGTATCTATGAAAGCAATCGCTTTGTGGTGCAAGGCATGTTGCAACGCCTTGGCATGAAGGTGATGAATCTGGGCATCATCAAGGATGACCCTGCGGCTCTGGAAGAGGCATTCCTGAAGGCAGCAGCTACTGCAGATGCCATTGTTTGCAGTGGCGGCGTATCGGTCGGTGATGCCGATCATACCAAGGATGTACTCGCCAAAGTCGGGCAGGTTGAGATGTGGAAACTGGCCATTAAGCCGGGCAAACCCTTTGCCTTCGGACGCGTTCAGGGAATCCCCTTCTTTGGTTTACCCGGGAACCCCAGCTCCGCCGCGATAACCTTCCACCAGCTGGCCCTGCCCTGTCTCTGCAAGCTGAATGGCGAACTGACACCCCACAGCCTAAGTTTGCAGCTCGCAGCCCCACAGGCCATCAGAAAGCGCTCTGGGCGTACCGATTTTCAACGAGGGGTACTGACTTACGACAATAATGGGCAGCTGCAACTGGAGGTTTTCAATCAACAGAGTTCAGGCATGCTCAGCACCCTGGCAGCCGCCAATTGCTATATCAAAATTGAACGCGAGCGCGGTGATGTTACTGCCGGAGAAGACATCGAGGTCATCCCCTTTGATCGCTGGATGATCTAGAGGCAGACAGCAAGACCGTATGCATGCCAACGCCCCAGCATGCATGTATAATCCCGCCTCCTTTTGATCTGCGAAATGAATGCGAGAATACGGCAATGTCAGTCCATCTAGTCCACCCAGAACGCTACCAGGAACAACTTCTGGAAAAGCAGCAACGGATAGAGGCCGATTTTGCCCCCTTTGACATTCCTAACGTAGAAGTCTTCCCTTCCGAGCCCGCCCACTACCGGCAGCGTGCTGAATTTAAGGCCTGGCATGAAGGCGATCAGCTTCACTATGCTATGTATGCTCAAGGGGAATACAAAAAACCCTACATTATCGACCGCTTTCCCGTCGCTTCGGAATACCTCAACGATTTGATGGCCGCTTTGCTGCCAAAGCTCAATGCCAGTGAGCTTCTTAAGCGTAAACTCTTTCAAATTGAATTTCTTTGCACCCAGGCCGGCGACGGATTAATCACTTTGATTTACCACAAAGCCCTGGATGAGCAGTGGCAAAAGGAAGCAATGCAACTGCAGGAAGCACTTGGCTGTAGCATTATGGGGCGCAGCAAGAAACAGAAGCTCGTACTCAGCCGCGACCACGTGTTTGAAACCCTCAATATCCATGGCAAGGCATTTCGCTACCAACAGGTGGAAAGCTCCTTTACCCAACCCAATGCGGGTATCTGCGAAAAAATGATCGAGTGGGCGATGGATTGCTGCCGCGAGAGCCAGGGCCACCTGATTGAACTGTATTGCGGAAACGGTAACTTCACCATTCCCCTGGCCCAGTGTTTTGACAAAGTTCTGGCGACTGAAATTTCAAAAACCTCGGTAAAATCAGCTCAGGAGAACATGCGCCTGAACAACACCGATAATATCCAAATAGCCCGAATGAGTGCCGAAGAATTTAGCCAGGCCATGGCCGGTGTACGCAGCTTTCGCCGACTGGAAGGAATTGATTTGAGCAGTTACGAGCTAAGCACCGTATTGGTAGATCCGCCACGAGCGGGACTGGATGAAGATACCGAAAAAATGGTCGCCGGATTTGACAACATTCTGTACATATCCTGCAACCCGGAAACACTTGCCCAAAACCTCAACACCCTGTGCAAAAGCCACAAGGTAGAACGTTTTGCGCTATTTGACCAGTTTCCCTACACCCACCATATTGAATGCGGTGTCTGGCTTAGTAAACGTTAAATCGCCTTGACGATATCCGGATATTAAAAGTTCTTATTGAGCAGCTGCTTGGCGGAATCCATAACCAAATCACGGTAATCCGCCTCAAGGGCCTCACGCTGCTGATCAAATGCCAGACGCTGTTTCAGTGGCAGCTTTTTCCATTCTTCCAGAATTGGAATATGCGCAGTCGCCTCTGCCAGCTTAAACAGAGAGGAGTATGGGGTTAACACTTCTTCAGAAAGCCCCAGGCTTTGCAGCAATACCGACAAGCGCATCGCTCCCTCAGTCAGGGTCATTTGATCACTCCCCATCGCCGCCGCAATCACCTGAATGCTTTTATTGATGCGATCACGTTGCTTATCGGCTTCAACCTGAAGCGCTTTCAGCTGGGCTTCCCGGCGCTTTTCCTGTTCGCGCAATTGCCAATGCAGATAAATCGCGTAAGCAGCCAATGCAATAACAATCAATACCGCAACGGACAAGAGAAGAGCTAAAAGAGACATGGAAAAACCGTAAAAATGAGTCGTTTAAAAACAAAGTAACATTGTGTCATAAATCGCGCCGCGAATCAGTTTGCGAATACAAACAGGTTTAACAAGGCAAAACCAATGCTCACGCTGAACAAGGAGCCTATCGTCGTCGCGGCGATAAAGTTAGCCGTTAAGCGGGCATCACCGCCCATCGCAGCCACCATAACAAAACTGGCACTCGCGGTTGGTGCTGATAAAAGCAAGAAAGTGATACCCACTTCCATATCGGAATAACCAAGCTGCCAAACCAGCAATACGGCCAGAACCGGCATCAGCAATAGTTTAAAAAACACCACCAGGCCCAGAGCAAAACCATGACGCGTATCAGATCCGGACTTCAAACTTAAACTCGCGCCAATACATAACAATGCCAATGGAAGGGTTATTTGAGCAAGGTAGGAACCACCCTGTTTCACAAACTCGGGAACGACATTGGCGATTGGATTACAGGCAATCCCCGCCACAATGGCAATGATCAGTGGGTTTTTCGCGATACGCTTGAGCAGCATCCAAATAGAACTGCGAGATGAAGCTGACAGGTGTTTCTCAAGCGTGATCACCGACAAAATGTTGTACGCAATCGTTAAAAAAGCGACGATAACCGCCGCCCGGGCGACACCTTCATCACCGTAAGCTCCCGCACAAAATGACAACCCAATAAACGCCAGATTGCTGCGAAAGCTGGACTGACAAAACTCTCCGGCACAAGGCTGTAAAGCAGGAACAAGCTTCACCAGAAGCTCAAGAAACAAGTAAAAACCAACGGTAAACAAGAGCAAGCTGAGGCTCAAACCAGGCGACAAAAAGCCCGCAATATCCGTATCCAGCAAAGTGAAAAAGAATAGACAGGGCAGAAAAAGGTAGAACACCAGTTCCGATGCCTTACTCACAAAGGCATCGTCGAGAAATTTAAAAAACTTCAGCAAAAGCCCTAACAGCACCAACAAAAAGACCGGTGCTGTTGCGGCAAACGCCAGGGTAAAAGCCGATAACATAGATAGGGTTCACGAGTTCTTTTCGGTGTCGGACAAGGAACCCTCAATCGCCGTCAACGGTGCGACGGAATCCACCTCATTGGAATCCAGATCTTCCAGATAGCTATCCGGCAGGGTTTTCTTGGTTTTCGCACCAAGCTTTTGAATGTCCTGACTGCGCTTGATCAGATTACCCCGCCCGGAGGCCAGACGCTTACGGGTCAACTCATAGGCCGTTTGGGTTTTATCCAGTTGTTTACCCAGATCTTCCAATGACTGGAGCATCAAGACGAACTGATCATGCAAGGCCCCCGCTTGATCGGCAATTTTCTGGGCATTCTTGTGTTGCTTTTCATGGCGCCAGAGATTTTCCACCGTGCGTAAGGAAGCCAGCAATGTCGTTGGGCTCACCAGAACAATATGCTTGTTGTAGGCGTCCTGGAAAAGTCGACTATCGGCCTGAAGTGCAGCCATAAACGCGGCTTCGACAGGAATGAACAGGAACACGAAATCCAGACTTCGAATACCTTCAAGTTTTTCGTATTCCTTCAGGCTCAAACCCGAAATATGATTGCGGATGGACTGCACATGTTTCTTCAAATACAGAGCCTTTTCCTGTTCATCGTCGGAAGAACAATAGGCTTCATAGTCGAGCAGAGACACCTTCGAATCGATAACAATATCTTTTTCCTGGGGCAGCCGGATTAAGACATCCGGATAACGCCTATCCCCTTCTACCGTCTGCAAAGACAACTGGGTTTCATACTCTCGCCCACGCTGAAGGCCGGATTCTTCCAAAAGGCGCTCCAGCACCAGTTCTCCCCAATTACCCTGGGTTTTGGATTCCCCTTTCAGAGCCTTAGCCAAGTTAATCGCATCGTTACCAATCTGCTGGGTTTGCTTTTGCAGCTCGGAAATTTTACCCGCCAGCATATGTCGCTCGGCACTTTCTTTTTCGTGACTGGCTTCAACTTTCGCCTTGAACTCTGTCAGCTGGCTTTTTAAGGGATTGAGTAACTGCGTGAGTGATTGCTGGCTGTCATCGTTGAAGCGCTTGGCCTGTTGCTCGTAGATTTTGGCCGACAGTGCCTCAAACTGAGTCATCATCTGCTGACGGCTTTGCTCAACAAAAGCCATTTGAGATTGATGATGTTCTTTCTGCTCATGCAGTTTTGTTTCTGTACTTGAAAGGCTGGCCTGCAAGCGTACCAATTGCTGCTCTTTCTCAGGCATTACTGAAAGCTGCTGCTCCAGCATTTCCAGCTTCTGCTTAGACTGAACCAATTGCAGTTGCAGCTGATGTTTTTCCTGAGCCAGTTCTTTATTCTCAAGCAGCATTTGCTCCGACTCTTTGCCCAGTTGCATCAATTGCAGCTGCAAAGCGTCATGCTTAGCGAGATCTTGTTCTCTTTGCGCTTCAAACTGCTGCTGTCGTTCGAGCTGACGGGTTTCTTCGAGTCGTTGAGACACTCGATTGCGCCAGAGGCGCCAAAGCAAAAGCACCAACAAAAACACTGCCGCCGAAAAGAATACCAAGTGGCTTGGCCAGCCAAGAATTTGCATGGGTATTAGCTTCATTTGCTTCCTATTTCTTCACTATCATCGCTGCGTTACCATTGACGCGCTTTCAGATGCTCAACAAGCATCTACACCACTGGGTGCTCTGTTTTTCATTATGGGCGCTAGTATACCTCAGCTCGCTTTGCATGTTGCGCCAAAGCCAATACAATAGCCCCAGGCCAAGCGCATTTAAACGGCTTTTGCTCACAAATAAGACCAAAGACACAAAAATCGAATTGCTAAACTATGAGTCTGGATTCCAATATTGCCCACCAAATAGAAGAGCTCTGTGACCGTGGCTACCAACTCTACGATGAGCAATCTTACGAGGCCGCTTTGCGCGTCTTTTATCAGGCCTGGTTAAAACTCCCCAAACCCCAAGCCCAATATCAGCAAGCAGCCTGGGTACTAACCGCCATAGGCGACAGCTATTACAAATTGTCCAACTACAGCCAGAGCATTGAAGCGCTGAATTCCGCACTGCATTGCCCCGGGGGACAGCTGGCCTTTATTCACACCCGCCTGGCCCAGGCCTATTATGAATCCGGCGACAAAAACAGCTCGGCTGAGCACTTCCAAAAGGCCGAGGAAATGGACCCCAAACAGACTCAAAAGCTCGCGCCAAAATACCGCCTCTTCATCAAAAACAACCGCCTCAAACGCTGAGCCGCTGACTTTTCGTCAGTTTTAGCCTGTAAAAATCTGCGCTTTTACCACTCGTCAATCGAAGCTCCAATCTAGCTGGATATGAGCCCATCAGCTGCTATTTTTTGATTAAGCAAAGATTTGTTTAACAACATCTGTAGCATGGATGCCATGTATGACTCCAGGAGCATTTAACGAGGCCCGTTATGAAGAAAACAACAACCGCTATCGCCTTTAGCGCATTTATTATGATCTCTCAGCCGGGGTGGAGCGCGTGCAGCGAACCATCACAACCCAATCTCCCAGATCCATCAACCGCAGTAACTCCGGAAATGGTGAAAGCTAAAAAAGAAGTTAAGCAGTATCTTGCTGATGCTGACCGCTACTTGAACTGCAAGCGCCTGAACACTCGCCAGCACAACGCTATGGTCGATAAGATGCAGGCATTGGCGAATAACTTTAACCAGATTATTCGACAGTACAAAGAACGTCAGGGCAGCTGATCCCTGTTGATACCAGACATAAAAAAGGCCAGCTTAGCTGGCCTTTTTTATTGATCTTAAATGCTGCCGTTATTATCGAAGACTTCGATTTCGGCATCTGCTCTAAGCTGCTCTTGGAACGCCGAGAAATCCCGACGCGCTTCAGCTTGTTCCAGCTGAGCGGAGAGTTGCTGCTTTTCATTTTTGTTGATGTCATCTGCACTTAACTCAGTCACACCATTCAACTGAATCAATTGCAAATCACCGTTAGCCAATGACAACTCATCAAAGGCCGGGAACGCTGTCGCCTTCATCGCGAATACAGCCTTCAGCAGCTGCTGCTCAACCTGAAAGTTATCCTTGCGTGAGGCGAGTACAACATTCCAGGTGTAGGATTTCTCTTTGGCCAATGCTTCCAGGTCACCGCCTGTCGCAACGGCATCTTCCAGCTCTTTCGCAGCGAGCTGCTGACGCCCAAGAATGGTAGCGTTGGTTAACTTGCTGACAATCTCTTCCTTAACCTCATCCAAAGGCTTTACGGCAGGCGCTTTGTAATCAACCACCTTAACAATCGCTACCTGAGTATCCGACAACTCGATCGGGTCGCTGGTCTGACGATCTTTCAGTACCTGATCCGAGAAAATCGCTTCCAAAACCTTCGGGTGGGACAGAAGACCTTCAGAACCGGAACGACTCAACCAGACACTGCTCTGCATATCCAGGCCCAGCTGGCCGGCGACATCGGTCAGATCTTCAGCGTTATACGCCAACTCTTCCAACTCGGGGGCCAACTCTTCAAACTCAGCCATAGCTTTGTCGCGCACCAGACGCTCGCGGATTTCGTCCTTCATGGAATCGTAGCTTGGCGCTTCAGGGGCGTCGATTTCCAACAACTTGATGAAATGAACACCGGCCTCCGTCGTAACAGCCTGGGAAACTTCGCCTTCCTGCATGCCCGCCAGAGCAGCTTCGAAGGCCTCAGGGAAGGTAGCACCGTCGGTAAAGCCCAGATCACCACCCTGTTCTGCACTCAGAATGTCGTCACTGTAGGTCTTGGCAAGGGCTTCAAAGGCCTCACCCGCGTCCAACTTGGCCTGGATCTCATCCGCTTTAGCCTGGTCGATACCATCACCCAGATCCTCAAGCAGAATATGCGCCGCACGACGACGCTCCGAACCTTCGAATACGGAGATTTCCTGCTCGTGCTGGGCACGAATATCTTCTTCAGCCACATCGATATTCTTAGCCAGCTCATCAACGTCCAGAGCTACCAGTTGTGCTTTAACCTGCTCTGGGCCCATATATTGGGCGGAGTTATTCTGGTATTCCGCGTCGATTGCTGCCTGATCCGGTGCAGCGCCTTCTGAAAACAGGTCTTTAGGAAGGGTTACAAAATAGAAGTCACGGGTTTGACCAGCGCGTACCAGAGTACTGGTCAATTCCGCATCGGTCGCAAATGCTGTCAGGCTGATGCCCTGACGCAGCTGCGCACCAATCAATTCATCCTGCAGCACTTTTTTATAACTTGTCGGGGTGTAACCCAGACTCGCCAAACGCTGGCGATACAGCTGCGGGGAAAACTTGCCATCAACCTTGAAGGCTTCTTCAGCCAACAACAACTGATCAATGCGCGCATCGGAAATCGCAATGCCACTATCACGAGCCGAAATGATTTCCAATTTCTGAGAAATCAATTGCTCCAGAACCGGCGTTCTCCAACGCTCGTCGGTCAGGAATTCGGCAGGCAGCTGATCACCAAAGCGGTTAACCATTTGCTGCTTCTGCATGGCAATTGCACGAGTTAATTCGGTATCGGTGATGGCTTCGCCATCAACCTGTGCCGCTTCACCCTGGTTCGAGTTCGTCGTAAATAGGGAATCAACACCAAATAAAACAAATGGAATTGAAATCAACACAACAAGGACAACAGCGAATATTCCTTGAAGCTTGTTACGAAAACTCTGAATCATGGTCAAGCCTGCTTTATTCTTTCTTGGTTTTTTGCCACAAACCGTGGCATTTAATGGAGGTTTTACAAACAGAAAAGGCGCGCTCTTAATAAGCACGCCTTTCTTGCTAGCTAAACCCCAATGTCAACATCCTGATATTTGATGAATGCTTTTGATATTTGGGTTTAACGAAAGCACTCGACTTAGTTAACTGCGTCTTTCAGTGCTTTACCCGCTTTGAAGCTTGGGATTTTAGCCGCTGCGATTTCGATTGGCTCACCAGTTTGTGGGTTGCGGCCAGTACGAGCAGCGCGATCTTTAACAGCGAAAGTACCGAAGCCAACCAATACAACCTGGTCACCCTCTTTCAAAGCACCAGTTACACTGTCTACCATCGCGTCCAAGGCACGGCCAGCAGCAGCTTTAGGAATGTCAGCAGATGCTGCAATAGCTTCGATTAATTCAGATTTGTTCACAATAACCCCTCTTACATTACTCGGTCGGTACGGTCTCTAAGAACGTTACATATTCGTTCAGAATCCCGTTCTGGAATCTCTTTCTTTTATCAGCAGCCCGCACGGGGCAAGCGAATAGCGATTTATACCAAAGCCCCGTCGGACGGGTCAAGGACGGCGTTATTAAATTTACAAAGCCGAGCAATTTATAATCAAATTGCTTCACATTCACCGAATTTCGCCGCTCAAACTGAACCCCAAATGAACGCAGGGCTCAGTTCGAACAACTGATGCTGATTATTTTTTAAACGCCACCTTAGTGGGTTTTGGCTTGCTCATGCTTGTGAGTGTTCGCCAGCTTCTCGCGCAGTTTGGCGTACTCTTCATCACTGTACGGTTTGGGTGAATTCTGCAGTGCAACTTCCAGCACCTCATCAATCCATTTCACCGGAATAATGTCGAGATCAGCCTTGATATTGTCGGGAATTTCCTTCAAATCACGCTCATTGCCAGCAGGAATCACTACGGTCTTGATGCCCCCACGATGTGCAGCAAGCAGTTTTTCCTTCAATCCACCAATACGCAGCACTTCGCCGCGCAGGGTAATTTCACCGGTCATGGCCACATCGGCCTTCACCGGAATATTGGTGTATACCGAAACCAGGGCCGTCGCCATGGCGATACCCGCACTCGGGCCGTCCTTAGGTGTCGCGCCTTCTGGCACGTGGATATGAATGTCAGAGGTCTCATGGAAGTCTGGCAAAATACCCAAATTCTGGCTGCGAGCACGCACGACCGTTGTCGCCGCCTGGATTGACTCCTGCATCACATCACCCAGAGAACCGGTTTTCACCATGCGTCCTTTACCCGGTACCGTAGAAGCCTCGATGGTCAGCAACTCACCACCCACCTGGGTCCAGGCCAAACCAGTGACCTGCCCGACCTGGTTTTGCTCATCGGCAACACCAAAGTCAAAGCTGCGTACACCCAGGTAATGCTCAAGCTTACTGGCGTCGATGCTGACGCGACCTTTGACTTCCGCTTTTACCAATTCCTTCACAACCTTGCGACACAGCTTGGCCACTTCTCGGTCCAAACCACGCACACCCGCTTCGCGCGTGTAGTAGCGAATCACATCGCGCACAGCGTCCGACTCAATGCTCAGCTCAGCCTCTTTCAGACCATTCGCCTTCATTTGCTTTGGAATCAAGTAACGCTCAGCAATATTGACCTTTTCGTCTTCGGTGTAACCCGGCAGACGAATAACCTCCATACGATCCAGCAATGGTCCTGGAATATTCATGGAGTTTGACGTACAAACAAACATGACATCGGAAAGATCGTAATCCACTTCAAGGTAGTGGTCGTTAAAGGCTTTATTTTGTTCGGGGTCTAACACTTCCAACAATGCAGAGGCGGGGTCGCCACGATGATCCATCCCCATTTTGTCGATTTCATCCAGTAAAAACAGCGGGTTTTTAACACCGGCTTTGGAAATCTTTTGAATCAGTTTACCGGGTAGAGAACCAATATAGGTACGACGGTGCCCGCGAATTTCGGCTTCATCTCGCACGCCACCCAAGGCCATACGCACATATTCGCGATTGGTTGCGCGCGCTATGGATTCACCCAGTGAGGTTTTACCAACACCCGGAGGACCAACCAGACACAGCACCGGTCCTTTGATTTTTTTCACGCGTTTTTGAACGGCAAGATATTCCAGAATGCGCTCTTTGACTTCTTCGAGACCATAGTGATCATCGTTAAGAATTTTTTCAGCGCGCACTAAATCGTGTCGAACCTTGCTGCGTTTTTTCCACGGGAGATTGACGATCCAATCGAGATAAGAGCGCACCACAGAAGCTTCCGCCGACATCGGTGACATCAACTTCAACTTGGAAAGCTCGGACATGGCCTTTTGTTCGGCCTCCTTGCTCATACCACTCTCGCCGATTTTTGTCTCCAGCTCTTCGACTTCGTTCGGCTCATCGCCCATGTCGCCCAGTTCTTTTTGAATGGCCTTCATCTGCTCATTCAAATAGTACTCGCGCTGGCTTTTTTCCATTTGTTTTTTAACGCGCCCACGGATGCGTTTTTCAACCTGGAATAAATCAGATTCGGCTTCCATCAAAGCCAGCAAGTGCTCAATACGCACTTGGATGTCGGCGATTTCAAGGATTTCCTGTTTCTGCGGAAGCTCCAGGGTCATATGAGCGGCAATGGTGTCCGCAAAACGCCCGGGCTCATCGATTCCCGACAGCGAAGTCACCACCTCGGCCGGAATCTTCTTGTTCATGTTTACATACTGCTCGAACTGCGCCATTGCGGTACGAATAAGCACGTCCGCAGAACGCTCTTCGATATCATCAACAGGCAGAGCTTCGACTTCAACCAGGTAGTGATTTCCGTCTTCGCGCATGGATTTGATGGATGCACGACTGGAACCCTCAACCAACACTTTTACCGTGCCATCCGGGAGCTTCAGCAGCTGCAGAACCGACGCGATGGTACCCACCTCATAGATGCCCTCCAGAGTGGGATCATCTTCGCCAGCGTCTTTCTGGGCAACGAGCATGACCTGCTTATCAGCCGCCATCGCGATCTCAAGGGCCTCGATGGACTTTTCCCGGCCAACAAACAGGGGAACCACCATATGGGGATAAACCACTACATCACGCAATGGCAATAGTGGCAATTCGAGGGAATTGGCGCTTACTTCACTGCTCTGTTCCATTTATGCCTCTTTGGAATCTGTACTTCATTTCACCACTAGCTCCACAGCGCACCTGAAAGCGCCGGGCTTTTGGCCTTATATTGCTATCATTGGGGCATGTCTGCAAATTACAAGCCAGCTGCCTGTTTTGTGATAGATTTATTGAACTGGCATAAAAAAAGGGGTGATATGTCACCCCTTTTTCGTACTCTTTAGACTGTCGCTTACTCTTCAGCAGCTGCGGCCTGATCGTTGGTCTCATAGACCAGCAAAGGCTCGGACTCACCCTTAATCACAGATTCATCCACCACCACTTTCACCACATTGTCCTCTGAAGGAATTTTATACATGGTATCCAGCAGCACAGATTCCATGATCGAACGCAGGCCACGGGCACCAGTCTTGCGTACCATAGCTTTGTTGGCAACAGCCTCCAGGGCATCCGGGCGGAAGTCGATCTCGACGTCTTCCATTTCAAACAGTTTATTGTACTGCTTGGTCAGAGAGTTCTTCGGCTCAGTCAGAATCTGAACCAAAGCGGCAATATCCAGCTCTTCCAGTGTTGCGATAACCGGCAAACGGCCAACAAATTCCGGAATCAAACCGTACTTCACCAGATCTTCCGGCTCCAATTCATGCAGGGTTTCGCCAAAATCTTTATCGTCGGACTTGCTCTTCACTTCAGCTGAGAATCCGATACCGCCCTTCTCGGATCGGTCGCGAATGACTTTATCCAAGCCGGCAAAAGCACCACCACAGATAAACAGAATATTGGAGGTATCAACCTGCAAGAACTCCTGTTGCGGATGCTTACGACCACCCTGAGGCGGCACAGAAGCCACAGTGCCTTCGATCAGTTTCAACAGAGCCTGCTGAACGCCCTCACCGGACACATCACGGGTGATAGAAGGGTTATCAGATTTGCGGGAAATTTTATCGATCTCATCGATGTAGACAATACCACGCTGGGCCTTATCGACATCGTAATCGCATTTCTGCAGCAACTTCTGGATGATGTTTTCAACATCTTCACCAACGTAACCAGCCTCGGTTAAAGTAGTTGCATCGGCAATTGTAAACGGTACATTCAACAGACGAGCGAGGGTTTCCGCCAACAGGGTCTTACCGCTACCCGTCGGGCCCACCAGCAAAATATTACTTTTGCTCAGCTCAACTTCGTCTTTGTCTTTTTTCTTCTCGCCAATCTGCAGGCGCTTGTAGTGGTTATACACCGCCACGGCCAGCACTTTCTTGGCTCGCTTCTGACCAATTACGTATTGATCCAGAATAGAAGAGATTTCCTGGGGAGTTGGTAAAGTATCAGAGTTGCCCTCTACCGCAGCCTCTTGAATTTCCTCACGAATAATGTCGTTACACAGGTCGACACATTCATCGCAAATAAATACCGAAGGGCCGGCGATCAGCTTGCGGACTTCATGCTGGCTTTTACCACAGAATGAACAATACAGCAGTTTGCCGTTGTCATCCCCATTTTCATTTGTGTGATCGGTCATCAAACCACTCCACTATTGACCTTGTCATTATGGCCCTTTCTAAGCGGGAAAGTTTCCCAGCCGGGTCGCTCGAAGCCACCTGTCCGGTACAGGCGCGCCTGGGGCGTCAACGATATACCGAATCTCCTGCCGGAGCTTGCCATAATATGTGTTCGTACAGACAAGATGAGTGCTTTCACTAGCTTTTTCAAGCCCACCTTGAACTGTGATAGATAATTGGCGCCTTATTCAACACATCTTAACAGATGCAGATTAACGTGCGCTCAACACTTGGTCGACCAAGCCGTATTCCTGAGATTCTTCCGCACTCATAAAGTTATCGCGCTCGGTGTCCTCAGCTATTTGATCGACCGATTTACCCGTATTTTTAGCCAGGATTTCATTCAAACGCTGTCGAATCTTCAAAATTTCCTGAGCCTGGATGTGGATATCGGTCGCCTGCCCCTGTGCACCACCACTTGGCTGGTGAATCATGGTACGGGCATTTGGCAGGCAATAACGCTTGCCTTCCGCACCAGAACTCAACAGGAAAGAGCCCATGCTGCAGGCCTGACCGATACACATGGTGCTGACATCCGGCTTGATAAACTGCATGGTGTCATAAATAGACATACCCGCAGTTACTGAACCACCGGGTGAATTGATGTACAGGTGAATGTCTTTATCGGGGTTTTCCGCTTCCAGAAACAACAATTGAGCGACAACCAGATTCGCCATGTGGTCTTCTACTTGACCCACCAGGAAAATAACCCGCTCTTTTAACAGACGCGAGTAGATGTCATAGGATCGCTCTCCACGAGACGTTTGCTCTACCACCATAGGTACCAGACCACTGGCGACAGGAGATAGCGGGTTAATTGTGTCGATACTGGACATTGTGTTATCAGATTCCTTATTACCTGGCGAGCCCGAAAATGGTCGCCTGATTAACTGATTGGCGGGAATTTAGTTGCCAATGATTCTTATATATCGGCCTTGGTAGCGCACACTGAAGCCCTGTACGATACCGGCAATCATCTACTCTGAGCTTAACTGCAAGATCGCAAGTATGCCAGTTTTCAGTCGATAAAATTCAATTCTGCCTAAAGCTTAAACAAAAACGCCGGCATAATGCCGGCGCTTTGATCATTAAACGATCTAAGAGGTTAATCAGGCTTGCTCAGCAGGCTTAATCACTTCTTCATAATCGCTCTTAACTTCTTCTACTTTGGCTTTTTCCAGAATGTGATCAACCACTTGATCTTCCAGTACGGCTGATTCTACACCCGCCAGCAATTCGCGGTTACTGTAGTAGTAGTTAACAACTTCTTCAGGGTCCTGATAAGTAGAAGCCATTTCTTCAACCATTGCTTTAACGGCATCGGCATCAACTTTCAGCTCTTCCTTCTTAACCAGCTCACCAACAATCAAGCCCAACGCAACACGACGCTCGGCCTGCTCATTGAACATGTCGTCTGGAAGAATGGATTTCAGATCCATGTTTTCTGCGGCGCCACCAAACTGCTGCATCATTTGACCGCGCAACGCATCAATCTCGGAAGCAACCAGAGCTTTTGGCAGGTCAACGCTGTTAGCATCCAGCAGACCGTCCATTACCTGGGTTTTCACCTTGTTCTTGGCCGCGTTTTTCAGTTCACGTTCCATATTGTTGCGAACTTCTTCGCGGAACTTGTCTTCGCCACCATCTTCTACGCCGTACTTCTTGAAGAACTCTTCATCCATTTCTGGCAATTCCAGAGCGGCAACCTGATTCACTTTAACAGTGAACTGCACAGCAGCACCTTTCAATTCTTCGGCGTGGTAATCTTCAGGGAACGTCAGATCCAGAACGTGCTCTTCGCCTTTTTTGGCGCCAATCAAGCCGTCTTCAAAACCCGGGATCATGCTGTTGGAACCCAGAACCAATTCCTGACCTTCAGCCTTACCACCTTCGAACTCTTCACCGTCTTTGGTGCCAACGTAGTCGATGTTCAAACGGTTTTCTTTAACCGCCTTACGACGAACGTTTTTGAACGTACCCTGTTGCTTACGCAGAGTTTCGATCATAGTGTCGATATCTTTATCAGTCACCTCGGCAACAGGCTTGTTGACCGCGATGCTGGATACGTCAGCCAGTTCAACTTCTGGGTATACTTCAAAGGTCGCTACAAATTCGATATCTTTGCCTTCGCCCATTTCTTTAGGCTCAATGCTTGGCTGACCAGCAGGGTTAACACCTTCCTGCTGAACCGCCTCGTAGAAGCTGCGGCTCATCACTTCACCGATTACTTCCTGGCGAACACCCGCACCGAAACGCTGCTTAACCACTTTCAAAGGGACTTTACCTTTGCGGAAGCCGTTCAGGTGAACGGTTTTAGCGGCCTGCTTTAGGCGATTTTCAACTTCGCTATCGACTTGCTCAGCTGGCACGCCTACCGTTAAGCGACGCTCTAAACCAGTAGTTGTTTCGATTGAAACCTGCATGATGTTCCTCTCACAATGAGCGCTTGCGCCATCGGGGAGCGCTGAACGCAAAAAAGCCTTAGGGCAACTCCCTAAAGCCAATAATCTCTAGAAAAATATGGTGCGGACGGAGAGACTTGAACTCTCACACCTTGCGATACTAGAACCTAAATCTAGCGCGTCTACCAATTCCGCCACGTCCGCATTACTTTGTGGGCTCTCGCTTCAAAAGCCGAGCTCTAATTAGCACCTAAGCCATTGATTTAAAACACTAAAATGCCCAAATCAAAACTGCCCTGTGCCAAAGGGGTGCTAATACTGCCACACTCTTTTGAAGGGATCAACACAATGGCTGAATTTTTCCCTAAGTTGAGGGGATTTTCACGGCAAGGGCCGGCTTAGCAGGGCGATAGCCCCCTTCTCTGCCTGGAGATTCACCGCATTCTGATGCAAGCCTTGCCACAGAGGCAAACAGGCGCCCTCTTCGGCTTGCAGGTTTATCGTTGAAGACTCACCGGACAGGGTCATCGTGTGAAGTGCCAACATCAACACATTGCCGGCAGGATGATTTTCAAAATGGGATTGAACAGACAGCAACTGCTCCAAAATTGGGGCTACAGCAACACAAGCCGTTTTAAGGAAGCGCAATCGATACACTTCAAAATCATCAAAGGACACTATGCGCTCAACTTCCAGATTTGCAGCGAGGCCTTCATTCAGAGGGCAGACATCAAATGTTTCCTTAGAATCGAATGCCGGAGCCTGCATCAACATCGAAAGCGCCTGCTCTGTATCCCAATGAGACTGGGTCAGCACCTGCTGACGAAAAGACAGAATTAAACGCTCATAGACCGGCGTCTGGAACTCCACTACTCGAACTCCGTGCAGTAATCCGTGGGGTAACATTTTTGGCACTTTGATAACGTCACCCAAACGCAAAGCTCGCTTGGCGATGTAACTGGACATATCTCTGGCCAGTGAGGCTTCCCTTTGCTGCAACGCCTGAGGTAAAGCCAAAAGCATATTTTGTTTCTCTGTCTCGCTTAAAAGCTCAACAGAAGCATCCGCGGACAAGCTTCGTAATTCTGCATCAATTTCCTGTCGCACCGCCTCATAAGCTTTCACCGAGGAAAGATACGAACCTTTAAATTCTTCAAAGCTCGCGAACTCCTGTTGCTTCCTTTCGCAAAACCCAAAACGCATTTCAGCGACGCCATTAGGCCAGGCTTGTTCGTCAATGTGGCTGACCACATAAACTTCCTGCTTCTCCTCATGCATTTCAAAATAGAGTTCGCCCAACAATTCACTGGAAAAGGGAGCCAGCACTTTTAACAGATTCAGTGCCGAAGCCCGACCGAGTAACTGAGGAAACAGATGCAACAACAGCGGAACCGGAATACCATGCTGCTCAGCGCTGGCGGCAAAATGACACACACCTCGCTGCTCGTAGGCGCTATACCAGATTTCTTTCCCCCAAGGCTTGGGGATACTCACCGTTTTCAGAAACCACGGGCCATCAACCGCGATACGTTCAGCTGCTCGCAAGGTTTCAAGTTCAGGCCCCGAACCTTCGAGAATTGATAACTGCCAACGACCTTGCTCTAAAAAGAGTCGCGCAGAATAGGATTTTGCCCGGGCATTTACGTCCGAATCAGAAAGCGCATCCGAAAACTCAAAACAAAAAACGTATTCATTGTTTTGTGCTTCGCGAAGACACTTGGCGATATGCTCGGCAGGATGCTGAACCACTGGAAACATACAGGCGTAACCCTTTACTCGGCTTCTTACTCGGCGTCAGCTTGCTGAGCTTTTTCAAACTCTTCAATGACTTCGCGAGCGGAACGAAACGCTTCAAGGCTCGCTGGCGCACCGATGTAAGGAACCGCATGCAGTAAAACCCCGCGAATCTCTTCAACCGAACAACCATTTCTCAAGGCACCGCGCACATGACCTTTCAATTCATTGGAACATTTCATGGCCGCCAGCATGGCGATGGTTACCAAACTACGAGTAGCGCGGGGTAAATCGTCGCGATCCCACACAGTCCCCCAGGCAGTTTCCATCACCAGTTCCTGCAAAGGAGCATCGAAGTCGTTGCTGTTGTTCAGGGCGCGATCAACAAATGGGTCACTCATTACTTCCCGGCGAATTTCTTCACCACGCTGGCGTCTGGTCTTCATAAACGGTCTCTTATATTCGTGCTATGGTTTTGTACTTTGTTTGTACATTGCTATGGTTTGCCCCGCCTGGCCTTTGTTTACCACGCCTGCGGAGGGCAGCCATTCTAGCAACTAACCGACAAGACCACACACTCTTCTTCAGCCAGGTTGCGTATACAGTGAGGGCGAGTCTGATCGAACTGGTAACCCTCACCGGCCTGCAAAACTCTGACCTGACCGCCTACAGTCACCTCCAGTTGCCCGGAAATAATCACACCCACTGTCATGCCGTCACGTTGGTAAAGGCTGGGGGATGAGCTGGCGGCTTCTCCGGTAGACGCTTCATAAACCACATGGGTGACGGCGACGCCTTGATGAGCAAAAAGCCGTCGTGAATTGAGGCCACCAAACTGGCGAGTTTCCATTTCACCTACCGCGAAAAAGACCGGCGCTTCCGCATCGGGATCAAAAGTAAAAAATTCACGCAGAGATACCGGGAAACCGGCCAGGATTTTTTCCAGAGAGCTAATCGACGGGCTTACCCGCCCCTGCTCAATCGTTGATATAACGCTGTTGGTGACACCAGAGCGCTTTGCCAGCTCCCGTTGCGACCAACCGTTACGCTCGCGCAGGAGTTGCAAGCGGCGCCCTATTGGCAAATCGGTTTCTGCCTGGCCGTTGTCTCCCGCACCTACCGGCTTCGACACAGCTTCCGACTCGGCCTCATTGCCAGCGGAAATCTCGAGATGATCAGTATTCGGCAAGTGACCACCCTCCTCAATTTATTTACGCACAGTATAACCTTGGCTTGATTGGCAGGGCCAGTGACAGGAAGCAAAGCTCATTGAGTCATTGCCCAACCCATAACGCTGGCAGGGCAAAGTAGGTATTGAGAAAGAGAAAGCCCGGGCTCGAATGCACCCAGGCTAAGAAGTCAGCTTGAATTCAGAAACCCGAATTCAGTCCAGTCGAAGATCGTCGTATGGCGTATTTTGGGGAAGTTCCACCAACTGCTCCCAACCTGGTAAACGCAGCTTTTCGCGATCCATTTCCAGCTCGGCCTCATCAATCATGCCTTCACCAAAACGGTATCGCACCTGCCAATCCCCCTGGCTGACTGCCGCTTCATATTCTGCTCGCTGCTGACGTGTGGCTTCGAGCTTTGACTGGTACGCAGACATAGACGCGTGGCCATAACGCTTACTCAGCATCTCGGAAACTTTATTCGGATGAATAACCGCTGCTGTGGCATTGTTGCCACCGAAACCCTTGGAGTTAATAAAGGCGACATCGGTTTCAGGCAGTTCGATGTCATCCAAAGGCAAATTCAAGTTGTCCTGGTACACGTCATCTGCAATCGCACCGGAAGTTTTCAACCCCGGCAACCAGCCGTGGGCAAACTGACCCAGTACAGCCAGCATTTGATCCGCACTGGCCGGTGCCAGTGAGTGGCCCACATAGGCTTTTACGGCTGACACAGGCCAGGATTCGATGCCGAAATTTTTCGCCATGGCATCAAGGATTCGAGACTCTGTCACACGATTTTGGGGTGTGCTGGAACCATGAGCCTGAATATAGCTGCGCTCGCGCAAACTGCGCTCGCCCAACAAGGCCGCACTCGCCGCCATGGATTTCGCCAGGGTGATGTAGTTACCCGGTCCAGGCGCAGAGATCGATTTCTTGTAACCATCGGCATTAATAAAGACATCGCTAACGGCACCGTAGATTTCAGCGCCCAGCTCAATAGCCAATTCATCATCCATCAACACAAAATACTGAGCGGATTCGGCCAGGGTAAAGCCACAGTTGTCACCAAAGGGGCGACTGGCGCGACGGTGATTCGCTTGATCACTGCCATCGAGCTTACGCAAACCGTCATCGGTGGCCAGCGCACTCATCGCGCCGTAACCTTCAAACACCTCTGGCGTTAATGGCGCCTCAGAATTGCCCACGAATACCACGCGACGGCGGCCAGACTGGATATCTTCAACCCCCATACGCAGATTGTAGAGGAAGGTTGCACAGGCGCCGGTCACACTGCCTGTAGCCCCCAGACTGCCCAACACATAAGCGTTCACAAAATCCGCCGGCATGGTATTCAGACCAAGCGGCAACTGCTTGGAGCTAACTCGACCACCGCGCATACGTGATTGCATTAATCCGCCATAACCGTTGTCATCAAGCTGCGCCATGACACTGCCGGAATACACTGCAATCTGATCGGCCGGCAAGGTTGCACAGAGGGATTCCCAAGCCAGCCCCATATTGTTCAGAGCATCGGAAGCGGCGACAACCGACATTTGCAAACCCCTCGGGTGGAAACGGGACTGATACAAACTGCCCGGGTCAAAGCCCGTTGGCAACTGACCGGCAGATTGCACGGGTGCGACACGAGTATTGGGGACGAACAAACGCCCCTGCCCGGCCATTCTCACGCAGACACGATCATCTCCCAGATCGCTTACTTCCCAGTTTTCAGGCAAGTCACGAGGCAGTTGTTTACGTCGGCACTCGAACTCTATTGGCTGACCGGCCCGATCATGGGTATCCAGGGGAGTCATCCAGGGCAAGTTTTGAACGTCGAAATGATTGCCTTCAACCTGGCGAATCAAGGTGCTGGCCAAAATGCGTTCGCGCTCCTGAGCGCTGAACTCAGTTTGACTGTCGATACCGCACATGGCGGCCAGGGACTGGAGAGTTTCATGTTGCTGGCTGGCACTCAACTTATCCAACACCATTCGGCGATAGGCATGGTGACCAGAACTGCGGCCAGCGGCATTGATTCCTCCCAGCGAAACAATGACAGGTAAGCGCAGCTTTGACATAGAGAACCCCATAAAAATTACTGTTACAAGCTATGGGTTTATTCTATGAATCTATAGAGCGATTATTTTTGTGATTTCAGCCAGCCCCGCCGGGAAACAGGCCATCAGATGCTAAAACGACCCCTTTTGGCCAATATGGCAACAATTAAGACCAGTATAACCATAACCACCCACGTGCAACTTTAGCCAATATTACAGGCATAGTGGCCAAGGCTTGATTTAGCGCCTTTAAGGCCCCTGATGTTAACGTTTTGGGAATTGGAAGAGCCGGGAATTCACAGTGCCTACTATCACCTTTGTTTTATGCGATCACATGCTCGCCACCGGCACCACGCTGCCGATTGAGATGCTGAAAGCCGCCGAGTCTGCTGCCCTCGCCCAGAATCGTCGCGCCGAGCGGCTGAACATACAGACCGCTGCCATCGAGCGTAAATCCGTGATGACCCGCGCCGGATTTGCCTTCCAACCTGATCTGAGCCTGCCGGAAGTTGATCAAAGCGATATGATTTACTTGCCGGCCCTGTGGCGCAATCCCAGACCCTTAATGAAGAGCCAACCCCAGCTTCTAAGCTGGCTCAGACAACATTATGAAAACGGTGCGACCATTAGTGCCGTTGGTACAGGTTGCTGCTTGTTGGCAGAAGCCGGTCTTCTGGACGGAAAACCCGCGACCACTCACTGGCATTACTTTGATCAATTTCAACGCGACTACCCGCAAGTTCAATTGAAGCGTCAGTACTTTATCACCCAGGCATCGAACCTCTATTGCGCGGCCAGTGTAAACGCCCTGGCAGATTTGACCGTGCATTTTATTCAGCGCCTGTATGACCGCCCGACTGCAAATCACGTTGAACGTCACTTCTCCCATGAAATTCGCCGCTCCTATGAAGAAAGTGGCTTTTTTGAAGGCTGCTCGAATAACCATCCCGATGAAGATATTGTTCAAGCCCAGATCTGGCTGCAGGATAATTACGGTAAAGAAGTCAAACTCAGCGACGTTGCTGAAAAATTTGATATGAGCGTGCGAACTTTTAATCGCCGCTTTAAAAGCGCCACCGGCAAGTCTCCTTTGCAATACCTGCAAGAAGTGCGTATTGAAACGGCCAAGGATCTATTGAAAACCAGCAATCTCTCAATCAATGAAATTGCATTTCGGGTGGGCTATCAGGATATGGGGCATTTTACCGGGTTGTTTAAAAAACTACTGGCAACCACACCCAGCGAATATCGCACCACAGTGCGAGCGAAATTATTTTCGGTCAATCAATAAAAGACCAGAGCTTGAGGCTAAGCTCTGGCCTTTCTGCTTTAGTTGTCCAGCAGAGATTTTTTATAGTACTGCAAGACACCGCGTGAAGCGGACTTGGCTTGGTAGATAAAGACATACACCTGGCCATCATCCGACTCCGGCAAATCGCGCTTGAAACGATTTTTCGCAATCTCGAAAAATTGTTGTCCGGAGCTCACCCGAGTTTCCGCACGGTAATAATTGGCACCAATAAAAGTAAACGGTACGGTCGGTAACTGCTGCCCTTTTAAGGTAAGACGCTTATACAAAGGACGTCGGCCCGGCTTATCAGCAATCTGTTGATTGACTTCCGCCAATAATTTCTGCGCTTTACGTTGTGCCGATTGATCTTCGGCGCTCAACTTAATCTCCTGAGTCACCGGATCTTTCTTTGCCATGGTTTGCGTCAGCTCGGCTTTCTTCGCTTCGGCCTGGCGCTGCTGCGCAAGCTTTTCTGCCTGCTCACGCTGCTGTCTCTCAAGCTGAGCCTGCTGCTCAACTTTTGCTGAGGCCGCACTGGCAGCCAATTGGGTCGCTTTTTGTTTTTCTTCGTGCAACCTGGCTTCTAATTGCTGAATCTGCACTCGCTGGTTTTTAATCTGGGTACCCAGAGTTTTCTGTTGCTGAGCATTGCGTTCGCTGCTCAACAGCAACTGCTGATGCTTACCCTGAATTCGCTCAACACGCTTATTGCGGTTTTTTACGCCGCGTTCCGCCATAGCGTAACCGTGCTCGGCTTTTCGTAAGGCGCGATCGGTATCCTGATTGGGATTCGCTTCGTGGGCCACTTTACTTTCTTGTAACAAAGCCTGGGCTTTCGCGGCATCACGGTTGGATTGGGCCAAATCCTGCTCGGCGGTCTCCAGTTTGCGTGTAAAGCTTTCCAATTCAACTTTGAGTTCTTCACTCAAGGTTTCAAGTTGAGGCAGCCGTCGCTGGGCTTGCTTAAGCGTGTCCTGCGCTTGCTTAAGCTGCTCTTGGGTGGATTGGGCGAAGGTGTTTGTGCAAAAAGCACACAAAGCTATCAAAATAGCGGCTATGGCTGTGGCATTCATAACATGTCACTGTATATTTTAAGAGTTAAAAACCTGGGCAGTACCCTAACGTCTTAAGTGACAAATTATAATAGGCGAAAATCACCAAGCTCTATGGCAAAAACAATCACCCTATGAGACGGACTTCACAAAAAAAGGCCCGCATGGATTATGCGAGCCTTTTCGCTGTCAGGGCCAATGAGCAGCGGGGCTTAGGATTCGAGCAATCCTGAATTCGAAATGGCAATGCTTCTTGGCTTCATCGCCTCAGGAATTTCCCTGCGCAAATCGATATGTAAAAGACCATTTTCCATATGGGCATGTTCTACACGAACGTGATCTGCAAGTTGGAAACGGCGCTCAAAGTTACGGGCCGCAATACCTTGATGCAGATAGGTCTTTTCTTCCTTGGCGGCTTCTTTCTTGCCGGCAATGGTTAATTTGTTCTCTTCAACCTCTATTCCCAACTCCGCTTCAGCGAAACCGGCCACCGCCATAGTAATGCGGTATTTGTCTTCGCCAGTAAGCTCTATATTGTAAGGTGGGTAGCTGGGTTGGTTCTGTTCGGTCGCTGTCAGGCTGTCGAGAATATTGGCCATACGATCAAAGCCAATCGACGAACGGTACAGTGGTGATAAATCGAAATTACGCATAAGAAATATCCTTAAGATTAAGCAATATTGATGTTTGCCAGACCTCTTGGTCCTGGCTGAGTGGCACAGCGTGTGCCGGTTTTTGACCCCCATCAGGCGGGTCTAATATCAATATGGGGCTTCGCTTGAAGATATCAAGGCTTGGGGAAAACTTTTTGGGAATGGCTGGGCTCAACAGGAAAGCTGAGCCCAGTAAAGAGCCTATCGCGGAGAATTATTGCAACAAGGACTTACGATACATACTTAGGCGAGGCTTACCCTTGCGGCTGGTATCGTAGAGAAACACATACACCTGGCCTTCATCTGAAGAAGGAATCGTGCCACGGTAATGGTGAGAACCCACCTTAAACATGTGACGACCACCCGTCACCGCGGATTCAGCGCGATATTGATGATTGCCCAAAAATTCAAAGCCCGCATCCACAGTATCGCTTTTAATGCGCAGATTTCGGTACAACTGACGACCAGAGCGCTCAGGCCCAGACAAGGCTTCCGTAAGGCGCTTTTCTTCAGCTTGCGCCTGTTGTCGAGCCAGTTCATCCAAAGCCGCCATTTGATCTTTAGTTTCCTGGTCATTGCCAGGAGACGCTGGTTTAGGCTCTTCAATTTTAGGGTCTTCTACCTTCGGCTGTTCCTGTTTGGGAATATCAGCTTGCGCCAATTTCGGTGTTTCGACGGCAGGTTTGGATACGGGAGCCGGGGTTTTCGCTAAGGTTTGCTGAACCTGAGGCTTTGGTTCAGGTATGGACTGACGTCGTTGCTGCTCAGCTTTGGCAAGCTGCGCAGCCTTGTTCTTTGCTTCATCGCGCAGGCGAGCAATTTTGGCTTCCTGCTTGGCGATATTGCTACGACTTTTAGTCAACTGGGCACGTGCTTTAGCCAACGCGTCCTGTTCCTGGGTGAGCTTGCCTTCAATTCTCTGGATGCGCTTGTGGCGGTTTTTTACGCCGCGTTTGGCCATGGAAACGCCATGTTCCGCAAGCTTGCGCTGGCGAGCCATCGCCTCTCCACCTGCTGTCGCCGTGGCCAGTTCCTGCTCTTTTTCCTGAAGTTCGCGCTCAGCATCAGCCAAGTCGTTTTGGGCAGTTTGCAGCTTACGCTCGAAATCCAGTAAGGATTGCTCCTTATCCTGCAAGGACAACTGCTGGTTTTCAGACACTTGCTGCAAACGTAACAAAACATCACGCTCTACCGACAAATCTGCCGCTTCCAGAACCGTGTTAAATGAGAGAGTTAGGGCGCCGATAACGGCACCAAAAAGAATTTTGAATCCCATGGGTGTCACCTACATAGCTATGTAGGTCTAACGAAGCTCAAGGTGCCCTACTCAGCAAATATAAGCAGCCCTTCACAGTTTTGAGACCTGCTTCACACTTTTTATTTGGAGGGTTTTTGATGCCACACTTCAGGTCGTGCAAGAACAGACTTTCTGCCCTAAAAGCGCCAACCATAGCGGCTATAAAAGCGCGCTGCCGAACAGATAAAATACCATTGATGCCGTAAGGTTTTTCCGCTGACCCCGCCTCCTTCATGCTGAATACACACTGTGGGCTCATAGCGTAGTCGCCAGGAATTGGCCCGCAAACGCTCGCAGAGGTCAAAGTCCTCAAAATACAAAAAGTAAGCTCGATCAAAACCGTTAATGTCTTGCAAGGCCGACAAACGGCAAAAGTAAAAACAACCGCCGGCCATTTCCACATCAAAAGCCGATTCCGGGTCTTGCTCTGCGTAAACGTAGCGCTGCTGTTGCTCCGCCCACAAAGTGCTCTTCAGGTATCGTCCCATAAGAATTCGCAAGCCCGGATAGCGCTTTGCCACATGGGGGACAGCCTCGTAATTGTCGAGAATTCTGGGGCTGATCAGCGCAATATCCTGCTGTTTGCTGATGCATTTGTAGCTAAGCAGTAAGGTATCTTCAGCCAGATAAACATCGGGGTTTAGCACCACGTGAAAGCGCGTGTCCTTCGCTCGGTCTTCCTTCCCAACATATTGTTCAGAAGGTACTTTTTCCAATGCTTGATTGTGTGCATCACCATAGCCTTTATTCTCAGAACTCTTAATCAGCTCAAGGCGCATCCCTTCGGGTAAATGGCACTGGGAGATCAGCGTTTCGATGGTGCGCAGATAATGTTCATCCACACTGTTGTCGACAAAGAAAAACCGCAGACTTGCGGTCGGATATACATTGGAAAAATGTGCGAACGATTTCGCCACACTCTGAAGATGACGCGCAACCATATCAGCGGGGCTGTGATACAAAACCACCGATGCCGTCAGTTGCACGTCAGTCACAGGATCAAGCCTTCAGGGCTTCTGTTAGATACCAATCCAGGGTTTTGGCAATTCCGGTTTCAAAAGTTTCCTTCGGGTGATAGTTCAGCTCCGCGTGACATTTGCCAGGATCAATGGCATAACGACGGTCGTGGCCGGCTCGATCTTTTACAAAACTGATCAGATCTCGGGCCTTGGAGCCATTGGCAACGGGCGAGCTGTTGAAGCGTGCAAGGTATTCGGGATTGTCTTGCAGCTTTTTATCGATCAAATCGCAGATCAATTCAACAATGTGCAGGTTGGCCCATTCGTTTTCACCGCCTACGTTGTACACCTCGCCAGCGTTGCCTTTCTGCAGAATCAAATCGATAGCGTAACAATGATCATCGACATACAACCAGTCGCGAATATTCATGCCATCGCCGTAAATGGGCAATTGCTTACCATGCAGGATGTTATGAATAATCAGCGGAATCAGTTTTTCTTTATCCTGTCTCGGGCCGTAATTGTTGGAGCAGTTGCTGGTGCTCACGTTCAGACCATAGGTATGGTGGTAAGCTCGAACCAGATGATCCGATGCCGCCTTACTGGCCGAGTAAGGTGAATTGGGTGCGAAAGCCGTGGTTTCGCTGAATGCTGGATCATCAGCTTCCAAGCTTCCGTAAACCTCATCGGTCGACACATGATGAAAGCGATGGCCGGGCTTTTCCTGGTCAATCCAGTATTGCTTCGCCAGCTTCAGCAGATTGTGTGTGCCGATGATGTTGGTTTCGATAAATGCATCTGGTCCGGTAATGGAACGATCCACGTGGGATTCAGCCGCGAAGTGTACGATATGATCAAACGGGTATTTCGCAAACAACTCTTCCAGAAGGGCATAATCGCGAATATCGCCGTGCACAAATTCCAGGCCGGCCTGCGCTTGCAGCTCACTCAAATATTCCTGATGACCGGCATAGGTCAATGCATCCAGAACAACAACCTTGTCCTCAGGATATTGCTTGGCCCAATAGTGACAAAAGTTAGAGCCAATAAAACCAGCGCCGCCGGTTACCAAAAGTGTTTTCATAATTCAGTCTCTAGTGCTTTTCTTGCTCGCCAAGTGTGTTCAACATCTGTGTCAGTGCCAAACGCCAATGCTCGGGCTCGGCATTCACAGCCTCATAGCTGGCGCTGCAATCGAGAACGCTGTAGTGCGGTCGCTGAGCCGGTGTTGGATACTGTTCAGAACGAATCGGTTTTACCCTCGGCGCCTGACTTAACAAGCCTTGATCTACAGCCAACTCAAAAATGCCGTTGGCAAAATCATACCAACTGCAAACACCGGCATCGCAACAATGGAAAATGTTCTGCTCGCTGGATGAGTCTCGTAACTTCCAGATAAACGCCGCCAGATTACGAGCGTATGTTGGACTACCAATTTGATCGGCCACCACCGTTAGCTGATCGCGCTCACGTGCCAATCGCAACATGGTTTTTACAAAGTTGGCACCATGTTCACTGTATACCCAGGCGGTGCGAACAACGCGCGCATGGGGAGATTTTAATGCCGCCAGTTCACCCTCATGCTTACTGCTACCGTAAACACCGAGTGGCTGACATTTCGAATCAGGCGCATAGGGCTTGCCCTGCTCGCCGGAAAACACAAAATCAGTCGATACCTGAATCAACGGGCACTGCTGCTCAATGCTGTAGCGCGCCATTTGCTCAACAGCGTCTCGGTTAATCGCCAATGCAAGCTCAGCTTCGGATTCTGATTTGTCTACTGCGGTATAGGCAGCAGCATTGATGATGTAGCCCGGTTGATGTTTGCACAGATAGTGGTCTACCGATTCTGTGTCGGCCATATTCAATTCATCGCGGCCAGGGCACAGAATTTCTTCACCCTGATTTTCCTGCGAGGCAATTTCCTGAAGGTGGTAGCCCAACTGCCCTGTGGCACCGGTAATAAGAATTTTCATCCTGCCTGTAACCTGTCAAATCAACCTATCAATCCGCCGCTCAGCTCACGGCTCAAAAAGCTGGGGGCCTGATCAAGCAGGAAGCCTTCTTTATCCTTGGCTGACAAACTGGGTTCTTCCAGTCCAGCTTCGGACAAGGGCCAATCAATGCCCACAGTGGGGTCATCCCAACGCAGCGAAACTTCACTTTCAGGGTGATAGTAATCCGTGCATTTGTATACGAATTCCGCCATGTCACTCAGCACCAAAAAACCGTGGGCGAAACCCGGTGGCACCCAGAACAGATGCTTGTTCTCTTCTGACAGTCTGGCGGCAGCGTATTTGCCGAAGGTTGGAGAATCGCGACGCATATCCACAGCGACATCAAACACATCGCCACGAACCACTCTCACGAGCTTGCCCTGGGTTTGTTCCATTTGATAGTGCAAACCGCGCAATACGCCCTTCGAAGAGGAGCTGTGGTTATCTTGAACAAAGTTATATTCCAAACCACGCTCGGAAAACCAGGACTCACGAAAGGTCTCTAGAAAAAAGCCGCGCTCATCACCAAAAACCCGAGGTTTAAACAGCAGTACATCCGCAATCGTTGTTTCTTGGCAATCCATTAAAATACCTGGTCTTCTAGTACATCCAACAGGTATTTGCCATAACCGCTTTTCTCCAGCGGCTTGGCCAGAGCTTTCAGTTGTTCGGCATCAATGTAGCCCATACGGTAAGCAATCTCTTCCGGACAGGCAACTTTCAGACCCTGGCGCTTTTCAAGAGTGCGAATAAAGTAACCAGCTTCCAGCAGATTGTCATGGGTACCGGTATCAAGCCAGGCAGCACCGCGACCCAACAGCTCAACCGTCAAACTGCCATCGTCCAGGTAAGCTTTGTTCACATCGGTGATTTCCAGCTCGCCGCGATCAGATGGCTTAATGGATTTAGCGATATCGATCACGCGATTATCGTAAAAATAAAGTCCGGTAACGGCATATTTGGACTTCGGCTGGGTTGGCTTCTCTTCGATGGAAAGCACCTTGCCTTCCGGGCTGAACTCCACCACACCATAAGCGCGCGGATCATCAACATGGTAACCAAAAACAGTCGCACCACCCTCTTGGGCACAGGCACGCTGCAAAATGCTCTGGAAGTCCTGAGAATAGAAGATATTGTCACCCAGAACCAAAGCGCAATCGCTGTCACCAATAAACTTTTCGCCGATGATGAAGGCTTGGGCAAGGCCATCCGGAGAAGGCTGAACTTCATATTGGATATTCAAGCCCCACTCTTTGCCATCACCCAACAGTTCTTCATAAGCGGGCAAATCACGCGGTGTGGAGATCAGCAGGATATCTCGAATGCCTGCCAGCATCAGAGTACTAAGGGGATAATAAACCATGGGTTTATCGTAGATGGGGACCATCTGCTTGCTGATTGAACGGGTGATTGGGTAAAGGCGAGTGCCCGAACCGCCAGCCAAAATAATCCCTTTGCGGCCATTCGGGTTAATGGATTCTGTCATGTATGTACATCCCAATAATAAGTCCGCCCACCGAGCTAAGCGGTGGCCGGAAAATAAGACGATGACGGGCAGAAATGCCCTAATAAAACTATAGGCGTGATTTTACAGCAGTGAGGCGCTAAGAGCGATGCAAGCCTTCGTTAACTCGGTCGCGTAATTCTTTACCCGGTTTGAAATGAGGGACATGTTTACCCTCCAACTCAACCGAGTCACCTGTCTTCGGATTTCGCCCTACACGTGATGCCCGGTAATGCAGTGAAAAGCTGCCAAAGCCTCGAATTTCGATGCGTTCACCGGTCGCCAACATCTTGGAAATATATTCCAGCATCAATTTTACCGCCAACTCCACGTCCTTCTGGGACAGCTGGTCTTGATGTATGGCTATTTTGTCGATCAATTCTGATTTGGTCATGGCACACCTTCAGTTAACCTGAAATATCTACCGCCCAACAACAATAACCCGATAAAACATTAAAAATCAACAAGTTATGTGAAATTAACGCACGCTTCCATAAAATCGATCCCTAAAAACGAAAAAAGGCGGGTTAAAACCCGCCTTTTTCAGTCAAAATCAAGCAATTACTGCTTGTCTTGGCTCGCCATTTGCGCCTTGATCAGGTCACCAATGGTTGCAGGAGCGACCTGCTCAGCAGACTTCGCAGAGTGCTCTTTGATTGCACTCTTCTCGTCGTCGTAGTCCTTCGCCTTGATAGACAGGTTGATCGCACGATTCTTGCGGTCAACGCTAACGATCTTAGCTTCAACTTCTTCGCCTTCTTTCAGCACGTTACGGGCATCTTCTACCTTGTCACGGCTGATTTCAGAGGCTTTCAGTACGGCTTCAACGTCGTCAGCCAAAACAACAACGGCTGCTTTAGCATCAACTTCTTTCACAGTACCAACAACGATGGCGCCCTTGTCGTTCTGAGCAACGTAGTCAGAGAACGGATCCGCATCCAACTGCTTGATACCCAGAGAGATACGCTCACGCTCAGGGTCGATCGCCAGGATTACGGTTTCCAGCTCATCGCCTTTCTTGTAGTTGCGAACGGCTTCTTCGCCAGCTTCGTGCCAGGAGATGTCAGACAAGTGAACCAGACCATCGATACCACCTTCCAGACCGATGAAGATACCGAAATCAGTAATAGACTTGATCTTACCGGTAACTTTGTCGCCCTTGGCACTGGTGCGCGCGAAGGCATCCCATGGGTTTTCTTGACACTGCTTGATACCCAGAGAAATACGACGACGCTCTTCGTCGATATCCAGAACCATTACTTCCAGCTCGTCGCCAACATTAACGACTTTGGATGGGTGGATGTTCTTGTTGGTCCAATCCATTTCAGAAACGTGAACCAGACCTTCAACACCCTCTTCCAACTCGGCGAAACAACCGTAGTCAGTCAAGTTAGTCACAACAGCCTTGATGCGAGCACCTTCAGGGTAACGGTTGGTGATCTGGATCCATGGATCTTCACCCAACTGCTTCAGACCCAGAGATACGCGGTTACGCTCACGGTCGAACTTCAATACTTTAACGTCGATCTCGTCACCAACATTTACGATCTCGCTTGGGTGCTTGATGCGCTTCCAAGCCATGTCAGTGATGTGCAGCAAGCCGTCAACGCCACCCAGGTCAACGAAGGCACCGTAGTCGGTCAGGTTCTTAACGATACCTTTAACCGCCATACCTTCTTGCAGGTTGGCCAGCAGCTCTTCACGCTCAGCAGAGTTGGCGTGCTCCAGAACCGCACGACGAGAAACAACAACGTTGTTGCGCTTCTGGTCCAGCTTGATAACTTTGAATTCTAACTCTTTGCCTTCCAGGTGAGCCGTTTCGCGAACAGGGCGAACGTCTACCAGAGAACCAGGCAAGAAGGCACGGATGCTGGAAACGTCAACGGTGAAACCACCCTTAACCTTACCATTGATAACACCGGTAACCACTTCATCGGCTTCATGAGCCGCTTCCAGAACAGTCCAAGCTTCAGCACGCTTGGCTTTTTCGCGGGACAGACGAGTCTCACCGAAACCGTCTTCAACACTTTCCAGTGCAACCTGAACTTCGTCGCCAACAGACAGGGTCAGCTCACCGCTCTCGTTCAGGAATTGGGCCGCAGGGATCACGCCTTCAGATTTCAGGCCAGCGTGTACAGTTACCCAATCTTTGTCTACATCGATAACAACACCGGTTACGATCGAACCGGGAACCATATCAACGGACTTTAAACTTTCTTCAAATAATTCTGCAAAGCTTTCGCTCATTACAATACCTATAGATAAAGGTGGTTTCGGCGCGTATCGATAAATGCCTGAAAACCACTCTGCCACACGGCCAGTCGCATGGGTCTGTTAATGAAATTGAGGGTAAACATGGCTGGCATTACCCCCTTCGCATCGGCCAAATTCACTTGGCACAAAATTGCGAGGGGCGGAGACTATCAGAAAGCAGGGTTAATTTCAACGAAAACCCAGCAGTGGCGGGGGTTTAGGCCCAAACGGGAGAATTGTCGTGAAGATAGGCATCCCTCAGGAAGACTTCTCCTGGGCTTTGCCCGGTTTTGCCCGCAGATTACGGCGCCCCATCCCCCAGGACTTGCAGGTTGGGCAAAGCCAATAGTGCTGCTGGGAACTGTAACCGCAGCCAGAGCAGATATGCGGCATATGAATTGCCTGCTGTTGCAGTACATAGTTACGCAACAGAGGACGCAGAGGCGTGATCTTCTGATCGTTATCGCCCAGAATGTTCGCCAGAGCCCCGTCTGAACCTGAGGCCTCGAACATCTCCTGGAGATACTCTCTTGCCTGCTCGGGCGACTGCTTTTGCAACTCGCCGTATACCGTTTCCAACAGGGGCTCAACGCCATGACTGACGCTGATTTCTCTCAATTCCTGCAACACCTGCTCAGATCGCCCGGACTGCTCATAGATCTGCAACAGCAATTCCGCCATAGGCTCCCAGATGTCGCAACCGGCCAAAATCAGCTTTTTGATTTTCTTTCGAGCCGCAGCATGGTCGCCACTCAATAACTGCAATTTCACCTGCAACAGCTGGGCACGCAAGGAACGCTTGTCGAACGCAAGGGCCGCGCGCAGCTGACGCTGGGCTTCTTGATAAGCCCCTCGCTTGATGGACAGCTCGGCCAACTCACAACTGAAATGACTTTGTTGGTTAACCCACTCTTCTGTCGCTCGCCCGAAGCGACGCTCGGCATGGCGATTAATGACCTCAATGGCCTTTTGCCACTCCTTCTCCTCACGGTACAAGGCAACCAGATGCTCCAGCGCCTGCTGACGAATATAAGGGTCCTGGGCCTTCAAAGAATCCTTCAACAAGGCCTCAGCCCGGTCCAGCAGGCCGGCAACCACATAGTTAATGGCAAGTTCCAGCTGAACAAGATCAACATCATCCGCTTCGAGATAGGGCGAAGCCAGTAGGCTTTGGTGGGTGCGGATAGCAGAGGAAATTTCGCCATTCTTGCGCAGCATACGCCCCAGGGAAAGATGGGTCTGCAGGGTTTGGCGGCTGACAGGCAAGGCATCGATAAAGGCTTCAGCTGCCGCATCGCCCTCTTCGTTCAACAAAAAGTTTAAACCGGAAATATACTGCTGCGCCTTACTGTCGAAAAGCACATGGCGATCCTGTCGACGGAGACGGGACTTTTTACGCTGCACACGCCGGCCGATTAAATACCCGGCCAGCAATAACAGCAGTAGTATAGGCAGAAGCCAGTAATCCATTCTTTTCTTGCATCCTTATCGTGGGCAAGCTCAAATCATCGGTATTGTTTATAGAGCGCCAGCATCGGCAATCAATTTAACAGCGACTGCGATACAGCGATAAAATGTCGGCAAGGACTTCCGCAATACTCTTATCGCTACTATCCAGCATTACGGCATCGCTTGCGGCCTGCAAAGGCGAGCTGCTGCGTTCACTGTCTTGCTTATCTCTGGCCTCAATATCTTGCAAAATTTTGTCGTAATCGAAGCTCTCACCGGTATTGGCATCCTGTAATTGCGCCAGTCGGCGGCGGGCTCTTTCTTCCGCGCTCGCGGTCAAAAACACCTTGAGCTGAGCATCAGGAAAAACCGTACTGCCCATATCGCGACCATCAGCCACTACCCCTGGAGCCTTGGCAAAATCCCGCTGACGCTGAAGCAACGCTTCTCGCACCACCGGCACAGCCGCCACGGCCGAGGCATCCATTCCAGCCTGCTCGGTGCGAATCGCCTGACTCACATCCTGGCCAGAGAGATAAATCGTCACGCCGGCTTCAGTAGAACAAAATTCAACATCCAGCGATCTCGCCACCTCTCCCAAGGCTGCAGAATCGGAAAAATTACATTGGTTTAGACGAGCCGCGAGACCGGTCAGACGATACAGGGCGCCACTATCAAGTAGAGCAAAACCCAATTCATGGGCGAGCTTGGCAGAAACCGTGCCTTTGCCAGCGCCACTGGGGCCATCAATAGTAATAATAAATGCCATCTGCTGAACCACGCCCAAACCTAAACCGCTTGCGCGGAGGAAATATCGTTCAATATCTGCGCACAGGCTTCAGCTGGATTGTCAGCCTGGGTGATAGGACGACCAATCACCAAGTAGTGGCTGCCCCACTCCAACGCCTGCTGTGGCGTAACAATACGACGCTGATCGTTGGCAGCGCTGCCCGCAGGCCGAATGCCCGGAGTTACCAGACAAAAATCCTGGCCGGCTTGCTCGCGTAATGCCGACGCTTCCTGAGCAGAACACACAACACCGTCCATACCAGACTTCTGAGCCAGTTTGGCCAGCTTCAACACCTGCTCCTGGGGAGAAACCGTTACACCTAATCCCGCCAGATCGTCGGCGTCCATGCTGGTCAATACAGTAACCCCAATCAACATCGGTGGCGTACTAAACTTCTGTAATTCATTGCGAGCCGCTTCCATCATGCGCTGGCCACCACTTGCATGAACATTGACCATCCACACACCCAGTTCGGCGGCGGCTTTCACGGCTTTTGCGCAGGTGTTGGGAATATCGTGAAATTTAAGATCGAGAAAAATCTCGAAATCACGCTTCATCAGTGCTTCGACCACCGCAGGGCCAGCACTGGTGAAGAGTTCCTTGCCCACCTTCAAACGGCACTGGGAGGGGTTCAAGCGATCAGCCAAGGCAATGGCATCACTGGCATTGTCGTAATCGAGTGCGACAACAATCGGGGATTGACTCATATTGAAATCAGGCTCTACACAGGTCGATTAAACCAGTCTATTAGACTGTAATTGCGGCGCCGATTTTAGCAGCTTTCCTGTAATAGTTTTAGCCTGACCCCGGAATACTTTTAACCTGAGCTGCGGCAGAGTTTTTTGTTTAACAGCAAGACTCGTGGGAAACCGGCTTTTTGAACCTTGCGATAGCCGTCTTTTTTCAGTTTTTGCAAAGCCAGATTCAAACGCTGTTTGGCTTCTGCCTGAGTATTAAACGGCCCCAAACGTTGAATTGAAAAACCGTCTTTCTCAACATGACCATAGGGACTGTAAGCCGCTTCAAAGCCGGGCTGATACATGCGCACACCCGAACTTCGGAAGACCTTGCCAGCCGTCGGATCAACGCCAAAATCCAAAAAGGAATAATACTGACACCTGGCCGATACAGATGCTGCAGACATCAGCAGGGGCAATATCGACACACACATCGCATAACGTCTGAACTCAGACAGCGACAATAACTTCTTCATACAACAACATACCTCTTAAATCCCGCATTCAGCTTAAGGACTTCAACTTAACTCGATGTGAATTTCCCAAAAGCCGCCGCACGCCAGTGGCACACAGACAACAGGCCGTGTTCCCAATAGCATAGCCACAGATTGTGGCTCGTGCGCCCATTGAAGACCCCAACGGTCTCACAGGGTTCATAAAGTGTAGCGGCGAATTAATCCTCGAAAGCGCAATTAATCTGAAAATGATGACTGAGCCAGGTTTTAAAGGCAGGAATTTCGGGTTTTGGGAGGGAGATCTTAAACTGCGCGGAACTGCTGTACTGCTGCTCAATCACATTGCCCTGGTGTTGATCCAGAAAACGTCTCAAGACGGGCTCCAGATCATAGGGGCAATCCAGCGACGCAATCTGTCGAGGTACAAAACGCCTTAGCGGGCAGAGCTCAATGGCCTGCTGAGTTGCCTGGGAATAAGCACGCACAAGGCCACCGGCCCCTAATTTAATGCCACCGAAGTAACGCACCACAATGGCCATGGTGTTCCCCATGTTCCGGTGCTGCAACACATTGAGGATCGGTTTGCCCGCGGTGCCCGAAGGTTCACCATCGTCGTTAAAGGCTTGGGATAGCGCCTGCGCAGGCGCACCCAGGATGTAGGCCCAACAATGATGGCGCGCATCCGGGTATTGCTCGCGAGCCTGGGCGAGAACCGCCATGGCCGCCGCTCGATCCAGCACCTCATGCAACTGGCAGATAAACTCGCTCTTTTTAATTTCGTAACAATGCTCAAAAGGCTCAGCCGGGAGAAAAAACTGCCCACGGCCTGAAGACGCATCGCTCTCCTGAGATTTATCGCTAGACATGCACAAACTGCTGGACTCAAAAACGGGCGCCGATCATAACACAAAGCCCTTGACCTTTTAGCCACTGGAAGCCTGACACTCCCTGCTGAAGGTTCACACAATGAAACACTCGCACAACAAGCGATGTCCCATCAAGCAAGGAGCCCCTATATGGCAACTGAAGAGAAAATGGCAGCTTTTGAACAATGCATGCAGGAAGCCCAGCGTCTATTCGACCAGCAGGATTGGCAAGCGTGTTTTTATCTACTGGAAAATGCCCACGTATTAGGGCAGAAAAATATCGGCGCTCACACTCTGAGTCACTACTGGATGCTCAGGGTCGGCTGGAAGCAGAGAAACTGGAAGGAAATTTGGGGGCAACTTTTCCGGATGGTGGCGAGCCCAATCATCACCCCCATATGGGTACCTCTCGGAAACACCGGCGGCGCTGGTGTCAGCGCCATCAAACCCATGCCTCTGAGAGAGGAATTAAAACCCTATTTCGAGCAGACCTAGCTGGCCAGAGCCAACTCAGCCTCAAACGCACTGCGGTCTTCACCAGTTAAGGCCGCTTTATGAAGCTTGGCAATTCGCGCTGCACAGCTGTTTTCACTCGAAACCAACCAAGCATCCACCTCAGCCATGATCGCATTAAAGTTTTCATAACCACGGGCATGGGTATCGCTATAGCCCTTGATCAGGTTTTGGCATTTCGCGATTTCCAGTGCGCTGTCATAATCGCGTGTCACGGCTTTCTCGATACGCCCCAACCAGGCCTCAATATGATTGTTTTCGTGGAAATAACGCAAGGTTTTGCGACGCCCAGACTTCATACTGGCCAACATATACAGCTGAAGAAACCCGCTGAGTTTTGCACTTTGTAATTTTCGGCCATGGGAAAACAAAGCAGAAATACAGCCACGGGCAAAGCGATTATTCAGCGCCCACTCCCCGAGGGATTTCGGCATGCTGTCACAAATCTCTTCTACGCGCGGATGCAAAAATTCCACCGGGTACACCATTTGCTCGTCGCTGGCTTTTACTTCACGGCGAATTTTCTCGAAACGATCAGCGCGAATCTTTTGCTCAGCCACACGAATGGTATCCTGAAAGGCCATCCACAAAGCCAATTGCTTGGCCAGCTCATGACCCAAGGCAAAGGACTGAGCCTCGGAATCCTGCTTAACTACGCGGTTCAAACGGTCGAGATACTGGTGGGCGTATTCCGGGTCCTGATAGTCAACAAGCTGCTTTACCGCCTCAAAGACCAGAGTTTGGCTGCCTTCAGGAATTTCATCTCTCACACGCTGCAATAATCGCCTGGCCGAATCCGTCCTGGCCTGCTCCGGCAGCTCGGAAAAAACCGAACCATCATCAGGCTCAGAGACTGCCTCTGGTTTTTCGGCCTGCCCTTTTTCATACGCCGCGTTAAAGGCGGCCAAACTGCTGGCGACCGCTACGCCGCCGGCTTCAATGGCCGACTCAAACTGCGCCTTACTGAACGGCAACGCTTCTGATGCCGCCAAGGCACCAAACAAAGCTGAACTGATCACCGAATGATTTTCAATGGCCACCTGATTCATATCAAAGGCGATCAATCGCTTAGCTTGCTGCTCGGCAATCGCCACAATTTTATCGCTGTCGACCAAGCCATTGCCTTTCTGCTGACGCTCGGACACCGTGTAAGAACGGTGAGTGGTCGCAATCAAAGTGGTTCTGTCAGCACTGACAAAACCTCGCTGAAGCGCACGCCCGGCTTCTACCAATTCAGCTGCAATCAAGACATCCACATCGCCCGGCACCGGGGTCATTGCCAGTACCGGCTCTTGATCACTTTGGGCCATCGCCGCCTGGGAAAACAACTCCAGATAATAAATCGTCGCGCCCGTACGCTGGGCCACCCCTGGCACCGACGTCGATTGGGCAACGTAACCATTACTTTCCGCCAGATCACGAATCCAGTTCGACAACACACCGCCACCCTGTCCACCCATGGCAGAAATCGCAATCGTGATCGGTTTTACAGCTTGTTCACTCATAGGGTCACTCATTAAAAGGCGTGTTTATCTAGCTTGGCTTGCAATCGGTTTTGTAAAAAGCCGATTACTTTTTGTCGGATACCGTGTAAAAAGGAATCCATTTTACTGGGATTGGAAATCACTTCCGCACGCACAAAGGAAGGACACAACACCGCCGAATGAGCATTGGCACCGCACAAACCACAACCCAGACAATCGTTGTCAACATACGCAACCGGATCGGATTTTAACGGGTTCGGATTTTCTTTAACCGTCAAAGATGGGCAGCCCGACAAGCGAATACAGGCGTGATCGCCGGTACACGTTTCATCGTCCACAAAAAAGCGTTCACGCACAACGCGCTTACCTTCCTTAATCGCCGCGCGGGTTTGTGGCTTCACACGCCGTTGCTTGTTCAGCATACACTCGTTCTGGGCGATGATGATTTTGGGGCCTTTAATCGGCGTTTCCATGGCTTCTTTAAACGTAGCCTTCACCGTTTCCACATCATAGGTGTCCACCACACGCACCCACTTTGCGCCGACACCCTGTACGGCTTTCTTAATCGGGTTTTGGGTACTGCGGTGATCCACATAAAACTTGGAAGACAAGATATCCTGGCCACCCGTTGCCGCCGAATAGTTATTATCGACGATCAAAAAGACGTTATCGTTTTCATTAAAAACCGCACTGCCGATACTGCTGGTCAAACCGTTGTGCCAGAAACCACCATCACCCATTACATTGATGGTGCGACGCACGCCATCAACGTTAAAAGCAGAACCCGCAGCGCCACCCAGACCATAACCCATCGTGGTATTACCCAGATTGAAAGGCGGCAAGATGGAAAACAGGTGGCAGCCAATATCCGCACTGACATGGAACTCACCCTTTTCAAACTGAAGCTGCTTAATAGCCGAGAAGATTGGGCGCTCGGGACAACCCACACAGAAACCCGCCGGACGCGGTGGCACCAGCTCATCCAGATCCTGAAGGGGAATTAAATTATCGGCTTGAGTATTTGGCTGTGCGGTCGCGTTGGCAATGACATTTTGCGCAGCAAGCTTGGGGTCAAAACTTTGCACCACATTGTCAGCCGAAGAGACGTTGTCATTTGCCGCAAGGGTTTCAGCCTTACCCAGCATCTCGGGGGCTTCTGTCTGAATGAACGCTTCCACACCTTCTTTCAGAGGCTGACCTTGATATTCACCATAAACCGGCAGCATGCCCTTGCCGTGTAAACGCGTAGGCACATCAGCGTTGCGCAGCATTTTATTGATTGCCTGCTCGATATAATCCGGTTGCCCTTCTTCCACAACCAGCACCGCATCTTTGCCACGACAGAACTCAATAATTTCCTCATCCACATAGGGATAGGTGACGTTCATGCAATACAATGGAATATCGCTGTTCCCAAACGCATCCGCCAAACCGAGAATATTCAATGCCCGAATCAGCGTGTTGTACAAGCCACCCTGCAAAATAATGCCGAGTTTTTCATTGCCACCGCTGCGAGGTTCAAAGAATTCGTTCAGCTTATTGGCTTTGATAAAATCGATGGCCGCAGGCAGGCGATCCTCAATTTTCTCTTTCTCATGCAAAAACACCGAAGGCGGCAACACAATACGGCTGGTATCGCGCTCTGGGTTTTCCATCGCTTCCTTGACGGTCAACGGTGGAGGCACATTGTCTTTTGCGGTAAAACGCCCATGCACATGACAGGCACGGATGCGCAACTCCAACATTACCGGGGTATTACTGGCCTCCGAAAGCTGGAAGCCCCACTCTACTGACTCGGTAATCGAAGTCAGATTGGGGCGTGGATCCAGCAACCACATCTGCGATTTCATGGCGAAAGCGTGGGAACGCTCCTGCATAATGCTGGAACCTTCACCATAATCCTCACCAACAATGACCAGCGCCCCGCCTTTAACGCCACCCGAAGCCAGATTCGCCAGCGCATCGGACGCCACATTGGTACCCACTGTCGACTTCCAGGCTACTGCCCCACGCAAAGGGTAGTTAACCGAAGCTGCTAACATGGCCGCTGCCGTCGCTTCACTGGCATTGGATTCGAAATGCACCCCCAACTCTTTGAGAATTTCCTGGGAATCGTTTAGCACATCCATCAAATGGGAAATGGGCGAGCCCTGATAACCACCAACGTAAGCAACGCCAGATTGCAACAAGGCTTTGGTGACACCGAGAATACCCTCCACATGGAGTTCTTCACCAGCACCTTTGCGCAGAATTTGAACTTCTTTTTTAAACGACCGCTCGGCCATGGGAACTACCTTCAGCCAGGCACAGTTAAGGCCTCGCCTATCTATTCGAGAGGAAAACAGCCACCGCAAACGCGATGGCTAAAATGCTTTTACTTAAGATTCAACCAGTGCCAATACACGCAATGGGCTGCCCGAACCATTTTCAATCTTCAATGGTGGCGCAATAATAATGGCGCCTTTGGGCGGCAACTGATCCAAATTATTCAAACTCGCCAAGCCGTATTTATTGGCACCGTGCATCAAGGTGTGAGCCGGGAAAGGCGTTTCAAAACCACCCGCAGCCCCCGCATCAGTACCGACCGTTTCCACACCCCAACCCATAATGTTACGTTCTTCCAGCAGATACTTGATCGCTGCTTCAGACGGCCCTGGAGTATGCGGACCATTTTCATCCGCATTGAGAAAATCCGCGCCCTCGCGCTTGGACCAATCCGTACGCATCAACACCCATGAGCCCGCTTCGATTGAACCATGCTCAGCTTCCCAGGCCTTAATATGCTCGGGCTCCAGCAGGAAATCGTTGTTCTCAGCCGATTCTTTACTGAAATCCATCACACAGGCGGGGCCCACCAGATTGTTAACATCGATGGTATCGGTGGTGCCATCGTTGTACTCCTTACCACTGATCCAGTGACCCGGAGCGTCAAAGTGAGTACCGGTGTGCTCACCACAACTGATCTGGTTCCAGTACCAGGCTGGACCACCATCGTCGAACTCGGAGATCACTTCGCTTTTAAAGGCAGGAGAATTGGCAAAAGGCTCTGGCAACTGAATTACCGGAGTATCAGGACCCAGAACCTGGGTGAGATCGACAACTTTCACGGCACCGGAGCTTAACTGACCGGCTAACTGCATCAGACTATTCGCAGACATAGGGAATCCTCTCGCTATTCTTATCATTCATTCGATTCAGGCTTGCCAAACCAGGCGCTTCGTTAAACCGCTCACCCGCCAGCAAAACCATACTGTGCCACAGCATGTCCATACTTCAACAGCCCATCGAATACGGCGCTTCAAACGCGGAATATTCTTCACTACTGCCCAAGTATTTCATGACCACAGAGGCTAGCCTTAGCTGAAATATATATTATGAGTAATTCTTTAACTTGTAAACAATTTTTCCAGACCCTATCCTGTCCAACTGTCAATTCAGTGAAACGTAAACAGGGAAGGCGATAAAACGGCAAAAAACCTTTCGCTTAAAGTGGTTTTGGGGGCTTTTCAGGTCGTTTTGACGATCTGCGTCAAATACATGCCGTGTAAGGTTCTTTTACACTGCCGATCAAGGGTACAATAGCCCGATGGTGCATTGATAAGCACCCGCAATTAAGATGAAGACATATTCATGGACACAGTACTACAAGAAAAACCATACAACGACAGTCACAGCAAAAACGCCCTGCGCGCTTGGTTACAATTATTGAAATGTTCCAAACGCATGGAGCAGATGACTAACAGTCATTTGGACAAGACCTTTAAAAGCTCACTCACCCGCTTCGATGTGCTGGCCAATCTGGACGCCATGGACGGGGAAACGGTGAGCACCACCAAGCTGGCCAAAAGCCTGCTGGCCTCTAAAGGGAATATCACGCGTCTGCTGGATCGCATGGAAGAAGATCAGCTGATTACCCGCAAACCCAATCGTGAGGATCGTCGCATCAGTGATGTCTTCCTCGCCGAGAAAGGTCGGGAAGAGTTTCAACGCATGGTGAACGACCACGAAAACTGGGTAGACCACGTTTTCAGCGTACTCAGCAATGATGAAGAAAAAATGCTGATCGAAACCCTGGGCAAGCTGCGCCATCATCTCGAAAACACGGTTGTCTGATGAGCAAAGGCTTCGCGCAAAATTACCTGGGCTTTCTGCTGGCCAAGGCCAGCCACATCACCAGCAATGAGTTTCACCTGCGTTTGAAGCAATATCAGATCCCCATTAGCAGTTGGCGAATTCTGGCGAGCTGCTGGGACGATAAACGTACGGTGGGCGAACTGGTTGAAATGGTTCTACTCAATCAACCTACGGTCAGCAAGTCATTGGACCGACTGGCCAATGATCAGCTGATCGAACGCCGCAAGGATGACGACAATAGACGCCTCGTTTATGTCGCCCTGACCGAAAAAGGTCGCAAGCTGATGGAAGAGCTGATTCCCCTGGCAAACACCCACGAACAACAAACCTTTGCCCACCTGAGTGACGCGGAAAAGCAGCAACTAACCGAACTGCTGCAAAAAACCATTAGTCGGGTATAAAGCCGCCTTTTACTGAGGGAGCAATTGGTCCCGGGCCGCCCTGGCTCGATCGGGAAAATCGGTAAACACGCCATCGACCTTTACCTGACCAATAAAATAGGCCACAAACTCTTCAAAACTTTTAAACTGTTTTGGCACCTGCCCTTCATCAGCACGGAAGGTATATGGGTGCACCTGCAAACCCGCAGCATGGGCTTCGCTCACCATATGATTGGCCTTACCACTTTCGCGATCAAGCAGCATGGGGAACCAGGGGCCGATACCTTCAGCATAAGCGGCAATTTTCTTGGCTGCCCCCGGTGCCATCATCCAATCGTAGTTATAAGGCTCGATTTCAAGCCCGAGAGCATTTTGACTCATACCCTCTCCCCAGCTCGTCATAGCGATCAGCTGAACCAATTTAAGATTCATTTCCAGCCCGGGCATTAATTCTCGATCAATTCTTTCCAGCTCATTGGCATCGAAACACTGTAAAAACACTTTATCAGCTTGATTCACATAGCCATATTTTTTCAGTTCTTTCAGCACCGCCACACTGATATCTTTACCTGCAGCTCGGTGCAACGCTGGCGCTTTAATCTCCGGGTAGATACCAATGTTTTTGCCTGTGCTTTTGTTCAGGCCCTGAATCAATTCCAGTTCCTCAGACAGAGTCGAAACCTGAAAAGAAGAAGAGCCCATAGGAAAACGATTGGGGTATCGCTGAACGGCTTTGCCATCTTTTTTTCCAAAAATCTCGGTCATCGCCAGCTTCTTGATTTCCGCCAGGGTAAAATCAATCGCATAGTAACGCCCGTCACTGCGAGCACGCCCGGGAAAGACCTCAGCCACATTGGTCACTCGATCCAAAAAAGGGTCATGCAAAACCAATAACGCATCGTCTTTGCTCATGACAATATCCTGCTCGATATAGTCAGCGCCCATACCATAGGCCAGCGCTTTTGCCGCCAGACTGTGCTCAGGCAAATAGCCACTGGCGCCTCGATGTGCAATCACCAGCGCTTTCGAGGGCGATTTATCAACCGATGCTGCCAACGCCATTGGAGACCAGCCCGCTATCGCAAAGAGTGAAACACACAGAGAGAACATAACAACGCGCATAGAATGATCCTTATAGTCTTTGCCACCGAGTGTAATCGAAACTTATGAAGGCAATGTGAAAGAATTCTATTTAGACAAACGGTTTTAAAGAGAGCACTTGCAGATACAAAAAAGGCCGCATGATGCGGCCTTTTGGGTTGCATTATTCAGCGTTATGAAAGACCCGCTGAACATCGTCCAAGTCATTGAGCATATCCAGCAACTTGTCGAAGTTTTCCTGATCATCAGGCGCTACCGCAGTGGTGGTCTGTGGCACAAACTGAATTTCATCAATATCAAATTCAATCTCACCAAAGGCTTCAATTACGGCTTGCTTCGCTTTGTGGGATTCTGTGTGAGGTGCAAATACTGTGACTTTGCCATCATCCAGCTCAATATCGGTGACATCAACATCAGCCATCATCAAGGCTTCCAGCACCGCCTCTTCATCATCACCGGCAAACACCAAAATGGCCGAGTGGTCGAACATATGACTGACTGTGCCCTGGGAACCGATTTTCGCCTTGGCTTTGTTAAAGCATGTGCGAACGTCACCAAAGGTACGATTCGGGTTATCGGTCAAACACTCGACGATCACCATGGTATTGCTAGGCCCAAAGCCTTCGTAACGTGCCGGAGAGTAATCTTCACCACCGCCACCTTTGGCCTTATCCAATGCCTTTTGGATAACGTGGCTAGGCACCTGATCTTTTTTTGCACGATCGATCATCGAGCGCAATGCCAGGTTGCCATCGGGGTCTACACCGCCGGATTTCGCACATACATAGATTTCGCGACCATATTTACTGTAAACCTTGGCTTTCATGTTCGATGTTTTGGCCATCGACTCTTTTCGGTTTTGGAAGGCTCTGCCCATAGGAATCGTCCATCACTTCGTTCAAAAGGCGGGATTTTAACAGCTCAGGCGGTGGCAAGAAAGTCGGCCGCCGGATACCATGCCCAACAACAGGAACAATACAGAGCCAATGCATGAATAAGGCCCCCAAACTGCGCCTGGGAATCGATCTCGGCGGTACAAAAACAGAAGTTGCCCTGCTCGACCAGCAAGGCCTCGTTCTTGAGCGAGAACGCCTGCCGACACCACAAGGCGACTATCCGGGAACCCTCAATACCATCCAGCAACTAATAGGCCGTCTTGAAGCACGGCACACACTCAATGGCTTGGCTCTGGGCATAGCCACACCCGGCTCGCCCTCCAGCATAGATGGCCACATGAAGAACTGTAACAGTATCTGTTTGAACGGAAAGCCACTGCTCACGGATCTGGAACAAAAACTGCGACGCCCTGTTCGCCTTGCCAACGATGCCGACTGCTTTGCACTTGCCGAGGCACATAACGGCGCCGCTCAGGAAGCCAATAGCGTCTTTGGTGTCATTCTCGGAACGGGTGTTGGCGGCGGTCTGGTGATTAACAAACGACTGCTGCAAGGCCCTAATCACATCTGTGGTGAGTGGGGGCACAATCCTGTTGCACTTAATGCATTGCAACCAAACGCCGCCTTCAAACCCGAGTCACTTTCAGCTTATGAACAGGAGCGTCCCTGCTACTGTGGAAAAACAAACTGTGTGGAGACCTGGCTGAGCGGGCCAGCGCTAAGTCAAAGTGATTGGGAACTGGGAGGCAAACATCACAAGCGCCCTGCCCGGGAAATAGCCTCAGCCAGCCAAGCAGGTGAATCCCAGGCCAGCCAAGCCATCAATCACTACACACATATTCTGGCGTCCGCGCTGGCAACAGTGATCAATATCATCGATCCCGAGGTCATCGTACTTGGCGGCGGATTATCGAAAATAGATTCCCTCTACGAGCAGCTGCCTGATGTCCTGACCCCCTATGTCTTCAGTGATGAGATTTTGAACCGCATTGTTCCGGCCCAACAAGGAGATTCAGCAGGCGTGATTGGAGCGGCGTACCTCTGGGGCTAGCGGGAAGCCCCAAAGATCTCGGGAACAGAGGGTGCTAGCGCTCAGTAAAAGCCAATTTCAAACCCAGTGCAGCAAAGCTCCCAGCAAACACCTTTTGGATCGCCATGCTCGCTTTCTGTGAGCGCACAATGAACGCACTGAAACTGCCGGCCATAAAACCATAAAGCACAAACACCAGAAACGTCATCAGCATAAAGACCAAACCCAGTGCAAACATGCTCACCAGAGGCTGCGCAACATTGGGAGACACAAACTGAGGCAGAAAAGCCAGGAAGAAAATAGACAACTTGGGGTTGAGAATATTAATCAGAAAGCCTTTCAACATAATGCTTCTGGCGCTCAACTCAGTCTGATCACTCTCAATCGCCAAGGGAGAAGACGAACGCCACATGGACCAGGCCAGATACAATAAATACGCAGCCCCCAAATACTTCACGAATTGAAACGCCAGGGCGCTGGTATGGAAAATCGCCGCCAAGCCAAAAACACTTGCCAGCAAAGGAGGAACAATTCCAAAGGTACAACCAATGGCCGCGTATAAACTGGCACGTTTACCGATAAACAAGCCTGAAGCCACCGTATACAGGACACCGGTGCCAGGAATCAAAACCACCACCAGAGAGGTTATCAAAAACTCGATAGAGATCACGGGCATTTCCTTATTGTTGGCGCAAGAGAATGGTTAAAACACCATAGAGACCAGAACCATAACAAATCTCGCGTCATTCTGTACAAAGTTAAAGGGCCAAGCCCATATCAGACACCTTCGGCAAAAGGACTGATATCCATTCCCTCGATGTCGCAAACAGCACGAATACTGGGGTTTTCAGCCATTCGCTTCAGATAAGCCGCCAGATTCTTAAAACTCAATGGCGACTGTTCAATCGGCAGTGACCACTCTGCCAACATAAACAGAAAATAGTCACAAGCACTCAGCTGCTCACCCAGCAAATACGGCTGCAGTTCTAACTGGTCATTAATAATCGACAAGGCATTGGCAATACACTGCTGTTGCGCAGCGCGTACACTGGGAACTGTGTCCTCCCTATCCGTGTGCCTGTGAGGATAGTAGTAGACCATCAACTCGGCTTGCAGGGTATTGTTCAGGAAGGCTAACCACTGAAAGAATAATGGACGCAGCGGATCACCCATTGGAGGTATCAAGCCATGCTCGGGATGGGATTCGCACAAGTGAATGCAAATCGCCGAACTCTCGAAAATGGCCTGGCCCTTGTCGACAAGTGTCGGGATGCGCCCTGCCGGATTAAGCTTGAGGTACTCATCAGACTTTTGAGCGTTGGATTCCTTATCAACCAAAACCAGCTCGTAGTCCAGACCCATATGATGGAGCAGGAAATGAGGCGCCAGGCTTGCGTTGTTAGGATAATAGTAAAGTGTGTACACAATGACTCCCTGTGGTTAAAAACCATGGGTATAGAATGCCACAAACCGTCCGAAATGCACTTTACAGATTCAGAACGCACTTCCGCAGTACATGCAATAAGGTCTGTTCAAACGGGTTTTCCTATTGCACTGTTTGCAGGTACTTACCTCTCTATACTTGCCATCACGCTTTCCATCCCGAAGATCGATTTCCTCTATCTTCTTTTCTATGGCACTTTTATCGACGCCCAACTCGGCCAACAATTCTCCCAGAGCAAGCACATAGAGATTCAAACGCTCAAATCTCTCAGCCAGAGCATCGATCTCAGTATCGGCTTCCCTTTTGTCTCTCGCTTGCTTTGATTCAAGCTGATTAAAGTGCTCTCTTTGAAGAAAGTCATAGTGATCCATTTTGTATCTCTCCATTTTGTGGACTTTTATATATCAGTATAAAAATGTATCCGCATAAGAGCAGCTCCCCAACCTATTGCCCTTCCACAATCAGCACAAGTCCGCAGCCTGAATAAAAAAGCAAAATATTTTTAATGAGCCATTACTTGTTTAGTCAAGCGCCTTTACCGAAAAGAAAAAAATATATCCCCTACGGTTAAACAAATTCCGTGTATTCCGAAGAATAAAAAACGTTGGGTAAAAAAGTAAAATCTTATATCAGCCAACTCGCCCGCCAAAAAAGAAACACGGAAAACCACCGACCGTCAGAAAAGCCAAAGAGATTTACAATCAAATAACCACATTTTTTTGCAATGTATACAGGGCTAAATTATATCTTAATTGAATCGACAAAAAGTGTATTCAAGGAGAATATTTGTGACGTTATTAAGCAAGGCTGCCTGTCTATTTCTCGGCTCTCTGCTGGCATTTTCTGCCATAGCCGAAAAGAAAGATGCTCCATTGGAAGTCGCTGGCGCGGAAACAGTAAATACTGATAAAGCCAAGGAGCTGTTTGATGCCGGAGCACTCTTCATAGATCCCAGACGCGACTCTGACTGGGCTGAGGGCCGCATACCCGACGCCGTGCATTTGGAAATGAAGTCGGTGTTCAACGAGCAAAGTCTCGCTGGCGAAGCCTCTAAAGACGAGGCTATTGTATTTTATTGCAATGGTGCAAAATGCTCTCGCTCCGCAAAGTGTGCAGCGAAAGCCATCAGCTGGGGTTACAGCAAGGTGTACTATTTTCGCGACGGACTTCCTGCCTGGAAAGCCGCCGGCTTTCCCGTTGAGTAAAATACTCAGTCTTGCATCGATGAGAAATTAATCTGATTGAAATGGAATAGCTGTAGCGAATTTTACTATAGCTTTCACCCTAACAGTCGATAAAAATTCAGGCGCCTGCTATTGGAGGTATTCAGAGGCACTGTCGACTTAATTGCCTCTGTTAGGGTAATTACCCAGGAACCAGGACACACCGGACAAAACACCTCCCGGGATGTCAGCAGCAGGAATGTAGCATGCTTTTGCGTACCCGAATTATTGCCTTCACCTCCATAGGCATTTTGGCCGTCGTCATGATCATGGCCTTGGCCAACTACAATATTCAAAGTTCAGCTCAAACGCGTTTCGAACACACCAGCACCCAAGCCAAACAAGTATTGTGGAATAAAATCATCGCCGGTGAACAACAATATATGGAGGAATCCATTTCCAGCCTGACGCGGGACAGACAATTACGTAAAGCCTTGAAAGCCGAAAATTACGACGCCATTCAGGAACAGGCTCTGACCAGTTATCGGCGTTTAAGCACCAGTACTGTTTTGGACCGCATTGATATTGCCGACACCCAAGGTACTGTAAAATTCAGCGCACCGGAAAGTACTCAGGGCTGGGAAAACAACCCTCTCATTCAAGCAGCGCTGGACAGTGGAAAAATCAGTAAAGGTATCGTTCTGCTGAATAATGAACCGTTTATTCAAATGAGCTTCCCATTAAACTTTCGGGGAAAACTGATTGGTATTGGCATTTATTCCAAAAAGCTGTCCCAGGCCATTGCTGAATTCAAAGAGCTGGATAAATCTGAAGTGGGAATCCTGCAAACCGACAGTCGCCTCGCCCTGAGCACCGCAGCCAAACTCTATCAACAGATGACACTTAAAGTTCCGGACGATAAGACGAGCCAATTTCTGCGCATTGATACGGAAGATAAGGCGCTTGCGGTCAGCCTCAATCCTATCTTGAATCCGGAAAAAAAACTTATTGCCTATCTTGCGACGGCTAATGATCAAACCACCAGCTATCAGATAGAAGATCGCACCCATATGTTGGCCATCACCCTCTCACTGATATTGATCGCCGCCATCATTTTTGCATTCATGGTGTACATTCGCCGCTCATTTGAGCCTGTCAATCAAGTCGTTAACAGCTTGCAAAACATTGCCGAGGGCAACCTGAATGTACAGCTCAATAACACCGGCAAAGATGATGAAATTGGTCAACTGACTACCGCCGCTGGCACGATGGCCAAGCAACTGAAGGAAATCATTAATCAGGTACGATCCATGGCCACTCAGCTTCAGGAAGCGATCAGAGCGATGGATGATATTGTTGAAGAAACCGATCTTGGCGTTCAGCAACAGCTTCAGGAAACCCGCCGGGTAAACGATGCTATCACCGAAATGTCGGCCTCGGTTAGTCAGGTGGCGGAACACGCAAACGCCGCCGCGAACAATGCCAGTACCGCAAACACTGATGCCCTGGAAGGTGAACGAATCGTTCAGCAATCGATTGAATCCATCGAACAGATGTCCAGCAATATCAACCACTCTGCCCGTGTCATTAATCAACTCGATGAATCCAGCCAGGAAATTGGCAGTGTACTGGATGTCATACGAGGCATTGCGGAACAAACCAATCTACTCGCTCTAAACGCCGCTATCGAGGCAGCCCGTGCGGGCGAGCAAGGCCGGGGCTTTGCCGTCGTCGCTGATGAGGTGCGCACCCTGGCCAGTCGCACACAGAAATCCACACAGGATATTCAGGACACCATCGAGCAGCTGCAGGCTGGCTCCCGCCAGGCGGTTGAAAGCATGGAAAAGAGTATTGAGCAGGTCAGTGAAAATTTGAAGCAATCCCAGAAAACCAGCGATTCTCTGAGCACCATCGCCCAGGCCATCGATGGCATTAATAATATGAACACCCAAATTGCCGAAGCGACGGACAGTCAATCACACACAACTCAGGAGATCAGCAGCAATGTGCACAGTATTAATGGCCTGGCCGAAAAAAGCGCCAAGGGGGCCAGGGAGACATCAGCCTGCACCGCGCAGCTAAACCATATGGCCGGGGATTTAACCAAGCTGGTGGCGCATTTTCAGATTTAAACAGCGGCCGTTCTCGCCACGCCAATCGCTACTTATTTAGGGCGTTTGGCAACACCGTGAAAATGTGTGGGCCCACCTGGCATCGATGGGTCCATACGAAAATCAAGATCAATAATTTCCCAGCCTTGCGCACCTAGTTGATTCAAATAGTCTTCGGCTTGCTGTATGGTCCGCCCACTTAGGAATCCACCCTTCTCTGCTTTTTCAGAATCTATAATTTTGTATTCCCACATCTTTATCGGCTTCCTTTTTATCGTCTTTCTTATTAACGGCTTTATTCTGATGGTATATAGCACGCTCGCAGATTAGAACACGCTAGACCCGAGAATTGGGCAGTCTACGTCGAAATGCCCAGGCAAGCAAAGCAATCACTGCACCGGGAAGAAACACCCAAATCAGCTCCGATGACAGCACCCTCAAGCCACGCTCCGTAAAAAACGCTTTGATACCAATAGGCGACACTTGAATAGGTCGATGCGGCAGAAAGTAACGCTCCTGATCAAAGGGCCAATACAAAGCGACACCCAAGCCACCATTCGTCATAGCATCAAGCAAGGCATGTGATGCACAAGCAATAAAAGAAATCAAAAACACCGCAACGGGGTGGGAATGCAGCCTGCGCCAAAAAGCCGTGCAAAATAGCGCGATCAGCGCTGAGAAAAACAAGGAATGCGTGAATCCTCGATGTCCCCACTGGGACTCGTACGGTATACCCAACTTAAACGCCAGCACATCCGCATCCGGTAATATGGATAAAACAGCGGCAAGGATGAACAGGCGCAAATGAATCGCATTGCTCTTCAGGGCGACATAAGCCACAGCGGGAACAACGACATGGGCAAAGGCGGATGCCATTGATAATCCTCAGAACTCTGGCAAATAGAAAGACAACTCAACAAATCAAGAACGACAGTTCTACCCATTCACTTTATCATATGCACTTCATGGTCTAAACAAGCAAGGCGCAGAAAGGACTTTCTCAAAACTATCATGGGCCTGCGCGGCTATCGCAGATCCCACATTTCTCCTGGCTCGCTTTTCTGTTTATGCATGTCTTTACCTGATATTCGATCCCAGAATCTTCCTCCAACTTTTTGCTCCGCATCATAGGTATTAACAAGATATTCGCCAAGATCACCATTCAGCTCTCTATTCTCCATTTCAAAGGTCCAAAGCTTTAATTTTCCACTGCTCTCTTCAGCCAAGATACTCTTTACAAACGCGTGAGGAACAGGAATATCAATACCATATTCCTCATGTTCGCTCCCTATAGTTTCCACTTCTCGATCGAAATAAAAGACTGGAGCGGTCAAAACATAGGTTTCTAACACATTACTTCTACCATTTAGTTTTCTTACAGCTTTCTCGAGCTTTCTCCATATTTTTCTATTGAAATCGGGATGTTGTGGCGACATATTCGATAAAAGAAATGTCTCGCTATTTTGAATATGGAGCTCGTCCTGATTAGCGCTGGCGACAAGATGCCCACGATCGAACCCGCTATTTTTATAAGCTGTCAATCCCCCTCGAAACCTCTCAGGAACCCTGATGTCGGCGCGAAAGTTATCAGCTCTCTCAACATCCCATTCGAATCTCGCTTCAGGGTTTACAATCTCTAATACCCATTTTGCCTGCCTGAAGTACCAAGAATACCCAATGGTAAAATAACGACCAGCCAGTATTTCATCACATACTGGAGCACCATAGCGCATCTCACGTTGCATCTGAAAAGGATCGTTCATCATTTCATTTTCCTCTTTTGACGTTTATATCAACGAGCTGCCAAACCAAATGCCGACTCGTTATTTTTCAGAAAGACCTTAGTCAACTGTAGACCAAGCAATATCTAAACATAGCTAGGGAAAATGAATGTTAAATTTATAAGAACAGGGAAAAATAATGGCGCACAAAAAAACCTGCACTTCAGCCGGTGGCAATTTAACCGCCAGCTGAAGTGCAGGTTTTCAATGTTTACGCAAAACCTTGAAGATTAAGACATCAAATCCGGCATCTTTTTACTGAGTTGAGCTTTAAGTTCTGTGGCAGCACCCGTTAAGGCAAACCCTCTCAGTTGACCATCTTCATCATGATATTCGGCTTTCACATTGATGCCCTCACCCATGATTTTCCACTGACCGGAGAGATCTCGCGGAGGCGGACAAACCACTGTCGGGCAAGCCGGGGTTTTAATGGTGACAGGCATAACGCCATAATTTACAGATTGCACTTCCCCACCTGCCAGATTATTGGCCAGCACCTTGGCGCAGATACTGAGCGGTTCGATGTAATACAGGAGATGGCCTTCAACCTGAGCGCAATCACCCAAGGCGTACACATCAGGCGCTGAACTCTGCAACTGTCGATCAACCAGAATACCCCGCTCCACCTTCAAGCCCGCCTGTTCGGCTAGTTGAATATTGGCGCGCACTCCGATGGCCGAAAGAATAAGGTCACAACGCACCGTGTCGCCATTGCTCAAGGTTACCTTCAAACCTTGCGCGTCTCGATCAATGGTTTCAGCGACCGTATTAAAGTGATGTTTTACACCCAGGTCGCTCAAACCCTGCTGCACGGCATGGGAAGCCTCGGGCGGCAGCAATGTGCCCAGAACCCTGTCCATGGCTTCCACCGCTTCAACGTCGTAACCGCTGGCCGCCAGGTCATTGGCGTATTCCGAACCGATTAAACCACCACCGATAATCAGTACTTTTGCTTGCTGCCCCAAACCTGCCAGAGCCGTTCTGAAGCGTTGATAGTCAATTAAGTCATTGACCTGATACACCCTATCCAAAGCATTGCCTTGCATGGGCGCCTGAATGCACTGGGCACCTAATGCCAGCACCAACTTACCGTAATTCAGTGGCTGACCATTGATACTCAAGCGTCTATTTTCAGTATCGATGGCATCTACGCTACTGAATATGCGGATATCCGCCAGCAATTCGGCGGCCATTTGCTCTGCACTTTTGCTTTGCAAGTCACTGGCGGTTTTGCCTTTGCTGAACCCGGTCGACAACAACGGCTTGGAATAGAAAGCTCCGTCATCGCGACTGATCATAATCAACGGTGTTTTCTGATCGGACTGACGCCACTCGCGAGCCAGTTGATAAGCCGCCAAGCCAGTGCCAATAATAACCAGAGGCTGACGACCGTAATCGATGTCGTAGTCGGCAGTTTCGATTGTCGTTTTGCGGCTTTCTTCAGCACCGGCTCCGGCACCTTCGACAAGTTGCATTTCAAAATCGTCTTTGCCGACACCACACTCAGGACACACCCAATCATCAGGGATATCCTCCCAGCGTGTGCCCGGCGCAATGCCATCCTGCGGCCAACCTTTGGCTTCGTCGTAAACCCAACCGCAAACAATACACTCCCAGACTCGAAAGCCCTGGTTTTGGGAAGTTTCCTGATCACTTTCCGAAACCTTCGGAGCGCTTTCTGCAGGTCCGAACATGGCGGCAGCCGATACATCCGCAGCGGCAACTTTGGCCCCCAGAGTTTGGCTATTGCTGTGCATGCCCGCAAATTGATTATGGGATTGCCCTAGCGCTTCAGGGTTAGCCGAATTAAAACGACTTTTTTCAGCACCGCAATCCGGGCAGCTCCAGCCTTCGGCCAACTGACTGAACGGCGTATTTGCGGCGATACCATCCGCCGCCCAGCCGAACTCCGGGTAATACACCCAGCCGCATTCATAACATTGTTGACACTCACTCATGCCAATTCCCCTAATTACCTGAGACCTTAAACGTAGGTTTGGATAGACCCATGCGGCGCATCGCAATTAATCAAATCTACACGTTTGCGCTGAATATGGTAGCGGCCATCCAACAGCACAAGATGATAATCGCAGGTGCCCGCGTATAACTGCTGTTGGTCTCGGTAATACATCACACATTGAAAGTTACAGCTCACATGACAATCGCCGTTGCTCTCATCAAATTCTCTGATTTGCACATTGCCCAGCACATGGGAACTGCGAATGGTGAAGTCTTTGGAATGAGAACGTGGATTATCAAAGTGACGTAAACGAATCTCCATCAAATCACGATCATCGTAAAAGATGGAGATGTGGTTTACAGGGTCTTCTTGATCCGGGGTAACGGGCATCCAGTAATCGCCCGTCTGAGTAAACAAATCAATCCACTCACGCAACTGCATGCGATCCAGCAAGCCGGTTTCGTGATACAGAAATTCTTCAATCTTTTTAAGCCCTGGGCGTTGATACTGACTCATGATAATTTCCCCTAGGCCTTGATTTTAACGGTTTCAGTATTGGTCATCAGTTGCAGCCAATACTTGTACTGATTTCGGAATGGCAACTCACTGGAGCCTGTCGCTTCGATGGAACCATCTGCCTGTGGTTGATCATGATCCTTCTGGCGTTCCATGCTCACCCAGTCATGGCCCTGGCTATGCAGGCCAGCCTGAACACGTTCGTACACTTCAAGGTCATCAGCACCAACAATCGAAGAAGGGGAATTGATCAGGCGCGAATACAATAAAGTACGCTTCAACATCTCATCCGGCGCACCCTTCAGGCGAAAGGTATAGGTCTCAATGTCGGTACAATTTACAGAGATTGGGCGCACGACACGAATGGCTTGAATCGCACCTTTGATGGTCAACGATGGGTAGTACACCGTATTGTGACGGGCACAGGAAAAGATCTCCTTGGTTTTTTCTTTGCCATAGGCGCTTTCCATGGCGTCGACGTAATCCGGTACCGGCGGGTACGCACTGTGAATACTGACTTTATTGCCCGAATAGCTGTGTCCGTTAGGGAAGACCACATGGGACATGTCTTCAAAGAAGTCGTAGGAGCTGCCGAAAGGTCCGAGAATATGAACCGTTTCCGGCACTTCACTGCCCTCGGGTAAATCCTTGGCGTAACCTTGACAAGCCTCAATGGCCGACTGGTGAGTTGCCATTGGATGCATGTTGTCATTCAAGTTTTCAACAAAACTTTTCCAGTTACAGTCGTGACGGTAACGTAAAACACCGCCCGCTATTTCCAGTTCACCTTCCGGAGAACGCTCGACCATATTGTCGATGGACGTCAGTGAATCGCCAAAATACTCTTTCAGGCCAGGTGCATTTGCATCCAGATTAACAAACACGAAACCATGATAGATATCAATCTGGGCCGCCGGGCGCAAATTGTATTCCGGATCATCGGGCGCGAAACCGCTCGTTTCCAGTGTTTTGGTCGGCGGGGTCGCCAGAAGCTGGCCATCGGTTGCAAAGGTCCAGGCGTGATATGGACAGCGGAATGCTTTCGCGCAGCCTTTACCATCCCCGACCAGCTTGGCACCTTTATGTGTACAGCGATTATAGAATACCGAGATATCGTCGTTGGTACGATTGCGCACCATCAACATCGATTGGGAGCCAATGTTAAAGGTTTTATAGTCACCGCCATTGGGCACTTCACTGGCATGACCAGCAAAAATCCAGGTTCGTCCCCAAACTCGCTCCATCTCAAGGTCAAAGATTTCTTCGTCGGTGTACACCTTGCGATGAACTCGCGCGGGTTCCACTAATTTTTCAATGTCTTCTACGGAATAGCTCATGGGGCAACTCCCTATCTCGCTTCACAATTACAATCGTTATTTTTTTGGCTTAACTTACAAACTTAAAGAGCCAAGGCTTGAACCGCCGCAAACAAACAACGTTTGCCCGGTTACAAAACTGTTTTTCTCATCCGCAAAGAAACTCACGGCTCGAGACACATCCCCTGGAAAGCCGGTTCTTTGAACAGGAATGCTGGCGGCCAGCTGCTTCATTTTCTCGCTGTCCTCGGGAATTACGTCATGGAACATTTCGGTAGCGGCGATCGGTCCCGGCGCCACCGTATTGACCGTAATACCGTACTGCCCCAGCTCCAGCGCCCAGGTGCGGGCCATCCCCATCATTCCGGATTTGGTAGCGGAATACACACTGCGCGTCTGCAATCCCAAGGCGGCTCGAGAAGTAATTAACACAATGCGACCAAACGCCGATTCTTTCATCGCAGGTAACACGGCCTGAGTCAGAATAATGGTTGCCGCCAAATGAATATTGCTCACATAGTCCAATTCATCCAACGCCACGTCTTCGATCAAATTGGCTTTGATCACTCCGGCATTGTGCACAAATCGGGTCACGTGAAAATCATTGGCGACTTGTTCAGCCACAGCCCGGGTAGCGTCGCGATCAGTAAGATCCACCGAAACATTGTGCAGACGCGATTGCCACTCGGCGTTCTCCAATTCCAGAGGACGACGAGCCAGATTGATTACCTGCATCCCCTGCTCCAGGAATTCCACACAAATACTGGCACCAATGCCGGTACTGCCACCGGTCACCAATACGCATTCTTTTTTACTCATAAGCCACCCATTATTCTTTAGAGGATGTGTTTCTTAAATTTTTCCGCAGCCGTTTATTCTGCCCGAAATACCGGAGCCGATGCGGCATCCAACTGCAGCTTCACATTCACACGCTGACCGCTTTGACCATCGCCGTGGACATACAATACGGGGCCAACATCGAGTTTTACGGACAGCAAAGGCCACGGCAGTTGTTCACTGAAATACGCCTCGAAGCTGTTGTGCAAATCCACTCGACTCAGAACCTGCCCCTCACCGGGGCAAGGCTGCCAACTCAGCTCATCGGCCAGGCAATGGCCACACACTTCACGCGGTGGATACGACCAAAGATTGCAGGCGGCACATTGCTGCAGGTGCAACTCACCTTTTTCAGCAAAGGCCTGAAGCTGCTCACCCAGAGCTGTGCGTTTGCGCGGAGGCAGAGATTGGGAAGAAGATGTGCTCATCAGGCTTCTCCTTTGGCCAAAATAGTCGCGGCGGAACAGAGGCCTCGATCATAGTTAATCATGCCGTAACCACTGACCATGGCATGACGGGCATTGGCAATTTGATTGCTTCCGGCCTGACCAATCAACTGGCGAACGCTTTCCACCAACCCCAGGAAGCCTGCAGCAGAACCTGCCTGCCCTACCGATAGCTGGCCACCTGAGGTGTTGTGCGGCAGACATGATTCGGTTTTGTCGCCAAAACTGTGGCCATCAAAAGTCAATGCGGTTTTGCGTACAAACTCTTTTGCTTCACCTTTTTTGCAAAAACCCAGATCTTCCATTTGCAACATGGAAATGACCGGGTAGTCGTCGTAGGTTTGAAGCATATCGATATCGCCAGGCCCAAGATTGGCCTGTTCGTACAAATCTGCAGCGTATTCCGTCCAACCGGCACGATACTGCACCGGATCATCACGGTGGGCATAGTGCAATTCATCAGCGGCAAGAATGGTGACATAGGGCAAACCCAGAGTTTGGGCTCGCTCGATACTCATCATCAACAAACCTTCGCCACCCGCGCATGGCATAACACAATCAAACATATGCACCGGGCCTGCGATTGGGCGAGCATTCAGATAATCTTCCATGCTCAATGTTTTGTGGCCAAGAAGCGCACCGGGGTAGTGATTGGCGTTATAGCGCTGCGCCAGGGCAATGCGCCCGAAGTCTTCACGGCTTGCGCCATACTGTTCCATATAGTGCTGGGTAATCAGCGCAAAAGCCGCGTTCGGCCCCCCGGCACCATAGGGATACGATGCATCACGGGTAAAGGTGGAAAAATCCGCAATTAAGTCGGCAAAACTGCCCGCCTGATTGGTATCACCGCCAATGCAGGCCACAATGTCTGCATCACCCATCTGCACCGCACGTGCCGCCCGGCGCATAGCGATCACACCCGAAGCTCCACCAAAGGGTAACTGCTCCAGATAACGGGGACTGATATCAAAATGCTGACACAGACTGATCACAGAATCGGGGCCCAATGAAAAACTGGAAATAGCCAAGCCATCCACATCGTCTTTTGCAATACCGGCCCGCTGGATCATTTCACCCAGACTTCGACCAATAAAGTAGGCCGCACCTTTTTCACTTTGTTTGGCATAGCCCACACTCACCGGGCAAACCAAAGCCACACCTTGATAGCTTGCAGGTCTACTCATCGTTTGCTGCCCTTTTTGAGGTGGCACAAATTAAAACAGCGCTTTTCTTCAAGAATTCGGGCGCCCAGTTTTTTAATTTCACCGCGCTGGGGTTTATTGGACGCGGTTGTCGGTAACTCATCCACAAAAGCGATGTAACCGGGCAGCTTGTAATACACCAAACGCTCGCGTGCGCGCTCGACAATTTGCTCTGCCGTTGACTCACTGTTCTCGACATCATTTTCGAGAATAATCAAAGCCATAACCTCATCGCCACGAATCTCGTCGGGCACGGCGCAAACGGCCAGCTGATCAATACCCGGGTCTTGACTCAACGCGGCTTCAACTTCCAAGGCGGAAATGTTTTCACCGCTGCGGCGAATCACATTTTTCCGGCGGTCCACAAAATGAAAGCTGCCATCTTCACTTTGTCGCACCACATCACCAGTGTGCAAATAACCGCCTTCCCAGGCCTCTGCGGTAGCTTCGGGGTTTTTGTAGTAGCCCGAGAAAAAGCCCTTACGCGGATTATCACCCTTGGCGCGAACCAGAAGCTCACCGGGCTCACCGAAGGCCACTTCCTGGCCCTCTTCATCAATCAGTTTTACCTCAACATCATCGGGCAGTTTACCGAAACAGCAGGTTCCCACATGTCGGGGTTCCTCAGCAGCGGTAATGCAACCTCCTGAGCCCGATTCACTCATCGCCCAACTTTCAATCAGCGGGAAACCAAAACGATCTTCAAAGGTTTTGTGGTGAGCCGGGTTCACTCCGGCACCAAAGCCGAACTTCACTGTGATTTGGGATTCCCATTCGCCCGGCTCAATATTGAGTAGAATCGCCGGCAATACCCCCAGGTAGTGCACAACACTCGCACGGCTTTCCGCAACGGATTGCCACCAGCTGCGCGGATGAAAACGATCCAGTTGAATCAGGCAACCGCCGCTCATGACCATACCCATAGTGGACACCGCCATGGCATTCATATGTACCAGCGGCAACGGCGTAAGCAAACGCTCTTTCCCGGGCTCGAGCTGAATATGGCCACCAACGGTCTGATACCAGCGCCCGAATTCCAGAAAATACTCATTACTTAAAATACAGCCCTTGGGCTTACCAGTGCTGCCCGAGGTATACAATAAGGCGCATTCGCTTTGCTCATCGCCGTCTTGCTCACGCGCCCTTTCCGGTGCAGCCGGCAGGCTGACCACATCGTGCGCGTTGGCAATGGCCAGAGAATGGGCGTTCAGGGCAGCAGCGGTTTTAATTTGTTCGATTCGCTCAGGCAGAGCCACGGCCAAACAGGATTCGCTGTTGTCCAACAGATAGGCAATTTCCGCATCTTGCATATCGCCATTGATTGGCACCACAGAAACCCCGAGCGCATTGAGTGCAAACCAATGAATAAAGAAATCCGGGCGATTCTCCAAAAGTAAGGCCACTCGATGGCCAACTCCATAACCGGCTTCAGCATAAGCCTGCTGCCAGGGAACAATCTTTGCATCCATCTCCCCATAGCTCAGGGTGATGGCTTCCGGGTGATAAGCCTTGGCGGCACTGGCGGGAATATGCAAGAACTCGCAGTTTGAATACTGCTCTACACTGGCCTGCCACTGCTTATATACGCTTGTCATGTGCATTCCTACTGATTTTCTTATCAATCTAATCTTGCCTGATCCTACTGGCCAGGCGGAGACAACATTATTGTTCTTTTTAAGGCCTTTATCGCCCTCGATGCGAGCGGAGCGGCTCAACCATCGATTTATGGCATACGGCCTTCTATTTAAAGACACCTTAACCCAATTAAATATGAAATGGAATATATTTATATGTAAATATTTATCATAAAGAGGCCCCCTTTTATCACCAATGGATGACGCCATGATTTGGACCAATAATGAGGCTTAATACCGCCTGCAGCCAATTAATCTACCATTAATGTATCGCTTTTATAGTCACTCTGGCTTACAGTCGTGCAATCTCTCTGCCGCCCGGATACAACAGCTATTCGGGTAAAACGGGCTTTTAAACGGCAAGATGGACACGATGATCTCAACCCTTGAACGAAACGGCATGCTCAAGCGCACCAGCAACAAGCTTCTCACCTCTTTCTTATCTCTTTGTTTACTGGCGGCCTTTACGGTTGCGCCAGCGCTTGGCAACGCCCAGGCTGACAAGAAACAGGAAGCAAAAGAGAAACGCAATAAGCCTGAGAAAAGTGCCAATAAAAGGAACGATAAAAAGAGCAACAAAAAAGGCAAAGAATCCGACAACACCATCTGGCTGGAAGAAAAACTCAACCCCAGCACCCAATGGCTGGAAAAGACCGTCAAACCCCTGACCCGCTGGATTGAAGACCAAGTACAGCTGGAGCCCAAAGAGCAGAGAAACAAGCAAGCCGTAAAAAAACCTCGCCCCCAGGAAAACCATCAACGCCGCCCTGCAAACAACTTTGCACCCAACAGCTCGGGTAAACCGTTGAGCGAAGCGGATATACGCCGTCTGCTAAAACAACGCTACTCGGCCAATGTTTTGCATATCAAAGCGCTGGGACAAGGCCAGCAACGGCGTTACCGGGTCAAGCTCATTAACCAGCAAGGGGTGATTCAAATTCTTTATCTGAGTGCCATGAACGGCCAGGAGATTTCCCGCTAGGGAGAACGTACCTATTATGCAGATTTTAATTGTTGAAGATGACCAAGAGTTACAAGGCCAACTGGCCAGACAACTCAGCAACAGCGGCTTTCAGGTTCAGGTCGCCAACGATGGCGCCCAGGGCCTGTATTTCGCGAAAGAATTCCCCATTGATCTGGCGATTATCGATTTGGGCTTACCTCGCATGGACGGCATGAGCCTGATTGAACGCTTGCGAGAAGAAGAATTAAGTTTCCCAATTTTAATTCTGACAGCGCGCTCCAATTGGAAAACCAAGGTTCAGGGGCTCGATGCCGGTGCTGACGATTACCTGACCAAACCTTTCGAGCCTGAAGAACTGCAGGCACGTATTAATGCCCTGCTGCGCCGCTCCACGGGTGTCAATCGCAAACGTTTGAGCAATGGCCCTTTCCAGCTGGACATCACCGCCAATGCCTTTTTTATCAATGACGACGAAGTGGAGCTGACCAGTTTTGAATATCGCCTGATGGAACACTTCATGTTGAACCCGGGCAAGGTAGCGACCAAACCACTGCTACTGGAACGACTCTACGATGACCCGGTGGACGAAAACACCAGCAATGTTCTGGAAGTGATCATCGCTCGCCTGCGTAAAAAGCTTGATCCTGCAGGGGAGCTGAAACCCATCGAAACGCTCCGTGGTCGCGGATACCGCTTTAAACAAATGGCCGACTGACCATGTCCATTGCCCAACGCCTGTTTTTAATCAGCTTCCTTATTCTGGGGTTTATCGCCCTGGCGGTCGCTGTCGGCCTGGGCAAAGCACACAGTTTGAACGTCGAAACTTTGATACGTGAACGACTCAAGCTGATTAATTACAGCCTGTTGAGTCAGGCGGACAATTTCAGTGGTGAAATTTATCTGCCCCATACTGTAAACGATGAGCGTTTTAATGAAGAAGATTCACCCCTGCTCGCTCAAGTTTACGATGACCAGGGGCGGCTGGCCTGGCGCAGCATATCTGCCACGACCCACCAACTCAGCCTGCCCCAACCGGAAGCTGGCCAGTGGCTGTTTGGCCTTGCGGTTGATGAACAAGGTCAGAACTACTACAGTCTGAGCTACAACACCAGCTGGCCGGATGAATTTGGTCGACACAGCCGCTTTGTGTTCAGTGTGTTGGAAAAGGCCGATGGCTATCAGGAACGTCAACGCAATGTGTACTGGATCATCGCCATCTCCACCGGCCTGGTTTTGCTTGCTCTGTTATTGCTGCAATGGTTGATTGTTCGGCTCAGTTTAAAGCCTCTGCAAAAACTCAGCCGAGATATTCAAAACCTGAACAGCGGCGATCAGGAAAAGCTGTCTTCGAGCTATTCCAAAGATCTGAACCCCATGGCTTTGGATCTGAACCTCATGATCGATAATGAACGCCGCCAGCGCCAGCGTTATCACGATCGCATGGCGGATTTATCCCACAGTTTGAAAACACCACTGTCCGTGTTACGCGGTTTGAGTCACGAAGCCGAGGAAGACCTGATCGATAAAAAACAGCTCAGCCAAAGTATGAACAAACAGCTGCGTCGCATGCGGGATATTGTCGACTATCAATTGCAAAGAGCGGTCACCGGTAATCAGCAAGCCAGCTTTGTTGCAGTGTCACTTGAGCAGGAAGTGGGCGCCATCATCAAAGCGCTGCAAAAAGTCTATCTCGACAAGAACATTCAATGCCAAATCAATATCGAGAAAGGCTTGTCAGTTTATGCGGATGAGCAAGATATGGCCGAGGTATTTGGCAACCTCTGCGACAACGCCTTCAAGTATGGCAAAAGCCAGGTCGCCGTTGATGCCTGGCAGGATAAAAAAGCCTGGTATTTCAGCGTCAGCGATGATGGCCCCGGCATCCCGGAAAATGAACAAGACAGCATTTTTGAACGCGGTGTTCGTCTCGACAGTCAAGCCGAAGGCCAAGGTTTTGGTTTGGCTCTGGTGAGAGAAATTCTAGCTTCATATCAAGCTGAACTCAGTTTGTCGAGCAGCCAATGGCAAGGCGCCAAGCTGCAACTGCGCTTCCCAAAACATAATAGTAGTACCTCGTAATAATGGAGAGTAAGTATGGATAGCAAAACCTGGCAAAGGACACTGACCGTGTTCTGTCTACTTGCCCTGTGTGCCTGCACCAGTGTCACCATTCGCCCCAATGGCGGCGAAAAGTTGCACACCGAGCCGAGCTACATCGACAGCAAACCTTTTTACCTCGCAGGTCTGATTGGCGAACACACCGTTGATATCAATGAAGTCTGCGACGGCGCGGAAATTGAACAAATGCAAACCGTGATTTCCGGAAACGATTATGTCTTGAGCTTGCTTACACTGTTTATCTACTCCCCGAGAACAGCCAAGGTATGGTGCCGCTATGAAGAAGCTTAATTTTCTCGTCATCACCCTGACCAGTCTTGTTGCACTTTCGGCTTGCAGCCGTATCCACTTCGTGCAATACGAACAGGAAAATAATGAACAGGAAGAGAAACGCTGGCATCACACTACCCTGAATGGTTTGGTGGAGTTAAGTCCTCCACTGAATCTTTCGGAGGTCTGTCGTGGCAAAGCCTGGAACCATGTGACCACTGAGACCAGCTTCGGTAACTGGGCAGTCAGCCTGCTTAACCCGGCGATTCCTTATTTGGTTTTGTATTCGCCGAGAACCAATCGAATTCAGTGTTATCAAGTGCCAATCGAAAACAGCAACGATAAAGACGTATAATTTTTCTGGTTAATGTTTCATTCAGAAAAAATTAATTTTGGGTTTAGCTAGCCCTCGTAAAGTACCTCACATAAACAAACACAAGCCCAACAGTGAGGACTGTATGAAAAACTTAGCTAAATTTGGAACCATTGCCACTTGCGCTTTATTGGCAGGAAACCTGGAGGCAAAAGATGCCGTCGATCCAGGTCAGGCAGATAACACCTGGGTTGTTGGTATTGCCGGCGGCGCTGTTAACAACCCTTATGCCGGTGAAGATAATGAAGGCATTATTATCCCGCGCATCCGCTACAACGGCGATCGCCTGTTCTTTAATGAAAAAGGCCTTGGCCTGAATCTGTTTACCACGGGCAGCTTAAGTGGCGGTCTCATTTTGAAAGGCGACGGTTCATTCCTGAGCGACGATAAAGACTATCGAGGCAACGCAAAACTGGCCGGTCTGCGCGAACGTGATCACGCTCTGGAAGGTGGCTTTTACATCAACCACACTACTGACATGGGTCGTCTGCGCTTCAGTGCGGTAAGCGATGTATCCAACGAACATAAAGGCCACACCGTGGGCTTGGAATACATTGCCGACATGGAGTTTGGCGCCTGGAATATTAATCCTTACGCGGGTGTCGAGTGGATGAGCGATGAAAAAGTTGACCACCACTTTGGTGTGCGCAGCAATGAAGTCACCGCTACTCGTGCGCTTTACAAAGGCGACGACAGCGTGAACTTCGGCGCTGGTGTACGCGGCCGCTATAGCTTTACCAAGCACTGGGATTTTACCTTTAATACCGGTTACGGACGCTTGGGCAGTGGTATCACCGACAGTCCGATTGTCGAAGATAAAAACATCTACTACGGCACTCTGGGCGTCAATTACAACTTTTAATTCGCCCTTCGGTTCGGAACGCTACTTTCTCCGAGCGTTCCGGATCGCCTCTATTCATTTAGCTTTCACACATTATCGATCTCGCCTTTTCATTCTTTGTCTGCGTTGCTTCACTTGTTTCGCCTGTCTGTACACCGTTTAAGTGCCCTCCACCTCAGCTCACCGCAATCTCTCGACCAATGTCAGTGATTATTGGATAATCTCTCTCGATAGTCTCCGTCAAAACAATAATGATCACCAAACACTCTGGAGCCACGAATGGATCGACGCAATTTTCTGATCGCCTCAGGTGCAAGCCTGTTAAGCATTCACCCATTGATCAGCTCAGCAGCCAAATCCGCCCCACAATGGTCCTCAGGCCCCGCACCGATTCCCATCAATATCCAGGAAATATACCCGACGGTTCACAAAAACCGTTTGTACGTCGCTGGCGGGATCGCGTCGAAATTTGGCGTGCCCTATTTCAGTAATGCTTGCTATAGCTTCGACCCCGCCAGCAATCAATGGCGCGAGGAAGCCAAGCTGCCTAAAGCGATGCATCACGCCACCCTGGTCAGCAACGGTGAACGACTGTTTTTGTTCGGTGGCTTTCATGGTGGTTACAGCCACATCTGGCGCATGCAGGACGCCGTGTATGAATTACTTGCTGACGGTTGGACACAGATTGACACCTTACCCAAGCCCCTGGCTGAAGGCGTTCTGAGCTGCGCGCCCGATGGCACCATTCATTGGGTGACCGGTCAGAGCCCCAGAAGTGAAGCAAACAGCGCTCGCAGCGATCACCAGGAGATAACAGATCATTACCGCTGGCTGCCGGATTCCCAAGAGTGGCAAACCCTCGCGCCGATTCCAACCCCGCGTAACAGTGCCACCGGAGCCTGGTTGGGTGATCAACTGATCGTCACTGGAGGTCGAACCGCGAAAGGTAATTTGTCGCACACAGAGATTTACGATTCAAAAAGCGCTCAATGGCGTGAAGCCGCACCATTGCCCCTGCCCCAGGCTGGCACCGCCAGTGTGGTTGTCGACGATGGCCTGATTGTTTTTGGTGGTGAAATTTTCATTCCGCAAGCCAAGGTATTCAAGGAAGTTTGGCGTTACTCTCTCAGCCAGGATAGATGGACAAGCTTGCCCGATATGTTGACGCCTCGACACGGCTTGGGCGCAGGTCGATTTGGAAAAGATATCTATGTCATCGGCGGTGCCACTGGACCCAGCGGCGACGGCACCAGTCCTATTAATGAGCGCTTTACGCTTTAGCTTGAAATAACCCTTCGAAAAGCAGCCCGGAATGATTATTTATTCCGGGCCATATCTTCCAGGCGTTGATCCAATTTTTCCATAATACGAAACAGATCCCGGTACTCTGCAACGTCTAGAGATTGCAACAACTCGGCCTCCCAACTCAAAGCGGAAGGTACGATCGCGTGATAGAGCTTTTGACCTTCCTCGGTCAGGGACAAATAATAAACCCGGTTGTCTTGCTGATCCTTGTTTTTCAGCAACAGGCCTTTATCTTCCAATTGCTTTACACCACGGGATACTTTGGATTTATCCATCATGGTAATTTCGCCGATAAACTTTGAACTCAAGCCAGGCTGTTCGCCCAAGCGAGCCAGAATTCGCCATTCAGGAATGGTCAGGCCAAAATCACGGCTGTATACCCAGGAGTAGGTGTCACTCACTCGCTTCGCGAGGTTCGCCAGACGAAAAGGCAGGAACTGATTCAGAATCAGGCTGGGATCTTTACTCAGCCGGGATTCCTGCTCCATCGTTGCCGATGCCTCTTGCTCGTTTGTTTCCGGGGTACTCATTGAACGTCCTATTGTTTTTAACAAAAACGGCGACCGCAATGGTTCACAAATCCGGTCACAAATCGTTGCACCGGGCATAGCCGTCATTCGCTTACTGGTGCTTGCCCACTTCCCAATCGGTATCTTGCAATGCGCGCTCAGCCACTTGCTTGGGCAGGGTTTCCAGCTCGGTGGACATAGTATCATTCCAGCGATTTAAAAATCCAAACAAAGCCACCGAGGCAACAATTTCTACCACCTGCCCTTCATCAAAGTGTTTTGCCAACTCGGCGAAATCTTCATTTGACGCTTCATTGGGCAGAAGTGAAGCCTTGTAAGCCAAACGCAAAGCCGCCCGTTCACCCTCGTCAAATAACTCACTGCTTTCAAATTCCCACACGGCCGCAATTTTCTTATCAGAAGCTTTGTAAATTGACGATAGATTGGCCATATGACTTTGACAATAGCGGCAACCGGAAGCCTGACTCGAAATTAAAGAGACCAGCATTTTCAATTCTTCGCTGACGGTTCCCTCATACAGAACCGCCTGGTTGAGAGCACCAAATCGTTTAGCGATATTCGGGCGTCGCGCCATCGTGCGAATGCTATTGGGCATAAAACCACGGGTGTTTTCATAGTGTTGATAAAGAGCTTGTAGCTCATCATCCATTTCTTCTCGATCTAGAGGGCGCAAATGGGCCATAATTTACCTCCGCTGCTGCGGACTGGATCTGGATTGTTCCGCAGGTGGATATTATTGTTGGTTTCAGTATATTTTCACTCAAGCAGATACTCTCACGTGAGAGCATATTCAGACTAACATCAATATTTGCCTTATCCAAGCCATTCGGAACACGGCAACAACAATTAACCTTAAGCGACTGATAATATGGAACTTTTTTCCTACTCCGGAAGCTGTCATTGCGGCCGTATTCACTTCGAAGTGGACAGCATTGATGCTCCGGAAGTTGAAGATTGCAACTGCTCTATCTGTACTAAAACCGGATTTTTACATTTGATCGTTCCTGAAAGCCGCTTTCGCTTGCTGAAAGGCGAAGAGGATTTAAGTTGTTACACTTTCAACACCGCTGTCGCCAAACATTATTTCTGCAAGCACTGTGGGATCAAACCGTTCTATATCCCACGCTCCAACCCGGACGGTGTTGATGTGAATGTCCGCTGTTTGGACAAACCACCCGCACACATGCGAGTTGTTGCCTTCGATGGTCAAAACTGGGAAGACAACGCCGCCAGCCTGCAACACAAAAGCAAAGACACAAATGAGTAAAGCCGAGCCTGCCTGATGAATGAAGAACACCCCTTAAACGCCCACTTGATCTTTGAATTGGATTACGACGCCCTGAGTTTCAAGCTGCTACGCTCGCAAGACGGCCGGGAAGTGTTATCCGTCAATGGGGAGCCGCTGGAAAGTGAGCGCCTTCTCCAAAGCCGCGCAGAATACCAACTGGGTCATCCGGAATTGGGAAATCTGGTGGTTCGCTACCAGATATTTCCCGGTCAGAATATCTGCAAATATTTTTTGCTCCGTGACGACGACTTACTTCATGACGGCGAGCAAAAATTGCCAGAAGATATTGTCGATTCCGTAGAGGAACAACCCGAGCAAAGCCGGGGCCATACCATCGGTTTAATCGGCCTGGCGTTTAAGTTGTTCAAGAGCGCCAAGGCCGTCAAAGTGCTACTCGCGGGCTCTGCCCTGGCAGGCTGGAGCATTATGTTCAGTTGGCAATTCGCTCTCGTCCTGATTGCAGTTATCTGTTTCCATGAGTACGGCCATCTCTGGGCCATGAAGCGTACCGGAATGAAAACCAAAGGCATGTATTTGATTCCATTTGTCGGCGGTGTCGCGGTAGGTGATAAAGCCAGCAGCCATTGGCAACAGGTATTTATTGCCATGATGGGGCCCTGCTTTGGTTTACTTATGAGCGTGGTGTTTTACCTTGCTTATCTGATCACTGAAAATCATTTCATTGGACTGGTCGCGTCCATCAGCGCACTGATCAATATTTTTAATTTATTACCGGTGCTGCCGCTGGATGGCGGACAAGTCGTAAAAGCGATGGTGTTTTCCGGGCGATCTTATTTACCTTATTTAGGCTTGATGATTATATCGGCCGGGATGTTTGCACTCAGCTTGCAGCTGGGCCTCGCCCTTCTGGGCTTTTTTGTGATAATCGGCGCAGTGGATCTGGTTTTCAGCTGGAAGGAATTTAAACATCAAACCGTGACACCCATGGACCGCTACGGTGTCTTGTTTTCACTGGTTTGGTACCTGCTCACGGTGGGCGCGTTTATTTTTATCATTTTGAGCATTGCCGGCTCGGGCTTGCCCGGTTCGGAAATTGCCACCACTATTTTGAATTCCTAGATCAGTTGAGAAATTATGTTTCATCGCGGAATGTCCTTTTACTTTCTGGCTTGTGCGCTTATCAGCGTGGTTATTTTGACCAATGAAAGCTCCGGCAGCCCCATAGCCGACATTGCCATATATACTCTGCTATTCCCCATCTGCTGTTCACTGGCCGCTTACCATTTTTGGCGAGCTAAAGCCGCCGCCTATATATTTGGGTTACCACCCTGCTTAAGCATTGTGTTTCGCCCAATAGGTGAATGGGCCTGGCTACAGCTGCCACCCCCAATTTCTCTGGGCATTCCAATGGGTGATTTCGCCGCAGGAAGAGGATTCCTGTTTGATTTCTTTGCCGCAATACTCGTTATCCGATTCATATACGGTATCTATGGAAACGCGATTCATTACCGAAATTCGCAGACACACACCTGAAAATTTTGATCGTTTTTTAAATACAAAAAAGGCTCCCGAAGGAGCCTTTTGGATACCACAATAATTTATACCAAAACCATGGGTATCAAGAGAATGGGTTTGCAGCGCCCGTTAACGGCTGTGCTTTTGCACAAAACTCTGCACCAGCCCCATATCGTTACTCAGAACCTCATAACGTTCTTCGCGCTCGAAGAGATCGTTCATATGATGCGGCAAAGGTGGCTGCATACCGGCAATGGCCTTTTCTACCGCTTCCGGGAATTTCGCCGGATGAGCAGTAGCCAAACACACCATAGGAATATCCTGGCGGCGACGCTCACAGCGAGCAGCGGCCAAACCGATGGCGGTATGGGGGTCCAACAAATATTCCGTGCTGTCATATACCTTGGCGATGGTTTCGATCATACCATCATCATCCAGACGATAACTGCTGAACAATTCGGATGCCTTGGATAAGGCCTCATCGCTTAAGGTCATGGAACCGGATTTAAAATCGTCCATTAACTGCTGAATTGCTGCCCCATCGCGACCATACAAATCAAACAGCAAGCGTTCGAAGTTACTGGACACCATAATGTCCATACTTGGGGACAGCGTGTGCTCCAGCTCTTTTTTACTGTGATCATTGCTTGACAAACAGCGATGCAAGATGTCGTTGCTGTTTGTCGCAACAATCAGCTGATCGACCGGCAAGCCCATTTTACTGGCCAGGTAACCGGCAAAAATATCGCCGAAGTTACCTGTGGGCACGGAAAAAGCCACATCTTTATGAGGTGCGCCCAAGGCCAGACCGGCATAAAAATAGTACACAATCTGGGCCATGATGCGCGCCCAGTTGATGCTGTTTACGGCAACCAACTGACGGCCTTCCGGCAGAAAGCTCTGATCCGCAAAACTGGCTTTCACCATGTTCTGGCAATCATCGAAGTTACCTTTCAGTGCAATATTGTGCACATTATCCGATAACACAGTGGTCATCTGACGGCGCTGAACGTCGGACACTCGTTGATGCGGATGCAGAATAAAAATATCGATATGCTGGCAGCGACGGCAACCTTCGATCGCCGCCGAACCGGTATCGCCGGAGGTTGCGCCCATTACGACAACTTTTTGCTGACGCTTGTTCAGAACGTAATCCAGCAACTGCCCAAGAAACTGCAGGGCGAAATCTTTAAAGGCCAAGGTCGGCCCCTGGAACAACTCCAGCACCCATTCGTTATGGGCGGTTTGAACCATCGGAGCAATCGCTTCATGACGGAAACTGCTGTAGGCACGCTCAATGATGCCTTTTAGATCTTCGGAAGGAATGTCACCGGCCACAAAGGGTTCGATGATCTTAAAGGCCAGCTCCTGATAGCTTAAGCCGGCCCAGCTGGCAATTTCTTCTTTTGAAAAACTCGGGAGAGATTCAGGAACGTATAAGCCACCATCACTGGCCAAACCAGTCAGGATCGCTTCTTCAAAGCTTAGCGCAGGTGCCTGCCCACGCGTACTGATGTATTTCACGGGATGTTTCCTATCGTGATGCGAGCGGCCATGCCACTCTTATATTGCTATTGGAGCCCCTTGAAGAGGCCTTAGTGTAATAATTAGATCCGCAAGTTTAACGGATTTGAAGGGCTGGACAAAGCCAGAGTTCGTGCGCTCCAGCTTTGCCTGTGACCTTATCGACGAAACCAGCTCTCGACCAATCAGCCAAGAGCTTCCATACGAATGCGGCTGACCTGGCCGGAGATGCTGTCCAGTGCTTCAATCTGCTCGATAGCGGATTTCATATCTGCTTCCAGAACGCTGTTGGTCAGCAGAGCCACATCGACATGATCCTGGGATTCCGACTCACGCTCTTTCTGAATCAGAGCCTCGATACTGGCGCCGGCATTGCTCAGGATCTGAGTAATCTGATTCATCACACCGGGCTTATCCAGGGCAGACATGCGCAGGTAGTAAGCGGTTTCAACAGCATCGATCGGCAGAATCACATGATCCTGCAAATACTCAGGTGCGAAACCCAAAGCAGGAACAGTAGCCGCATTGCTGGAGATCGCACGGGCCACATCAACGATGTCGGCTATCACCGCTGAAGCCGTTGGTTCAGCACCAGCACCGGCACCGTAATAGAGGGTTGGGCCAACGGCCTCACCCTGAACCAGTACCGAGTTCATCACACCATCAACATTGGCAATCAAGCGCTTGTGAGGAATCAAAGTAGGATGTACGCGCAGCTCAATGCCTTCATCGCGACGGCGAGCAATTCCCAAATGCTTGATGCGGTAACCCAACTCTTCTGCGTATTTCACATCAACGGGCTGAACAGTGCTAATGCCCTCACAGAAAACCTTGTCGTATTGCAAAGGCATAGCAAACGCCAAGGAAGCCAGAATCACCAGCTTGTGAGCCGCGTCGATGCCTTCCACATCAAACGTCGGATCGGCTTCGGCGTAACCCAGCTCTTGAGCTTCTTTCAGAACATCCGCAAAGTCGCGACCTTTGTCTCGCATTTCGGTAAGAATAAAGTTACCGGTTCCGTTAATAATGCCGGCCAGCCATTCGATATGGTTGGCCGCCAAGCCTTCACGCATGGCTTTAATAATAGGAATACCGCCAGCAACGGCCGCTTCATAGGCAATGCATACGCCCTGCTCCTGAGCTTTGGCAAACAGTTCATTACCAAACTCGGCGATCAGAGCTTTGTTGGCAGTAACCACATGCTTTTTATTGGCAATGGCCTTTTCGACCAGCTCTTTTGCAACGGTAGTGCCGCCAATTAATTCAACAACAATGTCCACTTCAGGATCATCAACCACAGCGAAAATATCGCGACTGAGCTGATAGTTTGTGGTGTCACAGGCAGGATTATCCCGGCGTGCGCCAATATGGCTTAACTCAATCGGGGTGCTGGCGCGTGCGCTAATTTCATTCAGATTGCGCTGTAAAACATTAAAAGTGCCACTGCCAACAGTGCCCAGACCACAGAGTCCAACTTTTACCGGTTTCAAAATGGTTTCCTCGCTGATTGCTTACGGTTTGCCCGAAGGCGCTTTGCACAACGCTCTTGAGTGGCGTTTGGGGCAAAAGATGAGAACAATACTTGCCCTACCGGAGGCTGTCAAACCACAGACTGTGCGGCTCGCAATCGACTTGAAAAAGACAGGAAAAATTCGATTGAAGACTGGCGAAAAACCAGCTGGGAAGAAGGGAAAAGCTCCCCGGAGGCAACCGGGGAGCCTTCAGACAATTAGATTTTCAGCAGTGTCGCCAACTCTTCTGCGCTGCGATAGCCAGAAATCTTGGTGCCGTCCTGCAGGAAAATACCCGGGGTACCACGCAAACCAAAAGCACGTACCAGTTTCAGATGCTCCTGAATAGGATGCTCGGCGCAGACTTCACGCTCCAGGCCACCACCATTTTTCAATTCGGTGAGGGCTTTACCTCGGTCTTCTGCACAGAAAGCTCGTGCCAGCTTATCGGCAGAGGCACCAACAGGGCCAGAACGCGGGAAGGCCAGATAGCGAACTTCAATGCCCATCTCATTCATCTGAGGTACCTGGCGATGAAGCTTCACGCAGAAACCACAATCCACATCGGTAAATACAAAGATCTGGCCTTTTTTCTCACCCTTTGCCGGGTAGACGATCATTTCGTCTTCCGGGATTTTGTTCAAGGTGGTTTTGGCCATGCGCTGAATTTCTTCTTCAAGACGACGCTCAACCGGGTCCATCCAGGCAACAAAACTGCCATTCTCAGGAACAATGGCCTGGCCCTGCTCATTAATGATGAAGGTACCGTCCGCGTTGATAAACACTTTCGGGCCCTGCTCAACCTGCACGCTATACAGCCCTTCAGCGGGTGTGCGACTGATGTGCTGAATGGCAAAACCTGGAACCGACTTACCCATGTTCTCGGTAATTTTGGCTTTTACCTTCTCGTCGACAGCCATCAATTCCGCCGACTGACCCTGGGCGCCCATAGCCAATCCAAAACCCATGGCGGCCAATAAGGCGTATTGACCGACTTTTTTGATCGAAGATTTCATCAAGCTCACTGTGTCACTCACTTTTAACTGTTTTTCCTGAAATGCCGCGCCGTTAACGTGATCAATAATCACACAGCGGCATCTGACTGAATTCCTTAAACGGCTGGCATTATACCCATGCTAGTCTCACAAATCCCTCACATAAGACTAAAGTTATGCGGCTTGCGAACCGTCACACCTATTTGCTTCTACCCTGTTAACGCCAAAAGGTTCCCCTTGATTGCCGGGCGATGCAAATTTCCCGATGGATACCAGGGAGCAAATCAGGCGCGGGGGTGATGTTGCTCATGCAGCGCTTTCATACGCTCCTTGGCAATATGGGTGTAGATTTGCGTGGTGGATAGATCGCTGTGCCCAAGCAGCAGCTGCACCACTCGAAGGTCAGCGCCGTTATTCAGCAAGTGGGTGGCGAATGCATGACGTAAAGTATGCGGTGACAAAGGTTTGTCGATACAGGCCACTTTGGCCCAATGTTTAATTCGATGCCAAAAGGTCTGGCGAGTCATTTGCTGGCCCCGGTTGCTCGGAAACAGCACATCGCAAGGGCCTTTCAGCAACAGGCCACGCCCTTCATCAATGTAACGCTGCAACCAGTGAATCGCGGCATCGCCCATGGGCACCAGGCGCTCCTTGCTGCCCTTACCAAAAACCCGGATCACGCCCTGGCGCAGATTGACCTGGCTTTCGCTTAAGCCCACCAGCTCGCTGACCCGCAAACCACAGGCATACAACAATTCCAGCATGGCCCGATCGCGCAAGCCTACGGCGTCTTCTACGTCGGGAGCAGCCAGCAGATGATCAACGTCTTCTTCGCTCAGGGATTTCGGCAACCCCTTGGGAAGTTTGGGGTTCTCAATCAGGGCAATGGGGTTTTCGGAAACCCGATTTTCCCGCTGTTGGAGATTGTAAAAACCTCGCAGACAAGACATGAACCGCGCTGTCGAGCGGGCACTCAAACCCTGCTCCAGGCGCCAGGCCAAATGCCCCTGTACCCATTCCGGTGTCGCGCTCAACAAGCTATCGGATGATTTTTCGCTATGCAGCCACAGAGAAAAGCTTAACAGGTCCCGTCGATAGGAACTTAAACTGTTTTCGCTGAGCCCCTTTTCCATCCATAGGGTATCGAGATATAACTCCACTTCCTGTTGCATCATCTCCGGCAACTGATTGGCATCAATTCGGCTACCGTTTGTTCTGCTGCTTCTTTCTGGCATACATACCTTGTGCGGATAGGATTCTGAATCGCCGTATAACCCGAATGAGTTACCCCAAAGATTAAGAGTCTAACGAAGAATTCTCAACCTCGGCTTAACAGAGACAATTATTTTCATAACTTGCGAGCACAATCACTTGGGCGCATAATTTTCCCATTATTTTTTAGCTGGGCGATTGATGATCTGCCTGCACTCGAACAATGAGACAAACATTATGGCCGTTGCCCTTAGCGTAAACCTGAACAAAATCGCCCTGCTTCGAAATTCCCGCGAAGGGAATTATCCAGACCCGGTAGAATTTGGAAAAATCTGCCTGGCAAACGGCGCCGATGGCCTCACCGTTCACCCACGCCCGGATCAGCGCCATATTCGCCCCGATGACGTGGCCCGTTTAGGTGACCTTGTTCGCGATATTGATGACATTGAATTTAATATCGAAGGCAATCCCTTCGCTGAAGACCTGGGCGATTACCCCGGTTTTATTCCTCTGGTGGAACAGCACAAACCGGATCAGTGCACCCTGGTGCCGGACAGTAATGAGCAGCTCACCTCGGATCACGGTTTCGACCTTCGTCAGAGTGGCGACAAACTCGCTCCGTTAATCGCTAAACTGAAAAGCCGAGACATTCGTGTCAGTTTGTTTATGGACCCGGATGTCGAGCAAATTAAACTCGCCAAGCAAGTCGGTGCCGATCGCATTGAACTCTACACCGGCCCCTATGCCTGGGCCTTTAAACAGCAAAGCGCCGATTTGGAAGACATTTTTCAAGCTCACTGCCGCGCCGCTGAAACCGCACTGGAAGTCGGGCTTGGCATCAACGCCGGCCACGACCTTAATCTGCAGAACCTGGATAAATACTGCGGCGTACCGGGTTTACAGGAAGTCTCTATCGGCCATGGTTTAACCGTTGAATCCCTGACCATGGGCATGGCCCATGTGGTATCACGCTATCGCGACATTTGTCAGGGAGAAGCCTCTTAGGCCAAAGGTCTTTAGCCACTAATGGCTTGCTCGATATTCTCGCCAGCGACTTCCGTCGCTGGCCATAGCTTTTCTTGAGCGCTCTACTCCTGAACCCTCTACTTCCAACCCGTTAAATCTCTGTCGACGCTTCACCTGATACAAATCAGAACCCTCTAATATAGACTTGTAGACTGTGCTGGCGAGGTCTAATATGGACTTAGAGCCCAGCCTGTAGCCAACTGCAGACAGTGAAGGCCCGGCTCGTTTCCCATTTCCGGCAAAAGGAGCTGATTATGGAATTGGCCGTCAAAAGCTTAACCATCGCCGATTTTATGGACCACGATCCACATGCGATTCCCCATACCGCGAACATTCGCGAAGCCGTGGACAGCTTGCTGTCTGCCGGAGTGTTAGGCGCCCCGGTGGTGGATGAGCAACAACAGGTTGTGGGTTTTGTTTCCGAGCACGACTGTATGAAAGATATGCTGAACGGTTCCTTCTATCAGGAGGCCCCCCTCCGCGTCACCAGCGTGATGTTCAGCAACCCGGTTACCGTAGACCCGGGCACGAGCATCATCGAATTGGCTGAAGTGATGATGAGCGGCAAGCCCAAAAACTACCCCGTCGTTAAAAACGGCAAACTGATCGGTTTGATCAGTCGTAAACATGTGCTGAAAGCCTTACTTGAAAGCCACTGATTGTTTTCGAGTGTTTTGACTCAAAACAGACACTGAGCCGGGCCATTTCCAGGCACAACTGGGCGGCCCCGGCTGACGCCTACTCTCGGGCACTCTATAATGGCGTCATTTATTGATCGTCAAAGAGATCCCTTTTCTATGCCCGCCTCCCTTTCAATTATCGGTGCCGGCCGCCTTGGGCAAACACTTGCAAAACTGTGGCACGATCAGGCCTGTTTCAAGCTTGAGCAAATTTATCGCCGCAGCGCAAAGTCTTGCCTGGAAGCCAGGGACTTTATTGGTGCCGAATCCGCAATATGCGCGAACACATTTGAAGAGTTACATCCCTGCGATATCTGGTTAATTGCGACACCGGACAGCGCCTTCGCCAATACCTGTGAAAAACTCAAACATACGATTCGCCCAGGCGATATTGTTTTTCATTGCAGTGGGGCTTTGTCCAGTGACGAACTCACCCTTTTAAAACAGCAAGGCGCATTCACGGCCAGCATTCACCCCTTACACAGTTTTGCCCGCCCCGCACAATCCGTCACTCAATTTGCTGGCAGCCATTGTGCCTGTGAGGGTGATGAGAATGCACTTAACATCTTGCGACCCGCTTTTGAAAATATTGGCGGACAATGTTTTAGGATTGAGGGCAATAAGTGGCTCTATCATGCTGGCTCAGTCATTGCCTGCAATTATCTTGCCCCGCTGATGGAGGCCAGTTATCAGGCGTTTGCCGCTGCAGGTATCGATCAAAAGCTGGCGGACACTCTGTTGCAACCACTGCTGTCAGGTACTCTGGAAAACATTCGCCAACAGGGCCCGGCCACCGCCCTCACCGGCCCAATTGCGCGTGGTGATCATGATTTTGTCAGTGCTCAATGGCAAGCTCTGAACGATACCGACTCGGAACTGGCAGAGCTTTACCGTGATATGGCAAAGTACACTACTCGTCTGGCGTTGCAACGGGACAACAGCGAAGAGCTAAACGCTAAACTTCAAAAGTTACGTGGAATATTTGAAGAATGACAAGCCAACTCTGGTTCGCAATATTCGATTTTCTGGGCATTGCCGTGTTTGCCGCTTCTGGAACACTATTGGCGCATCGTAAACAACTTGATGGTTTCGGGGTTTTGGTGCTCGCCTCATTAACCGCCATTGGTGGCGGAACCCTAAGAGATATTTTGTTGGACGTTCCGGTATTCTGGATTCAGGACAACAGCGTGTTTTACACCATCGCTGCTGCCGCCTTTTTTACCGTTATTGTATTGCGCATCTATGGCGACCTGCCCAAGCGGGTGCTGTTAACCGCAGATGCATTGGGCCTCGCATTTTTTGTTATTGTCGGCACGCAAAAAGCACTGGATGTCGGGGTCAGCTATTTAATTGCCGTTATCATGGGAACCTTTACCGGCGTCGCCGGTGGTATGTTGCGTGACGTTCTGGTGCAGGATACACCGATGATCTTGAAGCAAGAGCTTTACGCCACGGTGTGCATTCTGGGCAGTGCCGCCTACATTGTGTTGCAGATACTGGGGCTCAGTCAGTTACTCAGTATGGCAGCCTCCATGAGTTTTATTTTCTGTCTGCGGCTGGCCGCCATATACTGGCATTGGGGCCTGCCGGTTTTTGGCGACCGAGACCCCTATCGAGTTAAAAAGTAATGCCATTAGATGCCTTCACCCGCGAAATTCATCGGGACATTCCCCTAAGCCAACACATGGGATTCGCATTCCGACACTTCAATTGCGCACCGGAACTCGGCGCTGAACTCATTACCGACCTGCCTCTCGCACCCAATATTAATGACAAGCAAACCGCCTTTGGTGGCAGCATTGCGACTCTGGCCACCCTCTCGGGCTGGAGTTTGGTGACACTGTTGAGCCGGCATCTGGGCAGGCCCGCTCAGGTCGTGGTCTACCACAGTGAGCAACGTTTCACCGCCTCCATTGAGCAGGATTTTTACAGTGTGGCTCGAATTGACGCACAGGATTACCAAACTTTTTGCAACACCCTGTCGCAGGAGCCCAAAGCCAAAGTGACCGTCAGCGTCGATATCTATCCCGTAAACAAGCTGGATCAACAAAGCCCCAGCGCCAGTTATCAAGGCAAATACCTGGCAAGCCCAATCGGTTAAGCCAATGTATAGCCAGCATGCATTAGGCTATTTACAATAGCTCCCCACAATAAACCGTAAAACATCAGGATGTTTTCATGGCCGAACTTCTAAGCGTCGAAAATTTCGCCAATCTGGCGGTATTGATCTTTCTCCAAGCCGTACTGGGCTTTGACAATCTTTTGTACATTTCCATTGAATCCCAACGCGCACCAGCAGCTCAACAAGCGGCTGTAAGACGTTGGGGCATTATTATCGCGGTTGCCTTGCGAGTCATATTGCTGTTTGTGATGATCAAACTGATCTCCTCACTGACCGAACCCTTCTTTGATATTCAATGGACCGGTGTGATTGAAGGGTCCTTTAATTTCGCCACGATTGTATTTCTCTTTGGCGGCGCCTTTATTATGTATACGGCGGTCAAAGAGATTTTCCATTTGTTGTCCATTGACGATTTAGCCAGCGAGCACAGCGAACGTACCGCCAGCTCAGCCATGAAAGTGACGGCCATGATCGTCTTTATGAACCTGATCTTCAGCTTCGATTCGATTCTTTCTGCCCTGGCGATTACCGATGTCTTTGCGGTATTGGCGGTCGCGATTCTGGTTTCCGGTGCCGCCATGTACCTGCTCGCGGATCGGGTAACTGAATTTATTCAAAAGAATCGCAAGTACGAAGTGCTGGGTTTATTTATTTTGTTGATTGTTGGTGTTGTGCTGCTGGGTGAAGGTGGCCATGAAGCGCATCTGAAGCTCTTTGGTCACGCTGTTGAGCCAATGTCCAAAGCAACCTTCTACTTCTCGGTAACGGTGCTGGTGATTGTGGACGTGATTCAGTCCAAGTATCGCCGCAAGCTGGAAGCGCAAAAACAGGGAGTAAACCCTTAAGCGTATTTTGCTAACGCTCTTAACAAAAAAGCCCGACATTATCGTCGGGCTTTTTTGTATATGGGCCAGTATGTGTTGCGCTGAGGTTTGCGTCCTAACTCAGTTGTTTATGGCCAGACAAAACTCAACAGCCGACGTTTGTAGTCCACCAGAAACTCAAGATGGCGATTGGCAATCAGGTTAATGTGCTCAGCCAAAACCGAGGAATAATTTGGAATCGCTCTGATCTGCGCCAGCGACAAACTCAACACTTCCGCCCAGTCTCCGGAAAATGCCGCATTGCGGATGAGCGCCAGGTCGCCCCAATGCCCAGGTGCTGGCCACTGGATCAAACGGCGATCTTCACAACGCTTTGGCGCAAAATCAAAGGCAATACTGAGTGCCGATGCACTGTAGGCCATAGCCTGACTTTGGGTGGCGTTGCTGACTGAAAACATGGACAGCGACATTGGCTTGCTGCGCTCCGCATAGGCACTTCCGCCCATGATAGAACCTGTCTGCCAGAACTGCGGGCCGACTTGCTGTTGCCACTGGGTTTCAACATGCGTCATCGCCAACGCGTTGGGGGCATCGCTGCCACTGTCCAAGGCTTTGGAATGTGCAATACCAGCCGTACCCATGAGTAATACGGCACTGATCATTATGGGCTGCTTCCAACGAGCAACCTTGCTTCCTGTTATTCGCATACTGCCCCCACAATATGAATTTGGAGATTAACCATAGCATGACCCGAAGCCCCTATGAGCCAAATGGGTTATTACCTACGATTAGACGAAAGAATAGCGGGTTAAGTTACACAGGAAAAACCTTAATAAAAAAACCGGCGAAATGCACTTCCGCCGGTTTTTCGAGAGGGGTCAAACACTTAGCTGTATTTTGGACTTAGGCCCCCTGTAAAGCCTGCATGGCTTTTGTGAGGAACTTCTCACTTTGTTTGGCGCCGCTCTCCAGTTCACGGTCTCCGTCACTGGCAACCACGGCATCCCACTGGGCCAATACGGCCTCAGGATTCTGCTCGGATTCCGGCAGGAAGATACCCTCAGTTTCGACAATCTTGGAAGCGGCATAACCGCCAGCACCGGCGCACAGAATAAACTTGTTCGGCGCATCGTCTGTCACCAGTGTCAGTGCACCTGCGGTAACCGATTCCGGTTTCAACATAGCCAGGATTTCTTCCGGCATCAGGTCTTCGGTCATGCGAGTTCCGGCGGTTGGTGCCAGAGCATTCACGCGAATATCGTATTTCTGACCTTCAAGTACCAGCGTATTCATCAAACCGATGACCGCCATCTTGGCCGCGCCGTAGTTGGTCTGACCAAAGTTACCATAGAGGCCGCTCGATGAAGTGGTCATAACAATGCGGCCGTACTGCTGCTCTTTCATGATTTCCCAAACCGCTTTACAGCAGTTCACTGTGCCCATCAGATGGACATCCATCACCAGCTGAAAGTCAGCCAGCGCCATTTTGCTGAAGGATTTGTCACGCAGAATACCCGCGTTGTTGATCAGAATATCAACACGACCCCAACGCTCCATGGCCTGTTTGACCATATCTTCCACTTCATCAAACTTGGCGACATTGGCACCGTGGGCAAAAGCCTCACCACCCGCTTCGGTGATCAGATTCACCACTTCATCGGCCGCAGCACTGGACGCGCCAGTGCCATCACGTGCGCCACCCAAATCATTGACAACGACCTTGGCGCCGCGCTTGGCCAGTTCCAATGCATGGCTGCGACCCAAGCCGTTGCCAGCACCCGTTACGATGGCCACGCGGCCGCTAAAATCAACACTCATTGCTCTTCCTCGTTCCAGCAATTGTCAAAACTGTTTTCTCTACTGCCTTTAGGCAACAAATACCATGGCAATCCACTCGGCAATCAAGGCGGGTTTATCTTCGCCCTCAATCTCAACCGTGTACTCGGATTTAATCATAAACTGGCCGGGGTGCTTCTCTTCGATGGATTGCAGTTTCGCCACACCACGAATTCGGCTGTTCACCTTTACCGGGGCCAGAAAACGCACTTTATCACAGCCGTAGTTCACACCCATCTGTGTGCCTTCCATCACGAAGCCACAACTCTCGGCAAAATGCGACAACATGGACAAGCTTAAAAAGCCGTGGGCGATGGTGGTACCAAATGGGGTTTGCTTGGCCTTTTCCGGATCGACGTGAATAAACTGGTGATCCAGAGTGCAGTCAGCGAAGACATTGATTTGATCCTGGGTGATGGTGTGCCATGGGCTGGGCTCGGAAACCTGACCGACAACCGATTCGATATCTTCCCGCTTGATAATGTTCATATGAAATAGCCCCTTATAAATTTTATGAATGGTGGCAATGGACAGTAATAAATTATGTGAAGAGCAAACATACCGGCTTTTTACGGCGGCTGCACCCCGTTCCAGCTCAAAATCAGAAAATCATCGGCAAGGGCCAAGAAACTGTCAGTTTTAACCGCAATGCCGGTATACTGCGCCCTTTCCAAAACCGCACATGCTTTTCGATGTTATGAATCAAAACGACAGCCCTGAGTATCTCGAACGTAAACGCTTCTTCGATAGCCTGCTGACCATCTTTGGACGCAAGCCAGTTCTGGAGGCTTTGCAAGACAACAGCGTCGATTTGCATCGTTTGCATCTGGCAAAAAGCAATCGCAATGACGGCATTGTGGAAGAGATTATTCAGCTGGCCAATGCTCGTGGAGCCGAAATTGTTTATCACGATCGCCAGGGCCTCTCGCGCATCTCGAAAAACGCCAAGCAGGATCAGGGGGTTGCAGCCGATCTGATTTGCCAGGCCTATGGCAACTACAAAGACTTCTTGGCCAATCCTCCCAGATCGAATTATCAACTGCTTGCGGTCGACAGCATCACCAACCCGCAAAACCTGGGCATGATTATTCGTTCGGTCTGCGCGGGTTTTGTCGACGGTTTGATCATTCCTGAAAAAGGCTGCGCCAAACTCGATGCGCTTGTCATCAAGGCCAGCACCGGCACCCTGTTCCGCACGCGAATTTTGCGCTGCAAACAGTTGCACCGCTGCCTGGAAGATTTCCGACAGAATGACCAGCATCCCGCCGATGTCTACGGACTTTCATCCCACGCCAACGCTCAACTGAAAGATGTACCTAGCGACACCGCCAATATTTTTGTCTTGGGGAATGAAACCCATGGCGTGAGTGATGTAGTCAGCGAACGCTGCAATAAGATGTTGGCCATTCCAATGAACAATCAGGTGGAATCTCTAAACGTCGCCGTGACGGCGAGCTTGATTGCGTTTCGTGGGCAGATTTAATTCTTTTTAAGAAGTTACTGAGCTTAAGGCGCCGAATTCTCGGGGTCTGGATTTTTATTCGTACTTTGCTCAACGGCCCACAAACTTTTCAGAAAATACGCGGATACAAACAACAAAATGCTCGCGCCTGCAGATACCTGTAAAACAATTTGCAAACCAAAGTGCTCGGCGCCATAACCGGCGGCAATCGCGCCCAATGGCGCTGAACCAAACAGGGCCAGTTGGTAAATCGACAGCAAACGTCCACGCAAGGATTGTGGAGCCTGGCTTTGCATTAAACTTCGGCCGAGACTTGCGGACACTCCCGTCAGAAGCCCCCAAAGAAAGACCAGAATAAACAGGCCTCTTAATAATGGCCCCGCGCTGATGGCCAACATGATTAAGGCGGCGTAGAACACACAAAGGTACAAGGCTCGGCCGGGTCGCTGTACTTCCGCCCGACGTATCAATCCCATGGTGGCAATAATGGTGCCCAAAACAAAACTGAGTTGCAGCCAGGCATAAAAATCGGCGCTGCGTTGATACACATCCCGAACCAGCAAGGGCAATACAACAACAAACGCTCCGATGTGCAGGAAGCCATTAAAGGCGACCAGTACCGTCAGGTTGCGGGTGATTTTATTGCGCCAGCAGTAAGCTAATCCATAGGACCAGGCTGCCAGTTCAAAACGCTTGGCTTTGACTTCGCCCAGACTTAAACACAATGCCGCTGCGACGAGTAATGCCAATACCTGCAACGCCAGCACAGGGCCAATGCCAATTTGATCGAGTTGCCCGGCCAATAGTACGCCGCTGGCTTGCAGGCTGTATTGAAAAAAACTCGCCCAACTTACGGAACGTTGTACGCTGGTGTTGGAGACATTAGCCAGTAAGCGTTCGCGCAGTGGTTGAATAAAAGCATTGATGGCGCCTATCACCATGCCGTAGATGATCAATGCGGGCAGTTGCAGGTTTTTGGCGTGCAATAATCCGAGCAGGGAAAAATGCGCTAAGGCAAGCGCGGCATACAATCCGGCGAGATATTTTACGCTGGGGTAACGATCGGCGAGCACGCCTCCGACCAGCATCAGTAACAAGCTGGGCAACAGTACGCTTGCTTGAACCCAGCCCAGTTCCTGTGCAGAGGAATTCAGGCTCAGCAGTGCCAGCCAGGGCAACAGCACCACTTGCACTCCATTGGCAAAAGAGGCACTGCCGACAACCCCCAGGTAACGCTGCATGGTGTTCATTGCGGGCGACCCGTGTTGTGCGCTTGCGTTTGTTTTACGCCACGTTGCGGTATCTGTGTTAAGCCGCGTTGCCTTGGGCCTCGTTTTGTTGACAGGGAGTCTGCAAGCTCAGTGCATTCACTTGCTGTTGGCATTGCTCCAGGGCCTCTTCCAAGCATGGGTAGTTATTTTGCCAAAGGGTTTCTTTGCTCTGGGGATTATACGCGATCACGGCGTAGATGGTCCCTTTGCGTCCTGGAATTTTTCCGTCGGTTAGGTACAGATACAGTTTGTCATGTATCAACACGCCGGTTTTGAAACAGTTCTGGCGATGCAGTTGTTGCACACATCGTTCGGGGGATATGCCCAAATAGGGGCTGTTGGGTCGAACCCAAAAATCGATTGCCTTTGTCATGGCTTGTCTCCTGATAATACGCGTCGCGATGGGCCGCTACGGCCCGGTAAAGTTCTCTCATGGAGCTTCACATTCGCGGTTCGGCGTATTGGTCGGAGTTACGTTTCGGGTTGAACGCGTTGTTCAAACAGTCAGCCACAAAAAAGCCCTCAATGGTTGGGTGTTGTTAACACGTCCAGTGAGGGCTCGATATTCGTTATGCCTGTAGCCTTGCTTTGTTGCTAGCGATTGCAGAACAATTTTGTTCTTGCTTATCGGCTAGCCTCATCGCTGGGAACGCTCGTATGTCGTTCCTTCTCAGCAACCACCTTGCCCAAGTTGGCAGGTTGGCGATGGCGAAATGCCACTCTCTGGATGAAAGTGCCGCCATACTAACGGGGGTGCGGGTGCTGGTCAAGGGATAAGCAACAACCCAATGAAGAAAATTGGTGGCACTGAGACCGAGCCGGGTGTTGGGGCCTGAATTCGAGGGACGCACAAGTACGTCCCTGTAGCTCTACTCCGGCGTCCTGCCTCCGAAGCCCTCGAATTCAGGCCCCAACACCCGGCTCTGCAAACGCCAAGACCTCCAATTCAAAAGCCCGACAGAAATCCATCACAAACCAATGATCACTTCCCCCATTTGACTTGTCTTATTATTCACCCTGTTGGTACCATGGTACCAACAGGGTGAATAATATGGGACTGACCCAATGAGCGATACATCAGCATTTCCCCAACAGGGCCGTGACAGCGACGATCTTCTCGCAGAACTGAAGGAACGTCAGAATAAGGATTTGAATTGGCGTGAGGGCCGGGTGTTCTCCTATGTCTATGATGCCGGACCAGAAGCGATGGCGTTGCTCAAGGACGCTTTCAATATGTACCTGACCGAAAATGGTCTGGACCCAACCACCTTCCCGTCTGCCATGGAGCTGGAGAAAGATGTTCTGCGCATGGCCATTGAGCTCATGAACGGTGGTGAAGAAGCCGAAGGGACATTTACCAGTGGCGGTACAGAAAGTCTGCTGCTGTCGGTGAAGACCGCGCGTGACTATGCCCGTGAAAATAAACCTGAGATTAGCCTGCCAGAGTTGCTGCTTCCTGAGACGGCGCATGCCTCGTTCTTTAAAGCCTGCCATTATTTCGATGTTAAACCCGTAGTCATCCCGGTCGACCCGGTGAGTTTTACAGCCGATCCCGTTGCGATGGCAGAAGCCGTTACTGCGAATACGATTATGATGGTCGCGTCAGCCCCTTCATACGCCCACGGGGTCATCGACCCAATACGTGAGTTGGGCGAAATTGCCTTAAAGCATGATCTGCTTTTCCATGTTGACTGCTGTGTTGGAGGGATGTATCTGCCTTTCGCCAATGAGCTGGGTTTTGATACCGGTGACTTTGATTTGTCGGTTCCCGGCGTTACGCAAATTTCCATGGACTTTCACAAGCTCGGGTATGCCGCGAAGGGCGCATCGGCCATTTTGTATAAGCACGGTCAGTTAATGCGCCGCCATCAATATTTCGCCTGGTCGGGATGGAGTGGCTATTCGGTGATTAACCCGACCGTCATGTCGACCAAGAGCGCCGGTCCAGTGGCCGCCTGCTGGGCCATTATGAATAAGCTGGGCAAGCAAGGGTATCTGGATCTGGTGCAGAAAACCCAGTCAGCCTCTGAGGAAATTCGCAGCGCCATTGCCGATATCCCGCAACTGAAATTACTGGGGGATTCGAAAATGAATCTGCTGGCGTTCAGTTCAGATAAAATTGATGTCTTCAAGCTTGCCGAACGAATGAAGAAACGCAATTGGTATATTCAACCTCAGTTTGCCTTTGGTGCGTCGCCAGCGAATATTCATCTGACCATCAGTCACGGGAATTTAGCAGGCTTCCGGGAATTCCTTTCGGATCTGCGGGCCTGCGTTGCCGAGCTGGACACCGACGATGCGCAAACGGCGATGGTGGATTTGCCCGAAGAAATCGCAGCTCTGTTCGAAAACCCCAGTCCGCAGTTGTTCAGCGACCTGGCCGCCATGTTTGGCGGTGATGGCACTGAGGCACCGGAAAATATGGACGAGGTCAATAATCTTCTCAATGCGATGCCCCATCAGATTCGTGATCAACTGATCACCGAATTCGTAAACCGCATGTTTAGCACTTAACATTTGGCGGGATAAAGATTACAGTTTAGCCCTTCGCAATTGCTTGAGAGATTTACTTCGGTAAATTTCTCGGGCTTTTGAACGATCAGAAACAGAGCGTGTCGATAGAATACCTATAACAATAAATCCGGCGGGATTGCCGATTGAGATGCTGCATTATGCCTGCACCCCAGATTCCCCCTACAGATAATTGCACAGCCCTGCCCACCCAGGCAGTATCCCCAGGGCGTTGGCGGATTCCTCTTGTTTTAATGATTACGATGTACATCGGTTATCTCGACCGTATGAACATCAGTTTGGCTCTGCCCCTGATCGCTGAAGAAATGCAGTGGAGCCTGAGCGACAAGCAGTACTATGGCGGCTTGTTGATGAGTTGTTTTTATCTGGCCTATGGGCTCGCCAATTTATTCCTGACGCCATTCGCGGCCAAACTCGGTCCTCGTCGAAGCTTATTGATCATTATTGTTTTATGGTCAATTTTTACCTCTCTCGGCGCAATATTCAGTCATATTCTGTTGTTATTTGTTGCCAGTCGAATTTTGTTGGGCGTGTCTGAGGGTACTCATGTGCCGATGATGAATCAGCTGACCAAAAACTGGTTCGAGGATCGTGAACGCAGTCGCGCGACAGGAATTTGGATGGCCGGATTGTTTATGGCAATTCTGACCGGCCCACTCCTGCTCGTGCCGGTCATGCACCAATTGGGTTGGCGCAGCGGTTTTCATCTGTTGGCCATTGCAGGATTGGTACTCAGCTTGCCTCTGGTGTATTTCATCGTACAGGATCATCCGCCAAAGCAAGCGGAGCAAAATGCCTTCGACAATACCGGCGCACAACAGCGCCAGGCCCTCTGGCAGGTAATTCGCAGCCCGGCCTATATCGCGGCACAATGCATGGGCATTTTCAATAATATGCTTGCCGTCGGAATCAGCAACTGGATGCCCAGTTACCTTTCCAGCCGACAGGATGTGGAGTATTCTGATCTGGCCTATTTGAATACGATTCCTTATGTCTTTTCCCTGCTGGCTTTGCTGTTCTTTTCCTGGCTCGGTGATCGCACCAGCCGCCGTTCACGCAATGCCGCCATCTGCTTTTTTCTCGGGGGGCTAACGCTCTTCCTGTCTTTTAATCAGGCCTCTCTGTTTGTCACGATGATGGGGTTTACACTGGGTGTATGCTGCATTACGGCGTTTACCGCCTGTGAACACCCGATTGTTCAAACGCTCTTCCCCCAACATCTGGTCGCCCAGGGCTCGGGAATATTCAATGGAACAGCAATGATTCTTGGTGGTGGTCTGGGTACTTTTTTTATTGGCCAGTTAATGGCCGATAGCAACAGCCAGGTTAATATCTGGCCATTGTTTTTCCTTTGCGTTGCTGCCAGTATTAGCGGCCTATTTTTGCACCGGTTTACGCGCTTTTAATGATGTTTACTCGCTCCCGATTTTTATTGCTTATTTTATTCTTCGTTCACATTTCTCTGATACAGGGCTGTACCGTTGTCGCCATTGCCGATGCCGCGGCCTCCACCGTCGTTGGTGTGGGTAAAGTCGCGGTAAAAGGTACAGTTGCGGTAGTTGATGCTGCCATTCCCGATGGTGATGATGATGAAGAGGACGAAGAAGAAGACTACCCAGAAGACGAGAATGAATAGTCAAAAAAGGAATGAATAATCAGGAGTTCGCTGACGAGCAGCAAACTCCCGTTTAAAGCGATTTGCTCTTTACTCTACACAGGCCTGAATCAATCGCGCGGCCAATTTGGCGGTGCGACCATCAATATCAAAACGTGGATTCATTTCTGCCACATCCACCAGATACAGCGGCACAGATAATTCATCGCACATTTGGCGCAGCTGGTGAATGATTCGCAGCACCACATTCGGCGATAGGCCCAATGCAGACGGTGCACTCACTCCTGGTGCAAAAGGCGCGGAAATGGCGTCCAGGCAGATCGTCAGGTACAAGCCGGATTTATCACTCAAGAAATCGCGTAAAGCCAGATCGATAGCCGGCAAATCCAATTCGGTGCAGTCCAGATCCGCTCGCCAATACACATCTTTGTCTGCTGCGAAATCAAACAAGGCACGAGTATTGGCGCTTGGGTTCACTCCCAAACAACCATAGTTCACTTCCCAACCGTGAGACTCACGATGCTCGGCGATTTGGCGGAACGGCGTACCGGAAGAACCCTGCTCTGCGGGTTTGCGCAAATCCAGATGGGCATCAATATTCAATACGGCCAGGTTTGCAACGTCTTTGCCCTGTTGACGCAGGGCCGCTTCCAATCCACTGTAACTCGCCCAAGCAATTTCATGACCTCCGCCCAATCCAATTGGCAAGCCACCTCGCTGAACGATATGAGCCAGACGGTGAGCATATTCCAGTTGCGCCGCTTCCATATCTTCAGCAACACAGTTCACTGTGCCGGCATCGTACAAGTGATCATGCAGTTCCGCGCCCAGATAAGTAATGGGCTGCCAACTCAATCCGGCCAGGGCCTTGCGCAAAGCGTCGGGGCCATCAGCGGCACCCGTACGGCCTTTGTTACGGCGTACGCCCTCATCACAGGAAAAGCCCAGCACCACCGGCGCCTGTTGCAACCCCTTAAGATCTTCATCAAATGCTTTGACCACTTCATGCCAGCGCGGAGCCGGGCGATCTTCTTCTGTATCGGTTCGGCCTTGCCATAATTCAGACTGAAAAGGCGTGTACATCGAGCACCTCTTTTAAATCACCTGTGTTCGTTCTCATGGTTTTATGTCGGTTTCTGCGACGCTTATATCCAGGCACCGTTTCGCAGAACGGCCGCAGGCTTCACCAGATTGAAACCGTAGCTGAGTTCGCTCGGATGCTTGATGTTCCACAGCACCAGATCAGCGTCAAAACCAATGCGCAATATTCCCTTTTGTTTACCCAAACCCAAAGCCTGAGCGGCATATTGGCTCACGCCACGCAAACTTTCTTCCGGCGTCAAACCAAATAACACACACGCCTGGTTCATAGCCAAACGCAAGGAGGCCAGAGGCGATGTGCCCGGATTCAAATCGGTCGCAACGGCCATTGGCACACCTGCCTCGCGCAACGCTTGGATAGGCGGCATCTGTGTCTCTTTTAACGAATAAAAGGCGCCAGGCAACAATACCGCAACCGTTCCCGATGGCTTGAGACTGGGCACGTCCTCCGGACGCAAATATTCGATATGGTCTACCGACCAACCATGAAACTCCGCCACCAGTTTGGCACCACCCAAATCGCTGAGCTGCTCAACGTGTCCCTTCACAGGCAGGCGGTGAGCCCTTGCGCTTTCAAAAACACGTCGGCACTGCTCCGGAGAAAACCCTACCCCCTCACAAAACACATCCACGCAATCTGCCAGATTTTCACCGGCCGCAGCGGGAATGATTTCCTCACAAACAAGATCGATATAAGCGTCGCTGTTATCCTTGAATTCCGGTGGCAGCGCGTGGGCAGCCAGTAAGGTGGTACTGATCTGCACTGGAAACGCCTCGCCCAGCTGTTTGGCAATTCGCAACACTCTCAGTTCATGTTCAAGGCTGAGCCCATAACCGGACTTCACTTCAACGGTGGTTACACCTTCGTCCAGCAAGGTCTGTAAACGCTCAGCGGCGCCTTGATAAAGCTCTTCATCACTGGCGTCACGGGTCGCTTTTACAGTACTGGCAATGCCACCGCCCGCCTGGGCAATTTCCTGATAGCTGCGTCCCTGCAAACGCCATTCGAATTCTTCAGCCCGATTGCCTCCCCAGATCAGGTGGTTATGACAGTCGATCAGTCCCGGGCTCAGAAACTGCCCCTGGCCATCCACCGTCATCTCGGCCTCAGGCGCGTCGCCCTGACCGAGGCTGTGGATTTTGCCCTCTTGAATGCCCAACCAGGCATTCGGCAACAGGCCATAGGCCCCTTCTCGCTCGGGGTCCAGGGTAATCAAATGAACATTTTCAATCAGCTGTTCCAGCATATTCAGGCCTTTTACGGTCGCCGGCCAAGGAGACCGCACGAAGATTATTCACATTATGTCTTGCCAGCATTGACAAGTTAATGGCATTCTAGTTGTATATACAACCATAGACAAGCTAATCCTAAGCTGGATTACAGAACGATTGAACGCAAAGCGCAGCCTTGTAAAAGCTGCTGCGCAGGGAATATTTATGGCAACACCGCGGTTTGAAACCATCAAGGCACATATCGAATCTCGTATTAACCAGGGCGACCTTCGCCCAGGTGACCGTGTGCCTTCGGAGAATCAGCTCTGTGAGCAGTTTGATGTCAGCCGTATGACCGCTCGCCGAGCCCTGCAGGCCCTGACAGAAGCCGGTTTGCTTGTGCGCACCCCAGGCCTGGGCAGCTTTGTTGCTGAGCAGCGCCCAATCGCTTCCATGATGGAAGTTCGCAATATTGCCGATGAAGTTCAGCAGCGCGGTCATCGCTACCGTGCCGAAATTCTGAAAATGGAAAGCTGCGAGGCCGATGACCAACAGGCCTGGCTGTTGAACGTGGCGCCCGGCAGCAAACTCTTTCACAGTGTGATTGTGCATTATGAAGACGATGTGCCCCTGCAATGGGAAGACCGCCTGGTGAATCCGGCAATGGCTCCGGAATACTTGCAGCAGGATTTCAGCCAGAGCACACCCAATGCCTATCTCAGCCAGGTTGCGCCGCTGACTGAAGCCAGCCACAAAATCGAAGCAGTTTTGGTGGATGCGCAGGTGGCGTCTGCACTCGGCATTGATTTAACCGCGCCCTGCTTAAAGGTCAGTCGCCGTACCTGGTCTGCCAAAGGCGTGGTCAGCCTGGCAGGTTTGATTCATCCCGGCGATCGTTATTGCCTGGGCGGTCACGTAAAACAGTAAACAATTTCTCTTGGCTCCTGCGGTAGCTCAACCACCGCTCTTTAACACAAAAAATTGATACAAGCGGGTCACAAGCCCGATGACATTTGGCCGGCGACGGCCATGCAGATAATAGGTGATTTATGAACACTGACTCTCGTCATGATCCAAAGCGCGTAATTAAAGCCGCGACCGGTAGCGAAAAAACCGCCAAAAGCTGGTTGACCGAAGCCGCCCTGCGCATGTTGATGAATAACCTCGACCCGGAAGTGGCCGAGCACCCCGCCAATTTGGTGGTGTACGGTGGCATTGGCCGCGCGGCCCGCGATTGGGCTTGCTACGATAAAATTGTCGAAGTACTGACTAATTTGGAAGACGACGAATCGTTGTTGGTTCAGAGCGGTAAGCCTGTTGGTGTTTTCAAAACCCACGCCGATGCGCCTCGCGTATTGATCGCCAACTCCAACCTGGTTCCTCACTGGGGCAACTGGGAACACTTCAACGAGTTGGATAAAAAAGGCCTGATGATGTACGGCCAAATGACCGCCGGCTCCTGGATTTACATCGGTTCCCAGGGCATTGTTCAGGGCACTTATGAAACTTTTGGTGCGGTTGCTCGCCAACACTTTGATGGCGATGCCAGTGGCAAGTGGGTGTTGACTGGCGGCTTGGGCGGCATGGGTGGCGCTCAGCCATTGGCCGCAACCATGGCCGGCTTTTCCATGATCGCTGTTGAGTGCGATGAGAGTCGCATCGATTTTCGTCTGTCCAACCGTTACCTCGATAAAAAAGCCCGCAGCCTCGACGAAGCGCTGGCCATGATCGAAGAAGCCAAGCAAGACGGCCAGGCGATCTCGATTGGTTTGTTGGGCAACGCTGCTGACATTTTCCCTGAACTGGTAGAGCGCAATATCACTCCAGACGTTGTTACCGATCAGACCAGTGCACACGACCCTCTCAATGGCTACCTGCCCCAAAACTGGAGCATGGAAAAAGCCGCCGAGATGCGCAGGCAAGACGAAGCGGCCGTGGTACAAGCCGCAAAAGAATCCATGGCTGTACAAGTTCAAGCCATGCTGACTTTGCAAGAGCGCGGTGCCGCCACACTGGATTACGGCAACAACATTCGCCAGATGGCCAAGGAAGTCGGCGTGGAAAACGCTTTTGATTTCCCGGGTTTTGTGCCGGCCTACATTCGTCCCCTGTTCTGCGAAGGTATTGGCCCCTTCCGCTGGGCAGCCTTGAGCGGCGACCCGGAAGACATTTATAAAACCGACGCCAAAGTGAAAGAATTGATTCCAGATGACGCCCATCTGCACAACTGGCTGGACATGGCTCGCGAACGCATTGAATTCCAGGGCTTACCGGCGCGTATTTGCTGGGTGGGTTTAAAAGATCGCGCTCGTTTGGCAAAAGCTTTTAATGAGATGGTGAAAAACGGCGAACTGAAAGCGCCTATCGTGATCGGCCGTGATCATCTGGATTCCGGCTCCGTTGCGTCCCCAAACCGCGAAACCGAAAGCATGAAAGATGGCTCCGATGCCGTATCCGATTGGCCACTGCTGAACGCTTTGTTGAGCACGGCTGGTGGCGCAACCTGGGTAAGCTTGCACCACGGTGGCGGTGTTGGCATGGGCTTCAGCCAGCACGCAGGTGTTGTCATTGTTGCCGATGGAACCGATGCTGCGGAGCAACGCCTTGGCCGGGTGCTGTGGAACGATCCCGCTACCGGTGTGATGCGTCACGCCGATGCCGGTTACGACATTGCCATTAATTGCGCCAAAGAAAACGGCCTGAATCTTCCCATGTTGGATCAATAAAGCGAGGTAAGAAACGAGCATGCAAGAATTACGTATCGTACCGGGCCAATTAAATTTGACCCAACTGAAGAAACTGGATCTGGTACCACACAATATCGTGTTGGACCCAAGCTGTTTTGCCGACATCGAAAAATCGGCCGCCACCGTTGCCAAAGTGATTGAGGAAGATCGCGTGGTTTACGGAATTAATACCGGTTTCGGTTTGCTGGCTAACACGCGCATCGACGCTTCAGAGTTGGAAGTGCTGCAAAAAAGTATCGTACTTTCCCACGCCGCCGGTATAGGCGACTTCATGAGTGAAGCCACCGTACGCTTGCTGATGGTATTGAAAATTAACTCTCTGGCACGCGGCTTTTCAGGCATTCGTCTGGAAGTGATTCAAGCCTTGATCACCCTGCTGAACAAGGAAATTTATCCTTGTATCCCGGTAAAAGGGTCCGTTGGTGCCAGTGGTGATTTGGCTCCGCTTGCCCACATGAGTTGTGTACTGCTGGGCGAAGGCGAAGCGCTTTATCAAGGCCAGGTGATTTCTTCCAAGGTGGCTTTGGAACTGGCCGGCCTTGAGCCACTGGTTCTCGCTCCAAAAGAAGGCCTGGCGCTGCTGAACGGCACCCAGGCGTCTACCGCACTGGCACTGCAAGGTTTGTTTGCTGCTGAAAACATGTTGGCTGCAGGCACGGTTATCGGCGCGTTGTGTGTTGACGCAGCACAGGGTTCTCGCAAACCTTTCGATCATCGCATCCACGCTGTACGCGGCCATCAAACCCAAATCGATATGGCCATGGCTTATCGTGCGCTGTTGGATCATTCCGAGATTGAAGAGAGCCACGAAAACTGCGAGAAAGTACAAGACCCATACTCCTTGCGCTGCCAGCCCCAGGTGATGGGCGCTTGTTTGCAGCAAATTCGCAATTCAGCGGACATTATTCTGACCGAATGTAATGCGGTTTCTGATAACCCTCTGGTTTTCCAGGCCGACGATGACATTATCTCCGGTGGCAACTTCCACGCCGAACCGATTGCCATGGCGGCCGATAATCTGGCCATCGCAATCGCTGAAATCGGTGCCCTGTCCGAGCGTCGTATGGCCTTGTTGATTGATTCCAAACTGAGTGGCCTGCCACCGTTTCTGGTTAACAACGGCGGCGTAAACTCCGGCTTCATGATTGCCCAGGTAACTTCGGCTGCTCTGGCGAGCGAAAACAAAACCCTCGCCCATCCGGCATCGGTTGACAGCTTGCCAACCTCCGCCAACCAGGAAGATCATGTTTCCATGGCCACCTTCGCCGCACGCCGCTTGCAGGATATGACCGAAAACTGTGCCGGCATTCTGGCAGTGGAATTCCTGGCGGCCTGTCAGGGCCTGGATTTCCGCGCACCACTGAAGAGTTCCAAAACTCTGGAGCAGGCCAAAACCGAATTGCGTGCTTTGGTTTCCTTTTACGATAAAGATCGTTATTTCGCCCCAGACATCGAACAAGCCGCCGAACTGATCGATTCCGGCAAGCTGCTAAGCTTTGTCGACAACACCATTCGAATTAGCGTGTAAACGCAACCCTGCCGAGTGCCAGGCCGCAAGGCCTGGCAATTTTTAGTCCTTCGCCTTCTTTCAAAAACTTTCCGCTTACTTCAGTAGAAAATCTGATGTTCCTTGGTTACTGAATATTTCAAAGCGTTAATTTCTACCCAAGCCAGGGCAACTTTGACCATCGGAAAATCCGTGTTCTGCCCCTATAATGGCTGGCATTACGCTAGATAAAAGCAATAACACAGCCACCTGGATATCCAAATGACCGAACACTACACCTTGTATGGCTCCCCGGCATCCCTGTACACCGGCAAAGTGCGCGCCTACCTGAATTACAAAGGCATCCCCTATCAGGAAGAAATTTCGTCAATGAAGGTGTATAAGAAAATTATTCTGCCCCAAACCGGCGTCGGCATGATTCCTGTTGTGAAAACACCGGAAAATGAATACTGGCAGGACAGTAGCCTGATTCTGGATTATTGCGAGCAGCGATTTCCAGCAAAAGCTATCCTGCCGCAGTCTCCTAAACAGAAGATGGTTGCCCTGCTCTTTGAGTTGTATGGTGACGAATGGCTGAGACTGCCCGCCATGCATTATCGCTGGAATTTTCCCGATGACAATCTGGAATTCATCAAAGGTGAATTCGGCTCCAGCGTCGCACCCGGCTGGCCCAAGTTTATCCAACGCTGGCTGGGCAAAAAGGTCGTCGAAAAATTTTCCGGCTATGTTGCACCCCTGGGTATTACCGAAAAGAGCATTCCCGAAATCGAAGCCTGGTACGAAGAATTTCTTGGGCAGTTAAATGAACTGTTCAGCCAACAGGACTTTCTGCTGGGCAGCTGCCCCAGCCTGGGGGACTTCGGTTTGATGGGGCCTTTGTATGCTCACCTGTATCGTGACCCCTATCCTGGCAAATTGATGCGTACCAAAGCTCCCAAAGTTGCCGAGTGGGTAGAACGCATGAATCAATCCGCCACTGTCGAAGGTGAGTTTCTGGCGAATGATGAGATTCCTGAAATACTTGAACGTATTCTGAATCGATTGTTTAAGGAATTTTGGCCTTCTCTGCTGCGCAGCAGCCAAAACCTCGGTAAATGGGCGGCGGATAAAACGCCGGGAGAAGCGGTGCCTCGTATGCTAGGCATGCAAGATTTTACCATTGGCGATGTGAACGAACAGCAGATGAGCTTGAGCTATGGCCAATGGATGCTGCAAAGAATTCTGCAGCATTATCAGTCCATGAGCGACACTGAACAACATCAGCTTGGGGCGTATCTGGCAAACTTCAATGAGGGGCAGAATCCACTGGATTTGACCATTTCGAAGCCCGTAGCATTCAACAACTATCGATTGGTACTGGCCTAAAACGTTGGCTTGGCGCGGTTGGCTTTAATCTGTCCGCGCTTGTTTTTGCTATCCAGACGTCTCTTTTTTGCCGCGCGACTGGGCTGAGTGGCCCGGCGCTTCTTTTGGGTATAGGAAACCGAGCGAATTAAACTCTGTAAACGTTCCAGCGCGGCCACTCGGTTCTTATCCTGGCTGCGGTACTCCTGCGCCTTGATCACAATAATCCCGTCTTTGCTGATACGCTGGTCTTGAAGTGTTAACAAGCGCTCCCGGTAGAATTCCGGCAAACTGGATTTATGAATATCAAAGCGCAAATGGATGGCCGAAGACACCTTATTGACGTTCTGACCACCACTGCCCTGACTGCGGATGGCCTTGAGTTCAATCTCTTCATCCGCAAGGAAAACATTATTCGAAATTTTCAGCATGACGCCTGTCCATTTCCCGGGCAGGCGCTGCTTGTTTCAATGGCAAACGAACTAGGCAATCGCATCGCCAACACGAACAATCTTCATGGTATTGGTGCCACCATGAACATTGATGTAGTCGCCTTTTGAAAGAATCACCAAATCACCTACTTCAACCACAGCACGACGATGCAATTCATTCACCACGGCTTGATTCATTTCTTCCGGCGGCACAATTAAGGTATTGAAGGTGACCGGCACCACGCCACGGAACATGGCCATACGATTTTCGGCATCCTGTTGCGCCGTGAACGCGAAAATCGGAAGGCTGGAGCTGATACGGGACATCCAGAGTGGTGTCTTGCCCGTTTCGGTCAGACTGATAATGGCTTTCACACCTTCCAGGTGATTCGCGGTATACATAACCGCCATCGCAATCGATTCATCCACGGCATCAAACTGCTGATGCAAACGGTGATGGGACTGCTGAATCTCCGGACTACGTTCAGCACCAATAATGATGCGAGCCATGGCCTCCACGGTCTCAACCGGAAACTGCCCTGCGGCGGTCTCACCCGACAGCATGACCGCATCGGTACCATCCAACACCGCGTTAGCCACATCAAACACTTCTGCGCGAGTGGGCAACTGACTGTCGATCATGGACTCCATCATTTGAGTCGCAGTAATCACCAAACGATTTTGTTTGCGAGTGCGACTGATCAAGTCTTTTTGCACGCCGATCAATTCAGCATCGCCAATTTCCACACCCAGGTCACCACGCGCAACCATCACACATTCGGATGCCTGAATAATGCCATCAAGCACTTCTTTGTCAGCAACGGCTTCGGCTCGCTCAACTTTGGCGACCAAGCTGGCTTCGCCACCGGCCTCAGTCATTAAACGGCGCGCAAGATTCATATCATCGGCACTGCGTACAAAAGAAACGGCCAGATAATCGACTTTGATTTCAGTGGCCAATTTAATATCGGCACGGTCTTTTTCTGTCAGCGCTTCAGCGGACAAGCCGCCACCCTCACGATTGATACCCTTGTTGTTCGACAGCTTTCCGGCAACCACGGTTTTGGTTTCGATTCGGGTGCCATCAACGCCGGTGACTTCGAGCACCACGCGCCCATCGTCTAATAACAGGCGATCACCCGCAGAAACATCTTTTGGCAAATCGGAATAGTCGATGCCAACTTCCTGTTGATTCCCTGCGTCACGCTCAAGACTGGAGTCAAGCGCAAAAGCGTCACCTAAAGCCAACTCGATAGGGCCATCACTGAAACGGGCAATTCGGATTTTGGGGCCTTGTAAATCTCCCAGAATCGCAACGGTACGATGCAGCTTGCGCGCAATTTTACGAACCTGCTGAGCACGCAAGCGATGATCATCATGGCTACCGTGAGAAAAGTTCATCCGCACAACATTGACTCCGGCCTTAATAATTCGCTCCAGTACGCCTGGGGCGTCGGTAGATGGACCGAGGGTGGCAACGATTTTGGTACGGCGGATGGTACTCACAGATAACTCCCTAATAGGTAAATCGGTTTTTGTTCAATAGGACACTATACCAGCTTTAAATGACAGTGATATAAACAGCGGCCTGGGGAAAGGGTGAAATAGTCAGCTTGAACAGGCATTTGAGAAGCTTAATGGGCCTCAACCTTCTCGGCACCACAACGTTCGCAGCGATAGCGGGTAACTAATTTACCCTGCTTCACATCGAATTGCTTGGCTGAACAAATTTTCCACTTGTGGAATCCGCTGCGGCACAGGCTTTTGCCCTTGTGCTTTTCAGCAGCGGTTTTGCGTTTGAATGGTAGGACGTCGCCCATGCTATACGTGATACAAGCTTTTATACGACCTTGATGTGCCAAGGCTCATAACGGACACCCAGACGATTGTCAGAGGTGTAGCGGATTTGTACATAACCCAGATCTTCCATTTTTTTGAATTCACGGGTTTCGGCAAATTGATCCGTGAAGTTTTTTGCGCCCCAACCAATGCGGCCCACATCAAAGTCACCAATTCCATGGAAAGAGTGGCCCGGAGGCGCAAGGGAACGGGATGCCTTGGAAAGGTTAAACTCGGATTCAACAGCCTTGTTCAAAAACAGCATCATTTGCTTCACATTGCTGCGAATACCAGATGTGAGGATAATGTTTTTGCCAACGTCTTTCGTCAATTTGTTGTAGTAATTCAGTGAATCGCCAGCGAACAGGTAGTGCCCGGAATACGGTACTTTGACGATATCTTTTTTGGCGATACGATCGCTCAGACTTTCAGAAACCTTTTCACCAAAAAAGCCATACTCACTGGCTTGGGTTTCAAAAATCATTTCCATAAAGGCCAGCTCTTCATCGGTGAAGCGGCCAATCTTGCTGTATTTTTTGCTGAAGCGAATCGCCTCATCAAAGCCCAACACATTAAAGTTACCGTGGCCAACAATCTTCTGTACACGCCCCAAACGCAATGCCACAGACAGCAATGTGCGTCGCTGCTCGGGCGGTAGAAATACATCATCATGGAAGTCGTTTTCAAACAGGCGAACCTTTTCCAGGTTTACACCCTGCTCTTCGGCATTCGGATCCAGGACGATAATCTGTTCACGATCCTGACTCACCTGAGCCTGAACAGGCTGGGTCTCAGTCGGGGCCTCAATTGCTCTTTCCAGCTCGGCGCTTTTCGCATCAAGTTGTACCGGCGCTTGCTCAACCTTCTGATCGCGAATAACGGTTCCTGTCAGTGATTGACCACCGAACAAGTCACCTTCGAGCGGGCTTTGAGTAGCCGCATTCTGGGGAATCGGACTTGATGATTTGGCTAATGGGGAAATTTCATCCGCAGGGTGCGGCATGACAAATTCGGCATCGCTCGGAGGATCGAGAGGAATTGGATCGATGTCGCCTAACTGCGCCTGCGCCGGGAACTCATCCACGGCCTCTTTGGTCAGTGATTGCAATAAGTAAGAGCCTGTTCCAGTTACACCTGCACCCGCAACAAAACCCAGCAATAAATCCCGTCGTTTCACTTTCTATTCCCCGAAAAACTGCTCACTCCCAGCATCATATTGCACTGGGCTATATCTCTGCCCTAACCCAAAACGTTGATTTATTCTTCTCAACTTGCAGTCCTTAATACGGACCTTTCAACGTGGGTAAGGTGCTTATTGGCGGCTAGATACCAAAGCTGCCAGCGATCTTATCAGTTGTTCACCGCTGACATTGTAGCTCGCTAAACTTAATACTGTCCGAACGTACTCTCATTTTCAGAATTCGACTGCCATTTTCTTCACACAGTCACCAGACAGCTCCGATTTACCGGCACCCAACAACAATCATAGTAGAGGGATAGGAAAATCGTCCAGTATTTGACTGTACCAGATGCAGATAAAGTACAAATAATATCAACAGTCGCCGCTAACTATATGATGAATAAGCAGTTTTGTGTAGGACTGTATAGTTTTAAAGGAAGCAGAAAGGCGGGATTTATGGAATAAAAAGTATGATTTTCGGAGGATCGCCTCACCCGCCAGCCGGCGAGTGAGCAAATTATGTACAAATTTGGAATTTGGGAGCGGTGAATCAGGTGCGTGGCAGAGTCACACCACGTTGCCCCTGGTACTTTCCGCCACGATCTTTATAGGAGGTTTCGCAAATTTCATCCGATTCGAAAAACAACATCTGCGCCACACCTTCGTTGGCATAGATCTTCGCAGGCAACGGCGTGGTATTCGAGAATTCCAAAGTCACATGCCCTTCCCATTCAGGTTCCAGGGGCGTCACATTCACGATAATGCCACAGCGTGCATAAGTGGATTTACCCAGGCACACCGTCAACACATTACGGGGAATACGGAAGTACTCCACAGTACGCGCCAGGGCAAAAGAATTCGGTGGAATCACACAGACATCGCTTTTGATGTCCACGAAGCTGTTTTCATCAAAGTTCTTCGGATCCACAATGGTAGAGTGCACATTGGTGAAGATCTTGAACTCATCCGCACAGCGTACATCGTAGCCATAGCTCGAAGTACCGTAGGAAACCAGGCGCTGCCCTTGACTGTTGTAACGCACTTGCTCGCGCTCAAACGGTTCGATCATGCCGTGCTCTTCAGCCATACGGCACATCCATTTGTCAGACTTGATGGACATAAACTGCCTCTTTCCTATTTCCTGTTAACGTTCAACGGCCCGGCCTTCACCGGGCGAAAAAGTGGGCCGAATCATATAGTGTTTTAGGCACGGGGAAAAGCGAACCGTTTTCAAGGGCTTGAAGGGGTTTGGGAAATGGCCCCCGGAAGCCGAGTCGAGGAGCCAATAAAGAATCCCGAGCCCGCCAGCATTACACCGTGGTTAATCGTCGCTGAAGACCAGCTCCGGGCCACCACTGCTCTGCTGGGCCTGCAAATACAGTTGCGCAGCCAGCTTGGAGCCCGCCTCACTGTAGGCCATAGCCAGAGGGGAAGTGGGCGATTTAACAACCGTGGGCGTTCCAGAATCCAGATCCTCACGCAGCTGTTTGTCGATCGGCAGCTGAGCCAGTACTTCGATGCCATATTGGCGAGCAATGCGTTCGCCACCACCCTCACCGAAAATGGCCTCTTTATGGCCGCAATTGCTGCACACATGACTGCTCATGTTCTCAAGCACTCCCAGGATCGGCACATTCACCTTATTAAACATCTCAATACCCTTCAGGGCATCGATCAGAGCAATATCCTGGGGCGTAGTTACAATCAACGCGCCGCTGAGCGGGATTTTCTGGGACAGGCTTAACTGAATATCGCCCGTACCCGGGGGCATATCGATCAAAAGATAATCGAGCTCAGGCCAGGCGGTTTGCAGCAGCAGTTGCTGCAAGGCACCGGCGGCCATCGGACCACGCCAAACCATGGGGGTTTTATCCGTCACCAGATTCGCCATGGACATCACCGCCATGCCATACGCTTCCAGCGGATACATTTGCTTTTCGGCTTTGACTCGGGGCCTCTGGCCGTCGAGCCCCAACATATGGCTTTGACTGGGACCATAAATATCGGCATCAAGAATGCCGACCCTGGCACCGGCTGAAGCCAAAGCCAAAGCCAGGTTCACAGTGGTGCTGGATTTCCCTACCCCACCCTTGCCCGACGCGACAGCGATCACGTTGGCAACGCTTTCCAGACCTTCAATACCTTCAGGCAGGCAACGCAATGCAGACCAAGTGAAATCAACCTTCAACTCTTTTACCGGGATTTGGGGATCTTCCTGAATAAGCAAACTAAAAGCCTGCTGTAATTGCTGCTCCAATGACCATTGATAAGCCTTAATCGGATAAGGGAAATGCAGCTTAAGCGTTAAACGCTCTCCCTCAACAAGCTGTGACTGCAAACAATTTAAGGCGCTAAGTTCCTTATGAAGCACGGGGTCCAGTACTCGCGTTAATAACTCTTCGCTCAGTTGACTCAGCTCGGGATTCATAATCTTTCTCTTGGGGATCGTTTGGAATGTATTTCCATGATGGGGACGGCCAGTGCAAATGACAATGCTTGGGCGCGCAAATTGCCGGCATTCACTCGGTAAATATCCCCTTTCAATCTAACGGCAAGACACTTACAAGACGCCTTGAGCCACGGATCGCTCAGGAAATAATCAACCTCTGGGAATCCAGCTCGATTCGCAAGCGCTTTGATAGGTGGCAAAGACTAAGCTTATGCCTAAATAAAAGGGGCTTCGGAGTATTTAGCAACAAATTAGGGTGCTATAATCGGCGGGTTTTGCTGCCCTGCAACTGGTTCAATACCTGTTGGAGAACATGCACACAAGATTATCCTGTTTGAACCGCCCACCGTGGGCACGTTAATGAGAGCGAGTTTCTGTCAATGAGTCAGCGCCGTAAAATTTTGGTCACCAGCGCACTGCCCTATGCCAATGGTCCTATCCACCTTGGCCACCTGGTCGAATATATTCAAACCGATATTTGGGTGCGCTTCCAAAAACTGCGTGGCCACGACTGTCACTATGTTTGCGCCGACGACGCTCACGGCACCGCTATCATGTTAAAAGCGGAACAGCTTGGCATCACCGCCGAAGAGCAGATTGCCAATGTTAAAGCGGATCACGAAAAAGATTTTGCCGGTTTCCATATCGCATTTGATAACTACGGCTCTACCCATTCGGAAGAAAATCGTCAGTACTCCGAAATGATTTACAAACGGTTGCAGGAAAACGGCCACATTGCCAGCCGCACGATCACCCAGGCCTATGACCCGGAAAAAGAACTGTTTCTGGCCGATCGTTACATCAAAGGCACTTGCCCCAAATGCAAGGCGGAAGACCAGTACGGCGACAACTGTGAAGTGTGTTCCGCCACCTATTCGCCCACAGAGCTGATTAACCCGAAGTCAGCCATTTCCGGTGCCACACCAATATCTAAAGATTCCGAACACTTTTTCTTCAAACTGCCGGAATTTACCGATTTTCTGAAAGACTGGACTCGCAGCGGAACCCTGCAACCCGAGGTCGCGAACAAGCTGGCCGAATGGTTGGATGCCGGTTTGCAGGAATGGGACATCTCTCGCGACGCGCCCTATTTTGGTTTTGAAATTCCCGGCCAGAGTGGAAAATATTTTTACGTATGGCTGGACGCACCTATCGGCTACATGGCCAGTTTTAAAAACCTCTGTGACCGGGAAAACCTGGACTGGGACGAATACTGGAAAGCGGACAGCGAAGCCGAGCTTTACCACTTTATCGGCAAGGACATCGTCAACTTCCACGCCCTGTTCTGGCCCTCCATGTTGCATTCGGCAGGTTATCGCAAACCGACCGCCGTTAACGTTCACGGTTTTCTGACCGTCGATGGAAAAAAGATGTCCAAGTCACGCGGCACCTTTATCAATGCCGCGGCTTACCTGAGTCATCTCGATCCGGAATATCTGCGCTATTATTTCGCTGCCAAACTGACAGCCAGCGTCGACGATCTGGATTTGAATTTGGAAGATTTTGTACAACGCGTGAACTCCGATCTGGTCGGCAAAGTGGTAAACATTGCCAGTCGCACCGCCAAGTTTGTTCAAAAAGCCGGTGGTGAATTGTCCAGTGATGTCGCCGATACCGAACTGTGGCAGAAGTTCATCGATGCTGAAGACAACATCGCTGAACTCTATGAACAGCGTGAATACAGCAAAGCCATGCGCGAAATCATGGCGCTGGCCGACGCCGCCAATGAGTATATTGCCGCACAGGCGCCCTGGAGTTTGGCGAAAGAAGAAGGCAACGAACAGAAGGTTCTCGACATCTGCAGCCTGGGTGTGAATATGTTCCGCGCCCTGATGCGTTTCCTGAAGCCGGTTTTGCCTGCAACCGCCGAAAAAGCGGAAATCTTTTTGGGTGAAACACTGAGCTGGGAAGACAAGCTGAATTATCGCGCGGGTGCCATCAACAAGTTTAAACCTCTCATGATGCGCATTGAATCGGACAAGGTTGCCGCTATGGTAGAAGACAGCAAACAAGCCGCTGCCGAAGCCATGCAGGCTGCTGCAACACCTGCCGCCAGTGGCCCCCTGGCCGAAGAGCCCATCGCCGAGGAAATTAACTTTGATGATTTTGCGAAAGTTGATTTACGTGTTGCCCTGATCAAACAGGCTGAACATGTTGATGGTGCCAAAAAGCTTTTGAAGCTGACACTGGATCTCGGTGGCGAAACACGTCAGGTATTCTCCGGCATCAAAAGCGCCTACGCGCCTGAAGACCTGCAAGGCAAGCTCACCGTCATGGTGGCCAATCTGGCGCCTCGTAAAATGAAGTTCGGCATGTCCGAAGGTATGGTGCTGGCCGCCGGGCCAGGCGACAAAGAAATTTACCTGCTTGAGCCCCACAGCGGTGCCAAACCAGGCCAAAGGGTGATGTAAAAAGATCAGGCGAGCTGCCCCTCCCAAGAAAAAAGCTCGCCAGCTCATATCGTATACGGCGTACCGCAATGATATTGAGCAACCTATAGCAATACCGATTCTCAGGAATCGGAGTGATTACAGATAGTGGAGCGACGATGGCTGACTTTGCCATTATTTTGATCAGCACCATACTGGTGAACAATTTTGTTCTGGTACAGTTTCTCGGACTGTGCCCCTTTATGGGCGTATCCAATAAACTCGAGACCGCAATTGGCATGGGTGGCGCAACCACTTTTGTGCTGACCCTGGCCAGCATCTGTAGCTACCTTGTGAATAATTATTTATTGGCGCCCCTCGGACTGGATTACCTCCGCACCATCGCTTTTATTCTGGTGATTGCAGTAGTGGTACAGTTCGCAAAAATGTTTATCGAAAAAACCAGCCCGCTGCTTTACCGGGTGCTGGGTATTTTCCTGCCACTGATCACCACCAACTGCGCCGTACTTGGTGTGGCTTTGCAGAACACCAATAAAAACCACAACTTTATGGAATCTACATTTTACGGCTTTGGCGCCGCGATTGGATTTTCTCTGGTGCTGGTTTTGTTTTCTGCAATGCGCGAACGCCTGGCCGTGGCCGATGTGCCCGCGCCCTTTCAAGGCGCCGCCATTGGCATGGTAACGGCCGGTTTAATGTCGCTGGCGTTCATGGGTTTTGGAGGATTGGTTTAAACCGAATTAGCCCATGGATCTGAGTAATTTACACCCTCTGTTATTAGCATTATTGGTACTTGGCGGTCTGGCCATTGTGTTTGGTGCTATTCTCGGCTTCGCCGCAGTGCGCTATAAAATCGAAGGCAATCCGATTGTTGATCAGGTTGATAATCTGCTACCGCAAACGCAGTGCGGTCAGTGTGGTCATCCCGGTTGTCGCCCCTACGCCGAAGGCATTGCCAACGGCGAGGAAATTAATAAATGCCCTCCCGGCGGCCAGGAAACCATTAATGCCATCGCCGATTTACTCGGCGTTGATGCCCCCGAGCTGGATGCTGAGCACGGCGCCGAATCCGATGTTCCCCAAGTGGCCTATATTCGAGAGGACGAGTGCATCGGTTGCACCAAGTGCATTCAGGCATGTCCGATGGATGCCATCCTTGGTTCTGCCAAACATATGCACACGGTGATTGTCGACGAATGCACCGGCTGTGACTTATGCGTTGAACCCTGTCCGGTAGATTGTATTGAAATGCGCGATGTAGAAGTTACTTTGAGCAGTTGGAAGTGGCAGCTGCCCTCCCCTCTGGATGGCGTAAGCCAGCAAGGTATTATCGCCACCGATCGTTCTCCCAAAGTTGAGGGCGATGCCGCATGAGCCAGTTAATTTACCCATTGCGTGGCGGTGTTCACCCACCGGAAAATAAAGCCCAGTCCCTGCAAATTGAACTGCAACACAGTGCTATTCCCGAGGAACTGGTTTTGCCTCTGGGCCAACATATCGGTGCACCGGCCGAAGCCATTGTCGAGGTAGGTGACAAGGTGCTGCGCGGACAAATGATCGCTGAGCCGAACGGCCCGTTCAGCGCGGCGATACACGCCAGCAGTTCCGGCGAAGTTATTGCCATCGAACCGCGCCCGATTCCACACAGCTCGGGATTGTGGGGCGACTGCATCGTGATTCGCTGCGATGGCGAAGATCGCTGGGTTCCATTACAGGAAACCGAAAACCCATACGCGCTGGAAGCCGATGATTTATTGCACCGCATTCGCCTGGCTGGAATCGCCGGTATGGGCGGTGCAGGTTTTCCTACTGCCGTAAAACTGCGACCACCAGCCACCAGCCCAATCGATACGTTGATTATTAATGGCACCGAGTGCGAGCCTTACATCACCGCCGACGATGTTCTGATGCAAGAACGTAGCGACGATATAATTCGTGGCTGTGCACTCCTCGCCCACATTCTTGGTGAGCCGGACAATATCCTGATTGGTGTTGAAGACAACAAGCCCAAGGCCATTGCTGCGCTGGAACAATCGCTGAAGAATCTGGATGCCAGTGAAGTTCCCGGCATCGATCACATTCAAGTGGTCAGCTTTCCCACCAAATACCCTTCCGGTGGCGAAAAGCAATTGATTCAAATCCTAACAGGCAAGGAAGTGCCCAGTGGCGGCCTGCCAGCTCACATTGGCATTGTGCTGCAAAATGTCGGCACCACTGTTGCAATCTGGGAAGCCATCAAATTTGGCAAGCCACTCACCGAACGAATCACCACCGTGGTCGGCGAAAGTCTGCAGCAACAAGGCAATACCCTGGTGCGAATCGGCACCCCCAGCGACTTTGTACTCAAACAGTTTGGTTTCAGTGAACAAGATTGCGCTCGCCTGATTGCCGGCGGACCGATGATGGGCTTTAGCCTGCCCGACATCAACGCTCCGATTGTCAAAACCAGCAACTGTCTGCTGGCCCCAAGCCATCAGGAAATGCCTGACCCGGAACCGGCGCAAGCCTGCATTCGTTGTGGCCATTGCGCAGAAGCCTGCCCGGCAAGTCTTCTGCCCCAGCAGTTGTACTGGTATGCGCAAGCTAAAGATCACGATCGCCTGCAAGCCCACAACCTGATGGATTGTATCGAATGCGGTGCCTGCGCCTATGTTTGCCCAAGCAGTATTCCTCTGGTGCAATATTACCGCGCTTCAAAAGGCGAAATTCGCCAGGCCGCCATTGATAAAGAAAAATCAGATCGCTCCCGTCAGCGTTTTGAGTTCCGTCAAAAACGTATTGAAGCCGCCGAGGCCGAAAAAGAAGCCAAGCGCCTGGCTCGCAAAAAAGCCGCCGAAGCGGCCAAAGCCGCGGCCAAACCGGCTCCGGGAACCGCCCCTTCCGACCCAGTGGCCGCCGCGATGGCCCGCGTACAAGCCCAGCAGGATGATCCGGCCGAGCAATTGGCAAAACTGGAACGCGCCTTCAACAACGCCACCAATCGTGCCAAAAGCGCTGAAGAAAAATGGCAGCAAGCCGAGGCAGACGACCAGAAAGCCAAGCTTGAGGCTCGCTTCAAGCAGGCTCAAGTGCGCATGAAAGATGCCGAAGCCAAACTGACCGAATTCAAACAGAAGCAACAATCGACAAGTGCGTCTGTAGACAGCGATGATCCGATCGAACGCGCCAAAGCAAAAGCTCAGCAGCGCCTGAGTATGTCGCCATTGGAAAAAGCCCGGAAGAATCTGGAAACCCTGCAAGAACGCCTGAAAAAAGCGGAACAAAAAGCCGCTGAAGCCGACGATGACAAACGCGATGCCTTGAATGCAGCAAGCGATAAGCTGAAGCAGAAAATTGAAGCCGCCGAACAAGAACTCAAAGACCTGCAAGCCAGCACCACCGTGCCGGAGGCAAATGCCGTCGACCCGGACAGCATCGAAGATCCAATCGAACGGGCAAAAGCAAAAGCCCAGCAACGACTGAGTATGTCGCCACTGGAGAAAGCCCGGAAAAATCTGGAAGCCATGGGCGAGCGCTTGAAAAAAGCGGAACAAAAAGCTGCGGAAGCCGACGAAGACAAAAAAGCAGCAATGGATTCAGTGGTTGATAAACTCAAGCAGAAAATCTGCGATCTGGAACAGGAAATCAATGAGCTGCAAGCAGCGGCCCCTGCCCCTGCCCCTGCCCCTGCCCCTGCCCCTGCCCCTGCCCCTGCCCCTGAAAAACAGTCTGCCGTTGATCCTGACAGCATTGAAGACCCTATTGAGCGGGCGAAAGCCAAGGCCATGCAGCGCCTGACGATGTCGCCAACTGAAAAACTGCAGAGCAGCCTGAAATCCCTGGAAGCCCGCTTGAGCAAAAGCGAAGAAAAGCTGGCCGCTGCGACCGATGATCAACGTTCTGCACTGGAAGCGGCCGTCGCCAAGTTGCAGGACAAGATTGCTACCGTAAAACAGGAAATCAGCGAAGCAGAGTCGGCTGAAAATGCTGGCAAAGAAAACACGCCGGAACCCGAAGTGGTCTCAGCTGTGGAAGATGCCGCTGCAGCCGCAATCGCCAAGGCGAAAGAAAAGGCTGCTGCCCAGGCCAACATGAGCCCGGAAGAAAAACAGCAGGCGCAGATAGATTCTCTGAAACAGCGAATCGATAAAGCCCAGCTTCGTCTGGATAATGCGCTTGCCGAAAACAGTGATAATATTGATGCGTTCAAGCTGGGGCTTGAAAAGCTGCAAAACAAACTTGCCGAATTGGAGGCCGAATAATGTCTTTCCTGCGCGCCAGTTCGCCACATGCCCACGGCCGAGTGGATACTCAATCGGTTATGCGTACCGTTATTCTGGGAACTCTACCCGGGCTTGCGGCACTGACTTACTTCTTTGGTATCGGCAGTTTAATCAACATCACCCTGGCACTTATTTTTTGCCTGGGTGCTGAGGCTGCCATTTTAAAACTGCGCAAGCGCCCTCTTGGCTTTTACCTGCGCGATTACAGCGCTGCGGTCACCGCCGTACTGCTTGGCTTGGCGCTGCCCCCCTATTGCCCCTGGTGGGTGGTCATGGTCGCCAGTTTGAGCGCCATCGTTCTCGCCAAACAGCTTTATGGCGGCATGGGTTACAACCCCTTTAACCCCGCCATGGTGGGCTATGTGGTGGTATTGATTTCATTCCCGCTGCAAATGAGTCAATGGCCTACTCCGCTCCCGCTGGCCGAACAACTGCCGTCAGTGGGTGCTGCCCTGCAACAAGTCTTTAGCAGTGAAGGCCTTGATGCCTACACCAGCGCCACCGCATTGGACATCGTGAAGCAAAACAATAGCCAGCTGATGAATCAGGTTTACGCGGACAATGCCTTGCTTCGAGAGGGTGCCCTCGCAGGCGCCGGCTGGGAATGGGTCAACCTCGGCTTTTTAATGGGTGGTTTATACCTGCTCTATAAAAAAGTATTTACCTGGCATGCGCCGCTCAGCATGCTCGCCGCACTCAGCCTTTGCGCATTGCTCGGTTACGATTCCGGCAGTTCCCAATCCGGAGGCTCACTGGCTCTGCATTTGTTCAGTGGCGCCACTATGCTCGGGGCATTCTTTATTATTACAGACCCGGTCAGCTCAACGGTATCGACTCGCGGGCGCATTATTTTTGGTGCCGCCATTGGCGTACTGGTCTATATCATTCGCGTGTTGGGCAACTATCCGGATGCGGTTGCCTTCGCCGTTCTGCTGATGAATTTCGCCGCACCGTTTATTGATTACTACACCGTACCGCGCAGCTACGGTCACGATAAAGCGCGCCGGGCGACGGAGAAGCAAGAGCCATGACCTTAGGCAATTCCATTGGAAGAAACGCCATTATTCTCGGCGCCTTTGCCCTGCTGACCGCAGCCGTGCTGGCTGGGACTCAATTGTTGACCAAAGATCGCATTGCCGCGGAACAGCGTAAAGCCGCCGAGCAAGCTCTGCTGGAAATTATCTCCAGCCTGCCGGAAAAACACGACAACGATATGCTGGCCGAATCTCTCGACATTCCCAAAAGCCTGCAGGAAAGCTTGTCCTGGCGAGACGCTGAAAAAGTGTATATCGCCAAAAAAGGCGAGCAGGTTTTGGCCTACCTTGTTCCAGCCATTGCACCGGATGGATACAGTGGCGACATTAAAATTCTGATCGGCATTACGCCCAACGGCCTTGTCACCGGTGTGCGAGTTCTGGCCCACAAAGAAACACCTGGCCTGGGTGACAAAGTCGAACTGAAGAAGAGTGACTGGATTTTAAGCTTCACCGGTCGCAGCTTGACACCTGAGAACGAAAGCACCTGGGCCGTGAAAAAAGATGGTGGTGATTTCGACCAGTTTACGGGAGCAACCATTACCCCCCGCGCTGTGGTAAATCAGGTTAAAGCTTCGGTACAGGCATTCAGCCAGTGGCTGAAAACCAAAGACGCTGACGATCAACGCGAACATTCCATCGCCAAAGTAGAATCGAGCCATGAGTGATAAAACCGTAAACTACGCTGACATCAGCAAGAACGGCCTCTGGACCAATAACCCTGCACTGGTCCAGCTACTGGGCTTGTGCCCGCTGCTTGCTGTTACCGGCTCAGTGGTGAATGCTCTTGGCCTGGGGCTGGCAACCCTACTGGTATTGCTTGGTTCCAATATCAGCGTGTCCCTGATTCGCCACGCAGTGAGCGATGCCGTGCGATTGCCGGCCTTCGTGATGATTATCGCCTCTTTCACCACCGCTACCGAGCTACTGATGCAGGCGTTCACCTACGAGCTGTATCAGATTCTGGGGATTTTTATTCCACTGATCGTTACCAATTGCACCATTCTAGGTCGCGCTGACGCCTTCGCCAGTAAAAACGGTGTGCTCGCCTCAACCGTCGATGCCATTATGATGGGCCTGGGTTTTCTGATTGTTTTGCTGCTTTTGGGCGCGGCTCGCGAATTACTCGGGTCCGGTACCTTGTTTGCGGGCATGGACCTTCTCTTGGGCCCGCTCGCAGCGGATTGGGAAATCTCGGTGTTTGGCCAGGAATACCCTGGCTTACTCGTCGCCTTGCTGCCACCCGGTGCCTTTATTGTGACTGGCTTTTTGATTGCCGCCAAAAACGCGGTAGATCACTACCAGCAAGAAAAGGCCAAAGCCAAGCAAGCACCCAAAACTACAGGCAGCCGACGGGTTCGCACCACCGGGCATATTAGCTAAACTTATTAGCGAAAATACATATAGCTCAGTGAAGGCGGACTCACTCATCATGGCAGGTGAAAAAGACAGCGAAAAACAAGATCTGGCGATTGAGATCAAAGGCCGCCAGCCTCGACGGGCAAACAGTCGACATCGTCGCCGGGAAATTCTCGAAGCGACTCTGCGGATCATCGCCCGCGATGGTATTCGTTCTGTTCGCCATCGCGCCATTGCCAAAGAAGCTGAAGTCCCCCTTTCGGCGACGACCTACTACTTCAAAGACATCAAAGATCTGATTAACGATGCCTTCGGTCTCTTTATTGAAGAGAGCCAGGTACGCAATGCCTGGCTAAAAGAACAAACCTTCGCTCTCTACCAGAACAAGCTGGCAACCCGGGGCGAAAACACGCTGTCCCCCGAACTGCTTGAAAGCTTGTCTATCGATGCGTCCACTCTGGTGCTGGAGCATATTCGCCGTCAGGTGGACGATGTTCAGTCCCGCCGCCTGGAACATGCTTTTCTCAACGAAACCCTCCACAACCGCAGTCTGGAAGAGAAGTATCAGGTACTGCGCGGAGAAATCTTACAGGCCATTCAGCAATTTCTCGAACTGCTGGGTAACGATGCTCCCGAAGCCGATGCCCATTCACTGCATGGCATTATCCAGTGGCTGGAATACCTGCTCGTGGTCGAGAACTGTCCCGAGAACTGGCAACTCGCCGAGAGCACCCTGCAACGCCATATTCAGCGCCTCTTCAGCCCAATAGAAAAATAATGTTTCCCGAATGTGCACCTGAACGGTTCAATCTACCGATTGAACGGTTTTAAGTGCCCATGGATTTGAGGTGGGGTTAACAGGTTTCCATTCCCCAATAATGCTAATATGATCTGATCAACCGGTGTGGTGAGTCCGGCTACAAAGTGTCAGATCCGAAGGTTTACCAGGATGAACCCAGCAACCCTGCAACACCCCAGCCCCGCATTCTTTCACAGACCCTTTGGCCATATCATTTGCGCCCTGAGTTTGTTTATCGCCAGCCTCGAAACCCAGGCGCAGATATATCGCTGGCAGGACGAATCCGGCAAGTTTCAATACAGTGATAAACCTCGTCCCGGCGCTACCCTGATCAAGGAAGCGGAGGAAAAACCGGCCGAAGTTCTGGAAGCCCTGCCCGCCCAGCAACAGGAGCAGCAAACCGATATTGTCCAGGGCGAAGGTAAGGAAGCACTGCAGCAAGATATCGCCAGTAAGTCAGAAGACGACAGTGACATTGTCAGCGTTCAGCCAGCACCACAGTCCACCGTGCAGCCAAAAGAAGTCAGTAGCAGCATGAGTGAAAGTGATCAGGCCCGCCTCAAGGAGCTCAGCCGAAAACACCGCCGTTGCGCCAGCAGTCGAACGCGGATGAGCAAACTGCAAACCCAATTTCAGCAACGCAAGCTGGAAGGTGCTCCTGAGCAGACTCTGGATTATTTGCAGCGCTCAATCGCTCGACAAGACAAGCTGGTTAGCCGCGATTGCAGCTGAATACCACGCGCAGAACCATAGGCTCTGAGAACGATCAAAAGGGAAAATGAGAAAAGAATATCAGGAGGTGATTGATTTCCACCTCCTGATTGAACGCTCCCGCCTTAGGCCAGAACGTCGGTAGCAACACGGTAGTTTGGATCTTCCAGTACATTCACTTCGCAAAGATCACCCGCATTCTTCAATAGTTTACGGCACTCAGGGCTCAAGTGACGCAGATGCAGCGTCTTGCCTTCTTTCTGATAACGCAGAGCCAGTGCATCCAATGCTTCGATGCCGGAATGGTCACTGACACGTGAGCGCTTGAATTCAATAACCACATGCTCAGGGTCATTCTTTGGATCAAATAACTCACGGAAGTGGCTCACCGAACCGAAGAAAATCGGACCACGCAGGTCATACACCTTGTAACCGTTCTCGTCGACATAGGTATCCACCATAATGTGTTTGGCGTGCTTCCAGGCAAACACCAGGGCTGAAACGATCACACCGATAATCACGGCAATCGCCAGGTCGTACATCACAGTGACACCGGAAACCAGAATCAAGATAAAGGCATCGGATGGTGGAATCTTGCGTATGATGCGAAGAGAAGACCATTCGAAAGTACCCAGTACCACCATAAACATGATGCCAACCAACGCGGCCAGCGGAATCATTTCAATGTATTGGGCGCCGAACAGGATAAAGGCCAGCAATACCAGCGCTGCGGTAATGCCCGACAAACGACCACGGCCACCGTTGTTAATATTGATCATACTCTGACCGATCATGGCGCAGCCGCCCATGCCACCGAAGACACCATTAACGCTGTTGGCAATGCCCTGGCCAACGCACTCGCGGTTACCCTGACCGCGGGTTTCGGTAATTTCGTCGATCAGGCTCAGCGTCAGCAACGATTCAATCAAGCCGATAGCGGCGATAATGGCGGCGTACGGCAGGATGATCCACAGAGTTTCCAGCGTCATGGGAACAGCCGGAATCGCAAAACTGGGCAGCTCACCTTTCAGAGTTGCAGTGGCGGCTTCTTCTGCGGGCAGGCTGTCACGAACGAAGTCGATCACCGAGCGAGCTTCCAGATCGAGACCTATCACAATCATCGTTACGGCAATAATTGCGACCAAACCCGCCGGTACAGCCGTTGTCAGCTTAGGAAGAAAGTGAACAATGGCCATAGTCAGAGCGATCAGCCCCACCATAATCATCAGCGCTTCACCCTGCATCCACTCCATGCCACCTGCGCCCTGCACTTTAAACTGGCCTAGCTGAGCCAGGAAAATAACAATCGCCAGACCATTAACAAAGCCCAGCATGACCGGGTGCGGCACCATGCGAATAAACTTACCCAGCTTCAGCACACCTGCGAGAATCTGAATCACACCGGCCAGCAGTACTGCGGCGAACAGATATTGCACGCCATGCTGAGCAACCAGTGAGACCATAACCACCGCCGTGGCACCCGTCGCACCGGAGATCATTCCGGGACGGCCACCGAAGATAGCGGTCAGCAAGCCCATCATGAAGGCCGCGTACAAGCCCACCATCGGCTCAACACCCGCAACAAAGGCAAAGGCTACCGCTTCGGGAACCAGCGCCAACGCTACCGTGGTGCCCGACAGGACATCATTTTTAACATTATATTGATTCGCTTTTTCGTGAATCAGATTAAACATGTGAGCCTCAAATTATCAGAGTGCATTGCTATTGCCTGGGCGAACCCTCATAGGGCCCGTACATTACGGATTCGATAGTGAAGTGTAGACCAAGGCTGAAAAGGGGCCGGATTCTAACAGGTTTTGCAGGCGCAACCAATGAACAGTCCGGGCTAGAGCCCGGCCGAAGCGAAATCAGAAAGGAATCCGTTGTGGCTATTGCAAGCCGCGTTTGCCCAGCAGCTGAATAGCATAGCCATCCGGGTCTTCACAGAAGGCCAGAATCGAGGTTCCCGCCTTCATTGGGCCAGCCTCGCGGGTTACCTGCCCACCAGCGGCACGAATCTGCTCACAGGCCTGATAGACGTCCTCAACCTCAATGGCAATATGGCCGTAGGCATTGCCGAGATCGTAGTTTCCGGACGCCCAGTTATAGGTCAATTCAAGAACGGTGTTGCTTGCCTCATCACCATAGCCCAGGAACGCCAGGGTAAACTCGCCCTCGGGATACTCCTGCAGGCGCAGTAACTGCATTTGCATAACCTTTGTATAAAAGGCAATCGAGCGCTCAAGATTGGCGACCCGCAACATTGTGTGCATCAAACGCATAGTCCGCTTCCATAACAGATCTTTTTTTGCCCATTTGCCACAGGAATTCTCAAATGGGTAGCCGACTATGCGCCACTACTTTTCCGAGGTCAAGAGACATTCCACAAGAAATAGATTCTAATCAAAAATCCCCTCTTGGCCCCATCACGGAAACTTACTCGTCAGGATTGCTTAATTTATCAGGCTTATAAAACTGATCAAAAACCCAGTGTCACCTGCAGCTTGCCTGACGGCCGGTGCTTGTATTTTTTGTGCTTGTAATGATGGTGGTTGTACGGCTGATAATTGTAGCGCTGACCATTGTGAACGTAGACCTTGGTCGTGTAACTGCCAGTGCCCACAATGAAATAGGTACCGTACACCGAGGAATAACGGTAACGAGAGGTTGGGCAGTAACTGTGAGCATGCTCTACGTAGTAACGGTGTCCATGATCGTTGTGATAATGCCCGTGCTTATGCCCATAGCTGTGGCCATGGTCGTGGTGATGGTGGGGCCGGTGTTGATGCCCTCGACCTCGCCGCCAATGCTTGGCACCTTTATGCCCCTTAATCGCAAATTGCTTTACCTTGGGCGCATGCTGGTAAACCTTTTTAGATTGCTGCTGGTGATAGCCATGGGCTATCAGCTGACTGGAAAGCCCCATTGCCACCAGGGCCAGTGAGATTGTCGATAATCGCTTTAGCATAATCGCCTCCCGGGCCTTAGCCCTGAAAATATCAACGTATTTCAGCAAAGCTGCGAGTCAACGCTAAATCAGAAATATTAACTTGACCTTAACGGCTAGCCCATTAGAGACTTGCGGATACTATTTATATCCCTGAGGTTTGCCCATGGTCTTACCTACTGATACTCCCAGAATCTGCGCGTATTTTTTTGTGCAGAATGCCCAAGCGTTTATTGAGTTTACACAAAAAGCCTTTGCAGCCGAAGAACTCGGCCGTATGGAAGAAGAAGGCCTGATCCGCAATGCCCAGCTTCGAATAAGGGATTGCACTTTTATGGTGAGTGAAGCGACGGGGATTGGCCCGCTTCAACAAAGCCAATATCTCTATGTGGATGATGTTGACCAAACCATGGAGCAAGCCTGTGCGGCCGGCGCTGAGCGCTTGTTCGACGCCGAAGATATGCCCTACGGTGACCGCCAGGGAGGGATTAAAGACCCTTTTGGCAATTACTGGTGGGTATCAAAACGACTCACTCAGGAACCCTACTACCCCACGGAATAAATCAGCAGGAGCGCAACACTGAGAATGATTGCACTAAAACACTTTCCACTTTCAACAGAACGCACCACCATTCGCCAGGCCAGCATTGAAGATGCCGCCTTTTATCTGGAACTGATGACCTCTGAGGGTTGGCTTGAAAATATTGGCGACCGCGGTATCTATAAGCTCGCCGACGCCGAAGCCCACATTCAAAATAATATTCTGAAGTCGTATCAGGACAATGGCTTCGGCATGTACGTGATTTGCGATGCCGATGGCGATGCTATTGGCAGTGTAGGTTTTATCGATCGCCCGACACTGGAACACGTGGATATTGGCTACGCCTTTTTGCCAAAAGCGTTCGGAAAGGGTTACGCCATCGAAGCCTGCCGCTGTGTATACCAGTATGGTGTCGAACAACTTGGCATCAAGCCCATTGTAGCCATCACCGCTTCGCACAATGAACGATCGGGAAATTTATTACTCAAGCTTGGTTTTAAACGCCTGGATGATATCTGCCTTCCCGACAGCGGCGAAAGCGTGCATTATTACGTTGATCAACAACACCCTGAATACGCCTAGCGTGTTCAGGAACCCTTTTTATTTCAACAGTATCGATCTCTATGTCCAGCAATAAATCCGCCGAGCAATACCCTTATACTCAAATGACTGCCATTAACAATGTGGAAGTGCCCCATGTGAATCATTTGGAAACCGAAGCGTTTTATCAACTGCTGGAATCCGCCGACTATTGCGAATGCTTGCAGGATGACGACGAAGAAATATTTGGTTTTCTTGTCGCGTTTAAAGATCAGAATGAGGATTATCAGGGCTTCAACTTTCAGTGGTTTCAAAAAAACGCCGCCAGTTTTCTGTACATCGATCGTATCATCGTGGCGCCCTGGGCTCGAAGCCAGGGTATCGGCAAGCGTCTATATGAAGCCGCCGCCAGCTGGTGCCGGAAAAACGATATTCAGAATCTGGTTTGCGAAGTGAATCAATCACCGCCCAATCCTAACTCTCACCACTTTCATCAGGCTTTGGGGTTTTCGGCGCTTGAAAATGTACAACATCCGGAAGGAAAAACAGTGACCATGTATCAATGGTCACTGTAGTATCGAAGGGGGTTTTCGAAGGAACTGACGAACCTACTGAGCTGCGTAGTATTCTGCGACGGCCTTGCTTTGCTCGTCAGTCAATTCACCCGCAATTACTTTCATGATTGGGTGCTTACGCTTGCCACTGCGATAGTCACGCAGCTGTTTCAGCAGATAGGTGGCTTTCTGTCCCGCAAGATTTGGCCACAACTCATCAACGGTTTCACCCTGCATACCGTGACAGGATACACATCGGGCACGAACATGGGCGCCCGGCATTTCAAGAGTGTTTTTAGCAACCTTCGCTTTGGCACGTGGCTGAGACGCATAGTATTCAGCCAGCGCATCAATCTGCTTATTCGTCAACGACTGCACGAAAGGCTTCATGGTCGGTTCAATTCGAACACCATCTCGAATATGGCGTATTTCCTGAGCAAGATAACCGGCTTTTTGTCCAGCCAGGTTTGGCCAGATTTCATTGCTGGATTGCCCTTTCATACCATGACAGGTCGCGCACATTTGAAGTTGCGGTTTTATATCAACAGCCAGTGCGTCAAAAGCAAAAAACGAAAGCAGCACGGCCATCGCTGTGCGGCGCACATTGCTGAAAGACGTTTGCTTAAAGAGGGAAAACATCATAGCTTGATTCTCTATATAGCCAATCATCGGTTATGGCGTTCAAACGCCAATTTATTTTATACAGCCAATTACTTAAGCGGTTGCGCCGGCAGCTCTTTGATGATGCCTTTCTGCAACATGTCATTGAGCAGTTTCTTACGAAACTCGAAGGCTTCAAAAAGCGGTTCCTGGCGAAGCTTGGCCACTTCTTCCACCGTGTAGGGCTTGAAGTTTTCCGGCAGACTGTCACCGGAAATGTTCATCACAATCCAGTTCAGGGCTTCCGTCAGCTGCTCATCGTTTAAAGCCGCATTGGCTGAACCTGGCACTTGCACCAAATAGTTTCGTCCGGCCTCAAATTTTAAAAAATGACCCACGAAGCCATTCATGTGAGGCACGGCTTTCTCGCCTTCGCCAGCCGGGCCATGACAGCCGCGGCAAAACATTTTGTAATTGAACTCGGCGCGTTGTTCCCGCTGCTCAGCCGTGAGAGGCGGCTTGGTTTCTGCAGCCCAAAGAGAAGATGTGGGCAATACAGCAATCAGCAGGGGCGCGAGCGTTTTCATCATTGCTACTCGCATGTTTTTTACCCTACTGTTCGAAAGCCAAACCAACGACAATCGCCGTTGAACAATGGTAAACCGAACTGTTTGCACCCAGGCACCAGTTTACATCGTTCGATTTGTCCGCACGGTACAAAGGACGATCACCCTCGTCTCGCTGACACAGACAGCTACCACATTGAGTAGTGCCACAACAGTCGTTGTAGGAAATTACATAGTTGCGACCATCGACCGGGTTACGGCAGGTACCGATCCAGGTAATGGGCGACATTTCCGTGCCCGGTGGACAAGTGTTGTAGGTACCACCACAGCACTCGCATAGAAAGCCATCAACCGCGCAGTAACGCCAGTAGTCACAACTGGCCGGATCACCGGCTTCGCTGTCCTGGGGCAAGCGATTATCCTGGGGCAACTTCTGGCCACCATCGGCGGCTCGCGCCACTGGCAATAAAGGTATGGAACCCGCGCCGACCAATGCCGCCCCCAAGCCGCGAATAAAACCACGACGGGAACCTTTTTGGGCCGCAGAACGAGCTGTTTTTTCAAATAACTTATCGAATATGGACATGAATCAAGCCTCTACTCTGTTGTTCTTATGAGAGCGCTTACCGCCCTGCCATATACTCTTGGATGGAAGCCACGTCACGCTCTTTGGCTTCGAATAAACTGTCCAGGTGCTCGCGGGAATTCACGATGCCCATGGATGCAACATTGCCCTGCTCATCAATCAGTACCGCGTAAGGAAGCTTCGCTACACCATAGGTTTTGCCCAGCAACTCAGACACAATATACGGAAAGCCACCAAGATCCTGGGCCTTCGCAAAAGCTTGATGATCGTGCTGCTTGCCGTCACTGGCCAGAACCAGATCCAACCACTCGGATTCGGCCGCCGCTGCGGAACGCAGAGCCGGCAAGAGGGTTTTACAAATCGGGCAATCCGGGGACACCCAGAAAATCAGTTGGGATTTGTCGCGGCTGCCACCGATGTTCACCAACTGGTTTGCTAACGCCTGCAAGGAAAGCTCTGGTGCCTTTTGACCGACTTCGAGCTTCTGATTCATCGCCAGCGCACCCGCTGGTGCAACGCGCTCATAAAGCACACCGATCTGGCGAATCAGGGCATAATTGATAATCGCCATGACAATCAGACCAATCCACAAAGCGATATTGGATACGACGAGAAATTCCATTAACGAGACCTCATTGCTTCTATGCGTTGGGCATTGGCCAACAGACCTTCCCAACAGCTGTAAGCCAAACTAAATACAATAGCTAATGCCAGGGACAGCCACATCTCGGCAGCCATGACATAGGGCTCGCTGGCGGCAAATAAAGCCAGCAAAGCCAAAACCAGATTGCGCCACAACAATGCCGGACTGATCTTCAAACCCACTGCCGGGCCGGAACAACCACAATCCATATCACGCTTGCCCTGTAACCACTGGGCACTGAGCAGCGCTCCATATGTCAGCATCAGTATTGCACAGGCAATTGCGGCAACGGTTTTGCTGATCGGCAGCAGCAGGCCCACGGCTATCAGAATTTCCACCACTGCAATGGCACGCACCATGGCAATGCCCTGTAGGGGCTTTGGTACGTAGGCATAATCCAGCATCAGATTTTCATAATAACGCTGATTATCCGACATCAACTTATGTCGTGCCGCGTGTAAAAGCAGCCAAACGAAAAACAGCGCTACCGCTTGTGCCAGCAGTGAAACCAACATCAGTAGGCCTTGTTCACGAGCAGTGGCGTGACATTACCAAAATCGGAAATCGTCTGGATCAGACTGCCGTCTTTCGGGTCGATAATGTCCAGATTCAAATCACCATTGGTCACGACCAACTTAGGTTGTTTTCCGCGGGTCACAGCAATAGAAATGCCCCAACCTGGCAATTTGATTTTGCGGAGACGCTTCTTGGTTTTCGGGTCAATAATCCAAACGTGGCTGCCGCCATGGGTCTGTGTACCATCCGCGCCGTTTTCATGGGCGATGATATACATCAGGCCCTGATCATCTTTATCATTCAGCACCAAGCCGCCTGGACGCCAATTCGTCTTGCGCTCTTCCGCAGTCACCAACTCCCAGGTTTCAACAAATTTGGCCACTTCACCGCGCAGATCCACGGTATGCATCTTGCCAGCAAAGCCCGGGAAGTACGCCATGCCATCAATAATAGCCGGACGTTCAAAGATCGGGGTTTTGTCGGTGTCAAAGAATGGCTTGATGCGCTGCTGTGAAGCCTTCTTACCGGATTTGTCCAGCACTGTGGTCAACAAACCACCGTTGCTGCACAGTGAGGTTACGCTGCGCTCCCCTGTTGGGTAGGTCAATACACAACCGGGAGTACCGATTACATCGACAACTTCACGGGTATCCAGATCGACCACGGAAAAAGACGCCGCAGGGCTGAAGTTCGCCACGTATAAAAAGCGTTCGTCTTTTGACAAACCCATAGAATAACGCTCGGGCAATGCGGTCAAGCGAGTGGCATCTTCCCAAACGATTTCCTTTAAAATTTTAAAGGTGTTTTTATCGTAAATCGCCAATACATCTTCACGAGGGCCGCGTGAGCCACGTGCATGGAAAGATTCCATGATATAGAACTCATTGCGATTTTGGGCTGCCTTAAAGTTACCCAAAAGGTTTTTGTCCGCAATCGCTTTAATGCGCTTGGTCGGATTCTTCTCATCAACATCAAGAAGAATGATCTTACCGCCAAACATACTGAAGAAAGCGGCTTCATCCACATACATCCAGGATTCCGGGAAATTGGCTGGCAACGTTCGCACAGCGCCGGTTTCTTCAATCGGTAACGGGGGCAAATCAGGACGCGGGGCTTTCTCTGGCGCCTGTTTGGCAGCCGCAAAGGCCAGGGATGACAGCAAAACTGAAGATGCCAGAACACTGCAAGCGCCCAGACGGAGCGCGCTCCTTAGAGATTTCATAATCGATTCCACGGCATTTTTATCGTTTATTATTCGCTGGGGTCATATTGCAACTTGGATAACAACATGCCACCAACAACATCATACCCCATAACATACCGGCATGGGATAAACGGATCTAGTCTGTAAGCGAAGCAAAAACTTGTCTGACTGTGCAAAGCGCCCGTTGAACGAAAAAATGCGGGCCCATTATCGATGAAGAGATAAGGGCCCGCCAAGTCACATTAGATAATGAGACACAACAAGCTCTGCACTGACTCACCGCACTCAAAAAGCGCGACTACACAGTACGTTTCACTGGAGACCTTACAGTTTTTACAACTTACCTTTAAAAACGGATTACCCTTTATTGATAATCACGGACTGAATACTGGTGTACTCTTCCAGACCATGGGTGGAAAACTCCACACCGAAACCGGATTGCTTAACGCCGCCAAAGGGCACGTTCGGCTGAATGGCCGCATGGTTATTAATCCAGGCCGTGCCGGATTCCAAACGCATGGCAAGCTCGGTTGCCTTCTCAATATCGCTGGACCAAACCGAGCCACCTAAACCATTCTCATTATCATTGGCTAGCTTGATCACTTCTTCGATATCGCTGTACTTAACGATGGGCAGAATCGGGCCGAAGGGTTCTTCATCCACCAGACGCATACCATCTTTTACATTCGTTACCACCGTCAGTGGGTAAAAATATCCAGGCCCCTCATGGTTCTCACCCCCGACCAGAAATTCTGCGCCCTGGGCCTTGGCATCTTCAGCAAGACTGATCACTTTATCCAACTGATCGCGATTGTTCACCGGACCGTAATCCATACCCTCTTCCAGGCCGTTACCCAGTTTTGCTGATTTAGCGATGGCAACCAGCTCACTGGCCAACTCATCGTGAATGCTTTCGTGAACATAAAGGCGCTTCAGTGCTGCACAGGTTTGGCCACTGTTGGTAAACGCGGAAGCAAAAATACGAGGCGCCATGGTTTTAACATCAACATCCGGCAAAATAATGCCCGCATCGTTACCGCCCAATTCGAGAGTCAAACGCTTCAGGTTAACGGAAGCACTCTGCATAATTTTGCGGCCGGTCGCTGAAGAGCCTGTGAAAACAATCTTGCTGATGTCCGGATGAGTGCTCATGGCAGAACCGATCTCGCCTTCGCCCGTCACCACATTCAAAACGCCTGCTGGCAAAACACTTTGAGCCAGCTCAACAAATTTAATCGTGGACAATGGGGTGTAGCTGGAAGGCTTGATGACAACGGTATTACCCGCACGGATTGCCGGAATCACATGCCAGATGGCAATTAACAATGGCCAGTTCCAGGGAGTGATTGAACCCACAACACCTAAAGGTTTGCGATGCACTTCTGCACGCACCTCATCATCATCCTGTAAAACTTCCACGGGCAATTCCAGCTCCGCATTGGAACGACACCACACAGCAGCGCCACCCACTTCAAAGTAAGCACCCTGGCCACCAAAGGCCTGAAGCGGACGGCCTTGTTCCTGAGTGATCAACTGAGCCAAATCATCGATATTGGCTTCCAGCAAATCCGCCAGCTGCAAGCAAGCCTGCTTGCGCGTTTCATTGTCAGTGGCTGCCCAGGCCGGGAAGGCCGCTTTGGCAGCAGCTACCGCTTGATCCAATTGCTCTACAGAAGTATCCGGCGCCTTGGCCAGCACGGTTTCGGTGGCCGGATTAATAACGTCAAAGCTTCCCGCTCCCGCTACTTTTTCACCATTAATAATCAAAGAATAATCTGACACTGTCTATCTCCCGCTGCTGTCATATTTTGCTACCTAAGGCAGCTGTTGTACTGCACATTTCGTCCGACTCGCAGTCGGTTCGAATCCATTAATAACCCGACACCCAATTCGGCAGAATGACATTATTTCTGCGCGCGTAGTCATCCCATAAAGTGATGAGTTCTTTGAGTTTGTCAGGGTTTTTTAAGGCTAAATTTTTTCGCTCGGCGCGATCATCACGAATATTGAAAAGCTGCCACTGGCCGTTCCCCATAGGAATCGGCATTAAAATGGCTTTCCAATCACCCGAGCGCACTACCCGCTTACCAAATAACTCGGTAATAAAATTCACCGGCGCCATGGCCTTGCCCTGCAATGCCGGCAAAATTGAACGTCCGCTAATAGGATGGTAAGCGGTCTTTTCTTCGGAGGACGGGCTCTTGCTAGCCCTGCCTTTAATGCCAGTAATATCCAGAATGGTGGGCACAATATCTTTTACGCGAACCAATTGATCCACACGTCCCGCCTTGATCGTTTTCGGGTACGTTAAGAAGGCCGGTACATGGGAACCACCTTCGCTGCTGAAACCCTTGTAACCATAAAAACCCGGCGCGCCTGCCCAGGCCCACTCAGGCCCATAAAAAACATAGCTGTCGACTTTGCCCATGGCGCGCAGGCTGAAATCGTGATTGTTCATCACCCAGTTGTACACTTTGGGAAACTGATCTTTCGGCCAGGTTGCATCTACATCGTGGCCTTCGGCCCCGTTATCGGACATAAAGATCACCAGGGTATTTTCCAAATCCCCCTGTTGCTCCAAACTCTTCAGCAAACGACCGAAATGCTTATCCATTTCACTGACCATGGCGGCGTAAATTTCCATGGCGCGGGAAGATTGGCTTTTCTCTTCGCTGGATAAACTTTCCCACTTTCGACTACCTGGGGGCATGACGGCAGGCTCACCGCTGATTAATCCGAGGGCACGCTGCTTGGCGGCACGCTCTTTGTGTAATTGCTCATAACCCTTGTCGTATCGCCCCTGATATTCAGCGATGGCCTGCTCAGAGGCTTGCAAAGGCCAATGCGGCGCAGTAAACGCCAGATAGGCAAAGAACGGTTTTTGAGATTGTTTCTGTTTTCCTGACTGGATGTAGTCAAGCAATTGATCCACATAGAACTGGGATGAGTATTGAAAACGCTCAGGCAGTGTTTTTAACAGAACGCCATCTTCACGATAGCCGGCCTTTTGCCCTTCATGCTGGGCGTAAGCGGGTTTCATATCCGCATAGTGACTGGCACCACCAGGTAATAGTACAAAGGAACGGTCAAAACCGTGGGACTCCGGCCCCTGCCCTTCGCCTTTACCCAAATGCCATTTGCCGGTCATATAAGTGTTGTAACCGGCGGACTTCAATATTGTCGCCAGACTTTCAACACGCTGATTCAGGTAACCTTCGTAACCTGGTTGACCGCGTTGATTATCGGCCATTTCCTCGGCCATATTGCCAAGGCCAGCCAAATGACTGTCTACACCGGTCAATAGCATCGCGCGTGTAGGAGAACAGGTAAATGCCGTATGAAAATCGGTAAACTGCACACCCTGCTCAGCCAGACGATCGATATTCGGTGTTTTGATTTCACTGCCCAGATATCCCAGATCAGCAAAACCCAAATCGTCGACCACCACAAGCAGGATGTTAGGGCGCGGTGAATTTGCCTGGGCCTGATAACTCATTCCCAAAGCCAAAAATACAATTAAAATGCGCGCAAACAGACGAGTGCCGACATCGCCTTTCTGCCAGCCCCGTTTGATTATTGTCGCTATTATATTTTTATTCACCGCGCTGACTCATGCTAGGCCCCGGCAGTGCCGGGGCTAGTGTTTTTGCTTAGAAGTTGTAGCTGAAGGTTGCACCAAACCAACGTGGTGGCGCATAGAAAGATGTCGCACCCAGAGCACCCAGATCCAGGTTGTAGATACGATATTCTTCATCCGTGATGTTCTTCGCCCACAGCGCAACTTTCCAACTCTCATCACCCGAGGTGTAAGAGATGTTGGCGTTCCAAACTGAATAGGATTCCTCGAAGGACACGTCGGAGTTCGTCACTTCCAGATACTGATCACCGTAGGCAGCACCGTCTAACTGAATCGCCATGTTGCCACCGGCCATATCCCAGTTGTAACGACCCAGGAAGTTTGCGCTGTAGTCAGGGGCATTTGGCAGTTCGTTTCCTGAAATTGGGCCACCGTTAGCGTCGAATACGGTATCCACTTCGGAATCATTCAGAGCCAAACCAAAGATAAAGTCCCAGTTGTCTCCTGGCGTCAGGAACAATTCAACTTCACCACCTTTAACGGTTGCGTCAGAGTTATCAACTTGAGGCGTCAAACCGGTCAAAGCAAACGCCTGATAATCCTGATAATCGTAGTAGAACACGGTAGCGTTCAAGCGCGCGTAATCGGTCAGCTCGGTTTTAATACCCAATTCATATGAGTGCAGCGTTTCTTCTTTGTGCTGGAAGTTTGGTGTGCTTGGCAAAACACCGGCATTTACAGACCAGTTACCGCCTTTAATACCGCGGTTATAACTGGCAAAAACCAACGTTTCATCAGAGGCGCGCCAATCCAACTGAACGCGCGCCGCATAGTCACCGTAATCAATGGTGTTCTGGGGCAAACCACGCACAACAGAGATGGTCTGGCTCGGCGTGTTGATATCGCCGTAGGTGTTTACAAAATCGATGTCTTTATCGTCTTGTGACCAACGCAGACCGGTAATCAAGGTCAGGTCTTCACTCAGATCCGTTTCCAACTGACCGAATACAGACCAGTTACGGGAATCCAGATTAACACTGTAATCCGTTGCAGCATTCAGTGGCACAACAATGCTGTCTGGCGCACCTACACCTGGAGGTGCCCAATCGGCACAACCCAATACCGTTCCATCAGGCAACGCTGGAGGCGCAATGGCACCCGCCGCACAACCGCCTACCGCGCCAGGAATACCGGCGGTAATCGCACGGTTAAACTGCTGCATATCCAGATAATAAGCACCAACCTGCCAACGCTGGGTATCGTTTTCACCGGACAAACGGAACTCCTGAGAGAACTGCTCGTAATCGGCAATCGTGGTAAAGTTTACCGCCAGGATTGGCGCACCATCACCATCTTCGGTATAGAACTTATCCATCTCGGTATAGTTAGTGATGGAAACAAATTCCAAGCCATCACCGACTTCTTTGGTCAACTTGGCCGTGACGCTGGTGGCCTCACGGTCAAAGTAACCTTCGTATTCGGAATCGTGTTCGAAAGGACGTACCACAGTATTGTCACGCACACCCAAACCGGTTTGCGGATCAACCGATGCTCCGCCTGCCGAGTAAACGACATAACCGCCGGTCGGTACGTCATCGTCTTTGGTGTATTTAACGCTCAAATCCAGAGTCGTCGCTTCGTCCACATCAATCTGCAATTGACCACGCAAAGCGTAACCATCGCGACCACCTAACGCTCGAACACCTGGCTGGGTCGCTTCTACATAACCGTCACCTTCTTCCCAGCGAGCCGAAAAACGGCCGCGAACGTTATCGCTCAAGGCACCGCCTACCGCACCTTCGATAGAGCGCGTGCTGTATTCAGATACGGAAAAATCTACATAACCGTTGGTTTCGTCATCGGAAGCATCACGGCTAACGTAGTGAATCAAACCGCCGGTAGCATTTCGACCAAACAGAGTACCCTGTGGGCCACGCAATACTTCTACACGCTCAACGTCGAACAACTGACCGGAAATCGCATTCATTGAACCGATGTATACATCGTCAGAATAAACCGCCACTGGCGCTTCAAGGTTGTCGGTAAAGTTGTTCTGAGAAACACCACGCAGGTTAAAGGTGGTGATGGTGGGTGACCAGGTATTCACCTGCAAACCCGGAACTTGCTGGGTAATCTCGGTAGTGTTTGTCACTCCGAGCGCTTTCATCTGATCACCACTGAATGCCGATACAGATACACCAACATCTTGCAGGTTCTGCTCACGCTTCTGCGCGGTTACGGTAACTTCTTCCAGAACAGCCGCAGAGCTGTTGCTGGCAGCAATGGCAAGCGTCAACAATGATAATGAAAATTGACGCCCTCTACTGGCGGTAATTGATTTCAACATAGCTTCCTCACAAATCCCAAAGTGTTGTTATGATTGTTCGCAAAATCCAGGAAGAACACAGGCGGTAGCTTGAATGACTGGACTCGGCTTAAAGACAATAGCTCACATGTTGTTATAGCTGCTGAGCGCAAATTGTCACGGTTGATTACAGGCACTGGATATTATGTTTTACGCCCTTTCCCAACCATGTCAGGCAGTTTAATCCCTGACAAGACGGCATTTCTTGCACCAGAGTGAAAAGAAAAATTGACGCTAAGGGAAAAATTGACGTGTGAATTTGTGCATTTTTGACGAACGGTTGTTTGAAAAATGCTGCTAAACAGTTGATTTATATTGAAATTAAACGCTTATTCAGAAATGCAGCTTGCACGCAGAGTCAAATTTCACCAGCGCGGAAAGGAAAACAACAAGAAATAAAAAGCTCTGGCCATAAAGGACCAGAGCTACGGCTCCAAAACACAGAACCCACTGGGAGCTTACTTGGCAGACACACCCAATACTTTTGATATGTCGATCGTTAAACCGCAATCAAAACGACAATTTTTTCAGTACCGAACCCCGACTTCCCAAAGCGCCCACTCACAGTGTCTGACCAGAGACTTTTCAAACCTATGAAAAGCCTCTTTACGCCCCTTGAGAAAACCTTCATTAGTCGACGTTCAGAATTTGAGACAAACAGGAACCTTGCCGCATTAAAACGACACCTGGATTCAACAAAACGTATCAACGGTTTAATAAAGAATCTTTGCTAAAAGATTTCTCACACATATCGTGTCAGACATAGGAACCCTCCCTGGTCAGAACAGGTTTTTTAACATCCTTATGTTGGGCGGGAATCTCATTTCGAGTATCCCGAGCCACGCTCAATGAGCCTGCGACTTGTTCAGGCAATCTCTTCAACGCGACATTATGTTCAGAGTAGCAGCTATTCACCGGCGCATTGTCTAAATCCATGCCACGACGACGAGTGGCCCCAGGAAACTGACTCAAATCGACAACCGGCACAGACACTCCCACAACGTTCAGCGAAACAGCTTTCCCCGATAGGATTAAAAGTGTTTTCTGCATCCACCACAGCCTGTACGAATATGTGTATCAAGGAATACAATTATAACGAGGGGAAACCTTAATCCAGACAAAATGAAAAGCCATTTTCACGCAGTGTTTAGCGACTTTAATTTTCAACGATTCAGTCTTGGTTCAGATGAAAAATACGAGCCGGGTGAAAACAAGGCTGTGGAAAATTCAGAAGTATTGAAAAACACGTATTCGTAAAACGAGGAACGCGCAAGAAAGGCAGACATAACACAGTCAAACAATCAGCAAAGTAGCGAGATTATCAGCATAAAAAAACCCGGCATCGAATACCGGGTTTTTATGTCACTGTTTGGCCCTGCAGCCTTACAGGGTTTTACAGAATCGGCTGAGCGACTCTTAATCCTGCAGCTGATCCCAAACTTCCTGATCGCGCTCATCGGTCCAGATGCGCGGCCAGTCGATACCGTCGAACTCGTCCCACAAACGCTGAACATCAAATGGCAGGCAATGCTCGAAGATTGGCCACATACCAAACTTCGGCGCCAGATGTTCATGAGTCGCCAGGAATGCTTCTTTCAACGTTCCACCACGTTTGTGAACCTCACCAACTTTTTCGATCATGCCATTCAGGAAGCCACGAGTCTGCTCGATCGCAGCATCAACCGCTTCGCGACCATGGGCAACTGCACCGCGACCGCCAATCAACACTTCCGCTTCGTAAGACTTCACTTTGTCCAGAGTTTCATTGGCCCAATCAAAGTGGAAAGCATCACCGGTATACAGAGCCGCCGCAGCCTCAACCAGATCACCGGCAAACAATACTTTTTGTTTTGGCAACCAGGCCACAATGTCACCTGCGGTATGACCGCGACCGCAATATTCCAGAACCAGATCACCGCGGTCACCCCCCAAAGGAATCACCATACGATCGTTAAATACCAGATCCGGGTGGGTCAAACCGGGAATGCCATCAGGCTCGCGGAACAAACGAGGCATACGACCGAACTCACTGGCCCAATCCTGCATGCCGCGCTCTTCAATCAAAAATTTGGTTTTCTCATGGGCGATAACCGATTCAGCACCATAAGCACTGGCTCCCAGTACGCGTACCGCATGATAGTGAGACAGAACCAGATACTTCACCGGCTTATTCGTATGTTCGCGCAGCTGCTCCAACCAATCGTTGGCAGCTTTAGGAGTTGCGCGGGCCTCAAAGGCGATCAGAAAGTCTTCGGCTTCAATAGCACCAACATTGGGATCACCTTCGGCAGTCAGGGCATAGACGCCATCGGCCAATACTTCGAGGGTTTCTGTTTTCACGCCGAGGTCGGCGGATGAGGCAAAGGGTTTTTTAGCCATGGCTGCACCTTATCGATTGTCGTTGTTGCGGTTATCACTGGTTTAGCAAGCTTGGCTGGCAGAAGCCAAGTGCTCGAGATCGGGCAAAGCGAGCCGCCAGGGACAGCAAAAGCCTTGCTCAGGATTCGAAAGATAACACAAATAGTTTCAATAACAACCAATAAATACAATATTAGCTATTTTTTAACCGCAAAAACCTTGATAAACACGTCCTTCGGAGATATATTCGTCTCAACTGAGACTATTGATCGAAATCAAGTTGTACTTAAGCGATAATTTGAATCCGAGCCAATCGCCTCATACGCATAATAAGGGCGCGCGCCCAACGACAGTGGCCGAGACAATGCAAAAAACCTATAGCAATCCCATTTACCCTTACCGTAAAAGCCCGGATCAAGATGCTGCCAGCGCGGTACACCACCCTGTGATCATTATCGGTGCAGGCCCCTGCGGCATGGCGGCCGCGCTGGACCTCGCCAAACAGGGCCAGGCATCCGTGATTCTGGACGACAACAATACCGTCAGCGTGGGCTCGCGAGCCATTTGCTTCTCCAAGCGCACACTGGAAATCATGGACCGCTACGGCTGCGCCACCCCCATGGTGGAAAAAGGCGTCACCTGGCAGAAAGGAAAAGTCTTCTTTAAAGAAGAACAGGTTTATGAATTTGATCTGCTGCCAGAAAGCGGCCATAAACTGCCCGCCTTTATAAACCTGCAGCAGTACTATTTTGAAGAGTACATGGTAAACCTGATCGACAAGGAACCGCTGATTGACCTGCGCTGGAAAAACAAGCTGGTTGAACTTGATAGCCAGGGTGACGGCAATCAGCTGAAGGTTGAAACCGAAGACGGTGTTTATGACTTGAGCTGCGACTACTTACTGGTCGCCGACGGTGCCAACTCAAAAATTCGTAGCGGTCTTGGCCTGGAAAGCAAGGGCCAGGTTTTTCAGGATCGCTTCCTGATTGCCGATGTGGTGATGAAAGCGGATTTCCCCACTGAGCGCTGGTTCTGGTTTGACCCGGAGTTTCACCGCAATCAATCCGTATTGCTTCACAAACAAGCCGACAATGTCTGGCGTATTGACTTCCAGCTCGGCTGGGATGCCGATCCGGAAGAAGAAAAGAAAGAAGAAAACATTCGCCCTCGCATTGAAGCCATGCTCGGCAAAGACGTGGAATTCGAGCTGGAATGGGCCAGTGTTTATACCTTCCAGTGTCGCAAGATGGACGACTACATTCACAATCGCGTGGTCTTCATGGGCGATGCAGCACATCAGGTTTCCCCTTTCGGCGCGCGAGGTGCAAACGGCGGTGTACAAAGTGTTGAGAATCTGGCCTGGAAGCTGGCACGCATTTTAAAAGGTGAAGCCTCCCCCATGCTTTTGGAGAGCTACAACAGCGAGCGCCAACACGGTGCAACGGAAAACATTTTAAACTCCACCCGCGCCACCGATTTTATTACGCCCAAGAACGACATCTCGCGAGTGTTCCGGGACGAGACTTTGCGCCTGGCCAAGCATTACCCTTTTGCGCGCAGCCTGGTCAACAGCGGGCGCCTGTCCATGCCCTGTGATTACCGCAACTCAACACTCAATAGCATCGACAGTGGGTTCCAGGGCGGCCTGGAGGTGGGCTTTGTCTGTCAGGACGCCCCCATTAAAATTGATGGCCGGAACAGCTGGCTGCTGGAACAACTTGGTAATCGTTTTGTGTTGCTGGTAAATCCTGAAACTCTGGCGGATGATGAATTGACCAAGCTGGCGGCCATCAGCGATGATCTGGAAGTGATCGACTCCCGCACTCTGGAAGACCCGGAAGGATTATTTGCCAAGCGCTATGCACTGCTTGGCGGACATGCCTATTTAGTTCGTCCAGATCAATATATCGCGGCCAAATTCAAGCAGGCCAATGTCAGCGATGTCAGCGCCGCCATGAAGCGCGCGCTCGGATTTAATTTGGAGAAAGCCCAATGAGCAAGCTCATTACCGACAATCATTTTAGCGATGCCGATGCCTTTTACGCTTCCCTGACCGATGCCCACCGGGAATTGACGCCGGAAGACAGCGAGCGCCTGAACGCCCGCTTGATTTTATTGCTTGCCAATCACATCGGTGACAAGCAAGTACTCTTCGAAGCCCTGGACATCGCTGCTCAGCTTGAGCAGTAACTTCGAGCAGTCGAGATTTAGATTCGAGCAGTCGAGACTTATACAGGACAGCCAACTATGAGCCAAACACAAGAATTCGATTACCTGCACGGTTTCGGAAACGAACACGAAACCGAAGCACTGCCAGGTGCACTGCCCCAGGGGCGCTTTAGCCCGCAAAAAGTAGCCTACGGTTTATACGCCGAGCAATTCAGCAGCACCGCTTTTACCGCACCGCGCGCGCACAATCGTCGCACCTGGATGTACCGCATTCGCCCTTCAGTTGCCCAAGGTGAGTATCAGGCACTGGATTGCAAAGCCCAGCAGCAGGTCCGCACCGCGCCCATTGATGAGGTGGTAACGCCTCCAAGCATGATGCGCTGGGACGCCGCTGCTATGCCGGAAGCGCCCACCGATTTTATCGATGGCTGGGTCACCATGGCGGGCAACGGCAGCGCCGCGGGTCAAACCGGTGTCGGCGTACACACCTATTGCGCCAATCAGAATATGGACAAGCGCTACTTCTGCAATGCCGATGGCGAATTGCTGATCGTTCCACAACAAGGAGCACTGCTGCTGTTTACCGAATGCGGAAAGCTGCACGTGCCCAGTGGTTACATCGCAGTGATTCCACGGGGCATGAAATTCAAAGTCGAACTGCCCGAGGGTTCGGCGCGCGGTTACATCTGTGAGAACTACGGCTCCCTGCTGGAGCTGCCCGAACGTGGCCCGGTGGGTGCCAATGGCTACGCCAACGATCGCGATTTTCAGTATCCGACTGCGGCCTATGAAGATTTGGAAGGTGAGTTTGAACTGGTCACTAAATACTCCGGCCACTATTACCGTTGCGACATTGATCACTCGCCACTCGACGTCGTTGCCTGGGTAGGTAACACCGCCCCTTACCGCTACGAGCTGGCGCGCTTCAATGCGATGAACACCGTGACCTTTGATCACCCGGACCCATCGATCTTTACCGTACTCACGTCTCCTTCCGGCACCCCCGGTGTTGCCAATCTGGACTTCGTGATTTTTCCACCGCGCTGGATGGTAGCCGAAGATACCTTCCGTCCGCCCTGGTATCACCGCAACGTCATGAGCGAATTTATGGGCCTTATCGAAGGTGTGTATGACGCGAAGGAAGACGGTTTTGTACCGGGCGGCTGCAGCTTGCATAACAGCATGTCACCTCATGGGCCGGAAGCTGCCGTGTTCGAGAAGGCCAGCACCGCCAAATTGGAACCCGTGCGTTATCAAGACACAATGGCCTTTATGTTTGAATCGCGTTATGCCTTTAACGTTTCCAAATTTGCACTGGACGGTCCGCTGCGTCAACACAACTACCCAGACTGTTGGAAGGGCCTGAAAAAGTTTTACAATGGCGACATTGATGCCGGTATCGAATAAATCGGCAACGCCTCTGCAATACACATCGACCCACAGCCCGAATGGCTGCGGCAGACAATACACAACCCGGCCAGTCACCGCGCTGGCCTAACACATTGGATTACAATGCTATGTCGAAGCTCAACGAAACCCACGACCCCAGTTTAAGCAGCTGGGTAACCAGCGCCAACGATGGACAAAGCGACTTCCCGATTCAGAACCTGCCTTTCGCCAGCTTCCGCCGTGCCGGCAGCGATGAAAGTTTTCGCGGCGGAGTGGCCATTGGCGACCAGATTCTGGATCTGAAAGCCGCCGCCGACAGCGGTGTTTTTTCCAGCCAGGCTCAAGCCGAGTTGGAAACGGCAGCCAAAGAAAAGCTGAACGACTTTATGGCGATGGGCAAAGATTCCTGGAGCCGCCTGCGTGCCGCCTTGTCGTCCGCGTTGCGAAGCGGCTCTGCCATGGAAGCCACATTGAAAAGCTGCCTGGTAGCCCAAGCGGATGCCGAATACGGCATGCCCTGTGTCGTGGGTGATTACACAGACTTCTACGCTTCGATTCACCACGCCACCAATATTGGCGCCCTGTTCCGCCCCGATAATCCACTGCTGCCGAACTACAAATGGATTCCGATTGGCTATCACGGCCGTTCCTCTTCCATCGACGTTTCCGGCCAGACGTTCCCTCGCCCGGTTGGTCAAACCAAGGCACCTGATGCTGCCGAGCCCAGCGTGGGCCCCTGTAAACGTATGGACTTTGAATTGGAAATGGGTATTTTTATCGGCAACGGTAATGAGCTCGGCGAAACGATTTCCATCGACAACGCCGAGGATCATATTTTCGGTATGTGCCTGTTTAACGACTGGTCTGCACGCGACATTCAGGCCTGGGAATATCAGCCACTGGGGCCCTTTTTGGCAAAGAACTTCGCATCTACCATTTCGCCATGGATTGTGACCACCGAAGCTTTGGCACCTTATCGCGCGAGCTACAGTCACCCGGCCGACGACCCACAACCTCTGCCTTATCTTGAAAGCGCAGAAAACAATGCCGAAGGCGGTGTCGATGTTGAACTGGACGTTTTGATTCAAACGGAAAAAATGCGCGCGGCCGGTGAAGAAGCCGTAAGCCTGGCGACCTCCAACTTCAAATACAGCTACTGGACCATGGCGCAAATGGTCGCTCACCATACGGTGAATGGCTGTAACATGCAGCCTGGTGATCTGCTGGGAACCGGCACACTGTCTGGTCCAAGCGCCGAAGAAGCTTGTGCCATGATCGAGCTGACCACCGCTGGCAAAAACCCGGTGACACTGCCAAACGGCGAGCAACGCGCCTTCCTGGAAGACGGTGACTGCATTGTCATTCGTGGCTTCTGCCAGCGTAACGGCGTTCGCATCGGCTTCGGTGAAGCCGCCGGCACGATTCTGCCAGCCAAGGTCTAAATCGCGTCACACCTTATCATTCAAGGCGATCGGGTCTTTGGCCCGATCACTTTATGAATTACACTCTCTTCTTAATGGCATAAATCCTGTCGTTTCCTTACAACGAAGGTTTACTGCACAAAGCCAACATCACGCCTGGATACCCTATGGAACTGTTCAGCTATTTCCGCTCCTCCGCCGCTTATCGTTTGCGAATTGCCTTTAACCTGAAAGGTATTGAACACCAAATCCGTCCGGTTAATTTATTAAAAGCCGAACACAAATCTGAAGAATATCTGGCTATGAACCCACAGGGTTTAGTGCCCGCTTTAAAAATTAATGATGGCCGCGTGTTGACCCAATCCACCGCCATACTCGAATACATCGAAGCGACGCAATCAGGTCAGGCACTGCTGCCAAGCGATGAATTTGAAGCCGCAACAGTGCGCAGCTGGGTGAATCAAATCGCTTGCGATATTCACCCCGTCAACAATTTGCGTATATTAAAATACCTGAGCAACGAACTCGGGGCGGATGACGATGCCAAAAACACTTGGTACAAGCATTGGATTGAGGTTGGTTTTTCTGCTCTGGAAAAACAACTCGGCGACGGCCCCTTCTGTTACGGGGAACAGGTTACTCTGGCCGATGTGTATCTGGTACCCCAAGTGTATAACGCCAAGCGTTTTCATGTTGATATGAGCCAGTTCCCGAAAATTTCGGCGATTGTGGATCACTGCAATACTCTGGATGCCTTTATACAGGCCATGCCGGAAAATCAGCAGGATGCACCCAAATAACAAAACCTATACTCAGGGACCGGGACTGATTAAGACATGCATACAAACACAATATTTGTACTTCAAGCCTTAACACTCACTGCCGCCTGCTTTTTTTCGTCTTCGATGATGGCCAAATCATTGGCCATCACACTGGATGATTCACCACGATCAGCAACGGGCTACTTCGATGGCCCGACCCGAGCCAAAGAACTGATCGCAGAAATCGAGCGACACAAACTGCCTCAAATTGCCTTTTTCTCAGTCGGCAACAAAGCCGACGGCGAAGGTAAAAAACGATTAATCCAATATGCCAATGCCGGGCACATCATCGCCCACCACAGCAATACTCATCTGGACTTCAACAAACATTCTCTATCGGAATACATTGCCGATTTTGAACAAGCCGAGCCGCAACTGAATACACTGCCCAATTACCAACGCTGGCATCGCTTCCCTTATTTGCGCGAAGGCGATACTCAGGAAAAGCGTGATGGTATGCGCCGCTATTTGAAGGAAAAGGGTTACCTCAATGCCTATATCACTTTAAATAATTACGATTGGTATCTGGAGAGCCTGTTTCAAAAAGCCATCGCCCAACAGCAGAAGGTAGACTTTGAAGCGCTGCAAAAGCTCTATGTCGAACTGATCATTGAAAGTATTGAATACTACGATCAGATGGCGGTTGAATACCTGGGCCGTTCGCCGAAGCATGTGCTTCTTTTACATGAAATGGACATAACTGCCCTCTATCTCGGCGATCTGGTGGAAGCTCTCAGGGAAAAGGGCTGGAAAACCATTCCGGTTAAAGAGGCTTTTCATGACGACATTGCCGATTACCAAACGAAAAAAGTATTCAAGTTCAATCCAGGGCGTATCGGTGAAATCGCCTATGACAATGGCAAACGCAAAGGTCTTTGGCATCATAGTTTAGATGAGACTTATATTAAACGTCGTTTTGAAACAGAAGTCCTCGGCAACCTCAAACACTGAAAAATCGAAAACGCCAAATTCGAGCGGCTTTACAAAAAAACGTCACTGCAACGGTCTTAGCGCTTTTCTCCCCTCCAACACTTCTGATAGGCTAGATGTCCAAGTCCAGCGACGAAGCTGGCTCTAGCCCATTTCGACCCCCAATAATAATGACAATGAAAGACAGAAATTTCACATATGAGCACAAGGCGCTCCCCTGCTTGAAGGGTTTTCTGAATTCCATAAAAACCTTAGCTGTGGTTTTGGCCGGCCTGTTTTTGCTGGCCTGTGCGGAAACCGAACCCAAGCTGGAAAGTTTGAGCCCCCTCAAGATAAAAACCGGCGAAATTATTGGCCAGACAAATGCCTTGGGTGGTCGACAATGGCGTGGCATTCCTTACGCGAAGCCCCCGATTGGAGACTTGCGCTGGCGTGCTCCCCAGCCGGTCGAACCCTGGGATAAAGCTCTGCTCACACAAGAACACAGTTCAGCCTGCTCTCAAATGTCGGGCGGCACCGGCGATACTGTGCCCGCGATTAACGGTATTGGTGGAAGCGAAGATTGTCTGTACCTGAATGTCTATGCACCCAAATACAAGGACGGGGCTGAGCCGCAGGCCGTCATGGTTTGGGTACACGGCGGCAGCAATACCCACGGCTCTGCCAACATTTACGATGGCTCACGTCTGGCCACTGAACACAATGTTGTGGTGGTCACCATTAATTACCGATTGGGCCCCTTTGGTTGGCTACGACACCCCGCACTGGCAATTGAAAACGATGTCATTCACAACAGCGGGAACTTCGGGACATTGGATATTATTCAAAGCTTGCATTGGGTGAAAAATAATATCGCGGCTTTTGGCGGCGACCCTGAGCGCGTCACTTTATTTGGGGAATCTGCGGGCGGTTTCAATACCCTCAGTCTTATGCTGTCACCCATGGCGAAAGGACTGTTTCATCGCGCAATCGTACAAAGCGGTGGCCTATGGTTTGACGATGTCAGTACCGCAACGGCTTACCCTGAAGACGGTGGCGATCCACACAGTGCTCTGGAACTGGAGCGGCAGCTGCGCAATGAAGAAGGTTGGAGCCTGAGCCCAAAGGCCACTCGTGGCTTAATCAAACAACAGAGCCTGGATGATCGTGCCAGGTTTTTACGCCAAGCCAGCGTTGCCGAAATTTTCGACGTTTATAAACGCCTGGGGGAAACCAAACCCGACATCCCCAGAGTCTTTCAGGATGGCGTGGTGATCAGTGCCGGCGACCCGGTCAGCCGGCTGAGTGTGCTTGGGGAACATTACAATGTCCCCGTTATTATTGGCAGCAACCGGGATGAAACCAAACTCTATTATTATCAAGACCCTAAATACGTCGATCTGTATTTTGATCGCTATGCGATTATCAAAAATGAACACTACTATGACGCTCGCGCTCAGTATCACTCAGAGCGTTGGAAATATCAGGGCGTTGATCGCATCGCCAATGCGCTTAGCCAGGCCAAAGGTGCACCGGTCTGGGCCTACCGTTTTGACTGGGATGAACAGGCTCGTCCATTGGGCATGAAGCTGGATCAGTTGTTGGGCGCCTCTCACGGCATGGAAATTCCCTTTGTGTTTGGCTTTACCGACAGTGGCGGTCTATTCGACCCCATGATCAATCGTGAAAACACACCGGGACGTGAATCCTTGTCCCAGCGTATGCGCAGCCTGTGGACACGATTTGCCAAAAGCGGCGATCCCAACAGTGGGCAGAGCCACGCCTGGTACTCTTTTGAAAACCCCAATGCCGCGCAATTCGCAGTCTTTGATACCAACCCGCTGGCGCACAGCCTGAGTGTTGTCGATCCCGACACCTTCCATCAACGCATTGTTGAGGACAGCCGACTGGCCAGCGTAAAAGAAAAATGTGAAGTGTGGGCCTCCTTGATTCGCAAAGCCCCGGAGCTCTGGCCTGAGGAAAACTACTCCCAAAGTGAACATCTGGATTGCAGCGCCTACCCTTACGAAAGTCTGCAATAATAGGCTCAACCGCCGCTATGCAATGCTCTATTCAATGCCCCCGGCGTGTTGATTGGCCTCAGGCGTTTCGAATGGCATCAACACTTAAACCGGGCGAGCCCGCAGCGGCCTGCTCGGCTTTCTTGATTAATCCATAAATTCGTCGATTTAAATCCGCGCTGCAATTGTTCTCCTCGGCCAACTCAATAATCAGCCCCTGAAACTCGTCAATTTCCGTTAGACGCTTTTGTTGTAAATCTTCCCACATAGACGCCCTGGCTTCCGGATCAACCTTTAACATGGAATTGGCAATTCTCTGAAACAGCCAGGTGGGTAAACGCAAAATCCAGCAGAACATTTTCATGCTCACGGGCGCTACGGATTGATGTTTGATCCCCGCTGCGGCCATCACTCTCATGCTTTCCTCGACCACATGGGCCATCAGGCGGCGCCACTGGGGATCCATTAATTGTTGCCTGACCGGCAATCCACCCAATGCGTTGATCGCATTGTTGATATTCAGTAATAACTTGCCCCAGGCCACCTCGTTAAAATCCTGTTGAGCGGTAAAGGTAATCAGATCACCACTCAATAGCTTTGCCAGCTCGGGTTGCCATTCCATAATAATTTCAGCCGTAAAGGTTGTGCGCTGAAAACGATTGCCTTCACTAAGAACTACGTTAAAAGGGATCATGGTAGCCACAACCGTTTGCTGCAGCTTTTCGCGAAGAATGCGCGGGTTTCGCACACCGTTTTGCAGGCTCATGACAATAGCATGGGCTGGCGCATAGCGAGCGATTTCTTCTGCGATCTCTTCAGTAACCAGGCTCTTGGCGGCCAGAATAATGATATCGGCATCGGCCAGACATTCCGGCGAGGTACTCAAGCCAATCTGGTTGGCATCAAGTGCCATATCCAGTGCTTCACCATCAGCGAGCTTTAAACCACCGTTGCGTATGGCATCAATAATCCGGGGCCTTCCAAGAAGGCAAACCTGATGCCCCTGTGCCACCAATAATCCGCCAACAAAGCAGCCGATACTGCCGGCACCGGCAACTACAATCCTGGCGTTTTCGGGAATGTGAACAGAATTCGGGGTTGAAGTCGTGGTCATTCGGCTTGCCTGCTCTCTTTTATTTTTGATTTTATATTGGTCGTTGAAAAGGTATTACCGCCGCATCGAACGTGAAGCGGCATTGCGGTAAAAACGACTCTATTGTAGCGAAGTAACAGCAAGAAAAATGTCGCCCACAAGACTATCGGGGGATTTTATCTTCGAATGCCTGTGGACGCAGAGACCCTGGTCAGTTACGCCATCTGATTCAGAATAACCGCCACAACAACAACCTGTGGCACACAAAGCAAGGGTAAAAACAGGGCTGTCTTCCAGCTCTTCATGGTGTCTTTAATCACCATGACCTCGGTGTAGTCCGTCGCAACCCCGGTCATCAGGAACGCAAAGCTGTTACCCGGCGCATTGGCCCTTGTCATCAGATCTGCCGCAATAGGTGTGGAACCTTCGGAGCACACCTCAATAATGGTCGCAGCCAATAGCGTTGCCCCCAGGCCCAGCAAGCTCGGGCCAAAATACTGTTGGAAATCATCCAGGCTAACAAAGCCACGAATCAACGCTGCCAGCAATACGCCGAAGAGCAACCAGCGCACCACCATTTTCGAACCACTGATGGCCTCCTCCCAAACACTCAGCCACCAGGCTCTATCGATCTTCAGTTCACGCCACTGACGCTTGGCCTCGGGCCAAAATTCAAAGCCCTCTTCGAGTTCTGCCGCAAATGGGTTCTCAGGCAAATGCCCCTTGCGACTTAACAGATCAAATAAATAGCCGGTTGTAAACGCCAAGGCCATCGATAAAACGATAAACGCCAGCGTCCATTTCCAACCAACCAGAGCAATCAGGATCAAGGTCAATGATAGGGAATTCCAAGGGCTGGCCACCAGAAAAGCCATCACCTGCCCCAAACTCGCGCCCTTGCGGTAAAGCTGCATGGCAACCATCAAAATACCGTGGCTACACAAATCCATTAACACCCCGGCCACCGTGGCGCGCCCCAAACCACTGACGCTGCCACCACGCCCTAAGATCGACAACACAAAACTTTGGGGAATCTTGGCCAGAAACCCCACGAAGATTGCCGCCAGCACGACACTGAACCACATGGTATTCACCAGCTCATGAACCGTATGAGCCATCACGTCCATCGCCGGTGATAAGCGCCACAGGAACACATCGGGTAAACCGGTATCACGCAACCAGCCATCAAAACTCAAGCTGTAGAAAAACAAGACCAAGAGAAAACAAATCCGCAAAAACCAATCCGGTTTATCTTTAGGTTGATCGCAACAGCTGCTGATTGTTGTTTCCTCTGCCGGAGCACAGCAACCAGCAGGTGATTCAGAAACAGGCGCTTGGGGTGCGCAGCAACTCGAGGTTTTTGCCTCTTCTGTTTTCTTGCCCGGGTCTTTAGAACAGCAGGAACTCATGATTCATCCTCCCGCTTCTTGGCTACAGGCTTCTCATGCTCAGCCGTGGACAACTCATCGAGAATCGCACACTGCGGCCCCTCATCACCCGCACAGCGACTGGCCAACCCATTCAAGGTATCGCGCATTGCCTCCAACTCGGCAATCTGGCTTTCCACCTGCTCTACTTTCTCAAGCACCAGAGATTTTACGTGGGAAGAATGGCGCTGCTGGTTGTCGTAGAGACCAAGAAGCTGACGACACTCCTCGATTCCAAAGCCGGTAGCGCGTGCGCGTTGCAGAAAGCGCAGGGCCTCGACATCCCCGTCACTGTAATCGCGATAGCCGTTTTCAGAACGCTTGGCCGGCGCCACCAAACCAATGCTTTCATAGTACCGAATGGTCTTACTGCCAAGCCCGCAGCGCTTGGCGGCTTCACTGATATTCATCGATAGGACCTCACTTCAATTATGGGTTACGCCCACAGACGCAATCCCCGACCTCCATGGCAAGGCATACTAAAGGTTCCAGCAACTATAAGGTCAACCGATGATTTGTACAATGCGGCAAAGTGCCGCTGCAAAAGCCTCCACCAACACTTAACCCTTTGTTTTTATTGAAAAAGCCATGTTTTAAAACCTCATCATCATTGAATATTGTCAATAAACCCTTATCTCTAATTAGGTAGAAACTTGGAAAGCTCAACATCGGAACGTGAACACATGATTCTCCATCCCCTACTGAAACTTGCTACTGGAATTCTATTCTTTGCCTCGTTGACTTCAGCTAACTCCGTTTCCAATGCCCATTTGTTAAGGTTATTTCAAGAAGACCAATCAGACAGAGATAGCGGCGTTTTTTTAATGCACAGAGATGCAGAACGCAGAAAACAGGTGGAACAAATGATCGTCGATAATCTGCTGCTCACAGCAGAAGACTTCTACCGCGCTGCAGTGATATTTCAACACGGACAATCCCCATCGGACTATAAAAAAGCACAACAGCTGGCCTCAAAAGCAGCCATTCTTAAACCCGATTTTATTGAAGCACGCTGGCTGACCTGTGCTGCGGAAGACCGCTATCTAATAAGTATTGGTGAACCCCAGGTTTGGGGCACCCAATATTCGGGCTTCGAACCTAGCCTTGAGCCGATTAATCGACACGCAAAAACTGATAAAGAACGTGAAGTCTGTGGACTTCCTCCTCTAAAAGAAATAGAAATGTCACTCGAAAAGGAGAATTAAGCGGAAATTCTTCAGAAGACTCCGAGCAAACTCCTTTAAGAAACCAAAACCCACCAAACCGGACACCTCTATGAGCATTACCGAAGTACTGGGCATTGATATTCCCCTACTGCAATCACCCATGGCCGGAGCCCAGGATTGGCGCCTCGCTGTCGCGGTTGCAAGGGCTGGCGGCTTGGGAGCGATCCCCTGTGGCATGCTGGGCCCAGAACAAATTGAAGAGCAAATTCGTGCGTTTCGTGAACACTCCAACGCCAATTACAATTTGAATTTCTTTTGTCACAACATGCCGGAGCTTAACGAGGAAAGCCTGCAAAAATGGCAGAATCGACTGACGACACATTATCAGGCGCTTAATGTCGCACCGCCGGAAACACTGGGAACACTGCGACGCCCTTTTGATCAGACTATTGCAAATATACTCGCCCCCTATCAGCCCCCGGTTATCAGTTTTCATTTTGGCTTACCCAGTGCCGCGCTCTTGCAGCAGGTAAAATCCTGGGGAACAGTGGTCCTGTCCTCAGCAACGACACTGGAAGAAGCCTTGTATCTGGAAAAGCACGGTGCCGATGCGATTATTGCTCAGGGGCTGGAAGCAGGTGGACACAGGGGCATGTTTCTCAATGAAGATCTGAGCAAGCAAATCACCACTACCGAACTTCTGAGTCAATGCAAAAACAGGGTATCCAAACCTATCATTGCTGCCGGAGGGATAGCGTCCGCCAGTGATATTCTACAAGTAATGGATCTGGGTGCCGAAGCCGTTCAGCTGGGAACAAATTATCTGCTGTGTGATGAAAGCAACAGCAGTCAGGTTCATCGTGAAGCCATCCTGGACAGCAAACGAACAACGGCACTGACGAATGTATTTTCCGGTCGACCGGCACGTGGGATTTCCAATAAACTGATGCAAGCACTGAACAATCTCAGTGATGACGCTCCCGAATTCCCGTATGCTACACCGGCGGTCGCTCCATTAAGAACCAAAGCCGAAGCCAATCAGTCCGGGGATTACAGTCCACTTTGGTCGGGCAGCAATCGCAGTGGCTGTCGAGCCGTTTCCGCAACGACCTTGAGCCGTGAGCTTTGGAACGAAGTCCTTGCATTAAAGCAAGACCATCACAATCGATAAGAGTAGAACAATGATTAAACGATGTTTCATGGTCGCGGCTTTTATGACCGCATTGGCCCTTATTTCATTATCGATTAATTACTTTTTCAGTGTCGGGATATGGGTGTATCAGGTTTTCGCGCTGCCCGGGATATGGTTCCTGACCTTTTTCAGTGAGGAAATCAATTTCTGGCCCAAACTGGCTCTGCTGTTAAGTGGACAATTTATTCTGACGGCTATTGCTGCCTATTTTGCGTTTTATGTATTGCGCTGGATTAAGCAGTTTCAGCAACACCGAACATCAGCAGGACGCTGAGCAGCCCTCAATGTTTTACAGAACCACAAACTCGTAAGGGATAGGACATCATGGAAACGATAAAACCCACAGCAAGATCTCTGGATTCAGGCCGCAATGCAAAACATCTTTCCAGCTACCTGAGTCGACACCTATTATTGTGCCTGACAAGCATCCTGATGCTCGCAGGCTGCTCCGAACAACGCCCAGATCTCGACAATCCAATCACCTTTCAGCAGGATTCCCTCCGCTTCAGTTATCCCGGCAATTGGAAAATCATCGAAAACCGAAAAGACGAACATATCTGGTACATCAACCTGGAGTCGCCAGGCACGGCCGTTATTACCATAAATATTTTTGATGAAGTTGATACCATCAGTACAGAAGAATACGCTGAGACGGTTATGGCGGAGCTGGAATCGACATTTGAAGGCTTTATCCATGTCGATAAAAAGAGCGTAGCCCACCGAAAAACCAAAGCGGGCGATGAGATTAAAATTGTCAGCTACTACTACACTCTGGATATCGCCACCATCAAAGTGCCTCACCTTCAACGGCATCGAAAAATCACTTCCGACAGCCAATCACTCTACATGATGACCCAGACCCCCATCGAAGATAAGGCCCTGACCAGCCCGGGCTTTAAGCTTATCAACAGCAGTATAAGCCTGGCGAATCAGAACTAGTGTTCTGAATTCGTGCTCGAATATTGAGACAGAAGAGCGGCCAACTCCTGATCGCTTTTCGCTTCCAGATGCAATATCGCGCGATAAGGCTCCCCGTCGATGTCCAGTAATTTACAGATGGCCGCTTCGGGTTTTAAGCCCTGCGCGCGCAATAAACGAACTTTCTGAGCAAACGCGTCTCCGGCGAGTTCCTTCACCCGCCGCATGATCTGAAAATGCCGATACGCGTTCTGCCTGTGAACCGGTGTTTGAGCACCGTAAATTTCAAACTGAAAACCACCAAAGAAAAAGCGGCAGAGGCAATAGTCTTCTTGCTGCCGCAATTCAAACCCGCTCTGTGATTTGTAAAGTCGCTTCAGATGCTCCGCAAACCGTTGCGGATCTTCATAGCGACAAACAATATCGATGTCACTCTCGGGAGAATGAAAACCCAACAGCAACGTACTGACGACAGCCGCATCATATTCAGCAAGATCGTCTATCACCGAAAGCTCATCGATGGTTTTCTTTAGCCCGATCAAATAGTCCATAGTGTTCTGTTGTTGTAAAAAAAGGCGCCCGGCAGATAGGTACTCGGACGCCGTTATTTTATTTTCGATACACTAAACGGTAAAGGGCCGGTAGCAGTACCAGAGTCAATAATGTGGATGACACAATCCCACCGATAACAACCGTTGCCAGTGGCCTCTGTACTTCAGCACCCGCTCCCGTGTTAAAAGCCATCGGAACAAAGCCCAGGCTGGCCACCAATGCGGTCATAAGGACTGGGCGCAAACGGGCACTGGCACCTTCACGAATCGCAGACAAAACCTCCTTGCCCTGCTCACGCAGATCACGAATAAAGCTCAGCATCACCACGCCATTCAGAACCGCCACACCGGACAAGGCGATAAAGCCAATCACCGCCGAAATGGATAAGGGCATGCCACGCAGACTCAGCGCAATCACACCTCCAGTTAGTGCCAAAGGCACACCACTGAAAATAATCAAGGCATCACGCAATGAGTTGAAAGTGCTGTACAGAATTCCCAAAATCAACAATAAGGTCAATGGCACCACGATACTCAAGCGTTCACTGGCTGACTGCAATTGCTTAAAGGTGCCGCCGTAATCAAGCCAGTAACCCGGAGGGATCTCCAGCTGCTGATTCATCACGACTTGGGTATCGGCAATAAACGAGCCCAAATCGCGCCCTTCCACATTTGCGGTCACCACCACATTGCGCTTACCACTTTGACGGTTGATCTGGTTCGGTCCCTGAATGGCCTGGATATTGGCAATCTCACCCAAGGGGACATAACGCAACTCGGGATTGGCGTCTTCCGGCAAAGCAATCGGCAAACGTTTGAGTGCATCTGTGTTTTCACGTAGCTCTTCGTCAAAACGCACTAACAAACGGAAGCGCTTGTCACCTTCATAGATAACGCCCGCATCAATACCCGCCACTGCGGCACGCACATTCTGCTGAACATCATCGACGGTCAAACCCAGCAATGCCAGGTGATCACGCTCCGGCTCGACACTTAACATGGGCAAGCCCGTGAGTTGTTGAAGCTGTACATCTTTGGCGCCATCAACTTGCGCCAGCAGCTCAGAGACCTGTTTGCCTGCGGCTTCGAGTACCTCCATATCATCGCCGTACACCCGTACCGCAACATCGGCACGCACACCAGCAATCAACTCGTTAAACCGCATTTCGATGGGTTGGGTAAACTCATACTTGTTCCCCGGAACCGGCATCACCGCCGCACGAAGCTCGTCCAATAGTTGAGCTTTGCTTTTGTCCGGGTTTGGCCATTCTTCTTTGGGCTTGAGCACGACATAGGTATCCGCAACACTCGGCGGCATGGGATCTGTCGCCACCTCGGGTGTGCCGATTTTTGAAAATACATGACTCACTTCAGCAAATTCGCTCACCACAGATTCCAGTTGCAATTGCATCTGAATGGACTGTTGTAAACCCGTCCCCGGAATACGCAAAGCGTGCATGGCGATATCGTGTTCGTCTAACTGAGGCAAAAATTCCGAACCCAAACGACTCAATTGCCAGGCGCTACCCCCCACCAGAAGTGCTGCCCCAAGCAAAACAGCCATCGGGGTTCGCACCGACAATGCCAGCAATGGTTGATAGACCTGACGCGCTTTTCTCATCAGGACATTTTCCTTTTCGCTGATATTGCCCCCCATTAGAATCGCCACGGCGGCCGGTACGAACGTAATGGAGAACAGCATTGCACCCAATAACGCGGCAACCACAGTAAAGGCCATGGGGTGGAACATTTTGCCCTCCACGCCAGACAGCGCGAAAATAGGCAAGTAAACCAGCATAATAATAAACATGCCGAATACTGCTGGCTGAATCACTTCACGGGTACCGGCCACCACCTCTTTCAGACGCTCTTCAATAGTCAGCACACGCCCTAAACGATGCTGTGCCAAGCCCAGACGGCGCAGCGTATTTTCCACAACAATAACTGCACCATCGACAATCAGGCCAAAATCGATCGCCCCCAGACTCATCAAGTTTCCACTGACCCGATTGGTGGCCATACCCGTGATCGCAAACAGCATACTGAGTGGAATCACCAACGCAGCGATAAATGCCGCACGGATATTCCCCAGCAATGTAAATAACACCACAATCACCAGCACTGCGCCTTCAAACAGATTAGTACGAACCGTTGCAATGGTTTTGTCCACCAAGCTGGTTCGACTGTACAGTGCAACAGCCTCGACACCGGCCGGCAAACTGTTATTTACGGCTTCGAGTTTTTCGGCAACAGCCGCAGAAACCGTGCGGCTGTTTTCGCCCAGCAGCATAAAGGCCGTTCCCAACACGACCTCTTCGCCGTTCTGGGTTGCTGCGCCACTGCGCAGTTGTTTGCCATAGCGAACATCGGCCACATCACGAATACGCACTGGAGCGTCATCACGCTTGGCAACCACCACCGCACCAATATCTTGCAGATCGCTCAGCTGCCCAGGCGAACGAATTAACCATTGCTCACCATTGCGTTCGATAAATCCTGCGCCGCGGTTCTGATTATTGCGTTGCAAAGCTTGCAGCACATCTTGCAGATCCACTTTGTAGGCGAGAAGTTTTCCAGGCTCAGGCACCACTTCATACTCTCGTTCATAGCCACCGATGCTATTGATCTCGGTAATGCCGGGAACGCGAATCAGCTGTGGCCGAACAATCCAGTCCTGAATGGTTCGCAAATCTTCAGGGGTATAGGCCATGCCGTCTTCACGAAGCGCTCCGGGTTTCGCTCTTACCACATAACTGAAAATTTCACCCAGGCCACTGGAGATAGGTCCCAATGCGGGCTCGATACCGTCGGGTAATTCATTGCGGATTGTTTGCAAGCGTTCCGCCACTTGCTGTCTGGCCCAATAAATATCGGTGCCCTCATGGAAGATCACACTCACCTGGGCAAGACCATAACGCGACAGTGAACGGGTGTAATCCAACTGGGGAATACCCGCCATGGCATTTTCAATGACATAGGTTAATCGCTGCTCCGCTTCTAGCGGTGAATAGCCATCAGCCTGGGCATTGATGACGACCTGTACATTGGTGATATCCGGAACCGCATCAACGGGCAAACGTTTGGCGTTGTAAACACCCAGGCCTGCCAGCAATAAAGTTACCGCCAAAATCAGCCAGCGCCTCTGCACCGCAAAGGCAATTAAACTTTCCATCATTGCCTCCTTAGTGGTCGTGTGCTGCGCCGTCTTTCAAAACGTCGGCTTTGATAATAAAACTGTTTTTAGTGGCGTACTCGGTGCCAGGTTTCAAACCACCAAGCACTTCCGTGTATTCACCATCGCTCTGCCCAAGTTCCAGCATGCGCACTTCAAACTGATCGCCGAATCGACCAAAAACCACCGTAAAATCTCGAAATCCCTGCAACGCTTCGTTGCGAACCGCAAGTTCAACATCACGCTGTGCCGTACGAATATCAGCTTTCACATGCATACCCGGACGCCAATGACCATTGCCGTTATCGATCAATGCGCGGGCTCGGGCGATATGACCACCCGTCATCTGTGGTGCGATATAAATAATTTCTCCGGGGGCTATTTCATGTTGGTGCATGTCAGCCACTCTGACGGGCTGCCCCAAAGCCAATTGCTCAATGTCCTCTGGAAAAGCCGACATTTCCACCCAAACCTTGGAGAGGTCTACAACTCTGGCCAGGGAATTTTCATCGACCCGCTGACCAATACTCGCCATCCACTCCACGACTTCACCACCAATGGGCGCTTTAACGTTGTATCGTTGCAACGTTTTAATATTGCGAAGAGTGGCAATTTTCTGACCAGCTTGAACCTTATCGCCAATGGCGACATGAATTTGTTCCAACACACTGGGATACGGTGCATAGATACCCGCTTGACGATCAATGGGCACCTCAATCACACCAAATAATTGACGAGTAATGTCCAGAGTTTGTGGCCCGGCAATGTCGGTTTCAATACCAGAAGCTTTTGCCATCGCGTCATTGATCAGACTACGCCCCTCATGGCTTTCATACTTCCATTCGTAAGCCTTACCCTGCACCCGCAAACGAACAACAACATCATAGGAATGGGGCTCTACCACCGTTTGCTCGCCACGAAGATAATCACCTTCCGCCTTAAAACTGATCTGATCCACCTGACCGTCAATCCGATGCAACTCCATGGAAAGTTTTCCTTCCTCTGGAGATAACAGCTGGTCGTCGCGGTAAATAAATACCCGCATTTCCGGTGGCACGCCGGTTTCGAAAACCGTAATCTCAGCGGCGATATTGCCTTCTCGCAACAACTTGCCCCCATTGGGTCCTTTCTCTTCAACCGCTTCAGCTTCTCCGCCGTGATCGTGCCCTCCGGCATAAACCACCTGACCACTGACAGCAAGCGCCGACATCAGCAGGACTGACTGTAATAAAATCGTTAATACTTTCATCGTTTATAATCCTGTTTAGCTGGCCAGATTGCGGCCACTGAGACGCTCTAGCTCAATCCACTTCATTCGGAAGTCATTGCGTAATTCAATGAGTTGTCGTTTGATATCCACAACTTGAATTTGAGCGTCCAGCCATTGCAATAGACTGTACTGCCCCACTTCATAAGCACGTTTGGCCGCAGCCTGATACCGCGAAGCTTGTGGGAGCAAATCATTTTCAATACGAGAAATTTGCTCACGGTTATTGAGCAGAGATTGGCGCAGTAACAACAATCGTTGTTGCAACTGCCAGCGCTGACGCGCTTGTTCGGCTTGCTTAATCTGCCAATTGCCATGGCTTACATTGATATCCGCCTGGGCACGTTCGCCCTGTTGCAGCGGCATCGAGAATTCCAGTAGCAGCGCTTGATCCCGGCTGGCCTGAAAGCGGCGTAAACCAAGCCCCAGATTCACATCTACCTGTTTTTGACTTTGGCTTAAATGCCAAGCGGCTTCGGCGACGCGACTTTGAGCATTGGCTAATAGATAATCCGGTGCCGCATTCAAAGCCTCAACGAGCTTTTGCGCTTCAGGCACCTGAAACAGAATGTCATCGCCATCGGCGTGCCACTGCATCGCCTGATCCGCTGCACTGGCGTGTTCACCCAGCCACATAGATTGCAAACGCAAGCTCTGCGCCAGTAACTCCCCCTGAACGTTTTCAAGTAAGGCTTTACTGCTCTGAACCTGCAAACGCATCTTGTCTTTATCAGCTTGGTTTATCGCCCCGGCATTGGCCAAACGCTGAACCGTTTTCAACGCTTTTCGCTGTTCCGTTAGACTCTCTTTCGCCCACTGTTGAATTGCCTGCAAACGTTGCAGCTGATAAAAATTGCGGCGGGTATTGGCCAGAACCTCCAGTTTTAATACTTCATAAGCCTGTTGCTCTGCGGCCAATTCCGCATCAACCAGGCTGGCGCGTTTGGCGGCTTTATCGCCACGTTCGAATAATCTTTGGACCTGCACCGTGATTTCAGCGCTATCCACGCCACTGAACGGGCCAGTACCCAGAACGTTTTCCACGCTGCCGCTCAGCTGCCAAGCTGGCGGACGCGCTGCGATTAAACGTTTGAGATCGTACTGACGCAGATACATAGGAAACTGCTGCAGACGGGGGTTCAGCTCCAAAGCTTTGGCCAACGCTTCGGCCAAGCGGATCGATCGACTTGGCAGCGCCGTTTGCTCACTGGCTTGCGTAAGCCCATTTGGGGCCACGGCGTCCGATGCCGCCAACCCTGGCCCGCTGGCAATTGCCAGCCCCAGCAGTGACAGCGGCAACAAGGATAAACGTCGAGTCGACCTCGACGCGGTGTTTTTCGTAAATATCATTACCTGACTCCATAGGGTAGACAGGCGCGACGCCGTGCCACCCAAAGTGGTTTTTACCTAAAAAAGGGAATAAAAACAGGGAGTTAGGCGGTAGGTGGAGGTACGGGAGGAGAATACGCCCAGCTGAGGTAATTCGGCATTACCTGGATCGGTATTTCCGGAGAATCAGAGCTGTAGAGTTGCACACTGGCTAACATGGATTCCAGTTGCAAATGCACATGACTGCCATCGTCATGCTCTTCATTGGTGAGGTCCAGGACAGTGGAAAACAATCCATCGGTACTCAAGGGCGCCGGGGCTGAACAACTTCCAGCAGATTGCTCTTGATCATTTGAATTCTGATCATGGTGCTGGTCTACAAGATCACTTATGCCCACAAACAGCTGCTCATCCGCATGCAGGTGAAAACCTTCGCCGGCATGATGATCGAGGTCAGCCACATAGTGAAAGGCCGCAATGCTGTTGATCAGCATATGGCTTAACACCATGAATGTGATAAGAAATCGCAGAGCCACAAAACTATCCAATTTGAGTACGGCGGCAAGATTAGCAAAGACAAAGGCACGATACCAGCCCTCGCGCCGGTGCTTTTACAGAGCTTTACCCATAAACCTTGCTCGCGTCGCAGGAATCCTCAATCCAAAATTCAACGCGTGAACCGGTTCCTGTTAAACAAAAATGACACAATTTTCACAATCACTCCATATTCGCTACACAGTTTCGGGGCACTATTTGTATCAGATTTGTAACAACGCTTGTCCGCTTCATCTGCCATTAATCTTTCGCGTTAACAATGCAATGGAACTGGCCGGGACAAAATTGATCAAAACGGCCAACAGAGAAATTGAGGTATCCATTATGACCCTGAAACGCCAAAGCAAAGCTTTTATCGTCGCCGCCATCAGCGCCGGCCTACTCAGCGCCTGTGCAGGAACCGGCAGCCAGCAAGATCGTAACAACACCGCCATTGGTGCCGTTTCCGGTGCCGTGATTGGCGCCCTGGCCGGAGGCCAAATGGATAACGACGGCAACCGTGATCGAGGTCGCATTGTCGGCGCCTTGGTTGGCGCAGCGGCCGGAGCAGGCATCGGTAAATATATGGACAATCAGGAACAAGCCTTCCGTGATGAATTGGCCACCGAACGCCGCAACCGGGAAATTGAAGTCAAGCGCATCAAGGACGACACCATTCAACTGGTGCTGAACAACGAAGTGTCTTTTGATTATGACTCCGCGCGTATTAAACCAAGCTTCCACAGCACCCTGAATAAGATGAGCGAAGTGTTGTCGAAATATCCCGAAACCCGTATCACCATCGTGGGCCATACCGACTCCACCGGCAGCGACAGTTACAACCAAAACCTGTCTGAAAAACGCGCCAGCTCCGTAAAGAGTTACATCGCCCAACAAGGCGTTAACGGCTACCGCGTCGACACAGAAGGCCGAGGCGAAAGCCAACCACGTGCCACCAACAGCACCGCCGATGGCCGCAGCCTGAACCGTCGTGTTGAAGTTTTTGTGGTAAGTACAGGAACTTAATTTCCTGAGAAAAGACTAAGAAACAAGATTCAGTTTTGCTCGAACATTAAACCCTGCCAGAGCACAGCCCAACACTTTGTGTTGGGCTTTTTATTCTAGCCTCTCGATAAGCTCTATAGGCTCGAAGCTGTATTTCCTAGACGACCAATTTGCAGAAATACCAATATCATAACCATAGCTTAGTTGAAGTTGCACCACATCTTTTCTCAGTGCTTCTGGATAACAGCTGACGACAACTCGAGCCAACTTCTCCGCAAATTTTTCATCTTCCAATCGATCCTCATAAAGAGACACCTTTATACTCAGAAACGTTTTAGTCTCCTGAACCTCCCCTGTGGAATATAAAGTTGAAGATCCTTCCACAATTGCTGCTCTAGAGACAACGGGATTTATGTGCAATACAGATCGCGCATTTTCGATCCCGGAAAGCTGATGCTCACCTAATAAATTTGGTAGAAATAAAGGAGAAAAGCATGAAATGACCCAGATAGAACCTACAAACACATAATGAGCTTTCCAGACTTCGGCAGTCTCTACCTTACTACAACTGACATTTACCACAAATGTACTTGCAAGCAAATCATGTAAACTTTGACGCGTTCGCCTGTTAAATATATACAGGTACACAATGGAGAAAATACCACCAAAGGTTACGAGCGAGAGCAACCCAAGGAATATCCCATCAAGGTCAAAGTCAGGAAAATACAGGCCATTCAACGAAAACGGCAAGGTAAGAACGAGCGCTCGAAAATGAGAACGAGAAAGTGAAATGGGTTTCCCTTGGGAATCTACAACTTTAATGTTAACCGCCCTCTTTCCCAGAGTCTGACCACCAAAGCACTCACTGTTCATATACGAAAAGTAAGCTAGAGAGATAAAAAAACCTATAACCTTTCCCCACTCACCCAAACGTATAAAAACATCCTCTAAGAAGATTCCTAAAACAAACCCCAAAACAGAAAGCGCCAATGTATCCAAGATCAACGCCAGAATACGTGACCAGAAACTCGATACTGACACTGTATTACCCGTTGCCGACATTTACACAAACTCCCTTTCTTTCATTAAACTCATCAACCGGCATTACCAATAATTTCAGCTTCAAACATAAGCAAGACAAATAACAGCCAAATTCCCAAGATACAAAATGCTACAATGCCCTTCTCCCAGTAGGCAGCGGCAAAGCCCCACCAACGATAAATCCGCTCCAACGACGACATAAGCCCTATGCTGGCAATGATCGCAGAAATCACATTACAACCTAAAGTTAACAAAACAAAACTCAAACAACCGAAAACAAAAGTAACCCACAGAAAAACCTTAAAGTTATTGATCATAGATTTTTCTTTGCAGGTTATTTGATTAAACAGAAAAGCAAGCCGCATATCTTCACCCGCCTAAAGCTTTTCTTTCACACAAATACCAGCCTTATAGTTATAACTTCCACCTGAGTCCAAGCATCGGTCAACGTCAAATGATTCTAATAGAAAAGAAAAGCTGAGATAACAAGTGAAAATAATAAAGATCCAACAGATAAAACCGACAAGAAGAACTACAAACCTATCAGGATCAACTCTCCAGCCACATGCTCTGCATATCAGTGACCCCAATCCCCTCAAAAACAATTCACCAACAATATCAACCAGCAAGTAGCCAACTGGACGAAAAATAAAGGCGACAAAATCAAATATTAATTCCATAATAAAATCAGCAAGATTGACCCACTATTCCACTCATCCCGCATCTTTTATTCCAGAAGAATAAAATAGCGCCTGATAGACGTCAAAAGCAGAGTTAAAGCAAGTGAAGTCACCTTTATTCAGAACGCGAATATTTGGCCTTTCTGCTTTATATCCCTCACTATTACCTTTTGTATGCTTAGCAACCTTCGCGGTCTCCAATGAAGGTAAAGGCTTCCCTGGGGCCGCGCCAAAGAAATAAAACGGACCAAGTTCAAGGGTTTCTTCATTAAAATAGACCCAGATGATACAGCCAGAAGGCTTTTCGGAAAGTTTGACATGAACATTTTGCTTAGACACTCTGGCACCACTATACGATGACTTCAGCTGAACATGGCGCATGACGCGATTGGCTTCCAGAACTACATCATATCCCGCATTGTCAACCTCAGGTTTAGCTACCTCCAATAGGCAATCATCATATTTCCATGAAATCTTTAACAGCTCACCGATAAACAAATGCTCAATAAGCTTTTCTCGATAGGAGGAGTGTTCCGAGTGCTTAGTTTTCATACCTACTTCAACCATCATCCTTAATGTGGCCCATAATCTATTGCGATAAAAGAATGTTTACAAGCCCCAAACTACCCCAATTCAGATCTCAAGCCCGGGGCCTAACCCTGGGGGCTTCTTCGACAGGAGGCGAAGCAGAGCTACATGGATGTACTTGTGCGTCCCCCAGGACTAGACCCCGGGCTTGAGATCGTCTCGAAGGGCAGTTCAAAACAAGACCCCAAAAACAAAAAAGGGCCAGCAACTGCTGACCCTTTTCTCAAACCTAAATCACCCCCACCCTACTGGAACTTCTCAATAAAGTAGTCCGTAATTTCCTTAAACACATGGGTACGCTGACCATCGCCTGTGATCCCGTGTTTCTCACCCGGATAGGTCATCAAACGAAACTTCACGCCATTCTTCTGCAGTTTTGCCATCAAGGTTGTCGCGTGAGTGAACAACACATTGTCATCGGCCATGCCGTGAATCAAATACAGATCGGAAGTCATACCGTCCAGATGCGGGAAGATGGCGCTGTTTTTGTAGCCCTCTTCGTTTTCCTGAGGCAGGCCCATATAGCGTTCAGTGTAATGAGTATCGTAAAGCATCCAGTCGGTCACCGGTGCAACGGAAACACCAGCAGCAATTTGATCAGAGGCTTTGGAAAGCATCATCAACGTCATATAGCCGCCATAGCTCCAACCGAACACACCGATACGCTCTGGATCGACAAACGATTGGGTTTTCAGGAACTGAATACCGACCAACTGATCCTGCACTTCCGGATCGCCCATGTTTTCATAGATCGGATCTTCAAACTTCTTACCACGACGCTCGGAACCGCGGTTGTCCAGAGTGAACACCACAAAGCCCTGCTGGGCCATGTATTGATCAGTCAAACCCCAACGGCCATCCCAGCGACGTTGAACCTGTTGAGAACCCGGACCGCCATAAACACGCAGGAAAACCGGGTATTTCTTTTTAGGGTCGAAATCTTTCGGGCGCAACATCTGATAATACAGATCCCCCCCCAAACTGGTGCTCAACTTACCGTATTCTGGTTGCTGCAAGCCTTTAAAGTAAGGGAATAAGGCATGTCCCTCTTTTACCTGATTGGCGGCCAGCAAAGTAATCAGCTCGCCATTGGATTTGTGCAAGCTGACCTGACTTGGAATCAAATCATCAGACCAGGAATCAATATACACGCTCGCGTCTTTGGCAAAGCTGATATTGTGCCAACCGCGCTTGCGGCTGATACTGCTCAAGTTTTTACCATCGAAATCTACACGATAGAGTTGTTTTTCAAGCGCAGAGGCCTTGGTGCCCGTAAAGTAAATTTGCTTCCGCTGTTGATCAACAGCTTCCACCTCATCGACCTGCCAATCACCTGATGTAATGGCATTTTTCAGCTTGCCTTTGCCATCGTACATATAAAGATGCTTAAAGCCGCTGCGCTCGCTGGCCCAAATAAAGTCACCGTTTTTCAGGGTACGCAGATCTTCGTGAAGATTAACCCAGGTTGATGAACTTTCGCTTAGCAAAGTAGTTGGTTTGCCACCTTTGGCAGAATACAACAACAGATCCAAGCGTTGTTGTTTACGATCCTGGCGCTGTACAAGAACACCCGAACCGTCCGCCAGCCACTTTACGCGCGCCAGGTAAATGTCTTTCTCTTTACCCAGATCCAGCTCGATAGGTGCACGCTTGTTTTCCGGGTCCAGAATCGCGAGGCTGATTAATACGTTTTTGGTGCCAGCGCCTGGATAACGCTGCTCGATCACCTCGGTACGATCGGCATAGATTTCAGAACGCTTGGCGATGGGCACAGGCGTCTCATCGAACTTGGCCGCTACGATGGCGTCTTCATTTGGTGACCACCAGTAGCCGGTCATACGCTTCATTTCTTCCTGGGCCACAAATTCGGCCATGCCCCAAGCCTCGTTTTTATTCGAGGTGCGCGTTAGCGGGCGAGCCTTACCGCCTTTGGTATCGGAAACCCATAGATTGCGATCACGTACAAAGGCCACGTAATTGCTTTTTGGAGAAAGCTTCGGGTCAGTCGCAAAGCCTTCGCCATTGGTGAGCGCACGAGTATTCTGCTTGGCGATATCGTAAAGATACAAATCCCCGGACAGAGGAAACAGCAATTGCTTGCCGTCATTTGAGAACTGGTAACTCACGATACCCGAAAGGCTGGAGATGCGGGCGCGCTCGCGGCGGGCTTTTTCTTCATCAGACAATTCTTCTGCGGCACCGCCACGCAATTTCAAAGAATCCACCAACATGCTGGTTTTGCCGTCAGCGATATTGTACTGCCACAAATCCATGCGGCCGGCATCGTCTGCACGTCCTTGTAAGAAGGTCGCACGCTGACCATCAGGGGACAACTTCAAACTCCGTGGTGCAGAACCGGACAGATCCGGATCATCAAATAAACGGTCTATGGTCAAAGGCTCAAATGCCATCGCTTGCACTGTGCTCATTAAGCCCACTCCCAAAAGCAACTTTTTCATGGGGGTTCCTATTTCTTAAATTCCGGCCAGAGCATAGCGGTTGGCCCCGGGGCAAGCAAGCCACCGCCCCTCGGCAAGCCAGCAGCTGAGGCCCTCACAGGCCGAGTCGTTATATTTTTGTATTTCTGGCGTCTTATATAGTGGCTTGGCGCCGCTTCTTATGTGCACCCTGTTGCCGGTAAACCACAAGGGGCCAACAGACCGCTTAAAGAGATATTGCAAGCCAGGCCAAAAAAGGCCAAGCTAAGCGCCGAATTGACCCAGCTTTGGGCAAACCGAATTGGAGACCATTATGCAACTGACATTGCGTCATACCTGCCTGGCCGCCCTCGTGGCACTGGGCGTAGGCTGTACAGAAAAAGATCAAACACCAGCCAAAGTCACCGTCGAAGAGAGCCAGGCCGCAGCCAATGCTGATGCTGAACTGGCCACCGCCGCGGCCATTGCGAATGCCGATGAAAAGGCCATTGAATCCGGTGTAGATTACCACTCTTACGCGAATATGCTGGACTATCAGGTTCAGCACATTGCACTGGATCTGGACATTAACTTCGATCAAAAGACCATTTCGGGTACTGCTACGCTGGACATCGATGCTTTGAACGAAGACGGCAATCCGTTGATTCTGGATACCCGGGCTCTGAGCATTAATGCCGTTGATGGTCTGGATGGCCCACAAACTGCTGCACTGAAGTTCAAACTGGGCGAGGAAGACGCCCACCTCGGTACACCGCTGTCGATTGATCTGGCCGGTCAAAAGAAGATTCGCATCAGCTACAGCACCTCACCCGGCGCCTCCGGCGTGCAGTGGCTGACGCCCGAACAAACTGCTGGCAAAAAGCACCCGTTTCTGTTTACCCAGGCCCAGGCCATTCATGCTCGCAGCTTTGTTCCACTCCAGGACTCGCCAAAAGCTCGCATTACCTACAGCGCAACGGTACGCACACCTAAAGACCTTCTTGCGGTAATGAGCGCTAACAACGACCCCAAGACCGACAAAGATGGCGAGTACCATTTTGAAATGCCACAAAAAGTGCCATCCTACCTGATTGCACTGGCCGTGGGTGATTTGGAATTCAAGGCCATGGGCGAGCGCACCGGCGTGTATGCCGAGCCGAGCATTCTGGACGCCGCAGCGAAGGAGTTTGAAGACACCGAAGCCATGCTGATCGCTACCGAGAAGGTATACGGCCCCTATCGTTGGGATCGCTACGATCTGTTGATTCTGCCCCCCAGCTTCCCATTTGGCGGTATGGAAAACCCGCGCCTGAGCTTTATCACCCCAACCGTTATCGCGGGTGATAAAAGTTTGACCGCACTGATCGCTCACGAACTGGCTCACTCCTGGTCCGGTAATCTGGTGACCAATGCGTCCTGGCGCGACCTGTGGCTGAACGAAGGTTTCACAACCTACCTCACCAACCGCATTATGCAGTTGATTTACGGTGACGATCGTTACCGCATGGAAATGGCCTTGGGCTATGAAGATCTGCAATCTGATATGGCTGATCTGGAAGATGCCCGCGAAATCATGGCCATCGATCTGCGCGGCATGGACCCGGATGCCGTGTTCTCAAACGTGCCGTACGAGAAAGGTTCTTTGTTCCTGTACGAACTGGAAAACACCATCGGCCGTGAAAACTTCGACAAGTTCCTGCGTAATTACTTTGATCACTTTGCGTTCCAGAGTATTACGACAGAAGACTTCCTGAACTACGTTGAGTCCACCCTGCTGGCTCAATACCCGGACAAGCTTTCCAAAGAACGTTTTGAACAGTGGATTTTCCAGCCCGGTTTGCTGGAAGACGCTCCCAAGCCCCATTCACCGGCTTTTGAAAACGTCGATAAAGCACGCACCGCCTGGTTAGACGGCAGCCTGGCGCTGGATACCATTGATGTCAGCAAGTGGACCAGCCATGAGTGGAAGTACTTTTTGGACGGCATGCCTGAAGAGCTGAGCCCTGAGCAAATGGCGGCCTTGGACGCCCAGTTCAATCTCACCAATGCAGGTAACAATGAAGTAGCTCACAGCTGGTTAATGCTGGTGGTGAAAAACGATTATCAGCCTGGCTTTGAACGCGTACACAGCTTCCTGACCAGCATTGGTCGTAATAAGTTCTTGCGCCCGCTGTATCGTGCTCTGAAAGAAAACGGCAAACTGGATTTGGCACGCGAGATCTTTGAAGAAGCCAAGGTGGGTTACCACCCATTAAGTGTTAAGGTAAACAGCACGATTTTGTATCCGGAGAAGTAAGCTCCCGATCGATACAATACTGAGCATGTAATGCTGATAAAAAGCCCGGTTTTTACCGGGCTTTTTTATGCCTGAGTAAAACTGCCCCCTATTCTCTCCCCTCATTTCGAAGCATCGACCGGGATATTGGAAGCATTGACACGCTAGGACAAGCATCCTATCATTCTAGGACAGTCGTCCTATGAGTAAGCTATGTCCAGTAATATGATCAGGCCCGGCAAAACGACCAAAGAATCCATTGTCGATATCGCCGATGAGTTGTTCTACCAGAAAGGCTACGAGAAAACGTCTTTTTCGGATATTGCCCATGAAGTCGGCATTACCCGGGGTAACTTCTATCATCACTTCAAAAGCAAAGATGACATTTTGGCGTCCGTCATTGAAAGGCGCCTGGAAAACACAGCGCAAATGCTCAATCAGTGGCAGGAGGAAGGACAATCGGCCTCAGCTCGAATTGAATGCTTTATCAAAATACTCATCATGAATCGCGCCAAAATAACGCTCTATGGTTGCCCGGTAGGTACATTGACCACAGAACTCAGCAAACTGGATCACCCATTGCTTGAGAGTGCCAATGAAGTGTTCTTACTTTTTTCAAACTGGCTGGAAAAACAGTTTTTGGCATTGGGCCATAAGGAACAGGCCAAAGACCTTGCCCTGCACCTGCTCGCTCGCAGTCAGGGAGTCGCCACACTCGCCAGCGCATTTCACGATGAGGACTTTTTGTATAAAGAAGTCGAAACCCTCAAAGAGTGGTTGCATCAATACCATTAATTATTCCAACAGGAGGTAAACAGTGTTTATCGTTTTTCTGAAATTCTCCGAACATCGAGACAGGGCCAAAGATTTTATGGCATCGCATAAAGCCTGGGTGAAACAAGGAATTGACGATGGAGTCTTTTTACTGGTGGGCAGCCTTAAAGGCAATCAGGGAGGTTGTATTGTTGCCAGTGGCGATGATCACTCAGCGCTGGAGACCCGTGTTCACCAAGACCCCTTTGTCATTGAAAAAGTTGTTCAACCGGAAATCCAGGAGTTCACACCATCGATGAGCACTGAAAGCCTCAGCTTTTTGATCAATGAGGATTAAATTGAAATGACAGGAAAGAAAAACAACACCCTATCTCGCTGCAAGTGGTGCTTGGTCAGCGATGAATACATTCGATACCACGATATGGAATGGGGTTACCCGGTCAGTGATGATCAACGCTTATTTGAGAAAATTTGCCTTGAGGGGTTTCAGTCAGGCTTAAGCTGGCGAACAATTTTAAGCAAGCGGGAAAACTTTCGGAAGGCATTTAAACACTTCGACTTCAACAAGGTTTCTCGATTTACCGAAAAGCATGTGGAAAAGCTTCTGCAAGACGAAGGTATTGTGCGCCACCGTGGAAAGATCGAAGCCACCATAAACAATGCCAAGCGAGCCAAGGAAATGGTCAAGGAAGAAGGCTCCCTCGCCGCTTTCTTTTGGCGTTATGAACCGGCGGAAATACCGCATCCACCACAAACGGTATCGACCAGTGCAGAATCAATCGCGATATCAAAAGAACTGAAAAAACGCGGCTGGAAATTTGTTGGCCCAACCACGGTATACGCGTTTATGCAGGCCATGGGGCTCGTGAATGATCACGCTGAACACTGTGAATACCGGCTAAAAGCCATCAAGGCCCGAAAGACATTCAAGAAACCGGTTTAGTTCTATCTCTTGGCAAGGTGCCCAGGGCGGTATACGCACAGCGGTTTGTGATTTCCCTGAGTACTCGCCCGGCTATAAGAATAGAATCCGCCTGAACATTCAGAAAAACATCGATTCAATCGATCTTCTCAATGGTCGTCGTCGCAATGGGCGACTGTACCAAGCGCTTTTTGCCATCTACGTTTGCATAGAATACATAGTAGCCCTTTTCAGGCACGGAGGTTACTTTACCATTGGTAACCGTGTACACCTTATTGTGACCGGCGATATACACTTTGAAATCGCCACCCAGCATCGTGTCCATGGTGCGATTGGCGTTATTGATCTTGTCGCAGGCAGTAAGGCTCAATGCGGCGATGCTGATGACAGCGAAGGTCTTGATGAATTTTGTCATTTGCAATGTCCTGGTTATCTGTGGGTGCACAATACTAGCGCCACACCGTTAACTTAAAGTGAACGCTTCGGGTTCACCACGATATTGGAGAAAATCAAACCTGCCACCAGGGACATCAGAATCAGAAATGCCTGGGTGCCTATCTGGTCAGCCGGAACGATTTGCTGACCACTGACCGCCGTATTGATACCGATATAAATTTTACTGCCTGGTACCAGTATCACCATACCTTGCAAGGTCACGATAATGGCCGGGGATTTTAACCAGCGAGCGTAAGAATTGGCATAGATACCCACAGCCAATGCCCCAAAGAAAGTCCCCAGCGCCAAGCCAAAGACCTGGGCAGCCATCACGCTCACACTGTACGCAATCACGCCCGAGAGAATTCCCCAGAAGCCGTCGCGCAGACGCGCTTTGAACATGATGACCAAGCTGGCCGAGAGTGCCAGTACCGCGATCCAGGATGTCCATTCGGGCAATGGAGTTGTCGGTTGATAGTCAACTTTGCCCCAACACACATAGCCCAGGGCCATTCCGAGTACTGCACCAAAGTACAGCTTGAACATGAGCATCAGGGCATCCATCACCCTGGCCGTACCGGAAGTCAGTTCCCGCGCCGATAATTCAGCCAGCCCCACCGTCAGTGCCAAGCCCGGAATAAAGGCGATGATGCTCGCCAACACCGCCAGGGAGGTGTTCAGGTGGAAATCGTATTGGGAAACCCCTACCGCAATAAATGCCGCCATCATCGCTGACAGAGGCTCCAGAGCCTCCGCCAGGCGCTTGGAATACTGGGACGCAAAGATCAAACCATAAACCAGCAAACTGATCACAAAGGCAACCACCACATCGTCCCAGCTGGTGCCCATCAACATAGCAAAGGCACCTCCGGAAATACCAAAGGCAATCAGATTAAGCCAATGGGGGTACGGTGGGGGTCGGCTGGTAATATCGTCCAGCCTGGCCAAGGCATCGGTCAAATCGCGCTCACCGTTCACCAGCTCTTCAACCAGCTTATCGGTGCGAGCCAATGATCCCAAATCCAGTTCGCCGGGTTTCACGCGAACGGTGTAATGGTATTCCTGATTGCCTCGCTCACCTTTAGGCCACAGTACAACCGTGAGCGCAGTGGGCGCCACAAGAAAAGATCCATCCAGGCCCATCGCCTCAGCGACATTTTTCAGATGTGACTCCAGGCGGTAGGCCGGCGTCCCGAATTTGTGCAGGGCTTTGGCCAAACGAACCAAAAACTTACGTTTACTTTTAAACGAAGCAGATGTCATAAGCGAACTCGAATATCCGCTTCTGAATCACACAGAGTGCGACCCGGAAGCTTGGGAAAAACAATTACGATGCTGGAGCTGAAGCCGCGCCAGCCATAGGCGACTACAAGTGTAGGTAAGTAAGGCGATTGTAGCGAGTTTAGAGCCTGGGTCAATGCAGGCACAGCCAGTTTATCTGACGAAACCTCGGGGCGAAATCGAGAGCCAATCAGCCCTCTTGCAGCCAGCCTTTGTCCAACGCGATATCGATCTGCTCCAGGGCGTATTCCCACAATTTGGGGGCGCTGTGTTCCAGATATTTATTGCGCGCAACCACTTTGCTGCGGCTCACCTGATGACGACGCCAGCTGCCGCCTTCATTGTTCATATTCTGGATCAAAGGCAGCAGGCAATCCATGGCCTTGGCAAAGCGGGCATCAGCGGATTCAGCATCTTCATATTCCTGCCACAGGGTGCGGAAATCCGAGGCCTGTGAATCCGGCAGTAAACCAAACAAACGATCCGCCGCTTCGCTTTCTTTATCGGCCTTGGAGGCGATATCCGCCGCACTGGCAAAGGCGAAGGTATCACCGGCGTCGATCTCGACAATATCATGCAGTAGCAGCATCAGGCAGGCTCGATGAATATCCACAGGCTCGGCAATCATCGGGGCAAACACATGGGCCATTACGGCAATATGCCAACTGTGCTCGGCACTGTTTTCAAAACGGCCCTTATCATCCTTAACGGTGGTTTGGCGGTAGACGGCCTTGAGCCTGTCCATCTCCACAATAAACGCCAACTGCTGCTGTAAATCTTGCATAAATTGAAACCTGTAACTTTTTCAAGCTAAGTGTAGCTTATTTAGCCTACAGATTTCTTACGGTTTTGTCCTGAGTCGTATTCCCTTCACACTCATCCTAAGTGGATTTGAGGTTCTTGCGCAGAATCACAAAGCCCAGAACGCCGGACAACAGTGAGCCCAGAATAATGCCCAAGCGTTCGTCAAAGAGCAGATTTACGCCGGTTTCCTCAAACGCAAGCGACCCTACAAACAAACTCATGGTAAAACCAACGCCGCACAAACAAGCCGTGCCATACAACGACCAGAGATTCATACCCTTGGGCAGCTTTGCCAAACCGCTTTTTACAGCAACAAAGCACAAACCGAAAATGCCCAGTTGCTTACCAACAAACAAACCCAGAGCAATACCCAGGGGGACAGGGTGCAACAGCTGTTCAACACCGATGTCTGCCAATGGCAGCCCTGCATTGGCAAAGGCGAATACCGGCAGAATAAAGAAAGCGACCGCGGTGTGCAGATCGTGTTCCAGGCTTTTCAGCGGCGAGCTGCCATCAGTGGCATACATGGGAATAAAGAAAGCCAGCAACACCCCCGCCAACGTCGCGTGCACGCCAGATTTCAGCAGTGCCACCCACATCACCAGGCCAATGAAGAGATAAATACTTTTTGACTCCACACCTGCCCGATTCACCAAATACAATATAAACAGACAAACGGCAGCGATGATCAGGGCACTCATGGAAATTTTCGCCGTGTAGAAAAATGCAATGATCAGAATCGCACCAATATCATCAATGATCGCCAAAGAACTCAAAAAAATCTTCAGGCTCAATGGCACTCTCGGGCCAAGCAAAGCAAGGATACCCAGCGCGAAAGCAATATCCGTTGCCGCAGGAATGGCCCAACCTTTCAGGGCCACAGCATCTTGCCAGTTAACCGATGCGTAGATTGCCGCCGGCACAAGCATGCCGCCAATCGCACCAATCGCTGGCAGTAAAATATCCGCCGGGCGTGACAACTGCCCTTCCAGCAATTCACGTTTGAGTTCAAGCCCAACCATAAAAAAGAATACCGCCATCAGGCCATCGTTAATCCACAACAACAGTGGCTTTGCCAGACCGTAGTCGCCCAGCTGGATGCTGAACGGCAGTTGCAGAAACTCCTGATAATGATCGTTCCATGGAGAGTTGGCCATGATCATAGCCAACACCGAGGCCCCCACCAAAATCAGGCCCGCCAGTGCTTCCATCGAAATAAAGGATTCCTCATCCTTCAAGGTATTCTCTTTTACAAAATTATTGTCCATCGTCTTCCATTAGTTTATTCAAACGGCTCGATAGCATGCCTGAAAACTCGCCCCAGACTTAGAAAAACCGGGCAAATTTTTGTAAATAAAACGCACACTTTATGTGACATTTGATGCCAGCTCTATCTTTTATATATCTTCATTCCCAGACACTTGAAGTCCGGAGCATGGACGGGAATGACCAAAATTCTGCCATCTCGGCCATGTGGCAGCGAAGCGAAGCTTGTTAGCATAAATGCAAAGGGGGTGAAGCCATGCCAGAACTCAGTCCAGCAGAAGAATTTGAACAACCAACACAAAACAGCAATACATTTCAAATCGATTCCCGTAAACATTCCTACCTCGTTAAAGGCGAAGGCCCTACCGTTATATTGCTGCACGGTTTTCCGGATAACGCCGAAACCTGGCAGGCACAAATCGATTATCTGGCGGACGCAGGTTATCGCTGTATTGCCCCAACGTTGCGCGGTTATGAAAGCCGTTCTCTGGCTGAGCGTTACTTTGTGATGGACAGCGTAGAAGACGTTCGGGCCATTCAACAGCAATTGAATCTCGAGCAGTTTCATCTTATTGGTCACGATTGGGGGGCGATCATTGGCTATGCTTTTGCGGCAACCTACCCTGAGGCTTTGAAAAGCTTGAACTGTCTGGCAATTCCCCACCTCTCAATTTTTAATTTGGGCTTAAAAGAAGTCCCCCGGCAACGTAAAAACAGCGCTTACATCGCTTTCTTTCAGATCCCCTATCTGTCCGAGTGGTGGTGCCGTCGTAATAACTTTGCCTTTATCGAATGGCTCTGGCGGCGCTGGTCTCCCAGCTGGAATTTCACAGAAAAAGACATCGAAAGCGTTAAACAGCAATTGTCCCAAGACGGGGTTATGACAGCGACCCTTGGCTTTTATCGCCACCTGTATCGCAAAGGGCGTGAGCCCAGTCAGGCCGCCAGCGTCGCCAAAATAAAAGTGCCCTGTCAGGTACTGGCTGGGGAAAATGATGGCTGCATGGATATTCGTATGTTTGAAATCCTCCAGCGGGAGAAGCCTTTTCTGGATGCTTATCAATTGCATATTATCGATGGTGCCGGCCACTTTATGCAGCGCGAACAGGCCGGCAAAATCAATCGTCTATTGCAGGAATGGCTCGATAAATACGAACGATTCTAATAGATTTCGTATTGGCGACGACTAAAAAAACCACATCCAGAGTGCAACAGCAATCATCAAACTGCCGGAAATACGATTAAGGTATTGGGCGCCGTTGTCTCGCTCAAGCAAGTACCGCAAACTGCGTCCACCACTGGCATAGATGGTCATTGAAACGAATTCACACGCTGCAATAATGCCCAGCATGGTCAACAGCTGCCAGGCAATTGGTTGTTCAAAGTTTAAAAACGGGGGCAGGATGGAAATATTAAAAGCCCAGGCTTTGGGGTTGGAACAAGCCGTAACCAGCCCCTGCATAAACAAACTGCCACGGCTTACTGATTGTTCCTCGCCCAACTGAAAGGCCATTTTTCCACGGGACAACCAACACTGAATGCCCACATACATCAGATAGGCACCACCCACAACTTTGATGGCGGTAAACGCCACCGGCCAACGCAACAGCAACTGAGCAACACCCAATACCGCCAAGGCCGCTACTGAGATTACCCCCAATAACTCACCCGCCATCATCCACAGGGTACGGCGCACACCAATGGCCATGCCGAGAGTCAATGCCAGCGTCATGCACATGCCCGGGCTCACCGAGACCAGAAAAAACGTGGGTACAAATACTGCGATTACCGCCCATTCCATAACATCAATTCACTTTTATCGACGATTTTCATTCCGCGCGTCGTAATTGGTAGTAACCGCTGTGCTCGCTCAATGTCAGCGGCACAGAATACAATTCACTCAGTAAGGCCTCACTAAGAACCTCACGCTTCGGACCATCGGCCAGAATTTTGCCTTCACGTAATAAAATCACCCGCTCTATGTCAGGGATGATTTCTTCTACATGATGGGTACACAACACAATACCGCGGCCTTCGGCACACAGTGCGGACAGCTGGTCCAACAATGCAAATGCCGCACTGACATCCAATCCCGCCGTGGGCTCGTCCAGCACCAGGGTTTTCGGCTGATGAATCATCGCTCGCGCCAGTAAGACTCGCCGCTGCTGGCCAGTCGACAGATGATGAAACTTTCGCTCGGCTAAATGCGCCAGCCCGAGACTTTCCAAACGTTGTTGCGCCTGCTGGTAATGATCGTCTTCCAGGGGATAATGCTGATACAGCAACCCTATTGCGCCCACAAAACCCGAGACCACCACTTCCAGAGCACTGCTGACGACATTGTAAGAAGCTTGCAAGTCATGGGAAACAAAACCAATTTCCTGTCGCAGCTCATCGACTTTCACGGTTTCACTGCCGTTAATTTTGACAAAACTGCCCTCTTCTACCACTGGGTAAATTTCCCGATTTAACAGTTTCAATAAGGTCGACTTACCCGCACCATTCGGCCCCAGGATGGCAATCTTTTCGCCCTGTTCAATCTTAAGATCCAGATTGGAAAAGACTTGCTGAGCACCTTGGAAGGCACTGACTTTATTGATTTCCAGCAATGTGCTCATGAACGCTTAGCCTGCAAGATAGAAAATGGATTCGAATACAAAATGCAGGCGGCATGGTAACGAATTTTCGGAAGTGATGAAATGTGTGCGATGCAAAGAAAGTGCCCACGAGTCGGTAAAGTCTGGAGTATGTCTTACTTCACGAGAGGCGGCCCTCCCGGCTCCCCTCCATCACAAAAGAGCCAAGCAAAAAACGCTTGTCTCTTTTGCTCCATCGGCGCTCACTCTTAATTGTTCAGCAAGACATACTCCAGACTTTCCCTCAGCCCCCTGTTTTCGATAGGTTCATACCATCCATTTATCGCGTTATTGTTGAGCGGTTTTAATTTCCCGAGTAACGAGCAACAGATCAAAGCCCTAAGGGAAGTCACATTTCATAAAGACCGGAATACCATACATGAGGATTAAGATTGGCTCATAGGCATGAGTTTATCGCCCCGATCTATCGGGCTTGAATGAAATACAGGTGAAATGTCAGTATCGAATGAACCGAGCAAAGAAAATGACACTAGCCTTCATCGTCCCGAAATGATTGGGGGCTCACCCCAGTCCAGGAGCGAAAAGCCCGACTGAAGGCACTGAGTTCGGAGTAGCCCAACTCGAAGGCAATTTCCGACAATGTCAGATTCGTATGATTCAAATAGAACCTCGCCTGATTCTCGCGAGCCTGCTTTTTCACTTCAGCGAAGCTGTACCCCTGCTCGGTTAAACGGCGACGCAAGGTGCGGCTGGAAATGTTCAAAGCACTTGCGACTTCATCCAGCGATGGCGGGCCTTCATTGCTCAAACGAACAATTTCCCGGCTCAGGGTTTCCAGAAAGTTGGCCCCCCCATTGTGACTGAAAGAATAAGCCTTCATCATCTGCCCCATGATTTCAAACAGGCCACTGTTAGAGGTATAAAACTTTTCTTTGAGGTATTCGGCATCAAAAACTATGCGATTACAGCGTTGTCCCATTTTTATCGGGCAGGAAAACATCGCCTGCAAGGGCGCGATATCTTTATCGGATGCGTGTTCAAACCAGACTTCCTTGCAAGGCATAGGCTTTCGGGTGGCCTTACTCAAAGCCTGGGCAAGAAATACCAACAGGTACTCATTGATATGATCAGTTTTGACGTGTTTCGGATTGAGCAGATTGACGGAGAATACCGCGTCCTGTGAACGTACTTTGAAGTCGATGTTAATCGCCGAATCAAAGTGCTTATCATAGCGTTCGAGCGCTAGAATGCCCTGCTCTACTGATGGCGCAGAGAGCATCAGCAAAATAATCATGCCCGCCGATTCAAAATGGTAACGCTTACCAATCGCCAGCCCCAAATACTCATCGTCGGCCAAGTCGGCAACACGATTAAACAACTCCGTGATCTGACTCAGGGGCAGTTGTGAGGAATCATCAATATCTTCGATGACATGAGCAACATCATCCAGAACCGCGAGCGGCAGCTGTTTATCCAGCAAATAATCACGCAGGTAGACGATAAAATGTGACGATAAGGTAGGTTCCATATCGATGGAGTCCGCACCACAGACAGCGGGCGCATTCGCAGGCGCTTCGGTAGAGGGCGGCGAATCATGTGCAGCCATCATTCTTGCTCTTATTGTTATTAATAAGAGCAAGATTCTATGGCGCTAATCCGGCCGCCACAAGTCAAATTTACCGCGGAGCCTTAGAGCCTGCTGAATGGCTATTGCTGCTCATGGACCAACTTGCCGTGATACCAGGTTTTCAACACACGGGTTTCACTGATCCTGTCCGGATTGATTGCGGTTAAATCCTGAGATAACAGAATCATATCGGCAAACTTACCCACCTCCAGCGAGCCCGTGTCCTTCGCCATCCCAAGAGCCCTGGCACCATCAACGGTGAAGATCTTCAGTGCCTGTTCCAGGGTGACCGCTTGCTCCTCCCACAAACTGCCGGGGTACTGGCCATTGGGATCTTTGCGCGTCACCATAGCTTCGAGCCCGGCCCATGGGTCCATACTGGGAACCGCTGCCGGCCAGTCTGAACCGGTCAGCAAAGGCGCACCACTTTCAATCAAGTCGCGGATTGGCCAATAGTGCTCCCCTCTGGGTTTACCTACAGCACCAATCACCGAATCAATGATGGGAGACGGACTCCACAGGTAGGGGCATAAATCGGCCACCGCATCCAGCTGCTTAAAACGGGGAAGATCGGCATCATCAATGTACCCGGCATGGGCCAGCTCATGACGTAAGCCCGAATGACCATTGGCTTTGCGGGCAGCTTCAATGGCATCAAGTGCAATTCGTACCGAACGGTCACCGGCTGTGTGAATCTTTACCGTAAAGCCCGCCTTGTCCAGAGCAATCAGATCGGCTTTCAGTGCCTCCGGATGAACATGCAAACTGCCCTTGGTGTGTTTGCCATATACCGGCGTGTAGGGGTGCAGCATCGCCGCTGTGCGAGCGGCGGTTGGCACGCCATCGGTAAATATTTTTGCAAAATCCACATTCAGCTGAGAACTTTGCGGCTTAGCGTTTTGCAGCGCTTTCAAAGCTTTGCGGTTCTTCAACAATGGTTTTAGATCGAGGGCTTTTTCACGGTGACCGTAAGGCGTCATCAAGGCCACGGCCATATTCAGGGACAACTCCCCGCGCTGTGCCAGGGTGATGTAGCCTTCCACTGCAGGATTGGTCATCGCTGTGCCCTTAATCCCGGTAATGCCATAGCTGTTGGCCAACTTGCTGACGTAGCTGGCGGCCTGAATATATTGCTTCTCACTCCAATGCAGGTTCTGTTGCAAGAAACCAAAGGCTTCAATCAACACGCCGGTTGCTTTGCCGTGCTTATCCCGCAAGATATCCATACCGGGAACATTTTGATTTTCAACGTCGAGTAATTCCAGGGCTTTGCTGTTTAACCAGGCGTTATGGTAGGCGTCATCCACGATCGCAATCGCTTTTTCGGTACTGACCTCATCGAGAAAAGCCCTGGGAGATTCCATAGGGTGATTGATGAAAAAATCGCTGCTCCACTGCCCACCTCGAATCCATAAATCCTGTGGACGTTCTGCTACGCATTTACGCAGTTGCTGCTGAATGTCCTTGGGACTGGCCGTGAAGGGAAAGTTACACTCGAATAAATCTTTTACTGCGCCCACGGTTGGATGGACATGGGCATCATTAAACCCGGGCATTAACATGGCTCCCTTGGCATCCAGTCTCTTCGTGTGCTCACCAAGATAGGGAGTAAGGGAATTTTTATCACCCAAGGCGAGAATACGACCATCCTTAATGGCCACGGCTTTTGCATTGGGCTGATCCGGATTCATGGTAACGATATGCGCGTTTTCAATAAATAAATCCGCGGTATCGTTCGCCTTCAAGTCATTGGGTAGCAGTAAAGAAAATGCCGAGATAGACAGCAACATCGGCATAGAATTAGTAAACATAAAGACTCCTAAAAAAAGGCCCGCAAGGCGGGCCAGCCACGGCAGTGAGGAGACCACCGACTAAGGGAACATAACAGTCAGAAACGGTAACTCAATCGCATACCGGCGCTGCGGGGCATTCCAGCGCTGCGCACATAGGGACCGTTACCACCACGATAAGCTGCTGGAAAATAGTATTCATCAAAAGCGTTGCGCACCCAGGCCATAAGTCGCCACTGCTCATTGGGGCTCACTAAAGCCGCACGCAGATTAACCAGTTCGTAATCATCCGTTGCGGCTTCCGGCGCAACACCACCACTGGTTTCATCCTGATAGGAATAATCCATTCCCAACTCGATTTGATAGCCATTTTGCAATGCCCACTGGTATTGCACAGTGGCGTTGTAGGTCCACTCAGGAGATTGCGCCAGCTCCAATCCGGAAGCATCTCGACGCACAACCGTAGGCCAGGCACTGGCCTGCTGATCAATGGCTTGCCACTCTTCCACTAAGGTATCCAGATAAGCAACACCCAACTGAACCGTCCAGCCTTCTCCGGGCAACCATTGCATATCCAACTCAGCACCGTTGATGCGTGATTGAGGCACATTGGTTAAACCCGCGATATTACCCACAAAGGTCACCGCCACGTCCTGTTCCTGCTTGTCACTGTAGTCATACAAGAACGCCGCAAGGTTCAACTGCATGGTGTTATCCAGCAGCGTGGCTTTTAAACCGGTTTCAAACGCATCAAGCTCTTCTTCACCATAGGGTTGCAACTGGGAGGTGGCATTAGAATTAGCCCCATTAAAACCGCCCGACTTGAAACCGTTTGAGAAGGTGGCGTACCACAGCAAATCATCATTAATGGCGTAATCAATGCCGAGCTTGCCCATCCATTTTTTGGTTTCTATGCGATCTTCATAAACATGAAAGGCATCGTTTACATTCTCAGTGCCAATCACCGAAAAAATATAATTTTCTGAGTTCGGGTCATCATCGATGGTGCCGCAACTGCCCGGAGTCAGGCTTGTGCCAAAGCTGCTGTTCAGGAAATTGGCCAGACTGCCATCACCGGCATCAAAGGTGCAACCCGCCCAATCTCGCGTTTCACGGGTGTAGCGCAGGCCTGCCGTTAAACGCCAATCTTCATTGAAGTTCCATTCGACATGAGCAAACACAGCAGCAGATTCGGTTTCCTGTGTGTATCGGGTATCAAGTTCTAAAATCGGTGCGGCATTGAAAGGGGCAACACCGAAAGGAATGGAGCCATTACCAAACACCGAATCAGCCATAAAGAAATGGTACTGCTCTTCCATATCGTCCTGGCTGTAGTACAGGCCTGCGATCCACAGCAATTCCTCACTTTGCCCACTCAAACGCAATTCCTGGGAGAAAACATCCAGCTCCGTATCATTGATATTGCTGGAATCCAGTTGAGCCGTGCCGTCCCAATCGTTGCTCTCCTGACGTTCAAACTCGTCGTAGGCCGTGATGGAGGTGAGTTCGATATCACCCAAAGACCACTCCAGTTTTACCGAAGCACCACGCAATTGATTGTCACGACGTGGGCGTAGATTCCAACGCTGCCCCGTACGTTCGCTGACGTATTCGTTCGTCCAATCAGCGGCCTCGTTATCACCGCGAGAATACCAGGGCGGGGTTTGACCAAAGAACTGGCTGCCGGGAATCAGATATTGATCCAGACCGAGATACGGTGCGGCGAAATCCGTTGCCAAGCCCGCATCAGTTCCGGCGTAAGCGGTATTCGCCCGATTATCAGACTGGTCGTCCACATAATGCAGGTTCACCAGCGCGGACAAGGAATCATTCACGCTGATATCAAACAATGCCCGCCAGGCCAATTGATCTTTTTCACCAAGACGATCATTTCGAGTCAGACTTTTTTGCCAACCTTCATTGGAGCTGACAGATTTTAAGGCAAAGCGACCATTCACAGATTCGTTCAGGGCGCCGCTCACAAAACCTTCGACATCCAATACTTTGAGATCGTCATAGGCAATATCAATGGCCGCTTCAAAATCATCCGTCGGTTTTTTGCTGACAAAGTTGATCTGCCCCGCCGTGGTATTGCGACCATACAAATCCCCCTGGGGGCCTTTCAGCACCTCAACACGCTCAACATCGAACAATACACCGCGGCTCATTACCGTATAGGGAATCGCGACCTCATCCAGATACAAGCCGACGGTTGAAGAGGCCGCGGTTGAATAGTCCTGAAAGCCAACACCACGAATGGTGTACAAAGGTACGCCCGTTGCGGCCGTTTCATTCACGGTCAGGCCAGGCGTAAACACAGCAATATCTTCCGCCGTCGTCACACCATTATCTTTCAGTTGATCACCGGTAAATGCATTTACGGTAATACCAATATCATTAACACCCTGAGCGTGCTTTTGAGCGGTGACCACTACCTCTTCCAGGGTGGACGCATGAGCACTGCCTGAGGCGAGCAATACCGCTAGAGATAGACGATTGAAAGGCAACACATACTGAAAAGATGAGACATGCCATGGAAACAGAGACTTTGTTATTTTATTCATAGATACAGGCGCACAGAGGCCGCCGCTCCTTATTCGCGGGATAAAAATTAGCAATCGGAGACATAATGTCAAAACGGACAGATGTGAATGGCCTCGGCCCAGTCCTGGCACTCAATTTTTATTGCTTTAGCGGAGTGCTTCGAGAGAGATACTACGAATTGACAGATAAATTATCTTGACGAAAGCGGACAAGGGCTTGACCACTTTCGTCAAAGGCCCGCGAGGAGCGGGTCAGGGAAGCGACGAGTAAAAAATAAGAAGGATAATCAATGGGCAAATGTACTTCACATAAACCGGCCACAGTCGCCAGAACAGGGTGGCTGCGATATGCGGACTCCCCTGTTGAAGCTCTTTCAACAGAGACTGCCGCTGCCAAAGCCAACCGAGATAAATGGAAAACACCAAACCCATTAAAGGCTGACCATATTCCGTACTTGCAGTAACCGCCAGTTCGAATAAAGCATCACCCTGCCAAATCAGCAAAACGCTCAAAGCACTGATCACAGACACACTGATAATGCCGGCTTTTTTACGCTCGATACCAATTTGTTCGGATAGGGTCGCCACAGGAACTTCCAACATCGAAATTGACGAGGTCAGGGAAGCCAATACCAACATGGCAAAAAACAAGGCACTCAGCAGCGTGCCAAAGCTGCCCAGGCTTTTGAACAATTCCGGCAATACCACAAACACCAGTTGGGAACTGGCCAGTAGGTTGCCATCGGCATCGAAGATCTCAACGCCATTCGACATCGCCACATACATGGCCGGAATAATCAACAAGCCTGCCAAAAAGGCGATGGCCACATCCACCAGAGTAACCCAGGCGCCCAGTTTGGGTAAGGATTCACGATGGCTGATATAAGAACCATAGATCAACATGGTTCCCACGCCCAGAGACAAAGAGAAAAACACTTGTCCCATGGCGCTGAGCATTAGCTCGCCCTGCCAAAGTTTACTGACATCCGGCAACAAATACGCCTTAAGTCCCTGCTTTGCTCCTGTTTGATTCAGCACAATGGCGATCAACACTAACAACAAAACAATCAGCATAGGCATTAAGCAACGCGACCAGGCTTCAATGCCAGCACTGACGCCTTTTAAGACAATGGCCAACGTCAATACCATAAATACCAAGGTAAAAAAGATGCTGGCACCAGTGCCGGAGAGCAATCCTGGCTCCACTGCAAACAAGGCAAGTAGAGACCGTAAACACTGACCCAGCATAAGACCCGCAATCACCCCGTAAAAGCTCAGGATCAATGCGGCAACTGCTACACCAAGGTATCCAAATACAGTACTTAAAAAACGACTTAGTGGTCCTATGGAAAGTTTTTTTAAGGCCGCCAGCGTATTGGCTTTTGCAAAGCGCCCGATGGCCAGCTCCGTCATCAACACTGGATAAGCGATCAGAAACGCCAGCAACAAATACACCAGAACAAACGCAGCGCCACCATTCGCGGCAACCTGAGACGGAAAGCCCCAGATGTTGCCTAAACCTACCGCCGAACCTGCGGCGGCCAGAATAAAGCCCAAACGAGAGCTGAACTCTCCCCGAGAAGCTGCCACCTAATTACTCCTCAGACTTGGCGGCACGCACAAAAGGAGGACGCCAGTTCGGAAAATGTTCCTGATAAAACTCATTGCGACCACCGTATTCCAGAACAGCGCGACCCGTGCCGCCTTTCCAGACATCAAATTCCGGTGAAGCATAGCGATCAAAGAACGCCTGCAACTGCCCTTCCAGTACTTTAGCCTTGGCCCTATAGGATTTCTCGGCAATCAAGTTCTTGTACTCGTTCGGGTCATCGCTAAGGCGATAGAGTTCATCTGGTCCATCGGGAAAGCGTTTCACCAGTTTCCAATCTCCCACACGAATGGCCCGAGTGCGCATGTACTCGAAAATAATATCGGCTGGTTTTTCCGGTGAAATTTTGCCCTTGAAAAACTGACTGAGATCACGACCGGGAGATTGCGGGAGCTGTTTGGCATTTTGCCCAATATAGCCCAGCAAACTTGGCGCCAGATCAAACTGATTAACGGGCTCCATGCTCTGCCCTCTTTTGACTTTGCCCGGCTGACGAAGGATCAACGGAATATTCATATTTTCATCATAGGCAGCCGTGGGTAGAGATGCAGAGCTGTTTCCCCACAAGCCGTGTTCGCCAAGCGATGCCCCTTGATCCGAAGTGAAAACCACCAGGGTATTGTCATCAAACCCCTGAGCTTTCAAAGCCTTCATGACACGGCCAATGCCTTCATCCACCATACTCAATTCCGATGCAGCGTGTTGCATTGCCGTTGAGTTATTTAAAGACTTCACCATGCCCCAAGCCACTTCAGACCAGCGACTCTTGCGCCCCTCTTCCGCGCGCCAGCCTTTCAAAAACTCCCCACCGCCATCGCTGCTTTGCACCGCACGGCTGACAAAGTTTTCCAGATAGGGATGAATGGGATCTTTTGCCGTGGGCACAGGGTTCTTGCGATAGTAGTCCGCAAAACGATTGTCGGGCTCTTCCAAAACCAAGGGCGGCAACAAATAGGGACCGTTGTACGACAAGTACAAAAAGAACGGCTGCTGCTTATCTTGCTGGGCGATAAACTCAACCGCTTTATCGGTCCAGTAATCGGTCAGATGTTTTTCGGTTCGGTAGTGCTTGCCATTATCAATCACCTCCATGTTATGGAAGCTACTGGTATGACCGCTGGCAAAGGTAACCCAATAGTCAAAAGACATTTGCGGCTTTTCAGGTGTCCCCAAATGATACTTGCCAATCAGGCCAGTTTTGTAACCCGCCTTGGAAAGTTCACCCGGAAGGCTCGGATACTCCACCAAAGCCGACCATTCTTTTAAACCGACATCGGAAGGCAAAGCGTTATGCACACCATTCTGGGAGGGTAGAAGCCCGGTTAACAATGTGGCTCGTGTTGGCGAGCACACGCCACTGCTGGCAAACGCCTGGTTCAATTGCAAACCTTCACTGGCCAATTGATCAATATGCGGGGTTGAAACATGACGATTGCCATAGCTGCCAATCATTTTTGCCGTCACGTTGTCGATCACCACCAGCACAATATTGTCAGCTCTCTTGTCGGCCGAATAGGTTGCTGTGCTGAAAACACACAACAAAGCGCACAAGGCGGCGCGGCCATAGCTTACATACATAATTTTTCTCACAAAAAAGCGGCCGCCGTGGCGGCCTTATTTGAGGGTTAGGGAGAACCGTATCCTACAATTCCCAATCGATCTTGACGCCGAACTCACGGAAGCGACCCGGCTCTACCTGAGCAATACCGACAGGGTTCAACACCGCAATACCACTCACAAGATAATGTTCATCGGTCAGATTGGTGCCGTAGATACTAAGCTGCCAGTTGCTGCCTTCGGGGCGACAGCGCACATTGGCATTCAACAGCCCGTAGGCTTCCTGTTGGATAAAATTAGCGTCGGGCGTGACTGAGCGGAAATCGTCTTTCCAGCCGTAATCAATACGGGCAATGGTTTCCCCCCAATCTGCCTCCAGGCCGATGGCATAAGATATTTCCGGTGCTCTGGCGAAATCACTGTCGAGGCCAACACTGGCTCGATCAGATTCGATGCGAGTGTAGTCCGCATTCAGGTATCCAAAGGCACCGTCAACGCTGAACACATCGTTAATCAGGAAAGTGAACTCCCCTTCCAAACCGCTGATTTCCGCCGCACCAATATTTTGAATAACATTGCGGGTTGTACCGGGCAACAGAGAGCTGATTTGCATATCATCATACTCTCCGTAGAAGAACGTCATATTGAAACGCAGGCGTTGATCCAGTAACTCACTGCGCAAACCCAGCTCTGCAACATCAAGCGTTTCTTCGTCGAATGCTGTGATACCAAAGAAATTATCAGCCCCAAGATCGGCACGAATGCGATCATTAAAACCGCCCGAGCGGTATCCCCGAGCCAGCGAGGTAAACAGGAATACATCGTCATTCATCTGGTATTCCAAACTTATGCGCCCGGTCAGTGCACTCCATGTGTCAGAATTGCGGACATCTTCTGTGATTTTTTTCGCGCCGGCCGGGTTCAGTTCATTCGCCACAATACTTTTGTCATCGTAGGTATAACGTAAACCGCTTGTCAGAGACCACTGATCATTCAGATCAAAACTGGCCTGACCAAATACCGCGTAACTTTCAACTTCATAGGGGTTAACAATACGTGTGGAGGTGCGGTCTCTTGAATTGCGAGTGGTATAGACGTCACGCTGATCACTGGCTTCTTCGCTGTAATAAAAGAAACCCGCCAGCCAACTGTGGCCATCGCCCTCACCGGAAAACTGAAATTCCTGGGACAACATATCGATATTGCGATCAAAGTTCTGCTCAAACAAAGATGCTGGTGTGCCATCGGTGTCGTAAGCGCCGGTCACATCGATTTTGCGCCAGGACGTTGATGATTTGAACTCGATAGAATCACTCAAGCCCCAATTGATGGTCAGGTTGCTGCCGCGATTATCACTCTTGTAAAAGTTCTCACCGGTTTGGTATGACTTGCTGTAGTCGCCCAGTGGAATATTGGCAATATCGAAGCCGGCTCCGGCCTCACCTTGTACAAAGGGCGCATTGTTGTTGCGAGCGATCAACACACTGGCACCGCCATTGCTGTTCCCTTTGGTGTAGTCAGCCGACCATAACAGCTCGGCATTGTCACTCAGCTGCCAGCGCATATAGGCACGAAACAGATCACTGTTTTTATCACCATAGTCAACGCCACTCAGCACGCCTTTTACATGGCCATCCTGATTTAAGGTGGCTCCGGTAAAACGAAAAGCCACATCTTCACTCACCGGTAGATTCACCACGGCTTTTACATCGCGACGATTTTCACTGCCAATATTCAGTTGGACTTTAGCTTCCAGTTCATCCGTTGGCTTTTGGGTGATGTACCGGATCGCACCGCCGGTAGCACCACGACCAAACAACGTGCCCTGGGGGCCACGGGAAACTTCAACTTGGGCGACATCCAGCACACTTAGCAAGGCACCATCCGTTCGCCCATAGTAAGCATCATCGACATAAAGCGCGATTGGCGTTTCCTGATTTACCGCATTACGGTCGGTACCGATACCGCGAACAAAAAAGGCTGCGTTGCTGCCACCCAGTCCGCCCGCACCACCCGCAGCGACGTTGGGCATTTTCATTTCAATACCCTTGAGATCGGAGATGTTTTGTTGCTCCAGATTCTCCGCTCCGAGCGCAACAACAGACAAAGGGGTTTCCTGCAGGCTTTCGCTGCGTTTACGTGCTGTTACCACCACTTCTTCCAACATACCGTCGGCGTAAATAATGGGGCTAGGCATCACACTGGCTATGGCTGAGGCCAGCAAGAGCTTTTTATTATTCATATGAACTCCAGGCTAGTGACCGCAATGCTGTTTGTACATCGCAGCAATGAATTGAATCTTTCAAACCCTGTTTTCTTGTTATGGGTTGATATATCAATCGTAGAATTTTATGAGTTGTGATGTCAACCCACAAAATACAAATTGCCGGGAAGAACTAGATCGATTGGGAATAAAAGGCGTTTTCTATAGTTTGACATCTCAAGCGTCAACTTGAATACTGAGCCCTGAGATTGATGAATAACGGTGAAGGAATTGGCCGAGATCAAAAACAAAATCCAGTTGGAATCCTATTTCCCCTATCTTCTCAGGGCGATTTCCACTCGAATTAATGTGGGCACCAGCAGCATGTTGGTGGAAGGCATCCGAATCGGCATGCGGGAATGGCGTATTCTCGCCCTAATGGCCGACAAAGGTATTGTGCACAATAAGCAAATCACCCTGGACAGCGGCATGGACAAAGCCTCCGTCAGCCGTAGCCTAAAATTTATGGAACAGGAAGGCCTGATTGTCGGCGTAGACGGCGAGAGCTGGCGCAGCAAGCCCTATCAATTATCGGAACTGGGCATCAAGGTGTTCGATACCATCGCTGCCGATAAAATTACCCGCGCCGATACGCTCTGGGAAGATCTCAATAAAAAAGAACAAGCCGAACTCATTCGCCTGCTGCAAAAGCTCAAGGCCAATGTCGACAGGGTCCTAGACCCCGAATAGTGATGAGGCCATTCAGCGCGGACTTACGCCCGGAGCCTCAAAAACCTCTGTACGAGCTGGGCCTGCAATTGGCGTTTATGTGTGCGTTTGCCAATTTGCTCTCCCATGCCAATCGCCAGATATTGGTTGTACTGGTTGAACGTATCAACAGCGATCTTCACATCAGCGATACCCAATTTGGCATTTTGATGGGGCCAGCCTTTTCGGTGGCCTACGCGATCAGCACCATTATCATTGCCGAATTTACCGACGCCAATTCCAAGGTTCGGATGATCAGCATTGGCGTATTTGTCTGGTCGGCAGCTACTTTTGCCAGTGCCTTCGTCGAAAGCTTTGAAGGTCTGCTCTTGTGTCGGGCATTAGTTGGCCTTGGGCAATCCATTCTTTCACCCGCAGCCTATACCCTGCTGGCCAGTCACTATCCGAAAAACCAATTGGGTCGAATCAGTTCACTCTACGCGATGGGTTCATTTTTAGGGAGCGCATTAGTGTTGATTGTCGGTGGCTTTTTTGCCGAACAATCGCTGCAGAAACCCGAGTTCGAACTGTGGTCGAATTTCAGCATCGCACGCTGGCGTTTAATCTTTCTATGGGTAGGCGGCGTCGGTCTGATATACAGCCTGGTCTTTGTATGGCTGCATAAAAACACCGAACATCATCAACAATATCGTCAACAACCGGAACAACAGAATAAGCAGGAACAAAGCCCAACTCCCCATGTACCTTACCCGGAGGTCGTCCGATATTTATGGAAGTATCGTGATTGCTACCGATTCTATATTCTGGGATTTTCCAGTTATTCCGTTGCCTTGTTTTGTATCATTGCCTGGGGGCCGGCGTTTTTTATCCGCCAACTGGACATGAACCAAAGCCAGGCGGGTTTAGTCCTGGCATTGATTATGGGGACCGCAAACTTATCCGGCGTTTGGGCCAGCGGTTATATCATGGATAAGCTTCGGGAGCGGGGACTAAAACAAGCCCCCTATATCATTGGCACAGTGGGCGCAGGAATTACAGCACTGACCGCCGTGGGATTTTACAGCGCCTTTTCCGAGCAGTGGCACCACAACTGGGTGCTGCTGGGCTTTTTTCTTTGCGCGCATTTTGCTTCCTACCCGATTGCACCATCGGCCAGCACGAATCAATTGATGACGGCAATCCCAATGCGAGCCAGAGCCTACGCCATTTTTCTCTGCGTCAATAATCTATTGGCCATGGGGGCAGGTTTAAGCCTGGTTGGTTATCTCAATGACTATGTGTTTTCCGAACAGGAGGCCATCGGAAAATCACTGGCTCTGGTGGTGTTTCTCAGTGCTTGCGCCGCATCAGTTCTTCTTGGTCTTGGCGCCAAACCTTATTTGCGCAAACTCGACCGCAATGCACAACATCAGGGGCAGTATCTGTAGATCACGTCACTCTGGAGACCCACTTTTGTTCTTCAGGCCGTGATTTATTCAACCTCATCAATCAAGGCAATGCCATCCTGAATGCCATGCAAAAACAGATTGCGCAGCCATCGGTTGGCATGGTCATCGTCGGCACTTTTGTGCCAGAACAGATGCCAGTTCAAGGCAGGCACATCAAAGGGCAAGGGTAAAATTTTGAAATCCAGCTGGCGTGCGAGACGAACGGGAAGCGTCCAGGCGAGATCGGTATTGGCGACAATTTTGGCACCCACCATGTAGTGCTGCACCCGCACTTTGATATTGCGACTCAAGCCCATGCCATTCAAGGCATGATCCACAATACCCTGCCCTTTGCGGCGACTGGATACATTGATATGGCCGATAGAAAGATATTGCTCCAGCGTCAGATCATTCCGTACAGCGGGGTGATCTGGCCTGACCACGCAGACATAATCTTCGCCGCTCAATGGCGCATGACAGAGGTTATTGTCAGCGACCAAAGGCACGTCAATGGCAAAGTCGAGGCTACCAGCCGCCAGTTCTTTGGCCATGTCTTCGCGAGGGACATAATAGCTGGTCAGGGTCATATTGGGCGCGAGACGCTGAAGGTGCGACATAATGGGCGGCAGCAAGAGGGTTTCACCCAAATCATTCATACTGCAGGCGACCACTTTTTCCGAGGTTTCGGGATTGAATTTATCCCCTTCCTGCACGCTCATGTTCAGCAATTGCAAGGCCTCGCGCACTCGCCCGACAATATTCTCTGCGACCGGCGTAGGCATCATGCCATCCGGGGTGCGAACAAAAAGCTGGTCATCGAAAGTCTTGCGCAGACGGTTCAAGGCATTACTCACCGCAGGCTGAGTGATGCACAACACCTCAGCCGCCCGGGTCAGGTTCTTCTCAGTATAAATGGCGTCGAAAACGACAAATAAGTTCAGATCCACCTGGCTTAAACGCATGCTGTATCTACCCTGCTCGGCTGTTCTAATGGTCTCTTCCAGACCCTTAGACGATTCAAAAAGGACCTAGATCATAATCACTATAATTAATAATGCAATATTAAAATAATAAACTTCAATGATAGTAATCACTTCAATATTCTCTTTTCATACCTTTTGGCTCCCTGCTCAAGGGACGAAAATCAGGACGACAGGCAGCAAACATCAAGCCTCGGGAGAGATATGTCAGAGTTTTTGTTAGTACGTCACGGCCAGGCCTCTTTTGGTGAGGATAATTATGACAAGCTGTCCCAACTGGGTTGGCAGCAGGCTCGCTGGCTGGGTGAGTACTTCCAACAACAGGACAAATCATTTGATGACATTATCACCGGCAAACTGGTGCGCCATCGGGAAACCGCCCAGGGCATCTGTGAGGGCCTGGGCTTATCCCGCGATGGCTTTACGGAACATGGCGGGCTCAATGAATTCGACTTTCACTCCGTCGTCAGCGCTTACTTGAAGCAATCTCCCGAAGAAATGCCGGCCGATAAAAGCGATGCCCGCCCCTTCTTTAAAGTGCTCAAACGAGCCATGGAAGCCTGGCGAAACAATCAACTGGAAACCGCCGTGCCCGAAAGCTGGGATGATTTTGAACAACGGGTTGCCGATGCCCTGAGCTTTATTCAGGACAACTACTCCGGCAAACGTGTACTGGTGGTCAGTTCCGGTGGCGCTATCGCCATGGCAATGAAGCACGTTTTGGGCTACGGAGACGATATGGTAATGAACATTAATATGCAGGTAATCAATTCGAGCCTGAGCCGATTTGTTTTCAGCCCGCGCAGTGTTCGCCTGGCCAGCTTCAATAATATTCCTCACTTGGACGATGTCAGTCGAAGTGACGCAGTAACGTACAGCTGAGTGTTAATCAGCCGTACGCGTAATTTAATAGCACATTCTTTTTATCCAAATAAAAACAACTTGGAAAAGCAACTTGGAGAGAACCATGGATTTTGAATACAGCGATAAGGTCAAAGATCTGGTTTTACGCGTTCGCGCCTTTATGGACGAACATGTTTACCCCAATGAAGGCACCTTCCACGAGCAGGTCAATGCCGATCGCTGGAAGACTCCGCCGATCATGGAAGAGCTGAAAGCGAAAGCCAAAGCTGAAGGCCTTTGGAATTTCTTTCTGCCTCTGGCCTACGGCGAATACTCCGGTGGTTTAACGAATCTGGAATACGCCCCACTGGCCGAAGAAATGGGCCGTGTAGCCTGGGCACCTGAAGTGTTTAACTGTGCAGCGCCCGATACTGGTAATATGGAAGTCCTAGCAAAGTACGGCAACGCCGAGCAGAAAAAGCAATGGCTGGAGCCGCTGCTGGAAGGCAAGATTCGCTCGGCTTTTGCCATGACCGAGCCGGAAGTTGCTTCTTCCGATGCCACCAATATTGAAACGTCGATTGTGCGTGATGGTGATGAGTACGTCATCAATGGCCGCAAGTTTTACATCTCCGGTGCCTGCCGTGAAAGCTGTGAAATTATGATCGTCATGGGTAAGACTGATCCGGAAAACCCGAACCGCCATATGCAGCAATCACAGGTTCTGGTTCCGGTAAAAACACCTGGCGTAAACATTGTTCGCCCGATGCACGTATTTGGCTATGACGATGCGCCGGAAGGCCACGCCGAAGTAATCTTTGATAATGTTCGTGTGCCAGTCAGTAATATTGTTTTGGGTGAAGGTCGCGGTTTTGAAATCGCCCAGGGCCGCTTGGGGCCAGGCCGTATTCACCACTGCATGCGTTCTATCGGTGCCGCCCAGCGTGCTTTGGAAATGATGTGCAAACGTGCCAACGAGCGTGTTGCTTTCGGTCAGCCACTGGCGAAGAATCAGTCGGTTCGTGAAGACATCGCCATGTCAGCCTGCCAGATTGAGCAAGCTCGTTTGATGACCTTGAAAGCCGCATACAAGATGGATACTGCCGGTAATAAAGACGCAAAAGATCTGATCGCCATGATCAAAATCGTTGCACCAAATGTTGCACTGGATGTAATCGACCGCGCCATTCAAATGCACGGTGCTGCTGGCGTAAGTCAGGATTTCTTCCTGGCACATATGTGGGCAGGTCAGCGAACCTTGCGTTTGGCCGATGGCCCGGATCAGGTTCACATGATGCAGCTGGGCCGCAATCTGGCAAAAGCACACGCTTAACACAACAAGACGTAAACACTCAGCCGGGGCCTGCCCCGGCTTTGTCGTTAGAAAAATACGAGGAAATCATCATGGCAGACGTTAGCCAATTGGATGTGGTCAAACTGGCAAGCTATTTGGAATCTCAAATTAACGGTTTCAAAGGCCCGATCAGTGCCGATAAATTTCCCGGTGGGCAATCCAACCCCACCTTTAAAATCACCGCCGAATCCGGCGTGTATGTTCTTCGTCGCCAGCCTCCTGGCAAGCTCCTGAAAAGCGCGCATGCCGTGGATCGTGAATTCCGTGTTCTCGCAGCGCTGGCAAACAGCGATGTACCTGTCGCCAAGGTTTATCACCTGTGTGAAGACCGGGATGTCATTGGTTCCATGTTTTACGTCATGGAATACTGCGATGGCAACGTACATTGGGACGCCCAACTTCCTGAGGTAGGCAACGCCACACGCGGAAAAATGTACGATGAAATGAACCGCGTACTGGCCGCGCTGCACAGCGTTGATCTTGCAGAAGCAGGTCTGGAAGACTACGGCAAACCCGGTAACTACTTTGCTCGCCAGTTGGATCGCTGGACCAAACAATATCGCGCTTCCGAGTTGGAAAAAATCGATGAAATGGATCAGCTGATCGACTGGTTGGAAAACAATCAGCCGGAAGATGATGGTCGAGTCTCTCTGGTTCACGGCGATTACCGCCTCGACAATGTGATGTTCGACAAAAGCAATCAAAATATTATTGCGGTTCTGGATTGGGAACTGTCGACGCTGGGCCACCCCTTTGCCGACCTCGCCTACCAGTGTATGCAGCTGCGCATGCCCGGTGCCGGTGACATGAAAGGTTTGATGGGAATCGATCGTGCTGAACTGAACATTCCTTCTGAAGAAGAATACGTTGCTCAATACTGTAAGCGTATGGGTCTGGATTCCATTCCAAATTGGGAATTCTATATTGCCTTCAGTTACTTCCGCCTGGCCGCCATTATTCAGGGGGTTGCCAAACGCGCAGCCGACGGTAACGCCTCGAATAAAAAAGCGGCACAAATGGGTGCCTATGTAAAACCCATGGCTCAATTTGCTTTAGATACCATCGCCCAGGCTTAGAACCTGCCATTAAAAAAGGATAAGAACATGAAAGCGATCGTTTGCCATGAATTTGGCCCCTTGGACAAGCTCAGTTATGAAGAAGTCGATACACCCAATGCCGGTCCGGGTAATGTTGTTCTGGATATCAAAGCCGCAGGCGTCAACTACCCCGACGGTTTGATGGTGCAGGGGCTCTATCAAATGAAACCGCCCTTCCCCTTTACCCCCGGCTCAGAAGTTGCAGGAGTAATCAGCGAAGTCGGTGACGGCGTCAACCATGTCAAGGCGGGTGACCGTGTGATCGGTTTTGTGGGTGTTGGCGGTTATGCCGAAAAGGCCCTCTGCCCGGCCACTCACCTTATTCCCATTCCAGACGGCATCAGCGATGCGGAAGCGGCAGGTTTAACAACCGCCCACGCAACCGCTCACCATGCACTCAAGCAGCGCGCCAATATTCAGCCGGGTGAAACCCTGTTGGTAACCGGTGCGGCCGGAGGCACCGGTTTGGCGGCGGTTCAAATTGGTAAAGCCATGGGCGCAACCGTAATTGCGGCCTGTTCCAGCGAAGAAAAGCTGCAACTGGCCAAAGAAAACGGTGCCGACATTCTCATTAACTATAAAGAGAACGATCTGAAAACCGAACTCAAAGCCATTAACGATGGCAAAGGTATCGATGTGGTCTATGACACCGTCGGCGGTGATGCTTTCGATGCCTGCAGTCGCTGCATGGCTTGGAACGGTCGCCTGCTGATCATCGGCTTCGCTTCTGGAGAAATCCCCAAATTCCCGGTCAACCTGGCACTGGTCAAAGGCTACTCCGTAGTCGGCGTATTCTGGGGCTCATTCACCGCACATCAACCAAAAGATTTTGCGGACAATATGCGCGAGCTGCTCGGCTGGTACCTGCAAGGCAAAGTCAAAGTCGTTGTCGATGAAGCTTTACCATTAAGTGACGCCAAAGCCGCCCTTGAAAAAGTCATGGGCCGCCAGGTAAAAGGCAAGATGGTATTACTGCCATAGGCCATTCATAACAATAAAACTCCAACAGCACTATACGGAGAACAACAATGAGTACAGAATTATTTAACTTAAATGGCAAAGTTGCCCTGGTAACCGGTGCCAGTCGCGGTATCGGTGAAGAAATCGCCAAATTGCTGGCCGAACAAGGCGCTCATGTCATGGTTACCTCGCGCAAGAAAGAAGGCTGCCAAAATGTCGTGGATGCCATTACCTCTGCTGGCGGCAGCGCGGAAGCACTGGCGTGTCACGTAGGTAATATGGAAGACATTACCAACACCTTCGACTACATTCGCGAAAAACACGGCAAGCTGGATATTTTGGTTAACAATGCCGCCACAAACCCTTATTTCGGCCATGTACTGGATACCGACCTGGGTGCTTACAACAAAACCGTTGATGTTAACATTCGCGGTTATTTCTTTATGTCCATCGAAGCGGGCAAACTGATGAAAGAAAACGGTGGCGGCGCCATTGTAAATACCGCATCCGTCAATGCGATTCATCCTGGCCCCGCCCAGGCGATTTATTCCATCACCAAAGCGGCCGTGGTCAGCATGACCAAAGCCTTTGCTCGCGAGTGTGCGGAACTGGGCATTCGCTGTAACGCCCTGTTGCCTGGTCTGACCAAAACCAAATTTGCAGGCGCCCTGTTTACTCACGATGAAATCTACCAAATGGCCATTGATAAAATTCCCATGAAGCGTCATGCCGAACCTCGTGAGATGGCCGGCACCGTCTTGTATTTGGTTTCAGACGCTTCCAGCTACACCACAGGGGAATGCATTGTGGTTGATGGCGGTATGATTGTTTAAAGGTTTCCGGCCAGCTTGGCTGGCCCCAGACATAGAAGATACATTATGGATTCACTATTAGATTTTCGTGGCAAAGTTGCCATCATCACGGGCGCGGCCAGTGGCTTTGGTGCCCTGCTTGCAAAAGGCCTGCACGAGCGTGGTGCTCAATTGGTTCTGGGCGATATCAATCTACCCGGTCTCGACAAAGCCAGCGCCGAATACGGCGATAAAGCGGTGTTGCTGCAATGCGACGTCAGCAAAGAGGAAGACTGTGAAGCTCTGGTAAAAGCTGCCCTCGAAAAGTTTGGCCGTCTCGATATTGCGGTGAATAATGCTGGCGTTGGCCATGAAATGCTGGCCACTCACGAGCAACAAGGCGATATCTTTGACCGCCAATACGAGGTCAACCTCAAGAGCGTTATGATCGGCATGAAGCATCAAATTCCCGCTATGTTCAAAGAAGGCGGATCAATTCTGAATGTTAGCTCTATGGCTGGTATCGGAGGTGCTCCCAAGCTTGCTCCCTATGCAGCGGTAAAACACGGTGTCATCGGCTTAACCAAAACCGCCGCTGTTGAGTACGCCAAACAAAACATTCGCGTGAATGCAATTTGCCCTTTCTTCTCCCCCACCAATATTGGTGCCGGTATGTTAAAAGAAGATGGTGTGGAAGACATGCTGGTGCGAGGTTGCCCAATGAAGCGCTACGGCACCGTACAGGAAATGGTTAACGCCATGATGTTGATACTGTCGCCGGGTAACAGTTATATGACCGGCCAGGCCATCGCGGTTGATGGTGCGGTTTCTGCGATCTAACGCTATCGGGGCAGAGTTTTCTGCCCCGATTTTTTTCCGTTCTATTCTCCTACCTCTTCCTTCAGTGCTTCCAGCAGTCTCTTCAAGACATTCTAAAAATACCATAGCACCTTAGAAATACCGTAGTGCCGTGGCCTTACCCCAGAACACCCGATAGGAGTATGCGGTATAGCCCAGAATAACAGGAACCACAATTACGGCACCCCAGAAAATAAAGCCTAAGGCTTCCGGCGCAGCCACAGCCTCGAACAAACTCAGGCGACCGGGAATTACATCCGGATAGAAGCTGACCACAATACCCTGAAAACAATTCAGGAACAACAACACAGCCAGCACAAAGGGTATCCAGCAGCCATAGTCATCTTCGGCGGGAACACGCTTCAAAACCTGATCCGATAAAACAAATAAGGCCGCGCTGACAATGGGAATCACCCACAACAATAAATTGTTCGGAAAGCTAAACCAGCGAGCGTAAACTTCCGGATTAATCCAGGGATTCACAATGCATACTGCCGCAATACCCAAAGCCATGAGTACACCACTGACTCGTGCGGTTTTTGCACTGTACTGTTGCAGTTCACCCTCGGTTTTCATCACCAGCCAGCAAGCCCCGATATAGGAATACGCCGCCGCCACACCAAAAGCGCTCAGCAAGGAAAACACAATCGTCAGGGAATCATCGGAAAAACCGCACACGTATTGCCCCAACATATACCCTTGAGACAGTGCCACAATCAGTGAGCCGGATCTGAAAATATGATCCCACAAGCCCTTGTACTCCATCGCGACCTTGGCCCGGAAATCAAAGGCAACCCCTCGCAGAATAAGCCCCGCCAACATTAACGTTGCCGGAATATACAGCTCCTGAAGAAGAATGTTGTAAGCCTCGGGAAACGCAATCAGCATCAAACCAATCGCCAATACCAGCCAGGTTTCATTGGCATCCCAGAATGGGCCGATGGATGCAATTTGGGTATCGCGCATGGCTTCATCATGACGGTGCAGCACGATACCTACCCCCAAATCGTAACCATCCAAAATTGCATACACCAAAACGGCCAGCGCCATCAAACCGATAAAGATAGGCCCAAGATAGTTCGGATCAATCAATGCATTGAAAATATTCATCTTAAGCTCCTGTTATTGTCGCGTTTACATCAGCGATTTGTTTATTTTCTGGAACGCCGGGCGCCTCCAGCTTGGCGGATTTTCTAGCCATCAGAAATACCGTGTGGATATAAGCCCAAAGCAAACCGCAATACAGCGTTGCGTAGATCAGCAAGGAAAACAGTACATTGCCTTCAGGGATGGTCGTGGCAGCTTCTGAGGTTCGCAGCACCCCCTGCACAAGAAATGGTTGACGACCAATCTCGCTGACATACCAACCCGCCAGCGTCGCAAGCCAACCCGAAAAGGTCATAGCCACCGAAGCTTTTAGCAACCAGGGGCTGGCGTCTTCCCTGCGCCACAACTGCCAACTCAAGGTCCAGGAAATCAGCAGCATCAACAAACCACAGCCCACCATGACTCTAAAACTCCAGAATACGGGAGCCACCGGAGGATGTTCACCTTTAAATTCATTCAAGCCCTTGATTTCACCATCCGCCTCGTGGGTGAGAATCCAGCTGGCCATATTGGGAATGCCAATCTCGAAATGATTTTCACGAGCCTCTTCATCCGGCAAAGCAAATAACAACAGATCTGCGCCACGTTCGGTTTCCCAGACGCCTTCCATCGCAGCAACTTTGGCAGGCTGATGCTCAAGGGTATTTAAACCGTGTAAATCACCCACAAAAATTTGCACCGGCATTGCAACCGCGGCAACCAATGCCCCGAGACGCAGGGTGATTCTTGGCGCCGGCTTATGGTCACCTTTTAATAAACGATAGGCCGACACTCCCATTAAGAGAAAGCAGGCGGTAATCAGTGAGGCCAGCAACATATGGAAGAAACGATAGGGAAATGAAGGATTAAAAATGACGGCCCACCAATCGACGGGGAACGCCACACCGTCGCGCAATTCAAACCCGGTAGGCGTTTGCATCCAGGAGTTCAAAGCCAAAATCCAAAACGCCGATGCCGTCGTACCCAACGCGACAATCGCGGTTGCAATGGTATGCATTCGGGGAGAAACGCGATCGACACCAAACAGCATGACGCCCAGAAACGTCGCTTCCAAAAAGAACGCCGTAAGCACCTCATAACCCAGCAATGGACCGGCGATATTCCCCACTCGCTCCATAAAGCCTGGCCAGTTGCTGCCAAACTGGAACGACATGGTAATTCCGCTCACCACACCCAAGGCAAAGGTTAATGCAAAAATCTTTACCCAGAAACGGTAACAACGCATCCAGACTTCGTCGCCCGTCTGGTGCAAACGAATTTTGAAAAACAGCAATGCCCAGCACAGGGCAATCGTGATGGTGGGAAATAAGATATGAAAGCTGATATTCAGGGCGAACTGAACCCTCGATAACATGACAGTATCGATCACAATATCCATGATTTACCTCGTGGATCAAAAGAGAGAGGAGCGTTTCAGCCCCGAAGCAGACGTGTACCGGCGCTAACTATCCGGCCCGCGCAAACTGAGCTTATCGGTAAACTCAAGAACCTTCCCCATGCCACTGCCGAGCTTCATCAATGTTTTCAGCTTTTGAGGGGGCATGGTCAGCAATTCATCGGCCCAACCACTGCAGAGTTCGAGGAGGTCATGAATCTCCTGCATTTTCTCCTGGGCATAGGCCTCTTGCTCATTAGCCGGGGATTCCAACAAAGTATCTCTCAGCAAACTCAAGGTGGGCTCCACCTCGCGACGGCGGCGCTCTTCCAACACTCGAATGGCCATATCCCAGATACTTCCAGCGGCGGTAAAGTATTCTTTGCGGTCTCCAGGAATGCGCTTTTCCTGCAGCAAGCGCCAGGACTGAAGCTCTTTCAGCCCCATACTGACGTTACCGCGCGAGATATTCAGGGCCTCACTGAGATCATTGGCACACAATGGATGCTCACTGAGCACGATCAAGGCGTACATCTGCCCCACCGTTCGATTAAACCCCCAACGGCTGCCCATCTCACCAAAATGGTAAACAAAGGCCTCGATCTGTGGAGTCATAGTCATAACATTACCTCGGCTAATTCAATAATTTCTGTATTTTCAGAAATTATTGAAAGTTTAGAACTTTAATTGCCCCAGATCAAGGGTTCAGCTGTAAATGATTTATACGTGACGTGCTCTGGATTTACCTTCCCGGCACTGGAAGCTTGTCTGACCGGACTTAAGATTCTTAATTTTGTAAGGCCAACAAGCTTCATTGGCCAAATTACTTGCAAAAAGAAACTCGTGAGGCAAATTTCTCTTTTTTGACTGGCTATCAAGCGGCGGCTATGGCAAATTTAGGCGCCTAAAAATCAAAGTCATCCATCACAGAGGAAGTGTCATGGTTCAAGATTTGAATCGCCGCATTATTTCTATTTTTCTTGTAGTAAGTGTTCTTATTTTGAGCAGTTGTGCCAGTCGAGTCAGCACTGTGCAATCCGATACTGCAAAACCTATCAAAAACAGCGAAGGGTATTTACTACTCGGCCTCTCCTCCAATATGTATTTGGAATTCATCGTCATTGATGGTGAAAGCAAAATCATGTTTACCAAGGATGATGTGCGTTATAACAGCAATTATTTATTCACTGCCCTGCCAGCAGGTGAATATCGAATTAAGTCCGTCAAAACAGGCCGATATACTGGATACAGTTTACTTGGAGACATTTGGTCTTTTTCCGTAGCTCCGGGAACCATCAGCTACGTTGGAGATTTTAAGTTTGAACGTCGGAACTGGAACAACGACATGTTGATTGTTAATCGCTCCTCGTATGCTTACGAATTTATGAAGGAACGCTTCCCCAATTTATTGAAGGCGCACTCAATCACCTATACGGGGCAAAAAGAAGATCGATTTTTTGAGCTGATGCAAAGTGGAGAAATCAGCGCTAGCAAAGGAGTGGAAAAATGACGTTGAGGTTTATTAAATTTTTCCTGATCATTCAATTCAGTTTGATCAGCAACATGGGCTTTTCCAAGCCAATCCCCCCTGAAGACCTATTCAGAAGCAATGATATTAATACTGCGGCATTAAGCCCTGGAGGTGAGTATCTCGCGATCTTTAAATATGAAGAAGACCGCACACTCATCGATTTGACCTTCACAGATAGCATGATCCAACATGAAATTATTTCATTTCCATATGATAAAACAGCTCGCTTGCTGGATCTGGAATGGCTGGACGCCACCACAATCCTTATCGACTATAAACATAAAAGTAGTAAAGACAGAAGACAGGCCATTCTACCGATCAAGTTCAAAGACGATGGTACACCCTACACAAAAGCCAAGCGCATTTGGGCAAAAGGCTACATAGTAGACAATTTAATCGATAAACCCGGAACAGTCCTTTTTGCCCAAAACGATGGCAGTAGCAGTAAACCTGAAGTCAAGTTGTACTATGCTGACTACAAAACACTGATGGACAATAAGGTAGCGGAGAACGCTAAGCTCTTTCCGATTCAGGCACCATCGGCCTTTATGATATTTTCCAGTCATTCAGACAAAGAGCTGCTGTCTGTCTCAGTCGATTTCGAAGAAGAAAGTGTCTACATATACTATCTCACGGAGGGGATGAAAGAGTGGCAAGTTGCAACAACCGTTGATCAAGAAAGCTTCAACTTCAATCCCATTGGAATTCTGGACGAACACACACTGGCTGTTCTAAGTAATGATGAATCCGATTTAACCGGCTTATATAAGTATGACCTTAAAACAAAAAACCTGGGCGAACTCATTTATGCTCACCCGAAATATGATCTATTGGGCGCCAAGATAAACCCAAAAACAAAGCTGCTGGAAACTGTTGCCTATCTCGATCACGGACAACTCGTCACCAAATTCTTCTCCAAAACCCAAGTCGATACGAAAGCCAAATTGGATAGAGCTTTCCCAAATCAGCAACTTGCCATTGTCGGTGAAGGGAAAGATTCCCAGAATGCTCTTGTCTTTGTATTCTCCAGTGACAATCCAGGCCAATATTATTTGTTCGACAAAAAAAATTCCAAGGCTGAACTCGTGGGAGAACTTCGAGGCGATCTGGATAAAAACTCACTCAGTGAAGCTCAAAACCTGACTGTGCTGAACAATGAAGGTCAAGAGCTGGAATCTATTCTAACCCGCCCTAAAGAGGGAAGTAACGGTGTTCTCATTGTGAACCCTCATGGTGGCCCGATTGGGGTTCGTGATGCACAGTACTTTGATCGCCAGATTCAATTTTTAACCAGCCGTGGCTACACAGTACTGCAAGTTAACTTTCGGGGTTCAGAAGGTTTCGGCAAAAAGTTTTTGGAAGCTGGCATTGCCCAATTTGGTAAGGCCATTGAAGAAGACATTAGCTCTGTTGTCGATCATGTCATTAAGACAGATAGCTATCAGCATGTTTGTGCCATGGGAACGAGCTATGGCGGTTACTCTTCAGTAATGCTGGCAATCAAACACCCGGATGTTTACGACTGTGTGATTGCGGCATTTGGCGTCTATGATTTACCTCTTATATTTAACAGCAGAAATATCGACGACGTTGATGGCAGTATTGAAAGTTATGAGCAGATTCTTGGGCGTATGCGCAAGGAATTGTGGGACTATTCTCCGCTATATCAAGCCGACAAGCTGGAAGCCCCAACTCTTCTAATCGCAGGATATGAGGATGAAATTGCGCCCATTGAACAAAGCAATCGCTTCAAAATGCGACTGGAACAGCTAAATAAACCGCTTGAAACTCTGTTTTACAAAAAGAGTGGCCATGGTCACCACCGCTGGTATGACGATATACATCACAATCTTTATGTCGATGACTTTATTCGAAGAACCTTGGGACTGCCTCCCGCGTACACAGAAGATCAACAAGAACTTCTCATTGATCAATATAAGCGAATAGCCGATGGTTTGGATGCCAATGGGCTTGTTGATCGACGGGGAAAGCTGGCAATGAAGAACTACAAGCTGGCTGGCAAGCTTGGGCACGCGCGCTCTCAATTCAACGTTGCATCGTTCTATCATCGAGGTGAGGCAGCCGACAAAGATCTCAATGAAGCGGCCCGCTGGTATAAACTCGCAGCCGAAAATGATTACAACAACGGAAATATTCGATTGGCTCACCTTCATCGTCGAGGCGTGATTGACTCAGCCAGTCATGAGAAAGCGATTGAATACTTCAAGAAAGCAGCAACTGAAAACTCATCGGCCAAACTCTACCTAGCGAGAGCCTACTGTTTTGGGGAGGGGGTCGTTCAGGATATACCCCAATGCTTCGAAAAACTATCCACGCTTGTGGATGAAGAATTTGAAGGCAAAAAATTTGATAAACCCCTTGCAAATGCCGTTCATGAGGTGATGTCCGAGATAAGCTGGAGACTGCCCCTGGATAGCCAACAGATAAGTCACTTGAAAGACATGCTGGAAGAAACCAGTGACGCCACTTTGTTTACCGCCGAAATCGAGGAAGAGGAAACCGGCTTATACCTGAAAGACAGCAATGGTTATTACTCCTTTGAGGATTCGGTAACGACAATCCCACTCGAGAAAGGCGCTTCATTCGGCACCAAGCTAAAGGTCTCTATCTATCCACGTATTTCCAAATACTATGGAAAAATGATCGCACTGAAAGCCCGATGGACCAACCCAATCGCAGTGGATGAAGATGGTGCTGAAAACCCGCCGTACCATTACATTCACTTTACTCGCGGGTCCGGCACCTTTCACTTTATTCGGGAGATCGACCAAGACTGGAAAATGGTTCCGGGGAAATGGACCCTTGAACTTGCCACCTTTGATGGCGAAACGGTATTCAAGCAGGAATTTGATCTTCAACCTGAATCTGTTATTCGCAAACGAAAGGAAGAAAGCGGACTCGGCTCCCTATTTTAATGATTGAACATTGAGCAGCTGGGCTAACACCAGCTGCTGTCTGCTCTACCCCTCCCCCCACAATCTCTGCTATTTCTACAGACATCTTTACCAACATCCCGCTACCAACACCACTCCCCTCTTCGAGAACACACGGAAAACCGCAAAAAAAGGTGAGTCCCGACCGCTGAAAAACCAGTATGATCTATTCCGAACATTCAACAGGAAGCGTATTCAATTGGATTGGTCAACACGAATTCAGCGGGTGATTGAGTATATTGAAAACAATCTCGACGGCGATGTCTCCGTTGATGTTGCGGCCGAGATTGCGTGCTCCTCCAAATACCATTTCCACCGTATGTTCCACGCCACGCTCGGGATTACTTTCGCTGAACATGTAAGAAGGCGAAGGCTCAGCAAAGCGGGGGCCGAGCTGCTGTCCAGCACAGAGAAGATCATTGATATCGCCGCCAAGTACGGGTTTGAGTCACCAAATGCGTTTACCCGTGCGTTCAGAAACCTGCACGGTATCAACCCAAGCGAAGCTCGTTCCGGCAACATTAAACTGTCGGCGTATAGACCAGCGTCCAGCCAAACTAAAGCAGAAGGTGAAGATATGTTGCAATATCGAATTGTCGAAAAACCGGAGTTTCAAATCATCGGAAAAGCCAAGGAATTTGACTATGAAACCTTCATCAAAACCGGTCCTAAGTTCTGGAAGGAATACGTCGGCAGCGAGGAATATGCTCGTTTATCGGAACTGAGTCTGGGACGCTCGGGTGTTATATCCGAAGCACCTCTCATGTCGGTTTTCTTCCCGAATGAAGATGGCTGCCGTGATTCTTTCAATGACGTACTCTGCATAGAAAAGACACCCGATATGGAAAGCAATATTTTCAGCCATTTTTCAATACCCTCGGCGAGCTATGCTGAATTCAGCTGCCGATACCCCGCCTCAGTAAAAACAAACAAACGTATTTACGGTGAATGGTTTGAGGCAACAGGGTACGAGCGAGACAGCAGCAAGCCTGATATTGCAGCTTACTTTCCCATCGCTTTTCGGCCGTTAAAAGATATGGAAATTCGTTGGTGGATACCGGTTGTCAAAAAGTCCTGAAGTCATAGATACTGCATATACACAACATAGATACTACAACTGACTTTGGAACTTTTCGATTTTTGCCAGCAGCCCAACTTCCGTTTGCGGCCCCAACAAGGCCTTACTTAAGCGAACAGCTTCCCCCGATTCAGGATTCGGAATCCGAATCAGGTAGGTCATGGGCAGCGCTTGCGCTTTACGTGTTAATTCAGGATGAATACGGTTGGGCTCTAAATGGCCGGCAAGTACCGGGAATTCAATCTTCATCTTGGCAATAAGGTCATTCAGTTCCTGACCTTGATGCTTGTCAAAATCAAAACCCACTACGGTAATGCCATCTTGCTGATTCAATCGATTGAGTTCGGGAATCTCATGCAGGCAGGGCTTGCACCACTTGGCCCAGTAATTGACGACCAATATCTGTTGAGCATTTAGAGAGAGATCAGAGCCATTGGCGAGTTCAACACTCTGATCTTTACTGCAAGCTCCCAAAGCTGCCGTCAAGATAAGCAGCGATAAAAAAGCAAGACTCTTTTGTTTGACGATGCCTGCAAGCCAACTACTGCGTTTCATTGCCACCATTGCCCTGCTTGGCCTGATGAATCGGGAACACACCATCATCGCTGATCAAGGCATCTTCTTCGGGTAATTCCAGAGTTTGCGGAACGGTACTGAATACATCAGTTAAACAGACGTCGTATTCCAACTCGGTTTTCTGATCAATAGCCAACATACGCGCTGCCACAGAGGGAAACCAGGGTAAAGACTGCAAAAAGCGCGACTCGCCGGGCAGCTGGCTTTCAACGCCCACCATTTCTGCAAGCGTACGCAGGCGCACACGGGAAAGGTCTTTACTCAAGACATAATCGCCACTGTTGGTCGCCGCGATAATTTGCTGTTGTAACAAAGCCTGACGAATATTTGCCCACTGGCGCCCGTCCACACCCACTTCAGCGGCGTGTCGGTCAGTCAGGCTTTCGCCCTGCTGCCAGCGTTGGTGGAATGCCCAAAGTACCAATAGCGCAGCGACCAAATCAGGATAGTGCTGACCATCAGCCCCATCCGAAAAGGTCGACAATACTCGAACCAGAATGGCTCCGGATAACACCAGCATCCACATGACATAGATCCAAATCAGGAACAAAGGTGCAGCCGCAAACGCGCCGTAAATCACTTCCAGAGATGTCATGCCCACAACGGTAGCAAACAATTTTTTGACCAGCTCAAAGGCAATAGCGGTAAGAAAACCACCCATGGCGGCGTGCTTTAAATTGACTTTGCAGTTCGGCACGGCGGCAAACAATAAGGTAAACGCCGCAGTTGCCAAGAAGAACGGAAGAAAACTCAAAACGCCCGCCAACACACCCTGAGTTTCATCACCTTCGAACAGTTTGAGAGATAACAAATAGGTGGTAACCGCCAGTCCCATACCCAGCATCAAAGGACCCAGGCTCAAAACGGCCCAATACAATAAAAAGTTCGCCAGGCCTTTGCGGCCCTCTTTCACGCCCCAGATGGAATTAAAATTGGCCTCGATATTTTTCAGCATCAAGTAGGCAGTGACCACCAGCATGATGACACCAACCGACGTCAGGCTGCGTGCCTGGGAGGAAAAGCCCGCCAGGTATTGCTGCACTTCCTGCCCCGTCGATGGAACGAAATTATCAAAGATCAGCGTCTGCAGCTGGGACTCCAGCCCGGAAAACGCCGGAATCACGGAAAACATGGAATAGCTCACCGTCATCATCGGCACGATGGCGAACAGCGTCATGTAGGTCAGTGCCGCTGCACTCTTCTGGCACTGTTTGTCCTGATAGTGGAATATGATTTGGCGAATAAAACGCTGAACAGTCTCGAGCGTAATCATATTGTCCTCTTAAAATTTGTGGTTAGAACCCCGGGTTCTGCGGCCTCCCAGAGTATCCATTTGCCGGGCAAAAGTCTTTAGCTGCATAAAAAAACACATCGACATACAATAGGCAGTTTAGCCCATTCACAGCAAGCGCACTTGTCGTCTGTGAGAACTGATTCGCGCTTATTGAAGGAATTATCTATGTACACCATTTACCACAACCCTCGCTGTTCAAAATCCCGCCAAACCCTGGCGCTTCTGGAGGAGAAAGGCATAGAGCCTGAAATTGTTCTATATCTGGACAACACCCCCAACAGCAAGGAATTGGCGACCATATTGGGTAAACTGGGCATTAAGGCACGTCAGTTGCTGCGCAAAGGTGAGGATGCCTACAAAGAATTGAATCTGGCCGATGACAGTCACAGTGAAGCGGCATTGATTGACGCCATGACACAGCACCCCAAGTTGATTGAACGTCCTATCGTTGTAAAAGGTGACAAAGCCGTATTGGGTCGCCCCCCCGAGAATGTTCTGGAGCTGATCTAAGCGGCTGACAACAGACCCGGAAAACCCTCGTTTTAGCCCATAACAGGCCCTGGAAAGAGACAGACATGAGCAAGCCTTATATTCTGGTTTTGTATTACAGTCGCCAAGGTGGCACCGCCCAGTTGGCTCAACAAATAGCACGCGGCATTGAAGGCGCAGGAATGGAAGCCCGTCTGCGCACCGTTCCTCCCGTATCAGCCACATGTGAAGCGACCAGTAGCGATATTCCCGACAGCGGCGCTCCCTATTGCAGCAAGGAAGACTTACAGAACTGTGCCGGGCTGGCCCTCGGCAGCCCGACACGCTTCGGCAATATGGCCGCCCCTTTGAAATACTTTATTGACCAGAGCAGCGACCTCTGGCTGAACGGCGATTTGATTGATAAACCTGCCAGTGTGTTTACCTCTACCGCCAGCCTGCATGGCGGCCAGGAAAGTACCTTGCTGAGCATGATGTTGCCGTTGCTGCATCAGGGCATGGTGCTGATGGGTGTGCCCTACTCCCAAAGCGAACTCAGCACTACCCAAACCGGTGGCACACCCTACGGTGTTTCCCATCTTGGTGGTGAGGAAGGTCGTGAGTTGAGCGCCGAAGAAATCAGCCTGGCCCAGGCTCAGGGCAAGCGTCTGGCAAAACATGCATTAAAGATGGTGTAACTTATGAGTGAAAACACCGTCAAAGAAGTTAAGCGCATTCCCAATCTGGAGAATAAACTCCATTGGGGCCTGCGCCTGCATTGGTTGTGTTACGGAGCATTGATAGCACTGTACAGCTGGCTCAATCTGACTCATGAAAACGGCGCCTGGGGTGTCTGGGCATTTCAGGTTGTGCCATTGCTGCTGCCGCTGTGGAGCATGCTGAAAAGCAATCACAAAGCCTACAGCTGGTTTTGCTTTATCATTTTGTTCTATTTCACAGCTGCGGTAGTCAGCGTAGGAATACCATCAGAACATGTTCAGACCTACCATTGGCTACAATTGATACTCAGCATCACCTTGTTCTTCACGGGCATGATGTGCAGCCGCTGGATTCAGTACAACAAATACTGGCGACAGCAGGACGAGCAACAGGCCCCGACACAAGCTTGATACTGCGATAGCAAGAGATCTGCCAATGGGCAGTTTATTGAAAAAGGATCGATTATGAGTGAATCACAGAAGCGCCCGGTGTTTTTGCGTTTTTTAAGCGGGCTGTGGGATGGCATCAATGGTCTGCGACGCATTGTGTTAAATATCCTGTTTTTATTTATCCTGATCGCATTCTTCGCTGCCCTGATTCCCAAGGGGCAGGAACCGCTCGGTGAAGATACCGCCCTGATCGTCGCGCCCTCGGGCTATCTTGTTGACCAACTCAGTGCCAAAGACCCCTTTGCACAGTTAATGGGCGGCAACGATGGCCAAACCGAAACACGTCTCCGGGATTTGCAAAAAGCCATTCTGCGAGCCAAAGACGACGACAAGATTAATTCCATGGTACTTGATCTCGGCGGCATGGCCGGCGGCATCAGCAAACTGGAAGAGCTGGGTCAGAGCATCGAAGCTTTTAAAGCCGCTGGCAAACCGGTCTATGCCGTGGGTGATTATTATTCCCAGAGCCAGTACTACCTGGCGGCCTTTGCCGATGAAATTTATTTGAATCCTATGGGCGGCGTTGGCCTGATGGGTTTTGCGGCCTATCGCAACTACTACAAAGACGCGCTGGATAAGCTGTCCATTAATGTGCACATTTTCAAAGTGGGTCAGTACAAGGATTTCCTTGAGCCTTATATGCGCAACGATATGTCCCCTGCCTCGAAAGAGCACAATGAGCAATGGCTGAGCCAACTGTGGGGGCACTACACCCAACGTGTGGAAGGCCTGCGCGAAATGGAAGCCGGCAGCGTGAATGATTTAATTAATAATCTGGATGTTCGCCTGCAGGAAAATAATGGCAACACCGCCGAGCTGGCCCTGGCCGCCGGTTTTGTGGATGAACTTCTGCCCCGCCATTTACAATTGACCAAACTGCAGGAAAAAGTGGGCAAGAACAAAGAAGGCGACAGCTACCGCGGTATCGATACCGGACGTTACCTTGCCCTGACTGAACCCGCTTTTCAAGTGAAAGAAGATAAAGTCGGCTTAATCGTCGCCAGCGGTACCATCCTTGATGGTGAGCAACCGGAAGGCAGCATCGGCGGCGACACCCTGGCCGAGTTGATTCGTCGGGCCAAAGAAGAAAAACTCAAAGCTCTGGTACTGCGTGTTGATTCCGGTGGCGGCAGCGCTTTCGCCTCTGAAATCATTCGCCAGCAATTACTGGATCTCCAAGAAGACATCCCTGTTGTCGTATCTATGGGCAGCGTTGCGGCATCCGGTGGCTACTGGATTTCCGCAACCAGTGATGAAATCTGGGCAACCCCTACCACGATCACCGGTTCGATTGGTGTGTTTGGTGCCTTCCCCACTCTGGAAGAAAGCCTGAAGCATTTAGGCATTCACACCGACGGACTGGGCACTACTGCACTTGCCGGCAGTATGCGTGTGGATCGTACCTTAACGCCAATGGCAGAGCGTGTTGTACAACAAGGTGTTGAGCAGGTGTATCGACAGTTTCTGGATATTGCAGCAGAAGGTCGTGATACCAGCCCTGAAAATATCCACACAATCGCCCAAGGCCGAGTATGGAGCGGTGAACAGGCTCTCAACAATGGACTGGTGGACAAACTCGGCGGGTTGAACGACGCCATTGCCGCTGCCGCCGAGTACGCAGAGATCAGTGACTATGACGTGGTCGAGATCAAACGCCTATTGAGCCCCGGTGAGCAATTTATGCAGGAACTGGCCAACAACTTGAACACCCAGGCTTCTGTGAACCCTTGGGTTCAGCCAATCACTCAGAAAATTGCCAGCTGGTTCAGCCCAGTGAGTGAGGCCATTGAAGAGTTGAGTAATTTGAATGATCCCAAAGGCATGTACGCCCGCTGTCTGGCGTGTATAGCACCTTAAGTGCTGACGCCCTTGTAAACAAAAAAGCCGCAACAATTGTTGCGGCTTTTTGTTTGTGATTAGCTTACTTATCGGATTGTTCAGCCGCAGGCTACAAACCCAAAACCTGTTTTACGAAAGGAATCGTTAACTTTCGCTGCTCAGCCAGAGAGGCGTTATCAAGGCGGTCCAGTATCTCGAAAAGCTCAGCAATATGTCTCGGCGCTCGATGAAGAATAAACTGAGCCACTTCATCGGACAGCTCCAAACCTCGCGCCTTGGCACGCAAGGTCAGCGCCTGTTGTTTTTCCGCGTCGCCCATCAATGGCACTTGAAAGCTTAAGCCCCAACTCAAACGCGATGCCAAATCAGGCAGATTAATGTTTAACTCGGTGGGGTTAGCATTGGCACTGAACAGGATTTTACGGCCACTGTCTTTGCTGCGATTAAAGCAATTGAACAAGGCCTGCTCCCAATCTGCTTTACCCGCAATGTGTTGCAAACCATCCAGGCACAATAGATCAAAACCATCCATGCCTTCGAGCAGGGCATCCGGCGCAAAGCCAACCAGTTCCGAGAGAGGTAAATATTGCGCGCTCAATTGCTGTTGGTTGGCCAGGTGGCAGCTGGCTTGCAGCAAATGACTCAAACCACTTCCGCTGGCCCCCCACAGGAAAAATCCGTGCTCAGTCGGGCTTTGCATAAAGTGCTGCAGAGCGTGCACAGCCTGCGCCGCCGCCGAACCTTCTTGAGTGTAAAAGTTCTCAAAGGTGGCATCGTCCGCCAGGGCTACGCCCAGAGATAATTGTTGAGGTTGAGAATGTTCCACGGAGTTCTGAAATGGCAAAAATAAGCGCGAGCTTACCCTTTTGCTCTTTATGGAATCAAGCCCCCAACTGAAATCAGGGGCTCAAGATTGCCATCAAGATAACATTCGATCAGGGCAATTGCGGGGGCTGCGGGGCCTGGGAAGCATCAATCGCCGTTGTTTCTGTATCGGATGCTTTTTCCATAACTCCATTTGGTAACCCGCCTTGCTCGTTCAAAGGTTCACCGTCAATGGGCACCAGGGGTTGCAATACATTGTTTTCAGGCTGCGGCAGCTGATAGTACATGACACCTTGTTGACGAGCTTCACCCACAGCGGAATTGGCCTGCAGGATTTTATCCAGCGCGATAGCATCAACCAGCTGCTGAAGCTGTCCGTCGATAAACAAGCGTAAGCGCAGCTGCTCACCTAACACCAGTTCCGGCTCGGCATAACGTACCATGGCCAAACCATTCAGATAATCCAGCACTTTACGGTAAGACTGGAAATCAGCAATGTTATCCAGCTGCATATAATAGGGTTTGCTCGCCAGCGGGCTGGCAACGATCGCATGCTGGCTTGCAAGGTAATCCGCAACCTGATTCAGGCCGTTGGCGACAATTTCTTCCGGATTAGCGCCACGACCATCAAACAACTGAAGCTTGCCGCGATCCATCAACAACCAGGACGCCAACCATTGACCGCTGCCGGTAATGCTCATTCGTCCTAGTAAGGACACATCACTCTGATAACGGCTCGAAGCCTGCTCCAGGCTCTGTTCATTCAGAGACCAGGCGGCCGCAGTCGGTAACGCCACGCGATCATCCAAATCCATCAACGGTAAAGCCAGTGGCAATCCACGATCTGTCTCTACGATTTTGGCGGCATTGAACAAGGTTTCCTGCTCATTCAGATTGAGCATCTGGCGCTGCTGGAAATCATCCTGCACCAGCCACAGCAAAACCTCGGGACGCTTATCAGGCCAAATGGGAAGTTCCAGTTTGCGCAGCAGCGTATCCACAGCCCCTTTCGCGTAATCCAGATTCAGCTGATAACCTTCATCGGCATTTTCATAACTGAATTGCTGAAGATATCGGTTCGCCTGCCGCGAAACCACACCAAGCTGAGAAGAATCCGGCAAATTATGGGAACCACTGACCTTCACCAATACCTTCAGCAGGCCCTCTGCGGCGAGCTTTTCGCGACGTTCAGGGGTCTGGTCCTCAACGTTAAAGCTGGCGCGATAAAGGTTTTCCACTTTTACCGCTTCAGCCCACTGAACCCCAGCAAACACCCACAGTGCAAACATCCAGGCGATTATTCTGCCCACAACTCCCCCAATACAATCAAATTCCGGTTTGGCTCGCCGTTTTCGGCCTATGGCCTTGTTGATACGAGCAATGACCACAAAGTTCCAAAAAGGCCTGAAACTATAGCCTTGCTGGTATGAACTCGGGCTAAACCCGCCCCTTCCAACAGAAACTCACGGCAAGCAACGCTTCAATCCGGCCACATTGTAGCTTTGCCATAGCAGAATGGCAGCAATCACTAAAAGAAAATGCAAATTAGCCAATAAAACTAATGAGCTTGGCAGGCTTTCAAGCTAAAATACGCGCCCGTTTTTTAGACTACTTAAAGACCCAAACCATGACAGATAAGCAGCCTTCCTTAAGTTACAAAGACGCCGGCGTAGATATCGACGCAGGTAATGCTCTGGTTGATCGCATCAAACACGTTGCCAAGCGCACACGTCGCCCCGAGGTAATGGCCGGTTTGGGCGGTTTTGGCGCCCTTTGTGAGCTGCCAAGCGGTTACCGCGAGCCGGTACTGGTATCCGGCACGGACGGTGTTGGCACCAAGCTGCGTCTGGCGATGGATCTGGGTCAGCATGACACCATCGGAATTGACCTGGTCGCCATGTGCGTTAACGATCTGGTAGTGGCCGGTGCAGAACCTCTGTTCTTCCTGGACTATTACGCCACCGGTAAATTGAACGTCGACGTCGCCGCTGCTGTGGTTGATGGCATTGGCACCGGCTGTGAACAAGCTGGCGCGGCTCTGGTAGGCGGTGAGACAGCTGAAATGCCGGGCATGTACGAAGGCGAAGATTACGACCTGGCCGGCTTCTGTGTCGGTGTGGCCGAGAAAAGCGAGTTGATCGACGGCAGTAAAGTTAGCGCTGGCGATACCTTGATCGGCCTGGCGTCAAGCGGTCCGCACTCGAACGGTTACTCCCTGATTCGTAAAATCATCGAGGTCTCCGGTGCCGATCTGCAACAGGATCTGGCCGGCGAACCTTTGGCAAAAGCCCTGATGGCCCCTACCCGCATCTACGTGAAGTCTCTGCTGAAGCTGATCAAGGAAAATCAAGTGAACGCCCTGTCCCACATTACAGGTGGCGGTTTGCTGGAAAACATTCCTCGTGTACTGCCTGAAAACTGCAAGGCCGTAATCGATGTAAAATCCTGGGACATGCCGGAAGTTTTCAACTGGCTGCAAAGCGCCGGTAACGTAGACGGTGTTGAGATGTACCGCACCTTCAACTGCGGTGTTGGCATGATCATCGCCGTTCCGGCCGACAAGGCGGACGCCGCCATTGAACTGCTGAACACGGAAGGTGAAGACGCCTTTATCGTGGGCCAGATTGCAGAAGCAGCGGCTGACGAAGAACAGGTTGAGCTGCAAGGTCTGTAATTCCCGGTATGGACACCACATCCCAAGCTCGCATTGTTGTACTGATTTCCGGAAGTGGCAGTAATCTCCAGGCGATGATTGACTGCCAGCAAAGCGGCGAACTGGGCGGCGACATTGTTGCCGTCATCAGTAACCGTCCCGGGGCAAAAGGCCTGGAGCGAGCCACCAAGGCCGGCATTGAAGCCCAATGTCTGGACCACAAAGCCTTTGCCGATCGCGAAAGCTTTGACCAGGCCCTACAAGCCCAGATCGACCAGTTCCAACCGGATCTGGTGGTTCTGGCCGGCTTTATGCGTATTCTGACCCCGACCTTCACCGAGCATTACCTCGGGCGCATGATCAATATTCACCCATCCCTGCTGCCTAAACACCAGGGCCTGAACACCCATCAACGCGCTATCGACGCCGGGGACGCCCAACACGGCGCCACCGTGCACTTTGTGACCGCCGAGCTGGATGGCGGCCCGGGTATCGTTCAAGTAGCGGTCGATATTGAAGCCAAAGACACCTCAGAGACACTCGCCCAGCGCGTACAATACCAGGAACACTACATGTTCCCATTGGCGGTACAGTGGTTTTGCCAGGGTCGCTTAAGACTGCATAAAGACGGTAATAATCATGTTAGCCTTTTTGATGGTGAACCTTTGCCTGTAAGTGGTCGTCTAATAAAGGCCCGATAACACGGGCCCTTTTGACCATAGCCAAGGTAAACTCTGATTTATGTTAAAAACTCTGCGCCCTCTGCTGCACAAAACCAGTTCTATTCTGGCCAGCTGCTTGTTGGCCGCTGGGGTATTCGCACAAGAACAAGAAGAACAGGCACTCGCCACGGAAACCCTGCACGCTGCCATTCAACCCGCAAGCCAAGTCACCGAAATTGATCAGCAATTACCCAAGCCCTTTCACGCGACTTATAAAGCCAAGTTTTCCGGCTTTACCATTGAAGCAACACGCGAACTGGGTACCCATCCAAACGGCGAGCAGGAATTGATTTTCAGTGCATCGACCTGGCTGGCCAAGCTGCGGGAAAGCTCGCGCTTTAATTGGTCAGGCGGTCAACTGGTTCCCAGCCAATACCAATACCACCGCGAAGGCCTGGGCCGAAGTCGAGATGCGGTACTGGAATTTGATTGGGAAAAACACAAAGTGGTAAACAATGTGCAGGACAAACCCTGGCGCATGGACATTCCCGATGGTGCGTTGGATAAATTAAGCTATCAATTGCAATTGCGCAGCGATCTGCTGAATGGCAAACAGACTCTGCAATACAACATTGCCGATGGCGGCCGCCTGAAAACCTATTTGTTTGAAATGGTCGGCGAAGAACTACTGGAAACCCGCCTGGGAAAACTGGCCACGGTTAAAATCAAAAAAGTTCGCGCCACCGGCAAAAAGCGCGTGACCTATATCTGGATGGCCAAACATTGGGATTACCTGCTGGTCAAGCTTCAGCAAACCGAAGAAGATGGCAAGACTTATGCGATCGACCTGCTGCGAGCAGAAGTTGATGGCAAAACCGTAACTCCTCGTTTAGGGCAACGCCGCGAGTTATTACCGACCCAACTGCCCATTGTCGAGCCCGGGCTGAATAGCCTCGGCCAATAATTTACCCAGAGGACATTATGGAACTTAAAAACGAATTGGTGGGTATCATCCACTACACCCTTCGCGATGACAAAGGCGAAACCATCGACACTTCCGAAGGTGAAGCACCATTGGAATACCTGCACGGCTTTCAAAATATTGTGCCTGGTCTCGAAGATGCTTTGAGTGGCAAAAAAGTGGGCGACAACTTTAAAGTGAGCGTAGAGCCCGAGCAAGGTTATGGTGAACTGGACCCAACTCTCGTACAAGAGTTGCCAAAAGACATGTTCCAGGGTGTCGATCAGGTAGAAGTGGGCATGGCTTTCCACGCCGAAACTCAAAATGGCATGCAGACCGTTGAGGTCATTGAAGTTGACGAAGATACCGTCACCATCGATGGCAATCATCCACTGGCTGGCCAGACTTTAAACTTCGACATTGAAGTTGTTGGGATTCGCGAAGCTACGCCCGATGAGCTGGAGCACGGTCATGTGCACAGTGGAGAAGATGGCGCTCACTGATCTGCGCCACCAAAGTCAGAGCCCCCTGGGCTCTGACTCGTTGTTTTCTTTCTTCTCTACGTCAGCTTTATCCATTCGCCTTATTATCTTACTCTGTGTTCACCACGCCCTTACTAAAGACTTTCCATCAGCTGCAAACCGTTAATCATTTCCGCCAGAGCGTTACCAGAGAAATCTCGTGCTCGGCGTATGGAGGCTTTAAATTCAACCTCCGATAAGCGTTCAGCATATTGAATAGAATCATCATTGCGCAGCTTTTTGGAAGGTTCGCTTTTTATCCAAAGCTCGACAACAACTTGAATGCCCCACCTCTCAACGCAGGCTTCATACTCTCAAACGGGTTCTGCCGAGACTTTACTCAAAGAAGAAAGCTGTTTATATTCCGAGGCTCAATCGCGTAGTTCTGATTTAAAAAGGACAATTAGGAGACCTCACTCGATGCCCGCCCCCAAAAACCCTATGCTGATTTTCGTCTGCATCTGCAGCTTGTGGATCACAAATGTCAGTGCTGAACCGAACCTGAAGGAAACACAGAACTACATTATCGAGAAAACCGATACCAGTTGGAAAAAAAAGCGCAGCGGGTTATTGATCCAACAGCTGGTCAGTTTCAAGGACGATTGTCAGATGGAGATACTGCATCGATTCACTTCACTGAAAAAACCCGATGTTGTTTTCGCCGATGAGGTGGCACGAGTACCGACCAAGCACATCTACAAGATATTGGAATATGGCAATCAAGGCTTGGCCCTACGCGTCAAGGGAGATGGCGTTACCCGGCAAAACACTTATTACCCCGCGCATCGTGAGCACAAAAACCACTGCGGGGATTCCGAGAAAGCCTGTCCTGGCCCCACCTGGACACGGGAAAAGACCAGCTTACGGGTGATATCCCCGGCCGATCACTATAATGAAAAGCTGATAAAAGCATTGCGTCACCTGAAAAAGCTGTGCCCTGGAGAAGAAGAGCTATTCTAGTGTTACTGAGGCGGCTGCAATTCCGCCTCAAGCCTTTCATTTCAAGAGTGAAGAACGTTCCGGTTATTCATCAACGCTCTCCAATGTCCTTCAAACCAAACGGTCATTAAATGAATAAACTCCTAAGTGAGCATTCGATTGAAACCGTCGTAACTGAGCACCCCTGAATCAGCCCCCTTACCTGAAAAGCTTTGAAGCTGGCGATAAGACTCCAAAAACGTCCCCGGCCCATAACTCAAGCGTTTCACACCCGCTTCAAAAAAGTCTTTCGTTTCCAGCTCAAGTGAAGGCAACATAATGTTGAGCGGTAATGCACTGGAAGAAAGCAGCACCTTGATGTCTTCAAGATCAAGCAAACCCGGCACAAAAGCGGAGTCGGCACCAGCGCTGGCATAACGTGCAATGCGCTGCTGAGTTTCCTGTAATTGGTGGGCTTCAGGCACCAATGATTGTAAATACACATCAGTGCGTGCGTTGATAAACATCTGGTCCGGCCCAAGGGTTTCGCGAATAGCTTCCAGTTTGGTCGAAAAAAGATCCGGGCTGTCCTGACCATCTTCGATATTAATTCCTGCTACCCCAAGCTTAACAAGCTCGACAAGCAAGTCGACCACTTGCTCTGGCTGATCGCTATACCCGGCTTCGATATCGATACTGACGGGCACAACCGCGATTCGCATGATGTTCTCTACCGAACGCAACAACTGCTCCACAGGCAGCGCACCGCCATCCGGATAGCCATTGGCCCAGGCTAAAGACGCACTGCTTGTGGCAATCGCGTTTGCGCCGCCATGCTGGACCAGCACGGCGCTGGCACAATCCCAGACATTAGACAGCACAAGACCGTCGGACCTCTTATGAAGCTTTCGAAAAATTTCAACGTTTTCCTGATTCATAGTCTCTCCTGACACTCATAAATGAATAACCCATGGTGTCAGCCAACGATCAGACTGTCTGGCGGAATTCGGAAGTGAACGTTAAAAGCACCAAACCGGCATCAGCACTTTTGCCCCCGTGTCACGATTGCAAAAGCCAGATAAGCTCTTGGGCGTCCACACCGTCTTTAAAGTTTTCAATCAAACGCGAGTGCGGTAAGCACTGAACCTCATGACTTGCTCCATAAAGCGTGTACATTTCATCGCTGTCTATCGAGAAAGGTGGCCCCTCCATCAGCGATGGGTCGTATTCATAGACCACTACAAGCTGGGTGGCCGAATTGCTGAGGGCATTTAGATGTTGGCTATAAGCCTTCCGCATTTTCGGCGGCAAGGCAATCAAGGCCGCTCGGTCATAGATTGCGTCCACCTTCCCCAATGGTTCTCTTTGCAAGCTAAAAATATCACCCACAAAAATATCAATGTTCTGACTGTGATAGCATTTCACTTCGCCCATGTCTTTCACTTTCGCGCTTAAACCGAGGAATTCAAACAGCTCGATAACCGCCCCCTCATTCAACTCAGCACCGCACACTTGATAACCCTGGTCCAGCAACCAGCCGATATCTTTGGTTTTTCCACAAAGCGGTACAAAAACCCGATCTCCGCTTTTCAGATTCAAGTGATGGATATGTTTTATCAGAACTGGATCGACATCCGCCTGGTGAAAGCCGATATTTCTGTCTTTCCAAACCTGATGCCAAAATGCTGCGTCCATAGAAGTCTCCTGTTAGTATTTCAAAGGCCTTGTATTCACCCTATGTCCAAGGCAGCTTAAAGGTTCAAGTCGACTTGAGGTCAAGCAGAAATGAGCACTGATTTTCTGAGCATTGGTGAGGTATCAAAGCGTACCGGTATTGCCGCCTCTGCTCTGCGATACTATGAAGAACGCGGATTAATTACACCGGTGGGACGGCAAGCCCAGAAACGCCTGTATCATCCAACGGTTACCGAACGTCTGGCTTTGATCACCCTGGGACAGAATGCGGGGTTCAGTCTGGACGATATTGCCGAGGTACTCACCAGCACTGGCTTTGAACTGGATAGAGCGCAGTTAACTGAAAAGGCCAATGAATTGGAACAACAAATCCAACGCCTGACGGTCATGCGCGATGGGCTATTGCACGCGGCGAAATGCACTGCGCCCAGTCATGCCGAGTGCCCAAGTTTTCAGAAGCTATTGAGAATTACCCAGAAAAAGAAAATCCAGGCGTCGCAGAAATAAACCGAAGGGAAGGAAAGAAAAGTAGGGAAGAAAAACCCAAAAATAAGCAAAAAAGAAACCGGGCAAATGCCCGGTTTCTTTTTTAGACACCTTACAAACTGACAGAACGACCCGGAGTCCATGGCAAACCAAGGCGATCGGCATCGGCCTCCAGCTTGGACATAGTCTGCTCCGCTTGTTCCAGCTTCGGCATAAAGGCTTTCAGCTGACGCTTGGCAATATCAAGACCGGTGCGAACATTACCGCCCGCCGCCGCCTGGGTGTGCCAGTGACTGCCGATAACCGCGTTCACGCGAGACATAATGCCCCACGGCGCTTTTTCGTTTGCGGAGGTTTTCACCGAGTCACCATACAGGTCAACTTTCATGGCCTGCAATTGGCTGCGCAGCTGACGCGCTTCAGCGGAAATAGCGCGGGTATCAACCGTCGCCATATCGATGGCTTTCAACATATGCTTCAGACGGCTGCTGACATCGGCAAACTGACGGCCAACCGCCAGGACCTGAGCCTGGGTTTTGGCTGTGTCTTTCTGGAACGCCAACAAGGCCTGACGATCTTCAGCCTGCAACACCACATCACTCATGGTGCTCAGGGCAAAGCTCTGAGGAGCGGCCACGGCACTGACGTTGCCATCCACACGCTGCATAAGTTGTGCAGTGTACTGACCCGGCAGAGCCAAAGGAGCCTGCGGAGAGCTGCCCCATGGGCTTGGCTTGGATTTTTTCAGACTGATGGGTTTGATCGCCTCATGGCGAAAATCCCAGTTAACCTGCTGCAAACCTTTGGCGGTTTTCGCTTTCACCTTGCGAATGACATTACCGTCGGCATCCTTGATCTCAAACCACATGCTTGGTGCTTCCTGATTCGCTTCCGCACGCAAGGCATCCCAACTTGGGTATGGCGTATCTTTGCCATCCTTTTGCAGTTTTGCTTCCTGCTTTTGGCGTTTGGCTTTCAAGGTTTGCAAACCATCACGCAGATAGTAACGGAAGGCAACGCCGTACTCAGGATTCGGGGCGATAAAGAAGTTATCCCCCATCATACCCTTATCACTGCTGTAACCACCCCAGCGACGGGTTTCCATATAAATTGGCGAGTCCTTTACCGGGAACACGGTAGCGGCTTCGTTTTTCAGGCTCCCTTGATTGGTACGCAGTGGCGAATAGTCATCCAACACATAAATACCGCGGCCAAAGGTGCCGAACAACAAGTCATTTTCGCGACGCTGAATTTCCAAATCACGAACCGCAACAGTCGGTAGCTTGGTAAACTTGTGCCAGTTTTTACCACCGTTCTGGGTGTAGAAGGCACCGTATTCGGTACCCACGAACAGCAGGTTTGGATCAACATGATCTTCTACAATGGTGTGCACGGTACCACGCACGGGCAGATCACCGGCGATGGATGTCCAGCTCTTTCCACGGTTGGTGGATTTCAACACATAAGGCTTTTCATCACCGCGTTTGTGATTATCGAAAACCGCAAACAGTACGTCTTTGTTGTGACGGGAGAACTGCAGGTCTTCCACCAGACTCATATCCGGTACACCTTTAAAGCGATCATAACGGGTCCAGTTTTGACCACCATTGTCGCTTACGTGAATCAAACCGTCATCGGTGCCGACCGCCAGCAACCCTTCTTGCAGAATGCTTTCGTCCAGAGCAATCAAAGAGCCGTATACCGAGGTCGAATCGTTTTTCGCGATGGCATCTACGCTCCAAACTCGATCCATTACTTTGAGTTTGTTGCGATCCAGGCCGCGACTTAAATCACCGGAAACGGCCACCCAGCTATCACCACGATCATCGGAACGGAACAGTTTTTCGGCACCGTAGTACAAGCGCTCACCTTTGTGCGGGCTGATTAACAACGGCGCGTTCCAGTTCCAGCGCAGAGCGTTTTCACCTTCGGCAGGCTGCGGTGCAATATAAACCGCCTCGCGGGTTTTACGATCGCTACGTGCCAAACCACCATACTGATACTGGGAGTAAACGATGTCGGGATTGTTAGGATCAATCGCAGGCTCGAATCCGTCACCGCCCAGAGTCACCCACCAATCCGCATTGGTGATACCTTCCATAGAAGTGTTGCGCACCGCCGTACCCAAGGTATTGTTATCCTGGGTTCCACCGTAAACGTTGTAAAATGGTTTGTCGTTATCCGCAGCAATTCGGTAGAACTGGGTCAATGACATATTGCGCAAATGGTTCCAGTGCGCACCATTGTCAAAACTTTCGTAAATGCCACCGTCACCGCCAATCCGAAGATGGCTGGTATGCTCGGGGTTGACCCAAAGTGCGTGGTCATCAACGTGGCGCGCTTTAAAAGATAAGGGCTTAAAGGTTTTACCACCATCCATGGACACTTTGGAAAAGGTATCCATCACAAACAGGCGATCCGGGTTTTTCGGGCCAACAATCAGTTCGTTGTAATACTGTGGGCTGGAACTCATGTAGGAAGAACGTTTGCTCCAGGTTTTGCCGAAGTCATCACTGCGATAAATACCTTTGTCTTTATCGTTCGCTTCGATGATGGCGTATACGGTGTTTGGCTGGCTCGGTGCGGCGGCCAGACCAATGCGGCCTTTTTCAGAAGCCGGCAAACCCTGGCTGAGTTTCTGCCAGGTTTTACCACCATCGGTGGTTTTGTGAATCGCTGAACCCGGACCCCCATTAATCAGTGTCCAGACATGGCGGCGACGCTGATAGGAAGACGCAATCATTTCGTCCGGATTATTTTTGTTGATCAGGACTTCGTTGATACCAGTGTGCTTGTCGATATCGAGAATACGCGTCCAGCTTTTGCCGCCATCGGTGGTTTTGTACAAGCCACGATCACCGCCGCTGGACCACAGTGGACCTTGTGCGGCAACGTAAACGGTGTTGCTGTCGCGGGGATCGATAATGATCTGGCTGATGTGACCGGATTTTTTCAGGCCAACGTTTTTAAAGGTTTTACCACCGTCGGTGGATTTATAAACACCATCGCCCGCGGCGACGGAGCGCTGGGAATTATTTTCGCCGGTGCCCACCCAAATGACCTGGGGATCTTTGGGGTCGAGCTCTACGACGCCGACGGCGTATGAGCCGTATCGGTCAAAGATGGGTGTGAAGGTGGTACCCGCGTTTTCGGTTTTCCATACACCACCGGAAGCAACGCCTACATAGTAGTGAGAAGGTTTGCCGGGCACGATGGCCAGGTCTGAGATTCGGCCGCCAGTATGGGCCGCGCCAAGGTTACGTAGGTTCAGGCCGCTGAGGGCCGCGTCTTTTGCCAGGGTGGTTTGGCCAAGGCCAAGGGAGCTGGCCGCAAGGACAACTGCGAGGGATAAACGGGTTTTCTTCACTTCAATTCTCCATCTGTGTTTTTAACGTAGGGATGGTCCATTAGCTATAACGAATGGAAAGGTGTTTGGCGCAAACCAAGTTCTTCTACTGCGGCATACATGCGCCAGGCCGAGAGCTTTGAACGGTAAACGGAATACCTCGATAAGCACGAGGCTTCAAGATACGAGTCTGGGAGGGGGAGTCAGTTTTGGGAGCCGCATAAATACATCCCTGTAGCTCTTCTTCGGCGTCCTGCCTCCAAAGCCCCCAAAACTGACTCCCCCTCCCAGACTCTGCATCGCAATTCTGAATAAAAATCGCGGCTTGAGAACCCTGTGGCAGGACACTCTTTATTTAAGCACTCGGATTGATCAAAAACTTCTCGCCCGTCTTTTGCTGGCTGTAGCGTCCAAGCGCTTCTTTGCTCAGTGCGCCCGCCAGTGAAACTTCCTCGCTGTAGTGGCTCGCAAAGGTGGTTTGCAGCTCTGCTGCAACTTTGGCGCGCATTTCCATGCTCTTTTCCAATCCGACTTTGGCCAGAAACGGGGTAAGCAGGAAGCCACCGATGCCCCAGGAGAAGCCAAAGCCACGCTTGAGCACGGTTGGGCTGCGGTCGAGACCACCGTAGATGTAGAGTTGTTTATAAACATCGGAGCCATAGCGGTTGTACTCGCCCATGTTGCGGGCCGCTGCAGCCTCCATGCAGTTGAGAATATCGCTGGCCAGCTCACCACCGCCAGTGGCATCGAACGCAAGAGTGGCGCCTGTTGCCACCAGCGCTTCGGTAAGTTCTGCGTAAAAGTTATCGCTACTGGAATTGACGATGTATTTGGCGCCTATCTCTTTGAGTATGGCAGTCTGTTCGTCTTTTCGTACGATGTTAACGAGGTCAATGCCTTCGTTGATGCATATGCGATTGAGCATCTGACCGAGGTTTGAGGCCGCTGCAGTATGCACCAAAGCAGTATGACCTTCAGCACGCATGGTTTCGACCATGGCCAGCGAGGTTAAGGGGTTCACAAAGCAGGATGCGCCTTGCGCCGAGGTAGTGCCCTCTTCCAATGGCAGGGCCATCATAGTGTGTACACAACGGTACTGGCTGTACATATCACCGCCTACAATACCCACGCGCTTGCCCAATAGGGCTTTGGCGGCATCGGAGTTTCCGGAGGCTACCACCACGCCAGCACCTTCATTACCAATAGCTAAGGACTGTCCTAAACGAGCTTTGACCATACCCATAAGATGCTCAGGAATCGGGGCTTTAACCACGGGACGCTCGGCCGTGCCGCTGTATTCGGCTTTGCTGACATCGGCCGGACCGATAAGCAGTGCAAGGTCAGAGGGGTTTAAGGGCGCCGCCTCCATCTGTACGAGAATTTCTTCCGGGCCTGGTTCTGGAATATCAACATCTTCCAGGCTCAAGGTCAGGGTATTGTCTTCACTTACTAGAGAACGTAACTGCAGTGCACTTCTGGACATACGATTTCCTTATTATTTTTGTGGATCACACATGCTTGCGAGAGGCCATTTATACCGTGCTTTGATGACGGTTGATAGTGGAAAATGTGACATTAATAGACCGTCTGGCGCAGCCCCTTTCGCGCTGCTATCTATAGCAATAGCCAGTGAATCCCTTAAAATAGGCGCCCCTAGCAATAAGAAGACAGGAAACTGCAAACATGTGGACCGTGTACCTATCTGGAGAAATTCACACCGACTGGCGTGATCAAATTAAAGCGGGCGCCAAGGAGCTGGGCCTGGAGATCGAATTTACCTCGGCAAATACCGATCACGACAGCAGTGATGCTGCGGGTGATCACCTTGGTGCCGAGGACAAGGCGTTTTGGCGTGACCACAAATCCGCCAAGGTGAATGCCATGCGCATCAAAAACCTGATCGAGCAAGCCGACTTTGCAGTGATTCGTTTTGGTGACAAATACAAACAGTGGAACGCCGCGTTTGATGCCGGCTACTGCGCCGCCCTCGATGTGCCCTACATCACCCTGCACGATGAGAGCATCATCCACCCATTGAAGGAAGTCGACGCGGCTGCCATGGCCTGGGCGCAAACACCGCAACAGGTAGTTGAAACATTACGTTATATTACCCAAGCGTAAGCGAACACAGAACTCACGAGGTTGGCTTATCCAGCCTCGTTTTTCAGCATCAATGATCAAATCAAACAAAACACGTACTCAGAAATAAATGGCAAACAAAGACCTGCTCGATCAACTGGACCTTCCCATTCGGCAAAAATCCTTGGCCATGCTCGCCTGTGTTGCCCAGGAAATTAAGGTCGATATGGAACGCCGTATTTCCGAGCTGGGTATTTCCTTGCTGCAAGTCAATTTACTGCATGTCCTCGACAAAGCGCCCAATGGACAACTGACCGTCAATCAATTAAAAGACAATATGCTGGATGAAACCTCCAATGTCTCTCGCACCTTGAATAAAATGTGTGACAGCGGTTTGGTGAAAAAAACACGCAGTGAAAATGATCAACGGGTTGTCTATATCACCATTACTCCCCAAGGGTCCAAGCTGCATAAGCAGGCTGATAAGCTTCTCCTGCAATATGAAAACCCACTCAATGAAAAAGAGTCAAAAACACTCTATAAGCTTCTCCGTAAATTCTAATCCTTACACTTTACGCCACCCGGCTCTCTCCTGAGCGCAATTCTCTTTTCTGCCCCCTTCTCCACCTTGTTCCGTGGCTTGTCGTTTACAACAGCCGTCTTGTGTAAACGCACAAGTATATGTCATGATATATAAATACATGATATCGAAATTAAACTGACGAGAAAGACCCGACAATATGCTGATTCTGCACAACAAGATGATTTCTCCATTCTCGGAAAAAGTTCGCCTTATGCTGGGCTATAGCTGCTTAAAGTGGCAGTCCGTGCAGGCACCCGTTGTCCCACCCCGCCCGTCTCTTGATCCTATATTGCAAGGTTATCGCCGTATCCCGGTTGCCCAGATAGGTGCCGATTACTTTTGCGATACCCGATTAATCGCCGAAGAGATCGCTCAGTTGAGCGCTTGTCCGGAGTTGTCGCCCTTACAACTGAATCAGGAACAACTCACCTTGAGCGAGCGAATTGACAGCGAGCATTTTCTGCACTGTGTGAATACTTTATCGGCGTGGCCGGTGATCAGAAAGGTGTTCCGCGAAGTCCCCATTCGAGACATCTGGGCATATTTAAAAGATAAAAAACATTTGCGGGATCATGCCAGCCCCGAGGCAATAAAACTCATTTCCAGCCGCGCAGAAAGCCTTCAAAACTGGACAGAGCATTTAGAGCATCTTGAACAGATTATCAAAGGCCCTTTTATCCTTGGCGAGCAACCCAGCTACCTGGATTTTTGTGCTTACCACATGATTTGGTTTCGCGAATCCATACACGCAAATGAAGCCTGGTCTGGGCGCCCCCAATTAAAACACTGGTTTCAACATATGCACGCGATTGGACATGGTGATTGTTCTGAACTGTCCGCAGAGCAAGCCATTCATGCGGCTCGAGACCAGGCTCGTGAAGTTTCAGAACACTATGTACACAGTGACCTTATTGGTCAGTCGGTCAGCATTTTCAGCAAGGATATTTTACTTGGCCCCACCACAGGAGTGCTGGTAGGGGAAGATAAGGAACGTTGGATCATCGCGAAGCACACCGATTTGGTTGGAACCATTCATATCCACTTTTCCAAATTCAGTTGCAATCTCACCCGGGAACCCTGTTAGCATGGCCAAAATATTTCCCAATCCAACGGAACTGGAAGGTATCCATCTTTTTTTCCATCCTGTTTCAAACTGCGCTACCCGGGTTTATCTCGCCCTGGCTGAAAAAGCACTGCCTTTTGAAGGGCACGTGGTAAACCTTTTAAAAAGCGAGCAGCTCAACAAATCATTTTTATTGCTGAACCCGAAAGCTGAAGTGCCGGCTTTGGTACACGACGGCAAGGCATACAGCGAATCGATCGATGTCCTCTATTACCTGGAAGAACAATTTCCGGAAATTTCGCTGAGCCCTGAAAACCCAGCCGATAAAAGCCTGATGGATCAATGGCTGGAAAAAGCCCGCAACTCCCATGAGCAGGCCGTTGTTAACTATGTGTATTCGCACGGTATCGGCCGCTTACCAACACCCAGGGACAACCGCTTTTACGAAGAATACATTCCCCACAGAGCCGATTTTCATCGACAGCGTCGAGCGGGTGTGAAAGCCAACAACGCGAAGTCCGCCAGAGCATTGGTGGACCAGCAATGTCGAGAAATTGATCAACAACTGGAAACACAGAACTGGTTGGCAGGTGGGCAGTTCACTCTGGCCGATATTGCCTGGTTTGCGAATGTACACACCCTGCAACTCCTGGGGTACCGGCCACCAAAGCTGCCTCACCTGCAAGACTGGCAGCAACGCATCTCCGAACGCCCGGCCTATCGACAATATCGACGTGAGCTTCCCGCACTTCCTCTATGCCTATTCCCGACAATTGCCAAGCTTGTTTCCAGAATCGTTCGCCGACAAGGCCATCGCTTCTAGTCTGTAGCCTTGATATTGGGTCGCCGAATAGACACGCGGCCCTTGTCACCGATTTGCCCCCGTTTCATAAACTCGCCTTGCTCGAATTGTCGCTTTTTCACCAGCCCATACTCCTATGGAGCCCTTTACGGGATAAAAATCGTTCCCCCAGCTGGATAACTGCAAACTTTCGCCTAAACTTACCTTTTACATTGCAAGCTGAGCACAGTTTAGTTGCCTATTCAGCAACATTAGCCTAAAGCCAGAGGGCATACACTATAGAAGTCTTGCTATGCTCGGAGTGAACAGGCATAGTTCGGCTGATATAAATACTTTGAATAAGCAGTGACTTGGCCAATAAGGAGAGTCGATGTTTTCCAAGCCTATTGAAGCACTGATCGCTAATTCGGGCGCATTGGCCATTACTGAGGCTTTCATCATTTTGATGTTAGCCGCGTTTATTTATGCGGCTTACGCCAAGCGAATGGACAAGTCGCCGGCGTTTTGCAACTACACCCCTACTCTACTGACCTCTCTGGGTATTCTGGGTACATTCTGCGGAATTGTGGCGGGATTACTCGGTTTCAATATTGGCGATATCGACGGCAGTATCGATATGCTGCTGCAAGGTATGAAAACCGCCTTTACGACCAGTCTGGTGGGTATGGGACTGTCTATTATTTTCAAAAGCCTGATTGCCAGTGGGTTGCTGAACCCGCCGCAACAGGAAGAAGACATTCCCAGTGATGAACAAATCGGCATCGAAGACTTGTATCAGGTGATGCGCGAACAACGCGATGGTGTGCTCAGTTTGCAATCCTCCATTGCCGGTGAACATCAAAGCAGTTTGAACGGCCAGCTACAAGCACTGCGCGCCGAATCGAAGCACAACATTCAAGCGGCTCAGAAAGAAACCAAGCATCAGCAAGTCGCTTTCCAGGCTTTCCAGAAAAATCTCTGGCTTAAACTCGATAAATTTGCGCTCAACCTTTCCCAGGCCGCTGCCGAACAGATGGCCAAAGCCCAGCAGAGTGTGATTCGCGATTTCAATCAGAATTTCAGCGAGCAGTTTGGCGGAAACTTCGCCCACTTGAACAACGCAGTTCAAGAAATGGTGGAATGGCAGAACAACTACCGTGATCAGCTCGCGGACATGCGCAGTAATTACGACCAGAGCGTACAGGCAATCAGCCAGACCGAAAATGCCTTGGCCAACATTAACGAACAAACCCAGCAAATCGGCAGCAACTTGACCAACTGGCAAAGCATCATGGAGGTCAACCAGCATCAGATTCAGGAGCTGGAACGCCACCTGGAAGCCTTTGCTAATATGCGAGACGAAGCTGTTCAGGCCGTACCTGATATGCAACAGCATATTAAAGATACCCTGGCGGGTGTGCAGCAAGCCAGTGAGCAACTGGGCAAAGGCGTACAGGAAAGCAGCGAACAAATGAAGCAATCTCTTGCCGAAGGCGCCAAAGCCATGGAAGAGAGTTTGCAAAACAATTCTGAACGCTTGCAAACCGCTCTGCAAGACAGCGCTGAAAAAATCAGTGACAGCGGTAAAGCGCTGCAAGACAGTGGCAACGCTCTTCGTGAAAGTGGCGAAGCACAAAAAGAAACGTTACAGCAGACCTTACAAGAGGGACAGGAACAACTCATGCAAGCCTTTGGTGAAAGCAGTCAGGCGCTCAATAAAGCCGCTGAAGCGATCAGCCAAAGCCAGATCGACAACAATAAACTGCTTCAGGAATTGGCCCAGAATATCCGCGAACAAAGCGACGGCCACTATGAAGCCTTGCAAAGCAGCCAGGAAAAACTCCAGCAACAGTTTGAAGCACTGGGCAAGGACATCGGCTTGGAAAGCCAGGAGTTCGCCGAACAGATTCGTGAGAGCGGCAACGCTCTGATGCGAGTTGCCGGCCGCAGCCGAGAGGCCTTCGATAACGATATGCAGAGCATGGTGGAGAGCGTCAGCGACAGCATGCAGCAAATGTCGGCACAACATGCGGAGGAATCCCTGAAAATTGTAGAGCTGCACATTAAGCTCACCCAGGATCTGCACCGCATTCTGACCCATGCCAACTAAACGCCATCAAAATAAAGCCATCGCATGAGTGATCCGATTCAAAAACTCGCCTTGAACCAGCGTCAGCAGTCGCAATCGCTGGAGCAGGAAAAAGATCATTGGCTGACGGTCTCTGATCTGATGGCGGGTTTGATGGTGGTGTTCCTGTTTATCGCCGTGGCGCTGATGCGTGACGCGATGGTGGAACGCGACAAAATCAAGCAGGTTGCCATTGCCTACCGCGACAATCAGTTGGCTATTTATCAGGCATTACAGGAAGAGTTTGGCCCCAATCTCGCCACCTGGAACGCCGAGATTGATAAAGATACTCTGACCTTTATATTCAATTCTTCTGAAATTCTATTCAGCGAAGGCGCCACCGAACTCAGCCCCAGTTATCAAACCTTACTCGACAACTTCTTTCCCCGATACATGAGAGTCCTGGAGCGGTTTTCCGACTCGATCAGCGAGGTGCGTATTGAAGGCCACACCAGCAGTATCTGGAACGAAAACACCAGCGATACGGAAGCGTATTTTTTAAATATGGAACTCTCTCAGGAACGAACCCGTTCGGTTCTGGATTATGTTTACCAATTGCCCTCTGTCGTGCCATATCGCAGTTGGATTAAAGGTCATATTGCTGCGGTTGGTTATTCTTCTTCACACCCTATTCTGAATCGTTTTGGCCAGGAAGATCTGGATCGCTCACGACGTGTTACGTTTCGAGTAATGACCAATGCCGAAACCCGAATTCAACAAATTCTTGATGTGAATTAAGCAAATTCACTCAACGGTCGGGAAAATACAAAATTCTTCCTTAAAAATGATTGCAGCGCCAGCATCTGTAACCTATTCTTTAGCCTGAAAAATAACAAGTAGAATAAGGGCCAAAGCCATGTCGTCTGTTCGCTGCAAGCCATTTCGATCTCTTTCTTCGCTATCACTTTGTCTGTTGGGCGCCACGGTTATTAGCGCCAAAAGTTATGCCGATACTTTATACCACAACGGCCCGATTCTAAGCATGGTGGACAGTGCCCCTTTCCTGGATGCTGTGTTGGTTCGCGGAAATAAAATTCAACAAACCGGCCGCCTGGCAGAACTTGAAATCAACTGCCAGCAACCCTGTGAAAAAAGAGATCTGAAAGGCCGAAGCTTATTGCCCGGTTTTATCGATGCCCACGGTCACTATACAATGACACTGGATTTTTTAGCCTATCGTAACGTTGCTTCTGCACCGGTTGGCCCGGTAAAAAACATTGACGATTTGATTGAAGAAATGCGCCAGCAAAAACCAAGCAGCAGCCTTGGTGGAGATAAACAATGGATTCTGGGCGCCGGTTACGATGACTCTCTTCTTGCAGAAAAGCGTCACCCCACTCGCCATGACCTGGACAAAGTAAGTACGGACGTACCAGTTTTTGTTCGACACGTATCCGGTCATTTAGGCGTGTGCAATTCTTTATGTTTGGATATGGCAGGCATTAACGCCGAACGTGAAAACCCCGAGGGCGGTGTATTCCGTCGAGAGGAAGGCAGCACCCAACCCAACGGTGTCCTGGAAGAAACCGCCATGGCGGCCATTCATTCTATTTTTCCACAGCAAGGTCTTGCGGAACAATTGAATCGTCTGCCTGAACTAAATCGATACTACGCTCAATATGGCATTACCACGGTGCAGGACGGCGCGACTTCCGACGCCGGCCTGGCCTTATTGAAAGAAGCGGCCGACAAGAATTTGCTGGAATTGGACGTTATCGCCTACCCCTACACCGCCTGGGCCGATCTTGATAAATACCCGCCCAAATCCGGCCCACAGCAACGCTACCATAACAACTTCCGCAATGCGGGCATTAAGTTGGTATTGGATGGTTCTCCCCAGGGGAAAACGGCCTGGCTATCCGCCCCCTATCATCACCCACCACACGGCCAGGGCGAGGATTATCAGGGCTACTCGATTCTGACGGACAAGCAGTTGGAATCCAAACTCCGGGAATATTTCAGTCACGGCTGGCAGGTGCTGGCACATTGCAATGGTGACGCCGCCGCCGAGCAATTAATTCAGGTAATGACCAAGTTAAAACGGGAAGGTATTCATCTGGACCGAACCGTTATGATCCATGCCCAGACGGTGCGAGATGACCAGTTAGTACGCATGAAAGAATTAGGGATTATCCCTTCGTTTTTTGTTGCACACACGTTCTTTTGGGGGGATTGGCATCGGGATTCCGTATTGGGGCTTGAACGTGCCCAGCGCATCAGCCCTCTGATCAGCGCCAAAAAAGAAGGCATCAAATACACCATTCACAATGATACCCCGATTGTCCCTCCAAACATGCCTTTACTGCTGTGGACAGCAGCCAATCGCGAAACGCGCAGTGGTCAAACGCTTGGGAAAGCTCAACGTGCCAGTGTAAAAGATGCACTAAAAGCGATTACGATTAATGCCGCGTATCAGCATCATGAGGAAGACCTGAAAGGCAGTATCGAACCCGGTAAGTTAGCAGATTTGGTTATTTTGGATCGTAATCCGTTGATGATTCCGCCCCAGCAACTGAAGAACATACGGGTGTTGGAAACCATTAAAGAAGGGGAAACCGTTTACACGTTCGCAGAGCCTTAGGATACCCAATGCCCTCAGCACCTTACATTCTGGAGAACGTATAAATACATCCCTGTAGCTCTTCTCCAGCGTCCTGCCTCCTGAGTCCCCCGAATATAAGGTCTGGGGAACATTCTACTTCGGCTTTGAATTCTCGCTCGCAAGCAGATGCTTTCGAGCGCGAACATAAAAAAGTCTTATTCTCACAGCTCCCTCTTGGCAGACGGATAAATCGTCGCTAAGTTAGTCGCCATTGGTTTAGACCGTTCGAAACACTCAGCAAGGAATCTCAATGCCATTTACGCCACTCCATATGGGGCCAGGAATCCTGATCAAAGCTTTGCTGCAAAGCAGTTTTAGTCTGATGGTATTTGGTTGGTCGCAAATTGTGATGGATATACAGCCCTTAATCGTACTGATCACTGGCGAAGGTCACTTGCATGGTTTCTCGCACACTTATGTCGGCGCCAGCCTACTCGCCATTTTTTCAGCCTTAAGCGGTAAGTATCTATCTGAAATCGGGCTTTATCTATTGGATATGAATCCCAACTGGCAGATAAAAATCTCCTGGTGGGTTGCATTTCTATCGGCTTTTATCGGTTCATACAGCCATGTAATCATCGACAGCATCATGCACGCCGATATGGAACCTTTCTTCCCCTTTGACTCAGAGAACAGGTTGCTGGGTTTTATTTCGGTTGAGCTGCTGCACAAACTCTGTATCTATAGTGCCCTGCTGGGCGGAGCGTTATACTATGGAATGAATTGGATATTTCGAAACAAGCGAAGTATGTAAAAACTATGGAAAAACTTGACATTATTATCGCACTACTGGTGGTTATTTTAACCTCAGGGCTCGCTAAATTCATCGCCACTGCATTTTACAGGAGAATGTCTGGCGATACCCATACACGAATCGTGAACGTCTGGATTAGTCGAGGCGAATATGAAATGGCTCTTTCAGAAGTCAATAAATTCCTGCAAAAGCGACCAGCAGACTCGCACCTTCTTTGGTTAAGAGCGATCGTATACTTCAAGCAGAACGAATGGAAGAAGGCCAGATCAGAATTTGAAAGCCTGATTACCAATGAACCTCTTTATGGTGAAGATGCTCTCAAATATGTAGAAGCCATAGATAAACAAGCAGGTGAATCTGCACATATAAACTCTAAAGAAAACTAAGAAGCTACAATGACACTACCCCCCTGCCCCAAATGCAACTCCGAATACGTTTATCAGGATCAAGAGAATCTGGTCTGCCCCGAATGTGCCTACGAATGGAATCCCGCAGAAACACCCGAAGATGACGATGCCGTTACCGTTAAAGATGTTAACGGAACGCTCTTACAAGCGGGCGACAAGGTCACGTTTATTAAAGACTTGAAAGTGAAAGGGAGTTCTCAGGTACTGAAAATTGGCACCAAGGCATTGATCAGACGTATTGTGGATGCAAAAGACCATCAACTGGATTGTAAAATCAGCGGCGCCAGTGACATGATGGTAACCGCAAAGTTTGTGAAGAAAGCCTGATAACATTGATACATCAGGCTTTCTTTATCGATACCCTTCGCCGCGATTAATAACGATATTCCAAAGACACCCTGACGGTACGCGGTTCGATCACGTGATAGTGAATATCTTCTACCGCATTGGCTTCTCCTCGCAGGCGAGATTCATAGAAGTAATCCACGTCGTGGGCATCGCTATCGCTAAGATTCAGCACATCGGCGTAGACCGTCCAGTTGTCACCTCGATATCCGGCTCTCAGATTCCAAATGGTGCTGTCATCAGAACTCACCGAACCATCCTCGATCAGAGGACGATCACCAAAATGACGTAAACGCAGACTGCCAAACCAGCCATCCGAGAAATCGGCGCTGATACCCGCCTGCAACACTTGTTCAATAGCGCCGGGAATTTCATTACCCTCAGGCGCGCTATCGCGGAATTCGGCGTCCGTATAGGCGTATTCCAAATCCACACTCCAGTGCTCATTGAAGTGGTAGTAAGCGGTTAATTCAATTCCCTGTCTTTCGGATGCACGACTCGCTTCGGTATTGCCCGCATCGCCTACAAACAACAGCTCGCTGTCCAGATCCAGTGACCACAAGGCAATGGAAGCATTTAAACGTTCGTGGAAAAACGCTCGCACACCGGCTTCATAGCCGAAGGAACGAACCAATGGATCGACAGTATTGATTGCGTCTCCGCTGTCTGGATCAATGTTGATGGTTGCTCCACGCACGTCATTCGAGTGGAAGCCTTGACCCGCGGACGCATAGACTTCCCACTCCTCGGATAAACTGTAAATAATACTGCCTTTGAGCGAAAAGAGATCGTCATCGCCCGTGCCACCGTTTACGCCGAGATTGATACCGTTTTGATTGATACCGGCGCGATCCTGAACCTCAAAATCAAGATAATCGTAACGCGCCCCTAAAACTGTGCGCAGCTGATCCGTCCAGAAAATTCGATTCTCCCAGTACAGGCCTACGCTGGTTTCTTCAAGCGCATTGCTACGTTTTACGCCGAGACGCTGTCGCTTTTGTGTCTGATAAAGCCCGACCTCATCGATATCGTCGATTCGTAAATCCGCACCAAAGCGGTTGCTGACCGAGCGCCCCACCCATTGGGTTTCCTGCAAATAATTCAGTTGACCGCCGTACACTCGACGCTTATCAACCTGTTCAAACTGATCGCCATTGGTTTCGTCATCGAGGAAATAAGTAAAGTTTGACCACAGGTTCAAATCGTAATCGATAAGATACGCTGAAGCCGTCCAGGCTCCCTGGGTCCAGTCTACATTCACGCTGTAACGGCTGGATTCCCCACCGAGGCTATCATCAATAACCCCAAGCTCGCTGATCAAACCCTGTTGTACCGCACGCGCCGGGATCTGGTCGGCACTGCTCCATTGATTGTCATAAGCCATCAACGCGACTTTCAAGCGGCCCTTGCCAATATTCTGGGCGTGTTTCAGCAGGACATTGGTTTTTTCAAGGTCTTCCTGAACACCGGACCAGGGACCGTCATAACGATTAGCTTCCACAGCCACGATCGTATTGCCACCCACCAGATGAAAGCCATTCAATAGTAACAGGCGTTGATAACCATCTTTGCCCGCTGATAAACCCAATCGTCCTCCATCGAGTTCATCAAGTGTTTTGATGTGTGCACTGCCTGCGCCACTGAAATCACCGACATCGGCGTAATAGGCCCCTTTTTTGTAAGCCACGGTAGAAACGGTTTCGGGAATGATAAAATTGAGATCCGTATAACCCTGACCATGCCCGTGGCTGCGCATATTCACAGGCATGCCATCCACAAAATTGGCAAAGTCGGTGCCATGATCCAAATTGAAGCCACGTAGAAAGTACTGATTGGCCTTACCTGTACCACTGTGTTGGGTGACGACCATTCCCGGAACCAACTCCAGAACTTCCCCGGTACGAAGCAGAGGCCTCAAGGCAATTTCCTTGCTGCCAATAACGCCCTCCGATGCTGATATGGCTTTACCAACAAGGTTCGACTGTCGCCCCTCAACCTCAACGGTTTCGATAGTATTGGACTGCGCCACTGCAAGTTGACTGAGGGGTGCCAGAAGGAAAAATATGCGTTTCTTCATTTATCTGCTTCGATACTGTTGTTAGACTACAGCCCGTTTGCACAGAAACGGGCCACTTTATAAAGGGCATTGTCTACCCGCAGACGAAAACCGATAAGAGATCGACTTTCATGAAAACCATCAGCTTGGGGCTGGATCAGCTCTTAGGTCAGAAACAGCTTAAAAAGCCTGCACCCAATCTGGGTGAACGCGAGCTGGAAGTGATGAAAATCCTCTGGGGCCATGAAAGTCTGTCGGCACGCGAGGTTCTGGATCTCTGTGAAGAAAACTCCCTCAGTCTGAGCACCATGCAAAGCACTCTGGAGCGCCTGCATCGCAAGGAGCTGATTTCTCGCCAAAAACAAGGGCGTCATTATCTTTATCGAGCCATTGTCAGTCGCAGTACGATCATCGGACAGCTGCTTGGCGATATTGCGGATCAGTTTGGCGAAGGCGATATTGCTCCAATGATTTCGGGTTTTGTTTCCTATGTGGATCAAGAGAGCGCCCGCCAAAATAAATCTCTGCTCCCCGATCTGGTATTGAAAAGCCTGCAAGCGGCTGAAGAAGGCAATGACTAGCCCGTTTATTGTCTTCTCCTACTACCTGCTTGGCTGGGTGCTTCTCAGCATTGCTTTGTCTTGGGTTTCCGCAGCACTGTACCCCTACTTTTCCCGGCAACTTAAAAACTATCACCCTGTGCAGGCTACCCGGCATACCTTTATGTTCGGTTTACTGGCACCTGTCACCTCAGGCCTGGGGACTCTCGTTCTTGCAAGTCCGCAATTGGCCTTCCCCCTTGTCGCCAGTCATTGCCATAACGACAGCTGCGCGCCACATACCCTGCACATCGAAATGAGTTCCATACTCAGCAGCTCTACCCTGGCATTAGGGGCCGCCGCTCTTTTGGTACTCTGCATGGCCATGGTTTGGCAACTGCGAGGTAATCACAGATATGAACGCATGCTGCAACAGTTGTCCGAAGCCGATTCTTTGGGTTATCGGTGGTTCGACAGTCCCAAACCTGTCGCCCGTTGTATTGGCTTGTTTCACCCTCAGGTTTACTTTTCCAGTGGCCTGTTGAACAGCATGGATACCAAACAACGCCAAGTTGTGCTGGCCCAGAACCTTGCTCGCGCAGCCCGGCACGAAAACCTGTGCTACTGGCTACTTAAATGGGCGACCGTTGCCTGGCCACAAACGGGCAAACAGCGAATCCGGCAAGAGTTTCTACAAAGAAGCTCAAGCAGCTGTGATATCAAAGCATTTAAAGTGCTTGGAGAAAAAGTAAACGTCGATTTTTTTATAGAGACACTTGAACGTATTTACGGGCAAGCGCGCTGGCAGGAACGCCAACAGATCTTTAGACGGGAACTCGGCACTCAAGGATCCGGCGCTACCGCCACAAAGCATCGAACATTATTGATCTTTGCTCAAATCACCACCCTTGGATTGGCATTTACTGTAAGCGCTGTATATTTGGGGCATCCGATGTTGGAGATTTTTTCTCGCTAGCACCTTATTTTTTATTTAGACAGGATTGGACAAGTATTCATGTCAAATGATCTGATACTCCCGATGTTTGCACATATCATCCTGTGCGTTTCTCTCTATGCACTGCTGACACTGGCTCGCGCGCCGAAGGTTTGGGGAATCGGATTAAGGGATGACGGTGCCAACCCTTGGGGGGAAACCGAGCCCCGAATCAGTGCCAATCTCAAAAACCAATTTGAATGGCCTCTGTTCTTCTATATTGCCTGTTTACTGCAAATCACCACGGGCGAAACTGCCGGCGCATTGCAGACCGCTCTGGCCTGGATATTTGTTGCCGGGAGAGTCATTCACAGTGTTGTTCAAATAGGCACAAACAATATTCGCCTCAGGGGCATCGTGTTCACGATTAACTTTATTGCGGTGTTGGCTATGTGGGCCGAATTGGCTTACAGAGCACTCTAAATCGCGCGCCGCTTTACCGTTATTAATATTGCTCGATACCTGAGCAGGAAAAGAATCTATGAAGCAATCCATTGTACATATCGCTTTGGTCGTTCGAGACTACGATGAGGCTATTCGCTTTTACGTCGATAAACTACGGTTCGAACTTATCGAAGATACCTATCAGGCTGAGCAGGACAAGCGCTGGGTTGTCGTATCCCCTCCAGGCTCCCAAGGTGTCACCTTGCTATTGGCCAAAGCGTCCAAGCCCGAACAAGAACCGTTCATTGGAAATCAGGCGGGCGGCAGAGTCTTCCTGTTTTTAAATACCGACGATTTCTGGCGGGATTACAACCGTATGGTGTCCGAGGGCATTCATTTTGTCAGGGAACCAAAGGAACAGGACTATGGAACCGTTGCCGTTTTTGAGGATCTCTATGGCAATCGCTGGGATTTATTGCAACTGAAATCTGATCACCCCATGTCTGCCCGATAAATTCAACACAGCATTCGAGGCCCAATCATACAAGGGCCTCGAACGTTAGCTAAAGGGCGCTAGAATAGAGCACTAACCGCGTTTACGATGTAAGCGAAAACCCAGTTTCTCGGATTGAGTCACCAAACTCACGCCTGCTACGGTTACTGCCACGGCAACACCGTGCATGAAGGTAAAAGGCTGATTCAGAATCCAAGCGGCCATCAGCAAAGTAATCATCGGGCCGAGCATACCTGCCACACTGCCCTTTTGCGCACCCGCCAAGCCAATACCTCGATTCAACACAAACGATGCAAACACAGTTAATACAATGGACAAAAAGGCACCGTAGGCCCAAATATCAAGGCCGATGCCTGACACATTAAAGCCATTCATCACGACAAAATGACTCGGTATTGTTAAGCCCGTGATGCCCATCGCAACCGCGGTAAAAAAATCGCTACTGTATCGTCGCCCGTACTTCTGGCTTGCCAGAACATAATAGGCCGTAAGCAGTGCAGCTACGAAAACGGCCGCTACCGCCAGCATTGAAGTACTCTGGTGCAATTGAACATCCTGCTTGAAAAATAACAACACGCCAATATAGGCGACCGCCAAGCCAAACCATTGAACACGATTTATTGAATGCCCCCGAAATGCCTGAATGACCACCACAATAATCGGATAGCTAAACAGGATGATTCGCTCTAAACCCGCGGTCAGAAATTGCAAGGCCCACATGTCCAGATAGCTGGCAATGTGATAGCAGGCAAAACCCGGCAAAGCGATCAATGCGAACGCACTCAGGGGTGGTTTATGCGCCAGCTTTCTCCAAGCCCATAGGCCGGCAAGAAAATAGAATGGCAATGCAATAAGCATGCGTATTAGCATCAGTTGATCCACTGTGGCGCCAGCTTTGAACGCCCATTGAATCAAAATTGACTTACTGGAAAACAGAGTTGTGCCCAAACAAACGAGCAATATACCTTTGGTGTTTTCATTCACTGATGTATCTCCTGATTGATTTTCTTGCTTGGGGTGAAGCAGCGGAATAAACCAGGACTGAGAAGCGAGCCGCGGATTATTCCGCAGCCGTGTAGACAATAGCTACCCGCTGCGGACGGAAATCCACAGTAGGTTAAGAAGATTAATGGCTTTTAATGCGACCATGATTACTTGAGTGCTAATGTTTGAATGTTAACGAGTATACGTCATCTTGATTGAAAAGCGAGCCTGTTAAGACAGATCACAAAATAAGGGCCACTGAAACCCGGCAGCCCTATAGATGTTACTCCATCGCAAACGTCAGACCGGCATTTGCTTGCAGGCGGTCAATCAATTGCTCACCCATCGCCGACGCCGGTGTCCAAATACCACCGCTGGACATGTCCGGGTTCTTCAGCAAACAAACTGCGCTTTCCGCAATCATCTTACAAGTAGAACCATAACCCGGATCTTTGTCACCTTTAACGCTGGCCATCAGGCTGTCACCCGCACTGTTACTGCCGACAAACAACACATCATAGAAGCCGTTTTCACGTTCTTCTTTGCTGGGCCCTTCCCCCGGCTTTTTAGGATCATTGGCCATGGATTTGTCTTCCGCGATAGCCTTAGCCATCGCTTCTCCGTTGTCACCAGGGCCGGTCAGCATCATTTCGTCGTAGCTGAAATCCTCACCATATTGGTGGCCCATCAGGTAATTGGAGCGATGAATGTTTTTGGTATTGATAGTCGCCATCACAAAAGGTGCGGACCAACTTTGCAGATCGTCTTCATAGATGGGGGCCATTCCGTGGGGCTGCTCCGGACCGTTAAAATTTTCGGTCAAAGCAAAAGGGTTCATCAGCACGTTTACCAACTCAGGATCTTTTGCTGCGGCCGCCATGGTCGCCTTAAAGCTGGCGAGTGTGCCACCTGAAAACGTGCCATTCATTGCACGCACCCGCCCTTTAATTCTGGATAGCGGTGCGGAAAGCTTTTCCTGAGCAGCCTGCTGCAGAAAGTGAACACCCAGATCGAATGGAACCGAATCAAAACCACAGGAGAAAACAATACGTGCGCCACTGGCCTTGGCGGTCTCCTGATGAGCATTAATCATTTCGTGCATCCAACCCGGCTCACCACAGAGATCCACATAGTCTGTACCCGCTTGCGCGCAGGCTTTTACCAGATCATTCCCATACAACTGATAGGGCCCAACGGTCGTTAGCACAACCTGAGTGCGAGCAGCCATTGCACGGATGCTGTCCGGACTACTGGCATCCGCGACAAGCATGGGAACGCTGGTAGGAATTCCCATTTCATCACGTACAGCAGCGAGCTTCTCTTCGCTGCGACCGGCCATTGCCCAAACGACATCGCCATTCACACCATATTGCTGATTGAGGTATTCGCAAACCAGACGCCCGGTATAACCGGTAGCGCCATACACCACAATGCCAAATTCTCTATTCTCGGCCATAGCTGCCCTCTCCTGTCGTGCTTAAACATAATTCGGGTTTGCCGCTTCATTGTGCTGTGAAGTAACCACACAAAAATTGGCAAAATGTACCCGCTAAGAATTTATCATAGGTGAAAAAAGGTCGCTTTATAATGGCGACTAATGACAGATAACAGCGAGGACTGCCAAGTTGAAAGAGACTATTTTCAAGGTTTATTTTGAACTATAAACAAACCGAAGCTTAACGCTTCGGTTTATAGGGAAACGAGTATTCAGGAAGGTTCGGGATCAAATCCTGGCAAGCTGGGCTGCTCGGTATCACCATTCTTTTTGTTCTGTTTTTTCTTCTTTTTCTCGAGCTGCTTTTCCTGTTTTTTTACCGCTTCTTCCGCATCGGCTTCAGCGAGCGCCAATACCGTTGAACCGGGTTCAGGGTGAGTATCATCACCTACCAACACCGGCATGGCTTTTCCTTTGGAGCTAATGATGAACAAGGGGATACGCTTGCCAACGTAATCAGATTGATACATCGCCCAGCTGTATTCTTCGGTAATGTTGGTGCTTTTGATTTCAGCCCCTTTGTTCATTTTTGTCGCCAGATCATAGTAGCTGATGTCTTCGGCAAAGAGCTTGTGGCCCTGATAGCTGTCCGCAAACTGGTGCTTGTCGAAGCTGTTCATATCTCGCACGGACATCAGGCTGTAAATACGATCGCTCCCGAAATCCGCTCGAAAATGTACAGCGGATATTGCGTTCAGATGTTGCTGTCGGGAAATGGCTAAAAGGCTGCCCATGCCACTCAAATCCAAATAAGTTTCCGCATGATCCGAAACCGGGTTGCCATAAAATGTATCCAAGCCCTCCATGCGAGCTTGACGAATATCATTCCAGTTGGAATCCACCAGCAGGCAAGGCAGGTCGTGGCGCTGAAATTCCTTGGCGAGTGCCCGCGAAAAGGCATTGGCCCCCACCATTAGAAAACCTCTTGGCGTGGGCTCTGCTACACCCAGCCAGCGCGCCAGTAAACGCGAAGTACTGCTTTGCAGCACTACGGTGCCAATAATCATAAAGAAGGTCATGGGCACCAACAGCGCCGCTTCTTCAAAGCCTGCGGCTAACAAACGGTCGGCAAAGATAGCCGAGATCGCCGCGGCAACAATCCCTCGAGGTGCAATCCAGGCGAGCAGACCCCGTTCAGGCCAGCTGACATCCAGCCCCCAGGTACTCACCAGAATTTTCAGCGGACGCGCGACAAACTGCAACACCAGCAACAGAGTCAGTGCCGGCCAGAAGATATCCGCCAGCTGCTGCAAATCAATCCGCGCCGCCAATAAGATAAACAGCATAGAGATCAGTAATAAGCTCAGATGCTCTTTGAAGTTCAGAATCGGGTGAATATCGAGATCGGATTTGTTCGCCAACCACATCCCCATTACGGTGACTGCGATTAATCCTGATTCGTGCACCACGGCATTGGAACCGCTGAAAGCAATCAGAACCAGGCTGAGGGTGGCGATATTCTGCAAATATTCGGGAATCAGGTTTTTGCTCAATAACAAACCCAGAATGATTCCCGCTGCAACGCCGATAGCGGTACCGGCGGCAACTGCCTCCAGAAACAGCAGTAAAACATGACTGGCCGGCAAATTATTCACACTGGCCAGAATAAATTCAAAGGTAATAACCGCCATCAGGGCACCCACCGGGTCGATGGCAATGCCTTCCCAGCGCAAAATATTGGCGATCTTGGCGGTGGGGCGCACGGCTCTCAACATGGGCACAATCACGGTTGGTCCCGTCACAATCACAATTGCCCCAAACAGCGCACTCACTTGCCAGCTGAAACTGAAAATCATATGAGTTGCAATGGCGACAACCACCCAGGTGACCAGGGCACCGACTGTGATCATTCGCCGCACTACCCGATCGACCCCCTGAATCTCTTTTAAATTCAGTGTGAGACTGCCCTCAAACAGAATAATGGCCACCGACATCGACACCATGGGCATGAGCAGATCACCCAACATTGCGTCCGGGTCAACCCACCCGGTTACCGGCCCGGCGATCAATCCGCTTAACAGGAGAAACAGAATGGCTGGCAACTTCACTCGCCAGGCCAACCACTGACACAACATGGCAACGACGAGGACAAGGGCGAGAACGAGTTCCAGATGGGGCATCAGACTTCCTTATTGTGATTTTCTAGCAAGCATAGCAGTTTACCCCATTCGTGCTGAATATTGGGTGAGCCGTTAATCAATGGTCGCTCTCAAGCGATTTGTTTGATTCCGGGGGCAGAACCCAGGTCCAGCGGGCAGACCTTGTTTTTCCGTTCCGAATGCTGCATCCATGCAGCTACCCGTTCCATCCAGGAGCCTAGTCACTCCAAAACAAGGCCTGCCCGCTGAACCTTACCAGGGTGGCACCTCAATAGCAGTCCAAACAAAAAGGCCGAGGTTTTAACTCGGCCCTTGTGTACATTTACAAATCAACTTGTGACGCTTTACCAATCCCCTAAATGATGCCCCAGAATATGCTTGGATTTGGCAATAATATGCTCGCTGTGACCAACAATCAGTGGATCCGGGCGACGTACCACATGCTCATCTTTATCGGGATAAGGCAGACTGTTTAAGAAGTGCATCATACACGCCAAGCGGGCACGCTTTTTATCATTGGACTTCACAATCGTCCACGGTGCATCCGCCGTATCGGTGTAGAAGAACATCGCCTCCTTGGCCTCGGCATACTCGTCCCACTTACTCAAAGACGCTTTATCAATCGGAGACAACTTCCACTGCTTCAGAGGATCATTCGCACGACTTTCAAAGCGACGTGCCTGCTCCTCCTGGCCCACTGAGAACCAATACTTGAACAAACGAATACCACTGCGCACCATCATGCGTTCCAGCTCCGGTGTCTGGCGCATAAACTCCAGATATTCTTCCGGCGTACAGAACTCCATAACCCGCTCTACACCGGCGCGGTTGTACCAGGAGCGGTCAAACAAGACCATCTCACCACGCGTGGGCAAATGTTTAATATAACGTTGAAAGTACCACTGGCCCGCTTCATTTTCCGACGGTTTTTCCAGCGCAACTACACGGGCACCACGAGGGTTCAAATGTTCGGTGAAGCGCTTGATCGCGCCTCCCTTACCGGCGGCGTCACGACCTTCGAAAATCATCACGATCTTCTGGCCGGTGTCCTTAACCCACTTTTGGACTTTCAGCAGCTCAATTTGCAGCTGGCGTTTTTTACGATCGTAATCCTGGCGCTTGAGTTTGGTCTTGTAGGGATATTCTCCACTTAAAAACAACCTGCGGATTGCCTCGGGATCTTTACGCAATTCAGCCAAGTATTGCAGATGGTCCACCGAATCTTCACCCTCGACAATCGCACTGGCAGCTTCACCAGCGAGGGTTTCCAGCGTCTCCTCATTCACAGCACTGAAATCAACTTCTGCCAATTCGCTGTGGTTGGGCAAAGGTTCAGTGTTCACTGTATCGTCTTTCACGGTTTCTCTCCTAGTTTCAAATTCGTCCACTTGGCATAGGCTGTTATCTAATTTGACGAAATTAGAGCGTCTTCAGAACACGATGCGCCTATTTAGTTTATATGTTCAGTATGACACTTATATACCACAGGCCAAGGACACATTTGCTGATCTAAAACAAGGAAAACCAGCCCGGAATGGAGGCTGGCACAAGGCGCTGTTTTCAGTGGGCTTTTCCGAGCTGAGCCATGCCTTCCTGCCAGCTGATGATAGGGCTATACCCCAATGCCTTGCGAGCTTTGCTGTCATCCAATGTGCAGTTGCGGGACATCACCATCACCGCGTATTTGTTCAGTGGTGGTTCGCTGGAAAGGTTCAGTAAGCGCCACATGCCCTCGCACAACGCCCCCAAGGCTTCAGCAAACCAGAGCGGCAAATTCTTATTCCCCAATTCAAGGTTTTTACTGGCCGCCATTCCCTCAATCATCTGCCGCAGACTGTGATCCGCATCGTCCAGTACAAAGTAGGCCTCGCCACCCTCGCCTTTCGTCAACGCCAGTTCAATAGCGTGAATCAAGTTATCAATATGGGTAGAAGACGTCATGGCTTTGCCGTGATTGATCCATACCCAGGCATTGCGTTCGCACATTTGCTCAATGGCCGGCAGCAGGGTTTGATCACCCGGCCCCCAGATCAAACGGGGACGAATCACCAGGCAAGTCATTTCAGCGCTATTGGCGGCCATTACGCTCTGTTCAGCCTGAGCCTTGCTGGCGCAATAGGGGTACGGAGAATCCGGAGCAAGCGGATAATGTTCATCCGCCTTGAAAAGATCCTGCCCATGCACCAAACCGGCTTCGGTTCCGATATGAATAAACCGTTTTACGCCGGCTTGCTTGGCCGCCTTGAGCACATTTTCCGTGCCCAGAACATTGGCCTTAAACCAGGCATCTTTTGGTCCCCAGGCTTCCACATAAGCGGCACTGTGAATCACCAGTTCACAATCACCAAGGTGTTCGGCCTTGATAGACTCAAGATCGCAACGTTCAGGACGCCCTCCGAGGGATTTGATTAACTGATCACTTTCGGCACGGCGTGACATAGCGACAACTTCATGCCCGCGATCCACCAGCATTGCCAAAGCCGCTTTGCCCACAAAGCCCGAGGCTCCGGTAAGAAATATTTTCATGTGCAGTTCCGTATTCGTTATTGTTATCGTGGCCCGGTTTAAACACCGGACTGTTGCTGAACTTTAATCGGATTACCACAAGAGGCTCCAGAGGCATTACCGTTTTTTACAGTGGAGCGGCTTATAACACCTCAATATGGTTCACCAACAATTGCAGACTGCGTCGTCCGCGAAATTCATTGACGTCGAGTTTAAAGGAAAGGTGCAGACGCTCAGCGCGATAGTTGGGCCATTGATCGGTATCGACGTTAAACGCAATAGCATCAATTAACTGCTGTCCCCCGGCCTCAAGGCTCACAGTAAATTTCAAATGGCGATCACCCACAATCCGCTGATTCACCAGATAAAACTCCCCATCGAAACTCGGCTCTGGAAAATTCTGGCCCCAGGGGCCGGCGGCCTGCAACATTTCAGCAACCGGCATACTGAGTTCACTGTGGGACAAGGCACCATCGCTAATGATCTTTGCCTGCAGATCATCGCTATTCAACTGCTCTCTCACCACATCATCGAAAGCTTTCTGGAAATCTTCAAAACGATTTTTGTCCAAACTCATGCCCGCTGCCATGGCATGCCCACCAAATTTGTTTAGCAAGCCGGGGTTGCGAGCGGCAACCGTATCCAGTGCGTCACGGATATGCAGCCCCGCGATGGAGCGTGCCGATCCCTTGATCGTTCCCGCATCGCTGTCCTCATCGGCAAACATAATCACCGGACGGTGATATTTATCTTTAATGCGCGAAGCCAGAATACCAATAACCCCCTGATGCCAATCGGCCTGATAGAGGCTCAGGCCCCAGGGCATTTCATGTTCATCAAGATTGATTTGGCTGAGAGTATTGAGCGCCTGCTTCTGCATGGATTGCTCGATACTTTTTCGATCGCGATTTAAATCGTCCAGCTGTGTCGCAAGTTCCGCAGCATGCCCCTCATTAGGCGCCATCAAACAATCGATTCCCAGACTCATATCATCCAGACGCCCGGCCGCATTCAAACGTGGCCCCAAAACAAACCCCAAATCCACCGAGCTGATTTTGTCACAGGGTCGCCCGGCAACATTCAATAAGGCCTGAATACCCGGGCGAGACTGCCCCGCTCTAATTCGAGCCAGCCCCTGTTGCACCAGAATACGATTGGGATGATCGAGAGTGACCACATCGGCAATCGTGCCCAGCGCCACAAGATCCAATAACGAACCCAGATTCGGTTCAGGAATGCTCTGATCCGTAAACCACTGCACATCCCTCAGATGTTTGCGTAAAGCCAACATCACATAGAAAATCACCCCCACTCCGGCGAGATTTTTACTCGGGAATTCACAGCCAGGCTGGTTCGGGTTCACAATCGCAACTGCAGCGGGAATCTCATCACCGGGCAAATGATGATCTGTGACCAGAACATCCATGCCCAGCTCGCGGGCGCGTGCAACCCCCTGCACACTGGAAATGCCATTATCCACAGTGATCAGAAGATCGGGCTTGTCACTGGCACTGGCGGCAACCTCCACAATTTCCGGAGTCAGGCCATAGCCATACTCAAAGCGATTGGGAACCAGAAAGTCGATATGGTGCAGGCCCATCGCCTGCAGAGCCTGCATAGCCACGGTCGTGCTGGTCGCACCATCGGCATCGAAATCACCAACAATCAACACCCGCTCCTGCTTTTGCAGTGCGTGCCATAAACGCTCCACGGCCTGCTCTATGCCCTTTAGCAGTGTTGGCTGGGGCAACTTCGCCAGTTGTAACTCCAGCTCCTCCAGTTGCTCAACTCCGCGACTGGCGTATATGCGCTGTAATAAAACCGGAAGATCGGACTGCTGCAATGCCGAACTGGGGCTGGAGGGACGCTGGCAAATAATGGTGCTCATTAAGAATTCGGGCCTGATTTGTCGATTGGATGGGGCGTTATCTTGAAAGCGCCAGTATAACCGCCTTGACCTGGAATCTTCGAGCCATTAAATTACCGAATCATCATTCAACTTTGAGATTAGTACCATGTCCATATCCATTTTGCGCATGCCGGCCTCCAGTGCTGGCGGCGAAAACAGCCCTATTGCCCCCGCCAAGCTGATCAGCGGCCAGCCCATGCAGGAAACCCACAATATGTTCACCAACAACGCTGAAAACTTTTTCTGTGGGGTGTGGCGCTCGGAGGAAGGCAAATGGAATATTGAATACAGCGAAGATGAGTTCTGCTACATGATCAGCGGTGAAGCGATCATTTGCAGTGAAGACGGAACATGCGAAACCGTAAAAGCCGGTGACGCATTTGCCATTCCGGCAGGCTTCAAAGGCACTTGGGAAAGTATTGGCCACGCTCAAAAATTCTACGCGATTTACGAAGCTTCTGAATAGACGCCATGATGTAAAACACGAGCACATCATACCGCCCAGGGATGGGCATCATTGACGAAGTATCAAATTGAAACCTTGCCGATATGAAGGCAAGAGGCAATCAAGACCAGGGGCAAAAAATCAGAGGGCATTAAAGAAAAATAGTGCGACGTTCGGTTTTCCTGTCCTAACCGGTAAACCGGTGTGATCAGCATCCTGCCAATCTCCTTACTGCAAATCGACCTCAACACTTCCTTGCTTACGATTTGACCCAAACGCCGCGAGTTTCCATACAAACTTGTCAACCTGAAAAACAAAAAGCATTAACTGATTTTGATTTTTAAGTTGTAAACTCAGTATAAATGTCTGAAGAAAAATAAACAGAGCGAAAAAGAAAAATCACTAAAACTAGTTAGGCACTTTAAATTGATCCAAATTGATTAAATTAAAATGCAATTTCTTTATCGAGCTTCAAACATTATCTACTCACTAGTTTAGTGGAAAATAAAATTTTATCGAGCAGGTTTACTCAACATTTTGACGGTTTTCGTCGATAAAATCACAGAACAACTGCCAAGACCGTCACTTCAGCTTTAATATTTCTTTCATAATTTCTGGCAAGCCTGAAAAACAAACAACTTTTTGAATTAAAAACAGAGTAAAAAGGTTTAAACAATAGAAAGCCTGCTCTGGAAGGCCGTAAGCACAAATTGTCGTCTCGATAAATCAAAAAACCCAGACATAAAAAAACCGCCGGGAAATCGGCGGTTTTTTTGATCCAGCTCAAATGCAGCCAGATAACAAGATCGTGTTACCAGATGGAAACGCGTTCTTCCGGTGGCAGGTACATGCCATCGCCCGGTTTCACATCAAAGGCTTCGTAGAAAGCATCGATGTTTGGCATTACACCGTTAACACGATACAAAGCTGGCGAATGCGGATCGGTTTTCAGCTGCTTGCTGAGATACTCTTCACGCGCTTTACTGCGCCAGGCTTGCGCCCATCCCAGAAACACACGCTGCTCACCAGTAAATCCATCAATCATCGGGGATGGCTTGCCTTTTAATGACGCCTTGTAGGCTTTATAGGCAATGCTCAAACCACCGAGATCACCGATGTTTTCACCAATGGTTAACTCACCGTTAACGTGTTCGCCGGGCAGTGGTTCGAATTTATTGTACTGGTCGATCAACTTCTTGGTGCGATCTTTAAACTTGGCCAGATCTTCTTCAGTCCACCAGTTGCGCAGATACCCATCACCATCATATCGCGAACCCTGGTCGTCAAAGCCGTGACCAATCTCGTGACCGATAACTGCACCGATGGCCCCATAGTTTACGGCATCATCCGCTTCAAGATTAAAGAACGGCGGCTGTAAAATTGCGGCAGGGAAAACGATTTCGTTCAGAATCGGATTAAAGTAGGCATTCACAGTTTGCGGGCTCATACCCCAACGTTCACGGTCTACCGGCTTGCCCAACTGATCGATCATATAATCGTGTTCAAACTTGCGTGCGCGTTGCAGATTGCCCACCAGCTCATCCGCTTTCAAACTCAGGGCACTGTAATCGCGCCATTTGTCGGGATAGCCAATCTTGGTACGGAATTTACCCAGCTTGTCTTTCGCCGCGACTTTGGTTTCATCACCCATCCACTCAAGGTTGTCAATGGATACACCGTAGGCGGCAATCAGATTCTCAACCAGAGTTTTCATACGGGCCTTGGCTTGCGGCGGGAAATGGCGAGCAACGTATTCCTGCCCCAGCAATTCACCAAGGTTATTATTCAGGGCACTCACAGCACGCTTCCAACGAGCACTCGGCTCTTTTACACCGTATAAATGGGCGCTGCGGAATGCAAAGCGAGCATCAAACAAGGCCTTATGCATCTCAGCGGCGTAGCTGTCCATCAAATGCAGTTTAAAATACAGCTTCCAGGTCGCCAGATCGGTATCTTTCACAATCTTGGGCAAGGCTTGCAGGTAACTGGGCTGATAGACAATGTATTCTTTCTGCCCGGCAACACCTGCGGCTTTCAGGAAACCCTGCCAGGCATCAACGCCGATATCACCCATCCAGCCGTTGATTTCTTCATTGCTGAGGCGGTTGTAGGTTTTTTCACTGTCACGGTTTTCCACCTTGGTCCAGTGATGTTCCGCCATGGCTTTTTCCAGAGCGTATACCTTGGTGGTATCGCCTTTCAGGCCGCCTAAGTCTGCCAGGGATTTCAGGTACTCCTGATATTTAGCCTGGGTCTTTTGGGCTTTTTCAGTATCGTCGAAATAGTAGTCGCGATCAGGCAAGCCCAGTCCGTCTTGAACCAGATACACAACATTGGTGTTGGGATCTTTCTTGTCGGCGTAAACCCAGAAGGCCGCTGGCGAGGTGTCGCTCATGATCCCGGCCTGGGCAAAGTACTTCACCACATCGCCTTTGTTCTGGATATTGTCGATGGCGGCGAATTCTGCTTGCAGGGGCTTCATGCCCAGCTCATCGACCAGGGCTTCATTCATGTAACTGTTGTAAAGATTGCCGATTTGCTGGCCCGATTCGGAATCGGCCTTTTTGGAGACTTCTTCGATAATCGCTCGAATTTGCGATTTGCTGTTTTCAGCCAGGACGTTAAAGGTACCCCAGCGAGACTTGTCGTCTGGAATCTTGTGACTGTCTACCCAATGACCGTTGGTGTGGCGGAACATGTCATCAGCAGCTCGTACGCTCCTGTCCATACCGCTGGTATCAATACCGGATTTCATGGCCACTTGCTGGGCCTGAACTTCGGTATCAGCACTGGCTGTTTTTTCGCCACTGCCAACTTGTGGACCGCTACAGGCGGTGGCCGCCAGAGCAATGGCGCAAGCCAATAATTTACGTTTCATCTCATTAATCCCCTTCAGTGTTTGGCCAATAGTTTTGGCAGCTTATTTGTTCTATGACGCGTGAATTGCAGCGTCTGTATTGCTATAGTGCGGCCTCTCCACTTAGACGATAGAAATTGCCCAATGCGTTCAACCATTATTCTGATTAGCGGGCCCTCCGGTTCAGGTAAATCGACCCTGAGCGAGGCCCTCGCCGAAACCCTGAGTGAATCACTCGGGCCGGACTGTATAAATATCATCCACGAAGATAACTATTATCGGGATCAGAACGATAAACCCTTCGAGGAACGCTGTGAACAGAATTACGATCACCCGAGCGCCTTTGAGCATGAACTACTGTTAACCCAGTTACAGCAACTCCAGTCGGGTCAAAGTGTCGACATGCCAGTCTACGACTTTTGCCAACACACCCGCAGCGATCAGGTCAAAACCCTGAAGCCCAGCAAGATCATTATCGTGGAAGGCATTTTGTTGCTCTCCCAAGCCAAGCTACGGGATTTCTCCGATTTGAACATCTATGTCGATGCGCCCATTGATATCTGTTTAATTAGACGTTTGGAACGGGATATCCACCAACGCGGACGTGATATGGCCTCCGTTCTCAGTCAATACCAGGCCACGGTGCGCCCTATGGCCGAAGCCTTTATTCTGCCCTCACGCCAGCACGCGGATGTGGTATTATCTGGCACGTCAAAGCCGGGACGCAGCCTGGCATTACTTCGTGACCACCTCGCTACTGTGGTTGGCACGCAGGCACCGAGCTAACAAGGCTCACTTATAAGATCAAATAACAGCCAAGGAGCGTCCTTTGACTTCTTTGATACCTCTGGTAGGCATGCTGTGCCTGCTGGCCGTTGCTTTTGCATTTTCCAAAAACCGCCGCTCCATCAGTTGGCGCACGGTTGTCGCCGCTTTTTTAACCCAGGTCGCTTTGGGCGCCTTGGTGCTTTATGTGCCTTTTGGCCAAACCATGCTGGCCAGCCTGTCTGAAACCGTCTCCAGTGTTTTGAACTACGCCCAAGACGGCATCAAGTTTTTGTTCGGTGACCTTGGTCGCATGAAGATGGGCTTTATCTTTGCCTTTCACGTCTTGCCGGTGGTCATCTTCTTCTCTGCCCTGGTCGCGGTGCTGTATCACTGGGGCGTGATGATCTGGGTGATCCGTATTATTGGCGGCGGTCTGCGCAAGTTACTGGGTACCAGTCGCCCCGAGTCCATGGTTGCCGCCGCGAATATCTTTATCGGTCAGGCCGAAGCCCCTCTGACGATCAAACCTTACATCCCTACTCTTAGCCGCTCCCAACTGTTCGCCGTGATGGTGGGTGGTACTGCAACGGTAGCGGGTTCGGTATTGGCCGGCTACGTTGGCCTGGGCGTTGAGCTGAAATATCTGTTGGCCGCCAGCTTTATGGCCGCACCGGGTGCGCTGTTGATGGCCAAAATGCTGGAGCCGGAAACTGAAGAGCTGGATGCAGAATCTGAAAATGGCGAGATTTTTAAAGAAAGTTATGTGAACGTGATCGATGCCGCCGCCAGTGGTACCTCACAAGGTCTGATTCTGGCCGCCAACATCGGCGCCATGTTGATTGCGTTTATCGCGCTGATCGCCATGCTGAATGGTATTTTGGGTGCCGTCGGCGGCTGGATCGGTGTCGAGCAATTATCGTTGGAATGGATTCTTGGTCATGTCTTCCGCATTGTGGCGGTGCTGATGGGTGTGCCCTGGGAAGAGTCGATTACCGCTGGCAGTCTGATTGGTCAGAAGCTCGTATTGAACGAGTTTATCGCCTATGCAAATTTCGCTGAGATTAAAGAGCAATTGAGTCCATACAGTCAGGCGGTAATCACGTTTGCACTCTGTGGCTTTGCGAACTTCTCTTCGATCGGTATTTTGCTGGGTGGCTTCGGTACGATTGCACCGGAACGTCGCCAGGATGTTGCCAAACTGGGCTTGAAGGCGGTTATCGGTGGCTTTATGGCAAACCTGATGAGCGCTTGCATTGCAGGCTTCTTCTTATCGTTTACTTTGGCCGCCTAAGCGGCCTTTCCGGCTCCGAATCCAGATAACGTTCGGGCTTAGGCCCGAGCTTTGCGTCAGGTCCCCGAACCTAGAAATGAGCACCTAGGCATCAGCACTTCAACGACAATGTGCGACGACTAAATCTGTCTCCCCGCGCCTTCCCAATACGGGTCTTTTAGACGCTTCTTAAAAATCTTACCGCTGTCTTCCCGTGGCAAAGCCTCATGAACATCGAGTTTTCTGGGCATTTTAAATCGTGCCAATTGGCCCTCAAGAGCATGTTGCAGTTCACCCAGACTCAGTACCTGACCGTCTTGTAACTGAACCGCAGCGACAATTTTTTCACCGAACTCTTCGTCGGGAGCACCGAAAACCGCGCAATCGAGCACCTGTGGCAAGCGCAGTATTTCAGCTTCAATTTCTGAAGGAAAAATATTGGCACCGCCGGAAATGATCATCTCTTTTTTACGGTCGCTGATAAACAGAAACCCCTCATCATCCAGATAACCCACATCGCCGACCGTTGCAAAGCCACCCAACTCCTGATCAGTCAGATCACCTTCACTATTGGTATAGCCAAAACCCGAAGCCAGCATGGAGTGAATATAGATGGTGCCAGTTTCCCCCGGCCCAAGCTCCTGGAGTTCATCATTGAGAATTTTAATGGCCGTTCCTTCCCGGGCACGACCAACCGATCCGGGTTTTTCCAGGGCCTCTGTCGCGCTGATCAACGTCATAAAACCTAATTCGCTGGCACCATAACTTTCGTAAAAGATCGGCCCAAACCAATCAATCATGGCTTGTTTTACGTCCACTGGACATGGCGATCCGGTAGAAACGGAATAACGCAGACTGCAGACATCATACTGTTCTCTGACTTCTTGAGGCAGCTTCAGCAGACGAATCATCATAGTGGGGACAATATACGCGTGAGTGATTTTTTCGCGTTCAACGATTTTGAGAAAATCTTCCGGGTCAAACTGGGACTCGATGTAAATATCGACGTCGGTTGCCGACAACGCAGACAGACTGAGCGTGTTCGGTGCGCTGTGATACATCGGCGCGGCCATATAAAACTTGTCGCCCGGCTGGAGGAACATAAACCCCTGAGCCAACATTTGGTACATCATATAGCGATCAGGCGCGTCGGGATGACTGGGGCGCACAATCCCTTTCGGGCGCCCAGTGCTGCCTGAGGTGTACGCAAACAAACCTCGAACCTTTTGGGGTGCAGAAGCGATTTCTTCAGCTGCCTCGATTGCGGCATGGAGATTTTGATACCCTCCTTCCTCGGTAACCGTTCCCAGCTCATACCTTTCAATAATTGATCGTGGCGTCGCTTGCGCCAACACAGCGATACCGGCGATTTGCTCCCTAAACACTGTGTGTTCACTTAAAACATTCAGTAAATCTCTGTGGCCTAGTAAAACCTTCGCCTTGGAGTCTTCCAGAATATGCGCGATTTCAGCCGCAGAACCATGCCAGTTCAAGGCCACATAGCGCGCGCCAACATAGCGACAGGCTTCGATGATTTGCAGATACATTGGCTCGTTGCGCATCAATATGGCAATCGCATCATCCGGCCGAACGCCGTTGGCCACCAATACGGAAGCGATCTTTTTTACGCCGCTGAGAAAGGAAGTTTCTGATAATGCCTGACCGGCAAAAACAATTTGGGATGGCATGCTGAGTTCTCTCTGCTGAATCCTATACGATCGTAGTGTTCAGCCTAGACTCTCATTAAACTTTTTAGCGCACTAGGGTTAAAGACGACATTCGGGAAGTGGATAGGGAAAGAAAAGAATCAAGGCCTCCAGAACTCATTCGTGAAAACAAGGCAGGATTAATGGCTTTAAACCCATCCTGCCCTCTAGCTTGTCACTGTATAGAGACAATCAAATAATTGAGACTATCAAATACAAGAATCCGTAATCATCAAAACCACTAAGCCGCATTCCCTCTCAAGCCTTTAACCGCCTCTTCCAACCCTTCAGCACTGGCTTGCTCGGCAGCGACGGTATTACCCGCAACCACTTCTACTTTAGACCAGAAGCGACGCGGCCAGGACAACATGGCTTGGCCATTTTTATGGCTGAAGAAACTGCCCCACAACCCTTTCAATGCCATCGGCACGACAGGTACCGGGTTGCGTTCGAGAATCCGCTCAATGCCTGTTTTAAACTCATTGACAGCACCGGTTTCGGTCAGCTTGCCTTCGGGGAAGATGCACAGGAGGTCACCCGCTTCCAGGCCTTCCGAGATTTCATCAAAGGCGCGCTCATACGCTTCTTTATCGACGTGCTGGGAAATGATTGGAATCGTACGCCCGGTGCGGAAGATAAAATTCAATACCGGCAAGTCATAAATTGGCTTGAACATGATAAAGCGGATAGGACGACGTACAGCACCCGCCAGCAACAAGGCATCCATATAACTGACGTGGTTGCAGGCAATAATTGCAGCACCTTTTTCGGGAATTTTATCCAGATCCTTATGTTTCACACGATACATGGTGTGGCTGAGAATCCAGACCAGAAATCGCATGGTGAATTCTGGTACCTGATAGAAGATAAACAGAGCAATACCAATGTTCATCAAGGCAATGGTCAACAGGAAGTAAGGAATACTGAGATCCAGTACGGCCAGGAACACAACACCCATCAATGCGGAGCCCACCATAAACAAGGCGTTCATGATGTTGTTTACCGAGATCATCTGAGCGCGGGTTTTCTCTTCTGAACGAATTTGAATCACAGCGTACAGAGGCACGATGTAAAAACCGCCAAACACACCAATCATCATTAAATCGATGATCACCGGAAAACTGCCCGGGGCCATCAGGAATTGCAGAAAATCACCGTTATCGAGTGCCGTAAAACCCATCGCTGCAAAATAACTGTGAATGCCAAATAAGCTGATGCCGCCCGCGCCAAACGGTACAAGCCCCATTTCCACTTTATGGCCCGACATTCTTTCACACAGCAAAGACCCCAATGCAACACCCACAGTAAACACACACAGCAGAAAGGTCACCACCGTTGGATCACAACCCAGAACGTCTTTGGTAAATACCGGCAGTTGAGTCAGGTAAGCAGCACCAATAAACCAGAACCAGGAGATACCAAGTATCGAAAGGAAGACCACCCGGTTGCCACGTGCCATTTTAATCACACGCAGGGTTTGACTCAGAGGGTTCCAGTTGAAATTCAGTTCTGGATTCGACGCAGGCACTTTAGGGATAAACAGGCTGCTCATAAAGCCGACCAGGGAAACGGCAATGACTGCAATGGACACCCATAGCGTGGCCTGCTCGCTGTTGGCCAGAACACCCCCTAAAACCGTGCCCAATAAAATTGCACTGAACGTGCCCATTTCAATCTGAGCGTTACCACCCACCAATTCGGTTTCATGCAGAGCTTGGGGAAGAATCGCATACTTTACCGGGCCAAACATGGCCGATTGAAAGCCCAGCATAAACAGCACACTCATCATGGCCGGCACACTGTTTTGCCACATCGCCCAGGCCGCAAAACCCATGATGACCACTTCGAAGGCCTTAATCCAGCGGATCAAAGCTGCCTTATTGAATTTGTCCGCCAACTGACCAGCAGACGACGAAAACAGAAAGAAAGGCAGAATAAATAAACCAGCGGCGAGGTTACTCAGCACCGCCATCTGCTCGCTGTTCTGCCCGATGCTGAATACCAGCAGCACGATCAAGGCATTTTTAAATACATTGTCGTTAAACGCCCCAAAGAACTGGGTAAGGAATAAAGGCAAAAAACGTTTTTGCCCCAAAAGTTGAAACTGACTGCTGTGGCTCGACATGCTAGCTCCTTGTTTCATAATTTTCGCTGAGATGGCCTCAGGCAGTGGGAAATTGTTTACCGGTGCCCGGACGGCGCAAACGCTGAAAGCTCTGCACTTCCCAGGGTCGTATCGCCAACATCAGGCTACTGCCAAAGCGCTCGTCCAGTGGCAAATTTTTATCTTCTTCGGCCAGCTGGTTAAACTCGCGCGCCAGGCTTTCTATTTTACGCTGCATAATCGCATTTGCACTCGGTGATAGCATCGCATTTTGGAACAACATCAATTCACCGGGACCATCAAAATCAGCCGCAAAATAATCCGACTGAATCTGTTGACGAAAATACTGCTGAATCGGGCCATTTGGCAACCAGCGGAAACCGCGATCAACCAGTAATTTAATTCGATTATTGGGCAACAACTCAATCAAGCGTAGGCGATCCAGCTTGGCCAGCAGCTGAACACATTCAGCACCGCTCAGCTGGTAGGTGCCCACGATTTCGTGGAACTGCCAGCGGTTCAGGGCGCAAACGGCAACCAACAACAACTTGGGTTGATCCACCAGCTCTTGTTCCTGTTCCTGACTCAACTGACTGATGGCTTGCTGCCCCTGGGCTTTATTCGTCAGTTCAGCAACGGTCATGCCCAGCAGCTCACAAAGGCTGTCGAGGCGGTGCAGGGACAGATTGGCCGAGGAGAACAAACGCTTCACACTGGCCTCGCTCAACTCCAGGGCCTTGGCCACATGGGCGTAGGTTTTACCCTGGGCTTTGAGTTCGCGTTTCAGGCTATCAACAATGGCTTGGGTCTGGGACATAGCTACCTCAACTCATTCAAAATGATGAACAATTTGAGGGCTAGCTTGAAAGAAGGTTGCAGACTATGCAACCTTTAAAGACGGAAGTCGCAATTTTCAGCCTCAAAGGTATCAAATAGGGATACCTTTGAGACTCAGGCTACTGCCCCTAACGCTTACCGGGGCGAGGTCTGGCGGGTCTGGAGCCCGGCTTACCGCCGGCCTTTGCCCCAGGTTTGGATCGGTTTCTGCCATTGGCCGCTGCCTTGGGGCCATTGCTGGAATGGCCGCCCGAGGCCGATTTGCGCTGTCCGGCCGGGCGTTTATCCCATTGTCCACCACGAGCTTTCTGATACTGCCCTCGGCGCTGTTGGGTACGGGCACCGTCGCGGGTTGGAATAAGATGTTCCGGGCCATTGCCAATCACATCTTCCCGGCCCATCTCTTTTACCGCATCGCGCAACAGATCCCAGTTTTTGGAATCGTGGTAACGCAGCAAGGCTTTTTGCAAACGGCGCTGCTTGTAGTCTTTCGGTACATAGAGCTTACGCCCTTTGTAACTCAATTTTTTCAGCGGATCGCGTTCGGCATAGTACATCGCCGTGGCCAGTGCCATAGGTGATGGGTAGAAGGTTTGCACCTGATCGACCCTGAATTTATTGCGCTTGAGCCAGAGTGAGAGATTCAGCATATCCTCGTCTTCACAGCCGGGATGTGCGGCAATAAAGTAGGGAATCAAATACTGTTTCTTCCCGGCTTCTTTTGAAAACTTCTCGAACATTTTCTTGAAAGCATCGTAGGTACCAATGCCGGGCTTCATCATTTGGTTCAGCGGCCCGTCTTCGGTGTGTTCCGGCGCAATCTTCAGATAGCCACCCACATGGTGGGTCACAAGTTCTTTTACGTACTCAGGATCTTCTACGGCCAGGTCGTAGCGTAAGCCGGATGCAATGGCGACCTTTTTAATGCCGGGAATGGCTCTCGCCTTGCGATACAGTTCTGTCGTTTGCTTATGCGAGGTTTTCAGGTTTTTACAAATGCCCGGAAAAACGCAGGACAGGCGACGGCAGCTCGCCTGAATCTCGTCACTCTTGCAATTCAGGTGATACATATTGGCAGTGGGACCACCCAGATCAGAAATCTGCCCGGTAAAGCCCGGTACCTTATCGCGAATATCTTCCAGCTCACGAATCACAGACTCCTGTGAACGACTCTGGATCACTCGCCCTTCATGCTCGGTAATGGAACAGAAGCTGCAGCCACCAAAGCAGCCACGCATGATATTCACCGACGTTTTAATCATTTCATAGGCGGGAATATTCGCGTCACCGTATACCGGGTGCGGACGACGCTGGAAAAACAAACCGAATACCGCATCCATTTCCTCTGTGCTCAGTGGAATCGGTGGCGGGTTTACCCACAGTTCCTGTTTACCATGACGTTGTACCAACACTCTCGCATTATGCGGGTTGGCTTCCTGGTGCAAAACCCGGGAAGCGTGGGCGTACAAGGCAGAATCTGATTTCACCTTTTCAAACGACGGCAAACGAATATAGGACGGCTTATTACTTTCCCGTGCTTCAGCCTGTAATGGCATGGGAATAATTCGAATCGGTTCGGCTTTATCCGCAGCCGGGGGTTCTTCCCCGCTTTTACCAACCGCACACTCGCCGGGCTCTTCATAATCGTACGGGCTTTTTCCGTACGCTTCGGCCAGACTTTCGATATTTTTTGGCCAATCAATTCGCGTGGAATCAATTTCCAGCCAGCCTTCAGGCAGTGCCTTACGCACCACTGCGGTACCGCGAACATCGTCGAGTTGTGATACCGGCTCACCGGCTGAAAGTCGATGAGCAACTTCAGCCAGGGCGCGCTCGGCATTGCCATACAGCAAAATATCACCGGCCGCATCGAACAAAACCGATCGACGAACCTCATCACTCCAATAGTCGTATTGCGCAATACGACGCAAGCTCGCCTCAATGCCGCCTAACACCAGCGGTACATCACTGTAGGCTTCTTTGCAGCGCTGGCTGTACACAATCACCGCACGATCCGGGCGCTTATCAGGCTCCGCATCCGGGGTGTAGGCATCATCGTTACGCACTTTCAAATCAGCGGTGTAACGATTGATCATCGAATCCATATTGCCGCCGGTAATACCGAAAAACAGGTTCGGTTTACCCAAGGCTTTAAACGGCTCAGCGGAAGTCCAGTCCGGCTGGGAAATGATACCCACACGAAACCCCTGGGACTCCAGAAAACGGCCGATTACCGCCATTCCGAAACTGGGATGATCGACATAGGCATCACCGGTCACAATGATAATGTCGCAGCTGTCCCAGCCCAGTTCATCCATCTCGGCGCGAGACATGGGCAAATACGGCGCGGTGCCATAGCACTCTGCCCAGTATTTTGGATAAGAGAAAAGACCAGGGGCCGCAATAGGACCTGGCGAATTGCTGGAAATAGGTACAGTCATTGTGGGGATATATCAGGCTAGTTATGGCCTATTGTCCCAAAAAACGGGGCGCTGGCAAAGCCTAAAGTGATACTCGGCCCGGGAGTGCGCGGCAACTAAGCAAAGCAATCCGAGGAAGACCCTTCCCCGGAGTCCGACACCTCATCCAACAGAACCGATTGTAAGTTGCCATGGGCGCTCAATTGCAATAATTGCCCGGCCTGTTTGTGCAAAACATCCGGCGACATTGGCCGAGCGTAGAAAAAGCCCTGAGCTTGGGAGCAACCGGATTCAAGCAGCAGGTTAAATTGTTCCCGCTCTTCAACCCCTTCGGCGACAACATCAAGTTGCAGTTGGCTGGCCATTGCGACAATGGCACTGCACAGGGCCGCATCGGCAGGATTATGAGCCACTTCGTGAACAAAGCTGCGGTCGATTTTTACCCCGTCAACGGAGAAGCGTCTGAGATAACCCAGAGAGGAATAGCCGGTGCCAAAATCATCAATCCACACTTTCACCCCCAGACGGCGAATGGCGGTGAGGTCGCGGCCAATTTTATCTTCCTGGCTGGCAATGGTGGTTTCCGTCACTTCCATTTGCAGCAAACCCGGATCGAGCTGGTAACGGTGCAAACTGTCTCGCAAATCACCCACCACATCGCGCAGCTGAAATTCAGCGGCGGAGATATTCAGCGCCACGGGTAAATTACCCAGATCACTGCCCTGCCATTCTTTTAACTGGCGACAGACCTCCCGGGTTACCCAGCGCCCGATTTGCGCAATCAACGCAGTTTGTTCGGCCACCTCCAGAAAATAATCCGGGCCAATCAAACCACGCTGAGGGTGCTGCCAACGCAACAAAGCTTCGCTGCCGACCATTTGACGACGGCGAACATCAAACTTGGGCTGATAAAATAAACGCAGTTCTTTATTGTCAAACGCGTGCTGCAGTTCGACTTCCACATTGAGTCGTTTGATCGCCGACAGACTCATAAACTCGGCAAAAAACTGAAAATTATTCGGCCCTGCGGCCTTGGCCTGATACATGGCCATCTCGGCATTTTTTAATAACAGTGCCGGTGTTTTGCCATCTTCTGGACAAAGGCAAATGCCGATGCTCGCCCCCAGGTGCAACACATGCTCGCCATTATGCAGAGGTTCCAGCATGGCTGCCTGAATGCGCTGAGCGAGTAAAATCGCATCGTGACCGCCATCGATTTTGGGCAGTAGAATACCGAACTCATCTCCGCTGAAACGGGCCAGATAGGCCAACTCATCTTCGGCACAATCACGATGAAAGCTGGTGATGACCTGTCGTAAGCGCCCCGCCACTTCCAATAAAATCTCATCGCCAATCTCATGTCCCAAAGAATCATTGACGCGTTTAAACTGATCAAGATCGATGATCAGTAATGCGAAGGGCTGGCCACTGACCTGATTGTGTTTCAGTTGCTCTGCCAGCCATTTAAAAAACTGATGTCGGTTCGCCAAGCCGGTTAAACTGTCCCGGTAACTCAAACGAATCAGGCGACGTTGCTGTTCGTGTAAATGCTCGCCAATTTTTTGCAGGGCCGACGCCATGTCGCTCAGGGGGTCCCGGCTATTCAACTTTAAAGTCGAAAAATAATCCCCCTTGGCCAGAGTTTGGGCATAACGGCGTAAAGTACTTAGTGAAGCATGCTCACTGCGGGACAAAACCCAGGAAAAATAAGCCACCGCCGCCAGGCACATTGCAAACATAATCAGCAAAGCCCACCAGGTCAGACTGACTTCAGGCGGGCTTTCAACATCAACCGCATTTGCCGGTAGCGAGCTTAAGTTGAATTCGATCGCCAGGTTCAACAATCCTTGCCCCAGTTTATCAACCGCTTGCAGGAGCAGGCGCTGTTCCTGATCTTTGGCAAATTGCTGACCATTATCCAACGTCATCAGGTTGGAATATTTCCCGTGCAACAACTCGCTCAAGTTTTGTCCAGCAAATTCCTGGGGAAGCAAAATCGTATGTTGCTGGTCAATTAAAAAAACCTGTTGAACAACATCAAGCTCATGAAACTGAGAAAAAACACGCTGATACTGGAGAGAGATGGGTTTTGAGGTTTTGTTCGAGGAAAAAGGCAGTCTGGGAGAGGTTTGCAGGGATAGCCCCGCCATTTTGAGCAGCTGCTTTATCTGTGTGGTAGCCGATTGACGCCCCTGCTGCTGAAGCGCATCGGCGGTGGCCTGTCGATGATCCTGACTGTGAGTATTGAAAGCGTTATGACTGAGCAGGGTCAACAGCAGCGCCAGGCAAATAATCACGCTGCCCAGAGTAAGCGATAGAACTGCAGTTGATCGCTTTTGCGAAAGCTCAGCCAAGGGAACTCCAATACACTGCTACCCACCGTTATAAAATGGCTGCTTTCTCATCGCTGCAGGTGGGCTATTAAGTATTTTGTTTTTTAGCACTGCCTATAAAAGGCCGTACACAGCTAACTCTTCGTCTAGCCGAGCCGTAGAGTACCACAATTCGTTATATTAACTAGGACATTTTTACTACTTACAGCCACAGTAATCCCCAATTCCCGGGTTTGTTTTTAATAGACAGAAACCTCCCCCTTTGCAGGGCTTTAATATCCTCGAAGACCTGAAACCCGAAGCGATAAATGAGCCCACAGATTGTCCGAGATTAGCCAAATGGGGCACAGCAAAGTATCCTAAGCGCTTTCTTGATAACGCAAACGACACCGTATGACAGACACACCCCGCTACTACGCCGCCATTGATCTGGGTTCAAACAGTTTTCACATGATCATCGCCCAGGAACAGGACGGCAGTTTAACGGTAATTGATCGCGTTAAAGAGATGGTGCAAATCGCCCGGGGAATCAGCAGTGACGGTGACCTCGCCGAAGATGCGAAGGAACGTGCGCTGGATTGTCTGGCCTGTTTTCGCGAACGTCTGGCGGAGTTCCCGGCCTCCAGTGTTCGCGCTGTTGGCACCAAGGCGCTGCGCAGTGCCGACAACAGTGAATTTTTAAAGATTGCCCAGGACGCCCTCGGCCATCCCATCGAAACCGTTTCCGGTTACGAAGAAGCCCGCCTCGTTTATCAGGGCGTCAGCCATTCCATTCCTCAACAACAGGGCCAGACTCTGGTGGTGGATATCGGTGGAGGCAGTACCGAATTTATTATCGGCCACCATCAAACCCCACTGCTTCTGGAAAGTCTCAGCCTCGGCTGCGTTACCTTCAGTCAACGTCATTTTGCGGAAGGTTGTTCAACGAAAGCGATGAACAATGCCTATCTCGCCGCCTGTGCCGAACTGGAAGTCATCAGCAGTAATTATCGTCAGTGCGGTTGGGATATTTGCTTTGGTGCGTCAGGCACCGTAAAAGCGGTCGCCAATTATATTGACGGCAATAACGCATATATAGATCGCGAACGTTTGGAAACCCTGTTCAAAGATGTAGGGCGGAACGGCATCAATGCGACCGGAGAACTCGCCAAATTGCGTAGGGAAGTACTGCCGGCTGGTATTGCTATTCTGATGGCCATCTTCGATCAGCTGCAAATCGACAGCATGCACGTCTCCGACGCTGCATTAAAAGAAGGGTTAATTTACGATATTGTTGGCCGCCTGAGCGAACGGGATATCCGCGATCAAACCATCTCGCAAATGACCAAGCAATACCGTGTCGATCTGGCCCAGGCCGAACGCATCAGCGCATTCTCCCAAGCCTTGTTGCGAGAACTGCCTCTGGAAGAGGAATATCACAAACTGATTCGCCCGGCGCAGCTTCTGCATTGGGCCGCAATGGTGCATGAAATTGGTTTAACCATTGCTCACAATGACTACCACCTGCACGGTCACTATTTGATCCGCCACAGCGATATGGCCGGATTCAGCCGCCTGGAACAACACTGGATCGCCCAACTTCTGCGCCTGCAACGCAAAAAACTGCCCCTGACCCTGGCCGACAATTTGCCGAAAAACCTGAGCGCCTGTTTATTGTGTCTGCGTTTGGCGATTTTGTTACACCGCAAGCGACAGGATCTCACCCTGGATGTTCACCTTCAGCGCGAAGGTGACACTATCAAGCTGTGGGTAGAAAATCTCCTTGATCACCCACTGACCACTAAAAACCTGAAACAGGAACAGGAACAATTGGCCGCACTCGGTTTGCGTTTGGAACTGACCCCTGACAAACCCTGACCTGCCAGCGACAATCTTAGCCGTATAAAAAGGCACCGAAGTTAGGGCCCACTGACGCTTATTATCACCAAAGCATAAGCTGCCTTCTATGTGACGCAATTCACATTTGATTCTTGTATAGTCAAGCGCGACATGCCAAGATGCGCTCCTGCTTAAATAATCACCATTCCCACAGAAGCGACATACGGATAAATAGCGTAATGGTTAGGGACCTTTGGCCATTAGTGGTTGCAATCATTATCGCCCTGCTGGCTACCCTGCAACCGTACGCCAAGGTTCGTTCCTCCGAGTCGTTTCCAATTACTGCTCCCTTCCAGGAAGTCGATCTCAGCCAATGGGATTTCAGAGTCATAAAACTGGATCAACACTGGCGCTGGTATCCAAATCAACTGCTTGAACCTGGCAGCACTGACGTGGGCACGTCCCGTGAAATTGTCAGCTTGCCCCACTACTTTGCCAGCCAACAGGCACTCAGTGGTACGCGCCTCAATGTGGGCACCTATCGCCTGCGCCTTAAATTACCGGAAGACAGTTTTCGGCAGAATTTGAGCATCAGTGTGAGTCACGTTTGTAACAGCGCCAAAGTGTATTTTTATCCGCTCGGGCAAGAAAGTGGCCACCTCGACCCAATTCTGGAGGTCGGGAAAGTCTCTGCCAAGGCGGCGGAATATCGCGCAGAACTCGGCCAGTTCCACGCCCATTTGAACATCAAGCCTGGCCCCAGCCACTATGAATTGATGATTCAGAGCGCGGGATTCAATAGCCCCAACCCAGGCCTTTGCCAGACGCCCGTTCTCGGCAACAACAAAGCCTTGCAAGGCCTTGAGCAATTGCAGCTCCTTTGCCAGGGCTTTATCGTTGCTATTATTTTCAGCTTCGGATTGTATGCCATTGGTACCTCGGTATCCGGCAGCCGCAATCGGTCTTACCTGTGGATTGGCAGCGCAGCCGTCCTAATTGCGTTAAGTAAAGCCGCCCTCGACAACTTCTTCATCAACATTGATAACCCCAACAGCGATGCCGGCTACCGTCTGGCGGTGAGTCTGCTGTACAGCACAATCATGATTGGCGGCGCCCTCGCCGTGGGCTTTGTGCACCACAGCTTTCGTCTGCATTTTTTAAGCCATCGTTTTGTGAACGGCAATTTAATCACCGCGGTGGTTCTCAGTGTGCCCTTCTTTTTATTGCCCGCAGAATACAGCCGTGAGTGGATTATTGCCTTGTTGTTCTTCTCCGGGGTGCAGTACCTGCTTGTACTTTATCTGCTATACAAGGTGCTGAGCCATCGATTGATGTATGCCCGCCGCGTAACCCTTTATATTGCCCCACTGTTGATTGCAGTCCATCTGGAGCTGGCAGAATACTTAGGCTGGATGGCAGAGAATCAGTTTTTGCTCGCTTCTTTGGTCTTTTTGGTCATCGCACAGGGGCTTACCCAGAGTCAGAAACTCGCGCGCGCCAGCAAAGTGGCCTCTCGTTTGTCTCAAGGCTTAACAGATGAGGTGCAAAAACGTGTTGCGGATTTGCACCTCAAAAATCAAGAGCTGTTGCTCACACAAAAAGAACTGACCCGGGCCAATCGCGAACTGCGCGACTTGTCCGTAACGGATGGATTAACCTCGGTCTTTAATCGCATGTACTTCGATCGCCAATTTATATCGGAGTGGCAACGCTCCCGACGGGATCAGAAAAACCTCTGCCTGATGCTGATCGATGTCGATCACTTTAAACTGATTAACGATCAACACGGCCACTCGGCGGGCGATGAAATATTACGCAGCATTGCCAATTCCCTGCTGGATCATTTCAAACGCGGCAGTGATATTGTCTGCCGATACGGTGGTGAAGAATTTATTGTCATTCTCAGCGACAGCAGCAGCCTTCAGGCTTCACGCCTCGCCGAACAACTGCGCCAGAAAGTGGAAGACAATGATCTTCGCTACCAAGGCACGGAGTTGTCCATCACCATCAGTATTGGCGTTTGCGGTTTAACTCCCGGCCCCGAACATCAGCCATTGGATCTGCTCAATGCGGCCGATCAGGCTTTGTATCTGGCCAAGCGCGAAGGCCGTAACTGTGTTCGAGTAGCAGAACCGCCCGCACCCAATCAAAGCCGCCACAACGAACCCACACCAAGCTAGCCAGAAATCTGGACCGGACTGGGGCATTATCGACGCCCGCCCTAGTTTTTAAGAAGCCAATGGGGCAAAATTTAGATCTGATCCCGCTTGAACTTAGGAAGCTGATACTCCATGGCAAAGCTCATTACTTTACTGGCCCTGATTTTTTTGGCCTGGTACCTGCGCAATCGCTTTATTAACACCCCAAAGCCCGAGCGCAAACGCCTGGTGACAAGCTGGCTGCTGTGGGCAACCGTTGCTGCCGTGGTGGCAATGGCACTTACCGGGCGTTTGCATTGGATTGGTGGTTTGCTGGCCCTGAGCGTTCCCTTCCTTCGTCAGTTCGGTCTGTGGTTTATGCAGCGCAAGCTCAATCAGATGGATCAAAGCCAGCCCCAGGAAGCCACCCCCGAATCACAAATCGATCGACAACAGGCCCTGCAAATCCTGAACCTGACCGACAACCCCAGCCGCGAGGATATTATTCAGGCACACCGTAAGATGATGCAGAAAAACCACCCGGATCAAGGTGGCAGTGATTATCTCGCAGCCATGTTAAACCAGGCCAAAGACCTGCTGCTGAAAGATCTGGACGATGCCGGCTGAAGATAACTGGTGGGTCTACATCATCGAATGTGAAGACGGCAGTCTGTACACCGGCATAAGTAATCATCTGTTACGCCGCTGGCAACAACACCGTAGTGGTAAGGGCGCAAAATACTTCCGGACACGCCGTCCACTAAAAGTGATCTGGTTGGAATACCCCCATGACAAACGCAGTGCCGCCAGGCGCGAATACGCGATCAAACAGCTAAAACGTCAGGAAAAACTGGCTTTGATTCGCCAAAGCCCTGATGCAGAAAAAAGCGCAGGAACAGCAGCCTAGCGTTCCGCCCCCTCGCCCGGATGCGCCTTCTGTTTTAAGTTTTCACCATCGTCAATACTCAGCATCGCAGAAAGACTGCTGGAGCGGAATTCGCGAATGTACAACACCACGATCACGATCGTGACGGACACCGCCATCAAACGCGCATCAATAAACCAGGCCATGCTGGCGAGCGCAAAATAATAGGAACGCAATCCGTAGTTAAAACTGTGGCCGGCCTGATCCAGCACTTTGGCCGTGTATTTTGCATAGCGTTTTCTGGCAACAGGGTCTTGATCGTCATCTTCCGCCTGGGGGGCCGCCCCCAATAAAACAGAGACAAAACCAAACTGGCGCAGAGACCAGGTAAACGTAAAAAACGCATAGATAAATATGCTGATTAAAATCAGGAATTTGAGTTCGAGTTCCTGTGTACTTGCCGAAGCCGTAAACGGCAACAATTCAAGGGTTAGCTGTACCTTATCCGCTGCGGCCAATGCGGTCACCAAACCCGCCAGAACCAGCAGAGTTGTCGACGCGAAAAAACTCACATTTCTTTCAATGTTGGCCAACAAAGCCGCATCCCCGACGCGTTGTTCGCGAGTGAGAAAGCGTTCCATCCAATCCACCCGATAACGATGCAACACTGAGGCCAAACAGTCCGTGGTTTTGGCTTTCCTTTTTGCAAAACGGGTATAAGCGAACCAACAGCTCAACAACCACAGCAAAGCGAAAACATCATTGAGTTTAATAAACGAAAGGATTTCCATAGATAACCGTAAAGTGATTGCGTCGCCAAAACGTCTTCGATAGTAACGGGCTTATGTTAGCATAATGCCATTAGAGAAAGCGTTAGCCTTGAGAATTCATCCTCGATGACAGAGAAACCCCAAAAGCGAGCCAGCTGCCCACAATGCCACCGCCCCCTGCGCAGCTGCCTCTGTGATCTGATAACGACAGTGGACAATCAAGTACACATTCAATTGCTGCAACACCCAGGGGAAAGTCAGCACCCGAAGGGTAGCGCGATCTTGTTACAACTCAGTTTACATCACGTCACCACATGGATTGGTGAGCAGTTTCCAGAGCTGGAACCGGCAATCAAAAGCAGCACGTTTCAGGATGTACTGCTCTACCCCGAAAATAATGAGTCAAATTGCAGCCAAGCCTTTGAGCACAGCACAAACGATGCTCGCCCATTGCGACTTTGGGTGTTGGATGGCACCTGGCGAAAAACTTACAAAATGCTGCAGCTGAACCCGGCATTACAGAATCTACCCCGTTTTACTCCGAATCCGGAACAGACAAGCCAATACCGTATTCGCAAAGCCCCGAAGGACGGGCAGCTTTCCACATTGGAAGCTTGCTGCCACGCATTGTCAGAGCTTGAGCATTCACAGGAGAAATACCGGCCCTTACTGTCAAGCTTTGATCAGTTCAATCAACGCTGGATGAGTTTTCAACAAAGCAGTAAGTAATGGGGTTTATTCGGATCTATCTAAGCCCGTACTCCATTTTGAATTTGCATTGGACTTCTACCGCTTCGCCGTTCTGACGGGCAGGTTCAAACCGCCAATCCGCAACAGCGGCGGCTGTATGATTGAAGAAGGCCCGATGATTGGATTCAATGTCTTGAATATCCTTCACCCGGCCCTCCCTGGTTACAATCAGCGAAACAATAGAAACACCAGCCTGTCGCGCCATTAGCCTTTGCACGGGATAAATCGGAGACTTGCCTTCAATGAGCTTTGGCTGAATCTCAGTTGCCGGCACGCAACGGTCCAGTACCTGCTCAGGCAGTGCCTGCTGGTTTGAGTAGCCTTTCTTTCGGGGGACAACCTCACAGGCACTTAAACCTGCAATAACGGCAGCGGCACTGACAGCTGCCACCAGGGTAGAAAACGACAATTTCATCAACAAAATCCTTTGCAACAAGACATCCAGCGGGGTTGCAAGCAACACCTCAGAGAAAAACGAGCCTAATTCAAAGGTGATCAAGCCGCAACAATAATCCTTTTCAGGAATCTATATATCCTCGCTTCATTCACCCTTCATATCGCTCAACTCAACGCATTGAACTTCGTCATCACTCTGGATTCGACAAAGCCTGATGATAGGATTCCAGACTGCTTTTTCTTCGGTGGAATTGACCACCTGAAGCTGCTGGATATTCACAACGATAACTCGAACGAATTAGGAATAGACTATGCGATTGACATCAGCACTCTGTATCACCGCCGCGGCCTTTAGCGCCAACTTGTGGGCCGACAGCTTTGACGCCACCAAAGCCAAGCTTCAGTCCGCCATGCAAGCTGAAATCCGAACCGACAAAGAAACCGCTCGTGATCGCAATCGCATGCCGGTAGAAACCCTGGAGTTCTTCGGCCTGCGCGACAATATGAAAGTTGTGGAGTTTATTCCCGGTGGCGGTTGGTACACCAAGCTGCTGGTTCCCGTTATGGCCGAAAACGGCGAATTCCACGCTGCCCTGGGCACCAGCCGTATCGCTAAATCCCTGGCTGGCAAACCCGGTTTTGAAAAGATGAATATCGTCAAAAACGATGCGAAGTTCAGCCGCAAGGACGGTGCTCGCTTTTCGGACCTGAACTTTAGCGACATCGGCGTTAAAGATGCGGATATCGTATTCACCTTCCGCAACTATCACAATCTGAGCGATAGCGGCCGTGCGGCCATGAACCAGGCAGCCTGGCAGGCACTGAAACCTGGCGGTGTTTATGCAGTGGTTGACCACACCGCTCGCCATATGGAACCCGGCACCAACAGCAATCGACGTCGCTTCGACCCGGTTAAAGCCATCAAGGAAATTCAAGCTCAGGGCTTTGTCTTTGAGGATTATAGCGATCTGCACTATCGCGAAGATGATGAGCTTCGTTACGAAGTGGGTGTTAAGTCGGTCACCGGCAACTCGGATCGCTGGACCTTGAAGTTCCGCAAGCCAAAATAAGCGGCTCGCAATCCAGCAATTCAAGGGCTGCCTCATGCAGCCCTTCTTATATTCTCTTCCCCGACTTTCCGTAAAACCTCGGGCATCAGGCTCCGCTGCTCTCCTCCGGCCAACGATAATTTCTCACAGCGAAGAAAATTACCGCACCCACAAAAGCAATTCCCGCATGCATGAGCCAGAATTGAGCGTGACTCAGGGTTTGATAATACGCTCCCAATTTGCCGCTGATCAGGCTGCCGAGAAAAATGGCCAGATAGAAAGCCCCCACCACCATGGAATTCACTGATTCCGGAGCATGACGGGATGCCAATGACAAGGCGATGGGTGCAGAATAAAGATAGGCAAAGGCACATAGAAAATGAAACAGCAGAGGCCAGATGACGGCCACCGACGCACCCGCACTTTGCCACTCCGCCAAGGCCAAAACCAAACAAGCTAATGCGAACAAGCCACAGCCCATAGCAATTTTTAAAATATCCAAAGGCTCTCGGTCGTTTTGGCGTTGTTTGTTCCAGAAGGCCAGAAGAGCCGGCGCAACCAGCAATACCGCCAGGGTGTCAATGGATTGAAACCAGGTTACCGGAATCGTGAAATCCAATAGCTCGCGATCAATTCTGGCTTTTACCCAAAGCGGATACACATTCCAGACCTGGGTCTGGCCAATCCAGTAGAGTGAACTCAAAATCAAAACAAACAACAGTGCCCAAACCGTACGCCATTGAGCTGAATTAAGCGCTTGCCCATTCTTTTTCCGCTCAGGGTCAACAGGTAGGTGTTTGGCACCCGACAGGTAAATTGCTATTCCAACCAGCATACCCAGCCCTGCCAGAGAGAATCCATAGTGCCAGCCGTACAGTTCGCCTAAAGTGCCGCAAGCCAGCGGCGCCAGAAAAGCGCCGACATTGATGGCTATTGAGTAGTAGGAATAAGCCGTGTCTCGGCGCTTGTCATCGCTGGCATACAGTGCACCTACTTGCGCGGCCAGATTCCCTTTCAATAAGCCCGACCCCACAATCAGAGCCAACATGGCAGCGAGAAAGCTGGATTCGAACGCCATCAAGAAATGTCCGACTGCCATGCTCAGGGCGCCCCATAACACAGCGTTTCGACGCCCCAGAACACGGTCCCCGAGCAAGCCTCCCAGCACGGGCATAAAGTAAACCAGACCAATATAAGCACCGAATAACTGAGCAATTAACGCTTGGGTACTGAGTTCTCCGAACAGCATCTGCATCACGCTGCGCATCTGCTCAAAGCCGGCGACCTGTCCGACAATTTCAGGAGTGAACAGATAGTCGGTCATATACAAGACCATCAAGGCCTGCATGCCATAAAAAGAAAAACGTTCCCAGGCTTCGGTAAAAACGATATACGCCAGGCCGCGAGGTTGCCCCCAGATTTCCTTGGACGAACTCAATTGTTCTTGCATGTACTACCCTTTATTTTAAAAGCCGCCGACAAGGCATAGCTATTATCGTCATTTGCTCTGGCGACAAAATGCATTGAAAAAGTCATCATCCAATATTGGGGAATCTCCCAGTGGACGTGATCGCTGGCAAAACATGACGGCCAGACAATTGTCCTGGGGACTGATATAGATACGTTGACCAAATATGCCGCGGGCACTGAAGGCGCGCTTGTCAAAATTTCCGTTCTGATCCGCGAGTGACCACCACATAAAACCATAGGGCACCAGTGTATCACCGATCTGAGTGGGGCCGGCGGCTTCGTGCAGCCAATTGCTCGGCAATATTTGCTGCTCCCCGATCTTGCCGCCCGCCATAAAGAAACGGGCAAAACGGGCATAATCTCTTAAGCGGGCATTAAAACCGCTGCCCGCGATTTCAAGACCACCCGGGTTTTCCTGCCACCAACTCGCATCGGCTTCCATACCGAGGGGGTGCCAGAGCTTCTCCTGAAGATAATCGGCCAACCATTGGCCCGTAGCCGCGCGCAACAAGGCACCGACGATATGTGTTTCACCCGTACTGTAATTCCAGTGATCACCGGCCGGAAACAACTTCTTCAGGCCGGACATATAGCGGCAGATTGCATCGGGGTTTTGCTGGATTTGCAATTCCAAAACCGCTCGGCGATGGGACTCGGGATTGGTGTGATCTTCATTCCACTCAGCCCCGGAGCTCATCAGGAGCAATTGCCGAACGCTTACATCGGCATACGCACCGCCTTCGAGTTCGGGCAAATAGTTAACTAACAGATCGTCCAGGCTTGAGATTGCCCCCTCCTGAATCGCAACACCCACCAGCGTAGAGGCGATGGATTTTGCCATGGACATCGACAACCAATGGTTTTCCGGGCGAAAGCCAAACTGATAATTTTCAAAGCAGACCTTCCCGTCTTTCATCAACAGCAAACCCACAATACGATTTCGGGAAATATAATCGTAGAGATTGCAGGATTCCCCTTCGGACTCGAATGAAAAGGAATGATGGTCCCATTCCGTGTATTCCAACGGACTGACTTGTTCCGCTGCCGTCAGACGTCGAACCGGGAAAAAGGAATCCGCCGCCGAAAAAAATTCAAACTGCTGATCTGGCATGATCAAACCGGCATAGGCCCGGCGCACATCAATACTCGTTTGCATGAAAAAGCCTGTTATTTTTATCGTCTCTTCTTATATGCACGCCAGCAATCAATCAATTGCCAAGACCATTTTGCGTGCCAGGCCAATACGTTACTGGCCATACGCACGTGAATAGCGATGCATATAAACGCTTGGATTTATCATATCCCTTCACTGAGTACTTGCCTGTTGCCTAAGCTTATCGCCTTGGTGTGCTTGCCACACCAGCGGTGCATCAAGCACACCCCCCAGGACAGCTTTGGCATCTCCCCAGCTTGAATCGAGCAAGCTAGAGTGAACCCATCGTAACTCTGAGGTTCTATTCGATGACACTCGACAAGCACTGGATGCCGTTCACGGCAAATAAAAATTTTAAGGCGGCGCCGCGCATGATCCAATCGGCGGAGGGTATGTATTGGACCTGCGATCAAGGTCAAAGCATCCTCGATATGACCGCCGGACTTTGGTGTACCAATTTAGGGCACAGTCGAACCCAGGTGGCGGAGGCGATTTTTCGCAGCGCCCAGACTCTGGATTACGCCCCCTCTTTCAATTTCGGTCACTCTGACTCCTTTGTGTTAGCAGAGCGCTTAGCGCACTTGTGTCCCGGTGATTTAAACCGGGCTTTTTTTACCACCTCCGGATCAGAAGCGGTCGATACTGCACTTAAGATTGCCATGAGCTATCAAGTGGCTCGCGGCAAAGCTGGCAAGAAAATGATTATTTCAAGAGAGCTGGCCTATCACGGTGTAAATCTTGGTGGCACAGCCGTTGGCGGTATTCCAGTGAACACCCGCAATTATTCCCGCTGGGCCAGTGTTGATCTTTTGCCACACACACTCGACATCGAACGCAATGCGTTCAGCCGCGGTTTGCCAGAGTTCGGCATTGAACGCGCAGAAGTTTTACAACAGCTGGTTGAGCTGCATGGTGCCGAAAATATTGCAGCGGTTATTGTCGAGCCCATCTCCGGCGCTGGCGGTGTCATTATTCCACCGGAGGGTTATCTGCAACGTCTTCGTGAAATCTGTGATGAGCATGACATATTGCTGATCTTCGATGAAGTGGTATGCGCTTTTGGTCGAGTGGGTTCATTCACCGCCGCACAGGAGTTCAATGTCACGCCGGACATGATGACTATGGCCAAAGGGCTGACCAGTGGCACCGTGCCTATGGGTGCCGTCATGGTGGATGACAAAATCTATAACACCATTGTCGATGCGAGCGAAGGCATCGAATTCTTCCACGGTTACACCTACTCGGCCCATCCTCTGGCCTGTGCCGCTGCACTGGCCTGCCTGGATATCTATGAGAAAGAAAATCTCTTTACCCGCGCGCAAAACGGTGTAGGCAAATATCTCGAACAGGTACTCCATCGCTTGAAAGATCTGCCCGGCATTATTGATATCCGGAATTACGGTTTATTGGGCGCCGTTCAATTTGAAGCCCAGGACAATGACATCCCGATGGGCAGCCAAGTGTTTGCGAAAGCCTGGGAAAACGGCCTGATGATCCGTGGGGCTGGCGACAGCATTATCGTTTCTCCACCGCTGATTCTCGAAGAATCTCATATCGACGAGTTTTCCGAAAAAATCTGGCAATCCATTAAATCCATATAAAAGGATCAACCGGAACCAAACCGACATTTAGCTAATAATAATAACGAGGCACGTTATGAAACCTGTAAGTTTTGCAGTAACCGCACTCTCCCTGGCAATCAGTCAAATCAGCCATGCCGATACTGAGCGCATGGAAGAAATCATTGTGACCGCACAGAAGCGCGAACAACGACAAATTGAAGTTCCCATCAGCATGACCGCCATCAGTGGTGAAGATATTCAGCAAAAAGGTGTGCAGAACCTTCAGGACTTATCGTTCAATGTTCCTGGCATGTCGCTGCGCGAAGATGGTCCGGGCAGTTATTTAATCTTTATGCGTGGCCTCGCCAATACCGATTCGGCGGGCGCTCTGGTTGGTGTGTACATTGATGAAATGCCGATGACCCTGACCGGTTACGATCAATTGGATATGCGCCCGCTGGATCTCGAACGCGTTGAGGTTCTGAAAGGCCCACAGGGCACATTGTACGGCCAGGGCTCCATTGCGGGTACGGTAAAGTATGTCACCGCCGCCCCTAATCCGAACGAGTTTCAAGCCAAGGCTGCCTTAAGTCTGGCCGATGTCGATGGTGGTGAAAGCCATAAAACCGCGACCGCCGTTGTCAATGTACCGGTTGTGGAAGATGTGTTCGCAGTGCGCATGGCCGCGACGGTTGAGCGAGACGGCGGCTGGCAGGACCAGCCTGAAGCAGGCATTGAAGACGGAAACTACCAGGATCTCGAACACATTCGTCTGCGTGCGCTCTGGACCCCCAACGATCGCCTGGATGTTAATGCCACCTTTATTTCTCACAGCAATTTCAGCCAGCTGGGGCTGGGTTATGAGCAACCCGATCGCACCGTTGATGTTTCCATTGACCCTTCGCGAGAACTGGTGCCAAAAGACTATAACTACCGTATTGCCAACCTGACGGTCTCTTATGACTTTGAACATTTCCAGGTATTGAGCACCACAACTCATGTTGACCATCAACACCAGTATCCATTCACTTACATCGGCACCGAGCAAACCATTCACGGTGGTAATCTGGCCGGCATCAGTGATATTCAAGTAGATGTTGAACAAATCACCCAGGAACTTCGTTTCAGTTCAAACGGTGAAGGTCCATTGAATTGGACCGGCGGGTTCAGCATGCAGAAGCTTGACCGGGATCTGGTTTCCTATCGTGACCTGCGTTATTTTGACGCAATCTTTGTGTTGGCACCGTTTGTCTCCCAGGACATCTCTGAAAACTTTGCCGTTTTTGCCGATGCTTCCTATCAACTTACCGATAGGTTGGAGTTGGGTGTTGGTCTGCGTTACTTTGAAGATGATCGTGAAACCTTCGATGGCGAACGCCTGCTGACGGACACCTTTGATTCCGTCGATCCAAGACTGTATTTAAGCTATGCCCTGAGCGACGACATGAATGTTTACATGAATGTCGCCAAAGGTTTCCGCAGTGGCGGCTTCAACGCAGCGGGCTTGCCCAGCTACGAGCCGGAGTCCGTGATCAACTATGAAGTGGGTTACAAAGGTATTCTGGCGGACAACCGCGTAAATCTTCAGCTTGCGGCCTATTACACAGACTACAAAGATATGTTGCGTCGAGGCCTGCTGTTCATTCCTGAGATAAATACTTTCCAGGAACTCACCAGTAACATCGGTAATGCCGAAGTCAAAGGCCTGGAAGGCGCTGTCGCCTGGAATGTGAACGAACACCTGAGTCTCGATGCCTCGTTCAGCTGGATTGACAGTGAAGTGACCAGTGTTGATGCCCAGGACGCTACCAACAAAGCCGGCGATCCAACCGACTACGTGCCCGAGTGGAGTTATACGCTTGGCATGAACTATCAATTCGAATTGGCCGACCAATGGCCAAGTTACCTGCGCTTGGACTACAGCTACCGCGATGAAGTCAGCTATGTGGATCGCACATCATTTACCGACGAGAACCTTCCACAAATGTCCGACAAGTTGAACCTGTTGAACGCACGCTTCGGCATTGATTTTGATGGTTACGGCGTCGAGCTGTTTGCAACCAACCTGACCAACCAGAACAAATACATTGATCCGTATATTGCCTGGAAGAATGCAAACAGGACGAAACCCAGAACCATCGGAATAAAATTCAACATTGAATTTTAAACGAATGGCCCGCCTACCTCGTAGAGCGGGCCTTTACATTTAACCCGATGTAAAAGCATCAATAACAGTAATCACATATCATCAAGCGACGACCGACACTCAGATCACTACCTCAAGCTCACAGACTGTCTGTCACCCTTTTCAGCGCTTGAATATGGCTAGCCTGCAAACAATAACTCACATCCTGGAGCATAAAAATGAAGAAAATCCTGGTTATTTCAGGCATTTGTATATCGGCAGTCCTGCTGTATTTCTACCAAGATCTGCAAACCATTCGTGTTCTGCTTGCCTATGAAAAAGCCTTCTCGGCGGAATACATCGATGAGAGCTTTCGCAGCTTTCATCATCAGTACCCCTCCGTCGAGGTCAAGAACTCAACATCGGTTTATACCCTTCAAAGACCCGAACAGGAAGCCAAACTTCCCGTGTCTTTTGATTACGAGGGCGAAACCAGAAATATTGATGAATGGGTTCAACGAAGTCATACCACCGGCATTGCCATTTTGAAGGACGGCAAGCTGGTTTATGAAAAATACTATCGTGGTAATGACGAAAACAGCCATGCCATCATCATGTCTGTGTCCAAGTCCATGGCCTCGATGCTGATCGGAAAGGCGCTGGAAGAAGGCCATATAGAATCCGTGAATGATCCGGTGACCAAATACCTGCCCGAGTTGACCCAGAGCGCTTATGGAGATGGCGTCACCATTAAACAATTATTGCAGATGTCCTCCGGTGTTCGCTGGAGTGAAGATCTTGATGATCTGGACTCCGACATCGTGCAGTCTATCGTCGCCTCCCTGCTGGGCTCACTGGATGATTTTGCCGCAAGCATGGTGCGTGAACATACTCCGGGAAGTTATAACCGCTATGCCAGTGTGAATACCCAGGTTTTGGGTATGATTATCGAATCCGCAACCGGCGACAGCTATCAGGATTATTTTGAGAAGCATCTGTGGTCGAAACTGGGCGCAGAAAAGAGTGCGTTCATTCAAGTCGACAGCACCGGCATGCCTCTGGTGTATAGTGGTGTGAACATTGTCTTGCGAGATATGGTGAGGTTTGGCCAGTTGTATCTGGAAGAAGGCAAAAACTACCAGGGTGAGCAAATCATCAACAGCAACTGGGTACATGAATCCATACAGGTTGAAGAAGATCACTTGAAACCCGGTGTAAACAATCCGGCGTCAGATTCCGGTTTTGGTTACGGCTATCAGTGGTGGATCCCACTCTACCCGGACGATGACTATACCGCGATTGGGATTTACGGTCAGTTCGTTTATGTAAACCCAAAGCATAATGTCGTCATCGCCAAAACCTCGACTTATCCGTCATACCCCATTGACGGGGCGTATATGGATCACGAATCGCTCCTGGCTTTCCAGCAAATCGCCAGACAACTTGAAAGCTCGATCCCTGACGATTCGCCTCAAAATACATCAACGCCTACTGCCTTACCACAACAGGCACAGGCGGGTAACTAATTACTCTTTATCAGGACAACACTATGAAAAAAATTCTAATCAGTATCGCTGTTGTGGCAGCCGGAGCCTTTGCATGGTTCTTTCAGGATATCCGGGAGCTGCATGCCTTGTACCTCTACGCCGATGCGTTCAAAGCGGAAAACATTGATAACAATTTCCGCAGTTTCTACAAGCAATACCCCTCCCTGAAAATCGCCCAGCAGGGACCGGTTTATCCATTGCCCAAAGAAGATTCGAAGAACGCGCTTCCCAAACACTACCTTTACGATAAGGAGCAGCGGGAAATCGTAGAATGGATGCAACGCACTCACACCACCGGCATGGCCATTATGAAAGATGGCAAATTGATTTATGAACAGTATTTTCGCGGAAACACCGAAGATACCCAGTCGATTATTATGTCGGTTTCCAAGTCCATGGCCTCGATGTTGATCGGTGTTGCCGTGGAAGAGGGCCATATCGATTCGATTGAAGATCCGGTTATTAAATATGTGCCAAGCCTGAAAGGCAGTGCCTATGATGATGGCGTGACTGTAAAACACGTTTTGCAGATGTCCTCCGGCGTACGCTGGGATGAGGACTACGGCAACCTGGATTCCGATCTGGTTCGCTCGGTAGTGGCCACCCTGCTCGGCTCTCTGGACGAATTTTCCGGTACCATGGTGCGCGAAAATGCGCCCGGCAGTTACAACCGCTACGCCAGCATCGATACGCAAGTGCTGGGTATGATCATTCGCGAAGCAAGCGGTAAAAGCTATCAGGACTATTTCAATGAAAAGCTCTGGTCCAAACTGGGTGCTGAACACGACGCTTATTTGCAAACCGATGCGGTTGGTGAACCTCTGGTTTACGGCGGCGTGAACGTTACCCTGCGCGACATGATTCGTTTTGGACAGTTGTACATTAACGAAGGCAGGAATTATAAGGGTGAAAGTCTGGTGAATTCGGAATGGGTTCGCGTGTCCACCATCCCATTGGGCGACCATGTGCAACCGGGAATCGACAATCCACAATCCGATTCAGGCTTTGGCTATGGTTACCAATGGTGGATTCCCATGCAGCCAGACGATGATTACAGTGCGATTGGTATTTACGGGCAGTTTATCTACATCAACCCCAAACGTGGCGTTGTGATTGCAAAAACCTCCGCTTACCCGAACTACACGGTTGATGGCGGCTGGATGAATCATGAATCACTTATTGCTTTCCAGCAAATTGCCAAACATTTGAGCGGCCCCGATGGCTCAACTGACAACGAAAACCGTATTGTTCAATTGACAGCTACTGAAGACCTCCCCGCTGCCAGCGAGGAATAAATACCTCAGCCATTGCTCTGGTTTACACAAACCAGAGCATCCCCCCTTTTATACATTACCCAGTTACTCATCCCGTACCGCGAGCAACCGTGTTTTAAAAACAAAAAAAGGCCCGCAGAGCGGGCACCAAGGGGTGGAGAATCATCACCACGGGTCGTGGCAATTTTTCAGGTTTTTATCCAAGCGCTTCCTGCAACCAGACAAAACCACTGAAAATCTTGAGTTAAGGCTGCTTGGTCGCCACTTGCTGCCAAGGCCCAGGGTTGATAATCAACTGCTGGTTCTCCAGAGCCAGAACCAGAGGATATCGACCCGGTACCGTCAAACGACCATTGGCCGTCATAAACAATTCGGTGTCCTTACCGGGATCAAAAGCGTAGATCGATTTTTCCCCGCTGGCGGTGGCAAACAAACGCTCACCTTTTTGCGATATTTTCAGGCGATGTCCGGGTCCGAACTGGTATTCACCCTGAATGTCTTTACGCAGCTTGCTTGGGATCGCCTGGCCACTCTTGGCTTGACGCTGGGGCTGTTCAGGCACCGCACTCAGGATCGCATCCCACATCAACTCACTGGCCGCTACACCCAGGTTAACGGGTGCCATATCGGATTTTTCCAGTTCCTGAGTCGACACCGCATACAGCACGTCACCATCGTAAATCGTGCCGAAAGGCTGCAACGCACGCCCCATGGAGGTGTGAACCTGTACCGCCAAACGTTTCAGTTCAGCCGGGTCCAGAGCCTGATTGGTAACCACTAAACTGATGGTGGTGTTTTTCTTGGCAAAGTCATTTTCCGGCCACGCGCCAGAAACCCACTTGTGCAACAGGTCTTTGGTTTTCAGCGGCTCGGGCCAATCCTTGTCGCCGTAACAAGCAACAACATTGCCATCACGGTCATTGATAACCCCCAGAGCATTAACCACCGTGAATGTGGCGATCTTTACATCACCGTACTGGGCGTATGCGCCGCCCTGCCCTGAATGCGCATGACAGCCGAACAGTCCACCACTGATGGCAGAACGACCGGCTCCTTGCGCTCCCAGAGGAAACTGGCCGGTTTTAGCGGCACGAAACGCGGCCTGGGCCAAACGCTTGTCCGGATAAATTTCATTCAGACGGCGGCCACCAAAATCAAAAATAATCGAGCCCACCGACATAGCAATATTGGGCACTTCGGCAAAAGCATCGCCATCGCGCAATCCATCGTCTTTCAGGGCACTGGCAACCGCAGTTGTCGCTTCCAGGCCATACCAGGAACCACCAGCAAATACGATACTGTCCAACTCCGCCATATCGTAGCCAAGCTCCATATAAGGCGCATTGACCGTTCCTGGGCCACCCCCACGACTATCAACCGCCACACTCACTTTTTTATCAAAGTGAAACACCGTCACCCCGGTTGGGCCCGCCGGATACTCACCGGTACCCACTCGCAATATTGGCCAGTCAAAGGTCAATGTCCGTTCTGCCGGAGCATTGATTTTCATGGTTAAATCAGCCTGGGGATTCACCTCAGCCTGAGCTGTGGCAACCATCAGTATGGGCATAGCATGAGCGAAACGCATAGGTAGCTCCTGTAAGTTTGGAAGATGATTCTAGAGGAAGAAAGTATGGGAGAAAGCTGCGTAATACGTTGCCTATGGTGACATCCACACACCACTTGCAACATTGATAGACAGGTGAGCTTTTTCAGGCTGGTGTCTTTTCGCTTGGTCTTTTGGCCTTATCGTCGTGCTTCATGGCAGAGCTTTATTGTTGCTCTTTGCTGAGCTGGCCCTGAACTTTTTTCAGCAGCCATTCCCGGAAATAACTGACCGCTCTGGACTCCCAGCGATCGCTTCGAGCAATAAACCAGTAAGTCCATAAATTTACGTTGGGGAAACTGCCCAGCCCTGCACCCACTTCACATAAACGTCCCTGGGCCAGATCTTCACCGGCCACCAACGCATTACTCAAGGCAATGCCGCGACCTCGGCGAGCAGCAGCAAGGGTCATATGACCATCCCACAGGCGTGGCCCAATCAATTCATCCGCACAGTCGATGTCACAGGCACCGAACCATAATCGCCAGTTATCAAAATCCTCTTCGTGCAATAGCTGGTGCTCCAGCATGTCTTCAGGACTCTGAATATCAGGGGACCGGGATAAATATTCAGGACTGGCGACAGCAATTACCGGTGGACTGGCAATTTGTGAGCAGCGAATTGCCGGATCGTCCTCCGTCGGCTTTTCGCTTTCGAGCAACATGCGGATATCCACATCGGCTTCCTGACGGCTAAAGTCAGGCACCTCATGGGTAGAGCGTAACTGCAGATCAATATCGCTGTTTTTGCTTTCAAACTCATCGACATGGCTGATCAGCCAATGCAAGGCAAAGCCTGGCATGCACCACAGTTGCAGGGAGTGGTCCTGACTGCGCTTGATGATGTCTACTGTGGCATCGGCAATGCCATCAATCGCCTGGCGAATTTGTTCGTGATAACGCTGCCCTTCTTCGGTCAGTACGGCGCCTGCCGGAGTGCGCTCGATCAACTGGCAACCGATCCAGTCTTCCAGTGCGCGCAAATGACGGCTGACCACCGCATGATCACGGTACAAGGCCTGTGCCGCTTTGCGAACACCACCCAGACGGGCAATCGCATCGAAGGCACGCAGAGATTCAAAGGGGGGAATGAGCTTACGTGACGGCAGCGCAGAAGGGCCCTGATAAATATTGGTTTTCTCGTAGCTCATAGCAAAGTCTCGGCGCCGCCTAATTTTTCAACAGCCCACTCCATCCTTCGCACCACTACTCCCTGCAGTATTCGGGGGCCTTCCATCCTAATTTCTTTTCATGGAACAACTCAATAAAACCGCACGAAAGCAAGGCAAAACCACACTCACTTATGCGTCGTTCCCGGACGATAAAAACTCGGCGTATTGCGTCTGCATTAACGCCACAATTTCACGACTGTGTCTTTGTGAACTGGCAGACAAACCTCGCATAATCGAGTCAATATCGCGAATATCTTTGTCCTGATTCAAGCGTTTCACCCCTTCCAGGCTACTCGGCTTTAATCTGAAGGCGACGATACCATGCAGCAACCCGGCGTACAAATCAGGATCGACAGTCTGCATGTTCCAGGCCTTGTGTTGTGAAGTTTCTGCCAATAAGCCTTCCATGTGAACAACGGTATCACTCATCACCGCCTCTATGTCTTCAGCCCTTGTCAGCTGCTCCCATTCACCACGCAGTTGCACACTGAGGTAATTCCAGGTCGGAACGGTCTGTCGCTGGGTAAACCAGCTCGGAGACACATACGCCTCTGGACCGCTGAACACCGCGAGCACCTCGCCACCTTTGGACAAAGCGTCTGCCATGGGATTACGCCTGGCCATATGACCAACATAGGAACCCGCATCTTTTCGGCAGGCAATTAACGGCATTGCTGTCGACAGCACCCGCCCTTCATGTACGCAGCTCACCTGGCACATCGGGTTGGCGGTAATATAATCCAGCAGTTCTTGTGACTGCTCTATACAGTAATGCTCAGGAATAAAAACATGTTGCCCTACATCCTGCATGGATTTCGCAGAACGCACGGCATCGTAATCACGGGGCAAAGCTCACATCTCCGACGATGAAAAAAACCATCGTAGCGCCAAGCTTGCGACTTGAAAGCTGCCAAATCCGTTAACCAAGGTGACTTGTGGTCACCACTCGTAGCCAGCGCAATCGAGTGAGTCGCGGTCGCGGAATTACGGCGCCGGGGTAAACCAGATGGGTGAAGAATACGCCCGCTCCTGAATCAGGGCTGGCTCGCTGTTCGCCTTTTTTCGCCCCAGGGCAAGCGCATCAAACTGGGAGTGCCTCATTGTCGGCGCTTCCAATACACGCACATAGTAAAACGCTTTTTCATTTGGATTAAAATCAGGGTCTTTCCAGTGTACAAAGAGTTCATCGCTGCCCCAGTTTTTATCAAATCGCCCGGTGCTCATATCAACGCGCGCGGGCAAACTGGATAATTCGCCATTTTCTTCCAATTCTCGTTCACCATACCAGGCCACATTGAAAATTTTCTCGTGGCTATGGCCGTTGGCATCCAGCCACCCTTTAATAATCTGCACACGATCCAGGCCCGCAGACTCCATATCTCTAACGGCATGAACAATAAAGTCTGGTGAAGCCTCGGTTTTGTCCCACAACAAATCTCCCCCCATGGGTACAGCTAAACGATAGGCAGTATCCAGATGCTCACCCGCTAAACTGTCCAGATCACTTAAGTCAGAGCCAGCGAAAAAACGCAGGCGAATTCGGGTACCCGTGCTGGCATACACTTCTCGACGCTTGAACGCGTCCAGAATTGCGGTGCGGCTGTTTTCCCTCGCCCAAACTGCAGCCAATCCCTGAGCCGACATTGACCAGCCACTCACTCGACCATCAATACCCGTATCGGGTTTATTCTCGGGTGTAGAGTCACGGACCATTTTTCCGTGAAAATTATTTTCCTCGGTAGACGATAACGCGGTATGGCTGTCACTGGAGCCGATGAAACCAAACTTAAAGGGATTTCCTCCGTATTTCTGTTCCAGCTCCAAACCACGCTTTAACGCAGGACGTGCAAAACTGCCGACGTTTGCCTGATAACTTGAATCATCAGCGCCTTGCTGAATGATAAAGTTATAACGTTCGAAATCTGCAAAGGGGTCCTTCGGTGAAAGATCCGGATGCGTTTCCGAGTCACCTTTAAACTGAGTAATTTCGGTAACCGGCTCCCACAGACGGCGCTGTTCAATATAGCGCGCATCCATCTCCCGGCCATCAATTCTGTGATCCGGAAACATAAAGCCGTTGGATAGATTCGGGTTGTGGGGAATCGCCACAAAGCTCGATTGCGTTTCCTCTGCCGTTTTATCCAGCCACTGCCATAAATCTTCGGGATACTGGCTTTGATCGGAACCGAATGGTAAATATTGCAGGGCTTTATCAGCCCCGTCTGGCGTTATAACAACACGGTGCAAATTATTGCCACTGGGCGTGGAACTCCATTCCCAGCCAATAATCGCGGAAAAGTGCCCGGGTTTGTTGTGCTTCTCCGCAGCCGACACGACCTCTTTCCAGGCATTGAACTCCATTTTTTTGGTATCACCAAAAAAGCCACTGGGTGCTTCATTATTGGGGTCGGTAACGGGATCACCACCCGGATTGACAGGCGGTTTCGGCTGATTTTCGGATTCAATTTCGTGACCTTCTCCCCGCCCAATCTTGTAACGCAGCAACCACGTTAACACGCTGCGTTTGAGGCTGCCCCAAAAGCTCATGGGTTCATAATGCTCATCACTGCGATAAGCGTATTCGATCACCCCCATAAACTCGGCGTGATCCGCCACTACCATAAAATCCAGCGGACGGTGAATTTGCACCCGAGCTTTGGTATAGGGATGAATTACCGGCTCGCCCTTGGCCCAACGATAAGCCGTATCCGGGCCCGCCGACAAATTGCCATTCAGAAAAGAATCAAAAGACAGCTTACTGTGAACATGAGTATCGCCCCATAACAGCACTGGCTCTTCTGCCCCGGACTCCATTGCTGACAGGGGGACAGCGACACTGAGCAGACTTGCGGAGATGACTTGCTTCATGGGACTCATCACATTCAGAATTCGAGCAAAGATAATAAACTAGTCATGACTAACTTTGCAAGATCCCCCCTAAAACCCAACCTTAAGCAGAAATCAAAACCCAGCTCCTGGAAAACCTGAATTAAACGCACCACTACACCTGAATTAAACGCACCACTACACCTGAATTAAGCACACCACTACACCTGAATTAAGCACACCACTACACCTGAATTAAGCACACCACTACAGATGAAAAGAACAGCAGATGAAAAGAAAAAATGCCGCTCCGAAAGAGCGGCAGGAAAAGGATCAAGGGATCGAATCAAATAACTCGCAGAATCCGTGACCGCCTACAGGCCCAAAGCGCTTTCCAAGGCTTCAGCTTGTGGACCACGCTGGTACACGGTTTTTCCATTTAAAATCGTGCGCTCAACTTTGGCTTTATGAATCTTCTGGGGAGCCAGGGTAAACAGGTTGTCACGCATCACAATCAAGTCGGCTTTCTTACCCACTTCAATTGAGCCCAGCTCATGATCACGATTGATCTGGTAGGCTGCATCGATAGTGTAACCGCGTAACATGGCATCCAGGCTGAAAGCGGAATCGGATTTCGGCTGCGCCTCTGCAGGCTCGACTCCCGGTAAAGCGCGCGTCATGCCGGATTCTATTTGGCTCATCGCCACCAAACCAGGCAGGCCACCACTTACCGGGAAATCACTGCCAAACGTAACCTTTCCACCACTGCGATAAATATCGGCAAAGCTGTAAAGCCGACTGGATCTCTCTTTGCCCAGAACTCGCCTGGAATGCCCACGCTCCATGCCAAACCACAGCGGTGTGGTTTGCGCCACCACATCCAGCTGGGCAAAACGTGCATGATCTTCCGGTCTGACCAATTCAGTATGCGCGGTAGAGAAACGATTCTTACTGGATGGGTTATTTTTGCGCGCGAACTCGAACGCATCCAAAGCTTCTTTGATTGCGCGATCCCCAATCGAGTGAATGTGAATATTGAACCCAGCTTTATCCACGGCCAACACCAAGTCAGCCAGCGCCTTGCCTTCCAGAATCAAACCACCGTAGTTCTCCGGATCATTCAAATAGGGCGTTAACTGCGCCGAGGTTTCAGCTTCCGTTGTTCCATCATTGTGAATTTTAAGGGTGGTTGGCCAAATCAATTCACTGTAATAAGTCTTGCGGAGAGATTGCAAATCTTCTACCGCACTGCTCGCTTTATGTGGGTCAAGCAAGCTCAAAGACGTCATCATTCGTGTGCTTAATTGCCCGGAGCTTTCCAAGGCTTTCAACGCCTGATGCCCAACTTCGGTCATACTCAACATGCCGGCATCAAAAACAGCCGTATAACCCAGCATCGGAAACATAGGCATCAGTTGCTGAACCTGATAGAGAACATTCTCTGGAGAGTACACACCAATGGCGGCGATCAGAGGTTCTATGGCTTGGGTTTCCAGGGCGTGTCCGGTTGGCTCGCCGTTTTTATCCCTGCGATAAAAATGCACACCGGGCACCGGGTCAGGCGTTTTGCTGTTAATGCCCGCCATTTCCAAAGCTTTGGAATTCACCCAGGCGCTGTGACCGCCATCGTCAAGAAAAACGATGGGGCGTTCACTGTCCAAACCATCAAGAATTTCTTTACGTGGCCCCGCCTCACCAAAGCTGTCGGCGTAAAAGCCAAAGCCAAAAATCGCTTCATCGTCGGGATGCGCTTTTAAGTAAGCTTTCACCTGTTGAACGTAGGATTCAACTGTATTTTCTTCTATATCGAACACCAAGCCGGAAGCCATCACCGAACCAAATACCGGGTGCGCATGGGTTTCAATAAAACCCGGCAGCATTAGTTTACCCGCAAGATCGACTTTTTCGGCGCCCTTTTTTACATAGGATTCAGCACCTTTTTCATCACCGACATAGACAATCTTGTCGGCATCAACAACCACTGAGTCCGCCCAGGGCTGCATTGGGTTCATGGTATAAATCTGGCCATTGCTGTACACCGTGGCGGAAAAAACCTGTGCGCTAAAAAGACCGGCCGCTAGGCCGGCAAGAGCTTTCCAACGCAAACCACCGCTTGCACATACAAACGAATCCACTATCTTGTCTGTCATATTTTCAAACTCCATCCATTTACCATTCATAGCTAAACTCCAGTGTCCAGCTGCGAGGGCGCCCTTGAACCCGGTTAAAGCTGCCTAAATCATCGCTTGTGCTGCTCAGGGTATAAGCTTCATTGGTAACGTTATCCAACAACAATGCCACCTTCCAATCTGCAGCGGTTGGCACGATTTCAAAGCGCATACCGAGCAGCTGATAGGATTCAATACCAAATAGAGCACGATCCAGATCCGTGCCATAGGCATCATCCGCATTAATGTCATCACGCCAGCTGTAATTTACGGAACTGTTCAGCTGATAGTGCTCGTTAATATCGGCCTGATGATCCAGTTGAATACCAACGCTGTATTCTGGCGCAAAGGTACGACGCAAACCTTGAATCGGGAACTGAACACCATCGGGGTCCAGGCCAATGGTTGCCGATTTTGAAATTTTCGCGTTCAGATAATTCGCCTGAAGTGAAAGCTGCAAGCCTTCGATGGATTCAGGCAAATAGGTAAACTCGACTTCAACACCCTTATGTTCGGCATCGCCAAGATTTCCCAACTTGGTCAATACGCCATCAATCAGAGTACTGAATTCCTGGGTAAACCCTTGAACGTCCTGATAATCGTAGTAGTACAAAGCGCCATTGAATCGCAAACGACGATCCAGTAAGTCGGTTTTCCAACCCAACTCATAGGACCAGATCAACTCTTCATCATAAGCACCCAACTCAGCAGCGCTGAATGCAAAGCCGCCGAAGAAACCGCCGGACTTAAAACCCCGCGTCGCTTTAGCATAAATCAACACTTCATCACTTGGGGTCCAATCCAAACCCAGATGGCCAGAGAAATGGCTGTCCAGATTCGCCTCCTGATTGACGCCGTCCAGCCAGAAGAAAGGCTGCAACTGACCATCACCATTGAGATCGACGCCATTGCCCTCGGTCTCGAAAAAGCGATAGTTGAGAAGGTCTTTGTCTTCCTTGGTATAACGCAGCGAACCGTGAAGTTTCAGAGTGTCGGCAAACTGCCACTCCAGCTGAGCATATGCCGCAGCCGATTTGGTTTCCTGGGTAAAAGATCGATACCCCAGGCCTGGAAAGTCCACTAACTGAGAAAGGTCCAGATTACGGAAGGCCACAACTTCTTCATTGCTGTAGCTCGCGCCCAATAACCAATACATATCCTCGGAGATTTCACCCTGCCAACGAAACTCCTGGGACCAGGCGCTCAGTTCACTGCGGCTGCGCTCGTGAAATAACGTCAGATGGGAAGCGTCAAAATCGTAATTCTGTTTAAAATTGTAATCCATCGCGGTGGTAATGGAGGTGAAGCTCACGGACTCGCCTTCCCACTGCCAACGCATATTTACGCTGCGCCAGTCATTATCCAATTCATTGATCGGATTTGAAGTTGTGCGACGGCCCTGGTCATCCTGATCTATCGCTAATGGGCCAGTGCCGGTTCCAAACACAAAATTGGATAAAACATTAGACAGGGTAAAACACTGATCATCGGCTGCACCACCTGCGGCCACGGCCGGGCAACGCCCAGAGGCATCAGCCAGTAAACTGGCCTTGCCCTGCGCCAGATAGGTTTCGGAATTGTCACGACCGTAGTCCAATTTCAGCAACATCTCGGTCTTGTCATTGAGCTGCCAGGCCAGCTGTGCTCGCAGCGCCGTAAAATCCTGATCACCAAATTCATCATCAGCTTCGGTGGCCAGACTGTCTTGCCAACCTCCGCCTTGACTGGTGACGGCTGCCAAGCGAATCGCCGCGTTGTCCGCAACGTCAAATCCGACGGCAGCTTCCATGCGACTTTTGTTCCAACGTCCGTAGCTGCCACGCACATAGCCATTGCTCTCTTCACCAACTTCTGGCGGGCGAGAATTCACCCTGACCGCACCACCACTGGTATTGCGGCCGTACAAGCCCCCCTGGGGGCCTTTTAAAATTTCCACCTGCTGAATATCAAACAGGCCGATGCCGCCCAGAACATTGGAGAACATATAAGCTTCATCGTAAAAAATGGCTGCGGTCGGGGTATTGTTGGGGTTGAAATCCGCAAGACCAACACCGCGGATTACCCAGGTCGGCTGGCCGGAACCGCGATCATCAAAAATCTCCGCGCCGGCCACATTCTTCGCCAGCTCCTGCAAGCCCGTATTGCCAAGCTTCGAGATTTGCTCGGCGCTAAAGGCGCTCACAGAAATAGGGATATCCTGGCTGCTCTGGTCACGTTTCTGGGCGGTAACCACAACCTCCTCCAGGGTTTGCGCCTGAATGGCGAGAGGCAGGCTGGCGATGGCAAAAGCCGCGATGCCGATTGCTTGGCGATTCATAGTCCACTCCGATTAATTATTATATGAATGTTTATTCACATTTATCATGCACCACATTCAACACAAGCGTCAAGAAATGTGAATAATTATTCACATAACCCTTTTGGGGTAGCCTGTTCACCCCGGAGTAGCTAAAACAGAGGAGTTTGCTGATATACTCCTCCTAAGCCTTTGATTGCTATCGAGAACCTTAAACGGGAAGCCATGAACACTGCTCTCAAAAAGAAGCCCAGCCAGAAACGCTCACAGGAACGCGTGGGTAAGATTTTGCGCAGTTGCAGCAAACTGTTGGAAGAAGATGGCTTGCAGGGGCTTACGATGCCCAAACTGGCGAAAGCCGCCGAGGTCTCGGTGGGCTCTCTGTATCAGTATTTTGATAATAAACAAGCCGTCATGCAGGCCTTGTACGAGGATTACCTGGCCGCCCTGCGTTATCAAATCACTGACTTTCTCAAAAACATCGAACAACATCCCCATTGGAAAGAGGGTATTGCTCATCTTTTAGAAAGAGTTTTTAAAGCCGAGCAGGAAGGTGGGCCATTGGCCGAAATTAATCAGGCACTCAAGCTCTACCCTGAACTGGAAGCACTGGATCAACGTCACAGTGAAGAAGTCAGTGAGTTGATGATCCAGGCCTTAAAACACTATCGGTTTCCGGGCACAAAAACCCAACTTAAGGAGCTGGTGTTTTTCTCCTATTCCATCAATATCGGCACTTGGTCCTACCGGACTCGCTATCACAATGCCCGCCAATTGAAACAATCCAATCGCTGGGAGCTGCTCGCCAATATCGCGGTACTGGAAGATTATTTGGAAAGCTTTAAACAGTAAAACTCAGCTCGGCTCCACATAATTTTTAAACAGCTTCATGACTTCACCGCCTTTACGCAAACCCAAAACGCGCATGGTACACATCACACCGCCCATCAGCGCACCACCTACACCTGCGGTCATGACATCTGAACCGGTCATATACAGGTTTTTCACATCAGTCTGCGGATGCAAACAAGGCTGCTTAAAGCGATCGACCCAATGATCAACCCCGTAAATTTCACCGGCATTATTATGTTGATAAAACTGGGTCGACAGCGGCGTACCTAACTCATAATAATCCAGTGCGTCACGCAATTGCGGTTTGCGCTCAAAGAGCTTTTCCAATAATTGCTGTGAAAGATTTTCCTTCCGCGCTTCATAGTCCTCACCACGCTGACGCCAGTATGTTCCCTCCCAGGGCTGGTAATCTTCAAAATTGGCAATGGTGACGATTTCGACCGTGCTTTTCCCCGGAAAACGTTCTGACCATTGAGGATCTTTCGAACTTGGGAAAGACATATACAGCAATGGAAAATCACGGTGTTTTCCCTCGCGGAAAGCATCGATATTGCCTTCATGGTCACCATTGGGGTAAATCCAAAGGTTCGTGGTATCCAGCTCCAGTTCTTTCGCATCACCTTTGAATCCCGCGTAAAGGCAATAGGAGGAACTCGAATGATTCAGGGCCTTATGATTTAAAGTCGCCGTAATATTATGCTGCTTACGACTTGCTTCGGGATACAACTTGCCGAGCGTTTTATGAATGCCGATGTTGCTGATCACCACCTCGGCATGAATCTCATCACCCTTGGCCATTTTAACGCCGTAAGCTTTGTTGTCTTTTACCAACACCTCTTCAACCTCGGCATAGGTAAACACTTCACCACCACTTTGCTGAATAGTTGGAATAATAGAGCGTGCCATTTCACTGGCACCACCCACCGGATAAGCGCCGCCGGCGAGATAGTGCTTGGCAATCAGCGCGTGCATCAGAAAAGCGGCATCTCGCGGAGGCTGGCCATAGTCACCCCACTGCCCGGTTAATACGCTGATCAATTCCTGATTCGTGGTCAGTCCTTCCAGAACTTCACGGGTGGATTGAAAAAACTCTTTTCTCACCAACCATGGACGAACATTATTGTAGATTGCCGTCATCCATTTCGGCATGGCCTGACCCGCAAAGAACTTGGGTGTCTGGCTGGACATCTCTCGAATCAAGGCGACATAACGTTCGATATTGGCGCGCTCTTCAGGAAACTGTTCGCTTAAGGAGTTAATAAAGTTCTCGCGCCCTGCCACAAAATCATATTCTTTATCGGCGATGATAATTCGGTCATATACCGGGTCCATAGCGGCCCATTTCAAACGACTCTGGCTCAACACATCAAACATGCGCTTCATGGTTGAAGGTTTATGCACCTCACCTATGTAGTGAACACCAACATCCCATTCATAGCCTTCACGTTCGTACGCATGGGTGTAGCCCCCGGCTGTGTAGTGTTGTTCCAGCACACACACTTTCTTGCCCAACAAAGACAGCAAGGCCGCTGTGGTTAAGCCTCCAATGCCAGAACCTACCACGATGGCATCATAATGATCGGCCAGGCGCTTTTTACGATATCGAATACCCGTACGGACCTTTACCTTCTCGGATGCGACGTTCTCGGACATGGGGCAAGCCTCCTATCTGTTTTATTATCAGCGGCAAGAGATTGCGGCTAACCATTCAATGATGGTTATTGATGCCGCCTTTTAATCAGGATACACACTGCACGTCCAGCATTATGCAATTTGTTGCATATCAAGTTCAGGCAGTATACGCCCACTCCGCCATTATGCAAACTTTTGCATAGCTTCCGTCCAAGGTATACTCCTTACCCCACTTTGTAAGGCGATACGCCCATGTCACTGAAGCACGCCATTCTCACTCTGCTGGAAACCGAAGAAAGCTCGGGTTACGACCTGCTCAAGCAGTTTCAGTCACGTCTGGGGTATTTCTGGAATGCCAGCCATCAGCAAATTTATGCCCAGTTGAAAAGCATGCACAGCGAACAACTGATCGACTTTCATGTGGAAGCTCAAGCCAACAAGCCGGATAAAAAGGTTTATACCCTGACCCAGGCAGGTCGGGACGCCCTCTCGGAATGGGTCCAGCAGCCCCTGAAACTGGGTAAAGTCAACGATGCTCTACTGGTCAAACTCTACGCTGGCCATCTGGCCGACAAAGATCAACTGCTGGAAGAAATGACAAACTACCGCGACAATCACCAGCGTATGCTCAACACCTTTCTGGCCATCGAAGAGGAATACAAAAACAGTTCAGCAAAGGAAAAGAAGAACCTGGCCCTTCCCTATTTGACACTACGTCGCGGAATTATCGGGGAGCAAGCCTGTCTTGATTGGGCAGATGAAGTGATTGACTTCTTGCATTCGTAAAATGATTCCTCAAAACAATCTGTCACTTTCAACTCGTCTGGGTGCCTGACCCACTCTATTTTCGACAATTATTTCTGGGGTAAGATATTCAAACTTTCCTGAGCCTAATTACTGTCAGTTTTATTGAGTAACACTTTCAATATGAAACGATTAATACGTCCCCTGCTGTACACTCTTGTTGTTTTGTTCGCGTTGTTATTCATAGGCGTTTATAAATACAGCCCGTACTTGCTGATGGAACTGCACGCCGCCAGTCATACTCCACCGCCGATTGATCCGGATATGACCGAAGAAGAATACTGGACAATTGAAAAACTCAGCGAGTCTGTTTATGCAATTGGTGAGTTATCCTGGTATCAAAAAAATTGGCATTACTTGATTATCGGTGAAGACAGCGCGGTTTTATTTGACGTGGGCACCGGTCGGTTTCCGATTCGCAGCACCGTAGAAAAGCTTACCGACAAACCCATCATTGCCCTTCCTTCCCATCTTCACTACGACCATGTCGGCAACCTGAAAGAATTTGAAGACGTTCGAATGATCGATATTCCTTCTGTTCGGAAACTCGCGAATGAAAATACTCTGCACCTGGATCGCTACAGCCATCTGGGCTTTATTGATCAGTTGAGCCGTGAGCCGATTAACATTCACAAATGGATAATGGATTTGGGTAAAATTGACTTGGGTGATCGGGAATTAAGCATTGTTTCCATTCCGGGTCACACCGATGATTCCATCGCCCTGTACGACCCCAAGAATAATTATTTATTTACTGGCGATACGATTCACCGAGGCACCATCATTGCGCTTCTGCCCGGCTCCAGTCGTTCGGGATACATTCGCAGTATGAAAAGACTCACTATTCTCTATGGTGCCAGGCAACCCACTCTGCTCGGTGGCCACGCTGCCGCAGAGGATGGCAAGCGTGTTCCCGCAATGGATTGGGAAGTGGTCGGCCTGTTGCAATCAAAAATAAAAAGTGCCGAGCACGACAAAACGGAATATCAGGGCGACTTGCCCCGGGTGCTCAACATTTCAGAGGGCATTGAATTCCACACGGGCTTTGATTGGAGCAACCAATAACATTTCACACTCCCTTGTTGGATTCCTCTGCCTGCTGCTTAAGCCAACGGGCAGGTGGCAACCCCGTCCAACGACGAAAAGCGCGATAAAAGGTACTCGATTCCGCAAAGCCGAGTGACTGAGCGATTTCAGCCAGTGGCTTGCGGGATTCCCGCACCGCTACCAAGGCCAATTCCCTGCGCACCTCATCCAACATTTCTTTAAAGGTAAAGCCCTGGGCGTCCAGACGTCGTGCCAGGGTGCGCTCACTGATTCCCAACATGCGCGCAGCTTCGGTACGCCGGGGCAAGGTTTCTCCAACCCGGGATTTAATCCACTGCCGAAGATCCAATACGATGGAATCATTTTCCAATTCGGTCAGTCGGCTCGAACTGTATTGCTCGTGGATTTGAGCCAGAACCGGATCAGCCTGGGGCAAAGGCCGATCCAGAATGTCATTGCTGATCAACAGGCCACTGAAGGCTTGCTCGAATTCCACCGGACAATTAAAAACCCGTTGATAATCCCCATAGCTGCTGAGCTGAGACTGGCTGAACTGGACACGGATGGGGCAAATTTTTGAACCACTGATCCAGGTATTAAAACCCACTACCGCTGCGAGCACGGCCTCAATCTGATAGGGGCTGAAAGCCAATTGCCCCTGACAGGGATGGTAAACCACCCAGGTTTCCCGTTCGCCCGGCAGCATTTGAAAACGGCCACCATCCGAAATCAAACGCTGATATTTTTGAACCAGAGAGAAAGATTCCCTCAAAGTAGCCGAACTTTGCATGGCAATACCCAGCACATCGATATTGACCGGGCTGACCCCGGCACCGGTTTTCAAGCCAAAACCAGGATCCTTGGTGCAATGCTCAGCGGCATGCCAGAGGCGGGTAATGTAGTCGATAGGCCAGCGCTCCCAACTGAGGGCATCGAGCGGCAAGCCGGCGGTTTTGAGCAGCGTTTCTTCTTTCACCCCCAGGCGACACGCGGTTTGCACAACGGTGTTTACCCAGGCTATGGACGCAGTGGCTTCCAGAGTCAATTCAATGGCCTCCAAGGTCAATCAAGCTGACATTATAGCGTTATAAAGTCACTCGAAACACAACAATATGGAAAACACCATGTCACAAGCGGTTCGTTCAGATGTATTGGTTGCCGGTGGCGGGCTCGCCGGCATAGTGGCTGCGCTGGAGGCCCTGAGGGCAGGTAAAAGCGTCACCATTATTGACCGGGACAGCCCAGAGCGGTTTGGCGGTTTGGCGGTTTGGGCATTCGGAGGTATGGCGCTGGTCGACACGGCCCTGCAACGCCGCATGAACATACCCGATTCACCCGAGCTGGCCCTGCGAGACTGGCAACGCTTTGGCGAACTGGACCCCAATGACGAATGGCCGATGCGCTGGGCACGACACTATGTCGAGAACTCCAGCCACGAGGTTTACGATTGGTTAACCCAGGAAGGCATTAAATTTATGCCTTCGGTGAATTGGGTAGAACGCGGGCGCTTTGGCGAAGGCAACAGTGTTCCCCGCTACCATATTGTCTGGGGCACCTCACGCGAGTTGGTGCGATGCATGATCACCGCAATGCAACACGCCGAAGGCAAATTACACGTTTATCACCGTCATCGCGTGATCGCATTGGATCAACAGGCTGGTAACATTAACGGCGCACTCGCCATTGACGAAAGTAATGGTCGGGAAGTTCGTTTTGAAGCCGACAATGTTGTGTTGGCGATGGGAGGCATTAACGGCAGCCACGAAGAATGCAAAGCCAATTGGCCCGCCGAACGCCCGCAACCTACAAGCATGTTGAACGGCGCCCATCCTTTTGCCGATGGAAAACTTCATCACTGGGCAGAAGATCATTTGGGGGCCCGCATTACTCACGCGGGTGAAATGTGGAATTACGCGGCCGGTTTCCCGCATCCTTTTCCGCATTTTCCGGGTCATGGACTGTCAACCATTCCCTGTAAATCAGCGCTGTGGTTAAACCATCGTGGAGAACGAATCGGCCCGGAACCTCTGGTGACCGGCTTTGACACCAACTGGCTCTGCCAACAAATCACCGCCCAGGAAAAACCCTGGAGCTGGCAGCTGATGAACCGACGCATCGTCCTAAAAGAATTTGCGGTTTCCGGTGCAGAACACAACGGCCACATTTTAAATAAACAGTTTCCCCGGTTTCTCAAAGATGTATTGCTGGGTAACAGCAAGCTCTACAATCAAATGAAAAGCGAGAGCCGACATTTCCTGGTGGATGACACCCTGGAAGGTCTGGCCAATAAAATGAACGCCCTTACGTGCTCCCACGATATCGATCCGCAGCAACTGCAAGCCACCGCCGATGCCTTCGATGCAAACTTCAGCAATGGCGACAAACTGAATAATGACCCTCAGATTCGAATGATTCGTCACGCCCGCCAATGGGGACCTGACAAACTGCGCACTTGCAAACCTGCCCCCCTGCAAAAACCAGGCTCCGGTCCTTTTGTGGCGATTCACACCCAGTTGACCACGCGCAAAAGCCTCGGGGGTTTGCAGACCGATTTGCAAAGCCGGGTGCTGGATGCCAACGGTCAAGCCATTCCCGGCCTTTATTGTGTGGGCGAAGCCGCTGGCTTTGGTGGCGGTGGCAGCAATGGCAAACGCTCCCTCGAAGGCACCTTTTTGCCGGGCTGCATAATGACAGCAAAAGCGGCAGCGAGATCAATCAACAAGGGAAGCTGAACCGTCAGCGATCCGATAAAAGACAACAAGACAAAATACAGCAATCAGGAGAGACACTATGCCTAATGGCGCCCAAGCTCTGATGAAAACTCTGGTGGATGCTGGAATCGAGGTTTGTTTCAGCAACCCCGGCACCAGCGAAATGCACTTTGTTGCGGCTCTCGACAATGAACCCAAAATGCGCGCAGTGCTTGCGCTCTTTGAGGGTGTCGCAACCGGAGCTGCGGATGGTTACGCGCGCATGGCAGGCAAACCCGCCGCCACACTTTTGCATTTGGGTTGTGGCTTGGGTAACGGGCTCGCCAATTTGCACAATGCCCGCAAAGGCAAATCACCCATGATTAATATTGTTGGTGACCACGCCACCTACCATGTGAAGTACGACGCCCAATTGCAATCGGATATTGAAACCGTTGCTCGCAATGTCTCACCCAACTTTGTACGAACCTCACAACGAACCGAAGAGCTGTGTAAAGATGCCGCCGAAGCAATTACAGCAGCCAGAGGGTTACCCGGTCAGGTGGCAACTTTAATTTTGCCCGCTGACGTTTCCTGGGGCGAAGGTGGCCAAGCTTGCACTGTGCCAGAACAAAAGCCAGCCCCCTGTGCTGACAGCAGCACCATTGAATCCATTAGTGAGGCGATCAACAGCGATAAGAAAACCGCCCTTCTGCTCGGAGGCCAAGCACTGCGCGAAGCCGGTTTGTTAGCCGCTGGAAAAATTGCCGCTGCAAAAGGTGTCACGCTGTTTGCCGAAACCTTCCCGTCACGCATTGAACGCGGCGCAGGCCTGCCAGCGGTGGAACGTATTGCATACCTTGCTGAAATGGCAAGCCTGCAGCTTTCCGAGTTTGATCATTTGATTTTAGTCGACGCTAAAGCTCCGGTTTCCTTCTTCGCCTACCCGGGTAAACAGAGCTATCTGGTACCCGATAGCTGCACCGTGCATACCTTAAGCAGCGAAGAACAAGATGCCATCGCCAGCCTGACACAATTAGCCGAATCACTCGGCGCCGATAGCACTCAGGCAATTCTGCAAAGTCCTGGTCGCCCGGGGCGCCCCAAAGGAAAACTGAGTGCAGAAAAAGTTTGCCGCGCCGTGGGTGAGTTGATGCCCGAAAACAGTATCATTGTCGATGAATCCATTACCTCGGGTTTAATGCTCAATGCCATGACCGCCGGCGCCCCAAGGCACGACATGATCACCCTGACCGGCGGCGCAATTGGCCAGGGTTTGCCCAGCGCCATCGGCGCCGCCATTGCCTGCCCTGATCGTCCCGTCCTCGCATTGATTGGTGATGGCACCGCCATGTACACCAATCAGGCTTTGTGGACCATGGCCAGGGAAAACCTGAATGTCACAGCGATTATTTTTAATAATGCCTCCTACTCTGTGTTGAATGTGGAATTGGAACGTGTCGGTGCTGAAGAAGCGGGAGAAAAAGCCAAGTCTCAACTCGACATCAGCCGCCCGGTTACCAACTTTGCCTTATTAGCACAAAGCATGGGTGTACACGGCACACGGGTGCAAACTTCGGAAGAATTATTGAAAGCTATGGAATATTCCCTCAGCCAACCTGGGCCGCATCTTATTGAAGCCGTCGTGCCAGAATCTCTGAATGGGGTGAAGCGAAAAATATTGCCGTATTTATTGAAATCAATGCCCAATCTGCCAGCACCACTCAGTAAGGCATTAAAAAACAAAATTGCACCGTGAAATAATTTGCTCTCAAGGCCATCAATTGTTCACTGATTAAAAGAATCAAACACAGACACCAGAAGCTCATCAATCACTAATAATAGTGAAAACAGTTGCGGTTAATTAAACACTCCGTAATGTTTTATTACAGAGTGTTTAATTGCAGTATCTTCAAATTTATTTCAATTTATCTACCGCATAGCGTTTAAAAATTTCATTACACCGCAAGCAGTCCCATTTAGCAAAAAAATTGTTCCTCTTAAGCAAGTGATAAACGGGCATCTTCAACTATTATTCATGGGTGGCTGCCGAGGCCTCTAAAAAATCCGACAACGATAAAAAACGGATGATAACAATCAACACAACTTACCTGCCTCGCAGTCACAAGTGACGCGTTATATTCTGGTTTTATGGTGGTTTGCTCAATCCACAAACTTATATCTACACACGATTCGAGCAAATAAAACAATCGATAAAAGGCAGCATATGAAGATTTTTATTCATGGAAACCCCGAGACCGCTGTTATTTGGGACAATTTAATTCAGGAACTCAACAAGCAAGGCATTCACGACACGATTACTCTCAGCCCTCCCGGATTCGGTGCCGAACTCCCTATTGGATTTCGAGCGACTCGCCTAGCCTATATTGATTGGTTAATGAAAAAGCTGGAACCTTTCGGTGGCGATGCTCATTTGATTGGGCACGACTGGGGAGCCCTGCACGTATACGGCATGCTGGACCAACGCCCCGACCTGATAAAAACCTGGTCGACAGATTGCGCGGGAATTTTACATCCCAGATACACCTGGCACGCACAAGCGCTTGCTTGGCAAACGGAAGGATTAGGCGAAGAATTAGTTTTTACCAGCGTCCAATTGTCCAACGATGAACAAGCCGATGTTTTACAGGCCGGAGGGATGCCACCATTGGAAGCCCACAAAATTGCGCCGTATGTCAATCACGATATGGGGGAATGCATATTGAATTTGTATCGCTCCGGCGCACAACCCAATATGCAACTGCTGGGTCAAAGATTGACACGCGCGGACCTGCCGCCGGGTTTGGTCTTTGTTCCGGAAAACGATCCCTATGCGGGCACACCGGATATGTGTTACGAAATGGCCGAGTTACTGGGCGTACATTATTGCATTGGCCTGCCATCACAGGGGCATTGGTGGATGTGCGACAATGTTGAGAAAACAGCGGCGGCGCTTATTAAACATTGGGAAAAAGGTGAATCGCCGGCGTAAACCCATCATCTTTCCATTAGCACGGACAAGCACAAGAAACAGCGACATCATTTCTACCACCTGATCAAGGTGGCAGAAATGATTACAACAGAATTCGAATTCTTAACGCCCTTCCCAAAACTCTATGGCTTGTCCCTGGGCATCACCGAACAGCTCATCTTCCCGCATCACAGTGCGACCTCGAATTACCGTGGCAATTGGCCAACCTGTAACCGTCAAGCCATCGTATGGCGTCCACCCGGAAACACTGGCAATCCAGTCATTACTGATTTCACGACGTGCCGATAAATCCACCAAAGTCAGATCCGCATCGTAACCCAGGGCGATTCGACCTTTGCGAGCAATACCGAATACCCTTGCTGGCCCCGCACTGGTTAAATCCACCAGACGAGTCAAGCTCAGACGCCCTTCCGCCAGGTGATTCAACATCAAGGGCAACAGCGTTTGCACCCCCGTCATGCCACTGGGTGATTGCGGATACGGTCGGGATTTTTCTTCGAGTGTGTGTGGTGCATGGTCACTGCCGATCACATCAACAACACCGTTCTCAATACCTCGCCACAAAGCCTGTTGGTGGTGCTTATCGCGCACGGGGGGATTCATCTGAGCGAGTGATCCCAACCGCTCATAGCATTCAGGCGCGGCCATGGACAAATGATGCGGCGTAACTTCCACAGTGACCCTGGCCTTGTGTTGTGCCAGAAAATCAATCTCCTGGGCGGTAGTGATATGCAAGAGATGTAAACGACGTCCCTGCTCTGCAGCCAGTGAAACAATACGACGGGTTGCCCGCAGTGCGCTTTCTTCATCGCGCCACAATGGGTGGTCTCGCACATCTTTAGACGCTTCGACCAGCGGCTTTCTCGCCAGCAAGCGTTGCTCATCTTCGGCGTGAATCGACACTCTTCGGCGTCCGCTCGATAAAATATCCCGCAGCACTGCATCTTCATCGGCAAGAAGATCACCAAAAGAACTGCCCATAAACACCTTCACCCCTGCACAACCTGGCAGACGTTCAAGCTCCGCCAGTTGATGGGCATTCACGGCTGAGCCGCCCATATAAAATGCGTAGTCACACCAAGCTCGTCCTTCCGCGCGGTCGAGCTTTTCCTGCAAATCGGCCTCATGCAGGGTCAACGGTTGGGTATTGGGCATTTCAAAGATGGCCGTAACACCCCCTAAAACCGCGCCACGAGTTCCGGCCTCCAGATTTTCTTTCTGGGGCATTCCCGGCTCACGGAAATGAACCTGGGAATCGATCACGCCAGGCAAGACATGCAAACCCTCGGCTTGAATCGTTTCCTTGGTGTTCCAGCCGCTTGCGTCAAGTGCAACGATTCGTCCTTCAAGACACACGACATCAGCCTGCTGTAAGCCATTGCAGGTCATCACCTGACCACCGCTGACAATCAGGTCGGCGTCTTTGTTATTCAATCGTTTTAGAAATTCTTCGTTGTTAGTCATCATTCAGCGCGGCCTCAAGCCAGAAAAACTGTGCAGCACCAGGGTGGTGGTGCTGCGATAGAATTAAAGTTCGTTCTGGATTTTTTTATAGCCCTGCACAAGCCAGTTATTCGTCCGCGCAACGTCTTCCGAAAATTCTGAAGCGGCTGCACTGACTTTGGGAATGGAACTTAAATCGGTCTTCGCATCAATTCGACTGGTGGATGGCACATAAAAACTTTCCGGCAAATGGCAGTCATTGACCACCGCATTGTGTCGCACAACGCTATCTCGTTCGACGGTGCAGTTAAACAGCACACTGTTAAATCCGATAAATACCGAGTCACCCACCTTGCAAGGACCGTGCACGATGGCACGATGAGCAATCGAGGTGTGCTCACCAATATTGACAGCGGCCCCGGACTTGGAGTGAATCACCACACCATCCTGAATATTGGAGTGAGCACCGATCACAATGGGTTCCAAATTACCTTCCGCATCCACCTCATCCGCTCGAATTACGGCATAAGGGCCAATAAATACATTTTCATGTACCACCACCAAGCCACAAAGAATGGCCGTTGGGTCTACAAATGCGCTGGGATGAACTTGTGGCAAATCTCCGCGTGGATTTTTTCTAATCATTTGAAATCTCTTTTATTGTGAATGTTTGTCAAAAAGGCTGAGAGGTCGCCAAACGCCGAAGAACAAGATCAAGCCCGGCTCCAGGCGGCGGCATCGTGTTGGTGCAAGCTTTCCAAATGTCGTACATGCACACGGGGGTTGGCATAGGAAGTGTTCAGGCGCGCTTGTATCCGGCGAGCGGCGTCCTCAACGAACATTAAGTTACGGCCATTCAGTTCCGCAAACGCCTGCTCATCGACACGCTTTACGGCAGTTTGCAAAGGCGTTTGTACGGCATCTTCAATGGCATTAATCAATTCAACGAACGCCAGTTTGTGATCACTTGAGCCCAGGCTGATTTTCACTCGCGCTTCACTGCGTTGGCTATGAGGCGTTGCAATGGAACCGTTCTGATTCAACCAGTGCGCAATGTCATTCAGTTCCAAGGTGTCTTCGTTCTCAAACGCCTTACGGAACGCAGCTTCCAAAACGTTTCTGGAAAGGGCCGCTGAACAGGGGCAAGTTGATGAGTAGGACACAAGGGTTTCCAGCTCGATCCTGAAGCCATTCGGATCCAAGGTGGCTTCCAGTGTGATCGGATAGGATTTCCATCCACTCAACTCGGGGGAAAGCAAGGCTGGCCGGCGTGCCAGTAAGTCAAAGACCAGACGCAAACGCACACTGTCAGACTGACAATCCTTATGACTTGCCAGCATTTCCTGCAACAGATTGACCAATAAAGCGGGCGACAGCGCTTGCTCGTTCAGAGCGTCAAGCAACAGATACAAACGGGACATATGAATGCCCTTGATGTGCTCCACAGGCAAATTCACCTGCACATCCGCCTTGGCATGAGCCAGAGGCGCGCAATCGGGTTCCACAACATTCAGGGGCAAATCAATACCTTGCATCCCCACCCATTCCAAAGGACACATCACCGGAGCGGATTCACTCCGGGAAACATCAGGCAACACACTGTTCATTCAATCAATTTCTCACGGCACAACAGCACTCGGGCACCCTGCTTTTAACAGCTCATCGGCCCCGGCTATTTTCAATCTTCAGCTTGTATTTGGTTATGTTATAACATAACATTTTGTGAATCGCGACAGTCTGATAAGAGAAAAACCGAATGATGATTGCCAACACACTTGCCAAATCAGCGCCTGCCCCCTTTATTCCCGAGCGCCTGGCACTCGGTGAAACGCCGGATGTTTTGGCCCAGATTTATAAACAGACGTTCAATCTTGCCATCTGGAAAAGACCTGACAAGCCGGCCTTGGCCGAAGCAGCGCAGCAACTTCTCGATACTGCCGGATCGGTTCAATGTCGAAGCATTTTGCCGGCTGATAGAGTCGATGCTTATCTGGATACTGAGCTTCCACAATTTCAACATCGTCAAACCCTGATCGATGACATCAGTTTGATCAGCGATATGTTTGCCTGCCTTTTTGGCCTCGATAACATTGGTTTCCGCTTTGCGTCACTGGATGCCGCCATGTGCCCCAAGTTTCATGTCGACCGAGTGCCCTGCCGTCTACTGACCAGTTATTGCGGTGTTGGCACCGAGTGGCTGGCAGACGAACACGTCGACCGCAGCAAACTGGGGACCGGCAGCCAGGGGCTAAGCGATGCCGAGTCGGGCCTGTACCCAAGCTCGGGGCTTATTCAACGATTCTCGCCCGGTGATGTCGGTCTGTTAAAAGGTGAGCTTTGGGAAGGCAATGAAAACCGCGGGCTGGTACATCGCTCGCCCGTTCCGGAAAAAAAACAGCAACGTTTGCTTCTGACCCTCGATTTTGCGTGAACGGTTTTCAATACACTCTGTAATAGCCCGTTAAAAAGAGTACGCCATTAACAATGAACACGATCATTTCAACATGCTCCATCAAGACCGCCGGTAAGTTATTGCTGGCTCTGTGTTACCTGCTTTCGTTCACGGCTCATGCACTGGACAATCCAGGCCATGATCATAAACATCAACACGAGCATACGCACAAAGAACATAAACACGAAGAACATGAACATCAGGAACACGATACAGAACACCATGAAGCCCACGTTCATGGTGAGGCCGTGTTGCAATTAATTCAGGAAGACAGTGAGTTACTGCTGACATTCAACTCGGCAGCCGGCAACCTTCTGGGGTTTGAGCACGCCCCACAAACAGAAGAACAGCAACAAAAGATGGTGGAAACCGAAAAACAACTAGGCAATGCCAGCACCCTGTTTCAACTGATCGGGGGTGAATGCCGTTTGTACGAACAGCAGAGCAATTCACAGAAGCTTTTCGGTGAGCACGACAAAGAACAACATAAAAATATCAACAGTGAATATCATTTTCACTGCCACAAGCCTGAAACTCTGGATTCGATCCAGATCAAACTGATGACAGCGTTCCCCGCTCTGGAAACTCTGGATATTGAGTGGATTATCGCGGGTCGACAAGGTACCCGCTCACTGAATCACCAGAACGGAACCATCAGTTTCAAATAAGGATTCACATGGTCGATGTTGAAAAAGTGTTAGCCCAGGTTGAAAAGGACTGTCGACGGACCGGACGACGGTTAACCGAAAAACGTAAGCAAGTACTTATCGGCCTGCTGAAATCCGAGCGAGCGCTGTCCGCCTATGAAATTGTGAATTATTGCAAATGGACCTATCAAACCTCCTTTGCCCCGATGACGGTCTACCGCATTCTTGAATTTCTGGAATCGGAAAAACTGGTGCATAAACTGCACATCACCAACAAATATGTGGCTTGCTCGAACATCTGCTGCAAGCAAGAGCATGATGTTGCACAATTCCTGATTTGCGATTCCTGCGGCAGTGTTAAAGAAGTCAGTGTTGATGGTTCGGCTTTGGAAACCCTGAAAAACAATGCCGAACACGTTGGCTTTCAAGTGAAAAGTCCGCAAATAGAATTGCATGGCCTGTGCCAGAACTGCTGCTCAAAAGAACAAGCACATTAGCGAAACCACAGCGATGAAAGACAGCTACTTTATCGAAAAAGAAACCTTAGCAGAAGGCGAACGCCTCGAACTCAGCTCACTACTAGCTTCCCTGAATTTCAATAGCGACGGTTTGATTCCCGTCATCACACAGGATGCAGATGACAAGCAAGTGCTGATGATGGCCTGGATGAACGCCGACACTCTGGAAAAAACCCTGCACACAGGTCTGATGACCTATTGGTCCCGCTCTCGCCAGGCCGAATGGATCAAAGGCAAAAGCAGTGGTCACTGGCAGCAATTGGTCAGCATGCGCATTGATTGCGATGGTGACACCATTTTGTGCCAGGTAAATCAAACCGGAGCCGCCTGCCATACCGGAAGACGACACTGTTTCTACTTTAAGGTTTCCGCTGAACAGCAGGAAGTGGTGATCAACAGCGGCTTGTCGTAGTTGTAAGATCAGAAACCGGCGTTAAAAAACAAACACCTTCTGATATGAGCAAGACAGGTGGTTCGCCCCCCTATTCCTCAGATTCGGTATAGGGCTCGATGCTCTCCACACGCAAGGTATAGGCAGATTTCGCCATTTCATTTTCCACCAGATTGGTGGTCATTACCCCACTGAGCCAAAAAGCGTCTGTCATACTATTGAGTTTTAAACCGTCCGGGTATTTCACATAAACGATTTGATTTGGCGGCGGTGGCGGCATGTGCAGGCAGGCACCGAAATATGGCACCACAAAAAACTCCGTCACAATCGGAGGATCATCAAAATCCAAAGGCACAATAAAACCGGGAATACGCACGGCACTATTGTCCAGATCCGATACGACCTCAGTGGATTCCAGCGCTTGCCAGTAGCGCTCATCACTGATGGTTTCTTTGCTCAATGTATCTTGATAAGAACCCTCTTCAATGTCTTCCAGACCTTCCGGTGGGCTGGTAAGCGCTTTCAAATCATCTTCCGGCAATAAGTCGAACCAGCTGACGGTCTTGTACGTTTTATCAGCACTGAACACCGCACCGGAAAAACCAGTACACAACAGAGCCAGCCCCAAAAGGATTCTTCCTACAAAGCGACTCGAAGAAACAGATTGCATGGGACTTCCTCTCTGGAACAGGGTATCTTGATGGGTTAATTGTTATGTTATAACATTGCCATAGCTAAATACAAGATCACCCCGACTTACTGAGATCCCCGGCAAATCCCATGGCAGTATCCATTCAACAACTGAGGTTTGCCTATCCATCAGACACCGCCAAAACGGTGCTGAACATTCCAGAATGGTCAGTGGCTCAGGGGGAAAGTGTGTTTCTGCATGGACCTTCCGGCACCGGCAAATCTACCCTGCTGAATTTACTGGCTGGCATTCTCCAATGCCGAGAAGGAACACTGGAAGTGCTTGGGCATTCACTGCATACCATGAGTGGTCGTCAAAGGGATCGCTTTCGGGCCCGTCATATTGGCTTTGTCTTCCAACAATTCAATCTGATTCCCTACCTCAATGTGCTGGATAATGTCCTCTTGGCTTCATATTTTGCCGATCGTGCATCCGGCCGGGAAGATGCCCTGACACTGTTACAAGAACTGCAACTCGATGCCGAACTCTGCCGCAAGAAGGCTTCGGAATTGAGTGTCGGTCAGCAACAACGTGTGGCGATTGCACGGGCATTGATCAGTAAACCGGAAATGCTGATTGTCGATGAACCCACCTCAGCACTGGATACCGATAATCGCGATATTTTTATGCAACTGCTGCTTGAACTGGTGCAGCGTCACCAAATGACACTGCTGTTTGTCAGTCATGATCGGAGTCTGGACCGGGGATTTCATCGCTCGGTTTCTTTGCAGGAATTTAATCAAGCCGCTCACGCGGGAGAAAGCATCTGATGTTTTTGCGCCTCGCCTGGTTCAGCCTGCTCAGCCGGAAAGGTTCCGTGCTACTGACACTGCTGGCTATCAGTGTCAGTATTTTTGTCTTGCTGGGCATCGAACACATTCGGCAACAAGCCAAAAGCAGTTTCGGTAATACCGTCTCAGGTGTCGATTTGATTGTGGGTGCCCGCACCGGGGACATCAATCTTTTGCTCTACTCCGTATTTCGCCTGGGTAATGCCACCAACAATATCAGCTGGTCCAGCTATCAAAACATTCAATCTCAACCGCAAGTGGCCTGGAGCATTCCAATCTCATTGGGTGATTCCCATAAGGGCTTTCGTGTTATGGGCACCGATCGTGGCTACTTCGAGCATTTTCGCTACGGTCAAAAGCGCCCCCTGACCCTGGCCCAGGGAAAACCTTTTGATAAAGTCTTTGATGTGGTACTCGGTGCGAAGGTTGCCGAACAACTCAAGTATCAGCTGGGCGACCAGCTCACATTGTCGCACGGCATGGGCAGCACCAGCTTCAGTGAGCACAAAGACAAACCCTTTCGGGTCGTTGGTATCCTGGAAGGTACAGGCACACCTGTAGACCAAACTCTGCATGTCAGCTTGCAAGGCATCGAGGCCGTTCACCTTAATTGGCAAAGCGGGCCGCACAAAAAAAGGAAAAAAGCCGAAGCGCTTGCCGATCTCCAACAACTGGAACCCGAGTCGATCACCGCATTTATGCTTGGCTTGAAATCCAAAATGGCGATCTTTCGCCTGCAACGCAACATCAATAATTTCCCCAAGGAACCTCTACTGGCGATTCTACCCGGTGTTACCCTGACCCAACTCTGGGAAATGATGGCTGCGGTTGAACAAAGCCTGCAATTAGTATCGGCACTGGTACTGCTCGCTTCGCTCCTTGGGCTGAGCGCCATGTTGCTGACTTCCATACGCGAGCGTCAGCGTGAAATCACCATTATGAGAATGTTGGGGGCCTCGCCTCTGTTTATTTTTATATTGATTCAGCTGGAAGCCATGTTGATCACCTTGTCGGCTCTAGCCATAGCTTTATTGTCGTTGGTCGCGACAACCATGTTGACCGGAGAGTGGCTGGCAAAAGATCTCGGAGTTCACCTTAGCCCCTGGGCGCCCAACGCCTCATCGATACTGATGATGGCCGCCATATTACTGAGTGCCTTTCTAGTGAGCCTTGCGCCTGCGATTTCTGCTTATAGTCGGGCCAAGTAGTTGGAGCCAAATAGCGAGCTTTGAACCCAGATAAAAAGAATAAAAGAAATAGGAAAGGCAGCTAAGGCAGCAACCTTTCTTTTAGCCATTGCTTGGGGGTTTTGCCTAGGCGTTTCTTGAATACCCTCGCCAATGAAGAGGCATTGTCATAGCCAACATCATTGGCCACCAACCCCACCGGGCGGTTTTTCTGCAACAAACCCTGGGCCATGGCCAACCGTAAATCGGTAAGATAATCCATTGGCGCCTTACCAAGAGTTTCCTTGAACAGGGCTGCAAACTTTGAGCGTGACATAGCCACACTGTCCGCCATGCCCTCCACTGTCCAGTCATCCTCCGGGCGTTCCTGAAGCGACTTAATCAGAGGCGCGAGCGCCGGGTGAGCACTGCCGGCCAGCAGAGACAGTTCCAATGTGCCCGTCACCATGACATGCCGCAGTATCTGCACCATAAACACATCGCAAAGACGGTTGATCACCAACTGACGTCCCTGCTTTTCCGTAAAGGCTTCATTAAAAATCAACTTGGCGGTGTGACTGACTTCAGGGTCTTCCTCAACATCAATAAACAAAAACTTGGGCAGGTTATCAACCAGAGCGGCTTTTTGATGGGGTTGAAATTTTATTGACGCGCAGACCAGCTCAGCCTCATGGGAATCTTCCACTTGAATGTGGTGGTTGCCGCCTTCGGGCAAGAAAATCACGGAAGCGCGATTAAGAACCACCCGGTGCCCCTGATCAGTGGTAAAGACCATGGTGCCGGATTTCAAAAAATGCAATTGTCCGGCCTTCTCCTGAGCATCAAAGGCCTGCAAGCCACAGAGGCTGCCGCTGAAAAACACTTCGGCATTCAAATCCAGATCTTGCAGTAATTCACTCAGCGAATCCACACAGTCCTCCCATTGGACGATTTGCACATTTTTGGACGATTTGCGTTTTTTTCTGGCGTTGTGGTGGCTTACCCCGCAGCCAATCTCCGTAATCTACTCACTAAGGACGCCGGGACAGGGTTTAGACACTCAATCTTGATCAAAGCGATCGAGCAGGCCAGGTCAGCGGACGTTCCGGTTTAATACTACTCACAATTCCAAAAGAAGGAAATGACAATGAAACTCTCGAACGTTTTAAAAGTAGCCGGTGCAGCCAGCGCCCTGATTTTCAGCAGCCTGAGCTGGGCAGCGTCAGTGAATACTGGCGCGAATGATGTGGCTATTCACGGCTACGATCCCGTTGCCTACTTTACCAAAAACAAACCTGTCGAAGGTTCCGCCAAGTATACCGCGACTCACGACGGTGCTATTTACCGCTTCGCCAGCGAAAAGAACCGAGATCTGTTCAAGGCCGATGCGGATCGCTACGCACCACAATACGGCGGTTTCTGCGCCATGGGTGTTGCCCTGAATAAAAAGCTGAACGTCGACCCGGCTGCGTTCTACATCGAAGACAACAAACTGTATTTGAACCTGAACAAAAACGTTCAGAAGAAATGGCTGCAGGATGTTCCTGGCAATCTGAAAACCGCTGACCGCATCTGGAATGGCATTGAAGATCTGTCAGTTGAAACCGTGAATGCCGAGGACTGAGCCATCCTATGAGCAACCGCTTGATTGAGCTTTCAAAAAGCGGGCACACATCGAACCCACCACTGCTTCTGCTCTGGTTTAGCGCTCAGTGGTGTGGTCCCTGCCGAACCATGATTCCGGTATTCAATCAGGCTCAAGACAGCTACGCCGAAGTCATGAATATCATCAAGGTAGACGTTGATCAAGAGCAACAACTGGTCAGCGAGTTCGGCATCCGAGCCGTGCCATCGTTTGTTCTTGTTGGCCCAAATGGCGTTGTCGATTCGCGCTCCGGGCTCGCAGGATATGAAGAACTGAGCCAGTGGTTCGATCACCATCTGGCCACGTTTCAAAACTGAAAACCCAAACCCAGAAAATGCCCCGAAAGGCTTTTCAGAATGAGGAAACTGATATGAATCAGAAACAAAAAATTGCCAGCGCCGCTTTGGCTCTGGCCTTGGCAACTGCCGTTGTAGCGCCAACTCATGCCGCCGGTAAAGAAAAGTGCTATGGCATCGCCGAAGCCGGTCAAAACGACTGCGGTAACCTCGCAGGGACTCACTCCTGCGCGGGTCAATCCACCGTCGATAACGATCCTGGTGAATGGAAGCTGGTTGCCAAAGGCACCTGCGAAAGCGTTGGTGGCATGTTAAAAGCCGAAGCCAAAAAGCGTTACGAAGAAGCCAAGAAAGCGAAGTCCTAAGCCGAGCAAGTGTAATACGAGGAATCCACCATGCCCCAAGGAAAGTCAGCGAGTATCAATGCCAGACATCCATCTGCCTCCCCAGGCACCGAAGGCTGGGTAGGTGTGGGCTTGCGTCACCCTCACTATCGCGATGCGATTGAGGGGAATAATAACGCGGTGGATTTTCTCGAAGTACACGCGGAGAACTTTTTTGCTGAAGGCGGAATACTGCCATCGATTCTTGAGGACGTCGCCAATCAATACGCCATTAGCCTGCACTCTACGTCGATGGGCCTGGGCTCTGCCAGCGGTATCAATGACGGGTATTTACGACGCCTTTCAAACCTGGCAGACCGGATAAACCCGGTATTGATTTCTGATCACGCCAGCTTCGCCTGGAGTCAGTATCAGGGTCATGATGTTCACGCCGGTGATTTATTACCCCTCGAATTCAGCCAAACCGGCTTGCAGGTCATGATCGATAATGTTGATCGAGTTCAGCAGCTGTTGGGCAGAAACATACTGGTGGAAAACCTGTCAGCCTATATCGATTTGGGTCCAGGGGAATTTCAGGAAACCGAATTTCTTTCCGAGCTTGCCCATCGAACAGCCTGTGGTTTGTTGTTGGATCTGAACAATCTTCTGGTCAATGCCCATAACTTTTCCCAGGAACCTGCGCTGACAGCGTGCATGCGGTGGTTGGATCAAATTCCCCGGGATATCGTGGGGGAAATTCACCTAGCAGGCTACACACCAGCTGGTGAAGGCAAACTGATTGTTGACGATCACAGCCAGGCAGTGTCCGAAGAATGCTGGACTTTGTATCGCTACGCTATTCAACGATTCGGCCCGGTTATCACACTGATTGAATGGGACAACGATTTACCCAAATGGGATGAACTTTTACAGCAGGCACAATTCGCCAAACAAATTATCGCTGAAGAATGCACCGCAATAGCCATTCCGGGGAGCATCAGATGAAACAAGTCCATTCATCAAGCGAACGGGCACAACTGGCCCGGCGCCAAGCTCAATTGGTAGATCGTATTTTTTGCCTGAAAGAAAACCAGAGTAAAGGCTTAGCCATCTATCAAAACAATTTACGCTTTACCGCAGCACGCGCCCTGAGCATCAGTTACCCCGTCCTGGAGAAGCTTCTGGGCCAGGAAACCATGGTGGCGTTGGCACAAAGCCTGCTGCAACAGGAAAGCCCCAACAGTGGTGACTGGGCAGACTGGGGTGGTCAACTGGCGGAATTTATCGGAAATACTGAATTCATTCAGGATCACCCTTATGTGGATGATATTGCCCGCCTTGAGTGGAAATTGCATGAACTGGGACGACAAAGAAGTTCCACACTCGAACGGGACAGCCTGGCCCTTTTGGAAAGTCACGATCTGGAAAATGTTCATATTGAACTGAACCCGGATATTGATATTTACCACAGCGCATTGCCTGTTGATCAGATCTGGCTGGCCCATGATGCCATTGAAAACGCGTCAGCTTTGGATGAAACCGCTCTGGCGGAAGCGTTTCGGCAGTATCCCGGCGAATGCTTTCTATTGCTTTACCGAAGGCAATACAAGCCCGATCTGCTTCGACTTAATGAAGACACGTTTTATTGGTTCCAGGATATTAAACAGGGGTTAAACCTGGAACAGCTGCTCGACCGACACCCCGAATTTGACTTTGTGCACTGGCTTGCGAAAGCCGTTGAAAACAACTGGATACATCGCCTGAAACCTGCTCACTCACTTTAAGAGCAGAACATTCGGACAACAGGAGAACTTGAAATGAACGCTATGATTCAATCCATTTATACACCTTACCAGCGTATTGCCGAGAAGATGCAACTGTTACACCCAGTGGCAGCGCTGCTCTCAAGACTTTATATCGCCAAGGTATTCTTTGTCGCCGGCTGGTTAAAAATTCAAGACTGGGATACCACCCTGTTTCTATTCGAAGAAGAGTATCAGGTGCCGTTTCTGCCCTTTGAATTAGCGGCCTACCTAGGCACTGCCGGAGAATTGATTTTTCCCGTGTTGCTGGCTTTGGGTCTGGCCAGCCGTTTTGCGGCCCTCGGTCTGACCGTAGTGAATATCGTCGCAGTGATCAGCCTGGCGGAAATTGCTCCTGCTGCACTGTACCTGCATGTTATCTGGGGCGTTCTGCTTGCTCAGATTGTGATATACGGTGCAGGCTTCTTTTCGGCAGACCGGTTTTTAAAACGTCACACAGAAGCTTCTCAGACACACTCATAAACGCTGAAACCAGTTGCAGAGCTAATCGTTCGATTAGCTCTGCTGTTTAAACCCGCTCACAACTTCATGCGACTTCCGGTAATAGTCACCAGCCGAGAGTTTGGAAGACCAACAAACTCATCCCAAGCAACGGAATACAGTTCGGCAATGCCCATCTCCTACTTCTGAAAACGTTTTGCGATTTCATCTTTTTGAACCAGAATCAGTGGAATAAGTATTAAGGTAATCGCGGTACCAAAAAGCTCACCAAAGGCAAGTGACACCGCTGCGGGAATTAAATATTGCGCTTGTTCCGAGGTTTCGAGCATCAGCGGCAATAAGCCCAGAACAGTGGTGACCGTAGTCAGAAAAATGGCCTGGAAACGATCCCGACAAGCCAGTCTGGCGGCTTCAAATGACGTTTCGCCATTGTCTCGATGTTCGTTATAGCGAACCACCAACACAAGAGAGTCATTGACGATAATACCGCTGAGTGCCATCAAACCAAACAGGGACATCAAGCTCACCGGCAAGCCCATTAACATATGCCCCCATATCGCCCCTACCGCCCCAAACGGCACAATAGAAATAATGATGAGCGGCTTTACATAAGATTTCAGCGGAATGGCAATCAGGACATAAATCATAAACATGGCAATATAAAACGCTTCTTTTAAGCGTGATTTAATGCTCTGCCCTTCTTCAAGTTCGCCTCCGGCACTCAAGCGTACATCCGGGTGTTCGTCGTGGATCTCGCGTTCAAAATAGCCCAAAACATCACGATAAAGCTGCTCGGATGACGTTCGGGATTTATCCAGCCCTGCATAAATACGAATAACATTGGCGCGATTTAACCTCTCGATTCCCTCGCTCGCATAACCCGATTGGGTTTCAGCCAGTTCTGACAAATCGTATTCTTGCTGCTGTTCGCTCGATATTTTCATATTGACAAAGTCAGCAATGGAATCGCGCTCTTCGTCTGATGCCTTGAGCCAAACACGAACTTCTTCCGTGTCGCGGTAAAAGCGATAAACCTCTGTGCCCGCCAAGCGTGATTTCACAGTGTCGGCCAGGGAGCGCTCCGTGAAGCCCAACTCAAAAGCCATATCACTTGCATGAATATCCAACTGAGGTGATTGCCCCTGGGCACTGTGTTTAATGCTGTGCACGCCCTCAACACGATGCATATAGTCACTGATTTTTTCGGCGACCTGCTTTAAGCGGTCTCGATCTCGCCCTTTTAACAGCAATTCAAAACCGCCGGCCATATCTTCACTGGCCGAAATTCTCAGAGCATCGATGCCCTCCGGGGAGCCAATTCGCTTGCGCCATCGATTAACAATTTCCTGTTGCGGAAAATGTTCGCGCTGCTCAACCGGACTCAATTCGGCAAATATCTGAGCTTTAGTTGCACCCAGCATGACATAGAAGATGCTCTTCACGGGCCCTTGAGAAACGTTATGCTCCTGAGCCAGGGCGTCAGACAGTTCTGTGCCTTCACGAGCAATATCTGACAACACTTTCAAACCTTGCTCGGGGGGAAATTGGGCGTCGAAATCGATATCAAATTGAATCATGTCGCCCGGCACATCGGGAAAGAGAACCACTTTGACATGTTCCTGATAAACCAGATAGGCACAGGAAACAAGCAGCGAGAAAAACAACAGAAAGCTGCTGAACCGGTGCTTCAACAAGCGCTGCAAAGCCGGTAGGTAGAGTTTGTCACGAACACGGAACAAGGCCTGCTTACAAAACCCTTGCAGTTTACCCCACTGCTTCAGAGCACTTCCCAGCTGGCCTTTGGGTGTGGCATCCAGATCGCCCATCAGGTGGGATGGCAGAATGAACTTGCTTTCCAGCAAAGAAAAAGCCACCGCCAGAATAACCACCACGGAAAATGTTCCGAGAATTTTTCCGATGGCACTGTCCAGCAACAGCAAGGGCGAGAACGCTGCAATGGTCGTCAGGGCTCCAAACGTCGTCGCGACGGCCACTTTCTCCAACGCGAACCGGGTTGATTCAAATCGATCACTGGAGTGTTGTCGATGTTCATAGACACTTTCACCCACCACGACTGCATCATCCACCAGAGTGCCCAGGGACACGATAACGCCAAAGGTAGTAATATCATTGATCGAATAGTCTAGAACATTGAGACCCATGCTCCATACGGCTCCGGCCAAAGCAACCGGAATACCCACCGCGACCCAAAAAGCAATTTTAATCTGCAGAAACAACGCCAGAAGAATAAAAACAATGACCAGACCCTGCACCGCATTACTCTTAAGAAGATTCAGTCGATCCTGAATATAGGCACTGCTGTCGCCAAAGATGTAAAACTCTACTTTACCTGAGGCGGTGTGCTGATATGCGGACAATTCCTGTTTAACCGCTTTGGAAATCTCCAGCAAGTTCTCTTTCTTGGCAATTAGAATTTCCAGAACGATGGCATCCTGATTGCCCGTACGCACATAAATATGATCGTCCCTATAGCCATCTCGAACATCGGCAATATCAGATAAGCGAATCGGATCACTGTCTGCATAGTTTTTGACGATAATATTTTCATAGCTCTCGGCAGAATCCTTGCGGGTATTGCTTTTGACAAACACCCGCCCCGCTTCAGTGTCCAGATGCCCAAGCCCCTCATTTAAAACCGACTGGCGAATGCTCTCGAAGACCTGCTGCCGGTTCAGCTCATGGCTATCCAACAGCTTTTTCTTTAAACCGATCACCAATTCCGCCTGCTTTTTACCAACAATTTTCACGCGGCTGATATTAGGGTTTTCGAGAAGCTGGTTTTTGAGCTTTCTTGCAGAGCCTTGCAGTAACTGCTGTTGCTTATCTGCAGCCAGAACGATATACAATGCCGGAAAGTCAAAATCGTTACTTTCCATCACCGGCCGCTCGGCATCAGCGGGCAAACCATAAATTGAATCCAGTCGCTCGCGAACATCGCTGCGCAACTGGGCCAGCTTATGGCCGGGATTACGTACGACATTAATCTGGGAAAAGCCGTTGGCCGACACTGAGTTAATTTTCTTGATGCCATCGATGCCGGTAATGGCGTCTTCAATCTTGCGGGTGACCCGTTCTTCGACTTGTTCGGCCGACGCGTTCGGGTAAATTGTACTGACACTGACTGTATCGGCAGGTAATCGGGGAAAGCCCTCGATGCGCATGGAGGATAACGCCAGGCCACCTGCCAGCAACAAAAACAGCGCCAGCAGATTTGCCGCCACCGGATTCTTTAAAAACCAATACATTAGAAACTTCATCCTGCATTAGCCCCTTGTACAGTTGCGGCTTCAACCTTTTCACCTTCCGTCAGGCGAGCCAGGGGGTAGCGGATGATTCTGAAGTGCGTATTTGACGAAGGAGCCGCGATCACAAAACGCTTCTGCAATGTATCCAAAATAGTGGCTTTGTGCTTTTGAAGGCGATTATCCGGGGAAACCGACCAGATATGCCCGTCACGGCTCAGGCTCGATTCCGGAACGGTCAAAGACGTTTCAAAGCTCCCTGCGGGCAGGTTGATGTAGACATAACTGCCCGACGCATGGCTCTGGGATTCGGGTTCAAGATAAACGCGATACTTGCGGCTTTTAGCGTCCAGATAATGTCCACCTGAACGAAACACAGCATGTGATCTACGGGTTCCAGACAAATCTTCATAGCCCAAGGTCTGCTGCTTCCAATCCTCCGCTAATTGTGAAAACTGCTGTTCGGTTAGCTCCACAACAATGTGGTTTTCAACGCTTCGGGCCTCAAATAATTCGGTACCCGCTTCAACCCGCTGGCCATTTTCAATGAACCGTTTTACCAATAAGAGATCATAAGGAGCGTCAATTCGCGTATCACTAAAACGCCGTTCGGCAACGGCCAAACCGTTCTCAGCGCTTTGCAGTCGAAGGTTGGACGCCTTTGTCTGTGGAATGTTAAGGGCTCGATCACCGGGACGCTTAGTGGCAACCGATTTCCATTCATCACGTTTGATTCGCACCTTATCGACATCTTCACCATGATTCAGCTGTGCCTGCATCAGTTGAGAGCGCGCCTCCAGCACATCCCTCCGATATTCACGATCATCGATTTTTGCCAGCAACTGCCCTCGACTGATCATCGCCCCTTCCAGCGCATATTCCGGCAGTTCAAGAACCTGCCCCGCCACTCGCGCTCGAATATTCAAGCTGTGTTTGGGTACCAGTAAGCCTTTTACACAAAGCCGCTTTTGGTGAGGCCTCGTCTCCACCTCGAGAACCGAGGGGCGATAGGCCAATGTGGTGGATGCTGAAGACATGACCTCTGAAGGTATCGCTTCTGAAGAAGCCGTATTCGGCTCGATCTCATCGCCAATAAACAAGAGCGATACAACAAGCAGCGATAATGCCATCCCTATTCCTATCTTTATCCCCATCCTAGACGACAGGCGTTTTGACAATTTCATGCAATTTCCAAACAATAATTTCAATGGTTGGAAATTGTACAAAGCCGCCGTTAATGCCTTGTTAATATTGAATTAAGAAGACATTAATTCCCTGCTGATAGCATTTCCCGAAACTGATCTTTATATCGATTCACGACGGATTAACAGCGGGTTTCAAACAATGCTTTCCACCATAAAACGGAATTTGATGTTATTGATGTGCAAACTCCTGTATGTCATTGGAGCCAAAAACCGATCTCGCTTAAGTCATATCGCCACGCGACTTTTCAAACCCCTGTTAAAAAGACGCTGTAAGATTATCGATCGAAACCTTCAATTCTGTTTTCCTGGCCTGAGCCGTCAGCAACGCCTCGAACTGGCCCGCAAAAATACGGTAAATACCATTTCCGGCTATCTGGAAACTTTCGTGTCATGGGCAAGCCCTTTGAACTATTACCGTCGCGATAGCCGCATTGTTAACGCCTGTGTGATTGATCGGGCGAAAGAGAAACACTGCGGAGTGATTTTGATGGGCGGACATTTCACCAGCCTGGATATTGCAGGCATTGTCGCGACCGAGAAGCGAGATATCTACATCAGTTATCAACCTCACAAAAGCGCCATGATGGACACCCTGATCAATACGGGACGCTTGCGTTGGGCGAAAGGCATCGTCAGTACGAAAGACGTACGAGCCATGATTAACATTCTGAAATCAGGCGGCATTCTCTGGATAGCGCCGGACCAGGATCTCGGCCTGAAAGGTGGCCGGTTTTCGGATTTCTTCGGCATAAAGGCGGCCAGTAGCAATTCGGTATTTCGCATTGCCAAAATGACCAACTCTGCGGTTATCCCCACCGACTTTTATGCCGGTAAGACTCTCAGGGAAGTCACCCTGCGCTATCACGCTGCCCTGCCTTTGCTCGATGAAAGTGATTTTCTGGAGCGTTATCACCGCTTTCTCGAAAGCTCAATCAAACACAAGCCAGATCAATATTTGTGGGCGCATCGCCGTTTTAAAACGCGCCCGGAAGGAGAGATGGATTTTTACCAAGGAGAGTTTGACCATGTCCCAGGCTAGGGAAATTGCAGACTACATCAGTTTACAGACCGGCAATTCGATTGGCCCTGAAACGCCTTTATTGGACAGCGGCATTCTGGATTCCATTGCCATTGTGGAATTGCTGATTTTTATCGAGGAAAGCTACTCGGTCAAAATCGTCGCCGACGATGTAAACAGCTTCGAATTTGGCAACGTCCTGAGCATTTGTCGGCTGATTGCCAGAAAGAACCGTTAGAAAGGGAATATGGATCAACCGTCATGTTTGATATTAATACCCTGCCTTTGGGTGAACAGCCGGCAATTGTCAGCGAGAATGGTCTGATTAGCTGGTCTGCATTCCACACCACTTACGATACGGTTCACCGTAAAATCACAGGGCTTTTAAAAGAAAAGCACCGAGCCATCGTATTACTCCATGACAGTCAGGCCGAGCAAACTCCGGATATGGCGATCTACATTCTTGTCGCCTTGTCCTTGAAGATCCCTTTTGTTCCCCTGGACAGGAACCTCCCCTATGAACGCATCCGGTACATTTTCAGCCTGATCGGATGTGGTATCCATGTGGATTGCTATGACGGATCATGCAAGGTGTTTGATCGCAAACTCAGTACACGTCCCGATATTCCGGACGAAACGGCCTATATTATCTTCACCTCGGGAACAACGGGTGATCCTAAAGGGGTCATGATAGATCGCGACGCCATTGCGGCATTTTGTCGCTGGTTCGAAGCTGATTTTCCAAACCTTGAAAACCCGGTTTTTACCTTATCAGCGTCTTACAGTTTTGATCTCTCCCTGATGAGTATCTTTCCCTTTCTGGCCAAAGGCAGCTGCCTCTGGATTAACAGTCAAAGCGATAAGCTGTCCGACTTACAGATTCCCAAACCCATTCAGGGTCGTGAAATTCACTGGGTCTCGACACCCTCGTATCTTATGTTGCAATTGCTGAGCCGGGAATTTAACGACGAAACCATGGCTGGCCTGAAGGTGTTTAACTTTTGTGGGGAACCTTTAGAACAGAATCTGGTAAGGAAGCTGAAACAGCGGTTTCCCAAGGCACGTATTTTCAACAGTTATGGGCCTACCGAAGCAACCATTGCCGTTTCCACCGTGGAAATCACCGATATTGACGCACAGTCTTATCGCAATCGCCTCCCCATAGGTAAACGCACCCATCTGTTAAGCGTTCTCGAACACACTAACGAGGGCGAATTGCTGATCAGTGGCAATCAGGTCATGTCGGGCTACATCGGTCAACAAGAGCAATCGCACGCACCGGAAGGGCGGGTTTACGCCAGTGGTGATGTCGTGGAGGAACATGCTGGCCTGTTGTATTTGCTCGATCGCGTGGACGCGCAAATTAAGTACCGTGGGTATCGCATTGATCTGGCTGAAATCGACGCCATTCTGTCTGATCACCCCAATATCCAGTTCGCCAAAACCATTGCGGTTACCCGCCAGGAAACCATCGTAAGAATCGTCAGTTTCTGCGTGATTGATCCCGAGCACCATTACTCGGAAAACCGTTTAAAAACCCTGCTTTCAAAACGCTTACCACACTATGCAATTCCCAACGAAATTCGACGGGTAGACGCCCTACCGATCACCCAACGACACAAGCTGGACACCGCCGCCCTGCTTCAACTTTCCGCTGAGCCTGCCTGATGAAAAACAAACGCTCATTGCAGACAGAATTCTTGTGGGCATTGCTGAACAGCCCCCAAGTGGTTCGAACCGCATGCTATAAACTTCTGTCCCTGATCATTTACCAAAAACGCCAAAAAACCATGAGCCGTTCTATTCAACTCAGCTTTAATGGTTTTGGGCAAAATGAAGCTAAACACATCGCGAAACAAAGCGTGAACTACCAGGCTTCCGGCATTCTCAATTGCCTGGATACGCCCGGGATAAAACACGAGCTGATTAACAGCACGCCCTATTTTGATCTACCTTCCCATTTGAAGGGGCAATCGGCTGTATTTGTCTCTCTTCATATGGGGTTTGCAGATCTCCCCACATACCTGCTGAATAAAGTTGGCATTCCCACAGCGACGTTGATTGGTCGCGGTGAAAATGCACCGGCACTGAACACCATTGGCCGTCGAATTCTGGAACAGCTTTCCATTCCTTATATCAAGCGCGGCAAAAATACCATGCTGCAACTTATGGAAGCACTTGCTCAGGGCCAGTCCTTGATGATTCACAGTGACCTGAGGGAACGAGGACAAAAGGTATCGTTTTTAAACCGGGAAACCACCATACCAACCACCGCTGCGGCGCTGGCCGTGCTCTCAGATTCCCCGTTGTATTTTTGCTACACAGTGAAAGATTCCGCAAATGCTGATCGCTGCCAGCTCTATATATCTGAAGTAAGCCGCCCCGCCTCCAAAGCGCTTGGTCGAAAAGAACTTATTTCAGCCTTAACCGATACCATTGCACTTAAAATGCAGGAAGCCATCAGTTTGCATCCAGAGCAATGGTTCTGGTCATACAACCGCTTCAAATAAAACGATTCTGCCCTGTGAACACCGTTAGTGAACATGCAAGTAGGGGTTTGCCTGGGCGTTTAATTTGCTCCATCATATTCCCTCAGCAAACAACAGGACGTTGTAGATCATTCAGGATTGCCCATGCTTATTCTTATAGTGGAAGACGATCGAGACCTCTCTGCCAATATGGCCGCCTACCTTGAAATGCACGATATGGAGTGCGACTTCGCCTACAACGGTGCCGCCGCATTGCAGTTGTGTGAAGATAATCACTACGACCTGATTATTCTGGATATTATGATGCCCAAGATGGATGGCTATACGGTTTGCCAAACCCTGCAAGATCGAGGTGTTGATACTCCGGTGATTATCCTCACCGCCTGTGATGATGATCAGGAACAACTGCGAGGCTTTTCTGCAGGTGCCGATGACTATGTATCCAAGCCCTGCTCTCTGCCCATTCTTAAAGCACGCATAGATGCCATTAAAAAACGACAAGAACAATCCAGCCGCAAAATTACCATTCAGGATATGGTGATCGACTTGACCGCCCGAACGGTTGAGCGCCAGGGCCTGCCCATCAAACTGTCACCAACGGCATTCAAATTATTGAGTTATCTGGCCCAAAGAAGTCCAAATGTGATTTCACGGGAAGAACTGCAAAAACACCTTTGGCCCGAGAAAGATGTTAAGGCCTCCAACTTTAATGTCCATGTTCATGCCATTCGTACCGCTCTGGACAAGCCCTTCGACACACCCTTGCTGCACACAATGATCGGCACCGGGTTGGCCATTCGTGGAGGCCATGATGAATAAGGCCACCCCTCGCCAGCCTCAGAAACTCTCCAAGATCATTATCCGCCATATAGTGTGGCTGGGACTGGCATCCTTCATATTGGTGTTTCTGTTTACCCTGGTCATTTTGGATACCTCGGTAAATACCACCGTTTCCACTCTAGCCCGGCTCGAACATGACAGCGTTATTCGACAGCTGCGTTCCGGCGAAGAGAAATCTTATGGTTCGAACCTGAGTGTTTATCACAACTGGAATGCGTTGCCGAATATTATTAAAAACCAGTTCAGCAAGCCTGAACTGACCTCGCAACCGCAGGAAGTTCTCATCACCCAGGCACATACTCCGAAAAGCAGCGATGCTTTAATCTACAGTGTTCAATACAGTTTTGAAGAGGGTATTGGTGAGGTCTATCTGGTAAGCGCATACTCCGAAGAGGTTTACGATAGCCTGGTCGAGAAGATTACCAATGACCTGATCATAAACTCGACCATTATCTCAGCAGTGTTTTTGCTGATTGTCTGGTTGCTGATATCGTGGATCTATTTCAGGACCACCAACCCACTCCGGGAACTGAGCGATTGGGCACAATCACTGTCCTCATCCGAGGACAACACCCGAGAGCACCGTTTCAACATCATCGAGTTAAACGACATTGCCGATAAGTTGCTATTGGGACTGGCCTCAGAAAAGAAATACTACGATCGTGAAACCATGTTTTTAAAACAGGCCAGCCACGAACTTCGTTCTCCCCTGTTTATTATGCAATCCAGCCTCGAAGTTCTGGAAACCTCAGTAGACGGTAAGGCCAGTAATTTTGTTGAACGCGCCCTTCGCGCCAGCAAACGAATGAGCCTTCTGGTGGGCTCATTGCTCTGGCTTGCCCGTGATTCCAGCAGCCCACTGGAACGACAGAAAATCAACGTCAAAGCCTTAATTGAACCCCTGATCACCGAGCTGAGTTTTCTGAAAAATGAAAAGGCCATTGAGCTGGATATCGATCTGTATGAGGGTTATATCCACATACAACAACCCCTGCTGCAAATGGCCTTGGGAAATCTACTACGTAATGCCTTCGAGCACAGCTGTGAAGGCACCATCCACATTCAATCCGATGCTCACTCCTTTAAGGTAAGCAACTCAATCAACAATGCGGAAGCCGAAAACGGCAGCGGCGGTTTTGGCCTTGGCCTAAAACTCAGCAAACGTATCTGTGACAAGGTTGGCTGGGATTTACAGACTCGCACAAAAGGTGATCAATTTGTCGCCACCTTATATTGGGACCGGCAAAGTATTGGAGGGAAGAACACACCGTAGAGAGCTTTAAAAAACTGAGCCGCCTGTTACAGCGGCCGAATTGGTCATCCTTGACCCAGGACACCCCTGCCCTTATTGCTTTTCTCCGATCTACAAAAAGGGATTCTACGGAAATTGAGTAGGGCAACCATTACGAGTGATTACCTGAACTATTGAACCTTCATTACAGAGAGAAGAACAGGCATTTATTCCTGTTCCTGAGTATGATAATACGCTATCGAACCCGAATTATGTGTGTCAGAGGAACTTATTCCGGATATGAAAATCGTGCTTCTTCCCGGTATGGATGGAACATGCTTACTATTCAGAGACTTCATTCAAGAGCTTAAAAGATTTGAAGCTTTGCCTGTTTCACTTCCTCAACACGGTCCACAAGATTACGACTATCTTGTCGAATACGTTCGTTCACGATTACCCAATGAACCGTATATTCTTCTCGCGGAGTCATTTTCCGGTGGTATCGCAGCACGTCTCTTGGACGGGAAAATAGGGGACTGTCGAGGTATTATCTACATTGCCTCGTTTCTCGAACCACCAAGACCCTCGATATTGAAACTCGTTAAGTACTTACCAATTAAACGACTTGCCCGCATGCCATTCACAGACTTGATTTACAAATGGTTGTTTTTGGGCCCTGGCACCTCAGAGGAACTGATTGATCAGTTAAAGCATGCTATTGATCAAGTTCCAGAAGACACTTTGAAAGCCCGCCTGAACGTAATTCAGACGACCTCCCCAATAGAGTTTAAGTCAGCACTTCCAGCCAAATACATACGGGCTACACACGACAATCTTGTGGGACATCAACACATAGAAGATTTCAGGTCGATACACCCTAAACTATCCGTGGTAGATATTGACGGCCCTCATTTTCTACTACAGGCACAAGCACAGACATGTGCCTTGGAAATAGAGAAATTCGAGTAGCCCCCCATTTGACCCCGCCCCCGAGTTTAGTGATAAGCTAACTGCCCCTGAATCAGATTAATTTCACCCATGGAATTACGCCATCTTCGCTATTTTGTTGCTGTCGCCCAGGAGCTGCATTTTGGTCGCGCAGCTGTGCGTTTGAATATTTCCCAGCCGCCGCTCACACAGCAGATCCATAATCTGGAAGAGGAGCTGGGCGTGATTTTGTTTGACCGGAGTAATCGTAAGGTCAGCCTAACAACGGAAGGCGAGATATTTCTAAAACGTGCTGAAAGTATTCTTCATCAGGTTGAAAAAGCCACCACCGAGGTGCGCAAATCCGCGCTCGGTGAGATGGACACCCTGGTGATTGGTTATATGGGCTCCACCATTTTACGGGAGATCATTGCCAACGTAAGACGCTTTCGCGAAGACTATCCCATGGTGAAACTGGATTTTGTGATTATGCGCTCGGATGAGCAGTACGAAGCACTGCTGGATGGAAAAATTGACGCCGGTTTTGTCGACCTCTCGGTGCAACCCATGTCCGACCGTTTTGCCAGCCACCATGTGGAATTTGATCTGGTGGTGCATGAAAAGCTCTGTGTGGCCATGCAACCCAATCATCCACTGTCCGCTCGCGAGAGCATTGATATTGCCGATTTAAAGAACGAAAACTTTGTCACTCTGCAGCGGCACCTCTTCCCCTCCAACTACGATAAAGTGGTCAGCCAGTGTGAGCAGGCCGGTTTCAGCCCGAATATCGTCGCCATGTCGGAACAGACCGATGTCTTGCTGGCCTATGTGGCAACCGGGGTTGGCATTGCGCTGGTGCCCAGTTGCACCCAGAATTCCTGGGCCAATGAAGTGGCTTTTGTCCCCCTGAGCCAGACCGCCTATGTGGATGTGCACCTAATCAGCAGTGCGGATAACCAATCAAAAAGTTTACAGGCATTGCGCCGTTATTTTTCCTGAATAAGCGCCTTAAGGGCTTAATGTTTCAAGTCGTTTTATTCAAACCTTTAACAAACCCGGCGATTGATACGTTTTACGTATCAATCCAATACAAATACAGTATTGGACGCTTTTAGCCTCTCATCACTACCATCTTCCACATTATCAATGAGTGGAAGATTTCATGCTTGTTATCAACAAACAAGATATTCACCAGCTGATCGACATGGCCAGCTGTATCGACATTATGCGTCAGGCCATGGTACAGGTGAGCCAGGGAAAAACCCGCCTGCCACTGCGCTGGGGGCTGCAAATGCCCAATCAGGATTTAATGGGCATGATGCCCGGCTATCTTGCTGACCCCGAATGCTTTGGCTTGAAGATCGTCAATATGATGCAGGCCAATCGCGGCGGTGTTAATTCCTCTCACCTCGGTTGCATGATGTTGTTTGAAGCCGAGCATGGCAAACCCTTGGCGCTGCTGGATGCCGGAGAAATTACCGCCATGCGTACCGCTGCCGCCAGCGCGATGGCCACCGACTTGTTGGCCCGCAAAAATGCCAGCCGCCTGGCAATTGTCGGCTCCGGCGAGCAAGCCATTTCCCACATTCACGCGATTTGCAAAGTAAGAGACATCGATTCCGTCCATGTCTGGTTTCGCCATCCTGAAAAAGCCCAGGGCTTTATCGAACAGTTCCCCAGTGATCTGTGGCCACCCATTGTTGCCCATCACCGTGTTGAGGAATGCCTGAAAGGTGCAGACATTGTGTGCACCGTCAGCGCCGCACAACAGGCCATTGTTTTTGAGCCCATGTTAGAAGCTGGTATGCACCTGAATGTTGTGGGCTCCAGCATCAAAGAGCATCAGGAACTCGATTTCCAGGCGCTGCTGCACTGCCGTTATTTCGTGGACTATTTTGAATCGGCCAATCATCAGGCCGGCGAGCTTATTCATGCCCGGGAACAGCGTTTGATCGGCGAAGATTATGTACAGGGTGAAATTGGTCAGCTGATTGGCGGCGAAATCGAAGGCCGCCATAAAGCATCCGACATTACTGTCTACCGCTCACTGGGCGTTGCCGCACAAGACCTCGCAATGGCCCATTACCTTTATCAACAGGCACGGCAACAAGGCCTCGGCAGTTCAGTAGATTTTTTGTAGGAGCGGATCATGAAAAAGACAACACTCGCCCGTTTTATCAGCGCCAGTTGCTTTCTGGCCGCTTGCAGCAATGTGACAGAACAGACCAGGGCGGTCGATACGCCGACAACCATCAAACCCGCGGTAACGCTCTATCACAATACAACCCTTATCGATGGCACGGGTGTGCCCGCACAAAGCCATCGATCGATTCTCGTTGAAGGTGATCGCATTCGTGGCATTTACCCCAGCGATCAATTGCCAGCACTGGATAAAAATACCAAGCGCGTTGATGCCAGCGAATGGTATGCCCTCCCCGGCCTGATTGATACTCATGTGCACATGGCGACCTTACCCAATGATAAAGTTGCCAAGGCCCTGCTACGCCGACAGATATACAGCGGCGTTACCTCCGTACGGGATATGGCTGGCGATGGCCGCGCTCTGGCCAATTTGGCCAGGCGCACTCAGTTACAGGAAATTCCTGCACCCGATTTATTTTATGCCGCCCTGATGGCTGGCCCAAGTTTCTTTTCCGACCCTCGCCCAGGCATGTCCGCTCGCGGGGAAACACCCGGCCAGGTGCCCTGGATGCAAGCCATCACTGAAAAAACGGACATGGAAGAAGCAGTCGCGCTTGCCAGGGGCAGCTGGGCAACAGGCATTAAAATTTACGCCAACCTAGAAACGCAGGAAGTTGAACGCATCGCCGCAGAGGCCCGGAAACAAGGTATTCAGGTTTGGGCACACAGTATGGTGTTTCCGGCACTGCCCAATGAAGTGGTTGCTGCGGATGTCGACGTCATTTCCCATGTTTGCCGCTTAAGCTTCGAAATTTCGAAAAAGAAACCTCGGCAGTATCACCACAAAGTCGTGCCCGACTACGCATCCCTTGATCCTGCCCATCCCAAAATTCTGGCAATTTTTAAGGCCATGGCCGACAAGGGGATTCAACTGGATGCCACCGTCTGGTTGTATGAGGAACTCGCCAGAATGCGTCGAGAACACCCAGCGGCTAAAACCATCCCGGTGAAATGCCCCGCCGATTTTGCGGCACGTTTAACTCAGGTGGCCTACGAACAGGGCGTCGAAATTTCTACAGGCACCGATGGCATGACACCTTCCAGTGATCTCTTCCCGGCGTTATTCAAGGAACTGGAAATTCTCGCCAGCAAAACTCAAATTCCCAATGCCCAACTGATTCGTGCCGCCACATTGAACGGCGCCAAAGTGCTGGGCAAAGAAAGCGAATTTGGCAGCATCGAAGTTGGTAAGAAAGCCAATCTGATGTTTACCCGCAAAAACCCGCTGAAAAATATCGAACACCTGCGCACGGTAGAGCTGACCTTGAAATCCGGTAAGGCCTATCCGCGTAAGGAGTTCAAAGCCCTGGGTCAATCCGAGTTGAAACCCTAAAATAATAATGAGCAGAGTACATCATGAATACTATCCCTGGTAATACGCAATATCGATACCCATCCCGCTGGTCGTATAAAGCACAGGCCAGTAAACGCCGAAAACCGTTGCTATTTTTGGCTCCTCTGTGTGCGGCCATTGGTTTCAGTCAATCTGGATATGCTGAAATTGAAGAGGTTGTAGTTACCGCCTCCAAACGCGGCGCCAGTAATATCCAGGATATGGCCACCAATATTTCCGCCTTGGGCTCGGACTCCCTTAAAAAAATTGGCGCCAATGGTTTTCGCGATTTCGCCAAACACATTGCCGGCCTCAGTTCGATTGATAATGGTCCGGGTAACCAGCAAATTATTATTCGTGGCCTGGCCTCCAGTACTGGCGCCGCGCAGGTAGGAACCTATTTCGATGAAATTCCCGCCTCCGGTTCCGGCGGCACCAATGTGCGTCAAACCGATCTTCAGCTTTATGATCTGGAACGGGTGGAAGTCCTGCGTGGCCCACAAGGCACACTGTATGGTGGCGGTTCACAAGGCGGTACCATCCGCTATATCACCAACAAACCCAATGTCGACAAAGTGGAAGGCAGTGTTCAAATGGACGCAGCCACCCGTTCACGCAACGGTGGCGAAGTGTATCAACTGAACGCCATGATTAATGTCCCGGTCGTTGAAGATGTCTTTGCCTTGCGAGGTGTCGCTTTTTATCGTGACGGTGATGGCTATGCCAATTTACCGGATCTTAATCAGCGCGGTACCGATACCGAAGAAACCCGTGGCGGCCGCGTTATGGCAAGCTGGCACATCAGTGATAAGACCAAACTGGATGCCTCGGTCTGGTATCAAAATATGGATGTTGGTGATCGCGCCCAAGTCACCCTCGCGAGTGATTCCCGTAGCGGCAGTGTAAAAACGCCATTTGAAGACAGACTGAGAATGGCCAATCTCACCTTGGAACACAGCTTTGACAAGGCCGCCTTAACCCTGACCCACAGCGACTATAACCGCGATGCACTTTATGCCTTTGACGTATCCCAGTTTGTTCCCGGTTCAGGAGGTGTTTTTCAAACCCGGGATACCCAACTCGAAAGCAGCGAAATTCGTCTAGCCTCAAATCTGGACGGCAATCTGCAGTACATTGTGGGCGCCTTTTATCAACAGCGTCAGGCCGACAGCATTTCTGCCGGTTTCTTTGTTGACGATAGCACCGGTAATATCGTGGCAGAGCAAACCAAGTTTTTCGATACTCGCACCGATGCAGAGTTCAGCAACAAAGCGGTCTTTGGTGAAATCACCTATCAAGCGACGGAACAACTGGAACTGCTGGCGGGCTTTCGAAGTTTTAAAATCACCACTGATTCCCAGGCCAATGAGTTACTGACTCCGTTTGGACCACCCTCTGGCCTGGCTGATCCTTTGCATTCCGAATCGGACGATACCATTTTCAAACTGCAAGCTTCTTATGACATCAGCGAAGATGCCCTGACCTATCTGGTTTTCTCCGAGGGCTTTCGCGAAGGCGGCGCAAATAACATTAACCTGCTAACCAGCGGAGGTGACCCTGCGCCTGCGTCTTTCGATCCGGATTTTGTGAAAAATCTGGAGCTGGGCTGGAAAACCCAATATCTGGATAAACAGCTAACGGTAAACGGCGCCGTCTATTATATGCAGTGGGACGATATTCAAGTCGGCCTGCTGGATCAAAACCAGGCTTTTGGTTACACCGACAACGCCGGCAAAGCCAGCTTAAAAGGGGTTGAACTGGAAACCCGCATCACTCCAGATACCCTACCCGGTTTCAGCGCCAGCATTAACTTCAATTATTCCGAACAACAGCTGGACGAAAACACGGTTCAGTTTAATAACGGCGACAACACCGCCGGTAAAGCGGGTGATGATTTACCAAATACCTCACCGGTTTCCGCCGGCGTCATTCTGGAACAGCGTTTTGAGCTGGCCGGTCACCAGGCCTTTGTAAACGTTAATGCCTCCTACACTGGCAAAGCACTTACCACTTATTCATACCGCGACCCGAATGCTCGCAGGATTGGCGACTATGTATTGGCAGGCGCGCGCTTGGGCCTGGAAACCGAGAGTTGGTCAGCCTCGCTCTATGTCAACAATCTCTTTGATGAGCGCAAACCGGTGAACTGGACAGTAGAAGCTCGCCCTGGCATTCCTGACCGCATTCTCACCACTCAACCTCGCTCCATAGGCGTCAACCTGGAATATCATTTTTAAGGCTTTGATTATGAGTATCACACGTCGAGATTTACTGAAGTATTCCGCAGCGGCAAGCACCGCCAGCGCCCTGTTTAACAGCTCTGCATTGGCTGCTGACAAACCCTGGCCCCATTTAAAGCAGAGCATTGTGATCAATAACTTGGGCGGCATCGACAATCCCAATAGCTGGTTGGAAGCCGCGGCTAAAGATCAATCCAAAGACCCGGTGCGCAGTCGCCTGCGCGCTTTGGACGAACGTGCCCTGAAAGATATTCACGCCTCAGGTACCACCGCCGTTAACCTCACCATTGGCTATGTCGCCGGCCCCATGGACCCGTTTGAACACAGCGTAAAAGAAGTGGCCCACTGGAATCAGGTGATCAAGCAATACCCGAATGATCTGTTAAAAGTGGAAACGGTTTCGGATATTTTGGAAGCCAAAAAAAGCAATCGTGTCGGTATCATTCTCGGCTTTCAAAATGCCGCCATGATGGGTGACAATGCCGAACGCGTGGATATTTTTGCGGGGCTGGGCGTTAAAGTCATTCAGCTCACTTATAACGTTGCCAATCAAATCGGCAGTGGCTCCATGGCACGCGATAACGGCGGCCTGACGCCTTTCGGTTATGAAGTTCTGGAACGCCTTAATAGCAGTCGTACCTTAGTCGATCTGAGCCACAGCGGCGAAAAAACCTGTCTGGACGCCATTAAAGCATCCAAAAGCCCCATCTCAATTACTCATACGGGTTGCCGCGCGCTGTCGGATTTGCCTCGCAATAAAACCGACCAAGAATTGAAACTCCTCGCCGACATAGGTGGCTGCGTTGGCATCTATTTTATGCCATTCCTCAAAGAAGACAGCTTCCCCAACGCCAAAGATGTTGTTCGCCATATCGAGCATGCCATCAATGTCTGCGGCGAAGACCATGTGGGTATTGGTACCGATGGCGGCACGACACGCATCGATAATATGGCGGCCTACCACACTGCCATTGATGCTGAAATTGAACGTCGCCAGAAAGCGGGCATTTCCGCCAAGGGCGAGAAAAAAGGTGTCGTGCCTTTTATTCCCGATCTACAAGGCCCGGAGCAGTTTCAAAAGCTGACCGATATGCTTTACAGCCGGGGGCATTCCTCAGAACGCATTGAAAAGATTCTGGGTGGAAACTTCCTGCGATTGAAAAAAGAGGTCTGGGGCGCTTAAGCCCCACAGCAAAAGACAGTAATAGAGAACCCCATAATGAAAAAAACACTGCTCACCTTCGCGATTAGCCTGCTTGGCTTCCAACAGGCCAGCGCGAACATCACGATTTATCAAAACGTCAATCTGATCGACAGTATTGACGACAAGCTGCAAAGTGATATGGCGATCGTTGTGGATGGCGAAACCATCAGCGCCGTTCTACCCATGTCACAGCTCGAACCCGGCAATTATCCGAAGGCCAAGGTGGTGGATGCTCAATCCTGGTATGCCACACCCGGCTTGATTGAAACCCATACCCATGTAGCCACCCAGCCCAACCGCCAGTACGCCGAGTTTATTTTAAATCGCCAGCTTTACGGCGGCATTACCACCGCTCGCGATCTGGCCGGTGATGCCCGCGCGCTGGCAGACCTCAGTCGTGCGGCCTTGGTCAAAGAAATCCCCGCACCCGATTTAAAATACGTTGCACTGATGGCCGGCCCGGAGTTTTTCAGTGACCCTCGTACCGTATCGTCTGGCCTGGGCGAAGTACCGGGAAAAATTTCCTGGATGCAGGCCATCGACGACAATAGCGATATGAAAACCGCCGTTGCCCTTGCCCGAGGCACCTGGGCCAGCGCCATCAAAACCTACGCCAAGCTCGATGATAAGGCCATGAAGCGCATAGGCGATGAAGCCCGCAAACAAGGCATACCGGTTTGGTCCCACGCGCATGTTGGCCCGGCTCGTCCCATGGCCGTCGCAAAAGCTCGTGTGCATTCCATGTCCCATGCCTGCGATATGGCCGCCGCGGCTTTTACCGAAGAACAATTGAGTAAGGCCGAAACCGGAGAACTGAATGGCCGCGTTCCCGTCGATTTAAACAGCCCTGAAATCGATGCCGTGTTTGAAGAAATGAAAAAGCACAACACCGTATTCGACCCTACCCTGCGAGTGGAAGAATGGGTCACTAATAATGCCGAGAAGCTGAAAGCCCAGAGAGAAAAAATGGCCAAGGAGATGAACGAGAATCCGAACGCCAAAGGTAAAGCATCTACCAAGAAAAAAGGCATCCGTGCCCGATGTGGTTTCGACGGTGCCGTGAACCTGGTCCGCCGCGCCTACAAAGCCGGTGTAAGAATATCCACCGGCACCGATGGCTGGACCGGTAATAAAGACACATTCCCCGCCCTCTACGATGAATTGCGCCTACTGAATGAAAAAGTCGGCATGCCCATGATGGACGTTATTAAAGCGGCCACCATCAACGGCGCTTACAGTATCGGATTAGAAAAGAATATCGGCACTATCGAAGCAGGCAAGCTTGCCAATATCAGTTTCTTCCAGCAAAACCCACTGGATGGCTCCGATAAGTTGCGCTCTGTTACCCTGACGGTAAAACGCGGCAGCCCCTATTACCGCAAAGACTTTGTGCTGGGAGAGTCGGGGGTTCCCGATGAAGATCGTTAAACAAACGCGATCAATGTAGGAAGGTAAGTCAGTTGGCCGTTCTGCCGGGTAGAACAGTGTTACTCCGTATTTCTCTCCTCTTCGGTATGTCTCTTGCCTATAATGACTCGCGGGCGAAAGGCATACTGTTTTTTTGGATTAAGCAATGAGCGATGAATTAATTTCAATCTTTAACACCCAGGTGATTCCCCTCGGCTTGATGGCGATCATGTTCAGCCTGGGCTTGTCCTTGCAGCTCGCGGATTTTGGCCGCCTGCTGGCACGCCCCAAATCCGCCGGCGTCGGTCTGTGCGGCCAATTGATTTTACTGCCTGCTCTGGCATTTATACTGGCCAGTTTATTTCAATTGCCAGCTGCAATGGCCGTCGGTTTATTAATTCTCGCCGCCTGCCCGGGCGGGGTCACGTCTAACGCCTTGGTCTTCGCTGCCCGAGGTGATGTCGCACTTTCTGTCACCCTCACCGCCTGCTCAAGTTTGCTGACCATTATCAGCACCCCACTGATCATCGGTTTCGGCATCAGCCATTTCTATCCACAAGGCGAAGCTCCGCAGCTCGATGTACTGATGACCATCAAAAAGCTCCTGCAAATGGCCGTCATCCCCATCGCCCTCGGCATGCTGCTCCGACACTTCAACAGCACATTGGCCGAAAAATTGGTGAACTACCTGCGTCCTACGTCGATGCTCGTCCTCATCTTAGTCATCGGCTTCTCAGTCTTCGTCAGCTTCGACCTCGTGCTCGACAACCTCCGCCAAGCCGGGCCCGTCGCCTACCTGCTGAACCTCCTCGCCATGGCCATGGGCCTGGGCCTCGCCCTGCTGTTCCAATTAAATAAAAGCGAGCAATTCACCCTCGCCGTCGAAGTCGGCGTACAAAACGCCACCATGGCAACGTTTTTGAGTCTATCGGTATTAAACGACTGGAACCTGGCGATTGTACCTACAATCTATGGCGTGATTATGTTGTTGAATGCGAGTGTGTTGATGCGGTGGTTGCGGTAGTTGCTGTAGTTACAAAAAAGCAACGTTGAAAAATGCGATTAATCTGTCTTCTCCACCCTGAATGAGTATTTATTTTTTTGATTTCTCAACGAGTTATTCCCCGTTAAGTAACTATGCCATAAGTAACTGCGCCATTTCACTTGATAATTTATACCGCGAGTTACCTTATCAGCACCGAAACCTCCAGCTTACCTATACCAACAATTGGTATATAGCTACCATTAGTTGGTAACTTGAAAGTGGTGCAATGTTTGTATTAAACCGGTCTACCACGTGCAGAGAGGCAAGGGCGGATTTTGCTTCACCTCTAGGCTAGAAAAACTGACTATGGCAAAGCAATCATGAAGTTCTATCAGACCGCGTTGAACCCAATTCAAAAGCAACTGCAAGGCATGGAGAAGACGGCATTATAATCAGTCGCGCCAAAGACAATATATCCTAAAAAACACAAACGAGTTACGCTACCGATCGCCTTAAAAACATAAACTAGAGTCACCTTTGCCTTTAAAACTTACTTAAAAGCCATTAAAAACTTTTCATTTAAGTACACGCTTATCACTTCAGGACTGCAGACTCAGTTATCAGAAATATATTCCATCATATTCAGAATATATTAACCCTTCCCAGATAAGACTTATTAGGAGAGACAGTCGCACTATTAATGCAAATTAAATTTGGATTCATGGTTTTGTCGTCTACATTACTTATATACGGGTGTTTTTTGTCCTCCTGACTCACCATTATTCGAGGACAAATAGATTTCCAGTTTTTGAGATTATATAAGTTAAACAACTATATCTTATTGGTAGTAACAATGACCCCAGTTAACAATAAAATCCTTTTAACAGCCATCGCATTTATTCTTTTCAACGTAAGTACTCAGTTAGCCGCTCAAGAAATCACATTGCGTGATCGCATTACTGGATTCAATGTCGCCGCCGACAGTTCTTTCAGTAATCAGCTCGCAGGAAACGGCAGACATATCCTATTCACGCAAATAACCATTTCCAGCCCCACCACAATTACCAGGGCTATGAGTGTCAGTGATTCAACCGAACTCGGAGCCTCGATGTATGAGTATGCTGTTCGGAGCAACACAAGCCCTTATACATTGATTGATTCCGGCCCGGCAACACGCACAAGCCGAACGCCTTATCCGAATGTCACCCACAATGGCAACAACTCCAATCTGGACGAATTCTCCTTTACCTCAACTCAATTGCCACCGGGTACGTATTACGTCGGCGTCTATTCCTCAGACGGGGTAAACTATTCATCCATCGCACATTCGAGCGGCGACATCGGTCCCCTGTTTGCGGATAATGGCTCCGCTATCCTCTTTGCTCCGACCGACTATCATCTATTTGTGAGTTATTTTGGCATAGCCGTCAACTCAAGCTCCGGTTCCCATGCCGTACCAATGTTCCCACCGTTGGTATCTCTGGCAGGCCTACTCTCCCTTCTTTTAGTGGCTTTCAAAACCCGCCTTAAATAGAGCAATGAATTCAAGGCTGATGGCTGTGCACACAAAGAGATGCGTCAACAGCTCAGCAGCCATTCTTATTTATCCTCATGCCTGCCGCTTTCTAATACCCTGCATTTATTCCGGCTAATACCAAACAAGGTATCCATTGAATACCTGCTATAGCGACTAAACACCTCAGGGCCTTGAGAAAAGCTTCCCTCCCAAACCAGTTATGTTATAACATAACATTAAAACTCTAAAAACAACCTGTATATCAACCTAGCCTGAGCCTGATAACAATGAATCAACTACCTGTAACCGTGCTGTCTGGTTTCCTGGGTGCCGGTAAAACAACGGTACTGAGCCATATTTTGAACAACCGCCAAGGTAAAAAGGTGGCCGTCATCGTCAATGATATGAGCGAGATCAATATCGATGCTGCTGTGGTGCAGAGCGAGGTGTCCCTCAGTCATCAGGAAGAAAAGCTGGTGGAGATGAGCAATGGCTGTATCTGCTGCACCCTGCGGGAAGATCTGTTGCTGGAAGTGAATAAGCTGGCCCAGGATGGGCGATTTGATTATCTGATGATCGAATCCACCGGTATCTCCGAGCCCCTGCCCGTCGCGGAAACCTTCACCTTTGCGGATGAAAATGGCGTTTCATTATCGGACGTTGCCACGTTAGACACGATGGTCACAGTCGTCGACGCCGTTAATTTTCTGAAAGACTACGACGAAGCAAAATACCTACAGGAAACCGGAGAATCCCTGGGAGAAGAAGATGAACGCAGCGTCGCGGACCTTTTAGTAGATCAGGTTGAGTTTGCGGATGTACTGCTGATCAGCAAAACCGATTTGATCGATGACGCTGAGGTTTACCGTTTGACCTCGATACTCAAAATGCTGAATACCCATGCACGGATCATCCCTATCGCCAACGGCCAGGTAAATATTGACGATGTGCTGAATACGGGCCTGTTTGATTTTGAACGTGCTCAGCAGGCGCCAGGATGGCTAAAGGAAATGCGTGGCGAACATGTACCGGAAACTGAGGAATACGGCATTGGCAGCTTTAGCTACGTCGCTCGCCGCCCTTTCAAGCCGGAAAAGTTTTACCAGTTTCTCCACAACACCAAAGCCTATGGCAAATTGATTCGCTCCAAAGGCTATTTCTGGCTGGCAACCCGCCCGGAATTCGCCGGCCAGTGGAGCCAGGCTGGCGGCATCGCACGCTATGGTTTCGCAGGCATGTTCTGGAAGGCCGTCCCCCAAAACCGATGGCCGGAAGACGAAGATTACCTGGCTTCAATCATGGAAAGCTGGGTAGAACCCTTTGGCGACATGCGACAGGAACTGGTGTTTATTGGCCAGGGCCTGGACCAGGAAGCAATGACTCGTGCACTTGATGACTGTCTGCTATCAGAAGATGAGGTGCTTAAAGGTAAAGAATACTGGCGCAGTTTTGCAGACCCATTCCCCGCCTGGGGAGATGACTCCTGAATCCTTTAGTTTGGAATATGAAATGATCACAGAAGAACAAATCAAAGCAGCACCTGAATCCGATTACATGAACAGCGAACAACTGGAGTTTTTCAAACAGCTGCTCTTTGATCTGCACGACAGCACCACGGCTCGTATCGAAGAAACCAAACGTTTAATGGCCAGCCCACCAGACCTTAACGATGAAAACGATCGTGCCTCCTGGGAAGAACAAAACAGCATCTCCTTACGCATATTGGACAGAGAGCAAAAACTCCTCCCCAAAATCAAACAATCACTGGAGAGAATTCGCCTGGGTGAATACGGCTACTGCCTGGAATCCGGCGAACCGATTGGTGTCCCGCGACTCATCGCCAGACCAACAGCCGAGTATTGTGCAGATGTGAAAGCTTTGCAGGAAACTAAGGAGAAGTTTTATCGGGATTGAGGGTTCTTTATGTGGGAGTGGTTTGACGATTTTTGGAGGGAATTGGAGAAATAGCAGGACAAATGATTGCCCACTAGGAGATTGCCAAGACTCTCATATGAAAACAAACACAGGCGGCCTTATATTTCTCTCCTTGACTTAAACTATCCCTAGAGCGGACAGCTGTGTAAACATGCCTTGCGTATGCGTTGCTTTCCTGACTTTTGAACGACCTAGTTGCACAACACTTCCTTTTCAACTCCCTTAAAACTATCATAATCACATTGCCATAAGTGCTTTCCAGGATGAGCTGAAGGCGTCATATACTTCAAACTCCACCTTGGATGAGTCATATTTTCCCACCACAAGCTTGGGTGCATCCAGTTCTTTTTGGACGTTATTCGCAACGTCACCTGACGCTTACCCGTCACTTGGATATATTTTTTATAGTGTTCTTCTACCACTCGAAAATCCCTGCCTATCCGAGGTTTCGTATTGATAGACAGGTAACGGCATCGTTAAAAAATACAGTGTAATTAACACTAGAAGAACTGCTATATACTTGACTAGCTTCATTAGATATTTTCGTTTGAGTAATTAATACAACTGTCTTTTCTGAGAACAACTTCAATAGTTAAAGTTTAGTAAAATTGCTTACCATAGAGTTATGAACTACAAATATTCACGAATATCGACTGCCCTGCTGGAATCGTTTGCCTTTTTTACCGAATTCAGTAATTGGTCGAGTGTCTTTCGGTCCAGTAGATTACCTCGAATAATCACGCTTTCAATAGTCCTGCTGGCTTCGATATTTTCCAGCGGATTTTCTCTGAGCAGGACCAGGTTTGCACGATACCCTGAATGGACTTTCCCAACCGGCCATTGCATCCAATCCGCAGGTGCTTGAGTCGCCGAGGTCAATACTTGAGGTGCAGTCATGCCTGCATTGACCATGGCTTGAAACTCGCGATGCAAGGAGAAGCCGGGCACCATTACCGGGACATTGGCGTCGGTGCCTGCCAGGATGGGCACACCTTTGCTGACAAACTCCTGAAGCAATATGTTTTGTGCTTCCGCATAGCGGCCCCAGTATTTTTCAACACGTTCTCGCCAATCGTCTTTACGATATTGCTCATCTACGCGATATCGATTCACGTCAGGTAACCATCCCATTTCCGCGCTTTCAAGCAAACCCGGGTTCATGTATTCAATAGGGTGTTCATTCAAGGCAGAATGAATATCGAGCTTTTGCTGAGTAAAACTGTTGATAATGGCCAGTGTGGACGCCACGGCAATGCCCTTGGCCTTAACACGTTCGGCCAGTTCAGGGCCGTACTTGCGTACGTACGAGATAAACGCCTCACCATTTGCCGATGTATAGCCGCCAAAATCCCGGTCGAGTGCTTTTACAAATTCTTCGATATGCGCCACTTCGCTTTGCTGGGCGTTAAACAGATCATCCAGATTGGCCTCCATTGGAATATGCCCAAGCAATTCAAGGCCTGCTTCCTTCGCGGGTTGGCCTATTGCCAGGTAAATCTCTCTGCTGACAAAGCTGCTGGCTTTTACTGCGTCATAGCCTTGCTTCGCAAGCTGCTGCACTCGTTCACTCGCCTGTTCAGGAGTGTGCACAATATTGCGTTCGGATGTCCAGCCTATCCAGAGGCCTTCCCAAAACCCAAACGTTGCGAGTTGGGAAGCAACGACGTAAAGATCAGGGCCCAGCAGCGCACCGCTATCGATCTCTTTTTTCCAGTTTAAATGCCGTTGAACACCGTGCATTTCCCGAACTTGGGTTACACCGTTAGCAAGATACAGAAGCAGGTCGTTTTTACTACGCCACAGGTGCACATGAGAATCCGTGTACCCAGGAATAAGAAAATGGCCATTGGCATTGACGACAGGAATGCTTTGACCCTTTGGATCGAACGCCGGGAGGTTTTCGCCAATACGAATGATGAGTCCATCGCGGATGTGCACATCCTGGCCGACCAAAAAACTATCGCCTGCCGGGTTTAAGACCTGTGCGTTCTTCAAGAGGTAATCGCTTTGAAATTCCTTTCCCTGCAGATGTGTAGCGGCTACGGTTTGGCCGCCGAACATTTCGTCTACGCGATATTCAACCGCAAAAAATACGCTGACCGCTGACAGCATGAGGAACAGCAGACTACTAATAGCGATACGCTTGTACCATTTTTTCATATCGAGACTCCTGCAGGTGTCGATTGCGGACCTGACCGGCAATCGCTGTTTATGTAGATTAATCAAATTTACTAGACACTGTCTAGTTACGGTAATCGAGTTTACTAGACAGTGTCAAGCTTGGGTTCTAAAATGCGCTCATGAGTAAAGAATCAAAGTCTGATAGCCCGAACAAAAGCCGACCAAGGCGGCACGAAAACCTGCCTGAAAAGCTTCTTTTAGCCGCAGAAGAGATCCTGGAAGAGAATGGCCTGGAGGGGTTTTCCCTGCGAGCGGTAGCAAGACGAGCCGGCGCCACTCACGGTGCCCCAGCCCACCATTTTGGGGATAGCAGTGGTCTCCTTACGGCATTGGCAGCGGATGGTTACCGACGACTTCTGGGCGTCCAGCAAGCGAGACAATCGACAGCCGAAAATACTCCCCTCGCCCAGCTCACCGCATTGGGCTTGGGCTATGTTGATTTCGCCATTCAACATCCTACCTTGTTTCGGCTCATGTTCAGCTCGGAACGACCTCGACGAGAAGACCCGTATTTTGCCGAAGCCTCAATGGAAGTCTTTAATCTGCTTGCTGAAAAAGTGATGCAGGTATCTGGAAAGAACAGCATCACTGAGCCGGAATTTATGCCTTCGCTAATGGCTTCCTGGTCTATGGTGCACGGTTTGGCGGAATTGGTCATTTCAGGAAGAGCCGAAGGGCCACTTGGCTTTATTGGCAAAAGTGATGTTGAGAGAGAGAAAGTTATTTTGGCGGTCATTGGAAAGGTTGACCATTCGTCTGAGTAACAACCCAGAGCTTAATGCCGGAATAGCAAAGTCTTAAATTCTGGGGTATATCGTTGTTCACTCATAGGGGCTTCCTCCTAAACTAAATAATAATCCAGAAGTGTCTACGAAACCTAGGGCAGTCCAATTCCACCTTGGGTGAGTCATATTTTCCCACCACAAGCTAGGGTGCACCCAATTTTTTCTAGAAGTGATTCTAAGCTCTGTTTTATAGTTTTTTGTGAATTCTACATATCTTTTATAATCTTCTTCTACCGCCCGATAACCTCTACCTTTCCATGGCACTTCAAAAGAAGACATTTCTCTATTAGTAGTTTCATAATGATAAATTGGTAATGGCGTCGTCAAAAAATATGATGCAACCACCACCGCAAGAGCTGCTATATAACCGATTGTTTTCATCATCTTTCTACATCCGGACGATTAGCTTTGTCATGCACTATAGCTCTTTTATACCAATCTTTCGAATCATACTGATTGGCATAGAAAATTGAATTTGATCAGTATGCTTATGAATTAATTTTGTTTTTGATTCGTCACTGTACAAGTAAAGAGTAACATTGTAGTTTTCATTGTTCTTTATTTCTCCAAATGCAGGAGATTGAACGATGATTTCCTTATTCAAATCGAGTTTTCCCATATCAGACCTCAGAGGAGAGTTAGGATTTATAGGGCTCTCGAACTCAGCTACTGCGTATACAGGATCAATTAATGATTTTGATTGATATGTTAACCCATACTTGAGCTTTCCTGATTTGACTAGAAAACCACCACCTAGCGTTTGAATTGGCCCATCGATATTGGGCCTTGGTGGTAAGGATGCACCACAACCTGAAAGCAAAAAAGTCAAAAATATATAAGCTAACTTCTTAAACATAGTAGATTCCGTTTTTGCATAACGCCTTAAACATCGGCGTAGGCTTCTTCTGAAAGATCCTTAACTACCCAACGCCATAAAGAAAGTTTCCTGTTGGGCAGGACGAGACTGTATAAATTTGCAAAAGCATCTCAACCCTTACTATTCCTATAGTAATTGTCTATCTCGACACTCTCGTAGATTTGATGCCTGCTTTTGAGGCAGGGTGCCGGAGCTCGCAACGCGGAGGTTTCACAGCATGCACCTAAATATTTTCATCCACTGCGTTCCAAATAGTGTTAAACAAAGGTTGATCTACTTTATCAATATATCGCTCAAGTCGGTGTAGCCATGACTTAGCAACACTCCAACTCAAATCCACTTCGATATCTAGGGTTCTATTCACGAGAACAGGAGGTAGATAGCCGCTACTAATCCCCTGGCAGACTTTAATGGGTAGCATTAACCAATACTCACAAAAATCATCAGCTTGAAAACTGACAATAAGAGAGCCACCATTTCTTAGTTTTTCAACGCTTAGGATATGACTAATATTCATATTTGACACTTAACAGTATAAATATACATTCACGTCCGACTAGAATGAAAAATGAAAAGCCGGACGTTTAATCTGGGGGGCTGGGCATTAATCAAGAATATGCGATTTATCATCCTTTGATTGCACCTTTCCTAGCTGCTCAATATATTGATTTATAAGTGTTTTTTCAACTTTAGAATAGTGCGCAATAGATCATGAGAATGCCACATAAATCTACCTATTCAATCTTCACAGGATAGCGTGTGACTTCTTACTTTCTTAATAGCAAAAATACACTCGTAGATAAACATCAACTTAGGAGAATTTGCCAAAGCGGTTAGATATAAAATTGATCGCGGGCCTAGCTAACGCAAAAAGGTCAACTTTTAGAGTTAGCCTTTTTGAAATTCTCTTGCTTCAATAAGAGTTAGTTTGGTCAGCCTAGCAGCCAAACTCAACACTGTACATTGGCACACATATCGGTTTTAATGACTCCAGTACATTTGGACTTAAATTTTTAAGGACAATCGATGCAAGTCAAAATCACCAGCTTTCACTGGCATGATACCCGACATGACTTCGCATCTAAGATGGTGATTAAGGGTGTACCGCTGAAGACAGTACGAGAAATTTGTGGACATCCCGATTTAAATACCACTCTACGTTATGCTCACTCGGCACCCGATCACAAAGCAGATGCAATTGCCTTGATTGGTTAAATCAGCGAATTAACAAAACGGATTTTCTTTGTGCCTATCGTTAAAGTTATATTTATTTCTGTCTCAATAATTTTCATAATTCTGAGTATTTTACCGGTCTTGATTTATAAGATTCTCAAAAAGCGGACCAACACATGGCCAGTGGTTTCGGCTAAAGTTACTTATAGCAAGCTACTCAACCAGACCGATGCACAAGGCGAAAGTTTAATTGAAGCAATTGTTCACTTTGAGTACGAATTTAGAGGCAAGGCTTTTACCAGCCAGACTCCAACATTAAGCAGTTTTAACCTATTCCCCTCGCTCGATTATCAAAGGGAAATTTACAATAAATACACGAAAGGCGAATACTACAATGCTCGCGTGAGCCCCATTTCTGGCGAGCTGGCCTATTTGGAAGTGGCGCCACTAAGCATTATTTCCGCTGTACTTATGCCTTTTTGGGGCTTGGATATCTGGCCTTCTTGTATTTATATATTGATTCTCTTGTAAGCCTCTTCACATGAGTTTACATAATTATTGTAGTGACTTACTGAATCTGGACACCTTAGTAGCGGCAATAGGTTCACCACAACTAGACAGACGTCATTACTCCTCCAGGGAGGGTAGTCTTTTTAGGCGAGCATAAAAATGACTAACAGACTGATATTGCTACCGGGGATGGATGGAAGTGGGCAGCTATTCGACTCATTTGTAAGCCAACTGAGACAGCTAAAACCTACAGTTATGGCACTTCCACAAAGCGGGCCTCAAAGCTATGAGCACCTAGCAACAATAATCAGCGACCAACTGCCAAGCGAGCCATATTATCTGCTAGCTGAATCGTTTTCTGGCGGAATAGTAGCCCAATTGAATAAAGAAGCTCTCAGTAGCTGCAAAGCAATAGTATTTGTAGCGTCATTTTTACAATCGCCATGCCCTTCTGCTGTTAAATTGGCGCAACATTTTCCAATCCATTTTTTAGCTAAATTTCCATTGAGTACGCTTGTGCATAAGCTGTTATTTTTGGGCCCCTATGCACCCAAAGGAATAATTGAAGATTTCAAAACTGCTATCGAAAAAGTCCCCGAATCAACCCTAAAAGCCAGGCTACAAGTAATCTACAATTCCAAATTACCAGGCGGAGCCATTGATATACCTGCTGTTTATATCAACCCCACATCTGACCGACTTGTTAATGACGGGCATGCTGAAGACTTCAAAAAAGTACACTCAAATCTCAAAGTAATAGATATAGAAGGCCCGCACTTTATCCTGCAAGCAAAACCTCTAGAGTGTGCAAAACTGATCGAGCTGGCAGTAAAGAAAATCAAAGAATTGGACGAATAAGATGGCTTTTATAATAGCTCAGCTTTTTCCGATAGTCGTCACATTCCTGTTTCAGGAGTTAAGATTACGGCGCCCTCTTGAAAACTACTGTGTTGTATGTGCGATTTGTCTATTGATAGCAATAGGCGGCTGGCTTTACCGAGGGTTCGTATATTATTCGGCCTCATCGGGAACATATACGTGGCCTTTGCCCATTGTGATTATTACAGCATTTGCTCTAAATTATCGTGTAGCTAAAAATCCGTGGATTCGAAGATTTCTTGTCTTACCTAAAGCAATATTGGCTTACTTGGTTAGCTTGTCTGGCATCTCTGTATTCTGAGATTGCATAGATATCATACAAGCCACCTGATACAGATTTAATTTCTAAAAGGATTAAAATGCCAAAAGAAGTAGCAAAAATAGATAGCCACTACCAAAGCCTAATCTGCTCTAAGGTGAGATAGCGTCTGTTCATAAACACTCCATACTCTTCAAGAGCACAAATGTATCCGCAGATAGATATCAATGTATGGGAATTTGTTACAGTCGCCAGATAAAATAGATCAGTGAGCTTGACTAACCCATAGCTAACCCAGAAACGCAAAAAGGCCAACTCTTAGAGCTGGCCTTTCTGGAATTCTCTTGATTTAACAAGAGCTTGTTTGGTGGGCCTAGCACAACAAAACTGAAACCATAAGTCATTGTTTTAATTGTACTTTAAGTTGAAGTAATGAAAAATATGCCCCCCAATATGCCCCCTAAATTCAAAGGACAAAGCGAAGCTTTCCGACAAGCGGTCAATAGAAATAAGGCACAAGATAAGCAGAAGAAAGGTTGGAGCCTCACCTGCCCAAGGAAGACTGACTATAAATCATCCAAAAAGCGACCATCTGTCTCATCACTCCACCCAGAGAGGTTCAGAACAGATGCGCTACAAGCTTCCGAAGACTGATAAGCCATTAAAAATAGTGCTGCAAACTCAGCCGTGTAGGCTGTGAAGTAATTCACTTGTGGTTAATTTGTAACCCTAAACGGAGCAACTGCCCCCCGGCTAATATCATCTAAGACTACCGCGACATAAGCTGTTAGGGGTGACCACCTTATCGATTCCCTCTGGTTTTGGATCACCTACATCACATTAGCCCCTATCTTCACGATAAATCGGGAATTTAAAATCCAAAACATCACTTAGAAACCGACTTACGACCCTAGTATTCTGAAATGGTCATGCCTCTCCCTAATCAAATAATCATCAACCGATGCTAGTATATTTCCTAATTTACCTGTAATTGAATCTGCAGAGATACCCGGTTGAACAGCGATGATTCTAAAGGTTATCGTTGCCGGAGGAACTTCGCACACCAGCTTGCGCAGTGTATCAAGATCCCCTTTAATGAAAGTACACGCCCCCTTTCTCTCATTGAATCTATAGTTTATGCGCTCAAAAAGCTTAGAGGGTCGAGTATAAATCGTACATTTAATCGACTGCCCGCATACCTCATAGGCGTCTTCAACCCGGTCACCTGGCTTGAGTCCCCCCGCCTTCTTGCAGTGATAAAACTCGATTAAAACCCCTTCATCTTGTCTATTGACGGTAATAAAGTCGGCAATTTCTCCAGTTCCGTGGTCAAAATAAACCACATCAAGATCATCGTCTTCAGCAAGATGCATTGATAAATATGATTGAATAGAAATACCGTGATCAGAATCAGGCTTACATTCATTCCTAACATCAACACCATTGCCCTCCCAGTCAACGGGAATGATGTTCTCCAAACGAAAATTCGTACTATTCTCATGGCTAGGCATAAAGCTCAAACCATGAAATGAGGAAAGCTCCCCGGTATAAAAAACCAGAGGATAATCATTTAATAAGCATTCCAAAGGCACCCTACTTCCCATTTTTCTAGCGAAAAGTTTCGTTTCACTCAAAGGCGCGAATAGTTCACCACCTAAAATTGAGAATTTAAAAGGAAATCTATCTTCGAAAACGACAATATTAAAAGTGATCTCTCTGTCTGTTATTGAGTCATAATCAATTTCAATATCACAATCTAGGAGCGGACAAGATTGCCAATCACAAGCAACCAAAAACTCAACGACATAACTCCCCTTATAAATCTCCCTATCCCAATCACTGTACATCACATTTTCTGGGACTTTTTCCAGTTCCTGACCGACTGACAATAAATCTAGACCACACCTAGTGTTCTCATTCAAATCACTGGTTACTTTCTTTGCAAGTGATTTACACCATGCTATTAATTCTGGAATTTGAGATGATTTATTACTCCATATTTTCGAAGTGCTACTAATTCCTATAGTTACCTCTTCGCCATTATCTTCAGCGCTACCAAAGCAATGCCCTCGATGATACAACCTTGAATCAGAAGGTTGTATAGCCTTATCGGCACCAGCCCCAGATATAATACGATACGATTCACTGGTGCTTGATTTTGACCTATTACGCATCCCGACGTTAAAGAACTCATGATTCTTTAACCCATTTAAAGCCCTATTAATTCTATTGAGGGGAAGAATATTCCCCCCCTCCAATGCAACTCCTTGCAAGACCAAATCATAGAAACCAGGGGTACGACGGGTAAAGCATAAAAAGACGAGCTTAGCATCTTCATCGTAATAAATTATAAAAGCATCGTGCTCTACGTTATTAAATCGATCATCTTTGCTAAAGCTTGATCTCTTGACCTCCTTCGTAATAAAGATGGCCGTATTTAAACTATCGCTGATTCTCTCATGTATAACCTCTATGTCCTGCGGCCAAGCTATTTCTCCCCGGAGATCCACTCTCCCAGCAGTACTATAAACTTTAACATGATGGTAGGGCTCTATTGTATAAAGCGACATATCATCAAACTCTTCACAATCATAACCTCCGGATTTTTCGAAGGATTCTAAAGCCTCTCTAACAGCCGTCTCTCTTTCCACACGCGCTGAACTAAGGTTGGCAATCATTTCTTGCCAAACCGTTCCTGATCGATACAGCCGTTCCGACTCGATTTTTATCTCTGATGGAACAGCAATAAATTTCGCTGGCCCCAAGTGGGCGCCAGCTGTCCGGGCAAACCTACCAACAAATTGCAAAGTTACTGCTAGCGACTTGTGAGGGCTATGTACAGCAGCTATTTTCAGACTTGGAAAATCGAAGCCTTCGCCTAGCATGTCAACACAGATGATTCCATCTAAGCTTCCATCAGAAAGACTCTTAATTACTCCATTAACATGCTTAAGCGAGTGATCACCCTTTACAACTTTAAGCTTAAGGTCGGTATGGTCTTGGTATAGTTTTGCAAGTTCTGATGCTCGCTTCTTACTATCCGTCCTGATCATAATCCTATGATCAAAGCCAGCTGATGAGTCAGCCTTATATTGACGATCAGCCTCTTTTGCTATGGCTATATCCGATGTAGAGCCCGCATCTTCAAGCTCAACAGGGATGTATGATATTTCACCGAAAATTCCGTCATGGTAGGCTTTTGATAGCGGGTAAGAGTAAATCAGCCTACCTTTAATCTCTTTATTATCGCGCCGAAAAGGCGTAGCTGTAAGTAGTATTTTTCTAGCGTCGTCAAATGCATCGATAATGCCTTTCCAGGTCCTGGCCGGGCTATGGTGAGCCTCATCAACCAAAACAAGATCAAAAAGATCAGTAGGCGGATTGGGAATATTCTCAAATGAGGGGCTAATACTAGGGAGAGTACCAACCACAACATCATAATCTTTCATTTTTTCCCAATCATCATCGGATCCTAGTCTTTCACGTGTGCTAAACACCTTTGGACTTTCGATTGTCTCAGGAAGAGCTTGAATCTTTTTGAGCACATCAAGCGTTTCAAACTGCTCTGCAATTTGCTCTCTTACCAACCTACTTGGGGTGATAACCAGCACCCTATTGGCCCTCAGCAAAAAAGCGGCGGCGATAAGGACTGCCGTCTTCCCTGACCCAGTTGGCATCGTGACAATTCCTGGCTCAGTGCGATTGGTAAAATGTGAGCCTATCGCATGCAATGCTCCAAGCTGAGCATTGCGAAAACCAGGCTCCTCATCACCTAAAGCAATAGGCCAAACCAATCCCTTGTAATTCTTGGAAAAATAGTCTCGCGATATAAATTCTTTTTTCATAGTGATTAGCAGTCATACTGGTCTTTAATATAGTCGTGGTAGTACCTTCCTACAGAATCCGCATTAACAAACTCTTTAAAAACACTTTCAGGAACACCATAGAATTCGTAGTAAGGATCACTATCATTAAAATCGATATACATCCGCTGAGAGGCGGACTCATAGCCTACTTTCCGGATCGCCGAAGACCGCACATAAACCCAATCAGTCATAAATTTCCCCTATGAACCTAATTCACAGCATCACTTTTTACGCTTTGGAGTTTGAGCAAGCGCACTTCCTGCAGCTGATTTAGACGCCTTTGAAGTACGCCGGTCTCGCAATGTTCTGGAGGCAGCTTTTGCTGCCTGGGAGGAAGTTTGCTTCGTGGCTGATTTACGCTGAGAAAGAGCGCTCCCAGCCGCTGATTTGGATTTTGAGCTTGTCGATCTACTCTGTAAGGTCTTGGATGCCGCATTAGCGGCTTTTTTGCTGGTCATTTTCCTATTGGTCACTGTAATACCCCTATTTTCGTCCTTAAATAGGGCCCGAGATGAAAGAATGCACTAAATAGACAGTCAAATCCGGCCTCGATTCACTATATCTTGGGGTTAACGCTCATTATTCAACCATTTCCCATAAATTTTTTACGGATTAATAAATTTATCATGGCTATCAATAACTTATGGAGAGCGATAACCCTAAATCACTCAACACTTACTAAGATCCCCTAACAACGAAGTACAAAATATAACCAAACCTTGAATTTTGGGAGATTTTTTTATATATTTTCTGACAGTTATTGAGAAAATCATTATGTCTGTAAATCAAGCTATCACCAGCCACATAGAGACCTTTCCAGCAGGGGAACCGTTTGCTATTAGCCGTTTTCTGAATCTGGGATCTCGCACAGCTGTAGACAAATCACTATCACGTCTTGTTAAACAGGGTTCTATAGAACGCATCACACAGGGCATCTATATCCGCCCCAAAAAGAACCGTTTTATTGGCTCGGTAAAACCAGAGATCAGCAAAGTTATCCAAACAATAGCTGAATCCAACGGGGAGACCATCGAGGTACATGGAGCCGAAGCAGCTAGGCGATTCCAGCTGTCCACCCAAGTTCCGACCATACCTATCTATTACACCAGCGGCTCATCTCGAACTTTGGCCATTGGCAAACTCAAGGTCAAATTGGTTCACGCCGCTCCTCGGAAGCTTCAGCTGGCAGGAAAAAAGTCAGGAGTAGCTCTATCTGCTCTCTGGTTTCTTGGCAAAGGGAACCTCAGCGAGAGCATCGTTAAGAGGGTGATGAGCAAGCTGTCACCTACAGAAAAACAGGAGTTGGTAGAAGCCGAAAAACCTGCATGGATGACTAAGGCATTACACCTCTATAGTAAGACCCCCACCCATGTCTGAAAAATTCTTACACTTAGACGCAAATGAGCGCAAAGAAATTCTCGAAACATTGGCACCTGATATGGGGCGAAAAGCCAATGTGCTAGAAAAAGACCTTTGGGTCTGCTGGGCTCTGGAGGCTGTTTTTTCAATGCCAGACGCACTACCTATGGCATTCAAAGGGGGTACATCGCTATCCAAAGTATTCCGTGCGATTAATCGCTTCTCTGAAGACATTGACATAACAATAGACTACCGCGCCTTAGCGAAGCATATCAGCGATGACTTCGATCCGTTTAAACAAGGCCAGTCTAATAATCAAATCAGAAAGTATGGAGATCGCCTCAAAGAAGGGGTCAAAAGGTATGCTGCTGATTTGATCATCCCCTACATAAAGGCTCAAAAAGACTTACTGCCCTATGGCGATGATCTTACTATTGAGCACTCCAAAGACGGGGAAAATATCTGGGTTCATTTTCCGTCTGTGGTTGAAGAACAAGATGAATATCTCAAAAGCAGTGTATTAATTGAACTAGGAGGTAGAAATACAATTGATCCTAATGCTGTCCATACGGTCAAACCTGATATATCAGAACCGCTCAGTGATCAGCCTCTTGAGTTCCCCGCAGCAAATATTGTTGTCTTGGCTCCAGAGCGTACTTTTTGGGAGAAAGCCACGCTCATACACTCAGAATGTAATCGAGGAACCATGAAAGCTAACGTGGGTCGTCTTTCTAGGCACTGGTACGACCTTCATTTGTTAAATGAATCTGAAGTCGGAAAACTAGCCATTAACAACACTAACTTGTTAAACGACGTAATCAATTATAAGAAATGCTTTTATCGAAGCGGGTTTGCAAACTATGACGCCTGCGCAAACAAGGGTTTTAAGCTAATTCCCAAAGATACTGTATTGGCCGAACTGGAAAAAGACTACCGTAACATGCAGGATATGATCTACGGAGAAGCACCAACATTCGATGCAATTATTTCATCGCTGTCCCAACTTGAAATCACTCTCAATAGCTAATTCCACTATCAACAAAACCTCCTTTATCCACATCGAAATAGCTTGCTACACCAGCGAATAATACACTCCTGGATTAAAGTTCGGATTTTAACGAGCTAGAATTTAGAGGCCAAAGCGACGCCAAAATAAAGTCAAAAGCATTTTCCTGTGCCAGACTGCAGTAGAAAATCTTACCCTAGGCTGGCATATAACTCCTTTTCTCACCATTCAAAACAAAAAGCACGCCGAACAGACTTAAACAAATCAATAAGCTATTTTCATGCCATTTAAAACTAAAGTTTTATTGGAAATTTTAAACAGCGGCCAAATATACATACTGCACACTTTTTTGATTGCAAAAAAGCGGTCAATCTACGATCCTCCACCTCCATAGTGACCTCACGAAAAATCAAATTCTTCAACAATCTCATCGGATTCTGACTCAATTTGCTCGTTGATCTTGTTCTTCTCAATAAAGTCTATGACGCCTTGATCAGACAATATCGCGATATACAGTGCCGACTTCCAATCCTTAGACAACTCAGCAGTTTCAATCTCATCGAGTCGCTGCTGCAAGGCCTTTCTTAGCGAAAAAGAAGAGGCTTTGAGCTTATTAATCCAAGAATTGACTTCAAAGTGGCAGAACTCAAGAAAGCGCTTATCGACTTTTAGCTCCGTGAAATGTCTTAGCAACCGTTCTTTCACACCCGATGATAAAGGCGCACTTTGCGTGAGTTTTGGCCGAAACCTCAGTTCTTCGCCCTCAATGGTAATCTTCACTTTGAATCTAAAGAATCTGAATGCGGCAAAGTACATCGGGCTTACAAACAAAGAGGCGTCGATACCATCACAATAGTACTTTTCCCCCTTGGTTGGCGCACAAGCTCTGCACTGAGGCACTAGGTTTTGTGGATGAATGGAATATTCGGGCCAGCTGTTTTTGGGCATAAAATGATCCAAGGTATCCGGACGAACCGGATTGCCACAAAATGGGCAGTACAACAACCCATGGCCATGACGGCGCTCCTGCAAACGATCGCCAAGATGGACAGGAGGGCGTTCATACATTTCCACAAGCGTGTCTTTGTGCACCAACATCGTACTGGAATCCGGCTTAAGCTCAAAAAGCTTTACAATGTCATCGTAACGGTATGAGCAGCTCTTTAGCTCATCAGCAATACCATCAAATGCCTCTGCGCATTCTTTTTTACTGCCTACTCCCGCATCGACCCATTCAAGCGGACACTCTCTATGCGTGTTACCTAGGTATTTCAATTACTCATCCTCCACCTCGAAACCCTCCGCCGGGTACATCTTGGAGAGCAGGTGCGCTAAGGCCGAATCCCCTATGTTTCTCTTAACTTCGACCAACATCTCAGAATCGAGATTTTTGACATTAATGATGGCGTTGAGTGCATCCTCATACTGTTTCTCCACCTGAAAATCGTCAAAAACCTCGCGAATAATCGCTTCCGTTGATGCCCCATAGGTCTCAATGGTAGGGTTGGAAAATGTGGTTCGATGGGTTTCTCGTCTTAGGACGTGAACTTCAGATCTTGCCACCTCTCGAGTTAAAATGGCTGAGTGTGTCGCGATAACAGCGTATGAGGACGTTTTCTTCAGCAGAGACTTCAGCATATTAATCAGACCGACTTCTAGTTCAGGGTGCAGATACAACTCTGGTTCATCAATCAGCACCAAGCTCTCATCATCCAATTCCGCCACAATTGCGGGAATCATATACGAGTACATCCGTTGGCCGGAACTCAGCGATATGGGATCACCGTCCTTTAAGAAGACTAGCCCCTTGGAATGGTCGACGGTTCCAGTGTTGTCCGAGAAATTACTTATGACATCCGCATTGATGTCCATGTAGCCACCGTCTTGGGAAACCATCACCACTTCATCGAAGTCAATGCAATTCGACAACGTATCAAGCATCAGATCCAGCCGGTACCGATCTCTCCACCAATGGTTCTGCTTGTCGTAAATCGACATTCTTTCTGCAGATTTTGCACTGAGCGTTTTAGGCCAATCCAGATCAAACACGCCTTCTTCGTTCTTAAAGCCAATATACGCGTACTCATTAACCTTCATGACGCGTTCACGCCATATACCATGGTTGCTGCTGGTGACATTTTCCACATCAAGGTGCTTATACAATTCTCGCGCAACCTCCAGTTCAGTTCGGAAGTCATCGAACGGAGAAAAAGAAACGACAATGAGCTTATGGAAAAAGTGCCAAGGTTGTTTTTGTTCGTTAATTCCCAACACCACATCAGCCAGCTCTTGAAGAATACGAGACTTCCCTGCCCCGTTCTTACCGATGAGGATGTTGACGTTATCCTCTCGAAACCCCTCCAGCTCGCCAAACTGTATAGACACCCGCTCCATAAACTCCGGCAATTGTTCCAGTTCTATTCGGAAACTTTTATCACGGCGGTATGTGCCATTCGCGATGCTCCGTCCCTTTTTGATCATCGCTTCAGCGCTGCTGCCTTTCCTTAGGATGGCCTTCTCAAACCCAGGCCATTTCTCATACGTTGAACGTCGAGCATAGTAATAGCTCGCATCACACAAGTCTCTCAAAGCCGTATCGGCTTGGCCATCGCCCAGCAACTTATTGATCTTGCTGTAGGTGTCAATTTCTCGGGGCAAGGACACCACGGTGGTAATATTCAGAACATCATTTATTTGAAAAATGTCTTCGGATACCTTAGTCGACTTTCTCTTCAAATACTCTGCGCTTTCTTCAACTCCCTTAATGAGAAACCTTATATGCCCTAAAGAGGGTGGATCCTCGCAAACTTCATTTATTATTCTATCTACGTTGCCATCTTCCTTTACAAAACGTACATCAAAAAGAACCGTATAGCCAAAATCATCCCAGGGAAATTGATGACCTGAGTGAAAATTGTCTGTAAACAGGTGAAGTCCTGGGAATTGTTGAATTTTCTCGGTTTCGGAATAGTATATGTTCATAGTAAGCTTACACCACAGATTGGAACGGTGAACGTTGCGTTTTCGGTATTAAATCGAGCGACGAAGGGTTAACCTTATTCATCCGTATCACTGAGATTCAAATTTTTCGTTTAACTGGTCTCTATGCTTACTGACTAGCCTGAATTTTTCCCGCCTTTCGAAAATACTGAGCACAACTTCAAACAAATTAAATGCTTGCAACAAGTCGTCTTCCGTCACATCGTGGGCATGTGTCCCTTCGTTGCCCACCAACTTCAATGTCATGAGATACCCGGCCTCGTCGGGCATGACATTTTGCAGACTCTCAATCTTTCTGTGCAAATTCCCACCACTGGCCCCCTCCCCTTCACAAAAGCGCTCGATCGCCCGCCTGAGTTTTGAAGCGGATGAAAGAGGGTCAAAATGAAATTGCTTAAACGCGTCCATCAGCTCCACCTCGATCAGGTCTGGAACGTACTTCGGGATTGTCATCATGGGGATCGTTGGCGAGAAATACTCGAACTTAATCCTTTCGGGCTCAACCACAGTGTTTTGTGAAATTGGCTTGTGTGACTTTACAAAGCCTGTCGCTGAGACAGCACCGTTGCAATGCGTGCACCGAAAATAGCCGATGCATTGCAGTATCGACCACTGCGAGGCTTTCATTTCCGTTGATATGTTGGCAATCAGCGACGTAATCCCCCAAAGCCAGCTTTCTTCAAATGCGCCCTCTGTTTCTTTCTGGCGTTTTGCTTTAGCCTCATTCTTGCGGGCTTCCTCCAGCCTGCAATGTCGGCTTGCAGAGAGCCGAAAGCTGTCTGGCAGTGCTTCTCGGTGCAAGGACTGCTTATCCAGGGCTAAAGTGTGATGTTGGCAATACGGACAAGGGAGATCAGGGTATTGACCGACTTTCACAAAAGAAAGAATGGAACCCCATGTTTCAATATTCACTATGGTACCTAAATAGGTTTTTGGGCAGTCGCCTTTTGGGGTAGGCAATCGCTGAAATCGTAAAAATGTTAAAGTGACATAGAATAATGACAATGCTTTCGATCAATGTAACGGCAGTTTTTCAAATCGCACGAAGTCTAGGACAACAGTATGATTCCTGTACACCCAGCCTCTTATTTTCTGGTTCTTAAAGGCCACATCTACTTGAAGCCATAATTGACCAGGATCGTTTGCAACCCTCATTAACGCCCCTTTGGGGAGATGAGCAAGAATATCGGAATCGAAACTCGACCTTTCTCGAACCCTCAGGTTTGTCGCCGTCGACACACGATAGCTCTCTTTTCCCAGGAGATCTTTGATGACGGCATTGGGATCACTTGGAGTGACGTTCAAAGAACGCTCGCTCTTCGACTTTGGGGGCGCCGGCTCGATCTTCGACGCCGAGGGCGTCGACTCGTTCTTTATCGGCTGAGCGGGTTGTCCATCATCCAAATGCGCTGTGCACGTAAGATCCACCACCACGTACACAGCCGCAGCCAGCATTGTACAGAAGACAACGTACTTGATGAAATCAAGGCTTTTTTTGGCACCTTCAACCAGTTTCATCAGCGCCTCTTTTACTTTCTGAGACGCTCGCCGAACTTCAGCCTCTTCACTCAGATTATCGTATCGTTTGAATTCACTCTGAATTTGCTCGCCAATGTGTATGAAGGTTTTCCGGTGAACCGACAGAGACTTCAGAACAATCGCTATGGACAGCGCCAAGCCAAGTATAATTGCAACCCCGTCAAGAATAGAATCAATCTTCATCAGTGCACTGACGGCGACAAACGCCGCCGGTATGGTCAATGCTTTGGTCTGCCCACTGGACACGATCTCATTAATCTTTGATGTGTACAGCAAGTCTTGATGGCTGATTTCTTGTAGAATTTTATTGACACTAAAGCGCTTTGCAAACAGTTCATTGTGCTCATTGTACTTTGACTTGAACGTCGCCACAGAAAACAGTGCAAAATTAAAAATAGACGATTCTTCCTGACAACCGAGAACCAACTCGCCAAACGCCGACCGCATAACGGACTTGCGCTCAATATCCTGGCAGTCGCCAAGATGGATCGCACGATCAAGTTCCTCAATGGCTTTATATACCGACTCACTTTCCTGAAGCTTGGACAAATCCTCCCAAGAAATGACGGGGGAAAATTGATACTTCTTAACCACTTCATTTTTCTCAATGAAAAATAGGAGCTTATCCCTGCCTTTTGATACCCCTTTGGGTGGATCACAGTGGTCAGCCAATTCCGTCAGCAATTTTCGAAACGTCAAAAAGACTTCAATTTTCCGAGCACTTTTACTGCCCTTGCCATCAACACGTCCATCGTCAATGACACAGTAATCGTTCGGGAAGCTAGAGGATTGCTTGACAGTGTCATAAAGCTCACCCCAGTTGCGATAAAAAGGGCAATTTCCGTCTCGCCAATGTCGAACCGATGAATCTAACGTCAGAGTCTTATCGTTCAACATACCCGTCAAACTCGATTGGTAGCCAGTTTCGCGCAGGAGATCTTCCAGCTCTTTGGGCGAATATCCATCGCTCACGTCGAACTGGAACATGGGCGCGTTTGGCTGCGCTTTTGAGGGCGTCACCAATTCAAAAAACCTATTCAGGCGCGCATCATTACTCATCGGTATCGACCAAATCTTTGAGCGACTGCTGTTCATTGTGATCGTTCACGGACAACGTCAGCTTGTGAGTGTCAACATCGTACTCAATCGGGTGGCCGGATCCCACTCCACCGATTTTTGCACGGTAAATTTTTGCAGAGAAGCTCTCGTCGGGTGCATTCACATTCACCCATTGCTCCGCCTCGACAGCCTGCACGGTCGGTTCAATGTAGTCATTGACTTCAAAGTCATTGTCGTTAACAAATTCAGAAAAGCTTTTCCCCTGTTTAAAGGCGTCGGGAATTTCGGAATCAATAAGAACCGACAGTGCATCCAGTGATACCGGTTTTTTGTCTCTGGCCGCTTTCTCCAACTCCTTGTCGAGTCTTCTTCGAGATTTATGGTAGTCCTCTACCGGCAGATTCAAGGTACTGCGATATTTTTCTAATGCGGCGTACAATTGATCAACGGATTTCGCATTGTCAGCTTTGATCTCACAACCAAAGGCTTTTTTAAAGAAGGCGCTTGCCGAACTACCCGCGATGAATTTTAAATAGGTCTTGCCTTCGGGCTTTTCTGGGTAGGTCTCTTTAAACCCCGTCAGATCAAACAAGGCGGCTTGTTTCAGCGTGTTTAAATTAATGTGCTGCGCGTTCTCAGGGATTAAGTCACCGTCAAATTTAAAGCCACTTCGGTTGTCCACCATTACGGCCAATAATCGACCCACATCGTCTTCATCATTATCCTTATAGTGCATAAAAACGATACCGCCGCCGGTAATCTTTACAGCACCGGAATCGATGGCCGATAACACCAGCTCGTCCATCAACATATCAATCAATTTAAGGAAATCCGTCTCACCCCTTATGTATTTTTGAAGCCGAGACGGCATGGATGTGTCACTGTCCTGTTGTTCATAGTAACTGTGAAACTTGTTCTTACGCTTAAACTTTCTTTCTACCTGTGTAATGAATGCATAACAGATTTCGTTTTCTATCGGCCAGGGCAGCCCTATTTTTGAATCGATGTCATCCGCCCCTTTTTCAGAAATAAACTGGGCAGTGACCGCGGAAACGACCTTCAAAGGCTGAATAATTTTGGTTTTCTCAGGCTCACAGTTTGGGCATTCCGCAAGAGATTCTTCATATGCGATCTTGCAGTCATCACATTCAAGCATTGTTACGATTCCTAGGAAATTTCATCTGTACGCTGTACGGCGGTTGACAAGAGCCATAGTTCGGACTGAAGTTGCTTTTCGCGCGAGGTATTGTTACGACGATAAAACACTTCAAACCGGGAGCTGGACATCCTTCGCCGTAGCGCAAAAGTGGGATATGTTAATTATCCTGCTGACCACAGACCTGCATGTCCAGAGCTATTACAGAGCACGCTATACAACTGCCCGAACAGCGTCGTGGAAAACACAAAGGAGCAAACTGCTGACAGGAGTGGTTGGCACAGGTGTATTGATGGCGAATAGAGAGCAGGCAACCTGCATTTTAAACTCAACTCGAAGTTGGGTCGGTTACCGGGGAGCAGAGCGTTTAATTCAACAGTCACAATAACGACATCCTTATCATTTGCTTCATTAACAGAGGCACAAGGGTAACAACAGACGCTTCAATTCACCATAGCACTGTACAGAAATCGCTGAATTTGATGAAAACGAAACTAGGACATACGACCAGAGTTCGCTACACCAAGCAGAATGTTCAATATTCAGCCACCCAAAGTACAGCTATAAGCCCCACAATATTGATAGCTTTTAACAATATCTACCACCAACTTAATTCTCAGGTTTGTTAATCAACGCCCCAGAGATTAAAAATTGCACTATCGAAACACAATTAAACCTGCGGTGAATAGCAAGCCTAAAGGTGGCTTATTCGAAAAGCCAGATATTACCCTGATCTAATTATCAAGTCTTAATATAATGACACCCCTGACAGGAGGCTCAACAAAAATTGAAAGCTCTGGATGAAGGTAGCTTTCAAAATAGGACACTGAACTTATCATGCCGGCTTTACTCAAGACCCCAAATGGGTAGAACTTGTTCGCGAGTCATGCAAGGAGAACTTAAGAGAGGTCCATACAAATATTTAAAGATTAATTCACAGGTAGAAGACATGGACTAGTTGAAGTCTATTTTAAAGTGTAATGATCTGTTTAAGGTACTATTTTCAGTTATCAACCAGAGTGAGGTCACAGTTACAAGCTTACTAGCTGCTTTAGGGTTGGGCGCGGATTTGAGCCACTCGCTATAGTTCTGCAAGTTTAAATACTTAGTTTCAAAACCAGATGCCTAACTATTTGCTGTTGTTCGTCGCTACAAGACTTGGATGAAAGTGCCTCCATAGAGACGCTTCGAAACGCCAATCGGAAATGCAGCAAGCATAAAGGGGTATGGTAAGGGTCAAATTTCTTTTCCGTTTTCCCTTTTGTTAAACATGTAAAGTTTAAATGTAATCACATTTGGTAAGTGTTTATGCCAGTCTAGAGCTTTGGGCAATAGAGTGATGAAATCAGATTTCATCCAAGGGCATGGGACACAACTCCCATTTGGCGATTTGCCATAAACCTTAGCGTGTCTTGTTGGGGCTAAGGCTTATTGAGGGTTTGAATGTCGATGGTTCTCCTTTCTGTTGGTGGTTGCATTGTTGTCACGGTGGTGACAATCAGCTGGGAAGGCCCTGTTTAGGGCAGTTTTGCTATTGAAAGTGCAATAGCCACACATAAATGGATTGCTTGGAAATATCTTAGAGGGAGAATGACATCCTTCCCCTCGTAATCCTTGCATCACTTCGAGAAAATAGGGTCTAGACCTTATGGGGATTGGGATTGCCTACCGCGTCACTACATTATTGTAGTGACGCGGTAGGCGAAATACTCATAGAGTAATTGCTCTTTTACGCTCGACTAGCATTGAGGCGGGGGTTAAACGCGAGTCCAATTCAGCCCTTCTACTCACTCTCCCCTCGCCTTTTTCTTAATAATGCTCCAAACCAAATTCAATATGGCTAGCTAAGTAACATTGCCAACGCTACACCAATCGCGGCCCCAGTAAGAACAGCTTTAGTGTTAGAGCTTCCACTTGAGCTTACTGAATTAGCTTGCTTTGTACTCAAGACTTCTATTTTCTCGTAGTCCCTAAAATATCTAGCATTCGTCTCCGCCTCTTTAATGATCTCCGACGGAGAAACATTAAGCGCATTCGCCAGCATAAACAGCTGGTCCATAGTGATCGAGGCCACTCCCTTTTCTAGACGCGACAGTACCGGCTGTGACAGCCCCGCTTTGCGGGCCAATGTGGCCTGATCGTATCCCCTTTGATCCCTAAGCTTCTCGATTTGATAACCAACAATACCGTTGTACGTAACAACTTGAGACATGCACCCTATCCCCATAGAACAAAACTTTTAAATTGTACTTGCATACCATTCGATATGCGAATATGATGCAATTATTCGGATTACGCATATTATTCACATTGACAGAAGAGGGACCTTAAATGATCTTAGTTAAAGTAAAAATTTTATACCGAAGGAAAGCCTCCGGCTTTGTTGCCCATAATGGCCTAGAGCTCAGATTCTCCTGTGGGAGCAGCCAGGTGTTCCACAACTCCCCAGGAACAGGACCCTGCATAACGAGCTTTGAAGGCTTTGCTCAAGGTGAAGCTGTAAATGAGAAAGGCTCCTTTGAAGGGAACCTAACCGCTATATGGATGCGTATCCAAAGCATCCTCACGAAAAACAGACGCTACGACGCTTTATCGTACAACTGCGAACACGCCGTAAGGGAGGTCATCCATGGTGAGCGTTTCAGCCCACAATTAAAATCTAGCGTGGCTAGTGGTCTATTTTTCGGCTTGGTCACCGCCCTCTTCGGTGGGAGTGCTAAACAAATTGTAATGGCTACTGCAATCGGTGCTGGAGGAGGACTGCTGATCGAGCGAACCCACCAGCTAGCTTAGCACCTACGCTTTTGTCATAGCTTAGAGGGGTAGAACTCGAATAGCGTTGAAAGAAAAAGGCCAAGGGCGAAGACAAATCAAGAGAGGCTAACCAAGCTCAGATTGTGCTCGCCCCGCTCAACGCCACTGACATAAGTTTGATCAGAATTGGCCGCCAGTGCATAGCGCTATTGCGTAAAGGTTGCTTGTTTTCTAACGTTTCTTAGCTGTGTAGCGAACCATCCAAATTAAAAACCCTGAAATCAACAAGGCTCTGGGAGTTAAACGAGAAGATGGACATCAACTCATCGAACAAAGGTGCAACGAATAGCCCCTTACCACTCCATCCGTTCTTCAATCAGTCCAGTAATCCGGCAACGCTCACGGACTGCTTAGACGCAATAGACAGAGCCAACGCTGTGATTGAGCTGATCAACAGCTTAGAGCTCGGTGAACAGAATGGTGGTTTGAACGAAAGAGCCTTGTTTGGTTATTACTGGGTAAACTCATTGGTACAGAGTGCTTTAACGTTTGTAAACGTTCGCCTCAATGAACTTCAGTTGGATTCTTATCAGCAGCTACAGTCCCGGTCATTACTTACCGGACTTTTTCAGGCTCTAGAATCTATAGATGAACCTCATCAGGATCAGCTTTTAAGGCATGTTGCACATCACATGGGAATGGAGGTCTCAGAGCTGTTTGATACGTTAAAGAATATATCCAGTGACTAAGGAAATCTACGCTTACAAAAACCTCCTAATGTGTACCGCCTTTATCACATCGTTTTTGAACGTTATTAAACGTTTCACACATCGTTTATTTAAATTCATCTTACCTATCATATGAAGTTTGATATCCATAAACCTCGAACATGCAGGGAATGACATCATTCAGCAACACACTATAAACGTTTAATATTTGCATTAATATGCTTGGATCCGTGCAATGAAATATAACGCCTAGCTTAAGTTATGCACTTAATTGGACTTTCTCGCTCCACTACCTACTACCAAATCATAAAAGGAAAGCTTCCTCACTAGGTTAAGTTAACAATAAGCAAAGTTGTTTACTGAAGAAAAGTTGCGGTGATTAATTGGATTAAGTCTAGGCATTAAGTTTTAACTCGAAGCCCATCCAAATAATCTGCCCAGCGCTGCATCATAGCTTTTCGCTGTGGCAAGTGCTTTGTTCTGTTGTATGCTCGACCAAGCGCATCTTTGACCTCATGAGCTAACTGATGCTCGATATGCTCTACCCTTTCTTCTAACACCTCATCCAATAGAGTCCTCGCCATAGCCCGAAATCCATGGCCTGTCATTTCTTGCTTACTAATTCCCATATTTCTAAAGGCCGATAGAATTGCATTGTCACTCATAGGACGTCGAGGACTTCGGGCCGACGGGAAAATATAATCACGCTGTCCTGTGAGGCACTGCTGCTCTCGTAAAATCTCAATTGCTTGAATGCTAAGAGGAACAATATGGTCCTCTTTCATTTTCATCTTCTCGCCGGGAATTCTCCATTCAGCAGTATCGAAGTTGACCTCTGACCACTCAGCACATCGCAACTCTTTAGGCCTAACAAAAACCAATGGAGCAAGTTTCATGGCCGCCCTTACCGTAGCGGTCCCTTCATACCCATCAATCATACGAAGGAGCTTTCCTACTCCAGCTGGGTCTGTTATTGCAGGGAAGTGCTGCTTCTTTGGAGTTGCAATTGCCCCCTTCAGGTCCTGCGTGATATCGCGCTCAGTACGACCGGTAGCAACTCCGTAACGGTAAATCTGCCCTGTAGTTTGTTTTAGTCGGTGAGCAGACTCAACAGCGCCACGAGCTTCGACTTTCCGAAAGACAGAGAGTAACTGAGGAGGTGTAATATCAGAAATTGGAAGAGAGCCTAAAAATGGAAATAAATTGTGCTCCAACGACCGCAGCACCTTATTGCTGTAGCCCTCACTCCAGCTTTTAGCTTGTTGCTGGTGCCACTCCTTTGCAATTGACTCAAGACTATTTTCAATGGCCACCTGCCTCTCGGCTTTCTTTATTTTCTTCGCAAGAGATGGATCAACATCTAAACCTAGCTGCTTTTTAGCATCTTCAGTTGCGTCCCTAGCTTGCTTAAGACTGACTCCTGGATAGACACCTATAGCAAGTCGCTTTTCCTTACCATGGTATCTATATTTCAACCTCCAGTACTTGGACCCATTGGGCTGAACTTCGATATACAAGCCTCGAGAATCACTGATTCTATATGCCTTCTCTCTAGGCTCAGCTTTGCGGATTAGAACATCAGTTAATGCCATACAGGCCTCCTGCAACGTTAGCTAACAATCGCTAAGTCTAACTATTCAACAGTCGATATTAGAGTCACACATGAGTAGGTGGGGGCACAAAACTAACTAGAAAAGCAGAACCTATAAAGTGCCCCCGAATATGCCCCCGGAATACCTTGGATTTGGGGGCACTAAGTAGGATTACCTTGGACACAGTATAAACAAAAAAGCCCCGTAATACGGGGCTTTGGGGATGTTTTTAGATCTCATCAGATCGGAGTTTGGTGGAGCCTAGCGGGATCGAACCGCTGACCTCAACACTGCCAGTGTTGCGCTCTCCCAGCTGAGCTAAGGCCCCACAGAGGTATCTAATTACCGGCTAATCATGCCATTAGATAAGGGATGGCTTTCGTTGAAAGCGGGGCGCATTCTATCACTGTGGCCGGTGCTGTCAACAACAATTGGTAAGATTTTCAAGGATTTAAGGTGTTTGGGCTTGAGCTTGAACGGGGCTGTATAAAACTTGGCCCGCCCCTCTTTCGAGAGCCGGGCCAATTGTTGAAATCGGGGTATTTGCAGGCTGGTTTAAGCTTTTAGATAACGCTTACTGGGCCTTGTTTTGCTTGTCTTCTTCATCGTCGTCGAGGTCCAGCTTGAAGCCTTCTTCCAGGCCATCATCCAGGTTGATGTCCAGGTCGTCGATGGAGATGGTGTTCATCAGGCCGAAGTCGTCGAAGTTTAGGTTTTCGTCGGTCTTCTCGTCATCGCTGGAAAGATCTTCCACCTCAGACTCTTCCACATGCAGCATGGGGATGTCTTTGCGATTCCAGCGAGCCACTCCGGTGATCATAGGCTCCATATCGGCCTCATCCTCTGGAGCTTCGGGCGCTTCCGCAGGCGCCAGGGGTACTTGCACTACCGGCTCATTGTCTTCGACTTCCAGCTCTTCGCGTTTGCGAACACGCACAACGGGCTCGTTCGCGGCCACGGCCGGGCTTGGGGAATAAGAAGGCTCTTCACGTTCTTCCGCCGGTTTATTAAAACGATTCAGGAAGCCACCCGGGCGACGGAAATCCAACCAGGCCAATGCTGCTAATACTGCGGCGACTAACAAGCTCAACCACAGCTTCAAGCTGCTGGAGCTAGCGCTTGAGTCAGCCTGCAAGGTTATTGTACTGGCGGAATCCGTTTCAGCGGCGCTGGATTTCGCCTGGTCGGCCAGCTGGGCACCCACGCCCTGCCCTTCGTATATATCTTCGCCTTCGGCGGTGGTTTGCGGTGTTTCTTTGTTAGCCTCTGTGTCAGTTGAAGCGTCTTGAGCCAGGGCAATATCGTCTGTTCGAGTATCCTCTACCGCTTCGGCACCCAGTAACTCATTGGCATTCGATGCAGGGGCTTGTTGGGTTTCGCTATCGCTCTCGTTGCTGGCCACTTCGGCCGGTAACTCAGTAGGGCTTTCGGTCTCTGAAGACGTTAGCGTTGCCAACGTGCCATCCAGTGAGCCGTTACCTTCTTTTTGCTGTTCCAATAAGCTGAGGGTTTGTTTCAGCTGCTGCTGGAAGTGTTCAATTTGTTTGGATTGCAGCAGCACCAGCTCCTGCATAAGCTCGACGCTGTCACTGCTGTCGACGGCGGCGATGCGCTGGCGTAATTCCCGGTTTTCCAGGTTGAGCTTATCGGTCAGTTCGGAAACCACCTGTATTTGCTGTTTGATGGGCATCTGCTCGGTGGAGGGCAGCTCGCCGTTCAATACCTGCTCTTCGGTGACATTGGCATCGCTTAAGCGCAAACGCCCATTCACTTCGCTATCCGAAGCTTGCGGATTAACACCATCAAATGCGGAGGCATCGGGCACTTCGGGGCTGACATCCGAGACGTCTACGGCATTCATACTGACTTTATGGGTCGGCATGGCCGCTTCACCGCGCAACTCCAGTTTGGCGCCCACGCGCAAGCTGTGTTTGCCACCGGAAAAGGCATCAGGATTTTGCTGATAGATATCGTCGATCACTTTTTGCAGGGCAATGTTCGGATCCTGACGCATTTTTTGCGCCACCTGGGACAAGGTATCCCCGGGCTGCACGGTGTAATCAACTTTGGTATTGCTGGCAGCGACTTGAGTTGCAGCAGCAGGTGCGGCTTGAGCCGGAAGATTTTCCAGGGCCTGTACAGGCTCGTCACGCCACCTTGGCATTTGGGCGTATTCGATTTTGCTTGGCAAACGCAGATTGGCGCCAACCTGCAATTGATCAATTCCGCCTTCGAACGCCTGGGGATTGCTGCGGTATAAATGATTGGTTACCGCCTGCAGTTGAATATTGCTGTCGATGCGAACCTTCTGGGCGATCTGGGACAGGGTTTGCCCCGGACGTACACGCCAGTATTCGGCATTATCGCCGCTGCTGATTGGTGCGCTGGGTACTGGACGAGCCACTGCCGGACGAGAGGCTGAACGATTAGCTTGTCCTTCGTTTATAAGAACCGGGCGGCCGCCAGGTCTGTCGCTTGTGGTTTGGCGGTTCGGCGCGCTGGCGACGGGCGCCTGGATTTGCTGTTGATCTTTCGGGTCCAGCAACAGACTGTATTCACGATAGCTTTTGCCCGTGGGCCATTCCAGCGCCAGCATAAAATTCAAAAACGGCTCACTCACCGGGCGATCGGTTGAGAGTTTGATCAGTAGTTTGCCACCTTCGCGCTGGACATCGGTGCGCAGCGGTAATCGAATGGCAACCACATCCACCCCCAAAGCCGCGGCTTCTTCAGGGTAGATTTGACGTAAACGGATATCTTCAGGGCTGTATTCGCCTTTGGGATCGAGAACTTCAATTTCAGCTTTTAGAGGCTCGCCGAGCCAGCTGCTGTGTTCGATGGTGCCCAGACCGAGGGCCGCAGCAAGCGTGGGGCTTAGCAGCAGACAGCTTGCCAAACCTGAACGGAAGAGATTGCGGGCGTGCTTTAACTTAACTTCCATGTTTTTTCTCAATGAAAAAACCTAAGCTAGCAATTAAATTATTAATAGTATTACCCCTTTCAACCATCCTAGTCGCCGTATTGGCTCAAATTAGGATCCGACCTAATAATGCTTCTGTAACCCGTCGAATTTTAGTCAAATGTGAGCTAATTCACAACAAGCGACTTTCCTAGTGATAATTTCACATTTTTGACTCGAGTTTTGGTCTAAATCCACTACCAAAACCCGATTCACTAGATAAGTATAGCGCCTAATTCCTTTTATGCCTCCCTGCCGCTCTCTTTCTCATCAATTTTTACTAACCCAGACTTTGGTAGGATTTTTCGAGCTTTTTCATAGCCTTCTTGCCAAATTCACCAAAACGGGCGTTCAAAGCGTGGCGAATTCGGGCCCGGCTCATATCAGGCCCCAGCAGCGCCATGGAATCCATTACAGAGAATGACGCGGTGGTTCCCGCAATAGCGATAAACAACGGCGCCAGGAAATCCTTGAGTTTGATGTCCATTTCGCCGGACAGTGTCTTCAGACAATTGAAGATCTCATCACGCTCCCAATTTCGCAGGGCTTCCAAACGCCACAGGGAGAATTGCAGAACATGTTTGAGCTGTTCTTCTTCCAGTTTCACCGCGGTAAAGCTCTCTTCATTAATGGTGAGCTGACCCGCCGCCAGGAAACTGGCCAGAGGCGCAAAATCGCTCAGGGTGTTCATGCGGCTTTGAGCCAGCGGCAGAACCTTTTCCAGATTCTCGCGATTTAAGGCCCACTCCTGCAGGCGATCGGCCAATTGAGGAACGGACAGATCTTCGCGAATCCACAAGCCGTTGAGCCAGGACAATTTTTCCACGTCGAAAATTGGGCCACCCAGACTGACACGCTGGATGTCGAAGTTATCCATCATCTGCTGCAAGCTGAACTTTTCACTTTCGTCCGGCATGGACCACCCCATACGACCGAGGTAGTTCAACAAAGCTTCTGGCAAAAAGCCCATGCGCTGGTAGTACAGAATGCTGGTCGGGTTTTTGCGTTTGCTCAGTTTGGATTTATCCGGATTGCGCAGTAGCGGCAAATGACAAAGCTGCGGCATGTCCCAGCCAAAGTATTCGTACAGTAATTTGTGTTTGGGTGCGGAATTAATCCACTCTTCACCGCGCAGTACGTGGGTGATCTTCATCAGGTGATCATCCACCACATTGGCGAGGTGATAGGTTGGCATGCCGTCTGACTTCAATAGAATCTGGGCATCCACCTGCCCCCAATCCAGTTCGATGGTACCGCGCAGCATATCGTCCACCGGGCAGGGGCCCTCGCCTTCCGGCACGATCATGCGAACCACGTAGGGCATACCATCAGCTTCACGCTTGGCCACTTCTTCGTCGGACAGCTTCAGCTCGCTGGGTTTCAGTGCGGCAAAACCACCGGCTTCACGACGAGCCGCACGCAATTCATCCAGCTCTTCAGGTGTGCGATAACATTTAAAAGCGTGACCGGCGTCCAGCAATTGCTGGGCATATTCCGCGTAAATGTCCTTGCGCTCGCTTTGGCGATAAGGACCATAATCACCGCCCTTATCCGGGCCTTCTGCCCAATCCAGGCCCAACCAACGCAGACTGTCGTAAATCGCCTGCTCGGATTCACGGGTAGAACGCTGCTGATCGGTATCTTCGATGCGCAGAATAAACTCACCGCCATGCTGCTTGGCAAAGCACAGGTTAAACAAAGCAATATAAGCAGTTCCTACATGGGGGTCGCCCGTAGGAGATGGGGCAATACGCGTGCGTACAGTCATGGTGTAAATTTCCGAAATACGCCCAGTTGCATGGGCCAATCAAATAGGGCAGCGAGAGGCTGCGTATAAAGGGCGGGATTATACTGCAACGGCTGCCAATTCGTTAGCGCTCACGCGCCGTGATGCTCAGGAAAAGACAAGGATCAAATGCTCGATGGCGCTTCGTGCTATCATCCGCCGTCTTATACAAAAGCGCTGAACACCTCGACGGCGACAATCACTGAGAACACCAAGGAAGCTGTACCATTAATACCGCCACACAAAACGACGCTCCAGGCAAACCAAAACTGCTGCTCATTTGCAATCCGATTTCCGGCTACAGCGATAAAGATTGGCTGAATGCATTATGCGACCGCTTGGATCGCGAGGGTTATCCCTGGCAGCGTTACGACACCCAAGCCGGTGGCGATGCGACGCGTTTTCTGGCCGACGAAGAATGGTACGCCGATCTGATTATTGTGGCCGGCGGTGATGGCACCATTAATGAGGTGGCGGCAGGTTTGTATGCGGCTGGGCAATTGGAGGTTCCGGTTCTGGCCTTGTCGACCGGGACCGCCAATGTTCTGGCTCGAGAGCTCAGAATTAATGGCTTGGCCAGCACCACTAAAATCGACAAGATTATGCAGCTGATTGCCGAGCGCCCTACCCGCCGTATTCACCTGCCGTTGATTAACGGCAAAGTGATGTTACTCATGGCCGGTGTTGGCTTTGACGCCTGGGTGGTACACAGCCTCGATTCCGATTTGAAAAAACGCATGGGCAAACTTGCCTATGTGGTCTCTATGCTAAAACAGCTACCGAAAGCGAGCCGTCGGCTGTATCGCCTGATCAGTGATGGTCAAAGCCAAACCGTGAACGCGGCCATCATCAGTAATGGGCGTTTTTATGCAGGCTCTTACACCCTGTGTCCAAAAGGTTTGCTGGAGAATCAGGAGCTGATCATCACCACCATCAGTGGGAATACTCTGCAATTTATTCTGGCTCTGTGTGCTATGCCTTTGGGCTTGGTGCATAAATGCCCCGGTGTTGAGCAGTTCAGTGCCCAGGAGGTCGCCATTGACTCGGTCGATGGCAGCGACGAGCCCGTGCAACTGGACGGTGATGACTTTGGCCTATTGCCTTGCACCATCAGCTGCAGCAAACACAGCATGTTGTTTCTCCATCGTTAAGCGCTCAGGCTTACACGCCACAATACGCTAAAAGCGCTCTCAACGGTCTCACCGCACCGATGCCCAAGGCCCTAAGTGTCTGAAAATTGGGATAAAAGGGGTTATTGCCCTGTAAAGGCACCCGTTCGTCAGAACTTACGGGTCTTTTCTGATCAATTACTTAGATCAATCTTCTATAAGCTCGCAGCCCATCTATGCTTAATTTTCTTAAAGTGGCGGTTTTTTGAGCTGACAAAATTTCTAATGTTAGTGTTTACTACGGCAGAAAGGAAAGAAATGTAAAGAGTTCCCTCCGTTTCAAAAAAAACCATAAAAAATGCTTATTTTTCATACGGCTAATTTAGCGTTTTTTGCGCTAAACCATTGGGCAAAAATAGCTTCTAAACTGTTAGTGAAGGTCGCACAATGACCTTGCAACATTGTCGCCAAGGGGTATTTGGCGAGGGAGGTTAAAATGCGTAGACAACTCATAAGCTATTGGTTTTTACCATCGCTGTGCCTGTGTTTTGCAGCCAGCACTTATGCGGAAACCTACTCAGATACATGGCAAGACGAAGCGCTGTTCAGCATGAGCAATGAAGAGCTGCAGGCGGCCGCTGAAAACAAACGCAAAGCCGAGATGAGCCACACTCATCAAGCCTTGAATTATCAGTGGATGGCGCAACACGCCAATGAGTCTGGCCCGAAGCGCAGCAACAAAGCGCTGAAAAAAATGTTTAAGAATCATTTTAAACAGTACTGGGTAGAAAGCCGCTCAAAGAAGAAGAGCTATTCTTCAGGTGAAAAAGCCAAAACCGGCAAAACCAACTACGGTTTAAAAATGTCTGGCGATACCGTGAAGTTAGCCTTTGAACATCGCTTCTTCTAAACGCTGAATATTCGAATACGACCCTCTTCCGGTCTGGACGGCTCTGACATTAGTCCACTAATCATCACTCCTCAAGAGCCATTCCAGACCTTCTAACGAAAATTCTCATACTTTGCTACACTGCGCCTTTTTCTTTTGGCGCATTACTATGTCTGAAACCACCTCCGAGCCCCTGCCACCCGCCGTGCTGTGGAAACGTTTGCTCGCCATCGTATACGACAGCCTGATTTACATGGCCCTGGCCATGGCTTACACCGCGCTGGTGCTGTTTATCCAGGTACAGATCAGTGGCGAACCTGCGCCAGGAGAACGCGCTTCAATGGGCACTTTAGGTTTTATCGGTCTGGTGTTTTTTCTGAGTAGTTTCTGCAGCTTTTGCTGGCGCGCCAAAGGCGGCCAAACCCTGGGCATGAAAGCCTGGCGGTTAATTCTGGTAAACGAAGAAGGTAAAAAACCAAGCTGGGGACAATGCTATATACGCTGCCTGTTGGCACCCATCATGTTTTGTCTTGGTGGTATTGGTTATTTTTACGCACTGATCGATAAAGAGTCCCGCACGCTGCATGATATTTTCAGCAAGACGCGAATGTTGCAGCTGCCCAAGAGCAAGTAAGCTCAACTCAGTAGCGACTCTACCAAAGTATCATAAAAGAAAAAGGGCGCTGTTCAGCGCCCTTTTTCTTTTTGCTTCTCAAAGCATTTAAAGACTGCTAGTTGGCTTTTCGCAATAACAATAATCCTATCACCGCACAAATCACTATCGGTATTGCCACCGCAATAACCGGAGCAAAGCCAAACACCAGACTGGAGGGGCCAAGCAAATCCTGTGAGGTTCTGAAAATAATACCCACCAGAACACCGGTAAAAATTCGGTAGCCCATGGTGGTTTCGCGCAGTGGACCGAAAATAAAACTGACCGCAATCAATACCAAACTGGCCGTTGCCAATGGCTGTAAGACTTTTTGCCAGAAGGCCAGACGATATTGGCTGGCATCCAGCCCCTGCTGGCTTAAGTATTCGGTATAGCGGTATAAATCATTAATCGATAAACCATCGGGGCTGAGAACCAACAGAGACAATAACGCTGGTGTTAATTCGGTTTCCCATTTGCGGGTTTGAAAATATTTTTGCACAAGGTGAGAGCCGTTCGCCGCAAAGCTGGAAACGTTTGCCTTTTCTTCCAGCCAATGATCGCCCTGAAAGGTCGCACGATCCGCAAAACTGGAGGACAGCATCTGGCCTTCTGAATCGAACTGGTAGCGGGTAACGCCCATTAAAACGCCACCGGGCAATACCGTGTTTGCGTGCACGTATTCGTTGCCATCACGATTCCACATGCCTTTATCGTCCAGTGCGAGCCCCCGTCCCAAGGCAACCGAGCGGCGACTTTCTGCGGCTTGTTCGGTGTAAGGGGTAACGTACTCGCCGAGTAGCAAGCCCAAAACAATAAACAACAAGACCGGTTTAAGCACCGCAATCGTAATACGCGCAACAGTGACGCCCGCCGCGCGCATAACAACCAGTTCGCTGGAACTTGCCAGAATACCCAGGCCAATCAAACAACCCACCAGAGACGAAAAGGGAATGTACTCAATAATTCGGCGGGGAATGGTGAGCCCGACATAAATCAGCACTTCGGTAAAATTGTAATCGCCGCGCATATCGCCCAACTGATCCACCAGCGCAGAAATCACATCCAGCGCGAGAATCACCAGCAGCACCATCGCCACGGCCCCAATAACGGATTTGGCGATATACCAACTAAGCTGCAACATGATCGGCCTCCTGGCTGTCAGGTTTGTAACTCAGTTTGCGTATCCAGTCCGGCCAGTACAGCAGCAGTGCAGCAATCAATAAAAAGATTCCGTGTACTCCCCAGATCGCCAGCCACACAGAGACTTTTCCGTCTTCGGCCATGCCACGAGCGGCATTGAGGGACACCAGATAAATAATGTAGAGCAAGATGGCAGGGATCATTTTTACGTAACGGCCCTGGCGGGGGTTTGTTTTGCTCAATGGCACCGCCAGCAAACTTACGATGATCACCAGAACCGGCAGGGAAAAACGCCAATGCAAGGTGGCAATATCCGATGTGGCATCCGAGCCCATCAATTCTACTGTTGTTTTGCGATCGGCCTTGCGCGGAATAATCGCGCCGGGGTCATCCACGTGCAGGTATTGGCCCTGCTCATCGAACTTTGTCACGGTATAGGATTGGTGCCCCGGCTTGCCTTCGTAACGATAACCATCGTTCAACACCAAATAACGCTGACCAAATTCCGGATGGTCCAACTGTCGGCCCTCTTTCGCCTTAAGTACACCAACATCACCTTTACTGCTGGCTTGGCCAGCCATAAAAACCTGCTGCATTTGTTTGCGATCTTCACTCAGGTTCTCGGTATAACTGACGGCGCCACTGCGACTGAGCGACATAAATCGTCCCGGACTTAGGCCATCGAACTCACTGCGTTTTTTCTGTTCATTAAGAATCAGCTCGGTTCGATCCACACCCATTGGGGTGACGACAAGCGCCAGCAGGGCAACAAAGGCCGCTACCAATACCGCAGGAATCAAGGTCAGACGGGTCAGTTGCCCCTGACTGAAACCGCAAGCCGACAGCACGGTCATTTCGCTTTCCATATACAGGCGGCCATAGGCCAGCAAAATTCCGATAAACAAACCCAAAGGCAATACCAGCTCTAAAAAACCAGGGAGACGAAATACCATAATGGAAAACAGCACATCAGCATCCAGCTGGCCGGCGGCAGCCTGAGCCAGGTACTTCACAAAACGTCCGCTCATGGTAATCAGCAGCAGCACACTGCTCACTGCCAACATGGTGTACATGACCTCGCGGGTCAGGTAACGAAAAATAATCACTCGCTGTCCTTTCTTGGGTGTTGCTTAGGCTTGGGCGTTGCTTAGGGTCTTATACAGGCCACTTTTTCAAAGCACTTCGACAAGCAAAGCGCGACTTTGATCCCGAGTATGGGGATCTGGCTCAGTTATGCGTCTTGGTAGACATAGGGCGAAAATGCTAAAGTGTCAGCTTTGCTTGTTGCGCATTTACGTGGCAGACGCCTCAGCCGACATGGCCTAAACTCTAATTTTGTCTATTATCCAGCAAACAGGATACTTTGTCTCGGAATTCAACATGATCAATTTTCAAACAAAAACAGCTCAAGCCTCTGCCGTCAGCACCGACTGCGCCATCGTTGCGGTGTATGAAAAATCCAAATTGGGATCCGCCGCCAAAGTGCTGGATGAAAGCGGTGCAATCTCTGCCGTTTGTGCTCTGGGTGATTTCACGGGCAAGCTTGGCCAAACTCAGCTCATCGCGGGTGAAGGCAAGGCAAAACGCATCGTGTTGCTGGGCCTTGGTAAAGCCAAAGAGCTGACCGCCAAAAGCTTTGGCAGCGCCTGTCAAAAAGCATTCGCCGCGGTTGCCGGCAGCGCCTGTAAAGACGCCAGCCTGTTTTTGGACGATGGCAATGCTGTCGACCTGGACACCCAGGCTCGCTTCGCCGTTGAACGTATGAGTGCCAAAGCCTATCGCTTTGATGAGCTGAAGAGCGAGAAGAAAAGCCCTTCCAAGCTGAAGAAAATCACTCTGGTGGTTGCTGACCGCAAAGCCCAGAACGGCGTCAAAAAGTCCGCCGCTGTTGGCGCTGCCATTGGTAAAGGTGTGCGTTTGGCAAAAGATCTGGCCAACCGTCCGGGCAATGTGTGTACGCCAACGCACCTGACTGAAAACGCCAAGCGCCTGGCCAAGGAATATAAGAACATGAGCGCCAAAGCGCTTTCTGCCAAGCAGGCCGAAAAGCTCGGTATGGGCTCTTATCTGTCCGTGGCCGCCGGTTCCGATGAGCCCTCCCAGTTCATCATCATGGAATACAAAGGTGGCGCCAAATCCGCCAAGCCAATCGTCCTGGTCGGTAAAGGTATTACCTTCGACACCGGTGGTATCAGTCTGAAACCTGGCGCCGCTATGGACGAAATGAAATTTGATATGGGCGGTGCTGCTGCCGTTTTCGGTGCCATGCAATCTCTGCTGGAACTGGCACTGCCAATCAACGTTGTGGCTCTGGTTCCCGCCACTGAAAATATGCCAAACGGTCACGCCACCAAGCCTGGTGATATTGTGACCTCTATGTCCGGCCAAACCATCGAAGTGCTGAACACCGACGCCGAAGGCCGCTTGATTCTTTGTGACGCCCTGACCTACGCCGAGCGCTACAAGCCAAAAGCGGTTGTGGACGTTGCCACCCTGACTGGTGCTTGTGTTGTGGCCCTGGGCAAGCACGCTACCGCGGTTTACTCCAACAAGGATGAGCTGGCGGAAAAACTGCTGGATGCCGGTAAACAAGCGGAAGACAAAGCCTGGCATATGCCATTGTGGGATGAGTATCAGGCTCAGTTGGACAGCAACTTTGCCGATATGGCGAACATCGGCGGAATGCCTGGTGGCAGTATTACTGCAGCCTGCTTCCTGTCGCGCTTCGCTAAGAAATACGACTGGGCTCACCTGGATATCGCCGGTACCGCCTGGTTGTCTGGCGCCGCTAAAGGTGCAACCGGTCGCCCGGTAAGCATGTTGGTTCAATATCTGATGAACGAAGCGGGCCGTAAATAAGCCACTGTAAACAAGCGGTCACTGGCCGCTTGCTTAAACCGAAGTACTTGCAGGAAAGCACTCGTGACTCGAGTCGATTTTTATATTTTGCCGGAAGCCGGGCTTGATGCCCGGCACAATTTTGCCTGCCGCCTGGTCGAGAAGATGTTTCGCCTTTCCCAGGAGGTTTGCGTACTCACCCCCAATGCCCAACAGTGCAGTGATTTCGGGCAGCGGCTCTGGGCCCACAACCCCACCAGTTTTATTCCCCATCGCTGCCGCAGCGATGACAGCAGCAGCCAACATGAACTGGCCGACCGCGTATGGATTACCCACGGCGATGAGCTGCTGGAACACCACAATGTGTTGATCAACCTATCCAGTGAACAACCCAGCCATTTCTCACGCTTTGAGCGTCTGCTGGAAATCGTGGTACCCGATGATGATGTGGTGCAGTCAAGCCGTGAACGCTACCGCTTTTATCAGGAGCGCGGCTACCCAATCGCCAACCATGATATGCGACGCTGAACACTTACTCGTATGTGGCTTTATGTGTACACTCGACAACTTCTGTAGATTGACCATCGGAAACCGCTTGGAACACAAGGCATGACTGATCAGCCCACCAAAACAAAACAACAATTGCTGGCCGAACTGGAATCCATCATGTCCATGCTGGATGAAGATGCGGTGATCCCTACACTGGATACCGTCGTTGAGCCCGAAGCGAAATCCACACAAGCAACGGCTGCGCCTCAAGCACCTGAAGCAGCGACTATTGAGACCACAAGCACAGCCGAAACACTCGGCACAGCCACCTCGCCCACAAAACCGGAACCTGTTCCGGCAACGACACCCGAACTGACGCCGAAGCAAGAACCACCTGTGGAAAGCAGCGACTTCAATGCGGACATCAACACTGAGTTTCGTCAGGCAATGGAAGTGGAAATCGACATTCCTGATGTGCCAGTTCCCGATAGCCAAACCTTGTTTGGTAATAGCGAAGAGCAAACGGACGAGGAATCAAAAGAGCAATCGATAGAGGAACCGAATGCATCGCCCGACGAAGAGATGGATTTGCTGGACAAGGTTTCCCAGAAATTTGGTATTGATACCTCGAAGCTGATCAAGCACTCCCAGCCTGAAGAAGCAACCGCGGCTGCTGAACTCAAAACAGAACCCAAAGCAGAAGCCAAGCCGGAATACCGACAGAACGAACAACAAAACGAACCAAGCTCTGCCCTGGAAACCGGAAAAACGCCCGAGCCAAACAGCAACGCTCAACAGAATCCCTTCCCGGCACCCAATCGCAAACCTCATTTGTTTAACGGTGAGGCCCAAGCAGAAGCGCCCTTGCCCGGCCAGCAACACTTGTTTGATAGTGAGCCAGAAACAAAATCGGAACAGGCTTTCAAACCGGAAGAACTCGATCTGACGCTAAAATCAGAACCCCAGCTTGAACTGACAAGCGAACCCGACCGTAAAGCCGATATCAACGTAACGGCTCCCAAAACGTCCATTGAAACCTCTCAGGAAGCGTCCTCGAAAATAAACAAACCGTCTGCGGAGAACTTGCTCTCTGACACGGAACAAAGCGAGCAAGCACAAGGTAAACCCGAGAATCCTTTCAAGCACAGTAGCGAAAGCAGCTCGACCTACCCACCCGCGAGCTTGATGAATTCCTTTCGCCGCAGCGAACCGTCATTTGTCGAGGAAAGGTCTCAAACCATCCCGGAACCCGCAAAAGACACTGCAACGGCTCAGCCAGAAACAGAAGCCCTTCAAACAGCTTCGTCTCCAGAATATGAAGTTGCCACTGATGCTGATGCAGCCGTTGACGATACCCCGGCACTGGAATCAGAAAGCCCGGAACCGTCAGAGGCTTCTTTGCCGCTTCCCGAGACATCCTATTCCCTGGCTGAACCCTCGGTTTCGGAAGCCGTCATCAGCGAGCCAACCGCACAGCAGCCCTATACCGCTGACAGTATTTCCATTGAAGCTGACGCACCAAAACCTGAAGAGCCGGAAGCACCGACCGATGAAACCGTGGTTATTTCGGAACCCGAAGACAGTCTGCCAATAGAACCCCAGGACGAGCCAACGCAGACGGACCCGGAAGCCATTGTTGATGAGATTCTTGAGGAATACCTCCCCAAGCTGGAAGCCGAGCTGCGCAAGCGTTTGCTGGACGCCGTGAGCAAAGACCTGGACCTCTAAAGTCATCTATTGCGCGCGCCTTCGGGTGTAATGCTGAAGGCTCATCACCGGGATGCCGATATGGCTAGGAATATTTCCCGTTCGGTGAGCAATATTTCCCCTCACAGCCTTAAATCTACCCCGACAGCCCTGTATAATGGCCGGTTTGCTAAGCCGCCCGGAGCACGAACGCCGCGGGCTCAATTTCACGCAGTCGGATTTAGATCGTAGTCATGAGCGATAACACCCCATCGAACGAGTTGGATACAACCTACAACCCACAGGCCATCGAGCAGTCCTGGTATAAAACCTGGGAAGACAGCGGCTATTTTGCCCCGAAAAGCGAAGTCGATGATGGCAGTGACAGCTATTGCATCATGATTCCGCCACCTAACGTCACCGGCAGTCTGCACATGGGGCACGGTTTCCAGGAAAGCATTATGGATGCCTTGATCCGCTATCAGCGTATGCAGGGTAAGAACACTCTCTGGCAGGTCGGTACCGACCACGCCGGTATCGCCACCCAGATGGTGGTTGAGCGTTTACTGGACGCCGAAGGCACTAATCGCCATGAGCTGGGGCGCGAAAAATTTACCGAGCGCGTATGGGACTGGAAAGAAGAATCCGGCGGCACCATCACTCAGCAGCTTCGTCGCCTGGGCGCCAGCCCTGACTGGAGCACCGAACGCTTTACGATGGACCCGGGCTTCTACAAAGCCGTACAGGAAGTCTTTATCAAGCTCTACAAAGACGGCTTGATTTACCGTGGCAAGCGTCTGGTGAACTGGGACCCGAAACTGCACACCGCCATTTCCGATCTGGAAGTCATCAGTGAAGAAGAGAACGGTTTCCTGTGGCACTTTAACTATCCATTGGCCGATGGCTCAGGCCACCTGACCGTTGCCACTACGCGTCCGGAAACCATGCTGGGCGATACGGCGGTTGCGGTTCACCCTGAAGACGAGCGCTATCAGCATTTGGTCGGCAAGATGATCAAACTGCCGCTGACCGATCGCGAGATTCCGATTATCGCCGACGATTATGTCGATAAGGATTTCGGTACCGGTTGCGTGAAGATCACCCCCGCCCACGATTTCAATGACTACGAGATGGGTCAGCGTCACAACTTGCCAATGATCAACATTCTCGATGACGACGCCAATCTGAACAGCACGGTGCCGGAAAAATATCGCGGCATGGAACGCTTTGCCGCTCGTAAGCAAATCGTTGAAGACTTTGAAGCACTTGGCCTGCTGAACAAAATTGACGACCACAAATTGAAAGTACCACGCGGTGATCGTACCGGCGTGGTAATCGAGCCCTATCTGACCAATCAGTGGTACGTAAAAACCCAACCATTGGCCGACAAGGCGATCAAAGCGGTTGAAAACGGCGATATTAAATTTGTGCCCCAGCAATATGAAAATATGTACTTCTCCTGGATGCGTGATATTCAGGACTGGTGTATTTCCCGACAGCTCTGGTGGGGTCACCGTATTCCAGCCTGGTACGACGATGCCGGCAACGTTTATGTGGGCCGTACCGAAGAAGAAGTTCGCGCTGAAAACGGTATTGCCGACGGTGTCAAACTGAAACAGGACGACGACGTTCTGGACACCTGGTTCTCCTCCGGCTTGTGGACCTTCGGCACCTTGGGCTGGCCTGAAGAAACCGAGCGTTTGAAAATCTTTAACCCGACCGACGTACTGGTCACCGGTTTCGATATTATTTTCTTCTGGGTTGCACGCATGATCATGCTGACCTTGCACTTCCGTGAAGAAATCCCATTCCATACCGTTTATGTCCACGGTCTGGTGCGTGATGGTCAAGGCCAGAAGATGTCCAAGTCCAAGGGTAATGTATTGGACCCGATCGATCTGATTGACGGCATCGATCTGGAATCATTGGTGAAGAAACGCACCACCGGCATGATGAACCCGAAGGCGGCCAGTAAAATTGAAAAGCAGACCCGCAAGGAATTCCCGGAAGGTCTTGCCGCATACGGTACCGACGCTCTGCGTTATACCTACTACTCACTGGCCTCTACCGGTCGTGACATTAAGTTTGATGTGGGCCGTATCGAGGGCTTTCGCAACTTCTGTAACAAAATCTGGAACGCCTCTCGTTATGTCTTGATGAATACCGAGGGTCACGATTTGAATGGAGAAGTGGAACTTTCTCTGGCCGATCGCTGGATCATCGCCAAACTGCAACAAACTGAAAAAGCCGTACAGGAAGGTATCGAATCCTATCGTTTCGATCTAGCCTCCCAGGCTCTGTACGATTTTATCTGGAACGAATACTGCGATTGGTATCTGGAACTGTCCAAGCCGGTTCTGTGGAACGAAGAAGCCAGTGCCGAGCTGCAACGTGGCACCCGTCGTACACTGGTGCGCGTATTGGAAACCACTTTACGACTGGCCCATCCTTTGATGCCATTTATCACTGAAGAAATCTGGCAGCGCATTAAAGGTCTTGCCGGTGTCGAAGGTGACACCATTATGCTGGCCCAGTACCCAATTGCCGATGAAAGTAAAATCGATGAGCAGGCGCTTGCGGATATCGAGTGGGTGAAAGGCGTCGTCGTCGGCATTCGCAACATTCGTGGAGAAATGAACATTTCCCCAGCGAAAAACCTGCCCTTGTATTTTGCTAATGGCAGCAATGAGGATCAGCGTCGACTGGAGGACAATCGTCAATTCCTGCTGAAACTGGCCAGCCTGGAGAGCATGACCTGGTTGAACCCGGGTGATGAGGCCCCGATGTCAGCGACCGCTTTGGTCGGCGATATGGAAATTCTGGTTCCGATGGCTGGGCTCATTGATAAAGACGCCGAAACAGCGCGCTTGAACAAAGAGATCGAAAAGCTTGAGAAAGAAGTCAGCCGTACCCAGGGCAAGCTGAACAACGAAAAGTTTGTGGGCAAAGCCCCTGCCGAAGTTGTGCAGAAAGAGAAAGACAAACTGGCCGACTATGAAGCGGCTCTGGCGAAACTGAAGGAACAGGTTCAGAAAATAGCCGAACTGTAAGGCTATTTTTCTGCCCTAAAAAAAAGGCGAGCCATGCTCGCCTTTTTTGTGCCTGAAGATATGAGCCCGTTATCTTACAAAAACCAACAACCTAAGCACTCAGTTTGGGCATCGCCGCATTACCAATGACTTTTAACAAGCGTTTCTTGCCTAGCAATTTTTGAGTCAGCATCAGCGACTTTCCGTCTTTCCCAATAACATTTCTCAGGGGTGATTTGGGGGTTTGCGCAATCTTCAGCATCAAGCTTGCAACATCCTGAGGGTCACCGTAACCAAAGGGTTTCGGCGGCTCTGCCAGCATATTATCCAGAAACTTTTTGTAAACGCCCCTCTCCCGGTTCAGCTCCGGGGTGGCCTGCCCTTCGTTAAAACTGTAGGCACTACTGAAACCGGTTTTAAAGGCACCCGGTTCAATCAGGTGTACACGAATACCAAATTCTGCCAGCTCATGGGACAGTGATTCGGTTAAGCCTTCTACCGCAAATTTTGAAGCGCTGTACAGCGATAGCATTGGCATGCCCATCAATCCGGCGAGCGAGGTAACGTTGATAATCGATCCCTCCTTTTGCTTTCTCATATAGGGCAGCACCGCCTGGGTAGTATTAATCACGCCTAAGAAGTTGGTGTTCATTTGTTGCATAATCTCTTCTTCACTGGCCTCTTCTAGAAAACCAAAAGCGCCATAGCCGGCGTTATTAATTAAGCAATCAATACGACCGAAGGTTTCCATCACGGAAGTTATTGTCGACTCGATACTCTGGCGATCGCACACATCCAAAGGAAACAGTTGGACGTTGCGCAAGGTGTTCAGCTCGTTCTCACGTTCAGGCGACCGCATGGTTGCGGCGACATTCCAACCGGCTTTTTGAAAGGCCTTACAAGCCAGACGACCAAAGCCGGAAGACGCGCCGGTGATTACGACGGTTTTTACCGGCATCGCAGCGGGGGTGGTTGTGGGGTTTGTGGTGGAGCTTGCTGTTTGCTTTATCGACGTGCTCATTAGTTCTTTCTCTCTACATTTCAACTCAACAGGGTTTCCATGCTAAGGTGTCGGGTATACCCGACAGTCAAGTTGAGAGAATGCAAAATAATGTTAATCGGTGAGTTGTGTAAGAAACTCGATATCAGCAAGCACACCATTCGCCACTATGAAGAACTCGGCCTGATCTACGCCGATGCCCGCAAAGCCGGCACGCGCAGCTATAAGAATTATCGCGCCGATACTGTAGAGCGACTGGAAATGATTGAGGAGGGAAAAGCCTTTGGCCTCAGCCTGAAGCAAATCAAACCCCTGCTCGACCTGTTTATGGAAAACAAACTCAGCGAATCCCAGTCCAAACAAATTGTTGTAGACCAGTTAGCCTCAGTAGAAAAGCAGATCGCCGGATTGGAGCAAATCAAAGCCAGACTCAAGACAAAACTGGCCACTTATGGCAACCCTTCCACCGAAAATTGCTAGACCCGCCTTGACCCGTCTATAGGTTCAGGCTTGAGACTCGTATCTCGATCAACAAGAGGTTCACCCATGCTGACCATTTCAAAACTCGCCAGACAAGCCGGCATTGCCCGCTCCAGCCTGCTCTATTATGAACGTATTGGTCTGCTGCAACCCAAATTGCGGGGTGACAATGGATATCGTTGGTATGGCCCCGAGGAAGTGACCCGCCTGGAAAGTATTATGGCATATCGTTCCTACGGTATTGCCATCGACAAGATTGGCGAACTTCTGGATCGAAACTCAAAAGCTCAAGCGGATATTTTGAAAGAACACTTTCAGCAACTGGATCTTGAAATCAAACAACTGAGGCAACAACAAAAAGCCATTATCGAGCTGTTGCATCTGGATCAGGAAGTGGAGAATGACATGGTGAACAAAGACACTTGGGTAGCAATTATGCGCGGTGCAGGATTAAGCGATGACGATATGACGCGCTGGCACCAAACCTTTGAAAAAATGGAGCCCGAAGAGCATCAGAAGTTTCTGGAATCTTTAGGTATTGAGCAGGATGAAATCGCACAAATCAGAAAACTGTAAATCAAGACAAAGAAGCCAAAGCAAAACCGCTTTGGCTTTTTAACACAGGTCTTATTACTGCTCTTCTTACTACTGCTCTTCTTACTACTGCTCTTCTTACTACTGCTCTTCTTACTACTGTTCTTCTTACTACTGTTCTTCTTACTTACCGGTTCTCACCGGCCCTTCTTGCTCAATTCCACATCGGCACGACTGCGGAGTTTGGGTTTGTCCCTCAGGGCCGCGAAGGGGTCTTCCGAGGCCTTATAGGCTTCGTCCCCCGGCTTGGGTGCCGGTGGAATCTCGGGCTTATCTTTTACTTTTTGGGTTTTGGGCTTTTGCTTTTCGCCTTTTAAGTGTTCCTTTTTTGAAGCTTGTGGGTTTTCTTTCCTATCGGCTGACTTGCGAAATGCCCTGAGGTGAAACAGGATAAACGCACTCAGGGCAGCCATTCCCAAACCCCATTTGATAAAAAATGAAACCGCCAGAAACTGGCGCTCACCGGTCGCCTCGGCATAGCTGATGTATTCGCCGTGAAAAAAACTGACCACAAACCAGAACAGAAGCAAGGCTGCCACACTGATAATGCTCGACTTATAGCGACGCCAAACCGTAGCGACAATCGCCAGGCGGACAAACTGTTTGATCACAGCCACCACCCCAATCCCAGAGAGGCGATCACGAACAACAGTCCCTTTTCCTTGATTTGATTTTTAATCTTGTCTTCTTCCTCGCGTACAACGATTTCGAGGGTTTCCAGGGGCAGATTTTCAGGTTGCTGGCCCGCTATCAAAATGCGGGTTCGGGCACGTTCAATCGCTTTGTCACGAATATTGGTTCGCAGCTTGGTTTTTACATTGCGAAAAGGACGTGTAATTTTATCCCCCAGTTTCTGGGTGAAGCTCGGGTTTTCAACCTCGGCTTCCAATATGGCTTCCAGCTCTTGATCGTCTTTGCTGGCGGGCAGATTCATCGCCGCATCGAACAATTGCTTGTCTCGTTCAAAACTCACGGAAACCGCTTCCGCCTCCAGAACCTCACCTTTGGGTTCATTGCTTTTGTCTTTGTCACGCTTCTTAAACAAATCAAACCTTCCTGTCGTTTAGCGGATCTAATAGTCGCCATTACTATTCGCAGAATGACGTCCTATGCACCGAGCCCCAGCCATTGTCCCATATAGTAAATGGCCAGAAGCAATAAAAACACGCCCATAATGCGCTTGAACCAGACATCGCTGATGCGGTTTAGCAGGCGTAAACCAATAGCGCTGCCGATAACGGTAGCAACGCAGCAAATAACAATTGGCCAGAGCAAGCCGGGAATCAATACATCCTGGCGCCACATCTCTTCTACTCGCACCAAACTGCCGACGAGCAACAGCAGTTGCAAACTGGCAACCTTTTCCAGGCGCTCCAGCCCCTGGGATTGCACATACACCACCAGGGGCGGCCCGCCGGTATTGTAGGCGCCGGCAAACAAACCCGAGATCAAGCCCATCGGAACACCGATTAAGGTGTTAGAGGGGCGCTTGTCGGGCTGTGCAGGATAAAACTGTTGTTGCAGAGCCCATAAAATCAACAAACCCAAAAACAGGTTAAACCAGTCGCTGCTGATCTTTTGTAAAAACAACACCCCGAAAGGCGTTGCAATAATGACCGATATTAAAATGGGCTTCAGGCGTTGCCAGTTTATATGACGGTGCAAGTTCAGCAAAAGTTTGCCATTGAGCACCACGGACACAAAGGCCGAGACCATACTGGCCATTTTGACGTCGACCAGCAGCCCCGCCAAAGCCAGAAACACAATTCCGAAGCCAAAACCGACCGTACTCTGCACGACTCCGGCCATCAAGGCGACGCTCGCCAACCACACAATGGCTTCAATCGCCATGCCCACTCCTCAATTTTTGCCCATATCGACCAAAATATCGACACTTTTACACTTTTTCTGCTGGAATCAGCTTGCCTATAGTAACAAGCCCTGTTTGAAAGCGTACCAGGCCCAATTGGATAGCCACAGAGTACCCCGGGAGAGAAAAACAATCGCTGAACGCTCCAGAAGAAAAAGCGGGGCAAACACAAAGCGATAGCACCCTAAATAGCAATGAGGTACACACCATGATCAGCGCACAGCCTTTAGCCGCTGCCCTTGGAGCGGAAATTACCGGCATCGACCTGAACCAACCATTAAACGAAAACACCTTGCAGACACTCAATGAACTGCTGGTCAAACATCAGGTGATTTTCTTTCGCGATCAGAACATAGCCCCCGCACAACATAAGGCTCTGGCTGAAGCCTTTGGCCCGCTCCAGAGCCACCCCGCCTATGGCACCGTGCCGGATTACCCGGAAATTACCATCCTGGAAAGTACTCCGGAAAAACCCACAAAAATTGAGGAATGGCATACGGATATGACTTTTCGCAAAACACCACCGCTGGGCAGTATTTTGCGCTCCCGCATCGTACCCGATTGTGGTGGCGATACACTCTGGGCCAGCCTGGGCGCTGCCTACGATGGGCTGTCAGATAAAATGCAAAGCTTTCTGTCCGGTTTGAGTGCAGTGCATGATTTTGCCCACGGATTTCGTCACAGCCTGGCGGAAGATGGTGGCCGTGAACGGCTCGCCAAAGCGCTCGCGGAAAATCCACCTGTTGAACATCCAGTCATTCGCAGTCACCCGGAAAACGGACGCAAAATGATTTACGTCAATCGTTTGTTTACCACGCGCATTGTGGGTATGAAAGACACCGAGAGCCAGGCCTTGCTGGAATTTCTATATCAACACTGCGTACAGGATGAATACACCTGCCGTTTTCGCTGGGAGGAAAACTCCATCGCTTTTTGGGATAACCGCAGCACTTTGCACAAACCGATCAATGATTACTTTCCAGCTCATCGCCGTATGGAAAGAATCACCATTGATGGTGATCGACCCTCACACTAGCCAGCTGAGTGTCTACAACTCAAAAGATCGAAGTGAGAACCGGAAAGAGAAAAAGAGGAAAATGAATAAGGAGGGCATCGCCCTCCTGAAGATTAAGCGCGGAAGAACTGGATCATCCAATTCGTGACACGGTTAAAGCTGACATCATCGCTCAGGGAGGCCAGGGCTTTTTCAACGTTATCGTCACCAAACACTTCACGGCGCAGCTTCAACAACGATTCGGAGTAATTCTTGGTGAATTCCGGGTGGGCCTGAAAACTGAGAATATGATCATCCACTTTAACCATGGCATTCGGGCAAAAATCGCTGCTCGCCAACACTTCCGCACCGGGAATGTTTTCAACCACCTGGTCCTGATGGGAAACCAACATGGAGAAATCCTCACCAGCCTGACCATAGTCAGCCGCCGCATCACTCAGTTGATAATGGTGCACGCCCAAACCCCAGCCCTGTTCCGCTTTAACGGTTTTTCCGCCTAAAGCCTGAGCCAATAATTGGTGGCCAAAACAAACACCCAGCATTTTTTTCTTGGCCGCATGCGCCTTGCGCAAAAAGGCTTCGGTATCGGCAATCCACGGCAAAGGCTCATACACAGAGGTTTTACTGCCCGTAATCAAATAAGCATCAACCTCATCCACAGACGCAGGCAAATCGCCGCGCTGAACTTCGTAGGTTTTAAACTCAAGATCACCATCAAATTCACCCAACAAGCGGGCAAACATTTCCGGGTATTCACCGAACTCGTCAACCAGTTGTGGACGAACATCGTCGGTTTTCAAAATACCAATTGTTAGCGTGTTATCAGACATAGTTTTACCATCAATACCTCAAAAATTGCTTAGTCCAAGCGCAAATGAAAAGACTTCGCCTGGGTAAGCTGGGCGTAGCCCAATGAAGATAGGCTAACACCACGTCCTGTTTGTTTTACTCCAGTCCAGGCCAAGGCCGGGTCCAGATAATCACAGCGATTCATAAACACTGTGCCGGTTTGAATCTGCTGTCCAATAAGCTGGGCAGCGTCCTTGTCACGAGTCCAGATGGAAGCACTCAAACCGTAGTCGCTATCGTTCATCAATTCGATAGCCTGTTCATCGCTGCTCACCGGCATAATGCCCACCACCGGCCCAAAGCTTTCTTCGCTCATGACCGACATGCTGTGATTCACATCCGTCAGAACCTGTGGGGCCAGGTAGGCACCTTCACCATCATCCAGTGGATACTCACTTCCGTCGATCCAGGCCTTCGCGCCCTGTTCCACGGCTTGTTGAATCTGTTCTCGTACCCAGTTGGCGGCTGCGGGGCGAACTAGCGGCCCCAGACTTGTTTCAAGCTCGATGGGGCTACCCAACTTGAGCTGTGAGACCTCCTGAACAAAACGCTCGCAGAAGCGCTCATAATACGTCTCAGCCACGTATATTCGTTCAATGCCACAGCAAGACTGACCCGAGTTAAAAAATGCACCATCGGCCAGGGCGACAGCCGCTTCTTCGAGCTGTTCGGCAGTCAGATCGGCTCGTACATAGGCCGGATCTTTGCCACCCAATTCCAACCCAAGTCCGAGAAACTGACCGGCGGCCGAACGTTCAAATTCAGCCCCCGCTTGCACCGAGCCCGTAAAGCTCGCGAAATCCACCAGGCCTTCGCTCAGCAATCGGCTGCTCTGCTCGTGACGCAGATGCACACACTGCAACAAACCTTTGGGCAAGCCCGCCTGGGCGCAAGCGCGTTGAAAATGCTCACCCGCCAATGGCGTTTGAGCCGAAGGCTTAAGCAAAACCCCATTTCCTGCCGCCAGTGCAGGAATCACGGAGTTTACCGTAGTGAGTAAAGGATAGTTCCAAGGGGCCACCGTAAGCACTAACCCAACTGGGGTAAGTTCGATGTAATGATCAATACCCTGCTCCGAGGCAGAGTTGAGAGCCGAGTCGTTGGATGGCTGAACATTGGCGAGCGCTTCCGGCGCGATGGCCAACATATGGCGGCCACGTTCCAACACACCGTTTATTTCCCCTTCGGCATAGCGGCTTGGACGCCCCATCTGCCAGGTAATTTGTTCAGCGATCAAGCTGCGATGTTCATCAAAGTAGTCGAGCACTTTGTCCAGCAAGCCCAGGCGTTGTTCCAGAGGCATGGATTGCCAGTCTTGCTGGGCCGCGCGCGCGTTTCTGACAGCGGCAATCAGTTCTTCGTCACTGCAATAGCTGCGTTGCACATACTGCTTCCCGTCGACCGGGGAATAACATCGCAATTGATCTGGCATAACTCATCCTTCCGTAATACAGCCCGCGGGCTCAAACAGGCCCCAGACATAAGGCCGATGAATGTTTTGCTATACGACTTATTATTTAGCCAAGCGAATTGGCTTCGGATATAGTAGCAACAAAATACCAATAAAAAATGACAGCATATGGCAACTTCCCCCCTGATTTCGACGCGTTCAAAAATTCTACTCACTCTGCTTTTAGCGGCTATCGCCTGGTGGTATCTGAGCAAACCCGACCAGTCCCTGCGACTGATCAGCGCCCAAAGCATTATTACTATGGACAGCAAGCAACCGAGGGTCGAAGCGGTCGCTATTGAAAACGGTAAAGTTGTGGCTTTGGGAACGTTGGAAAACTTGCAGCAACGCTGGCCAACAGCCAAACATGAGCATTTCGACAACAAGGTACTGACACCGGGTTTTATTGAGAACCACCTGCACCCGGCGATGGCGGCTCTGTTGTTACCCTTTCATTGGATCACACCTTTCGAGTGGCATTTACCCGGCAAGGAAGTCCCGGCAACTCAGGGCCGTGAACAATATCAGCAACGCTTGAAAGAGGCAGCCAAAGACGCCCCGGATGATGAATGGTTTATCAGCTGGGGTTATCACCATTACTTTCACGGCGAAATGTCTCGTCAGCTGCTCGACGAGTTAATTCCTGATCGCCCCGCATTGGTGTGGCATCGTTCCTTCCATGAAGTTTGGGTGAATTCCAAAGCGATGGATTTGGTCACGTTCACCGAAGAAGATTTAAAAGATCAGCATCAGGTAAATATCGAAGAAGGCCATTTCTACGAATCCGGATTGATGCTGGGTTTGAACAAGTTTCGCGATTACATCATCAAGGCCGGCCGTTTTATGGGCGGGCTGGAACAGGTTGTCGATGTAGTACATGCGGGTGGCATTACCACCATCGCCGATATGGCCAACGGCATGTTCGATCTGAACATGGAATGGTGGGCCTTCAAATGGGTTCTGGACGATAAGGATGTGGGGTTTCGCACCCGCTTAATTCCCATGGCAGATCGTGTAGGCCAGCAACCCGGTTCGGCAGAAGCTCTGGCCGAAAACGAAGCCCTGCTGCAAAAAGGCAATGACAAACTGAAGTTTGTTAAACAGACTAAATTGCTGGCTGACGGTGCGTTTTATTCCCAACTGATGCAAATGCGCGACCCGGGTTATCTCGATGGGCACCACGGCGAGTGGATTACCGAGCCCGAAAAACTGGAAGAACTGGCCAGCGCTTACTGGAACGCCGATTACCAGATTCATATTCACAGCAATGGTGATTTGGGTACCGAGGTGGTGCTGGATATGATCGAGCGCCTAAATCACAAATACCCGCGTATTGATCACCGCACCACCCTGCACCATCTGGGTTATATCGGCCCAGATCAGGCTGAGCGCATTGCCGAGCTGGGTGTGATTGTTTCCGCCAACCCTTACTACCTGCACACACTGGGGGAAACCTATTCTGAAATGGGTTTGGGGCCAGAACGCGCCCATTACATTTTCCGCGCCCGGGACCTGCTTGATGCCGGCGTGAAAGTCTCTCTGCATTCTGATTTCAGTATGGCTCCGGCACAGCCTCTAAGACTCGCCTGGGTGGCCGTCAATCGCGAAGGGGCCGGTGGATTGCAAATGGCCAACGAGCAGTCGATGACCGTTCACGAGGCCATGAAGGCCATCACCATTGATGCGGCCCACGCTATTCAAATGGAATCGGAAATTGGCAGCATTGAAGTGGGTAAATCTGCGGACTTTACCGTACTTGAGCAAGATCCCTATCAAATCGAACCAGAAAAACTGAAAGACATTCCGATCTGGGGAACCATCTTTGAAGGGCAAACCTTTCCGCTGTCAAAGTAGTATCCGAAGCGCAAGCATGTGGCATGATTCGCAACCGACACGGAAAAAAGATTACCGGGATACCTAGAACAGCTCGATCTGTTCCAGCTTTGCTTTAATTGGCGCGTAGGAGCGGCGATGAATTGGGCAAACGCCCAAACGCTCCACCGCCTCCATATGCACCTTGGTTGGGTAGCCTTTGTGGCCAGCAAAACCGTAACCCGGGTATTCCTTATCGAAGGCTTCCATTTCACGATCGCGAGTCACCTTGGCAAGAATGGAAGCGGCCCCGATACAGGCAACACGCCCATCCCCTTTCACCACCGCTTCAGCGCGATAATGCCACTTGGGAATTTTATTGCCGTCCACCAGAACATGCTCAGGTTGAACGTCGAGAGCTTCGACCGCACGCTTCATGGCCAGTAAACTCGCCTGCAGGATATTGATGTCATCAATCTCAGCAACACTCGCGCGGGCGATTGCCCAGCTCAGAGCTTTTTCCTGAATTTCGTCAAACAGGGCGTTGCGCTTTTTTTCAGTCAGTTTTTTGGAATCGTTTAAACCATCAATGGGATTTTCCGGGTCTAGAATAACGGCTGCTGTTACCACATCGCCTGCCAGCGGGCCACGCCCCACTTCGTCTACCCCGGCAACAAGGTGGCCTTGGTATTCACTGACAAAAGGACCGAGATCTATACTCATGTTTTGGACTCTTTGGGACTGAATGAATTAAAAGTGTGAGGCCGCTTTACTCTCGGGCAGCCAGCATTTTATCGATGGCTTCGCTGGCCAGCAGACCGGCGTCCTGGCGCAGCTGATGGTGAATATCGTAAAAACGCTTCAACAGCTGTTCCTTTTTTTCGCCGTCTTGAACATTTTCCTCCAAAGCTTTGGCAAGATTTTCAGCGGTGCATTCCTCCTGCAAAATCTCGGGAACCAAAGCTTCTCCGGCCAGCAAATTGGGCAGGGAAATAAACGGGGTCTTAATCAATCGTCTCGTCAACCAGGCGCTGAACCAGTCTTTTTTGTAAGCCACCACCATTGGCTTCTTCAGCAACAAAGCTTCCAGGCTGGTTGTGCCCGAGGCCATCAAAACCCCATCGGCGGCACACATAATCTGCTTGGAGTTACCCAAGCGAATATCGATGGACAGCTCAGCATACTCTTCCTGTTTTTTCAGCTCCGTGAGAAGAGATTGGATTTGCTCAAGTCTGGCCTCATTGGCGGCAGGCATTAAAAAGCGCGTTGTTCTTTTTTTTGCATACTGCACAGCGGCGTCAAAAAACACAGGGGCCAGGTGTTTTACTTCGGCACTGCGGCTACCGGGCAGCAAGGCTACAATATGTTCATCGGGTGACGCGCCCAGTGCAGCCCGCGCGTTTTCCGTTTCCGGCTCCACCGGAAAATCATCAGCCAACGGATGCCCAACAAACTGCACCGGCATCTCGTGCTCATGATAAATTTTGGTTTCAAAGGGCAAGATCGTCAGCATTAAATCAACAGACTGCTTAATGCCGTGAATACGTCCCTGTCGCCAGGCCCAAACTGACGGGCTGACATAATGTACGGTTGGAATGTTTGCTGCTTTTAATGTCTTTTCAATGGGCAGATTGAAATCGGGGGAATCAATTCCGATAAAGACATCGGGCGGATTCGCCAGATAATGCTGACGAAGAAATTTTCGAATTCGCAGTAATTCTGGCAGTCGCTTCAGAGGTTCGATAAACCCCATGACCGCCAGACGGTCCTGGGGGAAAAAGGATTCAAAACCCAAGGCCAGCATTCGCTCACCGCCAATGCCGGAAAAGCTGGCTTCTGGGTAACGCTGTTGTAAAGCACGCATCAGGTCTGCGCCAAGGATATCGCCCGACATTTCCCCTACGACGATGGCAATATGCATGGGCGCCTAGCGAATAATTCCGCGAGTGGATTTTTGCAGGGATTCAATCAGGGCATCAATCTTGTCGCAGCTCTGTTTCAGAACATTGAGCTCTTCCAGGGCTTCATCCACGGTCAAACCACGGCGATACACAAGTTTGTAGGCCTTGTTCACAGCCGCAATTTCTTCCTTGCTGAAACCTCGGCGACGCAGGCCCTCGGCATTGATGCTGCGAGCACCCGCTGGGGCACCGGCCACCATGACATACGCCGGGACATCTTTACCAATGGCCGAACCCATTCCCGTAAAGCTGTGAGCACCGATACGACAGAATTGATGAACCAGGGTATAGCCGCCCAGAATTGCCCAATCGTCGACATGAACATGTCCAGCCAGGCTGGCATTATTGATCAGAATACAGTGATTGCCGACAACTGAATCGTGACCAATATGGGCATAGGCCATAATCAGATTGTCATTGCCGATGCGGGTTTCGCCGCGATCCTGAACGGTACCGCGATGAATCGTAACGCCTTCCCGAATGACATTGTTGTCGCCAATCACCAACGTTGTCGGCTCGCCCTGATATTTCATATCCGGGGTATCTTCACCGATGCTGGAAAACTGATAAATGCGATTGTTGCGACCGATTTTGGTGGGGCCTTTGATAATCACATGGGAATGAATCACCGTTCCGGCGTCAATACTTACACCGGGACCGACAATCGACCAGGGCCCAATTTCCACATCGTCCGCAATAACGGCGCTGGGATCGATAATGGCCCGGGGATCAATAAGGCTTGCTTCAGTCAAAAAACTCTCTCTCTATTTGTGCTGCCCGTTATTTTACGGGTCTATCTGCACACATTATAGAGGCAGAAGCTGCTAAAACGCCATCAACACTGGCTTTGCAATCGAACTTCCAGATGCCGCGTTTCTCGGAAACAATTTTGGCTTCCAGTTGCAAACGGTCGCCTGGTACCACTTGACGCTTAAAGCGCACTTTGTCGGCACCGGCAAACAGGTAAATAGAGCCATCTGCGGGGGTTTTATCCAAGGTTTTGAAACCCAAAATGCCAGCTGCCTGGGCCATGGCCTCAACGATCATCACGCCAGGGAAAATCGGCATCTGCGGGAAGTGGCCATTGAACACATCTTCGTTAATGGTGATGTTTTTGTAAGCCACAATATAATCACCCTCTACCAGCTCGGTAACCCGATCAACCAGTAAAAAAGGGTAGCGATGGGGTAGATACTTTCGTATCTCTTGGATTTCCATCATGTAATCACTTCCTAAGGTACTCAGCGTAAAAGCGGTGACAGCATCGGCTGTCGGTTTTGCATGCTCAGCGTATTGCCAAAGTATGACAGTTCGAGCGTTTATTTATCTTTGCCTAACTTCCTGACCGTGCTGGCCAGGCCATCAAGCTGGGAAAATCGTACCGCACTACGGCGCCATTTCTCCGTTGGCATCATCGGCGTTCCCGATGAATAGGAACCGGCCTTGTTGATGGATTTGGTTACCATGGTCATACCGGTCACATGAACCTTATCGGCCAATTCGATATGTCCAACCAAACCAACACCACCGGCCAGGGTGCAATGCTTGCCGATCACGGCGCTGCCGGAAATTCCAACGCAGGCGGCAATGGCACTGTGTTCGCCAATGCGCACATTATGCGCAATTTGCACCTGATTATCGATCTTTACGCCGTCGCAAATAACGGTATTGTCCAAAGCCCCACGATCAATCGTCGTAGATGCACCGATTTCCACATCATTACCGATCAACACACTGCCTAACTGATGAACTTTTAACCAATTCTCACCCGTATGCGCAAATCCAAAACCTTCTGAACCAATCACAGCGTTATTGTGAATTTCGACTCGATCACCAATGTGCACCGCCGCTTCGATACTGACATTGGAATGAATGCGGCAATCTTTTCCGATATGGACATCCTCGCCAATGAATACGCCAGCTTCCAAACGCGTATTCGCGGCAATTTCGGCACCGGCCTGCACCACACAATGGGGACCGATCCAGGCACTCTCGTCTACAGTGGCCGATTCACTCACAACGGCGGTCACGTGCACGCCCTGCTCCGCATTGGAATCGCGTTTGAATAAACGCGTCAGTACCGCAAAAGCAATATAAGGTTGAGCACAGACCAGTTTAGGGCCGCTGAAATGTTCGACTTCGTTGGGGTGCAGAATAACGGCTGATGCCCGGGTTTCAGCCAGATACTTACGATAGTTCGGGTTTGCGAGAAAACTCAGCTGAGCCGACTCAGCCGTTTGCAAGGTCGCCATCGAGGAAATCTCAACGCTGTGATCGGCATCTTGCAGTTCTACGCTCAAGGATTCCGGCAACACCGCCTGCAACTGCTCAAGCAGCATTTGCAGAGTGAAGGATTGATTGTTGGCCACAGGCTCCTCCCTTTCCACTTTTTGAAGGGCTGCACTTTAACAAATCCAGCCGCTGTTTACGAAAAAAGCCGCATTCAGCCTGAGCTGATGCAGCTTTTTTAAGGGGCCCAGAGGGCGAGAGTGGCTTATTTAGCCTTGTTCAGACGATCTGTAATCTGAGCAGTAATGTCGTAACCGGTATCGGCGTGAATCACCGCTTGCGGCTGCAATACCAAACCGTAACCGCCAGATTTGATGATGTCGTTCGTTACTGCACGAGCTTTTTCGATGTACTGGTTAATCAGCTTCTGAACAATTTCGTTCTGCTCTTGCTTAAGCTTTTGAGCAACCAACTGCATATCGGCACGCTTGTATTCGATGTCCTTGCGCTGCTTGGCCTGACGCTCATTGGACCAGGTCAAACCCTTGGTTTGCAGATCTTCAGCCAGTGCTTTCATTTCAGCGTTCAGAGACTCAGCCTGAGCTGTCAACTTGCTGTACTCAGGTGCAGCATTTAAGGCTTTCAGTTCTTTCTTGGCCGCTTCGGTGCTCAGAATGGCACGCTGCAAGTCGAGAACCGCAATCTTCCCTTGGGCCAGAGTCACGTTTGAAAATAATACGGCTGCGACAAAAGCCAAAGCAATCTTCATGTTTTTCACTATCTATCTCCAATGTTTAACCGTAATGGTTAATTAATGCAGCACGGCTGCTGTTGTTATTGACTGGCAAATGCGCAGCCGTGTGATTAAAACTGAGTACCCAGAGAGAACTGGAAGAATTCAGTTTCATCAAATTCATTTTCCCGAATCGGTTTGGCAATACTGAAAGTCAGCGGACCGAAACCGGAAATCCAGGTAACACCAATACCCACAGACGAACTCAGCTTGCTCAAATCAACATCAAAACAGTTCTGCTGAGTTGCGCCACAGTTAAGGTCGAAAACGTTACCGGCATCAATAAAGAACGCGGACTGCAGAGAACGCTGATCTTTAATAAACGGCAGAGGGAACAGAATCTCAGCACTACCTTCAATCAACACATTACCACCGAAGGGGTTGTTACGGGTGTTGTTGTTATTGTTCAACTGAGTTGTTGTTAACGTACCGTCTTCATTAGCAACGTATACGAGGTTGCTTACCTCATTGGTATTACGAATGCCGTCGCCATTGGTATCTGTCCAGGTCGCGTACTGAGTCTGGTAAACCTGGGCCGGAGTACTCTGTGGACCCAATGTATTACGCTTAAAGCCACGTACTGAACCAAAGCCACCCGCGTAGAAGTGCTGGAAGAACGGCAATTCAGTGGTGTCGCCGTAAGAATCAGCGTAACCCAGGCGAGTACGCAGACGCAGAGTCAGGCTGTTGGTCAACGGCTGGAAGTACTGCGCGGTGTAGTTCAACTTGTAGTATTCCAACTCACCGCCTGGCAGTGAAAACTCCAGCGAGAATCTCTGGGACACACCACGGTTGGCCAGACGACCACGGTTCAAGGTGGACTTTGCCCAATTCACCGACGCCGTCATCAGATTAAACTCGTCACCATTCTCATCGATAAAGCCTTTCGGCGACTGGGCATCCAGCAGTGCGGTTGCGTCCAGTAGTCGATCAGAGAAATCGTATTCAACCAGCGGTGCTGTGTTCAGGATTTCCGCAACGGCGGTTGCATCGGCATTGTTCAGATACTGATCCTGAGCATTGGTGATTCGACGCGGGCTGCCAATAATTTCCTGTACCGCGAATGGGCCGGTATTGATCGAGATGTTCTGATATCCCACATTAAAGCCGACACGCTCAATTTCGGAAATCGGATAACCGAAGTTAACGCTGGCGCCGAAGCTGTCGGTAGAGTAACTCGATACGTTCACTCGGGAGTAGTCACGTGACTGGTAGTAAACATTGAAACCGCGGCTTACACCGTCTGGAGTGAAATATGGGTCAGTGTAGTTAAAGCTGTAGGCCGTCTGGTAGCTACTGCGGCTGATGTTAAAGCCAACACGCTTACCCGTGCCCAACCAGTTGTCCTGCTGTACGTTTGCACCCAAAACCAGACCGGAACCCTGTGCGTAACCCACACTGGCGCCGACACTACCGGAAGGTTGCTCTTCAACGGTGTATTCCACATCAACCAGATCAGCTGAACCGGGAACTTCTTTGGTGTCAACTTTGACTTCCTTAAAGAAACCCAGACGTTCCAGACGAACTTTGGACTGTTCAATTTTCAGGGAAGACGCCGAGGCACCTTCCATCTGACGCATTTCACGACGCAGAACATTGTCTGCGGTGGTGGTATTGCCTCGGAAATTAATACGATTCACGTAAGCACGCTTTCCGGGATCAATAAAGAAGGTCACTTTAACTTTGCCGGTCTCTTCATCAACCTCCGGGATACCTTTAACTTCGGCGAAGGTGTAACCCTCATTACCCAGACGCTTGGTCATGTATTCTTCTGTAGTGGTCATCAGAACCTGGGAGAATTTCTGGCCTTCGCGCATCAACAGCAGCAAACGCATTTCTTCTTCCGGCAGAATCGGATCACCGGCCAGCTCAACATCGCTGACCTCGTAAACATCACCTTCATTCACGTTGACGGTAATAAATACCGCTTCTTTGTTCGGGCTCAAACTTACCTGAGTGGAATCGATCTCAAACTTCAGGTAACCGCGATCCAGATAGTGGCTTTCCAATCGCTCGATATCGCCGGACAGCTTTTCTTTGGCATAGCGGTCATCACTGGTGATCCAGGAAAACCAGCCCGTGGTTTTCAATTCAAACAGATCGATCAGTTCTTCATCATCAAAGGCGGTGTTGCCCACAATGTTGATATGCTTAATAGAAGCGACGTCACCTTCATCAACGTCGATTTGAAGCTTGACCTGATTACGTGGCAGATCCACAACCGTAGCTTCAACATCGGCGCTGTAGCGACCCTGAGCCACATACTGGCGTCGCAGCTCCTGGGTCAGACCTTCCAGGGTTGCACGCTTGAAAATTTGCCCTTCGGCCAGACCATTGTCGTTCAGGCCCTTCATCAGGTCTTCGGTTTTAATGGCCTTGTTACCTTCGATAGCGATCTCGCTGATCGCCGGACGCTCAATAACGGTCACAACCAGTACATTGCCGTCGCGGCCCATTTGAATGTCTTCGAAGTAACCTGTTTTAAACAGCTCTCGAGTGGCATTTTGGATAGCCAGACCATCAAGTTCTTCGCCAATCTGAACCGGTAAAGAAGCGAACACAGTACCCGCAGAAACACGCTGCAAGCCTTCCAGGCGAATATCATTTACCCGAAATGCCTGGGCAAAGGCCAGAGCAGGTAATAAAGTCAAAATGAGGAAAAGGTCTCTGATACGCTTCATATTATGCTTAATCATTAATTAGTGTTGAGCCAAGCTCTTGTTATAAAAACCGTGCCTGCCCGGGTTCGGGGCAGCGGGTCGTTTGTACTCGTCGATTTGCGGCTTTAGAACAGCCTCACCACATCGTTATAGAGCGCTACGGCCATAATGCCGAGCACCATCACCATACCGATCTGGTAACCCCACAACTGCACCCGCTCCGGCAAAGGACTCCCCTTCACCAACTCGATGACGTAGTAGAGCAGATGGCCACCGTCCAGAACCGGAATCGGCAGCAGGTTCATAACCCCCAGAAACACACTAAGCAAAGCCAACAGACTAATATACTGCTGCCAGCCAGCCTTGGCCGAATCGCCCGCCACTTTAGCAATGGTCAGTGGCCCGCTCAAGTTTTTCGTGGATATTTGCCCGACAATCAACTTCTTCAAAGAGACAAGTACAAATTTGGATTGTTCCCAAGTTTCATCCACCGCGACCACAAAGGACTGCACAAAGCCATATTCGCGCTTAATAATCATTTCCTTGGGCCAAGGTTCTCTGGCGTTGACTGTACCAACTCGCCCAACTCTGCGCCCGTCTTCAAGAGTCACTTCATCTGGCGTGATATAACTTTCTAACAGCCTTCCATCGCGCTCATAACTTAAGCTAATAGCCTGATTTGCTCGCCCTTGGATATAGCTGACCCAGAATTCCCAATCGATGATTTTTTCCCCATCAACAGCTATAAGCTTGTCACCTTCTTTAAGCCCCGCTTTGGCAGCGGGACCTTCAGGCTGCACTCTATGTAACTCAAGCCGAGTTGGAGGGTAAAATAGAGTCATACCCAGCCCAGAGACAGGATGGGGATCTGCAGTTCCGCTTAGCCACTTATCAAGCTCTGCTACAGACTCATAGGTCAGATTGGATCCTGGGTACTGCACTCGAAAGTGAATCTCACCACTTTCCCCTAATCGACTCAATAACTGCTGGTATAACATCTTTCGCGTTGGAGTGGGCTGTCCATCAACGGCCAAGATACGCTGACCCGGCTCAAGTCCAGCTTCCGCTGCAATGCTACCAGGCTCAACCTTACCTACAACGGCGCTAAGCTCGTTGTGCCCCTGCAGGGTCAAAAACCAGTACAGCAACACGGCCAGAATAAAGTTCGCTAAAGGACCGGCCACAACTACGGCGATACGGCTCAGAACCGGTTTCTGGGTGAAAGCCAGGTGCTTTTCATGCTCGGCGACCTCACCTTCCCGCTCATCCAGCATTTTGACGTACCCGCCCAGTGGCAAGGCGGCGACCGCGAATTCGGTACCCTCTTTGTTGCGCCAGCTGTACAGCACCTTGCCAAAGCCCACTGAAAAGCGGAGCACTTTGATGCCACAACGTCGCGCCACGTAATAGTGGCCGAACTCGTGTATGGTCACCAGAACCCCGAGGGCCAGGATAAACCAGAAAATGGTTTGTATAAGACTCAAGTCATTCTCCTAACTACATCAGGCCACAAGGACCACTTTCAGGCCAACAATGTGCCGGGCGTTTAAGCAGTCGCTGAAATCAATTCATGGGCGATACGACGGGCTTCGGCATCAATCGCCAGAACCGTGTCGATATCCGAAGCGTCGATATTATCGTGCCTGGCCAGGGCATCGCCATTAATTCGAGCGATATCTGTAAAGGCGATTCGCTCCGCCAAGAAGGCCGCCACCGCTTCCTCATTCGCCGCATTCAAACAAGTAGCCGCGCTACCGCCCGCTTTACTGGCTTCAATGGCCAGAGCCAGACAGGGAAAACGCTTAACATCCGGGGCCGCAAAGCTCAGTTCACCCAGGCGGGTAAAATCCAGGCTTTCCACGCCGGATTCAATGCGTTCGGGCCAAGCCATGGCATGGGCAATCGGGGTCTTCATATCCGGCTGTCCAAGCTGGGCCAGTACCGAACCGTCGTTATACTGCACCATTGAGTGCACCACACTCTGGGGATGCAGAAGCACCTCTATCTGCTCAGCGGACGCAGAAAACAACCAGCGAGCCTCAATGTATTCCAGGCCCTTGTTCATCATGGTCGCCGAATCGACGGAGATTTTCTGGCCCATGGACCAGTTCGGGTGAGCGCAGGCTTGGGCCACCGTCACCTTGGGCAGATCTTCCAGAGCGGTTTCGCGAAATGGGCCGCCAGAACCGGTCAACAAAATCTTGCGAACCCCGGCCTCGCTCAAACTGCTGGCATTGGCCGGCAGACATTGGAATATGGCATTGTGCTCACTGTCGATGGGCAGCAAGAGGGCCTGGTGATCTTTGACCGCGTCCATAAACAGGTCGCCCGCCATCACCAGACTTTCCTTGTTCGCCAGCAGGACTTTGTTGCCCGCTTTTACCGCCGCCAGAGTCGGTAGCAGGCCCGCCGCCCCCACAATGGCCGCCATTACGGTGTCCGCCTCGGCAGATACCGCCTCCAGCGCTTGCGGGCCTTCCAATACTTCGGTGCACACCCCTTCACCCGCCAGAGCATCACGAAGATTACGAGCGGCATCAGAGTCGACCAGTACGGCATAGGCTGGCTTATGGATCAGTACCTGCTTGTGCAGAGCCTGCCAGCTTCGGTTGGCACAGAGGGCGTGAATGTGAAAACGGTCAGGATGGCGAGCAGCAACATCAAGGGTGCTCAGGCCAATGGAGCCTGTGGAGCCCAGAATGGTTAATCGCTCTTGTTTAGACATTACAGAGACCAGTCGCTCAGGCTCATCGCAAGGGCGAATACCGGTGCGGCAGCCGTCAGGCTATCCACTCGATCCAGAACACCACCATGACCCGGCAAGAGACGAGAGCTGTCTTTGATGCCGCGTTGGCGCTTGACCATGCTTTCCAGCAGATCACCCAGCACAGAAGCCAAACCAGCAGGAATAATAATCGCCAGGGTCGCCAGCATGGACACCTCAGCCAGAAGGGCGATGGCAACAGCCAGTAAGACACAGCTGAACATTCCGCCCCAGAAACCTTCCCAGGATTTGCCTGGGCTAACCGCAGGCGCCAATTTGTGCTTGCCCAAGGCCTTGCCCGAAAAGTAGGCGCCGATATCGGCACAGGCGACGATCAGAACCACAATAAGAATTAACCAGGCGCCAGAGCTCTGGGCGCGTAAATAGGAAAAAGCCAACCAGGTGGGAATCAGCACCGCCATCCCCATGATGGCTTTAAACCAACGGCTGCCCCACAACATGGCACTGCCCGGATAGGACTGTACCCACAGCAAAGCAATCGCCCACCACAGGCAGCCTGCCATCAAAATGGCTTTTGACACATCGGCATTGGTGCCGTCGAAGTTATGGGTAACATAGGCCGAAAGGGCCAAAACAGAAGCAATCAGGATAACGTAGGCGGTGCGTTGCCAAATTTTGGAAAGCCCGGAGAGGTTAGCCCACTCCCAGGCCGCAATCAGAACAACCGTCGCAATAAATGCGGAAAACAGGGGCAGCGGCAGCTTGAATAGAGCCGCCAGGAACACTACAGCGAGAATAATAGCTGTGATGACACGTTGTTTAAGCACTTGGCCCCCAATAGTTTTATCAACCCTTTCGCCGGGCGATTTTTATTATCCAGTTCCGTCGATCAGGCTTGTTCAGCCAAAATCTGTTCGGAGGTTTTACCAAAGCGACGCTGACGCCGGTAGAAATCACTCACCGCCGCATCAATCTGTTCCGGGCCGAAATCCGGCCACAAGCAATCGCTAAAATACAGTTCCGAGTATGAACATTGCCACAGCAGGAAATTACTGATCCGAACCTCTCCACCGGTTCGAATCAACAGATCCAGCTCGGGTAAATCTGCCAGACAGGTGTGCTTGTGCAAACTGTCTTCGTCCACCTCATCCGGGGAAATTTCACCGGCCTTTACTTGCTCAGCCAATTTTTGGCTGGCCTGCGCGATGTCCCAACGACCACCATAGTCGGCAGCAATAACCAGAGTTGCCTCACCCTCACTGGCAATGGATTCCGCTTCAGCGATGGCGTCCTGCAACTTGGGGCTGAAACGGTCGCGTCGTCCGATAACCCGCAAGGCCACATTTTCATCGCGCAGTTTGCGAGCCTCACGCCGGAGGTAGGAATAAAATAAACTCATCAGCGCCTCTACCTCTTTGGGCGGGCGGCGCCAGTTTTCGCTGCTGAAGGCAAACAAGGTCAGAACTTCAACCTTGTGCTCGCGACAGGCCTTGAGCACGGCACGAATTTTTTCTACGCCGGCTTTGTGGCCCGAGCCACCGCCCAGACCACGCTGTTTGGCCCAGCGATTGTTCCCATCCATGATGATGCCGATATGACGGGGCGACGTTTCCGGCGCAGTTTGCTCACTCAACAGCTTTAGCCCTATTAGATTTCCATCAAATCCGCTTCTTTCACTGACAGCGCCTTATCAACTTCGGCAACAAACTTGTCAGTGATTTTCTGGATTTCATCCTGGGCGCGACGATCATCGTCTTCAGTGATTTCTTTTTCTTTCAGCAGATCTTTCACGTCGGCATTGGCGTCGCGACGGATGTTACGAATGGAAATACGCGCATTCTCGGCTTCAGCGCGAGCTTGCTTGATGTAACCTTTACGGGTTTCTTCGGTCAGCGGCGGCATTGGCACGCGAATCAGCTCACCGGTAGTGACCGGGTTCAAACCCAGATCGGATTTCATAATGGCTTTTTCAATCTCTGGCACCATAGGCTTTTCCCAAGGGCTCACAGACAGAGTTCGAGCATCCAGTACAGAGACGTTGGCCACCTGATTCAGGGGGGTATCGGCACCATAGTAATTTACGCTGACCGAATCCAGAATGCTTGGGTGCGCACGGCCAGTACGGATTTTACCGAAGTTGTTGGCCAGGGCCTCAAGGCTTTTTTGCATGCGGCTTTCAGCATCCGCTTTAATATCATTGATCATTGTCTAAAGTCTCTTGAATTAAAGTACCTTCATTGCCACCGCGAACGATGCTTACCAACGCGCCGGCTTGATCCATACGGAATACTCGCACAGGCATATCGTGTTCGCGACACAGACAAATCGCAGTCAGATCCATAACCCCCAGCTTTTTCTCAAGGGCTTCATCATAGGTCAATTCGTCGTATTTGGTTGCGGTCGGGTCTTTCATTGGGTCTGCAGTGTATACGCCGTCCACCTTGGTCGCTTTCAATACCAACTCAGCTTCCACTTCGATACCACGTAAACACGCGGCAGAATCGGTTGTGAAGAACGGGTTACCGGTACCCGCGGAAAAGATTACCACTTCGCCGGCTTCCAAAAAGCGAATCGCCTTACGGCGATCATAGTGATCAACTACACCACTCATAGGAATAGCAGACATCACGCGGGAAGAAATGTTCGAACGCTCGAGGGCATCTCGCATGGCCAGGGCATTCATTACTGTCGCCAGCATCCCCATATGGTCGCCCGTGACGCGATCCAGACCCGCAGCATTCAAGGCCGCGCCTCGAAACAGGTTACCACCACCGATCACCAGGCCCACTTGTACACCGATGCCAACCAGCTGCCCAATCTCCAGGGCCATCTTATCCAGCACCTTGGGGTCGATACCAAAGCCCTCTTCTCCCATCAGCTCTTCGCCGCTGAGTTTAAGCAATATACGTTTGTATTTTTTGTCTTTGGTGGGCATGGAAGACTTCCTACATTAGCCGTGGTTTGGGAGCTTGCGCCCAGGATAGGCCGGTTTTAGACAGCCCATATCCTAAGCGGCTGAATTCTAACAAAAAAGGGGTGGAAGATGCGACTCCCACCCCTTTCTATTCGATGATTTTCATCATCGAACGCTAAAAAATAGCGTTTTCGGCAATTAAGACTTGGAAGCAGCTACCTGAGCAGCAACTTCAGCCGCGAAATCGGCTTCTTCAATCTCAATACCTTCACCCACTTCAAAGCGAACAAAGTTTACAACTTCACCACCCGCTTCTTTAACCAGCTGAGCAACAGTCTGGTCAGGGTTTTTAACGAAAGGCTGCTCTACCAGGCTGGATTCTTTCAAGAACTTCTTGATACGGCCTGTCATCATCTTCTCAACGATCTCGTCTGGCTTACCCGCCATATCTGGCTGAGCCTTGATGATGTCTTTCTCTTTCTGCAGCAGCTCTTCCGGCATATCTTCAGGGCGAGTTACCTGTGGGTTAACCGCAGCAACGTGCATGGAAACGTCTTTAGCCACTTCAACCTGACCCGCAGTCAAGGTAGTGATCGCAGCAATACGGTTGTTAGAGTGGATGTAAGAACCCACAATGCCACCGTTAGCTTCAACAACAGCGATGCGACGCACGCCAATGTTCTCACCAATTTTCTGAACCAGAGCTTCACGAGCTGCATCCAGTTCACCTTCCATCAGCTTGGCAACGTCTTCGGTTTTCTCAGCGAAGGCCTTGTCCAGAACCTTGGCTGCGAAACCAGCGAAGTTTTCATCACGGGCAGCGAAGTCAGTTTCAGAGTTAACTTCTACCAGTACGCCGTAAGAACCGTCTTCGGCAACTTTAGCGGCAACAACGCCGTCAGCCGCAGTACGGTCAGCTTTCTTAGCTGCTTTCAGGCCAGAAGCCTTACGCAGGTTTTCAATGGCTTTATCGATGTCGCCATCAACTTCTTTCAGTGCTTTTTTGCACTCCATCATGCCGAGGCCAGTGCGCTCGCGCAGTTCTTTTACCAAAGATGCAGAAACCGCCATGATTTTATCCTCATCAAATATTCGAAACTAAAAAATACGAAAAGGGGGCGTGCGCCCCCTTTCAGGCCGAGACTTGGTTACCCGAGTCTGCAGCCGCTGTGTTACAGCTGTGCGAGGGCTTAGCTAGCTTCGCCGTCAACCTCAACAAACTCGTCTTTGTTCGGTACGCTCTGGCCGTTAGCAGCACCTTCCAGTACCGCATCAGCAGCGGCAGTGGCGTACAGCTTGATAGCGCGGATCGCGTCATCGTTACCAGGGATTACGTGGTCAACACCAATAGGATCAGAGTTGGTATCAACAACGCCGAATACAGGAATACCCAGCTTGTTGGCTTCCTGGATAGCGATGCGCTCATGCTCAACGTCGATTACGAAGATCGCGTCAGGCAGGCCACCCATATCCTTGATACCACCGATGGAACGCTCAAGCTTCTCCATCATACGGGTACGCATCAACGCTTCTTTCTTGGTCAGCTTTTCGAAAGTACCGTCTTGGCTCTGGGCTTCCAGATCACGGTAGCGCTTGATAGAAGCACGGATGGTTTTGTAGTTGGTCAGCATACCACCCAACCAGCGGTGGCTAACGTAAGGCTGGCCAGAACGCTCAGCCTGCTCTTTGATTACTTTAGCGGCGGCGCGCTTGGTACCAACGAACAGAACCTTTTTCTTTTGAGAACCCAGCTTGGTCAAAGCAGCCAGGGCTTCATTGAACGCAGGAACAGTGTGCTCCAGGTTAATGATATGAATTTTGTTGCGAGCACCAAAGATGTATTGACCCATCTTCGGGTTCCAGTAGCGAGTCTGGTGACCAAAGTGGACACCAGCTTGCAGCATATCGCGCATGCTTACGGTAGGCATATGTCTAATTCCTTAGGGTTAGGCCTCCATATACCCCAGCCGCTCAACCCTTTCCTGCCAAAGGAAATCCGGGCACCCAAACGGATGTGACGGTATATGTGTGACGTTAAAATCATTTAATTTCCCTGCGTACTCATACACAGGGGCGCGCTTTATACCATAAGGCTGCCCCCGACACCAGTTTTTTCGCTTAATGCCATCAAAATCTATTCGATGACCAGCTGGACAAGCACCAGCAGCGTCTGGTTAAGCATCGGCACAGGGTTTACAATAAGCCCCTTTTACTATTGCCCCAAGAGAGTCTGCGTCAGGGACACGCCGCAATGACAGCGCGTACAGTCCCGGCAAAACAGCTCCAGCGGCCTAATAAGCGATACAGCAGGAATCTACTAGCCAATGCCAGTTTCTATTAAAACCCCGGAAGAAATCGCCAAAATGCGCGTTGCCGGCCGTATGGCCGCCGAATGCCTGGAAATGATTGAAGACTATGTACAGCCCGGGGTTAGCACGGCGGAGTTGGACCGCATCATTCATAAGCACATCGTCGATGTACAGGACGCCATTCCAGCTTGCTTGAACTACCGTGGCTTTCCGAAATCCATTTGCACCTCGGTGAACCACGTCATATGTCACGGCATCCCCTCTGAAAAGAAGATCCTGAAAGACGGCGACATCATCAATATCGACGTCACGGTCATCAAGGATGGCTACTTTGGCGACACCAGCAAAATGTACTTTGTCGGCAAGCGCAGCCCCCATATGGAGCGCCTGGTACAAGTCACCCAGGAATGCCTCTATAAAGGTATTGAACTGGTTAAGCCGGGTACTCGCCTGGGCGATATCGGCCATGTGATTCAAAAGCATGCCCACGCCAACTATTACAGTGTCGTGCGAGAGTACTGCGGTCACGGTATCGGCAGTGAATTCCACGAAGATCCTCAAGTGCTGCACTACGGTAAGCCTGATACCGGACTGGAACTAAAAGAAGGGATGACCTTCACCATCGAGCCGATGATCAACGCCGGTAAAGCACATACCAAACTGAAGAAAGACGGCTGGACCGTAGAAACTCGCGACGGACGTCCATCTGCGCAATGGGAGCACACCCTGGCCGTTACGGCGACCGGTGTGGAAGTTCTGACCGCACGCACTGAAGAGAGCTTTTAAAGCACGATGAGCGATATCGACGCGATACCCTATTTTGAAAAACCCATTCTTTTTTTTGAGCAAGGCGCTTTTCGCAAACAACTGCAAAAGCGCAATGCCATCTCTGTTTTCAAAGAGGCTATCGCCGAGGTTAACGAACAGTTCGATCTTCGCTTTCGCGAAGGTGAAAACATTCGCCACCTGATCTACGACCGCGCCACCTTTATTGACTGCCTGCTGCACTACGCATGGCATTTGTTTTCCTGGAGCGAAGGCATCGCTCTGCTTGCGGTTGGCGGCTACGGCCGTGGCGAACTGCACCCCTACTCCGACATCGATATTCTGGTGCTCACCGAGGATGACGAAATTCTCAATCAGGGGCCCCAGAGCAACATCGAAAATATCCAGAATTTTGTCACCCTGCTGTGGGATTTTGGCCTGGCCATTGGCCATAGCGTTCGCTCAATTCCCCAGTGCATTGAGCTGGCCAAAGACGACATCACCATCGCAACGAATTTGATGGAAGCGCGCACGCTGGCCGGCTCGGCTCGTTTGCAATTGTTATTGCAGGCGCACACCAGTGCCGACAAAATCTGGACGGCAGCCGATTTTTTTCGTGCCAAATACACAGAACAGTATGAGCGCCACAAGAAGCACAACCACACCGAATACAATTTAGAGCCCAACATTAAAAACGCGCCCGGTGGCCTACGTGATATTCAAACCATCAGCTGGGTTGCCAAGCGCTTTTTCGGTGTCAACAATTTCAAACAACTCGCCGGACGCGGACTGTTCACCGATGAGGAATACAACATTCTTCTCGCCGGTGAAGAAGATTTATGGCGTGTTCGCTATGCCCTGCACATGCTGGCGGGGCGAGCCGAAGAACGCTTGCTGTTTGATTACCAAAAAGAAATCGCCAAGCTATTGGGTTATCAAGACGATACTCGCCTGGGCGTAGAGAACTTTATGCGTTGGTACTATCGCACTGTACTCGCTCTGCGCGAAGTGAACGATGTGATGCTGCACTACCTCGATGAGGTTATTTTGCAGGCCGGCCAACACAGTCAGCCCAGCCAGATCAATGATCGCTTTCAGCGTGTGGATAACTATATCGAAGTGACCCACGACAAAGTTTTCGAACAAACCCCCTCGGCACTGTTGGAAATTTTTGTATTACTGGGTCTCGACCGCAGCTTGGTTGGGGTACGCGCCAGTACCATCCGATTGATTCGCGAACACCGCCATTTGATTGATGAAGATTTCCGCGAGAACCCTGACAACCAACATTTATTTTTAACCCTGCTGCGCTCGCCTGTAGGCCTGGTTACGCAACTTCGCCGCATGAAACGCTACGGCATTCTGGGTTTGTATTTGCCGGAGTTCGGGCGCGTTACCGGACAGATGCAACACGACCTGTTTCATATTTACACGGTCGATGCTCACACCCTGCTGGTGATTAAGTTTATGCGCCGCTTCAGGGAAGAAGGAGCCGCGGAGCGTTTTCCGATTGCCAGTCATGTCATGAAGCGCCTGCCAAAACAGGAACTGCTGTATATCGCCGGCCTGTATCACGATATCGGCAAAGGTCGCGGCGGCGACCATTCTGAATTGGGCGCGGTAGATGCGAGAGAATTTTGCGAACGCCACGGCCTGAGTAAACGTGAAACACGACTCATTGCCTGGTTGGTGGAAAAACACCTATTGATGTCCACCGTATCCCAAAAGCAAGACATCAGCGATCCGGACGTCATCCATAATTTTGCTTTGGAGGTCGGCGATCAAACTCGCCTGGATTATCTCTACGCCTTAACGGTGGCCGATATGAACGCCACCAATCCAGATGTCTGGAACAGCTGGCGTGCCAGCCTGATGCGTCAGCTTTATATCGAAACCAAGCGCGCATTGCGCCGAGGCCTGGAAAACCCGGTGGACGCACAAGAGCTGCTGGAAGAAACCCGCCACAATGCCTTGGCCAAACTCGCGGACAAGGGCATCAACGAAGAACAAGCGCAATCCTTCTGGCAGGATATGGACGATGAATATTTCCTTCGTGAAAGCCATATCGACATCGCCCTGCAAACCGAAGCGGTTCTGAAACATCGCGAACAGGAAAATGATGAAGAACCACTGATTCAGATCAGTGAGACCACCACCCATGGTTACGAAGGCGCGACCCAGGTATTTTTACGGGTAAAAGACCAAGCTAATGTTTTCGCGGCCGCCGCAATCGCCTTCAGCCAATTGGGGCTTAGCATTGTGGATGCCCGGATTTACACTGACTCCAGCGGCTACACCATCGATACGTTTTACGTGCTCGATGAGAACGGCAATTCCCTGGGTGAGGATGAGGCCAGCAAGAACAAAATTCTCCAGGCACTGAAAGAAGAGTTAGCGCTGGTGGGTGAGTACTCGGATATTATCAAACGCCGAACCGCACGCGAGCTGAAGTATTTCGCAATGCCAACCCGCACATCCATTAATACAGATTTTCGCAGCGGCCACACCGTGCTGGAAGTTACCAGCCCTGACCGACCCGGATTCCTGGCCATTATTGCCGAGGCCTTTACCGAATTCGGTATTCAATTGCTGAACGCGAAAATTACCACCCTGGGCGAACGGGTCGAGGATGTTTTCTTTATCAGCAATGCCGACGGCCAACCCCTGAGCGACCCTAAGCTCTGTGAAGATTTACAAGCAACCATATGTCGACGTTTAGATCGACAGGTGCAAAAAGAAGCCAGCTAGGCGAACCCATAAACCATTACAAAAAACTAAAACCATAGCTATGAACCCGGATCTCAATAAACTGCAGCCGTATCCTTTTGAAAAACTTGCAGCACTTAAAGCCGCCGTCAGCGCGCCAGACCATAAAAACCACATCGCCTTGTCGATTGGCGAGCCCAAACATCTGCCACCGGCTTTTGTTTTGCAAACCTTGCAAGACAACCTCGACAAGCTGGCCAACTACCCGGCCACCAAGGGTATTCCCGAACTGCGTCAGGCCATTGCAGATTGGCTGACGCAGCGCTTTCAACTTAGAAACGAAACCCTGAATCCGGAGCAACATGTCCTGCCTGTAAATGGCACCCGTGAAGCGCTGTTTGCTTTTGTTCAGGCGATTGTGGATCGTGAAAAGCCAGCCCCGCTGGTTTTGTGTCCAAACCCTTTCTATCAGATTTATGAAGGTGCGGCCTTACTGGCCGGTGCAGAACCTCACTTTTTGAATTGCACCGCAGACAACAATTATCTGCCCGACTTCGATCAGATCAGCGCCGACACCTGGCAACGCTGCCAACTGTTGTTTATCTGCACTCCGGGCAATCCAACCGGCGCAGTGATGAACAGTGAATTATTGCAGAAGCTGATTCGCCTGGCCGATGAACACGACTTCATTATTGCCAGTGATGAATGTTACAGCGAACTGTATTTTGACGAAAACAATCCACCCCCAGGCCTGCTTCAAGCATGCAGCGACATGGGGCGTGATGATTACCGACGCTGCGTGGTATTTCACAGCCTGTCCAAACGTTCCAATTTACCGGGCCTGCGCTCCGGATTTGTGGCTGGAGATTCCGAGGTGATCAGCCAGTTTCTGCGCTATCGAACCTATCACGGTTGCGCCATGGCTCTGCCGAGCCAAATCGCCAGTATTGCAGCCTGGAAAGATGAAGCTCATGTGCGGCAAAACCGCCAAGCTTATCAGGAAAAGTTTTCGGCCGTGCTGGATATATTGGGCAATAAACTGGACGTTAGAAAACCCGATGCAGGCTTTTATCTGTGGCCCAATGTGCAGGGCTGCGACAAAGACTTTGCACAAAAGCTGTTTGCCGAACAACACATTACCGTTTTGCCCGGGCAATTTTTGGCACGTGACAGTCGGGGCATTAACCCCGGCAGCGGGCATGTGCGCATGGCTCTGGTCGCTCCACTGGCGGAATGCATTGAAGCGGCCGAACGAATTGTCGAATTTGTTTCCACTTGATTCAGTTACAGGATCTTCTCTGAATGCTTAAGAAAGAACGGGCTGCCTATGTGTTGCAGCGCCTGCAAAAGGAATACCCGGAACCCCCTATTCCCCTGGACCACAAAGACCCTTACACCTTGCTGGTGGCCGTATTGCTGTCTGCCCAATGCACGGATGAGCGCGTCAATCAGGTGACCCCTGCGCTCTGGGAGCTGGCGGACAACCCCTACGACATGGCGAAGCAAACCGTAGAAGACATCAAGGCTATTATTCGCCCCTGTGGCCTCTCACCACAAAAATCCAAGGCGATCTCCAAACTGTCACAGATCCTCATCGAAGAGCACGATGGTGAAGTGCCGGCAGACATGGACGCGCTGGAAAAACTGCCCGGCGTTGGCCATAAAACTGCAGGTGTGGTTATGGCCCAGGCCTTTGACGTACCAAGTTTCCCTGTCGACACCCATATTCACCGCCTGGCGCAGCGCTGGGGCCTGACCAATGGACAAAACGTCGCACAGACAGAAAAGGATTTGAAACGCCTCTTCCCGGAAGACGCCTGGAACGCCCTGCATCTGCAAATTATTTACTGGGGACGCGAGTTCTGCTCAGCCCGGGGTTGCGATGGAACCGTCTGTGAAATCTGCCGAACCTGTTATCCGAAACGCAAGAATCCCAAAATCACATTAAAAGCTTAAGCCAGAAACCGATCATTGGATGAAACCCTTTATGCAAAACGACATTGTTACCAAGCCCGAACACGTACCTGCAAAAACATCGACCCTGGCAATCGTCAGCCTGGTCTTCGGTATTTTGGGGCTGTTTTTTATTGGCTCGCTGGTCGGCATTATTACCGGTCACCTGGCTCGCTCCGAAATCCGCAAAAGCGAAGGCCGACTGGAAGGTGATGCTATGGCTTTAACCGGGCTGATCACGGGTTATATCGGTTTTATTCTGGCTTTTATCTGGGTTGCGCTCATGGGTGGCCTGGTGGTTTTGGCCGCCCTGTTCGGCTAAGCCCGGACTCGGTATATTCGGCATAGACAAATCAGGCGCCAGGACTACAAGCAGCCCCGCAGTATTTGCTATGCTTAGCCCCCTTTACAACAAGCGACACCTTAGACCTTAGACCTTAGGGAAAATAATATGGCCATCACCCTTTATGGCATCCCCAATTGCGATACGGTTAAAAAAGCCCGCAACTGGCTGGAACAGGAAAACATTGCTTATCAATTCCACGACTTTCGCAAAGACGGCCTGGAATCCGCTCAGGTTGAACAATGGATTGATGAGCTCGGTTGGGAAACCCTGGTGAACAAACGCAGCACCAGCTGGAAAGCCCTGGATGACAATCAGCGCAAAAGTATGGATGCCAAATCCGCACTGGCGGCGATTCTGGAAAGCCCAACCTTGATCAAGAGACCGCTGTTGGATAACGGCAAAAGCCGGAACGTCGGCTTTAAAGCGGCAGACTACGAACAAATCCTGAAGACGTGACTTCGGAACCCGAACAAAACCGTTTATAAATAGATAGGAAACACCATGAGCAATTTATACAGCGTCGGCCTTGGCGTCGGCACTCAAAACCAAAACGGCGAGTGGCTGGAAGTATTTTACCCAGCCCCCCTGTTGAATGCCGATGCCAGCATGAACGATGCCCTGGCCGCCGCAGGCTATCAGGGTGGCAATGCTGCGATTGCACTGGACAACAGTGCCATGGCAAATCTGGCCAACGCGCTTAAAGGCGCCGGCCAGGAAGCTCAGGCCAAAATTGCCGAGCAACTCAGCAACAGTGAGCGCCCATTAGTGGTAACGGTATTAGCAGAGGATGGTTCCCCTGCGAGCACACCTGAGGCCTACCTGAAGCTGCATCTTATTTCCCACCGTTTGGTAAAACCACACGGTACTGATCTTTCCGGCATCTTCGGCCTGTTACCTAATGTGGCGTGGACCAATGAAGGCGCTATTGATCTGGCCGAACTGCCAGAACGTCAGCTGCAAGCCCGTCTGAAAGGCCAGCTGCTGGAAGTTTCCTGTGTCGACAAATTCCCGAAAATGACCAACTACGTGGTACCGGCGGGTGTGCGTATCGCCCACACCGCGCGCGTGCGTCTGGGCGCTTACCTCGGCGAAGGCACCACCATCATGCACGAAGGCTTTGTGAACTTTAATGCAGGCACCGAAGGTCCAGGCATGATCGAAGGTCGTGTATCTGCGGGCGTTATGATCGGTGAAGGCTCCGATCTCGGTGGCAGCGCATCAACCATGGGCACCCTCTCCGGTGGTGGCAATATGGTCATCTCAGTGGGCAAAGAGTGTCTGCTTGGCGCCAATGCGGGCATTGGTATTCCTTTAGGTGATCGCTGCACCGTGGAAGCTGGCTTGTACATTACCGCAGGGACCAAAGTGCAGTTACTCGACGATAAAGGCGAGCTGGTTGAAGAAATTAAAGCTCGTGATCTGGCAGGCAAGTCGGATCTGCTGTTCCGTCGCAACTCAAGCACAGGCGCTGTGGAATGTCGTACCAACAAAAACGCCATCGCCCTGAACGAAGAACTGCACGCAAATAACTAAGCCGCTTTTTATCAGAAGCCTCGGCGCCCTGGTGCTGAGGCTTATTAAAAGCAGCACAATAAGACTGCACCGCCTGAGGCTTGATCCCGAGCCAATACCTAGCAAGAGAATATTATGAGTCATTCCCCCACCCTTCAACTCGCCATGGATTTGATCAGCCGCCCTTCGGTAACCCCCGAAGACGAAGGTTGCCAGGCCCTGATGTGTGAACGCCTATCGGCATTGGGTTTTACCATCCATAATCTGCGCTTTGACGACGTGGATAATTTCTGGGCCATCCGAGGCGACAGCGGCCCTATCTTCGCCTTCGCCGGGCACACCGATGTGGTTCCTACCGGGCCGGAAAGCAATTGGCAGCGCCCGCCTTTTGAGCCGGTCATTGAGAACGATATGCTGTATGGTCGTGGCGCCGCCGATATGAAAGGCAGCCTCGCCGCCATGGTGGTCGCCGTCGAAAATTTTGTTGCCGCCCACCCTGACCATAACGGTCGTATCGCGTTTCTGATTACGTCTGACGAAGAAGGCCCAGCCATTAATGGCACCGTGAAAGTGGTTGAGTGGCTGGAAGAGCGAGAAGAAAAAATAACCTGGTGTCTGGTGGGCGAACCGTCCAGCACCCATCAAGTAGGCGACGTGATTAAAAACGGTCGCCGTGGCTCACTGGGTTGCGAACTGAAGGTGAAAGGTATTCAGGGACACGTTGCCTACCCTCATCTGGCACGCAACCCGATTCATCAGGCAGCCCCGGCACTGGCCGAGCTGGCCGCCGAAGAATGGGATCAGGGTAACGACTTTTTCCCAGCCACCAGCTTTCAAATTTCCAATATGAATGGCGGTACCGGAGCAACCAATGTAATTCCGGGTGATGTTGATGTTGTATTTAACTTCCGCTTTTCGACCGAACTGAACGAAGAACAACTGCGTCAGCGCAGCGAAGCGATTCTCGATAAGCATCAACTGGAATATGACATTAACTGGAAGCTCAGTGGCCATCCGTTTTTAACCCCGGAAGGGCCATTGGTTGACGCCGCTGTCAGCGCGATTAAAGCGGTGTGTGATATCGATACCGAACTGTCTACCGCAGGCGGCACCTCGGATGGTCGTTTTATCGCACCGACAGGTGCCCAGGTGCTTGAACTCGGCCCGGTAAATGCCACCATTCACAAAGTCGACGAATGCGTTTGCGCCAGCGACCTGGACAAATTGCAGGAAGTGTATCAGGGAATTCTGAAAAATCTGCTGACCTAAAACCGCCCTTCCAAGCCATCAGTGATGAGCCACCCCAAAACCTGGGAGCTTGCCGCTGATGGTTTCTCCTCGACCAAACATCATAAGAATTTATGAATTTTTCGACTGTAACATAGCAGTCATATTCTAAGCCTATATTAGCCAGCATCGAGATTGAGACAGGAAAGAGAACGATGTCTGAGCAAGAGGCCAAACAGCCAAACGCCAAGGTAATTCCTTTTCCCCGTCGCAATTTCCATGGTGCCGCCATCATCGAAGATGATGGTACGGAAACGCCAATCACCGAGGCCATGGTTGATGAAGCGATTGATCGCCTTATTAATTATTTGCCCAACTGGCTACATCCATTATCGGCACCCGTGAATTCTTAGGTAGGCGTACATCACCTATTTGAGTGCAGGCAGTACCAGTTTTAAACTCTCCTCATACTTATTGGGAAAATCCCAAGGCGGCTAGGCTATGTTCTAGTCGCTGCTTTTCTTTTTCTGGCAATAAAACATCATTTGCTAAACGAAAGTGAAAAAACTCCCGGCGTTTAGGATAGTGTTTGCGCAAGCGATCAAACTCACGTGCAAACCCGTTCGGATTTTCTTTCATTGCGGCTCGCAAACGCGAGTCATCAGCTTTTATGTCATAGCAATGGGGAATCAATTGCTGAAGCGCTTCAAACGCCGTAGCCCCTTTTACATCAGAGATAGCCTGCACCTGTTCAACAATACTTTTTCCGGCCGTCAACGTTTGCCCTAAATGCTCCGCGAGACTGCCGGCGATCATTTGCGTTCCTTTTACTTTGCCGTCATAGCTGTAACCGGCAATATGAGGTGTCGCGATATTGACGAAAGGTAACAGATCGGCGTGGATATTGGGTTCATCCTGCCAGACATCCAATACCGTGAAGAGGTCCGCCTTGCTCTTTAGACGGTCCAGCAGAGCCCGGTTATCCAAACAGTCCCCTCGGCCGCAATTGAGCAACACCGAACCCGATCTCAGCTGAGCAATTTCGGCTTCGCCTATCATTTGATAGCTTGGCGCCGGACCACTATGGCTCAGAGGCGCATGCATGGAAACGATATCGCAGCTTAAAACCTCGTCCAGGCTGCACAACACCGGGTAACGATCCTGTTCAATAAGTGGATCGAAGCCACAGCATTCCACCCCCAACTCACTGGCACGCCGGTACAGAGCCGAACCGACATTGCCCATACCGATAATGCCCAGTCGTTTGCCCTGCCAGTCACAGCCAAGATGAGACAATGCAGCAAACACATATTCCACCACGGAATTGGCATTGCAGGCAGGCGCATTGGCATAAGCAATGCCACGTTTATCCAGATACTCCGTATCGATATGATCCATACCAATCGTGCAGCTTCCCACAAAACGTACCGGGCTGTTTGCTAACAATGCTTCGTTCACTTGACTTACCGATCGAACAATAAGTGCATCAACATCCGTGACATCTTCTGCACAGATTTCTCGCCCGGCTTTAAATCGCAGTTCACCCTGCGCTTTGCCGTCAACCCCGGATTGAACAAACTCGGAAAAATAGTGCTCGGCCATGGGAATATTTTCATCGAGCAGAATAATCACACATTTTCTCCAAACACTTTATTCACGCGACTGGCCAGTCGGGAAAAACCCTGTTCGGCACAAAATGCTTCCAATGCATCGATATCCGCTGTTCGCCAGTCCAAATCGTTTATTGAATCCACTAAGGGAATATCACAAACAATGGTTGCCAGGGTTTTTGCCATGGCCACCTGCTCAAGGTGCTCTTCCAGTTTACTGCCCAGGCCTTTTGCGCCCCTGAGTTTCATATCTTGCAGGGCTTCCAGATTGGCGTAGATGCCTTTCACACTGCCGTAGGCCTGTAAGAGCGCTGCTGCCGTTTTGGCACCAATTCCAGGCACTCCCGGAATGTCATCGATAGAATCACCAACCAAAGCCAGATAGTCTGCCATGGCCTCTGGCGGCACGCCCCATTTTTCCTCGATGTCTGGCGCGTAGCTCTTAAGGTCTTTGGCGAAGTCCCAGAGATAATCCTGCTCCCTTCGAATGAGCTGACCAAGATCTTTGTCACGACTCAGGATAGCAACCGGCTGCTTGCTGCGTTTGGCAAGCTGCATCAAACTGCCAATTAAATCATCCGCCTCGTAGCGTGTTGAACCAAAACAGGGAATGCCCATCAGTTCGGCGATTTCTCGACAAGCATCAAGCTGGTACGCCAGGGAATCATCGGGCAAGGCTCGACTGGCTTTGTAATCCGGATATATGTCTTCTCGAAACCCCTGCCCTAAACTTTCATCGAAACACAAGCCCAAACGTTTGGGGCCATATTGCTCTTTCAGTTTTAACAGGAAGGTAGCAAAACCATAAACCGCTTCAGTTGAGTAACCATTGCGCGCCGTCCAATTGGGGGGCAGAGAAAAATAATATTGAAAAATATAAATCGAGGCATCAATCAAACACGTCGCCGCTAGAGGCTTCATCGCACATCTTCCAGAGTATAGCTGCTGACATCGCAGGCAGGTGGCAAGCCGGAATCATCAGAACACGAAGTACCGTAAAATGCACTAAGGGCCGCAATCAACGTCACGCTGCGTTCGTTCAAACGGCCCTGGCAGTAGGCTTGCAGCTCCTGATAAATACGCTGACAAAACTCGGCGCTGGGCATCAAACCCGCTTCGGCATTATCCGCACTCACCCGAAATGGAAAGCCCGCCGCTCGGGATAAGATACATTCCAAAGCCTGGGGCCTGGCTTCAACCTTTTCAAACTCAGCCTGCTGCTCCAGGCTGCGTCCATCGGGGGCATACCAATAGCCGTAGTCTTCCTGTTGGCGGCGCGCTTCCCCCGCGACCAACCAATGGGCAATTTCGTGCAGGCCACTGGCGTAATAGTCTTGTGTAAAATAAATTCGGTGGTGAGGGTGATCCTGATCCGCAACTTGATACAGCGGTTCTTCCGCACCGCCAATCAATACGGTGTTATGACTTTCTTGAAAGCATGCATTAAATACTGCAATAAGATCCTCACAGCGATGCGAGGTTTCCGCAGTCGTTTCCAGACAACTCATTCGGCCACACACTCCACCTGACACAAATGCTGGAAATAGGCTTCGCTGAGAAATTCCCGGCCTGCCAGCAAATGTTCCAGATACCAGCGCGCGGGTTTAAGGTCTTCCTGAATCATGGCTTTGTTGGCCACATAGACCCAGGCGTTAATCGGACCCTCACTGCTATGAACCGTAAAAATATCCCGGCTGTACAGACGCGGTGTGCCCTCGAAAGGGTCCATTTTCAGGATCTGCCGTTCGTCACACAGGCGATAGGCTACGCCTTCCACCACACTGCCCTGGCGGAAGCCAATATTGGCATAGGATCGATGGGGCGCATCCGCTGCACGCTTGTTAAAAAGCAGTTCGGCCTGCTCCAGCCTGGCGGGGATCGCCTGATCGAATTCCAGGCCCCGTGTACGCATACGCTCAGGGTTCATATTGGAGCCGTAAGCAAAATAATAACTGTTCAAATTTCAGCCCGATCTATCAAAATAAAACCACTATATATAGTGAAGGTGAACCGTTTAAAAAATATTTTGTCAAAATGTTGTACTTATGCCAATCTAGCTATACTTTATATAGTAAGGATTTTAATGGCACCCCGTAAATGCCTTATACATTGGCCCGTTTTAAACGCCAGTGGGAATTTTACGCCAATTTGAGTGCCATATAATAATAAGCCTGCTCTGAAACTGGAGTGGGCACCCCAAGCTGCCAAAACCCAGAAGGGAGGTAGTCGCATGAAGACCACGGAAAATCGCTCTAAAACCAAGGGCAATGTCATCGATTTGTTCACGGGCCAGAAATACGCGCCTGAGGACAGCACCCGCTTTATACGCCTCGCACCGGAACTCGACGGTCTGGAAATGCTGTACAGCAATGACGCCAGCCCGGACAAGCTGTTCAGCCTGAAGGTTCTGTGCTGGGGTTTAAGGGCCAATGGCGATGTTGTCGGCTTGGTGCCCTGGCTCAATGACATCGTTGCCTGCATCGACATCAAGGACCCCCTCAATGGTCAATGGGAGGGTTACTACGATCCAGGCGTCGACGAAGTGTTTTACGATGCCCCAATTCACAAAATTGTCGAGCTGGAAACCGCTGCTGAGTATTACGACTACGAAGCCGCCGAACTCAATGGCGAGTTCAGTATCCAGGAAATCCCCGACACCATCGGCACCCACGCGGTGCTGGCGGACAAAACCTATGAAAATATTACCCTGACCGAGGTGATTAGCTGGCGCCTCTACGGCGATGGCAAGGTATCCGGTATGGTTGCGGACGAGTCTGAAGTGGTCAGCACCCCGGTGCTGCCAGGTGACGAATGCCTGTATCAGGTTCAGAGCCGGGAAGAGTTCCGTTACTTCTTTCAGCACCAGATCGCCAATCGCATCAAAGCTGAAGACCCGGAAGCACTGGCTGCAATATCCATCCTGGTCGAAGAAAAGTAAGACCAGGATTTAAATCCAAACTTGCCTTGAGCAAGTCATCCGGCAGGCCCCCGCCTGCCGCCCATCTCTTTTCTCTGTCAGTTTTAGCCCCGTTTAGTCCGCACCCTTGCGTATCCAGTAGTGATATTCATTGGCCTTCTCACCCTGACCTTCCAACTGTTTAATCAGCTCATGTCCCAGAAAGGAACAAAATTTGGGTATATCACGTGTGGTTGAAGGATCGGTTGCAAGTACTTGTAATACCTGACCTTCCTGACATTCACGCACCTGTTTGTGGAGCATCATAACCGGCTCGGGGCAGAGTAAACCCCGGGCATCCAGTGTCGAGTCAACCATTATTGATTCATTGTTCGTCGCCGTCATTGTGCTGATTCTGTACCTTCTTGTTGCTTCGTCATCCGATATACGGCATCTATTTTAACAGCGAAAGTAGCCTTGTGGACTACACTGTTATTGAGATTTGTCGCTGAGCAGTCAGCGAAGAGTGAGGATGTATTTTGTCTCTACTGAAAGATTTAACCATAAACCGTCCAGATATTTTTAGCCGTCACAGCCTGGAATTAAGCTTCAAGTTGCTACGCCATCGAGACCCATCCCTGGCTCTCGAAGTACAGAATGTTATGGCCGGAAAGACCAATGATGCCCCATCAGCCCGCACCTTGCCGCCACATTTGAGCCGCAGCTGTGAGTTCTTTATGGTGGCCATTGATCCTGTTGTGGTTGGGCAAATCATCTCTTCGTTGACCCTCATCGGCCGCAACATCATCGAGCAGAACAATGTGCGACCAAGCCGCAAGGCCATTATTCTCTCCTTACTCGAAGAATGGATGGGTCTGGTCGAGTGGTTGATCAGCGAATCCGAGCAACATTTACCGGCTGCCAACGCTACCCATTCCGCCTGAGATTGCGTACCATCTTGATTTTAAGCAGTCTGGATGCCCACCATGATCCATGTATTAATCGAGCGCCATATCGGCACTGACCTTGAATCCACCTACGAAGCTATGGCCCGCTCCACCCTGCAGGGTGCCTACCAGGCCGCCGGCTTTATTAATGGTGAAACCTTTTACGATATGAATAATCATCGCCATCACTATGTGCTGAGTAAATGGCGAACCTTGAGCGACTGGCAACGCTGGTTTCACAGTGATCAACGTCGCGAAATGATAGGCCAGCTGAGTGCCGTGCTGGACGGTCCCGAAAAAATTACGCTGCTGGAAAACTAGGCATTAGAGACATAAAGCGAAATGCAAAAGAGATGGGCTATAAACCCATCTCTCTGGCTTGCTGGGGCGTCAACAGATTGATCGACTCTGTCGGCTCATCGAAACACAGCAGCAATTCACCATTCTTTAACTGATGACGTAACTGCTCCAACTTCCTTTCCAAACTGACTTCCTGTTCACCGTAATCAGTGCCTTCACGCAAGACAAAAGACTCTAGCACAGCGTCTAGAGTCTCAGCTGCCAATTGCTGATAAGGAATGATCACTTGGCAGGTTTTACGAACTTCAATGTCATACGATCACTTTCACCAATCGCTTTATAGTGATCGCGTTTTTCATCACCCATACGAAGGCTGGGCGGCAAGGTCCAAACGCCTTTGGGATGATCAGCAGTATCGTTCGGGTTCGCGTTGATTTCGCTGGCAGCCACTAATTTAAAACCGGCTTTCTCAGCGAGTTCACGCACTTTGGCTTCCGTGACATAACCGGATTTAATCATGGTATCCAAGTCGGTTCCGGGCTTCGCTCTATGTTCAACCACGCCCAAAATACCGCCTGGCTTCAACATGGCGTAGAACTCGTTAAAGGCTTCCTGTGCAAAACCGGACTTCATCCAGTTATGGACATTACGGAAGGTAAGCACACGGTCGGCGCTGCCTTTAATAGTGTTCACCTTATTGGGCGGGTAAAACGCCGTCAGTTCAGCCTTGCCGTAAACCTCGGGGTTGGCCTGCATTTTTTCAACAAACTTTTTCTGGTAGCGAGTGTAAAAATCGATACCCGCATTGGGGTCGAAATGAGCCGCATAATAGGTGCCCTTGTCCATCAGGTAAGGCGCCAGGATTTCTGCATACCAACCGCCGCCTGGCCAAATTTCAACCACAGCCTGATCTTCTTCCACCTCAAAAAACTCCAGGGTCTGTATCGGATTGCGATACGGATCACGGGCTGAATTTTTTGCACTGCGATGTTCCGCCGCTGCGGACTTCTCAATGCTGTGATTCGCATGACTGATGCTCTGGGCACTGAAACCCACACTTAAAGCCAGCACTACGGTGCTGATAATCGGTTTGGCTGCAAACATATTTCGTTCCATACTTGACCTAAAAGACGGCTAAAGCCTACCCTATATCGGTAGATGTTTAAACGGATAAATACTATGGATACCTGTTTGGTTTTAACCATTATCAGCGACGATCGCCCCGGCGTTGTCGAGCAAATTGCCGCCTGTGTTGATCAACATAAAGGCAGTTGGCAAGAGAGTCGCATGGCTCATCTGGATGGCAAGTTTGCCGGTATTTTACGCGTGAGTTGTGCGACGGAAGATGTCGCTGCGCTAAGCCAGGCCCTGCAAGCACTGGAAAGTTCCGGTATCCAGGTTCTGCTCAGCGAAGGTCAGCGTGAACAGGGTTCTGCCCAACAAAGCCTGCACATCAGTGCTATTGGTCCCGATCGCCCCGGCATCGTGCTGGAATTGTCCCGCGCTTTTGCTCAAGGTGGCTTTAATGTCGCCCAGTTGGATACCGATTGCAGCAGCATGCCCTGGTCGGGTGATCCCCAATTCGAAGCGAAATACCAGCTACAGATCCAGGCCGATTGCGATACGGTAGAGTTGCAGGACCGCCTGGATGCCATTGCCGATGAATTGGCCTTGGACATCCAGATTGAAGAAGCTTCATAATTTGTAAACGACAGCCGTGAACCGCTTTATGGGCGAGTCGCTTACCTGAAACAATGACATCTAGGGAAGCGACTCACGCCAGTACACCACCCGGTCGTGACCGCGAGTGGCACCAAAGCGAAAATGTGCCCTCGGTAATCGGCTGTCGCTGTATTCACCGTCCTGATTCCAATCGAATTGAAGCCAGGGGTAATTGGCCAGATCAATATCCACTTCGACAAGCCCTCGATTTCCCAAACCTGGTGCACTAAAAACCTGCCCGGCATCTCCGCCTACAAAATTGACAAACGCCTGCTCGAGGGAACGAAAGCTGGCCGTACTGTTCCCGGCACCGACTGAAACCGTTCGATTGCTGTCAATGGATAAGGCGCCGCTCTGCACATACTGAATATCACCACGAGCCAGCTGGCTGCAGGAGTCCTTGTGATTCAGTTGAAAGCTGTTCCCCTGCCAGGATTCAATCTGCAGCTGGCTAAAGAGGTCTCGATTTTCGGGACCATGAGCATCCGGCAGGTTTAATCTGGAAAAATAAAAATCACTGATACCCAAAAGAAAATGATCATAGTCACTACCGTTATCCGTATCGAGATCCAGATTTAGCTGTGAAGGTTTTATTCCTACGCCGTCGTCATCCTGTATGTTAATGCCGAGCTGAACATCCCGCCAGGGACCATCGGGTGCGGCGCTTCGCTGTAAACGCAACACCCCGCGATAGGGAGCGTGACCTTGATTGAACACCAAAGTTTCTGTGTCTTTCAGCAAACGTCCGGGAAGCCCGGCGGCCTGAAAATTCACCTGCCCCCTGTGTTCATCATCAAGTTTCGCAAAACTTCCCTCATATACGTCCAGTACTCTTCCTTGGGCATTCATCGCACGGAGATTTGCTTTTACTGAAAAGTCCTGATTCAAATGGGAAAAACCTGCGTCGGGGCAAGCGGGGATAACTTCCGTTTCACTGATGGAAAAATAGCTGGGAATGAAACGCCCGATCGCACCGGAACGCCCTTGAATTTTATTCGTGGTGACGGAGTCGGCACCTAAATAGGAGCCACCATAGATGTGCGCTTCAATTTCCATCACCCCGATGTTCGAGTAACGTATATTGGCTGATGACAAGTACCCGTTTTCAAAATCCTCCAAAATGACATCGCCCGTCAAATCATGATGCGATACGATCAGCGGGATCATGGATTGTGCCTTAAGCTGCACGGATGCCGGATGGCCTTCTTTGGAAAAGCTGTGCAATAAAGCATTATCGCCCAAATATGCCCTTGTGCGAGAACCAGGAACCGCATGGCCATCTGCTACGCCATCATTATCGAGATCATCGCTGGCCTGCCATCCAACGGCAGCGGCCTGTAGATGAAAGTCACTCCCCGCCGCGTTAAAAACCTCGCCGCTATGGCTTAACGCGGCCGGGTTTTCTGGAATATTCAACCATAAGGCAAACGGGCGAGAGAGAAGATCACCACTGTCTCCCAATAGGGTTTCCGAGGAAAAAGCCTTGGACTGATCCCGGGCTGAGAGCGTAAATCGACCAACGTCTCTGGTGAATAACTGGAACTGAGCAACACCATTTGTAAAAGTGACCGGCACATTCTGAAACGCACTCCCGATCTCATAGCTCTGGCCATCAATGATGAACACTGGAGTTTTCGCCATGGTATCGCCCGATTGCATGGCCAGGCGCAGTTCAACATCATCGGCCTGATAGCTTTCAGCGATACCACACTCACCGCTGATTTCATCACGCTTTACTACGCTGAGCGTAATCTCATGCCCTCGATACGCAATAACATCACGCTTGTGATTCTCAGGGTAAGCGAGAACAAAGGTATTCTCGGCATAACGAATACTTTGGGAAACAAGCCGCGTTGGCCCATCTCGCTCATCGACTCGAACGGTCAGAGTTTCGGCATGCTCATTGCTCAACAAAAGCTCTACCCGACCTTGATCCGATGCTTCAAATTGATAACTCGCTCTCCCGATGTCTGGCCAGCCAGCGGTCAAGCGTCCATTCGGAGACACCATCGACCAATTGCCATGCGAGGTGCTTGTCGATATGTCAATAATTCCTTCAAAATCATTAATCACATTGCCATCGGCATCCAGCATGGAAATTGTGATCCGATTTGGCTCACAGACACTGGCATTGGTTTGCTCCGGTTCTATGGAGAAACCCGAGGGACCTATCGAAGCTTCAATAAAAAAGCTGTCAATATTGTAACGCCCGACAGCGTCAATGGTATAAAGAGATATTTGTGCATTGGGCGATTGATATTGACCTGCTGGAAGTCGGATAGACGGCCTGAGAATATCGCCGGCACCCTCTGCACCACTGTGCAAAATGACCTCCTCTGTTTCACCGAGATGATTCAACCAGGTGAAAACAAATTTAGCATTCTCCTCGGGTGAGTGGCTGAAATCATCGTGGCCTACGCGCATCCAGAAGTTGACTGTTAACTCTCGCGCTCCCGAAGGCACTTCGAAGGGCAATGTCATGCTGGATTCTCTCGCGATTCTCATCGCATTTCCGCTTTCTGCACGGTCTGATCGGTTTCGATATCTGACATTCCCGGTGTACAACCATATGACGTTCGTTCGACCTCTGTCTTCGAAGTCGTCACGAAAAATGATTTCGCTTGTTGACTGTACCCGCATCGGTGAAACGATTAGCAAAGCCGCATAAAAGATAGGTCTTACGTTTTTCAAGGTAAGCCAGAGAGCATTCATTGTTCTTACACCTGGACCTGCCCGGTTTCCCAGGCAATTTGTGACCTGACATTTTCAAAAGAAAAAATACGTCCCTGAGACAAAGTAATAGATAGGGATTGTGAGATGCGCCAGTCGTGATCGACAGCTGGACGAGATAAAGAGAGAGAATATTGAAAATATAAAACGATTACATCGAAGCGCCGAATGTCTTCGCTTTAGAGAAAGAGCTTGATTCTATTGCGCTTTCTCTCGCCAGTAAACCAATAGATCATGCCCCCTCAGGGTACCAAATCGAGCAATTGCATCAGGCAATTGAACATCGTCAGCGATGGAATTCTGATTCCAGTCATGGGAAAGCCAGGGAAGCTGCGTGTAGTCAACGCGTATTTCTACTTGGCCGCGATTACCCGAGCCCGGTGCCGAAAATACCAAACCCGCCGTACCTTCCTCGAAACGAATATGAGTGGCCTGCAAATCGATAAATCCCGCTAATGTGGACGATGCAGCAATAGTCGCTTGTAAATTTGCCGGAACATCCAAAGTACCGGTACTGGCAAAACTGACATCCGCCCGCTCAATTAAACTACAACTGTCAGATTCATTACGGAGAAAGCTGTGTCCGGCCCATGATTGAATTTCAAAAGGCACTGGCAGATCACTCGTTTCAGGACCATGGCGGCTTTCGGTAAACAAACGGGAATAGTAAAAATCCGAACTGCCCAGCAAACTGTGCTCCGCGCTGCCACTGCTGCCCAGATCGAGATTCAATGAGCTGCCGGATATATTAACGCCATCACTGTCCGTCAACTTCAAACCGAGCTGCACATCTCTCAGGGCAATTTCCGGCAAGCTGTCTTTATTCAATCGAAGGGCAGCATGTAAACTTGCCTGCCCTCGATTAAACAACAGGGTTTCCGAAACGGCTTCGACTCGCCCACTGAGCAAACTGCCCGCCAAAGGCTTAGCCCCATATTCACGCTGACCACTGGCATCGCTGAGCTTGGCGAAATCTCCATGGTAGGCGTCCAGAGTTCGGCCATCGCGCCCAACCGCCGTAATGTCCGCACGGACATCAAAAGGTTGTCCCATATGTGTCAAACTGCTGGCGGAACAAAACGGCTCCAAATCCGCATTTTGCACAACAAAGTGATCGGGAATAAAACGCGCTATCGCACCGGAACGCCCAAGCAATCTATTAGCCGCAGTGGCACTGCCACCAAGATAAGTACTCTGCCCAAGGGCCAGATCAATTTCCATAATGCCAACATTGGAGTAGGCAATATCGATTGAGCTACTGCCATTGCTGAAGGAAGCAGCCGTAGTATCCCCACTCAAATCCTGATGATTCGGATTTAAGGGCGCCAGGGAACGGGAAGACAAGACTACGGTATTATTCGGTCCTTCTGTGCCAAAGCTTCTTAAGACTGGATTGTTGTCAAGAACGGCATTATTGAGGGGATCGTTATCATTGTGTCCGTCGGCAATACCATCGTTGTTCACATCGTCACTGGGTTGCCAACCCACTGCGCTAACGGTCGCAGGAAAATCCTCACCGGCTTTTCTAAACACCGGAGCCGTGGCCAGCATACTGCTGGAACTGCCGGGGACATTCACTGAAAAGGCAAATGGCCTAATAGAAAGGTCCGCGCTCTGCCCTTGTATGGTGGAATCACTGAAGCTGTTACTGCGATCTTCAAAATCCAATCGATAACGACCAACGTCTTGTGCCAGCAACTGTACGTTAGCCACACCCTGTGAAAACGAGATGGGCAATTGAGCAAAGCTGTTACTGACACTCGAGGTGCTTGCGCCATAAACCAGTTGAGGGTCCAAGCCTCCAGGATCACCCGACAGAGGGGCTTTTCTGACATAAACACCGCTGCGAGTATAATTCTGCGCAGCGCCGCATTCTCCATTACTGTCACGTTTCATCATGGTAATGCGCAAACCATGACTGCGATAGGCAATAATGTCTTCATTCAAGCTATCGTTATATTCCGTTACAAACGCATTTTCAGAAAAGGTAATACTGCCACTGGTGCTGCTGACAGAACCGGCCGGGTCCCGCACCGTAATGGTTAAAGTTTCCGCGTGCTCATTGCTCAAACGCAATCGCAGTTGACCATTATCGCTGCTGGCAAAACGATAGTTTGCCCGTCCGCTGTCACTGCCAATGGCACTGAAACGACTGTTGGCATTGGGCATTGACCAATCGCCATTTCCAGTACTGGTGCTGATTTCAACATCACCTTCAAAATCGCTCAGGGTTTGATTGGATGCATCCTTTGCTTCAATCAACACTTCGTGAGGTGCGCAGACACTGGCATTGCTTGAGGAAGTATTGCTGATGCTGAAATGGTCAAGCTGCTGCCCCAGCGTTCCGGAGATAACAACATTGTCGATGTGGTAATAACCGCGATTGCCCTGATTGTAAAACAGAAGATAGTTTTGCTCAGCAACCCTTTCGCTGGGAATGTCGATGGTCAGAGTTTGAATGGAGCCAGCGCCGGAAGAACCGCGATGAATCTCTACAATGTACCAACTGCTAAAGGCATCACCAACACCATCCCAATACAGATGAAAACTGGACTGGTTTCGAGGACGACTACTGAAACTGTTATGCCCGACACGAAACCAGAAAGTCACCTGAACACTCTCGACATTACTGGGAACATTCTGAATGGTGTAAATATAAGTTGCAGGACCGATGCCGACACCAAAGCCGGATTCAGCCGCCTGACCACTGTAATAGTAGGCATTGCCACCACTTTGATCCCAATGAAAATTGGTATAACTCTGGTCGTTGAAATTGTCGCTGAAAATAACCTGCGCACGAGCCTGCTCCGTAACAAAAAGAGCATTGAACAACATACAGACAAGCAATAGCCGCGACAGCAACACACACATTCCTATATCAAAAAGATTTGAGAAGGTTTCAGAACCGTTCTTTAGAACATTAAGAATAGACTATAGTGGCTATATCGGCTGTTTACTCGTCAACTAAAGCCCAGACAAATAACAATTTTCAAACGGCATCAATTGGAAGATATCGAATACAAGAAAGGATACTTGTGCTTAGAAGCTCGCACATAAAAGCTTGAATTTAAATAAGAAAGAAAGCTTGAAATTAATAAGAAAGGTATTAGGGTTCGCCAGGAATATAGGCGCTTACCGAAATCGTACGGCTCGCGTCAACAGGTGCTGTACCACAGCTGCCCTGACTATCAATGGTGTAGTAGCTCGCATCGTTCAACGAACCGCTTTGTACTGCACAGGAAATCACCGCCCGGCAGTTTTCCAAACCATCACTGCTGAAAGTGATGGCTACCGACGACAGCTCTGTACACGCGGTATTGCCATCCGTTCGATTAATATCTGAACGCAACAAAAGATGACTTAAACCGTAATTAGCACCACTTTCCGCCGCATAAAAAGCACGTTGACTAAAGACTTCTTGCAAAGCGACAAACGGCACACTCGATGCTGATCGACTCAGACCAACGGCCAGCGCCGCTATCGCGATCACCAAAAACAGAGCCAGCGGCAACATAAATCCACGGTTTTTTCGAGGCACCCGGTAAACGGCAAAATGATTAGGGAACATTGCGAATATAAATCCTGTCGTTACTGGGAAATTGTGCCCCACCTTGGCCAAAGACCAGATCCACATTCAATTGAGCACCGTTGTTTTGCGCACCCGATTGCACAGCAAATCCACCGGAACTGATCTCATGATCCACCAAAGTCCCAACGGCGGTCGGAACAAAACCCGTGGCTGAAATGGATGCTGAGCTATATTCGTACAGCGCTCCCTGAAAAACGCAGAAAGCCTTACTGCCACTGACAAAATACACTCGTCGGCTGCTGGCAGATTGCGCGAATACCGTTGCCGAAGCGAGATTGATGGTGCCACCACCTTGACCAACCCCAATCGGAGACGCCAGTGCCGCCAAAGCGGCACCGCTGAATACATCCGCAGAATTTACGCCACCGGCCACAATAAAATTAGCCGAGCCACGATCTACACTGTAGGCCAGCAGATCCAGCGTGGATGAACCCGAAGCCCCGTTCGCGCTTGTGGCAGTTTCATCTTCCAGCAAGCCACCCCCAACGACGGGAATAAATTCCACGCACTGACCGCCAGCTGTTGCTCGCACACTGCTTGGCAATGCATTTTCCAACTCTCTGGCCATGAGGTTCACTGCCAAACGACTGCGACTGAATAAATCGATACGTTCCTGAATGGCTTTTTGGGATTCCAGAAACTGCAAGAAGTAAGAACTGCCCAGACTCCCGATCACCGCTACAATCACTACCACAGCGATCAATTCCACCAAAGTAAAGCCGGCTTGAGCTCTCGAACGGGGAATAGGATTCATCAGTAGTTCCCCTTGTAACTGCTTAGAACCACTTCACTGCTGCCAACAGTTGCTCGCACTTCAATGCGGCGCAGTTGAGCAGCCGATGAAGACAAACCCGTTACGGCCAAACCGCCAGTGCCTTCACTCACACTAACACTGATAGAACAAGCCTGAAGGCTGTTATCAACTTCACCGTGGTAATCACCGATATCATCTTTCAGTGTGGATGCGACGATGGCACCGCAAGCCTGAGCATCCTCCTGGCCACTGCCACAGGCGGGCAAGCCGCCCACTGGGGTGGTGGAAGAAAAGCGCAAAAGAGTAATGGTTTCCAGCTTGGCCTTGGCACATTGCAAAGCTCTGTGCTGCTCAATAGGATCGATGCTGTCGCGATTAAATTGACTGAAGCTGAGGGAAAATGCTCCGGCCACGATCGCCAATAGAACGATAAACACAATCAATTCAACTAGGGTAAAGCCCCGCTGTTGTATTGGCATTGTTTTAAGCGTCATCGCGCAGCACCGTTTGCCGACACGCTGACCGTTACGCTGGCATCTGAGGTGCTGATGGAAATCGTCGCTGCCGGGCTGCGCCCCATTTTATCGAAGGACAGGCTCGCATCGGTAATCTGAATACCCTGCCCCAGAACATACGGATACGTCACGCCACCCAATGTTATACTGCTGCCACCATCGCGCAGATCAATGCTGTCATCCGAGGCGTTGGCAATAAATTCGATCTCGCGATCGCTGGATGCCTTGGCCATCGCCAGATGTCGGGCACTGCGCAACGCAAGCAAGACCTGATCCCGACTTGCCTGCACACGCTGGAGGTCGCCACTATGACTGACGCCAACAACGGAGACAGAAATAATACCGAGTATCACAATAATGGAGACCAGCTCGACGAGCGTAAATCCCCCGGGCTTTTTCATGATCGCAACAGAATCAGTTGGTCACAACATACGCGGTGAACGCGGCGTTGATATCAGCACCTGTAAAACTTCCGTCACCGTTCGAATCATAGACCACGGAGCAAGCCGCTGACGTCCCTTCTGCTGTCGAGATGGCAGTATCAGCAACGTTGTACTTACCATTCGGCAATGCGCCGCCTTCAAGCAAGCCCACAACATCACCACAACTGTTTACGTCCGTTACGGTGGCGGTACTCAGTCCCGCATCTTTTGCCAGGTTATTGGCATGATTCAGTGCGGCCGCACTGCTTAATGCCCCGGCCACACCCTGCAAAGCTGACTGCTCCGCAGAATCGGAAAGATCCACAAAACGTGGCAGCGCTGTGGCCGATAAAATGCCCAAAATAACAATCACCGCGACGAGTTCAATCAGGGTAAATCCTGCTTGACCTTTTACACTGGGTATTGTGTTCATCTTCATAACATCCTCCAAGCCCGAAGGCCTTCTCACCAAAAATTACTCAACGTGTTTGTATTGACAACATATCCCACATAGGCAGGAAAATTCCGAGCGCCAGCACCATAACGAATGCCGCCATAACAACAATCATAATGGGCTCGATCTTGGCGCTGAGGCGTTTAAGGTCGTAGTCGACCTCTTCCTCATAAAATAAAGCCACTTCATCCAAGAGTTCTTCCACCCGACCGCTTTCCTCACCAACCGCAATCATCTGCAGTACCAGCGGTGTAAAAATGCCAACGCCACCATGGGCCTGTAATAAACTGTCACCGCGCTCTACCGAACGGCGAATTTGCAAAACTTGTTCACTCAGGTGCAAGTTATCCATCGCAGCCGCTACCAAACCCAATGACTGATTAATCGGCACACCGGAACGCAACATCAACGCCAGGCCACGGGCGTATCTCGCCATCGATGCCTGTTGGATGATCGAGCCGATAATCGGCAGACGCAGCTTCAATCGACCCCATTGGCGTTTACCGATATCGGTTTTTAAATGTTGCCGAAGAACCAAAACCAATCCCGCTATCACCGCCAGAATATGTGGCCAGTAATGCACAAAAATATCGGACATCCCTATCAAAAGCTTAGTTGACCAAGGCAGTTGTGCATTAAACTTTTGGTACATTTCAGCGAAGGCGGGAATCACTTTTATATTCACTACCGCAATCGCAATGCTCAATGCAATGACAACGAAACTGGGATAGCGAAGTGCAGCTGATACGCGCTTCCGATTGTCAATGTCCTGTTGAATGTATTCGGCAATCTGCTTAAAGGTTTGCTCAAGCTGGCCGCTGTTCTCACCCGCATCCACCATGGAAACAAACATATTGTCGAACACTGTCGGGTGACGCCGAAGCGCATTGGCCAGACTGGAACCCGATTCCAGTTGCTCAACAATAGACAGCAACACTTTTTCAAGAGAACGCTGTTTGGTTGTCGACGCCAATCCTCGAATGGCTTTAATCAAAGGAATGCCTGAACGACTGATGGTATACATCTGCCGGGCAAACATAATGATTTCCTGCTTCTCGACACGCTCCAGACCAAGCGCTTCGTTCAAGCTGTCAACAAAACTCTGCTTCTCTTCCTCCGGATGAATTTCCAGAGGGATGATTCCGCGCTCAGCCAGACGGCTGGCCACAGACTCCGCATTTGCAGCTTCATAGCTGCCCGTCAACTTCTGCCCGTCGGATGATCGCCCTATGTAAGAGAAGCTGGCCATGACTTAGTGCGCCTCAATAAACTGACTTTCGTCGTCGAGCATGGCGCAGATGCGCATCACTTCCTCAAGGGAAGTCAAACCCTGTAACGCATAGGCAAGAGCACTACGCCCGAGGGGAATAAAATTCTTTTGTTTAATCGCGGCCTGATTAAAACCATCCACATCACGACCGCGCAGAGCTTTCGCCATAGCCTCGTTGACATCAAGAATTTCAAAAATACCAATACGTCCGCGATAACCGGTGTGATTGCAGCTGGCGCAACCACTGCCTTTTTTCATACGACTGGTATCCTGCTCACGAGTGCCCAGTAAGCTTTCGATGTATCTCAACTCGGCATCGTTGGGCTCATAGGGTTCAGAACACGCTCGACACACCCGACGAATCAAACGCTGGGCCACGATGGTTTTCAAAGACGCGGCCACCAAATAGGGATCAACGCCCATATCCACCAATCGCAGGGCTGAACTCAAAGCGTCGTTTGTGTGCAACGTGGAGAGCACCAGGTGTCCCGTCATAGCAGCCCGCATAGCGATTTCAGCGGAATCCGCATCTCGAATCTCACCCACCAGAAGAATGTCCGGGTCCTGGCGCAGTGTTGCGCGCAGCACTGTCGAAAAATCCAGACCAATCTTTTCATTGATCTGCACTTGGTTGACTCGCGGCAGGCGGTATTCGACGGGGTCTTCAACTGTGATGATTTTTTTATCGGCACTGTTCAGTTCACTGACTGCACCGTAAAGTGTGGTTGTCTTACCGGAGCCCGTCGGGCCCGTTACCAGAATCAAACCATGGGGGCGCTGAATCGAGGATCGGAAACGTTCAGTATGCATCTTGGTCATGCCGACCTTGTCCAAAGGCAATATGCCCTCAGTCTGATCGAGGATACGCAACACCACCGACTCGCCGTATTGAACCGGCATGGTCGACAAACGCACATCCACTTTATGATCGCGTACCATCAAATGAAAACGGCCATCCTGGGGCAAACGCTTTTCAGAAATGTCCAGGCTCGCCATCAATTTCAGTCGAACCACGAGTGCGCCCGCGATACTGCTCTCGTTGACAATCTGCTCGTACAGAACACCATCAATACGGCGGCGAATGCGCAAGACCGTTTCATCCGGTTCAATATGAATATCAGAGGCTTTGTTTTGAACCGCTTCTTCAAACAGTTTTTCCAGCAAACGAACAACCGGCGCATCGCTCTCTTCGACTTCTCCCAGAAGTCCAGTGACAGTAACCGCATTCTCGGCCAGTTCATCTTCCAACTCGCCGGCCAGGTTGGCGATCTCATCCGTTTGCTGATAAGCCTTGTCGAGCACATCCATAATTTGCCCTTCACGGGCGATCACGGAACTGACCGGGCCATTAAAATGTTTGCGGACTTCGTCCAGGCCAAAAATGTCACTTGGATCGGCCATGGCAATTTGCATGGCACCGTCCTTTTCACCCAGACACAGAACCCGATAGCGCCTCGCCAGGGTTTCCGGCAATTTTTGAACGTCCGCTACCGAAAGCTGCAACTGATCGAGATCCTGATAGGGAATGCCAAGCTGGTCCGAAAGAATGCGCAGCAGCTGGTCTTCCTGAACCAACTCCATTTCCACCAGCGTACGGCCGAGCTTTCGGCCGGTTTTCTTCTGCTCGGCCAACGCTTCCATCAGTTGCGCGTCTGTGATCACCCCCTGTTCAATCAGGATGTCACCGATACGGATCTTGGGTGCTTGAACACTCATAGTGCCGCTCCCTGTCGACTCGCCAGCTCTTCGGCCGAAGACGCTTTACTCAAAGCCTTGATGCGAAGGTTGATGTATTTCAAAACGGCGCGATGCTCAATATTGAACTGTCGTGCCCGCCAATAACTGTTCACGGCTTTCGCACTGCCCATGGCATCTTGGGCGCTGGCCAGACCCAGCCAATACGCTCCATTATCGTTATCGATCAACAACAGTTTCTTATAAATCTTTTCAGCAACCGGAAAATCTTCCAGGCGTTGCGCCAACGTTGCCATGGCCTGATGATATTCCGGCATGTCATCAATCAAAGGCGTTTCCCGCTGCAAGGTAAACAGAGCTTCATCCAGCTTTCCCATGGCTTGCAGCAACTGAGCTTGAGCCAGTCGCTTGCGCTCGGGTTTTTGCAGTTTATTAATCAGAACCTCACCGTCCTGCCAACGGCGCTCTTTCAGCAGCATATGCAATAAGGCTTTATTCAGGCTCCAGTCTTTGCCATGGGCCGACATCAACATCTGCAACTGAGCAATGGCTTGATCAGCCTTACCCTGAGTGTATAAGCGACGTGTCTCTTTAATCTGGTTGGCGAGTCTGGATTTATGGTGATACTGAATATTAAACCGCCCTGAATCGGCTGCGTCCGAGTCAACTTCAGCCGGCGAGGGTGAATTCGAGGTTTGTTGAACAAGTGCCACAGAAGGTATTGTCTTTGTGCTTTTGCCAGAACGCGTATTCGATACCTTCTCCGTAACATTGGCCGGGGGTATGTCAGCCTTGGTGTCTTCGGCACGTATTTCTTGCGAAGCCTCGATCACCGGCTTGGGCATAATCTTACCTTCATGCCTTGCAAGACTCGGATACTCGGCACGGTCCACATCAGGCAACACCAATTGCGGTGTCGAGACTAGTGCGTAATGTTGATTGTGGCTGTGAATCTGGCTCAGAAAATCCCCTTGTGCGGAGGCAGCCGTCGCAGGCAGTCCGTGGATGCTATCAATTAGAGCCTGCTCGGCTTCCTGGCTCTGGTCATCCTGATGGGGTTCTCTCGTCGCAGACATTTTCAGAACTTCTTCCGCAAACCGTGAGGATTCCGGAGTTCCGGCTTTGATGCTTCTGGACAGTTGATAACTGCCAACGCACAGTGCTGCAAAAATAACAGACGCCAGGGCGTACTTTAGAAACGCCCCGAAAGACGTCGCTGAGACCGATTTTCCTTTTGGTTTGGCGAAATACTGCTTAGCCGTTTCCTGCTCGACATTCGCCTTCAGCTGGTTTAAGTCCACAAGCCAAAACCTCCTGGAATAATCAGCGCCGCCGCCACACAAGCCGCCACCGCCCAGCGGGGGAAAGCCTGACCTTGCTTGGCAAGAACCGCATTGCTATCCGCAATGGCGGCTTTCACGGCTTTTTTATCGACCTGCAAATCCCCTTCAGAAAATGCACACATCAGGGCTTTGTCGGCAAGGATATTCAATATTCTTGGATTTCCTGCGCTATAACGGCAGAGCAGTTCCCTGGCTTGCTTCGACATCAGGGATTCATGCCCTCCTGATATCTGAATTCGAGTGGCGAGGTAGCTCATGGAATCAACTTTATCCATCGCCTTTAATTCGGCCTGGTAGGCAATCCGCTGATTGAGCTGACGCATATCGTTACGCGCCAACACTTCATCCAATTCCGGTTGGCCCAGCAGAATAATTTGAATCAGTTTGCGTTTGCCAGTTTCCAAATTGCTGATTAAACGCAGGGCCTCCAGGGTATCTCGAGGCATCGCTTGGGCTTCGTCAATAATCAGTACGACTTTCTTGTTTTTCCTGGCCAGCATCACCAATTGCTTTTGAATATGCAGAAGGATTCGATAGCTCGGTACATCGTGATTCAGCACAATACCCAGCTCATGGGCCAGCAATAATTTGAACTCGCAGGGGTTCACAAATGAGTTGTTGATGTGAGCAATATGATAGTTGTCACCCATCATCGCCATCAGCTTGCGGCACAATGTGGTTTTTCCAGTACCCACTTCGCCACTGATTTTGATAAAGCCCTCACCCTGCTGAAGCGCAATGGCCAGGGTATTCAAAGCCTTCTGCTGAGCGTCACCCAGATAAAACATGTCCGCATCAGGCGTCAGATTAAATGGTTTCTGGTTCAACTTAAAATGATTCAAGTACATAATATTCACACCCTATAGAGAACGAACTTCGTCACTCAGGGCCTGCACACTCAGCTGATTACGCTGGATTTCCTCGGCCCAGGTTTTGTCATCAACCACAATGGGTTTCATTAATATGACCAGTTCGGCTTTTACACGATTGTAGTTTTTGGTCTTGAATAAAGTATCCACAATAGGCACATCACCCAGCACAGGTCGTTTGCCACGACTGTCCACCAGGTTTTCTTTCATCAGGCCTCCCAGCACCACTACCTGACCATGCTTGGCACGCACGATACTGTCGGATTCACGAACTTCGCGCAGGGCCAGCGGCAAACTGAATTGCTGATCGCCTACGGTAATGTTCTTGGTTTGATCGGTCACACTGCTTACCACCGGATGAACATGAAGAATCACATCTCCGTCTTCGGCAATTTGCGGGGTCACGTCCAGCGCAATACCGCTGAAGAACGAAGACAGTTCCAGATTGGGTGTATTGATTGTCGAAGCAGCATTTGACGTCGTTGAATTGCTCACACCGGTAACAAAAAACTCATCGGAACCAACACGAATCACGGCCTTCTGGTTATTCACCGTGGACACTCGTGGACTGGAGAGTACTTGCACCGAGCCCTGGGTTTGCAAGAGAGACAACAACTTGGTGATATCACTGACACCGACCACCGAGGAAAACACTTCCCCGACACCTTCGCTGAATTCCTCAATCGCAAAATTGCCGCCGACGGTGCTGACATTATTCGCGAGCATTAACTGACCGTTAATCGCGTTCCAGTTAATGCCTGCGCTAAAGCTGTCGTTCAACTGCACTTCGAGGATTTTAGTTTCCAATATCACCTGACGTTTGACACTTAGCTGGGATCGTTCCAGAAACTCTCTGACCAGCGCTAATTCAGTCGGTAATGCTTTTACCACCACCATGCCGCCCTGGGGATTGACCATAACCGAACGGCCATTGCTCTCGCCGCCGGGTGCGATCATTCCAGCACCGACAATGGAACGGATAGAACGCTCCAGAGACTGCCAGAAATCGTTGTGGGTTTTGGTTTTCACGCGGGCACCGGAAACTTCCTCTTTGCCAGAGCTATTATTACCCGTGTTGTTCACCGTGTTATTTTGGGTTTGTGATTTAATCTTGGAGACAATCACACTGGTATCTGAAACGCCCTGACGGTCAACATCCAGATAATCAACTGTGAAGACCTGAGTCTGCAAACTGGCCGGAAAGATCGTGTAAATACTCTGATTCTTTCGGTACTCGTAACCATAGATATCACGCACGACATTCAGCACTTCACTCACACTGACGTTATTGAGATTCAGCGAAATGCGACCGGTCACTTTAGGGTGAACCACAATATTGGTTCCCGTCCCTGAAACCAGGCTGGAAAAGAACTCTTTTGCCGCCGCACCTTCAACAGAAATATCAAAGCGCTCTTCTTCATCTGCGCCGGCGTTTTGATCTTCCAGCATTAACTGTTCGGTTAATTCAGCGGCCAGTTCAGCATCGTAGCTTTTTGCCTCTTCATAGGCTGCCTGCATATGTTTCTCTACGGCGAGTTGCTCGGGCACTTTGGCGCAGGCGCTAAGTAACATACCGCCTGCAATCAGTAAGCAGAGTTTTCTATTCAACGTGTCCATCCCGATTCCTCAAATGCTGAATTAACGCAGTGTGATTTTGGTTTTGGCCGCCGATTTCCTGGCCTTCAATACCACTTCTCGATCACCTGCCCGCAAGGTCACACCTTCCTTATTCAGTTCGATCAATTCATAAATACCGAGTTTTTCTCCCAGGCGTAACAAATGGCCGTTGATTTGGGCCAGTTGACGATTGGGGGAAATCAGTAAAGACTGCAATACCAGCGTCTCTTGCTGATGCTGGCGTACTTCCCCGCCCAGTGGGGAACTGGGGTTCTTGCTGATCGCTGGCAGTTCTTCGGCAACACTCCACAGTGAAAACATTGCTCCGATACCTAAGCCCATAAGTCTTCTGATCATCAGCATTACCTCACTCATCCAGCGCTATCACAGCGATTGTTGTATCGGCTGCCTGACGTTGTGGCAGCACACGTTCCGGAGCCAGGGTGTATAAATCCAGGCTCATACTGGCTCTTGGGTAAGCTGTAAGCTCATATTCCAACGATGACCAGAAAATGGGCCACTCGCTTTGTTCCAGCTTGGCCAGAAAGCCGGCCAGAGACAGATAATCACCTTCCAGCTTCAGACGCAGGCGGTGCTTATCCAGCACTCGATTGCGTTTTTCTTTCCCTCTTCCCTGTTGTGCCTCTTCGGTTTCTTTGGGCAGCTCACGCAAGCTGGCCAAGCGAATGTCTTTGGCGTTTTCCGCTAAACCTCGCAACAGTTCCATAAACTGCCGACGACTCAACACTTGCTGGCGAAGCGGTCCCAATTCATTCTCAAGGCGCTCGTTTTTTTCCTGCAGATGACGGATCAGAATTTCCTGTTCCTGATTACTCCGTGATAATTCACTGGCCGCAAAAACAGCCAACTCGGATTCCGTTTCCAACTGCGCCTGGCGCAGCATTTGCAAATCGCTTTTCGCTTTTTTGGTTTTGCCATCCAACCAGGCACCCAGAGTGGCCTCAATCAGCAGATAAGACAGCGCCAGCACCGCCGCTACAATTAGCAGGCGTTCACGTCTATTTCTTTTCTCAAAGCCGTGTTTTAACTGCTCAACCGGGCTCTGCTTTGCGTAAGTCATTTTTTAGCCCCATCCACTAAACTGCCCATGGCAAAAAGTACCTGGCTGTTTTCGCGGTTCATTTGCAGTTCGGTAAACACCGTATTTTGCAGAGCTGATTCGCCTTGCAGACTGCGGAGATATTCAGGTACATATTCCGCTTTGGCGGCTTGCCCGGCCAGACTCAATTGACGCTGTTTGCCTTCCAGCAAAATGCGTTCGATGCTGACACCTGGAATTGAGTTGTTCGCGATGGCGGCCAGAGCCCTATAGAAGCCTCGCCTCTCCTCGCCCACATTGTGCAAATACAATTGCTGGCTCTCACGCAACAAGGCAAGACGTTCCTTTTCCTGCTGCAGGCGTTGTTCCAGCCGTTGTTTCTCACCTGCGGGGATGCTGGCCTTAAGCTTGGCCAGATTGTTGTCCAACTCTTGTTGATTCAAACGCGCTACGGCTTGCTCTTCATAGTGCTGCTGCAAGGTGCCCCACTGCCACAGATACAGCAGCGTCATGACGCCCACTAACAGCAAGACATAAAGCTGCAAATGTCCCCAATCCAGAGGGTCTTTTTTAGGCCGCAGGCGTTCGGGGTATAAATTGATCAGCTGAAGTTGTTCAGACATCAGGCCGCTCCTTGTGTCTGAGCAGCGTGTGCTTCTGCAGCCTTCGGTAATTCCAGAGTGCCGGTCGATAACAAACCTCTCAGAGCACCACCGGTTGCCAATAAGGCACTGAATTCGCCTTCAGCCTCATTCTGATAAGCAACCCACTGCGCCTCAAGTTGCAGCAGTTCGATGGGGATATTGAGAGCTTGCTTGAACGCCTCATCCAATTTGGATTCATGAAGATGTTTGCCCGCCAGTCGAATTTTTGCCGGTGGCAACTGACCGAGCTGGCGCTCGTAGTAATCCAGGGTTCTTTGCAATTCCAGTAATAATTGATCACTGGGCAGCGGCTCATCAATTTCCGCCTGATAGGCCAATTCGAATTTTCTCGACATGGCCAGTTGCCCCTGGGAAAACATCAGCAACTCACCGCGCCCCGGATGAAGAATTGCTAAAGCTTCACCACGAGGATGTGCACCGCTCATTCGCATAACACTGCCCAATGCCAACTCGGAGATATCAACACTTTCCAGACGCAATCCAACCTCATCCAGTTCTTTGGCAATATCCAGTATCTGTTGTTGGGGAGCGGCCACGACATTGACCATCGATTTACCGGCTTTGGCAGTGGATTGGGGAACCTGAAAAACATCGACGACGGCATCTTGCACGGGATAAGGCAGCAGATCCTTAATCTGCCAACCCATAGCCTGAACCAGTTCGTCCCCTTTCAGATTTGGGGATTCCATCAGAAACAGCTGGTAATCTTCATCGGCCAGAACGTAATGACAAGGCAGGCCTTTAAGCCCCATGGTTTTCACCATGAGCTGCAAGGATTTGCGATCGTCATTGAGAGAGCCACTGCTGACAAGCCAACGATAGGAATCGAGCTGCCATCCCTGCTGCTCACGCAGACTGACTTTCGCGATCGCCCAACCTTCAGCATGTTTTACCAAACCTACGGCTGAGGCGCGATGTTGATTTGCGCGCTTCCACCAAGTAGCCATACGTTGTCCCAAATATTCCTAGTTATTAGGATGTGCATTCATTGCTTATAACATCGGACTTTTTGAGATGATCTTTAGCCTCATTACTTAAATATTAGGTGAGAGATTGCAATTTCGCCGGAATAAAGAGGTAGAATGTCGCCCTGATTAACCTATAGCGTCTGAATATGTTTGAAATCGTACTTTTTGAACCCGAAATTCCGCCCAATACCGGCAATATCATTCGCCTGGCCGCCAATACCGGTTGCCAAATCCACCTGATTGAGCCGCTGGGATTTGCCATTGACGATAAGCGCCTGCGACGTGCAGGTCTGGATTACGGGGAATACAAGGACATGAAAGTCCATTCAAATTGGGAGTCTTTTTTAGCAAGCTGCCACCCCAAGCGACTGTTTGCGCTGACCACCAAAGCCACCAAGGCACCCAGTGAGTGTCAATTCGCCGAGGGGGATTTTTTTGTGTTTGGTCCGGAGACCCGTGGACTGCCAGACAATATTCGCTACCACGACGCCATCACTGAGCGATTGCGTCTGCCTATGTGTGTGGGCAGTCGCAGCATGAACCTTTCCAACGCGGCCTCGGTTTTGGTGTACGAAGCCTGGCGCCAATTGGAATTTGCCGGAGCCGTTAGCTGGACAGGTGAACAAGGATAACCATGAGCATTGATATCGCATTGTTTTATGGCAGCTCGACCTGCTATACCGAAATTGCCGCCGAAAAAATTCAGAATGAACTGCAAGACAAACACCAGGCAACAGTGACCCTGTTTAATATCGCCGATGAAGATATTGGCGAAGCACAACACTATGAGTTTTTGCTGTTCGGCATCCCCACTTGGGATTACGGTGAATTGCAGGAAGACTGGGAAGATAACTGGGACGCAATTGACGACATTCACTTTAGTGGAAAAAAAGTCGCCATTTTTGGTCTGGGGGATCAAGTGGGTTATCCCGAATGGTTTTTGGATGCCATGGGCTATCTGCACGACAAGGTTGCCTCACTGGGTGCCAAAATGTGCGGTTACTGGCCAAATCAAGGATACAACTTTGAAGCGTCTACGGCCTTGAATGAAGATGAAACTCTGTTTAATGGTCTGGCACTGGATGAAGAAAACGAATTTGACTTGAGCGAAGAACGTATCGCCAAGTGGTGCCAGCAAATCATGAAGGAATTTCAATCGGCATGAGCCAGGAGCTGCCCTCCGGGGACAACACCCAACAGGTTGCCGACATTCAATGGAATGAAGAGCGTCAACCCATTTGCCAACGATTCGACGATGTGTATTTTTCCACTGATGATGGACTGGAAGAAACCCGACATAATTTTATTCGCCCAAGTCGACTGGCCGAACGCTTTCCAGCTCTAAATAAAGATGAAGTATTTCGCGTTGGAGAAACCGGTTTTGGAACCGGCCTGAGCTTTCTTGCCTGCTGGCAGGTCTGGCAGCAAAGCAATAGCCCGGGGCGATTGGAATTTTACAGCGTTGAAAAATACCCACTCGACCGCACCCAGTTAAAGAAAGCCCTGGTGCAATGGCCAGAGCTCGCTGGGATGGTAGAGGCACTGTGGGAAAGCTATCCCAGTGTTCCGGCAGCCGGCTGGCACCGCCTGGAATTTAACGGTGTTGTGCTGCAGCTATTTATTGGTGATGTGCTTGATGGGCTGTTGGAATTATGCCGCACAAAACACCTCCGCTTTCTTGAGCAGAATCGTCAATTCGATGCCTGGTTTCTTGATGGTTTCGCCCCGGCCAAAAACCCTGATATGTGGCGGGAAGACGTTCTGGAATGCATCACACAGCTGAGCAGAAGGCAGGCCACGGTGGCAACCTTTACTGCCGTTTCGGCGGTACGCAAAAGCCTTCAAGCTCGCGGCTTTGATATGAAAAAGGCGTCGGGTTTCGGTCTCAAACGAGAAATGATGGCCGGTGACTTTACAGGGCCACCTAATGAAGAAAGAAGTTGGCCAAGCTCCGTTTTTTCCAAACTGAACGAGGCTCCTTGGGATTTACAGATTAACCCGACGGAAACACAACGGCAGGTCTGCATCATTGGTGGCGGTATCGCAGCCAGTTGCAATGCCAGAGCGTTGGCCGAAGCCGGTTATTCAGTCACGATACTCGAGCGTCACAAGACCTTGGCCCAGGAAGGTTCCGGTAATCCACAGGGCGTTCTGTATGCAAAATTGTCCCACCGCCCGGAAACCCTCAGTCAATTTAATCTGCACTGCTTGCTCTACGCTCAACGTTTTTACCGCGCACTCCTGAACAACACTGGGGCCAATAATGAACGCAGTTTTGAAGCCGAGCTCTGTGGTGTTGTGCAACTCGCACAAAGTGAAAAGCAATATGCCCAACAGGGACAACTGCTCGACTACCTGGCGCAATATGGACCCACGGAGGATTTTGTTCAGCGACTGCCGGCCGAAGAACTCAGCCGGGTCAGCGGTATCGACATTGATAAACCTGGCCTTTATTTCCCCGACGCCGGCTGGCTAAACCCGGCCAGCGCTTGTGAAGCGCTCTGCCAACACCCCAATATTGAGATTCGCTTCGAGCAGGAAGTTGAGAATGTCATGAGGAAAGGTGAGCTATGGCAATGCCTGGATGCCTCTGGACAGATTCTAAACACCAGCCATTTAGTCGTTATCGCCAATGCCAATGACGCCAAGCGCTTTCAACAAAGTGCCGAGCTGCCTTTGAAGCCCGTTCGTGGCCAGGTGAGTTATATTGAGGCAAGCGCCGGGAGCGAAAAGCTGCAAACGGTGGTCTGTGGACGGGGTTACATCGCGCCCGAACGGAACGGTCAGCACTGTCTCGGCGCCAGTTTTAATCTTCATGAGCGAACTCTTGATCTGCGACTCGAAGAGCAGCAATCAAACTTTCAGCATCTTCAAGACGATTGCCCCAGCCTGTTTTCAGCACTGAACACAGAGGATGAACCGGCGCTGCGTGGTCGCGTTGCCTTGCGCTGCACCAGCCCGGATTACCTGCCGCTGGTGGGCCCGGTTCACGATGCAGCCGCCATGCAAGAGCGCTTTGCCCTATTGTCACACAATGCCAAAGCGACCATTCCCACACCGGGTTGTTATCATGAAGGGCTCTACATCAGTGTAGCCTACGGCTCCCGTGGCCTCTGCTACGCACCACTGGCCGCAGCAGAATTACTGAGCCAGATTCAGCAAGCCCCCAGCCCAATGGGCGCAATGCTACGCAAAGCCCTCAATCCGGCCCGCTTTACGATCCGTGATATGATTCGGCGTAAAAGTCCAAATCCTGCGGTCAAAGCCTGAGTCACTCACGGGGATCATTATTTTTCGAATGTTAGGTACATACTCGCGAATACTGCTTGCTGCCAGCACGCTGCTCTGCCTGCAAAGCCAAATGGCTTTTGCTGATGCGACCCGGCCCAGCCCGGAAACTCTGGACTACCAAATACTCGCTGAAGAAAAACACGATAGTCGCAGCTTTACCCAAGGCTGGGAAATCGCCGGGGATTTTATTTACGAAAGCAGCGGTGGATACGGCCGCTCATTTATTCGCAAAAGCGAGTATCCGAAAGCGACCATTGCCCTGGAAAAACGATTGCCCGCCAATTGGTTCGCTGAAGGCCTTACTGTCATCGGCGATCGCCTTTACTTGCTGAGCTGGCGCCAACAAAAAGGTCTGCTGCTCGATACCGAGGAACTCAAACCACTGGCACAATTCCATTATTCGGGTGAAGGTTGGGGCCTGTGCCATATGGACAATGCGATTTACATGAGCAATGGCAGTGGAACCCTACAGATCTTTAATACCCGTTTTCAAAAACAAGGGGAGCTGTCTTTACCGTCAAGCGACAATGGCAGAGCTTGGCAGAATCTTAATGAGCTGGAATGTGCCAAGGGCTTAATCTGGGCCAATATCTGGCAGGAAAAACGTGTCATTGCTATCGATCCGCAAACCGGTGACGTCAAATTCCAATTGGACTTGAAAGCCTTGGGTTCATCGATGAAAAGTTCAGATGCCGTACTGAATGGAATTGCCTACGACGACAAGCAAGACGCCTTTTGGTTTACCGGGAAGCTTTGGCCGAAACGTTATCTTCTGAAGCTGAATTTTCCTGAAGAAGCGGCTCCTTCAGCTCAAAAAGCTGATCAATAACCTGATTACGGCCACCGCGCTTCGCTTCGTACATCACCTCATCCGCTGCGGCCAACAGGCCGTGACCAACCAATTGCAAATCGCAGCGTCCTTCCTGCTCGGGGCACCAGGTCGCCAGGCCAATCGATACCGTAGGCCGAACTTTCTGCGCACCGCACACATCAATCACCATGGCCTCCACGGCAGCACGAATACGCTCGGCCAAACCGGCTGCCGCCGCTTGTGGGCAACGCGGAGCCAGCACCACAAATTCCTCACCCCCATAACGGGCGAGAAAATCCGTTTTGCGCAACTGCAAGGACACTTCAAAAGCCAGATGCTTAAGCACCAGATCACCGGCCTGATGACCATACTGATCATTGATCTGTTTAAAGTGATCCACATCCACAAACATACAACTCAAGGGTTCCTGATTGCGCTGGGCTCGCTCAAGCTCACGTTCCAGCTCCCCTTCGAAACTTCGGCGGTTGTTCACCTGGGTAAGCATATCAACTTTCCCCTGGCGACTCAGATGCTCGCGTCCGATGCAGTTTTCCAGACAGACTGACACAATTGACGCCAGGCGAGATAAAAAGTCGGTTGCCATATCCGGCTGAAAACGTTCATTGGAATCACTGGCAAAATGCAAGCTTCCAATCAGCTTGTCCTGCCTCAACAGTGGCATACAAGCGGTGGAAACCACACGCCCTGCCCCTGGGAAAATTCGCCCGGCGGTCAACACATCCATTTCACCCAAACTGACTTCCGGTGTTTGTGGATAGAGCGTATTAAGAAAGTCGACGCCGTTACGCATCTGCAAGGCAGAGCCATAGTCATTGAGATCAAGCTGCTCCATTAACTCGCGAACCGAGTAATCGGAATCAATAATCACTAAACTGACGGCGGATAAAGAAAAGTGGCGCTGGGCTTCAATTAACAACAGATTCAATAAGTCACGCAGGCACTGGCAACCCAGCAACTTAAATTCATAGGCATGAAAGTGTTGCTGAATACTGTGATTTTGCTCGATACGCCGTAATAGCAGTTTTACGGTGCTCTGCAGACGCTTGTTTTCCTGCTCTATATCCATAGCCGCTACCGATAGTAAACCGGGGTCGCCATGCCCCGGCTGACGGGCTCTTCACTGCAAGCGAGCCACCCGCATTGTGCTTATCGACAGTACAGAACAATTCTTCAAACAATTCCTCCGAGCCGGACGACAAACCGATCAAAGGTAGGGTTATTGTCAATCCCTCAAACTCGGGCAGCGGCAGCAAAGTTAGCCATTACTAACAGCCACCGCAAAATCACCACCATTTAGGGTGATGAAAATCTAGGCAGCTTGCCGTACAATGCGCGCCCGAATTAACCCATACAGAAATAAGGCTTTATGAATACCCCGTTTACCCCCGAGCTTCTCTCCCCAGCTGGCACCTTGAAATCCATGCGCTATGCCTTTGCCTATGGTGCAGATGCGGTTTATGCCGGGCAACCACGTTACAGCCTGCGTGTTCGTAACAATGAGTTCAATAAGCTGGACAATCTCGCGGCGGCGGTCGAGGAAGCCCATGGTATGGGTAAGCAATTTTATCTGGCCTCTAACTTGTCACCTCACAATGACAAGGTACGCTCTTACGTCCGGGATCTGGAGCCTGTGATCGATATGGGTCCTGATGCCCTGATCATGTCGGATCCGGGGTTGATCATGATGGTGAAAGATCGCTGGCCGGAGCAGGAAGTTCACCTGTCTGTGCAAGCGAATGCCGTGAACTGGGCCTCAGTGAAATTCTGGGAGCGACAGGGTATCAGCCGTGTGATTCTTTCTCGGGAATTATCACTGGATGAAATTGAAGAAATTCGCCAGCAGTGTCCGGATATGGAACTGGAAGTGTTTGTTCACGGTGCTCTATGTATCGCCTACTCTGGCCGTTGCCTGCTTTCCGGTTATATGACCCATCGAGATTCCAATCAGGGTGCCTGCACCAATTCCTGTCGCTGGGAATACAATGCTCACACAGCCAAGGAAAATGAAACCGGTGACTTAATTGCCGTTGATCAACCCCAGGGCATTCGCAGCAGTGACAATCCGGTTAACACCGATGATTTAAGTGCGGTCCATACGCCCAAAGATTATGACCCCAGCGGCGTCAATGAAGTTGAACCGTTGTTGCTTCAGGAAAAGAACCGTCCCGGTGAGTTAATGCCGGCGTATGAAGATGAGCATGGCACGTACATTATGAACTCCAAAGATCTGCGTGCCGTACAACATGTTGAGCGCCTGGTGAAAATGGGTATCCACTCTCTTAAAATTGAAGGCCGCACAAAAAGCCATTATTACGTGGCCCGCACCGCACAGGTTTATCGCCGCGCCATCGACAACGCCGTTGCCGGCAAACCCTTCGACTTTAATTTGATGGCCGAGTTGGAACATCTCGCTAATCGTGGCTACACCGAAGGCTTCTACCGCCGCCATGTACCCAGCGAATACCAGAATTACGAGAAAGGGGTTTCCAGCAATCCAAACCAGCAATTTGTCGCGGAAGTGAATGGCAGCGATGGCAACCGTCTGCATTTGGAAGTGAAAAATCGTTTCAGTGTTGGCGACAAACTTGAGTTGATCAGCCCCCGGGGCAATCACAGTTTTACGCTGGAAACCATGCGCGATAAACACGGCCATGATGCCGAAACCGCACCCGGTTCCGGACATCAGGTTTCCGTTGATTTACCCGAGCATATTCAATTGCAGGACGGCGATGCAGATTACACCCTGTTGATGCGTTACACCGCCTAAGCCAGCAATAAGGCGTTACGCCAAGGGCAACAGAATGTGATTAAGCGCTTGGGATTCCGGCACTTCGGGAAAGAATCTCAAGCGTTCGATCAGTAAAGGCGCGTCGGCCACCTCCTCGCCACTTTTCGGCAACCAATGCTCATACAGATATTCAATCGCAGTGGACATGGCCTCATCGCTGCCCTGATGTTGTATTTTTCCATAGCGACCTGCCGGCAGACGCTCAAAATCCAGGGGCAATGTTTCGCCCTCCAGAATCGATACGCTTGATGTCCAGTCTCTGTCGACCGGCCATTCACAGGCCAGATCAAATCGGTAGTCAGCACCCGATTCACGCGGGTCTTCATAAAAGCGATTAAATGTTCTGGCCACGCTTGGGGGTAAACGCTGGGATTTCCGCCAGGCAATAAACTCTCCAATGCTATTGCCCAGTCGCGAGGCAGGTCCCTGATGACGATAGACCGCCAAGCCTAATTCTTCTCGTTCAACAATCTCTACGGTGTAATGCCTGTTCATACTTTGTAACTCCCTGACAGCTTCCAATGTTTGCAGCTTTTGCGTAAGTGCCGTCCAGTTCGCCTGCTCCCGAAAGTCTCTGGGGCTTTGATCTGAATAGCGTTTAAAGGCCCGAGAAAATGCCTCGGCGCTGTCATAGCCGGCTTGCAGAGCAATATCCAAGATTCGCTGTTCCGAACGAAACACCAGGCAATAGGCCGCGCGTTTCATTCGCAACAGACGCACACACTCGGCAAAACTCACCTTCCAACAGGCTTTAAACTGACGCTGAAAATGAAACTCGGAAACGTGTAAACGCTCACAGATGGATCGAATGGCAAGATCCCCATCCAATTGCGCGTCGATAATAGTTAAAGCTTCGCCCATTCGTTGATAACTGCGAGCGCCTAAGGTCTTGTTCATTTCAGAAAAACTCGAGCCATGACAAATAAAAACAATAGCGCGTATCATAGTGGCCAGGGAGCAGCCACTCTTGATCAAAGCTGCGCAAACACGGTGAATAAAGTTCATTCACCAGTAAACCAAAGGCCAATGAACATGCATCAGAAAGATTGTCGCAACATTGTTATTTTAACCGGTGCGGGCGTCTCTGCCGAATCGGGCTTGGATACCTTTCGTGACAATGGCGGCTTATGGGAACAACACCGAGTAGAAGATGTTGCAACACCGGAAGCGTTCGCCCGCGATCCGCACCTTGTACAGCGCTTTTATAATTTGCGCCGCAAAGCCCTTCTGGAAAGTGCAGAGCCTAACGGCGCCCATGTTGCTCTGGCAGATTTTGAAAAACGCTACAGCAAAGCCGGCCTTGGGGAATTTACTCTGGTTACCCAGAATGTGGACGATTTACACGAACGCGCCGGCAGTCAGCAGTTACTGCATATGCACGGCGAACTGCTGAAAATCCGCTGCCAACAAAGCGCCCGGGTTTACGAGTGCCGGGAAGACATTGCTGTTGAGAACCCCTGCCCCTGTTGTGAAAGCCCCGGACAACTGCGCCCGGATATTGTCTGGTTTGGTGAAATGCCAATGTTCATGGATGAAATCGAACAGGCTTTGTCGCGCTGCGACATTTTTATCGCCATTGGCACATCCGGACAGGTTTATCCCGCAGCTGGCTTTGTACAAATGGCCAAGGCCTATGGTGCACATACCGTCGAACTGAATCTTGAAGCGTCGGGCAGCCAGTTTGATGAAGGACACTATGGTCCGGCCACAGAAGTCGTGCCTCGATATTTCAATAGCTTGCTGGCCTCTGGCTAAGCCAAAGAGTCATTGCAAGAACAACAGAACAAAAATAAAGGATCGAAACCAAAGGACAACCACTTGAACAAAAAAGTTGCCACGCCCCAAATACCTCAAATCTCCTTTAGTCTGATCATAAAAAGCCAGCTCGGCCTCGCCCTGTTGGGTTTTGTTCTCGCCGGTGGCTACCGTGGAAACTGGCAAATAGAAGATGCCATTTTTGTTCTCTATGGGGTCCTGTTGGCTCTGGCCAGCTTTCTGTTGCTGTTCATGGTTTACAAAACCCTGCCCCGAATGGTCCAGAGCTTAAATCGGGATCTGGAAATCTACGGCACCATGATTGGACATATGAACAACTGGCAGTTAGCCGTGATCGGCGTACTTGCCGGGCTCTCGGAGGAGTGGCTGTTTCGAGCATTTCTCCAGGATTTCATAATGGGCTTTTCAGGGAACGACTCCCTGGGCTCGGCAATCGCTATTGTTATCGCGTCTCTCGGATTTGCCGCCTTGCATGGTCTTTCGCGTTTGTACTTCCTGTTCACCTTCATTATGGGACTGATGCTTGGCTACGCTTACCACTTGAGTGGCAGCCTGCTGATGGTGATTATCTGGCATGGCATTTACGACATCATTGCCCTGATATGGTTGAAGCGTAAAAACTGGTCTTTGTGAGCCTCAGCCTATTAGACACCTCCCCTTATATGCGGACAGTTCTAATATATGATCAGCGCTATACAGATAGCTCGACGCCTCCCCCTTTGGTCGAATATTCTTAATCTTTAAATAGATAAATAATAATTTACCGACGCATTAAACTTGCCTATTCTGAGGGGGTTTACTGATTACTTTTCCTGATAGCTTACGATATAGCAGCAGGACTTTAGAGTGAGGATTCCCATGAGCACCATTAATACCGAGCACTACTGGCTACCGTTTACCCCGAACCGGGCCTTTAAAAAGAACCCCAAGATTTACACCAAAGCACAGGGCATGACCATGACTCTGGCCGATGGCCGTGAAATCCTTGATGCCACCGCCGGTTTATGGTGTACCAATGCTGGCCACAGCCGCCCGGAAATCGCCGAAGCGGTTCACAAGCAACTGCTGGAAATGGACTACGCCAACCCCTTCGGCTTTGCTCACGAGAAAGCGTTTGAGCTGGCCACCCGCCTGAGCGAAGAAATTGCTCCTGCGGGCGTTAACCGTGTATTTTTCACCAACTCCGGTTCTGAATCCGTCGATACGGCTCTGAAAATTGCCCGCGCCTACTGGCGTAAACGCGGCCAGGGCGGCAAAACTCGCTTTATTGCCCGCCAAAAAGCCTATCACGGCGTTAACATGGGTGGTGTGTCGGTTGCCGGCCTGACCCCAAACCGTGCAGTCTTTGGTCAAGGCCTGGAAGTGTCTCACTTGAGTCATACCCGCCTGGAAGAAAATGCGTTCAGTCGCGGTCAAGGCGAACATGGTGCGGACAAGCTGGCTTATGAACTGGAACAGCAAATCGCCATGTACGATGCCAGCAACATTGCGGCGGTTATTATCGAGCCAATGGCCGGTGCCGGTGGTGTGATTATTCCACCTAAAGGTTATCTGGAAAAAGTTCGTCAGATCTGTAACGACAACGATATCCTACTGATTTTTGATGAGGTGATTACGGCCTACGGTCGCCTGGGTGACGGTTCTGCTGCACGTGTTACAGGCGTGACTCCGGACATCATCACGACCGCCAAAGGCCTGACCAATGGCGCCGTTCCAATGGGCGCGGTTCTGGTCAGCCAGGATGTTCACGATGCCTTTATGCAGGGCCCGGAAAACGCACCTGAATTCTTCCACGGTTATACCTACTCATCCCACCCGGTTGCCTGCGCGGCGGCGCTGGCCACTCTGGATATCTACAAGAACGAGCAGTTATTCCAGCGTGCCGGGGAAATGGCCAAACCTTGGGAAGATGGTATTCATCGTTTGGATGACAGCGAGTTCACTACCGATGTTCGTAACTGGGGATTGGTTGGCGCGATTGATTTTAAGAGTGGCCCTGCCGCGAATGGCATCGATGGCCTGACACGCGCTCAGAGTGTTGCGGCAAAAGCCTTGGAAAAAGGAATTACAGTTCGTGCGGCTGGCGATACCATCATGATGTCGCCGCCTCTGATTATTGAACAATCCCACATCGATCAGATCTTCGATGCCTTGCAGGAAGCAATCAACGAGGTTCAATAAGCCATAAAAAATGCGCCAATAACGATCAAGTGTTATTGGCGCATTTACCTTGGATCAATTCAATAGCGCTTGTTAATAGCGTTGGCCCGCTGCATCACTTTTTCGCGGTGCCCGACTTCTCTTTGCTCAAGCTGCTCATAATGCTTTCCAGCAGACCTTCGGGTGCAATTTCTTCGCGATAAACTCTTACTGAGTCGGGGGCACTTACACCAACAGCCACCTGGCGACCTGAAATTGACACAATTTCTATACAAATATCATCGCCTATGATCAGTTTTTGACCGGCTTTTCGTGTCAAAGTAAGCATGATTATGTTCCACTAATTGCTACGGTTGTTACCCAGTCAAATGGCCCATCCGTGAGACTTCTTTTGACTATGTTTTCCGGCTTATGACAGGGTTGGCAACCTTCCCTTTTTACTGCTCCATGCAATGCACAAAATTGGGGCTTTGCGCTGACTTGTGGGTAAATTGCGGGTTCCGCTGTCTACTTTGTAACGCCGGAAGGTTAACTCTGTCACAAAAAATGACTTTTTTGACTCATGCAGAAGCATGGAAAGGCGTGAACGGTGATCAAATCGCTTAAATTCACACAGAGGTTTGAGTAATAGTCAACCGCTTGGGAGGGCTTAGTATGGTGGATTTGTTGATCAAGTCATCGAAATGAAACATTGATCTGGCAAAAATCTTTCCTGTATAGGCAGAATGAGTTCCCCACAGGGAAATTATATGTCAGAATCCGTGCATCAAAGTAGTCGTTGTGCCACTGAGGTCCTCTCTGATCGCAGCAGCCAAAACCACAATAATAAGGTGCGAGTACGTAAAAATTGGTGAAAGCGATTCGCTGTAGTTCATTCGCCTGTCGTTTTTACATGAATCCAGCCAATCCAGGTTGGTAAATGCCTCAATGATTGAGGCCCTGGATCCGCAGAAGCGGAGCAACACGAAGAAAGAGAGAGATATGTCCAGTCCAGTTGAAGGAACCGTTAAGTGGTTCAACGATGAAAAAGGCTTCGGCTTTATTGAGCAAGAAAGCGGTAAAGATGTGTTCGTTCATTACAGTGCAATTGAAGGTTCAGGGCGACGCACCTTGCAAGACGGCCAGCGCGTAAGCATGGTTGTTACCCAGGGCGAAAAAGGCCCACAAGCAGAAAACGTTGTTCCGCTTTAATTCAGCTGGATATACATCGTTTAAAAACGATTGGCGCCCTGTCCCAGACACGGCGCCTTTGTTTATATAGCTTTTCTATTCACTAACGGCTAAAGACCACGGTCTTGTTGCCATTAGGCAGAATTCTTTGTTGAGCAAACCAGCGTACTGCTCGACCCAGCACCCTTGACTCTATATCCCGGCCAATTTCAACCAACTCTTCCGGTTCATTAATGTGGCTGACCCGCTCAACATCCTGCTCAATGATCGGCCCTTCATCTAAATCTTCAGTGACAAAATGCGCCGTTGCACCAATCAACTTTACGCCGCGAGCGTAAGCTTGATGATAAGGCTTGGCACCTTTAAAACCCGGCAAAAAGGAATGGTGGATATTAATCGCGCGCCCTTTTAAAGCGTCGGTCATATTTGATGACAAAATCTGCATGTAGCGCGCCAGCACCAGTAGATCCACATCCTGATCGTCAATCAATTCCAGGATCTGGGCTTCCTGCTCAGCTTTGTTGTCCGGACTGACGGGCATATAGTGATAAGGAACGTCATACCACTCAACCAACTCACGCATATCTTCGTGATTGGAAACCACCGCAACAATGTCCACGGGCAAACTGCCACGCTTCCAGCTGTTGAGCAAATTGTTCAAGCAGTGCCCCCATTTGGATACCGCAATAACAATGCGTGCGCGGCGATGAACATCACACAGCGACCACTGCATATCATAACGCTCTGCAACGGCCTTGAATGCGGATTTAATATCGCCCAGGGGTTTGGCGCCTTCACTGGCCTCAAACACGGTACGCATAAAAAAGCGCTTGCTGTGAACATCTTCAAACTGGGAAGACTCACGAATATTAAAGCCTTGCAAGGCAAATAGATTGGCAACAGCGGCAACAATGCCGGGCTTATCATCGCAACTTAAGGTTAAAACGATTTCGGATACGTGATTGGATTGTTGAGTCATTGTTAATTTCTTAATATATCAGCAGACGTTCTGTCTCAATTTCTAAAGTACAGCGCCGCTTTGATTTGCTATAGTGCTAGTGCGCCCGGGTTTTACATCGGATGCTGCTAACAACAGGATTCCTGCAAAAAGAACAAACATCGTGACCTCAGTGGGATATCTATGAGCGGCACCTATTGTAGAGTACCCCTGAGTAGCACCCGTTGTACTTGTAGCACCTGTAAAGCGTACCAGTGAGGATTAGCGATGACTTGTCTCATGCCAAGCAAAACAGGCCCCTTATCTCGATTGCTCTTATGCAGCCTATTGTGCTCGGCCGCTAGCCTAGCATATTCTGAAGTCGAATTTGCCAATGAGACGGCAATTGAAGACAAACAAACCACCAGCGACACCGTCGAAACACCCGAAAATAAGCAAGAACCCCTTCCGACCGGTGCCGAACTGCCACTTCCCGCCGAAGCCAAAGCGCAGCTCGATGAACTCGAAAACCGTCTGGCAACACTCCATGAGGAATCCGGTAATTTTTCGATTGCCAGCGGTGAAGTACTTCTGGAAATGGCAAAGGTTTATCAAGGCGCCAGACAATACGAAGAAGCCGGCAAGCTCTTGCGTCAGGCAATGCAGGTTCAAAGAATTAACCACGGACTCTACAGCGAACAACAAATGCCAGCGGCCAAACTCCTGGTTGAAAATCTGGTCGCTGCCGGTCAGTGGAGCGATGCCCGAGAAAAACAGGAGTTTCGCCACTGGCTCGCCAATCGTTACCTCACAGAAAAACCGGATGAGCATTTAAAAATGCTGCTCAGTCTGGCTCAGTGGCAACTGCATGCTTATGTCTTTACCGGGCGCATTGACGATTCCCATGTTGCCGCCGCTCAAACTTTGTACCAGCAATATTTTAAAATATACAAAGAGCAGTCCGCACACCCTCACGATCAGGAAGACTTGGCAAAGGTGTTACAAGGTTTTATCGCCAGTAACTATTTTTTATTGAAAAACAGAGAAAAAGAAGGCAGCAGCGGCTTCTCTGTTGTCGCCGGCCCAAATGATCCCCAGCTGCAGCAACAGCAGGAGCTGGAAGCCTTGCGCAGCAGTGTGTTTGTCAGCGGAAAAAAAGTTTTGAAAAGCATGCTGACCGAGGCCAGCAATGACAAGGAAAAAATAAAACAACTGACACTCAGCGGCGATTGGTTTTTACTGTTCGGAAAATTTAATACTGCCCGAAAACTGTATCTGGAAGCTCGAACCCTGGCGAATGCGGAAGGCATGCCTCCCCTGTTTCAGTCTCCAGTGGTTATTCCTGAATTGCCCGAATGGGAAGAAACCTTCACTCCAGGCCATGAACGCGCGCACATTATCGCCACCTTTGATATTGGCCGGGACGGCAGTGCCAGAAACATTCGGCTGGAAGAAAGCCATACAAAACTCAGGGGCAAAGTAAAACGGCAACTGCGTAAAACCCATTTTCGTCCTGCACTCAATGAGGACGGCCGTTTTGTAATCAGTCGTGATGTTCAGCAAAGCTTTAGCTTTCCATAATAGTATGGGCATCAGAGTGTTATTTATTGCCAATCGCATCAGGTAAACAGGGGAACTTGCCCAGTCGTACAGACTCCAATTCCCATGGTCTAATTGCCGCCAGACGAGTTCGATTATGAAATTAACAACAGCAAGAAAATTCCCTCGCAAGGCCGGGCCCGCCCTGTTGGCGATCGCCCTGAGCTTTTCACTGGCCGCCTGCAAGACCCAATCAACCAGCAGCCAGAGCCCCAGCGGTATTCCGGCCAGCAAACCACCATCCAGCAGCTCCCCGTCAAGCCCTTCACCCTCGGGCAGTTCAGGCTCTCAAAGCTCGAGCCAGAGCAGTAACAAGGGCTCGACCCAAAGTTCCTCCAGTCAAAGCTCAAGTAACAGTCCAGGTGGTAGCCAGGGTGAACGATCCAGCGAAGCTAACCCTGGAGGCAGCCCGGGTGCTCCTCAACCAGGCGCCTCCCAAGCCGGCGGGCCGAATGACAATGGCGACAGTGCTGGTGAACCCGGCGCTGAAGGCGAATCCGTTGAAGTACTCGACAGCCCCTATTACGATCAATACGACCCGACCAGCGATACCGGCGCGGACGTTTCCCAGGAGGGCACCTCCCCATCCGCCCGCTCCCAACAGGACGATGTCAGCTTTGATGAATCCCAGGGAGGCGGCGGCACAGCAGGGCAATCTAACGCGGAACGCCAAGCCAGCCTGGAAGCCGAGCTGGAAGGTTCCTTTGGCCGCTATGACGGGATGATTTTACGCGAGCGAGATAAAGTACTCGCCGAAGGCGCCAGCCGTGGCGCTGAAGACCAATTGGAACAAGAAGCGCCTGGCTTTGACGGCGAAGGCGGTTCCGAAGGTGGCGGCGGCAATCCTTATGGCGATCCCAAAACCCAAGCCGGCGGTCGCCAGCAGGGCGAAGAAGGTGATGGCCAGGCCCCGAATGAATCTCCCGAACAGGGCGGCGCTCCCGGAGCCCCTTCGGGCAACAATCTGCCAACCGTCCCTGACGATATTCCCGATGGCAGTGATGACGATATCGTCGCCCGCCAGATTCGCGAAGCCGCCATGGCCGAGAAAGATCCCAAGCTGCGCGAAAAACTGTGGGAAGAATACCGTAAATACAAACAACGATAAGACCAACACGGGAAAGTAATATGCAGTCGTCAAACAAGCCACGGACTCTGGTGACACTCCTGCTATTGAGCCTGTTTCTGAGTGCCTGTGCCTCTCATACGGTGAAAACAACACGCTATGTACAGCTGCAACAGGAAACCGCCGAGATCCCTGAAAACCAGCTGCTCGATGTCGGTGTCGAACTGCTCGATCCAAATCTCGAACAGATTGAAGAAGACGACAGCCTGGTCTTCGCCGAAGTGCGCAAAGCGGAATCCCATTATATGGCCGGGCATATTCGCGATGCCCTGCAAGCCAGCTCAGCCTGGGGCGCGGTGCGCTTGATTCCCAATCAGGGCACATTAGTGGATGTTCAAATGAGCGGTCGCATTTTACATTCCGATGGCGAAACGCTGGAAATGGCCATCAGCGTAAAAGACATCACCGGTCGCAAATGGTACGACAAAGACTACAAAGCCGTCGCTAGTCGCTACGCTTATCGCCGGGAAACGGCCAGCAAGGCCGATCCCTTCCAAACACTCTACCACCAGATCGCCAATGATCTTTTGCAGTATCGCAAACAACTGGAGCCGGAGTATTTGCGCCGCACACGATTAATCGGTGAACTGCGCTTTGCAGAAAGTTTTGCACCGCAATCTTTTGGCGGTCAGCTGCAACAGGATAAAAAAGGCATCTACCATATCGAACGCCTACCCGCCGAAAACGATCCAATGCTGGAACGCGTACGCACGATCAGGGAGCGTGATCATCTGTACATCGATACCCTGCAGGATTTTTACGGCAGTTTTATTCAACAAATCGATGGCCCCTATCGAGATTGGCGAAAGCAAACTTATTCCGAGGTGATTAACCTGCGGGAAGTCAAAGAATCCGCACGAAACCAAACCATTGCCGGTATTGTGTCTGTACTCGCAGGCATTGCCGCCGCCACCAGTAATAACCGGGCCGTACGCACTGCAGGTGGTGTGGCCATCGGCGGTGGAGGTTATTTAATTAAGGAAGGCTTTGGCAAACGTGCGGAAGCCGATATGCACAGTGAAACCATCCGCGAGTTGGGCGATTCACTTGAGGCCGCCATTCAGCCTCAGGTGATCGAACTTGAAGATCGCACCATCACCCTAAGTGGCTCTGTTCAACAGCAGTACGAGCAGTGGCGCCAGATCCTGAGAGAACTCTACGACGTAGAAAATGGCAAACTGGCCATGTAAAGTTAGAGCATTCACCCGGGGCCAGGAAACAAGCAATAGTTTGTTCCCCGGCCCTAATTCCAGGCTTCAATAGAACTAAAGACATTCATGCAAAATCAAGACAAGCCACAATTTGCCAGTTTGCAAAAGGAACGAGGTCAGGGCCTCTTTGCAAAAAGACGTTTTATTATCCCTACCCTTTCCGTTCTCGCCCTCCTTCTGATCGCCGTCGTCTTTTGGTTACCCGATAGTGTCGACCAGCAGGAAGTCGCGGTAGACACCCCAAGCAGCGAAGCCGCAGATCCCCAGAAAAAAGTGCTCAAACAATCCCCCTGGCAAGATGCCCAACTGGGCAAACAACGTCGGGCTGCTCAGGATATCCTGGCCAAGCTTCTGGAAAGCCAGGAAAGCCTGGAGACCCAACAAGTCCTGCAATGGGGTGAAGATCGCTATCAACAAGCCGCCGAGTTTGCCAAAGAAGGCGATCAATACTATCGCCAACAGGAATTTGAACTGGCGATGAGCCAATATGAAAGCGCCTTGCAAGTCATGGAGCAATTACTGGATCAGGTTGACGAGGTGTACGCCCAGCATATGGAAAGCGCCCAACTCGCGCTTGAGAAACAAAACCTTGAACAGGCCAAAAACGACGCCTTAATTGCAAGCAACCTGGAAACCAGTCTGGCGAGCCATAAGAGCGACGCAGAAAGTCTATTGCAACGCATTGAGGTCGCCGATGAAGTATACGACCTGATTCGCAAAGGCCGACGCTTCGAACGCCAGCAGGATTGGACCAATGCACAAAGCCTCTATCAACAGGCCCAACAACTGGACCCTGAAAACCAGACCAGCCAGGAAGCGGTTGAACGCGTTGCCAATGCCATCGTCGAAAAAAACTACACCGAGGCCATGAGCCAGGGCTATCAGGCCCTGGAAACTCAGAATCACTCAGAGGCCGAACGCTGGTTTAAGAAAGCACGGCAAATTAAACAAGGAGATAGCTCGGCAGCCTCGGCACTCAGCGAAGCCAAAACCGCCAAGCTGCAAGCGACAATAAAGCGTAAACTGGCGTCGGCAGGCAAAGCAGCCAGCCGTGAAAACTGGCAAGCTGCGGTCGATCTCTATCAACAGGTACAAAAACTGGCCCCAGCTGAAGTCTCGGCAAAAATCGGTTTGATTGAAGCGCAGGCCCGACTGCAATTGGATCAACAGCTTTCGGGTTTTCTGGAAAAGCCGGAAACCTTACAAGACAGCACCATACAAAGCCGGGCCAAGAACGCTCTGGATGATGCAGCCAAGCTGAACAGCTCGGATGAACGTCTCAATGAACAGCTCGCCGAACTCAAGGTGGCCTTGATTAAAGCCCAAACTCCGGTAGCAATTACCTTCCGCTCAGATGGGCAAACCGAAGTTCGCCTGCTGCGTCACGAGAACCTGGGTTTATTTTCTCAAATTCGCCGAGACCTGCCCCCCGGACGATACACGCTGCTGGGACAACGAAAAGGCTATCGAGATGTACGAGTGAATTTTGAAGTTCATCTCAATAAAAGCAACCCACCCATAGAAGTGGTTTGCCAGGAAATCATTTGAAACACCCGAGACCAGGATAAACGGATCTACACTTTACACCCGCTCGCCATGACGCTTTCGACCTTGGTGTAAAAACGTATTTGCATTGGTCGTTGTATTAATCGCGTGTTTGTAAGCAAAACACATTGTGCCAGGACACTGACTTGAACGATAACAAGCCATCCCAAAACTCCGCCAAGGAGTTGTTCAAACCCATTCAACATCAGCCCCGCTTCAGCCGTGGCCGAAAGATATTGATTGCGGTTTTTCTGATTCTGAGCCTGATACTTGCCTGGTTCCTCAGCTCGGCGAACGCAATATTAATCCGCCCCGAGCCCGGCTATGCACAAACCCACATCAAACATTGGCTGAAACTGCCCTTTGGCCAGGATGTCTTAATGCTACCCGGCAAGTATCAGGTAGAGGCCCAGGCACCTGGTTACTACCCTTACAGTGAAGAATTTGAGCTCGGTGATGACAACCTGGAATTGAATATCGTCATGACAAAGCTGCCAGGAGATTTGCAACTGCGCATCAGCGATTCCTGGCAAGGCCAGGAGATTGTCGAAGCCGCCAAAGCCATTCTTAAAAACGATACCGATGAGCATGAGGCCGTGTTTGAAAACGGCTATTGGTTTTTTGATGAAATCCCGGCCGGTAATTACCTGCTTCAAATTGCGCACCCATTCTATCTCGCCAAAGAACAGGCTTTTGAAATTAAAGGAATGGCAGAAACCCAGAAACTCAATGTCTCACTGGATGCAAACTACGGCCTTCTGAAGGTCCAACACGAAAACGAAGGTGCACAGCTGCGGCTCAATGACACGCTCTTCAACGACAGCACTCAAGCAATGCCATTGACGATAGGTGATTATGACGTCTGCCTAGAACTGGAAGGTTTTAAAACCCAATGTCAGTGGGCAGAGTTGCTGGCTCAACAGGAAGTGACATTGGCGTTCGAGCCTCTTTTGCCGGCGGACGCCAGTTTAAAACTCAGCTCCAACCCAAGCGGCGCAAACGTCACAATCAACGGACAATTTAGAGGGCAAACACCCCTGAACATTGCCTTAGCGCCTGGAGAGTTGCAGAAAATCAAACTGTTTAAAGATGGCTATCAGCGCTTTAGCCAAAACCTTACCCTGCAAGAAAAAGAAACCAAAAGCCTACACGCAAGACTCAATGCCCAGCTCGGCCAATTGAGTTTTCGCTTGCAGCCCGGCAACACCAAAGTATTTGCTGGAAACAAACGTCTGACATTGGACAAACAAGGTCGAATTAAATTACCCAGCCACCCTGTCACCCTGCGTTTTGAAGCGCCCGGCTTTGCCAGCCAGAGCCGCCGGGTAACCCCAAGCCAGAGCCGCCCATTAAAACTGGATATCAAATTGCTGACTCTGGAACAGCAGAAATTCGCCAATCTGAAAAACGAGTATCGCAGCAAGAATGGCCAACTGCTAAAACTCTTTAAACCCAATGCACAGTTCACCATGGGGGCTTCCCGCCGGGATCAAGGGCGCCGAGCCAATGAGATCCAAAGGCGTATTAAACTGGATAAGGCGTTTTATCTGGCAAGCCATGAAATCAGCAATAAGCAGTTTCGCGAATTCAAGCAGAATCATAATTCCAATCACAGCAAGGGTGTCAGTCTGAATAACGACAGCTACCCCGTGGCCAATATCAGCTGGCAGGACGCAGCCCTTTACTGCAACTGGTTGTCAAAGAGGGAAAAGTTAAACAATTTTTATAAAGTCAGCCAAGGCAAAGTGGTAGGGTTTAATCCTGAGGCCAATGGCTATCGCTTACCAACCGAAGCGGAATGGGCCTGGGCCGCGCGCTATGAGAATGGCAAGATGAAAAAATACGCCTGGGGTGATCGCATGCAGCATTCTGCCAATAAAGCCAACTACAATGGTAACTACGCCGATCGCGCCGGCGCCGCCCAAGTGGGCAATATTGTCAACAACTACGATGATGGCTATGCCGCCAGCGCACCCAGCGGCAAGTTTCGCCCCAATAGCAAAGGCCTCTACGACATGGGAGGCAATATGGCGGAATGGGTCAACGATGTATACGGAATCAAAACCGGCTTGAGCCAACAGCAGGAACACAATCCGATGGGGCAACAAACCGGCACTTATCGAGTCATTCGAGGTCCGAGTTGGACCAGCGGAACCATGAGCGATCTGCGCCTGGCCTTCCGCGATTACGGCGACAAAGGAAAACGCCATGTCGGTTTCCGTATTGCCCGCAGTGCTCTCTAAAGTAATTATTGGAGCAAAATTATGTTAGCGCTTATAAAACCCCAAAAACTGTTTCTGAAAACCGCCGCCTTGAGCTTGCTACTTGTCACGGGAATCGCAATGGGACAACAGCAGGACAACAGCAGCGCACAAGATGGTAAGGACAGCGCAGCGGAACAAAAGAAACAAAGCACTGCCAAAACCAAAACGAATGACAAGGCTAAGGCCAAAACCAAAAAAAACAATGAACGTTTTGTTCCCACGGAAGAAATTTCGGAAGACTTGCCGGTGGCCTTTCCGGTCGACATATAAACGAGAGCCGTTCCAATAGGCACATTGTTGCAATGTGCCCTGGAGCCCAACAACAAACAGGATACTCAACATGCGCAGAAACGGTTCTGAATTTCTATTCCAAGTATTTGCCCTGATCATCGCCAGCATAATCGTGCACGCGATCTTCGTCACCGTGATTCGCCCCAATGCCGACGCTATTTTGCAGGCCCAGGCGGCCATGCAGGCCAGTGGCCAAACCGTTGTGGTAGAACGATCGCTTTATGTGGTTCTACGGGATTATGAACAGGAAGCCTGTTTTATTTTGATGTTCTGGGCACTGTCGATCATGGCCTTTAAGGCCTGGCAAGGTCGTAAAGAACGACAGTTTCTGCAACTGGATCTATTGGATATCAGCGAGAACTCGGCCATTCGTGTGGAAGATTGCGATCGCTTAATTGACCCACTACAGCGTTTGCCTAACGAGCAGCAACGCTATCTCCTGCCTCGGGCGCTTCTGCAAGCCCTCAGACGATTTGGTTCCAGCCATACGATGGCGGATGCGGCAACGGCGGTAAAAGAGGCCTGTGAAACCGAATCAGATCGTCTGGATGCCGAACTGGCTATGGTTCGCTATATCGCCTGGGCCATCCCGTCCATCGGCTTTATCGGTACCGTGCGAGGTATTGGTGAAGCCTTGAGCCAAGCCCATAAAGCCGTTGAAGGCGATATCGTCGGCGTCACCGTAAGCCTCGGCGTTGCCTTTAACTCGACCTTTATCGCCCTGGTGATCAGCATCGTTATTATGTTCTTTACCCATCAATTGCAATTGATGCAGGAACGTCTGGTGCTCGACACCCAGGACTACTGCGACACCCATCTGCTGCGCAATTTGCAGTTGGGCCAACGTGAACAATCGCCCTCTTAAGTAGGCAAACGGTTAGCCATGGCTCGCAAGCGCAAGTTCACAACCTTTAACTTATCCTTCCTGGATATCATGTCCTGCGGCTTTGGCGCCGTAGCCTTGATTTTTCTTATCATCAAACACGACATTGATCGCCAGCAACTGGAAAATCCTACCGAACTTAGCGCCGAAGTGAATATGCTCAATGAGGATATCCAAGCGGCCAAGGATTTGCGCGTACGGGCACGTAACAGTGTGTCGGATATTGATCAACAATTGCTGCAAGCTCAGGGGCTTGCACGACAGATCAATGAAGATATTAAAGCCACTCGCACTCGCCTGGCGGACCTCGGCACTTCCGACGAAGCGACGCTCGATCAACTCAAAAAAGAAATTCAAAGCCTCCAGCAGCGTAAACAGGAACTCGAAGAAGAAAACGAGCGCGGCAATGATCTGCGGGAGATTACTGGCCAGGGTAACCGCCAGTATTTAACCGGCCTGAAACTGGGTGGTCAGCGCATTGTGATTCTGCTGGACGCCTCGGCCAGTATGCTGGACGAAACGCTGGTTAACATTATTCGCCGCCGAAACATGAGCCCCGAACAGCAAAGAGCAGCAGCAAAATGGCAAAGAGCGGTGGCTACCGTAGAATGGCTGGTCGCTAAATTTCCCGTCAATAGCCAGTACCAGATTTATACCTTTAATACTGAAGTTAAACCGCTGCTGCCCAATACCAAAAGCCAGTGGTTGGCGGTCAGTAATCGTCGCCAGCTACAGCAGGCGCTGGACGCCCTTGGCGATGTCACCCCCAGCAAGGGCACCAGCCTGATCAAAGCATTCAGCAGCTTGGGGGAATTTCGCCAACTGCCCGACAATGTCTTTTTAATCACCGACGGCTTGCCCACTCAGGGCAAAAGCCCACCGAGAGGAAAAACCATCGACGGTAACGGCCGTATGCGCTTGTATAATCAGGCGGTCGGTGCACTGCCCCGTGGTATTCCCATGAACATTATTCTCGCCCCAATGGAAGGCGACACATTAGCCGCTGCAGCCTATTGGCAGCTCGCCCAACGCAGCAAAGGCTCGTTTATGAGCCCATCGAAGGATTGGCCATGAGTAGCTCCAGACGTCGTGATCGCCAAGGTGAAGATTTTAATGTCTCGTTTCTGGACGTTATATGCTGCGGCTTTGGTGCCATTGTTCTCCTACTGATGATTACCAAGACCTCGTTGCCCGGCGCGCTGGAAGTCAGCGAAGTTCAGCAGCAGGGGCAATTGAAAAAGCTGCAACAGGAACTCTTCGAGATTCGCGGTGAAACCCGCATTTTAAATCGAGATTTGAACGCCAAAACCGAACAACTGGATGAAGAAACTCTTCGTCTTGCGATTTTAAAATCCAGACGCCAAAAACTGGAAAGTGAGTTAGTGGAACTGGCCAACGCATCCGCCGCCGACGATAAAATTCGCGCTCGCCTGGAACTGGCCCGTCAGGATCTTAACGAGGAAATGGAACGCCTCCTCGGTCGCGACCATCAATCCAAAAACAGTCTGGTCGGTGGTATTCCGGTCGACAGCGAATACATTATTTTTATCATCGACACCTCAGGCAGTATGTACAATTACGCCTGGCCGCGAGTCATTGACGAACTGATTGCCACCCTGAATATTTACCCCAAAGTCAAAGGCATTCAGGTGATGAACGATATGGGCAATTATATGTTCAGCAGCTATCGCGGCCAGTGGATTCCCGATTCCCCTTCCCGTCGCAAAGCGATTATCAAACGGTTGCGAAGCTGGAACCCATTCAGTAATTCCAGCCCTGTCGAAGGTATTCAAAATGCCATTCGTCGGTATTATGCCCAAGATAAGAAAATCAGTTTGTATGTTTTCGGAGATGATTTTTCCGGTGGTTCGATCCGCCGGGTGCTCAAAACCGTAGAAAGACTGAATGCCGGCGACAGCACGGGTGAACGTCGTGTACGCATCCACGCTGTGGGCTTCCCGGTGCTGTTTAGCCAGCCAGTCAGCGAGCAACAAAGTGCCTATCGTTTTGCAGCCCTGATGCGCGCCCTGAGTTATGAGAACGGAGGCACTTTTGTAGGTCTAAACGATTATCGATAACTCTGTAACAAAGTCGAAACAAGATTCAAAATAACAATAACAAAGCCAGACAAGAAAAATGAATTGTGCTATTAATAGAGCAAAGGAAGGGTATCTCTATATGGTGGAGCAGAGTGATTCATGAAGTCCAATAGTGCCGTACCCATACTGTGCCTTCTTAGCCTTGCGCTAACGGCCTGTAACAGTCAATTGACCGTCAAGGGGCAGTTCCCAAGCCCTTTGTCCAGCCCTATGCCTCTGCACGCTGCAGCCCATTACAGCCCGGAGCTGCTCGCGCATAACTATACGGAAAGCAGCGACGACCGGGACAAATGGGAAATCCAGACCGGTTCTGCACAGCAAGCATTCTTCGACACTCTGCTTCCCGCCCTCTTTCAGCAATGGGCCGGACAAAGTCCCGACCCGGAATCGGAATCATTTCAGCTTCCCGGTGTCGATATTGTTATCAAGCCGAACCTGAGCGATTTTCAATACAGCTTGCCACGGGAATCACGCAGCAAAATTTTTGAAGTCTGGATGAAATACAACATGCAGCTGTATCAAGGTGATGGGCAGCTGCTGGCCGACTGGTTTGTTACCGCCTACGGCAAAACGCCTTCCGGATTTATGCAATCCGATGAGGATGCCATGAATGAAGCGATTGTTGTTGCCTTACGTGACCTGGGTGCCAACCTCACCTTGAATTTCGCACGTGTTCCAGAACTGCGAGACTGGATGGAACGACGAAATAACCCCTCCGCTGAATTTACGCCACGCACACCGGAAGAAACAACTCTCAAAAAAGAAGCTGCACATGAACTCCCGGAACCAAAGGAAAAAGAATTAAAGAAAGAGGAGGCAAAACATGAAAACTCCTAAGCTTTTTATCACGCTGTTTTCCTTTGCCGCCTTGAGTGCCTGCACCTCAGTAACCATCGACGAATACCAGAACGCCCAAGCGGAACTCGGTAACAACGATCGCATTGTGGTACTCGGAAGACGCCACTCTCCCGAGTACGAAACCGAACCCGATTTGATCAGCTGCGTGGCCAAAACCATCGCATCCAACAACAGCGGTGTGACGGTGATACCCGAGAAACAATTTGTCGACGAACTCTATCCCTGGTTTGAACCGCGCATGGCGCCCATGCAACCCAAGCGTCTGGCTACACTCATTAAAGAACCCAAATTGAAAGAAAAAATTAATGATTTTAATTTGCGCTATCTGGTCTGGGTCGATGGCAACACCCAAACCACCAACTCCAGTGGTTCCGTAGGATGCGCCATTGGCCCGGGTGGTGGCGGTTGTTTCGGTTTTGGCAGCTGGGATGAAAAATCCGATTACGAGGCCTCAGTCTGGGACTATCAAAAGCAGAGCCTTGTGGCCAAAGTCAGCGCCGATGCCAAAGGCACCAGCTACATGCCAGCACTGGTGGTTCCCATTCCCTTGCTAGCCCGAGTCCAGAGCAATGCCTGTAAAGGTTTGGGGTCCCAGTTACGAGAAATCTTTATTTCCGGTTCACCGGGCGACGCACAGGAGTAAAACCGATGCTCAATACGATGTACAAAAAAATCGGTCTTGGTCTGGCGATCAGCTGTGGAATGCTTCAACTCTCTTCCTGCTCTGTAAATCCCGCCACTGGCTCAGCCGATGTGGTGTTCAGTTCGGAAGCCAGCGAAATTAAAAAAGGCCGTGAAGCCCACGAAAAAATTCTGGAATCCACGCCGCTGTATCAGGACGAGAAACTTAATGCCTATGTGAATGGCATTGGCCAAAAGCTTGCGGCAGTGAGTGACCGACCCGATATTGAATACCAGTTCTTTATTGTCGACAGCCCTCAGGTGAACGCCTTTGCCCTGCCCGGTGGGTATATCTATATCAATCGCGGCTTGATCGCCTTTTTGGAAAACGAAGCCCAACTGGCCGCCATTCTCGGTCATGAAATCGCCCACGTTACCGCTCGCCATGCAATCCGTCAGGAAAGCGCCAAAGCCGGCGCCAAGACACTGTCGATCGTGTCGGCTATATTGACCGGCAGCGCGGAAGTGGGAGAAGCCGCCGGGCTTTACGCTACTGCAGCGGTGAGCGGATATGGTCGGGACATGGAGCTGGAAGCCGATGGCTTTGGCGCCAAGTATCTCAGTGCAGCGGGCTACCCGGCCAAAGCCATGTTCGAGGTGATTGGCATTCTGAAAGACCATGAGGTCTACCAAAAGAGGCAGGCCCGTGCTTCCGGACGCAAGGCCGTTTCCTATCACGGAGTATTCTCGACCCACCCGCGCAGCGACAAACGATTGCAGAAACTCATCAACACGGCGAACGCCGACGAAGGTGAGAGCAATACTGCGGAGTTTCGCAAGGCGATAAACGGGATGGTCTTCGGCAATAACAGCGAAGCAACCGTTGGCAGCACCGCTCAGGCCAGTGCCGAATCGGAAGAAAAACCCAAAGAACAGCGTTATCGCCACAGCAGCCTGGGTTTCAGCTTTGCCTATCCCGATGGCTGGACCGTGCAACAACAGAGCAAGAAAATCGAAGTAAAGGATGAGAACGGCGTAAGTCAGCTCAGCATCGGTTTGCAGCGCAATAAAGGCCAGGATATCGAAGGCTGGTTGCGCCAGCATTTCAAGGTCAAACTGCTGCGCCAATCCGAGCCTCTGTATTTAAAAGGCCTCTCCGGCCACAGTGGCATTATCGACGAAGCCTCAAAGGGCCAACAGCGTATTGCCGCGATCAGTAGAGGTAGCTTGGTCTACACCCTCAGCAGTGCCTGGCAGTCGCCCAAGCTGAGCGCTGAGCAAGATAAAGAAGTCATGGATATCATCACCAGCTTCCGACCGGAACGCCGCCAGAGAGCCAGCCAGCCCAATAAGACCCTGCATTTTGTTAAGGCCAACAGCCGCACCCGATTTGACGATCTCGCACGACAGGCTCGCCTGGGACGCAACGGTGCCGACCTTCTGCGGATCATCAATGGCTACTATCCCTCCGGCGAGCCTCGCCCGGGAGACGTTATAAAAATTATTCAGTAGCGGCGTATCTGCACAGCTGAAAACCCCTCTGAGGAAAGCGGCGCAAAATGTAAAACTTTTGCGCCCTGCCATGCTGGCATCAAACAAGTGTTTGAATTTATACTTGAGCCCACACTCCCCAAGGGCAGAATAAAGTGCGAGACTCAAGCTGACCTGGGACCAACAAGCCTTACGAACACAATAAAATGGAGCACCCCATGCAAAGCACGATGATGAATATGCCCCTGAACATTACCTCGGTGATGAACTTTGCGGATAAGGTTTATCCCAATGTTGAGGTCGTGTCGATAACGGCGGACAACCCCCGCCACCGCTACACCTATAAAGACGCTTTCGCCCGCGTGCGCAAGCTGGCCAATGCCCTGGCCAAACTCGGCGCCAAGCAAGGCGATGTGATTGGTACCCTGGCCTGGAACGACTATCGCCATCTTGAGCTGTACTACGCCATCTCCTGTTCGGGCATGGTCTGCCACACCGTTAACCCACGCCTGTTTGATGAGCAGATCGACTACATCATCAACCATGCTGAAGATCAGTGGGTGTTTATCGATGTGGCCTTTGTCGGCACTTTAGAACGCCTGCAAGACAAGCTGTCCGGTGTAAAAGGCTATGTCATCCTGACCGATGAAGCCCATATGCCGGAAACCAGTCTGAACAACGTGCACTGCTACGAAACTCTATTGGCTGGTGAATCCGATCAGTTCGATTGGCCCGAACTGGATGAAAATTCCGCTTCCGCTATCTGCTACACCTCCGGCACCACCGGTAATCCAAAGGGTGTGGTGTACAGCCACCGCTCCACCATCCTGCACTGCTACGCCAGCTCACTGCCCGATGCCTTCGGCCTGTCGCGCAATGACATCACCATGCCGATTGTTCCCATGTTCCATGTGAACGGCTGGGGTCTGGTCTACTCCGCACCAATGAGTGGCGTGAAGCTGGTGATGCCTGGCCCGAAAATGGGTGATGGCGAAACCCTGTGCGAACTGATCAACTCTGAAAAGATTACCTGTTCTGCGGGCGTCCCCACCGTATGGTTGGCCTTGCTGCAATACCTGGAAAAAAGCGGCAAAACCATCGACACCCTGAATCGCGTAACCGTAGGCGGCTCGGCCTGCCCGCTGTCAATTTTCGACGCCTTCCGAGACAACTACAACGTCATCGTGCAGCACGCCTGGGGCATGACGGAAATGAGCCCTCTGGGCACCTATAACCGTGTCAACGACGATGCCCATGAGAAGATGAGCAAAGAAGAATTCGACACCCATCGATTGCGCCAGGGACGTCCAATCTGCGGTGTCGATTTGCGCATTGTCGATGCCGATGGCAAAGAGTTGCCCTGGGACGGTGAATCCTCCGGTGCAGTGCAGGTTCGCGGTCCGTTTATTACCGAGCGTTACCACAAACTGGATACCGGCGGCGCTGAAGATGGTTGGTTTGAAACCGGCGATGTAGCTTTTATGGATCAGGATTCTCTGATGCAGATTACCGACCGCACCAAAGATGTCATCAAGTCCGGAGGCGAGTGGATCTCTTCCATCGAGCTGGAAAACTGTGCGGTTGATCATCCGAAAATTGCCGAAGCGGCCGTGATCGGTGTCTCTCACCCCAAATGGACCGAGCGCCCACTGCTGGTCGCCGTAGTGAAAGAAGGCGAAGACATCAGCAAAGAGGAAATGCTCGACTGGTTTGACGGCAAAGTCGCGAAGTGGTGGATTCCCGCAGACTGCGTGTTCGTGGATGACCTGCCGCACACCGCTACCGGTAAACTCAGCAAAAAAGATTTGCGCGACGACTACCAGAATTTCCAGTGGAGCGATGTCTGAGTTTTTGAAAAACAGGCTTTCAGCCAGCACAAGCAACAACGGGGCCATGCGGCCCGTTTTTTATGTCTAAGGTTTTTATACCCGATCAACGATTGTGGCTCTAGCGCGCCCATGGATTGAAAAAAAACTCAGTTCGTTTACATTGGCTAAAAGCTGAACAAGAACGAGGCAGGCCTTTGGCCCAGACGAAGATACAATGGCATAAATTTCGGGTGATCGGTGTGGTCGAGCAAGGTCAGGGACTGCCCGGCGCCAGACATATCCAACAGAGTGACTCGCGCTGGTATGCGCTGTACTCCCTCGACCTTGAGCCCAGTATTCAGCTGAAAGTACCAGCCCAACTTATCGAAGAAAAAGCCCGCCTCGAAGGCGCCGTTGTTGAGGCCGCGTATGAAAATGGTCAGTTACGCGGCCGTTTTGTGTTGCCGGTCAACGCTTAAGCCCAATTCCCCGCCACGTCCACCTGATTCGGCTCCATAAACCAGGGATAGTAATCACGCGGATCATCAAAGCCATTCACAAAGCGCTGCGCCAGAGCCTCGTCCTCGCCACAAGCCGCTAAAACCTGAACCATTTTTTCTGTCGGTGGCAACAGCAAGGCGTTTGTCCAGGACACTACCCACTGGGCGTAGCTCCAGTATTTATCAAACGTTTTTAACATCCACTTTTCATCAAAAGCCTGCTCTCCGTGGGCGAGAATACTGGCCAGATGAACAGCGACACATTTGCTCGCATTATTCGACCCCTGACCGGTAATTGGATCGTTCAAACAAACCGTGTCAGCAATGCCGTAGGCGATACCACCTGAAGGCAAACGCCCAATCGGGTTTCGGATGGTTGGAGGAAAACGTCCGGCAAGAATACCGTTGTCGTCGGTAAGCTCGATATCCTTGATGCGCTCTAAATCCCCAGGCACAAACTCAGCAATAATATCTTTACTCACCTGTAAATGTTGATCAGGCGAATCTACCCCTTGCCAACAATCCATTGGACCACCGGGCACACCTTCAAAAACCATAATGTCACAAGGACCCGATGTAGTCAGTGCCGGGAAGGTAAAATATTCACCGACACCGGGAATCAAATTGAAATCCACAGCGGAAAAATCGTCACGGGGTTTCATGCCTTTTACATAGGTCAGGCCCAGGGCTCGCATGGGTTTATCAAAACTGGAACGCTGTTGATCGCGGTTAAACATTTTTCCAATATCACCTTTGCCGGACGCAACCATAAGCAGGTCACATTCTTTCGACAGGCGATCCAGATCATTCACGTCCACCTCCTGAATAACCAACTCACCGCCTTGTTCTTCAAAGGCTTTCATCCAGACCGGCATTTTCACTCGCTGGTCGACAGACTGCGCAGGTTTATCCAAACGATGCTGCCATGCGATGGGCGTATCCTTGATTTTAAAACCGATGCCATCCACCCAGGGACAATCCTGATCGAAATAATTGAGATGTAAATCGCGTTCGTTTTGCAAGGCCATATCAAACATGCATTGGCTCGACAAAACCCGGCCCTGCGCAACTTCTTCGGCTGTCTTATTGGTGATGACTTTCACCTCATAGCCGTTTTGCAAAAGGCCAATGCCCAGCTGCAGACCACTCTGCCCTGCACCAATGATCGTTATTTTTCTCATCGCTATTTCCTCTGTTATTCAACGCCGAGTCGATTAAAAAATGACTCAGTAGCTGTTCATGTTTTTTATTTAACGTGGCCCAAGTCGGGAAAACTATGCGCCCTGCGCAGGGCCTGTACAGACCGCGCATAAATCCCGATTCCAGCTTAAATATCGGTTCTTAATTCCGGTGCGCATAGGTATGTTAAACGGCAGAGAATAACGACAACGAATGAGGAAACTTTCTATGCACAGCAGTGATTACATCATCATTGGCAGTGGCATGAATTCATTGGTGTGTGCTGCCCTGTTGGCCAAAGCCGGACATAAAGTTACAGTTCTGGAACGTAATGACCATCTGGGTGGCTGCATTAAAACCGAAGAAATCAGCCTGCCTGGTTTTAAACATGAAGTGTTTTCCGCGGTGCATCCACTGGTGGTTTCCTCACCGGCCTATGCCGAGCTTGGGGAAGATCTACACCGCCTGGGCTTGGAATACTGCAACAATGACAGCCCAACGGGTGTGGTGCTGCCTGATGGCCAAAGCCTGGTATTGCACCGAGACCGAAGCCGCAATATTGCCGCCATGAATGCCCTCAGCCCGGGCGATGGCGATCGCTATCAAGCGGCCATGCAAGCTTTGGAAGAAAAAGCCGAGTTGGTGTTTGGCCTGCTGGGTTCTTCATTGTGGAGTTTTTCAACACTGAAGTTGTTACTGAAATACGGCTGGAAACTGGGCGTACATGGCATGCTCAACTTCGTTGCTGACGCGATGGCCAACACTCGCAGCTGGCTGGAACGCGATTTCAAATCTCCTGTGTCTCGCGCCATGCTCGCCCCCTGGGTACTGCACGCCGGCCTCGGTCCGGAATCGTCCTTCTCAGGATTAATGAATCAGGTGATGGCCTTCAGCATTGAGCAAACGGGTAATCCGGTTGTGAAAGGCGGCAATCAAGGCATTGTCGATGCCTACAAAGCCCTGATTGAAGAACACGGTGGCCAGCTTATTTCCCGACAGGACGTCCGCCATATCGAATTAAAAAACGGCAAAGCGAGCAGTGTCTTGTGCAGCAACGGTGATCGTTTTTTTGCGTCAAACGGGGTGATTGCCAATGTCACTCCCACCGCTCTGTATCAACAGCTGCTCCCCGAAAGTTGTTTGCCCCGCGAAGTCATCGAGCAGGCGGCGGCTTATCGTTATGGCCGCGGCATGATGATGATTCATATCGCAATGGACGAACCCGCTCAATGGCAGGACCCGGCTATGCAGGAGGTGGTTATGCTTCATGTTACGCCAGGTCTGGATGCCGTTTCTAAAGCCGTGACCGAAGCCGATTGCGGACTGATGCCAGACAAGGCTACCATCGTCGTCTGCCAACCTGTCGCGTTGGATCAGAGCCGCGCTCCCGATGGCAAATGGATCTTGTGGATTCAGTTACAGGAAATCCCCCAAACCATCAAAGGTGATGTGCGCCGTACGATTTCCTGCCCGGAAGACGGTCAGTGGAATGAAGAGGTTCGTGAAGCTTATGCCGATCGGATTATTGAGCAGCTCAGCGCCAATATTTTTAACTTAAAATCTGCCATGCTGAAACGTGTGGTTTACTCACCTAAAGATTTAGAAAACGCCAACATCAACTTACTGCATGGCGATGCCTATTCCGGCGTTTGCAGCCTGGATCAGTTTTTATTCTGGCGACCTTTAAAAGCCTTGAAGAATCATCAAACACCCGTGAGTAATGTTTACCATATCGGCGCATCGACGCACCCTGGGCCGGGCTTGGGTGGCGGCTCCGGTTATCTGCTGGCGAAATCCCTGATTGGCTAAACAAAACAAAGGGGGCTGATTGCCCCCTTCCCGATCGACTATGCTTTCACTTCCACCTTATTTAGATGGAACGAACGTCGCCGCTGCCATTGTCGCGAACAGAGACTTTCGGCGAGCCTTTGTAGCGAATATCGCCGCTGCCGGAGACGCCAGCGCTCAGCTCTTCAGAAACGTTCAGCACGATATCACCGGAACCGTTTACCCGCGCCTGGGCTCGCTTGGCTTCCATGTTCAAGGCATCAATATCACCACTGCCGTTGACCTTAATTTTCAGATCTTTCGCGCTGCCGTCAGCAACAATATCTCCGCTGCCATTCACTTCCAGTTGCAATCCACCAACATTCATTTCGTCCAGATTGATATCACCGGAACCATAGATGCGGGCTGCAAAATCCGACATGGGCTCATCACCACGAACGTCGATATCTCCGGAACCATAGACCTTCACGGCTTCCAGTTCAGGTACTTCGATATCAATCTTGGTACCGATGCGTGTGCTGTAGCTCTTGTCACTGCCAATGACCAACGTGTCGCCTTTGATGGTGAAGCTCACATTGTTCAACAGGTTATCGTCGGTGGTCAGGGTTATCTGCTGGGATTTACCCAAGCGGATGGTGACATCAGCGGAGGAATTTAAACGCAGCTTTTCAAAGTCGCCAATATCAATGCTCTGGGTCGATTTATTTCCCGAGCCTTTGATACGACCAGATTCATAAGCCCAATCCTCACCTTCCAGATCCAGATGGATATGACAGGCAGAAAGTGAAACGGCGGCCAGGGCGATAGCGGCAAGTTTTGTACAACGACGTAGTTTCATAAGGTTGTCTCTAGCTCTTCTAATGACTTTTCATTACTGGCTTAGACGAGCCATCCGGCCAAAATGGTTACATCCATCGAAATAAAATTTATCTTACATGTAATTTAAGGCTATAAGTGCCAAGCGCTTAATAACCTTTAGTAACAAAGGAAAAAAATGGCTATTCAAAAAACGCAGGGATTATGCAAAAAACTCCGGATTCCATGATTTCGGTGCCGGGAGAACTGGTCAGGGAGGAATCGGATGGGTATATTGCCAGAATAGCAAAAAAGCCTTAGACAATAATAAGACGGCCGCCGAGATGATCATTTTACCGAAACATGAGCTTTTCCACTCCGACAACCTCGACTATGTGCGAGCCGAGGTGGCCAAGGTCTATTGCGACCACAAGCTGGGCATGGCCCGAGGCAGCCGCCTGAATGCCCGCCACCACCACGCCAAAATGAATAAAATCTCGCTCAACTATATGCGTTACGGCAATGAAGTTGAGATCGAACCCGGTGAATTGGATCGCTTTTTCCTGATACAGCTCCCCCTCAGCGGTTGGGCTGAAATCAATTCTGGCAAACAGAGTGTTATCTCCACCGAACATTGCGCATCGATTCCCTCGCCCAATAAACATTTATCCATGCGCTGGAGCGATAACTGTGAGCAATTGATGGTGCAGATTTCCCGGCAGGCCATTGAACAACAACTCTCTGCGATGATTGCCAGGCCTCTTAATCAACCGCTTGAATTTGATCTACTGATGAAAGGCGAACAACCCAAGGTTCGCGCCTGGTGGCGACTGATTGATTATATGCTGACCGAGTTTGAGTCCAGCTGTCCGATCAGCAGCAGTCCGGCCGCAGAACATATGGAACAGTTGATCATTACCCAGTTGTTACATGCCCAGCAACACAATTACAGCGAGGCTTTGCAGGCAAAGGGGCAATCCATTGCACCGGCCCATGTTAAAAAAGCCGAGGAATACATCCGCAATCACATCACCCAGGCTATCACCATCGATGATCTTGTGCGTGAAACCGGTGTGAGTCCCCGCTCCCTGCACGAGGGCTTTCGCAAATTCCGCGGCCAAAGCCCTCTCAGTTATTTACGCGCGCTTCGTCTGGAACATGCTCGCAAGGATTTGCTGGCAGCAAACGGTGACAGCGTAACTTCTATCGCCACTCGCTGGGGCTTTACTCAATTAGGCCGCTTTTCTGTGACCTACAAAGAGGTCTATGGCGAATCACCCTCAGAGACGTTTAAGAAGGCCGTTTACTGATCGCGGTTTTTCCATTTTAGAATCACAGGTATAAAAAAACCCACACGAGGTGGGTTTGACGAAGTGGGTCATAATAAGCACAAGACTTAACTCGACTTGGATTCCTCCACTGCGCGCATCATCGCGACCATACAGGACTCTGAAGCTTCCGGCCCCAAGGCCGAGTAACCTCCGTCCACAGGCAGCTCGGCACCAGTGATAAAAGACGCGTGATCAGAACAGAGAAACAACACCGCATCAGCCACCTCTTCCGCTTCCACTACTCGGCCCAATGGCTGGTAGTTGGCGCAAACCTGATCCGCAATCTCGCGATTGTTCTCAGTTAGACCCGCTACCGGCACGCTCCAGGTAATGCCGGCCATAACGGTGTTTACACGTATCTTATCCTTGGCCAGATCCAAAGCCATATTGCGGGTCAGCTGGTGAACAGCCGCTTTGGATACGGGATAAGTCCAGCGGTCCGCCTGGGCAATATTGGAAGAGATACTGCCAAAATTCACCACTGCGGCGCCGTTGCTTTTGCACAAATGGGGATAGGCTTCCCGTACTAAGATGGCATGGCCATTAATATTGGTATCAAAGGTATCCCGCCATTGCTGTCGACTGGAATTGATGCCCTCATCGGCGTAAAGCGCCGCCACATTGATCACAAAATCCAGCTGACCAAAGGTTTCCAGAGTGGCCTGCACCAGGCGCTTGATATCATCATCCTGCTGCAAATCTGTTGCGGTGAAGGCCGCCGACTCTCCAAGCTCGGCCGCCAGAGCCTCACCTACGTTCGCACTGCGAGCCGCAATCATCACCTTGACCCCTGCCCCTAATAACGCTCGACTGACCGCTTCACCAATACTGGCAGCACCACCCGTAACAATTGCCACCTTGCCTTGTAATCCACGCATAGTTTTTCCTCTTTATTCTGATCAGGAGTATTGTTTGTACTGAAAGCTGCTCGTTTATACCGTCCAGGCAATCAGCTTTCTCAAAGATGTTTTCAATTGTCGGGCTTCTTCCGCTGTAAATACGCCCAGGGCATCGGCTTCATTACTTTTGGCGGCTTTTAACATAGGCTCCAATCGTTGTTCGCCAGCCTCGCTGAGATGAATTCGGGTTTCCTCTTCCGTGTACTCTCGCTTCAACAAACCCAGCGTTTCCAGATGACGCAGATGCTCATTAACTTCATCTTCAGAAAGAATCGAGTTGTGAATCAGTTCCTCCAGCGTGCAGCCAGAAACGCCACCAAGTGAAGCCAACACTCGAAATTCGTTTTCATCCAAACCTTGCTCTCGGAGTACGACTTTGAGTTTTTGCATAATATGCTCAAAGCTTTTGCCCACCAGATAATGCAGATAGTCATCGACAAAAGCCGGGCTTTGATCCGCCTCTTCGCGGGCATCTTGATTACAGGGGTGAAAACTCGATACGACATAACGTCCGGAGTGAAACATTAAACCTTTGCGTCCACTGGTGTCGAAATCCAAAACTTCACCTACAATAATCAGGTGATCTCCGCCCTCATAGACATGGCAGGTCCGGCACTGAAACCGTGCAGCGCAGCCTTTAAGCAGAGGCGCACCTCCGATACCGGTTTCAAACTCAATGCCTGCAAACTTATCGTCCTGTTGACGTGCAAAATGATTGGACAGCGACACTTGATCCGCCGCCAGAACATTCACAGCAAAGTATTCGGCATTTTCATACACCGGCAAGCTACGGGCGCGCTTATCAATACTCCAAAGCACCAGAGGTGGGTCCAGAGATACCGAGTTAAAACTGCTGGCAGTTGTGCCTACATAAATGTTCTTGGATTCTTCCGAATCACTTTTAGCGGTTACCACCGTCACGCCGGTGGCAAAGCTGCCAAGCGCCTGACGAAACGCCATGGGATCAATAGTGAAGTTTTCCTGTGCGGTACTGGGCATAATCTTTATCTCTTTCTCATTGCACCAAGTTGGCCAGACGGAATCTCGGCCAGATGTCACGTCGACTCTTGCTAACCATGCTATTGGCAGCGGGCATTCCTTTGATATGCGAAAAATGACTCAGTTATGCAGTGCAAGCGGATTCTTGACACCAGGGAATAAGAGATGAATTTCAATATTCAGGAACAATGAATCGCCTAGCACTTTCTGCATATCCTCTGCAAAAAGCGAATAGTTAATTACATGTGAAGTATTCAAACTCAGGCTCAAGACAATAAACAATAATGATATGCCCGAGGATATGATTATGAGCCCACGGCCAAAAAACTTAGCCGGCGCAATCCAAGCTGCGCTTCCAAAATCCGTAAAGACAAACTCTGCAAGCATCACCATGAGCTTGCTCTGTGGCGGCGCCTTGTTTGCGACAAGCGCGCCCTCTTTCGCGCAGGAGGGTAAACACTGGCAGATCGAAGAAGTCACCGTGACTGCCCGTAAGCGCGAAGAAAGTTTGCAGGATACCCCCATTGCCGTAACCGCCTTTAGCGGCGAAGGCATGGAGAAGCGTGGCATGACCCAGCTTAATGGCATCGCCGCCTACAGCCCCAATATGAGCTTCCAAAGCAATCCCAGTTTTGGCGGCGCTTCAAACGCCGCCTCCATTTATATTCGCGGTGTGGGACAAAAAGAATTTCTTCCCACCACCGAGCCAGGCGTTGGGCTCTATGTCGATGGCGTTTATATTGCTCGCAGTGTCGGAGCGATCCTGGATCTGGTAGACATTGCCCAGGTCGAAGTGTTGCGAGGCCCACAGGGAACCCTGTTTGGTCGAAACACCATCGGCGGAGCCATCAGTATCACCAGTCAAAAGCCCAGCGAAGAGTTTTCCGGGAAAATCAGTACCACCGTGGGCACTGACAGTAAACGGGTAATCAAAGGCAGTGTCGACATTCCTCTAAGCGAAAATGTATTGAGCCGAATTTCCTTCGCCGACATGCAGCAGGATGGCTATGTACAACGCAGTGATGGCCTGGACCTCGGGGATGACAATACTCAAACCGGACGATTGAATGTGCTGTGGACGCCCAGCGACGCCAGCGAAGTGAATTTTTCCGTAGAATTCTCAAAGGATCGGGAAAATGGTCCAGCCATGACTCTGCTTGGAATCAATCTTGGCAATCCGATCGACCCTGAAACACCACCAATGGCCGTGATCCATAATGTTGGCGCCAACGCTGCCGCTGGCGCAACAAATGGCGCTCCCTGTGCGACCCCGGATATGCCCATCAATCTCGCGGTACCTGGCTGTTACGATCTGCGTTACCAAGTCGGGAGCGATCGAAACCTGGGAACAGCACCGGCGTTTTCTGACAGCGATTTTATGGCCAGTAATTTGAACGTCAGCATAGACATCACTGATCAACTGAGCTTTAAATCCATTACGGCCTGGCGCGATCTCGATGCCACATTCGCGCGCGATGGCGATCATTCTCCTCATCGGGTATCTCAGTTCCACGATACTCTGGAACAACAACAATTTACCCAGGAGTTTCAGTTACTCGGCAATCACTTTGACGATTCCCTGAATTGGATCTTTGGTCTTTACTATTTCAATGAAGACGGAAACAACGTCAACACACTCGACTTCGTGATGTCCAACTTCACCAGTGGCGGCCGTTTTGAAAACACCTCTAAAGCCGCTTTTGGCCAGGCTACCTGGAACGCCAACGACTGGTTCAGCTTAACCATGGGTTTGCGCTACACCGAGGAAGATAAATCCTTCTCTCCCGATCAGGTGATTTTAAATAATTACTTTGCCGGTTCAGGTCACCCATTGCTTGACGCCCCCTTTATGCAGGTTGGTACAAGAGTGTTACCTCTGGCCACCGATAGCCAGTCGATTTCCGAACTCACCCCAATGATCAACGCCAGCCTTCATATCAGCGAAGAACTGATGGTCTACAGCAGTTATTCGGAAGGCTTTAAGTCGGGTGGCTTTACCCAACGCGTATTCCCGCCTCAGGTTGCCGGTTTTACAGCGCCAGCAGGTGCCAGCGATCAGGAATTGATTCCGGATTTTGCACCCGAATTTGTGGAAGTTTATGAACTCGGCGCTAAGTATTCGGGCCTGGACGGTCGCCTGCGCTTGAACGGTGCTGTGTTCCATACCAACTATGACGATTTACAGGTGCAAGTATTTACCAGTGTCGCCCCGGTCACCAAAAATGCGGCCTCAGCCAAGATCACGGGTTGGGAATTGGAGTTGCAATGGCTGCCCGCGGAAAGCTGGTTAATCGAAGCGAGCTACGGCTACCTGAATGCCCGTTACGATGACATATCCTTTGACGAAACCTTTATCCGCCCGGACAACGAGTTCGAACGCGTACCGGAAAAAACCGCCAGCCTGGCGATCAATCATGACTGGGATCTCGCCGACGCCGGCACTCTGAGTGCCCGCATCGATTGGTCATATCGCTCGAAGGAATATATGGATTCTTTCAATACCGAACTGATTGCCCAACCAAGCTATGATTTGATCAATGCCAATCTGAACTGGAGCAGTTCCGATGAACAATGGGAACTCATGTTGGCTTTGAAAAATATCAGCGATGAGCAGTACCTGATGACAGGAATCATCGGTGATGCCTTCCAGACTTATGAAGGCATATATAATCGCGGACGGGAATTCAGCTTAACAGCGCAGTATCATTTTTAAGTCTTTGCGAAGGACATAAAAAAGCCCGGCCAAGGCCGGGTTTTTTTGTTGCAACTCACGATTGTTTTACAGACGCAAGTCGCTGATATCCTGAGGCAAGACGTATTTTAAATCGTAAATCAGCCCTTCTTTCGTGCACAGTTCGCGAATTTTTTCACCACCCATTTCAGAAAACTGTTCATGAGCCACGGCTAAAACGACGGCACTGTAGTGGCCGTTTTTCAATTCACTGACAGGACGCAGGCCATATTCGGTTTCGACTTCATCATGGTCTACCCAAGGGTCGTAAACATCGACATTAAAATGAAAATCTTCCAAACCTTTTACAACGTCATAAACTCGTGAGTTACGAACGTCCGGGCAGTTTTCCTTAAAAGTAAAACCCATCACCAACACATTACTTTGGGCAACCGCCGCACCCTTGCGCAACATTTCTTTCACCAGGGTATCGGCCACATAACCACCCATGCCATCGTTAATGCGACGGCTGGCAATAATAATATCCGGTATGTAACCTGCGGCCTGCGCTTTGTGAGACAGGTAGTACGGATCAATGCCGATACAATGTCCGCCCACTAAACCGGGACGGAAAGGTAAGAAATTCCACTTGCTGCCCGCCGCCAACAACACCTCTTCGGTATCAATATCGAGGGCATTGAAAATCAGGGCCAGCTCATTCACCAGAGCAATGTTCACATCGCGTTGGGTGTTCTCAATCACCTTGGCCGCTTCCGCGACCTTGATGGAACTGGCTTTGTAAGTCCCGGCGATAATGATTTTACCGTACATGGCATCAATCAAATCAGCCACTTCCGGGGTAGAGCCCGAGGTAATTTTGCGAATATTCGGCAGGCGATTGACCTTGTCACCCGGATTGATTCGCTCAGGGCTGTAGGCCGCAAAGAAATCGTGATTGAAGCGCAAACCGGAATCGCGTTCCAGAACGGGCACGCAGACTTCCTCTGTTGCACCTGGGTACACGGTGGATTCGTAAACAACAATATCGCCCTTGGCCAGCACCTGGGCGACGGTTTCGCTGGCTTTGCGCAGCGGGTTTAAGTCCGGATTTTTATGGCCATCGATAGGCGTTGGTACGGTCACAATATAGACATTGCAATCCGCCATGGCATTCACATCGGTGCTAAAGCTCAGCTCGCCGGCAGCCGCCATTTCTTCATCGGAAACTTCCAGGGTGGAATCGTGCCCACCATTAAGCTGCTCTACCCGCTGGGTATTGATATCAAAACCGATGGTTTTAAAGTGCTTGGAGAGTTCTACGGCCAGAGGCAGGCCCACATAACCCAGGCCGATAACAGCAATGTTTAATTGCTCAAGTTGCATAATTTACGTCCACTTATACCTAGCGATGGCAAACGGCTAATCCCGTTGCCAGCTATTATCTTAGCTTTTCCAGAGCTTGCCAAACCTGTTCCGGGCTGACCTTGGCCATGCACTGTTCCGCAGGCTGCTCTTTGAAACAGGCCATTGGCGCCTGCAAAGCAACCACTCTATCGCCTATCGGGCGAACCTTGTTGGCATCCGTTGGACCACAGATCACCGCCATTGGAACATCAGCCGCTGCCGCCAAATGAGCCGTCCCCGTATCATTCGAGACCATATAAGCCGCTTCGCGAGCGATCACAGGAATTTGCAGCAGATCCGTTTTACCACAGAGGTTGACGACGCCTTCGCCAATTTTTTCAGCCAGTTCAGCGCACAGCTCAACCTCATCCGGTCCGCCCAGAATGACACAGCGCTCAATACCCTTTTCCGCAAAGAGTTTGGCCATGGCACTGTAATTTTTACTGCCCCAGCGTTTGAGAGCACCACTGAGACTACTGCCCGGCACCAAAATCACAAAGCGTTTGGATTCCAGGCCATGCTGCTCAAGTAAAGCCTTTGTGCTCTGCTCTGTATCCTGATCCCAGTGAATCATGGGCTTGTTGGTTAAGCAGTCAACGCCCAGACCTTTGGCAGCTGCACGGGTGATTTCGATCGCGTGTGAACCCTTGGCATATTGAGGCGGGCTCAAACGATAGGGAAAGGCCGGTCGGGTAGCAATACTGAGTTTGGGCGCAGCCAATACCAGCCTTGCAAAACTCAACAGTAAGCGACTGCGATCATTGCACTGCAGATCGACAATCAGATCGTATTTTTCCTGGCGCAGCATTTTGATCCAGGAAATCGCCGAAGACACGCGTGGCGCCTTGCGGATTTTCATCACCTGCAACTTGCTGAATCGAGGATCATGCTTGAACAGATTGTGCCAGGGTGGCTCTACGTTCAGGTGAATTTCAGCCGATTTAAAATGGCGGCAGATATCTTCCATCACGGCGGAACAGACGACCAGATCGCCCATGCTGCCCCAACGTACTATGAGTATTTTCTTAATTTTTTGAGCGTCGTCGCTACCCGCAAACACCTTAGGCTCCATTCATCTCTGCTTGGTTTGCATACGCATCTGGCTGTTGCTCGCGCCAGCATTTGCCGTCGGGGTACGCTCGGGAAATCATCCTCAAGAGCATGACTGCGACAACAATCGCGGCGATCATCCATGCTTGCCATAAACCATAACTGAAAGAGTAGGCACACAGGCCAATGAGAAACACACTGAAATAAGACAGGCTCAAATTCTCTCTCTTTCCCAAACTGGCGAGGAGTGACTGGATAAAGAAGCCCGCCAGGAGCACACCAATCAAACCCAATTCCAGCCACAATTGCAGAGCAAAGTTATGCGGGTGGGAGATCTTGCTCTCCTGCATAAACTTGCCCTTGGAATCGAAATCTTTAATTTCCCGCGCAGCGTCCAAACCGTGCCCCAGAATAGGCTTGTTCATGGAGTAACGCGCCACAAAGTCATAAATTTCCAAACGCTGGGCACCGTGTGCACCATTGGCGCCAAAGAGACGGCTTTGGTCAATATCATTGGCTACGTATTGATAAGCCGGTGGTGCCGCAAAGGGAGCTGCCAACATGCCCGTCACAATGCAGAGACCACAAAAGCGAAGAAAAACTGGTCCCAGAACGCGTAACAATAAGGTGCTGACGGCGATCACCACCACCGCCACTTTGGCGGTTTCGGAAGCGCTTTGCTGTATAAGCAAGATCAGGCTCAACAGGAAAATAGCCTGCAAAACCTGGCGTTTCAATCCCTCAAACAACGCACGAATAATCAGCAAACTCGGCACCGCCATCAACATCAGCACACTCACCGATCGATTGACCAGATAAGCGCCAATGCGATCATGGCTATCCAGATTCAAGGCATAAATCGGGTAGCCCATCAGGGATTCGACAATATTAAAAACGATGCCCAGAAAAACCGTCAGTGGCACCCAGGGTAAAAAAGCGCGCGATACAGAAACATCAAAGCGTGTCACCAGCATCAGACTGATCATGGATAACACAAAAATAATCCACAGACCGGCGGTACGTTTCAGAGCGGCTTCAGGAAAGGAGGTAAACGCATTGCTCAACCCCATATACAAAAGGAAGAGCAGCACACTGATGCCCAACAATCGGAATCGGCCACTGAACAGACGAGAGACATCTTTCCAATTGCCATCTTTAAAATAGATCCACAGGCCCGTCAGGCCGAACACCGCAGGTACGGCGCCAATGGTTTTGGGCATATAGGCACTCAGCAGCAATACCAGCAGCCAAAGGCCTGGTAGTAATTTGCTGCTCAACGTGTTTTTTTGCACCAGAGCGGCTTTCAGCTCCGGTTCTTTCAATGAATTCACCCGTACCCTACTTTTGTTCAATTCTTCTGCATGTCATCTTAGCGCGAATCCTGTCATTTTCGCTCAATGGTTCGCCTGGGCTGTGACCGACTCTAAAAAAGCGACCGTTTCTTTGGTCATGTACTCCACATTCAACTGCGCTCTGGCCTTTTCAAACAACGCATCCAGATCTTCCTGATAAGCCTCGGGAGTGGCCAGAAAATGGGCAATCTTCGCGGCCAAACCTTCAGCATCCCCCAAGGCCACCCTAAGACTAGCAGGTAACATTTCCCGAGCGGCGGCAACTTCCGTTGAAATAACCGGAACACCCGCGCACAACGCTTCAACCATGGAATAGGGAAACCCCTCACGATCCGAGCTGATCACCATAAAATCCGCACCGGGCAACAGCATCGCAGCGTCTTTCACAAAACCGCAAAAGTGTACATTGCCCTTTTCAATCAAAGGCGCGGCCTGCTCTTTCAAGGTTGCCATGAGAGGTCCATCACCCAGAATCAATAAATCAGCCGGCATGTCTTCCCAGGCCTGGAGCAGCAGATCAATACGCTTCACTTCAACCAGACGCGCCAGCGCCACTGCAACAGGGCGCTCGCCACTCGCATCGCTCATTGCCAGTAGCTTTTCGCGAGCACTGTCGCGATCAAGCTGGGATTCGAGGGTGACGCCATTGTACACACAACGTTTATTGGCATTGTTCACCACAGAACAAGCCCCCTGGCTCACCCCAATCACACCATCCAAGGAGGAAAACATGGCTGATTTGGATTTTTGATTGTGGATCGTTCCTACACTGGGCAACTTCAAAAAACCTTTTATACGCGACAATAAGCTGGCGGCTTTATTCGCCTGGGCGTGAACCACATCCGGATTAATGCTCTTGATCAGCTTATGCAGCTGCCACAGAAGCATCGGGTTATTGCGGCTGCGCCCCATATTCAAACTGTGCACCTGAACAGCGCTGTCAAATCGGCTGGCAAAATAGGGATCAACAATCACATGCACATCGTGCCCAAGACCCGCCATGGTATTGCACAGATCCAGCATGTGTTTTTCCAAGCCACCTTCACCGGTGCTCGCCAAGATTTCACAAATTCTCATATATAACTCTACGCTTCGGACGCTAACTCTTGGTAAATCGCCAAGGTTTGCGCCAGCATTTTACTCTTCAGGTAGCAATCATTCTTTTTGGGTTTTTCCGGCTTATTCAATAAAGCCTCAACCTTATTCAGCAAAACGTCCTCGTCGAAACAAGGCACCATTCCAAGGGGGAACAGGCTTTGCAACTGCTCTCCGACGCCGCCGTGATCAAAACCGACTACCGGTACTCCCATACTCAAGGCCTCGGTGGTCGTACGACCAAAGGATTCCGGCTTGCTCGACAAAGACAAGACCATGGCCGACTGGCTGTAGATATTTTTCATATCACTGCGGCCACCGGTAAATGTCACGCTGTCCTGCAGACCCATATCCTTAAGCTGCGCATATAATTCTTCCGCATAGTTCTGACGTTTTGGGTCTTCTGAACCCACAACAATGCCATGCACATCATCAAAACGCTGACACAGTTTTTGCATCAGCCGCAAAAAATAAGCATGCCCTTTCAGACGCGTCAATCGCCCCGGCAAACAAATCAGCCGCTTGCCATTAAACTGGGGAAAGGTTTCTTTCCACTGCATCAACCAGTTTTCTTCCGGACAAAAGTCCCGTGGGTATTCTTCATCACTGATCCCACGATTCACCACCTGTACCCGTGCCATATCCGTCTTGGGATAATGGCTGGCGATATAGTCTTTCACGGTATTGGATACCGCAATCACCCGCTCACCACGACACATAATTTCGCTGTACGCCGACACCGAGTGCAAACCGTGCATGGTGCTCATAAATCTGGGGCGCGCCTTCTCCGGCATCCCCTTCCAGGCTAAATACACAATCCAGGCCGGCATACGCGAGCGCACATGGAGGATATCGGCTTGTTGCTCCACCAACCAGCGTCTCAGTGGCCAGATATGCCTGAAGCTCAGCGGCGACTTTTTCCCCAAATCCCATTCAATATGGATCGAGCCTTCTTGCTCTAGACGTTCGACCATCGGGCCACCCGCAGACACCACCAGCGATTGATGCCCCGCTTCTACCAAGGCTTTGGCCACTTCCAGAGTGCCGACTTCAACACCCCCACCGCGCAGACTCGGTAGAAACTGAATAACCTTCAACGTCACCGTGCCAGCACCTGATCGAAAAGCGCACATGGGCCAAGCAGCATTCTGGCCACCTGATCCGCTTGATTAAACGGTTCTCCAAAATCCTGCGATGTCGACTCCGCTTGGGAGGTCGGCTGCGAGGTATTGAGTTCACGAACCCTGCCCGCTTCGATCAATCCACGAATGCCCTTGGCCACTCGACTGATCGGCTGGCATTCCTCCAAGGAAAAAACCGACACGTTCGCTTCAGCGGTCAATGCTTCATAAACCATGGAAACACTGTCGGGACTTACCCAACACTCTTTCGCAAAGGGAAATTGTTTAGCGAGCCAACCCGCTTCGACATCGTCGGGTTTTAATAATTTCAGAGGCAGAGCCAACTCTTCCAAACGGGTATAAAATGATTCCGGCGTGCGGCGGGAACTGATCAGCAGCCATTCCCGTTCTGAATCGGAGGGGGCTTGCTGCTCCAGAGCTTGTTTGATTTGTTGCAGAACCTGCTCATCATCCCAGTGGAAATGCTTTGACGGCCCGCCAATCAGCATCATATGCAGATGCTTGTTTTCCCCCCCATAGACTACCGGGTTGATGGCGCCTTCGGTCACAATCACATTCCCCATGGCAGCCAATTCATCATGGGCCGGCACAATACAAAAATCAAAACAGCCAAGCGGCAAACTGGGCTTCATCAATACCAGGGACTTTGCGCGGTAATGTTTTTTGGCGGCAATCAAACTGCCGTGGCAAGCGTGGCCAGCAGCGATTAAGACATCGCAGTGTTCAGGCCAGTTAGCAGGTGCTTTGGAGAAACCCATCCATAGGAACGCGGCTTGAAGGCGACTCAAAGGCTCAACAATGTCGTAATGAATTCGGGCATTCTGGAACGGCGCCAACTCAGCAATGCCCCTTTGCAAAGCATGGGCAAGGCCCAGGCTCTGGTTCAAATGCCCGGGCTTTCCATCGCTGAAGATAAGTAGCTTGATGTCCACTTTTTATTTGGTGCCTATTTTGGTGCTTATAGAGTCTGCCCCAAGGCTCCAAACAGAGCGTAAGCTGGGAATACAACGGTTCTGGCAAAAGCGCAAGAGTACCAAATTCAGGGCCGACTGACTAATTACGCTATGTAACAGTTTGTTGGAATTCTGCTCAAATATTGCGAAGCGAAGCCGAGAGAGCTGTCGATTTTGCCTATAGAAAAACTTATACTGCGGCTTTTGTTAAGCTTTGCGCATATATGACAGACAATAAGAAGCTTGAGCTACTGGCCATCGGTGATTGTAATACCGCCGGAGCGATTGAATACGGCACCCACTTTAACGCCCCCAAGCAGCTCTGCGAGAAGCTACAGCGTCAGGATATTCCCTGCCAGTTACATAATTACGGCACCACCATGAGCACTTGCCGGGAAGGCTTGCGCATGTCCGACGATCATAAACAAGCGGCCGACTGGATGCTGCTCAACTTCGGCCTCGTCGATGCCTGGATTACCAGCATCCCCCAGGTGTACATCAGTTACTACCCCGACAATCGCCTTAAGAAATTTGCCCGTAAATTACTCAAATCCCTGAAGAAGCGCCTTCGCGGCCCTGCCCAAAAAGGCTGGGTCAGTTCCGGCTTTGTGATTGAGCCTGATGAATACAAATCAAGTATGCTGGCGATTATCCATCAGCAGCGCCAACAGAATCCGAATCTGAAAGTCTTGCTGTGGGGCAGCGCCCCCACCGATGATGAGGAACGTAACAGCTGGCTGGCCCGCTATGACGGTTATCTGCAGGAACTGGTGGGCGACAATGATTTCTTTCTGGATACCGCCGGCCTCATTAAAGAGGCCATCGCCGACGGTGCAGAACGCGATGAGCTTTACGATGACAGCGTACATTTATCGGCTCAAGGTGCCAGCCTGGTCGCTAATGCCATGCTCGATATTATTCTAGCGAGCGAACGCAGCGCCTGATCTGAAATCAGCGCAAAAATAACGACCACAAAAAAGCCCGCATCTGCGGGCTTTTTTGTGGTCAACCATCCATCACTCAGGAATGACGGAACTCATCGGTTCGATCGGTCGCATGACGTTTTGGCTTGGCCTTGCGCTGCAATTCCAGCTGCTGTTCACGAGCCTTGGTTTGTACCGAATAGGCCTGGGCCTGACCACTGAGATATTGTTTTTCCCAACCCTGATCTACCGTCACACCGTAACGAGCAGCTTCATGACGCGTGAAATACGGATTCCACAAATGCGGACGACCAATCGCCACCAGATCAGCGCGGCGGGTATGCAGGATCGTATTCACCTGACCTCCATCGGTGATATTACCCACCGCCATGGTTGCCAGACCGGTCAGGTTCCGAATTGCTTCAGAGAACTGCACTTGGAACATACGACCATAAGTTGGTTTCTGATCCGCCACCGTCTGACCCGCTGACACATCGATCAAATCACATCCAGCGGCACTGAAAGCTTTCGCTATCGCCACAGTATCTTCTTCGGTAATGCCGCCTTCAACCCAGTCACAGGCAGAGATACGCACCGACATCGGCTTGTTCGCAGGCCACACATCTCGAATGGCAGAGAACACTTCCAGCGGGAAACGCACACGATTTTCAACGCTGCCGCCATATTCATCACTGCGCTGGTTGGTCAGTGGCGAAAGGAAAGAAGCCAGCAAATAACCGTGGGCACAGTGCAACTCCAACATATCGAAGCCAGCGCGATCGGCGCGAGCTGCGGCCTGAACAAAATCGGTCACAATGCGATCCATACCGGCGCGATCCAACTCTGCCGGCACCTGGGAAACATCATCAAAATACGGCAGCGGTGAGGCCGAAACCAGAGGCCAATTCGCGTCGTTATTGGCGATGGGCATATCCATTTTTTCCCAACCCAACTGCGTCGAACCTTTACGACCCGCGTGACCCAGCTGCATACAAATCTTGGTCTCCGTGTTGTCGTGTACGAAATCCACAATGCGTTTCCACTGAGCTTCGTGCTCATCGGTCCACATCCCCGGACAACCTTCGGTAATGCGCGCATCCGACGATGGGCAAGTCATCTCCGTATACATCAAGCCCATACCACCGGTGGCACGGCTGCTGTAGTGAATGTGATGCCATTCCGTGAGATTGCCGTCCTTATCCGCTGAGTACTGCGCCATAGGCGACATGACGACACGGTTGCGCAGTTCCAGCTCACGCAATTTATAAGGTGTAAACATTGGCGTTGGACGGCTATCGCGAACATCCACGCCCGTTTCTTCGTAGTAGCGTTGATACCACTCGGTATCTGCCGCCTTCACAAAACGCTCATCACGCAGAATCAAATTATCATAAGTCACGGACTTGGCACGACACATAACCACCATGGCAAATTGCATAGGGTCCATATCCCAGGAGCGATCCATATGCTCGAACCAGGCCAGGGAAACGTCGGCATTATGCTGAACAATTTGTGCCGGTGTACGGCGTAGTTCATCGTAACGTTTGAAGCAGGCTTCAACGCCTTCCTGGTGTTTTTCCATCACTGCATCGTGCAATCCAATCGCACACTCCATGGCCAGTTTGGTACCCGAACCGATGGAATAATGAGCCGATGCTTTGGCATCGCCCAAAATGGTAATGTTTTTGTGATACCAGTTGTTGCAGAAAATACGCGGGAACTGACGCCACCAGCTGCGGTTCAGAATCAAGCCATGACCTTCCAGCTCTTCGGCAAAAATCGCTTCCAGTTTTGCGCGACTATCTTCTTCGTTTTGCTCTTCAAATTCAAAACCCTGCCAGCACTCATCCGACATTTCGAAAATCCAGGTCGACATGCCCGGCTCGTACTGATAAGTGTGTGCACAAATCAAACCGTGCTCGGTTTCTTTAAAGAAGTAGGTGAAATCTTTCAGCGGGCGCGAGGAGCCCATCCACACAAAACGGTTGGACTTGATTTCAGTCGTTGGGTTAAAGCCTTCTTTGAAGTACTCACGGGTTGCAGAAGCGATGCCGTCAGACGCCAGAATCATATCGGAATCGGCAAAGCGGGTTTCATACTCCGAAGGATCGATACGCGCTTCAAAGTGCATCTTGATACCCAGTTCCTGGCAGCGCCCCTGCAACAAGTTCAGCAGGCTAACGCGTGACGTTCCACAGAAACCATTACCGGAACAACGGATTTTCTCACCCTTGTAACTGATGACAATGTCATCCCAGTAGGCAAAATCGTCGCGAATCCGCTCGTAGGACTCGGGGTCACGGGACAGAAATTCATCCAGGGTATCGTCCGAGAACACCACACCAAAACCAAAGGTGTCGTCACATTTGTTTTGCTCGTAAATCTCGATATCCCAATCTGGCTGCGCTTTCTTGGTAAGCAGCGCGAAATACATCCCGCCAGGTCCACCGCCGATCACTGTAATTTTCATGGCCATAACCCCTTGTTTAAACAAGCATTTATCTGATTTCAGGGTTTTGCGCTGATCACCTTGAAGGCACACCTCACAAGACCCGGTTTCACTCAATATGGAGATAATATATATTACACGTAATATATAAACAAGTCATATTTTGCCCTGGTGAATAATTACCCTTAAAATACTGCCCCAGACGCCTACAAAAACAACAGCAATGGCGAAACAGGAAGTACAAACCCGATGTCCAGTGATAAATACCTACGCGTTTGGCTACAGCTAGCCAAAAGCTCCAAATCTATCGAACAAGAGATGGAAACCCGCTTCCATCAGCGCTTTAAACAGAGCATGTCTCGGTTCGATGTTCTGTCTCAACTCTACCGCTATTCCCCGGAAGGCCTGCCCATGGGCAAAGTCGCCGAGCAGCTGCTGGCCAGCCGCGGCAATATCACCCGCCTGGTGGATAGAATGGTCAATGAGCATTTGATTGAACGCAGTGCCAGCCCTCTGGACCGTCGGGTTATTCAAATCCGAATTACCGAAAAAGGTCTGCAATTGTTTGAAGAGATGGCCCAGGCCCACGCCGATTGGAGCCATGAACTCCTCGGTGATCTAACGCCCTTGGAAATTGATCAGTTATTGCATCTGTTGAAACGTGCCAACAGCGCTTTTAAAGTGGCCACTGAACCCGAGTAAATACAGCAAGGCACCCACGTTGCTTTTTTGGACCCAACCTCATAGCAGCCCCCTGCTTCGGAACAGCCGCCATTTGCGCTGGGGCTTGTTTATTGCCCTGCTTGCTATCGCACTGTTTTTTAATTTAAGCCCCAGCCCCGGCAAAGGCTTCAGTCTAATTTGGGACAAAGCTCTGCACTTTATCTGCTGGGGAACCGTAGCGGGTGCCTTTGGCCTGGCGGCTTACCCATATAAACCCCGCTTGCCGAGCTTTACTGTGCTGTTGTTGATTGCCAGTGCGGCGGAAACTGGCCAACTCTGGGTACCTGGCCGACTCTTCGATTGGGGAGATATTCTCGCCAATGCTCTGGGCCTGATCGCCGCCTTTCTGTTTTGGCTGGCTATTTTGTCATTCCGCAATAAGCAACATCCTGATACTTCCTTTTCTTGACCCCACCCTCACCGGGCGTTACCGAAATCGAGCGTGCTAGCAAAGCCCGGACTTTTGACTATCCTCAATGTAAGCCGAGATAAGACACAAAAGTAAAATTAAGGGGTGCTGGGTGTTTGAAGATGACCGCAAATGGCAGCAAGGCGAGATGCTGTCCTGTAATGATGTAGCCGAACAGTTGCAACAACGTGCACGCACAGGCCAGGCCATGCGTGATTTCAAATTGAAAGCCTGCGAGTTGGAAAACGTTAATTTGGTAAACCACAACTCGAAGCACGGCTACCGTTTGATCGACAGTGATTTGTATCGTGCCAATATGCGTGGTGCGCATTGTTTTATGCTCGATCTCAGCGGCAGCTCTCTTATGAAAGCCGACTTCACTGGCGCCAATTTACATTGTGCAAACCTCAGTAACTGCAATCTTCTGGGCACCAAGTTTCATGATGCCAAACTTGAGCATGTGCGCTGGGGAGATAAAGTCATTCAGGAATGCAAAGCCGATGAAAGCGGCAGCCGCGAAGAGCAACTGGATTTATACGAGCAGGCCGAAGAAATTTATCGGCACTTGCGCAAGGTGTTTGAAAACCAGGGTTTGTTTGAAAATGCCGGCTATTTCTTTGAACGCGAAATGGTTGTGCGCCGCAAGCAAATGCCCCAATATTCTTCGCGTCGCTTTATCTCAAAAATTGTTGATTTATTTTGTGGCTACGGAGAGCAACCCATTCGGGTAGTCGCGTTCAGTAGCTTGGCCATTTTGGGCTTTGCAACGCTTTACTTTTTTTCTGGCATCAGTTTCGCTGGAGAACACATTGCATTCAGTACCTCCGCAAATTGGCAAAGTAATCTGGTTGCTTATTTGGAAAGTGTCTATTTCAGCATTGTCACATTCACAACACTGGGCTATGGGGACATCACCCCCACAGGGCTGTCGCGATTATTTGCTTCCATCGAAGCGCTGATGGGCAGCTTTACCCTGGCATTGTTTGTTGTGGTTTTTGTTAAGAAAATGACACGTTAGTCCTCCTTATGAAAAAATACGGCTTCGAAACGGTAAAGAGTGAAAACCGCTTTTGTCACGAGCGGCGGCCCTCCAGGCTGCCCTCTCTCACAAAAAGGCCAAGCAAAATACGCTCGTCTTTTTTGTTCACTCTGCGCTCGCTCTAAACTGTGACAAAAGCGGTTTTCACTCTTCACCTAAAATCGGAATTGAATTTAAAAATTAATCAATCCTAAAAACAAAAAAGCGCGACTCTTTAGAGTCACGCCTTCTCAATCTTCAACCGTCTCGGAATTAACGCGGCTGCATACGAATACCGCCATCCAAGCGGATAGTTTCAGCATTCAAGTAAGCGTTTTGCGCAATGGTCACCACCAGATCACCGAACTCGGACGGCAAACCCAAACGTTTCGGGAACTGCACATTGGCAATCAAAGAATCTTTTACATTGTCCGGCAGGGATTCCAGCAACGGAGTACCCATGATGCCCGGTGCAATGGTATTCACACGAACACCAACACTGGCAAGATCGCGGGCCATTGGCAGAGTCATGCCAACAATACCACCCTTACTGGCCGAGTAGGCAGCCTGACCCATCTGACCATCAAAGGCGGCAACAGAAGCGGTGTTTACAATCACGCCACGTTCCAGGGCTTCGCCCATTGGCTCGTTCTTGGCCATTTGCTCAGCCGCCAAACGTGCCACATTGAAAGAACCAATCAAGTTAACGCTGATGACTTTATTGAAGTCACCCAGATCCAGAGCCTGGCCCTCGCGGTTCAGCACCTTACCCGCGGTCGCAATACCCGCGCAGTTCACCAGAATATGAATCGCACCAAATGCGTTTACCGCATCCGCAATGCCGGCAGCCACAGAGGCCTCGTCCGTCACATTCACCACGCTGAAACAAGCGCGATCGCTGCCCAGCTCAGAAACGGCTTGCTGGCCCGCTTCTTCATTCATATCGAAAATGGCAACGTTAACGCCAGCAGCAACCAATTGATCACAGCTTGCACGACCCAAACCCGACGCTCCACCGGTCACAATGGCGACTTTATTTGTGAGTTCCATAGCTTCTCCACATTGATAAGTGCAAATTAAACTCAGCTCAGAAATTTGGCTGAGCATAATGAAATAGGTCAGCTGTTATACCACAATCGGCCCTATCAACTCCTGCCCGTTTCTTACAATTGGCTTGATCAACCCAACTGGCGCCTAAATCACCCTTATTGCCAACGGTTACGCTCGTCTAAATTGTCAGAATATTTTTGCCCATTTAGTGACAGATCCAAATATCTGACTAGACTTAGGACATTAACCTACAAGTTAGAGAGAAATTAGGATGTCAGATACTTTTGCCTTGGATGAATTTGATCGCAAGATCCTGCGCGCCCTGCAGGAGAATGCCGATTATTCTATGGCTGAGTTGGGAGAAGCTGTGGGCCTGTCTCATACTCCCTGCTGGCGGCGTATCAAGCGCTTGGAAAAAGAAGGGATTATTCAAGGACGAGTGACATTGCTGAACCCCGAGTCATTGTCACTTGGCGTCTCAGTCCACGCTTACATCACCATGACCAAACACGATGAAGCTTCCCTAACCGCCTTTGAAGATGCCGTGCAGGAAATGCCAGAAGTCGTTGAGTGCTATTCAACCAGTGGAGAAAAAGATTATCTCCTGAAAGTGGTGGTCGGCAGTGTGGATCACTATGAAACGGTATTGAAAACCCGTCTGGTGCACCTGCCCAACGTGGCCTCAGTGAATTCCACCTTTGCCCTGAAGCAAGTTAAATTCACCACCCAGCTCCCCATTTAAAGGGGCCTGAGGGCGTTTTCGCCCGCCCATAAAAAAACCCGCCTCAAGGGCGGGTAAGTATTCAATATAGGAGGAGAGCAATGTAACTTGCTGTCTTCTTAGTCTGTCCTGGGCGCGATTAGTTCCAGAACCCATTCGGATTAACCAAACTTCACTCATATCTACCCGCCAAAGGTGTCATTCAAACCTCTGCTTGGTCACTTTTACCCCTATTAACTTACCTACTAGTAGGTTAATTTACGCAGCACCCGATTAATGACCCAAAACCATGACCCCAGATATCAGCCAACCCAAGCAGGTGCGCAAAAAGAACCGCAAGCAGGAGATCATCCAGATCAGCCTGGAACTGCTGCAAACCCAGGGCTATGAAAACTTCAGCTATCAGGACATCTCCAGTGCCCTGGGTATCACCAAAGCCAGTATTCATTACCATTTCCCCAAGAAAGAAGACTTGGGGCTGGCGCTTTGCGGGGCCATTAAGCAGTGGCATGAAGACCTATTCCTGAATCTGCGCGACAGCGATCACAGCGCCAAAGACAAGCTGCGCATTTTTGTGGAAGCGCTACTGAGTTACGCCGAAGGCCCCTACAAGGTCTGCCCCCTCAGTTCACTGCAAGCTGATGTGGCTAAACTTCCGGATACCCTGCTGCCTGCTTTGCAGGATCTGGATCGTCATGAGCTGGATTTTGTCAGCCAGGTACTCGAAGAAGGCCGCCAGAACGGCGAGTTTCATTTTCCGGGCGATGCCCAAGCCCAGGCCAGTATTTTTGTGCTGAGCCTAAAAGGGGCACTGCAATACTCCCGCATTCATGGCGGCGAGTGGATCTCACCCGTATTACAACAACTTGATCAGCTGCTGCAGGCCAGCAGCACCTAAACATCGCTAAAGCAAGAGAACATTATGAGCAATTCCGATACCCTGTTCCGCCCGGCCAAGCTCGGCCAACTCGAACTGCCAAACCGCATCGTTATGGCCCCAATGACTCGCACCGCCTCACCGGGCAATGTGCCCAATGATATGGTGGTCGAGTACTACCGTCGCCGCGCTGCGGGTGGTACAGGCCTGATCATCACCGAGGGCACCTGCATCAACCACAAAGCGGCCAATGGCTATGAAAACGTCCCCTTCTTCTATGGCGAAGAGGCCCTGGAAGGCTGGAAAAAAGTCGTTGATGCCGTGCACGCCGAAGGTGGCAAAATTGCCCCTCAGTTATGGCATGTAGGCGCAATTCGTCGCCCGGGTACCGAGCCAGACAAAGACGTACCCGGTTACAGCCCAAGCGGCATGGCCAAGGCCGGTAAAGTAACCGGTCACGCCATGACCAAAGAAGACATCGCCGACGTTGTTGCCGCCTTTGCCCAAGGCGCCAAAGACGCGAAAGCCATTGGCATGGATGCCATCGAAATCCACGGTGCCCATGGTTATCTGATCGATCAGTTCTTCTGGGAAGGCAGTAATCAACGTGACGACGAGTATGGCGGCAGCCTGGAAAATCGCTCGCGCTTTGCTATCGAAATCATCAAAGCCTGTCGCGAAGCGGTTGGTCCGGATTTCCCGATTATTCTGCGCTGGTCACAGTGGAAACAGCAGGACTACCCTGCTCGTTTGGTCAACAACCCGGAAGAACTAGAAGCCTTTATCAAACCACTTTCGGATGCAGGCGTGGATATCTTCCACTGTTCAACACGACGCTTCTGGGAGCCGGAGTTCGAGGGCAGCGATCTGAACCTGGCCGGCTGGGTGAAGAAAATCAGCGGTAAGCCCACCATCACCGTCGGCAGCGTCAGCTTGAACGCGGACTTCCTGCCCGTAGATGGCACCGCCATGTTCCGCGAAGCCGAGCCTGCCAGCCTGGATAACCTGATCCAGCGTATGGAAGCCGATGAGTTTGATCTGGTGGCTGTAGGCCGCGCTCTGATTGCCAACCCGGACTGGCCGAAAATGGTTCAGGAAGGTCGCATGAGCGAGATGGCCGCCTACGAAAAAGACATGCTGTTTAAGCTGGTCTGATTCCTGAAGGCCGGGGAGCCCCCCGGCCTTTCGCTTCTCTTTTTTATCATCCCTCTTCGTCTTTCTATTCACCTCCCTGTTCTCAATCCAATCCAGCATTGCTCTTAAGTTTCCGAAATCGATTCCCCCTGTCCACGCACCCCGGCCTCCATAGGGAGTTAAGGTTCAGTTCCGAATCCCGCTAGTCAATACTCCCTCAGGCAGTACAATACTGGAAACAGCAATGGAAAACGCCATGACCGCCAACTTCAACAATGAGCAATTTCATCAAGCCCGCCTGAGCCGTGATGCGCGCTTTGATGGCTTGTTTTATGTGGCGGTAAAAACCACTGGTATCTACTGTCGTCCGATTTGCCCGGCACCGGCTGCAAAAGAAAAGAATGTTGATTATTACGAACACGCCTGGCAGGCCCAAGCGGATGGTTTTCGTCCCTGCTATCGCTGTCGCCCCGATGCCAGCCCGGGTTCGGCCGCCTGGCGAGGTACCCACAGTAGCGTCAGTCGTGCAATGTCCCTCATCGACGATGGTGTACTCGATGAACAAGCCATGCCTGAACTGGCTGAACGTTTGGGAATGAGTGATCGTTATCTGCGTAAACTGTTTCAGCAACACATTGGTTTATCGCCCCAACACTACGCCCAACTCAAACGTTGTGATTTTGCGAAGCAACTCGTTCAAAGCAGTCAATTGAGCATTACCGATATTGCCCTCGCCAGTGGCTTTGGCAGCGTTCGGCAATTCAATGAACAATTTAAAAAATACGCAGGCCAAACACCGTCTTCATTGCGCAAGCAGGCCAGAAATAATAAAACAGAGAATATCATTGAACTGCCTCTATACTACCGTCCACCTTATAACTGGAAACAGTTCAATCGATTTTTAAGCAAACGTTATTTGAATGGTTTGGAATGGCTGGACGACAACAGCTACGGGCGTAGTTTCAGCTGGCAAGGCAGTGAACATATCAGTCACGGAAAATTTACCGTCCACCATCAGCCCCAAAAAAATGGTTTTCTCCTAAAGCTGGAAATTGATCAACTGGCCGACCTGCGTGCCGTCATTGCCAATATTCGTCGTCTGCTGGATCTCGATGCCAATAGCCTGCTCATTGAACAGCAACTGCAAAAGGCCTGCCCGGAACTCACACTCTGTGAGGGTTTGCGTCTGCCGGGCACGTGGGATGCTTATGAAGCTGGTATTCGAGCCATTCTCGGGCAGCAGATTTCAGTGCAAGCCGCAAAGCAGCATATGGAAAACCTGCTGAAGCATTATGGCGAACATAAAAACGGCCAGGTATATTTTCCAAAGGCCGAAACACTTGCGGCCATGGATTTCGATATATTTAAAATGCCAGGTGCCCGCAAAGCGTGCTTGAAAAACTTCGCCCGCTACTATTGCCAGCATGCCCCCTGGACATTAAACGCCGAAGAATGGTTGGCACTGAAAGGCATCGGCCCATGGACGGTGAATTACGCCACCATGCGCGGACAAAGCCAGCCGGATATTTTACTGGACGGTGATCTGGGCGTTAAAAAAGGTCTGGACCAACATGGAATTCATATCGACTGCGATGCGGCCAAGCCCTGGCGCAGTTATCTAACCTTACAACTCTGGGAGCTACTGCAATGAGCGCAAGCCGCTACCCCTTTCGTGAATTTATCGACACCCCGGTGGGCTGTCTGCAGATCTGCGCCGATGATGATGGCATAGCGGCGCTGCTGTACGCGCCCGAAGACGGCGCACAAGAAGAAAGCAATGCCCACACTCGGCAGGCTAAACAACAGTTGGAAGAGTATTTTCAAGGTAAACGCCAACACTTTGATCTCAGCATCAGTGTCAAAGGCACCGACTTTCAGCAATCAGTTTGGCAACAGTTGAAAGCGATCCCATATGGGGAATGTCGCAGCTATGCCGACATTGCCAATATCCTCGATAAACCCAAAGCAGTAAGAGCCGTTGGTGCTGCAAATGGCCGCAATCCGCTGCCCATCATCGTGCCCTGCCATCGGGTGATTGGCAGCAATGGCGCGCTAACCGGTTTTGCGGGCGGCCTGGATATGAAGGAGTGGTTACTCCGTCATGAAGGCTATTTGATGATTTAGTCGCCGTTTTGAACAACATCGGCCATTTTTATCAAGAAACGTTAACTTCTGCCTCTCAATCTAGGACAATGGCGTCTAAAGCGGTAAGACAAACTAATGAGGGAAAGCAATGTTACGTTTAGTGTTGAATATTCTATGGTTACTGTTGGGTGGCGGTATTGTCGCTGGCCTGGTCTGGATGTTTATCAGCTTGCTCTGCTTTATTTCCATCGTCGGTATTCCATGGGGCCGCGCCTGTTTTAACATTGCCCTGTTCAGTTTTTGGCCATTTGGTAGTGACGCCATTGACCGTGAAGAATTAAAAGGTCGTGAAGACATTGGCACCAGCCCCTTCGGTACCATTGGCAATATTATCTGGTTCTTCCTGGCCGGTATCTGGTTGGCCATCGCCCATGTGTGTGTTGCGATCTGTTATGCCCTAACCATTATCGGTATTCCGTTCGCTATCCAGCACATTAAGTTTGCCGGTATTTCCCTGGCTCCGATTGGTAAGTCAGTTGTCAGTTATGAAGTAGCTGCAGCCGCGAAGGCCAAGAATGCGGCGGCGAAAGTAGATGCGATACGGTCGTAATAGCTCCAACTGATATGTAAGTCGAAACGCCCCCTTTGGGGCGTTTTCTTGCTAAAATCTAAAAATCCCCCCCAACCAAAGCCCTCATACACTCGATTAACCACCCACCTATAAGCAATGGGCATGGTCTAAATCTCATTTCAGTCAAACAGGGATAAATTATAAACTAGTGTCACAAAAATCCTCTCCCCCGTACTCAGAGCAGCATATGTGTCATAATTGAAACTCAGGTAAAAAAATAACAAATTTTTGCAAAGCAATAACTATCCAAGAAAGCAATCTACTAGTATAAATTTTACATGCCATATCAAACCAGTTTTCACATTCTTATGTGTTGATTAAAATTATAACAGGTCAAATCTAAACGAAAGACTGATGATTTCACTACCAAACACAAGGAATTTCTAAATGGAACCTGAGCTTAGAGCATTGTTGGATGTATTGGAAAAATCAAACTCTACAAACTTAGTTAAAGATTACATACTTCCCCTTGCTATTGTATTTATGGGAGGAGTAATCGCACACATTTCCACTTCATACATGAGATACTTAGATGCCCAAAAAGAGAAAATTGACATTGCAAATGACTGGATTTTGGGATTTCAGCAGGCATTTAATTCTCTAATAGCCATAAAATCTAACTATCATAATAAATTAACCGCGTCACCTTTACAGAGAGCGGGTTCCTTTCCTAGGACAATAGGATCAGCTAAAAAACTAGACCTTCAAGTAAGCAAGTTATCCTTTATAGCTCAGCACACGAGTGATTTCTCAGAAATAGACAACAACCATAAAAATCCATCATACATATCAGCACTGCAGAGTAACTACAATCTTTTAATTGAAATTCTGATTCAGAGAAACAAACTATCAGAGGAAATTTCCTCATCTCTCTCAAAAAAAATCTCCCCGGATGTCTCTAATACAACTTTAGATCTAGATGAAATATACACGGAGGTCAGCCCACTTATTTTTCTGAGGTATATTCAACTAACAGAACAAGCAATAAAAATGACAGATGAATTAGCAATAGCGATCCATAATTTCTTATGCAAATTCACCGATATATGCCGATATGCAATCGACACGAAAAGAGTCAAACACTACAGAAGAATAATGGACGTCTACTACGATCACCTCGAACTTCTCAATAAGTCTCCAGATGTTGATTACGATGCCTTAGGTCTCCTTCTGGGAATCAGCGCGCAACTTGCCAAAGAAAAGTTTGTTACCGGATATGAGGATCAACCAAAACCTATTAGGAAAACAACTGATATGTTAAAGAATCCAAGCGTAAATCAAAGTATTAGACAGCATAAAGAAGATATCGCCATTGAAAAACACCACAAATATTGGTGGAAATAGGTAGTGTCGCATCGAAATTCATATAAAGCCACATGCAAGGTGACGACTCTAAATGGGACTACGATCAAATTTATCTTACTATCATAAATAGCTATATCAGCTCAGCAAAAAATATCAAAACACCCCAACCTCATATCCCTATAGTAACTCCATCAAACAACAGCCATCCCAAGGCTAAACGTACCGGAGAGACTATGAACATCACGAAAACTGTTATTGTCGACAAACCTGCTGATCAGGTTTGGGATTTGATCGCACATCAATTTGATAAGGCCCATTTGTGGATGGGGCCGATTAAAGATTCTGTGGCACTGGGGGAAGGTCATGGCCTCGCGGGTGCCCCAATGGAGGGGCGAATGTGTGATCTGACCGACAACCCCAACGGCGCCAAGGCAAAGGAAATCATTACGCACTTCAGTGAACAGGATAAGAGCCTGACCTTTGATGTGTTTCCGGTAAATAATCCTGCGATTATTCCGATTAAGCAAAATACCGTTCAAATGTCGGTACATACCATTAACAGTGGTCAAAGTGAAGTTGTTTGGATAGCTTCACCGCAAATAAAAACATTGGCTTATCCGTTTTACCCTCTGTTGCGCCTGATTTTTCCCGTCGCTTTTGGCAAACTACTGCAAGGATTAAAGGACTATGCCGAAACCCATTTGCCAGAGCAGAAGATGTCCCTGGCCAGCTAAATCAACCCGCGTTTGAAATGAGGACAAGTGAGATGCAGCGTTTCTTCAAAAGCATTGAATACATCGAGGCACATTTACACGAGAAGATCAGTGTCCATGATATTGCCGCTGCTTCACATTATTCAACCTATCACTACAGCAGGGTGTTTAAAGCGTTGGTTGGGGATACTCCGAAAGAATATTTACGAAAGCGACGCTTGACCTTGGCAGCCAAACGTTTACTGACCGACGAGGTGGGCATCCTTGAATTGGCCATTGAAAGCCAGTTCGATTCCCAGGAAGCGTTCACGCGAGCTTTTAAGTCGCTCTTCAATATGACGCCCGCTCAATATCGTAAGATCAATGAGCCATTCCGTCTGCTGTATAAAAACCCGTTCAATGAGCAGGATATGGATTACCTGCAGAACCGAGTGAGTATGGAACCGGAAATTATCGAGCACCCGGCCATGAAAATTGTTGGCATCGCGACACAATATGATGATGGTGACTTGAGCCTGCCCAAACTCTGGTCGGCTTTTCGCCCTTATCGTGACAGCATTCCCAATCGAGTCGGGAAGGATTTTTTTGGCATCTATGAATCCTATGAAGAATCCGGAGACGAAATCCGATTTACGTACATCTGTTCAGCCCAGGTTGCCCATTTTGAAGAAGTACCAGAGGGAATGATTAGCCGAGAGCTGGATGCTCAAACTTATGCGCGCTTCACCCATACAGGCCCCATTGCTAATCTGGAACATACGCTGCGTTATATCTGGGGCAGCTGGCTACCCAAAAGCAATTACGAGTATGCTGACAAACCCGATTTTGAACTGTTACCGGCCGGCTTTAACGATGCCGATCCAGAGAATGTGATTTACTTGAATATTCCTGTGAGGCTTAAATCCTGATTTAACTAACAATAAGTTCGGAATGGAACTCGACACTCAACTTAGTTTCTGTAAAACGACTCGCGATCACTGTTCTGGTCAATTCAACAATACAGTGTCGACACTTGGCGCTTAACTGTACATGTAACGCCGACAGTTAATGAAATACTATCCCCTGAATACACAAACCATTTGAGAATAAGGGGAAAATCGTGTCCAGATCACTTCGCGATCGCATGTTTCAGGAGATGCAAGACAAAGACATCTTTGAGCAAGCTCGTGATTATGCTTATGAATATGCGAACACGGTTCAAGAGAGAACGGTGTTTCCATCCAGTAAAACCCTCGAACAACTCAAGGAACTGGATGGGCAGATGCCATCAGCCCCCGGTAATCCCCAACACCTTCTTGAAGAGCTTCATCGCTTCGGGTCACCTGCGACCGTTGCTCAAACAGGTGGGCGTTATTTTGGGTTGGTGAATGGTGGCGTTATTCCGGCCTCTCTTGCGGCACGTTGGTTATCCGATTTCTGGGACCAGAACACACCTCTTTATGTCACGTCGCCGGTTGTGTCTCAGTTGGAACACACAACCGAACGCTGGCTTAAACGGCTGCTCGGGCTTCCCGATGCAATCGTTGCCGGTTTTGTCAGTGGTAGTTCAATGGCCATACTCTGCGGTCTGGCCGCAGGCCGATATCGTTTGTTCAAAAATCAGGGGTGGGACATTAACGAGCAAGGATTTTGCGGTGCACCCAAAATCAACATTGTTGCCGGACGACACGCACATGGCACAGTAATCAAAGCGGCTGCTCTTCTGGGCTTTGGCGTTGCCAATATTCAGTGGGTTGATTGTGATGATCAGGGGAGAATAGACATTGATAAAATCCCACCTCTTGATCAGCAAACCCTGCTGATTCTCCAGGCAGGCAATGTTAATTCCGGCGCTTTCGATGATTTTTCAATTATTTGTAAGAGAGCGAAAGAAGCCGGCAGCTGGGTACACGTCGACGGTGCGTTTGGCTTATGGGCAGCAGCGAGTGAGCGACTAAAACATCTGACTCAAGGTATGGAAGATGCGAACTCTTTTTCGGTGGATGGTCATAAAACACTGAACACGCCTTACGACAATGGCATTGTCCTGTGTAATGATGAGGATGCCCTGGTCAAGGCTCTGCAGGCTTCCGGCTCGTACATTCTGTATAACGAAAAACGCGACGGTATGATGTACACACCGGAAATGTCTCGCCGAGCGCGTGTCGTGGAACTCTGGGCAGCCCTGAAATATCTGGGCGAATCGGGTGTTGATGAACTGGTCTATGGTCTGCACGAAAAAGCGGTAGAGTTTAGCCTGGCGCTTGAAGAGGAAGGCTTTCAAATTCTCAATAAGGTTGTATTCAATCAAATTCTTGTTGGCTTTAAAGATGATCACTGCACGCATCGGATAATTGAACACATTCAACGTTCAGGAGAATGCTGGGTAGGGGGCGGTTCCTGGGAAGATAAAGCAGTCATCCGTATCAGCGTTTGCTCATGGGCGACCACCAAAGAGGATATTGCTCGATCGGTAAGAGCTTTTGTAGCCGCCAGGGATGCCGTGCCAGGAGCTAGCCCCTAAATCGCAAGAAATATCAAAAACCGCACAAAGCCTTTTATTACGCTGTATCTGGATTGCCGTAAGGCGTAACGGATGAGAATGTAAAAGGCTTTATTATGATTGAAAGTGTATTCATCACTGGCGCAAACGCCGGTTTAGGCAAAGAAGCCGCCCGCCAACTGGCAGAAAAGCCCGGCATTAAGAAAATTTATCTGGGCTGTCGAAACCCCAGGAAAGCCCAAGACGCTAAAAAGGAACTGGAGCAAGCCACCGGAAAACGAATTTTCGAAATATTAACCATTGACGTCAGCGACTTAAAATCCGTACGCAGAGCTGCCGAAACACTCCCGGCAAGTGTTGATGCCCTGATCATGAATGCCGGAGGAACCGGAGGGCAAGGTTTCAATCAGCTGAATTCAGATGGCGTCACCCGGATCTTTGCCGTCAACCTATTAGGCCATGCAGTGCTGACAGAGGAATTGTTGAAAGCCAACAAACTTAAACAGGTCGCTCTGTATGCCGGCTCTGAAGCGGCCCGAGGGGTAGAAGAAATGGGCATGAAGCGCCCCGCCCTGAAAAGTTCATCCATTGAAGAGTTTGTGTCTATCGGCAATGGCTCTTTTTATGGTCCCACCAAGGACGCCACCACACCCTATGGTCCAATCAAATACATGGCGGCCTTGTGGATGTCCGCTATGGCTCGCCAACATACTCAAATTCGTTTTGTGACCATGAGCCCCGGAGCAACCACAGGCACTGAAGGATTCAATACCTTGCCGCCTCTCAAACGTTATGTCATGAAGGGTATGATGCAAGTTATGCTGATGCTCGGAAAGGTTCATAAAGTCGAAACCGGCGCACAACGCTATCTGGATGGTTTGTTTAACCCAAGGTATAAAAGCGGTGCTTTCTACGCCAGCAAGAAAGGTTTAACCGGGCCTGTAGGTGAGCAAGGGAAGATATTCTCTGATATTAACAATGAGACGTATCAGGATAATGCCTATATGGCAATTCAGCGTTTTTTGAAGTAGCCTTAGAATCACGCCGCAACGATACATTGGTAAAATTCATATAAAATGTAGTTGGATGATAGCGTATCATCTATCAAATCCAAAAAACTGGTTTTCATAGATATAAGGACTCAGATCAATGTATCGCCTATCCACAAGGACTGTAGCCACGCTCTCATTAGCCTTAGTTCTTGCAAGCCATAACTCATTTTCATCCAATAGCTGCACTCCAGAGGAAATTGGCTTAACAGCTGAGTCCTCAAATGCAGAAATGTTATTCTACACAGGAACATGTCACTATCGAAATGAGGATTTCATTGCTGCAGGAGAAAACTGGAAGAAACTGATTTCCTTAAACAGCGTCGATGAGAGCCTAGAAGAACTCAAAGTAACCGCTCACAATAATCTAGGTTACTTAATGTTCTTCGGCCTTGGTTTTAAAATGGATAAAGAACAAGCAATAGAACATTGGGTATATGCTTTAAGTAAAGGAAATGAAGAATCAGAATTTCATCTATGCCATGCCAGAGCAGATTCAAGACAGCCAACATATGATCATTTAAAAGCCATAGTTCATTGTGAAAGCGCAAAACTCATTTATGGCCGTAAACCAAACCCAGATGAAAGTGAGCAACAGGTGTTAAGTGTCATTGATGAATATTTGGACTTACTAGCGCAACAAATACCTTAGGCAGAACTTAGCAAACTATTTTAAAAACTCATATCTATGTATAGAAATCATGCAATCAATAGGCGATTTACTGTTTCAGTGCAATACATCAGATAGCTGATAATTTTAAACGCTATTTCCTAACTTTCCATTTCACCTATAAAAGAATTGACCACTATAACTCTAGCGACTTAAGCTCAACACCTCACCCAAACTCATCCTTTCCTCCCCGCCCATATAACTCATCTGGGCCAGAAACAGTTCGGCGGTTGCGAGGGCATCGGTCAGGGCATTGTGGGCCTTGTAAGTGGGCAGGTGGTAGCGTTCGCGGCATTGATTCAAACGCAGTGAATTAGCAACAGCTTGCCCTTGGCGATTGCGACGCTGATACTCGATGCGCATGGTATCAACCGCAAGCAAGCTGCTGTAACTGTTGTCGTGTTTCGCCAGGAAGGCAAGGTCCAGGCTGGCATGGTGGAGAAGTAAAACCCGGCCCTGTCGTGCCTGATGCAGTTCTGCCAAAGCCTCTTCCATGGTGTGGCCATCGTCGGTATCACAATCTCGAATGCCGTGGATAATCGCGCTGTCACCGACGCCGGAATGTTCACTGATCAGACAATGGCGCCCCTCGCCCGGGCATATAAAACCCTCAATGATGGGTACATAACCAATGCTGAGAATATCACCACTTTGAGGGTCGAGAGACGTCAGCTCCAGGTCCAGCGCCAGAAATTCCAATTCCCGGAAATCTTTATTCAGGGCTTTTACAAACCAGTCTTCTTGACCTCTCCCCAGAGAAAGTCGGTTAAGCCACTGAAACATTACATCATGCCTCGGGTAAATTTCAGTTTAAGCCCGGACTGACTGCGACTGACCACATCAAAGGCATCCTTCAGTTGGTGGCGGGATAGACTGGAGACGTCTTCCGGGCTGAGATAATTATCAGGTTTCTCTCCAGCGGCCATTTTCCGTCCTTGATGCTCCAGGCGCAAGTGAGAGATAAATTCATAGGCATCGCATAAATCTCGGGCATCTTTTAATGCCAGCATTTTTCCCTGGGAAATTTGTTGCAACCTTTTGAGTGTATTGACTTCTTTACAGCCTGTCGCCAGTGCATAAATGCGAGCAATATCAGTAACCGGCATCACACCTCGCAGTTTCATATCGAAGGTATTTTTGTGTTCACCATCGCGGGTTAGCACAAACTTTTTGAAAAAACTGAGCGGTGGTGTTAGCTGCAACGCATTATGTGTCAGGCTCGCCAGAAAGATGCTGTTCCCCTGGCAACGTTCGAGTACAGAATCTTGCAGCTCCTCAAACAGCGGCTCTTCCCCATAAATCATTCGCATATCGAAAAAGATACTGGAATGCATCAAAGCTTTTGGTGAAGGCTGATCGATCCAGCGGAAAAAACAGGCCTGCCATTTTTCCAACGGCTGGCGCCAGCGATCCGTGGTGGCCATAATATCGCCCGGACAATACACATAGCCACACTCATTCAAACCATCACATACGTAGCTGGCCAGAGCCTTAAAATAGGTATCGTGTTCAGGTTTTACCTTATTGGACAGCAGCAAACCGTTATCCTGATCAGACTTTGCCGACTGCTCCTGACGCCCTTGGGAACCAAAAGCCAGCCAAACAAAGGGGACAGGTGGCTCTCCCAACTGCTCAATCGCTTGATGGATAAGTTGTCGTGTAATGGCGTCGGTCACGGTCGTCACTACCCTGCCCACTTCTTCTGCCCGGGCATCGCGGGCAATCATATTGCGCAGCAAGGTTGGAATGTCTCTGGCAATTTGAACTAACCCTGCCCGATCTTTTACCCGGCTGGCTTCGCCAATCAGATAGACCGGTTCGGAGCGCTGATGCTTAATCACATCAGTAGCCGTCAAAATACCTTTGATCTGCCCTTTACCTGAGGCATCGAGATCAATCACGGGCAAGTGATGAATATTATGCGTCGACATAATCATCAATGCTTCAAAGAGCATAGCATCGTGGGCAACGGTAATCGGGTCGGTGGTCATGACTTCAGCGACGGGCACATCAAAATTTAAGCCCGCTGCAACCACCCGGGAACGTAAATCACGATCGGTCAGCACACCGCACAGGCCTTCTTCGGTAACCACCAACAGGCTGGATACCCGCTCTTCGGTCATCTTCCCGGCCGCTTCACGAACGGAAGCCATCGTATGAATGGTAATGGGTGAACGACTAATAACATCAGCTACCGTTTCAGTCAGTTGAGAGTTGCGCTCTTTAAAACGCACAGCCTGCCGTAAGCGCTTGGCATGGGCTTGATTAAAGAAGCGATCGAAGATGCGGTTTTCCCGTCGTAAGCTCTGAAAGGTCGTTTCATCAATTTGATACAACAAGCCGTCTTCCAGAACCACACAATGGTTGGTGACCTTATGGCCGGTCAGCAGAGATGGAAAACCGAAATAACCACCCACATCCACTTGATCAACCAACGCATTGTTTTGATCCCGGATTTCAAACGCGCCGCTGCGCACTATAAACAAGCGGGGGTTTTCTTCCTGGAATAAATTGGGCGTAGTGCCCTGTCGGTGATAGGCAATTTTCACAGCCTTGGCGGCACGTTGCAGAAGTGCATCTTCAAGATGATCAAAAGGAACGCAATCCAAAAGGAATTGTTCTATTTCCTGCACTTCAATTGAGCTTTCTTCACTCATATCGACTCCTTGCCCTGAAACAAAAAAAGCAACTTACTCTAGTCGGTTTGGGGGAAGAGTAAGTTGCCAAAGTGCGGTTGGGAACCGTACATTCGCAGATAAATTGTGACTGACGTTCAATTTACTGTGTTGCGATACCTCAAATAAGCATAAAAATTAACAAAGAGAATAATCAGCCGGGGCGCACCCCGGCATTCATCAGGTCTTAGTGGTCGTGGGCTACACCGGCACCTTTCGGGAAGCGGATGCTCTCTACCAGCTCCTGTACTTCAATCGGAGTAGATGGGGTCATGCGGCTTACGACAATGGAAACCACAAAGTTCAACATCATACCCAGGGTACCAATACCTTCTGGCGACACACCGAACCACCAGTTGTCGGCATTGTTCGCCGCCGGATCGACAAACTTGAAGTAAACAATGTAAGCCGTGGTAAACAACACACCGGTTACCATGCCAGCAATGGCGCCTTCTTTGTTCATCGATTTGGTGAAGATACCCAAAATAATCGCCGGGAAGAAAGAGGCTGCTGCCAATCCGAAGGCGAAGGCCACTACCTGTGCCACAAAGCCGGGCGGATAGATTCCGAGTAATCCCGACAGGACAATGGCAGTGGCGGCGGCAATCCGGGCAAACATCAACTCCTTCTTGTCGCTGATATCCGGCGCCAAATCCCGTTTCAATAAATCATGCGATATCGATGTCGATATCACCAATAGCAAGCCTGCGGAGGTTGAAAGCGCCGCGGCAATACCACCGGCAGCCACCAATGCAATAACCCAGGCGGGCAGATCGGCAATTTCCGGGTTCGCCAACACAATGATGTCACGGTCGACTTTCATTTCGTTGCGCTCATCACCGGAGTAGAACATCTTGCCGTCGTTGTTCTTATCTTCCCAGCTGATCAGACCAGTTCGTTCCCAGTTCTTGATCCAGCTTGGCGCTTTCGCGTATTCCGTACCTGTCGCTTCCGGCCCATTAATGGTGTTCACCATATTCACTCGGGCGAAGGTCGCTACGGCAGGTGCTGTGGTGTACAGGAAGGCAATGAACAACAGCGCCCAACCGGCCGACTTACGTGCATCACGTACCTTAGGTACAGTGAAGAAGCGCACAATCACGTGAGGCAATCCGGCAGTACCTACCATCAAGGCGGCCGTGATAAAGAAGACATCAATCGTCGACTTTGCCCCGCTGGTGTATTCCGTAAAGCCTAACTCACGAGACAGACCATCAAGTTTATCGAGGATAAACATATCGGTGCCCGCTTCTTTACCACCAAAACCCAACTGTGGAATCGGATTGCCGGTCATCAGCATGGAGATGAACACTGCCGGCACGGTATAAGCGAAAATCAGTACGCAGTACTGGGCAACCTGAGTGTAGGTAATGCCTTTCATACCACCGAGTACTGCGTAGAAGAACACCACGATACCACCGAGAATAACACCGGTCGTAACTTCTACCTCCAGGAAACGGGAGAAGACCACACCCACGCCACGCATTTGGCCAGCGATGTAAGTAAAGGAAACAAAGATCGCACACAATACCGCGACGCGACGCGCCATCTGTGAATAGTAACGATCACCGATAAAATCCGGCACGGTAAACTTACCGAATTTACGCAGATACGGCGCGAGGCACAGCGCAAGCAGCACGTAACCACCTGTCCAGCCCATCAGGTAAACCGAACCATCGTAACCGATAAAAGAAATGATACCGGCCATGGAGATAAACGAGGCCGCACTCATCCAATCCGCTGCGGTTGCCATACCGTTGGCAACCGGATGCACACCACCGCCAGCGACGTAAAATTCTTTGGTGGAACCCGCGCGGGCCCAAATTGCGATCGCGATGTACAGTGCGAAACTGGCACCGACAATGATCATGGTTAACACTTGAATACTCATGGTCTTAGTCCTCTCTCACGCCATACTTCGCATCGAGCTTGTTCATCAACCAAACGTAGATAAAGATCAAGCACACGAATACATAAATAGAGCCTTGCTGGGCAAACCAGAAGCCGAGCTTAAAGCCACCCACGCGGATTGCATTGAGCTGCTCGACGAACAGAATTCCGCAGCCGAACGAGACCACGAACCACACTGATAACAAAATCAGCATGAGCCGGACATTTTCCGACCAATAGGCTTTCGCCATATCACCACTTTCAAAAGCCATAACGCTTCCCCCTTTATTGCCCGTTCGGGCGTTTATTGTTTACCGGTTTTGATTCGACCCTGGCAATGTAGCAAAGCCCGGGTCAAATCGAATCTAGACATTGGTCTATTGAATCACTCTACTTAAAATGCGTACTTCACGGACAGTAATAAACGCTTCAAGGAGCCCTTGTCATCGGCCAGAACATTGCCGGTGTTTTCAAGCTCTTTGGTCGCGTAAATGTATTCGCCACCCAGGGTCAAACGCTTAACAGGTGAATACAATAGATTGGCGTGAATGCTGGTGTAATCCGAAGCCGTAGTAGGCGCCAGATAACTCGGATTGTCCGCACTGGCAGCAGACAGCGTCAGGTTAGAACGCCATTTGCTATTCCAGTGGTGTTTCCAGTTAATGAAACCACCCCAGGCATCAATCAATTCAATATCGCCATCATCTCGAATAGCACCGGCACGGAAGCCGTTCAGGGCCATATAGCGGCCAAGCGCATCGCCGTAGTTCACCATAAAGCGCAGCTCATCACTGGCCATGGTGTATTTACCCGACACGCTCACCGCATAGCCTTGATCATCCGCGCTGGCCGCGCCGGTGTCGTATTTCAATTCACGCGTCATTGCCGCCAGTGCATAACTGAAATTACCCACTTTGCCGTTGTAGCGCGCAATCAGGTCAGGAATACTGTTGTCGTCATAAGGGTTTTCACTGGCGCCATACAAGGTGGTAGCCGGATTTTCCGCAGCCAGCATAAAGCTGCCGCCATTCAGTTTTCGGGTGTAACGTAATTGCGGCTGACGCTCAAAAATGGTGCCCACTGGCCCAACAAAATCCAGGGATTCCGGCAATGTGCCTACGTTAAAGAAGGTCGACCAGGTTTGGCCGGCCAGAATCGAGTTTTTGCCGTCAATATTCCAGTCAATAAACGCGTGGCGCAAACGCTCTGCCGACGAGTTGGAAATGCGCTCATCACCCTGACCACTGGCAATCGCGTCAAACTCCATAAAGGTGCGCACATGCCCGGTATCGGTTTTTGTTTTGGTTGTGATGTTGAAACGCGAGGTTTTGGCGTGAGCATGGAATTTCACATCTCCGCCCTCGCCACCGACGGGAATGACCGAAGGCACCAGGAAGTCTTCACCGATGCCAGCCAGTGCTGACGCACCATCGGAATAATCTGAAAAGTTCATGTCCAGCTTGACGAAACCGCCGATGTTGACATCGGTATTGCCAATGCGGAAATTGCTTGGATCACCGCCAAAGGTTTTGCCCTTGGACGCGGTTGCCGGCGCTGGCACACTGGCCACCTTCGATCCCAGGTCTTGAACAGCAACCTTATTCTTTTTCATTTGCGCCATGAGCATCTTAACTTGCTGCTGCAATTCAGCAACTTGTTGTTCCAACTCTGCATTGCTTGCCGCCTGCGCGGACTGGGTGCTTAAGCTTAAAGCTGCGACGCTGGCCAGCATCATGGGCCAGGTATTTTTTCTTTCATTATTTTTCTTAAACATCGAACAGGTCTCCTCAGAATGACTTCTAGCGAGTGAAGCTGGAGCCATTGTTAAAGCCCCGGCCCTGTTCGAGTATTGGCCATTAGTCTAAAAACCCCTTCTATCTAGACTAATGTCGATGCCCGAAGAAAAAGAGGGTTAGACTAAAGTCGAAGCCTGTTCTCAAATCTCGCTCAAAACGCGGCGGTCTCGACCTATGTCTAATGGCCTGTTCACCCAATACTGCGGGAAAATCCAAACCAAATAGATATAACAACCAGTCTTTCAAGCAGAGACTCAAGAAAAGTTTTAAACAAACTGTTTAAAAGAGTTCAGTGGGATAAGAATTATGAGCCGTGAACGAATCGCTGTCGGTGAGACATACCGCGAGCAAGCCTTGATCAACAATGAGCGTTATCTGGACATGTACCAGCGCTCAATCGATTCTCCCGAAACCTTTTGGGCTGAACAGGCTCAGCGCCTGAACTGGCGCAAACCCTTTACCCAAGTTAAAGACGTATCCTTCGCCAAGGAAGATTTGCATATCCGCTGGTTTGAAGACGGCGAGCTCAATGCCTGTGAAAACTGCCTGGATCGACATCTGCCCGAGCGCGCCGACCAAATCGCATTGATTTGGGAACCTGATGAAGAAGGCGCTGAAGTCGTCAGATACACCTATGCCCAGCTGCACGAAGAGGTGTGCAAGCTCGCCAATGGTTTAAAAGCCATGGGCGTCAAAAAAGGCGATGTGGTCACCATTTATTTGCCGATGGTCCCGCTGATCAGCATTTCCATGCTGGCCTGTGCCCGCATTGGTGCAATCCACTCGGTTGTGTTTGGTGGCTTTTCTCCGGAAGCCATTGCCGGTCGCATTGACGATGGCCATTCCCGTATTGTCATTACCGCTGATGAAGGCAAGCGCGGCGGCAAATCCGTACCACTGAAGCACAATGTCGACAACGCCTTGGAACACTGTCAACACAGTGAAGTGGAAAAGATTTTGGTATTGCGTCATACACAGGGCAATATTGATTGGCACGAGCAGCGTGATGTGGATTTGGCCGAACTGCTCAAAGAGCAATCGCCAGATTGCCCTGCCGAAACCATGAACGCAGAAGACCCACTGTTTATTCTCTATACCTCGGGCTCCACCGGCAAACCCAAAGGGGTTTTGCACACCACCGGCGGCTATCTCACCTACGTGTCTTTAAGCCATGAAACGGTTTTTGATTACAAAGCGGGTGAGACCTATTGGTGTATGGCGGATATTGGCTGGATTACCGGTCACAGCTATGCGGTTTACGGCCCACTCGCCAATGCTGCCACCCTGGTGATGTATGAAGGTGTTCCGAATTATCCCGATTGCGGCCGCATGGCTCGATTAATTGAAAAGCACCAAATCAATATTGTGTACACCGCACCGACCGCGATCCGCGCGTTAATGGCCGATGGCGATACCGCCGTAGAAGGCACAGACCTGAGTTGCATTCGCATCCTGGCGACTGCAGGTGAACCCATTAACCCCGAAGCCTGGCGTTGGTTCCACGATAAATTTGGCAACAACACCGCACCGATTCTGGACACCTGGTGGCAAACCGAAACCGGCGGCATGATGATTACTCCCATGCCCGGGGCAACCGATTTAAAACCCGGCTCGGCCACCCGCCCCTTCTTCGGCGTGCAACCTGCGTTGATGGACAACGATGGCAATGAGATTCAAGGCGCCGGTGAAGGCAGCCTGGTGATCAAAGACAGCTGGCCTTCCCAGATGCGGACTATTTACGGCGACCACCAGCGTTTTATCGACACCTATTTCAGCACCTTTGAAAACTGTTATTTCAGCAGTGACGGCGCTAAACGTGATGAAGACGGCTACTACTGGATCACCGGCCGTATGGACGATGTCTTGAATGTAGCCGGTCACCGAATGGGCACCGCTGAAATTGAAAGCGCATTGGTTGCTCATAAAACCGTCGCGGAAGCCGCTGTGGTTGGGATTCCACATGACATCAAAGGTCAGGGCATTTACGTTTATGCGACCCTGGCTGCAGATGTTGAAGCCAGCGAAGAATTGCGCAAAGAATTGCGTAATTGGGTGCGCCAGGAAATCGGCCCGATCGCCACACCGGAAGCCATTCAGTGGGCGCCAGGCTTACCCAAAACCCGTTCTGGAAAAATCATGCGTCGGGTTTTACGAAAGATCGCCTGTGAAGAATACGATCAATTGGGGGACACCTCGACTCTGGCCGATCCCCATGTGGTGGATGATTTAATCGCCGAACATAAAGCCCTGGCCTAGGGCTTTATGGACCGTTTTTCGACAATGGTATCAGGAGACGATTGAAAAACTCTCGGCAAAGGCCGGTTCAGAAAATAATATTTCGAGAAACAACAGAAAAATAATAAATGTGTATGGGCAGCCCGCCGCTGCCCTTCAAATTGCAGACGCACATAGCAACTTCAGGTATGCTAATTAACCGGAATAACAAGCGCCTTGTTTGTCCGGATTGATTAAGTAAAAACAATAAAGACCTAACAACGAAACCGAGGGACTGATAACAGCCCCGGAGACACATAACAACAAAAATATTTTTTTAACTACAGTCGGTTTATCACGACAAGTGATAAAAGTGAGGGGAACCAACATGCCAAAGTTTATTGTGGCAGACGATCACCCGTTGTTTCGTGGGGCTCTTGTGCAGGCTTTGGAACAACATTTTACCAACGCCGATATCGTCCAGGCGGAAGATGTCGAATCGCTGCAAAAACAGGTACAGGAACACAACGATGCCGATCTGTTGCTGCTGGATTTGCATATGCCTGGCGCAAGCGGCTTCAGTGGCCTGATTTTTATCAATGGCCAGTATCCCCATATTCCGGTCATGGTGGTGTCTGCAAATGAGCAAGCCAGCATCATCCATCAAGCTATTGAATACGGTGCTGCTGGATTCCTGCCAAAATCTTCCCCGCCCGAAATGATCGGTTCATCCATCGAGAAAGTGCTGCAAGGCGAAATCTGGCTACCCGAAAATTTGCCGCCTGCGGATGAAGTGAACAACGACAATAAGGCCGCCATAGCCGAAGTGGTAGCGAGCTTCACTCCCCAACAGTTTCGAGTCGCCAATATGTTGGCCGATGGATTGCTCAACAAACAGATCGCCTATGAAATGGACGTGACGGAAGCTACTGTGAAAGCTCACCTCACCGCCATCTTCCGAAAACTCGGCGTACACTCCAGAACCCAGGCCGTTCTGGCCATGAACCAGCTTGATCTGAGCCCACCACAAATGGACAGTTAATTCAATTGGCAATAGAGCCGGGCCAGAAAGCGCCCGGCACCTCTACATATCCTCACCCCTCTATTCCACCCAGCTATTCCACCCCGCTTGTCCACCCCACATTCATTTACCGACACCCCTGCTAACTAATGAATTTCGCGCCATTGTATTTTCCATGCGGAAAGCAGCCAGCCGGGCAACATAAACGCCAAACTCCGACTATATTGAATAGGTTGCCGTAGCTTTGTTTATTTAAGCTTTTCGACAATTCGCCGATAAATGGTTAATTGATACGCAGAAACAGCCCATTGATAGTAGGCTTTAATCACCAAGGTTAATTTTATGGATTTTGCACCCTCCGATCTCTCGCTGCTGCTGGTAGAACCCTCCGCCACACAGCAGAAAATCATTCGCTCCCAGCTAGAGACCGAAGACGTTACCAATGTCAGCATCGCTTCATCCGTTAGTGAAGCTTATGACATGTTACAAGGCCAACACCCGGATTTGATCGCCAGTGCCATGTACTTCAGCGACGGCACCGGCCTGGATCTATTGAAATCCATTCGTGCAGACGATGCCTTTGGCGATACCCCGTTTATGTTGGTCTCCAGTGAATGGCGAAAAGAACAGCTCGAAGAATTCAAGCAGTCGGGGGTCGTTGCGATTTTGCCAAAACCCTTTAGCCGGGATCACCTGGGCAAAGCTTTGAACGCCACCGTTGATTTGATCAATTGTGAAGAACTGGAACTCGAACTGTTCGACGTTACCGAGCTGCGAGTGTTGGTGGTAGACGACAGTGCTCTGGCCCGTAAATATATTTCGAAAGTGTTAGGCACCCTGGGCGTGCAGCGTTTGAGTTACGCGACTGACGGGCGCGAAGCCATCGACGTTCTTCACGAGAACATGTTTGATTTGGTGGTTACCGATTACAATATGCCGAACGTAAACGGTCGCGAACTTACCGAATACATTCGCACCCAAAGTGACCAATCTCATATTCCGGTGCTGATGGTGTCATCGGAAGCCAACGAAACCCACCTTCAACAAATTGAAGACTCCGGCGTAAACGCTTTGTGTGACAAACCGTTCGAACCGGAAACCGTGCGCCACCTATTGTATCAACTGCTTGAGCACTAAAGTTCGGTATAAGTTCTATACAAGTCCTATACACGCTCTAGGCCCTGACAGAATCAGCACTGTTGCCATGCAGTTTTTTACGGCATAAACGTCGAATTAAACTGCGCAACGCTGCTGGCTTCACCGGCTTTGACAGATAGTAAAAACCACGACTGGTTGCGGCATCTTTGAGTGTTTCAGAATTATCGGCGCTGATCACAATCCCCGACAGTTCATCTTGATCGGCTTCTTCCAGATCGGCCAGGCGATCAATCAACTGAATACCGGTTTCCTCATTGTCGAGATGGTAATCGGCAATGATAAAATCCGGTTGTTCAAGCAGATATATTTCCTGAGCCGTTTCAATATCACCGGCGCCCCAAACCGTACAGCCCCAGGTTTCCAGCAAACCACGCATGCCCTGCAAAATGGATTCTTCGTTATCCACACATAAAATTCGCGCCTGACTGAGATCGGCCCCTGCCTGGGTGTTGGCATTCGCTGGAAGCTTTTGAGATTGAGCGACAGTCTGTGGCACCAGAATGGAAAACACCGTGCCCTTGCCAGTGGCAGACTGCAAAATAATGGGATGCTCAAGAATATCCGCGCTGCGTTTTGAAATCGCCAAACCGAGCCCCAGACCTTTATCGGCTTTTTTACGGCTGCCACCAAGGCGCACAAACTCTTCAAAGATTCGACGCTGTTCATGGGGCTCAATGCCTGGACCGGTATCCCAGATTTGGATCTCAATACCGTCCGGGCGTCGGCGACACCCCAACATCACCTTGCCACGCTCGGTGTAGCGCAAAGCATTACTCAAAAAGTTTTGCAGAATACGACGCAACAAATGAGCATCGCTGGATACCCAGGCCGAACAGGCTTGATAATGGAAATCCAAACCCGCACGCCCAGCCTCTACCGCGAACTCGGCCGCCAGGGGCTGTAACAAATCGTCCAGTGCAAAGGCTTCCTTTTTCGCGGTAAGTTCACCGGCATCCAGTTTTGAAATTTCACGTAAGGCACCAATTAAATCTTCTGCGGACGCTAAAGCCGAATCGATATTGGCAATGTCTTCGGCCACCTCATGCCAGCGTCTCAGTTGCAATTTTTCCTGCACACTGGCCGCGAACAATCGTGCGGCATTAATGGGTTGTAATAAATCATGGCTGGTGTGGGCCAGGAAGCGGGTCTTGTCATTATGCTGCTCCCACAAACGCTGCTCAGCAACAGCACGGCGCTTGTTTTCCTCGGCCAGTTCTTCATTACTGATGGACAGCTCTTGTGTGCGCTGTGCAACTCGCTGCTCCAAGCCCGCAGTGGTTTCTTCGAGAGCGCTGACCACCGCTTTGAAATCGCTGATGTCTGTATAGGTGGTAACAAAACCACCATTCGGCATAGGTGTTCCACGTACATCAACAACAATGCCATTGGGTAATTGACGTTCAAAACGATGGGCGCTGCCATGGCGTAGCAAATCCAGGCGGCGTGCAATGTCCTGTTCACGATTGCTTGGATCGTCACCGTACATGCCGCGCTCGGCATTAATGCGATATAAATTTTCAACCGGACAACCGATGTACAAAGTACGTTCGGGATAGTCAAACAATTTAGCGTAATGTTCGTTCCAGGCAACGAGCCGTAAATCCGCATCCACAACACTGATGCCCTGACTGACGGTTTCTACCGTGGTCTGCAACAAATCCTGATTAAAACGCAGCTGCTGGGAGGCGTTATCTACCAGCTCGGCAAAATCCTGCAATTTAAGTGGACGGTCACGGCTCAATAATTTCATCGAGCGCTGGGCAGTGGCAGCACCCAGAATACTCGCCATAACCCCTTCCACTTCCTGCAACACAAACTGCGGAGCGAAGTCATCCACCATCAAACGTTGACCACTGCGGTGCTCGAACAAACGCCAGTATTCCTGCATACGTTCGCGACCCACCAAAGGCTCCAGCAAGCTTTGCACCTGCCCCATGTGAACCTCGGTTAATGCCAGCGGTTCCCCTACGCTTTCTTCAGTTAAATCTTCAATAAACAAACGGGCTTGCTGGGCTTCTCGTTGGCTGAGCTTGCTGAATGTGGAAACCAGCAAGAACGACAAGACATTGAAACCCAAACTCCAAAATACGCCGTGGGCCAAGGGGTCCCAGCCTTCACTGCCGAACAAATGCTGAGGTCGCAACCACTGCAATCCCCATAGACCGGACTGCACAATGTTGTGTTCCGGGGCCAGCGCCGGTAATACCAGGCAATACAACCACAGACTGTAACCGGCAACCAAACCGATCAAAACCCCAAGGCGATGGGCTTTACGCCAGTACAATCCCGCGATCAATGCCGGCGCAAACTGCGCTGCCGCCGCGAAGGACAGTAAGCCAATTGGAGCCAAGCCTTCCATCGAGGAAATCGCTTTGTGCACCAGCCAGCTCAGAATCAGCAAGGCAAAAATACTGAGGCGGCGAATCAAACGCAGGTGATTGCTGAGCGAGGTTACCGAAAGCGAACGATCGCGATTAATGCGCAACCACAAAGGCGCTACCAGTTCGTTGGAAATCATAACCGCCAGAGTTACCGCCGCAACAATCACCATTCCGGTCGCTGCTGAAAAGCCACCGATAAAAGCAAGAATGGAAACCGCCGTATACCCCTGGCTGCTTGGCAAACTCAGAACCAGCGTATCGCCGGCTGCTTCAGAGCCAAGCAAATGCCCGGCTAAAACAATCGGCACAACCAACAGCGCAAACAAACCCACGTACAAAGGCGCAATAAAACGCGCTTTGCGCAAATCCCGGGGCTCTTGATACTCAACGACAGCCATATGAAACTGTCGGGGCAAGCACACAATGGCAATGGCGGCCAAAAGCGTTTGGGTGATAAAACCGGCCATACCCGGACTGCTACCCATCCCTGCACTTTGCATCAATTGTGGCCAGCTGCGGTCTTCCATCTGCACGAGTAAAATGCTCACCGCCGCCATGGCCACCACCACGAAAGCCACCAGTTTCACAATGGATTCCAACGCGACGGCGGCCATAACGCCCCGGTTTCTTTCCCGACCTTCGAGATGACGCGTTCCAAAAAGAACCGCAAACAAGCCCATTAATAAAGCAGTGATCAAAGCGGTATCGATATTCAGCTGTGCGCTGGGGCCGTGGCTGCCCAAAACCTCCCAGGCCATGGAAACGGCACGCAGTTGCAATGCGATATAAGGCAGCGAACCGACAATTGCCAGAATGGCTACCAGCGCGGACAACCATTGGGATTTGCCATAGCGTGAGCCAATAAAGTCCGCGATGGAGGTGACTTTGTGATACTCCCCCACTCGAAGAAGTTTTCTCAGGAAACGATAGCCCAGCAGAAACACCAGAATGGGGCCAAGGTAAATGGGCAGGTGGCTCCACATGTTTTCCATGGATTGCCCAACCGCGCCATAGAACGTCCAGGAGCTGCAATACACCCCCAGTGCCAGGGCGAACAGCATTGGTCGGTAGCGGTTATACCACTGCTGGGATTGATCGGCCCACCAAGCCACCAAAAACAGGAGGCCCACATAAATCAGAGCAATCAATAGAAGAAACGGCTGGTCAATCATTTGGCATCCGCAAATACAGGAATATTGACTAAAAAACGCTTTAGCATGTTACAAGCGCAATGATAGAACCATTAGACATTCGTCGCAGCACACGGGTAACCGAAATTACTGCCGCTTAAACTGCCAAATTGTTTGTCTATTCAGCAATGGAATTATTTTTCATCCACAGACTGAGTTACCCACATCTTCTGTGGATAAGTTTGTTAAAAGTTCGGTGAAAACCACAGCTAATCACGATTCTTCGGCCCCAGCAGCAACTTGATCATTTTTTAACCAGTCTATTATAAACCATTAAAATCAACAACTTACACTATTTTCACAGCGTAAAACAAAATCACCTGCAATTTAAGGGGACTCATCACCGGTTTTTTTGACACTTGTGGATTAAAAACGGGCCTATTCAGTAGGCAATTACTAACCGTCCAGGCTAATAAGTAGGCTATTGTTGTCACTTGGTACTTTCTCGCGACGTAAAAATAGAAGCCTGCCCAGACAATGAACGGAGGATTCGAAGGACTTAAAAGCGTAATTCGAGAAAGCGCCCACTCAGGACGCTAGAAATTTAATGCACAGACGGGCGAAGGTGTCAGGTTTCTGAGCGTGCAACCAGTGAGTGCAACCCTGCATGACTTTTAGCTGTACCTTGGGGAAGCGAGAGACAACCGCTTCAGTATGGGCTTCCAATACATAGTCGGACAGTTCACCCTTGATAAACAGGCAAGGCCCGGAATAACTCAGAGCACTGGGGGCAGCGACAAATTCATCGTAGGCGTCATACAGGCCCTCCAGATTCATACGCCACTGGTAATGCCCTTCGCTATCTTTGTAGAGGCTTTTGAGCAGAAACTGGCGCACACCGGCTTCTTCAATCTTATCTTGCAGAAAGTGCTCTGCGTCCCGGCGCCCTTTCAGCTCCCCTAGCGGCAACGCGCGCAGGGCTGCAAAGATGCCATCATGGCGCCGCGGGTATTGCACCGGTGCGATATCCGCAACAATTAAGCGACTTACCCGCTCGGGCCAATTCATGGCCAGCTCCATCGCGACCTTCCCGCCCAGGGAATGTCCGAGTAAAGCGCATTGCTGAATGTCCAGATGATCCAACACATCCAACAGCTGTAAAGCCATTGCATTCAAGCTCATGCCCTCACGATCTCGCCAGGGTGAACGACCATGATTGGGCAAATCTACCGACACCACCCGATAATCCGGCTGCAAAGCGCGTGCGATGGCACCCAGGTTTTCCAGAGAGCCGAACAGGCCATGAACAAGCACCACGGTTTCCTGAGCCCCTTGGTCTTGGTCCTGATCTTCGTCTGCCTCAATCCGGTAGTTCAGCAACTCAGACATGATTATTCCGCCGGCGCTGGTTTGCCGGGCATGGTGGGAAACTGGGCAATTTTGTCCCCGGGCGCCACATCAGTCACTTTGCCAGTGCCCTGCTGCTCAACCTCATCAATGCGAATGATTGCTTGCATAGGAATAAAGGAACGTTTCACCGAGGCAAATTCGTTTTTCAACTTTTCTTCACCGGGGTCAACCAACAACTGGCTGCGCTCACCAAAGACAAACTCCTCGACTTCAATAAAGCCGTACATCTCACTTTGGTAAATGGCCCTGGCGTACACTTCATACACCTGGCTCTGGTTATAAAAAATAACTTTGTAAAAGGACTGCTCGGCCATAACGCTCTCAAAAAAGGGTCTCTGCAAATGAGACATAAAAAACAGGGATATTGCCATTCGGCTATGCCCCTTTAAATGGGGCCTAAAGTCCAGAATACAAGCGCTCTGGAAGGCAAATTAGGTACTGGGCATTCCCCCGCTCTGCCGCTATAATGCTCCGCCCGCAGATTAGCGCGTTTTTTAAGCAATTGAGAGAAATATGTCAGTCACCGAGTCCAACAACGCCATCACCCCAGACACCTCTGAGAGCAGCGTGAAAAAGCTGTTTATTCAGACCCATGGCTGCCAGATGAATGAATATGATTCGGCTCGTATGCGTGACCTGCTGGGTGATAGTCATCAGATGGAAACCACTGACGACCCATCCGAGGCGGATGTCTTGTTGGTAAATACTTGCTCTATTAGGGAAAAAGCCCAGGATAAGCTCTACCATCAACTTGGCCGCTGGAAGCAATACAAAGAAAAGAATCCGGATTTGATCATCGGCGTGGGCGGCTGTGTAGCCAGCCAGGAAGGTGATGCCATTGCCAAGCGCGCACCCTATGTGGATCTGATTTTCGGCCCACAGACCCTGCATCGCCTGCCGGAAATGATGGAAACCCACAAAAGCGACAATGGCGCCGTAGTGGTCGACATCAGCTTCCCGGAAATTGAGAAGTTCGACAATCTTCCTACCCCTGAAGCCGATGGCGTCAGTGCGTTTGTATCCATCATGGAAGGCTGCTCAAAATACTGCACCTTCTGTGTTGTTCCTTATACCCGTGGTGAAGAAGTCAGCCGTCCAGTGAACGATGTGATGGCGGAAGTTGCCGCCCTCGCTGCTCAGGGCGTCCGTGAAATCAACTTGCTCGGTCAAAACGTAAACGCCTATCGTGGTGACAATGGCGAAGGCGATATCGTCGATTTGGCCGAACTGATCACCTACGTCGCCGCTGTTGAAGGCATCGACCGCATTCGCTTCACCACGTCTCATCCGGTGGAATTCTCTGACAGCCTGATCGAGGTGTACGGGGAAGTCCCCGAGTTGGTCAGCCATTTACACCTGCCGGTGCAAAGCGGCTCCGATCGTATTTTGATGGCCATGAAACGCGGCCACACCTGCCTGGAATACAAATCCAAATTGCGTCGCCTGAAAGCGGTTCGCCCGGACATTTGTTTTTCTTCCGATTTTATTATCGGCTTCCCAGGCGAAACCGAGAGAGACTTTGAAGCAACGATGAAGTTAATCGGAGACATGAATTTCGATATGTCTTTCTCTTTCATCTACAGCTCGCGTCCCGGTACACCCGCCGCTGATTTACCCGACGACACCGATGAGTCGGTAAAAAAACAGCGCCTGAAAATTTTGCAGGATCGTATCAATCAACAATCCATGGACATCAGCCGCAAAATGGTCGGCAATGTTGAGCGCGTTCTGGTAAGTGGTTACTCCAAAAAAGATCCAGGTCAACTGGCCGGACGTACAGAGAATAACCGCGTGGTTAACTTCCGCTGCGAACAGGCCGAATTGATCGGCAAGTTTGCCGACATCCTGATTGAAGAAGCTCTGCCCAACTCCTTACGCGGCACCTTGATCAGCAGCGAGCTGGACGAGCAATAATATCGCCCCAGCGGTCACATTTTGGTGATAAGACTCGTCTATAGTATGAGTAGAGCCACTGGCGTGAAATCAGTGGCTAATAAACCAGCGCAATAAAAGCGTATTTTTTAGGACATAAGCGATATTTCGCCTGATGGTATTTTGCAGTAAGCTGAGGCCATCGAAACAACAGTGAGACAAGAAACACTTTTGAACAGCACAGATTTAACGAGCACCGAACTGGACAGCGAAGACCTTACTGCCCAGCAAAGCGCTAAGCCCTCCAAAGCAAAAACCAGTGCCAATCATCGTATAACACTGGAGCCTGCCGATAGCCGCCGATTGGCCAGCCTGAACGGCCAATTCGATCGCCACCTGCGACAAATTGAAGAACGTCTTGGCATTGAAATTCGAAATCGCGGCAATCAATTCAGTTTTATCGGTCAACGCGGTAAGACCCTCGCGGCGGCTAAAATTCTGCAGCAGCTCTATGCCATTACCGAAAAAGAAGAACTCACGCCCGACGAAATTCACCTTGCCCTACAAGACAACAGTGTAGAAGAACATATGTCAGATACTCCCGTTGCCGAACAGACGGCCAGTCACAGCAAAGTTGAAACCCCACTTACCCTGATTCGCACCAAAAAGTGCACCGTAAAACCTCGCGGTAAGAATCAACAGAAATACGTTCGCGCCGTGCAGACCAACGACATTAACTTTGGCATTGGCCCTGCGGGAACCGGTAAAACCTATCTTGCCGTTGCCTGTGCAGTGGAAGCGTTACTGAAAGACGAAATCGAACGCATTCTGCTGGTACGCCCTGCGGTGGAAGCCGGTGAAAAACTGGGCTTTCTGCCCGGTGACTTATCCCAAAAAGTCGATCCTTACCTGCGTCCTTTATACGATGCGCTGTACGAGATGCTGGGTTTTGAAACCGTCGACAAGCTGATCGAACGTAATGTTATTGAAGTTGCGCCACTGGCTTATATGCGCGGCCGCACATTGAACAATGCCTTTGTCATCCTGGACGAAAGCCAGAACACCACGCGCGAGCAAATGAAAATGTTTTTGACCCGCATCGGTTTCGGTTCGACCGCGGTCATCAATGGTGATCCGAGCCAGATCGATCTGCCGCGGGGCATCGCTTCAGGATTGCGTCACGCCATTGAGGTACTCGAAGGCGTGAACGGCATCAGCTTTACCTTCTTTAATTCCAAAGATGTGGTTCGCCACCCATTGGTTCAACGCATTGTTGAAGCTTACGACGATTTCGATGAGCAGCAGGAGAAGACTCGCAGTGAGTGAGCTGCACATCGATCTTGAGGACGTCTCGGGTCAAGGTGGCAATCCCAGCGAAGCCGACTTTCAACGCTGGATCGGCCCTGCACTCCAACAACGTCGCGACCAAGCTGAGCTGAGCATTCGCATTGTCGATGAAGCAGAAAGCCAAAGCCTGAATCACCAATATCGCGGGAAAGACAAACCCACAAACGTTTTGTCCTTCCCGGCCGATTTACCGCCCGAGCTGGAACTGCCCTTGCTGGGTGATCTGGTGATCTGCGCGGCTGTGGTGGAACGCGAGGCAAAAGAACAGAACAAAGCCCTGGAAGCCCACTGGGCCCATATGGCCATACACGGCTGCCTGCACCTGATTGGCTACGACCATATCGACGATCAGGAAGCCGAGGAAATGGAAGCCCTGGAAAGTCAATTGATTACCGGGCTGGGCTACCCGGAACCCTATCCTGACGATGAGGACTAATTGTCAGGAAAACGCAGATTAATAGCACAGCAAAAAGCATGGTTTTCCAGTAAAAGCCAGTGCTAGAATAGTCGCCCCTAAAAAACAGAGGAGCCATATTCGCCATGAGCGAAGACCCGTCGAGTAGTCAGCCGAATGGCCAGGAAAAATCCTGGTTAGATCGCTTTTTCAGCAACTTCTCCAGCGAACCCAACTCACGAGAGGAGCTGCTGGCCATCATCAAAGAGGCCGCCGAACGCGAGCTTCTGGATGAAGAAGCCCTGAGCATTATTGAAGGCGCCCTGGATGTGGCCGACCAGCAGGTTCGCGAGGTGCTGATTCCTCGCCCGCAAATGGTCGTTCTGAACATCGAAGACAGCCCCACCGATTTGCTACCCAAAGTCATTGAATCCGGGCACTCCCGCTTTCCAGTGATTGGCGAATCCATTGACGACATCAAAGGCATCCTCCTGGCCAAAGACCTTCTGCCCCTGATTCTGGGCGGCACCGAAGACTTTGACTTGTCCAAAATCATCCGGCCTGCCGTGGTGATACCGGAAAGCAAGCGCCTGAATGTGCTGCTGCGCGAATTCCGCGAAAACCGCTACCACATGGCTATGGTGATCGACGAATACGGCGGTATTGCCGGCCTCGTCACCATTGAAGACCTGCTTGAAGAGATTGTTGGTGAAATCGAAGATGAGACGGATGAAGAGGAAGAAGAAGCCTCCATTCGCCAGGTTTCAGACAGCGACTACATCGTCAAAGCCTTGACGCCCATTGAAGAGTTCAATCAGCAATTTACCTCCGGCTTCAGCGAAGATGAGTTCGATACCATCGGCGGCATTGTTATGCAGGCCTTCGGGCATCTCCCAAGCCGCAATGAACAGATCGAGATTCAGGGCTTCCAATTCAAGGTGCTCTACTCCGACAGTCGCAAAATCCACTTGCTGCGCCTGACGGTGCCCGGCAAAGACAGCTAGTCAAAGAGGCGACGACAAGCGTGGATGATCTCGACCCGGGCATGCTGCTGGAGCTGGTGCAACAGAGTATGCCCTATGGCAAATATCAGGGCCGCATCCTGGCCGACCTGCCCGAACCCTATCTGGTATGGATGAATGGCCAGGGCTTTCCCGAAGGCAAGCTGGGCCGCCAGCTCGCCCTGCTTTATCAGATCAAACTCAATGGTCTGGAGTATTTGCTGGAACCATTGCGCAAGGGCAACATTCCCCATATCCACTAGACCTTTCCTGGTCATGAGCTTTCCGAAGCCACATCAGCACAGTTGGCACAGACTGTGCTTTATTCATGCTGAGTCTTCATTTTCCGTCAACTGATCGACACAGAGTTGTGCACCATGGAAAGCTTAAATTACTGGCCTATGCTGGAAACCTCTATCAATATTGCCCTGGGCGCCATCATTGCAGGTGTAAGCACCTGGGTGGTGATGCGTCAAAAAGATGTGTATCAGGATAAACTCGAGAGCGGCGACCGACGAGTCGATATGCTGGAAGCAATTTCCGCGGATGTGGGCCAGGTCAATCACATCTTCGCCAAATACTCTGCGCTGGTGATTGAATCCTACCGCTTTGGTGAGCAATGGCCCTCCGGCCGCCGGGAAGAGTTATCCCAGGTGAACGCCGAACTGGTCAAGGAATTCAAAAAACTGGCCGATGCAGAGACCCGCCTGTTGATGCTCGGTGAAAAACTGATGGAACGCAGCTTGAGATTGTATGGCGCTCGAATCGCGCACTTTCGAAAAGAAGTCTTCGTTGGCCGCCAGGATATTAAAGAAAATGAAATCGTCAGTTTGAAACAGGAAGTCGCTACCCAAAGGGAAAAGTTTTACGACCTGCTCAGCAAACGCTACGACCGCCTGCTGGCCGCCTAAGCCATAAAGAGCCTGAAACACAAATAAAAAGAGCCGAGCAAACGCCCGGCTCTTTTTATGCAGTGAACAGAATCAGTTAAAGCTTGAGAAATCCGGCTCGCGCTTTTCAAAGAAGGCCGTAACGGCTTCCATAAACTCCTTGCCCTGCAAGCCTTTTCCGAACAGTACCATTTCTTCATCCATCACATCGGCACCTTCCTGTCGACGCGGGCCACGCAACAATTGCTTGGTACCCCGAACGGCCGCCGGTGGCTGCTTGGCCAACTTCTCCGCTTTTTCCCGCACTAGTGACAGCAATTGATCGGAACTCACCACTTCATTCACCAGGCCGCACTCTTTTGCCGTCTGTGCATCAAAGGGCTCACCAAACAACAACAGTTCCGACGCTTTCACGTGACCACAAATACGCGGCAGGATGTAGCTGGATGCATACTCAGGCACCAACCCCAGTTTTACAAAAGGCATTTGCAAGCGCGCAGAATCGGCAACATAAACCAGATCACAATGCAGCAGCATTGTGGTACCAATGCCCACAGCGTCACCATCTACCGCAGCCAGAACCGGCTTCGGGAAGTTGTACAGATTGCGCATAAAGGTCGCCACCGGGCTGTCGTTACCCTGTGGTGGGTTTTTCATGAAATCTTCCAGATCGTTACCACTGGTGAAGCAATCGGCTTCACCACGCAAAACGATATTGCGAATTTCATCGTTTTCAGCGGCATCGCTAATCGCATCCGCCATGGCGGTGTACATGGCCATGGTCAGCGCATTCTTGCGCTTGGGGCGATCCATAACGATGTGGAGGCTGCGTCCTTCCAGCTTGATTTGAATATCGTCTGTCATCATCGGCTCCATCTTGTATTAGGTATTCGCACAGATTATACGACCAAGTTTCACCGGAGAAATTGACGAAAAAGCGCAAAGCCGTCGACCACAGGCTTTAATTCGACACTTTATACCAGTGTAAAAGACGCACAAATTAGTAACATACATTACTAATAATTTTCCCCTGAAAATCGGAACACCCTATGCAACATCACCAACTCGGAATGGATATTGAGCAGGATGGCGAACAGGAACTCTGCTGGCTGATTAACGATTTAACCCGGATCATGACCAATGAATTCAATCGCCGCTTACGGCTGCAAGGCTTTGAGCTGAGCCGTTCGCAGTCGCGCATCCTTATTCGCCTGTCCCGACAGGACGGACAGAGCCAAACCGAACTCGCCGAAAGCCTGGGCATGGAAAAGGCTCCGTTAGGCATCATCATCGACAAAATGGAATCCTCAGGCCTGATTGAACGTCGCCCGGACCCCAAGGACGGTCGCAGGCGCCTGGTGTACGCCACCCCAAAAGCCATAGAGCTGTTGCCCGATATCGACAAGCTCACGGTTGAACTCGCCCAACAAGCGTTGGAAGGCTTAAGCAAAGTGCGGCGCATGCAACTTTCACAGAACTTAAATCATATGAAGCTGAATATGCTTCGAGACCGCTAAGGTTGTTAAGAGCAGAGGTTTTTATGAGCGACAGCAATACATTCAGTCGGGCCAAACGCCCCGCGATGATAGCCGGCCTTCTGATTGCCATTATTTTGGTGGCCAACTGGCTTTACAAACGAAGCTATACCATTTACCTGGACGATGCCCATATCGCCAGCAATATCGTTTCCCTTTCGAGCCGGGTGCCAGGTTGGATTGTCGAAATGCCCGCAAGCGGTGGGCAAACCGTTTCCAAAGACACCCTGCTGATACAAATGGATTCCCGCCAGACCGAACTGTCTCTGAAAACCATTGAACTGAAAATTGCCAATCAACAATTGGCCATTGAACGAGCACGGGCCAAGCTGCAATTGGTTGGCAGCAATGTCGATAACCAATACGCCGCCAGCGTTGCTGCCGTTGAACGCAGTCAAGCCACCCTGAAAAAAGCCGCTTCGGTGGTGACCGCCGCCGAATCCAATTTTGAACGTTCAAAAAGCATGTGGCAGAAAAAACTCATCAGCGCCCAGGTCTGGGAAGATGCTCAGCTGGAGCATTCCAAATCCCGCCACGCCTATGATGAGGCCGAAGCCCAACTGCATGAATTGGAATCGGCCATGTCCCAGGCCAAAGCTGCATTACAAGAGCGAGAAATTCAAACCAAAACCCTGGGCATTCTTGAACGTGAACTTGAGCTTCTCCATGTCGAAAAACACGATACCGAAATTGCCCTGAGCGACCGCAAAATTTTCAGCCCGCTGGAAACCGCTGTGATCGATAAAACCTTTGTGCACGCTGGCGAATTCATGCCGGCGGGCCGCCGCCTGCTAATGTTGCACGACCCAAACGATATCTGGATTAAAGCCAACATCAAGGAAACCCAGGTACGCCATGTCAGTGTGGGCGACAAGGCAATGGTGTCCGTTGATGCGTATCCCGACAGGAGTTTCAGTGCGGTGGTTGAACGCATCGACCATGCGACCAGCAGTCAATTCGCCCTGCTGCCCAACCCCAACCCCAGCGGCAACTTCACCAAAGTCACCCAGCGTCTTAGCTTGCGACTCGCCATTGAGCAACAAGACGATTTACTGAAACCCGGCATGATGGTCGAAGTAGAAATTGATACCCGTGACGAATAATTCCAGTCAGAGCTTCGAATCACTTTTCTCGCAATTTGGCGAAAACTATCGCTGGTTCGCGGTGCTGACCATTGGCATCGGCGCCATTACCACCGCCATGAGCAGCACCAGCGTCAACGTCGCCATTCCCCCCATTATGGGTGCCTTTGGCATTACACAGAGTACGGCTCAATGGATTTCATCGGGCTACCTTGCGGCTTCTACAATCACAATGTTGATTACCGCCTGGCTGATTGAATCCTGGGGGATTCGTCGTACAGTATTGGGGGCTTTGGCCTTGTTTTCGGCCAGCTCGATACTCGGCGCCATGAGCAGCAATATCGAACTGCTGATTACCTCGCGCATTATTCAAGGTGCGGCCAGCGGCATTTTTATGCCTTTGGCCACCTACGTCATGAGTCGGGTTTTTCCGCCGGAAAAACAGGGTACTGCCATGGGTTTGTTCGGCATTATTGTGGTGATGGCCCCCGCACTTGGTCCTTACCTCGGTGGGCTACTGGTTGATGCATTTAACTGGCGCATGGCCTTTTTACTGCCATTGCCGATGGCCATTGTTGGTGCCCTGCTCACACTTCAGTTTATGCCCGAACGGGAACAGAGCGGGCCTCGCGCCCGTCTTGATTTGTTTGCCCTGAGCACCTTGAGCGCCGGCATTTTTATTTTATTGTTGGCCCTGAGTAAAGGGCAAAGCAAGGGCTGGACCTCGGATTACTCCTTGATTTGCTACACGCTTTTTGTGCTGTGCAGTGTCGCGTTTATTCGTAGGCAGAAGCAGGCCAGTAAGCCTTTGCTGGATCTCAGCCTGTTCAGTCACAAAGGCTTTATACCCGCCGCTATCGTTGCTGCGGTGTTCGGTGCAGGCTTGTACAGCAGCTTTTATCTGGCACCGCTGTTTTTGCAGAACATTCAGGGCTTGAGTGCAACCGACGCCGGTCTGGTCTTGTTACCAGGCGGCATTATGCTGGGTATTTCCCTGCCCATTGCCGGACGACTCGCTGACAAAATTTCACCGCGTTTTCTAATTGCGGCGGGTATCTTTCTGTTTGCGTATTCCTGTTGGCTAACGGCTGCGGCTGATTTCCGAACACCGTTTATTATTTTCACCTGGTGGGTAATCATCGGCCGCATTGGAATGGGCTTTATAATGCCGCCTCTCACGGTGGCCTCATTTAAACACTTGCCAATGGAAAAGCTCAGCCAGGGTTCGGGGGCCAGTAATTTTATTCGACAATTTGGTGGGGCTTTGGGAGTAAATCTCTGCGCGATTTATTTGGAACGCCGCAGCAGCTTCCATATGGCACACATTCTGTCGGAACAGAACGAAGGCAATCAACAATCGGTATTTGCTGTACAACAAATCATGCCCTATCTGCAGCAGTTGGGCATCGACTATCTTCAACAAATTGAATTGGCTTCGGGCATTATGGGTAAGGAATTCTATCGGCAGGCCGCCACTCTGGCTTTTCAGGACACCTTTGCGCTCAGTGCCCTGCTGTTTACCTTATTGATTGTGCCGGTGTTCTTTTTGGCCCAGAAACCACGTTAGAGAGGGTTTCAAACCCTCAGGTGACCCGTATATTAAAACTCGGTACCGTCCAGATTATGGTGCCCCATATTGCTGAGTTGGCGCTCTCCACACAGGGCCATGGTGGTATCCATTTCGGCACGCATGATTTCCAGGGTTTTGGTCACGCCGGCCTTTCCCATCGCTCCCAGGCCATATAAAAATGGACGACCAATATAGGTGCTTTTTGCCCCTAGACAGATGGCCTTTAAGGCATCCTGCCCACTGCGGATACCGCTGTCGAACTGAACCTCAATATCATCACCCACCGCCTCAACAATTTCCGGCAACACTCGAATTGAAGATCGCGCACCATCCAGCTGGCGCCCTCCATGATTGGACACCACCAGTGCATCACCCCCGACATCCACACAACGTTTGGCATCATCGGTATCAAGTACACCTTTTAAAATCAGCGGCCCACCCCAGCGCTCCTTGATCCAGGCAATATCATCCCAAGAGAGATCGGGATCGAACTGACCGGCAACCCACTCAGACAAAGAACTGTTATCAGCCACACCTTTTACATGCCCTTGAATATTACCGAAGCCTTTGTTCTGGCTTTTCGCCATGCCCAAACACCAGCGTGGTTTCGAGATTAATTGAAGGATTTGCTTGGGACCAAAGCTCCCCAAGCCATTGCGAATATCGTTATGACGCTGGCCAAGAATCTGAAGATCCAGAGTCAACATCAAGGCAGAGCAACCCACAGCCTTGGCACGGTCGATCAACTCTCCGACAAAGCCGCGATCACGCATCACATACAACTGAAACCAAAAGGGTTTCGTGGTGGCATCCGCAACCGCTTCCAGAGAGCAGATACTCATGGTCGATAAAGTAAACGGCACGCCGAACTCTTCCGCGGCTTGAGCCGCGAGAATTTCACCGTCGGCATACTGCATACCACAAAGCCCGGTGGGCGCCAGCGCAATGGGCATACTCACATCCTGGCCCACCATTTTGCCGGCCAGGCTTCGGTCGCTCATATTGACGGCAACACGCTGACGCAGGTACACCTTATTGAAATCCGCTTCATTGGCCCGGTAGGTGGACTCAGTCCAGGAACCGGAATCGGCATACTCAAAAAACATTTTAGGCACCCGACGGCGAGCCAGTTCCTTGAGATCATTGATTTCAACAACGGTAGTCATAGTAGAGCCTCGAAGCGTATTGTTAGACATTATTCGGCAATAAAGATCATAGCCTAGCGCCGGAGTAAGGAAAATACTGTCACTTAGATGACAAGCGCCTCTTCTCTGCGACAGTTTTCACCGATAGCTTGTCGCGCTTGCCAAAACCGATACGGAATTTGAGTTTAAAACTACCGTGAATCTTTGTTTTATGGCTACAATCGTCGCTTGCTTGAAATGTGTCCAAACCAACAATAAACAGAGACCCCCACTATGCTGCGAACACAAAAAGGCTTTAGTGTCAGCAAAACCCTGTTCAGTATCCTCACCATTTTGGTGTTAATTGCCCTGTTCTTCCGAACGGAAATTCAGCGTATGCATCACGGCCTCACCCTCTTTGATGAAGCCAATATTGTCGACAATATGCGGAATTCCAATCAGCACTATTCATCGAGTGATATGAGTGCAGGTGACAAGCACTGGTCTTTGGAAAACGGCGCAAACCTCAGTCTGCCGGAAAGTTTTGAATACTACGGTGAGAACATCAATAGTAATGAATACCTGCACTACACGCACACGGGCAGCTTACTGGTATTGCAACAAGGTAAGATTCGGCTGGAGGAATACTTCAGAGGCGAAACCGAAAATGACCGCCACATTTCCTTTTCGGTCGCCAAGTCATTTATTTCCGCGCTATTCGGCATGGCAGTCTCAGAAGGCAAAATCGATATTGAGAAAAATGCAGATGATTATGTGCCCTCATTAAAAGGCAGTGGCTATGAAGGCGTGCGAATTAAAGACATTTTGCAAATGTCTTCCGGTGTAAAGTTCAACGAAGACTATGCCGACTTGAACTCCGACATCAATCGTTTTGGCCGAATTCTGGCTTTGGGCGGAAGCTTTGACGACTTTTCTGCCAGCCTGGAAAACGAGGTTCCAGCGGGCACTCGCCGTCTTTATGTGAGCATCGACACACAGGTTCTGGGCATGATTCTGCGTGAAGCGACAGGCCGCAGTATCAGCGACTATATGCAGGAAAAACTCTGGCAGCCCATGGGCGCGGAATCCGATGCCTACTGGGTGACCGACAGTCACAATATGGAAATGGCTTTGGGGGGCTTGAATGCTGTTCTCAGAGATTATGGCCGCTTCGGTCAGCTGGCACTGCAAGGCGGCCAGCGCGATGGCCAACAGATCATCCCGGCCCAGTGGATGAGCGATTCCCTTCGTACCGATGCGCCCCATTTAAAAGCAAAAGAAGATGAACGCTCCATGGATAACTGGGGCTATGGTTACCAATGGTGGCTACCACCGGAAACCGCAGAGCATCCCGGTGTCTTTATGGCCGTTGGAATTTATGACCAATATATCTATATCGACCCCGCCCGCGAGCTGGTTATCGTGAAGTTATCTGGAAACCCTTATTACACCGATGATAACTACGATTCCGTTCCAAAAACTCTGGCGCTCTTTCGAGCCATTGCAAGTGCAACCGATAAATAGTTAAGTCCACGGCAACATAAAATCGCGACCGCTTTATCAAGGCATAAAAAAACCAGCTCTCGGGCTGGTTTTTTTATTTTGCAAAGATTGATTCACCAGTCTCGCTTATCGGCGGCGCCCACCTGAACGCGAACGCTGCTGGCCTTGCCCCTGATTGGACTGACGTTTTCGAGCAGGTAATGGTGGATGCGCTTCCAACAAATTTTCCGGTGGAACTTCACACTTCAGCTTATCGCCCAACAGGGTTTCAATGGGCTCAAGACGCAGAGCATCATCTTCACAGGCCAAACTGATTGAGGTGCCGGATTTACCTGCGCGACCGGTACGACCAATACGGTGAACGTAGTCTTCAGGCTCTTCCGGTAAGGTGTAGTTCACCACATGGCTGATACCATCGATATGAATTCCACGACCGGCAACATCGGTAGCGACCAGCACATTTAGCTGGCCACTCTTGAAACCTTCCAGAGTCTTAACACGTTTATTCTGTGGCACATCACCAGACAAAATACCCACCTTAAAACCATGAGCTTCAAGTTTTTCATGCAGGCGGCGACATTGATCCCGACGGTTTGCAAACACGATCAAGCTTTCAACATCGTCCTGCTTTAGCACATTGTATAAGAGTGTGTATTTCTCTTCGGTCGCCAGCATATAGACTTTTTGAGTCACCGTTTCGGTGGCAACCGACTCGGGCTCGATTTCGATCATCACCGGATCGATGGTCCATTGCTCCGCCAGATTCAATACATCCTGGGTAAAGGTGGCCGAAAACAGTAAGGTTTGGCGATGGGTCTTCTTGGGTGTCTGACGAATAATACGACGCACTTGGGGAATGAAGCCCATATCCAGCATACGGTCGGCTTCATCGATCACCATGATTTCCAATTGATCCAGATGCACATCGCGGTTTCCGCAAAAATCCAGAAGGCGACCTGGCGTAGCCACCAGAATATCAACGTAGGATTCTTCCAGCCTGCGTTGCTGCTTGCCATAATCCATACCGCCGACCAAGGTGTGAACCTGCAAATCGGTGTGTTTGACCAAAGCCTTGGCATCGTCGGCAATCTGCAACACCAGCTCGCGAGTTGGAGCGATCACCAAAGCACGGGCTTCGCCGGCATAGCGCTCCCCTTCCAGCGGGTTTCGCAAAAGGTCATCGATAATAGTTAGCAGAAAGGCGGCGGTTTTGCCGGTACCCGTCTGGGCTTTACCCACCACATCGTGGCCATCAAGGCTGTGCGGCAGCGATTGCGCTTGAATCGGAGAGCAGTATTGAAAACCCAAATCGGCAATGCCATGCATCAAATCATTGTTCAGATTCAGATCATGGAAGCGGGTTTTTCCTTCTGCAGGCTCAACCTGAAATTGGCTGATATCCCAAGGTGCGGCGGGCTTTTTCGGCTTGGGCTTACGGCGACGGTTGCGTGATTTCTTGACCTCACCTCCCTTCTCAGCCGGGGCTTTAGCCGCCTTATTGGGGGCTTTTTCCTGCTTGGGAGCCTTGGTTTTTTCTGCCTCAGGGGCAGCGGATTTACGCTTAAACAACCTGCCGATCAAAATACAGCCCTATTGTGGATAAAATAATCGGCGGAGTATAACACGACTGTCATTGAATTGTTCCCTTTAGAATTCCCCACAAGGCCCAAGCCCGGTGGAGATAGCACAAGATAAGGGGAAACGAATAAAGAAAAGGAAATGAGGGCCTGAACGACCCTCAAAGAGAAGCGTTTTACGCCTTAGGCTCAGGGAAAGCCTTGGCCAGATAGTGGTCGGCACTTACATAGCGGCCGCCACCGGTGAAGAACAGGCTCAGCAGCATAATAAAGTACGTCGCTGCAAACTCGATACCGTTGTTCAAAATCACAAACCCGCCCTTACCCGTCAACCAGCTGTAATTCCCATGTTCCTGAAGGATGCCCTTGGCAGCCCCCAAGCGAGAAGCGACTTCTGTGCTGTTTTCCAGGCTTTCTTTTGCCCCAGGGAAACCCACCATTTCCAGCACATAAGCAATACTGGTTTCTTGACTGCTGGAAGCAATAGCGAACCAGCCATTGTCCCAATGTGCAGTTACCGCAGCGACCACCATAGTGACCATCAAAGGAATCGCAACCAGTCGCGTGGCCAAACCAAACAACAGCGCAAAGCCACCGAAGAATTCCGTGTAAGCGGCCAGATAAGCCATCAACTCGGGTGCCGGCAATCCCAGCCCCCAATCGGGGTTTGCAAACCAGGAAATGATATCGTCAATATGGTTGATCTTGTGTAGGCCAGCCGTAATAAAAATCGGCGCCAGGTAAAGGCGCAATAACAGCGCCGGCAAACCATCAGCATGTTGGAATGCATTGACGGTGCGATAATAAAGCGCACTCAAACTCGAGATAGCAGACATGGTTTATTCTCCTAGTAGCTGTGGTCCAGAGAACTGGCACCTCAGGGATTTTAAATATTCCGTTTTGTGGCTGCACAAAGCATTCCACTGGCTATATAGCCTTGCAAACTGCTTTGCAAAAAGCCGGGTATTTCTTCTTCCGGCATAAAATCCAGCAAATGCTCACAAGCATGGCTTAGATTCTCGCCGTTCGCCAGTGCCCGCAACAAACTGTGTTCGCTGCCCTGCAATGAACGAAACTGGGTCAGGCGCTCCGCGTTGCGCCAAATTGCCCAAAGACTTTTTTGCTCCACTGGAGCGGGTGGCACTTGTTCCTGCTTTAAACTCTGCCAAATCGGAACTGTGTTATACGCACTGGCAAAAATATGCAGCGACGGGTGCCAACTCAATTCACAGGCCGGCCACTCTTCCGGAGCCAGGCGCTGTAAAAAATCAGCGGGTAAAGGCGCTTTGTCCTCCGCATCGAAACTGAACATCAATGCGCGCTCAAATGCAGCCAGCTCCGCTAACTGCGGGTATTCCCCATAGCGCTCGGCCAAAAACTCAGGCAAGGTGTCGGCAAAATGACGCAGAGATTTATGTCTCGACGGGCTCGCTTCGATAAAGCGTTCGCACAAGCTGGCAAAGGCCTCATCACCCATATAAGACGCTAAAACATCGTGATCTACCGCCAGTGTTTCTTGCAGGCGCAAGCGATAACCGTTGCTGTAAATTTCCAAACGCTGATTGCCGTCAATCCGTTCATTTGAGGTGACGTGCTCGGCAATCTGGTTATCGCCGTGGAGCAAGTAAGCCATCATCTGTGCCTGACGTTGCTGCAAATCAGCCATGAGCCACACCTGCCTTCTTTTCACCAGCCAAAACCCGAGCGCTGATTGCGCGGGCCTGATCCAATTCGGCAATTAATTCATCCAGTGCCGGAATGTCATCATCCCGTTCAATCATGGTGCTGACCGGACCAAAACGTTCAATCGCCTTGGCGTACAATTGCCAGACCGAATCCACCACCGGATGATCATGGGTATCGATAATGTAATCCCCGTAATCGCTGTGTCCGGCCAAATGCATCTGGCGCACGCGTTTCGGGTTAATGCCTTTTAAATAACGTTCGGCATCAAAGTGGTGATTGCGGGCACTGACATAAATGTTGTTAATATCCAGCAACATTAAGCAATCGGCCTCTTCCACCACTGCGGAATAAAATTCCCATTCTGTCATAGCCGATTCGCTATAACTGATATAACTGGATACGTTTTCAATCAGCATTTGCTGACCGAGAAAATCCTGAGCCTGCCGGATATTGCTGACAATATGATGCAGGGCTTCTTCGGTATAAGGCATGGGCAACAGATCATGACTGTTGATGCCACCAAGCTGGGACCAGCACAAATGATCTGAAATCCAGGATGGCTTCACCTCATCGACCAGATGCTTCAAGCGTTTCAGATAATCCATATCCAATGGATCTGTTGACCCCAATGACATGGACACACCGTGCATCACAATCGGATACTGTTCGCGAATTGCTTGCAGGTAGTAAAGCGGCTTGCCGCCTCCCACCATAAAATTCTCGGAGATCACTTCAAACCAGTCGACATCAGGCTGGCCTTGCAATACCTCTTCAAAGTGATCGGTACGCAAACCTAAACCAAAACCGAGATTGTGATCGTTGTGTTTTTCCACGTGTTCTTCCTACCCTTCAGCTTACCCCAAGCTGTCGTGCTCCACTCAGGGAGAATGGAGCACGATGCTGTCGATTACTTACCGACAGTACCGCCAATATCCTTACAGGATTTGGCTGGCGCTTCGATAAAGCCGGTGCCTTTACAAGTGGCATGGCCCGCACAGGCGTTTTCTTTGGTTTTACAATCGTTGTGACCCTTACAGATGTTCACACCGTAGCAGTGAATTAAATCCGCACGGGCAATCTCACCTACCCACTCACGGCTGGCTTTACCGCCGGCATCTTCACAGGATTTGGTCGGCATCGCGACAAAGCCCTGGGCTTTACAGGAACCGTGACCCGCACAAGCATTGCTGGCGGTTTTACAATCATTGTGACCCTTACAAACGTTCACACCGTAACAGTGGATCAGGTCGGTTTTTTCAGCAGCAGCTGAGCTTGTCTGAGCAGTCGTCTGGGTATGACCACAGGCCGCTAAACCTGCAGCCGCAACTGCTAAACCGGCGCCGCGCAATAAGCGTTGATGTTGACTCATGAGCTTTCTCTCTCTGGATTGTGTCTATCTAACGTTGTAATAAAGGTTCGCCGTCACCGGGCCACAGGGCTTTAATGATGAAGACGGGCATAGTGTAAGAGGCAAAACTAACGAAATTATCACGGGGGGATAATCATATAATGGCGGGAATATTCGCCGCAGTAGAGGCCTGAAACGCCTCTGGCACAGCAAACCACCTTCCCTGGAGACAAGCCGAACTCGCGTCGCATAATGCAAGCATTAACGCGGTTCAGTTGCCCGACACTGGACGGCAGAGAATGATTTAATCGAAGACGTAAGGACAGCCGCCGTAGTTGTTCATGTCCTCTCCCCAACGCCAAACGTCATTGGCTCGACGCCAGCGGCTGTGAAAGAATTCCATCAAACAGGGGCCCTGCTCCAGCTCCACCATAAAAGTGTCACCCTCTTTGACCTTGTCGTACTCGGGATAATCCGTTGAACGCTCCCAGCTGAGCCCGCCTCGTGAGTCAATGTAACGATCCCAGAATTGCTCAACATTTTCCTGCTGATCCCAAACAAGTCGGTCTTTATTGTCCTGGGCATTAAGATGAGTGGCTGTCAGGCTCAACAGGAAAACCAGGATATATACTGCGCCTTGAGTAAACTGCTTCATTGGATACTCCTCTATGAAGTCACTTATGTGGTACGCCGTTCAAGTCGTAATCACTATAGTACAAATCACGAGGATGGGGATAGTTTGCAGCTGGCGTTCGTTAAGACCAACAAAAGAACATCAAAGAAGAACGTCAAAGGAAAGAAACAAGAGCGCCACTGTCGTTTTTCGTTCGACAGTGGCGCTTCAACACATTCAGTCTTCCGGCAAGATGCGATATTCGGCCGATCTTGCATGCGCTTCCAGTGATTCCCCACGGGCAAGCGGTGAGGCAACCTTACCCAAGGTGGAAGCACCTTCGGCGGAACACATAATCAGTGAACTGCGTTTTTGGAAATCGTAAACACCCAGCGGTGATGAGAAACGTGCAGTACCGGAGGTGGGCAACACATGGTTCGGGCCGGCACAATAATCACCCAATGCTTCAGCGGTGTAACGCCCCATAAAAATAGCGCCCGCATGGCGAATGTCGGCCAACATGGATTCCGGGTCAGAGACAGAAAGTTCCAAATGCTCTGGTGCAATGCGATTAATAATGCTCACCGCCTGCTCTCGGTTCGCCACTTGAATGAGTGCGCCCCGGCCTTCCAGAGATGCACGCGCAATTGCTTCACGTTCCAGATCCGGCAACAAACGATCGATGCTTTCCTGCACGCGATTCAAGAAGTCCACATCTTCAGAAATTAAAATCGACTGGGCTTGCTCATCGTGTTCGGCCTGGGAAAAAAGATCCATCGCAATCCAATCAGGATTAGTGCCACCGTCGCAGTAAATCAAAATTTCAGAAGGACCGGCGATCATATCAATCGCAACCTGACCGAACACCGCACGCTTGGCAGTGGCGACAAAAATATTTCCCGGACCGGTAATTTTATCCACTTTACCCAGGCTTTCGGTGCCGTAGGCCAAAGCAGCAACGGCCTGAGCACCACCGATGCAAATCACTTCGTCTACACCGGCAATTGCCGCTGCCGCCAACACCATTTCATTAACCTCACCACCTGGCGTGGGGGTGGTCATAATTAATTCGGGCACACCCGCCACTTTCGCAGGGATGGCATTCATCAATACCGATGATGGGTAACTGGCTTTGCCGCCCGGCACATATAAACCAACGCGATCCAGGGGAGTAATTTGCTGACCTAACAAAGTGCCATCGGCTTCGCGATACTGCCAGGAATCCTGGCGCTGATGCTCGTGATAACTACGAATCCGTTCAGCAGCAATTTCCAGCGCCCGCTTTTGCTCAGGATCGATCGCCTTGAGCGCACGTTGTAATCGAGCAGCCGGAACTCGAAGCTCATCAAAGCTGCGGGCACTCAAACGATCAAACTTTTCAGTAAAGTGCAGAACGGCCTTGTCACCGTCGGCTTTTACCGACGCGATGATGTCGTCTACCGCCTGATTAACCGCCGGGTCGGAAACCGAATCCCAGGCCAGTAAGGCTTCCAGGGCACGATCAAAATCGGCACTGTTGGCATCTAGTCTTGCTATCGCACAGCTCATGGTGGTGTCTTTTTAATTGCAGATGTTAAATCACTGGGTCTGCCTGAAATGTTCGCCCATAAAGAACAAGCACGCAGACTTATAGCTCAGCCTCTGACAATCATCATGGCAGAGGCCGTGAAACACTGAAACGGAAAAGCCGACTTACAGAACGTCGGCAATTGCATCCAGTATGTTTTCAATCTTTTGATGCTTCATTTTCATGGAAGCTTTGTTCACGATGATGCGCGAACTGATGTCGGCAATATGATCTCGCGCTTCCAGACCGTTGGCAACCAGGGTATTGCCCGTATCAACAATATCCACAATCTCGTCAGCCAGATCCATCAAGGGCGCCAATTCCATTCCGCCATACAGCTTGATGATATCGACCTGGCGACCTTGCTCGGCGTAATAACGCTTTGCGACGTTGACGTATTTGCTGGCGACTTTAATACGACCCTGCTTCGGCGGCACACCTTTAATGCCGGCCGTCATCAAACGACAGCGGGCAATGCCCAGATCCAGGGGTTCATAAAGATTGTCGCTGCCAGATTCCATCAAGGTGTCTTTACCGGCAACGCCAAGATCGGCTGAGCCGAACTGTACATAGGTAGGAACATCGACACCACGCAGAACCAGCAAGCGCACGTCTTTCTGGTTGGTGGCGAATTGCAGCTTGCGGCTGCTGGCGATGTCTTCCGCTGGCTCAATGCCGGCACTCGCCAGCAGAGGCAGGGTTTCTTTAAGGATGCGACCTTTGGTCAGGGCTATGGTTAACATAATTTTTTCTTTGCTTGCTATGGTTGCCCCGGCCGGTTATCCAGCCAGGATCAGTCGGGTACACGCCTGATATTGGCGCCCAACTGTTGCAGTTTTTCTTCAATACATTCGTAACCACGATCGATGTGATAAATACGATCAATCAGGGTTTCGCCGCCTGCGACCAAACCGGCAATCACCAGACTCGCCGATGCACGCAGATCAGTGGCCATAACCGGTGCACCTTTTAGGCGCTCTACTCCAGTTACGATGGCGGTATTGCCTTCCAGTTTGATATCAGCGCCCATGCGGTTCAGTTCGTGGACCTGAATCAAACGGTTTTCAAAAATGGTTTCAACAACCGTACCGGTTCCCTCAGCGACGGCATTCATAGCCGTAAACTGGGCTTGCATATCGGTTGGAAACGCAGGGTACGGCGCGGTGCGCAGATTCACAGCCTTGGGACGGTTGCCCTTCATATCCAGGCTGATCCAATCATCACCTGAACTGAGATGAGCACCGGCCTCTTCCAGCTTGAGCAGTACCGACTCCAGAATATCCGCACGGGTATCGCGCAACTTCACACGACCACGGCTGGCGGCGGCCGCCACCAAAAAGGTGCCGGTTTCAATTCGGTCTGGCATCACATGGAAGGTGCAACCGTTCAGGCGCTCCTTACCATGAACCACCAGAGTATCAGTGCCAACGCCTTCGATGTCCGCCCCCATGGCGATCAGGCAATTGGCCAGATCCACCACCTCGGGTTCACGCGCCGCGTTTTCCAATACGGTTTTACCATCGGCCAACACAGCAGCCATCAACAGGTTTTCTGTACCGCCAACCGTTACGGTGTCCATAAAGATATGGGCACCCTTCAAACGGCCATTGCTGCGAGCGCGAATATAACCGTCACTGACTTCAATCTCGGCACCCATGGCTTCCAGGCCACGCAGGTGAATATCCACTGGACGACTACCAATGGCACAACCGCCCGGGAAGGAGACATTCGCCACACCGTGACGGGCCAGAATCGGACCCAGCACCAGAATCGAGGCGCGCATGGTTTTCACCAGATCATAAGGCGCGGTGTAATCGGTGATGGAGTTTGGATCCACCTCAACACACATCTTTTCATCGATGGTGACGCCCACCCCCATACAACGCAGCAAAGCCAGCATGGTGGTAATGTCGTTCAGGTGGGGCAGATTGCAAATATGCATCGGGCCATCGGCCAGCAAGGTCGCCGCCAAAATCGGCAGGCCGGCATTCTTTGCACCGCTGATACGGATGTCACCATCCAGCGGTTCACTGCTATTAACGATTAATTTATCCATAGTGTGTCCAAACTCTCAGGCCCATTGCTGGAAACCTGCAAAACATCTTAGGGCTTAACCCAGCGGGTTAAGGCTTAAATTTCCGAAGGGGCGCGGGCATCGATGCGATCGATAGCGTGGATCGCACCACTGGTGATGGCATCAAACAAGATGGCATTGACCTTTTGCTGTCGTTTTACCTTGCTGAGCCCTTCAAAGTCTGGACTAACAATAGCGAGAGCGATGTGGCTGCCCTGTACTTCCACGGCAGCTTGGCAGTCTGATAGCTGAGATTCGATCAGCGCTTTGATTTCTTCGGCTTGCATAGCGGGCCCCTGTAAAAACCCGCTAGTGTAATGAATGCGCGGCTATATTTCACCTGTTTTTGGGATTGAGCCGGCGGGATCAGGACTTTTTTCAGGCCGCTTCGTCAGCGCCCCAATTGGCGATCACAGCATCCAGATCCTGATTGTGGCGCTTCATGGCGTCGTCGAACTGACCGGCAAAGGTTTTGCCCATATTTACGCCGTCCAGAACCACATTAATCAGCTTCCACTCTTTGGTTTTACGGGACTGAGCCATGGTGTAGGCGATACGGGTTTTACCCTTATCAGTGACTGCATCCTGAAGGACAGACACGCGACGCTTGCCACTCAGGTCTTCAGTCGGATCGATCACCGTAATGCTGAACTCACCTAAGCCCACCATGCCCTTGGCATAGGTGCTGATCAGCTCAGTTTTGAATTTTTTGAGAAACGCGGCCTTCTGCTCTTTGCTGGCGGTCTTGCGATGGCTGCCCATAACACCTGCAGCAATACGTTTGAAGCTGACAACCGGCTCAAGGATATCGGCAACGCCTTTATTCAAAGCGTCATCACCCTCTAATTTGCCAGCGCGATAATCCGCTAACAGTGTCTCTACTTGCTGGCTCACATCGCGAACCAAATCATGGGCTGGACTCTCGGCCGCCTGAACGGAAAAACTACTGCAGATTGCCAATACACCAATCCAAACTACTTGCAGAGCACGTATCATCTTATTTTGCCTTTACTGTGTTTCTGGGTTTTGCCCACAAAACCACCTATGCTAATAGCGCATGAGAACCGTGGGCGGCGTCATTATAACCATAATATCGCTGCCAATATGACTATTGGCTAAACTCTTGGTTCCCATTTTGGAACAGCTACCGTCTAAAATCCTGTAGCCACGACACAAACAAAGGCTTTTCATGGGCATTTATTACTCAGCCAACAGTTCTGACTTGAAGCCGACTCTGCGGCGCTATACCATCCGCCCCCGTTCTACAGACCCTGCCCGATTGAGGATATAAACGATAATGCCCGATTTATTACTTGCCTGGATTGCCGTAATTGGCGGACTTGCCGTACTGGTATGGAGTGCCGACCGATTTGTTGCCGGCAGTGCCGCAGCCGCGAGTAATCTCGGAGTGTCCAAGCTCATCATCGGTTTGACCATCGTTTCCTTCGGCACCTCTGCCCCTGAAATCCTTGTGGCTATTAATGCCGCACTCAATGGCATCGGGGATATGGCTATTGGTAACGCCGTAGGCTCCAATCTGGCCAATATCGGCTTGGTGCTGGGGGTGACGGCTCTCGTCGCCCCGCTACCTACCCAAAAACACCTGATCACCAACGAAATGTTGTTTCTGCTGGGCGTGACGGCTGTGGCAGGCCTTGTGCTGTGGGATCTGCACATTGCGGTTTGGGAAGCTGCCCTTATGCTGATCTCGATCATTCCGCTCATTTACATCATGTCCCAGCGCCAACAGAAGGAAATGAGCCCGGCGGAGAAAGCCGAGGAAGAAGAGGAAATCCCGGACCTGAGCAATAAAGCCGCTGCCCTGTGGTTTTCCGTTGGCCTGGTTTTGCTGATCGCCAGCTCCAAAGTACTAGTCTGGGGCGCCGAACAAATCGCCCTCGACTTCGGCGTCAGCCCATTGATTATTGGTCTGACACTACTCGCCGTTGGCACCAGCCTGCCCGAACTGGCCGCCTCAATTGTGAGCGCCCTGAAGGGACACCACGACATTGCCATCGGCAACATCATCGGCTCCAATCTGTTTAATATCCTCGCCGTGATGTCAACCCCGGCACTGATATCAAGCATTGACATCAGCCCGGAATTGCTGAGTCGGGACTACCTGGCCATGGCCCTCATTACTGGCCTGCTGGCGCTGGCCATTGCCTGGAGCCTGCGCTCCTCAACGCCAGAAAATCGGGTCGGCCGCAGCATCGGTGCAATCTTTTTGAGTCTGTACGGCGCCTATTATTACTGGCTGTTCGCCACGGGCGCCTTTTAATCACAGCAGCTTAAACTTTCTTTAAAGGAACTGCCGCCGTCGCGCGCGCTCAAAGAGCTGCTGCGACGGCGGGTTGTCGTTATAATAGCGGTTTTGTTTCAGCGATATCTTAAGTACGGGAATTAGGTACGGGAATGAGTGACACCTTAATCGAAGCGGGAAAACGCACCATTGAGCTTGAAGCCCAAGCGGTAAAAGCGCTGGGCGAGCGCATTGATGGCGAGTTTGCCAAAGCCTGCGAGATGATCCTCAATTGCCAGCATCGAGTCATCGTCACCGGCATGGGAAAATCCGGCCATATCGGCGGTAAAATTGCCGCCACCCTGGCCAGCACCGGCACACCGGCCTTTTTTGTTCACCCCGGCGAAGCCAGCCACGGCGACCTCGGCATGATCACCCAAGACGATGTGGTTATCGCCATTTCCAACTCCGGCTCTTCCGCCGAAGTCATTACCCTGCTGCCATTGCTTAAGCGTATGGGCAACCCATTGATCAGCATGACCGGACAGAACCAGTCGCCGCTCGCCAAGGCCGCCCACGCCCACCTGGATATCAGCATTGAGCAGGAAGCCTGCCCATTGAACCTGGCACCCACCTGCAGCACCACCGCCACACTGGCGATGGGTGATGCATTGGCAGTTGCCCTTCTGGAAGCCCGCGGATTTACCGCCAAAGATTTTGCATTCTCACACCCCGGCGGTGCATTGGGTCGCAAGCTTCTGCTGAAAGTCGAAGACATTATGCACAGCGGTAACGAACTGCCCCGCGTCGAAAAAACCGCACTGATCAGCGAAGCTCTAATGGAAATGACCGCCAAGGGCTTCGGCATGACCACGGTAATGGATGGACAGGAATTACTGGGCGTGTTCACCGATGGCGATTTACGCCGAAGTCTGGATCAAGGTATCGATTTTAATACCGCCACCATGATTGACGTGATGACAGCCAAACCCTTAACCATCAGCCAAAACCGACTTGCCGCTGAAGCGCTGGGCCTGATGGATGCAAAGAAAATTACCGCTCTGGTTGTTGAAGATGATCAGCAGCAACCTGTGGGCCTGCTGCATATGCACGACCTGTTGAAAGCCGGTCTCGTATAAGCACCGAGCCAGAAGATCTCAGCCGAGGAATTGGAACACATGCCACAAACCTTACCTGCCAATGACGCCGCCAAAGCCATTAAGCTGCTGGTGCTGGATGTTGATGGCGTTTTGAGTGATGGACGACTGTACTTTGGCAACGATGGCAGTGAATTTAAATCCTTCAGCACCCTGGATGGCCAGGGGATTAAAATGCTGCAAGCTTCGGGGGTGAAGGTCGGCATCATTACAGGCCGCAGTAGCCAGCTGGTTCAGAATCGCGCCAACAACCTTGGTATCGAAATCCTGAAGCAGGGCCGGGAAGACAAACTCACCGCACTGAACGAGCTGATTGCCGAGCACCAGCTTGATATAACGTTCTCTGAAATCGCCTATATGGGCGATGACTACCCGGACCTGCCGTTGATTCGCCGCGTGGGTTTGGGCATGGCACCGGCTAATGCGCATCCGGTGGTTGCCGAACACGCTATCTGGCAAAGCGAGCGACGTGGCGGCGAAGGCGCCGTACGTGAAGCCTGTGATTTTATCATGCAATGCCAGGGCAGCTTCGACGCCGCGCTGGCTCCGTATCTGTAAGCAAGGTTTCGCAGATGCCCAAGCATTGGATATCACTGCTGCTGTTAATCGCCCTGACGGTGCTGTTTCTGGTTTTCTGGGAATCACCTCCTGCACTGTTGACCGGCGCGAAAGAAACCAGCAAACCCGAGTTTCCAGCGGCCTACATGATTAACAGCCACAGCCAGCACTTTGATAAGACCGGCCACCTGGACTATGAAATCAAAGCGGCGAAAGTGGTGCACTATCAGGCAACCCCCGGTCGCCAACAGGACAGCGATCATGCTGATATCACCTCGCCGGAAATTACCTTGCATACTCAGGGGCGAAAACCCTGGCATCTCCGTGCAAAAACCGGTCGCAGTAACTCGGATGGCAGCCAAATCATCCTGACTGACGATGTTCAAGGCTGGCAGGAAGATGACGACGGTCAACGCAATGAACTAAACACTGACGAACTCGTCATACATACAAAGCGAAATTACGTAGAAACTGACAAAGCTGTTATCATCAATAATAGCGGTCACGTTATCAAAGCTATTGGCCTGGAGGCCGATCTCAACAAAGAAACATTACGCCTGAAACAGCGCGTAAGAGGTGTACATGAATTTGAACAGTAAGCTCAACCGACTGCTGCTGGTAATGGCTTTTGGCCTGACAACCAGCCTGAGCGCCTGGGCCCTGCCAGAAGATGCCCGCCAACCTATTTATGTCGATGCCGACCAAGCTGAAGTCGACAAGAATAAAGGCATCACGATTTATGAGGGTAATGTCATTATCAATCAGGGCAGCATGAAGATTCTGGCCGACAAAGTGACCATTTTCAATCAGGCGAAAAAGGTCAGCCGTATCGTCGCCAAAGGTAAAAAAGGCCAAGCCCAGTATCAACAGCAACCTGATGCCGAGAAAGATCTGGTGATTGCTAAAGCTGATACCATTGAGTATCTGGTAGGCAAAGAAACCCTGCACCTGCTCGACAACGCCTACCTTCTGCAAGATGGCGCCACCATGAAAGGCCATCGCATCGATTACGATGTGCGCGCTTCCATGGCCACCGCTACCGGCCAGGGAAATAAAGGCGACAACAAACCCAATAGCCGCATTCAGGTGGTTATTCCAGCCAAACAACTCAATCGCGAAAAACAATAAGCTCATTTATGCCGGTACTTTCAGCGGCCAATTTGGCCAAAAGCTATAAGGGGCGCGCTGTCGTCCGCGATGTTTCACTGAGCGTAGAAAGCGGACAAATCGTCGGCTTGCTGGGCCCCAATGGCGCCGGTAAAACCACTTGTTTCTACATGATCGCAGGCTTGGTGAATGCAGATAAAGGCAAGGTCTGCATTGATCAACGCGACCTGACAATGCTGCCCATCGACAAGCGCGCCAAAGCAGGCATTGGCTATCTCCCCCAGGAAGCCTCGGTTTTTCGCAAACTGACCGTCAGCGAAAACATCTGGTCAATTCTGGAAACCCGCAAGGATCTGAATCGGGAGCAACAGCTTCAGAAGCTCGAAGGCCTACTGCAGGAATTCAATATCACCCACATCCACGATAGCCTGGGCATGGCCTTGTCCGGAGGTGAGCGCCGCCGTGTAGAAATCGCTCGCGCACTGGCAACCGAACCCGATTTTATTCTGCTTGACGAACCTTTCGCTGGCGTCGATCCGATCTCCGTAAGCGACATTAAAAGCATTATCAGTCATTTGAAAAGCCGCGGCATCGGCGTTCTGATCACTGACCACAATGTGCGTGAAACGCTGGATATTTGCGAGACCGCCTACATTGTTAACCAGGGTGGCATCATTGCCTCCGGCAGCCCGAGCGAAGTTCTGAACAACGCCAAGGTTCGCAAAGTGTATCTCGGCGAAACCTTCAGCTTGTAAACTCCCCCTGCCCCAGCCCGACTCAAGCGATACCGTTTCAAACCGAACATCGACAAGAGCATTACCGCTCTTGTCGCCCCACTCCTCACAACCGCACCGAACAAATCATATCCCGAACAAAACGTTTACTTTCCAGTCAAGCGAAAAAACACCCCCAAAAAGCGCTTGAAAATTTGTCGCCATAAACTAAACTCAAAAGAACAAAGCCGCAGTATGTCAGCCAAATTTGCCGTTAGCTGCCAACACGTATCGTGCCCTCCTGCTGTTTATTTTCGAGTTATCAAAACTCCTTCTTAAGCCTTCCATCTTTATAATCAAAAACGCCTAAAACGGCATAATTTTTGCTTGTAAAAAGTTTCAAGGTTCGATAGCCTGAAAGCATTCGCCTTATCGGTCTTTATCGCCGCAAGCACGGCGCCGGGCCACAATGCTCTCCAGAGCTAAGGACTCAAGAAGTTTCAATGAAGCAGTCGCTCCAACTCAAGCTCGGCCAGCAGCTCACCATGACCCCGCAGCTGCAACAAGCCATACGCCTGTTACAGCTCTCGACACTCGACTTACAGCAAGAGATTCAGGAAGCCCTGGAATCCAACCCAATGCTGGAAATCAATGAAGGTGAAGCAGACGGTAACAGCGAAGAGCAAGCGAGTAACGAAACTGGCGACAACAACACAGCGGAAAATGACACCACGCCCGAAGCCGAGGGCTTGAGCCAGGGCCCAGAGGATTTGAGCGTCGGCAGTTCCGAAGACAGCGCCCCCCAGGAAAGCGATAGCGAAGGCGAATGGAATGAATCCATTCCTCAGGATCTGCCCGTCGATACCGATTGGGACGCGGTGTACCAGAGCAGCGGCCCGGCCAGCTCGGCACCTGCCCCCGATGAAGAAAATGATTTCGAATCACGCCGCAGTGTCGGCGAAAGTTTGCAGGATCATCTCTTGTGGCAATTAAATCTGACCCCAATGGAAGATCGCGATCGTGTGATCGCCATGGCGATTATTGACGCCGTGCAACCCAATGGTTTGCTCGACAGCAATGCCGAAGAAATTTTCCAGGGCTTGGGCGATCAACTCAACGAAGACGACAGCGAACTGGAAATTGATGAAGTGCTCGCCGTTTTGCATCGCGTCCAACAATTTGATCCACCCGGTGTTGCCGGTGAAAACCTCGCCGACTGTCTGCTGATTCAATTGCGTCAGCTGCCCGCTGATCTGCCTTACCTTGAAGCGGCAAAAACCGTCGTCAGCGAACATATCGCATTGCTGGGCAACCGCGACTACAAAACCATCATGAAAAAAGCGAAGCTAAAAGAAGCCGAGCTGAAACACGTGATCGAAATTATCCAATCGTTGAATCCCAGCCCAGGCGACAGTATCAGTGCCAGCACTGCGGAATACGTTGTTCCCGATGTATTTGTCAGCAAACAGGAAGGCCGCTGGATGGTGCAGCTCAACCCCGAGATTGCGCCCAAAATTCGAATTAACGACAGCTATGCCTCGTTAATTAAACGTGCGGACAGCAGCAGTGAAAATACTTTTTTGCGTGACAACTTGCAGGAAGCGCGCTGGTTTTTGAAAAGTCTGCAAAGCCGTAATGAAACACTGCTTAAAGTAGCCAGCTGCATTGTTGAAAAGCAACAGGGTTTTCTGGACTACGGTCCAGAAGCCATGAAGCCCATGATTCTGCACGACATCGCCGATGAGGTTGATATGCATGAATCTACAATTTCCCGGGTGACCACACAGAAATTTATGCACACTCCCCAGGGCATTTTTGAACTGAAATATTTTTTCTCCAGCCATGTTGCCACCAGCTCGGGCGGAGAATGTTCTTCAACAGCGATACGCGCCATCATTAAAAAGCTGGTCGCTGCTGAGAATCCGAAGAAGCCTCTAAGTGACAACAAAATCACTCAGCTTCTTGAGGAACAAGGCATTAAAGTCGCACGAAGAACCATTGCAAAATATCGCGAGTCATTAAATATTCCACCATCCAATGAACGCAAACGTTTGGTGTAAAACTTTTTTATGATTCGCATCAAGTTAAGGGATAATCTGCAAGACCTTTGTTGTCTAACTTGTTAGACTCAAGAAAAAGATCTTGTGATTATGTTTTAACGTCGGCTAAACCGACATCCACGCAACGACACGAGGATCTGCCTATGCAAATCAATATCAGCGGCCACCATGTAGATGTAACCGAGGCCATGCATGATTATGTCAATAACAAGCTGGAGAAATTAAGCAGGCACCACGACCGAATAACCAGCACTAACGTTATCCTCTCTGTCGACAAATTGATCCAAAAAGCCGAAGCCACTATCCATGTGAGCGGTAAAGACCTTTTTGCCGATGCCTCTTCCGAAGACATGTACACCGCTATTGATCAGCTTTCTGACAAGCTTGATCGACAACTGATCAAACATAAGGAAAAGATTCGCGCCCACCGCTAAGTGATCTCATTGACACCCCTCCACCCGGAGGGGTGTCTAAAAAGTTGTCAAAAAAATCTTAAAAACTTAACACAGCCCCCTATCGAATCAGCTATAGTTGCACTGAAAAGCTGCTGCAAAAAAGCAGCCAGAAACCATCAGCAATAGGGATTTGTATGCGCCTGCTCATTATCAGTGGACGTTCCGGCTCGGGTAAGAGTACCGCACTTCATGTACTTGAAGATGTGGGTTTTACCTGTATCGATAATTTACCTGCAAGCTTACTCCCCACTCTCATCCGCCAGGTTCGCAGTCATGGAGACAAAAGCGACAGCGCCTATGCGGTCAGCATTGATGCCCGCAACGATCACGCCGACTTAAAGGAATTTCCGGATTTCGTACTGGCCTTGCGCCAACAAGGCCTGGATTGCCAGCTGCTGTACTTTGATGCCGACGAAGGCACGCTGCTCAAGCGCTTCAGCGAAACCCGCCGTAAGCATCCGCTGAGCAACGATCAAATCGATCTGCGCGCGGCAATCGACCAGGAGAGCGAACTGCTTTCACCGATAGCCTCCATCGCGGACCTGACCATCGATTCCAGCCACCTGTCCCTGCACCAGCTTCGGGACATGGTTAAACAACGCGTCGCTGGGAGGGAAGCCCCGGGCATGGCAGTGCTGTTCCAGTCTTTTGGATTCAAGCATGGCCCCGCGACCGACTGTGATCTGGTCTTCGACGTTCGCTGCCTGCCAAATCCCCACTGGAACAACAGCCTACGACCACTTACCGGCCAGGATCCCGCCGTCGCGGAATTCCTGTCCAGCCATCAGGACGTTGTCGATATGCTGGATGACCTGGAAAGTTATCTGCAACGCTGGCTTCCCAAGTTTGCCGACGACAATCGCAGTTATATGACCATCGGGATTGGCTGCACCGGTGGACAACATCGTTCCGTGTACATCACCGAGCAGTTGTATAAGCGTTTCGAACCTCGCTTTGGCAATGTGCAATTACGCCACCGGGAATTGCGAAACGACTGAGCCCCAAAAACAAAACCCCCAACCCGGGCGACCTGGCCATTGAATAAAGGCTATTATAAAGTCAGGCTAAGTGCTTGATGCCCAATCGGTTTTTCTGAGTTAAAATGCGGCTCACACACTGGCACCCTACTGATTCGGCCACTTATTGGCCCCAGTGACGGCGGAGCGCGACATGCAGGCGAATTCAGACGAACTCCATATCCAAACCCAGGCCCAGCTCGGCGAGCTGTACGAGGCCCTGGACAGCGGTACCTTTAAGCAGGTCAAACGCATGCTTAACGGTCTGTCGCCTGTGGAAATCGCCCACCTGCTGGAATCCTCCCCACCGCCTTCACGACGTGCGCTCTGGCGCCTGGTCGACAAGGAAAAAGAAGGTGACATCCTTCAAGAGCTGCCCGACGATATTCAGGCCCAGTTCCTGCGCCGAATGGACGCCCAGGAGGTTGCCCACATTACCGAAGGTATGGATGCCGACGACGTCGCGGATATTCTGCAACAATTGCCCGACCGGGTGATTAAAGAAGTCCTGAAAGCGATGGGCGAACAAGACCGCCAGCGCATTGAAACCGTGCTGTCCTACGACGAGGACACAGCGGGCGGGATGATGGACACCGATACGATCACCGTGCGGCCCCGCTTCACCCTTGATGTGGTTCTGCGCTACTTGCGTCGCCATGATGAGTTGCCCGCATCGACCGACAACCTGATTGTGGTCAATCGCAAGGACGAATTCCTGGGCCTGCTGCCCCTGTCAAAGCTGTTGACGACCGACCCCAGCATTACCGTGCGCGAAGTCATGAGCACCGATGCTGAACCCATCGATGCGCAACTGCCGGATACCGAAGTGGCTAATCTGTTTGAGCGCAATGACTGGGTATCTGCACCGGTAGTGGACGAAGATGGCAAAGTCGTAGGCCGTATTACTATTGATGATGTGGTTGACGTGATTCGGGAAGACGCCGACCACTCCCTGATGAGCATGGCGGGCCTGGACGAAGAGGAAGACACCTTTGCCCCTGTTATGCGCACCACACCTCGACGAGCCATCTGGCTGGGTGTCAACCTGATCACGGCAATTACCGCATCCGCGGTGATCAGCATTTTTCAGGACACCATCGACAAAGTCGTCGCCCTCGCGGTACTTATGCCCATCGTGGCAAGTATGGGAGGGGTTGCTGGCAGCCAGACACTCACCGTGGTCATTCGCGGTATGGCCCTGAGTCAGGTAGGTCGCCACAACCTGGGTTATTTATTATCGAAAGAAGCGACCGTAGGCCTGATTAATGGCTTTATCTGGGCGCTTGTCATGGGTGGCATTGCGGCCTACTGGTTTCAGGATATCAATCTGGCCATAATTATCGCGGCCGCCATGGTCATTAACTTATTAACCGCAGCCACCATGGGTGCTCTGCTGCCCGTGTTACTGCGAGCCATGAAAATTGACCCGGCTTTGGCCGGCAGCGTGGCACTCACAACCGTCACTGATGTGGTAGGCTTCTTCGCCTTCCTCGGTCTCGCCACGTATTTTTATGCCTAGCGCTTATTGAGGCTCAACGCTCAATAGCCCGACATCACGCAACAAACAGATATTGAAAACACCATGAGTAAAGAAGATTTCGACAGCTACTCCAATGAAGAAGAAACGGAAATCATCAGCCGTAGCCAGATAAAACGTGAAACCCATGAGCTCCAGGAAATGGGTGAATTTCTGGTGGATATGAGCAAAAACCAGTTGGCCAATATTCCCCTGACCGATGAACTGAGTGAAGCCATCGTCCTGGCGCGACGCCTGAAAAGCCGCGAAGCCCGACGCCGGCAAATTCAGTACATCGGTAAATTGATGCGCAATCTCGATATGGAGCCCATCCATCAGGCCATTGAAAAAATTCGCACCCAGGGTCAACGCCACCAGATACTGCGCCAGCAATCCATCGAATGGGCTGAACGAATCAGCCAGGAAGGCCCTTCCGTGATTGAAGATTTTCTCTCCGAGTTTTATCACGGAGATCGCCAGCAATTGCGTCAACTGCAAAGAGCCAGCGCTAAAGAAGTGACCGCCAATGCCAAGTTGGAAGAAGGCAAGAAACCCGCTAAGGTTCAACTCGGCAAGCTTCAACAATGCCTGCTGGAAGCGATGGAGTTGCAGTAATGCCCTTAAAGCAATGCCTGGCAGCCATCGATGAAGTAAACGCCCAAGATCCAAAACAGGAAATGGATGAAAAAGGCCAGATGCAGGCAGCCTGCCTTCTCTATGGGCAGCGTATGAGCCAGGTGCTCAACAACTTCCAGCCTGAAGCCAATGAAGTTTTGCAAATAGCGGTGCGTGCCCAGCACATTCAGCGTTGGCATATCCCTCGCAGTGACTATCCCATGGATCGCCCCGGCTATTTACGCTGGCGCAGGGAATTAGGCGCGCATCATGCCGAGTTGTGTGGAAAGATCATGAGCGATTTCGATTACAACGATGCGGATGTCGAAAAAGCCAAAAGTATTTTGCGGAAACAAAAGCTCAAACAGGACCCTGACACCCAAACCCTTGAAGATGTCGCCTGCCTGGTCTTTTTACAGTACTACTTTGCTGATTTCGCCAAGTCTCACAGCGAAGAAAAAATCATCAGCATTGTGCAGAAAACCTGGCGAAAAATGTCCGACAACGCTCAGCAAACCGCACTGGGGCTGTCTTTGGGTGAACAAGAGCTGGGCCTGATCCAAAAAGCGCTGGCGTGAAGCTTCGAATGCGATAAACTCAAGCACGATCAAAACCATAAAACATACAAAAAGGATTGACCGTGAGCAGCATGTATCCCGCATTAAAACACCTTCATATGACCCTGGCCCTGATCAGCATTTGCGGCTTTATGCTCCGTGCATTCTGGTCCCTGCGTGGTTCCGACATGCTGCAAAAGCGCTGGGTGAAAATCAGCCCGCATATTGTTGATACTTTTTTATTGCTGAGCGCCATAGGTCTGGTGATTGTTTTACAACTCTCCCCCCACAACCAGCCCTGGCTCCTGAGCAAAGTGTTCATGCTGTTTTTGTACATTGGCTTTGGCGTTGTTGCCCTCAAGCATCATTTTCCCGTTTTCCTGAGAGCCATTGCTGCCACCTGTGCAATCCTGATTTTCTTTCTAATCGCCAACACCGCCTTTAGCAAACTGTCCCCATTGCAGGCTGCGGGCTTTTTCTAGGACGAGTACAGTCTCTTCAGAGCTGCAGAAATACATCGTTAAAATGCCTTCTTGCAGCTCTGGCACCCCCCTTCATTTTCCTCCATAATGTCGCGCTTTTTCCGAAGCCGAGTGGCTCAATCGCTTTTCATTTGAGGTCTTTATGTGGTTTAAAAATTGTCTATTTTATCGCCTGAGCGAAGATCTTAACTGGGATGAGGACAGCCTCGCCAGCCAACTCGAAAAGCAGAAATTCAGTCCCTGCGGCAAGCGCGAACCCAGCAAATACGGTTGGGTATCCCCATTGGGCCAGGAACATGAACAACTGCAACACTGGAGCAATGGCTGTTTTATGATCTGTGCCCGCAAAGAGGAAAAAATCCTCCCGGCGGCGGTCATCAAAGACAAACTGCTGGAAAAGGTTCAACTCATTGAAGCACGTGAAGACCGCAAGGTGTATCGCAAAGAACAGCAGAGTATGAAAGAGGATATTGTCCATGATTGCCTGCCCCAGGCGTTTACTCGCTCGCAGCGCACCTTCGCCTTTATCGATACCCGCAATCACTGGCTCTATATCGATGCCAGCAGCCACGGCAAGGCCGAAGCCCTCATCAATCTGCTGCGTGAAACCATCGGCAGCCTGCCGCTAACGCTGCCCCAGGTACAGGAATCCCCCGCCGTCATCATGAGCCAGTGGCTGAGGGCGGAAGACGTTCCCCATGATATTGTGCTGGGCAATGAATGCGAACTGAGAGAATTTGGCGAGGAAGGCAGCATTCTCCGCTGCAAGAATCAGGACCTGCTCAGCGATGAAATCAGCCAGCACCTGGATGCGGGCAAACAAGTGGTCAAACTGGCCCTGAACTGGCAGGACAGCGTGCAGATGATGCTGGGAGACGATCTCAGTCTGAAACGCCTGAAGTTCTCGGATAAGCTGATTAACGAAGGCGAAGAAGCCGGTGACGCCGACCCAATTGCCCGTTTCGATGCCGACTTTTCACTGTTGAGTGCCGAATTCGCCCGACTGACACCCAGCCTGCTGGACTGGTTCGGCGGACGTCGAGCCGATCCAATTTAAGTGATGCAGTTCTACTTTTGAACCGTAATTTTTAGTAAAAAGGCATTAAGTGTGAACAAGATCACCTTTTGTCGGCCAGACGAAAGTAGCAGTTCACAAGTTCTTGACTGTCACGTCAAAAGTCTTTAAAAACGATTTTTCACGGGAGTACTTGGGGGAATGCTCAGCATAAACCCCAGGCATGGCGCGGATATTGCCATGCGACCATAATTAGAAAGAAAATAATAAAAAGGCCAGCACAATGTTGAAGGCTTACACCCTGCGCTTTACCGGCGCACTGATGATGCTTCTTTTAAGTTTGGGGAGTTCCCCCAGCTATGCCTGCGATGAAAGCTGTAAACGCGCACAGGCAGAAGAGCGGCTTAATGTACGTTACCCTTCCTATCTCAACAAACGATATTGTCGAGATGTCAGCAGTCAGTTTCTGACCACTGCTGCCAAATCGCTGCGTCGTTATCGGGAAAACCAGTTATCGGATCTGCATCGCGGTGGAATGTACAACACCCGAAAGTTTCTGGTTCAGCGCAAGGAATGGTTGAAGGAATGTGACGACTACCTGCAGCAAGTCAGTCGTTATCGCGTCTTCCGCAATGCCGGCACCACCAAGGAAATCTTCACCGCTATGGACAACGTCAGCAGCATATTAGCCGCCCTGGTTAATGGCGCGACTTATGTCAGCGATGAAGGCTATGATTCCTTGACGGCAGTCAGCGAACGATTTGACCGCCTGCTGACACTGATGGACAACCACAAAACCCAGATGCAGCTGGCAGGCCAGCTGAACATCGATTAGCTTATTAGGGTTTTCGCTTAAGCGATAAAGTTGGCTTGCGTGTGCGATTGGGATCGCTGGCGTATTTTTCCGCCGCTTTTTTAGCCGCAACCGCCGCCGAACTGGGTTTGCTTTGCTTCGCCGCTTTGGCGATAGCATCCAGGCCGTGGCGCAACAAGCGTGCTTGCTCCAATGCATCCAGATCTCTTGGAACAGAGCCTGGACAAACTTCGGAAGGACTGGCTGGATTCCCCTCAACGCGAATGCTCCAGCCACAGGCATGGCTGGCCGAGAGGCCGTCTTCACCGACGACCCACTGGTCATAATTCATATTGTCACCCTAATTAATTTGCCGCGGGTTTCTACCCGTCTTTGCATATAATCGCGGGCATTGTAACCTGTTTCACCAGACCGCTCTAGCAAGCAACTGCAAACTATTTGTCAATTTTGACTAAATCATTGCGAATTGAGATCGCGGTACCTATTTTTCGTTAGGCGCTATTGCCACCTTTAAGGAAGTTGCGCTTCCAGCTCAGGTAATTGCCCTGCGAAACTATTGCCGGCCGCCCAGTAAATGGGAATTTCAGAAAGGGAATATTGTTGGAGGGATTCAAGTTTGCTTTGCCCCACTGCCGAAGCAAAGGGACGTTCGTAATTTAGCAGGTAACGCCCAGGTTTGGCGTTAAGCCTTTGCAAAGCTTGCTCGTGGCTCTCGGCAAATAAAATCCTGACCCGGTTCTCAGGAATATTCAGATAGTCCCGCAAATATCCATAGCTGTAGCCTTTCACCAAAATCACTTCTTTATTACGCAAATCCGAACGAGCACGAATAGGTTTTGCATCGGTAAAATACGCGTGTAAACGCATGTAACTCAGCGGTCGGGAACCAAAGCTGACGCTCTGCTTCGGCACCGGAAAAGCGCCAATAAGGTGAACCAATCCCAAATCAGCACGGCCACTGAGTTGCGCCAACTCCTGCAAAGTGACACGACGAAAATGGTGAGGCTGATTGATTTTTTTCAAAGCGGCAGCGGTTTTGCGAATCAAAATCCCATCCGCCTTATCCTGCTCATTCAAAAAGGTAAACGGGGGCATATCCACATAGATGACCTCCAGAGAATCAGACGGCTCAGATGCCAAGCCTAACTCTGCAAACCCCAACAGACATAGCGTAATGAAAAACCGGAAGACCTTGCCCAACATTGGCTTATCTCTATTATTGTTTGCAAGCATCATAGCACAGGGCCGACGGGAGAGAGGGAGCCAGTACAAAAAATTGAGATAATTGAACAGTCGAAAATTACGCAGGGCAGAAAGGCAAGGAAGCCTGTGACAAGGGCTGAAAAACCGCAGGATCGAAAACGAAGTCGCTGAAATAAAAAAGCCCGGGCCAACAGGCCCGGGGAGTACAGAAGAATAGAGAGCTACATCTTGTACTGCACACTGAGGGTTACGGTGCGAGGATCACCGTAATAACCGATAACCGAGGACTCCAAACCCAGGTTGCCGAAGTTATAACCGCCAACCCGATACTCTTCATCACCCAGGTTTTTGCCGTACAGACCTACCGTCCAGTGATCATCCGGGGAATACCAAACCACGCTGGCATCCCATAGGGTGTAAGAGTCTTCATCCACCAGAGAAGCAACCTGAGGGAAGATCCGGGTCTCACCGCGATAGGAAAAGCCTGTTGTGGCGACCATGCTGCCCTTGTCACCCATCTCATGAGCATAACTCAGGTTCAAAGAGCTGGTCAGATCGGGTGTGTTGGCAAATTCCCAACTGTCCGCGACATTGACGCCGCCGGAAATGACTTCATCAAACTCGGCATCCAGATAACCGAGAGTGAACTGTGCGCTCAGGCCTTCCGTCAGCTGAGCCAGGGCTTCAATTTCACCCCCTTTGATGGTTGCTTCACCGGCATTCAATACCGCAGATACAAAGTTGGAACCGCCATCAGCGGATTGCTGGACCGTCACCTGAACATCTTTATAGTCACTGTAGAACAAAGCGGCATTCAAGCGCAGACGGTTATCCCACAATTCGGTTTTGGTGCCCACTTCCCAAGTGGATACCGTTTCCGGATCATAACCTTCCGTTGTTGAAGGCAGTTTGGACGCATCACCGCGCATATCAAATCCGCCAGATTTAAAGCCTTCAGCATAACTGGCGTAAACCATGACTTCGTCATTAATGCGATAGTCCATGCTGATGCGAGGTGAAAACTCGCTCCAACTGTCATCGTTGGTGTAATCGGTTGCCGGCGGCAGCAAATCAAAAATGGTGTTGCCACCTAGCTGACTTGAGCGGCCATCAACACCCTGGGTCTGCTTGAATACAGTCGCTTCTTTGTCATCGCGGGTGTAACGCGCTCCCAGAGTCAGGGACAGTTGCTCGCTGATGTCGTAAGTCGCGTGGAAATAGGCTGCGAGGCTTTCCGTGTCGACATTACCCGCGGTCAATGCATTGAAGTTACCGGGAATACCGAAGGCACCATCAAATGCGCCCAGAAGAACATCGAAGGCTCCGGCGGCATTACCTTTGTAGTAATACAAACCGCCAATGATGGTGGTGTTTTCACCGGTATAGGTCAGCTGGAATTCCTGGGTAGTTTGATCATCATCGTACACTGCGGGCACATGCAAAGATGGCAACGATGTATTATCGAAATCAATATTGGTGAAGGTTTCACCTTCACGATAGGAACTGACAGACTTAAAGGTGTACTGATCGTTTAACTGCCACTCAACTGTCAATGAGGCACCGGAGCTTTTCACCTCATTGTTTGTGTCCATATCCGCATTGGTATCGAACACATCCGCAGGGGTAATTTCCGTTGGCAAACGCAAACTTGGTGTTAAACGATGGCCTCCTTTTGCATTCGAATCATCATCGGTTTTATCGGCTGCAAAGCGAATAAACACATCTTCGCTCGGGGTGTATTCCAGGCTCACACGTGCCGCCAGCAAATCCTTGTTGTAGTTTTCTTCACCGGATTGCAGGAAGGTACCAAAACCGTCGCGTTGCAAGCGCGCAACACTTACACCCATGGATAACTGATCTTGAATCAATGGCAGCTGGCCGGAAATCGTCAGATCGCGCTGGCCGTAACTGCCCACCGAAGCCTTGGCGGAAAACTCGGGCTCGCCGGTCAGCTTTTTGGTTACGTATTTAACGGCACCACCAATGGTGTTCTTTCCGTATAACGTTCCCTGGGGGCCGCGCAACACTTCTACACGCTCCACATCAAAAACATCCAGCACACCAGCCTGCGGGCGAGCAAAGTACACATCATCAACATACAAACCCACACCGGGCTCAAAACCCCAGAGTGGATCGGCCTGGCCGATACCTCGAACATAAGCCGTCAGAGTGCTGTTCGTTCCGCGACTGACCTGCAAGGTCGTGTTGGGCGCTGAACGTTGTAGATCCACAATGGTGGCTGTGCCAGCTTGCTCCATGGCGTCGGCGCTAAAGGCAGTCACGGCTACGGGGACATCTTGCAGAGACTGCTCACGACGCTGAGCGGTGACCGTCACTTCTTCAAGGGTAATGGCTTCCTGGGCGAATAACTGGGGGCTGATGCCCGTGCTAAGGCCCATAACAACAATCGCTTGGGGCAGGCACTTAAGGGCAAATGAACGCTGTTTCATCGTCTCGTTCCTGTTCTCTTATGATTTTATCTTTTTGTAAACGGTTTTCCTGGCTACTGCTTTGCCACCTAGGCGCAAGCCCGAGTCACTTTTTCAGCTACCTTTTTCTTATTGACGATCACTGTACTTTATCTTTTTTCTGATGGCCTCTAGACCAAGGTATGATCACCCCAGTTTCAGCATCCTACCAAGGTATAGTGGTTACGAGATACATCTCCATCAACAATGGAAGCCCTGTTTATCTCCCCCTGCCGTACTCGCAACATTGAAATTGCGAACCGCATTAAGGATTGAAGATGTTAAGTACAATTGGTTTAGCCGGTGCATTGATACTGTTAATCGTATTGACGATTCGCGGTATGAATTTATTAATTGCCGCACCGCTGTGCGCGTTGTTGGTTGCACTGAGCAGTGGCCTGCAAATGTTTCCGCCTATGGGTGACAAGGGCGCCACCAGTTTTGTCACCAGTTATATGAATGGTTTCAGCGGATTTGTCGCGGCCTGGTTTTTTATGTTTTTGCTGGGTTCGCTGTTCGGTAAGTTGATGGAAGACAGCGGCAGTGCCGACAGCATTGCACTGTGGATTACCAGCCATATTGGTCAGCACAATGCGGCATTGGCGGTAGTGCTCGCCTGTGCCATTTTGACCTACGGGGGTGTTTCAGTATTTGTTGTGGCGTTTGCGGCCTACCCTATGGCGGTGAGTCTGTTCAAACGTGCCAACTTGCCGCGCCGTTTTATTCCCGCCGTGATGGCCTTTGGCTCGGTGACTTTCACCATGACCTCGGCAGGCTCCCCTGAAATTCAAAATTGGATTCCCATTGAACACTTGGGTACTTCACCCTACGCCGCTTGGGAAGTCAGTGCTGTCGTTGCCGTAGCGATGGCGGCGATGGGCTTTTTGTGGCTGCAATTCATGCTGAAAAAAGCATTGGCCAATGGCGAGCGCTTTGTTGAACGCGATAGCGATAAAGACATCAGTGACCAGAAGCTGCCCTCCCCCCTGCTTTCCATGTTACCCATTGCTGCCGTTCTGGGTGTTACCTTTTTTACCCACGAACTCTACGGAAAATACGCATTAATCGTGGCCTTGTTAGCCGGCTGCATCGCAGCACTGATGCTCAATACCCAGCGTCTTGGCAATTTATCTCTGGCGGTTGGCGTCGCTACCACCGGGGCTTTGTTGGCCATTGGCAACACCGCTGCCGTAGTGGGTTTTGGTTCAGTTGCCAAAGCGTCACCAGCATTTGCAATGGCCGTCGATGCCATAACCGGAATCCCGGGCGACGCGCTAATTGGCGCCGCCATCGCAGTAACAACGATAGCGGCGTTAACCGGTTCAGCCTCTGGCGGTCAATCCATCGCTCTTCCGATTCTCGGCCCACATTATATTGATGCCGGTGTGGACCCCGAAGCCCTGCACCGCGTGATCGCAATTTCTTCCGGCGCCCTTGATTCCCTGCCCCACAATGGTTATGTCGTCACCACCATTCGAGCCATCTGTGGGGAAACCCACAAAGATGCCTACTGGCCCATGGGTGCACTGACTGTTGTTGTACCATTGATTGGTACCGTTCTGGCCATTCTCTTATTGATTTAGTGAGCGATTTTTATGAGTGTTAATAGATTACAAAAACGGACGGTAAGAGACGCCTGTCGAACGAAAAGCCTGGCCTCTGGCCTGCTGCTTGGCACACTGGGCTTGAGTGCCATAGCCTGTTCAGACGCGGTGCCATTGGAAGCGAAACTGTTAAACTTCAAACACAGTGATATCCAACACAGTTATCTCGATGGTCAAAAGGACGATTTGTTGTCCGCCGGGCTTGGGCTCGGGGGCCTGCAAGCCCAAGCTCTGCCCGAAGCCGAGAACCCTCAAAAACTCACTGAAATGGATTTGCGCCGCGCGGCGATCCACACCAATTACCGTGGCATCGTCAGCACCCATAACGATGCTGGTTACGGCCGTTTATATGGACCTGATAAGAATCAGAAACCCATCCCTGGCCACGAGTATCGTTCCAGTGTGCATTACCCGGATGGAGCACTAGCCGCCAATATCGTTGTCCAGGTTCCCGACAGTTTTCAGAGAGGCAAGCCCTGCATTATTGCTGCACCGAGTTCCGGCTCACGGGGTGTTTGGGGGGCAATTGGTACCGCCGGAGACTGGGGATTAAGGCATGGCTGCGTCGTCGCCTACACTGATAAAGGCACCGGCACGGGCTTCCAGTTTTTAAATAACGGCGAGCATTACAGCAGCAGCGGCCTACTGCAAAGTGGAGATATCAGCGCTGAGTTTAAGCCCACCGATTTACGCATTGCGACAAAGCATGCACACAGTGCAAAGCATGTTGAAAAAAATTGGGGACGCTACACCCTGCAAGCCGTACAAATGGCGTTTTATCTGCTCAACCAACACCACAGAAACAGCAAACAGAATTACTTTACCCGCGATAACACCACCGTTATTGCCAGCAGCATTTCCAATGGCGGTAACAGCGTAATTCAAGCTGCCGAGCTGGATAATCAGAACTGGATTGATGCAGTTGTTGCCTCCGAACCCACTTTAAATCTGCCATCGGATTTTAAATATAACGTAGAGCATCCAAGCGATCCCTACTCCGGTAGTGGGCGTGACATTCTCTACCTCGGCATTCAACACGCGCTTTACCAACCCTGCGCAATGCTGGCCAGTAAAACGGATTCACCCTCTATTTTTGCAGCCGCTATCGGCCCTGCGACAGCTGCACTGCAACAGCGTTGCAAAAACCTGAAAAACGCGGGTCTTCTGAACGGTAGCGATGAACAGCTGGCGCGTGAGGCCGAAGCTAAACTGTCCGCTCTGGGTTTCCAAACTCCAATGTATTCCCTGCAAGCCTTCGCAGTGGCCAATCACCTCTGGCCCTCTATTGCGGTCAATTACGCCAATGCTTACGGCCGCAAGAAAGCACAGGATTCGCTCTGTGATTTCAGCTTTGTCTATCAGGAACAGGGACAAAGCAAAGTTATGCCGGCAACAGCCAGACAAGCTTTGTACGGACAGAGCAGCGGCATTCCCAATACCGCGGGCATCAGCCTGGCCTATAAAGGTCAGCCTCTGAATATTTTCGATACCTCCGATAGCAGCTTCACCGGATTCCAATGCCTCGCAAAGTTTTATGACACTAAAGCTGTGCAAGAGAGCATTGCCGCACTGTCTTTGAATGGAGATCTGCACGGCAAACCCACCTTGATTATTCATGGCAATCTCGACAGCCTGGTTGGTCCCAACCACAATTCACGGGGCTATATGGCACTGCGCGCCAGCCGTTTTCCCGACCGTGATAATGTCCGTTATATCGAAATCAATAAGGGGCAGCATTTTGATGCACTGTTGAGTTGGCCAGAGTTCCGACAGCAATTGGTGCCCATGCATCACTACTATGAACAGGCAATGGAAGCTATGTGGCAGCATCTCCACCAGGCCAAACCGTTACCGGCGAACCAAGTGGTCGACAGCCAGGCTGCTCTTCAGCTAAGCCAAAAGCAATTACCGGCATTTTCCAGCCGCGAAAATATTAAAGTCGAAGCGGGTAGCCTGAGGTTTTAAAAGCACTGGTGTTTAAGGCCGCAGATGAAGAGGCCTGCGCCCTCTTCATCTGTCGATCTCAATTTTCCCTTGCGAGACGGCGCAATTAATCCTAGGGTAAGACGTTTTATAAACCGTGAATCATCATGCCCAGCCCACTGGATATTTCCGTTTTATCAATTGCCTATCTGCTGTGTTTATTTGCAGTAGCCTACATTGGTGATCGCGCATCCAAAGCCTGGCTGGAAAAGGTTAAACCCTGGATCATCGGGCTTTCCCTGACCATTTACTGTACGGCCTGGAGTTTCTACGGAACAACGAGTCAAGCCATTTACAATGGCTGGTGGTTCCCACCAACTTTTATCGGCGCCATTCTGACCCTTCTCGTAGGTGCGCCCCTGGTGCGAAAAATCATTCGTGTCAGTAAAGAAGAGAACAGCACCTCCATCGCTGACTTTCTCGGCAGTCGCTATGGCAATAGTCAGGCACTGTCGGTCAGTATTACCATTATTTCAGTTGTCGCCCTGCTGCCGTATATCTCCCTGCAACTCAAAGCCATTGCAGGCAGCTTTCACACCATCAGCGGCGAACAATTAGCAGCCGAACCAAGCTTGTTGCAGGATACCGCGCTTTATACGGCCATCGCTCTTGCACTGTTTACCATTTTATTTGGCACTCGACGCATTGATCGTAATGAACATCACGATGGCCTGATGCTTGCCATTGCGTTTGAGTCAGTTTTGAAACTTCTGGTGTTTTTACTGTTGGCTTTTGCGGTTTGCTTCAGCTATTTCGACAATCCCTGGCAGCTATGGGAAGAAGTAAATCGCGACGGTTATGTGCAGCAAATCGTTAACAGCCGCGAACAGGACCAGGGCTTTGTCGCAGCTCTGGTGCTGGGGGCTGCCGCCATTCTCTGTCTGCCCCGACAATTTCACGCTCTGATCGTCGAAAGCCGTAATGAAGGCGATCTGAAACCCGCCGCACGGATTCTGTTTGTTTACCTGATCGTATTTGGCCTCGCCATTTTACCATTGGCCTACGGCGGCCTGTTGCTATTGCGGGGCCAGGGGCTGAGCCCGGAAAAATTTGCTCTGTTGCTGCCACTGCAAAATGGCGATGTCACCCTCGCCACACTGGTTTATCTCGGTGGTTTATCGGCCGGCAGTTCCATGGTGATTGTGGCTTGTGTGGCCGTATCGACGATGATCAGCAATGAGCTGATTATGCCCGCACTGTATCGCAGTCGCTGGCTGGCCAAGCAAAATGATCTCAGTAAGGCCCTGCGTTTGTTCCGACGCCTGGCGATCATTTGCTTGCTGGCCCTGTCTTATATTTACTATCGCTGGCTGGGTTCCAGTGAAGCGTTGGGCTCTATTGGTCTCTTGTCGATGGCCCTGGTCGCCCAATTTGCACCCGCACTGATTGCGGCTTTGTTCTGGCAGGCACGCAGTGCCAAAGGCGCATTGGGCGGTTTGATTCTGGGCTTTTTGATTTGGGGATACACCCTGCTATTGCCCGCACTGGCACTAGCGGGCTGGTTGGATCAGGGCTTTATTGAGCAAGGGCCTTTTGGCCTGGAGTTTTTGCGCCCCCAGCAACTGTTCGCCATTGAAAACCTTTCACCGATCAGTAATGGGGTGTTGTGGAGCCTGCTATTTAACTGCCTGGCCTTTGTGGGCATCAGCTTATGGGACCGCCGCCGGGACACAAGTCTGCCCCAGCGACTGATTCAACCTCTACAGTTACAGCGCCTCGCCAGCAGCTTTATCGGTGCTCAGCAGGCACAGCTGGCCATGGATCAGTTTTACGCCCAACACAGTGACAAATCGGCCAAGGAACAAGCCTGGGCGGATGATAAAGCCATCGACTTTGTCGAAAATTTATTGGCTGGCGTCATTGGCAGCGTAAGTGCCAGCCATATTATTCGTTACGCCGGTCAGTTGAACCGGCCCAAACTGCATTCGGATCTGGAGCTGTTACAGGAAACCTCACAGATTTTTCAGTTCAGTCGCAGCACCCTGCAATCCAGTATCGACAGCATCAGTCAGGGCATCAGTGTTGTCGACAGCAATCAACAACTGGTGGCCTGGAACCAACGCTATCTGGAACTGTTTGAATACCCGGATCATTTAATTCACGTGGGCCGCCCGGTAGCCGACCTGGTGCGCTTTAATGCCGAACGCGGGCAATGCGGTCCCGGTGATGTGGAATGGCATATCCGCAAGCGCATGGATTATCTGGCCGCACGTAAGCCCTACGTGTTTGAACGCCTTCGAACCGACAATACTGTGCTGGAAATTCGCGGCAATCCACTGCCCGATGGTGGCTATGTCACCACCTATACCGACATCACCGACTACCGCCGCGCCCTTCTTGAGCTGACAGAACATAAAAACCTGCTTGAACAGAAAGTTGATGAGCGTACCCGTGAACTGCAGCATATGAACACGTTGTTGGCCGAAGCCGATAAAAACAAAACCCGTTTTCTTGCCGAAGCCGGCCACGACCTCGCCCAACCTTTGAACGCCGCCAGATTATTTACTGAAGCGCTGCAACAAAAGCTCGGTGGCCAGGAACCCATTCTCGACAATATCAACTCGGCAATTCAATCCAGTGAGTATCTCATTGGCCAGTTACTCAATATTGCCAAGCTCGACAGCGGTGCCATTCAAGCTCAGCGTAAAACCCTGTCGGCCCGGGACGTTATGCAAGGTGCCTACGACAGCTTCCGCTTAAGTGCGGAACAAAAAGGTCTGCTCTTTCATTTTTGTCCCAGTTCGGCTCGTATCGATAGCGACCCCAAAATGCTTTTGAGAATTCTCCAAAACCTCGTCTGCAATGCAGTGCGCTATACTGCGTCCGGGCGTGTATTGCTGGGCGCACGTCGAAAACAGAATTATCTGCAATTTGAAGTTTGGGATACCGGTATTGGCATTCCCCAGGAAAGCCGCGAGGCGATCTTTACCGAGTTCACCCGCTTAAACGCCGTGAATGAAGAAGGCTCCGGTTTGGGGCTCGCTACCGTGCAGCGACTCTGTGATTTACTGGAGCATCCGCTCAGTTTTGAATCCGTCGTCGGTCAGGGCAGCGTGTTCAGAGTGACAGTGCCTATCGCGCAAGAAATTGAGAAACCAAACCAGGCGGCAACGGAAGCAAGGATCGAAAAAGACACATCGATAACACACACACCAACACCTGTTGCCGCCCACAACGATCACCGTATTTACCTGATCGAAAATGAACGCGACAGCGCCACCGCCATGGGGTTACTGTTCGAACAATGGGGACTTCAGCTGGAACATATTCAAAGCCCGGAAGACGGGCAGAAAAAAATCCCCGCCGATCTAGTCATCGCCGATTTTCATTTGGACAACGGTGAAACCGGTTTGGACTGGCTTGGGCAAATAAAGGCTCATTGGCAACAAGACTTCGAAGCCATCATTATTTCAGCTGACCGTACAGATACAGTAAAACAGCAGGCACTTGCCGAAGGCTTTTATTTTTTGAAAAAGCCGATCAAACCCGCCGCACTGAGGGCCCTGTTGGACCGACTATTGAATTAATCTATCAAGGTTACGAACCGAGTAGATAAAACGCGCTAGTCATCCAACAGTTGTTGATTCAAATCTTCCACCGTCTCACTCAGGGCATTCGCCACAATAATCACCTCGGTGCGTTTGCGCACACCAAGCTTCTTGAAGATGGCAGTCACATGGGATTTCACCGTCGGCTCTGAAATACCCAAATGGTAGGCAATTTGTTTATTGAGCAAGCCCTGGGCAATCATCACAAACACGCGAAACTGATGAGGCGTCAGGCTGGCAACGCGCTGGGCCAGATCATCACTGCTTTGGTCAATGGCCGCTTCCGGCAAATCCCCAAACCAGTGTTGGCCCGCCAGCAGAGTCTGCATCGCTTCCAGCAACTGCCGGGTCTCGCAGGATTTGGAAATAAAGCCCGCCGCACCATAACTCGCCGCTTTGCTGCGCACGTCCACACCGTCGTTGCCCGAAACCATCACCACGGGAATGTCAGGATAACACCCCCGCAGATTGATCAAACCTGAAAAGCCCTGAGCTCCAGGCATGTGCAAATCGAGAATGATCAAATCAATGTCTTCTTCCGACTCCAGCAAGTGGTGGACTTCGGCCACCGACTGAGCTTCAAACAGCTGGGTGTCCTCGCCTTCAAATGCCTGCGGCAACGTCTGCACCAGCGCAGCCCGGTACAAAGGGTGGTCATCAGCGATTATTAGTTTGATCATGGACTTGTCTATATGCCTGTATGTAATGCGGGTTTACTGCGCCGTCCAGGCCCCATCTACGGGTAATGCAGTACCGGTCATTGTAGCGGCATCATCGGAACACAAAAAGACCGCCAAGGCTCCCAGCATGGCTGGCTGGGTCATTTCTCTCAAGGCTTGCTTCTGTCCAACCAATTCAGCGCGGGCCTGTTCATAGCCAAGTGATTGTTGATCGGCAATGGCTTGAATCTGGGGTTTTACCAAATCTGTTTCCACCCAACCCGGGCAGATGGCATTCACGGTGATGCCGGCGTCAGCATTTTCCATCGCCGCCACCTTCGTCAGGCCAACTACCCCATGCTTGGCCGCGCAATAAGCCGACTTCTGCGCCGAAGCGACCAGGCCATGCACAGACGCGATATTAATAATACGCCCCCAGCCTTTCTCCCGCATCAGGGGTATCGCGGCCTGCATGGCAAAGAACGCACTGCTTAAATTGATGGCAATGATGTCATGCCATTTTTGCTCGGGAAAGTTTTCCAGCCGTTCCGTAAACTGAATGCCCGCATTGTTCACCAGAACATCCACCGCACCGAGCTGATCGATACACTGTCTGACCAGTGCGCCAACTTCGTTCGGGTCGCGAAGATCAGCATTACTGAATGCACTGCGTACCTGATATTGATCAGTAAATTCATTGGCCAGCGCCTGACCTTCCTCCAGATCCAATAAACCATGCAGCATTACATCAAAACCGGCCGCTCCCAGCTGGCGAGCGATCCCCAAACCAATGCCGCTGCTGCTCCCGGTGACCAAGGCGACTTTTTTATCTGTCCTCATACCAACCTCATCATTCAAATAAGGTCGTACTGTAGCAAGGCCGGCTGGGCATTCCCCTAAGACCTTAGTCGGACGCTGGCAATCGAATCCCGGACTCTATTCGACGATACCCCAGAGATTCCAGTAAACGCGGATCGTCAAAATAACGTTCGCTAGTAAAGGCAATCTGATGACGACCACGACTGCGCATGCTGCCCGCAGCAGGCACCCCCAGCGGCGCAAATAGAAAACGCTCAGGTCGTTTTGATTCGGGAATCAAACCCGATGGGTAGAAAACCTCTCGAAGTTCGCTGTAAGATTTTTTCTGCAAAAGCTGCAATGGCTCACCATGACGGCGCCAGGCATCATCTCTATGCGGCAGAACCGCCTCAATGCGATGCCGGTTCGCAGAAATCAGAACAATCGGGGGCTTATCCCCCGACCAAAATCGGGAATTGAAACTGGGCTCTCCCGAAGCGGGCTTAAGCTGCCGCAACCTGGGTGAGGGGTATAACTGATACCAACAACCGCAGTTGTGCATCGCATCGTGGGCTAACAGCGTCCCTCGCCTGTCGAGATAAGTCCGAAAATGAATACCATCGAGTTTGCCCGCCAGAATATCAAACGGCCCATCGGGTTTTCGCTCGCTAAACCACATCACATAATTCAGCTGCAGTATCGGCTCATCGCCAAGGCGCGCAAAACTGATATAACGATAAATACTCGGCTCGTTTACGGTTTGCAGTTCACCGTGGCGGCGCTGCAATGCAAGTGGTCGATCATTGTCGGCTTTTTCCTGAATAGCCCAAAGCGGCTGCCAATGATCCAACAGGGCCTCGCTTTGTTGATGACTGAACAGGGGAATTCCCAACGCATCCCGCCTTACCTCTTCAACACCAAACTGATCCGATGTTTGCTTGCGGGAACCGTACCATTGGCGATTCGTTAACAGCCCCAAATCCAGCGGATGTCCTATAGCTCGATACTTTTTCTCTATTTCACTTTGTATGGCCAGCTCCCGTTGAACCCCTAAATTGACAAAAGGCTTCATGAGATCCGCAATAATGGGCCAGGGGCGATACAAAGTGTGTTGCCAGTTTGAAAAAAGCTGGGTTCTATGCTGAAACGTTTCCGCGCCGAGCAACGCTTCCCGGCATTCAGAATGGACCAAGCCAGAGCTGGCTGTCTCAAAACCTGCTACACCCGAAGCCCCCTCGCTTGCCAGCGTTAACAGGCGGTGCACCCAGGCCTGCCACTGAGGTTCATCAGATAAATCTTGATAAAAACTGAGTAAAAAGCGATTCCCGGGCAGCTGTTTAAACTCGGGATGATAAATAAACTCGGGAGAAGGCTCTGCCAGAGCAGGCCGGCATGCCGATAAAAGAGAAGACAAATCCTGTGAATTCCGGGATACGCCCTCTCGCTCAAAGGAGGCGCAGGAGGCCAGAAAAAAACCCAGCCATACAACGCAAACTATGCGCAAACGCGCACTTGAACGTTTTAAGCCGGGTATTTTCATAGCCACTTGTTCAGCGCCACCTGAATGTTGTCAGATGGTCATTACTTGGACGCCACATTGGCGGCTTTACTGGCTGCTCTTTGAGCAGCCTTCAATTCCTGCTTGCGCGCTCGATTTTCTTCCTGCAAAGCTTTCACATCACCACCGATGTGATCCTGCCCGTGCGCTTTGGCGAGTTGGATTTGCTGCTGCCGCATACGAAAACGATCACGCTGCTCATCGCTTAGTTGATCGTAGCAACGCGGGCAGCTTACACCTTCTTCATATTTGGGTGATTGCTTGGCTTGCTGATCAATCGGATGACGACAACCATGGCACAGCTCATAATCGCCGGGCTGCAATTGGTGATCTACCGTCACGCGACCATCAAAGACAAAACACTCGCCTTCCCACATGCTGTCTGTTTCATCTACCTCTTCGAGGTATTTTAAGATTCCGCCTTCAAGGTGATACACCTCATCAAAACCCTGCTCTTTCAAATAAGCGGTGGATTTTTCACAACGAATTCCACCGGTACAGAACATAGCGACTTTTTTATGTTTGGCCGGGTCCAGAGTTTCAGCAACATATTCCGGGAATTCACGGAAGCTGCTGGTGTTCGGGTCAAGTGCACCTTTGAACGTGCCGAGTTCTACTTCATAGTCATTTCGGGTATCAACCAAAACAACCTCGGGATCGGAAATCAGGGCGTTCCAGTCCTGTGGTTTCACATAGCTGCCGACCACCTTCAAAGGGTCGACCTCGGGCACACCCATGGTCACAATTTCTTTTTTCAGTTTTACCTTGCTGCGGTTAAAGGGTTGTTCCTTGCAGAAGGATTCCTTGTAACTGAAGTTTTCCAAGGCGGGAATGCTGTTGAGATAGTTTTTGATGGCCTCAATACCGTCTCGCTCTGCTGCAACGGTGCCATTAATGCCCTCAGCCGCAATCAGCAATGAACCCTTTACCTCGTGTTCAGCCATGGTTTCCTGAATACCCGCACGCCACTCGGTGAAATCCGCGAACGGAGTAAACTTGTACAGCGCCATAACCACGAAACGCTCTTCTTGCAACGTCATTAACTACGCCCCTTTTTTGTCATGCAGACTGCCACCCAGGCAATTGGGCGATTCCGGCACCGACTGGCCAGGCCATTCCTCCGGACTATAGGTATGCAAAGCCAAGGCGTGTACCGGACCCGCCATTTCATCGGCCAACAAACCATAGATTTTCTGATGACGCGGTACCTGGCGCAGCCCGGCAAAGGCCTCACTAACCAGCACCACCTTAAAATGGGATTCCGAACCGGCCGGTACATTGTGCATATGGCTCTCATTGAGCACTTCAAGATGACTCGGGGATAAGGCTTGCAACTTATCGATAATCGCCGACTGAATAGGGCCTTCGTTTCTCTGCTCTGACATGTCCGTCCTAATGCTATCTCTCTGCAACCCGGCAGGCTCCGCAGGATACCGGCAGCTGCATGGTCAATTACGGCCTGGGGCTGGACCCGGGCTTCAACAAGGCGCATTATAGCGAACTTTTAAATGCGACAGGCAGTCCAGACGATCGACCTTATCTGGAAGAAGAAAAATAATAACCACAAAAATAACAAGGAAAATGGCGCCCAGGTCTTTTTGTACTATACTTGAGCGGTAAATATAGGTTTGATGCGTATGAGTAAGATTTTTGTCGACCGGCGTAAGGGAGTAGACCGACGCCTGGAACATGACCGCTGTAAAGATCTACCGCTGGATTTATTTCACCGCAAACGCCGCAAGTCCAGTGATCGGAGAGCCCCTGGACGGACGCTGAGCGAAGACTACTTTGCCTTTATGGAAGCCAATACCACGCCGCAGGAACCCTGCCGAGCTACCGCCAGCGAGTTTCCGGCCAATTTAAGCAACGATGTCACCACTGAAGACGATAAGGCCCTGCTTAACTGATTGGGCCTTCGAAATACCACGTGGCGCCTGACCCGAATCTCTCAATAAGCCGAAGTCTTTGCCGTTTACTCACAGTAAAGACTAGCGCTCTTGCTTGCTACCCAATAATCCCGTCGCCAGACCGGTTCCAAACAAGGTAATCGCCGACGCCACCAACATGGTCAGCGACACCTCTTCGTTCAGCAAGGTCGCCCCCCACAGCATGCCAAACACCGGCACAATAAAGGTCACAGTGGTCGCCCTCGCCGGCCCGACCGTGTGAATCAGCCGGAAGAACATCAGGTAGGCCAACGCCGAACAAATAATCGCCAGTGCAATGGCGGCCAACCAGCTCAGCAGGCTGATCGGATTCTCTGGCCAATACAGGATCGCCAGAGGCAGCAGCACGACCGTTGCCCCCAGCATGGACCCTGTCGACAACACCATGCTGTCGACACCCGAGAGATAACGCTTGGTGAAGATCGCAGAAATCGCATAAAACAGGGTCGCCAGAATACCCGCGCCAATGGCGAGTGCCACCTGCCAGGTATCGTCCTGACTGACATAGAGCTTGTTCCAGGCCAATAAAGTGACACCGGCAATACCAATCAACATGCCCAGGGTTTTAATCCAGGACATGCTTTCACGCAACCATAAAAAGCCCACCACAGCTGTTGCGATCGGGGTCACAGCATTCAGAATCGAGGCAAAACCCGAACTCAGAGTCAGCAGGGAATAGGCGATAAGGCAGAAAGGAATCGCCGAATTGGTCCAACCATTAACGAAGCTTGGAACCCAAACGCGCTTCAGCTCAGCCCCCTTCCCTTGCCATAACAAAATAGGCAACAAAAACAGGGCCGCCAGTCCTACCCTTAGAAATATGAGTGGCGCCACTCCCAGCTCGGGCACGGCATAACGCATAAACAGAAAGGAACCACCCCAGATTGCGGCCAATAACACCAGCATCACACTGTCTTTAAACGACACAAATTTCCCCTTAGTCCAAAACCTCCAGCAGGTTCCGCTGCGACATTAAAACAGAAGCCTGGAGTCGCCACTAGCGCTTTTCGGAACCCGAATCAAAGCTGAACCTCTAATCACCTTTGACCAATCCAAATCTGCCCTTTATTATAAGTTCCAAATTAGAACTTATATAAACACCAAAAAAGCGGCTAAACGAGCAAGTAACAAAAACACACGAGATCAATACACCCTTTTCAGGAGCCCGGCCATGAGCAAAACCATAGAATTTTATTTTGATTTTGGCAGCCCCACTGCCTTTCTTGCCCACAAGCGCTTGCAGCAGTTGAAAGCGCAATATGACTGTACGATCGATTACAAAGCCATGCTGTTGGGCGGCATCTTCAAAGCCACTGGCAATACCTCACCGGTCGCGATTCCTGCCAAAGGCGAATATATGCTGCTGCATGACTTGCCTCGCTTCAGCAAACGCTACCAGGTGGAACTGAAATTCAATCCGCATTTTCCCATAAACACCCTTTACCTGATGCGCGCTGCGCTCGCAGCCCAGAAACTCGATTGCTTTGATCAATATGTCGATTGCGTGTACCAAGCGATTTGGCAGGAAGAAAAAAACATGGGTGATATGGACGTGGTTGCCAACACGCTCAGCCAGGCCGGACTGGATGCGCAGGCACTGATCGACATGAGTCAAAACGATGACATCAAAGCTGAGTTAATCAAAAACACCGAAGCGGCAGCGGAACGAAAAATCTTTGGAGCACCGACCATGTTCCTCGACGGTGAAATGTTTTTCGGCCAGGATCGCCTGGACTTTGTGGAAGAGCGTTTGCAGGCTTAAACAACAAAAGGCCTTCTAACATCATGTTAAAAGGCCTTTGTTCATCCCATCAGAGCCTCACACATCGGTTCCGACTATTTTTTCAGATAAACCAGCGGATCAACCGCTTCATCATCCTTATACAATTCAAAATGAAGGTGCGGACCAGTTCCCATATGTGGGCCTCCAATTTCGGCGATATGCTGGCCCGGCTTAACCCAATCATTTTCTCTTACGCGCACCTCGTCAATCTGGAAGTAACGGCTGACCATCCCCTGCCCGTGATCAATAAATACATAGTTGGGTTTATTCAGGTTTTTGCATTTCACTTTGACCACACGGCCCCCGGCGACGGCAAATACTTTGGAGCCCAAAGCTGCGGGCAAATCGATGCCTTTATGAAATTTATCCTTGCCACTAATAGGATGTTTGCGCATTCCAAAACTTGAAGAAATTCGGATGTTTTCCATTGGCTTATTGAATTGAATGCCTGCCGCCTCATTGTCGAGCAATTCTGCTTTGGCCAGGGTTTCCATCGGTAACACGATGCTGATCATAAAAGCCATCAATAGCAGTGCACTGACTTTTTGCCAGAGCAATTGCTTAAAGCGATTATTCATCATGGCTTCGATCCTGATTTTCATCAGCAGATATTGGCCACCGACACCGGGAGCGACATTTTCAAATCGCTTCAAGGTGGATTTTTCAATGTAGTTCAACAGTGCCTTTGCATACTGTCTTGGTTTGATCTTCCCACTTTCTATAACAGTTATATCTGTCAGTCGCTCACGCTGCTGGGAGATCTGTGCCTGGGCATAGCACATGGCCGGATGGAAGAAGAACACACAGCGGATCAAATTCAAACCGTATAGCAATAAATCATCACAGGCTTTCACATGGGCAACCTCATGATACAAAATCGCCTGTTGATCCGAGCGGCTAAGCTCATTCCAGAGTTTCCCTGGCAAACATATAATCGGCGACACAGTGCCAACCGTAAAAGCCGAGTTTGACGAACGGCTGATCACCAGCTTGATGTTTCTGCGACAGCCAAATGCGGCGCGTGCCTGCTCCAGCATTTCATAGTCATCACCCGAGCGTACCCATTCAGCGTCCTTTATAAAACCGCGCAGCTGCCGCCTTGCGTTTAAAAACCGCCCCAAACAAAACACCGAGCCCGATAACCACAATGCAAACAAAATGTACTCAAAGGCGCCGAGCTTGGAATCAACCGCGTATTCCCCATAACTGTGATGGCCAACGGCATGATTGGCCATGCCATCAGCGACAGGCGCGGCCGCTACTTCCTGCAAAGGCAACTTGCTCAGCCATTCTGCCAGGCTGTATTCAAAAGCCAGATCGGTGGGGGCAATTAAACGCAGAGGAATCAACAACCATACGGCCATTAATATGCCCGGGTAAGCTTGGCGAAACACATAGGCGAACAGTAATACTGCCGGAAACAAAATCCCCGCCCAGATGGACTGTTGATATAGAACATCCAATACCGACGCGATCAAATCAGTCATCATTCCCATCCGTATTCTTATCCAGCAAGCTTCTCAGCTGCTTGATTTCCTGCTTACTCAGGGCCTCACTTTTGGCGAACATCGAGACGACGGATTTTCCATCCAGTTCGAGAACACGTTCCGCAAAATAGCGCACCATATTTGCCAGCCCTTCCGGCTTGGACAATAGCGCCCGATACTGGATGCCCTCGACGGTTTCGCAACGCTTCAGTAAACCCCGCTTCACCATACGATCCATATGAGTCTTGGTCGTTGTATAAGCCCAGTCCGTTGATTCATTCAATTGATCGTGGACAAGCCGAACCGTACTGTCCCCCGAGCGCCATAAAACACGCAGAATTTCATATTCCGCTTTGCTTAAATCCGGAAGTTTTTTCACTTGATACCGTGCCTGATACATACCAAAGAAGACGGGCAGCATATCCCGATAAGGGCATACTACATTGTAGTAACCCTGGACAGTAGCACAGCTGTTACAATGTAGCAACATCAGGACAAAGCTCAGAGAATACGGTGCAGAGAGTTAACTCAGATAGCGTTTTTCAAAGTCTTCCACGGGCAAGGCTTTATCAAAGAAAAAACCCTGTAGTTGGTCAGCGCCGAGTTCGCCAAGAGCGGCGGCGGCGGCTTCTGTCTCGACGCCTTCGGCAACCACTCGCATGCCAAAGTTTCGGGCCAGGCCAATGACCGCTTTTACGATGGCAAGATCCTTATCGGATTCCTCCATGGCCATCACAAAGCCTTTATCAATTTTCAATTCATCAGCGGGTAAATTTCGGAATTGGGCCAGTGAAGAATAACCGGTGCCAAAATCATCAATGGAAATTCTCACCCCCAGCGTGTGCAACTTATTCAATCGCAACATCAATTGATCATAATCGCTGATCATCAAATTTTCGGTAATTTCCAGGGTCAATCGCTCAGGAGCTACATCGTAAATTGCCAGCGCATCATCGAGCACAGTGACAATTTCGTCGTCCAGCAACAGGCAAGGTGGAACATTTACCGAGATCCCCATGGCCTCGGGCCATTTGTTCAAACGGGCAATCGCGGATTTTAACACCCACCAGGTCATCGAGCGGATAACACCGTGTCGTTCCGCCACATCAATAAATTGCCCGGGCATAATGATTTTTTTATCAGAGCTGTGCCAACGCAATAGGGCTTCAGCACCCACCACTGTTCGATAGCCGGTATGAACCTTGGCTTGATAATAGAGACGGAATTCACCGCGCTCCAATGCCTGCTCTAACGCACTGACCAAACGTGATTCATCGTCAAGACTCGTCTTGAGTTCTTTTTGGAATACTTGCATGGGCAAAGCTGCCTTACGTGCCTGACGTAAGGCAATTCGACAATGCAATAAGGTTTGCTCGGAATTGTGCTCATCACCTTCATGCAAACAAAAACCCGCGTGGTAACCAATGGGGGAATGTATTCCCATTAATTCGCACGGTGGTGAAAACAGGCGTTCGAGCTTGGCCGTCGCCAGTTGCAACTGAGCGTCATCTGCAACGCCACTCAGCGATACCAGAAAGCGACGGTCTTTTAGAATTTTACTTTGATCGATCGGACGAACCCATTCCTTTAAACGCCGGTGAAACTCATCCAATAAGAGTTGCGCCGAGGCTGGCCCATGCAATGCCGCCAAACCTTCGTAATCAGCGATCTCAATAATTCCCACATAGGAAGCACCATCAGAATCTTGCTTCTGGCCTACGCCCTGGGAAACATCCTGATTCATATGAAGTACTCTTCGCTATTCACATCATAGCTGCCGGGTCGCAAGCCTTGCACAATCCAGCTGATGTTGCCGACGTCTTCACGGGCCAGATCCACCAATCTGAGGGAATCGAGTTTGCGCTTGAATTTATCGAGCACGATGACGACTTCAGGTTTTAAACGTCGAATGTCGTTCTGCTTCACCACAATGCCCACTTCACCGGTATTCAATTCAACCAGCGAACCTGTAGGAAACAAACCAATGGCCTGAACGAACTGCTCTACCAAGGCGTCCTGAAACAGCACACCTTTACTTTGAATCAATTCCTGAATGGCATCGTAGGAAGATACACCGGGCGCATACGGTCTCGGAGTGATCATCGCGTCATAGGCATCCACCAAACCAGCGATACGAGCGAATAAAGGAATATCACTGCCTTTCAGGCCATCGGGGTAACCGCTGCCATCCATACGTTCATGATGGCTTTTAATGATGCTGAGAATCTCGAGATCGGCATTGCCGTTCTCATCCACCATCTGGGATCCCAAATGAGTGTGCAGCTCGACCATCTGACGCTGGTAATCACTCAAACCACCGGTTTGCTGAAAGATTTCATCGGGCAGTCGTGTCATGCCCACATCACACATTGCACAGCCGATCACCAGCTTTTCCAGTTCATCGACTGGTAAACCAATATGTCGCCCCAGAATTGCAGCCCAGACCGCCATGGATACACCGTGTTGATAGCGATAGTCAGAAGACTCTTTCAATCGCACCAAGACTGCCATGGCCTCTTTATTGTTAAAAACGCCATCGATTAAAGGCTGCACAGATTCCCTCACCACCTGAATATCGGTCTGCACACCATTGTTGAGGGCATTGAACACGCGATCCAGAGATTCACTGGCGGAGGTAAAGGAGGTTCTGGCCTGTTCGAATTCAGCCTTGATGCTCAGACGATCTTTTACTGTTTCTTCCTGCTTGGGCCTTTTGGGGAGGAATAGATTGGAGCCCGCATAATCCGCATCAATGTAAACATAGTCCACATAGCGGCCAATATAGACGACCTCTTCTGGGTCCTGAACCACAAAACCCTGCAGGGCAAACGGGGTATCCAGCCAGGGGCGATCCAACTCAGCCACAAACATGCCAGGGCGCAGGTTCTCGGCTTGTACTTTCAGCAGTCGCATTCACTACCCCAACATCAAACACGCAATATATAGCTCATCATGAATCTGCTATCGGCCGTGACATTAAAAGATTGAGCGCGACACTATTTACCCAAAGGCCGTCAGCTTTCCACCAAAATGCCGAAGAACGAAACAATTTGCGTAAAGTCGGTTTTATTAAGCAAGTACGGCGATATACTGGACCCAAACCGTCAATCGAAATAATAAAAAACAAGGACCCCATAATGCCCAAGCGATTAATAAGCACTATCGCCAATTTACCCAAACGCTCCACAATGAAGACCGCTCTGATCCCCGTTTCGATATTGGGGTTTGCCTGCCTGAGTGCCTGCAGCCCGTCTTCCGAAACCAACAAGGAAACCGCCAAGGACACCACCGCAGCCACGCCGGCCAAAGCTGAGCAGTTCGATTATTCCGCCGATGTCCATCTGGATAAATACGGTGTGCCCCATATTGTGGCCAAAGACTACAGCAGCCTGGGCTATGCCACCGGCTATATGCAGGCACGGGAAAATCTCTGTACACTGGCCGAGCAGATTCGAAATGTTCGCGGCGAGAGTGCACGCTATCTTGGCGCGGGCCCGAAGCACAAATACGTGCTTTCCGATATCGCCTACCACTCCCTGAATCTGGTGCAACGCGCCCAGCAACTTTATCCGCAGCTTGATCCCGCCATGCAGGATTTGTTGCGCGGATACACCGACGGTTTTAATAACAATCTGGCGGAGCGCAACAGTCCAGAGGAATACCCGTCTCCCTGTCGCGGGGCCGATTGGGTGAGCCCAGTGAAGGTAGAGGAATTGCTGGCCTACCATATGGATCTGGCCATGCTCTCCAGCAGCCGTGCCTTTATTCCCGCCATTGCCAGTGCCAAACCACCTAAGGCCCCCAAAACAGAAGAAGGCATAGCAGGCGGCGAAGAAAAGGTCGCCTTTCACAACCCTGAACTGAATGCCGAACATGTATTTACCTCCAAGGGCATTGGCAGTAATGGCTGGGCGCTGGGTAAAGACAAAGTATCTGGAGCCAACAGCTTGCTGATGGCCAATCCACACTTCCCCTACGATGGCGAACTGCGTTTTTACCAGCAGCACCTGACCATTCCAGGTGAATTGAATATTGCCGGCGTGGGCATGATTGGCCTGCCGGGAGTCAGCATTGGATTCAATGAAAATCTGGGTTGGACACACACCGTTTCACAATCCAAACGCTTTACGCTGTACCAACTGGAACTGGATCCGAACAACCCCATGCGCTATCGCTATGGCGATGACTACAGAGACATCGTCAGCCACACGGTTACCGTGGACGTAAAACAGGGTGACGGACAGGTACAGACTCAGGAGCACAAGGTTTACGGCAGCCACTTCGGCCCCATCGTTAACCTGGCCTCCCTGTCACCTAATCTGGGCTGGAACCCAAAATCCGCAATAAGCCTGCGCGATGCAAATTTGGATAACACCGGCATGCTGAGCCACTGGGTTGCGATGGCCAAGGCAAGCTCTCCGGAGGAATTTCTTAAGGCTTTTGAAGATCATCGCTCCATTCCTTGGGTAAACACGATGATGGCAGCCAAAGATGGTCGCGTGTTGTACATCGACGGTACCCAAACCCCGAAACTCAGCGAACAAGCCGAAGGCTACTGGCGTAAGGCGTCGCAAAGTCCAAAGCTGGCCGGCATCTGGCGTGACGGCGCCGGTGCGATTCTGCTGCCCGGCAATGACCCAGCTTACGAGTGGCAAGCCACAGAAGGGGCACGCCAAAGCGGCCTGATGCCCATCAATGAAGCTCCCAAAGCATTGCGTTCCGACTATGTGTTCAATGCCAACTCCAGCCACTGGCTGAGTCATCTGGAAGAACCTCTCGAAGGCTTCAGCATTGTCTACGGCCCAGAGAAAACACATCGCAGCCCGCGCACACGCTTCAACGCATTATTGATCAGCAACCGCAGCGCCAAAAAGCCAGCCGGTGACGACAATCTGTTTGACATAGAAGAACTCAAAGCGGTCTTTACCGGTAACGAGTCTTTATTCGGCCAGCAGTTATTGGCGGATCTGGTCGCGCGTTGCCAGGCGGCCCCTCAACAAAACATCGGGGAAGAAAGCTACGATTTAAGCGCCGCCTGTCAGGCCCTGGCCAATTGGGACGGTCGCTATCTGCTGGAGAGCCGTGGCGCGCATTTAATGCGTGAATTCTTAGCGGAATTCCGCGTACCCGGTCATCGTGACTTGAGCGATAAACTGTTCGCCAATGCCTTCGACCCTGCCAAGCCTGCCATGACCCCAGGTGCACTCGCACCAGCAGGAGAAGAACAGGATCATATTCTGTTGGCCTTAGCTCGCGCCGCCAAACGATTGGATGACAACGGCGTCGCTCCGGACGCAAAGCTGGGTGATATTCAGTACATTGCCAAAGCCAAAGGTCTGGCTCCAATTCCTGTCACCGGTGCCTATTCCTGGGAAGGTATTTTCAACTATTCCCAGGGCCGTACACGCAATCGCGGACTGTCCGAGTTGGCACTGGCCGATGTTGGAACGCCTGCCAGCAAGCAACCATTTAGCCCACTGCGTAAGCGTCAAACCGAAAACGGTAGCGAGGCTGCCTACCCAGTGAACTACGGTTCCAGTTTTGTGATGGCTTTGCAGTTTACAGAGCAAGGCCCGCAAGGTGATATGTTCCTGAGCTACGGTCAATCTCACGACCCACAATCGCCTCACTTTGTGGATCAAAGTAAAATGTTCAGTCAGCAGCAATGGCGTCCGATTGAACTATTGGGTGAGAACCTGCCAAGTGTAGAATTTAAGCTGCGAGCGAATAAACCCGAGGCTTAAGTTCCCACACGAACCCAAAGCACAAACAAAAAACGCGGCCTGTAGGCCGCGTTTTTTGTTTTTCAGAACTGGTGACTTATGTGGGATCTTTTTCCAAATACGGCTCCAGCAAACGCTTGGGATGCTTACCATCCACCATCCCCATAAACGGGCCGAAAATCGAATAGCCCAGCATACGTTTAATATCTTCCGAACATTGCGCCGCACGCTCAAGGGGCACAGACAAGCTGAAGTTTTCCTGGGGTCGAATAAAGCCTTCGCAGTATTGTGCCGTTGCAGCTAAACGAGGCTTCTCAGAAACATTCGCCCCACCTCCGTGCCATAAGGTACCCAGGAAAAAGACAGCGGAACCGGCTTTCATTTCACAATTTATCTGGCGTTTTTTATCCTCTTCATCCGGTTGCTTATCCCCCCAATGATGGGAACCGGGAATAACCGCTGTCCCCCCATTCTCTTCAGTAAAATCATCAATCGCCCACACCGTGGCAGCACTGACAAACCTTCGGGGACGGGGAATCTGCACATACCCATCATCGGCGTGAAGGGGTTGCTGCTTTTCACCCGGCAAGATGTTGATCACCTGTAACTGTGACAGGAGATAGCTGGGCATCAGCACTGCATCAAGTAAAGCCAGAATCATCGGGTGCTCAACCATGGGGTTCAAAGCAAAGGTCTTCGCCATCACCGAGTAAATTCTCTGGGTCAATTCGCCCTCGAAAAAATTCCGCCCCCTGTGGCTCAACATCGGTTCCACTTCATGACGAATTTGATCAATCTCCTCCTGACTTAATAAATCGGGAATGACCACATAACCCTCTTCAAGCACTTTGCTTAGATATTGCTGAAACACCTCCGGATCGACCTGATCGCTTGCATTGGATTGAGTCTTTTTATATTTACTGGCGGTTTCAAGGGCGTGATAGGCATTGAGGCTGCGATCGTCACTCATGACTTGCTCCGGGCTAATAACAGATTATGGCGCTAATATAGAATGGAGAAGCTTGGGCTTGAAGAGCGGATCGCTGCAGTTATTTGTCATTTTTTTGCAGGCCGGCGATATGTCGCTGCCAGTACTGAGTTGGTGAGCAGGCAAACCATTGTTTAAAGGCCCGACTGAAGGACGCCATTTCTACATAGCCTAAGGTTTCGGCCAACTGTTCAATGCTCTTTCCAGGGGCAGTGCCACTGTGCAAATAATGCAGGGCCTTGTCCTTCCTTACCCGAGAAAGAATATCGGAATAACTGCTGTGCTGTTCCTTTAAACGCCGCCCCAAAGTGTGTCTCGATACATGAAGCCGTTCGGCGACCTCCGCCGCCGAAAATTGTCCGCCAGCCAAATGCTTGGCAATATCGCCATAGACTTTCTTCTCAAGATCCCCTTCACTCCTCCACAACAGGGAGTAAACATGGGTATCGTTCGCATACTGCTCCGCACTTATCGCTGGAGCAACCGCTTTTGAATGCACGTCGGCATGGAATTGAATATACGCCTGGGGGTTGTGGTAGCTTGGCCAAGCACCAAATAAATAGGCGAATTCATTGTCAAAAGGCATCGCCTCAAAACTGAAGGCAAGTCGGGTAAGAGGTAATTGCTCCTGGCACAACCAGGACAATAATTTCAGTACTCTCATCAATGCCGCAATCTGCAAATGAACCGCAGAATGGTGCTTATTAATGATCACTTTTTGCTGACTGGCCCACTCACTCAGGTCAAACAATTCAGCATCGTCACCCAAAAACAAACTGTAAAAGCGATTCAGATTATGCAGCGCTGTATCCAGATCCGGACTGGGGAATAACAAATGAAGCAGCGCGACATGGCTCCCCAGCGGCACAGGTTTATCGAGCAAACCCAGCCATTCATCTTCCAGGCTTTCACACAGTCGCTCAGTAAACTCAGTGTACTGAGCCACCGTCACTTTACTGTTACTCAATAATTCATGATAACGTCCCGTTAACGATGGAGGGAACGTTTTCGCCTCGATTAGAGGCTCAGCCAAATGCTTCACGAAACCCGATGGTATAGTGGGAATGTGGAGATAACTGGCTTGCGTATCGCTCATGGGCTTAGGCTGATTCGACGTTTCAAGCCTCTCAGTGTTTGTATTGCTTAGCCAGACGATGCATTAAAATCGCTGCCTTATGAATGTTCTTTGTAAAACTGTCCATGTCTGCCACTTCATCACGGGTGTGACCGCCCGAGCCCATTAAGCCCAAACCATCCAGCGCCATATCCACATGATCCGCCGCAAAAGAAATGTCCGCGGCACCCGCTTTACGCGGATTAACCGGAGCAACAGGACCGTAGTTCAGATCTTCACTGATCTGGCTGTATTGCGTTAACAACTTTCGGTTTGCATCCGTAGGAGGCATAGGTGGGTAACCTTCGGCGAAAGTCAATGTAGCCGACGTGTGCTTGAGGTTTTTCTGCACAATCTTTTTCATGGTAGCTTGTGCCTGGGCCAGCTCTTTCGGGCTTAAGGTACGCAAATCCCCTTTCACCATCGCGGTTTGCGCCACAATATTACTCTTACCCGCCATCGCCGCCGCATTGCTCACATCCAGCTTGAGCGCCTCATTCCCGGCCACCAACAAACCGGGGTTGACCGTAGCAGCACCCAGGCCATCAATTTGCTGGCGGAAGTCATTTAGAATTCTCGCCACCTCATAAGCTGCACCATACCCGACTTCATCAGTAAAAACCTGGGAGGAATGCGCCGGTCGTCCACTGACTTCCAGGCGCCAGCCGATGGAACCACGGCGAGCAATGACCGCTGTTTTAATGCTGCTGTCGCCGTCTTCAAAGCCCAGAGCAATATCGGCCCATTTGGCACCATCAATAATGGCTTTTTTGGATAAGGACAATGGTCTACCGCTGCTTTCCTCATCACCGGTAAACAAAACCCGGACCTGCAAGTCCTTCAACAACCCTTCAGCCTTGAGCGCCCGTAATGCGGCCACCACAATGGTGTTACCGCCCTTCATATCCGTGATGCCGGGGCCGGCAACTTTGCCATCGCCCAGATCACGATAGGCCTGAAAGCTGTCATCTTTGGTAAATACCGTATCCAGATGCCCGATCATTAAAATCTTCGGACCGCGTTCGCCGTAGCTGGCCTGCAAATGCCCCGCACGATTAAAGTCCTTGCCGGAAATCCATTCCGTCTTGAAACCCAATTCATCAAACTGCTGTTGATACAAACGCCCTACTTTTTCAACCCCGGTAAAATTCATTGTGCCACTGTTGATATTGACGGCGGTTTTCAATTCTTCCAGCGCCTGGGGCAATTGCTGGTTTGCCCGCTGGACGATGTTCTTTTCGATCGTCGTCAGCTCAGCATGGCTTAGACCGGCCTGCAGTAGCGAAGCGAGTAAAAAACTGCCAGTGAGTAAACGTTTCCAGCCAAGTGGGTTCATAAAGGCCTCTTTCCTGCTTTATTTTTCGAATTGCCGATTGCTATTTCCATAGGAACTGGACGATGTGAATAAACAAACGGTCACTGGATATCGATTCTAATTAAAGCGAGGCCTTCATGCCAGATTTCCTGAAAATCGTGGTTTGAAGCGAATGGGCTACTCGCTCCAGTCCTCAGGGTCGAAGCCCTCTACAGCAAAGGTAAAGTTGGGAGGAATGGCATCGGTCCGAAGGTGTTTAATTGCCTGATATTCCGGGGAATGCCAGAAGCTCTGCAAGGCTTCCATGGAAGGAAATTTAAACAGTGTAAATCGGGCACCATCGTTCCAACGGCCTTCAAAATGATCCATAAATTGATCCGCCGAACCCGCAATCAGAATTTCAGCACCGAACTTTTCCATTAAGGGATGAGCCGCTTCACCATAAGCTTCCAGTGAACCGTGGCCTTCGGTCATAAATGAACTGGCAACCAGATACGCAGGTTTCTCTTGTAGCATAGTCTTTTCCTCATGTCATTTGTATTGGAGTCGCGCATCGGAATCAGGTGAGGCGTTCCAGTTTTTGAATATTGTGTTCAATCGCCTGATTCCATTCAGCCGGCGTAAGGTCTAATAAGCCAACATCACCGACAAAGCCGCTGCTCATCACCAGATCCGGTTGAATCCGGCCAAGTTCTTTTAAACTGCCAACGAGCGCCGATGCACTGCCACCCGCCTTCGGCATGACAAACGTCGACCAGTCCCCATCCCACAGAAAAATTGTGTCACCCGTGAACAAGTAGGACTTTCCATGGGGGGATTCATAGAAAAAACACAAACTGCCATCGGTATGGCCCGGGGTTTCTATAACATGAATATCTTGCAGTTGAGTCGTACCTGGCTCCAAAACCAAATCCACAGGCGTGTACTTTTCCAGATATGGGGCTTCAAGTGCGCTACTCGCAAGCGTCAAGCCAAAGCGGTCCTTAATTCGAGCAAGCGACGGCGTCGCTTCATCACGGTGGGTCAACAGTTGCAGTTGTGCACCCCCCAAAGCATCCATCTGACGAAGGTCACTCTCATTACCGCTGTTGTAAAACAGAACATTTCCCGCTGGACGAAGCAATAAATAAGCGTAGCTGTTCAACATGCCGGAGCTGTAACGGGTACTTTGCCAAAGATCAGGTTGTAGCTGTTTCATGTTTGGGAAACCTCCGTTTGGCTTGATATTCATACTATCTAAAAATAAGATTGATCAAAGTTAATAACCATCGGATTTGCTGATATGTATAACCCCGAACAACTAAGAATGTTTATCGAGGCGGCGGATCTGGGCTCCTTCTCCGCATGCGCACGTAAGTTGGGCAAAGCACAATCGGCCGTCAGCCAGGGGATCGCCAATCTGGAGATCGATTTGGGCACAAGCTTGTTCGATCGCTCTACGCGAAAACCCACCCTCACCCCGGAGGGTAAGCGTTTGCTTGCCTATGCCCGAGTGGTGTTGCAACAAATGGAAGAACTGAATACCGCAGCCCGGGCCATAGGTAAACAGGAAGAGACAAGCATCAGCCTTGCCATAGAGCATGCGCTTCAGAAAACCGCGCTCAGTCAAATCCTGTTTGAATTTCAACGTCGATTTCCCGCTACAGGAATTGAGCTGATCGCAGCCGCCAGCCCTGAAATCATTCCCATGGTTGAGAGCGGGCGTGTTGATCTCGGATTGATGTTTTCAGACATGTCCTTCAAGCGTGAAGTGGATTTGACGTTTATCGGCAACCTGCAATTGATTGCCGTCTGCTCATCCAGTCATGCCCTGAGTACACTCGAAACGGTCGAACTGTCACATGTTGCCAGCCACCCGCAAATGGTTATACGCGGAGCAAACAACCAAGGCCTGGATCACGACGCCGCCATTTCATCCATGAGTTGGTCATCGAACAGCGTCCATTGTTTGATTGAATTGATTATCCAGGGCATTGGTTGGGCTTATCTTCCCACCCACCTCGTGGAGGAACATATTACCGAAGGGAGATTGCATAAACTGCCCATGAGACTGGATGACAAACCCTGGGCGCCCCCTGTGGATATGGCCATGCAGAAAAACCAGGCGATGGGCCCCGCATTGACGTGGCTGGCAGGCAACTTAAAGCGAATGTTTGAATAGCATCTGTCTGGCCTCATCAGCGCGCCTTCGTCGTTGTTTCGGTGTCCGCATCCACGCTCACACATTCGGCAACATCCAGCGGCCGGGAAAGATACCAATAACTCAATCCAACAAAAAATACCCCGCTAACGACATTGCCCAATGTCACCCACAACAAATTAAAGCCTGCGCCCTGAATGCTGATGCCTTCAATCTCTGGCCCCAACAATGCCAGGGAAAAGACGGTCATATTGGCAACACTGTGTTCATAACCGCTGGCAATAAACGCGAACAGGCACCAGAAAATGGCAATACACTTTGCAGCGTCGCTGTTCATTCGCGCAGCCATCCATATGGCCAAACACACCAACCAATTACACAAGATGCCGTTGAAAAACAGCTGAACCGCTGTAGCATTCATTTTTTTATAGGCGATCGTTTGCAAAGCCGTATCGGCGTTTTCGGTCAAGAGCCCACCACCCAGTTTATACATGCCGGCAAGCAGTACTGCACCGGTCAGATTAGCCAACCAAACAACAACGGCAATATAAATGGCTTGCGACAGCGTCATTCGATTGTTGAGTACACCAAATGTTGTGTACATGGTGTAGCCCGTAAACAAGTCGGCGCCCGCAAAAATCACCAGCGTAAGTGCAATGGCGAATGTCGCTCCCATAACCAATTTTCTGGATTCAGGGCTCGCCTCCGTTCCCAGCACCAAAATAAGGATGATACCGATACCAACATAGGCGCCCGCCAGTATTCCTCCCAGCCAGACCCTTGACGGCCGCTGCTCCAATAGACGAGCTTTCTTGCTTGCCTGTCTCGAAAAAATATCAACTTGCACTTCATACATAAATTTTAATCCACCCCTGTATCATGCTCACGGCTCTCGAAGTGACAGGATTGATCCGGGGTCAACCTTCCCCCATCAAACGCCAGACTCGTTCTTCTTCCATATAAGATACGCACATGAACCGGCAACCCCTGCCACAACAGTTTTCTTCGGGAATACCGCTTAATTGTCCTTGGTCCCAAAGGTATTTGGACTCATGGTCAAACACGGCTTCGGGCAAAGCCGATAGACGTTTGAGCTCTACGCCATGGAGACCATGTGAGCCGGCATTTTTAAGAAAGCGAACAATCGCGTTTGAATTTTCCGAATCACACATGAAATAAACACCTGTCAAACCGGGAAAGGCTTCACGTTCTGCAAGCCTTTCCCAATGGGTATCACCAACTCAGATCAGCCAACATGTCTGTCATACGTTGTTTCGCAGAATAATCCAGAGGCAATAATGGTTTTCGAGGTTCACCAACATCATTGCCCTGAATGGCCATCCCTGACTTCACTGAAGCCGCCAAACCGGACGTCACAATGAACTCAAGAAACTCGTATTGCTGATAAAACAATTCTCGTGCCTTTTCACTTTCGCCTTGCTTTACTGCCTCAAAAAGTTGCTTGGGTCTCTCTCCAATTAAACAGGGTGCGGCAGTACACCACCCACTTGCACCGGCATTAAGCGCTTCCAGAGCCATGTGGTTACAGCCATTAAAAAACGGGACCTTACCATTCGATAATTTATGGATTTTGTGCATCCTCTGTATATCGCCCGTACTCTCTTTAATCATGGTGGCGTTCTTGATGTCACTGACCATCTTCAACATAAACTCAGGCGACATATCCACACCACAGGTCGCAGGGTTGTTGTAAATCATGATCGGCAGAGAGCTTGCATTCGAGACACTTTCATAGTGGGAGAAGACTTCATCTTCACTCAATTTGTAATAGGAAAATGGCGACAACATAATCATGTCAGCCCCGATATCGAAAGCGTGTTCAGCACAGATAACCGCCTGCTCTGTGGTGAGTTCGGCAACACCGATAACTACCGGGACTCTTCCACCCACATGCTTGACAGTGAAGTCGGCAACCTGCTTCCATTCAGACTCGCTCAGATACGCGGCTTCACCCGCACTGCCCAGAGCGGCGATCGCATCCACTTTTGCATCGAGTAAAACATCAATCACTTCACCCAGCTTTTCCAGATCAACATGCTTGTTATCGTGACTAAACGGCGTCACGGGATAAGCAATAATTCCTGATAAATTCATAAACGCTCCCCTTATATACAATCAGAATGGTTTTTCAGTGCTTGCCTTGCGTAGTAGGCAAAATTGACTTTGTTTCGTTTGTCCGTGGAGGTCCAGTCATGGGCTTCTTTCGCCAACGCGGGCGGCAAAGGCTGAATCTCCCCACCGGACATCGCCAATAGCTGCAGCTTTGCAGCGCGTTCAATCAACACCGCAAGGTTGCAGGCCTCTTCAATATTTCTTCCCGTGACAAGCTGGCCGTGATGAGCCAGGAACACGGCCCGGTTATCCCCGAGGGCTTTGGAAATTAAAACGCCCTCTTCATTTCCAACAGGAACACCCGGCCAATCCGCAACAAATGAACAATCGTCGTATAAACCACTGGTATCCATATGGGAAATCACCAGTGGCACTTCCAACATCGACAGCGCCGCAACATAGGTTGGATGTGTGTGAATAATGCAATTCACTTCCGGGTGCTCTTTATAAATCCAGGTGTGAAAACGGTTGGCTGGATTAGGCATGCCTTCGCCGTTCAGGGGCTTGAGATCTTGATCCACCACGATCAGGTTTTCCGCTGAAATTTCGTCAAAGCCCAAACCAAATCGTTGAGTCAAAAACGTATCGTCGGTATCGGCTCGGCAGGTAATCTGCCCTGCCAAGCCCGCATCGTGGCCCTTGTCAAACAGAATGCGGCAAGTGAGCGCCAGCTTTTCCCTGTCCGTCAGACCAATATCTTTAATCAGCGCCTGCATATCGTTTTCAGCGCTCTGCATCAGCTCCTGTTTGGTTTTATCCGCTGTTTTCATGCAACTTCTCCTTTCAAATCAGTTTTGACAATGCGCGTACGATATCGATAAGCTGGCCCCAAAATAAGATCCAGTATTTACATTTTCAGTGGTCCAGTTAAAAGGTGAGTGATATGTTAAGACCTTGGGAAACCCAGTTCTGGCTGGAAGACAGCCCTGGCAAAACCCTGCATGCGAGGCTGTTAAATACACTGACCCGGGATATAAAAGACGGACGACTTGCGCCGGGAGATATGCTTCCAGGCTCACGCTCCCTCGCGGAGCAATTGGGGGTAAATCGAAAAACGGTTCAACAGGTTTACGAAGAACTGGAAGATCAAGGATGGCTACTTACCCGACCAAGATCGGGCACGTATGTATCCGAAAACCTGCCCGAACAGGGGCTAACAAACACCAACAAAAATCTGATTCGCAGCACCCACCAGGCCAGATCACCATCAGTATTGGTCGAAATGTTGTATCAAGACGCCGTATTCTCCGACAACAGTTCGGCCGTAACCAATGATGGTACTCCCGACTCGCGATTGATTCCCTATGAATTACTCGCGCGAACTTATCGCAGGGTTTGTATCAACTTGAGCCGTCACTCCAAGCTCGGCTATGGAGATCCCAGGGGTACCATGGAGCTGCGCCAATCCGTCAAGAAAATGCTGTCCGGTGATCGATTTATGAATTGTTCCGTAGAACAAATTTGTATTGTCCGGGGCAGCCAGATGGGCATTTACCTCGCCTCGAGAATTCTCGATCCAAGCAAGGGTGCCATTGTTATGGAAGAGCTGTGCTACCCACCTGCCCGGGCCGCCTTCGAATCTAATGGCTTTAAGGTATTAAGTTGCAAACTTGATCACCAAGGACTTGATATCGACAACTTGAAATCAATCCTCGCCAAACACCCTGTTGCCGCCGTTTTTGTCACACCTCATCATCAATATCCCAGCACCGTTTGCTTACCGATGGATCGACGATTGGCCTTGCTGGATCTGTCAAAAACCTTCAAGTTTGCGGTTCTGGAAGATGACTATGACCATGAATTTCACTACGGAGCAAACCCGATTCCACCTCTGGCCAGCCTCCCGAATTCAGAGAACGTCGTCCATATCGGCTCAATGTCGAAAGTTTTCGCGCCGGGCTTAAGGCTTGGCTATATCGCCGCAGATTCCCAATTTATTGAGCGCGCAGCACAGGAGATTGTTTTAATCGATAGACAAGGGAATACCGTTTCCGAAATTGTGCTTTCCGATTTAATGGAATCCGGAGAAGTCAGGCGCCATATCCGAAAAATTCGCAAGCAATATGAAAAGCGACGAGATTTTGCAGCTGCGGAATTCAAACAAGTCTTCGGAGACAAAATCTCTTTCACACTACCCACCGGAGGCATGGCGATATGGATAAACATCTCGAAACTCGTTCGTGGTCGCAAGCTGAACAGTTTGCCAGGAAAAGACTCGACGCTGAGCACACTGTACACTGATCATCAAAGCTCACCCACTCACTTGCGTTTTGGGTTTGGCGCCTTGAGCGAGGCAGAAATAAGGCATTCGATCCTGCAATTGTCAGAAGCCTTGAAATGAATGAGCAACCCCTGAAGGATCATTGCACTCGCCGCATCAGGGTGCTGAAAGTGCCTTAACAATAGCATCATGCATCGGCGTGACTATGTGATCCAAATCCGCTGATGGAGAAGTTTTTGCCGACCCGAATCGGGCAATCACAATCTCAGCTTGGGGATCGATATACAAAGATTGTCCGTAAGCTCCCCGGGCCTGGAGCGCGTTTCGCCCTTCGAGGTGGCGGACCCACCACTGGGATTTATAGGATTGGAAACTCGGCGAGACTTTCCCGTTCATTCCAGCCGCGAACTTGTCGACACAGCCCCCTTTGAAGCAGTTTTCGATGGCTTCCGGGCTGAATATCTGTCGTCCATTGAGCTGACCTCGGCTCAGTATCAATTTCCCAAACCGAGCAAAGTCTCGTAAGGTCATCGAAAGCGTTCCCTCAGCGCCCCAACCATCAACCATGAAATACGCATCTCGCTCCATGCCCAAAGGCTGCCAAATTCTTTCCGATACCAAATCCGCCAGGCTCATACCGCTGACCCGACGAAGCAGCCACCCTAACACACTGATATTCGGTTCCCGGTAAGCAAAAGCCTTGTTATGTTTTCCTTCCTTGGGAATATTCGGCAGGTATTGGTAGACCGAACGAAACGCTTTTACGCCAGGTGGATGGGGTAACATTCCCATAGCCATTAAGTACCGATACACTTCCGAATCCGGGCGACGATAATCTTCATCAAATTGCATCCCGACAAGCATATCCATCACATCAACTACCCGAGCATCCTTCCAGGCTGCCTGCTTCAGTTCCGGGAGATAGTGAGACACAACACGCTTTTTATCCAGAACACCCTCGACCGAGAGCTGTTCGGCGAGTGTTCCCACAAATGATTTGCTTGCCGATTGAATGACGTGCCTTGTGTTTGGCGTACAATGCAAAAAATACCGTTCTGAAGCAATCTTTCCCTTATGCAGCACCAAAAAGCCATCGGTGAAGCAATGCTTCAATGCCTCTTCGAGCTGCATTGTTCTTCCATCGAGCGTGTGTATTGACAGGCTGAATACATCTTTATCGGATGTGTCCAATTGGCTCACAGGCTCTGAACCGCGCCATACTGAACGTGTAGGCACAAGCTCTTCAATGTGGCATAAGCTCCACCTTATTTGAGGAAACCTCGCATAACTGCCATCATTGAACTGAATGATTTGATCAGGATTGGGAGGAAAGCCTTCCATCCAGTTTTCTTCAGACTCGATACCGTCAACATTGGAAGGTGAAACCGGTTTAGTCTCGACGGCATCTGCCAGTCCGGAGGAAATACCAAGTAAGGCGGCGCCTCCACTCGCCTTCAGAAAATGCCTTCTTTTCATCATTAATCCTTTCTCATGAAATCGAAATCATCTCAGGCTGGGCTATCCAACAAGCCAGCAATTGCCAAAGATAGCCCTCCTGTTTTTATTTACTCGTGGAACTTGAAATCATCAGGCAGGCGCGCCGAATCGGGTTGCTCAGGCAATTGCTCAAGGAGTATGAATGGGCGCTCAAAGACACTGCGATCTCCATTCGGTGCAAAAGTTGAAGAAAATGATCTGAACACCAGACCATCAACAATTCCTCTCGCTAAATGGGGCGAGTAGCTGTTATTGAAAAGAATATCCCCCGGAAGGCTTTCGTACAGTTCTCCATCTACGCCATAAACAACGGGCCCACTCAACACATAATAAAATTCGGGAATAACATGGCTATGCTCCACGTAGGTTGAGCGTGCCCCCCAGGCAGACTGGGAGAAATTAAAATCCCACCGACCATCGGGACGTGAGGCCCTGAATATCGCCTTGTGCCGTGCGATATTTATCATTTTGTCCGCTACTTCCAACAATGATCCCAGGTCGTCAGAAAAGAAAAAGCCACCTGATTTCAGTGTTTTCGCAGACAACCACTGAATCTCACTTTCGTGCCCGAATACCGGTACATTGGGATACAGGGGATCCAGCGCATTAAACGATTTTGCCAAAGCCTCAAGTTCATTGAGTTTTGAGCCATCAAACGGTTCTGAAGAAGCATCATTAATGATCCCATAAGCCTTGTCGATTTCTCCCCAAAACAGGTAACCGGGTTCAAAATTCGCCTGCGCAGGCTGGATATGCTGATTGGAACCCGTCAGATAATAACCGGCATCAATGTAACTCTGGTCACCGCCCGGAGCCCAACGCACCCAAACCATTCTCAGTGGTTCTTCATTGGCAGCTTGAACACTTCGCGGAACATAGGGCTCCAGCTTTACGGTAGAGCCTGTCGTTACTTTCGATGCCTGCTTTCCGACATAAACCGTTCCTCGCCCACCGACCACAACAAACATTCCTGGCGCACCATCCGCATGAAGTGGAAGGCGTCCGCCGGCGCCGATAGCCAACTGATTGATCTTGAGATCGGGATGATCAAAAGCAATTTTCAATTTTGTGCTCGACAATAAGGCATCAACAGTTTCAGAGTTTGCGTCTCTCAACTGCGTCCAATCAAATTGCAATAACTCATCCACTCCGAGCCAAGGCATTTTCGAAGAACGATGTCTGGCTTTGTATCGAGGTAAGGGAGATGGCGTTGCTGATGATGCCATATCATGAGCACGTCGCTCACGAAACTCAGCATACTTGTATCCATACGGGTCGTCAGGGTCATCGATTCGGGAGTAAATCTCCGGATCAATTTCATCATCAACTTGGCTTGCTGCTGTAGCCTTGTCTAACTTGCTGGTGCAACCGCTACTTATTGTAAAGGTGAACATGAATATCAATCCCACCAGATATTTGGGTGAAAGCATAGCAATGTCCTTAAACGTGAATTCGATAGAGTTGAATAATTGGCAGATTCAGTGACTTAAAAAGGGGGGGAAAGAATTCCCCCATCAATATCTCACCAACGTGACAGAAGTCATCTAATCAAAATAGTAGCGCGCCTGAAGCTCATAGGTTCTTGGCGCTTCATATTGTCGGAAATAGGCATTGTCAAAACCCAGCCTCTGCCCTGACAAAGTGGCATCGTTTGCCCAGTTGAATGTGGTTTTGTCGGTCAGGTTTTTTCCGACCAGTGCCAGCGACCACTGACCGTCATTAGATTCCAGAGACAATCGCGCATTGACTTTGGTATGCGCCTTCTGAACTGAACGTCTATCTCCGTTTGGTGCGACATGGAAGTCATCGCTATAGATGCCTTGAACGCTGGCGATGAGCCCCAAACTCTCGGTAAGATTGCGACGATACTGAATTCCCAATTGACCACTGATTTCAGGCGAAAACTGGAGAGTAGTTCCGGAAAGGTCTTGCGGATTGGTATTGCTGCAATCGCCAGACAACAAGTCTGCGACGAGACAGGGGCCATTCTTATAATTCTTATATTCAGCATCTAGCCAAGCAATTGCGCCATTGACTTCGATGGTTTCAGTTGCGGCAACCGTAAAATCAACCTCAACGCCTTGAACTTCCGACTTGGCAGCATTACCGACAATAAAGCTGGCCGACTCAAAGGAGCTGACTTGCACATCGCTGTACTCACTCACAAAGTACGCAGCGTTGACCCTGGCACGACCATCCCACAACGTTGACTTCATCCCAAGATCAATAGACTTAACCCCTTCATCTTCAAACTCTCGGGAACGATCCATATTGTTCGAGGTGTCAAATCCACCGGCTTTAAAGCCGGTAGCGAAATTGACATAGGCCATGGTGTCGTCGCTGACGTCCCATTGAAAATTCAGGTTTCCAGTAACATGATCTTCACTTCGTTCCAATTCATAACTGTACGTTGTAAAGAAACTAAACGCCGTATAAATGCCATTCAATTGTGCATTGCTCAGTGGTGAGCTTCCGGTCAAAGACGAAACGGTATTGTCTTTATCAATTTCCTTCTTGTCATCTGAATACCTCAAACCGAAAATGGTTCGAAACTCAGGCGTGATGTTCCAGGTAACTTCAGCAAACGCAGACCAGGCCCGCGTTTTCTGCTCAGTTACTCCCCGGAGCAATCCATCAATGGCTCCGACAGGAAGTGCCGGATTGCCAATGGCTGCAAACACAGCTGATTCCAACGGTGGAACACTGGACCATTGCGTTCCAATATCAGTATCAATGTCCAGAGTCGCGGTCTGATAGTAAATACCCGCCAAATATTCAAACACTTCCCCTTGTGGCGATGAAAACAAAAATTCCTGGGTGAACTGCTCATTGGATTCATCGGTACATTGATCAATTAAATCAATGGAGGTGTAGTCAACATCCAGGCAACGCTCAAATTCATATTCGGTATAGGAAGTGATTGATCGCAATTGGCTTTCACCCAAATCATAATCCCAGCTTAACTGGAGAATGGTAGATTCCGTATCGTCCTTTACCTCGCGGCCTGGACGGCCAGGTGTTTGCGACTGTCGATAGGCATCCGGTATGGTTGCGGCGAAATCAGGATCATTCAGGCCAAAAAGAAAAACAGATCCGGGTTCGGCATGACTGATGGTAGAGTTGGCACCCACCGTCCCCCACTCACCGTATTCAGCTTTCAAAGTAAATGTGGAAACATCACTGGCATCCCAAACCAATGTTGCACGGATGACCTCATTGTCCTGAGAGGTTCCATCCGTCGCACCCGGAAATTGATTCTCCATCCAGCCGTCACGCTCAAAGGTTTTTGCAACCAGCCGGCCCTTCACCGATTCGCTGATCGGCCCGGTCACCATTGCCGTCAGAGCGCGTCCGTCCAGTTCGGTTTCATAACTGCCTTCAACATACGCAGAAAATTCGTCTTCGGGCTGAGCGCTTGTAATATTGATGGCACCGGCAATGGTATTTTTGCCAAACAACGTTGATTGAGGCCCTTTCAACACCTCAATTCGCTCCAGATCCAAAAACGCCGCACGGGAATTTCGTGCTCGACCAAAATACACCCCATCAATAAACGTACCAACGGACTGTTCGAACCCCGAGTTATTTCCAGAACCAATACCACGGATAAAAATCTGATTATTGCCACCGGATTCACCTATATGAACGTTGGGTATCTGAGCAGATAACTCATCAAGCTCGGTAAGACCATACTGCTCGATGGCCTCCCCACTCACCACAGAGATAGCAATAGGTACATCTTGTAATCCCACCGCTCGCTTTGTCGCTGTAACAACCACTTCCTCAAGGGTGGCCTGGGCGAGAGTCGTCGTTGAAGCGCCCATACTGACAGCGGCCACGGCTACGGATATCGCACATTTATTGTATTTATTCATATCGTCTCCAGTTTTGTGCTTAAAAGGTTGAGCCTCTGACAGCACCCACCCAATTCACTGGCGCAACTGTAACAACTGACGACTTATATAAAAAATTTTATATCGGTATAATATATATTTACTATGTAAATATCGAAACCAAGGTAAGCTATGGCCAACTTACGAAGAATTGATCTCAATTTACTGACCGTATTCGATACCGTAATGGCCGAAAGGAATATGTCCCGAGCAGCTGACAAAATAGGCATGAGCCAACCCGCGCTCAGCCTGGCCATTTCCCGGCTTCGCCATATTGTTGGCGATCCCCTATTCGTTCGATCCGGACATGGTGTGCGCCCAACACAGAAAGCTATGGACATGGCCACTCCCGTTCACAGGGCTCTGAACATTATTAACGGCGCTCTGGAAACTGAGAGTGAATTCGATGCTGGGACAAGCCACCGTAATTTCAGCCTTGCGCTGGGTGATGCGGGGGATTTATTGATACTGCCAGAACTCATGCAACAACTGGAGGAGAGTCAGTCTTCTATTCAAATTGACAGCCTACCCTTCCATGCAAGCGTCATTAAAAAAAGCATGCTACTCGGAGAAGTCGATTTATGCCTATGGATAGAACCCTTTGATACCGGCGAAGACGAGATATCATCACAAAAGATCGCCACGGAAAAAAATGTTTGCATCGTCAGAAACGACCATCCATTTACCGAAGAAATCATAGACTATGAACAATATGCCAACATGAAACATATTGTCATGAAATTACCCCGTGACTATGGCACGACCGTTGTTGATCGAGAACTGTGGAAAAACAATCTGAAACGGGGGTATAGCATTAAAGTCCACAACCTTCATGCTTACCCACTCATTCTGGAATCCACAGATCTTGTGGGGACAGTCCCCCTGAGTATTGCCCGCAGATTTGCATCCAAGTACAACCTCAGAATAATCCAGTCACCCATCACCAGCGACTTACCGGTTTATCTAAGCTGGCCTAAAACCCTGGACTCGGATGCTGGCCATCAGTGGTTGAGAAATCGAGTGGCCAACATTTATCAGGAGCACCTGTTCACCGAATCAACCGATTGAGCAATCTCGACTCTGGCCATAATTCAATCTTGTAAGAAAAAGCCCGAATAGTGAATTCTTCAATCAGATTTAGCCTGTTTTTCAGCTGAAAAGCAGGCTAAATACCATTAAAAAGGCCTTTCCCCGAGCACGGTGGTGCGTAACATTTCACGCGCAAAACCACGGTAGTCATTTAAAGCCAGATGAACAGTGCAACGGTTGTCCCAAATGACGAACATATTCTCTTCCCAGCACAAGCGCGCACTGAATGCAGGCTGACATACCAATTCGCATAAATATTCAATAATGGGCTGGGCTTCTTCAGGTTTCATGCCCGCAATGCCGACCAGACTGCCAGGATTCGCGTAAAGTGATTTTTTTCCGGTACGAGGATGGGTGCGTATTAAGGGGTGAATTGCCGCGTTACGTATATCATCCGAGGCATTAAGATCCATCGCCTGATAATCGATCTTGGACTCTTTGTCATTGAAGTAGTCTTGCATACTGTAGACGCCGGACAAACCTTCGAGCATCGACTTCATATTCTCGGAAAGCTCTTCATAGGCAAGGTAACAGTTACCAAACAACGTATCCCCACCATAAGGAGGTACAACCCGGCTATACAATAGCGTTAGTGAAGGCGGCCTTTGTAAAAACGCCGAATCGGTATGCCATACACCACCGAATACGAGCGGCAGCTCCTCGTCTGCGGCTTTGGCAATTCGCAGAATATTAGGGTGACCTTCAATACCCTGTGTGAATGCGTCGGTCCCAAACTCACCAAATAGTAAAGTAATGGCTTCTTGATCATGGAAACTCAAATCTTGGTTTTTAATAAAAACCATCTGATGCTGATCCAGAGCGTCTTGAAGCTCTACAAATGAATCGTCACATAGTTTGCGTAAATCCAAACCTTCAAGCTCTGCACCCATGGCTCCGCAAAGCGGTTTGGCGGTAAAATGTTGATACGATTTTGCTGCATTACAATGAGGGGGCTGCATATAGAAATCCTCTATTTTATTGGCGTATTACTTTGTTTTCATGATGACCAACACCAATCTGCAAAGTGTCGTTTCACCTTTCGCAACATAGCTGGCCAGATAAGTTGGCTACCCGTTTCACCAAACAAGTTCTGCTGTGATACCTGCTGCGCCACCAGCTCGACAATTTCATCGTTGATGGTCAATGGCTGCTGACTGCTGGCACAAGTTTTTTGCTGGAGAGTACAAGCACTTTCCAACATATACATCGCGATAAATGCACTACCGCAATTTTCCCCAACCGCCATAGTGCCGTGATTTCGCAAAATCATAAGACGCTTGTTTCCAAGGTCTTCTACCAGCCTCTCACGCTCAGCCAAATCCAAGGCTATACCTTCATATTCGTGATAACTGATTTCGGAAAGAACCGTTAAGGCTGTCTGATTTAATGGCAAAAGCCCGTCTTTGTGACTGGCAACAGCGATACCATCGTCGGTGTGTAAATGAAAAACACAATGGGCATCGGCTCGGGCCTTGTGGACAGCGGAATGGATGGTAAAACCGGCGGGATTGATGTTGAACTCAGTATCCTGCAATTTATTGCCGTTTATATCTACCTTCACCAAATTCTCGGGCGTAATTTCCTCAAAGAGGAAGCCCATTGGATTGAGTAAAAAGGCATTTTCACCGGGTACACGCAAAGAAATATGCGTGAAAATCAGATCCGTCCAGTCTTGTAGAGCAGCCAGCCGATAGAGTGCGGCCAAATCGACTCTAGCCTTCCACTCATCGCTTGAAAAAGCTCGTGATGGATCATTCTCTTTGACATTCGGCATGATGAAGACTCACGGTATTAAATGATGAAAGATTGAATCATTCGTAGCGGTAGATTTATTATTGTGTAAGTAGAATAAGGATCTCGAAGACGCCAGTCTGTCGCAAATGTGACATCTGATAACAAAGCACCATGACAGGGGAAAGAGGATGGATAGATTGCAAATAAGCTTCAATTGGCTAAACCAGTTGGAGCCAAATGTCGCGCAGGCGGTCCAATCCAGCATGAGCATCAGGCACTACAATGCCGGCAGCACCGTGTATCACTTCAATGACCCTGCAGATAACATTTACCAAATTGTCAGTGGTGAGGTCCAAGCTAATCACGTCGACAGCGAAGGAAATGAAATTCTTTACCATATTATGACCGCCGGCGACTGCTTTGGTGAGGTCGCCGTCATTGAACTGGCACCTCGGGCACAAACAACCGTAGCCAGAGTGGATACACAACTCAGCGTTCTACGAGGCGAAGATTACAATCGCTTAAGCATCCAGTACCCGCAGATCAACCAGATTTTGTTAAAGCAACAGTGCCAACGATTGAGAATGGCTTTTTCTTTATTGGAATCCGCGGCGATTGGAAATTTGCGTCACAAACTCCTCAAGCGTTTACAAGGACTGGCTGACATACATGGAACGCCACATAAGTACGGTATTAAGCTGGCGATTTTCTTATCACAAGAAGAAATGGGACGTATGCTGGGCGTAAGCCGGCAAAGCATCAACCGAGAATTTGGTGTACTTCAAAAACAGAATAAGCTGCTGCTTGAAGATGGGTATATTGTTTTGTGTGAGTCGAATTAGGGGCGGCCGACATTTGCGAAGAATACCTGAATACCCCCAAATATCGTAACTGTCATGCAGCCCCCAACTCGAGTTTGAGTGCTATACAGCTTGAACTTCAATGTCAGTGTTCATACCGTTTAGCACCAAACGCGGGTAGTCAGCCCGCCATCAAATTCTGACCAATCTCAACATCTTTATGTTGATCATCCAATATAACTGACTTGATATCGGCCCTGCCAAACATCCGATCACGATAGTTAACAAGATTTTCATAAGGACTGACTTCCACACCGGAGCTGGAAGAAAGAACAAAAAACCATGTTAAATACGCATCCGCTGAAGAAAAGCTGTTACCGACGAGGTACTCTTTATCGGCCAGATGTTTGTTCAAAAGATCAAGTCGAGCCGGCGCCAGATTAAGGAAACGCTCTTTAACATCGGCGGTCGCCTCATCATAAAAAACCACTCGAAAGATCTGTTTATGAAGCTCCGTCGAACAAAAGCTGATCCATCGGGATATCTGAAGAAACTCCGAACTCGAAGGCTCCCTGTAAAATGACGCATCCTTAGAATTGAGTTGAACCCATTGCAAGCAAGTCGAGGTTTCCGTGATGATTTGTCCATTGCAATCCTTAATCACCGAAACCTGTCCCAGAGGGTTTACATCAAACAACGATCCTCCACCCTCTAGTTCCTTGGTTTTCAAATTCAGATAGGCAATATCCAAGGGAACACCACCCTCTGCTGCCGCCATTCTTACCGCCAAAGAGCACGCCAGCGGCGCATGAAATAATGTATTGTTCATAAAACTCCATCGATCCTATTCTGAGCTTTTGATTTTTCAGCGAGATCCATAAAGGCTCTATTCACTCGCCAAGTATTCTGTAGTCTTTACAACATTGGCATAGGCAAAACTCAGCGCAGACATATAAGCCGCATGCACATCGTTTGCGTTAACCACCTTGTCACCGAATTCCAAATCTCGGGAGGCGCAAGCATCTTCAACAACTGTAACGCTAAACCCAAAATCAGAAGCCGCGCGAGCAGCGGCATCGATACACATATGACTCATCGCGCCTATCATCGTCACATCGGTAATACCGTTGCTGTCGAGAACATTCTTCAGATTGGTATCCTGGAAAGAATTCACTGCATTTTTTGTGATCACCACCTCATCGCCCAATGGTTTTACATTATGGTGAATCTCTGCCCCTTCTGAACCCGGCGCAAAAAACGGAGGGTTCTCGTTCAGGAATTCGTGCCGGATATGAATTACGAGGCCTTGTTCATGGCGGGTAGCCTCCAAAATGGCCGCTGCGTTTTTGACCGCAACATCCATATCATGAAGCTCCCAGGCTCCCCCCGGGAAGTAATCATTCTGTATATCAATAACAATCAGTGCACGCTTCTGCATACGAAAACCCTCGACATCTCATTTAAGGTGAAAGGATCTTAGTAAAATCAACACTGAAGGGAAATGGCACATGTGACACATTTGGAGTAACATGTGCCACATGAAAAATACGGCGATAAATCACAATATTGGGGTGCTCGCGTACCCGGGGGCTCAAAAATCCGCTATCTATGGGCTAGTGGATCTGCTGTCGATCGCTGATTCCGTCAGGAAAGAAGGCGATAACACAGGTTCAGCATTAACCCCCGTAATTATCGAGAGCTTTGGCGAAGACTTATCGGCACACCAGGATCTGGCAGCGATTATTATTCCTCCCAGCCTTGAGAAAGATCTTGGCAATTCCAGTTTTGAAGTAATCACCCGATGGCTTAAAGCGCGACATGATCAAGGAGTTCTCATTTGTTCTGTTTGTGCCGGAGCCTTTATCCTGGCGAAAACAGGGCTTATAGAAGGCCGTACAATCACAACGCACTGGATGTTCGAAGAGCAATTTCGGAATGACTACCCAAACATCGACTTGAATATTAACAAGCTCATTGTTGATGATGGCGATATAGTCACCGCAGGTGGGCTCTCGGCCTGGATGGACCTGGGGCTTTTCCTGGTCGGAAGGTTCACCAGCCCCTCAATCATGCTAAACACCGCCAGAATCTTTCTTGTCGATATCAAAGGCAGAGAGCAGTCTTTTTTCAGCACCTTCACACCCAACTACAACCACGGCGACAAACCCATCGTAAAAGCGCAGAGATGGGCACAGCAACATTTCTCAAGTGCAATGAGCGTTTCAGACCTCTCGGACCAGGCATCCCTGTCAAGACGTACATTTATTCGGCGATTCAAAAAAGCCACACACCTGAACCCATCCGAATACATACAGCAGCTGAGAATTGCAAAAGCCAAAGAAGGGCTTGAACTCACCAATGAACGAATTGAAGCAATCGCCTGGAGCGTGGGCTACGAAGATGTCAGTGCATTCCGCAGAATTTTTCAAAAGTCCACCGGACTGAGCCCCACAGCCTACAGACAGCGCTTTTCTGTTGCCGAAGAAAATGCCAACCCTATAAACTCGGGTGAAAGTTTTTAGCTCTACACATCGAGCAACAAAGACTACAAACGACAACTCTTATATTCAGTAAGATTGAGGTGAAGCACACTCTCCTTACCGCGAGAATGACTCACTACATAGGTCACAGTACCCGCTTCAGTATGAACAATATCAATTTGCTCTATATGACCTTTTTTATCCAATACAAACTCAACATCTTTGCCATTCCCCAGCTTGCACGTTAATACTTCACATATATTGGTTTTTCCACAGGTGATCGATATCGGTTCTATTTTCTCAGCCTGGGCGCTGGAAAAAGCAAACAACAGAAAAACTGAAGCTTTACAAACATTATTCATCGTTATTCTTACTCACCACCGATACAGTTATTGAAATATCATACCCATGGATTTCGAACTTAGCCAAAGTCGCTTACAGCAAATCCAATGACCGAACTATACCCTTAACATTAACCGAAACTCCAGTCCCGTTGCATACCTATTTCTCTCTTTGCGCACTTTCAGTGTCGACCTATGGATGGGGTCTTTTTGGTGAATGTCTGCAATTCAGAGTAAACTACCCCACCAAAGAGTCTGATACGAATCTGCGCGTAATATATAAACACCTCATTATTCCACCTTGAAGTTGTAATAGCCACAATGTTTGCTTCCCAGTACAGCACTTCACAGGATGCCGTACTCAATGAACCGAAAGAGTGTAAACTGGGTTCTGAGTAAAGCAGAGTGATTGAAAAAGCAGTAGGAACAAGCCCAAAGCCAGAACGTACTCATAGCATAACAAATAGATGCTGCAGTTCTACGCCAATGATGGATTGAGATAAGCTTTAATTTTTATCAATACTCTAAAATACTTAAAGCCCCACCCCTTCATGAGTTACACTTTGGTTACATCAACAATAAAAATAACAATCTTTCACCACACCCAAATGCAAGTTGTATCAAACACCTTAAATTTATACACACAACATCGTAAATGACGATATCCGATTGCAAGTAACTTTACGCTAAAACAAACATTAGCCAATTGCCAAACTCTACCTCGATGAAAATTTGGTGGCAAAATTCTTCTTTAGGCACCGCTCTAGTGTCTGGAAAAACTCCAACACTAACTTACACACAGTTCATCAGCGCCCCTAGCACCAAGATCTCACTGCATTGATCAACAACCACATCGATGGAAGATAATCAGCTTTCAAATACTCGCATCATTTTGAGCTTAAATATTCGTCAGCAGCTTTACACACATTCTCTATAAACATAGGTGTAAAATTGTCAACAATGTCGGATTCAGGTCGACTTTTTACCCAACCTAAATAGGTTGTTCCTCTTGCTAGCATAAACAGCGGCAAGTAAGAAAGCTGTTCATCACTAAGCCCCCTGTTGGCCCTATAGCCTTCAATCATAGCCTGCTTTAGAGCCTCGTAATTGCTTTCCCACCGTTCGAAATATAAAGCTGTAGCAACCTCGAATAAATGCCAACCAAACCCCGCGTCATCGAAGTCAATAACTCGCACGCTGTTGCCATCTACAAGTACATTCTCACTAACTAAATCAGCATGAATCATTCCATACATTCGATCATTTTCTGGCTTGCTCTTATAGAAAGCCAAATCTACCCTTAGCCGGTCTCGAACTTCAATCATCAATTTCGTTTCAGAATTAGATAGGCTCTCCAATTCCCAAAATCGCCCCCAAAGAGGATTTTCTCCAACAAGTCCCTCTATGTCCCAGGCTTTACGGTAGAACCCCTTTGGAGATAGCCAATTTACAGATTGATTATGAATCTTTGCAGCAATCTCACCAAGTACTTTAAAATTGCTTGTTAACACTTCAAGCGGTACAGATCCATCACCACTTAAGTGTTCACCATTCACCCATTCGAATAAGTCAACCTGCCTTCGGCCACCATGAATATAAGAGTCAATTACGACGTATAGCTCTCCCGTGATGTTTCTAATTGGTTTTGGCACTTCAACGCCGCTTTCCTGCAATGCCAGCATCCACTGAAGCTCAGACCTAAGTTCTGAATCTGAGTGATAACCCACTCTATGCATTCTCATAGCATATCGAGTGCCATCCCCACGTCTAACCTCAAACACAGCATTTTCACGCATTTTGATTAGCGTAATGGTCGAGCCTTCTAACCCCCATTGAAATAGCAAACTATGTGCTAGCTGCAATAATTTATCGGCTTGCTGGTTAGGGGAAGCGCCATAAAAATCAATCATAATTGCTCTCAAAAGTGGGGCTAGTGTTATATTATTGTTAAAACATCGTCTAAAGTTGATACTAGTTGATCAACATTTTCTTTGTTGAAAACCAAAGGAGGACGCATTTTTAAGATATTATCTCCAACACCAACTCTATTTATTAATACACCTCGCTTATACATTTCGTTAACCAATTGAGTGGTTTCGTCTGTAGCAGGCTCTTTAGTTCCGCGATCCTTAACCAAATCAAGAGCCATAAACAAACCATGCCCCCGGACATCGCCTATTATCTCATGACGCTCTTGAAGTTTTAGGAGTTCAGCTCTTGCATACTCTCCGACGCTAGCTGCGTTTTGCATCAAATTTTCCTGCTCTATAACTTCGAGAACCGCCAAACCCGCAGAGCATGAAACAGCATTGCCGCCAAACGTGTTGAAGTACATTACATTTGCGTGAAAATGATCAAGCAGTTTTTTAGTCGTTATAACCCCCCCTATTGGATGACCATTTCCCATAGGCTTACCCAGGGTTACGATATCGGGGGTGACTCCATGTATCTGGTGGCCCCACATGTGCCCCCCAGTTCTAGCAAACCCTGCCTGAACCTCGTCACAGATAAACAACCCACCAGCTGACCTAACCTTCTCGACAGCCTTCTTGAGGTACGTTGCAGGAACATCTGGTAATCCTTCGGCCGAAAATATCGGGCAAAATAGAAGGCCAGCAAACTTGACCCCTTCTTTTTCGAATGCCTCGATAGCCTTTTGGACCTCATTAGCATATGCCTCTGCCAACTCTTCATCGCTTCCTTCAAATTCCGGCCTATAGCTATCAGGAAAAGGAACTGCTTTCACATTCGGGCTGCTTGGGGGCTCCCCATTGAAGGTAGCAAGCTCCCAAACAGCTGTTGAATTTCCATGATAAGTAAAAGAGCTACAGATAATTCCCATGCCACCTGTATATTTCCGAGCCAACCTAAGTGCAATTTCATTAGACTCGGTGCCCGTACAAGTAAATGTGGCAGAATTCAGTTGATCATCGAATGTTGCGCTTAACTTTTCCGCATAGTCGAGAATAGTTTCATCAAGATATCTGGTATGAGTGTTTAATTTAGCCGCTTGAGTAGAGATAGCTTCGACAACACGAGGGTTACAGTGCCCAACACTGGGAACATTGTTATAACAGTCTAAATAGCGCCTACCCTGTGCATCATACATCCAGACACCTTCGGCCCTAACAGGGTGAAATGGGTTCTCATAGAAGTAATACGCATCCCCTATCAGCCGCTTTCTTCTTTGAAGTAGTGTTTCCTGTTTCACAACAAGCCCTCCTATAAAAATATGTATCGATGTGCTTTCCAACAAGCTATTGAGCTGGCTTTTAACCTAGACAGGCTTTGCTAGCTACCTGAACAGAGATAAACTGAACTCAGTTAAGTTTTTAACAATTTCTCATTTAATCTATCAATTCGATGCCTCAATGCTCTGATTAACATAGCTTATCGACTAAGCATACTCACTGACATCAACCGGAAGGTTGAGATCAAAAAATGGTAAATCTGAGACCAAACCCCTGAAGCCAGACTTCCTCATATCCTGGTATTTGAGATATCATGTACAAAATGCCCGGGGAAGCCTTTTTCCAAATTGAAGAATTTCCCCACAATAACTGACTCGGTGGGAACACCTTTAAGCGATTCCTACCCAAAGATGGCGAGTCAGCACATTTTGCATCACGTGGTGGAGCTAAATAATGAAAAAGGAGCCCTTGGATACATACCCGTCAAGGTTTCAGCATGAAGCCCTTGCGTTAATTGAAGGATTGGTAAGTATAACCTCCTCAGCTTTTTATCTGATTGGTGCTAATTCCAAGCACCATCAAACAGTGCGTCACAATTTGCCTTCCGATATTGGAAAGCAATACAGTCAAAAATATCACTCCATGGACCCTCTGTGGCCATCCCAATTTAATAACACTTGTGATCGAGTGGTCACGATTGACTCAGTCCTCCCTCAAAACAAACTTCATAAGACGATCTATTACCAGGACTTTATGAAGCCGAATAACCATAGGTACGTGGCCGACATTTTATTCAGGCAACAAGGAGAAGTTATCGCAGTCATTAGTTTGATTCGCTCACAAGATATTGGACAATTTAGCGAGGAGGAACTTAGCGCACTAAAAACATTGCAACCCTTTTTAGAATTTACTCTAAACTCGATTTACCTTCCCAAACGTTTCAAAAACAGAGGAACTCTGGGAGAACGCTTTCAACTTACACCGAGAGAGATTGATGTTTTAGAACGCGCAGTCTCAGGATTAAGTAATAGTGACATAGCAATTGATTTGAACATTAAATTGTCCACTGTAAAGACTCACCTGATCAGTGTTTTCAAAAAAGCTAAAGTGTCGTCCAGAGCGGAGCTCATTGCGAAAGCTCTAAAGGAGGTGGAGGTCCGCTGAGATATTCAGCAAAGCTGGCCATTGGCCTATGGAAATGCATTTTCTTGAGCCCTCCGGTTATACTCCACCTTGAAAAGTCGTCAGTAAACTGGCACAAGACGATTCCCGTCGTCAAATTAAAAGCACTATAAAATCAACAATACCTTCTTTAAACGCACCCCCCGAGCAGTATTAAGCGGATTCCCTCAAAACATTTCTACACTATTCAAGTCTAGACATTCAAGATAGCCGCTTTGTACTTTTATCCGGAAGCTTTCAAGCAGAACTACCACTACCAGGTTGAATGCTGCTTTACACCTTCTTTAGCCTGTAAAGTTAGGTTGGCCACTGGAAGCCATAACCCCACCGTCAACCGGAAGAATGGCACCATTGATAAAACTTGCATCGTCACTTAAGAGAAAAACGATTGGCGCGGCGATCTCTGATGGTTTTGCGGCACGCCCTAGCGGCATACGATTTCGCATCATTGCCATCATTTCTTCGCTGCCAGTTACAAAACTCGCCATGTCGGTATCTGTCAATGCAGGAGCTACTGCATTGATTCGCACTCCCTGCCCACCTAATTCAAGTGCTAGAGAATGCGTAAAATTAGTTACTGCACCCTTAGATGCGCAGTATGGACTAAACGCCCATTCTCCGCGAACTCCAGATACAGAAGACACATTAACAATTGAACCTTTCACCTTTTTAAGGTGCTCAATAGAAAGGTTGATCATGTTAAAAACACCATCAACATTTACCGCCATCACTTTTTTCCAGTCTTCTAAACTCACATCACCAATTGGCCCGCCCACTACAATGGCCGCGTTATTCACTAGACCGTCCAAACGACCAAATTTTTCCAGATGAGCATCAATCAGCAGCTGTACATCCTCACGATTGCTCACATCCCCGGGTACCGCCAGAGTATTAATATCTTGATCAATATCTCTTAATACTTCATCCAGTTTGTCTTTTCTGCGTCCAAAAATCGTAACAGACCAACCCCGCTGAACCAGGAGCCTGGCTGTAGCTGCTCCCATGCCTGTGCCACCACCGGTTACGATAGCCGCTCTTTTTACAACTGACATGATTTACTCCTTAAAACTTCAAACTTATCTATATTGATGATTTAACCTGCTATAAACAGCGCTTCTTTGTTCGCGCCATGCTTATCAGCATTAAATTCTTCTACCATTGGAAAATCATGGGCTGGATTGGCAACATGACGAACGTACTGCAGTGTCGTATACACGCCAATCACACCAATTGTTTCCAGCAGGGCTTTATCGCTAAAGCCTGCAGCCCTAGCCTCATACAGGATTTTATCGCTAACAAGGCCGCGATTTCTGACGACTTCATTAGTGAAATTCAATAGAGACTGAGCCTTGCTATCCGATGTCTTTCCTTCCAACGCCAGCAAAAGTTCCTGCTTGGACAAGCCAACACTTTGCCCAACCTTCATATGTGCATTGACGCAGTAATCACATTTGTTAAGCGCTGAAGTTAACATTGCGACTTGCTCAATTAATCGAGCGTCCAACTCAGTTGAGGATGCTACCTCTCTATTTAGTGCCAGTATCCCTTTGAGGATACCAGGTGCATTACCGAGAACCTTGAAAAGGTTAATCACCGATCCAAATTGAGCCTGCGCTTCGGCAAACGCGTCTTGAGTTTCTTCATTCGCTGTCGAAGGGTCTACATGCTTAAAACTAATCATTTCTTTCTCCAGAAGAATTTCCTGAAGCTTTTCTAAAACGAAATGTTTCGCAGCAAATTAGAGAATTAGCAACAGGGTAAAATTCGCGGGTGTAAGTCTAGCTAGGAAAATATTTATCCAAGGAAATTGGGCTGGCCGCTTGAAGCCATCACTCCACCATCAACGGGTAGAATTGCTCCGGTAATAAAGCTGGCATCTTCACTTAAAAGAAAGGCGATAGACGCGGCGACCTCCTCAGGTTTTGCGGGTCGGCCTAGGGGTATCCGGTTTTTCACCATGGCCATCATCTCTTCACTTTCGGTGACAAATGTCGCCATATCTGTATCCGTAATAGTGGGTGCAACAGCGTTAATGCGGACACCTTGCCCTCCTAATTCGAGTGCCAGAGAATGCGTAAAGTTAGTTACCGCGCCCTTAGTTGCACAATAGGGGCTAAAATTCCAGTCTCCACGAACACCGGACACAGAAGATACGTTAACGATAGAGCCACCCACTTCCTTCAAATGCCCAACAGCCAGATTAATAGTGTTGAAGACGCCATCTACATTAATCTCCATCACCTTTTTCCAATCTTCGAACGTTACTTCTCCAATTGGGCCGCCAGCAACAACAGCGGCGTTGTTTACAAGGCCATCTAAACGGCCAAATTTGGCCATGTGGGCATCGATAAGATCCTGAACGTTTTCACGATTACTAACATCACCTGGTACGGCAAGAGTGAATTCTTCATGACCAATATCGGCCAATACTTCCTCGAGTTTTCCTTGTCTGCGACCTGAAATGGTGACAGACCAACCTCTTTTAACCAGTAACTTAGCCGTGGCAGCCCCCATACCTGAGCCACCACCTGTAATAATCGCTGCTTTTCTATTGTTTGACATAGTTTTCTCCTAATCGCAGCGGCTCGCGACCGCAACGTACAATTGGTATTCATTGACACACAAGTTCATTTCTATAAGTGCAAATAGGAGCCCTATAAATAAACTGTGTTGTTCTTGTTAATACCACATATAATAATATGTAGAATTGCTCGAAAATAGTACGCACCTTTTGGTAACCAGAAGTTATCAACAGTGGCTACTCTAAGCTGATTAGAACGGATGTAAGCAATGCTTGAACTACCTTCAGATAGACAATTGATTTCCGCGAACGTATTTGTTGAAAATTGCCCTGCACGTCACCTGCTTAATAAAATTTCAGGAAAATGGAGTCTATTGGTGATCGATGCCCTAAGCCGAAACAGTATGAGAAATGGTGAGCTGTTACGACATATAGAAGGGATTTCACAAAAAGTACTAACAAAAACTCTAAGAGATTTAGAAGATATGAAACTGATAGCTCGCCATGATCAGCAAACAAATCCACCTCGCGTAGATTATGAACTTACGGAACTTGGTAATTCCTTGCGTGAAATAGTATGTTCTCTAGATCGCTGGATCGAAGAAAATATGTTAGATATTGTGACTAATAATCCAGCACTTAAAGTTACCTACACCTAGACTTTAGGCTGACACCTACACAACTGAGATGGTTCAAAAGAGTCTAGTATTTACCACTAGGCGATAGAGCCTTTCCTGTTCCCAACACTGTCGCCGCAATAATTAGTACACTTGCAACCCAAAGCTCAGCAAACAGATCAAACGCCTTCCAGTCGACATCTACACATTATACGTAAAAGTGAGCTCCGCCCTAAAAATCGAAGCGCGGACTACTCCGATTTTTCACGACACATCCAACACTCGTTTTGGGGCTGTTTCAAATACCCCAGGGCTAACGCTCCCAAGGTGACTGTACCGTCGTTTTCGGTTGCATAACACTTCGATGTCATCGAATATGACTTGCTTCGTTAAATCACGGGTTTTGTAGATCCGTTTTCTAATGCGTTCTTTTTTCAAACGGCTAAGGAACAATTCTGCTACCGCGTTATTCCAGCAATTTCTACGACAACCCATACTATCTTCCAAGTCATGAAATCTAACAAAGTTTCCAATCAAAGCTAATGTACTAACTACCTTTACTATGCTCTACACGGCACTTAAAAACTGATTATTCAATGAAGAAGAACCCTTGCATTTCAATTAAAAGTTTAAACTGGAGTTACGCCTTTTTTAAATAAAATATTCCCGTATTTACGCGTATCCCCTGTCATCACCACCGCAAAGGCCTTTTTCGCTCGCTCATAGAACTCAAAACGCTCGGCAAACATAATGGCAGGGTTCAATTCACTGTGTTTTTCCAGTGATTGTTTATAGCTGGCTTCTACAGACGGATCACAGCTATCGCCAGGAACAACCGACATCATGAGCACCGGGTCACTGACATAACTGTCGAGCTCCAGCAAAGGTAGTACAGCATCCAATAACTCTGCGATTTGCAAACCATCTGCGCGAATAACCGTATCGTTAGTACTTTCACCGGGAAAGTGAGCATCCGCAAAAACAATTTCGTCACCATGTCCCATTCTGTAGAGCGTCGACAGTAGTTCAGGGCTAAGAAGTGGTGATATACCTTTTAACATGCTTACCTCTTCAAATAATGCAATTGTGGCTAATCACTTTAGTGACTAATTAGGTGTGAATTTAATGATGAAACCGCCAGCATTCACGTACGGAACGCTTAATTTTTCTGAGCGGTTAAAACTCGATTTTTCTTTATGGAATACAGCGAATCGGTTTTTATCTGTCCAAATATCCAACTGGTATGATCCCTCTGACAAAAACGTAAATTGCCCGGATGAGAAAGAGTAGCGCTTTGCATGAGCTGACTCTGCTTGGTAATCACCATCAATTGCAAACAAATACCACTGAGCCCCCGTTCTTTTGGCGATCATTACCATGCCGCCAATTTGACTGGCCGGCAACACCCGGCTTTCATCCCAAACTACAGGTAGATCTCTTAGGTATTGCAGAACCGCAGGGCTTTCCGCCTTGAGCACCTCAATATTTTCAGGGCTGAACGAAAAATTTTGAACTCTGGATTCCAACAAACCTGCCAGTGCCAGCTGATGAGCCGCTGTACTGTGCGAGCTTGCCAGCTTGGTAGGATTAAAACGTACCGGTGTGTAGTCGCCATCACCCAATAAATAACGTGTGAACGGCAGGATACTGTTGTGATGTGCATTAATCCAAGCGCGGCGGTGTTCGTATTCCTGCCCCCGTACAGCTTCACGGGTCATTTCATTCGGAAAGGTAATTGCCAGACCAGTGGGCTTACTGGCGCCATGGAAATTAACCATCAACTTAGCCTCTGCGGCATCGCCTAGTATTGCCTGATATGCACGCACCGCCGCATAAGACTCCGCATCACCGTATTGGGTATCGAAAAAATCCACCTTGATGCCAACAATGCCCAATGCGTGCAGACGAGAGAAAAATATTTTCCTGGCCTTGGTCTCAGCGACATCTTTAACATCTATCCATACCCATAAACCAACACCTTTACTCCGAGCGTATTGGCTCAGCCGTTGCAAGCTTGCGAACTTGTCATTGTTCGTATCCGCCTCTGCAAAGAAACGTGCCCAGCCATCGTCAATCAAACTGTAGGCAAAGCCCATCTCGGCGGCTGCATCAATATACTGTCGCTGACGTTCCGGCTTTGCACCGTATTTTCCTTCCGGCAGCCAGTGCCATAGGGCCACACCAGGTTTTATAAAATCATGCTTATTAAACAAGTTCCTGTCGGGAGCATCGCTGAGGCGCTTGATCATATTCGCCTGAAGCAAGGCATTCAGTCCTTTGCCAATACTGACATATCGCCAGGCACTGTGGTGCTTTCTTGTTCCTGGCCACGATGTATCGTAAAAATCGGCGCACAAAGCATTGCCTTGCTGGGCTTTTCTCAGGCGCAAACCGCTGTCGTTACGTAAATTAGCTTCAGAGATCGAAGCGTAGTAGCCCTGCCCCAACTCAGCCGTTATGGGCAAACGTAGAATTTGGCCAGACTTAATCGACGTGAGAAGTGAAGACTTATACTGCCCTTCATGAGAAGAAGAACGCACATCATCTTGATGCCATAAGCGAGCCTGGGCAGGGAACTCAAAACTGCTGTCGTCCCCCAAAAGGGAATACGGCACATCAAGTTCAGGTTCATAGCGAAAGGCCAATCCAATATTGAACATTCTCAGAGTCAGCCCCAGCTCATACGACTTGTTACCATGTTCGCTGAGCACTTTAAAGCGATACTCCCGACAAGAAGGGTCTCCGCTACTGGCAGCACACTCAAGCACCTCTGACTCAGAGGTAACAGACTGTATGCTCTCTGCCAGATTAATGGTCGCTTGTCCTGGAATTTGAACCCGATACCCCAACAAGGAATCCTTTAAGACTTGCGTATCGTTCATCGATACCGAATACAGCAGTTGCCCACCCTGTTGTTTCAAAACAAAGGCAAGCTCTCCGTTTTCCGACAAAATGGTTTTACTACCGTGAGCGTCAGCCCAGCTGACACTCACCACGGCGGAACCAATAAGACCTAGCAACACGGATGTGGCGCGAAACCAAAAAGACTTGATCATCGCTGACATAAGTCCTCCTACCTAATCGGCTTAAAACGTAACACCAGGCCACCGTGACTGAAAAACGTCGCCTCCAGCTTTTGCCCTGGTATAAATTTCGGGTACTCAGTATGGGCAACATCTACGCTGTTTTTATCTGACCACACATCAAGCTGATAACCATTGGCCGTCAAAAAATCCAGGCTTTCCGGAGTAAAATCAATCGCATTGACACTTTGCTCGATATTCGCACGACCATCGATCACAAACACATACCAGTCGCTCCCACGTCGCTTGGCCACCTTCAACATGCCAGCGACTTCAGAACCCGCCAACACTTTGACCTCGTCCCAAACAACCGGGAGTTCACGCAGGTAATCGATAAGAGATGGCTGACTGCTCTGCAAACGATAGATGTCTTCAGGGCTGAAGGAAAAGTTTTGTACTCGCGATTCCAACAAACCTGCCAATGCCAACTGGTGGCTCGCGGTATTCCCCGACGCTCCCAATTTGGTGGCATTAAAACGAATGGGTGTAAAGTCGCCTGAACCCAATAAATAACGACTAAACACCAATAAACTGTTGTGCTGTGGATTCAAAGCTTCGCGAATATATTCAAACTCCTGCCCGCGAACACCTTCGCGAGTCATTTCATTGGGAAAGGTGTACGCCATTCCAGTGGGTTTGCTGGCCCCGTGGAAATTCACCATCAACTGAAATTCAGCGGCGTCTTTCAATACGGATTGATAGGACAAAATCGCCGCATAAGATTCCGCATCGCCATATTGCTTATCAAAGAAGTCGACTTTAATGCCCGCAATGCCCAGCTTTTGCAATTTGGAAAAAATTATTCTTCGATTAATCGGGTCTCCCAATTCCTCTACTGGATACCATATCCAGAGCCCAATACGTTTACCCTCAGCGTAATGACTTAAGTCTGCAATAACGGAATATGGGTCTTTATTACTCGCCAGATCCGGATATCGCTCTTGCCAACCTGCATCAATCAAGGAGTATTGAAAACCCAGCTCGGCGGCAATATCAATGTATTCTTTTTGTCGTTTGGGCAGAACCCCGAAAGGGCCTTCCGGCAACCAATGCCATACCGATTTGCCCACCTTGATAAAATCGCGATCCGCAAATATAGAAGAATCAGGCTTATCGGCCAAACGTTCAACCATATTGGCTGTCAATAAGCCGGTTAAACTTTTGCTGATCACGACATAACGCCAAGCACTGTGATGCTGTGCGAATGCCGGCCACGAGGCATCGTAAAAATTCGATTGGAAGCGCCCTGCCTTGATTTTCTGTAAACGCAGACCACTGTCGTGTAACAAATTGGCTTCGGATATCGAAAGATACAATCCATTTTTCAACTTGGCACCAACAGGGAGTCGAATCGCTTGATCGGAACTGACCTGTGACAAAGGATATTGAGCGTATTGGCCCTCATGACTGGCAATCGCATCATCGGACTGAAACCAGAGCTGGCTGGCCGAATTCAAATTAAATTCGGTAAGCTCACCCGCAATCGATTGCTGACCTTCCAATTGAGAAATATAACGGAACGCAAAACCGTCGTTATACAAACGAAACTGCATTTTCAGATCGTTCAAAGAGGGTTTTCGAGCCTTCACGCGAATATCATATTGTCGACAAAGCAGCTCAACCGAGCCGCAATCGCTCTGACGCTCAATGCTGATTTTATCGACCGAATCCCCCTGATTAATGAGCGCATCGTTCGCCTCAACGGTGTAACCGAGACGCGCCGCAGGAAGCAGTTGTTGCCCATTGGCGTTTACTCGATACTGAAGCTGCGTATTCTTGGTGAATAACTCCAGCGTGGTATCACCGTCAACGCTGTGCAGTTCTAATGTATTTGCGAATGCCGGCGACCCATAGGTCGATAGCCCCAACGCTGACAGGCACAACGCTGTCGCCCTTAACAGGGTTTTCATTTGTCTCACGATAACTCCAACATTATGTAAAAGCGTTATTTATCGTGTTCACGTATGGAACAAGCTTCTTGGCTTTTATCTGATAAATACGCTTATTATTTTTAGTGTAAAAAAACCCGGGATGAATAAACCCGGGTTTGAATGTGTTTACAGTTTTACCGGAACTCCTGTCTGATAGGATTGCAAGGCAGCATCTGCCAATACCAATGCCATTCGCCCATCATTGCCACCAACACTGGGGGTAACACCGGCAACAATCGCATCGACAAACTCATCGAGTTCCCGTTGATAAGCATCCATATAACGCTCAAGGAAAAAATGAGGCGGATTGTCTTTACGCACTCCCGCCTCTGTAAATAATTCCACTGTGTTACTCGCCGCGTTTTCAGCCCGCATCATGCCAGCCGATCCGAATACTTCGATACGCTGATCATAACCATAGGCAGCGCGGCGACTGTTACTGATCTGACACATACGCCCTGATGGCGTTTTTAAAATAACCATGGCTGTATCGACATCACCCGCCTGTTCAATCTCCGGGTTTACCAGACAACTGGCCGTCGCAAATACCTCACTGGGCTCTTCACCGAGCAACCAGCGAGCCATGTCCAAATCATGGATCATCATGTCTCGGAACAAGCCACCGGAAACCTTGATGTAATCCACCGGCGGTGGCGAAGGATCACGACTGGTAATAGACACCATTTCCAGATTTCCAATTTTCTGTTCGGCAACCGCTTGCTGCAAAGCCCGGAAATTAATGTCAAAACGGCGGTTAAACCCCAAAGACAAGGCAACACCCGTTTCTTCAACAACAGCCAGACACGCTTCGACTTGCTGAATATCCAGATCAATAGGCTTTTCACAAAAAATGGCCTTGCCAGCTTTCGCGGATGCCTCAATAAGCTGCGCATGGGTATCGGTCGAACTCGCAATAATGACAGCATCCAAACTACTGTCGGCAAGCGCCTCCTCAATGGAAACCACTTGTGCCGAAAACTTGTCCGCCAGCTTTTGTGCGGCTTCAGGAAACACATCCGAGACATAGCGCAACTCAACATCATCACGACGAGCAACATTAGCACCGTGCAACGATCCGATGCGGCCTGCCCCAAATAAAGCAATGGAAATCATAGTAAAACCTTCTTAAGAACCACTGGCCCAGCCATACTGGGTTAAATACCCAATATATACCACTCTCAACATCAAGTGAATATATTTTCTATTTTCACATTAAAACAATAAAAATATTCCAATACTGCTTAATGAGCTGAACCAAACCGTCATAAGCCCTTTTAACTTCATAATATGAAAATGCCAAATTTCTATATTTTAGAGTAAAATATCCAATTTTCAGGGTTCTGAGCGGAGCCGGGTTTCAAGCTTCCCTCAGTCGATCATATAAAAACAGCCAATGTATGGAGAGGCTATGTTAGAGAGCGCACCGCAGGAATACGAAGAGCTGATTGAAGCTATATCCAACAATCACGCTAATTTGAGCAAGCGACTCAAGCAGATCGCCAGCTTTGCTCTCGAACACCCCACCACTATGGGTATTGAAACGATTGCCAATATTGCCCAAAGCGCTGAAGTGCAGCCCTCCGCCCTCATTCGCTTCGCTAAAAACTTTGGTTTTTCTGGCTTCAGCGATATGCAACGGATCTTTCAACGCTATGTCACCGAACAGTCGGAAAGCTATAAAGAGCGCGTTGCCCGGGAGCTGGCGGAAAACAACCAGGATGAACCCGATTCACTGCAAGCGCTGTTTCAACAATTCTGCGATGCCAATGTCGTCTCGCTGGAACACTTGAAAAAAGGCATCGACGTTAAAGATATCGAAAAAGCCGTGCGCATCCTGCAAAAAGCAGAGCAAATTTATATTGTTGGCCAGCGTCGTTCACTGCCTATTGCCAGCTATCTGACCTACACATTGAGCCGAGCCGACTGCCGAGTACATCTGATCGATGGCAGCGGCGGACTTCTGCGAGAACAGGCCAGAGCCATGAGCAAAAAGGACGCGCTCATTGCGATTACCTTCCACCCTTATTCCGCCGATACCAGCCAGGTAGTTGATATCGCTGTGGAGAAATCCATACCCTACGTAGCAATTTCCGACAGCAGCGTTAGCCCGATAGTCGATCAAGCCAGCGTCTCATTCAATGTTCATGAAGCCGAGGTTCACAATTTCCGCTCACTGTCCGCGACAATGCTGCTCGCCCAAACCCTGGCCACAGGCCTGGTGTTCGACGATAAAAAGCAGAACAAAAAGCGTCGCTCATAAACGCGAAAAGCCGAGCAAGCCCCCAGCTATCCAACCGTTTAAACGAGCCCAAGAGAATACCATATTTGAAAATGAATTTTAAATATGGTATTTTATATTCACTGAGCTTCTTTCGGCCAATTGAGACGGATATCCCAGTTAATACGTCGCTTGGACTCCTGCAAAGGCGTCTGGGTTTCAGGATCCACCTCAGCCAGCACATTTTTGACGGGCTTTAGTACGGCGTCACGCCCATAGATATAGCTCTGTTCTCGCACTACTTTCAGGTAGGCCTTGTTCAATGCCATAGCTCTTGTCGCACTAGGCGTAATGAGCTGGTATACATCCATACCTTTCAGTCGTTTTTTGTCCAATTGGCCTTCTGATGTAAACCAGCTAGCCAGCATCTCCTGATTTTCGCGAAACTCATCACCGCCATTGACCCACTCAAGATACTGAGCAATTTCGCCATCTTGCTGTCCCAGTGCGGGCGCATCGGGCATACCTCGCAGATCAAGGTAGCGCCAACCTTTTACGCCATCCTGCTTACGGGCAAATGAAAAAGTCTGGTCAATGGTAGCGCCGACTGTGCTATGACAACCCATGCAAAACAGATTTTCTTCATAGCTCTGCTGACGCAATTCCCCGGCGCTGTCCTCAATCCAGGCAATTAAGGACCAACCATAGTTATTGCTAAAGCCATTTGCCTTGGTATAAGGATAATACGGTAACTCTCCGCCATCTTTTTCGACAGACTCAGCGATGTAACGCGCCTTAAGTTGACCCGCACTAAGTTGACGGTGCTTTTTCATATAGCGCAGTTCTTTCATTCTCGGCGGCGTGACAATTTCCCCATCTCCGCTCAGGCCGATGTAACGCACAGAATGCAAAAACTCAGTACCCAGGGGATACTGTAAAATGGCTGTTGCTTTATCAGCCGCATCACCAAAAAAGGAGCTTCGCCATGCAAGCTTAGTCACTACGCCCCTCAACTCCCCGTCACCATCGATATCCGCTCTTAACTGGGTTTCATCACTTGGAGGGATATCCAGGAATTGCTTTTGCTTAATCGACATTTCCACAAGGGATAAATTCAGGAAATAGATATCGCGGTTAAATACACCATTGAGGTTTTGAAAATGAACAGGCAAGCGAATCAAGACATCATCCGTGTTGCCATTGGTGGGCCAAAAAGTGCTTGGCAGCGGTTTGTAGTTAAAAGCCACCCATGCACTGCCATCTTTTGCCAGGCCATCGCTATCAAACGCTTGCTCAGGGTAGGCAAAGTTTTTTAAATCCGGAATGTAGCCCTCAAAACCTTCCGCTTTCAGCCTGCCCGCCAAGCTGGAGTAATTATCCTGCGCAATGTAATCCATAATGGCCTTATCGCTGATCGCTGCGATAAATGCCTGATTGTCCTCAAACAAGTTACGCCAGTGGTTCTTAACGCCGACATCAGAAAACTCATAGCTGCCCTGCAAACTGCCATCGTTCATAACATTGAAGCGAGCCGTCTGGCCCTTAAAAAATTCATGGCTTTGGTGGCAGGTGTAGCAAGGATTGAACTGACCCTGGGTATCGGTGTAACACTGAGGGGGAATGACCGCCTCAGGGTTCTGCAAACGATCAGCCCGCTGTACGACTTGTTGCTCAGCGGGAATTAGGGGCAAGCCCTTAGCATCCATTTGGTACAGAGGTTTTGAGGAGCCCGCCGTAACACTGCTTATCACCAATCCAAGCCCTGCTATTCCGAGCACTCCAAGCCCTAGCCTGGCGCCCCAAAACAAGGTTAAAGGAATCAATTTTCGAGCATTCATATTATTGATTCCCAGCCAGTTTTTTTGGGGTATAAACCCAAATCATGTTGTTGATATGAGAACGGGTATCTTCACCCACCAACAATCTGCCATCGCGCAACTCCAGGATATTGTCGGGCTGGGCGACGGAATCCAATGAGCATCGATTCATGCTTTTACTGTCGTACGGCCCTCCAATAATTTCCGGCTCCATGCGATTTACATTGAACTGTAAATCCATGTCCATGCGGTAGACTACTCCGCAGACATTTTCGGTGAGCTGCATATCACCTTCTTCATCTGCAACGGTATCGCGCATATATGAGGCCGCTAAATACATGGAACTTGGTAGACCCTTTTCATGCGCCTGCACAAGACGCTCATAATTTGCGGTAAGCCCTTCCACCCCATCAAGCTCGACAGTGGCGCCAAGAGCAACCGCAACCGCGCGGGTTTCAACAAACGCTAAAGCCGGATTGTCGGCTTTACCCTCGCGACGGTATTGATCCGCATAGGCATCGATTTCAGTCTGGCGTATGTAACTGTTTGAGTCATCACCATAGGCTTTTAAACCGACATTATCGTATTGCGCAATCAAGGCCTCAACCTGTTGATCGTTTGCCCTGCCAAGCTCCACCCAACTCACATCGAAACCAGTATAAGAGGTATGGGCCTTATCCCGACCATGATCCTGTTTCAATTTAATCGCATAAAGCGTTCCTGAACTTAAATCTTCAGCTTCATCAGCAACAAATTTGAAAAAGCCACTGGGGCGGTCATCACTGGTAAGGTAAACCGTTTTTAGATCGGGCATGACCAGGGCCACTTCATGGGTATAGCGCCCCATCGCGTAACGCTTAACGGGTTTCGGTTTATCGGCCAAAGGCTGCTCAATTTCAATGGCATAACCATAGCGATAAGGATTGGGCCAAATATCAATCGCTTCTGCCAGACGCTCCGCGTAATCGGCAATAGCTTCTTCGCCACTGCCTGTTAATTCGACCTTATTGAGTTGCGGATTCAGGAATGCTACGCCACCATAGGCGCGGGCAAAGGTTTTACTGCGCGGGTCCGGATTATTCCAATTAACAACATCATCATCGTTAAAGAACTCCTCATTCGCCAAAGGTGTTCCCCAGGGACTCAAACTTCCGGAACACAAATGCCAGGCACCCATCAAAGAGCGAGTATTAAAATCAACCAGGCTGACATCATTGTTGTGAACTTGCCAATGGCCTTCTTTTTTGTGGAGGGCCATTCGACTCATCGTGCTCGGACGCGACTCCCAGGCAGTATACAAATAACCACGACTACCCTCTTCATTACTGGGAACAAAAACATTCAGATCTGGCATGTCGGTGCTGAGCGCCTCACCAAAATACTGGGAAACACTCGGTTGCGGATTATTAATCAGGCTCTTGGCGATGCTTTTTTCGTCCAGACCTTGCTGCTGATCAAAGCTCGGAATCACACCCAGACCAAATGGAATTTTTCCTGAAAAGGTATCTCGCTCCTTAGCCAAAGTATTGTACTGCCCCAGTGCTAAGCGAACGCGGGATTTATCAAGGTCACTGACAGGTACTGATAAGGAAGTGAAATCAAAAGGAATTTGATTTGCAGTAACCCCCTCGATAACACCGATGCGCGCTAAGCCGATGCCATCCGGCAAGCTGTTATTGTCTGGATTGTCACTATGGTGCTCGTAGGGGTGCTGAACATTAAAAAATATATCGCCTTGCTGAGTTTCCACAAAGCCTGCCACCTCAGCTCCCATTGGCAGTGTCGCCAAGCGTCGAAGCTCGCCATGTTTTGCGCCATAGGTAATTTTCAGATTTTGCTGAGGCTCTGTGGATTTCTCAGAGCAAGCCAGCAGCAGACAAGTGCTGATTGCCAAAGTGAGCGTTGAAAGTGGCTTTTCAAAAAGGGCATTAACCGTAACTTCACCTAACATCAACCGTTTTCTCCAATAAAGATCAAGACTCACTAATGACGGCAGATGCCTTCTGCAAACCGATCAACATCACAGCCGATATTCATCAAAATCCAGCATCCAATCAGTGCATCGAATCAGTGCATCGAACAGGCACTTATCATCACACAGCCATTTTACATATGCAACGTTTGGTTTATTTTATATAAAAGTGTAATATTTATTCCATGTGAAATTATCGGTATTAAACATGAATCACTTTTCAGCTCCACACGTATTAAAAGCGCTTCTAACAGCCTTGAGCGTCTCCACACTCATTGCCAGCCCGGCTCAAGGCGAAACTCTCAATACGCTGCCTTTTGATCAGGTTTATCACATGATGCCGCACAATTCCTATGAGTACCGGCTCGGTGAAAATTCCAGTCCTGGTCTGGGTTTACTCTTAGACAAAGGCTATCGCAGTCTGGAAATCGACCTCTTTAATCGCCCTGGCAGCAACAATGACTTTGTGAGTCATGAAGGACCCGGCAGTCGCAATAGCTGCAAAGCCAACTCTCAAAACGGCTCACTGAATGACTGCCTCCAAAACATTGCCCAGTGGCTAAGCGAAAATCCAATTCAGGAGCCCATCAGCTTATTCCTGGATTTAAAAGACATGCCCAGCTGGAATGTGGAAGAGTTTGTTTCGCTCGAAAAAAACCTGAAAGAACAACTGGCTGAAGCTGGATTAATTCAACCTCAGGACCTGCTTAACTGGACCCGGCAACACACCCAACAATCGTTTAATCTACGTCATAATATTGCCAATTCCGGTTGGCCCAATTCCCAGGACATGCTGAAACTCGGACAGATTATTGTTTTCTATACCGCGGGTAGCCCAGAGTTTTATCAGAGCATTATTGAATCGCAAACCTCAGAGCTTGCAGGTTTCCCCTGCCCTAATGTCAAAAGGGCTGCCGATTTCAGTGCGAAAGGCAAGTTCACAGGCATGAATACCGACAGTTCACATTGGGTGGTTTGTGGAAACGTTCAATGGGAAAACGATGCTCAAGCGAGGGCTTTTTTAAAAGCCGCGCGTGACAACCATCAAATTAATCACATCTGGGAAGTCGAAGCTGAACTGGATTTCGACCGCCTGACGGATCTGCAAAAAGCCCTTTCCTACGGTGCCCAATTTATTAACCGAAACGACTTTTCCCAGCCTGAAGATTTCAACGGTAAAGTGAAAAAACGTGGCAAACTGAATCGCTAGATGTCACTTTGGCCGATGCTTTCCCTGCGCTTTTCATTATGAACGCTAAATCACCCTTTTGCCCCTCGATCGGATTCTATCGAGGCTGGCCAAATGCGTCTCAAAATGCGGTAAGGCTTTGGCTTGAATCTTTTGCATCTCACTGAGCATATGAATGCTTCGCCCGCTATCCAGCTGTTGTAAATTGGCGGGCATTCGGCTGTGTTTCCAATTCATACCATACATAATAAAGTTATGACTGTTTTCCCAGAAGGTTGAGAGCGTATCGGAAAAATCGATGGACGATGGAATCTTTTCCCGCCACAACGCCAAGCGCTCCTGCAATTGGGAAGATGGTTTAACCTCATCTCGATAATGACGCCAAAAGGCACTGTCCGCTCGTTGGCTTAAGATATAATGCAACTCAATAAAATTATGCGTCTCGTCATAGAGGCTGCCCATCATACTGTTATAGCGATCTGAGAGAACCTTTGAACACGGGTCTGCCCCTAACAGTTCCGCCAGAAAACGAACGCCACTATCAATAAAAACAATACCTGTGGATTCCAGAGGCTCAATAAACCCCCCGGACAGGCCGATGGAAACACAGTTTTTGTGCCAGAATTTCTCAGCCCGGCCAATGCGCATTTTTAGAAATCTTGGCTCAATGTTCGGGCACTGTTTTCCTGAGTACTGTTTGCCTAAATACTGAAATAGAACCTCTTCAGCTCTAGCCTCATCACTGAATTCACTGGAATAGACGTATCCGCAACCTCGGCGACGATACAGATCAATATCCCATATCCAACCACTTTCCTGAGCAACAGCACTGGTGTAAGGCCTGGGATTATATTGCCCACTCCCCTCCTCCTGCGGCAGAGCCACTTGGGCCGCAACCGCTCGATCACAGAGAAGGCTGGAACGGTAATCAACATAGTCGGTATTCTTCAGGGCACGCATCAATACTTGAGCAAAGCCCGTGCAATCCACAAAAAAATCAGCGTCGTAACGTTCACCTTCACGGCTGATAATTGACTGAATTCGCCCATCATCTGCCAGCTCAATATGCTCAGCGTGGGCCACTATGTGCTTAACGCCACGAGCGGTACTTACCTGTCGAAGATAGCGCCCCATCAGTACGGCATCCAGATGATAAGAGTATGGCAACGGTGCCTCGTAATCCTTATTGCTCGATATTTTAGGTGAGTAAGCCGCCATTGCCGCTTTGTATTGAACCCCTACAGCTTCCGAGATCGAATGTTGATTCATTTCACGCTGATGAAGATTAACCCAGTGATGCAGCATATTGACCCCATCACCGATTTGTACTTTTTCGAAGGGGTGAAAATATTCATCGTCACCCCGATACCAATCTTTAAAATAGATACCGTGTTTTAAACTGGCATCGGTATTGAGCATAAATTCCGATTCATCAACACCCACGGCTTGCAGATAGCCTCGAATACTGTCAAAAGTCGACTCACCAACTCCGATAATATCAACATCGTCAGACTCAATTAAGGTGATATCCACCGCCCTCTGACCAGCTTGATTAAATTGCCGATCCAAATAACAAGCCGTCATCCAGCCTGCGGTACCACCACCCAGAATGGCAATTTTTTTGATTGACTCGCTGCTCATAAGCCGTCCCGCAATTCAGTCACTGTCTCGCAACATAGAAAGTTGCCATGAATAAAGCTGTAAACGCAAAAGAGCCCTATTGGAAAACCAATAGGGCTAAGCGTCTTACAGGAGAGTCTTCATTTAAAACTTGGCGCGCACACCTAAGGTGAAACGACGACCGTTGTGGTATGAGACAGAGGTAAAGTCATCAAAACCACCATCATAACTTCTGACCTCATCGTCGGTAAGGTTCACCGCATCGAAGGTCAAGCTGACATCTTCATTCACATCATAAGAAGCGCTTAGATCTAACTGACCGTAGGCATCGATGGTTCTGGAAGAAAACAGGAATTTACCGAACTCCAGAAACTCGCTGCGGTAATTATAAGACAAGCGTACGGATAAACCGTCGGCCTCATAATACCCGGTCAGGTTATAGGTATCTTCTGACAGGCCTTCAAACGCAAAGGACTGACCTGCGTTAGCTTGACCATTATTGAACTCGGTGCTGCTGTCAATATAGGTGTAGTTAGCCAACATTCCGAAGCCGCCCCAAAAACCTGGCAAGAAATCAAAGGCTTGTTGGTAGCCAATTTCGTAACCTTTAATCTTGGCACTCGCGGCATTTTCAGCAATGGTCAAAAACTCTACGGTTTGTCCGAGGAACTGCTGATTCTGCAAAGTGTTGTTAAACACAAAGCCGCCTACGTCCTTGTAGAAAACTGCACCAGACAGCAAGCCCGCGTCAGAGAAATAATACTCCAGTGACAAATCATAACCATCAGACTCAAACGGTTTGAGATCCGGGTTACCGACATTCACACTGACATTACCACCACCTGCAGAGATTTTCGCGCGTGGCGCCATCGCACTCAGATTTGGACGCGTCAGAGTACGAGCTGCACCAAAGCGTAAGGCCAACTCTTCGGTTAAATCCAGACGCAAATTCAAACTCGGCAGGGTATGACTGTAGTTGGTATCAACGGTTCGGAAATCGCCAACGGTCTCCACAGTACCGTTAGCACGGTCAGCCGTAAAGCTGGTTGGGCTCGCGCCGGTCGCCGTAATATCGGTAGTGATATATCGCACCCCCACATTCCCTGACAACGCCATATCGCCAAACTCCTGATCGAAGTTCAAACGTACATATGCTGCGCGGGTTTCTTCCGAGATATCAAAAAATTCATTTTGGCGTTGAACATAAGTTGCATTGGCGGCATCAAAGTGATCAAACACATTTTGCGCAACTGGCACCAGGAAGTTTCCAGCCGAACCATCGTTGCTGATGACCGAACCCGAACCACCAGACGTGGTCGTAAGGAAATCCGCCAGAGTTAAATCACCACTGTTCAGATAAATACCTGTGCCACCAGAGTGCGCATCATCAACCCTTTCATTATTACTGGTTTTATTACGCTCGGCCACTCGAACACCAAACTCCAGGCTGGTGACAAAATCCATATCCAATTGATAATCGGCATCCAATTTAAAAGCCAGCTCATCATCCTCAACTCGCAGTCGACGCAGATCCAAACTCTTAAAATGGTAAAGCGTCGGATCAGCCAGATTGGCAGAAGAAGTGTATACCGCTGGTGCTGAACCATTCGCAGTGTAAGAAACTGGCGCATACCCGATAAAGTTAGCGGCTTTCAGCTCAAAGTCTGATTCCGCTTTTGAATAGGATACATCACCGGAAATTGTCCATTGATCGCTTTCCCATGTTGCATTCGTACCCAAAGCCAGTGTATCTGTGGTAGTAAAGGTCAGCTCGGTTTTTGGCGCAACCTGAACACCACTGGTACCGGTATTACCACTGATTAACTTGCCGTTGGCATCAACAATCGAGTCGAACAGGCGAAAAGGTTTGCGATTACGTGCGGTAATTGGGTTACCGTTAACATCCACACCCAACGCCGGTTGAGGGTTCCCTTGCGGAGTTAAACCACCCGCAGTCCAACGCACAGCCTGTGCGTAGTCAACGCGCTCAGCATCAGTATTGGTGAACAAGCCGTCAACCACAATTTCCAATTCATCTGTCGGACGGAATTGCAAAGAGCCATTAATGCCATAACGCTCGGAGGAATCGGTTACATTGTTGTATACATCCTCAAAGGGATACCAACCTTCTGGGTTGCTGGTATTACTCACATTGCCAGTGTCGGGGTCAACTGTCGTCGGCTGACTCAGGTCGTGCACACCGCCTTGTTCCCAACCCCAGCCCCAGTAACGATCACTGGTAGTACTGCGTTTGGCATAGGTACCGTTTAACAGGACGCCAACCGTTTCATCCGCAAATTGATCGGCATACATTACAGAACCGGTAGGCTCCGTAGTTTCCGAACCCTCGTCGTAGGTGCCCTTAAGGCTTGCTGCTAATGTTGTATCATCAAAATCCAGCGGACGACGGGTTTTCACCTCTACCAAACCGCCAACGCCGCCTTCAACCAAATCCGCCGTTGGCGTTTTGTAAACTTCAAGGCCAGCAATCAATTCCGAGGGCAATACATTAAACGCAAATTCGCGACCCGATCCCTGAAACAGGTTGATCGAGCTGGGCGTGCCGGTAAAGCCTGATGTCAGCGTACGGCCATTAATGGTTACCGGGGAAAACGCAGGGCCCAGACCTCGAATGGAAATAAATTTACCTTCACCACTTTCGCGGGAAATAGACACACCGGAAATACGCTGCAGCGATTCTGCCACATTGGTATCGGGGAATTTGCCAATATCTTCGGCGTTGATCGCATCAACAATGCTGGATGCATCACGTTTGGTTTCCAGAGATCGCTTCAAGCTCTGGCGAATACCGGTAACAACAATTTCTTCCAGGGCACCATCGGCAGCGGCATCGGTTTGCGCATGCGAGACTGGAGCACCACCAAAGAAAGCGGCCATCACAGATATAATTTGAGCAAGCGGTTTTTTTCGCAACTCCATACTCTTATCCTTTATTGTGTCTTCAGATTCGACAAGATTGACTGTCAAAACCCCGTGTTGGTTTATCTGTCCAACAACTCGGGTGTTTTTCAGCAAAATATCAAGCGCCTGAAGCTTGGAATAAGAGCCTATAAGAGCATTGGCATCTACCTCTCGAATCCGCTCATTGGGAATCAACAGAGGCGTACCAGACTGCTGCGCAAATTGGCGTAAAGCCAGATTCGCTTTCATGATCGGGATATGAAATTCAAATGTCCGATCTTCAGCTTGGGCAAGCGGTATGCATACCACCAGCACAGCAGCGCCTATAGCAAATCGCAAACGCGAGTTATTTTGCTGTTTAAGCGCCGGGGGCTGGCTTATTGGGCCATGACCACAAGCTAATTGAGTGGCGCTCCCAGATAAGGACTTATGGGAGCGTAGAAAACCACCATCATTTTTAAAAAAAATATTCTTTTTTTTAAATTTTGGAATAATTAATTGTCTGAGACCGGCTAATAGCATGGTACGGAAAGCCCCAAGGTAGTACATTGCCCAGGGCCTTTGACCTCCTGCTTATTTGCGGGATAACTGGATGGACTGCTCATCAAGTCGCTCAACTTTGATATCAAAGGAGCCTTCCAGTGTGGCCAGCAGCATATCCAGGCGGCCGGATGGGAAATAGCCGTCGATACGCAGGTCCTTCATTTGGGGGTCAAGAATCTCGATCTCCACCGAGGTATACCGCCCAACCTCATTAATAACGTCCTCAAGTCGATCTTCCTCAAAGCTGAGCATGCCCTGCCGCCAGGACAGTTTTTTCTCAATACGAGGGGCTGGCAGATTTTCCAGGCTAACGTCGCTTTGGTTTACCACCATATGCTGACCTTCGATCAGGGAACCCAGATTTTTCCCTTGCTCCGGCGGTGGTCTGGAATCCGGGGCTTCAGCAATAGGCTGCTCAAAGGAAGTCATTGCAACCTTGCCTTCGGTAACCGTCACCTCAACTGAGTTGTCGGCCTTAAGCTGCACGGTAAATGCCGTACCCACGGCCCGTACAGCGACATCGGCGACATACACCACAAAGGGCTTGTCAGGGTCTGGCGCAACATCAAAATGAGCCTCACCCTCCAACAGATGAACCACTCGGCTTTTATGATCGAAATTCACATTAGTGCTGGTTTTGGTGTTCAAACTGATTCCCGACCCATCCGGTAGACTGACAGTTTCCAGCTCACCAATCTGAGTCGCATAATTGGATTGGTAGGTTTCCAGAGAATTGCTGTACTGAAAGCTCAGCAGAACCATAACGCCTAACAACAGACAGGCTGCCAGCCCGTAATACCAAGGCTGCGAACCTCGAACCGTTTCCGTCTCAATGGCCTCTGCAGCAATGTCGCTGTCCGCCAACTCCGGCATCACTGTATCCAGCACGTCCCATAATTCAGCGATACGCTTAAAGGCTTGCCTTTGCTGATCCCCTTCAGCAAGCCAGGCGCGGAACTGTTGATAATCCTCGGCGGCCATGGATTCCCCATCCAGGCGGATAACCCAGGCTCGGGCCTGCTCATCGATGCGGTCCTGTTCGGTAGCCGGATTTTGTAACGGGCTAATCTTGCTCATTTCTTTGCCATCATCCTTAGTTCCGCCAAAGGCTGATCGGCCTCCCTCGCCTGCTGTTTTTGCGTGACGTAAAGCTCGTACTTCTTAAGACCTTTAGTGAGGTGTTTTTCCACAGTGCTGACAGAAATTTTCAGTTTGGCCGCAATCTCTTTGTGCTTGTAACCATAGACTTTACGCAATACAAAAACTTTCTGGCACTGGGGAGGCAAGGCCTGCAAGACGTCCTCGTAAAATTCATTCAGTTCCTGTTGAACAGACGCATTGTGCTCCAGGCAAGAGTTATTATCGATGGGATCAAGAAACTCGTGATCCTCAAGAGAGCTGGTGATTTTATTGGATTTTTTAGAAATTTCAGTAAGTGCTAAATTACGCGCTACTTTATACAGGAACGGGCGTGGGAATTCGATATCCATGGTCTTTTCGGCCTTGATTGCCCGAAGGTAAGCATCCTGCATTACATCCTCAACATCTTCCTTGCGCGCTAAAAAGCGAACCAGAAAACGTTTCAGCTCAGACTCCATTGACAGGAATATCCCCGATATACGGGAGCCCTCGGCACTGTTTTGCTTTAATCGACTCATGAAAAGCTTCCAGGCGAGAATTGCATATTTGCAATTATTTTTTAAATTTGAATTTCAACTTGAGCCATTCTAATCAATCAAGGGCCCAGAGGAAAGCCGGACAGGCAACAAAATGCGGCAATTCATCGATTTCTACGGATACGGGATACTCTCTACCGGCACGGCAGCCAAACCTCAAAAAGGGGCCGAAGCCCCCTTTACATAAGCGATGCAGGCGATTAGAAACTTGCCCTCACACCTACGTTATAGCTGCGACCATAATCATTCAGCTCACGAATAAAGGCCTTATTGGTTTCATAGGCCGTTTCGACTTCATCGAGCATATTCACACCAGACACATACACCGAGAAACGCTCATTGATATCGTAAGACAGGCTGAAATCCAACGAGCCAAATGCACCTACGGTAAAGGCACGACCCGATGATGTGTTCAAGCTAAAGCCTCGATCGAACTCACTGCGCCAGGTATAACTGATGCGAGCCTGGATAGGGCCTTTCTCATAAAACGGTGAAATGTTATAGCTCAAATCCGACACACCCTGTAGGTTGGCAGTAACCTGACCAGTCGGTAAATCCAGCTCTGCACTGCTGTCAGTAACTGTGCCGGTGGCCGTTAAACCAAAGCCGTTTTCCCATTTGGTGGTATAGCCCAGCTCGATACCACTGACCGAAGCTTTACCCGCATTTATCGGACGCTGAATGGCGAAAGACGTTTGCACTCCGGATACGGTAAGCAACTCATCCTGTACAACCGAGGCTATAAATCCGTCAATGTCTTTGTAGAAGGCCGCAATCGTCAATGCACCGAAGTCATCAAAATACCATTCAAATGAGGCATCCAGATTCCAGGACAAATACGGATCCAAATTCGGATTACCAGCAATACCGACAAGTTCACCACCGTTACGCAAATCAACAATGGCCGCATCGATGGCCGCCTGCCCTTGCGCAGCGGCATCGGCCAAGTCACTCACTGCGGTACTGTTCGGTGTCAGCGTTGAACGCAAATCCGCAAGTGATGGGCGAGTCATTGAACGTGAAAGGCCTAAACGCATTTGCACATTGTCGGTGAATTTGAAGTTCGCATTGATGCTGGGCAAAACTTCACTGTAACTGCTGCTAAAGGTACGTGGTTGAATTGTCGTACCACCGCTGCCATCAGCAACACTTTCGTTACCTAAAACATCGGTATCCGTAGTCACATAGCGCAGGCCAAAGTTACCCTCGATCGGTACACCCGAGGCTTCCGCTTCAAAATCAAAACGCGCATATGTGGCCAGAATTTCTTCCTCAACACCATAGGAATTACGGCGATCGGAATTGGTCGGGTTGTTTAAGGCATTGTCGTTGGGATTCAAACCAAAACTGCCAGTAAACAGGCCAACGTTTCCACCCACCTGATGCAAGGCACCGCTGCCAAAAATATCGCCATAGGCATTTGGAATTGAGCGGTTATAAAAACTGCCGTCTACATCAGGGCCAACCAGAGTACGATCGCGACGCTGATAATCTCGGCTGCGCTCGGTCCATTGAATACCGGCTTTAACGCCTGTGATAACACCTTCAAACTGTCGCTCAATGTCCGCCAGGAAACTGTTGTCCTCATCATTGGATTCAATTGGGCGAATGCGATAACGGCGGAATGGAATGGCGTTAGGGTCGGCCAGATTCACACTGGTGCTGAACACCGGTAAACTTTGACTATTAACACCACCGCGCAGATCGTAGCTGTAATCCACAGAGTTACCATTTCCGTCAACGCCACCTACCGTGCGCGCTTCAATACGCTGTAAAGGTAAATCCAATTTACTATCGGCTTCAGAGAAACTGTAAAACGCCGAAACGTTCCAGTCATCATTGATTTGCCAATCACCTCCCAACTTCACAAACAAGTTTTCGTGGGTTTGAGCAGAGGCTTCGAGGTTGCGACTGACCCGACCTCCGACACGACTGTCTGCAACAACCAAACCATTTTCGATAATGGTTGAGCCCGCTAAGGAAGTACCACTGTCACCCTCGAAACGAATTCGATCTTCAAGGATTTCATTCTCGAACTTGGAATACAGGACATCCAAGCCCAATTCCAGTTGATCCGAAGGCTGCCACTTCATGGCACCGAAGGCACTGGTACGTTGGCGTTTTTCCTGCTCAAGTGTGGCTTGAAGATTACCCGCACGCTCCACTTCCTGACCATCAATGGTGAAAGTGCTGAAACCTTCCGTTTGAAAACGATCAAAACGCACTTCACGTTCGGAGCGCGACAGGCCACCGATAAACCCAAAGTTCTTGTCTTCATTGTTCCAGCCATAACTGATGGCCGCATTGGGGTTACTCTGCTCAGATTGCTCATCGTAGTTGGCAAATACGTTGATGGAGGTAAAGCCATCACCATCCAATGGATTTTGTGTAGCGACATCGATATTGGAACCAATACCGCCGTCAATCATATCGGCGGTAGGCGACTTGTAAACGCCCACACCGGAAATAAGATCTGCCGGCAGTATTCTGAATCGGAACTGGCGCCCGGATTGGCCAGAGTTACGAATATTTTCATTGTAGGCAATTGGCGCACCATTAAAAGTTACGGCCTGAAATGTCGGCCCCAAACCACGCACACTGACGAACTGACCTTCGCCGGCCTCACGGGTAATGGATACGCCGGGAATCCGCTGCACCGCTTCGGCAATATTCACCGCCGGGAATTTACCGATATCCTCAGCCTTAACAGAATCGACAATACCATCGGCCATGCGCTTTTGATCCAGAGCGCTGGCCAAGCTTCCTGCATAACTGGCCGTGACAACAATTTCTTCGATGGAATCATCACCATTACCGTTTTCTACAGCCATTGCCGTTTGGCCCCCGCCAAACATGGCTGTCAAAAAGGCAATCATGCCCGACAGTTTCTTCTTTTCAAATTTCATTGTGCTTTCCTCTGGTGCAGCTTTTTTGCTGGCAACAATCGTAAGGACGCGATTTTTGCTGAACACCGGCTCAAGGCCCGTATCACGGAGAAGAATGTCAATGCCTTGCTCTGTCGTATAAGCACCGACCAAACGATTCGCTTCGATATCCTTCACCCGATTTAAAGGGAATAGAACCTGCTGCTCTGCCTGCTGGGCAAATAAAGTTAATGCCAGCCTCGCCTCTTGTTTTTCAATATAGAATTGATGTTTTTGTTCAGGCTCTTGGCCTGCAGCAGTACTGGTCGCCGCATAAAACACGGACAGCAGCACAGCGGCAAACCGCAGCAATCTGCTAATCACGAACATAATCAACTCGATACAGCAAAGCGTCTGAGCAGGCCCGGATAAGAGCGGTAAGCACAAACGCTTCAGGCTTAGGACAGATGAGCATTGGAAATCTGCTATTTATATGAAAAGAATTTTTACATTTGAAAATAAAGCTATTCGGGTTTGAAATCATCCCCCTGTGATAGAACGATAACCTTGTCAGATACTCGGGTAACTTGCAGGCCAAAACTCACCTGCAAAACTTCGAGCATCGCCTCGGTTTCACCAGCCTTAAAGTACCCACCCATAGGCAATTCGGCCACAACAGGGTCCTGAATTACAATCCGGGTTTCAGTATAACGGGAAACTTCTGCAATCACCTGTTGCAAAGGCTCGCCTGAAAACGACAGCATTCCTTTGCGCCATGACAATCTTCGATCCACCTCAGGTTCCGGAACTTTATCCACCTCATGGATCACGGTATCAAAACTGACGCTTTGCCCCGCCGTCACTTTCCGGCTGAGAATCGGTTCGGATTTGGGCACAGCCGGCGCAGGCTCTTCTGGAATCGAAGCTCTCAGAGTTTCAACTTCCACCACACCATCGGTAACAATGACATCGACAGAGCCTTGATGATAATGAACATTAAACGCAGTACCGACTGCCGTCACTCGCCCCTGCCCGGCATGAACAATAAAGGGACGGTCTGGATCGTGAGCAACATCGAAATGCGCTTCACCTCGGTTGAGATAAATATTACGACGATGCTCGTCAAACTGAATATTAACGTTGGAATCGGTATTGAGCACCAGGCTGGAACCATCGGGCAAGGCCAAGGTTTCCTGTTCACCTACCAGTGTCGTGGCTACTTGGGCATGGCGAAATTGTTGGGCTTTCCAGTCCGGGTAAATAACGGCAATGGCAACGGCAAAAAATAAAACAAAAGAAAACGCCACAACGGAGCGCCAGGGGTAAACCCGAGTATCGTCAGGCTCGGTATCCACCATCGCCGAGTCGAGAGGAATCAATTCAGCGAGTTCAGACAGGGAATCCATCCCCCCCCAAACTTGAGCCAATTCTGCGAACGCGCGCTGATTCAAGGGGTCCTGAGACAGCCATTGTTTCAAGGCGTCCACTTCACTCGGAATCAGCTCATCATTATCGACGCGCACGATCCACTCTGCCGCTTGTTCCCGGGCATGATGAAGGCCATCAATGTGCGTAACCTTTGTCATTCTCTTTCCACTCATTACCTGATGCTCCCCAAGATGGACGAATCAGGCTGAGATTTTCTTTCCTTTCTTGGACGCCACATTAAATTCCACACCCCGCCGCTGCAACTCTTCCCGACATTGCAGCAGACCTTTGGCCAAGTGTTTATCTACTGTGCTGATACTAATATTCAAACGCTCTGCAATCTCGCTATTACTGAGGCCATAAACCTTCTTTAAAATAAATACCTTGCGGCATTTTGGCGGCAACTGCTTGGCGGCGAGGCAAAATTGCTGAAAACGATCTTCCTGCTCAAATTGGTCTTCGAGACTGATGCTCTTGAATAAGACCTCCAAGCTGTCGAAATCCTCTATTCCGTCGGTGAGTTTTTGTGCTGCCCGATCATGGTAGTTGAGCGCGAGGTTCTTGCTGACCTTGTACAAAAAGGCCTTGGGCGTATTAATGGTGTAACGCTTTTCAGCTTCCACCGCTTTGATATAGGTATCTTGCAAGATATCTTCAATATCGTGGGACGAGCTAAAGAACCGGCCCAGATAACTTTTTAACTGGCCAATATTCTCCAGAAAGGTCCGACTCAAGACCCCATCATGTGATCCAGAAGGCTTGGAAGATTTATCAGACATGGAAATTTACCACCTTCCCACGGCTCTTCCAGGCTGCACGCAACGGGGAGTGAGGCAAGAAGCAGGTTCGAATATCGATGGCCATGGGAGCTACCGTTTTAGTTTTTATGGGCTAACAATACCATATTGAAACATTTTCATGACACAAATATTTAATGGCATTTTTATTCCAAGACTAAAACGGGGCTAATAAACCACCAATTTCTCCAATGCAAGCAACTGGGTTCATCCAAAGTCAGCTGACATTCTCTTTTAAAACAAAGAGTTATAGAGGGCAGCCTGTTGTCACAGTCACGGGATTGCAGCGCACATAGGGCCGCTGTTTGAAACGTACCACGTAATCAGACCACCGCTTATCGGCAAAGATAAAGTCGGTATCGATGAAATGGGCACCACTGGCAAATGCCCGATCCCGGCGTTTCGGGTCGTTGTTGATCGCCTCGCTGAGTGATGCATCCGCACGGCTACGCACCATAAAACCTTTTGCAACCAACTTATCAATATCTCGATCAAAGCTGTCATTCAGGCGGAACCATGCAGCTTGAGGATGTTGTTCATCGAGACTCAGGAAGATGTTGGGCGCAGCGACCGCCTCTTGATAGCCAGCGGCGGTAGCACCACCATTATCCAGACTGAACATAATCTTTCCTGCAACTTCGGCCAGGCTCGGCCAACCATGCTGCAATACCGAATCTCGGGTACTGAGGCCCTTTACTCGGATGCTGGCCGGGCTTATCAACTGCTCGACAGGAAACACCGCAGCAATTTCAGCCTCCAGCGCACGCCAATCATCTGCGCTGAAATTCTCTACCTCGGCCAGGGCATAGGGCATTTTCATTCCTGGGTTCGCTGGCAGTTTCGCCTCCAACTGAATATTGATCGGGAAGTGCCCGGGATTTGCGTCCGACCAGTTTTTAATTTCTCTCAGGCAATCAACAAATAAATTGCAATTGCTGCGCACATCCAGGTCAGGCACATGAATAACCTTGAAACCGGGTTTTTGAAGATCCTGCTGTCGATCAAATGGGTGTTGTAAAGCGATGCCTTGTTTTTGCATCAACTGATGAATGGCTGGCTTGGCGAACTTCCTCCCCTCACGATCGACTACAACATCAATTTCGAATTTTCGAATCCCCAGCCGAAGCTGATCGTCCAAACTCGGATGGGTATAACGATAAGTGTCCAGGGATTTTTGAATGTATTGTTTTTGTTGGGCCGTAAGCGCCTTTGAAGCAGCTATCGCCAAGGCCACTCCCTGCTCCGGGGCAATATGATAGGAATTGTGAGTACCGATATATTGCAATTGATTTAGGCGAAGATGTTGATTCTTCGAGTTAACTTCCTTAGCTTGAATCGAGTTTGCTGATGTGATCACAGCCAACACCAGCCACAGGGAAACAGCTTTGGATTTCAAATCCTCGATCATTACCTTTACGCCTTATTCAAAATACTCATCGTTGCATAGCCTGAAATCGCCAGAGAAACTTCGTTCAAGCCCGCTTCCAATAGCAGATCCTGTTCAGACTGAAACTGCCCTTTGCAATCAAAGCTTTGTACTCTGACCGAACGTGCTTGAGCTGTTTCAACAATGACTCGTGGTTTCATGCTGCCGTTGACAAGATACAAAAATTTCTCTCCGGCATCAAAAACCTTTACCGGAATCTCAGCGAATACCGCGCTTAACATCTCATCCCCCAAACGGCTGCTGATGATGGGGTATTGCATTTCTGGATTGATCGCCGTTAACTCGCCCTGTAACAATAAGGCTTTGTGGCGCTGCCAAAAACTCAGCCAGTGTTTCACAACCTGCTTATGTTGCTGGCTGAGTTGGTCGACATTTGGGGATATCTGCGGTACAGCAAATAATGTATTGATAAAGTGCAGGCTAACGCTTTCAACACTGTCTTGCGGAGACCAGATAATCATATCGGAATGCACCGCAGTGTCTCCTGAGAATAAACGCAAATCGACAATGCTCATGCGATTCATTATGGCGTCATTTGGACAATCATGAACACGCAGTATATTGCCGTAATGCCTAACTGCCGGCCCAACATAGCTTTGGCGAAACTCAATGAGAACATCTTCTTTCAGAGCTTCCAGACTAAAGCGGATCTCCGCCAGCAACATTTCAACGGCCTGCTGCAGTGATTCCGTATCTCGCAGCGGGTCTGGCTGTAACGCTTTGCCTTCTGCCCGGGCCATATCGAATTCGTCAATAAAATCCAGTTTCAAACCATCAAAATCATACTCAGCCAGCAGGCGCTGGCAGGTATTTGCAATATGTTGCCTGACAGAAGGGTATCTTGGATCGAAAACACCGGCGTCATTTTTTTCGCTATAAAATAAAATTTGCTCTTTGAAATCTGACCAGATTTGGCTGCAACGCCCCACAAATGGAACACTCATCCACAACATGGCTTTCATATCAATGGTGTTGTGCAGTTGATCAACCAAGTTACGCATATTCGCAAAACGTTCCTGATCCACTTGCCAGTCGCCGCAATATTTATAATCTCGATCACTGTCTCCGGCCTGCCAGCCATCATCAAGTATCAACAGATCGCAACCCAGCTCTTTGGCTGCTGCACACTGTCGCAAGACTTCTTCTTGTTGCAGGTTTTTGTGAAAGGCATACCAGGTTGAATAAACCGGCAGGCTTGCTGACTCAGGTACGGGCATATGAGGATAACGACCTTCTTCATACCAGCTTGCCATATCCTGAATAGCTCGGTAGTAAGCTTGCGGCCGCATATCCAATCGCAAACTGACACGATAATGTTGACGAGGCGGCTGCTCCTCTGAAAAGAACTTGAGCAATACCAGGGCAACCCGCTCCTCCTCGTAGGCCCCGACATGGAACACCACGGATTCAGTTGCATCAGAAAGCGCCACAGCCAGGCGATTGTGATTGTCGATACTGTACAAACACGCTACGGGAGCAAGTTTGCTAACCTTACTTTCAAAGCCATAGCGCCACTCACAAATACCTTTGTTGCGGATGGAGATGGGATTCCCCACAATACCGGGTGTCCAACAGGAATGCATATCCACAAAAGGCAGTTTCAACTGCAGCTGGATTTCCTGAAACTTCTGTACGACTGTACTGTTAAGTTCAATATCCAGATAGACAAGGTCGCCGTCCTGGCGCTTACTAAACTCAACGTCCAATTCCTGCATGGATTCACCAACCATTAAATCTGCGGTCAGGTCACCGTGGCTTAAGCTGTAAATCATTCATCATCTTCTTAAAAAAGGTAGCCCCGCCAGCGTCGGGGCCACTAAAGCTTAGTGTTGGAGTTACACTAAATCGAACCCCTGCATTTCAAGTGTTTACTCGAACCGGAGGGTCAAAACCGCAGGCCACAGGGCATAATCAACATCGATCAATATGAACCCTGCAGCGGGTGCATCACATTATCAAGCTGGTAAACCTCCAGGCCGACGGTGATACGCCAGAAGATGAATATAAACAATGCCTTATATCGCGGGTAATACCTTTTATTTATTGGCCATAGACTTTTCCTATACCCCTGCCAGGAACCAATATCGAATGACCGCTGAAGGCCACCTAGCCACTGGTGGTGATCAATATAAGCACACCCGGCTGCTCACCGGGCGCAAGGAAAGGATTTAAAACATGGAAAGATGAATTCGAGAAAGTGCGGTTCAGCCGGGGGGCTTGCCAAGTGAACAACAGGCCTGAGCAAAGCGAATAAACTCGTCAACAATCTGCTGCTTTTCGCTGTCAGCAACGTACAAACCTACACGTTCAATAATCGGTTCCTGGATAACATCCAATGCAACAATGTCCTGTTCAGCAAAAATAGAGGCATACTCTTCAGGGAACGGCAAAATCAGATCTTGCTGTTTTAAAAAGGTAACACCTGCAGCCATGGAATTGGTGGAAACCCGAGCCACATCATGCCGCCTTCGCTCTTGTTCCAGAGGGTTTTTTTCGATGCTTTTAATGTACTCGATATAGCGGGAATCGTGATGCGACACTTCGAGCCAGGGGTAACGATCGAGCTCCTCATAGTCAACCTCTCGACCAACAAGAGGGTGATTTTTACGTACAAAATACCCATGACCCGAATTCCACATGGGTATAAACTCAATACCCGGCTTTTTGTCCAGGCCCAGAATTTCATGGCCAAAAAACAGGTCGAGATGCCCTGCCAGGGCGCGATCATAGAGGTACAGATTATTGCCAAATTCGATGTGAATACTGGCATTGGGATAAGCACGTTGAAATTCCTCCAAGGCACCCTTAACACACAACTCCCAGCTGACATCACCGGTTCCTACCTGCAGGGCAAAGGCTTTTTTGTGTTTCAAAACCTCGATTTGCTGTATCGCCTGCTTATAGGTTTTGTCCATAGCACGCACATGATCATACAAAACCTGGCCGTATGGCGTCGGTTTAATGCCCTTGGCTGTGCGCTCAAATAACTTAATACCGAAACGTTCTTCCAGTTTTTTCATATTTTGGGTCAGAGTGGGCTGACTCACATACAAGGCTTCCGAAGCACCATTCAAGCTGCCAATTTCCACAATGCTTTTAAACTGAACTAATTGTCTGTCCACGGGGCCGAACTCCAAACCTATAAGCAAAACCTATACCTTAAAGTACAAAAAGTATTACTGCAATCAAAGGGAAATGTTTACCCTGATGGCTGAACATTAACTTGGAACAGATTGTATTGTGACATCCGTAAATACTGAAAATTGGTGGCAAGGGGCTTTCATTTACCAAATTTACCCGCGCAGTTTTTTTGACTCAAACAACGACGGGATCGGCGATCTACCAGGCATTATTGAAAAACTATCATATATCGCCGAACTGGGTGCAGACGCTATCTGGATCTCACCGTTTTTCACTTCCCCCATGAAAGACTTCGGCTACGATGTAGCGGACTATCGTGGCGTCGATCCCATTTTCGGAGAACTGGAAGACTTTAAACAGCTCGTGAAACGGGCCCATGAACTCGGTCTGAAAGTCATAATCGATCAAGTGTTAAGCCACACCTCAGATCAACACGCCTGGTTTCAAAGCAGTCGGGTGAATAATGACAACGATCATAGTGACTGGTATGTCTGGGCAGCCCCCAAGGCAGATGGTTCGCCACCCAATAACTGGCTGTCATTCTTTGGCGGTAGCGCCTGGAAGTTTGATTCTCGTCGTGAGCAGTATTACTTCCACAACTTTCTCGATTGCCAGCCCGATTTAAATTTCCACAATCCGCAGGTACAGAACGCGGTCCTCGATGTATTGAAATTCTGGCTGGACATTGGTGTGGATGGTTTTCGTTTTGACACCGCCAATATGTATTTTCACGATGAGCAGTTGCGTGACAATCCCAGCCGCGACCGGAGCCTCGCAATTGGCGGCATGAATCCTGATAACCCTCGAAGTTACCAAGCGCAGATTTACAATGTGAATCGTCCGGAAAACATTGCGTTCATGGAAAAAATTCGACAATTGCTGGATCAGTACCCCGGTCGTACCTCGCTAGGTGAAATTGGCAGTGTGGAAGACACCCTCGGCACGATGGCAGCTTATACCAAGGGCCAGCAACGATTGCATATGTGTTACACCGCAGACCTGCTTGGGGAAGAAAAATCTGCAGCATTCATTCGAAAGGTCATCGAAACGACCACGGTTCAAATGGAGGGGGGTTGGCCTTGCTGGTCACTCGGAAATCACGATGCCACCCGTTTCATTAGCCGATGGGGGCACGATGTCGAAGACAAAACACGCTTTGCAAAGCAAATGCTATGCGTTCTGATGTGCTTGCGTGGAAGCTTCTGCATTTATCAGGGTGAGGAGCTGGGCTTAGATGAAGCGGAGCTGAAATTGGAAGAACTGGCTGATCCCTTTGGCATAGCCTTCTGGCCCGAGTATAAAGGGCGCGATGGTTGTCGCACACCAATGGTCTGGAGCAATGAAAAGCTTGGAGGCTTCAGCAACGGCACTAGCTGGCTACCGATTCCTCAAGCACACTTAAACAAGGCTGTTTCTGAACAAAACCATCGTGATAGTTTGCTCAATTTTGTTCGACAATTTTCAGCGTACCGAAAACAACATTCAGCCCTGATTAATGGCGACATTCAATTTCAGAATAGCTGTGATGACGTACTGATGTTTACCCGAAGCAATAGCGAAGAAACGCTTCTAGGAGTGTTTAATCTGAGTTCTCGTGAACAGTGCCTGGATCTTCCGCCAACATGGAACACGCTTTCCTCACCACAAGCAGCGGAAGATTTTCACGATTCAAAGCTTACCCTGAAACCCTGGCAATATTGTCTTTTAACTCAATAAGCCGGATTTCCGCCGGCTGAAACATTTTGTTGAATCTCCCTTCTGGCCGCTATCGAAACACCTCGGCAGTGGCCATCCTCTTTCGAGTATTCTCGCTTTGCGCGATTCTATGAATCTTGATTTTTCACGCCAAACCAAATCAATCATCATATTATTCACATCAAAAGATATAGAGAAAATCTATATTTGCTTCCACAAATAGTATTACTTTCCCCCAATGAAAGCGCGTACGGTAAATACCCGTGACGGCCTCCTGCCTATAGGCGGCGTCCTAATAATACCTATAAATTATTGTCAATTTTGGAGTCGATAATGAGATGTCATACTGGCTGGTTCCCAAGTCAAAAAACCGTTTTGGCCGCAGCCGTTGCCGCCGTAGCAATGGGTTCAATACCAAGCTTTGCACAAAGTGAAAACAACGATGCTCTGCATCTGGAAGAAGTGGTCGTCACCGGCCGTGCTGGCGCTGGTGATACAACCAAGATGGATATTAGCCACTCTGTGACCACTAAGTCTGCCGACGATATTGAAAGCCAGGCTCCGTTAAGCGCGACCGATTTTCTGAAGGCCGTTCCCGGTCTCTGGGTTGAAGCTTCCGGAGGCGAAGCGAACGGTAATGTGCGCGCCCGTGGCATTCCGGTTGATGGCTTTGGCTCTGTGGCGTTGTATGAAGACAACCTACCGCTGCAGCACGACAGTGGCTTGAGCTGGCTGAATGCCGACCAGGTTTTTCGTCTGGATGATACTGTGGAACTGGTCGAAGCTGTGCGCGGTGGTCCATCCTCCATTTTCGCCAGTAATGCACCCGGTGGCATTATCAATGTCATTACCAAAAAAGGCAGCGATACCCCGGAAGGCAGCATCAAAATGACCGTAGGCGATTACGGTTTGCGTCGTGGCGATTTTTTCTACGGTGGGCCAATCAATGATGACTGGAAAATTGCCCTGGGAGGGTACTATCGTACGGACGACAGCATTCGTGAGCCAGGCTTCACCGCCAATGACGGTGGTCAATTCCGAGTAACCTTATCCAGAGAAATGGACAAAGGCCGTCTCGACATCAGTTACCGCCACTTGAACGACCGCAACTTCTTTGCCCTACCATTGCCACTGACGAACGATGGTTCTGGCGACCCCGCAGGCATTCCCGGTTTCGATCCAAATACCGGAACCACCTTAAGTCCACAGGTGCAGAATTTTACCTTAAAGCTCCCGGATGGTAACCGTATTGAAGATTTGAGTGATGGCACCCATGTTCAACTTTCGCAATTTACCGTTAATTTTGAATACGAACTCAATGACGACTGGACACTAATAAACCGAACCCGTGTGCGCGACTCGGATATTTCACGCAATTCGGCATTTCCAAACACACCGAACGCCGCCGCCAGCAGCCTGGATGCCTATCGAAATAATGCACTCGCCGCTTTTAGCGATGCCGTAGACATTCGTGCCCAGTATGTCACCAGTGGTGATGTGGTTCCCGCCAACAGTAATGGCAATGGACTGTTGATGACTCACAACTTCACCTCGGTCAAAACACCCTTACGCGAATTTATCAACGACTTCCAACTCGGCACCAGTGTCAATATTGGTGAGCAGACGCATAACCTGACTTTCGGCGTGTATTTTGCAAATTACGATCGGGAATTCCAGAGACATGCCGCAACCTATTTGAGCGATGTTAAGTCACAGCCTGCGTTGGTAGATGTTCTCGCCATTGATGCTGCTGGCAATGTTGTCGGTTCAGTCACAGACAATGGCGTTTTGCGATACGGCTCCCGTTACCAGCAAGCAGACGATGAAGGCCGCGCAAGTGCATTCTATATTGCTGATGAATGGGTGTTGAACGATGAGTTGCGTATTGACCTGGGTATCCGATGGGAAGAAATCGACGTTCGAGGCGTCGCCGAACGGGCGAGCAACTTCGATCTGGGGGACAGCAGTACGCTGGCCGATGATAATGTTTCCGCTGGAAATGGAGAGTTTGTTCCCTTCGATCGCAGCTTTAATGATATTTCCTGGACCGTGGGAAGCAACTACGCCCTGAATGAAGACAGCGCCCTCTTTGCTCGCTATACCAAGGCCTTCCGCCTACCAAACAGCGCTGATTTCCGCCTGAATCCAAATCGAGACATTCAAGCTCAGGACATCACCCAGTTGGAAACAGGCTATAAATTACTGAGTGAAGAACTTAGCTTGTTTGCAACAGTGTTTTATTCCGAATTCGACAATGTTGAATTCACGAACACCATTTTTGATTCCGCCACCAATAGCACCAGTACACAGCGTGAATTCGCAAAGACGGAAACACTGGGGCTGGAATTGGAAACCGTATGGAGTCCAACAGAGCTGTTCGATATCGCCGCAACCATTACCTGGCAAGACGCCGAATTTAAAGATTTCGAGTTTAATCAGGTAGATGAGCAAAATAATGTGACACAGGTGAGCTTTACCGGAAACCGCCCTATTCGCATCCCGGACTTTGCCATGCGACTGCGCCCAGCCCTGAACCTTCTGGATGATCAGCTTCGTTTGTACCTTGAATATGAATACAACTCGGATCGATATGTCGACGCTGCCAACAGTCGAATACTGCCTGAATACAGTGTTTGGAATATTGGTGCCAGCTACCAACTGGATGACAATCTCCGATTGATTTTCTCGGGTAAAAACCTGGACAACGAAATTGGCCTCACCGAGGGGAATCCTCGTGCTGGGCAATTTACAAGCACCGATACGGGTTCGGTATACCTGGCTCGCCCAATTTTTGGTCGCGCCTTTACATTGTCTGTTAAATACGAGTTCTAAATCCTCTCTTCTTACGGGGAGTTTTACACTCCCCCTTTTTCCACTCTGGATCAGCTCCTCGATCACAAAGCAGCCGACCTTCTCATTTCCCCGCTTGTCAGCGCCTACGCTGCATCATGATATCGACCAGGAAAGCGTACAGAGCCCCGAACTATCGCGACTCTGAATACTCCAATATATTGCCGTCTTCCCGGCACAAGGCTTGTATCGTAAGGCCTGAAGAGGTGAACATTAACTGATCAAAAAATCACGCCGATTTTCTCGCATAAAAAGGCCGATTTCCTCTTAACACCTCGGACTCTGGGAACATACAATAAATCCAATAATAAAAATCAGGTCTCATTGTAGAAATTAAGAAGCGAAACTAATGAAAACAGCAGATTTATCCAAGCAATTTGACGCTATCGTGATTGGCAGTGGAATTTCAGGGGGTTGGGCAGCCAAGGAGCTGTGTGAAAACGGCATGAAAACCCTGATTCTCGAACGTGGCCGAAAAGTTGAGCATATCAAAGACTATACCACCGCTCACGATGATCCCTGGGATCAAAAATACCGGGGCCGAAACACTCCGGCGGAAATGGAAGCCCAATACAAGCAAGCTCGCTCTGGTTATGTTCACCGCCCTCAACACGCTCACTGGTTTGTGAACGACCACGAACATCCCTATAACGAAGTCAAACGTTTCGACTGGATACGGGGTTATCACCTTGGCGGTCGTTCAATTACCTGGGGACGACAAAGCTATCGCCTCAGCGAAATGGATTTCGAGGCCAACAAAAAAGAAGGAATCGCCGTAGACTGGCCTGTGCGCTACAACGATATCAAAAAATGGTATGACCATGTGGAGCAGTTTATTGGCGTTAGCGGCCTGAATATTGGCCTCGAACAGCTGCCCGATGGTAAATTTTTACCCCCCATGGATCTCAATCGCGTAGAAAAGCTATTGCAGGAAAACATAGCGAATCATCACGCTGACTGTGTCCTTACCCCTGGCCGCACCGCACATTTAACCGATCCGACAAAAGAATTTAAACATCGTACGCCCTGTCAATTCCGCGATCGCTGCATGCGAGGTTGCCCATTTGGTGGGTATTTCAGTAGCCTTTCCTCTACGCTGCCTGCCGCACAGGAAACCGGCAATTTGGATATTCAGGTAAATGCCATTGTCCACTCCATCATCTATGATGAAGAAACCGGAAAAGCTTCCGGTGTGAGAGTTATCGACGCAGAAACCCACGAGGAATATACCGTTCGGGCCAGAGTTATCTTCTGCTGTGCCTCAGCGGTCGCCTCAACAGCAATCCTGTTGAATTCCAAATCCGCCCGCTTCCCCAACGGTTTGGGTAATGACAGCGGCGAACTGGGTCATAATATGATGGATCATCATTTGGGCATCGGTGCGACTGCCCAGGTTGAAGGCTTTGGTGAGGATTACTATAAGGGCCGACGTCCCAGTGGTTTTTATATTCCTCGATTTCAAAACCTCAGCGAGCATTCTGAAAAAGTTGAATTCATTCGTGGCTACGGTTATCAGGGCAGCGCCAGCCGGGAAAACTGGACACGCGGCATTCGCGAACTGAGTATTGGCAAAGGCTTGAAAGAAGAGCTTACGGCTCCCGGACCATGGCGAATAGGAATGATGGCCTTTGGGGAATACCTGCCAGATCACGATAACAAAATGTACCTGGATTATGAGAAAACCGATAAATGGGGCTTACCCACCGTAACCTTCGACGTAGAGCTTAAAGCCAATGAATTGAAAATGCGCGAGGACATGAGGAATCGCTCGGAAAAGATTTTGAGAGATGCCGGCTTTAAAAACGTTAAGACCTTTGAGAACGAAATTGGTCCCGGCATAGGCATTCACGAGATGGGGACAGCTCGCATGGGACACGACCCGAAAACTTCAGTGCTCAACAAATACAATCAAGTTCACAGTGTCCCGAATGTATTTGTGACCGATGGCGCTTTTATGACATCCTCAGCTTGTCAGAACCCATCTCTCACCTATATGGCATTCTCCGCCAGAGCGGCCAATTACGCCGCTGAGCAAATCAAAAATAAGAGGCTATAACATGAGCGCTATCAGCAGAAGAGAAGCATTAAAAACCTTCGCATTAAGTACTGGCGCCGTTGTTTCAACCGGTACTCTGGGGAGCCTGTTACAGGGCTGCCAGACGCAGAGCCAAGCTGCTCTGGAATGGAGTCCCGAGTTTTTCAGCCCCAAAGAAGCCGAGATCATCAGCCGCTGCGCGGATATTATTCTACCGCGCACCGAATCACCTGGCGCTCTCGATGTCGCCGTGCCTCAATTCATTGATTTATTATACAAAGACATTTTCTCAGCCGAGCAAGCCAAGCGCTTTCAACTCGGGATCGAAATGTTTAATTTACGTTTCCGGAAACAACATCACGGTCAGTTTTCGCAATCCGAAGCAACACAACAGAGTGAGTTTGTGCATTCACTTTATGATCTCCCTGAAGCCGAGGAACAGCGCTTACTGGAACTGATCAAGAAAGGCGAACCCGAGCCGCAAGATAAAGTCGATTATGCCTTATACAGCTTTCTGATCAGCATGCGTGAATTAACTATCCAGGCATACTTTACCTCTGAAACCATTGGTGAACAGCACCTGGCCTACCTTCCCATCCCCGGTGAATACGATGGAGATTTCAAAGCCGACGAAAATACCAAAGTGTGGTCGTTATAAATGAATATCCCGAAACCTGATATAAGGCTCGCAAGTGTCTTGCTGATCACGCTACTCAGCGTTAGTGCGGTCAGCCAAAGCCAAACACCACAAAACCCTCACAGCCAGAGCAAGAACCTTGTTATGAAACAAGCTTACAATCAGCTAACGCCAGAAGAACAAAGCGATGGCTGGGAACTGATGTTTGACGGTCAAAATGCAACACTTTGGCGAGGCTATAAAAAAAGTCAGCTCCCCAGCGCCTGGCTGATCAAAGATGGCTTATTGCACATGGTTGGTGAAGCGAATATGTCAGCCCTGCAAAAGCAGGACCGCGGAGATATTGTTTACCACAAGCCTTTTAAAAATTTTCACCTCAAGCTCGAATGGAAGATTTCCGAAAAAGGCAATTCCGGAATATTTTATCTCGGTCAGGAACCTAGGGATGATCGTTTTGGAGACCGAGACTACATCTGGCGCACAGCACCGGAAATGCAAATCCTCGACAACATCGGTCACCCGGATGCCAACAAAGGTAAAAACGGTAACCGACAAGCCGGCTCTCTGTATGACCTGATCCCTGCCAGGCCACAAAATGCCAGGCCCGCTGGCGAATGGAATCAGGCTGAAATCATAGTGAATGATCGCCAGGTCAGCCACATTCAAAATGGAGTGAAAGTACTCAGCTATCAACTGGATACGGAGCAGTGGAAAGCGTTGGTCGCCGGCAGTAAGTTTCCCAGCTTAAATTCGGATTGGGCCAATGTCGCCAAGGAGGGGTTCATTGGTCTCCAGGATCACAGCGATCCGGTGTGGTTTCGCAACCTGAAAATCAAAGCTTTATAAAATAAAAGCGCTCAAATATGCCCTGAGCGCTTTTTTCACAAGCATTCTGATCTTTAGAAACGATCAGATTCCTGGTAAGCCTTGATCACCGCCAACTCACCTTCACTTCCTTCACCCGCATTACCATGCTCCATACCCAAAATGCCTTTGAAGCCTTTTTGGTGAATATGTTTGAAGATATTCAAATAGTTAATTTCACCACTCGTTGGTTCGTTGCGGCCAGGATTATCGCCAATTTGAAAATACGCAATCTCATCCCAGGCCCGATCTATATTAGGAATGATATTACCCTCCTGGATTTGCTGGTGGTAAACATCAAATAGGATCTTACAGCTGGGGCTGTCGACTGCCTTGCAGATCTGATAAGCCTGGGCGATTTTGGTCAGGAACAAGCCCGGGTGATTACGGAAATTCAAAGGTTCCAACACCATCGTCATATCATGAGGCTCCAAAATATCCGATGCATAGTTCAACGCCTCGATAACATTCGCCGTTTGATACCCCATATCCTGTCGCAAATCGACATGCCCAGGTACAACTGTCATCCAACGTGCGTTCAAGCGCTTGGCCACCTCTACCGATTCCCGCACCTCACTCAAAAATGCTTCACGGTAATCCGCATCACCGGAACTGAGGCTGGGCTTGTGCCAGTGAATCTTATGACAGACAAAAACACCCATCGTCATCTCACGCATACGCAGTGTCTCGGCCATTTTTTTCTGCAAATCAAGACTGCGGGATTTCATCTCATTGTCTTCAAACGCTTTAAAACCCATATCGGCCATAAAGTTCAGTTGATCAATAGGATCATCGCCCGCTAAATGTTTAAACATACCCAGATGAGGGGCGTAGTTCAGTTGATACTGGTAAGACAGAGAAGCATTCGGCACGGATTCTGCAGAACCCACCCCGGAAGCCATCAACCCGGCCAAACCCAATGCAGACCCCGTACCTTTAATAAATTCTCGGCGTTCCATCTTTGCTCCTTATTGTTTTTGGTATTTTTCTGTTCTCAACCACTTATACTCAACAGCACCTTCACGAAGGTTTCATCTCGGCTCGCATGTGACTCTTCCGCAGCGCTGAGGGCAACTGGCCAAACAGACCATTAAATTGTTTACTGAAGTAGCTGTGGTCGGTGAAACCCACGGCATTGGCTACACTCGCGACAGACTGAGTGGTTTCGACCAATAGGCGACGGGCATTTTCCAAGCGGACCTCATTGATAAAACGTTTGGGAGTTTTACCCAAGTGCTTTTTGAATCGACGTTCCAATGCACTGATAGACAGATGGCTAATGTCGGCCAAGTTTTCGAGAGAGATCTCATTCATATAATTCGAGCGAATAAAATCCACAGGTATTTTCAATGCATCCATACCGGATAAGCTCAATGACGTTTTTTCCAAATGCCGGGACACGCCATACGAACCAATTGCTTTTCCTTCAGAATCAAGCAAGGGGCGTTTGGAAGTGGTAAACCAGGCCATTTCGCCCGTCTGGGTGATATTCATTTCCAGGCGATTGTTAACGATCTCTCCCGCCATGACCTTTTGATCGTCCACACTGAACTGTCGGGCAATGTGCGGAGGAGAAAAGTCATAGTCGGTACAACCGATCGCCTGGGATAGGTTCTGCACACCAATATGCTCAAGAAAGTAGGCATTGCCATACACAATTTGACCATCAGCATTTTTCACCCAGAACAAAATATCCGGCATCAGATCAAACATCTGAATAATCTGGCGTACGCTGTACTGGTCAATGAGATCCAGGCTATTTTCTCTATTTTCAGATTCTGACATTTGGAATAAACCCTATCAGTTATGATTGGCAGGTTAGCACATATAAATATGATAATTAAACAAGCGCCGATTTTGTCGCATTCAAAACCGATTTTATCTTAACACCCAAAAAGCCATTTCATTATCATAAAAGTATCCCGAATCGTTCGATAAATTGAGGAGCAGATGCGAAAACTAAGACTGGGCATGGTGGGCGGAGGCCCGGGAGCGTTTATTGGTGAGGTACACCGCATTGCCGCGCAACTGGACAATGAGATCGAGCTGGTTTGCGGTGCCTTCAGCTCAGATCCACAAAAGTCCATGAATTTCGGCAGAAGTTTATATCTCGACCCTGAACGTTGCTACGCTGATTACCACAGCATGATCCTCCAGGAAGCCAAGCTTGGGCCCGAACAGCGAATGGACTTAGTTGCCATTGTTACGCCAAATCACCTGCACTTCCCAATTGCCAAGCTGGCGGCCGAACACGGTTTTCATATTGTTTGTGATAAGCCCGCCACACTTGATTTGGCGGAAGCACTGGAATTACAGCACATCATCGCCAAGAACGATGTACGTTTTGCATTGACCCATACCTACAATGGCTATCCCATGGTCAAAGAGGCCAAGCACCGTGTAGCCACAGGTGAACTCGGACGTATTGTCAAAATTGTAGTCGAGTATCCCCAGGGCTGGTTGTCCAGCAAAGACAATGAGAACAGCAAACAAGCAGAGTGGCGGATGGACCCGGCGCGCAGTGGCATTAGCTGCTGCATGGCAGATATTGGTGTGCACGCCGCCAATTTAGCCGAATACATCAGCGGCCTTGAAATCACGCAACTTTGCGCGGATCTGAACAGCTGCGTTGATGGGCGCAGCCTTGATGATGACGGAACCGTTCTCCTACGTTTTAACAATGGGGCCAGGGGTGTTTTACTCGCCAGTCAGGTGTCCCTGGGTGAGCAGAACAATCTTAAAATTCGTATTTACGGCGACAAAGCCAGCCTGGAGTGGCAACACCTCAATGCCAATGAACTGCGAATCAGTTTCGCCGATCAGCCCAGTCAATTGCTGCAAGCCGGCGTAGGTACCATGTCGCCATTGAGTCAAGCCAATATGCGAACGCCTGCGGGTCATCCCGAAGGATTTTTAGAAGCCTTCGCCAACATTTATCGACAGTTCTCCCAGCAGTTGCGGGCCGAGCTATGGCAAAGCGAAATGCCCCTCGCCGCTCTTGATGTACCCGGTATTGAACAGGCCGTGCGCGGCATGGCTTTTATCGAAAATACGGTCGCTGCCAGCGCTTCGACGCAAAAATGGCATGATTTCAAACTCAGCCCAATGGATATTTCATGAATAACATTCAAGGCCCCGCCATATTTCTTGCGCAGTTTATGGGCACCGAACCACCGTTCAACAATTTACAGAATATTTGTCAGTGGGCGGCAAGCTTGGGCTACAAGGGTATTCAGCTGCCGAGCAACGATAAGCGTTTTTTTGATCTCGACAAGGCGGCCGACAGCCAGGCTTACTGCGACGACATTCGAGGCATGGTCGAGCAACAGGGCCTGCAAATTACCGAGCTGTCCACTCACCTGCAGGGGCAGCTGGTGGCGGTGCATCCCGCATACGACAAAATGTTCGATGGTTTCGCCCCAGCGGAATTACGAGGTAAGCCCCAAGCGCGTACCGAGTGGGCCATTCAACAATTGAAGGCCGCAGCCAAAGCCAGTGCGCATTTAGAGCTCAAGGCTCATGCCAGTTTTTCCGGTGCCCTGCTCTGGCCTACAGTTTACCCCTGGCCGCAACGCCCAGCCGGCCTGGTCGAAGAAGGCTTTGAAGAATTAGCCCAGCGCTGGCTACCGATCCTCGATGCTTTCGAACAGGCCGACGTGGATCTCTGCTATGAGTTACACCCAGGGGAAGACTTGCACGACGGCGCCAGCTTTGATCGCTTTCTTGAGGCCGTCGATCATCACCCGCGTGCCAATATACTCTATGATCCCAGTCACTTCGTCTTACAACAACTGGATTACCTGGCCTTTATTGATATCTATCACAGCCGCATCAAAGCCTTTCATGTCAAAGATGCCGAATTCAATCCCAACGGGCGTTCGGGCGTGTATGGCGGCTATCAGCCCTGGCTGGAGCGGCCCGGCAGGTTTCGTTCGCTCGGTGATGGCGAAATCGACTTTAAAGCCATTTTCTCCAAGCTGACCCAATACGGATTCAAAGGCTGGGCAGTACTGGAATGGGAATGCTGCATCAAACATCCGGAAGATGGTGCTCGCGAAGGCGCCGAGTTTATTCAGTCGCATCTTATCAGGCCAACAGACAAGGCCTTCGATGATTTTGCGGCGGTCGACACCGACAAGCGCTTGAACCAAAGCCTCTTAGGCTTGCTTGAAAAAAATAACTAAAACGAGGTTTTTCATGGGTACAACAACAATAAATTCAGACTCAAGCCACAGCCCCCTATTCATCATGTGTTGTCTGGCCCTGTTGGTAACCGCGATGACCTTCGCAATACGCGCGGGAATCCTCGGCCAGCTGGGGAACCAGTTTAACCTCAGTGATACCCAACTCGGCTGGATCAATGCCATGGCCTTTTTAGGGTTTCCCCTGGCGACATTATTTGGCGGTGCTGTTTACAATTTTGTTGGCCCCAAAAAACTCTTGCAACTGGCCTTTGTTTGCCACCTGCTCGGCCTGGGTTTGACCATCAGTGCCTCCGGTTTCTGGAGCTTGCTGATTTCGACGCTGTTCATCGGCTTTGCCAATGGCTCCGTAGAAGCCTCGTGTAATCCCTTGATTGCCGACATTTATCGAGACCGAAAAACCACAATGCTCAACCGTTTCCACGTCTGGTTCCCCGGTGGTATTGTCGTAGGCGCCTTGTGTTCCAAGTTCATGACTGACGCAGGACTGGGTTGGCAATTGCAAATCGCCATTATGATCATTCCAACTCTGGCTTATGGTCTAATGTTGCTGCAACAATCGCTGCCCCGCGCCAACGGAATCAGTCACTCAACCAGCGAAAATATCAAAGCCCTCTTTTCGCCCCTGTTTTTATTTATGGTGTTGTGCATGACATTAACCGCCACCACCGAATTGGGCACCCAGCAATGGATCGATAAAATTCTGGGAGCCTCGGGCGCCTCACCAATGCTTATCCTCGCGATGATTACGGGGTTGATGGCGATAGGTCGTTTTTTCGCCGGCCCTCTTATTAACCGTTTTAATCCTGTTGGGGTATTGCTCCTTTCCGCAGTCTTTGCCTGCGCAGGAATCTACAGCATGAGCGTCGCCAGTGGTGCTATGGTGTACATCAGCGCCATCGTTTTTGCTCTGGGGGTTACCTATTTCTGGCCAACTATGCTGGGCTTTGTTGCTGAGAACATTCCTCAAAGTGGCGCATTGGGCCTAAGCCTGATGGGTGGCGCAGGTATGTTCGCCGTCAGTCTCTGGAACCCGGTCATTGGTGGTTGGATTGATAGCGCACGAAAGCAGGCCAGCCAAATGGATAGCACCAATATTGAGTTGCTTGCGGGTCAGGCTGTACTTTCTCAGTTAGTCATCTTTCCAGCGGTACTGATCATTGCCTTCGCAGCGCTGGCAATATTTAGACTCAAACAAAAACAAGCTGCCACAGCCTAGATGCAACAACAGGAACCTTCAAAATGCCTAAATTGTTAAAACCTCAATTACTGATCCTGTTTTGCACGATATTGGCCGGCGCCAGTCATGCCGAACAACACAATCATCGGGCAATGCCACCTGTGAGTATTCAGCTATGGTCGCTGAAAGATGATGTAAAAAATGACTTCAACGGAACCGTGAAAAAATTATCCGCCATGGGCTTTGATGGTGTCGAATTAGCGGGCGATTTTGGCCCATTCCAGAACAACCCAGCGGGTCTTCGGGCGTTTCTTTCCAATCAAAATTTAAGAATCAGTGCTGCTCACGTAAGTACCCAGAGTCTTAGTCCTGAAAACCTCCCTCAAACAGCTGATTTCTTCAAGGCAATGGGCGTGAATATTCTGGTTTTGCCCTATGATGAACGCGCTTACCAAAGTAGAGAAATCGAAGGCTTTATTGAGGAATTGAATCGAATCAATACTGCGTTGAATCAGCGCGGTTTTCGTTTTGGTTTTCACAACCACGAAAAGGAGTTCGATCGTTATAAAAATCATACCTTCTGGGACGCTATTGCCAAAGGCACACCTGATAACTTTATTCTTCAACTGGATATAGGTTGGATCAACAAAGCCCAAAAAGACGCTGTGGATTATATAAAACGTTATCCTGGAAGAATGCTCACCGCTCACTACAAAGCGAAGCTGGCAAAACCCATCGAGGGTAAATACCCAATTATCGGGCAAGATGACAATGACTGGGCGGAAGTGCTCAAAGCCAGCATCGAGGTTGGCGGCATTGAATGGATTGTACTGGAACAGGAAGAGTACCCGCTTGGGCTTAGCCCTCTTGAGGCCGTTAGAGCCTCAAAAAAAGCACTGGATCACATTATAAAATCACATAATCACTGAGCACTTTCCAAATTCTGTTATTTGCTGTAACCGTTGTTGTTCAATTCCAAGCTCGGTTTTCTTGATCGGGCTTTTATATCCGCCAGGAAAACCAATATGCAATTAAAGTTCAATAGTATTAAGCCACTGCTTGCGCTTATCGCACTTGGCAGCAGTGTAGCGCTTGCTGAAAAAACAAGGTCTCTAAGCACACAGGAAAGCTGGTGGCTCGGCATTGTTTCACAGGGCGAAAAGATGCCCCTGCAGGAGCCCTTTGAGGCCGATTTAAACGCGAATAATTATGGCAATCAAGCCCAGCCTCTTCTTCTCTCGGCCAATGGTCACGTAGTTTGGTCCGAAAAAGCGTTTAGCCTGCAATATCAAGGCAAGATGGCGCAACTTAAAGGCAATTCTGATATCGAACACTCCCGTCCTGGTGAAAATCTGAAAGAAGCTTATCTCTACGCCTCCAATAAGTACTTTCCGCCATCGGGGAAAATGCCCGCTGACTTACTGTTCACCGCGCCGCAATACAATACCTGGATCGAACTCACTTACAATCAGAACCAACAAGACATCCTGAAATACGCCCGTTCGATTATTGATCACGGGCTCCCTCCCGGCGTATTGATGATCGACGATATCTGGCAGGAAGCTTATGGCAAATGGCGTTTCCATCCCGCGCGTTTTCCTGATCCCAAAGCCATGATGACAGAGTTGCACCAGATGGGTTTCAAAGTGATGCTATGGGTTGCACCTTTTGTCAGTGGCGATTCTGTTGAATATCGCCACCTAGAGGCGAAAGGTGGTCTGCTGCGCGAAGAGACCCCACAAGCCCTCCCGGTCATGGTGCCTTGGTGGAATGGCCGCAGCGCTGTGCTGGATTTGTCTAATCCAGTTGATCAGCAATGGTTTCAAACCGAATTGGATTATCTGCAGGCAGAATACAAGGTTGATGGCTTTAAGTTGGATGCTGGCGACCCGGAGTTTTATCAAATTGGAAAAAGCTTTGGCCAACTGAGCCCAAATCAACAAACGGAAGCGTTTTCAAAAATTGGCCTGAATTACCCTTTCAATGAGTATCGCGCAACCTGGAAAATGGGCGGTCAGGCGCTTGTGCAACGCTTACGCGATAAAGATCATAGCTGGGAAGACCTTCGCAAGCTGGTTCCGCAGATGAACCTTATGGGCATTATGGGATACCCCTTTTCCTGCCCGGACATGATAGGCGGTGGTCAATTCAAGGCATTTCTCAATGGCGCTACCATGGATCAGGAACTGATAGTCCGTTCCGCACAGGCGCATGCCTTAATGCCCATGATGCAGTTTTCCGTCGCTCCGTGGAGAGTTTTGAGCTCGGAAAACATGCAACGAATTAAACAAGCCGTTGAAATTAGAGAAAAATTCAAAACACTTATACTGAACGAAGCTCGCAAATCAGCCAAAACTGGCGAGCCGATTATGCGTTTAATGGAATATGATTTTCCCCATCAGGGATACGCCAATGTAAAAGACCAGTTTTTAATTGGAAAGAAACTGCTGGTGGCACCCGTTCTGGAAAAATCAGCGAGCTACCGAAAGGTATTTTTACCTGAAGGTAAATGGCACAGCTATGACGGCCGAACCCTACAAGGCCCTGCCCAAATACAACTGAAGGTCAGTCTGGATGACCTGCCTTACTTTGAACTCACTGGCGATTAATATTTGGCGAGGCGCTGCTAACTGAGCCAGGCAGCGCTTTCCCTTCAATAATCACTGCCGAGTAACAAAACCGGTCGCCAGATCAAGCTCAAAATGATTACTGGCCTGCCCTTCACTGAAACCTTCAAAGACATCGTATATGTAGGCCATGCGAGTGAGCAGATCTTTATATGCAGCATTGTTAAACGGCTTACTGGCCTGGGTGTATAAGCGCGCTTTGGCCGCTTTCGACAGAAACAAGTACTGATTCATACGTGACTGACCAATATCATCAAGTGCCAGACTGTCAGCATTGCGCAGACGATACAAATCATGAACGAAGTCTTTGAATCGCCAGCGTTCATAGTCTCGACAATTCATTCCCTGTCGCTTGCAAAATGCCTTCACCAGTTTCCTGGCTTGCTGCCATGCCTTGGATGCCCGCCAGTCTTCCAATTTGGAAGTCTCGGACTCAAGCATCAGAAAGTTAAAACTGAGCAAGTCCAGTCCATTCCAGTGCAACATTGACTGGCGGATATCGTTGGGCCAATCATTATCAAGAAAACGCTGTTCTACCAAACCATGCAAATGATGCTTGGCAAATTCACGGTAGTTTTTGGCATCCAAAATCGAAGCGTCCCAAGCGGGCTTCCCAGCCACCAACAATTGTCGACGCTCAAAACGATAAAGCTCAAATAGCTGATCAAAATCAGGAACGTCTTCAAGCACAATCGTTTTCACATCCAACTTACGGCCAGCTTTGACACTCAGCAATTTATACGCAGGCACGTAAGCTGCCAGGCTCGGGGCTTGAATATTCAGTAAATAGTGGCCATCTGAATAACGTCTTAAGCCGGTATCATTAATGTGCATATGACCTGCGATATGCACGCGCAAACCTGTTTTGGCCAACTGATGGCTGACTTCTTCTCCGGGACGGCGCTGCATCTGCATACTGCCCGGAACAAAAGCCGTGTTAATCAGATCCGAACGGTTGTCATAAAACTCCACCATGGGAAAGTGGCTGAAAGACAAAAGTGTTTTGCCCTGTTGCTCTGCTCGCTTGGCAACATCACGAATCCAATCCAGTAAAAAAGGCTTGTGCTTAAGCACTGCCTTGTAACCGGCATTGCCTGAACCGGCGCTCTTAACATTCCCATCGGCGTCAATCGATTCTGGCACGTAAACATTGGCATCAATCGACAACAACCATAGACCAGGAACCGGCTCCACCAAATAACTGGCATCTATCTGTTGCTGGCAAATCTTTTGTTCGTGTTTCTGTTGGCAAATTTGATATTGCCGCTGTGTCAGTTCAGCCTTACTTAAAGCCTGTTTATAACCGTAGTTTGATGGGCCTTTTGACTTGAGGGATACATAATCGAAAGGAGTTTCCCAATGTAGATAATTGGGCCGGGGCATAAAACCCATGGTCTCCAAGTGCCCAATGATTTCACGATACCCCAATTCAGCCACTTCTTCACTGCAGATCACACCTGCACGAGCTTTGCCTTTGCGTGGACACGCGGCGCTTCCGGGACTGTATATGGCTTGGGGATGACCATCACGGCCAAGAAAATCATCGGCTCCCGCCGGGCGAGTATAGGGCCTGACCGGATCGTGATTACCCGGTGCCGCAAAAAACATCAAGCCATGATGCCGCTCGTAGTACTGCAATACCTTCAGAAGCCCACGCATATGCAAGGGTTGCCCGTTATCACTGAAATCCCCGGGGAGCGCAACAAACTTAACGCCCCGCTTTACGACATCGTCCAAAGCGGCACGCAGGGCGAAGTAACTTTCATTAAACAGACGCGTCGACTTCAGCTGAGCCGCCATGGTGCGGATAGTCGCAGGCTTACCATTGAGAGGGTTCTTTACACCACTGAACTGTTTGTCCTGAAAATCTCCATAAACATTATGGAAGTGGATATCCGGCATAAATGCTACTCGAACATCCTGCTCGGCTTGCGTGAAAGCACTCACACACAAGCCCCCCAATGCGACAAGCAATACCAAAAATTTACTCTTTACCAATGAATTACCTACCTGCCAATTCCGTGCATTCCTAAACTAGGACTGCTCAGCACTGAAAATCCCCTAGCGCCTTACTGAAAAATTTCTCAAATGGACTACGTAAGACCAAAGCGCCAACTGGCTTGCTGCTTGAACACAATACGATTCGTCACCAAGGCAAATGCCACGCTGCAAACCAAAGTGATAAACATCATATGGATAAAGTGGAATGGCGCCCAAATGTAGGTAAAGCCGGCATAGAGGCAACTGCCAAAAACTACCGTTGCAATAATGGCTCTCGCATCAACCTCTTTAAATGCAAGACCTGTGATAAACGCCGCCAATATGGGCATGGAGAGCAGACCATTCAGTTGCTGCATCAACGCCATAATGCCCTTTGAATCCATATAAACAGGCACCATGACAATCGAGAGAATAACCATCAACAAAGACACCACGATACTGATTTTTTTCACACCCACTTCAGGATTGATATATTTCTCGTGAATATCACAAACATAAAGTGCCGCCGAAGCATTGAGAATACTGTTATAAGTGCTCAAGATAGTCCCGAGCATGACCGCCGCATAAGCACCAGCCAGCCAGTCGGGCAGCAGATCTTTTACCAAGGTGCCATAGGCCGCATCACCAATATCACCATATAATTTATAGGCAACGACACCCGGGAGCACCACCATAGGTGGAATAATCAACAGACGAATCAGCGCCGTCGCATAAACACCCTTCTGTGCTTCTTTTAAAGACTTACCCGCCAGCGCCCGTTGGGTAATATTCTGATTCGTTCCCCAGTAAAACACCTGAATAAAGAGCATTCCGGTAAACAGGGTATGCCAGGGGATATCCGAATCATTATCACCAATCAGCGTGAGGCGTTCGGCAGGCACACCGCTAAAATCAAAATCGATGGCCACCAAAGCCAGGACTACAACCACCAGCCCCATGATCAATAAACCAATGCCATTATAGGTGTCGGAAACCGCAACAGCCCGCAGGCCACCAAAAATCGCATACGATGCGCCTACCGTTGCAATCAGGATCGCGATGGTCATCTGGGAGATGTCTACCGTAAATAAATTGCTCATAAACAATGAGCCGGTAAACAGTAAGATCGGCAAGTAAATGAACAGATTGCCCAACAAGAAGAGCATCGATACGGTCGCGCGAATATTGGGATTGTTGTAACGCTTTTCCAGTAGCTCAGTTGTGGTTGTGCAGTTGTAACGGTAATACACCGGCAAGAGCACCTTGGCCAACACCAGCATACCGACTACTGCACCCAACTCCCACCAGGCCACAACAATGGCCTGGGCTCCATTGAGGCCAACCAGAGTGTCAGTACTGATATTGGTTAGCGTCAGTGACCCTGCAATGAACACCCAGCTCAAACCGTTGCCGGCAAGAAAATATTCGCGATTGGAATCTTCACTGCGGCTGTTCTGACGGCATTTCCAATAGGTAATCAGGGCAACCAGGCCCGTAATGACAAAAAATACCGTGTACTGAATACCACTCATCTAATTCTCCAATCGGCCTGCTCAAGGGATAAAAACGAATGGTTTAGTTGCAACACAAACAGGGACCACCCTAACCACTAAAATTAACCTTTTCCGCTTAGCTGCGGTAATACTATTTACACCTGCGATTATAGAAAAACACTATAACTGTTTGCCTTTACAGTTGTTGAGCTTACTCTCGTTAATGCCATTTTCCTTAAAATCGCTATCATTCAAGCCACTGCAGTTTCCACCACGATAAACGCAAAAAGGAGCTGCCTTTCGGCAGCTCCTGTTGCTCGCGCTGACTCGCTGGTTTAGAAGGTATAGTTCAAACCCAATAGAAAGCTGGAACCACTCTCATACACCGTAGTTGCACGATGATCAGCAATGTCCTGATAGCGGTACAACTTCTCATTGGTCAGGTTAATGCCTTCAAGAGACAACTTGAGGTTCTCACTGATGTTGTAAAAGACACTGGCATCAACAAACGTCGTATCTTCAACACCCTGAAAATCGTTTACACGACCAGCGACTGACTCCAGATAACCATCGCGATACGCCTGTGAAATACGCGCGCCCCAGTTTTCAGCCTCATAGTAAGCCGTCAGGTTATAGGAAATCTGAGATAGGCCCAAAAGGTCAGCGGTGATCTTTTCACCATTAATGAAATGTTCCGCTTCCGATTCCGCGTAGGTCACATTGGCAATGACCCCAAAGCCTGCACCGAATTCATACTGGCCAGCCAGCTCGACACCCGTTAGCGTTGCCCCATTACCATTGACTGGCTTGGTGATCACGAAAATACGCCCTTCATCACCCGGTGGTAGCAACTCCGGCGGTAAGCCCGTTTGAGTGTAAGGAACGTTGCTGGACTCGGTTACCACAAAGGAGGCCATGTCCTTGGTAAACACCCCCAGAGAAACATAGTTAATTTCACCAAAGTAATATTCGAAAGAGGCTTCGAAAGAATCGGCAATAAACGGTTTCAATTCAGGGTTACCGCGTGCGATCGTTCCGCCGGCAAAACCAATATTCGCCGACGCACGTAAATCACCCAGGCTTGGGCGGCTGAGGTTACGGTTCGCACTGAAGCGGAACAGCAATTCTTCGCTCAGATCTACTGTAACATTCAAAGAAGGCAGAATTTCGGAATAACTGCTGTCAATGGATACCGGCTCGAAGCGTGCTGGCTGCCCAGCTTCTCTCACCAGAAGATCCCCGGAACTGGTCACATCCGTAGTGGCATAACGGACACCAAAGTTGGCCCGAATATTTTCTACTTCAATATTGTACTGGGCATAAAGCGCGGCAGTCTCTTCCTCTACCTGATAGGCGCTGCCTTCAATGTTGTCGGCAGGGGTCAGATCACGGGTAAACAAACGATCGGTGTTCCGAGCATTCAAACCGGCAGCCAGAATATTGGGAAAGCTGGCTTGCACATCGGCAACCGTAAAATTACGCGTGGTGGCTGTCGAAAAAGGTCCGGAAACATAACTGATACCCAAATCTTCCAGGTTTCGTACCGTCTGGCGACGCTCATAACCATCGGATTCGTAGTTCTTGTACTGCAAGCCGAAATCCAGGCTGCTGCTATCGTTGATCTCGTAGGAAAAATCCGCCTTCAGAGTGGTGAACTCATTACTGATAAAATCTTCACGGGTATCCGCACGGTGCAGCTGATATGCCGAAGGATCAGCAATATCGAAATCGTAAGTATTGTTACCCTCAGGGCTGTCACGATAGTCAAAGCTGAAGGTGTGACCCGTGGAAATCAGATATACCTTGTCATGTACGGGCGCATCGAATTCGGATTTCGAGTAACCCGCCGTGAACTTGGCCGTTAGGGAATCACTCAAGCTTGCATCGGCTTCAAAAATGAACTGGCTAAATTCTGTTTCTGATTGGTTGAATTTCGACTCATTACGAATATCAGCATCAAGAAATTCAGCGTACACGATGCTGCTACCACGAACCTCAAAGTCGTTTATCTGGCGATAACCACGGGTTGCGGCATTGTATTCACGTGCATCACTTTCAAGCTTGCCGTAGATGATATCGGTGGACAGCAGCAAATCATCACTCACGTTCCACTGCAAAGCTAGGGTAATGCCCGTTCTATCCTGACTGTTTGAAACCGAACTGATGGTGTTGGCAACCGGATAGGCCAGAGAGCCATCACTCAATCTCGCCTGATCAGCCTCACTGATGTCAGGACCAAAGCTACTGGTTGAAAACCCTTCCCACTGCCAGTTACGGTGGCCAAACTCAACACTGTCTGATTGACTGTGGGCCACAGAGAAAGTTGCACCGAAATCACCCCAGGTGTTGGACACCAGAGCCGCAATACGAGGGTTATACTCTTCAGAGTTTTCGGCATAACTCAATTTTCCGGACAAAGCACCTTTAAAGCCATCGTAATCAAACGGTTTGGGCGTTCGCAGGTTAACGGTACCCGCGATACCACCCTCATCCAATTTAGCTTCAGATGATTTATACACATCGATGCGGTTAAACAATTCAGATGCAAAAATATTAAAATCGAAACTGCGGGTACGACTCACTGAACCTCGGGAATCCAAAATGGAGGCGTTAGTTGCCAACGCTTCCATGCCATTCAATTGAGTCCGGGTAAAATCCGCCCCCAATCCACGCAGGGCAATCTGTCGACCCTCACCGTTATCACGATTGATCGTCACACCCGGGATACGCTGAAGTGATTCAGCCAGGTTCAGATCCGGAAAGTCAGCAATATCTTCTGCCACAATACTTTCCTGGGAACCTACCGCATTGCGCTTTAAATCCTGCCCCAGCATCAAGCTGGAGCGGAAGCCTTTCACCGTTACCTCTTCCATAAGCTCGGCCGACGCATCAGGCTCGGTACTCTGGGCGAGCGCAGCTCCTGAGCCCAAACCTAGCGCCACCGTTGCCACACTGCTTGCTATCAGCGTTTTGTTAAAGGGTATACAACTCATGTTCGTCTCCGATCAAGCCAATTAATGGCCTTATATTTATTTATATCGAACGCATATTTATTCTTTGCTGTTGAAAACTTATTCAACGCTGAAAATATATCGAACCACCGCCGAGCCCGGTAATACGTATTATGTATGCGCTATAGGTGCAACCTATACCCTTTCTGAGACCTCATTGGATCATTCACATAGGCATTTACAACAAACGAAGTACAGCGACGATCCCCCAAAACAAGAAACAAGTATCGAGCAAAGACAGAGGCCAACGGGCCTGCCAAAACCCCTATAAAGCAGAAGCCGTACGACCATGAACACCATAAAAATGCAATAAAATAAGCGCTTGAGGCCGCGATTCGAACAACCTTGAGAATTGGCAATCCATCAAAGCCACAGTTTTTGTAGGCTATTTATTGGAAACAACCCACCTCTTTACAAGCCATAAAGCCATTGAATCCCAAGCATAGCTTGGGATTGCAGCTCCAGGTTTTATCCCTTATGGTATCGAAAATACCAATAAGCCTGGAACAATATGGACCGTCATCTGCAGCAATTTAAAAAGGTGGTTGAAGTCGGCAGCATCAATGCCGCCGCCGAAGCGCTATACATCAGTCAGCCAACCCTTACCCAGAACATTAAAAAACTGGAAGAGCGCATTGGCAGTAAATTGCTGAACCGCACTCCCCAGGGAATTACACCGACCGCCTACGGCGAAGTTTTATACGATCACGTTCGCGCGATGGATAATACCTACCAACAGGCCATGGAAAAAATAAAAATCCTGAAGCACAAAAAATCCTTTGCACTGCAAATCGGCTCAGGCTTTGTGTGCTGGGAAGTCTGTGTGAAAGACAGCCTCAAACGTTTTCAGAAGCGGCAACCCGATGCCAGTGTTCACATTGAAATAGGCAATAATTTATACCTTTATGATCGAGCACTGTCCGGGCATCTGGATTTATTCTTTGGGCACCAAATCCTTGGACTGGACAAAAAGCCGGGCGTGAAATTCATTCCCCTGTGGAAAACCACGCACTGTTACTTTGCGCGCAATGAACATCCACTGGCAGGTAAGCCTATCGCTTACGAAGAAATGGCAGCCTACCCCTGGCTTGAAGTATCCCATCACGACTCACGCTATCTCGCTTATATTAAAAGCGTGGAAGAAAACCCTCTGGAACAGGAGCGACGCAATCATGACATTGCTCGAGTATCCACAAATTCAATGAGCGTAGGCCTGGAATTACTTCTGGAAGAAGATTTAATTTTACCGTTCGTTTCTGAATACACTCAGCTGCTGTCTACAAAGGGAGTCAGTAAACTCGATGTGCAAGAACCCGCAATTGAAGAACAAGTCGGGGTTTATGTACCCGAAGACAATATCAAACAAGAGGCTCTGGACTTTATCGCCTATGTGCAAGAGAGCACGATTCCTTTCGACAAGTTCAGACAGGCATAAGGCGCTCGGTTGAGCACCTTTTACCTAACTAAGGCTCATGATTGATGATCATGATTCAGAGCCGATAAAGATACGGCTGACCTGCGGTCAGAGTTACCGTGCTCAGGGTTTTGCCCACTCGAATGCGATAGCTGCCTGTCCGTTGCGCAAGCAGCCTGGCCTCGACCAGCTCACCAGCACGCCAAATGATGTCGACCTGCACACCGCCACGAGCACGCAAACCTTTCACTTCTCCATCTGGCCAGGCGGTTGGCAAGGCCGGCAATAAAGCGATGACACCCGCATGAGATTGCAGGAGCATCTCTGCCATTCCTGCAGTGCCACCTTCGTTACCATCCAACTGAAAAGGCGGATGGGCTACCAGCAAATTACTGTAAATGCCCCCTCCCGATTCACCATATTTAATGCTTTTTTCATTGGTAAGCCTGAGCAGGCGACGCAATAGCTGATGGGCCTTATCACCATCGTGCAAACGAGACCAGAAATTAATTTTCCAGGCAATCGACCAGCCAGTACCGCCATCACCGCGCGCCACCAGTGACACTTTTGCAGCATCGGCCAAGGCAGGAGTGGCTTCCAGGTTAATTTGATTACCTGGGTACAGTGCAAATAACTGAGAGACGTGACGGTGTTTACTGTCTGGATCATCGCGATCTTCAGCCCATTCCTGCAACTGCCCCCAGCGCCCAATTCTGGGGCCCTGCAACATCGACTTGGCCTTTGCAACTTGATCACAAAATGACTGATGATCTTGCAGAACATTACAGGCCTCACCAATATTATTGAATAAATCCCAGGCCAGCTGCTGATCCATAGCAGCACCTTTGGAAATACCACCGTGTTCCGGTGAGTAACTGGGCGAGGAAATCAGTTCTCCCTGTTCATTCGTTTGCAGATAGTGCAACCAAAACTCAGCGGCTTCTTTCATGATTGGCCAAGCGCGTTGTTCCAGATACTGCTCATCCAGGCTGAATGCGTAATGTTGCCAGGCGTGTTGACTTAACCATGCAGCCCCACCCGGAAAATAACCCCAGGGAAACCCCCAACCCGGTGCGGTGTAGCCAAAAGGGTTGTTCATGGTATTGACCACCCAACCTGGGCTCCCGAACACCTGCTTCGCAGTTTTGCGACCGGGTTCGCGCAAACGATCCATATATTCAATCAGAGGCTGCTGCAGCTCTCCCAACCCCGTAACTTCAGCGGGCCAATAAATCATTTGTATATTGATATTAAAATGATAGTCCGAGGCCCAAGCCGGATTCAGACGATCATTCCATTTACCCTGTAAATTGGCAGGCATGGACCCAGGGCGCGATGCGCTGATCAACAGATAACGTCCGTATTGAAAAAACAAGGCCTCAAGAGCGGGATCAGCGGCACCGCTCCGGTAACGCTGTAATCGTTGCTCAGTGGTCAAATTCGACAGGGCTGCATCACTGCCATCAAGCCTCAAGTACATACGCTCAAACAAGCCTTTGTAATCTTCTTGATGCCGCGCCAGTAATGTGTCGAAATCCAGCGTTTCAACAGCATCCAAAACCTGTTGATTGTCCGCCGCAAAATCTCTTCCTTTATAGTGTGGCGCCACTGCTTGGTATTCCGTTGCAGCGGCCAGCGTTAGCTGTAGTTCTTTGGCTCCGGATACCATCAGGGCATTGTCGGAAAAACTCAGGCTGGCCCCTGGTGCATCAATGTCCAAGCTCGCCTCAAACTTCATACCGTTGCGTTTCAGCGCACCCACCAAACGCAGTCGTCCTTCACTCCATTGAATATCGTGTTGATGCAGAGACTGGAGGCCGATTCGATAGTCCTGCCCCCGTTCCGAGGTGTTACTGAATTGAGCACTGATAATACGGTCTGGATAACTGGCAAAGACTGTTCTGCGATGCTCAATCCCACGCGCAGTGTAAGTAATGTTAACGATGCCCTGTTCAAGATCCAGCTCACGTCGGTACTCACTCGCCTCGCCCTGATCAACAAGGGCCACTCGAATATCCGCAAACGGTTGATAGGCACCAAAGCCTTTATAATAGCTATAACCATCAGACGAGCGCTCCTCCCCAAGAAACTGGCCGGACATCTTCTCCTGGGCCAGCTCATTGGCTTTCTCGAATTTTCCCTGATTCAGTAATTCGCGCACCTGAGGCAAGTAACGATGGCCATCCGGACGATTACCCCCCTCATAAGCTGGCCATTCGCCGGCCCCACCTTCCCAGAGTGATTCCTCATTGAATTGAATATGTTCCTCGTCTACGCCTCCAAATACCATAGCCGCCAATCGACCATTGCCAATCGGTAACGCCTGGCTCATCCAGTCTTGTGCCGGCTTGTCATACCATAGAACGAGGGAAGTAGCAGATTTTGACGCCTCAGACGTCTTAATAGAGTCATCTATCGTAACGACTTCTGGCGGCTGATCTGAGCAGGCAACACTCCCAAAAATCAGAACAGACAGCAAACCGTAAAGGCCGGGCCTCTGCACCCGCTCACGAGATGCGCCAGCTTTATATGAGTCATTGAACTTGTTGAGTAGTGGGTATCGCATAGTCTGCCCATTCGCTGAATACTGGATAAGCTTATATACCGACATTTCAAACGTCGGCAGGATGTTTTAGTATGACTTATATTATAAAAACTATTTTCATATGTACATATGAAATATTTTTTCTATTTATATACATAAAGATATTTATGGTCTATATTGCGAGACAATCGCTCAAATATTTGTGAATACGCTTGCTTAAGACACACAGGTTGCGCCACAAAAACTTGTTTGTAGCGTGTCAACGGCCCCAATGCCCAACTATAAATTCAGACAGGGGCCCAGCAATTGAATTTTGGAGTTACACTTAATGTCACACCTACCCTTTCGCCAAGTTCACTTGGATTGCCATACCAGCGAAAAAATCAGCGGCATTGCTGCCGATTTTAATGCCAGGGCCTTTGCCGATGCCGTCGAAGCAGCCAGTATTAACTCGATCACTTGTTTCGCCCGCTGTCACCACGGCTGGTTGTATTACGATTCCGAGGTTCACCCCGAGCGCATTCATCCCCATTTAGAAAATAAGAATATGCTCAAGGAACAAATTGAAGAGCTGCACTCCAGAGGCATCCGTGCCCCAATCTACACAACCATTCAATGGGATCAATACACCGCCGAGCGCCATCCGGAATGGTTGAGAGTCAATGCTGACGGCCAACCCACCGCAACAGCTTACGAGGCAACCTTTCGACGAGACCTCTGTGTGAATACGCCTTACCGCGATGAGCTAAAGGAGCATTTAAAAGACTTGCTGAGCAGTTTTAAATGCGATGGTTTCTTCCTCGATATTGTGAAGATGGACGAGTGTTCCTGTCACTGGTGCCGCCAGGGTGCGATTGAAGAAGGCCTGGACCCCAGCAAATACGAAGACCGTATCCAGTACGCTGAAAAAATGATGGTTGGCTTTAAACACGACATCAGCTCCTTTATTCGCAGCTTCCAGCCCGAAAGCGAAGTTTTCTATAATCAGGGACACATTGGCACCGACACCCGCGAAGTCATTGAAGATTACAACCATCTGGAAGTTGAATCCTTGCCAACAGGTGGCTGGGGCTATGATCATTTTCCAGTAATTGCACGCTACGCCCGTAGTCTTCATCAGGACGTGCTGGGCATGACTGGAAAGTTCCACACACACTGGGGAGACTTTCACTCCTACAAATCAAAAGCAGCTTTGGAATTCGAGTGTTTTCACATGCTGGCCCTCAACGCCAAGTGTTCTGTAGGTGATCAGATACTCCCCAATGGCGAACTGTGCCCGGAAACCTATAAATTAATTGGTAGTGTTTATTCCCAAGTTGCTGAAAAGGAAGCCTGGTGTGTCGATGCAAAAGCCATTGCAGACATTGCCGTGTTGAACCCGGAAGAGTTTCGCTATGTAATCGATCACCGCGATCAGGCTATGGTTTTGCAAGGGGTTTACCGCATTCTTTCTGAAGGCGGCTATCAATTTGATATCGTCGACAGTCATTCACCGCTGGAAGATTACAAAGTGCTGATCCTGCCAGACGAGGTACCTGTGGATGAACATTTGAACCAACGACTGCAAGCTTACGCCGATGCCGGCGGAAAAATTCTCGCCAGTCATAAATCTGGGCTCAATCCTGACACTCAGGAATTCGCTTCCGATTTATTTGGTGTTCAAAACATTGGTGAAGCCCCCTATAGCCCGGACTTTATTGTGCCCACTGGTGAGATGGCAGAAGGACTTCCTCAAGTTGAACACGCAATGTACCTAAAAGCACAAGAAGTGAAACCTCTGGCGGGTGCAGAAGTACTGAGTGAAACCCGAGTCCCCTATTTCAACCGTACCTGGGAACACTATTGCTCTCACATGCACGCCCCTGTCGATAAAAGTAAACCGGGCTACCCTGCCGTTGTTAAAACCGACAATGCCATTTATTTCGCCCACCCGGTCTTTAATCAATACGTAGAAAGCGCACCTTTCTGGGCCAAAAAGCTGGTACACAATGCCCTCACCCTATTACTGGGGCCATCGGCTCTGGAACACGATGGTCCTGCGGCGATGATCGCGACCCTCAACGAACAGGAAACTGAAAACCGCGCGGTAGCGCATTTCCTCTATTACGTTCCAGAAGCAAAATGCAAAGATATTTTGATTGTTGAAGATGTGGTTCCAGTACACAACGTCAATGTATCCATTCGTGACGACAAACCCATTGCTTCCGTTCGAACCGTTCCACAGCTAGAGGAACTGGAGTTTGAGCGTTCGGATGGTCGTGTTGATTTCACTCTACCCAAGGTTGATGGCCATCAGATGGTAGAACTCAACTACGTTTAGCGATGAGAGAGCTCGACTGGGAGCCCGCTCTCCAATGAACAGATGCGTATCTAAAAGATTTGGATGCCCTCATGTTTAGGAGGCCGAAAGGCCTCTATTTTTTCCATACAAAAAACTTACCAGCCGCCAGGCTGGTGAATAGGCCCCGGGCCTGGAGTGAAAAATGAAGCAATGGCTGGATAACATCAGCAGTTTTATGGAGCAATACGTGCAGCCGGTCGGCGAGCGTATGGAGCGGCACCCTTATATTATTGCGATGCGCGAAGGTTTCTTGCTCGCATTGCCCTTCTTAATTGTCGGCAGCTTTATGCTGATTGTCTTGTTTCCTCCATTCGACAAAGAAACCAGCTACCGGTTTGGTCAAGCCTGGTGGGCTCTGACTGAATCCATTGGGCCTCATTTATGGCGCCTTTTCCAATTCACTTTTAATGCCATTGCGCTTTTTGTTTCTGGCACTATCGCTTACAAGCTGGCCAAGGCCTATGGTCGTGAACCCATGCCCGCGGCACTCTTGTCGATCATGACGTTCCTGCTCGTTGCTGCGCCCTATGAAGGCACTGAGATGACCATCAGCTATTTGGGGGGCAGCGGCTTAATTCCGGCAATGTTCTTCGCCTTTTTTTCCGTGGAGCTTACACGCTTTCTGGATAAGATCGGTTTTGCGATTCGTCTTCCCAAGGAAATTCCCCAAGCGGTAGCCGATTCACTCAATATGATCATTCCAATGCTGGCAGTGATCGTGATCGTCTTTCCACTGGTGGTATTTGTGGAAGGTCACTTTGGCGAACCCATCCCCCAGCTGATGATGAATTGGCTGGCTCCTCTGGTAAAAGCCAGCGATTCAATGTTGGCGATTGTTCTTTTTACCTTTGTGACGCACATCCTGCTGTTTTGTGGTATTCCAGGCTCGCTGATTTTAATGCAGTTGTGGACACCTTTTTTGATCAACAATATGAGCGCCAATCTTTCCGCAATGCAAGCGGGTGAAGAACTGCCCTTTATTGTGACAAACTCCTTTTGGGATTTTTACATTGTACATGGGGCCACTGGCGGGCTGCTCGCCTTAACGTTTTTGCTCATCTGGAGCCGATCCATTCATATGAGATCGATTGGGCGAGTTGGTTTTGTTCCTGCTATTTTCTCAATCAGTGATCCGGTTTACTACGGACTGCCCATGCTGTTAAACCCAACCTTCTTTATCCCTTTGATTCTGGCTCCGGTGCTGAATGCTGTCGTGGCTTACGCGGTTGTGGATGCTGGCTGGGTTGGCAAGATGTTCCTTATGGCCCCTTGGACCACGCCAGCGCCCATAGGCGCCTTCCTGACGACCGGCGGAGATTATCGCGCCATCATTCTAAGTGTATCGATCATCGCCATGAATGTTTTGATCTATTACCCCTTCTTTAAAATGTATGAAAAGCAGTGTCTGAAGAAAGAACAAGAACGGCATGATCGCGCAGAACAGGAAGAATTGCAGGCAGAAAACTCCGCCCTGAGTTAAACCCGCATCGGGGCTTCGGCCCCGAATTTTCCGCAGCAGCAGTTTATTGAAACGAGTACCCAAATGTGGGGTTCGCTCGCCTTGAAAAGAACAATAGAAAACAATAAGAACGAGAGATCATCTTATGCCTGACAAAGCGGCTATACTCGAAAAAAAATACACACTCGCCTTTATTCTGGTCGCCAGCCTATTCTTTTCCTGGGCAATGGCCGCACAGCTGAACGACATTCTCATTCGACAATTTCAAAAAGCACTGGAATTGAACCGAGGGCAAGCCGGATTTATACAAACCGCTTTTTATTTTGGCTATTTCTTTGGTGCCATTCCTGCCGGTTTGCTTATGCGTCGATTAGGCTATAAAAACGGCATCCTTATCGGTCTGGGTCTATACTGCGCGGGCGCTTTGCTGTTTTATCCCGCCGCCGACTTGCGTGTCTTTTCATTGTTTCTGGTCGCTTTGTACATCATCGCCTTTGGTTTGTCTTTTTTGGAAACGGCAGCTAACCCTTATATCGCCGTTATGGGCCACCCCAGCACCGGACCTGCCAGGCTTAATATCGCCCAGAGCTTCTATGGTATTGGTGCATTTGTTGGCCCGTTTTTAGGCAGCGTGTTTATTTTTTCCGGCGTAGAATACAGCAGCGCCGAGCTGGCTCAACTGTCCCCAGAGCAATTGGAACAGTGGCGAACCTCGGAAGCCAAGGCGGTACAAATGCCCTACCTCGCCTTGGCCGGTTTTATAGCCTTTCTCGCAGTACTCATAGGATTTTCAAAACTCCCTAAACTGAACGAGGAAACAGAGCAAAACCCGGATTCTGGCAAAACCGGTATCAAAGCCGGCTTGGCTGGATTATTTCAATATCGGCATTTTCGCTTAGCGGTAGTCAGCCAGTTTTTCTACGTCGGGGCACAGGTTTGTATTTGGTCTTATTTTATCGACTTTGCGATCGAACTTGATCCAGACATGTCGGAAAAAGGCGCTGGAAAATTACTGTCTTTTGGTTTTTTAACACTGATGCTCGGGCGTTTTAGTGGTGGCCTGCTGATGCAAAAATTTCCGGCACATAAACTCCTGGCCTGTTACTGCGTAATGACGATTCTTATGATGCTCGCCGCAATTTTGACCACAGGCACAATGGCCATCACCGCACTTTGGCTCACCACCTTGTTCATGTCGATCATGTGGCCAACGGTTTTTGCCCTGGGATTGAGAGACCTCGGAGAGCAAACCAAAATGGCGTCTTCGTTTATGATCATGGCGATTGCCGGTGGCGCTATTTTTCCACCACTGATGGGTTATATCGCTGATCTCAATGACAATATGCAACTCGCCTTGATTTTACCAACGGCTTGTTTCTTTGTGGTTTTGCATTATTCACTCAGCGGCTGGAAACCCAGACTCGATAAACAGCAAGCGGAACCCCAAACTCTACCGTCTTCATAAGGCGGTATAAACATTAGCGGATCAATCTCCACAAAGTGTTGTTTACCTTATAGCGGATTTTAAGAGTTTACTCGTCCTCATTTGTTTATCGGGGACACGTTCAATGATCCATAACCTCAGCACCCTGGACATCGCTATATTTTCGATTTACATCGTATTTATCGTAATTTTAGGTGTTTATCTGGGCAAGCGAAAAGGTGGCAGTAAAAACACGAAAAGCTACTTTTTAGCAAACAACAGTTTGCCTTGGTGGGCTGTTGGCAGTGGTTTAATCGCGGCAAATATCTCAGCTGAGCAACTTATTGGAACAACCGGTTCAAGTTATGCCATGGGAATTGCAATCGCCAGCTGGGAATGGGTTGCTATTCCTGCAATTTTAATTGCAGCCAAATGGACAGTCCCCTATTTTATCAAACACAACATCAACACCATGCCCGAATACCTGCAAAGGCGATACGGCCAAGGCATTCGTGTTTTATTCGCGGTATTTTGGGTTCTTGTTTACGTTTTTATTAATTTAACTGCCGTTGCCTATATGGGTGCATTGTCACTGCAATCCATTATGGGTATTCCAATGTTTTACGGAATACTGGGCATGATGTCTGTCGCCTTGCTGTATTCCTATATAGGAGGTTTTGCCTCGATTGCCTGGACCAACTTTATACAAGTCGCCGTTCTTGTGATTGCCGGCATCATTACCGTGACACTGTCACTGCAGGCCGTTGGCGATAAATTAGAGGCCACGGGTCTACCTGATATTTTGCATTCCATGATGCGTGCCATTCCTGAGCATTTTCATCTGGTACTGGCCGAAGATAATCCCAATTATCAATACATTCCCGGCGCACCCGGCCTGTTTGGCGGAATGTGGATAATCTGCCTGTTTGGTTGGTGCTTCAATCAATTTATTGTACAAAACGCCCTGGCCGCAAAAAGTGTTCGAGAGGCTCAAAAAGGGCTGCTTTTCGCGGCGGCTCTCAAACTATTTATGCCGGTAATCCTGGTGGCACCTGGTATTGCCGCGTTTATTCTCACCCATGACAACGCCCCGCTGAATCCTCCCGACCAGGCTTACCCCTGGCTGATCAATACCTTTATCCCGATTGGCTTTAAGGGCGTCGTCTTGGCCGCTTTAGCCGCCGCAATTATTTCAACGCTTTCAGCCCTGTTAAATTCGGCCGCCACCCTGTTTGTTATCGACATTTACCAATGCAGGATAAAACCTAATGCCGACGAACAGCTTTGTATGAAAGTTGCCAAGCTCTTCATGTTTGCAGCATCGCTTATCGTTGTCACCTTGGCCCAAGCCTTGTTAGAAGGCTTCGATCAGGCTTATCAGTTTATTCAGGAATTTATCGGCTTCATAATGCCAGGAATGTTGTGCATCTTCGTATTTGGTATCGCCTGGCAGCGGGCGAATGCACTTGGTGCGAGCACTGCCCTGTTTTTATCGGTAGGGCTAAGTCTGATCATAAAACTGCTTTGGCCCGAACTTCCTCACTTAAATCGCACAGCACTGGTATTCCTGGCCTGTGTCGGCAATATGCTCATCTGTGCAGGTTTCAGGCAGGAGAGTGGCAGTCCTGCGATTATCATTCGCCCTCGCGATCAGGAATATCGCAGCACATCGGGCTTCAATATTGGCAGCCTCGGTTTGTTGCTAAGTTTGTTTGTTACCTACTCTGTATTTTGGTAAATCAGCCCCCCTCCAGAGAACGGCCAGGAAGGTCTTGGCATTCGACTGTTGCCAAGAAATATTGAAATAACGCCAGTGTGAAGAGATGGCTCACCTTATCATGGCCATCGAGGTTATTGGCTCAGAGAGGTATTTCCGCTCAAAACCTTACAAAAAACAAGGTTTAATATCCGCATTACCCTGAGCTTAATTCCAGCCTGTCACGCTATCGCCTGGCCTGAGCGAACAAAGCAGCAAACCTTCTTACTCCGCGAAGGCCCCTCCGCGCCATATTCCTGATGGTTTCTAAAATACGCAATGCCAATCGATATCTCGGCCCTCGTTTTTAGAACATTTCTTTCAAAATTCCAAACTTGTCTTGTTTTGTTCATATTTTGGCTATAAGCTAGTTTAAACTAACTTTATTGCATATTTAAAACTCATTTTTAAATTTAGTCAGTAGCAAAGATCACCATTGAGATCACAAATAAGGTCATATAGGAGAGTGTAATCATGGCATTAAATAAAAACATAGCCGCGATCGTCAGCCAGCCCAAACTGCTTGTTTCCGCCCTGTTAATCGCCGCCAGCCCCGCTGCCGTGGCCCAGAATCAAACTGAAAGTCACAGTTTGACCCTTGAGGAAGTCATTGTGACGGCCCAAAAGCGCGAACAAAACAGCATGGATGTACCCATTACCATCGATACGTTCAGCCCTCAGGATATTCAGGCAACCGGCGCGCTATCCATCATTGATATTCATCGCTATATCCCTGGTCTGGATGTTGGTGAGGGCCAACTGACCCAGGCAGGCATATCAATTCGCGGCATTTCCAGCGCCAATATCAGCACCGGTGGAGACCCATCCGTTGCCACTTTTTTCGACGGTTCCTATATTCCTCGCGCTGCAACGACGGTGAGCTTTTCAGATATTCAACGAATTGAAGTCTTAAAAGGCCCCCAGGGAACACTGTTTGGCCGTAATGCCGCGGCCGGCGTTATCAATATTGTGCCAAATGCACCGGGAGAAGGTGATTATGGTTTCGTAAAACTGAAGGTGGGCAATCAGAGCTTGAGACGCGTAGAAGGTATGGCAAACCTGACATTGAGCGACAATGTCTTTTTGCGAGTGAATGCTCTGAGTAACGAACGCGACGGTTTTATCAACAATACCGGCACTGGTGGTGACCCGGGCGCGCAGGATAACTCCGCTCTAAGGGCCGCATTGCGTTGGCAATTATCAGATGACAGTGAACTCCTGTTGAGCTACGACTGGGACAAGATCGACCAAGCTGCACCGCACAGTATTGGTATTGGACCTTTTGCCCTGAATACAAACCCCTTTAGTTCGACGGTAGCCAATGATGTGGTTAATGGCGGCGAAGCTCGGGATATGCAGGCCTTTGGCGTTAAGTTTAATCACGAGATCAATGGACAGTGGTCAATGAAAGCTTTGGCCAGCTACCGTGAATTTGAAACCAGAAACCGTACTGACGGTGATGGCACAGCCGATATCAGCCGCTACATCGATACCGATAATATTGAAGATTCCGATATTTTTTACAGCGAGCTGCAACTGAATTTCAGCAATGATTTTGTCACTGTTGTGTCCGGTTTGAACTACAGCCAGGAAGACATCTACCAGGCCATTCCAACCACGTTAAGTACCGATTCCCTGATGAGTTTTCAGGCAGGTCCGGCGGTATTAAACCTCGGCGGTGCCAGCCTATGGGACCCGAATGTCTGGGCAGCCTTCTCCTCCCAGTTTACCGGCGGCGTTCCACTGGACCAATCACAAGCCAGTTATACCCTGGTTAATCAAATTCTCCGTGCAGCGGTCGACCCTAATATACCGCCACACTTTTTCGCACCTTCCACCAGTGGTGATTTGTACAATGAAACCATGTTCAACCGGGGTGACTTTGAAAACTACGGTATTTATATCGATGCAGATTTTGAGCTGAGCGAAAAGTTTTCTTTGGCTCTCGGCCTGCGCCACAGTATCGATAAGAAGCAATTCAGCTGGCATGCCCCCCTAAGTGAATACGCTCAGGCCAACCCGCAACTTGGATTGCACAATTTATTCATTCGCCAGGTCGACCCGACCAGCGCCTCGAAACGCTGGTCCAAAACAACCGGGCGAGTCGTTGCGAACTACCGCCTGACAGAAGACAGCCTGGTATTTGCCAGTTACTCCACGGGCTACAAATCCGGCGGTTTTGATTCGCTGGAAGTTGCGACGGCTGATCTCCCCATCGATCCGGAAGAAGTGAAAAACGTTGAACTGGGCTTTAAAGGCGACTTATTTAATAAGCGCTTGCGTGCGCAAGTCAGCTACTATGACATTCGCGTTGATGGCAGCCAGCGAACCATCTTTGGTCAGCGTCCTCAAGATGCCGGCGCGATTTACTATGTGATCAATGGTGAAACCGACAATAGCGGTATTGAAATGGTCCTGGATTGGTTGGTTACCGATACTGTCAAGCTGGGCTTGTCGACCTTATACGCCAAAAACGAAAGCCAATTTGAGCCCTACCACAACACCAGTGGCGAACTGGTTGCCAATGAGTTAGTGAAGCAACGTTTTGATTTTCAGGATAACTACACGGCAACACTGGACTGGTCTCCACAGTTAAGCAAGGGCGAACTCAATGTTCATCTCGATTATATCTTTACCGCAGACCGTTTGCGCGGCACTCCGGATTTTCTTGACAGCTTCGCTGCCGTTCCCGGTTATGGCGCAGATCGTAAGCGTTTGAATGCTCGAATTTCCTGGACCGACAGCGAACAAAAGTACGAACTGGCGCTATGGGGTAGAAACCTGACCGATAGCCAATTTGTAAGCAATATCGGCGGCCTGGGTATTAACACGATCAATACGCCAGTTGCCAATATCGAACAGCCCAGAACCTTCGGCCTGGATATCAGCTACAACTTCTAATTTCGTCCTCCTGTTAAGCAGGCATTAGGGGCTGGCGACAGCCCCATTTTTATTTCGGTACCTTGACTTTCACTTACGTGGTTTGAACTCTATCAAGAATGGATAATATCGAGCCCAAACACAGGTATACTTTCAGCTATGAAGAATAAAATTCTTTGCTCGTTAACAACTTTTGCCGCCGTGCTGGGCGTGTTGTTTCTCGTGTTTTTCATTGTGATCCCCAAACTCACATTTGAAGAGATCACGCCTGTCTATTCTCAGAACTTCAAGAGCACCCTTGAAGTTAAATCTGTCCCCAAAAGTAAAGCTCAGGAAGCCTCTATTGTTGGTCAGGTAAAAACCAATAAGGGCCGCGCTGTTCCAGCCTTGATACGCCTTTACAACGCGCAAAGAACCCCACGAAAACTGGATATTGTGGCCCAAAGCTACACTGATATTGACGGTCGCTTCGAACTGAATCCCCCTCCCGGTGATTACCAGATTCTGATATACAAGGGGCCTGAATATGAATACTTCTTGCAACCTCTATCTGTGAGCGCAGAGCAATCGTTGGCTCTGGATGTATCGTTGTACGAATTACTGAATATGTCTGAGTTAGGTTGGTTTGCCGGTGATCCTCATCAACATTCTGCCTATGTCGATGGTGCTGATCCAATACCCGACCTGCTTATCAGCAACGCTGCCGTCGGGCTGCATTATTCGGTACAAACCGATCACAATGAGGTCGGTCAAAACAAAGTGGCAAAGGAGTTTCTACAATCGATAAAATTGCAGTCCAGTGAAGAACATCAGTATCTTTCCGTTGGTGGCGATGAAATTTCTACAACCATCGGTCATATGATTGCCTGGGAACCGAAGGATGAGCACGGCGATCATATTCATATTGATCACTCATCTCCTCATGCTCATGAACACATGGATTTGAAAAAACAGGCTCTCGACAGAATCATCAGTGATCTGGATCAGTATGCTCAGTTTTCTCAAATTAATCACCCAGGCGGCGGCACTCGTGCGTACGAAGCCTTTGGTGAAAAACGTGGCGATTCGTTCATGGATGTGGATTTTGACTGGGTTAAAAACCAGGACAGAATTCTGGCCTTTGATGCAACGGAGACCTGGAACGGCGGCTCCGGCTTTTTACGCACCATGTACTATTTCGGTTCCGAAGAAATTCAACCGTTTGAAGCTTATGAGCGCACGTTTCATGAATGGTATCGTCTGTTGAACACCGGGGTTCAATTTCCTTCCCTTGGGTCCAGTGACACCCATGACGCCAGCGCCGCAGGTGATCGTGCCAGATTTACCGAACTTGTTGAAGGCATCAAAGGCTTATTCGGAGGCTTTCTCCCCTATATGCCAGCAAAGCTTGTTTACACCTTAACAGGCAGTGTTGAAGCTGGATTAATGTATCCTCATATCGACTATATCGAGTATGCGCTGGAGGAAATTGCTCTTCTGCCCGGTTCGCCAAGAACCTATATCTATACGGGAGGAGAACTCAGCACCAAAGCGCTGACAGAGAACATTGACCACAGTTTTATCAGCAGCGGTCCATTGCTGTTCACAAAAGTTGCAGGCGCCATTCCGGGTGAAACCGCCAAGACAACTGGCGAAGACAAGGTTCATATTCATGCGGTTTCACATAAACCACTTCATAAGTTAATGATTATTGCAGACGGCGAGTTGATTCATGAAAAGTCCATTGCAGACGTTCTTGAGTATGAAGAAACCCTGAACCTGGATCTGTCAGGTAAGAAGTGGCTTATTGTTTATGTGGAAGGCAATAACAATTACGCTCATGCCTATACCAATCCAACCTATTTAAAGTGATCATCTTCTATCGGGCTTGCCATTCTGGTGGGCCCGAGTTTTTCCAAGCTTTATTCTTTGGGGAGCCAACTCCCTTCTATCAAAAATCTGCCTTGCAAGACCTCCTCTTACAAATCCACTTTTTCTCAACTCCTTTCCCTCAAGCCCATTTTCTAAAATTCTTCCTGCGCCAAACGGTTAACAGCAACTTTGTCATGCACTCATAGGCGGGCACAAAAAAACCACTCCGAAGAGTGGCTACAGACACACAGAAATTCAACCTGAACCACCCGGAGAGTGATGACCCAGGTTAAACCACTTTAGAAAGCCAAGGAGAAAGAGGCAACAATGTTTCGGCCGAAAATAGGACGGCCAGTAAAGTAACCCTGACTTTCCTGAGCTTGTAACAAGCCAACAATCGGCGCACCTTGAACCAGACCACTTTCATTTGTCAGGTTCTGAATATTAATATTTGCGGTAAGACTCTCATTCACGTACCAGATCGCACCGAGGCTCAACTGGAAGAAATCCGGCAGCTCTGCGGTATTGGCGTCATCCGCATAGCGTTTACCAGTGTATTCATATTCGGCGTGAATTCGAACCTTATCGTCAAACAAGTTCATACCTGGACGAATACTGACGATGGTGTTGGCCAAACGACGAGGCTGATTACCCTCAATGGTGAATCCAACCGTAGCCGGGCTCAAAGGACTTTGTTGGCCAGTCGATTTGTCGAACAAACGAGCATTGGCATACTCTGCATTTTGCAAGGTTGCTGTTACCGCTACATCAAACAAATCCACAGGTTGCCATTTGGCCTCCAGCTCCAATCCGGTTGTTTCTGCATCGGTGAATGCCAACAGCTCTACCAGGTTTCCATTGTCATCAAAGCTTCGGTCACCCAGGCCCAGATCCTGGAAGTTGTTGTAAAACAAGGTGGCAAATACGCCGAGCGTTTCACCTGAATATTTGTAACCAAACTCGGCTTGATCAATATCATTTCGAGGTTGGGATACCGGCGAGGTATTGTCAATATTACTCGGCAAAGTGAAGTTTTTGGTCAGTCGAGCAAACACACCGTTATTTTCATTGATGTCATAATTGGCACCAATCGACCAGCTGGTTCCGGAAACTGTGTGATCAATAGTATCGAACTTACCATTACCTAATGCCACAGCATCGTCGGCCAGCGTCGTCGGGTCACCCAGATCGAAGGTTTCCGATTGCTCTTTGCTACCACTTGCTGAGATTTCCTCATGGCGCAAACCGAAATCGATACGCAAACTATCCGTTACCTGCCACTCATCCGAGGCGTAGATTGCGTACGCGTCCAAATCCGTGCTGTAGTTGGTGTACCAAGCACCGTGCCCGATAACACCATTGTCGGTGAGCGAACCTACGACATTACCTTCTGCATCAACCGCATGCAGATCCAGACGGCGAGAATTATTTTGCACATCCAACAACAAAAAGCCCGGGCGAGTCAAACGATTAGACTGGGTGTACATGCTGTAAAAACCCAGACCTACGTTGTGAGTACTGCCCCCAATCTCAAATTCTTTACTCAAGCGGAAGTCGTTCACAAACTCTTCATGGGGCATAGTCACCGAAGGGATACCCATGGGCGTTACCAAACCATTGCCGTTGCTTGTTGGGGTGAACAAGCTGCCGTCACTTGAGTAGCGAAGCTCAACATCCACTGCCGTTGGGAATGCGGCCAGCAATCTGTCGCGGTTATTATTCATGTAATCGCTGCCCAGTTCCGGGTTACCCCAGAGGAAGCTGTTTTCACGACGAACAAAGGCATCGGTATAGCGGCTTTTGTTGGTCAAATAAATGCCGTTTTCAAACTCATACTCAAAGTTAAACGTCAGTTGAGTGATCTCCATCGTCGTGCCGCGATCATGACGATACTCGGTTACCTCACCATCTTTGCCTTTCAAATTGACCTGGGCAAAATCCAATCCACTTTGCGTATCGTAATTGGAATCAAAACCTACGACATCACCAATGCTGTTGCCGTTTTGAGCCAGGGGAATCCCCGATTGGAAATGGGTATTGTCGTCCAAACGGCGTAAGCCGATATCAAAACGACCCTGCTCGAATTCCTTGGACAATTTCAATCGGATCTGGCCACCCTTGTTTGCTTTAAATTGCGTATCACGAATACCATCGTCAACATTGTAGTGACCGCCAACGGCGATAAACCAATCGTCACTCAGAGGACCAGTATAAGAAAAATCCAATCGGCGAGTTCCATAATCACTCACGGTGGTTTTTATCAAGCCTTCCGATGTTTCTGTTCCGGTTTGAGTCAAAAAGTTGATATAACCCGCCGGGGAATTGGTGGCGTAAATTGCGCTCGGGCCACCGCGCACGGCTTCGACCCCAGCAATAGTGACATCGTGGCGCAAGAACTGATCGCCATTGAGCCAACCAATCGCAGGATCATGCAAAACCGGTAAGCCATCTTCATAAAGGTTGAGCGATTCGAAGCCATCGAGAGGAATACCGCGAGCACGGACATCCGAACTGCCATGGCCACCGCCGCTTTCGACCGATAAGCCAGGGACTGCTTTTAACAGATCAGGTAAGGTTCGTGGCGCGCGCTCGGCAATGGCATCCGGGTTTAAAGTTGTGATGGAATAGCTAACATCTTGCTTTCGCATACCGTCGGAATTGTTGTTACCGGTAACAACAATTTCTTCCAGTAAGCTGTCATCTGACGGATCGGTAGACGCGTCTTGCGCCAGGGCATTACCACCGCTGAAGGCGGCGCCAATTAACGCAAAAATAGCCGCCGAAAGTTTATTTTTCTTATACATTGATTCTCTCCCAATGGGTGGGGTTGTGCTTGTTATGGATAGCTGACCCCCCTTATCCACCTTGCCCGACAAACCCGTATTGGAGAGAAGAATTGATATTGCTTCTTCGACCGGATAATCACCAACCAATTTATTACTGCGCAGCCCCTGCAATTTATCGAAGGGTACAAACAAGGTTAAATTGGCCTGCTCGGCAAACTGGATCAACGCGAGATCAGCTGCTTGCTGAGGGATATCGAAGAAGACGGTATTTTTGGCGTTTGCTGCCATGGGTAATTTCAACAGCAGTATTGCTATGACAGTAATAAAATATGCCTTACCTCGCCCCTCGCACGAACGTTTATCGCTCGCACAAGAAGTTGACGACTCGGCATTTATTTTCCGCCATAAAAATTTTAGCATTTATATTTCATTTCTTATTCTAATATTGATAACACATAAATCCTGCCAGGCTGTGCGCACTTCCCTGCTATAGCTTTCCTCCGAGTAGCACCTGTTGATCCTGCATCTGATAACTGATGTTAAAGTTCTTTTGCAGCGTGGCCAGTAAACCCTCTACATCACCCGCTTTAAACAGACCCGCGACTCGAATCTTTTTAAGATCCTCGTCCAGGAAGACAAACTCAACTGGAGTATAACGACTCACCTCCGCAACCGCATCGGATAAGGACTCACCACGGAAAATCAGGTTACCTTTCTGCCAGGACAGTTTTACATTGATTTCATCGGTCTTAATTTTTTTAACCGTTTCCCGGTTATCTGATAACAGCAATTCCCCCTGAGAAACAGCGACTGCTTCATTCGCCTGTAACACTTCAGGCTCCAACCCAGGTTTTAATGTCTGCGGAGTGTGTACACCGACCAGAACCTTGCCCTCAGTAACCATCAGCTCTACTTTTTGCTCGCTGTTTAGTTCGATATTGAAAGCAGTCCCAACAGCTTGCACCAATTGATCTCCCGCCATCACCATGAGCGGTCTGGCCGTATCATGTGCCACCTGAATGTGAACTTCCCCCCGCTCAAGTTTCAAAAGGCGACGCTTTTTGGAAAACATCACCTGAATGCGGCTGTTGGTATTGAGCACTAATTCAGAACCGTCGCTGAGCCGAACCTTGGAATGCTCCCCCACAGCGGTTTCATATACATTTTTGGCCTCGGCACTCGCCACGGCCGGAGCATTTTCTATCGGCGAACTCAGCAGAGTAAATTGCCACACCCCCAACAACGCAAGCATCATTACCGTCGCGGCCAACGCTGGGCCATACCAAGAGGCCCTGGCCTTAGGTTGATCTTCGGGGAACAGATCGGAAAGGCGACTGAGCACATCAACCTTATCCCATAATCTAGCCAGTTTGAGAAACGTTGGGAGGTTTTCTGGCCCTTGGTCCAACCACAACTGTAGCTCTTCATGCTCCCTGGCGGTCAAACCTCGGTCGATGCGACTCAACCACAGACTGGCCTCGGCATAGCATGCGTCCAGCGTATTGATCTGTCGTACCTTGCTCATAGCTGACCCCCTTTGCCTTGTATCTGGGTAGACTTCCTATCCACCCGCCTTTGCTGCCCCGTTTTAATGTCCATAAATTGGGCACAACGCTGTATGCCCAGTGCAATGTGTTTTTCCACCGTGCTTTCACTCAAACCCAGCTCTTTCGCTATTTCTTTTTGTGAGTGGCCGTATACTTTTTTCAATATAAACGCCTTGCGGCATTGGACCGGCAGACGCCGGGTCGCTTCACAAAACAAAGCAAATTCTTCTTCCGACGCCGCTTGTTCATAAGTGCGGTCTGTTTGGCTGTGCTGGCTGTTCTGCAATTGCTGGAAGACCTCCTCTTCTTCCATGCTTAACGCCAATCTCGACTCGGCCCGCTTGATGTGGTCCAGGGCCAGATTTTTAGCAGTCTTGAACATAAACGACTGAGGAGCCTGGATATCATCCTTACACTTAACCTGGCACAAGCGCACATAGGTTTCCTGCACAATATCTTCAATATCCTTAGGTGGAGCAATGCGGGACACGACCCGCAATAGTTGCTCACGAATGGACAGGTATATTTCTGTATATCGATCGTTTAGTGACATGAATATTGCCTTAAATCTTTCCGTCAACCTGATACGACGAATCTTGTCGAAATTTCCCCCAGTTAAATTTCAACAATAGGCGTTTTTTGTCCCTAAGCGGGTCAATAGAGGGCTTCTATTCTGAACCAGGCCACAAAGTATGTCGCAGAAGTATAGAAGATGCCGTGAACATCCAAGCCAGAAATGGAAACAGGCGAATGAGAATGATTCGCCTGTTTGGCTACCCGTAAGCCTTATGCCTATAGAGGTCTATTGGCAATCAAAGCCCTCTAATAAATGAGTGATACGTTCAGACGGAACGGTTAGCACCGTACCGTGCCGAATCCCGCTCGGAAAGGAGGTTTGTTGAGAAATGTCTTGCCAATTGCGCAGATCTGTCGACTTCAAAGCACCGTAGCTTTTGTTGTCGTAAGCATCAAAATACAAAAGCCATTCCTCGCCAATTTTGTTGAGAGAGGCCCCTTCCACCCATAGGCCTTTCGGGGAAATGTCTTCTGTTGGCTCGCTCCAGGGCCCTTTGGGAGAATCTGAAAAATACAGTTGCAGGTATTTTCGGGCCACCGGCTTAAAGGTTTCATCTTTAATGACCATGGCGTATCGACCATCAACGACCTTCGCAATCATGGCATCAATAACGCTGTGCCCCTTATCAAAAAACAGATGACTCTCGGACCACTGCTTAAAATCTTTAGTGCTCACCATGTACTGTCGATGATCAAGGCCTTTTTTATCCGGGGCATTTTCACTGCTGCCGTCAGGAAATTTATCTCGTACTGTCGAGGCAAATACCACTTGATAATCTTGATTAAGATCATCATAAAAAATTTCCGGCGCCCAGGCATTCAGCGTGCTGGTTTCTTGTGCCATAACCGGCACCGAACTCACTCCTTGCCAATCCAGTAGGTTTTCTGAATGAGCTATTCCGAAATTATCCTTTTCCCACCAACCTGTTGTCCAAACCATATGAAATTGATTGTCTGGTCCTAACACCACAGAAGGATCTCGGGTTAATCCATCGCCCATGGAGGCCGGCGCCTTAAAGATCGGCTCATCCTTGTTCAGTGGGCAATATTTAAGCCCGTCGCGACTGGCGGCCAGATACACGCCATCCTGGCCATTGTCTCGAAAGAAGAAAAACAAATGCGTTTGCTGAGCTTTCACCTCCGACAGCGCCGCCTGTCCGCTCTCACACACCATGACACTCGCCGTTGCCAAAACCCATAGTGATAAAAATAATTTATCTACCTTCACATTCCACACCCTTTCAGGTCGAGGCTTAAGCGCCTGAATACGTAAACATTATTGAGATGAAAACTCGAACACGGTTTGACTGTAGAAGTCTTCTCCGGCCTTCAATACCGTTGAAGGGAAATTGGCTTGATTCGGGCTATCGGGGAAATGCTGAGTCTCCAGGCAAAAGCCGCCCCGATATTGATAGCTCACATCCCCTTTACCTTTGATGCTGCCGTCCAGAAAGTTGCCCGCGTAAAACTGCACACCGGGTTGATCCGTGTAAACTTTCAACTGCCGCCCTGATTCGGCGGCAATCACATGAGCGGCCAATTCGAGTTCACCAGACTCGGCGCGTCTATTCAGCACCCAATTGTGGTCATAGCCTTTGCCATAGAGAATCTGCTGGAACTGACTGTTAATGCCATTAGCGATGGGCTTCAGAATACGGAAGTCCATCGGTGTATCGTCAACCGCTGCGATCTCACCACTGGGAATCAACTGATCGTTCACGGGGGTATAGTGATCGGCATTGAGCATTAAGCGATGACTTCCGATATTACCCGCGTCATGCCCCTCAAGATTAAAATAACTGTGCTGGCTGACATTGAGCACAGTGTCGGCATCAGAGCTGGCCCAATATTCAACGCTGAGACGATTATCCTGATCCAAACGATAAAGCACACTTAGCTTTAAATTTCCCGGATACCCTTCGTCCCCATCTTTGCTGAACAAGCTTAGCTTGAGTCCCACACCTTTCTTGTCGCTAACGCTTTCGGCTTGCCATAAACGTTTGTCAAAGCCGATTTTGCCCCCGTGCAAGTGGTTTTCGCCGTTGTTTGTATACAAACGGTATTGTTTACCATTAAGGGTGAAGCTTCCTTTCGCGATTCGATTCGCATAGCGTCCAACAATTGCACCAAAATACGGCGAGTCCGTGAGATATTGCTGAGGAGTATCGAAACCCAATACGATATCGTCAATTTTTCCGGCGCTATCCGGAACCTTTAAACTCACAATCACTGCGCCGAGGTTCATGATCTCCACAGACATTCCCCGGCCATTGTCCAAGGTATATAACTGGACTTCGCGGCCACCGTCCAAATGCCCAAATACACTTTGCTTAATGGTCGGCATGGTTTTCGCCTCCACTGAATGGCTCAGTAAGATTATCAATACGCACAGTGTTTTTTTCATGAGTTTTAATTCCGGCATCTTCTCTTCGCTTGCTGACTTTAAGCGCTCTGCGAACCCATAATGTGAAATGTTTTTCAGGCACTAGGCTCGGCCGCCATCGACGATGATTTCTTGGCCGGTGATCATCCGTGATGCTGAAGACGCCAGGAACAAAGCGGCCTCAGCAATATCTTCACCGGAAATGGTATCCTTAATCGATTGCTGAGCCAGGCATTCTTCCAAAGCCTCTGGTGTTACCCAGAGTTCTTTTTGTCGCTTGGTCATCACCCAACCAGGGATGAGTGCATTCACTCGAATATTGTCAGGCCCCAACTCGGTTGCCAGAGCTCGGCTAAGCCCAACAATGCCGCCTTTGCTGGCAACATAAGCTGGATATCCGCCCAAACCCAAATTGAAGGAATTGGAACCCACATTGATAACACTGCCAGCACCACGCGCTCTCATTCCGGGCACCGCTGCTTGCGCACTGAAGTAATGAGGCCGGAGATTGGTATTCATCGCGTCATCCCACTGATCCGCTTGAAGGCTCTCAACGTCGTGGCGGGTATCACGAGCGGCATTATTGATCAGGATATCAATCGCCCCATGATGTTCGATAAAAGCAGCCATTGCAGCTTTTAAGGCATCTACATCGCGAATATCACAAGCCTGATAAAAAGGTCTGCGGCCGTATTTCTGCTCAACACCGTCACAAAGTTTATTGGCTGGATCTTGACTCAGGGAAACAAAACCGACGTCAGCGCCTTGCGCGATAAACGCCGTCACGAAATAAGCACCAATGCCCGAACCACCCCCGGTGATAAAAACCTTTTTGCCTTTTAGATCAGCATAACTGGGCCAACGGTAATGGGAATCCGCCTGTAATAGCTCTGCGCTGTCAAAATCAAGTTCTGTGGCCTGGCTCATTCTTTCTCCATAATCAAGCTGCTTGAGCAGCCCACTTGCTTTTAGATTATTTATAATATAATTGAAAAATTGGACTTTCAAGCCGTGGGCTCAACAATCTTGGGGGCGATTGGCCTTAAACGTGAAAAATAGAGGCCTGAACTGCCTAAGGAATCAGTTATTCGTCCAAATTGTTATCAATAAGCTCGAGCACTTCATTGATAATGGCGCGCGTGCGGCGTCGGGCCAGATTAGCATCGCCGGATTTGATGGCCTGATAGATTTTTCGGTGGGCGGAGATATCAGCAATGCTAACCCCCTTGATTTGATTGGTATAACGTATGCTCACCCGCAATGCGGTTTCAACAAAAGGCTTAAACTGCATTAAAAAGCGATTTCGGCTCGACAGCAATACACTGATGTGAAAATCGATATCCGATTCCAGAGCGTCATCCAAACCGGCTTCTGCATCTTCCATACGCTCCAGAGCAGCTGAAATCAGGGGCGCTTCCTGCCCGAGATCCGCGACCAGCGCTGCCGCCTCAGGTTCGATGGCCAAGCGCATCTGGGTAAACTCGCGCAATAGTTGCAATGAGGGCTTGCTGCTGAGAATCCAATCAAGTACATCACGATCGAACATATTCCACTGAGCTTCCGGCATAACCCGAATGCCCTGCCGAGGTCGGGAGGATAACAGCCCTTTCGCAGTCAGCATTTTAACCGCCTCACGCGTGGCGCTGCGACTCACGCCAAAGTTTTCACACAGCTCCGCTTCGGAAGGCAAACCATCACCAACACCGTATTGACCACTGACAATAGACTTCCCTAAATCGTAAACCATTTGCTGGGTTAAATTGCGGTTCTTGTCCATATTACAGCGGCGTCCCAATATCGATCTTTGACATTAAAGATTTATATTATAATTGCTTGAAGTATCGATACAAGCGCCCTTCGGAGCTGCACCGGCACTATAAGCCAACCCCGTTGTGGAATATGAGCCTATCGTGCCTCTGGCGAGACACCTCCACCTGTTTTTACCACGCATTTCCCGGCATGAATTCTGTCGAAGCTCTTGCGGGCCACTGAATTACTCTCTTCCCAAATGCCCACCTAAGCCCCCAAATCATCATTTAAGCCGCCGTTACGTTCAGCTCAAAAGTCAATATCTCATTTATCATACAAATTATTTATTGAATGATTTATAATATTATTCATAATTATCGACTCCTCTATGTATAAGGTAACTCGCAAAGCAATGGGCGATCATAAAGACAAAGCACTACGTAGCCACCACAGCTATGGAAAACTCGATAAAGATGGATTTATTCACCGCAGCTGGATGAAATCACAGGGCTATCCGGATGACGCCTTCGACGGCCGCCCGGTCATTGGGATTTGTAATACCTGGTCGGAAATCACGCCCTGCAATTCACACCTCCGCGACATTGCAGAATATGTAAAACGCGGTGTTTGGGAGGCCGGTGGATTGCCGTTGGAATTCCCGGCCATGAGTCTCGGTGAAACCCAAATGCGACCAACCGCAATGTTGTTTCGCAACTTGCTGGCGATGGAAGTCGAAGAATCCATTCGCGGGAACCCTATCGACGGTGTTGTCTTACTGGGTGGTTGCGACAAAACAACCCCCGGTCAACTCATGGGCGCAGCCAGTGTTGATCTACCAACTCTGGTCATTTCTTCCGGGCCAATGCTCAACGGAAAATTTCGTGGTGAAGATATCGGTTCGGGAACCGATGTCTGGAAATTCAGCGAGGCGGTACGCGCAGGCCGCATGAGCATGGATCAATTTATTGCTGCCGAGAATGGCATGTCGCGTAGCCCGGGAACCTGCATGACCATGGGCAGCGCCTCTACATTTGCTTGCTTAATGGAGGCTATGGGCATGTCCTTGCCTGGCAACGCCACTTTTCCCGGTGTTGCTGCTGCCAGGAGATCCATGTCTCACCATTCCGGCCGCGTCATTGTTGATATGGTCAAAAAAGATCGCCGCCTATCCACAATTTTGGATCGCAAAAGTTTTGAAAACGCGATTCGTATTCACGCCGCGATTGGCGGCTCAACAAACTCCGTGATCCACCTGCAAGCATTGGCTGGACGTTTGGGGGTTGAGCTGAATCTTCAAGACTTCGACGAACTGAGTCGCGACGTTCCTCTGCTTGTGGATATTCAACCCTCAGGCCAATACCTGATGGAAGACTTTAATTATGCCGGCGGTGTGCCCGCCCTGATCAATGACCTGCAAGATATATTGCACCTGGATGCCAACACCATAACTGGCGAACCCTTAGGTACCGATCTGGAAAAAAACGAGTGCTTTAACCGCGAAGTAATTCGCACGCGTGATAATCCTGTAAAACCCGTTTCCGGAACCTGGAAACTCAGTGGCAATCTCTGTCCGGGTGGCGCCGTTATCAAACCTAATGCGGCCAGCCCTGAACTGCTCAATCACACGGGCAAAGCAGTTGTATTTGAAAACATCGAAGATTTTAAAGCACGCATTGACGATCCTGATTTGGATGTCGATAAAAACTCCATCCTGGTGTTAAAAGGTTGCGGCCCCAAAGGTTATCCAGGCATGCCTGAAGTCGGCAATATGCCCTTACCGGCAAAACTGCTGGAACAGGGCGTAGAGGATATGGTGCGCATCTCAGATGCTCGTATGAGCGGAACCGCTTTTGGCACGGTGATTTTGCATGTGTCTCCGGAATCTGAAGCGGGCGGTCCTCTTGCGCTGGTTAAAAACGGAGACATCATCGAGTTCAAAGGCGATCAACGCAGCCTTAATTTGATGGTCAGCGACGAGGAACTGGCCAAACGCGCGGAATCTTTCGCACCTCAGGAAGCCGGCAAATACACTCGCGGCTACTACAAATTATACATCGACCACGTGCAGCAAGCCGATCAAGGAGCCGATCTGGATTTTCTGGTTGGCAGCAGCGGTTCCATTGTTGAGCGGGAGTCCCATTAATGTCTGCCCGTTATTTCATTGCCGGCGACTGGGGGACCAGCAATCTGCGCCTGTTTCTGGTCGATTTGCAAAACGACGACGCTGAACAAGCTTATCTCGATAAAAGAAACGGCCCAGGCATTGCCGAGCTTAAACCGGGTGAAGCCGAACAATGTTTGAGCCAATTGACCGCCAGCTGGCGGGAACAGTATGGGCCCATTCCAATTATTCTCGCGGGCATGATTGGCTCCAGCATTGGCTGGCATGAAGTACCCTATGTCGTGTGCCCTGTCGGCCCGGACGATCTGTTGAATTTGTGCAAGATCTTTGAGTGGAATCAACATCGTATTCATATCCTTCCAGGCCTAAGTTGTATTAACGCGCAGAATGCCCCGGATGTGATGCGCGGAGAGGAGATCCAAATATTTGGCCTGCTGGCATTACACTCTCGACTCAGTCAATCAGAGCAACTGTTTTGTCTACCCGGCACCCATAATAAATGGGCAACCATCAGACATGGAAAAGTTCATCACTTCAATACCGCCCTGGCGGGTGAGCTTTATGATGTATTGAGCAATCACAGCATCCTCTGTCGCGAGAGCAAGCATGAGCAAGGGCACGATGCGAGAGCCTTTGAACAAGGGTTAATGCAAGCGAAAAAGCATCACCAACACGGTTTATTACAGCAGTTATTTGAAACTCGCAGCCGCCAGCTCAGTGGTGAATTTAGCCCCGACGATGCCAGCAGTTATCTGTCGGGTTTGATCATTGGAGCCGATGTTCAAGGCGCTCTGGGCCATCAGCACACACCAAAAACCCTTCATATTATTGGTGACGATCATCTCAGTCTGCGCTACAAAAAAGCCGTCGAGATCTATCAGTTGGATTGCCAACACCACTCCGGAGAAGCCGCAGTGCTATCTGGGTTACAGCTTATGTATTCACTACTTCCGGAGTCGTAATTTCAAATGTACAGCATTCATCAAGATCCACTTCCACAAGTTGCCATTTTACGCGGCGTGACCCCCGACGAAATTGTCGAGTTGGCAAGCGCCCTATATGAGCAGGGCTTTCGAATTATCGAAGTACCTCTGAATTCCCCCGAGCCGATCGAAAGTATTCGTCGACTGTGTGATGCGCTCGGGGATAAATGTTTATGTGGTGCAGGAACTGTCACTCATGTTGAACAAGTAGAGGAAGTTTATGCCGTCGGTGGTCGTTTAATTGTGTCTCCGAATGTCAACACAGAGGTGATTAAAAAATCATTGGAATTGAATATGGTGTCCATGCCGGGTTTCGCCACAGCCAGTGAAGCCTATGAGGCTTACTACGCCGGCGCCCGCTACCTGAAACTGTTTCCCGCAGCCAGCTACGGACTGGGCCACGTAAAAGCTCTACGTTCTATTTTGCCTAATGACGCAAAACTGTTAGCCGTAGGGGGTGCCACTCCCGACAATGCTGGAGATTGGTTTAGTGCGGGTGCGGATGGATTGGGTATTGGCAGTGATCTCTACAAACCCGGCATCGCACTTGATAAACTCATCGCCAAGGCGAAACGATTCCAACAACTTAAAAAATAACAACAGGAATGTTTTAGCATGAACCTAGCCGCTATTGATCTTGCCATAATCGGCCTATACGCCCTGTTCATCGTCGGTCTCGCTCAATGGGTCTCGCGAGAAAAGGACGGCCATGAAAAAAACGCTGACGATTATTTTCTCGCCAGCAAATCCTTACCCTGGTGGGCTGTCGGCGCATCACTCATTGCAGCGAACATTTCCGCCGAGCAAATTATTGGAATGTCGGGCTCTGGTTATGCCCTGGGCCTGGCCATTGCATCTTACGAATGGATGTCTGCCCTGACACTGATCATTGTTGGCAAATACTTCCTACCTATTTTTCTGGAGCGTGGCATATACACCATGCCGCAGTTTCTGGAACAACGTTACGATCACTCGGTGAGAATGGTCATGGCGGTATTTTGGCTGGCCCTGTACGTCGTCGTAAATCTGACCGCCATTCTCTGGCTGGGCTCTCTCGCCATTAACACGGTGACCGGTCTGGATTTGGTGTATGGCTTGTTAATTTTGGGCATTCTTGCAACCCTTTACTCTCTTTACGGAGGCTTAAAAGCGATCGCGCTTACCGATATCGTACAGGTTGTTCTATTGGTGTTCGGTGGCTTGATGATCAGTTATCTGGCCTTGGATAAAGTTGCCGATGGCGCCGGTGCCTGGGCAGGTTTTGTAAACCTCAGCCAGCAACTGCCTGAGAAGTTTGACATGATTCTCTCCCCGGAGAATCCCTTTTACAAAGACCTGCCTGGAATCTCCGTACTCATTGGAGGCATGTGGATTATGAACCTCTCTTATTGGGGTTTTAATCAGTACATCATTCAACGAGCATTGGCTGCGGAGAATACACAAGAAGCGCAAAAAGGCATTATTCTCGCAGCATTTTTGAAACTTCTTATGCCCTTGATTGTAGTGGTACCCGGTATCGCTGCGGTGGTTCTCAGCCCAGGTCTGTCCTCACCTGATCAGGCCTATCCAGAGATGATCAAACTGGTTCCTGCTGGCCTCAAAGGCTTGGTGTTCGCCGCTCTGATTGCGGCTATCCTTTCGTCTCTGGGTTCAATGATGAATTCCATATCCACGATTTTCACAATGGATATCTATCGCCATTTTCGGCCACAAACTTCAAACACCAAGCTGGTGAACATTGGTCGAATGGTTGCCCTGAGTTCCATTACAATCGCGATGATTATTGCCAAACCCCTGCTCGGAAACTTCGGCCAGGCCTTTCAGTTTATCCAGGAATTCACCGGCTTTTTCACACCCGGCATTGTGGTATTGTTTTTATTGGGTATGTTCTGGCGCAAAACCACTGCCAAAGCAGCACTCGCAGCGGCGATTGCTTCTTTTGTGCTCTCATTGGCAGCTCGCCTGTTCTGGCCGGAACTGCCCTTTATGGATCGTGTTGGTCTGGTCTTCATTGCGTGCACAGGAATTGCCGTTGTTATCTCCCTGATGTCATCCCAGGCAGCATCAGCAAAAGCTGTCGTGCTGAGCGATATTAACTTCCGTACAGAACGCAGCTTTAATATTGCCGCCATCGCCGTGATACTCGTTCTGGCGGCCTTGTATTCCACATGGTGGTAAGTATGAATATTTCCGCAATCGACCAAATCGTTGTTGCCAACACACTCGGTGAATGTGTGCTCTGGTGCGAACAACAGCAATGCTTGTGGTGGACTGATATTCAGGAAAGTACACTGTATCGGCTTAGCTGGCCAGGCAAAAAATTGCAGTGTTTTGAAACTCCCGAGCGTCTATGTGCCTTTGCATTCACCGAGGAAGAGGCCGTTTTTATCGCGGCATTTGAAACCGGTTTTGCATCGTACAACTGGCAAACCGGAGAAGTGGACTGGTTGCATCGCTTATTCGACAAAGGCAGTGGTATCCGCCTCAACGATGGCCGAATGGATGGCGATGGCCGCTTCTGGTGTGGTGCAATGATTGAAGCTAATCATAAAAACTTCACTGAAGGCGCCAGTTTGTACAGCCTGGAAAGCAACGGCGAATTAATTCAGCATTTTTCAAGAATTGATATTTCTAACGGCATCTGCACGAGCCCGGATAACACAGAGTTCTATTTCGCCGACTCCGTAAAACGCAGTATTCATCGTTTTGATCTGGATAAGGGGCAACTGACAAATCCCCGGCAGATTGTCAGCACCGAAGAAGGCGCCAGCCCGGACGGTTCCGTTACCGATAAGGACGGCATTCTCTGGAACGCTCAATGGGGGACTGGCAAGCTGCTGGCCTACAACCGGGACGGAAAAATATTACTGGAACGCCAGTGCCCGGTCAGCCAGATGACTTGCTTGTGTTTTGGTGGGCCAAATATGGATCTTATTTTTGCCACATCGGCACACGATGGGCTCAACAATCAGCAGTTAAATCAGGAACAGGGAGCCGGAGATCTGTTTGTATTTAAAAGCAGCAGCCAAGGCCAGCTCAGCCACCGCTTCAGACTGAAAGCCCTACGCTCTCAATGACTCGCTATGAGTCTCATTACGGTCCCCTGTGAGACTCTCTTCGCCATACTCTGATGTGTATGGCTTTTTTTCTTACAAGAAAATGCACCCTTCAAAGAAATTGCGCATTCAATAGTACCCACTTTGCTTAGCCAGCAATCTCGTATCCCAGAGCGACAGAGATATCTTCTGCTGCTGCAGCTACCGATTTTTGTGCCTGTTCAAAACTGGTATTGTTGGAGCCATCGATATGAGTTAAGTAAGGCATCACCAACGCGGCTGCGATACGGCCAGTGTAATCAAACACCGGGTATCCAATATCCTGAACACCTTGAGCCTGGCCACTGGAAATACTCTCATAGCCTTGGTCCAATACGGTCGCGATCATTTCCTTTAAGGCTTTCTTGGTGGATTTTTTATGATGGCTGGGAATTTTTTCCAGCATGGCATTGCGCTCATCAAGATCGGCGTAAGCCAACAGCAAATGACCGGAACAGGTATTGATCAGCGGCGCTTCCGCACCCAGTCTCACACTGAACATCCGCTCGGACGGCGAATCCTGTTGCACCACCACATGCCCTTTGCCCTCGTAGTAGATCACCAGATGACAGGACTGCTCAATTTTCATCGACAGCCGTTTCATCACAGCCGAAGCCGCTGAAGTCAGGCGCTTCACCGGAGGGAAACGATGCGAGAGATTGAACATTTTCAAGCTCAGAATGTACTTGTCTGAACTGGGTAAATTGCTGACATAGCCGCGCTGCTCAAGCACCACCAACATACGGAACAATTCGCCAACAGAACGCTGCAAGCGCTGGGCAATTTCACTCACATTCAAGCCATCAGACTCAAGTGACAACAGTTCGAGAATATCCAAACCCTTTTCAAGAGCCGGTGCCGAATACTGCGTTTTACGGTTAGTTTTTGTCTCAGCCAATCTTTTCCCTCTCTCACTCCGTGTTGAGTCATATCACCCCAAACCTTATCCAAGGGTGTCGACTTTAGCAATCATTTTACTCCGGGCACTCATTATACCCTGATTTTTCCTATATAAACGGGACATTCACCCTCATATTTCATATTTGAATTTTATTTTTATATTTGATTTATGACTCATAGTCCAATAAGCTTGACCCATAATGATATTTCCAAGCCCTGATTTGAGATGCTAGATTTTTACGACCACCGCTACCCGGATACCGCCAGCCTAAAAGCCAAAGCCAGAAAACGAATTCCGGCTTTCGCCTTCGATTATTTGGAAGGTGGCTGCAATGAAGAGATAGGCCTGCGCCGTAATCGCAGCGATATTCAGGCCGTGCAGCTGCGTAGCCAACTGCTGAAACCCTTTGCCGGTTCAGAACTTCAAACTGAGTTGTTTGGCCAGCGCTACAGCGCTCCTTTCGGTATCGCCCCGATTGGTCTACAGGGATTGATGTGGCCCCAGGCCCCTGAGATCCTCGCTAAGGCCGCTGCCGATAAAAACATTCCTTATGTTCTCAGCACAGTATCTTCCGCAAGCCTTGAGCGCATAGCCGAGATTTCCGAAGGTCGAGCCTGGTTTCAGCTATACAACCCTACCGATGCGGAAATTCGCCAGGATTTGCTGCAACGAATTAAGGCGGCTCAGTATCCGGTGCTGGTCGTGACAGTTGATGTCCCCACCTTCGGTTATCGCCCTCGAGATATCCGTAACGGTTTGGCTATGCCGCCTAAAATGACCTTGCGTAACATCGCACAAATGCTCTCGCGCCCCAATTGGTTATTCCATACCGCTTTGGCAGGCCAACCACAGATGCAAACCCTTAAACCTTACATGCCCGCTGATATGCCCAGTGACGAACTGGCGGCATTTATGAACAAAACAGTGATGGGACGTGTTGATCTGGAGGGTTTAAAGCCCATTCGCGATTCCTGGCAAGGCCCCTTGGTGATCAAGGGCCTCATCAATCTGGATGATGTCGCTGCCGCTGTCGAACTCGGCGCAGATGGCGTTGTGATGTCCAATCACGGCGCACGCCAGCTCGACCCGGGAGAATCGCCGGTTAAACCCCTGCAAGATGCCGCCCGCCAATACGGCCACAAGATAAAAATACTGATGGACAGCGGGCTGCGTTCAGGCAGCAATATTGCTTCCGCCCTGGCTTGTGGTGCGGATTTTACGTTCCTCGGTCGTCCTTTTGTATACGGCGTTGGGGCCCTAGGGCCGAAAGGTGCCTATCACACAATTAATAGCCTGGAGCTTCAACTGGAGCAGGTTCTTAAACAGCTCGGTTGCCCCAAGCCATCGGAATTACCCAAGCATTTGGTTAACGAATAGAGATCATTATGACAATATCCTCCGACACGTCTTCTTACATTGCTGGCAACTTTTTGGCAGGCGCCGGCAATTCATTTCATGCCTGGGACCCGGTAAATAATCTAGCACTGGCTAGTTGCGGTAGTTGCGGCACAGAAGAACTGCAAAAAGCCGCCCATGCCGCCCAATCAGCCGCCCCCGTACTGGCGAAAAAAAGTGGCCAGCAGATCGCTGAATTTTTACAGACACTCGCCACAGAAATTGAAAATCTGGGCGAACAACTGATCGCCACGGGCATGGCCGAAAGCGGATTACCTGAAGCCCGTTTGCAAGGTGAACGCGGACGCACGTGCGGGCAGATCAGAGCCTTTGCCGAACTGGTTCAGGATGGCTCCTGGGTTCAGGCAAGTATTGATACCGCCATTGCAGATCGTCAACCACTGCCCAAACCCGACATTCGCAGTCAACTGACGGCGCTTGGTCCTGTCGCCGTGTTTGGGGCCTCAAACTTTCCGTTTGCGTTTGGCAGCCTCGGTGGCGACAGCGCCGCTGCTTTGGCAGCGGGCAACCCCATCATTGTGAAAGGCCACCCGAGTCACCCCGCGACCTCAACACTGTTTGCGCAAGCCATGGATAAAGCGATTCGCAGCTGCGATTTCCCGAGCGGAACGTTTGCTTTACTTCAAGGGGATGGCCACCAGTTGGGTGGCGATCTTGTTGCTCACCCGAGCGTTAAGGCCGTAGGTTTCACCGGCTCAGTCGCCGGAGGGCGAGCCCTGATGGACATCGCTGCCAAACGCCCCGAACCGATTCCAGTGTATGCCGAGATGGGCAGCATCAATCCGGTATTTATTATGCCCGATGTTTTACAGAACAATAGTGATTCGGTAGCGGCGGGCCTCGCAGCCTCTATTGCAATGGGCGCAGGTCAGTTTTGTACCTCACCCGGCCTGATTGTAACCTTGGCGGGTGACTTCGCTGAACAAACCTCAAAGCATCTCGCTCAACAAGCGCGAGGGCATATGCTCAACCCCGGCATTGCCAATGCGTTTAAACAATCCGTTGCTACGCGCTGTGAAGACCAGGACATTGAATTGTTAACAGGCGGTGCTGGTGCAGAAAACCCTCTGCAACCCGAGAACTCCCTGATGAAAGTATCTGCCAAAAATTTTATTGCCAAGCCTGAACTTCTGGAAGAGATTTTTGGGCCGGTATCGCTGCTTGTTGAATGTCAGAACATCAAGGAAATGCAAGACGTCGCCGAAGCAATGGAAGGCAATCTCACCGCGACCATTCACACCCAGGCCTATGATCAGCCCGAACTAAAGCCCTTACTGGAACAGCTCAGCAAAGTCGCCGGCAGAGTGTTGTTTAATGGCTACCCCACAGGTGTGGAGGTATGCCCTTCCATGCAGCACGGTGGCCCCTACCCGGCATCTTCGGCACCTGCCACCACCAGTGTTGGTGCAGCGGCTATTTTTCGATTCACCAGTCGTCATGCCTTTCAGAATTGCCCCGACTCGTTGTTACCAGCTGCTTTGCAGAACGCCAACCCTCTCAATATCTGGCGTCAGCTAAACGGCCAGCCAAGCCAAGCCGCAATCACACAATAAACGGAGCATGATATGAACGCATTACATTATCCTCTGGCAGACTACTCAACCGTCACCGGGTATTCGCTACGTGATTGCCTACCGAATGAATGCCGTGAAGGCACCTGGATAGGCAGAGCCTGGCTACCGGAAAGTTTTTCGCCCAGTGGCATTGCCGGACCACACATCATTACTGTGCGCGATGCTGAAATTGTTGAGTTATCACAGCATTTTCTCAGCATGGCGGATGTTGCAAAGCATCCCAAACCCGCCGAGGCCGTGCAACAGGCCAAGGGCAAAATCATTTGCAGCTTGCATGAATTATTGGATAACAGTGTGTTTTATAAAGTGCCTGCTGATATCCGCAATGCACAATACCCTTGTTTGTTGGCACCCAACGATATTCAAGCCATTAAAGCTTGCGGCGTCACCTTCGCGGCCAGTTTAATGGAGCGGGTTATCGAAGAAAAAGCACTGGGCGATCCTGCAAAGGCGGAAGCCATTCGCGCAGCGGTTCACGATGTGATTGGCGACAGCCTGAAAGATATTGAACCCGGCAGTGAAAAATCCCAACGACTGAAAGAAAAACTGATTGAGCAAGATATCTGGTCGCCCTACCTGGAAGTTGGCATCGGGCCGGATGTTGAAGTGTTCACCAAGTCTCAAGCCATGTCGGCCATTCCCTGCGGAGCCCAGCTGGGCGTGCTGGCAACCAGCCATTGGAACAACCCTGAGCCTGAAGTTGCGTTTTTGGTTTCTCCCCAGGGTGACTTTTTGGGTGCTGCACTCGCGAACGATGTGAACCTTCGCGATTACGAGGGTCGCAGTTCACTGCTGCTCGGCAAGGCGAAAGATCAAAACGGCACCTGCCCCATCGGCCCCATGTTTCGCTTGTTTGATGACAGCTACCAGCTGGAAGATGCCGCGCGTACCAAGGTGAAGCTCAGCATCACCGGAGAAGACGGCTTTCACAGTTCAGGTGCTAATATCATGTCTGAGATCAGCCGCAGTGTAGACAGCATAATCAAACAGGTCTGTAACCGCTCTCACCAGTACCCTGACGGCATTGCCATTATGTTAGGCACCATGTTCGCGCCCACCGAAGATCGAGGCGAAGCCGGAATGGGCTTTACTCATAAGGTCGGCGACCGAGTGGAAATATCCTCGCCTCAACTGGGCAAGCTCGTTAACTGGGTCAACTACTGCCACGAAATTCCGGAATGGAACTATGGCATCAGTGATTTTCTGCAATTTTTAATGGCACAGAATTCACAACAAGCCCAATCAAGATAAGAGACGGAAAATTATGAGCCAGTTTCAACAACGTTCTCTGGGTAACACCCATATCCAAATGGACAGCCTCGGCTTTGGCTGTGCACCCCTGGGTAATCTGTATCAGCAGGTCGAAAATCGGGATGCGGAAGCCGTATTAAGCCAGGCCTGGAACGCGGGCTTTCGCTATTTTGATACCGCCCCTCACTATGGGCAGGGTTTAAGTGAGCGACGCCTTGGTGATGTACTGCGTCCTCATTTGGGGCAAGACTACCTCCTATCGACCAAAGTGGGACGCCTGCTCAAACCCGCCGGATACGCAAAAGAGCGGCACTGCTATCACTCACCAATGCCATTCGATATTCATTACGACTACAGTTACGACGGCATTATGCGTTCGTTCGAGGACAGCATTCAGCGTTTAGGGCTGGACCGTATTGATATTCTCTATATGCACGATATTGGGGAAGTAACGCATGGCGACGCTAACGAAGCGTATTTTAAAGAAGCCATGTCCGGTGGATACAAAGCCATGGACGAGCTGCGAAGCCAGGGCTTGGTTTCTGCAATCGGTCTGGGCGTTAACGAATACCAGGTCTGTGAAGCGGCTCTGGAACACGGAGATTGGGACTGCTTTTTGCTGGCCGGTCGTTACACCTTGCTGGAACAAGAATCTCTGCACAGTTTTCTACCGAAATGCGAACAGCGTAATTGTTCCATTATCGTTGGTGGTGCCTATAACTCTGGCATTTTGGCGACGGGTACAAAAACCAAAGGCACCTTGTATTACGACTATGGCCCTGCTCCAGAAACGGTCATTGAAAAAGTACGCAAACTCGAACAACTCTGTGAAGAATTCGAGCTTCCACTCGCAGCCGCGGCACTGCAATTTCCTCTGGCACACCCTGCGGTGGTTTCAGTTATCCCGGGTATGAGCAATGAACGTCGAATTCAGCAGACCCTGGATTTGTTCAGCCATGACATTCCAAATGAATTTTGGCAAACCCTGCGACAACGACAATTAGTGGAAGAAGCCACGCCGCTGCCCTGCGACAGCTAACGGCCAAAAGAGTTTTAAAGGATTTCATATGCGTATTGATGCCCACCAACACTTTTGGCAACTGAGCCGTGGTGATTATGGCTGGCTGACCCCGGAGCTCGATGTCATTTATCGAGATTTTTTACCACGCGATCTAGCCTCGTATCTACAAACAGCCAATATCGATAAAACGGTATTGGTCCAGGCAGCGCCCACCCTGGAAGAAACCCGTTTTCTTTTAGAACTGGCCCAGAAGTATGACTTCATCGCAGCGGTTGTCGGCTGGGTTGATATGGCGGCCCCCAATGCCGCTGAAACAATTGCCGAACTGGCACAGAACCCTTACCTGAAATCCATACGACCGATGATTCAGGATATTGACGATCCACAGTGGATACTCAAAGACTGCTTGACGCCAGCGGTAGAGGCTCTGCTCGAACACAAACTGTGCTTTGACGCTCTGGTACTACCGCAACATTTATCTCCACTAAAGGAATTTATCGAACGTCACCCAACACTCCCCGTGGTGATTGATCATGGTGCTAAGCCCGAAATCCACAAAGGTGAAATTACGCAGTGGGCCAGAGACATAGACGCACTGGCACAGCATCCCCAAGTCTTCTGCAAATTATCCGGACTGCTTACCGAAGCTGGCGAAAGCACTAGCACAGAGCAACTTGCGCCGTATATGCAACAACTGCTGAAGAGTTTTGGTGCAGAACGGCTGCTGTGGGGGAGTGATTGGCCGGTTTTGAATTTGGCCTCTGATTATATTGCGTGGCTCGATATGGTGGAAAACTTTATCGCGCCGTTAAGCGAACAGCAACAACGACAAATTATGGGCGAAAACGCCGCACAATTTTACCAATTGCAAGATGATTAATTCATGAAGACCGATACTGATAAGCGGCTGGTGCTGCTACATCCTAACGATAATATTTTTGTGTGCTGTCAAACCATTTCTGCCGGTGAATCCGTTGTTTTGGAAGGGGAAAGCCTGGTCATACACAGTGATATCCATGTGGGTCACAAGCTCGCTCGGTGTGACATTGCCCTGAAAGAAAAAATCATTAAGTACGGTGCCTCAATAGGCTCCGCCAAAGCTTCCATTCAGCGTGCTGAGCACGTTCATCTGCACAATATTAAAAGTGATTACATGCCCAGCTACCAGCGCAGTGGTGTGGTTGATGACAATTTGGTGCAGACAAAGGCCGAGGAGAAATAAATGAAAGCCTGGTTGAGAAAAGATGGCCGCAAAGGTATTCGCAATGTGGTGGTCGTGGGCTATCTGGTTGAATGCGCGCACCATGTGGCAAAAACCATCGTAAATAAAGCCGACAGTCCCGATGTGCAATTAATTGGCTTTCCGGGGTGCTACCCCAATGATTACGCGCTTAAAATTATGAAGGCGATATGCACCCACCCCAATGTAGGCGGAGCGGTGTTACTGTCTTTGGGTTGTGAAGGCTTTAACCGTGAGCAGCTCAGCGAAACCATTGCTGACAGCGGCCGTCCGGTCGAAACTCTGGTTATCCAACAAAACGGCGGAACCCGCTCCACCATTGAAAAAGGTCTGCAAGCGGTGGCTGATATTAAAACGAAAATCAGCCATGCCGAAAAAGTTGATATGGCTATCGACGAACTTATCATCGGAACCATTTGTGGTGGCTCGGATGGCACCAGCGGTATCTCAGGCAATCCCGGTGTTGGCTACTGCTTCGATCGTCTCGTAGAAGAGAACGCCGCCTGTATCTTTGAGGAAACCGGTGAGCTGATCGGTTGCGAACAAGTCATGATCGAGCGGGCGGCCACGCCTGAACTTGCCCGTGAAATTGATGACTGCCTGTTAAAGGCTGCACACTATTACGAGGTACTGGGCTATGGGAGTTTTGCCCCTGGCAATGCTGAGGGCGGGCTGACTACCCAGGAAGAAAAATCCATGGGAGCCTACTGCAAATCCGGGGACTCTCAAATTGTGGGCCTGCTCAAGCCCGGTGATATTCCACCCACCGGTGGTCTTTATTTACTGGATGTGGTGCCCGACGGCGAAGTCCGTTTTGGTTTTCCCAATATTTCAGACAATGCCGAAATTGTTGAACTGATTGCCTGTGGTTGCCACATTACCTTGTTCACCACCGGCCGAGGCTCGGTTGTTGGTTCAGCTATATCGCCGGTTATTAAAATCTGCGCCAACCCTGAAACGTATAAAAACCTCAGCGAAGATATGGACGTTAATGCCGGTAAAGTTCTGGAAGGCAGTGCCACTCCACAGGATATTGGCGACGAGATTTACCAGCTAATTATGGACGTCGCCGCTGGCAAGCTATCCAAGTCAGAAGAACTTGGTCATCAGGAATTTATTCTCACCTATAAATACTTTGAGCCTGTAGGCCCTGCTTGCCTGCCCACGGCAACCCATCGATAGATTTGGAAGCACTAGCATGAAACTTTTACGCGTTGGCCCAAAGGGCCAGGAAAAACCAGCCCTGCTTGATGAGCAAGGAATCATTCGTGATTTAAGCACCGTCGTTGACGACATCAATGCAGATGCTATTAGCCCCGAAAATCTGGAAAAGCTGCGCCAGCTGAATCTCAGCGAGTTCCCCCAGCTTGACAAAAGCCTTCGCATTGGTGCCTGCGTAGCCAATGTAGGGAAATTTGTCTGTGTGGGTTTGAATTATGCTGATCATGCGGCCGAAACTGGAGCTGAAATTCCTTCGGAGCCGGAAGTTTTTAATAAGTGGACCAGCGCGATTTGCGGCCCGAATGACAATATTATTAAGCCCAAAAACAGCAGTAAGCTGGATTGGGAAGTTGAACTTGGTATCGTAATCGGTAAGTCAGGCCGCTACATTGACGAGAGCGAGGCTGAAACTCATATCGCCGGCTACTGCGTTGTTAACGATGTATCTGAGCGCAATTTTCAGCTGGAACGGGGTTGCCAATGGGATAAAGGCAAAGGCTGCGACACCTTTGGCCCGATTGGCCCGTGGTTGGTAACTCGCGATGAAATAGACAATGTTTTGAATTTGTCTATGTATTTGGAGGTGAACGGTAAACGTTATCAAGATGGCAATAGCGAAACCATGATCTTCAGCCCAAACTATATTGTCAGCTATCTCAGCCAGTTTATGAGCTTGGAAGCTGGAGATATTATCACGACTGGCACTCCCCCCGGCGTAGGTCTTGGACAAACACCACCGGTTTACCTTAACGCGGGTGATCAAATCGAGTTAAGCATTCAAGGCCTTGGCCGTCAGCAACAAACCGTCGTTGAGTATTCGGAAGCGGAGGCCTGATATGCGTTTGCAGAATAAAACCGCCTTAATCACCGCCGCTGCTGCCGGTATTGGCCGTTCGACCGTTGCACTCTTTCTGGCAGAAGGCGCGGAAGTTTGGGCGGCCGACATCAACCAGCAAAATCTGGATCAGTTAAAAGCCGATTTTCCGAGGGTAAAAACCGTACGCCTGGATGTGACCGATCAAAACGCCATTAACGACTTTGTTGCCAATACCGGAAATATTGATGTGCTGTTTAATTGCGCCGGTTTTGTCGCCAACGGCGACCTGCTCAACAGTTGCGAAAAAGACTGGGATTTTTCATTCGAGCTGAACGTTAAATCCATGTATCGCCTTTGCAAAGCCTTGCTTCCAGGAATGATTGAACGTGGTTCTGGCAATATTATTAATATGGCCTCTGTGGCTGGCGTCAGCACTGCGGTGGCCAATCGTTTGATCTACAGCGCCAGTAAAGCAGCGGTAGTGGGCCTGACAAAATCTATTGCCGCCGATTATGTTACCCAGGGAATTCGCTGCAATGCCATCTGCCCAGGCACTGTCGACACTCCGTCGCTGCAGGATCGCTTGAACGCCTTCGAGAATCCTCAGCAGGCGCGCAAGGATTTCGAAAACCGCCAGCCTATTGGTCGTCTCGCCAAACCTGGAGAAATTGCATCACTGGCACTGTACCTCGCTTCGGATGAATCCTCTTACACTACGGGCGTTGCTCACGTGATCGATGGCGGCTGGAGCAATATCTAATTGCACCTCGCCCACTCTAATATCTTGATATCTTAATTCCTGATTAATACAGAAATTAAGATATCCAGACAGCTCTCAAAATTCAGCCAAAAAAATGCCCTCTATCGAGGGCTAAGCAGGACTTCACCGTAAAAAATCGTTTACTTTGTCGCGCGATCTACCTCCACGATTTTCATCGTATTGGTTCCACCATAATCGCCTATCGAATTGCCTTTGGTAAGAATAACCAAGTCCCCTTCTCGAATATCGTTTCGTTCACCTAACAGATCTATGGCCAGTTGATTGGCTTCATCTCCAAAGGTATTTTCGGGAGAAAAAGCCACGGCCTGAATACCTCGATACAAGGCCAAACGCGTCAAGCTTTTTTCGTTTGAAGAAAAGGCATAAATGGGCAGATGCGAATTGATGCGCGACATAATTTTGGGCGTGCGACCACTCTCAGTCATGCACACTATGGCTTTCACTCCGGCCAGATGATTGGCGCAATACATGGTGCCCATCGCAATAGACTCATCAATATGTTGAAAGTCCTGGTTCAGACGATGATTGGAAAGCTGAGATTGCGGATGCAGTTCGGCCCCGACAATCACTCGCCCCATTGCTTCAACCGTTTCTACGGGAAATTCACCCGTAGCCGTCTCGGCTGACAACATCACCGCATCAGTTCCATCAAGTACTGCGTTAGCCACATCGAATACTTCAGCACGAGTTGGCAAACAGCTGCTGATCATGGATTCCATCATTTGAGTGGCGACAATCACACCGCGATCCAGACTCCGCGCTTTGCTGATAATTTTTTTCTGGGTTCCAATAAGCTGCGCATCACCGATTTCCACACCCAAATCCCCGCGGGCAACCATAACCGCATCCGATGCCAGAATAATGCCTTCCAGAACCTCATCGTCCGCAACCGCTTCTGCGCGTTCAATCTTGGCTACCAGATCGGCCTCAGTGCCGGCCTCGGCCAGTGCTTGTCGTGCCTGATGCATATCTTCTGCGGAACGAGGGAAAGACACGGCCAGGTAATCTACCGCCATTTCGGCAGCCACCTTGATATCCTCAAGATCCTTATCTGTTAATGCGGGGGCGGAAAGTCCACCGCCCTGTCGATTCAAGCCCTTATTGTTTGATAACACTCCGCCTACAACCGTAGTGCAACGAATTTCTGAGCCTTCAACCGCCTCTACCTTGAAGACAATTCGACCATCATCCAGCAGAAGCGTATCACCTGCCTCAACGTCCTCGGGAAGCTCTTTGTAGTCAATACCAACGCGATCCTTGGTCCCCGATTGACTGTCGTGTTCTGCGTCCAGCACGAAAGAATCACCCGCTCTCAGAGTGATCTGGCCTTGTGAAAATCTGGAGATGCGGATTTTAGGGCCTTGTAAATCAGCGAGTATCGCAACGTACTTACCCAAGCGTTGAGCGATAGACCGTACTTGATAGGCTCGACGAATATGATCAAAGCTGTTGCCATGGGAAAAGTTCAAACGCACGACATTCGCTCCGGCAACAATCAAGCGTTCGAGAACGTCATCCGAATCAGTGGCCGGGCCAAGTGTGCAAACTATTTTCGTTCTTCGCTGCATAGTTCTGACCGACCTTAAGCATTCATGAGAGCGACAGTGTTATCCAGCATTCGGTTCGAAAAACCCCATTCATTATCGTACCACGCCATCACTTTTACCCAATTGTCTTGCACCAGTGTTTGAGTGGCATCAAAGCACGAAGAATATTGACTGTGATTGAAATCAACCGAGACCAGAGGTTCCTCGTTGAAGGCCAAAATGCCAGCCATCTTTCCAAGACTGGCCTCTTTTAAGAGGTTGTTGACTTCCTGCACACTGGTTTTCCGACTAGCCAAAAAATTGAAATCTACCAGCGAGACATTAATGGTCGGCACGCGAACCGCCATCCCAAACAATTTGCCCTCCAATTCAGGCAAGACAAGGCTAACCGCTTTGGCCGCTCCCGTTTTGGTTGGAATCATCGACTGGGTGGCCGATCGCGCGCGGTAAGGATCACTGTGATAGACATCACTCAACTTTTGATCATTGGTGTACGCATGAATAGTGGTCATGGAGCCCTGCTCAATTCCAATCGCATCGTTTAACACTTTGGCAATCGGGGCCAGACAATTTGTTGTGCAGGAGGCATTAGAAATAATCTGGCAATCAGCGTTCAGGTTCTGCTGATTAACCCCATACACAACAGTCGCATCGACATCGGTCGCAGGCGCCGAGATGATGACTTTTTTTGCCCCCGCCTCAATGTGGGCAGAAGCCGCATCACGATCAGTAAAGAAACCGGTGCATTCGAGCACTACATCGACGTTTAGATCACCCCAGGGGAGATTCCGAGGATCTCGCTCCGAGTAAATCTGAACCGTGTCCCCATTGATCTCAATCGCATTTTCACGAGCTTCAACCGGCAGGTGAAAGCGGCCATGAACAGTATCGTAGCGAATCAGGTGGGCGTTCATCGCGGCATCCCCCAGATCGTTGATCGCAACAATTTTGATCACGGCTTGATGCTCGGATTCAAAATAGGCTCGGAGCACATTCCTACCGATACGACCAAAACCATTAATCGCTACTCGAATTTCTTTCATCTTCGCTCCAATTTAAATGATTAATACTATTTAGAAATTATATTCCATAAATTTACAAATATGAAATAATAATATCCAAACAGAGGTTTTTATGTTGAGAAGAACATCGCTGGATAGCGCAACGGATGAATCAAAGGACATAAAAAAAGGGAAGCAAAAGCTTCCCCCAAGAAAGCAGGACTAACTGCCGATGAAAAATAGAAACTTTCTTACTTCATGGTTGGCATTGAAAACTCAGTGCCCGCCGTTAGACCAGTCGGCCAACGCGTGGTTACCGTTTTCATTCGTGTATTGAAGCGCACACCGTCCGGGCCATGCATGTGTAAGGGGCCAAAAAGAGAGCGCTTCCAGCCACCAAAAGAATGGAACGCCATTGGCACAGGAATGGGGACATTGACGCCCACCATGCCCACTTGAATTTCTTCGTAAAACTGGCGTGCGCTATCACCATCGCGGGTAAAGATGCTCGTACCGTTGCCGTACTCATGTCTATTGATTAACTCTACGGCCTCGGCATAGCTATTAACCCGCACGACACTGAGCACCGGGCCAAAAATTTCTTCGTCATAAATGCGCATCCCAGGCTTCACATTGTCAAACAAGGTCGGACCAACAAAATAACCGTTCTCATGATCAGGGCAGATAAATTTACGGCCATCAACCAATAGAGTTGCACCTTGCTCAACCCCGGAATCAATATAAGCTTTCACCTTTGCGGCATGCTCCTTGCTGACCAAAGGCCCCATGTGAGCTTCCTCTTCCAAGCCGACGCCAGGACCAACGCGCATACCATCAATTTCAGCCGCGAGCTTTTCGATCAGGGTGTCAGCGACATCATCACCGACACAAACCGCAACCGAGATTGCCATGCAGCGCTCACCCGCGGAACCGTAGGCGGCACCCATCAAAGAATTGACTACTTGATTGGGATCCGCATCAGGCATGACAACCATATGATTTTTTGCACCACCCAAGGCCTGTACTCGTTTGCCATTGGCGCTGGCGGTTGCATAAATGTATTCCGCAATCGGCGTGGAACCGACAAAACTGACGGCTTGTACTCGCTCATCCGTTAGTAAAACATCGACTGATTCCTTATCGCCATTGACGATATTAAACACCCCATCTGGCAATCCGGCTTCACTCAACAATTCCGCCAAGCGTAAGGTAGCTGAAGGTACTTTTTCAGAAGGCTTCATTACAAAGGTGTTTCCGCAAGCAAGTGCAATTGGGAACATCCACATGGGCACCATAGCCGGGAAATTAAACGGGCTGATACCTGCGCAAACACCCAGTGGCTGCATCAAGGAAAAGCTGTCCACGCCGCGCCCAACATTGGAGGAATGCTCGCCTTTTTGCAAATGAGGAATACCACAAGCAAACTCAACAACCTCCAGGCCACGGGTTAATTCACCCTGAGCATCGGAAAACACCTTGCCGTGCTCATGAGTGATCAACGCAGCCAACTCATCGCGATGCTGCTCCAGTAAATCTTTAAACTTGAATAAAATGCGACTGCGATTCAAAGGTGTCACCGCCTTCCAGGATGCAAAGGCCTGTTCAGCTGCCTGTATCGCCTCGCGTGTCTCATCGGCGCTGGACAAACCAACCGACAAACTCTGTTCACCTGTGGCTGGATTGAATACCGGGCCGCTTCGGCCACTTTTGCTGGCAACCAAACGGCCGCCAATATAATTCTGCAAAGTACGCATAGTGCTTACCTTTGTTAAAGTCATTGGGGAAATACAGTTGGCACCTAAGTGGTGCCTGGCCGTGGTGGTTTACGCTTGTATCACCAGGCCACTTTGTTGGCATAGCGCTTTTAAATTATCAGCGCCGAGCGTGGCGTAGGTCAGCGGGTGTGCAATGGCGGGATCTTGCTCGGCTTCCACCACCAGCCAACCTTGGTAATCACTGGCTTTTAAGGCGTCAAACAAACGCGGGTAATCCACAGAGCCATCACCGGGAACGGTAAACACACCATTCAGGACCGCATCCAAAAAGCTCAAATTACGATTTCTGGCATCCGCAAGAACATCCGCGCGCACGTCTTTGCAGTGCACATGACAAATGCGACTCTGGTAACGTTGTTGTACAGCCATCACATCACCACCTGCATACGTCAGGTGGCCAGTATCCAGCAACAAGCCCAAGTCAGCAGTGGTGCAGGTCATCAGTCGATCAATGTCCTGCTCGGTTTCAACAACCGTCCCCATATGGTGATGGTAAGCCAACCGCACACCCTCTCTCAGGCAATGTTTCGCCAGCAAACTCAACTGTTCACCCCAACTTTCCCATTGATCATCTGCCAATGTTGGCCGGCGATTCAGGGGCGTTTGTTGTTGGCCATGAATGCAGTTGTAAACCTCGCAATACACCATGACATTGGCGCCCTGGCTTTTCAGCAAGTTCAAGTGTGGTGTAATTGCCTCAATTTCCTCTTCCAGGCTCCGGCTCAATAACTGGCCACTGAACCATCCTGAAACCAAACTCAATTGATGGGCGTCCAATACTTTTGCCAGCGCTCCAGGTTCCCGTGGAAATTTATTTCCCAGTTCAAAACCTGAAAACCCAGCCTGTTTCCCCTCAGCCAAACACACCTCCAGCGGTGTTTCAGCGCCTAGAGCGGGAAGATCATCGTTCGTCCATGTGAGTGGATTAATACCAATTCTTACTGTCATCTGTTTTATTAATCCTTAGTAGGGCTGGTTTTTCTTTTCATTGAGATAGTCAGCACGACTCTCTTTAACTTGATCACGCTCAGACACTTCCGGTACCGCAACATCCCACCAACAACCACCATCAGAGGTAGCAAAAGGATCGGTATCCAGGGTAATCACATAAGATTGCTCAGCAGACTTGGCCCTGTCCATGGCTTCTTCCAATTCCGCAAGGTTTGCAACTTTTTCAGACAATGCCCCCATTGCAGCAGCGTGAGCAGCGAAATCCAATTTAGGCGCGCCAGCTTCAATGGTTCGGCAATTTTCCAATAAATTGTTAAAAGGCGCCCCACCTGTTGCTTCCTGCAAACGATTGATACAACCGAAGCCTCTATTGTCCAGCACGACCACAATCATTTTTTTGCCAAGCATGACTGAAGTGGCCAATTCAGAATTGGCCATCATGTAAGACCCATCACCCACAACCACAATGGCTTCCCGTTCCGGGTGCGCCAGTTTTACGCCAAGACCGGCTGCGATCTCGTAACCCATACAGGAGTAACCGTATTCCATGTGGTAACTCTTTGGCATATCGGTGCGCCAGAATTTGTGCAGTTCACTGGGTAAACCTCCTGCGGCACAAATCACGACATCACTGGCATCACTCGCACGTTTGATCGCGCCCAAAACCTGAGCATCGCTCGGCAAACCAGTTTTGGTTTGTGGTTGTTCACAAGGGCCCGTTACTTCATCGTAGTAAGCGTTCCAATGTTGAATGCCGTCAGCTGCCATGGCTTGCCAAGCAGCATCGGCCTGCCATTCCCCCAGACCAGCACTCAGATCCGATAAGCCCAAACTCGCATCGCTCACCAGACTGAAGGCATTGTGTTTAATCGCATCAAAACCAGAAACATTCAGCTGGATCAGCGCGGTTTTTTCTGAATCGATCAGCGTTCGGGAACCCGTCGTAAAATCCTGCAATCGACTTCCAACAGCCAGTACCACATCGGCTTCCATCGCCAACTTATTGGCAATTTCTGTACCGGTTACCCCAACAGCGCCCACATAATTAGGGTGATCCCAGGCCAAGGCGCCTTTTCCGGCCTGAGTTTCTGCAACGGGCACACCGTGTTTTTGTGCAAACGCTTGCAATTGATCACAGGCCTTGGAGTAATGCACACCCCCACCCGCAATCAGTAATGGCCTTTTAGCGCTCTTCAGTAATTTGAGTGCCTGATCCAATTCATGAATATCGGCGTGCTGTCGACGCATGCGATGAATTTTTTCTGCAAAGAAATACTCTGGGTAGTCATAGGCTTCTGCTTGAACATCCTGGCAAAGAGAAAGTGTCACCGGGCCACAGTCTTCCGGGTCCGTCAGGGTTTTCATCGCCATCGGCAAACTCACCAGAATTTGTTCGGGGCGAGTAATACGATCGAAGAAACGGCTCACCGGGCGAAAACAATCACTGCTGCTGGTCGTAGCATCGCTGTAATTTTCCACCTGCTGTAAAACCGGATCAGGAATCCGGCTGGCAAAGACATCTCCTGGTAACAACAACACCGGCAAACGGTTCACATGGGCCAATGCCGCAGCGGTCACCATATTGGCCGCACCAGGGCCAATAGACGAGGTGCAAGCCATCATTCGCTGGCGATCGTGCTGCTTCGCATAGGCGATCGCTGCATGTGCCATCGTCTGCTCATTATGCGCCCTGAAAGTAGGCAGTTGATCCTGAGCCTGATACAGAGCTTCCCCCATACCAGCCACATTACCATGGCCAAATATGGCAAAAACACCACCGAAAATAGGCTCGACCTTACCGTCGACTTCCACTTTCTGAGCCGCCAGGAATCTGACAATAGCCTGCGCCATGGTTAAACGAATTTTTTTCATAGTATTTAATACCTTTCGGTAACATTAAGCAGAGCGAGAACGCCAGGCTTCAATTAACTGCAGATAGTTTTGAACCACTTGACGTACCAGTTCATCGTTATCAATTTCTTCAGCGAACCATAAACGCGAAGGGGCGCCAGTGATGGTTCGCCCTACGGCAAAACCTTTGCACACCTCAAAACCCGCACTGTTATTCAAGCCCTCTTGCAACTCATCCATTGGCGCATCCAGCCCCAATAACAAAACACCACGGCAATGAGGTGCTCGCTGCTTAATCAAAGCATCAATCGACTGCCAGGCATTTCGACTGGGAGAAGGTAACTTCCACCAGTCCGGGAAAATACCCAGGTTGTACATTCGGGTCATTACGGAAACGATGGTGTCATCCGCTTTTTCAGAATCGGCGGGAGGAATGACTTCCAACAGTAACTCATGGCCAGTACGCATACAGGCGTTATAAAGTTCTTTCACCTGCCGCTCTTGTTGCAGGCGCATATCAACCGAATCTTCCGGGTGATAAAACACCAGACACTTCACGATGTGCTCAATGGGCCAGGTTGCCAATCGTGCGCTCACATCACGTCCGCCTTCCAGCTCTAGGGGACGGGAAGATGGCAGTTCTACGGGGCGCCCAATCCACCAATCACGTCCGGTCACCGAATTCAGTGCATCCTGGCCGTAGGTATCATCAATCAATACACCGACATTTTCTTCCAACTGTGCAATCTCAGCACCCTTGGCAGTTGCCTCGACTAACAGAGTTTTTAATTCGTCGATTCGTTTGGGGTCCGCACCCGCATTAACCGCCATATCGTAAAATTGCTTACGATGATCAAAAGCCAGAATGCACAATTCATTTCGCTCGCGCAGCGAACGGTTGGTAACACGATGCAAATAATTCAAGCGCGTATCAAGATCAGGGCGAGGCACTTCCGCCGCGCGGCTCAGATAGTCGAAGAGTTCTTCCTCGCTTGGAATGGCAGGCGCACAACCATGGCGAGAGACCACTAACGCACCACAGGCATTGGCGTAGGCACAACAGTTCTGATAAGACTCACCACGCAACCAACCACGCAAAAAGCCCGACATAAAGGCATCACCAGCGCCGAGAACGTTGAGAACGTCAACTCGCACTCCAGTAAAGACATCAAAACTTTCTTCGCTGTCAGGAATGGCACCATCCAAGACAGTGCAACCCAATGGACCGAGCTTCAATGTAATGGTGGCATCACTGATTGCTCGAATATTTTTCAAAGCTGTAATGGTATCTGTACTGCCGCCGGCAATATGGACTTCTTCTTCCGTGCCAACAATCAGATCACACAATGGCAGTATGGATTGTAAATGCCCGGTAACACTCTCATTGGAAACAAATCGGTTTTCACCTTCGCCCAAGCCGGTTAACCCCCACAATACCGGCCGATAATCGATATCCAGAATTACCTTACTCTTGGCCGCGCGAGCGTATTCCATGGCTTGCTTGCTAGCGGCATAGGTTCCTTCCGTCGACAAGTGTGTTCCTGTAACCAAAACACTTTTCGCCGACGCGATAAAATCCCGATTGAAATCCTCAGTGCTGAGCGCCATATCCGCACAGTCATTGCGATAAAAGATTAACGGAAATGTTTCACTGTCCTTAATCCCCAGAATAACCAAACCGGTTAAACGCTCAGTGTCGGTATGAACGTGACTGACATCTACGCCATTGCGAGACAATTCCTCTCTCACAAAACGTCCCATATGCTCATCACCTACCCGAGTCAACATCGCCGACTTCAAACCCAGGCGAGAGGTACCACAAGCGATGTTGCAAGAAGACCCCCCCAGGTATTTGGCCAGGCTACTCATGTCTTCGAGCCGACTGCCAATTTGTTGGCCATAGAGATCGACCGCCGCACGTCCCAGACAAATAACATCCAGTACTTTTTCTGTACTCATATATGCTTGTGCTCCCAAAGCAGCTTACGTGCTAATAAGACTTTCATTAGGACGATTGACCGCCATGTCTTCAGCATGGTCAATATTCCTAATTATTCAGTGAATACATAATAGAATATTTTTTCTATTTTAACAACTTTTGGAACTTTAAGATTCGAAATTATTGGAAAACAAAAATATAAAATTATTAAAATGGAATATTTATGCTATATTGCTCGAATAAACCACTCTCCGAATAGCGTACAGATTTTCCCGGAGAGGAATAAGTACCAGAAACCAAGTAGCAGATAAGGGTTTTCATGAGCCATCTATTATCCCGGCCGCAACACCATCAGGCCTGTACCCAGGACATAAGCCCGGCAAGTGCCAACTGGGAATACGTCGGCTTCCAATCCTATGAACTGAAAGCAGGCGAAAATCTTGAGCTGAGCAGCCAGGACAAGGAAATGTGCCTGGTGCTGGTCGCAGGCAAAGCTGATATCCGCAGCCAGCAGGAAGAATGGCTGAACATCGGAGAAAGAATGTCGCCATTTGAGCAAAAAGCACCGTACGCGGTATATCTGCCACCGGCGGACAAAGCCTCCATTGTCGCTCAAACGGACCTTGAACTGGCCGTTTGTATCGCCCCGGGAACAGGCCAATACCCTGCTCGCCTGATCACGCCGGACGACTGCCAATTTGAAAAACGCGGCAGTGGCACCAACACCCGCTATGTTTGCAATATTCTATTCGGCAACCTACCCGCCGAAAGCTTGCTCGTCGTAGAAGTGATTACCCCCAGTGGTAACTGGTCCAGCTACCCGCCTCATAAACACGATACCGACAATATTCCCAGCGAAACCCATCTTGAGGAAACCTATTACCATCGCCTCAACCCAAGCCAGGGTTTCGTGTTTCAGCGAGTCTATACCGATGACCGCAGCATCGATGAGACGATGAGTGTTGAAGACAAGTGTGTAGTGATGGTGCCGGAAGGTTACCACCCAGTAGGCGTTCCCCACGGCTACGAATCCTACTACCTGAATGTTATGGCCGGCCCAAAGCGGGAATGGATATTCCACAACGACCCTGATCATGAATGGATATTAGAACAGTAAAGAGCTCCCTCCTAACAAAAAGCAGTGCTTACGATACCTTTACAATCACTTCCTGATGAAATTCGGTCCTGATAGTGGATATCTCTGCAGCAACGGACAGCAGGAAGTCATTCAGCTTTTTCCAAACGATTTGTTTGCATGTGTGAGAGTAAAGTTTGTTGGTTACTGCTAATACAACTGCATTGTGAAAAGCTGTACTGTTTTGACTGCTTCATCTTTTAATGAATCACTAGACTCCCGAAGCACTTAATAGCATCCAGCTTTGATAGCGTATGACGCTTAATCATAAGCTCAATATGACTCATGTTTCGACCTGCCAAATTTGAATTCACCATCAAAACTATCGCGATGCTACACGAGCACCTGGCTTGCCGTTATATTTTCATACGGTACTCAACTCTAAGCGCCTGACGCTCCCACTTCAATTTTCAATGAGCGTCCCATTTTTCGCCAAAGATTTCTTATCGAATGTTTTGGTTTCCACATGAACTGCTTTACCATTGCGCTTTATAGGAACTTAAGCAGAGTACTGCATTCTTTAGCATTTACGCTCGGTAATTGCCGCCATAGTTTACCGCTACAGTGTTACCAGGGTTTTGGTAGCATTAAATATTGAAAAAACAGGTCAAAATCAGTTGTTGAAAAATCCTTACAAATCAACCGGAAACATAGATGTAGCAAGGGCTCCAGTGAATCGAAGGTTTACTTTAGCACCTATGATGGACTGGTCCGACCGCCATTGCCGTTATCTCTGGCGTTTGATCACCAAACACTCTGTGGTCTACAGCGAGATGGTGACGACAGCGGCGTTACTGCACGGTAGCCAGCATGAGCGGCATTTGGGCTATAACGACGTTGAGCACCCTATCGCCTTGCAGCTGGGCGGTTCGTCGCCGGAGGATTTGGCTCACTGTGCAAAGCTTGCTGAGGATTGGGACTATGATGAGGTCAATCTGAATTGTGGTTGCCCGAGTGATCGGGTGCAGGAAGGCAAGATTGGCGCGATACTAATGGCCGAGCCGGCTTTGGTGGCGGATTGCATTAAGGCCATGCAGGATGCCTGTTCGATTGATGTCACGATCAAGCACCGCATCGGTATCGACGATATGGAAGACTATGCGGATATGTGTCGCTTTGTGGAAGCGGTTGCGGCGACCGGCTGCAAGACCTTTATCGTTCACGCTCGCAAAGCCTGGCTGCAAGGCTTAAGCCCCAAGGAAAACCGCGAGGTTCCGCCCTTGCGTTATCCATTGGTTCACCAACTTAAGCAGGAATACCCGGAACTGGAAATCATCATTAACGGTGGTTTAAAAAACCTGGATGATTGCGAGCAGCAACTGCAAGAGGTGGACGGCGTTATGGTTGGCCGGGAAGCTTACAGTAATCCATATTTATTGGCCGAGGTTGATCAACGTATCTACGGTGACGACCATGCAATCCCCGATCGCATGTCCGTTTACCAACACTATTTGGAATACTGCCGGGCACAACACAGTCAGGGACAAAAGCTGCATTTTATGAGCCGCCACGTTCTTGGCCTGTTTCAAGGGCAGCCCGGTGCGCGTCAATTTCGTCGACATATCAGCGAGAATATTCACAAAACGGGCGCAGGAATGAACGTGCTGGAAGACGCTGCCGGGTTTATTCGCTAATTCGCTGTGTTTCTAGTTCACTCTTTTTCCATTCCCGGAACGGTTCAGTGAAAGCGGTTTAATAGCTGCAATAATTTGTGATTGAAAGACTCAGCCTGATCCAGCATCAGGAAATGCCCGGCTTTTTCAATGCAATGTACCTGAATTCGGTTTCCATAGACGGGCATAAAGGCGCTTTCTACAAAGGTGTCTTTTGCCGCGATTGCGACAACTTCTCCCTGAAATTTATCGAGATGATCGCTGAGGCTCCAAAGCATAAAGTTTTCCAGAATGCTTGCCCCGACCAAAGGGTCAGCTTTCGCCATCGCCGCCGTTACCCATGCGCGTAATTCTGGATCACTTCCTCTCGGGAAGTACTCATCCATTAAACCTTCCAGAGTTGCATCAAAATGATTGAGCACATTGTGCTTAATCGCTTTCGCGGCTGCAGCCTCAGCTTTTGGATAGAGGTTCATGTACGTAAAAGAATCGGCGCCGACAACCGCTTGAATACAGGAATCCGCTTGATTGGCCGCCGTCAGCGCCAGTGCCCCACCAATAGAATGGCCAACAGCAATGCAATTCCTGACGCCTTCTTGAGCAAGAATAGCGTTCACCATATCGGCCTGATCTTCAATGCGACAGTTTTTCAGAACATGCTTTTCTTTCGTCGTGGAAAACTGGGAACGGCCGAAACCGGGGTAATCCATGATGATAATATTGAAGCGACCGCATAAGGTATTTAACTGACGTTGCCACATTTCTGCTGGGCCAGCCCAGCCTGGAATCAACATTAAATATGGCTCATGCAAACCCGCATGAAAAGACCTGTAGTATCGCAATGTCCCTTCTGGCAGTAACAGTTCGGACGAGGCCAGACTGAATTGATCGATTAGCGTAAGAGCCATAAAAAAACACTCTGAAACAAACAATGAATATCGGCGGCGATACTGAGGTTTCGCCGCCATAAATCGGTGAACACTTAGCAGGCCGATCTAGAAATTATAGGTAAATCGTACACCGGCTCTGCGTGGTGGCAATACAATGGAAAACGGACGCGGTTCGTTAAAGAAGAAGCTGTTAAATACGCGAGTTTCAACAAACTTGTCAGCCGCGTTGTCGACAAAGAAATCCACCCGCCAATCATCTTTATACAAGGATGCGCGCAAGTCGAGAACATTGTAGGAATCGACCGGGAATTGCAGATCGATATCAACACCACTGCCTGAGAGAATATCCCCGACATAGCGATACTGAGCGCTGAGTTCCAGTTCGGCCTCATTGGCAATATCAAAGGACCAGTTTGCACCGATTAGGGCATTCACCTTCGGCACATAAGGAAAACGCTCACCAGAGCGATCTTCACCGATGGTATCGATATAGTTGGTGTAAGCCGCATCGGTATAGCCGGCACTGGCTGTCAGCTCAAAAGAATCGCTGAGTTGCCAGTTAATGTTTAACTCCGCACCTTCCGAGCGACTTTCACCAGCGTTGCCTACAGCCGCCACCGGCAAATTAGGATCGCCATTAAAAAAGACAATCGTCGTCAATTGCTGATCGCTGACATCGATTCGGAACAGAGCCAGATCAAAATCCAGCTGACCGTCAAACAAATTACCCTTAATACCCAATTCATAGTTGTCCGAAATTTCAGAGTTAAAACCGGAATTTGAAATCGGGCTGGCGGGCGCCAAAGGGAAACCACCCGCACGAAAACCTCGTGCATAGCGACTGTAAATACTGATATCTTCATTCAATTTAATTCGGGCGGAAACGGTTGGCGATATATTGTCATCATCGAGTTTTCCGGAAGGCGAACTGACCACGGTAGCCAGATCAACACCGTTTTGACGCAGCACAAAATCCAGTTCCGCCTGGGATTTCACCGTCTCTTTGGCAAAGCGCGCACCAAAGCCCAGCTCCAGCCAATCGTTTGGATTCCAGATCACATCGGCAAACACTGCATAACCGCTGCGATCCAGATTTTGAATTTGAGCGTCCACCAATAGCTGACTGCCACCTAAAAGATCAAGATCACCAAACTGAATATAACGATCGGATAACTGCTCCTCCCTAAAGGCATACACACCCGCCAGCCAGTTAATGTTATCGCCCCAATCCCCCGCAAAACGCAGTTCTTGGGATAAAAGTTCCTGAGCACTTCGAATGTCCTGGAAATTCGGTCCGCGTTCCGGAGAGCCATCAAAATCAAAGGGCAAAGAAGAATCCACTTTGCGATAGGCGGTAATGGAGGTCAGTTCTATCTCGCCCATCAGATAGTCGATATTCAAAGCCGCACCGTAGTTATCGTATTCCGCATCAATCTGGAAATCACTTCGAACGATGTAGTCTTGGGTTCCTCGCGGTACTCCCGGTAAGCCATCAAGACCACGACGATAGGATTTATCGATACTCAGGTTTACTTCCAATTCATCACTCGGCGTGTAGCGAAACGCAGCGCGCCAGGAATATTTACTTTCATCGTCGGCAGGAACGCTGCGACCACGCTGATTACCACCGGCTGCCTGAGCGACGACCGGATTCTCCAGAAAACCATCGGTACGGGAAACGTCGGCTGCAATGCTGGCAAAAAAGTTTTCCGCCAACTGCCCCGAAAAAGCCGTTTGAGCACGTACAGTATCAAACTCGTCGTAGGTCAAGGCGACCTTGCCTCTGAATTCCTCATCGGGGCGGCGCACCACGATATTCAACGCGCCCCCTTGGGTGTTTCGGCCAAAAAGCGTGCCCTGTGGCCCTCGTAATACTTCGACTCGCTCCACATCGAGAAAGCCAATATCAAAAGCCAAGGAAGGCACAAATGCACCGTCCACAAAGGTTCCCACCGCTGGCGCACCGGCACTTTGAGAACCCACACCGCGAATCACGATATTCAGGAAATCATTGCCGGGCGACAACAAATTTGAACTGAGAGACAAGTTCGGCGTTTTACCGACGAGGTTTTCCACGTTATCGACACCACCCAAGGCCAGATCGTCACCGCTATACGCTTGAATAGACAGCGGGACATCTTGCAAAGATTCCTGACGCTTACGGGCAGTGACCACCACCTCTTCCAGATCGGTACTGGCCTGGGAATCCGACTCAGTTTGCGCCGAGGCCGATATTGGCCAGCTCAAACCGGCAATCGCCATTGATAAAGCATATGGTTGCAAAGCATTTTTATTTATTAGCATTTTTGTCAACGCCTCTTCTCGTTCTCAGTGATTGTAGTTGAACTGCCCTTACAACAGTTGACAAAGTCAATCATTAATCAAATAATTGACTTTGTCAATCTAACGTGGACAATTTGTTCAGGCCGCAAGAAGCAGCTGCTATGGCAAATGGCCATGGGCCAGCCCAGCAACAGTCATCAAGAGACCCTGAATACAATGAGTAACCCTGATAAAGCATTCGATATCCACGAATACATTCCATTTAGATTGGTCGTGGCGCAAACCAAGATGCACGCATCCTTGCGCCCGGAAAGTGCCGAAGGTGCACGCGCAATTGCCGAGCTCTCCCAGACAGAGTTCCGCATTCTGGTTTTACTCGCCTCGAAAGGCCCAATGCAGCCCTCAGCGGTGGCGGAAGCTTACGGTTTTGATCGGGCCATGGTGACTCGCGCCCTATCCAGCCTGGCTAAAAAAGGTCTGCTGACGAATGAGCGTCAGGAAAGCAACCAACGCAGCAAGATTGCCGTCCTGACCGAAAAGGGCCGTCAATATGCCCAGGTGGAGTTTTCGGTATTGGAACACTATGGGCAGCACCTGGATAAGGCACTCGACAAAGGTGAAAAGGAAAAGCTGTTTGAAATTATCGACAAGCTCTTAAACGCAAACGAACAATTTGAACCCTAGCGCCGCACGCTGAACAACAAAAAAGAGTGCAAGCGCTTTACAAGAAAGGAAACCGAATGACTTTCAGTCAGATTCCCGGCCCACTCGGCCAAGCTTGCAGATCAAACTATATGGAAGCACGCGCACTCTTTTTGAAAACCGCACAAAGCATTGCTTGTGATATCGATCACTATCAAAACGAAGCTGTCTCTGGCATCAATGGGGAAGCTCTGTTTTGCGATGTCGCCCGACTGGGCCCGGATTCAGCCAGCCGAAAAATACTGCTGTCTTCCGGCGTACACGGCGTTGAAGCCTATTGCGGCTCTGCAATGCAAATCCTCATCATGCAAAATTTGATACCTCGTATCGACTTTGAGGATTTACAGATTATTTTCGTGCACATTCTGAACCCCTATGGTTGCTCACACTACACTCGCAATAATGAAAACAACATCGATTTAAATCGAAACTTTGTTGATTTTTCAGGGGTAGCAACAGCAGCTCCTGAGCTGAGCCAATTCAGAGAAGAAACCTACCCAAGCGATTGGTCTGGCTCGGATTTGAAACAGGTGCTAAAGCACATTGGACATTACATTTCGGCGCACGGCCCTGAAAAATTTCAAACACTGATGACCCAAGGGCAATATGTCTGGCCCCAGGACCCTTATTTTGGAGGGCTAGCAGAGAGTTGGTCCAATCAAGTGTGGGCGGATATTTGCCGTAAACACTGCGCTCCAGAGGTGAATCTGGTTCATCTGGATTTCCACACCGGACTTGGGCCACGCGGCGCCTGCGAGTTAATCTACACGGGCAGCCCGACCCATTTTCAGCGAGCTAAAAATACTTTTGTCAGCGGTCGTTTGATCGCACCCGGGGCGGAAGGCAGTTCTACACCCAGTATCAGCGGACCACTGTGTTGTGGTCTGCTAAGTGTCAATCCTGATGCGCTTTGTGTCGCATTGGAATTCGGCACCATCCCTATTGAGGATATGCTCGGAACATTGATTGAAGCAAATTGGCTGCACAACAATCCGAATTGCTGCGCAGAAGAACGCTTGCGTATTCAACACAACACACTGAAGGCGTTTTTTATTCCCGAAGCGAATTGGCTGGATCAGGTTTGGGATATGAGTGAAACCTATTTTATGGATGCACTTCACAGCCTGAACAAAAATCGGTGATTGGCGATCATAAATCAAAACGACAGGAGCTTAAGAATTCAAAGATTCCCCCAGACTCATGGCTTTTTCGCGCCAAACCGAAGGCGCCTGCCCGCTCCAGCGAATAAAGGCCTTTCGGAAGTTGGCCACGTCATCGAAGCCTATCAAGCGCCCAACTTCTGCCACGCTTAAACGGGTTTTGCTTAAGTATTGCTGGGCCAGATGTAAACGAAGATTGTCCAATAACTGTTGAAAGCTGCTGCCTTCAGCGCGCAGTTTTCGACGCAGGCTGCTTTCACTCATATTCAATTGCACGGCCACTTCAGGCGCACTTAGATACTCGCCCCGGTTACGCAGCAATATCTGTTGAACCCGGGCGGAGGTTAAGGATTTATCGCCCAGCTGACTGGAAAGCTCATCACATTGTTGGCGATACAAGGCTTCGTTGACCGGGTCGGCCTGTTCAATCTCGCGAGATAACAATTCCGGGCTGATGATGATGGCATTGTTCGAAGCCGAAAATTCGACATGGTCGCCTAATAATTCTCGATAGCGGGCTTCATAGCTCGGCGCTGGGTAATCAAAGCAATAGGATTGAGCGCTGGCTGCACCGGGAAAGAGGCTTTCGGTACAATTGCGCACCGTCACAAACAATGACTCCACCGTAAATCGCTCGTGGCGACTGCTCAGATGCTTGGCATGACAAACCAACGCGAAGTTATCGCCGCTGGGCAGCAGGGATATGGATACATGGGGCAGCAAGGCGCGCTGATACTGCAAAAGTAAATTCAGCGCGGCCTCGGCGGTAGGGCTGTTCATCAGCGCATAACCGAACACCCCCAGGCGATCCAGGCCAATTCGGTGTCCCACCTCCAGACCCAGACTGGGCATTGGTGCGGCTTCAATCGCAATCCCCATCAGCTGTTCACGCAGCTCATTGTCGATAATTGGCCCAAGCACCAGACCCCGCTCACGGGCCAGAGCCGGGATATTGATGCCGAATTCCGCCATGACTACCGCAAAGGTTTCCTGCACATCATCAAACATAACGAGCCTAATTCATGAGACTGAAACGCCACTATACCCTAACTCTTGGCTCAAGTTGACCGAAAAGAACCCCACACATGATCGAATAGAACCCCACTCATTGCCAAGTAGCTGTCTATACTTTGTTCTAAACGTCGCCCCAGGCTTTTTAGAATTAAGCACGAACGGCGATAAGCGAGCGCCAAAACCGAAAACAGCCGAGATTCCTATGAGCCAACAATCACACACCCCCGAGCATGTGGACATTCAACCTCGCAATCGCGAACATGAAATTGCAGACCGCTTAAGCCGTGATTGGTACGGAGACCACCCTTTCAAGACGGCCTGGTTCAACGCCATGTCGATCACTTTTCCACTGGGCGAGAAATTTTTTATTGATAGTGTTCGCCACTTTGCCAATAACATTGACGATCCCAAGTTGAAGCAGGAAATCCGCGGCTTCTGTGGTCAGGAAAATGTGCATCGCCGGGAACATGAGCGCTACAACGAGAGCCTTTGTAGTCAGCGCGGTTACGACCTGGAATATATGGAAAATCGCCTGAAGAAAAAACTCGCCCTGACCGACAAAATGTACACACCACTGGAACGTCTTTCCATGACAGCGGCACTGGAACACATCACGGCCATTATGGCGGAGTGGGCGCTGGACCCGGAAAGTAGCATGGCCCAGGAAGCCGATCCGCTTATGCGCGAGCTTTGGGACTGGCACGCCGTTGAAGAAATGGAGCATAAGGCGGTTGCCTTCGATGTTTTCCGAGCGGTGGGCGGTGACGAAAAAATGCGTAAGAAAGCACTGAAGCGCTCCACCTTCTTCCTGCTTCTGGATATTTTTGTGCATTTGGTGCACATGCTGAAACGCAATGGCCAGTTGTGGAATCTGAAAATCTGGTGGCAGGGCATGGGCTTTTTGTTCGGCAAACAAGGTATCCTGCGTTTGATTTACCCGATGTGGAAAGAGTACTACCAGGACGGTTTCCATCCCTGGGATCGCGATACCCAGGAACAATTGCATCGCTGGGAAGCGGCGCAAGCCAGCTCTTAATTTTCTCTCTGTCTTTTTCGTTTTCATGGCATCGCGCCGTTCAAGGCGCGAGCTGTCAATTCAGCCCTTAACATGTTGTTGCAATACGGGCATATTGGCAGTCTGACATAACAAAAATAAATGGTGCCACCATGAAGACGCTTTCACAGGTTATAACTTCACCTGCAAACTGCTATAACTTTCTTTCATTTGCAGTATTAGCGAGCAGCCTAATGACGGCCGCCCCTTCTCACGCCAATGCGGAGCGAGAGCTTCTCTGGGGCGATACTCATCTGCACACTTCCTATTCCTTTGATGCGTATTTGAATCAAAATAAATCCGCCGATCCTGATACAGCTTATCGCTGGGCCAAAGGCCAATGGGTCACTCACCCATACACAAAAGCGCGCATACGCATTAACACGCCTCTGGATTTTCTGGTGGTTTCCGATCATGCGGAAGTGATGGGGGTACTGAAACATATCAATGAAAACGAAGGTGGTTTGGGCGATATGGGCTGGTGGGGCAATTTAAAACGCTGGCTCTCCATCAAAGTCATTCGCAGTGCTATTGAAGACGGCACCGGAGCCGAGGTGTTCCTGGATGCCCTGCCCAAGAAATTACACTACCCGGGAAAAGACCCGGTTCTGGACCCGGGCAACCCGGTACCAAACGATATTCTGGGCGATACTCGTGAGGTTGAAGTGCAAACCTGGCACGCGATTGTGGATTCCGCAGAACGTCATAATCAACCCGGAAAGTTCACCACGTTTATGGGTTGGGAATGGAGCTCCATTCCTGCTGGTGCCAATATTCACCGAATTGTATTGAGCCCCAGCAGTGGCGAACAGGCAAAGCAATACAAACCTTTCAGCTTTATTGACAGCCCCTACCCGGAAGATCTCTGGGCCTGGTTGGACAAAACTCAAAAAGAAACCGGCAGCGAATTTATTGCGATTCCGCACAATTCCAATATCTCCAAGGGCTATATGTTCGACGAAAAAACTCTGCGGCGGGAAGACATTACAGCGGACTACGCACGCACCCGTATGGAGTGGGAACCCATTGTTGAAATCACCCAAATAAAAGGCGACTCCGAAGCACACCCCAGCTTATCTCCGGATGACCAATTCGCCGGTTTCGAACCCTTCGATTACTACCTGCAAACCGGCGAGGAAGCCTACAAGGCACGCCCCGGCGATTATGTGCGCACGGCATTAGGCCGGGGCCTGGCGCTGGAAAACAAAACCGGTGTGAACCCTTATAAATTTGGTGTCATCGGCTCAACCGATGCCCACACGGGATTAGCGTCCGCAGAGGAAGAAAATTTTTGGGGCAAGATGGCCTACGATTCCATTCCCGGCAACAAAGCCGGCGGCGCGTTTTCCAGCGACGGTGGCCCTAAAGGCTGGGACATGGCCGCTCAGGGTTTAGCCGCCGTTTGGGCAGATGGCAATGATCGTCAAAGTATTTTCCAGGCCATGCGTCGCAAAGAGGTTTATGCCAGCACCGGCCCTCGCATGAGCGTACGCTTTTTTGCCGGCTGGGGTTTTAATGAAGCCGATGTTCACGCTGAGAACTTCCCGGAACGGGGTTATCAAGGCGGTGTTCCCATGGGAGGCGACTTATATCAGGCTGAACCCGGTAAAGCGCCGCGCTTTATTATTCGCGCAGCCATGGACCCGAAATCAAAACCTCTGGAACGAATCGAAGTGATTAAAGGCTGGCTCGACACCGACGGCAATAATCATGAGCGCATCTATACCGTGGCCGCTTCCGATAATCGCGAACTTCCCGAACGCGGACAGCTCGCTGCCGCCGAAGCAAGCCTGCTGAAAAACGGGGATATTGAAAGTAATGTTGAAGGCGCCAGAGAGCTGCTGGCCTACTGGCAGGACCCGGACTTCAACGCCAATCAAAAGGCCTTTTACTATCTACGCGTTTTCCAAACACCCAGCATGCGCCACTCTGCGATGGATGCCCAATCCCTTCAAACAGAGGCCAAGGGCTTCCCGGAACTGATACAGGAACGCGCCTACAGCTCTGCCGTTTGGTATAACCCGGGGCCCGCGCAAAACAACTGACAGGTTTCTGCCCTAAAAGCTATGGTAGTATCAGGAGAGAATCGGGCAATTGTTATTCAATTGCCCGATACAGCAACACCATAGCAAGGAACCTGTATTCCATGAGCACAAGCAAACTCGAACAACTGAAAAGCATGACCGATGTGGTGGCAGACACCGGGGACATTGAAGCCATCGCCAAATACCAGCCACTGGACGCCACAACCAATCCTTCGCTGGTCTATAAAGCCGCACAGCTGGCGCAGTATCAGGAACTGATCAAAGAAGCCGTTGCTGCCGGTAACTCTCCCCAAGCCGCCGCGGACTACCTCGCGGTGAGCCTGGGTAAAGAAATTTTGAAAATCATCCCCGGTCGTATTTCCACCGAGGTCGACGCCCGCCTGTCTTTTGACCGCGACGCGACTGTGGCCAAAGCCAGGCAGCTGATTGAACAGTACGCCAAATTCGATGTTGACCCCGACCGGGTTCTGATCAAAATCGCCTCAACCTGGGAAGGCATTCAAGCCGCCAAACAACTGGAAGCCGAAGGGATTCAGTGTAACCTCACACTGCTGTTCAGCTTTGCCCAGGCCCGCGCCTGTGCCGATGCCGGCGTGACCTTGATTTCTCCCTTTGTTGGCCGCATCTTGGATTGGTACAAGCAGCAGAATCCTGATCAGGACCTTACTGGCGCCAATGACCCCGGCGTTCAGTCCGTTAGCCGCATTTACAATTACTACAAACAGCATGGCTACGGTACGATTGTGATGGGCGCGAGTTTCCGCAACACCCAGGAAATTGAAGAACTCGCCGGCTGTGACCGATTAACCATCAGCCCGGCGCTGCTGGAATCGCTCAGTCAGGATCATTCTGCGCTGGAACGCCGTCTAAGCAATGACGGAAACAAGAAGCTGGACAAAGAGTCGGCTCTCAGCGAAGCCCAATTCCGCTTTGAGAGTAATCAGGATGCCATGGCGACCGAGAAACTCGCCGAGGGCATTCGCAACTTTATCCTTGATCAGGAGAAGCTGGAGGCTCTGCTAGCACAAAAATAACCCCTTATAGAAAGCAGCTACTATGTTTGATTTTTTTAAAGAACTGTTTGAAGGTTCCTGCGAAGGTGCGGAGGAAGTCAATGCAGAAGATAATTTGCACTTGGCGGCCGCCGCGCTGCTCATCGAAATTGCCGTTTCCGACGAGCATTTTTGTGAAGACGAGTTAAAAGCGCTGGAAAAAATTCTGAACGGTAAGATGGGCATATCCCAACCCAAGCTGGACAGCATTATCGAACAGGCCAAAGCCGAGCAAGGTGACGCTACGTCGATTCACCAGTTCACCACTCTGTTGAACCAGCATTACAGCCCGGTACAGAAACGCGATCTGGTTCAATATATGTGGCAAATAGCCTATGCCGATGGCAATCTGGATAAATACGAAGAGTATATGGTTCGAAAAATCGCCGACCTGGTTCATTTGAGCCACAGCGATTTTATTCTGGCCAAAACCAGAGCCAAGCAAGAACTGTAGCTCTGACCCATGTCAAAACGCTCAAAAGAGCACTATGGCGGTGGGCCAGGTACTTAACGGTACCTGACCCAATGTTTATTCAGCCGGGCGCTCCGGAAAAACCTTTTCCTCTGGGCGAGTCCGATAGGCATTAAATATCTTCCTCGCCCGTTGCAACTCCGCTTTGTGTTTCCGCAACACCTCCGGGTGGCGCTCCGCCAGGCTGTATTGCTCGCCATCCGCATCATTCATTTTGAACAGCAGATCGTAAGCCCGGTTAAAGCCTGGCAATACATCAAAGTTTGAGAAATCCCCGATTGAGCGACGGTAATAACTTCGCGTCAGGTATTTCCAGTTTTGGCTGCGAACGGAAACCACATTTTCATTATTAAACAAATACAGAAATTGATGCTGAGCCTGATTGCTCTCAACAACGGCTAACAGGCTTTTGCCATCAACATCACCTTCCGGGATAGTCAGCCCGGCAGCTTCAGCGAAGGTGGGAAACAAATCAATATTCATACTAATGGCATCGATTTCTTTGCCACCTTTCAAGCGAGCGGGCCAACTCAAAACCAGAGGAACCCGATAGGCCCCTTCGTAAGTGGAACCCTTTCCGCCTTTTAAGCCGGCGACACTGCCCTCAAAAAACGGGCCGTTGTCACTGGTAAAAGCAATAATGGTATTGTCATAAAAACCATGAGCTTTCAGGGTTTTGATAATCTCACCCACGCTCCAATCCAGCTCTTCAACCACATCCCCGTACACACCGGCTTTGGAACGCCCTTGAAATGCTTTCGATGCGTACAAAGGAATATGGGGCATATTGTGAGAAACGAAAAGAAAGAAAGGTTGGTTTTCGTCTTTACCTGCATCGCTGCCCGCCCCCACATCGCTTTTAGCTTTCTCTTGTGCCATATCCTGAATAAAATCGATGGCTTCTTTGCTGTAATTGGACGTCAGCAAACTTTGATCAAGCGGGCCTTGAACTTTTTCTCGACCATCGTATAAAGCAAAGCCTTTCATGTCGTTGCTGAACGGCGCACCAAAAAACTGATCGAATCCATAGTCCAGCGGATTGTATTCAGGAAAGTTACCCAAATGCCATTTACCCACCATTTTGCTACGATAATCTGCGCGCTTCAGCATCGTCGCCAGAGTATCCAGTGATTTTGGCAAACCCCGTTTATCATTAGCGGTTACCACGCCATGGGCCAAGCCAGTGCGTACGGGATACATTCCCGTCAACAAACCAGCCCGGGAAGGCGTACAGATATTGGCGCTGGCATAGAACTGACTGAAATTAGCGCCGTCGGCTGCGATGCTATCGATGTTCGGTGTTTGTATTTTCTCAGCACCATTTACTGAAATATCGCCAAACCCCAGATCGTCCACCAGAATCAACACTATATTGGGCTTGTCAGCATCCCCCTGCGCAAGGCTCTGCAAACCCCAGCCCTGTAGGCCCAGTACTAACAACAGACTCGCGACAAAACGCATGCGCCCATATTGGAGAAAGCATAAAGACATGGTGTTACCGAATGAGCAAAAAAACGTTAATGGCTATTCGCATTTTCTACCTATACTTCTGCGATACGACAAAAAATCTGAATGGCGATGACTACGCCAGAAAGTTACTGATCGCCACACCGATGAAGGTCGCGATGGCGTATCCAAATATGCCACACATAATCCCGGGCGTTATCAGATCACGCCAGCCTTTGGAAATAGCGATAGCCGCGGTCACAGCTGGCCCCACCAGAGCGGCGGCAGAAGCGACCAGAGTTTCCTGGAGATTAAAGCCCAAGAGACGACACACAATCAGGGTGATCAGCAAGTGCCCCAGAATGATAAACATGCCGTAGAAGAACAAGGTGATAGCCACACCCAGGAAGGAAGACATATCAGTACCGGCACCTGCGACTGCAAAGAACAAATACATCAATAGCAAACCAGCCTCGAACTCTCCTTCCAACGCCGCCATGGTTTTGGGAAAAATATTGGCAATGGCCAGACTGAATACGGTGATAATTAAGAAACTGTATTGCTCGGCCGAATATAACTGAGCTAGAAAATTCGACAGTGCACAGATAGCAAAACTCAGGGCGAGTGCCCCGGACAAATGGGACAATTTAAGGGCAGCAACCTTGCCATCGCTGGAAAACTCAGCCTCGTTTTGATTTTCCTCGGCCGATTTACCTTTAAAAAATCGCAGTATCCATTTAACCGAAGGGATAGCCAACAAGAGCATCAAAGCGAGCATACTGACAATGCTGCTGGCACTGATGGCGGTACTGAATTCCGATTCGCTCATGCCGACCACTTTCGAGACCGCCAGGAAGTTTACCGCTCCTCCAATAAAACCGCCGCTGTATACCCCGGCAACCTTGGCACCGATATCGCCAAGATTAAAGAGCATAAAACCTACTATAGCTGCCAATGTGGTTGCACCTGCCGCCACAAGGAACGCCAGCATAACCCGGCCACTGTCTTTAAATATGCGCCGCAGATTGCTTTTAAACAACAACAAAGGAATCGCCAGAGGCACCAGGCTTGAGCCAACAAAATCGTAGCTCGACGATTGAAAAGGAATAATGTGGAAATTCGACAGCAGCATGGCGGCCAGGAGCACCCAAACCACACCGGAAATCTTTCGACCAATTTCCAGTGTATCGATCCAGAACCCCAGACAGGCCAACCCAAGTAATACGGCGTATAACGCCATGACATTATCAGCAGGGATAAGACTCATGATTGCCTCTTGTTATTATTCAATGTTTCGCGCCAGTAGCGCACCCTGGACTTCAGGAGTTCATCATCTTTTTCCTGGACATCGCTATTGTCATAGGAAGCCAGAAAACCGTTGTGCGCATCGGCCAACATACAATCCAGCAAATGTTCTGTCAGTTCTGCGGGCGACCAATTCAGCAGTTCACTCATCGCCATAATCCGGGCCAGCTGATGATCCCGACAGAATAAACTCACCGCCGTTGAACGCTCTTTTGGGGCTATTTCATTTCCACCCCGTTCCAATACCGCCTGTTGGTTCAGCTTGCGAACAAACTCAAAACTCTCTTTCATAAGCGGCCCCCGAAGGCATTTTTTCCAGGGGCAAAATCGCCCCTCGGTGCTGAACCACTTGTGCCGCCAGACGTTGGGCATCTCGACAGGCCTGAACCGGGTCAGCACCCTGACAGCGCGCAGCAATATAAGCGGCATTAAAGGAATCACCCGCTGCTGTGGTATCAACCAGGGATACCTTCTCTTCTATTCGACAGTCTCGCTGCTGATCCAACCAGAAAGCCAGGCAACCCTCCGCACCTTTTTTCACAATCAGTTCTTTGCGCTCACCCCGCTTCAAGCGTTCAATAGCCTCTTGATCCACCTGTTTGGGGTACAGCGCCAATTCATCGTCCAGCGTCGGTAAAGCGATACGTGATAGCTGATACGCCTTGGAGAACCAATATCGGGCTCGTTCATACTCCGGCCATTGCTTGGGGCGAAAGTTGCTGTCAAAGGCAATCACACCGCCCTGCTCACAAAACGTCTGGAGAAAATCAAACAACGATTCCAGCTCATTGTCACGAAACAGAGACAAAGTTATGCCGCTGAAGTAAATGAAATCATAAGCCTGCAATTCGGCGAACAGGGTTTCGCGACGTTCTTCCGTCGCCAGCAATTGCTTTACGGGCGCCTGGCTACGCCAGTAGTGAAAATAACGTTCGCCGGAATCGTCATTCTCAATGGCATACAGACCTGGCAAACTGGACCGATAGCGATACACCAGCCCACAACCGATGCCCTCAGCCTGCCACTGGCGAATCATCCAATCACTGTAGGAATCATCGCCCAAGGCAGTGACATAATCCACATTGAGCCCAAGGCGGGACATATAGATGGCCGAGTTTAATGTATCGCCCCCATAGGAAATATTGGCTGACAGGGAATGCGGCTGTGACAGGGAATCGTTCATCGACAATTCCAGCATGCACTCGCCAATTACCGCGACGCGAGCCTGGGGATTGAGAGCTTCTTGCCAGAGGGAATCCGTTGCCATAGTGATGCCCTTACTGCTCGCCCATGCTGCGTTTCAAGCCGTAAATCAAACCGCGCAATTCCGCCAGGCCTTTCATGCGCCCTAACATGGAATACCCCGGATTGGTTTTCTTGTGAACATCATCACCCAGTAAATGGCCATGATCCGGTCGCATGGCGATTTCACAATCTTGTCTACCGGCTGCACGACGGCTTTGCTCTTCTTCCAACAAAACCTTCGTCAGGGCATACATATCGTTGTCGCCCTTGAGGTGTTCCGACTCATAGAAAGAACCATCTTCATCGCGCTGCACATTGCGCAGATGAACAAAGTGAATACGAGAGCCAAATTCTTTCGCCATTGCGGGTAAATCATTGTCAGCACGAGAACCGAACGAACCTGCGCATAAGGTCAGGCCATTGGTTTCACTGGGGGAAGCTTCGAACAGTGCACGCACATCGTCTGCCGTTGACACCACTCGTGGCAAACCGAATAAAGAGAACGGCGGATCATCCGGGTGAATACACAAATTAACCCCAAGACGTTCTGCTTCCGGGACAACCATTTTCAGAAAATCAAACAGATTCTGTTGATACTGCTTTTCATCCACTTCCAGAAATTCTTCGATCAATGCCGAAATACTCTGGCGATCATAGGCATCCGAGCCGCCGGGCAATCCGGCAATGATATTGCTTTCGAGCTGATCTATTTCTTCCTGGGACATCTGGTCCAAGTACTGTTTAGCCGACACGAGTTGCGCATCCGAGTAGCTGTCTTTGGCATTTTTTCGACAAAGTACATACACATCATAAGCAACAAAAGCATCCATGGAAAAATGCAAAGCGTAGCTTTCATTGTCCAGCTTGTAACGCAGACTGGTTCGCGTCCAATCCACGACGGGCATGAAGTTATAGCAAACCGTATGGATGCCGCAACGCGAGAGGTTATCCAAAGTCTGACAATAGGCTTCCATATAAGCTTTTGCGCCAGGGCGCGCTAATTTGATGTCATCATGAAGCGGGACACTTTCAACCACATTCCATTTCAAGCCCGCCGATTCAATAAGTTGTTTGCGCTCCTGAATATCTTCAAGCGGCCAAACGTCACCAACAGCAATGTGGTGCAAGGCACTGACCACATGACTGGCACCTGCCTGAACAATGTTCTCCAAACTGACCGGGTCATCAGGCCCGAACCAACGCCATGATTCCTGCATATCTACCTCTAACTTATTGCGACACTACAAACGAACAATGACGGATTTCGTCTCAGTGTACTGCGCAATTGCTTCTTCACCATTCTCACGCCCCCAACCGGATTGTTTATAACCACCAAAGGGCACGGCCATATCCGGTAAGCCATGGCAGTTTATCCAGAGCAAACCGGCTTTGATTTTTGCAGCGGTTTTGTGGGCGCGTGAAATGTCTTGTGTCCAAATACTCGCCGCCAGACCGTAGTCACTGTCATTGGCCATTGCGACGATATCATCTTCATCATCAAAGACCTGAACGGCCAGTACCGGACCGAACACCTCGTCTTTGATCAAATCCATATCGTTATTGAGATCGGTAAAAATTGTTGGCTCGATAAAATAGCCTTCCCGGTTCAGGCGCTTACCGCCACAGAGCAGCGAAGCCCCCTGGCTCTGGGCTCGCTCAATATGCGTCATCACGCTTTCTCGGTGACGCTGGGAAATCAACGGTCCCATCCCCGCATTCGGATCTCGGGCGTCCCCCGGCTCAATGGCTATAGCCAGAGCTTTTAATTTTTCCAGCAGCGTCGAGTAAATGTCTCTGTGAACATAGAGACGAGATGAGGCCACACAGACCTGACCGGCGTTGGAAAAAATACCATCGATCACACCCGCTGCCGCCGCATCCACATCGGCATCAGGGAAAACAATCATTGGGGATTTGCCACCGAGTTCCAGGCTCACTTTTTTGAGGTTGCCCTGTGCGGCCGACACGATGCGTTTACCCACAGTGGTTGATCCGGTAAACGACACCTTATCAACCTGGGGATGCTCGACCAATTGCGCACCGATGTCCGCACCGCCCAGAACAACATTCAATACCCCATCAGGGATGCCCGCTCGCTTGGCCAATTCGGCCAGCAACAGAACGGTCAGGGGAGTTTCTTCAGCCGGTTTCAGTACACAGCTGCAACCGGCAGCCAAAGCAGGTGCCAACTTCCAACAAGCCTGCACCAATGGACCGTTCCAGGGAACAATCAGCGCCGCGACCCCGACGGGCTCGCGATGGGTGTACGCCATAAATTCGCCGCTGGGCATGCCCGCCAGTTTTTTACTCGCGCCATCGAGCTTGGAGCACCAGCCGGCAAAGTAACGAAAACAATCAGCGGCAAATGGAATTTCACCATTGCGAGCAGCCGCTAAGGATTTGCCAGCATTCAGCATTTCCATTTCGGCCAACAACTCGGCCTGCTCTTCCATAAGATCAGCCAATCGCCATAACGCCCTGCCGCGGTCACTTGGACTCAGGCCTGTCCAACGTTCCTGATCGAAAGACTCTCGCGCAGCGCTGACCGCCGCTTCCACATCCGCTTGCTGAGCAGCGCAGTATTCAGCGATTGCCTCAGCCGTACTCGGATTCACAATCGCGTGAACGTCGGAACCACCGATAAAACGCCCGGCAATCCAGGAAGACTGCGGTTGCGTTAAACGCTCTTCTGTTTGCTCCGACAAAGTGTGTAGCGCTGTAGACATTTATTGCTCCATGTATTCTGTCAGTGCAGCCAGTACAGCATCATTTTCACTGTCGAGGCCAACACTGATCCTCAGGTATTGATCATCCCCTCCAGCCGGGCGGGGAATAATGCCTCGAGACATCAAATGTTGCGCTGCTGCTGCACCGCTTTTGCCGTTCCCTTCCGGGAATTTCAGCAAATAGAAGTTGGTTTGACTGGGAATAACTTCAATGCCCAGGTCACGTACCACTGACTGAATGCGCTCAAGAGATTGTTTATTGTGAGCCTTTACCTTGGCCACAAACTCTGTATCACGTACTGCGGCTGCAGCCGCTGCAAGCGCCGAAGCATTAGTGTTAAATGGCGTACGAATACGTCCACTGGCATCGACAATGGATTCCGGGCAGTAAGCCCAGCCAATTCTCAATGCGGGCAATCCATAAATCTTTGAGAAGGTTCGGGTCATAACGACATTGTCGAACTCATCGACCAGCGCCGAACCGTCTTCATAACTTTCGCCCCAAACATATTCAGCATAAGCATCATCGATCAACAATAGACAATCCTTGGGCAGGCCCGCATGCAAACGTCGCAGTTCAGAAGAATCGATAAAGGTACCGGTCGGGTTGTTCGGGTTGGCGATGGTACAGAAGCGGGTCTTGTCCGTAACGCGAGCCAACAGAGCATCCACATCCACTTTATAGTCTTTTTCAGGTGCAATCACTAATTCAGCACCTTGGGCGACACAGTGGATATTGCTCATGATAAAACCATTTTCACTGAGCAGGGCTTCATCGCCAGGACGAACATACGCACGCACCATTAATTGGATCAGTTCATCCGAGCCGTTGCCACAAACGATACGGTTCGGGTCCAATCCATAAGTGTCTCCAATGGCTTTACGCAACTCGTACTGGCTGCCATCCGGGTAGCGATTCAAGGTTTGTGCAACTTCTTCATAAGCTTTCAAGGCCGCTGGAGATGGCCCATGGGAAGACTCATTTGAAGACAACTTGATCGGGTTTTCCACGCCATCAATTTGACTCTGGCCCTGCTTATAAGGCGCCAACTTTGCCACACCAGGTGCTGGACTTAGCTTACTCATAATTTACTCTCGGCAACTTTAAGAACACACTGACTGACGATTTTGAGGCATCATCAGGAACGGCCACGGAGCCGGGAAGAATTCATTAATCTCCACCTCGATAATCGAAGGACCAGCGGTATCAAAGGCCTTGCGAATCGCTTCGCGCATGGTTTCGGGGCAAGACGCCTTAAACCCGTTGGCACCGAAGCTCTCGGCCATTTTGACGAAATCCGGATTGTGTAAATCCGAACAGATTACTCGACCATCAAACCACTCTTTCTGCTGACGCTGTACATTGGTAAAGCGACGGTCGTTGAAAATAACGGTCACCAGAGGCAACTGATACTGAACGGCTGTGGACAATTCCTGCATGGTAAACATAAAGCCACCGTCGCCACTGACCTGAATAACTTTCTTGTCCATATTACCGGCCATCACACCGAGCGCCGTGGCATAACCGTAACCCAACGTACCTTGGTAACCCGCACTGATGTGCTGACGAGGCTCATAAACCGGGAAACCGTACCAGGATACAAAACCGACCTGAGTTACCTCATCGACAAAAATACCGTCTCGTGGCAGCTCTTCGCGAATGACATCGAGATATTGCATTTGCGGGCCCACTTTTTCACGAACGTCAGCGTCAACGGCTTGTTTCAATTCGCTCAGCTCGGCTTCGCGGCTCTCGGCCTGGTATGAACCGTTCGCGGCCAACAGGGCATCCAACACATCGCCCGCATCAGCAACAATGCCCAACTCGGGCTCGCAGATTCGGCTGAGCTGAGTCGGGTCGACGTCAACACGAATCACTTTCAAGTCATCGTCTTTGCCCCACATGGTCAGCGGCCAGTTGAGTCGTGTACCAATAGCCAGAACCACATCGCAATCACCCCACAGACGGTGGCCCATTGGGAAGTTTGCACTCAGGTAGTTGTCGCTTGGCATAATGCCCTTGCCACTGCGACAGGCCATCACTGGAATCTGTAGCGCTTCGGCGAATTGGCGAACTTGCTGATACGCATCCAGAGCGCCCGAACCTACAACAATCATTGGCTTTTTCGCCTTTTGCAGCATTCCCAACGCTTCATTGATTTGATCGGCATCGACAGGCAACTTCGGATGATTGTTATTACCTTCCAGCAACGTCACTTCGGCTTCCAATGCCATAATGTCCATTGGCATTTCGATTTCAACCGGACGCGGATAACCTGTTGCCATCTGCTTAAAGGCTTCAGCCACTTTGACTGGAGCTTCTGCTGGATGATCGATGGAAGAAGACCATTTGGTGATATGGCTGATCATACCCAGCTGATCATTAATTTCGTGCAGATCGCCGTAGCCTTTACCAATGGCTGTCGATGGAATCTGGCCGGAAATGCACAATACAGGCGCGTAGTTTGACCAGGCCGTGCACAAGGCACCAGCCGCATTCAACAAACCAGGACCCGGCACAACTGCACAGGTACCCACCTTGCCAGTAGACTTCGCGTAACCATAGGCCATATACGCTGTCGCCTGTTCATGGCGGGTGTGAATCAGGCGAATGCCCTCGCCTTCCTTGTACATGGCATCGAACAGGAAATCCAACTGACCACCCGGCAATGCAAATACCGTATCCACACCATTTTTACGCAGCGATTTAATGATCGCTTCTCCGCCCGTCATTTTACTCATGATAAAACCTCTTGAAATCTTTGCACTATTGCTATTTTGGCTGCTGTTTTTGTCCGGCTTTCAATTTTTGATTCTTGCGTCGGCGATAACGAATCAAAAAAACCGGAAAGGCCAGAATGTATAACCACACCATGGGAACCTTGAGCGCTTTACCCAAGGCGGAAACCACATCATCAGGGCTGACATAGACCTTGCTCTGCATACTCTGATCGGGATGACTGTGAATAATCAGATGGTCTTTTTTGTACTCAAAATGACCAAACTCAAAATCAATATCCGCCAGTTTGCTTTTAACTTTCATATCCGCACCCTAGGACTTTTTCAAACGCCCTGTCTGCTGGGCATAATCAATTCGTTTTTGCAGCTGTTCACTCACATCTTTGGGGCCCATTCCCGCCGGCGGAGTAAATTGACCACGCTCATACAAATCGTCGAATACTTCCTTACAGATGGTAATTTTTTCCACCAATGCCTTTGGTGGTTTGCCGGAAGGGAAACGATTCGGCGGATAAATTGGATTGGTGTACATTTCACGGAAGCCTTCCGTACGCACATCAATCCAGCAATTGTGGTTGGTCTTGGTGCGATATTGACGAAGCGCTTCGATATCTACTGTTACCGCCAGCACCTGCTCATTCGGGTACGGCGCTTCGCGCAGCATCATGCCGGTGTAATCAATGGCAAAAGAATGTCCTGGGCAAAACGCCTTCGGATAGAAGTCATAGTTTACGCTGCCCCAGTTGGCGCCCAACACATAACACATATTGTCGTGGGCACGGGTTCGGCGAGTGAATCGCCAGAAATCCCATGGTTCGGAAACGCCTTCAAACTCCTGAATTGCACCCGGGTGGCAAATCACTTCAGCACCGTTGTAACCCAAAGCACGCGACACTTCAGGAGTACAACCATCATGACAGGTCATTGTGCCGAGCTTACCAATTTCGGTATCGATCACCGGGAACAAGTCCTTGATGCCGCCGCCGAAATGTTCGCAATATTCATCAAAGATATCGTGGGGACTGGTCCCCAAACCCAGTGAGGCATTGATGTGCCATTTGTGATACTTCAACACGACGTCACCGCTTGGCCCAACAATAAAGTTGGTGTTAAACCAGCGATCGGGAAATTCCGGCACAGATTCCACTACACCACCACCGCAGATGTACAAACCATACTCTTTGGCAATTTCACCCAACTGATCAATTTCCGGACCGGGAATGGTCACGGCTTTTTTCAGTTGATCTTCAATTTTGCTTTCGCCTTTACCGGGCGTACCCACACCCTGAAGAAAATACTCTGGCAACACCACCAGCTTTACAGGCACTTCCCAGTGATAACCCACACCGAAGTGGATCATGTTTTTCACACGTTCCAAATTCAGCTGAATACCTTCTCTGTCATCTACCACATTCACTTCAGGTTGAATGATTAATGCGGTATACGGATCAATTCTTTTCTGAGCCACGTCTCTACCCTTTCTTAAAAATCAAAGTCATCGTCTTCTTGCTTCAAACCAAGATCCGTAAGAATCTCGTTTGCCGCAATGGTGCCCATTCCACAAATACCACCACCGGGGTGGCAAGAAGGTCCGGTCATATAAAATTTCTTCACAGGCCCGCGATAGTTGGCGTAGTTCGGGAATGGACGGAACGCCCCCATTTGCGCCAGGGTTCGTTCACCACCCGTGGTCACACCGCGATGGAAGCACAAATTTGCGCGCGCCAGGCTGGGGCCAGTTTCCACATATTCCGCCATGATGTTGTCATCCGACATATTGGTGGTGTAATTACGCAGCTGATTCAATAAGGTGTCACGACAGTATTTTGCGCCCAGATTTTCCCAGTTCTCACCGCTGGCCAGATCCACAGGAACAAAGGTATCCATGATCAAAGTGTGCTTGCCATCTGGTGCACGAGTAGGATCCATCTGAGTCCAGGCCGCCGTCCACAGGAATGGATCGGAAGGCATTTTTCCAGACGCTATTTCCTGATACTGCTTGTCGATATCAGCAACCGTACCGAACATACGTTGGAAGGCCGTCGCATTCATATCTGCACCGCCATGGAACTCCGGTGCCTCATGCATCGCGTAATGCACACGCGCAATCGTGATATCGCCAAAGCTGAAGTTCTTCACCATATTGGTAAAGCCAGCGGGAAGCTGATCTTCTTCAAAACCTTTCAGGTAGGTCTGGAATGGATCCAGAGAACTGACGACACCGCTGCGAGCAAACACTTCACGGCCATCTTCCAAACGCACACCGCGACACTCATCACCTTCGATAATAAATTTATCCAGGCTGGCGCCGGTTAATACCGTACTGCCATTAGCTTCAATGTAACGGCGCATGGATTCCGACAACATGCCACTGCCACCTTCGGGAATCGACTGACCGTAGTAGTGAATACTCGGGATCATCACGTAAAAACCGGCAGCCGTACCCAACTGGTCTGGTAAAGTCTGTGGCGCCATCGCCCAACCCAGAATAAAGGCACGAACATGATCGTTTTCAAAATTTTCCAGCGTGAACTGACGCGAACTCAACTGATAGTCCCGCAGGCGCTTTAGACCTTCCGGGTTATTTTCCAGGCCCTGATACATATAACTCGGCGGTGCCGGTGGCGAGAACATGCCCTTAACCACACCTTCCTGAATCTCACCAAACTCTTCATAGATTTCGCGATAACGCTGAGCATCTTTTTTGGAATAGGCCGCGATGGTGTCACAGGTTTTATCGACATCTTTGTAAACAACAATGCCATCGCCTTCGTATTTGTTGGGGTGGCCGGTAATCTGATCATCAGACCAGATATATTTGAGACCGTGTTTTTCCAGCTCAGGTTTGAGTTCTTGGAAATCCGGATTCAAATGAATCCACACATGGGAAGAACCAAAGGGATCATGCTTAAAACCCGGCAGAGTCAGTTCGCGCGTCAAAGCGCCACCGCCAACCCACTCATTGCGCTCCAGCACCATAACCTTCAAGCCGCTTTTCACCAGCTTGGCGGCACAAATCAGTCCGTTATGCCCACCTCCCACAATGATTACATCGCAATCCGCCATAAAACCTCCCAAGCACGGCACACAGGCCATTCAATTCAAAAACAGGCGGCCCAAGCCCAGGCCGACTCAATAAGAGCAATTTAATAATAATCCCATTAATTGTCAATAATCCCATGATTGAGAAATTGCCAATTTCGACAAAACAGCATTAAACACTGGAAATGACGCCAAAATATCAGCAAAACAAGCAAGTCGCTTAGCAGAGATACAGAAAACCAGAGATATATAATCCCATCTTATAAGAATTAAATAGATCCAATAAATTAATTTAGATAGAATAAACGGCGGCCATCAGGCATGTGGCGTCGCACCTGCCGGAACAGAATCATCCAGGGATCCGTAATGAGCAAAGCAGAAACACCTCGCAAAAACAGCCGCGGTCAGGTTAATGCCGCGGTCGACACACTGGGACGGCGCATAGCCAATGGCACCTACCCCCAAGGCAGCACCCTGGCTATCGAACAGGAGCTGGCAGCCAATCTCGGCGTTGGTCGCAATGCATTGCGAGAGGCGGTAAAGGTACTTTCCGGTAAAGGGCTGATCTCTACGGCTCCCCGCAGCGGCACCAAGGTTCGCCCCCGTGATGAATGGAACATGCTCGACCCGGACGTGCTGGCCTGGCATGCCGATCCGGAAACCGCGACCCGCGAATTCATGCTCGACTTGATCGAACTGCGCCGAATTATCGAACCGAAAGCAGCCGAACTCGCCGCCAAACGCGCGACCAAAGAAGACATTGCTACCATTCTTGCCGCTTACGAAGAAATGGCTGCAGCCGGCTCGGACCAGCAGAAAAAAATGGAAACCGACATCGCGTTCCATACCGCTATTCTGAAAGCATCCCACAACACCGTGCTCTCACATTTTAAACACGCCATTTCTACCTACCTGAGAGCGCACATTCCCCAGGGCAAAATCCAGGATGAGAAAACCACCAAGGAAGATTTGGAGCGACACCATCAAATCGCCTGGTCCATCGCATCTGGCAAAGCAAAAACCGCGCACAGCCTGACAGTGGAAATGCTCAACCAGAACCGCAGCCACTTTGAAGACGAACCGGCCACAGAGGCCTGAGCTTTTGAGCCCAACGTCATCAACAATAGCTTTTCAACAGGCTCAAAAACTTTTCTCTTTTAGCGGATGACAGCTCCTCCAGAACTTTTTCAGCAACAGGGTCTGCCGGATAACGAAAATCCCGCAGACCGTCAGCCAAAGCATCCATCGCCCTAATGGCAACCCGCCCAGCTCCGACAGCCGCTTGCGCACCTGAAGATGCTTCTTTTTGCAGATTCGAAGCAAAAGAAGACGGGATCAATAACCCCATAGAAACCGAGTAGTCACGCCACTCTAAAGCATAGGATTCCACTATCCGCTCAAGTGCAGACTTACTTGCGGCGTAACAGGCATCGCCAGGCAATCCAACATAAGCCGACAAAGAACTGACTGCCAGCACCGACACCAACACTCCCCGCTTTGCCAAAGGCGTCAACTGCGCCAGACACAGCTGAACAGACAGGGCATTCACCATCATGACATGCCGCCAGGCTTGCAGCTCGCGCGCGGGCGCACCGGCAACGCCGGATGAAGGATAGCAAGCCGCATTAAAAATCATGGACACCGTGCAGCTTTGCGATCCCTTCAAAATATGCGTGCATGTCTTATTGATTGCAGCGCACAACTTTTCGGCACAATCCGGCAGGGCAAAATCAACAGCGGCATAATGCAACTGAGGGTGAGCAATGCGCTTCAGCAGTTTTTCTTCACTTTCGTGATTTCGAAACAGAGCCAACACGGAATAGTTTTGTTCAAGAGCCCGCTTGAGCAATTCACTTCCCAAGGCTCCGGCCGCGCCACTCACCACTATTAATTTTGTCATTGACGGCCTCCATAAAAAAAGCGGGCGACCATCACAGCCACCCGCCAACAGGACACATGCCTTACTTAAGGGCCATTTGCACTCACTAGCCCCGAGGAGAGTATGCCAACCGTTACTGGATCATATACGTAAACTTCACGCCAAACTCACGATAGTGAGGTCGAATACGAATACCTGCCGCACCAAAATTATCTGAAGTGCCGGTGTAGTAATCTTCATCCAAAGCGTTCTTAACGAAAGCAGATACACGAATGTTTTCACTTTCCATGCCTGCACTCAGGTTAACCACCTGATAGCTGTCAATCTGGTATGGATAAGTTGGCAGCGAGAACACATCGCCATTCACTGTGCGGCCAACCAAAGAACCTACCGCTTCGATATCACTTACGGTGTCATCCGTGAACGCCCACTCGGCGCGAACATAGGAATCCCAACTGCTAACTGAAAAGCGATATTCCAATGCTGTATTTACACTCCACTCGGGCGTTCTTGGCAAAGGCTGACCGGACACATCAATCACGTTTGGCTGGCCGTTGGTTTCGCCTTTCAACACAGCATCTTTGTAGTCATCAAATTTCGCATCGGTATAACCTAGGCCCGCCGACCAAATTAACCCTTCGGTCAGTAGCGCCGTCAACTCCAGCTCAACACCTTTGGCACTGGCTTCTTCCGCATTCTGCGTGGTTGAAATGGCGGAGCTGATATCAGTTGGATCTTCCAAACGGTTGGTTTGCACCTGGAAGTCTTGCCAATCCAGGGCAAAGATTGCACCAGACAAGTTCACTCGACCATCCATCAAACTGCTTTTGAAACCCAATTCATAACTGATCAGCTCTTCCGGCTTGAAACGCGCACCCGCAGTACGCGAACCGCCAGACACATCAGAGCCACCCGCTTTATAACCCTGGGCAACACTGCCGTACCAGGTCCAGTCCTCATTAGGCATATAGCGCAGAACCACGCGTGGAGAGAAATCGTTAAAGCTGACATTATCGCGAATCGGGTCTGGACCTCGATTAAAATCAATTTCAGAAACGGTGACCTTGTCACGGGAATAACGCCCCCCCAGGGTCAGATCCAAAGTTTCGTCAATATGCCAAACCATCTCACCAAACAATGCCGAACTTTCATATTTGGCGTACTGCTGGTTGTTGTTAATAAAGCCTAATGGATTGGCGGCGTTTGGATCGGAATCCGGCATAATTTGAATCTGATTGGCACGACGCAGCTCGTCCTCAACGTAAAAGACACCCACCGTCCAATCGATTTCATTGTCACCATCGGAACGCAAACGGAATTCCTGACTGATTGACTCACCAGTGTAATCGTTTACACGACGAAGAGGCAGCGGACCAAAAGTAAATGGAATACCATCCAGATCAGCAACACGATCGAAGGAGCTGTCTAACCAACCGCTTACCGAAGTGAACACCATGCCATCCAGATCCCAGTTCACGCGACCGTTCACAATAGTGAAAGACTTTTCGTTCAGCTCTCGGGAATCACGATCGATGCGACGTTTGTTGTTTGGGTAGAAACCCTGACCGGAATCAATCGCATCATGAGCACCAATGCCGAAGATGGACTGTGTATCCAAATCGACAACGCCGGTTGGAATACTGATATCCCCACCCTCATCTTCTTTGGTGTGGGTGATACTTAAATCGAGAGTCACGTCGTCACTCGGCAACGCTCGGATCGACAATCTGCCCGTGCCATACTCATAGAAAGGGTCGTTACCCAGGGGATTAACATTGGTAATCGGGGTATCGGATTCATCATAGGCCATGACCGCACGAGCCATCAGTCGATCATTGATTGGCAGATTGATGATCGCTTCCGCACCACGAGTACCGAAGTTACCGGCACTGACAGAACCTTCGAAGTAAAAATTCTCGTCGGGCTTTTTGGTTGTGATGTTCAGCGCCCCACCGACGGCGTTTCGACCAAAGTAAGTGCCCTGGGGGCCACGCAACACTTCAATGCGTTCGACATCTTGCAGCTGTGGATTAATCGTACCCTGGGCAACACTGCCTACCGACAGCTCATCAATGTAGTAACCAATAGAGTTCGCCGTTGACACACCATCCAGCGTCACATTACTTACACCACGGATACTGATGTTAATACTGCGGCTACCGCCCTCGCCATCTTCGGAGAAACCAACGTTGGGCGTCATCGCAAGGTAGTCGGCCGCCTCGGTAATATTGGACTTTTCAAGGGACTCCGCCGTAAACGCTGACACGCTGATAGGCACATCCTGTAAAGACTCAGAACGACGCTGGGCAGTAACCACTACCTCCTCCAACGTCAGAGCCTGGGAATCACCACCTTCCTGCGCAACACTCACGCCAGAACCAGCCGCCAGAATAGCTGCGGTCAAACTATTTACAGTGTGCTTGCTAAACATCGTATCTATCGCCTCTTCTTTATTATGTATGCACATTCGCAATGACCACCGGTGAAGCATCAACATTCACCACATTGCTTTACGAGTAATATAATCCCATTAATTAGCATCGGTCAACACATTTAAACCCATTAAATGGATATTTTTTGCTTAATTTATAAACAAAACCTCAAAAAACAAGGCTTTATATTAAAATTTTTACAAAATAGATATTCAATCATCCTACTAATAATTCGTTTTCCGGCATGCTTCCATAGCAAACTGAGCCTGTCGACCCACCTCATCCCAGTCCCCTCTTTCCATGGCCGACTTGTCGATCATCCAGCTACCGCCCACGCAAATCACATTATTCAACGCCAGATAGGCATCCAGATTGGCTGGCGAGACGCCACCTGTAGGACAAAAACTCACCTGTGGAAACGGCCCCTGCAGGGCTTTCAGCAACGCTGTGCCACCGCTGGCTTCAGCTGGAAATAACTTCATACAGTTAAGGCCTCGTTCCAGAACAGTCATTACCTCGGAGGCGGTACTCACGCCAGGTAAAAATGGCAAACGTGTCGAAAGTGCGGCGGACAACAATGAGGTGGTACAACCCGGGCTTACCAGGAATTCGGCACCTGCGCTCACAGCATTAGCAACATCTCGCACATTCAATACGGTGCCTGCCCCGACCACCACATTTTCCACATTTTCTTTAATCCTACTAATAGCCCCCAAAGCTTCTGGAGTACGCAAGGTGATTTCAAGGGTTTTAAAGCCCGCATCCACCATGGCATTTGCCAGTGGAACGGCGTCTTCAACCCGGTTTATCACGATGACAGGTACGATAGGGGAAAGGGATAGGATATCTTTGGTATTTGACACTGCTTACACGTCCGAACAAGTTAATCATGGGATTAATTTAAATTAATCCCATGATATTGTCCAGATTCCTGCGCTGTACAGCGCTTTTCCAGCGTCATGACTCAAGCACAACCCAGAATTCAGATCTTTAAGCACTGACTGACATAAGACGGAAAACAGCAAGTGGGCAGGCTTTACAAGCGCTCACGAAACTCGGTAGGCGTGCAATCAAACCAGCTTTTGAAAGCTCGTGTGAAGTTGCTGTGATCAGCAAATCCCAGCAATAAGGCTATTTCGGTAATGGGTCGGTACTGCTGCTGCAAATATTGCTGGGCCAACTCCATGCGCACATCGCGCAACAATGCGGTAAAGCTGCTGCCCTCCTTTTGCAACTGGCGCTGCAATTGTCGGGGGCTCAGGCACAAACGTTCAGCAATGGACTGCTGTGACGGTTCACCCTTGGGCAGAAGCTCTTTGATCGCATCCTGGGTTTTCAGGGTGAAACTGTTCTGCACAATTCGCTGGATATAATCCTGGGCGAGGTCGTCCTGCCTCGCCGCCAGTTGGGGATCCGAATAATCCAATACTCGGTCAGCCACCGATGCTGGAAATTCCAGTTCATGTTGTTCGCAGCCAAACTGCACAGTGCAACCGTAAAACTGCTCAAAAGCCTCTGTAGACGTCGGCTCGGGCCTTTGTAAACACACTCGGCTGGGTTTGATTTCACCCGGGAAAATCGAGCGGCACACAGCCAGCAGTCCAGCAAAGCCAAAATCAACAACCTCCAGGCCAACCAGTTCAATCGGGATTTTAGTTTTCAGATACAGGCAGAAATGACGATCGTCGTGCACAATTTTCTGGGTCACAACATTGGTCAGAATTTCCTGATATTGAACAACCCTTCCCAGTGCTTCTGCCACAGAGGCGCTGCACAGCATGGCAAGGCCGAGAGCATGCCAGTGCACAGGCTGGCAAAGATGGGCCGAAAGAATTCCCAGATTGTCATCACCTACACGCTCTATGGCAATCTTCCACGCCCGATCAATCACTCTCACATCGACTCGACCGTAGGGATTACGCAATAACTCAGCATCGATATCGGCATCGGCCAAGACATCAGAATAGGATACACCTCGCTCCCGAAGAATCGCTTCCAAAGCGGTTATCCAACTACTTAAGGAGGTATAGCTTTCCATTGTTTTTATATTGTCAGGATTAATGGCCGCAGTATACGACATCACAACCGCAGCATACGTGATTTAAAAATCAAAAAACAGAATAAACAGAAGCCTATCTATTCCAATGTGTCCACACTCGCTTCATTCTCCCCACTTTCTTGCTACAGCAATCACTTACATCTAATAGATAACACTCAGAGACAAGCACTGACGCACAAAAAATTGAACGACAAAAATAGAAACAAAAAACATCAAAATCAGTGACATGGTTTCACGAGACAACCAAATGTCGCCCTGTGCATAGTCTCGAACACGGGCCGAGCTTATGCTTTTTATGCCTATGCCCATAAAAATAAACGCACATCACAATAAACGTAATAATAAAAAACAGGGATACATCTATGCCACAACTACACTCTTCAATCCCCAAAACACGCCTTCTGACAATAGCAATTAGCAGCCTGTGTTTTACCGCAGGCGGGCACGCCCAAACATTGGAAGAAGTCATCGTCACCGCACAGAAGCGCGCAGAATCACTGCAAGACGTGCCCATTTCGGTTTCAGCCATGAGTGGAGAAAAGATGTCCGATGCGGGCATCCAGAGCTTTACCGACATGAATCACTATGTACCCAGCTTTTCGGTCACCAAAGATCCGATCGGGGATAAAATTAATATTCGTGGCATTCAGTCAGGTAATCAGGCCGGTTTTGAACAATCCGTCGGTACTTTTGTAGATGGCATCTATCGCGGACGCGGAACCCAATCCCGATACTCGTTTCTCGATGTGGAAGCCGTTGAGATTTTGCGAGGCCCGCAAGGCACCCTGTTTGGAAAAAATACCATTGCTGGCGCGCTGAACATTCGCTCCGCCAAACCTACCGATGAACTCGCCGGCCAATTAAGTGCGAGCTACAACATAGAATTTGAAACTACGGATTTGCAGGGTTTTATTTCAGGGCCGCTTAGTGATTCCGTACGGGGCCGACTCTTTTTAATGAATCGGGAAATGGACAAAGGCTGGGTTCACAACAGTTTTTACAATGCCGACGTTCCCGTAAGCGATGAAAAAGCCGGACGTTTAAGCCTGGAAATTGATTTGGGTGAGAACACAACCTTACGACTGAAAACCGAAGCAGCGGACTTCACCACAGTCGGTCAACCCTGGGATATTTTAGTTGCCGGCGGCCTATCAGCATTCGGCATCAGCAGTGCAGCAGATTACCGAATCAGTATGGGTAATCTTCCCCGCGCCCCGTTTACGCATTTCGGAGCAAACGGTGAATTCCAGAATGATCCAAACGGCGTCCTGGACTTTGGAGCCGCCGGACATTTGGATGGCGACAGTAATGAAACGGCCATCACCCTGGAACATGTTACCGACCAGGGAACCATTACCGCAATTCTCGGCCACTCAGCATACGAATTTCAGCGTTTGCTGGATGCGGATTTTGGTCCAACGCCTTCCGTTCGTTTTGACGATAGTGAAGACTTCGATCAGAAAAGTTTCGAGTTGCGTTTCGCTTCGGATACCGACGGTCAATTTAATTACATCACGGGTATGTTCTATCAGGAACAAGACCTCACCGTGGATGGCCTGAGTTATTTTAATTTCGGAACCCTGCAGCCTTTATTAAACGGTGGCTGTGCCGGTGCAGTCGGCGCGGCCTACCCAGCCTTGTTTGTGTCCGGTGATGCCCTCACAACCGCCAGCAATGTTGCCGGTGCCGTCGGTGCAGCTGGTGGTGCCGGCGCGGCACTTGCCAGCGCCTGTGGCCAGGCCGCTGCCTTCGAACCCCTCGTCAACGCTGGCATTAATGGTGGCAACCGTTACGCCCTTCTGGATCAAAGCACTGAAAGTTGGGCGGTTTTTTTCCAGGGCACTTATGAAATCAGTGACAGCACTCGTTTAACTTTAGGACTGCGTTACACCGAAGAAGAAAAATCTGCATCCCAAAGCGTCCGTGCAGCGGCCTTTGAAGAAGGCGGAACGACAGCGCTTACGAATCCACTTCTTATAGGCGCGATTGAGACCGTCGGTGAATTCTCCACCCACAGCTTTACGCCCAGCGACCCTGGCATGAGCCGCGACGAAGAAAGCCTGACCTGGTCCGCCAATTTTCAGTGGGATGTAAACAACGACACCATGGTTTACGCCAGTGCCTCTACGGGTTTTAAAGCCGGCGGTTTTAACTCGTTTTATATGGCATTAGGACAACCGGATAATTCTCAGGATGCCTCGTTTGAAGAGGAAGAAGTCATCAGCTTTGAAGTCGGCAGTAAAATGACCTTGCTCGACGGCGCAGCCGAATTAAACCTCGCCCTGTTCCGCACCGAGTTTGATGATTTGCAGGCGTCGATTTTTACCGGCGGCACCACCTTTGTTGTGCAGAACGCCGCAAAAGCGGTCACCCAGGGCCTGGAAATTGACGGACGCTGGGCGCTGACAGACCAGCTCAATATGCAAGCCGCCTTTGCCTATATCGACTTTGAATATGAGAATTTTCCCAATCAGGCCTGTACCGCAGCGCAATTCAGCAGTGCTCGCCAAGCGGCGTATGAGGCTGCACTGAATGCCGGCAGCACACTGGGTGCGGCAGCAGCAGCGCTCACCTACACCAACGGCAGCTGCGCAGCCGCCGGCTTGAACGATTTGCAGGGTAAAACGTCGGAAAACACTCCCGAGCTGCAATTCAGCATGGGTTTGAGTCACACACAGAGTCTGGGCGACAATTTTGAATTGCTCAGTAACCTCAATGTCAGCTGGACGGATGATGTCTTCCGCCAGGCCGACCTGGACCCGGTATCTCTGCAGGAAAGCTATTGGAAAGTGGATGCCAACATTACCCTGGCATCGGCTGATGGCCGCTGGGATGTCAGCTTGATTGGCAACAATCTGACGGACGAAGATACCCTGAGTTATGTCAACGACACACCGTTGTTTAATGGCACTCACCAGGCTGCCCTGGAACAACCGCGCTCGTTTACCATTCGTGGTCGCTGGCATTTATAAAATCAATGTAATGCAACAAAAAAGCCCGGCATTTGCCGGGCTTTTTTATTCGCTTTGGAAAAACAACGACGTCATCATCCTTCGTCAGGAATGAAAAAATCACAGGCCAGCGCACTTCGCAAACGTGACAAGCGGGAAGCCAGTTCGTCCTCATCATAAGCTTTGGCCGGCACCGCCCCCCAAATTGGGTTGGGCCAGGCTGGATCATCTTTGAAGCGCGCCACATGATGGATGTGCAACTGCGAAACATGATTGCCGAGAGCGGCCATGTTCATTTTATCGGGCGCGAACAAAGCCACCATGGCTTCAGATAAGTAACCCGATTCATGGGCAAACTGTTGGCGATCGGTTTCACTGAGATGATGCATTTCAGTGTGGTTCGCCCGCTTCGGCACCAATAAGCACCAGGGAAAGTTGGCGTCTTTACTCAAGAGCACCAATGACAGCGGGAAATGCCCAACTACTACGGTAGATTCGGCTAATTGTGGGTCCAGCTCAAAGGGCTGGGTATCCATGGTTTCATCCATAGAAAAATCCTCGGTCAAAATTTAACCACTCCGACCCCGAAACGGGCTCGGAAATGGCTTTACCGGGCTAAGACGAACAAAACAGCGTAGACCACCAGAGTCTGGCGCCTTAGAATAGCGGGTTCATTTGCTGCCTGATCGAAATGTGGGCAGCGGGCCCGGATCACCCATGCCGCGTACTTCCAGCATAGCAAGACCGGGCACAACCGCAAACCGCTTGATATGAGATACAGACCACTATGCGTGCCAGTCGATTTTTGATCGCTACTTTAAAAGAAACCCCTGCCGACGCCGAGGTTATCAGCCACCAGCTGATGCTGAGAGCCGGTATGATCCGCAAGCTGGCTTCTGGCCTGTATACCTGGTTACCGATGGGCTTACGCGTACTGCGCAAAGTGGAAACCATTGTGCGTGAAGAGATGAACAAATCCGGCGCACAGGAAGTGATGATGCCGGTCGTTCAGCCTTCCGAACTGTGGCAGGAATCAGGACGCTGGCAGGAATATGGCCCCGAACTTGCTCGTCTGCAGGACCGCCATCAACGTGACTTCTGCCTGGGGCCAACCCATGAGGAAGTGATTACCGACATGATTCGCAACGAGATCAGCTCCTACAAACAGCTGCCTGCGAACTTCTATCAGATTCAAACCAAATTCCGTGACGAGATTCGCCCACGTTTCGGCGTAATGCGCTCGCGCGAATTTGTGATGAAAGACGCCTACTCGTTCCACAGCAATGCCGAGTCGTTGCAGGAAACCTACGATGTGATGCACAGCACCTACTGCAGCATCTTTAACCGCATCGGTTTGGATTATCGCCCCGTGCTGGCCGATACCGGCTCCATCGGTGGTGCACACTCACACGAGTTTCACGTACTCGCACAAAGCGGTGAAGATGATATCGTCTTCAGCGACAGCAGCGATTACGCCGCCAATGTTGAAAAAGCCGAAGCTTTGGCCCCTGCCGGCGAACGCCCGGCGGCCAGCGCAGAAATGAACAAAGTTCACACCCCGGATCAGAAAACCATTGCGGCTGTCAGCGAATTTTTAAACGCTGATCCAAAGCACAGTGTGAAAACATTGATCGTTCTGGGCGAAGCGGAAGAAGGGGAAACGGCCCCATTGGTCGCTCTGGTTTTGCGTGGCGATCACGAGCTGAATGACATCAAAGCGGAAAAACTCGACGGCATTGCCAATCCATTATGCTTTGCGCCGGAAGAGCGCATCAAAGCAGAGCTGGGTGTTGGCGTAGGCTCTATCGGTCCGGCGGGTTTGGACATTGCCACCATTGTTGATCGCAGTGCTGCCCATCTGGCTGATTTTATTTGTGGCGCCAATGAGGACGACTATCACTACACCGGTGTGAACTGGGAGCGTGATGCCGCTTTGGCCCGGGTTGAAGATATTCGCAATGTGGTTGCCGGTGACCCAAGCCCTTGTGGTGAAGGTAAACTGGAAATCAAACGCGGTATCGAAGTGGGTCACATCTTCCAGCTGGGCACAAAATATTCCCAGGCCATGAACGCTTCTGTGCTGGATGAAAACGGCAAAGATGTTGTGATGAGCATGGGTTGCTATGGTATCGGTGTGACTCGTGTGGTCGCCTCCTCTATCGAGCAGAATCACGACGACAATGGCATTATCTGGCCCGACGCGATTGCACCGTTCCAGTTGGCCATCGTGCCCATCAATATGCACAAGTCCGAAGCCGTAGCCGCAGAGTGCGAAGTCCTGTACGAAAAACTGAGCGCCGCCGGCGTTGATGTTATTCTGATGGACGAAGCTAAGGCACGCCTGGGGGTTATGCTGGCCAATACGGATCTGATGGGCATTCCACATCGCCTCGTAATCGGTGACAAAGGTCTGGCCAAAGACAGCATCGAATACAAAGGCCGTCGTGATGAGCAAAGCCAGGATGTTGCCCGTGATGACCTGGCCAGTTTCCTGAGCGAAAAACTGGGTGCTGCTATTTCCTGAGCAACACCTTGAGGAACAGCCGACTGAGACTTACCACGAAAACGCCATTCTGAGGCGCTTTCGTGGCCATCGGCCCGGAAGTTATTCAAAACCTTATGTCCAGATACCAGCACAAGCCAAGAACACCTCTCGCCCATATTGGGCTCTTGATGCTGCTGTGCTGGCTCCCTTCTCTTACCTTTGCACAAGCCCAGGAAGTTGACCCCGAGCTACGCAAGAGACTGAAATCCAGCATTGCAACGGCAGATAGCTTTGTCGATCGCTTCGACGCTGAGGTATGGTTGGTCGCCAAATCCCAAGTGCTAAAGCGCTATGTGAAAGATCCTGAAAAGCGTTTGCGCATCTTAAAAGCAGTTCATCGTGAAGCCAGTCGACAAAAGCTGCCGCCAGAAATGGTTCTTGCTGTGATTCAGATCGAAAGCCATTTTGATCGCTTTGCGATTTCAAAAGTGGGTGCCCAGGGCATGATGCAAGTGATGCCGTTTTGGAAAAAAGAAATTGGTCGCCCCCAAGATAACCTCACCAAAATGGATACCAATCTGCGCTATGGCTGCACGATTTTGCGACACTATTTGGATCGGGAAAAAGGGCGTTGGCCAGAAGCCCTGGCGCGCTACAACGGCAGCTATGGCAGCTACCGCTACAGCAGAAAAGTCTTAAACGCCTGGGATCAGTGGCGCTAAAATCAAATCGTTCAGGTCAGCGCTTAGCCGTCAGCATTAATACTGGCAATTAATTCTTCCAGCACTTCATCGGCTTTATCGTTTTCAATCTGGCAGGTGCCCGCCGCCAGGTGACCACCGCCACCATATTTCAGCATCAATTCACCGACATTGGTTTGGGAACTTCGATCCAGAATGGATTTGCCCACCGCAAACACGGTGTTCTGTTGTTTCAGTCCCCACATGCGATGGATAGATATATTTACTTCAGGATACAAGGCATAAATCATAAAGCGATTGCCCGCCCAGATTGGGTCTTGAGCCTGTAAATCCAACACCACCAGATTGCCGTGCACGGTGCTGTTCTGCTTGATCTGATCCATAAACAACAGGTGATGCTCACGATACATATCCACCCGCTCTTTAACATCGGGCAATTCAAGAATTTCATCGATGTTGTGATTGGCACAGTAATCAATGAGCTGCATCATAAGCTCATAGTTGGAAATTCTGAATTCCCGAAAGCGACCCAAACCGGTACGGGCATCCATAATAAAGTTCAGCAGTTCCCAGTTTTTCGGGTTCACAATATCTTCACGCTCATATTGCGCGGAGTCGGCTTTGTCTACCGCTTCCATCATCTCTTCCCAGAGACGCGGGAACACGTCAAATCCACCGTAATGATCAAAAACCACTCTCGCCGCTGAAGGCGCTTCCGGATCGATAATATAATTCGGAGCGGCGTCATTGCGCACCGCTTCAGAATGGTGATGATCAAAGGCCAGGTGAACGGCGGGTACATAAGGCAGATTGGTGGTGATATCGTTGTCGTCAATATCAACCTTGCCATCCTGCATATCTTTGGGATGCACAAACTTGATGTCCGATACGATATCCAAATGCTTTAACAGAACTGCACACACCAACCCGTCAAAATCACTGCGGGTTACCAATCGATATTGCTTTGTTGTCATTCTCTCACCTTTTGCAAAACAGCCGAACAAGGCCCGTTTCGAGGCCTTTTCTTAACCATAGTCCAAGCTATAGCGGCCTGCTGTGGATTTGCTTAAGGGAGAAAGGAAAATCGGCGGATTAGGCGACCAATGGCCGCTAATCCCTTGATAACGATAGGAAATCTTGTCGGATGGCGGAAGCGGCGGCCAGGGCTATTGCCCGGCCTCCTGATAGGCTTTACGCACTTCCTGGGCAATGATGTCGATACCCTTTGCCACCACCTCGGGGCTTTGGCTGTACGTGACCCGCAGACACTCGTCCTTATGGGCCCAATCCTCGTCAAGGCCAACAAAGAAGTGATGCCCTGCCACCACCAGCACACCGCGCTGCTTCAGGCGTTGGTACAGCTCTTCACTGCTGATAGGCAGCCCCTTAAACCACAGCCAGAAGAACATGGCACCCTCGGGCTTATGCAGCCGATAAGGCAACTCACCAAAGGACTGCTTCACCGCTTCACAGGCAGACTCAGCAGCCTGCTGATAGTAGGGACGAATAATGTCATTACTGATGCGCAAAATACTGCCATCGGCAAACAATTGCTTGCCAATACTGGGACCGAGCGTACCCGAGGCCAGGCTGACAATGGTGTTGGTATTGGTGAAAGCCTGAATAACCTCCTCGCTGGCCACCACAATGCCGGTGCGAGCCCCTGGCAAGCCCAGCTTGGAAAAGCTGAACACCACAATCGTGTTGTCATTCCAATGGGGCCGGGCTTCGCTGAAAATCATATTCGGGAAGGGAATGCCATAGGCGCCATCAATGATCAGGGGAATGCCCTTGCTGCGCGCCAGCTGATCCAGCTTGGCAATTTCGCCATCGGTCAGCACATTGCCGGTTGGGTTCGTTGGACGGGAAACGCAAATGGCCCCGATATCTTCACCGATATTCAACTCTTCGAAATCCACTCGATACTTGAACAGGTGATCGTCCAGCTCTTCAATTCTCGGTTTGGCCGCAACAAATAAATCGTCTTCAACGCCAACATCCGCGTAGCCAAGATACTCAGGCGCCAAGGGCAACTGAATCTTTTTATAGCTGCCATCGTTCTGCCGACCGGCAAACATATTGAACAGGTTAAAAAATGCGGACTGCGAACCGTTGCTGACGGCAATATTCTTTGCCGACACCGGCCAGGACAATTCCTCATTAAGCAGCTTTGCTACCGCTTCCAGAAACTCCAACTCGCCCTGGGGCGATTGATAAATACCGAACAGTTTGTGGCGCTCGCGCTCGTCGGCCAAAACCGCTTGTAGTTTTTCCGCAAAAATATCTTCCAACTCGGTAATGCGGCTGGGGTTGCCACCACCCATAAAAATCATATCGGGTCTGAGCGCCAGGGCCTGCCCCAGGTCGTCCATCAGATTAACAATACCCGAATCACCGGCCATTTTTTGCCCGAGCCGTGAGAGCCCATTGTTGGCATTTGGCGGTGTTTTTGAATCCTTAGCCATCGTTCCACACCATCAACTTCAATTGCCGACTGTGCGTCGGCCCAATAGGGCCAGACTACCCTGTTTACCGGCCAAAATCGACCATTGCCAGGGCACCTCACCGACCATAAGACGATTCAATGCGTTCCCTGGCGATTTATTCGTCTTGTAATCGGAGCAGACAAGGCTTCCGTCTGCACCCGATAGAGCTGCGCTTGATCAAGAGAGCCTAATCATCAATCAACCAGGATAATAAACATGTTTCCCACGCTGCATTTATGGGCCAGGCGCCCTCTCCAACTGTTGCTGAGTTTTTGTATTTTATGGCTTAGCGCCAACAGCAGTCTGGCGGCATTGCCTTCCATCGCCAGTAAGACCAAAGGCATGCACGCCATGCCCGGCTTTGTGGATCTCTATTGGGATGAAGAAAAAGGCGATCTTTATATGGCCATCGCCGAACTGGATAAAGAATTTATCTATCAGGTTTCTCTCGCCTCAGGACTGGGCAGCAACCCCGTCGGCCTCGATCGCGGTCAGCTCGGACACACCTTTGTACTAGAAGCCCGCAAGGTGGGCCCGAAAATCTATTTCTGGGAAAAGAACTACCGCTTCCGCGCCGACACAGATAACCCGGCCGAACGCAAAGCCGTGCAGGAAGCCTTTGCACAATCTGTACAGTGGGCCTTCCCGATTGTTGCCAGAAGTGGCGACAAGTATCTGTTGAAAGCCAATGATTATTTCCTGCGCGATACCCATCAGGTAATCGCTCGTCTGGCTAACGCCAAGCAGGGTAAGTTTACCCTCGACAAAAAACGCAGCAGCTTTCACCTGGAGCGCACCAAAGCGTTCCCGAACAATACCGAAGTGGAAGTGAATCTGACTTACGCCAGTAAGAAGCCCGGCAAACTGGTTCGCCATGTCGCCGCCAATGCAAATTCCGTAAGCCTGCGCCAACACCATACCTTCATTGCAGCCCCCGAAGGTTACACGCCGCGCTATGCCGACCCGCGTATTGGCAGCCTGGGTTTGACCTATCAGGATTATGGCAGCGCCATTGAACAGGATTTGTTTGTTCGCCTTGCTGGCCGCCATCGTCTGGAGAAAAAATTCCCCGAACGTGAGCGTTCAGAAGTAAAAGAACCAATTGTTTACTACGTGGACGGCGGTACGCCAGAACCGATCCGCAGCGCATTGATTGAAGGTGCCATGTGGTGGGAGGATGCCTTTGAAGCGGCCGGTTTTATCAATGCCTTTAAAGTGGAAGTGCTCCCGGAAGATGCTGACCCTCAGGATTCCCGCTACAACATGATCCACTGGACACACCGTCGTACCCGCGGCTATTCCTACGGCAGCTTTATCATGGACCCACGTACCGGTGAGATCATCAAAGGTAACGTCAACCTTGGCAGCCTCCGCCTGCGTCAGGATTATCTTCATGCCCGCAAGGCTCTGGAAGGGTACTCGATGGATGAGCACAGCATGTGCCAGCTGGCAGATTCACCCAGCTTTGATTATCTCGCCAAGATGGCCAGTGGCAGTGATAAAGCCGCCGTTGAAATGGCACTGGCTCGTGTACGTCAGTTGTCAGCTCACGAGGTCGGCCACACCATCGGCCTGCCCCACAACTTTATGGCCTCCAGCTATGGCCGCGAAAGTGTGATGGACTACCCTGCACCACTGATCGACATCAAAGATGGCAAACTCGATGTGAGCAACGCTTATCTGCAACGCATCGGTGAATACGATAAATTGAGTGTGCGTTGGTTGTACGGAGAATTTGATAAAGACAAAGAGCAAGCCGAGCTGGCTGCGATTATCAAAGAGAGCATTGATCGTGATCTGATTTACGTTAACCACATCAACAACAAATTCACCCGCGCGGCCCACCCTAAAACGTCGGTTTGGGACAATGGCAGCAATCTGGTTGATCAGCTTGAGCACGAATACAAGGTTCGTCGCATCATTCTGGACAATTTCGGAGAGCATCTGCTGCGCCCGGATGAGCCCTACAGCAACCTGCGTTACATTCTTCTGCCGAGCTATATGCACCATCGCTTCCAGCTCAATGCTGCTGCACAGACCTTGGGGGGCGCAGACTATCGCTACGCCAGCCGTGGTGATGGTCAACAAACCATTCACATTGTTCCCGCCAAAGAACAACTGCGTGCTCTGGATTTGATTCTGCAAAGCCTGAGCCCGGAATTCCTGCGCCTGCCGACAGCTGCACTGGAACTGATCACCCCGGCGGAGGGACGCTTTAACCAAGGCGAGACATTGGCCGGACGCGCTAACTTGATCTTCGATACCGACGCCGCCATCGAAGCATCAGCAGCATTAAGCGTCGAGCAAATTCTCCGACCCGAGCGTTTGCAGCGTCTGGAAAACTTTTCGGTTCGTGGAGATTATCCGAGTGTTGATCAGGTCTTGAATCGTCTGCTCAAAGCGAGCTGGGACATCAAGCCGGCGAAAGACCCACAGGATCGCCAGATTCAGAAAGTGGTTCAACAAGTCGTGGTGCAGAAAATGGCCGATGCGGCAGCAAACAAGAACAGCAGCCACAGTGTACGCGCCGAACTGAACCATAAACTCGCCGGTCTGGCCAAACGCCTAAAGAGCAAGCGCAAAGCCGATGCTCACGAACAGCAAGTCGCCAGAAATATTGAAAGTTGGCTGAAGAAACAAGAGAGCCACTTAAAGAGCATTGATCTGCCACCGGGCGATCCCATCTAAACACCTTTTAAAAATTGGGGCGGTAAAACGCCGCCCCGTCCTTTGCGAACTCACACTAAGATTTTATTCGTTCTCCGATTTTAAAGATCGAGCAAACGGAAACTTCAGCTGCCCCCAGAACCCTTTGGGAACCTTGGTATTCCCCGCCCCAAACTTTTCCGGCATTGACGCTGGCATGTACCAGGTGCCAAAAATGATATCGTAAAATGGAAACAGGCCTGCAAAGTTCTTGTCGATACCCTCTTTTTCACTGGTATGATGCCACCTGTGAAATTTCGGGGAGATAATAAAGTAACGCAGTGGCCCAAAATCCCAATTTACATTGGCATGAGACAAGATCGTAAGCACAGTAATCGTTGGAGCTGCGGCAATAAATACAGACGCATCAAAACCCAACAACAGGATAGGCATTGACTGAACAACCCCCAAACAGAGGGCATCCACGGGGTGAACTCGCCCCGTAGAGAACCAATCCAGCTGTTCCGGGCTGTGATGCACAGCGTGATACTTCCAAAGCTTACCCCAGTGGAAAATCCGATGAGTCCAGTATCCGAAAAAATCGGCCACCAATAGACCTAATAACAATTTCCAATAAAAGGGCCAAGCAGATATGGCCTCCATGAAGTAACTTGGAGCAATAGAAAGTTGACCTCGATTAAAATCCTGCCGGGTAACAGACAAGGCCTTTTCGGAATCATCCCCAAAGAAATAAACCAAGACGGCGACAAACCCAAACAGAATCAGGTATTCGAACCACTTGGTTATCAGCTCATTGAAGACTAAAAAGGCTAAATCGACCTTAGCATCAGGCCTGGAGAACAACAGGGGTTGACGCCTCGGACCAAATAAATATTCCAAACCGGTGAACGTCGTAACAACCACCAGAATGAGTATAAGATAATCCATAGTCTTGAGTTACCTCAGTCTGACAGATTTATGAAAAACACCAACACAAGGTATTCCAACGGCCTTAAAGCGATCTTGATTTATATCCTTTGCTTAACACAGATGAATTTTTCCCTAGATCGCGTTAGATAAAGATCGATTTCATCTCGGATAATGAATCAGCATCTTTGTTGACCCCTTGGCTTTGCCATCCACACGAACTTTCGCCTCTTCATAGCCAGGCAAGTCTCCCCCAGCATAATTGGAAATGCCAAACCCTTCGGTTGGAATTCCGAACTTTGAGGTATCAAGTTCACCATTAGAATTTTCATCATGCATGACAACCATCACATATTCACCTTCTGGATAGTTTTTTATGCTTAGCTCTATACGGTCCCCATAGGGGGATAACAGGTAGTAGGCATACACCTCCTCATTCATCTCCCCATTTAGCAAATTTTGGTAAGATTTCTGATTATCTATCAACACAAGCAGGATAGCACCGGCATTACTCTTTACACCGGATATTTCAATATCAAGATCTGCACTGAAACTTAACGTAGAAAACAGTAATGGAATTGCCGTGCACAACAAACTCTTTAATTTCTGCCTCATAACAGTCCTTATCATGGAAGAATCACATTGGCAGAAATCATACAACTGCGATATTAAGACGGCATTAATAGTCCGCTATTTTCCGTTTAGCGGCGGCTCACAGTTGTTGTTTTTTTTTGGGGGGGGGAACGGTATTGGGGAAGAAACAGGCCCTAGATATTCTCGAAACGATAACCCACGCCATACACCGAGTGAATCAACTCTTGTTCCGTTACAGCCGCCAGTTTGCGTCGCAGATTTTTAATGTGGCTATCGACGGTACGGTCTGTCACCACACGACCATCGTTGTAGAGTTTGTCCATCAACTGATCGCGGGAAAACACTTGCCCTGCATGACGATACAGATAATGAAACAACCGAAACTCCACCGGGGTAAGTTCAAGGGTCTGTCCGAAGACACTCACCTGATAACTGCTTTCGTCGATCAGAACATCGCCTTGCTGCGCTTCATCTTCCGGTGAAGACTTATAACGCCGCATCACCGCTTTGACACGTGCCACCACCTCTCTTGGGCTGTAGGGCTTACAGATATAATCGTCGGCACCCAATTCCAGTCCCAACAAACGATCGATTTCCTCCACTTTGGCGGTAGTCATAATAATGGGCAGGCTGGAGAACTGGCGTATCTCACGGCAAATACTCATGCCGTCTTTTCCCGGTAACATGAGGTCGAGCAAAATCAAATTGGGTTGCTCGGCTTTTACCCAGTCTACAACGTCCAGTCCATCTGCAATGGTGTGGCACTCATAGAGTTCCTGTTCCAGATAGTCATTCAGTAATTGGGCCAACTTTGGCTCATCTTCAACAATGAGTATTTTCTCTTTCATCATATCCATCTCAGCACTGTATTTTTCACTGCAAGCTTATGCCATAAAAGTAAACATTCAGTTTTCATAGTTTGGCATATACAAAGTGATTTTCAGGCCACCTAAATCCGAAGGCGCTGCATCAATACGACCACCATGGGCCTCGACAATATTCTGGCATAAGGATAATCCTAAACCCGAGCCGCCATGCTCCCTGCTGCGGGATTGATCCACACGATACAGGCGTTCAAAGATCTTGGGCATGTCCGCAGCCGAAACCGACGGTGACGAATCTTGCAGGGTAATTTTCAATTCGTTTGCCACGGCCTCTGCAGTCAACATCGCCTCACCACCCGCATCGGTATAACGCAAACTGTTTTCCAAAAGATTATGCATCAGCTGGGCAAAGCGTTTGCGATCGGCGCGAATATAACTGTTCAGATTTTCCAGACCATCGGCGTGCAGATTCAGATTGGCCTTTTTGAAGCGCAATTCGAAGGCATCCAGCGAAAGTTCCAAAAGCTCTCGCGCATTTTCCCGAGCAAAGCGATAGTCCAATGCACCCGCGTCAGACAACGCCAACTGATACAAATCGTCGACCAGGCGACTCAACGCCAGAACTTCGGCATGCAGAGATTGAACGTTATCGGCATTAAACTTTCTCACACCGTCCAGCACCGCCTCGATTTCACCTCGTAATACTGCCAGGGGCGTGCGCAACTCATGGGAGATATCAGCAATCCATTGCTGGCGGGATTGTTCATTTTTTTCCAGCGTCAGCGCGAGCTGGTTAAAGTCCCGACCAAGGCTGGCCAACTCATCATTACCACGAACCTCCACCCGGCGACTGTAGTCACCCTCCCCCAGAGATTTGGAACCTTCAGCCAAATCCCTGATGGGGGAAATCAGATGGCGCGCCAGCAACCAGGCTAACAACCCGGACACTATCAGGGCAAAGCCAACGGCAACCCAAATTTTATGCAGCTGTTTGCGGCGAAACTCATAGTCTGGACGATTTTTTTGCAACTTGGCTTTGCGAATTGCAAAACTGCCAATTGTCTCACCATCCAGCTTAAGGGACACTCTTAGTTCATCGTGCAATCCATCGCGATTTTGGCTAGCTTTCTTTGGGTCATCACTGACAACTGGCCATTTGGGCGACGATATCAGCAACTCGCCCTGCTCATCATATATTCGCAGAAAGCGTGCTTCACGAAAATGACGTTCAAAAATCTTGCGGCGATGCTTATCTTCGCTTTTATTCAAGCCGGGAGGCAAAGGCCGTCCCGTCTTTTCCTGAAAACGCCTTTGGCGTTCAACATTGAAAGTTTGATAAATGATTCGACGCATCAAACGGGGATTGTCTTTTAAATCCTGCCAACTTCCCTTTTCGCGATAGTGCTCAACAAGAGCATTGCGAATGGGTTCAGTGCGTTCAATAGCGGCTTGATTAAGATACTCACGAAAACCACGATCAAAGTTCCAGTATGCAAACCACGCCACAAACAGTATGACACTGGCTGTGGCGAGGGAAAAGGCGAGAAACAATTTGCCTTGCAGCTTGATTTTCATAACACTCTTCAACTCAATTTGTTATCTCAGCCTTTGTTCAAATGCCTTTAACGACGAAACATCTTGCGCATCTTTTTCTTGGAATGCTTACGGCTTTCAGAGAATTCTTCTTCGCTGATTTCACCATTTCCATCCAGATCCATACGAGCAAAGCGCATAGCCGCACGATCAGATTTGGCGTTCACCAGCTCCTCCTGGGTTAACTGTCCATCCTGGTTCACATCGGCCAGGACGAAAACATTTCTGGCCACCTGCTCACGCTCACCGGGGCGACGATCAATAAATTCTTCCAGGCTCACGGTACCATTACTGTCGCCATCCAGACGAGCAAACATCTTGGCCTGCATCTCAGCTTTTTTAGCTTCACCGTACGCACTGAGTTCGGCCTGGCTAAGCTGGCCGTTCTTGTCAGTATCCATATCGGCAAAGCGTGCGGATTTGGCAGCCTGGATTTCTGTGCGGGTAATAATACCGTCACCGTCCAAATCCAATTTTTCTTTGCGCTCATCAGCACCTGGGAAGGCATAAGCCTGGGAAGTTGCCGCCAGGGCAATCATCATCGTTACAATCTTCTTCATATCCAATTCCTCGATTCTCTTTAATGGTTAAGGCCACATCGCTGTGACTTGTTGCTCATATTAGATATCGAGCATGCAGCAAATATGGAGGAATTGTGGATAATGCGTTTGCGTACTGTTAAGACTTGCCCCGGTTTGCATTAGCCAAGTAAATTGATCTTCTGGATCAGTGCGGCAAGGTTGTCTGCCTGCATCTTTTTCATCACCCTTGATCGATGGATTTCAACGGTTTTCACGCTGATGCCAAGGGTTTCTGCCAAGCCTTTGTTGCTGGCACCCCCAGCCACCAAATGCGCCACTTCCTGTTCACGGCGGCTGAGTTCCTGCCAGTAGCTCCGAGCTTCCGACAACTGCTCCTGCAATTCAAAACGTCGGGGAATATCCGCCACCGCCTTGGCGATAATCGTTAACAGGCTCTCGTCATCAAAGGGCTTGCTGATAAAATCAAAGGCCTGGTTTTTCATGGCAGCCACAGCCATTGGAACATCGCCATGACCCGTAATCAGAATAACCGGAATCTGGTAGGCCTTGTCGAGCAGCTGCCGTTGCAGCTCCAGGCCACTCATACCCGTCATTCGAACATCCAATAACAAGCAAGCCGGTTCACCCTGGTATTCCCTTAAAAAGGCTTCAGCACTGTCGAAACCTCGACTGTCGTAACCCGCACTTTCCAGTAACCAGGACAGGGATTCACGAAAATCGGCATCATCATCAACAATCAATATTGGATTCATCGCTCTTGAACCTCCCTACAGGCCGCCAGGCGAACCTTAACACAACTGTAACTTTTACCATCGCTGTCAACATCAATACCTCCGCCCAGGCTCTCGATGATCGAGCGGGAAATCGATAAGCCCAGCCCCAGACCAGAGGATTTTGAACTGTAGTACGGTTCAAAGATTTGCGTCATTCGATCAACCGAAATGCCCGCCCCCTGATCACAGATTTCAACCTGCCAGTCGCTGGATTGTGTTTCGGGTATGAGTGATTCGCGAATTGAAATTTTAATTTCCCGCCCGGATTTCGCACTCCCACGGCGCTCGCTCGCCTGGGCCATCGCTTCCAATGCATTAATCAGTAAATTGACCCAAACCTGTTGCAGTTGAACCTTGTCCGCCATGACCAGCGCTTTGCCGTTGGGTTCCTGCCAGCGAATATCGACCATCTGCTGTTCCAGTTCCTGCTCAACGAAATTCACCGCTTCACGCAAGGACTGGCCAAGTTCGATGATCTCGGGCCGGTGTGGCGTTTTCTTCACCATGGAACGCAGTTGCTGAACAATTGCGGCCGCGCGTTCCGCTTGCTTTTCCATTGCCGTTAGCAACTGGCTCAGCTGCTGTGGTGCCAGGTCTTCTTTCTGCTTTAACTTTCGCAGACCACCGCGGGCATAATTTAATAAGCTGGCAAGGGGCTGGTTGATTTCATGGGCCAGACCACTGGCCATTTCGCCCAAGCTCATCAAGCGCTCACTGTGGGCTAACTGCTGCTGTTTATCTTGCAAGGCCTGTTGTACCGCATGTTCTTCACTACGGTCTCGTATGATCAGGGAATAAAGCCCGTAAACCGGTTCGGTATTGGTGGCAATCAACTGTTCCAACTGCCAGACACCGTCTTTGCCCTCGGGCAGGTTTAAACGGATCGCACCTTGCCAACGTCCTTTTTGACGCGCCACCTGCAAGGCGATGGTGCGAATTTTCTGAACGCTTTCTGTCGACAAATAATCTCTCAGGGAAAACCGTTCGCCGGATTCGGAATCGGTTTCAGGTCGCTCCAGCGCTTGTCGCGCGGCTCGGTTTAAATCCAGCACCTGCAACTGCTCGTCGCACAGCAACACCAAATCGGCACTGGCTTCCACGACGGCCGCCAGTCTTTGCAAGGCCTGCTCAGCTTCCACTTCTTGCTGCACTTCACGAGTAACCGCAATGATCTCCTTCAACTCACCGGATTGCTCATCACGAATGGAGCGATGGGTACTCTCTACCCAGCGGTACAGGCCTTGCCGATTGCGGGAACGATAACGAAAGGTACGGGTACCGTGTTTTTTAATGGCGGGAATGAGCTTGTGTTGCATGGCCCAGGCATCTTCGGGGTGAAACAACTCATAGGCAGGTAACCCCAACAGCTCATCGGCGCGGTAGCCGGTCAGCTGCTCGACCGCCGGATTCACAGCCGTATACGCCCAGTCACCAGGACGGTGCAGGGTAATCATCACTCCAGACTGCTCGGCTAAAATACGGTAGCGCGCTTCATTGTATTCGAGCAGATTGGATGCCGGTTCCAGGCTATCCATCAGTCAATGCCCTTCTTCATTTACTGCCTTGAATACGCAGTATAGGTGATTCCCCCTAGTGTAAAAAGCATTCTGGCCCTTCTCCCAGCTCAATAAGGACCGCTCTTGAAAAGCGATTGTGAATGTTTCGCCATCACAAGAATAAATAAGCCCCACCAGTTCGGCTTTGTTAGTCTCTGCTTATTCGGACTTGAGACCAATGTCAAAGAGGAGAGCGATCATGCTGAATGAATTATTTGGAATGCAGGGTAAGGTGTGTGTGATTACCGGCGGTTCACGCGGATTGGGTTATTACATTGCCCAGGGGTTTCTGGAGGCCGGCGCCGCACGCGTCTATATCACCGCTCGCAAAGCCGAAGCTTGCGAGGCCGCTGCCGCCGAACTCAGCCAGTATGGCGAGTGTATCGCCCTGCCCGGCGATGCCGCCAGTAATGAAGGCATCCTGTCTTTGACCCAGACACTCAATGAGCGCGAATCCCATATCGATGTGTTGGTGAACAACGCTGGCACCGGCTGGGCCGGTGAATTCGGCCAGTTCCCGGAAAAAGGCTGGGACAAGGTCATGGACATCAATGCCAAGAGCCCTTTCTTTTTGACCCAGGCGCTGCTGCCACTGCTTAAAGCCAATGCGAAGGCCGACGATTACGCCAGTGTAATCAACATTGGTTCGATTGCGGGCATCGTGGGCAATGGCCTGGATAACTTCAGCTACGCCGTGAGTAAATCCGCCGTCCATCAACTCACCCGTGTGCTTGGCAAGGAACTGGCCGAAAGCCATATTCGCGTGAACGCCATTGCACCTGGCCGCTTCTATTCCAAGCTGACTGAATTCCTGAGCAGCAATCAGGAAGCCTTTGAGGCCGAATGTGCCAGTATCCCCATGCATCGCTGGGGTGAAGCCAGTGATATCGCGGGTGTGGCGATTATGCTGGCGAGCAAGGCCGGCGGATTTATTACCGGTCAAATCATCCCGGTTGACGGCGGCACCACCCTGATCGCCTAGACCACGCACCCAGGCCAGAGAACCCTTTCTGGCCCGGTTTGACTCAAATTAGACCTATCGCTTGATTGACTTGGAAATTTGAGGAAAAATAAGGGTATACCCCTATAAAAATTGATCACGTATTTGAGAAAGCCACCATGTCACAAACACCCCTGCTGAACGACCGCGATATTGAGTTCCTGCTCTATGAATTCCTGAACAGTGAGGCGCTACTGGAGCGACCGCGCTACCAGGAGCATTCCAGAGAGGTGTTTGATGCCACCATGGCGACCGCCAAGACCATCGCCGAAAAATACTTTGCCAATCACAATGCCAAGGGCGATGCCAATGAGCCGACTTTCGATGGAGAAAAAGTTCATCTGATTCCCGAAACCCAGGACGCCTGGAACGCCTTTGCCGAGGCAGGTTTCCTTGCGGCTCACTATGATTTTGAAGAAGGTGGCATGCAGATGCCGGAGATCATTCTGCGTGCGGCTATGTCCTATGTGTCCGCTGCGAATATTTCTTCCACGGGCTACCCTTTCCTGACGCTGGGTTCGGCCAACCTGATTCGCAGCTTTGGTGACGAAGCCCAAAAAGCCAAGTACCTGCCACCGATGATGGACGGCCGCTTCTCCGGTACGATGGCCCTCACTGAACCGGGACAAGGTTCCGCATTAGCCGACATTAAAACCACCGCCAAACCCCATGAGGATGGCAGCTATCGAATTTTCGGCCAGAAGATGTTTATCTCCGCAGGCGATCATTCCCTAACCGATAACATCGTGCACATGGTGCTGGCAAAAATTGAAGGCGCACCCGCGGGCACCAAAGGCATCTCCCTGTTTATCTGCCCGAAGTTTCTGGTCAATGACGATGGCAGTGTGGGCGAGCGTAACGACGTTGCGCTGGCGGGCCTGCTGCACAAGATGGGCTACCGCAACACCACATCAACGGTGCTGAGCTTCGGCGAAAAAGATGGCGCCATCGGCTATCTGGTGGGCGAGCCTCACAAGGGCCTCTCCTATATGTTCCAAATGATGAATGAAGCTCGCATCGGTGTCGGCCTCGGTGCCGCCGTTTTGGGTTATCAGGGCTATAACTACTCTCTGGACTATGCGCGCAATCGCCCCCAAGGCCGCTTGCCCTCCCAGAAAGATCCAACGTCCAAACAAGTGAATATTGTCGAGCACGCCGATGTGCGCCGCATGTTGCTGGCCCAGAAAGCGTACGTGGAAGGCTCCATGGCACTGTGCTTCTATGCCAGTCATCTGTTCGAAGATTCCCATACCGCCACAACAGAAGAAGAACGCCAGCAGGCGTTTACCTTGCTGGATTTAATTACCCCCATGGTGAAGTCCTTCCCGTCCAAATACGGCCTTCGCGCCAATGAACATGCCATCCAGATTCTGGGGGGCTCAGGCTACATTCGTGAATACCCGGTTGAACAGTATTATCGCGATAACCGACTCAATCCGATTCACGAAGGCGCCGAAGGTATTCATGGTTTGGACCTGCTGGGCCGCAAGGTGCCTCTGGGAGGCATGGCGGGCTATCAGGCGCTGAAAAACGAAATGATGGCCACGGCTGAAAGCGCAAAAACTCACGGTGAAACCGCAGACTGGGCCTTGGCGCTGGAAGCGGGTGTTGCGAGCCTGGATCAAACCACCATGAGTTTGCTCGGCACACTGGGTAAAGGCGAGATCGATCTGGGCATGGCCAATGCGACCGTATATCTCGATATGTTTGGTCGCGTACTGGTCAGCTGGATTTGGTTGAAACAAGCCATTGTCGCCGCCAGGGCTCTGGCCGGAGATCTGCATCAGGACGAAGAGAATTTTTACCGTGGCAAGCTACAGGCCGCACAGTACTACATTCAGTGGGAATTACCTGAAATCGACGCTCAGGCCAAGCTCCTGCAAAGCCTCGACGATACCTGCCTGGCCATGCAAGACGCCTGGTTCTGATCCCCCAACAAACCACAAAAGGGCAGCTGCATCAGCTGCCCTTTATGTATGTCACAGAACGAAAACACAAAAACAAATACGTTAAAGGACGCACCATGAGCTCTCCAGCACTCTATAGCCAAGAAGACAATATTGCGGTCATCACCTTAAACTCGCCGCCCGTAAATGGATTGGGGCAAGCATTACGCAGTGCCATCAAAGCGGCATTTGAAACCGCAAAAAGTAATGCAGAGGTTGAAGCGATTGTGATCGCCTCTTCCGGAAAATTATTTTGCGGGGGTGCCGATATTGCCGAATTCGCTGCAGGCGGATTTCACAGCGAGCCCATGTTGCCGGGTTTACTTACCGAATTGGAAAACAGCCCCAAGCCCATTGTCGCTGCCGTCAATGGTATGGCGCTGGGTGGCGGTTTTGAATTAGCCCTGGCCTGTGATTATCGTATCGCGTTGCCGGGCGCCAAATGCGGCCTGCCCGAAGTAAATATCGGCATACTGCCCGGCGCTGGTGGCACTCAACGCTTACCGCGTTTAATCGGCGCCGAGATGGCCACCCAAATGGTCACCAGTGGTGCGCCGGTTGCCGCGACAAAACTGTTAGAAGCTGGCGCGATTGATCGCGTGTTTGATGGTGCCTCCGAAGACTTTGTGAACGCGGCCATTGATTACGCCAAAGAACTTATTGCTCAAAATGCCCCCTGTAAAACCTGCGCCGACCTCAATGTTGAGAACCCGGGTGCAGAATTTTTTGCCGAGTTCCGTAAATCCATCGCCCGCAAAACCCGTGGCTTTTTTGCGCCGGAAAAAAACATCCAGTGTATTGAAGCCGCCTGTGAATTGCCTCTGGCGGAAGGCTTGGAAAAAGAAACCGAACTGTTTCAGGAATGTATGCAAACGCCCCACGCTCGCGCCCAGCAACATATCTTTTTTGCGGAACGCGCTGCCACAAAAATCCCCGGTGTCGATCCGAAAACACCCTTACGCCCGATAAAAAACGTCGGCATCATTGGCGCGGGCACCATGGGTGGTGGTATTGCCATGAACTTTGCCAACGTGGGCATTCCGGTAACGCTACTGGAAGTGAAAGAAGATGCACTCGAACGCGGTCTGGGTGTGATCCGAAACAACTATGAGATTAGCGCCCGCAAGGGTCGTTTGACTGAAGCACAAGTTGATGAACGTATGGGCTTGATTCAAGGCAGCCTTGACTATGCCGACCTCGCAGACGTCGATATTGTGATTGAAGCGGTCTTCGAAAACATGGACATCAAAAAGCAGGTGTTTTCGCAACTGGATAAAACCTGTAAGCCCGGTGCCATTCTGGCGACTAACACATCAACCCTTGATGTGGATGAGATTGCCGCCGCCACGTCTCGCCCGAACGATGTGATTGGCCTGCACTTCTTCAGCCCGGCAAATGTGATGCGCCTGTTGGAAATCGTACGCGGTGCCAAAACGGCCAACGATGTTCTGATGACCACAATTAAAATGGCCCAGAGCATTCGCAAAATGCCCGTGGTCGCCGGCGTTTGCTGGGGCTTTATCGGTAACCGAGGCCTGGAGCCTTATGGCCGTGAGGCCTCGCGCCTGGTGCTCGAAGGTGCCAGCCCGGAGCAAATTGACAAGGTCCTATACGATTGGGGGTTAGCCATGGGCCTGCCTTCCATGATTGACCTCGCCGGTATTGATGTCGGTTACCTGACCCGCCAGGGCAATCGCGATATGTTTTACGGTCGTGACCCAAGCTACACCGCCGTCTGTGACAAGCTCTACGAACAGGGCCACTACGGGCAGAAAACCGGTACCGGCTTTTACATCTACGAGGGCCGTAACAAACAAAGCAATCCCGAGGTGGCGAGCATCGCCCAGGCACTCGCCGCGGAACACAAAGTTAGCCAACGAGAGATCAGTGATCAGGAAATTCTGGAGCGCTGCCTGTTCCCCTTGATCAACGAAGGGGCTCAAATCCTGGATGAAGGTATTGCCTACCGTGCCAGTGATATTGACGTCATCTATTGCAATGGCTACGGCTTCCCCGTTTATCGCGGTGGCCCAATGCAGTATGCTGATGAAATCGGTCTGGATACCGTAGTACAAGCCCTGGAGACCTACCAGAATAGCCTTGGCGAGTACGGCAAAACCTGGTTCCAGGTCTCCCCCCTGCTGAAGCGATTGGCTTCGGAAGGCAAGAGCTTTAAGCAATACGATGCGGAGCAAGCGTCGTAATTCACCGTAAATTCGGCCCTGGCGGCACTGTGTGCCCCTTGGCCAAACGCTAGACTGGCGCCAAGCCATAAAAAACCAATTTAAAGAAATAGAAATCAGCTTAGCTAAAAAGATAAGCAACAGAATTTTTAACGAGGATCAACACCATGACTAAAGAAGCGGTAATTGTATCAACAGCCCGTACGCCGATTGGCAAAGCCTTTCGTGGCGCCCTGAATAACATCAAATCCCCCACCATGACCGGTCATGCCATTAAGCACGCGGTTGAACGTGCCGGCATTGAAGGCGCTGAAATCGAAGATGTGATTATCGGCTCTGTACTGAACGCCGGTACCGCTTCGAACAATATCGCACGTACCGCCTCCATTGCAGCGGGCGTTCCTGTGACCGCAGGCGCACAAGTTATCGATCGTCAGTGCTCTTCCGGCCTGATGGCCATTGCGACAGCCGCAAAGCAAATTATGGTGGATGGCTACAGCTGCATCGTCGCCGGTGGTCAAGATAATATTTCCGCGGTTCAAATGCCTTACCACAAATGGGCGGCCGAAACGTTTGATGAAAACGTCATCAAAATGCAGGAACACGCCTATATGCCAATGCTGCAAACTGCAGAGTTTGTTGCAAAGAAATATGGCGTGAGTCGTGACGCTCAAGACCAGTACTCTCTGGAATCTCAACAGCGTACCGCAGCCGCTCAGGAAGCCGGCCTGTTCGATAATGAAATTGTGCCCATCACAGCAACCAAAGCAATTGTCGACAAAGAAACCAAAGAAGTCTCTTATGAAGAAGTGACCCTGAGCAAGGACGAAGGCAACCGCCCTTCCACCACTCTGGACAATCTGCAAAGTTTAAATCCTGTCATCGAAGGCGGTTGCATTACGGCGGGTAATGCCAGTCAACTGTCCGATGGTGCTTCGGCCTGTGTCGTAATGGATGGCAAATTGGCCGAGCAACGCAACATCGAACCACTGGGCATTTACCGTGGCATGATGACAGTTGGTAACGAGCCGGAAGAAATGGGCATTGGTCCTATCTACGCCATCCCCAAACTACTGAAGCAACACGGCCTGAGTGTAGACGATATTGACCTGTGGGAACTGAACGAAGCCTTCGCCGTGCAGTGCCTGTACTGTCGTGATCACTTGGGCATCGATCCTGCCAAATACAATGTGAACGGTGGTTCTATTTCCATTGGTCACCCTTACGGCATGACTGGCGCACGCACAACCGGCCACATTCTGCTGGAAGGTAAGCGTCGTGGCGCGAAGTGGGCAGTTGTGTCCATGTGTGTTGGCGGCGGCATGGGCGCTGCCGGTTTATTTGAAATCGTTTAAGCCTTTCCATTCGGGCGGCCCATGGCCGGGCTGCCCACTTGATTCCATTCTGTATCACTCCCCACGCAAGCGACGCACGACACAAACTTTTCGCTTCCATCGTAACTTTTGTTAATGCCAGCTCGCTTGTGATTACTGATAATTCGACATAGTTTCTGGAGACCACCATGAGCCTAGATCAATTTTCCCTAGCTGGACGCACTGCCTTAGTCACCGGCGCATCCTCCGGTATCGGCCGCTGCATTGCCTTGGGGCTGGCAAAAGCCGGGGCCAATATTATTGTTGCTGCCAGACGTGAAGATCGCTTGCAACAGCTGGTTGAAGACATTGCCAACGAAGGCGGTCAGGCTCTGGCCGTCGCTATGGACGTTACCGATAAAGGCAGCATTGAACGCGCCTACGATTCGGCAGAAGAGCGTTTTGGCACCGTCGATGTTATTGTCAATAACGCCGGTGTAGCCGATGCGAAAAACTTTCTGAAAATCGAAGACGAGTCTCTCGATTTTATTATGGACACCAACTTTAAAGGTGTCTGGCATGTTGCTCAGGAAGGTGCGCGCCGCATGGTCACCGCCAGTAAGCCTGGCAGCATTATTAATATCGCCTCGGTGCTGGGTATCACAGCCAAGTATGGCCAAAGTGCGTACTGCGCGTCCAAGGGCGCTGTGGTTCAACTCAGCCGCTCCATGGCACTGGATTTGATGGGAAACAATATTCGCGTGAATGCGATTGCCCCGGGATGGTTTAAAACCGAAATCAATGCCAGTTACTTTGACAGCCCGGCCGGGCAGGAATATGTCACCCGTATGCCCGCTCGCCGTTTAGGAAAACTGGAAGAACTGGTTGGCCCGGTGATACTCTTGGCCAGCGATGCAGGCTCATTTATTACCGGAACCGTTTTACCTGTCGACGGAGCTATCCACTGCGCCGGCATATAAACATCGGAAAACATCACAATAACAACATCTGGAAGCGAACAGCACGATGACAATATCCACCCTTGAAGATCTGCAAACCCTGGAAAAGGTTCCTTTTGAAGAACGCATTGAACACAGCAGCACCTATGATCTGCTGCGCGATAAGGCATCACAATATGCGGACAGAACAGCCCTGAGTTTTTTGCTGCAAGGCAGCGCGGACGAAGAGCCAATCCGCTACAGCTATAAAGATCTTTTTGGCAAAATTACCCAAACCGCCAACGCGCTTCATCACCTGGGCGTTGGCCCCGATGATACCGTTTCCATGTTGTTGCCCAACTTACCGCATACCCATTTTACGATCTGGGGCAGTGAGGCTGCGGGCATCTTTAATCCAATCAATCCGCTTTTGGAAATTGATCACATTGCGGCGATTTTAAATGAAGCCCAGAGCAAGGTTCTTGTCACCCTTGCGCCCTTCCCCGGTACTGAGTTGTGGGATAAAGCCATTGCCGTGAAAGAGCAAGTACCCAGCCTGACCCACATTCTGGCCGTGGACATGGCCAAGTTTTTGCCCGCTGAATTGGCCAGCGCAATGACCGCCGAACGCCAGGAATACTTAAGCGAAGCGGTTCTGGATTTTGACGATACCATTGCCGGGCATAATTCAGAACGTCTGGACAGCGGACGTGAAATCACTCGCGAGGACATTGCCTCCTATTTCCACACCGGTGGTACCACCGGTACGCCGAAGCTGGCCCCACATACGCATTTCAATGAGCTGACCACGGTATGGCAAATGAGTGCCGGTCTGGATATTGGCCCGGGTGCCGTATCCCTCACGGGCCTGCCGCTGTTCCATGTGAATGCGGTTTTTGTAACCGGGCTTGCCACCTGGAGTCAGGGTGCCGAAGCCGTGTTAGCCAGTCCCCAAGGCTACCGCAATCCAACGGTGATCAAGGATTTCTGGCGCATTGTAGAGCGCTATAAAGTCAGTTACTTCAGCTGTGTCCCGACGATTCTGAGTGCGCTCATTGAAGTACCGATGGACAATGCCGATGTGTCCAGCCTGGACTTTTGCCTCTGTGGTGCCGCACCACTGGCCACCGAATTAATCCGTAATTTTGAAAGCAAAACCGGCCTGTCAATCCTAGAAGGCTACGGACAAACCGAGGGCACCTGCGCCTCTACCGCCAACCCTCGCCATGGTGAGCGTAAAGTCGGTGCCGTTGGCCTGCGCCTGCCCTATATGGAACTGCGCATTGTGGAAGTGGATGAAGATGGCCACTGGGTTCGAGATTGTGACACCAATGAAGCTGGCTGCATCGCCATTAAAGGTCCCAATGTTTTTAACGGCTATAAGCAAGCTGCGCAAAACGAAGGCCAATGGGTTGAAGATGGCTGGTTTAACACTGGTGATCTTGGTCGCCTGGACGAGCAAGGGTATCTTTGGCTTACAGGCCGCAGTAAAGACCTGATCATTCGAGGTGGCCATAATATCGATCCTCAAATGATCGAAGAGGTGTTCTATAAGCACCCGGAAGTTGCCGAGGCAGTGGCCATCGGCAAACCCGACAAACGCGTTGGCGAAGTGCCCGTCGTCTATCTGCAATTAAAGCCTGGGCTGGAAGAAAACGAAGGTGAGTTTTTGGAATTTGCCATGGCCAATATTGCTGAACGCGCTGCGGTGCCCAAAGAAATTTATTTTGTGGATCAAATGCCGGTCACGGCCGTAGGTAAAATTTTCAAACCGGATCTGCGCAATGACATTGTGGCCAAGGTCGTCAATCACCACCTTGCCGATCAGCTCAAGACCTTAAAAGCCAGCTTCAATGTGGAAACCTCAAAGAAACACGGCCAGCTTGTGCACTTTTATTGCTCGGATGTTGGTGCATTGGAAGAGCTGGTACGAGAACAGATTGGCGAATATACTTTTGCCACTGACGTGCAAAAAGCCTGATCCATTTTCCAAAACCATGAGTTAAAACATGAGCGGCGAGACCCAACTTTCAGTACTGCTATCCAGCATGGAACCCAAACTCCAATCCGGACGCTGGGTTTTCGCCACCATTGCCCAAGAAGAGCTGGCTGGTGTTTTGGAAAAAATTCCAGCCAGTGACATTCAGGGTTTATATCGCGAGGCCGAGGGTTGCAGTTTGATTCTGAGTGAAGAACAGGCCAATAGTCTAAATATAGAATGCAGCGAAGCCTTTGCCGCCATAAGCCTCAGTATCCATTCCAGCCTGGAAGCCGTGGGGCTCACGGCAGCCATCAGCACCGCTCTTGCCAAAGACGGCATCAGTGCCAATGTGGTCGCTGCGTATTTTCATGATCATATCTACGTGCCCATCAATAAAGCCGATGACGCACTGGCCTGCTTGAATAACCTGAGCAAAGCATAGAAGAATTAACGTCTTTAACGATGTCGCTACGATTCCAATACCGGAATAATCTGATCACCCACAGTAATCTCGCCACCTTCCAGAATCTTTGCACATAGGCCGCCATAGCCCAGCATATTGGCAGGGCCAGAAGGCCCCAATGGCTCAACCATTCGTGAACAAGGGTGGCATTGCGCCGTTGCTTCAAAGAGTGCATCACCGATTTTAAAACGCTGATGCCTCAAGGCATTTAGGTTAATGCCGCTGATTAGCAGATTTCGACGCAGGAATTCAGGTGGTAACTCATCCAGCTGACAGAGACTTTTGATACAAGCAATATGTTCTTCACTGATTAAAGTCACCTGCCTCGCAGAACCCGGAGTTTTAGTGCTGCGGTGATCGCCCTCCAATCCCAATTCGGCAAGCGCCATCACTCGCTCCACGCTGATCATGGCTTTTTTTCGGGCGGGACGAAGACCAATCCAGCGTAACTCGCCCGGAGACACCGTCGACAAATAGCGTCCCAGCAAACGCCCTTGGGTGTTCATATCAGTGCTTAAATTTTGGCGTCAGCTGACTTTTGATGTATACCCGGCTTTCGGGCTTGGTCCACTCACCGTTTTTATAATAAGAAGTCGACACAAGAATCCTTCCATCTTTCATTTCACTGGTAGACTTCACTTTAGTGATACCGCTGGATAAACCTTCTCCAGAACTGGCGACCTTTTCAATAACCGAGAATTTGTTATCCGCTTCCAGAGTAATGGTCGCCTCGGTATAAAAATCCGCCGTGGTGAAATAAAATGACTTGTAACTGCTGCTTTTCTTATCCCAAAAGATAAAGCTTTCACCGCCGTAGTCGCCATCATTGACCGAGTGAACAATTTTTAATGCCTTGCCATTCAAAGCAATTTGCCAGTGGGACACATCCAATACCGGCGGCTTGTCTTTCCCCATAGTCATGGAGGCTTGCCAGGTACCCACGAATCCACGAAAAGGCTCCAGCTTTTCATCCAGTGTATCTCCAGCACTGGCCTGCGCAGAAAACCCCAGAAACAACATGAGTAACAGAGAATATGTAGTCAGTAGTCGAGTGATCATTGTCGCATCTCCTTTTATTATCATCAGGCACCTCAGTGGTGATTCTTTATCACGATCTGAACTTACTGATAAGGTAACGGTAAGAATAAACCGAGCAAGCACACTATGAAAACACAGGGAGGTAGTAAGTGAAAGCGCTAGTTACCCTGTTGAGCCTGATGCATCGGCAACATCACTGGCTCTGGTCCTATATATGGAAGCGGCCGAAGACAACTTAATGGTGCGTACTGAATTTCGCTTTAAAGCCCATCCCTAGTCATTGAGCAAGTTAGCCAGCCATGTGCTTAAACGTTGTTGAAACCTGGCAATTAATATGGCGGAAATTTTCCCCATTTAATCGTCCCGCTGTTCAGGTTTCACCTACCCCCATCAGGCCACAACCAACTGGGTTCATCCAACATCCCCTGGTCGACCACCAAGGTTTGTCCAAGCTCCTTTTCCAATGCGATGGAATTGCATTCTTCGGCGGCTTCAAGCGCTGCTATCAATCGACTTGAGTGTGACACCACCCAAACCTGAGTAGACTCAGAAGCCTTTACAATAAGGCGAGCCAAAGCAGGTAGCAAATCAGGATGCAGACTGGTTTCAGGTTCGTTGAGCACCATTAAGGGTGGCGGCCTGGGTGTGAGTAACGCAGCCACCCAAAGTAAATACCGGAGGGTTCCATCTGATAATTCAAAACCTGATAAGGGCCTGAGCAGACCGTATTGACTAAATTTAATCGAAAATCGACCACTGTCGTTTATCGATACCCTCAACTCTGAACCCGGAAATGCATCGCTGATGGCTTCCTGTAGAGCCTCTGGATCGCCAACTTCTGAAATAGTCTGAAGTGCTGCCGCCAGGTCTCTGCCATCATGATGCAAAACCGGCGTTCGGGTTCCTAACTGAGGTTGTCTGGCAGGAGCCTCAGCATCCGTTCTGAAATGATCATAGAAACGCCAGTTACGGATATCGTCCCTTAAAGAAACGACCTCGGGTGTTCTCACCGGATCAGCAATTTGATTAAAAAGACTCTCATAATTATTGGCGTGTTGAGAAAGAATCTCCCAGCTACGTCCGGAGCGCATTTTTATAACAGCGCCATCTCTATCAACCAATGTACTGGCTGGGCGATAGGTATTTCCTGCCCATATAGTTTCTCGCTTGATCTCAGGGTCCAGCGAGAAAGCCGATTCAGAGGGAATCGGCAGCCCCAGAGAAATGGCATAAGCAAAATCATTACCTGCAAATCCTAATCTCAGACGAGCACTCTGTTGGCGAGGTCCACCTTGCACCGGTATATCACCGGCCTTCATACCACGGGATATTTGTTCCGGACCAGCCCAGAAGGTCGTGTCCAAACCACCTTCTTTTGCCAAGGCATTGACGACACCACCCTGGGCCGTTTCCGCCAGCAAACGGAGCGACTTGTATAAATTCGATTTGCCGCTGGCATTTGCCCCCCGAATAACGTTCAGTCTTCCAAGTGGAATCACCAAACGAAGTAGCGAACGATAGTTTGCGATGGCTATAGTGTTGATCATCGAAACAACTCCGGTATCCATGGAGACTTTAAAATAGAAGTTTGAAAACAAACGGCGACATGCCATTCATAAACTTTAACCGGCCAGCACCATTTAAACAATTCCCATCAAGCGACACACATCTCAGGTAAGGCCATCTCCGTAACCTGGTTATTTCAAATACACAAACAAAAAAAGCCCCGAAGGGCTTTTTTTGTTTTGCTGTAAACCGGGTAAAGGCTTAAGGCATTTCATCCAGCTCTTCACCTTCCTTTTCGATCTGCATCAGATCTTCTTTGGAGATGTTCATCATCAGCAATACGTTCGCTGCAACGTAGATGGAAGAGTAGGTACCGATAGCCACACCCACCAATAAGGCGATGGAGAAGCCGTGGATCAATTCACCGCCAAAGTAAAACAGAGCCATCAATACCAGCAAGGTGGTTAAAGAGGTCACCAAGGTACGTCCCAGTGTTTGAGTAAGGGAAATATCAATCACCTCGACAGAGTCGGCTTTGCGAATCTTGCGGAAGTTTTCACGAATTCGATCCGAGACTACGATGGTATCGTTCAGGGAGTAGCCGATAACAGCCAGCACCGCCGCCAGTACGGTCAAATCGAAATCGATTTGCAGTACCGAGAACACACCCAACACAATAATCACATCGTGGGCCAATGCCGCAACCGCACCCACCGAGAATTTAAACTGGAAGCGCATGGCAACGTAGATCATTACCACAGCCAGGGCGAACAGCATGCCGATACCACCATCGTCACGCAGCTCTTCACCCACTTGCGGGCCTACATATTCCACACGGCGTAGCTCCACTTCCGAACCATCGGCGCGCAAAGTGCTGATCACCTTGTCGCCGAGTTCAGCATCGGAATCTTCCTGCATACGAATCAGAACATCCGTTTCCGCACCAAAGTGCACAACAATCGGATCCGGGAAACCAGCGCCTTCCAGCTGCTGGCGAATCTCATTAACATTCGCGGGCTGGGTATAGCCCACTTCAATTTGTGAACCGCCGGTGAAATCCAGACCGAACTTCAAACCGTTCGTTGCCAAACTGAAAATAGAACCGATCAATAGAAGAACGGAAAAGACTGCCGCCAACTTGCGTTGGGACATAAAGCGAATCACTTTTAATTCTTTCTTTGCTTTACTCATGACCTGCTCCTAGATCCACAGCTTCTGGATTTTGCGGCCACCAATGGCCAGGTTAACCAGGGCACGCGTGCCCATGATGGCGGTAAACATGGAAGTTACAATACCGATGGATAGGGTCACTGCGAAGCCTTGTACCGGCCCGGAACCAATCGCATAAAGGATCACTGCCACAATCAAGGTAGTGATGTTGGCATCCAGAATGGTAGTAAAGGCTCGGTCATAACCGGCATTGATGGCCGTTTGCGGAGGCAGACCATTGGCCAGTTCCTCCTTAATCCGCGAGAAGACCAGTACGTTGGCATCCACCGCCATACCAACGGTCAATACGATACCGGCGATACCCGGCAACGTCAGTGTGGCACCGAGAATCGACATGGCCGCCACCAGCAACACGAGGTTCAGTGACAAGGCGATGTTGGCAAAAATACCAAAGGCGCGGTAGTAGACCAGCATAAAGATCACGACCAGAGCCAGACCAATTTGTACCGACGTCACACCCAGTTTAATGTTTTCAGCACCCAGAGATGGGCCGATGGTACGCTCTTCTGCGAAGTACATTGGTGCCGCCAACGCACCTGAACGCAACAGCAAAGCCAATTCAGAAGCTTCCGCCGGGCTATCAAGGCCGGTGATCCGGAATTGCACACCCAGACCTGATTGGATGGTCGCCAGGCTGATGATTTTTCTTTCTTCAACCTGAGTGTATTCCGGCTCTTTCTCGCCCTGCTCATTGGTTACGTATTTCACCTGGGTTTTCTGTTCGATAAACAGAACGCCCAAACGACGACCCACATTATTGCGAGTATTGCGGTGCATCTTTTGACCGCCTTTGCTGTCCAGGTTGATATTTACCTGGGGCTGGCTGGTCTGGGTATCGAAACTGGCTTGCGCGCCAGAAACATGATCACCCGTGATTACGATTTTTTTCTCCAGGAACGCGTTGCCCCAGATTTGTTGATCGCGCTCGCTGCGATAACCAAAGGATTCCTTTGTTGCTACCGAAGCTTCTGGGCGCGCTTCCAAACGGAATTCCAGGTTGGCCGTCTTACCAATAATACGCTTGGCTTCCGCGGTGTCTTGAACACCCGGCAATTCAACCACAATACGGGAACGGCCCTGCTTTTGAACGATAGGCTCGGACACACCCAATTCGTTAACACGATTACGCAGGGTCGTTAAGTTCTGGTTGACCGCATAATCTTCGATTTCTTTGATACCCGCTTCGGTCATTTCGACGCGCAGCACCCAGGTGCCACTTTCATCCTGATCAACAAAACGCTGCATGTTCTGGAAGTTATTGCGCACCACTGCTGTTGCGTCGTTGCGAGCTTCTTCAGTTCGGAAACGGGCAATAATGACATTGTCACGACCCAGCTTCACAGACTGATAACGGATCTTGGCTTTACGCAGCTGACTTTTGATTTCAGCAACATTGGTTTCCATACGCTTGGCAATCGCCTTGGGCGTATCAACCTCCAACAGGAAGTGCACACCACCGGCCAGGTCCAGACCTTTCTTCATAGGCTCGGCGCCCCAGGCTCGCAACCATTCGGGCGTAGTTGGCGCCTGACTCAAGGCAACAACATAGTTATAACCAAGAGTTTCCGTCAGTACCTGCTTGGCGGTGAGCTGATCATCAGCGCTGCGCAGACGAATCAAGGCGTTTTTGCCATTGGCCTGCTCACCAAAATACTCAATACCGTTTTCTTTCAGCGCTTTATTAGCCTGATTCAACAGCTGATCATTGATTTCCATCGCTGCCGACTGACCCGAGATTTGAATAGCCGGATCGGGCGTATAGAGATTGGGGGCCGCATAGATCAGGCCCAGGGTGGTAACCCCAAGAATTATTAGGTACTTCCAGAACGGATAGCGGTTCAACATAGTGTTTTCCGTGTACGACTGTGATGCCAACCTATCGATTGGCAAATATGGGCGAGTGCCCGTTGCAAAAGGCCCGAATTATATCGCTTTGGTTGATGCCAAGCTATTGTGATTAGGGCTTGTGACAAGAAGTGGGGGCTCCCACACAAAATACAAGCGCGACTCAGGCCAAAGGGCCCAATTTAACGTCCAGACGGATAGACCATTGGCTGAAAAATGCCGAAGAACCGCAGGCAACAAGAAGGCGCAGGTAGAATGTACGAGTGTAAAGGAAACACCAACGGAAGAAGCCCACAGCGCCCGAAAGAAATCCAAGCCCATCGCACATGTCCTTATGCCGCGCGCTGTGGGCTCGTTCATTATCTGCATTTCGCGATGCAGGCCCATCACTAGAAGTGGTTATTTCACTACTTCTACCAGGTTATATCACGCTAAAGGCGGTACTTCCTTACCCTGTCGCTCATAGAAAAGACTGACATACTCTTCCAGTCGCTGCTCCGCAATAGCTTCACGTAACTCGGCCATAATGCGTTGATAGTGTCGCAGGTTGTGAATGGTATTAAGTTCAGCGCCTAAAATTTCACCACACTTGTCCAGATGATGCAGATAAGCGCGACTGAAATTTTGACAGGTGTAACAATCGCACTCGGCATCCAGCGGGCTGGTGTCGTGTCGATGCTTGGCATTGCGAATCTTCACCACGCCTTCAGTGGTGAACAAATGACCGTTGCGGGCATTACGTGTCGGCATAACGCAATCGAACATGTCCACACCACGACGCACGGCTTCCACAATATCCTCAGGCTTACCCACCCCCATCAGGTAACGGGGTTTATTCTCAGGCATGGTATGGGCCAGATGATCCAGTACGCGCACCATATCCTCTTTCGGTTCACCGACCGACAAGCCACCGATGGCATAGCCATCGAAACCAATCTCTTCCAGACCCTCGAGAGACTCGGTACGCAGTCCTTCATACATACCACCCTGCACAATGCCGAACAGGGCCGAAGGATTATCACCATGAGCCTCTTTACTGCGCTTGGCCCAGCGCAATGACAGCTCCATGGAATCCCGGGCTTCTTTTTCTGTGGCTGGGTATGGGGTGCACTCATCGAAGATCATGACAATGTCAGAACCCAGGTCGCGCTGCACCTGCATGGCGATCTCAGGATTCAGCTCAACCTTCGAGCCATCAATAGGGGATTTGAACACCACACCTTCTTCGGTGATCTTGCGCATATCACCCAGGCTGAATACCTGAAAACCACCGGAATCCGTTAGAATCGGCCCCTGCCACTGAATAAAGTCGTGCAGATCACCGTGGGCCTTCACCACCTCAGTTCCCGGACGCAACATCAAGTGAAAAGTGTTGCCCAGGATAATCTGCGCACCGATGGCTTCGATATCACGGGGCAGCATGCCTTTCACCGTGCCATAGGTACCCACCGGCATAAAGGCCGGAGTTTCCACCACACCACGGGGGAATTTCAGGCGGCCACGGCGAGCTTTACCGTCGCTATTATCCAATTCAAAGCTCATCATACATTCGCGACTCACGGGTACACCTTTCTTAATATGTTTTGGTTGATCATCAATATAAATCAGCGGCCTGGGACTTCCGTTACCGCAGCGGGGTTATGACGGATAAACATGGCATCACCATAACTGAAGAAGCGATACTGAGCTTTCACCGCCTCGGCATAGGCCGCCATAGTATGGCCATAACCGGCAAAAGCCGAGACCAGCATCATTAATGTGGATTCCGGCAAATGAAAGTTGGTCACCAGAGCGTCCACGACCTTGTACTGAAATCCAGGGTAGATAAAGATATCGGTTTCCCCCTGCAAGGGTTCAATAAGCTCTGTACTGCTGGCCTGGGCGGCGGTTTCCAGGCAGCGCACCGAGGTGGTCCCCACAGCGATCACACGACCACCCCGAGCCTTGGTATCCAACACTTTTTCACACACTTCGGAACTGACTTCCATCACTTCACTGTGCATCTGGTGCTCATAAACATCGTCGACTTTTACTGGCTGAAAAGTTCCAGCACCAACGTGCAGCGTCACAAAAGCCAGCTCAACGCCTTTGGTTTTTATGGCGTCCAGCAAGTCATCGTCAAAATGCAATCCGGCCGTTGGCGCGGCCACTGCGCCCGCCTTTTCCTCGTCGCTGTAAACGGTCTGATAACGCTCGCGATCACTGTCGGCATCATCTCGATCGATATAAGGGGGTAAGGGCATATGCCCGATCGATTCCAGCACAGGCAGCACTTCCTGCTCGCCAAAATCCAATTCAAATAATGTCCCCTGGCGGCCTGTTACGGTAATTTCCGTGCCGTCTTGCAGCACAATAACGCCACCGGGCTTCGGGCTTTTGTTCGCCCGTGTATGGGCCAAGACCTGATGGGGGGAGAGAATTCTTTCGATCAGGATCTCAACCTTGCCACCAGTTGCCTTATGACCAAAGACACGCGCCGGGATCACCCGAGTGTTATTGAACACCATAAGGTCACCGGGATTTAGCTGTTCCAGCAAATCCGGAAACTGTCGGTGGTCGATGTTCCCGCTGGGGCCATCCAGGCACAACAAACGGCTGCCACGGCGCTCAGCCGCAGGCTGTTTGGCAATCAGCTCTTCAGGTAAATCGTAATAAAAGTCTTGGCGACGCATGGGGTACCGCTGCAATCTCAAAAAGCAGCGCAGATTATAGCAAAAGCGTGCGCTTGGCTACGAATAGCGGTCGATCAGGCCGCCTGGGCCTGCTCTTGCTTACGGGCGACCCGCCTGGCCTCCAGCTGGGCCTGCATCTCGGCCCGCTCCCGGCGCCCTGTAATAATATGAATGCTCAGAATCAAAGGAAAACTCAAGCCAACCAAGGCATGCAAATTAGCGAACAGGCCTCGAATCTCATCACTGGAGAGATAATAAAGAAGATAGGCACTGATAATCTGGAACAGCAGCACCGCTACCAGAGTGATGCCAAAGCCCCGCAATCGTTTTAATCGCCAGGTGACTGAAACATGGTTCATCAGCACAGCACCGTAAGCCATCATCACCAAAAAAGCGGCGGCACCGTGTATCATCAAAGTCGGAAACTGCCAGGGGTGTTTTTCCGGACCAAACTCCCCTTCCACAGTGATAAAGCGGCTAAGAATAAAGAATACAACGCCCGTCACCCAGCTCACAGCCAATGCCGCATACATCAAGCGACGATAAGTTTGTGGAATTCTTACATCAATATAAGCCATCAAATATTACCTGAACGCCTTACAGCGCCCTCAAACGTTTTTCTTTTTACAACTCAAGCAAACCATTCTGGCTGTCCAATAAAAAAGCACGGCCTTTGAACTGACGAATCACGCGACTGTCGCGCGGATTCAAAAACGCCAATTTGGTTAAGGCATCCGCCAACATACACTGCTCGGCAAATACGGAAACACTGTAACCTCTCACTAATGCTTCACCGCTGCCCGGGTGAATCATCACACTGTCTTGCTCGGAAAAATAGCAGGCACTGGTTGCCAGGGCCGGAGCCAACATGGGCATCTCATAGTGTTTGTTGGGCTCGTCAGGGTAACGCACCCCCACGCTTTCTTCCTGCCAGTTACTGAGATACAAATCGCCACCGGCATTCACGTTCAATTTAATATCAACATGCATTTTGTTGGCGGCAATCCGCTCAATGGCCTGATCGACAGCGTAGCCCTTGGCGATGCCGCCCAGGTCAATCAATACTGGCGCGCTAAACGCCAAACCGTCTTCCGTGAGGTGCACATCCTGCCAATTGCCCGTTCCAGATAAAATGGCGTCATGGTGCAGATGGGGCAAAGAACCCTGCTGAACCAGACGAGGGGCAATGGTCACATCAAACAGCCCCTCACTGGCCGCACTCAATTGCAACGCCAACTCCATAACCGTACGCAAATCTTCGGAGATTGGAATGGGCTCTTTCGTACCAGACTGAGACCAGCGATTCACCTCGGACAATTCACTTTCAGGGCTATGAAAGCCCAGCTTATCGTGCACACGAGAAATCGCCTCGAATGCGTCAATGCTGATATCCAATAATTGTTCATCATCAAGATCGGCCTCAATGGATACATCAACGTACGTACCCAATAAAGGCTTGCACCGATTAATTCGGTTTCTTCTCATTTTATCACTCGGCTACCACATCAGCCGTGCATTATAGGTGACGCAGAACCTGTTCCCAAGTATGACTCAGGCGGTTAATGCCATCGGTAATATGGCGGCAAGAGAGAGTGGCACCCGAAATATTTTTAATTTGCTTATCCAGCTTTAGGTGCTCGGAATGATCACGGCCATTAAATTGGGCTTTCCACTTCGGGTTGGCAACTTCATAGCCGTAGGTTTCACGGTAGGTCAGAATTTCAAATCCCATAACCTTGCCTTCTTTATCGTAGGCAAATGCCAGGTCGATATTCTCATGTTTACCGATAACCTGATCAACGATAAACCAACCACCACTTTCGGTTTTCCACACTTGCAATTTGTCGTTGCGAACACGGACTTTGGATGCCTTTTTAATTGCCTTAACCTGATCTTTACTCAATGTCACTGGCACTTGTTCCATGGGCTCATTGCCCCACAACAATTTGCGAGCTTGATCAATCGTCAGATAAGTTTTGGCATGGACTTGAACCGCAGGTAAATACGCGCCCGCCGCCAGCAAAGACACCATTTTGGTAAATGAACGTCTATCCATAGGGACCTCTTTCGAACGTTAGCTTAGCGCGAGCTTTTTAAACTCCGCACTAAAACAGCAGTGGGGCCAACAGGCCCCGGGGATTCGCTCACCGTTAACAGTGAGCGTGATTCACAGCTTGTGCCTTTAACTCAGACAGTCGCTTAGAATTCGTAACCGTAAATAAAGCCGATGTGCACGCGTTCGTGCTCATCCCAGTTACGATTATTGTTGCTGAAGGAGTGCCAGGAACCACCACCGGCAATCTGCCACAGGGCACCCGCCGTTACCCACCAGCGCTTTTGGGCGTAGTGAATGGTTGGGCCCAGATAGTTACCGTTCTGGTGTTGGGTACCAAGGCGGAAATCGCTCAGGTCGAAACTGGAACGCTTCAACGTTGGATCAAACTCACCGTCTTCTTCAGGATTCAGGTAATCAGATTGATGACGGAATTCCAAACCAACAAACCAGTTAGGCGCAACGCGGTAGGAAACACCCGCAGACACATCAAACGCAATTTCTTCTTCCAACACACCCGGTGATTTACGACGCTCGAATTCCGCTTTGGTATTCAAGGCAAAAACCAAGGTGTCATCCAGGTAATCTTTTTGCAGGTAAGTCGTGAAAGTGAAAGAGTCCTGATCAATGTCAGCACCGTCCAAACGGTACTTGTCACGACGCTCGTAACCCAGGCCCAAGGACAGACCGAAGGCATCTTTATAGGGGCTCAAAATATTGTATTTCAGACCAATTTCATAACCACCGAACTGGGTATCATTGAAACCCGGACCCGGGTCTTCAACGCCTTCCTCGTCCTCAGTGCAAGTACCGCCCTGGGTTTCGATCATTGGGCCCATGCAATCGGTGACGCGGTAATCGTGATCGAAGATCATCGCTTCAACGCTGATACTCAGCTTATCAGTAATGCCGTATTCAACTTCAGGACGAATATCGTGGAAATCGTAGTTGCCAGAGTTTTTACCCTTGCGCCAGATATCGGTCACTTTGAATTCATAACTGCCCTGTGGACGGGTGTCGGTACCCTTGGTGTAGATCCACAGGTTTTCACCTGCCATGGCACTTGGGGCAACAACGGCAGCCGCTATGGCGCTGGCCAGTAGTTTGGTCTTCATAGATGTTCTCCAATCCTCATTTATTGAATTTTTGCGCCAGCCGCGAGCCTCTTGATGAGCTTTTTTCATTAGTTTTTGTGTGGCTTTAGCAGAAATTGGCGCAATCTTACAGATAATGAGAATCTGTATCAATAGCATTAGCTATTAAGTTATAAATTACATGTACTTTTAAATGTAAACCGGTATAGTGCGCCGCAAAGCGGTTCAGAGCCGAGGTGAAATGCACTCGTGCCTGTAGCCCTGAGCCACTGAAAGCCATTACCATGGGGGATTAACTGGCCGATCGCCCGAAACCATTCGAACCTGCAAGAGATTTATGCGCACACGCCCTCTGCTGCTATCCCTACTCAGTGCAGCAATCGCTCCAAGTCACGCCTTTGCAAACAATGCGATAGAAGAAATAGTGGTGACAGCCGTACGTCAGCAAGCTGCGCTCGAAGATCTGCCCTACGCGAGTTACCACGTAAGCGAGGACTCACTAAAACAGGCGCGCAGTCTGCCTGAATCCCTTGCCGGCATCCCCGGAGTCAGCGTTCAGAAAACCGCAAATGGCCAGGGATCTCCCTTCATTCGCGGCTTTACCGGCTACCGCACCCTCGCCCTGATAGATGGCGTGCGCTACAACAATTCCGTGTACCGCGATGGGCCCAGTGAATACTTCGGACTGATCGACAGCCAAGGTCTGTCAGGATTAGAGCTGATTAATGGCCCAGCTTCTGTGCTCTACGGGAGCGATGCCATCGGCGGAACCTTGAACCTGCACAGCAAAAGCCCGACAGCATTTGAAAACAACGGTTTCAGCAAACAATTCCGTCAGCAGCTGCGCTGGAGCAGTGCTGAAAACAGCCTGCGTAGCCGCAGTGAACTCGATATCGGCCGCGGCAATGACTGGGGTTTGCTGGCCGGTTTCAGCTATAAAGATTTCGGCAGCGTTAAAGCCGCCGACCTCGGGACATTAGCCACCAGTGGTTACAGCGAGCGCAGCTATGACATTCACTATAAGAAGCAGCTCAATGAAGATTGGCAACTTCAAGCGCTCTACCAAAACCTGCAGCAAGATGACGTCTGGCGAACACACTCGACAATTTATGCCAAGCCGTTTGCCGGCAGCAGCGTCGGCAGCGATTTGCGTCGCAGCAAAGATCAACAACGTCGATTCGGCTATCTCAAACTGATCGGGCAAAACAAAACCCCTTGGATAGACCGCACTGAAATCACCCTTTCTCGTCAAGAATGGATCGAGTTCGGACAACGACAAAGAAGCAGCAGCGACTGGGTTGTGGAACGCTTTGACTCGCGCATGAGCGGGCTGGATATTCAGCTGCATAGCCAGTTGGGCGATCACCAGTTCACCTATGGTCTGGATATCTATCGCGACCTTGTCGATACCGGGAGGCGCGAACTCGATAGTCAGGGCCAGCTCATTCGTGAGCGTATTCAAGGGCCCGTGGGTGATGACAGTCGCTTTAGCCAAGGGGGCATTTACACCCAATGGCAATACACCATTCATGATGACTGGCAATGGCAAATAGGCAGCCGTTACACCTGGGTGCGGGCCTCCATTGCTCGTTTTGAAGACCCCAGTAACGGTCAAGTGGCGAGTTATGCTCAGCAATGGAACAACGTTTCCAGCAGCTTGAAGTTGTTATGGCAGCCTCAAGACAGCAATTGGCAGGCCTGGTTCGGCATCAGCCAGGCATTCCGCGCGCCCAATATTGCCGACCTCAGTCGTTTTGGCGCAAGCCGCAGTAATGAAACCGAAATCGCCGCTTTGGCATTAAGTCCGGAACATTTTCTGACAGGCGAAGCCTCACTTCGCTGGTCAAACCTTGATGCCGACAGCGGTGCACTATGGCAGCTGAATGCCTTCCACACCGATATTGAAGACTACATTAGCAGTACACCAACCGGTCGAATTGTGGAGGGTCTAATTGAAGTCAGCAAAGCCAATAGCTCGAACGGCTATATGCACGGCTTTGAAGCTATCGCACAGTGGCGACTCAATCACCACTGGCAACTTAAAGCCAATGCCAGCTGGGTACAGGGCGAGCAAAGTCTGCCAGATTTCCGCGACGATCAATATTTCAGTCGCAGCATGCCCTTCAGTGGCAGCGCTGCTCTGGCGTGGAATCATCTTGGCCATAAAGTGGAAATCGAACTCCGACACAACAGCAAAGCGAATCATCTAAGCCCCGCCGATCTTGATGATACCCAGCGCATCCCACCCGGTGGCACTCCGGCCTTTACGCTGCTGAATATCCGCAGCGAACACCCTTTAAGCAGCGTGGGAAATTGGTATCTGGATCTGAATAATGTGACAGATGAAGCCTACCGCAGCCACGGTTCCGGCATTAATGAACCCGGCCGTGGAATCAGCGTGGGCGTGGATATTCGCTGGTAGTTAAGGCCCGCAGGCAGATATTGCCACGGATTTTGACAGCGGCTTTAACGCTGATTGATTCGACGTCTTTTTCGGGCCCTGGCCATCAAGGTAATCGTAAACAGATAAATGCCCGTGATAGAAAGCGCCAGAAGGACCAATGAAGCCGGTAAAAACAGACCCAACTTGGCATTGCCGTGGAAGAAACTGCCATCGTGGATGGCCTCAATGACGTCTGAGCGACGAAAATCCAAATGCAAAACCTCGCCTGATTGCTGGTCCAGCTGCATCTCATAGCCATTGCGAGCCTGCAACTTGATTACTCCCTTATCGGGGCGCACATCCAGGCGCTTGATATCCCCCCAGCTATCGACTTCCAGACGAGGTTCCGCCTGGGCCTTTGCCAAAATATCCTCATAGGACAATGTCGGCGCGCCTTTCTGACCTTTAATGGTCGGAGGCTGAATCCAATCGCTTTCCTTTTTCAGCAATAGCAGCACCCCGGAGCCAATCATAATCAGCACCGGCAAGACACATAGAATGGCTCCCCAAAAGTGGATTTTACGATTTAGGCGGTGCGACTTGGCGCTCATAGTCAGGATCTTCGTGGTTTCTAACAGCTTAGCCTCTTAGGGGGCTGGCCATGTTAGCAGTTCAACAAGCCGCGGCAAGCACTTTCAAGAAAACCCCAATGAAAATAAACACTTGACCCCGTAAAAGTCACTGCTATAATCACGCCCTCTTTGCAACGCACCCGCGTTCGCCCTCTGTGCCGGAGTGGTGAAATTGGTAGACACGTCGGATTCAAAATCCGATGCTAGCGATAGCGTGCCGGTTCAAGTCCGGCCTCCGGTACCATTTAAACCTCCTTATTTATTAGGCTCTACCCCGGCTGACATACTGCTGCAAGCACCCTCATCGAACGCTCGCATCCGCTGATTGGCGCCACTTAACCTTCTGCAATTTGATGAAGACCTGTTTTATTGAGCACGCTTATCTGCTCGCGCCCCTGGACAATAAGGCCTGATTCGGCAAAGCCGCGTAACAAGCGAGATATCATTTCACGTACACTACCCAATTCATCAGCCAACTGTTGATGTGAACACTTAAGGGGGGATTCGCGACTCAACAACAGACTGGCCAAGCGTTGATCAAGTCCTGCAGGCGCTGACCGAACAAACTGAAGACATAGGTTCTGAACACAGCAATCGACATCAACTGCTCAAAGTCCTTCTCGGGCAACATAACGATCTCGCAATCCTCTTGCACCCTTCCCCTGGCGTTATAGGGTTTGTGATGCAACAGACACCCGGAACTTACGACGCAAGCATCACCCGGTCTAACTCGGTACAAAGGAAGCTCTCGACCCGATTCAGACAACTTGAACACACGAATAGAACCGCTGAGCATAAAAGGAAAAGCAGCGCAGGCGTCATTTTCCGTAAACAGCATTTGTCCGGCCGGTACAGGCTTTAGGCTAGCGCGACTCAAGGTGGTTTTCAGCAGCTTCTCATCCAACTCACGCAAGACCGGGTAACATTGGAAGAGCCGATTGATATCGTTTTCGTTCATATCAAATACATCGCGATTTAAGTTCTATCAGCTGTCGCAACATATTAATACTAACAATCTTATCTGACCACTCAGCGAATATTGAAGCAGCATGACCCTGGTTTGCTCGCCAACAATTCATAGGCGCAAAGCGAGTCACGGCTCGACAACACACTATTTATTCCATACTGGCGCCACTTTCCTGTAATAACGCACGCAGAATAGAACGGTGGCAACGCGTCTCATTTTCGCAATAGCAACCCACCGAAAAGTCACTGCTGTGTGACATTGCCGCCAACAGTTCTATAACCCGCTTCGCCTCAGGGGCAGACATTTCTTTTCGATAGACTCTTTCGAAAGCGCTCCATTCCTTATCAGTTGTAACGGCCTGACCCATTTTCATAGTGTCTGGACTTGGAGACACATTTGGCAACCAAGTGTCGTACCAATTCAACTTACCAATGTCTGCTTTTTTCACACCACGAGGTGGTCGGCGCACGGTACCGATACGTAGGCCCTCACCATCCAGTCTGTCAGTTCCAAGCCTTATGACGCGAACGGCCATATCACTTCTCCTCGAAATTTTGGTTTATCGGATGCTGGAAGGCAGAGATTGGAAATCATCTGTCTGGGACAGAGACCGCAAAGCATTCAGCAAGGCTTCTGGCGGTTCAGTAAGACCACGCCGAGAGAGATCAAGCCAACCGCCAGCACTTGTTATCCTCGCTGCCAATTTTCCATCAGTACGCCAAAACTCATTGCGCATCAGGAAACGACTGCCATCAGGGGATAAACCGGCCATCGACAAGCTTACACGCAGTTCTTCCAATAACTTAACCTCTCTGAAATATTCGATCTCGTCCTTCATAACAACGGGGCCAATCTTAAGGCGCATAAACTCCTGCATTGGGAATTCATTTGCAGCGAAAAACCTCATACGGACATCACCAGCTTTGTCCAAATATGCAGAATTTCCCATGTGTGAGTTAAAGTCCATATCTCCCCAGGCGGCATAGGTAATCTCTTCAAACATTGCACTTCTTCCTCTTCTCTACGGATGAAACGTGAGTCATCAACATGGCGAGGATTAAAACAGCCGCCACAAGGAGAGGTCGGTGACAAAAGTTACATAGGAGGGGAAATTCGCAATATTTTTCCTTGGCGCCTTATTATGCATGCGCTTAGCCCACGCAAGCACACTGTGCACCATTTAGGCCAGGAAAGTCCTCAGAAGGAAAGCAGAGCAGTTTGGATCAATACTAAGTATTGGTTTCAAGTCAAACAGCGGGGCTAAGAAGGTCAAATCATTAGATTCCGGCCAATGCTGCAAGTTTTGTTCAGCCAATCATTCGCCCTACTCCCTATTCCCTACACTAAGAATCTTTCCGCTTATCGTACTCCTCACGACACAAGCGAATCTCGTCATGGTGCTTCTCGGCCCAGGACACTAATTTGTATAAGGGCTTCACAATATCTCGCCCCATTTTTGTCAGCTCGTATTCAACCCTAACCGGAACTTCGGGGTAAACCGTCCTGCTGACATAACCTTCGCGTTCAAGATCACGCAAGGTTTGGGTGAGCATGCGCTGGGAAATACCCACAATTCTGGATTTAAGTGAATTAAACCGATCCGCCCCATCCACCAAAGCAAATAGAATCAGCATCGACCATTTATCACCAATCTGCGCCACCACATTACGGATGGGACAATCCTCATCATTCACAAACACACGTCGCTCAGGTTTTCCCATCACTTATTTCTCCTACTTCATTTTCCTGGTTCGCCATCAAGTCAAAACTCATACCGCAACTCACCCAACGTGGGTTACCAAAATGTGCCCTGGTGACGTTTTCGTGCCTAATTGTAATTCAAATTACCATACACTATATTGGTATACATTAGTAACCTGAACCAACTTAATATACCATCTTAAACATGAGTCAACAGGAGAGATATATGCGAAAGTCCATCGTTTCATTCGCACTGCTTTTCATCAGCACATTTGTATCGGCGCAAAACAAAGACATATTGACGGTTGACCTGCAAGCTTTGCAAAAATCACACTGGACCGCACAAGAACAGAACAATGCTGAAATCATTACCGACTTTGTTCAGAACTTAATGAACAATCATAACTTTGCATATGTACTTGAGAATTACAACGACAGCGCTTACACACAACATAACCGCAACCTGCCTGACAAGATCATCGGCCTGGTTGGATTCTTAAAGGATTTTGTCGAAGACTACCCGGACTACAGCTACGACGTGAAACACATTTACGTGGATGGCGATTACGTCATTTTTCATTCCCACGCCACACTGAATAAAGAAGACAGAGGGAACGATCAAAAAGGTATGAACATCATCGATACCTGGCGTCTCGAAAATGGAAGAATCGTTGAGCATTGGGATTCAATTCAGGCACTCGACGGCTTTATGCGTTTCTACTCGCTTATCAGTGGTGGCAATATTCGAAATGACAACGGCGTGTTTTAAATCGGAAAACCCAATTTTTCATACACCAAGCTGCCCCCGTAGATCAGGAAAAATTACGGGGGCTATGTTATCGCTTTATTATTTGGCGCTCTTTTTAAGTTTAATAATGGAAGAACGTCTGTGCTCGTCTTCAGGATAAACTCGTCCCGATTCCAGGCACGAAAAAATGTGATTGAAGACTTCGCCAGGTGTGCCTTTCTTCGTTCCCGACCGGAAATACGAGTGCCCTTTCGGTTTATCGTAGGCATTATTCACATCATCACAATCCACCCGATAGACATTTCGAGGGGTTTTGTCGATATCCTCAGGACCAGTATGCCCTAAACGACGTGAAGCCACTTTGTTTTTGAGGTTGGACGCTTTACTGGCTCGCAGGGCCAGATCATCCGAAGCGTGGTAAACAATAACATTGCGAGAAGAATGACAAATTAATTCCCCGGACTCACCTTCATGAAGCGTCTCATTGACCACATCCGCAGCAACCAGAAAGGTGTTTCTAAAGATCATAGGAACGCCCCTGGGAAGATCGTATTTATTCCACGCGGACAAGGTCTCTCGCAATACACGATTCCCCATCGAATGCGCCAGCACGTTAATTCGTTTTAAGCACGGGTCGTCTTCCGGGTTGTATTTCTCAGAACTTCGCCATTCCAGAAACTTCTCCAGAACCCTTGAAAAAGAAAAGGCACTTTGATCGGCTGCTTTCTGGTCATCCCAGTAATCTTTAATAATTCCCAAGTCATTGTCACAGGGCCAAATAACAGGAATTACTAAAATTTCATCCTTCTTCTTTTTATCGCAAAGATTTTGGAACTCACTGGCGGCTGATAGAACGTCTTCAGGCAAGTTGGAAAATCCATGAATGTATAACAGTACCTGCCTGTACTTTGATTCCTTAAGTCGTTTCAAGAAATCGATACTGCCAATTTCTTTGTATTCACTCTTTTTTATTTGCTCGCAATAGAAAACAGAGTTGCTCGCCGCATTATTATCCAGATCAAAATCAAACTTTCGGCCAACTCTTGTACGAATGCTTTGCTCTGGAAAACGATTGGTAATGAATATCATGACATTCTCCCTGGTCTGGAATCTATCAGCCGAGTACATCTGGCCAAAGGGTTCATTTCAACGAGGCGGACATCAAACCGCGAAAGACAAAAACAATAACGCGCTCAAGGTTCGCGAGCAATTTCATCGTTGCCACAGACTCACTATCTGCAGACCCTGTCTATCCGCTGGAATCCTCACCTCGCTCCATCGACGCCCAAGAATACGCCCTCGTTTTAAAAATTACCATTTCACCGTATTACCAAAGCTGTGAATAGGTTTAGCTGCCCGTGAGGATCAATCAAGCATTAAATAATTTAGGCATGTCTAATTTCCATCTCTCGAGTCGAACCTTAAAAAGGTTGCAATATCTTATAATGCGCCCTGCTTTCGTCCATTCAGTAACTCTCCCATCCGAGTCGACCGAACCCAGTAGTGATAGGTCCAAAAGCAGACCACATAGGTTCCGCCACAGGTGATCAGAAACTTGATTTCAGCGGCAACCGACCAGTAATACATCGGTAAGGCAATCACAACCAAGGGAATCGAGTGGAAGACAAAAATCCAATAAGCGCTGTCAGACACATACCGTATCACCCTGTTGTAGCGATTGAGGTAATGGTTAAACAGACCGATAAATGCGCAAATAAAACTGTATACCGATATGGCAGTAAACAAGGATAAAGCGATGTGCAATAGTGTTTTGTCATCGGCATCCTCTTTTACCGCAAAACACGCAAACGCGATCAACAAACTCAGTATTGCCAACAATAAGGTCCACCAACGATAACGGATCAAGCGCTGAAGCTGCCCGATGTTTTGATAGAGTAGCCAACCCAATCCAAAGCAGGCCGCAAAGAACAGAAAAACGTCCCATTTTGGAATAAAGCTCAAGCTGGCACCGATACGGCCTATATTGTGCAAGCCACCCAGAATAGCCATTAATATGACCGTCGGAAGAAAAACACCGGGAGAGAGCAAACCCAAGCCCTTCTCCTGTATCAATGAATTCATACGCGCCAGCATCGGTGGTTTGATAAACAACTTAATGCACAGCAAATACAGCAGCAGATAATAAAGAAACCACAAGTTATGTGTGTTATTCCACAAGCTTCGGCCAGTCCCCTCAAGAACGTCAAGATCAAAACCTGGCTGGCCATCTCGCATGAGGTTATAGGCGAATATTCGCAACGTCCCCATTATCAGTGACAGCGGCGGCAACAACAGAAGAAAAGGCAACAGCAGCCTCCGCATTCGGTTATGCCACATCGCTTCAAAACCATGCCTGTCGAGCAACAGAGCCGTGAAAAAACCAGACAACACAAAGAATACCGGCATTCGGAAGGTATTGATGGTAATCAAGAGGACATCCATGCTAAAGGAGCGCGCGGGATCCCAATAGTAGTCGGTAATGTCCATTGAGGTGTACAGCTGAGCGGAATGCAGCACCACACCCAGACACATCATTAGGGCCCGCAGGAAGTCCAAGCCATGATAACGTTCGCCTTGATTGTTCATATTGCCTCCCGAAAAACTCAATACTAGTGTTCAGGATTCAAGGCTATCTTCCGAATCTTGGAAATCCGTCATCACTTCTGTTTTCGGGCTTTTGATTTTCAGAAATGCACAGCCCCACCCCCTGTTCAGTATATTTGGGCTGAACAGGGTCAAGCGACGAACACCACAGGAAGGGCTGAAAACGAAATGGGAAATAGAAAGAGAGAAAAGAAGAAAGGGGCTGGCAAGGACAGGCCGACAAGTTCTACCTGACGGCAACCGTTTCCAGCTCCTTCAATAAGTATCCGAGCAGCTGTCGATAAATCACTTAGCTTTGGCAAAACCTTCTTGATACGCACTGGCCTTAAGAATATGCTCAGCGGACTTCAAATGTAATAGATCCGAAATAGCCTGTTCTTTGTTCTCGGCCTGATGATAGTAGGCCTCGGCAATTCTTTTCCCGATCCAATATCCCACATCTCCCGGCCTGCCGTTGAAGTCACCTGAATAAAACCAAGCATCGTATTCTTTGCTTTCCATCACCGCACTGAAATCTCTCCACAACTGGGCTTCATTCGCCAAACCATAGTCATGCCGCTTTCTTTCTGACTCCGGCACCTCACCAAGCATCATATTGGCAACAAAGTCCGGAAATCCCTCTAGAAGCGCCTGTTCAAGTACGGTTGGCGGTTTCTCAAAATTGAGAAGTCGATTCTGATAAACGTGAACAACCTCATGAGCAACAAAGGCCATCAGGACTTCCTTAAACTGCTCCTTTGTATCAGCAAACTGGCAGAGAACTTCCAGGCCAAGTGCCAATCCATCGGGAGAAGCGGTTCCTCCCGAGTTATTTGCCCCAAACAGCACATAAACGGGTGCAAGTTCGGGCTGCCCCATAAACTTTCCAACCCTTTCCAGCATGTCTACGGCTTCATCTTCAAACTCTGAAGCCACCGGCAGGCAAATGTTGAGTGCTTTCTCATAAGCCGCTCTGTTTTCATTGACCTTTCGGGACATATTTTTTGCATCGACGATACGCCCGGGCGTAAAAATTTTCACACCTGCACTGCCAACATCCAAATACTTGGTTTGAACAGCTTCTTGGGATACCTCCCAGCTATTTTTTATCATCTTTGAAAAGTTATTAGCATCTTCAAGATGGTACAAATTTGCGGAAGTAAAATGTGATAGGGGCAAAAAGCAGACAAGGAGGAGTATTCGCGTGTATGTATTCATCAATATATTCTATTTTTTGGGGCTTATTGTTATTTCGCTCACAAGACTATACCAGCTTGAATAACCATACAAGCTGAAGAGGCTTTTACTGACGATCACGCAAAGTGACTCAAATAAAAATACCCGACAGCCATACACTCACTGTCGGGCAAATGGAGAACTTCCGAGAGGAACTGCTAGAAACGGTAAACGTAGCCAATACCGAAAGTAACGGTGTTGTCACGATCTACAATAGGGCTGTCACTGATTTCCTTGGAAAAGGATTCATATTCAGCATGAACGATAATGGCGTGCTGTTTCATAAACGGATACATTGCCGTGATACCCGCGCCATAGTCGATGCCCGCATCGGGACGATAGAACGGTCGATCTGCACGAACGTATTGCTGCTCGACGCCATAAAAATATTGATTCACTTTATCACTGGACCATTTCACACCGATGGAAGGTTCGATCATCCAGGAACCGATTTCAATCGGGTATCCGTATTCCAACTCAGCAGTATAACCATCGTGTGAATTGCTGATATCCGCAGCCATAGAGAAGCTCAGTTCGCCCCAGACGGCTTCATGGGAGATACCAATTTCCCCCATAACGACACTGTCAAACTTCGGCATGTCAGCCAGCAAACGACTGTTATCCCGATCACTGTCACCAATACCATCCAATGACAAAGAAGATGTCAGCGTCCAGGCATTGTCTTCATACAAGACATAACCCAAGGATGGTCCTTCAAAATAGAAATTGCCCCAACGGGCTTGAATAAAGGGAAAAGGCTGGACTTCATCTTTACCACCAACATAAATCGACTTGTCGTTTGCGGCGATGATTCCCAATGCAAACTCACCACCCTCATCGTCATGATCGTTGTCTTGGGCGGATGCGCCCAAAGCAATCGCAGACAAACAAGCCGCGGTGAGAAACTGATAAAACCTCATGCTGGTATTCCTCTTGGTTTAAGATAGCATGTATCTTAAGAGGCCCAAGGTATCCATCAGGTGTAGCAGGGTTAATAAATGTCAACTTTACAAAGGTTTCAATAAACCAATCGGCAAAGTCGGCCTTTCTTTGTAATTTCACACTCGTATTGCCATCCCATACGGCCGGCAATTTGCTCTACAAGATCCAATCCCAAACCAAAACCGGCTTGTTCTGAATCTGCAACACCTTTTGGCGATACTGTACCCAGTTCCCAATTCAAAATGTTCAGTTCATGAGTATCAACATCAATATGAACGCCGCCTTCCTGGGTGTGTTGAAAGGCGTTACGAATCAGATTTGAAATTAAAATCGAACAAAATACTGGTGAGACTTCTTTAATACAAGGCTCCCCCGTCAGTTCTACAGACACCTGTTTTCCCTTAAGGAGATACTCATTGTCTTGAATAGAGTTTTGACACAACGCTCGAAGGTCAACGGGCTCTTTGGGTGGGATAATGGAATCACTGCGATTTAGCCACAAGAGTGTTTCTGTCAGAAGCCGCATATCCTTCACCGAATATCTTATTCGGTCGATCGCTGCTCGCTCCTCTTCCGGCAAGCGGTTAGATTCCGATAATTTATCCAGCAACTCCAGGTTTCCACTGGCAACGGCAATGGGTGTGCGAAGCTCATGGCTCGCATATTGCAAAAAACGATGCTCTTTTTCTACAGACTCAGCAGTTCGTTTAAAAGCCTCATTCAATTTTTCCGCAACAGCATTGAGTTCTTTAAAACGAAATTCCGGATGCTGACTTCGAAGCTTATCAATGGTCAGTTGATCTGCCCATTCCGCAAGAGACTTGACGGGCTGGCTTATTCTTCGAAACAGCAGCAAGGCCAACATCGAAAACAGGAAGATCGCAAACACAGCCACAAACAATGCGGCATCTTGAACGGTATCCCTTTCCTTGTCCTCGGCTTCCGTCAACTGTAAACCAGACAACAAGTAAAGCCATTGCCCTTCAGGCATTCGATAGGAATAAAAAAATAAAATCTGGCACACCTGGCCTTCACACAAGTCTTTAAAATCATCTACAGGCGTAATTTCGCTATCGTCATAATCGATATCAACAAAGAAATCAAAGCCTTCATGTGTATAGGTTTCCGGCTTGAATATTTTCTTAACGGGCGCGGGTATATCATCAATTGAGCTATATACCCGATAAAAGTCGTCCTGAGGCAAAGGTGTACTGGGGTCGATTTCATAGCGGGACATATACTCTGTTATTTCCCTTTCAGACTCCCCTTTCATCTTAAGGATAACGCCCAAATTAAGAAACAACGCTGAAATAAGCGCAAAAATGATCGCGAATATGGAACCCGCCCCCACAATCCACCATAGCAATAAGCTCTTTAAGCTACGGTTCGGGTGAATGGTAAAGCCACTGTCAGACATTCAGTTCTCGCATTACAAATCCATGATTCGGTACAGTATGAATCAGAGGTTTATCAAAGGGCTTATCGATTTGTTGGCGAAGACGATACATATGAACTTTCAGTAAATCGGTGTCGGGGACATCGTCCTGCCAAACCGCCCACTCAAGGGTATTCCTTTTCACAATATCCGGGGAATTGCGCATAAGTTCAACCAAAATAATCCATCCGGTCGGCGTAACATCAATTTCCTGGCCAGCCCGGCGCACAGATTTGCTCTGCAGATCCACTTCCAGATCGGCCAGAAACAGTCGCTTTGCCTGGGCACTGCGGCGGTGGGACAAGGATTTTATTCGGGCTGCCAACTCTTCCATTTCAAAAGGCTTGACCAGATAGTCATCGGTGCCAACATTAAAGCCACTGAGTTTATCCGCTAGAGTGTCCCTTGCTGTCAACATCAGTATCGGGGTATCCACGCCTTTGCTCCGCAAGGCATCACACACTTCATAACCATTAAGCTTGGGCAGATTAATGTCCAGCAAGATAGTCTGGTAACTGTTGTTTAAAGCCAGGTTCAAACCGGCCTCGCCGTTCGGCGCGAAATCGCATTCGATCCCTTCGAGTTTCAAATAGGTCGCAATGGTGGTCGCCAGATTAATATTGTCTTCCACCAATAAAGTTTGAACGGTCATAGGCTCACTCCCGAATTCTGAGCTTGGCTTTTATAAGGTTTCAACTTTCCCCGCAGACGGGAAAACAAACCCGTCACATCATGCGCAATCATAAGGGTGACAGGCACAAGTATCAGTGTCACTAAAGTTGCGAAACTGATCCCATAGGCCAGAGAGGTAGCCGCCGGAATCAAAAACAGCGCCTGCGATGCGGTTTCTTGAAGCAGAGAGACTAACCCCAATACAGTGGTCAATGTCGTCAGAACAATCGCGCGCATGCGCAAACTGCCCGCCTGTACCAATGCCTCCTGCAAACCCAGCCCTTTTGATCTCAAAAGGTTGAATTGATTCAATAATAATAGACTGTCGTTCACCACGACTCCGCTCAACGCTAAAATACCATTGATCGATAGAATGCTGATCGCCAGATCATTGAACCAATGCCCCAGTATTGCCCCCACAATGCCAAATGGTATTGCTGACATAATCACAAAGGGCTGCCAATAGGATTTCAGTGGCACAGCCAGTAAGAAGTAGATTAAAAACAAAGACAGCATAAATATCTGCACCAGAGAATCCGAGCTTTCCTCTTCTTCCGCTGCATCGCCTTCCGCCACGACCTCAATCCCTGGATACTTTCTTTGAATCTCGGGGAACACCGTATTTTCCAGTGCGTCCATCAATGCGGAACTGCTGATGGTTTGCTCGTGCAAATTGGCGCTTACAGTAGCCGCTCGCTGATTGGAGACACGATGAATCTCCAGCTGGCTGTGTTCGACCCTAACCGTGGCGACGGTGGAAAGCGGCAACACCTCGCCACTCGGACTGCGCACTCGGGCACTTTCCAGACTGGTAACGTCCTGGCGGTAGCGATAGGGGTAGCGTACCCGCACCTTCACTTCATCTTTACCCCGTTGCACGCGTTGAACTTCCGCGCCGTAAAAACTCTGTTGGATTTGCTGAGCCAATTCCGCCGTCGAGAAACCCAGTGAACGCCCCAGTGCCGTCAGCTCAAACAAAAACACCGGTTGTACCGCCGCATAGTTATTGTGGACATCATGAACACCGCTGATTTGCTTGAGTTTATGCGCGAGCAGATTAGCAGCCCCATTAAGCTGACTAGGGTTGTCAGAGAGAATATTAAGCTCGACATCTTTGTCTTCAAAATCGTCAGTCGATACGATCAGTTCCTGCAAGCCTTCATAGTGACTGAGATGCTTTTGTAACTCCAGGGCAATGTCGGAAGGGTTGGCAAACTCCTGTATCGCCTTGTTCAACTCAAGCTGTACCAAACCGCTTCGATCATCCTCCACCAAAGAATAGGTCTTGCTGATAAATGGCTGGCGAGTAGAAAACCGAGCCTGCAACTCAGCATCCAGCGCCTTTACAGCAAGCTCTACTTTATCGACTTGCTGGTGCAGCAAACCATAACCGCCACCCTGACTGACACGGAAAGAGACACTGACATAATCCTCTGGAATGTCCGGAAAAAAGCTAAACGCCACTCGCCCACTTGGCACTAGCCCCACAACCAATACAAAGCAGGAAATAAAACACAACAGTGCGGCATAGCGATATCGCAGGGCCAGTGATAACAGAGGCTGATAATAATTGCTGTTGAGTCTGGACAGACCCTCGTCAGCCCAGTTCTGAACCCTGCCCAAACTTTTGGCGAACACATTTTTGCCAGACTGCTCATCACGCCTTTGAGTGTTCAGGTTTCTAAGATGCGCGGGCAATATTAATTTTGATTCCACCAGAGAAAAAAGCAAACAGGCGGTACACACCAGTGCGAACTGGGAAAACAGAGAGCCTAATTGCCCTTCGACCAAGGACAGAGGAAAAAAAGCCGCCACGGTTGTTAAAACACCGAACGCGGTAGGCACGGCTATTCGCTGTACGCCATGAATCGTTGAATCGACTGTATCGCCAAACTCTTTTCGGGCGGAGTACACGCTCTCGCCAACCACAACGGCATCGTCGACCAGAATGCCAAGCACCAGAATGAAGCCAAAGGTGGTCAGCTGATTCAGGGTTAAATCCCAGAAACTGGCTCCCATAAGAATCAAACCACCGGCGAAACAAATCGGCAACCCCATTGCCACCCAAAGCGCCACCCTGAAGTTCAGAAAAACGGTCAATACCAGCATCACCAGGAGAATACCGATAAAGCCGTTTTCCAGTATCAGGTTTAGGCGGTCAATCATGTTTTGGCTCTGGTCCCACCAGACTTCCAATTGAATCCCCTGGGGCAGGTCCGCTGAGTTTTGCCAGCCGTTAACATGGGCTTTGACCTGCTCCGCAATATCGATGATATTGTCGCTGCGACCAGCGGCAATTTTTAGGGTTATGGCGGTCTTGCCATCAAAGCGCGACAAGACTTTGGGGGCTTCTTCGTATCCATCACGGATCGTTGCAACATCTTTTAATAACAAGCGACGTCCGTCAGCCAAGCTGCGGATAACAATATCTCCGAACTCCCTTGCCTGATAACGCTGCTTATCCGCTTTCAGTAGAATCAGACCTTTTTCAGAGCGAAGTTCACCACTGCTCGCACTGATCGATTCGGCCCTCACCCGATCAACAATATCCGCCAGGCTCAGACCATAACCTTGCAGGGCCTGCTCATCCAGCTCAATGGCAATTTCCGGTACACGCCAGCCGCTTCGACTGATTTTGTTAACTGCGGTTAGTTTGAGAAGCTCACTCTCGATGCGCCGGCTGAAGTTTTGTAATTCACTCTGGGCGACATCACCATAGGCCGTAACCCAGATTGCGCTGTCTTCCCATTGCTGTTGGGAAACAATGGGCTTTTCCGCCGCCGCAGGAAAACTGGCAATACCGTCTACGATGTTTTTCACCTCAGCCGTCAAACGATCGAGGGGATAGTCGTGAACTTTTTCGACAACAATCGAAACCGAATCGTTACTGCTTGTTGAACTGATTTGACGTATACCCGGTTGCCCTTTGAGCGCCTCTTCAACCTTAATGGCAATACCTTCTTCCGCCTGCTTGGGGTCGCCACTTTCAAAACGAATATCAATGGTAATGCGATTCGGCTCAATGGTCGGAAACCCCTCGATACGCAGAGACGAAGCAGTTCCAATACCCACAAGCAGAATCAACAGCATTAACAAATTTGCCGCAACCGGGTTATGAACAAACCAGGCGATCAGACCAGTTCTGGAGGATTTAGCGTCCATGGTCAGCTCCCCAAACCATTTGAGGCCAGCTGATCTGAAATCGCATTCTGGTCCTTAGCTTTTTGAGGCATGACCTTTTGTCCACCAACATATCCGGGCAAAGGTGTGGTCAGAAAATCAAGCGATGCATTTGATATTTTTGATGCAATGGATTCCGGCGGTCTGACATATACCTTGCCATCATATTGAAAAGAAATATCGGCCTTAAAATGGCGCAGGCGCTGCTCTTTATCGACATACCAAAGCTCACCCAGACTGCTCAAGCTGCTGGCTGGCACAGCCAATAACTGCTCTTCCTGGCGCCCCGGAATTTCAGCGGTTACAAAGTTGCCCGGCAGCAGTGGCTCTTGGTTTTTATCTGAAGGCACAACCTCCAGAACCAGAGATCGAAGGCGAGTCTCGCGGTCCAACCTCTGTTCCATACGAGCGATTTTGGCGGTCCATTGACCGCCCTGCTTATCTCTCAGGAGAATGTTTTTCTGTACCAACGTTGGCGTTTGATCAGCGAGCAAGGCCCACTGTGAGGGATTCAACATCACCTTCAGCTCCAACTCTTCAGCACTGTGAATCGTTGCAATAGCCTCACCGGCTTGCACGTATTGTCCAGGGGCAACCAGGCGCTCAACCACAACGGCCGTAAAAGGCAAATCAATTTTTGTACGCGCGACGTTTTGTTTCGCCAATTTCAAACGCGCCTGAGTCTGGGCAAGTTTGGCTTTCGCCAGTTGCAGTTGGGGTTTTCGTAGACGCAGATCATCCGCTTGCCCCTGCAACCCGCTTTCCTGCCATTCCAATCTGGCTTGCTTGGCCTCCTGCTGTTCGAGCATAAGATCCAATGTCGCCTGGGCGAGATCCTGCTCAGCTTGGGCCAATTCCTGTTGATATCTGAGCGGATCAATATCCAATAACACGGTTTGCGCGGGCAGTATACGGCCCGACTCAAAGGCCGTATTGAGGCTTTGAACCCGTCCACTTAATTCGGAACTGAGCTGCAATTCGTATCGGGACCGAACTTCCGCATGGGCATACACGTAGGCTTGATGGGTCTCCAAACTGAGGGATTGCACCGTTACCTGGGCAAGCTGCTTGTCCAGAGACTGTTGTTCGGGTTCGGGCTTGTTGTCAATCGCGTAGCTGGTATAGGAGATCGAAACAACAAACAACACGAGCGCTGCCAACAGAGGACCGCCGGTTTTGGAAACTGATTTTTTCAAAGTGTTCACCTTTAACATTAGCCTTCTTCCGCTACCATTGGCAGCCCTAAAGCCAACGCCATAGAGATTCGATTACTTGCACGTTCACGCTCCACCCCCAGTAACTGGGACTCCACATCGAAACTGGTTCGCTGGGCGGCGATGACATCCAGAATGGTGGCGAGTCCGCGTTGATAGCGTTGCTCATATTCGAACTGGCTTTTTTGCGCATGCCGTAAAGACAGCTCAAGCGATTGTTGTTGATCTGCCAGACTGGACTCCTGACTCAAAGACGCAGCGACTTCAAGAAAAGCGGCCAGTAACAGCTCTCGATAGGACCAATAGGCTTGGCCAGCCCGGGCCTCGGCCGCGGCAATATCAGCCTTGATACGTCCACCACTGAAGACGGTTTGTGTTAACTGCCCTAACAGGGTCCAACTGGGATCTTGACTGAGCACATCGCCGGCACGAGTACTGGAACTCAGCAAATTGGCCGTCAATGTAAAGCTCGGTAACAGTTGCTTATAGCTGTAATCACTGCGTTGGTCTGCCGCTTTGATTTTCTTGAAAGCTGCAAGTAAATCCGGGCGCTGAGACAATGCCAACGCAGGCATGGCCACTTCAGGGAAACGAATTTGGGGCCATGAATTGATTGATGATTCGGCGAAGAAACGCTGATCACTAAAACCGACATCGCCAAACAACCGCTGTAACTCACGCAAATGCCCTTCCTGGGTTTCAGAAAGCTGACTGATCGCAGCCAGCTGTCGAAACTTGTCGGCCTGGGCTGCATTTAAATCCTGCAGGCTGCTGAGCCCCGAGCGGTAACGGCGATTAATCACTTTTTCATTGGTTTCAGCGGCGAGAAGTCGACGCTGCTCCAAGTCCAGCTGTCGATAACCATTCAGCAACATCAGGTAGCGATGAATGAAATCCGCCAGGAGGGATCGTTTGGCGTATTCAATTTCCAGCTCCAGGGCTTGCACATCAAGCTGGGCAGCCTGACGCTGGTTCTTGAGCCGCCCCCAGATGTCCAGCTCCCAACTGGCGTCCAATCGGGCACGATATTGATTGGATGCTTTGGCATCAGGGCCACCTGAGCGTTCAAGATCCGGGGACAAAGTCAGTTGGGGTAGCCGAGCCGCACCTGCCTGCCCTTCCAGGGCTTGCAGCTCGGCAAGTTCAAACATTCTACGTTGCAGGGCAGGATTATCGGCCAGCAGCTGAACCACCAACAATTCCAAATCAGCATTGGGCAACAAGCTAAAGAGGTCTTGTTCCTGGCCTCTTAATTCGGTTTCCACCACCCACTGCTCGGGAATATCGGCCAGGGCCTGGTCTGGGCTGTAGTGTTGAGGGGCCATGCCACACGCCGACAAACACAAAGCCACAAATACGCTGATACACCTCACCAATTTCACTCCAAAAACCAAACTTCCGATAGCATCTCAGAAACCTGGTAACTGTGAGGTGTACTTGGGAGAAGCAACCTTCTCCCAACTTATGCTCTAAAGGTTGGAGGCAACAGGATTTGGAGCAATAAACGCCACGGTTTGCAACACACGGCCTTGCTCGTCCTCGCTGTGAACCGCCGAGATCGCCAGCTGATAATTGCTCTTCTCCAGCCCATCAGCGGCAATGGTGATTCGCAGAGGCACAGTGAAGACTTCACCCGCCTCGAGATAGTGATGGCGACGTCCGGTCAACTGAAACGGTTCAGACGAGTCCACATCCAGGCTGACTTCCATTGGCTCATTGGACATATTATTCAGCTTTACGGTGTAAACGTTTTCGATCTGGCCATTGCGTTCGCGATACAAATGCACCCCGCGATCGCGAATCACATCAATCGACAGTGCTTCACGACCACCCAGGTTGGTGCCAAACAAACTCGCCATCAACACCAGGCAAATGCTGTAGCCCAACATGCGCGGTTGCTTGAAACGCTGCCAGAACCCACCCAATACCTGCGCTGATGCAAATCGAATCAAGCCTTTCTGATACCCCATGCGCTCCATCACATTGTCACAGGCATCAATACACAAACCGCAATTAATACACTCCGCCTGCCAGCCATTGCGAATATCAATATCGGCTGGGCAAACTTGCACACACCAATCGCAATCAATACAGGAACCCAGGCCTTCTTTTTTGTAGTTGCTGCGCAATTTGCGTGGGCCGCGCGGTTCACCGCGCTGCTCGTCGTAACTGACCATCAAAGTGCTTTGGTCATACATCACAGATTGGAAGCGCGAATAAGGGCACATATGCTTACAGACCTGCTCGCGCATATAGCCCGCATTTAGGTAAGTGAGCACAATAAATAGCAACAACCACAAAGCGCTTTCCACCGAAATGGTCAGCGACGCAATATCACTCAAAAGCGGCAGCGTTCCGTAGAAGTAAGCAATAAACGTGATACCCGTGGCTGAGGCGATCAGAGCCCATAAGAAGTGCTTGCTGGCTTTCAGTTTCAGCTTGTGCAGAGACCAGGGCGCGGCATCCAAACGAATGCGGCGGTTGCGATCCCCCTCCACGAAGTTTTCCACCCACATGAACATGGTTGTCCAAATGGTTTGCGGACATGCAAAACCGCACCAGACTCGCCCGGCCCAAACGGTTACGGCAAACAGGCCGAAGGCCGCAATAATCAGCAGGCTCGCCAGCAAAATGCCGTCCTGGGGCCAAAATACGGACCAGAAGATGTAGAACTTTTGCTCGGTTAAATCGAAAAACACCGCTTGGCGACCATCGATCTGCAACCAGGGAAACAGAAAAAAAGCCAGCAACAGAGGCGCGGCGATATAACGACGTAAACGCTGGAACCGACCTTCAGTTTTACGAACGTAAACGCGGTGCCCTTCATAAAGCTCTTTATATTGAGGCTCAATTTCAGGTGGAGAAACATCAATCGAGGTCAGAGGAATCTTCTCTGGAGTGTTGGTTGTGGTAACAGGCATCAGGGGTATCTCGGTCATATTATAGGCAAGCAGTCTAGAGCCAAGCCCCCTATAGGTACAGATGCACAAAAATGTTTATAATTAGGTACAGAAATTTAAATATCGAATCTGTACCGATCACTTTTACAAGAACTGTACCCATACGAGCAGTGACATGAGCAGCTACCTTTATCACCAGCTTGAACAGCGCCTAAGACAACAAATTGAATCAGGACAACTGGCCCCTGGCGTAAAGTTGCCTTCTATTCGCCAGCTCGCTCTGGACGAGCAGCTTTCGAAGGCCACTGTACTGAGCGCCTATGAACGGCTGGAGGCCGATGGACTGATTCAGGCCCGCACCCGATCGGGTTTTTATGTCTGCGTGCCAGAACAGGAACTCGACAGCCCACCGATCAGTTCACCAAAGCTGACGGCAGAATCCCTGGATCAAGGGCAGATTCTTGTGGACATCATGCAGCGCGGCGCAGCCTTCGATTTATTCCCCGGTCACGACAGCGAACCCAGCAATCGTAAATTACAGCGCTGTTTAGGGCGTGCCCAACGCCAGCAGAGCAGTGCCCAATATCTGTATTACGATGAACCCCTTGGCATGCTTTCTCTGCGCAAACAAATCAAACAATTAATGGCCCACGGTGGAGCCAAGGTTCATGAAGACGACATTGTGATCAGCCATGGTTGCCAGCATGCCCTACTGCTGGCCTTACTGGCCTGCACACGTCCTGGTGATGTTGTGGCTATCGAATCACCCGGCTTTTACGGCAGCTTGCAGCTGATTGAAGCATTGGGATTAAAAGCGCTGGAGCTGCCTTGCTCCGCCGATGAAGGTCTCAGTCTCGATGCCCTGAGACTGGCCACACAACACTGGGAAATCTCAGCTCTGATATGCTCCCCCTGCTTTGCAACCCCAACCGGCGCCAGCATGACAGAGGAAAACAAACAGGCGTTGCTCGCTATTGCCCGTGAACAGAGCTTTGCATTGATTGAAGATGATATTTATGGGGAGTTGTATTTCGGACAGCAACGCCCGCGAAGTTTGTATTCCTATGATCAGGAAGGCATTGTCATTCAATGCTCATCCTTCTCAAAAAACCTGTCCAGGGACCTGCGCCTGGGCTGGATTGCCCCGGGACGTTATCACCACGACGTACTGAAAGCCAAGCTGGCCACCAGTCTGGCAGTGCCTCAGTTGAGCCAACAGGGTTTAAGTTTTTATATTGCCGAAGGCGGATTGGATAAACACCTGAGAAGAAAGCGCGCACAGTACAAAGAACGTTATCAGGAGATGCGTCACCTTATCCAGCAACACTTACCCGAAGAAACGCGGTGCAGCCAGCCCCAGGGCGGGCTCGCCGCCTGGATAGAATTACCGGAGAGAATTGATACTTTGGAATTGTATAAAAAAGCCATTACCCAAGGAATTATTCTGACACCGGGACGACTGTTTACCGCACAGGAAAACTATCGCCAGTTTTTGCGAATGAGCTTTGCCCACCCATGGACAGAAAATCGAGTGAATGCCTTTAAAACAATTTCGGAAATGATCCGAAAGCAGGTATGAACAATAAACGCCAGCCGGAAACTGCTGTACAGATTCCGGCTGGCAGAATAATGGTTGTCATTAACGCTTAGCCAATTTGACTTTTTTCATTGCAGTATCAATCGCTTCTTTGTAGCAGCGCTTGCTTTGTGCGATTCGGCTGACGGAACGGCTGTTGATTGCCTCGCTTTTCTCACACACCTTCGCCGCTGCTGAATGCAAGCGACGCTGCAAGGACTTCTGACCTTCAACCTTGTGCAGATCAAGATCTGAAAAGCTGACGATTTCTTCGCTGACAGATTTACCAACAATTGCCTGGGCGCTGCTTGCTAAGAACAACGCCATTACGCTGGCGGATACGAGAGTGATTTTTTTGCTATTGCTATTCATGCTGAATTTCCTTTCTTTTTTGGGTTGCTATGGTCTGTTGCATATTGTTTTTATGTCATAACCTTAGACGGAACAAATTGGAAAAAGGATAGGGCAAACGTTCAACAGAGCAGATACAGCGATGAAAGGATTCAACTCAGCAGCACCTCAACATAACGCAAAAGCACATAAGTTGCTGTTCCAGAAAAAGAAATTTAAGAAAGAGTTTGAAAAAAAAGAAATCAGCTTCGCAACAATTGATCCAGCGTAATCAACAACTGCTGAGCAAACGCCTCATCCAATGGCGCATGATGACTCATCATTCGGTACCAGATTGCACCGAACAGGATATCGAGAATGAACTCTATACGCTCCTCACTGAGCCTATAAACCTCGGGGTGACGAGCCAAAATACTCAACAACAATTGCCGACGAGGCTTAGCGTAGCGCTGCCAGACTTCCTGTGCAAAAATCTCATCAGCCTGTGCTTCAGCCATCATCGCGGTAAATAATTGCCCCAGGTGGTTGGCGGTGGCAAACGTATCCTTCAGAAAACGTGACAATAGAGATTGAAAATCACCGTCGCTCAGCTCAAAAGCATTGCCCTTAACGATATCCACACTGGCATCGAGCAGCAATTCGCGCTTGTCTTTGTACCAGCGATAAATCGTACTGCGACTCACCCCCGCTGATTTGGCAACCGCATCAATAGAGACTCGCTCGTAACCTTCTTCGGCGGCAGCGGCGACAAATGCATCCAGCACAGCTCGTCGGACCTCTTCGCTGCGGGGTCGACCGCGAACCGCTTTATCTAATGACATGTGCTTACTCTTTTGTTTTCCAATCAAAGGCTTAAGCCAATCTTTTATTGTATGGCTAAACTGGATATCCAGTACTTTTATTGTACCTTAACTCGCCCAATTATTTACAGTACAAAGTGTATCGTATATATTCCAGCCTATTGATCGCTAATCCCACATCAGGGACAGCGACACCCTAATCACCCTGAATAACAATAACGAAGGAGCCGGCATGTCAGTTAACAAGCATCAGAAACAGTGCGAAACCAGCAAAGGACCTCTCAGCGGGATCAAAATTATTGACTGCACTACAGTGATCGCCGGCCCTCTCTGCACCCAGATTCTGGCCGACCAAGGCGCCGAAGTGATCAAGATAGAACCCCTTGAAGGAGATTTGATACGCAATCTGGGCCCTATTCTGGCGCCGGGTTTATCGGCGACCTTTCTCAGTCTTTCCCGCAACAAAAAGTCTCTGGCTCTTGATCTGTCGAAACGCGAATCCCAGGAATTGATCGCCAAGCTTTGTCAGGACGCCGATGTGTTTATCTGCAATAGCCGGCCCGGCGTGATGGCCAGGCATGGATTGGACTTCGAGGCCTTAAAACAGCACAACGCCAAACTCGTTTATGCGGCGATCACCGGTTTTGGTGACAGTGGCCCAATGGCCGAACAACGCGCCTACGATCCGATCATTCAAGCCTTGTCAGGCATGGCATCCCTACAGGAACCCACCCAACTGTTGGGACAAACCATCTGTGATAAAACCACTGGCCTTACCGCCTGCCAGGCGGTAACGGCTGCCCTGCTTCAAGCTGAGCGCAGTGGTCAGGGGCAGCAGGTTGAAATTTCAATGCTGGAAGCGGCTATTGGCTTTTTAGCCTGTGATGCTTTCTGGCCAATTGCGGCTGCAGGCCGTGAACTCAACTACCCGGACTTCAAACGGGTGTACATTCCCTGGAAAACACAGGATGGCGAAATTGTTCTGGTGATTCTGGCCGACAAGGAATTTGCGGGCCTGACCGAAGAATTCCAGGTCCAACATTTACTGGAAGACCCGCGCTTTAACAGCATGCCAAACCGTTTCGCCCACTGGGATGAGCTGGTCGACACACTCAAACCCGTCTTCCTGACTCAAAGCAGTGAAGATATTCTGAAACGTCTGTGGCGCGCCGATGTACCCGCAGCCCCGATTAACACCATGGAACAACTCACCACCGATAAACAGGTGCTCGCCAGCGGCATGATTGATTATTCCGAGCACAGCATCGCCGGACAATATACCCGAGTTGCTATGGCGGCCAATTTTTCCCTGCAGGACAATATCCCCTATCAGGAAGCCCCCAGCCTGGGCCAGCATAGCCATGAAGTTTTAACACACGCAGGCCTGGACGAAGATGAAATCCATTCACTGATTCAAAACGACATTTGCCGTTGATTATTTTAACAAGAGAGAATCACTATGAGCTCACCAACTGTTGATTATCAGGTTAACGATCGAATCGCGACCCTGACCCTGAACCGTCCGGAACGGTTAAACGCGATTAACGATCGCCTGCCCTCTGATTTGCGCAAGGCCGTCGAAAAAGCCGAACGCGACCCCAATGTGCATGTGATTATTCTACAAGGTGCCGGCAAAGGTTTTTGCGGCGGCTACGATCTCGTGCAATACGCTCAGGAAGATTCCGGCGAAATCCACGGCAGCCAGGAAATGCCCTGGGACCCTACCGAAGACTACGCCATGATGTCTCGCAACACCGAAGATTTCATGTCGCTTTGGCGTGCCCGCAAACCTACCATCTGCAAAATTCACGGTGCAGCGGCCGCCGGCGGCAGTGATATCGCCCTGTGCTGCGACATGATTATCATGGCCGACGACGCTCGTATTGGTTACCCACCAGCGCGAGTATGGGGCGTGCCAACAACCATGATGTGGGTTTACCGCCTGGGTGTAGAAAAGGCCAAACGCATGTTGTTCACCGGTGACCTGATCAGCGGAAAAGAAGCCGAAGAAATGGGCCTGATTTTAAAATCGGTACCACTGGAGCAACTTGATGATGAAGTCATGAAATTGGCCAACCGCATCAAAGGCGTGCCGCGCAACCAGTTAATGATGTGCAAAATGACCGTCAATCAGGCCTATGAAAGCATGGGCTTAAATCAAACCCAGATGTTTGCCACCTTCTTTGACGGTGTCGCTCGCCATTCACCCGAAGGCTTATGGTTCCGAGAACGCGCACAAGAGGTTGGGTTCAAACAGGTGGTCGCCGAACGCGATGGCGGTGGCAATATCGCGGAAGGTGTCAGCAAGCATATGCCGCTGGACGATTTCGAGTAGGAATTATTCAGGCTTTAAACTTTTAGCCGACGGCTCCCACCAGGGAGCCATATCTTCGAGGTGAATTTCCCGGGTGATATCCTGGGTAAAAGGCGTATCGAAACATCCCAGGGCAACGGCCACCCATTCCGACCACTTGCCCTCGGTATAACCCCAGGTCAGATTCGACCCACACTCAGAACAGAAACGACGCCTCACGGTTTTGGAAGAGGCATAGCTTTTTATTACGCCTTCACCGCAAAGATAACGCAATTCACTGTGTCGAACTCTCGCATAGCTGGCAAAGGCTGCACCGTGTTGTTTTTGACACATCGTACAATGGCAATGCGAAGCCGTTTGTGGCTCCGCTAACAATTCAAAACGTACCGCCTTACATAGACAGCTGCCTTGGTAGTAGACCTTCTCTTGCTGAAGCGTTTCGTTATTGTCTGCCATCATACCTTCCAGATTTACAGCGCCTCAGAACTAGAAACTTGGCTTGGTATAAGCCGCCGCTCGGTCACTTTTTTGCTGATAACGTTCACGAAGTAAATCCTGACGTGAGCGCGTGCTTTTCTCTTCACCATCGATCCACAATCTGAGCACACGAGAACTTAACTCAAACGGGTCGCCAGACCACAGAACGACATCCTTGCTGCCCTCAGCCAGATAACCCTTGCCCAGATCAAATACCCTTGCTGGAGTTTCTGTGACGGCGCGAACGGCCACATCATGGGGCAGCCCGTGAGCGACAGCATTGCCGACATGGAAACGTAGCTGCTGAATATTGTGGGTATCGCGCTCGGCCAGAATCACCTCAAGCCCGGCCTTGTGTAATTTTGCAGCGGTATCCAAACGCTGGTGTAAGGAATCAAAACCTTCCGGCAGATTGCGCATTGGTTCAACGATGACCACAACCTTTTCAGCTTTCAGCTGCTCGGCAACATCCAATGCACCTGCCGCACCGGCCAGCACAAGAGAAAAACCAAAATCTTTTTTAAGCTTCAACAACTGTAAAATATCCGCAGGACGATCCGCTCGTGCAAGCAGTGGAAACTCACCGGCCAACAGTCGCTTCAGTACTTTGATGTCATCTTTAACCGGCTTACCCTTACCTTCTTTTGCTGCTGGCTTTTTGGCCGCTTCCAATTTACTTCGCAAGTCCTGCAAATCTTTAGCACGAGAACCTTTGTTCTTACCACCCAAAGTAAAATACAAGGCTGCATCCGTCTCCACCTGACTGCCGGCATCAGCACTGAGGTCTACCGTAAAGGCTCGCCCTTTAAAAGCACCTTTGGAGGAGCCGGTAACGACTGCGTGACTGATTCCGCCTTTGCGTGAAAATGGAATCAGAGAAGATTGAAAGTTAAAGGCCAGGCTCGGATCAAACGCAAAATCGGCTTTGTCTTCATGGAAATCAGCGGTCTTCTTTACCGCACTGACTTCAGTTAAACCCAGCTGATTGTTCACAGCGATAAAACCGGAAGTCAGCACCTTACCCTGGCCATCAATCACCGTATCGCCACTAAGTGCCTGATCTGATATCTCATGGATAATGCCGTCTTTGATCAATACATTTAACGAGGTTTTTGGCTCCAGGCCTTCACCATAAAACTTCACATTATTAATCGCGACGCTGTCGGCCAAAGTGCTGCTCGCAGCAAATGCTGTGCTCAATGCAGCCGCCAGACGAAGATATTTATTCACGGATTTCATTGTTTATCTCCTGCTGGCTGCCCCAATAAAAAATCGCTTTGCGCTTGATAAGCTGGATCTTCGCGATCGTACACTTTGGCGCCATCGATAAACACCTGCTCGGCTTTTGCGTAAACACTGAACGGGCTCTGGTTCCAAATCACCACATCGGCATTTTTCCCGGCTTCCAGGCTACCCGTCTTATCGGCCAAACCCAACGAGCGAGCTGCGTTTAAGGTGATCCAGCGAATTGCATCCGCTTCATCCAGTTCATAACCGGCTTCTTTCGCGCGGAAAAGAATTTTACCCGCTTCCTGGTTCAGTCGTTGAATGGTACTGGCTGAATCTGAATGAACAATGGCACACCCTAGCTTGTCGCCACTGCGACCGGCATCCACCATGGCGACATTTTCCTGCACCATGTCAAAGGCTTCCATTTTAAACCCCCACCAGTCGGGCCACATGGCCGCACAGTTTTGGTTCTCGGCCAGCAGGTCGGCAATTTTGTAAGCCTCTACCGCATGATGGAAAGTACCGGCGTGATAATTAAATTCTTTCGCCACATCAATCATCATGGCCATTTCTTCGGCCTTGTAACAGTGATTGTGAATCAGAATGTCGCCATCCAGAACGCCCATCAAAGTATCTTTTTGCAGATCGCGTTCCGGTGCATTTTTAACTCGGCCAGCGTTGTAATCGTCCCAGGCTTTTTTGTATTCCCAGGCACTCGCCCAGGCGGCACGGTAACCGGCAACGTTCCCCATGCGGGTATAAGGGCTGACACCTTTTTTGCCATAGACTCGTTTGGGGTTTTCACCACAGGCCATTTTCAGGCCGTAAGGGGCATCGGGAAATTTCATTTCCTGCATGGTGTTTGCAGGCACATTGCGCAAGGTTACGCCGCGCCCACCAATCAGATTGGCTGAACCGGGTAAGAGTTGTAACGTTGTAATGCCACCCGCACGAGCCCGGTTAAAGCCCGGGTCCTGGGGCCACAAGCCGTGCTCGGCCCAAACTTCGGCCGTTACCGGCGCCGTGATTTCATTTCCGTCCTGATGAGATTCCACCGCCGGGCTGGGATACACCCCCAAGTGGGAATGCACGTCGATAATACCCGGCGTTACCCATTTGCCATTGGCATCTAATTCTTCAACATTGGCAGGCAGCGTTAAATCCTGCCCTACGGCTTTGATCTTGCCATCGGACATCAACACATCGGCATCATCCAGTCGCTTACCGTTACCCAGCAACACCGTTGCATTGCGAATCATACGATCCGGTGAAGCAGCAGGAACGTAAGTGGACGGAAACGGGTTTTTATTAATGGCAACGGCCTGACTGGGCCTGTCCCCCTCACAGGCCATAAGGCCCACTATTGAGATGGCCAGACAAGCATGGCGAAACGATTTATGCATGGGTAGGTCCTGCGTTGAATTATTCTCTCATTAGACTTACAACGAAAAAAAACCAGTATAACTCAGAATATTCATTTAACTTTATCGCAGAAAACGCTCAATACGACGTAACAGAAACTCCTGCAAACCCGATCCGGCCGTGTTACAGTGCCAAAAAAAGAAATAATAAAAACTATGAACCAACTGTTTAAAACCCCCACTGCAACCGCCGTTATCATTGCCAATATGGTAGGCACTGGTGTATTTACCAGCCTCGGTTTTCAGCTTCTGGAAATTCAATCCCCCTTCGCCATTTTATTATTGTGGTTAATCGGTGGAATCATCGCCTTGTGCGGCGCACTGTGCTACGCCGAGCTGGCTGCCAGCCTGCCACGTTCCGGGGGCGAGTATCATTTTATCGGGCGAATTTTTCACCCTTCAGCAGGCTTTGTTTCCGGTTGGATATCCGCGACGGTCGGATTCGCGGCGCCGTCTGCTCTCGTGGCACTCACTTTTGGCAATTACCTGGCAGCAATCTGGCCAAGTCTGAACCCACAAATTTTGGCCCTGGTTTTGCTCGCGATTATTACGGTTGTGCACAGTCTACGCCGCAGCAGTTCCGGGCGTTTCCAAACCTCTTTCACCTTACTCAAAGTCGCCTTAATTCTCGGTTTTTGTGCCAGCGCTTTGTATCTGGCGCCAAACCTGGAAAGCATCAGCTTTGCCCCTCAGAGCAATGATGTCCAGCTTATGGGAACAGCAGCCTTTGCGGTCTCATTGATCTACGTGAACTATGCCTACACCGGGTGGAATGCTGTCACCTATCTGAGCAGCGAAATCGAAAACCCCCAGCGTAATATTCCCCTGTCTTTGCTGATGGGAACTGCCACGGTTGTTCTCTTGTACTTACTGCTAAACAGCAGTTTTTTATTGCTGGCACCTATGTCAGAACTGGCCGGCAAAGTGGAGATTGGCTATATCGCCGCGAAGGCTGCCTACGGTGAAAATGGCGCCAGTATTATGGCCTTTATTCTGGCGCTGTTACTCATTTCAACGGTCAGCGCCATGTTGATGGCCGGGCCACGCGTGTTGCAGGTGATTGGGCAGGATTACCCCTTGTTTAAGCGTCTGGGGAAAACCAATCAACAAGACATTCCCAGTACCGCCATTATCGTTCAGGCGATTGTCACCGGATTGTTTATCGTCAGCGCAAGCTTTGAAAGTATTTTGATTTTTGCAGGCTTTACTCTGAGCTTGAACAGCGTACTGACCGTCTTCGGTTTGTTACTGCTGCGACGTCGCGAGCCGGAACTGGCCCGCCCATTTCGCATGCCCTGGTTCCCGCTGCCCGCCATTATTTATCTGGCGCTTATGCTATGGAGCTTAAGCTATATTGCTCTGCACAAAACCCAACAGGTTTATTTCAGCGCTGTGCTGATTCTGCTGGGCTTTGTATTTTATTACCTGACCTGCGCGATACAGAAACGCAACTCGGAAAAGGCCTGATTATTGCGCCATTGCCTGACCTGGCTCACCGCGCGGTGGCTCGCCGAAAGGTGCTGAGGCACGACGTCGCTCAATTCGGAAGTTCAAATGCTCGCGCAGCAACATGGATTCGAATGCCGTAAATAAACGCTGCATTTGCGGTTGCTTGTAAGGAAAAATGTCCACCGGGTCCATGGCGTGAACATTCATTGATGCCCCCACCTCAAAGACGAGAAGATCACCATCCAGAGTCTCTCCGCAATCAATGCCGAGATAATCCAGACCGGAAACCTGATGAATATTTTTTAGGGCTTCGCGGTGTCGGCGCGCAAAATCGTGATTAAACGCTGCCATGGTATCGGCCTCTTCCTGGCGTTTAGTCTCGCTGTCCAACATACCAGCGTTCAAATAGTGCACCATCCAATGATCAGAAATCGCCATATGGGCCAAGTGAGGCTCGCCGTCAATCAACATAATTCGATATTTTCGGAACTGCCCGTCTTCACTTCGGTAATCCACAAAGCGCGCTAAATAGAACAACTCGCCCGCCGTTGCAGTGAGATATTGATAAAGGGCTTCGGCATTTTTAATGCAGGCCAAATCATTCCCTGCATGGGAATCCAGTGGCCGTACAATCAGCGGAAATTCCGCGTCCGCCAGCAGCTGCGGTAACTCCGAAGGATGCATCGACAAATAGGTCAACTGATCGCGGCTCACAATCGCGTTGATCGGCACATCCAAACCCGGTAAACCCTGCAAGCGTTGTGAAATTTGATCACGCCCGAGGTTCAACAGCGCCCTGGGTGAGTTAAGAATCGGGCGAGGCCAATCCTCGATCATGCCGTGAATAATATGCAGAGTGTCTCGATTCCGCTCCAATTCACTTAAGGCAACAATCGCAACATCGTGCTCTGGCAATTGAATCGGGCGTGGAAGATCCGGACTGATGTACAACAAATCCAATTGAAAACCAGCGCCGTCTGCAAGGAATTCCAGCGGTGTATTGCTCATTAAATTTCCGGGCGCAACCAATGCCAACACCTTCAATGGGCTGCTGTGCACTCGGGGAATCAATTGATAATGTTGCTGCTGCATCAAGGCTTCTGCCTGAACGGCCATGGCCGTCGCCTCATCACCACGCAACTGCAGCAGAATCGACAAGTCCAGCAAAGCATTGGCTTCACCCTGCTCAGCTCGCTGCAACAATGTCTGGGCCTCCAGACTCATGTCATCACCTGCAAATACCCGACTCATCAGATAGGCCAAACCTTTCAGGGCACCGGGCTCCGAATTGTCGGGGGTGTAGGATTCAGTTTCCATCGCGCTGTATCGTTGGGCGTCGCTCATGTTGTAAGCCTGCTTGTGTATTCGCTAGATTGATTGAATGAAACACTAAGAGCAAAGCCTGTGCCAGACTGAGAACCCCTTGAAAAACAACAACTTGGAGAGAATTAAAAAAGAGGGCGGCGACAACTGCCGCTCGCTAAGGCAAGCGGCGAAAGGAAAGCGGCTAAGGCTTGCCGCTTAAAAATTCAAGAATTAACCAGGTTTACCAGCCCTCTGGTAATTCAATGGACTTCCAATCGTCACCCGCACTGAAGCTCAGACTTAACGCCTTACCCTCTCCCAGACGAGCGCCTTTGGCATTGCGCGCTTCGATATTCACCGTATTGATCTGCTTGCTCCAGAGCGCTCGTAAGGCGCCCTGCTTGAACCACAAAACACCCGGCAAAGGTTTAGGGATATCGATCTCCTGATACACCCAAATAAACTTGCCATCCAGCTCATAACCCAGAGTGTCTAACTCGACTGAACGCCCGTCATCCGTTCGAATAGCGAACTCTGAACTGAGATAATCGGCAAAGCGCTGCTGGGTTTTCTCGTCACGATAAATATCCGCCGACTTTCCAAACAAGTGCTTAATAGCGTGCTCAGCATCATGCAGATAAAAACGATGGGCGACTTCCAGCTTACCACTGCGTTCATTGATCAGAATATTGGTGATGCCGGCTTTTTGCTGATGGGCCACACTCGATACGCTCAGTAGTAGCAGGCCGATTGCGCTTATCAGTTTAAAAAACGGCGCGGGCTTGAATAAGAATCCCATGGATTTTGCTCACTCTAAAAACAAATAAGCCCCTGCACAGTAAACTGAAACAGGGGCCGACATCAGTTAATAAGACTGCTTGAAATTACTCAGCGTCTTTCTTAGTACCATCTTTTTTGTCATCGTCGGTTTTCAGCTCGGTCTTGATATCGTTCATGATATCGCGATAAACCTTACCTGGACGCTTCTTGGTTTTGAAAGCTTCCACACGAGACGGGATAATGCGGCGCGGATAGTGGTTATTTTCATTGTCCACATCAGCCGTTTCCCAATGTGGGTCAACCACAACGCGTTCAAGCACTTTTTCTTTGTCGGTAACAATCAGCTTCTTAACCGCTTTCGGGGTGCGGCGCCAGATTTCTGCCGGAATGTACTGATCTTCAACCGTACCATCGGTGAAGTGCAGTTGCAGCAGAATTGGCATAACCAGACCGCCCTTGTTAGCGAACTCCAGAACGTAGTAGTTCTTGTCTTCTTTAACCGCACGGGCCAGAGTTTCGCGCTCCCAATCTTTCAAGCCATCAATAAATTTATTGTACTTATTGCGCTCTTTGTTGGTCACAGTGAAACGATCGTTTTCATCGTAGAAATCGCTGACGTCACTGTTGATATCAATCCACAGCTTACGGCCTTCTGCCTTGTTACGTTCATTAAAGAAAGACGTAGGCTTATCCTGCTCTTCTTTACGCAAACGGGCAAAGTCGATATCCGGGTCTTTGGTATCCAGACGCAGCTTGTAAACACGGTCCAGAGAGATATCCACGTGGTCGGTAGAGTAGAACCAACCGCGCCAGAACCAATCCAGATCAACACCGGATGCTTCTTCCATGGTACGGAAAAAATCCGCAGGCGTCGGGCGTTTGAACATCCAGCGCTGGGAGTACTCTTTAAAGGCAAAGTCGAACAGCTCACGGCCCAAGATCACTTCACGTAAAATGTTCAAGGCAGCCGCAGGCTTGGTATAGGCGTTAGGGCCGAGTTTCAGAACCGAATCAGACTGAGTCATGATTGGCACCTGGGTAGAAGACTTCATGTAGCTTACGATATCGCGCGGCTCTACACCCCAAGGGATATTCGGATCCCACTCACGACCGGCAACACCATCCAGGAAACTGTTCAGGCCTTCGTCCATCCACGTCCATTGACGCTCATCACTGTTCACAATCATTGGGAAGTAGATGTGGCCAATTTCGTGAATAACCACGCCAATCAGGAAGCGCTTTTCCGCCTGGGAATAAGTACGGCTGCCATCATCACGCAATTCGGTACGCGGGCCATTAAAGGTGATCATTGGGTATTCCATGCCGCCTACCGGGCCGTTAACCGACTGTGCAACCGGATACGGGTAATCAAAGGAGAAGCGCGAGTACACATCCATAGTATGCACTACCGATTCGGTGGAATATTTCTTCCACAGATCACCACCCTCTTTCGGGTAGAAAGACATGGCCATAACCAACGGCTGAACTTTGCCGCCCTGCTTATAGCCCTTGGCATCCCACATAAACTTGCGAGAAGAAGCCCAGGCAAAGTCACGTACGTTCTCGGCTTTGAACTTCCAGGTTTTGGTTTTGTTGGTGCCTTCTTTTTCGTTCTCTAATGCTTCCTCTTCGGTCACAATGAAAACCGGACGTTTGGCAGTTTCAGCTTTCTTCAAACGATCACGCTGTTTGGCCGTCAAGACCTGACCCGGGTTTTGCAGAGTACCAGTGGAAGAGACAATGTGATCCGCAGGAACCGTCAGCTCCACATCGTAGTCGCCGAATTCCAGCGTAAATTCACCTCGGCCCAAAAACTCTTTGTTCGTCCAGGCTTCGTAATCGGTGTAGGCCACCATACGTGGGAACCACTGAGCCAACAGAAAGATATCGTTTCCGCCTTCGCGAGCGTCATCCGGAAAGTGCTCATAACCCGAGCGTGCCCAAACCGCATTTTCCTCAACGATATTGAAGGCAAAACCCAAATCGAACTGGAAGCTTTGACCCGGCTTCAGGGCTTTCGGCAAGTCGATACGCATATTGGTACCGACAATGGTGTATTTCAGGTCACGGCCGGAAGATTTCAAAGAGGTGATGTCATAGCCCAACTCATTGTCTTCCATAAACTGATGACGACGCAGTTCCGCCAGACTCAGCTTAGCCGGAGCACCACTGGCAGCAGCTTTCGTTGCAGGTCCACGACGACCGATGCCCGCAAATGCGGTGGTCATTTCCGCCATGGAATCGTTCTTGAACTTGTTCTGGTCCAGCTGTACCCACAAATACTTCAGGGTATAAGGCGAGTTGTTCTTGTAGTACACCTTTTGGCTGGCTTCGAGACGACGCTTGTCTTCGAGCAGCTTGACCTTGATTTTGTAGTCGACTTCTTGCTGCCAGTACTGCTGGCCAGGTTCGCCCGCCGCATTACGATAAATGTTTGGCGTAGGCAGAACTTCATCCAGCTGGCGAAACTTGTCTTCAAAGTCGCCTTTGGTCTGGGAAATAGCCGCGACAGACAGCTGGCTTCCAAGACCGGCAAATAACAAACAGGAAAGCAACGTTGCTTTTTTCATAAGCGATAGGCTCAAGTTTGGGGTTAATTGGGTCGGCTCGATACAAAGACCGAGCCGTTGGTGGCCTAAACCACCGAAACCGGACATTCTAGGATTAATGGGTTATGGATGGAAGGGGTTTTGAAGGGCTCATTAAGACAATGAGATAAGTTGCCCTTAGGCCAAGATAAGCCACAAGAATGATTGTTTTTCAACCAGAACCAATCCTCAGTTCTACCCCCAGCGAACGCAAGAAATAGAGAGGATCAGTAGAGGACATGAAAGAACATGGTATAGAAGCGATGAAAAAGCGGTGAAAGCCATCAACAAGACAGGCAACGTTTCATTCGATCCTGAAGACGATCGATATCCACAGGCTTCGAGAGGTAATCATTAGCCCCGGCTTGCAAACATTTTTCCCGGTCACCCTTCATCGCATTAGCCGTAAGCGCAATGATAGGAAGATCTTCAAGCTCCTTTGAAACGCGAATACGACGCGTCGCCTCGTAACCATCCATTTGGGGCATCATAATATCCATCAGAACCAGCTCTATGTCGTCTTCCTCTTCAAGCAGCCTCAGGGCTTCTTCACCTCCCGGAGCCAAATGAACAACGACGCCCTTCTTGCGCAGCACTTTAGCCAGCGCAAAGGTATTACGCATGTCGTCATCCACCAGCAGAACCACTCGCCCCTCAAGACCACTGGCGCCATTCGAGCCTTCATTGTCAGATGGCATGGAATCAAAAGATGAAACAGGCGATTCAGGACATGCTTCAGCTTGGGAACGCTTTTGCTCCTGCTCGATTTCATTGCTTCGGCAGACCAGGCTGGCAAAGGTCTGGACTTCGTCGAGCATACGCTGGGCGGAGTCATCGGATTTGATCACGATCTGCTGAGTGAATCTCCCCAGTTTATCTTGCTCTTCGATACTCAGATCCTGGGCGGTGTACACAATGACGGGAGGCAATACGGTGGACTCATCCCCTTCAAGCTGCAAGAGCAAATCAAAACCGTTGGTATCGGGCAAGCCCAGATCCAGAATAACACCATCAAAAGATTCACTCCGTAGTAAATTCACCGCCTCGCGACCAGAACGGGCCTGGCGCAAACAAACGCCTTCCATTTTTAATAGGCGGGTTAGCGCCAGGAAAGTGGCGTGATCATCTTCCACCACTAACATCGTCAGGGCATTTCGTTGCGGGTTTACCAAGCGGTCAATAACGTTTTTGATACTGCTTACGGACAAGGGCTTTAAAGATTTGCCCACCGCGCCCATGATTTGCAAATCCGACAAGCCGTCCATCGCCGTGAACACATGCACAGGCAGGTCCTGAGTGGCCGCATTGGATTTCAATGCCGCCAGAACGTCGCAACCATCAATTCCGGGTAACATGTAATCCAGAATCACGCCCTGAACCGGGAACTGTTCAGCCAGCGCAATACCCGCTTCACCGTCCTCCGCAATAATGGCCTGGCAATGTTGTTGATGGCAGACATCCAGCAACATAGTTGAAAAGCTGTCGTCATCTTCCACGATTAGCAATAGGGGTTTTGAGGGATCGAGAACGTAGCGATCGTCCTTGTGGCCGTCCTTGATATGGTTCATGTTGTCTTTCTGACTATCGTGTTCCTGCGTGATCATGTTGTTTTCCGAAGCAGGCGGTTCGTTCATCGGAATATCCAGAGTGAAACAGCTGCCCTGATTCATCACACTGCTTACAGAAATATCTCCATCAAGAACCTGGGCCAGCTTGCGCGCAATCGACAAACCCAGACCGGTCCCTCCATACACTCGACTGATGGAACCATCGACCTGCTGGAACGCCTGAAAAATATTCTGCAATTTGTCTTCTGGTATACCGATCCCGGTATCTTCCACAGAAAAGTGCAAATGGGCTTGCCCGTTTTTCTTGTCGGAACAACGTAAACCGAGAGCGACAGACCCCGAGTCGGTAAACTTAATGGCATTGCCGATCAGATTGATCAGGATTTGATTCAATTTAGCGCCATCGGTTTGAACGTGTGAGGGCACATCAGGATCGGCCGCAAGAATAAAATCGCAGCCTTTCTCCTTTGCCATATGTTCGAAACGACTTTGTATGGAGAGCAACATATCTTCGATGCTGATCGTTTCAATGTTCAGCTGCATTTTTCCCGATTCAACTTTTGAGATATCCAGGATGTCATTTATCAAACCGAGTAAATGCTTGCCACTCTCGTAGATCACAGTTGCCGATTCCACCTCATCATCCGCAAGATGCCCCTCTTCATTGTCCACCAGAGAGCGGGCAAGAATCAGCAGGCTGTTCAATGGTGTTCTCAACTCATGGGACATATTGGCCAAAAACTCGGATTTGTATTGGCTGGCAGCCTCCAACTCGCGAGCCTGACGTTCGGTTTCCTCTTTGGCCACCCGCAGCTCTTCCTGTTGACGTCGCAGCTCCTCGGCATCTGCCTGGCTCTGCTCCAGCATGTTTTGAACCTGCAAGCGCTGTTCCGCCGCAATCAGCGCCAGACAAATACTTTCAGAAGAGTATTCCATCAACTCTGTCGCACGGGTATGCGCGCCACCCAACCAGGCCAGTTCAACGACCGCAATAATTTGACCATGATACAAAAGCGGAATAATCATCAGAGAATTGGCAGCGGTCTTCTGACTGCCTGAGCGAATCATAATCCGAACTGAGTCTTCACCATCGGCATTGATCGCAATCACTTTTTTATCCTGCAAAGCCTGTCCAATCAGCCCCTGTTGCGCGGACAGGGTTGGCGCCAACTCCGGCGCTTCACCCATGCCATAATGACTAAGCAATTCCAAATGATCCGCCATGCAGCCATACAGTGTTCCGGCCTGCGCATTCAATTGTTCGGCCAGCACTCGAATAACATGTTTGGCAAGCAACTGACTCGATTGATCGGCGCTGAGCACTTCAGACAACTTGGTCATGCTGTCCTTGTACCAAAGATCCGCTTCTACAGAACTGATGGTCTCTCGCAAATGAGCGAGCATCGCATTCAAAGCTCGTCCCAATTGCGCCAACTCATACCAACGGGAATTGGGAACGGTCTGCGCCAAATCTCCGAGGGTAATTTTTCGGGCTGCTATGACCATTCGGTTAATCGGCTGAATAATGGCTTGGGAAAGAAAGAAACCCGCCAAGCCGACAAAAACAATCGCAACCGCCAACAGCAGAAGAATGTCTCGACGGTGGGCGTGCAGCTGGCTATACGCTTCCTCAGCATCAATTTTCACGACCATTCCGATACCGGCAGATTCAATGGGATGCCAGGCCGCCAACACCGGACGCTGCCGATAATCAAAAGAAGGCTCCACGCCACTTCGGCCGGCCAACGCTTCGCGGACCGGCTTGGCCCACTGCCCATTCAACTCAATGCGTTTTTTATAACTCGCGCCTTCTACATGCCGAAGAGGCGCCATCAGCAAGGCACTGCCTTCGTGCAGTTTGGCAAAGACAATTTCACCCGATTCACCAATGCCGGTATAGTCCCGGGCTATATTGATCAATTCTCGATTATCAAACTGCTTTACAATGATAGCGGCGACATTGGGGCCCGACATAATGGGCGCGGCTATGTAAAAACTGAATCGGCCGGGTTCATCAACATCTTCGACAAAAGGTGACATCACTGGCTCAAAGGAATTCAGAGCGCGATCAAACAGATGTTGCAACCCCCCGCCATGATATCGCCCTTCATAGAGGCTTTGCCCCACGGCATCACGATGTTGATCCTGGTACAGAATCACACCGTTCACATCAATCAAATAGAAACCATGAAAACCATCCGCTGATTTTATTTCGCGCACAATATTGCCCACAATTCGACTACTCGTTGAAGGCATGGGCTCAACACTGTCCTTCCGATCCGTTTCCTGGCGCAAATCAGCGATGCTCCTTTTTAGCACCGCTGAGCGTGAGATTATTCGAATTCTCTGGCGTTGCTGCTGCTCAAAATCCTGCCAGCGGGTCAGCTTATGATCGGCAATTGCCGAGAGGGAATTGCCCACCTCTTTATGAATGATTGAGGTATAAACTGCATTGCTGATGTACACCATGGCCCCTAAGGGAAGAACTGCAATCAGGAAAAAGGCGAGAATCAAAGCCACTTTCAATCTATTCATATCGACTACACTCTGGCGTGACAGGAGATTTAACGGACTCAGTTTTGATCGATCAGCTCTTGGGACTCGTGAGCATAGGACGCCGTAATGTACATCTTCAATTCATCACTGCTGATGGCCTGACTGAAATAGAAACCTTGCACATAGTCGCAACCGATATCCCGTAAAAACTCATATTGCTCTTTGGACTCGACCCCGGTCGCGATAACCTTCATATCAAAAATGTGAGCGATGGCCATCACTGCCCGTACGATTTTGTCCTGCCCTTGATTGCCAGGAAGTTCCTTGATCAGGGTTCGATCAATCTTTAATTGAGAGGCCAGATTGTTTTTCAGGTAATTCAATGCCGTCACGTCGGCACCGACATTGTCCACCGACACACCAATACCGGAATCTTTCAGGTTTTCGAGTTGCTCTTTGACGGAATCAAAAGGCCGGGAAATAATTTTCTCTTTGACTTCAAGCCCCAGAAATTCATTCAGCTCATCCAGCGAGACCGATTTTCCGATAGCGGCCAGAACCGGACTGAGAAAGTCGTTTACGTTGCCACTGAAACCATTCTCGCTGATTTGAGCCGTTGTGACGTTCACCATAACTTTGACTTTATGTCGGGTTTCATTCCACCACTGAAGAGAATCCGAGAGAGCCTTACCAATTACCCAATCACCAATCCGGTCGATAACACCACTGGACTCTGCAACCGGCACAAAGGTCACCGGTTCGATGAGCCCCAGCTCTGGATGCCGCCAGCGCAACAAGGCTTCCGCCGCAACCACATCAAGGGTTCGGGTACAGTGAATGGGTTGATAGAGCAGGAATAATTCTTGTTGATCAATGGCCTTTTCCAGAAGACCCGACATGGCTTTGTACTCTTTTTCACTTTCGGTCTGCCCTTCGACCACAAAGCGAAAACAGTTTTTACCGGCTTCTTTTGCTCGGTACATGGCGCCGTCAGCTGATTTGATCAAGCTTGTCGCATCGTCACCATCTTCCGGGTACATCGCCACCCCCAGGCTGATGCTCAATTCCAGTTTGTGGTACAACCACTGCATGGGCTTCGCGCAGCTTGAAATAATGGATTGCAATTTGGGAACGATACAATCGCGATCCTGAACATCGGTCATCAGAATCACAAATTCATCGCCGCCAAAACGAGCGACGGTATCTGTGGGCCGCATCATATTCTTGAGGCGACTGGCGATCTCCTTTAAAACGTAATCTCCCGCCTCATGACCATAGATGTCGTTGACGGGCTTAAAACCATCAAGATCCAGAAACAGAACCGAAAGCTTTCCACCATAGCGGTCCACGCGGGACTTTCCCTGATTCAGGTTGTCCAGCAACTGGCTTCGATTGGGCAAGCTCGTCAACATATCGTGTTTGGCGAGGTGGCGAATCTTTTGCTCCGCCTCGCGGCGGTTTTTCACTTCTTGCTGTAGGCGGGAATTAATTCGCCACATTTTGATGAAGATGCTGATTTTCGCCAATAAAATCTCGGAATCGATGGGCTTGTGAATATAGTCCACACCTCCGGATTGGTAACCCTGAAGTTCATTCTCCTCATCGCGGGCCACAGCGGTCAAAAAGATAATAGGAATGTTACTTGTGCGTTTTTCCTGACGCAGCAAACTGGCCACCTCATAACCGTTCATTTCCGGCATTTGAACATCCAGAAGCACCAGAGCGATGTTCGACTCCGTCAGAGCCAGTTGCAAAGCCTGGTTTCCACAGGAAGCCTCCAGCACTTCGACATCATGCCGACGCAGGAGCTTGCGAATGGCCAGTCGATTGGCTGCGACATCATCAGTGACGAGAATTTTGGGCGTCGGTTCCATTAACACCTCTCCGTGTATTGTTCAGACAGGAAGGATTCGAAGTCTTCTGCTGGCATGGGCCTGCCGACATGAAACCCTTGCATCAGGTCACAATTGACTTGTTTTAGAAAGGTCCATTGCGCTTCTGACTCTACCCCTTCCGCAATCACTTTGAGGTTCAAGCCATGAGCCATTGCAACAATCGCCGTAACGAGAGTGGCGTTCTCACGATCTTCGGGCAAACCCTGAATAAAAGATTTGTCGATTTTTACCGTATTCACCGGACACCGTTTCAGATAACTGAGTGAAGAGTATCCCGTACCAAAATCATCAATGGACAACTCAAAACCCAGTTTGCGAATATCATTCAACTGTTGACGAATCCGCTCACTGTCACTCAGCAACAGGCGTTCGGTAATCTCCAGTTCCAGCCGAGGAGCTTCATTGTCATTCAAACGTTGACTGTCATCGTAAATCCGTTTTACCTCTGCAAATAAACGCGAATCATGAAACTGATTGACTGATACGTTCACGGCCAGGGACAGTTCATTGAAAAATTTCGCCCGCCAGCGTTTTGAATAAAACTCCGCACGCCTCAACACCCACAAGCCGATGGTATTGATTTGCCCACTGGTTTCTGCAATTTCGACGAAGTGCTCCGGATCAACCCAACCCAGCTCCTGATCATGCCAACGTAATAAGGCCTCGGCTGAAACCAGCTCGCCCGATTCAACATCGACAATCGGCTGGAACCATAGTTGTAATTGCTCCTCTTCCACCGCTTTGTGCAGCAGCAATTCGACATGCAGCTTTTCCTGTGTGCAGCGATTTATATCGTCATTGAAAAAATGATAATTACCAGGCCCCAACTCCTTGGCTCGATACATGGCCGATTCAGCATTTTGAATAGCGGCTTGTGGATCGTCATTGAGATCATCCCCGAGACTGATGCCCACACAAGAGGACATGCGAACGACCTGCTCATCAATATCAATAGGTTCTTCGATAAGTGCCAGAATTCGAGTCGCCATGGTCGCAGCCGCATTCACATCATTAATGCCCTGGGAAATAATCAGAAATTCGTCACTGCCAACGCGAGCGACGGTATCACCGGCGCGAACGATGCCTTTCAGGCGGGAACTGATTGTCACCAGCACGCGATCCCCGGCATCATGCCCCAGGGTTTCATTGATTCGCCGCAGACCATCAACATCAATAAAAAACAGAGGGCATATCGCTAATGTCTCCTGATCAGTTCTATCGGCCAGGGAAAAGGCTTGATTGATTCGATCAAGCGCCAGGATTCGGTTGGGCAGATCCGTTACGTCATCAAAATTGGCCTGCTTTAACAGACGTTTTTCATAGTCATGACGTACCGTCGTATCCTCTTCAATACAAAGAAAATTGGTGATATTTCCCGCTGCATCATAAAGGGGGGATATAGTGGTAAAAGACCAATAGAAGTTGCCATCCCGTTTGCAGTTGTGGAGTTCACCACACCAGGATTGTCCGGAATCAATGGAATGTTCGATCGCCTGCTCGGCACTTTCCGGGTTGTAACCGGACTGGTGAAATCGTAGCGGCTTACCCAAGACCTCATGGGTTGAATACCCCGTTAAACGGGTAAACGTCGGGTTTACAAATTCGATCTGCGCCGAGGCATCAGCGATAATAACGGAAGCCGGGCTTTGCTTGACAGCCTCGGACAGCTTACGAAGGCTTTGCTCCGCTTTTGCCCGTTCGCCCATTTCGATTTTCAGTTGTTTGTAGTTTTCTTTTAACTGTCGATTCAGGCTTTCCAGTTTTTGCTTCTGTTCGTGCAGTTGCAAAAAAACCTTTACCTTTGATGTGAGAATGTCTTGTTCAACCGGCTTTTCTATATAGTCTACTGCGCCCGAAATATAACCCAGCATTTCATGACGCTCATCCCGATACGCCGCCGTAACAAAAATAATAGGGACACAACGACTGCGCTCTTCATAGCGCAGAAGCTCGGCCACTTCATAGCCATTCATATTTGGCATATTGATATCAAGCAAAATCAACGCAACATTGTCGTGTTTGAGCATCATCATCAGGGTTTCATCCCCTGAGGACGCTTCGATGATATCCGCATCAACCGTTTTCAATATCTGACGCATCGCAATACGGTTGGCCAACATATCGTCCGTTACCAGAATTGCCGGACGTGGTAATGCTGCATTCACTAGACACCCTTCTATGTCCATCACCCAGAGCACATTTACAACCTTTTTCTCTCTGAGCTTTAAACCAAAATCGTTTTAAGTGCTTCACTGCTAACGCTGCCACAGCAATAAAAATCGACAGTTTTTTAGACACCTTAATTTGAAGACTAGCCCAGCCATCGCTGAATGCAATTTCGCCTTGGCGGAAATACAAAGAAGCGTGAACCGTTGAATTTTTTGGTTGACCCGGCTGGTGATTTGCCACGAAAATGGACATCTCAATGAGCTTGAAGCCAACAGAGTTTTCACGCTTGATCGCCAAAGACCAGACACTGAATTTCCTACAACCCAAGACGGCACCTACATGACAAGCATCGACCCCAGCTGGACAGTGTCCAGCCGCCAGGCTCTGCTCTTTATGCAACTGGCCGACAGTTTGGAGATTTCTCGGCAAACTCTGATTGCCGATTGCGATCTGGACCCCCTGTGGCTGGAAAACCCTGACTTTAGAATGCCTGTTGCGGCTATTTATAAACTTGCCCGCCGCTTGGCCGAACTCAGTCATAACGAAGATATTGGGTTGCTGGTGGGGCGTGTCAGCTACCTGAATCTGGTGTCCTTGATTCTGTACCTGCCGAGAATCTGTGACAATCTTCGACAATGGTTAAACATGATGCCCAGCGTGATGGAAATGCAGGGCGATATTGGCGAGTCCATTGTGATTCGCGAGGGAGAAAGTATTCGTACCCAGTGGAACCCTCTGCTGAACAATGATGAGAGCGGCCGCTATTTTGCGGACATGATTCTCAGCTCTTCGGTTTCGCTGTTGCAGTCGGTTTGCATTCACCCTGTCACCATTGAAAAAGCGTACTTCGCTTACCCTGAACCCGAGAACATCGAGCTACATAAAAAAATTTTTGGCGAGCAACTGTTTTTCGAACAGGATTTCAGCGGTCTTTTCTTTAATATTGAGGCCTTGGATTACCCTCTGGTTAAACCCCTAGATTCCGATTCCTTAAACCTGCATGAAAATATTCTGGCTACGGTTGATAAAGACAGTGGTGATGGCTTTCTTCGACAAATGCGCCGTTCTATTGTTAAAGCGTTGCCCAGTGGCGCCATGAGCATTGACAGTGTGGCCGAGGAACTCAGCATCTCTCGCCGCACCCTGCAACGCCGCCTGGCGGAGCGCAACACTCATTTCCTTAACGAGGTGCAGGATCTTCGTTCCGCCATTGCTACGCGCTTGCTGAAAGATCAACAGATGGGCATTACCGAGATTGCCTTTCTGCTGGGTTATGCCGACTCTTCCTCGTTTTCCACAGCGTTTAAAAGCTGGCACGGCTGCTCCCCCAAGGACTACGTACAACAGTTGGAAGAAGCCCCCTGAGCAACCACGTCAAACGGCAATGAAATAGCTCTTTTTCACCCCATCGCTGGATTGGCACCTATGCCAAGTTGTCTGGCACCAATTCCAATGCAAGGCCCCAGCTCGCCCTCTAAGATTCAAAGTCTCTACGCCCGAAGGGCTAATGATCCCTTCCCAGGCACGACTTGGATAATCAACGGAGAAGAGCATGTCCCTAGACTTCGACAGCGCACGCCTGCACAACCCGAACCTAACCGAAGACCACGAAGCCTGGCGCAGTCAGTTGCGTAAATTCCTCGATACGGAAGTCGCACCCTATTTTGACGACTGGGACGAAGCCGGCAAGATTCCCGACGAAATGTGGAAGAAAGCCGCTGACATAGGCCTTTTACAACTGGGCTATCCGGAGGAATACGGCGGTATCAGCGAAGGTATTGATCTCTACCACGGCCAGATTGTAAACGAGGAATTGGGCCGCATTGGCTCCGCTGGCGGCATTGCCAGCACCCTGCTGGTTCACGGTATCGGCCTGCCGCCGGTAGTGAACTTCTCACAGGAACACATCAAACAAGACGTTGTGCCCAAGGTGCTGAGTGGCGAGAAGCGTATCTCCCTTGGCATTACCGAACCCGGAGGCGGTTCGGATGTGGCCAACATCAAAACCACCGCCCGCCGCGAAGGCGATTACTACATTGTGAACGGCAGTAAGACCTTTATCTCTGGCGGCATGGGAGCGGACTGGATCAGCACAGCTGTGCGCACCGGTGATGAAGGCCCGATGGGCGTTTCCATGTTGCTGGTACCCACCCATTTAGAGGGCGTGAGTCGTACCCCCTTGGACCGCAAACAGGGTTGGTGGTGTTCCGATACCGCAACCATTTACTACGATAATGTCAAAGTGCCTGCGGATCATTTGATCGGCGAGGAAGGCCATGGCTTTCTGGTCATCATGAACAATTTCAACAGCGAACGCATGGCGATGATCGTCAATATGGAAGCCTGTGCGCGGTGCTGTCTGGACGAAGCGGTAAGCTGGGCAAAGGATCGCATGACGTTTGGCAAGCCTTTGTCTAAACATCAGGTGATTCGTCATAAAATTTCCGAGATGAAACAGCGTATCAATGCCACCCAAGCCTATATTCAGTTCGTGACCCGCGAACTGATGGAAGGCCGCGGTGACTTCGGCGATATCGCCCTGCTCAAAGTTCAGGCCAGTGAAACCATGGAATTCTGCGCCAAAGAAGCCAGCCAGATTTTAGGCGGTGCCTCGTATTTGCGCGGCTGCAAAACCGAGCGCATTTATCGTGAAGTTCGAGTGAATGCTATTGGTGGTGGCTCGGAAGAAATCATGCGCGACCTCGCGTCCCGTCAATATCAGCTGTAAGTGACTTAATTGGAGAACCTTATGCAAACCGATGCAAATTCCCTGGCGGCTTTTCGCGCCGAAGTCTCCCAGTGGCTAACAGAAAACATTCCGGCTGATCCCGGCTTTCTGTTGCCCCAGTCTTTTATGGAAGTGGGCAGCGAAGAGCAGCTGGAGTTTCTGATTGCCTGGCAGAAAAAAGTATATGAAGCTGGCTATCTGGGCATGGCATGGCCAAAAGAATACGGTGGCGGTGGTATGCCGCAGGTTTATCAAAATATCGTTGATGAAGAATTGATGAACCACAAAGCACCCATCATTTTTAATGTCATCGGTCTTGGCTGGGCTGGCCCGCTGATTCTGGACATGGGTACCGAAGAAGAAAAGCAGAAATACATCAAAGGCATTTTGACTGCCGATGATATCTGGTGCCAGGGCTTTTCCGAACCGGACCACGGTTCCGACCTTGGAAACGCCCAAACTCGTGCGGTGCGTGATGGCGATGATTACATTATCAACGGCAGCAAGATCTGGACGACTTTCGGTAACTACGCCAAGTATATGATTTTGCTGGCACGCACCAATCCGGATGCGCCGAGCAAGTACGCGGGTCTGTCGTTCTTCTTATCTCCCATGCACGCCGATGGCATCAGCACCAGCCCAATCCAAAAAATTACCGGTGAATACGGCTTCTGCCAAACTTTTTTCGACGATGCACGTATCCCAGCGTCCTGCTTAATGGGTGAAGAAAACCAGGGCTGGAAAGTGGCAATGCGAACCCTGGAATACGAACGCAGCGTGCATGGTGGTCAGGCAAGTACCTACAAGTTTCTGCCCATCGCCATGGCCGATCTGCTGAACACCTGTCGTACCATCGAGCGTGATGGCCAAGCACTGCTGGAAGACCCCGTAGTCCAAGATCAACTGGTGCAGTTTTTGATTGAAGAAAAATCCCTGGCACTGATGAAGGTGCGTGGTGACATTCCGGAACTGTGCACTGACTACCCCTTCTCCCTGGCACTCAGCGGAAAACTGGTGGCCACTGAACTGTTCCGTCGAGCACGACAATATGCCGTCAGCTTACAAGGCGGCAAAGGCGGCCTGTATGTCGGCGACGACACGGCTATTGAAGGTGGTGTATGGCAACGCGGTTACTTCAATAATTTCTCCGCAACCATTGGCGGCGGCACCAGCCAGGTGCAGGCCAACATTATCGCCGAGCACGCACTCGGTTTGCCAAAGTAAGGAGTCCAGCATGACGTTTATTAATATTGAAGCCAATACCGACATGCGCTTCAGCGAAGACCAGCAAATGATCCAGGAAGCCGCACGCGGTTTTTGCCAGGACAAATCCGATATCGAAACCGTTCGCAAACTGCTGTCCAGCGAAACCGGATATCAGAATGAAGTCTGGCAGGAAATGGTAGAACTGGGCTGGCTGGGCATGTGCATTGACGAAAACTACGGCGGCTCCGGTTTGGGCCTTGACTGTTTGATGCCCATTGCTGAAAGTATGGGACGCCAGTTGTTGGCCACCCCGTTCTTCTGCAGCACTCTGGCAGCACAACTCATTCAACGCGCTGGCAATGAGTCACAAAAAGCGCGCTACCTTCCAATGATTGCCAGCGGTACGGTGGCAACTCTGGCCTTGCTGGATAACGAAGACTGGGGCGCAAGCAAAAGCCAGTGCACACTGAACAGCGACCGTCAGATCAATGGCCGAAAGCAACTGGTAGAAGCTGCCGATCAAGCGGAAATTTTTCTTGTTCTATACCAGCAAGGAGAACAGCAACGCCTTGTTATTCTGGAACGCGAACAGCTCAGTGACTCTGCCATCAAGACACACACATTGATCGACGAAACGAAACGCGCGGGCATTGTTGAGCTAAACCATATCAACATTCGCGAGGATCAGTTGCTAAGCGATTCCGCAAGCGCCGCTTTGAATGACGTCAAACTTCTGGGCGCGTTGCTGACGGCGTCCGAATCGGTAGGTGCAACCGCTGCCTGCCTGAACTTAACCGTGGAGTATCTCAATACTCGCAAGCAGTTTGGAAAACTGATTGGTTCTTATCAGTCATTGAAACACCCAACCGTTGACATGCTGAACATGATGGAAGGCGCTCGTTCCCAGGTTTATCACGCAGCTACTTTATTGGCAGACAGCCAAGGGGAAATGACTCGCGATGCAGAAATTGCCTGCCGCATGTCCAAGGCAACGGCAAACGATGCCCTGCTGTTTGCAGGCGATCGAGCGGTTCAATTCCACGGCGGCATGGGTTTCACCTATGAGTGCGATGCTCAACTGTATATTCGCCGTGCCCAGTGGAGCCAGCAACAATACGGCGATTCAGCCCATCACCGCAAGCGCCTTGCTCCGCTTCTGTTAGCATAAGCCATGCTCAACACCCCAAAAGGCCAGTGTTTACTGGCCTTTTGGGGAATCAGGATATCCAATACGGGCTGTTAACTGTTGGTCGCCCAACCACCAGCAAAAGGCACCGCCTGACCGACAATATGAGTATTTTGTTCGGAAGCTAAAAAAGCCATCAGATTGGCGGTTTCCTGGGCCTCCGCACAACGTCTTGTGGCAACCTGTTTCAGCTCTTCCTGAAAACGCGGGTCTTCTCGTTTTTCCCTGGGGTAGTAATCTTCGTTTTCCACATAGTTTTGCGCAATGGCATTGAACTGCACGCCCGCTCTTGCCAACTCGCTGCCGGCCGAACGTACAAAAGCGTTTTGCGCGCCGCGCACGGCGGAATAGGCACTGGCCCCGTAAATCGCTCGCAGAGGTGCCGCACTGGTAATTGCAACAATCTTTCCCTGACCTTTGGCTTTCATTTGCCCGGCGAAAGCGCGCACAACCCTGATAAACGGGTGCAAGATGTCATCACAGAGACCAAACCATTCTTCATCGGCAATATTTTCGACTTTATTGGGACGCGGATTTGCACCAAAGTTGGCAATCAATATATCGGTATCGCCGGCTTCGGCAAGCAGCTTAGCGATAGCTTGGGGGCTATCCAAAGCTTCGCTCCAGGCCAGTACATCCGCCCCCTCAGCTCGAAAATGTTCCACCGCTATTGGCCCCATATAATTATCGCAATCGGTGACCACTACCCGCTTATTGGTAAATTCATTTTGTTTCATGGTTATCTTTTCGTATTGAACCTGTTAGCTATTGCCCATATAAATAGATCTATGGAACGTTCAGGAGACCGCCAGCCAATGATTACTAGCGTTGATCGTCGCTCAAACAGCCTGCCAAGAGCCCTATTGTTCAGTGTGCTCTTCTCGGCGGCGCTCCTTGCTGGTTTCGGGATCTGCCAGCTACTTGATATTAACATGCCCGAACTGGGGATTTACCCAAGGAAAACTGACAGCTTTTGGGGCATTTTTCTCGTGCCCTTGTTGCACGGCTCCTGGTCCCATGTGATCAACAATGTTTCTGCACTGCTGTTGTTAATGGCTGGATTGTATCTGGGTTATCCCCGCAGTCGCTGGTATGCCCTCGCCGTCATCTGGATTGGTTCCGGTATACTCACCTGGTTTTTTGCCCGGGACAGTTACCACTTTGGCGCCAGCGGAATCAGTCATGGCCTGTTTTTCTATTTGCTCTTGATTGGCCTGTTGCGGCGAGACAAACGCTCCACCGCTTTGTTGATGATCGCGTTCTTTTTGTACGGGGGTATGCTGATGAGCATTTTTCCGGGCGAACCGGGAATTTCCTACGAACTGCATTTGTTTGGCGCATTAATGGGTGTGCTGATGGCATTTTTAATGCGTCATCGCGACCCACTGCCTGAACGCAAACGCTATTCCTGGGAAGATGAAGACGATAGTGATCTCGATGAAGATCCCTATTGGCTCGCTGAACAAGATGACAGCAAAAAGCCCTAAGCAAACCAATAGTGTTCGGTTGAGGTGAGTGAGCCTGTGCCTATAAACCCAACTCACTTAATAGTGCATCGCTGTCGTTGGCATTTGCTGCACTGATAGAAGCAACGTCAGCGGAATCACTTTGGTTTTGATGCCCGGCAATGACCGCATCAGGGTCATGGGCATCGCTGGCGCTGTAGTCAGCGGTTGCAACAAACTCCGTGTCATCCATCGAGTATTCGAGATAAAAGGTGTTGTTGTTATTGGTGTAAAACGCCACGCGTTTGGTGATGGGTGTTTGCAAGCCTGCATCGATGGAAATGGTCAACTGACGACCCGATGTCAGCACCTTCGGCTGACTCTGATCCACACAACTTTGCAAGCGCATATTAACCTTGTTGATAAAGTCGCCCACCACCTGATTCATCAGCTCACCAACAATATCGGAAACTTCATCGGAGGTGTACTGCACAGCAAGGCTGGATTCGTCCATACCCATGCTGAGCATGTAATCCTGATAAATTTCCATCGCAGCATCGGCACTGAAATTCAGCACCACCAAACCGGTAAAGCCGCCCTCAAAGACCACAAAGCCGGAAATGTCCGGTTTCAAGCTGGTCGTTTGAATGGATTGAATCATCTGGGCATGACGGATTGGCTTATGACAGGCCGTTGAGAGCACGTTGGACACAGAGCCACATAACTCCAGTAAGATATCTTCTGGGCCGACAACAATTGTGGCCGCTTCTTGGTTATTGGCTTCGATCAAACTGCTCATACACGTTCCTTTGGGTACTGTTTACTCTTTTCACCACTGCTTCTAACACAGCTCTATCGGCTGATTGAGCAAAGAGTTGACCCACACTTTTGATTGAATTTTCCTCCTAAGCATAGTCGGCAGACCCGGTTTTGCCAGCACTCACAAACCCAGCAACCATTGCTTTACCGCATTTACCGCCAAATCTTCTCCAAAGCGTTTGGGGCGAACCACAAAATAACGCTCCTCACAGGGAAGGGATTCCTCACAAGCGAGCACTAACTTACCCTCCTGAATTTCCGCCGCAACAAAATAGTCCGGCAGGATAGCCAGGCCAAGGCCTTCGGCCGCCACCTGCTCAATCAAACTGAAACTCTGCAAGCGCGAGCCTGGCAAGGCATCGATCTCATGTTCCGCCAGACCAGCAGCTTTCAACCAGGCGCCACTGGAGGATGGCTTGGAGGTGTGATGCAGCAAGGGGAAGCGCAAGGCATCACGACGTTGTGTGATCTGGCCAAATTGCTGCAATAAGGCGGGGGCGCAAACCGCCACCAAGGTATCTTCCATCAGGAATTCCGCCTCCAGATCCGGCCAGCTCCCCAAACCATAAAGAATGGCGATGTCATAACTATCCGCTTCGTGATACAGCGTTTCCATGTCCGTCAGAAGCTCGATATCCAGCTCTGGATGACGCTGTTTGAAGGCAGCCAATCGGGGCACCAGCCAGCGGCTGGCAATGGCAGGCTCGACCCCAAGGCGTATTCGCCCGGAGACCTTGCCCTGTAACTTCTGGGAAGCATTATGCAATCGGCGCAACAGCTCACGAACTTCCTCCCAGTAGGCCCTGCCGCGCTCGGTGAGGAATAGACGCTGCTTTTCCCGCCGAAATAATTGCACCTCCAAACCAGCCTCCAGGCCAGCAATTTGGCGGCTAACCGCACTTTGGGTCATATTCAGGCGCTGACTGGCCCGGGTCACACTGAGCAATTCTGCAACGGCGTCAAAACACTGTAATGCCTGTGTGCTAGGTAGATACTTGGCCATAGACTTAATGATTTTTAGGAATGAACTATGGAGAATAAATCGTTATCCAAAGCCTGCCAAGGCTTCTATGCTTAAGTTCTGACAATCAGCATGGTGTGCCCAGGACAAGGGGGCGACATAAGCGAAACGAGCAATAGGGGAAAAGCAATGAATTCAGCTATTCAAACCGGTGGGGTATTACTGGCTAAATTGATGGAAGCCTATGGCATTGATACCGCTTTTGGCATTCCTGGCACCCATACCATTGAATTGTACCGTGGCCTGCCCCAAACCAGTATTCGCCACGTCACCCCTCGCCACGAACAGGGTGCCGGCTTTATGGCCGACGGCTATGCCCGCGTCTCTGGTCGACCCGCAGCCTGTGTGACCGTTTCCGGCCCCGGCGCCTTGAACATCGCCACCGCAATGGGCCAGGCCCTGCAGGATTCCGTCCCCATGCTGGTGATCTCCGCAGACAACAATCGCCACGAAAAAGGTCTTGGCGAAGGCCGCCTGCATGAGACCACAGATCTGCAACGCGCTATGGAGCAAAGCAGCGTGTGGGCACATACGGTCTCGCGAGTTGATGAGCTGCCGATGATTCTTGCGCGAGCTTTTGCGATTTTTCACAGCCAGCGACCCGGCCCGGTTCACCTGTCTATGCCGCTGGATGTGATCACAGCAGACGCCAGCCACGTTACGGCAGAAACCTGGCCTCTGCCAAGCCGACCCAGCGCAAACCATGCCGCTATCTCAGAAGCTGCCCAACTTTTATCACAAGCGAAAAAACCGGTTCTGGCCTTGGGCGGTGGCGCTGCAGATGCCGCTGAACTTGCACTTGCTCTGGCAGAAAAACTCGACGCGCCGACAACATTAACTCACAACGCCAAAGGCATTCTGCCCCCCGAGCACCCGTTACTGATTAACAGCAGCCCCAGTTATGAAGCCGTGCGCGAACTCTACCAGGAAGCGGATGTTATTTTGGGCATTGGCACGGAGTTCAGCGAAACCGATTATGACTTTTTCTTCGACGGCGGTTTCGCCCTTGGCGGAAAATTGATTCGTATCGATATCGACAGCACTCAACTTTGTCGCAATGCTCGCCCGGATATTGCCATTCAATCTGACAGTGCAGCGGCCATTGCCGCTCTTTTGCCGGAACTGGAATTTACCGCACGCGCTGGCGCACAGCGCAGCCAGAACATCCGCGAAAAGCTGGCCCCAACGGTGGACGCAAATTATCAGGCATTTTTAGACGCCTTGTTTGAGGCCCTGCCGGAAGCGGCGATTCTGGGTGACTCAACCCAACCCGCTTATTTTGCGGCCGCACAATTGCAATCACGCAGCCCCCGTCGTTTTGCTTCAGCCGCAACCGGCTATGGCACACTGGGTTACGCCTTGCCGGCTGCCTTTGGGGCCAAACTGGCCAAACCTGAGCTTCCGGTTATCAGTTTAATTGGCGATGGCGGCCTACAATTCACCATCAATGAATTGTCGACGGCCGTTGAAGCCCAACTTCCGGTAGCCGTCGTTGTCTGGAACAACCAGCGCTATGAAATGATTGCCCAGAACTTTGAAACCGCCGGCATGGAACCTATCGCCTGCGATATCCATACCCCGGATTTTCTCGGTATCGCCAAAGCCTATGGCTGTCGCGCGGCTCGCGCCGAAAATCTTCAGCAACTTGTCGAGCTGCTGAGCGAACATACAGAACACGCTTTACCGACTGTCATTGAAGTACGTGAAGTCGACTTTTTAACGCAATAGTTTGAACCCGATAACTGTTAACCCGATAACCTTCAACCCAAATACATAAGAGATTAAGAGCGCATAGCCATGACATTTAATGCCCAAATCAGCCAACTGTCCCAGCGTCTAATCGAGGAATCTTCCGGCGTGTGGGCCGTACACGATCAGGCCTGTGAACAATTTGCCAATGGAGAAGATGTTTACCTGCTTTCTGTGGGCGACCCAGACCTGGCCACCCTGCCATCCACCATTCGCGCTACCATCGACAGCTTGGAAAAAGGTCGCACTCACTACGCTCCAGGCATGGGGGAAAAGCACTTGCGCCAGATTATTTCCGACATTGAAATTAAATCATCTGGCAAGCACTGCGACCCGAGCAATGTTGTTATCTTTCCGGGCGCAACCAATGCTATCTACACCGTTATGGCTTGTCTGCTCAACGCGGGTGAAGATGTAATTGTCGCTGAACCGATGTACGTTGGTTACGAAGGTATTTTCAAGGCACTTAACGTTAATGTGGTTCCAGTTGAACTGGATGTCGAAAATCATTTTGAACTGGACGTTGATCGCGTCAAAGCCGCCGTTACCGAAAAAACTCGCGTCGTATTTATCAACACACCGGGCAACCCGGCCGGCAATATGATCAGCGAACAGCAACTGAGAGATCTGGCTGATTTCTGTTTGGAAAACAACCTCTGGCTGGTGTGCGATGAAGTGTACTCTATGATTACCTTCGATGAAGCCCACACTTCCCTGCGCAAAGCGGCGGCAAAGCTGGACAATGTGGTTATTATTGATGGTCTGTCGAAGTCCCACGCCATGACGGGCTGGCGCCTGGGCTGGACCGTGGCCAGCACTCAATTTTCCCAGCGCTTGCTGGATTTCACATCCTCCACCATCTTCGGTTGCTGTCAGTTTGTGCAAGATGCTGCCGCCTTTGCCCTGACCAATGACGAAGAATATATCCAGGGCGTTCGAGAAGAGTATCGCCAACGTCGCAACTACGTTTGCGAGCGCGTAAACAGCATCCCGGGTATTTCCTGCCAAGTGCCCAAAGCTGGCATGTTTGTGATGATCAAAGTCGATGAACTGGCGGAAAACGGATTGCGTTTCGCAGAAGATTTATTAAAGAAAGAAAAAGTTTCTGTATTGCCAGGCATTGGCTTTGGCCAGAGCACAACGAATTATGTTCGTGTATCACTCGCTCAGCCAATCAATGTATTGAAACCGGCTTTCGATCGCATTGAGCGTTACGCAAAGAAACTCCTGGGCTAATTGATTGCCGATTGGGGTGTCAGCGACAAACAAGCAATTGGAGTGCAGGAAGCCTGCACTCCATATGAATCCTCCTATCGGAGATCAGGCAGCAACTCGGCCATCAATTCCAGAGTCGACACACCCAGCTTTTTGGAACGCTCTGGAGACCAGCCCTCTTGAGGGTCGGGAATGTTGGCATTGTCCTTAAAGGGCATTTCGATGGTGAACGCTAAACAATCGAAACGCTGACCCACCTGATTACAGGCGATTCGAAGGTCGGCTTTGCCTGGCTCGTCTTTGTCATAGCCATAAACGGATTGAAAATCGGGATTGATTTCCTGATAGCGACGACGGAAGCGCTCTTCCAGCTCCTGCAGACGCAAAGAATAACCCGGGTTACCTTCACAGCCTGCGGTAAAAACATAAGGCAACTCTTCATCGCCGTGAATGTCCAGGAACATGTCAACGCCAATTTTATCCATGGCATTACGTACCATTAAAACTTCAGGGCTGCTTTCCTCGCTCGGGTCCTGCCAGGCGCGGTTCAAATCAGTGCCGGCACCATTGGTGCGCAGATTACCCGCCCATGAACCGTCCGGATTCATATTGACGACAAAATAAATATCCGCTCCGGCCAACAGTGCTTCGCTGTTTGGCAGCGTGAACAGTTTTTTCAACAAGCCTTCCATAAACCATTCGGCCATGGTTTCACCGGGATGCTGGCGCGCGATCAGCCAAAGCTTACGTTTTTGCGCAGAACTTTCGCCGGCGGAGAATTTAAACAGCTCAACGCTGTGGCCATCTACCGTCGTGCAACGATCAATCTGCTCACAACGGTCGTGCTCATCAATAAAGCTCAACAGTTGTTGGTGGCGGGCTTTATCGTAAGGTGCAAAATAGGAGTAATACACCTGATCCTGTTCCGGCATATGCTGCCAGATAAGCTTGCCATCTTTATACTCCGCAGGCACACGGAACCAGGATTCACGATCGTAGGAAGCTACCACATTGTAGCCATCCCAAGCATCGCTATAGGACGCTTTTTCAGCGTTATCCAGACTAAATCCCAGCTGTTGCCCTGCCTGGGTATTTACGGAAAAGTAAAACCACTGAAAATAATCAGCGGCGATATCACGACGAATCTCCAGACGAATCTCCTCTGGGTGATTTGCGTCTTTAACAACAATATTGCCACCATCAAAATCACTGGCAATGGAAACGGCTGTATTCATAGTCTTCTCACCTAGTTTAGAACTGCTCTAAGGTCTTATTCTGGCGCTTATTATTGCACCTCTGTGTGTAGTGTTTACTTACTCTGCGAACGGCGCACAGTTAAACAAATAATGCCCAATAAAAAAAGCCCGGCTAGAGCTTAGCCGGGCGGAAGATGCTTCGGCGTTACAGCCGTTGCGGGAGATAGCAAAAACGTTTACCCAAACCAGCCGGGCTTCAGTCTTCCGAAATCGACATCAGAGAAGCGTTACCGCCAGCTGCGGTGGTATCCGTGGTAATGGTTTTCTCGACCAATAAACGCTGCTCAAAGAAAGGGTCACAGGCCTGAATCTGGGGCAGAATTGCACCTTCACGCTGCGCCAACACACCTTGCAAGCGAACGCTGAACGCAGGTAACACAACCCCTGCCAAGGCCGGCACGGACAGAACCGATGCCATTTCCTGATCATTGACCGCTCGAATCAAATCAGTCGGAATTTCAGCTTGCTTGGCAAAAACGTTCAGGTGTTGGAACAACTCCTGGTCGTCACTCTGCAGGTGCACCAGTAAACCGTTACCGGCTAACAAGGCCGACATCAGTGGTGCGAAAAACTGGCAATAAGTTTGCCCTTCTGCTTTCGTCGCCAACAACACACCACGGGCGTCATACCCCAGCAGATTGCTTTCCCCGGTGGGTCCAGGCAAACATTTTACTGCTGAGAATTTCTCATCCATGCTTTGCAGGAGGTCCTGACTGTTCTCAAGCATGGATTCCAGATTTGGCAGAGATTCGAGATTGGCCATATTGGCCAGCAAACGGCGCAATCGATTCAAACGCGCATCAAAACCAAGGCTGTTCCACTGGGCCTGGGCCTTCGCAACCAAAGCAAAAGCTTGTTCCGCCTCAGTGGACTGATTGATTTCAGGGATGTGCAAATCAATAGGCGTTGAGACGCTCTTCGCCATCACCAGTGCTTGCAAATAGGCTGGACCACCAGCCTTTGGACCGGTTCCGGATAAACCGCGCCCGCCAAAGGGCTGAACCCCAACAACCGCACCAATAATATTGCGATTGATGTAGACATTACCCACCTTGGCTTGCAGAGCCACCTTGTCGCACACAGCTTCGATACGGCTGTGGACACCCAATGTCAAACCAAAGCCTGCACGATTAATCTGTGCAATCACATCATCCAATTCATTCGCTTTAAAGCGAACCACATGAACAACCGGCCCAAACACTTCCTCATGCAACAGATCAAGGCTGTTTAACTCGTAGAGGTGTGGCGCAAAGTAATTACCTTCTGGCAAATCAGAAGACACCGGGCAAGCAAAGTGCAGGCGAGCCTGGGCGTTCGGCATCTCTGCCAGACGGGTTTGGTGAGTTTGAAGTCGCGCCAAGGCCGCACCATCGATCACCGGACCAACATCGGTACTGAGCCACTGCGGATCACCAACATGCAGTTCTGCCATGGCGCCTTTGATCATAGTAATTACTTTGTCCGCGATATCTTCCTGCAGAAACAAAACTCGCAATGCCGAGCAACGCTGACCAGCCGACTGGAAGCCCGAAGACATTACATCGTCGACAACCTGCTCTGGCAAGGCTGTGGAATCCACAATAATCGCGTTTTGACCACCGGTTTCGGCAACCAGAGGAATGGCATTATCTTCACGGGCAGCCAAAGTCTGATTAATCCATTGGCCAGTTGCCGTTGAGCCGGTAAACATTACGGCGCGAATTCGCGCATCCGGTACCAACTGCTCACCGACGGGTTTGCCAGGGCCAATAATCAACTGCAACGCATCGGCTGGTAGCCCTTTTTCACGCCACAGTTCAATGCAGCGAAGGGCCACTAAGCTGGTTTGCTCCGCTGGCTTGGCCAAAACCGTGTTCCCCGTGACAAGAGCGGCGGCAACTTGGCCCAGGAAAATAGCCAATGGAAAGTTCCACGGACTGATACACAAAACCACACCTCGGGATTGCACATCATAATCCGCAAACAAGTGTTCTGCCTGGCGGGCATAGTAACGACAAAAATCCACCGCTTCGCGAATTTCAGCAACGGCATCGGGAACCGACTTGCCCGCTTCTTTCACGCACAACGCAAGAAACTCATCACGATGTTGCTCCAGCGCATCGGCCATAACATTCAGCAATGCAGCACGCTCAGATACAGCGCGGCCTTCCCATGCCGATTGGGCTGACTCAACTTGCTGTAGTTTGGCTTCAACACTGTCGGCATTGTCAAAACGCAGGCGTGCTATTGTTTCCGAATGGTTCGCCGGGTTCACAACCGCATGATCTCCATCCTGAGTACCTGCGGAATCCAACCATTTTGAGACCAAAGCCTCCAGAGCGGCTTTAGCAGGCTCGGTGTGATTGCAGTCTGTCAGATCAAAGCCAGTTGAATTTTTACGCGGTTGTGAAAATTCATTTTCAAAAATATCTTCAGGAAGCGGAATAACCGAATTGCTTTTCTCTTTCCAGGATTCGACGGTCGCAAAGGGATCTTCCAACAAGGACTCAACGGGAATCGATTCATCTACAATGTTGTTCACAAAAGAACTGTTGGCTCCGTTTTCGAGCAAACGGCGCACCAGGTACGCCAGCAAATCGGCGTGCTCGCCAACAGGCGCATAGATGCGACAGCTAATGCCCTCATCCGCCACCATGTTTTCGTAAAGCGCTTCGCCCATACCGTGCAAACGCTGAAATTCAAAACCTTTTCGCTCGCTATCCATGGCGAGAATGCTGGCAACGCTATAAGCATTATGCGTGGCAAACTGTGGGAACACGCAATCTCTTGCGGCCAGCAGTTTCTGGGCGCAAACCTGATAACTGACATCCGTAGAAGCTTTGCGGGTAAAGACCGGATAACCGTCCAGCCCTTCTTCCTGGCTCCATTTGATTTCGGAATCCCAATAGGCCCCCTTCACCAAGCGCACCATAATACGACGACCGCCCTTACGAGCGAGGCCGATAATCCAATCGATTACCAAGTGGGCACGCTTCTGGTACGCCTGAATGGCCAGACCAAAGCCTTCCCAACCAGCCAGGTCTTCATCTAAGTAAACCGCTTCGATAATGTCGAAAGAGAGATCCAGACGATCAGCCTCTTCAGCATCGACGGTAAAGCCAATGTCATAACGCTTGGCCGCAAGCGCCAGTTCTTTCAGACGCGGGACCAATTCATCCATCACACGCTGACGATGGGAAAATTCATAACGAGGGTGAATCGCGGACAGTTTTACCGATATACCCGGACTTTCTTCGGGGCCAGCGTTAGCCGCCGCCTTTCCGATCGCTTCGATAGCATCCATATAACTTTGGAAATAACGTTGCGCATCGGCATCGGTTCGCGCACCTTCACCCAACATATCATAGGAATAGCGATAACCTTTGGCCTCTTCTTCCGCAGCACGTTTTAAGGCCTGTATAATCGTGGTGCCCAGAACAAACTGAGTACCCATAATTTGCATTGCGTACCGAACCGCACGGCGAATAACAGGCTCACCTACACGACCCATGGTTTGTTTGAGAATGCCAAAGTTACGACGTTTGCTGTCGTCGCTGTAGCTCACCATTTTCCCGGTCAGCAACAAACCCCAGGCAGAAGCGTTCACAAATAAAGAGTCCGAGTTACCCAAATGGGAATCCCAGTCACCGGCTGATAACTTGTCGCGAATCAAACGATCCATGGTGTCCTTATCGGGCACACGCAACAAAGCTTCGGCCAGACACATCAGAACAATGCCTTCATCGGTCGACAGGGAAAACTCCTGCAACAGCGCATCGACGCCACCTTTACCTTCCTGCTCTTTACGAATATGCAGAATAAGATCACGGGCTTTTTGCCAGATTTTCGCACGAGAGATGGCATCCACCTCGTCTTGAGCCAACAGGTTTTCAACCACTTGGTTCTCGTCCAGGCGATAAGCATCGCGTATTTGTTGGCGCAGATTACTCTGGGCGCTGTGATTCTCTGGATATAGCATTGAGGCTCCAAATACCAAAATTCGAATATTCGGCATTATAGAGATTCAACCTCAGAATTAGATTGCAAATAAGGCAATTAAATAGCACAATATTTTGAACTGCATAAAGTATGCGGAATTATAGTCTTTATTAGAATTCGAGATTAACGCCTGAAAACAAGATAATCCCTTAGGATTTATGTACTTAGACCTATTGCCGAGCCTTGATCTATGAGCCGTAAATTAAAGAGTGAAAAACCATTTAAGCCAGATCGCACTGACCTGGTTATTTTGAATACCCTTCAAAAGGAAGGTCGTATTTCCAATGTGGAACTGGCCAACCGCGTACACTTGAGCCCCAGCCCTTGCCTCGAGCGCGTTAGAAGATTGGAAGCCGAAGGTTATATTCGCAGCTATGGTGCCAAGCTTGATGCCACTATGCTCGATCTGGCGATGGTGGCCTATGTGCAAGTTACTCTGGATCGCACGACAGGAGATGTCTTTGACAACTTTAAACAGGCGGTCGTGACGCTTCCCCAGGTTGCTGAATGCGATATGGTCGCTGGCGGTTTCGACTATTTGGTAAAACTCCGCATGAAAGATATGGAGTCCTATCGCGATGTACTGGGCAAGCTGGTCGACCTACCGGGTGTTGCGCAAACTCATACCTACATCGTGATTGAAAGTGTGAAAGAAGATGTCGGTTTACCCATCGGCGGCAAGGGATAAACAATAGGGTAAGAAAAACAACGCCCTTATGACAGTTGCGCCCGCAAGGATTGACTGAGCGGGTGCGGCTGCCAATAGTATTGCTGCTGTATATAGTCACTTCCCCAACGCTTAACATAGCCATGCAACTCATCAACAATGGGCTGCAACGCTATTTTGCCCTGCCGATACGCATCCATACGCGCAAGCAAACCTTGCCGCACGTCCGCATCAAGCTCATTTTTGATATACCCCATCATATGCATCAAGGCGTTTACTTCGCCACCTTTACTCGACCTGGTGTTTATGGCTGCCATAAAATCAAAGCGATAACTTTCGATCTGCTCGGCAACGTTTTCAGCGTTGCGCTTTGCCAATAAACGGCCCAACTTTTTATAGGCCGGCACACTGTGGGCCATCAAGAGATATTTATAGCGCCCGTGAAATTTCAGTAGGTCGGCAAAGGACTGACGGCTAACAACATCGCGCAAACGCTGACAGGCGAACACAGCACTGAGAAAGTGGTCCAATCTTCGAGGCTCCTGCAGATCGCATTCCTGCGCAAGGGGTAAGTAGGCGTACCTTTGCTTAAGTTCCGCCGCAAAAACACCATCCAGGTATTGCTGCTGTTCTGAAGCAAAAGATCCATGTAAGGGCGCAGAACCCAAGGCGCAACTGGGTGAGCGCTGCATAAAAACATAGCCATCCAACGTACCCGCCTCAGCGAGAAACGTTTCACAGCCTTCGATCAGCATTGGTTTTAAATCTTTGGACACATCCAGTTCGACAGACTGGCCTGGATTGAATTTGAGCCGGGTCTCGTCACCGTCTTGATAAAGACCAATGGTCGGGCGAGGCACGCCCATGCCTGCGTTCAGCTCGGGACAAAAACCTTGCCAGCACAATAGCGTTGAAAGCCGCGTCTGAAGCAAGTCCGAAGCCTTGTCCCCACCATCATAACGAACCGCCTCACCCAGCAGACAGGCGCTGACACCCACCCTTGGAACACCACCTGGATCCCACTTGTGCTTTCTGACTTTCAATCCAAGACGGTCGGAATTTTCCAATGAACCCATACCTTATACAGAACAAACAATAAAAACCGCATGAACACGCTGATTTAATGCCTAAAGAATCACGGCTCAAACGCTGGCCCCAGGCAAAATACCACCACCTTGCAGGGGGATTCGCGCAGCACAATTCTCTAAAAAAACGCCATTATCCGACATTTCTACCAAATTCATTCTTCTAACTAGAGTTTGATTGCTCAGCATAAAGCAGCCTTATAACATGGCAATTTTACAGGCTCTGCTAAGCTTAAATGCTCTATTTCATGCCTGTTTGCACAGTGTAAATGTCCGACACATGCACCCAATACACGCTAACGATTTAATACGCCAGGATAAGTAACTATGCCGAGCTCCAGCAAAAACGAATTTTATCACAGCCTGCAAACTCAAATTGAGCAGATTAAAGCGGACGGGCTGTATAAACAGGAGCGCTTTATCAGCTCCCAACAGAGCACCTCCATTGAAGTTGCTGGCGAGCAAGTCATCAACCTCTGTGCAAACAATTATCTTGGCCTTGCCAATCACCCCACCTTGATTAAAGCCGCTCAGCAAGCCGCTGACGATTATGGTTTTGGTGTGGCTTCTGTCCGTTTTATTTGCGGTACCCAAACCATCCACAAACAGTTGGAAAATGAACTTAGTGATTTCCTGAAAATGGAAGACACCATTCTTTACCCATCCTGTTTCGATGCAAATGGCGGCTTGTTTGAGTCTATTTTGGGCCCTGAAGATGCCATTATCAGTGATTCCTTGAATCACGCGAGCATCATTGATGGCGTCCGTCTATGTAAGGCTAAGCGCTATCGTTACGCCAACAACAATATGAGCGAGCTGGAAGCCCAGTTGCAAAAGGCCGAAGCGGAGGGCGCGCGCTTCAAACTGATCGCCACCGACGGTGTGTTTTCCATGGATGGCATTATTGCCGATCTGGAATCCATTTGTGACTTGGCTGATAAATACAATGCATTGGTCATGGTGGATGATTCCCATGCGGTTGGCTTTGTCGGCGAGAACGGTCGCGGCAGCCATGAATACTGCAAGGTTATGGATCGTGTCGACATCATCACCGGCACTCTGGGTAAAGCCCTTGGCGGCGCATCTGGTGGTTTTACCGCAGCGAAAAAAGAAGTGGTCGAGATTCTGCGTCAGCGTTCACGCCCATACCTGTTTTCCAATTCGGTGGCCCCTGGCGTTGTTGCCACTTCTCTGAAGGTTCTTGAGTTACTGCGTGAAGAGCCTCAACTGCGTGAGCAGCTATGGAAAAACGCCGGGTATTTCCGCGAAAAAATGAGCGCAGCCGGATTCACTCTGGCGGGTGCCGACCACGCCATTATTCCGGTAATGATTGGCGATGCTCGATTAGCCAGTGAGATGGCCGACAAACTGCTCGAAAAAGGCGTGTATGTTATTGGCTTCTCATTCCCGGTCGTTCCTCGCGGAGAAGCACGTATTCGCACACAAATGTCAGCGCTGCACAGCCAGGAACAATTGGATCACGCGATTAATGCCTTTATTGAAGTGGGCAAAGAACTCGACATTATTTAATTCCGGCTGGCCGCCTCAAGGTGCGCCACAAAGGTTTATGAGATAAAAGACGATGAAAGCACTATCAAAATTACACCCTGAACCCGGTATCTGGCTGACGGACGTAGAAGCCCCAAAGCCCGGTGTTAACGATCTGTTGATCAAAACCCGATTGACCGCGATTTGCGGTACCGATATCCATATCTACAACTGGGATAGCTGGTCGCAACAAACCATCCCGACACCGATGGTGGTTGGCCACGAATTTGTCGGTGAGGTGGTTGCCGTTGGTGAAGGCGTGAAGTCTTTTAAAATAGGGGATCGTGTTTCTGGCGAAGGTCATATTACTTGTGGACACTGCCGGAACTGCCGCGCCGGCCGACGCCATTACTGCGCCAACACCCAAGGTATTGGCGTAAACATTCCTGGTGCCTTTGGCGAATACCTGACCCTACCCGAGGAAAACGCCTTCAAGATCCCTGAAGATATCAGTGATGAAATGGCCTCTATTTTCGATCCGTTTGGAAATGCCGTCCACACCACTTTGAGCTTCGACCTCACCGGAGAAGATGTCCTGATCACCGGCGCAGGCCCCATCGGCATTATGGCCGCAGGCATTGCCCGTCACGTTGGCGCACGCCATGTTGTCGTTACCGATATTAATGACCATCGCCTGGCTATGGCAGAAACAATGGGCGCCAGCCGGGTGGTAAACGTTGCCAAAGAATCCCTGGAAGACACCATGGCCGATCTTGGCATGACCGAAGGTTTTGATGTGGGACTGGAAATGTCCGGTGTTCCAAGCGCTTTTCAAAGCATGCTGACAAATATGATTCACGGCGGCAAAATCGCCATGCTCGGAATTCCACCCGACGATATGGCCATCGACTGGAACCAGGTTATTTTTAAAAGCCTGACCATTAAAGGTATCTACGGACGCGAGATGTTTGATACCTGGCACAAAATGGCGTGCCTGCTGCAATCCGGCCTGGACCTAAGTCCCGTAATCACCCACCAGTTTGATGTCGACGAGTTCCAACAGGGCTTTGACACCATGTTGTCGGGTCAGAGCGGAAAAGTTATTTTGAAGTGGTAAGCACCACCTCAAGCCCTACAGGATAAAAACACGCTGCTGGAAGCCAAACGACAACAACACTAAAACAAAAGCAGCTTTACCGATTTAGCCGAGGATTAGCGCCATATGGCCATCAGTGTTTTTGATTTGTTTAAAGTGGGCATTGGCCCTTCCAGCTCCCATACCGTGGGCCCCATGCGAGCGGCAAAACAATTTTGCCTGGCTCTTAAAAAAGCCAATGTCTTTGAGCAGACCGCTCGCATTCATTCCGATATGTACGGTTCCTTGGGCGCTACCGGTGTCGGCCACGGGACGGCAAAAGCGGTTATTCTGGGATTACTTGGCGAAACCCCGGAAGATGTCGACGTCGACAACATTGCCCGCATGGTCACAGAAGCGCGCGAGGAAAAGTTTCTTAAGCTTCTTGGCGAACGCATTATCGACTTCAACGAAAGTGACGATTTAATTCTTCACCGACGGAAAACCCTGCCCTACCACCCGAATGGAATGGGCTTTCAAGCCTATGACCAAAATGGTGAACTGCTGCTGGAGAAAACCTACTATTCCGTTGGCGGCGGCTTTATCGTTGGCGAACAAACAGCACAGGTAGATGCTGTCACAGACGATCCACGTCCGTCAGATTACAAATTTGATTCCGCCGCACAATTATTGGAGATATGTAAAAAACACCAGATTAGTGTCTCGGACGTCATGTGGCATAACGAAGAAGCCTGGCGTCCCAAAGCGGAGACCGCCAAGGGCCTGATGGACATTTGGGCGGTCATGCAGGAATGCGTTAACAACGGCCTACGTCACGAAGGCTTATTGCCGGGAGGCTTGAAAGTTAAGCGACGCGCCCGGGAAATGCAGCAGCAACTGCTCAGTCGCCCGGAAGCTTCATTGGCTGACCCACTCACCACATTAGACTGGGTAACTCTATACGCACTCGCGGTAAATGAAGAGAACGCCGCTGGCGGCCGAATGGTTACAGCTCCCACAAACGGCGCCGCCGGTATTATCCCCGCGGTGCTGCACTACTACATTCGCTTTGTACCCGGTGCCAATGATGAAGGTGTTCAGAACTTTCTACTGACCTCCGCAGCTATCGGTACGCTATACAAACGCAATGCATCCATCTCTGGCGCAGATGTCGGATGTCAGGGCGAAGTCGGCTCAGCCTGCTCAATGGCCGCTGGCGGCCTGGCCGAGGTATTGGGAGGAAGCCCGGCTCAAGTAGAAAACGCGGCCGAAATCGCCATGGAACACAACCTGGGCCTGACCTGCGATCCTATAGGCGGTCTAGTACAGGTACCCTGCATCGAACGCAACGCCATGGCCGCCATTAAAGCCATCCACGCCGCCCGAATGGCACTGCGAGGGGACGGCTCACACTTCGTCTCCCTCGACAAAGTCATCAAAACCATGCGCGACACCGGTCGCGACATGCAGGAAAAGTACAAAGAAACATCCCGCGGCGGACTGGCCGTGAATGTGCTGGAAGTGCCGGTGAATATTATTGAGTGTTAGAGAAACAGCAGGCATCACGACATGTGGTACCTGCTTAATCCAAACAGGTTAAATTCCTTTTTCAGAAAGGAAAATTAGACTTCTCAGCTCCATATCCTTCATCATATTTTTATAACCCTGAGGGCTGACAGATCTCGAAAACTGTTTCTTCTCACCAAGTTTAATTTGAGCAGCCAGATTAAAGGAGAGAACTCTCCTCGAAAAGCTTGAATCCAAACTTTCTTTCTCCAAGATGGAATCTGACACTTCTTTCACTGAAAGATAATCCTGCTTGAGCCACAACTTGTGGATCTTTACCCAGCTCTGCGCCAAATTACTCAATCTATTTATGTTACAAGACTCGAGATCATCAAGAAGCTTTAACATTTTAGCATCCGGATAAAAACCAAACAGCCAACCAACAACTTCGATTATCTTTTCAGAGCTAGACTCTTTAAAGGTGGAAATATCCCGTGCACAGGTCTTTAAATAAGTGGCAGCCCAACCAGAGTGTCTACTTCGATTATCATCTAAACTTTCAATCGAAAAACCACGCAGCAAATTCTCTTCCAATCTTCTATCAAATTCTTGAATCAAATTGTACTTTTCAGAATCTTCAATAAGTACCGTTTCCATAACCCGTTCAATCTCGGAAAACTTCTCATCACTGACCTCACGCAGCAACTTCGCACTCCGCAATTGTGTTATTCCAGTTGCTGTCTCCTGCTTAAAACGAGCCTTACTTGCTCCATAGTCAAGAACAGGGAAGTAGTCGGAATTAGCCGGCACAGGAAAAGATTCAAATAATGCAGCCAAAACAGACTTGCCGGCTAACTTTCGAAACTCAATATCCTCCGAGCTCATCACATCTATCTTCTTTAGCTCATCAGACAAGGCATCTATCTCAAAAAGGGTATTGAAATCCGAAACCAGAGTTTTATTAGACGCGACGAATGCAAAATCACTAGTTGCCACTTGATAGATATGAATATCTTCAAAACTGTTCTCCAGCGCCTTATAGACAGTCGCCAACAATTCTGGGTTTAACTCGTAAACGTGCATCCACTGAACCAAAACACCATCATCACTCAGGTATTTTTGAATATCTTTGTAAAACTCTTCAGTAAACAGACCCGCAACACCACTCACCCAAGGGTTTGGCGGCTCAGAGATAATCACGTCATAAGAGCTTTGTGACGCTGCGAAGTAAGTCTTGGCATCTTCAATAATAACCTTGCTTCTGGAGTCGTTAAAAATTTTACCGACTTTACTTTCAAATAATTTTGCAGCATGGAAGACTTCTTCTTCAATTTCAACCGTATCCACCCTTGTAACATCGGGATTCAACAAGGCGGTATGTGCAGTCATCCCGGACCCCATCCCAATATTAGCAATGAGCTTAGCGTCCGGCTTGTAAACGTATGGCAGCGCACCTAACAATGCCATCGTAGGCTCATCGGCTGAATATCGAGCATCCTCACCAGGTTGCGTCAACAAAATACCCGCATCGGGTTTTCCATTGTTAACCAATACATAAGTGTTACCCACACGCTTTACGGCAACTGTTGAAGTTTTTCCATCTTCGTGAAAAACCACCTCAGAATTATCTGTTTGCAGGTTCATACCGTAACGAAAAACACCTGATGCCATTCGTTTAGTATCAAAAACAACGGATGAGAAGACTAAGACTATCACAGCGGAGCTTGACACAAGACCGACTACCACACGCTTATTTTCGAGCTTATCTCGATACACCCACAACAAAAAAGCACCTAGTAATAAATCAATTCCGCCACCGATTACAATAACGGATTTTAAACCTAAAATTGGCATAATTATCTGCGAAGCAAGAGCAACACCTACAATAGCTCCTATTGTATTCCAAGCGTAAACCCTTCCGATTGAGGAATCACCAGACTTATTTTGAATTAACAAATAGCTGATAAGTGGAAGAGTTGTGCCCGCACAAATTGTAGCGGGTAGCATTACTAACAAGGAAATTAGTAGACTAAACAATAGGTAGAGGAAATGCCCCTCATCTGTTCTATCAATTGCACTAACGACAAAACTCATAAAGTCAAAAGTTTTGCCGTATAGGGGAATGGTCAAAATAGCCAAAACTCCCATCGTAATTTGTATCAAAGCCAGAGCAATTATTGGATTTTTAAATCTGTCAATCTTCTTCCGAATCCAAAAGCCGCCTATGGCCAAGCCAAGAATAAATGCAGCTAACATAATCTCGAAGGAATGAGTGGAACCACCCAACACCATAGTTAGCATGCGGATCCAGGCTATTTCATAGAGAAAAGAAGCAACGCCGGTTAATCCCGCAATAACCAGAAGATACTTGTTGATCGAGTTTACACTTTCCAGCTTAACTGGCTGCTGAGGAAAATTGTCGCCTTTAACCATCCTATAAACGATGACCGACAAAATAATATTGATAATCCCAGCGGTCATTACAGACCCAGGTAAACCCACAGCAGGTAAAATTACGAAGGAGTTAAACAATATACCGATGGCGGCCCCAAAGCTATTTGCAAAGTATAGCTTTGCAATCGTATTGCCAGGTTGCTCCGGGAATTTCCGTAAGATGCCCACTGTCAACAATGGGAAGGTAGCACCCAGCATTATGGACTGAGGCAATATTAAAACCGCAGCTATAGACCACTTTACAATGTGGACGAATTCCGGGGACCCAAGAGAGGGGATCAAATGGTTAAACGTAAAGGATTGGGTAGCTGTAAAAACACTATGGAAAAGAATGCCCAGTATCCCTACCAATAATTCCACAACACCGTAGCACAAGATTAAATTCGTGAGCCTCTTCGACAGCTTCGCTGCGACCATCGAACCGATTGCCATCCCTCCCATAAAGATTGCCAACACCAATACTTGCGCATAGGATGCATGGCCAAGGAGTAATTTTAAATAGTGAGACCAAATAGATTCATAAATAAGTCCGGAAAATCCTGACAACATAAATACTAATGTGAACGCTGCCAATAACGCCTGTTTTTTAATCATATGTTATGTTCAACTATCTTGGTATAGAGGGGTGTACACTCAAAGAACTAGAACTCGATATACTCTCTGTCCCGGCCAGAGTGTGAAAAATGCGAGGGACACTTTGTCGACGTCAGGGCCTACTCGTGATTTCCTACCTGAAGTCAATATCACCCTACTTCAGACAGGGTGACAACTTACGAGCGACATGTGACAAAATTTGTCAACACATTAGGGAGTTGAGCGACACTCCCAAGGCAAATACTCATTGGGTACCGGATTAACTCCTCCCGGCCTGCAGGTATGGTTAAGCAACCCATCACTATTAGTAGCAAAATGCAGGGCAACAGTAGAACCACTGATTCTAGCGCCAATATTGTCTCTCATCGTAGCGATATAGACACCTGGAGCACCATCACCGATGCTTGCAGTAAATTTCCCACTCGAAACCTTAACGCCTATATAGTCATTAAGCTCAGCAACAGTAGGAAAACTGCCTTTTTCTCCTACATATTTGTGGATATCAGTTTTCATCGCCCTCATTAGACCTACTGGCTCGGCGACCTTCGCTCGGGATGTATAATCTTGATATGCCGGAAGTGCGACCGTTGCCAGAATTCCAATTATTGCAATTACAATCATTAGCTCTATCAAAGAAAACCCTTTATTTTTAGAATATATTTTCATTCGGTGCCATGCCCATGGATAACAGTACAGCACGCTTACGCAAAATCTGTTCCAATTACAGGCACCCCCTATTACGCCAGACTTGTCGGCTTTAAATTTCACCAAGACTCAATTTAACTCTATCGGCGATTCTTCTACTATCTCGCCTTATTCCCCGAAGATATCTACTGGTAAAATTAAACAAGTTATCAAATCCAATAAAGTACAATCCTGGGTACTCTTCTTCCAAATGACTGGATATTTCAGCCATCTCACCGTCTTGGATTGCCAAGTCAAGCCCCTCCAAGTACTCTAGTTTCGGCTGATAGCCAGTTGCAAGCCAAACAGTATCGACATTGAGGGGATGAATCCCTTCTTCTAAAAATACCTGCCCCGACTCAATAGACTTTGGAGCCCCGTATACCGGAATTTCACCTGAACATATATATCCTCTAATTTTTCCGCCATCCATTACAGGATAAGAATCCCCCTTCAAATCAGGCTTACAAAACAGCTTTAAACTCTCCCAGAAAAAGTAAACCTGCTCTCGAAGCGCTCCATAAAGTGTATCGTTTTTCTTGACTTCCACCCCCCCTCTAGAGGACAAGGAAACAGAAATCCCCGATGAACACAACTCTTCAGCAAGCTGGCCAGCAGTAACACGCCTCCCAACCACTAACACACTGGATACACCACGCTCAAGCAGTTGATCAACGTTTTTAAATGAACTAGCATGAAAAACGTCAACCGAACCGTCACTTTCTATTTCGGGGATGTACGGGTTTCCAAAATATCCACTTGCACAAACGACAGCACGGCACTTAATTTCACCATTCGACGTTTCAAGCAAATAACCTTCTTCCCCTTTACGTACAGCATTGACATTCTCTGTTATCAGAGGCCCAAGCTCCTTTTCCTTATAATATGACTCAAGGTACTTTACAAAAGACGATCGAGAGTGCTTTTTAAATGCATAAAAAGGGTTAAGAGCAGTCCCTGGCAGCATATTTGTCCACCATGGGCTTACCAGCTTCAAACTATCATTCATCCTCTTCCAGGAAGAACCAACACCCTCTCGGTCAAGCAATGCAAATTCAACACCTAACTTCTTTAGATGATAAGCAACACTTAAGCCCGCCGGACCCGCCCCAATAATAACGCAGTCGAATTGCTTACTATTCATTATGTTTTACAAACCTAAATACAGTCTCACGATAATCCCAAACAGGGTTTGGAACGACTTTATGTTGAAAAGATTCAATTCTATGCAATAAAGAAAACGGAAGCGAAACACCTAAACTGAGAAAATACAAGGGCAGAAAGTGGCCACTTCTCATATCTCGTTGCTCGAGACATTCAAAACCTATATCCGAAAACAAACTACGATATTCGCGCTTGGTGCGGATAACTTTGAACTCATCCACCTGCTTTCGGATTTTTCGCGTCTGCTCAATTAATAGAAAGCTACCGCCCCGCTTCAAGCTGTTATACAGCTGAGACACCACCTCTCGCAGAGCGTCATCATCCTTTATGTAACTGAGCACCACATATACAACAACATCACTGAATACTCCCTCAGCAACGGGGATGCTTACCCCATCAAACTGGCAAAAGTTCGCTAGATTTTGGGGAGACTGATTCCTGGCAATTCTCAGCAAACCTTCAGAGATATCGATTCCAAATGTATCGATTCCCCTTGAATTCAGGTTCATAGAAATATTCCCAGAACCACAACCAAAGTCAAAAACTGGGCCATGCTTAAAAGCATCCGAAAAGAATGTATTTAATTCTTTATCACGAAGATATCTTATATAAGCATTCTTCTTCCCAAATCTATCTCTTGGATCAAATACCGACTGATTTTCACCCAGCTCGGCCAATTCATCCCAGTACTTACTCTCCTTGCTCATACTTCTCCCCCTTCAAAACATAAGAAATACAAGCTCGCAATCCGAAAAAAAGCAAATCGCAAAGCGTAAAGAAGATTCTTGTGACGATACCTAAAGAAAGCAGTTCTGTCGCATCTAGCCCTGCAATTGTGCCAAGCCACAAAAAAAGAGCTTCCCTGGCAAACAAACCACTAGGAGCAATGACCACCAACGCCGCCAATATCGATGCAGATGAATACAGAGCTGACAAAGCGATGGCCTTCTGCCAACTATCTACTCCAATCAAGAAAACGAAAGCGGCAAAAAACAATAACCATTCTATATTTAAAAGTAACCATATTTTTTTCGCTCCAACACCTGACAGATCGACAATGCTCGACGCCTTAATCGCCCACTTCCGAAACATCGGAACTTTCTTAAGAATTGAAACCATCAGGTTAGAATGAACCAGATAAAAAAAAGTCACCGAACCCAAAATAGGAATTAAAAAATAAAGCAGGCCACCATCCCAAAAGCAAAGAAAAATAAACAGTAGAACAGGTAGTGAATTGGCATTGGTCAGAAGAAACTGAAGTACATTCGCCCTCCATATTGCAACTGAAGAGGCTTTTCCTGTCAGGTAAAAAGACTGAGTAAGAACACCCAGGACTTTACCAGGCAAATATCGAATTATCTGAGCCAGGGAATAAGCCAGACTTAACTGTGAATGTGATGAATCCTTTTCATTCGAATTGCCCAACAACTCTATGTTTACCTCAGCTTTAATCTGGCACATCAACATCGACAGCAGTAAAGCTAAGGAAACATTTACAACAGATAGACTGCCAACGTACTGCTTAAAAGCGAGCAAACCACCTTCTAACGCCGTCGACATATACCACATTGACAGCAGCACAAGCAGAAGGAACGCCACAGCCTTCAATAGAGAATTTTTCTTCACTTCACGCGATCCAGTAAAGTTTCAACCGATCTGGACACAGAAAACTCCTCCGCACACTTGCGAAAGCTACCTGGGGTTACTGAAACCCCCTTTAAAATTCGCTTTAGAGCTTCTGCAAAAGCTGGAGCATCTACACGTTGAGAACAAATACCAACTTCGTAAGCCTCCATAAGCCTTGGAATATCCCCCACTGGCATAGCTACGATTGGCAAATCCAGTTGCATACAATCGGAAAATACTACTGGAACGCTTTCTATGCGTGACGGCAACATAAACCAATCCGCCCACAATAGAAATGCCACGGCCTCGCTTTTGTTTAGGTAGCCGCAGACCGATACGGGCCGTCCTATTTTCTTCAGTTTGTTTACCGATTGGAAAACCTCTTGCTCCATAGGGCCACCACCCGCGATTCTAACCTCCGACACCCTTTTCCAATCAGCATCATCTAAGCCCTCAAGTGCAGCCATCAAGAGATCAACACCCTTGTTTTCATGCCAGCGCCCCAGAAAGGCCAGCTTCAATCCTCCCAAAGACTCAATAGAACTCTCTTCTTGCTCTACTTCACCTAAATTTCTAGAACTGGGAAGGAACATGCATTCACGTCCAGACAATGCTTTGACATCGTCTACCAACTGAAATCCATCAGCGTAGAGAGATTTAGCATCCTTTAACACCCCTTTTAATACTGATTGAACTATGGGAATTTTTCCAAGTGACCAAATATCACTACCCAGAGCCCAAACATCATAAGGGAGCCCGGTAGACCTAGCCCAATAAGCACACGGCAACGCCCACAAGCAAACGACATGATCAATACTGTATTCTTTGACCAATTGTTTAGCCAAGGCATTTCCCTTCCTTAAAATATTGAAAATCTGAACCGCATCGCCCGGCCGATACAGCTTCAGAAGAGACAGAGCTTTACTTGAAGGACAAAAGCCGTGGACAGTAAATCCATCATCTGTTTCCCAGCTTCCTTCCTTCGACCCTGGGTGCATAACATGAAGATCGGCATGCTTTGCAAGCTCCAGGCAAAAGTCAAAAACAAAAGTGCCAGCCGCCTCCTGCCCAGTAAAGGATTGGGGGAAAGATGTCGTTATCAATAAGATCCTTTTCATTTATAAATCTTTCTCTTAAGCTCAAGCCCCTTCATAACCATATCAAAAACATAAAGAGAAAATCGGCTACGACAAATATCGACTGTATATTGAGGCCGGGATTCCCCTCCCCACTTCTCTTTATATTTTATTAAGCCAGCTTGAGAACTGGGAGAAGACATAAAGTCAAAACTCTCCGCCCCTTTTTTCTTTGCCCACTCTATCGCTGTAAACATGAGTAAATCCGGAGCTCTATATTCAGAGAATTCACCAACAAAACCACCATGAAGATAGAATGCCTGCTTCCCCTGAAAGGCAGCAATATTCATAGCAACACACTCCCCTTCAACACAAGCCAGCATACAACGAAGGTCCGAGTGATTTCCTGACAGGAGAGCCTCGAAATAAGCTCTCGTATACCTTAAAGCACCAGAATTTCTTTCAACAGCAGTCTGATAGAGCTTAAATACAGCATCAGTATCATCCAACGTTGCGTCCCGAATCGATACACCTAGTTTGCAGGCTCTCTTCAGGTTTCTTTGAAGACTCGATGGCAGCACGAGTTTACTCCAGTCTTGCAAAGCTGAAATTCGAGTAACAGTGGAATCTTGAATTCGATAGAATGTACGTCCATCCAGGATGTGGGTTTTCTCCAGATCTATAAAAGTACAGAACCGTAACAATGAGGCCCCCCAAAGCTCACCTTTCCATTCACTAACCAATGCCAATAGTGAATCTTCATCGTACTCATGAAGGCCACTTGGAAAAATCGGGTATACCACAGACAAACCGGAAACCCCAAAGCGCAAACCTTTTTGCTTTGGTCGATCTAAATAACTGGCCCCGAGTGCCTTGGCGACTTGCTCATACCAAGCATGCCCAAAAAAGGTATCTTCGGCAGGATTGTTCATCACGAGTTGAGCAGCTCATTAAGAGCGATAACTACTCTCGAACGCTCGCCCTCGCTTAACGACGCAGAAAAGGGCAAGCTGATAGTCCGGTTACCAAAATCATCAGCAATCGGAGTTTGATAAACACCGGAAAATCGGGACTTATAGTAAGGTTGCGACATTATGCTCTGATAATGAACTCCAGTGCCTATCCCACGCTCATGCAGCTTAAGCATCAACTGATCACGGCTCAATGAAGCACCTTTCTCAATCAAAATCGGGAACAAGTGGTAACTAACCTTACTATGATATTCATGATGTCTTGGCAAACTTACCGGTAGACCCTTTAGCTCCATCTGATAGAATTCATAGCACTCGCGCCGTTTCTCCCAAGCACTATCTATTCTCGCCAATTGATGAATCCCCACGGCTGCCTGTAGATCCATCATGTTGTACTTAAAACCTGGCTCAGTTACATGGTAATGATTGTAACCGTCATCACTGAAGCGACCCCAAGCATCCGCACTCATCCCATGAAGAGAAAGGGTTTTAATGCGCTCAAGGCTTTGAGGATCTCTGGAATAAATCATTCCACCTTCACCTGTAGTGATATTTTTAGTCGCATAAAAACTAAAACAAGAATAATCACCAATCATACCCAGGGGGCTACCCTCGTAATACCCCTCAATTGCATGAGCACAGTCTTCAATCAATACTAGCCCAAACTCATCACATAAGTTTTTGATCTCGGTCATCTCACAGGACACGCCTGCGTAATGAACAACAACAACCGCTTTCGTCGACCCAGTGATTGACTTACGAATAAGTTCCGGATCAATATTGTAGTGAGGCAGCGCAACATCCACCACTACGGGCGTTGCTCCTGTGTTAACAATACTGTTCACCGTTGCACAAAAGGTCAGGCCAGTTGTGATCACCTCATCTCCAAGTCCAACCCCAGCGGCAAGCAAGGAAAGATGCAGTGCAGCGGTACATGAATTCAGCGCCGCGACACTGCCTTGAGGCATCCCCTTGTAACCAGAAAAATCTTTTTCGAAACGCTGAACCTTTGGCCCTGTCCCCAGCCAGCAACTTTTCAGGGAATCTATAACCTCAGCGATTTCGGCCTCTTGGATATCTGGTTTCCCAAATACAATATAGTCTTCCATTCCCCGCTCCTACAGATATTAAAGCCACTTCAACGCTTATAGAAAAGAGTCGATATTTGCTCTGAAATCAACCCAATCAAGAAGACCAGCATCGCTGATAAAACTAGAGCCAAGCCCATATTTGTGAAACGCTCGAACGACAGATAGGTATATACGTAATAAGCCACACCTGATACAAACAGAGAAGCCGAAATGCCCGAAAACAATTTCAAAGGTGAGTACAAAGTAGTAATTTTAAAAATTATAAGGAGGAACTTAATGCCATCTTTCCATAGGCGAATGTGGCTCTTACCCTCTCGATCTAGAACATCGATATCCACAAACCCAACAGAATAACCACTCCTCAGAAAAGCCATCGTTGAAGTTGTTGGATAGGAAAATCCGTTTGGTAACATGTATAGAAACTGCCTAAACTTTTCGGCATTGACAGCTCGAAAACCAGAAGTCAGATCTTCAACTTTATGCTCGCTCATCCAACTCGCAAACTTATTATAAAAGCCATTTGCGAGATAACGCGCATAGCTGGCCTGACCCGATCGATCCCTCGCGCCTACTACCATATCATAGCCCTCGGACATCTTCTCAATAATTCTCTCAATGTCCTTGGGCTGATGCTGACCGTCCGCATCCATAAAAATAATAACGTCAGAAGATGCAGCTCGAGCGCCAGTTTTAATCGCTGCACCATTACCCATACTGTATGGGTGACTTATACAAGAAACTTGAAGTTCACTACAAATCTTAACGGTATTATCAGTTGAACCATCATCAACTACAATCACCTCCCCCACAATGTTCAAAGCCACAAGCTCGGGAAGCACTTTCGACAGGCCTTTTTCTTCGTTCTTTGCTGGTATAACTACGGAAACCTGAGACACATCAATCCTCTCTATCAAATGGCTCAACTCAAAGCCATTACTTTATGGGAGCCTTAGCCATATCTAATTCAAGTTGTTTTTGAAAACTAGACAGGTAAGAGGCATGGGAGGTCAATAACAATGAATACTTACTCTCGCTACGTAACTTATTTAGTTCCACCAAAGCATCTTCATGCCTACCGAGACTCGCCAACAATTGAGCCTTTCTAATTTTAATATCGTAGGTTGGCTCCTTAATTTTGTCAGCCACCTCAAGTGCCTCCGCTATCAGACCAGAATGCAGAAGCATTTCAACCTTCAGTGAAAAAACATTGTCAAGACTGGCTCGATAAGCCGCTCCCTCTGCTAATGCATCAACCAGCACTAGCAACTCACCAACACTGTAACCTCGGCAAGATTTTGTATGAGCCAGCCTGTCAAATAAATCTGAAATCGCACCAAGAGCACCGGAAGACACTTGAGCATCTTTAGCCATTTGAATCATACTTGACTCAAAACGATAAGACACAACATCGGGGTATAAACAACCATACTCTAAACTTATAAGCTTGACAGTTAAGTTATCTGGAAAATCCCTGTTCATGGAATCCAATTCTTCCTTCACGAGCTCCATACTGCCACGCAACTGGAACACAAACAGCGCCATCTCACGAGCTCTTATAGATTCTGGGCGCTCTTTTGAATAGTAATAGGCCAATTTATCAGGCGTACCCCACTGCCTTACAATATAGTTGCCCTGAACCATTAGAAGAAGCACGTATGTCATTCCCGCAGCAAGAATTCCCACTTTACGCCAGCCAGTAAATTTTCGACCGCAGATTAGGTAGACTTCAAGCATCAGTGCAAACCAAACACCAACTGCCGGCAAGTAATTTCGATGTTCAAAATACAACTCTAAATTTAATGTTGTACTTTCCAACAGGTGTCCGCCGAGATACCACATAATACCGAAAGCAACAATATAATAATCTCGAGCTATTGCAATGCACAGCCAGGCAAGCACCCCCGACCAGGCCAACACACTTAGCAATGTAGACATAGGCTCAAAAAAACTACGACTCACCTTATAATTATCAAAGTACAAGCCTAATGAGGAAACTCTAGGAAATACAATTTGGGCCAAGTATTCCCACAACACTCTGGATTCAGTCAGAAGCCTTTCAACAACGTTAAAGTTCCTGGAAAACAACACTTCCTTATTGGCAACCAAGCTCATCAAATAGACCAAAAAGCCTACAAATACGAAGATAAGGACCGGAAGCACCACCCTTCTAAACAGCCAATCATCAACTTTTGATTTGCGACTCAACCAGTATTCGACTACCAACAAGTATACGACCAGCAAAAAAGCCGTCTCTTTGGAAAAAAGCCCCAAAATCCCCATCACCGGAGCAACAATGAATATCCATAGAAATCCGTACCTACGCCGCCCTAGGACTACAGACTGGCGCCCATATACATAGGCCAATAACGCCAAAAGAACAAAACTCGCAGATAGCAAAGTCATGCGTTGGACAATATACAAAACTGAAGACACCTGAATAGGCGCACAGGCCCAAACAAGAGCCACTAACAATGCCAACGCTAGACTTTCCCTGCCCTTCAATGACAAGGGCCCATTTCTTAAAAGAATTAAGGTGAGGCAAAAGACGCACACGCTATTTAAGGCGTGAATCCCGACATTTGCTGCAATAAAGGGTTTTGCCGCTGGCCAGGAATCCGCTTGCAAAGCAAAGCTCAATAATGACAGGGGCCTCCCTAGAGGCCCGGAATGTCCACTACCAATTGCATACAACAGGCCATCTGATTCCAACTGATCAAAAATTTGCGGTAGATTGCTGTAATCATCTAACCAAAAGCCGCCGCTCAGCCCAGGCGAGTAATAAAGCCCCACAAATGCCAACAGGACAAAACATAACAAGAAGAAAAAAGAGGGGAGAGCTGAAGACAGAGGTTTCATATTAATCATTCGAGCGTAAATCAAGACAATTAACGCAAAATTTCAGACATAAAAAATCCGGCCGAAGCCGGATTTTAGGTGGTAAAAAACCTGAAACGATAACTTAGTAACCGTCGCGACAATCCGCAGGCAGGTATTTCTTAGGCACTGGGTTTGAACCAGCCTTACCACAGGTGTGAACCAACAAGCCATTAGCATCAGTAGAGAAGGTCAACTGAACTTTGGTCTGATTAATGTTGTTACCGATACCATCTTTCATTTCAGCAATGAAGGTACCAGCAGTAGCACCGGTCAGGTCTGCAACGTATTTACCAGCAGTCACTTTAGGGCCAGCATACTCAACCAAAGAAGCCAATGTTGGCAATTTGCCAGTGTCGGTGAAGTAAGCACTAACATCAATCTTCAAACCGCTCAAAAGGGCTACAGGCTCTGACATTTTAGTGCGAGAGGTGTAATCCTGGTAAGCAGGCAAAGCAACAGCAGCCAAAATACCGATGATCGCAACTACAATCATCAGTTCGATCAAGGTAAAACCTTTTTGAACAGTCTTCATCATTTATTTCTCCGTAAAAAGTAGATCAGGTACCGACCATAAAGCATGGCCCGTGCCAACTTTCAAAATATAGACCACAAAGCAGACGTATCAAGGGCCACACCCTAATACCAGATAAGATAAAAGTGTGACACAGTTCACACAAGGTGACACAAAGTGTCACTCTATGGCAAACTTGGTACTTTATTGCTGACTATGCAGTCTTTTTGCATAAAGCGACGCTATACTACAACTAATTTCATTTCATAAATATGATGAAATTCTAGCTTTCACATAGGCTTATCATATAAAGTTGAATTATATTGTAAGTATTTGATCGAATATCTTGCTTTCGCGATCGACCACTAACCTATTTGGAATAAATCAATGTCGGCGGACGCCCCACAATTAAGCGGCCTAGCCCAGCGCCTAGTCAGAGATAAACTGATTTCACTTGAAGAAGCTCAAGAAGCCGTTGCCGAAAGCAAGGTAGAGAAAGAGCCCCTTGTTCAATATCTGGTCAAACGCAATATAATTGCTGCATCAGCTGTCGCTTCAGCTGCTGCTGACGAATTTGGCACCCCCCTGATCGATCTTGATGCATTCGCTGTGGATACCGCCCCCAAAGATGTTGTTGACAAACAGCTTATCGTAAAGCACAGCGCCCTACCCCTGTATCAGCGTGGAAATCGACTATTTCTGGCTATGGCCGACCCGACGAACATTCGGGCTCTGGATGAGATCAAGTTCAATACCGGGATGGGCACCGAAGCAATTCTGGTCGAAGCCGACAAGTTATATCTTGCCTTGGAACGATTTGTCGCCAGTGCTGAAGACAGCCTGGGTGACCTTGGTGACATGGACGATGATTTTGATGGCTTGGTTCTCGAAGAGGAGGGGGGAGCTGACCTCGACAGCTCGGATGAAGAAGAGGTCGATGAAGCTCCCATTGTTCGCTTTATCAACAAAGTACTACTTGATGCGATCAAAGGCGGGGCTTCTGATATTCACTTTGAACCCTACGAGAAGGCCTATCGCATTCGTTTTCGCACCGACGGTGTTTTACACGAAGTCACCAAACCCCCTACAGCACTGGCAACACGATTGGCCGCCCGCCTGAAAGTTATGTCGCAGATGGACATCTCTGAACGACGAGTCCCTCAGGATGGGCGAATCAAGATGCGGATATCGAAGACAAAAGCGATCGACTTTCGAGTCAACACTCTTCCCACGCTGTTCGGTGAAAAAATCGTACTTCGTATTCTGGATCCCAGCAGTGCACAACTGGGCATTGACGCCCTAGGCTACGAAGATTTCCAGAAAGAACTTTATCTTGAAGCCTTGCATCAACCCCAGGGTATGATTCTTGTTACCGGGCCTACAGGATCCGGTAAAACTGTATCTCTCTACACCGGCCTTAACATTCTAAATACTCCGGAACGAAATATATCTACTGCGGAAGACCCGGTAGAAATTAACCTGGAGGGTATCAACCAGGTTCAGGTGAATAACAAAGTGGGCCTAACATTTGCTGAAGCTCTACGCTCGTTCCTGCGACAAGACCCCGATATTGTCATGGTGGGCGAGATTCGAGATTTGGAAACTGCTGAAATTGGCATTAAAGCGGCTCAAACTGGCCATTTGGTGCTCTCCACGCTGCACACCAACTCAGCCCCGGAAACCCTGACCCGATTACTAAATATGGGAGTACCGGCTTTTAACGTTGCCACAACCGTAAGCCTGATTATTGCCCAGCGACTCGCTCGTCGCCTATGTTCCGAGTGCAAAGAGCCAACGGAATTTCCTGAAGACATATTGAACGCTGAAGGTTTTGACTCAATCGGTATTCCAAAAGAGGAATTTGAGTTATACAAAGCCGTTGGTTGCTCTAAATGCTCCAATGGATACAAAGGCCGAGTGGGTGTCTACGAAACCGTAAGAATTACCCCTAAAATATCCTCACTCATTATGGAAGGGGGGAACTCACTGCAAATTGCAGAGGCCGCTGCAGAAGAAGGCTTTTATAATTTGCGCATATCAGCACTAAGGAAAGTTGCCCAGGGACTAACCAGCCTGGAAGAAGCTAACCGCGTTACCAAAGATTAAGCTTAGGAAACATACACAATGGCGGATACCATCTTTTTATACAAAGGTACCGATAAGAAAGGCAAGGTCGTTCAAGGAGAGTTAAAAGGTGCCAGCACGGCCTTGGTAAAGGCCCAGCTATTACGCCAAGGTGTTAAAGTTAAGTCTGTCCGAAAGAAGCCGAAGCCATTATTTGGTGGAGGCCGGGCCATCAAGCCTCAGGATATCGCCGTCTTTACGCGCCAAATGGCAACAATGATGAAAGCTGGGGTCCCCCTAGTGCAGAGTTTTGAAATTGTAGCCGATGGCGCTGAAAATCCACGCATGGAAACTCTCATTCTAGAGATTAAAGATGGCGTTGCCTCTGGTAGCGGATTTGCAAACTCTCTTCGTCAACACCCCAAATACTTCGATGATCTCTTTTGCAGCCTTGTTGAATCAGGTGAACAATCAGGTGCATTGGAAACCATGCTCGATAGAATTGCGACATATAAGGAAAAAACAGAAGCACTGAAAGCCAAAATCAAAAAAGCAATGACATACCCCATCGCTGTGCTGGTTGTTGCCTTGATTGTGACAGGTATTCTCCTCGTAAAAGTTGTCCCTCAGTTCGCGGAAACATTTTCAAGCTTCGGAGCAGACCTACCAGCATTCACCTTGTTTGTTCTGGGCCTATCAAATACAGTACAAGAGGTCTGGTACATAATATTAGCCGCAATTATCGCGGCTGTATGGCTATTCGCTCAAGCCAGAAGGCGGTCGCAAAAGTTTTCAGACGGCGTCGATAGAGTTACGCTGAAGCTGCCCATTATTGGCAATATTATCTACAACTCCGTTATCGCTCGCTTCTCTCGCACACTAGCAACAACCTTTGCTGCAGGTGTGCCACTAATCGATGCCCTTACATCTGTGTCCGGGGCTGCTGGCAATGCAGTCTATCGCGATTCCATCCTCAACATTCGCGATGATGTAGCAACAGGCATGACCATGTATAGCTGCTTGCGTAGCGAAGGCATTTATCCCTCAATGCTTATTCAAATGACATCAATTGGTGAAGAGTCCGGCTCACTTGATGAAATGCTGGATAAGGTCGCCGCTTTTTATGAAGATGAAGTAGACAACATGGTCGACAACCTCACCACCCTCTTGGAGCCCATGATCATGGCCATTCTTGGAGTCTTGGTTGGCGGCTTGATGATCGCCATGTACCTCCCAATCTTCCAACTGGGTCAAATCGTATAAGGCCAGTCAATGCTGCAAGACGTATTCACTCTATACCCTGGCGCTCTCGTCGGGGTTATTTGCATTTTGGGCTTGCTCGTTGGCAGCTTTCTGAATGTTGCTATCTACCGCCTACCCAAAATGCTCGAGCGGGAGTGGAAGCAGAGCTGTTGCGAGATTCTTGAACAGGAAGCACCAAAAGAAACCGAAGCCTTCAATTTGGTTGTTCCCGCGTCTACCTGCCCCAGCTGCGAACACAAAATTCGTGCCTGGGAAAATATCCCCGTTATCAGCTATGTGTTTTTGCGGGGCCGCTGCAGTCAATGCTCAAGCCCTATTTCCGTTCGTTATCCGATTATTGAAGCCGTAACCGCCCTATTGTCCGCGGTGCTGGCCATGAAGTTTGGCTTTACCTGGCAGCTTGCAGCAGCCTTGTTGTTTACCTGGTCGCTCATCACGCTCACGATGATTGATATCGACACCCAACTACTGCCTGACAATATCACTCTCCCCTTACTGTGGTTAGGATTGATCGTAAACAGTCAATCTTTGTTCAGCGACTTACCCAATGCCCTATGGGGTGCGGTCTTTGGATACCTTAGCCTGTGGTCCGTGTATTGGGTATTCAAGCTGCTCACCGGCAAGGAAGGCATGGGCTATGGCGACTTTAAGTTACTGGGCGCTCTCGGCGCCTGGATGGGCTGGCAAGCCTTGCCGCTGACCATATTACTGTCTTCGGTTGTTGGTGCTGTGATTGGTATCGCCGGCATCATTATCATGGGACGTGACAAGAACGTTCCCATGCCTTTCGGCCCCTACCTCGCAATAGCCGGCTGGATTTACTTTATGTGGGGCGATAGCATTGTGGCCTCCTATCTCAGCCTGATGTAAATCGCCATGCCTGAACAGACTATGGTCATCGGACTCACCGGTGGAATTGGCAGCGGCAAAACTGCTGTCTCAGACCGTTTTGCCCTAAAAGGCATTGCAATTGTCGATGCCGACATCGCCTCAAGAACCGTGGTGGAACCCGGCAAGCCAGCCCTAGCCGAAATTGCCGCACATTTTGGCGATGAGGTTATACTGGAATCCGGCGAATTAAACCGCGCCAAGCTCCGTGAAATTGTCTTTGCCGACCCAAGCCAGCGCGAGCAACTGGAAGCCATGACCCACCCGCGCATTCGGGATGAAATTGTGTCAGGCCTTCAGTCCGCCCGAAGCCCCTATGTCATACTCGCCTCTCCCTTGCTGATGGAAACCGACCAGCACCAAATGTGTGATCGGATTCTGCTGGTCGATGTTCCCGAGGACATTCAGCTACAGAGAGCCAGCTCACGCGACGGAGTGAGCGTTGAGCAAATTAAGGCTATCATGGCAGCTCAAACCAGTCGCGAGAAGCGTCGCCAGAACGCAGATGATATTATTGTGAACGACAGAGACCTGAACTGGCTGGATGAAGAAGTTGAACGTCTTCACAGCAGCTATCTGAGCCTATGCCAATCCTGAGCTCTGTGAACACACGCAATACGGGAGATAGATCATGAGCAAAGACATCAGCCTTCAGTGCCCAACCTGCAAAAAAGAGGTGAAGTGGAATGATGATTTCCCACAACGGCCATTTTGCAGCGCACGCTGCCAACTCATCGACTTGGGAGAGTGGGCCAATGAGAGCCATAAGATCGCTGGCTCATCAGTGTATGAAGATATGCTGAGCGGTGATCTGGAAGCCGCATCCATGATGAACCCGGGTTCAAATACCGAGCACTGAGAAAATAGGCCTTAAACGAGCAGAGTTGAAACACATAAAAAGCGGTGCGAGGTAACGCCGCTTTTTTCTTGCACAACAGAAGCTACCTACAGCAGAGAAGGCGCCTTTTCTGATTTTAAGCGCTCAACAATAGTGGCATTGGCCGCGGGAAACTCGTACTGATCCAGTTCAGCCAAAGGCACCCAGCGCAGCAACTGTCCCTCAACACCTCGGGCCTCCCCCTTAAATCTGCTAACCTGCCAGATATCCAGAAACACCTGCTTATCGCCGTAGTCGTGCTTCACGTCCATCAGCGGAGAGGCCTCAAGCACCTCGATATCCAATTCTTCCTGCAACTCCCGAGACAAACCCGATAGGGCTTCCTCGCCCGCTTCCAGCTTTCCGCCGGGAAATTCCCACAAGCCGCCTTGATGTAAATGTTCCGGACGTTTGGCCAGAAGGATTTGTTGCTCTTCGCCCCAAATCACTCCGACCATCACGTGTACCATTTTCTTCATTATCAATTTGTCCGCTGTCTCTGTACCAATATCAATTTTCTTTCAGAATGATCTGACATCCATACTCAATCTACGAGCGGTAATCGGCATTAATCGTCACATAATCATGGGAGAGGTCGGTCGTCCAAACGGTTTCAGAATGATCACCACGATTCAAATGAATTCGGATGGTGATGGATTCCTGATCCATCACCTTTTGACCAGCTGCTTCGGTGTAACTCTCTGCTCGGCCACCCTTTTCGACAATCAAGACATCGTCTAAATGAACCGTAACCTGCGTATCATCCAGACCATCAACACCCGCATAACCAATCGCCGCTACAATGCGCCCCCAGTTTGGATCACTCGCAAACAACGCCGTTTTAACCAATGGAGACTGAGCGACAGAATAGGCCACATCCAAGCACTCTTGCTGCGTCCCACCACCAGCAACCTCGATGCTGATGAATTTGGTAGCACCCTCACCGTCACTGACGATGGATTTTGCCAAGTCGATCAACACGTTTTCAATCACCTGATAAAGTGCTTTCGCCTCCGCACTGCCAGCATCATCGATATGAGCCAAATCCGCAGTTCCGGTTGCCATCAGCATGCAGGAATCGTTGGTCGATGTATCCCCATCAACCGTAATACGGTTAAACGAAGCGTCCGCAGCGCGGCCAACCATATCCTGAAGCACCTTGTCACAAACATCGGCATCCGTCGCAATGTAGGCAAGCATGGTGGCCATATCAGGCTTGATCATCCCGGAACCCTTGGCAATACCACTGACAGTAATAGTGTGACCACCAATCTCCAACTGTTCGCTAGCGCCTTTCGGACGTGTATCCGTGGTCATAATGGCTCGGGCCGCTGCCTTCCAGCCATCGTCATCCAATGCATCGATAGCGGCAGGAATCCCCTCAAGCAGATTGTCCATGGGCAGCAATTCACCAATAACACCGGTCGAGAAGGGCAGCACCTGCTCAGTCTGAGTACCAGACAGCTCCGCAACCTTGGCACAACTGGCCAGAGCATCCGTCAAACCTTGCTGACCGGTACAGGCATTAGCGTTTCCAGAGTTCACAAGAAGATAGCGAATATTGCCCGGCAAATGGGATTTACACACGGTTACCGGCGCCGCACAAAAGGCGTTTTGGGTAAAGACTCCTGCCACACTGGAATTAGGGCCCAGTTCGATCAGTAAAAGATCATCACGATCGGTGTAACGGATATTTGCGGATACGGAACCCAAACGAAGACCTTTTACCGGGTGCATTTTTGGAAAAGGGAAACTGCCCACTGCCATGGTGAAACCTACTATTATCTTTCTGCTATTTGCCGCACATTGTAACTGGAAGTTGCCATGCTTGCTTCACGCATTAGTGGCAAAAGATATGAAAAAGGCAGTGCAAACCAAGCTGCACTGCCTTTTAATGGATCGCAAAACTCACAATGCCCCAATGCGCACTGCAAGCCTGAATATAAGAAAACTTAGGCCAGCTTGCCGTGGCATTGCTTGTATTTTTTCCCGGAGCCGCATGGGCAAGGGTCGTTACGACCTACCTTTGCCCCCTGGCGAACATAAGGGGCTTCCCCTTTTTCCGGGTCAAATTCTGTTTCTTCTTCCAGTGCTGAAGCAGAAGCATGTTCCAGCTCCATGGCCTGTTGCTTAAGGGCCTCAAGGCGCTGACGCTCCATCTCGGCAACCTGCTCTTCGCTCATAGGCTCAACACGGAACAAAACGCGAATAACTTCATGCTTAAGGTTGTTAAGCATGGTCTCGAACATTTCGAAGGACTCACGCTTGTATTCCTGTTTCGGGTTTTTCTGCGCATAAGCGCGCAGACCAATACCCTGACGCAGATGATCCATATTGGCCAGATGCTCCTTCCACAGCACATCCAGAATCTGCAACATCACCTGACGCTCGATGTCACGCATGGCCTCACCAACACGCTCACACTTCTCACTGTAAACGGTTTGCAGGTCTTCGGTAATACGATCGCGAAGCTGCTCTTCGTCCATATGATTGTCTTCGTCCAGCCATTTTTGCAATGGCAGCTCAACACCGAATTCGTTGTGAATATGCTGCTCAAGGCCCGGCACATCCCACTGCTCTTCCACGCTCATTGGCGGAATAAAATCAGCCACCACATCGTGAATAACATCCGAACGAATGGCGGTAACCGTTTCAGCAATATCTTCGGTTTCCAGCAGTTCATTACGCTGGTTATAGACAACCTGACGCTGGTCATTGGCAACATCATCAAACTCCAGCAACTGCTTACGAATATCAAAGTTACGGCCTTCCACTTTGCGCTGGGCTTTCTCGATGGCATTAGTCATCATCTTGTGCTCGATGGCCTCGCCCTTCTCCATGTCCATCGCCTGCATAAAGCCACGCAGACGATCTGACACAAAGATACGCATCAGATTATCTTCCAGAGACAGATAGAAACGTGAGAAGCCCGGATCGCCCTGACGACCCGCACGACCACGCAGCTGGTTATCAATACGGCGAGATTCATGGCGTTCGGTACACAGGATGTGCAGACCGCCAGCTTCCAATACCGTTTTGTGGCGCTCCTCCCAATCCGATTTCACTTTGTCGATATCACTTTGGCTAGGCTCGTTCAGCTGGGAAATCTCGGCTTCCCAGTTACCACCCAACACAATATCAGTACCTCGACCAGCCATGTTGGTGGCAATGGTGACATGCCCCGGGCGACCCGCCTGGGCCACGATCTCAGCTTCTTGCTGGTGAAACTTCGCGTTGAGAACCTTGTGCTCGATACCGGATTTCTTTAAACGTTTCGACATTTCCTCGGACGATTCAATCGATGCGGTACCCACTAACACCGGGGCTTTGCGCTCCTGACAATCCTTAATATCTTCCACAATCGCATCGAACTTCTCTTCCGTGGTCATATAAACCAGGTCGTTCAAGTCTTTACGTTGAATCTCTTTATTGGTCGGGATCACCACCACATCCAGACCGTAAATCTGGCGGAATTCAAAGGCTTCGGTATCAGCTGTACCGGTCATACCGGACAACTTCTGATAAATACGGAAGTAGTTCTGGAACGTGGTCGATGCCAGTGTCTGGCTTTCTTGCTGGATCGTCACGCCTTCTTTGGCTTCCAGCGCCTGGTGCAGACCTTCTGATAGGCGACGACCATGCATGGTACGACCCGTGTGCTCATCAATCAGCACCACTTCATTGTGCTGCACAATATAGTCAACATCTTTCTGGAACAGCGTGTGGGCCTTCATGGCGGAATGCACATGGTGCAGCAGAGCCAGATTATTCGCCGCATAGAGGCTTTCATCTTCAGCCAGCAAACGCTCTTTAATTAGTAGATCTTCCACCAGCTGGTGACCGGTTTCTGTCAGCTCAACCTGGCGAGATTTTTCATCCAGCGTGTAGTGGGTTTCAGTTTCCAACTGAGGAATCAGCTGGTTCATGCGACGGTACAGCTCGGAACTGTCTTCTGCCGCACCGGAGATGATCAGCGGCGTACGCGCCTCATCAATCAGAATGGAATCCACCTCATCGACAACGGCAAAATTCAGTGGACGCTGGGCCTTATCTTCTCGGCGCAGAGCCATATTGTCGCGCAGATAGTCAAAACCAAATTCGTTGTTGGTGCCGTAGGTAATATCAGCACGGTAGGCATCGTACTTTTCCTGCGGATCTTGCTGGGAGTGAATAACACCCACACTCAGCCCCAGGGCTTCATAGAGCGGACGCATCCAATTGGCATCACGACTGGCCAGGTAGTCGTTCACGGTAACAATGTGCACGCCCAGACCCGATAACGCATTCAAGTAGGCTGGTAAGGTTGCCACCAGTGTCTTACCCTCACCAGTGCGCATTTCCGCGATACGGCCTTCGTGCAAGGTAATACCACCGATCATTTGGACGTCAAAGTGGCGCATTCCCATGACACGCTGACCCGCTTCGCGCACCAGGGCAAAGGCTTCCGGCAGAATCGCATTGAGCGTTTCACCATCGGCGACACGCTCTTTAAAACTTGCGGTTTTCTCCTTGATCTCAGCATCACTGAGAGCCTGCATACTTTCCTCAAGCGCATTGATCTTCTTAACCAATTTGCCCATGCGCTTCAATTCACGGCTGTTTTTTGTGCCAAATACCGCTCTAACCAGCTTGCCTATCATGTTGTTTACCAATTCCTACGGATGTCCCCATCATATTGGGGCAAAGATTCTCAGTTTAAAGCCGCCCAGCGCGGCAAATTCAAAAAGGTGCCAAGTAAACCGCAAGCGGCCTGCAGGTGCAAGCTCGGGTTTATCTCAGTAGAGGGAGGTGCTAACGGTGGGTTCGGTGGATATAGGAGGCCGGGTCGACAGCGCGACCATTCTTATACACTTCGAAATGGACATGGGGGCCAGTAGAACGGCCGCTACTGCCCATGGCAGCGATAACATGGCCCTTCTTGACCACATCACCGACTTTAACTTTGATCTCACTATTATGGCCATAGCGGGTAGAGAAACCCTCGCCATGATTGATCTCAACCAACTGGCCATAGCCAGAGCGTTCGCCGGCCCAGGTAATCACACCAGCGGCAACCGAAATGATTGGGGAGCCCATCTTACCGGCAAAATCGACACCATTGTGCCAGGCAACCTTGCCGTTAAATGGATCGGTACGACGACCAAAACGGGAAGACATCCAACCTTTGGTAACCGGACGACCAGCCAGGAAGATGTCTTTTTCAATTTTGCGCTTGGCGAGCAAGGCATCAAGGATTTCCAGCTGCTGCTCGCGATCTTCAATCTGATTGCTAAGCTGGTCGATGGCGTCAATAAATTGTGGCGGCTGGTAAGCCTCACCAATGGTATTCGATTCCGGGCCACCCACTGCCGGGGCTCGGCTAAAATCAAACTCACCTTTATCCAGCTTGGCAATGCTGGTTAAACGCTCACCAAGGGCATCCAGGCGCAACAGACGGGCCTGCAATTCGGCCATGCGAAGGGTTAAAGCAGCGACTTTTTCACGAGCTTCGCGGCTTGCCTCTTCGATATCCTGCTTTTGTTTAACGAGTTCTTTTTGCCAGGCTCGGCGGGAATCTGCACTGAGGAATTCATTTTCGGGGCTCATCTGGCTCGCTTGCCAGAGCCAGTAACCACCTACCGTGGCAGGCATACCCAGAAGACACAAAGACAATAGCGCAACACTCCACGCACCAACGGTAAAGCTGCGCGTGCTGCCATGATTCTTGCTGACCAGAATAACTTTCATACTTCTAAGCCGCTACGTCAAAAACACTTTCTATCATCTTGTTTTACGGCCAAAAGCCGCTTTTTATTAGTGTCCAGTTTCAAAATCTGAACGTAAAACAAGGCCCGTACCCGCTCTCATCGGCAGGCAATCGACCCTGAGATAACTAAAAACCGGTGAAACCACCTTGGCGGCGGAAGACAATACTCCCACACACAATGGGCAAAGCCCTATTCTTCTATTTATAGCTTGCGCATTGCTGCGATCTATCAGCCCTTCCTGGTATTCCGGATCGGGAAATCCGTGAATGGAGAGCATTGGGCCAGCCATGGACTTGCTACTTACTGTCTCAAGTTTAGGCCAAAACCCTCACTAATTCCTATTTGATAATAGAGAAATAGCGACTTATGTCAAAAACGCGGGGGCATCATTGCGAATTAGACGCCCTTATGCTGTGATTTTAAGCACAAAATGATTAAAACGACATCACAGGCTTCATATAGGAAATCGGAGCCGTCGTTTCATCTTCAAAAGTGACCACTTCCCAAGCATCGTCCTGTTCCATCAGCTGGCGCAGGGACTTGTTATTCAATGCATGACCGGATTTGTGAGCCTTAAACTCGCCAATCAGGCTGTTGCCCAGCAGGTAGAGATCACCAATGGCATCCAGTACCTTGTGTTTTACAAACTCGTCTTCGTAGCGCAAGCCGTCTTCATTCAGGATGCGATACTCATCAACAACAATAGCGTTGTCGACACTGCCGCCCTTGGCTAAGCCTTTAGAGCGCAGGTATTCAATTTCATGCATAAAGCCGAAGGTACGCGCTCGGCTGACTTCTTTCACAAAGGATGTGCTGGAGAAATCTACCGAGGCATCAAGCGTGTGGCCTTTAAAGACCGGATGATCGAAATCGATACTAAAGGAGACCTTAAAGCCATCAAAGGGAAGGAAACTGGCTGTTTTGTCTCCCTCAGTTACTGTCACAGGTCTTTTAATGCGGATAAACTTTTTAGCAGCTTCCTGCTCGGCGACGCCAGCAGATTGCAAGAGAAACACAAATGGCCCGGCACTGCCGTCCATAATCGGTACTTCGGCGGCACTGACTTCAACAATGGCATTATCAATACCAAGGCCAGCCATAGCGGAGAGCAAATGCTCAACCGTCGACACTCTTACATCATCTTTAACCAGTGTGGTCGATAAAGTGGTATCCCCTACGTTCTCAGCTTTCGCCTCTATTTCTACGACCGGGTCCAAATCAACCCGTCGAAATACAATCCCCGTATCAATAGGGGCTGGTAACAAAGTCAGGAAGATTTTCTCCCCGGTATGCAAACCAACTCCGGTGGCACGAATTGCATTTTTTAGCGTCCGCTGTTTGATCATATAGGTCTACCGTCTCACACTGGCCCTAAAAGGGGCGCATACTAACAGAAAACCATACTTGGCGCCATTCCTCGCCCAAATCGCGGGCGAAACCATGACGCAGCTACATAATATGGCTACCAAGTTCATCACTCGAAGCATAACTGCCTAAAATTTAAGCAGCACTTCGACACACGCTCAGTTGCTTTAGTCAGCCTGGCGACGCAGGAACGCTGGAATATCGAGATACTCCATATCCTTTTCTTCCGTCAGAGGATTCGCATCCGCTGCCGCTGGTTGGGCCGCCGCTCTTTGTCTCATCGCGGTGGGCTTATCCAGCTCGGCATAATTAGGCTGACCGTTTGGACGACGGGTATTGTCGACCACAACTTTGGTCTCCGCTGGCTTGGCTGCCTGGGCTGCCGCACCTAAACCGGTCGCTACAACTGTTACGCGCAGCTCTTCTGACATCTCTGGGTCGATAACAGTTCCCACAACCACAGTCGCGTCTGCAGAAGCAAATTCTTCAACCGTATCACCCACCTCGGTGAACTCACCCAGAGACAGATCCATACCCGCAGTGATGTTCACCAGGATACCGCGAGCACCTTGCAGATTAACGTCTTCCAACAGCGGAGAACGAATAGCCGCTTCAGCCGCTTCGCGAGCACGATTTTCGCCTGTAGCGTGGCCAGTACCCATCATCGCCATGCCCATTTCAGACATAACCGTGCGAACGTCCGCGAAATCCACGTTGATCATACCCGGACGGATAATCAGATCAGCAATACCCTGTACCGCTCCCAGCAAAACATCATTGGCTGCTTTGAAAGCATCTAACAATGAAGTGGTACTGCCCAGAACGGCCAACAGTTTTTCATTCGGGATGGTAATCAGGGAATCCACACATTCCTGCAGCTCTTTGATACCTTGATCGGCAACCGTAATACGCTTGCGACCTTCAAACGGGAAAGGCTTGGTCACGACCGCTACGGTAAGAATACCCAGTTCGCGGGCAACTTCCGCCACCACCGGTGCAGCGCCAGTACCAGTACCACCGCCCATACCTGCGGTAATAAAGACCATATCCGCACCGCTGATGACATCCGCAATACGTTCACGATCCTCCACAGCAGCCTGACGGCCCACTTCAGGATTGGCACCCGCACCCAGGCCCTTGGTCAAGCCATTGCCCAGCTGCAACACTGTGCCTGTCTCAACATCTTTCAGAGCTTGAGCATCGGTATTTGCACACACAAACTCTACGCCATCAACCTGATTGGCGATCATATGCTTCACGGCGTTACCACCACCGCCACCAACACCTACGACTTTAATCACCGCACTCTGCGGTACACTATCGACGAGTTCAAACATGATTTTCCCCTTTGTTTTTCCTCAGTAACACTTTTAAAACATGGTCTGGCTGAAATTCAGCACTAAAATAAATTTTTAAATTTTTCCCATATCGACATGGGAGCTTCCTTACTACTGTAATTAGCAGCTTTTCCCTCCTGCTGTTGATTCACACCGTAATTCAACAAACCGACGCCCGTTGAATAAATCGGATTATTCACAATATCGCTCAGGCCGGTCACATTTTGTGGCGCACCCAAACGCACTGGCATATGGAAAATTTCCTCAGCCAGTTCGACAACACCTTCCATCTTTGAAGTGCCGCCTGTTAATACAATGCCCGCCGCAACCAAGTCTTCATATCCACTGCGACGCAACTCTGCCTGTACCAAAGTGAACAACTCGTCGTAACGCGGTTCCACAACTTCCGCCAAGGCTTGACGAGACAAGTCACGCGGATCTCGATCACCCACGCTGGGCACTTTGATGGTTTCATCTGCACCGGTCAGTTTTGCCAGTGCACAGGCGTATTTGATTTTTATTTCTTCCGCATGCGGTGTCGGTGTGCGCAGGGCCATGGCAATATCATTGGTGACCTGATCGCCCGCAATTGGAATCACACCGGTGTGGCGAATCGAACCTTCCGTAAAAATTGCAATATCGGTGGTACCACCACCGATATCCACCAGACACACGCCCAGTTCTTTTTCATCTTCGGTCAAAACAGAATAAGAAGACGCCAGCTGCTCCAAAATAATGTCTTCCACTTCCAGACCACAGCGACGAATACACTTTTCAATATTCTGGGCCGCGTTTTGGGCACAAGTTACCAGATGCACCTTCGCCTCCAAACGGACGCCGGACATTCCCAGAGGTTCTTTCACCCCTTCCTGTTCATCAATCAAATATTCCTGGGGCAATATGTGCAGAATTTTTTGATCTGCCGGAATCGCCACGGCCTGCGCCGCATCGATCACACGATCAACATCCTGGCTGAACACTTCACGGTCTTTAATCGCCACGATGCCGTGGGAATTCATGCTGCGAATATGGCTACCTGCAATGCCTGCATACACCGAATGAATCTGGCAACCCGCCATCAACTCCGCTTCTTCTACAGCTCGCTGAATGGATTGCACAGTGGATTCAATATTGACCACAACACCTTTTTTCAAACCGTTCGAGCGGTGAGAGCCAATGCCAACCACTTCCAACTGGCCATCGACACCAATCTCGCCAACAATGGCGACCACTTTTGAGGTGCCAATATCCAAGCCAACAATCATTTTGTTTTCGCTTGAACCTGCCATTTATTATCCCCTGTTGGTCCTTCAGACCACTTTCAAATCATTGTTGTGATGGCGCTGCCGCCAGTTCATTTATCGGCTCACGCCAACTCACAGAAAATCCATTCTCGTAACGTAAATCAACCGCTTCAATCTGCGCCGTTTTTTCTTTCAACGTCTCAGGATAGACCGCCAATAAACGCTGTACTTTTTCAACCAACTGATCGCGGCCCAACTCCAACATCCAGCCATTGTCCAACGTTAACTGCCAGGACATGCGATCATTGGCCGATAATTCCGTTACCACCAGATCGTAGGCGGACAACAACTGGTTAAAGCGTTTAAAACTGCTCATAACCAGTGCTGAGGATTCTTCCGGGCCATTTAACTTTGGTAAATCCTTCAGCAGTTCACTGGCATCTCCAGCGCTGACCACCTCACCTTTTGCACTTAAAAAACCGTAGTCATCCCAGCGTGCAATCGGTACTTCTTCAAATACTTTTACCGTAAGCTGATCCGGCCAGTTCCGACTCAACACCACCCGGGCCACCCAAGGCTCGGCTTCCAGTTCGCTCTTAATGCTGGCCAATTGCAGCTGCAAAAAGCTGCGATCAATCAATGGCTTAACCTTATGGCTTAGGGCCTCTTTCTTCAGATAGCGAAACTCGCCTTCAATTGCGACTTTCGCTACCGGCCGGTCCACCATCTCCAACAGCGGTTGACGGCCATACACTACCAGCGCGGCGAGTAAGGCAATCAACAAAACCACACTGCTGTAGTAACCCCAGCGAATCTCTCGCTTGGGTTTAAACTCAGCTCTTGGTTTTCTTACTGCACCTCGTTGCGCCTGACTCACCGTTACACCTGCCCCGATTGCCCGACCAGGCTGCTATACAAGATTTGTGCAACCAAATGTTCAAAATCTTTACCGGCGGCCTTGGCAGCCATGGGCACCAAACTATGACTGGTCATCCCGGGTACGGTATTTACTTCCAACAAATAAAAATTACCCTCTTCATCAGCCATCACATCCACGCGCCCCCAATCTTTGCAATCCAGACTGTCGAAGGCTTGTTTGGCCAATTGCTTTAATTCCTCTTCCCTGTCCCCTGCCAAACCGCAAGGGCAGAGGTATCGGGTTTCTTCGGATATGTATTTTGCGTCGTAATCGTAAAACTGATTATCAGTTTCCAGTTTAATCGGAGGTAACACCTCGTCCGATAATACTGCGATGGTGTATTCCGCCCCCGTAATCAGCCGCTCTGCGATCACACAGCGATCGTATTGCGCAGCGTTTTCATAGGCGGCCTTTAATTCAGCGGCGCTGTTTGCCGGAGCCATACCAATGCTCGAACCTTCGCTCGCTGGCTTCACCATCACCGCGCCGCCTAACTCTCCTATGACCTGTTCCCAGTCACTGTCAGCCTCAAGCACGGCAAACTCGGGCGTACTCAAGCCCATGCCACGCCATAAGTATTTGCAACGCAGTTTATCCATCGCATGTGCCGAAGCATTCACACCACTGCCAGTAAACGGAATGCCCAAATAACCCAGTAGGGCCTGCATCCGGCCATCTTCGCCAGCACCACCATGCAGTGCGATAAACGCATGATCGGGGCGCTCCTTTTCCAGCATTTCGATGGCATTTGCACCGATGTCCATGGCAAACGCATCCACCGAAACCTTCTGTAAAGCTTCCAGAATGGCCTGACCACTTTGCAGCGATACTTCCCGCTCAGCGGATTCGCCACCCAACAAAACGGCTACACGCCCCAAACCGGATAAGGCCTGACTCAGCGCTTGCTTGTCGTTCAATACTGTTGTGCTCATCTTGTTCATCAATCCCAACTCAATAAGCGTTATTTACGCCCGAAGGCGGTCTTTGCCAATGTGCTTGCCAGAGCTCCCACATTGCCGGCACCCTGAGTAATCACAATGTCACCCGGACGCACCAAGTTCGCCAATACTTCCGGTACCTGTTCAGGTTCGGCAGCAAAAACTGGATCAACCGCACCACGGGTGCGAATACTGCGACATAAACTGCGACCATCCGCACCGGGTACCGGGGCTTCTCCCGCGCTGTACACTTCGAGCAAAACCAGTGCGTCCACACCTGACAGCACTTCAACAAAATCTTCGTATAAATCACGAGTCCGGGAATAGCGATGGGGTTGATACACCATCAGCAAACGACGCTCGGGCCAACCTTCGCGGACCGCTTTAATCGTTGCGGCCACTTCCGTTGGATGATGGCCATAGTCATCCACCAGCATGGCGCTGCCACTACCCACATCGATATCGCCGTACACCTGGAAGCGTCGCCCAACCCCTTCAAACTGAGCCAACCCAGCCTGAATGGCTTTGTCATCAACGCCTTCATCACTCGCAACTGCAATCGCCGCAGTTGCATTCAGAACATTGTGCAAACCGGGCATCGCCACACTGACTTCAAGATCGTTTTCCACACCGGGGCGGCGAACCTTAAAGCTGCTGCACATACCTTCCTGCTTGATGTCATAAGCATAAAAATCATTGTGTTCAGCCAAGCCATAGGACAACACTGGGCGTGAAATATCCGGCAGAATTTCATTCACGACGGGATCATCACCACACACCACTGCCAATCCATAGAACGGTAAATTGTGAAGAAACTCGATAAACGTGTGCTTCAGCTTTGAGAAGTCACCCTCATAAGTTTCCATATGATCCGCATCGATATTGGTAACGATGGCAACCATGGGTTGCAGGTGCAAAAACGACGCATCACTTTCATCAGCTTCAGCCACCAGGTAACGACTTGCACCCAGCTTGGCATTACTGCCAGCGCTGTTCAGCAAGCCGCCGATAACAAAAGTTGGATCTTTATCACCGGCTGCCAACACCGAAGCGATCAGACTGGTGGTGGTGGTTTTACCGTGGGTACCGGCAACTGCAATACCGTGACGATAACGCATCAATTCACCCAGCATTTCAGCTCGACGAACAATCGGGATACGTTGAGCACGAGCTGCAATAATTTCCGGATTCTGCTCGTCGATTGCCGTGGAGTTCACCACAACATCAACGCCGTCAATATTCTCGGCTTCGTGCCCGATAAAAATTTCGGCCCCCATCGCCTGCAGGCGAACGGTATTTCCTGATTCACGAATATCGGAACCGGAAATTTCATATTTCTGGTTCAATAAGACTTCCGCGATGCCGCTCATGCCAGCGCCGCCAATTCCGATAAAATGAATGCGGCGAATCCGACGCATTTCAGGAATGTCGATTACATAATCAGCCATGTCCGGCCTCCACACATACATCAGCAACGCGCTCTGTGGCATTGGGGCTCGCCAACGCTCGGCCTTTCGCGGCCATCTCCACTAAATTGTCGCGATCTGATAATAATTCGTTCAACAGTACAGCCAGCTTGTTCTCATCAAGTTCACTTTGCTGCACAATTCTTGCGGCGCCCGCTTCAAGCAACCACTGGGCATTCTTAGTCTGGTGATCATCAATCGCATGGGGAAATGGAATGAACAACGCTGCAATACCCACCGCCGCAATTTCCGATACCGTCAGTGCGCCCGCGCGGCAAACAATAAAATCGGCCCAGGCGTAAGCCGCCGCCATATCATCAATAAAGGCATCTACCCGCGCTTCAACACCGGCTTGTTGATACGCTTCGCGGCACATCGACAAATGACGCTCACCACATTGATGCCATACTTGAGGACGCAAAGACTCATCCATCTTTTTCAATGCCAGAGGCATCATTTGATTGATCGCGAGCGCTCCCATGCTGCCGCCCAGTATCAACAGACGAGGCGGTTCATTTTTCGCAAGACGCTCGTCAATACGTGACTTATCTTGCCAAAGCGCGCTGACTTCTGCTCGAATCGGGTTACCGGTATGTTCCGCATCCTTCAGGGCACCAGGGAACGCTACAAGCTTGCGTTTAGCGGCCAACCCTGCCAATAAGCGATTGGTTGTTCCCGCTACGGCGTTTTGTTCATGAATAACCAAAGGCACGCCAGCCAATCGAGCGGCGATACCACCGGGTCCGGAAGCAAAGCCTCCCATGCCCAATACCGCATTGGGCTGCAGCCGTCGAATCACTTTCGCCGCTTGCGCAATGGCTTTATTAATCAGGAAAGGCGCTTTCAATAAACTGCTGACACCTTTTCCGCGGACGCCTTCTACATCCATAAAATGCAATTCAATTCCCGCAGCCGGAACCAATTTGGCTTCAATACCTTTACGGGTACCCAACCATTGGATATCCGCTCCCCGGCTTTGCAGTTCTTTCGCGACGGTCAAAGCTGGAATCACATGACCACCTGTACCACCGGCCATAATCAAATAGCAATGTCCAGCCAAGCTGGCGGCTTGTTCAGTCATGCTGCCAACTCCTCTGTTGCATTGCTCTTTTTGCGCGGCATACGTTTCACCTTGGGTTTTACCAAGGCATCGCGACGCAGCTCCCAATCTAGGCGCAAAATAAAACCAATTAACGCAAAATTCGCAATCAGACTACTGCCGCCCCAACTTACAAAAGGCAAGGTCAGCCCTTTGGTGGGTAAGAACCCTGAAGCCACACCCACATTAATCAGCACCTGGGTAGAGAACATAGCGGCAACACCGAAACAGGCCAGGGCAGCGAATTTGTCATCCGCCGCCATCGCGCGACGAGAGATACCTAAAATGCGAGCGATAAAAGCAACAAACAAACCCAGCATCAACACCACGCCAAACAAACCGAATTCCTCGGCCATAATGGCGAAGATAAAATCAGTATGCGCTTCCGGCAGATAAAACAATTTTTGAATGCTGTTGCCCAGCCCCATGCCGAACCATTCACCACGACCAAAGGCAATCAGCGATTGAGTTAACTGATAACCGCCGCCGTATTGATCTGCCCATGGGTCCAGGTAACTAACCAATCGTTGTAAACGATAGGGGGTTGCCATCGCCAAAGCTGCCAATGAGCCCGCACCCAACACCACCAACAACAGAAATTGATGCAAACGCACGCCGGCCAAAAACAACATCGACATAGCGGTTACTGTGATCACCACGGTACTGCCAAAATCCGGTTCCAGAATTAAGAGGACGGCGATCAATACAATACTGGCAATGGAAATGGCGAAGCCCCGCCAGCCATTCAATAAATCAACTTGGCGGCGGCTCAGATAACTGGCAAAGAAAACAATCACACAGAACTTCACAACTTCTGAAGCTTGCACGGTAATAAAACCCAGATTAAACCAGCGCTGGGAACCATTCACACGCTTGCCCAATCCTGGCACTAAAACCAAAGTCAGCAGCACCAGAGCCAACAATAAAAACAACGGGCCATAGCGACGCCACAACTGACTCGGCATGGCCGCAACAAAGCAGGCTCCAATCATCCCAAGCACAATGTAAATGGTGTGACGCTTGGCAAAATGCAAACTGTCAGAAAACAAGCTGTCCGCAATACTGACCGAAGATGACGCCACCAAAATAATTCCACAGGAAACAATCGCCCACAGAATGGTTAATAGAGGCCAATCAATAATGCTCAAATTTGGGCTTGCGTAAGCAGTGCTCGCCTTTTGAGCTTTTTTGGCGCGGCGTTTTTCAGGCAGTTTAACCGCGGCTAATTCAGCCATGGCTCACCTCCTTCACCGCATTCTTAAAGGCATCGCCCCGCGCTTCAAAATTCGCATACATATCAAAGCTGGCACAGGCCGGTGACAACAACACCGCATCGCCAACTTGAGCAAGATTAAAAGCCTGTTGAACAGCTTCAGGCATATCCTCAGCCTGCTCAATACTGATAGTGAGGCCGTCCATTGCCTTGGCAATGCGTTCGCCGTCCTGACCGATACACACCAATGCACGACAATGTTTGCTGATCGCCGGGCGCAGCTCTTCAAAATTTGCGCCCTTGCCAACACCACCAGCGATCAACACCAGTTTCTGTTGCTGACCCAATCCTTCCAGGGCAGCAACGCTGGCACCGGTATTGGTTCCTTTGGAATCATTAATAAAATCAACGCCAGCAACCGAAGCGACAAACTCACAGCGATGGGCCAATCCAGGAAAATCCTGCAGGGCTTCCAACATAGCGCGCTGTTCCAATCCCGCTGCTTCACCCAGTGCCAACGCCGCCAACGCATTCTGCACATTGTGCTGCCCTGCAAGAGACAAGCTCGCAACCGGTAACAGGAGATCCAGGCCTTTGGCCAGATACTCAACGCCATCGCGCTGACGCACGCCATACTGTCCGAGATCCGGTTCATTCAAGCCGAAGCTGACCTGCTTCACCCCTTCTGCCAACAAGGCCTGTGTCAGAGGATCACGTCGATTAAAGACGACTTGCTTAGCGCCGCGATACACCTTTTGTTTGGTTTGGTGGTAAGCCGCCATACCCTCATAGCGATCCTGATGATCTGCACTGATATTCAAAATGCTGGCGACTTTGGCACCCAGCTGAGGCGTGGCTTCCAGCTGAAAACTGGAAAGCTCTAGAATGTATAAAGATTTCTTAGGTTCATTGAGCAATGACAAAACCGGCGTGCCGATATTGCCGCCCAAACCATAATCAATGCCCGCCTTCTGAGCCATATGCCCCAACCAGGCGGTCACGGTGCTTTTTGCATTCGAACCGGTGATCGCCACAATGTCACCTTCGCATTGTTCGGCAAATACAGACATATCACCATGCACTTTAATGCCGCTGGCAATGGCATCTTGCAGGGCAGGATCCGCCATCGGAAAGCCCGGGCTCAACAAAATCTCACTGGCGGCCATCAAACTGTCCTGATGTAAACCGTCGAGATGCAAAGCGCGCAAATATTGGCTATCAGCAAATTCTTCCTCAAAACGATTGAGCATCGGGGGCTGTTTGCGCGTGTCCATCACTACGAAGGCGATACCCCGAGACTCAAGGTAGCGGGCATAGGACAGCCCTGTAAGCCCAAGGCCCACAACCGCTATCATTTTGTCGCTACCAATCAACATAAGATTCTCTAAATCAAATTCACTGTTTAACGAAGCTTCAAGGTCGCCAGACCAAACATCACCAACATCACGGTGATGATCCAAAAGCGCACGATGACGCGAGGCTCCGGCCAACCTTTTAATTCAAAGTGATGATGCAAAGGCGCCATGCGGAAAATTCTGCGTCCAGTCAGCTTGTAAGAGCCCACCTGCAAAATCACAGATACGGTTTCCATTACAAAAACGCCGCCCATAATAAAGAACACAATTTCGTGGCGAACGATCACAGCGATAATGCCCAGTGCCGCGCCCAGCGCCAAAGCACCCACATCACCCATGAACACCTGAGCCGGGTATGTGTTAAACCACAAGAATCCCAAACCGGCACCGCCCAACGCGGCGCAGAAGATCACCAGCTCACCAGCACCTTCGATATAAGGAATATGCAAATATTCAGCGAAATTGGCATTACCTGCGAGGTAGGCAATAACACCCAGCGCACCGCCCACCATCACCGTGGGCATAATTGCGAGGCCATCAAGGCCATCGGTCAGGTTCACCGCATTACTTGAACCCACCACGACAAAATAACTGAGCACAATGTAGAAAATACCCAGATCAAGAACCGCATTTTTAAAGAATGGGAAAATCAATTGTGTTTCCACCGGGCTCACCGCGGTGCTATACAAAAAGTACGCTGCGCCCAATCCGCCCACGGACTGCCAAAAATACTTCCAGCGCGCAGGCAGCCCACGAGAATTATTCTCCACCACTTTGCGGTAGTCATCGACCCAGCCTACCGCACCGAAGATGGCTGTCACCGCCAGAACTACCCAGACATAGCGGTTACTCAAGTCTGACCACAGCAGCGCTGAAATAAAAATACTCGCCAGAATCAGAGTCCCCCCCATGGTCGGGGTGCCGGATTTGCTCAAATGGGATTCCGGGCCGTCATCACGTACGGCTTGTCCAATTTGCAAACTATTAAGACGACGAATCATCCAGGGCCCTAACCACAGGGACAAACCCAAGGCGGTCATCACACCAAGAATCGCGCGCATTGTCAGGTATTGAACAACCGCAAAGCCGCTCACATATTGCTGTAAGTACTCGGCTAACCAAACTAACATGATGCCCCCGTCGATTGCCCATTTTCAGAATCAGACAACAAGGCCTGAACTACCGTTTCCATTGCCGCACTGCGCGAACCTTTTACTAACACAGTGCATTGCTCAGCCAATTCTTTTTGTAGTTTTTCCAACAAGGCGGCTTTGTCAGCAAAATGCTCTCCGACCTTGCAGTGTTTGGCTGCGTGTTTTGACAAGGTACCTACGCAGTACAATACCGAAATATTTTTATCTTCCGCATAGCGACCAATTTGCTTATGCAGTTTTTTTTCTTCCGAACCCAGTTCGCCCATATCACCCAAAACCAAAATCGTTTTGCCTTTTTGGTCGGCCAACATATCAATAGCTGCCTGAACTGACCCTGGATTGGCGTTGTAACTGTCGTCAATAATTTCAGCGCCACTACTGTGCTTGTGGCGCTGCATTCGGCCACCGGCATTTTTTGCCGACTGCAAACCCTCAACAATCGTATCCAATGAAACCGAACACGCGTAAGCACAACTGGCGGCGGCCAGTGCATTAGCCACATTATGACGACCCGGCATAGCCAAACGCACATGGGCGCTGGCAATCGGCGTACGTAACTCAAAGGCGTAACAAGCGTCGTCTTGCAACTCAATATCGCAAGCGAAGATATCTGCCTGGGGTGAACCACAGCTGTAACGTACAATTTGTGACTCAGCCAGACCACTGGCCCAACGGTCAGCGTATTCGCAATCTTCGTTGATCACCGCTTTCGCTGAAGCATCCAGCCCTTGATAAATTTCACCCTTAGCCATGGCCACACCTTCCAGGCTACCAAAGCCCTCGAGATGCGCAGCCATTACATTGTTCACCATCACCACACCAGGCTTGGCAATAGAACTCAGGTAAGCGATTTCACCGGGGCCACTGGCACCCATTTCTATCACGGCGTATTGCGTATCCGATTGCAAACCCATCAATGTGAGAGGCACGCCGATGTGATTATTCAAATTGCCCTTGGTGGCCAACGTAGGGCCCAGCCTTGAAAAAATACTGGCCAGCATTTGCTTTACGGTAGTTTTACCACTGCTACCGGTAATGCCCACCAATGGGCCTTTAAAAGATTGGCGAAACATTTGAGCAATGGAGGCCAACGCCGCATAACAGTCGGGCACTTTAAGCTGAGGCAAGTCAACATCACTTTGGACCTCTTCCACAACCGCCGCGACAGCACCGCTTTCCTTAGCTTTAGCCAGAAACGCATGACCATCAAAATTTTCGCCACGCAGAGCAACAAACACATCACCCGCGGAAATAGCACGGCTATCGGTACTCAAACCTGACACAACAATGTCTGAGTCCACCTGTAACGCCAGCGCCGAAGCGAGTTGTCGCAAACTTAGGGGAAACATTAGCCCTGCCCCTCCTGTGCCGCTGCATTTTGTGAAAGCTGCTTTTCCTGCAGGCACTTTTCTGCAATCACGCGATCATCAAACCAAAGCTTCTCGCCTTTGATAATTTGGTAGTCCTCATGGCCTTTACCGGCAATCAAAACACAATCGCCTGCAGCGGCTTCATGAATTGCGCGTTCGATAGCCATTCGGCGATCAACTTCAACAAGCAACTCACATTGATTCGCATCGATGCCCGCTAAAATATCGTCAATGATTTGTTCTGGATTTTCATTACGCGGGTTATCGCTACTCACCAGCAATTTATCCGCTCGACTTGCTGCAATGGCGCCCATCTCGGGGCGCTTACCTCGATCGCGATCACCGCCGCAACCAAATACGCACACCAACTTTCCACTGCAATGCTGGCGCACCCCTTGCAAAGCTTTATCCAAGGCATCTGGCGTATGAGCGTAGTCAACAATTACGGTCAAACCCGCGCTTTCAAATGTTTCCAGGCGACCTTTTACAGGCTGCAGCATTTCCATCGCAGAACAAAGTTCTTTCCAGCTCGTACCTTCCGCTAGCGCAGCGCCCAAAACGGCCAGCAAATTACTCACATTAAAACTGCCTAACAGGCCGGTTTTAAGTTGAATGGCGCCCCAAGAGCTTTTGATGGTTAACACCATTCCTCGAGGTAAATAATCCACTTTTGCACAATACAGATCAGCCAGGGAATTCTTACAACTGTATGTGATAACTTTTGATCCGGATGCTCTTAGCACATGGGCAAACAATTCGCCGTATTCGTCATCCAGATTCAGAACCGCCGCAGACAAACCTTTAAAAGCAAACAATTTTGCTTTGGCTTTCGCATAGGCGGCCATATTGCCGTGATAGTCCAGGTGATCACGACTGATGTTGGTAAACACCGCAATGTCAAAGTCCACGGCAGCAACACGCCCCTGAACCAAGCTGTGCGAAGACACCTCCATGGCGACCGACTGAATACCGGTCTCACGCAAGTCGGCAAGGATAGACTGAGCACGCAGCGCATCCGGTGTGGTCATACCGGTATCTTGCAGTTTGATGTCCGCGCTGCGATTCACCTCACCGTAACCCATGGTGCCCAACATTGCCGCTCGCTTACCCAGCAAGGCTTGCAATTGAGCATAAAGCTGGCTGCAACTTGTTTTACCATTGGTTCCAGTAAAAGCCACCAAAGATAAAGCTGTGCTCGGTTCAGAATAAAAGTTGGCCGCGATACGGCTCATTTTCTGGAGCAGGTTGCTGACCGAAATAATCGGTCTGGATGATAGAAAGGCAACATCGCCATGCTGCTGTTGATCGGCCTCTTGGAGAACCACAGACGCACCGCGCTCCAGTGCGCTGGCAATATAACGACGGCCATCTGTTTCCAAGCCAGTGACCGCAATAAAACAGTCGCCCTGCTTCACTTTTCGACTGTCTTGCTGCAAACCGGCCACGTGAATGCCGGCCAGCTCACCCAGCTCAACGTTCAAACCGGACAGCAAGTGTTGCAGACTACTGTAGTTGGACGTACTCATTTGGCACCTCCAATGGCAGCAACTTGTTGATCGTGCGTTTGTTGAGGCGGGACTCGCAAAAGGCGCAACGCGGATTCAGCAACCTGAGAGAAAACCGGCGCAGCAACTTTACCGCCGGAATAGGCCTGAGTTCCCGGCTCATTGATCATCACTACAGCCACAATTCTCGGATCGTCCGCAGGCGCCATACCGGCAAACAAAGACATATAACGGTTCTCTGCGTAACCCGCTTTGCCGAGCTTGTGCACAGTACCGGTCTTTCCAGCTACCGGGTAATCGTTGATCTGAGCCAAAGTCCCCGTGCCACCTTTTTCAGGGACGGTTTTCAGCATTTTGCGAACTTTTTGCACCAGCTCTTTTGCGACGACCCGCTTGCTCTCAACACCTTCCTGTTGATGCAAAATCGACAAAGGGCGGAACAGGCCATCGCTGGCAATGACATTATAAGCCTGCGCTAACTGAGCTGCAGTTAAGCTCATTCCATAACCAAAAGAAAAATTGGCATGCTCGGTCGCATGCCATTTTCGGCGATTGGGTAGAGAGCCGGTTCGCTCTCCCGGAAAGCCTGTACCGGTAACAGCGCCAAGCCCAAATCGCTGATACATGTCTCGAATAATTTCAGGTTCCATCTGCATGGCCACTTTCACAATTCCGACCTGACTGGATTTGGTCACAATTTTTCCGAGGTCAATTTCGCCGTAGTTCACCGGATCAACAAATGTCTTACCGGGTACTCGAACGTACCCGGGGCTGGTATCAATCATAGTGTCAGTCGAAAACTTACCTGTTTCCAATGCCGCCAAAATGGTGAGCGGCTTCATGGTGGAACCTGGTTCGTATTGGTCTGTCAGTGCGCGGTTACGCAATTGCGTAGCCTTCATTTTGCTGCGATTGTTTGGGTTGTAGGATGGCTGATTCACCATCGCTAATACTTCCGCCGAATCCACATCAAGAATCACAACAGAACCGGATTTTGCCTTGTAAGCTTTTAGCGCCGTTTTCAATTCCCGCGAAGCCATATACTGCAAGCGCAGATCAATACTCAAACGAATGTCTTTGCCGGACTGAGCGGCGCGAATCAATCCCGCATCCTTGATGACTCGGCCTTTAAGATCCTTTATTACGCGCTTTTCACCCGCCTCACCACGCAACCAATGATCGTAGGCAAGCTCCAGACCTTCTTGACCCTTGCCATCGATATCAATAAAGCCAATCAAATGCGAAGCCACTTCAGCCGCAGGATAAAAACGCTGGTATTCCGTAGTTGAATAAACCCCTTCAACATCCAAAGCAAGTGCAGCCTGAGCTTTATGAGGCGGCAAATGTCTTTTCAGGTACATGAACTCTTTATTTTTAAAGCGCTCGATTTTCGCCGCCAATTCAGATTGCTTTAAACCCAGAGACTTCGACAGGGCGCGTAGCTGACTTTTGTCGTTTTTCAAAAGCTTGGGGTTCGCCCAGATGGAGGTCACGGGCGAACTCACGGCCAAAGGCTCACCATGACGGTCGGTAATCAAGCCCCGGTAAGCGTTAATGGTTTCGTGACGCACAGTGCGAGCATTACCCTGCCCCTGTAAAAATTCATAACCGCGCTCATTGCCCGGCACAACTTGCAAAAACGCCAGATGCCAAACTAACGCGGCCAACAAAACAACAATGACAACGACCGTAAAGTAAAAACGCCAACGTTCCAGTAAAGCGGTCGCCAGGCCCTTACCTGCTTTAGGTGCCTGCATGCGCTTTTTAGCTGTCGCTTTCTTGTTCGCTACTTTTGTCACTATTGTTCGCGTCTTGCTGCTTTTAAAGTACGTTTACTCAGTAACTTCTGTTGAATTACTTCAGAATAACCAATTCATTTTCGGCCGGAGCTTTCATGCCCAGCTGTTTTTTCGCAACCGATTCGACCCGGCCATAGCTCGCCAGAGTGCTCTGCTCCAGCAAATATTGACCCCAGGCAACCTGATAGCCGTTGGTCATACGCTTGGCGAGCTCCAATTGATTGAGTTTGATGCGACTTTGGTGAGTGCTATTGACGACCGCAATAGCGGACAGCATGACCAACAACCACAACACCGTCATGATCAATAGCCAACGCCACTGAAACTCCCCCAATTTTGCCACCTCAAAACACCTTTGCTCTTAAAGCTTTTGCGCCACACGCATGACCGCACTGCGTGAGCGAATATTTTCTGCCAGCTCATCTGCATCGGCCTTTACCGCCTTGCCAATGCTACGCATGGTTTTATCCAACTGATCTTCAGTCACCGGCAATCCTGGCGGCAACTCTTGACCTTTTTCCTGGCGGCGAATAAAACGCTTCACCAGACGATCTTCCAAAGAGTGGAAACTGATCACAACCAAACGCCCACCAGGCTTAAGAATGCGAAGACTTTGTTCCAGTACGGATTCCAAGTCGCCCAGCTCATTGTTAATGTGAATACGTATACCCTGAAATGCCCGGGTCGCCGGGTTTTTGCCCTTTTCCCAGGCCGGGTTGGCTTCAGCAACAATCCGCGCCAATTGCAGAGTCCTTGTAATGGTCTTGGCTTGTCTGGACTCTACAATGGCGCGCGCGATTCGCTTGGCAAACCGCTCTTCTCCGTACTCTTTGAGTACACGGGCAATTTCTGTCTCCTCAGCAGAATTTACCCAGTCGGCCGCCGTCATACCCGCATCACTATTCATGCGCATATCCAACGGCCCATCCTGCATGAAGCTAAACCCCCGTTCCGCTTCATCCAGTTGTGGCGACGACACCCCCAGATCCAGCAATATGCCGTCAACCAAACCTTCCATGCCACGCTCAGCGACAAATTCTTCCACCTGCGCAAAAGAACCGTGCGCTATCTCAAAACGCTTTTCTTCACCGAAGCGTTCATTCGCAACCGCGATGGCTTCCGGATCTTTATCGATGGCCAGCAATCGGGCCTTACTACCTAACGCATCCAGAATACGAGCACTGTGGCCACCACGACCAAAAGTGCCATCAATATAAAAACCCTGTTCGTCACCCAACAAACCGGTGACCGCCTCGTCCAGCAAAACACTGTAGTGCGGTGAATCACTCATACCCAAACCACCTACAATGACAGGGATTGCATTTCAGGCGGCACTTCATCATCAACCGCCTCATCCAACAGAGCTGTCCAACTCTCTTCACTCCAGAGCTCAAATTTCTTACCCTGCCCAACCAGCATCAGTTCTTTTTCCAGGCTGGCGTATTTGCGCAGTGGACCGGGAATTGAAATACGGCCGTTGGCAGGGTCCATCTCCACAGCCGAGGCGTAACCAATCAGCAAACGCTTGGCTCGGGCTGCCACTTTATTAAAGCTGGGAAGATTTTCGATTTGCGGAAGAATTTGCTGCCACTGGGGCTCCGGATAAACCAGCAAGCAGCGCTCTTCGGTATTGGCGGTAATGACCAAACGTCCTGCACAGGCCTGCGTCAACGAATCACGAAGACTCGTTGGGATGGCCAGACGCCCCTTTGCGTCCATATTGATGGCATGACTACCTTGGTACACCGACATTCACCGATCGCTATTTTTGGACATTTGCTCCACCAAACCCCACCTGGAATCTGGAATGCACACAAATCTCCACTTTTTTCCACATAGCTACACTATAAATCTGAACTAGGCAAAGTCAAGGCAAAAAGCGTTTAAAATCAGGGATATTGCAGCGATCTTCGAGAAACTTGTTAAGAAAAGGTCATTTCATGGCTTGAAAAATTAAAAAAAGCAAAGGAAAAACAGACAGATAAAAGCCAAACTTAAAGTAATACTTTAAGTTTTTAGCGAGTATAAATTTGAAATTAGGAAAACTGAAAAATAATCAGTCAAAAGAATGAGTCAAAGGCGGCCTGTAAGCCGGGTTCTGTCGTGAACAGTCATTCATCTGGGATGCTCGTCACCGAACACCTCAAGCGACCTACCCGAATCCAGCGCGGGCAACGCCTATAGGATTCCTATTTGGTCTTGCTCCGAGTGGGGTTTACCATCGCCGCAGACTGTTACCAGCTGCGCGGTGCGCTCTTACCGCACCTTTTCAACCTTACCGGCCGCAAAGCGGCTTAGGCGGTTTCCTTTCTGCTGCACTTTCCGTAGGCTCGCGCCCCCCAGGTGTTACCTGGCACTCTGCCCTCTGGAGCCCGGACTTTCCTCCCTCCTAATAAAAGAAGAGCGACTGCCCAGCCACCTTTGACAGGGTGAACAATAGCGATTCAGCCAGCCACATGCAAGCGCTGGATTCTTAACAATTCCTGATGCTCGCCAAACAAAATAACCATATAACTTTACAGTCTACTATTGCAATTGACAGAAACGTTCTAAATCACTGTCATTCATGGACAAACTGGCCAGCCAGGTTGGCTATTCAGCCTAAATGGTATATGGTTCGCGATGCCTGAGCGTCGAGAACGATCGACATACAACAACAAAAACAAAAGCTTAGGCACAACACTGTAAAAACTACTATAAATAGTAGCTGTAACAGACACCTCGTATAAGTCTGAGCAGCAAACACCCGCTCATCACAGGAGATCGACTGATGAAATCTATTAGACAGCGCACATTAAGTGTTGCCATCGGCACCATAGCAGCCGCTGCAGCCATGCCCTCTCTCGCACAGCTCGCCCTTGAAGAAGTTGTTGTAACCGCTCAAAAGCGTGAGCAAAGCCTGATGGATGTACCCATTTCCGTAAACGCGGTAGCGGGTGAAAAAATGAACGAGGCTGGCATTAACAACCTTGAAGACATGACCGCCTATGTTCCCAACCTAACATTTAACCAAACGGGTATCGGCACCATTATCGGTATTCGTGGTATCAGTTCTGGTATTAACCAGGGCTTTGAGCAGTCAGTAGGCCAGTACGTAGATGGCATCTACTACGGTCGCGCCCAGCTGACTCGCGCACCTATGTTTGATATGGAGCGTGTTGAAATTCTGCGCGGCCCTCAAAGTATCCTGTTCGGTAAAAACTCCATTGCCGGTGCGGTTTCCATGACCACCGCCAAACCCACCGATGATTTCGAAGGTTCTGTAACGGCCTTGTATGAGCCCGATCACGGTGAGCGTGACGTCAAACTGGTTCTTTCTGGCCCCTTAACGGACACCTTGAGTGGCCGCCTGGCGATTCTGGATCGCCAAATCGACGGTTACTACAACAACACAACTCTGAACCGCGATGAGTCAGACGAAGACGTCAGTGTTGTACGCGGTTCCCTGCGTTGGGACGCTTCTGACGATACCACCGTTAACCTGAAACTTGAGAAGAGCAAGTTCGACACTAAAGGTCGCTTCCTGGAACTGGTTAACGAAGTAGGTGCTGTGCCCTACTCTGCTGCCGTAGCTCAGGTAAATGCCGCGGTTGGCAATGGTGCTTACGTTCTGGATGCAACTCAGGATTTCAATCGCCAATCCAATGGCGACAGCAGTGACAACGAAACTGAAAACCTGACGCTGAATATCGAGCATCAGCTGGGTGACATCACTCTGACGTCGATCACTGGTTACAACGCTTACGAGTATAAAGAAGATTGTGACTGTGACTTTATCGGGGCCAGCATCTTTACCGCTCAATCCGGTGAAGATTTTGATCAGGTAAGCCAGGAAATTCGTTTCACTTCTCCAGGTGGTGAAACCGTCGACTGGATTGCCGGTGCCTTCTGGCAGTCAACTGACCTGAAATTCAACGACTCCATTACGGTTCCTGGTGACAGCTTGCTGCGCTTCCTGAACCCGAACTTTGCCAACATCGCCACTCAACGTAACTTTCAACAAGAGTCTGATCTGTGGTCTGTGTTCGCTCAGGCGACCTGGAATATTGATGACGAGTTTCGTTTGAACCTGGGTGCTCGTTACACCTCGGAAGATAAAGAAGCATCGCGTCGTCAATACCATGTAGATCCAACCGGTGCTGACGTAGGATCCGACAGTGTCTTGCTGAACACCTTGTTTTCAGCATTTGCCATTGAGCCTTACGACACTATCCGCGCTGACCGCGACGAAGGTGCCTTCACTCCGCTGATCACCGCTCAGTGGGATGTAAGCCCGGACGCTATGTTGTATGCCACTTACACCACCGGCTTTAAAGGCGGCGGTTTTGACGTTCGTTCAAACGCCCACCCTGATCCAGCTTATGGTGTAACGGTTCTAACCGCAGCAGGCCCAGTTCTGAATCCAGGTCGCACCGGTGTGTTTGAATACGAAGAAGAGAAAGCGACCAGCTTCGAACTGGGTGGTAAGTTCACTCTGGCCGATGGCGCTGCTGAATTGAACGTTGCTCTGTTCCGTACCGAGTACGAAGACCTGCAGACCTCTCAGTTTGATGGCACCCTTGGCTTTAACGTGACCAACGCCGGTGAAGCCACCAGCCAGGGCTTGGAAATGGACGGTCGTTGGTTGTTGGCGGAAGGCCTGACTCTGACCGGTTCTGCGGCATACCTGGACTTCGAATACGACAAGTTCCCGAACGGCCAGTGTGCCTTTGGCGTAACACCAAACAGCACCAGTAACCCAGGTCTGTGCGACTTCTCTGGTCAGCGTCGTGAATTCACGCCAGAACTGCAAGGTACTCTGAGTCTGGATCACATCGTGCCAGTGGGTGACAACTTTGAACTGCACTCTACTCTGGATCTGATTTACAGCGATGACTACTTCGCATCACCCACTCTGGATCAAAACCTGGTTCAGGAAGCCTACACCAAAGTTAACCTGCGTGTTGCCTTCGGTGCGGCTGATGGCCAGTGGGAAGTGGCTCTGATTGGTAAGAACCTGACTGACGAAGAAGTTGTGACCTTCGGTAACGTTGCTCCACTGTCTACCACCTTGACTCAAGGTAACGGTGCAGCGTACTACGCCTTCTTCGACCGTCCTCGTTCGGTTGCGGTACAAGGCACTTTGCGCTTCTAAGCGCGCTTTTTACCAAGCCCATAAAAAAGCCAGAACCCTTTGGGTTCTGGCTTTTGTTTTTTCAGAGAACCATTTTCTCTTAGCCGGTAAATCCTTACATGGGCATTAATCCGGCTTGTTATCCAAGGCCCATTGATAGAGTTCTTTCTTTCTCAAGCCGCTGATCTCTGCACCGATTTGAGCCGCCTGCTTAACCGGAAGCTGAGCCAACAAGCAACGCATCATATGCTCAACCTTCGCATCAATTTGCTTGTCCTTCGCCTCAAAACCTTTCACCAACACAACCATTTCGCCCTTTCGCTGATTCGGATCTTCCTGAACTCGAGATAACACCTGTTGAGCACTGCCCGCCAACACGGTTTCATAAGTTTTGGTGATTTCGCGGGCCAATACCAGATCTCGCTCAGCACCGAAAACGTCGACCATGGCCGCAAGACTGTCTTCAATACGGTGAGGCGCTTCGTAGAAAATCATCGTGCGCTCCTCTTCGAGCAACGCCTGAAGATAGTTTAAACGCTGCCCGGATTTCGCCGGCAGAAAACCTTCGAAGCAAAAACGATCCGAGGGTAAACCCGCCACACTCAAAGCGGCCGCCATAGCGCAGGCACCCGGAATGGGTACAACGTTAATATCTGCATCGCGCGCCAACTTGACCAGGCGATAGCCCGGATCGGAAATCAACGGCGTGCCCGCATCACTGATCAGGGCGATATTCTTTCCATTCTGTAACTGCCCGATCATGGCTTCACTGTGGGCTTGATCACTGTAATCGTGATAGGCCTTAAGCGGTGTATCGATTGAAAAGTGCTGACACAAACGAGCGCTATGCCGAGTATCTTCCGCCGCAATTACATCCACTGAATTCAAGACATCGATTGCACGCTCACTGATGTCGCCCAAATTTCCGATCGGGGTGGCCACGACATAGAGGGTACCAGCACCCCCACCTGTAGAATTTTTCATCGCTGGCACGGAACATTCACCTCTCATTCATGGCCAAAGAGCAGTATATTACTCCCTTCACCGGCAACTGGCATGCATCCGCTGAAGATAACTTGATATGATTAGCCCCAGACCTGAAGTAGAGAGCACAATGAGTACCGTTTTGAAAAACTCACCCCGCCACTTTCCCCGTTTGGGCGCCAGCCGAATTGCAACCGTTCTTATTGCCAGCGCCCTGCTCAGCGCCTGCGGATCAAATCCCAGTCGGGATCAAGGCAGCCTCCAACAGGCGGCGGCTCAAATTGAACACCCCCAGCAAAGCGTCGCCCAATTGTTGAAGCTGGCACGCAGCAGCCAACCCCGGGACGCCAGCCAGTATCTCTTGCAGGCCGCCCAACAGTTAAGCCAACAGGAAGAACTCAGCTGGGCACAAAACCTGTTGAAAAATGTCGACCCCATGTTGCTAGGCAATGAAGACTTTATTGAATACAGCCTGCTCACAGGCAAGCTGGCGATGGAGGACGGCTCTTACTTTCTGGCCAAAGACACCTTTAGCAGTGAACGTCTGGCGACACTTAGGTCCCAAATGCAGCCTGAACAGCAGCGTCGACTGGGCGAGCTGAAAGCCACTCTGTTCACTCTATTGGGCGAAACCCAAGCGGGTGTTGAAGAACGCCTTCAACTCAGACAGTGGCTTGAGAGCGATCAATTGGCCGGCAATGAACGCGCCCTGTGGCAAACACTGATGATGGAAAGCCCGGAACAGCTCCAGAACCTTGCCGGAAAACGCCAGCCGTTTCTGCAACAAGGTTGGTATGAGCTGGCCGCCATTGCCAAGAACCAGAGCGACAGCATTGAACAGCAACAAGCCAAAGTTCAGCAGTGGCAAATGAACAACCCGGGTCACCCGGCAGCGGCCAACCTTCCGGAAGATCTTCGCTTGCTGGGTCGCCTGATTGCCGAGCAACCCCGAAAGCTCAGTCTGATGCTACCGAGCCGGGGCAAGTTTGCCCGTGCGGGCAAAGCGATTCGCGATGGTTTTATGGCTGCTTATTACCAAGCCGTTGAAAATGGCCAGCAGGCGCCACAACTCGAACTCATCGATAGCAGTCAGGGCGATATCATTCAGCTTTATCAACAGGCAGTTCAGGGTGGCAGCGATTTGGTCATCGGCCCGCTCGATAAACGTCAGGTTAAACGCTTGAACGATGTCAGCGATCTCAATGTACCCGTACTGGCAATGAACTATATCCAGGCTCCCTCCAGTGAGCAGCAGGATGAATACCATCAACAACTCTTCCAATTCGGCCTGGCGGTAGAAGACGAGGCTCGTCAGTGCGCCCAAAGAGCTTACCTGGAAGGTCATCGCCGGGCATTGGTGCTCGCTCCCCAAAGTGCCTGGGGCAATCGAGGCACCCGGGCATTTATGGATGAATGGCAGCGCCTGGGCGGAGAAATTGTGGGTGAACAACGCTTTACCGGTAAAGGCGACTATTCGCGGGTAATCAAAAACAGCCTGCAACTGGACCTGAGTGAAAACCGCTATCGCAATCTGCAAAGAATTCTTGGCACCAATTTAGAGTTTGAACCGCGCCGCCGGCAAGACGTGGACATGATTTTTATGCTGGCCAATAACAATCAGGCCAGGCAGGTTAAACCCACCTTGGCCTTCCACTACGCCAGCAAGATTCCGGTTTATGCCACCAGCCATATCTATGGCGGAAGCAAAGCCTCGAAAACCAACCGCGATCTCAATGGTGTGCGCTTCACGGCACTGCCCTGGCTGATGCAGGAAGACGAGGGCCTGAGACAAGACGTAGATAGCTACGCCAAACCAAGCCCAGCCTATCAGCAGCTCTACGCGCTGGGCGCCGACAGCTTCGCCCTGTACCCGCGCCTGAGCCAGCTGGCCCAGGTACAGCAGTTGCAGTTACAAGGTCGCACAGGACGGCTGCAGATGCTTCACAATGGTCAGCTGGCCAGACAGCAGGACTGGGCCATTATGCGCAATGGCAAAGCCCAGCCTCTTGAAAACATCAGCCAGCAATAACGGCCAAAAAAATCAGCAATTGGTGTCTCTCACCTCAAGGGCTGCGACCGCTATAGTGGTCGCTCCCCATACAGGAAACGATTCGGTGAGACGACAAAAAAACACCCAGGAACAAGGCGCGGAGCAGGAACGACTGGCGGCGGGTTATCTACGCCAACAGGGCCTGCAATTGCAGGAACGTAACTACCTCTGCCCACATGGTGAAATTGACCTGATCATGCAAAGCGAGAGTGAGTGGGTTTTTGTTGAAGTGCGCAGTCGACGACTTTCACAATTCAGTACCGCACTGGAAAGCATTGGCCCACAAAAACAGCAACGCCTATTGCGTAGCGCTGAACACTTTCTGGCCAGCCGACAAATTTCAGACGCCCCCTGCCGTTTCGATGTCGTCGCCATTTCACTTCTACCCGATGGCCGCTCTGATATAGAATGGCTGCCAAATGCCTTTGGGGCCTAGCCTCGTTTGAAAAGAGCCGAGCATGGATCAACACGTAATCAATCTGTTTCACCGCAGCATCGAAGCTAAAATGCAGGTCGGTGAGCAACTGGCCCCATTAATCGCCGAAGCCAGCGAAATGATGGTGCACGCCCTCGTTAACGACAATAAAATTTTACTCTGCGGCAACGGCAGCAGCTGCGCTATCACCCAGATATTTTCGGCCAGCCTGATCAATCGCTTTGAGAATGAGCGCCCCAGCCTGCCCGCCATCGCCCTGGGTACCGACGCGACCTCTCTATCGGCGATTGCGGATGTTGCCAGTTACAACGACGTCTACGCCAAGCAAGTTCGCGCCCTCGGTCAGCCGGGCGATATTCTGGTGTTGATTTCCAGCAGTGGAAAACCTGGCAATCTGATTCAGGCGGTACAAGCTGCCCACGATCGCGATATGTCGGTGATTGCCTTAACCGGTCACGATGGTGGGGATATTTCTGCCCTTCTCGATGTCAACGATATTGAATTGCAGGCTCAACTGCATTCAAGGCCGAGAATTCACGAGGTTCATTTACTCACCGTATTCTGCCTCTGTGATTTAATTGACCAACAACTATTCGGAGTTAGTAGCCCAGATGAATAAAGCATCCGGACTTTTCAAAGCAGCCCTGATTGCGGGTTGTGTACTAAGCATAAGCGCCTGTACCTCGATCATCAGCGCGACCACTGATAAACCGATTCAGCCGGACCCGAGCAAGCGGACCTTCGGCACCTATATTGATGACGAGCAGCTGGAAACCATTGCGGAAGTTAATTTGACCAAGGCCAGCCCTTCGCTGGATTCTTCTCACATCAATGTGAACGCCTTCAATGGCGTGGTATTGGTCACCGGTGAAGTGCCCAACCAAGAAGCCCGTGAGCTCGCCACGGCAACTTTGCGCAAGCTGCACAAGGTGCGCCAGGTCTTCAATGAACTGAAAATTCAGGGCAACAGTTCTTTTCTTGGACGCACCAACGATTCCTGGATCAGCTCCAAGGTCAAAACCCAATTGCTGGCTCATGAGGACATCGACAGCGGCCGCGTAAAAGTGGTTACTGAAAATGGTATTGTCTATTTAATGGGAACCGTTTCCCGGACTCAGGCCAATAAGATTGCCAATGTAGTGAGTCGCATTGGTGGCGTTCAAAAGGTTGTTCGCACCTTCGAATACATTGATTAAGCCCAATATGCAGCACTAACAAATCCCCCCTGGCTAGCAGATTCTGCTAGCCAAACCCATTCCCAAGCCCTGTTTTGCCCGAATTTGCTCCGTATTGATTGCTAGAATAGCTATACTTTACAAATAAACAATAAAGGAGCAAGCCGTGACCGCCAATGTTGAAAATTTCGACCGCTGGATTCGCAGCAGCTTTATCGAAATCAATACCGAGCTGGAAAAGCTGTATCAACAGCAGGACGACAAAGCGAATGTTGTGGGCATTGGCGATTCCCTGAAGCGTCAGCTGGAAGAAGAAGGCCGCTCCCTGATTGCCGAGCTGCTCAGAGAGGGCAATACCGATGAAGGCTTTGATGCCGGTTTTGATCTTTTAGGCAATGTTGGCTTTTATATGGCAGCCTGTCGACGCCATGAAATTACCGAGCCTTCTCGAGAAGACACGTCGCCCTTGAAAGAAGCTTCGGCCCTGGCCTTGCAATTGGGGGCCTCTCTGGGTGTGACACCGCGCTTTGCAACCGCCCACCTGACCACACACAATCGAGCTATTAATGGCGTAGCCAAAAGCTTTACCTCTTTAGAAGATGAATTTATTTTCAATGAGTACAACACGCGTGCCGTGTTAGCCTATAAGCGTGCGGCCGATGCATTGTTCCGTACCGTGCCACTGGGCATGTCGAATGTATCTGTGCCCGATCTGCTGGACGCGGCTTACGATGCTCTGGAAGATGTTATTCGACTCAACGACATTCTCTTTGAAAAACTCGATGTCAACGCATTCTTCTATCTGGTACGTCCTTACTACAAACCCTATCGCGTGGGTCGCGAGATTTATCGCGGTGCCAATGCGGGTGATTTTGCCGGCATCAACATTATCGATCTGATGCTGGGCCTGTGTCGCGCTGATGATTCCTATTACTCACAATTGCTCGTCGACAAAATGCTTTATATGATGCCGGAAGACCAGCGCTGTTTGATGGACTGCATGCGTCGCCCCAGCCTGATGGATCAATTACTGCAAAGCCCGGACAGCGAGCAAGACAGTGAATGGTTCCAGTTGGTGGCCAGCAAGTTTCTAAAAGTGTGTGATGCCCACGGGCGTACCGCTGCACAACACCACAACAATCTGGTTGAAAAGTTTATTACCAAACCGTCACAAGGTATGGACGAGGTCTATGCCAATAAGTTAACCGCCAGTGGTCCACCACTGCCCGTCTTGCTGCGCTCCCTGGCCAAGCTGCGGGATCTACGCCTGGCGGCCGAACGCGATGATATTCCGAGCCGATATCGCGATATCGAGACCATTCGAAACAGCTTGAGGTAACTATGGGTCGAGACGACTTTCTGCTGCCCACTCAACGTTATATGCTGAGCCACTCGGTAGGCTTGGCATTACGCAGCAGCCAGCAACAATGGCAAAAAGCTTTCTTGCAACCCTGGCAGGAAAACCCGGAACAGGCCTGGCCAAACTGGCTACAAGCCATTGATGGTTTTCGCTCAGCACTCGGAGAACTGCTCAATGGCAATACTGAAGATTTTTGTCCGCAAAGCAATTTATCCAGTGGCTTCAGCAAGATCCTCCAAGCCGTGCCAGCTCCGGCCAATCGCAACATTATCTTACTGAGTGAGGAAGATTTTCCCAGCATGAGCTTTGTGGCTCAACAGGCCAAGGCATTTGGTTGGGAGGTCCGATTTTTACCCGACACCATGGATTTGCAAAACCTGGAGCAATGGCAAACGCAGTTGAAAGACGATGTCGGCCTGGTGCTGCTTACCCATGTGTATTCCAATTCCAGTTTGCGCTTACCGATAAGCGAACTCCTTGAACAGTGTCGACAGCAGGATATTTTTTCCGTTGTCGACATCGCCCAGTCTATCGGAGTTGTCCCCATTGACTTGCAACAGTGGCAAGCAGATTTTGTGTTGGGCTCCTGCGTAAAATGGTTGTGCGGCGGCCCGGGCGCCGGCTTTATGTGGGTTAACCCTGAAAAGCTGAGTCTCTGTCAACCTAAAGATGTGGGCTGGTTTTCACATCAGGATCCGTTTGAGTTTGATGTGCATGATTTTCGCTACCATGAAAGCGCTCTGCGTTTTTGGGGGGGTACACCTTCCGTGCAGCCCTATGCGCTGGCACAACACAGCATTGAGTATTTTCAACATTATGGTGTGGAAAAGTGCTGGCAACACAATCAGACTCTCACCGAACAACTGCGCATTGCAGCCAGGGAAGCCTGTGTCACTCCGGCATATCGTGGCGGCACCATTGTGTTACGATTTAATCAGCAGGACGCCTTTGTGAATGCATTGGGTGAAGCTGACATTCAGTTTGATCAACGCCCGACAGGGGTTCGAATCTCCCCGCACATCTACAATGATCAAAGTGATATCGATTCGGTCATCGCCTGCTACCCCAACAGCTGATATTGAGTCGGGAATGTAAAAGGATTCGTCGAAAAAGAAATTTCTGAAAAACGCTATCAGAGCCTAAAGGCTCTGATAGAAGTTAACCGTTTTAAATTCTTCAAATTCACCCAGATCAGGAAAGGTGACCGAACGTTTTACGGCGATGGCTTCGTATCCCGGCTCACTAAAGTTTTTCACCCGTGAATCCGCGATCAGTGTTTTTTTAAAACACCTGCGAAACTTTTCCAGCAGGGGTTTGTTCTCCCAATCGTAGAGCACATCAGCCGCCATCACCAGGTCCACCGACGCATCGGCAAGACCGAAACAATCGCGATTAATGATCAAACGATCATCATGAGCAAAGCCATTGAGTTCTGCATTCGCCTGAACCGACAGCAGTGCACCTTCATCAAGATCACTGGCGTAGACCGTTTTAGCCCCTGCCATTAAGGCAGCAATTGCGACGATGCCGGAACCCGTTCCAAAATCAACAATGACTTTGTCTCGCACCAGTTCAGCCTGTTCCAGAATCATGGCCGCCATGGCCTGACCACTGGCCCAACAGAATGACCAGTAGGCGGGTTTATCGAATACTGCCGCGATAGTTTCTTCACTTAAACGCGCATCCATAATGGCCGGGTTAACCAGCCACAGAGAAATATCGGGAACATCGGGCAATGTCGTCGGCAGCAGTTCTGCGTGAGGCAAGGTTTGCCGAAAGTGTTGCAACAGTTCTTTCGGCGCACTTATCGCACTGGGCATAGCGTCTTCTCTTTTCGTCTTGATTGGGCCTTGACGGTATTTCAAATTACCAATGTATCAGGACTTGTTTTCTTCTTCGTCTTCAACAGGCTCAAGCAAATCGATGCTATCGGGCGCATCTGCTGCTTCCCCGGAACCCAGCAGCACACCAATCCAATGGGTGTCTTCATTGCTTTCCAGGGCAATCTTAACGGTCATTGTGAGCGGAACCGAGAGCAACATTCCCACCGGGCCAAGTACCCACCCCCAGAACACCAAAGACAAAAACACCACCAGGGCGGAAAGATTCAAACCTTTACCCATCACCCGAGGTTCAATGCCATTACCCACAACGGTATTCACGGCCAAATAACCCGCGCCCGTGAGTAGAGCACTCATGGGCCCCAACTGAACCAATGCCAAAAGCACGGCGGGTACAGCGGCAAGAATCGAGCCCAAGCTGGGAACAAAGTTGAGCAAAAAGGCCAGCAATGACCACATGACCGGGTAGTCAACACCCAGGATCAACAACCAAACAAAAACCAACACCGCCGTGAGCAGGCTGATCCACATCTTAATGGCCATATAGTGATTCACCGATTCGGTAAACCGCGCGATAGCACCGACACCGAAATTTTTCTTGGCGGCTTTGAGCTTGTCAGAAAACCCGACCTCTTCCGCCATAATAAAAATCACGGTTAACAAAATCAGAAACGCTTCGGTCATCATGCTGCCAAAAGAAGCCAGCGTATTACCCGCGATTCTCAAGGCGGCACCCGGATCAATATTGTCTGTCAGGATGGTCGTTTCAAGATCAATGCCATAGCCCTGCAATCGAGTAATCAGCCCCTGAAACATAGTCGTAAGGCGTTCCTGATAGACCGGAATATCCTGACGAAACTCAGCGACCGAACTGCCCACCACCGCACTGATAGCGCCGCCAATGGCGATGATCAATACAATAATGGAAACAATTGCCAAGCCGTTGGGTAAACCGCGTTTTTTCAGCCACAGTAATAAGGGTGAACACACCACAGCAATGAACAGGGACAGTAAAAACGGAACCAGAATGGATTCCGCCGCTCGCATACCGGCGACGACGACAACAAAAGCTGCGGAAACGAGAATAAAACGCGAAACGCCGGAAAATTCACCCGGTGCCGGATTGTGTATTTGCATTAATGGTCTTCCTTTTAAAGAGAATTACGCCTTTTTCTCACGCAGTTCCTGTAACAGCTGTTCAATAACCTGAATGCCCGCTTGGGATAATAAATGTCCACTGCGGGTCTGGCCCAGATAATAATGTTCTTCCAATTCAACACAACGTAATCGAATGGCTTCCAGTTCCGGGTTGTGTCGAATCGGTACCGAAGTGAATACCGACCAGTCATTTTCCGTCGCCTGCCCATTAATCACCAGCAGTAGAAAATTTTCCACCGACAGCGCATCGAGTCGATAGTGTGGTGTTTTGACCAGACTTAACACCACAATAACCGATGCCAGAATCACAGTGCTCAGAACAATTAAGATCAAAAACTCCATAGATCCCCACCGACGAACATGGTATCAATTAGACGAACCAGAAGCTCATTGAGTGAATCCGCCCCAATTCCACTGACCGCCTCAGGCGCTAAAAATCATCCTCAAGGCCAGCAAAACGGTAATCGCAATCATCACCGGTTTAATCAATGCTGCCCCCTTGCTGATGACCAGATTTGAGCCCAAACGCGCACCGATAAACTGGGCGACGGCCATAATAATCGCCAATCCCCAGAGCATCTGGCCAGCAAAAATAAATACTATCATAGAGGTCATATTGACGGTGAGTACCAGGGGCTTGGTATGCGCCGTCGCTTTACGCAGGTTATAACCGCGAAGACTGGCAAACGCCACGGCAAAAAAAGAGCCGATCCCCGGACCGAACACTCCTCCATAGAAACTGATTCCATTGATGCACAGTCCGTTAAACAGTGGCTTGCTCAACTTCGCTGGACGATCTTCATCGCTCAATGAAGGCGAAAACAACATATAGGCCGCCAGCAACAGCAACAGGTAAGGAATCACAGCCGACAGCCACTGGCTCGGAATCAGCTGTACCAGAATCGAACCGAGAATAGCGGCAACAAACGCACAGACCAGCCCGCCCATCAGGCCTTCCCGTTCAATTTGCCCCTTGCGAAAAAAGTTAATGGTGGACGATAAGGTTCCAAAGACACTCTGGAACTTATTGGTGGCGAGAGCGTTCAGAGGCGGCACCCCCAGCCACAGCAACACCGGCAATACGATCATCCCGCCACCACCAGCGATAGCGCTTATAAACCCTGCCAGGAAAGCAATGGCTGCTAAAAACAGGCTCACCCACAGCGGAAAATCCAGTCCCCAATCCACGTCTGTCCAACTCTCACATACATCTGGCAACGCCGTCTTGAGGTTCAAATCCGGCGCGCTCTTCCTCGTTTGTTGCCTAATCATTTGCCAGGCTCTGCCGATAATAGAGGCATCGCCCCCGAATTTCAGCCCCCACAACAGGATTGATGGCCGACATGGCCACAAAGGCGAAAGGAAACAAGAACACTCCCAGCGCAGATACGCAACCACGGTGGTCTATCGGCGCTTATCCACCGTGTTAAGAGGTTTTACTATGGAACTAAGTCAACTGATCAATAATGCAACCGACCTCCCTAAGATACCGGAAGTCGTACAAAAATTGTTGGATAGCTTCAACAGCGCCGAATCTGATGCCGACTCTATTGCCGAGCAATTAAGTCAGGATCAATCGCTCACGGCCAAAGTACTGCGTATGGCGAACTCTTCCCACTTTGGTGGCGCCCGCAAAATCGGCAGCGTTAACGATGCCGTCGTTTTCCTGGGCTTAAACAGCCTCCGTACACTGGTGCTCGCTTCGGGCATCGCGTCCTCCTTTAAGGCCCCGGAGCATATCGACATTAAACAATTCTGGCGTGACAGCTTTGCCATGGCCGGAGCCTGCCGCTGGGTATGTCAATTCAGCCAACGTGAACTGGACCGGGAGCTGGCCTTCACCTGCGGAATGATGCATAACGTCGGCACCATTTTGATCAGCATTCTGTGCCCGGAAGACGCCTTGGAAATCCATCATCTGGTTAGCCAGGGTGCCAATCGCGAAGACTTGGAGCAAAGCCGCCTTGGCTTTACCAACGTAGAAGCCGGCGCCGAGCTATCTGAACGCTGGCGTTTCCCTACCGCGATGGGAGATGCACTGCGCTACCAATACAACCCGGCGGACAGTGAATCCGAGTACGCCGCCGTTCTGCATCTGGCTCACTATGTGGTTGCCATGAACGCCTCTGAGAATAAGGAAAGCATGATGGCGAACTTCCCAAGCGCCATTGCGGAAGGCATCGATATTGATCTGGTTGCGATGCTGGAAGACGTCGACAACGCCTGTGATGACAACTTTGATGATTTGTTCGCTTAAGTGACGGTCAGTCTTGCCCCCGGAAGGGGGCTTCTTTTCAGGCTGAACCGGGGTGCGTTTATAACACCACTTCAATCAGGCGGGGCCCTTTCCCCTCAACAGCCGCTTTGAACTGAGCTTCAAATTCCTCCACATTGGTCGCCCGTGACGCAGTAACTCCCTGACCTTCAGCAATTTTCACCCAGTCCAGGCTAGGATTGGAGAGATCCAACATGGATTTCGCACGCTCGCCCGGATTTTCAACACCGACTCGCATCAACTCCAGATTCAAAATCGCATAGCTGGAATTGTTGTAAATCACCGTAACCACATCCAACTGTTCACGCGCCATCGTCCACAGAGCCTGATTGGTGTACATCGCCGAGCCATCTGCCTGGAGATTAATCACCTTACGCTCCGGGCAGGCCACAGCGGCACCCACAGCAACGGGCAGGCCCTGGCCAATCGCGCCCCCAGTGAGCGTCAGCCAATCATGTGGCGCCGCACCTTCATACATGGCGTAGGAAAAGATGCCCGAGGTATTGGCCTCATCAGAAACAATCGCGTTCTCAGGAAGATAATTGGCAACCACCGCACCCACTGCCTCAGCGGTAAACGCTTCTTCCTTGCCAGGTATTGCTGGAAGAGCGGGGTCTTCAGGCATCTCCAGTTCAGGAGCGCCCAAGCTATCCGCAAGACGCTGCAAGGCATCCAATTGATCATCCTGCGCAGTCGCGACACTGTGAATCTGACAATCCTCTGGCGTCAGCACACTGGGCTTGCCTGGATAGGCAAAGAATGACACCGGGGCTTTCGTACCAAGTACGACCATATGCTTAACGTCTTTCAGCACCTCGGCAGCAAACTCACCGAGGTATGGCAGCCGCTCAACGGACACCCGACCACGGCCACGCTGAATTCGAGCGGGAAAAACCTCACACACTATTTTGGCGCCGGTTGCTTGCTCAATGCGGCGGGCGAGGACCAGGCCCTCTTCACGTAATGCACGACCGCCTAGAAACAGGCAACACTCCTGCCCTTTCTTCAGCGCCTCAGCCGCTTGGGCAATACTGTCGTCGCTCACCCTGGGGCGCGTCTCCGGTGCCACCGGTGGCACGGCTCCTTGAGATTCCGTCCAGGCATAATTGGCGGGCACGATCAAATTGGTGATACGGCCCGCATGGGCGGCAGCAACCGCATCCGCGCCGTCTTTTGGCATCTCATCGGCACTTTGACAGGTGCGCAGCCAATTGGTGTGCAGACTGGCATGACCTTCGATATCCGAGGTCAACGGAGCATCAAGAGGAATATGATCAACAGCGTGCTCACCGATAATGTTGACGATGGGCGAAAAGGCGCGTTTGGCGTTGTGCAGATTGGCCATGCCATTGGAATAGCCTGAGCCCAGATGCAGCAATGTGGCGGCGGGTTTATCCGCCATCCGGCCATAGCCATCCGCGGCACCGGTTACCACACCTTCAAACAAGCCAAGAATCGGACGCATGCCGGGAATCTTGTCGATGGCCGCCACTAATTGCATTTCCGACGTTCCCGGGTTGGCAAAACACACCTCTACCCCGGCATCAATCATGGTTTTCAATAAGGCTTCGGCACCGTTCATCGACATGGCTGTCTCCTGATTATTATTGAGCTTTTGCTTAGCGCGGCTTGTATTATTGTTTTCTGTCTTGCCTTGCATATCCCGCAAGTAGACAGTGAAGCATTCTAGTTTAGAATAAGCAGCCTTGTGGCACTGTCGTTTAGGCGACAACCCTGAAAAACCATCATCCCAGAGCATGCCCATGATCGATAATCCCCCGAACGGAGAAAATCGCGACAGTACCCTGAACTGGATTGCGCAATTGCCTGCGGCTGTAGAAGCCGAGGTACGGGCGGCCATGAAACCCAAACCCCTGAAAGCCGGGGAATCCATCTACCACTTCGGCGAAGAAGCCGATGCCCTTTACCAGGTTATCTCGGGCAGCGTGCAGACCAGTAATGTCACCGCCGAAGGCAAGGAAATTCTTTTGCATATCATGCAACCCGGGGAGTGTTTTGGGGAAATCGGCATTATTGAGGGCTCACCAAGGGCACAGAACGCCGAAGCCAGAGAAGATTGCGAACTGGCGGCCATGAACAAAAAAGAGTTCAATGAACTCAGAAAGCGCCACCCTGAAATCAATGAAGCTATTTTGCAGATGCAGTGTACCCGCCTGCGCATGGTTTTTATGTTTATCGAAGACAGCGCTCTTCGTCCCCTGCGCCAGCGCCTCGCACGGCGCCTGGTGTTAATGGCCACCATGATGGGCGCCCAGAAAGGTGAACAAATTTTTATCAAACTGACCCTCTCCCAGGAAGAATTGGGCAAAATGCTTGGTGCCTCACGGCAATCCATCAATAAAGAGCTCAGCTACCTGGAAAAAGAAGGCATAGTGGATAAGAGCCGGGATGGAATCTGCATTCTCGACCCTGCGGCATTAAACGCAATTACCTGATATGCTTGCGCCGCTGACTGGCCATTTACACCGACAAACCTATACAAAAACAATCGCCAGCAGCCAACGAGACACAACAACCATAGCCATTAGCAAAGCATTATTATGACCAGTAACGAATCTTTTATTGTCGATCATCAAGTCGACAGTTGCCGTTTTATCATTCCCAACAGCCAGGCCGTATTGGAATACCAACTTGATTCAAAACAGAATCGTGTCGACTTCAGCCGTACTTTTGTTCCTCAGGACCTGCGCGGTAGCGGTGCTGCCCAGGCCTTAGTCAGCGCAGGTTTGCGCTGGGCGCGAGATGAAGAGCTTTCCATTGAAGCCAGCTGTTGGTACGTCGAGAAGTTTTTGAGGCGAAAAAAGCCGTGAGCATCACCCTTAACCGTGGGCAGCACAAAACTCGATGGTAAACACTGACCTTATTATTTTGGGGGCCGGCGCTGCTGGTCTGATGTGTGCCTGGCAAGCAGCCGCTCGCGGACTTAAGGTCACAGTTCTGGAGCGTGCCAAGCGCCCCGGCCGAAAAATCCTGATGTCCGGTGGCGGTCGCTGTAACTTCACGAATCTCGACGTCGAAGCCCGTCATTTTCTCTGTGAAAACCCTCATTTTGTAAAATCTGCACTTAAGCAATACAGCAATTGGGATTTTATTGGCAAGGTAATCGAACACGAGATTCCCTACCATGAGCGGGATCTCGGCAAACTGTTTTGCGATGACAGCGCGAAAGATATTCTCAATATGCTGCTGCTGGAATGTGAGGCTACAACCCGGGTAAACCTCATCAGCCAGTGCGATGTGCAAACCGTCGACAAGCCCAAAGACGACTTCCTGCTGCAAAGCAATAAAGGCCAGTTCAGTGCCCCACAACTGGTGGTCGCCACAGGAGGCCTATCAATTCCGAGCATGGGCGGAGGCGAGTTTGGCTATCAAATTGCGGAACAGTTTGGTCTCACCCTTTTGCCCACCCGAGCGGGCCTGGTGCCATTTACGTTCAGTGATGCCGCGGGCAAGATCTTTGAATCCCTGGCGGGCATCGCCATCGACGTCACCCTGTCCAATGAGCGAGCCAGCTTCAGCGAAGCGGTATTATTTACCCATCGTGGGCTCAGTGGCCCGGCGAGCTTGCAGCTCTCCAACTACTGGCACAGTGGTGAAACTATCCATATGGATCTGCTGCCCAGTCTGGACGCCCGGGCATTCCTGCTGGAACAAAAACAGCAGCAGGCAAAAGCCAAATTGCGCAGTCTGTTAAGAGACCTTCTGCCGAAGGCATTGATCAAGCATCTTGAACAACTCTGGTGGCCGACGGAATCCGATCGGGCCATGGCCGAGTTCAGTAATCAGCGCCTTGAGGAAATTGCCCGCCAACTGAATAACTGGGTGTTAAAACCCTCGGGCACCGAAGGCTATCGCACAGCAGAAGTTACTCTGGGGGGGGTCGATTGCCGGCAACTGTCTTCCAAAACGATGGAAGCCGAAACCCAGTCCGGCCTGTTCTTTATCGGCGAGGTAGTGGATGTTACCGGCCACCTGGGAGGTTTTAACTTTCAATGGGCCTGGAGCTCCGCTTACGCCTGTGCCCAAGCCCTAAAGCCGGCTTCCGAAGCCAAACAATAAAGCGTCATCGTAAGTTCGGACATGTTTTCGCAGCCATACTGGTCTATGCTGCCGTTCATTCAAAGACAATAGCGAGCCATTGATATGAATCTAGCCATTATTTGCGGGAGCCAGCAGCCTGACTCCCAGAGCCTGAAAGTTGCCCATTTTCTGAAGCAACGCCTGGAAGCGCTCTCACTCAGCGAGCAGTGCTCAGTAATTGATTTGGGCGAACAGCCATTAGCGCTTTGGGACCCCAGCATCTGGCAAGGCAATCCGGAATGGAAAGCGATCCTCACTCCGATTGGTGAGACATTAAAGGCTGCGGATGCTTTTATCGTAATCTCTCCGGAGTATCACGGCATGGTGCCAGCCGCATTGAAGAACTTCTTTTTGATGTGGGGTGGCGGTGAGCTGGCTCATAAGCCCGCTTTACTCGTTGCGGTATCGGCGTCCGTTGGCGGCGCGTACCCAATCGCGGAGCTGCGCATGAGCAGTTATAAGAACAATCGCATCAGCTATATGCCCGAGCATTTAATCGTGCGAAATGCTAGCAAGGTTTTAAATGAAGACATTGGCGGCGAAGACGATAAAAAACTGCGTAGCCGTATCGATTACAGCCTGAGCTTACTTTCCGAATACAGTAAAGCTTATCAAGGAATTCGAGAAAGTGGCGTTATCGATCTCAAAACCTGGCGCAATGGCATGTAAACAAGAGCTGCTCCAAAGCCCAGCTCCGCCTGGGCTTGTTTCCTTCCAGACTTGTTCCTTTCCGACCGGCTTCCTTCCAGTGTTTCGTTTTCCAGACCTATTTTCCAGACCCAAATCGCATTAACTTATTCCAAGCGCCCTCAAAAACCCCACACTTAACTCAGCCCCAACCAAGCAATACGTTTCTTTACCCAGCTTGAACCTACTTTAGGTCGACATCCTTATACTAGAAACCGTTGTCGAATGGCTCACAACAGAGCCCAAACCAAATTTTTGAGGACAGTCAGATGCTTGTTACTTCTATTGTGTTTCCAGTGGTCTTTACCCTACTGGGTCTGATTGCGAAGGACGATTTAAGTAACTCCTTCAGCAATTAAGTTTCATACCCCCTGCACCTAGGTGCATTTACTCTGCGACGCTTAAGCCCCATAACTCCCGGGGCTTTTTTTATGCCTGTCGAAAAGTGCGTGAAATTGGGCAGGCAATTAATCCGCTTGGGAAGACGCCACAGGATTGGCAAGTGGCCACACTGCCCACAGCATAATGGCCGAAAACACACCCTGACTCAGTAACGCTACCCACCATAAAACATCGGCAAAATAGCCTCCCAACCAAATCAGACACAGCCAACTGAATACCAGGCGCAACAGTTCCCAACGCAGATCCTGTTTATCGAGCATGATGCCAACCGTCACCAGCGGTAAACTCATTACCGTCCATAGCAAATACAGTTGGGCCATATCAAAGCTTTTAGCTTCCGTGGCGAGATACAAAGAGGCTAGGGCCGCCAACGTAATTTGCAATCCAGCATAGAACTTCATCCACATTGGCGCAGGCGGATTGTATTTTTCAAACGTTTCCAAAGGGTATTTTTTGATGGGACGAGATTTCTCCACGTCCTCGGGTCGCCAGCCAGTCGGCATAAACCAGACTCGCAATTTATCTTTCCAACTTGCGGTGTAAAAAGCATCCTGGGCCATTTGCCACCAAAGCTGAAGATTGGCTCGCCAGGGATTAAAACTTAACAAAGGGCGGCGCACGCCATAGATAGGAGGTGTTGCATCTTTCTCTTCCTGAAAGGTACCAAACCACTTATCCCAAATAATAAACACTCCACCGTGGTTTTTATCAATGTATTCCGGGTTTTGCGCATGATGAACACGATGATGGGAGGGCGTTACCATGAGCGCTTCGAACCAGCGGGGTAAACGATGAATATGGCGCGTATGCACCCAAAATTGATAAATTAAATTCCAGGCCGCGCACACTACAATCATCTGCCAGGGAATACCCATCAATAACATGGGGATGGAAAACACCCAGGTGAGAATGTGCGTGCTCGGTTGGCGCAGTGCCGTGCTGAGATTGTACTCTTCACTCTGGTGATGCACAGCGTGGCCAGCCCATAAGAAATTAATCTCATGGCTGAAGCGATGCTTCCAATAATAGAAAAAGTCGTTGATAACTAACGCGGCGCACCAAGCTAATATGGATTCCATTGACCACAACGGAAAAAGAAGACCGTTAAGGCCAGACATCGCCCAGATACCGAGAGAAAAAGTCACCAGGCGAGTGGTCTGGCTCAAAACACCCGTGGCGAGGCTACCAACGGTATCATTCAAGCGATAGTATCCGGCTCCGGTACGTCGGTCGTACCAAATCTCAAATAGCATTAGCAACACAAATGCAGGCGTTGCATAATTCAAGATTCCCACAGGCCTGAACTCCTAAAGTTAGTTATCATTATTTTTGGCACACTATACTATGAATGGCCTGCAAAATAACCATCACAATTCACGGAGCCCGATGATGATTCAAGCACAAGATACGATACCCGCAGTTGAGCTACAGATAATGGGCGATAGCGGCCCGGAAACCGTCAACAGCGCCGAGCTGTGTAAAGACAAGAAGGTGGTCCTGTTCGCCGTACCGGGTGCGTTCACCCCAACCTGCAGTGCGGCTCATTTGCCAGGTTTTGCCGCTTCGGCTGAGGCTCTGAAAGCCAAAGGCGTCGACTCGATTATCTGCACTTCGGTCAACGATGTTTTCGTCATGCACGCCTGGGGATTAGCCAATGGCAGTGAAGACGTTGTAATGCTGGCTGATGGCAACGGTGAATTTGCCGAAGCCCTCGGACTGACGATGGATGCGAGTGGATTCAAGATGGGCAGCCTGCGTTCCAAGCGCTATGCCATGATTATTGAAAATGGTGTTGTACAGCATGTTGCCGTCGATAACAAAGGCCTGGATTTGAGCAGTGTTGAAGCCATTTTGGCAAAACTGTAAACCCTGAATCGGGTTTAATAAAAAAGACCTGGAACCTGCGCCGTTTATTGTTTGCGACGGCGCATGTCTCCGATCACGGTTTGCAAGGCACGATCAAATAACTGGCCGTCGTTCAGAACCGATAACTTTCCATCCTTAATAGCCCAGGCCAAATCATCCAAACCCAGTTCCAATACTTTTTTGCCCTGTCGACTGACAAATACATAGCGCCCCACCGAAGGCAAAATTGCCGCCAAACGACAACGCTGGCTGTTGCCGTCTTCAACCCATTGCAACCATGCTCCCTGGCTCAAACGTCGAGCTTGACGCATGGCAGGATCACCGGGTGATAAACTTTCTCTTGCAACAACGTGCTCTTCCTGGGTTTCCTCGGGGGCCTCTGAAGCTTCAGAAGATGGCGCTTCCGGATTAAGAGACACATCATCTTCTGCGAGCAGGATTCCACTCTCTGCATTCTCGGCACAGGCAAAGTCCAGATCCGCGCTGACATCCCTTCTGGGGCGTTGTTCACGAACATGGTTTTCGACGGCTTCAAACCAGGCCCGACTTTGAAAGCTGTCCAAACCAACATCGGCCAGATCGCCTTCCATTTTCTGTACCAGTAACGCCAGCTCGGCTTCACTGTTGCTCTGGGTACAATTGCGCAACAAAGTGGCTAACTGTTCCGCCATATCAAGCTTTTCGCTCCAGGCAACACTGTCGGCACCCTGCTTTAGATACACCATTTGAAGAACACGCGCCCAGGCCTCACGGAGCAAGGCTTGCCCCACACCGGGCAGCCCTTCGCAGGCCTTATTCAAGACGTCACTGACCGCCGCTTTCGCTTGGGTTGTGAGTGCTTCACCGCGAACCTGATCCACGGTTCTCTGGGCAACCAGTTCCGCTCGACGCTGTTCGCGATCCAAAAACTTACGCAACTGCTGATGCAGTTCCGTAAAGATCGACACATCATCAACAAATTCGTCCTGCACGCGCTGCACGATCATTTCGAGTTGCTGCAACAGAGCATCCTGTTTGCGACGTTCGGCGTCTTCGGGCTCTTCCCAACCCAGTGCGCAACGTGCCATTTCATTCAGCAATTGTCTGGCGGGGTGGCTGCCAGCTTGCAAAAACGCCGCATCAGCCAAAGCAACTTTGAGCAAAGGAATCTGCATACGAGACAACACCGCACGCATTGGAGCCGCCAGATTTGGATCTTCCCATATGTATTCAAACAACATATGGACAAGATTAATGATATTGCGATCCAGTTGAGAAACATGGCCCTGGCTCATTAACAGCTGGGACAGTTTTTCACTTAATGCTCGGGAATCTTCCTGAGTCTGCAAGGCCATCGAAGCTTGCTGGCCTTGAAAGCCTGCCAGAATCTGGCCCAACTGCTGAGTGCTCAGACTGCTTTCCTCAATCTTGTTGTTGAGCGTAGGGATCAACGATGTGTCATCGTCCATCAACTGATGCAAATCACCCAAGGCGTGTCCCTGCACCTGAGTGTCGTGACGCACACGGGTGCGGCGAGTATTGAGTTTGGCGCGGCGCTCGCGACTGATCTGGCGTTGTAAGTCCGGCAATACCCCCTGCTCAGCCATTCGCTGATTCAACAAGGCGTAAGCATTCCCCAACTGTTGCAACACACTGCGTTCGAAAATTTTCAATAACAGTAATTTGATACTGATGGCGACTGAAAGCGCGTCGAGTTGCCCAGCGAAACACTGGGTCAGCTTTTCAACATCACAGGGCAAACGATTGGCATTGTCTTCGCCTTTCTTGCCCAACAGATGGAAACAACGGCGCCATAAATGATCGAGATTCTGTTGATGTTGTTGGCGATGGGCAGTCACCATGGACTTGATCGCCACCTCTTCTTCGAAAGCCTCTTCGGACACAAGCTGCACATCATCGGCACATAAATCTTCATTATCGTAAACACTTAAGGTGCCGGGCTGAGTCGACGACGTACGCTGCAATTCAACAAAGGAATTGCGCAAGGTTTCAAAGAGGGATTGGGCCAATGTGGCCTTGGACATACGAAGCGCTCGCATGGCTTCAAAATACTGACTTTGCTCCTGATTATTGCCAGCGATTTCCGCCCGCTCGAACAGCGCATCATCGGACTGATTGAAAAATTGGCTCATGCCCTGCTGGAGCACTTTGGACAATAACAGATGAACAGCCTGGATTCCCCGGGGCAATTGGCTTACCGGCTTGTGTACCGGCTCATCAAGGGCTTGCTTATTGCGCAGCTTCGGCGGGGCCGTGCTGGGTTTAGCCGCCTTGAGAGGAATGACATTGTCTTTGCTGTTAACCATAAATCACTGAACCTGGTAGGCAGTCCATGAGTGAATACAACGTCGTCTGTCAGTATGTTCAGACGAATCAGCAGAAGCTTCCTGTGCCCCACCAACTAAGATAATAGTCTTAATTTATTCTCAATTGGGCATAAAAACGACGTACTGTTAGAATGATTGATAATAATTTGATGTAAAGCACGCTTTCGGCGCTATAAGATCACACTTTGCTGGCAGCTGCTTTATCGCTGGCGGCTTATTCAACAAACCACCTGCAAGCCACCCTTTGCTTTTAGGATGTTTTTTTACTCCGGAGGACATCAAAATGGACGACAGCGCGAAAATGGGACGTGGCATGATGTACCTGGCCTGGATAACAGCGCTGGCATTGCTCGCCTTTGGTTTTAACGCCTGGCTCGAAAAACGCGATGAAGAACGTTATCAGCCCTACAGTGAGCGAGAGGGTGAAGTCATCCGTGTCGATATCGAAGGCAATCGCCAGGGCCATTACCTGAGTCAAGGCTACGTCAACGGCAAGCCGGTGCGCTTTCTATTGGACACCGGCGCGACCCTGGTAGCGGTTCCCGAAGCCCTCGCTCGCAAGTTGGGCATGCCCAAAGGGCAGCCCGGCTACGCCAATACCGCAAACGGCCGCTCGCGAGTGTATATGAGCCGAATCGATCGTTTGGAGCTGGGTGATATACGCTTGCAAAACGTCGCTGCGAGTATCTCAACCGGCATGGAAGGCGATGAAATTCTCCTCGGTATGAGCGCCCTGGGCCAGTTGGAGTTCACTCAACGCGGCAGAACCCTGAGCCTGCGCCAGCACCGGACTGGAAATTAGCCTGCCCCGCCACGTATCGGTCCTCGCATTTTTACCCTCCCACCCTCGAACCGAGACGGCGACCATGGGGCATCTTAGCGCTTCAGCTATGGTACAATTGCCGGCTTTGGACTGTTAAAGAGAAGCCCCCATGGAGCTATCTGCGCTCACTGACGAAATTAGCCGCAACGTCGCAGCGGCCCTCAAAGAAGACATTGGCGATGGTGATATCACCGCTGCCCTGATTCCCGAATCCCAACAAGCCAATGCCCGTGTGATCACACGCGAAGATTGCGTCATCTGCGGCGTCGCCTGGGTGAACGAAGTCTTCCATCAGCTGGATCCAAACGTCAGCATCGAATGGCAGGTAAAGGATGGCGATTTCGTAAAAGCCGACAGTGTGCTGTATACCCTGAGCGGTTCAGCACGCAGCCTGCTGACCGGTGAACGGGCCGCCTTGAACTTTCTTCAACTGTTGTCCGGTACGGCAACCGCCTGCCAGAGCTACGCGAACCTGGTGGCACACACCCGCGTCAATATTCTGGACACCCGCAAAACCATTCCCGGCTTACGCCTGGCGCAAAAATATGCGGTCAGCCAGGGCGGCTGTCACAATCATCGTATTGGTTTATACGACGCTTATCTGATCAAAGAAAATCACATTGCTGCCTGCGGTGGCATTGCCCAAGCCATTCAACAGGCACAAACCAATCAGCCTGGTAAAGCCGTCGAAGTTGAAGTGGAATCCATGGATGAATTTCAACAGGCGCTCGATGCCGGTGCCGATATTGTGATGCTGGATAACTTTGATAATGACATGTTGCGCGACGCAGTTGCCTTGAATAAAAAGCATGAGCAGCCAGCGAAACTGGAAGCTTCCGGCAACGTCAATCAAACAACCCTGGTTCCCATCGCTGAAACCGGCGTGGATTATATTTCCATCGGTGCGCTTACCAAGGACTGCAAAGCCGTCGATTTATCGATGCGCCTGACCATGGCGTAATAGTTCGCCAAATTCAAAAAAGATACCAACAAAAAGGGCGACCCAAGGTCGCCCGTTTTGTTTCACATTGTGTTCGCTCTTTTGCTAGAGCGTAAAACGGCCGACCAGCTCGTTGAGCCTCGACACTGAACAGCTTAAATCCGATGCGGTTTGCTTGGTTTCCGCCGAGCCCTGCTGCACCGCCGAACCCAGTGTCGAAAACTCTTCAACCTGCCCTTGAATACGGCTCGCGTTCTCGCTCGCCCCGGTATTCAACTCAGCGACCACACGACTGGACTCGCTGAGATCCAATATGGTTTCCTGAATCTGATTTAATGTTGAGACCGTTTGCTGAGCCATTTGCGCTGATTGTTCCGCTTGCTTGGAATTGTTCTCCATGGAATGCACGACACCACTGATGGCGTTCACGAGAGCCGTCAACATATTGTTGATTTCTTCCGTTGACTGTTGGGTGCGATTTGCCAGAGTACGAACCTCATCCGCAACGACAGCAAAACCGCGACCGGATTCTCCCGCACGTGCTGCTTCAATGGCAGCGTTCAAAGCCAGTAGATTGGTTTGCTCGGCAATTTCAGCAATGGTTCCCACCACACTGGAAACCTGATCGCCGGTGCTGCGCAATTCGGAAAGTTGCTGGGAAGACACTTCAATATCCTGAGCCAGACGCACCACACTGCCCGCAGTTTGACGCACTTGCTCTGCCCCGTTCTCCACGGCTTTCGAACCATTTTGAGCCGCCTTGTAACTTTCCTCCGAGCGATGCAAGCCCTGCTCCACCGAACTGTGCAGGTCGCGCATGCGGCCATTTAACTGTTCGATTTCAGCGTTCAGTTGCACAACTTGTTGATCGGTATTGCCAGAATGACTTTGCATATCTTCCGAGGCCGAAGCTACACCGCGACTGACATTCTGCACATCGGCCAGCGCCGATTTCACGCTGCTCAACAGATTGTTCACACTCGATGAAGCGGTACTGATTTCATCGGAACCCGACACCGACAGCTGCGTACGTAAATCTAGCTCTTCCGCTACAAGGGTTAATCTATTGGCCAAATTCGAAATGGGTTGAGAGATGGTTCGGCGACTGAACCAGAACGCACCAATGGCCACACCCGAAATGGCAAGCAACATCAGCAAGACCAGACTGGTGATTGCGCTGATGTCATCACGGATCATCGCTGCGCTTTCATTTGCATCGCGTTCCAGAGTGTTTTTTATGGTTTGTAAATCTGTGTGGGTCGCATCTCTCTCAGACTGCATATCTGCCAAAGTCTCACGAGCGCCATCCCAATCGATGCTCTCTGCGGACATAGTGTCCAGCAATTGTCTGGAGATATTATCCAGCGTTGCCACTCGCTGAAGCATCGCTTTGCTGTCTTTGCGCAAGGCAGGAATACCCAGGGCTTTTTCAATCGCACGAGTGCTTTCAGCAAGTTGGGATTGAAACTGGCCACTGTCGATACTGGTGCTGTAAAAGGCGTAGGAAGCAATCATCAGCTTATCCACCTGCTGCCCCAATTGCTCAATTGCCGACACTGCCGGCAGAGTTTCATCCACAAAGCGCTCGGTACGCATTCCGACATTGTTGGCATTGGAGAAAAGAAAAATAGCAGCAACTGCACTCACCAACAACACCGCCAGATACCCTAGCAAGGCTTTCATACTGATCGAATTCACAATAGACTCCTAATATAACGTCAGCCTTCCTTTTGGCTACGGGTGTTTTACTCATCGCCCCAAACATCCCTCGCAGGCAGTATCGGCTTCGAGTGGATTTTCTGAAGTTCAATTGATGATTTAAGGGTTAAATTCCACATGTTCAAAACCATTCGCCACGCCCTGTTTTGCCTCGTTCTCACCTTAGGCTTCGCAACGAACCCCGCGACAGCCGACACCAATGTCGCCATTGTTATTCATGGCGGTGCTGGCAATATCAAAGCCGCCAATTTGAGCCCTGAACAGGAAGCCAGATACAAGGAAAAGCTCCAGGAAGCACGCGATCGCGCTTATGAACTGCTGGCCAACGGCGGCAAAAGTATCGATGCCGTGATTTTGGCCATCACCATTCTGGAAGACTCTCCCTTGTTTAACGCGGGAAAAGGGGCGGTTTACAACTTTGAAGGCGAGCACGATCTGGATGCATCGATCATGGAAGGCAAACAGCAACAGGCGGGAGCCGTTGCTGGCGTTCAGACCGTTAAAAACCCGATCAAACTGGCCCGAGCGGTGATGGAGAAATCCGAACATGTGTTTCTCTCTGGCCGTGGCGCTGAAGCCTTTGCCAAACAGGAACAACTCGAGCTGGTAGACAACCGCTATTTCAATACAGAAGGACGCTATAAATCCCTGCAAAAAGCCAAAAAAGCCCTGTTGAAAACCAGTTGGCATGAAATGGATCAGAACCCGGAAATCGACTACAAGATGGGTACTGTAGGTGCTGTTGCCCTCGATAAATACGGCAACATTGTCGCTGGCACCTCAACCGGGGGGCGCACGGCCAAACGCTTTGGGCGCATTGGTGATTCTCCCGTTATTGGCGCGGGTACCTGGGCCGACAATAACAGCTGCGGCGTCTCGGCAACGGGTCATGGTGAATATTTCATTCGCTTTAATGTCGCCGCTGATATCTGCGCTCGAGTAAAATATCAGGGCCTTTCCATCCAGGAAGCCGCTGATCAAGTGGTGAGAAAAGAGCTGGCTGATATCAACGGCAGCGGCGGAGTCATTGTTCTCGACAGTCAAGGTAACGTCGCCTATTCCTATAACAGCAAGGGCATGTATCGCGCCTACAAGCGCAACGATACAGATCAGCACGTAGGTATTTACTAGGCCACCGCGAACAAACCACCAGTATCCCTGAAAAGTTTAAGGTAAAGATAAACCCTCCCTGCCGATAAATTGTAGAAATATAAAACAACTCTTCGGTGCCATGAGGCACCGGTGGAGCAGGTCGCAGCACAAGCTCACTGGCCGTTTTACAACGGCAGGCTTGAGGGTTAAACATGATTTTTCTGGGTTCGCACAGCGATATCAACAAACAATTGGATGCCATTGGGACTCCAGTGGCCATCTGGCAACAGAGTGATCAGGGCAGCTATACCCTGATCAGCGCCAACAATCTCTACCAACAGGTTCTCGATGGCAGCATCGAAAGGCAACTTGGTAAAGACCTGCAGACAATCCTGCCCCGTTACATCATGGCCGACATCAAATCCGCCATCGCATCCTGTTGCGATGATATGGAAGCTCGGGAGGTGGAAGTCGCAATCGAACGCCATGGACAAACCTGCTGGTGGCGATTCATATACGCCCCACTCAACGGCCCGGAAAATATTCGAGTCCTCAATACCTGTATCGATATCAGTGAGAAGAAACGCCTCGAACACAATCTGCAAACCAGCATGCGTCGCTTTGAAGCCGTCATCAACACCGCCTACGACGGCATCATTACCATTGATGATGAACAAAATATCAAAATGTTTAACAAGGCCGCCGGAGAAATGTTTGATCACGATCCGGAAGCCGCTCTGGGCATGTCTCTCACACAGCTCATGCCTGAACGGTATCGAGGCAATCACAGCGGACACGTTGAAGGTTTCAGTCAATCGCCGACCTTGTCCCGCCCGATGCATACCCGCGCTTCGGTTATGGGACTGCGCCGGGACGGCAGCGAGTTCCCGCTGGAGATTACCATTTCCAAAATACAGGTAGGCAGCAATAGCGAAATGACCGCAGTTCTGCGGGATATTTCGGAACGCGCGCTGCTGATCGAGGAACTGCGTCAAGCTGCAACCATAGACCCACTCACGGGCATTTTTAATCGTCGTTATTTTTCCAAGCAACTGAAGGTAGAACGCAAACGCTGCCAACGATTTGGCCACAATATGTCCTTGATCATGTTCGATGTGGATCATTTTAAATCCATCAACGATGAGCATGGCCACAGTGAAGGCGATCGGTTGCTCAAGGAAATCAGCGAGGCTGTAGGGGCCCAACTGCGGGATGTGGACATATTTGCCCGCTGGGGCGGTGACGAATTTATTATCCTATTACCCGAGACCGGACTTCACGCAGCAAGTGAAGTCGCCAAAAAGATCAGCACGTCGGTATCACTCCCCGCCTTTCCCATCAGCCTCAGCCTTGGTGTTGTCAGCACCGATGGCGAACAAAGCAGCTGTGATATTTTGGATGATGTCGACAGCCTAATGTACACCGCCAAAAAAGCGGGGCGAAATCAGGTTGTAGCGTCCGAGAGCAACAGGCAATAAAAAAGCCCAGGGCAATATGCACTGGGCTTTTTTGGCACATCTATTAATGCGCTCCTTGTTAAAGCTTGGGGCTCAACTTAACCGCCCATGCCTTGAACAATGGAGATCATCACACCAGCCGCTACCGCAGAGCCGATTACACCGGCGACGTTCGGGCCCATGGCGTGCATCAACAGGAAGTTCTGGGAGTTGTACTCCAAACCCACCTTGTTAGAAACGCGCGCGGCCATTGGCACCGCCGATACCCCGGCTGAACCAATCAGTGGATTGATTTTGTTGGTGCTGAACTTGTTCATCAGCTTGGCCATCAAAACACCCATCGCGGTACCGATACCAAATGCCACCACACCCAGAGCCATAATGCCCAAAGTCTTGGCATCCAGGAAAACATCCGCTGCCAACTTGGAACCCACGGACAAGCCGAGGAAAATGGTAGTGATATTGATCAGCGCGTTTTGAGCAGTGTCTGACAAGCGATCAACAACGCCACACTCTTTCATCAGGTTACCGAAGCAGAACATACCCAGCAGAGGTGCTGCCGATGGCAGGAAAATAGCCACTGCGATCAAAACGATAATCGGGAAGACAATTTTTTCGCGCTTGGACACATGACGCAACTGAGTCATTTTAATCTTGCGCTCTTCCTCGGTAGTCAGCGCCTTCATAATCGGTGGCTGAATCATCGGCACCAATGCCATATAGGAGTAGGCCGCTACCGCGATCGCACCGAGCAATTCAGGTGACAGCAAAGACGCTACATAAATTGCTGTAGGACCGTCCGCACCACCAATGATACCGATGGCTGCCGCATCTGCGATGGAGAAATCCATCCAACCCAGTGCACTCATGCCAACCGCACCCATAACGGTTGCGAAGATACCAAACTGCGCTGCCGCCCCCAGAAAGATGGTGCGCGGGTTAGCCAGCAGAGGCCCAAAATCCGTCATCGCACCAACACCCATAAAGATCAACAAGGGTGCGATCGTAGAACCAATAGCCACCGAGTAGAACTTGTACAGCATGCCACTTTCATAGCCGGCGTTCGCGGCAATTTGCTGAGCTGCGAGAACCTGCTGGGCCGTGGCATCCGACATCGCCGCTTTCACATCAGCGTAGCTCTCATAGCTCGCGACTTGAAGCGCATCAGCTATCGCCGCCACCAATTCAGGGCCACCGGAGATCAGCGCATTCTGTACGGCAGAATAGGCCAGACCCGCACCAGGAATGTTCGCCAGAATACCACCGAAGCCGATGGGCACCAGCAGCAGAGGCTCAAAGTTTTTGCTAATGGCCAACCACAACAACAGCAGACCGATACAGATCATGATGACCTGACCCGGTCCCTGAAATTGGGCCAAGCCAGAATCGTTCCAAAGTCCGATTAAGCTTTCCATTTAGAATACCCCCGGACTTAAGCGATGGTCAGCAGGCTATCGCCAACGGCAACAGAGTCGCCCTCTTTGATATTGATGCTGCCAATGGTGCCGGATTTAGGCGCACTTACTTCGGTTTCCATTTTCATGGCTTCCAAAATAATAATGGTGTCACCTTCATTAACCTGCTGCCCTGGGCTGACCAATACCTTGAAGATATTACCGGCCAGAGGTGCGGGTACAGGGTCACCGCCTGTTGGAACCGCTCCACCAGCGGCTGCAGGCGCCGCCGCAGCTGCGCCACCAACTGGCGCAATGCCCGTCAGGTCGCCGCCGTTAGATACCGTTACGGTATACGAAGCACCTTCAACGTTCACGGTGTACACTTCTTCGCCCGCATCGTTGGTCACAACCGAACTTTCTTTACCGGTCGGTGCAGGCTCAAAGGCAGACGCATCACCTCGGTTTTCCAGGAACTTCAAACCGATTTGCGGGAACAGCGCGTAAGTCAGTACGTCGTCAATTTCGCGATCACCGTCTTCCAGCTTAACGCCCTTCTCTTTAGACAAATCGCGCAGTTCAGCGGTCAATTTGTCCAACTCAGGTTCGAGCAGATCGGCAGGGCGACAGGTAATTGCTTCACCACCATCCAGAACACGCTCTTGCAGCTCTTTGTTGTAAGCGGCTGGCGCGGCGCCGTATTCACCTTTAAGAACACCTTGAGTTTCTTTTGAGATGGACTTGTAACGTTCGCCGGTCAGCACGTTCAGAACCGCCTGGGTGCCTACAATTTGCGAGGTAGGGGTTACCAGAGGGATAAAGCCCAGATCTTCACGTACACGCGGAATCTCATCCAGCACGTCCGCAAATTTATCTTCGGCACCCTGATCGCGCAGCTGGTTTTCCATATTGGTCAGCATGCCGCCAGGCACTTGAGCGGTCAGAATGCGGCCGTCAATGCCGCGCAGTGAACCTTCAAACTTGGCGTACTTTTTACGCACTTCACGGAAGTAATTGGCAATTTCTTCCAGCAGAGCCAGATCCAGCCCCGTGTCGCGCTCCTGATCTTTCAAGATCGCAACAACAGATTCTGTAGGGCTGTGACCGTAGGTCATCGACATAGAGGAAATCGCCGTGTCGATATTGTCGATGCCCGCTTCAACACATTTCAGTGCAGTGGCCGTTGACAGGCCAGTGGTGGCGTGACATTGCATGTGGATTGGAATATCACATGCCGCTTTCAGCTTGCTCACCAGCTCGTAGCCCGCATAAGGGGTCAACAGGCCGGCCATATCTTTAATTGCAATGGAGTCGGCGCCCATGTCTTCAATCAGTTTGCCCTGCTCCACCCACATATCGATGGTGTGCACGGGGCTGAGGGTGTAAGCAATGGTGCCCTGGGCGTGCTTGCCCTGTTTTTTCACAGCTTTCAATGCGGTTTCGATATTGCGCATATCGTTCATCGCATCAAATACGCGGAATACATCAACACCGTTGACCGCGCAGCGCTCAACAAACTTGTCCACCACATCGTCAGCGTAGTGACGATAACCAAGAATATTCTGGCCACGGAACAACATCTGCATTGGGGTATTTGGCATCGCTTTTTTCAATTCACGAATGCGCTCCCAAGGATCTTCACCGAGATAACGAATACAGGCGTCAAAAGTGGCGCCACCCCAAGTCTCCAATGACCAGAAGCCAACTTGATCAAGCTTCTCGGCAATTGGCAGCATATCGTCGATACGCATACGGGTGGCAAATAGGGATTGGTGGGCATCACGCAAAACAACGTCGGTAATGCCAAGTGGTTTTTTGTTTTCGCTCATAATGGTGCCTTTAACTGGTGCCTGGGGCTAAACAGGCGTCCTAATATCAAATGGGCTTTTTATTTGTTTCGATGCTGCTCTATCGCGGCCTGGATGATGGCGATCAACTTCGGATCGTTCACCTGGGCAGGAGCCTGAGCGGCCGGAGTTGGTGTCGCTTCGGGCTCAGCTTCGGGGAAATATTTCTGAATCACCGCTGACATGATGTTGACGGCAATAACGAGCAGGGTCAGGAACACGAATACGGTCCCCATCCCGAATAGCATCAGGTCGGTCCCCTGTTGCATTAGGCTTGCTGACATGGTGGTCTCCTCGAAATCATACAAACCATTTGTATGTTTCACTTTTATACGTTCTATCTCACACCGCAGTGGCGCGTGATTGAGCCTTTCTTGTTTACAGCCCTGATCAGAACTCACTCCCGGGCTAAATGAGCGAGCTTGGAGAATGTATCTTGATCGGTCAAGGTAAGCAAATTTTCCCTCTTACTACAAAACTACAAAGATACTACAAAACACAAACATCATATAAATCAAATACTTAAAAAACCCCACACACCGTATAGACCCTCAAAAAGCCGAAAAAACTACAAGAATCACGAACCCGTAAAAGAGTGGATTTAGGGTTTCCCTTCGCTTTGCAGTAGAATGCCCGCTTTTTAGCGGATTTTATGCGAATTTTTCTGGCCCCAATGGAGGGCGTCGTCGATTTTCAGATGCGCCAATTGCTCACCAGCATTGGCGGTCTGGACGGCTGTGTCACCGAATTTCTGCGTATCTGCGATCAACGCCTGCCCCGGCGAGTGTTCACTAAGCTCTGCCCTGAACTCCTGCAACAAAGCCACACCCAATCAGGTACTCCTGTGGCCTTCCAGTTACTTGGAGGCAATGCCGAAGCCATGGCTTTTAACGCCGCCAAGGCGGCCAGTTTGGGTGCCGACAGCATCGACCTGAATTTCGGCTGTCCAGCCAAAACCGTGAACCGTAATGACGGCGGCGCCAAACTGCTGCAGGAACCCAATCGCATTCATACTATCGTCAGGGCCGTTCGCGAAGCGGTGCCCAACGATATTGATGTTACCGCAAAAATTCGCCTGGGCTTCCAGGATCGCAGCATGGGCCTGGAAAACGCCCACGCCATTGCCGACGCAGGCGCTCAGCGGTTGGTCGTTCACGCCCGCAGCAAAAGCGACGCCTACCGCCCACCAGCGTATTGGAACGAGTTACAACCGATTCGCGAGCAACTTGGCATCCCGGTTATCGCCAATGGTGAAATCTGGAGTGCAGAAGATTTGAAACGCTGCGCGGAGCAAAGTGGCTGTGAAGATTTCATGATCGGCCGTGGCCTGCTGGCGAGACCAGACCTGGCGCTCGCCATCAAGCACCCGGACACGCACCTGGCCTGGGACTGGCAGGATATTCTCCCCCTGTTGCTGGACTTCTTCCGTAAGGGCATCGAACAATACCCTGAAAAGTACTGCGGCAATCGGCTCAAGCAATGGTTTATGTATCTGCAACGCAGCTACCCTGAAGCGGAACGGTTTTTTAATTCCTTAAAACGCTTGCGTGGGCGTGATGAAATTGAAACGCTGTTCGCCCAGCATGCTAAAGAACAGAGAATAGAACTGGCCTCATGACATCTTCTGATCGACAACTGGAGCACCACGAACATCGGGCCGAATCCACGCTGGGTCCCGGCCTAAGCTTTCTACTGCATAACATTGAATCACCCAGTAATGTCGGCGCCCTGTTTCGCTGCGCAGATGCTTTGGGTTGCGAACACATTTATCTCAGTGGCTCGACAGCTGCCCCGCCAAACCGAAAATTGCGTAAAGCCTCTCGATCTGCCGAACTCTATGTAAGTTATAGCAAACATAACCATTTCGAAGATCTGCTGGACACACTAAAAGAAAACAGGGTTCTTACGCTCGCACTTGAATTAAGCGTAAACAGCATTGCACTGGAAAACTTTGTACTGGATAAAAAATACCAATCAATATGCCTTGTTCCAGGCTCCGAAAATCATGGCCTCGACGAAAAATTATTAAACGCCTGTGAACAGGCCGTTTACATTCCCATGCGAGGGCACAATTCTTCTATGAATATTGCTACCGCCTGTGCAATTGCAGCCTACCGATTGCAGCAGGGGTAGCATAAACACGCATCACACCTTCATAAGGTTCACTTCGGCGCATATTTCAAATAGACCTGTACGTCTGCAGGTCGATATTTCTATCAGGCATAGCAACGAACCGTTTCGTCACCGGCTTGGAAGTTCGCCTTGTCTTCGCACAATCGGGCATTGATCTCACGAAACAAATCAGAAACCTGCGTATTGATGTTGCGCATAAATATTTCCCGTTCAAACAAGAACGGTGAGCGCCATCCACAGTGTTTCACAGGGTCGCCAATTTCTTCAAAGCGAAAACCGGATTGCTTGATCAGCTGGGCGAGTCGGGGCTCCATCATCGCCGCGCCGTACTCGGCTTCAGAATTAACGAAGAGAGATACACAAATAGAGAACAACCCCAACAACACAACAGGCGCTTTGCAACTCTCCAACAAGTCTGCATTTTCCGGCAAAGCCGCATCACGCTTGACCTGCCCGCGAAACTCCGGCAACACCGCCAGGCGAGAAAACTCGATAATTTTCCCAGGTAAAAACACATCGGGATCGAACATCTCTCGGTTGAGACTGTCTTTAAAGACTTCTTCGTAAGGCAAAGGTTTTTCTGGATTTTTTAAATCGCCACCAATGATTCTTGCACAAGCGACGGCCTGACCACTGGGTTTGTGTAACAATAATGCGTGCTCAGAGTGCGCATCGTACTCATCAACCTCCATCTCGTAATCGTCGGCGTCAAAATAATTAAGTTCACGACAAAAAACACGATGACGAATTCGATAACAACGCTCTAAATCGTGATCACTATATGCACGTTTAACATCATAAAATTTTTCAAAATGGTCTAGTAAAGTCATAACACTCCCTCCCACCGGACTGTGAAAATAAACACCATTTACATCCCTAAGGCGACTTCATTATATAGACTCAGTTAACAGCATTTCTGTGAACTCACATCAAAGTAATATTATTTTTTTTGTTTATGGTTTATCTTTTTCCCCTATCATTCACCAAGCAGATTTCATGATGAACAAAAACAAAGGTTATGTAAACCAAGACTACTTAAGCCAGGCAGCTCAGATGTTTGCTCCAATAAAGACGGGGAGTTATGAAAAATTACAGGCGCAATCTGCCCAATCCTTGATTGACATAGGCTGCGGACCAGGTATCGACACCACCACCATCGCACAGCTCTATCCTGAACTAAATGAAATTATTGGCGTGGATTTTGATAAAGAAATGGTGCAACAGGCCGATACCCTAGCTAAGCAAAAGGAATGCAGCGACAGGATTAGACACCAACACGCCAGCACTTACGAGTTACCTTTTCCCGACAATCGCTTCGATGCCGTTCGCGCAGAACGCCTCTTTATGCATTTGGAAAAACCCGAACTTGCTTTAAAGGAAATGATTCGGGTCGCTAAACCTGGTTCAAAGTTGGTCATTGTTGAAACGGATTGGGCGAGCATGTCCGTCAACAACAATATGGATGAGTTGGAACGCCGCCTCAGTCACTACTTTGCGAGCGAATTCTTACACAACGGTTATTCGGCCAGACGACTGCCTGCGCAACTTACCGCGCTTGGCGTTAAGGATGTGGATATAGACATTAGCAGTTTGCAGTCCAGGGATCATCATTTGTGGCAGCTTTTATCTCAGCACGCAGCGATGATGGATAAAGCTTTGGAGAATAGTTTTATTAACCCAAAGGAATATCAAGACTGGAATCAACAATTGGAAGAAAGCAAAGCAAGTGAGTCATTCTTTAGCACCATAAACATAATGACTTTCTGTTGCACGATTTAGTTATTTAGAACCAGTTTGTCACCGAATGCATTGTTTGTTTGGTGACAATAAAAACGGCGCCACTTTTTTTGCCGAAGGGCCGGCTGCGGCGGGCCTAAAGTAGAGTTCTCAGATATACTTTACGGAGCAACAAAGTCTCGGTGAATCAAGCAGAGGTACGGCTTGGGCGTCAAAAAAATGACGTAAGTTTAAGGACAAACAAAAGGATGCTACGTAGGCCAATACCAACATTCGGAAAGTAAAGTCTTTCCACGCTTTGCAGTTTGCTTCAAAGATCAACGGAAGTCCCTAAAAGGCCTTAGGTGCCATCCGTTGGACTGATTTACATCGACAGCAATATATAGGCAGAAGCGGAAAGGGCTAAATGCGCTCGGTTTTTTTAAGTCTTAAATGGCAGGTAGCGATCAGCGTTAGCTTGATTCTCTTTTTGGGAATCGGCCTGATCACCATTTTTGGCCAAAACAATCTTGAACAGACGTTTATTCAAGAGCGCGATCGTATTTTGAAAGATCGCCAGCGCTCGATTAACACCGCTTTGTTTTCAATCCAAAGACAACTGCTTCACATCGCAGGTCACCTTCAAGGCCAAGCCGCACAACTCGATCCCGATCTCAGCCTGCGAAAACGATTAAGCCAAACCGTACATTCCAATTGGGATCAACTGAACTTCGAGTGGGAAGTCGATGCCGTGTTGTTATACGGCAGTGATCAGGAAGCCTGGCTGCAATTGGGCCTGCCCAGCATGCAATCGCTGCTGCCCAAAGAATGGCTGAATGCCGTTTACCGTTCGGAATCCCCACTGGATAAAATTTTCTGTCGTCACTCCTGCTGGCAGGTTGTCGCCGTTCCGGTATTGATCGATACCAATCAAAACGGTGTGATGATTCTGGTTAAATCCCTGGTGGATGCGGTGATTGAATTCCAGCAATCCACCGCCGCCGATGTTGGCATCCTGATTCCTCCGGGCAACTCCGAAAACGCATTGCAAAACCCCCTTCGTCGTATCCCTAACTGGCAGCGGGACATTGTTGCATTGACCGGCGGAGCCAGCGCTCATGAAGCGCTGCAGACACTCAGCCAGGAAGTTGCCTTGGACAATCTGGTCAATCAGCGAAAGGTTCTGCCCTTCAAACAGCAAAACCTTGAGCTCGCGATTGTCAGTCTGAGTGCCCAAAGCCCGGCCGAACAGGCATCCGTGTTAATTATTGAAGATGTCAGCGCCCAGCTCAATGAACTGCATTCGACGATCAAGGCTTTACTGCTCTCGGCCTTGGTGATTTTAATCAGTGCCGAGATCGCCTTGCTCAGTATGCTCTGGAGCCCGATGAGCCAGCTTCGAAAAGTGGCCACAGTACTGCCGGAATTGGCTCGAAACGATCGCAATCGCCTTGATCTGCTGCCACAGCTTCCGAAGAAAGATGGCCTACTGCGCAATGAGATCCACAATCTGCAAGACTCCAGTATTGACCTGGCCGAAAAACTCGCAGAAATGGATGAGCAAATCAAACTGCGCACCCGGGGCCTGAAGATTCGCAGCCGAGAACTGCTGGCCGAAAAGAACTTTGCCACCACGTTGATCAACAATGTACAAGCGATCATTCTGACCCAGGACAAAGAAGGCAACATCCACCTGATCAATAATGAAGGCTGTATGTTGCTCGGCACCCCCATGACCGCCGACAACAAAACCAAGGAACAGCTGAATTATTTCTCCAGTTTTGGTTTCAGTGATAATGATGTGGTCACCCAAGGTATTACATCGCTCTGCCAAAGCCAGAACCACGGCAACAGCTTTCAGCATGAAGGCGAACTGGAACTGCGCGGCCAGAATTACTATATGCAATGGAAGCACAGCTTACTGCCCGGAAAAGATGAAATGATACTGACCGTGGGTATTGATCTGAGCGGTCGCAAAGCCGCCGAGGATAATCTCGCCTGGCTGGCCGATCACGATCATCTCACCAAGCTTTTCAACCGCCGCCACTTCCAACGTGAATTTGAGCAGATACTGAAACGCAGCCATCGCAATAAGCGTTCAGGCGCCCTGTTCTTTTTTGACATCGACCAATTCAAAATCATCAATGACACCTCTGGCCACCCGGCCGGCGACCGCCTGCTGTGTGAAGTCGCTAATCATCTCTCACTGGGCATTCGAAACATTGATGTCTTCGCTCGCCTCGGAGGCGATGAATTTGGTTTATTGGTCGAAGAAATCAATGACGAAGGCATTATTATTCTCGCCCAGAAGCTCTGCGATATCGTCGGCAATATCGAAGTGAACCTGGAAGGTTTAAAACACAAGATTTCAATCAGTATCGGTATTGTTAAATTCCCGGCCCACGGTAAGGAAGTGGACGAGCTGATGGCCAATGTGGATCTGGCCATGTATAAAGCGAAGGCCAACAACAATGGCCGCAGCAACTGGCAGATGTATTCCGCTTCCAGCAGCAAGAAAGGCGAATTGGTGAAAACCATGGATTGGCAGGCAAAGATCCGCAATGCCCTGGATCTTCAACGTCTGACGCTGTACTACCAGCCAATTTACGACATTAAAAATAAAACCATATCCCACTATGAAGCCCTGCTTCGAATGCTGGATGAGGAAGGCAACATAATTTCGCCCGGGCAATTCATACCCATTGCGGAACAGACCGGCTTGATCATGGAGCTGGATCAATATGTGGTGCAGCAAGCCATTCGTGATTTGCTGGGTTTCCAAAGCCAGGGACAGGATATCCATATTGCCATCAACATTTCTGCAAATGCCCTGGCTAGCGCAGAATTTATCCAGAGCCTGACGCAAATCACGTTGAACCGTGAAAGCCTTCACGGAAAGATCATTTTTGAGCTGACAGAGACCGCTGCCGTTGAAGATGTTCGCGCAACCGCCGATATCATCAACAGTTGTAAACGGATGGGATACCACTTCTCAATCGATGACTTTGGTAAAGGCTACGCCTCCTGGTTTTATTTGCGCGAGCTACCAGTGGATTACGTGAAAATTGACGGCTCCTTTGTACACAATCTGGCCTCCAGTAAAGAGGACTATCTCTTTGTACAAGCCATCAACAACGTCGCCCAGGGCCTTGGCAAAAAGACCGTCGCCGAATTCGTTGAAGATGCTGAATCCCTGGCGCTGATTGAAGAACTGGGTATCGACTACGCCCAGGGTTACTACATCGGCAAACCGGCAGAGCAACTCCTTAAGGATGGTGACATCAGTCATCTGGATGGCACGACAGACGCCACTAACAATGTTACGGCAATTCAAAAAAACAAGGATTATGCAAAAAATATCAACAAAGGTTGATCCTGATTTCCCCGGCGGGTTTCAGCGATGGCTAAGGCTAAGCGCCACCAGTTTTTTCCTGGCCTTACTGTGCATAGTGAGTCATGCGGCTTCCAGCGACCATGGTATTGCAGTTATTGCAAATCAACAGGTCGATGCCGCGAGTTTATCTCCTACGCGCCTCAAATCCATTTTTGGTATGCGTACCACGACTTGGAAAAACGGCCAACCGATCAGAGTTTTTGTTCTTAAAGACAACAATCCACTGCACGTGCGTTTTACCAAAGACGTCTTGCAAACTTATCCCTACAACCTGCGACGGATTTGGGAGAGACGGGTCTATTCAGGAACAGGGCTGGCCCCCACCGTCGTAAATTCAGAAGGAGAGATGCTCAAACTTATCGCCGAAACGGACAATGCTATCGGCTACATTCAGCATCACAATATTGACCAAAACGTTAAGGTATTAGAAATTCGATGAAAGGATTGCAAACTGCAGCCATTGCGGCCATATCAGTACTGGCACAGATCGCAACCGCTCCGGCTAGGGCGGTGAATTTCGATACTGAGTTAGGAAACATTCAAGTACACGGCTTTGCCACCCAAACCGTACTCTATAGCGACGAAAATAATTTCTTCGGGGATTCCCAGGATGTCAGTTTTGATTTTCGTGAGCTGGGGCTGAACGGCCTATGGCAAATTAACCCCAGATTGAAGTTCGCCGCCCAGATACTGGCACGCGATGCCGGCGCCACTGACGATGGTGATCTGCGGGTGGACTACGCCTTTTTGGATTACAATTTCTGGCAAGGTGAAACCAACAGTGCCGGCATACGCCTTGGGCGCTTGATTAACCCTTACGGGATGTATAACGATACTCGAGACGTGGTTCATACTCGCCCGAGTATATTGTTGCCTCAGTCCATCTATTTCGATGTGAACCGAAATCTGGCATTAAGCTCGGACGGTGGCAGCCTGTATTTCCAACAGGATCTTGGCAACAACGGTTTCAATTTTGAATTGCTGTCGGTAAAACCCCGAACGCGAGATCCGGATCTCGAACCCGCCATTTTCTTCAGCGACAACCCCGGTCAGCTGGAAGGCGAAAAGAGCACATGGTTTGCTCGCGGAGTATACAGCTACGATCTTGATCGAGTTCGAGCGGGTATTGCCGCCGGCTCCATTGATGTTAAGTACGAACCCGGCATGAACGATCCGATTCAGTCCGCCGGTTTTAACTTCAAACCTCTGCTGGTCTTTGGTCAATACAACTCTGAAAAATGGAGCATTACCGGTGAATTCGCCGTTCGTCGCTTGCAGGTGTATGCCTCAGTATTGCCAGCGGATATCAAAACCACTGGCCACAGCTATTTCCTGCAATACGATTATCGTCTGGCTCCGGGCTGGGAAGCATTTATCCGCTACGATGACCTGACCTGGAACAATGATGATAAAGACGGCAAGCTGTTCTCCGCCGCCACCGGTTTACCGGCTCATTCCCGCTACGCCAAAGACTGGGCGGTTGGCTTGCGCTGGGACGTGACGGACAAATTTATGCTGCGTGCGGAGATGCACGATGTGAAAGGCACGGGCTGGTTATCAAGCTTGGAAAACGCCAACCCTCTGGCGACCAAGGAAAACTGGAAACTGTTTGCGCTGTCGGCCTCATACCGCTTCTAAAGCGGTTTGAGGAACCATCCCAAACACAATCGCTGGCCACTGGAAAACCGGGAATCGGTCAGGCTAAGAGCGGGAATACAATGCAGCTCGAGATGGCCGCCCCTGTCGATTAGAACCAGCGCCCTTGATTGTTGAGGCCTTCCTGCTTCAACCTGCCGCCCAAACGCCCCTGAGTAATAACTCGGTGGTGGGTAATTAACAGCTTAAGCTTGCGTCCCATACGCTTCATCGACAAACCCTCAAAAAACGTGGCTGAATATTGCTCAGCCGAATTAAAAGCCCGCGCATTATAATGTTTGGTGACTAAAAAACCAGCGCCAATTTGACATCTCATTCCTTTTATCGGCCATTTGCGGGACAAATTTAAACCGTCCAGCGCAAGATCTGTTGATATACATCAGCACATGCTTGCCACAGCCTCTCTACAATTCACGACTCAATAGACCAGCTTGAGCTGGCATTACCTATGATCTCTGAGCAAGTGAAATACCATGACCGATATTAGCTGGGATGAGTCGCTGATTAAGCGCCATGATTTGGCCGGACCGCGCTATACCTCTTACCCAACGGCCCCCCAATTCCATGACGAGTTTGGCCCACAGGAACTGAAGGCCGCTATTGACCGCAGCAACGAAGCCGCACGCCCGCTGTCGTTGTATATGCACATCCCCTTTTGCGACACCATTTGCTATTACTGCGGTTGCAACAAAATCGTGACCGCCAACAAGAAACGGGCCCAACCTTATCTGGACAAACTGCATCAGGAAATCAGCCGCGTTGCCCAATGGGTGGATTCCGGACGCAAGGTGAAACAGCTGCATTGGGGTGGAGGTACGCCCACCTACATCAGCCATCAACAGATGCGCGAGCTGATGACCCATAGCCAATCCTTGTTTGAATTCAGTGAAGATGGCGAATATTCCATTGAACTGCACCCGGGTACAACCAATCAGGAAACCATCAGCCTGTTGAAAGACATCGGCTTTAACCGATTGAGCATGGGAGTGCAGGACTTCGACCCGAAGGTACAAACGGCGGTCAATCGCTTTAACAGTGTCGAAGAAGTGCAGGCGCTGGTGGACCAGGCTCGGCAGGATGATTTCGATTCCATCAGCATGGACTTGATCTACGGTTTGCCGTTTCAGAATTGCCGCACGCTGGCAGAGACTCTGGATAAAGTCATTCAGCTCGGCCCTGATCGCCTGTCACTGTTTAACTATGCCCACTTGCCCCACTTGTTTAAAACCCAGCGGCAAATGGACGCCGAGGCACTCCCTCCTGCGGAAGAAAAGCTGGCCATGCTGCATTTGGCCATCGACACCCTGACTCGTAGTGGCTATCAATACATTGGCATGGATCATTTCGCCAAGCCCGATGACGAGCTGTGTAAAGCCCAGTACAACGGCAGCCTGCAACGTAACTTCCAGGGATATGCCACCTATGGCGGCTGCGATATGTTTGCCTTTGGAGTGTCTTCCATCAGCGCCATCGACAATATCTTTGTACAAAACCACAAGGATATTCCCAGCTACAGTAAAGCGCTTGAACAAGAGCGGCTTCCGATCAGCAAGGGTTTGCAGTTGAGCCAGGACGACCTTCTTCGGCAGCATATTATCAACCGCCTGATCTGCCAGTTCGAGCTGGATTTCAACACCATTGGCCAACGCTTCAGCATTGATTTCCAAAGCTACTTCGCCAAAGAGTTGCTTGCTCTACAGCCCCTGCTTGAGGATGGTCTCTTGAGCCAGTTGGATCACAACAGCTTGCAAGTGAGCCCCGCGGGCCGCCTGATCATTCGTCGAGTCTGCATGGTGTTTGATGCATACTTGCCAGCGCTGCAAGACCAAGCACTGATTGCCAGCAGCACTCAACCGCGCTATTCAAAAATCATCTAGAGCCATTCAAAGCCCGGAAAATGGCGCCCGCATAGGCATTTTTGAACATGGACTCACCGGGCAGACTATTGAATAATGTCTGCCCGAGTGATTCCACGAGAAAACGAATGTCTACCTTCAGCCACCTGAATGATCAGGGCGAAGCCCATATGGTGGATGTTGGCGATAAAGCCGACAGCCAGCGCGAAGCTCGCGCCTATGCCAGAGTTCAATGCACCGCCGCCATACTGAAAGCCTTGCAAGACCAAAGCCTTGCTAAAGGTGATGTTCTCGCGACCATGCGCATTGCCGGTATCCAGGCCGCCAAAAAATGTTCAGACATGATTCCACTATGCCACCCTTTAATGCTGAACAAAGTCGGTATCGACATTGAATTGGATGAACCAAACAACTGCGTGCATATATACAGTCTGTGCAAGGTCAGTGGCAAAACCGGCGTTGAAATGGAAGCACTCAGTGCCGCTTCGGTTGCAGCCTTAACGCTCTACGATATGTGCAAGGCACTTGATAAAGGCATGGTAATTGAAGAAGTTAAACTGCTGGAAAAACTGGGTGGTAAATCCGGTCACTGGAAAAGTGAACAGCTGACAGAAAGCGAGCACACATCATGATTACCCTTTTGTATTTTGCCCGCTATCGCGAAGCCTTGGGCCAGGAAAAAGAACAACTGGAACTGGATTCACCCTGCAGCCTGCAAGACCTGCTCAATACTCTGCGTGATCGAGGCGAGCCTTGGGCAAGCACATTGAATGACAGCAAATTACTGATGGCCATCAATCAAACCATTGCCCCTCCCAATCAACTGATCAATGACGGCGATGAAGTGGCACTTTTCCCGCCGGTAACCGGGGGTTGATAATGACCGGAAGATTGCAACTCAGTGTTCAAGCTCAAGACTTCGACATTGAAGAAGAGTACCGCTACCTGCGAAACAACAACAGCGAAAGCGGAGCAGTGGTTACCTTTCTCGGACAGGTAAGGGATTTCAATCTGGGTGAGGATGTGAGTGAACTGGAGCTTGAACACTACCCCGGCATGACCGAATCCGTGTTACAAAAACTCCTGGAAGAAGCGGACAAACGCTGGGTAATCAATCGGGCAAAAATAATTCACCGCGTCGGTGCCTTAGGCGCCAGCGACAAAATCGTATGGGTTGCGGTAGCTTCTGCCCACCGGGGTGATGCATTCAAAGCCTGTGAATTTCTGATCGACGCCTTGAAAACCCAGGCGCCGTTTTGGAAAAAAGAACGCAGCTCACAAGGAGAACGCTGGCTGGACGCACGTGATAGTGATCAGGATAAAGCCCGGCAATGGATGGCAAACGACGATAGTTAATGGCTACCGATGCGTAACAGATCTTCTTCACCCGCTACGATATTGCCATAAAGCGTTTCATAGTCTTCCCGCCTCTGCTGTCCGAATAGAGGGTCATCAATCGCGGGAAGCTTTTCAGCAATCCAATCCCAGTCGCTGTTATTCAGATGTTGTTCCATTAGCGGGTACACCCATTTGTTTTCTTTCTCGACGTGGTCCGCTTGATTATGGATGTACAACTCAGCTTGAGTGCGCAGGTTTTTCATTGGAACCACACAGCCTTGGGCAATGCTTCGAAGAATCTGCTCCAACTCCAGAGTCTGCTTTTCCATGCGGCCATGATCGCAGATGATTTCCCTCAGCAGATCACTTTCAGGCACTCTCTTCAACAATAAGAGAGAAAACACCTGGTCCTCAATCGGATGATGCCAATACTCTGGATAGGTCTTGATGTACTCAACGATGTCGAGCAGGAGATCCAACCGCTCAGGGCTGATACCTTCGTCACCCAGAGGATTCACAATGGTACGCATACAACGCAGAAGCCGTTGAATATGTCGATGGTCCGAACACAACTGCCGATAAACGGGATGCATGGCTAATCCTCCAGGCTGTTCAAGTTTTTCCGTCGGTGACCGATGCTATATACAACAGGCTTTGACTATCGCCGAAAGCATCAGGGGCGGGATGAAGGAGACTGGGGGCCTTTATCAGCACGTCCACGGGCTTGTTTCAGCTCCCTGTAAAGCCAGACCGCCATCCCTGACCGACTCGATGAAAGCCAGATTATTACTAAATGTGCAAACAGGCGTTGATGTGTATCAACGCTCTGCCAGCCGAAGATCAAGGCTACGCCAATGAACGACGAAAACCTGAAGCAGCTCAAGAACTACTGGTTTGCACTCAAAGCAGCCCTGTATCAGCACTATACGGCTTCTCAGCGACAGATTTTCAAGCAGTTCCGCCTGGGTAGTGGTTTGTTCTTCTTGGGAATGGTGTCGATCTACGGCTGCTATCAGCTACTGGAAGCATCGCTGGGACGGGAAGTCGGTATCCTGATCAGCCTGATGATTGTACTCAGCGGCTTCATGATTGCCATGCTGGCCCAGATCCGCCTCCTGATAGGACGCATCCTGCACTTTATCTACCACTGAGCATGACCTGTTGGCACTGCCTGAGAACGGCCTCTAACACTTCTCCAGAGCGCGATTAATATACAGATCATAGCGGCTGCTTTTACCCATTATCTGGTGATCCGGCTCACAGTCCGCCAAAAAGGGGGCAACTTTCGGGCGTTTTACAACAACTCTGGCCAAAGCCAGCTCCCGTGCGGGTGCGAGTAACTCATCGGCATCCAAATCGCTGCCGACAATGTGATGAAAACTCTGCATTTCCTTTTTGACCTGAGCTGACTTTTTGCGCACCGGAAACATAGGGTCCAAATACACCACATGGGGGCGGAGCACTTCATGTGGGCCGAACACTTCGTCGGGCGAGCCCTCATCAGAGGTTAGTGAACGGAGTAAGAATTCTCGTGCGTCGCACGTCAATAAACGCATACGCGCAATGACTTCAGCAAGCTCAGGATTCGATTCACCTCCCTGATGGGCTCGAAACAGACCATCGCGCAGTAAACCTTGCACGATTTCAGAACGCTCCAGCATCGTCACCTCACACCCCAAGCTTGCCAGCACAAAGCTGTCCTGTCCCAGACCAGCAGTGGCATCCAAAACTCTTGGGCGCAACGCACCTTTCAGACCCACAGCTTTAGCAATCATTTGCCCGGTACCGCCGCCGTAAATTCGACGGTGATTGGCCTTGCCATGACAAAAATCCACGAGAATGCTAACGCCATTGCTCAAATCCAAAAGCTGCAGGCCCTCGCTTTCGAGCAAAAACGCAAAGCCTCGCTCAGGATCCTCACTGAGCCGCTGCTTAAAAAACTGCATTCGGGTTTTATTTTTTTCACGAAAAAGATCACAACGCTCCAACAAAGGAATATCAAATTCCCGCGAAAAAGCTGTCGCTTTTTCTACGAGACCTGAATCAAATACCATGATCCCTTGAAGGTTTTTTTGGGGTGATGCACAAAGCTTGTGCAAATTTTCCTGTGACATAGTTCGTAATTTGTCCAATCTTCCAAACTGCAGCATTCGTTCATCTAACTTTCATAAAACTGTCATTTTTGATGCTTAAGTTAGCAGCTGCCACAAAAAGTAATGAGTTTAAAGTGGAATGCACCAATGCTTTAGCATGGACTATTTCACTGAAAGCCTCCATACACTTCCAGATGTAGATACACACTATGAATGCTTTACGCGCACTGTTTTTCAGTTTTTGCTTTATTGTTTCGTGCAGTTTCAGCCCGACGCTCTTGGCGAATGATCAGTGGGCAGCCATCGGCACGGGGCAACCCCTGTTCACTATGAAAGGCTCCAACACCATCGGTGCCGCCTTAGGGCCCAATCTGGCAAAGCTCTATTTGGAACACAATGGCGTAGAAAACGTACGTATTCTACCGAGTCGGGTTGAAAATGAATATAAAATCGCTGGAGAACTCGATGGCCAGGAGGTTTTTATCGATATCGCCGCACACGGTTCCAGCACAGGCTTTCGAGCCCTGCACAGTGACAGCGCCGACATTGCCATGTCCTCGCGTCCAATTAAAGGGAAAGAAGTCAAAAAGCTGATCGAGCTGGGCGACATGCTGGACCTGAAAGCCGAACATGTTATCGCCATCGACGGTATCGCCGTATTGGTGAATCCGGATAACCCCGTCGAAAAACTGAGTGTTCAACAAATCGCCAAGGTGTTCTCCGGCGAAATCAATGACTGGAGCCAGCTCAGCACTCAATACAGCGGCCCGATTAATATTTACGCGCGCGACAATAATTCAGGCACCTGGGATACCTTTAAAAACCTGGTACTCGGGAAAAAGATCCCGCTTTCGGAATCCGCCAAGCGCTTTGAATCCAACGATCTGCTGTCCGATACCGTGAGTAGTGACCCCAAAGGCATTGGCTTTGTCGGCCTGGCCTCGGTACGGCAAGCAAAACCCCTGTCTGTCTCGGACGATAACACGACAGCCCTGCAACCTTTGCACATGACCGTCGCGACCGAAGATTACCCCCTGGCCCGCCGCCTGCATCTGTATACAGCGCCCTCCAGCAATCGAGAACCGGTTAAGGATTTTCTGGCGTTTGTTCACGGTCGCTCAGGGCAGGAAGTGGTGGAACAAGTTGGCTTTATCTCCCAAAACCCTGTTGCGGTACAAAGCCAGGAAAATCGTGAAGGCCCGAACGAATATCTGGAAATGACACGCAATGGCAAGCGACTGAGCTTGAACTTCCGCTTCAAACCCAGCAGCGCCTCTCTGGATAACAAAGCTCGCCAGGACATTGTTCGACTGAGCCAATTTTTACAGCTCGAAGAAAATCGCAATATGCGTTTGCTCTTGATCGGTTTCGGTGATGAAAAGCAAAGCCAGAGCCGTTCGCATATTTTGTCCAAGCTGCGAGCGTCTGCGGTCAAGTCCGCGCTGCGTCACGAAGGCATCAGTACCCTGCCGGTTGCAGGCTTCGGGGCGTATAAACCCGTCGCCACCAACAGCGGCTCAAAACGCATTAAAAACCGCCGCGTTGAAGTCTGGTTGATTCCCGAGGGAACAGACAGCATCGAGTTGAGCCTGGCGCAACGCTAAACGATGCACAATGCGAGGGGAACGAGGAAATTATATGGACAAAGGCCTAATCAAACAGGCCTTTGATCTCAAGAATTTTTTGTTTTGCTTGCTGCAATATCGCAAGGGAAGTTTCCGGGGAATAGGCTTCCTGAAGAGGCAAATGTTGCACGGCCGGCACATCAGTCAAACGAGCCATCGGCAAGGGAACCCGATTGTTCAAATAACGGTGTAGCTTCGCCACCTGAATCAGATCACATAAATCCGCCGAGCCGTCCTGCTCACGCTGCCAGTTTTCAGCGTCACGTGCGACGTCAATATATTGATCGGCAATTTGCCATTTGCGTAAAATTTCTGCACCCACATCCGCTTTAAAGCGCTTGAGCACCGGATTAATATCATCGTGTTCTTCGAGTAAATCACTGTGGGTTAGAAACAATCCCAGTAAGCCAACCACACCAATATCATGCAGCAAACCCGCCAACAAAGCCTCTTCCGAGGAATAGGATGGCGCAACCAACATCTCGCGAATCACAATGGCAAGCGCTGCCACTTCAAGGCTTTCTATCCAGCTTTCACGCAATTTGGAGCGCAACAGTTTGTTCTCACTGTTGAACAAATCCCTCAGCGCAAAACCCATCACGAGTTGCCTTGTCGCGCCGAGACCCAGACGCACAATCGCGTCGCGAATTGTTTCACAACGCCCTAGAGAGCCGTATAAGGAACTGTTCGCAATGCGCAGTAACTTCGCCGCTATGGCCGGGTCTGTGTTGATCAAATCCGCGACTGAATCAGCGCTGGCCAGATCCGATTCCACCAATTCTCCAATGCGAATTGCAACCTGCGGCAAGCTGGGCAGTTTCAGTTCGTCACTGTCGAGGGCTTGTTGGACTTTCTCCAGTAAATCAGTTTCCTGCTCATCACTTTCATCCACTTCATCAACGCCGTAATCCAATACGCTGGCACAAAGGTAATCCGGTGTGTCGGCAGTGGCTCGGGGGCGTTCATAGTCAAAGGACTTAACCACCAGCATTTCAACAGGCTCGATGGCCGACACCGTGTATTGACGAGGACGCAGCTTGGATACCTGCCGGTAAGCCATAGGGTCTTCCTTATCAAAGACCCGAATTTTTTGATCCGCTGAAACCAGGCGTAAGCTGCCACTCAACAAAAAGTAGTCCAGCTCATCGCGATCACCGGCATGGAACAGGACTTCACCCGAGCGCAGAACCCGGCGTTGACTGTGGTTACTCACAATCGCCAGTTGATCTTCACTCATTGAGTTAAATGGCTCGAACAGCCGCAACTCGGATATTTCAATTTCGTTGGACATATAACTGCTTTTCAGATGCTAACTTCTCACTTATTTAGCGGCCCCAAAGACAATAGCTTAAGCGCAAAAAGAGACCTGCATTTAATATAGACCAGCAATTGATGGTATTCCCGAATTAGAGCCCCTATGATGGGGCATGATTGACTGGACTGGAGTTTCCAATGGCACCTAAAACAACATTTATGCGCGCGACACTGATTCTGGGTCTGTGTACCGGTATCGCAGCTTGTGATGGCTATCGCTTAAGCATCAATGAGCAAGCCATTGGCCCCAAACCAGAGATCTTCAAAGCCTATGACATTCCTGACAAAAATTTGCGTAACTGCGTGAGCCAAAGACTCGAAGATGAAGGCATTCAACACGCCGGGCAACTGGATTATCTTAACTGCAGTCACGAAAAGATCAGCGACCTCACCGGCCTGGCTGTTTTTGTCAGCCTGGCGCAGATTGATTTATCCTCAAACAGCATTAAAGACCCCAGTGAGCTGGGACAGATCAGTCAGCTGAAGCTTGTCAAACTGGGTAACAATCCAGGCCTGGATTGCTCTCGGGTAAACGCCTTACGGCTGCAAAAAGAAATAAAGATTGAAGCTAAGCAGTGCCCTTAAGGGTTCGCTTATTGTGGTGCAAACATGAGCCCGACAACATTGCGATGATGGTGCATCACACGCATGTCTGTGGGCTCACTGTTAATGCTGCCAACCAACTTTTTGAAACGCACCTGTACCACAGTACCAACAGGTGGTAACGGCTGATTTTCAATTAATACAGACGCTCCGCCATCAGAAATATCTCGCGCGAAGCCGATAATTGTACCGAACGCCGGATGAGTAATTTCGACACGAATGGAAGTCGGTTTTCGCTCAAAACGACGGCGATCATCCCCGGTCATAGCATCCCCTGATTTAGCACCTTATTCTGTATTAGTCGCTGCACGCGCAAGGGCCGAACAGCTGCTTTAGCGCGTCCCTTGCTTGGCATTCCACAAAGTATAAGATTTTCTGTCCAGTGAAACCAGATAAAAAGGCTGCTATACAAAACAAAAGCCTTTCTTCAGTTATGCACAGTTTCTGTGGATAAACCTGTTCACTACTTTGGGGTGTTTGTCAGCCCCCTTTAAATATAGGGGGCGTAGAGAGTCTGCGCAAACATTGAACAGACAAATGGAGAGGACAAATAGAAAGGTCTTATTTTTTTACCCACTGGCCATTGGCGGACTGGATATAGTTACCCTTCGCAGTTTTTTCATAGGCACGCTGAGCAAAGCGCTTGGCAACCTGATCCAGTGTGGCGCCGGTTTTACCAACGGTTTGACGAAACTTGTCACGACGTTTGTTGTTTACGCTTTTAACCAGAGCCTGCACATCGGCAGAAGCCGGTTTGACCACGTAACCCAGATACCCATCGCTGCGCTCACCAATGAGGCCTTTGGATTTAGCACCGGCCAGATCGATAGCAAAAGCCTGGGCAGTAAAGGCTGTCAACAATAAAGCCATCAGTATTCTTTTCATGGAATCCCCCTTAGAACAATCCACTATCTTCTTCAAACATTCCATCAAGTTCTTTATCGACCTTGACCTTGATCTCGTGCTCAATTTTCACATTGAGATTAATTTCAATCGGCTTGTCGGGAACCGCTACCTGTACCGTTGGTGTACATGCAGACAGCCCCAAAGCGACAACGAAAACAAACAGGATATTTTTCATTCATTGACCCCATAGAGATGGTGATAATTTCCTTGTAAATAACGATTCACTGCCAGCTGACTCCTTGTTATGCACCGCGTACATCTTACTATAGCGAGTTACTGATCCAGCTTTTCGCTGATCACATCAGTAATAATACGACCGGCTTGTAAACTCTTCATTAAGTTCGGAACGTTATCACTGATGTTCAAATTCAAGTTTACCTGACGACCCTTTTGAAAATCCGGGTTATGGCCTTTCAGCGCAACGGCCATTTGCAGATAACCGCTGTCATCATACTCCACATCGGCTGTCAGATGCTCATATTGATAATTACTTAGTGCTTCAGACACCATTTCCATCAAAGGGTTTCCACTGTCTGCCAAACCCGCATAGCGAATGTACCCTGGCTGGGTAGCCGCCAGCTTTCCCTCTTCGATGTGCAGTTTATTGGCGCGTATCGCCACAGGCAGCTCACCGCTCAAATTGGCGGTGGCATCCAGGCCCGCGTAATCCGCAGCCTTAAGCAAACTTTCCAGCTTTATTGCACGAATATTGACCAGAGCCAACTCACTTTCCCACAGGCCCTCTCGCTGGCTCAACTGCAAACTGGGGCTGTGCACACTCCCATCGAGCAATTCAGCTTTGAAACCCTCGACCGTCAAACCTGCATCGCCTTTAAAACCGAAGGATAAGGCTATGTTTTCAACCGGCAAGCCAACATCAAGGCTGCTCAAGCTCACCTGGCCATCAGCCCTCAAGGCCGCATTGGAAGCGAACGACCAAGTGTTTTCAACGGATAAATCCACAAGGCCAATATCATTGTATACACCGCCAATATTCAGCAAAGCCTGTTGGCCTTTGGCCTGCCACTGGAGCGTCTCGCCCAATTGCCAGGAAATCTCTCCACCGCCGTTGATCTCACCCCCAAGAGCATTAAAATCCAGAGGCCAACGGCCAAATCGTTTTTCCAGACTGCTATCCGGGCTAAATGGGGCCAGCTTCCAACGCCACTCCAGACTGCCATTCCGTTGTTTATCGCCCATACGGTGCAAGCCATTGAAGGCCAACAGAGGTTCAGCAAGATCGCTCAAAACATCGCCGGAAAATTGTAAACCTTCCCCGGCAAGAGAAATTTTCCCCTGGGCCATCGCGCCTCCTAACGCAGTATCCTGGGCACGTACTTTTTGTGCGCTCAGGCGCCACTGAAAATCAAGCGCAATCTCATTGGTGCTCGCGGCCTGAATATTCTCCAGACTGATATCCACTGTTTTAATTTCAGCAACATCATCAAGCGTCAGAGTGTTTGCAACGATGGTCAGTGTGGGTGCCGCCAACTGAATGCTGAGTGAACTGTCGGCCAAGGAAACATCGGCACGAACCTCAGGCAGTGAAAGTGCCAACGTTTCCAGGCCATTTTTTTCGACACGCAGGCCATCCAATTGACCTTGAAACCCTCCAGACCAATTGGTTTTTCGGCCAGCGACATCCAGGCTCAACTCGCCCTGCCATTGCAAACTACGCAATACCGCCTCGGCATCAGGCAAGGAAATAAAGTTGTTCAACGCCGATAGATTAACATCTCGGGAATCACCTGAAACCGATAAAACACAGGGGCTGGATTCAGCGATACAGGCCTGCTTGCCCTGTATTTGAAAACGATGTTCGCCCCAACCTGCCTTGTCCATCTCAAACGCCAGTTCACCCAATTGAACCTGCAGCTGATCATTGCGCCATTCCAGCTGCGCAAGCTCGGGCATATTAGCTGCGAGAGAAAACCGCTCGCCCCCGTATTCCAGTTCAATATGCTGATCGGCAAATGAATGAAGATTGGCTTGAACAGAAAGCAGGTCCAGAGCAGCACTCACACTGAATTGGCCATCTGCATTGATATTGTCGCCTTCAAGATGAATATCCAATGGCAAAGCCTGCATCTCTTTTATGATCGCCAGCAACGCTTTGTTTGACCAATCCGCCTGCCATGTAAAATTCCAGTCTTCATCGGCTGATGCGCTGCTGCCCTCAACACTCACCGTCAGCGCCTGTTGCAATTCCGAATCGAGCTGGAGAGAAAGGTATTCTTCTTGCCAATGAATGTTCAACTCTGTTGAAAACTCGATTGGAGTTTCTGAAAATTCAGGTAACTGACTGCGGCCGGCGATTTTTAGAGTATCGCTGTGTTGATGTTGCCATTGCATATTCCCTTCAAAGACATTCTGTCCCTGCTGAAACCTGATGCTCTGAACGGCCAGGTTAAAGGCCTGAATGTCCCGAAGCGTTTGCAGCTCCTGATAAATGTTTGGCAGAGCGCCAGCGTCCTCTGGCTCGTCAACATTGCTGGTATCCCCCGAGGGTTTTTCAGCGGTAATCGCCAGGGTTTTTACACTGATATCCTCTGGCCACAAAGACCAGGGACGGAAACGCATCGTCAGTTGTTCACCGCGAATCTTGTAGGCCTGCCAGCTCACAAAAAAACTGTTGTTGCTGAGCAGCCAGAATTCATCTTGTTGGGAAAAAGCGACGGGTTCATAACGAAGTTGATGGAGGTCAGGCTGCCAGCGTTGCAACAGGGATGTCGTCCAGTCGCTGCGTTGGTTAACACTGTAGAGAGCGACCAACAAAACAATAACAGCCAGAAACATCAGCAGGCAGAGTACCTTTAGACACGTTCCCAAGAGGCGGTATGGGCGCAAATCTGTGCTCATTCGCATTCCTCGTTTAATCCCTGTTATTGAAAAGCCCGAATTGCGTTTTACCGCATACAGAAAGGTCGTTCAAGCGTGCCAAAGGCGTTAGCTAGATTAGACAACAGTTTTATTTGGATTGCGCAAGCACCGCGGTCAGCTCAGCAGTTGGCGAAGTTTCTGCCGACATGGACACCCAATCAAAGCCTTCATCCTGACTGGCGTACAGAATGTCTTCAAGCTGTTCGCTGACACCCTGAAAAACTTCCTGCACTTTGCTGAGTGCATTGTTTTTTTCACTGATATGGGCAATCACCAATTGCTTAAGGCGATCAAGATCCAGTGATTGCACAAAACGCAATGCCTGCTGATTATTCAGATGCCCCCAGGGGCCACCAACACGATCTTTCAACGACATCGGATACGGCCCCATCGCCAGCATCATGGAATCGTGATTGGCCTCCAGCAATAGGGCATCACAGTTTTGATAGCACTTTTCCACATGGGCACTGACATTCCCCAGATCGGTTAACACCCCCAGACGCATTTCACCGTAGCAGAAAATAAACTGCGCCGGCTCACGAGCATCGTGAGGAACCGCAACCGGTTCGATATGCAAATCACCCACCGTGAAAGCCTGGTAATTTTCAATCAGCTGAAGATCGGGCAACTTGCCCAGATCCCTCGCACGAAAAGTCCCCGGGGTCATATAGGTCGGCAGTTCATAGCGTCGAGCAAAGGCGGGAACACCCTTCAGGTGATCACTGTGCTCATGGGTCACAACGATGGCATCAAGATCTTTGGGAGTCAGTCCAAGAAGGGACAAACGTCGTTCGGTTTCTTTAATGGTGAAGCCGCAGTCCATCAGAACACAGCTATTACCGGCCTGGACAACCGTGGCATTGCCACGGCTTCCACTGCCGAGAGATGCAAACCTCACATCAGCTCCAACATTAGATAAGGTTACGACGAATGTGTTTCAGCAGGTCGCTCGCCTGTTTGCGCGGTAGACGGTGTCCATAGGCATCGCGGATATGCACCTGCAATTCGTCATCCTGACCGGCAATGATCAGCAGATAACCCGGCACCTCTTCCAATTTGCGAGCTTCGTCAGACAGTTCCAGTTTCGGGAACAGTGCCGCAACATCCGCATCCTGCAGTGGCAGATTACTGAGGATTTCATTCAGGGTATAAGGTGACTTGGCTGCAATCTCTTTGGTGACAGGCAACTCAGCCTCTTCGTCATCACTACCAAAGCTAAACAGTCGTGAGAAGAAGCCTTCTTCTTCAGCATCGGCTTTGGTCTGGCCAAAGTTGATGTAGTACACACCGGTGTTGGCATTCTCGTCGTAGCGCACCATGCCTTGCTGAGTCACCGCGTGTCCCAGAGTTGCCCAGGCGCGGGTCAGCCCCAGGGCCATAGTCAGCACAGGCTCGCGATCAATATCGACAATCGCAATTTTGGCGCCGCCGCCAATGGTCTGCGCCAACAGGGAGGTGGCACCGCCGGAGTCTCCCTGGGCCGCAAGATTAGCTGCCAGCTCATCCACCAACCAGGCTTCACGCTCGGCGTTAATGGAGCGCTTGGGCCAGTTCACTTGACCGTCGCCTTTTACTTCGGAAGGCACGCTCAGGTGTAAAATATGAATTTCGGTGCTGTCGGGCTGAACCCCCTGCTCCATCTGAATACGGTAGCGGTCTTTGGTATCGGTGGATTCCTTGAACTGCAACCAGCCCGTTTCAATCACACCGTTAATTGCGTCGGTGTATACCACTCGCAGACCATTACTACCGAGGAAGTGGCGAACCTTGGGCCAGATTTCGCTGGGCGGCAGGCCAGCCAGAATCCATCGGCGATCAGCCAGTTTTTGAATTTTAACGTGCTCACCGAAAGCACTCGCACCCAATGGCAGAGGACGGGGCACCGCAAAATCCAGAGCGGTAATTTCCTCATTATCTTCGGCGTTGACTTTCGCCAGAGGTGGAATCACATACAGTTCCTGAGTCGAGGCTTTATCCACCTGCTCAGGCATTTTCATGGCCGGAATTTCCACCGCTTCCTGGTAGTCCTTCGCCCGATCACGAAACATTCCCTCATCCCCGGTGATGTAACTACAGCCGTTGATAGCTACGATAGCCGCCGCCATTAACAGGGGCTTAAAGGGTCTTGTATACATGATTACCTGCTTATCTTTCATTAGGGGCCTAAAAGGCGCTTATTGTTCTATTCACGTTGTACTGCATTTGAGCTGAAAGTGTTCAGCTCGGAGGCTCCAATCATCGGAGCCACTCCCAAAAACTTACTTTAGAGCACTGAGCGCTTCACGCACCTGAGCGTGGTAACGTTCCGCCAGGTGGGTCATCGGCAAACGCAGACCGTGCTGCATCAAGCCCATTTCGGCCACCGCCCATTTCACTGGAATCGGATTGGATTCCACAAACATAGCCTTGTGCAGGGGCATCAGCTCTTCCTGCAACTTGCGTGCTTCTTCGGTCTGGCCGTTGATGGCCAAATCGCAGAGTTTGGACAGCAAATTCGGGGCAACGTTCGCCGTCACACTGATATCACCATGACCGCCCAACAGCATCAGTTCTACAGCGGTTTCATCATCACCGGAATACACCGCAAAGCCCTCGGGCTTCGCGTCGATGATGGCCTTTGCGCGGTCCATGTCACCGGTGGCTTCTTTAATCCCGACGATGTTATCAATCTCGGCCAGACGCAATGCCGTTTCCGCCAGCATATCAACACCCGTGCGACCTGGAACATTGTACAGGATCTGGTCAATGTCCACGGCCTCTGCAATGTGGCGGTGATGTTGATACAAACCTTCCTGGGTGGGCTTGTTGTAATACGGCGTTACCGACAAACAGGCATCGGCGCCAAGTTCTTTCGCCTGGCTGGTCAGTTCAACGGCTTCTGAGGTGCTGTTCGCGCCAGTTCCTGCAATCACAGGGATACGGCCGGCCACCTGATCAATCACCGCTTTTACCACCGCCATGTGTTCTTTAACCGCCAGGGTTGCAGATTCACCCGTAGTGCCCATCGCCACGATGGCGTTGGTACCCTGCTCGACATGCCATTCCACCAGTTTGGCGAGGCTGTCCCAATCCAAGTTGCCAGCGGCATCCATTGGGGTGACGAGGGCAACCAAACTACCTTGAATCATTCTTTACTCCGGCTACAGAAATGGCAAAGCGGTAATGGTACTGGTGCCCCCGCCTTGGCACAAGACTTGCGACGCTTTGTAGGGGAATTTGTAAGTGCAATTTATGCACAATTTGAGGGGCATGGAGACAATCGCCAAATCCCGAAGGGCGAAACCCTGAATCCAGCTTGCCAAGGGTGCCGGGAAAGCCATTTGCCAACGTAAAAGAAAAGGCGCACAAGGCGCCTTTCTCCGACAATTTATCTTTTAAACTCGGCCCCGTTAAGGCGCGGGAATCGGGAAATCTCCGTGGATTTTGTCCAGTGCTTTCAGGCTCTCTTTATCCAACTCGACGTCCACACTGGCGATATTGCTGCGCAATTGCTCCATTGTGGTCGCACCAATGATGTTGCTGTGGGTAAAGGGCTGCTGGTTCACAAAAGCCAGGGCCATCTGGGCCGGGTCCAGACCCAGCTCCTGTGCCAGCGCTACATAGGCTTCAGTAGCTTCTGTCGCACGAGGGTTGGTATAGCGGGAAAAGCGTTCGTACAAGGTCAGGCGTGCGCCGTCGGGGCGCTTACCGCCGAGATATTTGCCACTCAACACACCAAAGGCCAGCGGGGAATAGGCCAGCAAACCGACATTCTCGCGCATCGACATTTCGGCCAGACCAACCTCAAAACTGCGGTTCAACAAATTGTAGGGGTTCTGAATACTGACCACGCTCGGCAAATCGTATTCTTTCGCCAAACGTAAATATTCCATCATGCCCCAGGGCGTTTCATTGGACAGACCGATGTGCCGAACCTTGCCCTGCTCGACCAATTTGGAAAGGGCTTCCAGAGTTTCATGAATCGCAATGTCATCGTTACTTTCACGATGACGATAGCAAAGCTGGCCGAAGAAGTTGGCCGGACGCTCGGGCCAATGCACTTGATAAAGGTCGATCACATCGGTCTGCAAGCGTTCAAGAGAACCTTCACAGGCCTGCTGAACATGCTCGGCACTTAAACGAGGGCCGCCACGCACATGCTCCATGCCAGGGTTATTGTCACCACGGCCAGTCACTTTGCTCGCCAGCGTGATGCTGTCTCTCAGACCACGATCCTTAAGCCAGTTGCCCACGATGGTTTCTGTGCTGCCCTGGGTTTCCGGTCTTGGCGGTACCGGATACATTTCCGCTGCATCAAAAAAGTTTACGCCTTTTTCAAAAGCGTAATCCATTTGCTCAAAGGCTTCTTCCTGGGAGTTTTGCTCACCATAAGTCATTGTGCCGAGACAAATTAAACTGACATCGATGCCAGTATTTCCAAGCTTGCGATACTTCATTGCTATGTTCTCCGTAACAGCACTGAGCTGTAATTAATCGCTGGGCTGTGATCAGGCTGAGCCTGTAAGCGACCAGATTTCCTGTTCAATGGTTGCACCGGCCTGTTTTGAAGCGCGCCCATCGGTCTCCAATTTTAGTAAGTGCGACCAAAGCGCAATTTTGGCAACGGGCAAAACTTTTGGATCAACATCATCGTAAACCAGTGGCAGTAATTGATCCAAGGTTCCAGAAGAGCACTTTTCAAAAGCGGAGACCACTTTCGCTTCACGCGCCAATCGGTGATCAATCAAACCCTGAATAACTGAATCGGCATCCAACATCACATGGCCGTGGGCCGGCGCCAGATACTCCGCGTTCAAGGTTTTCAGTTTTTCCAGAGAGTGCAGATAATCTGCCATATCACCACTGGGTGGAATAACCACAACCGTTGTACCCTGCATAATATGGTCGCCGGTAAACAGAGTTTTTTCTTCTTCCAGAAAAAAACAATAATGATTGCCCACATGACCCGGCGTATGAACCGCGCGCAAGGTGAACTCATCGTTGGCAAAGACGTCGCCATCCTGTAACTGTCGATCGGCCTGGAAACTGGTGTCCTGATGGCCATCGTTCTCAATCATGGCACCGACCAGTTCTGCACCGGTGGCCTCGGCCAATAACATGGCCGCCGGGGAATGGTCCGGGTGAGTGTGTGTCACGATAATCCAGCGCAGGCGAGCGCCACTACAGCCCTCCAGCATGGCCGAGACATGACTGCTGATACTGGGGCCTGGGTCGATGATCGCCAGTTCTTTGCGTCCAACAATATACGCATTGGTTCCCGGGCCGGTCATCACACTCGGGTTGGGCGCGGTTACCCGACGCAATAAGGGGCTGACTTCGCTGACAGCACCGGGCTCAATATCAATCTCAAGCAGTTTGGATTTCAGATGGGCCATGTTAATCACTCAGGCTAATAATCTTTTCACCAAGCATAAAATATCCTGGCGCACAGCAAAACGGCCGGGATGGCCGGCCGTTAAGTGGTTTATGTCAACAGTGGTGCGGCTTATTTTAGCTCTACGTCCACAAGCGGGCTGACATCTTCTTCATAATCAACGCCGTCCAGGCCAAAACCAAACAGACGCAGGAAGTTTTCGTTGTAACCTTTAAAGTCTGTCAATTCAAACAGGTTTTCTTCGGTCACCTGTGGCCACAGCGCTTCAATTTTCGCTTGGGTCTCGGGGCGCAGCTCCTTGTCATCAACACGGAAACGATTGCCATCATCCAGACGTGGTGACTCGTTGTACAAACACTCGGTAAACAGGCGATAGGCTTGCTCGATGCAATCTTCGTGGCTGCCTTCTTCCTTCATCACTTTCGCCATCAGGGAAATGTACAAAGGCATAATAGGAATGGCTGAACTTGCCTGGGTCACTACGGCTTTCAACACAGCAACATTCGCCTGAACAGACAAACCGTTGTGTTGTTCAATAATGGCGCTGGCTGCACGATCCAGATCTTCTTTCGCCTTACCGATGGTGGCATGACCATAAATTGGCCAGGTCAGTTTTTCACCCAGGTAAGTGTAAGCAACGGTTTTTGCGCCATCGGCGAGCACATCGGCATCCGCCAACGCTTGCATCCACAGTTCCCAATCTTCACCGCCCATTACTTTTACGGTGTTAGCGATTTCTTCTTCGTTCGCTGGCTCCAGAGTAATATCGGAAATTTTCAGCGTATCGGTATTCAGGTTTTTGGCGGTGTAGCTTTGGCCAACAGGTTTCAGGGTGGAATTATGAGTCACACCGGTAGTCGGATCAGTACGACGCGGAGACGCGAGGCTGTACACCACCAGATCCACTTTACCGAGGTCGGCTTTGATCATGTCGATGGTTTGCGTCTTACACTCATTGGAAAAGGCGTCGCCATTAATGGTCTCGCAGTAAACACCCGCGTCTTTTGCGGCCTGATGAAAAGCTGCGGTATTGTAATAACCGGCAGAGGCAGTTTTGCGCTCGGTCGGTGGTTTTTCAAAACAAACACCCAAGGTGTCAGCACCGGAACCAAAGGTAGCAGCGATACGAGAAGCCAGACCGTAGCCTGTAGAACAGCCAATCACGAGAACCTTTTTTGCCGCACCGTCGATGGGGCCCTGGACCTTCATGTATTCGATCTGCTGATTCACATGGGCCGCACAGCCTTTCGGATGAGCATTGGTGCAAATAAAGCCGCGAACTTTGGGTTTGATAATCATTATTTCACCTTTAACAGTACAGATTATGCACAATTGGATAAATCTCGAGGGCCACCAAGCGGATTGCATCCTCCGCAATCCTGTACAAGCCCACTGAATTGCCGCCCATTATAGAGCCAGAGGGTCGATAAAGCAGCCATTTCGGCAGATCGGCCATTCAAGCCAGCGCAAATTTACCCGGCAACTGGCTATAATGCCCCCTTTTAGCCCCAAGGATATTCAAGCCTTATGAGCAAACTGCGCTTTGCCACTTCCAGCGCCTGGACCGACGCGGTCATGCAGGATCTGGACAGCTTTTTAATTGACCATGCCGCCGCTGAGAAAAAAGCCGCAGGCATGGCCAACTCCATGCTCAGCCACTACCCGGATCGGGTCGAGCTGGTAAATGCTATGATTGACCTGAGCATCGAAGAAATGGTGCATTTCAAACAAGTCGTCAAAATCATGCACGAACGCGGCCTGACCTTGCAGGCTGACAGCAAAGACGCTTATGTTAATGAGTTTCGTAAATCGATTCGCAAAGGCAGCGAGGCCTATTTTCTGGATCGCCTATTACTGGGCAGTGTTATCGAAGCCCGAGGCTGTGAACGTTTCGGCCTGGTTGCAGAAGCCCTGCCGGAGGGCAACCTGAAAAAATTCTATCGCAACATCGCCGCCAGTGAAGCCAAACATGACACTCTGTTTGAAGACTTGGCGTGTTTGTATTTTCCTCAGGACACCGTAATGCAAAGGCTGGACGAATTGCTGGACATTGAAGCAGAGATCGTCTCCCGGCTTCCCATTCGTTCGGCGCTGCACTGAGTTTCTTTCTCGTACAATGAAAAAAAGTGTACGGCAATATCTGGAACGATACGCCGAAATCGAAACTCAAATATTGACCAACTGGCCTGCTGAATTTCAGCAGGCCATGCTGATTCCCGCTAAAAATGAAGATCCGCAACTGATCGAACGCATCCAGTCATTCTGCGAACGGCAGACCAATACCTTACTGTTATTGATCATCAACCAAGCTGAAGGTACCGCCCCCAGCGACACCAACACCACGCTGTGGCAAAGAGGACTAAACAGCGGCACAACAATCTGGCAGCAAGACCATCTGAAATTGATTCAGTGGCAAAATAACAGCGCACTGCTATTGATAGACCGATTCAGTTCTGGATTACAAATACCGGCCAAAGAAGGCGTGGGGCTGGCGCGAAAAATTGCTGCGGACGTATTGGCCAAACTGATTAATAAAGGCTTTATCAGCAACCCCTGGATTTACAGCAGCGATGCGGACTGCACCTGGCCAGAAAATTATTTTAAAAAACCTACGGCTTCGCATCGCAACCAACTTTCAGGTTTAGGACAGGTAAGCGATTCATCACTGAATGAAAAAATTGTTGCCGCGCACTTTGCGTTTACCCATGGCCCTGAGCAAAATGAGAGAGTCCTACAGGACGCCCAACTCAATGTTCAAGCAGCAACCGAACTTTATGAACAGAGCCTGCACTATTATCGCAACGGCCTTAGCTGGGCAGGCTCACCCTACAATTTTTATACCATAGGTTCCTGTTTAGCCTTTAGAGTCGATGCATATTGCGAAGTACGCGGCTTCCCTTGTCGCGCTGCAGGTGAAGATTTTTACCTCTTAAATAAACTCGCCAAACTCGGTCACGTTTGTTATTTGGATTCACAGCTGATTACTATCGAATCCCGTTTGTCCCAGCGCGCGCCTTTTGGCACCGGCCCAGCCGTTACGGATATTCTCGAAAAACAACTCGATGAAAAAAACTACCCGTCTTATCACCCCCAATGTTTTGCCGATCTAAAAACACTGATGGAAAACAGTGCTGATTTCATCATTAATCAGCAAGGCGAGGAAACCATTCGGTCTGCACTGAATGCACTGGGCGTACAAAAATTCAGGCGACATCTGGAGCTGCAGAACAGCAAGCCTGAACAGTTTAGCCGAGAATTCCACACCTGGTTTGATGGCTTCCGAACGCTGAAATTCGTTCATTATTTGCGTGACCACTATTACCCTTCAATTCCAATGGCGCAGGGCATACAACAATTGCAGCAATGGCAAAAAAGCGTCACCGAAAGGTAAACGTCATGTCACTGTAGTCTTCGCCAGCTATGCTATATTAGTAAAAGGCGTTTACCGCCTTGATTCGACGATAGATCAAACACAGCCCGATACCTAAAACAAATAATAAAGGCGGTAGCATGAGCATTTACGATCGGTACTTACTCCCCCACCTTCTGGACCTGGCCTGCAATACCAAACCTGTACGCTATCAGCGTCGTAAAGTGGTACCCCAGGCACACGGCCGAGTGCTGGAAATTGGCATGGGCTCCGGGCTCAACCTGCCCTATTACAATGCAGATAATGTGGAGATGATCTGGGGATTGGAACCCTCGGAAGGCATGCGTGAAAAGGCGCAGAAAAACCTTGCCCACTCTCCCCTCAATGTTGAATGGCTGGATCTGCCTGGAGAAGAAATTCCTCTGGAAGACAATAGCGCAGACTCTATTGTTTTGACGTTTACCCTGTGTACGATTCCCGGCTGGCAGCAAGCCCTGGAACAAATGCGTCGAGTGTTAAAGCCCGGTGGCGACTTACTGTTTGCCGAACACGGCCGCGCACCTGACCATAAAGTTCGGGCGCGACAGGATCGCTATAATCCCACATGGAAAAAATTTGCCGGCGGTTGCAATATGAATCGCCCGATTGTTGAAATGATCAGCGACAGTGGCTTTCAAATTAAACAGCTGGACAGCGCCTACTTGCCATCCACACCCAAGGTTCTGGGTTTCAATTATTGGGGGCGCGCCGTTATCCGTTAGCGCGCACCTCCCTTTTCCCGTTCGAACAAGAATCAGTAGACCAGCTGAATGGAACCCCGAACGTGGGTACTGATGGTTGATTCACCAGCTTCCATTGCGACGGGCGCAACATCAGACATGGCCATCGATTTCATTTCAGCGCGTGCGTACGCCACGGGTGGATTGTGATGACCCTGTTGATCAATCGACATCTTTACAATACGGTAGCTTTTGGCATCCATAGCGTTTTGAACCAGCTTGGCTTTGTGCTTAAACGCGTCGAGTGCCTTTACGGTTAACTCATCCTGAACATTGTCGCGGGTTTCATCTTTGGTAGTGAAGCGCATGGATTCCATTTTCAAACGCTCCTGCAACTTGCTCAGCAAATCACCCAACGCATCAAAGTCTGCACTTTCAATGACCACACGCTGGCTAGCGGTCCAGGAGGTAATGCGATTATTTCGGCTGTAATTCGGGTAAGTATTGTAACCACTGGTTTTGTATTTCACCGCCGAGCTGCGTTTCAACAGATCGATGGCCCAGGACATATCACGATTCACCTGACTGGCGGCACGTTCAGACTTATCATCCTGATGAAAACTGCTCAGAGTCACCTCCATCAGATCATTGGCCAATTCCGTTTTTGCACTGGCGTTGATATTAACCACATTGTAATTCAGCTCTTCGGCCGATACGGCCGATGCCAAACATACACATAACAAGCTCAATAAAACTCTCATTGAACACTCCTTCCAAAATTAATAAATCCCATAATCCTGTCAGACCACTTAATGGCGACTGAATTCCCCAATCCTCAGAAAAGCGTAAAAACGGACCCATAAAAAAACCAGGCCCAGGCCTGGTTTCAAAGTGCAAAAGAGAATTCAATACAAAGTTACAGCAACAAGCGTCTGATATCGCTCAGGGTCGCAACTAAATGAGTAAAGAAGCGACCACAATCCGCGCCATTAATGGCACGATGATCGTAGCTTAGCGACAGAGGCAGCATTTGCCTTGGCTGGAACTCTTTACCATCCCATACCGGCTGAATAGAGGCTTTGGAAACTCCCATAATCGCCACCTGCGGAGCATTGACGATAGGCGTAAAGCCTTTACCGCCCATGGCACCCAGACTGGAGATGGTAAAGCAGGCGCCCTGCATATCCTTCGGCATCAGCTTGCCGTCGCGAGCTTTGCCAATCAGCTCATTCACTTCATCGGCAATCTGCCATAGACCTTTTTTATCGGCATCACGTAACACCGGCACCAGCAAACCTCGCGGCGTATCGGCGGCGATACCAATATGCACATAGTCCTTGCGAACCAGATTTTCGCCGTCGCTGTGCAGAGAAACGTTAAAGCTTGGCTCGGCGCGCAAAGTGGCCGCTACCGCCTTGATTAAAAACGGCAGTGGCGTCAGCTTGCTGCCACGTTTTTCCGCTTCCGCTTTCATGCTCTTGCGGAACGCTTCGAGTTCAGTGATATCGGCATCATCAAATTGCGTCACGTGGGGAACATTCAGCCAGTTGCGGCTCATATTCTCAGCGGTGATCTTGGCAATCTTGCTCAACGGCTCGATCGTGATTGGACCGAACTGGCTGTGATCGACATCCGGAATGGCCGGGATGCCCGCACCGGATGACAACTTGCCAGACTTCACATCTTCGATGATGGTCTTGGCGTGGTTACGCACATCCTCTTTGCTCAGGCGACCACGAGGGCCGCTGGCTTTAACTTCGGTCAGCTCCACACCCAATTGACGGGCTAACTGACGTACCGCCGGACCCGCGTAAAAGGCGGTTTCAGGACCGTCTTCGATGGTTGCTATTTTTGCTGGAGGCGGTGCAAGTTTAGCCTCACCGGAACGACTTGCTTCAGGCGCCGGGCTTGCGGCTGCCGGTGCTGCAACAGGCTCTGGACTGGCCGCACTGACGGCAGGAGCCGTTGCGATTGTTTTCATGCGGCCAATGCTTTGGCCCTTGTTAACCTTGCCACCTTCGCTCACAGAAATGGACACAATGGTGCCAGCATGCTCTGCCGGCACTTCCATGGATGCCTTGTCAGTTTCCAGCACGATCAGCGAATCGCCCTCGGCCACTTCGTCGCCGGCCGAGACACAGACTTCGATAACATCGACATCTTCAGCACCACCGAGATCGGGGACAATAATGTCCACTTCGCTCTCAACCGCAGCGTCAGCAGGTGCTTCAGGCACCGGAGCCGCGGAGGGTTCTTCCGCAACAGGCTCTGGCTCAGCAACCACTTCTTCAGCGCTACTTTCTGCTGAATCACCGGCGGCGATCTCAATATCAACTAGGGCTTCGCCCTCGTTCAACTTGGCGCCTTCGGCAATGTGCACCGCCGTCACCTTGCCCGCTTTGGTACAAGGCACTTCCATAGTGGCTTTGTCGGTTTCCAGAACAACAATGGATTGCTCCAGTTCAAGATCATCACCGACTGCAATACAGACTTCGATGACCTCAACATCATTGGCACCACCCAGGTCAGGTACAGATAAAGTTTCAATGCTCATATCCACACCTCCTTAAACCAAACACGGGTCGACTTTGTTCGGGTCGATACCATATTTCTTAATGGCTTTTGTCACCAACGCGGCATCTATATCACCGCGATCAGCCAGGGATTTCAGTGCGGCAACCGTGACAAAGTAGCGGTCTACTTCAAAGAAGTGACGCAGCTTCGCGCGAGTATCACTGCGACCAAAACCTTCAGTACCCAGAACTTTGTAATCACCCGGAATATAAGCGCGCAATTGCTCGGCATAGGTTTTCAGGTAATCTGTAGCAACGACGATAGGTCCCTGTCGATCTTTCAGTTGCTGGGTAATGAAAGGCTGCTTGGCTTCTTCTTCGGGATGCAACATGTTCCAGCGCTCCGCCGCCTGACCATCGCGGGTCAGCTCGTTGATGCTGGTTAAGCTCCAGATATCCGCCTCTACACCAAAGTCATCCTTCAGCAGTGTGGCTGCTTCACGAACTTCGCCCAAAATCGAACCGGCACCCATTAGTTGAACACGCGGCTTCTGCTTTTTGCCCTTCGGCAATTTGCCTTCGCTCAGCAGGTAAGCACCTTTGATAATGCCTTCTTCGGCACCGGCGGGCATATCCGGGTGAGCGTAGTTTTCATTCATGGTGGTGATGTAGTAGAAGCAGTTTTCCTTGTCGGCAAACATGCGCTTCAAACCGTCCTGAACAATCACCGCCAGCTCGTAGGAATAAGCGGGGTCGTAGCTCTTACAGTTTGGAATGGTATTGGCCAGCACATGAGAGTGGCCATCCTGATGCTGCAAACCTTCACCGTTCAAGGTAGTACGACCCGCCGTCGCACCAATCAGGAAACCGCGAGCCTGGGAATCACCCGCCGCCCAGGCCAAATCGCCAATGCGCTGGAAACCAAACATGGAATAGAAAATATAGAACGGCACCATCGGGCAGTTGCTGTTGCTGTAGGCGGTTGCCGCTGCAATCCACGCCGACATCGCGCCCGCTTCGTTGATGCCCTCTTCCAGAATCTGGCCTTTCTTGTCTTCCTTGTAGTACATGATCTGATCGTGATCATGCGGCGTGTATTTCTGACCCGCCGAAGAGTAGATGCCCAACTGACGGAACATACCTTCCATACCAAAGGTACGAGCTTCATCCGGAACAATCGGGACAACACGCTGGCCCATATTTTTGTCTTTCACCAGAGAAGACAGGATTCGAACAAAGGCCATAGTGGTTGAGATCTGGCGCTCACCAGTGCCTTTCAACTGGGCTTTAAACGCATCCAGGCTTGGCACATCCAAACCTTCAAAGGTCGGGCGGCGGCGTGGCAGCTGACCACCCAGTTCCTCACGGCGCTTGCGCATGTACACCATTTCTGGCGAATCTGGCGCCGGGCGATAGTAAGGAACGTGCTTTAATTCTTCATCGGAAATTGGAATACCAAAGCGATCGCGGAAACGCTTCAAGCTGTCGATATCCAGCTTTTTAACCGAGTGAGTTTCGTTGGCCGCCTCACCGGAAGCACCCATACCGTAACCTTTTACGGTCTGCGCCAAAATCACGGTTGGCTGGCCTTTATGTTCAACCGCTTGTTTGTAGGCCGCGTAAACTTTAAACGGATCGTGACCGCCACGGTTCAGATTCATGATGTCATCGTCGGAGAGATCTTTAACCAGTTCCAGCAACTCCGGATATTTACCGAAGAAATGCTCGCGGGTATAAGCACCGCCGTTGGCCTTATAGTTTTGCAACTCACCGTCGCAAACTTCGTCCATACGTTTTTGCAGCAGGCCGCTGGTATCTTTTTCCAGCAACTGATCCCACAAGCGACCCCAAACCACTTTAATAACGTTCCAACCGGCACCGCGGAAAACACCTTCCAGTTCCTGGATAATTTTTCCGTTACCACGAACCGGGCCATCAAGGCGCTGAAGGTTACAGTTGATCACAAAGATCAGGTTTTCGAGTTTTTCACGACCGGCCAGGGAAATCGCGCCCAGAGATTCCGGTTCATCGGTTTCGCCATCACCCAGGAAGGCCCAGACTTTACGATTGCCACGCTTGGCCAGATCACGCGCTGACAAGTAGCGCATAATGTGCGCCTGATAAATCGCCTGAATCGGGCCCAAGCCCATGGAGACGGTAGGGAACTGCCAGTAATCCGGCATCAACCAGGGATGCGGATAGGACGACAAACCAGCACCATCAACTTCACGACGGAAGTTATCCAACTGATCTTCATTGAAGCGACCTTCCAGGTATGAACGGGCATACATACCCGGTGCCGAGTGGCCCTGGAAATAAATCAGATCACCCTCTTCCTCACCGTCACCGCCGTGGAAGAAGTAGTTAAAGCCAACATCATAAAGGGTTGCCGCAGAGGCAAAGGAAGAGATGTGCCCGCCCAAACCGTCGTCGTTATCGTTCGCACGCATCACCATGGCCATGGCGTTCCAGCGGATCAAGGAACGGATTCGACGCTCCATAAACAAATCACCGGGCATACGCTTTTCTTTGGCCGGTGATATGGTATTGCGGTAAGGGGTAACAATTGCGTGAGGCAATTTTACGTCGTGCTCACTGGCACGCTCGGCGAGCTGTCGTAACAGAAAAGAGGCGCGCTCTTTACCGCCATGACGAATTACTGAGTGCAAAGCATCCAGCCACTCTTTGGTTTCGAGGGCATCGATATCTTCTTGCATCTATGTCTCCCTTGGCCTTTTGGGCAAATATATGTCGAGGTGAACAGAGTATAGGCAAAAAATCGTTCGCTGCTTGACGAAATTTGCAGCGAACAGCCTAAAAAATGGCACACAAAGCTGGTATTCTGTGCGCAACACTAATTTAATGTAGCAATACTACAAAAATAAGGCGGAAATTTAAAGATTGATCGTTGATCTGGCCAGAAAAAAGCCGAAAAACCGGAGGTTTTGGCCAAGACGACCAAAACCCCTGTGTAAATAAACTACAAAGATTAAGAGGCCTCAGAAACCTCTTCCTGACTCTGCAACTCAGCATTAGCCACCGGCCAGGCGTTCAGAACGGCCTTAATCAAAGTGGCCAGTGGAATCGCGAAGAACACACCCCAAAAGCCCCAGATACCACCAAACACCAGCACGGCCAGAATGATTGCCACCGGATGCAGATTCACCGCCTCTGAGAACAACAAAGGCACCAGTACATTGCCATCCAGAGCCTGAATAATGCCGTAGGCTATCATCAGATAGTAGAATTCACTGCTCCAGCCCCATTGCAGAAAACCGATCATGGCGACCGGCAAGGTAATGACTGCGGCGCCAATATACGGCACCAGCACCGAGAGCCCCACCCCCAGCGCGAGCAATAGCGCGTAGTTCAAACCCAGAAACTGAAAGCAGACAAAACTCACACTACCCACAATCAGAATCTCAATGACCTTGCCGCGCACATAATTGGCCACTTGGATGTTCATCTCATGCCAGATGCGGCTCATCACCGGGCGCTTGCGGGGCAGAAAGGAAGACATCCAGAAGCGAATCTCACCCGCGTCCTTCAGGAAGAAAAACACCAGAATCGGCACCAGAATCAGGTAGACCAATACGGCAATCAGCACCGGCGCCTTGGCCAGCGAGAAGGACAACACGCTCTGCCCAAAGCCGCCCAGCTTACTGCCCAGCGCCGCTACGATCTGAGCAACCTGCTCTTCACTGATAAACTGCGGGTATTTCTCCGGCAGAGCCAGCATGATTTTCTGCCAGTCAGCCAACATACCTGGCACCTCAGAAAAGAGAGTCGCCGTTTGATGCCAGATCAAAGGAAAAAGAATAAAAATACCGGCCAGCAACAAGCCCACCAACAGCAGGAAAGCGATATTAACGGCAACGATATGAGGCACCCCCCAGTTGGCCAAGCGCTGAACAACGCCCTGCAACAAGAAGGCAATGATCAAGCTGGCGATCATGGGTGCCAAAATGCCCCCCATAGTCACGACGACCAGCAGGCCCAGGCCGAGAATAATCAGCAGCAGCACTGCCTCTTCACTGGCGAGATAACGCTCCATCCAGTTTTGAAAAATTCGAATCATAGCTTTCTCTAAAAACCACTCAGTCTATCGATACGCGGAATATAAGGGCATTAGGACTTTTGAATGACATAACAATAGTCACTGCCTTCCTGTTCAGCCAGCAGCAGTGTATGACCGGCAATATCCGCAAAGGCCTTGATGTCTCGCATGGAGCCCGGATCAGTCGCTAACAGCCCCAGCGACTCACCACTGGACAGGCCGTTCAAGGCTAACTTCATTTTAAGCAATGGCAATGGACAATCCAGCCCCCTGGCATCAACCTCGGTCGCCAGTTGCGTAAATTGGGAATAAGCCATTGGTTATAGCTCCAGGACAAACGGTACGCTGTTATATCAAGCATTGCCCTGAAGTGACACCCTTTTTTCATTGATTAGGAAACGCGAACTTTTCTTAGCACTGTCACTCTAGGATATTTGGTATAGTCAAAAACCAAAGTATGAGCCGACAGTAATTAGAGAGAATTATGGGTATTTCGAGCAAGCCTATTGCCTGCCTGGCACTCAGTATTAGCCTGGCCCTGGCCGCCAACCCAATCAGCGCACAGAAAAAGGAAATTCAACTGCCCAGCCTTGGCGATGCCACTTCCGGCATTGTTTCCCCGCAACAGGAATACAAGCTCGGACAAGCCTGGGCTCGCTCCTTTCGTGCCCAGGTTCCCACATCGGTTGACGCCCAACTGGCCGACTACACTGAAAAACTGATGGCCAAGCTTGCGGAACACAGTGAACTGCACAGCAAACAGCTCGACATTATCATGGTGGAAAACCCAACCCTGAACGCCTTTGCGGTTCCCGGTGGTGTGGTGGGCGTGCACACCGGCTTGTTTAACTACGCGCAAAGTGAAGGACAGATCGCCGCTGTACTGGCACACGAACTGGCTCACTTGAGTCAACGGCATTTCGCCCGAGGCGTTGAGCAACAGCAACGCAATACTTTGCCCATGCTGGCCGCACTCATGACCAGCCTGGTTATCGCTGCCACCACCAGTGGCGATGCCGGTCTTGCGGCTCTGTCGGCGACACAGGCAGCGGCCATTGATGCCAAGCTGCGCTTCAGTCGGCAAAACGAACAGGAAGCGGATCGCATCGGCATTCAAACCATGGCCGCTGCGGGTCTCGATCCATATCAGGCTCCGGAAATGTTTGAGCAAATGCTTAAGGCCACTCAGTTCAGTCGACGTCCCCCCGAATTTTTACTGACCCACCCAGTGACCGAAAAGCGTATTGCCGACACTCGTAACCGTGCGCGCCGTTATGTCGAAAGACCACTACCACCGTCGCTTGATTTTCACCTAATGCGCTCGCGCGTCCGCCTCTCGCTGTCGGAAACACCCAGCCAGGCGGCCAAGGCCTTTGCCAGCGAACTGGAAGGTCATAGCTTACTGCCGGAAGCCAGCCGCTACGGCCTACTGCTTTCATACATTGAGATGAAAGAAATTAAAAAAGCCAAAGAGCAGCTCGATATTTTACTGGAAGGTAAGCCAGATCATGTCAGCTACATCATTGCTAAAGCTGACCTCGCGGCCGCAGCCGGGAATTTCGATGGCGCCTTGATGGATTTGCGACTGGCGCTAAAAAAGAATCCCCACAATCATCCAATCAGTGTGCGATTGGCAGAGTTGTATATGGAGTCTGGTCAATACCATCGCGGCGAACAATTACTGGTTAAACATTCCCGACAACGCCCTCACGATACTTACGTTTGGTATCTGCTGGCCGAAATTCATGGCCTGACCGGCGACATTCTGAATTTGCACCAGGCTCGTGCGGAATATTTTATTTTGAATGGTATTTACGACAAGGCCTTACATCATTTAAAACTGGCCCAGAAAATGGCGCGCGGCAATTACCGATTGAGTACCATTTTAGAGGAGAAGACGCGTCAAGTTTACAATATGATCGAAGATCAAAAGGGCTAAGCGCGAGAACGTTTTCTTTTTCTATCTCAACATTACCCTCAATATCATCTCGATATTACCCTGAGATTAATAGTGCGGCGGGCGCTCCTGGGCAACATTAGCAGGGCTGCCCTGCTCTACTGCATATTGCATGTCGTCCAACTTTTTTGCCAAATGCGTAAGCTGTATTTGCAAGGCAGCAATTTCCTTATCCTGCTGGGCAATCACATCGTTTAACTGATTGATCGTGTCTTCGGCGTAAGCCTGCCGGCTTTCCAGTTCCGCCAAACGTTCAGCCTGAGCTTCCATTAAAAGCGTATTTTCTGATGTCATGGTGTTCACCCAAGTTTTACAAGCAAGCGTAAGCCGCATCAATTAATCGAATTGCACGAGGGTCGAGCAATAAACTCTGTCCCATATCCCGAGTAGTGTACGCAAAGGCGATATCAGTATTCGGGTCAGCAAAACCAACACAACCTCCCGCCCCCGGGTGTCCAAAACTGTTTTGCGCAGAACCTAATCGCAACTCATCACGCTCATCGCTCAACATAAAGCCCAAACCAAAACCCAATGAAGTTTTAAGCACATTATCGCACTCACTGTAGCTTTGCTGCTGACGTAACGCCGTCGTAAACGCTTCACCCAGCAACTTCCCAGGCTCCAACAAGGCCTGATAAAACGTCGCGAGACTGCGGGCATTGGTGCAGGCATTTCCACCGGGGATTTGCGCTTGTCGCCAAGCCTGAGAATTGGTCCCCACCATAATCGACATAGGATTGGTAAACGCTTTCTGAGTCACACCACCCGGCTCGTCTTTAAAGATCGTCATCAGTTTGGCGGCATCTTTTGGCACATAGCGGCTATCCAGAGCTCGAACGTCAGCAAGAGTTTGCTGCTCTTCTTCACTTAAGCCGAAGCCTGCACTGATGCCCAAAGGCTGTGATATGGTTTTCTGTACCACATCATTAAATCGCGCCGCACCGGCAAGACGGCGACACAACTCACCACCGAGCCAACCGAACAACATCGGTGAATACCCCTGCGCCTGATTCGGCTCCCACCAGGGAGTTTCTCCTGCGAGCTGCTCCGTGACTCTCCGCCAGTCATAAATGACCTCATCAGGCACCTTTTTCTGAAAGGCACTGAAACCGGAACGATGGCAAAGTACCTGACGCACATTCACCTGACTGTTTTGAAATTCCGGCCAAATTTCTTTCACCGGCGTATCCAGGCTCAAACCAGCCAACTCCATTTGCTGCAACAAGCTGACCGCTACCAGGGCTTTACCCGCAGAGAAAACATTTACCCGAGTATCGGCCTGCCAGTCATCGACGTCTTTTTTGTCGCGCTTGCCGGCCCAGATATCAAGCTGTAATTCGCCACGGTAATACAGCGACAATGCCGCACCGGTATCCCCATGATCGCGAAAGCTGTCAGCAAAGGCCGTCGCCAAAGCGGCGAAGCGACTGCTGTATTCACCTGAAACCTGTACTTTTTCTGACACCGGGATCTCCATTGTTAAAGGTGCTGCTGGGATAGGTGAATTATTTCACAGCCACCGCCAAGATGAAATTGCCAAGCCGGTCATCAACTGTTCATATTTCCATCACGTTGCAGTCATATTCAAACCGCATGCTGCCGCCTAATGAACAGCAATCCAGATCGCAGTGTCGATTACTGATTACTTAAGGTGAGCCACATGCCCACAAGCAATCACAGCCCCAGCATGAACCCAATTCAATGGCGGACGCTTTGGATTTCAGACGTCCACCTGGGGACCAAAGACTGCAAAGCCGAATTGCTCAATAATTTTTTAAAGCACCACCAAGCTGAAGAGCTGTATCTGGTCGGCGATATTCTGGATGGTTGGCGCATGCAAAATGGTGTTTACTGGCAGCGCTCATTCACCCGCCTGATTCGACGTATTTTAAAGCTCTCCAAACAAGGCGTGCCGATTCACTACATCACCGGCAATCATGATGAATTCCTGCGCAAATACGCCAACAACGCCCTGGATAATATTCGCCTGATCAATCGCTGCGTACACACCACCAAAGATGGTCGACGCCTGCTGGTGATTCACGGCGATCAATTTGATGGCGTTGCACGCGCCCAACGCTGGTTAAAGTATCTCGGCGACAAAGGCTACGATTTGCTGATGTTCCTTAACCGCAGCTATAACCGCTGGCGCGCCAAGTACGGCTTGGGTTACTGGTCACTGGCCAGCTTTATTAAATCGCGCATCAAACGTGCGAAAATCTACATCGAAGAATATGAAAACGGTGTTGCCTACGCCGCTGGCAAACAGGGTTTTGATGGCGTGATCTGCGGCCACATCCACCATGCGGCCATCAAAGACATCAACGGCATCGAGTATTACAACACCGGCGACTGGGTGGAGTCCTGCACAGCGTTGGCGGAAGATCATCAAGGCCAGATACATTTGCTGCATTGGCCGGAACTGAAAAGCCTGCACAACGAAGAGACCGAACAACTGGCTCAGGCCAGCGCGGCCTGAACCCGATTTGCTGGGGCGACACTAGCTCGGCGGCAGTAATTCCTGCCCGCAAGCCTTACAGTGTTTCGCATCCTGCTCATGGCCGGATTTACCACAGGCCTCGCAGAAACGATGGTCACGGTGCGTTTGAATCTCCCGCGATAATTCTGCGGTCAAAATTCCCGTCGGCACCGCAATAATGGAATAACCTGTCAGCATCACAAAACCGGCCACCATTTGTCCGCCAGTTGTCTGGGGGGTGATATCCCCATAGCCCACCGTAGTAATGGTAACGATGCACCAGTAAATACTTTTGGGAATTGAAGTAAACCCATGAGCCGGCCCTTCGACAACATACATCAACGAACCGAAGATCATGGCCAACACCAGTACTGTGGCAAAAAAGACAAAGATTTTTTGCCGCGAAGCCAGTAGCGCTCGAATCAGCACATTGGCTTCGGAAAGATAATTCGCCAGTTTCAAAACCCGGAATATCCGCAACACACGCAGAATTCGAATCATCAACAGATAGGTCGCATCGCCGCTGACCAGCGACAAATACATCGGCAGAATCGATAACAGATCCACAATGCCATAGAAACTGCGCGCATACGCCCAGCGACTGTTGGCGCAATACAAGCGCGCAACATACTCAGCGGTGAAGATCGCCGTGAAAACCCATTCCAATCCCCAAAAGACGTCTTTGTAAGCCTCACCAATCCAACTGACGGAATCCAGCATGACCACCAGCACGCTCAGCAGAATGATGTAAATCAGAACGATATCAAAAGTCTTGCCCGCCGGACTGGCGGTTCCGAAGATGATACGGCGCAACTTGAGCTTCAGGCTTTCCGCTTCCGGCTCTTGCTGTGGACCTTGTGCGGGATCTTGAATGGGCACAATAGGGGTTCCTAAGCTGACAAATCAGCACAGTGTACCCAATGAATCGTCAGCTTTCACGGGGCAGGTACGGACAAAATTGCCCAGATCAGCGAGCCAGCGCAACTAGGAATTGGCCGGCGGAATTCATACAATACGCTTTTCACAAGAAGGATAAGCACGTGCCGCTTCACTTGCAGCCACTGCGCTGCCCACACTGCCAATACCAGCCCAGCAAAGCCGAACAGGCTGAGGAACAATGGCGAAAGCCCTTGCTCGCACGGGAAGCCGTCAGCTGTCCTAAATGCCAGCAATTGAGCCGACTGCCCGAGCAAGCCGAAAAGCTGATTTCTGTTGGCTTGTTGGCGAGCTTGATTGTGGCACCACTGCTGGTGTACTGGGATATGGAAAAATGGCTGGCCCTGCTGATCTTTGCCTTCGGCGCAGTATCGATTGTGATGGGTGCGGCTAAACAACAATTGCAAGCCATCGAAACCGAAGGGAACGGTGACGAGCCAACCCAGTCACCTGAACACAGCAACAATCACTCTTCAAAAGAGCCGTAACCATGAGCAAAAATTCACGCCTCGTCTATTCCACCGATCAGGGGCGCATCAAGCCCGAGGATGAAACGACAAGCGCACCGGAAGGTGATGGCATCGTGCGCATCATGCGCGAGACCAAGGGCCGAAAAGGCAAAGGGGTAACTCTCGTCAAAGGTTTGCAGCTGGAGCCCGCCGAATTCAAAAAACTGGCTAAGCGACTGAAACAACTCTGTGGCACCGGCGGCAGCGTCAAGGATTTTGTGATTGAAATTCAAGGTGACCAACGCGAAACCATTAAAGCGGAGCTGGAAAAACAAGGCCATACCGTAAAATTGGCTGGCGGATAAACATCCATGGAAGCGGCTGCCGGAATAAAATCTAAACTGCCCTATCTGTTTTCATTGCTACTGGGTGCAAGCGTGCCATTTTCCATGGCGCCCTTTGATGTCTGGCCCATTGCACTTATTGCATTAACCCTGTGGTTCCGTCTGATGCTGAATGATCGTTATTCGCCCGGCTGGCACAGCTTTGCCTTTGGCACGGGCTTGTTCGCGGTGGGTGCCTCATGGGTGTACACCAGCATTCATGATTTTGGACTGTCCTCGGCCCCACTGGCCAGCACACTGACCGGAATTTTTGTTCTGGGCCTGGCCGCCTTGTTTTGCATTCCCTTCATCCTGTTAAACCGACTGATGGATCATCAGGGACATAAACGTGGTGCGGCTTTTGTCTTTGCACTGGCGGCAAGCTATGTGTTGGGCGAATGGACTCGCAGCTGGTTATTGACTGGATTCCCCTGGCTGTATGTGGGTTACAGTCAGATCAACACTGTTATGGCTGGCTGGGCGCCTATGGGGGGTGTCCTACTGATCGATATCGCTTTGGTTGTGTCCGCCGCCGCACTCGCCCTGGCTTCAATCAATATCAAACAGAAGAGCGCTGCATACTGGTTACTGCTGGCTGCAGCTCCCTGGCTTGCTGGCGCGGCACTGAGCACCATTCAGTGGACTGAACGCGATGGCCACCCAATCAAAGTCGCCATGGTACAGGCGAACATTCCACAGGAATTAAAATGGGAACGCCATTTCTTACAAACCACCATTGATCGCTACCTCTCGCTCAGTGAAGATCTGTGGGACAAGAACGACTGGGTCATATGGCCTGAAGCGGCCATCCCTCTGCCCTTTCATCGCGCCCAGACTGTCTATGATTTCGTTAATGCGCGAGCAAAAGACAGCCATACCTTTTTTATCAGCGGCAGCCTGGTTCGCGAAAACGGGCGCTACCACAACTCAGCAATTGCCCTGGGACAGGGCGAAGGCGTTTATCACAAACGCAAGCTGGTACCCTTCGGTGAATATGTGCCTCTGGAAGAATGGCTACGAGGCACCATCAGCTTTTTCAATCTGCCAACGTCCATCATCAAACCCGGTCCGAAAAACTACAGTCGCTTAAGCAATCACCTGCAACCCTCCATGCAAGTGACGCCATTGATTTGCTATGAGATTGTGTATCCGGAACTCGCGCGGGCCAAGGGAGATGAACACCCCGTATTGATCACACTGAGTAACGACGCCTGGTTTGGCCGCTCTATCGGCCCTTTGCAACACATGCAAATCGCTCAGATGCGGGCTTTGGAAAATCAACGGTATTTATTGCGGGCAACCAACACCGGCGTAACGGCCATTGTTGGACCGGATGGAAAAATGATTAAGCAGGCCGAACAATTTGTCCAAACCAGCTTGCAGGGTGAGATTTATAAAATGACGGGCAGCACACCATTTGCCCAGATGGGCAATCTGCTGGCATTACTGTGCTGTGCAATTGCGCTAGTGCCGTTGCTACTAGCGCGTTTTTACTCAAACCGCTTGTAGCATCTCGCTACTAGGCAATGCTTCAAGCAAATTTGCCATATGTTCGACTTCAAGCTGGCTGAGCATTTTCATCGAATAACTCACCGGCTTGTCTCCAGACAGCTTTAATGCAAAACGCCCCAAAATAGGGCCGCTTGTTGGAGAAAACACATAACGGAAAAAATCGCACTCTTCAGCAACTAACTCGAACTTATCCAGCAATTGCTGGATATACGTCAGGCTGTTTGCGGCAATTGCCTGTTGACCATGTCGGTTGTGCTCGGCCATGAATACCATTTGACGGCCGTTATTATCGTACAGCCCGACTTGAATCGTAGCTGCCTGTTCCATTCGATCTAAGAGCTCAACATCCCCCAGGTTTGGAAGAATATCTGCTTTCACTTATTGTCCCCCTAGACAAATAAAGCGTTGTCACTCCACCCTCTATCGTGCTTCTCTATGCGTTACGTTGCATGGGCACGATTTTGTTGTTGGTGGCTTCGTGAAAAACTGGCTTTTTTCTTGGTATTTACCAGATTCACTCAACCCACACCCACCAAAACGCATTAGATTTGAATTGCCAATAATTAATAAATTGCACTTATTAAATAAAGTATCGTCTAAACGAATGGCGGATATAACCGCATGTTACTGACTAACGCGAAACTTAACAAGAGCTGAACGGAACAAACTATGACCATCAGTCGACGTCTTATTCTGCTGAGCGCCCTCCTCCTGCTCAGCGCATGCAGTACTCAATATGCCTATCGTTTAGCCGATTGGTGGCTGGAAAATCAAGTGGAGGAATACCTGGACCTGAATCGCGAGCAGCAGAAGCAGCTCAGCAATGCCATTGATGAATGGCATGTTTGGCATCAGAAAGAAGAATTACCCCGCTACCGAAGCCTTCTCGACAATCTCCAGCAGGCCCTCAACCAGGACAGCATCAGCACTGAACAAATCGCGGCCTTTGAAGAAGATGCCACAGCAGTGTGGAAACGTCTGCTGCACAAAGGCGGCCCTCTATTGGCCGAGCTGACACTGGCCCAGGACCAGAAACAAAGACAGTACCTGTACAAGCAAATTGAAGCCAATAACGACGAATTGCGGGAGAAATTCAGCGACCGTAGCGAACAGGAACGCCGGGAGCGCGGCCGGGAAGGCATGGAGAAACAGGTACGCGAAACCTTAGGCAAACTCAACGACGCTCAAAAGCAGAAGATTCAGCAGTGGTCCGAAACCTTTATGCTGGGCGCCGAAATCGAACTGGCTCAACGCCTGCACTGGCAGGAGCGCTTCAGGGACATTCTGGAAGGCCCAAGAACCGAGGACAGCCAAACTCAATTACTGGCTCTGTTTGAAAACCCGCGTAGCGAATGGTCAAAAGAAAAGCTGGAACTCGAGGACCACAACCGGATTTTGCAACGCCAGCTCTTGAGTGATCTCTTTCAGTTAAGCGATGAAAAACAGAAGAAACGCTTGCACAAGCAAATCAGTAAATACCAGGACTTGCTTGAAAAGATGGCCAAACAGAAACTTTAGGTCTCGTTCCGGCTGAGCGCAGCCCAGATAAATTCAAAGCAGCCATCGGCGTACTCCGACATACGATCAGCCTTGTCTTCATAGAGGCAAGAGCTGATCACACGATTGATCCCACCCGCAATCATTTCCGAGACAACATCTTCCTGCAAGCCGGGCTTAATCAGGTTTTGCTCAATCGCCAGCTTATACACTTCACGACCAATCTGGCGATGCTGATAATGCGCAGGAGAAGCGCTCTGCAGCCAATACACAATGGGAATATTCAGAAATACCATGCGGGCAACAGCGGGGCGTTGTTGATAAAAGCCAAGAATGACATCGACCTGCGCGCGGATTTTGTCCTTGACGCTGCTCATCTCATCGACTTTTTCGGCGGTCAGCTCGGCCAGCGCCTGCAAATCCTGCTCGACACAGGCCGCTAACAACTGCTCTTTATTGCCAAAATATTTGTAGACGGTCTTTGGGCTGACCTTCGCTTGCGTGCAGATATCCCGAATACCCACTTCGTGGAACATACCTTCGGAAAACAGATGAATCAGCACATTGCGCAATTTTTCCAACGCTTCAGCTGAAATCAGTCGCCTGTCCGCACCGTCTTCCCCTGTTTTGGAAGGCTCGGTTTGATCTACCATACCTTGTCCCTATTCCCGCCCGTTTACTGCCGCTTGGGAGAAATGCCGACAAATTTTTCGTTCACATAATCACGCAACTCATCGGCCTCTGCCTCAAAATTACCTTCGCTGTAAAACTTTTTGTCGATCACGATACGTTTACCCGGACCATCAAAACCGATGACAACCACGGGCACATTGCTGCGGTGGGCAATTCTCAGAAAACCGGTCTTCCACTTCGAGACTTTGGAACGAGTACCTTCAGGAGTTATCGCCACCCAGCATTTATCGTGGTCAGCATAATAGCTCGCGACCTGCTCGACAATACCACCGGCAGCGGAGCGGTCTGTAGGAATACCGCCCAGCCATTTCCAGGCACCCGCTACCGGCCAGAAAAAAGCTTCTTTTTTCATAAGATAAGAAATTTTCACACCAAGGCCCATAATGGCCGGCATCGCGACGACGAAATCCCAATTCGAGGTGTGCGGAGCCAGAGCCACCATGATTTTCTTTTCATTGGGCAACTCACCTTCCAGGGTCCAGCCAAACAATCGCAATAAAGTGCGGCCTAACCAGCGACTGAAGCGGTTACCCAAGCGCGGCATATTTTCTGGAGCCTTAGTGTGGATTGGTCCCATGATGTCACCTATCTACTCTTACTTACTAATCACAGACGATCGAATTATCAGTGTTCCCGAGTGGAGCGGAATGCCACTTCAGGGTAACGTTCTTCACTCAAGGATAAATTCACTCGAGTTGGCGCCAGATAGGTCAGATGGCCACCACCATCCAATGCCAGATTATCCGAGCACTTGCGTTTAAACTCTTCGAATTTTTTATCGTCTTCCGACTCAACCCAACGAGCCGTATTCACATTGACCGATTCGTAAATGGCATCGACTTTATATTCATCTTTCAAGCGATACGCGACCACTTCAAATTGCAGTACACCCACAGCGCCTACAATAATATCGTTGCTGTTCATCGGGAAGAAAACCTGGGTAGAACCTTCTTCGGAAAGTTGCTGCAAACCTTTTTGCAGCTGTTTGGTTTTCAAAGGATCTTTCAAGCGGATGCGGCGGAACATTTCCGGCGCAAAGTGTGGAATACCGGTAAACTTCAAGACCTCACCTTCGGTAAAGGTATCGCCGATCTGAATGGTACCGTGATTGTGCAGGCCGATGATATCACCCGACATCGCCTCTTCCAGAAGCTCACGCTCACCGGCTTTAAAACTGACGGCGTCCGCGATTTTGACGTCTTTGCCCAGACGCACATGACGCATTTTCATGCCTTTAGTGTAACGGCCGGAGCAGATGCGCATAAACGCAATGCGGTCGCGATGCTTAGGGTCCATATTGGCTTGAATTTTAAAAACAAAACCACTGAATTTTTCTTCAACCGGATCCACTTCACGAGTTTCGGTATTGCGAGCCAGGGGAGCCGGGGCCCACTCCACAAAGTCGTCCAACATTTCACGGACACCAAAATTCGCCAGAGCGGTTCCGAAAAAGACCGGAGTCAACTTGCCCGCAAGAAAAGCGTCCTGATCCCATTCATGGCTGGCACCGCGGACCAATTCGATTTCATCAACATAATCGTCGTAGTACACACCGAGCAACTCACGAGCTTCATCAGAATCCAGCCCTTCGATACGAATATCATCCGTCAGAACGTAGTTCTTGCCTTGTTCAAAGACATGGATGGTATCGGTGTACAGGTTATAAACCCCTTTAAACTCCTTACCCATGCCAATCGGCCAGTTGATAGGCGCGGCCTCAATCTTCAGGACCTCTTCGATCTCGTCCAGCAGCTCAATCGGATCACGAATATCGCGGTCCATCTTGTTCACAAAGCCAACGATAGGGGTATCGCGCAGTCGACAGACGTTCATCAGCTTGATGGTGCGGTCTTCCACACCCTTCGCGCCGTCAATCACCATCAACGCGGAATCCACCGCCGTCAGAGTACGATAGGTATCTTCAGAGAAATCTTCGTGCCCGGGGGTATCGAGCAAGTTGACCATACGGCCACGATACGGGAACTGCATCACCGATGAGGTGACCGAGATACCGCGCTCCTGCTCCATGCCCATCCAATCCGAAGTGGCGTGCCGATCGGCCTTCTTGCCCTTTACCGAGCCCGCAACCTGAATCAGCTGGCCCAGCAGCAACAGCTTCTCGGTAATGGTGGTTTTACCCGCATCCGGGTGAGAAATAATGGCAAAGCTGCGACGCTGTTGGATAGCATCGGTGATTTCGGTAGTCATTAAGTCGGCTCTCAGCTGCTGTCGCTCGCACGTTGGCGTAAAAAACCGAGCATTATAACGGCTTGTCACCAAAACCCCAGCCAAATACCGCGATTTAGCAGGGATTCCGCCCAGCGTCTTTCCTGCGGGCACTTTTCTCTAAATTCCGATCTCTAAATTCCGATGAATCTCCTCAGGTGAGGCGCCCTAAGGCCCGCCAATCCATGGGGATAAGCGTTTTAAACAAGTGCCCGCCGGAACGCCCCCTGGCGAGCACTTGCCAATATCTCGACAGAAGAACCGGGCCCTAACTCAGCTCCTGATAACGCTGGGCATGGTAATCGCTGTTTCCAAACAGCATTTCCAGCATGGTCAGGCGCTTGAAATAGTGCCCCACATCCAGCTCATCCGTCACCGCAATGCCGCCGTGGATCTGCACCGACTCCTGTCCGATACGGCGTGCAGCCTGTCCAATACGGTATTTTGCCGCCGAAATGGCCTTGGCCGACTCAGCCGGGTCCTGCTCGCTGAGCAGAACCGCTCGCAGCAGCATGGATTTCGCCTGCTGATGCTCAACAAACATATCCGCCATGCGATGCTGGAGCGCCTGGAATTTCGAGATTGGCACACCAAACTGCACACGGGTCTTGGTGTATTCAACGGTTTTTTCCAGACTGACACCCATGGCACCAACCGCTTCAGCACAAGCCGCCAGACAGGCATTGTCGATGACCGCTTCAACCGCCGACAGCGCCTGGCCTTCTTCGCCCAACAACGCCGAGGCTTCCAGCTCAACTTTGTCAAAGCTTACTTCGGCCGCGTTACTGCCATCCTGAAGCTTATAACCCTGACGTTTTACGCCCCCCGCATTGGCATCCACCATAAACAGACTCAAACCATCGCGATCCGCAGAAGCACCCGAGGTTCTTGCCAACACCAGCAGCTTGTCTGCAGCCGCACCGTTCATGACGACCGCCTTTTGGCCATTCAATTGGTAGGTTGAGGCGGTTTTCTCTGCCGCCGCGTTCACTTTGTGCAGGCAGTAACGGCTATCCGCTTCGGTAAATGCAAACGCCCACTGACACTGGCCAGCCATCAGCTCGCCCAGCAACTCCGCTTTCTGCTCATCGCTACCCAGACGAGAAATCAAACCACCCGATAGAATGACATTGGCCACATAGGGTTCCATGAGCAAGCCCTTGCCAAATTCTTCCATCAACACCATCACGTCAGCAGCACCACCGCCCATGCCTCCATCTTCTTCGGAAAAAGGCACCATCAACCAACCAAGCTCTGCAAACAAATTCCAGAAATCCTGATTGAAATTAGCTTCGCTGTTCACCGTGGCCATGCGAGTATCAAAGTCGTAATCGTTCTGCACGAATTTAGCGACACTGTCTTGCAGCATTTGCTGCTCTTGAGATAAAGAAAAATCCATGTCGCGCTCCTTATAAACCTAAAACCGCTTTGCAGATGATATTTTTTTGAATTTCGTTGCTGCCACCGTAGATGGAGGCCTTGCGATTATTAAAGTACTTTGGAGCTGAATTTGCCGCCGTATCCGGGCCGACATGCTCACCCTCGAAGTCGGGCAAAAATTGTTCTTTCACAAACGGCAAACTGTAGTAACCGGCCACATCCATATAAAGTTCATCAATTGCCTGAGCCACCTCAGTGCCTTTGATTTTCAAAATGGAGGATTCCGGGCCCGGTGCTTTACCTGTGCTCACCGCTGCCAATGTACGCAGCTCGGTAAATTCCAAAGCTTGCAATTCAATTTCTGCATCCAGCAACTTAGACTGGAAACGAGAATCTTCCGCCAAACTGCCCATGCCCGTAGACGCCTCTGTAGCCAGCTTTTTCAGTTTTTCCAAGCGCACTTTCGAATGCGCCACTCGTGCAATACCCGTACGTTCATGGGTCAGCAATACCTTGGCGTAGGTCCAACCCTTGCCCTCTTCACCGATACGGTTTTCCACGGGCACACGTACATTATCAAAGTGGATTTCATTCACTTCACGGTGACCATCCAGAGTGATAATGGGCGATACCGTAATACCGGGATCATCCATGTCCACCAGAACAAAACTGATGGCTTCCTGATTTTTGGTGTTCGCATCGCCCGTGCGAACCAGACAGAAAATCCAGTCTGCATAGTGCCCCAAGGTCGTCCAGGTTTTGGTGCCGTTAATCACATAGTGGTCGCCATCGCGAACAGCGCTGGTTTTCAGCGACGCCAAATCTGAACCGGCATTGGGTTCAGAGTAACCCTGACACCACCACACATTACTGTTGAGAATATCCGGCAAAAAGCGTTGTTTTTGCTCTTCGTTACCATAGGTATAGATAACCGGCGCGACCATTTTCATACCAAACGGCACCACATCAGGTGCTCCCGCTTTGGCGCATTCATTGGCCCAAATGTATTTTTGAGTTGGGGTCCAACCGGTGCCCCCGTACTCAACAGGCCAGTTCACCGCAGCCCAACCTTTTTCGGCCAGGATCTTCTGCCAACGTACATGATCGTCTTTACTGGTGGGCGTGCCTGCCAGGACCTTGCGACTGATTTCCTGAGGTAACTGTTCCTCAAGAAACTGACGCACCTCAGCTTCAAAGGCTTTCTCCTCAGCGGAAAAATCGATATTCATTATTATTCCTCTTGCTGTACGCGGCGATACAAGCTGCCGACATATGATGATTAATTTTTCTGTATTTCCGGGTTTTAAACTGACTGAAATTCTTTTACCAGGTTTTTGGCAATAACCATTTGTTGAATCTGGCTGGTGCCCTCATACAGGCGGAACAAACGTACATCGCGATAAAAACGCTCGACACCGTAATCGGCAATGTAACCACTGCCACCATGAACCTGTACGGCCCGATCAGCAACTCGCCCAACCATTTCGGTGCAAAACAATTTACTGCACGAGGCTTCTGTACCGTGGGGCAAACCATCGTCTCGCTTGCGCGCGCAGTCCAACACCATGGACTGGCCGGCATAGATTTCCATCTTGCTGTCTGCCAACATCGCCTGAATTAACTGATGCTCGGCAATCGCCTTGCCAAACTGTTTGCGCTCGGTCGCATAGCGAAGCGAGTCATCCAGCAATCGCTGAGCAATGCCCACGCTCAGAGCCGCAATGTGCAAACGTCCCCGGTTGACTACCTTCATCGCGGTGTAAAAGCCCTTGCCTTCCTCACCACCAATTAAGTTGGCCTTGGGAACCGCAACCTCGTCGAAGTTTACATCGCAGGTTAGAGAGCCCGCGTGTCCCATTTTTTTGTCTTTGGCCCCGAGACTGATCCCTTCCGAATTCGCCTCAACCACGAATGCCGAAATACCGCGCGCTCCAGGCTGCTCCGGGTCTGTACGAGCCAATACCGTAAACAAGTCAGCTCTCGGCGCATTGGTAATAAAACGCTTGGTTCCGTTGAGAATGTAGTGATCACCCTCCAGACGAGCGCGAGTAGTCAGAGAGGCGGAATCCGAGCCTGCATCCGGCTCGGTAAGACAGAAGGACGCGATGCATTCCCCACTGGCCAGTTTTGGCAGAAAACGCTCGCGCTGCTCATCGGTGCCGTCAAACACCAACGCTGCGGAACCAATGCCATTATTGGTCCCCACGAGAGAACGAAAGGCTGGAGAAGTGCCCCCCAGCGTCATAGCGGCCTCAACCTCCTCTTCCATGGTCATACCCAAACCGCCGTAGGCCTCAGGAATGGTCAGACCAAACAACCCCATCTCCCGCATCTCCTGGACCACCTCTTCAGGAATATCATCCTCCTCCGCAACCTGATCTTCCAAAGGCCGCAACCGCTCATTCACATAGCGCTGCAACACATCCAACAAGGCCTGATGACTCTTGATATCTCTTATCACGGGGCATTCCTATTCACAGAGTGTTCCGCAATAGTAGCAGCATATTCCGCAGTGCGGAACACCGTATACCAGGGGTACGATATTGACAGGAGTATGCCCCAAAAAATAAAGGGCTAATTTGAGAAAACTGAGACAACGTTGAAAACCGGATATCAGTTACAGCCAGAGCGGGAAATTGGAGGCGTATTAGCTTGGAAGGCAAGGTGCTATTTGAGCTGATCTTGGATTTTTTTGGTCATTCGAGCTTTCATCTCTTGGATGCCTTTTACCGAGCACTTCATGGTGATTCAGAGATTCCACCACCGCCCAACCGGCCTTTAGGGGCACCGAAAACCCTACCAAGCACCTTCTTTTCGCGCTCGGAAAGTGATTGCAAGTCTTCTTGATTTAGCTGTCTTATTACGGTTCCAGATTGTCAGAACATAGGAGAAATAAGCAAGCCTGCAAACCCATCCCGCCTTCTTATTTTAAGTGCCTACAGGGAATCCTCATTATCGAAGTAAGACTCGCCACAACCCCAATACAAATCATACTTCCTCTGAAAGTACTTTAAATAACCCTCCACATCAGAAGCCATGGACAAAGCCTGAATAGAGTCAGCTCCGTGAACCTCATCGGAGAACTTTTCTGGCAATCCTACAATTTCCACTTTGCAAACCGACGCGCCGGAATGAACAGCAAATCCAAGCTCTTCGCTGGAGACATCTCGAGGTTCATGAATCAACACCTTGATTTTTTTCTTGAGGCTTTCTCCTTTTAGAGAATACAAAAGCTCTCGTTTAGCAATAACCTTACTCATACCAAAATTATTCCAGTCCAAGTCTTTAGGTCACAGCCACGCCTAACAAAGCCGCAACTAAACGCGATAAATGTCGACGCCAAAATCAACGTTCTCACCCCCCACCTCTCAACTCAATCTCACAAAAAGCATTGAACGAAACCAGCAATACAAAAAATGCTAAAACACTAAACACAAAAATGTAAATTGCGAGACCAAGATAACCACTCACATTGGGGTATGGCAGTAAGTACGGAATCCCTGCCAACAATATTATCGACCTCATTCCGCCACTTAAAGTCAGCTTAGAACCGCATCTCGAACAATCAAACTTCTTCACATTACCAAAAAAATCCATAGTAAAGATATTTCATTGCCACATGCCGGACAATTCTTGCGAAGCTTCATTTGCCACATCCTTCATAACGCCTATTGTTGCATCGCCAAACACTAGCACACTGAACTTTCAGCACTCACAACTGAGTTTCGATTTACTTACCAGAACATAGCTCGCCCCAAAACAATCAGATTTCCTACAAGACTCACGGGCTTAATTTTTGCTTGTTTAGTAGCTTTCACGCAACCACCTTGTATTGTCATACAAAAAGAAAAATCTTATCGGACGGGAATTATTATTAGTATCAGCCGGATTTTACACAACTATAATCAATTGTTAAAAAGTACGCACACAACTATCACTACAACTGAAATAATCATGCCTTTAATCACTCCGCCTGTCATATTAGATTTCAATTCTTTATTAACTCTTAACAAATCACCCGCCCCAAACTCTACGCAACAATGATCACATTCATTTTCATCTACGCTAGTTAACATCCCACATGACGGACATTTAAATTTTGGAGATTGATCGTCAAAATCAAAAGAATCACCAAACATATCATTTACCCCTACAGCCTTCCTTTTTACATTCGTCAACGCATGCAAGAAACTTTGAAGCCTCTACAACAATGTGGCATACAGCCTCATTGTTAAGGCTCCCAGAGGCGGGGCAATAGAACGAATGTTCCTGACCGTTTTGCAAACCTAATGAATCAGCCGTGGACGACCAGTTGGCATAACAACTGCCTGTGGCCTGATTTCTTTAGCTTATCAGAAACCTGTGTGCTTGTTTGGCGTTTTCCGTTCTTTAATCTAGAGTTTTGTCATGATGATGGAAATGACAACTCGGGTGAAAATTTCCATTACCGACATAAATGAAAACTTCAAATACCTAGTATTTTCCTTGCTATAGGCGAATCTAATAAAATATTTTCACCAAGTTGTTGTGAGAAATCTTGAAAGATTGCTTTATCGGATTCAATGTTAAGTTTTGGTAGGTCGACAGAAGTGAAAAGCTCTTGTCGACCACAATTATAAGCCCTATAAATATAAAGTTTCAGGTCTTCTTCTGAAACTCTTATAATATGATCAAACATCACTCAATCCTCGCTTAATTATTCCAAGTATTTAAAGGTGGTATTGGTTCACCCGCCAAGCAAGCCCCATACCTTTGCGCAGCAGATGCATGACATGCGGCACCGGCTTTCTTTCCGCGAACCCGCGAAATACCTTTGCACGTCGCGGTATCAATTTTATACATTTGATCGCACCTGCCATTATTTTTATCTGGATCTCTATCTGCATCTGATTCATCGGGGTAGTCTAACGGATCTGGACCGACATCATCTATAGGACTAACCCAATCATCATTATCTTCAGCAGCCGGACACTGTCCATTGTCACACTCTCCTGTTTCGCCTTCATCAATTATTTCATGAATAACATATCCGCCAGCTAGAAGCAGAGTACCTCTCACTAGCAACCAACGACACCCTTGATAAACAGTAAACACTGCAATACCAACACATACTCCTCCGCAAGCTATTCGTCCATCGGGATCAACAAACCTCAAAGGGTTTTGCCCCACATACCCATAAGTGTTGATTCCACCAGACAAACCAATCGGATCCGACTGAATATACCGTCCAAGACTGGGGTCATAATCCCTAAAATAATTATAGTGTAACCCAGACTCCAAGTCGTAATACTGACCAGGTAGTCGCAAGTTATGGGTGATAGTTTGCGTCGTGACATCCACTTCCCCAAACGGATCACGTTTGCCTTTCCACACCACATTGGCCGAACCGTCAGTAAGGGCGACGGAATTATCCTGATGATCCGTATGAATAAAGTAGGTGGAGCCATTTTCTAACTGCGCCAATCGACGACCGTTAAGGTAAACGTATTGTCGAACCACATTTCCTGAAGCATTCGCTTCGGCAATCACGTTTCCATTTTTATCATAAATAAAATATCGGGTGACCCCATTGACCGTTTTCTTAACGCGTTGCCCACGGTAGTTATAGTGATAGCTGGCCGAAGTTCCCGAGTTGTTCGACTCGCTAAGGCGCCCGGCCTGGTTATATTCCAGAACGGGGCCAGAACCTTTGTACACCATATTCCCGATTGCGTCATAGCTCATGTGATCTTTCATCACAAAGCTAGCGGGGTGTTGTCCGTGAGTAGCGCTGTTCACCCCATTGGATGAGGTTCCGTAATACTGACCCCTACCGGCTTTCATGGCGATTTTGACTACACCACCAGAAGATGTGCTAATCACTCCTGCATGAACGGCGGCCGAGCAAATCGACGAATCTGCCGTATAGATACTGCTCCCCTTCACATTGTTAAGGCTCCCAGAAGCGGGGCAATAGAACGAGTGTTCCTGACCGTTTTGCAAACCTAATGAATCAGCCGTGGACGACCAGTTCGCATAACCAATGCCCGTGGAGTGCACGGTATAACTTCCGGGCGTAGGGCTTCCCCAACTGTTGGAATAGAGTCCATTTTGCATCCCACCGGGGTAAGACGATATGCCCGGCTGAATAACTACCTTAACCACACCACCTTCAGTGCTCGACACAACACCGGCATGGCCGCCTGCCTTACAGACGGCTGAGGTATCTGAATAGGTGTTTGTTCCCCAAGAGTTCCCAGTAAAGGTTCCAGGCTTACAAGCGTAATAGAGCACTTTACCATTATGACCTCTATGACTAATAGCTCTCGTTGATGAACCTGCTTCAATAACGGACACCTTGGCCGGAGGCATTTGCCCAGTTACCGGACTGAGCCTGAAACTGCCATGCCAACTGCCATATTCTCTTGAGGTGTGTCCATTTCTGGTCGTGCCAATATAGCTGTTTTGACCTGGTAAGACCTCAAGCGCAACAGATCCGCCTTGAGAATAGTTGATCAAACCCATATGAGCAGCAGCACTACAAATGGGTGAGGTATCAGTGTAAATATCAGTGCCCCAGATTTCTTGAAATGAGGCGGTAGGCCAGCAGTAAAAGTCTCGCTTGAGTCCATTTCGCCCACGATAATTGACGGCTTGCTCGTAACCTTTGAGAATCTCACTGTGTTCAGGATTGACGGAAGTGAGCCGCCCATTTACATATTGATACCGCTCTTCAATTGCGCCATCTTCGGACTTAAAGAGGCGATTGCCCAACGCATCGTAGTAATAACCCGTATTGACTCCCTGATTTTCTGCCAGTGATAGACGCTGCTCTGAGTCGTACGAGTAGTTATGATCATTGGCTGCATCCAACAGGTCTGTAACTGAACTGATGTTTCCACGATTGGTGTACGCCAAAGAAACATCATTAATGCCCGTGACACTGTGCTCGATCAGTCGATGGTTTAAATCAAATTGGCGGGACAACTGTAAATTATTGCCGTACCACCAGCTGGATTCTTCTCCGAAGGGGTGATAAGCGACATTGGATACCAATGACGTAGTGCCAGAAGAGGTTTGTAAATCTTTATCGATCACGCGGCCCTGTGTATCGAACAGATTACTGACCACACTGCCATCGGGGTAAGTCATAGCCGTCACTTGGCCGGCATCGTATTGGTACGACACGGTAAAGCTCACACTGCCGATGGTGAAGACTTCTTGGCTCAACTCCCCAAAGGCGTTGTAATGCCGCTGTGTGCCTCCCGAGTGATCATTGATACCGGTTAGTTGCCCTTTACCGCCTTGGGCAGCGTCGTCATAAGAGTAAGTGATGTTTTCTTGAACGTCTGGGTATTGGGTACTCAGCAAGCGATTCAACGCATCCCATTGATAATTGACGACAATGCCACGCGCGTCAGTTTTGCTCACTAAATTGCCAGCAACATCATATTGATAGGTAGAAACTCCAGTATCCGGGCTATTTTGAGATACCTTTTCCCCAAAAACATTGTACTCATAGTGAGTTGCTCGCCCCAGAGGGTCAGTCACTTTGATGACATTATCAAAGGCGTCATATGTGTAAAGCGTATGCTTGTTTTCAGTATTGGTCTGCTTGGTCAATCGGTTTAGCTGATCGTAATAACGCTGAGTGACTTTCGACTGCTCATCGGTTACCTGCGTGAGGTTTCCATAGTTGTCGTATTGAAAGTTTTGATTAGCGTTGTAGGCATCACCTGAACTCAAGAGTCTGTCCAGCTTATCAAACGAGGAAAACGATTTCTTGCTGACCGCACCACCAGCTGTGACAATCTTTTCGGAGATTACATTGCCATTTTTATCACGTTCATACTGAATTTTATAGCCTGACTTATCTGTGATTGATAACAGCAAGCCCTCACCGCTGTACGCATAAGTAAAGGTACTGCCGTCAGCGTGGCTTACTGATTTTTTACGCTTGGGCCCTTCATAGGTATAAACTGTTTCCCGAAAATTGGCCGGGCTCAACTTATCGTACTCTTTAACCGTTAGAGGACGCCCCAAGCCATCGTAGGTTGTTTCGATGGTTAAACCGTTGGGGTTTTCCTGTAAAGACACTTTTCCGTCAAGAACGTATTGCTTGTACTCGGTCACTTGACCAAGGGCATTGGTAACGGTAGCCACCTTGCCACAGTAGCTCGTTCCCAAACTGCAACTGTGGTACGTGATCGAGGTGACATCATTCACATCCGTTCGAGGGCCATCAATCTGTGTGACCAAACCTTGACTATTGTATTGGTAGCTTGTGACACGTTGGGAGACTACAGCACTACCATCCATTTCTCGATCGGTAACGGTAAGCGGCAGGTTCTGACTGTTGTAACTGATCAATTGCTCTTTATGTCGACCATTAGACAAACTTGGATAGATAGTTTTTGTCGGCAGCAAAAGTTGATTGCTCAGATACTCATAGGTGGTTGTTCTTGCTACAGGTGTACCCACCGCTTCCGTACGAGACGTCACCTGATGGTTCGCATTATAAACTACGGTTGTTTTCGCTGATGCTTGACCGGAGCGCTCCGTTTGGTTGCCATGAGAATCATACTTGTAACTTCTGCTGGAACCGTCTGGATAGGTTTTACTGGTGAAGCGGGATTTACCCCCTGGCCCACGCAGGAAACGATATTCCGTCTTAGAAGCATGCGTATAGTTACTATGCTGTTGACTTTGGTAGTCAACATATTCATTAGGTTTTACCGTCCATGAACGCCCATCAAGGCCATTGTAATAATGTTCAGTCTTGTGTCCCAAGGGGCTAGTTATCGTAACTCGGTAGTTTTCCCACATAGGACTACCAGGCGCTGAATAGGCAATGCTGCCGATATTGACCCCGTCCGCAGGCTCAATGGAAAACAGCCACTTGCCCTCATTAGGCTTATCGATTTCAGTGATGTAAACATCACTATCATATGCTATGTGGCTCGTATAGCCGCCCATGTCCTGAATGGAGACCAAGTTCCTTTGGGCATCGTAGGTAAAATTGGCTTCTCGCCCAAACGGATCAGCAACCTTGGATACCAGGTCGTTCGCATCGTAGGTAAAGGTCGTTACCCGACTCTGAGCATCGCTGATACTAATTAAACGTGCGTTACTATCGTAGGTCAGTGTTAAGCTGAATCCATCAACGCCTTTTACTTGGGTTAAAAAGACCTGTTGTGAATTAGTATTCGATGGTGAGCTGTAGGTGTATTCCGTACCGTTTTGAGCGTTTAGCACATAGTGTGAGCCACTCACCTTAACCAAATTTTCGGTCTCGCCATAAGGCGCTTCAAACTCACCCGCGCTATTGTACACAAATACCGAACGTTTTCCGTCCGGCATAAAAATCGTCGCCGTAACACCAGGGTCCTCAACCAAATACGTACCGTAGTTAAACGTCCATTTGTTGCCGAAGATTTCATTCTGCGCAATGGAGGACTGCGAGTTGTAACTCAAATCCAGACTCAAATCCGGACCGTATGGTGCGTCGTACCACAGCGGTGTATCTGTCACATAGAGGTTGAGGTTTTTCTTATTTACGGCCCAATCTGGACAACCCTGACTTTTACATGAGTCACCTGGTGCCCCCAAATCATCTTTTGGCCGCATGCCAGTTTGTGAATCGGACAAACACTGGCCAGATCCCCAACTGCCATTTGGGCAGTGATTTCGATACTTGCACATGCTGGTAGTTATGGAAATAAGCTTCTGGGAATCCTCGTCTACCTCGTATTCCTTTTTCAGACAGTGTTGAAATACGTCTGTCCAAGCATCTCCACCTTGGCAGAAAGACTTACAAAACTCGGCACTGCCTTCAAGAGTAGGCCCTGAGTATTCTTTATAAGCGAAAACGTTCGCCCCTATAAAGAGTAAAAATAATAAAAACAGGACACGCATTTGCTACCTCCAAAAATGACAACAACATCTACCCGGCCTAGCTTAAAGAGGCTTGCAGTACACAGACCGCCTCCACATCGCAACCGTGCTTGTACCTACTGATTAAATCACTGAATTTTTTGCTCGATTAGTTATAACGCCCTTTATAGCAAGCATCACAGCCCTGGCGCAGAATGGCTGCCCGTCCACCAGATGCCGTTTTGAAAAGCTTTGACGTACTCGCCTAGCATGTCATAGGCGTGATCATAGTTATGCTGATTCCACTCATTCATAGCCTCGCCAAACATAATGTGTTGATCAATAGCATCGTTTTTTGAACGAGAGGATTTTGATAACTCAAATGATCGTGCGGTTTTACGCTTTTTATGGAAACTGACATCTTCATCGGGCACCAAGGTACCGCCAAGTTGGCCCATGGCCATAATGTCCTGAACCGTTGGCTCACGGTTCTCTCTTGCCGAGAAACCATCAAAGGCAGGTTTAATGGATTGGATTTCGCGTACAAGCTGGTCTTCGGACACATCCTTAGCGACGGAAATTGAGGAAAGAAAAGCGAGTGAAAAAACAAAAAATAGACATCGAACCATAACGTCAGCACCCTATCCCTTTGCTTTGGTAATTCGGAGATCGTTAAATCTACTCGATAAACCATGAAAGAAGCATGACAACGGTCATGTATTTAACAAAACCAGAACCAGAATGAAGAATGACGTGACAGCATTTGAAACGTTTGAAGAAATTAATAAAAAAGAACTAGAAAAATATTTTTCATCGATCAAAAATCAAACAAACAGAAGAGATTTCATTAAATAGTACCGATACACTCTTAAAAGCTCTAACCGCAAACAAAAAAGCCGCAGAGCAATGCTCTGCGGCTTTTTAAGGAATTGCGACAAAACTCCACTAAGCAAACTCTAACACGCCATCCTCCAGTTTGCCGTGACGAATTGCGAAGTAATCGCGGTAGTAGTTGTCCTGATTTCTCCAGGGATAGGCTTCGCCTTGTTTGGGCATGATGCTTTCGGCTCGGGCAATGTAACCGGACTTCAGGGAATCGATCATTGGACTTTGTTCGAAACCGTTTAGATCCAGTTTGGCGGTAACCTGCCGGCGGCCGGTGGTTTTCATATGCTTGAGTAAACGGCACACGTAATCGGATGTTAAATCCGCCTTTAATGTCCATGAGGCATTAGTGTAACCGAATATCGAAACCATATTTGGCAGGTTACCGAACATCATACCTTTGTAGTTGACCAACTGACCGGGCTGTAACTGTTCATCGTCTTTATACAGTTCGATGCCACCCAGGAATTGCAGATCAAGACCGGTGGCGGGTACGATGATATCAGCGTCGATACTGTCACCGGATTTTAAGGTCACTCCGGTTTCCGTAAAGGTTTCGATATGATCAGTAACGATGGACGCGCGTCCTTCTTTCAGGCACTTAAACAGATCACTGTCCGGCACCAGGCACATGCGTTGATCCCAGGGTTTATAGTCGGGGTTAAAATGCACATCGACATCAACGGACTCGCCAATCTCACCCTTCACCATATCGCGCAAAAACTCACGCACTTTGTCCGGGCTGCGTTTTGATTTGGTGAAGATATACCAGCTCAAAAAGATATTCTTGGCGCGGGTTAAATAGTGCGCCCAGCTGTCCGGCATGAATTTATGCAGCCATTTTGCGATAGGGTCACGCGCAGGGCGAGTAAACACATAAGTCGGTGAACGTTGCAGCATGGTGACGTGAGCCGCTTTGTCAGCCATGGAAGGCACCAAGGTCACAGCGGTGGCGCCGCTGCCAATAATCAATACGCGCTTGTCCTGGTAGTCCAGGTCTTCAGGCCATTGCTGCGGATGAATTTTCTGGCCCGCGAAACGATCATAGCCGGGAAATTCCGGCAGGTAGCCTTTTTCATAATTGTAGTAACCGGTACAAGTCACCAGAAAACGGGTTTTGAGAATTTGCACATCGCCGCCTTTATGACGGTAGTGCACAAACCAGCAGGCCTCTTCCGAATTCCACTGCAGTTTCTCAACACGATGTTGATAGCGAATATTGTCATGCACATCATATTCTTTAGCGGTGTCGTCCAGGTATTCACGAATGGCGTCCGCCGAGGCGATGTCAGCGCCATTGGTCCAGGGGCGAAAACTGTAACCGAAGGTATACATATCGGAATCCGAACGGATCCCCGGATAGCGAAACAGATCCCAGGTACCGCCAAAGTTCTCACGCCCCTCAAGAATCGCGTAGCGCTGGTCAGGACATTTCTGCTTCAGGTGACAAGCCATGCCAATACCAGAAATACCGGCACCTATAATGAGCACATCGAGTTCTTCCACAATCGCCTCTCAATTATTGTTATGGGTTGCATTTGCGGCGTCTCTATAAGTGCCTGCCGCCTATTTGACCATTTAACTGTGCCATAGGGCTTTTGGCTTAGCGATGATAGCCGCTGCCAGGCTTTTGATAATTCAGGCCAAAGTGGTACGATTTGCCAAACTTTACAATCAATTGGCCCATTGACCATGCCTGCACCCCACACAACAGCCGACCAAAACGAGAAGCAGCAATTACTGGCTCGTGGCGATTTGCTGGTGGGCCAGCGAAATGCCTTTGGCGTTCATCTGGAAAGACAACAACTTGAGGAAATGGGCTTTGATGGCACAGCGGAAATTCTCGCCTGCGGTATTCCACCCATCGCTCTTGAAGACCCTGACTACCCGATTGAACAAGAACAAGAGCAGGCAGTTCTGCTGCGCTTGATTGAAGCTAATCAGCCCAACAGTCATATATCTCTGGCGTTGGAGGCCGGTGCCAACGCTTCCATTACTTTGTTTGGCCTGCTTGGGCTTACGGCGATGCATGCCGACAGCATCCTTCACGCCGTGCAAACCATTCTGAGCTTTCCCGAACTCACCTGGGGACAAAGCCAGATTGAACTTGGGCGCAACAAACATCATGACTACTGCCACTTTGAGCTTTCCGCTGAAACCCGGCTTGGTCAACGCGGTCGGCAACTGCAGGAGTTTTGCCTGCTGCGGGATCTGGTTTCCTCATCCACACTGATTCAGGATATCGCCGGCCCCGACAGTGCCCCGGTCGCCGTGCATTTGCCTTTTCCAGCCGGTGCAGAAGCCAGCCAATTACAGGAACATTTCAATGGCAAAGTGCTGTTTGGGCAGGCGCGCGCCAGCCTGTGTTTTGAATACGGCTATTTCGATCGTCCTCCCCTGAGGCAAAATCCAGCCATCTACCGCGCTTACCTCAAGCTGGCACAGAGAGTCGCGGCCGATTTGCGACGGCAGAGTCGTTATGGCGAGCTGGTCAAACGGCAATTGCAACTTCAGGCCGTAATTCCCGACCGGGACACCCTGGCCCAGGCACTTAATGTGAGCCCCCGTACCCTGGCCAGGAAGCTGGAGGCGGAAGGCATCAGCTTCAAACAGCTGCGCCAGGAAGTGCAGCAAAGCCGGGCGGAACAGGCCCTAAGCAAAGGAGAACTGTCGATGGGTGCTCTGGCCGAGCAGCTTGGCTTTGCTGACTCAGCGGCATTTAGTCGAGCGTTTAAAAGTTGGACAGGCGTAGCGCCTAGCGAATGGAGAAAGCAAATACTTACAAACCTGTAGCTCTCAACGCTCTTTCTACGGCACTCTCCTTTACTGCACCTCACCGGATATATGGCTTCTCAACCGGCCTCCTCCCCATAAGTTCAGACACATTATTAACAATTCTTATTGCCCCCATAGCCGGCGGTTGATTGACAGTTAAACGGTTTGGAGTAGAATCTACAACCTCATTCGAATGACATTCGAATAATGTAATCACACTGAATCACAAATCCACTTAAAGAACGGGACTCATTGTTATGGCACCGGCTCCCAAGCACAGCCCTGCGGAACAGGAGGATATGATCCTCTGCGCCGCCGCCAGCTGCATCGCAAAAACCTCATTGCTGGATTTCACCATGTCGGCGATTGCCAAAGAAGCCGGTGTATCCATTGGTACTCTATACAAGCATGTACAAAGCAAAGAGGATGTTTTGGTGGCACTGGCCGTTCGCATGTTCCAACAATTGCACCAGACCTTTGCCAAGGCGCTGGATTTACCCCTGACGACCCCGGAAAAGATCATCGCAGTTGCCCTGATCAATCCGAATAAAACCCAGTGCTACATGTTTGATAGTCACCTCGATGCCCTGGTGAACTGCGAGGCAATTTTGCGTCGTGCTTCCCCTCGCTGGCTGGAAAACATGTCACAGAGCATCGATGCAATCAGCCAGTTGTTTGCCAGCCATTGGCAATACGCGATGGATAACGGAGAGCTTGATCTGGACGCCAGTGATGCCACGCTGGACGAAATCAATACCGCCTGTTGGTCAATGCACGTTGGCTACACTCAGGTGGTGTTACGTCACCACAGTCGTACTGCAAAAGAGATGACCGAGCCCTTGCCTTACCCCTTACCAGCCGATGATTTGTTGATTCGAAATTCCAAGCGTCTGCTCAACAGCTATCAATGGCGACAACCCGTTGACCAAGCTGGCATTGATCGCGCCCTGGCCGCCGTAATTGCGGCCGATTTACGTTGATTTATTTTTATTTTGAATTGGATTAATACCATGACTCTACGCCGTTGGATAATTACCGTCTTTATGTGCCTGCTGGTGCTTGTTGGCCTCGGCAGCATAAAGTTTTTTCAAATCAAGGAAGCCATTGCCATGGGCGAGTCCTTTCCTGAGCCGTCAGCAACGGTACAGGCGGTTCGCGCAAGCGCTGCAGAATTTCGCCAGCAGCTGCATGTCAGTGGTGAGTTAACTGCGCCCCAGCAATTGGAGCTGCGCACCGAACTTGGTGGAAAAATTCAGAAACTGAATTTGCCATCCGGTGGCGAGGTTTCCGAAGATCAGATTTTACTGCAACTGGATGTCAGCGAAGAACAGGCGCGCCTGCGTGCAGCCAAGGCCAGCGCGAGACTGTCCAAGCTCACACTGGACCGCAACAAAAAATTGCGTAAACAAAATCGCGTCAGCGCTGAATCACTGGATCAGGCTGAAGCCGATTACCAAACCCGACTCGCTGAAATCGCAGCGCAGGAAGCCGTCATTAACAAGAAAACCATTCGCGCACCGTTTAGCGGCCGTGTAGGTTTGCACACTCTGGAAGAAGGCCAATATCTGAATCCAAATACTTTGATCACTCAGTTAATTGGAAACAACGATTACATCTGGGTCGATTTTTCCGTACCGCAGGATTTCCCTGCCCTGGATGCCAATAGCAACATCGAAGTGAAATTGGCCAATCAGGAAACCTTGAACGCCACACTGATGGCCAGCGATGCGGAAGTCGACAGCCGCTCTCGTCAACTGCGCTATCGTGCACGCATCGACATTCCCCAAGGCAGCAAATTGAACAGCAATAGCATTGTGGAAGTTCACCTGAATGCCGGCCAGACCCGAGCCGCAGTATGGGTGCCAGATGTCAGCATCAGCCGTGATCAGTTTGCCAACTATGTCTATGTATTACAGCCTGAGCCAGGCACCGATAATTACCGCGCCGAACGTGTACGTATTGAACTTGGCCCTCGCCAGGACGATGGCTTTATGTTGAGCGAAGGTTTAACCGAAGGCACTATGATTTCCAGCATCGGTACCTTTAAGCTGCGCCAGGGCCTGAAAGTCTATGTTCAAGAAACCACCGTACAAGAAAGCGCAGCACAAAACGCCGGTGTGCAAGGAGGCGCCCAATGAGTCAGGCTCATGAGCGCGCCAACTTCATGGACATCTTTGTTAAAAAGCCTGTCCTTGCGGTTGTCGTTTCACTGATTTTACTGCTGGCCGGTATTCGTGCCGCTCAGGAAATCTCTGTATTGCAGTACCCGAAAATTGAAAGCGCTTCGCTGGTGGTGAGCACCATTTACACCGGTGCAGACGCTGAAACCGTTCAAGGTTTTATCACAGACCCGGTTGAGCGTGCCGTCGCCACTGTACCCGGTATTGATTATGTAGATTCCAATACCGTAGCTGGATCGAGTACCGTGACCGGCTGGCTAAAACTCAATGAAAACAGTACCGATGCTTTGGCCGAACTGAATGCGCGCCTGAGCCAGATTCGTTTTGAGTTACCAACAGGTGCGGAAGATCCCGCCGTTTCGGTCAGTCGAGCGGACCGAACCGCTGCGGTATTCTACCTGCCCGTGTACGCGGAAGATTATTCCCGAGCTGAGCTTAACGACTATCTGGTTCGTCGAGTAAATCCTATTCTGTCGTCGATTGACGGTGTGCAACGCATTGGCTTGGAAGGCGGCCGCAACCCAGCCATGCGTGTCTGGCTGGACCCAAATCGACTGGCCGCCTATAACATCGGCGCGAATGAAGTACTCGACGCATTGCGCGATAACAATATCATCGCCACCATTGGACAAAGTGAAAACGCTCGTCACCGCATCAATCTCCTGGCCGATACCACTTTAAAAGACGTCAGTGATTTTGAACAATTGGTGGTTCGCGACACAGGCGATGGTTTAATTTATCTGCAAGACGTTGCCAACGTTGAACTGGGCGAAGTGGAAGGTGAAGTAAACGGCCGCTACACCCAGAGTTCCACGATCTTCATTTCCATTTGGCCGTTACCTGGTGCCAATGAAATTGAAATTGGTGATGAAGTTTATCGCCAGCTCGACAATATTCGTCCGACGTTGCCTGATGGTGTCACCATCGACATGGGCTATGACGGCACCCTTTATATGCGCGCTGCCCTGAAAGAAATTTTCACCACTTTACTGGAAACGGTTTTTCTGGTCGGCATCGTGGTTATTGCCTTGATGGGTTCCTTCCGTACTGCATTGGTCCCGTTGATCACCATTCCAATTTCTATTTTGGGTGCCGTTGCGGCCATGGCCATTATGGGCTTTACCTTGAACCTGCTGACTGTTCTGGCGGTTGTGCTCTCGGTAGGTTTGGTGGTCGACGATGCGATTGTCGTGGTTGAAAACGTGGCCCGCCATATGCGCAACGGCATGAGCCGTGCCCAGGCGGCCTTAACCAGTTCGCGACAACTTCTCGCGCCGGTTACGGCAATGACTATTACGCTTGCGGCGGTGTATGCACCGATTGGTTTTCTCTCGGGTTTAACCGGCGTACTGTTTAAAGAGTTCGCCTTTACGCTCGCGATTGCAGTACTGATTTCCGGCCTGGTTGCGGTAACGCTCTCTCCAATTATGAGCGCCAAGGTCTGCCCGGAAGGAGGTAAAGAAAGCCCGCTGACGGTTTGGGTAAATCGCCAGTTTGAAAAAGCACAGCAATGGTACCGCCACTTTCTGGGCGGGGTTTTCAACTGGCGCGGTCAAATTGTGTTTGCCGCTATCTTTATCGCCTTGCTAACGGTTCCGTTTTACATGTTCTCCCAAAAAGAACTGGCGCCGGTTGAGGACGATAGCAGCATCACCATGATCGTAACCTCTCCGCCGGAATCTTCGCTGGAGTACACAACGGAAAATATGCACCAGGTCGTAGATACCTTGCTAACCACAGAAACCGCTCATGGTATGTGGCAAGTTCTGCGAGCCAGCGGGGGTGTTGGCGGCATTCTGCTGGGCGAAGTGGATAGCCGTGAAAAAAGCACTCAAGAATTATTGCCGGAAGTATTCGCCAAATTAGGCGGCATATCAGAGCTGAAAGTGCTGCCAGTGCTGTCTGCTTCGCTGCCAACCGCTGGTAACTTCGATGTTGAATTAGTCGTACAGGGCCCTGCCAGTTATGAAACCATGCGTGGCTATGCCGAACAGATGATGGCAAAAGCGTACCAAAGCGGTAAGTTTATGTTCGTCGATACTGACTTGCATATCGATTTGCCCCAGGTACGCTTTAAGCTGAATCGCGATCGCATTGCCGACCTGGGCATGAGCCTGGCTTCAGTCAGTGAACAGCTGAGTGTTTTACTGTCTTCCAACTACAGCAATCGTTTTGACGGCAATGGCAAAGCTTTCCGCGTAATCCCAATGCTGAAAGATGCCGATCGCGGCAATCCGGAAGCCTTCCTGAATCTGCAACTGCGCACACCTGCCGGTGACATGATTCCGGTATCCAGTATTGCCAGCTTGGAAAAGACAACCGGCCCTCGCCTGCTAGGAAAATTCGATCAACAGAAATCTTTCCGGATTTTTGGTGGCGTCTTGCCCGGTACTACTCGCGAACAGGGCCTGAGCGCGTTGGAAGGTATTGCCCAGGAAGTTCTGCCGGACAACTTCAATCTGGATTATGCTGGCGAGTCCCGTCAGCTGCGCAATGAAGGCAACACCCTGATGGGGGTTCTGCTGATTGCATTGATTGTTGTGTACCTGGTGCTGACGATTCAGTTCAACAACTTCCGCGACCCACTGGTGATTCTGCTGGGCTCAGTGCCACTGGCATTGGCTGGCGCAATGATGTTCCCGTTCCTGAGCCTAACAACGGTCAATATCTATTCCCAGATTGGATTGGTGACTCTGATCGGCCTTATCGCCAAAAATGGAATTTTGATTGTGGAATTCGCCAAGCAACTCCAGGAAGATGGCTGGAGCAAGATTGAAGCGATCAAGGAAGCCGCAACCACTCGACTGCGCCCGGTATTGATGACAACCGCTGCGACGGTTTTGGGTCACTTCCCTCTGGTACTGGTAACCGGTGCCGGTGCAGAAGCTCGTAACAGTATCGGTATCATTCTGGTTGCCGGTATGCTGATTGGTACTGTGTTTACTCTGGTGGTCCTACCAGTGATTTACCACTATCTCGGGAAAGATCTCAGCAAGGAAATTGCCGAGGAGAAAGCGCAGGCAAACAGCCAGGAAGTCGCCGCTTAAGCAAACGCCAAGGAAAGAAAAAGGGCTTTTGAATTTTTCAAAAGCCCTTTTTTATGCCCGCCTGGCGGTGGGACGAGTCAGGATAAATGTTGCCGACCCCAAAAGAATAATCGACAACACAAGCAATAATGTCGTGCTGGTATCCCGTAAATAAATCATTACCCAGCTGGCTGAGATAAATACCACGGCCAGACATTTCCCCATCAGAGGGATCGAGCCCTCCCGGTACCAAAGCCGCAGACCCGGCCCCAACCTGGGATGGCGCAATAACCACCACTTAAAACGCCGAGACCCTTTGCTGCCCGCCCAAAGCGCCAGCAAAAGAAACGGTGTTGTTGGTAAAACCGGCAAGAAAATACCCAGCACGCCCAAGCCAACACAGAAGTAGGCCAGGGCCATATACAGTAGCCGCATCCCGCAACCCAAGAAAAAAATCGACAGGGTCTATGCTATGGCAATTCAGCCCCTTAGGAAAGAGGTCCTAAGCCGGACATTCTACCCGGGCGATATCTTCGACATGGCGGCGCAGCCAAAAGTAACCAATCAAACCAACCAGAATGTTGGTAACAGCGGTGGCAACAAACAATCCAATCAAGCCCCAAAACTCCATCGCCACCCAGGCGATGGGCAGATACAAACCCAATACTCGCAGGCTCGAAATCACCAACCCAGGCATCGGTTTACCAATGCCATTGAAGGCTGCATTGATGTACATCACCATGCCGTAACAGCCGTAACTGATGGGAACCAACAAGAGATAATCTTTTGCGACCGCAATCACTTCAGGCGAATCACTGAACAGGCCCGCCAACCATTCACCACCCACGAACAACAAGGCCGCAACCGCCAAGCCCATCGCCAGGCAGAAACGCATAGCAACACTTTGCGCTTCGCGCACACGATCAATTGCCGATGCAGAAAGGTTCTGGCCAAAGAAAGGCCCCATCACCGCCGATAGCGCATAAAAACAAATCAAGACAATCGGCTCAACGCGCAATGCCACACCAAGACCCGCTACCGCCGCTTCGCCGTAACCCGCCACCATAGCCACTACGATGGCGCTGGCCAGGGGAATAATGACATTGGTGCCCATAGCCGGAATTGCCACATGAAAAACCTGCCGCCAGGAGGCGATCAGCTTTGGCATTGCCACAAAGGGGCTTGCCAACACCTGCAGACGTACAATCAAAATATAGGCGACAGCCAACAGCACGCCGATGCGCACGATAAAACTGGCCCAGGCCGCACCGGCCAATTCCAAACGGGGAAAGCCCCACAAACCAAAAATCAGCAGCGGATCGAGCAAGCCATTGGCCAGCGCGGAAACGCCCATCAGCACACCTTGCAACTTACTCAGCCCCATCGCTCGTAAACCGGCCATGGCCGCCATGGGCATGATCACCATCGGGACACCCAAAAACCAGATGTCCATATATTCACGAATCAGTGGCATTAATTGCTCGGAGGCCCCCAGAGCGTAAAAGGTCGGTTCCATAAACCACCAACCCAGAAACCCGAATACCACCGATAATAAAAAGGCTATCGTGAGCACATCCGTCAGCAGTCGTTTTGCCGTGTCTTGATCACCGGTACCAATCGCGCGTGCGACGCAGGACGAGGTACCTGCGCCGAGGCCAATCGCCAGACTGGTGTAAACCATCACTACAGGAAAGGTAAAGCTCATTGCCGCCAGGGCATCTTCACCCAGCTGACCCACAAAGAAGGTATCAACGGCATTGAAGGACATCATCGCCAGCAAACCAATCACCATAGGTGCGGCCATTTCCCGCAGGGTTTTCCCTACGGAGCCTTGGGTCAGTGTGGCTTGCATTGCTGAAGACATGGAGATTCCTATTTAAATTCAAGCCGCGCATTATAGCACCGCAACTGCGCCGAAAGCCCTTCGCTTTGCAATTCCATACCTGATTTCTAACGTTTCATCTGATACATTGCCGGATTCAAGCAAGGGGACATAAATGGAAAAAGAATTCTGGTTGCAGCGCTGGCAGGAGCAGCAAATTGGCTTTCACGAAGGACGCTTCAACAACAGCTTAGTGCAGTATTGGCCACAGCTAAAAACCCCGAAAGCCGCCTGTGTATTTGTCCCTCTGTGCGGCAAAAGCCAGGATATGGTGTTCTTTGCCGAACAAGGTATGCATGTCATTGGCATCGAACTCAGCGCACTCGCTGTCGAGGCTTTTTTTCAGGAACAGGATCTCACCCCCGATATCTCTCAGGAAGATGAACTGCAATGCTACCGTGCCGGACCGTATACTCTTTATTGCGGCGATGTGTTTGCCTTGCATCATGAGCACTTGAAAGATTGCCATTGGGTCTATGATCGAGCGGCCCTGATTGCCCTGCCCGAATCCATGCGTTCACATTACTGCCGGCAACTCGCCAATATCCTGCCCCGGCCTTGCCGAAGCCTGGTGATCACCCTGGAGTATGACCAGGGCTTGAAAGCCGGGCCTCCATTTAGCATTAGCCCCGATAGTCTGTCAGAGCTGTATTGCGAAATCGCTGAAATCGAAACTCTCGGTAACTGTACTGAAGAGGTGAAAGGCATTTCCGCCATCGAACACAGCTTTGCTCTTACGTATCGCTAGTCGAGATTACCCGCCGGTTTTACCCCCTGATCCCAGTCCATTACAATAAATTGACAAAAAAGACAGGAATCAGGGGAGATACACACCTTGGCCCTGAAATAAAATAGTGCTTTTCGGCGAAGCAAAGACCTGAATGAAACAGGCAGAATAAGCCGCTCGACCATTCGATGATAAAAACGGGGCAAGGGTTACCAATGACATCTCTTCTATGGATAAGGGGTTTGCGCGGCCTTGTCGGCCTTATATTTTTGCTGTTTGTGCCTGCCAGCTGGGCCCAACAAAATGACGGGGGGTTTGTGATTCCAAACTCGGATGTTCTGCATCTGGACTCCCAACGCCTCAACCGCCCTTATGAGATCTACATCAAACTGCCGCCCAGTTATTTTGACGAAGGCAATCAACGCCGAAAATACCCGGTGGTTTATTTGAACGACGGGCTTTATGCCTTTCAGCTTGCCTCTGGTGTCACCCATTCGGCCATGATCAATAAAGCAATGGAACACCATATTCTGGTGGGCATATCCTTCTCCCCTCTTGACCGTCCGTTTGAAAGCCGTCGCCGAGACTACACTCCTAAAACCGCAGAAAACCCCAACGGTGAAGCGCAGCAGTATCTCAATTTTTTGCGCAAGGAGTTGTTTCCCTTAGTGGAAAAGCGTTACCGCATAAACAGTTTACGAAGAGCCTATGCCGGGTATTCTCTGGGGGGCTTGTTTGGTTTGTACGCTTTGTTAGAGCACAGCGACAGTTTTCGTTACTACCTGATTTCAAGCCCATCGCTCTGGTTTGAAAATCGTTGGATTCTGGAAACTGAAAAACGCCTGGCAAAAGAAACCAAGGACATCAATGCGGAATTGTTTTTGGGTATTGGTGTTTACGAAAGACCGGCGCGTACAAACGAGAACTACCGCAAGCCTACTCCAATCAATATGGTGAAAGACTTCCATCAACTGTATCAACAGCTGGAACAAAGAGACTACCCATCGTTACGCCTGAAAAAATTCGAGGTTCAGGAAGCTCATCATGAACTGGTTTTCCCAACGACATTGACCCATGGTCTATATTGGCTTTTTCCTGGCGAAAAGTACCAAAAATAATTTCAGAGAGTTAAACGTTTTCAGGGCTCGGGGAAAGAAAGGGAAAAGGAAAAATGGGGCGACACTACGCAGCCCCGAGTCAAAGGAAATATAAAGAAATTACTTCTCTTTGCAGAATTCTACGTTCTTGTTCTTCTTGCGAATTTTGCAGAATACTGTTGTTTTTTCAGTGTCTGAAGTATGAACCTTCAGATAAACACGCGCAAAACCACCGGTAGTGCTGATCTGCTTGAAACGTACCTTGTCTTCACCAACATTGAATTGGCTGGCAGCGGTTTCTTCGGCCAGTTTGATGTACTCTTGTTTCTTACCAGCGCTGGCAACAGGAACAAGAGCCAGTTGTGCAGCTGCAACAAAGGCAGCGACTTTCACTAAACGATTCATAATTATCTCCTCCAAAAATAAGCAAGGTCATGCTAATGCCTGGGAAGAAACCCAACAATGACAGAAACGGCAAATATGGTTTGCATATTTGCACAGTTAATAATGGATAAGCTGCGTAAAGATACGATAAGTAGCCCCAAAATGACTAAACCGAAAAGGCCAGCAAGGCTAAACTGGTCGAAACGCCGAGATAAGAAACCGGGCAATAAAAACACACAATGCGCAAATTTTCTACAAACAAAAACCTGTTAACACGAATAAAAAACGCCCGTCGCCCAGGAAACCAGCATGAAAAATATTGACTGGAACGATCTTAATTATTTTTTAGCCACGGTGCAAAACGGCTCCATGGCAGCAGCAGCTAAACAATTAAAAGTCAATCATACTACCGTGTCACGCCGCATCTCCGCACTGGAACAACAGTTGGGCGCGCCACTTTTTGAACGCACCGCCACAGGACTTAGTATTACTCCACTTGGGGAAAGTATGATTCCGTATGCGGAAAATATGCGCGACTCGGTTAATGCCATGGATAGACTCGTAACCGCAGACAAGCAGGAGTTGGCAGGCACCATTAAAGTCACAGCAATCGACATGTTTGGTCGTCGGGTTTTAGCGCCAGTGCTAAAAGAATTTCTCGATCTCTACCCCAACATTGATCTTGAATTAATTCTGCAGGATGAAAATGTCGACCTGGCTGCCCGTGAAGCAGATCTCGCTTTTCGCGCAACCGACAACCCCGCCCCGGATCTTGTTGGCAAACGTCTTGGGCGTTTCGCCATGACCGTTTATTGCACTGAGGAGTTATGGCAGCAATATCAACAAGACCCAACTTCCGTTTACGGAATTGACTGGACAGAAAATGGACCCAACACGCCCGAGTGGATTGAAGACTACATGCCCGACCTGCGAGTGCGCCATTATTGTTCAACGTTTAATGGTGTCTATGAACTTACTCGGGCCGGTTGTGGTATCGCCCGATTGCCCTGTGGTTTGGGAGACTCCACCCCGGAGTTGATGCGCGTACCCGGCATTCCCCTGTATCAGGGCATGGGGCTTTGGGTGTTGAGCCACATTGATTTGCGCAATACAGCGCGCATCAAAGTGCTGCGGGATTTTGTGGTCGAGCGCCTGGAGAAGGAATTGCCCTTAATGGAAGGGCAGTGTGAAAATTACTGGAAAAGCCAGGATTATCATCGTCAGCTCTAGGCCGTACGAAAAATACGCCCTGAGTTCGCAGCTTGGAAAAACAGCTCAGGGCAGAGCCTTATAGGCCCCACCGCTCCCCCCATGCCGAACGGTAATCGGCCATGTCGCCAACACTGTGGGTATCGGGCACGGCTGCCGTGAGAGATTGACGCAGCTGCAACTCCCCCGTCCACACAGGCCAATCCAGATCACCTTCATCTTCGACCGGCCCACCGGTACGGATTTTCACGGACGCTTCTTCAATATCAATGGCCAGAACCGTGGTTGCCGCTAACTCATTCGCGTGGGGAGGACGAAGCTGCGGCCAGCGGCCCGGTGCAATTAACTCCATAAAAACCTCCAGGCTCTGCTCGATTTCCCGCTCATCTTCCAGCACATAACAGGAGCCCATTACCATCGCGCTGCGGTAATTACTGCTGTGGTGAAAAGCGGACTTGGCCAGCACCATGCCATCCAGATGCGTCGCCGTGATGCAAATGGATTGATCCCCACACAGTGCTTTGATCATTCGACTGCCATTGCTGCCGTGAATCATTAAACGGTTTTCCCAGCGCCACACCAGCATGGGGATCACATAACTTTGCTGATCCTGAACAAAGCCCACGTGAGCCACCATCGCCTCGTCAAAAATCTGATACAGCGCCTCACGGTCAAATACCGCTCGTTTGGGCGAACGACGCAGTCGGGTCTTTTCACTCTGTTGCAATGGGGCCAATGGTTCACTATTGCTCATAGGTACTCCTTTTTTGTTGTTCACCACAGTGGTCTTTCTGTAGCTTCGGCTAATCATTGCCAGGAAGCTTATTGAATGATTGGCCCCTTGTTTAGATCCAATTTTAATTATTTAATGGAACCACTTTATTCGAACGAGACGTTAATAATGGCCATCGCTACTAGCTTGCAAGAAATCCGTCAGCTCGAACTGGATCGCAGCCAGGAACAGAACCTCAACCAGCAGTTGTATAGGGGTTTGCGCACCATGATGCTGGGGGGGCAATTACCCGCAGGCAGCCAGCTGCCGTCCAGTCGCAGGCTCGCAGAGCAACTCAATTTAGGCCGTAATACGGTGATTGCGGCCTATGAACAATTGCAGGCCGAGGGCTATATTTTCAGTAAACGTGGCTCCGGCAGCTTTGTGGCCAGCCCTCTTCCCGACCAGCTTCACAGCCCCGCGGACAAGCCCGGCGCCGGGACAAGCACAGCCCCAGCTCCTGGCAATCCACGAGCTCACAGAAGCTTCAATAGCAGCTTTTTTGTCGGCGTGCCCGACCTGTCGGCATTCCCGCATAAGCACTGGCAACGAACACAACAGCAACTCCAAAAGCGCAGCGCTGACTTTATGGGCTATGGCGATGAAGCCGGCTTCTGGCCTCTGCGGCGGGCCATAGCCCAGTACCTGCAACAATCACGCGCCGTCGACTGTCACGGAGGGCAGGTACTGATTACCGCCGGGGCCCAACAAGGGCTCGACTTATGCGTCCGTTTGCTGCTGGGACCCGACGACGTGATGGCGATCGAAAGTCCAGGTTATCGCGGCGTGATGCGCGCATTAAAACTGTGCGGCAAAAACTACCTGCCTTGCCCGGTTGATCAGGATGGCATCAGCCTGCAAGCCCTAAAAGAAGCCCAAACGCCCCCGAATCTGGTTTACACAACACCCGCGAACCAATATCCGATGGGTGCCGTTCTTTCCCTTGAGAAAAAAATGGCCCTGCTGAATTGGGCCAGGGAACAGCAAAGCTGGATCATCGAAGACGATTACGACAGTGAATACCACTACCAGCATCGCCCTTTGGCCAGTATGCAGGGGCTCGACCGGTACCAGCGCGTTATCTATCTCGGTTCCTTCAGTAAGACCCTTTACCCGGGCTTACGATTGGGCTATCTGGTGTTACCCGACAGTTTGATGGAGCGTTTTACCATTGCCCGGGGTGCCAGCTACGGCCAGCCACCTCTGATGACCCAGGCTCAAGTGGCCAGTTTTATGGAAGAAGGGCATTTCAATCGTCACCTGCGCCGTATGCGTCTGGCTTACAAAGAAAAGCTCAACACCCTCCAGCACGCAATGAAAATGCTTGAGCCTTGGGGAAAGACCCTGCAACGACACGCGGGTATGCACATTGTGTTCGTTTGCCACAAAACCATCGACGATGAAATGCTCGTAAGCAAGCTGGAAGCACAAGGGATTTTTTCCAGCGCCCTCAGCGAATACTGCCACGGCGGTGAAAACCTGAAAGGTCTGGTGCTGGGCTTTGCCAATACCCCCATTGAGAAGATGCACAGCAAAGTGGGGGTTATCAAAAGCACTCTAGAATCGCTCTAGGTCATGCTGTGCGACATCATGCCACATTGTTCCATGGTTTATTCAGGATTAAATTAAATCCTGTAAGCAGTATGCAAATGAGCTGCGCTGTCTTACTCTATCTACTCATAGCTTAACGGTGGCTCTCCTGCTAACCCCCAATGCAGTGGTGCCTTTCGAGGCGTAGAGCCACCCACTTTTGCTGCTGAGCGTAGCCCAAAACATCATCAAACCATGACCGAAGATCGTTCTTTTAGCCTGGCCGCCCCAACCAACAATTTACGTCGCCTGATGGTGATTCGGGGACTGTTAATCAGTGCGCTTTGCATTGCCTTGATCAGCAGCTATTTTGCTCTGCACCTGGTGCTGCCCTATTCCGTTCTCGGTTTGATTTTAACCGGTATCACCGCCATTAATTTATTAACCTGGCTACGATTACAAAAACCCTGGCCAGTCACCGAGCTGGAATTTTTTTCTCAGCTGTTACTGGATGCCCTGTGCATCAGTTTGATGCTGTACTTTTCCGGCGGCGCCAATAACCCCTTTGTGTCTTATTATCTGGTGCCCCTGTGCATCGCCGCTGCAACTCTAAGCTGGAATTATGCCGCCCTGCTCACGGCAATCAGCGTCGCCGCCTATACCATTTTGCTGGTGTACCATATTCCCATTGAAGAACTCTCGCCGATGAGCCATCACCATCAACTGACCATGGTGCAAGAAGGAACATCGCATGGCATGAACCACGGTGCTTCCCAATGGAATATGCACACTCTGGGCATGTGGATAAACTTTATGGCCAGTGCCCTGCTGATCAGCTATTTTGTGGTACAGATGGCCCGGAACATTCGCGGTCAAGATCAGGCCCTTACCCGCTTGCGCGAAGAGGAAATGCTCAACCAGCAGCTGATGGCCGTAGCCACTCTGGCCGCCGGTACCGCCCACGAATTGGGTACACCACTGTCGACCATCAAAACCCTGCTCAGCGAAATGCAAGACGACTATCCAGATAAACCCGAGCTGCAGGAAGACCTGAAACTTTTACAATCGCAACTTGTGCAGTGCGACCACACCCTGAAAAATCTGATTAATCGAGCGGAGCAAAGTCAGGCCGGCAACCAAAGCAAACAGGATCTGCATCAATACTGCGAAGACATTATTGAGCAGTGGCTGATTATGCGTCCGGAGGTTGAAGCCAATATTCAACTCGCCGAAAGCTGCCCGGAGCGTCAAGTCAGTTTCGATGCCACCATCGGCCAATCCATTTTAAACCTCCTGAACAATGCTGCCGACGCCTGCCCTACTGGTATCGATGTGGATATTTGCTGGACCAGGGATGAATTCATTCTCACAATTGACGACAATGGTCCTGGAATTCCACTGGAGATTGCCGAACAACTGGGCAAACCTTTTGTCAGTACAAAAGGCAAAGGATTTGGCCTGGGGCTGTTCCTAAGTCATGCCAGCATCAGCCGGCACGGCGGAGAAATCAAACTGTATAATCGCGATAATGCGGGCACCCATACCGAGCTTCGCTTGCCATTGTCCAAGGAAATCTCATGAGTGAGCAGCCTGAAAAATTGTTACTCGTCGATGACGACGATATTTTTTTGCATGTCCTGCAACGAGCATTCAAAAAGCGAAACTTTGATGTTCAAACTGCCAGCACCATTGGCGAAGCCTTGTCTCTCTGCGAAGATCACATTTTTTCACGCGCCGTGGTCGATTTAAAACTGGCGGAGGAATCCGGCCTGCATTTGATCGAAAAACTGAAGCACAAACAGCCTGACTTAAATATCGTGATGTTGACAGGTTACTCCAGCATCAGCACCGCCGTGGAAGCGATTAAACTGGGCGCGCTTAACTATCTCTGCAAACCCGCAGACGCCGACGATATCCTGCACGCCTTTGAACAAGCCCAGGGCAATGCCGACGTAGAAATCAACAGCCAGCCACCCTCGGTCAACCGTCTGGAGTGGGAGCACATTCAGCGAGTACTGAATGAGCACGACGGCAACATCTCCGCCACCGCCCGAGCCTTGGGAATGCACAGAAGAACCCTGCAACGTAAATTACAAAAGCGACCGGTACGACAATAGGTCGATGGCTGAAAGAGCTGGATTCAGGATAAAAGTTCTGCTTGCTATGGATTGGTTTACAGAACCGTGAAAATCCAGAAGAACTCGCCAGCACCCTCAAACTACCTGCTTTTAAACATTGGCGAGGTTACGAGCAGAACCTGCCCGCCCATATTCAACGCATGGCCTACTCGATCTGGCATGGCAACTAGTCTGGCCACCATGCCTTCTTCATCTTCATTGGCCCTCGCAATACGAAGGCCAATGCGCACCCCAAAAATGTTCCGTTCGGCAATGTACATCCACTAACGCAAGTTTATAATTCCTATTCCTTTCAAACTGAGTGAACAGAATCATGCATGGAGCCTGCCGCTGCGGCCAAGTCAGATATCAACTAAAAAGCCTGCCTTTGTATTCAGGTTATTGTCATTGCCATGCCTGCCAGAAAAGAAACAGTTCACCCTGTGTCAGTTTGTTTCTGATTCAGAAAAAAGAGATCGACTTCAGCGGGAAAACCAGCTGCTTCAGTATCATCGGCGGCTCCGGCAAGGAAATGATTGAGCATCGCTGTCAGGATTGCGGGGACGCTATTTACTCAGACCTGAAGGTCCTTGATGATGTAATTGTTTGTCTGGCATCGACGCTGGAAAAGCCCGAAGATTTTAAACCCGAAGGTCATTTATGGGTCAGTAGCCGAGATCCGAGATTTGAGATTAACGACGATCTGGAACAGCAGGCCGGCCCCCCAATGCAGATGATGCCCTATCTGGCGAAGTGAGCCCGAGCTTCACTCAGGCTCGCCAAAGGGTCCAGGCACCAACGAGAATAAATCCACCGCCGGCAATAAGGTTCAACCATTTTTCATTGATGTACTGTGAAGCGTATTGCCCTAACAATACGCCAATCCCTGCACAGGCAACCAGCGCCAATGAAGCCCCCAAAAACACAGTCCATTTGTTCACTTCTTTGTCAGCCGCAAAGAGCAGCGTGGCCAATTGAGTCTTGTCTCCCAACTCAGCCAGAAAAATCGTAATAAATACTGTGGCAAAAACTTTTACATCCACTATCGTCTACCTTACTGATGATTATCAAGGTTTTGTTGCGGCCTTTGGGCTATAATGCGGCCGCCTTTTTCGAGGCATAGCACCAAGCCTAAAAGCACAGCAAAGCATCTAATTTAAGGAGCCGCCCGTGGATCTCAATCAAGCCAGTCAAGAGCAACTGCAACAGTGGCAAGCACAACTGCAGCAGGAATTTGAAAACTTTAAAACCCAAGGTTTGCAGCTCGACATTACCCGCGGCAAACCTTCCAGTTCCCAGCTCGATCTTTCCAATCAACTGGACGGCATTTTGGGCGGAGATTATAACAGTGCTAACGGCACCGATGTACGCAACTATGGTGGTCTTGACGGTTTACCGGAAATGAAACAGCTGGGTGCCGAAATCCTGTCAGTACCGCAGGATATGATTCTGGTTGGTGGTAACTCGAGCCTGACCCTGATGTTTCAGGCAATGATGCAGGCTTACTTCTTCGGTTACGCCGGCGCAGAAAGCGCCTGGCAGAATCAGGGCACCGTGAAATTCCTTTGCCCTGTGCCAGGTTACGATCGCCACTTTGCCATATGCGAGCATTTCGGAATCGATATGCTGACCGTTCCCATGAATGACGATGGCCCGGATATGGATCAGGCCGAAGCCATGATCAAAGCCGACCCGAGCATTAAGGGTATGTGGTGTGTTCCCAAATATTCCAACCCCACTGGTACGGTATACAGCGCTGAGACCATCGAACGCATTGCCAAGTTGGGCGCTATTGCCGGCGAAGGTTTCCGGGTATTCTGGGACAATGCTTACGTGTTGCATGATCTGAACACCGACGCCCCGGCCTTGCCATCCATTGCTGACTATTGCCAGCGACATGGAACCGAAGACTCTGTGCTGCAGTTTGCCTCCACCTCCAAGGTGAGTTTTGCAGGCGCCGGCGTAGCCTTTATGGCCGCCAGTCCTGCCAATCTGGCAGCCTTCAAGAAAACCCTGTCCATCGCCAGCATCGGCCCGGACAAGGTCAATCAGCTGCGCCACACCAAGCTGTTCCCGAACATGGCAAGCTTGAAAGCACATATGGCTAAACACGCCGAGCTGCTGCGCCCCCGCTTTGACGTGGTGTTACAGCAACTCCAGGATGCCTTCGGTGACAATGATCTGGGCCAATGGCAATCAGCAGAAGGAGGCTACTTCGTTTCCTTCGACACTCGCCCTGGCCTGGCAAAACGCGTGGTAGAGCTGGCTGCTGAGGCCGGAGTTAAATTGACGCCCGCAGGCGCAACCTACCCCTATGGCAATGACCCTGAGAACCGCAATATCCGCATTGCCCCAAGTGTTCCCAAGGTGGAAGAAGTGGATCTGGCGATGCAGGTGTTTGTCTGTGCCGTCAAACTGGCCTCGGTTGAGCAGGCATTGGCCCAGTAATCCCAATTCCACCGAAAGCCAGGCGAAGCAACGTTGCGCCTGGCTTTTGTTTGTTCATGCCCTCCCCAGATTTACACCGCCTTACCGCCCCTGAAAATACCCACACAAAACTGGCCAAAACTTCAGGGCAATTGGAGTTGAGGCGTCTTATTCTTGAGAACGAATTAATTAAGACACAACAGGAGTAGATGATGAATCCTTTTGCAAAACTCACCCGTGGCTTGAGCGGAGCCGCCTTACTGAGCTTGGCCATCAGCCAAAGTACTCTGGCAGCAGAGCCCCAACTACTCCCCGAATTCAAGGATCGCCTGGACATCTATCAGGAAGTCACCCTGAACAGCGATTTGAGCCACCTTTCCGCCAACCAAAAGAAGATGCTGGCGGTATTGATCGATGCCTCAAAAATTATGGACGACCTTTTCTGGCAGCAGGCCTTCTACCAGGATAAAAACCGTTTCCTGGCCAGCATTAAAGATCCAAAGGTTCGCCAATTCGCCGACATTAACTACGGGCCTTGGGACCGCCTGCAAGCCGACCAACCTTTCCTGAGCGGCTACAAAGCCAAAGCACCGGGCGCTGAGTTTTACCCCCACAAAATGAGCAAAGAAGGCTTTGAAAAAGCCGAATTCGCTGACAAAAAAGGCCTCTACTCTCTGGTAAAAGAGAAAGACGGCAAACTCATCTCCGTTCCCTACAGCGAAGCCTATGCCAAACCTCTCGCCAAAGCGGCGAAGCTGTTGAATCGCGCCGCAGAACTGGCCGAGGACAAGGACTTTGCCAACTACCTCCGTCTGCGCGCCACGGCCATCACCAGCGATGATTACCAACCTTCCGATATGGCCTGGATGGACATGAAGAATAATCCGATTGATGTTGTCATTGGTGCCATTGAGACCTATGAAGATCAGCTCTATGGCTATCGCGCCGCCTATGAAGCCTATGTGCTGGTCAAAGACATGGATTGGAGCAAGCGACTGGAAAAGTTTGCCAGCACTCTACCTGCCCTTCAAAAAGGTCTGCCCGTTGCGGATAACTACAAACAGGAAATGCCCGGGAGCAACGCCGATTTGAACGCCTACGATGTGATTTATTACGCCGGCCACTCCAATGCGGGCGGGAAAACCATTGCTATCAATCTGCCCAATGATGAAGAAGTCCAGCTGTCCAAGGGCACTCGCCGCCTGCAATTGAAAAACGCCATGCGCGCCAAGTTTGACTACACATTGAAGCCCATCGCGGAAGTGTTGATTGTTCCTGAGCAGCGTAAGCACATCACGTTCAACGCCTTCTTCAGTAACACCATGTTCCATGAAGTTGCCCACGGCCTGGGCATCAAAAACACCGTGAACGACAAAGGTACTGTTCGCCAGGCCTTGAAAGAGCATGCATCCGCTCTCGAAGAAGGCAAGGCCGATATTCTGGGCCTGTATATGGTCAGTCAACTCCTCAAAGACGGTACGATCACCGAAGGCCAACTGGAAGACTACTACACCACCTTCCTGGCGGGTATTTTCCGCTCGGTTCGTTTTGGCGCCAGCTCGGCACACGGGAAAGCCAACATGATTCGCTTCAATTATTTTGAAGAGAAAGGCGCTTTCTTTCGCAATGATAAAGGCCAGTACGGCGTGGACATGGACAATATGAGCAAAGCCATGGCCTCATTGTCTGAGTTGATTCTGCGTCTGCAGGGCGAAGGGGACTACGAAGGCGTTGGAGAGCTGTTTGAAGAGAAAGGCAAAATCGGTAAAACCCTTGCGGCCGATTTGGCTCGCCTCCAAGAAGCCAGGATTCCCGTCGACATCACCTTTAAGCAAGGTAAATCTGTATTGGGTCTGTAAAGCTTCAAAGCACTTTCAATGAGCCACAAAAAAGCCCGCAATTGCGGGCTTTTTTGTGGCGTCCAGATTCGGTTCAGAGATTAAAAGTCTTCTTCCTCATCCAGATCAGCACCAAAATCATCTTCCACCTGACCATCGCTGATCAGATATTCGCGACGCTGCAGATAGGCATCACGGATAAAGGTGTATTTGTCACCTGAAATCGTGCTTTCCGCTCCGAGAAGTGAAGCTCGGGTATCAACCAGATCAGTACCAAACATAGTGTTGCGGGTTGGTACGTGATCGATATGAGTCACAGGATTAAGGTAGCTGTCGGCCGGAAGACCTACGCCGTCGCGAAGAGTGGTTGGGCCAAGGAAAGGCAGGACAACATAAGGGCCGGAATCTACACCCCAAGTCGCCAGTGTCTGACCGAAGTCTTCACCGGTGCCCTTCTCCAGCCCCATGTGTTTGGCAACATCAAAAATGCCTGCCAGACCCAGAGTGGAGTTGATCAACAGGCGACCGGTATCGTTGCTGGCCTGACCAATTTTGAACTGGAGTAAGCCATTAACGATATTGCCGACTTCCCCCAGATTACTGAAGACATTGCTTACACCGGTCTCAACAACGTCCGGAGTAACGGCTTTATAACCCTTGGCGATTGGCTTGAGGACCACACCATCAACAGCATCGTTGAAGGCGAATACACCTCGGTTAAAGCCTTCCCATGGGTCTGCTGGATTTTTCTCTTGCTTGGCTTCTTCAGCCACTGCACCGGCAGCCAGGCCCACGCTGAGCACTGCTGCAACGGCTAATTTGCGAATTGTCACGTCATTTCACCTGATTTTTACCGTTAAACTATTGTAGGTTGCTTAGCGGCTTTGGACAATTGCAATGGCAAAGGATTCAGCTATAGCTCTAATAAGATTTGTTAATAGCCCGGCGAGGCAGGCTGGTTAAAAAACACTCAATCCCTCCCCTCAAAAAAGGCAGCAATATGCCGGAAATCAGTTACAGCGGTAATCGAACTGCAGATCGAGGGCATTGTTCGGACCAACAGCGTATTTCTCACCTTTCACCTCAAAGCCCTTTGGGCATTCCCGGGCAATCAGTTGCAGCAGTTCAAAGCGACGCTTGGACAGAGCCTCAGGACTTTTCAGCCAGTCGACCTTCACTTCAGCAACCTTTTCCACGTTCTCTTTGAACTCTTTAGAGGCGGTAGAACCCTTCGCGCTATCGTCCATTAGATCGTTCAGGATTTTGTTGATGCCGCTGTTCTTGCCACAGATGTTGTAATCCGACATATCCTCATCCTCGATATCAACGGCATATACGCAGTCTTCATCGTCCTCTTGCGCGTAAGCCCAAGTCGGAAAGGCCAAGAAAAAGGCGAGCAAGCTGCTGATCAAAAATGGCTTCATGTTGATACTCCGGGTGAAGAATTTGGAAAAAGGGGCATTGTAGCCCAGATACTAAAATGCCACTTGTCTCCAAGTGGCATTTTTAAATGAAGCACCCGGCATGGAATACCGGGCTGATCGCGAGCGATCTTAGAACTTCATTTCGATGCCGATGCCAGCGTAATCGTTGTCTTCGGTCAGGTTGTCAGCTTCTTCATGAGTGTAGAAGCCGTACAGCTTGGTTTTCTTGGACAGTTTGTAGTCCATGCCCAGGCTCCAGGTCTTACCGTCTTCTTTAACGATGTCAGACTGACCGTATTGCGCTTTCAGAGCAACAGTCTTGGAAGCTTTCAGCTTGGCAGAAACTACCCAGCCGTCACCGTCACGCAGAGAAGACGTACCAGCGTCCTGATCTTCCCACAACACACCCAACTGCAAAGAGCTCAGCTTGAACTGACCTACAGCACGAACAACATCAGCGCCTTCTTTTTCAACGTCCTGATCGTAAGCTACCGCCAGGTAAACGCCAGCGTCTTTGTCGTTATAAGCAACAGAAGAAGAAACACCGTTATCTACATCGTCGTCTTCAGAAGCAACGTAGGCGACTTTCGCCTGGATTGGGCCCCAAGACTTAGGCGTGGTGTACTGAACAGTGTTGCTGGTGCGATTGTCGCTCTTGGTGATGATGGATTTGATATCACCTTCCAGATCGTTGAACAGATCAACTTTCTTCTGAGCTTTTTTCAGGGGAGTATCGAACTTACCCGCGATAACCTGACCGAAACCACCTTCCAAACCAACGTAGATGTTACGCTGAGTGAAAGTCTGGCCACTCTTGTCGCCGTCATCGATTTGAGTTTCGTACTCAAACTTGTAGATAGCTTTCAGACCGTTACCCAGGTCTTCTTTGCCTTTGAAACCAATGCGAGATGCATTGCTTACTAATTCAGTGATGCGATCGCCACCCTCATCGGTAGACTGCAGAGAAACGTTGGCTTTACCGTAAACGGTTACGTCAGCAAACGCTGACATTGGCAGTACAGCAGCAATAGCCAGAGGCAAAAGTGCTTTTTTCATGGAGTAGTCCCCTATATCGATTATTTCAGCTATCTGTTCAAACGCTAGTTAACGCGCTTTTATATTTTTAAGCGCCATCTCAGTAATGGCACCCGGTACTTCAAAAACCACTTCCAGAGCCCACTTACCTATCATTTAAGCCCGCTATCGGCGTATGTGACAGAAACATTACAGTTTTTTTAAAGCCAGGCTCTGACGCAAAAAACGAATGCAGCTAATCTACCGGCGAAATATTTCAGTTATATGACCGTATGAAGGATTTGCGGCAGGATTTCAGATAAATTAAATCGTTAGGAAAATCAGAGGTTTATATAACGCGATCAATTTTCGATCAGGAAAGCGTCAGAAAAATGAACCGGTAAAGTGGCGCTCTTTTCATTTTAAAGAAATAAAGGACACGCCAAGCTGAAATAAATACACCGAGCCGCCACTGGTCGGGGAGAACGAAAAGAAAAGGCTTTTCACCCAGGCAAGGCAAGCTGATCAGGAAACAATCAGCTCAATAATGTCTCTTGCCCGGGATAATATTCGACTTAATAAAGAATCAATTTTGACAACATATCGCGCACCAATCCCAAACCGAAACTGAGAATCTGCTCGGGTTCCGGGTGCTGCATCTCTTCCGCTAATTGCAGCAGTACCTCTTTAAGAGAACGCTGGTCCTGTTCTGCCAAAAGCAAAAGCAGTCTAATCGTTACCGCATTGGATTGAATGAATTTAACGTCTTCATCCTGTCGATAGACCACCAGGAAAGTGTTTTGCTCTGGCGCTTCTTCAGGCTGAAAGTCAGGACCAATTTCATGCACAGGAAATTGATACGACAATGGCCAAGCCAATGGTGACAAACGCAGGCTTTGTTCCAATAAACTGGCATCATCCAAAGACTGCAGTTCCGTCGTATCAGGTTCCTTTTCTTCTGAAACATCCAGCGCCAGTTCCGTCCATTCGTAATGCGCCAGCTCCAGCATGAACATCGGATCATTCGGTCCCATTTCATATTCATTTTGCAGGAACTGAAGAAACTCCTGACTGATATGCAGAAAATACGGTGAATGACTTTCGTGCTGAATCACAAAAGTTCGCACCAGAGCCAACCAATGCTCATCACTGTAAAGATCCCGCAAAACCGGAAAGGCCCCGGAGATAAAGCCTTCAATATTATTGAAAATTAAGTCCTGATAGATCTTTAAACGACGACGTTCAATATCAGCGGGGCCAGCCACGTTGGCTGGGTCACGCAGGTGAGACGCCATAGAATGTTGCAGCTGCTGCAAATTCGATTTAGACATGCTGCGACACTCCAGGACTATTTTGCTCGGAAGCGGAAGCCGCTACAGCCTGAAGTTGTGCGTCCTTTTGGATCGCTTTGATCTTATCCACTTCCAGCATAAGTTCGTTCACCGGAGGAATATTGAAATCTCGTTCCAACAGCGTCGGCAAGACACCAAAGTTTTTATAGGCTCTGGCTAACAGAGTCCATACTGGATCAATCACATCGGCACCGTGGGTATCCACTTTCAGATCTTCCGCTTCGTCATAATGACCCGCGATATGGATATACTTGGCACGCTCGCCCGGTAATTGATCAAGGAACTGATGAGGATCGTAACCGTGGTTAATACTGTTTACGTAAATATTATTAACGTCCAGCAAGAGATCACAGTCGGCTTCCTCCAACACGGCGCGAATAAATTCAATTTCACTCATCTCCTGACCAGGCGCGCAATAGTAAGAGGCATTCTCCATCGCAATACGCTCACCAAGAATGTCCTGCACCTGGCGGATACGTTCAGCCGTGTAATGTACGGCCTCTTCCGTAAACGGAATCGGAAGCAAATCATACAAATGACCTTGCTCACTGCAATAGGTCAAATGCTCTGAATAATAGGGTACCTTATGCTCATCCATAAATTGGCGAATGGACTTTACCAAATCGACATCAACCGGGTCTGGAGAACCAATGGATAAGGATAAACCGTGACAAATAATTGGAAACCGCTCGCTGTATTCTTTGAATTGACGACCATAACGGCCACCAACACCGATCCAGTTTTCCGGTGCCACTTCCATAAATTGCACATCGTCCAACGTTAATGAACGTGCATCATCTAGCATACTGCGACGCAAACCGACGCCAACGCCTTGAACAGGAAACGTATCAGTTACTGGCATTGTTTTTCTCCTGAAATTCTGACTGGAAACTTCGCGCTTGAATCAGCGCTCGTCTATCACGTGCTAGATAATTTGATTTTGTTTTGTCATTTTTAGATACAAAAAACGCCGCGGTTGCGGCGCTTTTCGTGCGTTAAACACTCTCTAGGAATGAGTGTTTACACCAGCTTAGGCAGCACCACCGCACTTGCCTTCGCCACACTTACCTTCTTTAGAAGATTTTTTGTCGCCGCCGCATTTGCCTTCGCCGCACTTACCTTCTTTAGAAGCTTTCTTGTCGCCGCCGCATTTGCCTTCGCCACACTTACCTTCTTTGTGAGCTTTCTTGTCGCCGCCGCACTTGCCTTCGCCACATTTACCTTCTTTAGAAGCTTTCTTGTCGCCGCCGCACTTGCCTTCGCCGCACTTACCTTCTTTAGAAGCTTTTTTGTCGCCGCCGCACTTGCCTTCGCCGCACTTACCTTCTTTATCACCCTTTTTCTCGCCACATTTGCCTTCACCGCACTTGCCTTCCTGGTCGGCTGCTGCCAACTGGTAGCCACTGCTCAATTCAGTTGCGGCAAATGGGTTTTCACTCGCTGCCATGGTGCTCATGGAAGCAGATGCTAACATTGCCGCACCAACAGCCGCTGCGATAGGAGTCATTGTAGTTTTTTTAGACATATTTCATTTCCTCTGTTATGCGTAGTACTTACTGTCTAGTACTGTTATGCGACAAGCCGCATGTGATTGAAATTACACATCATTACTGGATAAAACAGCCCTGAAAGAGTAGAACAAATCCAGCATAAGTAAAAGCTTTTACAACGCCAAGTGACTTTATAACGACTTGAACTGCATTGCGATTGCAAAAACTTGCGATGTGAGAATTATGACTCAGTGCGGAGCGGGAAGTTGTCACAGTTTTATAACGTTGCACTAACGAATAGGGGAAAAACCCCTAACAAAGGCAGTCTATTTAAGAAAGTTCTTGTGAGGCCTCACTTTCAGGCGTCGATTAGAGCAAAAACCGGAGCAAGTGACACCCAATTCACTAAAAACATAAAGTGACAAAACTTAGGCAAACCCACAGATAGTGGGGCTCAAGGCTACTGGGTAACCTCAAGCCACAGTTTATTCAGGCGCTTGGCCGAGACGGGTACGCGAGTCTTCAAACTTTGCGCAAACAGGGAGATACGCAACTCTTCGAACAACCAACGATATTCCTGCCATTGCTGATCCTGACCGTACATGGCCGTGCCCAGTTTCTCCAGTCGCTCCTGATGTTGCTGCCAAAGCGGCTGCAATTCAGCGATATGCATACGATCACGTTGGACATTCAAGGGCGCTTTTTCCAGTCGCAGACTCATCGCCTTCAAATAACGCAGATAATCACCCATACGCTCCGCTCCATGCAGGTACAGGCAACCCGGATAAAACAAACCACCCAGTTGCTCATTGATATCGGCCGTTACGTAGGCCATGGTCAGCTGGGATTTGTGCTGTTTGAGGGTCTTTTTGACATCGACCAACGCCTTTAACACTCGCTCCAGCAAATGGGCGAGTTCATTGGTTTTATCGGTCAGTTGGGATTCTGCCTCGTTCAACCAGGAATTGAAGGCCTCTTCCTGCCTCGGCAATTCGGCTGGCAGCAGTTCGGCAAGCGCACTGAGCAAGAGATCATCAATCACCGCATCGCGAGAGCCCATATTGGCAACACTCAAACCGATATCTTTACCCTGCTTCAGAGTGTTCTTGTGCAGATATTTCACAGTGCTCGACATATTGAGCAACGCCAGGCGCAGGATGCCTTTGCGGCTCAGAACTTCAGCCTCCACAGGGTTATCTTGCAGGCGCAAAGCGGTTTCCTTGCCTTCATCGACCAACGCAGGATAAGCACGAATGCTGACACCCGCGCGCTTCAGATCGCAGCTTTTGGCCAATTCACCGAAATCCCACTGCTGGATTGAATCACGCTCGATACTGCTGCCGGCATCCGCCAAACGCTCCTGTACTTGGCCTTTGTAACGCTCGCGCAATTCAAGCAAGTCACGTCCCTGCTCGATCAGCTTGCCGCGCTCATCCTCGACTTTGATGTTGAGGCGGTAATAGGCATCCAAGGCGGCGCTGTTCCAGTCATCTTTTGGAACCTCCACTGCGGTATGGCGTTTCAGCTGTTCACCCAAAACATCGCTCAGAGGACGATTCTGAGGCTCCATGCCCATCAAGGCTTTATCAACAAAATTGGGCACTGGAACGAAATGTTTACGCATGGCTTTCGGCAAGTTTTTTACCAAAGCAATACATTTCTCACGCAACAAACCGGGTACCAACCAATCCAGACGCGCTTCCGGCACCAGATGCAGGGCACCCACAGGTACGTGCAAGCTCACGCCATCGTCAGGCGCCTTGGGATCAAAATGGTACGTCAGCAGAAAGCCCATGCCTTCCCAGTTCAGCTCATCGGGGAATTGCGCTTCGGTAATGCCTTCGGCGCTGTGCCTCATGATACTTTCACGAACCAGGAACAGGCATTCCGGTTGCTCGTTTTCAATGCCTTTTCGCCAATGTTCAAAGCCGGCCAGATTAACCACCGACGCGGGAATGCGCTGCTGGTAAAAATCGTAGATGACCTCATCATCCACCAGCAGATCCCGTCGACGACTTTTGGCTTCCAGCTCGTGCAATTCGCCGATCAAACGTTGATTGTGCTGATAGAATTTGGCTTTCTGCCCCTGAGCTTTTCGGTTTTGGGGATACTTACCTTCGACCAGTGCTTCGCGAATAAAAATATCGCGACTGAGTTTGGGATCAATCTGGCTGTAATTGACTCGCTGCTTCTCAACCAATACCAGGCCATACAAGCTGACCTTTTCGAAGGCCATAACCTGGCCACTGCGTCCGGCATAATGAGGCTCGGAATGACTGCGTTTCACCAGATGTTTCGCTGCGGCCAACACCCACTCGGGCTCAATTTTGGCGACTGTGTGGGCAAACAGCTGGGAGGTCTCAATCAGCTCAGCGGCGAGCAACCATTTCGGACGTTTTTTGTATTGCCCCGAGCCTGGAAAAATACTGAATCGACGATTTCGAGCACCAAGATAGGTACGCTCTTCATCGTGAAAACCGACGCGCCCGAGCAAACCACTGATCAATGCGCGATGGACATTTTCATAGCTCGCGGCCTGTTCACCATTACTCTTGAGCTTTAAATCTTTCACTGCTAAGCGCAGTTGATGATGAATATCTCGCCACTCACGCAATCTCAAGTAGGAAAGAAACTCTTTTTTACACTGCTTTCGCCATTGGTTCTGTGACAATTCCTGTCGTTGCTCTTCCGCGTACTTCCAGAGATTTATCAAACTGATAAAATCAGAATGTTCATCGGCAAATCTGCGGTGTTTTTCATCGGACTGCTGTTTTTTTTCTGCCGGGCGCTCACGGGGATCCTGAATAGACAAAGCACTGACGATGATCAGTACTTCTTCCAGGCAGTCCAAATTACCTGCCGCTAACACCATTCGAGCAAGACTCGGATCGACATTCAGCTTGGCAATCTGCCGCCCCATTGGGTTCAGTTTGCCCTTGCCATCTATGGCCTGCAATTCCTGCAGAAGTTTAAAGCCGTCGTTGATCAGTCGTGAGTCGGGCTTGTCCACAAATGGGAAATGTCGGACATCACCGATACGCATTTGCAACATCTGCAAGATAACGGCGGCAAGATTCGTTCGCAGAATTTCAGCATCGGTAAACTCCGGACGCGCCAGAAAATCCTCTTCGCTGTACAGACGAATACACAAACCTTCACTGACACGACCACATCGCCCTTTGCGCTGATTGGCACTGGCCTGGGAAACCGCTTCAATAGGCAGGCGCTGCACTTTGGTTTTGTAGCTGTATCGAGAAACGCGAGCCGTTCCAGGATCAATCACATAACGAATGCCCGGCACGGTAATCGACGTTTCAGCCACATTCGTGGCCAGCACAATTCGACGGCCTTTATGGTTTTGAAAAACCTTGTTTTGTTCAGCCAGGCTCAAGCGTGCGTATAAGGGCAAGACATCAAAATGGGGAATGTTGGCTTTGCGAATCGCCAGAGCGGCTTCTCGAATCTCGCGCTCACCGCTCATAAATACCAGGATATCCCCACCGCGCTTTTCGCCACTTCGCTCTATGGCCTGAATCTCTTCAATGGCTTCAATAATCGCGCTGTTTAAATCCAGGTCATCCACTTCCCGCTCGCCCATCGGGCGATACAAAACCTCCACCGGGAAAGTCCGGCCAGACACTTCGATCACGGGGGCTTCATTAAAGTGCTTGCTGAACCTCTCAACATCAATGGTCGCCGAGGTAATAATAACTTTCAGGTCCGGCCGTTTCGGTAAAATGGTTTTGATATAACCGAGCAGGAAATCAATATTGAGGCTGCGTTCATGGGCTTCATCAATAATCAGCGTATCGTATTTATTCAAAAAGCGATCATGTTGGATTTCGGCAAGCAAAATACCATCGGTCATCAGCTTGATGTAGGTTTCAGGGCCGGAGTGATCATTAAAGCGCACCTGATAACCCACTTTGTCACCCAGCGGGGTATGAAGCTCTTCAGCGATTCGATTCGCCACCGTACGCGCGGCGATTCGGCGGGGTTGAGTGTGGCCAATCAGACCCTTCACACCACGACCTAATTCGAGACAGATTTTAGGCAGTTGCGTGGTTTTACCAGAGCCGGTTTCACCGGCAATCACCACGACTTGGTGCTCAGCAATGGCCTTGGCGATATCGGCGCGCTTCTCGGCAATGGGCAGGTTTTCAGGAAATTCAATCGTAGGCACCGCGTCCTGACGTCGTTGACGTAATTCACAGGAAGCGAGCACGGCCTTCTGCAGTTTTTCCAGCCCCTGATCAATTGCTTTACCTTCGCCCAGGCGGGACTGTAAATCACGCAACTGCCGACGCAGGCGGTGCACATCACGCCCCATGGTATTAGGAAGCTGTTCAAAAAGGGATTGCAGCTCAGGATTCTGGCTGGGGGACTGACTCATAGCGGAAACTGGCAAAACGGGAAGTATACTACAGCTGCGCCCGCCAGCGCAGCTTGATGACACAACCGCCAAGCGGGCTTAAGCGACCCTTCGCCCGCAAAATTTGGTTGTTTAACGTTGAATTTTTACGAGCCGATGTCTACCAGCTGTAAGCCGCGCTCAAATACAAACCGCGCCCCTGCCCGACAAAGTAACGGTAGTTACCAAAAGCAAAATCTGCGCGCTCAGCATAATCACGATCAGTCAGATTCGTCATACGAGCCGCCAGTCGCCAACTGTCCCGCTGCCAGGCAAGACGCAAGTTCAGCAAAGAATGACCGCTATATTTATGGAGATTTTGAGGGTCCAGATAATAATCCCCCAAATAATGCCATTCCAACTCCGCCAACAACTGCTCATTGGCCTGCCAGCGCAAGCGGGTGTTCGCCTGCAAGTTAGGTGCGGTGTCGATATCATTGCCATCGATATCGCCCAGGCTGGGATCCGGGTTATTGTCGTAAAGATGTTCGGCCCAACTTGCAGCAACCGCCAATTGCCATTGTTCACTCAATGCATAATTGGCGTCCAACTCGATACCACGATGTTTGGTTTCACCCTCATCAATGTAAAAACCGTCGCCATCGCGGAAAATAAAATCGTCTTTCTGCATGGCGAACGCAGCAAGCTGCACGCTCATTTGCTCAGAGAAGTATCGCAGGCCCAATTCCAGATTTTGCAGGGATTCGGAATCCAGATCGGCTTGGATCTGACCTTTTTGCAATCGATACAACTCCGAATTTTGCGGTGCACGAAAGCTGTTTGCCAAGCGCACATAAGCGCTGAGCTGCTCGGTGAAATTCTGCTGTAAACCCAACTGATAACTGACATTGTCAAAGCTGTCTTCTCGGTCCGCCGGACGAGCATGGCGACAGGTTCTGACGTTGCCAAACAACGTACAAGGTGTGCCATCAACCTTTAAGGTGCCGTCGGTTGTGCGGTTATCATAATCGTATTCCAGACGCTCATAACGCAAACCGGCATCCAGCAAAGTCGATTCACTTAACTGCAAACGCCACTGGCTGAACAGCGCCAACATATTACTGTCGACTTGATAATCATAATGCAGGCCCGCTGGAATAGTGGCTCGCAAAAAGGCGCTGGGGCTGTCGGTTTCGTTTTCCTGAAACTCTCGCAACTCCATATCCGCCACTTCCAGTTCAGCTCCCAAGGTCCATTCGAGCGAATCGCTCAACGATTGGCGCCACTTGCCTTGTAAACCAAAGCTGCTTTGTTCATTTTCTTCCAAAGCTTGCCCGGGTAAAAAATGCTGAATGAATTCCATCTCACTGTGACGTGCATAAGGTGTGATGCTGAGGCTCGCATCTTCCCCGAATTCTCGACGCCACTCACTGCTCAAACGCCATGAACTGGCATCACGATACGCTTCGGGGTTGGGGTTGCTGCGCTTTAATGCAGGATTTTTAAAACTGTCTTTACCCAAAATAAACCCGGCAGTCTCTTGATTCAAATTACTCGCCGAAAACAGGGTTTTGGAAGACCATTGCTCCCCGGAAAAATCGTGTCGTAATGCCAACTTTTGCTGATCATAACCGGAGTCATCTTTATAGCCGCCGTCATGGCTGCCGCTAAAACGCAACTCGGTGGCGTGCTGGTCAGATTTGTGCCCAATGCGCAATTGGGCTCGACTGAAATCATCGGGGCCCGCTTCCAATTTTATCTCTCCGCCCTGCCTGGGTTCAGGAGACAACACATTAATCACACCGTGCAAAGCATTGCCGCCGTAGTAAACCGTACCCGGACCTTTAATAACTTCGATTGCGCCCGCTTGTTCGGTATTCAATTCAAACAGCTGGTTTACATTGCAAAAGCCACTGGGCCGACTGGCGATACCATCCTCCGCAATAAAGAACTCTCCGCAACTTCCGGCTCCAGTTAATACCGGTGATCGAAGCGAGGTCAGTTGCTCCTGACCATTACCACGACTGATCCAGGCGCCAGGCACTCTCGCCAACGCTTCGTTGAGATGCACGGCATCAATCAGTTTCAACTGCTCTTGATCAACCTGGCTCACCGTCAGAGGCAATTCTGAGACGGGGCGCGGTGTTTTTTCAGCCGTTACAATGATTTGCTCGATGTGCTCATTCTCGGCCTGAACCTGAGCAACAATCGCCAGAGATAAACCGGATAGCACAAAAACCCCTGAGGTTTTCAGTGTATTCAAAACGCGAGAACGTGAAAGAGAAAAAGGGTCTTTGCGAAATGTCGACATAGTATTGGACTTAGTGTTGATGATTATTATATTGGCAGGATTATTTGTATCCCCCTGCCAACATGCAAGCCACAATAGCAATCAGGCGTATTTAGTCAAATTTATAATTGGACATGAACCGCACGACTGGCGCGCAGCGCTTTCTCAACCGCCGACTCGGTATCCTTATCGCGAGCAAGGGCAACACCCATCCGGCGCTGACCGACAACCTCTGGCTTACCGAATAAACGAAAATCCGTTCCCGGCTCGGCCAGCGCCTGCTGCAGATTATGGAAGCGGCAATTTCGGGATTCACCTTCAACCAGCAATACCGCTGACGCCGATGGTCCGTAAAACTCGATGTCCGGAATCGGTAAACCCAGAATTGCCCGGGCGTGCAAGGCAAATTCAGACAGGTTCTGAGAGATCAAGGTCACCATACCGGTATCGTGAGGGCGCGGAGACACTTCACTGAAATAAACCTCATCGCCTTTAATAAACAGTTCAACACCAAAGATTCCCCAACCACCCAGAGCATCGGTGACCGCAGCAGCAACTTGCTTGGAGGCTGTGAGCGCCGCTTCCGACATTTGCTGGGGCTGCCAGGATTCGCGGTAATCGCCTCCTTCCTGTCGATGACCGATAGCGGGACAAAAACTGGTACCGCCACGATGACGCACGGTCAGCAAGGTAATCTCGTAATCAAAATCCACAAAGCCTTCCACGATGACACGACCCGCTCCAGCACGCCCACCTTCTTGGGCATAATCCCAAGCCGGGACAATATCGGCCTCTGTTTTCAGCAAGCTCTGGCCCTTACCAGAGGAACTCATGATCGGTTTCACTACACAGGGCAAACCGATTTCCTGAACCGCCGCCTGATAGGATTCCAGAGTATCGGCAAATCGAAAATCAGATGTTGGCAAACCCAGAGTTTCGGCCGCCAATCGGCGAATGCCTTCGCGATTCATCGTGAGCTGAGCCGCTTTGGCGGTAGGCACCACCGTAAATCCTTCGTTCTCCAGCTCCACCAATGTGTCAGTGGCGATGGCTTCAATTTCAGGGACAATATAATCCGGTTTTTCGAGTTCGATAACGCGACGCAGTTCAGCATCATCCAACATGGAAAAGCAATGGCTGCGATCGGCCACCTGCATGGCAGGCGCGTTGGGGTAGCGATCACAGGCGATGACCTCACAACCCAGGCGTTGCAATTCAATCGCAACTTCCTTTCCCAATTCACCACTGCCGCACAACAAAACTTTGGTGGCCGCGCTGGAAAACGGCGTGCCGAAAACCGTAGCACTTTGATTCGTCGAACTCATAAATGTCCCCGGGGAAATAACAACTTATAAAAATGGATTGAGCTTTTTGGCGCGCTCTTGCATAGCCTCATAGACGGCGCGCTTCTGGTCATTGTTGTAAGCACCCCAGCGACTGATTTCCTCGCCACTGCGGTAGCAACCGACACAGATATCCTCATCATTCAGCACACAGATGGAAACACAAGGGGAAGGTAATGGCGTTTCCGTTTCACTGATAATGTTAACCATCAGTCAATCGGCTCCAACTGTTCATTAAAACGCTCCAGATTATCCACATAAACCTGTGCATTGAGCTTCAGGAATTCTGCGGTTGCATCATCAATTTGCTTAACTACTTTCGCCGGAGAACCCAGCACCATGGAGTTGTCCGGAATTTCTGTACCCTCGGTCACCAAAGCATTTGCACCAATGATGCAGTTTTTGCCGATAACCACTCGGTTGAGTACTACGGCACCAATGCCAATCAGGCTGTTATCGCCGACCTCACATCCATGGAGCATCACATTGTGACCCACAATAACACCCTTGCCCAAGGTCAGCTTTACGCCCGGGTCAGTGTGCAAAACCGCGCCATCCTGAACATTGCTGTTTTCACCAATGGTGATTGTGTCATTGTCACCACGCAGCACGGCGTTAAACCAGATACTGCTGTTGTTTTCTAGAATCACATCACCAATGACATCGGCGCTGTCAGCAATAAAATGCTTCTCGCCGCGCAGTTGGGGGGCCTTATCGCCTAATCGATATTTCATGGTTTTTTTATCCGCTGCTTCAGGTCAATCACGGCTGCATTATGAGGCTTTCCACTTTCCAGCACCACAGATTGAGCATTTACTGAACAAATAACCATTATTCACTGATGAAAAATTGCCCATGGACGATCGCCAAAGGCTTCTTTAAGCTGCGACGGTTTGCCACAGCCCCACAAGAACACTGCTGTGATGTAATTTATAAAAACAAGGGGATAAGGATGGGACAAAGAGCACTTCAGAGTTTTATGCGTCGCTGGCATCGCCGCTTAGCCATTGTGATCGGCCTGCAGTTTTTGGCCTGGACATTGGGCGGGGCCTACTTCGCCTGGTTTCATATTGATAATGTTCGCGGCCAGTACGAGCGCAAAGCTGGCCCATCAAAAATCCCCCTGAATCAGAGTGCTCTTGGCGACAAACCCTTATTAACTATTTCGGAACTCAGCCCGGCGGTGAAACTGGACGCAATTCATTCTGTAGAATTGATCAACTGGCGGGGCCAATGGGCTTACTGGTTCAAACAGGACAGGAATCAAAGTCAGTTGATCCATGCCCAGACCGGTGCCTTACTGAGCCCAATCGATGAGACAGCGGCCATCGCCATTGCCCAGGAAGATTTCGCCCATGACAGCCCGGTACTGGAGGTGAATCGCCTGAGCGAGCACAACGGCGAGTACAAAGGCCCGCTGCCGGCCTACCAGGTAAAATTCGATCATCCCAAAAACAGTCATTTATATGTACATGAAAACAGCGGTCGGGTTACCGCCAGGCGTAATTGGGTGTGGCGGGGCTTCGACTTCTTATGGATGCTGCACATCCTGGATTTTAACGAGCGTGAGAACTTCAATAACTGGGCACTCAGGGTACTGTCTATTTTGGGATTGATCACCCTCTTTTCCGGCTATGGATTATGGTTTCTAACCTCACTTCGCTGGCGCAGTCTGCGCATGAGAATTCTCGGTCCATAGGCTGGTGAGGCTGAACAGTAGAAGAGGCACAGAACGCTGAGAATGAAGGCCTTGCCTCAGGCGAAGATCTTGACCGGAGCCTGGCTTTCTTCACCCAGGCCTGCATTCAAGGTTTGATTCAGAAAGTTCGCAAGAATGCCGGCGGTAAATCCCCAGATTTCAAAACCTTCGTAATGCCAGACCGGCGCCCAGAAGCGCCCCATGGAACCTTCAAAAATATCTGTGCGGCTGCGGTTGCTATCATCAAGGAAATAACTCACCGGCACATTGAAGATCGCATCCAGCTCATCGAAGTTGGGCTCAAGTTGCAAATCTTTCGGAACCACCCCCACAAATGGGGTCACGTGAATACCAAAACGGGTTTCTGCGGAAGGTAAACTAGCCAGCACTTCAACGTGTTCGGGCGGCAAACCGATTTCTTCATGGCTTTCCCGCAACGCGGTTTCCATCAAACTCTTATCGGTTTCGTCCCATTTTCCACCGGGAAAAGCGACCTGTCCTGAGTGACTGTTGAGATGCTCTGCGCGTTTGGTTAAAACGATTTCCGGCTCACTGGGGTGGTCAGTAAGCGCCAACAAGACTGCCGCTTGTCGGTTAGTTGTCCCCGTTTCCTGGCTGATGGGGCTCTGTTCAAGGCCAGAGCGCAGGCGCTTAAGCATAGTGTCCTCATGGATGAAATACTGTATTTGAGTATAAACCCATTTACCTGAATATGCTCTAAATCCGCATGATTTCGGGCTTCGAGACAAAATTCTGTGAAATTACCGCAGGTCGGAACAGGGATTTTTTCCCTTACGCCTTAGTTCAAAATGACTGAAAATCAACTAAGGGAGACATATTTTTATAAAAAGAAGATATAGGCGCCAGGCTACACAGCCCAAAATGGCCTTGCTACCATGCAGCCAGCGTCAAAAAAACAACAATATCAAAAACACCCAAGACCATTGGTTTGCAAGCGCGATTTTTTGACGGGGTACGAGCGATCTGCAAACGCTTAGCACAGGAGTTAGCTTATGAGTAGCCATACGAATACAGCGAGCACGGAGCTCAGCTTCGACGAATTGAAAGATCTGGCCGTTAACGACCCTGCCGCGTTTGAGGCCTATCGCAGCAGCCAGATTGAAGCCGCTATCAGCAATGCGCCCAGCCACATGCAGCGTCGCCTGCGAGGCATTCAATTCCAGGTCGATGCACAGCGTGAACTGCACAACAACCCAATGGGTTCCTGCGTCAAGGTGTACGAAATGATGCAGAAATCTCTGGGTGAACTGAGCCAGGTATTGAACGAGCAAACTGGCAAGGTTGAAATCAGTCCGGCACCCACGGTAGAAAACGCCAAGGTACTGAGCTTTACCCGTTAATTCCCGTTTCAAAATGGTGATCGGGCCTTCCCCGATCACCAGATCAACACTCCCCCCGCCCAATATTCGCCCCTTTCAACCCTAAACTTGGCTCCACTCTTCGGTATAATCTCCCCAGTTGAATGTTAGAGAGCCTGTTATGAATTATTGCAGCCACTGCGGCGAAAAAGTCACTTTGATTGTTCCACCCGGGGACGATCGCGAACGCTATGTCTGCAGCAGTTGTGAAACCATTCACTACAGCAACCCACGTATTATTGCGGGCTGTTTGCCCATTCACGAAGATAAAGTACTGCTCTGCCGCCGAGCCATCGAGCCGCGTTATGACAAATGGACACTGCCCGCGGGCTTTATGGAAAACGGAGAAACCACCGAAGAAGGCGCACTCAGAGAAGCCTGGGAAGAAGCCCGCGCGAAGATCGACGTCGAAGGTTTGTACACCTTATTCAGCCTGCCCCAGATTAATCAGGTGCATCTGTTTTATCGCGGTCATTTAAGCGCACTGGATTTTGAACCCGGCCCGGAATCTCTGGAAGTTCGATTGTTCACCGAAGAAGAAATACCCTGGGACGATCTCGCCTTTATGGTGGTGGGAAAAACCCTCAAACATTACTTTGCTGACCGCCAAAGCGGTCACTTTCCAATGCGTAGCGAGGATCTGGTTCATCCCAAAGGGCGAGACTGGAAACCACCCAAACCCGCGCGTTATACCCTGGGTAACACCGGTCCGGTCGACGAACCAGGCGATAAAAAAAGCTGAGCTAGATATCGAGCAGAGCCATCACATCATAGGCCGGCTCTTCATAAGGATGGGCAGCCCTTAATGCCGCCACCACGGCTTGGATTTTTGTCGCTTTACACAACACCTCAACCTTGTACTCAAGCACCTCGCTGAGTTCATTGGCCTGGCCTATGAATGGCACAGCCCGAGCATTCGGTCGAAACTGCCCTTGCCCCGGAGTTTGCCAGCAACAGTGCTCATAATCCCCCTGTTGTCCGGCACCCGCTTCAAATATCGCGTCTTTCACCGCACTGAGATGAGTCTCGGGCACATAAAAACTGAGTTTATAGTTCTCGCTCATAAAGATTCCGTCAATTGTGCTGAACATTGGCCGGGCGATGGCTCGCCTGCATTGGCTGTTATATCATAGGCGGCCTTTTGATCGAGTCCTAAGCCCCATGTTGTTATTTGTCGATGAATTGACCAATGTCGATTTCAGTTTCCTTCACCCTGATCGCGGCCTTTTAGGCGAAACCTGGCTAGCCAGTACTGAGCTGGATGGCGCCCTCGACGAACAGGGCATGGTCTGTGATTTTGGCATCGTCAAGAAAACCCTGCGCAACTGGCTGGATGAGACCCTCGATCACTGCCTGCTGGTCCCCCGTCACAGCCCGAAGCTGACCTTGTTGGAAGAAGACGAATACATCAGCTTGCGCTGGCGTTTTGGCGATCAGGAATTGAGCTGTCGCTCGCCAGCCCAGGCGATTACCTTGATCGACGCCACAGAGATCAATGCTGAAAGTGTCGCTGAATGGAGTATCCAACAGCTGCGAGCCCTGCTGCCCAATACCATTGAACGCTTGAGCCTGGATTTCAGCACGGAAGCTTTGGGAGACGACGCCTTTTACCACTACAGCCATGGCCTTAAAAAGCACGCCGGCAATTGCCAGCGTATCGCCCATGGACACCGCTCCCGTATTCAGATTTGGCGAAACGGGATACGCGATAAATCCCTGGAACAGTCGTGGGCCCAGCGTTGGTACGATATCTATTTGGGCAGTGACTTTGATCTGAGCGGAGACCAGAACGGGCAACTCAGTTTTGCCTACCAGAGCGACCAGGGCCACTTTGACATTTCCCTACCCGCCAAATGCTGCGAGCTTCTGCCCACCGACACCACGGTCGAATGGATCGCCTGCTATATCGCCGGGCAACTGCAAAAAGCCGAACCTGATGCCAGCTTTAAAGTGCGCGCCTTTGAGGGCATCGGTAAGGGTGCCGTCTATCAAGTATAAGCCCGCCGGTGAAAACACGCTGCGTGACGGACTGCGACGAAAGTCGCAGTGCCAGACAATAAAAACAAAGAGTTCCAAATTATGAGCGAATTGAGCGATTCCAGAGAAGAGACCATTATCAGCAGCGACGACAGTCGCACCCCCAGTCTGTTAGATGCCATCATTCCCGCCGTTGTCCTGATGTGCCTGTTATCGGCCTCTGTATATTTTTACGGTGACAACTCCTCCGGTGGTGCCAACCAAATGGCCCTTATTTTGACCGCCGCGGTGGCCGCCATCATTGGCATCAAGAACGGTTTTAGCTGGGATGAAATCGAAGACGGTATTAAATCGGGCATTGTCATTGCCCTGAAGGCGATTATGATCTTGTTTTCGGTGGGCAGCCTGATCGGCGCCTGGATCATGTCGGGCACCGTGCCATCAATGATTTACTACGCGGTGCAGCTGCTCGACCCTTCCTGGTTTTACCCGGCAGCCTGTTTGATCTGCGCCATCGTGGCCCTGTGTATTGGCAGCTCCTGGACGGTTGCCGGTACAATCGGCATCGGCTTCATTGGCGCCGCCACGGTTCTCGACCTGTCTCTGGCTGCGACAGCTGGTGCGGTTATCTCCGGTGCGTACTTCGGCGATAAAATGTCCCCCCTGTCAGACACTACTAATCTGGCCTCTGCCGCCGCCAACACCGATTTGTTCACCCACATCCGTCATATGATGTGGACCACAACACCGAGTTTTGTCATTGCCTTGATTCTGTTCACCTGGGTGGGTATTCAGCACAGCAGCAGTGGTGAACTCGATACTTTGAACAACACCCTTCAGGCCCTACAGGGCCAATTCGACATCGGCATCTACCTGCTGCTGCCCTTGGTAGTGGTTTTTGTGATGGCTTATAAGCAGTTCCCGGTACTGCCGAGCATCTGGACGGGCATTATGCTTGGCCTTATCTTCGCCGTGATCTTCCAAACCAAGAGCGTGATTGCTATGGGTGCCACCGAAGATTTGGGCAGCGCACTGCAAATGGTCAAGGGCAGCTGGACCGTATTGTTCGATGGTTATAAATCTGGAACCGGTGACAGCAATATTGACGACCTGCTGACCCGCGGTGGCATGAGCTCCATGCTCAATACGGTTTGGTTGATTATTTGCGCCATGATCTTCTCCGCCATTATGGAAAAGACCGGCATCCTGGCCCGTCTGGTCAGCGGTTTGATCAACCTGGCCTCCAGCACCGGCAGCCTGATCTTTACCACCGTCTGTACCGGCATTGGCGTCAACCTGGTGTCTTCGGATCAATACATCGCCGTGGTGATCCCTGGCCGCATGTATCAACTGGAATTTGAAAAGCGCGGTCTGGCGCCGCAGAACCTGTCTCGCGCCATCGAAGACAGTGCCACCATCACGTCTCCTCTAGTGCCCTGGAATACCTGTGGTGTATTTATGGCCGGCACTCTGGGGGTAGCAACATTCGCCTATCTGCCTTTCTGTTTCTTTAACTTGATCAGCCCCTTGATGACCACCCTGTACGGTTTCACTAACTTCAAGATCACCCCGCTTGAAGAGGCTCAAACCCAATCCTGAACCCAAGCTGTTCCAATCAACAAAAAAGCCGCTGAGACAGCGGCTTTTTTGTTTTTACAAAGCGTCTCTTGAGCCCCCTTATCCCAGCATGGCTCCTTGATAAACTTCTGGTTTTATCCCCATCACTTGTTGACCCATATCAATACCCCCAGGCCTCACAGGCCGATAATAAAAACAAACAAAGAGCTTTCTTTTTTACCCACTAGCTGAGGACATATGATGAATATTGAGAAGCACGATCTGGTTCACGAGCTGCCTGAATTCCGCGAGCAAATTCATAACTTAAAAATGAACGATCGTCACTTTGCCAAACTGTTCAAGGAGTACCACGAGTTGGATCACAATGTTCGCAATCTGGAGCAGAACGACTCGCCTACTACCGACGAGCATATGGAAGAGCTGAAAAAGCAGCGCCTGCACCTGAAAGACGAAATGTTTTCCATGCTGCAAAAAGCCTGATTTCCCCTAGGGGCTTTCTGTTTAACAGTCAGCCCTACCGGCCGGGGTTAGCCCCGGCCACCCCTTCTTTCTCTCCCTATTACCGGCCTCGTCCCGGAAATTCTGGCAACTGCCTAGAGTTCTGGTAGAATCCCCTTTCTAGAAATCCCGCCCATTTGCCTTTGGCGCTTCTAGAGCTGAACCGGCAGCTGCCGACCCCATTTATTTTTGATTTAGCTAGCAATGCACAGGACAACGCCATGAGTCTTGCCGATAAAGTATTGGCCGTAAATAACGACCTTCCTATCCGTACCGATGCCCCTGTACACAGCGGTAAAGTTCGCTCTGTATACTGGTTAACCGAAGCCGACAGCCGTCGTCTGATTGAAGAAAAAGGCTACGATGTAGCGCCTGACTCGCCATTGGCGATCATGGTGATCAGCGACCGGATTTCAGCATTTGAATGTGTATGGCACGGTGAAGGCGGCATGAACGGCGTACCTGGCAAAGGTGCCGCGCTGAACGCGATTTCCAATCACTGGTTCAAACTGTTTAAAGAGCAAGGCCTGGCTGATAGCCACATTCTCGACATTCCACACCCCTTTGTTTGGATTGTACAAAAAGCCAAGCCGGTAATGATTGAAGCCATTTGTCGTCAGTACATTACGGGCTCTATGTGGCGCAGCTACGACAAAGGCGAGCGCGAGTTCTGTGGCATCCAGATTGCCGACGACCTGCAAAAAGACAGCAAACTGCCCGAGCTGTTAATCACACCATCCACAAAAGGTATCCTGAAGGGCATACCCGGTGTACCTGAGCAGGACGATGTGAACATTACCCGCCAGAACATCGATGACAATGTTGAAGCGTTTAACTTCAAGGGCAAAGATGACATCGATCTTTACGAAAAGCTGTTGCGTGAAGGTTTTGATGTAATCAGCGCCGAGCTGGAAAAACTGGATCAAATTTTTGTCGATACCAAATTCGAGTTTGGCTATGTCGCGGACAAAGACGGTCAGGAAAAACTGATCTATATGGATGAAGTCGGAACACCGGATTCTTCCCGTATCTGGGACGGCCCTTCCTATCGTGACGGTAAAGTGGTTGAAAACTCCAAAGAAGAATTCCGTCAGCTGCTGCTGAACCATTTCCCGGACCCTGACATTCTGCTAAACAAAGATCGTATGGATGAGCGCTCTGCTCTGGCACGTGACAACGCACTGCCTGAAGCAATTTTGATGCAGGTGTCTGAAACTTATCGAGGCATCGCCGAGAAAATTACCGGTGAAAAGATTGAGCTATCGGCCAATCCAAAAGCGGAGATTATCGAAATCCTGCGCAATGACTACGGTTTGATTGACGCCTAACCGCAGATTGAATTCAGCTGGCGCTATAAACCATAGCGCCAGCTTTCCCTTCCCCACCTTGTCTCTTCACGAACGCTTAGCCAGCTCATAACTGGTTTCAGCTTCCATGTTCAACATGATTTTGATGAGTTCGGGCCTCATTCAATAGCGCTTGGGTGCAGGTAAATATCCACAGGCTCACTGGCAGCAATAAATCCGCTGTAGATGGATTCCCAGCCCATCACCGCACTCAGCAAAGCAAAAACAAAGGCGGTAAGTGCAAGCCAAAGTGCAGAATTGGATGCGGCCTGCCAACGCATTTCCCGCAAAGGGTGTCGGCTCAATGCTGCAAACATGTTCGCGGCCAGCATTGCCCCAAGCGATGCCAGGCAGGCGCCGGAGAACAATGCAGTTAAACCTGTAATCTGAACAAAGCGACCATTCTCCACCCCGCTGAAGGTGGGCACAATCAGCTCTGCTGCCAACATTGCAAACACTCCGTAGCCCACAAAACCCAGGGAAAGTACCAGTAGCACCAAGCGAACTAACAACATAATTGAGTCACATTTTTTAACTTACTCTATTACTGAGGGCAAAAAAGTGCTTTTCAAGAGCGTGACATAGCGAATAAAACGCTTGATGTACGACAAGCGTCGTACTAAGATTCATTAAATACGACAAACATCGTAATAAAGCTCGAACGATTAACACTCAGCGACCTCATATTATGAATGACAATATTAAAGTGACTGAACTGGAACTGCGCATATTTCAGTGCATTTGGCAGCTGGATAATCTGGCGACAGTCAACAGCATTATTGAGCACTGGCCCGACGCCGACGCACCCGGCTACACCACCGTTTTGAAAACCCTGCAAAAAATGGAAAGCAAGTCTCTGGTCGATCATCAAAAGCAAGGAAAACAACACGCCTACTTCTCATTGGTAAACCGAGAAGAAGTTACCGCCGGAAGGCTCGGCACCATCATCAAACGCCTCTTTTCGGGAAACAAATTGTCCTTTGCCGAATATTTTCTGCAAGAAAATGAATTCAGCCAAAGCGAGCTGGATGAACTGAAAGCGCTGATCGAAGAGAAAGAAGGTGGCCGTAAAAACGGTCACAAGTAATCGTCTGGAGCCAACGATGCCACTTGATATTACCGAGATAATTCATCAGGCCTATAGATCGTTCACTTGGGGGCAACTGTTTTTATTCCCCCTGCTGACCTCTGTCTTGCTGATCAACCCAGCCCGACTGCCCTTAAGCTGGAACCTGCGCATTCACCAAGCACTGTTGATTGGCATGCTACTGCTTCCTTTATCACTGTTGGATTGGCACTCTGTCAAAGGTTGGAATACGGTCCAGGAAGCGCATCGTTCAACCCCGCTTTCAAACGATCACCCGCTCATTACTGGCATAAAACAATCCGAGACACAGACAATATATGAGAGCCCGGGCTTACTCAGCCACCAAGACTTTAGTTTACGGCCAGACGATTTTCTTTATTTTCTGAGTGGCCTACTGCTGTTTGCAAGCAGCCTGGGGCTGATGTTGTTCGTCGTTCGCCTGCTGATCAATCATTTCTATCTGCGTGGTCTCTTCAGACAAGCCAACACTACTGTCAAACAGGGTTCCTTTTGTATTGTTCGATCAAACTCCATTCGCTCGGCATTTTCCATTGGCTTTCTCAAAAAGAGAGTCTTTCTCCCGGCCAGTTTATTAAAGGGCAGCGCAGAAGAAGCGCTTATTATCGAACACGAGAAAACCCATTTTAACTGCCGGCACCACTACTGGACCCTGGCCGAGCAGTGTTTGAGACATGTTTTTTGGTTTAACCCTCTTATGCATCACTTTCACCGCCGTGGCGAACTACTTAGAGAGCTGCAGTGCGATCAAATCACCGTATGCAAAAGCAGCCCGCTTCACTACAGCAAACTGCTGTTAAGTAGTGCTCAGCGAGTACAAGGCGAAGCAAAGCGCAGCCCTGGAACCCAACACTGGCTGCATAAAAAAACTCTTAAACGGAGACTTCAAATGCTACTCAAAGCGCAATCGTTTAATAAAAAGCTTATTTTGATACCGGGCGGAATCCTGCTGATTAGCTTTGTTTTGCTGGCAACGGCTCAATGGCAAAATCAGGACCACTATCTTGAAGAGCTTGCCCTTAATCATATCGAACATGAATATCAAATCAGCCTGAAAAAGCACCCGGCTGTTAAGTATGCCGAAGTTCCCCAGAGCTTAACTCAAGCCCTGTTAAAACATGAGGATCAGGATTTCTTTAACCACAATGGCATCAGCCTGAAAGCCACAAGCCGGGCCATGTTGAGCAACTTCTCCGCCTGGCTCAGCGGAGAGGGCCGATTTGTGTCTGGCGGCTCAACCATTACGCAGCAACTCGCAAAATCATTTTTGAAAGAAAAACGTTCGCTGTCCAGAAAAATGAGAGAAGCAAAGCTGGCTCGCATTATTGAGGCGAACTTCAGCAAAGAAGAGATTCTGGAAATGTACCTCAACCGGGTTTACTTTGGAAACAATGCCTGGGGATTGGCTTCAGCTTCTCACAGGTATTTTTCAAAACCCTACCAAAAATTGAATCTATCGGAAGCTGCGATGTTGATTCCGTTTCTGGAAGCGCCAACACAATACAATATGATTAAAAACCCCCAACTGGCCAGTTCCCGCCAGTTGAACTTACTGCGCAAACTGGAGCAGTAAACAGCAACCCTGTTACCAGGCCAAATACCATGTCCTACTCTACAGGCCATTGGTATTTGGGCTTGCGCATATCAACCACCAGGGTTTCAGAAATTTTATCTTGAATGGCCTGACGATTCGGGTCCCAGAAAATTTGAACAAAGCCCATGAGGCCTGTCGCCAAACCGGCGCCATAGCCACCATATCGACCAAAGCTCTCCCACAAGCCCATCTGGTCGCCATTCAGCTTGATCACTTTCAAACCCAGTAAATACTTGCCGACGGTTTGTCCGGTAAAGCGGGTATTCATGACACTGAAGTAAAAAGCAGCCCAGCCAAAGCCCAAACCCAGATCCGCCAGCAAGGCATGAATAAAGCCCATAATGGAATGGCCATTGTACGTGGAAGAACTTTCTTCTGGTGCCGTATTGGTAACCTCACTTTCTTCTGAGGCTGTCTGGACTTGTTCCTGAGTGTCGGCTGTTTTCTTTTGCCGTTCAGAACCGGACGTTTCAATCGATTTATCAATTGTCGTATCTGTCAATAACGTTTGATACGACACTGGCAGGCTGTTTCGGAGGGTTTCTGCCTGTTCTGGGCTTACACCGGTTTCCTCCAACGCCACGCCCATCAGTTGCTCTGCAACCGCTGCAGGCGCATTCATTTCCACCAGCTGTCCCGCGAACTCGTCAAGCATCGGCTGCCAACAGGCGATCAAGGATGGGCAGTGTTCAGAGTTGATGGATTCACGCTTTTCGCTGATGCGTTGACGTTGCTGAATGGCCACACTGGTATAAGCTACACTTTCTGCCAGAGATAAATCCTGAGCATCACCGAATTCCACATCCCAGCCTCGTTCAGAAACGCCACCTTGCAAATCCTTCTCAGCAAAATACAGTGCTGCCATGCTGAATAAAATCAGACTTGCCAATACCCGCAAAGAAACCCTTAAGACCGGACGCTCATCGGCCAAGGCAAAGCGTCGGCTGATTTGCCAAAATAATATCGCCATCAAACCAGCCAACAGCATACTGCTGAGCTCGGCGAGCAGGAGAACAATGGTTAAATCAATGAGAATTGCCATCAACCGCTTCAACGGTGATGCCAATGCGGTACCGTATAGCTCAGGCGATACACTGAAGGCATAAGGGGTAATGAATTTCTTTGAGTCTTTTGAGCTTTGCGTTACCGCTGCAAGGTCTTCAGTCATTCACCCCTACCTGATGTGAATAAATCGAATTTTGTGTTTTGGAGGAAAGCGCATTACCGCTCAGGCTTTACGACGGGAATAGGCACCCAGCGCCGCGCAGCTTAAACCACAGATCGCGCCCAGTAAACCCAGGGAAGTCCCCGCCTGGAAGGGGCTTATGCCTCCCGCTCTCATATCGAGAAAAACGGCAATAAACGCACAGAGTCCGCCCACCGCAATACCTGCAAAGCCCCAGGCAAGACCTTTCGCCCTGCCAGCGACAATCGGGGCAGTACCCTCTTCAGACTCTGCAATTCGCAGCTGCTCAAGCTCAATGTCAAAGGCTGACGCCAGGGCTTTTTGGGTTTCCAGCGACGCTCGCCCATCGCGCTCCACACGCTGAACCGTGCGATAACTGATGCCGGCTATGTCGGCCAATTGTTCCTGAGACCAGGCCTTTTGCTGGCGCAGCGTTTTTACAAGCTGATGATTAATCATATATTCCATCGTTGGATCCCTTGTGCTTTTGAAAAACAAAAGCTTCTCAGGACCGCTATTTTTTGAACACGTCAAACCGGCGACACAGCACGACAAAGCCACGACAGAAGTAACTGTCGTGGCTTTAGAACCTATAACAGTCCCAGTTCCCGCTGTTTTTTCTTGGACAGTGCCGTAGAGATCATCTTATAAGATTCACTGATGTAATAACGCAGTTCTTCATCTTCACTGTCATCGGCATCAAACTGCTGAATCCATTTCATACCACGAGAAGCGAGATAAGGCGCTGGACGATACCCTTCTTTATTCTCAAGAAAGTGGTAATTGTTATCCGAGGTTTTAAAGGTGAAGCCCGTTTGCTTCTCTTTTGTCCAACCGCCGATGGCGAAAACCTTGCCGCCCACTTTCCAGACGTCGGCACCGCCCCATTGCACCACATGTTCCGCGGCCTTAAAAGACGCACAGTACTGATTAAACTCTTCATGGGTCATTGCGAGCTACCTCCCTCAATTACGCTTGGCGAACGGAGACATGTATTTCTGCTTCGTCACTGAGAGGCTCCCAGTTCGCCTTGGAATCCGTATACAAATGATGGCGCAAAGTCATTTGCTCATCACCTTCGCTGATCAAGCCTACCGGAATATACAGACTGTTGGAATCGTTTGGTCCGGGCAGATTGGAGCCGCAAATACGACAAAAAGAGGTTTGCCAATCGTGTCCGGGCTTGTGCCAGGTTTTGATATGCTCTTCTCCATTGAGCCACTGAAAGCTGTCGCGCGCCACGATAGCGACAGCAATACCACCACTTGCGGTAGCACGACGGCAAATTGGACAGTGACAGACATAAACGTCCTTAGTGGAATCCTCTGCCTGAAAGCGAACAGACTCGCAGTTGCAGTGCCCTTTTATCATTGACTTCACCATTCAGGTATTTTCTTACTGGCAATATTCACAGACAAAAACGGCCACACAATGGTGGCCGTTTTGAGTCAATCAGAATCTCAGGATTCTGCTTTTTTCTTTTCCCAGAGATCGGCGTTTTTAATCTCCAGCGCTTCTGGATCAAAGCTGTATTCTTCAACACCGGCTTTGCGCTGTGCTTCATAGTCACGCAATGCTTTAATCGCCGGTTTTGCGATAAAGAAGATAATGATGATACCTACGATGTTCAACCAGGCCATCAGACCAACACCAATATCACCAAGACCCCAAGCGAGTGTCGCAGCTTTCACACTGCCGTAGAACACGGCAAACATCATGATCACTTTCAAGATAAAGAAAGCACCCGGGATTTTGATGGTACGCAGAACATAAGACACATTGGTTTCGGCGATGTAGTAGTACGCCAAAATGGTGGTGAAGGCAAAGAAGAACAGGGCAATGGCTACAAACGGTTTACCAATACCTGGAAATGCTGATTCAATAGCATGCTGCGTAAATGCGGGACTATTTGGATCTACATAAGCCATTTCGGCTGGGAAATTGCGAACCATGTAATCGATGTTTTCAAAACCCAATTTGACGGTATTTTCATCCATCACATCATACATTCCAGTAATCAAAATCATAAACGCGGTGGCAGAACATACAAACAACGTATCGATGTAGACCGAAAATGCTTGTACCAATCCTTGCTGAGCCGGATGCTGAACTTCCGCTGCCGCAGCAGCATGTGGCCCTGTACCCTGACCTGCCTCATTAGAGTAAACACCACGTTTAACCCCCCAGCCAATTGCCGCACCAAACGCTGCCATCGGACTAAAAATATCCGACATAATCAGACTAAAGACTGCCGGCACCTTGTCGACATTGAGCACTAATACTACGCAGGCAACGATAATATAAGACAGGGCCATAAATGGGACCACAAACTCCGCAAACTTTGCTATTCGCTTGAGACCTCCAAAGATAATGAAACCTAGAATCATGACCACTACTGCGCCGACAATGACCTTAGTGGAACTAATATGCCCAAGGGCTGTATCCAGCATTGTTCCACTACCAAAAGCCACATCAACTGCATTGCCAATAGCATTCGATTGAACGGTTGGCAGCAATACACCACACGCCAGAATCGTCGCGGTAGCGAACAGAATGCCATACCATTTCTGGCCAGTGGCTTTCTCAATATAAAAAGCCGGACCGCCACGATACTGGCCTTCGTGCTCTTCTTTATAAATCTGTGCCAGAGTGGATTCTACGTAGGCGGTCGAGGCTCCAAGAAAGGCCACCACCCACATCCAGAACACCGCACTCGGGCCACCAAAACCGATCGCCGCAGCAACACCGGCAATGTTACCGGTACCTACGCGTCCCGACAGGGAAACCGCCAGTGCCTGGAAGGAAGACACTCCCCGATCTGAGGCTCCGCCGGAAAACAACAAGCGGATCATTTCTTTAAACAGTCGCAGCTGGGCAAAGCGCGTCATGATGCTGAAAAACAAACCTGCAGCCAGGCAGGTGTAAATCAAAGCGGGACTCCACACAACGCCATTAATGGCATCAACAATGGTCTGCAAGGAAGTGCCGGAATCAGCAGTGGCTGCAACAGCAGCTTCCGCTGCCTGAGCCGCCTGTTCGGCTACAGTTTCTGGGGTCTCTGACATGAGGAAACCTTTCTTATGATTTATAGGGAATAGCGGGTGGTCAGGGTAACGGCTCTGACCTCAAATATCACTATAAAGAACGAGTGGGGTGGGAAAAACCCGAAAAAAGAGGGGCTGGGGCCCCGTAATCAAAGGAGATAGAGGATATGAAATCAAAATAACCGATTGGCATCCCATGACGGATGCCAATCGGGTCCTACTCCCGCTTAAAAGCGGTATTCCAGGTCAATGCCGTAAGTTCTCGGCTCAGTCAGGGAAACGGTTGGTGCCGCCAGGCTTGAAGCCGCCAGGCCGCCCGGGATACTGGTGTAACGGTTATCCAGCAGATTTTGTCCCCACAATGCGATGCCGTAACGGTCATCCTGGCTACGCCAAGCAATGCGGGCATTCAGGAATTTACGATCATCCCCGAAGTTTTCGATCATTTCATATTCAGGTAGATAACCCGGGTCATTGGCGTCGAATTGCTGCTCCTTGAAGACATAATCAACGTGCAGATTCATCTGGCCCTCGGCGAGATCCCAAGCCCAGTCCAAGGTGAAGGTGTATTCATCCAGGGTATCTGCGGTTTCCTGATCGCCGCCACGAGTATTCCCGTTGGCATCGATGTACTCAGCATAACGGCTGCTGGTTTCGCGCTGCGTGGTTACCAAGCCTAGCTGGAGGTTGTCCGTTGGCAGCCACTGCATCACCAACTCCCAACCATCAATGTCTTCATCGCCGGAAATAATGATCGGTGCTGAAAAGCCCGGAATGTTTGGATCAGCCGAGAAAACCGAGCGTTGACGATTATCAAAGCTCATGTCGAAGAAGTTCAGACGGGTACGCAGGCGATCATTTAACCAGTCGGCCTTGACACCCAGTTCGATATTACTGACCTCTTCCGGTGCCAGAGGTTGGCTGGCAGTGTTTACAACAAAGCTGTCGAAGCCACCCGATGTGTAGCCCGTCGAGTAGGATGCAAACACCATGGCTTTGTCTGTCAGGCGATATTGCGCAATGGCACGACCAGTGGTTTTGCTCCAGCTGTCATTAGCCTGCACAACGCGATCGGTCACCAGACCTACGCCCTGCTGGCTCAATGGGCTGAGGAAGTTGGTCGCCTGGGGAATCAAGGCTGCAACCGGCAAGCCCGCTGCTGCGAGGGCGGCACGTTCCTGATTCAGAGCCGTGGCCAGCGGTGCCGTGCCGTTAAACCAGGTGAAATCTTTCTCATCTTTACTGTAGCGCAGACCGAAAATCAGATTGAAGTTATCCGTAACGCTGATGTCGATATCACTGTAGATGCCCCAGTTCACAAATTCGCCCGTGTTACGCACCTCCTCGGTAAACAGCTGACCGGAATAACTCGGCGCAACGAATCCTGCGGCCAGAATAGGACTGAAAGGCTGAATCTGTGCTGCAAAGGGGCTGGCGTACAAAAAGCCCAGCACACCGTTGTAGGATGCGGAAGACTGGTCCAGCGGGCCACCCAGTGCGCCGCCTGATAGCTGGTTCAGGGCACCGGTTAGCATCGCCCAGCCCTGCGGATCCCAAATGCTGTCAATGCTGAAACCCGCGCCGGCGGCAGCAAGCAGACCATTGGACACCTGGGTGGCCAAATTCGCACCGGTATCAGCGTTGGTGTTAATTTGGGTAACTTGGCTCTTATCTTCGCTGGAGTAGGTAAAGCCACCTACGTATTTGAAACGATCATTGGCAAAGTTCACCTGCAACTCGGTATAGAGCAGCTCACTGGTTTCGATGTTATCGGTATCCAGATAGCGATTAATATGATTGGTACCGTCCTCGTCCTGGCGATTGGTGGTGTCCAGATCACGATAGTTTGTCCACCAGGCCAGCGACCAATCCTCATTAATATCGTGTTCCAGGCGATAGCCTACGGAATACATATCGCGAGTTTCCTGGCCATTGATTACGTCATTGGCAATCACACCGCTGGTTGGCAGGCGGTTGTGTGAAAAATCACTGTAGCCAATCGAAGGCGCTGGACCATTATCGGAATCGTCAAAATCCGCGTTCAATTGCAAGCGGGTGTCATCGCTGACTTCCCACAACAAGGCTACACGACCGGTGAGCATGTCCTTGGCGTCAACATCCGCACCGCCAGTGTGCACATTATCAATATAGCCATCGCGCTTGTTCAGCATCAGGTTGGCACGCACCGCGACCTTATCCGATAAGGGCTGGTTAACCATGGCCTCCCAACGCTGGAAGTCATAATTACCCGCTTTCAGCTTAATAAAGCCTTCCTGCTCATCCAGCTGAGGACGGTTAGGCACAATGTTCACCGCACCCGCAGCAGCGTTGCGGCCAGCCAGAGTTCCTTGAGGGCCTTTCAAAACTTCAATTCGAGCCATATCCGAAAAGGAGATCGTGGTCGCTGAACGGGGCAGATAAACGCCGTCATAGAAGGTCGCAACCGATGCGTCCCCCCCGGAACTGATATTGGAGCTGGCGACACCACGAATGGTCAGCGTGCTCTGGGTTAAGGCGCCACCGGCTTCAAAGCCCGGAATGTAGTCCGCGATATCCTCCAGCAATAAGGCACCGGTGTTCTCGATGTCTTTGGAGGAATAGTTGTCGATGGCAATGGGGACATCCATCACATTCTGCTCACGCTTCTGAGCAGTAACGACGATTTCTTCCAGGGCGAACTTGGGTTCGCTGCTTTGCGCCGTAGCATTGGAAATTAATATCTGACTAATAGCCAGACTGAGAATAGCCGGCTTGTATGGTGAGTATTGCGACATAACGCTCTCCGTCTTATGACATTTATTATAGTTATCACTTGTTGTTATAGCTTTGAGAGAGCAATCTGCCAGATTCTTAAATCACTTGCTTAGCGTTTTCAAAAATCGTCATTGATTGTTGAAAAATAACGTTAGCCACTGCACATGATGAATAGTGAATTCACTCCGGTGTTGAGCCTTTTTGAAATTCGGAAGCCTGCCGGGGCTGATTTCTGAATAATGGTGAAATCTGGCGCCATGAGAAACAAGCCGGTAGACTAGCCTTAAAAGCGGGAAAACCCGCACAGCTGAGACAGCGTTAGTTATGGCCATTGCTATAAGCGACGCCGCAACTGTCCAGCTCGAACAAGAATAAACGCCGACCTGCAAAAACAGGCGCGAGGACACCGTTTTAGCCGTGAATAATCTGATTGATATCTTTATCAGCTTTTCCCTTTCCCAGTTATTACTGTGTACCGTATTACTGCTTCGCCGGCCCCAGGCACATTCCTTAAGTGAAAAATTATTTATCGCCCTGTTGCTCGCCGATGCGGCGTACTTGATTATTCCCTGGGTCAGCGCTGATTGGGCCAAGGCTATTCTTTATCCAGCGCAAACCATGGTACCCGCCCTGTTCTGGTTGTTCAGTTACAGCTTGTTTGATGACCATTTTCGTTTGCGCCCCTGGCAGGCCATCCCCTTCATTATTACGGTGCTGCTACCGACCTTGGGGTCAGCACTGGACATGAGCGATTCAGGTTTATCAGGAATGTTCTGGTTTAAAATTCCCCAATTCAGTGAATTTGTTCTGCTTACTTGGGCCCTGCGGGTTATTTTGCAACACTGGCAGGATGATCTACTGGAGAATCGCCGGAACCTGAGGATTTGGTTCTCAGCTTTTATTGGCTTCTATATCTTTGCGCTGATTGCTGCCCAGCAACTGCTTTTCCCCAGCGCCGAGTGGCTGGAAATATGGCAGTATGCGCCAGCTGGCCTGATGCTGTTCCTGTGCAATTGCGTGTTATTGGAATTCAAGCCCGACATCTTTCTGCAAGCCACCCACCCCGCCGCTGAACAGCAACAACAAGAGGCCAGCGCAGAAGACCATAAAGCCCCGGAAACTGAGACAAAAGAGCAAGAAGAAATTCCCGAAGAGGTGTTGGAAACCATTTCGGAGCTGATGGAAAATGAAAAAATCTATCGTGAAATGGGATTAACCATCGGACAGCTTGCCGAGAAGGTCGATATTCAGGAATATCGCTTGCGACGCATTATTAATGCCGGTCTGGGCCACAGAAACTTCAACGACTTCCTCAATCGCTATCGCGTACGCGAAGCCTGCGAGCGTCTTTCCAACCCTGCGGAACAAGAAACCGCCGTGTTGAATATCGCACTGGATGCCGGTTTTCGCTCATTAAGCTCATTCAATAAGGCCTTCAAAGACAGCCAAAACCTAACCCCTACGGCGTTTCGCAAAAGTCGGCTGGAACAAGCCCAATAACTCCAGGCTGAAATATTCTCAACTGAGGCAATATCCCGAATAGCTTTCGCTGCCGAATTTTAAAATCACTGAGATTTAGCCTTTTAATGGCGGCATTCTCAAGCTGTTACAACAATAACAGCAGTGAGTGATCAGCCATGATAAAGCGTTTTTTTCTGAGCGGCCTAATTGCCAGCATGATGAGCGGGCCAATACATGCCCAGGACTCAACCCCAAACGCCCATTCCATTGAACAGGGCAAGCAGCTTTTTCAGAGTTGTGCCAGCTGCCATGGTCAGGATGCAGAGGGCCAGAAAGCACTCGGCGCTCCACCCCTGGCCGGCCAATTACCCTCTTACCTCGAACGCGCCATGACGGAGTTCGCGAGCGGCAAACGAGGCAAAGAAGATCACTATGCCCAGCAAATGTCTGCCATGTCTGGCTTGTTGCAAAACGAAGCACAACGCAACGCCATTGTGACTTATCTCAGCAGTCTGAAAACCAAAGATATCCAGGTGCCCAACCGCAGCAGCGACGCAGCCTATCGTCTCTACCAAGCCAATTGCGGCGGCTGCCATGGCGTAAAAGCGGAAGGCAATAAAGCACTTAATTCACCTCGCCTTGCGGGCATGGACGCCGCTTATCTGCAGCGCCAGTTGGAACACTTCAAAAGCGGTAAACGCGGTGGCAGCAGTCGCTACGCAAAGCAAATGCAGATGATGGCCAACACGCTAAAAAATGCCGATGACATCGCTCTGGTGAGCAAATTTATTTCAACCCTGTAGAGCGTTACGATGATTAGCAGTCTTATCCTAGCCGCAGGAATTACCCTGAGTGCCGAATGCCCCAGAGGCTTTGAGCTTGTCGGTGGCAGCCGTTGTGAACTGCGTACCGTATACCAGTTCTACGATTCACTGCAAAACCGGGGCGTAGGGGGTACGCAAACCAGCTTGCCTGCCCACGTCGACGGTTACAGCCCGCAGCAAATCGACTTGGGACGCTATTTGTTTTTTGATCCGATTCTGTCGGCCAATCAGGTGCAGTCCTGTGCCAGCTGCCACCAACCCGACAAAGGCTTCAGTGATGGCCACGGTCGCTCGGTGGGCTTTGATGGCGAGCTATTGCCGCGCTCTGCACCTACCTTGTGGAACAGCGCTTTTTTGGATCGTTTCTTTTGGGACGGCCGAGCAAAAACCCTGGAAGAGCAAGCTAAAGGGCCGCTGTACGCCGCCGCGGAAATGAACAACACACCCGAAGCACTGTTGCAACGGTTGAACGCCAATGACAATTATCGTCGTTTGTTTTCAGAGGCCTTTCCGGGAAGCAAGGAAATCGTCGAATCCAATGTTTTAACGGTCCTGGCCGCCTTCCAGGCTTCATTGATTTCCCTAAACAGTCGCTATGACCGTTACGCCCATGGTGACCACAGCGCCCTGAATGAAGAAGAAATCGCAGGCATGAACGTTTTTCGTTCCTTCGTCGCTCGCTGCAGTGAGTGCCACACCCCGCCGCTGTTTACCAACAATCAAATTGCCGTCATCGGCACGCCGGAACCGGAGGGCATGGAGCTGGATATCGGCGCGGAAAAAACTTTCGGCACGTCGGTACTGAAAGGTGGCTTCAAAGTCCCCACTTTGAGAAACATTGAATTTACCGGCCCGTACATGCATTCAGGGGTTTTTCCAACGTTGCGTGAAGCGACCGAATTTTACAACAAAGGCCGGGGTCATGCGGTACCCAATGGCGTGGAGATGCAAATCCACTGGCACATTTGGGAACCCGATCTGAAAGAAGAAGAGCTGGATTTAATTGTCAGCTTTATGAAAACCCTGAGCGACGAAACCTTTAAACCTGAAACACCCAAGCAAGTGCCCTCTGGCCTTGCAGTGCTTGCCGATGTGCAGGAATCCTCACCCGCACTGGACGCAAAGAGCAAGAGCGAAATGCAGGCAAAGCATAGTAAATCTGATCAATCCATCCCGAAGACAGCCATGAGACGATAACAATGAACAAAAGCCTTTTACTTGCGGCCATCACCTTAGCAGTTGGCTTTGGACTCGGCCAATACCTGGCCAAGGACAATGCCCCTGTCATTAAAGCCAACAAACCCGATAAAAGTTTTGCTGGCGGTTATGAAGCCAAGCAAGACGACACACTGAAGAGCAATGCCGATGTGGTTTTACCCGGCAGCGGCGACACCATTACGGTGAACCCCGGCCAGAAAATCCAGGATGCGGTTATTGCCGCCAAGCCTGGCGATACCATCATGGTCATGCCCGGAAAATATGAAGAAACTATTTACATTGATAAAGACAGTATTCGTTTAATCGGTGTGATTCAGGAAGGTCAACGTGCCGAACTGAACGGTCGAGGCGAACTCAACGATGCGATTTTGTATTCTGGTAACAACATCACCGTCGAAAACTTTCTGATCACAAAATACAAAGGCAATGGCATTATGGGCCAGGCCGGTAACAATTTTGAGATCCGCGGTAATGTGATTGTTGATACCGGCGTTTACGGCATTTTCCCCCAGCTCGGTAAGAATGGCATTGTGTCTCACAATATTATTTCCGGCATTGAAGATGCCGCTATTTATGTGGGCATGAGCGATAATATTCACGTTGCGCACAATGAGGTATTCGACTCCGTTGCCGGCATTGAAATTGAAAACAGTCGCCACAGCATTGTTGAAAACAACTATGTTCACAATAACACCGGCGGCATCCTGGCCTTTATTACTCCGGGCCTGCCCATCAAAACCACCTACGATGTCATCATTCGTAACAACTTTGTTGTGGGCAACAACCATAAAAACTTTGGTGCACCTGGCTCGACTGTAGCAGGCATTCCACCTGGCACTGGTATTCTGGTAATGGCGGCCGATGAAGTTGTGATTGAAAACAACATCATCACCGATAATAAAACCGCCGGCATTATGATTACCGATCACTACAATGCGCCGAACACAACCATCGATGAAGGCTCTGACCCCTACCCCGATCAGGTTGCTATTTTGGATAACCTGATGCTGCGCAACGGTTACGACACCATCGATGAAGTAAAAGCCCTGATGTTGACCGAATTAAAAACCGGCAACCCGGATATTGTTCGCGCTGGTAAAAGTAACGATAGCTGCATTTACAACCGTCACCGTTACATCACCGTTGGCATTAATGACTTCAAAGACTGTGAATTTAACAACACCAAAGATGTTGTGACTTACCTACTGGACGAACCTGTGCCACCGCGTGAAATCACTGCGGAGAACAAAGGTAAAATTGCTTACCTGGGTATCTGCACCGGCTGTCACAGCTACACTGGTCGCATCGTTGGGCCACCAGTACAGCTGATTCAAGCACTGTACATGGAAAATCCTCAAGGTCTGGCCGATTACATTGCCAACCCTGTGAAAAAGCGTGACGACTATCCGGAAATGCCGCCACAAAATTATCTGGATGAAGAAACTCGTCTGGCCGTAGCGGAGTACATGCTTAGCCGAACCAACTAGAATTAGCAGGACCCAACAAAAAAGGGCAGAGTAAAAACTCTGCCCTTTTTTGTTGCAAGTCGAAAAGAAGTTTATTCTGGTAGCGTAACATTCAACTCCAGAATTGAACACTCGTCATTATTGTCCAGATTCACCTTCACTTGCTCATCATCGATTTCCACATACTTGCGGATAACAGCGAGAATTTCCTGCTGCATTTTTTCGATGTATTCAGGCTGCTCGCGTTTATTGCGCTCGTGGGCCACAATAATCTGCAAACGTTCCTTCGCTACGGAAGCCGAACTCGGCTTTTTCTGAGACCTGAAATAACTAAAAATACTCATCTTACGCTCCCATCAAACGCTTGAAGAATCCTTTCTTCTCGACATCCAGGAAACGGTGCTCAATTTCTTCTCCGAACAGACGACCAACCGCATCAGCATAGGCCTGACCGGAATTGGAATCCGAATCCAGAATTACCGGGCTACCCTGGTTAGAGGCTTTCAAAACGGCTTCACTTTCAGGAATCACACCCAGAAGCTCAATGGCCAGAATTTCTTTCACATCTTCAACACTGAGCATTTCGCCTTCTTCAACACGCTCTGGGTTATAGCGGGTCAACAGCAGTTTTTCTTCCACCACTTCGCCCTTTTCCGCCTTACGGGATTTGCTCTGCAAAATACCCAGAATACGATCGGAGTCACGCACGGAGGAGACTTCAGGATTGGTCACAACCACTGCCATGTCGGCAAAATACAAGGCCATTTGTGCACCACGCTCAATACCGGCAGGGGAATCACAAACAATGAAGTCGAAATCTTCGCTCAGCTCATCCAGAACTTTTTCAACGCCTTCCTGGGTCAAGGCATCTTTATCGCGAGTCTGGGACGCCGGCAGGATGTACAGATTGTCGACGCGCTTATCCTTGATCAGGGTCTGCTTCAGATTGGCTTCGCCATTAATTACATTAACAAAATCGTAAACCACACGACGCTCACAACCCATAATCAAATCCAGATTACGCAGGCCCACATCGAAATCGATAATGACGGTTTTGTGGCCGCGCTGGGCCAGGCCGGTTCCAATGGAAGCACTGGTGGTGGTTTTACCCACACCGCCTTTTCCTGAAGTTACTACGATAATTTTTGCCACTCGTTCACCTACTTGTCATTAATCTGAGCGATGGTCAATCGCTCGTCTTTTAATTGAATATGAGCTGCCTGCTTCCAGGCTTTGTCCTTCAGCTCATCACTTAAAATAAATATGCCCGCCACTGAAACCAATTCAGCTTCAAGCTGCTGGCAGAAAATTCGCGCATTGCTGTCGCCTTTCACACCGGCCAGAGCACGGCCGCGTAAAGGCGCATAAATATGAATGTTCCCGTCCGCCAGCACCTCGGCACCTTCACTCACCTGGGCCAACACAATCAAATCGCAACCTTCGGCGTAAATTTGCTGGCCGCCACGTACTGGTCGCTCGATGATTTTTGCGGGTCTATGTACCAGCTTTTCCTGAATTTCAACACGAGTTTCAATAATCGTTGTGACCGCTTCTTCTACCGCCTCTTCCTCACGCGGGGATTCAAGTGTCATCTCCACCTGCTCACCGTCGCCATTGGGAAGCAATTCCGCGGCAGGGGTATTATCTGCTTCAACCGCATGAACAGACGCTGAGCGTGCAGCCCCCGGCAAAGCCGGCAATCCCGTAGTTTTCACCGATTCCAGCAACGCTTCATCGACAGAACGAAATGCCATTGGATGCAAACCGGCCTCAAAGCAATCGGCAATCAGCGGCTTAAAATCGACGTGGGTATGTTCAGGGCTGAATTTTTCAAGACTGATGACCACAGCCGAATCCGCAAATAATTGCGGGGCCTGCGATACTTTGTCCTGCAATTGGGATAAAAATTCCGTGGAGGGGTACTGCTTCAACTCCAGCACGATGGAGGTGATATTGCTTCCTTTCAGTTGGAAGCACACTTCAGATGAACTCATTACTGCCAATGGGCCTTATATAAAAACTCGCCAAAGTGCCTAGTTTACCGCCTTTGGGAGGAAAAGGTAGCGGAAAAGTCGAGAGAAAAGGCAAGGCTACGTATTGAGCGGAGCAGGAAGATTAAAACGATCAATTTTCAACCAGATCGAAATACTGATTACTTCCCACCTGCGACATCAATAAAGCTTCCAGTGACAAACGAAGCCTCTTCAGACAACAACCAGGCAATCGCCTGAGCCACCTCTTCCGGCTCACCGCCACGCTGTAAGGGGATCTGATCCGCAAGGCGATCAACCCGCCCGGGTTCACCGCCGTCGGCATGCATCTCGGTATAAATTAAACCCGGACGCACACCGTTCACACGAATATTTTTTCCCGCCAATTCTTTGGCCAGCCCTACCGTCATGGAATCCAGAGCACCTTTTGAAGCGGCGTAGTCGATGTACTCAAAAGGTGAACCCGTTATCGCCGCCAGAGAGGAGACGTTCACAATAGCCGCCCCCGACGCCATGCGCTTAATGGCCTCCTGCAAGCAATAGAAACTGCCCAGCACATTGGTGTTCAGAATGGTTTTAAAACGATCGGCGTCAATATCCCCAAAGCCACATTGCTTAAACAGAATTCCAGCATTGTTAACGAGGTGACTGAGTTGGCCGTGTTCCTGATCGATGATTTCGAAAAGATCTTTCACCTGAGTTTGATCGGCAATATCGGCCTGCGCGATATATGCCTGACCTCCTCCGGCAAGGATGTTGTCACGCAGGGTTTCGGCACTGTGTATATCGCGGCGATAATTAATAATGACCCGATACCCCTGGCCAGCCAAATGTTTCGCCGTTGCCGCACCGATTCCTCGACCAGCGCCCGTGATTAAAACCAGCTTGTCCATCGTCACCTCATTGCGAGTTGAATGTTTTTTCAGGCATAAAAAAACCCGCTTGCGCGGGCTTTTTGTTTTAGGCGTCCGGGTTGCCGTAGCTCATTAAACGCTCGTAGCGTTTTTCCAGAAGCTCTTCGATGGGCACCTCTGCCAGACGATCCACCTGCTCGACCAAATGAGTTTTTAAGCTCGCGGCCATGGTATCGATATCCCGGTGAGCACCGCCCAGTGGTTCTGGAATTGTCGTATCGACAATGCCCAGATTTTCCAGATTATCAGAAGTCACCCCCATGGCTTCGGCAGCCAGCGGCGCTTTCTCAACGGTTTTCCAGATAATGTTGGCACAGCCTTCCGGAGAAATTACAAAATAAGTGGAGTACTGCAACATATTCAGTTGATCACCCACACCAATCGCCAAGGCACCACCGGAAGAACCTTCACCGATCACGGTGCAGATAATGGGCGTACGCAGGCGAGACATGACAGCCAGGTTCTGGGCAATAGCTTCAGAAATACCGCGCTCTTCCGAATCGATACCCGGATAGGCCCCCGGAGTGTCGATCAACGTCAGAACCGGCATTTTGAAACGCTCGGCCATTTCCATCAAACGCAGAGCTTTACGATAACCCTCTGGACGGGGCATACCAAAGTTACGGCTTACTTTTTCGGTTACGCTGCGGCCTTTCTCTTCACCGATAACCATAACCGGCTTGCCTTCCAGACGAGCAACACCACCAATGATGGCCTTGTCATCTCCGAAGTGACGATCACCGTGCAACTCATCCCAATCATCAAAAATTCGAGCAATATAATCTGAGCTGTAAGGGCGCTGTGGATGGCGAGCGACCTTTACGATGTCCCAAGGACTCAAATTGGAATACAGACTCTCGGTCAGCTTATTGCTCTTTTCGCGGAGCTTGCTGATTTCTTCAGTAATATTGAGATCGTTATCCGCACTTACCAACTGAAGCTCTTCAATCTTGGCTTCCAGGTCGGCAATGGGCTGCTCAAAATCCAGGTAATTTGGGTTCATAGGTGCTTGGGCGCCTTTGCTCTCTAATGGGGGTCCGAACGGAGCTCTGTACAAAAAACCAGCAAATATTCAGCGCCTGTACAGCTAGCTTTAGCGCGCAAATGCCGGTGACTCCGCTACCATTTAAATAGGCGTAACGATACGCGAAAGCGCCTTCCGAGTCGACTATAAATCAGTCTTGAGAGACGGACAAACTCGCCAATTAAGGCGCCAATTTGCCCGTGTTGATCCCCTACAGTCCGCAGCATCCACACTCGTCGATCAATACACCAGGCTGACTCGCTCACTGCCCAGACTGGCCTTCAGCTCATCAATTAACTCATCATTCGGAGCGACTCGCCAGCGAGACCCCAAAACCAGCTCGGCCTGGGCGTCCTGACGACTGTACTCCACCAACAATGGACAACCTTGCTCATTGAGATGCGGGTTGAAAACGCCTGCAAGCTGGGATATGAAGTCTTTCGGCATGCTGGTGTTATCGATCTGTAATTTTAAACCCCTGGCACGTTGCTGGCGGGCCTGAGTCAAGCTCGATACGGCGTCGGTGCTCATCTTCAAACCACCGGAATAATCGTCATGACTGACCTTGCCGGTAAGAATCAGCAAATTGTCTTTCGCCAGTAGATCTTTGAATTTTTCAAAGGCCTCGGGAAAGATCGCCACATCAATACGACCGGTACGATCATCCAGCGACACGATGGCCATGGAAGCGCCCTTCTTGGTTTTCATCACTCGCATGTCGACAACCAGACCACCCACTTGTTGGGATTCCTTGTCCGCGCGTAACTCACTGATGCGCGAGCTGACCAGGTGCTTCATCTCGGCGTGGTATTCATCAATCGGGTGGCCGGTGAGATAGAGCCCCAGAGTAGAACGCTCGCCTTCCAAACGTTCTTTCAAACTCCAGCGACGGGTACGCTCGACAAATTCTTCATAAACATCACCCGCAGACGCCTGGGGAACCACTTCGCCAAACAAATCGACCATGCCAGCATTAGCATTCGCGTTTGCCTGCTCAGCCGCTTTAACCGCTTCCGGAATAGCATCCATCAAAATCGATCGGGATAAATCAAGATCGGCTTGCGGACCGATGCTGTCTAATGCGCCACAACTGACCAGAGCTTCCAACGCGCGTTTGTTTACCTTGCGTGAATCGACTCGGGCACAGAAGTCAAACAAATCGCTGAAAGGCCCTTCTTCGCGGGCTTTCAAAATGGCTTCTACCGGGCCTTCACCCAAACCTTTAATCGCGCCCAAACCATAAACAACCGCATCTTCATCATTGACCGAGAACTGGAACTCTCCGAGGTTGACATCAGGCGGCAGAAGCTTCAGCTTCATCTCCCGACACTCCTCGATAAAGGTCACCACCTTTTCGGTTTTATCCATATCCGAAGACATGGTGGCCGCCATAAACTGGGCGGGGTAATGGGCCTTTAACCAGGCCGTTTGATAAGACACTACCGCATAGGCAGCCGAGTGGGATTTGTTAAAACCGTAACCCGCGAATTTTTCCACCAGGTCGAAAATTTTCATCGCCAGGGTGCCATCAATGCCCTGTTCGATGGCGCCTGCCTCAAAGGTTGAACGCTGCTTGGCCATTTCCTCGGGTTTTTTCTTACCCATGGCTCGACGCAGCATGTCCGCACCACCAAGGGTGTAACCCGCGAGTTCCTGAGCGATCTGCATGACCTGCTCCTGGTAAACGATAACCCCGTAGGTGGGCTTCAGAATCGGTTCCAGTTTTTCGTGCTGATATTTTGCATCCGGGTAAGCCACTTCCGCTCGACCGTGCTTACGGTTTACGAAGTCATCAACCATGCCCGAATCCAAAGGGCCCGGACGGAACAGCGCCACCAGTGCGATCATGTCTTCAATATTATCGGGCTGGAGGCGTTTAATCAGATCCTTCATACCTCGGGATTCCAACTGGAATACCGCTGTGGTTTCGGCTCTTTTCAGCAGCTTAAAGGTTTCGTCATCGTCTAGGGGGATGGCCGCAATATCAAGCTCGGGCTCGCCTTTGGCCAGCAGTCGCTTGTCGATCATTTTTTTCGCCCAGTCGATGATGGTCAGGGTACGCAACCCCAGGAAGTCAAACTTCACCAGACCCGCTGATTCCACATCGTTTTTATCGTACTGGGTTACCAGGCCCGCACCGCTTTCATCACAGTACAGCGGCGCAAAGTCGGTCAGTTTGGTGGGCGCAATAACAACACCACCGGCGTGCTTACCCACGTTACGGGCCACACCTTCGAGCTGCTTGGCCATGTCCCAGATTTCCTGACCATCAGCATCGTCCGCCAAAAATTCTCTCAGGGCTTCTTCGCCGTCATAGGCTTTAGCGAGAGTCATCCCCGGATCGGCCGGAATCAGTTTCGAGAGTTTGTCGGCCAAGCCGTAGGACTTGCCCTGGGCACGAGCCACGTCGCGCACCACAGCTTTTGCGGCCATGGTACCGAAGGTAATAATCTGACTTACCGCATCACGACCATAGGTGTCGGCCACATAGCTGATCACCTGATCTCGGTTGTCCATGCAGAAGTCAACGTCGAAGTCGGGCATCGAAACCCGTTCCGGGTTCAGGAATCGCTCGAACAGCAGATCGTATTCCAATGGATCGAGGTCGGTAATTTTCTGGGCATAGGCCACCAAAGACCCCGCACCAGAACCACGCCCCGGCCCCACGGGAATATCGTGATCTTTCGCCCACTGGATAAAGTCCATTACGATGAGGAAGTACCCTGGGAATCCCATCTGCATAATAATATCGAGTTCGAACTGCAGGCGATCTGTGTATTCCTTCAAACGCGCCGGGTAATCATCCGCTTCCGTATCGGGCAGAATAATATCCAGACGTTCAAATAAACCTTCGTAAGAAATTTTTTCAAAGAAGACGTTGGTCTGCAGCATCGCGGCATATTCAGCTTCGCCTTCACGTCCAGCCCATTTTTCCTGCATGGCTTTCGCCGCCCATCCCTGAAGGGTGTCGTAGGGAATGCGTTCTTTGAAAAATGGATCCGATTCAAAATCATCGGGGATTGGGTAATCCGGTAAGTAATAGGTACCCAATTCAATATCCACACTGCAACGCTTGGCAATTTCTACCGAGTTCTGCAGAGCTTCAGGAATATCGCTGAACAATTCTTCCATCTCAGCCGGGCTGCGCAGGTATTGCTGGTCGGAATATTTACGCTCGCGACGTTTGTCGTCCAGAGCCATACCTTCACCGATACAAACTCGTGCTTCATGCACTTCAAACTCTTCAGCATCCAAAAAACGAACATCGTTGGTGGCGACAACCGGGCATTGAGCCGCCGTTGCTAAATCAACAGCGGCATGCAGGTAATCTTCTTCGTTTTCGCGCCCGGTGCGCTGTAACTCAAGATAAAAACGATCGGGGAAATCCTGCATCCAGCGTTGCAGGGACGCTTCTGCCTGAGCACGTCGTTCCGCTACCAGTGATAATCCAATATCACCCAGCCGGCCTCCCGACAAAGCAATAATGTCTTCATTTTTTTCGCTCAGCCATTCGCGCTTGAGATAGGGGTGCGCATGCACCTGGCCTTCCTGATAAGCCTTGGAAATCAACTCGGTAATGTTGCGATAGCCTTTCGGCCCCATCGCCAATAAGGTCAGCAAGGTCGGCTTGCCCTCGCCATCTTCCGGTGCCACCCAGAAATCCGCTCCAGCAATTGGCTTCACACCAGCTCCATGACAAGCATTATAAAACTTGATCAAACCATAAAAGTTGCAATGGTCGGTTACCGCGACCGCAGGCATTCCCATTTCGGCAACTTTCGCAACCAGGGGCTTAATGCGTACGATACTGTCTACCAGGGAGTATTCCGTGTGTAGACGCAAGTGAATAAATGAGGTGGACATGGAGTCTCGCTGTTTTTCTTAAGAGCTTTTCGATTGGATGTTCCAGTTAACACATTTAAGTGACGGCTAACCGAAGCATCCCATATTCAGACATTACTGGCCCTGAATGGCAAGCGCTTTAATGTCTAAAAACAAAAACGCCCGCAACAGCGGGCGTTTGAGTGATACAGGTGTTTTTCTTATTGATTTGCCTTGGCGAAATCCAGCATACGCTGCAGTGGTTTCATGGCCGCTGGAATCAGGGCCTCATCCACAAAGATTTCATTTTCCGGCTTGTCGAACACGGACGCCAGCGCATCCAGTTCGTTCATTGCCATCCATGGACAGTTGGCGCAACTGCGGCAAGTGGCACCTGAACCGGCAGTCGGCGCAATGTAAAATTCCTTCTCGGGACTCAGCTGCTGCATCTTGTAGAAGATGCCCTGATCGGTCGCCACGATAAACTGCTGGTTCGGCAGGGTTTGCGAGGCATTAATCAGCTGTGAAGTTGAACCCGCAACATCGGCCAGATCGACCACCGCTTTCGGTGATTCGGGGTGCACCAATACTGCCGCATCAGGATACAAGGCTTTCAGGTCTTCAATACCCTTGGCCTTGAACTCTTCGTGCACAATGCAGGCACTGTCCCACAGAATGATGTCCGCACCGGTTTGATCGGCGACATACGTCCCCAAGTGTTTATCCGGTGCCCAGATAATTTTCTCACCTTCGGCATCCAGATGATCAACAACATCCAGAGCAATGGAAGAGGTCACTACCCAGTCAGCACGTGCTTTTACCGCCGCCGAGGTATTGGCGTACACAACAACGGTGCGATCCGGGTGCTGATCACAAAAGTCGGAAAACTCGTCAATCGGGCAGCCCAGATCCAGCGAACAGGTCGCTTCCAGAGTTGGCATTAATACGCGCTTGTGGGGTGTGAGGATTTTTGCCGTCTCACCCATGAACTTAACGCCCGCCACAATCAAGGTGTCGGCATCATGGTCGCGACCAAAACGGGCCATCTCCAGGGAATCGGAGACACAGCCACCGGTTTCCTCCGCCAGGGCCTGCACTATGGGATCGGTGTAATAGTGGGCCACCAGCACCGCATTGTGCTCCTCTAGCTTGGCTTTGATTTTTTCTTTATAGGCCGCTTGCTGCTCGGGAGTATACTTGGGGGTCTGGCTAAGGTTGGCGATATGGTCTTTAACTAAGTCATAGACATCCTTGGAATGTCTATCGCTCACAATGGTCATGCATTTATCCAACTGGCTAATCGGAGGGCGATTCTACCATAAATCGCCTTAGGCCCAGCAACACTGTCTGACTTAGAAAATGAAGAATCGTAAGGTCTTATATATAAGACCTTACTACGATAGTAAGCACATACAAACTTAATGCTTTAGGCGTCAACTTTAGCGTCTAACCAGGACAAAATGTCGCTGTAAACCTGCTCCGAATTGCTTTCATTGAGCATTTCATGGCGGCCGCCACGATAGAGGGTGTAGTCGGGGTTCAAGCCTTGCTGCTCATAGGCCAGGCGCATAGTACGCAGGTTTTTGGTGTCCTGGTGAACCGGGTCGGCACTGCCCGACAAAATCAGCATAGCCATACTTGTCGGGATGGCCCTTACCGCTTCCGCTTTTTGACCTTCCAGCAGTCCATTAAAGAACTCCGCCATGCTGCCATTGCTTAAGACAAACCCACAAGCAGGATCATCCACATAAGCTTGAACCTGGGCCTCGTCCCGGCTCAGCCATTCATAGCCGCTGTCGCCATCATTTTTAAACGCCTTATTATTGCCATCGAACACCAGCGCCTTCAGCACACCACTGTTGCCAGCGTCGGTTCTGCGCCAGCTTTCAAAGCGCGACACCGCGCGCCCAAGCTTAGCCAGCAAGGGGCTCACAAAACCTGGAGAACCAGACAGGATCACCCCATCGTAAGGAATCTCAATATCGGTAATTAACTGCTGGGATAACGCCGCTCCCATGCTGTGGCCAAAGAGAAACAATGGGATATCCGGGTTTTGCTCTCGCGCCTTGTCCGCGATTTCCGCCATATCGTCAAGACAGCCTTCCCAGCCCTTTTTACCCATATGGCCATAGCTGCTTGGGATCGAGCTTTTCCCGTGGCCACGGTGGTCAGCACCGTATACGCTATAACCCTGCGCATTGAGGAAGCGGGCAAAGCCATCATAGCGGCCGATATGCTCCCCCATGCCGTGGGCGAGTTGAACAATCGCTTTTGGCTTTTCTATGCGCCAACTGCAGCGGTAAAGTTTGTCGCCGGGGATTTCCTTTTGCCATTCTTCAAACAGAGTTTCTTGGCTCACTGATATGCCTTTTATTGTTATTGCAGACGAAATGAGAAGCATACTATAAAGGGCTGTTGCGGCAGGGGGAAGAGGCGGATTCCCGATCCCGAGCCGAGGCGGTTTTGATCAGGGGCAGGATTGTATTTAGGGAATGAGGCTACTGGAGCTGCTCTCCGCCGTGAGAAAAGTCTGGACGAATATTTATTAAAATTCAGCCAAAGCGACCTGAGATACCTTGTTTTAATGTGGCCCGACCCATACAAAAAAAGCCACCCGACTGGGTGGCTTTTTTTGTATATGGTGGGTCGTACTGGATTCGAACCAGTGACCAATTGGTTAAAAGCCAACTGCTCTACCAACTGAGCTAACGACCCGTAAACTCGTGGTATATAAGTTCTGTTTGATTTAAAGCCGCTCAGTTAAAACTTCAAATCTGAATATGGTGGGTCGTACTGGATTCGAACCAGTGACCAATTGGTTAAAAGCCAACTGCTCTACCAACTGAGCTAACGACCCAAAAGAGGCGCATATCTTAATGATTTAATGGCAAAAGACAAGGCCTTTTTTTGAGAAAATTGAGATTTTTTTCACCACAAAACAACTGCTTATACAAAACCTCGACTTCAGGCCTGATAGAGTGTGGCGTCCTCAACGCCGGCGTCTTCAAAACCTTGTCGACGCAAGCGGCAACTGTCACATACCGCGCAGGCATGTCCCCGCTCGTCTGCCTGATAACAGGATACTGTAGTGCGATAATCCACCCCAAGTTCCGTGCCCTGCTGGATAATTTCAGCCTTAGTCAGCTCCAATAATGGTGTCTGAATTCGAACCTGCTGACCTTCCACCGCCGCTTTGGTTGCCAGGTTGGCCATCTGCTCGAAGGCCTGAATGTATTCGCCACGACAATCGGGATACCCCGAATAATCCACGGCGTTGACACCGATAAAGATATCCTGAGCACCCAACACTTCGGCCCAGCCCAGTGCAATGGATAAAAACACGGTGTTGCGCGCAGGCACATAAGTGACCGGAATCCCCTCGCTTTCATCCTCCGGTACATCGATGGACGTATCGGTCAACGCCGAGCCACCAATTGTCCCAAGGTCCAGGCTCACCACCTTGTGCTCGGCTGCACCCATCAGCCGGGAAGTGCGCTCAGCTGCGTCCAACTCTGCACGGTGACGCTGACCGTAATCAAAACTCAGGGTATAGCATTCATACCCCTGGCTTTTCGCAATCGCTAAAACCGTTGTGGAATCCAGGCCACCGGATACAAGAATCACGGCCTTTTTTGCAGTCATAACAAACCTTAGTTCTTTTATTTAAATGGCCTTAACGGCCAGCCAATGTCGGCGTCTCATAATCCAGCGAAGCATCATGCAAAACATTGCTGGCATTGTGAAGCTGGCTGATGGCTTGCAACTCATCCCAATGCCTCACCATTGCCCGTTTCGCCGCCGCTTTTACCCTCTCAAGAGGCAGTTCACTCAAGCGCGACAGAAATATTGAGCCGCGCACACTGTCGACGTGAACAGCTCTCACCCCATCGACACCGTCTATGTTCAATCTTCTCAACGCGTATTTATAGGCCGGCGCCGTCGTCACCAACATATGCAACCTTTTACGCTCAAGCATTCCAACACCTTGGGCGATGGAGTTAATGCTCAACCATTGCTCTTCTCTGACCCGCAAGCTCTTCTCACCATAAAAACCCAAGCGCAAGCGGCCAATTTTAATTTCCGGACGGGTTTCAAGATCTTTCAACTCCAGGTCATCACGCATAACGACGATGACATCGACGGGCGGCAGAGGAAGAATACGATGCCCCGCTGCTTCTGCTCCGGGCGAGTCAAACAATACACTGAGATCCGCCTTGCCCATTTCAATATCGCGCACCACCCGCGCATAAGGCATGACTTTCAACTGGTAGGCTTTGCCCCACTCTCGTCCAATGTCCTGGAGTAAATTTACGTACAGACCTTCGGGCATGCCTTTGTTCAAGGAACCCCAAGGGGCGATATTGGTCACCACCATTTGCAACAGCTCATGGCCTTGCGGTGTGTCTTTGGAATCCTGAGACCAGGCCTTCATGGCCATAAGAAGGAAACAACTGGCGACAATGATTCGTGTGAGCTTGATCTTCATACTACGTTTAACCTGAAGCGTGGGCATCGACAGGCCGAATAAGGCAGCAAACCGCACTCATCCAGCGCCAATAAATCATCTGGCTTCCGGCAGGGGGACAGGGCTTAGAATCCCGGCTGATCCCCCCACAAAATCTTATGCAATTGCATTTGAAAGCGTACGGGCAATCGATCTGCCACAATCCAGTCGGCCAAATCCCGATGCGGTAACTCTTCATGGCTCGCTGAAAACAGCACTTCAGCGACCCTCTGGGTTAAATTATACTCTTCTAATTTAAATCGAGCCCACTCGTAATCCGCTCGGCTGCAAATCACGAATTTGAGCTGGTCGTGCTGATTGAGCAATTCGATGTTTTCATAGCGGTTGCGGTGAGCCTCGCCGGAATCCGGAGTTTTCAGATCCATCACCCTCGATACGCGAGAATCTACACTATCTATCGGCATCGCACCGCTGGTCTCCAGTGATACCGCAAATCCTTCATCGCACAGCGCACTTAGCAGAGGAAGGCAGTTCGGCTGAGACAAGGGTTCTCCACCCGTAACGCAGACATGCTCGGCGTCGTAGGATGTCACCTTTTCAACAATAGCCTTCAGGCTCATTTTTTCGCCGCCAAAAAAAGCATACTCCGAATCACAATAGTTACAGCGCAGCGGACAGCCGGTCAGGCGAACGAATACCGTGCGCAATCCCGCACTGATCGCCTCCCCCTGTAGAGAGTGGAAGATTTCGGTGATTCTAAGCTGCTTGGAGTCCATACTTCTCACTGTGCATTTTTTGGCCAGACAAACAAAGGGCGCCGATTCTACAGAATTCGGCGCCCCTATTCCAGAGCCGCTTGGCTAAATGAAGCGAGTACTAGCGAAAGTTCTTATCGAGGTATTTCTTCGCCAAATTCCCTACCGAACCAGGGTCTTTAGCGGCCTCTTGAAGATTAGGCATAGCGTTGGCGTTGTCACCCAGCAGGTGATATGCCTTGCCCAGCTTGAATACAGCATCGATATGCTTATCGTGATTGGGGAACTGCTCTTTTACGATCAGGAAGCGCTGCTTCGCTTGTTCATAATCACGCTTGATCAGATAGATTTGGCCCAACCAGTACTGTGAGTTCGGCAAGAACTTACTGTTGGGATAGTTACTGATGTGTTGCAGCAGGAGTTGTTCGCCCTGATCGTAGTCTTGCTTATGCAAAACCAGATCAATCGCGGTGCGGTAATCTTGTAGATCTCCTGCGGACGCAGGCTGAGTCGCGGCTGAAACCGTGTTGGCAACGGTTGCCGCCGGGTTAATGGCTGCACCTGGAGATGCACTGGGGACCGTTTTCGATACTGCCGCCAGGCGACGATCCAGATCCAGATAGTCGTCCATGCGTTGCTGCTTCAAACGCTTGATTTCAAAAGCCTGCTCTTCAACCAAACCTCTCAGCTGAAGAACTTCCTGCTGTAGCTGCTGCAGTTGATAAAAAACCTGGGCCTGGCTGTTCGCCGTGGCAGGCGCCGCCTGGGAAATGGCTGGGCTGCGATTATCAACAATCGGCTGGGTATCAACAACCTGAGCCTGAGCGAAGGCCAGTTGGGAAGCAGATAAAGAAACCGCTGCAAAAGCAGCGGTATAAAATGGAGCTTTCATTGAAATAACTTACTTCAATTCAACACGACGGTTTTGGCCACGAGCGTAATCGCTGGTGCCGTCTTGAGCTGGACGCTCTTCACCGTAGCTGACAGTTTCCAGTTGGCTGGCGTTTACGCCTTGCAGCAACAGGAAGTCACGTACGGCGTTGGCACGACGCTCACCCAGAGCCATGTTGTATTCACGGGTACCACGGTCATCAGCGTGACCTTCCAGACGAACGTTGTCGCCAGATGCTTTCAAACGAGCGGCGTGGCCAGTCAACGCGGTGCGAGACTCAGGACGCAGCAGGCTTTGATCGAAATCGAAGTAAAATACGGTGTCTAACTCAGCGTAAGCATCGCTGTTGTCGCCGCTGCTTAAACCGTTACTGTCAGCAGTACCTGTGGCAACGCCGGAATCAGCACCATTGGCAGAGCCGTTGGCATTGGCATTAGCGTCTTCGCTGGTGCCTGTGCTGCTACAGCCGGCCATAGCTGCCAGAATAAAGGCCAAGCCCAAGCTATTTTTAATTGTTTTAAGTGTCATAGTTAACTCCCAATAATCTTTATACGCTCGCTGCGCAAAAATCAGTCAATTTAGGTACCGCAAAATACTACAAAATATTGTCTTGCAATCGGGCTCAAGCCGCTCAATCTTGGCGAGGCGCCCCATTTGTCAGATATCAGACAATTGGATATTAAACCCCGCCACTATTACGATTCGATTATAGCTTCCAAATCTTCCTATGAATACCGGCTTCGCGGGCCTAGGTCAAGGTCTGGAGCATAAAGCGACCATAAAGGTGTCGATATTAATTAAAATATGGCGACCAGGCCGGCTCTCGAACATCACCACGCTGGGATGGCAACCTGAACTTCACCCCGGCATCGAGAGAAACAGCTGCCAATATTCCCTTGCCACGATGTCGGGTCGCGTACATCAGCATGGCGCCATTTGGTGCAATCGTTGGAGATTCATCCAGACGAGTTTCCGTCAAAATTCTTAGGTCGCCCGTTTCCAGATCCTGAGCCGCAATGTGGAATACACCGTTTTGGCGATTCACTACCACCAGCGTTTTGCCATCCGGCGACAAACGCGCACGGGCATTATAATCTCCGAGGAAGGTCAAACGCTCAACACGACCGGACGCTAGAGTCTTCTGATAAATCTGGGGTTTGCCACCGCGATTGGACGTAAAGATGATGCCCTTGCCATCCGCTGTCCAGCTCGGCTCGGTATCAATTGCAAAATGGTTGGTTACACGGGTCAGTCGACGACTGGCGATTTCCAGAATATAAATTTCAGGGTTGCCGTCTTTCGACAAGGTAATGGCCAGCCTTTTGCCATCCGGTGACCAGGCTGGTGCACCATTCAAACCTTTAAAGTTTGTCAGCTGTTCACGCTTTGAGGTGGCCAACTCCTGACGGAAAATCGCCGGGCGACCGGTTTCAAAAGAAACATAAGCAACCTGCTGGCCATCCGGTGACCAGGCTGGAGACAACAGAGGATCATCAGATTCCAATAGCAAGCTTGGGCGAGCACCATCAACATCAGCGCGATTCAGGCGATAAATCAATTTACCCTGGCTATTGCGATTGGCTTCAACGTAAATCATCTTGGTAGAGAAAGCACCGCGAATTCCGGTAACCGCCTGGTAAACTTCATCACTGGCAAAATGCGCCATATCGCGTAAACCTTTGGAAGTCACCACGACATTTTTATTCAGCATACGGCGCTGGCCAAGCACATCAAACAATTGAAAGTCGAGGCGATAACCGCTGGTGCCCATGGCAGATAAACTGGGTTTGATCGAGCCGATTAGTAGGAACTCAGTTCCTAGGCGCGCCCAATCACGAAACAACACTTCCGATTCATCCTGCGGAAAAGACAACATATCTTCTTCCGGAATAGGTTCGAACTGACCACTGCGCAGCAAATCCGCAGCCACAATTCCCGCAACATTTTCAGGCAAGGGACCACTGCCCGACCAGGAAAACGGCACAATCGCGATTTTCGCCGGGTTGTCTACCCCTTGGGTAATCTCAATGGTCAATTCGGCTTTCACCATACTGCTGACACTCAGCAACAACAGCAAAGCCAATGATTTAATGTGTTGATGGATGGTCATCACAATCTCAAGTCCTTAGGGTTAAACACCAGACGCAGCTGGCGGAAATTACGTTCAAAAACCGCAGGCGGTAATTTTTTCAACTCAGGAAACTGCTCGGCTTTTTTAACCGCTTGTTCGGCAGAGCGATCAAAAGCCGCATTACCGCTGGATTTTACAACGGTCACATTAATGACTCGCCCGGTAGGCACTAACTGAATGCGCAATTCGACCTGCATACCTTTACGGGCAGAAGCCGGGCGCGACCAATTGTTTTCAACGCGCTGAGCAATCAAACCGATAAAACTCTGGGCCACCATTTGGTCTTCTTCGGCTTGCTGTTCGGCCAGAAGAGCTTCACGTTCGGCCTGCATTTCCTGATCAATCTGACGCTGCAATTCCTGTTCGCGGGCAACTTGCTCAGCCTTTTCTTTGGCGGCTTTTTCTCTTGCCGCCTTCTCCCGTGCAGCCTTTTCTCGCGCGGCCTTATCCTTGGCCGCCTTTTCACGAGCCGCTTTAGCCTTACGATCCTTCTCGGCCTTTTCACGTGCGAGTTTTTTGGCTTTTTCCTGCTCAAGGCGCTTGCGACGTTCCGCCTCTTTGCGCTTTTTCGTCAGATCAATAATTTTTTGTTTGGGCTTAGCGGCTGGCTTGGGTTTGCTTTTCGGCTTTACCTCAACCAGCTTGGCCTGAACATATTTTGGCGTTACCCGGCGTTTTTGAGGTTCTTCGCTGCTCTCCCAGCCGCAAAGCACGGCCACAAGCAACAGGGCGTGCAGCAGCACGCTGACCAAAATACCAACGCCACCAAAACCTGCCTGATGGTTATCCAAGCCCTTTTGATTAGCGCGCATTGCTCTCCCTTGGGGCTTCGGTCACCAATCCCACCGATGGCGCACCGGCAGCTTGTAGCTGGGTCATCAGACCAACAACCAGACCATAATCAACACTGTGGTCACCCCACACCAGTACAGGCGTTGTTGGTTTTTGGCGCAAAACCTTCGCAACGGTATCGGTGATTTCAGCAATCGGCTTGGCGACCTTTTCGTCTTTTCCAAGATTCAGGTAATAGAGACCCGCTTTGTCGACAGAGACAATTAAAGGCTCATCCTGTTTTTCATCCAACGGGGCAGATGGCGCCTGGGGAAGATCGACTTTTACACCTTGCATCAACAAAGGCGCCGTCACCATGAACACCACCAACAACACCAACATCACATCGATATAAGGTACAACGTTGATTTCCGCCATGGGTTTCTTTTTTACCCTGCGTTTCCAACTCATGGGCAATACCTATTTGGCGTGAACTTGGCGATGCAGAATGGAAGAAAACTCTTCCGCAAAAGTTTCATAACTATTGCTCAGGGTTTCAGCACGAGCCGAATAACGGTTGTAAGCCAGTACCGCCGGAATCGCTGCAAACAGGCCCATGGCGGTCGCAACCAGCGCCTCGGAAATACCCGGTGCAACGGTCGCCAAAGTCGCCTGATGGACATTGGCCAAGCCCCGGAAGGAATTCATAATGCCCCAAACCGTACCGAACAAGCCGATATACGGACTCACCGAAGCCACACTGGCCAGAAACGGCAGGCTCTGTTCGAGTTTTTCTTCTTCACGAGCCAGGGCAACGCGCATGGCACGCTGGGTACCCTCCATCACCGCATCCGGGTCAGCACTGACCTGCTGGCGTAATCGAGTAAATTCTTTAAAGCCCGCGCGAAAAATGCTTTCAACACCATCCACTTTGCCATTGGCAGAACGGCTGTTGCTCTGGCGGAACAATTGATTGAGATCGACACCGGACCAGAATTCGCGCTCAAACTGAACCAGGGCTTTTTTAGCTTTGCTCTGATAAAGACCGCGCTGAACAATCATGGCCCAGGACACAACAGAGGCTAAAAACAATAGCGCCATTACTAGCTGAACCAATAAGCTGGCATTGGCAATCAGGCCCCAAATGGATAAGGGTTCGGCATTATGCATCTTGTTTCAGTTTCCTTATTTCTTATGTAAACGTGCAATAGTTTGAGTGTCAGAGATTACCATCGTGAGACGGACAATCACTCCTCTGTATTCAGTGCTTCAGTAATGGCCTTTGGCATGGCTTTGGGCTTCATGGTCTGACCATCGACACAGGCCACTTTAATCTCACCCTCGCAAAGCAATTCTTCGCTGCCCGCTCGACGAACTTCCTGGCGAAACACCAGATAACTGCGGCGGCACTGAATTACTTTGGCACTCACTCGAAGCTCGTCATCCAAACGCGCGGGCTTGCGATAATTCACCGCCGCCGAGTGTACCACCATTAGCTGGCCATCACCCCCAACAGCGGCCTTGTCAAAGCCTAAAGAACGCATCATCTCAGTACGGGCGCGCTCCATAAATTTCAGGTAATTGACGTAATAGACAATGCCACCGGCGTCGGTATCTTCGATATAGACGCGTACGGACAGGGAAAATTCCCCTTTTTGGGCTTCTTTCAAAATGCCTCCACGTTGTTGGGCAAAAGCCAAAGCAAAAGGCCGCAGTGTAGCCCAATGGGAAGGCTCTGAGTAGGGGAGAAAAGTGTTATTGAGGTCTAGCCGTTTGATTCAACGGGCAGCCTGCGCGGGCCGCCCGACAGATTCGAAAAATGCGTCTTAGCGCTCGGGAGGTGCAATAGAAAAGTGCTTGTAGGCAAGGTCGGTTACCATTCGACCTCGTGGCGTGCGCACCATATAGCCCTGCTGAATCAGGTAAGGCTCAAGAACATCTTCAATGGTGTCCCGCTCCTCACTAATCGCAGCCGCCAGATTATCGACCCCAACCGGTCCGCCGGTGAATTTTTCGATCATGGTGAGCAGTAAACGTCGATCCATATGATCAAAGCCATGATGGTCAACATTCAACATGTTCAATGCCTTGTCGGCCATGTCCTTGCTCACTCGACCATCACCACGTACCTCGGCATAGTCTCTCACCCTGCGCAGCAGGCGATTGGCAATACGCGGCGTACCACGGCTGCGGCGAGCCACTTCATGGGCACCCTCTGAATCCATCTCAATACCCATCAAGCGAGCCGAGCGCGCAACGATGCTGCTAAGGTCTTCAACACTGTAAAACTCCAAGCGCTGAACAATGCCAAAGCGATCGCGCAAGGGCGAAGTCAGCAAGCCTGCTCGTGTCGTCGCTCCCACAAGCGTAAACGGCGGCAAATCCAGTTTAATGGAGCGCGCCGCCGGACCTTCACCGATCATAATGTCCAGCTGATAGTCTTCCATCGCCGGATAAAGCACTTCCTCTACCATAGGGCTCAATCGGTGAATCTCATCAATAAAGAGCACATCGCCGGGTTCAAGATTGGTCATCAATGCCGCCAAATCGCCCGCCTTTTCCAGCACAGGGCCAGAGGTGGTTTTCAGGTCGACCTGCATTTCATTGGCAATAATGTTGGCCAATGTGGTTTTACCCAGGCCAGGCGGACCAAACACCAACGTATGATCGAGAGCTTCACCGCGCTTTTTGGCGGCGCCGATAAAGATCTCCATCTGCTCTCGCACCACCGGCTGCCCCACATAATCCGCCAAAGCTTTGGGGCGCACAGCGCGGTCAACCACCTCTTCCTGCACACGAGCTTGAGGAGAAATGATGCGTTCAGCCTGTAAGTCGTCTTTTTCGATCATGGCTACAACCTGTTAGGCAGCGGGTAGATTCAAGGTACGTTTCAGAGCCAGACGAATCAAATCCTCGGCGCCGGAAATTTCCTCGGCAAACTGTTTGCTGGTTGCCAATATCATTTTGCTCGCATCGGCTGGTTTGTAACCGAGAGCAACGAGGGCGCTTTCGGCCTCTTCCTGAGCCGCATTGGACACCTTGGCTGCGCTGGCCGCTTCCAGTTCGGCCAACGGCATGCTGGGCAACTCCCAATCCTTGAGTTTATCGCGCAGTTCGATGATTAAACGCTCGGCGGTTTTCTTGCCCACACCCGGCACTTTAACCAAGGCCGTCACATTGTCACTCATCACGCAATTCACCAGATCACTGGCTTCCATACCGGAGAGAATAGCCAGCGCCATCTTGGGGCCAACGCCGTTAATTTTGATCAGAATCCGGAACAGCTCACGGTCTTTTTTCTCGGCAAAACCAAACAGCTGCTGTGCGGTTTCGCTGACCGACAAATGCGTATGCAGCACGGCGGAGTCACCCACTGCACCCAGGCGATAAATGCTGGTCATGGGAACCTGGACTTCATAGGCAACGCCCTGCACATCCAACAGCACGATGGGCAGCTGCTTTTCCAGAATTCGCCCACTCAAGCGACCAATCATAATCTTTCCTTTCTTCGTTCTTTATAGAGAGTTTGTTTGTACAGGGTCGCTTACACTACCCGGCCACGTCGATACTGGCGCACATCCCCCAACTGGGAGAAGTGCCGACGTGAATTGATATGGCATAGCGCGACCGCCAAAGCATCGGCCGCATCCTCCTGAGGGACATCCGATAGCTTCAACAGGGTCTTGGTCATCTGTTGCATCTGTTGTTTATCGGCGGCGCCACTGCCCACTACCGACTGCTTAACCTTCTTGGCTTCATATTCAGCAATGGGGATATCTCGAAACGTGCCTGCCACAATAGCAGCACCACGGGCCTGGCCCAGCTTTAACGCGGACCCGGCGCTCTTGGACATAAAGACCTGCTCGACCGCAATCTCGTGGGGGCGATATTCATCAATCACCTCCAGCATGGAATCAAAGATAATTTTCAAACGTTCAGGCAGGGGGCGCTCAGACGGCAGGCGAATAACACCGGAGGCAACATAGGCATTACGCGAACGATGCACATCGATCACGCCAAAGCCTGTCTTTAATGAACCGGGGTCGATCCCCAGAACCCGTAGAGTGTCGGTCATAGCCTGCCAGAATATCGAACAAATCAAACAACTGTGAATTTATCCAGTAGTTTGGCCGATGCCAGCCCCGGGGTCAAGGGGCCAATCCCTACCAAGTCAGGCCTTTCCATAGCCCCAGAGCCAAAGCTCTTGAAGCAAAGGGCTAGCCCAGGGATTCCATCACTTCCGCTGAGAATTCTGCGTTTGAATAGACATTCTGAACATCATCCAGCTCTTCCAGCATATCAATCAGGGCCAGCGTCTTTTCAGCGGCACCCTTATCCAGAGGTACGGTAGTGGATGGCACCATGGCCACTTCAGCATGCTCAGGCTCAAATCCGGCGGCAAGCAAGCTGTCTTTGACCTGGAGATAATCTTCGAAGGAAGTCAGCACTTCGAAAGAACCATCATCGTGGGTTTGCACATCTTCCGCACCAGCTTCCAGAGCCGCATCAATCAAATCTTCCTCATCAACCCCGGCCGGGAAATGGATCTGCCCAGTGCGTGAAAACAAATAGGCCACAGAACCATCAGTTCCCAATGTTCCGCCGCGCTTAGTGAACGCATGACGCACCTCAGCGACTGTACGGTTTTTATTGTCAGTCATGCATTCAACGAGAATCGCCACCCCGGATACACCGTAACCTTCATAGGTAAGCTCTTCATAATTATCGCCGTCGGCATTGCCTGCACCACGTGCAATAGCTTTGTCGATGGTGTCGCGTTTCATGTTTGCGCCCAGAGCTTTATCAACAGCCGCTCGCAAACGGGGGTTGTCTTCCGGGTTTGGCCCACCCTTGGCAGCGACCACCAGCTCGCGAATCAGCTTGGTAAACACCTTGCCACGCTTGGCATCCTGAGCCGCTTTACGATGACGAATATTCGCCCACTTACTGTGACCGGCCATAAAAACTCCGATGTTGCTCGAAAGAGATATGTCAAAAGACTTGCTTGGATTGCACTATAACATAGCGCCAGAGAGGCTGGATTTGATCAAAATATAGAAATTATTATAACGAGAAATAAAGAGATGACTGACAAGAGAGGATCTTTGTACAGTTATTATGACCTTAAATAAAGGTATGGCCACTGCAAAGCAACAAGAAAAATCAGCCAAAGAAAACAGCCCATCGCAGATACCATGGGCTGTAATATCCGCTTATTCTTCAGCAGGCTTTTCTTTCTGCTTCAAACGAATGTTCAATTCATTGAGCTGAAGGGTATTTACTGCGCCCGGGGCATCAGTCATGACACAGGCCGCTGTCTGGGTTTTCGGGAAAGCAATGACATCACGGATGGAGCTTGAGTCGGTCATCAACATGATCAGACGATCCAAACCAAATGCCAAACCACCATGCGGCGGCGCACCATACTTCAGTGCATCCAACAGGAAGCCAAACTTCTCTTCCTGCTCAGCTTCTTCAATACCCAAAATTTCGAATACCGTTTGTTGCATGTCCTGGCGGTGAATACGAACAGAACCACCACCCAGCTCGGTACCATTCAGTACCATATCGTAGGCTTGGGACAAAGCTGTACCCGGGTTGGCCTTCAGCTCTTCCGGCGTACAAGAAGGTGCGGTAAACGGGTGATGTAATGCCGTCCAACCGCCGTCGATCTCTTCGAACATCGGGAAATCAACCACCCACAATGGCGCCCACTCAGAGGTGTACAGATCCAGATCTTCACCCAGCTTACAACGCAAAGCACCCAGCGCTTCACTCACGACCTTGGCCTTGTCAGCACCGAAGAACACGATGTCGCCATTCTTCGCACCGGTGCGCTCCATAACCGCCATGGTCACTTCGTCGCCCAGGAATTTAATGATTGGGGATTGCAGACCTTCGATGCCCTTTTCAATCTCGTTAACCTTGATCCAGGCCAAACCTTTCGCACCGTAGATGCTGACGAACTTGGTGTATTCGTCGATTTGCTTGCGAGACAGCTGAGCACCACCGTCAACTTTCAATGCAGTTACGCGGCAGCTCGGATCATTAGCCGGGCCAGCGAAGACTTTAAACTCGATGTCTTTCAGCAGGTCTTTGATTTCGACCAACTGCTGGGGAAGACGCAAGTCTGGCTTGTCGGAACCGTATTTTTCCATGGCTTCGGCAAACGGCATACGCGGGAAGTCACCCAGATCCACACCTTTAATTTCCTGGAACAACTTGCGAATCATGCCTTCGGTAACCGCCATGATTTCCTCTTCACTCATGAAAGAGGTTTCCAAATCGATCTGGGTAAATTCTGGCTGACGATCAGCACGCAGATCTTCATCACGAAAGCACTTGGCGATCTGATAATAACGGTCAAAACCGGATACCATCAGCAACTGCTTGAACAACTGAGGTGATTGCGGCAGAGCAAAGAACTTACCGTCGTGAGTACGTGATGGCACCAGATAATCACGGGCACCTTCAGGCGTAGCACGAGTCAGAATCGGGGTTTCTATATCCAGGAAACCGTTGTCATCCAGATAGTTACGAATCGCCGTGGTGACCTTTGAACGCAGACGCAGATTGTTCTGCATTTCATCACGACGTAAATCCAGGTAGCGATACTTCAAACGAACGTCTTCACCCACATTGGTATATTCGTCCATCTGGAAAGGTACCGGTGCGGATTCGTTGAGGATTTCCAGCTCTGTGCCATAAACCTCGATCTCACCGGTCGCCATATTGCTGTTTACGGTTTCGGCGCTACGAGCGCGAACCTTGCCTTTCACCTGCAGAACAAACTCACTGCGAACACGCTCGGCACGGCTGAAATCATCCTGGCCATCCGGATCAAATACAACCTGAACGATACCTTCGCGATCACGCAGGTCGATAAAGATAACGCCACCGTGGTCACGGCGGGTATCTACCCAGCCACACAAGGTTACTTCTTGGTCAATGTGTGAGGCGTTTAAAGTGCCTCCGTAGATAGAACGCATGTTGCTTTCCTGTTAATTCGGCTTTTGGCCTACGTTAAATTGCTGTGAACTTGGCGGTTTAGCTGCCGCTGTTAGAACCGGAGGACTGGGCACTATCGCCGGCCAGGTTCTTTTTATTGCCCGATTTAAAATCCGTTTCGTACCAACCACTGCCTTTCAGGCGGAAACCTGCGGCTGAGATCAGCTTCTGCAGCTGGGGTTGATTGCAGGCGGGGCAGTCTTGTAATGGTTCATCGCTAATTTTCTGCAATGCTTCCATCTGGTGGCCGCAATCCTGGCACTGGTATTCATAAATCGGCATAAAATCGTCTTCATCGGCGCCGGGGCCGACTTCCTCTTCATTGCTATCTCGCGGTGTTTTCATCGGCCGGGCTCAGCCTTGGCCTGCCCCGCTCAAAAAGCCGGCAATTATACCCCAGCCTCGCCCGCTGACAAACACCCAAATGCACTCATTTGGGGGAAATATTCACCCTTGGTTCAGGCGGCTCAATCCGGGTTTTGGAGGAAATCAAGGAATCACAAATAATTGGGATTTTAAGCACATTTTTGGTTGCTAGGGTCGTTTAAATACTATATACATAGGCTCAGCCGTTTAAGCGGTGCTTGAAAGACTGTATATATAGGTTTTTTTGCTCACTGAGACTTTTCTTAGAAGAGCGGAGAACCTTATTGATAAACACGATACCCAAATATTATAAAGGAACGGATTATGGCTGCTCGTAAACCTGCTAAGAAGGCTCCAGCGAAAAAAGCTGCAGCGCCAGAGCGTAAAATTAAAGCGGTGAAGGAACGCTACAATAAAACTCAAATGCTGAATCAGATCGCCGAAAATACCGAGCTGAGCAAAAAACAGGTATCTGCTGTACTGGAAGAGCTATCAGCGGTTATCGAAGGCCACATCAAAAAGCGTGCCTGTGGCGAATTCGTTCTGCCTGGCCTGATGAAAATCACCACTGTGAAAAAGCCTGCGAAAAAAGCGCGCAAGGGTATCAACCCGTTCACTGGTGAAGAGACCATGTTCAAAGCCAAGCCCGCTTCAATTCAGGTGAAGATTCGCCCATTGAAGAAGCTGAAAGAGATGGCCGAATAAGCCACTCATTAAAAAACCCGGCCAAGGCCGGGTTTTTTGTTTCCTGATCCAGCTCAATAGAGCCTTCTCTCTTCAGGCTTACCGTCCGTATTGGGCCTGCACATCCTCGAAATCACGACGTGCCTGATACACCTCTTCGTGCAAATCGCGAATCTTCTGTTTTTCCCGATACAGATCACGCTTCAAATCTTCAATCTGATTGTAAATCTGACGACGCTTATCACCCTCGGTTTTGTCATCCAACAACACCTTCTCGCGGTTGCGAATATCGCGCTCAATACGATCGATGGTGTTTTCCGCTGAATTTAAGTCGGATTCTGCCCTGCGCAGTCGGGATTCCGCCAGATAAACAGTACGGCCCTCTTCATAAGGCCCTACAAACGCATCCTCAAGATCGCTCGGACAGACGCCTTTATAAACGTAACCGCGTCGCCCGGCCTGGTAAGCAGAGCTTGGCTGACAGAAGTCCTTAAGACCGACAGTACGCCCGTACTTGTAGCGCTCCAGATCAATACGCACACCATGTTTGGCACAGCTTTCCCGATAATCGCCGATGGTTTCCAGGCTTTTGCCCACGACACCATCTTCAAAGCCCAGTGCTTCCCAATCCGCGGTTTGGCACTCTTCTTTCGACAAACCCGAACAAGACGCCAGGACCAATACACTGCAGATCAACAGAATTCGCGCCATATAAGATTCCTTATCGTGTTGTAGCGGTAACATTTACCACAATAATCAAGACAATAGCTTAGACGAGGGTAAAACGAATACCTCGCCTCAGCTACAGGGCCAATAACTTTTCAACGGTCGTTTTTAGCACAGCGCCCTGGCTGCGGCCATCACCATCTATGGTGATGTCGGCATAACGTCGATACAGCAAAGTGCGTTCGTCGAAGACATCCTCGAAGCTCTGGTCTTCACGTCGAGCGATGCCACGGCTTTCATAGTTGTGAATACGACGACGCAATTCAGCCAGGCTCGCTTCCAGGTACACAATCGGTCCCAAAGTGGCCAAATGCTTCATCGCCTCCTCGCTGTAGACCGCACTGCCACCAGTGGCAATCACGTGATTGTGATAATGGGCATTTTGAATGACATCGGCTTCGATGTCGCGGAGATGCAGATAACCACCTTCGTCCATGATTTCCTGCAATGTGGCATTTTCACTGGATTGGATAAGAATATCGGTATCGATAAAATCTTTTGCCAGCTCTTTCGCCAGCATCACGCCAATAGTGCTCTTGCCTGCGCCAGGCATACCGATTAAAACAACGCTCTTACCGTCCAGCATAATGGCCCCTTCACGACTGCTGCGGATCGTTGACCGCAGTAAAAAAGGGGCATTATGCCAGAGCCACCGGCAAAAGATAAAAGCCGGCAATAAAAAGGCTTAGCTGTACTCGTGGTATTCCACACCTGGCAGGACACAAAGCATTTCATACAGCAGATTCGCAGCAACAACCGATGTATTGTGAGTGGTATCAAACGGCGGTGAAACCTCAACCAAATCACCACCTACGACATTCAGACCTTTACAACCACGCACAATCTCTAAACCCTGGTGCACCGTCAGACCGCCGACCTCAGCGGTTCCAGTACCCGGTGCATAGGCCGGATCCAGACCATCAATATCAAAACTGATATAGACCGGACCATCACCCAACTGCTCGCGAACGTCCGCCATCAATGGGTCCAGACTCTTGTGCCAGCACTCTTCGGCCTGCACCACCCGGAATCCCTGATCGCGAGACCACTGATACTCATCCGGAGAATAACCCGTGCCACGCAATCCAATTTGCACAACGCGCTCACCATCCAGTAAGCCCTCTTCCATTGCGCGACGAAAAGGCGTGCCATGGGCAATGCGCTCACCAAACATATGGTCATTAATGTCCGCATGAGCATCCACATGCACCAAGCCAACCGGACCATGTTTCTTTTTCAGGGCGCGGAGAATCGGCAAAGCAATCGTGTGATCACCACCCATAGTGAGCGGCATAATGTCTTTGGCCATCACCTCATCGTAAAAGTTTTCGATAATGTCGATACTTTTCTGCAAGTTGAATGTATTAATCGGCACGTCACCGCTGTCAGCGATGGTTAAACTGTCGAAAGGTGCGGCACCGGTAGACACGTTAAACGGACGCAACATACGAGACTCATCGCGAATTTCACGAGGCCCCAGGCGTGCACCTGGACGGTTTGAAGTGCCAATATCCAACGGCACCCCCAGAAAGGCCACATCCAGATGCTCATCCAGATCTACGGCGGGCAAACGCATAAACGTCGCAGGGCCACCAAAACGGGGCATATCATTGCCACCCAGTGGCTCGTACAAAACCTTATCAGTCATATCTCACCTGTTTCTTTATCGTAATCAATCGACGGGGATCGATGTTTTTCGCCACCACTGCGGGGGCGTTCAAATTCATCTTCAGGACCTGTAGTTTAAACGAGACATCAATTCGATAAACCCCTACAATTCAACACATAGGTTGATATTTTCGAACTAAAAAATCATTAACATCAAGCCCAGATCACCATGAACGCCGACATCAAATTACTGAAAATCTTCGTCACTGTGGTGGACAACGGTGGTTTTTCCGCAGCGGAGAGGGAATTGAACCTCGCCAGATCCACCATCAGCAACCATATGGCGGAACTGGAACACCGCTTGGGGACGAGCTTGTGCCGCCGGGGCCGGGCCGGCTTTGCACTGACGAGCGCGGGTGAGTCTGTCTATCGCGAAGCCCTGAACTTACTGGCCAGCGCCGAGGCCTTTGATCGCCATATCGACAGCCTCAAGCATGCCGATATGAGTGGTGAGTTGCGGCTGACCATTACCGATGGCACGCTCTACGATAAAAACCTGAAACTCAATAAAACCCTCGCCCAGTTTCAGAACAAAGCCAAAAATGTATTCCTGAAACTCAGTAGCGCAAGCCAGCGAGACATTGAACACCAGCTCGCCAAAAAGGAAATCGACCTCGGTATTATCGCTCACCACCGCAGCCTGCCGGATTTTCAGTACCACCGCTTATATCAAGAACAACATCTCCTTTACTGCGCTGAAAATCACTTTCTGTTTGAAAAAAATGACCGCCATATTACGGAAGAACAACTGGCCGAGCAGGCTTTTGTACACGCCGGCTATCAGCTTAACCCCGAGATTCAAAAACTGACCCAGAATTTTAATGGCCGGGCGAGCGCAGGCCATATGGAATCCCGAGCCCAATTAATTTTGTCGGGCGCTTATATCGGATTTTTACCCGAACACTTTGCCGCCCCCTTGGTTGAGGCGGGAAAACTTCGTACACTCAAAGCCCGCAATAAATTTTATCACAGCGATATCAGTGCAGTTCACCGCAAAGACGCCCTGAGCGATCGTTTACTGGCTTTGTTTTTGGCCTTATTGAAAGAGCAATACCATGCCCCTGCAAAGAAAAATTAATGATGTCGATGTTCGCTTATTAAGAATTTTTAAGGCCGTCGCCGAGTGCGGAGGCTTTAGCGCCGCCGAAACCGAATTGAATATCGCCCGCTCGACCATCAGTACGCACATGGCTGATCTGGAAGCGCGTTTAGGCCTGATTCTTTGCCGTCGAGGGCGCAGCGGATTTGCACTGACCGACGATGGCAAACAGGTGTACCAGGCCTGCTTGCAACTTCTGTCTGCTCTCGAAGGTTTTCGCAGCCAGATCAGCGCTCTGCACAATCAATTGAGTGGTGAACTGAAAATTCTCTGCAGTGATGCAATTCTCGGAGACAAAGAAAACTTTTTGCTCACTGAAATTTTACGTCGCTTCGCCGAACAAGCACCGGATGTGGAAATTTCTATCGCAACGGAAGTACTGCCAGAAATTGAACGTGCACTCTTGGCCGGACGTGCCGATATCGGCTTTATTCCCTGTCATCGCGAACTCGGTTCCGTGAGTTATCTGCCACTTTATCAGGAACAATATCAATTGTACTGTGGCAAAGAACATCCGCTTTTTGAAACCGCAAGCGACGCCATCAGCGAAGACACCATCAAACAACAACGCTTTGTTCACCCGGGCATCCAAACCAATCCTCAAGCCAGCCAGGTCATCAACAAACTGCAACGCCGTGCGACGGCTTACCACTATGAGGCCCGCCTTGCCTTACTGCAGACCGGCTTATACATTGGTTATTTCCCGGAACACTATGCCAGCGAACTGGTAGAACAAGGGGAGCTAAAACGCTTAAATGCACAGCGTTTCGGCTACCAGGCAAACATTGCTGCCTGCTTTAAAAACAACAGTGGCAACAAAGCTCTGTCCGTTTTTTGTCAGCATCTGCAGGAAGCCTACAATTTAAAAAGTGCAGAATAAAATAAACAGAAACGAAAAAAGGAACAATAAAAAAGGCCGAACATGTAAATGCTCGGCCTTTTTTATTCAACAGCTCAACACTGCTTTCGGATAAGGATTACTTGTCGATGCCGCCCATGCACATGTACTTCAATTCCAGGTAATCGTCCATACCGTACTTGGAACCTTCACGACCGGAACCGGATTCTTTCACACCACCGAATGGCGCCATTTCGTTAGAAATAATGCCTTCGTTGATGCCAACAATACCGTACTCCAGGCCTTCACCCACACGCCATACTCGGCCGACATCGCGAGTATAGAAATACGCGGCCAAACCGAACTCAGTGTCATTCGCCATCGCGATAGCTTCTTCTTCGGTGCTGAACTTGAATATCGGAGCCACCGGGCCAAAGATCTCTTCACTGAACACGCGCATGTCCTGACTTACCTGAGTCAGAATGGTTGGCTCGTAGTAGCAATCGCCCAAATCGGAACGCTGACCACCCGCAGCCAGTGTTGCACCTTTATCAACAGCATCCTGTACCATAGCATCGACATCGTTTACCGCTTTGGCATTTACCAATGGACCCATGGTAACGCCATCACCAAAACCGTCGCCCACATTGAATTCAGCAACCGCCGCCGCCAGTTTTTCAACAAAGGCATCGTAAATACCTTCCTGCACCAGCATACGGTTTGAACACACACAGGTTTGACCCGCATTGCGATACTTGGATGCAACAGCACCTGCCACAGCCGCATCCAAATCCGCATCATCAAAAACAATAAACGGCGCGTTACCACCCAGCTCCATCGAGGTCTTCTTAACCGTGCCGGCACACTGTTCCATCAACACTTTGCCCACCGGGGTAGAACCCGTGAAGGTAACTTTTTTGACGATCGGGTTGGACGTCATTTCGCCGCCGATCGCACGTGAGCTTGAACCCACAACCATATTCATAACGCCCGCCGGTACACCCGCTTCTTCGGCAAGCACACATAAGGCCAGAGCAGACAGCGGAGTTTCCGTAGCCGGTTTACCAACAACCGTACAACCTGCTGCAATGGCCGGCGCAACTTTTCGGGTAATCATGGCATTCGGGAAGTTCCATGGCGTAATGGACGCCACCACACCTACCGGCTGTTTAATGATCACAATGCGCTTGTCGTTGGAAGGCGCGGGGATCACATCACCGTCAATACGCTTGGCTTCTTCAGCAAACCATTCCATATAAGAAGCACCATAGGCAATCTCACCCATTGATTCTGCCAGTGGTTTGCCCTGCTCAGCCGTCAGGATTTTCGCCAGATCTTCCTGGTTGGCCATGATCAGGTCATACCAGGTACGCAGAACTTTGGCACGCTCTTTACAGCTCGCCTTCTGCCAGGCTTTCATTGCCTCCTCAGCGCACTCGATAGCACGGCGAGTTTCGACCTCACTTAAACTGGCAACGGTTGCAACAACATCACCGGTAGAGGGATTGCGAACTTCAACAGTCGCGCCATTGTCGGCATCGACCCACTGACCATTAATATAAGATTGGGTACGCAGTAAATCGGGACGCTTGAGCTCAAGCATAGGTGTCTCCTTAAAGTTGCTGAGTGTCGGCAAAGCCGTACTACTATAATAGGCAATTTCAGCATAACGGGAGACTTAAACCGCCAATCCCGCAGAGATTTTGCTAAATTGTGAAGATAAGCCTAGTTTGCACCAAAGGCTATGTTCGTAAAAGTCTAATTTATTAGACTTAAGGTTAGAAAAGTCCAACCTAAGTAGCTTGCCCCAGTATTCCACAAACAAAGATATCCAAAAACTATAAGCCCGATTCATTTAATTAATTTTAACTAACCACATGACCCGACTATAGTTACACCATACTTCATTGAACAACACACATTGAAGCACATATATTGAACCATTCCACTGAACTCGTTAAGGAAAGGATTATGAGCCAGAACAGAACCATCAATATCGGTATCAGCGATCAAGACAGAGCGTCCATTGCACAAGGCCTCAGCCATTTGCTGGCGGATAGCTACACTCTTTATCTGCAAACCCATAACTTCCACTGGAATGTGACCGGCCCCCAGTTCCGCGAGCTGCATTTGATGTTCGAAGAACACTACACCGAACTTGCCACCGCCGTGGATGAAATTGCCGAGCGTATTCGCACCTTAGGCTACCCGGCCCCAGGGACATACAAAGCCTTTGCGGAGCTGAGCTCGATCAAGGAAGTTGATGGTGTACCGGCCCCGACCGAAATGCTGGTGCTGTTAACCGAAGCCCATGAACAGGTGGTACGTACCTGCCGTGAGGTTTTGGGCAAGGCTCAGGAAGCCGATGATGAATCCAGCGCGTCGCTGATTTCTGATCGCATGGTGATTCACGAAAAAACCGCCTGGATGCTGCGCAGCATGTTGTAAGCAGGACTTAAAAAATCCCCTCAAACGGGTGCTTTCACGGAAAGAAAGCGCCCGTTTCTTCGATCTATTTTCTTTTGAAGTTCTGACTACTTTTCAGAAGAAATTAAAAACAAACGACACAGCCACTTTAACTATTTCTAGCCGACAACGCCTTCGCTTTGCAAGCGCGTAATATCGTCAGCACTCTTCCCAAGCCCCTGCAACACTTCCTGATTATGAGCCCCCAATTCAGGGCCCACCCATTCCGTGCGACCGGGAGTACGTCCAAGCTTGGGCAATATGGCCGGGATATCCAATGGTTTGCCGTCGATTTCCACGCGCTCAAACATACCACGTGCCTGATAGTGAGGATCTTCCAACATATCTTCTACATTGTAGATTGGCCCTGCGGGTACCCGTTGCTCCGCCATCACAGAAAGCACATCGGCAATGGGCCGTGCGGAGCACCAACCGGAAAGAATTTGATCAATCTCTTCTTCATGTTCCACACGGCCGGCATTATTCGCCAAACGAGGATCTTCCGCGAGATCCGAGTGACCGATTCCGGTCATCAAGCGTTTGAAAATAGAATCACCATTGCCACCAATCACCACAAACTTTCCATCACCACAGCGGTAGGTATTGGTCGGTACAATACCAGTGACTGTTGTACCCGAGGCTTCTCGCACGGCACCCGCACCCGAGTATTCCGGCACAACGGCCTCAAGCAGATTAAACATGGCTTCATACAATGCCACATCGATGGTCTGGCCTTCACCCGATTTTTGCCTCTCCAACAAAGCCAAGGCAATACCCAATGCCGCATGAATTCCTGCAATGGTGTCGCCAATACTCAGGTTAGGACGTACTGGTGCTTCGTTGGGAAAACCGTTCACGTGGCGAAAGCCTGAGTAAGCTTCGCACACCGACGCAAACCCCGGCTTCGTCGCATTAGGGCCGTCTTGCCCATAACCAGAAATGCGCGCGTATACCAAGCCAGGATTGATGGATTTGATGTCGTCCGGGCCGAGCCCCCAATCTTCCATTACACCAGGACGAAAGTTTTCCACCAGAACATCAGCATCGCCCAGCAGTTCTTTCAAAATGGCTCGGCCATCTTCCTGTTTTAAATCGATACAAACACTTTTCTTATTGCGCGCCAGGCTATACCACCAAAAGGATGTGCCCTGATTGAGTTCACGCCAACCGCGAATAGGGTCTCCCCCAGGAGGTTCAACTTTAATGACCTCTGCACCAAAGTACGCCAACATGGAACCCGCGAAGGGCCCTGCCAGCAATTGGCCAACTTCAATAACCCGCAAACCATCGAGAGGTTTTGCCATAATCAACTCCGATAAAACTAGCGCTTTAGCTGGATGGATTCGTGCCTCAATATGCTCAGCAAAGGATTCTTTCTGTGTATCCAGTCTTTCAAGAGAAAAGCGAACATTAGCCCCGCCACAAAACCCGCGATGTGCGCAGGATAATCCATACCATCATCGAGAAAAAATAAACCGAAAATATTCAAGCCTACCCACAGGGCGAAAAACCAAACCACTGAAAGCTTTTTCTGATAAAGAATAAACATAAAACTCAGGCTGGCGTGGCGAAACCAGATCATATACATCGCAAACAATCCGGCAATCGCACCACTGGCGCCAATGGATGGAATATCGGACCCCAGACGCCATATCATCGTGCCCAACGATGCCAACAGGCCGCAAGCCAAATACAGCAGTAAATAGGAAATATGCCCTAAAGTATCTTCAAGGTTGTCTCCAATGATGGCGAGAAAATACATGTTCGCACCCAAATGCCAGACCGAGCCGTGCAAAAAAACACAGCTCATTAGCGCCCACAATTGGTTGCCCTCCGCGACAACTGAGGGCGTCATCGCAAAATTATTCAAAACCCAGTTATAACTGGTATCGTTAAAAAAGTAGGCCAGGAAAATCAGAATATTTAAGGCAAGCAAACTGTAATTCACCCAGGGGATACACTTTGCCTTGGCATTGAACTCGACGGGCATTTGCAGCAGCAGCTGGAAAAAATAGGTTTTCCAACTCAAGCCTTTATTTAATTCCTGGAGATGAGATTCCAGCTCGGGGCTTTGTTCAACAGGAGGCAACTCCCCTCGATCCAGCCAACTGCCTTCACAGTGAAGGCAAATATCGATTTCCAGATGAAAGTGCTCCAGAAGGTGGTGACGCTGCATATTGAGCTGGCAAGTCGGACATTCTATATCCGATTCACCCAAACTCTGTCCGAAGCTTTCCTTGAAACAACTGAGTTCAATATCAGGATTCTTGGCCCGTATCACCGCATTAACTTCGTCCTTGTCAAACCAGAGGCCGCCACAAGTGCGACACAAGTCCAGCTCCTGTCGCTCATAGCGATGCTGTATCAGTACTTCCTCAGGGCAGCGCGGGCATTTTTTATCAGCCATGGGCATCTCTCGGATTCAATCCGGTTAATCCAGAGCCAGAACAATTTTGCCGATCAAATCATGGGATTCCATCAGCTTGTGCGCGTCGGCAACATCTTTGATGGAAAACTCTGCTGCCATCTTCGGCCTGAATTTACCCGCTGAGATAAGTGGCCAGATGTGCTTCTGCAAGTTTTGAGCGATCGCTGATTTTTCTTCATCGCTCTGAGGTCTTAGCGTCGAACCCGTCAGCGTCAAGCGTTTAATCATCATTGCCCGGAAATCGACTTCTGTTTTCGCACCACGTAAAAAGGCAATACTTACAATTCGACCGTCTTTGGCGGCCATTTTGAGGTTCTTCTGAATGTAGTCTCCACCCACCATATCCAGAATAACATCGACTCCATTGCCCCCACTGGCTTCGAAGGAGGCCGTTTCAAAATCATCCTGCTGATAATTCCACACTTGCTCAGCCCCTAACTCCAGGCAGGCTTTCTGCTTGGCTTCGCTGCCGACAGTGGCATAAACCTCAGCACCCATGGCTTTGGCCATTTGGATGGCTGTGGTACCAATGCCGCTGGCACCACCATGGACCAGAAAACGTTCACCGGCCTGCAGCCGACCGCGATCAAAGACATTGGTCCACACCGTGAAACAGGTTTCCGGCAATGCGGCGGCCTCCGCCATGCCTAGTCCTTCTGGAATCGGCAAGCACTGACCCGCTGGCACGACCACCTGCTGTGCATAGGCTCCGCCATTACAGAGAGCACAAACCTTATCGCCGACTTGCCAGTCACTCACTCCGTCCCCAAGGGCAATGATTTCGCCGGACACCTCCAGTCCCATAATCGGGCTGGCTCCCGGCGGTGGCGGATACAAACCCATGCGCTGGAAGACATCCGGGCGATTAACCCCGGCATAGGCAACTTGAATAAGGACTTCTCCGGGCTTGGGGACGACTTCGCCGATTTCCTGCCAAACCATATTTTCAGCTGCGCCAGCTTCTGTTAAGCCGATACCCCATACACTCATATTATTGCTCTCCCGGAATAAGTGTCTCGTCGGGCTGGAATGAATCCTATCCAGCGCTATCACGCCACTGAATTTTAACAGTAGCCCTGTATAAGACGAGGTTTATAATGAATTGCATCCTAACGTATAACAGCCTGAAGGAAAATCACGATGCTCAGCGATATTCTGCACGGCACGGCCGCGCTAATTATTGATTACGCCGCCCTGCTCTTGTTGCTTTTACTGCTTACTCTGATCGGCGTCATTATCTATATGTACATCGTCGATGTACGCCAAACACGTCATGCTATTCGACGCAATTACCCGGTAATAGGGCGGTTTCGCTATTGGTTCGAGCATCTGGGTGAATTCTTCAGGCAATACTTTTTCGCAATGGATCGCGAAGAATTGCCCTTCAACCGGGCTCAACGCAGCTGGGTGTATCAAGCTGCCAAAAATATTGATACCACGACCGCTTTCGGTTCAACTCGCCCTCTCAATCAGGCCGGCGATATCGTTTTCCTCAATGCCCTGTTCCCAAAACTGAAACATGAATTCAAAAATGCAGAGCCGGTGCGTTTCGGCGAAGGTTATGCCAGAGAACCCTATGCCGCTGCCAGTGTTTTTAATATCTCGGCGATGAGCTTTGGCTCACTGTCTTCTGTGGCGGTACGCGCATTATCAAACGGCGCGAAGCAAGCCGGCATTTGGATGAACACAGGCGAAGGTGGCCTCTCGCCTTACCACTTGTCTGGCGGCTGCGATATTGTCTTTCAAATCGGCACCGCCAAATACGGAGTGCGTGACGAAGAAGGAAATCTCAGCGACGATAAACTTCAGGAAATCGCGGCTCATCAGGAAGTCAAAATGATTGAGCTGAAGCTGGCTCAAGGTGCAAAACCCGGCAAGGGCGGCATTCTACCCGCCGAAAAGGTAACCGCTGAAATTGCCGCCATTCGAGGCATTCCAGAAGGTAAAGCATCGCTAAGCCCCAACGGTCACACCGACATTGAAAGTCTGGAACAACTGCTGGATAAAATTCATCACATTAGATCCGTGAGCGGCCTGCCCGTAGGATTTAAAACCGTTATCGGTCAAAGTCACTGGTTACGTGAACTCTGCGAATTGATTCAAGCAAAGGGCCTGGATTACGCTCCGGATTTTATCACCATCGACAGTGGCGATGGCGGTACCGGCGCCGCGCCGCAATCCTTGATTGATTTTATGGGGCTGCCTATCAAACGCAGCTTGCCTATAGTAGTCAACACACTGCTGGAGTATGGATTGCGCGAACGCATACGTGTCATCACTTCGGGCAAGCTGATCAACCCGGCCAATGTCGCCTGGGCTTTATGCGTGGGCGCCGATGTCGTCGTTTCTGCCCGAGGGTTTATGTTTTCCCTGGGTTGTATTCAGGCCTTACAGTGCAACAAAAATACCTGCCCCACCGGCATCACCACCCATGACCCGGATTTACAGGAAGGACTGGACCCCCATAACAAAGCCAATCGCGTTGCTCACTTCGCAAAAAACATGTTGAAAGAACTGGATGTGATTGCACATTCCTGCGGTGTTGAAAATGTTCGGCATTTAAATCGCAGTCATGCGCAAATTATTAATGAACACGGTTTACCCGAGCCCATGGAGCTGGTGTTCCCGGAAGCCACGCCCAAATCTGAATATCAGAAATGATCGTTCGACACAGCGTTGGCGCTACGGCGCCAAGCGCTGAGTATCCCAGTCGCCATCGTCCTGCAATTGGTATTCAAAGCGATCGTGCAAACGATTGGCACCACCTTGCCAAAACTCGATACGTACCGGTTTAATTCGAAAACCGCCCCAAAAATCCGGCAGTGGAATTTTGCCTGCTGAGAATTTTTGTTTCATTGATGCAAACTGTTGCATTAACAGCTCACGCGATGAAACCGGTCGACTCTGTTCCGAAGCCCAGGCAGCCAACTGACTTTCTTCAGGTCTGGAGAGAAAATACTGCAGGGATTCTTTTTGACTGACTTTTTCAGCAACGCCAGCAATCTTCACCTGGCGCTCCAGCGCATGCCAGGGAAAATGCAAACTGACTTTTGAATTGGCCGCTATATCCTGAGCTTTGCGTGAACCGTAATTGGTGTAGAAAACAAAACCGTCTTTATCAACCGCTTTTAGCAATACTATACGCTGGCTCGGTTGCCCACTGGCATCCACCGTGGCGACCGTCATTGCTGTAGGATCTTGCAAGCCGGCATCAACCGCTTGTTTTAACCAGTGTTCAAATTGAGCAATCGGACAGTCCTTTAAATGCTCACGGTGCAAACCGCCCTGCAAGTACTCCCGTCTGAGCTGATCAATGGATAATTCTGACACTGTGCTAATCTCCGCAACTCTTTTAAACTTCTGAAAACATCAGGCCCTAGTATAAACCAGAGCAAACCAGAGCCATACCGGATTGCGCGGCCTAGCCCTAAAGAGCAAGAAATGCGACAGAACTCGAACTACGCCCAATTGATTTTATGCGGTGGTGAAGGCCGCCGAATGGCGCCTGCGTATTCCCAAAAAGCGCTGGCAATATTTAATGGGCGGCCCCTGATCGAGCACGCTCTGGACAAGCAAATCCCCCAGAACGATGCTGTCCTGATCAGCTGCGGCCCACCCCATAGCGAGTCCCATTCAAAAGCACCACAACACGCCATACAGACCGTTCTGGACAATAGTCCGATTGCCTGTAAACCCTTAAACGATGGGTCGGAACAGCACCTTGGGCCACTGGCGGGTATTTTGAGTGGACTGGAATATTGCATCCAGCACAGACCCGACTGCCAGTACCTATTGGTGTCCCCGGTCGACACCCCCAAACAACCTCCTGATCTGGGCCTTCAACTCCTGAATGCCGTCCATGCCCAGGGCGATCAAATCATCGTCAGCGAATGCAGGGGGCGTACGCATCCTCTGCACAGCCTCTGGCCGGTCCGCGCCCATCATAGCCTTGGACGATATTTAGACAGGGGTGAACGCCGGGTCATGGGTTTTATCGAACACTTTGGCGTTCAACGGTTGGCCTTTCCCGATTCAGAAGCGTTCCGAAATATCAATAGCCCCGAAGACCTGTCTTCCTGAGGATTAACACTTTTTGACCATTTCAGCACTGGAAGCTTCGGCCACTTGGGTTAATATCCCAGCATGGCACTTGTAGATTCCTTTGGCAGACATATTGATTATTTGCGGCTTTCCCTGACAGATCGCTGTGACTTCCGCTGTGTCTATTGTATGGCCGAGGATATGCAGTTTTTACCCCGCGCCCAGGTACTCAGCCTGGAAGAGTGTGAAACGCTGGTAAAAGCCTTCGTAAAACTGGGGGTAAAGAAAGTTCGCCTTACTGGCGGCGAGCCATTGGTGCGTAACGGCGCCGTTGAACTCATGGCCACACTGAAGAAAATTCCCGGTCTCGAAGAGTTACTGTTGACGACCAATGGCTCGCGACTGGAAGAGTTGGCTCCGAAATTAAAAAGCGCCGGACTCGATCGCATTAATGTCAGCTTGGATACCCTTGACCCTATCCGTTTCAAAGAACTCAGCCGCACGGGGAAACTTGAAAAAGTGCTTGCCGGCTTGCAAGCCGCCAAAGCTGCTGGCTTTAAGCGGATTAAGCTCAATAGCGTTATTCTCAAAAATCGCAACGCCGACGAAGTGGAAGATCTGGTGCACTTCGCACTCAGCGAAGGTTTCGACCTTTCCTTTATCGAAGCCATGCCTCTTGGCCATATCGATGACCACCAACGCGGCGAAGAATTTATCAGTTCGGCTGATATTCAAACCCGGCTTGCGCAGCGTTGGACACTGGAATCGAGTCAATACCAAACCGGTGGCCCATCGCGCTATTGGAAAATCGGCAACAGTCAGATTGGATTTATTTCACCGCACAGTAATAATTTTTGCGCGAGTTGTAATCGTTTGCGCGTGACAGCCGAGGGGCGCCTGTTACTCTGTCTGGGCAACGAACATTCCCTGGATTTAAAAGCCATCATGCGACGTTACCCAGGTGATCACGCTCGCTTGCGAGACAGCATTGAAGCCGCCATGAGTAATAAACCCGAGCGCCATCACTTCGACATCAATGAAACTCAAATCGTCCGTTTTATGAATACCACGGGCGGTTAGTAACAGCCAAGGAAAAGACAGACAGCATCATGAGCAAACCAACACCCAGCAGTGAAGCCATCCCGCTACGCATCGCTGTACTTACTGTTTCTGACACCCGCGGCAGCAGCAATGATACCTCTGGTGATTTACTGACTGAACTTTTGCAAGAAGCTGGTCACCAGCTACAACAGAGAGATTTGGTCAAAGACGACATTTACCAGATTCGTGCGGTCTGCTCTCAATGGATTGCCGACCCTGAAGTGCAGGTAGTGTTAATAACCGGCGGCACCGGTTTTTCTGGCCGCGACAGCACACCCGAAGCCGTGCGCCCCTTGCTCGATAAAGAAGTCATCGGCTTCGGAGAAATGTTTCGTTATATTTCTCTGGAGCAAGTTGGCAGCTCGACGATTCAATCTCGCGCCATGGGCGGCTTGGTAAACAAAACTCTGATCTTTTGCTTACCAGGTTCCAATAACGCCTGTCGAACAGCCTGGGAAGGCATCCTTCGTGAGCAGCTCGACAGCCGCCAAAAACCCTGCAACTTTGTTGGGCTGCTCAGCTAAACGGCGCCCGATACATTTACTTTCCCGGAGGGCAGAGCCATGAACTTAAATCAAGTAACCGTTGCTGCCCATGACATGCCCAAGTCCGTAGCCTTTTACCAAAAGCTCGGGCTGACACTGATTGTAGATACGCCCCACTACGCCCGCTTCGAATGCCCGGACGGTGAATCGACGTTCTCATTGCACAAAGTGGATCAAAAACCGCCGATTAACGACACCATTATTTATTTTGAGTGCGCCGGACTTGATCGCGAGTACCAACGTTTGCTTGATGCCGGCATCGATTTTATTCAGGCGCCAACTGACCAACGCTGGCTGTGGCGGGAAGCTCGCCTTTACGACCCAAGTGACAATCAGGTTTGCTTATTCTGGGGTGGTGAGAATCGCAAAAATCCTCCCTGGCGGGTAAACTGACAAGCTTTGCGGGAAGCCCTGCTCCCCACGACACTGAACACAAAGAGACCACCATGGACAAGCAAACCCAAACCGAGCTTGAAGCTGCGACGTTTCGTCGTCTGCTCAAACACCTCGACGAACGCAAAGATGTACAAAACATTGACCTCATGATCCTTGCGGGCTTTTGTCGCAATTGCCTCGGCAAATGGTATAAGGCCGCTGCCGATGAGCGGGATATCGAGCTTGATGCTGAACAAGCGCGAGACATTGTCTACGGTATGCCCTATGCTGAGTGGAAGGCCAATCATCAACAGGAAGCCACTCCCGAGCAACTGGCCGCTTTTGCTAAACTGCAAAACAAATAAACCCCTCCGGCGAATAAGGAAAGTGCATGCCACGCGTTAGAGTCACCGACATTTTTATTTACCCGGTTAAATCCCTGCGCGGTATTGCTTTGAGCCAGTCCAGTTTGACCTATACCGGTCTGCTGCATGATCGGAGCTGGATGGTGGTTCGCGCTGATAATGGGCAGTTTGTCTCCCAGCGTCAGCTGCCCAAGATGTGCCTAGTCAGCACCGGCATTGGCGAGCATCACCTGAGCCTGAAGAGCCAGCCACTGATGCCCGGGAATCCCGAGATTCACATTCCTTTCAACCTCCCCGTCGAGAACGAAATGAAAGCTCAGGTCTGGAGCGACGAATGCCGGGTTCTGGATGCAGGCGATGAAGCCGGGCAATGGCTGACAGAAGCTCTCAACAGCCCCAAACCCCTGCGCCTGGTTGCTATGGCGCCGGATTTTAAACGTCTGCAAAGCAAGACCGACCGTTTCGGGGATCAAGCGGCCATCTTTGCCGATGCCGCACCTTACCTGATTGCTAATCGTGATTCGCTGGAAGTCCTCAACCAAAGGCTGGTCGCCGAAGACAAGGCCACGGCCTGCATCGAACAGTTCCGCCCCAATATTGTGGTCGCCGGCCTGGAGCCCTTCAGCGAACACGATTATGTGCGTCTGCACAGCTCCGGAGGTGAATACACTCTGCAGCTACACGATCGCTGCGAGCGCTGCACCATGATTGGCATTAATCCGGATACCGCCGAGAAATACGCCGAACAGGAGCCCTATCGTACCCTTGCCCTGTTCAACCACATGCCCGACAAACCCCAAGCCGCAGCCTTTGGCGAAAACGCCAGCCTTCTGCGTGGAGATGGACAGAATATCGGTGTTGGAGACTGGCTCTCGATCGACCGGGAACTGTCGGAATAACCAACCCTAATAGGGTATATACGCCCCGCACATTCTGTCGTACTGTGCCCGCCACTGTGAACAAATCTACCAGTTTTGAGGTCTACCCCCTGGGCACCGCATAGCTTTTCTGCGCTGCAGACGAGGAGAAAATAATGAGCAAATTACACGACAAGTTTTACATCAATGGCCAGTGGCAAAACGCCAAGGGCCAGGGTCGCCACGACGTGATCCACCCCGCCACAGAAGAAGTGGTCGCCACAGTTGCCCTGGGCAATCAAGATGATGTCGATGCCGCCATCAGCGCCGCACGCGCCGCCTTTGACAGCTGGAGCACCAGCAGTGCTGAGTTCCGCGCAGAACTGATTCGCAAAGCCGCTGCCCGTCTGCGCGAGCGCCGCGAAGAATTGGTTACTGCGGTATCCCAGTCCATGGGCTGCCCTCCGCACATCACACCCTGGCTGCAAATCGACGGCCCTGTTAGCGCCTTTGAAGGCTACGCTGATCGCTGTGTCGATATGGAAAAAGTCAGAGAAGTGAACAACTCTTTGGTAGTAAAAGAAGCGGCCGGCGTCTGCGCTTTCATTAACCCATGGAACTACCCCCTAAACCAATTGATGGGCAAGATCGCCCCGGCCCTCGCAGCGGGTTGCACCATGGTGGTTAAGCCTTCCGAGCAAACCCCTCTGCAAGACATTATCGTTGCTGAAGTGCTGGATGAAGTTGGCTTCCCCGCTGGTGTGTTCAATTTGGTTATTGGCTTGGGTCATGAAGTGGGAGCAGCCCTTTCCAGCCATCCGGAAGTGGATGTGGTGTCCTTCACCGGCTCAACCCGCGCCGGCATTCTGGTGGCCGAAGCGGCAGCTCCGACCGTAAAGCGTGTCACCCAGGAACTTGGCGGCAAATCGGCCTTTATCATCACTGAAGATGCCGATCTGGACGCGGCGGTACGCTGCGGTGTTGACGACGTTATGATCAACACCGGTCAAACCTGCACCGCCCTGACCCGCATGTTGGTACCTGCCAGCCGCTACGAGGAAGCGACTCAAATAGCGAAAGCTCATACTGAATCTCTCACTGTCGGCTATGACAATGAAGAGGTCTATGTTGGCCCAATGTCTTCTGCCCGTCAGCGTGACACCGTTCAGCGCTACATCGAAATTGGCATGGAAGAAGCCACCCTCTTGACCGGCGGCTTGGGCGCACCGGAAGGCCTGGAGAAAGGCTTTTACGTTAAACCAACCATCTTCAGTGATGCGAACAATGACATGCGCATCGCTCGCGAAGAGATCTTCGGCCCGGTTCTGGTCATGATCCCGTATCAGGATCTGGAAGATGCCGTTGCCATTGCGAATGACACACCTTACGGCCTGTCCAGCGGCGTATACGCCAAAACCAAGGAAGATGGAATTGCCATCGCTCGCCGCATGCGTGCCGGCCAGTGCTATGTGAATGGTGGCGGCTTTAACTACGATGCTCCGTTTGGTGGCTACAAGCAGTCCGGTAATGGCCGTGAATGGGGTGACGAAGGTCTGCATGAGTTCGTAGAAACCAAGGCGATTCAGTTGTAAGTTTCTCTACTGCACCGTCCCTGGTGCACTTATGTTGTAAGTTCGGGCCACGGCGTCTGCCTGTGGCCTGATTTTCCTCCCCTCCTCTTCCTTGTCTCTTTTTTTAATCTTTCGCTGATCTGAGTAACGGCAAGCTTGCGCCAGCAATGCTAAAATCTGCCTTGTTTAAATGCACTTCCCAAACCCGGCCTACATTAGGAATCTGACTATGCACCATACGCTTGTAATCTACGCTGGCGGCACCATTGGTATGGCGCCGGGACCCGACGGCTTAGCGCCGAACGAGGAACTGGAAAGCAATTTGCGTCACGCTCTGGCATCCCATGAACAAATGGCCGATTTCGACTTTCTGAGCCTGCGACCACTGATCGACAGCTCAGACGCCACCCCCAGTGACTGGCAGCGACTGGCCGATACGATTAGCCAGCATCGCGACTATCAGTCCTATATTGTTCTTCATGGCACTGACACCATGGCTTTCTCGGCAGCCGCCCTGTCCTATATGTTCGCGGGCAGTGACAAGGCCATTGTTTTTACCGGATCACAAGTTCCTTTACTACTGCCGGAAAACGATGCTGTCGATAACTTTATCGGTGCATTGCGCAGCCGGGATGCGGGCTACTCAGGAGTCGGCCTGTATTTTGGTGGCGAACTGTTACCTGCAAACCGCTGCCACAAAGCCAGCAGTCGGGATTTTCACGCTTTTGTGAATGATAACGGCAAAGGACAAGCTCCCAACAAAGCCTTTCAATACACCGGCTCCATTTCCCAGGAGCAACACGAAAGCGTTGGTATTATTTATTTCTACCCCGGTATTAGTGCACAGGCTATCCGCCAAAGCCTGGCCACAGACAAGCTCAAATTAGTTTTGTTGCTGAGCTTTGGGGCAGGTAATATACCCGCCGCCGACGCGGCACTGGTGAACGAACTGGAGAGCGCCAAAGCGCGAGGCATTTGCCTGTTCAATATCAGCCAATGCCGTCACGGAGGTGTGCAACAGGATTGCTATGCCACAGGCAGTATTCTCAGTCGTTGCGGCGTGAGACACGCTGGCGATATCAATCTGGAAGCCGCCTTTGCGAAGGCCCATATCCTTCTGGCGCAAGGGCTTGAAGGTGAAACGCTGGGTGACGCGATGTGCGAAAATCTGGCCGGCGAAATACGCAGCGAATAATGCCGCTGCCATAAAAAGAACTGAATACATCAAGTACGATAAAGACAATAGGAAACACCATGGCAACAACCTTTTATCCTCCGCAAAGAACCTTGATGGGCCCAGGCCCTTCCGATGTTAGCCCTCGAGTTTTAGCGGCACTTGGCCGCCCAACCATTGGCCATCTCGACCCGGAATTCGTCACGCTTATGGACGAAATCAAAGGCCTTTTGCAAATGGCTTTTCAAACGGACAATCAACTCACCATCCCCATTTCCGCACCGGGTTCAGCCGGTATGGAAGCCTGTTTTGTCAATCTGCTGGCCCCTGGCGATAAAGCCATCGTTTGCCAAAACGGTGTGTTTGGCGGCCGTATGAAAGAAAATGTAGAGCGTTGTGGTGCTACCGCCATCATGGTGGAAGACGACTGGGGCACACCAGTCAGTGTCGATAAAGTTAGCGCCGCTTTTGCTGCACATCCGGATGCCAAAGTTCTGGCATTTGTTCACGCGGAAACCTCAACCGGCGTTGAAAGTGACGCGGCGGCTTTGTGTAAAATTGCCGCCGATAACAATGCGCTGAGCATTATGGATGCCGTAACATCTTTGGGTGGTATCGAATTAAAAGTGGATGAGTGGGGCGCAGATGCCGTCTATTCTGGCTCACAAAAATGCTTGTCCTGTGTACCCGGTATTTCACCGGTAACTTTCAGCCCGAAAGCCGTTGAAGCCATTCAAAACCGTCAGCACAAGGTGCAGAGCTGGTTCCTGGATATGCAATTGGTTATGGGCTATTGGGGTGGCGATAGCAAACGTGCTTATCACCATACCGCACCGGTAAATGCGATGTATGCCCTGCACGAATCACTGCTGATGCTGGAGGAAGAAGGCCTGGATTTAGCCTTTGAACGCCATATGTTCCACCATGAAGCTTTGGTAAAAGGGCTGGAGGCCATGGGCCTGAACATGCTGGTTGACCAGTCTTGCCGTTTACCACAATTGAATTTGGTACAAATTCCAGAGGGCATTGAAGACGCTGCAGTACGTTCAGCACTGCTGTCGCAATACGATCTGGAAATCGGTGCTGGCCTTGGTGCCTTCGTTGGCAAAGCATGGCGCATCGGCCTCATGGGCCAAGCCTGTTACCAGGAAAATGTTTTGTTGTGCTTGAGCGCATTGGACAATGTACTGGCAGCACAAGGAGCGAATCATGAGCGCGGTGCCGCCGTTGCAGCCGCTATGGCACACTACGATACAGTTCAGCAGTAACGTAACGCTGTGCCCTCAAAGCCTCGGGCGCATCCGAGGCTTTGAAACTGTTTAACTCATAAGCTTCAAAACAAGCAAGCATCAAAAACAAGAAAAAGCGTATTCATCTAAATGCTTTTACTTGAGTTAGACCCCCACCACAAAACTCGCCGTTGTTGTCGCACTGCCGCCGATATTTAGCGTGGCAATATTTTTTGCGTTTGCTACCTGGTAGCTGTCGGCCTGATTGCTGCTTTGTTTGTAGGCATCCAACATCATGCGCACACCGGTTGCGCCAACCGGATGCCCCAAACCAATTAATCCACCACTCGGGTTTATCGGTAAACGACCACCCATAGCAATATCACCAGCTTCAATGACCTTCCAGGATTCACCCGGAGGGGTAATACCAAAGTGATCAATGGCCATATATTCGGTCATAGCAAAGCAATCGTGAGTTTCAATTGCATCGATCGCTTCAAGCTCAACATTCGCGCGCTTAAACGCTTGCTGGATGGCCTGATTCACATGGGGGAATACCAATTGTTGCTCTGCACTGGCAGTAATCTTGTCAGCGTATGCAATGCCTGCCGTCGTATGCCCCCAACCTTTAATACGCGGAATGGAATCCAGAGCCAAGCCGTTTCGTTTTGCATAATCTTCAGCGAAACCTTTTGAGGCCAAAAATACCACCGCCGCACCATCGGTAATTTGCCCACAGTCATTTCGGCGAACACGACCACTGATAACAGGGTTTAATTCATCGTTTTCACCGAAGGCACCTTCCGCAAATTCCCAGGCGCGAGATTGTGAATTGGGGTTGAGCCGTGCATTGTCATAATTGATTCGGGCAATTTCACCCAAGTGCGCGTAATCAATGCCATAACGCTTTTCATATTCCAGCGTCAATTCGCTGAACATATGCGGCCACATAAAAGTGACCCCCTGTCCTTCATGCCCAGTCCATGCTGCGGAACCAAGGTACTCAGCGCCCTTATCACCGGGGACATTTCGCATGTATTCGACACCGAGCACACAGGCGCTCTCGTAACGACCGGATTCGATATCTGCCATTGCGGCAAGAATGGCCATACTGCCTGAGGCGCAGGCGGCTTCATGGCGAGAAATGGGCAACCCTCGAAATTCGGGAATTTTTTGTGCGAGAACGCCACCGAGCATTCCCTGGCCACAAAACAGCTCACCCACAAAATTACCGACATGGGCACACTGAATATCCTCAGCATTGAGCTGGCTGTCGCTGAGACCATCGCGCACCACCTCCTCCATCATGTCACCAATTTCCAAGCCCTGGCGTGACCAGTTGCGGGCAAAGTCGCTCTGGGCTCCACCTAGAATAAAAACATCGTTTGGCATTTTGTATCTCCCGATTGTTCAGTTCCCCAAGGGCTGAAAAAGGCTTCCAAGTAATAACTTTTATTATGAGACTTAAGATTATCGGAAAGCCGCCACGCCAGCAAGCACCATCTGATGACAAAAAGGTGGCTTTATTCGTCGAGTTTTCTCAGAGTAGCCAGCAGCGATCAGGAAACGTTCAACGTCAGTGCGTAGAGTAAAGCGTCTTCACGCCCATTCTTCTGACAAGGGTAATAGTTTGGGCGACAACCCAGCTGATGGAAGCCAAGCTTTTCATAAAGCCCGATCGCGGAACCATTTGACGCCCGCACCTCAAGAAAAATTTCCTGAATGCTGGGATCAAGCTGCGCAATGAGATGTTTCAGCAAACGTGCGCCATAAGCTTTTCCCTGGTGCTCAGGCGACACAGCAATATTCAATAACTCAGCCTGATCGGCTATTTGGGAAGCCACATAGTAGCCGGCTAGCTGACCACCAATTTCGAGCGAGGCGTGTAGATGGCGTTCGCAATTGAGGCGTCTGGAAAACTGATTCACTGGCCAAGGGTGGCTGTGGGCCTGCTGCTCGATCTGAATTAAAGAGGCCAGATCACTTTCAAGAATCGGACGAATTAATTCAGACATTTGCTCAGTACGTTACTCAGTGTGACGGGCTAATGTCTGGCGCATAGCACGCCAGGCACTGGCCTTGAGCCGAGGACGCTCCAACATCTCTGCCAAACTCGGCATGGTAATCAGCTGTTCGGCCGGACTCACACTGGCCGACGCCAGCTGTTCAGTTTTGATCAGGTGCCCAAAGCCATTGTTCTGTTCAGGCACAATACCCGCAGGCAACAAGTGAAACGCATCCTCACCCATCAACCACCAGCTAGCGACGGGGCGTTCGAGCAGTGTTTCCAGAAAAGCCCCCAGCATTTCACGGGCCGCCTCAGCACCGGTATCGGCCTGGGGCATGTCGAACATTGGCCACTGCAACACTTGTGCTTTGGATAGATTGCCAAGCTTTAAGCCGTAAGCTTGCAACATACTCAAGAGAAGCTTTTCTGTTGGCAGGGCTTTTTCGCTATGACGGCTGTCGACAACAAGCAGGTCGTCAAAACGCCAGACACTCAAACTGAAATTCAGAGCTTCAACTGGCTCGGCATTTGTTTCTTCATCAAGGGAAGCCTTGTCCGCAGGCGCTGGTCGAGATTTTTTCGCAGCTTTTTCCGGCTCAAAATCCGCCAATAACTCTGCCGCCCCTACCGCAGCTGCCCTTCGATCCGAAGGTGCGTCAATGGCGGTTGGATTTGCTGGGGCCATCTGGGTTGCAGGATCTGAAGCCGCAGCCATTCTCGGAGCCTGCTGCAGCTGAGGCATTGGTGATGCCTGTTCTGGCGCCCCCGCGGCTACAGGTTCCACTCCTGCACCTATTACAGAAACAGGCCACTCGCACTCCTGAGGAACAGGCGCATTAGGTAACAGACAGCGTGGCATATAGCTGTCGATCCCCATAGCAGAGAGGTATTGGTGGCGGGTGGTTTCAAACATAACAACACAGATTATTTTCGTAGCCGCTATTCTAACTCGATCCGTAATCGACGAAAACCAAGAAAAAACCCCGACAGAGTTCCATGCCGGGGTTTATCGGAAAAGGCCCGGACCCAAGCCTTTTGAACAGTGGACGCTTAACGATCAAACGCCGTGCTGAGGGTGAGAACGAACACCGGACTCCAGCATATTCAAGGCCTGCAGATAAGCTTTGGCCGACGCGGCCACCACGTCGGTATCCGCGCCGACCCCATTGACCAGCTGGCCATTGCGCTCCAGTCGGACGGTCACATCACCTACCGCCTCGGTACCCTGGGTGATAGCGTTTACCGAGTACAGCAATAAATCGGCACCGCTCTGGAATTGTTTCTCGATGGCTTTAAATACGGCATCCACCGGGCCGCTGCCTTCAGAATCGGTTTCAATCACCTGCTCCCCCACACGGATTGCCAATTTGGCATGAGGTGCTTGCCCGGTTTTACAGCTAATTTCCATCGCTTCGAAGCCATAGGTTTCTTCCACTTCCTGGGCTTCACCTACAAGCGCCTGCAAATCTTCATCGAAAATTTCGTGTTTCTTGTCCGCCAACTGCTTAAAGGCCTGAAAGATCTGATTGAACTCGCCATGCTCCTCAAACTGAATGCCCAATTCCTCATAGCGCGCTTTTACGGCTGCACGACCGGAGTGCTTGCCAAGCACCAGCTTATTGGTGTTCCAGCCAACATCTTCAGCTTTCATGATTTCGTAGGTTTCACGATGCTTCAAAACACCGTCCTGATGGATACCCGACTCGTGGGCAAAAGCATTAGCACCCACAATGGCTTTGTTCGGCTGCACAGGGAAACCGGTAATACTTGAAACCAGGCGGGAGGTTGGCACGATGTGAACCGGGTCGATATCGGTATGCACTGGCATAACATCGTGTCGGGTTTGTACCGCCATCACCAACTCTTCCAATGAAGCATTACCTGCGCGCTCACCCAATCCATTGATGGTACATTCAACCTGACGCACACCGTTCATGACGGCAGATAATGAGTTGGCGACCGCGAGTCCCAAGTCATTGTGACAGTGGGTGGAAAAAATGGCCTTGTCGGAATTCGGCACATTTTCAATCAGACGCTTAAACATCAAACCATACTCCGCTGGCTCACCGTAACCAACGGTATCGGGAATATTGATGGTGCTCGCCCCTGCATCGATTACCGCTTCGATAATACGGCTGGCAAATTCAAACTCGGTTCGGGAACCGTCTTCCAGAGAGAATTCCACATCGTCGGTAAACTGGCGAGCGCGCTTTACGGCATCAATCGCCTGGGCCAGCACCTCTTCGGGCTCCATCTGCAATTTGTATTTCATATGGATGGGCGAAGTGGCAATGAAGGTGTGAATGCGCCCAGCGTTAGCGTTCTTAAGCGCCTCACCGGCACGCAAAATGTCCGGCCCCATGGCTCGAGCCAAGCTGCACACTGTGGAATCTTTTACGGTTTCTGCAACGGCCTTTACGGCTTCAAAATCACCGGGGCTGGCAATCGCAAAACCGGCCTCAATTACATCAACTCGCATCTTTTCCAGCATTTTAGCGATACGAATTTTTTCATCTTTTGTCATGGATGCGCCTGGGCTCTGCTCCCCATCGCGCAAGGTCGTATCAAATATAACCAACTTGTCCTTAGACATGGCAAATCACTCCAAAGAAATCCTGGCCTTGGGCCAAATAAAATAATAGATCAAATATGTTGTAAACGTCGGGGGGAGAGAATATTAGCCGCGCAGCGGCAGTCGCTGCAGCCATAGGTGCAGAGAAGATAGCTTCAGGGAGCTTTGGCGAACTGTAGGATGGTCAATGCTATTCATGGCTAATATAGAATTTGTAGGCTGCCCATTGCAGCTGCCACTTATAGTACAAGCCGCCCACAAACACATCAATAGCCATCCTAAATATTGAGTTAATTTAGGATAATTTTGCAAAAAGATACACAAAAAAGGCTTAACGCAAAATACACATCACAAAAAATAGCATTTTCTAGGAAAATGATTCCACAAGAAGGTCCAGGTTTCGGGATAAGCTCTCAAGGTCGATACCCCCAGCCTTGCCACTCTCTTTGGCAAGTCTCATCCAGTCAGATGCCTGCTTGCGCATGACAATGGCTTTATCGGTAAGCTCAATATGACGTTCACGTTCATCGTCTTCACCACGGCGACGCTGAACCAGGCCACGACTTTCCATTCTTTTCAGTAACGGCGTCAGCGTACCGGAATCGAGTTGAAGGCGTTTCCCCAGTTGGCCAACTGTGCCAGAGCTCTGGTCTTTGTCACGCCACTCCCACATCAGCATCAGAACCAGATATTGCGGATAGGTAATATCCAACTCCCTGAGCAAGGGTTGATACGCCCTAATCACCAAGCGGGAGGCGGTGTATAAGCGAAAGCAAAGCTGCTGATCAAGATAAAGCAGCTCGGCATCTTGTATTGAATCGGACATAAACGTAGTTATTCAGGAGGCATGTAGCCCCATTACAAAAGGGCCTCAATAGCTGTACGCATGGATTCAGGCTTATCTTTGGGGGCAAAGCGTTTTACGGTTTTGCCATCTTTTGAAACGAGGAATTTGGTAAAATTCCATTTTATCTTTTTAGTGCCCAGAATGCCCGGTGCAGCTTGTTTTAAATCATTGAATAGAGGATGCGCCTGCTCACCATTGACGTCCAGCTTGGCCACAAGCGGAAAACTAACACCAAAATTCAACTCACAGAATTCATTGATCTGCTGATCTGAGGCGGGTTCCTGACCGGCGAATTGATTACACGGACAACCAATAATCACCAAGCCCTTATCTTTATATTCCTGATGTAAAGCTTCCAGTCCCTTATATTGGGGGGTAAAACCGCATTTACTTGCGGTGTTAACAATCAGCAAAACTTTTCCTTCATAGTCAGACAGTTTCAGGGCTTCACCACCCGCGACTTCCAGACTGTGTTGATAAACCTCAGACATTGCAAATTCCTCCAACTCGTAATAATTCTGTGAATCTCAACGATTCCGCATAAAACTAAATAGCCAACAATTATATTGTTCACAATATTAAATCACATAAAAATGCCCGACACCAGCATGCCGGGCTAAGCTGCTTTCTTCAGACCCATGGAGCGCGGGTCTGAACATCAGAAATCTAGCAATATTTTTTGTGCGTCCTCCAGATTTGACACTGTGGAATCGAAGCCTTCCATAGTCATCAGCCCTTCTATATCTGCCGATTCTTGAGGAGCTATGAAGCCTGCATTTTCGATATCAGCAATAGAATTATGGCTCTCTGGGAGAATATCGCTGTCACCGTTAGCCACCAGATCCTGAATATCGAGGCTCCCTGCCCCCGGAGAGACCACGGAATCAGAAATCCCGGAATCATAGGCAAACCAGACATCATCCACACGATGCTCATTACCATCTGCATCGCGGTAACTTGAACTCAAACCAATGATATTGCCGTGATCTACAGTACCGTTACTGTTCGCATCCAGGTTTATGCTAATCACACCAGCGTCTTCCAGAGCCAACAACTCACCATTTTGAACCTGACCATCACTGTTCAGATCTTGCCAAAGCTGAAGTTTGGAATAATGATCATCGGCAGCATCAAAAACACCATCTGCATTGGAATCCAATTCTCGCAACGCCTCAAAACCATCGCGAGCCAATGAGCCGTCTGCTTTGCGTGTGGCGGCACCGAACAATTCCGATCCATCATTAATCATCTGGTCGCCATTACGATCGTAAACCAGTAGAGCATCATCACTGGCCACCCAACCTGTCGCGTCCAGTTTGCCATCCGCATTCATATCGAAGCGAACGCCTTCTGCCATGGATAAGGTTTCTGTGCCGTCTCCATCCAAATCAAGAACCAGAGGTGTAATCAATCTGCTTGCATCCGCCCCAGCAACAGCGATGGTGTCGATCGAAAGATCACGATCAAGCCCGTTGTTAGCAGCGGTATTTCTGACGCGAACGGTGTACTCACCCGCGCTGTCAGCTGCAATTGAAATGTTTACCGTACTCTCGGCATTGCCGTTAAATTGCAAAGCCTGGCTTTCAACAACATTTCCGTCTGGATCAAGAACCTCAACCTGTGCAACATCGATCGCCCCCGTCTGTTCATTCACGGAAAGTGTTGCGCTGAGATCATAGTTTTGACCAGCGACAGCCGTGAAGCTTGTTGTTCCAGAAGTTTCACTACCGCCGGCAAGAGTTTGGGCACTGCCATTTGCAACAGCATCCCCACTCCACTGTCCACTGAGCACATTACTGGAAGTTTCATACGTTGGGTCTGCAACGTTGATCGTGAAATCTTCCTGCTGGGAACTGCCATCGGAAGACTCCGCAATGACAGTAATGACCTGATCACCCAAGTCCGAGCTTTCCACACTGCGGCTCAACGTCACCACACCGGTTTCGCTATCGATTTCGAACAGACCGTTTGCATTGTCACCAAGCTGGTAACTCACAGTGTGATTGCTATCCGGGTCATTAGCGATGGCCGTCAAGCCAACCAGAGAACCGGCAGCGGCATTACTATAGACCGCATTACTGTCAGTATCGTTATCGCTGAGTGGTTCTAACGTCGTATTACCATTAACGGTTACGGTGAAGGTTTCGCTCGCCTGACGCCCCTGATTGGTGATGACATTAACTTCGATGTCGTAACTGCCCACATCCGAAGCGCTCACATCGCGTGCCAACGTTATTTCGCCGTTAGGCGCAATTTCAAAGAGGTTATTCGGATTCGATGTCAAGGTATAGCCAATCGGCACTTCGCCGTTTTGCACCCGATCAACCGTCGCGGTAATGCCCACCCCATCACCGGCGTTTTCAGCATCCGTAATGACATTTGCCGTGTCATCACGATCTCTAAGCTCCAACGCTCCGATAATATCAATAACGGTGTTACCAGTTACATTAATCGTAAAGGTGTCGGTTGCCGTTTCTCCTTGCAAGGTAAGCGCCGTGATGCTCACCTCATAAGTACCAATATCGGCATCAGTTGCATCACGAGCCAAACTGACAACGCCCGTCGGATTATGAATCTGGAACAAGCCGTTAGTATTGCCCGCCGTCAATGAGTATTGGATGACAACATCACCCGTCCCCAGGTTCTCGGGTGCCGCGGTAATACCAACGTTATCACCACTAACACCTTCACTGCTGACCGTGTTCTCGTCATTGTCGATATCATTAACACCAAAGTCTCCACCAATGCCAATATCGATTTCACCTTTCAGAATGAAGTTAAGCGCAGCACTCGGATCACTTTCTCCGTTACCCGCTTCATCAACTTGCGTAACGGTGATGCTGTAAGGAATTTCAACATTGGCTTCAAAATGCAATGGAACTTCCAAGGACCAATCACCATTCGCATCGGCCGTTGTTGTGCCCAGTCGAACTTGATTCCCATTTTGATCATTGTTGTAAATATGAACGGTGGCACCCGGTTCGGCTTGGCCGCTGAAAACCGGGGCGGCATCATCGATAGTACTTCCTTGAACGATATTGCCGGTCACCACACCTTGATCATCGTATCCTTGCAAAGTAAGCGGCGCAGCAGGCGTAGTGGTATCAATTTCCAAGGTAAAGGTATCACTCGCTTCATTGCCCGCGCTGTCTCTCGCGGTTGCGGTAAATGTTGCAGTACCGTCTGGCAATGCCGTCGTCACCGGAATCTGCCACTGCCCATTACTATCGGCCGTTACCGGACCGTAGCTGACACCATCCACCAATAAGGTAACTTCGGAGTTCGCTTTTGCTGTACCAACAATCAATGGCGTCGAGTCATTCGTCAAACCACCATCACCGATGTCTTCCGTACTGCCAGCTGGCTGACCCGACGCTGGAACATCATCAACCGCTTTCTCAATGTTCACACTGACACTGCTGATATCCACAGTGAAATTCAGCGGTGCCGTTTCAGGCGAAACATTACCGGCTGAATCAACAATTTCGGCGGACACTTTATAGCTGCCACTATCTAATGCCGGATTAGGTGTCGCCTCCCAAGTTGCCGGATCACCTGGATTCGCCCCCTGAGTTAATGGAATATCTTCGATGGTTTGAATGATATTGTCGTTCTCATCACGAACAATCAGGGTCACCGTCGATCCCGCATCCGCTTCAGAAGCCTGCACTTCACCACTGAACGTTGGCGTTACATCATCAATAGTACTGTTGTCCGCAATCGGACCCGTAACCTGACCCACGTCGTCCGTACCGATAAAGTTCTCAATCGGCTCCGGTGCCGTACGATCCACAATAATGGTGAAGCCATCACTTGGGGCCGATTCGTTACCGGCGTCATCAACCGTGGTGGCGGTAAATTCATACTCGCCTTCGGGAAGCGCCGTTGTCGGTGTGTAGGTCCAAGACCCATCCGGTTGAACCGTGACTTCATCGACTACGTTGCCGTCTTGATGGATACGAATGGTTTCGCCCGGCGTACCGGTACCGTTTAACTGAGGCACGTTGTCGTCGGTGGAATCACCATCATTTAAAACGCCTTGCACCTCACCGACGTTATCTTGCGCATTGTTGATAACAGGTTGAGTGCTTGCAGTGGTATCGATTTCCAGCGTAAAGGTGTCGGTTACATCGTTACCGGTTGCATCTTGAGCAGTTGCGGTGAAGGTAACCTGACCCTCTGGTAATGCATCGGTAATTTGGATTTGCCACTGACCATTACCATCCGCGGTGACCGGACCGTAGGTTTGGCCATTCACTTCCAAGGTCACTTCCGAACCGATCTTCGCTGAGCCCACGATCAATGGCATATTGTCATTGGTCAAGCCACCATCACTGATATCGCTGGTGCTGTTGGCAGGCTCTCCTGGCGCCGGCACATCATCCACCGCTTTATCAATGCTGACCGTTACACCACTGGTATCAACCGTAAACGTCAATGGATCACTTGGTGCACTCGGACCATTGCCCGCTTCATCGGTCACCGCAATTTGAACGGTGTGAGGGCCATCGCCCAAACTCGGTGTGTATTCCCAGTTACCTTGATCATCGGCATCAACGGTGGCCGTTGTTTCGTTCGGGGTACCCCCATCAATAATAATCGTGACCTGACCGTTTGGTTCAGACACCTGACCGTGCAAACGCGGATTGGAATCGTCTGTGGTGTCGCCATTATTGATTGGGCCGGTGACGGCGCCTTGGTCGTCTTCGGCAATTAACACACCGGGACTACCTACGTCTGGTGGCGTCGGAACACTGCTGTCCACAGTAATACTGTAAGGTCCCGTTGATGGGCTGATCTCACCATTAGCTGCTTCGGCATCGGCATAGAAGGTGTAATCACCGTCCGGCAATGCTGACGGAGTGATCGACCAGTTGCCATCTGAACCGGTGTCGAAAGTGCCCAAGGTAATCGCGGCTTTTTCGGCATCACTGAGTCCTGACGGATCGGCACTATAAAGCGTCACTTTGGCATTATTAGGCCCGGTACCCTCAACGGTCGGAGTAGTATCATTGGTGATGCCGAGGTGACTGATCTCTTCTTCACCCGTCGGTTCGTTATCGATAACTCGAACGATGCTCGGCGCACCCGGTGTGGTGGTATCCACCGTAAATTCAATCGGGGCGGTTTCCGAAGAGGTGTTGCCCGCTGGGTCAACCACTTCGGCAGACACTTTATAATTGCCATTGGTCAGAGCCGGCTCAGGCGTTGCTTCCCAAGTTGCGGGATCACCAGAAGTCGGACCGGCAACAAGCGGAATATCTTCAATGGTCTGAACAATATTGTCGTTCTCATCGCGAACGATCAGAGTAATCGTCGATCCCGCATCCGCCTCAGAAGCCTGCACTTCACCACTGAAGGTTGGGGCCGCATCATCGATTGTGCTGCCGTTTGCGATGGGGCCAGTCACTCGACCGACATCATCGGTGCCGACAAAGTTCTCGATTGGTTCCGGTGCAGTACGATCCACAATAACGGTGAAACCGTCACTTGGGTCCGATTCATTACCCGCTTCATCTACAGTGGTGGCGGTAAACTCGTACTCACCTTCAGGTAGCGCCGTTGTCGGTGTGTAGGTCCAAGACCCATCCGGTTGAACCGTGACTTCATCCACAACATTGCCATCTTGGTGAATACGGATGGTTTCGCCCGGCGTACCGGTACCGTTTAACTGAGGCACATTATCATCGGTGGAGTCACCGTCATTTAAAACGCCTTGCACTTCACCGACATTGTCTTGTGCATTGTTGATAACAGGCTGAGTGCTTGCAGTGGTATCGACATCTAAAACAAACGTATCAGTAACGTCGTTACCGGTTGCATCTTGAGCAGTTGCGGTGAAGGTAACCTGACCCTCTGGTAATGCATCGGTAATTTGGATTTGCCACTGACCATTACCATCCGCGGTGACCGGACCGTAGGTTTGGCCATTCACTTCCAAGGTCACTTCCGAACCGATCTTCGCTGAGCCCACGATCAATGGCATATTGTCATTGGTCAAGCCACCATCACTGATATCGCTGGTGCTGTTGGCAGGCTCTCCTGGCGCCGGCACATCATCCACCGCTTTATCAATGCTGACCGTTACACCACTGGTATCAACCGTAAACGTCAATGGATCACTTGGTGCACTCGGGCCGTTGCCCGCTTCATCAGTAACCGCGATTTGAACAGTATGTTCACCATCACCGAGACTCGGTGTGTACTCCCAGTTGCCTTGATCGTCGGCATCAACGGTGGCCGTTGTTTCGTTCGGCGTGCCTTCATCAATAATGATTGTGACCTGACCGTTTGGTTCAGACACCTGACCGTGCAAACGTGGATTGGAATCGTCGGTCGTGTCGCCATTGTTGATTGGGCCGGTGACAGCACCTTGATCATCCTCGGCAATTAACACACCGGGCGTACCTACGTCTGGTGGCGTCGGAACACTGCTGTCCACAGTAATGCTGTAAGGTCCCGTTGATGGGCTGATCTCACCATTAGCCGCTTCGGCATCGGCGTAGAAGGTGTAATCACCGTCCGGCAATGCTGACGGGGTGATCGACCAGTTGCCATCACTTCCGGTATCGAAAGTGCCTAAGGTAATCGCGGTTTTTTCGGCGTCGGTCAAACCACTTGGGTCTGCGCTATACAGCGTAACCTTGGCATTATTCGGGCCAGTACCTTCAACCGTTGGTGTGGTGTCATTGGTGATGCCGAGGTGACTGATCTCTTCTTCGCCCGTCGGCTCGTTATCGATGACACGAACAATGCTCGGGGCACCCGGCGTGGTAGTATCCACTGTAAATTCAATCGGGCTGGTTTCCGAAGAAGTGTTGCCCGCTGGATCAACAATCTCGGCGGAGACTTTGTAGCCACCATTGGTGAGTGCCGGTTCGGGCGTGGCTTCCCAGGTTGCAGGATCGCCTGGATTCACGCCTTGAGTTAATGGAATGTCTTCGATGGTCTGAACAATATTGTCGTTCTCATCGCGAACGATCAAAGTAATTGTCGAGCCTGCATCCGCTTCAGAAGCCTGAACCTCGCCACTGAACGTTGGCGCCGCATCATCGATTGTGCTGCCGTTAGCAATTGGGCCGGTCACTCGACCCACATCATCGGTACCGACAAAGTTTTCAATCGGCTCCGGTGCAGTACGATCCACAATAACAGTGAAACCATCACTTGGGTTCGATTCGTTACCCGCTTCATCAACCGTGGTGGCGGTAAACTCATACTCGCCTTCGGGCAATGCGGTGGTTGGTGTGTACGTCCAGGAACCATCCGGCTGAACTGTCACTTCATCGACTACGTTGCCGTCTTGGTGGATACGGATGGTTTCACCCGGCGTGCCGGTACCGTTTAATTGAGGAACGTTATCGTCGGTGGAATCGCCATCGTTAAGTACGCCCTGTACTTCACCGACGTTATCTTGTGCATTGTTGATGATCGGTTCTGCACTCGCCGTAGTATCGACATCCAAAACAAACGTATCAATAACGTCGTTGCCCGTTGCATCTTGAGCGGTTGCGGTGAAAGTAACTTGCCCCTCCGGTAATGCATCGGTGATTTGAATTTGCCACTGACCATTACCATCAGCGGTAACCGGGCCATAAGTTTGGCCATTTACTTCCAAGGTCACTTCGGCGCCCACTTTGGCGGAGCCCACAATCATCGGCATGTTGTCGTTTGTGAGACCACCGTCGCTTATGTCTTCCGTGCTGTTGGCCGGTGCACCTGGTGTCGGCACATCATCAACGGCTTTATCAATGCTGACCGTTACGCCGCTGGTATCAACCGTAAACGTCAATGGATCACTTGGCGCACTGGGGCCGTTGCCCGCTTCATCGGTCACCGCGATTTGAACAGTATGTTCACCATCACCGAGACTCGGTGTGTACTCCCAGTTGCCTTGATCATCGGCATCAACGGTCGCCGTTGTTTCGTTCGGGGTACCCCCATCAATAATGATTGTGACCTGACCGTTTGGTTCAGACACCTGACCGTGCAAACGTGGATTGGAATCGTCGGTGGTGTCGCCATTGTTGATTGGGCCGGTGACAGCACCTTGGTCGTCTTCGGCAATTAACACACCTGGAGCCCCCACATCGGGCGGGGTCGGTATGCTGCTATCAATCTCGATTGAATACGGACCGGTAGCCGGGCTGATTTCTCCGTTGGCCGCTTCGGCATCGGCGTAGAAGGTGTGGTTACCATCCGGCAATGCTGATGGGGTGATCGACCAGTTGCCATCTGAACCGGTGTCGAAACTGCCCAAGGTAATCGCGGCTTTTTCGGCGTCGGTCAAACCACTTGGGTCTGCACTGTACAAGGTCACTTTGGCATTATTGGGGCCGGTACCTTCAACGGTCGGAGTAGTATCATTGGTGATACCCTGATGGCTGATCTCTTCTTCGCCCGTCGGTTCGTTATCGATAACTCGAACAATGCTCGGCGCACCCGGCGTTGTAGTATCCACTGTAAATTCAATCGGGGCGGTTTCCGAAGAAGTATTGCCCGCTGGGTCAACCACTTCAGCGGAGACTTTATAATTGCCATTGGCCAAAGCAGGCTCAGGCGTGGCTTCCCACGTTGCAGGATCGCCTGGATTCGCACCTTGAGTTAATGGAATATCTTCAATGGTCTGAACAATATTGTCGTTCTCATCACGAACGATCAGGGTCACCGTAGAACCAGCGGTTTGTTCGGACGCTTGTACTTCACCGCTGAAGGTTGGTGCGGCATCATCGATTGTGCTGCCGTTTGCAATCGGGCCCGTCACTCGGCCGACATCATCGGTACCAACAAAGTTTTCAATTACGCTTGGAGTTCTAGTATCCAGAGTAAATTCAAACGGTGCGGTCTGCGAACTTTCATTGCCATTCTGATCAGTACTGCTCGCCGTAAATACAAAATCACCGTCGCTGAGTTCAGGCACTTCGAATTGCCACGTCCCATTCGGTTGAACGGTTGTTTTGCCAATAAGGTTCCCATCTTGGAATACATTAATGGTATCGCCGCTCTCTCCCAAGCCTTCCAATACGGGACGGCTGTCATTACTTGTCTCACCACTCTGTAATGTTCCTGCCACAGGTTCCACGTCATCAACAATACCGGTAACAACGGGAGCAGCGCTGGCAGACGTAGCAAACTCAACAGACTCGTTTGCTGATTCCCCAGCACTGCCGTTGGCATCTTCAATATAGGATTCAAGACTTAAGGTTTCACCGTCCGCAACAGGACTTACTTCAAAGGTGATGGAGCCACGATCAAGGTCCGCCTGAGAGACCACCTCTGAAAACTCTTCACCGTTACTCGCTTTAAGAACAACTGAATCACCAACTCGCACGGTCGCTGGAAGCGTAACCTCTACATCGACCTGCCCTTGAATTTCATTCAATGTAATCTTGCCGTCGCCATCGGCATCTTCAACAATGCGAATACTGGGCTTCGCTTGCGTTTGCCCTTCGACAAGTGCTGTAGCCGTAACCGGGTCAGAAACATTACCTGCGGCATCACTCACACTCGCTGACACCACAAAATCGTTGCCCTGACTCACTGAGTTCAAGGCGAGATCGACATAGCCATCCGCAATGTGTTCCGCCGTTAATGTGACCAGCGTCGGTGTATTTGCGGCAGCTTCCACTCGAAGGCTATCGCCCGCTTGCGCGCCAAGCGGCAGATTAACTCGAACATCGATGGCACCATTTTGCTCTTGAATACTGATCACACCGTTATTGTTAGTGTCTTCAAGAATAGTGAGCGACAAATTGGTATTTAGATCACTGGTATCGGTTGTCACTTCCAAATTACTTTTTTCACCCGGGTTCCCGGCTGAATCTGTGACCGAAGCTTCAAGCTCCAGAGTGGAACCATCAGGTGGCACCGGCAAGCTGACTTCAACAAGACCTGCATCAATTTGATCCTGGGTAATCACCTGACTCTGTTCTGGCCCTCCATCGACCTGATACACCAAGGTATCACCAACTTCTACACCGATAGGCAGAGTGACTTCAACGGTAATATCACTCTTTCCGCTTAACTCCGCATCATTCAATACACCGTCGTCAGGCGCATTATCATCGACAATACGGATTTGTGGTGCAGACAAACCATTGGTATCCACCTCAACCGAATCATTTACTTCAAGGGAGGTGTTACCAGCCGCATCATTGAGTTTCGCAGTCACTTCAAACAAAGTGCCTTCTGCAGGCATCGGGTAGTCAACCAGTACCTCTCCTGCGGCAATCTGCGCATCACTCACTGTCACAACACGCGGAGCACCGTTGTTATCATTGAGCACTAATGTATCGCCAGCTTCAGCATCGGCAGGCAATTCAACTCGAACGCTGAGCGAACCCTGTGCCTCGCTAGCACTCAGTCGGCCATCATTGTTGCTGTCTTCAACAATGGTCACATCAAGGCCGTTCGACAAATCAGAAGTATCAACGCTGATCGACGCTTCAGTGCTTGGGCCTGCTACACCTGACTGCTCGACGTAAGCAGCAACCTCCAAGGTCTGACCATCCTGAGGAACAGGAATGGAAACACTCACTAGACCCGCATCAATATCTGCTTGAGTCAGCGTTGTTCTCACTTCAGTGCCGCCATCCACCTGATGCACAAGCTCATCACCGGCTGACAAACCCGAAGGTAATGTGAACTCAACACTCAAGTCACTAAGCCCATTGGCTTCGTCTTCATTCAAATAACCATCACCATCGCTGTCATCGATAAACTTAATCGATGGTGCACCTGCGACAGTAACAGATTCCATATTCACACTATCGCTGACAGGATCCGAGCTGTTGCCTGCGTCGTCATGAATTTCAGCAGAAAACTCTACCGTTTGATTTGGTGCTGGTGCAGGTACTTCAACCGCTACCGAGCCATTTTGAATATCATTGTTGGTGAGTGTAATCGTGCGAGGATTACCATTGACCTCAAGAACCAGCGTATCGCCTTCGCTTGCATCCGGTGGCAATTGAACGTCTGCTGTAATGATGCTTGCTCCACCTAACTCTGCCTGAGTTAAAACACCGTCGTCATCGCTGTCTTCAACGACCGAAACTGACAAACCAGTATTAAGATCCGGTGTTTTAGCGGTGACTTCATTTTCCCCTTCAGGGCCCTGCTCACCCGCTGCATCTTCCACTTTCGCTTTAACTGTTACAGTTTCACCATCATCAGGTGTCGGCACCATAACCGTGATTTTTTTATCATCGACCATTTGCTGCGTCAGCGGAACTTCTGTCTCAACGCCATTAACATCAACAATAACTTTATCGCCCGGCTCCACATCCGAAGGCAGAATAATATCAACGGTGAGCTCAGTTTTTCCGGCGACCTCGTCATTATTCACTTCACCATTGCCGCTGCTGTCATCCACAAAAACAACGAGCGGAGCACCCATTGGCTGCAAGTCCATGGTCGCTGAATCGCGAACCTCATCACTTTGATTACCTGCCGCATCAAAAATTTGAGCGGTAACTTCTAAAGTTTGACCATGATCTAAAGCATCGACAGCAATCTCAACACGCCCGGCACTGATATCTGCATCGGAAACAATAATTTCTCGTGGCGACTGCCCAGTTGCTGAGATAATTAATTTGTCACCAGCACGACTGCCCTCGGGTAAATTAATGAGAACTTCAACAGTACCCGTCTGATTTGAAGACAGAAGTTCACTCGATGTGATTGAACCATCATCATTCGCATCTGTAAGCAATTCCACCGACAAGGCGGGACTCGCACCTTTAAAGTCCGTGACGTCAATCAGAAGGGAGCCTTCAACCTCAGGACTATCAACACCGTTGGGAGCTGTAACGCGGGCTGATACTGTTAACTCGCTACCATCATCAGGCTGGGGAACCGTTATCGTCGTTTGCCCTTGCGATAAAATCACAGCCGTTACGGGAATGGAGGCTTCATTGCCATCAATGATGACCAACAATGTGCTTCCAAGCGGAGTCCCCGAAGCCAAGGTAATAACAACGTCTACCTCACCATCTGTATTTGCACTTGATTCTTCGAAGTTGACGTAACCGTCTTTATTGGTGTCTTCCACAAAAGAAATTTGCGGCGATGGCGGTGCCGTGAGATCGACAGTATCTACAGTGAAAGGAACAGTATCACTGCTTTCCCCCACATTACCCGACTGATCAGTAACAACTACCGTAACCTGATAATCACCATCCGGGGGTTCGGGGAGAATATTTGTAGGAACGGTAATTTCAACCGATGCCCCATCATTTGGACTGACCGCATAGTCAATGGTTTCTGTACTGCCGTCGGGCAAACTCACAGAAACAGTGACGGTATCACCGGGTTCGGTACCCGTTGGCAGTACCACTTGCACCTGTACGCCATCTGCCAGCTCTTGTTCATCAACCGAATCAACAGCTTCTGGAATTGTTACGATTGGCGCTGGAATGTCTCCAGGCACGCCAGGGGCTATTTCTCCAGGGGCAGTGGTATCCACTGAAATACTGACCGGATCGCTCGGCAAACTTTCGTTGCCAACTGGGTCAACCACTGTGACTTCAATCGTGTAATTCCCATCAGGAGGTGACGGCAACGCGTTCACTGGAATGGTAATTTCCTGATTGCCAGCCCCGTCAGGGTTTACCGGAAACGTCATTTCGGTAGTTTCGCCATCTGGAGTCGTTACGGTGACAATAATTTCATCACCGGGCTCAGTACCTGAAGGCAATCCAACCTGGACCTGAATGCCATCATCAAACTCTTCTTTATTCACGCCGTCTTGCGCTTCGGGAATTGAGACGGTTGGCTTTTCGGTACCGCCTCCTGGAGCGGTGGTATCAATTACGATGTCTTCAACCAAGGTGGTTGAATTACCCGCAGGATCTTCGGTTGTAACGGTAATTTGAGTTCCAGGCTCTTCAATCGGATTCGCAGGTGTTACCTGCCAGCCACCCTCAGGATCAACCGTAGTGGTTCCAATCACATTACCATCCGGGTCCGTTACCGTTACGACATTCCCCGGCTCTCCGGTACCACTGATTGTTGGCGCCGTGTCATTTCCTGGTGGAAGCGGATCAATAGTGAGCAGCGGCTCAGAAATATCAATAGTGATAGTGGTACTGACCGAGTCACCGGCAGTGCCCGCAGGATTGAATGGCGTCGCAATAATATCGATCGTCTCGCCATCTGCAGGGAGCGGCAGATTGACCGATATGCTTCCAGCGTCAATATCCGCCTGTGTGATATCGGCTTCAACACCATTTACAACAACCGTCGAACCAGGGAACAAATTATCTGGCAATTCGATAGTTACCGTTACTTGGCCATCATTTTCAGTTACGTTGATAAAGCCGTCGCCATTGATATCCTGCACAACGGTAATAAAACCCAATGCACCCGGCGCCGGAATACCCAAATCATCCGTTGAGTTATCAATACTCGTTGCCGCATTGCTGTCGAACTGGGAAGCCGAAGATGAATCGAACCCAGTTACGGGTAAAACCTGGCCACCGGTATATTCAAAACGTACACCGCCAGCCAAAGCGCTGCCACCCGCCCCGCCATCATCACCCGCAGCTGTCGGAGGAAGCAGTTCTTCAATACTCTCGCCACGTTCGATTGCTTCAATCAAACTCGCAAAGTCGATACTTTCTTCTTGATCAGGCGTTTGGCTGCCTTGTTGCTTCAGCCGTTCGATTAAGCTCTCATCAATCAATACCGACTGGTTGGCCCCCAGCGCTAAAGCGCCACCGGTAAGAAAACGCACGACAACGCTGGCATTGTCGGAAGTGTGCAGCGAATCACCAAGGTGTATCGGTACACCCAGTTGCAGAGACTCTCCATTTGTCAGGTTGTCGACAGCTCCTTGAATGGCAACAACAACGCCTGCTGATGAAAGGTTTTGGGCGCTAACCCCAATGGATAGATCAACCATGACAGCTTCCTGAATGCTCTAATAATGATTTACTCTCTGCCCGCATAGTGCGGTACAGCCAAAAGCAGTTGCTTTTTTCTGGCAACTGCACTCCCTGAGCAAAGCGAGCTGACAAACGGTTTGTGTCGACCGAATTTCAACAATGGCCTTGCAGCAACTCCAACAGCCCTTGCACCAACATTGGGCAAAGCTGAAATAATTTGTGCGGATTCGTAATTTCTGCGCACCGGAAACCGGATCGGCTGATGAACATAAACTGAATAAAAGCCAGCAAGGAAAGGGGAAAGGCTGGATGACTAACGAGAACTATCCACTTGTTGCACTAAAAGAAACGAGACTTGATAACACTGCATGTTAAGGGCTTCTTTTACTGCAAAATTCCATGCTGTTTTAACTCCTTGGACCAACCGCGAACGTGATATGTACCACGCCGGCAATCGAATCATATTAAGTGGCCGGACAGGTTCAAGTAGCTCCGCATGAAAACCATACGAAGCTACCAGAGCTAAATATAAATGGTAGATTTGGACAAGGCGAAAGGACCAAAGCGACGAATTGAGTTAGCACTTTTGACTAGAGTTTGGAGTGTGGATTTTAAATGCTACAACAATAGTTGCCGTTAGTAGATCGAGAAAAACATGCAGTGATTTCAGAGCAATCACTGCACATTAAAAGACAAAATTTTCCAATTAGAGACCATTGGTTTTAAGGCTGCAACCTTTCCACAATCCTTTCAAGCTGGCTTTTAGGACAGGCAAAATTAATTCGGGCAAATCCGGCGGCACCAAAATCCACACCGGGAGAAGGTCCAACACCCCGCTCTTCAAACCATTGCTGATTGTTATCGGCATTCAGACCTCGGGCGTCCAACCAAGCCAGGAAGGTTGCCTCCGATTTTTGCATTGATAATCCAGGAAGTTGTCCAACGGCATCGAACAAATAATCGCGATTTACACGTAAATAATTGATCAGCTCGGCATGCCATTCACGCCCGCCATTAAAGGCCGCCGTTGTCGCCAACAGCCCTAATACATTTGCCCAGGGCGCCAAGCCATTAGCTGCCTGCAAAAAGCGTCGGCGCAAACGTGCATTTGGAATAATCCCGAAGGACACGCCCAAACCGGCAATATTGAATGTCTTAGCTGCGGACATCAAAGTTACCGAACACTCTTGTAAAGAGTCCAGACTGAACGCGGGTGTGTGTTGTACGTCCGGCTCAAGAATTAAGTCACAATGAATTTCATCACTGACTAAAACCAAATCGTTTTTTTCACAAATGTCAGCAAGCTGCTGCAAACTCTCCTTGCTCAGCACTTTGCCATTGGGATTCATTGGATTACACAAAATCATCATCTTGCAGTGCTTGCTCGCCGCCTGTTGCGATAGCCGCTCAAAATCCAATGCTGGCCCATGTTCATCTTGCACAACAGGAACCGTCAGACTCTCAAGCTGATGGTTTTTATGAACGTTTAAAATGGGCGGGTAATTAGGCGTCTGCACGACAATTCCCTCTCCGGCTTCGGTGAATGCTCGGCAGGCAATATTAAAGCCCGGAACCACACCCGGCATCCAGACGATCCATTCTTCCGGTATTCGGCAACCGTGGCGATATTCCAACCAATCCACAATAGCCGCCCGCCCCTCTTCATAATCCTCCGGATTTAAATAGCCATATACCCCATGTTGATTAAAATCCATCATTGCTTCCTGAACAGAAGCCGGGACGGCGAAATCCATGTCGGCGACCCAACAGGGAATAATGTCTCTGCCGTCGTAGCGTTTCCACTTCATGGAATGTTTTGGGTCTCTTTCAATCCGGGTATCAAATACTGAAGTCATTACGAGCCTTATAGCGATGCCAGTGATAATTTTGTGAGTAAAGAATGACACAAATCATAGGGCTACCGTCTTGCACAGGGCAAGCAGTAGGGCTATGGTGCCTGCCATTATTGCAGAATGCGAAAGGTATGCACCAATGCGCGAAGACGTTAAAGAGTATTACGGAAAAACTCTGGCTGGCAGCGAGGATTTGAAAACCGATGCCTGCTGCACCCTGGAAGCTCCCCCTCAAAATATCCGGGAGATTCAAAAGAAGATCCACCCTGAGGTTTCAGGCCATTATTACGGCTGTGGCCTGATTATTCCCCAGGAAATCAATGGCCTTAGAATTCTCGACCTGGGTTCGGGCTCGGGCATGGACGTGTACACGCTGTCCGCTATGGTGGGCAAAAGCGGCTATATTGTCGGCGTTGACATGACCGACGAGCAATTGGCCATCGCTCGCCGCCATCGCGAATACCATGCCGAAGCCTTTGGCTATGAGCAATCCAACGTAGAATTCCACAAAGGCTATCTAGAGCAACTCGACGAGCTGAATCTGGAGCCCGGCAGTTTTGATTTGATCGTATCAAACTGTGTGATCAATCTCTGTCAGGACAAAGAAGCGGTTTTGAAACACTGCCATCGCCTGCTCAAGGAAGGCGGCGAAATGTATTTCTCGGATGTCTACAGCGACCGTCGCGTGCCAGAATCCCTGCGGCAGGACCCGGAGCTGTATGGCGAATGCCTGAGCGGTGCTCTGTACTGGAATGATTTCCATAACCTCGCTAAAAACTGCGGTTTTGCTGACCCCCGCTTGGTTGAAGATCGACCATTAGGCCTCAACAACGACTCCGTAATCGAGCGTATTGGCCACATTGGCTTTTACTCAGCAACCTATCGCCTGTTTAAGATCGATGACTTGGAGCCCGCCTGCGAAGATTACGGCCAGGCCGTAAAATACCTCGGTGGTATTGAGGAACAGGAGCAACAGTTCACACTGGACAAGCACCACCTTATTGAAAAAGGTCGACTGTTCCCGGTTTGCGGAAACACCTATCGAATGCTCAATGAAAGCCGTTTCGCCAAGTACTTTGAGTTCTATGGCAGCTGGGATCAGCACTTCGGCATTTTCGAAGGTTGCGGAAGCAGCCTGCCCTATGATCGGGTCGCGGCCCCCAATGAAAGCGATTCGGGAGGCGGTTGCTGCTAGGCCCGGCGCTTAGACGCAGTTAACACTTCCAGCAAAGACTTCCTGTAACGGTCAAAGCCGCAAGGTGTTTTGGCCTATTCCCCTGGCACGCCACTCCACATCAGGTGGCGTCTGGGGTACCATCGCTGCCTTTTGCTAGCGCCGGTATCGCCAACATGTCACGTCGACACGAAAATCTGGATCAATTTCGCGGGTATTACCTACACCCCAAGTTCTGGCCCCTGTGGCTTTGGTTTAGCCTGCTGTGGCTGGTTGGACGTTTGCCCCTGGTGGCAATTCGCGCACTGGGCACCGGCACCGGTCTGCTGGTGTACAAAGTCGCGAAAAGCCGACGCCGGGTCACCCTGCGTAATCTGGAATTGTGCTTCCCGGAAAAGTCCGGGCAGGAACGTGAACAAATTGCCAAAGACAGCTTCGCCAGTGGCGGCATGGCACTTTGGGAGTCCGGCTTGATTTGGTTTGGCAGCCATTCGCGTATGCGCAAAATGCACAAGATTATTGGCCTGGAGCATCTGGAACGTGAGCCCGGCCAGGCCATTCTCATGCTGGGCATGCACAACGCCTGTCTCGAGATGACCTATGGCCCCCTCGCCTTGCAACACCGCATGAAGATTCTGTTTCGAGTTCATAACAACCCGTTTTGGGAATATGTCGCCCAGAAAGGCCGTAATCGCTATAACCTGACTCTAATCTCCAACAAGCGGGTTGGGCAATTTGTTCAGCACCTAAGCGAAGGCGAAACCGGCTTGATTGCTGCTGATCACGACCTGGGGCGCAAAAACAGTATCTTCGTCCCTTTCTTTGGTATTCAAACCGCCACTGTCACGACGCCAAGCACCCTGGCCAGCGCAAGTGACGCTAAAGTTGTCTTCAGTTGTGGTTATCGTACAGAGACGGGTTACACCATCGAGATCAAGCCCCTCGACAACTTCCCCAGCGACGATATCGAAGCCGATATCGTACGTTTCAGCGCACTGGTAGAAGCCCATGTTCGCGAGCACCCGGGCGAGTATATTTGGATGCATCGCCGATTTAAGACCCGCCCCGAAGGTGAAGAGTGCCTGTACAAGAAAAAATAAGCTTCCCAGGCCCAATCGCCTGCTATTGCTGAGCCAAAATCACCTGACAGCCGGGGCGTTGGGGCAGTATAATCTGTCCTTTTTGCCACCCCGGTTGATAGAGAGATATGGAAGAGCAATACCTCCCACGAGACATCGAACAACACGCCCAAACGCATTGGGAGTCCAAGCAAAGCTTCGAAGTAAGCGAAGACCCGAACAAAGAGAAATTTTACTGCCTGGCGATGTTTCCCTACCCCAGTGGCAAACTGCATATGGGGCATGTGCGCAACTACACCATTACCGATGTCATTTCCCGCTATCAGCGCATGCAGGGCAAGAACGTTCTGCACCCGATGGGCTGGGATGCTTTCGGCCTGCCCGCTGAAAATGCCGCCATTCAGAACAAGACGGCACCCGCCAAGTGGACCTACAGCAATATCGAATACATGAAAGGTCAGCTGAAATCTCTCGGTTTTGGCTTTGACTGGAGCCGTGAACTGGCAACCTGTCGCAACGACTACTACAAGTGGGAACAGTGGTTCTTTACCCGCTTGTACGAGAAAGGCCTGGTCTACAAGAAAATGGCCACCGTGAACTGGGACCCCGTTGACCAGACCGTACTGGCGAATGAGCAAGTTGTCGATGGTCGTGGCTGGCGTTCCGGCGCCTTGGTAGAGCGTAAGGAAATCCCGCAGTGGTTTATCAAAATCACCGACTACGCCGAAGAATTGCTGAGCAGTCTGGATCAGTTACCTGACTGGCCAGAGCAGGTAAAAACCATGCAACGCAACTGGATCGGCAAGAGCACCGGTGTGGAAATGAGCTTTGCCCTCCAGAACGAGGTTGCCGGTTTAAGCGATATTGACGTGTACACCACTCGTCCGGATACCATCATGGGCGTAACCTATGTGAGCATTGCCGCCGAACACCCCATCAGCTTGGCGCTGGCAGAGCGTAACAGCGAGCTTGCCGCTTTTATCCAGGAATGCAAAAGCAACTCTGTGGCCGAAGCCGATATGGCAACCATGGAGAAAAAAGGCCTGGATACCGGCCTGAAAGCCATTCACCCGATCAGCGGTGAGGAAGTTTCCATCTGGGTCGCGAACTACGTGCTGATGGATTACGGTTCCGGCGCGGTAATGGCCGTACCGGGTCATGATGAGCGCGACTTCGCCTTTGCCAACAGCTACCAATTGCCCATCAAGCAAGTTATCGCCAGCACCCTGGCGGATGATCCCGCCTTTGACAGCAGCAACTGGCAGGAATGGTACGCACGCAAAAACGATACCCGTACCGTGAACTCAGGCGAACACTTCGGCGAACTTGACGGCTTGGATTTTCAGGCGGCCTTCGATGCTGCCGCTGACAAGCTGGTTGAGCTGGGCAAAGGTACACTGAAAACCAATTTCCGCCTGCGCGACTGGGGGGTTTCCCGTCAGCGTTACTGGGGCGCTCCCATCCCGATGTTTAACTTGCCTGAAGGCGGTGAAATCCCGGTACCTCTGGAAAAGCTTCCTGTATTACTGCCGGAAGACGTACAGATGGATGGCGTTCAAAGCCCGATTAAAGCCGACCCGGAATGGCGCAAAGCCGAACACGATGGTCAAGCGGTGGAACACGAAACCGATACCTTTGACACCTTTATGGAGTCTTCCTGGTATTACGCTCGCTACACCTGCGCGAATCTGGAAGATGCCATGCTGGATCCCGCCAAAGCAGATTACTGGCTGCCAGTGGATCAGTATGTGGGGGGTATCGAGCACGCAATTCTTCACCTTTTATACGCGCGCTTCTTCCACAAGCTGATGCGCGATGAAGGTCTGGTTAATTCCGACGAACCTTTCAAGCGCCTGCTGTGTCAGGGCATGGTTCTGGCCGACTCCTTCTATCAGCAAAATGAAGACGGCAGCAAAATCTGGTTTAACCCGGCTGATGTTCAATTGGAAAAAGACGAGAAAGGCAAAGTGATTTCTGCCAAGTCTGACTCAGGTGAAAGCCTGATCGCTGGCGGCATGACCAAAATGTCCAAGTCCAAAAACAACGGCATAGATCCACAAACCGCTGTGGATCAGTACGGTGCCGATACCGTGCGCTTGTTCACCATGTTTGCCGCGCCACCGGAACAGACTCTGGAATGGAGCGACGCCGGTGTAGAAGGTGCCAGCCGCTTCCTGCGTCGTCTCTGGAAGACGGTCTATTCGCATCTGCAAGCCGGTGAAGCTGGTAAGATTCCAGGCAGCGGTTTAAATGAACAACAGGAAGCCCTGCGCCACAAAGTTCACAGTACCATCAAGAAAGTCAGCGATGACTATGGTCGCCGCCAAACTTTCAACACCGCGATTGCAGCGGTAATGGAAATGATGAATGAAGTAACCCGTCAAGCCGACCGTTCAACACCTGAGCACTTAGCGGTAGAACGTGAAGCTCTGGAAGCCGCAGTACTCTTGCTGGCCCCGGTAACGCCGCATATCTCTCAGCACTTGTGGGCTGCCATGGGTAACGGCGACGATGTGATTGACGCAAGCTGGCCTCAGGCAGATGAAAGTGCGCTGGTACAATCCAATATCATGTTGGTTGTTCAGGTAAATGGTAAAGTGCGCAGCAAAATTACCGTCGCCGCCGACGCCGAAGAAAGCAGCATTATCGAAACCGCCAAAGCCGATTCCAATGTCGCGAAGTTTTTGGCAGATAAAGAAATCAAAATGTGCAAAGTGATCCCCAACAAACTGGTCACTTTTGCCGTTAAATAAGCGTTCACAGGAATAATTACAATGAAAAGCTTTGTGCAAGTCAGCATGATCACCGGACTGGTATTGTTAATGGCCGCCTGCGGCTGGCAACTGCGCGGTCAGGTTGAGCTTGGGAAAGATATTGGCACGCTGTATGTCAGCTCGCCCGACGCCGAGCTCCTGCGAGATCTGAAACAAGCCCTGCGCCGCAACGATATTGCCTTGAGCGACAGCAACGCCGAGGCTGACTACAATCTCAGCCTGCAAACCATGCGCTTTGACCGTCGCACAGCCGCTGTCGGCAGCCAGATTCTGGCCGCCGAATACGAGCTGAATATGCAGGTCGATTACCAAATCGCGCAATTGAAAACGGAAGAAGGCAAAAAGCCTTATGTAGACGGCGCTCGTGCCAGCACCATTCGCAGCTACGCCTACGATCCAAACAACACCCTGGGCAAAGATCAGGAAGAACGCCAGCTACGCCGTGAAATGCGCAGCGAAATCGTGCAACAAATTTTGCGCCGCCTGGCCCTGATCAGCCAGAGCAACGAAGACTAGGCCATGGCCAAACTGCGCGCCGAGCAACTGCAAGCCAGCTTAAAAAAAGAACTTAAGCCGGTATACCTGATCAGCGGAGAAGAACCTCTGCTGGCTCAGGAACTCGCTGACGAAGTGCGAGCCAGCGCGCGAAAGCAGGGTTTTACGGAACGTGAAGTGTTGCATGTTGACCGCAGTTTCGACTGGAACCTTCTTCTCGACAGCGCCAATGCCATGTCGCTGTTTGCCGAAAAGAAAATTATCGAACTCAATATGCCCGGCGGCAAACCTGGCACTGAAGGCAGCAAGGCGCTGGTTCAGTTTTGCGACAACGCCAACGACGATAATATTCTGCTGATCCACAGCGGCAAACTCGATCAAAGCCAGCAGCGCAGTAAATGGTTCAAAGCCCTGGAAAAGCTGGGGCACTGTGTTCAAATCTGGCCCATCAAAGCCGCTCAATTACCCCATTGGATCAAACAGCGTTTACAGCAGGCACAACTTAGCGCCGATCCGCAGGCCATTGAAATTCTCTGTGCCCGAGTGGAAGGCAACTTGCTCGCCGCCGCGCAGGAAATTGAAAAGCTTAAGCTGCTTGCTGAAGAGCAACACATCAGCAGCGACCTGATGAACAGCGTTGTCGCCAATAGCGCACGCTATGATATTTTTGATCTCGCCGACAAGGCATTGATGGGCGACGCCCAAGCCTGCACCCGAACCTTGCAAGGCTTAAAAAGCGAAGGTACTGATGCCATTCCCGTGCTGTGGGCATTAGCGCGCGAAATCCGCAGCTTGAATCAAATAGCCCATGCTCAGGATCAAGGTCAAAATTTTGATTGGGCCGCAAAAAATGCAGGTGTGTGGGACAAACGTAAACCTTTAGTCGGCGCCGCTCTGAGACGTCTCAACAAAGCTCAACTGGAATTACTGCTGCGCAAGGCCAACGGCATTGATAAAGCGGCGAAAGGCATGCGCAAAGCCGATGCCTGGAGTGAGCTGATGGATTTATGTCTTTGCCTCTGTGGCCAAAACAGCCTGCACCCCAGTTTGCAACGTTTGTCACTCAGTCTTTAGTTCTCAAAACCACAACAGCACATGCCCCAAGTCGCCGAAACCCAATTCAGCCTCCACGACAAAAGCTGGAGCCTAAAACGCTTTCCCTTTCGCAAACACGAGACTCTACGCGCCTGGGATGCCGCCGATGAATTATTGCTGCAAGAAGTTGCTGGCAGTATTAAGCAAAATGAGACAGTTCTGATTCTAAACGATGGCTTTGGTGCATTAGCCACTGTACTTGCCGACCATAACGTGCATTGGATCAACGACTCCTTTATCAGCGAACAAGCTTGCCGACAGAACGTGCAAGAAAATCATGGCGTAGAAGCCACATTAAACTGCCACAACAGCCTGAGCTGGCCAGACATCACCTTCGACTGGGTGCTGATCAAACTTCCTAAAAGTCATGCCCAACTCGAAGACCAACTCTATCGTCTGAAAAGCTGTCTGCATTCCGAGAGCAAAATCGTTGCCAGTGCCATGACCAAAAATCTGCACCGCCAAACGATCAAACTGTTTGAAAAACTGATTGGTGAGAGCCACACATCGCTGGCCAAAAAGAAAGCTCGCCTGCTGTTTGCCAAAGCTGAGCATCTGACACCAGCCGCCTCACCCTACCCTAAACACTACTCTCTGAGTGAATATCAACTGGATGTTTTTAATCACGCCGCTGTGTTTTCCCAACAAAAACTGGACATCGGCACCGCTTTCCTGCTTGAGCATTTTCCGGAGAAAGAAGATTGCGAGACAATTATTGACCTCGGCTGTGGCAATGGATTGCTGGGCCTGCGAGCCGCACAATTGTACCCCGAGGCAAAGCTTGAGTTTTACGACGAATCCCACTCGGCCATCGCCAGTGCTCAGCTGAACGCTGAGAAGAACCAATTGAGCAACGAGCGCTTACGCTTTGTTCACGGCGACTGTTTGGAACAAGCAACACCTAACAGCGCCGATTTGATCTTAAACAACCCTCCTTTTCACCAACAACACAGCATTTCCAGCCACATAGCCAAACAGATGTTTCGTCAAAGCTGGAAGACGCTAAGAAAAGGGGGAGAGTTATGGGTCGTTGCCAATCGACACCTTGGCTACCACAAGGACTTACAAGCCTTGTTTGGCAATCAGAAGGTCGCTCACAGCAACAGCAAGTTTGTCATATTAAAAGCACGAAAAAATCGCTAAACCGAATTGAGGCCAAAAGAATTCATGGAGTAAAGCTCTGAATAAGAGCTTTAAATGCCATGACCGATATCATTGGAGGCGACCAATTCGAGCTTTCTTCGGATATGACAAAAACTCTCTTCAACTTCGTTTGCCGAAATTGGTTTGGAAAAGAAAAAGCCCTGGGCATAATCACAGCCCTGTTTTTTCAACCATTGTTTCTGATCACTGCTTTCGATGCCTTCTGCCACCACTTTCAACCCCATATTGTGGCCAAGGTCGATAATCGATTTGGCTATCGCAGCGTCATTGGAATCGTGATAAATATCGCGAATAAAACTGCGATCAATTTTGAGCGTATCAATCGGGAAACGTTTCAAATAGGCGAGTGAAGAATAGCCCGTCCCAAAATCATCCATAGCCAAAGCAACCCCCATGGAATGCAAACGTTTCAACATTTGCACGGATTGCTGGGCATTTTCCATGGCTGAGGACTCTGTGATTTCCAACTCCAAACAGGAAGGTTCCAATTGATGCTTATCCAATACAGATTGAATGAAATCAGGAAACTCTATCTGGAGAAACTGTCGCGGTGACAGGTTGACGGCTACCGAGCCCACTTTGAAGCCGCGATCCAACCAAAGACGCTGTTGTCGACAGGCCTCATCCAGAACCCATTTTCCCAGAGGAACAATGAGACCGGTTTCTTCAGCCATAGGAATAAATTCACCAGGCGACATCACTTCGCCGTTATCCAGATCCCATCTCACCAAAGCTTCCACACCAATAATTCGGCCATCGTGCAAATCGATCTTAGGCTGATACACCAAGCGTAGCTTGTCATATTTAATGGCCTTGCGCAGATCATTTTCAATCAACAAGGATTCAACCGCTTTATCGTTCATGGAGTGATTGAACAGGCGATAGGTATTTTTGCCTTCTGCTTTTGCGCGGTACATTGCCACATCCGCATGTTTGAGAAGGGTTTCGCTATCGTCACCATCCTCGGGATAAACACTTACCCCAATGCTTAATGTGCTGGTAATGTCATAACCGCGCAACTCGCAAGGTGTTGCCCCAATCGCAAGGATCTTTTCTGTCACCAGTGTAACGTCTTCATGACTGTGAATATCTTCAATCACCAGTACAAACTCATCCCCCCCGAGACGAGCAACGGTATCGACCTGGCGCACACAAGAAACTAAACGTTCTGCGATAATTTTCAGCAGAGCATCACCCGCATCATGGCCAAAGCTATCGTTTACGTATTTAAAACGATCCACGTCCAGCAGCATAATCGCCACTTGAGAATGATTGCGTCGTGCCCTCGCCAGACTGTGCAACAGGCGTTCGTGAAAAAGTGTTCGATTGGGCAGGCCGGTAAGCTCATCATGAAATGCCAGATGGTTCAGTCGCTTTTGCTGTTCCTGCATGGCAATTTCGGATTCTTTGCGTTCGGTAATATCCGTACAGATCGCACAACTGGCAAACAGTTTCCCCTGTTGATCAAGCAAAGGAAAACGATTGATCCAATAGTATTGGCTTTTGCCCTCGGATGATTCGAATGAGAACTCCCAATCCGCATTCACTTCATCTTCCGATTCCGGGCGACCCTGCCAGAGGGCCTGTGCAATGGTATCTGGGAACAGAGAGTAAACATGATGCCCGTTGTAGCGGGTATTTGCGGCTTCAGATAATTCATCATTGAGGTGATGATCACTGCTTAAAATGACATTGCCATCCAAATCCACCACGGAAATAAATACCGGGGAATGATCAAGAATGGAACGTAAATACACCTCACTGGCCCACAGAGCCTGCTCAGCCACCTTGGCTTTTTCCAACTGCTGATGATGCCGCCAGGTGATGGTCAGGTGCTGCAACACCAAACCACAAAACACCTCAAGCTGCTGGCAATCGCCCAACAGTTTTTTGGCTTCTTTTTTCGAGAGGCTCAGTTCCAGGTATATCAGCCCAATGGGGTCTGACTCTTCACCGATGGGGATACAGGCAATACTCTGGCACTCGTCCCGCAGAATTTTATCCTGCACCACAGGATCGTCAGCCTTGCACAGTCGGGCGCTTGCCGAGCTGTGACACTGCTGTACCAGTTCAGGGGAGATTTTACGGAAATGCAGAAGGTCGGTATTCAGGACAGTGACACTGTCATTAATCGCGGTGCCGCGCACCCAATGTTGCCCAGACTCGCAAGTCAGCAGCACAACTCGGGCAACCGAGGGCAGCTCGCTCCAGCTTTTCAGCAGCCACAGAACCAGTTCTCGATGTGGTTTGCTGACCACCAGCTGATAAAAGCGCCGCATGAGATCAACGGCGGCTAACTGCTTAGACATCTCACCATCCTAAACCACTACTTCCCCATTCATTGGGGAATAACACAGTAGATAGGCTAGCGGCGTGTGGCGCTTAAACTTTAATTTGTTAGCCGAAGGCGCCCAGCGTCAACAGCACGAAACTGCAGCCACTGATGACGAGCACTGCAATCAGGTTGATGGCAAAACCGTTGCTCACCATGTCGGCAATACGCACCTGGCCGGTTCCAAAAACGATCGCATTGGGCGCAGTTGCCACTGGCAACATAAAGGCACAGCTCGATGCCAGCGCGGCAGGCAACATAATTAATGCGGGCTCCATTTCTGCGGCGATTGCCGTGGCCGCAAGAATCGGCATCAATAGTGTGGCTGTTGCGGTGTTACTGGTGACTTCTGTTAGGAAGGCCACCCCCAGACCCAGCAAAACCAGTAGCAGCAAAACCGGCAATTGATTAAAGCCCGCCAACGCTTCACCAATGGCCTGGCTCAAGCCAGTCGCGGTAAACGCTTTGGCAATGGCAATACCACCTGCAAACAACAGCAGAACACCCCAATGAATCTGGTTGGCGCTTTGCCAATCCAACAGACGCCCACCTTCTCCGTCCGGAATAATAAACAGAACCAATACAGCAAACAGAGCCACAGAGCCGTAGTTCGCCGTTGGCAGCCACTGCCCCCAACCACCGGACGGGCCTTTCAGCGTAATCCAGGCCAGAGCCGTGAGAGCAAAGATCAGCATCACTCGACGCTCAGCCTTGCGCCAGCCGCCCAGCTCGGGCAATTCCAGCATACTGGTATCGGTACCCAGCTTTCGGCTTAGCCAAAAACCGGCCAAAGGCACCAGAAGTATCACCACCGGCAAGGACCACTGCATCCAATCCACAAACGTCAGCTCAACCCCGGTAGCGTCCTGATAAGCCTGCATCATAATCACATTAGCCGGGGTTCCAATCGGCGTGCCCAAACCGCCAATGCTGGCGGCATAGGCGATCCCGAGAAGCAAGGCGATCATCAATTTACGATCATCGCTCTTTTCGAGAACCGCCAGAGCGACTGGCAACAACATCAAGGTTGTTGCGGTATTGGAAATCCACATGGAGAGCAAGGCGGAAGCCGCCATAAAACCCAACACCAAACGACGCTGGGAGCCACCACCAAACAAACCCACCATGCCCAGAGCAACCCGGCGATGAGCCCCGCTTTTTTCCATCGCCTTGGACAACATCGCACCGCCCATCAGAAGAATAATCAACGGACTGCCATAGGCCAGCGCCACATCTTTAGGGCTCAGAATACCCAGCAAGGGAAACACACCTAACGGAATCAAGGACGTTGCTGGAATCGGAATGGGTTCAAACATCCACCATAGAGCACAGAGCAAGGTAAGCGCTGCCGTCATAGCCGCATTGACAGGCCAGCCACTCTGCCACATCAACACACCCAAAATACAAGCCAGCACCGGAGCCAGCCAAATCATATTACGCTTGACCAGTGCCAAGACCGGAACGGACTGCGTCGTTTCAGACATAGATTTTTATTCTTGATTTAGTTGAGGAAGGTCCAATTTGCGGTTGCCTGGGGGAGGAAACCGGATTGTCGCATGGCACGGGCAATATTGCCTTTGACTCGCAATTTGCGCATACCTCTCTGGAGCGAGAAATAGGTGCGCTTACCCTTTGGGTGCAGACGACTGATAATAAAATGTCTCGTCCCGCTGACTTTCAGCTTCACGCCTGGGACTGGCGATAACAACTTTTCAAGGTATTGCAGTGGGCGATCGGCCGACGCGGTAAACGGCGCGGCAATCAAATCACTGGCACCCGCACAGGATTGCTTGGCAATTTGATTCCAGTCGTTGCTCAGGGAAAGATCGGCCACCTCAAGGGATTGCAGTAATTCAGTTACCATTGGCCAATTGGCGTGGGAGCTTAATCTGAATTGTTGCAAACCGGACAAGTCGATAATCGACATCGGACGACCACAGCTATACAAACCCAGTTGAAATTCCCCTTGGCGAATGATCGGGTCACTCACCCAAAGGGATTTGGCTCGGCTTTGCGTTCGCTCTCGCCAGATGGAAACACCACCCAACAATGCCTCGCCTTTTTCTACCTTGGAGAGAATACTGAAACTGGGAGCGGATTTGATTTTGATCTCACCTTTCACACCACCCAGTTGCAGAGCCTGCACCAACAGAACCAGTTCAATCACTTCGAGGTTGGTAAACGGGTCTTGATGCTTGGCGGTGTATTCGGAGTTGAAACGGTAATCTCTGATATCGCTCAATTGGCGGCCAGCTGTAAAATCCCTGAAACCTGTGACGACGGGCGCGGGCGCCAGAATGACGGTCGTGCCATCAGCGTGGGCCGGCAGGCATAGCACTGAAAGGGGCAATAGAACCGCCACCATCAGTAAGGTTTTTAATTTACCTATGCCTTGCAACATCCAATGCGCATCCATATCGTGAAATCGAGCCCTCTATTCTACCCAGCTGATGCTGGCTATCAATGCTTATGAAAAAATCCGTTAATTTAGTAATTGGCGCGTCAAACAGGTCTTCTTTTCAGCCCGCCCACCTTGGCACAAGACCTTTATAAATAGCAAGCACTTACAAACATGGTAATATTCCACCCCTGAAACCGCTGTTAGAAATAAATAATCTAGGTAAAGGGGTAGCCCCTTATTACTCTAATACATATAAATGTCACACTTTACCTTAACAATCTGCTCACGAATTGGCCGACAACGATTAAAATATGGGCATTTATCGTCAGCAGCGACAGGCACTTATGGAACTGGATAAGCCACTATTTTGTATTGCCCATCGCGGAGGCTCTCAGCGATATGAGAACACCTTGCGCGCCATTGAACGAGCACTCAAGCTTGGCGTCGATGCCATTGAAATCGATGTCTGGAATGTCCGTGGGGAACTGCTGGTCTTTCATGACCGCCGGCTGTCCCATGCCCCCTTTCAGGATGCCCTGCTCGTCCAGCAGGACCCCAAACTCCTTCGGCAAACCGCCTTGCCCTGTGGCGAACACATTCCCACCCTCCTGGAGGTAATGGAACTGATTGGAGATCGCGCATTGCTGAACATTGAGCTAAAGGGCCCCGGATGCGTGAAAGCGGTGAGTCATCAGATCGAAGAATATGTGCAATATGGCCAGGGAAGCTACGAGTCCTATTTGATCTCAAGCTTCGATCATGTCCAGTTGCACAAGCTCAGTCAGCGCCTGCCCGAAGTCAAACGCGGCGCATTGTTTGCCGGCGTGCCCCTGGACTATGCCGCTTGTTGTGAGCAACTCAATGCCTATTCCCTGCACGCCTGCATCGGCTTTTTGCGCCAGGGCCTAATCGATGACGCCAGCGCGAGAGGATTCAAAACCTGGGTGTATACAGTGAATCACGAAGAGGACATGGGCCATCTGGCCGCAATGGGGGTCGACGGTGTGTTTACCGACTTTCCAGAAAAGGTATTGGCGCTGAACGAGGAATTTCGTCAACGCCACCCCAAGGTTGAAGGTGGCCACTTCTAATATGGCCCAACCCTGCAGATTACAAACTCAGTTTACGCTCTCACCGTGTGCCTGCTTGTCGGCATGATAAGAAGACCGAACCAGAGGACCACAAGCGGAATGGGTAAAACCCAGCTCTTTGGCCATCTCAGTGTATTCATCGAACTCATCCGGATGCACATAGCGGTCCACGGCCAGATGGCTTTTGGAGGGTTGCAGGTACTGACCGATGGTTAGCATGTCGATATCGTGCTCTCGCATATCGCGCATGACCTCAAAGATTTCCTCTTTGTTCTCACCCAGCCCCACCATCAGACCCGACTTGGTCAAAACATCCGGGCGACGCTTTTTATATTCTTTCAATAATTTCAGCGACCAGGCGTAATTGGCGCCGGGGCGTGACTGACGATACAAACGCGGCACCGTTTCCAGATTGTGATTAAAAACATCCGGCGCTTCGGCTTCCAGAATATCCAAAGCTTTGTCCATGCGACCACGGAAATCCGGCGTCAGAATTTCAACCTGCAATGTAGGGGACAATTCACGCGCTTCGCGAATACAATCGGCAAAGTGTTGGGCGCCACCATCGCGCAAATCATCACGATCTACCGAAGTAATCACCACATACTTCAAACGCATTTCCGCAATAGCCTCTGCCAGATTACGGGGTTCACTCTGATCAAGAGGCAATGGTTTACCGTGGCCAACATCACAGAACGGGCAGCGACGAGTACAAATCTCACCCATGATCATAAAGGTTGCCGTGCCACCGGCGAAGCACTCCCCCAGATTCGGGCAACTGGCCTCTTCACAGACACTGGCCAAACCATTTTTGCGAAGAATTTTTTTGATGCGATCCACTTCCGGAGACGCACTCATACGCACACGAATCCAATCAGGTTTACGCTTCACTTCATCGCTGGCTATGACTTTAACGGGAATACGTTCGACTTTATCGGCGTCGCGAAGTTTTTCACCGGCCTTATGGCGACGGGTGCGCTTTACAGGAATGTTCTCAGGTCTTTCGCTCACGTTGTTCTCACTCGCAGGTCTCTACAGAAGGCAGGCCTGCCACTTCATTTTTAATATCGTAGCCCAGTTGCGCCATTAAGCAACGAACTAACTCTGTTTCTACTTTTTTGTAATCGGGACTCTCGTCCAACAAATCCACCATTTGCACCATCTGCAATCCCTGATAGCCACAGGGATTGATTCGCAAGAAAGGCTCAAGGGACATGTCCACATTCAAACTCAAACCGTGGAAACTGCAGCCCTTACGCACGCGCAAACCCAGCGAGGCAATCTTGGCGTCATTCACATAAACGCCCGGTGCGTCAGCTTTGGGATAGGCGTCCAAACCAAAACTCGCCAGGGTATTCACCAAGGCAGTTTCAATGGCCGTCACCAAGTCTCTGACACCAATGCCCAAACGACGCAGATTGATTAAGGGGTACAACACCAGCTGCCCCGGACCGTGATAAGTCACCTGGCCACCTCGATCCACCTGAACGACAGGAATATCACCCGGCATGAGAAGGTGCTCAGCTTTGCCAGCCTGACCTTGAGTAAACACCGGGGGATGTTGCACCAACCAGAATTCATCGGGACTGTCGGCGTCACGCTGGTCGGTGTAGTGGGACATGGATTGCCAAACCGGCTCATACTCCATCAATCCCAAATCACGAATATTGATGGCTGCCATTTACAGAACCATTTTTACCAGAGAACTGCTGCGCAAATCATTGTGCAGGGCTTCCAACTGATCCACGCCAGTTGCCGTAATAAATACCGTAATAGATTGAAAGCTGCCTTTGCTGCTGTCCTTCAGACGAATGCGCTCGGGATCAAAACCCGGAGCATGCTTGGAAAAGACTTCCATTACCAAAGCCTGCAGCTCATCACCTGAATCACCCATAACTTTAATGGGGTAATTTTCACAGGGGAATTCAATTTTAGGGGCGTCTGGCTGGCTCATGTTTGCGGTACCGGTCTCACTCATGGAATGGCGGCATTATACCGCAAAGCCAGCCGGAGAGAGAGCAGCTGGCGAATTCAGCGATATGTACCAAATTCGCCGCAAAAACTGCTTGAAATGGGAGTTAAGCGAAGAGATTGAAGACAAATAGCTTAATTGTGTCCCACAGGCGGGCGAAGAAACCTGCTTCCTGTACAGGCTCCAGCGCCACCAGGGGCACCTCAGCAATCTGCTTGCCATCCAGTTCCAGACTCAAACGGCCCAACTCCTGGCCTTCTGAAATTGGCGCTTCCAGAACATCATCCAACTTCACAGTTTGTTTAATACGTTCTTCGCCCCGGCGAGGAATGGTGAGCGACAAGGCTTTGTCTACGCCAACGGCCACTTCCTTAACCTGACCACCCCACACGCGCTGAGTCGCCAATTGCTGACCGGCCTCCAGAGCCTGATGAGTTTCATAGTAACGGAAACCATAAGCCAGCAACTTTTGAGATTCTGCGGCGCGGGCTTTATCGGATTTGGTGCCCATAACCACAGAGATCAAACGCATACCACGCTTAACGCCCGAAGCCACCAGACAGAAACCGGCTTCTTCTGTGTGCCCGGTTTTCAAACCGTCAATGGACTTGTCCAAAAACAGCAAACGGTTGCGATTCATTTGATCGATGCCGTTGTAAGTAAAGGAACGCTCCGCATAAATTTTATAGTGTTCCGGGTAATCGTTAATGATGGCTTTTGCCAAAATCGCCAGATCACGAGCCGTGGTGTAATGCCCTTCCGCAGGCCAGCCAGTTGCGTTGAGGTATTGCGTACTGGTCATACCCAGAATTGCCGCCTGCTGATTCATAACATCGGCAAAAGCTTCCTCGCTGCCAGCAATATGTTCCGCCAATGCCACACTCGCATCGTTACCAGATTGGATAATCACACCGCGCAACAGGTCTTTTACGCTGACCTGAGTACCCTCGCGAATAAACATTTTCGAGCCACCCATCTTCCAGGCCCGTACAGAAATGTTTACCTCGTCATCGGCTCCAACATTGCCTCGTTCCATTTCACTGGACACGATATAGCTGGTCATCATTTTGGTCAGACTGGCCGGCGGCAACATTTCATCGGCATTGTGTTCAACAAGAACTTCACCGGTTTCGGCATCCAACAGCAAGTAGGCGGTCGCAGCTAACTGTGGTGGTGCCGGAATCAATTGCTGGGCAAAAGCCGAGGTCACCGTTAGGCACAAAATGAAAAAGGAAACGATAGCTCTCATGAGTCTGGACTGTCCTATGTAAAATTATTCATTCACTACAAAGCCCGAGCCCAGGCTCAAAGCTTGCAAAGTCTTTCGTACCGCCGCGATATCATTCACTTTGGTCAGTGGGCCAATATGAACCCGGAATAAACCCTTGGCCTGGTTTAAACGCATAGGCTCACTGATGCTGCTGCGCAAACGTGCCAGCAACTGCTCGGCGGATTGGCGCTGACTGAAGGCCGCCACTTGCAAATACGATTGTTTACCGAGGTGGGCATTGCGATTCCCCGATGACGGGCTTGGAGCCCGCACGATTTCCTGTGTCGGCTCTGCGGTGCCAGGATGTACCACACCCGCGTGACGCAATGGCGGGTTTCCAGTATCAATAGCTTCAACAGAAACCGGAGCCGTTCCTCTCTCAGCAAAACCCAGTTTACTCGCTGCCGCATAGCTTAAATCGATTATCCGATTGCCATGAAATGGCCCTCGATCGTTCACTCGCACAACAACGGAACGACCGTTACTGTGATTGGTAACGCGGACATAGCTGGGAATCGGCAAGGTTTTGTGGGCCGCCGTCATGGCGTACATATCATAAACCTCACCATTGGAGGTGTTACGTCCATGGAATTTTTTCCCGTACCAGGAAGCTTCACCCTGCTGGCGAAAGCCCCGGGAATCCGACAGAACACGATAAGTTTTGCCAAAAATAACGTAGGGGCTTTTATTACCAGCACGGGTCCGGTTTTCCTGTTTGGGAATAGCATCAGGTGAGCCGGAAAAATCCAGTGGACGCGAAGGGCCACTGTCTTTGATTTCCTGCTGACTGCAGGCACACAGGCCAAGCACCATAAGCAGCTGCGCAACTCTTGTGAAATACTTGCCCTGAAAACCGTGCATCATCATTAGGCCTTATGCTTGCTTATTGGCCGCATCGTACTGTTGACGAATTTTCTGCGCCAGTTGATAAACCGCCATGGCATACATACGACTGTGATTGTAGCGGGTAATCACATAGAAATTATGCAGCCCCAACCAATATTCTGTTCCCTTGGCACCTTCCAATTTCACCAAGCTGCTGGAGTTTTCAGCTGGCACATCAACCAACGGAGTAAAGCCTGCTTCGCGTAATGAACCCACCGTGTATTTCGGTTTCAGAGACTGGTTTGCCAAGTCTCCCTGAAAATTCTTTTCCAACCCGGCCCTTACAACCACCGGTTCGCCCTGACGCCAGCCATGACGTTTAAAATAATTGGCAACACTGCCGATGGCATCGCGTTTGTTTTTCCAGATATCGGCAATTTCGTCGCCGTCAAAATCAACCGCGTAAGCTCGAAAGCTGGATGGCATAAATTGTCCGTAGCCCATAGCACCGGCATAAGACCCCTTTAAAGCCAAGGGGTTTTGTTGCTGCTCACGAGTTAAACGCAAATAGTGTTTCAACTCTTTGGTAAAAAACTTACTGCGCTTGGGGTAATCGAACGCCAATGTGGACAGCGCGTCCAGCACTCGATAGCTACCCATAATGCGACCATAGCGGGTTTCCACACCAATAATGGCGACAATAATTTCAGGTGGCACACCGTATTTTTCGGAGGCTTCCTCCAAAGCGGCCTGATTTTCCTTCCAGAATTCTACCCCCTTGCCTGCGCGCTTACCGTCGAGAAAAATCTTACGGTAAGACTTCCACTGCAAGGTTCTTTCCGCCGGGCGGGAAATCGCATCCAGAATGGATTGCTTCTTCTCGGCCTGGGAAAACAAAGCGTTCAATTCTTCCTTGGAAAAATCGTCTTCCGCAACCATCTCGGCAATCAGTTTTTGTGCCAGTGGATGCTGTTCATAACCTTTAGCCTGAGCTGTCACTGCAGACAGCAAAGACACACCCATCACCAAGCTCAGCTTGGCCGTTTTCTTAAATCTTTCCATCATCAAAACAAACTCTCTAAACAAGACCCTAAGCGGGTCTAGGTTAACAATATTCTGCAATCAGTCCCAGTGCTGCCACAGCAACTCCGGGCATTGAACGTTTCAGTCACCGACGTTAAATGCTTACCTTGCGTCGCTCGGTACTGATTGCCATCAGCAAGCCAAAGCCGGTTAACAAGGTCACAATCGCTGTACCACCATGACTCACCAGCGGCAACGGCACACCCACTACCGGTAATAGACCTGTAACCATGCCGATGTTCACAAAAATATAAACAAAAAACGTAAACGTAATACAGCCCGCCAAAATACGATTAAAGCTGGATTGAGCCCGTGCGGCGATCAACAGCCCCCGCCCGAGAATAAACAGATAAATCAGGAGCAGGAGCAGCACCCCCAACAAGCCAAACTCTTCAGCCAATACCGCGATAATAAAATCGGTATGGCTCTCCGGCAGGAAATTTAACTGCGACTGAGTGCCATTCATCCAGCCTTTGCCGTAAATCCCCCCGGAGCCGATGGCGGTTTTCGACTGAATGATGTTCCAGCCCGCGCCCAGCTTATCGGCCTCTGGATTAAACATGGTGAGAATGCGTTGCTTCTGGTAATCCCGCAGCACAAACTGCCACATAGGCCAAGCGCTCATCAGCGCGAGGAAAGTGGCCCCCAAAATATAGCGCCAGCGCAAGCCTGAAAAAAACAAACCGATCAAACCCGACGCCGCAATCAGCAGTGAGGTGCCCAGATCGGGCTGCTCAAGAATCAGCACTGTCGGCAATCCGACGATCATCAAGCTGACAACAATATGCTTAAAACTTGGCGGCAAAACCCGGGCGCCCAGGTAGGCTGCCACCATCATAGGAACCGCCAGCTTAATAATTTCTGAAGGTTGGAAGCGAAAGCCTCCCAGGCTCAGCCAGCGCTGTGCGCCTTTTGCCCCTGAACCCATCACCAGAACCAAGGCCAACAAGCCCACCCCTCCCAAATAAAACCAGGGCGACCAACGCTGCAGAAAACTCATTTTAAATTGCGCAGCGGTAAACATGGCAACGTAACCCAGGGCGATAAACACCGCCTGGCGCTGCACATAAAACTTGGTCTCACCGCTGGCGCTGTACAGCACGATCAAACCATAGGCGGTTAATGCAAGCAGGCCAAACAGCAAAGGGATATCAATATGAATGCGCTGCCAAAAGCCTACCGGTTTACGAAGATCTCGGCTCGCTTCGGGCATACGACGTTGGAAATCTTGCTGTACCATCAGCGTCCTACCTCCGTGCTATCGCCATCCGGGGTGGCATTTTCAGACGGTTCGGTATCGAGCTGGCCATGAAGCAAATATTCATCGAACAATACGCGGGCAATTTTGGCCGCCGATGAACTCTTCTCACCGTTCTCCACAATCACCGCCACCGCAATCTTGGGATCATCCGCAGGAGCGTAACCAACAAACAGGGCATGATCCCGCTGTCGCTCAGCCAAGGCCTCGGAATCGTATTCGGCATCCTGTGCAATACCGACAACCTGTGCCGTACCGGTTTTGCCTCCCATACGGAAGTGGGCTTTGCGAGCAATGGACTTCGCGGTTCCACGCTGGCCATGCACCACTTCTTCCATCGCATCCATCACCAGCGCCCAGTTCTTTTCACTGGCCTCTACCACCTGGGAAGCCTTATCCGGCAATTCCTCTTCACCCACTCTCTGCACCAGCCTCGGCTGTCGACGAATACCTTTCGATGCCATGGTCGCCGTCATTGAGGCCAGCTGCAAAGGCGTCGTTAATACAAAGCCCTGACCAATTCCCATATTCAGGCTGTCGCCCGGGAACCAGGGCAGCCCTCGCACCCCACGTTTCCACTGACGGGAAGGCCAGAGACCGGAACGCTCACTGGGCACATCAACACCAGTACGCTCCCCCAAACCAAACTTGTCTCCGAAGCTGTGCATGCGATCAATCCCCATGCGGAACGCGAGATCGTAGTAATACACGTCACAGGATTCTGCGACCGCCTGCTTCAAAGCAACACGGTGACCATGGCCACGCTTTTTCCAATCCCGGTAGCGACGCTCTTCACCTTCCAGCTGATAAAAACCCGGGTCGCGCACCGAATAATGCTCATCGATAATGTTGGCTTCCAGCCCTCCCAGGGCCAGCATCGGCTTCAGTGTGGAACCCGGTGGGTATCCCCCTTGAATGGCACGATTAAACAAAGGCAAATCAGGCGACTCGTTCAGAGCTTTATAGTTTTTAAAACTGATACCGGTAACAAACAGGTTGGGGTCATAACTCGGAGCGCTGACCATCGCCAACACACCACCACTGTCGATCTCGATGGCAACTACCGCGCCTCGTCGCCCACCCAAAGCAGCAACCGCTTTGCGCTGCAACTGGGCATCCAGAAACAGCTTGAGGTTCTCCCCCGGTGTCGGGTCAGTGCGTTCCAGTACCCGCAATACCCGACCACGGGCATTGGTCTCCACCTGCTGATAACCGACCTCGCCCAGCAGCAGTTTTTCATACTGTTTTTCCAGGCCGATTTTGCCGATTGAATCGGTGCCGTTATACAAAGAGTACTCTTCACTATCCAGCGCCTTCAGTTCACGCTCATTGATACGACCCACGTACCCCACGTTATGGGCAAACAAATCCTTCTGGGGGTAATAGCGGACCAATTGTGCCTCAACCACCACACCCTTGAGCCGATATTCATTCACCGCAATCTTGGCGATTTCCTCTTCATCCAATAAGTAGCGCAGTGGAATGGGCTCATAAGGCCGGCGTCGGCGCTTGGGGCGCTTCAGGCGCTTATCGAAGTCTTCCAACTCATCTTCGCTGATATCCACCAACTGCCCCAACAAGCGCAGGGTCGTATCCAAAGATTCAACTTGCTCTTTGACAATCGACAAGGTGTAACTGGGGCGATTTTCCGCGAGCAATTCACCGCGCCGATCATAGATAAGCCCCCGGGTCGGCGGCAAAGGCTGCACCTGAACACGGTTGCGATCAGATTGGGTAACATAGGTTTGGTATTCAACGACTTGCAGGGTGTAGAGTCTGGCGATCAATACAATTACCAGAGCGATGATCAAGCCGGCAACGATAATGGCTCGACGAAAGAAGATACGAGCTTCATTGTAGTGGTCTTTAAATCGCAGATGCTCAGACATACGCATCCGTTCCCGCTGCGCTTGCGATCATTCCACACGCCAGGATTATGTCCATGCCGTCCCCAAGCAGCTAAAGTGCTGCCCTAAAAGCTTTATCACTACAGCACCCAGATATTTATTTATGATATGGGTGATTATTTAAAATGGTCCACGCCCGGTACAACTGCTCAATGAGTACAATTCGAACCAAAGGGTGTGGCAGGGTCAGAGCCGACAAAGACCATCGCGCATCAGCACGGCGCAAGCATTCCGCTGACAAGCCATCTGGACCGCCGATAAGCAAGCTGTAATTATCGCCTTCCATTCGCCAATCGGCCAATTTATCCGCAAGCTGCTCGGTGCTCCAGGGCTTACCTTTGACATCCAAAGCGATGACCTTATCCCCGTCGGGAATGGCGGCCAGCATGGCCTCACTTTCTTTCGCGATAGCCTTTTCGATAGAGGCATTTTTGCCGCGCGGCCCCAGAGGCAGTTCCACTACCTCGACCGGGAAATCGCGTGGCAATCGCTTTGAGTAATCTTTAAAGCCGGTCTCAACCCAGGCCGGCATTTTGGTGCCGACTGCAATGATTCGAGTTCGCATAATTAAATTAGTTCAGATCGCCGTCGTCACTCTCTTCCTGGCGACCGGCCGGCTCCATTGACCAGAGCTTTTCCAAATCATAAAAGCGTCGACTTTGCTCCAGCATCACGTGCACAACGATAGCGCCCAGATCAACCAGTACCCACTCGCCGCTTTCCATACCCTCGACACCCAGGGGTTGCTCCCCCGCCGCCTTCACGTCGAGCACGACATTATTCGCCAGGGATTTTACATGACGACTGGATGTGCCAGTTACGATCACCAGCGTATCCATTACATCGCTCAGTTCAGCGACGTCCAAACTTACAATATCCTGCCCTTTGACATCTTCCAGGGCATTGATGACAACTTGATTCAGATCCAAAAAACCAACCTCTTTGTGTTAAGGAGCACAGTATAAACCATGCGTATCAATATATTTCGCCACTGCTTCCGGTAAATGAGCCACCTCCAGGGGAGGAGCACCATCGGATAGCTGTTGGCGTATGTGAGTCGAGGAAATATCCATCAGGGGAGCCTCCAACTCAAACCAGCGGCCATTGCTGTGTTGTAAAAGTTCTTCTTTGTTCTCGCAGCGACGCTGCAATAACTGTGTTTTTAAAACCTCAGGCAGCGCGTCCTTTGTCTCTTTTGTGGCGTCCTGCGCCAGAGCATTGCCCCAGGCCCAGCCCGGGCGGGCAAACACCACAAGATTGGCCAGCTCGAACAATTCCGGCCACGCCTTCCATCGGTGAAGCTGCAACAATGAGTCCAGCCCCATGCAGAAACACAGGCAACAGTGGTGCCCATATGAACGTCGCCAATCACGCAAGGTATCCACCGTATAAGACGGGCCCTCCCGCTCCAACTCTCGCGTATCTATGGTTAATTCAGGATAGTCCTGAATAGCCAGACGGGCCATTTCAGCCCGCTCGATACTGCTCGCTCCCGCTCCATTTTTCAGGGGTTGGCGATGGGCTGGCAGCAAAGCCATCTGCTCCAGCGCCAATGCCCGGCGAACTTCTTCGGCGAGCGTCACATGCCCCTGATGAATCGGGTCAAAGCTCCCGCCGAGCAAGCCGTAGGCCGGCAATTTAGTCTCGGATATGGCCATCGCCAAACACAATCCATTTTTGCGAGGTCAGCCCTTGCAGGCCAACTGGACCTCTGGCGTGAATCTTATCGGTGGAAATACCGATTTCAGCGCCCAGGCCATACTCGAAACCATCGGCAAACCGGGTGGATGCATTGGCCATTACCGATGCCGAATCCACCTGAGCCAGAAAACGCCGTACACGGCTGTAATCTTCGGAAACAATACTTTCAGTGTGCCCGGAGCTGTGCGCTGCGATGTGATCCATGGCGTCGGACATATTCGCCACCAGCTTCACCGCCAGGATCGGCGCCAGATATTCCGTATCCCAATCAGCATCTTCTGCTGGCTTGAGACGCTCCGGATCGGAACAAACATCTTTCAAACTGGCATAAGATTTCTCGCAAGCGCGAAGCTGCACGCCTTTCTGCCAATACACTTCGGCCAGCGCCTTCAAAAACTCCTCCTTCAGCGACTCATGCAACAACAGAGTCTCCATTGCATTGCAAACACCATAGCGGTGGGTTTTTGCGTTGATGGCAATAGCCTTTGCCTTCTCCAGATCCGCCTTGTCATCCACATACACATGGCAAATGCCATCGAGATGCTTGATTACGCTCACCTTGGCTTCAGCACTGATTCGCTCAATCAGGCCCTTACCGCCACGCGGCACAATCACATCAACATACTCTGGCATAGTGATCATGGCGGAGACCGCTGCACGGTCTGTGGTTTCAATTACCTGAACCGCCTCTTCTGGCAAACCCGCTGATTTCAAACCGGCCGCAATACACTTTGCAATCGCCTGATTCGAGTGGAAAGCCTCTTTGCCGCCACGCAGAATCGTCGCGTTACCCGATTTCAAACACAGGCTCGCCGCATCGATGGTCACATTGGGCCTGGACTCATAAATAATCCCCACAACACCCAGAGGGACTCGCATTTTCCCCACCTGAATGCCACTCGGGCGATAGCTCATGTCGCTAATCTCTCCACAGGGATCAGCCAGAGCGGAGATTTGCTCCAGCCCCTCGACCATCTGCTCGATGGTTTGCTCACGGATCGCCAAACGATCCAGAAGCGCCTCGTCCAGGCCATTTTCACGGCCAGCACTCATGTCCAAGGCATTGGCAGCCAATATCTGTTCTTGGCACGCTTTCAACTCATCGGCAATCGCCAATAGTGCTTTGTTCTTTTGCCCGCTATCCGCCGCGGCCAAAAGCCGGGAGGCCGCCCGGGCGTTTTGCCCGATCTCGCGCATATAGTTTTCAATGTTCATAGTATTGCTAAATGCCAGGTCAAATTGCTTTAGGCCCATGATCTTGGGCTTATCGTTTCTTGTGTTTATCTGGCTGTGTTTCTGCCAGTACTGCTTCTCTTCTGTGCGTCTGCCGCGCCTCAATACCGATCTCAAATAGATAAGCCCCCGAAATACCCTCCAGGGCATCCAATGGATTTTTCACTCAAGATCAGGAGAACTGGGCATTATAGCGCTTTTCGAGCCCACTGACTGCGCTCTGGACCCGCGAATTAACCCTCTGGAGCAAATAATTGGCCACAAGGTTTCAGCCAAGGTTCAGGCAAGCGCTTTTAGCCTCAAGATTTGATCGGGCTGATCAAGCAGCGCAGGTTTGCACGGTGCTCAGATGCCGGCCTTTGACCAGATTCGAGAGAAGCTTACGGTGAACGCACTTGCACAAAACAATACGCTGCCGCCACTGCTCGATACAGGACACACATAACGGGCCGACATTTCAGATATTCCAGTGTAAAATACCACGGCTTCGTGGTGACAAACGTCAAGCATGAAGAATGACGCCAACAACACTGACTGATTACCCCGCAATACAGCGACGCTCAGGGAAGGCAGATTTAAATCTACGGGAAACGCACTGTTCTAAAAACAACAAAAAGGCCATGGCCGAAAGGCTCTAACCGGATAACACTACATGACGACGCATCGACTCATTATAAGCCTGCTCTGCGCTTTTCTAGCGGCTACCGCTACGGTCAGCATGAACGTACTGGGAGAGAATAAAACGAATGCGAACAGCCCCGACGTCAACAGTACCCCGCCCACTCAAAGCCGAATCATTTACCAATTAGCCAAAGCAGGCAGCAAAGACGACGGCAAAGCCAGTCCCGCCGGCCAAGCCAAGGCTGCCCAGAAAGCACTCAAGAAATCCAAGGGAAAAGTTCTCAAAGTTCAACGCGGAGAGGGCGGTTACACTGTTAAAGTACTTACCGGGTCTGGTAAAGTTCAACAAATCTGGATTGCAGACTAGAATAACAGCATAAGCACTGTCGGCTATGGCACCCTAGCTGATGAAAATAGCCCTGGGATTAAATAATTACGAGACCTCCTATGCGTTTACTTGTTGTGGAAGATGAGCCTCATATTCGTGAGCAAATTTGTACCCAATTAAAATCAGCTGGCTATGTAAGTGATGCCTGTGGCGATGGCCGCGAAGCGATTTTTCTGGGCACTGAACACCCCTACGACCTCGCGATTATCGATCTCGGCCTCCCCGAAGTCGACGGTCTGGAAGTGGTTAAGCAATTGCGCGCCGAAGGCCAGAAATACCCGATCCTGATTCTCACGGCTCGCGGTAACTGGCAGGATAAAGTGGAAGGCCTGGAAGCCGGTGCTGACGACTACGTGGTAAAGCCTTTCCAAAACGAAGAATTGCTTGCGCGTATTAACGCTTTGCTACGTCGCGCCGCCGGTCACGCCAGCCCAAGCCTGGATTATGGCCCACTGGTGATCAACACCGCGGCGAAAACCGTCAGCCGCGATGGTGTGAAACTGGAACTGACCAGTTTCGAATACAACACTTTGGAATATCTCGCCCTGAACGCCGGCAAGCTGGTGTCAAAAACCGAGCTTACTGAGCACCTCTACGATCAGGATTTTGATCGCGACAGCAATGTGATCGAGGTGTTTATTGGCCGCCTTCGCAAAAAAATCGATCCGAACAGCGATTTAAAACCCATCGATACGGTTCGCGGGCAAGGCTATCGATTCGCTTTGGAAACCCAGAGCTAAGGCCTATCCGACTTGCGACTCTTCCGCTCACTCGCTTCGCGCTTTACGCTGGCCTCACTGCTGGTACTGCCAGCAGTGCTTGGTCTGAGCGGCTATATGCTGGATCAGGCCTTTCAGCGCAGCCTGACCTCCGCAGAAAAGAATCGCCTGAGCAGTCAGATGTATATGCTGCTCGGGTCTATCGATATCAGTGATGGACAACCCAAACTTTCCCAGGAACTCCACGACCCGGGTTTCAGCCGCCCAGGCTCCGGGCTTTATGCCTGGATCTTTACGCCGGAAGGTATGCAATGGCAGTCCCCCTCGGTACTCTTCCCCACGCCATCGGATTTAAAACCGGAACGCATTAATGCCGGCAAGGAACACTTTCAGGATCGGATTGGCGATCTGGGGCGCGTCTTCAGTTTAAGCTTTGATGTGGAATGGGAAAGCAGCGACGGCAATCTACCGGTGCGCCTGATCATCTGGCATGACAGCACAGTCTGGGATGCTGAACTGCGCAGCTACCGCCAGCAATTGGGACAATGGCTTGGCAGCCTCGGAGTTTTTATCATTCTCGCCCAACTGCTGATTATGCGTTGGGGCCTACAACCCCTGAAGCGCTTGAAATCCGACATCGATAAATTGCGCGAGTCACCAGACGAGCAATTGCCGGGCAACTACCCCTCTGAGATTATTCCGGTAACCCAAAGTCTCAATCAGGTACTCGCCAATCAGACCCAGCAAAGTGAGCGCTATAAAAATACACTCAACGATTTGGCGCACAGCCTGAAAACCCCACTGGCCGTAATTTCCGGTTTCGCCCAGCAAGACCCGGAACTGGAAAAGAAACTGGCCGACCCTCTGCGCCGCATGGATGAAATTGTCAGCCACCAGCTGAGTCGCGCCAGCCTCGGCGCCAAAGTGAATATCAATCGCAGCATCAATCTGCGCCAGTTGTGTAAGCGCCTCATCGCCGCCCTCGGGAAGGTGTATGATCGCGATGAAAAAGATTTTTCCCTGTTAATTCCTGCCGACTGCCTGATACAAGGTGAAGAAGCTGATTTTATGGAATTGATGGGCAACCTGCTCGACAATGCCTGCAAATACGGCCGCCGCCAGGTTTTTGTGGATGCCGAAGAAATGGATGGCCAGTGGGTTATTCGAGTTGAAGACGATGGCCCCGGCGTAGCGGGCAATCAACGCCAGAGTATTTTGACCCGAGGCCAAAGAGCCGACACCGCAAATAAAGGCCAAGGTATCGGCCTCGCCGTGGCAATTGATATCGTCAGTGCTTACAGCGGCAGCGTTGAAGTTGGCCGCTCCCCCATTTTAGGCGGCGCTTCCTTTATTCTGACACTTCCTGTTCAGCGTTAGCGTTTTCTTTCGGCTTCGACGACAGCGACAAAAACAGCGACTGCAATTCAGACTGATTGGTCACTATCCAGCAGAATACCGGAACCAGTACCGGCAACATCAGCGTCGCCAATTGAAAACCCAACGCAATAAAGTCTCTTGATGCATACCAATAGCGATTGGCCTCCATAAAGGCCGCACCAAGACCAACCATCACTGATTTTGCGCACAGGAAAACAATACTGAGGGTGATTACTGAATACAGAATCACAAATGAAATGGCGATGTTTTTTTGGGGCTTCCAATTCCACAGTGCTGCTTGCAGAGCAAAATAAAAGGGTACCGAATAGCTCAACACTCGCACATTGGATTCGAACGCCAGGGCATAACCCGCCGCCCGGGCCGGCACCAAACGCCCCTGAACTTCTCCCCAATTACTGACGATCTGCAATGTGCCATCGGCCAGCTTCAGACTGTTTACCGAATCCGGCAGCAAGCCGCTCAGAATCGCTTCGGCGATATCCGCTGCGGGTTGCAGCCACCAATCGCCAATAAACCACCACAGAGCAAAACAGGGAATCATCGCCAGAATAATACGGACAAAAAAAGCACCCGGCCCAATGTCGACTGCCTGCTTAATCATGCGGCCGCCTCGCCAGCCGGCGCATCATCATCAACAGGGCGATTGATCACCCGCAGCCAGACCAAAAACACCGCCAGTACATCCACCATGATCAATACGGGCCACAAATACAAATGCGCCCACTCGAACACCTGCATGTTCCACTGCCCCAAATAAAACAGACTGATAATCCGCAGGATGTTCGCGGCCTGAATGGCAAAAAAACCAATCACAACCACCGCAACTTTCTGTTTCAGGGTCGCAGGAAAAGCCACAGCGGCGGCAATCAACATAATCGTTGCTTCCACCCCATTACAACCCGGCTCGATGGACACCGCGAAGCCATTTGCCGAGCTTTGCAGAATTTTCCCATAGGCGAGCACATCCCCGTCAAAGGGCGTGATAATGGCAACGCAAACTTTGGCAATAAACGCCGTGAAAGGGAGAATCACATTTTCCTGAACAGGCCCCAGCATCTCGAGACCAAACAATACGACGAGTACGGCAAAAAACCAGGCACTGTAGCGCAGCATCTACTTTCCTTTGATGACGTTGGCTCGGCCCGCTTAAGCTTCAGGGCCGAGAGGTTTAAAGACCAGCAGTAGTTTTGGCAGCAGCACCAAAGAAGCCAAAGTTGCCGCTATCATTGAGCCGCCCGTCAACAAGCCAAAGTAGATCGAAGGAATAAACTCCGAGAGCGCCAAGACAGAGAAGCCAACAATAATCGTAATCGCAGTATAGTACAGCGCGCGACCAATCGTCCCGTGCGAGCGATGCATCGTAGCCACATAATTGCCGTCTTTAGCAAATTCCCGCTTGAAGCAAGTGATGTAGTGAATCTCGTGATCCACTGCGATCCCCACTGTGATGGCGGCAATCGTAATGGTCATCATATCCAGAGGGATACCTGCCAGCCCCATTCCGCCCAACACCATAAACGCCGCCAGCATATTGGGCACGATGGCCACTAACGCTAATGAAAGTGAGCGGAACAGAACCACAAACATAATCATAATGGCGATAAACACCGCGCCCAGCGTCATGATTTGAGAATCAAACAAGCTGTTGAGCATATTGTTGTACAGCACCAGCATACCGCTGAAATGAATCTGTTCCGGTTCAAAACCCAGCTCATTAATCGCATGGTCCCGAATTTTGTTCATGATCGTCATGCGATCGAGATCGGGGCTGGTCTCCACCAGGCGCATCGCGATGCGAGTTTGTTCCTGCTCGATGGCCAGATAAGGTTTGACCAAAACATCGTTGATGCTGTCAGGCAGCGCCTGGCGAAGAATGGCCAGCTCAAAGTCGCTCAAGCTGCCGCCATTTACGTCCTTGGCAACCTTGTAGGCAATGGCCAGCGATTGCACCTTGCCAACTTCCGGCAGGGACTCCAGATAATCGTGAAGCCCTTCAACCTTACTCAAACCGGCGGTAGTAAACCAGTAAACGGATTCTGATTCGCCTGACTCATCGGCAAATAGATCATCGCCAAATTCGTCACCGAACTCATCCGCAAACTCATCGTCTTCTTCCGCAGAGGACTCAGTGGCAACTTCCGACTCGGGAACCACATCAATGATCAGCTCCAGCGGCATAGTGCCACCCAAACGTCGATCGATGGCTTCCATTCCCTGATAGATTTCGGTGTCTTTATGGAAGTAATCGATAAAGCGGTTGTCGACCTTCAGAAGAGTTAAGCCATAAGCTGAAACCGCCGCCGCGACAAGCGACAACACAATCACCAACGTACCTCGCTGTTCCGCAAAGCGCGAAAAGCGCAGCGTAAACGCTTTGGATTGATCGCCATTGTCTTTCGGATCGCCCAGCGGCCAAACCATTAAACCGGCCGGCAACAAAACAAAAGCGATGCAGAACCCTACGGCCAGTCCCATGGTCATCATCCAACCAAAGTCGATCACCGGGCGAATACCACTGACCACCAGAGAAGCAAAAGCAACCACCGTGGTTAATGCCGTAAACAGGCAGGGGCGCAACATGTAGTGGACCATGTCCATCACCAGCTGATCTTTGCTCCAATGCGGATGTTCGCCATAGGACTCACGGAATCGAACCACCAGATGAATGGTGATCGCCAGCGTAGTAATCAACAACAACGCCACAAAGTTGGAAGAGATCACCGTCAGACGCCAATCCAGCCAGCTCAACATGCCCAGCATCAACACAGCCGTAATCAAACAGGTCGACAGAGGCAGAATAATAAAACGCCATTGTCGGAAAATGACCGCCAACAACAGAATAATAAACAGCACAATACCTATGCCGAACACCACCAGATCACTTTGAATAAAGTCGATCATGTCGGCGGTAATCATGGTCACGCCACCAACAAACATTTCGGCGCGATCAGAATAGGAAGCAACGATCTCACGCACCTCAGCCACACGGGCTTTGTCTCTGATCGCGGCCTCGGTGCGATACGCCAGAAACTCAGCGCTGACTCGCTCATACTCAAGTTGCTGCTCAGGGCTGAGGGCATTCTTTTTGAACAGCGAGCGGAGTTCATCGCGCTGCTTCACCAGCTTGAGATAGGTGTTATCAACTTTCAGATTTGCCAGAACGGCGGTTGTGCGACCATCGGGGCTCAGCAACATATCCCGGTATATCGGGCTCTGCCAGAATTCCTGTTTGGCCAGTTCGCGATCAACCCCTTCGCTCATCAAGGTGCGAGGCTCTGCGCTGAGATCTGTCAGGCTTAGCTTGGGGCTGTACAACAGCGGCACGTCCAACATGCCCAATACAGAGTCCACGCCCTCGACCTTTGCGAGGTCATCAGACAGGCTACGCAGATCCTCGATCGCTTCATCAGAGAATAAATCCTCATTGGGGCGATAAGTCACCACCAGGAAATCGCCACTTTGATAGCGACCAAAGATCTCGCGAAAGTAATCCAGGTCTTTGTCGTTTTCCAGGGTTAGAGATTCGGACGAAGCATCCAGCTTGAAATTTGGCAATCCAGCGGCAGCCGCAATCGTTAATGCCAACACCAATAACAGGCTAAACCAAGGGCGCTGAATAACAATTCCTTGGTAGAACGCCGCTAAACCTCTTAGCATGATAAACCCTAATAAACCTTAACCATTTACATGAGCCTTCCCTGTGGAGGCTACTCTCATTACAAAAGGCGAATAATATCCTATCGGGACAGTAATAACCTGAAAAAGCCTGAAATTGACTGAACTTTACACCTGTAAAAACAGCAACTTAGCTTACGTCATTATGCTTATACTAGACGATTACAGGGCCTTACTCGCGTATACTGCCGCTCTTTGAACACAGCTTGCCGCGAGGGTTCCAGACCAAGGCTCTGGGACCAGAAAAAGCCCAGGCTCTACTAAAACACTAGACGACTTTATGGACACACGCATGCAAAACGCCGTAATTCTTGACGCCGACAGTTTAGGGCCAAGTGATCTGGACCTCAGCCCCCTGCTCGACCAAGTCGAGCATTGGCAGATACACGGCAGTACCCACCCGGAAGAGCGAATAGAACGCTGCCGGAATGCCGAGCTGATTGTGAGCAACAAAGTGATCATCGACGCCGAACTACTCGATGCCTGCCCCAATATCAAACTGGTGTTGATTGCTGCCACCGGCAGCAATAATGTTGATCTGAAAGCTGCTGCGGCCAAAGGCGTGACCGTATGCAATGTGGCCGGCTACGGCACTGCCAGTGTCGCTCAACACTGCTGGGCCATGATTCTCAATTTGGCTACACAACTGCAACGCTACGATCAAGCAGCAAAAAACGGTCAGTGGAGCAAAAGCCCGTTCTTCTGCCTCTTGGATTACCCCATTGTTGAATTACAAGGTAAAACCCTCGGCCTTATTGGGCACGGCAGCATCGGCCAGGCCGTAGCCAATATTGCCGAGGCCTTTGGCATGGAGGTATTGATTGCGGCTCGCAAAGGGCAAGACCCAACCTCCGGAGATACAAGCCGAACCGCGTTCCCGGAGTTGATCGAACAGAGTGACGTAATCAGCCTGCACTGCCCACTGACCGCCGAAACAGAAAATCTGATTGCTGAAACTGAACTGCGCGCCATGAAAAACGGCGCCCTGCTGATCAACGTTTCTCGCGGTGGACTGATCGATGAAACCGCACTGAAAACTGCTCTCCAGGAAGGCTGGATTGCGGGCGCGGCACTGGACACCCTACGCCAGGAACCTCCAGCGGAGGATCACCCATTGCTGGCCTTACAGAATCAGAACCTTGTTTTAAGCCCTCACTCAGCCTGGGGCAGCCGCGAAGCCAGACAGCGCCTGGTGAATATCATGGCAGAAAATCTGGGGGGCTTTCTAAAAGGCACACCGCAAAACCGACTTTGTTGAGCAGTGGCTGGCCACCCAAAGTCAAGAAGCCCGCGCTGGCTCACTCGCCCCAGCGCGGCATAATATCCTGCTCAATGCCCAATTGATCGAGAATTCTCGCAACCACAAAATCGATCAAATCTTCGATGGAATTCGGAGAGTGATAGAACCCCGGGCTGGCAGGCATGACGATAGCCCCGAGCTGAGTCAGCTTTAGCATATTCTCCAAGTGAATCGCGGAATACGGCATTTCCCTGGGCACCAGCAAGAGCGGCTTGCGCTCTTTCAGCACCACATCCGCCGCGCGCTCAATTAAATTGTTGCTCGCTCCGCAAGCAATGGCCGATAACGTTCCGCCACTGGCCGGACAGATCACCATTGGCGCACAACGGCTGGAGCCCGATGCCACCGGTGAAAACCAATCTTCGCGACTGTAAAAACGCAAACGCTCGGCATCCACGTTATAGTGCTCACAAAACCAACTACCCCAAGCCGTTTCATCTTCCGGCAACTGCCATTCGGTTTCTGTGTTGATCACCACTGCGGCGGCGCGAGATACCATCAAATTTACCTGGCAACCCGCTGCCAGCAGACACTGCAATAAACGCAACGCATATTGCGCACCGGAACCACCGGTGATGGCCAAGCTGATTGTTTGCATCTTAATGCTCCTCGCTTTCGCGCAATCTTTCCAGCAAACGCTGGTGAATACCGGCAAAGCCACCGTTACTCATAATAACCACCTGGTCTTCCGGCTGAACCTTGGCCAGCAGTGCTTCCAACAGTTCATCCACTGATTCCGAAACGGTCAACACTTCGGCCAGATCGCCGGCGTAATCCTGCAAACGCCAATCGAGCCCCTCAGGTTGCAAGCAAAACACAAGGTCGGCTTCCGCGCAGGCATCAAACAGAGTGTCTTTGTGCACCCCCAGCTTCATGGTGTTCGAACGAGGCTCAAGAACCGCCACAATGCGCTTACTCTGAACCTTATTGCGCAGCCCTTCCAGGGTTGTCGCAATGGCCGTCGGGTGATGGGCAAAATCGTCATACACTGTTACCCCACTCACTTCGCCCAGGTTTTCCAGACGACGCTTCACACCCTGGAAATGCCCGAGAGCCTCGGCGGCATGCGCCACTTCCACACCAACATGGCGTGCAGCCGCTATGGCCGCCATGCCATTGGCGACATTGTGCTGACCATTTAACGCCCAATGAATACGCGCTTGCTGGCCATTTGGATCTTGCACCACAAACTCCGAGCCATCCGCATTGGCTTCCAGCAGTTGCCAATCGCCCCCGAGACTTTGCGTTTGGCTCCAGCACCCCTTGGCAAGAACCTCATCAATGGCCGGAACATGACTCGGGTAAATCACTTGCCCAACACTCGGAACGGTTCGAACCACATGGTGAAATTGCTTTTGAATATCGGCAAGGCTATCGAAGATATCCGCATGATCGAATTCGAGGTTGTTGATCACCAGCGTCTGCGGGCGATAGTGAACAAACTTGGAACGCTTGTCGAAGAAAGCACTGTCGTACTCATCGGCCTCAATCACAAAGAAATCCGATTCCCCCAGTCGAGCCGAAACCGGAAAATTACCGGGCACACCACCAATCAGAAAACCCGGTGACATACCAGCATATTCCAGAATCCAGGCCAGCATGGAACTGGTGGTCGTCTTGCCATGTGTCCCGGCCACCGCCAACACCCAGCGACTCTGTAAAACGTGGTCGCATAACCACTGTGGCCCGGAGCAATACGGCATTCGTTTGTCGAGCACATACTCCACAGCCGGATTCCCTCGCGACATGGCATTGCCAATAATGACCAAGTCCGGCTCAGGACTCAGGGCTTCAGAGCTGTAACCTTCGTGCAGAGCAATACCTGCCTGTTCCAACTGGGTGCTCATGGGCGGATAAACATTGGCATCGCTGCCACTGACTTGATGACCAAGTGCTTTTGCCAACTGCGCCAAACTTCCCATAAAGGTGCCACAGATGCCTAGAAAATGGATATGCATAACTTCCTCATAGTTCTCCCCTGGAATGGCCGTCAAACTCACCGCAAAACACCCCACAAAAGGGGGATCTCCGAGCGCGGTAATGGCGCTCATAATCGATGCAATTGTGATCAGTTTACAGTATGATGCGCGCCTCTGAGCACGCTGACAGAGCGGGCCAGTTCCACAGGACGATGTATCTGCTCCATATTTTTCACTAAAAACGAGTTTGAGAGAAGCTAATGGCTAAAAAGAATGCCTTTTATGCCCAATCTGGCGGTGTTACCGCCGTTATTAACGCCAGTGCTTGCGGGGTAATTGAAACTGCCCGTGCCAGCAAAAAAATTGGAAAGGTGTACGCTGGACATAATGGAATTATTGGAGCCCTGCGCGAAGAACTCATCGATACCAGCAAGGAAAGTGCAAAAAACATCGCCGCCTTGCGTCACACGCCTTCTGGCGCTTTCGGCTCCTGTCGCTACAAGCTGAAGAGCATTGAAGAGAATCGCGCTGAATACGAGCGTCTGATCGAAGTCTTCAAAGCGCATAATATTGGCTACTTCTTTTACAACGGTGGTGGCGATTCCGCCGACACGTGTCTGAAAATCTCTCAGCTGTCCCAGACCATGGGCTACCCGATTCAAGCCATCCATGTTCCTAAAACCGTGGACAATGATCTGCCGATCACCGACAACTGCCCGGGCTTTGGCTCCGTGGCCAAATACGTTTCTGTTTCCATTAAAGAAGCCGGCCTGGACATCGCCTCTATGTGCGAAAGCTCCACCAAGGTTTTCATAATGGAAGTTATGGGTCGTCACGCGGGCTGGATTGCCGCCGCAGGTGGACTGGCCGCGCAGGAAGAAGGCGACGCACCTCACATTATCCTGTTTCCTGAAATCGCGTTTAATAAAGAGAAATTCCTGAAGCGTGTGAAACAGTGCGTTAAAAAATACGGTTTCTGCGCCATCGTCGCCTCGGAAGGCGCACAGTATAAAGACGGCACCTTCCTGGCCGATGCTGGCACCACTGACGCCTTTGGCCACAAACAACTGGGCGGCGTAGCCCCAACACTGGCCAATATGGTGAAAGATGAGCTGGGCTATAAATATCACTGGGCTCTTGCCGATTACCTGCAACGCGCCGCTCGCCATATCGCATCCGCAACCGACGTTGAGCAAGCGTACGCGGTAGGCCAAGCTGCAGTAGAAATGGCCATTGACGGCAAGAACGCCGTCATGCCCGCCATTGTTCGCGGCAAGGGTAAAAAATACACCTGGAGCATTAGCGAAGCACCTCTGGACCAAGTCGCCAACGTCGAAAAAATGATGCCCCGCAATTACATCAGCAAAGATGGCTTCGGCATCAGCGAAGCCGGACGCGATTACCTGCTGCCCTTGATTCAAGGCGAAGACTTCCCACCCTTTAAAAATGGCCTGCCGCAATACGCCAAACTGAAAAAAGTGATGGTCGAGAAAAAGCTGAAAAAGAAGTTTAAGGTCTAAGTCCGACTTCTGTTTTAGAGGTAGTGCATAAAAGCAGGCATGGGCTTTATATAGAGCCCATGCTGTAAAGTTTTGAGAACAACCTTCTGTATATGGGGGTTGTTTTGACTAACAATCAGGAGACTTACAATGTGCCACCCACTCTTCTATCGATGCGTACACCGCAGCACTATTTAAACAGATTACCCTGACGGCCTAAGAGGCATACTTGGCTCAAACAAACCAAGGGAGAATGGAAATTTATCAACCCTAACATTTTACTTTCTGAAACAATCGTTTATGTCTCACCTTCCTACTCAGCCACTAATTACCCCCTTATAAAAAGTACTGTCAATTTACAATAACGACACAGCACAGGTCTACTACGCGCACATTAGGGGTTAGTTACCCGACGCTATAAATGAGTGATCACCATTACTAATCATAGATTTAAAACTATCAACAAAATGATTTAACTCCGCCTTACCAAACATCAACTTCGAGGAAAAACACATTATTTCTTCAGGGTCGCAACCAGCGTATGGATGGTTTTTGAGCGTTATATGTAAACGATATATTCCTCCACAGCCAACTTCTGTAAATTTAAGGCCCAAATTAACATGCCTCAATTTACTGCCAGGCCCGTAATATCCACCTTCTATAACAACAGGGAAATCCCTATTTTCGAGTTTGCCAACAAAACCAAATAAATCTCTGCCATTAAACCAACCCTCCCCATAACCTGAAAATCCATCTATATCAGCATAAGCTTTTAGACAACAAGTCGAATCTGAATCGTAAGCTATTGATAGTTCAACACACCTAGTTTCAGCATCAAATAGTCCCTGAGCTAACAATTCGGCTACTTCCTCCTTTTCTCCAATCAGAGGTAACACTTCGCTTTTCGCCACCAGGCTGTCAAACAGCTCAATTATCTTTACTTTGTTTAAGCTGGATCGATACAACAACTTCCTCTCAGTTAAACTTAACACCCGACACAGCTAAAAGTGCTGCGCACCAGCTTTTTTCAAAATTTGCATAAGAAAGAACAACGGAATTTTTTCCTTAGGTGTCGAGCGTTAACTACAACCAGTTTGAACTTCCATTTCATGACTACTTAAACCGACAGAGTGCGCAATCATCTCATCCCCCGACAACCACCACTCCTTTGTTACCCAGGCCTGGCCATATTCATCCACTTCGTATACCTCTAAAACTTCCCCAATCATTGACATGACCTCGGACAATGAGGTTTTTTCCAAGTGTCCAAAATCAGCAGGATCCAACGAAATCACCTTCACATAGAAGCCCACTTCGATATTTATTCCATTTCTGTCGGTTACAGTCATAGGTAAAAATCAATTTAAGTTAACATCTAAAAGCATCCACATCACATCCACATCGCAACAACAAACTAAAATAATGCAGCATGATGTTTCATGACAGCATCCCGAGATTACGCACTAAAAGCGATTATCAACTACTCTATTATACATTGGATTGCACATACATTAATTTAACAAGCTCTTTAGCGGTACTAGCAGATGGCAGCACTAATTCAGCCAGATTGATTCCGTACTCCATTTCATCTTCGCCATCCAATGAAGAATATGAAACAAACTCATCTTCAAGTAGCCATTCTTTGGCAGCATTAGGGCTTGAAAACCTGTGGAGAACACCGTCCATGTCCAGAACTTCTGCTTCACCATACGACGTCACTCTTAACCTTGCCCAATTTAAGTCCGGAAAGGAGCTAGACATCAACCACCAACTTTCTTCGCTCACTTCTTTATTCATCTTACCCCCTTGCTAATCGACAACCTCGCCCCACACTCAATTAAACCCTATGGCAGATTTTTAAAGTTCTAGCTATTCGCAATCACTTACCTCCTTCATGAGACCAAATGGATACAGCTAAATTTTTACCTATATCCATTAGAAAAAGAATCCACAAAAAACCAACTGTAACGATTAAAAAACTCAAAGCTACAACAACAATTACGGGAAAACAAAGTGTGCGGATTTAGCTGGCCCGTATAAGTACTTCCATATAGCTCATCGGTCAGTGAATGGAGTTAACTATGAATAAGTTAAAGGAAACGCTTTAAAAAGTGAAGCCCTAGCCGTTTAACTCTATTACCAATGGCGACAACTCCCTATTGTCTAGCGGCCGTCCAATGCCCCTTATTGACGACAAATAAGATTTACACACTTCGCAAGAAAACATGAGTCAAAAAAATACCCTATAGATTTGAGCCTATAGGGTATTTTTAACTCTGTCAGAAGAAACATGCAAATTCTCATATGCCCCCTCAGTCGCCTTTTACCAATCTACTTCGATTGCGTTTTCCATCTATTCCAATTTGGGTTTGTCGACTTTCTCGCCTTTTTCCGCTGGCCCCCAAATGGCTTCCAAACGTGCATCACGTCCGCAGCGATAGCGGTAATAGTGATAGCGTACGGGATTCTTTTGATAATAGTTCTGATGATAATCTTCCGCATCATAAAATGTACTCGCCGCGGTAATTTCAACCTCAACTTTTTCGCCAGCGTCCAGGGCACCTTTAAGCTCACCCTGCTTCAGAGCATTCAAACTCTCGATGGCACTTTTTTCCTGTGCTGCACTGTGAAAGAAAATGCCCGGGCGGTACTGACTGCCCTTATCACAGAACTGACCTTTACCATCAAAAGGATCGACGTTTCGCCAAAACACCTGCAGCAGTTCCTCAAAGCTGACCTTGCCTGGGTCGTATTTAATTTCCACGGCTTCTGTGTGGCCAGTCTTTCCTCCAGAAATCTGACGATAAGTCGGATTCACCTTATGACCGCCGATATACCCTGAAACAGTGCTGTGTACCCCCTCAATCTGGTCAAAGGGTTTTTCCATACACCAAAAGCACCCGCCAGCAAACGTGGCTGTCGCCAGTTCCTCAGCGGCGGCCCCCATTGCACCCAGCACCGTTGCCACTCCAAAGCAGGCGGAAACCGCCCATCTCTTGAGTCCCGCGCGTTTTGTCATATCACTACCGTTTATCGTCATTCCATCCCCCATTTACTAATAGCCCTTTCAATGATGTATTGCGCCTTGATTCAGGACACCCTGATATAGACATAGCCGCAATGTACCTGCTTCCAGGCGCTTTGTTATCCAGAATTTCTCACATCTTTATTTTCGGCCTCGCCAAGACCCTATCTCGAGTGATTAAACCTTAATCTATATAGCCACAGCCCGCGCAGGACGTATATAATTCGCCCCCAACTTATGTACCGCCCCAGCGTTTCGGGGCCAAACCAACCAGTAGAGTAGCATCATGAGCTTCGACAAGATCCCAGCTGGCAACGATTTGCCTAACGACATCAATGTAGTCATCGAGATCCCTGCTAACGCAGATCCTATTAAATACGAGATTGAAAAAGACGCTGACGCCGTTTATGTCGACCGCTTTGTTGCGACCCCGATGTTCTACCCAGCCAACTACGGCTATATTCCAGCAACTCTGTCTGAAGATGGTGACCCGCTGGATGTATTGGTTGTTAGCCCTTATCCGGTCATGCCTGGTGCCGTTATCCGCAGCCGCCCGATTGGTGTTTTGAACATGACCGACGAATCCGGTCCTGACGCCAAGTTGCTGGCCGTACCACACAGCAAGCTGACTAAACTGTACGACGACGTAAACGAAATTGCTGACCTGCCTGAGTTGCTGATCAAGCAAATCGAACACTACTTCGAGAACTACAAAGCCCTTGAGCCAGAGAAGTGGGTAAAAGTTGACGGTTGGGACAACGCGGACGCAGCACGCAAGGAAATCATGGAATCTCGCGAGCGCCACTTGCAGGAAGAGAAGTAAATTTTTGCTTTAAGCTCAGTAACTTAGTTTCAAAGCCGCTCGATTTGTATAAACATTCAGCGGCCTTGAAAAAAAATGAGTGAATTGGAAAAAAAAGCTTTTCAAAAGCCATCATTGTGGTAATATGCGCGCCGCTGTCGACGAAGACAGACGCAAATCCGGCATAGCTCAGCGGTAGAGCAGTAGACTGTTAATCTATTGGTCCCTGGTTCGATCCCAGGTGCCGGAGCCATACAAGCCCAAACGGGCAACGAAAAAAGGCCATCTCAGGATGGCCTTTTTTTATGTTTGTCATTCAGGGAAACACCCGCCAGGGGTACGGATGGATCAACGCTCCATCAGCTGAATATCCGAGAGATCAAAATTCAGAGGTGCCGCCTCAATCTTCTTTTCACCAAGATCAGAACCCACCGGCGCCAAATCAATATCCGGGGCGTCGACTTCTGGAACCGGCAACGGCTTATGGGCCTCATCCAGAAGGTCCTCTCCAGGCTCAGCAAGACTGATGCCACTCAAATCCACGCCTATTGGCGGAACCTCTTTTTTCATTTCCTCCGCGTCCAGCAGATTGCCTTGCATGGGACGGAGATCTGTTTCGACCGGCTGGATATCCGGAACAGGTTCATCCTCCCGGTACTGATCGGCCAACAGAATGCTGCCTACCGGCGCTAACACCAAACCCTCTTCTTCCGGCTCAGATTCTTCGACCACCGGCACAGGAATGTTTTTGGGTGCAAAAGCGGCAGCACCACTGGCCCCCTGCATATCACCGGCAGCCGCCTGCTCAGCCAATCGTTCAGCCAATGGCTTTTTCTTTTTGGCTGTCGCCTGCTCAATGGGCGTCGCAGTTGCTTTGTTGATAGCCTGTATCTCAACTTGCGCACCAGCTTGCTGCAAGGCTTCGGTATAGCGATCCGCTTCAGCTTTGGGAAGGCTCTTTTTGATTACCACCGGGCGGCCTGAAAACAGGCGTTCCAGCTGGGCGTCATTCACCTTAAAGAGTTTTCCAAGGCGCAACTTAACATCGGCGATTTTATGCCCAAGCACAATATCTCCACGGAATACCAAGTTGTATCGTTCGTTTGCCATAAACACCCTGGGACAAAGCCCTTTTCTAACAAGCTTTATACTGCTCTTAAAATATAAGCTAGATCTTATTCAGCAAAAGCGCAATAAATTGCGCTTTATCGTCGGCATCCAGACTCAATCGCAACAATCATCCAATTGCTGATCCATGTCCAGAGCGGGGCGCCCGGATGACGCTCCTACAGGTTTAGCGGGTACACCCGCCACTGTGGTGTGCGCCGGCACAGAAGACAAAACCACACTGCCCGCCCCGATTTTAGCCTGTCGCCCAATGCAAATGTTACCCAAAACCTTGGCACCCGCACTGATCAACACACCCTCGCAAACGGTCGGGTGGCGCTTACCCCCCTCACAGCCGGAACCGCCCAATGTCACCGAATGCAACATGGACACATCGTTGTGAATGACCGCAGTTTCACCGATAACAACGCCCGTCGCATGGTCGATCATTATGCCCTTACCCAGGCTGGCCGCAGGATGAATATCGACACCGAATTCCTGAGAAATTTGATTTTGGAAGTACAAAGCCAGGGTTTTGCGCTCTTGTCGCCAGAGATAATTGGCCACTCGATAGGATTGCACGGCCTGAAAGCCCTTGAAGTACAAGAAAGGCATCAGATATTGATCGCAGGCGGGATCACGTTCGTAATAGGCTTTCATATCGGCAATCGCTGCCGAGATCATCCGGGGCTCTTCGCAATAAGCCCCAGCAATCACTTCACGCAACATCATTGCCGGTACCGCGTGGGAATCCAGCTTATTGGCAAGGTGGAAACTCAATGACGCCGGTAAATCTCGATGATTCAGTACCGCGCCATGGTAGTAACTTGCCAGGCAGGGCTCCGTAGCGCTGGCCGCCTGGGCTTCATTTAATAATTGGGACCAAATTTGGCTCGCTTCGGCCGTCGCCTCTGCTGTCATCAAATCACCATCCTCATCAGTCATCTAAATCATTACATCATCTTTAATAGGGCGGGGAGTTGCGCCATTTGGCAAAATGGGTAAACCCTATCGTGCGCCAGCAAAGCCTTGTCTCTCAGCCCTTCTTCCTGTGGATCGTAAAAGAACACCGGCATTTCAGCCGCCAGCGCCGCTTCCACCCCGGCCTGGGAATCTTCGATCACCACGCAGCGCTCCGGAGCAACAGCTTCCTGTTCGGCCGCATAAAGAAAGATATCGGGAGCTGGCTTGCCGTTGACCACATCGACAGCACTGTAGATACGACCTTCAAAGTGCTCCCACAGGCCCACTTTGCCAAGGGTAACCCGCATTTTTGAATGGCTACCTCCAGAGGCTATGCAAGTACGCCAGCCATCACGCTCAACACCACTAATGGCATGCTCTATCCCGGAAATTGCCTTCAGCTCACTTTCAAATCGCGCGAAGGTTTCGGCTTGCATACCCCGAAGAAAGTGTTCCGGGATAGGCCCACCCAGCATTTCCACCAGTTCCTTCATACAGGTTTTCATCGAATAGCCCTTAAACCGGGCAAAACACTCTTCGGGCGTGACATTCAGGTCCAGGCCCTGTAGATGCTCAGCAAAAACCTGAGCCGCAATAATCTCACTGTCGACAATGACACCATCACAATCAAATATCACCAGCATAAAAAGATCCGAATTCTCCGTTTGAAGCACCTGCAGAAAAGCCCATGAAGGCACAGGCGCCAAGCCGTGACACCTCAGTCATCCCATGCAAATATCAGCGGCAGGATAAAATTTGCGCTCTGGGGCACAGGATGTATTATAAGGCTTAGCTTTCTCCATTAAGACCCGCTGGGTTATTAACAATAAATATAACGAAAATGGGAATCTAGCCTTATGTCCGACCGCGATAGTGAGCTACTTCAGCTCAAAAATCTAGGGATTGCTACGGTCAACATCCTCAACGCCATTGGCGTGCACTCACGAAATGAGCTGCAGGCGATGGGGCCTGTGCAAGCCTACGTGCGCATAAAACAACGTGGAATACACGTTTCCAAAGTCATGCTTTACGCTCTCCAGGGGGCTTTAGACGACAGACACTGGAACGAACTCAGTCAAGAAGCCAAAGATCAGTTGGTCCAGGAAGCGGATAACTTTTGCTTGGAAGAAGATACGCCCCACTGACGCCTCGCTTTCTCTGTCAGAATCAACGCACCGCCTTGGGTTTCAGGCGGTACCGTTTTACACGCCTTGTTCACACGCCTAGACCACATACCGTATCCACGCCTCTCAACACCGTGCCTTTTTTGCTGGTTTCGCTCACATCAGTTTGCTCCAGATCAATTTAATAAAAATAATTCTTATTTGCAGTTGACAAAGAAGTGATAATCATTATTATTAGCACTGTTGAACGGCGACGTTCAACACGAAGCGGCTTTTCGAGTCACTTCTCCTTATCAGGCTAATCACGGTTGTCGGCTACCTTCGGGTAGCCGTTTTTTTATGTGTTACAGTTCGGCTTTTGAGCGCGATTATGAGCTGGCACCCTCTCCCCTTTAATCCCGAAACCCTTGATGAAGGTGACTGCAAAGGCTTTGAGCTGGCCGGCGCGCCCTATTTTCTAGTGAAGAAGTTCGGGCAACTGTATGCCTATCATAATCGCTGCCCCCATCAGCAAATCAATCTGGAATGGAAAGCTGATACCTTTCTGGATGTCGACAAGAGTCTGATTCAATGCGCCAGCCACGGTGCACTGTTTACCATTAAGGATGGCCGATGTGTTGCCGGCCCCTGTACAGGCCAACAATTGCAAGCACTGACGCTGCGAAAGCAAGATCAACAGTGGCAAGCCTGCGTCGAAAGTGGATAAAGCAATAATAGGCGACTTTGTAAGCAAAAATGAGTATTTACCCAAATGCAATCATCGCCCTACAATAATCATTAACGCCAAGGCTCAGCTATAGAGTTTCAACCATTGAGCTTCAACATTTCACCCAGGATGGGTAACGCAGCAGGAGTCAAGGATGCCACAGCATGCACAGAATCCAAGTCCTTCAAGTTTTATCGGACAAGTTCGCTTACAGCTGAAACAGGAGCTGGAAGAGCGCTTTTGTTCCTTTCTTTATCGTGGCAGACCACCCGCTCCAGCTAAAAGCAATGTCTGGATCGAAGAAAGTAATCGTGATTTGCATCTGCTATTGCGTTCCAACAAAGCACGCAAAACCTACGAGCCTTTGTGGCCCAAAGTCCTTTTTCAATTGGAACGTTTGAGTTTTGCAGAGCGTGTGGAAAGCCTAAACCGCTGCCTTGATGAAGATATCCTACCCTACAATCCCAACTGCAAAGTAACGCCGCTCGGGGCAAACCGGCTGAGCGCAAACAGTATTGACCTTCATGCCAGCAAATTACTGTTACCCGCCTTGAAGACCAGCTTTCAAACAAGCCGAAGTATTGCACCCGAACTGCATCAGCAACACTGGTTATATTTAAATTTTGCAATCAGTATCGGTCGCCACTTGGCCACCCACAAGCTGGGGGAAAGCCACACACTGTGCACGATACTCTGCATGAAACTGGCCGGCGTGATCAGTTGCTTTCGATTTTTGCACGCCTCCCTGGGACGCCGCCCGGATCAGGCGGATGCAATTGAATGGCTGGCCTATGATTGTCTTGAACAAAACGCTGCCGAGCTATCCCATAAGTTCGCAAAAGACTGGCAATTGCAACCGACGGTTATCGACGCACTGATTCCCAACAAAACGAGCCACAAAGATCCACTACTGGAAAAAACATTAGAGGAATGTTTGATTGCCAGCTATAGCTGCCTGCTGTTCAATCAGGGACTCCTCGAACAGAAGGAAGCCCAACACATCCTCACCCAATGGCAACTTCCCCTGCAATTACTGATTCAGTTCAAGCCTAAAAACTAGGGGTTTGTGAACAAATTGTTCTCAGGCTTAACGAGACCTTGGTAGCGACTCAGCGCTCAGTTTAATTTCATTGTCAGAGAATACGGCCTTGTAAGCGATCAGCTCAACGCCTGCTTGCAGCGCCTCTTCCAAGGCCGCTGCATAATCTGGATCAATATCAGCCGCGACATCAAAACATTTGGCGGCACTGTGCTGGACACAAAAAAACAGAATGGCCCTGGCTCCGCCTTCAACCAGCCCCTTAAGCTCTAACACGTGTTCGCGACCGCGCTTGGTCACCGCATCGGGAAACTCAGCCAAACCCGGCTCCCGCATCAAGGTCATGCTTTTGACCTCGAGATAACAAGGACGCGGATCATCTGGATTACCTTCCAAGAGAAAATCCAAACGCTTGCCGCCAGGCAACTTCACCTCTCGACGAAATTCACCATAGGCTGCCAATTCCTGAACCATACCAGCATTCAGGGCCTCCTCTAGAAGCCCATTGGCTGCGGCGCTGTTCACACCGATAAGATCACCCTGCTCATTCTCGGAAATCTCCCAGGTATGCGGGTATTTGCGCTTAGGGTTGTCAGAAGTGGAGTACCAAACCCGACGACCTTCCATCATACAATGCTTCATGGAACCCGTATTTGGGCAGTGAATGGTTAATTCTTCGCCACTTGGGCCGATAACATCAGCAAGAAAGCGTTTATAACGGCGAATTAGCTGCCCCTGGATCAGCGGCGGAGAAAACAACATAAATAACACTCTATAGTTTAGGCTGTAGATAGTTTAACGTTGTTGTCATAGGGCTCATAATCGACGTAGTGATGCATACCAAGAAAACACCGATTAAGCCAAAAACTACTGGCACCCGGGATTGACTTCTGGTAGCTTGCACCGTTCGATTTAGGGACCCTTGAATTAAGGAAAACAGCCCCAACATGCGGGTCTGTGGAAATAAGTAGAGGCGCATGATATGCCCAGTAACAAAAAAGAGGCCACAGCTGGCTTTACCTTGAGAGGATTCGAGCCTTATAAAGAAAAGAAAGGCGAAGAATACATGAACGACAAGCAGGTCGAGCATTTTAAGGGCCTGCTGCAAGCGTGGAAAACCGAGCTCATGGAAGAAGTTGATCGCACCATGAGCCACATGAAGGATGAAGCTGCCAACTTCCCGGACCCGGCCGACCGCGCCAGCCAGGAAGAAGAATTCAGCCTGGAACTGCGCACCCGTGATCGTGAACGTAAATTGATCAAAAAGATCGACTCCACGATGGAGCGCATCGAGAATGATGACTACGGCTTTTGCGATGCATGTGGCGTAGAAATCGGCATTCGTCGTCTGGAAGCCCGCCCAACCGCTACTTTATGTGTCGACTGCAAAACTCTCGACGAAATTAAAGAAAAACAAATCGGCGGTTAAGCCAAATTCCAGTGCAGCCCCTTGCGGGCTGCATCACCCCCATGCCTACTCAATACATCGGCCGTTTCGCCCCCTCCCCCACCGGCCCGCTGCACATGGGCTCATTGCTCGCTGCATTGGCAAGTTTTCTGGAAGCCAAATCACAACAAGGCCAATGGCTGCTGCGCATCGAAGACCTCGACCCTCCCCGAGAACAAGTCGGCGCGATAGACGACATTATTCGTGCACTTGAAGCGCATGGACTGGAACACGATGGTGACATCTGTTTTCAAAGCCAGCGAAGCGAACGCTACATCGAAGTGCTTGAGCAACTTCTGGACCAGAAAAAGCTCTTTCCCTGTCGCTGCTCCCGTCAAATGCTCAGCGCCAATGGCGGCATTCACAACGGTCGCTGCGAGCATGCCCATATCCCGCTGAACAGTCCAAACTGGGCATGGCGGATCTCCTATGAAGATCGACAGATCCAATTTTCCGATACCTTGCAAGGTGAACAACAGCAATCATTGAAAAAAGACGTTGGCGATTTTGTATTACTTCGCAAAGACGGCTTGTTCGCCTATCAACTTGCTGTGGTGGTCGACGATATCGATTTCGGTGTAACGCACATCGTGCGTGGCAGCGATTTGATGGATTCCACCGCTCGCCAAATTTTTCTCTACCAAAGTCTGGGGCAAGCCCCGGTTGAATACTGCCATCTGCCACTCATCATGAATGACCAGGGCCAAAAGCTCAGTAAACAAAATCACGCGCCGGCTTTGGAACTCAATCGAGCCAGTGAAAACCTTCACGACTGCCTACAGATGCTTGGACAAGAGCCACCCTCAGATCTGCGCTATGCCAACTGTAAAACATTGTTGGCCTGGGCCGAACAACACTGGGATATACACAAGGTTCCACAAAGTCTGCCAAGAGGCGCTGGCGCCCCATAAACCTTGCACCAAGTTGTGTTTAAAAAACAGCCCGCATCCAGTACTATTCCAGCACTGTCTGCGCCTTAAGAAGGCAAAATGGCGAGTGCAAATATGATTACGATTCTACGAGCTTTGTCGGCATGAACAATCAACAACTTTTAATCGCCGTACTCATTATTGCCTACGTGTTTTCACCCACTCTGCTTAACTGGATGATCAACCCGGAAGGAAGCTGGTTGAGGCCGTATATCATATGGTTCTTTATGATCCTGGCCGCCGTATTTGTTTATCAACCCTGGCGGAAAGACGATCAACCATGACTCTCAGTGAAACCTGGGTTATCGCAGCTACTGCCGCTTACCTGTTATTTTTATTGGGCCTGCTTTTTGTCGCCGGAAAATTTCGCTGGGCAAAACGTTTAAGCCAGCACCCACTGACTCACACCCTCGCACTTGGCGTTTTTGCCAGCGCCTGGAGTCTGTATGGTTCAAGCCAACTGGCGTTGGAATACGGCTATGGTGCATTTGCGTATTACCTCGGAACGGGTACCTTATTTTTATTTGCGCCTCTGGCCCTCGCGCCCCTTGCCGAACTGTGTCGACGTTATCAATTGCAATCTCTGGCAGATTTGCTGGTCTTTCGATACCACAGTAATGGCGCCGGACAACTCGCCACCATTTTTCTCGCACTGGCACTGATGCCCTTACTGGCTGCACAGCTTCAAAGTTTGTCAGTCAGCTACGAACTGATTACCCAAGGCCAACACTTCAATGAAGACAGCTTGCGCAGCAACGATCTAGTGACATTGGGCTTTGCTACGTTTGTGTTGGCCATTAGTCTTATCGCCGCCAACAAACAGCATTATTCTCGACTGCCTTTGGTACTGGCCTTTGACACAATCGTTAAAGTTTTTGCCTTTAACGCCATTGGATTACTCGCAATCTTTTCGGTATTCGGTGGTTTGGAGCAGCTCGACACCTGGCTTCTGGAACACCCGGATAATGTCGCACTACTGTATTCACCTTTGCGGGAAACTTCTTCGCATACCTTATTATTGGTCTTTATCGCCAGCTCTCTGATTACGCCTAATTTATTTCACAGCGCGGTAATTCAGCAACCTAAAGGCAATATAAAACGCATTCTGCCCTGGGCATTTCCCACACTGCTATTGCTGTTGGCGCTACCGATCTTTCCAATTTTATGGGCGGGCTTTGAACGCGGAGTACTGACGGCTCCGGAATATTTTGCCCTGGGTCTACCCGCCTCGATGGAGCGACCAAGCTGGACACTGATTATGTTTATCGCTGGTGCTTCTGCGTCGGCAACGGCTTTGGTCACAATACTTATCAGCTTAAGTACTATGGTCGTGAATCATTGCTTGCTGCCTTTAACCGGCATCCGAAGAGGCAGCGGCCTGAGCCGTCAGTTAAAACGTTTGCAGCAGTTGGCGATTGTCGGTTTGATGGTGTTGATTCTCGGTCTTTATAGTCTGTGGCGGGGGCAGCACAGCCTGACCGAAATGGCCCTGCTAAGCTTTATTGCGGGCGCACAATTTGTTCCTGGCTTAATTGCCATTAGCTATTGGCCCAGTGGCAATCGTCAAGGTTTTCTGGCCGGCTTAAGTGCGGGTGCGGCCATTTGGTTATTTGGCCTGGCCCTGCCAACCCTGTTCAATATTAAAAGCATCAACCTGGGCTACGGTCCCCACTTGCAATTGGGACTGGAACACTGGGATACCGTTGCACTGCTGTCGCTGACCATCAACAGCATTATTTTTGCCTGGGTATCCCTGCGTAGCCAAGCCACCGCCGAAGAAATTTACAGCGCTGAACTCTGTGCCGAAAATGAGTTAAGCCAACCTATGCGCAGCAGCCTGGATGTGTTTTCCGTGCCCGATGTTGAAAAGAGATTAAGCCTGGCACTCGGCGGGGGTCCAAGCCGAGATGCCATCAACAAAGCCTTGCAGCAACTCAAAATCGATGACAACGAACGCCGCCCATATGCACTTCGACGACTACGCGATCAATTGGAAGCCAACCTCAGTGGCATTCTCGGGGTTAACATGGCCCAGGACATTATCAACAAGCACATTCCCCTGAGAAAACACAAAAGCTCTTCGACGGACGTCACCCTGATGGAGGAACGTCTGGCCCAAAATCAAAACGAGTTGCTGGGTTTGCCCGCCGAACTCAACAAGCTCAGGCTTTACCATCGCCAGACCTTGCAGGAACTGCCCATGGCAGTTTGTTCCATTGGCCAGGATCTGGAATTCGTTCTGTGGAATAAAGCCATGGATGCCCTGACTCGCCTGCCGGGCAAGCAGATTAATGGCTCTCACCTGGATGAGCTGCCACCTCCCTGGGGGCCAGTGATTCGAAATTTTTACCACAGTGGCGATGAGCACTGGGCCAATCAGGAAGTGCAAATTGGTGATATCCCCCACTGGATCAGTCTTCACAAAGCCAAGGTACAAACCCCCATGGAGGGACGCTCTCAAGGTACCGTGATCCTGTTGGAAGACGTTACCGAAACCCATCGACTGGAACAGGAGCTGATGCACAATGAGCGTCTGGCATCAGTGGGGCGCCTTGCTGCAGGTGTTGCCCATGAAATCGGCAACCCGGTAACGGGCATTGCCTGCCTCGCGCAAAACCTGCGTTATGAGTCGGAGCCTGAAGATACCCAGGACACAGTCGACCAGATTCTGTCACAAACCGACCGCATTACCCGCATCGTGCAATCTTTGGTGAACTTCTCCCATACCGGCCAGGCCGATCAAAGCCAGCTGCAAAACATCCATATTCACGAATGTGTTGAAGAAGCCATTCATCTGCTGAAACTCCACACGGAAAAGCCCGACCTGCAATTTGTGAATACCGTTCCACAGGACGCTCAAATTCAGGGGGACAGCCAGAGACTGATTCAAGTCTTCATCAATCTGCTGAGCAATGCCCGCGATGCCAGTCCGGAAGACGGCGTGGTGACTATTGATGCCGAACAAAACCAACAACAGCTGATACTTAGGGTAACGGATCAGGGACCAGGTATTTCCAGCGCCATCATGGATCGCATTTTAGAGCCCTTCTTCACCACTAAAGACCCCGGAGAGGGCACAGGACTAGGCCTGGCAATGGTCTTCAGCATTATGGAAGAGCATTCTGGCAGCGTGGAAATTCACAATCTGGGTCCGGAAAGTACCCCTTCAGGCGCGCAATTCATCTTAAAATTTCCTCTTAAGCCTTGAATCTGAGCGCCATGAAGGTAACACTAGCGAATTAAGTAACAGTAACACTGATCGACCGAGCAGCTAAGTTATGAGCAACATTTTGATTGTTGAAGATGAGGCCATCATCCGCACCGCATTACGCAAATTGCTGGAGCGCCATAAATATACCGTTAACGAAGCCAGCTCAGTCAAAGAAGCCACGACCAAATACAAGCTCACCAACTTCGAACTTATCATCAGTGACTTACGCCTGCCCGGTGGCCCGGGTACCGATTTGATTCAGCTGGCAGGAGATATTCCCGTCCTGATTATGACCAGCTATGCGAGCCTTCGCTCGGCGGTCGATTCCATGCGAATGGGCGCCGTGGACTATATCGCCAAGCCCTTTGATCACGATGAAATGCTGGCCTCGGTTCGCCGAGCCATCGGTAAGGCCAATGCCGCCGCCAAAGCCCTCAGCAAATCAAAATCATCCAGCCAGGCGATTGCCGGCATGATTGGCAACAGCCAGGTCATGAAAACCCTCTACAACCGCATTCATAAAGTCGCGCCCACCGATGCCACTGTCTTGGTGCACGGTGAAACCGGTACCGGTAAAGAACTGGCCGCCAAGGCAATTCATCAGGAAAGCCCTCGCGCTCAAAACCCGCTGATCAGCGTGAATTGCGCAGCCATTCCTGAAACGCTGATTGAATCCGAGCTGTTTGGCCATGAGAAAGGCGCTTTTACCGGTGCAGACAGCCACCGAGAAGGCTTGATCGCAGCAGCCGACGGCGGCACTTTGTTTCTGGATGAAATTGGTGAGCTGCCCCTGGAAGCTCAGGCTCGCTTGCTCCGAGTCTTACAAGAAGGTGAAGTGCGGCCCATTGGCTCGATAGAGTCCCAAAAGGTGGATGTTCGCCTCGTTGCGGCTACCCACCGGGATCTGCGGAAGCTGTCTGATGAAGGCCGCTTCCGACAGGATCTGTATTTTCGAATCAACGTGTTGCAGTTAAACCTGCCGCCCCTGCGAGAGCGTGGTAAAGATGTCGTCGCACTGGCAGAACATATGCTGGGCCGCTATTGCGAGTCTTTCAAAAAGCCATTGCTACGCCTGAGCCCGGAAGCCATCCAGGCGATCACAACCTACACCTGGCCGGGCAATGTGCGTGAAATGGAAAACGCGATTCAGCGCAGTGTGATTCTCTGTGAAGATGAAAGCGAAATTTCCCACGATCTGCTTGGCATTGACCTCGATCTGGTGGAAATTGACGACCCCACCGATCTGAAAATCATCCAATCCACCCTGCAAGCTCGCAAACCATCGCAAGAACCCGCTGAAGACCTGTCTCTGGAAGACTACTTCCAACGCTTTGTTCTCGAACATCAAGATACAATGAGTGAAACCGAACTGGCACGTAAGCTTGGGGTCAGTCGCAAATGCCTATGGGAGCGACGTCAGCGCCTGGGCATTCCGCGTAAAAAAGCCAACCAGCAAGCTGCCAAGTAAAACGATCGCCTGCCAAAAGCGCCACCTAAAAACAATTTCATCGGATCTATCAGGCACATACCCTGGCCCTTTCCATTTATGTGGAAACGAATGCCCTTGCTCAATTTTTAAGTCAATTGACCCAATAAAATTCCGGGAAGCGCTCGTTTTTCAGCCAAATCCTCTGAGCGCTACCAGAAATTGACGAAAAAGTTCCCCGAACTAGACTAAAGTGTTACCTGTTTTCGCCGAGATGTAACAATCAACGAGGCTTTAGGTAACGAATCCGAGTAGCAAACAATTTAAATTTTGCAAGGAATTTTCCTAAGCCGTTGTTTTAAAAGCAATTTTCACTTTTGGCACGGTAAGTGCTTTTATAGTCGCCACATAACAACAACAAATAATAAAAATAAATCAACAGCAACAATAATAATAACGATAGTTAATATGCATGGTTAATGCATAAACAATTACAGTAGTGACCATATTGATACTGCTGACCTCTAAAAATAAGCACAACAACAAAAAATAACAATAACAAGCGTAAAACTGACTGACTGCACTGGACAGGGTTTGCCAGAAAAGCAAGTTGCTAATGGGGGCAGGGATTAGCCCCGCTAATAACAATAACGAGGTATTCGTTAATCAATTACCATCTTGCTTGAACGGGAAGTTTTTACTTCCCGTTTTGCTATCTGCTTGTTTTATTTCCCACTTACCCCAAATTCTTCAGGTGCTACCGATATTCCCCAAAATGGGCCTGGCGGAATAACCATGTTACACTTCGCCCCATTCTAAAAACGCAATATCAAGCTTGCCCGAGAGCAGCCCCTTATTGCCCAATATAGCCGAGAATCTGGCCCTGCCCTGCTGACATTATGTTTACACGCGTTATCCGCTCTATTAATAATCTCTTCAAGTCTCCCAATCATTTTGAATATCCTGAAGAGGCTCGGGTTATCCCGCGCGATCAACACAGCATTTCACGCAAGCAGATTAGCCGCAGCGCTCTGAAGGTCATGAAAATCCTCAACGAGGGCGGCTTTGAAGCTTATCTGGTAGGCGGAGGTGTGCGCGATACGCTACTGGGTGGCAATCCCAAAGACTTTGATGTGGCGACAGACGCGACACCTGAACAGGTTCGCAAACTGTTTCGCAGTGCCCGCATTATCGGCCGTCGATTCCGTATTGTTCATGTTCGCTTTGGCCGTGAAATCATTGAAGTCACCACCTTCAGGGCCAATCATGATAGCGCCGCTAACAGCACTGAATCGCGCCAATCCAAAGAAGGCATGTTGTTGCGGGATAATGTTTTCGGCGATTTACGCTCGGATGCCCTGCGCCGGGATTTCACCGTTAACGCGCTGTACTATTCCCTTGATGGCTTTACGCTGCACGATTACACCGATGGCATGAGCGATCTGGAAAACCGCCTTATCCGAATGATTGGCGATCCTCAGACTCGTTATCAGGAAGACCCGGTTCGCTTACTCAGGGCTGCCCGTTTTGCCGCCAAGCTCGATTTTGATATTGAGCCCAATACGGCCGCACCTATTAAAGAACTCGCGCCACTATTGGAAAATATTTCCTCAGCCCGCTTGTTTGATGAATGCCTGAAGTTGTTTTTAGGTGGCTACGCGACAGCGACCTTCAAGCGCCTGTGTGAATACGAGCTTCTAACGCCTTTGTTTCCTGCAACCGCCAAACGCCTGCAGGATGGTGAAAGTATTGACCAGGCCTTGCTCGAAAGAGTGATGCAAAACACTGACCGTCGTCTGGCCAATGAACAAAGAGTGACACCGGCCTTTATTCTGGCAGCCTTATTGTGGGGCCCTCTCCAGGATGCACTCGCACAGCAGGACAGCAAAAGCCCGCCGGCGATGCGTATGCACAAAGCATCCCAGCAAGTTATTGATGCCCAGTTGAAGCATACCGCCATTCCGAAACGCTTTTTGATTACCATGCGTGAAATCTGGGACTTACAGGGCCGCCTGCCTATGCGCTCCGGCAAACGCGCGCTGCGCCTGATGGAACACAAACGCTTCAGAGCCGCCTATGACTTTCTGCTGTTGAGGGAAGCCGCTGGAGAGGACTGCCAGGGCCTGGGATGCTGGTGGACCGAATTCCAGGATGCGACAGAAGAACGCCAAACCGAAATGCTTGAAGCGCTGCCCAAACCCAAGCGCCCCAGAAGAAGGCGCCGCAAACCCAGCGGCAACAGTGACAAACCTGCCTCATGATCGCAGCCTATATTGGACTCGGTGGCAATCAAGGAGACACGCAGAGTAATCTGCGAATGGCCCTGAAATTGATCGATGACAATCAGAAATGCAAAGTCATCAAGTGTTCCAGCTGGTATTGCAGTAAAGCCCTGACGCTCGACGATGAGGAACAGGCAGATTATTTAAATGCGGTGTGCGAAATTTCAACAGAGTTGGACGCCGAAGCGCTTCTCGATCTGCTGCAATCCATAGAACACGAACTTGGGCGGGTACGAGAGAAACGCTGGGGCGCACGTACCGTCGATCTGGATATCCTGCTGTATGGCAATACCGATATAAACAGTGAACGTCTCACCGTCCCCCACCCCCAGATGCAGCATCGAAACTTTGTCATACTGCCTTTACTGGAAATTAACAGCGAACTTGAAATTCCATCAATTGGATCTTTAAAAGTCCTGGCAAAGGCATTAGGCTGGGAAGGGCTGCAACGCCTGAACGAGGAGACTTTATGAGTCATGCAGACGACATTTCTCGCCGTCTAGTCGCGATTGAAGGACCAATTGGCGTGGGTAAAACCGCCTTCGCCAGCAAACTCGCTCAGCATTTGGGCGCAAGTACTCTTTTAGATAATACCGAAAGCAATCCTTTTCTATCACGCTTTTATTCCGATCCTAAATCACTTGCCTTGCAAACCCAGCTTTTCTTTTTGTTCGAACGCATTCGTCAGTTGGAAGGCTTGCAGCAAAATGATTTGTTCACAGGCAACACCATCTGCGATTTTCTTATCGATAAAGACCAACTTTTTGCCCATGTGGTACTTGATGAAGATGAATTGAAGATTTATCAGCAAGTTTTCAGTCACCTGAAATTCAAGGCACCCACTGCAGATTTGGTTGTGGTCTTACAAGCACCAGCGGAGGTGTTGTTCGAACGCATTAACCAGCGCGGTATAGAACAAGAACAAAATATCAGTCTGGAATATTTGCAACAGTTAAATGACGCCTACACCCAGTTTTTCCACCATTATCAATCTTCACCATTATTAATGGTCAATGCCAGTGACATTGATCCGGTGAACAATGACGACCACTTTTTCGAGCTGCTTGAGTACATGAAAACCATTCACTCAGGCCGACATTACTACAACCCGAACCCTACCTTGTAGAACATCGCTAAGGAGTAAATCATGCCTTATGCCAGCCCCCAAGCCGACAGCAAACTGACTTCGGCAGTCACCACCAGTACGCTGCGCAAGATGAAAGCCGATGGCGAAAAATTTATTACCGTTGCCTTGTACGATGCCCCTATGTCTGCGATGGCGCAGCGTTGTGGTGTTGAGGTACTGTTGGTTGGCGATAGCCTGGGAATGACCGTCTTAGGTTACGACAGTACCATTCCTGTCACCATGGAACAGATGATTTACCACGTTGAAGCGGTAAGACGTGGCAATGATAAATCGCTGATTATGGGCGACATGCCTTTTATGACGTATTCGACCCCGGAATTGGCCATGGAAAATGCAACTCGCATTATGCAGGCCGGCGCCCATATGGTGAAAATCGAGGGTGGAGAATGGCTGGCGCCGACAGTGAAGATGCTCGGCGAACGCGGCATCCCTGTTTGCGCCCATCTGGGATTAACGCCTCAATCAGTCAATAAGTTAGGTGGCTTTAAAGTCCAAGGGCGCAATGACGATCAAGCGGAAGCCATATTAAAAGATGCCAAACTGCTTGATGAAGCCGGTGCCGATTTATTGGTACTGGAATGTGTGCCAAGTGAATTGGCCAAACGCATCACCGAAGCCGTTTCCATGCCGGTGATTGGCATTGGTGCGGGCCGCGACACCGACGCACAAGTGTTGGTGATCAATGATATTTTGGGCCTGACTGAAAAGCCGCCCAAATTTTCCAAGAACTTTTTGATCGAAGCCGGCGATATCCCAAGTGCGCTAAACAAATACGCAGCCGACGTGAAGGCTCAAATTTTCCCTGCTGACGAGCATTGTTTTAAGTAAATCCAGATAGGGGAACCCGTCAAATACTGCAAGGGGGCAGTAACTCCCCTTGCAGCTTCACGACATAGCCATCGAGATCTTGCTCCAAACTGCGCAAGTAATTTCTGGCCTGTTCGTACTCCAAAAACTTTCCGGAATAAATCGCCATCTGGCCATTACCACGAAGTTTGCATAACAAATCCAGGTTCTGATTCTGTTTCACAAAACGGCCTTCATTGACGGCTTCTTTAAAAATAGCTAACTGAACTGTGTAAAACACTTCACCCACTTCGGGTTGCCAATCATTGGGCAAACGTCCTTCAGCATGAGATGGCTGAGCGATACTTTCCCCGCTTGATTCCTCACTTGCCCCACCGCTCAATTCTGTGGTTAAAGAAGGTTCCTGAGCCGTGTGTTGGTTTTGTTGTCGCAGCGCGAGCTGGCTTTGCTGGCGCTGATAATAAGCCGGTAATGCCGTCGCCTCCTCTTCGACCACCGAGGATGAGTGTTTCTCACGGTTTTTCTCCGGAGCTATGACATCCAGCTGTACGACATTGTTTCGTCTCTGTGTTGGCTCGTCCACACTCACCGTGTCAGAAAAGGAGGAATTATCCATCGCCGAGAGTGCCTGACTGATCGAGGAATCCCCCAAATTAATATTGGCCAGGCTTTGCAAACCTGAAATTCGAGCGCCAGGTTTAACACCGGTCTTTGTTGTCCCATCTTTACTGGAGGCGGAATTTTCTTGCACTGGTAATGGCTTTACTGTGGTCGCTACCCGATTTATCGGTGAAGCGTGTTTTTCACCTGGCAGGATCTTCGCAGGCTTTGTTTTGGAATACAAAACAATCTTCTGCTTATCCTCACAGTCATACATATCCTCTTCACTGAGCCGCAACTCATAGGCGGTCACACCTTTTCGGCCCAGCACTTGAATATGGGACCTCAACTCTTTGCGAGTCGAAAAGGCACCGCTATATGCCACAAGCTTGCCATTGCGACGAGTACGGCAGATGAAATCCACATTGGGCGCTCGCTGGATAAACTCCAAACGCTTTTCGGCACTGGCAAAGCTGGCAATTTGAGCCGTAAAGTAGCTGCTCATATAAGCAACATGATCAGGCTTTACCTTTGAAATGGAATCCGGGTGAGACAGAACAAGGCGTTCTTTTCTGGCGTCACAGCTGAACATATCTTCTTGCTTCAAACGCAGCACGTAAGCGTCATTAAAACGTGAGGCCAATTCTTGTTTTCTCTTTCTTGCTTCCGATTCGCTGCTGAAGGCACCACTGTATATCGTAAAACGACCGTTGCGACGCTGGCGACACAACATATCGTCAACTGAATGCTCGGCGACAAATTCATTCTGCCCGCCCAGCTCTTCAAAACTAGCAATCTGAACCGTGTAATAACTCGGCATAAAGCGGCCTTCTACCAAGCTATCGCCTGCAAAACTCAACGGGTCACTGGCGACTTCAGAAACCGCCAGATGACTGAAACTTTTATCCTTGTACATTTGCACCAGCCGGACACCTGGAACTTGTCGACTTTTATCAATCTGTACAACTCCGGGGCGCCAATGATCTGGGTCGAGAGCACCCACCATCACCAAAGCCGTCATAGTATCCAGAGCTTCCTGTTGCTGTGTGAACTCACCAACATAAACAAAGGCCTGATCACCCGAAAGCTGGGTTCGATGGAAAAGCGACAGTGCCTCAGGCAAATCAGGCATTTCATCGTTCACACTGAGAAGTTGAATGGAATAACGCTGGCCCGCAGCAATCTGGGCCTCGATGGAATTGCTGTCGCAGCGATAATGTTGCAAAAGGCCAGCACTCAAGCAGAAGCTTTCAGGATCCTGATTGGCCTCTTGTGAAGGGGCACTCTGTTGGGCGATTTCAGTTTCAATATCTTGCTGAGCAAAAACCTGTCCCGTAAGCGCCTGCCCAAAGAACATTGTCACCAACAGGCAGATGCCTTTCCCTAACCCCATAGCCCTTCCTAATGTTTTGGTAAGCCCTTGCATCCGGTATCGACCCAGATATGGAGAAACCTCGAACCAAACCGAGCTGTTTGGAGAACTCAGATTCAGATCAGACTTTGGAGTTTGGATTCCAAATTGATGCAGGGTTTCAAGCTTACATTATCCAATTTCACGATATAAGCGCCTAATTTATCCTGCCCGGGCAGGTCCTGCAAATGTGGAGCCGCATCTTTGTAGCTTTCAAAAACCCCATAGTAAACCACATAGGCATTTCGGCTATTTCGACGACAATACAAAGGGAATTGCTGGTACTTTTCGATGAGTTCAGCTCTGGCATCCGCCGTACGATACGCACCTAACTGAATGGTAAAAACCCGATCATACTGAGCGGCCTGCAGATCCACACTGATCAGACATGCCAACAGTATCGCTGCGAGCCCTATGTTTATTTTCAACAGCACCGTACAACCTCAATGATTATCAGGCAGTGATTGTTAAGCGTCCCAAAACTGCGGGGTATAAAAAAGCCCGCCAGCGGCGGGCTTTACTTTACTGGCTAGGTAAAGTGGCTTATTCGGCGTCGGCCTCTGGGGCAGAATCACCGGATTGGGCTTCGCCCGCTTCTGCCATCGCTTCCTTGATGGACAGCTTGATGCGACCACGCTGGTCAACATCCAGGCATTTAACCTTAACCATTTGACCTTCTTCAAGGTAATCGGTCACAGCATTCACACGCTCTTCTGCGATCTGGGAGATGTGTACCAAACCATCTTTACCCGGCAGGAAGTTAACGAATGCGCCGAAGTCCACAATGCGAACCACTTTACCTTCGTAGATAGCACCGATTTCAGCTTCAGCTGTAATAGCCTGAATCTTGTCCAGAGCCGCTTTCAGTGAATCTGCATCGTCGCTGTAGATCTTAACGGTGCCATCATCTTCGATATCGATAGAAGCGCCAGTCTCTTCAGTAAGCGCACGAATAGTCGCGCCGCCTTTACCAATGATGTCGCGAATCTTGTCCGGATCAATTTTGATGGTTTCAAAGCGAGGTGCATTGTCGTTCACTTCTTCACGAGCAGTTTCGATGACTTTGTTCATCTCACCCAGAATGTGCAAACGTGCTGCCAGAGCCTGCTCAAGCGCGATGCTCATGATCTCTTCGGTGATACCTTCGATCTTGATGTCCATCTGCAGAGCAGTAATACCGGAAGAGGTACCAGCTACTTTAAAGTCCATATCACCCAGGTGATCTTCATCGCCCAGGATGTCGGTCAGAACCGCAAAGCCTTCATCTTCTTTTACCAGACCCATAGCAATACCAGCTACAGGCGCTTTCAAAGGTACACCAGCATCCATCAATGCCAAGCTGGAACCACATACAGAGGCCATGGAGGAAGAGCCGTTGGATTCGGTAATTTCACTCACTACGCGCATGGTGTACGGGAAAGCTTCTTCGGTTGGCAGAACCGCAGCAACACCGCGACGGGCCAAACGGCCGTGACCGATTTCACGTCGACCTGTGCCGCCCATGCGACCCGCTTCACCAACAGAGTATGGAGGAAAGTTGTAGTGCAACATGAAGTTGTCACGACGCTCACCTTCCAAGGCATCGATAATCTGTGCATCGCGCGCGGAACCCAAAGTGCTCACCACAATTGCCTGGGTTTCACCACGGGTAAACAACGCAGAACCGTGAGCTTTAGGCAGTACGCCCACCTCAACTTCGATAGCACGAACGGTTTTGTTATCGCGGCCGTCAATGCGAGGCTCACCGGCAACAACGCGGGAACGTACTGTTTTCTTTTCCAGCTTGCTGAAAATAGAGCGAACTTCATCAGCACTCACGCCAGCTTCTTCATCAGCCAGAGTGTCGGCCGCTTGATCGCGTAGAGCGCCCAATGCGTTGTAACGCTCCATCTTGTCAGTAATACGGTAAGCATCACCGATACCACCACCAAACTGATCAGCCACTTTGGCGCTCAGCTCTTCGTTTACTGCAGGAGCAGTCCACTCCCAGGTTTCTTTACCGGCTTCAGCCGCCAGCTCAGCAACCGCTTGGATAACGGCTTGCAGTTCCTGGTGTGCGTACAGTACGGCGCCCAACATGATGTCTTCCGGCAATTCAGCCGCTTCAGACTCCACCATCAGTACAGCATCTTTGGTACCCGCCACAACCATGTCCAACTCGGAGCTTTCCAAATCGGCATAACTTGGGTTCAACAGGTAGCCATCTGCTTCGCTGTAACCAACGCGTGCTGCGCCGATTGGACCTGCGAAAGGAATACCGGAGATGGCCAAAGCAGCCGACGTACCGATCATGGATGCAATATCCGGATCAGTTTTCTTGTCGGTGGACATCACAGTACACACAACCTGCACTTCGTTCATAAAGCCGTTCGGGAACAGCGGACGAATTGGACGGTCGATCAAACGAGAGGTCAAAGTCTCTTTTTCAGATGGACGACCTTCGCGCTTGAAGAATCCACCAGGGATCTTGCCAGCCGCGTAGGCCTTTTCAATGTAGTGTACTGAAAGTGGGAAAAAGTCCTGGTCTTCACGAGCGCTTTTAGCACCAACAACGGTGGTCAATACGCTGGTTTCACCAATGGTTACCATAACCGCACCTGTCGCCTGACGGGCGATTCGGCCGGTTTCCAGAGTTACGGTCTCATTACCGTATTGGAATGTCTTGATTACTGGATTCACGACGTTTCCTTCTTTTATCTTCTATATATGTCTTCTCTGCCCTCGGGCCCCATTGCCAGAGGGGTTGATACAATTCGAGTACCAGCTTTTATCGGCGGGAATATATCTCCTCCCGCAAATAAGTTCTGAGCACCGAACACCGACTATGTCGGATTAACCAACCAGGCACTTTGCCCAGTCGGGAAATTCAGGATAAAGCTTGCTGATCGCTCTAGGATTCAGCAACTCTATCGAAACGAGGCCTAGTGGCCACAATTTTCAGAGGGGTAAATAAAAAAGTGCCCGCAAGCGGGCACTTCCGAAGGTCTTATCGACGCAGACCCAACTTCTTGATCAGGGCGGCGTAACGATTCAAGTCCTTACCCTTCAAGTAATCCAGCAACTTACGACGCTGGTTTACCATGCGGATCAGACCGCGGCGAGAGTGGTGATCTTGCTTGTGATCAGAAAAGTGACCTTGCAGCTTGTTAATATTGCTAGTCAACAGAGCTACTTGAACTTCTGGAGAACCAGTGTCACCTTCACCACGAGCATGTTCTTTAACAATCGCAGCTTTTTCTTGAGCACTTAGTGCCATAGTCATATCCTCGTTTAATATGCAAAAAAGTCATTCAGCCCAGCCGTGCATATTTACAGCGGGGCTAAGCCCATAAGGGCATATTGCCTTGACGATACCTCTGCCATGGCGACCAACACGAGGTTGGATTCTGTATTTTAGCCGCTTTTAGCGACTAAACCTAAATAATTAGCTGGCCAATAAGCGCTTTGGCGCCACTCGACCATCATCTGTTAACTCAGCGACGCCCAAAAAGCGCTCAGCAGAGTCAAAAACCCGCACCATATCACCTTCATCGCCCAGACGGTAGACCTGGGCATCCATCACCGCATTACCCTGCTTGAAGTAATAAGCCGAATCATCAGGTAAGGTCAGGCTCGGTAATTGAGCCACCGGAGCATCCACTCTTAACAAGTGGTGATCCAACTGCTCAGCCAAACCTTCACCGCGTTCCTCACTAAGCGCTTCCAGGCTGATCGCCTGAGTCTCTTCAAACGGGCCCGCCGCCATACGATGCAGAACACTGACATGGGCTCCACAACCCAGCGATTCTCCTAAATCTTCGGCGATGCTGCGAATATAAGTTCCTTTGGAACAGAACACCTCAACATCCAGTTCGGCGTATTCTTCACCGAGACGTTCTGCACTGCGGTAATCCAGCAGTTTCAATTCATAAACCGTGACCGAACGTGGCTCGCGCTCAACCACAATGCCTTGGCGGGCAAGTTTATATAAAGGCTGCCCCTGATGCTTGAGCGCCGAATACATGGACGGCACCTGCTGGATATCACCCCGGAAATTATCCAGAGCTTTGGCAATCTGCTCTTCGGTCAGACCCGATACTGAATGACGAGCGCGAACTTCGCCGTCCGAATCTCCAGTCTCGGTGCTGACCCCCAGACAAAATGTACTGCGGTAGCGCTTATCAGCATCCAACAGATATTGGGAAAATTTGGTCGCCTCACCAAAGCACAGAGGCAGCACACCCGTCGCCAGTGGATCCAAGGCGCCGGTATGCCCGGCTTTGGCAGCAAAGAACAAGCGCTTCGCCTTTTGCAGGGCGTCGTTGGAGGTCATGCCGCCATCTTTATGCAGCACCAGCACGCCATCAATCGCGCGCCCTTTAAATCGCTTACGCCCCATAACTACTCTGCGCTTTCAGGCTCGTCGCCTTTATTGGCGAGATCTTTAGCAACCGCATCATCAATCAACTTGCTCATACGGTTTCCGCTCAAAGCCGTTGAATCGTAATGAAATTGCAGACGCGGAGTAGTACGAACATCCAACTCGCGAGCGAGCTGGCTGCGCAAAAAGCCTGCGGCATTGTTGAGCGCTGTAGCGGCTTCTTCGCATTTTTCCGGATCATCTTCGCCGACAAAGGCGACATAGACTTTGGCCATGGAAAGGTCACGACTGACTTGCACATCGTTTACGTTCACCATGGGAACGCGAGGGTCGCGAACTTCAAACTGGATCAGTTGAGCCAGGCTACGCTGAATTGCATCACCCAGCCGATCGGTACGTTTAAATTCTCTTGCCATTATCAGAGCGCCAGCTTATAGCTCGCGCGCAACCTCTTTCACATCGTAAACTTCGATCTGATCACCGACTTTAACGTCGTAATCTTTAACGCCGATACCGCACTCCATGCCATTACGCACGTCTTGCACATCGTCTTTAAAACGACGCAGGGATTCCAGTTCGCCTTCAAAGATCACAACATTGTCGCGCAATACGCGAATAGGCTTGCTGCGATAAACTGTACCTTCGGTAACCATACAGCCAGCAACCTGGCCGAATTTCGGCGAGCGGAACACTTCGCGCACATCCGCGATACCCACGATTTCTTCAACACGCTCTGGCTCCAACATACCGGACAGGGCGCCTTTCACTTCGTCAATCAGCTGATAAATAATGCTGTAGTAACGAATTTCGATAGACTCTGCTTCGGCCAGGGCACGGGTTGAAGCGGCGGCACGAACATTAAAACCAATAATGATGGCACCTGTCGTCAGAGCCAGGTTAACGTCGTTTTCAGTGATTCCGCCTACACCCGAGGAAACCACATTCACTTCAACTTCTTCGTTACCCACATCAGCCAAGGCAGCGGCAATAGCTTCTAGGGAACCGCGCACATCGGTCTTCAAGACCACAGGCAAAATTTTCTTATCGGCGGCGCCCATGTTGGCAAACATATTTTCCAGCTTGGCTGCTTGCTGTCGCTGTTGACGCTCTTGCTGTGCTTTATCCGCACGCTCAGTGGCCAACTCACGAGCCTGACGCTCATCGGCAAGAACTGCGAACTCATCACCGGCGTTCGGTGCACTGTCCAGACCCAGAATCTCAACCGGAGTCGATGGGCCCGCTTCTTTCACCTGTTTGCCGTGCTCATTCACCATGGCACGAACACGACCATAGCTTTGACCGGCAAGAATCACATCACCACGCTTTAGGCCACCGCCTTGCACCAGCAAGGTTGCAACAACACCGCGGCCTTTCTCCATGCGGGATTCAACAACCACACCGCGCGCTGGAACATTAATTGGCGCTTCCAATTCAAGCAGTTCAGCTTGCAAGGAAACCGCTTCAAGTAATTCGTCAATACCCTGACCAGTATGAGCAGAAACACTAATGAACTGAGTATCACCACCCCAATCCTCTGGTACCACTTCTTTGGCAACCAGTTCATTCTTCACTCGATCCGGGTCAGCGGTCTCTTTGTCGATCTTGTTGATTGCGACAACCAGAGGCACACCCGCAGCGCGTGCGTGCTGAATGGCTTCTTCGGTTTGAGGCATCACGCCATCATCAGCCGCAACCACCAGAATAACAACGTCAGTACACTGAGCACCGCGAGCACGCATTGCGGTAAACGCAGCGTGGCCAGGTGTATCCAGAAAGGCAATTTCGCCGTGACTGGTTGGTACACGATAAGCGCCAATGTGCTGGGTAATACCACCGGCTTCGCCCGAGGTCACCTTGGTCTTGCGGATGTAATCCAGCAGAGAGGTTTTACCATGGTCAACGTGCCCCATTACAGTAACGACAGGAGAACGCGGCGCTTTTTCGCCATCGTCGGTCGACAAACTCTGCTCCAATTGGGTTTCAAGCGTGTTCTCAACTTTCTCAACGGCCTTGTGGCCCATCTCTTCTACCAGCAAAGTGGCGGTCTCACCATCGATGGACTGGTTCAAGGTCGCCATCACGCCCATTTTCATCAGCGCTTTAACAACTTCGGCGCCCTTCACTTTCATTTGCTGAGCAAGCTCAGAAACTACGATGTTCTCGCCAATTTCAACTTCGTGCACAATTTTTCCTGTTGGCCTTTTAAAGCCATGTTTATTGCTCGCCAACTTGATCGATGCGCGCTTCGCTGGCTTTCCGCCAGGCTTGGATCGGCGCGGAGATTCTTTCAGAACCGGCTCAATCTCATCATCCAATACCGACAAATCAACCTTGGGCGACTTTTTGGTGCCCGTAGGCTTTTTAACCACCTTCTTGGGCTTTTCAATGTCTTCCAGCTCCTCTTCTTCATGCTTCGCACGCTTCTTGGGAGCCTGACCGTGCTTGCCTTTTTCTTCGTCCTTACTGGCCGCTTCAATCGCAGCGCGATCGGCGGGCTGGGAATCAGATTTCGCTTGTTTAGCACCGTCTTGTTTTTTCTTCTGGGCCGCCTCTTGCTTATTACGCTGAGCTTCTTCCTCAGCTTTGCGACGGGCCTCAATTGCTGCCAGGCGTTTCTGCTCGGCTTCATCGACAAAGCTGGAAGCTTGCTCTTCCTGCTTTGGCGCTTCTTCAACAGGGGCCTCTTCTACAAGCGGCTCTGGAGTTTCAGGTTCCGCAGCGGCAACTGGCTCAGGTTTTGACTCAGGCTCAACAGCTTCAACGGCCACTTCTTCAACCGCAGGAGCCTGCTCGGTCACTTCCTGATCTTCAACGGGATCACGTTTTACATAGGTGCGTTTTTTACGCACTTCCACGTTAACGGTCTTGCGCGCAGCGCCACTACCGGTTTTTAGAGTGGTGGTCGTTTTACGCTTCAGAGTAATTTTCTTTGGCGCTTCACCGGTATCACCATGACTGCTTTTTAAAAAAGCCAATAGGGTCTGCTTTTCTTCATCAGTCACTGTCTGCTCGGCAGACGTCTGTTGCAAACCTGCATCTTTCATTTGAGAGAGGAGCCTCTCAACTGAGGCACCTACGGATTTGGCAAGTTCGCTTACTGTTACTTCAGCCATTATCTTTCCTCAGTTAATCAATTATTCCGCGTCTTCTGCAAACCAGGGTTCACGCGCTTTCAAAATCAGGGCCGCGGCACGTTCTTCGTCCATGCCATCAATTTCCATCAGCTCGTCTACAGATTGCTCGGCCAAATCTTCCATAGTTGGAATACCACGGCTGGCTAACTGTACCGCCAGAGCTTTGTCCATGCCTTCCATCGTCAACAAATCTTCGGCAGGCTGGGCACTCTCAATCGCTTCTTCTGTTGCCAGAGCCTGAGTTAACAAGGCATCTTTCGCACGAGCGCGGAGCTCTTCGGCAATATCTTCATCAAAGCCATCAATGTTCAGCATTTCTTCCAGAGGTACATAAGCCACCTCTTCCAAAGAAGTGAAACCCTCTTCAACCAAAACACCGGCAACATCTTCATCGACATCCAGAGCTTCCATAAAGAGCTCCATGTAGTTCCCGCTTTCAGCCTGCTGTTTCTCTTCCCACTCGGCAACGCTCATGACGTTGATTTCCCAGCCAGTGAGTTCAGATGCCAAACGAACATTCTGACCTGCGCGACCAATGGCCTGGGCCAGGTTATCGTCTTCAACCGCTACATCCATAGAAGAAGAATCCTCATCTACCACAATGGATTCAATTTCGGCCGGAGCCATAGCGTTAATAACAAACTGAGCCGGGTTGTCATCCCACAAGACGATATCGATGCGCTCATTACCCAGCTCATTCGATACTGCCTGGACTCGGGAGCCACGCATGCCAACGCAAGCACCGACAGGATCAATACGACCATCATTGGTAGACACTGCAATTTTTGCACGAGAACCAGGATCGCGAGCCGCGCCTTTCAGATCGATAACTTCTTCTGAAATTTCTGGCACTTCGATTTTGAACAACTCGATCAGCATACCCGGCGCCGAACGGCTGAGGTAGAGTTGCGGACCGCGAGCTTCAGGGCGCACATCCATCAGGAAAGCACGTACACGGTCACCCATACGGAAAACTTCTCGACCAACCAGCTGATCACGGGCCAACAAACCTTCAGCGTTATTGCCCAAATCAACAATGATGTTGTCACGGGTTACTTTTTTAACGGTTCCGCTAATCAGCTCACCCACTTTATCGCGGTACTCATCCACGATTTGAGCACGCTCCGCTTCACGAACCTTTTGAACAATGACCTGCTTGGCAGTCTGTGCGGCAATACGGCCGAAGTCGACGTTTTCGATTTGCTCTTCGTGTACATCGCCAATCTTCAACTCCGGATTTACTTCTGCCGCCTCTTCAGTGGTGAACTGAGTACCCAGAATCGCCAAAGTATCATCGTCAACCACTTCCCAACGACGGAAAGTCTCGTAATCACCCGTGCGACGATCAATCGCTACATAGATATCGGATTCTTCTTCGTAACGTTTTTTAGCCGCAGTCGCCAGAGCCAGTTCAATAGCTTCAAAAATGATTTCCCTGTCGACGCCTTTCTCATTGGAAACCGCATCAGCGACCAATAAAATTTCTTTACTCATAAGTGCCTCTTAATCCACCACTTAATTGCAATCCGCATTAGTTAATATCGAAACCGTTAAAAACTGGGCTCGACATTGGCTTTTTCAATCCACTCAATCGGCAGTACATACTCTTCGTTATCCACTACCAATAAAATCTCGTCGCCTTCTACGCCATTGAGCAGCCCCTGAAACTTGCGTCGGCCTTCAAAGGCTTGACGCAAACGCAGGCTGACCTTTTCACCAACGTACTGCTGAAACTGCTCTAAGGTATATAAAGGACGGTCCAAACCTGGAGAAGAAACTTCCAGGGTATATTCGCCAGTAATGGGATCTTCCACATCCATTACTGCGCTCACCTGACGGCTAACCTGTTCGCATTGCTCCAGGCCAACACCATCGGGAGACTCAATATAGAGTCTTAAGGTTGTGTGACGACCCTGTGACAAGTACTCCAGGCCCCACAGCTGGCAACCAAGGGATTCTACCACTGGCTGCAGCAGCTCCTCCAATTGCTGTTTAGATGCCATAAACCTTTTTCCTGGCGGCTATCACCGCCTAAAGACAGCTACAAAAAATGGGCCTAAAAGCCCATTTCCATCATTTGGCGCAAAATTCGCCAACGCTCAGATACGAAAAAGCCCCTAATAAGGGGCCTAACGAAGGCGTCCACACTACCAAATTGAGTAATGCTACGCGCTGAATTTGGTAGCGGGGGCTGGATTTGAACCAACGACCTTCGGGTTATGAGCCCGACGAGCTACCAAGCTGCTCCACCCCGCATCAACATGGTTTAAAGGGCTTGCCCTCAACCAAGGCCGCGAATTATAGGGAGACCCATGGGTAGCGTCAAGCCCTTTATGACAGTTTTGTCTTATTTCTCAATGCCTTGTCTATTATTAAGGCAAAGTGAAAAAAGGGCGCCCAATTCCGCCTAACGGCATATAGATGGTGCCGCACGGTCAAGCATTAAGCCAAAGTAACGATATCATTATATAGTTATCAGATTCATTCTTTTCCCCTGGTGTACAATTCCGGGGTTATTTGTCAGTTTGCGGATCCGAATTATGTTAAAACGTTGCTTATTGCCCCTTACTATTGGCTGTCTTGCTCTCAGCACTCCAAGTTTTGCCTTCAAGTTAATCGGCCCTAAATGGGAAGATGGCAATGTCAGCTTTGATACCTCATTCCCTGGCAATAACAACCCCAATGGCTTTAACTGGGGAACGGCAATGAGAGAAGCCGCCAATAAGTGGGGCAACCAAGTGGACGGTTTGAATCTGAGCTACAGTACAAATGGCGGCCATCCTTGCGCAGGCTATGTCGCCGCATTCCCTGAAGACAACCAAAATGCGAGCGGCTTTTATACCGACTCCTGCGGGGAAGCCTTTGGCACAGACGTTATCGCCGTAACCCTCTCCCGCAGCATAGGCTCGAGATATAGCGAATCTGACATTGTATTCAATAGCAATGAGTCCTGGAGCGTCTATGATGGCGGCACCCGCTCAACGCTGGATTTTCGCCGGGTAGCAGTACATGAATTCGGTCATTTAATTGGGCTTGACCATGAAGAGACCAACGCTGCAATTATGGCTCCTTTTATTGGCTCCATTTTTGATCCAACAAGCGATGATCTTACTGGCGCCCGAACCATCTATTCTCAGGCCACAGGCGGCGGTGGCAACACACCAGCCATTCGAGCCAGCCTGGAAGAACCTTCAGCTAGCCAGGCCGCCAACGGCGTCACCAATATACGCGGCTGGGCGGTTGGCCTTAACACGATTCAAAGAATTGCCCTTTATATAGATGGCAGTTACGTAAGTGACATCCCCTATGGAGGCGAACGTGCAGACGTGGGCCAAACATTCTCCAATTATCCCAATGCTTCGAAGTCAGGCTTTTCGATGATCTATAACTGGGGCAACCTGTCCACCGGGCAGCACACCATGGAAATTCGCGCCTTTGATAGCTCTGGCGGCGTCGAATCACAAAGCACCAACTTTACAGTACATGCCTTTGACAACGCCTTTATCAGCGATCCCAACCGAGTTGAAATTCTCAGCTCTGCTACGGTTACTGACCCCCGCACGATAACCCTCGACCAAGTCCGGGCAGACGGTAAAACCTACAAGGTTGTGTTGCGCTGGAACACAGCCACCCAGAAGTGGGATGTCGCGGAAATTAACTAATAATGCCCCTATCGAGCCGGCCAGGGCTATTTATCTGCCAATGATCAGTAGTTACTGGAACCGGCCTGAAATTTCGCTAAATTTGCTTGTGCTAATACAGAGTGACTCAAATTTCGCGAAATTGGCCCTCTAAATAGATACTTAAACATTAAAATTTGGCCTTTTAGTGAACTAACATACGCTTTTCGCCTTGGATAAGATTGCATTATCCGCATAGATGGCCAATAATCGACCATTGTGTTTTTTTGGGATTTTCAGACCCTGAAACTCCCGCAAAATCAGGCGCTTAGAAAGCAAAGTTTGCAAACTACGTCTATAATTGACTCAGGCTCAAATGGATAACGTGAGACCATGAAGAAATCAGCTAGAGTTTTGCTGGCAGGGGCACTTGGTGCCGCTATCGCTTTTCCTGTCCAGTCCTACGAATTAATCGGTCCTCGCTGGCGCGATAATGAAGTAACGATTAACTATATACCTATTGTTCCAGGCGCTCCCCTCCAAGGACTGACCATATGGAACGATGCCATGTCAGAGGCAATTGATTCCTGGGCACAAGGCTCATCTGGACTCAAGATTAACAAGGTGGCCGCTACAGCGGATCCATGCGCGGGCATTGCCAACGGTTCTGGTGGTTTTGTGGCCCCCCATGACGGCAACCTTTCCGGTGTATCTTTTGCTGGCACAGTATGCTCTACAGCATGGAATGCCGGCACCCTGGCAGTAAATGTGCAATTCTCAAGTGGCGGTTTTTATACCAACAGCGACATCCTGTTTAACTCAGGCGTTAACTGGGACGTGTACAGCGGTCCGATTAGAACCAACATCTACGACTTTAAGCGCGTCGCTGTGCATGAGCTAGGGCACTTGTTTGGTCTTGACCACGAAACCACCAATCTCTCCATCATGGCACCTTTTTACGATGATGCTATTAACATCAACGATGCCAATATGGAGCGTCCAACCCCCGATGATTTCGAAGGTATAAACGCTCTTTACTCAACGCCCAATTCCCCACTCGTCGTAAATCTTGAAGAGCCTGGCACCAACCAAATCTCATCCGGAGTTGGTAATGTTCGCGGTTGGGCGGTAGCTGCATCTGGGATCGCTGAAGTAGAAATCTATATCGATAACGACCTTCAGGGGAATAGCCCATACGGCAGTGCTCGCAGTGATGTTGGAGCTAACTACCCAAGCTACCCGAATGCAGGTAACTCAGGTTTCTCTATGACAGTTAACTGGTCTGAATTCGACGAAGGCCCTCACACTGTTATTGCGAGAGCAATCGATAAGCTAGGCAACATAGCTACTGATAGCGGCCTGGCAATCGTTAAGAAATTTGGCACCAATTTTATTTCTTCATCGAACCTTGTGAAGCTGGCTGGCTCTGTTAGTACCGCCGGAGATCAAGTGACCCTTGACGACGTTATGGTAGAAGGCAAGCCCTATCGGGTAATCCTGAAATGGAACACTGCCAGCCAACAGTTCGACGTCATCAATATTATCAAACTATTTTGAGAGCCAGGCTCCAGGACATTAAAGGTATAAGCAATGAACACTTTACGCAGCACTTTCGCAACCGCCGTACTGGCATGTGCCATGATCCTACCTGCGACTAATGCTTCTGCTAGCAGCGTAGCTCAAAAATCCATTAGCGAATTGGCCTCGACCTCCGACATGATTTTTGAGGGTCAGGTTGTTGGCATTCGGTCTGAAACCATTGGCAAAAAAGTGTTCACCTATGTGACCTTTGAAGTTGCCGATGTGGTTCGCGGCAAATATGCACAAAATACCGTCGAGTTGCGCTACCTGGGTGGTACCGCGAACGGCGTTACCATGCGAGTGGGCGACATGAAACTGCCTTCCTTTGGTGAGCGCGGCGTTTATTTTGTTGAAAAAATGGCAGGCAATACCGTGCACCCTCTGCGCGGCTGGGGCCAAGGGCACTTTATCGTCAAACCCGGCAGTGCTGGTGATAGCATGTATAACAGCCTTGGTCAGGCTATTACGTCAATTAGCACCGGCAAAACTGCGGACACCAGTAGCCCACTTAAAATCAATAACCATACCGCTGCCGGCGTATCAATGGATGCCGGTGCAAAACAGGTTATGGATCTGAATTCGTTTAAGGATGCTATTCGAGGCTTGAAATAATGAAAATTTGGCAAGCAGCGGCATTCACGCTCAGTGCCGCAATTGCCTCTACCGCTAGCGCCTATCAAGTCAGTGGCTCAAAGTGGGAAGATGGCAAATTTAGATTGTATGTAGGCATTCCGGCAACCGTCCCAACATTGGATCTAGATAATAATCCAATTACTTGGAATTTTATTATTCAGCAAGCTGTAGCCGCTTGGGACAATCCAGTACAGGGCCTTGAAATTACGGTAGTCGACCAAACCAGCAACCCTTGTGATGGCTATACGGGCACCGATGGTGTAACAATTGGTGGCCCGGTAGTTAACCCCAACGCTGGCAACCCGACTCGAGATGACACCACCGCAGTTCAAAATGGCATTGGCTTGGATGATGATGTTTGCGGCAGCGCATTTGGTAGCGATGTCTACGCAGTAACCCTACTGAGAAGTGTCTCCAATCAACCTGCCCTGTATCAGGAAGCGGATATTATTTTTAATAGCAACTTCCAGTATGACATTCACAATAACAGCTTCTCATCGTCTGCGACACCTGGCTCAGTTACGACACCGCTTGATGCAAGACGCCTAGCAATTAAGCAGCTCGGATTTGCTCTGGGTTTGATAGAAGAACCTAACATCCCTTCTATCATGCACCCCAATGCAGCGACTCGTTCCATAACAAACCCCACAACAGACGATCTGCAAGGGATGCGTATTCTGTATCCTAATCCCGTCGCCAGTACAGATCCGGATATTCGTCTTGCAGTGGAAGAGCCCAACAATAGCCAAATTAAAAGTGGCATTAGCAACATTCGTGGCTGGGCTATTGGTCTGAAAGATATTCGACTGGTGGAAGTTAGCCTTGATGGTGGAGCCTTCCAGCCGATTCCTTATGGAAGCGTACGCTCTGACGTGGCGAGCACCTTTAGCCAGTATCCTAAATCTGGCAACTCCGGCTTCTCCATGATCTTTAACTGGTCTTCGCTCAGCAACGGCCAGCATCAGATCTCGGTTCGAGCTCATGACATCGATGACAATGTCGTTACCGTCAATCGCAGCTTCACCGTTGCTCGCTTCAACGATAGTTTTATTGATAACGTAAACATTGCAGGCAGCAGCTCTATCAGTAACCAGAAAACTGTGACACTGAATAACGTCAATGCCGACAACGTTAACTACACCGTTAAATTAGAGTGGGACAACGCCGCTCAAAAATTTAATGTGGTCAGCACTCAGGCTGAGTAATGCTGCTCTCTGGCGAATAAGCACTCCTTATTCGCCAGTCTTCTATTTTCTTCTCGTCTATCAGCTAGTTTTCCAGATCATTCTTTAAGTCAACTAGACCCTTGTTTTGGGAAAGTGATTCGTACTTTAGCAACTCGGTAATGGCATCAATCTGCTCCTGTTTTGACAGGCCCAGAGTCGAAAAATTCTCCACTAATTTATCCACTACCCGCTGCAACTCAGTAACCGCCTCCTTGTTTCTTGGATGCTCCTGATAGGCTGCATCGAAATAAAACAATGCACCATTAATGTCGCCAAACTGCATCGCCTGGCGTCCTTCCTCCAGTTTTGCGAGAATACTTTGTTGCTGCGCGGCGGGTAACTCAGCAAATGGAATATCCGGCCCCGCTTCAGGTTGGAAGAAAGCCACATAAACCGCAAAGCCAGCTAACATTGCCACCATGGCAAAGCTCAGGCGCTTAACCAGAAGGCCTGCACCGGAAAACTTCCGCTGAAACGCAATAGCATCTTCAAATCGCCCACCGCGTTTAAATTGCAAAGCCGCACTAATCGCCTGCCACTGATAACTCTTCAGGTTTTTAAGCTTTTTAGCCGTAAGCTTTTCTTTTTCAGCTTCCAAAGCAGATCGACGCCCAAATGGGTGGCTCCCACTAAGCAACTCGTATGCAATCAAGCCTAATGCATAGACATCATCACTGGGATGTGGGTCTTCACCGCCAAACATCTCATGACTGGCATAGGTCGGTGTCAGGCCTACCAATTCATCGGGATCGGCTGTCTGTTCTTCGCCTTGGGCAAAAGCCCGTGCGATACCAAAATCAAGAATTTTTATTTCGCCGGCTTCGGTGACAAAAACATTTTCCGGCTTCAAATCAGAATGAATAATATTTCGCTGGTGGGCATAGGAAACACCATTGGCAATGTCGTTAATAAAGCGGATTTTTTCTTCCGCTTTGCCATTACCCTCTTGGATATAATCATCGAGCGTCTGCCCTTTTAACGACTCCATGGTCATATAGTAGATATCATCATCCCGGTCGAAGTCGTATACAGTGATGATATTCGGGTGCGCCAGAGTCTGGGACTTTTTGGTTTCCCTTTGAAGCGCGATGACGGCCTTGGAATTTTTTTGCAAAAGCCCTGTGATAACTTTAATAGCCACATAAGGGTTCGGGTCCCGGGCTTCCTCTTTTCGCAGGTCCCTCGCGTGAAACACAGCACCCATCCCGCCTTCGCCCAGCTTGCGCTCCAGCACAAAACGATCTTTGATCACATAGCCTTTCACCATCTTTGCCAATGGCGAGACTGAAGGCGCAGAACCATGCACGCCTGGCGCACGTGTGCCGTCGGACACAAGAGTCTGAGCAGAAGTACCAACCACGGTAGAATCATCACTCAAGACCGTTGCCTGCTGATCAGCGATCACTGTCGCTTCACTCTCTGGATTTGAAACCACCACAGTGGTTTCCTCAGTCCCAGATGGGCCTTCAGCTAAAATTGTCGTTTCATCACCGACAATACGTGTCTTTTCTTCAGCCTCACTATCGCTTTTGGAAAGCACAACCGTTTTATCATCAGGCTTTTCAACTATACGTGTTTTGTCAGAATCGCTGGAGACTACCGTCTCGTTTGTAATTTTTGTTTTATCGTCGCTCATATTGACATGATCTCTAATGTAAACGCTCTATTCTTGTGAGCAATTCAGGCCAGTATTCCAGCCAACAGCAGTTATGATCAACCCCTTCGAGCAATACTAACTCGCCCCCATGCTTTGCCACAAAAGACTTAATGATTTCCGGCTTGATGTTCTCGTCGTCGGCCCCAGCAATATGTAAGGCTGGTAACTTTCCAAGTCTTGCGTCACGAATAGGATTTAAAGACTGGAAAAGAGGTAGATAGCCAAAACTTTCCGTCCACGCCTTATGGTCCAAATTCCCCGCAAGCGTCACCACCTTCGAGATACCCTTCACCTGATCTGCTAATAGAACGGATAAGGCACCGCCTCCGCTGTAACCGATCAATTCTACACGTTCAATCTTTCGGCCCCGCTCAGTCTTTAAGAAGCCATTGAGGGCTTCGGACATAGAATTGAGCACCTCTCTGGAATATCGCCCATGAGTCCAAAGTGCAGCGCTACAAGCGGTCTCTATACCGTGATAGCACGGCCTTCCCAAATAGAGAGCAGGCAAAGGATCAAGATTCATCAATTGAAGCGCTATTGGCTTGCGGGGAGTTGGGTCCATATTGACATAACGCCCCCGGAACCAAGGACTTCCGTCGCCACTGATATACACCCTCAAGGTCTTGGATTCTATCCCAGGCTTAAACACCAACCAATGTCGATGATTTAACCCTTTCATCCAAAACGATTGCATCCCCTTTTGTTCAACGTACTCTGGGTACTTAAAGCTTTGATGGCTACACGCTGCCATAAGCATGATATGGACGATCAGAAGGCAGCGTTGATATCGTGACGCCGCCTTTAGATTTCTCATAAAACCCAAGAGAGGTTAACCACCTTTAGGCACAAAGAAGAAATCACCAATTTCATGCCCCGCACCTTTAATCGTTTTATAAACTGGCTCTTGCAGAAATTCGTACTTACTGGCCTCTTCTGTCACTTTTGATTTAATTCCCTGGAATAACTCAGGTGCAGCAAGGATACGTCTATTGTCTTTTAATTTGTCTAACAGCGCCGTTGCGAAAACAGAGTGACCATTATCGCCGTTATCAATTACAGGGCGATCGCCCCCCGAAGTTAACAATAAGCGAGAACGGCGTGGCAATTTGTATTTAATATATTCCTTGGTCTGCTGGGCGCTCTTTTGGTCGCCCGCAAAGAACAGGTAACCTGGTGAACTGGAAAGCAAGCCGGCATAACAGGAATCCGAGATAACAAATACACGACGGGCTTTGAGGCGAGCCAAATGGTTGGTCACAAACTCATTTGGTACCCAGCTACTGTCATCCGGCGGAGGATTGGCATTCACAGGCAACCAATAACCTGCCTCACGTTCGCCTGTGGAAATACGGTTTCCATGCCCGGCATAGTAAATCAGCAGATTATCATTTTCTTCGAGCTGTTCACTCAATGCATTTACTGCCTTCATCACACTCAATCGGTCACCATTGAGAAGAAGCTGGACTTCAAAACCGTACTGCTTATCTAGAATCTCAGCCAGCTCTTTAACGTCGTTACGCACTGTACTGAGGTCGTTCAACATTGCGTAATCTTGGTTTCCGATGATTAACGCGTAGTACTTACCGAAATTTAGATCATCCAGTTTGATCTCATCCGCAGAGCCGCTTTTCTCCATCTCTAATGTTGGCGCACTGTCGTATTGGCTGACAGCAACCGGTGTACGAAGAACCAGGCCCTCAAGCTTTGTTTTTGCCGCTTTTTGAGACTCCCTTAAACCTTTAACCAGTCCTTTTAGTAAACTTAGTTCAGATTTTTGCTGTGCGTTTAATGCCTGGGTATTCTTGAGTCCTTTATTTTTCTCTTCCAGGCTTTCAATTTGTTTTTCCAGCAGTTTGAGCTGTGCATCTTTCTCTGCCAGTTCAGTCTCCAGCTCTTTTCTCAATGCCGCTTGCTGCTCATTGGCAACAGACTGGAACATGACACTGTCTTCAGGCAAACCCCAAGCTTTCCGGTACCAGTTAAGCGCCACGACCTGATTCTTTTCTACCCCTAAACCCTGCTCATACATGGTGCCAAGATTAAACTGGCCTCTTTTATTGCCTTGTTCGGCAGCCTTGGTATACCACACCAGAGCCGCCTCATAGTTGGGCTCACCACCCAAGCCTTTTTCGAAGATTTCTCCAACATTGACCTGGGCCTCAGCATCACCTTGCTCGGCAGCCGGCATCCAGACCTTCAGAGCGGTCTTGTAATTTGCCCTGTCGTAAGCGGTGTATTCTCCGCCTCTAATATTGCAATCGGCGGCTGTCGTCTTTATGGGGCGCCTCGCGGTCATATACGTTGTACGCCCAAGTTTTCTTAGCTGGCCAGGTAACAGGCAATCAACCACATACAATCCGCTGATCTCGTCCTGAACGCTTGCGGGCTTGGCCAGGAGTTCGGTACTTGGAATTAACAAGCCACCAATAACCACGGCTATCAGTCTGCTTAGGGGCTTTTTCCATTCAATTGAGCAAGAAAGCATATTCAATACCTTTTGTGACACTGCACTTCTGACTTCTATATAAAGTAAGTGAACATCAATATGTGCGCCATTACGAGTGCTTACCAGTCTAATGGAGTGATATATAGCGATATACCACCAAAACTTAGTATGAATAATAAGTATGACAGGCATCAGCAAACAACAAAAACCGGTCCGTCGTGAAGTAATAAACGCAAGGATTTTTATAAGAGATTATTTCAAACGAGAAGCGAAGGAAGTATTTTCGCCAGGCAATAAAAAACCCCTGCTGGGTATCCAGCAGGGGTTTCGGAATAAAAGCTTGACGATGACCTACTCTCACATGGGGAATCCCCACACTACCATCGGCGCTGAGTCGTTTCACTTCTGAGTTCGG
>NZ_JAAONY010000003.1 GCF_011602085.1 Pseudoteredinibacter isoporae
GGCTAACTGGCGTCAGCCAATAGCCGCTAACCAGCGGGCTATCTGATCCTTGCATTCAATTCCTTATGGCGTTTCGGCTTCTGTCAGGCCGTCTGACAAACCCTATGGATTGCGCATAATGTATATTATGTTAAATAATGCATTATGGGCCAACACCCCCTTAAACGTTATTCCACAACAAAAATTGACCGCCACTTCCCCAGCGCGGTTTTTAGAACTAGATAGTCTAAGCCGGAAATCGGCATGTCGCTTGTTTCCTCTCGCGTCACCCTGGGAATTCCTCCAGGGCACCGTGTATGGAGACACACGATGACGAAAGACACTCAAACCCTACCGCGGCCCGGAGAGATTACGCTGCTGCAACTGCTGTACGACGGCAAGATCATGCCGGAAAGCTGGCCGAGGGGAATGAAGTTCCGAGGAGATTTCCTAACCACCCCGAGCGAGTGTGAATCACTCACATGGAAAGAAATTGATACCTATCTATGGGTTATGGGCCAGTGGCACTGGAGCAATCAGAAATTGATTGAACTTGAGCGCAAACTCTCGATGGCTAGCTGAGCATCTGAGTGCTAACCTACTCCGTCAAATCTAACAATCCCAAGGAATCGAAATGGAACTAAAGGACTTCATTGAAACAGCAATCACAGAGTTGATTCATGGTGTGCACGCTGCACAAAAATCTACCAAGGAAATAAAAGGAGCCGCGGTAAATCCTGATTATTTTGATAGGCAGTATGAGATTGATTCCACTATTTCCAACAGTTCATACGAAATACTTCAAGGCCAACCCGTACGTCAGTTTAACGATGCAGACATGCGCGAAAGGGAGGAAAGAAAAACAACGAATATAGAATTTGATATTGCAATCTCAGCTGGCAATGAAGAGGAGGCCAAGGCGGGACTAAAAGTTAAGGTTGCCTCGCTGCTGGGAGCAGAAGCAGGCGCAAGCCTGAAGGAACAAAACAGCTCAACCAGCCGGATTAAGTTCAGCGTCCCAATTATCCTCCCAACACATTACGAAACCAATTGCGAGGATTCATGAAATGCCTAAAAAGAAACCTGAGTATAATCATGAACATTTTAAGACCGCACTGACTAGTTTGGACAAATTGACGACAGTTGTTAAGACAGCAATTCATTACGAAAGCCAGATTTGGAAATTCTTGGAATTAAGCCCATTGAGTGCCGATACAGTTGGAATGCTAACAGGAAATCAATTTAGCAAAGCAATTGTCCTATGTGGTGTTCTAGGCCTCAACCAGAACATGGTAAGTCTGCTAAGGGATTTTAATAGCATAAGAAATAACTATGCTCATAATATGGAATATTCTTTAACTGACGAAATTATTGAGCAGTACCTCGATGGTTGCTATCCCCACCTAAATAAAAGCACTATGATTTGCCTGAAGCATTTGGGAATAATCAAAGATCACGATCACACAGAATGGCAGGAAAAGTTAGGTTCGTTAAATAAATACACTCAGTTTATAGTTACGCTGTATGCCCTCGAACTTGAACTACAACATGAAGTCTATAGTTTCTCGAAAGATCAGGCTAGCAAGGGGCCGTGAGGCCTTCCCACAGCTCAATATAAGCCTCCAAATTGATAAGCGAACCCTGCTGTTCATAAATTCACCAAGCCTCAAGGCAAACACTAATCCAGTTGTCCCTGTCTTGGCCAAGGCCAACGAAGTTCATTAACCAGATTGCAACCATTACTGATTGTGCCCACCATTCTGATAGCGTCGAACATAAGGGCTTCGAGTTCGGTGTAAATACCGTCCAAGAAGCCGTAGCCAGCATACCTTCTGCAATAGAATTTGAACGACGTTCCGACTTGCGTAGAAATATGAATTACCCATACCATCCAAATATCTTCGTATCCTGCCCCAACTAATCATATACATTTTTCTTTTTCCAGCCATCATCTTCCCGGTTCTTCAACTCGGCTTCCATGGCCTCTTTCTCTGCTTTAATTCTCTCCTGCTCGACTTTGGCCTTTTCCCTTGCAGATTTGATCCACTCCTGGTGCTTTCGGATATTGTCATTAAACACTTGGCCAGCGTTGTTTTTGCTTAATACCGTGTTGGCCTGCGTGAAGTAATGCACAGCAAGCTGATACTTTCCGTCCGCCAGTGCATTTTTGGCAGGAATGTCAAACTCATCAGAGGCCAGGAGGGCTAATTTATTTCTAATGATGAGTTCCGCTTTGCTGGCTTTCGAGTGATTCAACGCCCCATTTTGGCTCAATTGATTAAAGAACTTCAAAAGAAGGTTTAAGTTCTTACGGGTTCCAGCAATCTGCCCTGCACTCCCTAATGAGTCCAGTTTACTTTCATCCTCCTGCTTGCTTAGGGCTAGATAATCGTCATTGGCGCGCTGCAGGTGGACTTTGTGCTTCTTTTGGTTTGGTTGCAACTCACTGAGTTCTTTGTAAGTTATAATCAGGGCATGCTGAATAATCCGAGTAAGTGTGGTACCCAGATAATTCGGTGGAAAGCAAGCTATCGTCTCATCTATTCTACGCGCTCGACTTTTCAGCGTATTAATTTGCAGGCGACGTTTTTCTCGCTTGGAGTTTGCGCTATAGACAAACAGAGCGTAACACGCCAGAACTGCCAGCAAGGTGACAATTCCTGCTACGACGACAATTGGAAAGTTTGCCTCCATAAATACACTTCTCAGGCACTTAACGCGTGAACCGGATTTCGCAGGCTTTTACATTTTAAGCGTGTTCTTTCCCTTCTGTTCCAGAAGATTTTAACAACAAACTATAATCCAGTTTGTTTATCGAAAAATTTATAAAACCGAAAACGCCAAGTTAGCCCGACCAAGAAAAAAAATAAAAATTCTTCATTAAGATGTTAGCAAATACGCCACCTTTTGCTTTCCCCAACTCCCTAATTGTCAATCCTTTTGATTGACCCAACACACAGATCCCCTTGACGCACCGAATTCAGTAGCCAATGTTTTCCATTGCCAAATAAAAATATTTTTCATGGCAAAGTAAGTATTTAAGATTTTTTCAACCACCCAATGACTCTCGGGCAACATTCTGTCTCTCTTCGTATAATTTGGCTTTCTCTTCTGAACTTGCTTGTATTTCCATATGGCCAAGTATTGTTAGCTTTTGAATAACAAGAATATTTTTTCGAACAAATATTTCCTTAATTCGCCCGAAACCGAAGCTGATAAACGAATGGCTAAACTGGATTCATCATCACGCCTAGAACGATAAGAAAAGATAATTGGAGGGCTATCTAGAGCTCGTAAAATTAAAATATCTATTGGTGATCTAAATCCTAACTCACCAAAGACTAAAAGCCATGTTCAACTAAAGATAAACACATAAAGCTCTTTAAGTTTACATAAATATTTATCTATTTGAGTCTATTTTTTTCATTGCGGACCGTTAACTTTTTAAACTGATGAATGGAATAGTTTTTATTTAGACATGGCAGCCAAGTTCATTTTCCATTCACCTGAAGCGAACTAGTTTAGCATCCAGTTTTTAACAAGAAGGTTAACTAAACCATGCAGCGCGAAAGCTCAAAAAGAGTTCAATTTACTAGCGGCTTAGTTTTATTACTTGTCAGCGTGTTCGCTTCAGCAATGTCTCCACCAATCAAGGACACCATTACAGGAACCCCTTCGGGCACGGTCTTAGGTTCAGGAGCGGCGTCAACGACAGTTAATCTTATTGATATATCCTACACGCCTATCTCAATTACCAGCCAGCTGACTATTGGTCACATCGACGTGCTTAGCGAAGCCTTGTCAACTGCAACAAGTTTTCGTTATTCCATACGAGAAGGAAACGCCCCATATACTGAGATTGACACAGGACCTGCTACTTTGGTTAATCGAACAGTATTTCCAGACGTAACGTTAGGTGCAAACCCCAGCAACCTGGATGAGTTTGAAATTACCAGCGCGCCTCTTGCTCCCGGCGACTATTACATTACGGTATACTCCACCGATTCAGAATACAGTCTTGCCTTTGCTTTTAGAGGGGCCGGGCTTGAGCCCATTCTACGACAGTTGCTTAACAATCCCCCTACGATTAATAACCGACGTCTTTTTTTCCGGATAAGCCCCGGCCAAGCATCAGCTTCTATGTCACTAGGGACCACCGCCGTGCCAGCTATCCCCCCGATGGCATTAGGTTTTCTTGCCCTCGTTATTTTGGGAATTGTTAAAAGAAAACTATCCATTAAACATAAGTGAACTCAGAGCAAGTGATTTATCTTTTGTAACAAGGCAATTAGAGATAGATAAAATAACAGGCATGGGCAGCAACAAAACCTGCTTATTGATAAGCACCGCGCTTATTTGTGTGCGCGCCTGTTATGGGAGATACGATTTAGCCCGTCGCCGAAATCTATAAACCCCAGTGTCGCAATAACATTGGATGCTATAAGCTTATAACCAGTAGACTGGACGCCCCTGCGTTTAACGCTATAAGTTCTCGTTCTGCCTCAGCTGTTACACGACTTATCGCAAATTCGTGCTAGAGTTTCGCCCTTCTTAAAACTGCCCTTGAGGCAGCCCATCGTCATTGAAACTCTCGCAGGCATGAACATGAACTTTACAGATAAACAAATTATAAAAATCGTAGCCTATCTATTGTTAGTACTGGCCCTAACGCAAGCCGCTTTTACAGCCCTTTATGTTTCAAAAATTGAACTTTCCAGACAGTTTTTTTGGGGCCTGGAAGGCCTGCTGTTTACGGTTCTGCTTGCTTTTGCCGGAGCTGCGATGGTGCAGCTCAAGAATGAGCAACTTGGATGGTCTGCAATTGCGTTTAGTGCAGTGCTGAATGTGGTTCAAGTTGCTATAGGCGTGACGATGTTTGGTACGTTTAGTGAATCCGCTTCCGAAGTTGAAGGGCTGAAACCTGCCTTAAGCGGCGTGGTTGCCCTCTCCTTTATGATCTACTACGCAGCGAAGCTATTGCTGGGTATGGCAGCGCTTGTTTTCGGTATGGTCACCATGTCAGACACCAACAAAGCTCTAGGCGGTTTGACCGCACTCCTGGGTGGTGTCGCTATGCTTTCCAACGCTATTTTAATATTGTTTGGTCGCGATGGTTTTCTTCCATCGGGCGTTGCCGGCACATCCGGTGTACTGGCCACTCTGTTCCTGGCGTTCTGTTTGATCAGCGCGGCTCGTAAAGCCTAGTATTACTGCTAGATTTGTTATACCGGGGTAAGCGGCCTTCCGCTTGCTCCGACACCAGGCATCAATTTGTGCGTAGCATGGGAATATAGAGCCACAGGCTATATTGTGACTTTATACTAGACACGAAGTAAACGGGTTTCGTACTGAGTGTTTTCCAACTTTTCAAGTTTTTTAACTAAATCATCCGTTAATGTCTTGATTATGTTTTCGGAGAGGCTGCCCTCGATTGTCACCTGAATTCCATAGAAATCCTCAACATAACGGACGACAACACCCTCTACCAGTATTCGATATGTGCCATATTCATCTTCATACTGCTCTAATTCAACATGCGTTACAGGCGGTCGATAAATTTCTTTCAACAATTCAATATCAGGAACTAGCCCCAGCAATCCCGTTAGCTTCTCCAAACTTTCCTTCAGTTCTCTTTTCCAACCTAATTTCTGATTCCAAAGTGCCCCCCTGATTTCCCACAGCAGATTCAATTGATTGTCGCTGCGCTTCACCTCAAATCTGAACCACTCCTTTTTGCTTAGGCGCTGCCAGGTCCAGTTTCGAATATCTAACTGCCATTCATCTATGTTTTCAATCAATGGGCTTGTTTCGTTATGATATAGCACCCCACCCTTGACCCGAATGATTTGGTTTTCAGAATCCAATTCCGCTGTATGTAAGTGAATCCAACCTGGACTATCTCCAGAAGTGGGTATGCTCTCGATCTTATAGTTTGTGGTATCCAGTGTGTAGACTTGAGTTTTACCGGATTGACGATCGTCTGGATAGCCCAGATTACCGATAATCACGATCTTGTCATCCACCAAGGTTGATGAATGGAAATCGGTCGGTAGAAAGCAATTTCTTGGATACGCGTAGATTTCGATAGAACCGTCGAGATTTATAACAACCACATCGTTGTAAATATAAAAATCAGGGTCATAGGAATCTTCATGTTCACCAGCAATATAGATTTTACGCCCATCAGGTAGCTCGGTTGTGCTTTGACCAAATCGATCAAAACACCAGGCTGGCCCGGCCTCGAAGGGATCTGGACCTCTCATTTCCTCGTTAGCACAGTATGCACTAATCCCAGTATGAATGAGCCACTTCCAAACATTGTTATCTATTCTTTCTGCGTGAGAGGTTCCGAATCTTGGAGATCGCCATTCCAAATAGTCCTCTTTGACAATGCCAAATTCCTGATGGGTCTTATTACTATCCATAACGTATAACTGACTAAAGTATCCTAAATACCAATCTTCAACTCATTTCCCACCAAACTGAAAACCGGAGGAAACAGATCGGCAACATTTTCGTGCACACTGCGTCCGCCCAAATCATAGATGAACGTTCGCCTTTTGGTTTCGCTTGTGGGGTCGTCACAGATAATACCGCCGTTCAGGAGGGTTTCGTCAACGATAATATGTTTCGATACGTACTTAAGGTATTCACAGGACTGGCTTGGGAATCGGTGTTGCTTGTAGGCCAGCAGCTTTAAGCCAAACTTGGACTCGATTGAGAAGACTCTATAGTGAGGGTTCAGGCCATCGCTTGAGTACACGCCTTTACCTGTGTTGAAAGGTGATAAGCTTTTTCTGAGAAAGCCCCGGTTTTCTGGCTCCAGGCGAGCGATCAAATAAGCGGATTCACGCCGGATGTGGATTTTGAAATCCCCTTTTTCCATATCCGCTACGCTGATCCAGATGTATGGAGGACGCTCATACAGGCTCACAAAGAGCACGATCAGACACATGGGTAACACGGCAAACCAAAGCCCCATGCGCTCGACCTTTTCCAGCGCGTAATACGCCGAGTTCAGCCGCGTGAATATCGTTCCATCGCCAACACCTTGCATTTCTCGTTCCTTGAATCGCTATTCGATAAGCAGAGTATACGAGCAAGACGTTTGCATGTCATAGTCGTCTTGGGGGGGCATTTACAACAAGAGGAATAATACGACAGCATCCTGCCCTGGTGGTCAATCGCCCCGCTTTAGTGGTCTGCCCACAGCCCCTATGGCATCTGCCCTCAGGCTTAACCACCCTGCTTGCGCCGGGATGCCTTCTCTATCGACCCAGAGTTGTATGAAATGTACCCGTTGCTCGAAAAAGCCGTTTGAAAGACCTGAGCTGATTACAGATGCTTTACATCACCAAACCACTGACAGGGTTCACTAAGCTTTGATGATTTGCTGAATACGCCATCAACACCATTTCGACAGCGCTTAAATCCCGCAATTCGAATAACAAAATGGAAGGGAAACACCGGCTGAAATTCGATTGGAAAATTCAATCTATAGCCCTTAGCGCCGCTCTCGAATTTTGTGAAAACTGAAATCGGCCACCAAGAAAATGACGACCTGGCAGCTACTTTTACTTTCTTCGGGGAATCACTTACTATTCTGTAGACACAGCATCGCCCTGTAGAAAGACAATTAACATGAGCTCTCATCGCATCGCTGCTAATGACCTTTTAAGCTTGATGGCCAAAACCATTGAGGCGGGTGCCAGTGTTGCGAATATCCTTGAGCAGCTTGAACTTCCCAGTAACCTTCTGGAAGAGCCCGAACATCTTGTCGACATGGGCGATGCCTGGCGTATCATGCTCGCCAGTCAAAATGCCGTGCACGAAGAATCGCATTTAATCTCCAGTCGTCCATTGCGACGTGGCAGTACCCGTTTGGTGTTTTCGAGCCTGCAACAATGCGAGACCCTTGAGGAGGGCCTGCAAAGCCTGGCTGAAAACTACAATATCATTCACGGTGGTCAGTTTAATTTTGTGCGCAAACAGGGCCGAAGTTTAAGTTACTGTGTCGACGACAGCGAATTCCACTATCAAACCCAGGCGATTCCTCTGGCAATTGAGTTTGCACTGATCAGCATTCATTGCACCCTGTCCTATCTGTGCAAGCAGGCTCTGACACTTAAACGGGTTTGCAGTAAACGGGAACAGCTTCCCAAGCATAATCATCATTTAAATATTTTTCGGGCGCCATTAAAGCTTCAGCACGCTCATTACGAGCTGGCCTACGATATTGAGCAGGCTCGACTCCCTCTGCTGCATGAACCCAAAGAAGATATTTCGGCGAATCTGTACCGCCACTACGAGTACTTTCTGAGTTTAAGTGAAGCAAATACGGAACCGAGTTTTGTGCAAATCTGCCAGGAAAAAATAAACCTGGCCAGCGCCAAGCATGTCCTTGTCAGCCAGGATTGGATTGCCAGTGAACTGAATATCAGTGTGGCAACGTTGCGGCGTCGGCTCAACGAACAAGGCAGTAACTTTCGGCAGCTGTTGGACAGCAGCAACAGTGCCCTTGCCTGCCAATACTTACAGGCTGGTCTCGGCATCAGCGATACGGCTGTTCGATTGGGCTATAGTGATGAACGCAGTTTTAAACGCGCCTTTAAACGTTGGCATGAGCTTTCCCCGGCGGCTTATATCAAGCAGTTTTCCCACCTCAAATAATGTCATGCTCAAGCTTTGTGAGCGAAATTGTACCCTGCCGATAGATCCAATTCGTCATTTTTTCCTTGTAGGCCAGCCCTTATAGTGTGAACCATCAAACAATAACAATAGCGAGAGGATAGATTGATGCGTAAGCCCATAGCGCATGCCGTCGGCCTTAGCGTAGCCCTGGCCAGCACCCCACTATATGCCCAGATAGAAGAAGTCATTGTTACCGCCGAGCGCCGTGAGGCCAATCTGCAGGAGGTGCCGGTTGCGGTCAGCTCTTTCTCATCAGAGAACCTGGAATCTGCCCAGGTGTCTACGATCGGCGATCTTCAAAGTATGGTGCCGAACCTAAGTGTGCATTCTGGCGATGCCAATAATGCTGTTGTGTACATTCGTGGCATCGGCCAAATTGACTCGGTTGCCTTTTTTGAACCTGGCGTTGGCATTTATCTGGATGATATTTATCTGGGGCGTGCACAAGGTGCGTTCCTTGATGTTGTGGATGTTGAACGAATTGAGGTATTGCGAGGCCCCCAGGGTAGCCTCTACGGCCGCAACTCGGTTGGCGGCGCGATCAAATATGTATCAGCAGCACCTACGGATGAAATCAGTGGCAATATCAGCGCCCATCTGGGTAACTACGATCGACGGGACATTAAGGCCAGTATCAGTGGCCCGCTTTCGGATAATTTGAAAGCTCGCCTGACGTTGGCCAGCATGGAACATGAAGGTTATAGCGTGAATCGTTTTGACGGCGAGCGTGACGGGGATCGCGATACGCAGTTTGCCCGCGCGGTTCTGCAATTCGATCCCAATGATGATATCAGCATCCAGCTCGCTCTGGATTATTCTGACAGTGATCCAAAACGTTCGCGAACCCCGGCAAAAGAAACCCCGATCAATATTATTCTGGGGCCCAGCTTTCCCGCTGACAAAGATCCTTTTGTCGTCAATGCGGATTTTAATACCGTAGAGCAAACCGAAACCAAGGGCATCAGTCTTAATGCGAGCTGGGCTCTTAATGAGAACTGGAGCCTGAAATCCATCAGCTCGTACCGGGAGTTGGACTATGGCACAGAGCTGGACCTGGACGGCACCCCGATCAATGCCTTTGGCATCTACTATTTTAACGAGCAGGAACAGAGCAGTCAGGAATTCCAGCTGCAATATCAAAGCGACCATCTCTCTTTAGTGACCGGGCTGTACTATTTTAATGAGCAAGGCCAGACCTTTGATGGTGGCGTCTTCGCGAATATTTTCAGCGCCACTTCTGGCGATGGCTTTTTTGAAACCGACAGTTACGCGGTATTCGGTCAGCTGGACTACGACATAAATGAAAAGCTCACGGCCATAGCCGGCTTTCGTTACACTAAGGAAACCAAGTCCTACCGCCGTATCGCTGAAAGTTTTAATTTGATTGCGCTGGCAGCTGGTAACCCTGCCCTGGCGAATCCTGACAGTGATTTATTGCGAGGCGTGCGCGGACAAGGTGTTGTGACCTCCGGAAACCCGGATGACGCCGACTTTAATAATTTTTCACCCAAGCTGGGCCTGAAATACCAGCTCAGTGAAGACACCAATCTCTATGCCAGCTACTCGACCGCCTTTAAGGCCGGTGGTTTTAATGGCCGGGTGACCTCGGATGCGTTGACGCCATTTGATGAAGAAACTCTGGTCAGCCTCGAAGCGGGCCTTAAAACCCAGTTGTGGGACGATCGCTTGCGTATTAATGCCGCGATCTTTCGAAACCAGTATGACGACCTGCAGTTAAGCAGCTTCGAAGCCAGTGCCGATGGTGGCTCTATTCTGCCTGTGTTCACCAATGCGGGCGAAGCGGTGATGAAAGGTGCCGAGTTGGAACTGACCGCACTTTTAAGCGAGGCATTAACTCTCAATTTGAACATCGGTTATCTGGACGCCGAGTATCGTGAGTACATTACGGGCGATGCGGTAAATAATCAGTTGATCGACATCTCGGATCAACGTGAGTTGGTTAACGCACCGGAATGGGATACTCAACTGGGTCTTCGCTATGACTTTGCCGCCTGGGATTGGGGGCAGCTCAGCTTTTTAACCGATATCAGTTATCGCAGCAAAACCTATCTGGAGGTCAACAGCCAGGAAACCCTCGCCCAGAGCGGTTACAGTCTGGTGAACGCCGCCTTTATTTTGGCCGCTGAAGATAATCGCTGGAACATTATGCTTGGAGGCAAAAACCTTTCGGATAAACGCTATCGTAGCCACGCTTTTGATATTTCTGCTTTTCCTGGCGTAATGCTGGGCTACTACAGTGCCCCTAGAACCTATGCGCTGTCAGCCAGTTACAACTTCTAGGCGTGAATGAATGATGCAATCGTCTCACTTGACCGGCATTGATTCGAGCACTGTACAAACCCCACGGCTGAAACAGCACGTTTTAAGCTGTGGTGACAGTGACGGGGAGCCGGTGTTTTTTATTCACGGTAATTTTTCAGCCGCCGACTATTTTGAAGCGCTGATGCTGGCAATGCCAGAACAATACCGATCTATTGCCCCCGACCTTCGGGGCTATGGCGACACCGAGGATAAAGTTATTGATGCGCGGCGCGGGGCTCGGGATTGGAGTGACGATCTTGTTGAGCTAATGCAGGCGCTGGATATTACTTCGGCTCATTTTTTAGGATGGTCCGCCGGCGCTGCAGCGATCATGCAGCTGGCCATCGATCATCCTCAGTGCATTCGTTCATTAAGTTTGATCGCGCCCGTAAGCCCCTTCGGATTTGGTGGCAGCGCAAATCTTGACGGTCGACCCAACTACCCTGATTTCGCTGGCTGCGGAGGGGGCACGGTGGCTAAAGAGTTTATTGCTCAAATTCAACTGCAGGATACCGGTGACGAAAGCGACTTCTCGCCCCGCAATATTATCCGCAACAGCTATTTTGCCAAACCCTGGATTATGCCCAGAGAAGAGCAGCTGTTGCGTGCGTCTCTGAAACAAAAAGTGGCTGTTGATCGTTACCCTGGCGACTTTGTCGAGAGCAAAAACTGGCCCTATGTCGCACCGGGAAGGTTTGGCCCGATCAACGCCATCAGCGCCCGGCATTTTAATGCGCAAAAACTGATCGAGATCGCCAGTAACCCCCCCATTCTCTGGTTACATGGTTCGGAAGATAAAATCATCAGCGATCAATCTTATTCAGATATCGCTTTTCTGGGATCACAGAACCTGGCACCCGGCTGGCCGGGCGATGAAATCTGCCCTCCTCAGCCGATGGTGTCCCAGACCCGGAACTTGTTAGAACAGTACGGCAACTTCAAAGAAATCTGTCTTAAGGACGTTGGACACAGTCCGTTTATCGAAGCGCCCGAGGAGTTCTTAGCTCACTTTGTGGGCTTTCTAGACTCTATTCCAGGCAGATAATCCAATCAATAGTCACTCGATGGGCAATTATTAATCACTTTATATGGCCTCTTCCCTCGAATACTGGCACTTATAGCTCCCCTACCCGCATAAACAGAAAGCCCTTCTGCTTGCTCCCTGAACCCCAGAACACGGATAATAGCCTCTGAATACAACAATAAATAAATTCTGAGGACAATCTATGCTCGATACTGCACTCACGATCGTTTTGGTACTCAATACCATCTGGTTTTTCGGGGGGTATCACACATTTGATATTCGCGGTCGAATCTTCGCGAAAATTGTTGTTCCGCGCGAGCATAGAGACACGCCGGTAATGGAAACGCTGGTGCACTCGGGAAAGTTTGTTGCGGGGTTCAATCTTGCCTTCATGGTTCTAAATGCTCTTTTACTGTTTAATATGGGGCTGTTTGATAAGAATCTTCAATGGACCATTTTGTTGCTAGCATTCGCCGTTGCCCATGGCACTCAGTTTGCGTACAACGTACCTGTGGCGCTACAGAATCGGCGCGGAGAAGGCGTTTGGCAAGTTAAAGGGTTAATGTTGTTTATCTTTGTCACAGATTTTACCTTGATGATGTTCAATGGAATTCTGTCCCTGTTGTATCTAATATGATTGACGAACAAGAAGATCTTGACGTTCTAACAATAAAATAAACAACTGGTTTCCCACTTATTTTGAGATCAATAGTCAAGGTGGCCGCTTTCATTTTAATGCTCGTGCAAATTAAGCTGCCATCCGGCTAAAGCAGATAAGCTCCCTGGAACAACAACCATCTTCTGATGCCCTTCATTTGTTTTTTCATTTTCTTTATTCATTTAGTCTGGATTCAGAATCCATCCTGATTGAGTAACATTTCACCCTAAATTTACCTCTCAGTTGGAAAGCTATAAATTTTTCAATTTCTTGAGGTTTTCTAATTATTTTAGTTTTGTCTCGCAAGGTAAAATTTATACATTTCAAATTTGAATAGCCCATAAAACCAGTGTTTATTTCTACCCAATTTTGATTACAATGAATAAAATATAAAAAAACACATAAAAATAGTCTGGTTTTTCCTAAACAGGACATATTTTTTCAGATAAAACACGTAGGTAAAAATATATGGATAACTCCGTGCGCATTGGAGGCCTCAACAACTATCTGGATGTTGTCACACGCCTTGGAGGCAACCCTGAAGATCTTTTAGATCGATGCGACATTCCATTTGAAGCATTTGAAGATGAAGACAATATAATTAAATATTCACAACTGGCGGAATTGCTCGAAATAACCTCACAAGAACTCAAAAAACCCGATTTTGGCCTTTATTTAGGTACTCGACAAAAAGTTAATATACTCGGCCCCGTATCCATTGCAATTCAAACGGCGAGCACGGTTGGTGAAGCCATGCAGTGTGCTGCTCGGTTTCTTCACATTCAGAGTTCTGCTTTGAACTACCATATGGACGAGCAACACCCGGATTACGTTAGAACGATTGTTGATATCAATATACCTGAACTTTCCCATCGACAAATGCCACAAAACATTGACCGCTGTGTGGCCGTTGGGCAAGAAATATGGAAGCAGTTATCGGGTGATAAATTTAATATTCCGAAAATTGAAATTCCTCGAGAGTTAAGCTTTCCGAAACCCATGTATGAAAGCTATTTCGATTCCGACATTGAGTTCAATTCCGAAAGTATTGTTTGGTATATATCCAGGGACACTTATGAAGCCCCCCTTCCGCTCAGTTGCAAAAGACTTCATGAGTTTGCTTCGCATTATCTTGAAGAACAATTTCCAGGAAAAAATGAACGTTTGGCGGTGTTGGTTGAACGCGAGTTGCGCAAGAATCTCGAGGTCGCCGATTGTACTCGGGAATGGATGGCTAATTTCCTAGAGCTTCACCCCAGAACCTTGCAACGCCTTCTCACCAAGGAACATTCAAGCTTTGAGGAGATTCGAAACAAGGTTCGCAAAGAGCGCGTCATTTATTATCTTTGCAACACAAAACTTCCGTTTTCCCAGATTGCCAACCTGGTGGGCTACAGCGGGCAAGCGGCGCTCAGCCGGAGTTGTCAGCGTTGGTTTTCCAAATCTCCCCGCCAGATTCGGGGTAACAGCCGATCCTACATGCAAAGTCAGAATAACCAATGAGTATTGTGATCGGGTAGAGCTTATTCTCTACTCGATCATATCGTTCAATGTTCCGTCAGATATGCTTACCACAAAAGTGTCCCGTTACATTAACACCGGCTTCCAGTAAAGCATGACAAGGCAAAATTAAGCACTAAAGAACCAACCAGAAGCAAATATTCCCTTCCAGATCTCAAACTATTGATCCATTTGGAACTTCAAAAAGCCATTCACTATTGCCAACTTTCACTCTTGGCAGGTAACTTTAACAGCAATTTCGATTTTAGGAAAAAACACTTATTCCCCGTGGAAAGGAGTGAAAATTGAATTAAACGTATTCAGGGAGCTTTTGTCGACCGAGCTACCGGCAAAAACAGATGAACATGAAAACATTCAATTCTCTACTGTACAGACTATCTCGCAACCGACTCTTGCTTTCTTTGCAAGATGCTTCGGTGTCTTTGCTGCCGATCATATTGGCCGTTACCTTTGTACTCCTTTTATCGCATGCACTGGCCTTGCTCCCCTACAGCTCAAAGTCGGATTTTTTAATCAGCGGCGCCGAAAACTTATTCAATTTCTTTTACGTGATATTCCCACTGCTGTTTTCGGTGAGCCTATCGACATCCCTGGCTCGTTCTTATGAAGTTGATCCGGTGATCATCAATATCATCTGCACCTCCCTTTTACTGCTAACGTCGATCGATAAAAGCGTGAACTATGAAAGCCTTGAATCCAATTTGTATTTCCAACTATTACCCATACCGATAAACATTTCGGTCATAAAAATATACACATACCTTCTGATTAAGAAAAAGCTCTTGATCTATAGAGCCGGGGATTTTGGCATAGGCCTAAGGCGACATATTAACAGTATACTGCCCGCTATTGCTGCCCTCGGCGTGGTATATGGGGCGATATTCTTGATTAAGAAAGTTGATAGCCACTTCTCTCTGACGTCAAGCCTGTACCGACTTTCCCCGGAAGCGGTTGACAGCTTACCCAGCTATTTGATCGAGAAAATGGTGCGTGGTTTATGTTGGTTTATAGGGATTAACCCAAACTATCCGCTTGATTTTCTGCGAGAGCCCGTTAAAGAGGGGTTACTCAGAAATAGCCTGGCAGTCAGTCAAGGGCAAGACCCTACACACATTATTACCTACAATTTCCACCTTTTTTCTGATATTGGCGGCGCAGGATCTGTGTTTTGCCTAATGTTGGCGACATTCTTTGTTTCAACGTCGAAACATAATAGAAAAGTTGCCAAGCTTTCCGCCGTTCCCAGTACTTTTAATATTTCCGAAGTCATTCACTATGGATTACCCATTGTTTTCAACCCCTTTTTATTCCTGCCCTTTATTTTTGTACCTATTATTTCGGGGCTTATCACTTATTTTGCGATGTGGATCGGCTGGGTATCCCCTATTTCAAATTCAATACCCTGGTTGGTCCCTCCACTGATAAACACCTATTTGTCCACCGGAGAGATTGCGGCGGTTTTGGTGCAAGCGTTTAATCTGGTAGTAGGAACATTAATCTACATACCTTTTTTAAAGGCATCAGAAAAAAGTAATCTTGATAGAGCTTCGGTTAAAGCGGTATCTCAGACCTTAAGGTTGGAAAGTAAGAACATACAGTCTTTATACTACCGAAACCAAAAAGCTATCATAGACAATCTTCACTTCCAAAAAGAAATCGACCAGGCGTTCTGGGACATCACCCACGGAACTCTGTTGTTGAACTATCAGCCGATTCTTAATGTAAGGAGCGGAAAAGTTGAAAAAATAGAGGCCTTAATACGGTTGAAACAAGAGGATGACAGCCTAAAAGGCCCCTATTTTATCGATCTTTTATCAAAGGTAGGCCTGTCGACCGACTTTGACAAATGGGTGTTAAAGCGAGTTGTCAAGCAATCCAATGAATGGGAAGACTTGATGCCCGGGATGACCATATCAATCAATGTCTCCCCCGAATCTTTGCGTAGCAGTGATTTCGTCAACTTTTTTATCGAACAGGCCAGCCAGATGCAACACGCTTTATCGCTTGAAATTCTGGAAACGTCGATGATATTTGAGTACGACGAAATCAATGAACACTTGAGCATTCTCAGGAATGAGGGGATTGAAGTTTATATGGATGATTTTGGGTCCGGGTTTTCAGGCTTATCCATGCTTCCCAATCTGATGCTTGACGGTGTCAAATTTGACTTAAGCTTTGCTCCCCAAATGTCTTCTGAACGGGGCATTCAGTTTCTACGGAGCTGTGTGGCCATCAACCGCACATTGCGACATCAGATCATCTTCGAAGGAATAGAAACCGAGGAACAGTTAAACACCGTCAATCGGCTGGGCATAGATTTGGTGCAAGGTTATTACATTTCAAAGCCCCTCTCCCCCCAAGATGTATGCCGGTTTGTTTGTGAATCAAACTGTTGATTCTTTGGCTGCGACAAGGGGAGTTTCAAAATCGCAGGGCTGAATACGCCCTGCTTTTCAGAGAAAGGTTATCTTTAGAAGCTCGAACCGGGCTGCTTAAGGAACGCAATTTCCTCCGGAGTCGATTCACGACCAAGGATAGTATTTCGGTGAGGGTATCGTCCGAACTGATCAATAATGGCCTTGTGTCGCAGCTCAAAATCCAAATTACCCTCATTTCCCATCGCTTCATAAAGCTCTAGTGCTTTTTCATGAATCACTTTGGATTCACTGTGCATAAACGGCAGATATATAAAACCCCGTTCAGACTCGGACAACTCCAGATCAAAACCCTTGGAAATTGCCGTTTGCGCCAGTGCCAACGCCATCGGATCACAGGCAAAGGATTCAGGCCTGTCGCGGTAAATATTGCGGGAAAACTGATCGAGGACAATGATCTCGGCCAGACTGCCATAAGCATCGTCTCGCCAAGCAAACAGCTCGCTTGCTTTAGCTTGTGCATGAAGGCTTCCAAACCGCTGTTCAATTAAACGATCAAAGTCTTCATCCTTTTGCCACCAGTTCTTAGGTTGAATTTCTTCGAACCAGAAGCTGATTACGTCGTTTTTCATGCTATTATTCATTAACACCCCAAACAATCATTTTTCACAAACGTATACACGCTTCCGTTCGTAGTTGATATCTGATACTTCAAGCCTAATCCTGTCGCCCAATTGATAGTCTCGAGAGGCATTCTCAATTTTAAGCAGCGCATGACAGAAATAAGTTATTTCAAAGAAATAGCCATAGTCCGCTTTCAAAACTACCGGAGATAGGTACTGATCTCCAACACTAAGGCCTCTCCATGGGTTTCCACCAGCCTGAGCTTCCTTGAGGGAAACGCTGAACAGATCACCATCAACTTTAATTATTTTAACTCTTACCACATCTCCAACATTAACATAATCTTCAGGTGCAATTTTTCCAGCCCGCCATGTTAATTCAGTTATCTGGAGAATTGCTAACTTTCCGTGATAATCAACTTTCACAAAGCCTTCTTCAACTTGAATTACTACCACTTCAATTATGTCATTTACGCGCATGGAATTGACCAGATATCAGCAATCAAAACTAAAAATTAAACAATTTTTAAGAATAGATATAGAGCGACTTCCTACAGACTTCTACTTCTCACTTCAATCCAAAGGAAATTGCAGACACTCCCAAGTTTAAACCGAGGCCAAGCCAGACGAAGTAACCTAAGCGAAACCAATATAGGCCCACCAAAAATAAGTTCAAGATCTTTCCCTCGTATGGCCGCTTAAACAAAGAACCCCATACCAAATATACCCCGCAACCAAAATATTGAGGCTGGAAACATCCATATAGTTACGGCAGCATACAGTAAAATCCTTTTCAACATAGATACCGGCTTTACCGCTCAAGAATCAAATCAAAGCCACCATAAATCAGACGCTTGCCGTCGAAAGGCATGGGGTTGTCTTCGGCCTGCATTCTGGGGTCTTCCATCATGGACTGCCAGCCTGCGTCCCTGACCTCTTTTGAGGGCCAGATTACCCAGGAAAATACAACCGCTTCGTTTGCTTCGGCTTTCACGGCCATGGGGAATGACGTGATTTCACCTTCGGGGACATCATCACCCCAGGTTTCTACCACCTTGAGAGCACCGTTCTCTCTAAAGATGTCCGCAGACATTCGGGCATGTTCCAAATACTCTTCTTTGCTGTCGGTAGGTACCGCAGCAACAAAACCATCGACGTATGACATTTGAGATCCCTCTTGTAGTTTGGGTTTAACGCGTCACGGTAGGGTAAACGCTTTATTACGAATAATGCATTGTACGCCTGCCCTATGACAAGGCTGTAAACCGGCGCAAAAACCTGAAAATTCTGGCGTTTAAATCCAGAGAGCTGTCCGTTACAGGCAACCCCTAGGCCGCTTTCTCGGTATGAGCGCGCCGAAATTCCCCGGGCCGCATGCCGTATTGCTTTTTAAAGGCCTGGCTGAAGGCCGCTTCGGAACGATAGCCTATGCTATCTGCCACATTAATCAATGGAATGGTGGTTTCAATCAACAATCGACTGGCCTTTTCCAGACGCACAAAGATGACATATTGCAGAGGCGTCATGCTGGTTAACTCGGTAAAGCAGCTGGAAAACGAAGAACGGGACATATTAACCAGCTGGCCCAGATTCTCCACGCTCCAATCATTGGCTGGGTCCGCATGAATGGCGGCCAATACCTGATTGATGCGGGCGTCCACAAATGCTGATAAGAACGGGATTTTCTCTTCACTGGCATCCAGGGTGGCTCGAATCACCTGAATCAACATGATTTCGGACAAGCGATCGATAATCGCATGAGCGCCGGGCTCCAGATTGCTGGCCTCATGGGAGATAAAGCCGATGGCACTGTCCAGCCATTGGCTGTTATAACTCTGATTGCCCGGCACAAACAGTGTCCTGGGCAGGTTCTCCAGTAACGGATGTTGCCCAAGATCACTGAATGCAAACTCGCCACACACCAGACAGCAACCGGGCCCATCGCCGCCATATACCAGCGGACCACTTCCGACATAAGACACCTCATCCAGAACGTCTTCCAATGGGCGTATATCAGTGGTCGTGGTATCCGCAAGTTGATGTGAGGCGCCATGAGGGATGACAACAAGATCACCATTGGAGAGGTGGATACCCTCCTCCTCACCATCAACTCGCAGCCAACACTGCCCGCGTATAACCACGTGGAAACGCGCTACCTTCTCTTTTGCAGGTACCTCCACGCCCCAGGGTGAGGTCAGTTCTGTGCGGAAGTAGAAGCTGCTGGACAAACGCAGTGTGTTCAGAATATCGGTGAGTGCATCCATCAGTGATTCCCATGGTTCTCGTGAGGGTTATCTATAACTGAAAATTACCACAGCCATTTGTTCAAATCACTGATTCATACAAGCTTAGAGACGATTCAGTAGTTTTCCGATACGAAACAGTATCGGCAGTATGAATTTATACGATTTAGTATGAAATACGGGGTTTCGATGATTTGGATTCCGGCTTTCCTCGCTGATGATGGCGTCTCGGAAAGTTATGGACTTCCGAACAGAATTTCAGTCAAGCGACATTCTATTCAATCATTGAGGAAACTTACGATGAACATAAAGCAATTGTTATTCGCCTTCATGGCCAGCCTGCTCTTTTCCGTTGGCGCTGCTGCCGGTCAATACACCTACAGTACACCAGCGGTACAGGGTTACGACGTGGTGTCTTATCACGCCGGCAAGCGACCGGTTCGCGGCAACGGCAATTTTGTTGCAACGCATCAAGGCGCAACGTATCAGTTTTCCAGCAAGGAAAATCTCGAAACCTTCAAGCGCTCGCCCGACAAATACGTGCCGGCGTACGGTGGCTATTGTGCATTCGGTGTGTCTGTGGGCAAGAAGTTTATTGGCGATCCTGAAGTATGGCGTATTGTCGATGGTACTTTGTATTTGAATCTGGATGCCGGCATCCAGGATCTGTGGTTCAAAGACGTTCCTGGTCGTATTAAATCGGCAAATGCCGAATGGAAAAACATCAAAGACAAGTCCCCATCGTCTTTGTAAAACCACCTCGATAAACCTCTACTAAATGCGACGCTTCTGATACGGCGTTTAGCCTGCGCTGTATCAGCTTTTTAAGGCGTCATAAGGACTGCTACATGAACATTATTGATCACCTGAGTTTAGGTGCGCCGTGTATCGACAAGGCCGCTGCGTTTTACGATGGCCTTCTTGAAAGCCTGAACATTCAATGCCTCGCCAAGAGCGACGGTTTTGTCGCCTACGGTAAAGACAGCATTCAATTCCTGCTGATAAAGCCTGAAAACCAGCAGGCGCCCAGTGCGGGTAACGGAACCCATATTGCTTTTTCCGCAAACTCACAAGAGGCCGTAGATAACTTTCATGCTTACGCCATTGCCAACGGAGGTGAATGTGCAGGCGAGCCTGGACCACGAGAGAGCTACCCCATTCCGGATGTGTATACCACGTTTGTGAGAGATCCGTTTGGCAACAAACTCGAAGCCATTTTTAATGGCTTTAACAAGCTTTGACGGTAACACTCTGACTTGATTTTCTGATTACTATATTTTGTTTTAAGCTTCCTTCCTTCGCCACAGGCAAGTTCTGAGCATTTACTCTGGAGAGTCCTCTTAACTTGAGAAGGAAGGAAGCTTTCTTATTCAGCACTGACCTTTACTTGTGTACAAGTTGTTCGATACCAACAAAAAACCTCTCTACCAGCGGCGTCTTCCTGAACGGTCAGGTTTCGATAGCTGACTTTAATATTGCTGTATACCCACTCGCAGGACGCCGGCGAGTTGATTGCAATACCGACATCGATAATTTTGAATTGTGCAGGATGAATTCTGGCAAGCTGTTCGAATACCTCTTGAAGCAAACCGGATTTAGCCCAGCGATCTACCCTGGCATAAACCGTACGTGCAGGACCAAATTCTCCTGGCAACTCGGACCAGGTACATTGCTTGCGAGTGATATAAAGAACGGCTGAAATTAATTGGCTCGATGCTGTTATCGCATTCGAACCTTTTACACTTGGCAGCAGCTCTTCAAACTCGCTTAATAAACGTTGAACATTATCAGTATCAATCCCGGAATAGCTCTTATTCATAGCCAATACCCCTGTATGACAGTTTCTCAACTTTGGTCACACCCTTTCCTTGTCCCTGAAACTGATACTACAAATGGCCCTACCCGCAGTTATCACCCGAAGATCACAAATTGTGCAACTTTAAGCGACAACGCTTTATGCCCAGCGCCTGTTCTATTGGCTCAGGAAAGTAAGCACGGCCCTGATATGAGCAATATGGAAGAAGCCTGGCCCAGTTTGGAAAGGTATTTACTATAAAAATTTACAAGTTAAGGAAAAAATAGGATGGGTATCTTATAGTGATGATTATTGAAATCTGGATTGGCCAGGTTTATTGCCCAAGAATAAGACTGGCTCACATGGAACCAGTCTTATTAGAGTGCTCAATCGCGAAACAAGCCGTTTAACAAGGCGTACCATTGCATTGGTTAGCGTTTAACAATGTTGACGAGCCACCGTCCTGAATATGAAAGACCGTCTGATCCGCGAAGTAGTTATTGCTGATTTCATTATCAACATTGTTAGGGCCATCGATATACAAGCCCTGAGCCCCCCCAAAAATTGCATTCTTTTCGATAAGGTTTTGAATAACAAAATCCGGACTGCTGTATGTATTGAGCCATATACCGGTGTGATTATTATAGATTTTGTTTTGATAGATGGTGTGCTTAATGGAATCTCCCGCTGACGAGAGATAGCCGGGACTGATAAGTATGCCATTTCCATTACCTATCACATGATTGTATTTAAATACATTTTTAACGCCGCCGTTGAACGTCAAGCCGGTTTGATTATCCAGAAGATAATTACCGCTCAAGGTGTTATAGCTGCCACCGCGAACCCAAATAGCTTCGCCGCTCACAGCGGTGACGTCATTATCGTTAATTTCATTGTCGTCACTGTTCCCGTCAACAACAATGCCATTAACACCGCCAATAATATCCAGCTTGGTCACGATACTTTTCGTTAAGTTAAGAAAATAGGCACCCTGCTGTGTGCCCCATATGCGTATATCATTCAAGGTATGTTTATCGCCATCGTTTACGACAATTCCTGTATAGAAATCCTTAACGGTTCCAGCACCGACAATATTCACCTTATTAAGTCCAGAAGCTATGGTGATTCCATTACCACTGCCCTTGCCATCAATGGTGTGGCCATTTAAATCGAGCGTTACATAGTCGGCAATAATCGTTAAGCCATTAGCTGGACAATCCAGTAAATCAGCCGTTAAGGTCGTGTCGCTACTGATCACATCACCACAGGCCAATGCCATAACGTGAGCTGTTGAAAAACATGACAGAATCGTAACAGCCATTGATAAGCGCTTCATGGAGCACCTCCTTGTTTTACGTGTTCACTTTCCCGTATCGGGAACCCTGTTTCAAAAACAGAAAAGCCTGCTTTTCCACTATTCTCTGGAAAATCAGGCATGAGGAACAACCCCCAGTTCTAGTAAGACTAGCGCTCGACAGGCGACATTGTCATGTTTTTCTCTATGGCAAATGTTAATCAGATTGTTTTTCTGGCAGTTGTCTTCGGAAATACAGCAGTATTCCCCCCATCAAAAACAACAGTGGCATTGGCATCAGTGGAACCGCATTCGGGCTTCCTGCCGCCGGCGTCGGAGGCGCAGCTGTTCCCGTTGCGGCGTAGACGTTCATCATCAGCGCCCCGGACGACTCGCTGGGAATGGAACTGTTTAGAATGCTGGTGCCACTGATGCCTGCGAGAGTGGTATCAGCCAGGGTGCTGTTGTAATTCGGATTCTGCGCAAGCACCGCAACATAGTAACTGCCTGGCGCTAACACCGAGGTAATAAAGTGAAACTCGTTTCGATAAATCGTGCGTTGGTTTCCAGGTGGCGGCAACGTAAAGTCTGTCACCAAAAAGTTATTCCCAACCGGATCTACAGTTGCGGGCACTCTCTCCAGTTCCGCGTAAGGCGCCGTAACCGAGCGTATGCTAACGACAAACGTAAAGGGCCCACCCACAAACGGATCGGTGAGGGAAACATTTACAATTCGATTTAACTCAGAAGCCTGATTTAACTGAACACGCTGATAGGTACCTAAACCGGTATTGGCTGCAGCCGTTGCGGAATGATTGGGCCCACTCCCGACAATTCGATTGGCGGCCACATTATCACTGGCGTTCACCAATACTCCCTGCCCGACACTGAATACACTGAACACGAGGGCGAACGCCCCCCAAAGGAAAGCACTTAGACTCTTTTTCATTGTTGCTCCTACAAACTGCAGCAATCGCAAATAAATGACAGCCACAGAAAAACCCACCCAAACGGGTATGCATTCATGGCTATTACGTTATTTGAGAGTCCGGAGCGGAGGGTAAAGGGAGTTTCGGCTGGGCTCAATCACTAGTTTTGGTGCACGCTTTCACATAAGTTCAGATTGATCGTTAATCAACCTTTTGAGCTGAAGGTACAAGCATATAATCCCCCTCTCCGATAGAGAGGGGGATGTTTTACATCAAGGCAAACGCTTTAGGTGTTATCGCAAATCGCCGAAGAATACTCAGGCACCCATTTTAGTTGGTCCACCGAAAATTCCACATCATTGAAGAGCAAGGGATAATAATACTCACGAAGCGATGCATGGTAGTCGCGTATGCATTGCTCATAGGCAGTCATTGCTTGAATATCAGTTTCCGCTATCGATGTCATCAGCCTTTGGGTCAGCATTGGTGGCGACAGCAGCGCTACCCATCCAGCCAGTGCATCTTTCTTTTGTGTTGCTTCGCGATAAGCAGTCGATAAGTTTGCCGCTTTTTGATCGCCGGCCTGCTGAAAGGCGTAGTACCACTTCCACTCAAACTGGGAATTCATGTTCGTTTTGTCGGCCCATTCCGGATGAGTTTTCAAAAACTCATCCCAGGTTGCTGAAAAAGGCAAGTCCCAGGCATCATTCACTGCTTCCCTCTGGGTAAGTACTATTTGTCCACCACTCGGGCTTTCAACGACTTCGTCAATTATCGTATCGCTTCCAACCGGGATAAGTACCGCGAAACTTAACCAGAAAGCCAGCAACACCGAAGCAAGTTGAGCAGAGCTCAAGGCACTCAGGGATTTCAGTTTGCCGATATATAGAGACAGGAGCATCCAGAATGCAATATGCGCGAGAACGAGCAAAGTGAAGAACAGAATGCCTTGAAGGCTCGCCCCACTGATTGCCGCGCCGATCAGGAAAGGAACAAGCACAGCAACGGCGAGACTTGAGCATAATACAATGGCTCGTGACAGCCAAAGCTTCCGTTCATTAGCAGCAGTGACGACCAATAAATCGTAGCGCCCCGCCGCCCTCTCGCCTGAACGCAGATCATGCAACAGTAGAATGATAAACAACGGCAGCAGAACAACCGCTAAAAAAGCGAAATCAAAACGCCCCTGCAAAGACAGTTCTGGGTTGTCCGCATCGGTTTCATAGATTTGCCCTTCCAGGGCGAGCATTCGAATCCGATGCTTCCAGGGAAAAACATCTCGCTGTCCCATTGCCGCAAACGCCAGACTTGAAGGCTGCGCATAAGTCAGGTGAAAGCTGTAATACGCGGCACCACCATAGTTTTTCTGCTTCGCAAGCACACCCTGCCGATCAACATCGTTCTTTTCCAGCAAACGCTCAATGGTGGCACTTTGCGCCCGTGTTTCAGCAATACCCGACCAGACGGCAAATACCGACAATGCAAAGCTTAGAATCATGAGAAACGCGATATGGCGTTGCCTGACCAGGAAACGGGCTTCTCGTTTAATATCCGAAAATGAAATCATGACTACCCCTTTACTGCACTCTTCTCATCGTGTATTTCAACATCACCATTACCAGCACACACCAAAGCAGAAGCTGTGCAATATAAGGCAAGCTGTTTTCCAGTCTTTGTGTTCCGGGTTCAGGTTTGAATTCAAACTCGGAGAGAACAGACCAGTTATCAGAGCTGACTCGCGCAGCCAGGGATGACGCCTTGCTTTTTGAGCGCGCCATATCGGTTTTGTAATCGAGGTGGTCGCGATGAATTTGATTGAGAGATTGAACAAAATCAAAACGCAGGGTTTCCGCATCTCTCAGGAATCGGTGGTGAGTTTCCACATTGGTACCGGCCATCATCATTGACAAAGAGCGAACCGCTATCGTTGGTGATAACCAGCCAAAGTTTCGTAAAACGTTTGCCTGGGAGCGCTCTTCTTCCATACGAGCCTCGGCAAACTGATTGAGTACATTGGTTAGCTTCTTTTCAGAGTATTCAGCAACAACCCCACGGAAGTTCACCGGCAATTCGTCTACACTTTCCGCATCGTATTGGGCCAGTAAATTCTTCTTCAGTTGTTCGAAGGCCGGATCTGCAGCGTTATGCCCGTCACCCAGCTTGCGTAAGGCCTCCAAAACCGCGAAATCGGATTCCAGTTTTCCCAATGACGGTTCAACGGTTGCCGCTACCGAACTGCCAATGCGGGGAATCAATATGCACAGGAGCAGCCATATACCGAGTGACACGGCAAAACTTGAATTGCTCTTGCTGCTCATCGTCGATACGGCAAGAACCAGAGCACTCCAAACCAGGAGATAGAGAAAATACCCCAGAATAAAACCGGCACTGACAAGGGCCGACTCACCCTGAAGTGCCGCCCCTATGCTGGCGATGGAAAGAGGCAACAGGATAACCAGCCCGGCCCCCATCAAAGCCAGAAGTTTACCGAGTAGCAAATGCCAGCGGCTCAAACCCTGTAAAACCATAATACTCAGAGTACCGGCTTCCCTTTCCCGGGTCATACTGGCGTATCCGATAAGCAGGATAAACAAAGGCGCCAGTACCTGCATCAAGAAGCTGGGAGATAGGCTGCTAAAACGCGTCATCCCACTGGACTGGCGTTGCTCAGCGAACATTGCGCTGTTTTGGCGATGCCCCTCAAGGAATATCGAAGTTCCGGTATAGGCGTCTACGCCAGGTTCCACAATGCTTAGCGGAGACGGTGCCCGAAAGACATAATGGCCGTAGTGCACCATACGATGAGGGTGGCGATCTGGCTGCTCCAGAAAGCGGGCTTCTGCCGTCTTCTGTAAGGTCTGGCGCTCCTCGGCGGCCTGACGCATTTCCATGGCATTCACAATAACCGCTGCAATCGTAATAACCAGGGTAATGGCCAGCACGGTAATGCCGAGTTTGCTGCGCAGCCAGTAGCGCCATTCATCAAGCATGATTTGTGTGATGACTTTCATGCCTGACCTCGATTGGAAAACGCGGAATGTACGGCTTCAGTGTCAATATGCGCGTCGCCTTCTCTCTCGAACATACCAACAATCTTGCCGCTATCCAGAAGGCCAATTCGATGGGCGACCTGGCAGGCTCCATATACGTCATGGCTCACCATAAATACGGTGGTGCCGTCGGCGGAAAGCGTTGTAATAAGTTGATTGAATTCGTCGATAGCACTGGGGTCGAGCCCGGAGGTTGGCTCATCCAGAAACAGTACCGGCGCATCTCTGAGCAACGCCAATGCGATTGCCGTTTTTTGACGCATGCCCTTCGAGTAATTAGAAAGCTGACTGTTCCAGGCCTCAGGCTGCAACGCAACACGGCTGAGCGCCTCTTCAATCTCGGATTGGGATTTTGATATTTCAGCCAGTGAGAGGAAGTATTTGATATTCTCGACGCCGGTCAAATGCCCGTACAGCATGACCGACTCGGGGAGATACGCCACTTTGCTGCGGATCTTTTTGATGTCCTTCGTGACGGACATTCCCATCACTTGCGCATCCCCGTCGCTGGGCGCAACAGCCCCGATAAATGCCTTTAAAGCCGTAGACTTACCGGCGCCATTCCCACCAAGGAGAGCAAACACCTCACCCTCAGCGACCTCAAAACTTACGTTATCCAGCACCTTGTGCTGAGCGAAACTTACACAGAGCGATGAAGCTACAAGCATGTCTTTTTGCATTACAGGTCCGAAGATATGGGTAAAAATACAATAAATGTTACGTTATAACGTTACTATTACAGTTTAATATTATAAAGTGCTGAAATGCAAACCCAGCCCTGACCATGATCCGTCTCCCGCTTCAGGATCCCTGCATTTGAATACACCTGCATTTGAATACAAACGCCGGCTTTCGCGATGACATGCTGAAAGAGCGAACAAAAACTGAGCAGACTTCTAAAATTCCCACAGCTCTCCTGCGTTTTAACAAAACCACTCAGCTCACCAAAACCATTTGAGAGTTTTAGCGATTCCGATATAGTTAGGCAGCTTTGATCAAACGAGAATAAATACGAACGGAGACGGTGATGGTTGCAATGGATATGCTGGATGCTTTTATCGGTCTGATTACTATTTTTCTCGTTCTGAGTTTGATCGTCTCCGCAATGGTTGAAATTCTTGCCATTCAATTGGGCAAGTTACACAGCAAAAATCTTAAGGCCGCCATTACCACCCTTACCGATAGCAATACTCGACAGGCGATCTACGCCCACGCCAGAATCCGAGCCCTGTCTCGCCCCGTTGAGAAGCCTGAAGACGAGCCCCGCGGTCCATCACAAATGAAGGATACGACCTTTGTGTTCTGCTTACTGGACACTCTGGTTCAGGGGAAATATTCCTATCTGAGAAACAAACCTCTCCAACTTCACGAAGCACTTCAAAAAGCCGGCGTCAATGAAGGCGCCTCTGGCTGGAAAAAAGAAATCTTTGGTATGTGGCAGGAATCAACAATGGAGATTTCTCGTTTCGAAGCGTCTCTTTGTTTGTGGTTTGGAGATTGCATTGATCGTTCGATTGGCTGGTTTAAACGCAAACTCAATGTGTACCTGCTCGCTGTCGGCTTTGTTGTGGCCTGCGCGGTGAATGCCGACACCCTGCACATCTTTCAACGATTGATGGAAGATCCTTATGCCCGGCAAGCTCATGTGCAGATAGCCGAAGACATCGCACAGCGACCAGAGATATTGAAAACCTGTGTCGCAGCATCCGGTGACGGCATTAAAACAACAGACAGCTGTGAAAAGAAAATTAAATCTCTTGTGATTGATTTGGGGCCAGTCGTTGGCTGGAGCGGCTACCAATTTGACTCAGAAGATATCGGTGGCAGTCTGTTCCTTTTTATATTAAAGATTCCCGGGTTTATCCTAACCGCGTTTGCAACCTCTCTCGGTGCGCCTTTTTGGTTTGATTTACTGAAAAAATTGCTGGGTGTTCGCAGACGCCTGCGGGGCGACAAAGAACCCGAAGAACAAAGTTCCGCTCAACACTCTGGCGATGCCCAGCCCGCCCAAAGCCGGGCAAGCCTGCCTGGAACATCGAACACCGATCACTCAAGCATCAACAATGGCCTGCGCAGACTTCCTGTACCTGAATCGAAAGACATTGATTTTAGCGATTTCGATAGCTTCAACGGTAACAAAGCGGGCTATAACGCGGTCAACCTGTGCTGGGCAGCCAAACTCAGCGAGCTGTCGTACAAAACCGGGAAAGAATGTCAGGAAGAAGCAAAAAACTGGGGCCTGAAAGCCGAGCTGCTTGAGCACGGCGCCACGGATACCCAATGCCTGCTTACCGAAAGCGCCGAACAAAAAGTCGCCATTATCGCTTTCAGAGGAACAGAAACCAAAGCTCAGGACATGCTGACCGACGCACGGTTTTTACAGAAGCCGGCGAGCTGGATGCCCGCAAACGGCGAGAATGGTGAAGAATACAAAATACACACCGGCTTTGCTGAATCTCTCGATGCCATTTGGCCCCAGCTCAAGGAAAAACTAACGTCTGTTATTGCCAGAGAATACAAGCTTGTTTTCTGCGGGCACAGCTTGGGAGGCGCCCTATCGATACTGGCGGCCCATCGACTGACAATAGAGCTGCAGAATCATGAAGCATCACCAACTCTTAATATCAGCGCTGTTTTCACCTTTGGGCAACCTCGCGTGGGTAATGAGTCATTTATGGAAGACGTCGAAAAGAAACTCTATGGACGCTATATCCGCTCGGTCAATAACCGCGATGTAATTGCCATGCTTCCACCTCCCCGCCTGCCCGACGAGCATCAGCTAAGTTATGTGCACGCAGGCAAGGAGATTTATTTCAATGACAACGACGAAGCCGTCTTGCATGTTTCCAACGCCTACAAAGCTATGGATCGCTTGTCGCTCAACTACACGACATCAAAAGAAAAACTGAAAGAACTGGGCGAAGATCATCGCATGACGAACTATATCAAGCTGTACAGCCAGTATTTTTCGTTTACGATTGATCTCTAGACGGAGCGGTAAAATAAGCCGTAAATTGAGCTGCAATATGCGAAGAGCTTAAGATTGTCAGAAATCGCGTTTATGGCATATCTTCAAGCTCTACCGCTATTCCACCGGAACCAAACTGACCCAATGATCTGAATTGCTTCTCTCTGCGTACTAATGTCAATAAGTGCGAACAGAGGCAGCGATGTCCATTCCTAACAACCCAATCTGGTTCGTGGCCAATCTCGCCGGCTTTCAACTAAGCTGGTGGACATTGGTGCTCTACGGAAACAGTGCAATCCCCCTTGCCCTCGGTTTGCTTGCCCTGCACTTTGCCTTTGTAGCTGAAAAGCTGCTTGAGCTTCGCATCATCGCTGTGGTCGCGATGACAGGCATCATTATTGATAGCACCCTAACCCAACTGTCTGTCTGGCAGTTTACTCCCAAGCCGATTGCTGCCCCCATTTGGTTGTGTGCCTTGTGGCTGAGCTTTGCCGCCACTCTGCGTCATAGCCTAAAGCCACTTTGGGAATATCGCCGTTGGTGGCCCTTACTGGGAGCGTTTGGCGGAACCAGCAGTTATCTGGGGGCTTACAAACTGGGGGCGGTTTCTCTGGGATACAATGTGCTCGCGACGGCTGTGATATGCGCCGCCTTATGGGCCCTGATCTTTCCCTTGGCGCTTCACATTTGTGAACGCTCAGAGCGAGAGGAACAGCCTCATGCTGCTTAGAGTGTTACTAGTGTTGATAAGTTGTCTGCCCCCGTTTGCGACAGCGAGTGAAAAGCTGCAGGTAGTCGGCAGCACTCGGTTTTCGGTTCTTTGGTTCGATGTCTACGATGCAACGCTTTATAGCCCCAGCGGACGTTATCAGCAAGAGCAATATCCTCTGCAACTCACACTGGATTATTTACGGGATATCTCCGCACAACGTTTGCTGAATGAAACTCGCAAGCAATGGAAAACCGTCCCCGACCTGGACAACACACAACGCGAGCAGTGGCTTGCCGAGTTGAGCAGGGTTTGGCCCGACATTAACGAAAGTGATCGCCTGAGCTTTATTCTACACAGCGAAGACAAGGGTGAGTTTCGGATGTTTGACGAATCTCTCGGGGTCATCGAGTCACCTGGTTTTGCCCGAGCATTCATCAATATCTGGATCGGACCTCACAGCCAATATCCCAGCCAGGCCAAGAAGCTCTTAGGAGAAACCAAATGAAATGGCAGCTTATCCGCGCACCAATGGCGACAGTGCTTATTGCTCTGGCCGGCTGCACAACTCAACCAGAAGACATCCGCCTGGCAGGTCCGGCCCTGGACCCTAAAGCGTTTTTCTCAGGACAAATGACGGCCAATGGCATCGTGCAAGATTACAAGGGAAGGCAGTTACGCAGTTTTACCGCGGATATTGTTGGCCAGTGGCAGGGAGACATTGGACTTCTTGATGAACACTTTGTTTTCGACGACGGTGAGGAACAGCATCGCTGCTGGAAACTTAAGGTAGACGGGCAAAAGCTGACTGGGACTGCGGGAGATGTTGTGGGCATGGCCGAGGGCAAGTTCAGCGGAAACGCCTTAATCTGGGCCTACACTCTGGAGCTGCCCGAGCATCAGGGGGGCTGGTCTGTGAATTTGGATGATCGTCTGTTTTTACTCAATCCCAAAAAACTGCTTAATCGAACCCGAATGAGCAAACTGGGGCTACCCGTTGGGGAAATTACGTTGGTAATTGATAAAGTTTCCGAGCAGGCTCAAAGAGAAAATTCGGCCGACTGTTCCCTCTAGCCCCGGGTTTTGGCGGTCGGATAACACTCCATGTTATCCGCTGCCCCGTTTGTTGATGCTCGTTGATTTGGAAGTCGCCACTGGCTGCACCGTGACCTGGTGAAGCTTCTGTTTAGATCGCCTCTGTGTCCGGTGTAAAAATGATTTGAAATTCATAAGGTTTATCCGGGGTGATAACCTGCCCACGTTTGTTCAGCATTTGAACCCAAACATAGGCTTTTCCACTGCCCGTCCAACTGGCATTGAGGTCGATACTGTCACCTCGACCTGAACCAACATAGTGAAAGCTATCTTTTTCGCACAGTCCAATTATGCTCGGAGAGCGGGAGCATATTGTGACCTTGAGCGTTTCTCCGAAAAGCGACTCAACATGGATTTTGCCGTTTGGGCTTTGGGAATTCAGACCTAGCTCGATTATCCGCGCATAGCCTTTTCTGGTTGCCAGCTTAGAATCCACAACGTACTGATTTTTATCAATGATGTTCTTAATGACGAAATTCTGATTAGCTTCTGACCATTCAATGTAGGCTTTTTTTGAGGACCGAGGAAAATCGTCGAGATAAAACGTCTTCTTCAAACCTTTGACAAAAGATTTTGAAGCCCCTGCAATCGTGAATTTTCGGTTTTCAATGGATTTCCCATCCACAATGAGCTCAGCTTCATGCTCACCCAGTCCGTAGGTTCCCCAGAACACAACACTGCCGAATCCGTTATTGCCATCGTTTTGGCAAACATTGGCGGTGTCCGCGCGCTCGCCTCCTGGAACCAATTCAATGACATGCTCACCATCGATGATCAACTGAGCACTTTGTGCATCTTCGCAAGACCAACCTCGAACCAGGCCGACTCCACTTTCAATAGACCCTTTGCCAGGACTTTCCAAAAAGCTCTGAGCCATAGTCCAAGCGGGGAATATCAGTATCAAGCAACATAATTTCTGTAAACGATTCATAATCAACTTCCTTTTCTCTCACTATCGTAGGTAAATAACGATTCGAATATCTTCTTCGGCAATCTGCCTTGCCGGTAGCCAAAAGCTGTGCTGCTTAACCTCGCCACCTCGCACATAGGTAACAAAATTCCCGGAAATACATACTTGTCCACGGCCTAATACAGAGCCATTAATCGAACCACCACCAAAATCGCCACATATTTTTATGGCCTCCCCGCGTCGATTATAGGCTTTGATCAGTTGCCTATAGACTCCCTTTTTAAAAGGGACGGTATATTCAATGGAAGAGGTCTGTTCACCTTTTGGAATGGTGAGCGTGTGGACTATTGAGCCTGCCGGCGCCTTTGGCAGGGGTGCTTCAGGTGGTATTCCGACCCCGCTGATGACAAAATTTTGATGGGCTTCAGACCAGATCAGTTCAACATCTTTATCCTTGTAAGGAAACTTTTGGAAGGTATGTTTTAACGATAACCCTTTAACAAAGTCTGTCGAGACACCAGATACTCTAAAACGGTGATGGGCCACAATAACCCCGTTGATTTTTAACGTTGCGCTATGGGCACCCATGCCAAAGCTGGGCCAATGCACCACCGCACCAAAGCCATTGTCTCCGCCGTTCTCGCAGCGATTTTTGGTGTCTGGTCGATGACTTCCCAAAGGAAGGCGAATCTCTTTATCATCGATAGTCACGACAACGTCTTCTACCGCCTCACAGGACCAACCACGAATAACACCAACACCACTTTCAAAGGTTCGATTGCCAGGACTTTCAAGAAAGGACTGCGCCACAGTGTTTTCCGTTAGGCCCAGAACGACCATCAAGAGCAAACACTTCCATTTACTGATCATATTTATAACTCCTTCATACTTGCCAATGTTCGACAGCAAAAATTCTCGACTGCCGTTAGAGCATCGAGTCCATTCCGGATAGGATTTTTGACCAAAGTCAGAATTCGTATCGCAAATCCCGGTGCAATTCGATGCAAGCAGAAAAGTTTATAAAGTTGATGTTTTTTGCCTATGGGGCAAATTTACGAGCCAGATAAGAGGCCTTGGTATGAAGAGGCTATTTTTTTGTGAGGCACAGGTCTTACGAAACAAACACCCTCCTTTGAGAGGGGAATTTGCCTGCGCATGTACCCTGCACTTTAGAGTGCAAAATACAAATGCCATAAGTTAACATTTCGAGACTTGTTTACACCCATTCAAGTCCTGTTAAGGTAAGAAAAATACACGCCTGTCAAGACAATTGTTCAATTTATATTAAGTTTCCACGTTTATCATTTACGACAAGATTAAGACTTAAACCTTGCTGGTTATATGGGTTTCATTTCTTAGAGCCGTATCGACGAGGAATTGATTTAATGTTTTCCGGAGCCTCTTTTTTATTTCTGGCCTCAGTGTCCTTAAGCAGCGAGCCATATAGCGCTATTACTGACCGAAAAATCTGGACAGATGACAGCCATACCGTATATCAGCAAAAAAGCGATAAGCTTTCAGCTGTAAATGCCTGGGTAAACAGTGTGCCCTATAGCTATGAAAAGGAAGACAACTGGCTCGACCCGGATACGTTTTTCACGCAGGGCGGTGATTGCGAAGATTACGCTCTCGCTAAAATGAAAATTCTGCGTTCCCAAGGCGTGCCAGCAACTCAACTAAGGCTGGTTCTGGTTAGAAACCACCTGGGCTTACCCCATGCTGTCTTATTGCATTCAAGCGGAAAAATGTTCGACAACAGTACTCTGGTATTGGACTCGGAAACTGACAAGATCGTCCCCTTGTATCGCCGAAAGGACTTAACCCCTTTTGTCAGTTTTTCCCAGAGCAATATTCACGTCCATAAAAATGGTGACTGGAATGCAGAGGTTGTATTCGATGGCCTTCCACAACACGGGAATAAATGGGCCGCTGTTCAGGGCGCCTACAACCCTACCCGACCAGCAGAGAAGCTGTAAAATATCGGCCACCCTCTAGCACTTCCCTTAGTATCAATCATCAAAAAGACTAAGCATATTTACTGAACATAAACCTTTACCTGTAAATATGCTTGCTCACACTACCTAAAAAAATTAGAAGAAACTCTTTTATACGCAAAAGTGGAATTCACTTTTAAAGGGGTGTTTTTCCAAATATTTTATAAGCAAGCTGTTTCCTTCTGAAACTTTTGCACACAACGCCACCCCACTTTCGCCTTCACTATAAGGCAGAAACATTTCTGTCATCCGCCACCATAAATATTTAACTTGAGCACTCACCTCCTCATTCGTACTGTGGCCGCGCAGTAAACGGACAACTGCTTTTTCAAATTAACGAATTAGCAAAATTGACGGTAAAAATTTATGACACACGGCATTAGAACACTCGGAAGAAACAAATCAGAAAAGCAACTCAGTGCGACATCGCGATCGTTCGCCACTCAAAAGACCCGCTACCCCGACAGTCCCCTCGGGGATTATGCAGGCATATTTCAGCACGGTCTTTTCAACACATTGGATACCATTAAAGGTGAACTCGACATTGGGGTTGTTGGACGGGGAGCTGGCGCGCTCGGCGTAATGATGTTTCTGGCTGAGCTGGCGGATAAAAACCCTGAACTCGCATTGAACGTATACAACTTCTACTACGATCCAACGGTAGAAAAAGGCGATGCAAGCTACGATGAAAAGTTTGGCCGGATTTATTCTCACAATGGCCGAGGCAAAAACGAAGAAAATATTTATCGGGAAATTGGCTGCATGAGATTCCCCTCCATTGCTACCTGCACATGGAATATGGCCAATAAAGCCTTTCCGGAGGATATCGACCAACCGCTGTCGGTATTCCCCAACCCGGGTGATGTCGCCAGTCAGTTCTGTTGGCGAGATATCGATTTCAAATACGACAACAGCGGCAGCCCCAATCCCGACTACGCACTGGTAAACGAATTCGTGGTAAACGTTATTCAGTCCCTGTCCGAAGACGTCAGGTCGAACGATGGCAATAACTGGGGTGCTTTTGGCAGCAGCTTGGGAAACGCCCCACTTCTCTACAGCCTTGTGGATGTTGAAAGACTGGGTATTAACCCGGGGCAATGGAATGCCCAACTGTTTCAGGAGTTGCTGATTCCTGGCGGAGGCCCGTATAGCGCACTACCCGAGGGTGCTTTGTTTCATGAGGGCAACATCATCACCGCTCTGGAGTATGCAGAAATCAATTACGCAAACTCACCAGAGATCTCGAAACCAGAAGCGTTTTCACAATCCATAAAGCTAGCTTGGGAAAAGTACGTCAGCGACCACGACATTGCCCTGAATGTGCTCATTGAAAGCACCATCAGAACGATTGTTGAAGCGGATCAGGATCGTTACCCACAAAGCATATCCTATTATCTTGAGCTTTTTGGTCGTTACGGTTTTGGCTCTGGAGGCTTCAGACCTTTGAACGCGGTGTCGTTCCTGGAAATCGCTCGCCTTCTTGTGTGGAACTATGCTGACGAATATCTGCTCCCCAACGCAACGGGCGATAGCACAACCGGTAACTGCGACTTGGGCATTCGATTGATGGCGTTGATTACCCGCAGTCGCTTGAACTACATCCCTAAACCCAGTTGCGAAGTGTTGTTGCTTGGCGCATTAGAAGACGGTGAATCGAGTAACTTACTCTACTATAAAGATCACACCAGCCCGGATAAGCGAATAGAGCATCAGATTGTCGACTCTGCCTTTATCTGTACCGCTCACCACAGTGCTCAGGAGGTGTTTGAACCTTTCTCTGCCAACGCGGTTATTCCCAAAGGAACCACGCTGAATAAACTCGACGGGGCTGAACTTGCGGACGATATTCACCTGCCCTTTTCCGGCTTTAAAAACCCCGAGTACAGCATCATCAACGCGTTGAAATCTGTTCATATGATGCGCAGTGGAAAGTACTTCAGCAGCATCTCTCAAAAAGCCTGGCAGGACCTGGCCCCCACCGTCAATGGTGAGCAAATCAAGCAGATTGTGCATGATAGCGATTGTGCCGCAACCTACATTCTGGACGGCGTGGACTCCAAGAATGTATTGCTCTCCTATGTTTGGGGCGACGAAGGCAGCAATGGCGGTTATCACTTTATGGCCGAAGGCCAGGCTCAACCAGGTTTGAGCGATGACTCTGGAGAGATTATTGCCCGCTTGAGAAAATCGGTTGATCGAGTAGACGACAGCAATGAGCAATGGTGGTTTGCCTCACTGATTGCTGATGAAAATCTGGATGGCAATAACGGCTATGCATACAACTGGTCGATGGATCAAGCGCGCGGAGGGTTCAAACTGGATTACCCGAAAGAGCACCATCTGGTCTCTCTGCTCTACGACAACTACCGCCTGCAAGACAGCACCGTTGCTTACAAAGTCTACTTCGCCGGATGCAGTTACAGCCATCTCGGCGGTTGGCTGGAAGGTGCCTTCATGACGGCCATTAATTCGGTGGCTGGATTTGCCAAACAACAATACGGTGAAGATTGCCTGACAAAGCCCGGTTTAAGCCTCTTTCCAAAGCAATAAGCCACCGCTTAAAGGCCTGGCTTTCTAAGGAGCCGGCAGCAGATTTCCCCTGCTGCCGGCATTTTTTGTTTTTCCGCAAGCATAAAGAACACGAACTTCACCACATAAGCTATTGTTTTTATTATCAAAGCCATCAAATTCAAGCCGTCCTTTACATATTCCCATATAGGAATATAATAAGTTCATGCCTAAAACAGCCAATACCTATGACACCTTCACCGCCATTGCCGAACCCAAGCGACGAGAGCTGATTGAGACGCTCATTGGAAAGGAAATGAGCGTTGGCCAGTTGGTGGAAATCACTCGCTGGAACCAGCCCGTGGTTTCCAAGCACTTGGGCGTTCTGAGAGATGCCGGCCTGGTATCCGAGCGCAAACAGGGGCGGCAACGTATCTACCGAGTGAATGTCAATGAATTACGCCCTATTCAACTCTGGATAAAGCAATTTGAAAAACATTGGAATCAACAGTTTGATCAACTCGATGCCTATTTAAACCAGCTGCAAAATAAAGGAGATAATAAATGAGCGATTTCTCAGTAGAACCTGCCGTCATGACCCGCGACTTTGAAGCGCCCATGCAATTGGTCTATGAAGCCTGGACCCAGGCGGAACATTTGTGCCAATGGCAAGCGCCAAATGCCGATGTGGTCTGTGAATACAAATCCGCCGAAATAAAAAGCGGAGGCTCATCACTGCACAAGATGACCATGCCAAATGGCCATGAAATGTGGTTGCTGACCAAATATCATGAACTTGATCCATTCACGACCATCGTCTTCAGGCAATATCGCTCGAATGAGGCAGGCGAAATTCTTGCTCCGCCGATGCCTAATTGGCCCAGGGAAATTGAAGCAATTATTCAGCTCAGCGAAACCGACGGCATAACCCACATGAAGTTCATCTGGCAACCAGTAAATCCGACACAAGAAGAAGCTGAAGCCTGGACTGCACATCACGCTCAAGGTGCTGGAGGTTGGGCGCGCAGCTTTGAAATGCTCGCGGCGTATTTATCCCAATAACCCGACACAGTAGACGCTGGACTCTGATACGCCCGTTATACAACCGTACAACGGGCGTTTTTAGTCATCAGTCATCTCTGATCTATCGATTCCGTTCTGAATCCCCCACCGCGAATCCAATCACCAACCTTTGCACCCTGAACCCGCGTCAAGGCACACGAAAGCGGTAACCCCCAACGGTAAGATCGCGCCATTCTTTATCTTCGGTTCCATGCTCGCCTTTCTTGAGAGCCGTCAGCAATTTATCTTTCTGCCCTGAGAAGTGACCGCCTCCGCCCTGCACAGCCTGTAACTCCTTAACTTCCCAACGATCATCAAGCCGGTTGTACATGGTAAAATCCACGCCGTATTCCTGAATATCGGCGAGAATATATTCAGGCTCACCGTCACCATTAAGATCCTCTGTGAACAATTGATACCCCTGGTTTCGGCGCATTTTCCATCGGCTGCTCGTAATACCATTGTGGATGATGTCCAGTAGCTCGGTAGGGGTTGACTCGTCAATACCCACGATAGCCGCCAGAACTTCCGCTTTAGTAGAACTCGGCTTATTCCGACGATCGTCATCAAAGTAGCTGTTGATTCTGACCAGAATTTCCGGATGCTCTTTCTTAACCCTCTGCTTTAATTCCTGCAAGGCGTCGTAGCCCGGTCTCGCCAGATCATAGCGAAAGTAGCGGTAATCAAACTCGCTAAGAGAAACCTCTCCGGATTCCAACCTCTCCATTTGACTGGCCACGGATATCTTTCGGAAATCGAGCATTGGGGAATTCACTAAAAGCATTAAGCCTAAAACCAGCAGCCCCATACGCACATTTACCCAGCTCAACTGATGCAACCATCGATCTCTAAGGCGCAATATTCCCCATAGATAGCCAAACGAGAATGCCGCAAAAACGCCCCATAAAAGGAATGCCCAACAACGCGCCAACGACCAGCCATACTGATCAACACGAAGCGATAAACCGTAAAAGCTGATTGCGCTGTAGATTGGCAATAAAGCAACACCCAGGTAAATCAGACGATGCAGCCACAGATGATAAGGTTGGGATTCCGGGTCATCTTGATACACCGCATTAATGAAAAACAGCATCAACGCCTGCATCCAGAGAATTAAAGTGCTGCCTCCGGTCTCCCATAAAGGCGCAAGCCCCGTGAAAGGCAAGGTCAACAGAAAACTCACCGAAATCAAGGAAAGAATAACAAGCAGAAACTTCATAAGCGCTTGCTGGATTCGAGTAATGGTATCGATAACACCTGCCTGACTTCGGAAAATCAGCACCCCAAAACCATTCGCTAAAGCCAATGCCGGATAGTAAAACCAGCGCTCATTAAACAAATCATAAAAGAAGTCGACCTTGATCGCCTTGAAAAGACCGGCCCACAGCATCAATACCCCCCAGGTGCAAAGCGTAAAAAGCAAAGCCAGCCCTAAGGTTAGAAAGTTACGCCAGGAGAGTCGAAACAGACGGCTATAACTTAAGACGTCTCCTGTTGCGAAATGCTGTGTGTACATTAAGGCTTTAAAGGTCGCTACGCATAGGGTCGTAACAAAGCCCGCAAGCAATCCACCGTATCGTATATGCTCCAAGGGAATGGCCTGATGACCGATATAAAACCCTAAACCAAAGAGAATCGCAGAATAAATTGCCGTCCATTGAATTATTTTTCCCGGCTTATCCCCGAGGCCGAGCAGCAACATAATCGGCGCTGCAACAGCGAGCGCATAAAAGGCAAAAAGCCATTGAGGCTCATTGTTCGGCCAGAACTTGAACTCGATGGATTGGTGAAGAATGAAAAGTGCCAAGCCCTGAAGCAGCGCAATTAATATAAGGGCTTTGGATGGAATGGTCGAGCTGTTCCCTGTTGAGCTCATGGGGCATTGTTCTCTCTTAGCGAATAGTTGTGCTGATTCTATCCCCTAAGTATCAGAATATGAAGCTCGCATGCTTCTCATTCATTTGCCACCCTTCATCCTTCACTGGCCCCCAGATTTTCGGCTCTGCAACCATGTAATTCACTGAAGAGTCATAGACTCAAGCTCGGGCTTCCAGGCGACGACCTGATTGCGACCAAGCTCCTTGGCCTTGTAAAGTGCTACATCGGCCCTGTGCAGCCACTCATCAACGCCTCGAATATCCGAAGAAATGCTGGCCAGGCCTGCACTGCTGCTCGTACCAATGACAGCATTCCTTCCAAGTATTGCAACCAGCTTGTTTACCAGAACATAGCCTTCTGCCTCTTCTATATCGCGTAAATGAAGCAGTATTTCATCGCCACCCAGGCGATATACATTGTCGACATTACGGGTGTTGGATTTGATCTCCTCCACCATTTCGATAATCGCCTGATCACCTGCCGCATGTCCCCTGTTGTCATTAATGCTTTTGAAATAATCCAGATCGAAGACGGCAATGACCGAGCTTTCCTGATGTCGTCGGAGTTTAGCAAAGCTTTCCTGAAGCATATCCGGAAGCATTCGACGATTGAATGCCCCCGTCATGGGATCAACATTTGATGCCTCTCTGAGTTGCGCCTGGATTCGGCGAATACGCGCTGAAAAAAAGCCCACGACTAAATAGCTCGCCATCAGCGAGGTAATCATTCGTATATACAGCTTGGGTTCCAGAGAAATCATGCAAAATACACAGGCGCATATAAAAATGGCGCTATTTGTGTACGCGGCAATGCGCCAAGGTAAAACAAAGAACACTGCGGCCATAATCGGATGGCACCACAAGGCACCTGTGATACCCATGTAGTAGATTGGCACTGTCGCAGAACCAACCAATGCAAACAGATTAATGAACGTAATATAAAAAGGTGGAGGCTTTTGAGTGAAGTAAACCAATCCACCCGCGGTGATTAAACTGAAGATAAAAGCAATATTAAATGCGCAAACGGTGTAGAGACCGGAATAATAATTAACAATGGTCAGCGGAGTGTAAATACAGCAACAAATGAAGATAACAAACAACCAAACCCGAACCTTGAAGCGATTTTCTCGCTGATACTGCTTGGCAGAATTCCATTTTGACAATTCAAACTGATACATAGAGGAAATTACTTCGCACAATCACCGCTCAGCCAAGCCATCGTTCCAAACGAATGGACAGCCATTAAGAAAATGAGTCGAAGGCCATTCCAAGCCCGCTACGTCATAAATTACTTTACCTCTCCAAGCCAGTATTGCAGCCCGCACCAGCTCTACACATAACTCAAGTATAGATCATTTCATACGCCAAACCGACAATCAACCGCCAGATGGGCTGCAACCGACAGTTGGAGCCCTGAAACAACAAGCACAACATTAAACATTGTTTTCCAGAAAATTTTAGAATGAAAGAGTCGTCACTGTAAGGCCGCGTAATACCATTTTAGGCATCAGTATGACTGTGTGTGATGAGGGCGCGATAAAAAATAATCCTCTTTTATTTCAGCCGACAGCCAAGCTGAACATCAGCTGAATAAAACTTACAAACAAATAGCCCCCAAATTCCACCTATAGAAAATTGGGGGCCCAGGGGCACCGCTATAGTGTTAATCAGCGTGGATTAAACAGCACTTATAAAAAGCGTCGAGCGTCTACTGCCTTTCTTTTGCGATCAATGTGAATCAGATCTTTAAGGATAGATGTGTGACCAACTCCACCAACGACGAAAACCCGACTGCCCTTCTGGGCATATTTCTGAACATTTGCGTACATTCTAAAGTTTCTATGCCACCAACTGGCCGTTGAGTCTGCCCCCGAATAGCTATTCCAGGCACCGACTTCATTCAGTAACAGATACAAAGATTTATTGTTTTCTTCCATCGCAGGATCATTGTTAAAATCAAGAATTCCCTTGAGGGTTTCGGTCTTATGAAGTTCATTCACTTTGTCAGTCAGGCTTTTAATTGTTTCACTTACCTGAGCACCAATCTCAGGGGTACTCTTCGACATCTCTTCAAAAACCGCCTTTGACTGCCAGCCAACATCCTGCTCGTCATAACAAATAACCTCAGCCAAAGCGGCCTTCTTGGCCACCCTGAATCCCAACTGTTCGTTTTCATTAACGCTCAGCTGATGCTGGCCTTTTAAATAGCCTTGGTAGTCTTTATTGATTTTCTCATTTTGACTTTTTCTGCACTCTATCAATACCTGAGTGGGCTTAAAATTATCCGCTATCCTCGACGACAGCCCGTCCAGATAAGCCTGATTGTCGGGCGTCATTACATTAATCACATCCGTTTTCACTTTATCCAAGCCCGGGTTTTCAAAGTGAAAGACTCCAAACGGTAGAATTTCTACTTTATCCTCAGCCACTGAATAATGACTGCCCAAAATGATCAATGCTGCAACTATTAACGGCTTCACAGTTTTTATAACTCCTAAATTTATTTTTCTCTGGTATTTCCGGCCAAACTTCATGTGCGCATGAGCTTAGACGGGGACAATTGAGTTAAGGATGCAGGTTTTTATAAGTCCCCTTTCCCAGCGAGCAACAAGCACAGCGAAAGATAGCGTAAGATCCACGGCCTAAAGCGTGCGTTTCGTATTGTTCCTTTTAACGCTCTCTTTGTACTATTTCATTTTGCATTCTTCACCAACAAACAGCCTGGTACCTAAAGCAGCATAAGCCGACATTCATAACACTGTCATTGATGACCGGTTAAAAATAGCGACCGATGCGGTTGCACTGCTACCCAATTCATCCATGATGTATTCACTGAATTTACGTACACATTAACAAGGAACTGAAGCATGATTTCAGAATTGCAGGGACTCACGAAAAGGCTATTGAGGCCTATAGCTGTCACCGCCCTTAGCGGGCTGCTACTTCCTGGCGCGAGCTTGGCTCGAGGAGTGTTGGAAACACCGGCCGAACTCAAGGTTCATTCGGGAATTTCAGCGATTAGCGGGTGGCACTGTACATCAACTGATATCGAAGTGCTTATCGATGGCAAATCTATCGGAAAAGCCGGTACCGGTACGATGCGAGAAGATACTGTTGGTGTATGCGGGCATGCAGATACCGGTTTCTCACTACTGGTAAACTATGGATCCTATGAGCCAGGTCTACACAAACTCACCCTTGTTGTTGACGGAGAGATATCGGATGAACGCGAGTTTGCAACAGCGAGAATAGCCGGCGATGAAACCGATTACGCCCGGGGATTGATGGGCACCACTGTCGTAGATGATTTTCCAGCTCCAGGTGATCGGGTTTATCTCTCCTGGGTTGAAGAACAACAAGGGTTTGCAGCCTATCGCATTGATAAGTCTGACATAGAGGCTGAAATTAAGACTCTCGAGTTCTTCCTCAATCGGGAATACATTGGAAGCCAGCGCGTTTACGACAATGACCCCAATTATCACCCGGAAGAAACAATCACAAATGTTGAGTTTGAATTCGACACCTCAAACCCTGACTTCGTTCTCCGAAGCCCTGTTCCTGAATTTGGTCATTGCACCTTTACCGGCGACATCCAGGTTAGCGGGCATCGTAAAATGAAGAGTGTGGGCGACTATATTTGCAATGATGGGCAACGTGAAGGTACCTACAGTCTTTCCCTGGACATACGCTCGGCGCTTCACCAACACTTGCAGGGAATTGTTCAGTTGTATGGAAACCTGGGGCTCGATGATTCAACGAACTCGGTAGATGACAGAACGATCATATTGAGTGGTTTGTCTGAGTAGATCGAGGATTTACGCAAAAGAGGCCATACAGGCCTCTTTTTATTTATTCTGCCTCATTTAACTTCGACGTATTTATACCGTGCCATCAGCACCAGAGCATAGATCAGGCATGGTGAGGTCAGCAACACAATCAAAATCGCATTCTCTAATGAGCTTGGATCTGCCGCTTTCTGGAGAACCGGCAACCCCACCTCCCCAAAATCCGCAAAGAAATCAATCAGAGCATGCACAATAATTAGCGGGTAAATTCGCTTAGTCACTACCAGCAGAATACCAAACATCAACCCAATAAAGGTCGCATAGAATAGCTGCGCAAATTCACCGTACAAACCGCTATCAAACTTGATCAAGTGAATAACACCAAAGAAAAGGGAAGCCGCGAGCACTGATAAAAGAATGCCTTTTTTACTCTTGCCAAAGTGTTTAATAAAATGAGACTGCAAAAACCCGCGAATGCTCAACTCTTCAGCAAAGCCGATTGACAGGCAATAGACCACAAATAGAGTGATATTCACGAACAACATATCTGTACTGGGGTCATCCGCAATCAGCAGGTTCAATGACACCAAATAAATCAAGGGAAATAAAAGTAAGTACCATTTCTCTGTTTTGGTATTCTTGAGACCGGAAATAGTAAAGAGCTCATTGTTTTTAATAAGCAGATAAGAAATCACAACAATTAAAACATTTGCAAAAATGCCCACGGCAGTATGGATTTGATAATCCGTAATTCCCTGTACCCAAAGCTGGTGGTAAGTGTATTCCCTCAGTAATAATACCGAAATAAACGTTACTGCAAATACCGCGATTGAACTCCAAAACTTCGACTGCATAATTTCTCCCCAATATTGTCTCTTTCATTCCCGAATTGTGCTCAAAAGCACCACCCCTTCCAGGGCAAAGTAAGCTCTCTTTGAACTCACCCATTTAGACGAGGGTATTCGACAATGGGAGTCATGGGGCCAGGACAATTTGCCGGTGACTCCCCGGATGTTTATTCCATCGAAGACCCCCAAACGTAATTTACGACATGAAACTGTCACAATTAACTCAGAAAACTCAGAAACCTCATTACCCTTCAAAAACTGTATTGAAAGCCCCACGCGAGATCTGTATTGTTTTCGGATTAGCCCTAAAATAAGCATAAAGAAGAAAAGCTATGATTCCCCAAAACCCCAATGCCCTTCTCACATCAGGGCGCCTACTGCTGGCGCTTTATTTTCTGCTACCTGGACTGATGAAATTTGCGCAGTTTGAGATGCACCTCGGACTGATGAATCGTCACGGAGTAGCCGCACCAGAGCTGATGCTGGTCATAGCAGGCCTGGCCAATGTGCTTGGCGCCCTGCTGCTGATCTTCAACCGCCATGTTCGCCTCGTTGCATTGGGGTTTGTGGCGTATATTATTCTGGTTAATCTGATGCTTCACGACTTCTGGAATTTCGAAGGCATTGAGGCTCGGCATGAGCTCCAGAACTTTATTAAGAACCTGGGCATTCTTGCGGGCTTGCTGGCTCTTGCCGGGGCCAGCGCCAAACGCACCCTTAGGCTTTCAGATATTCATAAATCTGATGCGTCGGTTTAACGCTGGTTCAACAGAATGACCATGCCCATTGAGATGCCCACTAAACGCCAGCTTGTAGCAACCATACTGAGCACAGCCTGCTCGGTATTTGTACAAGCAAAGAGTGCGACAAGCTCACAAGCCCCAACAATTGCTGATTCCGAGCTACATGGATACACACGACTCAGTGGCGGTCCTACTGGGGAGCAAATGAAGCAACGGTTAATTAGGGGCTTTGGTGGGGAGCAAGCCATTCGGAAGCTTAGTAGCTTCGGCGCCAGATTGCGGGTTTCCAGACCTGGGAAGCCCGAAGAACACTCCCTTAGCTACTATGATTTCGACAATCAGCGACTTGCTTCTTTCGATTTAAATCAGGGCGAACTCAGCCTGATCACCAATCACCGTTCTGCTCTGATCACAAACGGGGTTTCCGCAGCCCTTCCCGAAGCACAAAAAGCCCGATTGCTGGCGAATATGAAAGTGAACTTCCTTTATCTTGTACGGCATCAAGCTTTGGAGTTGCTTGGGCCTCTCGACATCCCGAGTCACACATCAGAAAGCTGGTGGCTATTTCGCACGGGTGATGATGTTTCACCGCCCTTGGGACTCAATCCCGAAACCGGGCGGATTACAAAGGTCTTATTTTCTGACCGTAAGTTCATTGTGGAAATGGATTATCAAGCACTCAACACCGGCATCTGGTGGCCCGCAAAGTTCCAGCTGTATGATGGAAAACACCTGAAACTTGAAGGCCATTTTTCAGAGGTCGAGGTTAATCAAGAAGCTCGTATAAAAACCCCGAATTGGTTCAAGCCTTCCATTGAAAGCACGACTGACATCCAATGAAAGCACAACCCTGGCACCTGACTGTGCTCACTCATTTTTCGTCACCTAATTGTCTTTGCGCAATCTACATATGCGCAAAGACTTTAAAAAAGTTCGAGGTCGATTGAATATCAATCGGCAGATGAAGTTTTCTTGAGATGTCGCTCGCAGAGAAAATGCCACGTACCTGATTGATATGCTGATCGACAACCAAAATATGTTGCTGACCGTAGTCCTTCAGCAACTCGATAACGTCCGAAATGCTGGAATCCGCAACTTCTCCGAAATCCAGAGTGAAGAGATCTTTTACGGGTGTCATCAGGTCTCGAACCGAGATATCGTTGCGCCCGATACCCTCTGAAACCTTCTGCACGATTTTTCGATCTTTAAGGTCATCCAGGCTGATAATGCCCAAAAATGCGCCATCGTGATCAATCACAAATTTCAAACGCACGTGGGCTTGCTGCATTAAACGCTGCGCTTCCACTGCCGAAGCAGACGACTCAATCACTAATGGTTGGACCTGAGTAAAGTCGGTAAAAAACTCAAGCGCCGGAGATTGACGGCTCAGGCCGGTAAGACGTTCTGGCTCAGCCAATCCCAGATTTCTGTCCGTTGGGTTAAGTGCTAATTTTTTCATGGTTTACCTCGTCATCTCTGCCCAAGAGGCTATCGGTCAATGAGTCATCATCCTGATACAACTCTGTGGGCATACATAAAGACCGCCTTTTGTGGCGGGAATACGGTTTGCGTGTTTTGCTGGAAAAACTCAACAAGCTCGGTGACTTGTATTTCGTTTAAACGGTTAGGGTTTACCGTCGCGAGGGCGGAGCCCGGATTGCGTGGGAATGTGCAGAAACAGGAGATGATGGTAAGTGTAAATTCGGGCTTAACAAGCCAGTGGCTTGTTTAATGGGGGTAAGCGAGTTCCAAAGTGGGGCGTCATCGAGTTCGTTGGTATCGAGGCTTTCAACGCTCTCCAGCAATTCTTCTACACTGATCTCCGCTGCATGAGCTGGCTTTATCGGCTCTGCGAGAGATACAGAGCTGATTGCCAACAGCAAACAGATATACAGAAGAACCCGGTACATATTCACGACATACTCGCTACTCAGTCATATGCATTCTTTACAGCGCTTATTGTCATCCACAAATTCAATGACAAACAAGCCAATCTTATTAAAGCACTGTTGATATTCTGACACAGATTATATCGCTTGGTTCGAGAAAGCACGATAAAGTAAGGTAAAGAAGCTAAAGTTGGCTAGCTTGCCTCACCTTCCTCAATTTTTTCGACCAACTCTTCCAACAGTTCGTACAATAATTCAAGCTTCCCTGGCCCGAAGCGTTCGCTGATAAATTCATAGCGCTCGCTGGACTTGGGAGCAATCTCAATAAAAATATCTCGTCCCGCTTCGGTCAGGGAAATCAGTGAGCGACGCTGGTCGCTGCTGGAGCTTTTTCGCAGGACAATACCCCGGGATTCCAGGTTCTGGATAATACGAGACAGGCTGGGCATCAGAAGATAGCAGGCTTCGGATAACTCCGAGATATCCAAATCTCCGGCGGCCTCCAGCGCACGAATCACTCGCCACTGCTGTGCCGAGAGATTATGGGCCTTTAAAGCTGGCATAAATTTCTTCATAACCGCCTCCCTTGCCCTTAACAGGGACATGGGCAGGGAGCGGTCGAAACTGCGTAAACGTTCGGACATAAAACCTCTGTTACTCTCACCAGCGACGGGACTGGTGTATTACAGGGGCTCGTCGATCACCCCATTGATCAAGGTACCCACCCCTTCTACTTCTACTTTGATCTCGTCCCCGGGCTGTAAATATTTCGGCGGATCAAAGCGTGCACCCGCGCCATTTGGCGTACCGGTAGCAATCACGTCCCCGGGTTTCAGGTGGTAGAACTTGGACAGATAGCTAATGATATATTTAAACGGGAACATCATACTAGCGGTGGTATCGTCCTGGCGCAGCTCGCCGTTTACCCAGGTGCGCACCCGCATGTTTTCATAGTCTTCTGCGCTGAATTCATCCGCGCTGACCATCCAGGGGCCAATACTGCCTGAATTGATAAAGTTTTTCCCCTGGGTCACATTGAATTTGGCATGGCGAACCCAATCCCGCAGGGTGCCTTCGTTCATGATACTCAAGCCTGCAATATGGTCGTAGGCATCTTCCTCCGCGATGCGGCGCCCCTCTTTGCCAATCACAATGACGATTTCACCTTCGTAATCGAGCTGATCGGATTCAGGTGGGCGCCACAATGGTTGGCGATGTGCGGTAAAGGAATCGCTGGTGCGCATAAACAGACTTGGGAACTTGGGTTGTTCAGAGCCATCTTTGTATTCGGCATTACGATTAGCGTAGTTCACTCCGATACAGGCGATCTTTTCAGGGGTCAGAACCGGCTGAAGCAGCTCGATATCGGCTTCCTTAAGGTCAACATCGCTTCTGGCCGCCAGCTCTCTGGCTTCGTCCAGACGCCCTTCTCTCAGAATACTGAATAGAGAGCCTTGCAGCTTTGCCCCCAAATCAATAATGCCGTCATCCTGCAGGACACCCCAGGATACCTTGTCACCGCTTTTGAAACTGATAAATCGCATAATGCCTCCAACACTGAACACTCAATATAATTAACATGTTAAGTCTATTTGCACATTAAAAACAAGCAGAACCCCAATAAATTGCCATTATATCGCTTAAAAATTAAGCATTGCATTCTTAATGATTAACATGTTAACTTAAAAAGCATCAACTATTCAGATGCTTTTCGGAGGCCATATGTCCAGCTTCTCTCACAACCAAGAAACCGCCGAACGTTACCTTCAACGATTCCAACAGAACACAACCGGCCACTTTATCAATGGCCAGATGGTCAGTAGTGCAGGCGCTGAAAGTTACGAGAACCTCAGCCCTATCGACAATGAAAGCCTGGGTAAAGTACTCGCCGGGAGCGCAGAAGATATGGATGCCGCCTGTGTTGCTGCGGAGAATGCCTTTCCGGAATGGCGAGACATGCCTGGCCAGGAACGTAAAAAACTGCTGAACCACTTTGCCGATCTGATCGAAGCCCGTGCAGAGGAAATTGCTCTGGTCGAATCCTCTGATTGTGGCCAGGCCATTCGCTTTATGAAACAAGCCGCCATTCGCGGTGCCGCCAATTTCCGATTCTTTGCTGATAAAGCACCTGAGGCCCAAAACGGCCTGGCCTTGCATCAAGCCGAGCACACCAACTACACCCTGCGCAGCCCCATTGGCCCAGTCGGCATCATCACGCCCTGGAATACGCCCTTTATGCTGGCGACCTGGAAAATTGCTCCGGCTCTGGCCGCAGGCTGCACCATAGTTCACAAGCCCGCGGAATTGACCCCGCTAAGCGCCATGCTACTTGCGGAAATCGCCCATGAAGCTGGCCTTCCCGCTGGAGTTTGGAATACCGTGAATGGTTTCGGCGAAACCGTTGGCAAACGCCTGAGTGAACACCCAGCCATTCGTGCTGTTGCCCTGGTGGGAGAAAGTGCAACGGGCAGCCACATTATGCGCCAGGGTGCAGATACCCTTAAGCGCGTGCACTTCGAGTTGGGCGGGAAAAATCCGGTGATTGTCTTTGACGATGCAGACTTCGAGCGCGCGCTGGATGCAGTGGTGTTCATGATTTACAGCTTGAACGGACAACGCTGTACGTCTTCAAGCCGCTTGCTGATCCAAAACAGCATTAAGGACAAGTTTCTGGCTGCGCTGGAAGAGCGTGTTAAAAACCTTACCGTTGGCCACCCATTGGACCCGAATACAGAGGTCGGCCCATTGGTGCACAAGGGGCATTACGAGAAAGTCATGTCGTATATGGATATCGCCAAACAAGACGGGGCAACCGTGCGCGTCGGCGGTGTTGCCCGCAAGGACCTGGGAGCGGGCAACTATGTCAGTCCCACGTTGTTCACCGAGGCAGACAACAGCATGCGTATCGCCCGGGAAGAAATCTTTGGCCCGGTATTAACCAGCATCGGTTTTGATACTGAAGAAGAAGCAATTGCCCTGGCTAATGACACCGATTATGGATTATCCGGTTATATCTGGACCAATAACAGCGGCCGCGCCATGCGCATGGCTCGCGCGGTGGAAGCTGGCATGCTGTGGGTTAATTCTGAAAATAATCGCAATCTGCCCTCGCCGTTCGGCGGCATCAAAATGTCAGGCATTGGTCGCGACGGTGGTGATTACAGTTTCGACTTCTACATGGAAACCAAAAACGTTTGTATTGCCCACGGCACCCATAAAGTACCGGTACTGGGTGCTTAGTTCAGCAGAAGGCTACTGACTAAAGAAATAAGAAAGGTATTCCAATGAAGCAACCCCTACTCGGCTTAATCAGCACCCTCACGGTTATGGCATTGGCGTTTGCCATTATTGCATTGAGCGAGCATTCATTCTTTATGGGCTGGCTGTCATTTGCAGTGATGGCCTGCATTCCCACTCAAATTATTTCAGCGTTTGTCTGGGGGCCACTGTTTGAACACATGTCGCCCCTGAAAAAAGGCCTGAGTCAAACCGCCATCAGTTTACTCGGCGGCATGATTTTTGGGGCTCTCTTGCATTTTGTGGCCGGACAAGGCTTTGGCCCTACGCCACAGTTAATGATGTTAACCATCGTAACCGTCATTGCCACATTCTGGTTGATGGTGGCCTGGAATGCCTGGCCGTTTGCTGCTGTCATTCAATCACCAATCCCGCTGGGCATTGCCATATTACTCGGCGCCTATCTGTTAGCGTATTTGGTATTTAGTCTGGCGTTTAATTATGAGTTTTTGGCATTAGCGCCGATATATATTGAAAGTCTCGATCCTAAAGGGCTATTTTCCGCCTGGCCCGCCTTGGCCTTTCTGGTCACAACAGTAGCCGTGATTATGTTGTGTCTGTTGCTGGACTTTTATCCATTGTCTCAACGACAACTCAGCGGAGCGAAAGCAGCGCTCGCGAACAGCGCCTGGATACTTTTACTGGCAGGCATTGTATTCTATCTGGGTGTGTATATCGTAAAGATCGATCCTGTGGTTTATATGGTACGCGGCCCGGTGAGTTTTATTTTCGGTGCATTTATTTTATTGAACCTGCTGGAAAACTCTTTGCTTTCCGGTTCCCGCCAACCCATTCGCGGAATTTGCCTGGGTCTGTTGGCTGCCGGTCTGGCCGGATTGATGCAAGTGATTTATCAGTGCTTCGCACAGCACTTGAACCCGGAAATCGCCGCCGGGCCAGCCGAATATCAATTGGAATTATGGTTGGCGAATGCCATGCTGGCGATCACTTTTCCGCTGATCGTTGTTATGACGGATTTTTTCGGCCAGTGGCCTCTTAAATCCAATGCATCCGACGCTGATTCACAGAATTCACATCAGGAGTAAAACATGGGACAAGTCGCCTTAGCCGCTAAAATCACACACGTACCTTCTATGTACCTGTCGGAAATGGATGGCCCCAACAAAGGGTGTCGAGACGCGGCCATTAATGGTCACAAGGAAATCTCCAAGCGCTGTCGCGAGGCGGGTATCGATACTATCCTGGTTTTTGATACGCACTGGTTGGTGAATGCAGGCTATCACATTAACTGTGCTGCCGATTTTTCGGGTGTTTATACCAGTAACGAGTTACCACATTTTATTAAAAACCTGCCCTACCAATACCGTGGTAATCCGGAGCTGGGTCACTTGCTCGCTGAAGCCGCCACAGAAGCAGGGATTCATACCCGCGCGCACAGCGACACCAGCTTACCTCTGGAGTACGGCACCTTGGTTCCCATGCGCTATATGAATGACGACGATCATTTCAAAGTGGTTTCGGTTTCCGCCATGTGCCAGGTACATAATCTTGATGACAGTCGCCGTTTAGGGCTGGCGTTTCGGGAAGCCATCGAACAACGTTATGACGGTAAAGTTGCGGTACTGGCCTCGGGTTCGCTGTCCCATCGATTCGCACAAAACGGCGTATCCGAAGAATATCTCTTTAAAGTCTGGTCGGAATTTCTTGAAACCACGGATCGTGAAGTGATCAAGATGTGGGAAGACGGCGAGTGGGACAAATTTACCAAAATGCTCCCGGAGTACGCTGAGAAATGTCATGGTGAGGGGTTTATGCACGATACCGCAATGTTGCTGGGCGTATTGGGCTGGGATAAATATCAAGGCAAAGCTGAAATCGTGACTCCCTATTTTGGCAGCTCGGGCACCGGACAATTGAATGCCGTATTCCCTGTCGAAGCGCTATAGGTAAAACCACAGACTTAACATAAACCGGAATTCACCATGGCTCACTTTATTCTAGAGTATTCAAAAAATCTCAGTGCCAATGAAATCAAGCTCGATGAGTTGTTAAAAAATCTGCACGACGCCGCTGTCGGTACAGGGCTCTTTCCTCTTGCAGGCATACGCAGCCGCGCCCACGCCTGTGATGACTATCGTGTCGCCGATGGCGACCCCGGTTTTGCCTTTGTGCATCTGGAAGTTCGTCTTGGACGCGGTCGTAGTGATGAGGAAAAACAGACCGCGGCTGATGCCATCTTTAACGCACTCAGCCAATCTTTGGACGAAGCCTATCAGCAACGCGGCCTGGCCATTTCCTTTGAGATGAATGAGCTACCTGAAACACTGAAGTTTAACCAAAATAATTTGCGCGGCTATCTGGCAGAAAAACAATCTTAAGACCAGAATCCAATTTTCAAAAACGAGTCTATTATGCAAGCAGAAGATATCAAGCAAGCCGCCGAAGAGCTTTATCATGCGGAACGCAATCGACAGCCCGTTGACCCGGTTACCCTGCGATTTCCGGATATGGAAATCGCCGATAGTTACGCCATTCAACAACAATGGGTGAACCGAAAGATTGACGATGGCCGCAAGGTGGTTGGCTACAAAATTGGTTACACATCGCGCGCCATGCAAAAGGCCCTGAATATTAATGAACCAGATTATGGGGTCTTACTGGACGACATGGTGTTCGCCGACGGTTCCGACATTGAGGTCAGCCAGTTTTGCGATCCTCGCCTGGAAATGGAGCTGGCCTTTATTTTGAAAGAAGAACTGTCTGGCGAAAACGTTTCTGTATTTGATGTTTTGAATGCAACCGATTACGTGGTTCCCGCACTGGAAATTATCGCCGCCCGCAGCCACCGGGTGCATCCGGAGAGCCAATACAAACGCACCGTTCGCGATACCATTGCTGATAATGCCGGGAATGCCGGTATTATCATGGGCGGCTGCCCGATCAAACCCGATGCCAGAGACCTGCGCTGGTGTGGCGGCATGCTGTACCTGAATGGTTTACTGGAAGAAACCGGCCTGGCGGCTGCCGTACTCAACCACCCCGCCAACGGTGTAAGTTGGGTAGCCAAACGATTTGCCCCCCATGGTGTTTCCTTAAAGCCCGGGCAAATTATTCTATCGGGCTCATTCACAGCCCCCATTCCGGTGAAGGCCGGTGATACGATTCACGCCGATTACGGCCCACTGGGCGGTATTTCCTGCCATTTTGTGTAGCGTAAGAACTTAAGAGGCAACCATGCAGCTGCAAGAAAATACATTCAAGAGCCGCCTGAACAGTGGCGAGTGCCAATTCGGTTTATGGCTTGGTTTACCCGATCCGATTTGCGCAGAAATATCGGCAACCGCAGGTTTTGACTGGCTGCTGATCGACGCGGAACACGCCCCCTATTCCCTTCAGAATATTCAGCAACACTTGCAGGCGATAGCGCCCTACAACAGTTCCGCACTCGTCAGGCCCGCCGAAGGCACGACCAGCAACATTAAACAACTGTTAGACCTCGGCTGCCAAACCCTGCTGATTCCCATGGTTGAAAACATTGAACAAGCCCGGACGTTAGTAGAAGCAATGCGTTACCCACCCCAGGGGGTACGTGGCTTGGGCACCTCAATGGCAAGGGCCGCGAAGTGGAATGGCATTGCTGATTACGCTCAGCGCGCCAATGAAAACGCGTGCTTGATTATTCAGGTGGAAACCCGAAAGGGCCTGGAAAACCTCGATGATCTGTTAATGGTAGACGGCATTGACGGGGTTTTTATCGGCCCATCGGATTTATCTGCGTCACTTGGCTATATCGGCCAACCCAATCACCCCGACGTTCAAGAGGCCATCGAAATGGCTATTCAAAAAATCAAGAATTCGGAGAAAGCCTGCGGTTTATTGTCCGTGTCCCAGGACATGGCCCGGCACTATCAAACTCTCGGTGTCGACTTTATTGGTGTAGGCGTCGACGCGGCGTTACTTGCCCAATCCGTTCGCGGTTTGGCAAAAGAGTTTTGCGGCCAGGATAACGGTTCTACGGCAGGATACTAAGCGAAAGCCTTCGGATACAACTGCGGCCAATTTACGATCTCCTATGTATTCATGTAACTGCAAGAACTACCCTTACTGCTTTGAACCTCAGCACAAGGACGAGCTGGATTTGCTGTTGAGTAACCTGAGCCCCGTTGCCATTGATAAAAATGTGCATTTCTATCAATGCGCCATTTGCCGACAGAACTACCGCATTGAGTTTTTATCGCTGGGAGTTTTGGTGCTCAAAGAACAGGTTACCGGGTTTCAGAGCGCCTAAGGGTTTTCTTTTCCGCCCTTGTAGATTTCAAAAGTTTTTTGATTACGCCTTATGTCTTCTCTATTAGTTAGTAGCTCATACTGACTTATACCGAACCTGGTTAAATTTTAAGCAGATCAGGTTTGCCATCAAATCAAAACTGAATAGTGCTTTAGAACATTCTGACTATTCGAAATAAGAACAAGCCAGCCTAAACAAAAAGTACTAATTTTATCTGCATTTAGTACTAGAGCTATTTATTCCTTGTATTCTTAAATGCGGATAACTAAAGTGAATCTCTGATACTGTTGGATGAGTAAGAGGCTTGCATGACTAAGCTTCAAGACTGGTCTATTGGGTTTGGCAACGATGCCAAGATTGACATAGACCAGAATAATAGCGATTTGGAAAACGTTTTATATCAGGCTCTCCGATATAAAAATGTGCTTGAAGCCCTTCTAAAAATTACCGACGTCTTTATTTATATAAAAGACGCTCAGCATAAATTTATGTTTACCAGCGACGCCTTCGCACGACTGACCGGTCACGACAGTTGGAAAGAACTCGTTGGCAAAGACGATTTTGATATCTTCCCGGAAGAACACGCTAAAGTGTATTTCGAGCACGAAGAAGATGTAATCAAGAAAGGAAAGACCCTCGGGCAACACGAAGAACCCTATTACAATGACAAGGGTGAGCTTTGCTGGGTTTGCACCACGAAAAATCCGGTATTCGATGATGCCGGTAATGTCGTTGGCCTTATCGGCATCAGCAAAGACATCACCCAAATGAAAAAACACCAGGAAATCATCGCCCACCAAGCCACCCACGACTATTTAACCAGTGTCTATAACCGCAAAGCTTTTTACGAGTTCGGTGAAACGATGTGGTCTAAGCTCAAACGTGAAAAGCAGCAATCCATGATGTTGTTTATCGATCTCAATGATTTCAAAAATGTAAACGACCAACATGGTCACCAGGAAGGTGATCGCGTCTTGTGTCGTTTTGCCAAACTGTTGAAACACGAATGCCGAGAGTCAGATTTACTTGCCAGAATCGGCGGTGATGAGTTCGTACTTTATATGAGCGGCGAAAAGCACGCTGCCAGCAAACTTGTAGATCGGCTCATTAAAGAAAGCCGTCAAAAAGATTTAAAGGGCTGCCAGGTCAGCATTGGTATCGCCTCAAGCCTGCAGGCTAAAAACTTGAGTGAGCTGGTACGCCAAGCTGACGAAGCCATGTACTTCGCCAAGCGCAGTAAGTTTGAGCAATTTTGTTTTTACCCGGGAGCAGAATGAGCTGCACAATCTCTGTTAAGCTGAATCTTCTTTCACATAGACCTTGAAGGTTTCACGCAATTGCCTTTCCAGTTTTCGCAAACGGGAAATCATTTCACGGTCCAGCTCATAACCTTCGGCCAACAAGATTGATCCATTGGCGGCAATCAGATCCCGATGAAGCACCATTCCGACCTCCACTTCCTCAAGACTGAGGAATTTATCAGCCGCCTGTCTAAGTAACACACCCAGCTCACTTTCCAATGAACAGAGGTGCTCCACCACCACCGGATCATAATACTGGCCCGATAACTCTTTGAGTTTTTCCAACGATTCATTAATAGCCAGTTCATTCGGCACGATCAAACCCTGGCAATACAGCATCATATCGGAAACGGCACAGAGAATTTTGGACGCGGTAGTGATTTCACTGGCATTGATTCCTTGCGGATATCCACTGCCATCCAAATGCTCTTCTCTTTGGGAAAGAATTTTGGCTGCCCCTCGTAATGGCGGCATGCTGCTCATCATACTTTCTGCAACACTGATATGGGTCTGAAACTCTCGCTGTTGCTGTACACTCAATTCCAGATAAGGTGTTTTAATCAAGGCGTCAGGAAAACCGATTTTTCCAAGGTTTCTGAAGATACCGGCATAAATAAGGGATTTGGTTTCGATATCGTCGAGATCAGACTTCTCAGCCATCTTTTTAAGCAGCAGCATCAAGCTCTGCTTACTCATTAGGCTTGGCCCCATTCTCTGTTCAATCAAACTGGAAAACAGCTGGGTGGTCTGTTGATAGTTCTGCCTGACTTTCTTGACGGAGATCTGCAGTTTTTCATTGCTTTCTATCAGCGCCTTACTGCGGGCTTGAACCTTAGCTTCCAAATCATCGTTCAGTGCTTTCAGTTGCTCATTCTGCTCAAGAACAGTGCGCTCAAGAATTCCGGTTCGATATCGGTTGTGGGTAATTTCTATGCCCTTACTGATAATGCGCCGCAAGCGGTCATCATCCCAGGGTTTTTCCATATAGAAATTAATTTTCCCTTTATTGATCGCACCAATGGTCGATTCAAGATCCGAATAGCCGGTAAGAAGGATACGTTCGGAATCCGGCCATTTTTGGGCAACCTCGCTGAGAAATTCGGCACCGTCCATGCCTGGCATTCGCATATCCGAGATCACAATATCGGCCGCCTGTTCGGTGAGCATCTCCAGAGCTTTGTGGGCACAGGTGGATGTACGAATGTCACAATCCATATCAAACAGCAATCTTTGCAAGCTGTTCAGAATCGATTCTTCATCATCGACAATCATAATTTGAATTGCTGGCAGCGAAATCTCTGCCGCTGCGCCTAAATTGTCTTTTTCGGTATCCATGCCTCGAAATTCTCTTTGGATTTCATGACCTTAGTATAAACCGAATACAAAACTTCGCCATCTCGTTTGCTATTTAGCGTATTCGACATACACTTAAAACGTCGCAACACGGAGGCTGTGCTATGAAGGGAGTAGTATTCACCAATTTGGCCGAAATGGTCGAAGAAAATCACGGTTTGGCAACCTGGCAAAATATCCTTGATAAGGCCCAGCCACCCTCTGGCGGGGTTTACGTCGCTACGGCTCAATATGCCGATGAGGAACTCGTCAGCCTGGTGGTTGCTGCGTCGGAATTACTCGGCGTCCCTGCTCCTGAACTCATACGTCTTTTTGGTCATCATCTTTGGCAATTCTTCGGCAAAAACTATCCACAGTTTATAAGCGATCATGACAATTTATTCGATTTTCTGGTCTCTGTGGATTCCGTTATCCATATAGAAGTGAATAAACTCTACCCAAATGCCTCAACCCCGGATTTTAAATACAGTAAAGATAATCCGAATGAACTGGTGATGTTTTATCGTTCGCCCAGAAAGCTGTGTCATCTCTCAGTCGGTTTGATCGAGGCTGCTGCTGAACACTTCAAAACCGATATGACACTTGAACATCCCGTGTGCATGCACGAGGGTTCGGACCATTGTGAGTTAAGGGTTATCATAGGTAATGGATGAAATAGAACTCTATAAGAAAACCCTCGCTCGAGAACGCCAAGCAAGACAGCAAGCCGAATCACTGCTGGAGACAAAAGCACGTGATATCTACGAAGCCAATCAAAAACTGGAAGCCGCCAATGCCCAGTTAAGACGCCAGCAGAAAGAAATGGTGAAAACCGAAAAGCTCGTTGCTCTCGGTACGCTCTCCGCTGGTGTTGCCCATGAGATCAACAACCCCCTCGCCTTCATCAAGAGTAATATCGGCACACTGGAACGTTATTTTCATTTCTATCAACAGCATCTGCCCGACAACTCCGGTGTTCAGAGTGTCGATATTAATCACGCCCGCATGGAGAAGCTCAAGTTTATCGCCGGCGATTCCGAGGCAATTTTCAAGGAACTGAAAGAAGGCGTGGACCGGGTTCAAACCATCGTCGCCGATTTGAAGTCCTTTGCTCGCTCCAAGTCGAAAGAATTCAATATGGCCGACGCTAATGAGGCGGTGCTATCGGCAATACGTATCACCAATAACAAGGTGAAATACCATTGCGAGGTTAAAACCGATCTGGCGGACCTGCCGCACATCATGTGTAACCTGAATGAACTCAGCCAGGTGTTTATCAATTTGCTTGTCAATGCCGCCGATGCTATCAAGGAAAACGGCTTAATCACTGTGCGCAGCTATGTTGAAGGCGAGCATATTCACTTTAAGGTCAAAGACAACGGTAAAGGTATTCCGGAGAAAAATCTCGATAAAATCTTTACGCCGTTCTATACCTCCAAAGAGGTGGGCAAAGGTACCGGTTTGGGGCTTTCCGTGTCTTACGGAATCATTGAAAGCCTGGATGGCACCGTCGAAGTGAATAGCGAGATTGGGAAAGGTACCGAATTCCATATCAGCCTCCCAATCGAACGGGAAACACCCTCTCAGGATTGATTTCAGGGCCCTTTTTTACGTTGCAAAATGCGAATTCGGCGCCTCTCCTTCTGCAACTTACCGTTTGTCCGCATAAAATTATCAATATAAACAATAACTTATAAAGAAACTCTGGCTATGGCATAGAACTTGCCAAATTTCAGGCATGGAAGGTTCGATAAACCGTTGCCTGGAGCGCTGATATGATTTTCAACAGAACATTAACAACAGCGATTTTGCTCGTTTTGATGAATGGCTGCACCCAGCACCATGGCCTGGGTTTACCGGACAACAGCGATACCAAAGACCAACGTGCCTTCCTGTACGGCAGCCAGGTTGATATTCCCAACGGTGAATTTGGCCCGGAGCCCCAATGTACGGCCCGTCAACACAGCAGCAAAAGCCTCAGCGCACGTCCCCTGCCCTTATCCCCGGTACTGGGGCCAGGTGATTTACTGGAAATCGATATTGGAATCGACAAAGCGCTGTCGGGACACTTCATTATTGCTGACGACGGCCATCTTCATTTGGCGATGCTGCCCCCGGTGCTTGCCGCAGGCCAAAGCACCCAGCAACTGGCCCAAAAACTGGAACTGGCCCTGATCAAGCAAGGCATTTACAAAGCCCATGCTTTGATGCTGGATGTCCGCGTTCTGCAGTGGGCCGCGATTGACATCACCGTCCAAGGTTCAGTGTTCGCCCCCGGGCGCGTGCGCATTAACACAAAAACCAAAGACAGCATTACTGAAAGTGAGCTGCTGGCCCGCGGCGACTATGCACCGCTGCGTTATTTGTCCGAAGCCCTGCGAGCAGCGTCCGGGGTACGCCCGGATGCCGACTTGAGCAATGTTCAACTGAAACGCGGCGGCTGGACCTACAGCGTCAATGTTGCCGGTATTGTCAGCGGCCATTCCTATGAAGATATTCCCTTGTTGGCCGGCGATAAGGTTTGGGTTCCCAGCACCGGCTGCATGCAGGAATATTTGATTCGCCCCAGCATGATCACACCCAAGGGTATGCGGGTATTTCTTTCCAATTTAAGTGAAACGGCCTCAAACAACTCCAATGCCGCGGTTGGTCGCTACAGCAGCAATCTGCCCTACGGTTCTCGTCTTCTGCATGCAGCAGCGTCAGCAAACTGCATGGGTGGAGCCAGTTTAAGTAATGCCTCGCGCCGAATTATTTTGGCTACACGTAATCCCTTTACGGGGAAAACCCAGGTCGTAGAGCGCTCAATTGAAGAATTGCTGCGCCACCCGGATCGCGACATTCTGAACCCCTATTTGATGCCTAATGATGCCATCGCCTGTTACGACTCCGACATCAGTAATGCGCGCTCATTAGCTCGATCGCTCCTGGATATTTTGTCTCCGATTAAATTGCTATAACCACAAGAAACGAGTTAGCCATGAACCGTAGAAAGAAACAGCACAAGAAGTCTGCATCAAAGAGCCATAAGCGCTCTTTGACGCTGCTGTATTTTCTACTGTTAAACATCTTGCCTATCGCACTGGCCGGTCTGTATATGTTGAAAGCACCGGTATTTGAAAGTGAGATGTCGGTACTGCTTCCCGGGAAATCCGGCAGCAGTAATGTCAAGCTGGAAAATGTTGGCCAGGTGAGTTCAAACTCCACATCACCTTTCAGCCAGCAGTTCAATCCACGTGCAAACTACAAGTCCATTTTGCAAAGCGCGGATGTTGCCAACAAAGTAAAGCATCAACTTAATCTGGCAACGCTGCCACCTGCACCTAAAGTAAAATTGGTGCAACAGACTTCCATTATCGAAATATCCATACGCTCAACACTGGCGGACCATAGTCAGGAATTATCCTGGGCGTATTTTTCAGCCTTGCAGGAGCGCTTGTCTGAATTGCGCGAAGATGAACTGGATCGTCGCCAGGCAAGTACTCGCAAGGCTCTCTCCCAACAATTGCGCTCTCTGAATGAAAGTCGCCAGATGCTGCTGAACTTCCAGCAACAAGCCATGCTGGTCGACAAAAAAATGATGGATGAGCAAATGAGTTTGCTGGCGGAGGTTCGAGCAAAAAAAACCAACCTTCAGGCTCAGGCAAAACGTATGCAATTTGAAGTGGATCGTTTAAGCAAAGATCTGGGCATTTCTCCGTTTTTAGCCGCGAGAGCCCTAAATTTACAGTCTGACATCCGTTTTAATGTGTATCTCGAAGAGCTGTCTATTGTATCGGTTGAATATAATGAGCATCGCGCAAAGTTCGGAAAAAACCACCCTAAAATGCGTTCGGTGCAACAGCGTTACACCACGGCTCGCGCCAATATTCGCAAGCGCAGTGAAGAAATCGCCGGTGATTATTCCGCTGAGATATTGCAGAACACGAACCTGGGTTCCAGCCAGCAATTGGCCACCTTGTTTGCCAAACTTCTGCAGGATAATGCAGAACTGGAAGGTTTAAATGCCGAGCTTTCCCAGTTGGAACTGGCGCAACTCCGTCTGGAGGACGAACTGCGCCTGCTAACCCGTGAAGCCTCGGAACTGGAACGTTTGCAGCGCGATCAACAACGTGCAGAGGCGGTCTACAATTCTGCAGCAGCACGGCTTGAACTGAATCAAACGGATATTTATGCCTCGTACCCCATTGTTCAATTGCTCGCCGCACCCACTGCCGCGATCAACCCCATCAGCCCCAATCCGCTAATTGCAGTTCTCGCGGTTATCGTCGGTCTGTTACTACTCAATACGGGAGGGCTGGTTATATGGCAACGACAAGCCATCATCCGCTTCTTATTGAAGAAAGAGTAATCGTTCTCGCTCTGTTGGCGACCTGGCCGGCTTATCTCGGAGGTTTACTGTATGTACTGGGATCGATGATCGCCTGGCTTTTACTGGGCCTGGTGCTTTTGCGCAGTCTTATCGAAGGTAACGTAGTGTTCTACCGAACTTCACCGCTTTCCCTGCTCTGGATTTTTGCCATGGCGATCATGCTTCTATGCTTATGGTATGCCCACATTGATTGGGAGCTTGGCGCGGGCAAAACCATTAAATCGAGTTTTGGTTGGGCGAAAGGATGGGCTCTGTTTGCTCTGTTTATTTTTCTCGGTTCCATTCTTCCTTTGAATCTATCCCGTATCAGCCGAGCGTGCTGCTGGGTAGCGAGCATGGGTGCGGCCTATGCGTTCATTTCAATAGTTGCTTACGCTCTGTCTTTGCCACAGAGTTTGTTTATCTCCCCCCTGCAATTTATGGGCGGTGGTGGCCCAGAATTCTTCGATGTGCGACTTTATGGCATCAACCCCGAAACCGGATGGCCACGCTGGTTCTTTTATGCGCCCTGGGCACCTGCAGCCGGATTGGTGGCGAGCCTGTTGCTAATGATATGCGCACGAGAGCACAATCTGATCATAAGGAGCATCGGAATTGCCTCCTGCACGCTGATGATTATTCTTTGTCAGTCACGAGTGGCCTGGTTGTTACTATTGCTGATTTTTCCCGTGTATTTTTTTGCGCGCCTTACGGCGCAACGGTGGATATATGTCCTTATGGGTGCCTTAGTCCCAGTGTTTATTCTTTTCTCTGTTGAGATTTTCGAAATTCTCAATACCACCATGGACAACATTAAAAATTCACGTCCGGACTCCACTCGAGTGCGTGCCGAGCTGGCGCAAATCGCACTGCAAAGTTGGGAGTCCGATGCCTATCTGTTCGGCCATGGCATTGTCATTGCCGGCCCCAAAAGCGTGGAATTCATGCCCATTGGTTCACACCACAGTTGGTACGGTTTGCTCTATGTAAAAGGTCTCGTTGGCCTGCTCGCCTTTGCCACCCCCCTGATACTGAGCCTGCTGTATCTGTTCTGGCGAGCCAATGCGCACCCGGATATCGCTACCGGTTTTGCTTTGGTGGTTATTCTCTGTGTCTACAGCTTTACGGAAAATCTGGAGATTCTGGCCTACCTCATCTGGCCTGCCCTCCTCTGGATTGGCGCCAGTTTGAATCCCAGAAGGGAGTTTTTGTCGCAAATTACAACAGTTGAAAACCAAGCCGTTCGCAATTTGCGAAGTAAGCATACTCACTCTCATTCCGCCTGATCAAATCAAATAATAGTCTAATAAAATCAATAACCTACAAAACTCGAACAGTTGGTATATGGCTTGCAACATCTGCCTTGAAATACGGAATCTGGAGGTGTTTTATGAGTAAGGCATTTTTATACGGTTACTACGGAATGCACAATGCCGGAGACAACGCGCTCTTATTGGCCGCCGCCTGGGGAGCCCGACACTACCTGCATACCGAAGACTTTACGGTAAACTCCCCTTCCACATTCAAGCTGCCAGTCCTGGGACATATCGATAGACTGATTCGTGAAAAGCAGCTTTTTCGCGGACAAAATCGCTTGCATCAATACGGCGCTGCCTGGAAGAACGATCACCTGATTTTCGGCGGCGGCAGTGTCTTGCATTGCGCGCGGGATATCCGACACATGCGACATCTGTGCAGCTTAAACCAGGGCATGTCCCTGGCACTCGGCGTTGGCCTGGGACCGTTCAAAAATGCCGCCGCTGAACGTGAGTGTAAAAAGTTTCTTGAGCGCTGCGATTTTATTGGCTTGAGGGACAAGCACAGCTATCGCGTAGCCAAAGAGCTTGCACCCAATGCTCACACCGAATTGACATTCGATCTGGCCCCCATGTTATTGAGCATTCCCAGTTTGAAAGCCATGCCAAGTGCTTTGCATCCGGTTTCCACGGTATCGCAAAACCCCGAAGAATCGACAAACAAACGTCGAGGCATCGCCGTTGCTCTGTGCCCGGTAGAACGTTTTAAAGGTGATTTTGCGGCTGAAACCCATCGTCTCAAAGCTCTGGCTAGAAGCCTGGCTCTGGTTCACGCCCTGACCGGCGAGCCCATTTACCTGTTCGATTTTAACGGTCACAAAAGCCTTGGCGACAGCGCCGTTCACAAGCAATTAAAACAGCTGATCCCGAGTAAAGTGCCCGTCATCTATTATCACTACCAGAGCAACCCGGTAGCGATTATTGAAAAATTTAAACGCATGCGCGCCGTTATTGCCATGCGCTTACACGCAGCTGTGTTTGGCTATTTGGCGAGCACACCAACCCTTACCCTTTCCTACCATTCGAAATGCGATGGCTGGAACGATCAAATTGCCTTGCCGGAGAACCACCGCTTCGATGCCTTCGCCATCAATGAAATGAAACTGCAAAAAGTGCTGCTGGATGGTTTGTCTGAAGGTTTTGCCAAACCTGGTCTCACTCACTCGCGAGCCCTGCAAAAATCGCTGAAAAATTTTTGTCTCGATCAATTCTCAATGGAGGAAGCCCTATGTTTACAACATTAAACATTACCGTTGTGATCCCTCTGTACAACAAGGCACACACCATCGTCGGCACATTGGAATCGGTGATTCAACAAAGCCGCGCTGCAGACGAGATTGTGATAATCGATGACGGTTCCAGTGATGGATCTGTCGACTGTGTTGAGCGTCATATCGCTGAACAGCAAGCCGCAGAACGCCCATTTGAGTGGAATCGCATTCGTATTATTCGCCAGAACAACCAGGGCGTGTCAGCCGCCAGAAACCACGGGATAGCCGTTGCCCGAGGTAACTACATTGCCTTTCTGGACGCTGACGACGCCTGGTTGCCCCAATACCTCGAGCAAATCGAGAAATTACACAAGGAAAGCCGCGCCTGTCCGGTGCTGGCAACAGCTTACCAATATGAGTTGGCCGACAAGGAATTCAAGCAGGCCCGCTATCGCTTCGTAGCACACTCGCGTAATTATTTTGCCATGGTAGCCCGAGGAGACCTGCCCTTTAATTCCTCAAGCGTTTGCATTGCCAAAACGCTTCTGCAAAAGCTTCAGGGCTTTCCGGTAGGCCAGAGAATGGGAGAAGACCAGGAACTGTGGCAACGTGCCGCCCTCTGTTCGCAAATCGCTTATTCGCCTTTGCAGTTGAGCTTGTATCGTATCGAGGTTGCGGATCGAGCTTGTGACAGCCAACCCGAACAATCGGAATGCGCTTATAGCCTGCAGCTTTGCGAACTGGCTGAACGCTTGCCCGCGGACTCTTTGTTACGTGAAGAATTAATCGCCTGTAGTGTCACCCATTTGCGTCAGCTCGCCCGCTTAAACATTCAGTCGGGCAATGCCCAGGTCGCTCTCAGGTTGCTAAGCAAGGCCTTCCGCCGGATGAACGACAGCAAGACCGCCTGTTATCTTATTTGGGCCAGTGCGGTATGGTGTAAAGGCAAAGCAATCGCGATGGCCCAGTACTGCAATGCCCTGTTGTCTTCAACGTTTTCTGCAACAAAAACTGGCTCAAATCAAAAACGCCTGTCTGAGCTTCGTTACCGCCGTCGCTGGCGTGAGACACTGAATCAACAAGAACAATATTGACGCCATGGAGTATCATGAGGCATTAAAAAAAGGGGCTAAAGCCCCTTTTTTAATGCTTGGCTGTTATCCACTCTGTTTGGGTTTGGCTAAGCTGGCAAAAGCCAGATCGCGAACGGCACGATAGATAAACCCTGGAAACAAAGTTAAAAATGCGCCCGCAATGGTCATTGCGGTTCGACCGGGCTCCTGGAAAAGCACCGAGATATTACAGTACAAAGAACGACTTACGTACCCCAGGGCAGCAGAACTTTGCTTATTCATTACAGCCCGGCGAGCAAGATAGCGTAGCTGATAGGCCTTAGCCAGGCTGTAGTGCTTTTCGTAAAAGCTTTTAAAACGAACACGATGCTTGCTGATGGCTCGTTCCCAGCTGCTAAGTTGCTTTTCCAGATTGCAAGATAAACCTTCACTGTTCACACGGTAGTAACACAGTGCACGATCGATACCTTCAATTGCCCACTGTGTGCTTAAAGCCAAACGCAACCAGCAATCGACATCTTCGGACTGACGCAGGTTTTCATCGAAATAATACAGCCGGTCCTTACCCTGATCACCAGCATCGAAAAATGCGATCTGGTTAAGGGCTGCACGACGCAGTACGGGCGCAGAACCATTACCGACCGGGTTTCGGCAGAAAATATCGCGAGCCGTAATCTGTTTTACCTTGGGATGTTGCCCAATGCCCATCTCTCGGCTTTCTTCATCCACAAAGAGTGAAGCTGTATAACTCAAACCAAGATTGGCGTTTTCTTCAAAATGATCGAAGTGAGCTTGCAGTTTGTCTGGATGCCAAAAATCATCCGAATCGAGAAACGCAATATACAACCCTCGACTATAACGTATGCCCGTGTTGCGAGCGGCAGACAGGCCGCCATTTTCCTGCTGAATAAGGCGAATGCGACTGTCTTCATAGGCTTTGACCTTGTGCACTGTCTTGTCAGTGCAGCCATCATCTACACAAATAATCTCAAAACGCTCATACGTCTGATCGAGAATGGATTGAATACACTCATCTATATACTTTTCAACATTGTACATAGGCACAACAACCGAAAAAATCGGTGGGCTATTCATATTCATAACGACCTCCCAGGTGTCTTAATGTCAATAATGAAATGGCACTGCTACTCATAACCATAATGCTCAAAAACGCCAGGCTGAGCACAAACGTTCTGGCAAACTCATCGGCAGTGCGCACATCGCTGTACAACAAACTCGCGCACAAGCCGATCAACACCGATGCCTGTATGATCAGCTCTCTCGTAAAACGGGATAGACAACGCTGAAATAGCAAACTGGTATCAAGCAGCAAGATTGCAACACTTGCAAAGCACAACAAGGCCACGAGGGTGCTGGCCGCTTGCCATTTTTCTCCAAAGAGCAGCGGCACATAAAATTCAGCAGCCAATGATTGAATAAAAAACAGGCTTGAGATCAACAAGGCAAAACCGTAAGCATTTAGCAAGCCTTTGCCAGCTTGCCGAGCTTGAACCAGTTTTGTAAGGTGGGGATACAAAGCATGAATATAGGCATTGCCCAGTGATTGTGCGATACCGATGGCGGCGTTTCTCGCGAAGCTGTACAAGCCGAACGCTTCGGGCCCCAGGACTCGCGCGGCAATAAAAACATCGCAACTGCTGCGAAGTTGCTTGCAAATTTCTGACACAAAAACCCGACTGGATGTTTTCAGCAAGCGTAGCGAATGGCTGATGTCGAATTTAACGGGATAGTCGTGCTCGGTGTATCGATAAAACAAAACGCACCACAGTAGCGCTGAACTGATTTTGGCTACCACCACACACCAGGCGTTTTCAGTATAAATCGCGACCAGTGCACAACTCAGGTCTTCCACAACGACGCAAAGGGTGCTGAGTAAGGCAAATTTTTTGAGCGCCTGATGTCGATGCAGAAGATTAACGCGCACCATAACCAGCGGATACAGGAGATGACTGATACTGAGAACTTGCAAGAGAAAGGCAACTGATGGCTGCTCAAAATACACCGCAATCAATTCGGCAAGCGTGCATTGCAGAATGACGGTAACCAGCGCAAGGCCCCAATTGAGCGCCCCGGCATTCTCACACATCCATTTCAGGTCATCATCTCGACACTGAATAATAAGCGAACCACCCGCCAGTCGAGAGAGACTGCGAAAAGTCTCATGGCACAGCCCCACAAAGACCATGGTGCCGTACTCTTCAACGCCCAATGCCCGAGCAATCAGCATAATGCTAAGCAGACGACTGACACGATGCGCACCCTCACCGCCCAGCAGTGAGGCCAAATTGTGCACAAAACGTCGTTTCGAGCTGAGGGTTTGCGAGTCCATATCCAGTCTCCTTTTCATGGAGACTTTCAATATCCGGGCCAAGCGAGAAAAATTACACTAAGCCATTGTTTTTATTAGCAATATTAAAGCTCTATCTAACAACAGCAGTAAGACTATTCGCAATTTGCGAGGCAGAACAGAAAGCCCAGAGAGGCAAACTCCCCTTAATCACTCCACTGCTGCAACTTGCGATACAGGGTTGAGGGGCTTACCTCCAGCAGAGCCGCGGCCCGGGCAACGTTCTGGTCGCAGTGTGCCAATGCCTGCTCTACGGCTTCCCGCTCTACCTCGCTGAGGGGTTTTGGCACATCAGTGCGGGTTCTGCTTGGATTCAAAACCGCCGTTTCAGCGCCATTCCCATCGATATGAGCATCAATGTTTGCCGGGGAATGGGGTGGAATAGCTGCCACTGCAGCTACTGGTGGCTTCGCTCCCATAGAACGGCGCGTCAATGATTCAAGCTCTTCAGGAGGTAATTTCAAAGTGTTATTGAGGTCAGCCGCTGAAATCAGTTGCTCGCTGCACAAAATCACCGCGCTGTTGACCGCATTTTCCAATTGGCGAACATTTCCTGGCCAGTGGTAATTGCCTATGAGCGCCTCGCTTTGTTCATCAAAGGCCACCACCAGCTTGTCTTCCTTAGAGGCATAGCTCTGCAAGAAGTTATTAGCGAGTAACAGGGCATCCCACTCCCGGTCTCGAAGAGGTGGCATATCCACAGAAATCACATTCAGGCGATAATACAAATCTTCCCGTAATTGCCCTTCCTCGATGGCCTTCATTGGGTCGCGGTTGCAGGCGCTGATAAAGCGTATATCCACGGTTTCCATCGTGCTGGAGCCCACTTTGGAAAAACTGCCGGTTTGAATGAAACGCAGCAGCTTGGACTGCAATCCAATGTCCATTTCACTGATTTCGTCCAGAAACAAACTTCCACCATCGGCCATACTGGCCAGGCCCTCACGGTCTTTTACAGCGCCTGAGAAGGCCCCCTTAACATGCCCGAATATCTCCGACTCCAGCAATTCGCTGGGAATCGCCGCGCAATTCAAGGTAACAAGAGGTTTTTCTGAGCGACGACTGCGCTGGTGCAGTGCTTCAGCGACAAGCTCTTTGCCAGTGCCGCTCTCGCCTGTAATAAACACGCTGGCATCACTGGGCGCAGCGCGGCTGATAATCTGGTAAACGCATTGCATGGCCAGACTGTCACCCACAAAATTTTCAAAACCCTCATGGTTCAAGCAACTTAACTGACTCACACTGCGTTGCAGCATCAAACGTTCAAGGATAAGGCTGCGCAGATAAATCGCCTGCTCCAGACTGCCAAGCAACTCTTCATTGTCCCAGGGCTTGGTGATATAGCCCCAAATTCGCCCCTGATTAATGGCCTCCAGTACCGTTTCCTTCTCGTTCATACCACTCATGGCAAGGCGTATGGTCTCGGGATATTCGCTGGCCACTTGGGCCAGGAGGTCAACACCACTCATTTCGGGCATATTCAGATCGGAGACAATGATATCTACCGGGTCTTTACGCAGTTTTTCGAGTGCTTTCAGTGGTGATTCGTAGAACAGGCAATTTGCATCGCTATCAAAAGTCAGACGCTCGATGGCGTTCAAAATGGCTTGTTCGTCATCGACAAACAAGATGGTGTAGGGTCTGCGTCGTGCAATTGTATTGGGTTCCATACCTTCGGCCGTAAAAACTCGTTGCTGGCGCATTCAGTTTAGTCCAAAAGGCTGAATTTCGCCTTGGGAAGTACAAGCCCTATCGCAGCTTTGTCGCTTTTCAATTTTCCTTTCTTGTTCATTTTTGCAAGCTGCGATGCAAAATGGAACTCAGTAGATTGAAGCTTCTAAATTTTGCACAAAAGAAAATTAAATATATATAAAAATCAGTAACTTATATTTTATATTGAAGCTGGAACGCTGTTTGCAACAGCCCTGTTGAATCCCACAACAGGAGTTTGCCATGCACAGCAGAGATCGCTTATCCACCCGGCAGCACCCTTTCAGCCGGGTTTTCGATATCACCATCGCCAGCGCCGGTCTGATTCTATGCAGCCCTGTCTATGCCCTGGCGGCTGCCCGCTCCTATTTCCGCTCGGAACCCTGCCTGCGCCGGGAGATCGCATTAGATGCTCTTCATCGTCCAGTTCATCTCTTGTACCTGCGTAACACGGATTATGCGAACTGTGGCTTGCTGTTGAGCGTGATGAAAGGCAACTTAAGTCTGTTCGGAATCGACCGCCTGCCCTCGAACGCCACCTTGGAGACTCGCCGTTCAGCTCCAGAGGTGTCTGTCGACAGCGCACCGGCACCCGGTCTGTTAAGCCTCGCCTCGGCCCATCGGGATATCGGTCTCATTCCTCCCAATGAAACGCTGAGTCTGGAACAGCAATTCGATTCACTGCGTGGTTTTCGTTACGTGAGTTCGTTTTGTCGCTCAGTGTTTACGCAATTATTTTTTTCGGGCGAGAAACTCCGCCGCCCGGATTCTTTCTACCTATTCGGACTTCGAATCAACAACAACAGTATGCAAGAAGCGCTTGACTGGCTGTTCAGTCCTTACTCCGGCGAGTGTGAAACCGGCGTCTTCGTCAACGTCAATTCCATTAACCAATCCCACAAGGACAAAGCGTTAAAATCAGCAATTAACCGTGCCGATCGGGTGTTTGCCGATGGCTCAGGTGTTCGCCTCGGCGCTCGCAAGCAAGGGGTTCATCTCAAAGGTAATATCAATGGAACGGATTTACTGCCACGCCTTTGCGAACGAGCCCAGGAAAGCGGTCTGAAAATATTTCTGTTGGGTTCCAAGCCCGGCGTTGCCGCGCAGGCGGCACGCAATCTTTGTCAACGCTACCCATTTATTCATATCGCCGGCGTTCAACATGGTTACATTGAAAACGACGATGAGGGGCGTCATGAAAAGCAATTGCTGGAAAAAATTAACCGCAGTCACGCCGATATTTTGTTACTTGGTTTGGGGTCTCCACGGCAAGAACAATGGTTGGAACGCAACCGCAAACACCTAAGCTGTCGCAAGGCAATCGCCGTAGGTGGCTTATTCGATTATTACTCGGGAAACATTCCAAGAGCCCCCCTGTTTTTGCGAGAAATGGGGTTCGAGTGGTTATGGCGTCTGGCACAGGAACCTCGCCAGAAATGGCAGCGTTATGTGTATGGCAACCCACTGTATCTGTTTCGACTTTTCCGCATGAAGCGTAGCCAATAAGGAGAAATAATCATGATAAATTCACGTGTCGATTTCCGCTTTATTGATAATCCTGGCGAACTTCTGGTGCCTCGGGGTTGGCGAGCACACCAAAGTGGTCATCGAGGCCTGCCCATGTTTTTTCAACAGTGTATTGCCTTTGTTATCCTGCTGGTTTTGAGCCCGCTGTTACTGCTAATCTTTTTGGCAATTCGCCTGGAATCCCAGGGCGGCGCCATCTACAAACAGGTGCGAGTGGGTAAGCATGGTGAGCACTTTGGTTTCTATAAACTGCGGACCATGTACACTGAAAATGATCCGAACTATGTCGCGCCTGACGCCAGTGAAAGCAGTCGCGATGGTATCTGTCTGAAGTTTAAAAAAGATCCGCGCATTACTGGGCTTGGTTATTATCTGCGTCGCTATTCCCTGGATGAATTGCCACAATTGTGGAATGTGGTTTGCGGTCAGATGGCCCTGGTTGGCCCACGTCCGGCACTCACTACTGAGGTGGCGCAGTACGCTCTGAGCGATATGGCTCGCCTGAAGGTTTTACCAGGCATTACGGGGTTGTGGCAGGTATCCGGCCGTGCCGATATCGCGTTTGATCAACAACTTGAACTCGATAAACGCTATATTGCCGAGCAAAGCCCTTTCCAGGACATATTGATTTTACTGCGTACCATTCCAGCCGTCATTTCGGCAAAAGGCGCTTACTGAGCGCCTTATCCCCCTGAGGTTTAAAGGTCAGACTTCTGACTTGTTCTCCAGGGCCAATTTACCAGGCTTTCAAAGTGTTTACGCTTTTGTTTGGGCGCCCTATGAACTATCATCCCTGCGCCTTTGACCTTTGGAGTTCCCATGCCCATTCGACTGATCCTTATTGCCCTACTGGCCGTAACCAGTATGTCGATGGTGCCGGTGTTGGTGAAATCAACCTCTGCCAATGAAATCAGTATTGGCATTTTCAGGCTGGGCATTGCTCTTTTGCTGATCAGCCCATTCGTTTTTTACCGACAACTTCTGCTCAAACTCAATAAAACACAGTGGCTTGGCCTGTTTTGGATTGGCCTGTGTTTTGGCGTGCACTGGTTGACCTATTTTTACAGCATTAAAGCCGCCGGCGCCGCACTCGCCGCGATCGCCGTATCCACTTATGGCGTTCATTTGCTGCTGTTGAACGTGGTGTTTAAACAGTATCAAATTCGTGTATCGGAATGGCTGGCAATTGCGGTATGCATTGGTGGCTGCATTATAGTGGCACCGCCGTTGAACTGGCAGGAAAGCAGTACGCCGGGATTGATTGTGGGCTTAATCAGCGGATTACTTTACGGCGCGATGCCACTGCTACACCAGCGCGTAAACGAGATTCCGACCTTAACGCGAACCTGGGGGCAGTTTGCTTTTGCCCTGTTGGTATTTTTATTTTTCGTCCGGGATTTCGAACCCCCTGAGACAATGCTGGACGTAAACAAGTTACTGGCACTGGGGGTGATTTGTACAGTGCTGGCCCATGGCTTATGGGTAAAAGCGAGCACCGAGTTGCCCGCTTTGTTCACCGCGATGATTTATTATCTCTATGTGCCGCTGGCCATGATCTCCAGCTATTTTGTGCTGAACGAAGATATCAGCCTTGAAATGGTATTGGGGGCTTCTCTTATCATCTCAGCCAACCTCACATTGGCCTTGTTGCAGTGGCGGCGCCAGCGTAAAAGCCAGGCGTAAATAAGCCCCTGTCTTATGGACGCTCCTGGCTGATCAGTAAGGTTGCTGCACCGCAATCATGGCTTTTTAGGGTCGCGACGCGGGTGTGTTTCTTGCGCCCTTTTCGCGCATTACTCACAGCGATACCGGTTTCGCGCAAACGCTCCAAACACGGATCAAGACGCGGAACCGCCAGAGCGATCCCCCAGAAATAATCGGCTTTGGCTTTTTGTTCTTCTGAAAGAAATTCCATGACTTCAAGAATGTTTGCACCCACGCGATAGAACAACTGACGTACCCCCCATTCTTCACGACTTTGATCCAGACGCAGGGCTAAGCCCAGCTGTTCGGAAAAACAGTGTTTCAAAGTGTCGCTGTCCCGGGTATTTAACACAATATGATCAACGTCATCGATAAGCCCGTGGCCAGACTCTGTTGAGGGTTTTGCAAACGGCAAACTCAATCGGTCTTCTGTCTCCACAACCAACAAGCCAAGCCCCATGCAATGATCTTCCTGTAACTGGATCATGCGCGAGTTTTTCAGATAGCCATCCGCATCGAGTACCTTAACCCCCAGCTTTTGCTCCTCGAATACAGCAAGGCAGTCATCGAGCTGCTGAGTGGCAAAGGCAATAGCCATAATCCCCTCACCATGATGCGCCAACTGCCACTGTGCCCTTTTGAACAAAGGGCTATCACCGTCATAATTGTCCAATGGGCTCAGCAATTCAATGCAGCTGCTGAACAGCCGAAATCGACAATAGGCGACACCGAGGCGGGCATCGGTGCCTTCCTCGCTGGGTTCTCGGCCCAGAACTTCACAATAAGCCTCACGAGCACTTTCCACACTCTGAACGGCCAACATGACGCGGTCTATGGCATTTAACATCGGCACCCTAATACTCCTTAAATTGCTCTCGAACCTGACTTTGCCCAGGTGAAATGGACACATGAAGTTGCGGCCACTACTTGTTAGCGATTTGTTAGCGATCGCTAAAACATTAGTGATGAATGGTGATCAGACAATCGCGTGCAGTCTATCCTAAGGACTACACTGTTCTTAGGGTTAATACGGACAATTACTCTCTGCATATTGATAGATTTAATTATTATATGCCGGTCAATAGCTTAGCGGGTATATTTAAGGTGATATCAAGGAGTGTTTATGATTCTTATCAGTCTACTCAGGGAATAAGCAATGAGTAAGGGTTTATACTTTTAGACCCGATTTGTAGGAATTTTGTACGGAACATTAGGCATTTACCGCAAAAACCACTCTTATCATGGAGGGCCGGGAGCAAACCGGCTAATATTGAGTCTATAAGTCCGTACTTATGTTGATCCAGCCATTAGCAGTAGGCCACAGCTCACTCAGCGCCGGTTCAGATCACAGGATGTAACAATAATACCCTTCGGGGTTTAATAGCGATTATGATTATGAGAAAAACTGCCTTATCTCTCTGCCTGCCATTGTCAGTTTTCATGGTAAGCACGGCCTTAAGTTTATTTCCAGGTTCAGCCCAAGCCCTTCAAGAGCTGAGCTACAACAAAGATCAATCAAAAACCGCGCAAGACATACTCGAAACCCTGAACAGCCAGCACTACCGTCGCCAGAATATCGACGATAGCTTGTCTCAGCGGCTGTTTGATGAATATCTGGATCGCCTGGATCCCTATAAAGCCTACTTTCAGGCCCAGGACATTGCCCTCTTTTCCGAATACAAGCGCCAGTTTGATGATCAGCTGAGAGCTGGCTCGCTGGACGCTGGTTACGATATCTTCAATCTGTTCCGCCAGCGTCTGAGTGACCGCACCCAGTGGATTCTGGACCAACTGAACAGCGAAGAATACAAAGTTGATTTCGGCAAAGACGAAGAATTAAACCTCGACCCGGACCTCCGCCGCTGGGCCCAGTCAAAGGCCGATTTGGATGAGTTCTGGCGTAAACGCTTAAAGAGCGACCTGCTCAACCTCAAGCTGGCTGACAAAAACCTTGATGAAGCCAAAAAAACCCTGAAGCGTCGCTATGGTAATTTACTGAAGCGCGTTGAGCAGCAAGACACCCATGATGCCTTTGAAGCGTACATGAACGCTCTGGGTGCGCTGTATGACCCACACACGAATTACCTGTCTCCGCGCACCATGGAAAACTTCAACATCAATATGTCCCTTTCCCTCGAGGGCATTGGTGCGGTTTTACAAACCGAAGATGAATACACCAAAGTGGTTCGCATTGTCAGCGCCGGTCCAGCCGACAAACAAGGTGACCTGAAACCTTCTGATCGTATTGTAGCTGTTGGCCAGGGTCGCGAAGGCGAAATGGTGGACGTGATCGGCTGGCGTCTGGATGAAGTGGTTCAACTGATTCGCGGCAAAAAAGGTAGCTTGGTTCGCTTGCAGGTTTTGCCAGACGGTGACGACAGCGCTTATAAAATTGTCGAAATTCGCCGCAACAAAGTGAAGCTCGAAGAACAGGCAGCCCAAAGCCATGTCTTTGAGGTCAGCGATGGCGACAAATTGTACAAGCTCGGCGTTATTGACCTGCCCGCTTTCTATCTGGATTTCAGCGCCTACCGCCGAGGTGACCCAAATTTCAAAAGCACCACAAAAGATGTACTGCGTTTACTCAACGAGCTGAAAATGGCCAAGGTCGACGGAATTATCCTCGATCTGCGCAATAATGGCGGCGGCTCTCTGGAAGAAGCCACTTGGTTGACCGATCTGTTTATCCATAGCGGCACCGTGGTTCAAATTCGCCGCGCTAATCAGTCCATCAGCCGTACCCATCGCTCCCGTCGCCCTCCGGTTTATCAAGGCCCGCTGATGGTCTTGACCAATCGTTTGAGTGCTTCGGCTTCGGAAATTTTTGCCGGTGCAATTCAGGATTATGGCCGTGGTCTGGTTGTGGGCACCCAAACCTTTGGTAAAGGTTCCGTACAATCCCTGAGCCCGGTTCATCAGGGTCGCCTGAAGATTACCGAATCCAAGTTTTATCGCGTTTCTGGGGACAGCACCCAACACCGTGGCGTGTTGCCTGATATTGCACTGCCCACGCTGGTCGATGTTGAGGAAGTGGGCGAAAGTGCCTACGACAATGCCCTGGCCTGGGACACCATTCACCGGGTACCCCACGGGACTTACGATAATATCGCCGACATTAAACCCGCTCTGAAAAAGTTGCATCAAGATCGCGTTGATAAAGATCCGGACTTTATTCATCTCCTCTCCCAGCTCGACATCATTGAAAAGCAACGGGAAAAGAAATTTGTTTCCCTGAATGAAGATACCCGTCGTGCTGAAAAGAAAGCGCGCGAGGAACAGGCTTTCGCTCTGGAAAACAAACGTCGTACCGGTAAAGGTATGGAGCCTTTTGCGGATATCGAAGCCTACAAAAACGATGGTAAGGAAGAGGAAGAAAACGAAAGCGAAGAAACCGCTGCGCAAACCCAGGAGCCGGAAAGCCGTATTAATCCGGATAAAGATCCACTTTTGATGGAAAGCGGATATATAATGGCAGACTTTATACGCTTGCAGTCTGAGCGTGGGCAATACGCCAAGCGCCCACAATCACCGAAAGTAAGCAAACGTTAATAATCTGCGAGTTTTATTTGCTATATGCGCGCTATTTCTTTTAATACCAACAGCATTCGTATGCGCCTGCACCAACTGCAGGCGCTGAAAGACACCCATCAAGCCGACTTCATCGGCATCCAGGAAACCAAGGTAACCGATGAAGACTTTCCAATCGCTGATATTGAAGCACTGGGTTACCATGTTGCCTTTCATGGTCAGAAAACCCACTACGGAGTTGCTCTGCTAAGCCGCCACCCATTCAAAGAAACCTTTAAAGGCTTCAGCGGAGATACCGAAGACAGCCAGCGCCGCTTTATTGGTGGACGCTTTGATGTTAATGGTCAGGAAGTTACGGTTTTGAACGGTTATTTTCCCCAGGGCGAAAACCGCGAACACCCGGTCAAGTTTCCTAATAAACGTAATTTTTATGCCGACTTGATGGGCTTTCTGGGCGAACACTGCAAGCCGGAAGACAATCTGATTGTTATGGGCGATATGAATATCTCTCCGGAAGATATTGATATTGGCATTGGTGACAGCAATCGCAAGCGCTGGCTCAAAGACGGCAAATGCAGCTTCCTGCCTGAGGAGCGCGAGTGGCTAAAAACCCTTTCTGATTGGGGCTTAAGCGACAGCTACCGTGAAATTCACCCCGAGCGCGACGACAAGTTCAGCTGGTTTGATTACCGCAGCCGTGGTTTCGAGCGTGAACCCAAACGCGGTCTGCGCATCGACCTGATCATGCACACGAAAGTTCTGGCTGAAAAACTTAAAGATGCGGATATTGACTACGATGTCCGAGGCATGGAAAAGCCATCGGATCACTGTCCTATCTGGGCGCACTACGACTTCTGATTTTATTTGCTCAAAAATGCCTAAAAAAGCCTGCTATTTAAATAAACCGCAGGCTTTTTTATTGTCCGCAATTATTTGTAGTTTCCACCCAAATCTATGACCGATTTTAGCGATCACAATACGCGAGTTCTCACTAGTTTTAGCACTACTCCAAACTGCCCTGCTTGTCGACAATAGTGTATCCCTCCCGACACTACGTACAGCACAGGATATGCGCCACTATCTTTTCACTTCGCTTCTCACCGCTTATTCCATTTTGCTAAGCTCGTTCAGTTTGGCGCTCAGCTATTCGGGGTCCTTTGAACGTTCAGGCAACGGTGCCGCCGCGACTCTGCCCGTACAAGCTGAACTCGAACGCAAAGAAAATCAGCTCAGCGGCTCGATTCTGGTCGACAACTACCGCTATGTTCTGAACAGTCACTTGCAGGGAAGTTCGTTTCAAGGGTATCTGACCGATCAGGCCGGCGCCCAGGTTGCTGTGCAGGTTCATCCACTCTCTGATAACACTTTAAATCTGCATATGTATTTGCAAGGCGCATTTGCCCAGCCGCAAACACTGTTATTGCGCCCGGACAATAACTCTGCCCCCAGCGCAAACCAAACTCCGACTCAAGCACAGCAACAAAACCATCAAGCACTGGATTATCAATTAGTGGGGCGTTGGGTTTATTCAGAATCCTACACCAGCGGCGAATATTCCTTCGGGTCCCAAGACTGGGTAGAACTCAGGCCCAATGGTGATGTATACAGCGCCAGCCAGAGTTTTGGCGGTGGCCCGGACAGCAATGTCATTTCCGGAGCGCAAAGCACCCCCGCCGGCCGCTGGAGGATTCAACAAGCGGCCAGCGGCGATCGCTTATTGTCCTTGCAGGAGAATGGGCAATGGTACCTCTATGGACGTTACTACATTGAAAATGGGCGTATGCTGATCACGCGCCCCAATGGCGAAAAAGAATTCTGGCGGCAACATCAATGAATATCGCCAGCCTGCTCCTGATGGTTTTGGGCAGCGCTTTGGGCGCCGCCGGCCTGTATGGGATTTTCATCAGCCTGAAGCGTTTTATGCGCAAAGGAACGGAAGACGATTTCAGCCACAACTTTACCCCGCTGGCGATGGGAACCATCTTCTGCCTGCTTTCCCTGTATTGCTGGACCGAATTGAATCGCAGCAATCACACTGAACTGCTCTATTCAAAACAACTTGAAGAAAATGCACTGAGTGAAAACAAAAAGGTAAAACTCAGCATCGCCATTGATGAACACGGCCCACTTCTGCTTGAAATCAACCCGATTGCCAAGAACCAGCAGGAGAAAAAAGCCCTGAGCTATTCAGTACAAATCAAAGATGACAAAGGTGCATTGATTTTCAGTCAAAGTCGAGAGCATCGTCTGTATCAAGCGCCCAAGCAGAATGGGCAGGAAAACGCCCAGCAGGCCAAACTGCAACAATGGCTGCAACTACCGGGTATACACATTAGCCCAACCGGCCAACATATTACGGTTTTACTGCTGGATCTCGACGTACCTGGCGCTGACCTCAATATCACTGTACGGCGTAGCGATAACAGCTAAATGCACCCTTTGAAAAACCAAATGCACATCCTGCCCACTATTTTTCCAAACTCAAATCTCCGTAATCCACTTGAGACATTTCACTGCACCACTGCTTCCAGGTAAATGGCCACAAAATCGGATCGCCGTCTTCATCCTGATACCAGCTCTGGCAACCGCCTACCCAAGTGGTATTCTTGATGCCCGCTTTCATTCGCTGATTAAAGCTTTCAACCGCCGCTTGTTTAACATCCAGCTCTTCAAATTGCTCTTCGCGCCAGGCTTGAATCAGCTTAAGAATATACTGGGTTTGCACTTCGCTCATGGCAATGACCGAGAAGTTCCCAATCGGCGTGTAAGGGCCCAGCATTAAAAACATATTTGGAAAGTTGGGCACCAACAATGAGCGATAACACTGAATTTTTTTGCCCCAGGCATCGTCGATGTGCAATCCGTCTCGCCCGGTCAGTTCCATAGGGCGCATAAAATTGAACGGCTTGAAACCGGTGGATAGCACCAACACATCCAAGTCCCGCTGACGGCCATCCTTACAGAGAATACCCTTTTCGTTAATGCACTCGATGCCCTCGGTGACCAATTCAGCATTAGGCTTTTGGATAGCATCGTAAAACGTATTATTGATAATGACCCGCTTACATCCAACGGTATAATCAGGCGTGAGTTTTTCCCGCAATACAGGATCTTTAATGCTCTTTTTAAGATAGCGTTTACAGGCCCAACTCAGCAGTGCGCCCTGCAATTTTTGTCCTGTTACGGCTTTGGTAAAAATATGCTCCAAACCAAACTCGGCACGCTGTCGAATTCGGCGCATAATCCCAGGTCGGGCACGCATTTTGGCTTTGTCTTTTTCACTGTATTGTTGAGCACCCATACTCAATAGCCATTGCGGTGTTCTCTGAAAAACAGACACTTCAGCACCCGCATTCACCAATTCAGGAATAAACTGTGCCGCTGTTGAACCGGTTCCAATAACGCCTACCCGCTTGCCCTTGAAATCAATATCCTGATTCCAACGGGCAGTGTGGAACATCTCACCTTGGAAACTGTCCAGACCTTCAATCTCCGGCAGCGAAATATGGTGAAGAATACCGGTGGCGTGAATCAGAAAATCCGCCTCATAAGCTTCACCGCTTTTGCATTGAATCTGCCACTTGCCGTCCTGACGCTCGGCCTTGCTGACTTCCTGATTGAACTTGATGTGATCATAAACCCGATACTTTTCAGCAACCCGCTCGAAGTAGGCTTGAATTTCGTCACCCTTAGCGAAGAAATCGCTCCACTCGGGATTATATTCAAAGGAATAGGTGTACATATGCGCTGGAACATCACAGGCAACACCGGGATAGCGATTCTCTCGCCAAGTGCCTCCTACCTTAGCGGCCTTTTCCAGGACGGTGATATCGGATATTCCGGCTTCACGCAGCTTGATGGTCAGCAATATACCGGTCATTCCGGCACCAACAATAACGATCTTGGGTTGACGCATAATCCTATGATTCTCTTTATCGATTTTTTGTATTTATCATTTATTGCATTGGGGCTGCGGTTTTCGGGCTGAGACGGGCTCATTGATAGCCCCAAGAAAACCGCTCAAATCATAAACTCCAGTCTATCGGAGCCTCGCGATTCATAGGATGTGGCAGCAGGACAAAAATTTGTGAGTTTCGGCCAACCTTTGTCTTCATTGACCGTTTTAACCGGAAATAAATTAAGGGCGGTCTTTGTCAGGGTTGATAGAGCCCCTGAGGCCGCGAGAGATGTCATTCAAAAAGTCCAGAGCAGTATCCCTGAGCACTTCGTCGGCAAGCCCCTGCTCCTCAGCCTCGGCTTTCAGAGTATCCAGATACTCCAATATCATCGCCTGCTGAGGGCCTTCTATGGCCGAGAGGGTCTGAACAAACTCATCCACCTCACCTTCCATAATCGGCGCAGTGGCCCAGAATTTGTCCTTGAGAGAGGCATCCAGCGTTTGCTCCAGGGCATTCAGGGCCGGAATATCATTACTGTGGCGCAGAACGTCGCTGCGCTGTAAAACTTTCTCATAGTCATCTTGCAACTGGACGTCAGAAGACTGCGCCAATGGTTCTCTCTCGGTCACCAGTCCATTGATGGTGTCCACCTGCTCATCACGCTGTTCCGCGCCTAATGCCTCGAGCTTGGAGGCGATTACGAGGGTGCGGGCTTCATCTTCCCGATTGAGCCAGGCGTCAGTAACCAGAAATTCCACCATAGCTTCCTGATCGCGCTTGCTGTCTGAGCTTTCTTTATGGGCATAATAACTCTGCCCATCACTCACTCGCTCTTCTCCGACGGCGGACTTGAAGACCACATCCCGCACAATCGAGCTATTCCGGAGGCGATCAAGATTGTCCATCAGCTGGGCATTTTGATTAACATCTTCCGGCTTTCCCGGGCTGCCATCCAACAATGTATCAAGGCCACCTTTCGTGATAGCGATATAGGCTCGCTGATCTGTAGCATCCAGGCCACCCAACTCTTCCATCATGTCTTGCCACTGCTCGTCAGTAAAACGGTAATTCTCGCTGATACTGACGATATCACTGATCATGCCCTCGACCACATTGGAGGAGTGATTGTCGTAACCCAAAACCGCCCCACTCCAATTCTCCGGGTCGGTGGCTTTCGTTACCGTCAATTCAAAGGGTGATTTCTTATCGCTGACCCCCTTTAGATAGTCAATGGTGGCATCCTGGGCGTCTTTGGAAAACACCTGCAAACTGTCCATCAAACGCAGGCCCATATCGGCGCCACCTGCGGCAATGGTTAACAGACCACTTTGCTGATCCGCCTGGTAGTGGCCTAGCCCCTGTAAAAGGGCGGCTTGTTTATCACTGTCACCGCCGAGTTGATTGACGGTTTTGACAAAGTTGTGAATATCATTAGCCTGGGCCGAACCCTCGGCCAATACGCCTCTGGCTGAATAGGTTGGACTGGGCTCTCGAAGGGGAACGCCCTGACTCAGCTCACTGGCTTTACTGAGCACTTCACGGCGGACACCTGCATCCATTTCGGACAAGCTGCGCATAAACGCTTCTGTTTTTTGTTTTGCCGGGCTGGCAAAGAAAAAATTATTAAGCTTTGGCGGCGTCTCCAAAGCTGCAGCAGCCTGGGCAAAATTCGTCAGTTCCTCATCGCTCAGACTTTCCGCAAAATCCAGAAATTCTTCACTATCCAGTAAACCGGAATCCACCAGACTTTTGGCTTCCCGGCCGGGAATTCGATCCAGTTGTGCCTGCATGCGGTCAGTTTTTTCAGACTCGGGCATCAACAATCCGCTGTTATGCCCCTGAAACACCGCAAAGCGAGTAAGCGTTTTATCCGCTTCAAGAAGCGCATCTTGAGACGCGGAAAAATCACTGAGTGACACCTTCACCGATTCAATATCGGCAACACGGATGGGTGTCTGGGAAGTTGGTGAGGTTTGCCCTAATTCCATCTTGGGCAATTGCATATTGGGAAAATGCGAGCTACTGATTTTCATTGTCCGACCCTGGGCATACTGCTACGACTGCTCCTGTATGCTGCTTATATCGGCTGGCCGAACCATTTCTCCACACCGTCTGGCCAAAATGCGAAGAAACAGACCAATGGAACCCCTTGCTAAAACGTTCAAAAAAACATCAATACCCGACGTTATTTCCAGCAATGCCTATTGATCTTCATTGTGATAATCTTTCGTAAAAGCGATAGCCCGGTAATTAGTGGCCAACACGCACTGAAGAAGCCTTATGAACCCTCCCCCCAAATTCAAAAACCATCACTTAAAAGGCTTGCAACCCATTCTCCGCGTAATGCACGACAAGGGTTTCTCGGCGGAGCGATGTCTGTCGGGCACAACGCTGGATGTGGAATCGCTGCTGCAAGACGGACAGACCCTCAGCCTTGAACAGGAATTTACTATTTACCGCAATATCCAAAAACTGGATAAAAGCCCTGAGCTGGGTCTGGAACTCGGTCAGGTTTTCGAGCTGCAAAATTATGGTGTTCTCGGCTATGCCATTCTCAGTGCAGCAACAGTTGCTGAGGCGCTGGAATTGGTCGCCGATTTCGGTGAACTGACTTTTTCACATTTCAAAATATCCATTCAAAACATTGATGATCTGGCCGGCTTTGTATTTGCTCCGGCCTACGAGCTGCCCGCTGATTTACTGCAAATATACAGCGACAGAGACATGTCCGCCTCGATGACGGCCTTCAACAGTTTTTCCATGCAAAAACAGCAGGCTACCCGCATTTATTTAATGCACGATGGCAATGGTGATCAGGCGTTTTACGACCGCTTTTTCAATTGCAAGGTGAGTTTCGGACAGCCATATAATGCCCTGCTCTTCGATCCGGATTTACTGCAAGGTGTTCTGCCTCAACGGGATGCCCAGGCAGCTCAGTATTTACGAAAACAATGTGAACAGTTATTACAGAGTTTTAGCCAGCAAGGCGGCTTTATTGATAAAGTGAGAACACTCATGCTGGCCGAGCCCGGCCAGTTTCCGGGAATAAAAACCCTCGCCGAAAAACTTCACTTGTCCGAACGCAGCTTGCGTCGGCGCCTTCAGGAAGAAAACAGCAGCTATCAACAACTGCTTAATGACATTCGTTTTGAATTGGCCAAGCAATATCTTGATGCCGGCCTCTCGATAGAACAGATTGCGGAATTACTGGAATACAGCGAAACGGCTAACTTTTCCCACGCTTTCAAACGCTGGACCGGTCTCTCGCCAGTCCAGTTTCGAAAACAAAACGCGATCAACTAACAGGCTCACGCATGGTTACGAATTCTTCAGCCGCTGTTGGGTGAATACCAATCGTTGTGTCGAATATCGCTTTTGTTGCACCGGCGCGAATGGCGACTGCCAGCCCCTGGATAATTTCACCGGCATCACTGCCCACCATATGGCAGCCCAGAACTTTATCACTGTCACGATCTACAATGATTTTCATCAAAGTGCGCTCAGGCAAACCGCTCAAGGTGTGCTTCATATGCTTAAAGTCCGATTTATACACATCGACATTGGCGTACTTTTCCTTGGCCTGGGCTTCTGTTAAACCAACAGTGGCGATATTCGGCTGACTGAAAACCGCCGTCGCGATATTGTCGTAATCAACACGACGGCCGCCTTCACCAAAGAGATTGTGTGCCAAAGCCATGCCTTCCGCCAAGGCAACCGGTGTCAATTCAATGCCACCAATCACATCGCCCAGAGCGTAAATACTTGGCTCGGCCGTCTGGTAGTTTTCATCAACCACAATCGAACCGTTCGCGCGCATTTCAACCTTGGTATTTTCAAGCCCAAGACCGGGGGTTTTTGCGCGTCGGCCAGTGGCATACATAACGGTATCCACTTCCAGCTCACGACCATCATTAAAGCTGACTTTTAAGCTGCCATCTTCGTTTTTAACAATCTTACTGACATCGGTATTAAAATGCAGATTGATACCTTTCTGTTGCATTTCATTGGCAACGAATTCACGCAAGTCATCGTCGAAGCCACGCAGGAACATCGGGCCACGATAAGCCTGATGGGTTTCTGCACCCAAACCGGCAAAAATACCTGCGAACTCAACCGCGATGTAACCGCCACCCACAACCAGAGCTCGTTTGGGAAACTCATCCAGGTAGAAAACCTCATTGGAGCTGATCACATGTTCGCTGCCCGGAAACTCGGGTACGTAAGGCCAGCCACCAACAGCAATCAGAATATTTTTGGCCGTGTATTCCTGTTCACCGACAGCAACGGTGTTGGGCCCGGTTACAACACCGCGACCGTGAATAATTTCAACATTCGCACCACCGAGAATATTTCCGTAAATCCCGTTAAGGCGCTCGATCTCAGCGGTTTTTCGATCACGCAATGTTGGCCAGTGAAATTCGCTCTCACCCACTTTCCAGCCAAAGCCTTCTGCCGCTTCAAACTCTTCGCTGAAGTGTGAGCCGTAAACAAACAGTTTTTTCGGCACGCAGCCAACATTCACACAGGTGCCACCCAGGGCACTGTCTTCAATAACGGCAACCTTGGCGCCGAGTCCCGAGGCCATGCGACTGGCGCGCACACCGCCAGAGCCTGCACCAATCACCAGAAAATCATAATCGTATTGGGTTTCACTGCTCACAAGATTGTCCTTTACTCAGTGGATTTCATCAGGGCCTAACTGTAGGCCATGAATATAAATTGGGGAATTATTTTAATCTAATACAAGTAATAGCTTTTCGCTATACTCAATAACGAATAAGCTTATTATTTTAGACCAGAGACTAAACTATTTTAGAAGAGTCGCCAGACTCAGGCATTGATATCGATATGGGGTTGATCGTCGTCTTTGCGACGATTTTTGCTGCGGGTGTCCAAAGCGGTTTCTTTATTTTCCTTACGACGCTCACCCTGACGGCGATCTACCGTGTTGTATTCGCCAGTGGCATCAGTAGCCTGTGTGTGGGTGACATTACTCTGCCCCGGCACCTTACGTTTCAGTGCTTTGCGAGTCACCCCCGGGCGAAAGATATTGGGAATATTGATCATAAAACACACCGCCATTAACACGTTTCCGCCACGCAATAGCAAGTCGGCTATCGCGGACGCTCAAAGGTTTTATCGGCCTGACTGTTGAAATATTAAACAGGGCAATATTGATTTTTGCAAATTAGGGAAAGGATAGAAGCGACAATAAAGAAAAGCCCGAGGTATTCACCTCGTTTTCAGGCGAATAACTGCGGGCAAAAGCGCTCGGAGAGAGCAGATCGGCAGGGGTTAATGTTCGGCTAAGCTGGCGGCTAACTCGGTGTAGCCACCGACGTATTCACTTCCTTTAAAAATTTGAGGTACGGTTCTTACCGGGCGGCCAATGGTCTTTTCCAAATCCGCTTTACTGATGCCTTCCGCATGGATATCCACATAGCGGAAGTCCAATGACTTCTGTCCCAAAAGACGCTTTGCCTGCTCACAAAAACCACAACCTGGGCGGCCAAAAACGGTATAACTCATCTTTAAATCCTCTCGCTTTCAGTAATGGCGCTTGCTGCACCTCGGATGTTTGTTATTATCCACTTCCCTGTATATTTGGATATTTAATTTGATTAATTTAGCTAATAGCTTTTTCTTATCAAACTTTTTTAATCGAATGTCCGGCACATCGTCGAAGAACTAAAAATGAGCAAAAACAAAGAGATAGACTACATTCCTCAACACAAGCTCAGGTTGAGTTTTATGCCCTGGCTCTATTTTCGCTTAAAGGACAAGCACTTGAGTTGGGCAAAACCCTGGCAGGACACCCTGCAACAGCAGCTGATGTCCCTGGAAACCGTCGATATTGCAGAACGCTGCTTTATCGCCCCTGAAGCCAAACTGTTCGCCGAGCCAGGCCGCCTGATCAAGATCGGCGAAGGCAGCTTTGTGGCCGCAGACAGTGTATTGCACGGCCCTATTTCCATGGGAAGCCAGGTCAGTATCAATCACCACTGCAGCCTTGATGGTGGCCGGCATGGCATTCACATCGGGGATAACTGCCGCCTTGCGCCCTACTGCACCCTGTACGCGTTTAACCACGGTATGTCTTTGGAAAAGCCGATTCACGCGCAGGCGGTAAACTCTAAAGGAATCACCCTGGGAAACGATGTTTGGCTGGGGGCACGTGTGGGCATTGTCGATGGGGTTCGTATCGGCCATCACGCTGTCGTGGGGATGGGCAGCCTGGTCAGTAAAGATGTTCCAGACTATGCCATTATGGCGGGGAATCCAGCCCGCCTGATTGGCGATCGACGCGAACTCAGTGAGGAAGAATTACAGCGGCTGGCCGACGAGATTGGCTTGTAGATCTTCACCCCGATACAAAAACGGCGCAGAAATTGGATTTCTACGCCGTGCTTGATACCCGATTGAATATTACTCTGGAAAAGAAAGCACCTTAACGGCCGAATATGCTTTTCAGTTTATCGACGGCTTCACCGCCGATCTTGTCGGTCAATTTTTCCTGCAATTTCTCTTTCAATTTTTCCTCAGCTTTGGCTTTTGCCAGCTCCGTCAGCTCTTTGGTCACCGCAGCCTTGACCTGTTCCAACAATGGCGCCACAACCGCCTGCCCCAGCTGTTCCGGTGTCAGGCCCGTTGTTTTATCGCCAATGTTATCCAGCGCAATGGTAGGAAGATTAATGGAACGCTCGCCAAACTGGGCGCTCTTGAGGTTTAGCTGACCGTTGGTAAAGCGGAACTTTTCAACCATCAAGCGCACATCCGGGCCTTTCTCAGCGGGTGCAGCCTCCTTGGCGGGTCCTGCCGATTGCTGAATGTTGTCCAACAGCGCTTGCAGATTGGTGTCTTTCAGGTTTTTCTGCTCAGCCAGCAACTTGGCACCATCAACACTGATCTCTTTGATTACTTTAACATCCCCCAGCAGAGACTCAGGATCAATGTGCAAGATTACCGCACCCATTTCCACCGCATTGGCCTGACTGAAGCCACTTGGGTTGGCCACCGTCAGATTCTGCAAACTGCCCTTGCCCTTGGTGAGTTCGATATTGGCAGCCTGGAGTTTCACCTCCGTTTTCAGCATTGCACTGCCCTGGTCCTGCACGGTATCCACGGTAAGCTGATTGATGTTATTTAAAAACAACATTGCGATTACAACGACGGCAATGACCACTACAACGACCAAGCCGATCAATATTTTTAGGGCTTTCATGGTAGGTTATCCTTAATGCTGGTTCAGGTTTCTTTTGGGTTTTCCGTAAATCCGTCGCTGGGCTTTGTACCGCCACCATTACCCGAACCGTCGCTACGCTTATTCGACTGTGGTGAATGCTGGCGCTGCTGTTCAATATTCTTTCTGGCCTGATCGATCTCTTTACCAACGATACCAATCAGGGATTCCCAGCCATCGAGAAAGGCATCATTGGCCTTATCGGCAATGCCTTTCAAGCTTGTACGCTCAAACTCTACCAGCTTTTTGCGAATAAAGCCCATTTCATCCCGGCTGGCTTTCAGTTCGGCAGACAGTTGTTCATTCTGCTCATGAAGAGATTGCACCTGCGTGGCAAGATCGGTCGATTGCTGCCATAGCTGATAGCAAAACACGCCCAGAATCAGGCTTAGCGCAATTGAGATAATCGATAGGTATTTCATTGAGTTTCCTCCGCATTCAATGAGCTTGGCACTTGTGTTGTTGAATAGGTTAAATTGAATTTTTCGTCGACAACATTTATCCACTCAAACCGTGTGCCTTTAGCGACACTCCCTGCTCGACCCTAGCCCCCATTAAGACCCTTGGTTCAAGTGTTCTAGCAAACGCATTTTCAAGGCATTGGGTATCGCCTTGATGGTTAAACTGTCGGCCGATGGGTCATAGACAATGCTATCTCCCAAACAATCCGCATTAAAACTCATACTCAGCTGCTCACTGCGGCCACTGATACGCAAAAACTGACGTAACTTGGCTCGATCGGGAATCAGCTCCTCAGTCTTAGCGATATCACGCTGGGATTGATAGTCCGACACGAAGTTCGCAAAACTGGCATCGTCCTCCACAGCTTTGGATTCGGCCAGAGCGTTGGACAGCTCCTCAAATACGACGGTCTCACCCAGTTTATCCTGGGAAATACAGTAATCCACCACTTCACTGCGGCACAGAGCCGCTTGATCTTCGTCCATATCTTTGGTGAATTCCGCTACGGCATCCAGAAAATTCTCGGTATCCGCCTTGGTGTCTAACGCATCACCCATGCCGACCACTTCGGTAAAGAAATCACTGAGTTCCTTGTCGCCCCTGGGGCGCAACAGGGAAATCGGGCTGTCACTCTGAACATCGGGGTCGGCGATCAGTGCGTCGGTAATATTGATGCGGCAGCCGGCGATCACTTTGCTGATATCGAGGTAGAGGCTGTCGGATAGTTGCAATTCAGTATCCAGATACAGGCCCTCTTTATGATCCAGCAGGAACAAGTGTAAAAAATCGCACTCTGCCAGACTTTCCACAAACAGCAGAATATGGGCATCCAGATCGACACTGCTTCCGGCCAGCTTGGTTTCAAAGTGCTGCCAAAGCTTCTCACCGAGGCTTTTAAAGCTCATCTTCTCTTCTTGCAGCTCCTGCAACCACGGCTTCAATGGGGCTTCGGCCAGCTCCCGGCTGAAATTGCCGTGGATTTTCCCGGCTTTGCCCACAAAAGCCTGTTTAAGCTCACGGAGCAGGTATTCCGGACGACCACCGGTGCCCAGCTCGACATTGGGCGTTTGACAACGAAATTGATTGGCCTGGGCCGCGTGCTGCATATAGCTGGCGGTAAAGAAGCTGAGTGCCATAGGGCTTGAACGTCCTTCACATAAAAAGGTCACAGTATACCTCAGGCAGGAATTCAAGGCCCCTGCTATCTATCACCAATCGCCTTGGCTATACTGGCAGCGCCGACAGGCTAACTCGTTTGAAGACAGGAGTTTATATGAAGCAGCAAAGCAATATGGCAAAGAGCAAACTGAAACCAAGAGGCTGGTTTTCGCCTTTGACCGTTTTGTGCATGGGTTTACTGTGCTCATCCGCTTTCGCACAGGATAAAGAGCTCAGCGTAAAGGATTTGGGCTGGATTGACCGCAGTCACATTCAAAAACAAATTGATTCCATCGATGAGATCAGCCGTCGTAATTTCGGTGGCGGCCTGCACGGTACCAAGCAGGATTTAAAATTGGTTCAGCGCATTATTGATCGCAGCCTGATCAAACGGGATGATCGCCTTAAGCTACAGGCACTGGGTGCCGTACTCGGCCAGGTTCTGGTCAATGAAGAAAAGCTGGAATGGCAAAACTATGAAGACAAGCTGGGCAAAAGTCGCGCGGTTTGCGTACCGAAGACACAGCACTGTCTGTTTCCTATCACCATGCTGTCACGCCGCATGGAAGTTGGTTTGTTGCCCCGCGTAGATGACGTTTACAAAAAAGCCATCGAGCGCATTGAAGGCCATATGCCTAAAAACCCCTACGACGTCGACAGCGGCAGATAAGCAAGCAGGCGTTTTGATTTTCTGCTTCAAGGGGCGTTGCCGTTTAATCGGCAACGCCTTTTTAATGTGAGCCTGTCCTATAAAGCCTTAGGATTCTCCCTGATCACTGCCTCCCATGCTTGGCGCATGGGAAATAATCCGATCAGCCAGACGAGAGAACGGCAAGCTTTGTAACCATACTGTACCGGTTCCACTCAGCTCCGCGAGAAACAAACCCTCTCCACCGAAGAACATACTTTTCAAACCACTGGCCAGACGAATATCATAATCGATGCCCGACGTGAACCCGACAATACAACCGGTATCCACTTTCAGGGATTCACCTTTCAGTTCTTTTCGTACCACGGTTCCGCCCGCGTGAACAAAAGCCATACCATCACCGTTTAAGCGCTGGAGAATAAAACCTTCACCGCCAAAAAAACCGGCCCCTAAACGTTTTTGCAGGGCAATACCAATGCGGGTTCCCTTGGCGGCACACAGAAAGCTGTCTTTCTGACAGATCAACTCTCCGCCGATTTCAGACATGTTCACAGGAACAATACTACCTGGAAACGGCGCTGCAAATGCGACTCGTGACTTGCCTGAACCTTGATGAGTAAAGTGCGTCATAAAAACCGACTCGCCCGTCAATGCCCGCTTGCCTGCACCCCACAGTTTGCCAAGAATGCCCTGCTCGGCATCGGAGCCGTCGCCCATTTTGGTTTCAAACTCAATGCCTTCTTCAAAGTAATTCATCGCACCCGCTTCAGCGATTACCGCCTCGCCCGGATCGAGTTCCACTTCGACAAGCTGCATGCTCTCACCGATAATTTGATAGTCAACTTCATGACACTGATTGCTCATGGCAGGTTTCCTTTAAGCCGAGTAATAGTCGTGCGTGATTAACACGTCAAAGAGCCGCAGTGTAACCAGATTTAAGGCGAGTAGACAAGAAAAGCCCGGCACATTGGCCGGGCAAAAGAACATAACTGACTAGAGTTGGTTTAGAACAGTTTTGGGAGAGATTCAGTAGTTACCGAGATCTTTGCTCAGGCGTTGACGCGCTGCGCTCAGTTGATTCCGGTAAGTCACAGCCAAAAAGCTCGGGTCGTTCACCCCCTGGTCTTTCAGGCGCTTGCGTTCTTGATGCAGGTAACGCGCAAAATTGTGGTACTTGGCTTTGTCCAGTCCGTACAAAATTTTTACCCAACGATTGACGCACTCAATGTAATCGTGTCCCTGTAACTCAAAATACGGGGTGAATTGATAGTGAATGCCCTGCAAGGTTTTTTCACCCGGGGCACTGAAACCCCGTGGCGGTACATAGGTGGCCATATAACGGAAGGGAAATAACATCCATAACCAGATCTGCTTCAATACTTGCCAGACGGCGTTTACCGGCAAGCATAATAGATACACCACAAGTTGCAGAGCAAAACACCAGGAAGAACGAGACCAGCTCAGGGAACTCATGGTCAGGGACTGTAAAAAGCCGCGACCGTCGAAGGACTTTTTAATCAAGGCACGGCGCTGTAACCGACGCCCAACTTCAAAGCACTCGATTTCTGCTTCGGTTAGCAGCGTGTCGGAAAATACCAGACTTTTCATGCCGTTCCCTGCATTGGCTACGGTTTGCACTACGACCTCCATTGGCATGACGATCATTCGGGTCATGCATTATTTCTCAATCTGGAGCGATTATGGCAAAGCGCAACTTAACAGGGTCTGAACTGTTCCAATTTGGGGGCTGCTAGAGGTTCTATAGACTACTAGAATTGGTTAGAGGTGTTGATAGGATTCCACACCGCGTTCGAGCAGTTGTCGGGCCAGAAGCTCATCGAGGTGCTCCAGATCCGCCAGGCTCAGACTGATGTAAGGGCTGCCCTCACGTTCATAGTATTCCTGACGCTGGAACTGGGCACTGATCTCCTGAGGGCTCAAATCCAGGCCCCAAACTTCGATATACAGGCGGCTGTCAGGCAGGTAGAACTGACTTTTCAAGCCGCGCTCTCTCGGCAGTGGGCGGCCACAGCTATGGCCCAGACCCGCAAGATATAGCCAGTCCCCTACCAATTTAAGGGCTCGACAGGGATGTTCCTGGCCATCCAGAGCTAGACAGCTGTGCTTTTGGGCCAGTTCTTCTTCACTGAGCTGACTGCCTGCGGCGAGGTCCTGCAATTCCGCGGCAACAGGCTTCAACCGATCGAGGAGGTCCTGCTCCCAAAGCGCATAGGTGCGTCCTGAAGGTTCGTGGGTATGAATGCTGCCCCCACTTTGGCGACCAAACTGACTCAGGCGCCAACCACGAATATCGCGCTCAATCAGGCCCTGCTCGGCCAGCAGCGCATTGACTTGGCGGGCCTTGATGGAAAACTTTTGGGCAATGGCAGAGGCGCTGAGGCTACCGGGCTCACGTTCGGCAAATATCGCGTGCTCACATACTCGTGACGGCCAGACAATATAGTCGCCGTAACGCTTACTGTGGCGTATCTCACCACCTTCAAACTCTCCCTTGGCCGTCAACTTCCAACTCTCATCCACGTATTGAATCCAGCCGGCATCCAAAAGTGTTTTGGTCAGCACTTTAAGGGGCATATCCAGCTTGTCAGCGAGGGCTGTGCGGGAATAAAAGCCAGCCATGGTTTCATTTCGTTCTTTGGACACAGTGTTTCCATTGGCAGTCGTCGAAAGCGCGGATTATAGCCTATTTCGCGTTGTTTTTGCGCAGCTCAACACTTACACAACCCCCTGAGGGCGCGACATGAATCAAAGGCTTGGAAATCAAGTGGGATATCGACATCACGGAAACCCTCGGGTATGGTGGCGCCATTAATTCAAATGCAGAGACGTCCCCATGGACCCACAAAAACTTTTTGCCAAACACGATATCAGCAACTCGGATATTGATCAGATTTGCCAAACCTTCAAGGCTCGCATAAAAGATCAGGAATTGCCTCGCCAGGCCGAAGTCTTGTTGGAATCCGCTGCGGTTGATCTGGCACTGGGTGCAATTGAGATGAGCCAGGAAACCCAGGCCGCCATGGGCGACGCCCTATCGCCCAAAGATTTGATTCAGGTGCTGACGGGTTGTGAACTTAACTGATAATAGATTACGTATAGAAAAACGAAACGGCTGCGCTATTTAATCAGAACACCAAACACAAAACCTATTGGCTTTTAGCCGCTTGGGGTAAACCTTCAAAGTGGCTGAGCGCCTTGGTAAAGCCAAACAGCGAATGCACTGACGTCACTTCTCGTCCATCCAGTGCCGCGAAATTCAAACGCAATTTTCTGCCCGCGCGCATTGCATTGATCAATTCATCTTGTAAAGGATAAGTCAGCATGCAGCCAATTTGGGTGCAATAAGAATAGCCATAGTTCTTTTTAAAGATTTCCTTGTCATCATAACGCAGAACACTGAGATCCACGCCGTGATCAATGCGAGTCATTAAAGGAACCGTAAAGGTGATGAGTACCGAAGGCCCCTTCTGATGCAAAGACACCGAGCTGATCACGCGTTTCTTGTCGTCCAGAATATACTGGTGAACAATGCAGTCGCCATCGCTGCAATTGAGCACCCAGTCTTTAAAAATAGTGCGATCACTTTCCCGGGTTGCGGCGGCATTAGGCGGTATTGAAGTGGAAGCTTCGTCCGGCAATGCCGTTGGCTTACTCAGCGATGTGGTTTTACTGGGTGCCTGATTCAATTCCACCTGAGCCATAAGCGCGCCTGGTAACAACAGCGACAACACCAGAAGCGGCGCTTGAAGCTTTTGCCTTAGCAAGCTAGATAGAGAATCTGACATACTCTTTTCCCTTTAACGAGTTCCCTGCAATGCTTTCCAAAGCTTCGGGAAAGCCTGAGTGGAGACATATTATTCAAAGGCAGTATGCCTTTATTTAGTGTTGATGGCCACCGGGACCATGGGCGTGGCCATGATCGATCTCCGAGCTGGTGGCTTCGCGAACCGACAGCACCTCAATATCAAATTGAATATTTTTTCCCGCCAAGGGATGGTTTGCATCAATATCAACATTTTTCAGGCCCACTTTAATCACGGTTGCCTGCTTCTGCCCCTGATCCGTGCTGATGTGAACAATCTGTCCGAGCTTCGGCTTTTTGTTCCCAATCAAGTGTTTAATTGGCACACGCTGAGTCCAGTTTTCGCGTCTCGAGCCATAGGCCTTTTCAGGGGGCAGTTCAACACTGAATACATCACCCGCTTCGCGACCCAGCATGGCATCTTCCAGAGCGGGCAGGATATTCCCATGACCGTGCAGATACAGGCTGGCCTGATCTCCGTGGGAGGTTTCCAATTCCAGGGCCGGTTCTTCAGAACTGTTCCACAAGCGATAGTGAAAGGAAACAACGGTGTCTTTACTGATTTTCATAGATCATTCTCACTTCGAGCGCTCACCGGATCTTGCCAGTGCCGCTTTGGTTTTACTGGTGGCGGGTGCCTGTAAAGGATCATCCGGCCAAGGGTGTTTAGGGTAACGCCCTTTCATTTCTTTTTTGACATCCTGATAGGCATTTTGCCAAAAGCTGCTTAAATCCTGGGTAACGGCCAGAGGGCGCCCCGCCGGGGATAAAAGTTGTAGACTGATAGGCAATTTGCCGTTCAGTAATTTAGGACTTTCACTGCAGCCAAACATCTCCTGCAGTTTCACGGCCAGTACGGCGGATTCACTTTGATAATCCAGAGACTTCTGTGCGCCGCTGGGAACCGAAATCGAAACGGGTAAATGCTTGTCGAGATACTGCTGCTCTTCCCAGCTCAACAGAGCCAGAATACTGTTCTTCAAATTCAGATTTTTTAACTCAGCCAACTTGTTAATCCGGGCAAGCTCCGGCGCCAGAACACCCTCCAGGCGATCGAGGATGTCGGGCCATTGAATGTGCAAATGGTTTTTGTCGATTTCTAAGCGATGAAGCCAATTAATTCGTTCGATAAGCTGCTGGCAGTTTTTGTCAATCACCAGACAATCCTGATGATTTTCCCGGATATAATTCATCAACGCAGAACTCTTTACATCCGGTTCTACCGATTTTAATGCTTTCTTTTCCAGCAATAAGCGTCCGAGATACACACGCTCCTCAGCAAGAAAGCGCCCTTCCTGCTTATCCCAATTGATATAGGCTTGCGTTTTGAACTGAGCCTTGCAACTCGCTTCGATACTGGCTCGATCAGCAGCCGCAGCCAGGTGAATTCGATCATACTGCTGGCCTTTACGGCCGCCAATTTGGGCAGCCAGCAAAAACTCTTCTCGGCTCAAGGGGTCGCTGGCGTCCAGGGTGGCCTGCCGCCCATTACTGAGCTGATAGATGTATTGTCCATCACTGTGCTGACGCAAACGCTTGGCAAGACGATCTGGATACGCGAGGAGTAATAGACCCGCAACGCTGCTGACCGCGCGGGGTTCTTCTTCATTGGAATCCAACGCGGCTTCTTGCTGCCGCAACTGTTGGGTCATTTGCTTAACGCTGCTGCGAATTCGATGACGGGCACCTTGATTGTGCTTGCTATCGCTTTCACCCGCCAGCCATTGCAAACGTAATTCAATATCGCAGCTGCCGGCATGCTGGCCTAATGGATCTTTCTCCACCAATAAGGCCGCTATTTTTGTGGCGAGATCCTGATTGCCGCTCGCCAGAGATAACATATGCGCTAAACGCGGATGCATGGGCAGTTGCAGCAAAAGTTCACCATGCTTACTGATCTGCATACTCGGGAAATGACCGCGAGTAGCGTGACCTTGCGATGCATGAAATGCCCCAAGAGATTCCAGCAAATCGCAAGCCTGTCTGGTATTGGCAACAGGAGGCACATCCAACCATTGCAATTCATCCAGACATTCGGCGCCCCAGGCGGCCGCTTGCAAACACAGTGGGCTGAGATCCGCTCTCAAAATTTCGGCCTGCCCGTGATCCGCCAGGCTTTCTTGTTCGGTCTGGCTCCAAAGCCGCAGGCAATATCCATCCTGAACTCGCCCCGCCCGTCCAGCACGCTGTTTACTGCTGGCCTTGGAACAACGTTCAGTCAGCAGGCGATTCATACCCGTATTCGGATCAAACGCCGAACGGCGTTTCAAACCGCCATCGATCACAACGGTAACGCCTTCGATGGTTAAACTGGATTCCGCAATATCGGTGGCCAGTACCACTTTCCGCAAACCATCTTTTGCGGGCGAAATGGCCTCAAACTGTTTCTCCAAGGGTAAGTCGCCATACAAAGGCGAGAAAAACAGTTTGTTATTGGTTTCATCTTCCCATTGCGCAAACTGTTCCTGTAAATATTCCAAACAGAATTTAATTTCGCCCTGCCCAGGCAAAAAAATCAGCACCGAGCCCGGCATTTTCTTCAAGGCGATATGCAAAGCCTTTTTCAGACGATCAGCCATTTCCTGACGGTAGCATCCGAACAAACTGAGCTGCCCCTGATATTCCACTTCCACAGGATACTGCCGCCCTTCACTGCGAACCAGTGGCGCATCGGGAAAACACACTTTCAGTTGCTCACTTTGCAGGGTTGCCGACATCAGCAAAATTTTCAGTGGGCTTTCTTCTCGGAAAATATCACGCGATTGCAGAGTCAAGGCCAAGGCCAGGTCGCCGTCAAGATGACGTTCATGCATTTCATCGAAGATAACCAGGGCAACGCCCTCAAGCTCTGGATCATTCTGCAGTCTGCGCAGAAACAAACCCTCGGTCATGACTTCAATTCGTGTGCGCTTGCTGACACGGCTTTCCATCCGCACACGATAGCCCACGGTTTGCCCTACCGGCTCACCGAGCAAAGCTGACATGCGTTCCGCCGCCGCTTTAGTCGCCAGACGTCGGGGTTCAAGTACAATGATTTTCTGCTCTTTAAACACATCCAGCTTAAGGGCCAGCAATGGCAGCACTGTGGTTTTACCTGCACCGGGCGCCGCCTGCAGAATCAAGGTGTCAGCGGCGCTTTCGAACGCTTCTGTGAGTTCAGGCAGTAAATCAAGAATAGGCAAGTCGGGCAAAGATAACTCTGCAAGACATTCGGATGCAACGCTCATTGATCAGCGTTCGCCGAAATCGAGAATATTGGCATTCAAGTCGTTGCCATTTACCCAGTTTAAAAACTCTTCGCCCAGCGCAAGGCTCGCGTTCATAGCTTGGCGCCAACGCTGTTGGCGAATCTCATTGCGGCCTTTGTAAATTGAAAAGTCCTTTCGATCGGGCAAGCGCCCATCTGGAAGTTGAGCAACAAACTCGGCACTGGGCGATAACATAATGACATTTTCCAGATCAGCCGCTTTTGCTTTGCGTGTGGAATAAAATTTATCAAACCAGTTAGGGACCAGATAATTATAAAAATGCGGGTACAAGACCAACCCCGGCTCTTGCCAGAAACGTTGGGGAATCGGGTGGTAATCCAGCAAGCCACCGTCGCGATACAAGCCCGGCTCGGCGCCGTCGATCTGGCTAATGGGGTCCATAATATAGGGAATCGCCGCAGAAGCTCGCAGTGCGGCGCGCAGATTATCCTGCCCCAGGCTCACATGCTGCGTTCGCACGCCAACTTCTTCCTGTAAAACCGGTGTATTTCGGGGATCACTGAACACCGCACGTTCAAACATTTGGCCGTAACCACCACGACCCAATGAACGACAGAAACCTTCAGCCATCCCGGCGGCCAGTCGCCAGGGCTGCTCCTGCCCCAGAAAACTGCGACATTTCACGGCGCCGCAGCTGTAACGCAAATAGGGATGTTGGAGAATTTGTTCTATATGGGGTTCAGGCAAAAAAGTTTGCAGGATACGTTCGGTTTCGTAGACCACATCTTCGGGCTTGGCTTTTTTCGCGTAACTCTGATCAATATACGCATGGGCCAGTGTTTCCAGAGCTTCACCGGGATTGCTCTGGCAAGCCGCCGCCAACTTCCAGGCACCTACCGAGGTACCATAAACTTTAATGGCTTGCTTGCCCTTGAAATCACTATCGGCTTGGAAATTAGAAGCGGACGGCAGCCACTGTTCAAATATCACCCGATCCAGACCATAAATCGCTAGCCATTTCGCAGCACCGGATGCACCGAAGATGGTGGATATATCCGCCGGGCTCAAGCCATTTTCCGCAATGTGTTGCCTGGCTTTGGCGCCGGCGTATATTTCGAGTAAAGCCATAGTGTTTGCTAAAGTGTTCTGCCTGAGCGTCTATTGTAACTTCTGTCGCTTTGCCTTGCAGCATGCGACGTCCGCTAATCCGAAAAGCTCAAGACCACTTTGCCACCTTTGCCGGCTTCCTGACTCAGGGCCAGCGCACGCTGGTACTCTGCAAAAGGAAGCACTTCGCTGATGTCCGAATGAAAAATGCCTTTGGCCGACAGTTTCCCCATTTGTCTAACCGTAGAAAGCAAACTCAGCACCGATTGCTGCCCCAGCCAGTTACCGGCAAAAAAGCCTTCAACTCTGGCACCGGGCATCATCAAATCCCGAGCAGGAATGGTGCACTCATTGGCTCCCAAAGTACCGTAAAACAATAAAGTGCCTGAAACACCGAGACAGCGAGCCATGGAACTGGCTAAATCACCACCAATACAGTCCATCGCGTACTTTACGCCCTGCCCTTGAGTAATTTCTGAAACCCTAGCCAACAGATCTTCTGCGGGATAAACAATCACTTCATCGGCGCCAAGCGCGAGCAGACCTTCGCGTTGAGCCGCATTGCGAACGATATTAATGGTGCGAAATCCGAATTCCTTACTCAGGCGGATGACCATCTTTCCCAGCGCAGAGTTGCCTCCGCTTTGCAAAAGATATTCACCCTGATCAACTTTCAACACTTTGCGAACCATCGCAAAACTCGACAATGGATTAATAGTGTACATCGCCGCTTGATCATGGCTCAGACTGTCGGGAACCGGGATCGCTTTCTTTGCATCAACGACGGTATATTCCTGCCAGGTACCTTCTGGTGGACCAGCGCTGATCGCCACGCGCTTACCTTTCAGTCGACGTGCCATCAAACTGCTGCCACAAGCATCAACAATACCCACACCTTCACCACCCAGAACATATGGATGCTTGGGATAGGTCATTTGCCGCGCTGGATCAAAATAACATTCGCGTTGCCCATAATTCCAGATCAAGCGCCCTAAAGCATCGCGATAGTCTCCGCGAATGAAATTGAAATCCGACGGATTAACGGCAGCTCTGAGCATACGAACTCTGACCTGCCCCGGACCGGGCTCAGGTTTCTCACGCTCAACGATGGATAGACGGGAAAGATCATCGGCAAAATCCTGGGCAACAATGGCCTGCATATTTCCAACCTCTGTAAGTGAATGGATTAATCCGGACGATAGCTCGCGGAGTTTTCAATCAGCGCTCGAAATTCATCGGGCATTGGGCAGGTTTTCTTTTGCTGCAAATCGAAATACACCAAAGTGGAACGGGCTTTAAGCAATTGCCGCTGTTCCTGAAAGATATCCGTCCGAATAGAGAGAGAACTGCGCCCCAGTTCAGAGATCCAGCTGTGATTACTGACCTGCTGACCAAAATAACCTTCGGCCATAAAGTCCATATTGACGTTGGCCAAAACAAAATTGAAGCCGTCAGCAAAACGAATGACGTCTCGATTCATCAACAGACTGGTCCGACTTTGCTCGACCCAGGCGCTATAGCTAACATTATTGATATGCCCCAGAGCATCGGTTTCACAGAAACGGGGCATAAAGTGTTCAATCAGCATCTTATTTTCCTTGTTGTCTGCTTTTTGATCCCTTGCCCTGGGCGGCTCAGCCAGTGGGCGAGTTTTTCCTGGATTGCGCCATTTGCTATACTGCGCGCCTTGGCCAATTCAGGGGATTGAGGACGAGTTTAGCATGAAAATTTTGGCGAATTTTGACAGAAAAAGGCTATTGCCCAGCGCAGCTGCACTGCTGCTCGGCCTGACTTTGAGCGCCTGTGGCCCGGCACCTGACGGCCCGCCTCAACGTATCGTTAAAGGGCTGCCCTGGCAGATCAACAGCTTTGAAGATGGCAGCAGTGAAGTCTTTGGTTTGCGCCTGGGTCATACTACGCTGGCCGAAGCACTTGAGATCATCGCCAAGGACAGCGAAAGCGCCATTGTTATTGACCAGCAGAATCATGCCAGCCTGGAGAGCTACATCAGCCACTACAAAGCCGGTCCATTGCAAGGCAGGTTAATTCTCGTCGCCGACATTCCTGCCAGCCAGTTGCAGCAGATGATTCAAAATCTGGAACACGGCGATTATATGGCCAGCGGTGCACGCAAACTGTTGCCCACGGATGCCGACTGGGAAATTGCTCTGCAAGCCCCTATTGCCAGCATCAGTTTTATTCCGGCCATCAATCTCGATGAAGATATCATTGTGAATCGCTTTGGCCAGGCAGCTACACAGCTGCAATCCGAGGAAGTCGACCACTTTCTCTACCCCGATAAAGGCTTGGATATTGCACTCAGTGAAGATGGCAAGGAAGTTTTGCAGTACATTGCGCCACGCCAGTTCCACAAGTTGAGCCAGCCTCTGTTGAACAACCCCAGGTATCAACTGGCTGACAACAAGTAAGCTGCCTCCGATTCATCTGCGAAGACAAAACAACAAGAGAACATACTATGGCCATTCAGTGGTATCCCGGGCACATGCACAAAGCCCAAAAAGAAGTACGCGAAGCGGCCTCGCAGATTGATTTGTATATCGAGGTACTGGATGCCCGGCTGCCCTATTCCAGTCAAAACCCAATGATTGCCGAGTTGCGTGGCGATAAACCCAGCATCAAGGTACTCACTAAAACCGATTTGGCTGACCCCCAACGCACCGAAATCTGGCAACAGCATTTTGAACAGGAAGCCGGTGTTAAAACTCTGGCCATTACCAATCAGCAATCTTCCAAGGCAAAAATTCTACCGGACCTGTGCCGTAAACTGCTGCCCGACACCAATCAGTTTAAGACCATCAATGCGATGATTCTTGGCATCCCCAATGTGGGGAAGTCTACTTTGATTAATACGTTGGCCGGGCGCTCGATTGCCAAGGTGGGGAATGAGCCCGCCGTTACTAAGGGCCAGCAAAAAATCAATTTACGCAACGGCATTATGCTCTGGGACACCCCGGGTATGCTGTGGCCCAAAGTAGAAAATGAACACAGCGCCTACCGCCTGGGCGTTTCCGGCGCCATCAAAGATACCGCGATGGAATATGAAGACATCGCTTTTTATGCCATCGGTTTTTTGCAAAAGCATTACCCGGAACTGTTGAAAGAGCGTTATCAGCTACAGGAAGTGTTCGACAGCGAGATTGATAATCTTGAGGCCATCGCCAAGCGACGCGCCTGTGTTCGCGCCGGCGGACGTGCTGACCTGCACAAAGTTTCCGAACTCTTGATCAAAGATTTACGCGGTGGACAAATCGGTGAAATCACATTGGAAACGCCGGAGATGATTACCCGGGAGCTGGCTGAAGTGGAACGCATAAAGGCTGAGAAAGCGGCCCAAAAAGAAGCCCGTCGCAAAGCTCGCGCACCACAGCGAGGGAACAATCAATAGATCAATAACGACGGGGCTGAATACCACTAGGGCTTTGGAATATTCAAGGCCTTGGTAGCCACCGCTACTCCCCAGCGCTTGTCTTCCATTTTTGCTTCGAGAGATTGAATACCCAGCACCTGCCAGTAGCCTTTATGCTGTTGCAAAATGGGCCCACCGGAATCGCCCTGAATGATTTCGCAATTGTGATCAAAGGAAGCACCTGAGCGATTCCAGGCCAGAATTTTGCAGTCCTTCTGTGCCGTTAGAACCTCGGGCCGGTCTCGACGATACCCCGCCAGCGTCACTTCCGCACCGGACGCGACTCGGCGCTTCTCGGACAAGGGTAAGAAACCCACCTTGTTGCCAATGTCCTGCCGCAAATCCAAAACAGCCCAGTCGGTGTGCACGGTTTCCAGATCAATCTGGCCTACCGCATTAAATTTTCCCGCTGCTTTAAAGGAATGAATTCGGCTGTAAGCCAAGTAACTCCCCTGTGAATAAGCCGCCACAAAGTGAATGTCTTCTGGGCTGTACCAGTCTTTGCTGTAGGCATCCCAGAGGCAATGAGCGACCGTGAGCACCTTATCCGGGGCAATTAATACACCGCTGCAATAATGGGAAGCGGCCACATTAACCTGGCCAATCGCACGCCAGGGCCACTGCCGGGAATCCACCAGCTGGCGTTCTTCAGGGTAATTGAGATGCAAACCTCTTTCATCCAGTTGAATGGGCTTGCTGTTGTTACGATGCTTGTCGAGCAGATGGTGTGGCACACTCGTCACTTGGGACGACTGATCGGTACTGGCTTGACTCAAGGGGACATGCAAGGCAACGACAAGGCATGCCCATCCCAGCAACACTTTATTCATGGCCACCTCCATGGCTACACGGCGAAGATAAGCTCCAGGCTTATTATCTAATCAGTGTAGCCAAGAAATGATCACTAAAGTGTATACAATTCATCCTCCATAATTGCCAGGACAACATAAATCGGGGAAATTCACACGCCACAAGGCCTGTAGATCGCTGAATTCCCTAAGATTATTTTGTCATGTCAACGGCATGCCCTTATGGCGTCATATTCAACAGATAGCCTAATCGGACTTTAAGGCGTCAGTTGTCTGGGCTTTTTCCTGCTTCATTTCCATCAGTTGCTGCTGGATTTCCCGCAACTGATCCTGCAGATCAAACATCGTGGGTTCACCACTCGCTTCGGCAGCTTCTTCGCGTTCGCGGCTGTGTTCTTCTTCCAACACATTCACCACAATACCAATGATCATATTCAGGAAGGCAAAAGCCGTGAAAAAGATAAACGTGAGATAGAAAATCCAACTCAGTTTGTAGACTTCCATGGTTTCATACATCACGTCGGTCCAGTCTTCAAAGGTCATGACTCGAAACAGCGTGAGTAGGGCGATGGTGATATCGCCCCAGAGTTCGGGATTAATATCATGGAACAAGGTGCTGCCAATAGCCGCGTAAATATAAAAGATGATAAACATCAGCAGCATGACGTAACCGAGCTGTGGCAAGGCTTTCACCAGCGAGTTCAGCAGCATGCGCAATTCGGGAATAATCGACACCATTCGCAATACGCGGAAAATACGAATCAGACGCCCCAACAAGGCCATCTCACCATTCTCAATGGGTATCAGGCTGACCACAACAATCAAGGTATCAAAAACATTCCAGGCCTTATTAAAGAATTTTTTCTTTTCAGGCTCTGCGATAAATCGAATGCAGATTTCGATCAGAAAAATAAAGGTAATTACCCAATCCAGCACCGCCAGAACTTTTAATGCCGCAGGGGGAATTGGATAAGTTTTCGCGCCGACCACAAGCGCGGAAAGGATAATGACCGTCACCACAAACATCTCAAAGGCTTTATTCGCCATGAGTCGGGTAAAGATATTGTCTTCTATGGATGGACTGTTCGCCATAATGTCGTTCTACTTCGCTAGAGTTAATAAGGCCGGAGACTGAAAAACAAACTCTGCCGACCGTTTAGACGATGATTGTCGGTCAAACGACTGCTGACCGTTGTTAGCTGTTGCTTTTCTAGCGCAGTAAAGCACCCAGGCGATACTGCGTTTCAGACAGAAAGCGTCCTGCTATTCCAGGCATTCCTTCGCGAAACGCTGAAACTCTTCTTCCCGCCATTCTTTATTGGGTTTCTCTTCCATCATGATGCACCACTCGCTGTCAGAATTGGCTGGTGCCTCGCGGGTTTGAGTATTGGAAAACCACTGTTCAAATTGCTCCGGCCCGATAAAGGCCGCCGCAGCTAACAGCAATACGCTCAGAGCGAGCGTGATGATCATCAGTTTCTTCAACATGAACAGATTACTTCTCAGCTTCTTATCGGTTTTGCTCGTTCAGCCAGCCGATAATATCTTCGGCATAATAGGTCAGAATCAAATCACAACCTGCTCGCTTAAAAGCTATCATGCTTTCCATAACTACCGCTTTTTCATCTATAACACCGGCAGCCGCAGCGGCTTTGATCATCGCGTATTCCCCACTAACATGATAAACCGCCAGAGGTTGATTGCTGCTGTCGCGAATTTCACGAATAACATCCAAATAGGCCAAGCCCGGCTTCACCATTAGGATATCAGCACCCTCACCCTCGTCCTGCAAAGATTCCGCCAAGGCTTCTCGCCCATTGGCCGGGTCCATCTGATAGGTATCACGAGTGCCTTTAAAATTGCTGTCCACCGCATCCCGGAACGGGCCATAGAATGCGGAAGCAAACTTGGTGGAATAACTCATGATTGGGATGTGCGTAAAACCGTCCGCATCCAACGCTTCACGAATGGCGGCAATCATGCCATCCATCATGCCGGAGGGCGCAATCATATCAACACCCGCCCGCGCCGCTGTTACTACCTGAGCCTGGAGATTTTCCAGCGTACGGTCGTTGTCGACGTCATGGTCGCCAATCACACCACAGTGGCCGTGACTGGTGTATTCACAAAAGCAGTTATCACTGATCACCAGCATATTGGGCGTCGCCGCTTTGGCAATGCGAATGCAGCGGGCCATCAAGCCATCGTCATTCCAGGTATCACTTCCGCAATCGTCTTTGTTCTGGCTGACACCAAACAGGATGACGGCCTTCAAACCCAGTTTCCACAAGCGTCGCAGTTCACCACCCAGCTGCGTTTCGGGAAAACGTTTTACCCCCGGCATACTGGGTATATCAACCGGTTCTTGAATACCTTCTTCGATAAAGACCGGCAAGATCAAATCTTCCACTCGCAAATGATGCTGACGCACCAACTGACGTAAAACCCGGGTTCTCCGAAGGCGTCGAAATCGAAAATCTGGCGTAACGGTCATAGGAATCTCTTATCTTAAAAATGTGTGTTTATCATTCAACGATAGGCAGTTTGGTATCCGAGTACTTTCCGGCGGTTTTTATGTAACTTCATTTCTTTCTTTATTTTTTCCTTCGCGGCTTATAGGGACTGAAAAAATACCAAAGTCCCAACGCCATCAGTAAAGCCGCACTGGCATAAAAAACCTTTCGCCAGATACTCTGGCCCTGGCGTAAAACCTGAAACTGTTCAACGTAAATCGTTTCGCAAGCTCCATTGCCGGTATCGTCGCGGGTGACACTCGTGCCACGAATCAAACCTTGCTCATGACCATATTCCGACAACCAGCCTTTAATCACAATCTGGTCACCAATACTCACCTTACTAATCTGATCGCGAATGTAAGGATTGGCGCTAATTAAGTGGTTATTGGATAACTGCTGCATATCAAAACTGGCCCAGGCTTCACTGCTGCGTGTTTTAACATTGCAGGTGAACTGACCGTTCCAGAAATCCAGCTGATTTAAAAACGGCGACTGAGCGGTATCGCTCCAGATGACACAGATATCCGCCACGTTGAGGTGGTCACCCCAGCTCTTGTGCAACATCTGGTCGCCATCATGCTCTCGGAATGAGACCACAAGGCCGTACAGTTCATAGCGGAACTTTCGATCCACATAATACTGACGATCCTTAAACTGTATTTGTTTGCGTTCCAGAGATTGGGGCTGCTGCAGGGGTTCCTGCAACAACCGTGCATCCAGTTGAATATCGCTGGCAAAACGGTCTCTTTGAAAAAAACTCAGCAGGCATATCAACACCAGAGCCCAAACCAGAATTTTCATGAGACCGCCCTTTCTCTGTAAAGCCGCCTAGGATTCGCGTCGCCATTTGGTGGCAATGCCACCACCCTCGGCGCGATAGTCATCCAACAACACACCCTGGGCTTTCAAATCATCGCGAATCTCATCCGCGCGCGCGAAGTTTTTATCTGCACGCGCTTGCAAACGTTCAGCAATCAGCTGTTCGATCACCTCCGCCGCCAAATCATCCGCGCCGCCTTGGGTAAACCACTGCTCAGGATCTTGTTGCAACAAACCGAGCACAGAAGCCATCGCCATCAATTCACCCTTTAACTGAGCCTTGTCACCTGCTTCGGCCAGTTTCAGACGTTTGGCAATGGCCAGCATTTCGGTGATTGCCTGACGGCTGTTCAAATCGTCCAATAACGCCTGGTAACCCGCCAGGTTTTTGACATCACACTCGCTGGCCTGAACTGCCTGCTCGTCGCGCAGCACGCCATAAATGTAATCGAGATTATCACGGGATTCTTCCAACAGCTTCTGGGAGAAATCCATATCCGAACGGTAGTGAGCCGATAAAATGCCGTAGCGCAGCACCTCACCTGGATAAGCCTTCAACAAATCCCTTACCAGACGGAAATTGCCCAGGGACTTGGACATTTTCTCGCCGTCGATATTGATGTAGCCATTGTGCATCCAGTAACGTACGTATTCATCGGCATCATTGGCGCAGCAGCTCTGGGCAATTTCATTTTCATGGTGAGGAAAAATCAAATCCTTACCGCCACCATGAATATCGATACTCTCACCCAAATGCTTTTTAATCATCGCGGAACACTCAAGGTGCCAGCCAGGACGACCAAAGCCCCAGGGACTTTCCCAACCCGGCTCATCACCTGTAGAGGGCTTCCATAAAACGAAATCGCCGGCGTACTTTTTGTAGTCAGCCACTTCCACCCGTGCGCCATCAAGCATGTCTTCCAATTTACGATTGGACAGTTCGCCGTAGTTTTCCATGGAGCGAACATCGAACAGCACATGCTGTTCAGCTTCATAGGCATGACCCTTGGCAATCAGGCGCTCGATCATATCGATCATTTCTGGCAAGTGTTCAGTTGCCTTTGGAACGATGCTGGGTGTCAAGCAGTTAATCGAAGCCATATCTTCCGCGTAGGCTTCGGTATAACGCTCGGAAACCTGGGCAATGGTTTCGCCATTTTCCCGAGCCGCTTTCATAATTTTATCGTCAATATCGGTGATGTTGCGTGCGTAAGTGACTTTCGGAAATTCTTTTTTCAATACGCGAAACAAGGTATCAAAAACCACCGCCGGGCGCGCATTCCCGATATGCACAAAGTTATAAACCGTTGGACCACACACATACATGCGAATGTGCTCCGGGTCGATGGGATTAAATGTTTCTTTTTGACGCTTCTGTGTGTTGTACAACTGCATAGCAATGAACTCTACTGTGATTGTTTGTTCCCGGCGATTTGATCAATATACACAAGCTGTCAAGTGCAAACGGTCAAATCAGATAACAAGCAATCGAATTTTTAAACCTTATTGGCCCAAGTATCTTTTAAACCAATGGTGCGGTTGAAGACGATGCTTCCTTCCTGGCTGTGCTTGGCATCCAGACAGAAATAGCCTTCTCGCTCAAACTGATAAGCCTCTTCTGCTTTGGCTTTGTGCAAAGACATTTCCGCTTTTGCTCCGCTCACAATGCTGAGGCTCTCCGGATTAATGTAATCCAGGAAGTTTTTGTCGCCGGCATCCGGCGCAGCATCATTAAACAGGCGATCATACAGACGAACCTCGCAATCGATATTGTGGCTCGCCGACACCCAGTGGATCACACCGCGAGGACGAATACCTTCCGGGGGATTGCTGCCCACCGTAGCGGCTACCAAAGACACTTTGATCTCAGTAATGTCACCGGCATCGTTTTTAATGACATCCTCGGCCTTAATCACATAGCTGCCGCGCAGCCGGACGTATTCGCCCGCCACAAGACGCTTAAACTTCTTGCGTGAAAGGCTGCTGTCTTCGTTGAAGTCTGCGCGATCGATATACAGCGTTTCTGTAAACGGCAATTCGCGAATACCACGAGATTCATCGTTTGGATGAACCGGTTGCTGCATCGTAGCGACACCTTCTTCCACCGCATGGCCATCGGCCGCGACCTGATCAAAGTTCACCACCGTCAACAATAATGGATCAAGTACACACATTGCTCTTGGCGCAACGTTGTTCAGGTCGTCGCGAATCGCATGCTCCAGAGTCGCCACATCAATGGTGCTGCCGGATTTGGTGACACCAATAACATCGCAGAAGTTACGCACAGCGGCCGGAGTGACCCCACGACGTCGCAAACCGGAAATGGTTGGCATACGTGGATCGTCCCAACCGTCCACAAAACCTTCATCCACCAGCTGCTTCAGCTTACGCTTGGAGGTCACGGTATAGTTCAACTCCAGACGCGCAAACTCGTATTGTTTAGGCGTACTTGGCACCGGCAGATTTTCAATAAACCATTCGTACAGCGGACGATGATCAGCAAACTCCAGGGTACAAATTGAATGGGTAATGCCTTCAATGGCATCTTCCTGGCCGTGCGCGAAATCGTAAGTCGGATAAATACACCATTTGTCTCCGGTCTGATGATGCGCTTGCTTTCGAATACGGTACAGCATCGGGTCGCGCATATTCATGTTGGGGCTGGCCATATCAATCTTGGCACGTAATACGCAGGCGCCTTCGTCGTACTCGCCGGCGCGCATTTTTTCAAACTCGGCCAGATTTTCCTCAACACTGCGATCGCGATGAGGGCTGTCCTTACCCGGCTTGGTTGCCCAGCCGCGATATTCTTTGGTCTGCTCAGCACTCAAATGGCAGACATAGGCCTTGCCCTCACGAATCAGGTGTAAAGCCCACTCATAGAACTGCTCGAAATAGCTGGAGGCATAGCGGATATCGCCGTCCCAGTCGAAACCCAGCCACTGAACATCACGCACGATGGATTCCACGTATTCCTGGTCTTCTTTCGCGGGGTTCGTATCATCGAAACGGAGGTTACATCGCCCACCAAAGCGCTCCGCCAGACCAAAATTCAAACAGATCGACTTAGCATGACCGATGTGCAGATAGCCATTCGGCTCTGGCGGAAAACGGGTCACAAGGGCGTCGTGGCGACCTGCCTCAAGATCCTGAGTGATAATCTGTTCAAGGAAGTTCAGCGGTTTGCTTGTTTCGCTCATGGCGTTTGGATAATCCTTACTTCAATAGCTTGCATGTTGACCTCAAATGGCGACATATTCACCACGCCACCAGACCTTTACCCTGGATATACGGGCAGTTTGGGCCATTGGTTTGAGATCCGAGTCAAACCGCGTATTATAGCCGCCCTCAGCCCGAGTCGGCATCTTTTTCCTTGGTTTTTGCCTCAATCCGGCAACCCAGGCCGCGTAAACCCACTGTGACAGCAGTTATAGGACAGACAATGATTACTTTACATACCAATTTTGGTGATATCAGCATCGAGCTGGATTTTGAAAATGCCCCAAACACCGCCGCGAACTTCAAGCAATATGCAGAAGACGGCTTCTATGAAGGCACCCTGTTCCATCGGGTGATCGACGGCTTTATGGTGCAAGGTGGCGGCATGAGCGCCGACATGCAGGACAAGATGGAAGGCCGCCGCGCTCCGATTGAAAACGAAGCTGATAACGGCTTGAACAACGATACCGGCACTGTCGCTATGGCACGCACTATGGACCCACACAGCGCCACCTGCCAGTTTTTTATTAACGTTGCTGACAATGGCTTCCTGAATCACACTGCCAAGAACAGCCAGGGCTGGGGCTACTGCGTGTTCGGCAAAGTGATTGAAGGCATGGATGTGGTGAACAGCATTAAGGGCGTAGCGACCGGCAATATGATGGGTCACTCCGATGTCCCTAAAGACAGCATCATCATTGAAAAAGTCAGCATCAGCGAATAATCATAAGATCTAACGAGTCGCCAGCGCCATGAGTGTATTGTTTATTTCCGATCTGCATTTGGACGAAAGTCGCCCGGAAGTTACTGAAGCGTTCTTTCAGTTTCTTCAGGAGCGAGCGCCCAAAGCTGAGGCCCTCTATATTCTTGGGGACTTTTTTGAAGTGTGGATTGGTGATGATGACGATGCCCCTCTGGCCCTGGAGGTTCAACAACGACTGAAACAGCTCAGCCAGAACGGAACGACGCTGTATATCATGCATGGCAATCGTGACTTCCTGTATGGCGACCAGTTCTGCGAAAACAGTGGCGCCACTCTGCTAGCCGACCCTACGCTGATTAATGTTGCTGGCAAACCCTGCTTGTTGATGCACGGTGACAGTTTGTGCACCGATGACGCGGAATATATGGCGTTTCGCCAACAGGCCCGCAATCCAGCCTGGCAGGCACAGCTGCTTTCCCAACCTCTGGAAGCCAGACGCCAACTGGCAATGCAATTGCGCCAACAAAGCAAATCCATGAGCGCCATGAAAGCCGACGACATTATGGATGTCAACGCCGAAGCCGTTGCCAACATCATGGAAAGCCAGCAGGCTGAAATTCTGATCCATGGCCACACTCACCGGCCAGCCCAACACGCTCTGGGCAATGACAAAGAACGCTGGGTGCTCGGTGACTGGCATGACAAAGGCTGGTGTATCGAAGCCGACGAACACAGCATTCGCCTTGAGTCCTGGTCTATTGCTTAATCATTTCCAGAGATTTGATTAAGCAACTCTATACTGACGACAAATTTTCACAGCACTGTCTGTTCTCGCACTGTCACATCCGCTAATCTTTAGTTTAAATACGATTAACAAAAAAGTGTTTAGCGGGTGCCGATGTGGAAAGTTTTGTCTTCAATACAACCAAGTCTCTGATCAATCAACCTGGTGCGATTGTCCAGCTGGCCGATATTTGCAGACAGCAAGGCATCAGCAAGCCAATCATTATCACCGACCAGGGCATTGTCGCCTGCGGCCTGCTGGAAAAACTGGAAGCGGTACTCCACAAAGAGGACCTGCCCTACGCCTGCTTTTCTGACATTGTTGCCGACCCACCGGAACAGATCATTTACGAAGCACTCGACGTTGCCCGCGCACAAGATGCCGATGGCGTGATTGGTTTTGGTGGGGGCAGCTCTCTGGACAGCGCCAAGCTGATTGCCCTGATGCTGGCCTCGGGCGAAAAACTGGAAGACATTTACGGCATCGAACAGGCTAAAGGTCCGCGTCTGCCCCTGCTGCTAATCCCCACCACGGCAGGTACTGGCTCTGAAGCAACCGCAGTAGCGATTGTCACCACGGGCGAAACCACCAAGATGGGCGTTGTCACACCACTGCTATTACCTGACGTGGCCATTCTGGATGCCGAACTGACTCTCGGCCTTCCGCCTCATATCACAGCCGCCACAGGCGTTGACGCCATGGTGCATGCCATTGAAGCCTTTACCAGCATGCACAAAAAAAATCGCTATTCCGATATTCTTGCCAAAGAAGCCCTGGGTTTGCTGGCCGAGAATATTTTAGCGGCCTGCCAGAACGGACAGAATCTGGAAGCCAGACAGGCCATGCTGCTGGGTGCCTTTCTTGCTGGACAAGCATTTGCAAATTCTCCTGTCGCCGCGGTACATGCTCTGGCCTACCCCCTTGGCGGACATTTTCATATTCCCCACGGCCTCAGCAATTCACTGGTGCTTCCACATGTTATGCGTTTCAACAACAGCCATTGTCATGAACTGTATGCCGAACTGGCACCCATCATCATGGGCGACGATTATATTGCACACGAAGACAGTAAAGCCGTAAGCACCGAATTGATCAAATACATTGAATTGCTGATTGGCAACTTGAAGCTCTGCACACACCTGCGGGATCTGAAAATCAAGGAAAGTGATCTGGCGATGCTCGCCAAAGATGCCATGTTGCAAACACGCTTACTGCAAAACAATCCGAGAAACGTCAGCGAACAAGACGCTTTGGCTATTTACAAAGCCGCTTGGTAATTTGGGCTCGCAAGACAGAAAAGTACGTCGCCGAGGCTCGGCGGCGAAACTTACAACTTAAAGAACTGTTCGATTTTATCCCGTTCCCACATGGCATCCTGATGCCCCAAGTCCATCAACTCCTGACAGTACTCCGGACAAAACAACAGATAACTCGCCGCGGCTGAACCACCACCACTGGCGGTTGCACCGGTTGAACGGAAAAACATTTTTAAAGACGGCGGTAAATAGCGAACCTTACGACCGGCAATTTTATCCAGGGCCTTGGAAGGCGAAATCACCAAACTTTCAATAGGGCGCAAACGTTTTTCAGCCTGGCGTTCTTCCTCACTCATTTTAAGCAGCAATTCGTTCACGCGCTCCAAATGTTCGATATCGCCTTCGAGACTATCAATAAAGGCGCTGTTAAACATATGGCCAATAATCTGCGCAATGGAAGGCGAGTGACGAATCGGTTGCGGCTTGCGATTCCACTGTTTGGTATTGCGATTACCACTCACCCCGATAATAAACACTCGATCAGCGCCCAAATGAAGCGCTGGGCTGATTGGCGCCAGCTGACGCATCGCACCATCGCCAAAATACTGTTCACCGAGTTTTACGGTGGGGAAAATAGTCGGGATGGCCGATGAGGCCATCAGATGATCAACATTGATGTCAGTGCGACGCCCTACCCGACGATGACGGCGCCACTCTCGAATGTTGGGATGCTCAGCTTTGGTTTGATAAAAACTGACAGACTCACCCGTTGAGTAACCCATTGCGGTAATCGCCAGCGCTTCCAAGGAGCCATTGTTAAGCATGTCAGGAATTTGTTGAAACTGAATAGCCTTGGACAGAAAATCCCGCAATGGCGAATTGTCCAAAAGTGATACCGGCTTACTGACACCGACACCGCGATTGAACAAGGACCCCATCAAACTGAGGCCACCTTTGCTGACATCCCATAAACCGGATTTAAAAACATGGTCGGCGGTCAGGTTGCCCCAGAAGTTTTCCAGGTTATCGACCGCAAAGGAAAAATTATCACAACGCGAAGCGAGACTGACAGCATTAATCGCGCCGGCGGAAGTTCCGCAAATAACGGGAAAGGGATTTTGCTCGGTAGGAACGATTTCCTTAAGTGCTTTAAGCACTCCGATCTGGTAAGCAGCCCGCGCGCCACCACCAGAAAGAATCAAAGCATTTTTCATAGCTTACTGCTGAGCTTCCACCTTTAACGTCATGCCATCTACGGCAACCACTTTGACTTTGGTATTGGCCGGATAATCTTCTTCGGCCTCAATGACCCATAGAGAGTCACCAATTTGCACACGCCCTTTATTGGCACTCATATCTTCGAGCACCAGCGCCTCTTTGCCCAACAATCTCGCTTCAACACTGTTCAACAAAGGCTGGTCAGTGGCCTCATTGATGTGTCGAAAGCGCGCCCAGTACAGCCAGGTTGCGGCTACCGACAGCACCGCAAAACACAGCAACTGAGCTTGCCAGCTCATGCCGCCCAGTACAGCGGCAATCAAGGCGGTCAGCAAAGCGCCAACACCAATGCCCAGTAGAAAGCCTGCGGCCCCGAGCATCTCCAGAATAAGCAGCACGACCCCTAGAATCAGCCAGTGCCACGCATTCATTTCACTAAAAAACTCCATGCTAACAACCTTAGCTCTGTTTTGCTGATTTAACCAGTTCGTGGATACCCTCAATTGAACCAATCACACTGGAAGCTTCCAAAGGCATCAACACCACCTTGCTGTTGTCAGCAGACGCAATCTGGCCAAGAGCATCAACGTATTTCTGAGCCACAAAGTAGTTAATTGCCTGCGAATTACCCTTCGCGATGGCCTCACTCACCATAAATGTGGCCTTGGCCTCCGCCTGCGCTTCACGCTCACGGGCTTCCGCTTCCAGGAAGGCGGATTCACGCTCACCTTCAGCTCGAAGAATCTGGGATCTTTTCTCACCCTCAGCAACTTTAATCGCCGATTCACGCTCACCTTCGGCCAACAAAATCTGAGCACGCTTTTCGCGCTCGGCTTTCATCTGGTTTGCCATTGCATCGACCAGATCACGCGGCGGTGTAATGTCTTTAATCTCGATACGGGTTACTTTAATCCCCCAGGGGTTAGTCGCTTCATCAACCTTGGTCAGCAGCGCATTATTAATCTGATCACGGTTCGACAACATGGCGTCCAGCTCCATAGAGCCCAATACGGCACGAATATTTGTCATCACCAGATTCTGCATGGCGCGTTCAAGATTGTTGACCTCGTAGGAGGCTTTGACCGAATCCACGACCTGGTAAAAGCACACCGCATCGGTCGTTACCATAGCGTTGTCCGCACTGATCACTTCCTGAGGCTGGATATCCAATACCTGCTCCATCACGATTTGGCGATGGCCGATAGAATCAATAAAGGGAACGATCATTTGCAAGCCTGGGCGCAGCAAGCGTGTGTATTTTCCGAAACGCTCAACGGTCCACTCTTCACCCTGTGGAACACTTTTTACAGCTTTGAGAATTACGATGATCGCCAGAACGGCAACCACTACCACGGTAATATTGACATCGACCATAGATACCCCCAATAAAAGGTCTGTTAACGTGCGCTACGCTAACAGATTGCCTGCCCGCTTAAAAGCTGAGAATGGATCTCGGGGGATTTATTTAAACCCTATAGAAAGACAGGGAAGAAGCTGCGCGAAGAAAGAAGGCCGCTTGCCATCGCTTGGGCGAGCAGCCTTTGAATGATTAATAAGCAACCGTTGCCGCATCCGGGCGACGGGTATCCGAAGCGCCGTACATATACCCTTTCAAGGTCGCAATCGACTGAGTGCTACCCATCGTGCGGGAATATTTCACATCGTGGCCCATCTTTTTCAGGATATCGACCGTATCTTTACTGACGCCCGGCTCAACAAAGACCTTATCGGGAAACCATTGATGATGCATGCGAGGCACAGAAGTCGCTTCTGCAATGTTCATCTCGAAATCGATGGTATTCAGAACAATCTGCAGAACAATGGTAATAATAGTGCTGCCGCCCGGGCTGCCGGTCGCCAAAACAGGATAACCATCTTTAATCACCAGCGTTGGAGTCATGGAGCTTAATGGACGTTTACGAGGTTCAATCGCATTAGCCTCACTGCCCAGCAAACCATAGGCATTGGGCTCACCGGGCTTCGCTGAAAAATCATCCATTTCATTGTTCAATAGAATACCTGTGCCATCGACCACAATACCGGAACCATAGCTGTAGTTAATGGTATAGGTATTAGACACAATGTTGCCCCAGCGATCCGCAACCGAGTAGTGAGTGGTGTCATTGCTCTCTTTGCCAAACAGCTTACTGGGCGCCACGTCTTCAGATGCTGTGGCCTTCTCTGGATTAATTTGATCGCGCAGTGTTTTCGCGTATTTTTTATCGGTTAACTGGGCAACCGGCACACGATAAAAGTCCGGGTCGCCCAAGTGCTGACTGCGATCGGCGTAGGCGCGACGCATAGTTTCCGTCAAGGTATGCAGGTACTGGGCACTGTTGTGGCCCATCAGCTTCAGATCGTAACCCTCCAACACGTTCAGCATCTGAATCAAATGTACACCACCGGAACTGGGCGGCGGCATGGAGACCACCTCGTAGCCTCGGTAGTTGCCCTTCACTGCTTCGCGCTCCATAACTTTGTAACCCTTGAAGTCTTCGAGCGTGAACAGACCGTTATACTTGTTGGAAGCTGCGACAAATTTCTCGGCAATGGACCCCCCGTAAAACGCGGATTTACCGTGCTTGCTGATCTCAGAGAGTGACCAGGCCAGGTCTTTCTGAATCAAGCGATCACCGGCCTGGAGATTTGTCCCATCCGCTTTATAGAAAATCGCTTTGGTCGCCGGATAGCGAGTCATACGCTTGCGCTTAACCACCAAATCATTGGCCAGACCAGGAGTGACGATAAAACCTTCTTTCGCCAGTTTGATCGCGGGTGCGATTACCTGTTCCAGCTTCATGGTGCCGTATTTATCGAGCGCGTGAATCATGCCCGCAACCGTACCCGGCACACCGCCCGCGCGATAGGTATAACCCGCCATATCGCGATCAAAGTTACCGTCCTTGTCCAAAAACATATCGGTATAGGCTTTGATGGGTGCCATTTCGCGATAGTCCAAAGCGACAACTTTGTCCTTTTCTTTCAGGTAGATCATCATAAACCCACCGCCACCAATATTACCGGCTTTGGGTAAAGTCACCGCCATGGCAAAACCCGTCGCCACTGCTGCATCGACGGCATTACCGCCCTGCTTCAATATATCCAGGCCGACCTGAGATGCCAGAGCTTCCTGACTGGCGACCATACCGTGTTGGCCAATAACCGGATGGAAGCGGCTGTCATAACTGATAATGGCCGACTCCTGAGCGTTGACCGCAGAAGCAAGAGTCAATAAGACCGTCAAGACGGCACTCAGGCTAAAGCGCCAGGCAGATGGCGAGAATCGAGAAAAAAACATAGTGTGTCCTATTATTGATTGCGGCCCAGATGATGACATAGAAACGCCCGTGGGCCTAGCCTCTGGGCCAGTCCCACGAACCGTGAAAATGCCGCGTGAGTGATACCGTTTCAGGCAGTTTCCTGTTCAGGCAACTTCCTGGGGCAAGAGAAACCAGCGCAGGTTTTCAGCCTGAGCCTGCAGTTCAAGATCAAAACGCTGCCAAGCCGGATTCGGTGAGCGCAACTTTTCTTCAGCCTCCCGCAAACACTGCTGATATAGCGCTTGCGGATCCGTTTCAGAAGCAACACCGTGTTCAAAGGAATCTTTCCGGGCCAACCAGTTTCCGATTGCTGACGATAAATTTGCAGAATCGCCAAATCGCTCCCCCTGAAAACACCAGACACCGGGCTTTTCCTGATACTGGTAATACGGCAAAAAAGCGGCACCGTGTTCTGCTAACAATTCGATGGCCGACAAAATATAATCAACCGTGCTGTGCTCCAAAAAGTAGTTCAAGTTGAAACGGATCCAACCGGGACGCAGTAACATGGCACCACGATTCATTTCATCCTCAATCGCCCTGCTCTGATCTTGACTGAGCCCCAATAAATAATGCCCATACGGGCCAGCGCAGGAACAGCCTCCACGCGCCTGAATACCAAACAAATCATTCAGCAACGCCACCACAAAGCTGTAATGCAAGTGCTTTTGCCCATGTTTTATACGAAATGAAATAATGGACAAACGCTCAGCCTCAGTATCACCCATGATTTCAATATTAGGGTGTTTTTGTAACCGTTCTATCGCTTCGCGTGTGTGTGCACGCTCGAGTTTTTCGATGGTATCAGTGCCCACCGCCTGTTGAAGCGCAAAGACCAAACCGGCACGAATGGATTCAACAATTCCAGGAGTGCCACCCTCTTCTCTTCGTTCCACATCACTAAGATAAGTGTGCTCTGTCGGCGTTACAAATGACACAGTGCCACCACCGGGCACTGCGGGAATATCGTTATCCAGCATGGCTTGATTGACCATCAAAATACCCGGCGTACCTGGACCACCAATAAATTTATGTGTGGAAATAAAGACCGCGTCCAGCTGCAGGGCCTGCATATCGATGCCCACATAAGGCGCCGCCGCGGCGTAATCCCAACACGACCAGAAGCCATACTGTTTCAAAAGTGCCGAAATTTTTCCTACAGGCGAACGCAACCCGGTCACATTCGAGGCCGCCGAGAAACTGCCTATTTTTAAATTGCGGTGCTGATAGGTTTGAAGCTTTCCCTCCAACACCTCAAGATCAATCTGCCCGCACTCATCCAAGGGAATGCAAACCACCTCCGCTGCGGATTCTCTCCAGGGCAACTCATTTGAATGGTGCTCATAGGGCCCAATAAAGACCACCGGGCGCTCATCACCAGCTTGGTGGGTATTTACAGCATGGCCATGCTGTTTGAGTTCGAGCATTGTGATCAGCTTGTCAATTGCCGCGGTGGCACCACTGCCACAAAAGATCAGGCGATGCCGCTCACTGGCATTCAAGGCCTGGCGAATCGTCTGGCGAGCCTGCTCTCTCAACTCTGTTGTGTGACGGCCAGTATACGAAGTTTCCGTATGAGTATTAGCGTAATACGGCAATACCTGTTGCTGAACAAAGCGCTCGATAAAGCCCAGGCTTCGGCCTGATGCCGTGTAATCGGCGTAAACCAGAGGCTTCTCTCCAAAAGGCGTATTCACAACGCTGTGCTCACCGATGATTTCGTCTCGTATTCGGGCCAACTGCGGTGATGTGGGTTGCTGCGCCATGATAGGCCTCCGATCTCAGAGCTGCTAAGGATTTAAGGGAAGGTGTATTTTAAAGTAGCTCTCATGAAACATTGTTACGTTATCACCTCAAATTTGCCCAGATTCGCAACAACGTTTACCATAAACAAAGCAATAGAGAATATTTTCCCATAACCACGAAGAAATCATGGACAAAATTGATAAACAGCTTTTGGAAGCTCTCCAAAAGGATGCCTCGCGCTCAATTGGCACCATTGCTGAAGACGTTGGCATTTCAAAAACCGCGGCCTGGCGCCGCATCAAGAAGTTAATTTCCGATGGCGTGATCAAAAGCCAGGTCGCCTTGCTGGATGCCGAAAAGCTGGGATTGCCGCTGACGGCTTACATCGCACTGCGAACCAGCCAGCACAACGCCGAATGGTTCAACCGTTTCAAGGATGTACTGAACACCATTCCTGAGGTGCTCGAGGCTTATCGAATGAGTGGTGATCTCGACTATTTGGTGAAGGCTCAGGTCAGTGATATGGCCGGTTATGATCGCTTGTACAAACAGTTAATCAAAGCTGAATTGAATGACGTGAGTTGCAGCTTCGTAATGGAAACCCTGAAACACACCACGCGCCTGCCGATTCCCTGAGTACAAAAAACGGGCGATTCGATTGTCCGTTCAATTTGCCTCTTTCGCCCGACTTCCCCCGTCTAAGAGCATGTTATAATTTATCGCTTTCGCTCCAGGGTTCAAAAAATAAACTATGCCTTTGTTTCACCGTCTTCGCCGAATCATTTTCAAATACTTTATGGACCTTGGCTGGCGCAGTATTTTGGTGATCACCGCCACCTACATCAGCAGTGTGTGGCTGATGCTTTACGCTGCAAAGGAAACCCAGCTGCTTCCGGCTGGTGAATTTTTTTATTGGTTATTAGTCACCGCATCAACCGTTGGCTATGGCGATCTTTCGCCCATCACACCAAATGGCAAATTAATTACCGCGTTTTATGTGATTCCCCTTGGTCTTGGCTTGTTTGGCCTGGCTATTGGGCGTATCGCTGCATTTATGTCCTATCAATGGAGAAAGTCCGTGCAAGGTTTGAAACCAGTGAATTGTAAAGATCATATTTTATTGGTGGGCTGGAACGAAAGCCGAACCCTTGAGCTGATTAAACTGCTGCTTCGCGAGATGGAACACCAGGCTGAAAAACGTAAAATCGTTTTGTGCGTCAAGGTCGATATCGAAAACCCGATGCCTGAACAAATTGCTTTTGTGAAAGTCAGCAGCCACAGTAAAGATGAAGAAATGGATCGTGCATCCGTCAGTGAAGCAGCCAGCATAATTATCGATAACAGTGACGATGATGCCACTATGACGGCAGCCCTCTATTGCACTGGTAGAAATCCGGATGCTCACACCATCGCCTATTTTAATCAGGAAAAACTCGGTCAGTTATTGAAAAAACACTGCCCGAATGTCGAGTGCATGCCCTCGGTTGCCATTGAAATGATCGCAAAATCCACAATGGACCCAGGCTCCAGCGCCCTGCACCATGAACTTTTGGATGTCGATCAAGGCATGACACAATATTCAATTCTTTACGATGGCGATGAAACAATTTCCATCGGCGATGTATTTCCCTTTATGAAAAGCCGCTATGAAGCCACCTTAATCGGCATCAAACATGGCGACGATGAAGAGCTGAACATCAACCCCTGCCTAAGTGAAGAAATTGCGCCAGGCGATCGTATTTTTTATATCGCCGATGAGCGCATAGCCAGCATCCATTGGCAATCGCTAAACACGCAATAAGCGATAGACTCTCACTAACACTTACTTTTGATTTTTATCTGGACAAGACACTATGGACGCAATTCTGGAATCACTCACCGGCTTGAGCAGCTTTTTGGTTTACTTTGGTTTTTCCATGGCCCTGTTTCTGGTCTTCAAAATTCTCTATACCCTGATCACTCCCCACGATGAATGGCAACTCGTCAAAGAACAGCAAAACATCAGCGCGGCCTTGGGACTTGGTGGTGCATTGATTGGTTTTGCCATTGCTCTTGCCGGCGCCGCCAGCAACTCGGTATCCATTCTGGACTACGCGATTTGGGCCGTCATTGCCCTACTCGCCCAGTTATTGGCTTTTGCCCTGGTACGTTATGCACTGATGCCCAAACTGGTCGAACGCATTGAAAACGATGAAATCTCCGCAGGCATCATTCTCGCATCCATGTCGATTGCCGTTGGCATGATCAACGCCGCCTGCATGAGTTACTAGGGCCTGCTAAAGCGAAGGAGATTGTCGTGAAACGAAGCAAACAGATTAATTTATCGCGAATGCGGAAAAGCTGGCAATATCGCAGCAAGATTCTGCCCTCACTCGCGGTGTTGGCAACCGGCGGCAGCTTGAGCGGCTGCGGCGGCGAAGACGTGGAAGTCTTTTCAACATTGGGCGATTGTGAAAATCGCTATCCTCTGCGGAGCCAGGAATGTCGCTATGCCTATGATCGGGCACTCGCACAGGCCAATAACTTTGGCCCACGCTACCTTAAGGAAGCCGATTGCGAATTCGACTTCGGTCAAGGCGAATGCCGCGAACAGTCGTCAGACAATCGAGTCTGGTTTATGCCTTATATGTCCGGCTTTGCCATGCACGATGACGATTATCGTCGCAGCACGTCTCTGTTCAGCTCGAAAAGACGCAGCTCACCGTTATATAAAAAATGGGTTTCATCCCAGGGTAACATTCTTGGCAAACAACGCTTTGGCGCACAAAGCCTGAGCAGCCATGCATTTACTCACAAAAGCGGTTCCCGAAAAATCTTCAGCAAAGGCGGCTTTGGGAAACTGGCCGCCAGCAAGGCTCGCTCTGGCGGCAGCTTTTCACGAGGTGGCTAATGCGTCGTGTCACCATCACTGAACGCCCCGACTGGAAAGAACTTGCGGAAGAATACGGCTTTCACTTTCACACTATGTACGGTGAGCCCTACTGGCAGGAAAGTGCCTACTATGAATTCAGCCTCGAACAGGTTGAAGCCGATCTCGAAGATCCCAGCGAGCAACTGCAAACGCTTTGCCTCGAAGCCGTTGACGAAGTCCTGAACCGGGAATCCTGGCTTCAGCACTTTCAGATTCCCGAACAGTATTGGGATTGGATTAAACACTCCTGGGAACGCAAAGACCCAAGTCTCTATTCACGCTTCGATCTTTGCTACGACGGAAAAAGTGACGCAAAGCTACTGGAAAATAACGCAGACACACCCACCAGCCTCTATGAGAGCGGCTTTTGGCAATGGCTATGGCTGGAACAGCAAATTGAACGCGGCGCCCTGCCCTCTGGTAGCGATCAGTTTAATTCTCTGCAAGACAAGTTGATTGAACGCTTTCATCAAATGCGAAATCAATACGGATTGAATCAACTGGCATTTAGCAGCTGCCTCGACACAGAGGAAGATCGCGCCACAGTTCAATACCTGCAGGATTGCGCCACCGAAGCCGGCATCAAAAACACCTTCTGTTATGTCGAAGAAATCGGCCTCAATGAAGATCAACAATTCTGTGACCATAAAGGAACCGGCTTTCACAACATGTTCAAACTCTACCCATGGGAATTTATGCTAAGGGAAGAATTTGGCCCGCATCTATTACTGGATCAGTGCCAGTGGTTTGAACCGCCCTGGAAAGCCATTTTGTCCAACAAGGCCATTCTGCCCATTCTTTGGAAGATGTTTCCTGGGCACAAACATTTATTACCCGCCTTTTTCAGTGAAAAAGAAGCGGAAGAATCACTGGATGCCTATGTTAAAAAACCGATTTTTTCCCGTGAAGGCGCCAACATCAGCATCATAAAACACGGCCAAGAGATCGCCGCATCCTACGGTCCCTATGGCGAAGAAGGCTTTATTTACCAGGCCTATCAGGAACTGCCCAAGTTTGAGGACAATTACACCTTAATAGGTTCCTGGATCGTAGGTAATCAAGCAGCGGGGATTTCAATTCGTGAAGACAAAGAGCTGATCACCCAGGATCTTTCTCGTTATTTACCGCATGTAATTCGCAACTAGCTTTTAAAGCTGCCGAATCAAACGATAAAGAAGCTTTTGCATAGGTGCTATGGGGGTATCCAATAGCAGAGAGAGTTTGGCAATTGTTTTTTGATAAGGGCTTAGGTTTTGCCCGTGTTGATCGAGCAGCGCTTGGCTCTGGGCACTGACATAGCTCAAATCATAGGACTTGCTGACCCAGGTGTAGAGCTTCCGCAAAAATTGAAGATTAATGGCATGTCCGGATTGCGCTTTTGCCCCCAAGGTATTGCCGCCATGTTGACGATACTGAATCAGGGGCTTGTCCAGAAACTGCACTTTACCAAAACCCTGAGCCAGAACAGCCATCCACCAGTCGTGCATAACTGCGCCTTGGGGAACCGGCAATGCGCATTCCAACAAAGCACGATTAAACATCATGGTGCAACCTGTCACCGAACTGTTAATCAGCGCTCGCCCAAAACGACCATGGCCGGGCTTTAGCCCCTGATACCTGCTCAAGCTCGGGGCAATGGTTTTTAAATTCCTATCAACCACCAACAACTCGGTGTGTATTAACAGAGGCTTTTGTTGATCTTCTTTCGTGCAAGTGGCAATTGCCGATAAAGATTCCAATATTTTATTTTCGAGCCAGACATCATCCTGGTCGCAGAACATAAAATAGTCGGCACTCAGTTTCTGCGCAATAAACTGTTCCATTAAACTGGCAAAACTGGCACAGGGCTTCAGGTTTTCATCACTGCCCTGCAGCCAACGAAAATGCGAAGAATGCTGATCAACATAGGACTGGTAGATTTCTCGGGTATTATCGGATGAGCCATCATCTCGACAATAAACACAAAAATTTTGATGGCTCTGTGCGAGCAGGGAATCCAGTTGCTCAGCAAGGTACTGAGCACCATTATAGGTACTTAAGAAAATTGCAACCGAATGATCTAAGCCGGCATCAGTCATCGGCGAGCGGTCCGCTGTGGAAACGAAACTCTGAATCTTTACTCAACACCAGCTCCTTATCCAATTCTAAAAACAAGGCAATGCGATCATCAATGGACTGATCACCCGCTGCCTTCTTCGCCAAACCGAGATAGTCCTGATAGTGTCGGGCTTCTGACTTTAATAAAGACAAATAGAATTTTTTCAATTCATCATCAAGCTTTGGCGCCAGCTTATTAAATCGCTCACAGGATCGAGCTTCGATAATTGCACCAACGATTAAGGTATCAATCAAACGCTCTGGCTCATGGGTACGAATCGGCTTTCTCAGCTCTGCGGCATAACGCGAGGCCTGTATTTGCGGGTAGTCAATACCGCGGGCTTCCATAATCGCAATCACTTGTTCAAAGTGACGTAATTCTTCACGCGCGAGACGGGACATTTTATTAAGTAGCTCAAAATCAGATACATAGCGGTACATCAGATTCATCGCTGTACCCGCCGCTTTTTTCTCACAGTTAGCATGGTCGATCAACATGAGATCCTGATGCTCAAGGGCCTGTTCAATCCAGGCATCGGGGGTTTCGCACAATAAAAAGTTATGAATTTCTGTAAGGTCAATCATACTGCTTAAATAATTCCGTCAATCACTTTTCCGTCAATCACTTTGTTGGGTCGAGCTGTCAAATTGCATGAACAATTTCAGCCCTCTTGTACCTTGCCCGGCGCGATATAACGGTCGTAGTAGGCACAGGACAAAGCATAATAATCCTGATCTATCGCGTCTTTAATCTCGACCAATGCCTGGTCTCGCCATTCGCCCTGAAGCTCCAGGCCAAATGCTTCCGGAACCACCTGGGATGCACCCGCTTTCAACAGGGAAAACACCCAGCAATGAGGGTCCTGCTGTTCATCAAAGCGAATATTCTGGTGTTCCATTTGGGTTTTCAGACAGTCTGCGTCAATGACCGCCACTTTATTGGCCACCACCTGTTGTAAAAAGCTCTCCAGGCGCTGAGCAATCGTACGTCTCTGCTCTTCGTTGTAGGCATTCCAATCGATCACTTCATGGCTAAAGCGCTTGCAACCTCGGCATACATTGTCCCCCAGGCTCGCAGAGCAAACACCAATACATGGGGTACGAACACGCTTTAACATTCTCAATCGATTCCTGCTGGCTGGATAAAAGCGCGCACCATAACGGAGCGGCTAATAAAAATAAAGCATCAAATAGACCTCCCCTTGAAAGGCTAAAGGCCATGCTGGATTGTACCGCTTTTTTGCGCAGGGTCATGGTGATTTAGGCAATCTATGCACTATGATGTGGGCATTCGGGGAAAACGAACGACAGCCCCCTTAAGTTGGCAATAACAGCACTACAAGAGAGCGAATATGAGCGGAGAGTATCAAGCAGCCGAAACCCTGATCAGCGAGGCTCTGGCTGAGGCCGATGCCAGCGACCACTCCTCAGCGGACGCATTAAGCCAGGCGATTTTGGGAGTATTGCTACAAAAAATGGCCCAAACCCGGGGAATTAATGATCTAAAAAGCTTTATTGAGTTTCAGCTAGAGCACCTTGATACCGAGGAGATTGTCGTGACTCGCGGCTGCTAAGGGCCTTTTTGGACAAGTTTTGACCAGACAACAGGCTTTGCATGGACAACGCCTGCCCGGGCTTCAAGCTCGGGCACGAACCTCGGCAAATTTACCCACACAAAGAATTTTCGTTATTATTTTCAATAACTTAGCCCGCCATTATCGAGCCGATGAATAGCGGGCATAAGCGAGTTTTATCCCGCCCTTTCTTAACAGCAAACCCGCTTTGCGCTAAAATATGCGCCCCAAAATGCCGTACTACATGAGTTTGGTAGTTTTTTTACAGGCAGCCGTAGCCAATACCGCCCAATGTAAAATCCAGAGACTAAACCGGCATTTGTCTGCCCCAGGGTCTAAAATCTGTGGGCTAGCTGAAGGTCTGAGTATCGACCTTCCAAACTAAAATAGAGGATGACAACCGTGCTTGAAGCTTATCGTAAACACGTGGAAGAACGCGCCGCCGAAGGTGTACCACCAAAGCCTTTAAACCCAGAGCAAGTGGCTGGCTTGGTTGAGCTGCTGAAAAACCCACCAGCGGGTGAAGAAGAAACCCTGGTAGACCTGATCACCAACCGTGTACCTCCAGGTGTTGATGAAGCGGCATACGTTAAAGCGGGCTTCCTGTCTGCGGTAGCCAAAGGCGAAGCTTCAAGCCCACTGATCAGTGCCGAGAAAGCCGTTGAGCTACTGGGCATGATGCTGGGTGGATACAACATCTCCACCATGGTTGAACTGCTGGACGACGACAAGCTGAGCGCCCTGGCTGGCGAACAGCTGAAAGGCACCCTGCTGATGTTTGATGCCTTCCACGATGTGGAAGAAAAAGCCAAAGCCGGTAACGAAGTTGCTAAAGGCGTGATGCAGTCCTGGGCCGATGCCGAATGGTTCACCGGCAAGAACAAGGTTCCCGAGAGCATCAAAATGGCCGTATTTAAGGTCACTGGCGAAACCAACACCGATGACCTGTCCCCTGCTCCTGATGCCTGGAGCCGCCCGGACATTCCGGTTCACGCACGCGCCATGTACAAGATGACTCGCGACGGCCTGGAACCTGAAGAGCACGGCGTTACCGGCCCGATGGCTCAGGTTGACGCAATCAAGGCCAAGGGCCTGCCTGTTGCCTTCGTGGGTGACGTTGTGGGTACCGGTTCTTCACGTAAATCGGCGACCAACTCTGTATTGTGGTTCTTCGGTGATGATCTGCCTGGCGTACCAAACAAGCGCGGTGGCGGTGTGTGTATCGGCGGCAAAGTCGCTCCGATTTTCTTCAACACTATGGAAGATGCCGGCGCATTGGTATTTGAAGCGCCCGTAGACGATCTGCACATGGGCGATGTTATCGAAATTCGCCCTTACGACGGCAAGATTCTGTCTGAATCTGGCGATGTATTGTCTGAATTTGAATTCAAATCCGACGTGATTCTGGACGAAGTACAAGCTGGTGGCCGAATCCCACTGATCATCGGTCGCGGCCTGACCGCCAAAGCCCGTGAGTCTCTGGGCCTGCCCGCCTCTGATCTGTTCCGCCAGCCAGAATCCCCAGAAGCCAGTGACAAAGGCTTCTCACTGGGTCAAAAGATGGTAGGTCGCGCCTGCGGTCTGCCAGAAGGTCAAGGCGTACGCCCTGGCACTTACTGCGAGCCGAAGATGACCACCGTTGGCTCCCAGGACACCACTGGCCCAATGACCCGTGACGAACTGAAAGACCTGGCTTGCCTGGGCTTCTCTGCCGACCTGACTATGCAGTCGTTCTGTCACACCGCAGCATACCCCAAGCCTGTTGATATCAGCACCCAGCACACTCTGCCAGACTTCATTATGACTCGCGGCGGTGTTTCCCTACGCCCAGGCGACGGTGTAATCCATTCCTGGCTGAACCGCATGCTGCTGCCTGACACCGTAGGTACCGGTGGTGACTCTCACACCCGCTTCCCAATGGGCATCTCTTTCCCAGCCGGCTCCGGTCTGGTTGCGTTCGCCGCTGCAACCGGTGTAATGCCCCTGGATATGCCTGAATCTGTACTGGTTCGCTTCAAAGGTGAAATGCAGCCAGGTATCACCCTGCGTGATCTGGTACACGCCATCCCTTACTACGCGATTCAGGAAGGCCTGCTGACCGTAGAAAAGAAAGGTAAGAAGAATATCTTCTCTGGCCGCATTCTGGAAATTGAAGGTCTGAAAGGCCTGACCGTAGAACAAGCCTTTGAGCTGTCCGATGCATCCGCTGAGCGCTCCGCTGCTGGCTGTACCATCGAGCTGGAAGAAGATTCCGTTAAAGAATACCTGACCTCTAACATCACTCTGCTGCGCTCAATGATCGCAGATGGTTACGGCGATCCTCGCACACTGGAGCGTCGTGCGCAGAAGATGGAAGAATGGCTGGCAAGCCCAAGCCTGATGAAAGGTGATGCCGATGCTGAGTACGCAGCGGTGATCGAAATTGACCTGGCTGAAGTGAACGAACCTATCGTTTGCTGCCCGAACGACCCAGACGATGCCAAACTGCTGTCTGACGTTGCAGGCGACGAAGTTAACGAAGTCTTCATTGGTTCGTGCATGACCAACATCGGCCATTTCCGCGCCGCAGGTAAATTGCTTGAGCAACATGGTGGCGGCATCTCAACCCGATTGTGGTTGGCACCACCGACCAAGATGGACGAGCACCAGCTGATGGAAGAAGGCTACTATAATGTCTTCGGCCGTGCGGGCGCCCGTATGGAAATGCCAGGCTGCTCTCTGTGTATGGGTAACCAGGCACGTGTTGCTCCAAACAGCACCGTTCTGTCCACCTCGACCCGTAACTTCCCGAACCGCCTGGGTGATGGCGCCAATGTTTACCTGACCTCCGCTGAACTGGCTTCAGTCGGTGCCATTTTGGGTAAACTGCCAACACCTGCCGAATACATGGAGTACGCGAAAAACATCGACGCCATGGCTGACGACATTTATCGTTACCTGAACTTCGATCAGATCGCTGAATTCCAGGCGAAGCACGATGAAGGTAAGAAGATTGCTGCAGTAGAAATTCAGGAAGTCTCTGTATAAGGCTGCCAGTCACTCTACAAAAAACCCCGCCCAGGCGGGGTTTTTTGTGTCAATTTAAAACGCCCTGTCACCCAAAACCATTCCAAACTGCTACCTTTCGATCTTCGGCTGTTACTTTTCTAAGCACTGCTCAGGCAACCATCTCAAATTCATTAAATTATTGTGTATAAACTTATTAAACACCTATAATGAAAAATGCCTAATACTTTAGCAGTAGTGTATGAAGAATTGGTCGGCACAAAAAAATAACATCCAAATCATTGTTGCCACGGCGTTTGTTTTACTTATCGCCGGTGGTGTTTGGGGCATGATCGACCATCAGCAAGGCTTCATGCGCCAACTGATTCAAGATCGGCTCCGGGACTACAATCTCGCCTTCTGGGAAGCCATTTCACAAGACGCCGAAAAACTCCTCGACATCGGTCGCCAAAAAGAAGGCAGTTATATTGGCAAAAACGCCAATCAAGTTCGTGTCACCCTGGCAGAACAATATTACGAACTGAACAATAAACACGACATTCACCACCTCGCCTTTTATGGCAAAGACACCAAACTGAAAGGCCTGCAAGATCGTACCGGCCTAAGCCTGGACCGCCACAGCCTTTATCTGCTCAATCTACCCGACACGCCATCAAACTGGCACCTTGAAGTTTCCGCCGAAGGCAATGTATTGCTGTGCGTCATGGATGATGTACGAGAAGGTGATGAGGTTCATGGCTATCTGGAAATCGCCAAACCCGCGTCTGAAAAAATGCTGGGCCTGGCCAAACAATACAATATTTTGTCACTCATTGCCGTTTCCAGGGATCGACCAAGACAGAGCAATGGCGCTCAAGATATTAAGTTGAATACCATGGGCGATGGCAGTTATACCCTGTTGCACAATGATTTCGATAAACTTTCCGCCATTAAAATAGAACAAGAACAACGCTGGCTTAAAAATATCAAAGAGCTACGATTTTCTTATCAGGGGCGAGAATACCAAGGCAGCCTGCGCAAAATCTACGACAGCGAAAAACGCCTCGCCATGGTGCACATGGCGGCAGTCGACATCACCGAAATGATGGCCTCACACAAACGCAAACTGGCCATCTTTCTCGGGCTTTCCCTGTTCTCCTTTGCCCTGCTCAGCTATGTCGTTATTCGCTATTTAAGATCCGTTGAACAAGACCTGAACTCTACCTATGCCTCACTGGCATCGGAGGTTGAACAGCGGAAAGACACCGAAGCCCAGCTTCTTGATGCCAAGCAAAACCTTGAACAAGGTATTGCCGAACGAACCACAGAATTGATTCGACTGAACCAAAAACTGCGTGACGATTTAAAAACCCGGCACAGCATTCAACAAGCACTCATGGTCAGCGAACGCCAATATCGCACTCTGTTTGACCATTCTTCTGACGCCATGATTCTACTCGAATCCGGCCTTCCCACTTTGTGCAACACCGCTGCCGTAGAATTACTGAAACTCGGCAACCACAGTCAGGTACGTGATTTGGACCTGTTCGATTTACTTGCCGAAGATGACGAGAAAAACAGCGGTTTGCGCACACAGTTCATTCGCACCTTGCGCTCTGCACATTATGGCCAGCCACTCAAACATGAATGGCGCTGTCAAGATCTTGAAGGCCGAAAGTTTTTCGCCGATATCACACTCAGTAAAATTCCTTCTGAAGACGATCGACGCCTTGCCCACTTAACAATTCGGGACATTACTGAGAAAAAAGAAGCTGAGATCAAAATATCGAGTCAGGCCTATTACGATTCGCTCACCAGCTTGCCGAATCGCAATCTGTTTATGGACCGACTGAATCAGGCGGTCGCATTTGCAGACCGGAATCAGTGTTATGGGGCCGTGCTGTTTATGGACCTGGATAACTTCAAGTACATCAACGACTCACTGGGCCATGCCGTTGGTGATGCGGTATTAGTGGAAGTCGCAGAGCGCCTGCAAGCGACCGCCCGAAATCAGGATACCATCGCTCGCTTTGGGGGTGATGAGTTTGTTATGTTGATTCCAGCCAATTTTGCCAACAAACGCATGGCAACCATTAATACCCAAAAAATTGCCGAGAAGATTCGCAGCACTTTTTCACCGCCTATTGTTTATCAAAGTCATGAGTTTCATTTAACACCCAGCATCGGTGTGACTTTGTTTAATTCTCTAGAAACACCAGTGGCTGATATTTTGAAACATGCCGATACGGCCATGTATCAAGCAAAAAACCTAGGCAAGAATTCCATCTGCTTTTTTGAACTGGAAATGCAACGCAGCATTGATCACCGCCTGCACCTCGAAAGCAAGATGCGCGAAGCAATTAAACGCAATGGTTTTGAACTGCGCTTTCAACCTAAAATTGATCACGGCGGCAAGTTAATTGGCGCCGAATCTCTTTGCCGCTGGCAGTTGCCCGATGGAGAATGGGTATCGCCCGCAGACTTTATTCCTATTGCTGAAGAAACCGGATTGATTACCGAGCTGGGCAATTGGGTCTTCGAAATGGCCATGGCGACCTTGAGCGAAATTCAGAAGCACTACCTCAGCGGTTTCACCATGGCGATCAATGTCAGCCCACTTCAAATCAATCAAAGCAATATTGTTCGACAGTTACTGCACACCTGTACCCACTATCAGATTAAGCCCAGCGACATTACTCTTGAGATTACCGAAAACGTTTTGATGCAGGATGCCAAATCCACCGAGGAAAAACTGCGTCGTTTGAAATCCCATGGCTTTCAAATTTCAATCGACGACTTTGGTACAGGTTACTCGTCCCTGGCCTACCTCAAACACTTGAGCATCAATGAATTGAAAATCGACCGTTCATTTATTTCTGATATTGGTCAAGACCCGGACGATGATGCAATTGTAGAAACCATATTGGCCATGTCTCGCCACCTTAATCTAAAAGTTGTCGCAGAGGGTGTTGAAAATCACGATCAGTTACTGTTCTTGCAACAGCATTCCTGTGAGCAGTTCCAGGGCTTTTATTTCAGCAAGCCGCTGAGCGAGACAGAACTCCTGCAGTTCGTTATCAACCACCACAAACGGGAAATATCCCTATAGGCCGCAGCCAAATAAAGGCAAAAATAAAACCTCAAGGAGAATAGCGTACAAGTGCTGCACATCTCTATAATGGAATAGGATTCTACTTGTGAAGATATCGTCAACGCTGAATGAGGTGAAGAAATGACCGGGTTTGACTACCTTATCATCGCAGCTATCGCTTTTCTGATTATCACCGCCTTACTCCATTCCATTGCGGGTGAACACTTTCTTATCAAACCCATGCTCAAATATCGCGGTAATAGAGTACTGGAAAATGATCTCGCCAGACTGGTGCTCAGATTTGCCTGGCACTTAACATCGATATTATGGTTCCTGCTGGCAGCCATACTTTATTTGCTTGCCTTCGATATTGAAAAGCTGAACAGCGGTATTCTGGTTTATACAGGAATTGCCTTTGTTGGCATTGGCGTATTTGATCTGATTGCCAGCCGGGGACGTCATATTGGATGGCCATCACTGCTGGCCGTGGGAATTTGTACGCTGTCGGCGTCTTTTTTGCTGAAGGGATAGCCAGCTAAGCATTGCGCCGCGCAGGCAAAAAAAGCACATGGAAAAGGTCCACCGACTATACAACACAGCCTAGCCGGTGGTTTTGCCCAAGGGCAAATCGTTAGATCAACAGCTTACTTTCCGCTTTTCTTAATGTCGTCTTTTACGTGGCGGTACATAAAACGGCCGATGTACAAAGTAATTACAGTGGTAGCAACTACAATCACAACGCCGGCAATTACAGCATCATCTAAATACATGGCGAGTTCCTCTCAGAGCTGATAGATTTTTTCTGTTTTGATCTTGTATGAGCACATACTAAAACAAGCGTCAAAGGAGATATTGACGCGGATCAACTGAGACAAAGCACCACAGGGCTTTCGACCATTAAGAAAGGGTTTACTTGAGCCAGATCAATATCTGACTCCGAAGAAAAGAGGTAAAGAACACAAATTACGACTTGAAGAAGATATCAGCAGCCGCATCGCAAATGGCATTTTGTGCCTTTTTATCGACGTAGATACCATCGATCAGCAAGCGACTGATGCCGTGTAAACTGCTCCAGCTCACCTGAGCAAAACGCAAAGCACTGAGATCACTCTGGATATGCCCACTGTGTTGCCAGCGCTCAACCCGCTCCACGTAGCGCCGAAAATAGCCACGTGACTCCTGGGCAAAATCATCCGGGGGATCGCTCGCCTGCCAAACCTCCCGGCCAAACATCAAATCATAGTATTCCGGGTGCTCAACCGCCCAAGTTACATAGGTATGTACAAAGCTTTTGACCTGCTCTTGAAAACTGCTGCCCTGACTGGGCTCCTGATCATCAATGGCTTGGGCCTGAAGCACAAAGCCACGATGAGCAATGGCATTCAGCAACGCTTTCTTATCCTCAAAATGATGATAAGGCGCACTTCGTGACACCCCTACCCGATCGGCCAGCTTGCGCATGGACAGGCCGTTAACTCCCACCTCTCGCAATATTTCCACGGCGGCGTCCTCAAGAGTGTCCTTGAGATCACCGTGGTGGTAGTTTTTCTTAACGACTGTCATCAATGCCCTACTAGCTGTCATTTAGCACCGGGACAATGTATCAGCACATCTTGACACTGTCAAAATCAAGCCTTACCCTGAGTCATCTTGACAGCGCTCAGTTAACGGAGTCCATAATAATGACCTATACCACCTTCAGCGTGACCATCGCCGATCATATCGCTCATATCGAGCTCAACCGCCCGGACGAACTCAACACTATGGTACCCGCCTTCTGGCGAGAGCTGCCTGAGGCCGTTCAAAAGATCGACCGTGAAGCCGCTGCACGGGTTATCGTGATTTCATCTACAGGCAAGCACTTCAGTGCAGGCATGGACCTCGCCGTGTTCACCAATGGTGGCCTGCAACATGACCTGGAACTCGGCCGCAAGCACGAGCGCATGCGCCACATGGTTACCGAGTTGCAAAACACCTTCACGGCTCTCGAGAACTGCCGTATCCCCGTTCTGGCGGCGATTCAGGGCGGCTGCATTGGTGGTGCTGTCGACATGACGACAGCCTGTGACTGTCGCTATATCACAGAGGAAGGCTTCTTTACCGTCTACGAGACCAAAATTGGTATGACGGCCGACGTTGGCACCCTGCAGCGCCTGCCAAAACTCATTCCCGAAGGTTTGGCCCGGGAACTGGCTTATACCGGCCGTCGTATGTACGCCGAAGAGGCAAAAGCTTGCGGCCTGGTGAACCAGGTATTCAGCGATCAGCAGACCATGCTCAACGAAGTCATGAACATCGCAAAAGAGATTGCGGGTAACTCACCGCTGGCCGTTAGCGGCTGCAAAGAGATGATTAACTACACTCGCGATCACAGCACCGCTGACAGCCTGCGTTACATGAGCATTTGGCAAACCGGCATGTTCCAACCTGAAACCGATATGATGGAGACCTTCTCAGCGAAAATGGAAAAACGCGAGCCCGCTTTTGCAGACCTGGCCGAAATCGGCCCGGCCATCAAGGAATAAGGAGCCAGGCGATGAGCGATCTACGCTTGGAAAAATGGCATAAAGTCGTAGCTGAAAAAGATACCGACACACTTACAGAGTTACTACACCCCGATATGGTGTTCCATTCGCCGACCTTCTGGGGTGCAAAAGAAGGTGGTCATGTTGCACACTTTATTCTTTGTCAGGTACTCGATATTTTTCAAGACTTCGAGTACCACCGGGAATGGATTGACGGCAATAATTTTGCTCTCGAATTCAGCTGCAAAGTCGAAGACAAGCACATTAAAGGCATCGACTTGATTCAGTGGAACGATAAAGGCCAGATTGTTCAGTTTGAAGTTATGGTTCGACCACTAAACGGCCTCGCCAGATTGGCCGATATGATGACCCAGCGTTTTATGGACGCAGGCTTGCTTAAACAACCGAAATAATCGTAAGCCGCAGAGACGGCAAACAATTAGCTTGATAAAGGTAATGGAAATGACTCAACACTACCCTAAATTAATGGAACCTCTTGATCTGGGTTTCACCACGCTGCGCAACCGCTCACTGATGGGTTCAATGCATACCGGCCTGGAAGAAGCACCCGATGGCCACGCTCGCATGGCCGCATTTTTTGCCGAACGAGCCCGAGGTGGCGTAGGCCTGATTGTGACCGGTGGCTTTGGCCCCAACGACCGTGCCGCGACCCACGAGCACACTAAAAGTCTGAAAACCGATGAAGATGTAAAAGATCATTTGCAAATTACCGAATCGGTTCATGCCGAGGGCGGCAAAATCTGTATGCAAATCTTGCACACCGGCCGCTATGCCTTTAACGAAAACCCTATTGCGCCATCGGCCATTCAAGCACCGATCAACCCATTTAAACCTTCAGCCGCCACCGAGGATGAAATCGAGCAGCAAATTCAGGATTTCATTCGCACGTCAGTACTTGCCCAAAAAGCCAATTACGATGGCGTGGAAATCATGGGGTCCGAAGGTTACTTCCTGAACCAGTTTCTCGCGGCTCGTACAAATCAGCGCGACGATGACTGGGGCGGCAGTTATGAAAATCGTATGCGCCTGCCCGTTGAAGTGGTCCGTCGCGTACGTGAAGCCGTTGGTGAAAACTTTATTATTATTTATCGTTTGTCCATGCTGGATTTAGTGGAAGGCGGCAGCAGCTACGATGAAATCGTGACACTGGGCAAAGCCATCGCCGAAGCCGGAGCAACCATTATCAATACCGGCATCGGCTGGCATGAAGCGCGTATTCCAACCATCGCAACCAAAGTGCCCCGCGCCGCTTTTACCTGGGTGACGGCGAAGTTCAAAGACGAATTGCCAATTCCAGTGGTCACTTCAAACCGAATTAACACACCGGAAGTTGCCGAAGAAGTATTGCAACGTGGTGATGCCGATATGGTTTCCATGGCCCGCCCTTTCCTCGCAGATTCCGATTTTATGGCCAAAGCCGCTGCCGGCAAGAGCGACGAAATTAATACCTGCATCGGTTGTAACCAGGCCTGTCTGGACCATATTTTCAGCGGCAAAATGACCAGCTGCCTGGTGAACCCTCGCGCCTGCCATGAAACAGAGTTAAACCTCTTACCAACCACTGACGTGAAGAAAATTGCGGTTGTTGGTGCCGGCCCTGCAGGCTTGGCCTTTGCCACTTCCGCAGCCAGCCGAGGCCACGACATCACCTTGTTTGATGCCGCGGATCAAATCGGTGGACAGTTCAACATTGCCAAACAGGTGCCCGGTAAAGAAGAATTCTATGAAACCCTCCGTTACTTCGACAAGCAGCTGGAACTGACCGGTGTCAGCCTGGTTCTGGGTAAAAAAGTCAGTGCGGAAGATCTGAATGAAGGCGACTACGACGAGGTGGTTGTGGCCACAGGTATCAGTCCACGCACTCCGGATATCGAGGGCATAGACAGTCCAAAAGTCTTGAGCTATCTGGATGTCCTGAAACACAAAAAGCCCGTCGGTAAAAAAGTAGCCGTTATTGGTGCAGGTGGCATCGGCTTTGATGTCTCGGAATACCTGGTGCATTCCGGCGAAGCCACCAGTCAAGATATCGAAGCCTTTATGGACGAATGGGGTGTGGATATGAACCTCGAAGCTCGCGGTGGCATTGAGGGAGTTAAAGCCAATGTTTCAGCTCCAGCCCGCGAAGTATTCTTGCTGCAGCGCAAGAATTCGAAAGTCGGCGGCGGCTTAGGCAAAACCACCGGCTGGATTCATCGTACCGGTTTAATCAATAAAGGCGTCACCATGATCCCGGGGTGCCAGTACGACAAAATTGACGAGCAGGGTCTGCACATCAGTCATGGTGACAGCCAACAGGTCCTGGACGTCGACAATATTATTGTCTGTGCCGGCCAAGAGCCTATGCGTGAGCTGGTCGACGGTTTGAGTAAGCCCTTCCACCTAATTGGTGGTGCCGATGTGGCTGCTGAGCTGGACGCCAAGCGTGCGATTGATCAGGGCACTCGCCTGGCCGCGACAATCTGATTCAAAAAATCAGCCTTCAAAAATAAAAACCGGCAAAGTGACATGTCACTTTGCCGGTTTTTATTGGGTGCTCGAAAAAATGTCCGTATCCAGACAACAGCCTAGCATTATGAATACGATAACCTGGTATTAAGAAACGATTAAGACTCCCAAACCAACTCCGCAAAATGTTTGCGGCACATAGATTCGTAGCTGTCGTTGCCACCCACCTGCACCTGCTCGCCTTCGCGCACTACCCGGCCATTTTCATCGCGTCGCACGACAAAGTTAGCCTTGCGGCCACAGTGGCAAATGGTTTTCAATTCTACCAGCTTATCCGCCCAGGCCAGCAGATAATGACTGCCCGCAAACGTTTCCGCCAGAAAATCCGTTCTCAAGCCATAGGCCAGAACGGGAATATTCAATTCATCGACCACTTTGCACAGTTGCTTAACCTGCGCTTTCGATAAAAACTGAGCCTCATCAATAAACACACAATTCATTGGGCTGGCGGTATGCAGGGCCTCAATAGCGGAGAACAAATCAGTTTCCGCTTGGAACAAATGGGCATCGGCATGCAAGCCAATACGCGAAGTTACCTTGCCTCGCCCGTATCGATCGTCGAGGGCCGCCGTGAAAATTTCCACATGCATGCCCCGCTCTTTATAGTTATAGGCCGACTGCAATAAAGCCGTCGACTTACCCGCATTCATTGCCGAGTAGTAAAAATACAGTTGTGCCATAAATCCTCAGTTAGCTGGATCAAGATGGGTTTTCAAAAAGCGATCCACTGCCTGAAACTTCTCGATTTCCTGTTCATTGTTCGTGCGCCAATGCTCCCCGCCCTTAAGTTCGATGTACTCAACCGACTTGTCCTTGGCGAGCATAGCGTCGTTCATGCGTCGACTGTGCTCAACGTTGGCTACCGTATCGCCCTTGACATGAAACAGCATTAAAGGTGCCTTGATACGTTCGGCCTGATGTACGGGAGACACTTGTTCAGCCTCTTCGCTATCGTTCAGGCCTTCACGACGTAAGCCCTTGTATAAACTCAAGTCTCGAATTTCACGCCTCAGCAATGGAAAGTCAAGAACGCCGTTAATGCTAACACCGCATTTGTATAGATCAGGGTCTTTGGATAAACCCATAGCAGCCGCATAGCCTCCATATGAGCCGCCCACAATACAAATTCGGGCTTTATCTGCAATACCTTCATTCACCAACCAGCTGGCACCGTCAGCGACATCATCCTGCATGAGCTTGCCCCATTGTTTCTTACCGGCCATACGATGGGCATCTCCAAAACCAATAGAGCCTCTAAACTGGGGCTGCAAGACCGCATAACCACGACTCACCAACATCTGAACCATTGGATCAAAATCGGCGTAATGGCGGGCATTGGGTCCACCGTGCACCAGAATGACGGCAGGCAAATTCTCCGTTTTCTTTTCAGGTAAGCTCAAGTATGCCGGAACTTCGTAATTGTCACGTGCCAGGTAATAAACCGCCTGCTTTTTCGACAAGATCGACTTTTCCAACTCGGGATATTCCGAAGCCAAATACGTAAGCTGGCCATTTTCTGAGTTAAAAACAAAGTAGCGATCCGGCTTATTACTGCGCTGGGCCTGAAGAACAAATACACTCTTATCTCGGCTGCGACTAACAATATGAACATCGTCATCAGCGAGTAAAAACTCCACATCATCTTTTATACGCTGGTAGTCTTTGTCTTGATAATCATCACCCAAGCTCATAGTTCGAGTATCAAATTTCACAAGACCATCGAACCTTGAGAACTCATCGAGACCTTTGCTTTTCCCACCATCCACTAACAGTATGTTTGAATCTTCAGGGCTAACACGAACGGGCCGAATTCTATCCTCATCAAAGTAATCCGCAGTTTGAACAAGCTTCCAATCGTTTGTCTCTTTATCTTTCAGCAAAAGCTCAACCGCCTTCCCTTTCGCGCCTCTTTCGTATCGAAGCCCAACCTTAAGCTCTCCATATTGATCGGCTATCCAGTGAGAAACGCCCGTCGGATTATCCTGAACTCTTTCGCGCTTACCTGTTTTCAAATTCACTTTATGCACAATAGGCGCAGCCCAGTTGTTTCGCGAATCATCCAGAGTCAATAACACATGATCAGGGTCATCAATCATGAGGCTTACCAAACCCGGGTTACGCTTAAAGTAGCCATCTCGATTGGGTTTTGCCTTGTAAAATATAGGCTCGCTGCCGTCAATCTTCACACTACCAATAGTAGAAACAGTCAATACATATTTTCGTATTTTTCTATTTTTCCGAACACTCAACAAAAGCCGTTCATTATTCGCCCAGCCAAACCAGTTAATATAATATTTGCCATCAGAAAGCTTGGTCAGCTTTCCATCCGCATCCTGCAAATCCTTCATTACTAAATAGCTCTTGTCGCCATTTGACATTTTTGCCGCCAGATAACGTCCATTCGGAGAGATTACGGGGGAGCTAAACCGAGGCAGCTTGGCAAATTCTTCTGCTGCTATGGTTGATGAGCTTTTTCCAAGAACAGAAGACGGCAACGCCATTCCCAGCAGCGTTAACATGAATGCAATTCGTGTCATATCTATCATCCTTTTATACCTTCCATGAAAAAGGGAGCGACTTGCGCTCCCTTCTTTTAAAACGACCAGTGTTTATTCCCACTCAATCGTTGCTGGCGGCTTACTGGATACGTCATAAGCCACCCGAGAGACACCCGATATTTCATTAATGATTCGATTGGAGCAACGTTCCAGCAGCTCATAAGGCAAGTGTGCCCAGCGAGCTGTCATAAAGTCGACCGTTTCTACAGCACGGAGAGAAATCACCCACTCATAACGGCGGCCATCACCAACAACACCCACCGACTTCACCGGCAAGAATACTGCAAAAGCCTGGCTGGTTTTGTGATACCAGTCAGCCTCGTGTAATTCTTCCAGGAAGATGGCATCCGCTTCGCGCAGAATATCCGCATACTCTTTTTTAACTTCACCCAGAATACGCACACCCAAGCCAGGACCCGGGAACGGATGACGATAAACCATATCGTAAGGCAATCCCAGCTCCAAGCCGATCTTGCGCACTTCGTCTTTAAACAATTCTCGCAAAGGCTCGACCAGCTCAAACTCCATGTCTTCTGGCAAACCACCCACATTGTGGTGAGACTTAATTACATGCGCTTTACCGGTTTTCGCGGCAGCCGATTCGATGACGTCTGGATAAATTGTTCCCTGAGCCAACCACTTAACGTCTTTTAGTTTAGTGGCCTCTGCATCAAACACGTCGATAAAGGTATTACCGATAACTTTACGCTTGGCCTCTGGATCAGAAACCCCTTTCAGTTTACCTAAAAACAATTCCTCGGCATCGGCGCGAATAACTTTTACGCCCATATTTTTGGCAAACATATCCATAACCTGGTCGCCTTCGTCTTTGCGAAGCAAACCATTGTCAACAAACACACACGTTAACTGGTCACCAATGGCCTTATGCAACAATGCGGCAACTACAGAGGAATCTACGCCACCAGACAGTCCCAGCAGAACTTTGTCAGAACCCACCTGCTCGCGAACTTTTTGAATCGCGTCCTCGACAATATTTGCCGGATTCCACAGCGCTTCACAACCACACAGTTTCAATACAAAGTGCTCGAAGATGCGCTTGCCCTGTAAAGTATGGGTCACTTCCGGGTGAAATTGAACACCGTATAAATCGCGCTCTTCGCAGTACATGCCTGCAATCGGACAAGTGTCGGTTGACGCCATCAACTCGAAACCTTCCGGCATTTCGCTGACCTTGTCACCGTGGCTCATCCACACATCCAACAGCGAACCGCCATCGTGATCCACATGATCGCGAATATCGTTCAACAATGCACCGCGACCGTGAACTTTAACCTGAGCGTAACCAAATTCACGCATCTCGGAGGTGCTGACCTTACCGCCAAGCTGCTCAGCCATGGTCTGCATGCCATAACAGATGCCCAGAACGGGAATCCCCATATTGAACACGCATTCCGGCGCACGAGGTGACTCCCCTTCTGTTACTGACTCAGGGCCGCCGGCCAAAACGATACCACGAGGATCAAAATCACGAATCTCTTCCTCGGTCATATCAAAAGCGCGAATTTCTGAGTACACACCAATTTCACGTACGCGACGTGCAATCAGCTGAGTGTATTGAGAACCGAAATCCAGAATCAAAATGCGTTGAGCATGAATATCTTGTGTCATAGAACTGTCTTGTCGCCTAATAAACAAAAAAGGCCAGCTGAAGAGCTGACCTATACAATCAATAATCGTTCGCGCTTAGCGCCCGCCCACCGGATAATTGGGCGCCTCTTTGGTAATTTGCACATCGTGCACATGGGACTCTCCCATGCCCGCTGCCGTAACCCTGACAAACTCAGGTTGGGTGCGCATAATGTCGATGGTACGTGAACCCGTGTACCCCATGGAAGAGCGCAAGCCCCCCATCATCTGGTGAACAATGGCAGACATAGGGCCCTTGTACGGTACTCGGCCTTCAATGCCTTCCGGTACCAGTTTTTCAGCACCCTGGCTGGCATCCTGGAAGTAACGATCAGAAGAGCCCTGGGTTTTCGCCATTGCACCCAGCGAACCCATACCGCGATACGCTTTATAGGTACGGCCCTGATACAGCTCAACTTCTCCCGGCGCCTCTTCGGTACCGGCAAACATAGAGCCCATCATCACACAGTGAGCACCGGCAACAATGGCCTTGGCAATATCACCGGAGAAACGTACACCGCCATCAGCAATCACAGGAACGCCACTGCCTTTGAGGGCATCAACCACGTTGGCAATCGCAGAAATCTGAGGAACACCCACACCGGACACAATGCGAGTCGTACAGATAGAACCCGGACCAATACCGACCTTCACGCCATCCGCGCCCGCCTCAACCAATGCTTTCGCCGCTTCGGCAGTAGCAATGTTGCCGCCAATCACCTGCACCTCAGGGTAATCGGCTTTGATTTTTCGAACACGATCAAGAACGTTTTTGGAGTGGCCATGAGCAGTATCAACGACCAACACATCAACGCCGGCAGCAACCAGAGCCGCAACACGATCATCAGTGTCTGGGCTGGTACCTACAGAAGCACCAACGCGCAGACGGCCTTCAGGATCTTTACAAGCGTTTGGATACTGCTCAGCCTTGGTAATATCTTTTACCGTGATCAAACCGGTCAGCTCGAACTTATCGTTCACAACCAGAACTTTTTCAATACGGTGGCGGTGCAACAGGATTTGAACTTCATCCAGTGGTACACCCTCAGAAACGGTCACCAGCTTGTCTTTGGGGGTCATGATATCAGCTACGGTGGCATCCAGATTCGGCTCAAAGCGAACGTCTCGAGCCGTTACGATACCTACGAGGTCGCCGTTATCCAGAACCGGGAAGCCAGAAAACTTGTTCTCAACCGTTAACGCCACCAACTCACGAATCGTTGCTGAAGATTCAATAGTGATAGGATCTCGAACAACACCAGCCTCAAACTTTTTCACCGCACGAACTTCAGCCGCCTGACCTTCAATGGTCATGCTCTTGTGAATAATGCCAATGCCGCCTTCCTGGGCAATCGCAATGGCCAGGCGCGCTTCAGTTACGGTGTCCATAGCGGCGGATACCAGCGGAATGTTCAGCTCAATATCGCGACTAATGCGAGATTTCAAACAAACATCTTTCGCGGTGATTTCTGAGTAACCGGGAACCAGTAGTACATCGTCAAACGTTAAAGCTTCTTGTGCGATACGCAACATTGTTTTGGAGAACCTCAAAATAAACGGTGCCAGCACCTCGATGAAAATACAGTCGCTTAAAGCTGCCCTTGGCGCCTCTCTTCCACTTACTTTACAGGGATATTTCGCGGCACCATGGAGTTTCCACAGATGCTAGGTCGGCTTTTAGATAAACCGGCAATTATATAGATTTCCCACAGCTGGGTAAATAGACAGTGGTCCTTCGATAACGCCCGCAGCATTCACATTCCCCAGCACGCCATACCGCTGTTTTGTGGCGACAGGCCTACCCTCGGAGCACAAAAATTTGGCATCAGGGACATAAAGCGGATTTGGTCCTGTGCTCAGTCCAGCAGTTCCCCTACAATGCCCTTATGAATCAAGCACAAGACCGCCAAGTATTAAGTGTTAGCCAGCTCAACCGCAAAGCTAAACAACTTTTGGAAACCCACCTCCCCCTGATATGGCTGGAAGGTGAAATATCAAACTTCGCCCGCCCCTCTTCGGGCCATTGGTACCTCACGCTGAAAGACCAATCTGCCCAGGTTCGGGGCGCCATGTTCCGCAACCGCAATCAGATGCTGCGTTTTAACCCCAATAATGGCGACAAGGTTCTGGTTCGCGCCCGGGTCAGCCTTTATGAAGGCCGGGGTGACTACCAGCTCATTATTGAGCATATGCAGCCGGCCGGCGCCGGCGACTTGCAAGCCCAGTTCGACGCCTTGAAAAACAAGCTGTTCCAACAAGGCCTGATGGCTGACGAGCGCAAACGCCCACTGCCTGAGAAAATCGAGCGTATTGGTATTATCACCTCCCCCACAGGGGCCGCTGTGAAAGACGTACTGACGGTTCTGGAACGACGAAGCCCAAGCACCAGAGCCTTGATTTTGCCCTGTCAGGTTCAGGGAGATGCCGCAGCACCGCAGCTGATCGAAGCCATTAATATCGCCAATCGCCATCAATGTTGTGATGTTCTGCTGCTAACTCGAGGTGGTGGCTCCCTGGAAGATTTATGGGCGTTTAATAACGAAGCCCTTGCCTATGCCATTGTGAACAGCGAGATCCCGATTGTTTCCGCTGTAGGTCACGAAGTTGACTTCACGATCGCGGATTTTGTGGCCGACCTCAGAGCCGCCACACCTTCGGCCGCCGCCGAAATCCTGAGCCAGGACCGGGAAGCCCTGCAACAGCAACTGCTCGGCAATGCCATCCTGCTCGGCCAGGCCTGCCAGCGTAAAGTGCAAACGGAAAAATTACGGCTGCAACAACTGCAACGACGCCTCCGTCATCCCGGGCAAACACTCGAACAACAAGCTCAGCAACTCGACAATTTGGAACTGCGTTTGCAACAAGCCTGGCAACGCCAATGCACTGGCTTAAAACATCGTCAGGAGCAACTTTTACTCCGACTTTCCCAGCAACACCCACAGGAACGTTTTGCTCCGCTGAGAGATCGACTGCTTGCACACAAAAAACAACTCGACTTGCTCATCAAAAATAGAATGGAGCGACGAGAATTGGCGTTGCACACTCAAATGGAAAAACTTAATGCTCTAAGCCCCCTGGCAGTGCTTCAAAGAGGCTTTAGCATTACCCGCAACGAGAATGGAAACATTTTAAAACGGGCCACCGACAGCAAAACTGGTGATGCCATCTCGGTACAATTAAATGATGGCACCCTGGATTGCCGTGTGGAAGCATGCCACACAAGCGAGTAAACTTACATTTCGCAGGGCTGTCATCAAAGTGTTGCAAAACATTGTTTAAATGCGCGATTGGGTGACAGATACCGCCTGAAGAACACCTCAGGCACTTTCCCTTGCGAACAACGGGCGAACAACATACGGATTACCAGCTTGAACAGATATACCGCATTCAGCCGCATTTTTATTCTGCTTGGCAGCTGTGTCAGCCTCAGCGCCTGCGACTTGTTAAACAGCCCTACCACAGGCAGCGGCCAAGCCAATGCCGGCTGTCTGCTGGAGCATAAGGCCAGCGGTGGCGAGTACCGTATATTGATGGTCCAGCAGCACAATGGTGAATGGAACTTTCCCGGAGGCGGTTTTCGCTGGCGCGAAACCCCGGCTCAAACCGCAGAGCGGGAAACGTTTGAAGAAACCGGCGTTGCTGTTGACGCCATCGAGATGATAAAAACGTTCGATAATGGTTTTCAGTTGTTCAGTTGCAAGTCAAAGGATGGCACCCGCCCCAACCCGGAAGATAATATTGAGATTCTGAGTGCACGCTGGGTTAACCCCACACTTATCCCTGCGGTACAATGGCGCTTTTCCTATCAACGCGCCTGGTTGATGGACTATCTCAATCAATCCAAGGCCAATCAAACTGAACCTTAAAATCTAATCAGGCTTATTCAAGTATGAAAAAGAACCTAGTCTGCTTGTCGCTCGGCATTGCTGCCTTGAGCGGCTGTAGTGATGACAGCATTACCCATCAAAAAAGTGATCCGTGGTTTGAGCAGGGACAAGCCCAGCTGCAATCGATCCTGAAGCGCAAAGACATCGAAGAAAAAGCCAAGAACATCATCGTATTTGTTGGCGACGGTAACGGCATTGCCTCAGTTACCGCGACTCGTATCTACAAAGGCCAACTGGACGGCGGGCAAGGTGAAGATTATCAACTGTCCTATGAGCACTTCCCTCATATCGCATTGTCGAAAACCTACAACACCAATGCCCAGACGCCAGATTCAGCCGGTACCGCTACCGCCATCATGACCGGAATTAAAACCAAGATGGGCCTGGTCTCGGTAAACGACAGCATTGACCGTGGCGATTGCCGCGCCGCCCTGCAAAACGAAGCGGCCACCCTGCTTGAGCTCGCTGAACTCGACGGACGTTCGACCGGTGTTGTAACCACCACACGTATCACCCACGCCACACCCGCGTCTACCTACGCACATTCTGCGGATCGCAATTTTGAAGACGATGGCTGGCTGAGTGCTGGTGATCGAGAAGCAGGCTGCAAAGACATTGCCCAGCAACTGATTGAATTTCCCTACGGCGACGGTATTGAAGTTGCCATGGGTGGCGGTCGCCGCCACTTCCTGCCAAAGAACATCAGTGACCCTGAAGGTGAATTCGGTAAACGCCGAGACGATCGCAACCTGATTGAGGAATGGCAAGAGCTGCACCCGGGCGGCAAATACGTCTGGAACCAAAAAGGGTTCGATAAAGTTGATCCGGAAAAAACCGATAAGTTGTTTGGCTTGTTTAACAGCTCTCATATGGAATACGAATTGGACCGCAGCAAAGATCGCGGCGGCGAGCCTTCCTTGGCTGAGATGACAGAAAAAGCCATCGATATTCTAGGCAAAAACGATGAGGGTTACTTCTTACTGGTTGAAGGCGGGCGCATTGACCACGCTCACCATGCTGGGAATGCCAAACGCGCCCTGGCCGATGGCATTGCCATGGCCGATGCGGTAGAAGTGGCCATGCGGAAAACCGACAAGGAAGACACCCTGATTGTGGTAACCGCTGATCATTCTCACACCTTCGTCATTCAAGGTTACGCCCATCGAGGTAACCCCATCCTCGGTTTATCACAAGGCCTGGACAAAAAGGGGCGCCCGGTACTGACACCCACGTTGGCTTTGGATGGCAAACCCTACACAACGCTCTCCTATGCCAACGGCCCTGGTGCGCATACTCACGGCCCTCGACCGCATGCAACCGAAGAGGAAGCTCAGGGAGACGATTACAAGCAACAGGCCTTGATTCCTTTCGAATCGGAGACCCATGCCGGTGAAGATGTTGCCATCTATGCTCGCGGCCCATGGGCACATTTGTTCAACGGTGTCGTTGAACAGAATTACATTTTCCACGCCATTAATCATGCAGCAGAGCTGGATGCCGAACGATAAGCCTTAACGTTAAATACGATGCAATAAAAAAGGGAGCGCGATGCTCCCTTTTTTATTTTCTTTCATCTGACCTTAAAACAGAAAATCAATTACTTTTTCTTCTTCGATTTTTTGTAGTGTTCCATCAAACGACGCTTCTTTGCAGCCTGGCGAGACGTCAGCTCATTTTTCTTCCCGGCATAAGGGTTATCAGTGGATTTAAATTCCAACTTGATCGGCGTACCATGTAAATCCAAAACCCGCCGAAAGGTTTTTTCCAAAAACTTTTTATAGTGGCTGGGTACAGATTCTGTCTGATTACCGTGAATCACAATAATCGGTGGATTTTTGCCCCCCGCGTGGGCATAACGCAGCTTGATACGATGGCCGCCCACCATCGGTGGTTGATGCGTCGCAACCGCATCTTGCAGAATTCGGGTGAGGTGGTTAGTCGTCAGTTTATCCGTCGCAGCACTGTAGGCCTGCTCGATAGATTCGTACAAATGCCCAACACCCGTGCCATGCAACGCTGAAATAAAATGGATGTCGGCGAAGTCAACAAAGCGCAGGCGGCGCTCCAGTTCGTTCTTCACGAACTCTTTGTGCTCATTGTCCAGCCCGTCCCATTTGTTGAGCGCCACAACCAAAGCCCGACCTTGATCGATCACGTGCCCCATCAGATGCAAGTCCTGATCAACCAGCCCTTCGGTGGCATCTACCAGTAAAACAACAACATTAGCATCGCTAATCGCCTGCAGAGTTTTTACGATGGAAAATTTTTCGACAGATTCTTTAACATTTTTTCGGCGACGAATTCCCGCAGTATCAATAATCGTGTACGGCTTTTCATTACGTTCATAATTAATATAAACACTGTCGCGGGTGGTGCCCGGCATATCGTAGACCACCACCCGATCTTCGCCCAGCAGACGATTCACCAGGGTGGATTTGCCCACATTCGGGCGCCCTACGATGGCCATCTTGATGCCTTTGGCCTCGTCTTCCTCAGCGTCCTCCACGACATTTTCAGGAAACTCTTCCAGAACCATTTCCATCAGGGATTTGACACCACGCCCCTGGGTCGCGGTCGTACCGTACACTTCACCCAAGCCCAGCTCATAAAACGGGGCCATCGCGACATCGTGATTCTGACCGTCAATTTTGTTGGCAACAAGGTAGGTTTTCTTGTTGTTCACACGAAGGTGATCGGCAATCATCTCATCCGCAGCGGTCAAACCGTCGCGGCTGTCGACCAGAAACAGAACCACATCCGCCTCTTCCACGGCTAACAGAGACTGCTCTGCCATAGCGGAATCGATACCCTCTTCATCACCTGTAATTCCGCCCGTATCGATTGCGATGAACTGGCGCTTGTTGATTTCACCCTCGCCATACTTACGATCTCGCGTCAGGCCAGCATAGTTGGCAACCAGGGCATCCCGGCTACGAGTAAGGCGGTTAAACATGGTTGATTTACCCACATTCGGGCGTCCAACCAAGGCAATTACAGGTATCATCTATTAATCCAGTACAGTCTGTAGGGCAACTTCAGAAGATTATGGCCCATTATGGCGTTTTCCGTGGGCCGCGAGTATAGGGATTTTCTCAGCAGTAGCAAGTTTTGCCCGGCTCTGCGGCAAATCAGCAATAAAAAAGGGCCTTAAAGGCCCTTTTCACTAGCGTAGCTCGAAGTCATGTGTGCTACTGAATACGGTAGGCAATCAACTCGCCACTGTTGCCGTAAACATAGAGGCGCTCGCCATCACTGATCATGCTCGCGCGTACGCCATCACCATCCACTTTCTCACGTGCCACAAAGCGGCCTTGTTCACGATCGAGCAAGTGCAGGTAACCTTCAAAATCTGTGACCGCAACATAAGAACCGATTGCCTGGGGTGCACCCAGCTCACGGCGCAGCATATTGTCGTTTTCCCAGATTTGTTCGCCATTGGCACTGTTCAAGGCGCGCAGACGATCATCAGCACCGGACACAAAAATGGTTCCATTCAACACACTGATATCTTTATGGCTAGAAGAATCCGTTGCCCACATAGGACGTCCGCTGGAGCGGTTAATCGCCATAATACGCCCCTGATAAGCAGAAGCGTACAAAATGCTGCCTTCTAACAGCGGAGTGGCGTCAATATCCACAACACGCTCCAGTTCGGTTTTGCCCTGGGGAATCGCAACGCGCTGCTCCCACACCTGAACACCGTCGGAAATGCGCAAGCCCACTGCTTTACCAGAAGCAAAACCAGCGTAAACTTTATCGCCGAACAGTACCGGGTTTGCCGTACCGCGCAGAGTCAACACGGGCACTGGATTGTCGTATCGCCAGATCTGCTCGCCGTTCTCGGCATTCAGTCCATACAGGCGACCATCCAGAGTTTGCACGACAACTACGTCGCCATTACTCTGCGGCGCGGAAAGAATTTCACTGCTCAGTTTGGTCTGCCAGCGCTCGCTGCCGTCATCACGGGACAAGGCATAAACCGTGCCGCTATAGCTTCCCAAAAAGATATTCTCAGGACCGGCACCTACACCACCTGCCAGCTCTTTATCCAGATCTTTGGACCAATTTTCACGGCCGGTTTCAGGGTTCAGGCTCACCACCTCACCCTCAGAACCCGCAGCAAACAGTACGCCGTCGGAAATTACAGGAGTCAATCGGCTGAAACGCGCATCCTGGCCCGCACCAATATCTTTTGACCAAACCTCATCCAGCTCTACAGTGGGCTCAAAGTCCACTAATTCCATAGGCTCGAGATTGACTTCATCGGTGGAGGAACAGCCAGCAATAACAGCAGATAACAACAGCAATGCAATGGGCTTTTTCATGTTATTGAGCGTCTCCATCCTGCTTCGCCAGGGCGACAACCGGCACACCCGCAAGCTTGTCCTGCAATGGCTGGCGACGAGCAAAATCTTCCGCTGCCAGGGAATCCAGCGCTAATTGATAAGAAGCTCGGGCGCGATCATTGTCGCCCTGAGCCAGATAGATATCACCGCGAGTTTCTGCGAAAGAACCCACAACAGCCTGAGTTTGGCCTTTATCCAGAGTCGCCAGGGCGGCGGCGTGATCACCAGTAGCAGCCTGAACTTTGGCCAGACGCTGATAAACAATTGGGCGCAGAGCCTCACTTGGGCCTTGGGCCAAAGCGGAATTCAAATGCTTGGCGGCGGATTCCAGATCGTTACCTTTAACCGCCAGCTTTGCCAAAAACAAATCACCACTAATGCCGTAAAAGCTGCCACTGTGTTCATCAACCAGCTGTTTGGCCAGGTACTTGGCGGTATTTTGCTGTTCTTCCGTTGGGCTCTGGGCACCGACTGCCTGCAATAGCTCTTCATAGACAACGGAGCCAGCTTCCGCTTGGGCCTGTTGCTTGTTCTGCCAGAATTGAAAGCCAGAGTAAGCCGCAATACCTAACAAAATCGCGGTCAACAAACTTTTACCGTTGTTGTCCCACCAGCGTTTAATGGCTTCTAATTGTTCTTCTTCAGTGAGATGTTCTGCCACTGTAACTCCTAATTACCTGCAAACCTGTTTATTTTCTACACAGGACTTTATTGTCAACGAGGCCTTAGCCAAGAAAGCCCGCTAGCCTATCACATGCGGCTAATAAGCCCTAGGGCTTATTAGCAACTCGATTAATTGCTCAATAATCCTTTTAAGGTGGACAACAACTGCTCATTCGCAACAGCTTGCTGATCACTTTGGCCGCGCAAAGGCTTGATCAAAACCTGCCCCTGCTCAAGCTCCTGATCACCCAGAATCAGGGCAATACGGGCACCACTGCGATCGGCTTTTTTCAGCTGGCTTTTGAAACTGCCGCCACCGCAATGATTGACCACACGATAGCCATTGAGTTCAGCGCGTACGGACTCAGCCAATGTTGCGGCAGCGCACTGGGCTTTATCCATATCATTACTGGCAGCAACAATATAAATGTCGGCAGCCGCAGGCAAAGTCTCGGGGAAGCTTTCCAGGGCTTCCAGCAACAGAACCAGACGCTCTACCCCCATTGCAAACCCAACAGCGCTATTGGGCTTGCCACCCAATTGCTCAATCAAACCGTCATAACGTCCGCCAGCACAGACGGTACCTTGTGCACCCAGCTTATCAGTAACCCACTCAAATACCGTTTTGGAGTAGTAATCCAAGCCGCGTACCAGTCTAGGGTTGACCCGAAACTCAACTCCGGCCTCGGTCAGCAGCCGTTGCACCTGTTCAAAATGCGCTCGGGATTCATCATCCAGATAGTCCAGCAACTGAGGTGCCCCATCCAACAAGGCCTGGGTATCCTGATTTTTACTGTCCAAAATTCTCAATGGATTACTGTCCAGGCGTCGCTGACTGTCTTCATCCAATTGATCTTTGCGCTCACTCAGATAAGCAACCAATGCAGCTTTATAGGATTCACGCGCTTCGTTAGAGCCCAGGCTATTGATCTCAAGGCTCAAAGCATCAATCACACCCAACTGGCGCCACAGGCTAGCCGTTAATAACAACAGTTCAGCATCAATATCCGGCCCTGCCATCCCATAGGCTTCTACACCAATTTGGTGGAACTGGCGCAAGCGACCTTTTTGCGGACGCTCATAACGGAACATTGGACCGGCATACCACAAGCGTTGGGTCTGGTTGTATAACAAGCCATGCTGTTCACAAGCACGCACACAAGACGCGGTTCCTTCTGGGCGCAAAGTAACGCTGTCGCCATTGCGATCGTCAAATGTGTACATTTCCTTCTCGACGATATCGGTAACTTCCCCAATGGAACGCTTAAATAGATCGGTCGATTCCACGATGGGAAAACGAATTTCCTGATAACCATAACTGGCCACACAATCGCGCACGGCTTTTTCCAAATACTGCCACTGCACGGACTGCTCGGGCAGCAAATCATTCATTCCTCGAATGGCTTGAATCTTTTTCAAACTAATACCTTTTACATTTTGCTTTAGGCGCTGTTAATCAGTGTTGTTAACCGACCCTAAGGCGCTTTTACGATTAAATCTTTCTCAGCTTCTTCTTTCTCAGCGGCTTTTTTACGAATCAGACGCTCGAGGTTATCTACGAGATTGTCTTTACCCAATTTATGATCCGCCTGACCGTCAATATAAATAGAATGATTTGGTGTACCACCGGCCAAACCGATATCCGATTCCTTTGCCTCACCCGGACCATTAACTACACAACCAATAACCGAAACATCCATCGGTGTGCGAATATCGTCCAGGCGCTCTTCCAACTGATTCATGGTCTGCACCACATCAAAGTTCTGGCGAGAACAACTTGGACAGGCTATAAAGTTAATCCCCTTGGCACGTAGTTTCAGGCTTTTTAAAATGTCCCAGCCGACACGCACTTCTTCCACCGGATCAGCAGCCAGTGAAACTCGCAAGGTGTCGCCGATGCCATCCATCAACAACATGCCCAGGCCAACCGAAGATTTTACTGTACCTGACCGCAGTCCACCGGCTTCAGTAATCCCCAAATGCAAAGGCTGCTCGATTTGAGTCGCCAATTGGCGGTAAGCCGCCACAGCCATAAACACATCAGAAGCTTTCACACTGACTTTGAAATCCTGAAAATTCATTTTATCCAGAATATCTACATGTCGTAGCGCCGACTCCACTATCGCTTCGGGTGTTGGTTCACCGTATTTCTTCTGTAGATCTTTTTCCAGAGAACCGGCATTCACGCCAATCCGAATGGGAATATTCAGATCACGTGCCTTTTCAACCACCGCCGCGATACGTTTTTCACGACCGATATTGCCGGGATTAATACGCAGGCAATCAACGCCAAGATCGGCAACACGTAATGCAATACGGTAGTCAAAATGAATATCGGCAACCAGAGGGATATTCACAGCCTTGCGAATTTCACCGAACGCTTCTGCCGCATCCAACGTCGGCACAGAAACACGCACAATGTCTGCACCCGCGTCCTGCAAGGCGGTAATTTGACCAACGGTTGCAGCAACATCACAGGTATCGGTATTGGTCATACTCTGCACGGAAATGGGCGCATCGCCGCCCACAGGCACATCGCCTACCATAATCTGCCTGGATTTTCGGCGCTTTATCGGAGATTCAAAATGCATAATCGGATCTGTATCAGGGAATCGTAATAGCGAGTGTTTTGCGTCCAGCTCGTGCCTCAAGTGGGTAGGCTTCTCCATCTACCTCCAATTCAACAGCTCGAACATTACCCAAGTTCACTCGGAACGGTGCCGGCCCCTGCAAGCGCAGTTGCTGACCGGCTTCTTTGGTGTTGCTGTACAAGCGCTTGCCAGTAGCATCACGCACTTGTAACCAACAACTGTCATTAAAACGGAACACTAAAACCTTTTCGCCTTCGGCTGGCTCGACAATGTCGTCATGCGCCAAGGCAGCTGCATTTGAGCTGGTAGCCACCGTTTCAGCGTTACGCTCATCACTAGAAACAACAGCCGCTGCTGTTTCTTCGGCAGCCTCAATGGGGCTTGTGGTATCTGCAGTATGGATCGCAGCCGTTTCCATTTGAGGCTCTTCAGGCTGACGATCTAAAGTATCAACGGATTCCGCAGCCTCGTCTTGCTCGGCAGGTTGATCACCAGCATCGACGGGCGCAGTGACGGATTCTTTAAGGTTGTTTGTTTCAAGCGAACCGGTTTCGGATTTGCTGGCAGCCGATTGTTGGTCCGCTGATTTAGGCTCGACGGAAGCAATCGCCGGAGATTTATCGCTTTCACTACTGCCTTGTGCAAACCACCAAACTGCAACAAACAACAGCAAAATCGGCAGCGCCCAAATGGCCTTAAAAGAACCGCCATTCGATGACAGGCTTGCACTGGGCTCCTCTTCTGTATCGGTCTCGAGCGAGTCAGAAGCATAGGCTTCATACTCAGCCAGCAGCATGTCGATATCCAATTGCAAAATTCGAGCGGCGTTCCGCAAATACCCCCGCACAAAGGTTGGTGTACCTACTTGCTCAAATGCATTTTGCTCAATCAGATGCAGCTTGTGTTTAGTGATTTTAAGTTCAGCAGCCAAATCTGCCGAACTAATGCCCAGCTGTTCACGAGCATAGGAAACAATAGCACCGGGACCCGGTGTTTCATTATTATTTTGCGTTTCCAATTCAGACATTAGCGTTGGGCACCTGAATTATTTCTCTGAAACTGATTACCTTGGGGAAACATATTTTTTAGTTTCATTTCCGCGCTGGATTCGCGATTCTTATCGCCCAGAACCTTGGCCAACTCCAACTCAAGCTGCACAGAGCGCGGCGAAAACGGTGAAACCATGTGGTACTGATCCAGCAATTGAATGGCCGCACGGTATTCGGATTTACTTTTGGCAATACTCGCCAACTCGATATAAGGACGAGCCATGTTCGGATTCAGGGTAATGGAACGGGCGAAAGCTTTTTCGGCGGCATCAATATTACCCAGAGCCAGCTGCGTCAGACCGACGTTGTTAAAGGCCAATGGGCGACGGTCGTAGTTGAGATCGTTGGCGGCAAACTGGAACTGATTCAACGCCTCACGGTAACGTTTTTTACCGTACAAAAAGGAGCCGTAATTGTTACGGGCCAACGATAAACTGCTATCGAGACGAATGGCACGCTCATAAAAACGTTCAGCGTTTTCATCATCGCCTTCACGCAACATCAGGGCCGCCATCCCACTATAAGCACCAGCTGAATTCGGATCGATTTTCAGTGCCTTATTGAAGTGAAAACGTGAAGAGTCGAGATTGTTCTGACGAAGGTATTCCAAACCCAGGCGAATATGGGTTTTCATCGCCTTTTGCATGTCGGGCTTTTTCTGCACCCTGTCATAGGTGGTTACACAGGCTGTTAAGCTCAACAACAGCCAACTTGTTATCATGGTTTTTACAAGGCTGCGAGTCATCGTGTTTATTCCACTTCTATGCGTTATTGATTATGCGAACCGCTTGTTCTTGATAGCGCTGAGAGCGACGAGTGCGATCGTTCACACTGCCCGCTAACTGCCCGCAGGCCGCATCGATATCATCACCGCGCGTTGTGCGCACAGTCGTAATATACCCTTCCTGCGTCATTATATCCTGAAAGCGGCGCAAACTATTGTTACTCACCCGTTTGTAATCCGACATTGGGAACGGGTTAAAAGGAATTAGATTAATTTTGACCGGGATGTCACGTAACAGCTGCGCCAATTCACGTGCATGCTCAGGGCGATCGTTGACCTGATCGATCAAGGTATATTCGATGGTAATTTTGCGGCGATTATCCGGCAGGTTGTCGATATAACGTTTGGCGCTATCGAGCAACATGGCAATGGGATACTTTTTATTAATGGGCACCAGCTCATTGCGCAACTCATCGTTTGGCGCATGCAAAGAAATTGCCAAACAGGCGTCCGTCAATCCATCCAGTTTATCCAGCGCTGGCACAACACCCGAAGTGCTCAAGGTAACCCGGCGCTTTGAAATTCCATAACAGTTGTCGTGCATCATGAGATTCATGGAATCGACAACATTATCAAAATTGAGCAGAGGTTCCCCCATGCCCATCATCACTACATTAGTAATCTTTCGGGGTCTATCTTCACCAAACTGGCCAAAGGACTTTGCCGCAATCCACACCTGACCGATAATTTCGGCAGCGCTCAAGTCGCGATTAAAACCCTGCTTTCCGGTCGAGCAAAAACTGCAATCGAGGGAACAGCCAACCTGGGAAGATACACACAAGGTTCCGCGCTCCCCATCCGGGATAAACACGGTTTCGATGGCACTGCCACCGGTGACTCGAATCAGAAATTTGCGTGTGCCATCCGCTGAATCGAATTGTTGAATCAGTTCAGGCGCTGTAATTTCAGCCTTCTCACTCAACTTGGCACGCAGGGCTTTGCTGATATTGGTCATTTCATCAAATGAATCCACGCCCATTTGGTGGATCCATTTGAGAACCTGTGCCGCACGAAAGCGCTTCTCGCCCATTTCTTCAAAAAAGGCTTCCAGTTTTTGCTGGGATAAACCCAGCAAATTCACTTTGCTTTCCACGGTTTCTGGCGACGACAGGGACATCAATCTAACACCTGAATTAGCGAGCGCAGATTTCGTCAGCAGCGAAGAAGTAAGCCACTTCACGCTCAGCAGAAGCTGAAGAGTCGGAACCGTGAACAGCGTTAGCATCGATGCTCTGAGCGAAGTCAGCGCGGATGGTACCAGCGGCCGCTTCCTGAGGGTTAGTTGCACCCATCAGGTCACGGTTTTTAGCAATAGCGCCTTCACCTTCCAGAACTTGAACAACAACAGGGCCAGAAGTCATGAAAGAAACCAGATCACCAAAGAAAGGACGCTCTTTGTGCTCAGCGTAGAAACCGCCAGCTTTCTCGTCGTCCAGCTGAACCATTTTCATAGCAACAATGCTCAAACCGGCTTCTTCGAAACGTGCATTGATTTGACCAATTACGTTTTTAGCTACCGCATCTGGCTTGATGATGGAAAGAGTGCGTTCTACCGCCATGTGTTTAATCTCCAAAAATTGTCATTAATTCAAAAAATTGTTTCCGCCCCATTTAGGCCACTGGACCCGTCTGGCGGATCGCCCGCAGACAGCAGCTATGGATACGGAAAACCCGTGCCCACCATCTCCAAGGCAAGCACGGGTTTTATCTGTTGGGTGTTAGGGGCTAGCGGCCTATTTCAATCAAGCCTTTGGGCACAGCCTTCATGGCGAATCGCCAGCTGGCACAGTCTTTAAAATGGCTTGGACCGACGCTCAATGCCCCAGTTTCGACAGAGGCGCCGATTATACACTTGTGAGGTCAACGGTTAAATAGCTGAAGGTCGCGTTAAAGGGCATAAAATCGCCTTAAAAAGCCCCAATTTGGGCATTTTTGAGAGCAATCTCACTGCGAAACATCAATTTGTTAACCCAGGCCCACCAAGCCAGGCCGAAAAGCCCGCAAATTGGCTAATCGGCAGCCTCTTCTATCCAGGCTGCCTGAATCGCTTCCAGCACCTTTTCGCCACAACGATTGGGATCATCGTTGAACCCCTCAAGGGCCATGACCCAATTTCGCAAATCAACGAAATTAACGAACTGAGGGTCGACATCCGGGTGAGCATCAAACAGCTCCATGGCGATATCGTTTACATCGGTCCAACGTAAATCCTGCATAGTGACCTCGCCTGTCGGCACCTAGTGGTGCTCTGAAACCTGATTAATCGTGTATTTGGGGATTTCGACCACCAAATCTTCATCGGCAACCCTGGCCTGACAACCCAAGCGGGAATCTGGCTCCAGGCCCCAGGCCTTATCCAGATAGTCGTCCTCCAGCTCATCCGCCTCTTCCAGAGAATCATAGCCCTCACGTACAACAACGTGACAGGTGGTACAGGCACAGCTCTTTTCGCAGGCGTGCTCAATCTCAATCCCGTTGCGCAAGGCAGCATCTACAATGCTCTCGCCTTTGGCAGCGTCTACGACCGCACCTTCCGGGCAAATTTCCTCGTGGGGTAAAAATACAATTTTCGGCATAATTCACACTCAATATTACTGTCGGCGCTTTTACGCCCGATTAGGAATCTATGTCATCCAGATTCTGGCCCGCCAAGGCCGATTTGATGCTTCGGTCCATTCGACGGGCCGCAAAGTCATCAGTGCACTGCGCAACCACTTCAATCGCCGCTTCAATGTCCCTCGGGCTCTCCGCAGACTGCCGGGTTTGCAGCAGCGCCTCCATCGCCTGAACAATGGTTTGCCGCTCTTGTTCGCTGAGCAAATCACCATCGGCCTCCAGTGCAGGCACCAGTGCTTCGAGAACCCGCTCCGCTTCCACTTGCTGCTCACGTAAGGCCCGGGCCTTCATATCATCCTTGGCGTGACTGAAGGAGTCTTGCAGCATGCGGCTGATATCATCATCGGCCAAGCCATAGGAAGGCTTGATATCCACACTGGTTTTCACGCCACTGGTAAGCTCTTCCGCGGACACCATCAACAAGCCATCAGCATCGACCTGGAAGACCACTCGAATCTTTGCCGCGCCGGCAACCATTGGTGGAATACCACGCAACTCAAAACGTGCTAACGAGCGACAAGCACTGACCAAGTCACGCTCGCCCTGCAAGACATGAACCGCCATTGCAGTTTGCCCATCTTTGAACGTCGTGAATTCCTGGGCCTTTGCCACCGGGATGGCTGTATTACGGCTGATAATTTGCTCAACCAAACCACCCATGGTTTCAATGCCCAAAGACAAAGGGATCACATCCAACAACAACATATCGCTGTCGGGTTTGTTGCCCACCAGGATATCTGCCTGGATTGCTGCCCCCAGAGCAACTACGCGATCCGGATCCAGATCCGAGAGCGGTTCCTGTCCGAATAAGTTCGCAACCGCTTCGCGCACCGCAAGCGTTCTTGTTGAGCCGCCAACCAAAACAACATTGTCCACATCCTCGGCGCTAATGTCGGCATCACGCAAAGCTCGACGACAGGACTTAATGCTGCGCGAAATCAGCGGCTGTAAAACCTCGGCCAGAGTTTCGCGATTCAACTCAAACAACTGATTATTGAACTCAATGGTGGTGCTGTGAGAACCCGCCAATTGCTCTTTGGCATCGCGAGCTTTTAGCAACAAAGCACGCTGTTCAACCGGCTCAAGCGTTTTGGCGTGTGCACTTTCGTTCAGCACCCAGTCGACAATCGCCTGATCAAAATCATCACCACCTAATGCCGAATCACCACCCGTGGAAAGAACCTCAAATACACCTTTGCTTAAACGCAAAATAGAGACATCAAAAGTTCCACCGCCCAAATCGTAAACCGCGATCAAACCTTCAGCCTGCTTATCCAAACCGTAAGCAACTGCCGCGGCTGTAGGCTCATTCAACAAACGTAAAACTTTTAAGCCCGCCAGGGTAGCAGCGTCTTTGGTCGCCTGACGCTGAGCTTCGTCAAAGTAAGCAGGCACCGTAATAACAGCACCATCCAGCTCGCTCGCCGAACCGGAAGACAAACTTCGCTCACCCAGGGCAGCGAGATGTTTAAGAATTTCAGAAGAAATTTCAATTGGGCTGAACTCGCCTGCAACCGTAGAAATATACGGTACGCCTGAACCTTCTTTTTCAGTGAAGGTGTACGGCAAACTCTGTCCCAGAGACGCACTGTCTTCGACACCGCGCCCCATCAATCGCTTGATCGAATTAATGGTATTCGCAGGATCGCTCAGCAGTTTTTCACTGGCGGCTTGCCCCACTACAACGCCACCCTCAGCAGTGTAATGGACCAATGAAGGACAAATAGAATTATCCTGCTCATCAGCCAACACAACGGGCTCACCACTTCGAACAGTAGCAACTACGGAGTTACTGGTACCGAGATCAATACCGATTGCCAGTTTGCGCTCATGGGGTTTGGCGCTTTGTCCGGGTTCTGAAATCTGAAGTAACACAAAATACCTATATAACAATCAGCCGCGAGCATCATAACTCAGCAGCCGTATTTATCGGGCTTCAATCAAGGTCGAGCAGTTCATCTTCTGCTGCTCGTAACTCTTTAGCAAATTTACTGGTGAAGTGCATTTTAGCAAGCGGCGCGACACATGCCGGGTAATCGCCCTGCTCATACAATCTCACAAAATCGGCTTCGATTTGTTTTTCCAGTTTTTTCTGGTTCGACATCAGTGACTGCAACTTGGATTCCGCGGCTGCTTCGTCACGGCTGAGCAATTGACGCAATTCTGCCAGTTCTTCACGCCACTCCATTTGCTGCATCAAAAACATGGGATCCTGATGAGTTTGATTTTCAAGATTACTCTCGATGCCCGCCAAATCCAAAAGATACTCAGCGCGTTTAACATTAACACTCAAAGTATCGAAGGCCTGATTCACATAAGCCATAGCCTGCACCGCCACACGCTGCTCTTGGGCACTGCCCGCAGCAAATTTATCAGGGTGACACTGCATCTGAAGCTGTCGATGGGTGCTCTTTAAGGCAGCCATATCAATTTCAAAGCCAGGCTCCAACTGATACAAGGCAAAGAAGTTTTCACTTAAATCCATGACTTTACTCATCAGAAAGTTACACAAAAAAGCCGGGGAAATACGCCCCGGCTTTTTCTGCAAAACTCTATAACACGACGTCTATAGCAATCTATATAAAATACTATACGTGGAAGCTCTCGCCACAGCCGCAAGCATTTTTTGCATTTGGGTTGTTAAACTGAAAACCTTCGTTAAGACCTTCTTTAACAAAATCCAGCTCTGTGCCATCAAGGTAAGCCAGGCTCTTCGGATCAACAACCAGACTAAAACCGCCTTGGTCAAAGGTATTGTCTTCCGGATTAACATCGTCAACAAACTCAAGCACATAGGACAAACCGGAACAACCTGTGGTTTGCACACCTACGCGAATACCAACGCCCTTCCCTCGGGAATCGAGGTGACGCTGAACGTGCTCAATGGCTGAGGCAGTCATCGTTAATGACATGATAAATCCAATACCTTCGTTAATTCACAAAAACCTGAGAAGCTGAATATAAAGCGCTTAGTCTTCACCGCGCTTTTCGCGTAAATCACGCACCGCCGCTTTAATGGCGTCTTCCGCTAAAACGGAACAGTGAATCTTCACAGGCGGCAATGCCAGCTCTTCAGCAATTTCGGTATTTTTAATCGCTTCGGCTTCACCCAGGGTCTTTCCTTTAACCCACTCGGTTAGCAAAGAACTTGAGGCAATTGCTGAACCACAGCCATAGGTTTTGAACTTGGCATCTTCAATAACACCTTCGCCGTTTACCTGAATCTGCAGGCGCATCACATCACCACACGCTGGTGCACCGACCATACCGGTACCAACACTGTCAGAGGATTCGTCCAGCTTCCCTACATTGCGAGGGTTTTCATAATGATCGATTACTTTATCGCTATAGGCCATTTTTTAACTCCACCTTAGCCAAGGCTAAAGGCTATTGCTGATTGAGCTGCCGCCTAGTGCGCAGCCCACTCGATTGTACTTAAATCAACACCGTCTTTATACATATCCCAAAGTGGCGACAATTCGCGCAGCTTGGCAACCGCATGACGGACTTTTTCAATCACAAAATCAATTTCTTCGGCACTGGTAAAACGACCAACACTAAAACGAATGGAGCTGTGCGCCATTTCGTCGTCTACACCCAGAGCACGCAAAACATAAGATGGCTCGAGACTCGCTGAAGTACAGGCCGAGCCGGAAGACACAGCCAGGTCACGCAAGGACATCAGCAAGGACTCGCCCTCAACGTAGGCAAAACTGATATTGATATTGGTGGAAACACGATCGTTCAGAGAACCATTCACGGTCACCTGCTCCATGTCTTTTAGACCATTCCAAAGCTGATCTTTCAGAGCATTGCAGTGTGTCTGATCCTTTTCCATCTCCACTCGAGCCAAGCGGAACGCCTCGCCCATGCCAACGATTTGATGGGTTGGCAAAGTACCGGAACGGAAACCGCGCTCATGGCCACCGCCATGAATCTGCGCTTCCAGTCGAACCCTTGGCTTACGACGCACATACAGCGCACCAACACCTTTAGGGCCATACACTTTATGAGCCGAGAAGGACATCAAATCAACCTTCATGGCGTCAACATCAATTTCAATCTTACCTGCACTCTGGGCAGCATCAACGTGGAAGAACACCTTATTCGCGCGACAAACTTCTCCAATCGCTGCGATATCGGTAATGGTGCCAATCTCATTGTTCACATGCATTAGTGAAACAACAGTGGTGTCTTCACGGATAGCGTCAGCAACTTGCTGCGCGGTGATCAAACCTTCAGAATCTGGTTCCAGATAAGTCACCTCAAAACCTTCGCGCTCCAGTTGGCGACAGGTATCCAGCACCGCTTTGTGCTCGATTTTTGAAGTGATAATGTGCTTGCCTTTGCGCACATTGAAATGAGCGACACCTTTAATTGCCAAGTTATCAGACTCGGTAGCACCCGAGGTCCAGACAATTTCGCGGGGGTCGGCGTTAATCAGCTCGGCAACATGAGCACGAGCGTTTTCAACAGCTTCCTCAGCTTTCCAGCCATAGATGTGGGAGCGGGAAGCAGGATTACCAAAATTACCATCCATAGTCAGGCAATTCATCATTACCTCGGCCACGCGAGGGTCCACTGGCGTCGATGCAGAGTAATCCAAGTAAATCGGTAACTTCATGATTTAGCCTTCAATATCCCGGGCTCAGGCCCGGGTTCACGGTTATCAACCCAAGCTGGATGCGCTGATGCGCTGCATTGAGTCGGCCTCTGCCTTCTGCAGAGCTTCTTCTTTATCCAAGCGCTCGGATACTTCCTGAATATCCTTGCGAGCCACTAAGCTGGCCAAGCTGATACCACTGAGAAAGTCGTGTATCTGGTCGCTCAAATCACACCAAAGGTGATGCGTTAAGCAGATTTCACCGTTACGACAACTACCAGTGCCACCACAATTGGTCGCATCGATGGATTCATTCACCGCGTCAACGATTTGAGCGACAAAAATCTCGTCGCTAGATCGACTTAAGCGGTACCCTCCACCCGGGCCTCGCACACTGCTCACCAGATCATTCTGGCGCAGCTTGGAAAACAATTGCTCCAAGTAGCTCAGTGAGATCTCCTGTCGTTTGGAGATACCTGCCAAGCTAATGGGGCCGTTATCGGCATGGAGCGCTAAATCCAGCATTGCTGTGACCGCATAGCGGCCTTTTGTTGTTAGTCTCATTATCAGGCTTCCAGCATTGGGGCGCGGCGCGCATTATTCAAAAACCCATGAGTCGAGTCAAGATAAACACCCAGTAAACGACTCAGGTATATACCCTACCATTACAGTCAGGATTACGCAATAAATCAAGCCGCTTCAGCCAGTTAGCGCTCAGACTCTTTGGACTTAAGCTTATTCTCCGTGTGATAAACATAGTTCTGCATAGCCGTTAAAACACCGCGGAGGATGTTTAACTCCATTTCATCCATACGCACACGGCTGTATAAACGACGCAAACGAGTCATGGTCTGGCGCGGGTTATCAGGCTCCAGAAAGCCGATGCGCTCAAGGGTTTGCTGCAGATGCTCGTAGTAATGCTCCATAGCCTCGGTTTTGGCCGGTGGCATATCCCAGTCATCAAAACTCAGCGCTTTACCCTCGCGCTCGTATTCCAGGCAGGCCAATCGCATTTCGTAAGACAAAACCTGGACAGCGGCGCCCAAATTCAGGGAGCTGTACTCAGGATTGCTGGGAATATGCACATGGTAGTTACATTTTTGCAGCTCTTCATTGGTCAAACCACGATCTTCACGGCCAAAGACCAGAGCAACATCGTGCTCCTCTGCTTCAGCCCAGGCTCGCTCACCACACTCTCTCGGGGTCAACATTGGCCAGGGAATACGACGGTCGCGAGCCGACGTGCCAACGACCAGGCCACAGCCGGCAATAGCTTCATCCAGGGTATCGACAACAACAGCACCATCCAACACATCAACCGCGTTGGAAGCGCGCCATACCGCCTTATCTGCGGGATATTCTTTCGGTGCAACCAGATAAAGGCTCGCCATCCCCATATTTTTCATGGCACGAGCCACGCCACCAATGTTTCCGGGGTGCGAGGTATTGACCAATACGATGCGGATTTTTTGTAAACGCTGGCTGTTTTCGGGGGCTAGACTGTCGGCCATAGGGATTCCTGCTTGCTACTTTGGTTGGCCACTGGCCAAAACGGCGGCAAGTCTACCGGAGATTGCCTCTCGTCGCTAGCACAGCCGGGAGCTTTACTCTATAATCGCCCGCCAACTGCTGTGCTAGCCGCAGCCTATGTTCTTTGACAAGTGAATTTGGTGACCCATGGAACCCATGCTGAATATTGCCCTGCGTGCTGCACGCAAGGCTGGCGAGCTTATTGAGCGCGCCCTGGAACGCGTTGACGTCGTAGCCTTTGAAGAAAAAGGCCGCAATGACTTTGTAACCGAGATCGATCAAGCGTCCGAAAAAGAAATTATCTATCACCTGCGCAAAGCTTACCCCGAGCATACGATTCGCGGTGAAGAAACCGGCGTAAGTCCAGGGAAAGACAGTGACTACGAGTGGATTATCGATCCACTGGACGGCACCACCAATTTCATTCATGGCATTCCTCACTTTGCCATCTCCATTGCCTGTAAATACAAAGGCCAAATTGAGCACGCTGTAGTGCTGAACCCCATTACCCGCGAAGAATTTACCGCCAGCCGCGGCCGAGGTGCCGCACTGAATGGTCGCCGTATTCGCGTGTCCCCTCGTAAAAGTATGGATGGCGCCCTGATTGGCACCGGCATTCCTTTCAATGGTTATGCTTTTGACAACATCACTCCATACCTTGCGGCCCTGCAGGAAATTGCTGGCCAAACTGCTGGCATTCGTCGCCCGGGTGCCGCCTCATTGGATTTGGCTTATGTTGCCGCAGGCCGTTTTGATGGTTTCTGGGAAATGAACCTGCAAGAGTGGGATATTGCTGCTGGCGTACTGCTGGTGAAAGAAGCTGGCGGCCTGGTATCGGATTTCAAAGGCGGAAATGGATTTATGGACAGCGGCAATGTTGTTTGCGGCACACCCAAAGTCTTCAAACCACTGCTTCAAATTGTTGGCAAACAGATGGGCAATATCTAAATCAGCCACCTGATACAACGCCTTTAAAAGCAAGCCAATAAAAAAGGCCGGAGTTAACAGCTCCGGCCTTTTTGTTTTGATCTTATAGCTTTAGATCTTTAGGAACACCAAATCAACCAAAAAAGCTCAAGCCAAAATATTTAGTGGCGACGGTGTTTACAAAGATCAGCAAGAGAACCACAGGAATAAAGGTAGACAGTGCAAAGTTAATGTACTTCTCAACAAAGGAACCACGATAATCCTCGCTGCCCTGCTCCAACTCCTCATTAAAGTTGTGCTTCTTCCAACGATAAATCACAAACAGACAAGCCAGCAAACCATTCAAAGGCAAAATGGTGTCATAGAAAATATCGTAGATCACATCAAACAGGGATTTGTTCGCGCCAGCGTACTCCATAAATTGAGTCAGAAAATCCACACGACCAAAGCTCAGAATACACGCAATGGTGAATACACCCATGCTCACGCCCAAAATGCTCAGCGCTTTTTTACGGCTGTAGCCTTTTTCATCAACCAGACTGGCCGTTGGCACTTCGGTAATGGAGACCAGAGAGGTCAAAGCGGCAAAGAACACCAGGGTAAAGAACAGAATGGCAACAATGCTGGCACCAACATAGCCGATGCTCACTTGCATCGCCAAAAAGATTTTCGGAAGGAAGCTGAAAATCAAGCTCACCGAGGAATCACTCAACGCATCAGTGTCTGTTGCGGGATCAAACGAGAAAATCGCCGGCAAAATCATCAAACCCGCAGAGAACGCCACCATGGTATCGGTTAAGGCCACGAACTTTGCCGAGCCGACAACATTCTCACGGCGCTCCATATATGAACCATAGGTAATCAAAATACCCATACCCAGGGAAAGCGAAAAGAACGCCTGAGACAAGGCCCCGTTAATCACCGAAGCATTAATCTTGCTGAAATCTGGCACGATGTAATATTTAACACCGGCCATAGCGCCATCCAGAGTCAGAACGAAGATCACCAGGCCAATCAACATAATAAACAGGCCAGGCATCAGGATCTTGGCACCTTTTTCGATACCGTCTTTAACGCCGCTCACAAGAATAAAATAGACAAGGCCTACCACCACAATCAGGTGAATAAACACCTCATTGCTGTTGATAAATTGACCAAAATAACTGGGGTCGGCTAACTGATCCAGATTGCCCATTAAGGCACCCACCAGATAACCAAAGATCCAAACGGTGATCACACTGTAGAACACCGCGATCATATAAGGCGTAATGACGGACAACCAACCGGCTATGGACCACAGGCCACCACCCGCCGAGCTACTATAGGCGCCCAAAGGGTCTTTCTGGAAACGTCGACCAATGGCCAATTCAGCCATCATTACAGGCAAACATATCAACAGCACAAACAGTGCATAGATAAATAGAAAGGCGCCCCCACCGTTTTTAGCGGCCCCAACCGGGAAACCCACCAGGTTACCGATACCCACCGCACTACCCGCGGCGGCCAGAATAAATCCGATACGGGACCCAAAATGCTCTCTGGCTGCAGTCATAGATTGTCTCTTCTAATTTTATAGTCGTTATGATTTGGGCAAATTGGCCCAAATTTTTGGTCATCATCGCCCATTTGGGGCTTTTATTCCAGTATGCGACCCCCTCTTCCAAAGGGAAATTCGAAGCCCGCAAATGGATTTTTTTAATAGACGAGCAGCAGGCCCCTAGCCGCAAAGGCCTTTGGCCTGGAGGCCGTAAAAGGAAAGCCAAAACCGGGACAATAAAGAAAGAGGGAAATGCAGAACTGAGGGCAGAACAGCCCCCAGCGAAAGTCGATTAAAAATTAAGCTTTAATCCACACATATCGAGCTTCAGAAATCGCCACTACTTCACCACTGTCGTCTGTCAGCTCCTGCTTGTGGTTCATTTCGGCTTTACCGTTCTCCAGGGTTTCTTCTTTCATGCGATCCAGATCGGCAAGATCCATCTGCATATCCACATGAATATCCGTTAAGGCCGGACGACGGTAGCGAATGTTCATTTCAGCAACAATCGGATAAATTTTCTCGCCCTGGAGATAATCAAGAAACAAAACACCGCCAGGAAACTCCGCCAGAGTAAATAATGAACCGGCATACATTGTGCCCACATGGTTCGCATTCGGCGCCAGTGGCATTTTTGCCTTCACTCGCCCTGGACTAACCTCAAGCACCTCGGCCCCCATATGGCCAATAATTGGAATACTAATCCCTACGTCTTTCGCTTCACTCATTATTCTTCTCCGCTGAATGTTTCTTATCACACTCGCCTGGCGAGCAATTGCATCAATCATACCCCCCAAATGCCTCGCTCGCTTTACCAGAAGTGACAAAGCATTAACCAATTTGCTCAGGATAAAACAGCCATCACCCCAAAATCCAAATAGAAGCCTCCGCAACAGAGTAGAAGGCTTTACAAAACCTAGCCTTTTACCCCTTGTCATCTCTTCCGGCGATCGTCATTCTATGCTCCCTCACAAGACATAAAGTCAGATGCTAGTACAGGCATTGAAACCTCTTCCTTGAACCAACCGTAAAAAATACCATGAGTGAAACTCTAGACTTAGGGCAGGAAGCTGCTGACAGCCAGGACAATAATCCCCAAAAGCGCAAACGCCTGAGTATACTTCTTGAGCTCAGCCCATTTGTCACGCCCTACAAGAAAACACTTATCGCCGCCCTGTTCGCATTGCTGCTAACGGCCAGCGCAAGCCTCGCGATTGGCCATGCGGTTCGACTGCTTATCGATCAGGGTTTTGTCGGCGGCTCACTGGAAGAACTGAATCAGGCAATCTTCTTCTTAGTCGGCATCATCACCGTGATCGCCTTTGGCACATTTATCCGCTTTTATCTTGTGTCATGGCTTGGGGAACGCGTCTGCGCCGATATACGAACCAAAGTTTTCGATCACCTACTGACACTAGAACCCAGCTTTTTTGAAACCAACCGCAGCGGTGAAATCATGTCGCGCCTGACGACAGACACCAGCTTGCTGGAAAACATTATCGGCTCGTCACTGTCAATGGCCCTGCGTAACAGTCTCACTTTTGTTGGCGGATTATTGATGCTGTTGCTCACCAATTTTAAGTTGAGCCTTATCGTATTGAGTGCCGTTCCTCTTTTACTGGGCCCACTGTTGATTTTTGGTCGCCGTGTACGCCGCCTCTCACGCAGCAGCCAGGATCGCATCGCTGATATGGGCAGCTACGCCGGTGAGGCAATTGAACATATCAAAACCGTACAAAGCTTTGGTCAGGAAAACTACGAACGCAAAGCATTTTCCGGTGAAGTTGAAGCCGCGTTTAATGTTGCACGCAAGCGCATCAAGTATCGTGCGATGCTGATCGCAGCTGTCATCCTGTTTGTTTTCGGTGCCATCAGCGGAATGCTGTGGGTCGGCGGCTATGATGTATTGCAAGGTAAAATGAGTGGCGGCGACCTCGGTGCCTTTGTTTTTTACGCGGTTATGGTGGCCAGCGCAGTTGCAACCTTATCGGAAGTCTTCGGTGAACTTCAGCGCGCCGCAGGTGCCGCTGAACGTCTGGTCGAGCTGTTAAATGTAAGCAGTAAATTGCACATCATCGAAAACAGCGATCAGAAAGAAAAGCCAAACCTATTACCTGAACATGCTCGCCAACTACAGTTCAAGAATCTTAATTTCAGCTATCCGAGCCGCCCGGATCAGAAAGCGCTGAACGATTTCAGTTTAAACATCGAAGCTGGACAAGCTGTTGCTTTAGTCGGCCCCAGCGGCGCGGGCAAGTCGACCGTATTTGAGCTGGTGCAACGCTTTTACGACCCGGACGCGGGTAGCATTGAGCTGTCTGATGTCGATTTACGAACGCTCAGCCCGGAAGAGCTGCGCAACCATATGGCACTGGTCCCTCAACAACCAGCCCTGTTTACTGCCACCGTGGCGCACAACATCGCCTACGGAAAAATGGATGCCAGCGAAGACGAAATCATCGCCGCCGCAAAGGCCGCCCACGCACATGACTTTATTATGCAGCTGCCACAAGCTTATCAAACACCCTTGGGCGAGAAAGGCGCGCAACTTTCCGGTGGGCAACGCCAACGTGTAGCCATTGCCCGAGCCATTTTAAAAGATCCAGATATTTTATTGCTGGACGAAGCCACCAGCGCCCTGGATGCTGAAAGCGAATTTCACGTTCAAGCTGCACTTAATGAGCTTATGAAAAATCGCACCACCCTGATCATCGCCCACCGATTGGCGACCATTACCCATGCGGATAACATTGTCGTAATGGACGAAGGCGGAATTGTTGCTCAGGGGCGTCATAATGAATTGATTGAAAGTTCTCCGCTCTACAAGCGCTTGGCGGAGTTGCAGTTTAATCAGTAAGCGGACAACAAATTCGGTGCAAACACCTCGGGCCTTTCTTAGGCCCGGCACTTCCACTCAATGAATTCATCGCTTTGGGTAACCATCGCTATAAACGCCTTAAGCTCGCCCCCAATAGACACACCTGAGTCTCGTATATTTCCAATGAAGTTCTGTACCGCCTGAAACTGAGCCAAATAATAGAGGACTTTCAAATGTAACAGCTGAACTTTCTCAGATGCATCGGATGTATAGATCGAACTAATTTCGATATAAGCCAGATCAAAATACCCCATATTGAAATGGGCCGTTGCGAGGCCAATACCTGCACGAGATTGATCGTAAGCTTTTAAGGAAGAATAAACCGCCAATGCCTCCCGAAAAAACCCATACTGCAACAGTGCCTCTGCATGGATCCATTTCGACTCAAACGCATACCCCTGAATCACGCGTCCCAAACTTCGGCTTAGCTCTTCTTCAAATAAAGACGCCTCCTTTAGTCGCTTTCCGCCCAAGTAATGGGAAAACACGTCGCCAATCAGTTGCTCATCTCCAGGATTATCCTTCCAGCGGCGCTTAAGCATGACTATGGAATGCTCTGATGACATATGCCCTCCTTAGGAGCCTCTATTCATTGAAAACCGAGTATTGAAAACAGCCCTGAATGGTCTGGCAATAATCCAATGCAATCAATCGAACAAGATTATGAAGTACTTGTTTACCCATCAGCACTTTTCCCGGGAATTCCTCCTCCGGGCACCGCCGCCCAACACCTGTGGATAGCACCTCTGAATAACACCTTGGCCTTGGAAGAGCGAGATGTCCTAAGCCAACAAGTTCAGCTATAATCCCCCCCCTTTTCCGCATGCGCAGCCCATGCACCATCCAGCATCACCGAGGTCAGGCCTTTGAAACCGAGCAACACCCCATTAATGGAGCTAATCCAGGACCCACAATTGCACCGAGCCCTGGAAGCCCAGGAGCTGCAATCCGCTACCGCCGTGCAGGAAGCAGCTATCCCGGTTGCCCTGGAAGGCAAGGATTTAATGGTTTCGGCCGCCACCGGCAGTGGCAAGACCCTGGCCTTTTTGCTACCGGTGTATCAGCGCTTGCTGAGTAAAGATTCCCCAAAGACTGGCACCCGCGCCCTGATTCTCTGCCCCACCCGTGAACTGGCACGCCAGATCCTCAAACAAGCAACGCTTCTGAATAAGTTCTGCCGCATTGAAGCCGCAGTGATCGCCGGGGGCGCCGAATTCAAATATCAAAAAGCCATATTGCGCAAGAATCCGGAAATCATTATTGCGACCCCGGGTCGACTGGTTGAGCATATTGACAAAGGCAATACCGATTTAGGTGATTTGGAGACTCTAGTCCTTGATGAAGCGGATCGAATGCTCGACATGGGCTTCAGTGAAGATCTCGAACGTATCGCCAGCGAATGCGGCAGCCATCACCAAAGCCTGTTGTTCTCTGCCACCCTAAGCCATGCCAAGGCGGAAAACCTGGCCCAGAATCTGTTAAATGACCCTCTTTCAATTGCCATGGAGGATCAGGAAGAAAGCCAACCGAATATTCGACAACAACGCATTCTGGCCGACAGCCCGCAGCACAAAAAGCAGCTGCTAAGCTGGCTCCTTGCTAATGACCGCTATAACAAAGCCCTGATCTTCACCAACACCAAAGCATTGGCCAGCGAGTTACGCGGATTTCTGGCGTACAGCAAACAACGTGTTGGCGCACTGCATGGCGATATGGAACAGGACGAGCGCAATCGCACGATGGATCGCTTCCGCCGAAACCACATCAATGTTTTGGTGGCCACCGATATCGCAGCCCGTGGACTCGACGTAAAAGACGTTGACCTTGTGATCAATGTCGATATGGCTCGCAATGTGGACGATTACACCCATCGCATTGGCCGCACCGGACGCGCTGGCGCTCAGGGTATCGCCATCAACCTGATCAATTCCAATGAATGGAATCTAATGGCGAAGATCGAAACCTCCCTGGGTGTTCGCATGAAAGCCCGCAGCATCGAAGAATTACCCAGCAACTTCAAAGGCCCGAAAAAAGTTAAGAGCACCGGTAAAAAAGCCGGCGTGAAAAAACGCAGCGATAAAGACGATAAAAACAGCAAAAAAAGCAAGCCCAAGAAACGTCTGCGCGATCAAAAGAATATCGGTAAACGCCGAAAGGCCAGCGCAACAAGAGCTGAGACCCTGGGCGATGGCAGCGCGGCATTCAGCCCCGCCAAGCGCAAGCCGTTTAAGGACGATCAGGATTCCTAGTTTTTAAAACAGCTTGAAAACAAAAAGCCCGCAATTTTCATTGCGGGCTTTTTGTTTAGAACAGAGATCGAGTTTAAAACTGGATTTTCGCCAAAGCCACATCCGCTTGCTGATTCCCTTCTCGACTCAACCACAGCAAACCGGGCTGTTTGCTATCCCAAACCACAGCCTCCCATTGGCCATCGGGTTCGATGTCGTAACGTTGGGCGCTGCTCCAGTCCAGCGATTTCCCGTCGGCCGAACGCTTCACTCGCCACAGAAAGCTCGACATGCCATTCCAACCCAGCTGGTAACCGAGAATTGCAAACTCGTTGCGGGCCTGATCATAATCAACGGCAGTCACTAACATATCCACCGGATAGCTAGCACTGGCGGAAACTGTTTGCTCGGTTTCATTTTTATTTAAACGGTACAAACTGCTGTGCCCGTCCTGGCGATTTTTGCTGAACAGCCAGAGCTCATCGCCGACATTAGCCAGGCCTTCAAAATCAAAATTATGGACCTCTTTGTTCGGCACCTGTTTAGGCTTGCCTGCAATGCGAAGTGTCATTTTTGTCGCTTTTACAGAGCCCTTATCGGACACATTTTCCAGATCTTTCCAGGCAAGGCGATATAAATAGGATTCTTCACGCTGACCAAAGTTGTCGCCGATGTCAGCAACATAGAGATGTTTTTTGTCATGGGCCATTTCTTCCCAATCAAAGTTATGGCCGTTCTCGATCAAAACCGTCTTTTGTATTTCACCCTGCTCGTTGATAGCGTAAATACGCGCCTTATCGCCGCTGTCGTTGTGGGTCCACAGCAGCTCGCCATGTTGTGCGAGGCCTGAGGTTTCCTCCAGGGTTTTCACCAGCTTACTCGTCTGGGCATCACTGAAACTTAAGCCCAGTTCGCTGTGTTGCTGTCCGGGCATATAAACGCATGCTGCAACGCTCGCCACTACTGTGGCAAGGCCGGCAATATGGGCAAAGCGCCTAACTCTGGATGTTCCTGTTTTCATCATCTTCGTTCTACTTCTTCCTGAGATTATTTAGAATTTTTAATTGTTATTTACTGGTCTTCATCGGTATTCGGGCGTTCAAGCAGCTGATGATAATTTTCACCATAGTCGTCGAAGTTATCGTCCAGAAAATCACGAAAACGACCGGCGAGATGCTTGAAGTATTCCGAGCGATCTTCCACAAAGTCATCCTGGGTTTCACTGTTCGCCGCCATCACAAACGTCGCAAACCGCGCAGCAGCATACATCAAAGCCTCACTCACGACACCGGGATCAGCATCCTGGGCCTTTTCATTGGCCAGGGACAATGACTCTTCAACGCAACTCCAAAACAGTTGTTCCAGATTTTGATCGCTCATAAACACACCAATTTACTAACGGAAAGTAACAGGGTAATGACAATACCGTGTCACTCCAAACTTACAACACAAAAAACCCGGCATAGGCCGGGTTTTTCAGCAACAAGGCCAATCGTTCAGAGTTAAACGATTGCCAGCAGCTCTACTTCAAAAACCAGCGCGGAGTATGGACCAATCGCGCCGCCAGCACCGCGCTCGCCATAGGCCAGCTGATACGGGATAAACAACTTCCACTTGGAACCCACAGGCATCAGCTGCAAGGCTTCTACCCAGCCCGCAATTACCCCTGTTACCGGGAACTCGGCAGGCTGACCACGATCAACCGAACTGTCGAATACGGTGCCATCGATTAACGTGCCGTGATAATGCACGCTCACCGTGTCCGTTGCTTTAGGTACCTCACCTTCGCCCGCCTGCAGCACTTCATACTGCAGGCCGCTGTCTGTAATAGATACCTCACCGCGCTTGGCATTGTTCGCCAGGAAGTCTTCGCCCTCTTTTGCCATTACTTTGGAGCGCTCAGCTTCTTCAGCTTGCAGCTTCGCCTGAATCGCCTGGAATGCCGCATTGATATCCGCTGGAGACACTTTGCTGTCTTCACCCTGGATAGCATCGGTAAAACCAGCCAAAGCGGCTTCGCGGTCAAAACCGGGAAATGGGCTTTGAGCCAACTGATCGGCCATCTGACGGCCGATACCATAACTGGCGTGTTGTTCTTGTGATTCGAATGACATAGCTCTCTCTTATCTTGTTAAAGGGCCCGTGTTCTACCGGCCACGATTCTTGTAGTCCACAATCCGTTTAGGCATTGCTGTTTCGAGCGGCAACAAAGTCCTTTACCGCCAGGCCGGTTCCAAATTCCCAACCTTGTAACTCATCCACGGGGACAAGTTTAGTCGCATCCAATTCATGATTCAGTTTTATTTCGCCAGCGGCTCTCACATGGTACGCAATGATCACCTGATTCATCTGCGGAAACGGGTATACGCCAACCAGTTTGGGATCAAAACCATTCAAACCCAACTCTTCCTGCACTTCGCGTAACACGCCTTCCTGCGGGTCTTCGCCCTGTTCGACAAAACCAGTAATGACCGAAAACATACCTTCTGGCCACTGCACATTATGTGCAAGCACGATGCTATCGCCGTATTCAACAATCGCAGCAACAACGGGCACTGGATTATTCCAGTGTACAAAGCCGCACTGTACATCGGCGCAGGCCAAACGCTCTTCACCATCGATCAGAGCATTGACCATATCGGTTCTACATTGGGGACAAAACTTCATTTTATTATCCTTATTGCTATCCCGGCATTCGCTATCGCACCAATCAGTCCACAAAGACTCGCGCGTTGCGGAACAATCGTGTCCACGCGCCATCTTCTTCCCATTCGTCCGGGCACCAGGAGTTCGTCACCGAGCGATACACTCGCTCAGGGTGCGGCATCATTATGGTGCTACGACCGTCAGCGCTGCTCAGCGCAGTAATGCCCAACGGTGAACCGTTTGGATTCATTGGGTAGGTCTCACTGACCTGCAGATGATTGTCTACATAACGCAGAGCAACCAAGCCCGATTCATGACAGGCTTCCAAGGCGTCATCGCTGGCAAATTCTGCTCGACCCTCACCGTGGGAGACGGCAACCGGCATACTGGAGCCCGCCATACCGGCCAGCAACACAGACGGCGACTCCTGAACCTGCACCATAGAATGGCGTGCCTCGAATTGCTCGGAACGGTTACGCACAAAGCGCGGCCAATGCTCAGCGCCTGGCACCAGACTCTTCAGGTTTGACATCATTTGACAGCCATTACACACACCGAGGCTGAAGCTGTCATCGCGATGGAAGAAAGTCTGGAATTGATCGCGCACCTGTTCATTAAACAGAATCGTCTTAGCCCAACCTTCGCCGGCACCCAATACGTCGCCGTATGAGAAACCGCCACAGGCTGCCAAGCCTTTCACATCGGCCAGATCGATACGCCCAGCCAAAATATCACTCATGTGAACATCAACCGCTTCAAAACCTGCGCGAGTGAAGGCAGCGGCCATTTCAACATGACTGTTGACGCCTTGCTCTCGCAGAACGGCAACTTTTGGCTTCACGCCTTTGGCAATCATTGGCGCTGCAACATCTTCACTTGGATCGTAGCTCAGCTTGGCGCTCAAACCTGGATCCACTTTACTGATCTGATCAAACTCGGAACGCGCGCAATCGGCATTGTCACGCAAGGCTGCCATGCGGTAGCTGGTTTCAGACCACAAAGACTGCAACACAGAACGCTCTTGTTCGTAAATAACCGCACCGCCTGCCTCAATGCGCAGGCAATCCTTATCGTTCAACCAACCCAGCTTACTGGCGTGGATACCAGCCGCTTCAAACTGAGCGATAAAATCATTGGCGTCTTCGCGGCGCATTTGCACCACAGCACCTAGCTCTTCAGAGAACAGAGCCGCAAGAATATCTTCACCAAGCAAATCAATATTGATATCCACACCAACGCGACCCGCGAAGGACATCTCCGCTACGGTCGCCAGCAGACCGCCATCGCCCTTATCGTGGTAAGCGATGAGCTTACCTTCCTGATTGGCTTTTTGAACGATGCTAAAGAAAGCTTTCAATTGTTCAGCGCTGTCGACATCAGCCGGCACATCGCCCATCTGGTTATACACCTGGGCCAGAATACTGCCGCCCATACGGTGCTTCAGATTACCCAAATCGATATAAACAAGATCCGTACTGCCCTTATCGGCACGCAGTTCCGGAGTCAGGGTTTTGCGCACATCGGTAACCGGCGCAAAAGCGGTAATGACCAGAGACAGGGGCGCAGTAACGGCTTTGTCCTCACCCGATTCCTGCCAGGCGGTGCGCATAGACATGGAATCTTTACCAACCGGAATAGTGATACCCAGCTCAGGACACAACTCCATGCCCACTGCTTCAACCGTACGGAAGAGTTTTTCATCTTCCCCCGGATGGCCTGCGGCACACATCCAGTTGGCGCTGAGCTTGATGTCCTTGATATCAGCAATCGAGCTGGCGGCAATATTGGTAATCGATTCGGCAATCGCTAAGCGACCCGATGCAGGACCATCCAACAAGGCCACCGGTGTCCGTTCCCCCATCGACATCGCCTCACCAGCATAGTTACCGGTAAAGGTATCGTAAGCAGCCGTGGTGACTGCACAGTCGGCAACCGGCACCTGCCATGGACCCACAAACTGATCACGGACAACCTGACCGGTAACCGTGCGATCGCCAATGGTGATCAGGAAACTTTTACTGGCCACGGAAGGATGCTGCAGCACACGGCGAATGGCTTCATCCAGCTCAACCTGACTGCCGTCAAAAGCAGCCGTGTCATAAACGCGCTTATCACCCTCACGGTGCATTTTAGGCGGCTTGCCGAACAATACCGACATCGGCAAATCAACGGGCTTGGCATCAAAATGCGTATCGTTGACGATCAGTACATCATCATCGGTAGCGGTCCCCACAACCGAGTATGGCGCACGCTCACGCTGACAGATGGCTTCAAAACGGGCCAGATTCTCCGGATTAACGGCCAGTACATAACGCTCCTGGGATTCGTTACACCAGATTTCGAGAGGGCTCATGCCCGGCTCATCATTGGGCACATTACGCAGCTCAAAATGTGCGCCGCAACCGCCGTCTTTGGCCAGTTCAGGAAAGGCGTTGGACAGACCACCCGCACCCACGTCGTGGATAAAAGCAATAGGGTTGTTCTCGCCCAGCTGCCAGCAAGCATCGATCACTTCCTGACAGCGGCGCTCGATTTCGGGGTTCTGGCGTTGAACCGAGGCAAAATCCAGATCTTCGCTGGAAGAGCCAGACGTCATGGAAGACGCAGCACCACCGCCCAGACCAATCAACATCGCAGGGCCACCCAATACAATCAGCTTGGTACCCGCGTCGAATTCGTTCTGCTCGACATGCTCTTCCTTGATGTTGCCGTAACCACCGGCCAGCATGATCGGCTTGTGATAGCCACGACGCTCGCCGTCAAAGTTTTCTTCAAAGCTACGGAAATAACCGCAAATGTTCGGACGACCAAATTCATTGTTAAACGCCGCACCACCAATTGGGCCTTCGATCATAATATCCAGTGCGGAAACGATACGGCCAGGTTTGCCGTAATCCTGCTCCCAGGGTTGAACAAACTCAGGAATCTGCAAATTGGATACCGTAAAACCAGTAAGGCCGACCTTAGGTTTAGAGCCCTTACCCACAGCGCCTTCGTCACGGATTTCACCACCAGAACCCGTACCCGCACCCGGGAACGGAGCAATAGCCGTTGGATGGTTATGGGTTTCCACCTTCATCAGGATATGAATATCTTCCTGGCTAAAGCGGTAGCTGCGATTTTCCGGATCGGGGTAAAAGCGACCAGCCTTGGAGCCACGGATAACCGAAGCATTATCTGCGTAGGCCGACAGTACATTGTCGCCGCCCCGTTCATTGGTATTCTTGATCATTTTAAACAGGGACAGATCCTGCTCTTCGCCATCGATGGTCCAACTGGCGTTAAAAATTTTGTGGCGACAATGCTCCGAGTTGGCCTGGGCAAACATCATCAGCTCAACATCAACCGGGTTGCGGTTCAGCTCCTTGAAACTGTCGACAAGATAATCAATTTCATCATCTGCCAAAGCGAGCCCCAACTCCACATTGGCTTTTTCCAGTGCGGGGCGCCCACCACCGAGAATGTCCACATCGGTGGAAGGTTTCGGCGTTTCATGACGGAATAAGGCGCTGGCCTCTTCGCTCTCAACAAATACCGCCTCCACCATGCGATCGTGCAATTGAGCCGCAATGACGTCGCTGCGCTCAGCGCCTACGACGTAGTAAGCGATGCCACGTTCAACCCGTTCTACATTGCTCAAACCCGCATTGTGCACAATATCGGTGGCTTTCGAGGACCAGGGGGAAATGGTGCCAGGACGGGGAACCACGATATAGGCTTCACCTTGAGGCTCTTCAACCGCTTCGCTCGGGCCGTAATGCATGAGCTTCGCGAGAATGTCCTGCTCAGTTGAATTGAGTTCAGCACTCAATTCAGCAAAATGCATGTATTCAGCATAGACCGCCGTGACCGAAGGGTCGACAGCTTGCAACTGCTGTAAAAGTTTCTGTTTACGAAAAGAAGAAAGTGCCGGAGCGCCGCGAAGGGTCAGCATAGTGTTAAATCGCCTCTTAAAGCAGGGAAATAGCCAGTTCCAGGGGCCTTTGAGGGCCCAGAAGATAGGCGCGGTATTGTACTAGGGAGCCCGGCCGGGGTCTAGCAAGAGCCTGGCCTGAAAAGCGCTTTTCTCCGTTATTTTTGGAGCCTCGGGGCAAGGCTCTTTTGTTCAGCCCAGAAACCGGCTATCCCCCGTTTCAGGCCGGGGCTGCTCAAGGACTGAGCAAAGCTCTGAAAAGCTCCGCCTGAACCCTGCCAAGCCATACCATTAATCGCAGTTTTGCACCGCCGATAGCTTCCCCACAGCCCTTCTGCCAGCGCCTTGAAAACCGCTGTTTTCATACTCTGCGGGCGAATTCGCTTAATGTCTGTTTACCCATTCGTACAAAATTTTGCACAGGTAGAGAGTCTCAAACACTGGTTAGCCAGGCCAAGCTTGGATAAACTATGAAGCAGTTCCGGCGAATGAACACGACTGTTGTTTGCGTGGTTTTCATGAATATCCAGCCAGTGGGTAAAAGCACCGTTGGCAGACCGGCCATCACAGTCTTCATCAGCCCTGGGTTCGCAGGCGCTGCCCAGCATAACGTTAATCCCATCAAGCTAATGACAAAAAGGAGGCGCGACGATGACTTCAATGCGAACTGCCCTCCGCCATATTAGCCGGGGGATGATCCTGTTATTTTTTACCGCCTGCCTGTTTGGCAGCCACTTTCCTTCTCAGCTGGATCGCATCAAAGAGCGTGGCATCTTGCTAGCCGCAGTTAAAGGCAGCCAGGGGGGCGAAGAAATCGCCCCGCACCTCGAATTTGATATCGCCCTCCTGCGACAATTTGCAGATTATCTGGGAGTGGATCTGGAACTGGTCAGCCCAGCCAATCTCAGTCAGCTTCAATTCGGTGTTGCCAAAGAGCGCTTTGACCTCGGTGTCGCCAACAGCCGTCGTCATCTCTACCCGGTTCGTCAGGGCGTGCCCTATCTGTTTGTAAAAGAATACCTGATTTATAAAAAAGGCACTGAAAAACCGAAAGGCCCGGAAGATTTAGTGAATAAGTCTTTGCAAGTGGAATTTGGCAGCCACCACAGCGCCACCTTAAAACAACTTCAGCAAAACCATCCAGAACTGCGCTGGGATGAAATTGCGGAAACCGACAATATTGATCTGATTGCCAAGGTTCAAAACGGCAGCCTGGATTATGCCGTGGTAGATTCCAATATTTTTGATATCAGCCGTCACCTGTACCCCGAAGTCCGTATTGCTTTTGATCTGTCCAATTCCAGCGAAATCGCCTGGAATTTTTCCGATACCGCAGATCACAGTCTGTTTAATGCCGCCGCAGCGTTTATGCAGGACATCTATGAAAACGGCAAACTGGAACAACTGACTGCGCAGCACTACAGTCACATTAAAAAAATGGATTACACCGATGCGGTTGCTTTTTACCGTCGAGTTCAAACTCGACTGCCCCAGTGGCGGGATTTGTTACTGAAATCGGCTAAGGAACATAATCTCGATTGGAATCTTTTGGCGGCCATTAGCTACCAGGAATCACACTGGAACGCCAATGCAAAATCCTACACTGGCGTTCGCGGCTTGATGATGCTGACCAAAACAACCGCCAGGGAAATGGGTATTAAAGATCGTACCGACCCGGCACAAAGTATCGAAGGTGGAGCGCGTTATTTTAAAAGTATTTTTAAACGCCTTCCCAAAGGCATTCAGGGTGATGATCGAACCTGGTTTGCCCTGGCAGCCTATAATGTCGGCTTTGCGCACTTGGAAGATGCCCGGGTCCTAACCCAGCGCCTGGGCGGCAACCCCAACCACTGGGAAGAGGTAAGAAAACGTCTCCCTCTTTTAAGCCAGAAAAAGTACTACAGCACACTGCGATACGGCTATGCCCGTGGTCGCGAACCGGTTAAATATGTTCAGAATATTCAACAGTATTACGACATCTTGTCCTGGCAGGACAACATCGCTCAAAGCCGACCTGAAAAAAGTGAAAGCAAACAAGTGGAAGCCGTTAAGCTGCAACAGGATGAGCGCGACCTGAACATGTCATTACTCTAATCGCACAGCCCACCTAGCTCAGGCCTGCTCTACTAATATCAAATAAAAAGTCGAACGACAGGTCGGATGAAAGTCGAGTGAACGGCTGAATGAAAATCGGGGGAAAACCGAGCGATACAAGTATCAGGCACCCCAAAACACAATCAAGATCGCCCTGAGCAAAACACTCAGGGCAATGTACAGAAGCTCAATGAGCAGACTTATTTGACGACAAACTTGCCTTTCATAATGGCCCAATGACCCGGGAACGAGCAGAAGAAGCTGTAATCACCGCCCGCCTGTAACTTGCTCATATCAAATGTCACCTTGGTCGATTCACCACCACCAATGACCTTGGTAGCCGCCAGAACGCGTGCATCCCCGGCTGGTAGATAGCTGTTAGCCACACCCGCCGACATTCCTGCAGTCGCTAAAGGCGTTACATCCGCCGTTTTCGATAATACCCAGTTATGTCCCATGCTGGTTGCAGGCAATTTTCCAGTGTGCTTCAGGGTTACAGTGACTTCTTTACAGCTGGCGTCGACAACCATCTCCGCCTTGTTAAAGCGCATGGCGTCGTTGGCTTCAATTTCAACGTCGCAAGCGGCAAAAGCGCTGCTGGCAAACATCAACAAAGGTAGAGCGTAAACAGGTTTCATAAGGTGTTCCTTATACAATATTGAGAATCACTAGTATTTAACAACAAGATTTCATCAATGCTCAAGCATTAGTTGCGACAATATGCCGCAGGCTTGACTTGGCGCAAAGGCTTGACCCTCAATCGTCTAAGAAATGGGCAAAATTATCTGGGCACTTTGTGATGGCCGACTAAAAATTGAACAGTCGAACTTGAATCGCCCACCGCGCTGTACTAGCGTCGACCTGGGGCAGGATTGCCCCGTATGCACCCTACTCGATCGCAGTCTCCGAGTCGTTTTTTGCTCTTCAAATTGAAGTTTTTTATAAATATTTCGTCTTAGATAAGCGAGCTACCTGCAGCTGGCGCAATAAGCAACATCTCCAATCGGCCTGGAGAACTCGGGAAAACAGGCGAGCAGAACCCACCAGGAAATGGTTCAAGGATTCGCTCAGGTACACCGACCGTTGTTTGTTTCCAGACTCAAAGCTCAGACAAAAAATCGTCGATCGCAAGGCAAAAGCATTGAAAAAGTTTTACAACTCTCTCAACAATTTTGAACGAAGTGGATTATTTGTTTCCCTTTCCATCGTGATTACTTTGCTGGCATTTTGGCTCCTCTACAAGCCCGCCTCTCACTTCACTGTATCCTTGGAAAATATTTCAAGCGAAAGACTCAATGTGATTATTCGAGGCGATACTGCTTATATTATTGCCAAAATTCCTGAAAGACATTTTTCATCTGAAACAGAATTGCATCCCCAAAATGCTTCATCAATTAATCGTCTTTCCGCGCGCATGGGAGACTTTGAATATAGAGTTTTCAGTGCTGATGCCAACTATGAGATGGTGCTACTTCCCTATGAAAAATATCGATACCAGAGTATTTCCTGCCAAAATTTAGTCGTGATTCCTGAACAATTTTTACATCGAGGAAGATACCTGGATGGCGGCATAAAATGCAATGAAGCCAGAGACCGTTGGAAGCGAGACAATCTTGTTTACAACTTGGATGGCGAAAGCCAAAGCGAGTTTATTGCCGATTTGTACACACCCGGTTTCAAAATTAACGAAAACGAAATACGAATCGAACTCTAGCGTTTCCACAACGACAGCCATCCCGCTTATTGAACTTGATAAACACAACATCGTAATGCCGTCATGCGGATTAGCTACCGTAAATATCCAGCCGGTCTGTGAAGGTTTTCACCCTTCTACCAACCGGTCTTCAACAATGTCTTACGAAAATCAGGGCCAAAGAAAAACGTTAATTGACGGTTGAACTGATCATCCAGATCGGTAGAATGGCCCCATCACGCGTCTTGTCGGGGTGCTGTGTGGGCTGATTTCTAACGAGAAAAACAGCTCATATAGCTGAGATGGATTATCCAAACCCGTAGCACCTGAACAGGTTAGTACCTGCGTAGGAAACAAGTCATTCACTCCAGGGGTGTTTTATTTCCCCCTCCGTCAGGCCGCATGTATTTTCTCTTTTTTTGGAGCAAAACATGTCGAAGCCGAACAGCCCTGTTAAGTTTTTAAGTGAATCTGCCAGTGTCGATAGCCTGTCGACCGAGCCCTTACCCAACTCCCAAAAGATTTATGTGACAGGCAGCCGAGCCGATATTCAAGTGGCTATGCGCGAGGTCAGTCAGTCGCCAACCCAGCAGCAAGATGGATCACTGGAAGAGAATCCACCGGTACGCGTTTACGACACCTCCGGCCCTTACACCGATCCCAGCGTCGAGATTGACGTCCGCAAAGGCCTTTCCCCCTTGCGTGACAACTGGATTACGGAACGTGATGATTGTGAAGAACTGGCCGCCTTCAGCTCCAATTACACTCAGCATCGCGCTCAACATATTGGTCTGGAAGCATTGCGCTTTCACACCACCCGCAAACCCTTACGCGCCAAAGCCGGCAAAAATGTCACTCAGTTGCACTACGCCAAACAAGGCATTATTACCCCTGAGATGGAATACATTGCCATCCGTGAAAATCTGGCTCTGGAAGAAGCCGCCATTGCAGAAGCCAATGCTCAACAGCACCCCGGGGAGAGCTTTGGAGCCAACACACCTGCCTATATCACGCCGGAATTTGTTCGCTCCGAGGTCGCGGCAGGCCGTGCAGTTATCCCCGCCAACATTAACCACCCCGAATCTGAGCCCATGATTATTGGGCGTAACTTTTTGGTAAAAATCAACGCGAACATCGGCAATAGCGCTGTCACCTCATCGATTGAGGAAGAAGTGGAAAAGCTGGTCTGGTCGACTCGCTGGGGTGGCGATACCGTTATGGATCTTTCCACAGGCAAAAACATTCACGAAACTCGCGAATGGATTGTACGCAACTCTCCGGTGCCCATTGGTACCGTACCAATTTACCAGGCGCTGGAAAAAGTGGACGGCATTGCTGAAAACCTCAGCTGGGAAATCTTCCGTGACACTTTGATCGAACAAGCCGAGCAAGGCGTAGATTACTTTACTATCCATGCCGGCGTGCTTCTGCGCTACGTTCCGATGACTGCAAAGCGCGTGACCGGTATCGTTTCCCGAGGTGGCTCCATCATGGCCAAATGGTGTCTCGCTCACCATAAAGAAAATTTCCTCTACACGCATTTTGAAGAAATCTGCGAAATCATGAAAGCCTATGATGTCACGTTCTCCCTGGGAGACGGCCTGCGTCCAGGCTCGATCGCCGATGCCAATGATGAAGCACAGTTCGCTGAGCTGCGCACATTGGGTGAGCTGACTAAAATTGCCTGGAAGCACGACGTGCAGGTTTTTATCGAAGGCCCTGGCCATGTGCCCATGCACATGGTGAAAGAAAATATGGACGAGCAGCTTAAGCACTGTCATGAAGCGCCCTTCTACACTCTAGGCCCATTGGTGACGGACATTTCGCCCGGCTACGATCATTTTTCTTCCGGAATTGGTGCGGCCATGATTGGCTGGTATGGCTGCGCCATGCTTTGCTACGTCACCCCGAAAGAGCATCTGGGGTTGCCAAACCGTGATGATGTAAAAGAAGGCATTATCACCTATAAAATTGCCGCCCATGCCGCAGACCTCGCCAAAGGGCACCCGGCATCGCAATTGCGTGACAACGCCTTGTCCAAAGCCCGCTTTGAATTTCGCTGGGAAGATCAATTTAATCTCAGCCTCGACCCGGATCGTGCGCGTGAATTCCACGATGAAACGCTGCCAAAGGATTCCGCAAAGGTGGCTCACTTCTGCTCCATGTGTGGTCCCAAATTTTGCTCCATGAAAATCACCCAGGAAGTGCGCGATTACGCGGCACAAAACCCAGAGTCTGTGGAATCTCCCGAGACACACTTTGCAAAAGCCGGAATGGAAGAAATGGCTGAGAAATTCAAAGCCAGTGGCAGCGAGATTTACCACGAGGTTTAAGGGCTTCCATGAGCAAATCGAGTCAAGAGATCGCCATCGTCGGTGCCGGCATTATGGGCCGCTGCCTCGCATGGCGTCTGTCTGATGCTGGTCACAAGATTACGCTGTTTGATCAGGATGCTCCCGATCACGGCAATGCTGCGGCGTATACTGCCGCAGGCATGCTTGCGCCCTACAGTGAACTTGAAGCGGCCGAAGACAGCATCTTTCAACTGGGTCAGTACAGCCTGGAACTCTGGGCAAACTGGTTAAAAGCCTGGCAAGCTGAAGACTGCTGGCAAACCACAGGCACCCTGGTAGTCGCCCATCGACAGGATCAAGCAAGCCTGGAACGCTTTAACCGGCAGCTTCGGGCCAAACTGTTTTCACGAACCAACGATGCGGAAAGCGTCCACTACTTGAAGAAAACACATATTGCCGAGATTGAACCTGAGCTTACCCAGCAGTTTGAGCAGGCGACGTTTTTATCCGGTGAAGCCTGGCTGGACAATCATCGACTTATGGCGGTGATGGCGGAAAAGCTGCAAGCCGTTGGTATTGAGTGGCGAAGCCAATGCAAGGTGCACACTATCGACTCCCGAACGCTGAGCAGTGATTCCGGTGAGGAAGACTTTGATCATATTTTCGATTGCCGCGGCATGGGCGCCAAGGCGTTACTGTCGGATTTACGTGCTGTGCGTGGTGAAGTGATTCGTGTTCACGCCAATGAGGTTGAACTGAAACATATGGTACGTTTGATGCACCCTCGTTATCGACTGTATCTCGTGCCCAAACCCAATCGTGAGTATGTGCTCGGAGCCACACAAATAGAAACGGAAGATTACAGCCCAATGAGCGTGCGCTCCGCACTGGAATTACTGTCAGCGCTCTATGCCATTCACCCCGGTTTCGCAGAAGCACGCATTGTTGAGAGTCTCAGTAATTGCCGACCGGCCCTGCCCGATAATCAACCCATCATTCGGGTTCAGGACGGGCTAACGGAAATCAATGGTTTGTTTCGTCACGGTTTTTTGTTGGCACCTGCTCTCGCAGATATCTGCGCCCGCCACTGGTTAGAGGAAGACCAGGCTAAAAGCGACATTGATCCTCTAATCAATAATATTCTTCGCATCGCAGCTTCATAAGCAAGTAACGCGAGGCGAACAGAGAGAAACATTATGCACATTGTATTGAATGGAAAAGCCGTAGAGATTCCACAACCCGATAACCTGCAAGATTTTTTTGATTCCTTGAATCGCAACGATGCCGCTATCATTCTCCCCAAACAGTTTGCCGTGGCTCTGAACGCACAATTTATTCCGCGCAGCCAGTACGCCGACACAGCTCTGCAAGAAGGCGACGACCTTGAGCTGCTTGTCCCCATGCAAGGAGGTTAAGTCATGTGGAAAATTGCTGACACTGAAGTCGACAGCCGATTACTGATTGGCTCAGCTCTCTACCCTTCTCCGGAAATTATGTGTGAGGCTATTCAGGCGAGTAACAGTCAGATAGTCACCGTGTCGCTCAGAAGGCAGTCTTTCGATGGTGCCGATGGCGAACAATTCTGGCAATTGCTGAAATCGCTTAAGCTGAACATACTGCCAAATACCGCAGGCTGCCACAGCGCCAAAGAAGCGATTACGACCGCACAAATGGCTCGTGAACTCTTCGGCACCCACTGGATAAAACTTGAAGTCATTGGCGATGATTACAGCCTCCAGCCCGATCCGTTTGCATTGCTGGAAGCCAGTAAAGAATTAATTGCCCAGGGTTTTGAAGTTTTCCCCTATTGCACTGATGATCTGGTGCTCTGTGAAAAGCTGATGTCCGCTGGCTGCCGTATTCTTATGCCCTGGGGAGCCCCCATTGGCACGGGTAAAGGTTTGATCAACCCCTACGCCTTACGCAATCTCCGCCAACGTTTACCGGAAGCGACTTTAATCGTTGACGCTGGCATCGGCGCTCCCTCTCACGCCAGCCAGGCAATGGAGATGGGTTTTGATGGCGTGCTGTTGAATACCGCCGTTGCCCAAGCCAATGATCCAATCAACATGGCTCAAGCTATGGGGCTCGCAGTAAACGCCGGGCGCCTCGCGTATGAAGCCGGCCTAATGCCCGAGCAAGACACCGCTCAACCGAGCACCCCGACTCTGGGCACGCCTTTTTGGCACCAAACCTAGAGATTCGCAGAGACAAGCCATCATGCCTGTAGAAAAACTCCATCGCCGACACCATAGTCCTACACAAAACACGGTACAGAGTCACTCTGCACCGCCTGCCTCAGAAAGCCGCCCCGCCGTTTTGTGTATCGGAGGCAGCGACAGTTCGGGTTTAGCAGGTTTGCAAATGGATGCACGCTTTTGCCAAGCCATGAATGTTCACCAGGCATGTGTAATCACTGCAGTCACCGCCCAGAACAATCAATGCGTCATCAGCCATTCCGCCACATCTGTTCAGGCCTGCCAGGCGCAGTTTGACGCCGCGATGGCCCTCAAACCTCAAGCTATAAAAATCGGTTTGATTGCCAACCTGGAACAACTGCAATGGCTTTGCAAGACGCTCTCACACATTCGCGCAGGAGGCATTCCGATTATTTTCGATCCGGTAACAGTGGCCAGCTGCGGGGGCGAACTGGCCGAAAAAGGCGTGGCGGACAATATCGCCCAGCTATTACCATACTGCGATGTGATAACTCCCAACTTACCCGAAGCGGAAGCCTTAAGCGGTACCTCTCTGAGTACTGACCAAAACATCAATGCGGCCGCGCAGTATTTTCACCAACAAGGCGCTGAGTGGGTTTATATCAAAGGCGGACACCGCCAAAGCAAAACCCTTCGGGATATTGTCAGTCATGATCAGCATATGTTCGCTCTTGAACAACAACGCCAGGAAAACAAAAACCTGCGCGGCACCGGTTGTGCTCTGGCAAGCAGTATTGCATCTGCCCTAGCCCTGGGGTACGAAATGGTCGATGCCCTGGTCATTGCTAATATGGCCGTAGCAGAAGGCATTTACCATGCGAAGGCTGTAAATCACGAAGCCGGCCCGATCAGTGCCCAAGGTTTTCCGAAAAGCTTTTGGCCACACTATGTCGATCTTGGGGCGAAACAGCAGGAACCCATGCAATGTGAATTTAAAGACTGCACCGCTCCCAACACCCGCATAGGGTCACCTGATGAAAAAGCCGATGAATTGGGGCTCTACCCGGTTGTTGACCGCTACCAGTGGCTGGAACGTTTATTGCCCCTGGGGATTCACACCATTCAATTGCGTATTAAGGATTTGGATGGCCAGGCACTCAAAGAGGAAATCGAGAAATCCATAGCGTTGGCCCGGGAATCCAATTGCCGTCTTTTTATTAATGATCACTGGGAATTGGCGATCGAGATGGGCGCCTATGGCATTCATCTCGGCCAGGAAGACCTGGACAAGGCAGATCTGAGAGCTATTTCCCAAGCAGGCCTACGACTCGGCATCAGCAATCACACACACTTTGAATTGATTCGTTGCCTCGCGATTAATCCTTCTTATATTGCCTGCGGTCCTGTCTTTGCCACTCAAAGCAAAGACATGCCCTGGATTCCCCATGGATTGAACGGCTTACGATACTGGTGCGAATCACTAATGTCCTTTCAAAATCGTCCTTTGGTAGCCATTGGCGGAATCAATCGCGAAAACATTTCGGAAGTTGCCCAATGTGGCAGCAGTGGTATCGCACTTATTTCTGCGATTACCGAAGCTGAGAGTCCCGAAAAAGCAACGAGGGAACTATTACAGATGATTGAACACGCCAGGGAAAAAATATCATGAGTAAACAAGTTCCGCATTCTCAAGGCTCGGCACCCGGCAACAAAAGCGAGCTTAACGCACAGGAACACGAACGATACCTGCGCCAGATTCAGCTACCCTCGTTCGGCAAAGACGGTCAACAGCGATTAAAAAACGCCAAAGTGCTCATTATCGGGCTCGGCGGGCTCGGCTGTCCGGTTGCCCAGTATCTGGCGGCCGCCGGCGTTGGCGAACTGACGTTGGTTGATGGTGATGCGGTCAGCCTGAGTAATTTACAGCGACAAGTACTGTTTAGCGAAAGGGATATTGCTGCGAACAAGGCTCGCATAGCCGCCGAGAAACTCCGAGGAGCCAATAGAGATATCGCCATCAAGAGCTTGGAAGCGAACCTCAACCCGGACAATGCCCATCAACTGATCAAACACTGCGATCTGGTTTTGGACTGCACTGATAATTTCTACAGCCGATACCTTATTAATGATGTTTGTGCCAACTACAACATTCCCTGGGTTTATGCCAGCGTTCTGGGCTTTCAGGGCCAAGCCGCTTTGATACAACCCCGGCATTCTTGTTTCCGATGTCTTTACCCGGAACTGGCAGAAACCCCCAATTGCAACGAGGCCGGCGTCATAGGCGCAGTGCCTGGTATCATCGGCGGCATGCAGGCTCTACTGGCCATTAATCATCTTGCCCAAACACGCTTGCCGACTCTGGAAACCGAACAGAATCAGCTGCACATTTTACAGGGCCTGCAAACCCGTTGCATCACACTTCACAAATCTCCAGATTGTGACATCTGTAATGGACGAAAAACATATCGTGATTTTTCTCAAGACCATCAGGGCAGAAGCACAAGCCTTCTCGATTCGAAACACATCATCAGCTGGGAAGACGTCCAGAGCCTTGACGCAGAAAAAACAATATTGATTGATGTTCGTGACTCCGACGAACACAAAAATTTCAATATTGGGGGATTTAACATCCCACTGGAAATTCTGGAGGAGACACTCCAGCCGGAAGAAAACACCTATTATCTCTTCTACTGCCAAAGTGGCCAAAGAAGCGACAAAGCGATAAAGCTTTTGGAAAACAAATGGATCGACTTGAAAACCAATAACACTTATCTACTATCACTCTACGGAGGGCTAAATCAAAAGTATTAGTAAAATTCCTAAGTCAAAAAGTGTAAAAGTTCTGACACATAATTAAATTATTAAGTGACGCACTTCACCCTTTCTGAAAAACCATACTATTTCCGAATTCTATAAAATTTTAATGTCCATTAAAGGGATTTTCTGCTTACTCATCATTTCCCAGACAACTATTCATTTGTCATTCACTTAACGATAAACATCATGGCACCTAAATGTTTTAGGGCGTGTCCAGGCGGCACGCATCAAGCAAAGGTAGCGTGCAATAATGTCAGTCAAAAGTAGCAAACTATTTTCGTCCCTTCGTACAATACATCCCGTCGATGAAAAACAAAACAAACCTAAAAACCTTGGTCTTCTGATAACACTTTTTTTCATGTTGAGCCTATGTACATTTCTTATTGCATCTTCCAGCCAGAGCCAGGCACAAGCGACTATCACGGTTGGGGGTACAGATTTTGAAAGTCTAAGCTGGCCCGCCGGATCTGGCTTTGAAAGCAGCATCAGCGGAAACTGGACTGGGAATGGCGGTGGCAGCATCACCCTGACCGCCGAATTCTTTGCACAGAGTGATAGCGGACCCGCGTCTTTTACGGACCCCATTTTCTCTGGCAACGGAATTACGCTTAACAATGTATCCGAGTTTCGCGCAAATATGGGCCAGCACAACAATAAAGAGTCTCAAGCTGCCGACCAACAAACCATTAGCAATCAATACACCCTAAACTCCGGGAGTCTGCCAACCGAGCTGTATTTTCTTCTTGGAGGAGACGATAACAATGGCCATAAATATACCGTGCAAACCTGGTCTTCTACACAGACCGGCACAACCTTTGAGCTGATTCAGGGAACCCCGACGATCGTCGATATTACGGGCAACAACAGCGCAACCCTGTCGTATAAAAACTACGACAGCTCAAACAATGGAAATAACAGGGCCAAGGTTCTAATTAAGGTCAGAAATCCCAACGGGATTAGTCAATTTGAATCCCTGTCAAATCGTATTGATGACAATGGAGACCCGTTTGATTTTTCACCCGGCGCAAGCAGTGCCGACTTTAGCGGATCGACCATCCTGGTGCGCGTTACCCCTTCTGCTCCACCATCAGAAAGCGGCCACAGTCATTCCGTGCCGACAATGAATCCTCTTATACTCGCAATACTGGGCCTGAGTGTTTTAACGCTGATTCGCCGAAAGGGTTATCTTTGAAAAAAGACCAAACCGGATGACTCGATCATTATCTCGATAACGTCAGGATTAACCATCGATGGATTACGCAGCAGCATGAGGCGCAGGCTTTACGTTGTTGTGTGCGCATTGACAATTGGACAAAAATCAGACGACTTGTCGCATTCCTGTGCCACGACTGCCCGAAAAGCCCAGAAATTCTTCCATCTCTCTTTCAACAAACAACACCGCCATACTGTCTACACATCAATTATTCCCAGTGAACTATTTTCGTACGAATTTAAAACGCTCTCTATTCAGGAATCTATGTCTAAAACTATTTGAAAATGAGTAAATTCACACAACGATACCCATAAAACTGGTTACAGCGCCAGCCTCATAATGCCCAATGTAGGAACCCGCCCTACTATTCACTGAGCATTGATTCACGGAACATTGGTTCATGGAATATTGATTCAAGAAGAATTGATTCAGGGACACCGATTCTAGAAAAGTCAGGTTCGCCGTGAAATTAGTAGTTTCAGCTTATAGGAACATCTCAATTAAGACATTAGTATCAATTACATGTACAGCATCAGGTACACGGTTGTCTGATTATTAAGGTCCTTCATGAGAAAATATGTGAGCAAAAAACGTGCACCGGCCTTTCTTTTTTTAATCTCACCACTCAGTACATTGGCCTATGATAATGACCACCGAGAAACGCTCATTCTGCAAGGCGAAGCATTCCCCCCCTATGTCATTACCAGTGAAAATGAAGTTAAAGGGCTTGCCATAGACCTGGTTAAGGAAATCGATCAACACCTGTCCCTATCAAAACCTGAAATTAGGATCGTTCCATGGAACAGAACTTTCCAGGCCTTTTCCAATGGAATGGAAGCCTCGGCCCTCTTGGTATCTGAAACGCTTATCGAGAAATTCAACTTGAAGCGTGCAGGCCCTATTGCAAGCTGCAAGTATTCTCTGTTTACAGCAGCAGGAAAAAAGAAAATTGAAACGTTGGACGAAGCCAGGAAGCTGAGAAGTATCGGAGTATCAGAAAATTCATCGACTGAACGGCACGCCAAACGCCTGGGATTGAAGAACATCAAAAGTTATTCTCATTCACCTGTAAAAATTGAAGAACTGCTGGTCCGACGCCTGGATGCCTGGCTCGGATGTGAAGCTGCAATACAATATCGAAGCTGTCGTTCGCTGGGCAGTCAACCCAACATCAAAAAAACCATCACTATAGGCACTGAGAACTTCTATATCGCATTTTCTCAAAACACCAGCAACCACATTGTTGAAGACTGGGAAAAGGCCATCAGCCTTGTTAAAGAGAAGAATGTCTATAAAAAACTGACAAAAAAATATTCTTACGAGTGCAATACTCGATCCTGAAAATCCTCCTTAGACCTTTCTCGGCTCGCTGACACAAGAATTTCAATCAAATTTGACTAGTGAACCTCTTTCCTTTGCCAGTACTTAGTGCCGAATTTTCGTTTTAATTAACAAGTTAAATTGGTTCTTTCACACCATAGCGACCATTGACCAAGCGTGTATATTTAGCCCTCCACACATAAGGAGTCACTATGAAAAAAATAGCACTGTTAACGCTTTTCACTCTGATCATTTCAGGTCAGGCAATGGCAACCAGCAACAAGAAAAACCCAGGCGTTGTTTGCATCGACAATCAGCTGATCACACAACTGGAGTTCGGTTATATAACCAATATCGTAGCTGGCCCTGACAATGGCTCCGCCGTACTCGTCCACTTTGCCAATGGACAATCCCTTCCCCTGAACTGGTATTACAATGCCAATGACAGACAAGGTAAGGCCATGATCGACGCACTTACCTTGGCATTTTTCTCTCAGAGAAAGGTAACCGTGAAGGATCATTTTAAGAACGATTGTGATCAATTTGATCATGTCATCCTCACCAGCCCTTAAACGAAACCCAGCTCTCTCAACATTATTTAAGTGACACAAACACAGCAAGATCTACTCTATAAACACGCTGTAGGTTTTATCGGGGGGCTATAGAGTCCTCCGCCTTAATCAGGCAATAAAACACCCAACGATTCCAACGCCACGCTGTCTACAGCAATATTCCTGAGGAACACTGCACCGTTTTTTGATTGCCAAATCAAACACCGAAAAATAAAAACTTAACATTACGAGACACACAGAATCTTTGGAAAACGTCCAAGTTATTAGATTTGTTTACAATAATCAAAACACGCCAGCCCCCTAAAGACAAAAAATCAATCCGCTATGCTTAGTCGATATAAAGTTTGATCAACTATAGACGATAAGTTTTTGTGTGAACTTAGATGAATAGGTCAATTGTTATGTTTGGTTTTAAATCCACAGAACTGAGAAAGGAAAATGAGGAATTGACAGAAAAGCTTGAGAATGTCGATGCAGTTTTAAAAGCACTTGACCTGTCAATGGCTGTCATAGAATTCGACACTCACGGAAACATCCTAACCGCCAACAGCAACTTTCTTTCAGCAAGCGGTTACAGCCTTAAAGAAATCAAAGGCCGTCACCATAAAATATTCTGCAGAGAGGAACTTGTGTCCTCAGAAGACTACAAGGAATTTTGGGCAGCATTAAGCTCGGGCAGTAGTGTTTCAGGTCAGTTTGATCGCGTGAAGAAGGACGGAACCCTGCTTTGGCTTGAAGCTAGCTACAACCCCATCCGAGACAAATACGGCAATGTCATAAAAGTTGTAAAATTTGCTTCAGATATCACCGAGCGGGTTCTTCTTGAGCAAAACACTAAAGCCAAAGTCGATGCCCTGAGCAAATCCACCGCAATCATAGAGTTCGAGCCCGATGGCACCATTGTCGACTGTAACGATAATTTCCTTCATGCCGTGGGATACGCCAGAGAGCAGATTATGGGCAAACATCATCGAATTTTCTGTGAAAAGGAGTATTCAAACAGCCCGGAATATGAAGTTTTCTGGAAAAGCCTGAATTCCGGAAAGTTCGAAGCCGGACAGTTTAAGCGTATTAATGCAGCCGGCGACACCCTATGGCTGGAAGCCTCCTATAACCCGGTCTATGACATGAAAGGCGAATTGTATCGGGTGATAAAATTTGCGTCAGACATTACCAGCCAGGCCGAAACGGCTCGACAAACCGAGGAAACCGCCAGACTGGCCCGGGAAATCTCCAGTGAGACCCTGTCTATTGCCGAGCAGGGAGGTCAAGTGATCGACAATGCGGCACGCGAGATGTCAGATATCGCCAGCTCGGTCAAGGAGTCTTCCGAGCACATTGAAAGCTTGAACGCCCAATCCACCGAAATTAACTCCATCATCAGCACCATTCAGGAAATCGCCGATCAAACCAACCTGCTCGCACTGAATGCCGCTATTGAAGCCGCCCGAGCAGGCGACCAGGGCCGAGGGTTTGCGGTGGTTGCTGATGAAGTCAGGCAACTTGCTGCCAGAACCTCGCAATCGACCTCCGAAATCTCGTCTATGATCCACTCCATTCAGGACGACACCTCTTCTGCCTCCAGCAGCATGAAGACTACGCTGAAACACGCCCAACGCGGTGTTGAACTGGCCAATGAGACAGGAGAGGTCATATTGAAGATTCAAAAAGCGTCCAGCGAAGTAGTCAGTGCAATTGATTCTTACTCCAACGTCGTCAGCTAGCCATATCCCAATTCACAAGTGAACCCAGATAACCGTTTTCACCTGGGTTCGCATGTCCTCTGCACGTTTACGACAGGCAGCGTTCTGCGCCTGCTCTTTGAACAGCTCTGCCCTGGCCAGCATCTCTCGACTCAGATCAAAGCCGTCATCAAAAAGGAATACAGCACTTTTAACCCGAAAGATCTATTTAGTGGGAAAAGAAACTCAGACATAGTTACGGGAAAATAAAAATTAGCAAACCTAAAAGAACCAGTAGCCCGACGTTGAGGAGAAACTTTCGAAAAAACACACCATCTATGTGAAATACAAAGAGTGGTCTAACGTGAAAAGGTTGAAAACGTGAGCCACTGACAAGCAGCGACTCTGCCTATTTGATAGACAATAAGAAAAATGAGCCAGACCGTCCTTGCCACATGGGCAGCAGCAACAATGCACCTCAAGCCAAACCTCTCATGCATACAGCACTGAAACTACCAGTCCAAGCCCAGGACACCCCTGCCCTTGTACTTTTAGAGAAAAGTCTAGGTCAAAATAACTAATTTGCCATAGCAAAAGTAGACTAACCACATACAGGACTGATTTTTTGCAATTCGCGACGAACTAACGATGTCACATCAATTATTTGTGGCCCCCAGAGTTATCCCAAGAGTCCCGACAAGCAAAATTTTATAGAGAGATAGAGATCGTTTTGATTGAGATCATACAAACAAATGTATCTATGACAAAAGTTTTAGAAAATCCCCGCCTTACCATTGGGAATGGGTGAAACCTTATAATGATTCATGATATTTAAAATTGATGCTTTTTGAGAATAGTCATTATTTTTCCCTAGTGTTTATATTGGCACCGCTTAAACATTATGACGAGGAGAAACAATGAAGACTAAAGCAATTTTACTAGTCCTTGCGACATTACTTGCAGGTCAATCATTCGCAACTGGCAAAAGAAACCCCGGTATGATTTGCGCTGAAAACCAATTTATAGAACAGCTGGAGTTCGGTTATATCACCAACATTCAGGGTGGACCAGATCATGGCTCAGCGGTACTGGTGCACCTTTCGAATGGCATTTCTGTGCCTTTGAACTATCGATTTAATGCAAACGACAGACAAGGCAAAGCGATCATTGACGCTCTGACTTTGGCATTTTTCTCCCAGCGAAAGGTCACCCTGATCGACCACTACAGCAATAACTGCGATGATTTTGACCAGCTGATCCTGCCAAGCCCCTGATTGGCTTGGAACGACTTGCCCTAAAACGAGAAGGACATCCTCCTTCTCGCCCTGTTGATCAGTAGACCTTCAAGATTAAAAGAACGTAACTCCCCCTAGCCTTATCCCCGAAACAACCATCACATCTTACATAAGAATCAAACACACAAACCACGCTCAGAACCACATCGCTAAAACTATGGATTTATAGCTACAGTTGATGCTGTTAAAATAGGATATGGTTGAGTCCATCTGAAAGCGAACAAATATTAAAAGGCAAAATTGCATCACGAGACAGAAACCATACACGGCGCGCGAGGTAAAAATATGGATACGAGAATTGCAAAACTTGAGGCCAGCTGCGAATTTGCCCAACGAGACATAGACGACATAAAATCTGGAACAGAAGCTCTGAGAAGCGAAATCAGGCAAGTATCAAAAGCCCAAAAGAAGGATTTTAGAATCTTACTTGCAGCACTCACCATAACGACTCTCATATTGTTTGGCATGATAACAAGGGGATTTGGCTGGATGTAGCCAAGATATCAACCCACTCCCTACAATATTCACACCACCCAAAGATTTGCTTTTCTTCCCCCTTATTCTCTTACCCTTTCTAAGATCATCAAGCCACCACCGAAAACACAACTCTTCAGGACCAAATTTCGAGCCAGCTTTACCCTGAAGACAAAAGACTACATTTCCCGTTTCGTTCGCCAGGTCAGGAATAAATAAAACCTCAAAAATAAGGAATAAAACTAGACGCAATCAATTTCTACAGCTAAAAATATTATATGAAAATAAAAACAAATCTTAAAATGAAAAATGTCTTTCTTTGTCTAAACCCTGGAAAATTATTCTTATCACTTGTGCGAAACACTCAATCCCCGTTAGTCGGCAATTTAGCAGCGGCGATCAGTTTAGAACTTTGCGGTGATGGTTGCTCATTTTCTATTTAAATAGACTGCTCGTTTTCGTTCACAAACAATTGAGATAGACCTTATGCCTCTGATTGCCAGCCTGTTCAGGTTTTCATTTGTAATACTCGCTTTGATTGGAAAGGCGCATGCACAAACATTCAACTTTGGACCGGCGGATACCGTGACGGGCTGCACAGGGTGCAGTTCAACAATCACAATCCCTCAAGACAATGCAGGTACAACCGTGACCAGCGTTGGGCCCTCTGCGTTTTTCAACAACTCCCTAACATCGGTTACCTTCCCAAGCAGTATTACTACTATTCAAAACAGCGCTTTCGCGGCCAATGCGTTTGCTACGATCACTCTACCAGACGGACTTACCACCATCGAAGATCTCGCTTTTAATTCCAACTCATTGACGACTGTCACCATTCCTGCCAGCGTCACCAATATAGGCGATTCTGCGTTTGAAGATAACGATATAACAACCGTACTGTTTGAAGGTGACAGACCTGCCTTTGGAGGGAATCGGGTGTTTGCCAGCAACGCTCCGGTAAATACGATCAATTATTGTGCAGGCGCATCCGGTTGGCCCGGGGCCGACATTGAAGGCATAACACCCACCGTAGTCACTTGCCCAAGTGCCACTGCGGCATCTCCCAATGCTGTTCCAACGTCGACACCTTTCACCATCGCCGCACTTGCTGGTTTGTTTCTCACATTTGCGTCAAGGGCAAGGAACGAAAAATCGAACCGTACATACTGATTTACCTGGGCGATTTTTATCGCCCAACCGTTCATTCACGGCAAGTTTCCAGGCCTTTAAACAAGCCGATTACTTTAAAAAAATAAGCCCCAAAAACCGTGCTTCATTAGCAGCCTTTGCGGGCTTTGATTCAACTTCGAACGCTCAACAAGCCTCCTGCTTTTCGCTCAAAAAATCGTCAGCAGAATAAGTCACCACGCATACCCGCAAGCTTCACCTCCATAGCAAAACTCAGATACTCTTTGAAGCGCCCTCCATGCCCTTTTCACGCACGCTCCAAAATCCCAAGTTCATAGGGTTACCGATGAAGTCCAATATGAGGATACGATTAAACCTGACAAGGCGTACTGACTGGTATACAAACCCGAAACCTGTCGCCTAAACCTCCACAACGGAAAACCTTCACGCCACCTGAGTAAAGTTAACCGTGATTTTTCAAGGATTCTTGATCCAATCTATGAAGCATGCACCTGGATTTGCTACGCTTACTGCCCTCGCCTATCTACGTATTAAGGACGACCAATGAACCGCCTACTATTCTTGTTTATCTCCACGCTCTCTCTGATCGTACTAAACACCATTGCACTAAATACCAATGCAGCGGTTGACGATAGCATTCGAGTCTCACTGGAAGAGCCTGTGTCTGCCACTCCGCATTCCGGCGTTTCCAATCTGAGGGGCTGGGCCATTGATCAATCCGGCATCGACCGAATCGAGTTGTTCATCGACGACAAGTACGTGTCCGACATACCTTATGGTGGCCTTCGCACAGACGTTGGCGACGCCTATCCAGATTATCAGAATTCTGACAACTCTGGCTTTTCAATGGCCTACAACTACAACGCTCTCAAGGCGGGAAGTCACACTGCCCGAGTACGAGCGTATAATCTGGTTGGCGACCATAAAGACAGCAGCGTCTCCTTTACCGTCGCCCCGATCAGCGAGAAGTTTTTAAGCAACACCGGTTCCGTTGTGCTCAATAATGGCAGTACGATTTCTGCCAGCGGGAGCAACGCCCTGAAAGTGCAACGCGCTATGGTGGATGGTAAAGCCCTGGATATTGAACTGAAATGGAACCCGGCAACCCAGGGCTTCGGCATTCAAAAGGTCGACCCCAGCTCAACGGAACCAAACTACGTCAACAACGCCAATGGCAGCTGGAGAATCACCGAGCTTGGCAATCGCTTCCTTGTTCAGTTTTACACCACACCGAGGAACAATGAAATCTACGCTTCAGCCGCGTTCCTTGATCTTAACGAGCGTTCTTTTCAAGCCGGTGAAGGTAAGGCGGTAAACGACAAAGCACTCGTCTTAACCATCGATGATGATGCGATCACGGCGCAATACAGCATTACCTTCTCCTCTTCGACAAATGCCAGTATCTATGTTGTATCTTGCCAGGCGAAAGCGGGGTTTGTCTGTCTTCGAAATGCTGGCGAAACCCTGAACATGGTTAAGGTCATTTAAAGCAAACAGTAAGCTCCAATTTTTGAACATCAGGGCCTTGGTTTTGCCAAGGTCCAGCTCTCCCCAAATTGCCTCAATTCACGAAGCCGACCAAGCTTCCCTTTCTACGCAAATAGAGCAATTCTGTTGATTAATTCTATTAAAGTAAGCCCGATTAGATAGCAGACTAGTCAATTAATACCCCTGGAAGAAAGATGCTGCTCAATCAATTATTAACCCATAAAATAAGTAGCCTCAAGATCAATTCCGTAAATTTTAGCAACTCCGACAATACATGATGTTCAAATACGGGATGAAGAGAGGCAATCCGTTCGTAATAGTCTGAAATAGCGCTATTATCGTCGCAGCCAAGCTTTCAGCTACACAGAATTAAACTTAAACACGCGACGAATCCATCGAAAGCACAGAAAAGGAGAGTTCAAGAATTGTTCAAAAACGGATAGTGATTTTTTTGCACTGTGCAACAATAACTTTCCAGAACGAGAAAGCCATTTTTAACGCTTAAAGTTTTCCAAATTTCATTTCCAACCTTTATCTCAAACAATCGATAGTGGATTCCTGCTTTCTCCTCATAGTTTCAATACTTTCCATGTGTATATTTGTGCCGTCACATACAACAAGGAACTACTATGAAAAATAAAATAATAGCACTCACCCTTAGCCTACTGGCATCAAGCCAAGCATTTGCAACGGCAAACAGGCCTGGAGAGGTTTGCGTTGATTCGGAGTTTATTACCCAGTTGGAATTCGGTTACATCACCAATATCACAGGTGGTCCCGATCACGGCTCCGCCGTTCTGGTTCACCTGTCAGATGGAACCTCCATCCCATTAAATTTCCACATGAACGCCAACGATCGCAAAGGTAAGGCCATTATCGACGCACTCACATTAGCGTTCTTTTCCCAAAGAAAAGTTACACTTCTCGATCACTGGGGTCATAGATGCGATGACTTCGACCAGCTTATTATTCCTAGCCCGTAATCGACCAAGCCAAATGGTTTTCGGGACCAATAAACAAACGGGGCTTTGACCAGCCCCGTTACGTATATCACCATCTATTTCGAACAAACTGCAATAAAACACAGCCAACGAGGGAACTCTGATATTGTATTTTTAAATATGTTCTTAGTTTCATGTTAGATCGCCCCGTAGCAACAGAACCCACAAACACCTCGCCCCACGAAGTCAATCTTCCACTTATTCAATATATCGGTACAAAAATTCTACCCGAGAAAGAAAATATTAAAGCTTGGAGAATATATAAAGTAAAATTTTATCAGACACCACCTCCAAATTGACACTTAACAGCTGCCACTTAAAGGAAGGTAAAGCCCTGGCAAACAGAGGTCCCGAATTATTTCCTGGCACTCCAAAGTACAAACTACACTTTGGATATCTTCCCCTTATTCACTTAGCATAGCCATCCTATATTCAAGGTAAAACCTCTTCGGGCAGAAAGGGTGTAAAAATAAAAATTGCTATTATCGGTGCCGGCATTGGTGGGTTAACTACAGCCCTCTTCCTTGAGAGGCAAGGGTTTGAGGTCCAACTATTCGAGCAATCCAACGAAATCAAGCTCATTGGGGCCGGGATTATACTGGCCCATAATGCCATGCAGGTTTTTGACAAGTTGAACCTCAAGGAAACGATCACTGAGCAGGGCAAGGCTTTGACATCGTTTAAGATAAAGACCTCAAAGTTCGAAGACATTAACGAAATCAATACCCAAACTTTCGGTCGAAAGTTTTCTGTATCCAGCATCGCAATTAAACGATCGGAATTGCAAGCACTGCTTCTCAAAGAGATTCAGACCACCCAGATTTCTCTGGGCAAGAGGGTCATCGGTTTTAATACCGAACAGGAAACCTCCATTCACTTTGCTGACGGTAGCTCATTTCCATGTGACACCGTGATTTCAGCCGACGGCATTCATTCCATTACGCGGCGTGAACTCTTCAAAACCGGTATTATTAGAAAACCAGGCCAGACCTGCTGGCGAGGCATATCAACGATCAATCTCCCCAAAGCCTATAAAAGTGAATTAAACGAACTTTGGGGTAAGGGATCACGCTTTGGTTTTGTTGAAGTTTCGGAAAATCAGGTTTACTGGTACGGTCTGCACAATAGCAAAAGAGAGTTAGAGCAAAGTGAACTTTTAGACTTGTTCCAAAACTACGCGCCGATTGTTGCTGATATCATCACTAGCACGCCCACCGACAATATACATCTAAGTGAAATTTCCGATCTAAAACCCATCCCTAACTGGCACAAGAACACTGTTTGTTTGCTGGGCGATGCTGCACATGCGACAACCCCCAATATGGGACAAAGCGCCTGCCAGGCGATAGAAGACGCGTTCGTATTAAGCCACTATCTTGGCAAGCACCCGGCGGAACTTGCCTTTGCCAAATTTGAGGAATCCAGAAAAGAGAAGGCTCGAAGGGTCGTCAATATGAGCTGGTGGCTAGGCTATATTTCACAGTTGGAAAGCCCTGTTCTCTCTGCGATAAGAAACTTTTTGTTTCGCAAAGCACCGAAGAAATACAACAGTGAGCAAACCGAAAAAATTTATTCATTGCCCGATTGTCAATAGGGGCTGTTTGAAGTTTCACCCCAAGAGAATTGGCCTTAGCCCTCCTCCCCTAACGCAACCCTGACCACAAAACCTCCCAGAACATCACCACCACGAAAGTTGTCTCTGGCACTGTCAGGGTGACCGTTGTGACACAAAACGCAACTGATATCCCCAGCAACATCAGCATAGACAGCCGTATAGTAACGTCGCCCATTCAACACTTCGACTTGATAAAAAGCTTCTGCCGGATTTTCTGCAACCGCTTTAAGCCCTTCCCGAACAACCGCGGACCTGGGCTGATTATTCGCATTAATTGGCCAAAGGGATTTTAATCCAAGCTCCACACTCGCATCGTCGGTTTCAAAGCCTTCACTCACATAGCGGGCCATTTGTGCGGGCAAAGGCAGCGTATGAGCTTCCTCCCAATTTTCCGTAGCAGCAATAACATTTCTTCTGACACTCAAAGGCGTAACGACATTTTTAGCGTAGGCATCCCGTGAAGCGCGAAGTAACTGATGTAAAGAGTCAGTCATCAATCTCGGGCTGACCGATAACTGCTCTTCGTCTGAAGTGGAAAATTTGCAGGCAGAGAGTATAGAGATAGAAGGTATTAGTATCAGGAATACACAGAGTCGAAATGAAACAGCCAGCTTCATAGGGTTATCCATTATAAGAATTATTGTAGGCGCTCAATATAACATTGCTATGCAGAGGTGATTTTCACAAATTTATCACGGCAAGAGCAGCCACTTGAGGTCGACCTCTGGATACAAAGCCGTTTGCTGTCAGCTCCCAACTCTCCGAATCATCGTGTTACCATTGTGAGCAATACATGGGAGTATAGTTAAGATGAGATTATTCATTGTTTTAATATTCGCAGCTGTTTCTGCACAAGGATCAAGTGTATACAAATGCACCGACAAACACGGCAACCCCGTCTATAGCGATAAGCCCTGCAAAGGCGTAAAGGGAGTCGAAGCCAAAGTATCCATCACTCCCCCTCCGACATCCGGTTCATCGTTCGATGACTCAGATAACGAGAAAATCAAAGATCTACGCAAGAAATGGGACCGGGATAAGCTGGAAAAAGAGATCAAACAAGCCAAGAGAGACATACTCCGATATCGTCGGGCTATGGATAGCGAAGTCTCCCAGCTCGAACAAGAACAGCGTATGGCCGCCAATAACCTTGCAGGCGCCCAGTATCACAGCAGCTTGTCAACTCAAATCCGAGCCGCAACCCAGAAGTACACCGCACTCATTGAAGACAAGCGCGAAGAAATAAAAGCGAAACAGAGTAAGCTGGAAGCCATTGAATAATGCAGTTTGAACAAAATTCCTACGAATTCACAGAACCGGTTGGCATTTACTGATATCCGGTAACACCCTCTCTCCTACCGCACAAGGCTAAGCGGTTAGCTTTGGTTTGCATTGTATACAAAACCGAATATGATGGCGCATTTCCAAACTATCCAGGTAGAAGAATAATTATGGGCAAGGGAATAAGAATACCGCACACACTGGTTTTGCTATTGGGCATGATGTTTATTGCCTATATTGCGACATGGGTTGTTCCACAGGGCTTCTTTGAGACGATCACTCTGGAAAATGGCCGCCAGGCCGTAGTTGCCGGAACCTATACCGTCGCGCAAGATCAGGTCAGATTGAGCCCTTTCGACTTTTTAGTCGCCATTCCCAGGGCCTTTGCCGCCGCCCAGGACATTATCTTCTTTGTATTTACCGTAGGTGGCATCCTGGCCATTGCACGGGCGACAGGTACCATTGATGCTCTGATTGGAAGTCTGCTGGAGCGCTTTGGAACAAAGCCCCAGATGCTGATTTTCATGGTCATCTTTGTGTTTTCAATGGCATCAAGTGCCATTGGGACCGCTGGAGAATACATTCCCTTCGTCCTGATTCTCGTGGGCCTCTGTAAGGCAATGAAACTGGATGCAATGACAGCCGTGGGCATGGTTGTTACGGGTTACGGCATTGGTTATGGCGTCTCAGCCTTCAACCCGTTCACTGTTATGGTGGCTCAGCAAATCGCTGAAGTCCCCCTTTACTCTGGTATCGAGTTGCGCCTGGCGATCTTTTTACCGTTTGTACTGATCGGTTTTCATCACGTTTGGCGCTATATGCGAATGATACAAGCGGATCCTTCAGCTTCCTACGTCGTTGGGCAACCCTGCCCCCTGGCCGGCAAGGAAACACTCGATTATCCCAAGCTCAACATACGCCACAAACTGATTCTGCTTGGCCTTATTGCCACCATTGCAACCGCTGTATGGGGCATTTCAGAAAAAGGATGGTATCTCTACCAGCTTGGCGCCATGTTTATTCTGTGGGGCCTGTTTACCATCATCGTGGGCAAGCTCAGCGCCGATGAAGCCGCCAATAAATTCATCGAAGGTGTTCAGGAGCTGGCCACAACCGCCATCCTGGTCGGCGTTGCTCGTGGTATTGCACTCATTATGGAAGACGGCCAGATTCTGCATACTCTGGTTCACGCCATGTCTCTTCCCCTCTCACATCTGGGTGCTGAACTGGCTTCTGTTGGCATGTTTATCATGCAGAGCATTCTCAATCTCTTTATCCCCTCCGGCAGCGGACAAGCCTACGTCACCATGCCGTTGATGGCGCCCGTGAGTGATTTGATCGGTGTTAACCGTCAGATTGCTGTACTGGCTTATCAGTTTGGAGATGGCTTTTCGAATATGATCATCCCGACGAATGCGGTGCTTATGGGCATTATCGGCATGGCAGGTGTGCCTTATAGCGCTTGGTTCAGGTTCTGCTTGCCGCTGATATTGAAGCTGATGTTGGCCGCGTCGATTGTCCTTATGCTGGCTGTGTTTTTTGGTTACGGGGCCGATGTACAACCGGTATAAACAACCGTCGATTCAACACAAACATCGCTCATACTGTGGCGGCTTGATGGCCGCCACAGTTGGCCGATGTCGTGACTCATCAATACGCTATGCCATAATTGGGAGCAGCATCGCTGTCACTTACACACACCCGGTCACGCCCTTCATTTTTGGCCTGATATAAAGCGTCATCCGCTTCAGCTTGAAGCGTGTCAAAGGTATCGGTCCCAAGCAGTTGCCGAGAAGCGATACCGATACTCAGCGAAACCTTTTCATCCAGAACGGGGTGGCTTTGGCATGCATCACTGAAAATCTCGCGTGTTCGATTTGCAATGTTCAATGCAGAGTCGATATTCACCGAATGCAAAAGCACACACACCTCCTCACCTCCCCAGCGGGCAGCAATATCAGCCTCCCGCAACACAGACCGCAATGTTTCAGCTAATATTTTCAACACCTCATCACCAATAGCGTGTCCATATTGGTCGTTGATTGACTTAAAGTGATCGATGTCTAGCATCAACACGGTGACTTGCTGATGATTACGCTTCGCTATAGATATCAACGGCAACAATCGCGCATAGAACCCTCGTCTATTTGGAAGCTCTGTCAGCTCATCGTGATGCGCCGCGAAATCAAGCTTCTCAAGAAGTCGTCCAACGCTTAATAACATTAGCAATGGTGTGCCTATGGTTATCCCCATTAATGCACCCAGCCAGGTAATACTCGACACCCAATTCATTTGCGAACCAATGAAAGGCAAATGCCCCAGCGACCCATAAACAGTGTAAATAGTGCTAAGGCATACTTCGGCCAGCGCTACCGTGGCAGCAATATTGGCCGCCAACTTTTCGATTTTATTATCGCGAGCATATTGAAACAGTATCCAAGCGTAATTTAAGCGCACCCAGATTAACCAGGCACCTACAATGGCGATTCTGAATTCGGCTTTTGGCCACAAAATGGTAAAAGACAAGGTCAGAGCAATGACGGGGAATATAAGCCACACTTTATGTTGATTTGACAGAGGACTACCAACAAATTTATAGGTGCCCATCAACCAGAAAGCATGCCCTAACAATAAACATAAATTATGGCTATTTGCGCGAACGGCAAACGACATATCCTGGAAAAATAAATGTGAACCATAGGCAAACGACAATAGAAAAAGCCCAATCGCCCAATACTTTGCCCCCTCAACTGCACGGCTCATATAGGACAGTATCCCCAAAATAGCCGCACCCACCAGAGAGGCTAAAGACAAGGTCAACATCAAGGTAATATCATCTAATTCCAACGGAGCTCCCCAAGAACATCATGTTCCAGTACCAAGGTAATCGTCAGAAATAAAAGCTCTATTCCCGACACCAACACTTTAAGCCAATAGATAATTCAGTAATCAAAGCGTAGTTTAGTATTATTCATCAAACCAGCAAAAAGTTAGAAAGCATCGGTAGCCCTCCAAACAGTATGGATTTAACCAAAGCCTCCCGGCACTGTATCCCAACCCCAGAATAAGACAATACTTGAATGGCCGGCACTCAACGAAAATACTGCTCACCGCTAAATGAACCCGACCTGAGGAATCCAGGCTTTCAGCTAATTATTGCAACAGCCCACTTATCCTTAAATATTATGGAAGCTCAGCATTAAACACATGAATATTCATGCATCAAGCAACACTGATGACGCCTGCATGCAAGCTGCCCAGTGGCTGTAACTGGAGAACAGGCTAATTGTGAATCTCCGATCATTCAAACCTTCAGCAATAGTATTACGTCTCAGTGAATTCAATTTCAATAAACGAGACAACAGCTATGATTTCTCTCGTCACAAGAGCATTACTATTCTGTGCCATATCATTGCATCTAAATGCCGAACAGCTGCCACTTATAATGGAACGGCCTTTTATCGACGGAAAAAGAGATCCATTTCTACAGTCGATCGCTCCTTCCAAGTTTACTAAGATCTACACATTCGATAACGAGTACTCAGACGATAATATCAATGCACAATACACCTTAGCGATTCATAAGGAAGGTCTTTATGTCCTCATAGAAACCAACGCCCAGTCATTGAGTTACCACAAAAGAGGGTTCTTGTATGGCGATGGGTTTAAAGTGATGGTCGGCAAGGCAAATCCGTTCGGTCGATCCAAAGAGTATATTGAGTTGTCCTATTCTCCAACTAACTTGAAGAAAGACAAAAAACAAGAACAGTATATATCCTCCTACAATGGTTCAAGTCTGGGAAAGAAACTCTCATCAGGAGCATCCATCGCAGCAAGTGAAACAGATAGCGGCACAAGCTTTGAAGCGTTTATCCCCTGGAACGATATCCACCCCTATCACCCTTCAACAAATCGACATGTCGGGATTAATCTGTATTTCGCCAAAGGAATGAAAAGTCTCCAGGGGCAATACGTCACCAAAGGCTTCGCAATAAAGCCGGACGAAGGGTTTTGGGACGAAGCCATAACATCACGCAGCTTGAAGTCCTATAAAACCGAGCAGACTGCTCAGTTTAGGTCAACTTTTTCAAACAGCTTTTATTTTGACCATCACACGGTTATCAGCGGGCAATCATTAATGATACGCTTTCCGTTTAAGCAATCACAAAAGCCCAAAGTGTTTCAGATTTTGTCTCAAGGCGGAGCTCAGAATACATCTCAGAATACCTCGCCGGATACACCCCAAGATAACGCTCGGAACGAAACTTACAACGGCCAACCTGTATATACATTCTCAGGCACACCCGATCCGGCAGGTTCAGTGGCATTTAACACCGCAGCCATTCCAGCCGGAACCTACATCCTGAGAACAAGAGACCGCCCAGGCAACTTTGAACAAGCCTTTACGGTGTTACCCAGCACAAGACTCGAACCGCTTCTTAGAGAAGTAATGGAAAATAAAAGTTTGAGCAAAGGCTTAGAAGATACGTTTCGATTTCAAATCAAAACCATAGAAGATGAAATCCTTGCCCTGAAACCCTACGAACCGGCTGATCATCTTCAACAGAAAATACTGAAAACGGCATCAAACATTCGATCTGCACTGAGTGGCAAGGCGGTTTTTTCTGATGGACAGAAAGTCTATCGGAGAGCCTTTCAATCCATGCTGGACGGCAGCCTGCAACCCTACTCCATCAAACTGCCAGCTCATTATTCACCGAGCAAACAGTATCCACTACTGGTATTCCTGCATGGCAGCGGACAAGACGAACAGCGCCTGCTGGAAAAACAACGAGGAAACGGGGAGTTTATCGAACTTGCGCCTCTTGGAAGAGATCAGCTTAATGCCTATGCGTTTAAACATTCAAAAATTGATATTGATGAAGCTATAGCAGACGCCTCCCGGCATTATTCGATAGACAACAACAAGATAGTCATCGGAGGCTTTTCAATGGGCGGCTATGGCGCTCTTAAAATATTCTCTGAATCACCTGACAAATACAAAGGCCTGGCGATTTTTGCTGGCCACCCCAACCTGGCCAACCTATGGCTGGACTCTGATCAATTCCCTGATTTTTCCAAAGCAGACTCTCTATCAATATTTCGCGATGTTCCCGTATTTATCTACCATGGTACTGCAGATCCAGCGTTGAGCTACGCCCCTATGCAGCAGTTAAGCCTGCTCCTTGCTGAACAAGGAGCACACGTAAGCACATCATTTGTGAAAGGTAGAGGCCATTTGTATCAGGACGAAAACAGCCATCTAAAATACAGCAATTGGTTGCTCAGGGTACTGAAGCACTAAAAAGAAAACGTTGTATGATCGGCGAAATTACACGGCGGCTTGCTCCAAAAGCCGCCCTTCTGTTTTATCGACTTGTTGGTCATCACGATTTATTGTTAAATTACTTGATCTTAACATTTGTGGTGAGATGCAAAAAGAAAAACGGTTTTACAAGATAACAGCATATAAACACTTATGATAATTACAACATAAAATTCAAGCATCAGGTTTTCCCGTTTTTTCCACTAACGTTCAAAACCGAAGCCTGACATATTGACTCGCATTCGAATAAGATGTTTCCCCAACATCAGGGATCAGTGAATGCAAAACCGTAACGTAAATACACCACAAAAACGGCCACCCCAAACTGATTAATAATCCAGCAAATGGTTCAAGCAACGAGCAAGATCAATACAGGCGAAGATCAGTAATCTTAAACATTCTGATACTAAGTTCGAAATAAGCGACAAACTTAAATTTTAATAACTCATCAAAATATCATATTTAAAAATCGTTAAACAGGAGCAAAAAAACACCCGAAAATCAGGCCGCCTACCTGTCTTTAAAAGAATATTGAGCATTACAACACAAAAAATATCGCTTAAAAAAAATGATTCTCTTCTTATTTGCCTGAATTGCTCATTTTAGACCCGACTTTTCCAGAATTTTCACGCAGAAGCTGTTGATTCCTCCTATCAGTAGCGTCCTTCAAAAGCTCATACCCCCTATGCCCTGTGGCCCAGAGCACTATCGATAAGTTTTCAATATGGTCATACTCCAGAAGAAGCATACCCCAGCAAAAAACATATAGTATTTTAGTGATTCTTAATTCCACTTAACGTAAGCTAAAGCTACTAAAACAACTAAGCTTAAAGAAGCAAAAGAAAAATTTTAGAATCAAGCTTTCGTTAAAAAGCAGATTTTTCCAGATGGATTTATTAACAGGATAAGTATTTTTTCAAGACTGAAGCATCTACCTATACCAATAAGCTTCATAGAGTTATCAGTGTTTGAGAAGTAGGAATTGCTATGGAAGATCTGAACCTTTTAAGCTGGGGGGCTGGGGACAAAGTAATCACAACATTCCAGAAAAGATTACTTGTAATTATCACTGCACTCTGCTTACTAGGATACATCCCCTTTACCTATGTAAGCGCATTAAACGGCAATCATTCTATTGTTTTTGCAAATGCCGGATTTTCCATTTTTCTAACGTTATTTGTTTCGTTCTCACTTATTACTCAAAAAAGAGCACCGTTGCTCCTTATTTTTCTAACCCTGCTTTTTCTGTTGATATCGTCAACGCTACCTATTTTATATGTCGGTCAGAAAGGGCTTTTTTGGTTTTTTCCCATTACCCTTTCTGTCTCTTTTCTATTTCCAGCCAAAATAGCACTTATTTTCGGAACACTGGAACTCATGTTTTCCTCTGCGTTTGCGGCCATTGAGGTCGAAAGCCCAATGAGCATCCGGTTCATTTATGCTGCTACCTTTACACTGGTCTTTTGCAACCTAATATCATTTCGCCTGCATAGAAACCAGGCACACCTGATCAGCATATCCGTCACGGATGCCATGACTGGCCTGTTAAACCGGCATGCCCTGGACCAGCAGCTTCAACGCAGCTGGAACATATGGAAAGAAAAAGGGATACCGTCGGTTGTTGCCATGATTGATTTAGACAAGCTCAAAGAAGTTAACGACTCGCACGGCCATGATGTCGGGGACAAGAACATCATAGCGTTTTCATACCTTGCAAAAAGCATGATACGAAAAAACGACACCATATTCAGAATCGGTGGCGATGAATTCCTTATCATCCTCGAAGGTACAAATTACAGCGGCTCACTCCGAGTTCTCAACGAATTGAAACAGAGAACATTTGATTCCAGCAAAATCATAACAACCATTAGCACTGGAGCTGCCAGCATCAGCGGATGTGAATCCATTGATGAGTGGATTAAAAGAGCCGACCAGTCACTTTACAAAGCCAAAGAGCAAGGGAGAAATTACGTGGAGTTTTCAAAGAACTGGGAGAGCACCACTAGCGGAAGGTCTCATTTTGAGAGCACCCATTGTGAGAAGTTAAATGCAAATTAGGGATTTTAAAAAGAAAGCTAATCCAGATCTGGAAAAGATCTTTTCATTTTACGCATAAAAACTAAAACTTTTTAACCAAAAAATATTTTAAATTACTTTAAAATATTAACACGAAGGTACCAAAAAATGGGACTAGCCAATCATGCCATCGACCAGCATTAACCCTTCAGAAAATTCTGAACACAACCCTTCTTTCAGCGCTTCCAGTGCACAATGCACCTGTAGTCTTAGCCGCAGAAGTAATGCGGCTCTTTTTAACCCTTTTTTCGCAGCAAATAGCCGTCAACATTCCAAATAGAAGAAAACTAATTAGGACGAACCATAATTCTAATGAGTAGAAAAACACATATTATTGATCTGGCATTTATAGAGGAATCTATCAGCCAGTTTGAAGACATCCTTCCAAAACCCAGGGGGAAAAAGGGACAAATTTCAGCAAGCCAACTCATCGGTGCCCTGCTGTATATAACTGTGCATAAGTGCCCTTGGTCAAAGCTCCCGAAAACCTATGGCGATTGGAGGGTTATCTACACAAAGGCCGATCGCTGGGCTCGTTCTGGGCTATTGGGGAATATCTTTAAAAACCTCGCTCAACTTCACCCAAACCTGTTTAAAATTACCAATGTTAAAGTATTTTTTGACACCCCCTCTTCCAAGGAGTGGATTGCAAACAACATCAAGAATACCTCCAACAACCTAGTGCTTATTGAAGAAGCCAAAGGCGATGGATACTTTCTTTGGCACAATGTTATTTGTGTGTCTTAATGCTCCCCGCTTTGCTCAAAACAACACACTGTAAAAGATCATCTGGAACGCCTCTTCCCGGACAACCCCAGCCTGACGCCTGATGCGCCTTTCCCATATAAAGAAAATAGGCGCCAGCTCATTCTAAGGTCGCATGTTCAAGTCTTTGAGCTGCGTGCTAGCCTGCTGTTGAAGTGCCTACAACAATAACGTCAAGAGGACATTCAACATGCTTGCAAGCAGATCATTTATTCTATCTATGAGCATCTCAATTGCTCTTCTCACCTCACTGCTGCCATCAAAGGCCCTGTCGCTGAGCTGCGGAAGCTATAACTTCCCCGCCTGCTCAGGCGCAGAAGACCAGTTTGCGGGCGGCTTTGCCCCGGTAAGCGGATATGGCGGCTTTGGCGGTGGCCAATGCAGTGCCAGCAAGACACCCGTTATTTTTATTCATGGTAATGGTGATCAAGCGATCAACTGGGATGCGCCACCAACCCAGGCAGCGCCCGGGTACAGCCTGCCCAGCCGCAGCGTATATGACGAATTCAAAGCCCGGGGATATAACGATTGTGAGCTGTTTGGAATTAGTTATCTGAGCCCCTACGAACGATCGATGCCAGGCTCGAATTATCACGAAGACGATAAACAAGCGATTCTCGCGGATTTCATAGACAGCGTGAAAACTTACACCGGCAAAAACGAAGTGGACATTGTCGCCCATTCTCTCGGTGTCAGCATGGCGTTATCCTCGTTAAAACGATATTCCAAATGGGGAAGCGTTCGACGCTTTATTAATATTGCAGGCGCCGTTCGCGGCTTGCAGTCCTGCCGATATGTCGGCTATGCCAACCCTTTGTTTTCAACCTGTGCAGGACAGAATATTTACGATAGCTACACATTTGGGCTTCACCCCAGCACCGGTGCGTTTTACGTCAGCTGGGGGCGTAATGATTGGACTGGAAGCAGCAGCAATAAAAGCATGCGACGAGCGCCCCAGTACAATAGCGCCGTAAAGTTTTACACCCTTCATGCAGGGTTTCGAGACCAGGTTCATTGCAGTACATTAATTGGCTATAGCGTTTGCGACAGTGGCTCTCTATTTAACAATCGCCCCAATGTACAGGCTCAAATCAACGTCGGGGCAGGCTCACTTGCCAGCTCTATCGATATGAACTTCGATGATTTTAGTCCTTTGAATCTATTAGGTGGAGATGCCGACGGCGTCGGACACTTCGGTGCAAAAATCAACACCGGTGTGATTTTGTATGAAATGTTGAACAGCCAATGCTCAGGGACAAATTGTGCAGGTCAATATAGTGGGCCGGTTCAATGAGCCAAACTACAAGAAAGTGAAACGCTCAATGACTGCCCTGATCTCTCCATTCCCCGCTATAACCCAGCGGGGAATGATTAACTGACGCCTACATTCGAAATATCACTGACTGGGGGTATCAGCCGACTCTTGAAGTCGCGAATCTCCCTACCTGGCCCATGATGAATATGGTCCGGTTCGCACATAGCTCGCATGTTAATGACCCTGGAGAAGCCACAATGATTAACGGAGAACAAAAAAGTCTTGATTTATGGATTCACCATCTACGTTAGAAAGATGAAAGGTGTAAACGATCATGATGGCCATCAACGATATCCATTGAATGCGATTCGCGTATTAAACGAAACACCTCAAAAGCTTTTAGATCGTTAGTCCTCCCTGAAGGGAGAATATCAATTTGAGTTATACAGGGCCCTAGCATACGGTGAAGATATTGGGTAAAGCGGAGTTTCTGCAATTCAACACCGAACTCTTCAAGCGTAGTTTGATGTTCAGCTCTAGTGCCCTGTGTTTATGCTATGTCGTGCGATGACAACACCAAGGCCACTATTTCTATAAGTAATCTCATCTTCCTTAGAAACCCTAGAAACTGAAACGTTGACGTAGACCATGTACTGAAACTGAAGCATCCCCCACCACTCTCGGTCGGTAACGATACTTTTTAAGTGTGCGAGTTGCAATTTTTTCCGCCGCTTCTGAACCTGTACTATTGTCTATTACTTTGACGCCTTCCACCCGTCCGTGTTCATTAACTGAAAATTGAAGAGTTACTTTGCCAGAGGGAATTTTTTTTCGATCACTTTTTGACATCTTCATGTGACCGCCGCGCTTCAGACTATACTCCTGGTAATTAAATGTGCCTGATCCCAGCTTGCAGAATCCGCCCCCTCCAAGGTTGTACATATGCGTGTTTGTTTTCATAAATGCATATGGTGAGGGATAAGAAAATCGCGCTTTTTGCGATTCCACACAAACAATCAGCCCTTCCTTTCCTATCAAGTTAGCCATACTAACCGACTGTAATTCATAATCTTCAGTAGACAAGGGTTTCATTCGATGGGCCACTAGATTTTTCACTTCAGAAAGCTTCTTAGCATCCAGAGTGACAGGAGAAATTACTAATTCTCCTGCAAGACTCTGACTTGAAAAAATACAACAAGTAATGAAAGTTAGAAAATACCGTTTAAGTATGACCATCCTGAATTCTTCCTTAGTATTCCATTGAAATTACCATCCCTGAGCAAATGTTACCTTGTAATCAGGAAAAAAGAATTAGGAGTATATCAGAGCAAGGCCCACCCTAAACTAGGCCGAGCCAAGCAATTAGGGAAGCTAAGTATGGAGCCACTTCTGGAGATATCTGAAATCAGTTTACGTTACTGAATAATTATGCTGGGGACTAGGTATAATGGGGTGGCTGACGGGGATCGAACCCGCGACCACCGGAATCACAATCCGGGGCTCTACCAACTGAGCTACAGCCACCACTGCAAAGGATGAATATCCTTGAGGGTGTACGCTGGATGGGAAACATCATTTGGGAAAATGGCGCGCCCGGCAGGACTCGAACCTGCGGCCATCCGCTTAGAAGGCGGATGCTCTATCCAGCTGAGCTACGGGCGCCTAAAAGGCCAAACGTGGCTCGAAAAGATGGTCGGAGTGGAGGGATTCGAACCCCCGACCCTCTGGTCCCAAACCAGATGCGCTACCAAGCTGCGCTACACTCCGACTAAACTCGGCGACTGCCGCGTTTCAGGAGGTGCGAATAATACAGATGCCCCCCATGGCCGTCAACGCCTTTTTCAAAAAAAGTTAAATTTCTTTTAATTCAGCAACTTATGCCTTTATTTTGTGCGTTTTGGCGCTTTTTCAAACTCGCTCTGAAAAGCCCTGCCCGGGGTGTGCCAAAAGCCAATTTCTGCACTGCACAGGCGGCCTAATTCTTGGCCTGCTGCCCCACCTATGGGAGAATACGCCGTTTTTAATTGCCCGAGGTTCAGCCCATGCCCGCCCTACTGTTAGATGGCAAAGCCCTTGCCCAAAAAACAGAAGAAGAACTGTCCAGCCGCGTCGACGCCCTGAAAGCTCGCAGCGGCGGCCAAACTCCCATTTTGGCCACTATCCTGGTTGGCGGTGACCCTGCGTCAGCCACCTACGTGAAAATGAAGGGAAATGCCTGTCAGCGCATTGGCATGGACTCCCTTAAGGTCGAACTGCCCGAGGAAACCACTACCGAGCAGCTGCTGACTGAGATCGACTCGCTGAACAACAACCCGAATGTGCACGGCATTCTTCTGCAACACCCGGTACCCGCCCAAATCGATGAGCGCGCCTGCTTTGACGCTATCGCCCTGGAGAAGGACGTGGACGGCGTGACCTGCCTGGGCTTTGGTCGCATGAGCATGGGCGAAGAAGCCTACGGCTGCGCAACCCCTAAAGGCATCATGCGTCTGCTGGAAGCCTATGATATCGACATTGAAGGCAAGCACGCGGTTGTGGTTGGTCGCAGCCCTATTCTCGGTAAGCCAATGGCGATGATGCTGCTGGGGGCCAATGCCACTGTCACCATCTGCCATTCCCGCACTCAAAACCTGGCTGAGCACATCAAGCAGGCCGACATTATCGTTGGCGCCGTGGGCAAGCCTGAGTTTATTAAAGCCGATTGGATTAAAGATGGCGCTGTGGTTGTCGATGCAGGTTACCACCCAGGTGGCGTCGGCGATATCGAACTTGCTCCGCTTGTTGATCGTGTGGCGGCTTACACCCCGGTTCCTGGTGGTGTTGGGCCAATGACCATTAATACGCTGATCTACCAGTCAGTGGATTCTGGTGAGAAGAAGATTGGCTAAAGTAGTTTAAATTCAACTCCCGGAAACCACCCAATACATGCAACTGCCTCTATCGGTATTTGGCTTGAGCATGAGTTTCCGGGGGCTTCTTCAGCAGGAAGCCCAAGCGAGCCCAATGGATGGGCTATCCGTCCCCCGAAAGCCCATACTGAAATTGAAGGCGGCAACGGAATCCGAAACAAAGCGCTGCCCTATGACAGAAACTCTGCCCATTCTCTATCAAGACGAGCACCTCGTTGCTGTGAACAAACCCAGCGGCTTACTCGTGCACCGCAGTATGATTGATCGTCACGAAACTCGTTTTGCGATGCAGATAGTGCGCGATCAAATCGGCCAACATGTTTTCCCCTTGCACCGATTGGATAAACCGACTTCCGGGGTTCTGGTTTTTGCATTGTCCAGTGAAATCGCGTCTCTCATGAATCAACAACAGGAAACAGAAGGTCACAAATGGCAGAAAGGCTATTTGGCTGTTGTTCGCGGGTGGGCGCCGGAAGATATTTTTATTGATCACCCATTAAAAGAAAAGCTCGATAAAATAACCGACAAAAAAGCCCAGCAAGACAAACCCGCCCAAAGTGCCGAAACGCGAATAAAACGTCTGGCCACCACCGAATTGGACGTCAAAATAGAAGGCTTTGATAAAAGCCGTTATTCTTTGGTTTGGGCTAAACCGAAACAAGGGCGAAAGCACCAGATACGTCGCCACTGCAAACATATCAGCCACCCGATTATTGGCGATGCCAAACACGGGCGCGGTCGGCATAACCGATATTTTAAAGAGCACCTCGATTGCCCTCGCCTGCTTTTGCACGCGGCAAGCTTGAGTCTCAAACACCCAATGACCGAGCAGCCTATCGAACTGTGGGCCAGCCTGGATGATTGCTGGCAGCTGCTGCTCAATCGCTTTGACTGGCAGACACAGCTGCCCACTGAATTACAGACCCCAAAACATGAAGGTACGCATGATACGCCTTGATAAATTTATCGCTTCCGCCACCGAGTTGTCTCGCAAGCAAGTGCTACGTTCTGCACGCCAAGGCCTTGTAAAAGTAAACGGCACTGTGCAAAAAGATCCGAGCATAAAGATCAATGAAAATGATCACATAAGCATCGATGGCGAAACCGTCAGTGCAGCGCGCCCACGTTACTTTGTTCTGAACAAACCCCAGGGCTATGTGTGCACCAATCAGGATGACGAGCACCCAACGGTTCTTGAGTTACTGGACGAACCCAGAAAAGACCAACTGCAAATCTGTGGTCGTTTGGATATCGACACCACCGGTCTGGTATTGATCAGTGATGATGGCCAGTGGAATCATCGCGTAACATCACCGAACAAAGGTCAAGGGAAATGTTATTACGTCTGCCTTGCTTCAGACATCAGCGATGAAGACATTGAGCAACTGAGAAATGGTATTCGTCTGCAAGGTGAACCCAAGCCCTGCAAACCTGCCGAGGTTGAACGCTTGTTCAGCAATGAATTGAATGTGACCATCAGCGAAGGCCGCTATCATCAGGTTAAGCGCATGTTTGGCGCTGTAAATAATCGCGTTATTGAACTTCACCGAAAGAGTGTTGGCCAAATTGATCTTGGCGATCTGGAAGAAGGCGAATATCGTGAGCTGAGCGAAGAAGAAGCCGCGTCTTTTTAAGCTGCCTTTAAGCCGCTTTTAAATTCCTTTTAAACGCTTTATTCAAATAAGAGCTTGATTCGAATAACGACCCAACTCCGACCAGGAATGAAACAACAATGGATACCGCCATACAGCTTTGCCTGCCCTATTTGAGCCATAGCAAAAACAGCATGCTTTGCCTGGATGAAAATACATTGGGTAGTATTGCTTCGCTTCCTGAAGGCTGCAAGATCATTAGCAACCGCTTTGATGTGGCAGCTGCGATCCCTGGCGCCAGGTTTAGCGATTGGAAAATAGAAGCTGATCAACTCGATTGTCTAGCATTTCGTTTGAGCAAGGAAAAGGCCGTCAACCACCACATCATCAACCAGGCCATTTCTGCACTGAGCAATGGCGGCACCCTCGTCTTTTCTGGCCAGAAAAATCAAGGCATTAAGAGCTACGCCAAATCCGTGAAAAAGCTGCTAGGCAACTGCGACATTGAAAAGCATGGGCTCGACTATCTCTGCACCGCTACCATAAATAACAAGCCAAACGAACTTCTGGACGATCAAAACTACTCACAGCTGCGCCCTACATTGGAATTTCAAGGTTTTGAGCTACAGAGTAAACCCGGGCAGTTTGGCTGGAATAAACTCGATCAAGGCAGCCTGCTTTTGCTGGAAGCCATTCAGTCAGAGTTTGAGCAAAATGCTGTAAAGCGCGTGCTTGATCTCGGCTGCGGCTATGGATTCCTCAGCGTCGGCATGGCCCTGCAACAGCAACCTGAATACCTCTGCGCCAGCGACAACAATGCAGCGGCCATCGCGAGCTGTCTCGCCAATCTGAAAAATCTTCAGGACAATCAGCAAGCCAAGCTTGAGTATGACGTTATTCCTGATGACTGTGCCAGGAATATCGATCAGCGCTTTGATACAGTGGTCTGCAACCCCCCTTTCCATCAGGGCTTTGATGTCGAAAATCAACTCACCGACAAGTTTCTGGAAAGCGCAAAAACGCATTTATCAGAAGGCGGCCGCGCGTATTTTGTGGTTAACAGTTTTATCGGAATTGAGAAGAAAGCCAAAGCGTATTTCAAGCAGATCGACTGCCTGGAAAACAATAAGCAGTTTAAGATTTTGCGTTTCCAGTAAAGATACTGAAGTAGAAAGAAAATAGCCAAGTGCAACAAACACTTGGCCAGCATTCATAATAGAAAAGTTCTTAAGCGGAAACCGTCGCTAAACCCAGCTCAATCATTTGATCGAACGTTGTCTGGCGCTCTTCTGTGCTCAATGCAGCGCCCGTACGAATATGGTCACTTACCGTTGCAATGGCCAGGGCTTCCACACCAAACTCGGCCGCAACGGAATACACCGCAGCCGCTTCCATCTCAATAGCGAGAATATTGTATTTGGCCAGGCGATCGTAGATATCGCCCTCTGGCCAGTAAAACAAATCACTGGTAAAGATTGAACCGATGCGATGCTGGGTTCCCAAAGCTCGTGCCGAATTCACCGCTTTTTCCAGCAATCCATAACTTGCCGTAGCCGCAAAATCAAAAGGCCCCAAACGCTGTTTCATCGCTGCCGAATCTGTCGAGGCGCCCTGGGCAATAATAATATCGCGCAGCTGTACATCCGGATGCACCGCCCCGCAACTTCCCACACGCAACATACGCTTTACGCCATAGTGTTGTACCAGTTCAGTGCAATAAATCAGCGCCGATGGCGTACCCATACCATGGGCCATCACTGAAAGCGGCTCACCTTTATAGCTACCCGTAAAGCCCAGCATATTGCGAACATCAGTCACCTGTTTGGCATCATCCAAAAAGGTTTCTGCAATATATTTTGCACGCAACGGATCGCCGGGCATGATTACGGTTTCTGCAAAAGCCCCATCGGGCGCGTTCATATGCAGTGATGGCATATTTTTACCTTATTTTCTGTTTCACTTTCTCAAGTTAATCTCGGAAAGCGTAAAAATGAATATCTAAGTGTGATTAGGTGTATGAATAAAAATCAAGACACGAGAAAGCTTTCGCCGTAGGGCAAGGCTTCCAAGCCAAAATAGCCCGCCAGACTCTGGCCTATATCTGCAAAACTGTTGCGTTTACCAACATTCTCGGCAGCCAGCGTTTTTCCATAGGCCAATACCGGAACATGTTCGCGGGTATGGTCAGTCCCCGGCCAACTTGGATCGCAACCGTGATCAGCACTGATCAACAGGATATCGTTTTCGCTCATGGAATCCATTAAGCGCGGCAACATTGCATCAAATGCTTCCAGGGCTTGGGCGTAACCGTTCACATCACGTCGATGGCCATAGCTTGAATCGAAATCGACAAAATTAGTAAACACCAAGGTCTTATCGCCAGCGTCATTCAAAGCCTTTATGGTTTGTTCAAACAAAGCCTCAATACCATTGGCCTTATAACGCTGGCTGATACCTTGCTGGGCAAAAATGTCGGCAATCTTGCCTACAGAAAAAACGTTTCCTTGAGCTGCAATCAACTTATCAAGCAAGGTGGCTTCCGGTGGTGGTACCGAATAATCTCTACGATTACCCGTGCGTGTGAAGTTATCAGCACAGGAGCCCACAAATGGCCTGGCAATCACACGACCAACATTTAACCCTGGCATTTGATCGAGAATAGCCCGCGTTTTTTCACACAGCGCCAACAAACGGTCGAGACCAAAGCTTTCTTCATGAGCGGCTATCTGCACCACACTATCGGCCGAGGTGTAGATAATGGGCTTACCTGTAGCCATATGCTCCTCGCCTAAACGAGCAATAATCTCGGTGCCGGAGGCGTGACAATTTGCCAGTACACCGCTTAAATCACCCGCCTCGATAATGGCCTGCAATAGCTCCTTCGGGAAGCTGTTGGTCTTGTCGGAAAAATAGCTCCAGTCAAAAAATACCGGAACACCACTCATTTCCCAATGGCCGCTTGAGGTGTCTTTGCCAGTGCTCAACTCTTTGGCAAATCCGTAGCGTCCAATAAGCGTTGAAGTATCGTTTTCAACTAACGCATTCAATGCAGGAATTGAGGCATCACTGGCCTGAGCCGCATTGAATAAACCCAGTTGCTTAAGGTTAGGCAAATGCAATGGGCCACTGCGTCCGTTTTCACAGCGCCCTTCGGCGCAATACTGAGCGATATGCCCGAGGGTATTGGAACCCGCATCACCGAAACTTTCGGCATCTTCGCTGGCGCCAACTCCGAAAGAGTCCAGCACCAGGAGAATTGCACGTCCGAGCCGGCCTTTTGCCGAGGACTCGATGTTCGATGAAAAATTCACAGAGCTTTCATTCGCCATAAACCACACTCGTTCATTGAATAGCTGAGCGTCAATTTAGCAATCAGTCTTGAGCCGGAGCCCACTCACGCAGCTTATCCATCATGCTGCCCAAGCCCGCCTTGTTTTCCTGAATCTCATCGTGGTTCAGCCCCAGAATTTCATGGGGAAACACCAGCCACTCTTCCGATTCATGAACGTAGAAATCCGGTTGACTGTCTGTTTTGTTGTTCTTGGGTTTGTAATATAAAGTCGCAACACGCACATCCGCCGGAGTGTTTTTGCGGCAGCGAGCTTTCAGCTCTCTTAAAACCGCCTGCACGCTCAGACCACTGTCATAGATATCATCAACGATCAGCAGACTGTCTTCGGCATTAATTTTATCGACAATATACCCCAGGCCATGCACACGAACATTATCACTACGCTTGCCAATGCCGTCGTAGGAAGAGGTTCGGATTGCAATGTGGTCTGATTCAACACCACAGTACTCCAACAGCTCCTGCACCACAATGCCAACGGGTGTGCCGCCACGCCATACACCGACAATATAATTCGGACGAAAGCCGCTCTCAAAAATCTGGGCCGCTAGCTTAAAAGAATCCTCGTACAAGGACTGGGGCGAAATATACGTTTTCTCTATCACAGACTTACCTACCTAAACTGTTTTCACTAGCCTGCCTGACAGGCTCCTCTTGCGGCATTTATCCCAGCGTCAAGCGTGCCCTATGCCTACCCGGAGAGAAGGCATTCAGTGTAGCAAAGCAAAAGCTTGGAGCTGGATCAAACGTCATTGATCGCGAGCGCTATACGCAATGTGGTATTGACACTGCGACATAGTGAGGACTGTCAATAGCCCATAACCACTGTGGGTAAAACGGGAATCGACAAGTCGAAGGCAAGACGATAAATACGTGCCGTAAAACGGCGATGATAGCCAGCCTGAGGTCGCCTGTCAAAAGCCTCAGACCGGCCAGCTCAGGGCCTCTGGCCGAGAGAACGCCTCTAGAGCAAGCTCACATTCACCGTTCGGCGTCGAGTCGGGCAATAACCAGGGAAACGCCCTGTCTTCAGACATCGGATCACACTGAAAACAATAGTCATTGCCTGCCAGGTGAAAAGCCAGCTGATAGGCATGCAGATAGAAGCCTGCGGAGTTTTCGATAGCTTCCTGGCACCCATAGAGAGCATCACCCAGGATGGGGCTGCCCAGGCTTTTCATGGCCACCCTGAGCTGGTGAGTTTTCCCTGTGCGTGGTCGCCAGAGGAACAGGCGATAGCCCTGCCCTAATCCCCGGCTGAAAAATTGGCTGTGAGCATAATTGTCTTTCCCTGAAGTCAGTCTCCAGGCACCACGGCGAGCTTTCTGCATACCCCCTTTGACGGCGCCCTGCTTCTTCTTGGGTTTGTGCTTGCTTAAAGCGAGGTAGTATTTTTGCACCCGCCCTTGCGAAAAGGCCTCGCCCAGCTCACGGGCTACCTCAGCCCGGCGGCCCAGAAGCAGCAAGCCTGAGGTGCCCTTATCCAACCGATGGAGCGGAAAAAGCGGCTGATCGATAAGCTTATCTTCCAATAAACACTGTTGAACCCGATTAAAAAGTCCGAGCTGACGTATCGTTTGATTTTGACCCTCCACCTCATCGTGAAAGCCAATACCTGCCGCCTTGTTGATCAGAACAAAATGTTCATTCAGCGCCAGTAACTCAAAGCCCTGGGCGGCATAAGCTTCTCTGTTTGAATCTGGCCTCGTCATGCCATTCCCAAGGCCGGGGCCAAACGTGCTGCACGCACACAACGGATTTCGGCATAGCTGTAACATTCATCCAGTGCTTCAAATACCGGTTTTAAACGCAGTGGTTCGCCATTCGCCTGACTGGTCGCTTCAACTTCATCCAAAGCCTCTTCAATGGCCTGAATATCTTCACTTTGCAGCGCTAGAACGTCATCAATCAGTAAGGCACCGTCACTGAGCAGTTGCTCAAGGTGCTGATAGATCGTGGTTTCCTTTAAGGCGCGCTGCTGAGAAATGGTGGGGATATCCATCCCGGCTTTAAACAAGGTGTAGGTTTGATAAATCGTGTGTTCATCTTCCGCGTTTGCCGCAGTCTCATCCTCGGAATACTCCAGCAAACAGTCCAGAAAAGCCTCACCATACAACTCCAGCTTGCTGTCACCGATACCACTGATGTTGGAAAGGTCGTCTAAGGTTTTCGGCGACAAACGAATCATTTCCATCAATGTGGCATCGTGGAAAATCATATAAGGTGGCAGGTCCTGCTCCAGAGCCAGCTCCTTACGCAATGCCCGTAAGGCTTCCCAAAGCGCCTGCTCACCTTCTTTGAGAAAACTCTTCCCGGCTTTGGCCGATTTTTGCTTGCCGCTTTTGCTCCGCAAGGCTTCTTTACGCAAAAACAGCGCCTGCTTACCTTGCAAAACGGCGCGACACGATTCCGAGAGACGCAGACCGCCAAATGCGCTGACATCCACATTCAACAAACCCTGAGCGACAAGCTGACGAAAAACATTTCGCCACTGGGTCGCATTCAATTCCTTACCAATGCCGTAGGTGCTTAAAGACTGATGGGAAAACTGACGAATTTTTTCGGTTTCCTTACCCAGCAAAATATCGATAAGGTGGTTCACGCCAAAACGCTGTCCACTGCGGTATACGGTGCTTAATGCTTTTTGTGCCGCTTCACTGGCATCCCAGGTTTCTGGTGGTGTAATGCAGTTATCGCAATTCCCGCAAGGTTCTGGCAGCTCTTCACCAAAATAGGCCAGCAGGGTTTGACGCCGACAACTTGTCAATTCACATAAACCCAACATGGCATCCAGGCGGTGGCGCTCCTGCCGCTTGAATTGTTCGGAACCGTTTGAACCTTCGGCCATCTGGCGCAATTTAATGACATCCTGTAAACCGTAAATCATCCAGGCTGTTGCGTCTGCCCCATCACGCCCCGCACGACCGGTTTCCTGATAATACGCCTCAACACTTTTTGGTAAATCCAGATGGGCAACAAAACGCACATCGGGTTTATCGATACCCATGCCAAAGGCAATGGTTGCGACGATGATCAGATTTTCTTCCCGCAAGAAGCGGTCCTGATGTTCCTGCCTCATCGACTGGCCCAAGCCTGCATGATACGGCAAGGCCTTAAAGCCCTGCCGCTGTAAAAACTCGGCGATATCTTCAACTTTTTTGCGCGACAAGCAATACACGACGCCCGCAGCCTGGGGATATTCCTTTTCCAAAAACTGCAGCAACTGACGCTTGCCATCTTGTTTTTGTTCAATGCGATACTGAATATTGCTGCGATCAAAACCACAAATAAAATGGCGCTGCTCACGCAGTTGCAAGCGCGCGACGATTTCCTCTCGGGTGTTTTCATCGGCTGTTGCCGTCAAGGCGATACGCGGAACCTCGGGAAATCGATTCATCAGTTCTGCGAGGTGCAAATAATCCGCTCGGAAATCATGCCCCCACTGGGAAACACAGTGGGCCTCATCCACCGCAAACAGAGCAATATGCAATTGCTCCAACAGTGCTGCAAAGGACGGCGTATTAAAACGCTCGGGCGCAACATACAAAAGATCGATATGCCCTTCACGCAAGCCCTGCTCCACCGCCATGGCTTCTTGATGGCTGATAGAGGAATTGAGAAAAGCGGCCGATATGCCCAACTGAGCCAGAGCATCGACCTGGTTTTGCATCAATGCAATCAGGGGAGAAACAACAATCGCCACACCAGGTCGTGCCAGAGCCGGGATTTGATAACACAGGGATTTACCGCCCCCGGTCGGCATAATGACCAGGGCATCATCACCCGTAATTACGGTGTTTATGATCTCTTCCTGGGGAGCCCTGAAAGCGGAATAGCCGAAGCGGTGTTGGAGTATATCGAGAGCTGAATTCATGGCCGTCAGTATACCCCGAAGCCCGCCCGAACACTTAAGACAAATCGTTGATTTAAGCACCCAAGGCAGAACCCAACCCTCGTCGCCTTCCCGATTTCTCCATGATGCCGTCAGGCAGCACTCAAACTGGACATTTTTCGGACAATTCGATGCAATTCCTGGGCTCAGATCAATACATGCTCATCGAATTTGTTTATGATCAAAGCCATAACACAACAAAGGAAGAACACCATGCAATACGATGTTTTTAAAGAGGTGCTGCCGGTATTTCCCATGGGACGGTACCTGGTCAATAGCTTCCAGCTGCGCAACCTGATTCAACATGAGGGCTGCAAAGGGGTCGCTACGCGCATTTTGCATGTAGGCACGATTTTACTGGATAAGGAAGATCTCTGTGCCCGCCTCGCCAGTGATTGCCACCCTCGCCTGGATGACATCAAAATCACCTGTCTGGACGGTGAGATCATCATCGACAATCCGGATCTCGGCTGCCAGTAGGCACATAGAAAAGCGGCAGCCCTATGAGCTGCCGCCAATCATTTTTAAGCTCTGTTGAGCGAGCACTCAAGCAGCAGCTTTCTGCTCGGCCACCCACTCTTTGATTAACTGCTCCAGTACCGACAACGGCACCGCACCGTTCGTAAGCACCTGAGTATGGAACTCACGCAAATCGAATTTTCCACCCAGTTCTTTCTCGGCAAACTGGCGTAGCTCCCGAATCTTGAGCTCACCCATCTTGTAAGACAGTGCCTGACCAGGCCAGGTAATGTAGCGATCCACTTCCGTAGTGATGTTATGTAGCGACAAGGCACTGTTATTCACCATGAAGTCGATGGCCTGCTGACGAGTCCAGCCTTTGGCGTGCATACCCGTATCTACCACCAAACGCAGCGCACGCCACATTTCATAGGTTAAACGACCGAAGCGTTCGTAGGGCGTGTTGTACATGCCCATCTCTTCGCCCAGATATTCCGCATACAGCGCCCATCCTTCACCAAAGGGATGAAAGTAGTAAAAGCGGCGGAACTCAGGCAAGTTCTGCAATTCATTTTGAATAGAAATTTGCAGGTGATGGCCGGGCACAGCTTCGTGCAGAGTTAACGCCGGCAACTCGTACAGCGCGCGACTTTTCAGGTCGTAAGTATTCAGAAAATATTTACCGGCACGAGTACCATCAGCTGCACCACGCTGGTAATAGGCCGGAGTAACTTTAGGTGCTATTTGTGCAGGTACTTTTTCAATACCATAAGGGTTACGTGGTAAGTAAGAAAAATACTCCGGCAGCTTACCATCCATATCTTTTGCGATAGCCGCTGCAGCAGCCATATAACCGATTTCGGTTTTGGGATAAAACTGGGGATCGGTACGCAGGAAATTCAGGAACGCCTTAAAGTCGCCGTCGAATTTCACCTCTTGCATAATGGCTTTCATTTCTTCGCGAATACGCTTAACTTCGCTCTGGCCGATCTTGTGTACCGCATCCGCGTCGGTATCAACCGTGGTGTAGTATTTTACGAAGTGATCGTACAGTTCCCCGCCATTGTTCACCGAAGAGATGCCGACAACTTTACGACAGGCCGGCTGGTAATCCTCCAGATAAAAATCCAGATAGGCTTGATACTTTGGCAACACATGCTTGGCGATAACGGCCTTGGCATCCGTCTTAAGTTTTTCCTGAGCTTTGGCATCAATGGTGGCAGGCAGTTTTTTCAACGGCCCATAAAAGGCCGAGTCTTCTACCGGTTTAATGTAGCCACGAATGCCTTCTTCATAACCCACCAGTGTTTCACAGGGCTGAGTGTTGGCTGTACGAATACCTTCGCGCATTAAAGCCATATTGTCGTCAGCAAACTTTTCAAAAGCCGCCAAACGCTTGATATAGTTTTTGGCGTCTTGCTCATTTTTGATTCGCACGCGCGGTGCCGAACGAGCAAAACCATCATGCCAGCCCGAATAGGTGGTGAACGTATAATAATGCCAATCAAAATCCAGAGTGCGGCGCTCGTGACGCAACATCCAATCAAATAACTGAAAGTTCACTTTCTGTTGCGCACTTAACTGATCAAATTTGACTGTTTTCAGTTGCTTTAAGGATTCGTCCAGTAATTGCTGCGCTTCAGCTCTGCCCTGACCATCGACACGCCCCAGCTTGTCGCTGTGGCGCATATCACCATTGAGATTGGCCTGTAACGGATTTTGGTTCAGATAACCGTCCCAATAATCGGCCATCAACGATTCCAGGCGCTGGTCGGCATTGGCGGAAGCAAACATCGCGGCGGAGCTTAATAAGCCCACACCGCAAAGTTTCAAGGCATTTTTCATCATGTTCTGGCGTAACAACATAGTTTCTCCACTGGCATTAATTGTCAGCTGCTGAAGTTTTACACTGGCTGAATACTTTTTAAGCCGTTAACATAGCACTGGAATCGGTTAACTCTCCAGGACACGTTAACCATCAAGGTATTACTTTGCCGTTAAATCACTATTAAGACGGATAATTATGATAAGTCCCCAAGAGCAGCAGGAAGATACGGTGAGCAGCCCCAGCAGCAAGCCAGGTTTTGTATCCTTGGTCATCAGCACCTTGGCCGCAGCCTTTGGCGTACAAACGGATAAAAATCGCGAGCGCGATTTTCAACACGGCAATATTTACAGCTTTATTGCTGCCGGTATTATTTTTACCGCCTTATTTGTGATTGGAACCGTATTTCTGGTGAAGCTTATCCTGGCTGATTAATACAAAACAAATCAGGCACAAAAAAACCCGGTGTAAAAACCGGGCTCTTAAGCTGATTCAATATACTGCAAATTTAATCAATGCAGTCCCACTCAATGCGGCTCCACGCCGAGTTGCTTCAGCAACACGCGCACCTGGCCATTTAACGCCACCACATTATCCTGCCCCAGCGAAGTGTTTAAGCGCCGCTGATGCTCATCGGCCTGCTGGTTCAGAGTAAAAATAATACGGCTTCCTCGTGGAGTCAGGCACAGCTGAACACAGCGACGGTCTACACCGTCCTGTTTACGCTCTAATAAGCCTTTTTTAGCGAGGCGATCGGCCAGGCGCGTCACTGCCGAGCGATCAATGCCAAGATAATCTGCCACTTGAGCTGGAGTCTGGGCAATCTGATGGTAAAGGACATTCATTACCATCCACTGCGGCCAGGTGACATCCGTATCGGCTAAATTTCTATTGAAAGATTCCTGGAGCTCGTGACTTGCTCGGCCTAGCCAAAACAAAAAACTGTCGTCCAGACGAAATCCATGACTGCTACTTAAAGTTTCCATAACACACCCTTTTTGTGATTACGGAGTAGCAGGCCCTATTCCCTTTATATCTATCACTCTGTGGTGATTTTATGGACTTTTTATTGCCCGCTAATCCAGAAAATGCACGTAGCCACGAATATTGTTATTAAGGCTACGGCGGCAATTGCATCTGCAGTACTGTCCGCTTGGTCTTGTAGAGTTACATCATCATTCATCGTTATAGCTCCGCCTGTTATAGATTATTCAATGTACGAAGTAGCTACTTTTGATTGTATCTCTAATACTTATGGCTGCAAGATGATTTTTACCATATTCTCATTTGTTCTTAACATATGAACACGCAATAGTTTTATATTCTATCGAGAGCTGGTATCGTGCCGCTCTACGCGTGAACCTAGGGGTATAGTATAGGCCAAATGCGGCAAAAGACCGCATATCCAGCCACATCCCCAAGCAATGGAATATTCCCTGGGAAGATTCTGATTTTTATACCATTTGCTTAAAGATGGCCTGAGTATATGTACATCTACGATCAGCACGACCATAGCATCTTGCGACAGCGGGTTGAGCAGTTTCGCCAACAAACCGAACGCTACCTCTCCGGCGACCTGGCCGAAGAAGCCTTTTTACCACTGCGCCTTCAGAACGGCCTTTACGTACAACGCCTCGCACCCATGCTGCGAGTGAACGTGCCCTACGGCATGATCAACAGCGGTCAATTGCGTCGCGTAGCCCGCGTGGCCCGCGACTACGATAAAGGCTATGTACACATCAGCACCCGTCAGAATATTCAGTTCAACTGGCCAGATTTGGCAGACGTACCTGCGATTCTGGCCGAGCTGGCCGAGGTCGAAATGCATGCGACCCAATCCAGCGGTAACTGTATTCGCAACACCACCGCCGACCAGTTTGCCGGCATCGCTGAAGATGAATTGCTGGACCCTCGCCCGTACTGCGAGATTATTCGCCAGTGGTCTACCCTGCACCCCGAATTCGCCTTTCTGCCTCGCAAATTCAAGATTGCAGTAAACGCTGCAAAAGAAGATCGCGCGGCTAGCCAAGTGCACGATATTGGCCTGGACCTGTATGAAAACGAAGCCGGCGAAACCGGCTTCCGCGTGCGTGTCGGTGGCGGCTTAGGCCGCACCCCACTTGTGGGCAGCGTGATCCGTGAGTTCCTTCCTGAGCAAGAGTTACTGAGCTACCTGGATGCTGTACTGCGTGTCTACAACCAAAAAGGCCGCCGTGACAACAAATACAAAGCTCGCATCAAAATTCTTGTGAAGGCCATGGGCCCGGAAGCCTTTGCAGAGCTGGTTGAGGAAGAATGGCAACGCATTCGCGATGGTTATACCCGACTGACGCGAGAAGAAATCGAACGCGCCAAGAGCTTCTTTACCGAGCCTGCATACAAATCATTCGACAGTGCCGCTGTCGATGCCAAGCTGGACGAGCTGCGCGCAGAACACAAAGCCTTTGATAAGTGGCTGACCCGCAATGTTCGCCAGCACAAAAAAGCCGACTACGCCTCCGTCACCCTGTCTTTAAAACCAACAGGTGTTGCGCCCGGTGATGTTACTGACAAGCAGCTGGAAATCATTGCCGATCTGGCCGATGAATACAGCTTTGGTGAAGCACGCACCACTCACGAACAAAACATTGTTCTGGGTGATGTTGAAAAAGACCGCCTGTTTGAGCTGTGGGAAAAAGTTAAAGCTGCCGGTTTTGCGACGCCCAATATTGGCACCATGACCGACATCATATGCTGCCCCGGCGGTGACTACTGTTCATTGGCCAACGCCAAATCCATTCCAATTGCCGACGCCATTCAGCGCCGTTTCTCCGACATGGATTATCTCTATGATCTTGGTGATCTGGATTTAAACATTTCTGGCTGTATGAACGCCTGCGCCCACCACCACGTTGGCCACATCGGCATTCTGGGTGTGGATAAAAAAGGCCAGGAGTTTTATCAGGTTCAGTTGGGCGGTAACGCGGGCAATGACACCAAACTGGGCAAAGTATTGGGACCGGCTTTTGAAGCCGACGAGATCCCGCTGGTTCTTGAGAAGATCCTCAATATTTTTGTCGAAAACCGTATTGAAGGCGAAGAGTTTTTACAGACCTATCAACGCATAGGGATGGCGCCATTTAAGGAACGAGTCTATGCCAAAGATCATTAAAGACGGCCAGGTTTGCGAAGATTCCTGGCAATCCTTATCACTGAACGAAGGCGAATCTGCCGCCGAGGTAACGGTTCCCGAAGGTCAATGGATTGTGCCACTGAATGTTTGGCTTGAGCAAAGAGACGCTTTGAAGAACCGCAACGATATCGGTATACAAATCGGTATTGATGACGATATTGAAGTGCTGGCCGAAGACTACGCAAGCTTGCCACTACTGGCTTTTGATTTTCCAGCGTTTATGGATGGCCGCGGCTTTTCAGCAGCTTTCCTGATTCGTGATCGCTTCGCCTTTAAGGGTGAATTGCGAGCCAGCGGTGCGTTTATTCGTGATCAGTTGTGCTACTTGCAGCGTTGTGGTTTTAACGCCTTTGCATTGAATGAAGAAGATCTTGAAGCGGCCAAAGCTTCCCTGGGTGATTTGCAGGAAGCCTATCAGGCATCCGCTGACAAGGCGCCATTGTTTCGCCGTCGCTAAACGACAATCGAATCATCTTCCATAAAAAAGCCCCGCAGTGCGGGGCTTTTTTATGTCTCGTCTTTATGTCTCGTTACATTCTGGCTATTTTGAAATTACCAAAAACGGCGCTGATTCGCTCTACCCCACCATTTGGTGGCCAGACGATCTATGCTTGCCTCAACCGATAAACCCAGCTTCTCAGCGACAGTTTTCTTGTGAGTGTAACTCAGCTGATAAACATCACCCTCTTTGGCTTGGGATTGCAGATATTCATCGCTGGTTTGAATCTCATCGATCAATTGGTTTTCAATAGCTTTAATGCCATACCACACCTCACCCGTTGCAACCTCAGCAATGTTCAGAGTGGGCCGACGATCACTGACATAGTGCTTAAACAGATCGTGGGTTTCTTCCAATTCTTCAATAAACTTGGCGCGACCCTTTTCAGTGTTTTCGCCAAACATCGTCAAGGTGCGCTTGTATTCGCCGGCGGTCAGCACTTCCATATCCACATCGTGTTTTTTCAACAGACGATTAAAGTTGGGAAGCTGAGCCAACACACCAATAGACCCCACCAGAGCAAACGGTGCCGCGAGAATTTTATCGCCCACACAGGCCATCATATAACCACCGCTTGCGGCCACTTTATCAACACAGATGGTCAGTTTTAACTCAGCTTTGCGAATACGATCCAGCTGACTGGCCGCCAAGCCATAGCTGTGAACCATGCCACCGCCACTTTCCAAACGCAGCACCACCTCATCACCCGCTTCCGCAATGGTTAGCAAGGCACTGATTTCTTCACGCATGGACTCCACCGGACTGGCTTTAACATCGCCATCAAAGTCCAGAACAAAAGTGCGCTTGGGCTTATCATCCGCAGTGACCTCTTCGCTTTCGCTGCTGCCTTTTTCGGCACTGCCTTTATCGGAGCTGTCTTTAACTTTTTTCTTGGCTTCTTTTTTAGCGTCTTTTGCCGCCTGCTTTTTGGACTTGGCTTCTTCTTTTTGCAGGTTTTTGTAGGTTTCCGGTTCGAGGGTTGCAGCACGCAACTGCTCACGGTACTGATCGTATTGATCATTCAGCTTTTTGACTTCAATAGAGCCCTGCTCTTCATTCGCACCGCGCTTGGCCGATGCCAGAATCGCGGCCACAAAGCCAATGGCGATAACAATCGTAATCGCCTTGGCCAGAAACAGGCCGTATTCACTCAAAAACTCCAAAATATTCTCCTATCGCTTGGCGCACTAGCGCCATTGATTCAGTGCTTCGCTGGCCTTTTCATTCAACGGCTTTGCCGCAAGACCATTTGCACTCAGGCTGATTTCATACAGGCCGTCATCCACCATCGGCATAAACGTTGCGCTGCCAAAAGTGGTGCGCTGCAAAGACAGACGACGGTAGTTGTTTTGCAATAACTGCCAGATATCAACACTGATACTGTCGTGTAAGGCGTGAACACTGCGTTCACTATCGCGCTCTTGCCCAAGGGCGTAGTAGCGACCGCTGATACGATCCAGACGAAAGCCCGGTTTCAATCGCAAGAGACCACCAAAATCCGGCCAGCGAATGATACGAGCATCCACCTGCCATTGATCGCCCTTCAGTTCAAAGCGTTGCTCCTGACCATTGTCGAACAGCACATTCACTTCAAATTCCTGAGGCGCCAACTCACGGGTGCTGAGCGTAGCAATCACCTTGGGTTCATTGAGCTGCTGATAGCTGTAGATATCATAAGCTGCCAAGCCTACCAATACCGCCATAACAATAATGACGCTCGCGCAGCAACCACGTATAAAACCGAGTAGCCAACCGGTACGCAAAATCATGCGCAGGCCAAAATACAGCAGTAATACGCTCAGCATTCCTATGCCGATGGCCAAGCTTATGTAAACCATGCCATACCCTTTGTTGCTCGTAACTGAATGATATTTAGCTAAAACTGTCGACGAACTCTTGTATCAGCTGCCCGGAAATACTTTCCCTTGGGGGAACAAGAGGCAATTGGCTGTAATGATACCAGCCAGCTTCGGCAATTTCCTCTTCATCGATAAGGATATCGCCCGATTTGTACTCGGCCCTGAAACCGAGCATTAACTGGCCAGGAAATGGCCAGGATTGGCTCCCCTGATAGGTCAGCTCATGCACCGTAATGCCGACCTCTTCAAAAACTTCACGGGAGACGCATTGCTCAGCACTCTCTCCCGCCTCAATGAAGCCTGCCAGGCAACTGAACATCGGTGTTTTATAACGCTGATGGCGTGCCAACAGGCAGTACTCGCCACGACTTACCAACACAATGATACAAGGGGAAATTCGGGGATAACTGTGCAAGCCGCAATTGTCGCAGGCACGAGCACGGTCTTTGGGATGGTAATGGGTCACATGGCCACAGTGACCACAAAAGCGATGATTGCGGTCCCACTGGCAAATCTGGCTGGCGCGTCCCAGAAGTTCAAATTCCGCTTCATTCAGATGAGGCAGAAGCTGGCGTAAACCCTGCCACTGGCCATTCTGCATCGCATCGCTGGATTCCAAATAGATTGCAAAGTAATCCTGACCATCGAATTCGGCAACATAATGAACATCGTCGAGGCCGAGCCCCAATGCCTCGGCGTTGCCCTGCCACCAGTCAAAGCCGACGGTCTGCCAGTGTTGATCGCTGGCCCAGACACCCTCCTCGGCAATCAATAAAATCGCGCAACCCGCTTTAAAATTTTGCGCGGCTTTACCCAGATCCTGCGGGTGAACAATTCGACTCATTCTTCTTCAGCCGGCACGGAAACCGGAAAGCCGAGAGACATCATGCTTTCTTCGCCGAGAATCAAAATCGATTCATCAGCCTGCTGCAACGCACCGTAGCTGGCAAGATAATATTCAAGGCTGATGATGGCATCGGCCAGGGTTTCCAATAAGGTATCCAGAGCCGGTGGCTGCGCACCAGAGAGTAAAATTTGATCAACAAACTGCTGAATGGAGTCCACCATCGCACCGGCACGCTTCAGACTGATCATGTTCAAGCCGCCGCGCACACTCGTAATGGTGTGACTGATATTGCCAATGTGATTAAGATCGTAATTCGCTTCGGAATAGGAAGACAAAGCACGCTTGACCATCATCAGACCCGACTGACTTTCGGCAATGACAATCGCCTCGGCTTCGGCCAGTTGGTTACCCGCCACCGCTTCACGTGTGGCCAAATGGTTAAGCTGATCCAGATTGTCATCTGACAGGGACAAATTCTCCAAACCGGCGACAGTGCTTTCGACATAAACCAGGGCGTCTGCAACGGCCACAAGGCCTTCACTCTCGTATTCCACTTCGCCGTCGTGCCAGTCCTGAATCTTTTTCACCTGTTCGCGCATAATTTCATGGGCACGACTGAGGCCAAGCACCGACAAAGCATCGGTAATGCGCTCCAACGTAGCAATCAGCTCTTCAAAATCAACGATCAGGTTTTCGCCAGCCTGTGAGGCCATCTCCAGAATGGATTGACTGACTTTAAACTCTTCCGCCAGCGCCTGCACCACAGAATGCACAGTGTTCAAACTCGGGCCATGCAACTCCGACTGGAACTTCTTGAGTTCAACTTCACTGTACCATGGAGTTTCGGACAGACATTCCTGTAATTGTTCCGTCAGTTCTTCATCAGGTAAGCCCTGGCTGGCCAGATACAGCAGCTCGCGCAGCAATTCCAGCTTCGGAGGCTGATCCAGTACCGCTTCACCTTCCTGTTGCAAACGGCGAATTTCGCGATCGATGTTTCGCAATAAAATCTTGCGGCCGGCGGTCAGGGTAACACCCTGCTGCAGAGCATTTACCGCCGCACCGGCAACCCACCAAAACGTCGCAAAGCGATATCCACCGCAAATGGCTTGCAATCGCTGCAAGGAACGCTCCATTAAGCCCAGGGCATTCATATTCGGTGATCGAATGGTCTGTAACAAGCCCAGCTGGTACATATGACGCAGCCGACGACACAGACCACTGAACTCTTCCCGAATACTGCTGCTGCTTTTATCCGGCGCTTTTAATACATGCAGGTTAGCGGGAAAGAAGTAACTTTCCGGCAGTGGCGCCTGCTGGCTGCAAGCGCGCAATTCATTAATCTGGGGTAACAGTAAATCCGGCAGATTCAACTTGCGCTGCGCGGTCAGCTCCAGATAGCGAGGTAAAATAAACAGACTGGCACTGATTGCGGCAAAATCATCGGTGCCAACGGCACGCCCCTGAGAAATGGCTTCCAGTAAACGCAGTAATTCACTGCTGAGCAGCTCCACGCCACTCAGTTGCACCATACGCAATGCCCCATGAATTTGGGACACCAGTGCGATGGCGTCATTGAGAAGGTCCATATTGTCGGTTTCGCGGCTGAACTGCTCCAGCTTTACGACCGCCATCTCAACGTTGGAATTGAGCTCAGGGGAGACCAAACTCAGAGAAACGAGTTGTTTGTATAAATCCGTCACCGCATATTACCTTCTGGGCGATTCCTATCCTGCGAATCCCTGCACGACCACATCTTCGTGTAGCTCGGCAGCGGATTGCTTTCTCCTGACTAAAAACGCGCCAACTGGCGCATTTATATACAAAACGCCCCGGCATCATTCAAATATAGGGCATTACTTGTTGTAGCGATAACTCTGCTCATGGAGCAGTCTATCGCGATTATTGAATTCATTTTCGGACGCGGTCGACAGAAGCCCTGATCGCGCGGAAAAAATCAAAGGCGACAGTAACATAGACGGGTAAAAGCTGGCTAGCTGGAGAGCGATAGAACGCGAATTGACGCCTGTTTAATCTTTTTCTGGTGCTTTATTAGGCGCCCACTGGTCAGAAAGTAATCCATTTTGAAGTAAAGGTGCTAATAATCTCGTAATTACCGCCGCTGTAGGATAAAGCGGTGGATTTCTGGCGGTGAATGTCTAAAATCAACGCAACCTTCGATGATGATAGCAACAGCTAAGGATTCTTATAATGACCAAAACCATGGGCCAGGCGCTCACCAGCAATTTTCTCGGGCATGCCCCGGACTGGTATAAAAAAGCCATTATCGCCTTCTTAGTCATCAACCCTATTCTGATGGTAACTGTCGGTAAATACATCACCGGCTGGATCATCATTCTGGAATTTATCTTTACGCTGGCAATGGCGCTGAAATGTTACCCATTGCAACCGGGTGGATTACTGGCCATTGAAGCCATCGCCATGGGCATGGCCACGCCCGAAGCCGTTAAAGACGAGCTGTTTGCTAACTTCCCGGTTATTTTACTGCTGATGTTTATGGTCGCAGGTATCTTCTTTATGAAGGACTTGCTGCTCTACGTCTTCACCAAAATTCTTCTGGGCATACGCTCGAAGATGCTGTTGTCATTTTTATTCTGTTTCGCCTCAGCATTTTTATCTGCCTTCCTCGATGCACTGACCGTAACGGCCGTATTGATTACCGTCGCCGTTGGCTTTTATTCGGTTTACCACAAGATCGCATCCGGTAAGAAGTTTCACCATGACCACGATCACGGCCAGGACGAAGAAGTTTACGAGTACCACCGTGAAGATCTGGATAAGTTTCGCTCTTTCCTGCGCAGCCTGATCATGCATGGCGCAGTCGGTACCGCTCTGGGTGGTGTTTGTACCGTAGTTGGCGAACCTCAGAACCTGTTGATTGCCAACGTTGCCGGCTGGGACTTCATGACCTTCGTTAAGGTGATGGCACCGGTAACGATGCCTGTGCTGGCAGCTGGTCTGGTTACCTGCCTGCTTCTTGAGAAAACCGGCTGGTTTGGCTATGGCGCCACCCTGCCGGAGTCTGTGCGCAACGTTCTGGAAGACTTCGCTGAAGAAGAAGACAAGAAACGCTCCATTAAAGACAAGGCGGCCTTGATCGTTCAAGCGGTTGTCGGCGTTATTCTGGTGGTTGCGCTGGCGCAACATATTGCCGAGGTGGGCCTGATTGGCTTGATGATCATCGTATTGCTGACGGCATTTAACGGCATTATTGACGAGCACCAAATCGGTCACGCGTTTGAAGAGGCCCTGCCCTTTACCGCATTGTTGGCCGTGTTCTTTGCCATCGTTGCCGTGATTCACGCACAGCATCTGTTTGAGCCAATTACGGCACTGGTTCTTTCCCTGGAAACGGAACAACAAGCACCGATGCTGTTTTTGGCAAACGGCATTCTGTCCATGATTTCCGATAACGTGTTCGTTGCAACCGTTTACATCAACGAGATCAAAGTGGCTCTGGATTCCGGCTCTATTACCAAAGAACATTTTGATAAGCTGGCGATTGCCATTAACACCGGCACCAACTTGCCATCGGTAGCCACTCCAAATGGTCAAGCAGCCTTTCTGTTCTTGCTGACCTCTGCACTGGCGCCATTGATTCGCTTGTCTTACGGCCGCATGGTGATCATGGCTCTGCCCTATACTTTTGTACTGGGCGGCGTTGGTCTCGCTTGCGTTATTGCCTACGTATAAATCCTGAAAAAGGGCAGCATCCGCTGCCCTTTTTTCTGAATTCTATTTTTATCTCTACACTTCGATTTCTTACGCTTTCAATCGCAATCTCTGCAACATCATGGCGACGATTTACAGTATTGGCTATGCCACTAAAAGCTACTCAAGCTTTCTCGAACAACTTCAATGTTATCAGATAAACGCCCTTGTCGATGTTCGCTCAGTGCCCTTCAGTGCTCGTTTTAAAGAGTACGATCAACCCAATCTGCAACGCACTTTGAGAGCAGAAAATATTCATTATATTTATATGGGTGATCTGCTGGGCCCACGCTCGAAGGACCCCGCGCACTACAGCGAAAATCGTCAGATTGATTTCGACAAACTCAAGCAGAGTCATCTGTTTTTGCAGGGCATAGAACGCTTGAAACAGGGTCTGGAAAAGGAATACACCATTGCTATGATGTGCGCCGAAAAAGACCCGGCCAGCTGTCATCGCAGTTTATTGATAGCCAAATTTATTGAGGAACAAATTGACTGGAGCGTCGAACACATTCTGCACGATGGAGAACTGGAAAATCAGCAGGCGCTGATGAATCGTCTGGTCGAGGATCAGGGCTTATGTTGTGACATGCTCAGTGATGAAGCCACTATCACCCGGCAAGCCTATGAGGCGCAATGCCGGGCGGTGAATTATAAACGGCCGGAATGAGTGAAAAGAAAGCCAGTCCCAATGAAAACCCGTACCTAAGCTGGCATCTCAAGGGCTTCGCGACTTACCACGACTCCATTGCTGTCGGCGTATACATATTCGCCGGGAATAAAATCCACTCCCGCAAACATTACCGGAACGTTTAAATCACCCAAGCCCCGCTTTTCGGTTTTCAATGGAATGGTACCCATTGCCTGCACACCCAAATCCAGAGTCGCCATTACAGCAGCATCGCGAATACAACCGTAGATAATGATGCCCTCCCATCCGTTCTTAACCGCGTTCTCAGCAATCATATCCCCCAACAAGGCACGACGCAGCGAGCCACCACCATCGACAACCATCACCTTGCCGCGCCCGTCGGTGCCGGCCTGCTCTTTGACCAGAGAATTGTCTTCGTGGCATTTAATGGTCACGATTTGACCGCCGAAATTTTCCCGGCCGCCAAAATTGCGAGTGATGGTTGGAATGGTGACACGAACCAGATCGGGGTAGGCGTCGCATAAATCGGGGGTAGCAATAGTCATCGGATTTCCCTTGGCGAGAGACTGAAAAGTCCATCTTAGCAGGCAAGACCGAAAACCAAAGCTATAGCCGTTATTCAGGAGATTTATGGTTTTGAGATGATTTATATTCTGAAGATGTGGATCAACCGCTGGCGCACTTAAAGCTCAATCCCCAGAGTATCTCCATCATAGGCGAGCGGATATCGGCTTAATCGCAGGCTGGGCTGTTCGACACACTGCAAATCACTCAGGCGAAATCCCATGCCGTGGGCGGGGCAACGCAATATTTGCCCGTCACAGCTGCCATGGGCCAGGGAACGTCCCGCGTGGGGACAACGAGCGTCCAGAAGATAGCTGCGGCCGTTTTCCTGGATCAGAAGGATCTCACGGCCGGCAATACGGAAGCTGGCTCGATAGCCATCAACAAGCTGGTGCAATTTGATCAGTGGGTAAAAGGCCAAGCGGAAGCTCCAACTGCCCAAACCATTGTTCCAGGGGCTGCCAGAACGCCTCAAGTCGATCAACCGCGGCAAGCTGCTCCAACAAGGCTTCCGCCTCATCAGATCCCCCATCCAGACGAGTAAGCTTGCCCTGCTCCAACAGTTTAAGCAAGCCGGCATCGCCCCTTTGGGCGTCCTCAGACCTCTGCATTGCCAGGGGAAGCCCCAATGCTCCCACCGCTGACCACAGATCAATATTCAAGCTGCGACCGCGACGCCCGAATACGCCCTGCTCACGCCAGAGCTGGTGACGCAATGCTTTGGGTTCAAGCTCAGGCCCCAAATCGCCATTGCGGGCATCACTGAAGCTGACCATATCAGCCAGGTGATTGGCCAACGGTAAGCGACGCAAGCTCCCCGAAGGGAATGGATCACCAATGCCCACCGCCGCCGCCAGAGAAGTTTCCAGCAAGGCACCGCTGGCAAGTGACATCAATAAGGCACCAAAGCCTTCAGCGTGCCCAAGCCACAAAGGAGGACGCCCACAAACCTCCGCAACAAAAGCTACGGCAGCAGGAATATCATAACGGGCATAGTCAGCGAGAGTATTGGATTCAAAACTTTCATTCAAAACGGACAAGCCATGACCACGGGCGTCTAACAACCAGACATCAAGTCCTTGACGCGCAAGCATCGGACCCAGGCCGGAATAATTTTCACCCAACCACATCTGATGATTTTGATAACAGCCATGAAACAGAATCAACGGCGGATGCTCGATGTGCGAAATCTCTCTGGCACCAATACGCGTAATGGCCAGCTCAACACTTTTATCCGGACTGTTATTAGGTTTGATTACGTACACGTCCTCAAGCAAGTCGCCTCGGGACTCAGCACTTTCTAAACGGACAGGAAATAATCGGCTGCTACTTTTCACTCGTTATCCTTTTTTATCACCCTGGAGGTCTTGCTTTTTTTGTTCGACGAGAGCTCGCTTGATGAGCGGCTGTTCTCGGTGATTATTTTTCGTTTGACTGATTTTTATACTCTAGCAAATAACCACAATGTAGCCTGAACAAGTATAGGTGAAATATCGGAATCGCCAGAAAAATATTCAGAAAAAATCAGAATATTTTTCTATAAGACAACCCTCGGCTTAATCGGAAAATTTTTATCGTTACAATTGAAACACTTGCAAGATGATGCTCAGCTGAATATTGAGCTTTTCTCTCCAAACCCTTGTCTATAGAGCTATCCCACATGACAAAAATATGTCTGCACAGAAGGATTTTACGTGGAAGATAAATGGGAGGCTATTACAGAAAATAACACGGTTCCGCCCCAAGCTGAGCAACGTCGATTCAAAACTTCCACGACGATTTTGCTCTATCTCAGGCATACCGTTAAAATGCGAGGTTTTAGCCAGCAACGCGGCCGCCAAAACCCTTATGCTTTGTTTCGATTTACCTTATTTTCCAGATAGCGCCGAATTATTCAAGCGCATTTCAGGTTTAAATGATGCCGTTTGGCTGGACAGTTGCTGTCATGGCGAGCGCAGTGGGCGTTACGACATTATGTCTGCCCTGCCCCTGCGCAAGCTGATCCATGAAAACGGCACAAGCTTCATCTGCGAAGAAGGCGACAAACGGGAATTCCACGGCGACTTTTTTGAACTGCTTGACCAGCAAATTCAGAGCTTACCCAGTGAGTGCGCCAATAACCATATTTTTTGCGGCGGCTTAATTGGTTACATCAGTTACGATTTCGGGATGCAATTGCCGTTTAATAAAGTAACCGCCAGTCCGAATAAGCTGCCGCTAGCCGATGCTCAACTGGGGCTCTATAGCTGGGCGCTGGTGCAAGACCATCACAGCCAACGCAGCTGGTGCCTGGGGCCTGACATCGGCCCGGAACAACACACCATAATCGCCGATATCGTTGCCCGCTGTCAGTGTCCACCTCAGCCAGAAACGCTTGAAGAAGGCTACCGCTGCGATCCGTTTCGAGCACAGATTAACGCTGAAGAATATGCACAAAAAATCGACCGAATACAGGACTATATTCAAGCTGGCGACTGCTACCAGGTAAACTTTGCCCAGAAGTTCAGTGCCCATTTCCAAGGCTCAGCCCTCAGCGCCTATCTCAAGTTGCGACAGGCACTGCCCTCGCCCTTCAGCGCCTTTATGCAGCTTGATAAAGGTGCCATTCTCAGCCACTCACCAGAGCGCTTTATCCGCGTCCAGGGCGATCAGGTGGAGACCAAGCCAATCAAGGGCACCATTCCCCGGGGCCACGACAGCGAGAGCGATCGACAACTGGCTCGCGAACTCCAGGGCAGCGAAAAGGACCGGGCTGAAAACCTGATGATTGTGGATCTGCTGAGAAACGACCTCAGCCGCAACTGCAAGCTTGGCAGCGTGCGTGTCCCCGAACTGTTTGCCCTCGAAAGCTACCCCAATGTCCATCATCTGGTGAGCACCATCACCGGCAGCCTGACCGATGATGCCAGCGCCCTGGAGTTGTTGCGCGACAGCTTCCCCGGCGGCTCAATCACAGGCGCCCCCAAAAAGCGGGCCATGGAGATTATCGCAGAGCTGGAACAGGACGCCCGCTCCGTCTATTGCGGCAGCATGGTGTATATCAGCGCCAACGGCAATATGGACAGTTCGATCACCATTCGCACCCTGGTGGACGATGGCGAGGGACAGGTGCATTGCTGGGGCGGAGGCGGCATTACTGCCGATTCCAACAGCCACTCGGAGTATCAGGAAAGCCTGACCAAAGTCATGAAGCTGTTAACCACCCTCGAGAACAACGCCCCCTAGGCGACGGATAAAGGCCTGAGCCCAGATCGCGGAACGGCGGATACAAAAACGGCGGCTATTAAGCCGCCGTTTTCAGTTGGTACGCATATCAGGCAACGTTTAGAAACGATAGCCCAAATCCACACCAACCATACGCGGCAAACGACGCGCCACGGTGTGAGAACCTACCGCACTGCCTGGGCCGGTATAATCCAACAGATCTTCTTCATCGGTCAGATTGTTCGCCCACAGAGCCACGCTCCAGGTATCATCGGAACTGATCAGGCTGATACGAGCATTGACGGTAAAGTAATCCTCGATTTCCTCACCACGCAGCTGACCAATACGGTCGTCTACCCAGTTATAGTCACCGCGGAAAACCAGGTCGCCCATACTCACAGGTACCGTGTACTCACCCATAATGTAGAATTTGTGCTCGGGCGTATTCGCCAACGGCTGACCAGTTTGGTCGCGCTCGCCAAAGATCACGTCGTAACGAGTGATTTCAGTATCCAGGAAGCTGTAGTTCGCCGACATAAAGAAGGCATCCGTTACAGACCAGTACAATTCCATGTCCACACCTTTGCCCTCGGCATCGGCAGTGGTGATGTTGTAGCTTGGAATCGCATTCGCCGGACCAATCAATTGCAGATCCTGCTTGTTATCGTACTCGTAGAAGTAGGCCGCAACGTTGTAGCGCAGGTCACCTTCCAGGAAATCGCCTTTAAAGCCGACTTCATAGTTGGTCACCTCTTCCTGATCAAAGGTTGGCTTAATACCCGGACCAAAGCTCAAGCTGTTGAAACCACCGGATTTAAAGCCGGTTGATACACTGCCGTAAACCATCGCGTCCTGGCTGATAAAGTAATCCACCACAAAGCGGCCAGAGAGCGCATCCCAGTCTTCGTCATAACGCTGAATGACATTGCCACCATCGTTACCCGCATTAAAGAAGAACAAACCCAGTGGCAACGGCTGCCCCAGAATATTGGTCAGGAAACTGTTTTCCGGACGATAACCGGTCTGCACCGTGAAAGTTTTCTCGTCGTAGGTGTAACGCAGGCCTGCACTGATGTTCACAGAATCATTCAGCGCGTAGGTGAAATCGGTGTACAAAGCCGTGCTCTCATAAGTACCGGTATTGCGTACTGATTCATGCCAGGCCGGATCGTTGCTTAAACGCGCCTGAATCTGGGGCAGCAAACAACCACCAATGGCCGCCGTTGGCCCCGCCGCAACGGCAACATCACCGGCATTGCTCGGGCCACAGCTAACCAAGTGCAAGGCACCGTATGGGCTGCTTGGGTTAAATGGGTTAGGGTTCGCCGCGTAAGCAGAGAACAAAAAGCTGGACAAGGCCAAGCCGTCGAGGCCGGCACCGACCAGAGTGCTGCGTACGCCATTAACCACCTCGGCAACTTCCTGCTCAGTGGAATTGGCATTGATACCCAGCTGGGCGCCGGAAATTTGAACCGGGGAAGCCAGCAAGGCATCCGGATTTGCCGACAATGCATTATAAATTGCAAAGTTTTCCAGCATGTTGGTCGTCGCGGTAGCTTCGGTGATGTGATCCACATGCTCTTTACTGTAAGCCGCACCCACGGTCCACTTCAGGTCTTCCCATTCGCCGACCAGACGGAATTCCTGGGAGATCTGATCCTGATCATCGATGTTTTCAGATGAGAAATGGTGACCCGGATCGGAAGAACCGTCTTCATCATTCACAAAGTTAACGTTCATGGAACGATAAGCTGTGATCGATGTGAACGTCGCTGACTCAAACTCGTGATTGATTTCGATGGACGTACCAAACAGGTCACGTTCTTCCAGAGAGGTGGTGTCCAGAGACACATCGCCGTACAGATCGAATGGACCATTCACATTACCCGCAGCGAATACACTTTGCGTGGTGGTGTAGACGGTACCGGAATTTTGCGATAACTCGCTGTACTCACCGCGCCAGATTACCTCGGTGTCGTCGGTTGCATCCCAACGAATCGAACCGCGCACAGACTGACTGTCAACATCGTTCAGATCCGGGCCATTCACATTATTCAGATAACCATTGCGATTGTTTACTGTGCCACTTAGACGCGCAGCAACCGTATCGCTGATGGGTTGATTAATCACAAAGCTGGCTTTTTTCTTGCCGTAATTGCCAAGGCTCAAGTTGATGGCACGCTCGGCTTCATCACCTGGCTTTTTGGTAATGTAGTGAATCGCGCCACCTGTGGCGTTACGACCAAACAAAGTACCTTGGGGGCCTTTCAGGATTTCGATGCGTTCAACATCCTCCAGAGGAATTTCGGCGCCAGCACCACGTGCGGCATATACGCCGTCAACGTATAGAGCAATCGCCGGATCAGAACCCACCGTAAAGTCGTCGGTTTGAATGCCGCGAACATTGTAGTTGGCCTGGGTAACGCTTTCATTATTCATCTCAACACCCGCCGTCGCACGGCCAATGTCACTGATGCTTTCGGCGCCCATTTCTTTCAGGGAGTCACCACTGAAAGCGGAAATGGAAATTGGAACATCCTGCAAGTTTTGTTCACGCTTTTGCGCGGTAACCACGACCTCTTCCAACAAGGAAGACGCTTGAACCCATACCGGCGTTGCAGCGACAGCGCTAAACGCGACAGCAACCGACAGGCTTTTAACGGGAAACGGAATTCGATTGTGTTTCATACTCTTCTCAAAAATATTGTTCTAAAAATAAGCAATAGCTAAAACAGTAAAAAGCGAATTATTATAGAACAGCCATGTCAATTAAGACTTTCCAAGACTCCCATTTACACTGTCTTTTTTCGCCACTTTAATTTACATACAAAGCAATAAGATTATTTTTAAAACAGCATGAATGCTTTTTGCACAAAATAAATCGCATCTCGCTTCCCTGCCCAAACCTCAATTAAAAAAGCTTTTCGTATTTTTAGATAATCAATTTTGAAAGTATTACGCATTTATTACTGAAATGAATAATTTATGCCCCGAAATGAAAAACCCTTTCCACAAAAGACCGGCATAAAAAAAGCCGGCGCAAAGGCCGGCTTTTTGCATAAGTTCAGACTTTAGAATTAGAAGTCTGCACTGACGCGCATATACCAGAAGGCACCATTGAAGCCAAACGGCGAAGTGATCGCATGCTGCTGCCCCAGGAAGTTCAGAACACCATTGCCTTCACGATCAGGGTATTCATCAAAGATGTTTTCACCACCGATTGCCACAGTGTACTTATCGTCAAAGACAACACGTGCTTCCAAGTCAACCAGTACGGCACTGCCATAGCTGAATACATCACTGCCATCGCCAGGGCCGAACAAGCCGCCAGTAGATTTCCAATCACCGTAGCGATTCACACGCAACAGACCCTCGAAAATATCCTGGGTGTAATTGAAGCTCAACACACTGTTGTGCTCAGGCACCTGGTTTTCCAGATCGAAAACACGACCGTTATTAATGGTACCAGGCTTAATGTCAGATACATCCTGCTGGTTGTAGTTGTGGCGGAAATCCACATCCAAACGACCATCACCCAATTCAAATGAACTGTGAATGTTCAAATCGATACCGGAGACGTTGGACTCAAAACCGTTCACAAAGAAGTTACCGTTACTGCCCTGCAGCAAAGACGCATTCGGGATACCGGCGGCCTGCAGTTGCGCCAACTCAGCATCACCAATGGTGAAGTTCTGTAACGCAATACGGTCTTCGATAGTAATGTCGTAGAAGTCCATGGTAATGGTGGTGCTGTCACCCGGCGTGTACACAAAGCCAATGGTGTAGCTGGTGGACTCTTCCGGCGTCAGGTTCTGGGCACCCAGAGCCACAGCGATAGGATGATTCACAGGGTAAGTACCGCTTGGAATCAGGTTACCGCTGGAATCGGACGTTGTGGTGACGTTCAGAGTGTTCACCTGACCAGGCGTTGGAGCACGGAAACCAGTGTTGGCTGTCGCACGAACCGCGAATTGCTCGGTGAATTCAAAACGACCGGAAATTTTCCAATCCAGAGTTGAACCAAACTCTTCAAAGTCTTCGTAACGCAAAGCAACCGCACCAGACAATTGATCGGTCAAGTCGGTTTCGGCGTCGACATAAACTGCGTAACTTTCACTGTCAAAAGTACCGGCAGATTCAACCGGGAAGCCCTGGAAACCATCGGAACCCAAACCAAAAATGGTGGTGGTTGGGCCAGCCTGAATTGAGGCAGCATCACCGGCACCGATTTTGTAGGACTCTTCACGCCACTCAAAACCAAAACCAAGGTTCAATGGAGAGTCGTCCCAGGTTTTCACGAAATCAGCGTTCAAACCGGTTTCTTCCTGAGTCAGAGTACCGGGTTTAAAGCTGGTCGGAGACAAGCGACCCAAACTTGGGTTAATACTTTGCTGCAGAACGTATTCCACTTCGTTTTCCGCAGAACGTACGCGCACATCCCAGGTCAAGTTAGGATTAAATTCACCTTTCGCACCCAGAACCACACCGTAGTCACTGATATTCGCACCAAACAATGGGCTGTAACCACCCGGGAACAATTCATGAATCGGGTTGCGCAGAACAAAACCACTTGGGCTGTTGCTGTCAGCTGTCAGGTAATCAGCAGGGTTCAAACCCTGATTCACAATGCTGTTCACGATATCCGCAGAGGCATTGTCAGGCAAACCATCACCATCGGCATCGATTTGCAAGGTCGTGCGTGCCGCAATGTTTTGTTGATCAGCAGCGTTTGGCAATACCGGCGTACGGTAGAAGAAACCAGACAGGGTTTCGTTGTCCAGGTAAGAGAAATTACCGTAAATTTCTGTGGTCTCGTTGATATCGATACCCGCGTTCACAAACAGCTTCAGGGCTTCGATATCCGGGTCACCCCAACGCTGACCAAAACCGTTGTATGGCACATTGCTGTCACCCACGATATCGCCAACAGAAGCGGCATCAGGACGCGGCGTGCCACGGCTGGTGATGTCAGAAGCGCTGTATTCTACGGTGGTATTGATAAAACCATTTTCAGTCAACGGCAAACCAAAGTTCGCACTCACCATGGAACGCTCACCGTCGCCTTCGCTGTACTCACCGTACTGCGCAGCCAGACTGAAGCCTTCGTTGGAATCGTTCAATACCAGGTTCACTACACCGGCAATGGCGTCAGAACCGTACTGTGCCGATGCACCGTCACGCAGAACTTCAACGCGCTTGATCGCGGCGGATGGGAAGGCAGAAAAGTCCACACCTTGCGAACCCTGGTTAGTTGTACCCAAGGGTGCCAGCTGCAAGTTAACCAGTGCAGAACGATGGCGACGAGTACCATTCACTGTGACCAAGGTATGGTCTGGTGACAAATTACGCAGAGTCACCGGTCGCACAAAAGCGGTACCATCAGCGATTGGAAAACGCTGAGTATTCAGAGACGGAGCAACTTTGGTTAGAGAATCGGTTAGGTTAAAAGACGCTTGTTGGCCCAGCTCACTACCACCCATCACATCGATTGGGGACAGTGTTTCTTCAGGGGACAAGCCTTCTTTACGAGTACCAATGGTGACAACTTCTTCGAGTAACTGATCATCACTATTGATCTGCGCTACCGTGGTGTTAGCACTGGCAGCAACAGCAATCGCGAGGGCCGATTTTAAAAACAGGCGCTGCGAATTCTTGCGGTTAGACATGGATGCTCTCCTATCACATGACCCATTTGGGTCGATTATTATTTTTAGGGAGGTCTGGCAGTGAATGTTTTTTGTTCATTCTTGTCTCTACCAGCCCGCTATGGTGCCGCGCTAATTCTTTATATTGCGCCCCACCTTAGACGATGGGTAACACAGAAAATGCTTGGGCAAATACGCTCAAGCACCGATCAGCACTGACATTGGAAGCAATTATTACAGTTTTAAATTGAAATATATATCTAAAATGTTGAATAAATCTTTGCTTTTATTTCGATAAAAAGTCTTAAACGACGTATATTTATTCAAATTAGTCAAACTTGCAGCACATTATAAAAATATGGCTGCAAGTCGGGAAGGCGCCTCGTCGCTAAAAACGGGCAAGTTATGGCGTGTTTGCTGTGTTTATTTTCCCTTTAGCTCATTGATAATGGGCATGAAGTCCCTCTGCCAAACTTTGTCGTCAACCACGCCGACATGTTTGTGGCGGATAATTCCTTGTTGATCGACTAAATAGGATTCCGGCGCACCGAAAACCCCGAGATCCAAACCCAGTCGACCGTCGCGGTCCATAACACTGAATTCATAAGGGTCTTTCAATTCAGCCAACCACTGGCGCGCTGCATCGGGCTGATCTTTATAATTGACACCAACCACTCGTACGCCCTGCTCCGCCAACTCCAGCAGATAAGGATGCTCTACGCGACACACGACACACCAGGTGGCCCACACATTAACCAAAGTGATTTCACCAAGAAAATCTTTTTCGGTTTTGAAATCCTGTTCGTCTTTTAAAACGCCCAGGGAAAAGGCGGGAAACGCTTTATCTTTTAAAGCCGATGGCATTGCCGTTGGGTCCAGGGACAAACCCTTCCATAACAGAGCCGCAAGCCCCACAAAAATGGCGAGAGGAATAAAGAGTTTTAAACGCGCCATGATTTCTCCTGGCAGAAAGTATTCAAATCCGTTCTCTCACAAGCCACGCTTGGGAGAGAACATAAATAATCAGGCTGGCTTAAGTGCTTCCGTTTCGGGACGCAGCACCTTCAAACGACGGTAGCGTTTGTCGGCCACCGCAATAAAGCCACCAAAGCCCATCAGCAAGCAACCGAGCCAGATCCACATGATAAAGGGTTTCACATACACGCGAACGGCCCAGGCGCCCTCACCCAGATGTTCACCCATCGCCATGTAAAGATCTCGACCTATGGAGGAATCCACCGCAGCTTCGGTCATCATATTGCCGCCGGAAAAATAACGACGCTTTTCCGGACCCAATGTGGCCACTTCACTGCCGTCCCGGCTGACCACGACATTGGCTCGATCAGCGATATAGTTAGGCCCTCGAACACCTTCAGTGCCCTCGAATTTAAATTCGTAAGCTCCCACGTTAACAGTTTCGCCGGGTGCCAGACGCACATCACTTTGTACGCTGTAAATGGAACTCAAACCACCACCGATAACCGTTAAGCCCAAACCGATATGGGCACACACCATCGCATAAAAGCTGGCATTCATATTAAACAGTTGCGCAACAGTCGAGCCACGTTTTGCACGGGCTTTATGCCACCAGTCGCGCAAGCTCACCGCGACAACCCAAAAACCGATTGCCGCACACAGCCAGCCTTTCCAATGGAAAGCGTCGCCGTACATAAACGCAACCAGTAAACCCATAACCACCGCAACCACAGCAGGCAGCCATAAAAAATTAGCCAGGCGTTCGCCCTTGCTCTTCTTCCACTGGGAGATCGATCCAATCCCGAGGAAAAAACTCAATGCGAGAACCAGGGGTACAAAGAACGCATTAAAAAACGGCGGGCCAACAGAGATACGCCCCATTCCCATCGCATCAGCGATCAGAGGGTACAAGGTGCCCAGCAAGACGGTCAGCATAATCACCACAAGCAGCATATTATTGAGCAGCAGGAACATTTCCCGTGACATCCACCCAAAGGTTGCAACCGCACGCATCGTCGGTGCTTTTAAGGCATAGATCATCAAGGAACCGCCCACGACTACGCCAAGGAAACCTAAAATAAACACACCACGCTCCGGATCAGTAGCGAAAGCATGTACCGACGTAATCACACCGGATCGAACCAGGAAGGTGCCCAACAAACTCAAGGAGAATGCAAAGATGGCCAGTAAAATGGTCCAGCTTTTAAATACGCCACGCTTTTCAGTGACCGCAAGTGAATGCACCAAAGCCGTCGATACCAGCCAGGGCATAAAGGAGGCATTTTCCACTGGGTCCCAGAACCACCAGCCACCCCAGCCAAGTTCGTAATACGCCCACCAGCTACCCAAAGCGATGCCCAAGGTTAAAAACGCCCAGGCCGCCGTCGCCCACGGGCGCGACCATCTCGCCCAGGCACTATCCAAACGACCGGATAACAAAGCGGCAATGGCAAAAGCGAAATTAACACTCAACCCCACGTAACCCATGTAAAGCACCGGTGGATGAAAAACAAACGCGGGGTCTTGCAATAGAGGATTGAGATCACGACCTTCACTCGGCGTATCGGGCAGCAGTCGATCAAAAGGATTGGAGGTCAGCAGCATAAACAGCAAAAAGCCGATGCACAAAAAGCCAAGTACAGAAAGCACCCGAGCGACCATAACCATTGGCAACGAACGACTCAGGCAGGCGACGGTAAACGTCCAACCAGCAAGCATCAATACCCACAACAGGAAGGAGCCCTCGTGACCACCCCAGACGGCAGAAAACTTGTAGTACCAGGGCAACATAGAATTGGATGTTTGTGCAACATAAGCAACTGAGAAGTCGCTTTCCATAAAAGAAATGGTCAGACAGGCATACGCCAACCCGACAAACACAAATACGCCCGTCGCCAGACTGCGGGAACTGCGCATCCACAACAGATTATTTTGATAGCTGCCCACCATTGGAATCGCAGCCAGTAAAAAAGAAAGGCCCAACGCAACGATCAGGGCAATATGTCCAAGTTCAGCGGTCATCACGGCTCCAGAGTTTTAATAGGTTTTATTGCCCGACAAATCCATGCCTGCACAGCTGGCCTGGTGTGAAGTGCCGGTTTTCGCGCTGGCATCGGCCATAGCCTCGGCCACCTCAACCGGAGTGTAGTTTTCATCGTGTTTGGCCAAAACCTGTTCTGCCATAAACACACCGTTTTGCAGCTGACCATTCACCACGGCCGCCTCTCCTTCGCTGAATAAATCCGGAAGGATACCGGTGTATTGCACATTCAGTGCAGCGTTACCATCGGTGATCGCAAAGCGCACGGCCAAATCCGTTTTACTGCGCTCGACAGAACCTGGCACCACACAGCCACCCGCTCGAATGTTGACACCTTCCGGCGCCTCACCGTTCACCAGTTTTGACGGAGGATAAAACAGATTGATGTTCTCTCTCAGCGCAAAGGCCATCAGACCAATCGCCAATGAGGCAAAAACCACGATAAACAGAACAATCATTAAACGCTGCTTACGCACCGGGTGCATGGGCATAATACTTCTCTTTTTTATCAGAACTCTAATATATGCGTCGGCCCTTCAGGGCTTCTTTACGCTTTATTTTCCATGGCCTGCAACGCCTGTTGCTCGGCCAGTTTTTCCTGCCTCTGCAACTGTTTGCGAATCGCTTTTTTTCTCAACATCGGTGACAGTACGATATAGGAAATGGCAATCAGGGCCGCAGTGTAACAAGCCCAAACATAAGGACCATGGCCGGCCATAGACATAAACTCGGCAAAGCTTTCAAAACGAAATTGCATCTTTCCCCTCTCAGACCTTTTCCAGCAAGGCTTGTTTCACCCACTTGGTTTTCATCTCGCGCTGAAGAATTTCGCTGCGCGTTGACGCCAGCAGCGCCCAGGTGAATAAAATATAAAAACCGGTGATCATTCCCAGCAAGGGGTACAGCATTTCTGGCGCAATGCTGCTTGAGGTCATTTTGATCGACGCTGGTTGGTGCAGAGTAAACCACCAATCTACCGATTTGTAGATAATGGGAATATTTACCGTACCCACCAAACTTAATATAGCGCTGGCTTTGTCCGCCACTTCCTGCTCACGAAAAGCTTCTTGAAGCGCGATCACGCCGAGATATAGGAACAACAAAATCAATACCGAAGTTAAGCGAGCATCCCAGACCCAATAAGTACCCCAGGTTGGTTTGCCCCACACGGCTCCGGTAAACAAGGCCATGGCCGTAAGCACCGCACCAATTGGCGCGGCGACTTTCATGACCATATAAGACAGTTTCATTTTCCAGATAAGACCAATCGCACCTGCGATGGCCATCACATAGTAAGCAGCCATCGCCACGATCGATGCAGGGACATGCAAATACATAATTCGGTAGCTATTGCCCTGCTTGGAATCCAATGGCGCAAAACCCAATGCCCATATTGAACCACTGACAATAATCAGAAGGCTGATACTCAGCAACCAAGGCATCCAGGCGTTGGTTTTTTCATAAAACCATTTCGGGGAGCCTAATCTGTGGAACCACTGCCAAGCCAACGTCTGCCTCTCTCAGCCCTTTGGGGCGTTAATTATTCACACTCATTTTCAGCGCACCGGCAATTGCCAATGGCGCTGCGATAATAGCCAGAGCCAAAAAAGAGCCCAATACCGCCAACTGGGTATTATACGCAAAACCCTCGATGGCTGCGCGCACTCCACTGGCGCCAAAAATCAGTACCGGAACGTAAAGTGGCATCACAATCAAAGACAGTAATAGCCCCCCTTTCCTCAAGGATACGGTCAGTGCTGCGCCAATAGCGCCGATCAAACTCAAACTGCCGGTGCCCAGCAACAAGCTCAGCATCAGGGGAATATAACCGGCCTCGGGAAGCGACATCATTACACCCAATAACGGAGCCACCAAGGTCAGTGGCAAGCCGGTAGTCAGCCAATGGACAATGACCTTGGCCAGCACATTGATATAGCTCGACTGCGGGCTGAGCAGCAACTGCTCCAGGGTGCCGTCGTCAAAATCCGAACGAAACAAACCATCCAGGGACAACAGCGTCGCTAACAGCGCCACCACCCACAACATTCCCGGAGCCAGAACCGCCAATGTCTTCGGGCTGGGGCTCACCCCCAGAGGCACCATAGTAATGACCAACAGGAAAAAGATCAGCGGATTCGCCAGCTCACCGCGATGGCGAATAGCCAATTTTAAATCGCGCCGCAGCGTGGCCATAAAGGCGTTACCAGATCGTCTTTCGGCCATCTCAGCCACAGCCAGCGGGTCTTGTGCAGGTTTGTTCACTCAACACCCCCAAACATGTGCTCGGCGGTCGGCAGGTAGTCCTGTAAATCCAGACGTTTAAGGGATTCCAGCTTCAAATCCTGGTGAGTGGTTAAGATGACGATGCCTCCGGCCTCACTGTGTTCAGCAAAACGCTGCTCCAGCTTGGCAACACCGGCTTTATCAATTGCGGTCAGGGGTTCATCGAGAATCCAGATTTTAGCCTGGCTGAGATATAGCCGCGCCAGGGCGACACGGCGTTGTTGTCCGGCAGAAAGATTAAAGCAGCTCTGGTCTTCATAACCGTAGAGCCCTACTTCTTTCAAGGCCAGCTCCACACGCTGATCCAGATTGTCGCCATCGCCTTCAAGGCCCGCATACCAGCGCAGATTCTCTGCTGGTGTCAGGGCGGACTTGATGCCCGGCAAATGCCCCAGATAGAGCAGCTGTCGACGAAACTCAAAGAGCTGTTTTGAAAGCCGTTGCCCACAAAAGCGAATATGGCCTGCCGAGGGTTCAGCCAGGCTGACCAGACAGCGCAACAAAGTGGTTTTACCTGCACCATTGGGGCCAATAATCTGCAACACATCCCCGGCCTGAATCTCGGCGCTCAAGCCCGTAAACAACAAGCGTTCATCCCGCTGACAGGCCAGCTTTTCCAGGCTTATTGAGAGAGATTGCTTATCCACAGCCTTGCTCATTGCGTCGCGCTAATTCCCGATGATTCAAAAGGACGAGTTATAAAAACAGGCGGCATTATAGAGCTTTTTTAGGTAGGAACCTATCGCGGGGCATTGAAGAAGATCAAAGTCAGGCGGCTTTTGCCGTATTTAACTCCAGTTATCCCCCAGATTGCCGATATTCAAAAGAGAAGCACAGCGTTTAAAAAACCAGTTCAGGGGGAGAGCAATATGGTTATCGCACAGGCACCCGCCGCCCAATCAGGCAGCCGTCCGGCCCTCGAAACAGGCGCCTCTAACTCTGGCAGCCAGGCCAGCAATGACAGCCTGAAACAAGCTACTCCCCATACTGAGAAAAGCGCTTCTAATCCGGATACAGCCGCCTTAAACCAGGCGAAACAGGAAGTCTTGCAAGTCCTTTCGCAAAAAGCGGATGGCACCAAATCTCTTGAGAACGCTCTAAAAAACCTAGAGGCACACAACAAGGCTCACACTGTGAATGGCAACAATTCCGACAACACACTCGATAAGCAATTGTTCAAACGTTTACCCACACGTTTGCAGGGCTTATTTGCTTTGGGATTAATCAGCGATAAACGCGAAAGCCGCGCCCAAGTCATTGCCAGTGCCCTCGCCTCAGCCCGACAGGTACAACAACTTCTTCCCCTGCTGCAACAAGGTAAAAGTTTTACCAGCGCGGATTTTATCCGTCAGCCTCCGACCTTGCTGAAACTGGAACTGAACGGAGGCCACCAGCTTGTGACAGTTTCCAGAGAACCTCTCGCGAAAGGCGATTGGGTGAACCTGCGCTTGGACACCAAGGGAAACCTGAAAGTCAGCACCTTACTAGAAGCGGCGAAAACCGCTGCTATCGAAAATGCGCGGTCTCATGACAAAGTCCAGGGTAAACTCCCACTTCCCCCTCAACCACAAATCACTCTTCAGAAAGCGCTGCGTGAATCACTCCCCCAGCAACAGAGCTTGAGCCATGTGCTCGGGCAGGTTCGCAACCTCAGTCACAACTTGGCCCAGCTGCCCAAGGAGCCTTCTCTGTTCAGTGCCAGCAGCCGCCTTTTGATTGATCAGCTCGCTGATAAGCTGCCCACTCTCAAATTCATGAGCCACGGCAGCGGAATAAAACAGGCAATAAGCCAGAGTGGCGTCACCCAGGAAGCAAAACTGGCAAAACTGGCAAAAGAAATCGCAGACATCGTCACTCCCGGCGTAGCGGCTAAACCGGGCTCCTTGCAAACCGGTTCCTTACAACAAAGTACCGCGCTCGCGCCTGCTTTGAACGATGTTAAAACGCTACTGGGCCGACTGGCACAGGCAATACGTAACGATGTTCAACTCAATCGCCTCAGCAACCCGGGAAACAACTTACCCTCCAGTAACACCGCAAGCAGCACGGGCACAACAAGCTCAGCCAGCAGCACCAATCCGATTAATACATTAAACAGCCAGGTTAGCAAAGTTCTGGAGCTTCTACTGAATCCGCAGGGTGATGTTACCGCCAAGACCCAAGGTGCTTTGCAGGAACAGTTCAAACAATTGAAGGGGCCCCAACTGCGTTTGCTGCGCGAACACATTAAACAAAAGCTTCTGAATTTGAGTCAGGCTGGACTGGCCAAAGTTCAAACCCAGCAATTGCACATGCTCAGCGAACCCGCCAACGGTGTTCTGCAACGCTGGTTAATGGAACTGCCCTTCTCCCATCAAGGTGAAGTTCGAAGTGTCGAGCTGGAAATCCAAAAGCGCGAAGCGAAAAAGAAAACCGCCAAAGGTGAATTGCAAAACCAATGGCAGCTGCGCCTTAACATTGATCTTCAGGAACTGGGCAATCTACAAGCCGACATCAAACTGATTGCTGAGCGTGGCAACATTCAATTGTGGTTTGCCAAAGCCGAGACCCTACAACTGGCCCAGGCCAAACTGGATACCTTGAGACAAACACTTACCCGTAAGGGACTTGAGCTTGAAGAGCTTCGTTGCCATCAAGGTATTCCCCCCAAGCTTGAAACCAGCTTGCAATTCCAATTGATTAATACGCGGGCCTAACCATGCAAAGTCAAGAGAACACATTTAGCGATCAGGAACTGAGTCAGGCCGTCGCCTTATTTTACGATGGCGAAACGGCGCCTCAAGTCACCGCAAAGGGCAGCGGCATTAGCGCGGATGAAATTATTGCCGTCGCCCGCGAACACAAAGTACCGATGTGTGAAAACCCGGAGTTGATCAAACTATTGAGTCAAATCGAACTCGGTGACCACATTCCGGAAAGCCTGTATCTCTGCATTGCTCAAATATTGGCCTTCGCCTACGACCTGCAAGGAAAAAGCCCCAATTAAATGCACGCAATACGTGCATTTCTGACAGCAAAGGACAAGGTCCATGAAATTGAAAAAGCGGGCTTGAGCAGCCTGCAAGCAACAGGTAAGGTTACACAAAAATAAGCACATACATTGACAAAATTCTGAGCCTTTATGGATAAGCAACACCCACTTGCAGCATGCGTTTCAGCGGAAGATTTAAAACACGCCATCAGTGCGCGTGACAATAACACCCTGATTTTTGATTGCCGTTTCGCATTGGGCGATCCCAACCATGGCTTGCTGTCCTACGAACAGGGGCATATTCCTGGTGCTTACTTTTTAGACATTGAGGCCGACCTGTCCGCGCCCGTTGAAGGTCACGGTGGACGCCACCCACTTCCCCGTATTGGCGAGCTGCAGGAACGCCTGCGCAGCTGCGGCTTAACCCGATTTCATACCGTTGTAGTTTATGACGACCAACGCAATGCCTATGCGGCCAGAGCCTGGTGGCTGTTGCGCTTTATGGGCCTCGAACATGTGTACATCCTTGATGGCGGATACCAGGCCTGGCAAGCCGCTGGTGGTGGTATTGATAAACGCGAGCCAGCCCCAAGACCAGGCAACTTCCTGTGCCACCCCCGCGCCGGATGGATCAGTGATTACGAAGGCGTTCAGCAGATCAGCCAAAGCATCGAAGCCCAGGGTAACGGGCAAGACGGTGAGCATTGCCTGATTGATGCCCGCGAGAGCAAACGTTACCAGGGCCTTGAAGAACCAATCGATCCTGTTGCGGGACATATTCCCGGTGCGATTAACATGCCCTGGCAAGAAGTTGTCGACGAAGACGGCTTTTTTAAGCCACTGGCATTTCATCAGGAACGCTGGGACTCTCTGAGTCCAGATCAGGTTGTGATCAATTATTGCGGCTCGGGTGTGACAGCCTGTGTAAATCTTGTCTCACTGTTTATCGCGGGTCGACAGGATGCCATGCTTTACCCCGGTAGCTGGAGCGATTGGTGCAGCCATATGTAACGCCCTAAGCGTTATCAATCAATACCTCTTCGAGCATGTTATATCTATTACTGTTTATGGCGGGCGCCATCGCCTGGATGATCAGCACCGTTGCAGCCGGCGGTGCTGCCATGCTTTTGATCCCTATTCTGGGGCTGACCATGTCGGCTCAGTCGGTGGCACCGGTGATCACCGTCGCCAGCTTGATGGCCAACCCCTCGCGCACCTTTGTTTTCTGGCAACACATTTATTGGCCAGTCATTGCTCTGTTACTCCCAGGCTCTATCATCGGCGCGATTGCGGGTGCCTATGCTTTTACCCTGGTGCCCGCCCATTATCTGCAGCTCATTCTGGGTCTGTTTCTGCTCTCTACCTTGTGGCAATACCGCTTTGGCAAGCGCAAACGCTCTTTTCCCATGCCACGTTGGGCCTTTTTTCCCTTGGGTGTTGTGGTCGCCTTTGTTTCCGGTCTGGTGGGTGGCGCTGGCCCGGTCATGAACCCCTTCTTTTTAAATCACGGAATGGAGAAAGAACAGCTGGTCGCAACCAAAGCCTTTAATTCGCTGGCCCTGCAAAGCACAAAACTGATGAGCTATCTGGGCCTGGGCGCCATTACCTGGCAGATGGGTTTGAGCGGTGTTGCGATTGGCCTGGGAGGCATTGTCGGTGTGTTCTGGGCTCGCAATCATTTGCAACGCATCGACAATGAACGCTTTCGCCAATACACCTTATATTTGATGCCAATTGGTGGCGTTTTATTGATCGCCAAAGCCGCTGGCAGCTTTTAACGTACTCAGCTAAAGCCGCAGACATAAAAAATGCCGCAGTATAGCGGCATTTTTTATGTCCATATCGATCTTATCCGGGACTTGCCCGATCAGAGCTTATACATCCAAACCAATTGGACAGCTCACACCCGTACCACCAATACCACAATAGCCCTGTGGGTTTTTATCGAGATATTGCTGGTGATAATCTTCAGCATAATAAAATTCCGGCGCCATCTGAATCTCGGTGGTAATCGCGGCCAAACCCGCTTCACTCAATCGTTGTTGATAGCTTGCCTTACTGTTTTGCGCAGCCGACAACTGGGTCTCGTCCTGACAATAAATAACAGAACGATACTGAGTGCCCAGATCATTCCCCTGACGCATACCCTGAGTCGGATCGTGGTTTTCCCAAAAGACTTTCAGCAGATCCTCATAGCTGATGACATTGGCATCGAACAGAACACGTACAACTTCGGTGTGCCCGGTGAGCCCTGAACACACTTCTTCATAGCTCGGGTTTTTGGTATAGCCACCGGCGTACCCTACCGCACTGCTGCGCACACCTTCCTGTTGCCAGAATTTACGCTCGGCGCCCCAGAAGCAACCCAAACCAAATACCGCTTCGGTCAAACCATCGGCAAAAGGTGGAACAATGCGCTCACCGGTTACCGTATGTTCCGGACTGACCACCAGAGCCTCATCACGACCTGGCAAGGCATTTTCGGGACTGACCATTTGGCTTTTATCGTGTTGCAACATAATCCTCAATCTCTTTATGACTGCGGCCAGGAACTCAAGCGTACGACGAAACCCCATCGTGCTTCGCTTATTGCTGAGCCGCTGCTTCCGCTAATAATTCACGGGCAATAATAATTTTCTGCACCTGAGAGGTCCCTTCGTAGATCGAAGTGATACGAACATCCCGGGCATAACGCTCCAATGGGTGGTCTTTCAAATAACCGGCACCGCCCAATAACTGCAAGGCGTTATAACAAACCTCATTGGCTTTTTCAGTCGCAAACAATTTTGCCATCGCCGCCTGTTTACCGAAAGGCAAACCTTTTTCTTTTAAATACGAGGCATTCATCAACAACAAACGCGCCGCTTCCAAATCGGTATAGGCATCACTCATCATCCACTGGATACCCTGGAAGTTGGCAATTGCCTGGCCAAACTGTTCGCGTTCCAAGACGTAAGCGCGGGCGTAATCCATGGCAGCTGTCGCCACACCTAATGCGAGAGAGCCGATGCCAATACGACCACCCGCCAATTCACCCACTGCGATTTTAAAGCCTTGGTTCAATTCACCCATCAACGCCGTTGCCGGAATGCGACAATTATCAAAAATCACTTCATTGGTGGCTGAACCGTGCTGCCCCATTTTATGCTCGGCAGGCGCAATAATCATCCCGGGAGTATCCGCTTCCACCAAAAAGCAGCTGATGCCCTTACCCTTTTTGGCTTCTTTATCGGTAACCGCCCAAACCACAAATACACCGGCGTATTCTGCGCTGGTGATGTACAGCTTACTACCGTTCAAAATAAAGTCGTCACCGTCTCGAATCGCACTGGCGCGCATGCCGGCCGGATCAGAACCGGCGCTTGCTTCGGTAAGGCAGAAACCACCGGCGGCGTATTCACCACTGCAAATCTTCGGGATGTATTTCTGCTTCTGCTCCTCATTGGCAACGGCCTGAATCACTTCGGCAACCATATTGGTCACCGACATGGTGACTGCCGTCGAGGCACAGGCTTTTGCAATCTCACTGATCGCCACACTGAAGGACACCACTCCGGCCTCGCTGCCGCCGTATTCGGCGGACACGTTCAAGCCCATAAAACCTAACTCGGCCAATTTGCGCAGATTCGCCAGCATCGCATCACGGCCTTTGCCACTGTCCACATCTGCCGCAGCGGGGGCCAGTTCGGACTCTGCAAAGCTGCGAGCGGTGTCTTGAATCATCTGCTGCTCTTCGTTCAGCGCTAATTCCATGATTTTCTCCGGTGTGTTCTTTTATGTTCTCTGGGATGTCGATGGATAAGTACTCTAGAATACCATTTTTAGGTCACTCGACATACTTTTGATATTACAAAAGTGTACCCCAGCCAAACGACCAATTGAGGCAATCGACTTAAAATAACAATCTTTGCGGTGATTAGCGCTCAAACTTGGTGGAAAGTACCACGGATGTCTGGGTACGAATCACCCCATCCAATTCGGAAATATGGTCAACGGCCTGATCGAGAGACTCGGTCGAGGAAGATTTAATAATGGCCACCAAATCAAATTCGCCGCTGATACTGTAGAGCGAACGAACATCCTCCATGGTTTGAAGCTTGCGACAGAGCTGGCTGACCTTACGCTGTTCCGTCGCGATCGAGACATGGGCCTCGATCATGGTTCCCCGATAGGCATTGGAAAGGCGCAGGGTGTACCCCTGAATGATGCCCTGCTGCTGGAGCTGCTGAATATGGTTTTGCACCGTTGCCCGGGTGACCGACAGCTCACGGGCCAGCTCCGCGACCGATGCACGGGCATTCCCGCTAAGCAATTGAATTAACTGGCGATCCAGCTCTGATACGACTTTCATAGGATCCCTACTTTGGGTTTAACTTCGCCCACTATACATTATGCTCACAACAACAGCCAAAGTGATTAGCAAATAAGAACATTTTGTAATGTCTGTTTATTAATTTTGACAAACAAGCTGTCTATACTGCCAAGCATATTCGGGCGAATAACAGCCCTGTCGCATAAATGCAGTCGCGTCCCAAGCTTAGCCGAGGTCAATATGAATCAATACCACCCATTTCCGCATTCTGACAGCAATGCCGCTGCGCCATCCGCAACCAACCCTTTACAGAGCAGCTACAGTGGTCCCAAGATTATTATTGACAGTGCTGTGATTCGACGTCAGGCCAAGCGATTCGCCAAGGCTATGCCTCGCGTTCAGGCCCACTACGCGGTTAAAGCCAATCCGCACCCTGAAGTTTTGCGCACTTTGCACAACTGTGGCGTGAACTTTGAGATTGCCTCTCTAAAGGAACTGGAAATGCTGCTGGCTCTGGGTGTTGATCCCAAGTCAGTGTTTTTCAGCAACCCGTTTAAAGGCCCCCAACACCTGAATTTCGCCGTTGAAAACGGTGTTCAGTGGTACGTCGTGGACTGTATCGAAGAAATGGAAAAAGTCCTTGCCGTCAAGCCGGACGCGTCCCTGTATCTGCGCCTGTACACCACCAATAAAGGCTCACTGTGGCCACTATCGAGCAAGTTTGGTGCTGCGACCGATGAAGTGATGCCGATTCTCAAGCGTGCTGTCGAGCTGAAAGCTGACCTGGCCGGCGTGACCTTCCACGTGGGCTCCCAGTGCACCAATACTGAAAACTGGCAGACCGGCATTCGTGAATCCAAAGCCTGCTTTGAAACCATGAAAGAAATGGGCCTGAAACCACGCCTGTTGAATCTGGGTGGCGGCTATCCGATGCAGCCAAGCGACATCATTGAGAACCCCACCAAGCAGCAACTAGCGCCAAGCATTGAAGCCATCGCCGAGGTGATCAACGCCGAACTGGCCGACTTGCCTGAAGACATTCAGGTGATTGCCGAGCCCGGCCGCTACATGGTGGCCGAAGCCGGCCGCATTATTTGCCAGGTTATCGGCACCACCAAACGTGGCGATGATCGCTGGGCTTATGTCGATGCCGGTTTTTACCACGGCTTGATGGAATTGACCGATGCTTTTGATACCGCGGTGACGTCGAACCACTCCGATGAAGATGAACAGGCCTTGTGGACCTTCGGTGGCCCTACCTGTGACTCTATTGATGTATTCGGTAAGGGTGTGGACGGCAAAGGCACGCCTTTAAGCGCCAAGCTGCAAACCGGTGATTTTATTACCCTGCACAACACCGGCGCTTATGTGCATGCCTGTGGCACCGAATTTAACGGTTTTGAGCCTCTGGAAGTGGTGGTTATCTAATCAGGGTAAAAATACTACCCGCAGGCCGTCAGTCACCGAATCTGGCACTGCGGGAAAATTAAAGGTTGGGCATAAGTCGCCCAATAATTAGACAACCCCCTGATGATTTAAGGCGAAAACAGACAGTTATTGGAAATAAGCGGACAATCGATAAAAAAGTTGGAAAAAAACTACAAATTTTATTGAGGGGGCACGCTTCCCAGACGTTAAAGAATTGCTATTGCTATGGTGCTTAAGCGGTGAAATTACCGCGGAAATGGATTTTGCAAAAGAGCATGGACGCTCAATTTTCTTTCTCTGCACCCCTTTTCTTCCCTTGTTCCTGCCTCTGGACACCAAACCCGATCATGTCTCGGCATTGTTTTTCGGCGTAGATCCTTCTACTCATTTTTCTGGCGCGGCTATCTGTTTTTCTGGCACGGCTATCTGTTTTTCTGGCACGGCTACCCGACTTTCAGACACAGCTCACCAGCCTGTATCAGGCTCGCCATCCATTCATTGATAGTTCGCGAAAAAATGCTTATTGAGCAAGCTTGGCAGCGATTGTGCGCTGTTCTTCGAGAATCTGGATCAGATGCTCAATCCGGGTATATGGGTTTGCCAGCACGACACGGAACACGTGAATAGCGCTCGGTCCGTAATGTGGCAAATGCAACTGAGTGCGCGATACAAAACCCTGCCTTCCCGCCGCCTGGGCAATTTGAATTGCAACGGTTTGATCGCTTAATTGCTGGTTTAAATCTGCTACCAGGCTATCGTCGCCCTGTTCCAGAGCCTGCTCTAAAGCCTCTCGCTCGGTAGCCGGGCAATAACGGTAAGACAGAATGTTCAGCTCGGGCTCCAGAATCAGCTCGAAATCCTCGCTCTCCTGAATCAGGCTGGCAAACTCACTGGCCAGATTCACCGAGTGGTCGATCAAGGCTCCGTAGCCTTCGGCCCCAATCAAATGCAAACCGGCGTGCAACAACAAGGACATTGCTGGTCGCGAACCCTCCAGAGTGTAAGCCCCAAGGTCTTTGGAATCCGAGCGAATGATATAAGATGCGTGGTGCTTAATGGCATTAACGGCTTCTGGCTCGCGGAACAACACCATTCCAGCCCCCATAGGCACATAGAGTTGCTTGTGAGCATCCAGAGTAATGGAATCGGCCAATTCAATACCGACAAGCTTGTCGCGCTGCTGGGATGAGAAGATCGCCGCTCCACCCCAGGCACCGTCCACATGAAAGTGGCAGCCCAATTCCCCGGCAAGCTCCGCCATTTCCCGCAGAGGGTCGATAGAGCCCGTTTCCGTCGCCCCCGCAACACCGACAAGCGCCAGCACTTTTACGCCTTTAGCCTGCAGCTCAGTGGCTTTTGCACGCAGCGCTGCCATATCCATTCGGTGATCGTCGTCCACCTCAATCGCCACGAGGTTTTCACGCCCCAGACCGAGAACATCGGCCGCTTTACTCAGGGAATAATGCCCGCGCTCACTGACCAGCACCGCCAGGCCGGTATAACCATCACCCGCCATGGCCGACATCGCCCCGAACAAACCTTTTTCGGCTAACTTGTAATTGCTCAGAAGGCGGTTGCGGGCCACCCACAGCGCCATAATATTGGCCAGAGTGCCGCCGGAGCAAAACACACCGAAGGCCTGCTTCGGCTGGTGCATATTTTCACGGTAGTAATCATCAACCGCTCTGTCAGTGCCACCCTTCTGGGAAGCAAAAAAGCAGCGATGCAAAATGGCCAGAACCTGACGTTCCAAATCAGTAAAGTAACCCGAGGTCTCGAGTTTGACATTGTTTTGGTTGAGAGACGCCATGAGCTTTTGCACAGGAGGCATAAATGCCGGCAAGGCTGAGGTCATGTGCCCCACAAAATCCGGTCTCGCGGTGTTTACCGAGCCTGAAATCGCAGGCCCCAACAGTTGACTGTACTCAGCGAAATTTTTTGCCTGAGCGGGTAGCTCGCTGGAATAGAAGCATTGTTCAACTTTGCTTTGATTGGATAATCCAGGTCGCTCGGATGCCTGTAGATGTGATTTGGCCTGCTGGCTCAATAATGTCTCAAACTCGGCCAGCGCATCGGCATTAATATCAAACGCCTGCAGTGCCTCACGCCAAGTTTGATTCGATCGCGAGTCGTCCTGCATGGGCGATATCGTTCTCTCGTCTGACTTATAAGAACCGTACACTTGCAATCCGCAAGGCAAGTTCTTTCAAAAAGGTCGGCTACGGTAGCGGATCGCCCGCTTCAGAGCAAGAGCTTTACGCCAACCTGATAGGCGTAGGGCAACAAGCTCTCTTGTAATACAATGTGCGCACTGTTTACTGCCCTGCGGTATCCGAAACGAGCCCTATATCAATACACTGATCAACACACTGATTTTTGAATGAGCGATAAACACTGGCAACTGCGCCCCTATCAGCAAGAAGCCGTTGACGCCACCGTGAAGCATTTTCGACAAAGCAACGATGCCGCCGTCATTGTCTTGCCGACCGGAGCCGGGAAAAGCCTGGTGATTGCAGAACTGGCCAGGCTTGCTCGCCGTAAAATTCTGGTTCTGGCGCATGTCAAAGAATTGGTTGAGCAGAACGCAGGGAAGTTTCGGGCAACCGGTTCCGAAGCTTCTATTTTTTCAGCGGGGTTACAGGAGAAACAGACCGAATCACAAATTGTGTTTGGCAGTGTGCAATCGGTTGCTCGGAATCTGGATCAATTCCAGCAGGAATATTCTCTTCTCATTATTGATGAATGCCATCGACTGGCACTCGATGAAGATTCACAGTATCAGCAAGTTATCGACACTCTGAAACGGCACAACGCCAATTTAAAAGTTCTGGGCCTGACAGCAACTCCCTACCGACTCGATACCGGCTGGATCTATCAACATCATTTGCCGGAAAACCGTTGGCGCAGTGATGAAAGCACCGCTTTTCGCTACTGTATTTATGAGTTACCGCTGCGTCATATGATTCAGGAGAACTACCTCAGCCCGGCCGAACTGTTAGATGCTCCTGTTGCCTTATACGATTTTGAGCAACTTCGCCCCAAACAAAGCGGTCTGTTCAGCAGCAGCGATCTCAATCAGGTTTTGCAAAAAAGCAAACGTGCCACCGCCAGAATTATTGAACAGGTTTTATCGCTGAGTGAAGAACGCCAAGGTATCATGATTTTTGCCGCAACGGTGGAACACGCCAGGGAAATCATGAATTATTTGCCCGGCGACCGCTCTGCCATGGTCATCGGCGATATGAAACAAAGCGCTCGGGATTCCGTCATTAAAGCCTTTAAACATCGCGAGATAAAATACCTCGTCAATGTCGCGGTCCTGACCACCGGGTTTGATGCACCCCATGTCGACACCATTGTATTGTTACGACCAACAGAATCCGTCAGCTTGTATCAGCAAATTATTGGTCGAGGCCTGCGCCTCAGCCCCGGAAAGGAAAACTGTCTGGTTTTGGATTACGCCGGAAACCAGCATCAACTTTTCAAACTTGAAATTGGTCAGGCCAAACCTGACTCGGACAGCGACATTGTGGAAGTCGCCTGCCCGGCCTGTGGTTTTAACAATCATTTTTGGGGCAAGCTGGACAACGAAGGCTTATTGATCGAGCACTATGGTCGACGCTGTCAGGGCCTGCTTGACCCGACCCAGGACAGCACTGAAACACAGCTAGCCGTAACATCTGACTCGGAGGCCAATCGACCGCACAAACAACGCTGTGATTTTCGTTTTCGCTTTAAAGAGTGTCCCCACTGCGGTCAGGAAAATGACATTGCCGCGCGCAAATGCTCTGGCTGTGAACAACAGCTTGTCGATCCCGATGAAAAACTGAAACAAGCGCTATCACTGCGTGACCATATCGTTTTACGCTGTTCAGGCCTCAGCCTGGATGAAACCGTAAAAGAGGGAAAGAGCCGACTGGAAGTGCGTTACCACGATGAAGACGGCGCGGAACTCAAGGAATACTACTACTTCGAGAACAGCAAGCAGCGTTATGCCTGCTGGCATTATTTTCTAAAGCCCCATCGCTGCCTGCACGATCAGTTTCCAAAAGCAGCGATCGACAATATCAATGCCCAGTATATTATCGACAGGCAAGCTCAACTGCGGGCACCGGATTTTGTTATCGCCCGACAAGAGAAACGTTTCAGCCGGATTATCGAAAAACTGTTTGACTATGAAGGCCGCTACCGACGAGCGAATGAGATGTGAGCCCTAAAGGCGAAACACCACCTCAAAGTGCTCGCAGATAATTGGCATATCGGTTTGAGGCTCCAAACCAAAAGGGGCCAGCTCTCGCTGATAGTATGGCCAGTGCACCTCTCGCCAATACTTCAGGCTTTTATCCCCTTCTCCCTCTAAATACGCATAAGCTTCACTGATCTTATCGTAAGCGCAAACATCAACAAGCCGCGTTTGAATAATACATTGGGCCTCACCCGCCCAGTTGGTGACAATGTTTAGATCTCCTACCTCGGGCAAAGGTTCTCCACTTTGCTCATGCCACCACAAAGACGGTGAAGTCGCGCGCTTTTCCCCAGACAAAACCCGTTCAGCACATTCATCAGCGTCTTTTTGATTGTCGCAAAAATACCAGGCATCAATGGGCTGGTAGAGTTTCCCCATAGCCTCACAATAGACTTGGTTAATCGCGGTTACAGATGGGTGAAGATCGTTCATTCTCTATCCATGTCTATCCATTTTGTTTATCTCGCCTATTTTGCCTTCCGCGCTCAAGGTCGTCTTCCAGAACAGCGCTTATGGAGTTTTGGGTTTTTCTTCCATCAGGCCAATCAAGTTACCTTCCGGGTCCTTCACAAACGCTAACCAAAGGTCGTAATCTGGCATTGGCGCAGCGAATGCCGGTGGACGTTCGCCTTCAACTCCTTCGCTGATAAGGTGGTCGTAAAAGAGCTCAATATCACTCATTTGATAATAGAGAATTGAATTGTGGCCGGCTTCACCTGCCCCTTGCGGCTCGGTCAACATAATTCGAGTCTGGCCACACTGCAGAAAAGCCAGGTTTTCACCGGGCGAAAACAAGTGCTGTAACCCCAATATATCACGATAAAAGTCCAGCGCTGCCGGCACGTCATTGACACAAATTGCGATTTGACCGATTTGCGTAATGGTAGACATAGAAAGCTCCTTAGAGAAGTTCTCAACGGTTTTCAAACGTTAAGGCCGTAAACAGCCCTGACAATCTAACACAGCCCCTGCTCCTGCATCTGCCGAATTCGAGCTTTCACCGAGGGCGCTTCATCCCGCAAAGCCATTTCGACCAACTGGCGAGCCTCTTCCTTATAATTCGGAAACCGCCGTGACAATACCGCAAAGGCATAATAGCTCCAGGCCCTAACAAACTTATTGTCCTGCGCGAGACACAAGCGGATAAACTGTTCCCAGGCCTTCAGTTGATCATTGCTGATTTCCAAACTGGCAATGGATTGCAAGATGTGAAGTGCAGTTTCCCAATGGGGCATCGTTTTTAAATGGGGCAATAAATTGTTGCTTAACTTCGCCTCAAAGGTCGCGCCATTATCGCAATGCCGTTTCAATAACCAGCTCAGGCCCTTTTGTATATGGGGATCATCGTTCGGCCAGTCAAATAAGCGTTCCGCAAATCCCATATCCATATGGTGCTGTTTGTAGATACGACTTATATCCTCACTGCTTTTTCCGTCCCAGTTTTGGAGTTTGTTTAACAAGGGATTCTCCGAAAAGGTAACTTAAGCCCGCACCCTACCGCCCTGACGCTTTTTAAGCAAAAGCAGTGGCAGACCGACAAGCAGAAACGCCAACAAACCAAGACGCTCATCAAGAATCAGGAAAGGGCTCACGCTTAAAATAAAGGCAAACCAATATAGCCGTTTTTGTTCTCCATGATACCTCTCCCTAGATCTCAGCTTGCAATTTAAACCATCAGCCTGACTCAACAAATCGGCGCTCAGAAAACCACCTTATATAACGGTAATTTCCTACCTTCCGGCGTAGAATCCCTAAAACCACAGGCCTCAGCACCCATTTTTTCGTAAAAGCCCGTCGCATTTGGATCGGCGGCAATCAACAGCTCTTTGGCGGACAGCTCTTGTAAATGGGACAACACAAATTCCAGCAATTTTTTCCCTGCACCAAGGCCCATGCAAGCAGGATCAACCCAGCAGTCCTCCAACTCATAAAGACCTTCTCCCAAGCTGGCGCAAGAGGCAACGGCAAGCGTTGAACCTTCGCTTTTCAACAACCAGAAAGGCCGCTCTTCCAACACGCTCTCATTTACTGTTAAGTCCGGCAACCACTGCTGTATCCATTCTTCCGGATAGCCCCAGTGCCGCTTGGCCGCAATCACAATTCGGTTGATGTCCTTGAGATCCCGGGGATCCGCCTCATAAACGTCCATAGCCCATATTTCCAATATCAAGTAGCTGCCTTTTCCCAAGTATTGTATGCCTGAAAGACAAGAGAGATACAAGTCGCAAGCGCGAAAGAAGATTCCTGCTACTGAGCAAACCTCAAAACAGGGGCTCAAAATAAAACGCGGCAGCTACCATCAGGTAACTGCCGCGTTCACAGAGTACTTCTATAGAAATACGTTTTTAGATGGCTAGGTGAGCGATACCTTAGCGCAGACTTTCATTGATCGCCTGCAAGGCTTTATCCCCCGGACACAGTTCGGATTCACCCAGTTTTCTCAGCGCTTTCTTGCTGGTGCCGATTGTTTCATGGCAATCCTGGGAATCCGGGTCCATATAGAGCAGCCCGGTCAGGATTTTATCCTCAGCTTTATAGTCTTTAATCAGCTTCAAGGCACTGCGACGATCATTCACATCCAAATCAGCATCAGCCTTTTGCAGGTGCACAACGCTACCATCGTGCAGCGTCACTTCCTGAGCTGTACCTGCACCGTAATCGGCAGTAATTTCTTCGCGCATGGGTACAAAGTCCACGGTGCCCGTTGCTGCCAGGTGATCGCGCACATGCTCGTAGCCTTTAGTGGAACCCGGATTATTGTTAAAGGTTACACAGGGCGAAATCACATCGATCAAGGCAAAACCACGATGGGAAATAGCCGCTTTAATCAACGGCACCAGCTGCTCTTTATCACCTGAAAAGCTGCGTGCAACAAAGGTAGCGCCCAGCTGCAATGCCACACTGGCGAGGTCAATGGCTTCAAACGGATTGGGCTCGCCTTTCTTGCTGACAGAACCCACGTCTGCGGTGGCAGAATCCTGGCCTTTGGTTAAGCCATAGCAACCGTTGTTTTCCACCACATACATCATATTCAGGTTGCGGCGCACAGCATGGGTAAACTGCCCCATGCCAATGGACGCCGTATCACCGTCTCCGGAAACACCCACATAAATCATCTCGCGGTTGGCCATGTTCGCGCCTGTGGCAACCGAAGGCATTCGTCCGTGAACCGAGTTAAACCCATGGGAATTTCCCAGGAAATAAGTTGGCGTTTTGGACGAACATCCAATACCCGATAACTTGGCAATGTTGTGCGGTGGAATCGATAACTCAAAGATGGATTGCACAATGGCGGCACTGATGGAATCGTGACCACAGCCCGCGCACAAAGTCGAAATAGAACCTTCGTAATTTTTTCTGGTGAAGCCCAGCTCGTTCGTGGGCAACTCAGGGTGGCGAAACGCCGGTTTAAAAAAACTCATATCGTATGTCCCCTAATTATTCCCTACTGTGCTCGTTTGATGGGTGTGACATTATCGTGCTGCGCCACATCCTTAACTCGCTGAACAATGGTGTCCGCTGTAATGGGCATGCCATCGTAGTGGAGAATCTTGATCAGGGATTTCGGGTTAATTTCACATTCGTTGACCAGCAAGGAACGCATTTGGGCATCGCGATTTTGTTCAATTACGAAGACCAACTCATGATCGGCAATAAACTGTTCAACCTCGTGGTTAAACGGAAACGCTCGAATACGGCAGCTATCGGCAGCAATGCCCTGCTCGGCCAGCTTATCAACGGCTTCCAAGGTGGCATCTTTACTGGTCCCGAAGTGAATCAAGCCCACTTTTTTACCGCCATCGCACAGGAAAATTTCAGGTGCCGGCACGTAAGATTTCGCCGTCTCCCATTTATGCAGCAAGCGCTCCATATTTTTCACGTATTCACTGCCGTCTTCGGTGTAAACCGCATACTCGTCACGCGAGGTACCCCGTGTAAAGAAAGACCCCTTGCTCGGGTGGGTGCCCGGATAGGTACGATAAGGAATGCCATCGCCATCCACATCCAGATAACGACCAAAGCGCTCGCTCATGGATTCCAGCTCTTCGGCATTAAATACCTTGCCACGGTCGTACTCACGCGCATCATCCCAGCTCAAAGGCTCGGATAGATTGTCGTTCATTCCAAGATCCAGATCGGTCAGCATAATCACCGGTGTCTGCAATCGTTCGGCCAGATCAAACGCCTGGGCGGTCATGTCGAAGCAATCTTTTGGCGTTGAAGGAAACAGCAGAACATGCTTGGTATCACCATGAGAGGCATAGGCCGCCGCGGTAATATCCGATTGCTGAGTACGCGTTGGCATGCCGGTGGATGGGCCGGCACGCTGCACATCAATCAACACCGTGGGGATTTCAGCAAAATACGCCAACCCCAAAAATTCACTCATCAGTGAGACACCAGGGCCTGAAGTCGCGGTAAAGGCACGCGCGCCATTCCAACTGGCACCAATCACCATACCGATGGCTGCAAGCTCATCTTCTGCTTGCACAATGGCATAGTTTTTCTGGCCGCTGGCCGGATCGATGCGCATGCGCTTGCAGTATTTTTCAAAGCCTTCAATAACCGACGTCGACGGCGTAATCGGATACCAGCCGGCAACCGTTGCACCGGCGTATACAGCTCCCAGTCCACATGCGGTATTGCCATCCAGCAAAATACGATCACCCACATTGTCACAACGCTTTACGGTGATCGTACAGGGGCATTCAAAATTGGCTTTCGCGTATTGAAAGCCCAATTCCAGGGCATGCACATTGGGCGCAACCAGTTTTTCCTTGCCTTTAAATTGATCGGCAATCAATCCGGTCAGCACATCAAATTCAATATCCAGCAAAGCCGCCAAGGCACCCACATAGATCATGTTCTTGAACAGTTGGCGCTGGCGGGCATCCTTGTATTCATCCATGCAAATCTGCATTAATGGAATACCGATGAAGTTAATATCGTCCCGATGCAGACGCAGATCCAAAGGCTTGGTGCTGTCATAAAGAAAGTATCCACCCGGACGAACATCTTTGACGTCCTTCGCCATACTTTGGGGGTTAACCGATACCATAAAATCCGTGCCACCCCGGCGACCCAAATAACCTTTTTCATTGACCCGAACCTCATACCAGGTCGGTAACCCCTGAATATTGGAAGGGAAAATATTTTTCGGGCTAACAGGAATACCCATTCTAAAAATGGATTTCGCAAACAGGTTGTTGGCACTTGCCGATCCAGTTCCGTTAACGTTGGCAAACTTGATAACAAAATCGTTGACCGCTTGAATGCTCTTTACCGCGCTCATGCCTCACCTCCTGCCTTGGCCATTTCATAGCTGAACTTCTGCATATCCCAGGCTGCGGTTGGGCAGCGCTCGGCACAGAGCCCACAGTGCAGGCAGACATTTTCATCCTTCACCATCACTCGTCCAGTTTGCAGCTGGCCATCAGACACCAGAAGATCCTGAGCAAGATTATTGGCAGGTACGATGAGCTTCGCACGCAAAGCTGATTCGTCGTCATCATTCTCAACAAAGTTGATGCAGTTGGTCGGACAGATGTCCGTACAGGCATCACACTCGATACATTTGCTTTCAGTGAACACGGTTTGAGCATCGCAGTTCAAACAACGCTGGGCTTCCGCAAATGCCAATTGCTCATCGTAACCCAGCTCAACTTCCAACAAACGATCTTGAATCGATGTCGCCACATCCGCATGGGGCACCGCATAACGAACATCTTCAACGACGCCGTTATCATAGCTCCACTCGTGGATGCCCATTTTCTGGCTCACCAGATTGGTTCTTGCCGGCGGACGTTCGCTCAACACCGATTTACCATTCAGGAAAAGATCAATCGATACCGCCGCCTGATGCCCCTGCGCAACCGCTGTAATAACATTGGCCGGACCAAAGGCAGCATCACCACCAAAGAATACTTTTGGCAAAGTTGATTGAAAACTCTCTTCGTTAACAACCGGCATATCCCACTGACCAAACTCAATACCCAGATCACGTTCGATCCACGGGAAGGCGTTATCCTGGCCAATTGCGATACACACATCATCACATTCGACAAAGACCGGCGCTTCACCGAGCGAAACCAAACGGCGTTTTCCGTTCTCATCGTATTTGGCTTCAACACGATCGAAACGCATGCCAACTAATTTGCCCTCTTCGATAACGAACTCCAGCGGCACATGATTTTCCAACATGGGCACGCCTTCACGTTCCGCATCTTCAATTTCCCACGGAGACGCTTTCATCTCGGATTTTGGACTGCGCACAATCACATTGACCTGTTCAGCACCGATACGCAGCGCCGTACGACAGCAATCCATGGCCGTATTACCACCGCCAAGCACAATGACTTTTTTACCAACAGTCTCAGTATGTTCAAAAGCCACATTGGCCAGCCACTCGATACCCAGATGAATGTTGGCATCACCCTCTTCGCGTCCCGGGATCTTCAAATCGCGGCCGCGTGGTGCACCGGTGCCGACAAACACCGCATCGTATTCTTTATCGAGAATATTTTTCAGGCTGTCGACGTAGGTACTGAACTGTGTGATCACACCCATATCGAGGATGTAATTCACTTCCTGATTCAATACATCTTCCGGCAAACGAAACGACGGGATCTGGCTTCGCATAAAGCCACCGCCCAGAGGCTGGTCATCATAAAGATGCACCTCATAGCCCAGAGGCATTAAATCCCGGGCAACGGTCAATGACGCCGGGCCACCACCAATCAGCGCAACTTTCTTGCCATTCTTTTGCTCGGGAATATCCGGCATTCGGGCGGCAACATCGTCATCGAGCTTATTATCAGCAGCGACTCGCTTGAGACGGCAGATGGCCACCGGCTCATCCTCAACGCGCCCTCGCCGGCAAGCCGGTTCACAGGGGCGGTCACAGGTTCGACCCAACACGCCGGGAAACACATTGGATTCCCAGTTAATCATGTAGGCGTCGGTATAGCGTCCGGCGGCAATTAAACGGATATATTCAGGCACAGGGGTATGTGCCGGGCAGGCGTACTGACAGTCCACCACCTTATGAAAGTGGTGACCGTCCTCGGTCTTTGTAGGCTTCACAACACGGTTCCAATTGCTACTGCTTGCGCAGGTTCATCATTACTGCCCGCTTGTGGCGAGCATTGCTTATGGGGCATTTATCCAGCCGTTTTCGGCTGAATTGCCTCTCATTCTTTCTTATTTGCTCTTGTGCTAACCCTTTGAATTAGGGCTTTCTTATTCTCGCTTGCGCATGCTAGCGCAACTTTACTTTACAAGTAAAGAATATTTCCAAAGCCAGTTGGGGCCAGACAGAGCTTTTTTCTTAAATTTCATCGTATTCTAGAGGAAAGTGAAGGAATTTTGACAGGTCAAATGCGCCAAATAGTGGATATCCACTACCAAGTGGATGATTTTGTGCATTTAATCAACAGCTCCCTCCCCCCCTGCATTTAATCCCCCTGAAAAATACACAAAGAAGCGTGTTATTCCCCTCTATTTCTGGAGGGGGTATAGCGCGGTTCCCCAAGCCCATCGGGCTGAAACTAAACGGCAACCCAATATCGCCCTCCCCGATTTTCAGTCCGTGTTCACCCGCAACGATTAAAGTGGCCCTGTCATTCACTGGTTCAGTATTACGAAAGGTATTAAATGACGAACTCATCCTCAGACCGACCCGGTATTCAGTGGGACCATCCCAATCAGGATGCCGAGACCATCATTCGCGAACTCGCCACCCGACATAATCTGGACGCTCACCTCAGTGAAGATGATTATCTGGGTACCGACGTGGCCTATATTGCCGGTGATGACGTGACTCTGGATGACGTCGAGAAATTGCTGGTTAACATTGCAAAATTGAAGATATACAACGGTCTGGATATCAGTAAATTGCACGCGCGTTATCTGAGAGAGCTGAAATCCAAAAGCCATACAGAAGGCGAAACACAGCACTGTTGCTGAACATTTTTTCAACGGAATGGCGATGAATTAACTGGGTGAATTGCGAAAGCCCCAAAGCCCCTGGACAAAATGCCAACATCGCCAAAAAAGCCTTGACTCCACACGCCACGCCACCTATTATTCGCGCCCTCACGCACTCGTAGCTCAGCTGGATAGAGTACTCGGCTACGAACCGAGCGGTCGAAGGTTCGAATCCTTCCGAGTGCGCCATACATATAAAAAGCCCCCACAAGCTTGCTTGCGGGGGCTTTTTTGTTCGTGGCCTACATTTCGTGGCCCATTTAGAGCCCACTAGATAGGCAGGCGTCTAAACCTTAAATTGAGTGGCGATACTTTGTAATTGCAGCGCCGTTTTTTCCAATGAACTGCTTAACTCCGATACCAACTCATTTCCCTGGGATACGGTTTCGGATGATTGCTGCATTTGCTCCATGCTGCCACTGATTTCAGAGGTCAGCATTTTTTGTTCTTCTGTAGTGGTTGCAATTTGACTGTTCATTATCCTGATAGAGCCAACTTGTTCGGCAATTCCCGATAGTGCCTGACCGGCTCTTTCAGCCTGGCTTACGCTATTTTGTGCGAGGCTTTTCCCTGCCCCCATAACAGCAACCGCTTCTTGCGAAGCGCCTTGCAAGCGCTCAATGAGTTGACTGATTTCCAACGTCGAATCCTGGGTTCGGGACGCCAGGGTTCGAACTTCATCCGCAACCACGGCAAAGCCTCGACCTTGCTCACCGGCCCTTGCAGCTTCAATCGCAGCATTCAATGCAAGTAGATTGGTCTGTTCGGAGATACCACGGATGACATCAAGTATTCCGCCAACACTCTCTACATCGGTTTCCAGCTTTATGATGACATCGGAGCCTCGATCTACCTGGACAGCCAACTCATTGATCGAATCTACGACATCCCCAACTACCTGCATGCCCATTTTCGTCTCGTCATCGGCCACTTCTGCCCCTTTGGAAGCCGAGGTGGCATTACCGGCAATATCGACAACTCCGCCCAGCAGATTCGATATTGTGCTGATCATATCTTCCGATAAGTTCTTTTGTTGGGAAGCCACTTGAAGCGAATCAGTAGAAGCATTGTTTAATTGCTTCGACATGTCGGTTAATGGTGAAATCGTCGACACCACACTGCCTATCGTGGTGTGCAGTTTTTCAATAAACAAATTAAACCATTCAACAAGTTCTCCAACTTCATCATTACTTGTTTTTCGGATTCTCTGGGTAAGATCGCCTTCGCCTTGTGCAATATTCACCAGAGATTCTTTAACTTGTTCCAAACTGCCCGTCACGACATAAGTAATTTTTACAGCCGCCAAAAGCAAGATTAAGGCTGTTATCACACCCACAGTGATACTCAACTTAACCAAATCACTGCCATTGCTTGAAGCAGCGTCAACCGTCGATGTGAACAAGGTTAAACTGTCTCCTCGAAACTTTTTGAACGCTTTCAAGGCTGCATCATACGCAGCGTTTTTCTGCTCGACCATAGAACCAATATTGGCGAAATCAGCACTCCCATCAACCATGCTCTTGGTAAGATCATACGACAGGGAATAATAGGTATTCAGAACCGATTTCAGTTCTCTGATTTCCACATCACGCTGAGACTGTAACTTGAGGTTTTCGGCCAGATTCTGCTCCACCTCTTCTTTCATCAGAAGCACATTAGAAAGGGATTCTTCATCGCCTGTAGTCGCAGCAGCCGTCAATGTTTCATTAATTCTTTCGAGCTTCACAATATTGACATTGGATAATTCAAGCACTGGAAAGTAAACACTTTCAATTTGCTTAAAATCACGTGTATTGTTGTTAATACCCGAGGCGACATAGGTCACGATCACTAAAAACCCAAGTACCGCCAACCCAGGTATAATCAGTATTTTGTTGCGAATCGACATTCCAGATAAGAAATTCACAATCATACTCCAACTTTTACAATCCAATGATGGAAAAAGGCATCAACACAAACAGTAATTTTATGGCGACACCCTATCCATGCGCTAAACAAACTAGGGAAGTTCGTAAACGACCTTAACCGTACCATCGACGTCTGCACTGTCGATAAACCCAATGGCTTCCTTCTTTGCCGCGACTGCGGCTTTAATTGCCGCTGAATCCATCTCTTCCGGAGGCTTACCCTTGCCTGTAAACAGCAACTTGGCCCAGTAGGCTTTATACTGTCTTTCGCTTTTCTTTAAAGCGCCCTTTACAAAAGCAGACCTTGCTGCATTCCCTTCCTCAAGCTGAAGAGCATTGATCGCCACACCACTTCCATAAGTCTTTTTCTTGCCCAGATAAATTCGACTGATGTCTGAGGCTGAAATCTCTTCGGAATTGGCTGGATTAACAATTACAGAGACACCGGCCTGACTCGTTTCAACATAAGTCAGAAAAACACTTAACACGACGCTAACTGTCAATTTACTAAATTTCATAAATCCCCCTTAAAAAATCAGATCTACAGAAACTGAAAATAAGGTGGCATCGCCATTATATTTTCTCTGCACATCAGAAAGTTCAAGCTTTAGCGCTGCTGATGGATGAAAGTCATAACGCATACCAATAGTAGAGATTTCGACATCAGATCTTTGAGCGTTAACGACTGTGCTCACCCCGGCTCTTAGTCCTGCTAAGGCTGGTACATTTGGAATGGCATTGATTACTTCGGATTTAGCATCAGCTTCAGACGCCTCATAAGTCAGGTGCACGGTGATGTCATCAAAACGCCTGGCGCCGCTCACGTAATACTGATCAGATTTTGCGAAAAACGAATCTTCAATATCCACCGTAGTGAACTCACCGACAAACACATACTCCTCATACTCGGCTTTCATGCCAATGGTAGCGAAGGTGCCGGTATCGTCGTCCTCGGTTACACTGAATTTATTTTCTTGACTGCTTAGCCCTGCCGCACTCAAGCCGCCCGCAATCGCATTCAAACTGTCATTACTAAGACCTACTGCCGCTTGCAGATACGCCACTCTCACGGAAAACCAATCGTATTCCAGCCCCCACGAAATTCCCGCCAAATCTGAAATTTCGAGGCGTCCTGCGGCGGGATCTGAATCGTGGCTGCCGTAGGTAAGCTGCATCATGCTATCCCAATCACCCAACTGGGAATTGTATAAAACACTCACACCTTCATAGGTATCGAACGGCGTTGAGCTATAAACCGTTGTGGGAGGTCTTAACCAGTGGTACGCATAAGCGACATCAAGGTAGTCTGAATACAGGTAGAAAGGTACTCTTAGCTTCCCGAAGTTAACTTTCCACTGATCATTGAATTCATAACTCAAATAGGCCCATTCAAAATTTGCATCGAAATCATCATTTCCCTTGCCAACCAGCTGTGCGGTTACTGATAGGCCCTCAGCTAAATCAACACCCGCCTGCAACGCCACCAATGTATCCGGTTTAAAACTGACATCGTCATCATAGCCAGCGAAAGTCCCATTGTTCACGCGAAAATTTTCATCCTCATCGAACACGACTCCACCGGCGACGGACAGAAATCCATTCCAACGAATGTTTCCGACTTCCGCTTGCACATCTGTGGATAGCAAACCTGCTAGTCCGATGCTTGAAACTACCATCATGCTTTTAATAATGTTCATACTCTCTCCGATCCACATTTTGCAGCAACCCCCATTCACACCCCAGAAAATCAGAAAATAAACAGGTATTCCAGATTTAGGATTGCTCTCAGGACTGTGTGTCGACCAAAAAGAGGCTTTCTATAACCAAAAAAATAAAATCGTTCTTCTCCCGAAAAAATAGCTCCCCCGCATCAAAAAAATGCTCCATAAAGGCAAGTTTGTTGTCTGAGAAACGAGTTGGGGAAGCGTGAGTATTTCGAAATCAGCGGCCAGGTCAAAGCTAAAATGGCGAGTTTTGAACATCGAGTTTCCACTCAAATGGATGAAACACAAAGCGCCACCTTAGCCGCCTATACACCACCAACAGCTAAGGGTTTATTCGTATGTTTCACCGCGATTTGCTAACGATTCAACAAAGAGCTTGGGCGGGTAATCTGCAGTGGGTCAGCAAACTCTACTCCACAACTTCCAACACGATTCTGCCGAGATAGGTTCCACCAAGAAGCACCTGGTCCCCAGCCTGCAGATAACGTCCAGAATCAAACCCCTCCGCTATCGTTTGCTCAATAACATACTGTACAACACTGCCCTCTAAGAAACTTAAGCTCAGAACCCACTGGGTTCCCCATAGAATCTTGGACCAGGTATTAATGCCGTTGTATACAACGCCTTCCGGGGTACCGGTAAGTATCGCGCTGTCCCTGGCAATATAGTCTCCCTTGATTAATGAGAGCGGTTTATCCTGATATTCCCAACTCGGATTTTTACCCGTTTTCAAGATATCAATCACTATTTCATCAATCTTCTTCACCATCTTGTCCGCGGAACTGAATTGGCGTTGTTCTCCATTAACCTGAGTATACAGACTGACCGAATTGACAAACTGCCGCCAGTCCAGAGGTACTACCGTAAATGGCCCCACCGGGAAACGATCATCGCCGCTCTTGGCATCCGTGAAGCCAATCCCAGAAGCGGGGTTATCTGTATTGATCTTTCGCAGCAGCTCGGCCCGGTCGGACATATCCCCACACAGAAAAAAGCCTTTGATCGCTTCTTCAAAATTCCAGACATTGAAAATCGGAGCCTGAAAACGCACACATAACTCCACCTCATAATCCATCAGAACGGTGGATGATATTTTTACGCGGCTATCAAATGAAGAAGGTGAAGCAATCTTTGGGAACAGGAAACCACTGTGCAGATCCGTTTCTTCCTGATGCGCCTTATAGTTGGTGCCCGCGGCAATATGCCTGCGCCCCAACACCCGAGACACTCTTAGATCCGAGTAATCGTAGCTTCGCCTGGGTGCTGAGGCGGCGAATTTTTGAAGCGTCGTGAAGCCAATCTCGGCGACCATATCCAGCGGGTCCTCCAACCTGAGATCAAAGTGCTCACTGACATTGACCGCCCAAAGCTTGCCACCCCGCTCCTCCAACACCAGCAATGTATCCAACTGCGGCTTACCTTCACCCGGGGTTTGGGCAAGGGTCAATCCCATCTCCAGAGGTGCGATAGCCGCCGGAACAATCGATACTCCCAGAGAATCACCTCTCCCCCAGGACGAGAACACACAAACCAACACCAGCAATACTGTTTTGTACACACACATATAAGTAACCCTTCTACTCGCCGTTTAATATAGAACTTTCAGTCATGTTGACAGGCCGTCAACAGGTACTATCAGGCAACAAATACTGACACCCTGTCAATAAAAATTTAAATTTTTATTGACAGGGTGTCAGCAACTCAAGTTTAATGGCCATAAGCAAGCCGCAATCTGTTTAACAGGGTGTCAATAATTGCTACCATCTACCGACTAAAAACTTCAGGTAGATAGCATGAAAACTGTGACAGACAAGGCTGCCAGGGATAAACGCGGCAAAAGTAAAAACGCCCGAAGCCGGAGTGATGAAGAAAAAGACCTGCGCCAGCAGCAGATTCTCGAAGCGGCCATTATCGAATTCGACAGTAATGGCTATGAGAAAACCTCAATGGGCGCTATCGCCAAGCGCGCAGGCCTGAGCCGAACATTGGTTAACTTCTATTTTGGTGACAAGGAAGGCGTGCACGCTGAAATTGAACGAAAAGCCCTGGCGAGCATGACGGAAATGTGTGTAAGCGCGGCTAAGCGACAAAAGCTGGGCATTGATAAGTTGCTCGCCATCGGCAGAGCTTATGTGCGCTTTCAGAAAAAATACCCCGGATATTTCGAAGCATTGGCTCGAAAAGAAGATGGACAAATACAGAAGCAATTGGAATCACCAACCGTTGATTCAACCCAGGTGATCGCTGAAGCCATCAACACCGGAATCGCGGATGGAACGGTAAAACACAATTTTAACAATCTGACCCAGGCATCACTGGCGTTATGGGCAACTGCTCACGGATTTATCGTCATTGCCGAAAACAAGGGCACTGTTTTAAAGGCACATTGGGGTGTCAATGCATCAACATTGCTAAAAAGCCTGGATATTGCGATAACATCCATGTTTTCGAATAGCGACTGAACACCCCTCTTGAGAGATTTTTGTCTCACTCTCTTTGTCGAAAAATAGTGGCCGCCCGTGATCACTACAACGACAAAGAGAGGAGATTATGATCGCCACAACGCACTCCGTAGCAAAACAAGAACAAACAAACCACCTGCCCAAGCTCGCACGACCATCGCGAAAAACACTTTATCTGGCCGTGTTCACGACCCTACTCACCAATACGCTGGAAGCCAGCAATGCCCTGCCCGCATCGTCAAACAATATCGAACTGGAAGAAGTAGTCGTTCTGGCCCGAAAAATCGAAGAAAACTCACAACGTGTCCCCATTTCGATTACAGCCCTATCCGCAGACTTTATTAAGCAAGCCGGGATCAAGAATGTTACCGACACTCTATCGTTCACACCCGGCGCGACGTTTTTCAGTTCCAGCCCACTGGAACAGCAATACAGCATTCGCGGTGTGAGTTCGGGCAGTGAAGGCGCCGCCAGCGAATCCTCGGTGTTGGTGATGCAGGATGGTGAAGTGTTGGCCCGTGATTTTATGCGTTCAGCGGCTTACTTTGATGTTGCCCAAATTGAAGTGCTGCGAGGCCCCCAAGGCATCAGCTATGGCAAAAACGCCACCGGGGGCCTGGTTCATATTTTGTCCAAGCGACCGCACGATGAACTTGAGGCCGAACTCACACTGGGATTGGGCAATTACAACAACCGAACATTTGAAGGCTTTATTAACAGCCCTTTAGCAGGCAATCTCTCTGGCCGCTTCAGCCTCAGTCACAGTGAACGTGATGGCTATAGCACGGACATTGTCACCAACAAAGACCTCGATCACTGGCAAAGTACTGGCATGCGCGCCCAACTACTCTATCAATCCGACGAGGATCTTGAAGTACATTTGCGCGCGCACTGGATGGATGAGGAAGGCGGCCAAACGCCTCGCAAAAACTTTGATGTCAACAGCCCATACAGCAGCCCGTTAGGAACCAGCTATACCGAAGTCAGTCCTGACCCCTGGACCGTCAGCAACTCACAAAATCTGGATTTCGGCACGACAAGAACCATTCAAGGTTTCAATATTCAGTTCAGCAAACAATTTGAGGCATTGAGCCTGACCAGCATCAGTACCTATCGTGACGCTGAGGCCAAAATGATTCGCGACGGTTTTGGCACACCCGACGACTTGTTTTTCTCGACCAGCCTGGACGACGCGGAAACCTTTTCACAGGAGGTCAGGCTCGATAATTCTCTGTCGGATAACGCTGTTCACTGGCTCACCGGTTTGTATTTTTCGAAAGACAAGCATCATCGCATCGAGGACCGAACTCTGGCAGCAGCACCGATTGCCGGAGGCACGCTGGAAACTCAGGATTACATCGACCAATCTTCCGATAATTCAGGATTCGGCTTATTCGCCGAATTCAAAATTGATCTTAGTGAGCGAACCACACTGTCACTCGGTGCCCGTTACTCGATCGACGAAAAGGAATTTTCACTGAACCACCGCTCTAACGGAGCGCTGTCCTTTGCTTTTCTGGATGAGCCCAGCCCCATCACGGTAAACGCCAAGGAACGGTGGAACGCAACGACTGCATCGGCCTCTTTATCCTATGAGTTAAGTTCTAACGCCATGATTTACAGCAAAGTATCCACCGGTTACAAAGGCGGCGGCTTTAATGGAGAAGCAACAACCGCCAGCAGTGCCATGACCCCATTTGATGAGGAAAACGTGCTGAATATGGAGTTCGGAATCAAAAGCGAACTCTGGGACAATCGCCTTCGCCTGAATGTGGCGGCCTTCAATTTGGATTACACCGACATTCAGGTTGAAGCATTTCCCGACGGCGCCGCTGCCCCTATCATCGATAACGCCGGCGAGGCTAACATCAAAGGCGTCGAACTCGATACACAAATAGCGCTCACAGAAAATATCAGCCTAGTCTCAGGCCTCGCCTGGTACGACCATGAATATAAAGAGTACGTCAAAGATGATGTCGACCTCCGAGGCAACAAAATCGCCAACGTACCCGACTGGACCTTCAACCTGAGTGCACTCTATGAATACGAACTGAGCTCAGGCGACACCCTTCTAGCCCGAGTGGACTACAACACCCGCAGTGATATTTTTGATGACCCGGAAAATTGGGATAGAGGCGATGGCGGCCGCAATGGATTGCGTGAGCGTGTTGATCTTCTCAATGCACGCCTCGCCTGGATCTCATCGAGTGATCGTTGGGAAATCGATATCTGGGTGAAAAACCTGCTGGACGAAGCAGAAGTCGTCAATGTCGGGCCACAGTTTTTCTTAAGCCAGCGGCCAGTGGTGTACGGGGCACCCAGAACCGCAGGCATGTCATTCAGTTTCAGGATTTAAAATTGCTTGATTTTTGCGGGCCCCCTCGATAGTTCACAGCCTGCAGCTTTACCTTAGGGAAGTTTACTTTTTGATACAGGGACGTTTTTTTAATGCTCCGGTCTGGAACAACGAACTCCAACAACCATCAATTTAAGAAAGAGAATTCATTCTTAGATGCGAGAGTTTATTTAGGCCAACTTCAATTTTGACAGAGGCCTTACATTTCACAGGGAGTAACGCGCACAGTGAAAAAGCCCCGCCAGCCAAAGAAGATACAACATCTACCGCAATATTTTTAACAACCTGAGAAATTGGGATAAAACTGACGGTGGTCAAAATGGACTACGTAAACGTATTAGTCAACTCAATGCGAGCCTAATCTGGATTCCCTCAAGTGATCGTTGGAAATGGAATGCCTCTTCGATTTAGCTTGTAGATTCTAAGGATCTATATCGTGCCTTTGCACCGCCAAGGCACGATTCTCCGCTCTAAACAGTATCCTTTGCGCAATTATTCCTTTAGGTACGCAAAGTTTCTGACAGCTAATGGAATCAATCCCATTATTCCAGTTAAAATACCCACCGAAGTCTCTACAGTATCTGTTGCTGAATACGCTAAGATTGCTAACAACGCAATTAGCAGTGCAAAAAAAGGAATTCGAAAATAACGCCATATGTTGTCGCTAGCCTCATCAATCCACTCCGCCATGACCTTATCAGGCTCCGCAGATAAAATGAACCTACGGAAGCTTTCATTTATCAAATGCCACCCTCTATCTTGGTATATGTATCCTCTCCTAGCAAGATGCTCTATTGGAGCTCTATTTAAAGGATTAGGCTCACAATTATGGGCCATCTGATATAAAAGCAAACGTTCAGACTTTGTACACAGACTCCATTTGTGACGGTAAAGTGCGCCAACGCTTGAAGAAAAAAACTCAATTATTTGATCAAAAGACCAATGTCGAGAAAGCGACTTTTCTAATTCAAACAAAAAACACGAAAATTTCACTTTCTCTCCTGTAGACTTCTGATTTCTTATTTCTCTACTTATGGCTTGAATCAACTTAGCATCTCGGCTATCAGTGCTTTTTACTCTGCCGTGATAATTCAGGAATCTCTCACAGGTTTCTAAAAGTTCAGGCCAACCAAGTGCTTCATGCATTAATACATCTCCCGCTTTTGAGGGTCGGTCATGCATAAGCTTACTACTCATATTCCAATCATATATTTTGTTGAACTTACGAAATATATTTGACCACCGAATAACTTCAATAGGTTGCGCCTCTACTTTTTCAATATCAGACTGCGGGTATTCTCTTTGATTTGTAAGCATGTAAAGCGGGGCTACCTCACAAAATACCAGCACACTTAATTTAGGCATACAAATCAAGCGTTCCAGCACATCAAGAACAAAAGTCCTACAATCTGGCAAACCGCTTATCGCCTCAAAACCTTCTAGGTATAGTATTCTTGGCACACACAGAGGCAGACTTACATCGGCATCTGAAAACAACTTATTAACCACTATATCAGCCTGAAAACTATCTTTATCTCCATCAAACCATGTAGCCACGTCTATAATTTCCCTACGAACCGGGTGCAATGACGAAAACTCACTATTGGCACAGGGGTGACAAATCTCTCGCCTAAGACAAAGCGTTGGCCGAATAACTTGTGCAAGGCCTTTCTCTTTAAAATACCCGCTCTTAACATAGTCGATGATCTCACTACTCCTTTGCCCCAAACGAAAGTCTTCCGACAAGCTAAAACCTAAGAATCTTTTAAAAACCCACCCATATACAACAACAAAAACAACAACTAAAAATGCTCCCCCCCCGATCAAGGATAAAAAAATCGATAAAGTACTAGTTCCCGATACCTGCTTATATTTCACTTCAATTTTTTTGTTTTCATCAAAAGCATGCAAGTTTAAACTACCATCAACTTTTTCATCATCGTCCCTATCTTTACCTCCTTGGACACTATCCAGTTTTGCTGTAACTATTAAAGCCTCATCGATGTCATGATCCAAATAGATAAATTTCAAAAAAAATTCTACAATTGAACTCTCATAGTCAACAACCCCATTTGCTTCCCTATCCAGATAAAGTCGACCTTGTTCATCATTAAGCGAACAAGTCTGAACTTTAAACTTGTTTTCCGGCGGGTTCTTTGTGCCCAAGTAACAGGGAATAGTGTCGCCCAAATTAAAGCTAAACGGCCCTTCACCTCCAACATTATCTATAACTAAACTTCTGTATTTCTCACGCCTCATTTTGGCATTATAAATTGAGTTTGAAAGTTCAGAATTTAACACTTGCCCATAACGATTTTCAAAGTAATCAAAAACCTTATAGGATATTAAAATGGAAACAAAAACGACAAATAAAATCCCAAAAAGTGACCATAGTACAGCCCCAAAAATCACTGAAAGCCTTCCTCTCTTTAAGTAATTTCTTAATAATCCGGGAAAAAATATTACACTTCCCATCCTGCGTCCTATTTCATCATAAAGCGGGCTAGAATTTCGCATTGAGCAGGGCGGCCAAAATGGACTTCGCCTTAAAGACTTAGGAACTAGGACACTGCTTATTAAGTATACCGTCAACATTAGCATTAAAGACAAAAAAAGTGCCACAAGGACGGACATAAGATTTACCGTCCTAAGCTCATCCTTGCTATAGAATATCGCTAGAGTCCACGGAATATCAGGATGAACAGCCCCCAAACTAAAGTGGTGCATTTTCCCGCTATATATAGCATCAAATGTAATTGGTTGATTGTGAAAGTAGCTGCTATTTTTTACAGCCTTGATTAGAGGATGGTTATCAGTTTCCACATAAACATTCTCTAGTAAACTTCGGTTTTTATCGTCGATATGATATAAAACCATCCCAGTTTCGTTTTCAAAAACCACAAACCCAAAGTTCACAGGAAGAACCGCATTGAAAAATGTCTGGAGCTTTGTCCCATACGACAAAACATCATTGTACTGGGAATGCTTAACTTTACTAATATTATCACGATATTTTTTATTACATGATCTGGAAAACTGAGTTGACAGCCTTCCATCGCCCAAATTAAAAAGCCGCTGAATATATAAACCAGGGTGACATTTACTATCTTTAGATGGAAATTTTACAGGCCAAAGGTTCCCCAAAAGCGCTCGTCTAGCATATTCCCTGGAACTAAGATCAATACTTTTCGGCTTTTTATTTTCAATACTTTTTTCTCTATTCAGCTTTTTTGTTGACCAGTATACGACACCTTTAATCCTACTACTATCCTCCAATGAGGAACCTCCGCAAAGATAAAATAGGTTCTCTAAAAAGTATCCGTTTCCTTTCAAATAGGAATTACCTTTATCTAAAAAACTCCTATCAAAGTTTGATATACTTTCTAAATTACTACAATTTCCATCGCTATAATCATGATCAAAGTGCATTTGGGCGTATTCATCCAGTAATCGAATCTCATCATTAAACCGATTCCTCATCTGAAAGAAGATGCTTCTACTCCTTTTATCCACTACCTCCTTAAGCCGGCTATATTCGAAATAGTCAAACCCACTAACACTCAATACTACTACCCCAGAGATGGCACCGACCGACACCATATTTCTATCAAAGCTTGAAAATGCCTGCCCAGCAGAAACCAACCTAATCTTCAATATCGGTACAAATGCCAGTAGGAGCACAAAAAATAGTACTGCCGCTGCAACAAGACTTTTTGATACATTAAGCTTTGCAGAGGTCAACTCTGATTTCGCTCTAAACCCAATCAAATAAAGCTGCTCAACCTTCTCGACATCTCCAACTTGTTTGCGCTCGTGAAGACTTACCCCCCGACTATTAATATAAGGGGATACATAGACCCGATAATCAATGCCAGAAATTTCCACATCGACATATTCTGAATAACCTGGTGTAGCCAATTTACTTATTTTTTCTTTTGAATTTATAGCGCCAGTAGGGTTTTCGCCTTTAGGAATAGAAGCCCTACCATTGTTTTGAAGTTTAACTATCTTTCCAAGTATCTGGTCAAGTTTTTGAAAATTATTCCCAACCAATGAAGAATCAAGCTTCCTATTCTCTTTGGAAATAAACCGCAACCCACTTTCGTTGACTAGCAACACCAAGGGAAACTTTTTGCTCTCGTCCCCGGTAAAATCAGAAAATGGAACGGCCAATAATGCACCATTCATTTCCATTTCTAAATTTCCAGATGCATGATCAAATATAAATTTTTTCTGCCTAAAACCAATCGATTTCACAATTTTCAACCTTTTTAGAGCAGTTCCCTCAGCTCTAAGGCCTTTTCGACGCTCCAACTCTTCCTTCACATGCTTCCTCACAGCTAAGTTATTAAGCTGCCCAAGCCCGTTATCTATGGCCGTATTGATATCCCTTAATTCACGAAAGTGAAGCTGATTTTGATAATTTTCGTTTTGCCGAATCTTAAAATAATAAAATATTGCGCATATAGAGATGGCCATAAAACAACTGGCAAAGATAACCACAAACCCTTTTAACCGACTGGATCGATGAGGCATATCCCACTCCTTTGGCTATGCGCCACAAAGAATCATCTCCTAAGGAGATAAAAATAAGGAAATAGGTGCCGGAATAATTGGAAAAGGATAGGAATAAATGGAAGTCCGTTACTGCTATAGACCACTGCTTTTACAGGTCTTACAGACAACCAACTCTGTTTCGAGTTTTCGGCTGCTACTTCCTTGTTCAATCCGAAAACGCTACCACAAGATCAATAATTGTCCAGTTATCTAGGTAAAAATTTCGCATAGCTTGATCTAAAAATTTGACCCGGATCACAACCTTGTCGCAAAGGTTCGCTTTGATTTTGATTCTTGTAAGTAAAAACCTGATATAAAAAAGACTTTGATACCACTTTGATAGATGCTTGCAGTATAGAAGGGCGAAATTTTGAACAGTGAATTTGAATTGTTGAATAGGACACCTGCACAGCCAGCAAGATTCGAGCACCTCGAAACAACTGGCTAAACCACGAGGATCTCACCTATTAATAAACAAACCACGCAACGAAAAAGCCCCCGCAAGCTAAGCTTACGGGGGCTTTTTGAATATGGCGCACTCGGAAGGATTCGAACCTTCGACCGCTCGGTTCGTAGCCGAGTACTCTATCCAGCTGAGCTACGAGTGCGTTGAGGCGCGTATAATAGGGATGCGGCCTTGCCTAGTCAAGCCGTTTTTTAAAAATTTGTCATATTTTAAGGGGGTCTTTTCGGCAGCTGATTCCAGAACCCCGCTTCTGAACCTCAATTCACTAATTTCCTTATAAAACAATCACTTCCAAGGGCCTTGCTCTACTGCTCCTACAAGGGATTTAAAACGGTTGACAGTCTTAAATCCTCGCCATACACTAATGATAATGATTATCATTTAATGAGTGTTAGCGATTGATGAATGCCCTATGTCCTCAGCACCAACAGGCCCTGCTGTCGAACCCGAAACAAGCATTACACACCTGCCGTAAACTGATTGAAGAAGGCACCCAATGCCACCACGCCGCAGAGTATCAGGAATCCTGCCAGCGCTTTCAGGCTGGCATTGAAATCAGCCAGATGTTACTCGCCCAATGCCCATGCCCGGCGATGATCACTATGCGAGTCATTGCGGGTCACAACCTGTCGGCATCCTATGTTGCCCAAGGCCGCAATCAATACGCTGAAACTACTCTCTATGCGACCCATGAAGAAATTTGTGCGCTCTGTCAGGATTGCCGCTTGCGGCGCTGCGTGAGACTGGAAGCCCTCAGCCAGCTGAAGACCACTCTCTTTTCGCTGACCTCTCAGCTGGGCTATATGGGTAAAAGTGAACACCTGCACGAAGCCATTACTGAAGCCGAAGCGATTGCTGAGTGCACCGCCCAGCAATTGTTTCATTGATAATGAGTTGATGATGAGCTGCTGAATCACGATGCGTGTTTTTGTTCCATCATCTCATCAATACGTCGCAGGATTTCATCACTTTGGGTTTCCGCTGTGCGCATATGATCGACAATCTGCTGTCGAATTTCCGGAACAAACCGCCAGTTAGCATCCCGCAACCCCACTGCCTCGCGCACCGCTTTGTGAACTGTGGTATGAGGCGCTTCCAATTTTCGGTAAGCTGCGAGATGGCTAAAGCTATTGGCACCGTCACCTTTGTAGTACCACTGCCCCATTCTGCAATTCGTATGATCAACCAGCACCGCAGCAATTTCTTCTTTGCGTTCACAGGAATCGTCCAAGGCCAAGTAGCCATTTTGTTTAAAAATAATATGGTCCAGTTTTGCCAGCGTTCCGAAAGTTCGATCTTTGGCGTTGCTTAAATAGCGGCAAGTTGTCTCGGCAGATTCTGAGAACTCACTGAAACGCTGTTTAAAGGATTCGACTTGTTCACTGATTACGCTTGCAGAACCGCTGGAACTTTCGGCTTTGTTCACCATTTCCTGCACACGGGAACTGAACGTGCTCATCGTCGAAGACACTTCTATCGCCGCTTCTTTGGTCCGGTTTGACAGCGCTTTTACTTCCTCTGCGACGACCGCGAAACCACGGCCTTGCTCGCCCGCCCGGGCCGCCTCAATAGCGGCGTTTAATGCCAACAGACTGGTTTGATCGGCAATTTCCGTAATAATCGACAAGGATGCAGAAACTCGTTCACTGTCTGCACCCAACGCTTTCACCACCTGGGCCACTTCCTGAATGCTGCTGTTTATTTCACTGAGCTGCGTCGCCATATTATCGACTTCATGCTGGCTGTCCCTGGCTGCTTCGCCACTGCCATTTGCGATGGATGCCACTTCGTGAACCTGGCGGGAGATACGATCCAGATCGGCCTGGTTGGCTTTTAAATTCTGAATTAAATTTATGGTATTTAAACTGTGTAATTCTGAATGCAGTTCATTCGCGGCCAATAAATTCATACCTTCGCGCATACGATCAATTGACGTATTGATGGAGCAAAGTGAATTCCGCAGCTGGCCAGGCAAACCTTTATAGAGCGCTTTGCGATCATAGGAGCCTCGGGCGACATAACTGAAACAACTGTTTACTTCCTTAAAATACGATTCCACCCGATCCAGCAAATCGTTCAGCTCCCAGGCAACCTTACCCAACTCACCCATACCGACCGTAGTCACGATACGTTTATGGAAAGCACCTTTATTGGCGGATTCCATTGTGGCCTGTACGGTTTCAATCAAATTGAACATTTGCTTAGTAAAGCGATATATCCAAAAGCCGACAAACAAACTTAGTACGGGCGCACTGAACAACCACCAATTGGGTTCGATAAATACAAAGGCTAAACCATTGCTCAACCACACCAGCGCAAGCAGGATGCACATCGCCAGTTTGACTCGTGTTCGCAGAAAGGGGATTCGGTCGCTGATTCGATTGGTAAACTCAGGAGCCGATCGCGTTGTGGCATTGTGATTCATAATGTGCTCCTTCAAGCGGCATCGAGTTGCTGCATGAATTGAATGTAACTTTGATTCTGTTCTGCCAGATACGCTTGCAAAATTTTGACAGAACGGGTCGGTGCCGTTTTGCGGTCTCCACGACTTTCTTCATCCAGCATTCTGGCGTAGATCGGCTCAATGGCGTTTATCGCACCGGGTGCAGGCTTACGTCGCACCGAATAATAGCCTCGAAGATTACCCTGCTCATCGACATCCGGAGTGACATTGGCAAACACCCAATAGTAAGCGCCGTCACGGCACAGGTTTTTGACATAACCAAAGAATTCCCGGTCGGCTTTTAATTCCTGCCACAACAATTGGAAAACACCTCTTGGCATTTCCGGGTGGCGAATCACATTGTGCTGATGGCCCAGCAATTCAGATTCAACAAAGCCGGACACCTCCATAAAAGTGCGATTGATGTAGCTTATGCGCCCGGTCGCATCGGTTTTGCTGACGATAAAGCCGTCTTCGGCAACCAGAACTTCCCGGTTAATGGCTTCGATAGTTTGTCGTTTCGATGAACGTTTTTTCATGGTGTAACACCCTGCAAATCATTGGCTTGATTAGCTCCCTGGCTTGTTCATTGTCCCTGGCGTTACCAGTCCATCACTCAATAAACCGCACTCAGTCGCGATATAACCCTTTATCGACCAGGGTTAATTACCCTTGAGTTTTGAGAAACAGGTATTAGGAAAATTTTGTCAGGTAAATCCTTATTGGACAAAGTTATTGATCCAGATCAGTTGATATGCGCGACTTTGACCTACTTTGCTATGGTTTCTTGGGCTGCTATTGCACTGAACAGCTACTGCTCAGACGGCAATCCCCTGCAAATTGTGATGAAGTAAACAGATAAGCAGCAGGGTTTAATATCGATAAAATATTAAGCATTCTCAATTAGCCAAGGTAAGCTAATCGTTCGTCGATATATGAGCTGTCCACATTTGATCCTCAGGCAAGCTTTTCCACGCCTAACCATGACGGGAGAAGAACTATGCTGCTTCGCAAGCAACTTGAATCCATTAGCCAGGCCTACCCCAGGCACCAACAATGGGCCTACCTTGAGCGTCTGGCACAATATAATGAACACAATATTCGTCCTGTGGCCGATCCTTGGCCCGAGCACAATTACACCTGCCTGGTGTTCGCCCTGGGCCTGACCAACTCCCGGGTTTACCAACAAATTGTTACCCGTAATGAAGATGTTTTTGCCGGCCCCGAGTTTGCTTTATTCCTGATTAGCCAAGGTGCGCTAAAAAGCGTGAATAAACCGCAATGCGGTGATCTGGTGCTCTACAGCACTTCCCACGAACGACACTATGAAATTTGCCATGCAGGCTTGGTTGAAGAAGATGGAAAGATTATTTCCAAATGGGGGCTCGGCGGATTGTGGCAACATGAAACTTTTGAACTGCCCGCCAACTACGGAAAGCACACCAGTTATTATGCCGCTACCGATCCTGAAAGAATTTTAAATTGGTTTTTAAAATTTGCCCGCAGTCGAGGCGCCGACAACGCCCGACCACGTTTTAAAATCGAAGATATCCGAGAAGCTTAAGGCGCCAGAGCCATGTGGAAATCACGTGTGCTCTGCTCACTTCCAGTTGGGGTCATATCGAAGCGCCCGATATAGTACCCCTCGTTTGCATTCACAAACACTTCCGCACTGTAGGTTCCACTGCTGCCACTGCAACTGAATGTGCCCTGGGAAGTCACCTTATTGAAGAAAAACGTAATGTCACCATTGTAATCGCAGTCGCCCAGAATTGTACCAACGCGACTCATGGCGAAAGCCGTCTCACTGATGTTTAATTTAAATTCGGTCACATCCAACTCACCAAATTGACGATCGGGCCGCGAAGGGTCATAGCCTCGGGCGTGGCCAAAGAAAGTACGATTAAATGTTGCAACCATTTTTCCAGGGTTAATCAGATCTCTAAACGCTCTGCTTACCGTAAAAGACTGTTTGGAGCTTTGCCATTTCAATTCCAACGCATCGCCGGGTTTTGGGAAATCGATGGCGTACTCGGTGTGATCAGAATCCGGAACAAAGTCCGTATCACTCCCGGGACGAATCGTACTAAACGTTCGCTCCATCCAGATTTCGCCATCCACCTTAGCGACCAGCGTATGCTCACCATCTGGCAAGGCACCATAGTTAAACAGGAGAGAAAAACCACTATTGGTATGGCCGCAACGACTTTCGGTGTCGGTTCGAATGGTCCCCATGCCCGCCTTGCCATAGGATTTTCCGTCAACTTCTATTTCGATCTCTGACGCGGTACAGTGCCACCCGCTGATCGCACTGATGCCTGACTCGATGGCATCTTTTGCCGGATTTTCTAAATTGCCTTCGGCAAGGCTGATACCGGAAAGCAGCATTGAAGCGCCGCACAGCATCAGCTTTTTAATGGTACTTATTTCGATGAATTTCATATCGCTATCCCTAAATCAATTACGCGATCCTCGCGAGGGTAAAATAATATTGCCATTTTTTCCTGTATAGGGCTTTCTTTCAGCCTCTATTTAGCTTTTATTCTTCCTGGTGTTTATTTTTGTCGGCTTTTTTCTGCGCCCTGCGGCGTTTGAAAAAATCCGACAACTGGGCGCTGGTCTCTTCAGCCAGAACACCGCCCTGCCATTCCAGACGGTGATTTAAAAATTCACTGTTAAGGAACTCCACCTGGGATTCAATGGCCCCGGCCTTGGGCTCCGTAGCGCCATACACCAAACGTGAAATCCGGCTATGAACCAAAGCGCCCGCGCACATACTACAAGGTTCCAGAGTGACGTACAGAGTACAATTGCTCAGGCGATAGTTTTTCAACACCTGACCAGCACTGCGCAGGACAAGGATCTCAGCATGGGCACTGGGATCATTCGTGCTGATAGGCTGGTTAAAGGCTTCGGCGATTAACTGATGCTCATGGACAATGATTGCACCCACGGGCACCTCGCCCGCTTCGGCGGCCTTGGTCGCAAGCGACATGCAACGCCGCATCCAATACTCATCCTGCTCCAGCTGGCTGAGCTCGGCAAGCGCTTCGCTGTCTAACACCTCATTCATGAAATTCAATGGCCCTGGTTAAACACCGATTCCGAAGCGGCAGCACGAACCAGAGAAAATCGTGGAACCGTCTTCCCTTCAAATTCAACACTTTCAGTAAACATGGACAGCGGGCGCACCCACAAGCTGTAGTCGCCGTAGAGACAGCGATAAACCACCACTTCCTCTTCGGTTTCACTGTGACGAGCAACATCGATTACCCAGTAATCCTGCCCTTTGTAGTGGCGATAAATTCCGCTCTGTAATGGCATATGGCCTCCAAAAAGAAAGAGGCCATTATACGTGGAAAGATTCGACAGCAAAAACCTCTTACCTACGAAACCCGGGGCCCCCCTGAATAAGAGCCTTAGGTATCAGCCTGCCAGGGAAAGAAATCCGGCATATCGGTCGAGACTTTGGAAGTGAACTCCGCCTGGCGCTTTTCCCAAAAGGCATTGATGCCCTCCTTGCCGTCCACCAGACTTTGGTAAAAAATCGCCAGAGAATCCACCTTATGCGCCTCTGCGGGATGATGAGTCGCCGACAAGCGATACATCATCTGCCTGGCCAGAGCGATGGCCACCGGAGAGGTGTTATCGGCGATACGGCGTGCGATTTTATAAGCAGCCTCCAGTAGCTCTTCAGGTTCATGAATAGACTTCACCAAACCACCCTTTCTCGCCTCTTCAGCGTCGAAAATTTCAGCGGTGTACACCCATTCAAGCGCCTGGGAAATACCAACAATCTTAGGTAGAAACCAGGCCGAGCAAGCTTCCGGGGTGATGCCCAACTTGGTAAACACAAAACCCATCTTGGCCTTGCTGGATGCCAAACGAATGTCCATCGCGCAAGTCATGGTTGCACCGATGCCCACCGCAGGACCATTAATGGCGGCAATAACCGGCTTGGTGCAGTTGTAGATCGCCAGGGTCACGGTACCACCCGTATCACGAATACCCGGCTCAACATCCTCCAGATTACTGACATCCTCCAGACTGGGCTCCAGTTCTTCGTCCAAACCAAAGGCATTGCCCTCGCTGTTCAACTTCATGCCCGCACAAAAACCACGCCCTGAACCCGTAACCACTACCGCTCGGACGTCATCGTCTGCACTGGCACGCCCAAAGGCGTCGATCAGCTCTTCGGCCATTTCCACAGTAAAGGCATTCAGCTCTTCCGGACGGTTCAAGGTAATCGTCAGGATCTTGTCTTTGATATCATATAGAATGGTTTCGTAATTCATACTATGTCTCAACGGGTTTGCTTATTTGCGCGATAGCATAAAAGAGTCTTTGCTGGGCTTTAAGGGCTGTAGGCAAGATTGGCGGGAATAGACCAGAATTGGTGTTTATTGGCCTAGTATTTACAACAAAAGCTGCTTGGCGGAATAATCACACTTGGTCATTGAATAGCTGGAAAGCGCAAGAAGGCGTATTATGGAAGTGGCGCAAGTATTTATGCCAAACCCACCTGTGTAAAAAGCGTTGCCGCGACCAAAGAGAAACAAAAAGGATATAGGGACATATAATCATGAAAGCACTTAAAATTTTCTTTGCCGTGGCGGCTGCCATATCTATGGCTACTTCCCTTGGATATCTGAATTCCATCGCAAACAATCCCACACCAGAAGTGAATTATCTTATCCCAGGCTTGTTAGTCATCTCATTTATATATATGCACCTCGCTATCTCAGACTATTTAGTTCCCATAAGGTCTATGAATGAAACCGAAGTCGGTATGTTAAAAAGCGCCACACACAAAACCTACAACAATAGCTTTTTGCGCGGAGTGCAAGGACTAGGATATATTCTACTCATTAGCAGCATATTCCCGTTATTTGAACCAGCCATTTTTGAAAAGGTGAATAGCTTTAATCCCGCTGGCAATATTTTATTCGCGTTTTTGCTTGTCATTGCTGGCGTTGCAACGAAAGCTAGAGGGGCATTTTTATTTCTTCTCACGGAGTATCGCTCAAGGGCAGACACTTAAAGAAACTAAAAATGGATATATCTGACAATAGATACCCAAAAACTGATTGTGATTTTACAACTTGTTTTTATTGCATCGAGCAAGGGCTATTAGTGCACAACCGACAATAAAAATTAAGGCTATAAAAAACAAAGCCCCATATCCGGCGCCCTTAAACTGCTCTTCAATATACCCATCGCACAAACGCGCTTGAAGGAACAACCCCATTGTGTAGTAGCAATCCTCTTCCTTGCCACCTACCCACATAAACGCCGAAATTGACGAAAGGACTATTAGAGTTTTACCAACGATATCAAAATGCTTATTCACAAGATTCAAATCCTTTGAGCGCAAGCGTTAAACGCTAACAGTTTTCGATTTTATTTGCTCGTTTAGACATCGAATGTGACCAGCAGAATTAGAGGAGTTATATCCTCTTCTATGCTTAGGACTTGTATAGGATAGACTTTTTCAGACTCGAAACAAGAAAATTAACGGATCTGACCTAAAGGCCCCTTTTGCCTCACTCCAACATCAAGGCATTGCACCGCTATCACCCTTCCTTCCAAATACTTAGCCGTATTAATCTGAAGCAACAGAATTCTCGAACAGCCACACACAAAAAAGCCCCAGCACTTACGTACCAGGGCTCTTTGAGATATGGCGGAGAGGGAGGGATTCGAACCCTCGATACGTTGCCGTATACACACTTTCCAGGCGTGCTCCTTCGACCACTCGGACACCTCTCCGGATGAAACGGATGGGCTCCGTTTCAAGAGGGCGCAACTTTACACAAAAGCGTTTAGGGATGCAATCTTATAAGGGCCATTTTTTAAAAAAATCAGAGGCTTGCAGCTCGGGCACCTTTCGGTTGGGTATTTGTGGGGTGCCCATATAGACAAAGCCTACAATTTCTTCGTTTTCCGCCAGGCCAAGGCCCTGCTTCACTACGCTGTCAAAGGCCAGTTCGCCGCTACGCCAATAAGCACCAACCCCCAGGGCAAAAGCGGCAGTGATCATGTTTTGTACGGAAGCCGCTGCCGCCATGAGCTGTTCTTCGCGAGGCACTTTAGGGTGCTCTTGAATATTGGCAATCGCCACATACATGCAAGGGGCTCGAAACGGCATTTTCAGAAATCGATCCTTCTGGCTGTCGTCGAGATCCGGATTTTTGGCTTGAGCGGCGTCCAGGTACAAACGCCCCAGTTCTTCGCGGCCTTCCCCTTCTATATAGAGGTAACGCCACGGTCGAAGACAACCGTGATCGGCAGCACGCAGTGCGGCAGCCTCTATTTCTGAGCGCTGCTCAGTTGTGGGACCAGGGGCCTGTAATTTGCCGTGAGAGATTCGATTTTTGAGGGCGTCTAGAGCTAACATATTGTATGTATTTCAATCAGATAGAGAAGATTCTTAAAAAACACCACAATAACAGGATTTATACGCTAATTGGGCTGTTATTGTTTAAAGAGGTGTACTACGATTCGAGCAGATATACGCCATTAAGACTAAACATGCGTAATAATGTGAAATATACTCCTATATTACTGAGTATATGGACCTATATCTAAGCTTTATTCGCTAAAGCCTTCCATTCCACTTATAAAAAGACGATGATAGTTAGGTTTTGTGATCTACTACACATTATCCGAGACCCAACTACAATTAACACAAGATGCCAAAGTAGTTTTCGCGCTTGATGAATAAAACAACGGACTTTGCCACCGGCACAATCAAACCGGCCCAGGAGCTGCCTGAGTATCCCTTATATTTCCGGATACTATTGTGCTTTTCCATGATCGGCACCCTGGCTACTGGGATTCAGTGGCCGGAGCTTGACTATGTTCGTTCAGGCGCCATCATCGTTCTGCTGGCTTACCTCTATATAAGCTACCTATTACAGAAGCGTTCCCGCGACGAGGGTAATCCTCCTCTATCCGTTATTCTTGGCACACTCGACAGCTTTTTGATGGGTGTGTGTATTGGCATTATTGAGCTCAGTTTATTACCCGCGATTTTATTTTGGATTCTGATCCAGTTTAACGCCATCACCAGTGGCGGACAGCAAAAATGGCTGCGTGACAATATTGGCTATTTTCTGGGTATTGGCGCCGCCCTTCTGGTTCGCGATCCGGGTTGGTCGGTCAGCGGTCGTCTGGAAATGGGCATTGCGGGCCTGATTGGTATTGCGGCTTATTTCTGTGCCTATGGGGTTTACACCAAGAAGCGCCTGGAATCACTGGATTCTGAACACCAGAAGCTCTTAAAAGAACAAACCACCCACAAGCTACGCTCCTACCAGCTTTCCCGCTATCTGCCACCACCGGTTTGGAAAGCCATTAACCGGGAAAACAGTAAGCCACCACCGACACAACGTAAAAAGCTCACCTGCTTTTTCTCGGACATTAAAGATTTCTCGGTACTGGCGGAAGAACTGGAAGCTGAGACCTTAACCGATTTGCTCAACAATTATCTGACCGAGATGTCGAAAATTGTTGAGGAGCACGGCGGTACCATCGATAAATTTATGGGCGACGCCATTATGGTGTTGTTCGGCGATAACGACAGCAAGGGCGCAAAAGCCGATTGCCGACGCTGCCTTGCCATGGCGATTGCCATGCGTAAACGCATGAAGGTATTGCAACAGCAATGGCGCAATCAGGGCATCACTCGCCCTCTCAGCATTCGCATGGGAATTAATACCGGTTACTGCACCGTGGGTACGTTTGGTACCCGTCACCACCTGGATTACACCGCACTGGGTGCTCATGTGAATCTCGCGAGCCGCTTGGAATCTGCTGCCTCCCCCGGGGAAATTCTGATTACTCACGAATCCTGGGCGCTGATTAAAGACGTTGTCCTGTGTCAGGATAAGGGTGAGATTACAGTTAAAGGCTTTAGCCACCCGATCAAGGTGTATCAGGTTATTGATCTTCGTAAAAATCTGGGCAAACAGCAAAACTATATTGAAGAGAACACTGAAGGTTTTGCCATGCACCTGGATATGGACAAGCTGCGCAATTATGATCGCGAGCGCATTATTCGTACCCTGGAAAGCGCGGTAACCACACTAAAGGGGCAAGACATTATCAGCATCAAAAAAGATCTCTAACGCTCTATTGCCCGCCTCCTTCCCTGACGCTTCTAAATCCTTAGTATCACTATCACATTCGCCCCAAATCAGTTTTTAAACACTACTGCCTGACCAAACGCGAAGCAATATCCAGTGCATCCACACTGTCCCCCAGACTGTGGCGCAGTGGATTGATATCCAGACCGCCACGACGGGTATAACGCGCGTATACCATTAACGATTCAGGCTGGCATTGCGCCATGATATCGCTGTAGATGCGCTCGACGCAGTTTTCATGAAAGTCCTGATGCTCCCGGTAGGATACAATATAGCGCAACAACCCTTCCTGGCTGATGGCGGTTCCACGATAGCTGATAATTAACGTCGCCCAATCGGGTTGCGCCGTCACCGGGCAGTTGGATTTCAATAAATCGCTGTATAAGGTTTCGCTTACCAGCTCACCCGTCGCCGAGAGTAAGTTGGCATCCGGGGAGTAGGTTTCGATCTCCACATCCATATGATCAATGCAAATCCCCCTGGGGCGCTGCACACCCACAGAAGCAAACTGATCCAACCCTTCCAGATCCACCAGTACGGGCGCACCCGCCGCGGCACTAAGATCCGATTCCATCGCCGCAATCACTTCCGAACGTGTATTAAATTTGGTCTGGTTGAAAGAATTCAAATACAGCTTAAATGACTTCGACTCGATAATATTCGGGGAATCTGCCGGAATGGAAAATACGGCAATAGCTTGCTGGGGCAAGCCATTCCCATTGAGCCAGGAAATCTCATAACCCGTCCAAATATCGACACCCGCAAAGGGCAAGCTCTCATTTTTGATCGCCAGCTCTGCTCGCGCCATCGCTCTTGGAATGGGGTCGAGCAAAGATGGCGTATACACGGAAACGTATTCGGTATGTTTACCCAGTTGCAAATGATCCACGATAAATTCCTGTTCTGTTCTCGATCAGCTGAAAATACAGCGACTTACCTATTAATTAAGCACGCAGGCGCTTGCCGGCTTCCAGCAAATGCATGGAAATCGCGGCCAAAACCACAATAAAAGCAAGAACCCCCATAAAGGCATAGTGCACCTGAATATCAGAGATACCCAGAATCCCATAGCGGAAAACGTTTACCATGTACAAGATGGGGTTCAGCAATGAAACGCCCTGCCAAAAGTCCGGCAATAAGTTGATGGAGTAAAACACGCCGCCAAGATAGGTAAGCGGGGTCAAAACAAACGTTGGCACAATCGAAATATCATCAAAGGAGTTGGCAAAAACGGCATTGATAAAACCCATCAATGAAAACAATACTGATGTTAAAAAGACGATGGTGATGGTAATCGCCAGGTTCTGTACCTGCAGTTTAGTAAACAAAAGCGACATTAATGTCACTAAAAACCCGACCGCCAAACCACGAGCAACACCGCCCATCACGTAGCCGAGAAGAATAATGTAATTGGGTGTAGGCGAGACCAGAATTTCTTCAATGCTGTGCTGAAATTTTGCACTGTAAAAAGAAGACACCACATTAGAATACGAGTTGGTAATCACCGACATCATAATTAATCCCGGCACCACAAATTCCATATAGGAAAAACCACCCATCTCGCCAATACGGCCACCGATTAAGGTACCAAAAATCACGAAGTACAAAGACATCGTAATCACAGGCGGCAAAAGCGTTTGCACCCAGATGCGGCTGAAACGATGAATTTCTTTAAAGAAAATAGTTTGCAGGGCTACCCATTGTTGTTGCAAAGTCATTATTGGGCTCCTTCTTGTTGGCTCACCATGGATACGAACAGTTCTTCCAAACGGTTTGCTTTGTTACGCATACTCAATACTTCAATACCCTGCTCTTGCAAGGCCATAAAAACCGGGTTAAGCGACTGACCTTTCTCCACCTCAATTTCGATGCTGTGATCTTCAATCAACTGGCAGTTATAGCCATTGAGTTTTGGCAGCTCACTCAAGGCATCTTTGGTATCCAAAACAAAGTGCTCTTTGTTGAGGGTTTTCAATAATGCCTTTACGCTGGTGTTTTCAACAATTTCACCGTGATTGATAATGGCAATATTGCGACAAAGACTTTCAGCCTCTTCCAGGTAATGGGTGGTCAAAATAATGGTGGTGCCCGCCTCATTAATCTCGCGAAGAAAATCCCACATGGAACGGCGAAGCTCAATGTCAACGCCAGCGGTGGGTTCATCCAAAATCAGCAGACGCGGTTTATGAATCAGGGCTCGCACGATCATCAAGCGGCGCTTCATACCCCCTGACAGCATTCTGGCTTGATCGTTGCGCTTTTCCCAAAGGCCCAGCTTACGCAAATACTCTTCTGCTCGCTCAGCTGCGAGCTTGCGAGGCATACCGTAGTATCCGGCCTGATTAATCACAATGCTCCAGGGCGTTTCAAACTGGCTGAAGTTGAACTCCTGGGGAACCACACCGAGCTCCTGCTTTGCCAGTGAAAAGTCTTTATCGATATCGTGACCAAATACCGATACTGAACCTTCGCTTTTCAAGACCAGTGAACAGATCACACCAATAGTGGTTGATTTGCCGGCACCGTTTGGGCCAAGCAGTGCGAAGAAATCCCCCTCCTCGACACTCAGGTCAATGCCTTTCAACGCCTGAAAGTCATTGCCGTAAACTTTTTTCAAACCTTTAATATCCAGGGCATTGCCCATATAAAGCTCCTTCAATAAAACCCAATTCACCCCAGTTGAATATTGGCCATAAGGTGTGAGCAGGTATAATGTGACACCCGGTAGGAGTCAGCCATGAATCAAAAACAATATTGTACACAACAACTGCAAAATCTCGCGCAAGAGGTCAGCAAGCAAGCACCTTTTGCCGAAGCCAGCGATGAGCTGCCATTGAGCGAAAGTGATCAACGCTTTATCGATACTTTGCGTTTTCTCGCCGATGAGCAAAATGCTCACGAAGAGGATTTCTTTCAAAAAGGTCAGTGGCTAATCGGCCAGAGCGTCGCTAACCAAGCCCATATTACGGCGCTCATCCCAAGGGACCTGTTTTGGTATTTTGGCGGCGACTGCTTGCACTTTATGCCCGACGAGGAAATCAGCCAGTTTCAACAGCTTGATGAGGCCTGCTATGCCTCGCAAAGCAGTGATTACCAGGAAGAGCGCGCTAGAATTTTTGGCCTTCACTAAGATTCTGCCAGTATCGGCAAGCTATCTATATGGGGACGCCGCTCCCCTATTTCCAGTCCAACCTTATATCTTCTTACTATCCGCCTGAAACCGGGTGGCATAAGGCATAGCTTTTAGGGCCTTCCCGGATTAACCCTGATCGGCACAACACTCATCCTGCAGAAAGTCGATGACCGCCTGCAGGTGGTCGTAATCGGGCTGACAATACAGGGTTCTGCCCTCCCGCCGTTGTGACAGAAGATCAGCCGACACCAAACTCGCCACATGATGCGACAAGGTTGAATTGGGAATGTCCAACTCATCCTGTAAGGCACCCACCGCCAGCCCCTCGGGCCCGGCTTTTACCAGTCGTTTAAATATGGCTAAGCGGGTTGGATGTCCCAACTCCTTGAGTGCTTTCGCCGCGACCTCCAGCTTCATGACTTTACTCCTGCCAAGTTTATATTTCGATATTACCAGAAATATCTTGACAAGGAAAATCTCCAAAACTATATTTCGGCATTATTAGAAATATAGTTTTGGAGATATTGAATGACAATTACCAGTGAAATGGTCAGCGAAGCGGCTGGCATGTTTGTATTCCTCACGGTGGAACTGACGATTTTGTACCTGTTGATCAGCTATGGCGTGGGCTACCTGCAGACCAAACTGCCTCCCGAGAAAATTCAGAAAATCCTCAGCGACCAACACGGGCGTGGCTATATCGCCGCTGGCTTTCTTGGCGCCATCACCCCGTTCTGTTCCTGCTCGACAATTCCCTTTCTTAAAGGTTTGCTCAGGGCAAAAGCCGGGTTTGGAACCATGATGGTGTTTCTATTCGCCAGCCCTCTTCTGAACCCGATCATTATTGGCTTGTTCGCAGTGACCTTTGGCTTGCAGGTCACCCTTTTCTATTTTCTTATCGCCATGGGCGTCTCGGTACTTGGAGGCATCACCCTGGAAAAACTGGGCTTTGAAAAATACGTAAAGCCCCAGTCCTATGAAGAACCCGCCTCCCAGGGTTGCGGAACCGGCTGTGGCGAAAAAACAAAGCCCGTGAGTGTTTGGAAAAGCATCTGGTTTTCAACCTGGTCCGATTTTAAAACCGTTGTCCCCTATTTAATCGGCGGTATAGCAATTGGCTCGATGATTTATGGATTTATGCCAACAGAATTTGTTGCCAGTGTCGCGGATGAAAGCAACCCCTTCGCCATTCCCATCGCTGCCGTAATTGGTATTCCACTGTACATACGCGCAGAAGCCGTGATCCCTTTAAGTGCGGCATTAGCCGCAAAAGGAATGGGACTGGGGGCTGTAATGGCACTGATTATCGGCAGTGCGGGTGCAAGTCTAACGGAAGTAATTTTGTTAAAGTCGATTTTCAGGAATCAAATGATCGCCGCATTTCTCGCGGTTATTTTGAGCATGGCGATAGGCGCCGGCTTTTTGTATAGCGCTATTTTTTAACGATTCAGCTTGTTACACAAGCGACTTCATTTTAATAGAGGGCTGTAAGCACCTTGCACCAAGAGCTTCAGTCCTTTCGATTTCCCTTCCACCGCAAAAACGCCAATCAATAAACGCCAACCTTTTAAGTGACTTATGCCATGGGTACTCACCTCAAACTTCACATGGAGGTGCCAGGGTCATGGAGGTATGGGCATGCAGGCATGAACGACGAAATACAATTTCATTTCACAATGAAACATAGGTAAATCTGTCAGGCTTTTCCGTCAGACTTTCTGAAGAATTTTTATACCGAAACGGTGAAGAAAAACTGGAGCGGGAAACGAGATTCGAACTCGCGACCCCAACCTTGGCAAGGTTGTGCTCTACCAACTGAGCTATTCCCGCAAATGGCGTCCCCTAGGGGAGTCGAACCCCTGTTACCGCCGTGAAAGGGCGGTGTCCTAGGCCTCTAGACGAAGGGGACGTAGGACTTTCCAAACACTGTCTGTGCCGGAAGAGCTGCGCATTCTAGAGATCTACCCTACCCCTGTCAACACTAAGTTACGGTTTTTTTAATATTTTTTAAAAACAAAGACTTAGAGGCCGATTTTTCAGCTTCCCCTGTGTAGGGACATTCCTGGAAAAGGGCTTGTTTCAACGGGACTTACCAAGCCTGGCCCGACTCCCTAAGTGCCAGACTTCTTCGATGAGCAAAGCACGACTTCTATCAATAGGAACTATTGTGGAAACACTGCTCCAAAGACAAATCACATATGGAAGCGCAAGTACCGAAAGCGCAGGGATGCGCTGGAATACGTTGTGGGATGAAATCCGACTGTCTCGTGAAACAAGGCAAATGTGCCCACGACCTGAGAAATCTAAATATCAATAAGGTGAAGAAAAACTGGAGCGGGAAACGAGATTCGAACTCGCGACCCCAACCTTGGCAAGGTTGTGCTCTACCAACTGAGCTATTCCCGCAAATGGCGTCCCCTAGGGGAGTCGAACCCCTGTTACCGCCGTGAAAGGGCGGTGTCCTAGGCCTCTAGACGAAGGGGACGTAGGACCTTCAAAACGCTGTCTGCGTCAGAAGTGGGGCGCATTCTATGGAGACAGCCCCTTGCTGTCAACTGTTGATTTTAATTTTTATTGTTTTTGAAACAACGACTTAGCTCACTGGGCAATTTGCAGCCAGAACGTATATTTCGGCAACAGCCCTACCCTGACTCATCCTAAAAAGTCCGATATTTGGCCATAATTGCACCGTCAACGAGCTGTTCTTCTACATGTATCCTATATTTTCGCGCCAAATTGGTCGGAAGCTCTAATTTTTCAGGAAGCTGCCGATACACTGTCTATACTTTAACTATTCCTGTGGCACCTTGTTCAACATGATTAGGGACATCAAGAACTCGGGCCAGCCACAGATACTGAAAAACGTCGGGGCCACCCTGACTCTTATGTAAGACCCACGAGAAGCGCGTATTTATGGGAGCCAATGTACCAATTATGGTCACTGCGGGAATTGTCATTGTGTTGGCAATTCTGGCTTGCTATGCCCTGTTCACCCATAGCGTTAACTCCAAGCGTGAAAAACGCCGCCTGTTTATCAATTCCCTCAAAAGTCGAGCCCGAAAAATCGATGAAACCATGGCCTGCTTTCCGCCAAATTATCTTGGCTCGGCACTCACTCTGATTATTCAGCAAGCCCTGGTTCTCACCTATGAAGAACTCAGCCAACTGCAACCCGAAGAAGAAAAACACAAAGCCATGCTGCAACAGGCCAATGAACGCTACCTGGCCTTAAGCAAGCAAAAAGGTGGAAACCAGTTGAAATCCCTAAGCAATGCGCGGCAAATTACCGGTACTCGTAAAAACCTGAAGTTGTTACTGAAGTTCTTCCAACAGCTGGGGCAAAAAGGCGCCTTGAATCATGCAAAAGCCAGTGAAGCCCGAACGATCATCAAAAATAAAATGGCCCTGCTGGCGGCGGATGAGCACGACATTTTAGCTCGAGGCGCATTGGCAAATGGCAAGCATCAGCTGGCCGCCCACTATTTCACCCAAGCCAATACCGTGCTGACCAAATACAATGGCGATCAGGTATTCAACGAAAACATTCGCAATCATCAGGAATGGATTAAAAGCGCCAGTGATATGGCCAAGGCCGAGCAGGCAAGAATCAAAGCAGAGAAAGAAGCCATGGAAGCCGAGTCTAAAAAGTGGGACGACGGCGACTGGAAAAAGAAAAATTTCTACGACTAGCCGGCGCGGACGCCGGCTGTTGATCTACGTATTTTTTATACTTCAGCGATTAACGCTGCATAGCATCCATAAAAGCACGAATTCGCTTGGCGTTGGCCCCCAGATCACTGACACCTACACGAGAGGCCGAGCGCATATCCAACACGCTGCCACTGGCACTCGGCTCGATGCGGATAATCACATCGTCTTTGAAACCAAATACTGCGCTTTCAACCAGAGCTTCAATGTGTCCGGTTTTGGCATCTTCCCATTGCAGAGCCCAGCCCATGTCTTCAACAACTTTTTTCGCCTTGTTGAAAGTATCCAAAGGGCTTGAGCTTAAACGCAAAGGCTTAATGTCCGGGTAGCTTTTCGCCTGGATATCCGGGAGTTTTTCAGAATTGTAGTCAATAGAGTTATCGCTTTCGCTACGCTCTACCAATGCAGACACGAACAAGGGAGGCCTGGACGTATCGGTACTGATGTCGTGAATAGGCGGCACGGAAAATGCCGCAAGCCCAACCGTGCCCAAAATCGCAAACACCGGCAGCGCACCAATAAACACAGCAACCAGACTACTGTTACGCAGTGCGGTATTTTTAGCGAATAAGGCATAGAGACAAACCAGTAAAGCCAAGGCGCCCAATGCCGCAACGATCAACATCAATAAGGCCGACCCAAGAAAGCCTTTACCCAGATCCAGGCTACCACTGCGGTAAGCCAGAATCAGAATGGGCAATATGCCAAGCAACACCACCTGCAATGTAATCAGCCATATGGTCCAGGGCTTTTTGGGACTTGAAGTATTCATAAACTACCTTTTCGCTGTGTATTGTTATTCGTTAACATTTAATTAGAGTAAGTACCGCGCTCGTGACAATCGTGCGGTTATTCGGCCTGTTAATTCACATTGGCGGTGAAGGAAATAATCCGACTGATATGCGCCATGGGTAAACCACTCTCTTCCTGCCACTGGTTAAACGCCTGTTGAGCCTGGCGAATATCTCTTTGAGCTGTGGGCTTTTTATCCAGCACTTCCTGGGATATGAGACTCGCTACAACATCATCCGTCAAGACAAAAGTATCCTTCCCCACCATACGCAAGAAACGTGGCGCCGATAAACCACCCAATTGCGCCCCTTTTTTCTTCAACATAAACCAAAGCTCGCACAACGTCTCGGCTGGCCACTCCGCGAGAAATGTGCCGAAGCTGCCAAACTCCTGGCTAATTTCCCGAACCATTTGAGCATTACTTCGAATGGAACGGATTTTTCCAAAATGTCGAATGATCTCCTTGTTGTGCATTTGTGCTTCCAGATCTTCATCACTCATCATCAGCACATCATAGGGATCGAAATCGTGAAAGGCTTTTTCAAACGCCGGCCATTTGCGGTCAACCAGCTCATGTTTCAAGCCAGCTCGAAACACCCTCAGACTCATCATCGACAAATAATAGGCATCGTCCTTCGCCTTCAGCTGTTTGGCCGTAGCGACCTTCGGCAGTAACTTTTTAACCGCAGCGGAACCACCTTTGTGCAGTTCGGCAGTCGCCAGAATATCGGCAAATGCAAGCATCAATCTTCCTCTTTAAAACGTATCGATAGGGAATTTATACAGTAGCGCAGACCATTTGGGGCTGGCCCATCGGTAAAAACATGGCCCAGATGACTGCCACATTTACGACAATGCACTTCCGTACGCACCATGCCATGGCTGCGATCCATTTGTTCTTCAACGGCCATCCGCTCACTCGGCTGGGTAAAGCTTGGCCAGCCACAGCCGGAATCATACTTTGCCTCGGACTCAAACAAGGCTTCACCGCAACAACGACACAAGTAGCTGCCGTCATCTTTATGATTCCAGTACTCTCCGGTGAACGCCCTCTCAGTTCCCTGCTCCCGGCAGACATGAAACTCGTCAGCACTCAGCTTATCGCGCCAATATTCGTGGTTTTTTAAATCATCCGTCATATTCAGCCTCTTATTTAGCCCGAGCGCCCATAGAATCGTTTTAATTCCAGGCGACAAGCCCTAGAATACCAGACCTTAACAAAACAAGTACCTGCTTGCAGGCCTAATAAAAGAACAACACCAGCAAAAGCACTACATCATGTACACCATAGAAAAATCCGATAAGTTACACGGAGTCTGCTACGACATTCGCGGCCCCGTACTCGAGCATGCTCAGCGCATGGAAGAAGATGGCAGCCGTATTCTAAAGTTGAATATCGGCAATCCGGCGCCCTTTGATTTCGCCGCCCCGGACGAGATTATAAAAGACGTCATTCTGAATTTGAGTGAAGCCGAAGGCTACACCCACTCCAAGGGCCTGTTCGCCGCACGTAAGGCCATTATGCAAGAGTGCCAGAAGCTTGAAATTTCCGGCGTGGAAATTGAAGACATCTATATTGGCAACGGCGTCAGCGAGCTGATCACCATGGCCACACAGGCATTGCTGAATGATGGCGACGAGATCCTGGTCCCTGCTCCAGATTATCCCCTGTGGACGGCAGCAGTCGGTCTGGGTGGCGGCAATCCAGTGCACTACCTTTGCGATGAGCAATCTGACTGGCAACCAGCCCTGGATGATATCCGCAGCAAAATTACTGATCGCACCCGGGCTCTGGTCATTATCAATCCAAACAACCCCACCGGGGCTGTTTACAGCGAAGCCATGTTGGAAGAATTGGTGCAAATTGCCCGGGAACATCAACTCGTGCTGTTTGCCGATGAGATCTACAGCAAGATTCTCTACGATGAGGCCAGCTTCACACCACTGGGTCGCTTGGCCCAGGATATTGTTTGCATCAGTTTTAATGGTCTGTCCAAGTCCTATCGCCTGGCAGGCTTTCGCTGTGGCTGGATGGTGATCTCTGGTGCTAAACATTTGGCCAAGGGGTATCGTGAAGGTCTGGACATGCTAGCCTCCATGCGTCTCTGCGCCAATGTGCCTGCCATGTTCGCCGTGCAAACCGCACTGGGTGGCTATCAAAGCATCAATGAACTCATTCTGCCCGGCGGCCGCCTTTTGGAACAGCGCAATGTCGGCTATGACGCGATCACCGATATTCCCGGTGTTTCCTGTGTGAGGCCCAAAGGTGCCCTGTACCTCTTCCCCAAGATCGATTTGAATATTCACAAGATTCAGGACGATGAGCAAATGGTGCTGGATTTTCTGCGCCAGCAAAAAGTGCTACTGGTGCAGGGCACAGCCTTTAACTGGCCGACACCGGATCATTTCCGCATTGTATTTTTGCCACGCAAGGAAGAGCTGCAGGATGCCATCGAGCGCTTTTCACAATTTATTGAGCACTACCGCCAATAAACTATTGAGTCATTAACGAAGGAAGAAGCAGGCTATGGGTGATCTACATATCGATGATTTTTATCGAGACAGTGCGCGCATCCTGCTTCAACTTTATCGTCACTTCCCCAGACGCGAGCTGATTTACACCGAAGATATCGCCGGCCCGGATACTCCGGACGATTTTGGTTTGCCCAGCGATCGACACCAGGCCTGTTTTGCCACATTGCTTTGGCTCGCGGAAAACGACTACCTGAGCTATGGCAGCACCATCGCCCAGGAAGCATTAGATCAAGCGGTACTGAACCAACGTGGATTTAACTTGCTGGCGACACTGGAAGATCGAAACGAATTCCTTCCCGAAGCAGGACTCAACGAGAAGGACGGGGAAGAAGCACTCACACGAAGTCAGTTACTGCGTCATAAAATCAAATACGAAAGTTCCACCCGCCTGAACCACTATATGCGGTATTTGTTTACACTCTAATCCGGCAAACCGTTTTTACAGCAAGCAAATTAGGAACGTGGATTCTGCCATTCGCCGTTATAACGATAGTGAAACAGTTTTAACTGTTGATCCTTGTTCTGGTCAGGAAAATCCTTACTGGGCTCCAAACGACCAACCAGGACACAATCCGGGCACTCTTCCGCGATCAGTCCGGCAATAAATTCCTCTCCCAATTCAGGTGCATTCAAACATAAAAGAATGTCCGCGCCCTGTTCCGCCAGCTGGGGAATTCGACGAATCAATTTGGTGTAATCCTGCTTCGCCACAAAACTGCCGCGCTGAAAAGACGGAGGATCAAACACCAGCACGCCGTAAGGGCCAGGACGGCGAATGCGCCCCCAGGATTTCAAAATATTTTCGGCCAGAAAACGCGTTTTACAATGGGCGACTTCAGCAACATCCGTATTCAACTGATGGTTCTTTTGCCCCTGTTTGAGCGCTCCCCTGGCCATATCCACGTTCACAACTTCAGCCGCACCGGCCGCAGCGGCAACCACACTAAACGCACAGGTATAGGAAAATAAATTGAGAACTTTTCGCCCCTTGGCCTGTTGCTCCATCCAGCAACGCCCGGGTTCCATATCCAGAAAAAAACCACTGTTTTGGCGACCGCCCAATTGGATATGAAATTTCAGTTCACCCCGCCGGGCGAACATTGAACCTTCTACATCGAACTCACTGCTCGTATATAACCATTCACTGGGCGCACCTTGCTGAAAACGATAGGATACCCCCAACGCTTGCACCTCGCTCGCCTCAATGAACCCTTTAAGTCGATCACACAGATTAACGAGAAACCCTTCTTCGGGTTCAGAAAAACAAGTTAACCATAAAACCGGGGCATAATAATCGATGACCAGCCATTCGAGGCCGGGATAACATTGACCTCGACCGTGAAACAAACGACGGGAATCCGTTGAACGTAACAGGCCCTGTTCAAGCTTCCCCTGAAGATGCTCTTCCAATTGTGCAATTAATGTTTCTGAGTGCGCGCTCAACCCCACTGTCTACCTCAATGTTTGATAATAATATTCAGATATATTTGCTCAATACGACTTCAGCTGATTCAACCGACTTACAAGCCGCAACTGATGGGATAATAAATCGTATCACGATATCCGGTTGTCACCGGCACATGTCCGCTCAAGGCACGATCCAGCTCAGCGTCATTGCTGTCGACCAGTAAGGGGCGCTGCTCCAGCTCGGTAATTTTGGTCTTGGTGGCCACTACCCATAAATTTTCCTGGCCCAGCAGGCGAAGTACGTTCGGGCTCAATTGCTGATTGCCACGCCCAAGCAAATGTCCCTGCCCACCAATCGCGGTAATAATTGCGGTGCAAAGGTCTTTATGTTCCGTCAGAAATGTCTCCAGATAGCTGGCATTTACATCTCTCGCAATTAATTCGCCCTGATGAAGCACATCAAAACCCAGTAAAGTGCCTTCCAGATTAAGTTCGTCGAGAATCGCCTTCGGTGTGCTTCCCGGACCAATTAAGTAGTAACGCTCATCATCAAGTCGCTCAACAATGTCAGCTGCGATATCCGCCAGGACCAGCTCTTCGACTTCCCGTCCGGAGTTTTTGGTTTGCTGAACAAAGTGCCCCACTTCCGGCACCCACAGCTCGCCATAGTATTTTGAGCGCACCTGCCCCTGGCGAAACAGGGTTTCATCAATATCACGGACCTCCTGCTGGCGCAGATCCACCAATCCGTTTTTTAACAACAGTTGCAAGACTTCCGCTGCCGACTCGGGGTTGATGGCAAAAACCGCCGAATGCATTTTTACGCCGGCAGGAATGCCCAAACACACTTGTTCGCTGTATTGCCCGGATAAGCCATTAACAATGTTTCTCGCGGTACCATCTCCACCGACAAACAACAGTAAATCGATGCCGGATTCAGCCAACTCATGGGCGAGGCGTTCACTGTCTTGCGCAGTCGTAAACGCCTCTCCAGGCAATCTTCCAACAACATTGACCTCACGAAAACCCATCTCAATTAACATATCCGCCCCCATAACACCGGGCGCGGCAGAAATACTCAAGCGCTCTTGCTGCTTCAATAAAGGAGTCAAAGCACGTTTTGCTCGCGCCATAGAGCGACTGGACTGAGTCCGCAAATCATCGCTGATATCGTCGCTGCCCTTTAACCCTTCGGGGCCACCGAGACCAGCGTAGGGGTTTAATAGAAACGCTAAACGAAATCGGGAGTTCGATACTTGGCAAGAATGAGTCATTGAAAATAAAACCGAAATTAAATGCGTTTACAGATTGGAGTCCAGATAGGAATCGTCATCATAGGAACGCACCAGATGGGGGTAAAAGATCGTCAGCACCGATGTCATGGCGCCATTGATAAAACCTTCAGGAAACAACATCAGCGCATACAAATGCGCGTATTGAGCGAGCATGGCCCACTGGGCTTCCGCTTCAAGTGCATAAAACAGCAGAGCCGAACAGCAGAGCACGGCCAGCAGTGACAGCATGGCGCCGACAAATCCGCCGCCCAGCATAAAAATAAAGACATTGCGCACTCGCATACGTTCGAGTACCCAGATAAAGCCGGCACTGACTGTGGCTGGCAGTATGACGTTCAGTATCAACTCAACCGGAAACTGTAGCCCGAGGCGACTCATTAAAACGCTGTTTATCAGCAAGGCAAACGCACCGGCAACCACGGCCAGATGCCACCCAAACACCAGAGTTAAAGTGGTGACTGCCAATGGGTGAAAAGCGAGAATATCCCGAACATTGACCTGCAGTAACCAGAAAAATGCCAGCCCCAAGATCGCCCCATACCAGGCATGTTGCCGCTGACTCAGTGCCGCCAGCTGCTTCCAGGGCGCTTTGATTGCAGCGACGAACACAATACAGGCCACTAGCAGACAAAGGCTCCAGTAGATCGAATTTTGTTCAGGGGGAATCAGTAAAAACATGGCGCTATTGTCACTCTTTTGCCGCTATGGGTGCAATCCGAAAGCGTGTTTTTAGCGGGGCTTGCACAGCTTTTATCGGTCCGGCTTGCCGAGGCGGCAAAAACTCGCCACCGGGACAGAATCCTTGCCAGAAACAGCGCCAATAAACCGCCACACTCCCGCCGACAGGCGGTTATCGGCATCTAGATCATTGTTTTTAATGATATTTTTCTTTTTGAAATTACTGGCACGGTTTTCGCTACATCATTGGCAAGCCACCCTGATAGTAATGTCAGCCGCTCATAACGGGCAAGCATTGGCCACCATGGCTATCGGGACAGATATAGAGATAACACTAGGATTGCTATATGGTCACATCAGTACAAATCAGTTCTCGAGCCAGCAAGGCCAAAGAAGTGATTGCGCCCAGCCGTATTGCCGTACCCAAGCAAGATTTAAGCGATGAACTCTTTCGCCTGACCCAACGTCTGCAGACGAGTTTGGAGCTGGAACAGATTCTCGAGATTTTCTTCCAGCACATTCAACAGCACGTGAGCATCGGCGGCATGGTGTACACCACACCCTGCAATCAACATATCAAACTTGGCCGCCCCAATATTCACCATGTGGATTATCAACTCAGTCGGCAATCCAATGATGGCGATGATGGCCTGGGTGGTATCGTGTTCAGCCGCGCAAAACGCTTTGCCGAACAGGAATTGATTTTGATTGAATCCTTTTTAGGCCCATTGATTTACCCTCTGCGCAATGCCCTGATGTATCGCGAAGCCCTCGCAGCAGCAATGTGTGATCCGCTCACAAAAACCGGCAATCGGGCAGCCATGAGCAATGCACTGCAACGCGAGATTCAATTGGCCAATCGCTACCATCAACCACTCTCCATGATGGTGATTGATATCGATCACTTCAAAGCCGTCAACGATAACTACGGTCACGCTGCCGGCGACGATGTGATTTGCAGTGTCGCAAAAGCCATTACCACCGTTTGCCGCGAAACGGATTTAACCTTTCGCTTTGGTGGTGAAGAATTTGTGGTGCTATTAAACAAAACGGACGCCGCCGGTGCACGTGTGATTGCGGAACGTGTTCGCCGCTATATTGCCGGACTGAGTACCAAAACCGAACAACATGACATTGCGGTGACGGCAAGCATTGGGACAGCAGAACTGAATCAGGATGATGACAGTGTGAGCTTGTTTGAGCGTGCCGACAGCGCCTTGTACAAAGCCAAGCAGCAAGGACGCAATCAAGTGGTCAGTTACGATCTTGTGGACGACGTTCAACGTTCACTGCTGGGAATGTAAAACGGAAGCCTAAGCTTCCGTTTCCTTGCACCCTTTCCACGTTTTCATCGAAAACTCAAGGCTTGAATATTGCCATCTGCGCTTGTCTGCTTACGCTACTTACTTACGCTTATTGGGATTGCTGAAATGATGGGGACGCTGTCCCTTACCAGCACGTAAACGCTTCTGGTGTCGACGCTGATATTCGCGCTCGGATTTGGTTTGCAGCAAACGATCTGTGGCATCCAAACCGGCCGTTACTGCCAACTCAGACACTTCCTTATCATTTAATTCAATCCACTGACCAACACGCACGTGGGAAGGAATAAAAATATTACCGTAGCGCACGCGCTTCAAACGCGAAACGTTGACGCCCTGGGATTCCCACAGACGACGCACTTCACGATTGCGACCTTCCATCACGACACAGTAAAACCAGCGATTCTTACCTTCGCCAGGCCCTTCAACAATATCGGTAAAACGGGCCATGCCGTCTTCCAACATCACACCTTCGCGCAGACGCTCGCACATGCCTTCATCAACTTCACCTTGAATACGAACCAAATATTCACGATCGATATTCGAAGACGGGTGCATCAGTTTATTTGCCAAATCACCGTCGTTGGTGAACAGCAATAAGCCACTGGTATTGAAATCGAGGCGACCAATGGAAATCCAGCGACCGGATTTTAATTTCGGCAGACGCTCATAGACGGTACGGCGCCCTTCCGGGTCTTTGCGAGAACAAATCTCGCCTTCAGGCTTGTTGTACAGCAACACCCGCGGACGCTCGCGTACGGCCTGATCGGCACTGACGCGACGGCCATCAAAACTGATTCGATCACTTTCACCGACACGGTCGCCGAGTTTGGCCAACTCGCCATTCACTCGCACGCGCCCATCGGAAATGGCACGTTCCATCTCACGTCGTGAGCCAAGCCCCGCCCGCGCTAAAACTTTTTGTAACTTCTCATCAGGCTGAGCCTGATCTTCTTCTTTGCGCATGCTGACCTACTGGTTCTCTTGCTTGGCCTCTTCGGCCATCATTTCACGTTCTAATTCTTCTGCCGCCGCTAACTCAGCCTCTTCCTGAGCAATAGCTGCTGCCATTTCGGCTTCGGCTTCGGCTTCGGCTTCGGCTTCGGCTTCGGCTTCGGCTTCGGCTTCGGCTTCGGCTTCGGCTTCGGCTTCGGCTTCGGCTTCGGCTTCGGCTTCGGCTTCGGCTTCGGTGATCAGTGTTTCACTGTCTTCGCTATCGTCAAGTTCCGGCTGGCTATCATCCAGCTCACCCTCACCATCCGCGTCAGCTTCATCCAATTCTTCTTCACGGTCGGCGGCATTTTCATGCCCACCTTCGGCTTGCTCCGCTTCAGCCGCAAGGCGCTCGGCCTCGGCTTTTTCCGCTTCGGCTTCCGGATCGATAGGCAAATCTTTCGTCGGCGGAATTTCCATTCCTTCATCCAACTGCAATTCCGGATTCATTTTCTCGAGATCGGCAATTTCACTCAGACTCGGCAATTGCTCCAGACTGGTGAGATTAAAGTAGTCCAAAAACTGCTTGGTAGTTGCGTAAAGTGATGGCCGCCCAGGAACATCACGGTGCCCAACCACTTTAATCCACTCACGCTCACTCAAGGTTTTGATGATGTGTGAGCTTACGGCAACGCCGCGAATTTCTTCGATATCGCCACGGGTAATCGGCTGGCGATAGGCAATCAGGGCCAGAGTTTCCAACAGAGCCCGGGAATATTTCTGTGGTTTTTCTTCCCACAGACGGTTCACCCACTTGGCGGTTTCAGCAACCACTTGAAAGCGCCAACCGGTGCCCACTTCAACCAGCTCATAGCCACGCCCTTTGCAATCGGCCTGAATATCTTCCAGGATCGCCTGAATTTCTTCTTTAGCGGGGGGTTCCTGTTCTTCCTCGTCGTCTTTTACGATAAACAACTCATGTAAGCGTTTAACGGTTAAGGGGTGCGCTGCCGCCAGTAAGGCACCTTCGATAATTTTGCGCAAAAGAATTTTATCGTTCATTAATGGCTTTATCCTTAAACATTACTGCGCCAATTGCGCTCGGGCCTTAACGTGAATTGCCCCAAAGGCATCGCTTTGAATAATTTCGACCAGAGATTCCTTGATCAACTCCATCACCGCCAGGAAGGTCACAACAACCCCAAGGCGTCCCTCTTCCACCTTAAACAAGCTCACAAAGGGAACGAATTGATTGTGACTCAGATCATCCAGCACCTGTCCCATTCGTTCGCGCGTTGACAGACGTTCTTTTTCCACGTGGTGGCTTTCAAACATATCCGCACGACGCAGAACCTCAGACAACGCCAGCAGAACTTCTTTCAGATCCACTTCCGGTTCCGGGCGGGTCAAATTGCGATCGGGTGGCTGGGCAGAGCCTTGATGGATATCACGGCCCATGCGGGGCAACTCGTCGATGTCTTCCGCCGCTTTTTTGAAGCGCTCGTATTCCTGCAATCGACGAATCAGGTTGGCACGAGGATCTTCCTCTTCGTCTTCAACCTCGTTGCTGCGCGGCAGCAACATGCGGGATTTGATTTCAGCCAGCATGGCCGCCATCAATAGATATTCCGCCGCCAGTTCAAACTGCATGGCGTTCATCATCTCGACGTACTGCATGTACTGGCTGGTAATTTCTGCAACGTTGATATCGAGAATATCGATGTTCTGACGACGAATCAGGTACAGCAAAAGATCCAGAGGCCCTTCGAAGGCTTCCAGAATGACTTCCAGCGCATCAGGCGGGATGTAGAGATCTTTTGGTAAGGTGGTCATTTCCTTACCATCGACGATGGCAAAGGGCATTTCACCCTGACTTGGGGGCTGCTTGCTCTCCCCTTCAGCGCCAGTCTCAGTGCTCTCGGAAGCTGCCGATACTTCGGCTTCTGCACCTGAAGCGTCTACCTCGACATCTTCAGCGGCCTCTGAATCACTGTCTTCAGGGTCAATATCGCTGTTGAGATCATCAGGTTCAGACACTGATTCAGCAGTGTCAGTCGCCATCTCGGCGCCTGCTAATTCTTCTAGTTCGTCCGTCACCCGGATACCTGTCATTTTGTATGTGAAAACGGCGCATTATAGCGCCTATTCTGCCTTGGCAACAGCTCTCGCCTAGGCCATAAAGTCTTCAAAACTGCCGCAACCCTGGCGTATCAACTCAGGCGTCTCGCCCGTTAAATCAATCACTGTGGTTGCTTCCATTCCACAGTAGCCACCATCCACCACCAGGTCCAGCTGATGCTCCAACGTTTCTCGAATGTCATATGGGTCGGTCAATGGATACTCGTCCCCAGGCATGATCAACGTTGAGGTCATCAGGGGCTCGCCAAGCGCCGCGATCAGCTCCAGGGCAATGTTGTTTTCCGGCACTCGCAAACCGATGGTTTTCCGTTTCGGATGCATGACCCGGCGCGGCACCTCATTGGTCGCCTCCAGCACGAAGGTGTAAGGCCCTGGCGTATGGGCTTTCAGCATACGAAACACGCTGTTGCTGACCTTCGCATAGGTGGCCAGCTCGGAAAGATCCCGGCACATCAAGGTGAAGTTGTGATGCTTGTCGAGCTGACGAATCTGACGAATCCGGTCAATCGCGTTTTTATCCCCCAAATGGCAGCCAATGGCATAGGCGGAATCGGTGGGAAAGGCCATCAAACCGCCGCGCTGCAAGATGTCCGCTGCTTGATTAACCAAGCGTCCCTGAGGGTTTTCGGGGTGAATCTGGAAAAACTGGGCCACAAGGCACTCCTACATTACATTCTTATCATGGGCCTTATCTCAGCTGGTTAGCCTCGCCCTGTTTCCACTGGCCTTAACAGCCTACTGCGCTCTAGATTAAGGCAGACTTAATGGCACCATTGCTGCCAAACAGGCTCTATGCCTTCTGGTAGATAACCGCAGCAGGCCAATTCCTGCCAGGGTTGATTCGGTTGGTGAAAATCACTGCCCAGGGAACCCAAAAACTCAAATTCCTCAGCCAGCAGCATAATATTTCGGGTGACATTGGCGTCCTGCTTGCCACTGAGCACCTCAATGGCCTCGCCTCCGGCCTCCTTAAAATCGGCGCAAAGCTCGCGCAGCTTGGTGCGGGTCAACTTGTATTTGTCGGGATGAGCCAGCACCGCCGTTCCGCCAGCAGCCTTGATCCAGGCCACAGCCTCGGCGACTTCTGGCCAAACGTTTTTCACGTCGCCCGGCTTACCTGCACCGAGATACTTCTTGAAGGCCTGATTAATGCTCTTCACATGCCCTCTTTCGAGCAGAAATTGCGCGAAATGCGGTCTTCCGATTGTGCCCTTACCCGCTTTGGCTTGCACCCAGGCCAAACTGCCCTCCACACCAGCCTTGTGCAGCCTTTGAGCGATGGTTTCGCTGCGCTGTTGGCGACGCTGCCTTTGGTCCTCGACCGCAGCCAGCAAGGCCGCATTTTCATCATCGACATTCAGGCCAACAATATGCACCCCACGCCCATTCCACTGACAGGAGAACTCTATGCCAGTAATCAGGTCTAAGCCGCAATCCCGAGCAGCAAGCCGAGCTTCATGAATACCCGAGAGGGTGTCATGGTCGGTAAGTGCGAGCACATTAACAGATTGAGCATGTGCTCTCGACACCAGCTCAGAAGGGCTTAAAATACCGTCCGAGTAGTCACTGTGGCAGTGCAGATCATAAATTTTGGTCATGGAAGCCCCAGACGACGGAAGACAGGCGATTGACGACTAATCCCGCAACCGCAAAAAACGTAAATATTGTAACGTGTTAGCCCTGATAAAACACGAGCACATGAAAATCGCTCAGTTTTTGCACACAAAAACTCAATCAGCCGCTAAGACCTGAACATAAGAATTCATCGTGAATACCAACGAACAGACAGATAAACATCAGACGGACGAGAACATCAGCGCCGAGGACATTCAGGCGGCTAATGACAACCGTGAAAAACCCAAAAAAGAAAGCCTGCTGGCTAACCTGTTATTAAATATTGTGGTTCCCACTCTGGTGCTGACCAAGCTCAGTGGCGATGAATATCTGGGCACCAAGCTTGCCATCATTGTCGCGCTCGCTTTCCCAATTTTATACGGTGCCAACGACCTGATTCGCAACGGCAAAATCAATTTCTTTTCCGCTTTGGGCATTGTCAGTGTTGCACTTACAGGCGGCATGAGCCTGATGGAATTGCCACCGGAATATATCGCCATTAAAGAAGCCGCCATTCCGGGTTTGATTGGATTAGCCGTGCTTGTTTCGATCAAAACCAAATATCCGCTAGTGCGTACGTTTTTGTACAACGATAAATTTTTACAGACTGACAAAGTTGAACAAGCTCTGGAAAAACGTGGCAAAGTCACAGACTTTAATAAAGCCATGCGCAATGCTTCCATTATGCTATCCGGTTCCTTCTTTTTATCCTCAGCATTGAATTATATTCTGGCAAAGATGCTGCTCGTCAGTGAGCCCGGCACAGAAGCGTTCAATGCCGAACTTGGCAAAATGACGGCCTTAAGCTTTCCCGTTATTGCTGTACCAGCCACCATCATTATGATGGGTACCCTGTTTTATGTTTTTCGTTCTATTACTCGATTGTCAGGCCTCAGCCTTGATGAAATCATGGTAGAACAGTAGCCACCGGAACCTTTATGTACTACGCGATTATTAGTGAAGATATTCCCAACAGTTTGGAAAAAAGACTCGCCGCACGCCCCGACCATCTCGCCCGCCTGGAGCAATTAAATGCAGCAGGTCGCTTATTGATTGCCGGCCCCCACCCCGCGATTGACGACGAGAATCCGGGCGAAGCGGGTTTCAGTGGCAGCCTGGTTGTTGCCGAGTTTGAAAATCTTTCCACTGCCCAGGCATGGGCGGATGAAGACCCTTATGTCGCCGCCGGCGTTTACGCCAAGGTTGTTGTAAAACCCTATAAAAAAGTATTGCCCTGATTTTTATTTTGAGCAATCAATACTACAGTGACAGAGTTATGAGCAAGACCACCAAAATCAGTATGTTTAAAGCCGGCCTGATTGGCAGCGCCCTGATGGCCAGCCTGTTGAGCGCCCCAAGCTTCGCCCAGCAAACCCGCTGGATTTCCGATGTGTTATATGTCCCCATGCGTAAGGGCCCAAGTAATCAACACACCATTTTGCATCGCGGTTTAAAATCCGGGACTCGACTGAGCATCATCGAGGCCCAGGAAAACTGGAGCCAGGTAAGACTGGCTGACGGCAGCACCGGCTGGATACCAAATCAATATCTGCTGGAAGAACCCATTGCCGCACTTAAACTTGAAGACGCCGCCCAAAAAGCACAGCGCAGCAGCAATCGTTACCAGGAAGCTGCCGACAAACTCAAGCAGTTGAGTGCGGAAAACGAAAGCCTGAAAAAACAACTCAGCAATTCCGAACAAGGCTCCAGCGCCCTGAGTAGCGAACTGAATCAGATCAAACAGATCTCTGCTAACGCCATCGATTTGAACAACAACTACCAGCAACTGGCCAAAGACCATCAACTGTTGCAAACCGAATTGGATGTTGCACGCGCTGAAAACGAACGCTTGAAAAAAGAAGATAGCCAGACCTGGTTTGTTTATGGCGCTGGCGCCGTATTACTGGGTGTCATCATCACACTGATTGTGCCGGCGATTCGCCCGCGTCGTCGCCGCTCTGAATGGGGGTAATTGTAATGAGCCAATCGAATATCTCACTTAAAGTGATTATGATCACTTTTCTCACCGCCTTATTGTTCAGCGCAAACAGCTGGAGTGAAAAAAGACCCCAGGTCAAAATTCAAACCACCATGGGCGATATTTATCTGGAGCTTTATCCTGAGAAATCCCCTATCGCGGTGGAAAACTTTTTAAAGTATGTGGATCGCCATTTTTATGATGGCCTGATTTTTCACCGCGTGCTGCCCCGCTTCATGATTCAAACCGGCGGTTTTGGTTTTGATTTTTCAAAGAAGGAAACCGACGAGCCCATCAAAAACGAATCAGCGAATGGTTTAAGCAACCGTTGCGGCACGGTTGCCATGGCTCGACTGGGTGACGACCCCGACTCAGGCTCGTCCCAATTTTACATTAACGTCAATAACAATAAGCACTTGGACATCGGCGATAACGAAGGTTACACCGTATTTGGCCGGGTGATTAAAGGCATTCGCATTGCCGAAGCAATCTCCGAGCTACGTCGCGGCAAACATTCGGGTCAGTTTGCGGACGCACCCAACCAGATGGTTCAAATCGTTAAAGTGAAGCGCGTAAAAGGCCAGAAAATTTATAACACCAAGTGTGCGGCAACACGCTAGCGCCATTGGCGAGCCCTTGAGGCTCGCCTTCCCAAGCTCTTACTTTTCCCGAGCGAAAACGACCAAAACTATTGCGCAGGGATAAACTGAGCCAACTGGCGAGATACCGCGACCAGATTATCGTCTTCATCCCACAGCTCACCATCTTCCTGCAACAGGGTTTTGCCCAGATACTTGCTGTGAAAACGCGCTTTCAGCCACTCGCTCTTGGGAATATTTTTGATGTGCACACTCATTTCAATGGTAGGCACCCAGCCCAGAGCACCGTGACTGACAAAAATTGATGGTGGACAGGTATCGCAGGCCATCATTAGCGATGTCGGACTCCATTCGCTGAGCGAAGGAATACGCATCCAGCCATAAATTTCCGAAACATCCGTGGTATCACCCTTGGTCCAACCTGCAGTAGCCGGATCAATTCGCATCTCAACCTGATCAAAAACGGTAAGCCCCGGCATTCCTGCACGGGTTCTGCAGTCCTCTTTGGGCGCCAGATTAAGAAGCTTTTCCTGGCTGTTTACCTCCTGTTCGTAATCCGCCATAAAGGTGCCGAAGGCTTGCAAAACAACACGATCTCCCTGTCGGGCCGTGGCCTGCAAACGATCGAACTGGCGACTTTGGGCAAAGCGCTGAACTTCAATTTCAAGCGGCGCATTCTCCTGGGTTTTCGCGCTGTAATTCACCGTCACCTGGACAGGCTTGGCAAGATTTGCGTAACGACTCATGGCCTCACCCAACAAAGCCATCAGATAACCGCCATTCGGGGCAGACATGATCGACCAATTGCTGGACACCTGGGCTCGATATAAACCTTCAGATAATGCTTCCAGCTGGGTATCCTGGGAAAATATGCTCATAATCACTCCACTTACATTTACCGGAAAAATAGCATGTTCCATTGGGGAACCCACTGACAAATTCGCTAAAAGCACTAAGCATTTTAGGACCACCCAGTACAAAAAAGATAAATGTCAGGCGAAAAAGGACAGAAACAAGAAAAGAATAGCAGACACAAAAAAGCCGGCATATGCCGGCTTTTTTACTAAATGCTGACGCGACTTAGTTAAGCTTCTCTTTAATACGAGCCGCTTTACCGGTCAGGCTGCGCAAGTAGTACAACTTGGCCTGACGAACGTCACCACGACGCTTAACTGTCACACTGTCTACCAGTGGAGAGTGCAGCTGGAAGGTACGCTCAACGCCTACGCCGTGAGAAATCTTGCGAACGGTGAACGCAGAGTTCAAACCACGGTTACGCTTACCGATTACAACACCTTCAAAGGCCTGCAAACGCTCACGGTTACCTTCTTTTACTTTAACTTGAACAACGATAGTGTCACCTGGAGAAAACTCAGGTACATCTTTCTTCATCTGTTCGTTATTCAATTCCTGAATAATTTTGTTGCTCATGATTGACTCCTCAAAAAGTCAGTCTGTATTTGTCGCTTCACAGCGAGATTAACTTGTTTCGAGGTCTGCCTTAAATTCGGCTAACAGCTTCTGCTGCTCCTCGTTCAACGATAATTTTTCCAGCAAATCCGGCCGTCGCTGCCAGGTTCTGCCCAATGATTGCTTGAGCCGCCATTGGCGAATTTTTTCGTGGTTACCCGACAGCAAAACCGCCGGAACCGATTCACCCTGGAACACTTCAGGTCTTGTATAGTGAGGACAATCCAGCAAACCATCACTGAAGGAGTCCTGCTCTGCCGACTGTTGATGCCCTAAAGCACCCGGCAATAAACGCGTTACAGCGTCGAGCATCACCATTGCGGCTAATTCGCCGCCGCTTAAGACATAATCGCCAATCGACCATTCAGCATCCACCTGGGCCTGAATCAATCGTTCGTCGACGCCTTCATAACGACCGGCCAACAACACCAAATTCCCGGACTCAGGTGCGGCAAAGTGCTTGGCAGCTGATTGATCAAAAACCTTGCCCTGGGGGGATAAATACACCACCATGGCCGACTTTCCATCGCTTTCAGCCCACTGCCGGGCCTCTTCAATGGCATCGCTGAGAGGCTGAATCATCATCAGCATTCCCGGACCGCCACCATAAGGCCTGTCATCGACAGTTTGATGCCTGTCGCTGGTATGGCTCCTCGGATTAAAACAACGTAAATCCAAAACGCCTTGCTCACAGGCCCGACCAGAAACACCATAACGGCTCACTGCGTCGAACATTTCCGGAAACAAAGTGACTACGGCAATGCGCATACCTGCCTCCTGAGCTTAACCACGACCGCTGTTAAAATTCCGGGTCCCAATCAACCCGAACTTCTCCAGCTTGCAAATCCACCGAGGTAACAAACTGACCAGGAACATAGGGCACCAAACGTTCTTTGTTGTCCAGACTTCCCAGCTCAGCCTTATCACCTTTGACAACCAGCACATCATTAGCACCGGTAGCCATTAGCTTCTGCACCTTTCCGAGCAATTGTGGCGAACCACCATGCTCACTAATAACCTTGAGCCCTACCAGCTGATGCCAATAGTACTCACCGTCTTCCAGCTCCGGCATTTGATCACGCTCAACGGCGATATCCACTTTGGTATAACCTTCTGCCAGGGTACGGTCATCAACGCCTTTAATGTGAGCGATAAGACCGTTGCCATGGGGTTTGGCTTGATCAATTTCTACCGGTTTTACCCCGTGGCGCGTTTTCAGCCACCAAGGGGAGTACTCAAGAATATTCTCACGAGGCTCTGTATCTGAATGGACCTTTACCCAGCCCTTGATACCAAAAACACCCGTAATGCGCCCAACAGTAACCAAATTTGACGACGAGCTACTCATGGGACTTACAGCAGGCCTTAGGCCGCTGCTGCTTCTTTCAACAGCTTACGAACGCGATCGGAAACCTGGGCGCCTTGGCCTACCCAGTACTCGATGCGCTCAGCGTCTACACGCAGACGCTCTTCCTGACCACGAGCAACAGGGTTGAAGAAACCAACGCGCTCAAGGTAACGACCGTCACGTGGGTTACGTGAGTCGGTTACGGTCAAGTGATAAAAAGGACGTTTTTTAGAGCCACCACGGGCCAATCGAATGCTTACCATGTAAGTCTTCCTACTATATTTACAATGTGCTGCCTCACGGCATGAACAAATAGTCTTCAACTTCCTTAGGCCTTATAGCCCGAAGAAGGCGCGGCATTATACTGGAAGAGCGAGCTTAAAGAAAGTCCGTGTTCAGAGGCTTTGAACGGAGACCCGGGAAGGAAACGACCGATCCAGCAATGGTGAAAACCCCCGCAGAGCACCAAGCTTCTGAAACAGGCGCTCAAATGCCTGCATACAAAGAAAAAAGGATGCCAATGGCACCCTTTTAAGACTGAGAGGTGGAACTAGCGACCAAAGCCAGGTGGCAAACCACCACCTGGGGGCATACCTCCCGGAGGCATTCCACCTGGCGGCATACCACCACCACCCATCATGCCGCCCAGGCCTCGCATCATCTTGGCCATACCGCCGCCTTTCATTTTCTTCATCATCTTAGCCATCTGCTTATGCTGCTTCAGCAAACGGTTCAGATCCTGCATTTGAGTGCCGGAGCCGGCGATAATGCGGCGCTTGCGAGAACCGTTCAACAGATCCGGGTTTCGGCGTTCGGCAGGCGTCATGGAGTTAATGATCGCCTCCATCTGGCCAAACTGCTTACCCATGGCATTTTCATCCACCATTTGGGAGATGTTGCCCATGCCCGGCAGCTTATCCAGCATGCCGCCCATACCCCCCATATTTTTCATTTGCTGAAACTGCTCTTTCAGATCCTCAAGATCAAACTTCTGACCTTTTTGAACCTTCTTAACCAGCTTCTCGGCTTTCGCCTTATCGATCTTCTGCTCAGCCTGCTCGATCAGGGACATCACGTCGCCCATACCGAGGATGCGACTGGCGATTCGATCCGGATGGAACGGCTCCAACGCGTCAACCTTCTCGCCGACACCGATAAACTTGATGGGTTTTCCGGTGACCTGACGTACAGACAGCGCCGCACCACCACGGGCATCACCATCGGCCTTGGTCAGAATCACACCGGTTAGCGGCAACGCCTCATTGAAGGCCTTGGCGGTATTCACCGCATCCTGACCAATCATGGCGTCGATCACAAACAGGGTTTCAACCGGATTGATCGCAGCGTGCAAGCCCTGAATTTCATCCATCAAAGTATCGTCGATGTGCAAACGGCCTGCGGTATCGACAATGACAACATCAATAAACTGCTTCTTGGCATGATCAATGGCCGCCTGAGCGATATCCACCGGCTTTTGCTCAGTCGTCGACGGGAAGAAATCAACCTCAACTTCACCGGCCAGAGTTTCCAGCTGCTGGATCGCCGCCGGGCGATAGATATCCGCACTGACCACCAGAACCTTTTTCTTCTCACGCTCGCGCAGAAAACGAGCCAGCTTGGCTACCGATGTGGTCTTACCCGCCCCCTGCAAGCCAGCCATCAACACCACTGCAGGTGGTTGAGCAGCCAAATTCAGGGACTCGTTCGCCGCTCCCATCACATCAATTAACTCGGTTTCAACAATCTTCAGAAACTGCTGACCCGGGTTCAGGGATTTGGCCACCTGGGAACCAATTGCCTTGGAGCGCACGCGATCCACAAAGGACTTAACCACAGGCAAAGCCACATCGGCTTCCAATAAAGCCTTACGCACTTCACGCAAAGTGCTTTTAATATTGTCATCGGTGAGACGTGCCTTGCCCGTAATGCTCTTGAGCGAATGGGAAAGACGATCACTTAAATTGTCGAACATGGTGCTGTTGCAACTCCAACATAAAGGCAGCTAATTCGCCTTTGGGTTAAACATTGACCGGGCGCCGCGATGGGCGAACGCAAAAGGCCAGCAGTATAGCAGAGCCCAAAGCCTTGAGTAAGCTCTGAAAATCAGTGATAAAACTTCTCATTAAGCCCTCCTTATGACACACTTAGCGGCTTAACTTATGCGTCCCCATATGCCAAAGCCAAGGAATCTGTGTTGATGCTCACCACTGCCAGTTTGATTCTCGCGATAGTCTGCTATCTGGCTATCTTTGGTTTTATTCTAGGGGAGATCAGGCATCAACAGACTGCAAAGCCGAACCACCTTCGCGCCCTGCTGATCCCCGCCCTCGTCTTCCATGGTGCGGGCCTGGTCTTTCAGTTTATGAGCGGCGGTGAAGTTTCGCTCAGCTTCTTCAAGGTACCGTCATTGTTGGTATGGCTTATCAATGTCGTCATCCTGATAAGCAGTTTACGCAAACCAACTTTGAATGTTCTGCTGCTGGTCAGCCCGATGAGTGTTATTGCCATCGCCTGCACCTTGATCTTTAACAGCAACGAACAAAGCCTGCAGTTAAATACCGGCACCAGCATTCATATTTTGCTGTCTTTGCTCGCCTATAGCCTGCTGACGATTGCGACCATGCAGGCCCTACTGCTGGCTTATCAGAATCACCAACTGCGCAACAAGCACATCAGTGGCATGGTACGCCTGCTCCCCCCACTGCAGACAATGGAAGCACTGCTGTTTGAGCTATTATGGGTTGGCTTCGCCTTACTCAGCATTTCGATTTTGACCGGCACCTTGTTTGTTGATATTGATCCCGAGCAGCCCATGGCTCACAAGATTTTCTTTTCAACCGCCTCCTGGCTGATCTATGCCACCCTATTGTTTGGACGACACTTTAAAGGCTGGCGTGGCAATACCGCCATTCGCTTTACGCTGGGGGGCTTTATCGCTCTTATGCTGGCCTATTTCGGCAGCAAACTGGTGCTTGAGCTTATTCTCTAACACACTCGACTCAAGCGGCCCACAGAGCAGGCATTTCACGCTTGATTCTAATCAGCGTCTGCTTCACTATTGCAGCTAATAATAGCGACCCAGGTTAATCCCTTCTTGAACGAGATACCCATAAGCCTGCTCTTGATAGCATTGGCTGTTTTAGTTCTGCTTTCCGCATTTTTTTCCAGCTCAGAAACCGGCATGATGGCGCTCAACCGCTATCGCCTGCGTCATCTCAGCAATAATGGTAACCGCAGTGCCAAACGTGTTTCCAAGCTTCTTCAACGCCCCGACCGCCTGATTGGCGTTATCCTGATTGGCAACAATCTGGTGAATATTGCAGCGGCGTCGATCACCACGATTATTGGTACCGCCCTCTATGGTGCAAAAGGTGCCATCTTCGGCAGCATCCTGCTGACACTGGTTATCCTGATCTTTTCAGAGGTAACGCCCAAAACCATCGCGGCACTCTACCCGGAAAAAATCGCCTTTCCAGCCAGCTTTATCCTGCGACCTCTGTTGTTCCTGTTGATTCCAGCCGTGTGGTTAGTGAATGGTGTATCCAATGGCCTTGCCCGGCTGATTGGGATCAACCCTCAGGATCATGGAAATAATGAACTTCTTCGTCCAGAAGAACTTCGCACGGCGGTGGATGAAGCCGGTGACCTGATCCCCGACCAACACCAGGGCATGCTGCTGAATATCCTCGATCTCGAAAAGGCAACCGTAGAGGACATTATGGTGCCCCGTAATGAAGTGATCGGTCTCGATATCGAAGAAGATGTACCAACCCTGATGGAACAAATTCGCAGCAGCGCCTATACCCGCTTGCCGGTTTACCAGGGCGACATCAATAATATTGTCGGCGTAATGCATCTGCGCAATGCTGCAAAATTTATCTACGGGGGTGATGAAACCATTACCCACGAAGCTATCAAACGCTTTGCCCGTGAACCCTATTTCGTGCCGGAATCCACACCACTTCATGTTCAGCTGTTAAATTTCCAGAAAGAAAAACGCCGCATTGCCATTGCTGTGGATGAATACGGTGATGTTCAAGGCATCGTCACTCTGGAAGATTTGCTGGAGGAAATTGTCGGCGACTTCACCACCAACCTGGCCGAAGAAGCTCAACAGGAAATCAGTCCGCTGAACGATGGCTGGTTTGCCATTGAAGGCGGCACCTCCATACGGGACATAAATAAACAGTTGGGCTGGGAATTACCCATTGATGGCCCCAAAACCTTGAACGGTTTGATTCTGGAACATATCGAATCCATTCCGGCCGGCCATATGGGATTCAGCCTGGGACGTTTTCAATTCGAGACATCGAAAATCAGTAACAATATGATCGAAGTGGCCAACGTGCGACGGAAATAAGAGAATTTACGCTTAAATCCGCCAACGAATATCCGGTCTACTGCTACAATTGCCTAGAGGCCCGCTGTATCTGCACAGCGAAACGGCTAAAAACAAAAATAAGGCTCACAGGGATGAGAACCTTGTACTCACAGGGCAGTTAACCGTCTCGGTCAGGGCATTATCTTTACAGAATCTTGTTATGGTTTTTGCATCCCGCTTTAGCAAGCTGATTGTTGGCTTGCTGCTCTGTACATTCAGTCTCGTGAGTCCAGGACGCGCGGCGGACATATTCGATTTAGGGGCCCCCTATTTCGAAACTGTGTTGCAGGGCAATTACGATCTGCCCACTATTACCGATCTTGGCCAGGGCAAAGACGGCTTGATCTGGATAGCAACCTACGAAGGCTTGTACCAGTTCGACGGGTATCAGGTTATCCCCGCTCCCTACTTCAACGAGAATGCCGAACAATTTCCCAACCATTGGGTTAGAAAGATATCTATTGGCCCGCAAGGCAAAATTTGGGTCGGCACAGCCGCGTCAGGCTTATACGTCTTAAACCCCGAAGACCGACGTTTTACGCAATACAGAATCAAGGCTGAGCAGCAGAGCAGCTATCCGTCCATCAATCGCATTATCCCCTTAAATGGGCAGGAAGCCTGGCTGGCCACCAGTCAGGGCCTATTCCGCTATCATTTGCAAAAGGGAATTTTAAAAGCGTACACCTCAAAAGAAGATGGGCTCAGTGCCAGAGTGATCAGCGCGCTGCTATTGGATAAGAACGGGCAACTCTGGTTTGGCAGTACGGCAGGTGTCGACCGTTTCAAAAAAGATGGAGAGACCATTGACGCCATGTTTCGGGATTTGAACGAATCGGATCTGAGCCAGCAAACCCTCACCAAAATTTTTCAAAGTCGCGATGGCACCCTGTGGTTTGGCACCTTCGGCAAAGGCGCCTATCGTCGAACGCTGTTCGGCAATATAGAAAAGCTCGATACGGACGATTGGGTAAAAGATATTATTCAACTGCCAAACGGCCAAATCTGGATCAGCACTGCACGCAGCGGCATTCAGATTTTTGATGAAGTCAGCGGCCAACTGATTGGCTCACACCGTCACAGTGAAAGCAGCGAAGCCAGTTTTGACAGTGATAATGCCGGTGCGTTTTTACTGGATCGATCTGGCCTGCTGTGGATTTCCACATTGGGCAAGGGCCTGAGCCGAATTAACATCGCCAATCATTTTTCTCGCAGCCTGGCACATTCACCCGGCGACCCACAAAGCCTGAGCCATAACGACATCTATGCCGTTTTTGAAGACAAAGATGGGTTTCTGTGGTTTTCCACCTACGGAAAAGGCATTGATATTTTCGACCCAGCGGTTGGCAAAGTCGATCGTATTCTGCCGGCACCGGGAAAAGAAAATCAACTCCAGGAAGGTACGGTAAAAGCCATCAGCCAGAGCCTCGATGGTAGCATCTGGCTGGGCGGATTGAACCGCGGCCTTTATCGAATTAAAGACCCCGGACAAGCCAACAAAACACTGGAACGTTTCACAACAGAAGACGGTTTGTTTTCCAACAAAATTTTTCGACTTCTCCCAGAAGAAAATGGTGATGTCTTGGTAATAACCCGACGGGGGATCAATCGTTTTCTGGAAAAAGAAAATCGTCTGGAAAGAATTCAGGAGAGTGAATTTTCAAAAACCGCGGCACTGTATTACAAAGTGCATATGGACAATGGTGATTTGTGGCTTGGTGGACCGGCTGCCCTGTTTTACCTGCCAAAAGGTGGCGACAGCTTACAAAGGGTCAGTCTCGATGAAACACTGACAGAACATTTAAAAAATAATCGCATCCTGGCTCTGCACCGACTCAATGATCGAGAGCTTATTCTTATCAGCCAATCGGCCTGGTTCAAGATGACTCTAAATCCTGACGATGTATCGATCAGCAGTGAAAACATTCCAGGCGATACTTTTAACAATGTTGAAGCTTATCCCGGACCCGACGGGCGCTATTGGGGAGCAAACTTTGTATTCGATTTTGAATCCGGAAAAACACAATTTTTAAGCCATGCGGACGGAGTTTATCACCGCATCCGCCGCCCAATGGCCTCCACCAAAACCCGAGACGGCAGTTACATTTTCGGCGGAGCCAATGGCGTCAGTATTCTTAAACCCGAACAATTTAATAGCTGGACCTATAAGCCACCACTGATCATTAACCGAATCGATATTGACGGTAAACCCTTGCCAAGCCCTGGCAGCTCCCTATCCCTCGCACCGAACAACCATGGCTTCTCGGTCAGTTTTTCAGCGCTGGATTATTCGGACCCCCATCGTATTCTCTATGCCTATCGTTTACTGGGTTATGATGACACATGGACCTACACCGACTCTTCTCGACGCATTGCCACCTATACCAACTTGAATCCCGGTGACTATGAACTGCAGGTACGAGCAAGCAACCGCCTGGGGGACTGGAGCCCTGAACAACTGAGTGTTCCTGTTAGCATTGCCCCCGCATGGTATGAAACCCTGGCGTTCCGCATCGCCGCCGTTGCCGCAGGTCTCGGACTGCTCTATCTGCTGTTTTACCTGAGATTGCGCCACCTTGAGCATCGCCGCCGGGTTCTGGAAAAAGTTGTCGATCAACGTACTCAGGAACTGAGCGAATCTCTGGACACATTGCAACGCACCCAGGCACAACTGGTGGCCAGTGAAAAACACGCATCTTTGGGTCGCCTGGTTCGAGGGATGGCCCATGAGTTAAACACTCCGCTTGGTGTCGTTACCATGGCCTCTTCGGTTATCAGCGATTGCAGCCAGCAGAGCCTGCACGCGATTCCAGACAGCGACGCTAAAACCAAAGAACAGCTTTCTCGCAAACTCAATGGTGCGGACGGCTTAATGCAGAAAAATCTGCATCGACTGAATCAGCTGATCAGTAACTTCAAGCTACTCGCCGGTGATGAACACGATGAAGACATCCGTGACATTGTTTTTCACGATTTGCTGGAGAAAGTTCTGCTGCAATTACAGGGGCAGTTTATCGAAGGGAAGGTCAAACTGTTTATTGACGGCCCACAAGAACTCCGCCTGCATTGCCGGGAGATTAGCCTTTTCCATGTGTTGAAAGAGCTTATTCAGAATGCTCTGGAGCACGCCTTCGATGGTGAACAAGAAGATGCGGCCATCCATATCAATTATGAAGTCGTCGAAGAAAAGCTGAAAATCAGCATTGGCGACAATGGCCAGGGCATTGTGCCTGAGCTTATTGAAAAAATATTTGATCCTTTTGTCGCCGCGAATGCCAACAATGTGGGGCTCGGCCTGCACGCCGCTTTCAACAACAGCAGTCAGCAGCTGAAAGGTGAAATCAGCTGCTACAATCTGGAACAGGGCTGCTGCTTTGAGTTACTGATACCCACGCAGGTTCAAAACCCTGCGGATGATAAGGCCTAAATCCAATCTACATCCGCACCTTTAACCTACCGCGCAGCGAATACAGTAGATGGTGTGAGGAACAATTTTAAGGCGTTCAAGGGCAATATCTTCTCCACAGCGCTCACAAACGCCGTAACCGCCCTCTTCAATTCGACGCAAGGACTGTTTGATTTGCGCAAGCTCGTTACTAACCTCACAGCCAATTGCTTCCAGAACCTCATCATTCTCACGTTCAACCGCCTGTTCAGCGAAATCCGCCGACAGTGGCTCATTGCGATGACTGACATGTTCTTCCACCCTGGCTAAACGACCTTCCAATTCCGCTTGCCGGGCCAGTAAATGATCTCGGATTTGCTCTAGTGACATAATCTCAATCCTCGGCTGCCTTGTTTCAAAATCAATTAAAACAAGGTTAAAGCATAGCAAAGATTGAGATTTTGATATAAATCAGAAAGGCAGGCGCCAATGGGATGGCGCCTTGGGGATCACTTGGTAAGAAACTTGATGCCCTCGTCCAAGCCTTCCAGAGTCAGAGGGTACATATGACCATCAACCAGATCTTTAATCATGTCGATGGTTTGGGTGTAACGCCAATATTTCTTGGCTGTCGGGTTTAACCAGATTACCTTGTCGAAAGTTTCGGTAAGACGGTTCATCCACACATAACCCGCCTCTTCATTCATGTACTCGACACTGCCGTACTGACTGGTCACTTCATAGGGTGCCATCGAAGCATCGCCAATAAAGATGACCTTATAGTCGCTGCTGTAGGTGTGCAAAACATCGAACAGAGGCGTGGTTTCAGTGTTTCGACGCATATTGTCTTTCCACACCGAATCGTAAATAAAATTGTGGAAATAGAAATACTCCATGTGCTTGAACTCGGTTTTACACGCCGAGAACAACTCCTCACAGAGACGCACATAGGGGTCCATCGAACCACCCACATCAAAAAACAACAACACTTTCACGGCATTGTGTCGCTCAGGCACCATTTTGATGTCCAAGAGGCCGGCATTGCGAGCGGTTGAACGAATGGTATCGTCGAGGTCCAACTCATCCTCAGCACCCTGGCGAGCAAATTTGCGCAACTTACGTAAGGCCATCTTGATATTGCGCGTACCCAGCTCTACTTCATCGTCGAGATTTTTAAATTCGCGCTTTTCCCAAACCTTGGTCGCGCGCTTGTTACGGCTTTCACCACCGACGCGAATACCTTCCGGGTTGTAACCACTGTGGCCAAAGGGTGAAGTACCGCCGGTACCGATCCATTTATTGCCACCTTCGTGGCGCTTTTTCTGTTCTTCCAAACGCTTTTTAAATTCCTCGATCAGCTTTTCCAAGCCACCCAGGGATTCAATCTGTGCCTTCTCTTCTTCCGAGAGGTTTTTGATGAATTCGGAACGCAGCCAATCTTCGGGAATCAGCGCTTCAATAATGTCATCAAGCCCCTCGAGGTCTTTGAAGTAAGCACCAAAGGCTCTATCAAATTTATCGAAGTGCTTTTCGTCTTTAATCAGACAGGTGCGCGACAGAAGATAGAAATCGTCGATACTGCCAAAGGCCAGATGTTTTTCCATCGCCTCCAGCAACACCAATAATTCCTTGATTGAGACTGGCACATTGGCATTGCGCAAGCCATAAAAAAAGTTAACCAGCATGCATGCAACCTTTTTGCATTAATGTTTGCCGTTCTTTGAAAGCAGAGATCCGCGCTTAGCGGCTCTCGCGACGCACCATAAAGGCCAGGCGTTCGAGCATATGAACGTCCTGCTCGTTTTTAAGCAACGCACCATACAAAGGTGGGATGGCTTTGCTGGCATCGCGATTCTTCAAAACTTCATCCGGGATATCGTCCGCCAACAACAGCTTCAACCAATCGATCAATTCGGATGTCGAAGGTTTCTTCTTCAAGCCAGGCACTTTGCGCACATCAAAGAAAATGTCCAGGGCTTCATTCACCAGATCACCTTTGATGCTCGGATAATGAACATCGATGATTTGCATCATGGTGTCGCGATCCGGGAAGTTGATGTAGTGGAAGAAACAGCGACGCAGGAATGCATCAGGCAATTCTTTTTCATTGTTACTGGTGATAATCACGATGGGGCGTTTCTTCGCCTTGATGGTCTCGCCAGTCTCGTACACGAAGAATTCCATCTTATCGATTTCAACCAGCAAATCGTTGGGGAACTCGATATCGGCTTTGTCGATTTCGTCAATCAGCAATACCACCTGCTCATCGGCTTCAAAAGCTTCCCACAGCTTGCCTTTTTTGATGTAGTTCTTGATGTCGTGAACCTTGTCATCACCCAACTGAGAGTCACGCAGACGGGATACCGCATCGTATTCATATAAACCCTGCTGGGCTTTGGTGGTTGATTTGATGTGCCACTGGATCAATCGCAGACCCAAAGACTCAGCCACTTCTTCAGCCAACATGGTTTTGCCGGTACCCGGCTCACCTTTGATCAGGAGCGGACGCTCCAGGGTCACTGCCGCATTGACTGCCATGCGCAAATCATCGGTGGCAACGTACTTATCGGTACCTTTAAAACTCATACTTTCACTCCCAAGGGGCATAACTGTGTAGATTCATTGCTGGCAGATACTAACACAGGCGCTAAAAGCCCCGCAGTGGCAAAAAACATCATGGCTTTGGTGAAAAGCGCCAAGGCCGAAAGCCTTGTAAATCGGACCATTGCGGGCCAATGCGCGCAAACAACATTCAGATCCAGGCCGGGACAGGTCCTATAGAGGCGCTTAAATCAACAAAAGTTGATATTAACCTTAAGAGTAAACTGTAAATCAAAGAAATTTATTCGAAACATCAGAGGGCATGGCCGGACTCGACCACAACAGAGAGGTCTATAGAAAAAGACACCTGTCAAAAAGGACAGGGGCCGACCCGCTGCCTAGGGGCAGAAGATCTCTTTTAATACCCCGATCACTTTCAACGCTTTCTCACCTTCGAGGCGATAGTAAATGGTCTGGGCTTCGCGGCGTGTCGCCACAAGTTTGGCTTCTCTCAGCCACGCGAGGTGCTGAGAGAGTGCCGATTGGCTGATGTCGATATGTGCATTCAACTCACTTACCGACAGTTCTTTATCCGCTAGAGTACACAAGATCAGCAAACGCTTTTCGTTCGCCAGGCTTTTTAAGAAAGACGATGCCTCACGGGCATTGTCCTGCATTGCTGAGAGATCCATCATATGTTCTATTCTTTTGTAATTGATGCTCTTACCGCTTTTTCAAAACCGGATTTCATCCCCATGGCGCGTCCCTGCTCTATGGCAAGCTCTGCGTCAACGCCATTAGCGATCTGGTACAAAGACCACACCATTCCAACACGATTTCCGGAGCGACAATGCAATAATACCTTTTCACCCTTGGCTGCTGCAAAAGCTTGGGCAAATTTTTCTTGGGCCTCGGCCGGTGCCAACTCTCTGCCCAGAGGAATATTAACGTAGTTTACACCCAGCGCGGCCAATTCAGCCTGCTCCTGCTCAAGGCCTTCGCTGGGTTTACGAAAATCAATAACGGTTTTAACGCCCTTAGCCGCAAAGCTCTTCAACTGCTCACTCGTAGGTAAACCACCGGCGTAAACCGGTCCCAGTTGTCGAAACCCCTCGACATCCGAAGCCTGAACAGCCGCCTTAAAAACCGCTTCGTTGCTGGAAGCCGCCTTCTGGCTCTGGCTACTTCCGCAGGCCGCCAGAAACAAAGACACGAGAGCCAATGCCACAATGAGCACACGCTGACTGTTCGAACCACCCAAAACTCTCCGAGAAAAACCGTAAAACATGATCAAACCCTCTAAACAGTGAAATATAGGCCACACCAGCTGTTGCTGAGCCAGTATATATTAGCACTTTCTAATTATAGTAAAAGACTTTTTACTTGAGATAAATCCATAAAATGCACATGGATATAAAATCTATACCGAAACAGGGTTCCTGTGGATCATCAGCAAGACCTTACGCCCTTGTCCGAGGAGACGCCGCCAGGCTTCCCCAACTGCAGAAGGTAGCTTCTCCGTTTCGCCAGGACAGACAAAACCGACATGACCATAAAACGCTTCGAGATGCTCAAAGGGGTAACAGTAAACCGGCAAGTCAAAGCAGTTTTGCAAATCTTCCAGAAATCGCTTACCCAAGCCTTGCCCCTGCAATTCAGGCAGTACGCACATTGCTCTGAGGAACAACCACTCCTGCTGATCGAAAGATTTCGGCATTAACTTCACCGCTGCAAGAATCTTTCCGTTTTGTCGCAGACAATAAACCCGCTCACCCCGCCCTGCTTTCGCTGGATAACGGCAGGATTTATAAAAACGATTCACCAAAGGCAAGCTCAGTTCATCCATATGAACAAATTCGATTGTGTCGTCGTTATGAGAATTCATCAAATCGGCCTGAATATTTATCGTAAACATAATGGCCAGGAGTCTGGCAAAGACACTGGCTTATGATTACTGCGACTGGCCAGCACATGCTGACTGAACTGTTCATAAGCCTGTATTAGCTGCCTTGCCTCAGTTTCTTCCCCTGTACGCCACAATAACAACGCCATTGCCTGGGCCGAACAGAACCCTTCTTCTTGCTGATTTCGACGCAACTTGAAGTTGCCCAATGGGAAATGTTCATCCGGTCGCAGCTCATAACAGGGTAAATGCTTGAGCTCCTCTGATTGCCGATACATTTTTTTTACTTGCTGCCAGCTGCCATCAAGTAATAAAAACTGCCGTCCTTCGAGTTGCGTATCATCAAGCATTGGGTGGGCACGCCCGCTCTCTCCTTGAAAAGCATTTGCTATTCGAGCGGGGAACAGCAAAACAGGGAGCGGCGTGTTTACAGCGGCTCTCTCTACATTGATATTCAATACCCGCTCGGTGCGTTGCCAGACCTGCATTTCGCAATTGGCCAAGGCCTTCCACAGTAAAAGCGTGGTATTGCTGTCTTTTTTAAGCTCTTCACTGTGTACAAGAATATTCAAGGGAAGCTTGTTATTCACGCGAGGCCAATGTTCACAAAAGCAGGCGACTTTGCGCAGACGGCAGCTCGGGCAATAACCGGCCTCACCCAAAAAGTCTGGCAAGGTCTTCAAAGGCTTCGCCAACATGAAAGCTAATCCTGCTCCCAGTACTTCTGCATTTCATAAAATAAAAATGAAGCGCTCCAGGTCACTAATACCAGACCCGTGAGAGATTCAATTCCAGTGAGATAGCGCACCATGCCATGGGGCTCAATATCACCAAAGCCCAAGGTCGTGTAACTGGTAAAAGAAAAGTACACACAATCCATAAAGTTGCCATTGAAGGCCCCCTGAAAACTGCCCCAGGCAGGCTCCTGAATCATCCAGTAATAAACCGCCGCAAAAATCCAGATCTCAATCGCGTGGGCGACCAATGCACCAAGAACCCCCACAGCAATGCGATGCCGATGAATAATGTGCAGCATGGGTAATAATTGGGAAAGCGCCCTGAGGATTTCATAGTGAATCACCACTACCAGGGCCACGGTAAAACAAGTAACAAGAATAAAAAGCAGCAATGTTCTGACTCACTTGAAGAAACCCTGCAAGTTTAGCAGATATATTGCCGGGTTCAGAAGCCGTGCTATTTTCTAAGCCACGAATGCCTATCTGGGCTTGCGCAGTACCATATGGCGATAACGAGCACTGTGGACAAAATTGGGGTCCTGACTCATGGCCATTTCCATATCAAACACCGATTCCGGAGAAGACAGGCCGCCACGCTTTTCAAGGGTATAGTCTGAAAATACTCGGATTGCCGATTGCTGAAGACACTCAAATCCTGCCATTTGCCACCAGCCATCAATATCCTGAATGCTGCTGGGATTAGTAGGAGTCAAGCCACCACGGGCAGAACTGTGCTTTTGGTGCTCGCCCTGTAATTCTTTCTCAACCGCTTTAAAATTGCCAAAGATAAGATTGCGCAATCGCTTCCCTGCTGGATTGTAATGGCAGAAAGAAAGGCAGGCACCTGGCTTGAGCCAGTCGAAAAGTATCGGAAACAGTTTTTCGGGTTCCTGTAACCACTCAATCAACGCATGGCACAGAATTAAATCCTGACTGCAGGGCTTTATGTCACTTTGCAATTCCTGATAAGGCTTTGACCACCACCGGGCACACCGTGCAAAGTGCTCATCGGTCAATTTCTGACGCGCCAATTCCCTGGCCTGTTCAGTCATTTTCGATGAAATATCATTGTAGGCAAGAACATGCCCTTGCTCGGCCAGTTCGCTTACCCACTGACCCAGTCCGGCACCGATATCGAGAATATTCAGCGCCTGGATTTGGACTTGAGATTGAAGGCCATCCGTAGGATACAATCCTGGAACCCAGGCTTGTAAATCCCGATGAATGACCGCATGTCGAAGGCGCCCTTTTTGAACCACACCTTGCTGCCCGTGATTACCGTAGATTTTTCCAGCAAAGTGCTCCACCAGATCATCAAAATTACGGTCACCTTCCGGACTCGACATAAAACAAGCCATTCACATTAATCAAACGATAGAAAACAAGGTTAAGACAAAGCAGCGTTAGGACAAAGCAATGTCGACTTCCTCAGCCAGCAGCTGATCGACAAAAAATTCCGGCACTTCTAGCAGCTCAGCAATGTCTTTCAACTTGCTCACCTCAGCAGGCTTGGCATGACCTTCAGCTCTGGCCATTGTGCATAAATCGCGAACCAATTGCATGCGCTTGGGAATGGAATTTTGCTCAACCACCGCAGCCGCTCGCTTCGGTAAATCTTCTGCCAGACGCTCCATATTGAAGCTTTCCTTGTACTTATATTTTCCAAAGAAATCTTCAAACACTTTAATTTCCTGCTCGGAAATATCCCCATTGGCGTTGGCGATTAACAAGGTGCCTGCAAACAGGAAATGGCGCATGGCAATCGCCGCATCCGCCTTGGATTCCAGATAGCTCGGTTCCATTAATGCCATCAATCCTTCAACCCCCAGTTCCAAATCGGTTTCACTGATACCACCGTCTTTCATCAGACTGGAGTTGTGGAACATTTGCAGAGCTTTCACCCGCAACGGACTGAACGGATGCGTCATAAACCAATCCTGCACCGGTGCACCCGCACCAGGCGCTTGGTCTTCCAGCTGCATTTCATCCACCTGGCTAAGGAAATCAGCAAGGTGAAATTGCACAACGGAACTGGTAACGCCAGAAGCCAACTTAAAGAGCGAACGTGCTACGGCATCCAGACTCTGGGTACAATAAGCGCCCGCTCGGTCCGCTGAAATTTCCGCGTAGCGCGACCAGCTGGTGAGACTCAGGGCAAGATCAGGGGAGGCAGGCTTTTGCCCTTTCAACACATACCCGATAGGGATGTCGTGATGGCCGTATACATGGTGGCCCAACTCATGCCCCATCACAAAGCGCAGCTCATCTTCGGCAAAACCATCGAGCAGGGCCGAAGAAAACATAATGAACAAACGCCCTTCTTCGGGCTTGACGCAAGCGGCGTTAAATTGCGGGCTGGAATAGGCATACAACTCAACCGGAATACTCACATCCAGTCGCTCAATGCACTCTTCTGCCATTTTGTGCAGACCGGGCGCCATGGCTTTACTGAGACGAACAGAGGTCGCCAGCAGTCTGCGACGCGTACCCTGTGGGCCCTGGCCTTCCTTACGGGCAATAAAATCATTAACGGCGCTGACGGTGGGATCTTTCAGCAGCATCTCACTGAGACGGACATCCTGTTTGGAGCGAAGCAGATCGGCATTCATGAGGGCACTCTCGTATTAACTGAAGCCCCGGGATTACAGGGCCAAAATTGTTCTTAGAGAGCTACTGTACGCTTGAATTCAGATGCATACAAGCCCTTGAAAACAAGGGCTTTTTTAATATCAAAGCGGCGGATTTATTCAGTTTTTATTCAGCCCTGATCGGCATTTTTCTTGCCACCTAACTCACCCAGATCCGCTTCAGCAACGGCTTCGTCAGCCAGATCCAGGCTTTCACTTAAATCGGAAGCGGCTTCTTCTGCGGGACTTTCAGACGCGATTCCATCAGCACCATCCAACTCATCCTGCAAGGCCGCCGCCCAGTCTTCATCTTCCTGGGACGCCTGATTACTTTGCTCCAGCAAGGCATCAATTTCTTCATCAATGTTCGGCGCAGCCTTATTCTCAGAATCTGAAGCCTCAGGCTCTTCAACGGCCTGGTTGAGAACGGGGGGCTCTTCAACCGCTTGATCTAAAATCGGCGGCTCCCCGGCTTCGTCCTCGGCAGGCGCTTCTGCCTCATCATCATCCATATCGTCCATCGCCAATACATCATCGCCAACATTGGCTTCATCGGGATCGCCCATTTCATTTTCAAGGCTGACTGGTTCAGGCGCTTCTTCTTCCACGGGCGCATCTTGGGTTGCCATCTCCTCTTCAGGGGCTTCCGCAGCTGTTTCTTCTTCGGCTTCGGCAGCGGGCTCTTCAGCCGGGGGCTCTTCTTCAGCTGTAGCCTTCTCCTCAACGTCTTCCTGAGGCGTGTCCTCTTCTTTCGGCGCTATGGTTTCTTTAACCTCAGCAATCGCTTCTTCAACCGGCAAATCCGAATCATCAACCACCGCATTCACATCAATAAATTCGTCTTCATCCTCTTCTTCATCATCCACTTCGGGTTTTTCCATAATGAACACGCGGTATCCAATATAGATCAGCGCAATGACCAACAAATTGCCCAAAGCCAGTAAACCGTAGAGCAACCAATTGTGGGAAGATTCCTCAGACACCGGAGCGGTTTCGACGGCTTCACTGTCGTCGTCCATTGCCGCCGGGCTCTGCTTGTCGGCAATAACCGGCTCATCGCTGATTACCAGAGAATCGCCATCCAGAACCAGACTGAGCGGTGGCAAGTTGTAACGCAAATGTTCACCTGTGGCGTATTCACCACTCACGACCATTTCAAACTGATAGAGGCCATCTGCCATTGTCGGCAGAAACAGCTCCCAGTTATTACGGGAGCCCAACTCCATCATAAACGGCCGCTGATTTCCATCCTGTTCAATCAGATTCACTTCAACGGTCGTGGTGTCGAGATTCAGTGCGCGAGTCGCCCCACTCACTGTCAACCAATACCCCTGTTGATCCTCATCGTTTTCGCCTTCGGTCAGTTTAGCCTGGAAGGCTGCCTGGCTATTAAAACGATGACTGAAGGAACGCTTGAAACTTTTACCATCCACTTCCAAACGCAATACGTACTGCCCCTGTGCCGCAAAGTCCTCCAACTGGCGTTCAAAGATGCCGTTCTCCGGAGTTGGCGCACCTGCACTGTAGAGCTTGTAGTTCCATTGCTTTCGCCCTTCCCCCTGCTGGGTGAGCTGAGCATTGATATCCAGTAGCGATAAAAACGCAGGGTCAGTAATGATGCTGCCTTCCTGGCGAAGGCTGAAGGATAAATCAACCATCTCACCCGGATTAATATTATTGGGCAGCGGTTTAACCTTGAGGCTTAAATCACTGACCACGGTTATACGGCTACCTTCAGCAACGTCGGCATGAACGCTCCATTCACCTTCGAAGGGATGCTTCACCGTCACCAAATCATAGCCATCACCCGCAAACCAGTTCACGGAACTGTCCAGGCGTCTGGCGTTGTAACGACTGCCATCGGGCGCGAGCAAAGTGGTCGGCTGTTTGGGTTCTGCTGAAAAAATCAATGCGGTAAATTCTTCAACCGAAGAATCCACCAAAAAACTTTCACCATCAAAAGGTAATTGTTCGGCCGGCGCCGCTTTGTCGAAGGCTTGCAGAAAGGCCTGCATAAGCTGATCGGCACTGTGAGCGACCGTGCTATGGCCGTCGGTCTCACGAGATAGTTGTTGCAGAAGCCCAAGATCGGCTTTATCCGACAAAGCAATGGTGTGAATGCTGTAGCCTGCCAACTGCAAACGCGGCAGTAAATCATTGGTGATACGCTGCCATTCGAGCTGATTGGTATCGGGGTCTTTCGCGATATCCACCATGCCATCGGTGAGTAAAATTAAGTGTCGATCGAAGTTACCAGGGTCCTGCTCATGATCATAACTTGCCTTCTCCAGGGCCAGGCCAATATTCGTGAACAAGCCAGTGGAATTGATTTCACCGGCCTTGCTGCTGGCGGTTTTTTTCCAGTCCTCGCCCACCACCTGGTGCGGTACGAGCATATTGACGTATCGACCGAAACTCCAAACTCCAGCTTTGCTGCCCTCAGGCAGGAGCTTGACCAACAAATCGATGGCGGGCTGGCGGAGATTCGCCGGATCGTTACTTTTCATGCTGCCGGAAACATCAATCAACAGGCGCACATCAGCAACACTGTCCTCCGCTTGAGCGTCCACCGCGGCTTCCGGAGTGCTCTCTGCCGTTTCACTTGTCGCTTGTGCATAAGCAGGCGACGTAAAGCCCAGAAGCAAAGCCAGCCATAACAGCAATGACAAGCGGTTTTTAGGTAATCGACGATACTGCGGCATTCTGCCCTCCCATCAATATATCAGCAGCGAATCCCGTCGCTGCCCACTGAAATGAACCACCGCTAAGCCCTGCAAACACGCAGTAGCGAGTCCATACGGCTTAGTTATCGGCCAAAGGGAAGAGATATTTACTGAAGCTTAACCAGAGTTCGCCGTTTCTGCTGCCAAAATGGAGAATATCCGAGCGTGAAGGACCAAAGGGAAACGAGAGAGGAACAGAAAGGACACCCGAAAATAGGATCAAAAAGGGAATAAAAGACAAAAAACTGGCGCGGGTTCTAGCGCCTGAAACACTCACTGGAGTGCTAAACGAGAATGCCCGATGAGAGGCCCTTAAATCGACATCTTCCACCAGGGCCTAACAGACAAGCGCCTTGAACAATCAGGAATGGCGATGGCTTTCCGCCAGCAGCTCAGCACGGTCCGCTTCCAATGCGGCCTGAGCCTGCTTCTCGCGTCGGCGACGCAGAAACAACAGATCGATCAGAATATACAGCACCAGACAGACGCCCAAGGTACTGAGCAATGGCGTGCCCGCTCTGAAAAAGTCGCCATCTTCAGTGAACAATGGGTCCAACACCGCCACAAATAATGCCGGTGACATCAACATTTCCCCACTCTGGGTAGCGTGAGGCGTCAGCAATAACACAGCCGCTATGATACGCAGACCATTGCGAACATAGCGATTGCCAATTCCGCGAGTGACAAACCACCAGCCGAATAAAATAATCGCACTGCCAACGAGATAAGCAATCCATGCGTATTGATAATCTTCCGGGCTCATTTTTGACTCCTTGCGCTGCACAGTCTCATTCATTTGTACCGTCACAGCCTTTCACGATATCCACGCAACTGTTAAAGCGCGTTACTCGACCCAATAAATAACATGTTCTTCCAAGTCTTCTTCCGAGACTTCTGTTTCGCTGATCACCCGCCCTATTACCGACTGGCCGGCATCAATAACGGTTTGCCGATTACCACTGACCAGTGGATGCCAGGCTGGCAGCGGCTCACCATCGGCCAACAAGCGATACGCACAATTGCTGGGCAACCAATGAAAATGCTCAACATCGGCAACACTGAGCTTCAGGCATTCGGGCACTCGTTTTTTGCGGTGCTTGTAATCGCTGCAACGGGCGCAGTCGATATCCAGCAACTCACAGGCGACTTCAGTGTAATAAAACGCACCCGTATCTTCATCTTCCAGCTTATGCAGACAACATTGCCCGCAGCCATCGCAAAGTGACTCCCACTCTCTAGGGGTCATCTGCTCAAGCGTTTTTTCCTGCCAGAAGACCATCAGAACAGTTTCGAGTTATGGTGATTCACTTCCTGCATATACGCTTCCTTCGGTGGCGGAAGTTGCAGGTAGTAACCATGCTCTTCGATTGCTGCCAACACTTTTTTACTGTCGGCTTTGGCCAGCTTGCGTCCCTCATCCAACAACATTGTCATTGCAGGTTTAGGCGTGCCAAATTTTTCAAGTAATGCTTCCGGAACGTCAACCAAGCCTTTGGATTTATCGACATACAAATACAGGCCCTCTTCCTTGGGGCTTCGGAAAATTTCACAAATCAGCTTGTTCACGATTCAAAGCTCTCTTCAAAATACTTTCGCCAGGCTGATGCACAACCCGGGATTTTTATGGACAGCGCTTACTTAACACGGTCTCTGAACGATCTCAGCAGCACGGGCAAAAACTGCTCTCCACGCCAGCCGTTAAACCGACTGGACTGCAACGGGCGGTTAAACAGCAAATGCCGGATTAATTCTTCCCATTCCTTTTTGTTGAACAAAAGCTCAGGCGCCAGGCCCATAGATTCAGCCAACTGATGGCCGTGTTCGCGCAGCATTTTTAACTGCTGGCCCTGATCAACACTTAAAGGCTTGTCCAGAGTTTTAGGCCAATTGCTGTTGTCATCCAAAACCTGTTCAACAATCTGCACCAAGGTTTCACCGTCTTCGCGCAGCGTTCGACCCGGCAAGCCTTCCACCCGAGCCAAATCTTTCACACGCTTCGGAGGACGCTTAGCCATTGTGAATAACTGAGGATCTTTGCACAGACGATTACGGGGAATATCACGCTCGCGTGCCTGCTCTTCGCGCCAAACACACAGCGCCTGTAACACGCCCAGGCTACGCGATGACAATCGCCAGGCAGACTTCACTTTTAAGTATGCAGAACGCGGTTCGAATTCCATGCAGGCATTATCCAGCAGGCGCTGGCAATCCTCTTGTAGATATTCCAGACGCTGCTTTTGCTCCAGCATGGTTTTTAAACGCTGGTAGATTTCCAACAGATATTCCACATCGAGCGCCGCGTAATGGCATTGGGACTCACTAAGCGGACGCTTCAGCCAATCGCTTCGGGTTTCACCTTTTTCCAACTCAAGATCTAAAAACTGATGAACCAGTTTGGCATAGCTCAGGGAAAAACCACAGGCGGCATAGTTGGCCGCCATTTGTGTGTCAAACAAGGGCTGAGGAACCACCCCCAACCAGTGCTGAAAAACTTCCAAATCCTCCGAGCAGGCGTGTAACACCTTAACCACAGCCTTGTTCTGCCAAAGGGCACGCAAGGGCTCAAGGTCCTGGGTATCAAACGCCAGAGGATCAATTAAAAAGTTCTGTTCACCATCATTGATTTGCAGCAATCCAACCTTCGGATAAAACGTACTGCTGCGCATAAATTCGGTATCGACAGCAATCGCCGGCAACGCCGAACAACGCTGACAAAGTTCATTCAATGCCTGGGAGTTATCCAGCCATACAGTATTAATAGTTTCAGAAGTCACGCTTATAGCCCCTGACGAGAATTGAAGGCATGGGCCAATGTACCACCATCGATGTATTCCAGTTCACCACCCAATGGCACGCCGTGTGCAATTCGGGAAACTCTGACTTCGAGACGTTTGGCCTGCTCGGCGAGATAATGTGCCGTAGCTTCGCCTTCGATGGTTGGGTTTGTTGCCAGAATAAGTTCTTCGATATGCTCGTTTTGCAATCGCTCCAGCAACACATCGATACCGATGTCTTCCGGACCAATGCCATCAATGGGCGACAAATGCCCCAGCAACACAAAATAGCGGCCGGAATAATTACCAGCCTGTTCGATGGCCAGAACATCTGCGGGGGTTTCTACGACACACAATAAACGGCTGTCACGCTGCGGGTTCGTACAGGTAGCGCAAATATCCTGCTCCGTGAGCGTACGGCACAATTTGCAGCGACCAACATGTTCGATCGCCTGTTGCAAACTGCTGGCTAATTTTGCCGCGCCGGGTTTATCGCGTTCGAGCAAATGCAGCGCCATACGCTGGGCCGATTTAGGACCAACGCCCGGCAATATACGCAGAGCATTAATCAATTCATCAATTAGGGGGCTAAACATTCAGAGAGCGGCCTGATTAAAATGGCATTTTAAAATCGGGGGGAATGCCCATGCCAGCGGTCATGTTACCCATCTTTTCGCGATTGGCATCTTCAACACGGCGCACAGCATCGTTAACCGCTGCGGCTAACAAGTCTTCCAGAATTTCTTTGTCTTCTTCCATCAGGCTGGCATCAATGGAAACGCTTTTGACATCGTGGCGCCCGGTCATAATCACTTTGACCAAACCGGCACCGGCCTCGCCCTGCACTTCGGCATTGGCGAGCTCTTCCTGCATGTTCTGCATCTTGGCCTGCATTTCCTGGGCCTGCTTCATTAAATCCCCAAGACCTTTCATGGTTAATTCCTCAATACGTTCTCTTAGGCTTCACTTGCGTATGCGGTTAATGTATTTCAACGTTCTGATGTTAACGTTTTAGGCCTTCAACGGATCAGGCCCCAGCGGCACTACGCTGTCAGTAATTAACTTCGCATCAAATTCTTCGATCAACTGAATAATGGTTGGGTCCGTTTCAATCGCCGCCAATGCCTCAGCCTGACGCTGGGCTTTCAAACGCGCAATGATTGACGCGGGAGTCACGTCACCGGCATTACCCTGCACAATTTGAACCTGCAGTGGACGCCCAAAATATTCGCTGAAAATATCCGCCATACGCTGTTGGTGGGCGATATCATAAAGGTGGTTATTACTCTCATCGAGCACAAAGGCCAAACCGTTTTCCTGACGCTGAACCAACGCGCAGTTAGACGCGGTAGCTTGCAATACCCCGCTGAAATCCAATTGGCGATATAGGTCGAACCAGTTATCCGGATCAAGGGCCTCGTAGGCAATTGGCTGCACCGGAGCAATAGTGACGGGCTGCGCTTCAGGTTCAGCGGCAAGCTCCGATTCCGGCTTGAGTGTATCCACAACCTCCTGAGCCAGGCCACGGATATCAACCAATTCACTGTTGCTCAACTCGGGTTCAGCAGCCGTTTGAACAACGGTTTGAGGTTCTGAGATCTGCGCAGCTGGCTGGGCTTGCGCCTCTATTGTCGGGGCCGACTGAGCAAGCGCATGAACTTCCGCGACAGCTGAGGTTTCAGGTGCAACAACCTGATTCTCTATCGCCGCTGGTTGGCTATGGGGCATCGCTTGGGTTTGCATAGCGGCTTCTGGAACCGCTGGAGCATCCTGATGAGGTGCCTCGATAGGCTGGGCCGGTTCCACCGGAACCTCTGAAGCGCTGACTGTTGGGGTTGGGCCTGCTGGCGCCGTATCAACAGAGGCCTCCATATTGGTAGCCACAGGAGCCGGCTCTACGATTGGAATCGGCTCAGCGGGTGGAGGAATCTCAACAGCCGGCGTTGGCGCAGCAGTTGCCGGGGCCGCCGGGCTAGCAGCAACGGAATTGTCCGTCACGGGCGTTGGTGTAGCTGGTGGCGCTACCGCCGGCCCACTGTTGGCCAGGGGCTTATTCGGCACCTTGGGAACACCCTGGGGCTTAAACGCCAACATCCGCAATACCGCCATCTCAAAACCACCACGAGGGTCAGGTGACAGGGGCAAATCGCGACGGGCCAGCAAAGCCGTCTGGTAAAACAGTTGAACATCTTCGGCGGCCATCTGTTGAGCCAGGGCCAATACCTGATCTCGATCACCGGCACTGTTGTCGACGGCATCCGGTACGGCCTGCCCAATGGCAATTCGGTGCAGCAGCGCCAATAACTCGGCAAGCGCGGAATCGTAATCCGGCGCCTGCTCTGACATCTGGGCAACCACCTGCAAAGCCTGGCTGCCATCACCGGCGGCCAAGGCCTGACAAATCGATACGATATGAGATTGATCCAGTGTGCCCAGCATGGAGCGCACTTCAGCCTCATGAACCTTGCCACTGCCAAAGGCGATCGCCTGATCCGTTAGGCTCAAAGCATCACGCATACTGCCATCCGCAGCGCGACCAAGCTGCCACAGGGCGGGCTCTTCAAAGGGCACCATTTCTTTATCGAGAATAAACTGCAAATGCCCAACGATGCGTTCCGGGTTCATGTTCTTCAGATTGAACTGCAGACAGCGGGACAAAACAGTGACCGGCAACTTTTGGGGGTCGGTGGTTGCCAGCAAAAACTTCACATGGGGAGGCGGCTCTTCCAGCGTTTTCAGCAGTGCGTTAAAACTGCTGTTAGAGAGCATATGCACCTCATCGATGAGGTAGACTTTATAGCGTCCGCGAGTCGGAGCGTATTGCACATTGTCGAGCAGCTCACGGGTATCTTCGACCTTGGTTTTCGAGGCCGCATCCACTTCAATCAAATCAACAAAGCGTCCCTCGGCAATTTCGACGCAGGCGCCGCATTGACCACAAGGTTCAGAGGAAACCCCCTGCTCACAGTTCAGGCATTTCGCCAGGATTCGGGCAATGGTGGTTTTACCCACTCCGCGGGTGCCGGTAAACAGGTAGGCATGGTGAAGGCGGTTGTGGTCCAGAGCATTGATCAGGGCCCGCAATACATGCTCCTGCCCCACCATCTCACGGAAAATACGTGGCCGCCATTTGCGGGCCAAAACCTGATAGCTCATCGCTGTTGTGTATTCCTATTTTACAATCCGGCCATTATATCCCAGACAGCCCGATAGCCACTACGGTTAGCGACAGCTTTATTACACAGCATGTGCATTTTTGCGGTTCGAGTAGGATAAAAAGGAATAACGATGGGAAAGATTATCGATCCTGAGTGGATCTTGGGTGGCGGCTCAAGCCAGCCACACCCCGGCACATGAACTCACTGCTACCGTTGCTCCCTTCCGGGCCTGGCGGGGTTCGCAGCTAATCATTGCGAGGGGACCGACAAGAGCCACCATTGCAAGAGCGCGGCATTATCCGTGCTTTTTTACCAAGTTGCAAGCCAGGTTTTGCAGCTGCTTAAAGCCTGGCCAGCATGGTGAATTTTGCAGCGAAAACTTGAGAAAGCACAAGGCTTTCCCGGGCAATTCGCGCCTTATTGCGAACAGACCTCCTGGTAGGCCCAGGCTAACCACGGCAACATGGCCGCAATGTCGGCCGACTCGACAGTAGCACCACACCAGATGCGCAAACCTGCCGGCGCATCGCGGTAGGATTCAATATCAAAGGCCACATTTTCTTCGGCCAGCAAGGCACAAATGGCTTTCAACTGCTCTGCGCTGGCTTCAAGCGTCAGGCAGACACTGGTGCTCGACAGGGTTTTCTCATCCTTTGCCAGGAAATCAATCCAATCGTGCTCGGCCACAAAACGCTGTATCTCCGCGAGATTGCTTTCAGCCTTGGCAACGGCCCAGCCCTGGCCGCCGTTTTCTTCAACCCAATTCAAGGCATCCAGGTAGTCCGCCACCGCCAGCATGGACGGGGTATTGATCGTGGCGCCCTTAAAGATGCCCTCAATCAGCTTGCCGTTTTTGGTCATACGGAACAATTTGGGCAGTGGCCACGGTGGCTGGTAGTTCTCCAGTCGTTCGACCGCACGCGGGCTTAGAATCAGCATTCCATGGGCACCCTCGCCGCCCAACACCTTTTGCCAGGAAAAAGTCACCACATCGAGCTTCTCCCAGGGCATATCCATCGCGAAAACCGCCGAGGTTGCATCGCAAATGGTCAAGCCCCCGCGCTCATCGCTGATCCAATCGGCATTAGGAACGCGAACCCCTGAGGTCGTACCATTCCAGGTAAACACCACATCGTGATCGGCATTCACCTGACTCAGATCGGGCAGATAACCATAGTCCGCATCGATCAAGCGAACATTGTCGAGACACAGCTGCTTGGAGATATCCGTCATCCAGCCTCGGCCAAAGGATTCCCAGGCCAAAACGTCCACTGGACGCGGGCCCAGCAACGACCACAGGGCCATTTCGACAGCGCCGGTATCGGAAGCCGGCACAATGCCCACCCGGTAGTCCTCGGGCAGCTGTAATAACTCAGCCGTTTGCTCGCAGGCTTTCTGCAAGGCAGCCTTGCCAATGGTCGAGCGGTGGGAGCGCCCCAACGTACTGATGTCCAGCTCTGTGACAGAATAGCCCGGGCGCTTGCTGCAAGGGCCGGAAGAGAAATGGGGGTTGTTCGGTTTGTGGGTCGGTTTTAGCAAAGCGGTCATACACAGCCTCTCAACATCAGTGCCGAATGTAGCGGTTTGATCAGGTCGCGCATTATGCCAGAAATCAGGAGATCATGAACTGTTCCACAGCTCCGTGAAGCACATACCTTCGACTGATAGCTTCAAACGACCATTCAGGGTATTTTCCGCCAGATTAGCCTGAACGAACCCTAACTATGGTTTGTATATAAACAAAAAAAGACTAGTCTAATAAGAAGTGGGAAACGCTTTTAGCCGGAGTAGCGATCACCCGAAGCCAGCCGTTAGCTTCTCATCACCTCTACCGGGCCCCTTGAACTGGAGCGCCTCGCGATTTGGCTTTGCGGGGCATGAACTGATTGGGCGTATGGAATTACTAGACGAAGACAAAATCCCGAGACAAAACCTCGGAGTTTCTATGGTCATAGCCCCCAGCACTTGTGGGCGAACCACTGTTAGACTCAAGGCGGCAGTTATAGGTAGTTAGCCGAGATGATTGAAGACGAAGAAGCCAAGAAGCTGACATCGCAGACCCGCTACGAACAGATTGAAGCCCTGGCCGAAACCAATCGCCTGCTGAATGAAGATCTGAGTCGCTGGAAACGCATTGAACAACAACTTCAGCGTAGCGAAGAAAAATACCGCATTCTCTTTGAAGCCTCGGGCGATGCTCATTTCGTTCTGCAATCCCGCGCGGTCACCGATTGCAATCAGGCCGCCTTGAAACTGTTTGGCTACAACGCCAAAGAAGACGTGCTCGGAATGGGCTTGATGCAATTGGTGCGCATCAGCAAATCCGAAAGCGCCCTGAGCCTGGGAAAATTCCAGGAAATGATTTTCAAAACCCACAGCCAGGGCAGCCATACCTTTGAATGGCAGGCCCGCAGTAAAGACAATTATATTATCCCGGTAGAAATCCTGTTAACCGCCCTGCCCATCGAAGGCGGTGAAGTGTTGCAGGTGGTGTTTCGGGATATCAGCGAACGAAAGCGCGCCCAGGAAGAAGCGATATACCTCGCTTACTATGATGCCCTCACCGGTCTGCCCAATCGACGTTTGTTTCTGGACCGACTCGAACAGAGCTTTGAAAATTCTCGCCGCCGCACGCACAAACTGGCCCTGTTGTTTATCGACCTGGATCGCTTTAAAAACATTAATGATTCTCGCGGCCATGCAGCGGGCGACGAACTACTGCAACTGTTTTCTTCTCGCCTTCAAGGTTTAATCCGCAGCCAGGATACCCTCGCGCGCCTTGGCGGTGATGAGTTTGTTGTGCTGATGGAAGATCTCGATGGCAACATCGACAAAGCCACTGAACACGCCAAGCAACTGGCCGACAAATTATTACAATCCCTGGAGTTCCCTATTCCACTGGAATCCGGTGACTGCCACATTACCGCCAGCATTGGCGTAATGGTATTTCCTCTCGGGGGCGAATCCAGTGAATCCGCATTACAAAAAGCCGATATGGCGATGTATCTGGCCAAGCAAGATGGCCGCAATCGGGTCCAGGTTTTCCAGGCATCCATTTACGAAGCCGTTGACCGTCGCATTGCCATGGAAAACGAGCTGCATAAAGCGCTGGCTAAAAATCAAATGAAGCTGCATTATCAATTGCAGTTCGACCGTCACTATCGTCCCGTTGCCGTAGAAGCGCTGTGTCGGTGGGATCATCCGGAATGGGGAGAAATCAGCCCGGCTACATTTATTCCTATTGCCGAAGAGTCCGGCATTATTATCGAACTGGGCAAACAGGTTTTACAAAATGCGGTGGAAGAAATTCACCAACTGAACCAGCAGCTGCACCCGGATCATCGCATTCGTCTCTCGGTGAATGTCAGCCCCCAGCAACTTGAACATCCCGGCTTCCTGAAAATCATTGAGTCCCTGTGTGAGAAACACGAATTGCCGCCCGGCTTTTTAATGCTGGAGATCACCGAAAATACCTTTATGTCGGATCTCAACAGCATGGTGGATCTCATCAATCAATTGCTTGAGATGGGTATCTACACCTCATTGGATGATTTTGGTACTGGATTTTCTTCCTTGAGCTACCTGAAGCGCTTGCCGATTCACGAACTCAAAATCGACACGTCGTTCATCAGCGAACTGGAACACAATCATGATGATGTGGTGCTGGTGAAATCCATTCTCGCGATTGGTCAGCACTATCGTTTGCAGGTGGTCGCCGAAGGCGTTGAACTGCGCCATCATCTATTGCTGTTAAAAACCTATGGCTGTGATTTATTCCAGGGGAGCTTGTTTGCTCGTCCGATGATTGCCGACAAACTGGAAGATTTTATTCTGGAACAACATCGCCGCCTGCAAGACCCAAGTTTTGATATCACCCGCTCGATTGGCAAGGAAACAACTGAAGACAATCAGGGCGAACTGAATCTCAGCACCAGCTAGACCTCGCCGCCTGAGTACAAAGCCAATCCTGCCATTTTTTAGTGGATTACTGCGCCTTCGCCCAACACTCCGCCATTTGCCCTCTCAAACTCAAAAAATAATTGCCCAAAGCCCTTTTAATTCAGTTCAATGCCATTGTCTCCACGATCATCAAGCCCTAAGATGAAGAGCATTGAGCCCAACATAACAGGATCTGAGCATGAAAATTTTCGAAACCAATTCCACGCCCAATGGCCGCCGCGTTCGCATGTTTTTGGCAGAAAAAGGCATCGATATGGAATACGTGCAGGTGGATATTGTCGGTGGTGAAAACATTTCACCGGAATTTTTAGCCAAAAATCCGGGTGGTCGCATTCCGGTTCTGGAACTGGATAATGGCAGTTACATCAGCGAAACCGTTTCTATATGTCGCTACTTTGAAGAGCTCGATCCCGCCAATACACCACTGATGGGTAGTAACCCGGAAGAAAAAGCCCGAATTGACATGTGGCAACGTTTAGTGGAATTCAATCTAATGATGAATGTCGGGTTCTGCTTTCGAAACGTAACCGGCTATTTCAAAGATCGCGAAACACCCGTGAAAGAATGGGGCGAAGTCTGTGGTGAGCAAGCCATGAAGTTTTACGATGTTCTGGAACACCAGCTCAGCCAGAATGAATTTATTGCAGGCGACAGTTTCAGCATTGCGGATATCACCGCAATTTGTGCCATTGACTTTGCCCGCGTCATGAAGCTGAATCCAGGTGAGCAACACAGCAACATCCAACGCTGGCGCGATGCGGTTTCCGCAAGACCGAGCGCTTCAGCATAAAAACGCTGGCCTTATTGCCTTAACCTTGAAATGTGGGAGGTAGCCTGTGCTGCATCCCACGAGGTCCTTCCTGACTGCACTTCCTGTGTTTTTTAATACAACAAACTGAAAACCTGGCGTTGATATTTAATCGCCATGGAATCGGCTTTGCCCAGCGCCGCAATAATGTCCAATGTGGTTTTCTTTACTTCCCCATCTTTGCAGTTAATGTCTTTGCGTAACATTGATAACAAAAGCTCCAGTGCTTCTTCTGAATGCTGATGTTGGGAATATTGCACCGCCAGCTGCAGCTGCAAGTCCACATTGTCCGGATCTGCCGCCAACGCTTCTTCCAATGCCGTCACTTCCGGAGACTTCGCGGCGTTTTGTTTCAGCTCCAGCAGCGCTAACAGTTGCTCATACTGGGCATCCTGCTCGGCCATCGGAATCGCCTGAATAATGGTTTCCGCCTCGGAGCAACGATTTAACTCAATATAAACACGCGCCAGAGTTTTTCCAATGGCGGTATCGGAAGACGATAAGTCATAGGCCTGGCGCAATAACTCAAGGGCCTCGGCCCATTTTTCTTCTTGCAATAGTGGCGCAGCCTGTTGCAATAAAGCATCCCAGGGCTTGGGTAAATATTTACTCAGAACTTCACGAACCTGAGCTTCACTCTGGGCACCTTGAAAACCATCCACCGGCTGACCATTTTGCATAACAATCACCGTTGGCAAACTGCGCACACCAAACTGGGCCGCTATCTGTTGTTGCTCATCGGCATTAACTTTGGCCAACAGAAACGCCCCGGCGTACTCATTCGCCAATGATTCCAAAATAGGCATCAGGTTTTTACAGGGCGCACACCAATCAGCCCAAAAATCGACCACCACCGGGCGCTGCATGGATTCATCGATCAGCATCTGCTGAGCATTTTCCATGGTGACATCAACAATAAATTCGTTCATTCCAGGCTTCCAAGATATTCAAAGAGTGTTGCAACGAGTGTCGCGCAGCAGGTGCCATCACAGGTACGGCTCGCTGTTCGTTGTTATCAAGATGGGGTTAAGTATACTGAAATTCAATGGCACAAAAAAACCGCTGAGGCTCGCGCTTCAACGGTCTTTGGGCTCTATTGGTCAGGTCTGAGGCGTGTACTCAGGCGGCGGTGTCTTGCCTGAGCGCGCGTTTCTGCTAAGCAACCTTGGCAGCACCGCGCAGCATCATTTCTACGTTCGGCGCTTTATCCAGTGGATAGAACTGTTGGGTACAGGAAAGCGTCAGCCCCTCACCTAATTCACCGACAGCCTCTTGCAAGCGCTGGCAGAGCAGTTCAATCTCATCGGGACTATTGGCCAGAGCCACAACCACAAAGCTGTCATCGCTCATGCGGGCTACAACATCGGAGCCACGTAAGCGCGCCTGAATCGTCTCACCGATTTGCGAAACGCCCTGCTCGTACTCCGATTTGGCCGAAGATAACGGCAGGCCCTCAACACTCACACCAATAACACCGATATCGAAACCGTAACGGCGGGCGAACTGCATACAGGACTGCCCCAGCGTGCTCAGCCCCTGGGCATTATAAATGTCGTCTGGATGATCTTTTAGCGCCATTTCCCGCATCAGCTCAAACTGATCCCAGAGTTGCAGGTCCTGCTCGATCAAATCTCGCAACTGGACCATCAAGCGCATAAAAGCATCACCATAGGCAGTAATGGAATGATCCATCACGCAGATACAACCAAAAGCCGAGCCATCTGGCCAAAAAATAGGCATACCTAAAAAGGAACAAAAGCCCTCATCCACGACTTCCGGGTTATCGGCCCACAGCGGTTCCGCCTGGGCATCGGAGACATACAGTGTCTCCCCGCTATCCACCACCGCCCGTGCAAATACATTGGCATCCGGTCCATAGGTCATCCCGGCCGGGTATGGCCCTCTCTTACCAAAGTTGGATGCGGTGTATTGGTAACCCTGATGATTGGCTTGAATAATCAAACCAACCGGCGCGTCGTACAACTCAGCCATGAGCCCGACGGTTTTTTGCCATTTGTTCAGACAGAAATTGGAAGAGTCTGATTCTAAAAGCCATTGATTCTTATCAATCACTTGAGTAACCCCTTTCGTTGGGCACTTTGTGTAACAAACTGCCTGGATTGAGCAGCTAATACCTCTAGCGGGAAATTAGGAGCATTGTGCTCGCTGTGTTATGGCTGCCATAACGTCCAGAAATGAACAGCTCACTTAAACCTATCACTTCAAACATAGCACTGCTCGAATAGCTCGCAAGCTTATCGGGCAAAAACACTATAGATTAAATATCGGTGATAAACCCAATAAAGACAACCAAATCTGCTGGTACTTTTGATTGGTTTTTTAGCCCGAATTATATTTTTATTATTTTCCCTCAAAAGCGTGCGAGTTACGGACACACAAGCGCCCGCACAATGCTTAACACGTTAGGCAAAAAACACCTGAAAACCCTTCGTTTTACGGCTTTTTGACGCTTTTAAAATGATGAGAATAAGAATCCATTCTGTTGTCAAAATTGCAAACTTTCCAAACTGGCGTTTAAAAACAAAATTGGCAAAACAGAAAATATAGACCAAAAAGAATCAGCGGGAAAATATTCGGGAAACCAGGCGTCAGAAATTCAGACACCTTAAATAAAGAACAACAAGTCTCGAAAATAAAAATCCCCGGCCTGGGCCGGGGATTTTTGAATTACAAACTTTTATAAACGAATTGCAGCCACAATTCCGGCTTGATGAAACCATCGCCAAACTGGCCATTCAACTTGGCCAATGGGTCAGCCTTTTTCACGTCTTCCAAACTCTTGCCAGCCTTCTTGAGCTTGCCGACAACATCAATCGAGGTTTGCAGCATATTGCGATAATCAGTGAGTTCCGCTTTGTTACTCAGGGAACCGTGACCGGGGATTACTTTGGTTTGCTCATCCATGCGAGCCAATGCGCCATTTACCGCCGCCAAAACACCCGTTACCGAACCGCCACTGCTTAGATCCACAAAGGGATAAACATCCTTGAAATACAAATCCCCCATATGCACCACATTGCTGTTCTTGAAGAACACGATGGCATCGCCGTCGGTGTGTGCATTTGGCATGGCCAGCGCTTCAATATCTTCGCCGGCGAAATGCAACTGCAGGCGCTCTTTAAAGGTCAGCTCTGGCAGAGCTTCAGGCTTCGCAGGCGGAATCTTGGCATTGAAGGTTTTGATTTCGCCGCCACTCAACATGCGAGCACGAACATTGTCCTGGGCAATCATCAACGTATCGTTGCTGTTAAACTCACCATTGCCACCGGTGTGGTCAAAGTGCCAGTGGGTGTTCAGCACATAGCGAACAGGCTGCTGGCTGAGCTTGCCGATGGCCGCTTTAATTTTAGGCGCCAGAGGCTCGTACTGATCATCTACCATCAGGTTCCCCTCTTCGCCCACCAGCAGACCGATGTTGCCACCTGACCCTTGTAGCATAAAGATGGACCCCGCGACGGCTTCATGAGTGATCTCCACCTTGGAAAAGTCTTGCTGGGCAGCAAGGCCTGCACTTACACTGAGCAAAGCCGCGCTTAATAGAGTCGATTTGGCAAATTTTACGGACATAATTTCCTCTCACTGAGTCGCAATGAACTATGATTAGGCCTTAAAAGTAACAAAAAGGCGACCTCCGTGTAAGCGTTCATAGTGACAGAGCATGTACTACTGTCCCAAATTCGCCATAAAGCCTTTATATCCGTGATGAAGCCTTGTCAGAATCGCCGCTTGGACCTATTATCGCCGCCTTAATTTTGAGCGCCACAACCGCAAAGCAGGAACCCTCTTGTCTGAACTATCTGTAAACAGTTTTTGTCCCGGCCAGCGCTGGGTAAGTAATACCGAAGCCGAACTGGGCCTTGGCATCATCGTTGATGCCGATGAGCGTATGGTTGAAATCAGCTTTCCCGCCGTCGGTGAACGTCGCCATTATGCGATCAGCAATGCGCCACTCAATCGAGTGATTTACCACAAGGGCGACAGTGTCAGTACGATTGATAATCAACTTTTTACGATTGAGCACATTGAGGAAGACGAAGGCATCCTGATTTACGCGGGCCTTACTGCCAATGGCGAAGAAGTGAACATCAGCGAATTGGAGCTGACCAGCTTTATTCAATTCAGCGCCCCGAAGGATCGTCTCTTTGCCGGTCAACTGGATTCTCCAAAAAGTTTTGCCTTGCGCTACCGAACTCTGCAGGAACTGGAAACCATCGGTCAACAGCCAGTACAGGGCTTGTCCGGGGCCCGGGTGCAATTACTGCCTCACCAGCTTTATATTGCCGAGCAAGTCGCCAGCCGTTACGCCCCCCGCGTTTTGCTGGCCGATGAAGTGGGCCTGGGTAAAACCATTGAAGCCGGCATGATCATTCATAAACAGCTGTTTACCGGCATGGCCGAACGTGTGCTGATCGTTTTGCCCGACAGTCTGGTTCACCAATGGCTGGTGGAAATGCTGCGCCGCTTCAATCTCAGCTTCAGTATTATTGACCAGGCTCGCTGTGAAGCCATCGAAGACAATGAAAACCCCTTCGAGAGCAGCCAGCTCATTATTACGCAACTGAGTTTTCTCACAGAAAACCCAGAACGCTTGCAGGAAGCCCTTGCCTGCGACTGGGATCTGCTCGTGGTTGATGAAGCCCATCATCTGGAATGGAGTGAAAGCGGCCCGAGCCAGGAATACCAATGTGTGCAACAATTAGCCGAGCACAGTCGTGGATTATTATTGTTGACTGCAACACCCGAACAGCTGGGTATTGAAGGTCATTTTGCACGTTTGCAGCTATTGGACCCCGATCGCTACCCAAGCCTGGAACAGTACCTCACTGAAGAAGAAAGCTACACCGATGTAAACCATTTAGTCATGGCTCTGCAAAAAGGCGAAGCGTTGAGCGACGCAGCTGTGAATCAGTTGCAAGAGTGGCTGGGTGAGCACCAGTGGAGTCACTACCAGCAACTCATTGGCGAACCGGAAAAAGCGGCGCAGTATGCCATCGCTCGCATTTTGGATCAGCATGGAACGGGCCGGGTACTGATGCGCAACACCCGCGACAACATTGCCGGCTTCCCAAGCCGCAAGCTGCTGCCCTACCCGCTGCCAAAACCCGCAGACTGGCGAGACGATTTCAGTCAGCTGGAGCGAGGGCTGGACGGTGTGTTGCAGGCCGAGCATCAATGGGGCTTAAGCTGGTTGAATCACGACGATCGCGTACAGTGGCTAAAAGACTGGTTGAAGCAACACCGCCATGAAAAAACCTTATTGATTTGCCACCACGCCGATACCGCTCTGGATCTGGAATCTCACATTCGACTGCGCGTGGGGCTGGCCAGTGCCGTATTCCATGAAGGCATGAGCTTGTTGGAGCGTGACCGCGCGGCGGCGTATTTTGCCGATCAGGAAGACGGTGCCGATATCTTAATCTGTTCTGAAATTGGCAGTGAAGGCCGCAACTTCCAATTCGCACAACACCTTATTTTGTTTGATTTGCCGAGCAACCCCGATCTGCTGGAGCAACGCATTGGCCGCCTCGATCGCATTGGTCAGGAAAATACCGTACAGATTCACGTACCCTATTATCAGGACACCGCCCAGGAGGTTTTGCTTAACTGGTATCACCAGGGCTTAAACGCCTTTGAGCACGCTTGCCCAGGCGCGCATCATCTGCGCCAGCAATTCGGCGACACACTGGACCAGGCATTGACCAATGCCGGCGCTGAGCACTCACAGTTGCACCAGCAAACCGCTGAAGCACGTGATGCCCTGAACGCCAAACTTGCCGAAGGTCGTAACCACCTTCTGGAACTGAGTTCTTTCAATCAGGAACACGCCGACGAGCTGGTACAAAATATCAGTGAGCACGAAAACGATGGCGAGTTGCTGGACTATCTGGAAAGCGTCTTTGACAGCTATGGGGTCGACAGCGAAGGCCACAGCGAAGCCACATTGATTATGCGCCCCGGCGATCATATGCGCGAAGGTCACTTCCCCGGTTTGCCGGAAGATGGCTTTACCGGCACAGTAAGCCGCCAGAAAGCGCTTCATCGCGACGACATGCAGTTTTTAAGCTGGGAACACCCCATGGTGGTTGGCGCGATGGACATGATTCGCAGCGGCGATAAAGGCAACACCTGTATTTGCAGCATTAAGTTGCCACCACTGAAAGCCGGTAACTTATTGCTGGAAGCCATTTTCACCATGAGCTACCAGGCACCCAAGCACTTGCAGCTCAGCCGGTATATGCCAGTGCAAGCTGTTCGCGTTGTGGTCGATGCTAACGATAAGGATTTTTCCAACATTATTAAGGTTGAACACTTTAATCAACTGGGTCAGAAAATTCCGAAGCGTACCGCACAGGAAATTGCTCGCCAGGGGCGCGAGGCCATTACCAGCCTGATCGACAAAGCCGAACAGATGGCCGCCCCTGAGCAGGAAAAACAACGCCAGGCTGCCCTGGATCGAGCCAATGATCAACTGGGCGAAGAAATTGAACGCCTGCAGGCTCTGGCCCAGGTGAACCCCAATATTCGTCAGGAAGAAGTGGAGCATTTGATCACAAAACGCGATGCCATTCGCGAAGCCATTGCCAGCGCACAACTCAATCTCGATGCCATCCGTATCGCTTTAACCACCTGATTCAATCGAGCTGTATCTTTCAAGATGCAGCTCTTATTATTTCTGGAAACGCACTATGTTTATTTTCTCTGTCACGGCCAAATCCAAAAAAGAGCAGCCGGGTTTCAAAGCCGGAGACAGCATCCCGTTCATTGTCTATATCGATTTCAAAGATATGTTCGGTGCAGAAAAGCTTTGTCAGATTTTTCTGTTTAAAGAAGGTTTTCACGATATTCATATCGAAAAACGCAAGTTGATTCCGAACGATAAACTTGACAGCAAGCTAATCGAAAACGACAAAGCTCTGGCCGAAGCACTGGAAACCGGCTACATGATCCAGATGTTTGATGCCCACTAATCAACAACGATCCAGTGTTTCCCCATGAGCGACGTTCAGGAATATCATCTTAACATCGACAGCGATAAGGCCCATCGCAGCCCACTGGATTTACTCGTCGAACACAGCGGTCTTTCACGCAACGTCATCAAGCAAGCCATGAGTAAAGGCGCCGTGTGGCGCCAACGCGGCAAAAAAGCCCTGCCCTTGCGTCGCAACAGCGATAACTGCAAAGACATTGCACAACTGCACTTTTATTATCAGCCCGACATTCTCTCCCAAATTCCTCAACAAGCCGAACTGATTAAAGATCTTCAAGATTACAGCGTTTGGCTAAAACCCAGGGGGATGCGTTCACAGGGCAGCCGTTTCGCCGATCATTGCGCACTGGTTCGTGTCGCCGAGCAGGCAATTTCCCGCCCCTGTCGTATCGTGCATCGTCTGGATCAAGATGCTTGCGGCTTAATTTTACTTGCTCACAACAAAGCAGCTGCCCGACACTTAAGTGAACTGTTCGCCCAACACACAATCGAAAAGCGTTACCACATTGTGGTCGATGGTGACTTCCCTGAGCAAAAACAAATCATCGACCAGACTCTGGACGATAAGCCGGCTTACAGCGAATTCTCCAAGCTAACCGTATTGGAGGGAAACAGAAGTTTAGTGGAAGTGCGCATCACAACAGGCCGTAAACATCAGGTAAGGCGACACGCTGCCCTACTCGGGTATCCCGTGATCGGCGATTCGCGTTATGGAAAAGACAATAGAAAGAATAATGGAGAAAGCAACGAGAAAGATACTCACGGTGGCAGCGCCCAATACCCACTTCAGCTATGCGCCCAACAGCTGAGTTTTTCTGATCACCAGGGGCACGATCAGCAGTTCAGCATCAATAGCCAAGCCTGGCTTCAGGCCATTACCGAAGCCTCAAACACTCCCAGCAACTACCCGATCAACACCTGAACAAACAGAATCAGTGGCAATAAACAGATCACGGGCAATTTAATAAAGCGCAGTAGATAAAAACCGGCAGCGACCACGATCACATCAATGATCGAGTGCACGGCGCTGACAACGACCGGCTGATAAAAACTGGCCGCCAACAAGCCCACAACGGCTGCATTTACCGCGGCCACCGCCGCTGCAAGCTTTTCCTGCTGCAACAACGTTTGCCAAACCGGAAGCACCGCCAGCAATAGTAAAAAACCGGGTAGAAATATCGCCAGCAAAGCCACTGCCGCACCAGTGACAGAAAAGGAATCCGGGCCGGCAACGGCGCCCAAATAAGCGGCGATACTGAACATGGGGCCAGGAACAATTTGCGCCGAGCCATAGGCCGTCAAAAATTCACCTTCAGTCACCAAACCGGGCTCCAGCAAACTGCTTTGCAGCAGAGGCAACACCACATGACCACCACCAAACACCAACGCTCCCGCCTGATAAAACTCAGAAGCCAATGACCACAGAACGGGAATATTCTGATCAAAACCCAACAATCTGGGAGGCACTAGGAACACGCACAACAACAGAAAAAATACGCCGGCAAAAAGCCATGAATGCTTACTGGAAAGGCCAGGATAACAATCGTGAGAAATCTCGCCCCCCAGCTTGGGTGCACTTTCCTTTAGGACAAAAAAACCAAAAACAGCCGCCGCAATCAAACAAGGCCAAGGCCCCACAGAGCTGAACAGCAATACCAGAGCAACCACCATGGCAAGCCCACGCTTGGGCCAACTGTTGCAAAGATTTTGCCCCATGCTCAAGAGAGCATCTGCGACAATCACTACAGCCAATAACTTAAAACTCTGCAATAGCAGCTGATTGTTTGTTTCTGAAAGATACGGTGATACCCAAAGTAAAAGCAGCAGCGATAACACAGAGGGTAAGGTAAAAGCGAGAAAAGCAACGAAGGCCCCAACGATTCCGGCACGATGAAGGCCAATGGCAAAACCCAACTGACTGCTCGCTGGCCCGGGCAGGAACTGGCAAAGTGCCAGCAAGGAAGCAAACTCCGAAGACTTAAGCCAGGCTTTACGCTCGACAAATTCCCGTTGAAAGTAGCCAATATGCGCCACCGGACCGCCAAAGGAAGTCAGACCCAACTTCAGAAACTGAATAAAAACATCCAGCACACTGGCTCTGGCTTCTGAAGTGCATTCACCCTGACTCATATCACCTCAAATTTGCTTATAAACTCACAACAAGCCGGCTATTCTAGTGCGCCAGCATGACAGAACCAAGGCAAATTGGGTTTATTGCGTTCTACTTAGCGATTGTTCAGACTGTTGATACTTCTCAGGGTTACTTGCATAGTCGGCCGGCTTATCCAACTTGGCTTTATGGAAAGGTGCCAAGCACTGATGCAAAAAGCTCTTGGGATATTCAGGATTCAACAAACCAATATCCCCGACCTCGCGCCGTTTTGGCCAATAGAAAGTCCCGAAGACCAAATCCCAAATAATCAGATTGTTGCCGTAGTTGCTATTGGATTCCCGAATCACCTTTGAATGATGGAATCGGTGCAACTCCGCCATGGCGAACACGTAGTTGAACGGTCCCAGTTTCAATTTGATATTGGAATGCTGAAACAGTCCATGTATACCGGTGGTGACAAAATACAGAGCCAACACTTCGGCGTTGGCCCCCAATAAAATAAATGGCAAGGTTTCAGGAATGTGAAGCAGAATTTTCTCTACCGGATGAAAGCGCGCCGCATTGAGCCAATACAGTCGCTCTACGCTATGGTGAACCGCATGAAAGCGCCATAGAAACGAGACCTCATGGGCCCAGCGATGCACCCAGTATCGCCCAAACTCCGCCAAGAGCAATGCCAACACCAGCTGCAAAGCCAGGGGCCAATGGTGAGGCCAGCTCTGTCCATCAAAGAACTGCAGATTCTGACTGCACCAGATAGTCGCGCTCGCCAAGGCGGTAATCCAGAAGGCGCTGAGTAATCTGGGCCACAGGGATTGGATCAACAGCAAATAAATGACATCCGTTTTTACGTCCCCATGATTCCGGCTCCAGGCTTCTCGGTACGGCGTCCACCATTCCAGGAAAATCATCCAGGGAATGGCCCAGGCCAATATGACGACAAAAGGTGCCAGTGCCGGGTTTTCCAGGGGGCCGAATAAGGAAGAACAGATCCACAACCCGCCCAACAACACCATCGGGAAGGCAATATATGGCATGTAACGTTGCATAGCAGGGAGCCTCGGATATCGTGTTTATTTTTATGGAATCAATGTTACCCATTATTTCAAGCATCGGTCAAGAGAGAAACCAAGAGCCATGGATTAAGCCGTGACAGCGCCCAAACGACGCTCTAAGATGCGCTCTCGCCAAACTTCAGCCAAAGGAGCAACACGGTGAAGATTGATATGGCCAAATGGCCAAGAAGGGAGCACTTTGAGTTTTATCAGGGTTTCCAGGAGCCTTACTGGGGTTGCTGTGTCGATCTCGAGGTCGGTAAGCTTTTTCAGCTCAGTAAAAGCATGGGGTTTTCCTTCACCTCTGCCCTGCTGTTTGCGGCAACCAAAGCCGCCAATCACATTGAGAATCTGCGCTATCGAATCGTTGACGGCGATGTTTTCGCTTACGACACCGTGCATATCTCCAATGTGTTTATGCGAGCCAACCAACTGTTCAGCTTTGGCTATGTTGAATACAAAGATGATTTTCGACAGCACTGCCGGGATTTCCTGAGCAAACAGGAAGAAGCCCGCACGGCGACGCGAATTTTTATGGATGAAGAATCAGGCCAGCCAAATGCACTGCACTTTTCCGCTCTGCCCTGGTTGAATTTCAGCAGCATGAGTCATGCGAGAGCATTTTCTGCCTCGGAAGGCTGCCCCAAAGTCTCCATCGGAAAAATCAGCGAGAACGCGGGTAAGAAAGTCTTGCCGTTTTCTGTGCATGTGCATCACGGCTTTGTGGATGGTTACCATATGGCTTTGTATATCGAGGCCTTGCAAGATATCGTGAACCACTTTGAAACGAACATTCCCGCATAGCAAAACCATCAGCTGACTTCCCAGGCACTCGGTAGTCAGCACGTCTCCCAATTCAACGCCTTTTTCCGTCCCCATCTACACCCAAATCTAATCGCCTGGAACTACAGGCAAAAGCATTAAGCTCATACTTTTTTACCAATTCAACGAGCCTTTCCTGCGCTCAGTTTTCATACAGAAAAATCGTGATAGAGTTCACAAAAATCAAGCAAAGGGTTGCGACTGCCCTGAGCAAAAGCAGCAGACGCTTCAAGAAGGAGCCGCCACAATGTTTGAAGTTAACCCCACCTCGGCTGACGATATCACCACTGAAGAGCCAAGCTCGTCCTCCATCCATGACATTGAAGCGCTGCTTGATGAAGGAAAAAGCCTGGAAGATATCCTGGATCTGGACCCAGCTGCGGCGGGGTCACAAAGCGGCAATGGCTCCAGCGTTGCCAATGCCGTTCGATTCAGTTTGAACGGTGGTGAAGTTATTCCCCTGGCCGGCTTTGAAACCCGCGCCGCGGGCGGCGAATTGTTTCCAGACCTTCCACAAGAACAAACCGCAGACCTCCAGGTTTTTGCCGAACTCAGCATTCATATTGCCGATGGCAACGACGGCTTGCTCAATAGCCAGGAAATTCAATCCGTTTTGATTCATGGACAAGCCACAGGTTTGGATGCCGTGACCGGCAGCAGAATCGACATTGAAATCCGAAATCAAAATGGCCTCACGATAAACACCCATGCCACCCTTGATGAAAACGGGAATTATCAACTGACAAGCGACTTGAGTGGCTTTCAGGATGGCGATCAAATTACCGCCACCGCTACGCTCAGGGACAATGCTGGAAACGAGCTGAGTCAACAAGATCAATCCCTCGTGGATCTTGCCTTACAAGGCACAATTAACATCGACATTGATGATGGCGGCGACGGCGTTATCAGTCAGAACGAACAAAGCGTTGTCAACATTAGCGGCCGTTATCAGGGCGCTGAAGCGCCTGCCAATAATCAAATTGTAATCACTATCGAGGACGGCAATGGTCAAACACTTAGCGTGCAAACCACTATTGATGACGAAGGTCGCTACACGGTAGATGTTAATTTGTCTGCGTTCTCAGGCGAGATAAATGCCACAGCAGAAGCCCAGGACCCAGCAGGAAACGCTATCCAAGCAAGCGACAACAGCCGCATAGACGCACTGCTTGAAGGAACGATTGATATCACCATTAACGATGGCGGTGACGAACGTTTGAATTCCACAGAACTGGAGAACGTCTCCATTACAGGCCAAATACACAGTGAAGAAATTCAGACAGGTGATATCGTTACCCTTCTCATCAAGGACGACAGCGGCAATCAAATTGAACAGCAAGCGACAGTAGACAACAATGGGCGGTATGAAGTTATTGCCGACCTCAGCAATTTCCAAAACGGTGACATTGTTACCGCTATCGCGACCATCAGCGATAAGGCTGGCAATACTTTAAACACCGAAGATACCAGCAGAATCGATGCGGGCTATGAAGGCAATATTAGCGTTACCATTCTCGATGGTGGCGACGAGCTGATTAATATTGGCGATGCGCAAAATACAACGATCAGCGGACAAGTGAACCAGGAAGCAAACGCGAGCAACATCGTGCAGCTGTTGATTCAGGATCAAAGCGGCAACAGCATCACCACCCAAGCCACGATCGATGCCAATGGACAATACAGCCTGCAACAGGACTTCAGCAGCTTCAATCAAGGCGACACGGTCACCGTTATCGCCAATAGCAGCGACGCTGCTGGCAACATTATCAGCGCCAGCGACAGTTCCGTCCTCGAAGCACCGGCTCCACTCCCTTTGCTGCAAGCCAATGATGATGAAAATGAATTTCACGGGCACGCCATTACGGGGAATGTCATCGGCGGCTCCGGCGCCGATGTCTACACCGGCCCTGTTCAGATCAGCAGTATTCTCTATCGTGGCGTGACAATCGATTTAAATACCGCTGTCAGCAACCAAAACGGTACCACCAATAATGGTCAGAGCTTCACTTATTCTGTATCGGCCGGCGGACAACTTACCCTGAATAACCATGACGAACTCAGCACCCTGACATTCGAGCGCGATGGCAATTACAGCTTTTTAGTCGGCACCCAGAACGTTGAAAACAACGAACAGATATCCTACACATTGGAAGACGAGCAAGGACAAAGTGACGCCGCTGTTTTAACGTTGATTATTCCAACCAATGGGGCAGACACATTGACAGGAACCGATCAAGCCGGCGGTGATAATCTGTTTGGCCTGGACGGAAACGACAACATCAGCGGACTTGATGGTAATGATACCATCGCAGGTGGCGATGGCGCGGATACGCTACACGGTAATGAGGGTAACGATCATCTGCTAGGTGGCAGCGGCTTTGACGAGCTTCACGGTGGAGACGGCAATGACATCATCGAAGCCGGCAACGGCCGAGATGAAGCCTATGGCGGAGACGGAGATGACACCATCGACGGTGGCAGCTGGCATGATTTGATTTATGGCGGCAGTGGTAACGATACGTTGATTGGCAACACCGGCATGGACATCATTCTTGGTGAAGACGGTAACGACAATATCCACGGTGGCGACTGGGACGACAGTATTTCAGGCGGTGATGGTGACGACATTATTCGCGGCGGCCGAGGCCTGGATGTTATGTTGGGCGGCGATGGAAACGACACGTTTATCTTTAACCAGGAAGATAACGTCAGTAGCTCACAGACCAATCGGGACACCATCTATAGTTTTAACGACAGCGAAGATATTCTTAACCTTGGTGATCTTCTGGCCAACTACGACCCAGGTGCAGGTGACAGCATCACGGACTTTTTGGATATTCAATTTCTGAACACTGATCAAATGGTCCCGAACACCGACCACAACAACTCCGTCCCAGGAAACGTCAGGCCGACGCTTAACAATGGTGTTATCGATACGGTCATTCGAATTGATGTCGACGGTGACGGTTCCTTCAATGGAAACACCCAGGAAATTGTACTGGCCGATGTTGATCTAAGCAGCCTCGGCAGCACGGAGGAAGAAATCCTGCAAGCACTGATCAATAACGGAACCCTTGTTTACGATTAAAAACCGATTTGCACCTAAAAACCGAGCCCCGACAACGTCGTATCGGCAATTCCCCAAAGCTCTGCTTCATCATGAACTTGAGTGGAAAGCGTATTGATACCCGTTGCCAAAGACTGCAGACAAAGTGCCAGCGCGCGACTGTTCTGCTTACGATCAATCAGCTTTTCCTTTTTGGCGCGCTCAACAGCAGCTTCCAGGGCATGAATAGCGTTATCAATTTTGCTTTCAAGAGCCTGCGCCGTCGCCTTTGGCATGGCGCTGCCCTCATTGAGAGTATTAATAATCAGACAGCCTCGGTGCAATTTGTCTTTTGCTCGCAAGCGACATAACACCCGAAAGCAATTTCGGATTGCTTCATTTGCTGGAATATCTTCATCTTGCAACTGCTGCATCGGGTTATGGCTTAGGTACAGGTTCATGGATTCTTCAAACAAAGCATCGAGCGATTCGAAACTGTTGTAGAAGCTGGAACGGGTAATGGACAAGCGCTCACACAAGGATTTTACAGAAACGCCGGAATAGCCTTTCTGCCAGAACTCGTTCATCGCCACCATGACAGCAGCCTCTCGATCAAATTGTCTGGGACGAGCCATGGAATCTCCCTAAATTACTGATAACACCCAACCGCGCAAAACAGCCTTCGCGGGCCATTATAGAAAAGCCTTGTCAGCTTTGCCCCTATTCTAGTCGCAAAAGTTTTGTTTTAATCATATTGTACACACATGTACAATATGATTAAAACACCAAAACAGTCAGTCTAAAACACAATAAAAACCAGGAGCCCAGATCATGGCGGAATTTACCTTCCACACTACCGAAACTGAAGACCCAAAACGCAAAGCACTATTGGAGAAAGCCCAGGCTGGTTATGGCATGATTCCCAACATGATCGCCGGTCTATCAGAATCACCCGAAGCGGCCGAAGCCTACATGGCTCTTTCCAAATATTTTGTAAAAGGCAGCCTGACGAAAGAACAACAACACGTTGTCTGGTTTACCGCCAATGCCGAACATGGCTGCGAATACTGCATGACCGGCCACACCGGCATTGCCATGATGGATAAAATCGACCAAAGTGTCATCGACTCCGCCCGCAATGTAGAAGCCTACCAAGACCCCAAACTCGAAGCCTTGCGCCAGTTTACACTGACTATGATTCGCCAACGCGGCTGGGCCAGCGACGAGGAAGTACAAGCCTTTTTAGATGCCGGTTACACAAAACAGAATATTATGGACGTGATTATCGGCATCGCTCACAAAACGATTTCGAACTACGCCAATCACTTAATGCAAACGCCGCTGGATAAAGGGATGGATGCGTTGGCTTGGAAAAAGCCCGCTTAAAACAGGTTCAGTCACCGTATCAGACAAACTCGGTTTTAAAGCCGAGTTTGCCATGATCGAATATCGAGAAGACACTTTCATCAGGTTGCCACCCCAACCTGAACAAGATGCGCTTTTACGGGCACTCTTCCTTAGCCAACTCAATCGCCGCGCTAATCGCACTTTTCGCTTGAGGACTGTTTTTCCAGCAAGTCGTATTCAACATACTTGCCACACGCTCCGTGATCTCTTCAGTTCGATATTTTCGAAGCTCAGAGAAAGAACTGATACCGATTTCTTCAAGGCGCTGAATAACAGAGGGGCCTACGCCTTTTAGGGATAGGAGTTTGTCTTTTTCATTTTGGTTAAAAGTCATAGTTGTTTACGAATTAGGTAAGCACAGGACATTGATGCAGCTATTATTACCTCTGAGTTTGTTTTATATCAACTATAAGATGGCTGTCGATTATGCGCTTACCGAATCCATTTTCTCACTCTATTCGCAGGAACAGGAACTGACCATCCACTTTAATTGAGAGCTATCCGCCACTCTGTTAGGCCTCCTCTACTTAATTTCAATTTACTAGCAAGACATAAATTCTAATTAGCTTTAATTTCGAGGAATGATTGAGAGCTTCATGAAAGAAGCCCACCATTAAAATATAGCAAGCGTCAACCTAGATAAAAATATAGAATATGGGCTAAAATAGGAGTCTCTATCAACTCAATAGACTACAAATCGACACCTGCTACTAGCTCTTAATGCCCTCCAGATATGAATCAGAAATTCAAGATTATTCCTAGGTGAGACATACCGAATTAAAAACCAACAAATATTAATCCCCCTTTGTTAGCTTACAATTTCCAATCTTATAAAGATCAACGCCAAGCCCAGTTGTAGTGCCTACAGACCTATCTGAACCATAGGAATATACTAAAACACAAGTATATTGACCGACTTCAACTGTCTTTCTTATGTAGTCATTCCCCCACGGATCTTTCGGTAGCACCTCAGAATCCAGGCTAAATAGGTATTCATACATTTGGAGTTCTGTTTCACTATACAAATCACTGTACTTATCAGGTGTATCAATAAAATTGGGAATGTAAATAAACCCAAGTACAAGTAACAACATAAAAGAGCTAATAACTACGATCTTGCGCTTCTGCCCAATCATTGTATTCATTCTCTATTTCTTCCCCTATTTGATAAATATTTCCATGCCTTTCCCCGCGATCATCATATTTATTATGGGGTTCACTCCATCCCCAACCAACAAAAATGTCCCCCCAATCAGTCATCCCCCTTCCGATAAGCCCACCATAACTATGCAATAGTTCATGAGCCAAAATCCCAGTCAACTCGCCACCAGTTTCATACATTGGATCAATAAAAATAACCCCTAATCCATTTGTTCGCCCCAGTGTTCTACGACCAGGTTGATCCTCCAAATCCTTGACTTGAACTACGCCAAAAGTTCCTAAAGAAAAAACTCCTCCAATACGAGATATTATGTCAGGCCGATATCTAGCAATCCATTCGTACGCTTTTGCGATATCTGAAAGCACTAGCTCCCGCAACCGATCACAACTCCGATTATCTCCCCTATTGCAGTAGTGATTCAGTCTGAAACGCTCTTTTCGTGTGTTTTCTGCATCAATAACCGCAGGCTTGTCAGACTTTTTATCCTTTTCCTCTTTCTTTGGAGCATCAGAATCTGAGCGATTATCACCGGTAACCCAGCCATCGTAGTCATCTTCTTCCTGCGGCGTATAAGCCCCTACACCCCAGAGCCAAGCATTCAATGCACCCTGCGGCCCTGGTCCCGGACACGCTGGAGGCCCGTCTCTAGGACATGTTGCACCGGGCGCATCTTCAACCTCATAGCCATTCAAATCGACGTATTTAAGAGGGTTGTTATACGCATAAGTATAACGATTGTAATTTCTCCCATTGTCCGGCTCCGACGTTACAGGATCTGGACTCATCATCTTACCCAATTCCGCCGAATAAACCCGCCCATTCATATGAATAATATCCACACCCGAAAGATGCTCATGGCCGGTGTAACCTCGATCAAAGTTATCGATGCTTGCAGGTGCTTGATAAGCGCTGGCCCAATCGGTGGCACTGCGTCGTTTACCCCAGGCATCGTAGCTTACTTCGCCTAGAACGCTGCCATCACTTTCTTTACTGATCGTGGTAATTGAGCCTAAATGATCACGGTGCAGGTATTCATGATCCGTACTTGGCGCACTGCCCGTTTTCTCTCTGCGCATCATGACCACGCGGCCATTGGCTCTCACCAGATGGCGATACTCGGTTATGCTGCCTTGAGCAATAACTTCAAAGTTACCGCCGACATAATGAGTCACCCTGTCCGCTTGCCCGGTTTCTTGATAAAGCTGGCGATAACGGGCTCGATTCGGTCCATAGCTGAACTCATAGCGATGACTGCCTTCGGTTAAGGTCAGTGGCTTGTTGTAGCTGCTCCAGGTTGCACCGGGCATATTGTCGCCGGCGAAGAAGTTGCCATTGTCATCGTAGCTGTAGTTGGAAGCCACACCATTCAATACGGTATCAATCACCGCATTGGCTCGGGTAGTACTGTAACCGTAGATTCCAATGTCCGATTTCAAGGTGATGTTATCGGTTTCGTCAAAGCCATAATCGACTTTGGTTTGACCGGCGACCTGAGCGCTGGTTAAACGATCCAAATTGTCGTAGGTAAAGACTTCGCTCAGATTGCGCGTAACATCCTGGCGTTGGGTCATATTGCCCAGATTGTCATAGGCGTAGTTAAAATGTTGTAAGGCGTTATTGTCCGCTTTTACCGTTTGCTGCGAAGTCACTCGCAAACTGTTCGCCGCGTAAGCTTGAGTTAGTGTGCTGCCATCCCCCATCCATTGCTCAGTTAAGCGTCCTGCCGCATCCGTATTGACCAGCTGGTAATACACCTCGGTATCGGCATCGTTCGTAACACGCTCTAGGAAGCCCAAATCATTGTATTGATAACGTGCTTTCCAACCGCTCGGACTCCCCGGAGTTACCGGATACGTTATGGTTTCCAGATTGCCTTCACTGTCATAACTCATGCCCTCGGTGTAACTCACACTTTGGATCTGAGTGGTGGTTGAGGTTAAGCGACCAAACTGACCGGCCGCGTACGCGTATTGACGACTAAAGCCCGGCATGCTTTCACGATGCAGTTTACCCAAGCCCATATTGCCATTGGCGGTATTATCATATTCCCATGTGGTTGTGCCTTCGGGTTCATAGCGATGCGTCATACGCCCCAAAAGGTCATAAGCAAACTGCACACTTTGACTCGCCGCCCACATTTTCGGGCTGACCTCTTTGGTGCGCTGCCCTAACGCGTTGTACTCGTAACTGTACACACCGTGGCTCGGGTCATCCTGCTGTGTCATACGCCCCAGGCGGTCGTATTGATACAACACTGAAAACTGTTTGCTTAACCCCACCGCACTGCGCACGCGTGTGCGCTGACCCGCCGCGTTATAGCTAAAATCAGTTTTAGTGCCTGCCTTATCAACAGATTCAATCAACCAACCATTGGCATTGGTTTTTGCCACCTGACGACGATTGGCATTATCTTTCACCCCTGCTTCAAAACCGTCGTAATCAAACGTGGTATCGGAAACATTATCAGCAGCATCGACCGAACTGATTCGGTGATAGGCATCATAGTGGGTAGTATTCCAAATTCGAGGGTCACCATCGAAGTATGGCTCGGAAACTCGATACTGGCGACCATGGGCATCGTATTGTGTATCCTTGTTGACGTAGCGACCGTCGAAGCTTTGGGTGCGGACACGTACCGGGCGACCTAACATATCGTAGAAAGTTCGTACGGCGGGTTTGCCTGAAGGGACAACCTCTGTGTAATACTTCGCTCCATTATTTTGCCCGGAGGTATCACGGCGCATAGCGTACTGAACCGTATTCCCATCAGGCAACACTGTCCCCGTCGAAGAACCGTAATTGTCAAAAGAGAAAGTTTGAGTCAGGCCGTTAGCGTCTTGTTGAGAAGTTAGAAACCCTTCTCGAGACCAAGCGTATGAAGCCTTATGCCCTACAGCATTATGCATAGATTTAGGCTGTAACCCCCAACTATGGTACTCCGTAAGGCTGGATCGCGTTGTAATACCAGGCCCTGAAATCTCGACTTTAACCGGACGTCCCTTGCTGTTGTATTCAAAACTCTGGGTCAGCTCCAAAGGTGCACCCGCATTAGGCTCCTGATAACGATATTGAACTAAACCATTGGGATAATAATTAAAGCCGGTGGTACGCGTAAGCGATGCATCAAATACACCACCCTGGCCAAATTGCACTTGCTCCTGATCTAACTGTGCCAAACGCCAAGTACTGGTGTTGATGGTAAAGTTGCGCTGTTTTTGAGTATTAAAAATTATGCCCGTTTCATGGTCATTCAATTCAGTATTGGATTGCGTGACATTACCAAAAGTATCAACCGTGTTATTCACAATGCGCGTGCTCAGCAAACGTCCATCCTCAGGATCGTATTTTTGGCTCGTTGAACTACTCACATATGGAAATACCGGGCCGCTACCAACTGTAGCTTGGGAGGCATAGCTGTATTGTGTACGAGATAAACGACGCGAGCTGGCAATATGCTGTTTCTCAACTTCAACTGGACGACCAATTGTTGGAAAAGCCTGAGAATAATGCGTTTTTGTTGCAATACCGGTTTGAGAGTTACTTACCGTAATTTTTTCAAAACCCAAGTCTCCACGACCATCCACACTCAATTTACGGCCTTGATAGTGATAAGTTTTAGTCCACTCACCGCCCACGCCATTAGGCTGCTTCAAGGCATGTACGACTGTTCTGCCACCAGTTACATCCATCATCGGCAAGACAGATCCAGAACTTGCAGTATGAACAGCGCCATTCGCAATCGAGTCATAACTAAACTCCGAATACGCACCCACACTATTGGTGATTTTGCTAACTTTATTGGCATCCACAGTTTTATTGATTTGCAACAACATGGTACCGGTTTCCCCATAGGTGTATATGGGGACATGTCTGAAATATCCGGTTTTACAATGATTTGCCAGCGAGATCACATGATCCGATTTACCATCGTTGTTAAAGTCCAAGATTTGGCGATGAAAATTGTGCCCTTTTGTAGCATCGCCACTCGCAATGCCATTCAATATGCTAAATGACCCACCAGCCGATTGCCCATACGGAGGAGATAATACAGATACTCCGCCGCTTACCTTATACTTATCGCTATTGTGCGCTGCCTGTGCATGAATATGTTGGAGTAATTCATAGTGGAAACTTGAGCTATCTAGATAGCCATCTCCATTCACGTCGGGAATAAGTCCGGCATTGGTATAAAAGTGATCATAAGATTCAAACCCAGAGCCATCGTTAATACGATAATGCCAACCTGTCTGGCCATTTAGCTCTTTATATTCCAATCGATCAGGTAACCCATCCTTGTTAACATCCATATACGATGCATTCGGAGATTGCTCGTAAGGATAGTTGTTTGAGTTATTACTCCAATATTGGGCACTCGAAAAAGTAGATCCATTGTTGATGTGAAACGCCAAACTCCCTGAAACAATATCAATCAATCCATCACTATTAATATCAACCCAAGACCTGCCCTTGTCATAGTATCCGTTCACGCCAGCGGCCCATTTGGCGGCCACTGAAAAATCACTGCCGGTATTGAGGCGAACATAGACATCGAACCATGCAAAATCCAGATTTTGTCCGCCCTGATTGCGTCTGGTGCTGTACCGATAGATAGACACAAAATCGAGACGACCATCACTATTGACGTCTCTCAAACTATGCTCTGAATCCAGTGGAACCATTGTGTATGTCTGATTTCCCCACACCGTTTGAGCAGGATCAGTGGGAGATAAACCCCAATTTTGAGTGGAAAACCCCGTGCCGGTCGATAGTGAGACTTCGATATTGCCTGAAACATCCTTATCAACATTGACAATGTCAGTTTTACCGTCGTTATCGATGTCACCGAATAGCAGTTCCTCTACGTCATTTGCAGCATCACTGGACCAAGTTTCTACGGCATCACGGCTACTAAGCCAGAGCTTCGGATTAAGTGTGGAAGAAGCGTCAAATGCAAATGAGCTTTGCGGCTCAAAGAACAGGTAATCCACACGACCATCACCATCAAAATCGTGCCAGCGCGGGTAATCCTGCATTTCTTTAGGGCAAGAGCGTGAGCCATCGGTGGGAATAGGCTCAAAGGGAACCGTTAAGAACTGAGGATCAGCAGTCAATGCGCCATTTCCAGCCCATTCGATATTTAGCGTTTCCGGGCACCCTCCTTTTCCACATTTTTTGATGGAGGTTAACTGATCCACAGGGGATGGGTTTTTATAACGAAAGTAAAGTGTAGAAACTTTATTGCTGCCAACATAAATCTCAGCGTTTTGGATTCTCTTAAAGGAAAGGGTTTTCCTAAATCCACCCTGCCGCCCAGTGCGCCAAGACCCCTCACTTTTAAACTCAACTCTGTAACTATCATTGAAAGAGTTGTTATGTCCAAAAATAATCTTTCTAATTTGATAAGAACTGTAGTTCGAATCACGATCATACTGGTATTTGTACATATTACCCGATCGATCTTCGACCTTACCTAAAGCCCAAGTAACAACAAGATTCCGTCGCCAAACTTCAATCTTTGATGTTTCAACCCCATAATGCTTGATGAGGCCCGATTTGGTTTCAACCTTAAATGACAGAGGTCCACTTTCACTTTGGCCAATTGAAGTAACGCGAGCAAACCGATCATTCTCAGTTCGATACTCAGTTCCATTTGCTCCGTAAACACCTTGAACTGCAATTAAACGTTGACCATTCAGACAAAACCGATCATCACTATCGTATCCAATAGTTCCAACTTCGCCATCGTGCAACATTGTTTTGGGACAACGCTCAATTTTGTCGTCAATCCCCCTAATCGACCAGCCCTGCCCCAACAATCCTTCTTTGGCGTTACTGTTGTAGTAGATACTAAGGTTTGGACGTAGTGCACCAATATGCTCTGGAATCTCAAATGGTATTTCATAAACGGCCGCCCCTAAGTGGTCAACCCGAGCCTGGCCAGGCAATTCACCTCGGTACACACCACCCAAGTTTGATTCCAAGGTGAAATTAGGCAAACTCAAACCTGGCGGAGTTGCAGTTTGAGCGGCAAGGCTTTGTTGAGCGGAAAATAAGACGATTTGCGAAAACAGAAATAACGCAACAGGAGAGCGCAGCAATGAATGCATTTTCGTTCCTTGAAATTACCACAGAGAATTAGGGTTTATGTTTCGAGGGAAACGATAAACTGTAAATTTCGACAAATCAATCCAAACCTGTCACAAAAACCAACCTCAAACCACCCACACAAGACTAAAAAATAAACAATTTTAGGATAAAACCACACTCTATATCCGAAAGACGGAAAGGACTTCCCGCAGAAAAATAGTGATAAACAGGCCATTTTGAACCTGCCCCGCCACTGGAAATCTCTACACGTAATTCTCCAACCTCAATAAATATACCAAAAAAGAATAAGCTTATTCCAAAATTGACATAAGCTAATATCCGCCCTATCCTAGCGCCACTTCCAGCCATTTCAGGATGCTCTAATATGCCTTCAAGTGCACAATCCGCAGACGTTCGTGGTTTTTTCGATCCGGAGACGTTTACGATCACCTATCTGGTAAAAGACCCCATCAGTTCAGCCTGTGCGATTGTGGATTCGGTACTGGACTACGATCCAGCATCCGGGCGGACATCCAGTCACAATGCTGATCGCTTGATTGCGTTGATTAAAGCTGAGGGCTTGCAGCTGCAATGGTTGCTGGAAACCCATGTGCACGCTGATCACCTATCGGCGGCGCCTTATATTCAAAAGCAGTTGGGCGGTAAGATTGCCATTGGTGAGCATATTACCCAGGTACAGAATGTGTTTGGGGATTTGTTTCATGCCGAAGACGAATTTTCACGTGATGGTCGCCAGTTCGATCAACTGTTTCGCGATGGGGATGAATTTGCCATTGGTGAATTACAAGCCAAGGTGATTCACACCCCGGGGCACACTCCTGCCTGTGTGAGTTATTGGGTGGAAGATTCACTCTTTGTGGGTGACACCTTATTTATGCCCGACTACGGCACTGCCCGATGCGATTTTCCCGGTGGCGATGCACGGACCTTATATCAATCCATTCAAAAGTTACTCAGCCTGCCTGATCAAACCCGTGTTTTTCTTTGTCATGATTATCTGCCTGAAGGACGCGAGGAATATCAGTGGCAAAGTACGATTGCCGAACAACGTCACAATATTCACCTGGCTGAAACCAGCGAAGCCGAATTTGTAGCGATGCGCCAGGGGCGCGACGCCCAACTTTCTATGCCTCGTTTAATCTTGCCCTCTGTGCAAATCAATATGCGAGCTGGCCACAAGCCTCCCGCTGAAGACAACGGAAAGCGATATCTAAAAATTCCATTGGACGCACTGTAACAACTTGCATATCACGGCGCTGTACTTTGGGAAACATCATGCAAACGAAACTCTGGCCAAGTCTGTTACCCTGGCGAAAAGACTATCATAAAAGCGATATTCCCGCAGATGGTTTGGCAGCCGTTATTGTTACCATTCTTTTGATTCCGCAAAGTCTGGCGTATGCCATGCTCGCAGGCCTGCCGCCGCAAATGGGCTTGTATGCCAGCATATTGCCATTGCTTGCTTACGCCTTATTTGGCAGCAGTCGAGTACTCGCCGTTGGTCCAGTCGCTATTATTTCATTACTGACAGCAAGCACCATTAGCCAGTATTCGGGCAACGAGGCTATTCAGGCGGCAATGATGTTAGCCGCGCTTTCGGGTGGCATGCTGTTTACAATGGGAGTTCTGAAACTCGGTTGGCTCGCCAGCTTATTGTCACAGGCCGTAATGACGGGTTTTATTATTGGCTCAGCCCTACTCATTGCCTTAAGTCAGCTGAAACACATTCTGGCAATTCCCTTTAGCGGACATAATCTGCCCGAAATGTTCAGTAGTTTTCTACAACACCAATACGCGTTTAACGACCTCACGCTTTGGGTTGGGCTGGGAAGTCTAATTTTGCTGATCCTGAGTCGCCGTTTTGGTAGCGCTCTGCTAAAGCAGCTCGGACTTAGTGAAAAAACGTCTAATCTTCTGGGCAAAGCCGGCCCTATTGTGGCAGTAGTTGTTGCGATTCTTGTGGTCAGGTTTTTCAAGCTGGATACCATGGGATTGTCCATTGTTGCTGATATTCCTGGCGGTTTGCCGGCGCTTCAACTGCCCACAACGCATTGGCAAATGGCGCAAGACCTTCTACCGGCAGCCTTTATGATCAGCCTGATTGGCTTTGTGGAATCCGTTTCTGTGGCTCAGTCACTCGCCGCCAAACGTCGTCAACGCATCGAGCCGGATCAGGAATTTCTTGGCCTGGGTGCCGCTAATGTCGCCGCTGCTTGCTCTGGCGGCTACCCTGTTACAGGAGGCTTTGCTCGCTCGGTAGTGAGTTTCGATGCCGGTGCCGTTAGCCCGATGACCGGAATTTTTACCGCCATTGGTATCAGCATCACCTGCCTGTTTTTAACCCCGCTGTTTTACTACCTCCCTCACGCAACCCTCGCCGCTACCATTATTGTTGCGGTAAGCTCTCTGTTGGAATGGCATGCTCTTCGTGACACTTGGCGTTTCAGTAAGATCGACTTTATCGCTCTGCTCACCACCCTTCTGTTGGTCCTCTTGCAGGGTGTAGAAGCCGGTATCTTTGCCGGTGTGGGAATCTCGCTGGCCTTGCACCTATGGAAAACCTCTCGCCCCCATATCGCCGAAGTGGGATTAATGCCGGGCACCCAGCATTTTCGCAACAAAGACCGCCACAATGTTATCTGCAGTGGCGCTGTGCTCTCCGCCCGCGTGGATGAAAGTCTGTACTTCGCCAATATCCGTTATCTGGAAGACAAGCTTTACGCTGAAGCCATCAGCCGGGAAGGCATCGAACACGTCGTGCTGATGTGTTCCGCTATTAACAGCATTGACTATTCAGCCCTGGAAGGCTTGGAATCCCTCAATTTGCGGCTGAAACACGCGGGCATACAATTCCACTTATCCGAGGTAAAAGGCCCGGTTATGGACCAGCTGAAACGCTCCCGCTTCCTGGAGGACCTCAGTGGTCAGGTCTTTCTCAGCCAATACCAAGCCTTTAATCAACTCTGCAACGAGCTGGATGCCACCTTAACCCCCAGAATCTGACAGACGATAAACGTTAGGGAACTATTCCCAGCGAACACTGCCCAATCAGCATTCTCAAATTCTTTCTTTAGCCTTTGAATGCTGTGCAATTGGAACAGAGCGACTTACTATCAACGGATGAACTCAGCCTGGATCAGGCCGCTGCCCTGAACTTGCCGGTGTTTTCTGTTTCTTCGGAAAACAACACTCAAAGCATCCCTCCCCAAGATAAACTGATTTCCGCCTGGGACGGCCCCGCCCTTTTTAGCAGTCTCGCCACTTTTGGGATTTTTATCAGCTTGGCGTTTCTTAGTCAGCCAGAGTTTGATAACTCCCCACCCAAAACCACTTTATCGGTGAGTTTGAACGCGCCACAAGCCAACAGTGAACCGATCATTGTGGAACCTGAGAAAACACTTCCCGACGTTAAACCCGAAGTTAAGCCCGAAGTCATTCCCAAGAATGAAGCCATTACGGAACCTCAAACCGAGAATGCTAAAGAGGCCCAACAAACTGAATCACCGCCAACTGCTGTGACAAAAGCGATCGATTATTCATTGATTCAATCCATCATCGATAGCGAACCCGCCGATAATAACCCACTGGGTGCGGAAACCCAGAAAAATACCGGGCCACACAATACGGTATTCGATAACAAGTTTCGTCAGTATTTACACAGCGAGGAATTAAAAGCGTTTAATCGTCGGCGGGAATCTGTAGACATCGGTAACTACAGAAATAGCGAAGGTGAGCATTTCAGTGACGGGAATGGCAACTGCTTTAAAATTATTGATAACCAGGGTGAAACCATGTGGGTTAGAAAAACCTGTTTGAAGAAACAGAAACGAGAAACTGAGTTTGGGCGGCTCAAGCTTAACTAAGCAACATAGGTGGCTAGGAATTCGAGTTCGAGTCATGTACCCGCTTATGGAGGACGCATAAACCCATCCCTGGGGCTCTGCTTCGGCTATCCCTGCCGAAGAAGCCTCCATAAGCGGGCACATGACTCGCACTCTCTTACGTGCAGATCCGAATCAAAATATCATTAAGCACAAACCAGAATTTATCAATCAAATGAGAAAAATCGAGATGGAAAGCTTAGCTATAGTAGAGTCAAGGGCGAGGCCATCACTTTATAGGGCTTCTTCGGCATGGATAGCCGAAGCAGAGCTCCACGGATGGACTTGTGCGTCCCTATAAAGTGATGGCCTCGCCCTTGACTCGGATTCAGGCCACAACAAATGAAAAATTTAGACTAGAACTTATAACCAACTTCTTCGTGCAATACAATGTCCAGGCCTTCGACTTCATCTTCTTCGCTCACACGAATACCACCGGTCATCAGCCCAACCAGTTTCAGCAACACGAACGTGACTACCGCGGTGTACACAAACGTTGCAGCAACACCCACGAATTGAACCCAAACCTGTCCAGCCATAGTGTCAATACCGTCTGCAAAACCCCAGCCAGAAAACACACCCAGATCCTGAGAAGCAAACACACCAGCCATTAATGTACCAATGATTCCACCTACACCGTGCACGGGAAATACATCCAGAGAATCATCAATTAAGAGCTTACGTTTGATCCATTGAGTTGCATAGAAACAAACTACGCCCGCCACCAAGCCGATCACCAGAGCACCACCGGGGCCAACAAAGCCAGAAGCCGGAGTAATCGTACCCAAACCTGCAACCATACCAGTTACAATCCCCAACACACTCGGTTTGCCATAACGAATCCACTCAATGGTCATCCAGGCAAGTGACCCTGCAGCCGCAGAAATGTGCGTCACCAGCATGGCCATAGCGGCGTCACCATTGGCCGCCAAGGCAGAACCACCGTTGAAACCAAACCAACCCACCCACAGCATACCGGCACCGGTTACGGTCATGGTCAGGTTATGGGGAGGCATGGGCGTACGAGGATAACCACGACGGTTGCCAATCACCATGGCGGCAACCAAGGCACCTACCCCCGCAGTAACGTGTACAACCGTACCGCCAGCAAAATCAAGCAACCCCATTTCTTGCAGCCATCCGCCGCCCCACACCCAGTGACACACCGGAGCGTAAACGAAGATCAACCATGCGGCACTGAACAGGAGCATGGATGAAAATTTCATACGTTCCGCAAACGCACCCACAATCAGAGCAGGCGTGATAATTGCGAAAGTCATTTGGAAAATGAAGAACAGTGGCTCAGGAATATCACCACTTAAAGTGCCGGCATCGATACCATATAAAAACGCTTTACTGAAATCTCCAATCCAACTATTCCCTTCAGCAAAGGCCAAGCTGTAAGCAAAAACCAACCATAAAATTGATGCGACACAGGCAATCGCAAAGCACTGCATTAATACCGACAGCACATTCTTGCTGCGTACCAGACCCGCATAAAAAAGAGAAAGTCCTGGCAGGGTCATGAATAACACGAGGGCCGTAGCCGTTAAAATCCAGGCGGTATTCGCGCCATTTAAGGCATCGGCATACACCGTGTTTGGCAACGCTCCCCCGAGCAAAACCAATGGTAGTAATCGTTTCATAGGACACATCTCTTTCATTGCTATGGTTCTTATATGGCCTCGCACAGCCAATTCGAAGGGGGTATAGCAGTAATCGTGCCTAAAACAAAAATTATCGATCATGCCTTGTAAACAGGCATTGCGGCAGGGGCTTGCACCAGCGAGGTGATTTTAGAGTGTGCTGAATTGCACTAGAAGAAGGCAGGGAATCATAATAAAAACGGGCAACGCACCACAATGAAGCATTGCCCTTCAGTATTTATAAGGTGCAAATCAACTTATCGCCCAAGCTGCTCAGACAGGCGGAAACGGTAATCGAAGGTGACATCTTCATCATTGATCATCAATGCGAAGGCTCGCCATTGGCCATTGGGATCGCGATAAAAACCTGCCAAACTGCTGATTCGCAACATGGTTCCGGTTTTTGCACGAATATGATCACGGGCGCTAGGCAGCAACCAGCGCCACGGACGCATTTCCTCTGCCACAGACAACAGCTGTTTGGTATTCAGGCGATTTTTGCGAGACAACCCAGCACCGTCATAAATCGCAAAATCCTGCCATCCCAACTTTTCCCGAAACCTTTGGCTGGCGTAATCAATAGCAGCTTGCTCGGTGACTACGCCACCATTGGCCTCAGCACCGAGTAAAAGAAACAACTGATTGGCCGTGTAGTTGTTTGAGTATTCCAGCATTTGCTCAACAACCCGGGCCATGGTTTTGGAATTTTTGTGCGTATACACTTTTTCAGCGTCAGCAGGCAGTTTTGCCATTGTAATGGGCAATTGCTTTCCAAATACAATCTGACTGAATACTTCTGCAAAATACTGTGCAGCTTTATCCCCGCCTCCCGGCAAACTCATTCGGTAACTGCCCTTCACCCAGCGCCCGAGCTTTTTACCCATCGGGGTCATTGGAGTTTGCGCTTCACCGGAATACAAACCACGGCGATCACGTTTTAAATACACCGTATTGTAATTCACGCCGATGGCGGAATTTGCCGCGTCGTAAGGATTATTGGATTTGCCGCGACCATCCAGTTTGATTTCCGGAAAATAGCTGTGGTCGATGGCCAGATTTTTTATGCCATTGAGATCCAGTTTTTTATCCAGCGCCAGGGCAACCAATTCCAATTCTTCTGACGTCAAATTGGGGTCACCCAGACCACGTACCCACAAAGTATCGTCGGAACGATAAAACTCTGTACTCAGTCGATGATCTTCACCCCAGTGATCCAGAGCGAGGTAAGCGGTCAGCAATTTCATGGTGGATGCAGGGATCAATAATTTATCACTGCGAATATCCACCGCACCCGGCCCTTTGGCCGTCAACAGGCTCGCCTCGGGCATGGCGTTGACTTCTTTCAGGTAGTCAGCCAACGGCTTGGCCTGACCGTTTGCGGCAACACCCACAGCGAAAGCCGCCGTCAAGACGACCTTGGCCGCCACCTGTTTGCGACGGCCATTAAATTTGGAAATAAAGCGTTTGATCATTATTTAGTCTTTCTTATTACTGCATTTACATCGGCTTAGCGACAAAGCATGGGATTCTGCCACTGATCAAGACGCATTGAAAGCGAGAGAATCTTGCCCGTAGATACCCTGACCTCCCACCGAGTTGAAAGGCCAGGTTTAGGCTTAGAGGACTATAATCGAAGAGAGTTTCGCAAGCGCCGAAGCTGCTGCACAATGGCATCCTGTTGCTCTGTATTGGCAGGCAGGTACAGGAGCTTGTAGGCCAGTTGGGTGTATCGCTTTAGAATACCCGCCAGTTCAGGCTTTTCGGCGGCGATACGCTCTGCAAACTGCTGAGCAGTTTCAGCCGGATTGCGCTGCCAACCTGCCCTTTGGAGCTTCTGCTCCAGCTGCAACCATGGCAGCAGCTCGGGAGGCGGCGGCAGTGGCCGCGCCCGCCACCAAAGCCATAAGCCCAAAATGGCCAGCACAAGGGTCGCAGAGGCCATCAGAGCCGCCACAATGCGCCAGTGCTCATCACCTCCCAACACCTTCTGGAAGAAAATCAACTGCTGTTCCTGATCGTAACTCAGCACCCAGCTCTGCCAACTGTAGTTGAGTGCATCCAGACGCATTTGCATCTGCGCCAACCACGGCGCCTGGCGCAGCTCCGCAAATCCATTAGTTTCACTCGCAGCGCTGGCCTGTTCGATGTATTCCCGAAATCCCAGTTCGATACGTTCAGGGGCGACCGCATTTGTCGGGTCTACCCGCTGCCATCCTGTGTCCGGCAGCCAAACCTCTGCCCAGGCATGGGCATCTGCCTGAGTGACCAGCAAATACTTCTCATCATCATTCCACTGCCCGCCCTGATAACCCAACACTACGCGCGCGGGAATATCAGCAGCACGCATCATCACCACAAAAGCACTTGAGAAGTGCTCACAATAACCGCGCTGGCGATTAAACAGAAAATCATCAACCGGGTTTTCAGCGGCCAGGCTGGTATCTTGCAAACTGTAAGTAAACTCACCCTGGAACCAGCGCAAAGCACGGGCGATAATCTGGCGATCACTGCTGCCTTCCTGGCGCCAGGATTCTACCAACTCACGTGTACGCGGATTAAAGCCTCTCGGCAGCTGGGTGTTAACAAAATTCTGCCCTCGGCTGAGGTCTTCAGGTTCCCGTAAAAATTGAGGATACGAGCGCACACGGTAAAGTAATCGCTGAGCAACCGGACTGTCACGCAGAAACAAATAATCATTCGTGCTGACGACATCTTTCAGCGCCACCTGAGCGGTGGCCATGCTGAACAACCAAGGCTGAAAACTGGGCTCCATCATTAACTCATAATCAACATAGGGAACACCCTGTTGTTGACGATAGTTCGTGAAATCCTCTTGCCACTGTTGCGTAAAGCGTTGTTGTTGTTGGCGTAAACGTCGATACCGGTGTCTTGGGTCTCGATCCTGCGGAGAGATTTCCCAACGACGCCCATCAAAAGCACTTAAACTGATTCCCCGCCAATACAGTTCCCTTTGTGGAGGGGATTTTTTATCCGCAAAATCTACGCGAAAAGCCGGCGAGTAATCCTTGTTAAGCTGGCTGATATTGCCCGGCGCCATGGAATCACTGAAGCCGGTTTTACCCGCGCCACTGGACAGAGGCACTGTCCATAGAGATCCAATACGGGGCATAATAAAAAACATCAATACGGCCAGCGGCACTGCCTGCAGAATAATCAATGATGATTTCTTTAAGCTCTGCCACAGGGATTTGGATTCTGTTGCCGTATGCAAGGCCATAAATGCCGAGAGCAACAGAGTAAAAGAAAACACTGCGTACAAAAATGCCAAGATGCTGGTCGAAAACAGCAATTGCGTTGAGCCAACAAAAAAGCCCAACAACAAGAGCAACAAAACATCCCTTTGGGATTGCAGCTCCAACAGTTTCAATAAGAACGTCAGTAACAACAAAGCCACTAACGGCTCCAGCGCAAACAATTTGCCAAAGCTCATGATCAGGGCAACAACCATGGACAGCGCCAGTGGAACTTTAACCATCGCTTTTGGCGCGTCGTAAACGCCTCGGACAATTTGCACCCGCCAGGCCACGCAAACTGTCCACACCAGAATTAACCAACTGGGTAAATGTTGCAGTAAGGGCAAAATAACTGCGGCCTGGGCAATCAGCAACCACCAGAGCGCTTTACGGGGAATTTGATAGACCAGACTCATGCCCCACCCTCCAGATAATAATCCACATCGATGGCTGCCAATTGATGCGCTTCAAAGCTCGCCAGACACCGCAAACAATGCAGTCGATGCTCCGGCCCGATATTAGGCGCAATCTCAATTCCCGGTAAGCGCATACCAAAGGGTTGTATGCCATCCGCAAGGTGTAATAACCAATCACAGAGACGTTGAAGACGGGCTTCGCGATCCATGCCGGGCAAGGCATCCCAATCGATCCACAATTGCTCGTCCGCATAGGCCTGGAAATCTTTTACGAACAAACCTTTACCTTGAGCATAGTGTTTCCAGGAAATATGTCGCAGGGATTCTCCGTCTCGATAACTGTGAAAACCGCTGAAGTCTTCTGCCCCTTCCAGCAACACGGGTTCACTGTCGCCACTGCCTTCGCTGCTGGCACTGGCGGGTAATGGACCGGCATCTACCGGCTTGGGATAAACCAGTGTCTCACCATCAAAACGCAGCCAGGTCCAGCAACGAAGCAAACCCAGCGGGAAACGGCTTTCAATGCATAACAAGGGCGGCGATATGGAACCGCGCCGAGGTGCGGTAAAACTCAGGGACAAACGCAGGGGCTCCTGCTCTTCGATATGCACGGCCTTGGGAAACTGGCCCGCCCAGAATAAACGCACATCGGGATAATCGCGCTTACCCTGACCGCTCAAGCGCAAATTCACTTGCAATTCATCCCCAACAAAGCCTTCCTGAATTTGCATCAGCTCAATTTTTAAACCCGCCAGACTGGCGTGAGTATGCAGAATGCAGGTAATCAGAATGCTGCCTAGTAAGAAGGCCAGGGCCAGAATCAGGTTATTGTCATAGTTGGTCCCCAGCAACCACATTAACAGCATCACCAGCAGCAATGAAAAACCTGAACCTGTGGGGAAAATAAAAAGATTATTGCGATCCAGGATAAACGCCGATTGAGCACGACGTCGCTTCAATGCCCAGCGTCGAATACGCCGTCGAAAATTGGCAACCCAACCCTGCCCAAGCTTATTTTCTTGAGCTTTGGACAAAGGACGTTTGTTTTGTTGCTCGGCCACCGCCATTAACCCTGTAGGACATCCACAGCATTAATCACAACGTCCACCAGGGCCTGGCCTTGCCCGGCAGCATGACTGCTGGCTCGCAGCCTGTGCTCCATTACCGCTGGCATTACGGCCTGCACATCTTCCGGCAACAGATGTTCGCGGCCCTCTACCAGCGCCCAGGCTTTTGCAGCCGATACCAACGCCAATGCACCACGTGGAGAAATTCCGTAACTGAAACCTTCATAGTCTCGGCTGAACTGTACCAGGCGCTGAATATAATCCAGCACGTGATCACTGATATGCACCTCACTGGCCTTCGCTTGCAACTCAGCCAACTGCTCCAGACTCATCGTGGCTTGGAGAGACTTTAAAAATTCACGCGGGTTTACGCCCTTCAACAGCAAACGTTCAGCTGCGGCGGATGGATAGCCCAACGAAATACGCATCAAAAAGCGATCCAGCTGGGATTCTGGCAATGGAAAGGTTCCGGATTGATGCACCGGGTTCTGGGTTGCCAGAACAAAAAACGGCTTGGGCAGCGGACGGGTTTCTCCTTCGATACTCACCTGCCCTTCTTCCATTGCCTCAAGCAACGCACTCTGGGTTTTTGGCGTACTTCGGTTAATTTCATCGGCGAGCAAGAGCTGGGTAAAGATCGGACCGGGATGAAAATCAAAGCGACTGTTTTGAGCGTCGAAAACGGAAACTCCCAACAAATCGGCAGGCAGCATATCACTGGTGAATTGCACCCGTTGATATTGCAAACCCAGAACAGCGGCCAAAGCATGGGCCAAAGTGGTTTTGCCCATGCCAGGCAAATCTTCAATCAGCAAATGCCCTTTTGCCAACAGGCAGGCCATGGCCAACTTTAATTGTGATTCTTTCCCCAGTACGACTTTGCCAAGTTGCTCAAGTGATTGCTGCAATACCGAATGGCTCAAGGGCATCTCCTATTTGGCCGAATAAAAATAAGGGCTGCCGTTTGAGGCAACCCTGTCATTTATGCTTTGCTTACAGTGCGCTCAGTCCGCGCTTCATATCGACAATCAGATCCTCGATATCTTCAAGGCCAACGGCGATGCGAATCAAATTTTCGGTGATACCCGCTTCAACTTTTTCTTCCGGGCTCAGACGAGAATGCGTGGTTGTCGCAGGATGCACAATGGTGGTTTTAACATCCCCTAAATTTGCTGTCAGGGAAACCAGACGGGTGGCATCAATAAAACGCCAGGCCGCAGCACGGCGCTCGGATTCCTCACTCACCTTCAATCGAAAAGACAATACGCCACCAAAGCCACGCTGCTGTTTCTTGGCCAATTCATGACCGGGATGCTCGGGCAAGCCAGCATAGAAAACCTGCTCAATGGCATCTTGCTTCTGTAACCATTCCGCCAGCTTTTGAGCATTTTGACAGTGGGCATCCATACGCAAGCGCAAGGTTTCCAGACCTTTTAGAAACACCCAGGCATTGAAAGGCGCCAGTGTCGGGCCGGCTGTACGCACAAAACCCAACACCTCTTCCATGTCAGCTTCATTACCCAAAACCACACCGCCCATGCAGCGGCCTTGGCCATCGATGTATTTGGTGGCTGAATGCACAACGATGTCCGCACCCAAATCCAGAGGACGTTGCAAGGCTGGTGTACAAAAGCAATTGTCGACCACCAAACGGCAGTTATTGTCCTTGGCCAACGCCGACAGAGCACCTAAATCCGCAACATCGCACAATGGATTCGAAGGTGTTTCCAGGAACAGCATTTTGGTTGCGGGAGTCATTGCCGCTTTCCAATCTTCGAGCTTGGAAAGTTCAACGAAGACCACATCGATGCCAAATTTCACCAGAATTTTGCCGAACAAGTTGCTGGTGCTACCAAACACACTACGCGAAACCAGAACCTGATCTCCTTGCTGCATCAACGCCATACAGGTCGACAGAATCGCCGCCATACCCGATGATGTCGCCACTGCGGCCTCCGCACCTTCCATTACCGCCATTCGGTCCTGGAAAATTTTCACCGTTGGATTGGTATAGCGTGAATACACATTACCAGCCTCGTCACCGGCAAACTTGGCCGCTGCGTCGGCAGCCGACTCAAAAACATAGCTGGAGGTATTGAACAAAGGCTCACTGTGTTCACCTTCCGGAGTGCGGCTATGTCCGGTGCGAATTGCAAGGGTATCCAAATTACAGAGTTCTAAAAATTCATCATTCATGGTGATCGCCGTTAGACACTATCGCTAAACGGGCCCGCTCACGCTATCCACAACAAAAAAGCCCAGGGGACTAACCCTGGGCTTTCGTAAACAGCCTGCAAGCCCTAAAGGGCTTTAGTGTAGCCTGAGCGGCACTGACATACAAAATAACAGCTGCTTATAAGTCTATTCCACCGCTCCGTTATGGAGACCGATGACGGCAGTGTCATCTGAGCTCACCGCCTTCTTGGCTTTGGCACTGTCATTGCGAGCCGCTTCCAACTTCGCAAAGTACTGCTCATCAACATCACCCGTAATGTACTCACCCGTGAACACCGAGCAGTCAAACTGGGCAATATCAGGATTGCCGTCCTGGGATGCGGCTACCAAATCATCAAGATCCTGATAGAGCAACCAATCTGCGCCAATCTCTTTACACACTTCCTCGTCGCTTTGACCACTGGCGATCAGTTCGCTGGCTGACGGCATATCAATGCCATAAACGTTGGGGAACTTAACTGCGGGGGCGGCCGACGCAAAATACACCTTGTTTGCACCGGCATCGCGCGCCATCTGAATAATCTGCTGACAAGTTGTACCACGTACGATGGAATCGTCCACCAACATAACGTTCTTGCCCTTGAACTCCAACTCAATAGCGTTCAGCTTCTGGCGTACGGATTTTTTGCGCTGCTGCTGACCGGGCATAATAAAAGTACGGCCAATGTAGCGGTTTTTCACCAACCCCTCACGGAACTTGACGTTCAAATTGTGCGCCAGTGCCTGGCCCGCCACACGGCTGCTGTCCGGAATCGGAATGACCACGTCGATGTCGTGCTCGGGGCGCTCACGCAGAATCTTCTCGGCCAGACGTTCGCCCTGGCGCAGTCGTGATTTATAGACTGAAACACCGTCGATGATGGAATCTGGTCGAGCAAAATAGACATGCTCAAAAATACAAGGGGATAAGCTCACCTCTTCTGCACAGATTGCACTGTGCAGTTCACCTTCGGTACTGATAAAGATCGCTTCACCGGGAGCGACATCGCGCTCAATGGTATAACCGCTGACATCAAGTGCGACGCTTTCCGAGGCAATCATATACTCGGTGCCATTCTCAGTTTCACGGCTACCATAAACCAGAGGGCGAATTCCGTGGGCATCACGGAAGGCAATAATGCCGTAGTTAGCAATCATTGCCACACAGGCGTAACCACCGCGAACGCGTTTGTGCATCGCGCGAATGGCATTAAAGAAATCCTCAGGTTGGGGCTTGGCTTTGTTCTGTTTCAGCAATTCATGGGCGAACACATTGAGCAGCAATTCCGAATCGGAATCGGTATTCATATGTCGCAAATCCGTTTGCAGCAACTCGCGCTCCACCTCTTCAGTATTGGTCAGATTGCCGTTATGTGCCAGGGCAATACCGTAGGGTGAGTTCACATAAAAAGGCTGGGCTTGTGCCGGGCCAGAGCTGCCTGCGGTCGGGTAACGCACATGACCGATGCCGTAGTTGCCGACCAAACGCTGCATATGGCGGGTGCGAAACACATCGCTTACCAAACCATTGGCTTTGTGCTGGGCCAAACGCCCATCCTGACAGGTCATAATACCGGCGGCGTCCTGACCCCGATGCTGTAACATGGTCAATGCATCATAAATCTGCAAATTGACATCACTCTTGCCGACAATACCAACGACACCACACATAAAGCCTACGCTCCAGACAATCACTGCGCTGCAATTCAGCAGCTAAATATTAAAACAAGGATTTAAACCACTCAAAGGCCTGGTCAGCAGTGCCAATGGCCCAACCTTCCATACCTTTAAAATACGCAATCATGGTGGACGCCTGCCACCAGGGGTCCTGCTCGACCGGTAAAATTTTAGGAATAATAATCACCATCGCCAATACGATAGCCACACCGCGCAAAGCACCAAATAAAACACCCAACAGGCGATCGGTGCCAGACAGGCCCGTTGCTCTAACCAGTTGAGATAAAAGATAGTTCAATAATGAGCCCGCGATCAGGGTCATCAGAAATAGCATGGCAAAGGCGGCCAATTCTCGCAGGGATGGAGTACTCAACCAGCCCCCCAGCATCGGTGCCAATTGGCTCTTGAAACTCATGGCCACCAGAAACGCGGCGGCAAGGTTCACCAGCGACAAGGCCTCTTTGATCAGGCCCCGGATCATGCCCACCAGAGACGAGACCCCGATAATGCCCAAGATCAACCAATCTGCCCAAACAAGTGCCATATTCGTACTCAATAACGCCCCGGCCGGGGCCAATCTGCGCGCATTCTACCAGAGCTTGGCTCAAGGCTGAAAGCGCAGAATCAATGCATCGACCTTTAACAATTTGTCCAGCTCGCGTTTCAGGCGTTCCGCCGTGCGGCGATTGATTTTGGGGCCTACGTAGACCCGGTAAATCAGGCCCTTCGGCGTCTTGGCCGAGCGGTAATACGCTCGATAGTCCTTGCCCTGCAGCTGCTTCACGATGCTCTTGGCCTTGGTCTCGGAGGAAGAGCTGATCACCTGCAAGACCCAGGCATTTGCAGTGCCGTCAGCGTTAAGAATGTCACTGGAAGCCGGCGCGGCTTTTTTGGGTTCTGCCTTTTTAGGGTTCGCCTTTGCAGGCTTTGGCGTGGGTTTAGGTGCAGGCTTTGCACTGGCCTCGGCAGCGGTATTCTGGCTGATTTTAGGCTTGGCAATAAAAGGTTCTGCCTGGGAGTTCGCAACCGCCTTGTTGGGTACAGGTTTTGATTCGCCGCCTGCATCGCTGGCTCCCCCGGTACTTACCTGAGCAGTCAGTTGGGGGGCGTCACCACCATCAACATGCTGATCATCTCCGCCTTCGGGAATAAACATTTGATCGGGTTTCGAGGCCGGATCAATGCCATCCGGGCGGTTGGGAGACTGGTAATCCACAGGGTCGATGTTTGGCATTGATGGAATCTGGCTCACCGTATCGACCTTATGCTTATCATGCTGATCAAACAGCACCGGCACAAATAATACCGCGACCGCCGATAAGACCACCGCACCTACTAATCGCTGTTTTAAGCCGTCATCCACTGGATTACTTAACCTCGTTTTCTAAAAGCACGAATACCGTACTGTTTGACAGCGCCCCTGGGAAATAGCTCCCTGAAGCGTCGATTTTGCCGATGGATTTCTATGGGTTTCCGTCTGGCGATTTGCTGGAATCATCCAAATAACTCAACGCAGCAGCGACGGTAAAAAAGGAGCCCATAATAATAATGCGATCACCCTCTTGGGAGGATTCCCGCAGATCTTCCATCGCTTGGCGGACAGTTCCCGCTTCTGCTGCCGGAATACCGACTTCGGCCAGCTCGGAGTATAAAAGTTTCGCCGTGGCGGCTCTAGGAGTATTTGGCAAATCGCAGGCATAGGCTCGCTTGACGCAAGTTGCCCAGGGCTTGAGTATCCCAGGCAGATCTTTATCCGCCATTGCCCCCAAAACCAAAAACGGCGGTTTGTCCGATTCCTCGAACAATTGAGTTTGCAGATGTTCGCTTGCTGCCGGATTATGGGCCACATCCAGAATCAACTCCCGGCCCAGCCAGTTGATGCGCTGGCAGCGTCCTGTCAGTTGAATATGATCAAACGCCCTGGCAACCCTCTCATCACCCGGCCACATACCCAACAGCTCCACACTGAGAACCGCAGCGACGACACTTGGCACGGGTAAGCCCGGTTTTGTCATCTCGAACTCGCGCTCGTTAAGCTGCATCTTCACGCGCCCGGCATTTACCTGATAGTCAAAATGCTGGTTCGCCTGCCAGTGCTTGGCGCCCAATTCCCGAGCGACCTCCTCAACCGAAGACGGCACGTCCGGACTGGCACTGATCGCTACTCGACCACCGCGAAAAATACCCGCTTTCTCTCGGCCGATTTGCTGTAAATCACTGCCCAGCCAATCCTGATGATCAAGCGCAATGGAAGTTACGATAGCGATATCCGCATCGATAATATTGACAGCATCCAGTCGGCCACCCAGGCCAACTTCCAGGATCACATAGTCACTGCCTGCATCGGCGAATACCTTCAAAGCAGCCAGCGTGGCAAACTCAAAATAACTCAGACTAATGTCGTCGCGCGCCGAATCAATTTCAGCAAAGGCCTGGGAAATCGCTTCATCCTGCGCTGGCTCACCATTCAAACGAATGCGTTCGTTAAAGTGCAAAAAATGTGGTGAGGTATACGCAGCAAAACTCGGCTTTTGGGGATGCTCGGCAAACAACGCTTCCAGGCTGGCAACGCAGGAGCCTTTACCATTGGTGCCTGCAATGGTGATGACGGTGCGCTCAGCCATGGCCGTCATCAGCCCCATGCGCTCGGCGACGGTGCGCACTCGACTGAGCCCCATCTCAATTTCGCTGGGATGGACCGACTCAATGTAATCCAACCATTCAGACAATGTGCGTTGTGTAGGTGTCAAAGACATGTTCCGCGACCTGAAATGTTGTTACGGTTTTAAACGATCGTGAGTTACGCGATAAAATTTCGAACAATAAAAAACCCGCCGAACTGCAGCGGGTTTTGTTTAATCATGCACCATTAAACTGGGGCCGATATCAGGATTCTTCACCTTCTTTGGGCTCCGGCGTTTCGCCTTCCAGAACCTCACCTTCCACCAATTCATCTTCAGCATCGGTTTCTTCTTCCTGCAGCTGAGATTCGTCCCACTGGTAGTTCGTGAACTTGGCCAACAATGAACCCACGCGATCGCGCATTTGATTACGGTGAATAATCATATCGATAGCGCCGTGCTCCAGCAGGAATTCACTGCGCTGGAAACCCGCCGGCAATTTCTGGCGAATGGTTTGCTCAATAATGTTTGGACCCGCAAAGCCCGCTCGCGCACCTGGCTCAGCAGCATTGATATCACCCAACAGAGCCAAACTGGCGGATACACCACCGTATACTGGATCCGTCATGATCGACACATAAGGTGTGCCCTGCTGCTTCAAGCGCTCGATAATGGCGGAGGTCTTGGCCATCTGCATCAGCGAGATCAAAGCTTCCTGCATACGAGCACCACCAGTAGCCGAGAAACAAACCAAAGGAATGTTTTCATCCAACGCTACTTTGGCCGCACGGGTAAACTTTTCACCTACGGCATATCCCATAGAACCGCCATGGAACGCAAACTCAAAGGCAACGGCAACAATCGGCATACCTTTCAGGCTACCGCGCATGGCAACCAGAGCGTCTTTTTCACCCGTAGATTTCTGGGCACTGCTCAGACGCTCTTTGTATTTTTTGATGTCCTTGAACTTCAAACGGTCAATTGGCTCTACCTCGGTCGCCAATTCTTCACGTCCATCTTTGTCCAGGAAGATGTCCAGACGCTTGCGGGCGCCGATACGCATATGGTGGTCACATTTTGGACAGACGTCGTCGTTGCGTTCCAGCTCGGGACGGTACAACACAGAACCACATTTGACGCACTTCTTCCATAGCCCCTCTGGCACTTTACTGGCGCCATCACGGCGGCCTTCTGAGCGCACCGAATTAGGAATAATTTTGTCCAACCAACTCATATTTTTCTCGCTGATTTGCTGGCCTCCATGTTCAGCATGGCGGCACATGTCTCAATTAATTCTGTGGCAGCTAAATAAGCCCTTTCAAAGCTCGATTTAGCACGTGTTTCCGTGCTGATGATTCAACAGCTATTGTTCATATTTACCGAGCAGAGTTCCTTCCAGCAGGGTCGTCTATATTTTAGACAGCCCTATTGAGATACCCCTGAACAAGCAAACGCTATTCTGCCAATTTTCTATAGCGCTATGATAAATAATGGGGCGATGAAGTGACACTAAAATATTCATCTAGTGGCAAAATCCCCCGCTTTTTTTCCAATTTGTCGGCCATTGATCCCTGACTCTCTTGAGGGTGAGGCCCAAGCACTTAATCTTAGCTGAACTTTCCAGCTTAATTAGTGGTTTCCCGGGATTTGCTATCTCCCCTCTCTACCCACTGTCCCCATGCTAACGCGGGCTTTCACCGCAGAGCCCAAGACTCAAGTGGCGTCTACTTCCGCCAAAAAACGCCGAATTTTATCCAGGCATTTATCACCATGGGCTTTTTCAACACCGCCACTGACATCCACTGCATACACAGCGGTTTGCTTCACGGCATCGGCGATATTATCCGGCGTCAGGCCACCTGCCAGAATAATGGGCTTGGCGGCACTTTTCGGCACTCGCTGCCAGTCAAAACGCTCACCAGTGCCACCCGGCACACCAGGTTGATAGGCGTCCAGCAGAATGCCTGCAGCAGAGCCAAAGCGCGCTATCTCGCCATCAAGGTCCAAACCTTCACGCATACGAATCGCCTTCATATAACGACGCCCAAAGCTTTCACAGTAATCCGGAGACTCGTCACCGTGAAACTGCAAAATATCCAGCGGCAACTTTGCCAACACGTCCCGAACGGCTTCTTCCGGTGCATTCACAAACAGACCAACCAAACTGGTAAAAGGTCCGACCGCTTCAGCGATTTCAATGGCTTGCTCAAGACTGACGTTTCTGGGGCTCGGCCCGTAAAATACCAAACCGATAGCATCAACACCCGCCAGCGAGGCCGCTCTTGCCTGATCAGGTCGAGTGAAACCGCAAACCTTTACATAGGTTTTGCGTACATTGTTCATACTCCGGGCTCCTTGAATGGCGGTGAATGGTCATTATCGAACTGGACCGCTTCTCCCGCCAAACTCAAATCATCGGGCAGCAGCATCGGTCCTCGTGAAATATCCGGAATCGCGAACGCTTCCGGGTAATGAGCCGCAACAAAGTACAGGCCTGCCGCAGGCGCTGTCACACTCGCAGCACTGCGATTGCGCGCCTCAAGCACGTCGGCCACCCAGCTCACTTGTTTTTGGCCGGAACCGACGGCCATCAGCACACCGACAATATTGCGAACCATATGATGCAGAAACGCGTTGGCGCGAATCTCCATCACAATCAAACCACCATGCAGGCGATAAAACTGAATTCTTTGAATCTCTCTGACTGGATTTTTAGCCTGACACTGAGCGGCCCGAAACGAGGAAAAGTCGTGCTCACCCATCAAAAACCCGGCAGCGTGCTGCATTTTTTCGAGATCCAGAGGAAATTTCGACCAAGTGATTTGATCTCGCAGCAGTCCCGGTGAAACCGCTTGATCGGAAATCAGGTAACGATAGCTGCGCGCCTTTGCGCTAAATCGCGCATGGAACTGCGCCGGCATTTCAGCAGCCCAACGCACTCGGATGTCTCGGGCCATGGCGGTATTTACGCCCTGCACCCAAGCCTTACTTGGGCGAACGGCCCGGCTGTCAAAATGAATAACCTGGCTCGTGGCATGCACTCCGGCATCGGTACGGCCAGCGCAAACCAAACTGACCGGCTCAGCCGCTACCGCACTCAAGGCTTTCTGCAATTCAGCCTGAACGGTTTGAGGATCGTGCTTTTGCTGCTGAAAACCCCGATACGAGGCCCCATTGTATTCCACCACGGCACCATAGCGATAAATACCTTCCGGTAGAGATTCACCACTCAGAATTTCGCCATTGGTTTTATAGGGTCGCGCCATGGGTGCCATTTTCAATTCAGGGATATAAAACGCGCGCATTGTACCTGAGCCCTATGCTCGAAACAAAAATGCACAGTAAACAAGCTGTTAAAAGCATTCGTCCAAAACGCAAAAAGGCCCTTTCGGGCCTTTTGGGGTAGTTATACCCGGAATTGACGATGCATTATTACATACGATCAATCAGTTCCTGAGCCTCTGATTGCTGGCCCTCGTCACCCTCATTGACCACCTCTTCCAGAATCTCTTTGGCACCTTCTTTATCGCCCATATCCATATACGCGCGGGCCAGATCCAGTTTGGTTGCCACTTCATCGCTGTCAGCAAGGAAGTCCAGCTCATTGCTCAATTCGTTGGCGGCTTCAGGGGCATCGTCCAATGACTCTGCAACCTCTGCGCTTTCACCCTCTTCACCCAGTGAAATATCCAGAGCCGCAAGATCATCACCCAGCTCTTCGCTGTTGCCAGCCAAATCGCCCACGGATAAGTCTGAGCTTGGCAAATCCATATCAGCACCGGCCAAACCTTGAAGATCATTATTCAGCTCTTCGCCAAAATCAGAACTGAAATCTTCTTCAAGCGCGTCGACTTCAGATGACTGCTCAACGGAAGATTCAACCGATTCTTCCGCAGCATCCAGATTCAATTCAGCATCCACGTCGATACCCAATTCAGAATCCAGTTCTTTATCCAGCTCCGCCAGATCCAATTCACCACCGGCATCCAGATTCAGTTCGTCTTCCAAACCATCATCCAGACCGGCGCTGAGATCAAAGGAAGCTTGATCATCCGTGGCATCCAGAGCAAAGTCGTCCGCCGTGTCATCAAGCGCCAGATCAACACTGTCATCCGCTGCGACTTCCGGGCTTTCAGCCTCTCCACCTGGCTGATCTTCCTCATCGTGCATAGTGAGCGTACCCACAACGGTTGCACCCAGAGCAGCGGCACCGGCGGCAGCAACAGCCGCCGTTTTATCATCCAGCTCCAGACCATCCTCAGCGTCTGCAGAAGCTTCTTCAACAGCAGCCTCAGCAGGTTCATCCAAAGAGAAGTCCAGATTCAACTCACCGGACTCTTCTTCGCCTGAAGCTTGTGAATCTTCCGCAGCGTCTAAACTAAAATCGTCCAAAGCGGCCAGCGCATCCTCTTCGGCCTGCTCCTCAATATTGTTTTCAACAGCATTCAAGTCTGATTCGAGGTCAGCCTCCAGACTTGCATCCAGCTCACCCAAGGCCGATTCAAACTCAATATCCGACAGACCGTCGTCTTCTTGTTCGGCATCATCCAGCAAGGACAAATCACTATCTGCCTCTTCGCTCACTGATTCCGCTGTTGCTTCTTCATCGCCACCCAGCGCGAGATCGAATTCGATATCAGACAGTTCATTACTGTCTTCTTCCAGCGCAACGTCAGAGCCGGCTTCTTCCAGTTCTGAGTTTTCCGAGGCTAAACCTTCTTCTGCCAGATCACCCAGTGACAGCTCATCACCCGCTTCCTCGGCATCCTGATCCAGACTGAAATCCATATCGCCCAAATCGAACTCATCAGCATCCGCGTCCAGCTGCAAATCATCCAGACTTTGCTCGCTTTCTTCATTGATACCCAAGTCCATGGCATCCAGCGCATCGCTGGCATTTTCAGGGCCACCCATCGCTTCGCGCAGGCTGGCAATCCGGGACAGAACATGATCGTCCGCATTAACATCAAGCACTTCCGCTTGCTCGTCAAAGCCGGTGTAGTTTTTCGATTCGCTGTAGACTTCCAGCAGTTTCAAGCGCGCTTCACTGTCTTCAGCATTGTTTGCCAAGTGTTCCTGAAGCAGTGCTTCGGCCTGATCGAACTTACCGTAAGCAATATAGATATCCGCTTCGGAAAGAACGTCACCACCCGCTTCCGGCATGCTTTCTTCTTCATCGCTTTCCGCATCGGCAGGCATCAATGGTGCCGAATCAAATTGCGGCTCCAGGGTATCGTCTTCCTCTTCATCGCCTGAACGACGACGCAGGAAGGCCCACACACCCACGAGCACAGCTACCAAGCCACCACCAATCCACAGCAGATTTTCCATGATAATGTCGAGGAAAGTAGGCTCCGGCTTTGGCGTGCTGACAACCGCAGCCACTTTTTTCTTGGGCTTCGGTTTTGGCTCAGCTTTGGCGACCGGCTCAGCGGCTTCATCAACGGCATTCTCAGCAAGCTGTTCCTCGGTGCTTGCTGCAGGATCGTTTGCATCGGCTTCTGAATCACCAACCAGGTTGGACAGTGTCTGGGAATCATCCAGACTGTCTTTGTAGGCGTCGTTGAGCGGATCAATCACATCCGAACTGCTGGCATCACCGGCTTCGGCATCCACCGCGTTTTCGGTTGCTGCCAACTGCAAAGCACGCATCTGCTCGCTGCTGACCTCCACCAAACGCTCCATGGTTTCGATTTGAGCTTCCAAATCCGACAAGCGAGACTTCAGTTCAGTATTTTCGCGCTGACTTTTATCCAGTTGTTCCAGCGCCTGGCTTAATTCCGCCTGGCCACTGCTACCGCCGCGGCTGGAAGAACCACCCAGACTATCATTACCACTGGCCAGAGTTACTCGGCCACTGGGCTGGCTACTGCTGGCGCTGCGACGGGAGCTGCTGGCGCCCGCATCAATCGGCGCACCAATATCGCCATTGGCATTACCAGACCAGTCGGTGTTTTGCTGCGCGACTTCGGCAATGGCGGCGCGAGCACTCAAGCTGGATACTTCAGATTCGGTCGGAATACGCAGAACCTGGCCGCGACGCAGGCGGTTGATGTTGCCATCAATAAAGGCATCCGGGTTCAAACGCTGGATCGCCAACATGGTCTGCTGAATACTGACACCACGACCCGGGCGAACCTGCTTGGCAATGCCCCATAAAGTTTCATTGGCACCGACAGGGCCATAGCTGCTGGTCGATTCCGGCTCGGCCTGCACCTGCTGACGAGGCTCTGGCTGAGGTTCAGGACGTGCGCTCGGCTGAGGCTCCGCTGGACGACGCTGTACGGTGTTTTGGGGCTTTGGGCGCGCGGGTCTCGCGGCCTGTACCGCTGGTGCGGCATCTTCAGTAAAAACCGGCAGATCCATTAATAAGGTGTATTCACGCAGAATACGACCACTGGGCCAGCGGGTTTCCACCAGGAAATTCAGATAAGGTTCTTGAACTTGGCGATCACTTCGCACTCTAAGCACCGGGCCACCGGGTGCTTTCAAGTCGACAGTGAATTTCAGACCGGTCAGAAAGTAGTTACGCTCAATACCCGCTTTCTTGAAAGCGTCATTCGAGGCCAAACCTGCCAGAATCTCGGTACTATCGAGATCGCGGGTTTGAAGTAACTTAATCTCCGCATCCAAGGGCTGATTAAGGGTGGAGTGTAATGTTATCTCCCCGAGGCCTAAGGCACTTAAGCCTGGTGACGACATAGCTGTAACCAAACCGATAGTTACCGCTAAATTACCAAGACGCATAGGATGATCCTTTAGTTTTATGCTTGGTTCGAGGAGTAAAACCCCTTTCTCACACTGCGCATCCGCGGACGAGCATATTCAGTCGCGAGTGGCATCACGCCAGATACAGATATACACCGCCCGGCGCCCTTCCGGCCATTTTGGCGGAAAAGTTCCAGAGGCAGTGACTGCACCCAATTCATAAGGCCAGAGCCCCAAACAGCGCCCTGACAAAGCTCAGCAGAACCCCAGGTACTTAGTCACTCAGTTCCTAATACTTATTTCGGCTATGCGCCAAATGCAATCCCGCGACAGGACAAAGCATTAAGAAATGTGAATAAAGCCTAGAATATCTCTTCACAATTGCACGTAAGTATTCAATATAAATAGGCTTTTCGCAACTATTCACCCATTTTTTCGGGCCAGATTCTGAGCTTTGATTGACCCGAATAGCCTAGATCCAAAGACGCAAGGTCAAAATGAGAGAAGCATCACAGCCCAACTGGGACGCAGGGCTGATTTATAAAGATACCTCAGGTGACAGGCGTCAGTGGCTAATTACTCTCTTGAGCCCATTATTTGAGGAAAACGATGAAAAACGGGGCTCTGTGGAAAAGCCCCGCTGGAATTGAAAAGCCCCGCTGGATAAGACTTAAGACTGACGCAGGATCGCCAACATACGACGCAGAGGTTCCGCCGCTCCCCACAACAGCTGATCACCCACAGTGAACGCCGACAGGTAACGTGGCCCCATATTCATCTTACGCAAACGCCCTACAGGCACCGTCAAGGTACCGGTTACTGCCGTAGGAGTCAGATCGCTCAATGTTTGATCACGATCGTTCGGCACCACCTTGGACCAAGGACTCGCTTCTGCCAACAGCGATTCAATATCCGACAGTGGCACATCCTGCTTTAGCTTGATGGTCAGGGCCTGGGAGTGGCAACGCATTGCACCCACTCGAACGCACAAGCCATCCACGGGAATTGGGCTGGCATCGCGGCCCAGAATTTTGTTGGTTTCGGCCTGCCCTTTCCATTCTTCACGACTCTGGAAGTTATCCAGTTGGCGATCAATGTAAGGCAACAGACTGCCTGCCAAAGGCACACCAAACTCGTCCACCGGCAAACCATTGCGCATATGCTCCGCAACTTTGCGATCAATATCCAGAATGGCGCTGGCGGGATCCGCCAACTCTGGAGCAACGGCATCTCGGATACTGCCCATCTGGGTAATCAGCTCACGCATATTGCGCGCGCCCGCACCGGAAGCGGCCTGGTATGTCATAGCGCTCACCCATTCAACCAAACCGGCATTGAACAGGCCACCCAGTCCCATCAACATCAAGCTGACGGTGCAGTTACCACCAATAAAGTTTTTGCCGCCATTCGCCAAACCGTCGCGAATAACCTGATCGTTAACCGGATCCAAAACGATAATTGCATCATCGGCCATACGCAGACTGGACGCAGCATCAATCCAATAACCCTGCCAACCGGCCTCGCGCAGCTTGGGATAGACCGCCGAGGTGTAGTCACCACCCTGACAAGTCAAAACCACGTCGAGATGTTTAAGGCTGTCGATGTCGTAGGCATCCTGCAATGTGTCGATATCTCGACCAATATTGGGGCCCTGACCGCCCACGTTCGAGGTGGTGTAAAACACCGGCTCGATATCATTGCCATCAAAATCATTTTCAGCTCGCATGCGCTCCATCAAAACGGAACCGACCATACCTCGCCAACCTACAAAACCTACACGCATTGTTTTCTCTCTTACGTTTAAACGTGGTGCTATGTGGTGCTTAAGCGGTGTTACCTAAGCTCTATCATTATTCGCCGCCCTTAACGGGCGATCTTGAATCGCTTGGCATATTGCTACGGTGCCAGCGGATTAATTCTTTAGGCCAAAAAAATTTTAACGTTATAGCGCAGCAACAACGGCATCACCCATTTCACTGGTGCTGACTTTTTTCATGCCGTCGGTATAAATATCCGGGGTGCGCAAACCCTGATCCAGAACCTTTGAAACCGCAGTTTCAATTTGCTCGGCCGCTGCCGGCATATCCAGTGAGTAGCGCAGCATCATGGCCACAGACAAAATGGTAGCCAGCGGATTGGCAATGCCTTGCCCCGCAATATCCGGCGCGGAACCGTGACAAGGTTCATACATGCCACAACCGTTTTTATCCAGCGACGCAGACGGCAACATACCAATGGAACCTGTCAGCATGGCAGCGGCGTCCGAAAGAATGTCACCGAACATATTACCGGTCACCAAAACATCAAACTGCTTCGGCGCACGAACCAATTGCATTGCTGCGTTATCAACGTACATATGGCTCAATTCTACGTCCGGGTATTCAGCAGACAGGCGGTCCATCACTTCGCGCCACAACACAGTGGCTTCCAGCACATTAGCTTTATCAACTGAGCACACTTTTTTGTTGCGCTTGCGAGCCATCTCGAACGCATTACGTCCAATGCGCTCGATTTCGTGCTCAGCGTATACATAAGTGTTGTAACCCTGACGTTCGCCGTTTTCCAGGGTGCGAATACCACGCGGCTGGCCAAAATAAATGCCGCCCGTTAATTCACGCACAATCAGAATATCCAAACCGGAAACCACTTCCGGTTTCAAAGTAGACGCATCGGCCAGCTGCGGATACAAAATCGCCGGACGCAGATTGGCAAACAATTCCAATTCGGAACGAATCTTTAACAAACCTTTTTCCGGGCGAATCGCGGAATCCAACTCATCCCATTTGGGGCCACCCACTGCACCCAACAAAATCGCATCAGATTCGCGTGCTAACGCCAAAGTCTCATCACTCAAGGGCACGCCATATTCATCAATGGAGGCACCTCCAAGCTTTCCATGACTGTATTCGATACCGAGATTTTCCTGGTGGTTTACGGCATCCAACACTTTTTTAGCCTCGGCCACAATCTCGGGGCCAATACCGTCACCGGGTAAAATCAATACTGTTTTCGACATGTTCAATTCCAATTCGAATTCTGATGAGACACGCTCAATAATTTTGTTTACAGATCCTGGAACAACCAGGGTGAAGCAGAACGACGCTGCTCCTCAAAGGACTTAATGTCATCCTTATGTTGCAAGGTTAACCCGATATCATCCAAACCATTCAGCAAGCAGTGACGACGAAATGCATCGACCTCGAAACTGTGGGTGCTGCCATCGGGTGTTTCAATATGTTGCTTCTCCAAATCGACAGTCAGGGAAAAGCCCTCATTGTCATACATTTGCTGGAACAAGCTATCAACAACCTCTTCCGGCAACACTACAGGCAGCAAACCATTTTTGAAGCAGTTATTGAAAAAGATATCGGCAAAACTCGGTGCAATAACACAGCGAATACCAAAATCATCCAGAGCCCAAGGCGCGTGTTCACGACTGGAACCGCAACCAAAGTTCTTGCGTGCCAATAGTACTTCGGCGCCCTGATAACGGGCTTGATTCAAAGCAAAGTCTGGATTCACCGGACGCTTGCTGTTGTCCTGCCCAGGATAACCTTCATCCTGATAACGCAATTCATCAAACAGATTCGGGCCAAAGCCGCTGCGTTTGATGGATTTTAAAAACTGCTTGGGGATAATTAAATCGGTATCCACATTGGCGCGGTCCATCGGCGCCACCAAGCCTTGCAAACGAGTAAATGCTTTCATGTGATTCTCCTTTGCCCGGCCTATTGATTCATCATTTCGCGAACGTCAACAAAGTGACCTGCGATTGCTGCAGCTGCGGCCATTTCGGGGCCAACCAAATGAGTGCGGCCACCGTAGCCTTGACGACCTTCAAAATTACGGTTGGAGGTTGAAGCACAATGCTCACCCGCACCGAGTTTGTCTGCGTTCATGGCCAAACACATGGAACACCCTGGCTCACGCCATTCCAGACCGGCTTCAATAAAAATTTTATCCAGCCCTTCTTTTTCCGCCTGGGCTTTGACCAAACCAGACCCCGGAACCACAATGGCTTCTTTCACATTGTCTGCTTTCTTGCGACCCTTCACGACTTCGGCCGCCGCGCGCATATCTTCAATACGCGAGTTGGTACAGGAACCGATAAAAACACGATCAAGGTGGATATCAGCAATGGCCTGTCCAGCTTGCAAGCCCATATATTCCAGAGCGCGCTCGATACCTTCTTTCTTCACCGGATCATTTTCGGCAAGCGGGTCTGGCACATTGGCAGAAACCGGCAAGACCATCTCCGGTGACGTGCCCCAGCTAACCTGAGGCTCAATGCGTGCACCATCAATCTCAACGATCGCATCAAATTCCGCATCGGCATCAGAGTGCAACTCGCGCCACTGAGCTTCCGCCAAATCCCACTGTTCACCGGATGGTGCGTAGGTGCGGCCTTTTACGTAATCCAGCGTGGTTTGATCCACAGCAACCATACCCACACGGGCACCTGCTTCGATGGCCATATTACAGACGGTCATACGGCCCTCCATGGACATGTCGCGGAAAACCTGGCCACCAAATTCGATGGCATAACCGGTACCACCTGCGGTACCAATTTTTCCGATAATGGCCAGCACTACATCTTTGGGGCTAACTCCCGGACCCAGTTCGCCATCAACACGAACCAGCATATTTTTCATTTTTTTGGCAACCAGACATTGGGTTGCAAAAACATGTTCAACTTCCGACGTGCCTATGCCGTGTGCCAACGCACCCAGTGCACCGTTAGTGGATGTATGGGAGTCACCGCAAACAATGGTCATACCGGGGAGGCAAGCGCCGCTTTCCGGGCCAATAACATGAACAATACCCTGGCGCTGATCGTTGATTTGAAATTCGCGTACGCCAAAATCGGCACAGTTATCATCCAGCGTCTGAACCTGAATTCTCGCCACATCATCTTTGATGCCATCAACACCGGCTTCACGCTCGGCCGATGTGGTTGGTACATTGTGATCGGGTGTCGCGATGACCGAGTTCACCCGCCACAGATCACGCCCGGCCAAACGCAGGCCTTCAAAAGCTTGCGGTGAAGTCACTTCATGAATCACATGGCGATCGATATAGATCAGGGCCGAGCCATCATCGCGTTCTTTCACGAAATGGCTATCCCAGAGCTTGTCATACAAGGTCTTGGCGGACATGGTTGTTTTCTCTCTTATTGGCGGCGATCGCTTATTCAATGAACGCTGCGACGGCTGCACTTATCAGGCTATAGGGTCAAACTAAAACTATTGCCCCACGGGTATCGGGGCCGGTCATTGCATTCTATGAGGGCACATCGTATAAATCCAATTTATATTTTTCATAGAATCCATTCCAAATTGGAATCCAAAGTGGATGTATCGTAAGATAAACCCAATTTGAGCACCTGAGAGAAAGTTATGGACACCCAGTCCTTAAATGCCTTCTGTGCGGTCGCTGAGCTACGCTCGTTCTCCGCTGCGGCGCAAAAGCTCCACCTGACCCAACCGGCGATCAGCAAACGTATTTCCAGCCTGGAAGAGCAACTGGACTGCAAGCTGTTCGATCGTATTGGCCGCACCGTGGATCTGACCGAGGCCGGGCGTACCCTGCTGCCCAGAGCCAATAAGATTCTGATGGAGGTAGAGGAAACCCGCCGCCTGATCAGCGACAAGAGCGGGGAAATCAGCGGCACTCTGAATATGGCCACCAGTCACCATATCGGTCTGCATCGTTTACCACCGGTGCTGCGACTTTTTTCCCAGCAGTACCCCAAGGTCAAACTGGCGATCGATTTTATCGACTCGGAAAAAGCCACCGATAAAATCCTTCATGGCCAGCTGGAATTGGCGGTGGTCACCCTGGCGCCTCAAAAGCATGAAAAGATGATTGCCAAACACATTTGGCATGACCCGTTGATCTGCGTCGTCGCCAAGGAACACCCACTCAACAACGGCGCACCGGTCGAGTTAAAAACCCTGAGTGAACACCCGGCTATTCTCCCGGATTTGAGCACCTTCACCGGGCAAATTCTGAAGCGCCAATTTGATCAGTTTCACCTGCCTTTGGATGTGAGCATGGCCACCAACTATCTGGAAACCATCAAGATGATGGTTTCCATTGGCTTGGGCTGGAGTGTCTTACCGGAAAGTTTGATCGACGGACCACTAACGGCCATTGATGTTCCCCAGCTCGAGGTCAGCCGGGAACTGGGCTGTATTTACCATCAGGGGCGCAGCCTCTCAAAGGCGGCCCAGGCTTTTATTCAGGCGTTGCAGGCGTCGGCAGACTGAGTGCCCAAAGATCATCGGCCTGTTGAGCCAATCCCTGCCCGGAGCCATTGAGGCTACGTTCAGAAGTTGCAGCCTTGGCATAACGACTCGCCGCCTGTGCCCGGTAAAATTTCCAGATGCGAGGTTTTTTGCTGGCCTCCATCAATTGTTCCGCACGATTTGCGGCACGCTGCCAGGCGCGAGACGCAGAATCAAAATCCCCTAAAGCGTCAAACAATAAGGCCTGAAATTCCGCCTGATTCCCGCTGTAGCGCGAAAAACGGCGCGACAATTTCATATTGTTCTGCTCACCCATTGCGGCCGACCAAGCCAGAAAACGATTTTCCTGGTCGGACAATGCGCCCCGCAGCTCCGCCAACGCGGCAGTGCGGGCTTCTTCGTCTTCAAGCTGTCGATGAATGGCCAGTAATACCAAGCCTTGGGAAATGGCTGAATCTGCCTGTCGATCGACACGCTTAGCCAAAGCAGCCGCAGACTTGGAATCACCCTGACCGTACAGTTCCTGACTGCTGGTAAAATCCTGTTGCATGGACCACAGCTTGGATTGGAACGCGGTACGAGCTTGCTCCAGTTGCTCGGCACTGAAATTTTTTGCCGGTTTTAGTGTGCCCAGTACGGAGGGGTATGCACCCTGGCCCTGCCAGCGACAATAATTGCTGATCTTGCCTTCATTCTGAACGCACTGTTCGCGCAGCTGATTTTCCTGCTCGCTACAGGCCTGCCCCCATGTACTCCATAAACCGTCACAGCGACAATTGATTTTTTCGCATTGCTGAACGTCCTGAGCCTGAGCCATTGGCATATTAAGCAAGGCCAGAAAAATACCCGCCTGTAGAAGTGACAAGGCTGTGCGAAGCTGAGCCGACATGGAGAACCCCCGTACAATAATTGCCCGACTTGTTATGATTGTAAGCATCTCGCTAATCGCCGAACGGAATCACAATCTACGCTACTCTTGCGCCTCTGTCGCGTCAAGTCCCAGAGAATAAAACCGCCTGATATGTGAAAGCTATTTACCGGGTTCTCGGGATTCCCCAAAATGGCCGGGAACACTAATCCAACTTGGCCTTGCGCATTCCCCAGAAAGACAAGACAAATCCAAGAAAGGCAGCGATCGCACAAAAGGCAAAGCACCAGAACGCACTGATCTCCCAAAGATAACCACAGAGAATCGCCCCCAGCGCACCACCAGCACCGAAGCTCAACGCGGTATACAATGCTTGCCCCTGCCCATGACTGGAACTCGGGAAAAAACGTCTGACCCATTCAATGGAAACGGCATGGGCCGCCCCGAACGTCAACGCATGCAACCACTGCAATAAAAACAAGGCGATAAAGAAATCAACCAACAAAGGCGTCAGTAACCAACGTACCGCCGCACTGAACAGTGCCGCCCAAAACAATAAACGGGCACCAAACAGGCGCAGCAAGGCGGGCATATACATAAATAAAATGATTTCGGCCAACACCCCCAGCGCCCACAGGCCACCGATGACCATCGAGGAATAGCCCTGTTCTTCCAACAGCACCGAGAAAAAGGTGTAGTGGGCACCATGACTGATTTGCAAAAAGAACGATGCGACAAAAAACACCCAAACTTCACGGCGTTTTAAAATGTCTGTAAAACGACTTTCTCCAGCACTCTGATCACCGTGGGCAACATGGTGACTCGTCTCAGCCTCGGAAACGGTCAGGCTCGACACCCAAATGGCCAGCAATAAAACCAACAAGGCCAGCGGCAACAGTGCAATCGAAAACGCATCAAACAAGGCGCCGAGAAGAACAACAGCAACGATAAAACCCACCGAACCCCACAGGCGAATGCGGCTGTATTGCTCCGGCTCTTCGTTAAGATGATCAAGAGTGACAACTTCGAACTGCGCCAGCACCGCGTTCCAGAAGAAACTGTAAGCAATCACGACCGCAAACATGGCAGCGAAACTTTTCTGCCAGAACACACCGAGAAAGCAAAGAACGGCAAGACAACTGCCCCAACGTATAATGCGTAAACGCTGCCCGGTTTTGTCCGCCAGCCACCCCCAGATATTGGGTGCCACAATTCGCGAGATGGCCAGGGCAGCCATTACATAGCCAATTTCCTGCGCGGAATAGTCAATGCTTTGAAGGTACAAACTCCAGAACGGAACCAGCGCGCCGAGCACAGCGAAATAGAAAAAATAGAAAATCGATAAACGCCAATAGGGAATGCGGTTGCTCGCACCGGCGGATTCGCCGGCGCTATTTTGCCCATCAAGCATAGTGAATTATTCTGGACCTCAGGCCTGTGGAGGGATAACGGGAATATCGTGTTGCACGCTGCCGTTTTGACCTCGGTGACGCAACAAATGGTCCATCAAGACCAAAGCCATCATAGCTTCGGCGATGGGTGTCGCCCGAATGCCCACGCAAGGATCATGTCGCCCTTTGGTAACCACTTCCACAGGCTCTCCCTGAACGTTTACGCTACGCCCCGGAATGTGCATGCTCGATGTTGGTTTGAGAGCAATGTGCGCAATCAAATCCTGTCCGGTAGAAATTCCACCCAGTACACCGCCCGCACGATTGGACAAAAAACCGTCGGGAGTAATTTCATCACGATGCTCGGTTCCCAGTTGTTCAACACTGTCAAAACCGGCCCCAATCTCTACACCTTTGACAGCATTAATCCCCATCAAGGCGTGGGCCAGGTCGGCATCCAGGCGATCAAAAATTGGTTCGCCCAAACCCGGAATCATCCCCGTGGCAACAACGGAAATTTTTGCACCGATGGAATTGCCCTTTAGACCGGCCATAAACTTTTCCATCTCGGGCACTTTATTGGCATCCGGACAGAAAAAAGCATTGTTCTCCACTTCATCCCAATCAAATTGTTCAATTTTGATCGGCCCCAGCTGGGACAAGTATGCACGCACCTGAATACCACACTCCTGGGCAAGGTATTTTTTAGCTACCGCACCTGCGGCCACTCGCATGGCGGTTTCACGGGCAGAAGAACGGCCCCCACCACGATAATCACGCACACCATACTTTTGCATATAGGTGTAATCCGCATGGGCCGGGCGGTACAAATCCTTAATATTGGAGTAGTCTTTTGAACGCTGATCGGTATTCATGATTTGCAGACCAATCGGTGTGCCGGTTGTTTTACCCTCAAACACCCCCGATAAAATTTGTACTTCATCCGGCTCTTTACGTTGGGTTTCATAACGGTTTTTACCCGGGCGGCGGCGATCCAGATCTTTTTGCAAATCCGCCTCTGAAAGCTCCAATCCCGGAGGACAACCATCGATGATCGCCCCCAAAGCGAGGCCGTGACTTTCTCCAAAGGTGGTCACTGTGAATAATTTTCCGAAGCTATTACCGGACATAATGCTCTGATACCTTGATTGATAAATTGCTATGTTGTTGTAACAAGCCTGCATTGGACTTGTGATAATAATTCTTTACTGTCAGGGAGGTTGAAAACCTCAGTGTCGGCTAATGTCGATTAAAGGTGAGCAAGTTGCTCTTTAAACAATAAACATACACCGTGGCCACCGCGCTCGAATTCAATCCAGGTGAACGGCAATTCCGGGAAGGCCTTCTCCAGTGCTGGCCAACTATTGCCCACTTCCACAATCAGTGCACCACCGTCATTCAGGTATTCGGCGGCCTCTGCCAGTAAGCGGCGCGTAAAATCCAAACCGTCTTCACCCGAGCCCAACGCTATCTCGGGCTCCTGCTGATACTCTTCCGGCATGCTGGCCAAGTCTTCAGCGTTCACATAGGGGGGATTGCTGACGATCAAATCGTAACGCTCCCCTGTCAGGCCTGCAAATAAATCGCTTTCTACAGCTCGCACCCTATCCGCTAATTGGTGGCGAGCAATATTTTTTTCTGCCATCTGAATGGCAGCAGGAGAAATATCGCTCAAATCCACCTCTGCCCATTCGAAGGCGTAGGCACAAGCGATACCGATGCATCCACTCCCTGTGCACAGATCCAGTATTCGACTGGGCTCTTCCTGCAACCAAGGCTGAAAGCTTTGTTCAATCAATTCAGCAATTGGCGAGCGCGGCACCAGCACATCTTCGCTCACCGCAAATGACAAGCCGCAAAAATAGGCTTGGCCGGTTAAATACGCCACGGGCAAACGTTCATTCACACGGCGTTCGATACGCTCCACTAGCAACTTCCGCTCCGTCAAACTAAGGCGGGCTGAAAGTGTGTCCTTGTCAGTATCCCAGGGCAAATGCAGTGTCTGCAGGACCAATGCCGTCGCTTCATCCCAGGCATTATCTGTTCCATGCCCGAAATACAGCTCAGCCTCGCTAAAGCGGGAAGCCGCCCAACGGATATAGTCTCGGATGGTGTGCAGATCTTGTTCAACGGCCATGGGCTAACGCTTTCTATCGAATTCAAAGAGGCGCTATTGTACGGGAAATAGGGTGTGGGCAATAGAGCGGTGGTGCACGATCAAAAGCCCATCGAAGCAAGAGATACAAGGCCAATGAGCAGGCACAAAAAAGGGCTGCAATGCAGCCCCTTGTAAGATTTCAAACGATCAGCCAGCTTATTTCAGCTGCGACAGCAAATAAGCATAGGCCAGAGCACTCAATTCAGCGCGCTGTTTGATATCAGCTGCACCGGCGTGACCGCCCTCGATATTCTCATAGTACAGAACATCGTGACCCTGGCTTTCCATCAGAGCAACCATTTTACGGGCATGGGCCGGGTGTACACGGTCATCACGGGTTGATGTGGTGAAGAACACCTTGGGGTACTTCTTGTCCTTGCTGACATTGTGATATGGCGAGAAAGTTTTAATGAAATCCCACTCTTCAGCAATATCCGGGTTTCCGTATTCGGCCATCCAGCTCGCGCCGGCCAGTAACTTGTTGTAACGCTTCATGTCCAACAGAGGCACCTGACACACAACAGCGTTGTACAGATCCGGACGACGGGTAAAGGCATTCCCCATCAGCAAACCACCGTTACTGCCCCCCTGGATACCCAGGTGCTTCGGCGAAGTGATTTTGCGGTCGATCAGATCTTCTGCGATGGCCTCGAAATCTTCATAAGCTTTATGGCGATTTTCTTTCAACGCGGCCTGGTGCCAGGCTGGGCCAAACTCACCGCCCCCGCGAATATTCGACAACACATAAACACCACCCTGCTCCAACCAGTTTTTACCGATGGTCGCGGAATAGCGTGGCAACAGAGAAATTTCAAAACCGCCGTAGCCGTACAGCAGCGTTGGGTTCTTGCCGTTGAACTTTAGCTTTTTATCCATCACCACGAAATACGGGATCATGGTTCCATCTTTCGATTTGGCTTTGAACTGCTCTACTTTAAAGCGATCACCATCGAACATAGACGGTGACGATTTAATTTTTTGTTTACCGGCTTTGCTCTCATTAAACATGTACAGCGTTGAAGGCTCGATAAAACTGGAGTAGCTGACCAGGAAATCCTCATAGCGATCATCCACATCCACTAAGCCAACAACCGCCTTGTCGTCCAACTCCAAACGATGCTCGGACCATTTACCATCCTTGCCCGGTGTATAGCGAACAACAGAGCTGCGAACATTATCCAACCAGCTGATCAACAAACTGTTTTTGGTGAACGCTACGCCCTTGATGGTTTTCCCTTCGGACGGTGCCTGAAACAGCTTAAAGCTGGCTTTGCCGGCTTTAATATCCGCCAGACTTGAATACAACAAAGAGCCCTGCTTGAAGCTTTTGCCATTGTGTTTCCAATCCGATTTCAGCAACAGGTATACATTGCCTTTAAACAGACCTTCCACATCGGAATCGCTTGGGACGTCCACAGCGATTAACTTGTCGTTGGCATAAACATAAGTATTGGCGTTGTAGAAATCGGTCGCGTCGTTAATAAATACCGTGCTTTCCTTGCCCTTACCCAAGTTGTAAGCGCGTGCGGAAACTGAAGCCTGCTCAGCTTCAAAAATGGTCTTGCCATTTTTAAAACCTTTGCCGCGATGCCACATTTTCAGAACACGGGGATAACCGGAATCGGTCAGGCTTTTACCGTCACCGAAATCGGTGCCCACAATCAGAGTATCTTTATCAACCCAATTAAGTGCAGACTTGGCTTCCGGCAGATACAGACCATCTTTAATAAATTCAGCCTTGTTCAAATCGAATTCACGATATTCCACCGCATCGGCACCACCGCGAGACAGAGCAACCATACAGCGCGTGAATTCCGGCTGCAGACAGTTCATGCCTTTGTAAACCCAGTTCACGCCCTCTTTTTTACCCAGAGCATCGATATCCAAAACGGTTTCCCATTTCGGGCTTTCTTTTTTGTACTCACTTAAGGTCGCACGACGATACAAGCCACGAGGGTTATCGGAATCGCGCCAGAAGTTGTAATAGTAATCACCATTTCGACCCGCATAAGGAATGCGATCTTTGTTGTTCAGCACTTCCATTGCATTGTCGACCAGGCCCTGAAAGCCGGGGTATTTTTTAATGTCCGCCAGAGAGCGCTCGTTCTTCTCTTCTACCCAGGCTAATGGCTTTTCGCCCTCAACCTCTTCCAGCCACATAAACGGATCTTTTTCCCCTGCCAGGGCCACACTGGCAGAGAGTGCACTTACGCCAAAGGCAAGGACAGCCCCAAGGTGTTTATTCATAACATTCTCGCTTCCGAAGTTATCGTTGTTTTTTGCCTACAATAGATAAAAACGAGGGACTGGCCCCAACCCTCAGTCCAAACCCGGATCAGGTAGAGCCAACAGATGCCTTGCACGCCAAGGCGAGTGATATTTGAGATTAACGCAACAACAGATCCAAACGTGCGCTTTCCGGGCGGGATTGAAGTGGCGCAAGGTCGGCCAGATTGTGAGTCTGCAATCGCCGCTCTGCAACGCCCTGTGCGGCCAGCCCTTGCTGTAGGCGGGCAAGCATGCTTTCGGCTTGATCCCTGGCCTGGCCTGCACCGTAGTGATGGGCAACGACGTCCAACTGCTGCCCAGGATGGGCTTGCAACACTTTACCAATCAGTTCCAACCATTCCGGCTTGATCAGGCCATCGTTATCCAACTGTCCGGCAGCCTGGCTCAAACGCAGTACACCACTTGCCCGCCACTGCTTCCACAATTGATCCTCACTGACCAACACCGACGCTGACTGCTCAGACGCAACACGGCTCAACCATTCCTGCTGCAAATAAATACGCTGATTGCCCCGACGAACCAGGTACAAAAGAGCAAAGTGCTCCCTTCCCTCTGACCGCCAGCTAAAGCTGCTCAGACGCTGGGAATCCTCCCGACCATACAATTGATAGATCCCAAAAAAGCGATTGGCCCAATTATTACTGCGCCCACAGTCCCGCCCCTGACAACTGAAAAGGGTTTGGACGCCCTGCTTTAAAATCGCATCGCGATAAGCCCTGAAAACAACAGCCTCGCTTTGTTCGGTATCAAACTCCAACGTGCGACGCAGCAGATCACCTGAAAACTGGCGAGATTGCTCCGGCTGCCAGAGACCATCAACCCGCTCAATCGGCCCCAGGGGCAATACCCAATCACTGCTCTCCTGCTGCTGTTCGTAGATGACTCTCTTGGCTTTTACGCCCGGCACATCAACCCAGGCTTCGGCGTGAAGCTTTGCTGCTGACAGGAAACCGGATAACGCAAGGAAAAAAGCGATGACGCAGCCCTTGCTCGATATCTTTGATGCATTCAACGTTCTTAATACGTTCATAACATTCCTTTTGTGCTGCAGAACCCAGTCAAGCGAACAGCTGTTTAGCCTAGAATAGCATCCATAAGCTTGGCAATGTCTTTCTGTCTGGATTCCATATGCAAAAAGTGGCCACCGTCAAAAGAATGCTTTTCAACATCTTTGATTTTAGTTAACAAACCTTCCTGCTTCGCGATGTACTTCTGCAAACCTTCGCTGGCCGCTATTAAGCAGCATCGTGCCGAAATTCTGTCGAAGAACGCTTCAATTTGCGACTGCCCCAGCTTCAGCGCGGATGCGGACATCAGCCTTGGATCGCTGCTCCAGGTGTATCCGCCCGCGACAGGCTTGATGCCACGTTCGACAATCAAGCGCGCGGCGTCACTGGAAATCGTATGCAGGCCCTTTTGCCTTGCAACAATGGCAGCCTCAACATCGCTGAATATAGTAGTAGCCTTGTCCTGGCGGCGAGCAACATCAAGAATGGACCTTGCCAATTGGCCCGGCGTATCCTCGGCCGAGAGCGGCCCAGGGGCCAACGCATCGATCAAACCCAGGCCCAGTATACGCTCGGGAAAGGTACCGGCAGCGAGCGCTCCGATAATGGCACCACGGGAATGACCGATCAGATTAAATTCCTGCCAACCAAGGCTGTCGGCAATGGCAAAAATATCGCCGATATCCTGCCAGATATTGTAGGCCAGACCGGGCGCAATATGAGAGCTGTGGCCATGACCCGAAGTATCCAATGCAATAAAGTGGACATCATCCAGGTGCTGGGTCATTGGGGCAAAACTGGCGCTGTTGTCCAGCCAACCATGAATTGCCAACACCTTACGACCTCCGGGCTTACCCCATTCCTGTGCCGCAACCACCCGATCAAAAACATCAAAGTGAATGTCCCGCCCGCGCTCTTCTTGCAATGCCCTGTCTCCTGGCCGATTAAAATGTTATTTGATATTGATTGGGTACGACAGTTGTACTCACTAGGGTTGATGCAACGCCAGCAGATCCATGCAGGCGGGCAAGCAGTCTTCACCTTCAAGGCAAGCCAGCGCACTTGTACCCATCATATGCCGTCCGGGTATTAAGTCCGCCAGAATATTAATCAGCTGACCAACCAGAGGCTGATGGCTCACACACAGCAAATCCCGTCCGGGATTGTGTTCGAACCATTCCCCAATGCGGGTAATGGTTCTCTCGGGAGAACTTTCTGAACGCAGTTCTTGCCAGGGGGCTCGTTTGATTGCTTCGATACTTTGCGACGCCAAACCCAGTTGTTCGGCAGCAATTTGGGCGGTTTGCTGAGCCCGCACGTAGGGGCTGCTCACAATCACCGGCGGATGGTTCAATTGAACAAGGTGCTCACGAATGATGATTTCAGTTTCCAGGCGACCACGCTCCGTGAGTTCACGCTCAGCATCACTCGGGGCCTGGTAGGAAGCCTGGCCATGTCGCAAAATAAACAAGCGCATAAGACAAATTCCGTTCCTTTCCTTTGTTTTTCCTTATTGCACCTTTCCAGACTTCATATGGCAAACAAATGTCGATATTGAATCAAGTGGGCCAATCACGAAACGGGAAAGGTTTGTCTTCACTGACAAACGTTAAAAAGCGCCAACTTTGCAAAACAAACTGAGCACATGACTCTGAAAATTTAATAATATCTGAATTGGCCTGCCCTTGAATCAAAGCAATGAAAAATTGAACAACGGCAACCAAGCCCAAAACCAGTAGAGCCAGTTTCAAGGTGATGGAATAAATCACCATAAAGACCAGTCGGATCCAAATTTCGGCGCCCAGAAAAGAGTATTTATGGGGCATATGGGAATCACTCATGGAAACTCCTTCACAGGTTTAGCAAGAGTGTTAAAAGATACTAAAGGTTTTTTTGGGAGTACTCAACGTCGTTATTTTGCTCGCCGCCCATCAGCTTGTCAGCGACATCGCCGATGCTGTAGTCCTCGAACAAAATACCATGTAACGCGCTCGCCAAAGGCATGTACACACCCAGCTCATCAGCTTTTTGTTTCACCAAACGCAGCGTGTTCACCCCTTCTACAGCCTGGCCAATATCCGCCTCGGCCTGCTGCAGGGATTGCCCCTGGGCAATCGCCATTCCCAAGCGGTAGTTCCGACTGAGGTCTGATGTACAGGTAAGAATTAAGTCACCCACCCCAGCCAAACCTAAAAAGGTCAACGGGTCAGCATCCAGATGTTTTGCGAAACGTCCCATCTCCGCCAGCGAGCGGGTCAACAACATCGCGATGGTGTTGTGGCCACAGCCCAAAGCCGTTGCCAACCCTGTTACGATGGCGTAAATATTTTTCAGGGCGCCACCCAGCTCCACGCCGTAGCGATCACTGTTGGCATACAAACGAAATGTGCTGGAACACAGCAACTCCTGAATACAGCTGATCAGTTCTTCATCTTCGCTGGCAATCACCGAGCCGGTTTGCTGATGCGCGACAATTTCTTTTGCGAAATTCGGTCCGCTCAACACGCCAATACGGGCATCGTTCAGTTCCTGCTCAAGCACCTGACTCATCAGGGTAAAGCCGCTGGGCTCGATACCCTTGGTGGTACTGATCACCATGGTGCCACTTTTCAAAATTGGCGCCAGCAATTGGGTAACTTCACGGAAAGACTTACTGGGAATGGCAATAAAAACCACATCCGCCGAGCCGACCGCTTCCTGCAAATCGGCACAGGCCGTCAGATTATCACTGAGTTTGTAACCGGGCAGATATTCGCTGTTTTCCCGGGCCTGCTGTACCTTGGCCGCACGCTCTTTATTGCGCATCCACTGGTAGGTTTTATGGCCGTTACTGGCTGCAATATTAGCAATGGCGGTACCGAAGCTGCCACCACCGAGAACCGCTACCTGTTGTGGATTTGTCATGCGCCTGAAACCTTTATCGATTGGAATTGTTATTATTTCGTCAACGCTGCGATGAGACACTTAAGCTGTAAATGTCTCATCAGTAAAGCGTTCAAAACGTAAGCTAATACGGACCCGGGTCAGGATCTTAGGTCTACCCGGGCCCGTTCACTATAACAACTTAGTGGCTGAGTTCTAATAAAAGTTTATTCAGCTTTTGCACATAGTTAGCCGGATCGTCCAATTGGCCGCCTTCAGCCAGATTGGCCTGATCAAACAAAATACCAACCAGATCCGCAAAGCGGTCTTCATCGGCCTCCTGGTCCAGCTTGCTTACCAATGGATGCTCAGGGTTAAGCTCCAGATTGGGCTTGCTGTCCGGAACAGCCTGACCGGCCTGCTCCAACAGGCGACGCATCTGAGCCCCCATATCCTGTTCATTCACCACCAGACACGCCGGGGAGTCGGTTAGACGGTGGGTGATACGCACGTCATCTACACGATCCTTCAAAGCTTCCTTGGCACGCTCGATCAGAGATTCAAATTGCTTTTCAGATTCTTCCTGGGCTTTTTTATCCTCATCGCTTTCCAGCTCTCCAAGGTCCAAAGCGCCCTTACCCACATCCTGGAAAGACTTGCCGTCAAATTCCATCATGTGGCTCATCAACCAGTCATCGACTCGATCACTGAGCAATAAGACCTCAATGCCCTTCTTACGGAACACTTCCAGATGCGGGCTGTTCTTCGCGGTATTGAAGTTCTCGGCGGCCACATAATAGATCTTGTCCTGACCTTCCTGCATGCGTCCCACATATTCTTCCAGGGACTGGTCCTGATCGGCTTTATCGGTATGGGTACTGGCAAAGCGGAACAGCTTGGCGATTTTTTCCTTATTGGCAAAATCTTCAGCCGGCCCCTCTTTCAGAACCTGGCCAAACTCGGTCCAGAATTCAGCGTACTGCTCAGGCTCTTTACTGGCCATTTTGGCCAGAGTATCCAACACACGCTTGGTCAAGGCCGAGCGCATCGCATCAATATTCGGATCTTTCTGTAAGATCTCGCGACTTACGTTCAATGACAAATCATTGGAATCGACGATACCTTTCACAAAGCGCAGGTACATTGGCAAAAACTGTTCGGCATCGTCCATGATAAAGGTACGCTGCACGTACAGTTTCAGACCGCGAGCGGCATCACGGTTGTACATGTCAAACGGCGCTTTTGCGGGAATGTACAACAGGCTGGTGTAATCCAGCTTGCCTTCAACGCGGTTGTGACTCCACTTGGCCGGATCGGCAAAATCGTGGGAGATATGCTTGTAGAATTCTTTGTATTCTTCATCGCTGACTTCGCTGCGCGAGCGAGTCCACAATGCGGTTGCCGTATTAATCACTTCGTATTCGACAACTGAGTCTTCGGTCTCTTTGTTGTCTTCACCGTCCTCACCCATCGCTGGCATTTCCTGCTTCAGCATTTCGACCGGCAAGGAAATATGATCAGAATACTTTTTGATCACGGAACGTAGACGCCAACCATCGGCAAACTCGGTCGCATCGTCTTTCAGATGCAGGACCACACTGGTGCCACGTTCGGCACGCTCAACAGATTCCACGCTGAATTCTGCTTCGCCATCGCATTCCCAATGAACACCCTGGTCACTGGCATCGCCCGCCTTTCGGGAATACACCTCAACCTTGTCAGCCACGATAAAGGCGGAATAAAACCCCACCCCGAATTGACCGATCAACTGGGAATCTTTTTTCTCATCGCCGGAAAGGTTGGATAAAAAGTTAGCGGTACCGGATTTCGCAATGGTGCCCAAATGCTCGATCACATCGTCACGGTTCATGCCAATACCATTGTCGGTAATGGTCAGGGTTTTGGCGTCTTTGTCGAAATCAACGCGAATCTTGAGATCGGCATCGCTCTCGTAGAGATCACCGTTCGATAGGGCTAAAAAGCGCAGCTTATCCGCCGCATCCGAGGCATTCGATACCAATTCCCGCAGGAAGATTTCCTTATTGGAATACAAAGAGTGGATCATCAGGTGCAGCAGCTGCTTGGCTTCTGTCTGGAATCCCATGGTTTGTTTTTGTGCATCAACGCTCATCTACGCATTCTCCTTGGTCAGTCGGTCCACCACTGGGGTGCATAGACCCAATTATGGGGGTCAATCTCGGCTTTTAAAGGGGATTGGCAGTAGCTTTTTCAACAATATTTGCCAACAGAGACGCTGGCGAGAAGCCGCCCGGCCATAGGCCGGGGCGATCAGGGAATTATACGTCTAATCGACTAAAAAATGAGCGCGCGCAGTAGCCACACTTTCTTCGCGCGACTTGTGCCAGCAATTGACCGATACATTCACCAACTTGCGTCCCTGACGCACAACCGTACACAAAGCGTACAGAGGCTCAAGGCGACCCGGGCGAACATAGTCGACGGAGATATCCACCACCCGAGGAGCCACCTGGGTAGGCAACGTCATCATCAGATGCAGGCTGGCCGCAAATTCCAGAAAACCGCCTATGGCGCCACCATGCAGAGCCGGCAGGGTTGGATTGCCCACATTGCCTTTGCTGGGCGGCAAGACGTAAAACAACTCATCCCCCATCATAAGGGTTTCGATGCCAAGCAGCTGGGCATAGGGAATTTGCTCGATAATCAGCTCGGGTTTCCACTCATCGCGAGCCCGTTTGCACGCTTCGGATATCGCATTCATAAATCCACCTCCACCGCTTCCAGGAAGGGTTTGAATTGCTCACTCAAGTTCTTTAGTACCTCTTCGTCCAGACGAATAAAGTTGGCCACACAATGGGCGACAGGCCGATCTTCCTGCCCTTTGGTATAAGCCCGACCACGGGCGAACAGTACGCTCTGGGAACTTCGATACACATCGGCGCGGGCATAAATATCCTGCCCTGGCTCCGCCACGCCCATATAGTCGATGCGTAAGTCCATCGTTGGCGTTAAGCCAACATCTTCAAGCACGGTGGCGCAGGCCATTCCGCAACAGGTATCGAGCAGCGCCGTAATCGCACCACCGTGCACAACACCAGTATCCGGATTGCCAACCAGGCGCTCACTGTAGGGCAATCGCATTTCACAGGCCCCGGTTTCCAAATGGGTAAACTCCAGACCCAACTGATGAAAATGGTCACCCTTATTCGCGGAAACCATCAGCTTGGCCAGCTTCTTTACCAGTACAATATCAACCGCCATACACACCTTCTATTCTGTGAATGTCACTGCCAGCGGAAAGGCCAGCGACTGTAAGGAATGAGTATAGCTACTTTTAAGCCCCATCCCCAACACAGAATTTAGCGGATACGCTCATTACTCTTAGCAAGATCAGCGTGATTCAGTCCAATTACGCTTACTTCAACACATTGAAATCTTTCAACTGCTGCAGGACTTTCGCTTTGCGCGCGCCTTGAATACTCCGGAAACTGTCGGCTTCCATGTTCAAGGCAAAATAATGATTCCCCTCGGCATTTTGAACATAGCCCACATACCAGCCGATATATTTCTCATTGGAGAGCGGACCACCACCGGTTTTGGCAAACAGTTTGACATCTCCACTTTGCTGTTTAAACGCCTCGGCAAACCAACTGGGCTCTTTATCCAGATCCACCTCCATGATGTCTTCAAACATTGCAAAGCTATTCGCGCTTAAAGGTAACTCCCTGCGCGCCAGGCGCCGGAGAAAACACACCTGCTCGACAGCACTGATCTGCAAACTGCCATTTAACCAGAAGCTATCCAGTCCAGAGCTGATATCGCCATTTCCGTATTGAAAACCGTTGAGTACACGCGTCATATCCGTATCGCCAATGTCCACCGCGAGTTGGCGATAAATTGGCAAGGCCGATGCGTGAAAGGCTTCTCGTATCGTCAGGGGCGCTTCGTACCAACGCTTGGGCCACCAGGATTCCACAGGGTAGGCTTCTTTGTTTACCGAGAACGTTTGGGACAGATCCTTAAGCTGACCGGTTTCCAATGCAATCAGGGTATTCGCAATTTTGAAACTGGAAAACGGGGTAAAACGGGTTTCCGCACGCTGCTGGTTTACAAATTGAAACTTCCCATCCTCTTCATTGAGCAACACAAAGCTGCAACGTTCGCCGCAGGCTGTATCCGCCATTTGGGCATTCACCGTGAGCGCTACAGAGTGCAACACTGCAAATAAACAAAAGAGACCTTTGGATTTCAACATAATAATTTCGCCAGTAAAAAAGTAAGCCCTATGGCTCTTTATGAACAATAAAAGCCAATGTTAATCGAAGCTGCCTTACCTACCTATGACAGCGTCTATTTCCTAATATTGCAAATGTCAGGCAGTGATCGCTTTCTTGTTTTGAACCGTCATCATCGGTATCGTGTATACGACAAGAAAAAAGCGCAAATAGTGCCGGCATTTTACAAAAAAAACATGGCCACAATATTGGTTGAGTTACTATGGATTTCGATTTTCAAAGTCGGCTGATTGGCAGCCTCGGAAGCGACGATTTTTCCCAGCAGTTTTATGATTTCTGGGTACGCTTGCTGCTGCTTGACCAATGCACTGCCTGGGAACTCAAACCAGGCCAGGCCCCTCGCACGCTTGTTTCCGCTCGCCCCAATGACCCTGAGCTGATTAAGCGACTTTGCGATCTCTACAGTGAATCCATGTACCAGGGGGATGAACAGCTGCAACAATTGAAATCGAGTGACAACGGCATTGTGGCCCAGATTAGTACCCAGACTATGGATCAGGGTCAATATCGACGCTTGTTTTTTGAGGAAGCTGATCTCCAGGAGAAGTTATTTATCCTGAGTCAATGTGGTGAGAGCAGTTACTACATCAATCTGTATCGCTGTCAGGGACGCGACGCCTTCAGCCAGGCGGAACTGCAACGCTGTCAACAAGCCGCCCCCTACGCCACGGCCCTGCTGGATAAACATCAACAGCTTTTGCCCGAAGACAACAGCAATATAAAACTGCAACAAGACAAACTTGAAGAGTTTTTCCGCCATCACCCGGCAGGCCTATCACCAAGGGAAGCCAGTACCTGCAGTCTTATTGTCACTGGGCACAGCAATGAAGCCATTGCCTTGAAATTGGAGGTCAGCATTAATACTGCCCGCACCTTCCGACGCCGGGCCTATGAAAAGTTGCAACTGAGCACCCAGGCTGAACTCTTTGCCCTTTACCTTGGCAGCGCCACCTGAACCTTTGCAGCGCCTGACTCCAGAAGCTATAGCGCTTGATCCTACAAAACGACACGACCTGAAATCCCGCCATTGTCATCCCTTGGGGTGACAGACAAAACATGCCAGCCTGACTTAAGCTCTCACCATAGCCTAAGGAGGTCTAACCATGTCAAACACGCATGTGGCCGAAGCCCAGCCACGCCCTTCGATCTTTTACCATTACAAGGTTTACCCGGTTGAACCCTTGCCCTCTCAAGCGGCCGGCGATTTCAAGCAAGAAGTACTGATTGTTGGCGCCGGCCCCATTGGTTTGGCTACGGCCCTGGATCTGGCTCGCTTTGGCGTCGCCTCTCGGATTATTGAAGCCGAACGTCAAGTGAGCCACGGCAGTCGCGCCATTGTCCTAACCCGTCGTTCAATGGAAATCCTGCAAATGCTGGGCTGTGATCAGGCTTTTGTCGAAAAAGGACTGAGCTGGCAAATGGGACGCTCTTACTATCGTGGGCAAGAGGTCTATCAAATGCAAATGCCCCACAGCAAGGATGAACGCTTTGGGCCAGGCACCAATATCCAACAGCAATACATCGAACAGTTTCTGGTGGAAGCGGCAGAAGAAAATCCTCTGATTCATATTCACTGGGGGCACAAAGTCACCGGCATTGAGCAAAACGAACACTGTGCAACGTTGGATATCAGCAGCGAAGATGGCAGCCGGAAATATTCTGCCCCCTGGGTAGTCGCCGCCGACGGAGGTCGCTCGACAATTCGTAAACTGCTCAAACTCCGTATGGAAGGTGAAGCCTATACCGGCAACTTTGTGATTGCCGATATCAAGGCCGATATCGATTTACCCACTGAACGCCTCTGCCATTTTGATCCCCCATGGAGCCCCGGAAATAATGTGTTGGTGCATCGCGAGCCCGAGGGAATCTGGCGCCTGGACTTTCGCCTCCCCGATGGCGAAAGCCCGGAACAAGCGATGGAAGAAAAACAGCTTGCCGACCGCATTAATAAAATACTCACCATGATCGGGCAAGAAGTCCCCTGGCAACTGGATTGGGCTACCGTTTACAGCGCCAGCACAAAAACACTAACAGATTACCAGGAGCAGCGAGTGTTATTCGTAGGTGACGCCGCACATCTACTTCCCATCTTTGGTGTTCGTGGTGCCAATACCGGTTTGCAGGATGCCAATAACCTCGCCTGGAAACTGGCCATGCACATGCAGGGAAAAGCGGGGCCAAAACTTTTACGCAGCTACTCCACCGAACGAGTACAAGCCGCACGGGAGATCTGCAAAGAAGCTGGAAAATCAACACGCTTTATGTCACCACCAACACGAGGTGCCCGTCTATTGCGTGATGCTGTGCTTTCGCTCAGTCTGACCGAATCGTTTGTTCGAGACTTGTTGCATTGGCGCACTTCCCGCCCTCACAGCTATTACAACAGCCCTTTGAACAGCACTGCCACCTCAGAATATGCGCTTCTCGGTGAAGTGACTCCCAATGTCAAACTCGGAGACAATCAATACCTTCACGATTACACTTTGAAAGGCTTTACGGTTTTGATCTTTTTAAAGGATGAAAACAACAGCGCCGAATTGAAAAAGGTTATCGAGCGTAATGAACGCGACGGCATGTCAATAAACCCCATTTTGATCACCCGCACACATTCTGGAGATCAGAATCCCAGCCATTGCCTCACCATTGATGATAAAGAGGGAAAACTGTTTGAGCGTTATGACCTTCAAGAAAACAGCCTGCTGCTTATTCGCCCGGACCAACATATCTGTGGTCTTTGGCAAAGCGGTCAAAACAAAGAGAGCCCACAACAATGGATTCATAATGCCCTTCGAAACGCCCTCTGCCTGACGCCTTCCGGAGATTCACATGTTGAATAAAAACTTGAATAACGAAGAGATAGAAACTATTTACGATCAACTGTATCTAGCTATAGACAATGCCGGCCCGGAACAGGAAGCCAAAATGTTAGCCAAGCTGGTATTAATATTGGCCAACCAACTGGGGGACAGTGAGCAGGTATTGAACGCCATTAAAATTGCGGAAAAAGATTTATAAATGACTCTGTCTGGCACATCTTGAACAAAAAAAAGCGAGCCAATGGCTCGCTTTTTTTGATCAGTTGATCTTTGAAGGTTTTACAAACGTTCAATGATGGTACTGATACCCTGACCCAGACCCACACACATGGTCGACAAACCGTAGCGGCCGTCGTTCTGACGCATAACGTTCAGCAAGGTGCCGGTAATACGAGCACCGGAACAACCGAATGGGTGACCCAGAGCAATCGCACCGCCGTGCAGGTTCACTTTCTCGTCCATGTTGTCCAACAGATTCAGATCTTTCAGTACAGGCAGAGCCTGAGCTGCAAAGGCTTCGTTCAATTCAACGAAGTCGATATCTTCAATGGTGATACCCGCACGCTCAAGCGCTTTTTGAGTCGAAGGTACAGGGCCATAACCCATGATAGAAGGATCAACACCCGCTACGGCCATTGAACGAATCACAGCTTGAGGTTGAATACCCAAGGCTTCGGCTTTTTCCGCTGACATTACGATCATGCAGGAAGCACCATCGGTAATCTGGGAAGAAGAACCAGCAGTTACGGTGCCACCTTTCGGGTTAAATACTGGCTTCAACTGAGACAGACCTTCAACAGTTGTTTCAGGGCGGATGGTTTCATCCTGCTCAATCAGTACACGTGCGCCATTAGCATCGTGACCTTCGATTGGAATGATCTCATCGTCGAAATTGCCTTCGGTGCGAGCCTTGTGCGCCAGACGATGAGAACGCTCAGCGAACTGGTCCTGCTGCTCACGTGTCATACCATGCATCAAGCCCAACATTTCAGCGGTCAAACCCATGGCACCCGCCGCTTTGGCTACGTGCTTGGCCAGGCGCGGGTTAGGATCAACGCCATGATCCATCGCTACGTGGCCCATGTGCTCAACACCACCAATCACGAACACATCGCCATTGTTGGTTTGAATGGCTTGTGCAGCGGTGTGCAAAGCGGACATGGAAGAGCCACACAAACGACTCACAGTTTGCGCCGCTGCGGTGTGAGGAATGTCGGTCATCAAAGACACCATGCGGGCAATGTTCATGCCCTGCTCTTTGGTCTGGTTTACACAACCCCAGATCACATCCTCAACCAAAGCAGGATCCACTTTCGGGTTGCGGGCCAACAAACCGTTAATCAAATCGGCTGAAATATCTTCCGCGCGACGATTACGAAAACAGCCGTTTTTAGAGCGACCCATCGGGGTACGGCCAAAATCAATAATTACTGCATCTCTTGGATTTAAGCTCACGTCTTAATCTCCTATTATTTGGCAGGCTCTGCCTGCCAATCACTGTTCGGATTCAGGTCTTTTAAACTGCGCGGAGCTTAAAAGAACGTTTCGCCATTTTTGGCCATCTCACGCAAGCGGTCAGTTGCCTGATACATTTCGCCCAATTCGGCGTACTGATCAGCTTTTGCAACAAATTCCGCTACACCCATATCATCAATATAGTGCAAAGCACCGCCACGGAATGGAGGGAAACCAACACCGTAGATCAACGACATATCAACGTCGTTGGCGGTATCCGCAATGCCCTCTTCCAGACAGCGAACCGCTTCCAGACACATAGGAATCATCAAGCGATCAACAATGGTTTCGGCTTCGAAATCTTTACGTGCGTCAACGTGGTCGCCCAGAATATCCCAAACGCCTTCGTCGAAGACTTTCTTCTGGCGGCCTTTGCGATCCAGCTCGTATTTGTAGTAACCGGCATCGTTCTTCTGACCGTAACGACCCGCTTCAAACAGAACTTCAGACGCGCTCTTGTAGTCCGCAGACATGCGGGTCGGGAAACCTTCACGCATCACGCTGCCAGCGTGAACACCGGTATCGATACCAACCACATCACACAGATACGCCGGGCCCATAGGCCAGCCGAACTTCTCCATCACTTTATCGATTTGAACGAAGTCAGCACCTTCTTTCACAAGGCCCATAAAGGCACCCATGTATGGGCTCAAAATACGGTTTACCAGAAAGCCCGGGCAGTCGTTAACCACAACCGGCTTTTTACCCATGGCCAATGCGTAAGCCACCGTGCGGGCAACCGCTTCGTCATTAGTTTTTTCGCCACGAATCACTTCAACCAATGGCATTTTGTGCACTGGGTTAAAGAAGTGCATACCACAGAAGTCTTCCGGGCGCTTCAAAGCTTCGGCCAGATAATTAATGGAGATTGTTGAAGTGTTGGACGTCAGAACGGCACCTTCCGCCATTTTCTCTTCAACTTCAGCCAATACGGCGTGCTTAACTTTTGGATTCTCAACAACCGCTTCCACGATGATGTCGACTTTGTCCATGCCATCGTAACTCAGGCTTGGATCAATCATATTGAGAACACCCGCCATTTTTTCAGGTGTCATACGACCGCGCTGAACACGAGTGGACAATAATTTACTCGCTTCGCTCAGGCCTAGATCCAGACCTTCCTGCGCGATATCTTTCATGACAATCGGCGTGCCTTTCAGAGCCGACTGATAGGCAATACCACCACCCATGATGCCAGCACCCAGTACCGCAGCCTTTTCAACTTTGGCCGTGGATTTCTTGGCCCAGGTCTTGCCAGTTTTCGCCAGTTCCTGATCACCCAGAAACAAGCCAACCAAATTCTTGGCGACTTCCGTTTTCGCCAGCTTGGCGATGCCTTTGGCTTCTTCTGCCAATGCACCATCACGGTCCAGCTTGGCGGCTTTCTGCATCACTTTAATTGCGGTAACAGGGGCTGGGTAATGTGGCCCCGCCTGACCGGCAACAAACGCTTTGGAGGTCTCGAAACTCATCATCATTTCGATGTCGTTCAGCTGCAAAGGCTCAAGCTTTTCCTGACGCTTGGCGCTGTAGTTCAGCTTGCCCGCAACCGCTTGCTCCAACATGGCCAGGCCAACTTCTTTCAGCTTGGCAGGCTCGGCGATAGCATCAACCGCACCGGCTTTCAAAGCGGCTTCCGGCTTTTGCTCTTTACCGGATGCAATCCACTCAATAGCGTTGTCAGCACCGATCAAACGCGGCAGACGAACCGTACCACCGAAACCGGGAATAATGCCCAGCTTGGTTTCCGGCAGACCCACTTTCGCCACGGTAGACATAACACGGTAGTCACAGGCCAGGGCCATTTCCAAGCCGCCGCCCAGCGCGAAACCATTAATACAGCAAACGCTTGGAAACGGCAGATCTTCGATAACATTGAAGACAGCTTTGTTGGTGGCCAGCACACCTTCAGCAATAGCTTCTTCTGATTCAGAGAAGTTGGCACCAAATTCAGAGATGTCGGCACCGACGATAAACACGTCTTTGCCACTGGTGACCAAAAGGCCTTTTACATTGTCAGCAGAACGCAAGGTTTCCGCAGCCTGACGCAACTCATCGGTGGTCAAGGCGTTAAATTTATTAACTGAATCGCCTTCGAGATTGAAATTCAACTCAGCAAACCCGTTGTCTAACTGGCTTACCGTTATGGCCTTTCCTGAAAAGATCATCTATCAGCCTCACTTTGTGAATGGAATAAAGTTTGGAACCGCTGCTTTTATCTACCACTCAGAGCAGTACTTGATGTGCATACAGGGCCCAACTTTAGGGTGTAATAAGGTTAAGGATTCACCCAAAACGCTCCAATGGTAAATCCGACCACATTGCCTGACATAAAAGTACGAGCAGAATGTCCTCTAAACCAACCAGAATCATGACCCTGCTAAGCATTATCACCTAGGTGAATCTAACACTATTCAGCAAGATATGTTGGGAATATGAATGGCCTGTGACATTCTAGTTTGGCTGTGAATCGCGCCCTAACCGCGCCTACGCCCCTATTTATCGGGCACTCAGCCAAGATGGCGGCTAAAGTCACTTTGCCCGAATGCCGATGCAAACGACCGCCAAACAGCAAAATAATAAATGTGAAGACCCAACGCCATGAAGTTAAACGACAAAGTTATCGTCATCACCGGTGCCGCCAACGGCATTGGTAAAGCCCTCGCCTACCGCTTTGCCCGGGAAGCCCCTAAAAAGCTCGTTCTCGCCGATATTGATCGCGACAGCCTGGAAGCCATTGCCTCCGAACTCCCCATGGCAGAAGCACTGGCCTGTGATATTGGCTGCGAAGAGGGTGTTCAGCACTTGGTCAATAGTACCCTGGAACAACACGGCGCCATCGATCTGTTCTGTGGGAATGCCGGTATTTTGAGATTGGGCGGAGTCAACACCAGCGATGCCGATTTCCAGAAGGTCTGGGACATCAATGTGCAATCCCATATCTGGGCTGCACGAGCCGCGTTGCCGAGCATGCTGGAACGCGGCTCCGGTTATTTTCTGATTACGGCTTCAGCGGCAGGCTTGTTAACACAGCTAGGCTCCCTGAGTTATTCCGTCAGTAAACACGCGGCTCTGTCGATCGCTGAATGGCTCGCCGTGACTCATGGCCATCAGGGCATTAAGGTTTCCGCCCTTTGTCCTCAGGCCGTTGAATCCAATATGACCGCGGGCAGCGATGGCAGCGTTGCGGGAATCGATGGTATGCTTTCTGCCGAAACCGTTGCCGACTGCGTGGTTGAAGGTCTGGACAGTGAAGATTTTTTAATCCTGCCCCACCCCAATGTGAAGCAATATTTTCAGAATAAAGCCAATGACTATCAACGCTGGTTGGGTGGCATGCAAAAACTGCAACGTCAGTTTGCAGACCTAATGCCTGAAAACGTGATCGATGGTGGTCAGGAATTAAAATAAAACCAATAATGACAGCATCAAGGTAGCTATAGCATGGCAAAAGTATTAGCAACCGAACATTTGGGTTTCGGGGTTTATTGTATTGATACCGGAATGGGCAGAGCGGGATTGGCCAGCTGCTATCTCATTGTGCAAGACGGTGAAGCCGCTCTGGTAGAAACCGGAACTCACCTTTGTGTACCAACCATTGTGGAAGCCATTACCGAACTCGGAATCAGTCTGGAACAACTGCGTTATATTATTCCGACGCATGTTCATCTGGACCATGCTGGTGGTGCAGGTACTTTAATGGCCCAGTGCCCCAATGCCAAACTGTTGATTCACCCTCGTGGCGAACGACACATGGTCGATCCGGAAAAACTAAAAAATGCCACCATTGCCGTTTATGGCGAAGAAATATTTGCAGCCACTTACGGCGACTTAATTGCCATCGAGGCAGAGCGGGTAATCAGCGTGAACGATGGCGATTGTCATTATCTGGGCGATCGGAAACTGGAATTTCTGGATACCCCGGGACACGCTCGCCACCATTTCTGTATTTATGACCCTCTCAGCAAGGGCATTTTTACCGGCGATACCTTTGGGGTCTCCTATCCGATTTTGAATCAAAGCAGCAAGCACGCCTTTATCTTTCCACCAAGCACCCCCGTGCACTTTGATCCACCTGCCTGGAAGGCCAGCATCAAACGCTTGATGTCACTCAAACCCCAACGTATTTACCTGACCCATTACGGTATGGTTGAGCAGCTGCCGCAATTGGCAGCGGATCTGATTGAACAGATTGACACCTATGCCGAGTACGCCACACAACGCAAGCAAAGCGAGGAGCTGGAAAAAATTGAGGAAGATTTAACGAAAGACAGCCTCAATCGCCTTCGTCAACGCGAATGCCAGTTGGCCGATGAAGAAATCAATGCCCTGATTGGACTCGATAATAAAATTAATGCACAGGGCCTTGCCCACTGGGCAATCAACAGTTAATTCACTTCTGCACTAAATTGGCGCGTGTTCTGTAACTCGCTGGACTCGCGCTTATTCTGCCCCTCAATTACCGCTCAAGAAGCTCCCGCTCGGCCGATACATAAAGCCATAACAGAATCAGAGACTCATCCGAAGTCAGCAACACTATGACTTACATAAAACTGTCATGTTTATGTTGGATGGTTATAGGTCGGCAGGATGCCAGCTATTAGCATGAAGCTATTCGACGTGAGTTAATAAAGTATGCGTGGCGAATTGCAAACCATTATTGCTGAGAAATCAGTAAGCAGTCTGTTCCAACCTATTATCGATAAAAGCAGTGGCGAAATTTTCGCGTATGAAGCTCTCAGCCGAGGCCCTTCGGACAGTGTATTGCACTCCCCGACGCAATTGATCGAACAAGCGCAGCAACATGGCTTGCTTGCCGCCATTGAACACCTTTGCCGCTCCAGAGCCATTGAACGATTTTGCGATTTGGGTTTACCTGGCAAACTGTTTCTGAATGTTTCCCCGCAGACGATTCAACAGGTTGACCACCGCCAGGGGCGAACGCTCGAACTGCTGGAAAAATACGACATCAGTCCTGAGCAAATTGTCATCGAGCTGACGGAGCAGCATCCGGGCGGCAATGAAAGTGCGGTCATCGAAGCACTTAAATACTATCAGGAAATGGGCTTCGCCATTGCTCTGGATGATCTTGGCGCTGGTTATTCGTCTCTGCGCTTGTGGTCGCAGGTGAAGCCGGAATTCGTCAAAATTGATCGTCATTTTATCGAGGGCATCGAGGCTGATCCCACCAAGCAGGAATTTGTTCGCTCTTTTGTCGAAATCGCCCAATCAATGCATTGCAAAGTAGTGGCCGAAGGGGTGGAAACCGAATCGGAATTTGAATACCTCTGCCAACTCAAGGTTGATTATCTGCAGGGATATTTTTTCTGCCGCCCGACAGCCCGGCCACCCACCACAATACGTTTAAGCCGGGTGGTTCGCTCTCTGGCCGGACGCCGTAATGGCCAGGGACTTTATGCGCGCAACCTGGCCATTCACTCTATCCACGTCAGTGAAAAACACACAGTTGAAGAAACTGTACAACTGTTTTTAAACCGCCCCAGCATTAATTCCATCGCCGTCGTTAAAGGTAAAAAAGTTATCGGCATTGCCAACCGCAGCCGACTGCAAGGACTGCTGTCAAAACCCTTTGGGCGCGACCTGTATGCCAACCGATTGATTTCAGCGGTTATGGAAAAAACGCCGCTCGTGGTCGATGCACAATTAAGTATCGAGCAAGTCAGCCGCATGGTGACCTCAAGAGCGCGCTATCATCAGGAAGATGATTTTATTATTTGCGATCACAGTGACTTTCTGGGGATTGGCCATGTGATTGATCTGCTCAAGCAGGTGACAGAACTGCAACTGAAACAGGCACGCCATGCTAACCCGCTCACTCAGCTACCCGGTTTGATTCCCATCAACGATTGCATAGAACAGCTGCTGACCGCCGAGCGAAAATTTGTGGTGTGCCATTTTGACATCGACAACTTCAAACCCTTTAACGATGTCTACGGTTTTTCCAAAGGCGATGAAGTTATTCTGGCACTCGGCCAAAGTCTGAAAAGCCATGCCAACAATGCCAGTGATACCGTTGGCCACATCGGCGGCGATGATTTTGTAGTGTTATGGAACAGCGAGGACTGGGTTGACCGTCTGAAACAGGTTGGTCAAAGCTTCAGCTCGATCAGCAAGGATTTGTATTTGCCCGAGCATGTTCAGGCGGGAGGATTTGAATGCAAAGATCGCTATGATGAAACACGTTTCTTTCCACTGACCAGCATCTCCATTGCCGCACTGGAAGTCTCTCCCCAACAGTTCAGCAATGCGTTTGAAATTTCCAGCGCCTTATCGCCGTTAAAAGCGGCTGCAAAACAAGTGGGCGGAAATTCTCTGGTTATCAATCAAGCCAGCGATGCGAGACCTCTTTAAGGTCTCGCACCTTAGCCAGAGCATTCTGCTTTAAGACTAATTTGGCGGCAATTAACGCAGGCAGTCCGCCACGTTGAACGCCAGTTCCAACACCTGCTGCGCATTCAATCGAGGATCGCATTGGGAGCGGTAGCAATTTTCCAGATCGGCCTCACTGACGTGATAACTGCCACCAAGGCATTCGGTTACATGAGCCCCCGTCATCTCAAGGTGCACACCACCTGGATGCTGCCCTTCGGCTTTCAAGACTTTAAAGAAGTTCTGAATCTCTTTCAGAATGGCATCAAAGGAACGGGTTTTAAAACCATTGCCGGAAGTGACAGTATTACCGTGCATGGGATCACTGGACCACACTACAGCACGACCTTCACTGGCCACTCGCCTCGCCAGACCGGGAAGCTTGTCCCCGATAGTATCGGCACCCATGCGGGTAATCAGGGTTAAGCGCCCCGCTTCATTTTCCGGGTTCAGCCGGTCGATTAAGGTCATCAGTTCATCCGCCTGCATATTGGGCCCGATCTTCACACCGATAGGGTTGTGAATACCGCGCATGTACTCAATATGGGCTCCATCGAGCTGACGGGTGCGCTCGCCAATCCACAACATATGCGCCGCACAGTTGTACCATTGACCAGAGAAGCTGTCCTGACGGGTCAGCGCCTGCTCGTAATCCAGCAGCAAGGCTTCATGGGAGGTGTACAGATCTGTACGTGAAAGTGCAGGATGGGTTTCGCTGGTAACGCCGCAAACTTCCATAAAATCCAGCGTATCCTGAATCTGCCTGGCCAATTCCTGATAACGAGCGCATTGTTCATTACCCTGAACAAAATCCAGATTCCAGCGACTTACCTGATGCAGATCCGCCATGCCGCCCTGCACCATTGAACGTAACAGATTCAAAGTCGCCGTGGACTGGTGATAGGCTTTCAGCAAACGCTCAGGATCGGGAGTGCGCGCCGCTTCGGTAAAGTCAGTGGCATTTACAATATCACCGCGATAACTGTCGAGACTCAAACCCTCGCGAGTCTCAATGTCGGAAGAACGGGGCTTGGCAAACTGACCCGCGATACGCCCGACCTTGACCACCGGCTTGCGGCCGGCATAGGTCAGTACAATCGCCATCTGCAGAATCACCTTCAGGGTATCGCGTATCTGATTTGCGGAAAAATCGCGAAAAGATTCTGCGCAATCACCCCCTTGCAACAAAAAGGCCTTGCCCATGGCCACATCCGCAAGCTGCTGTTTCAGTCGTTCGGATTCCTTTGCAAACACCAGAGGTGGTTGCTGGGTAATTTGTTTGAGAACCTCAGCGTGCGTTTGGGCGTCTGGGTATTGGGGTTGCTGCAATATCGGGAATTGCTGCCAGCTATTGGGGGTCCAATCCATGATCGTACTTCGATGTCATCTGCAAAAGTAAAAGCAGGGATTGTACCCGAATCAAAACAATAACAAAGGGGCAAATGGTTTATAGATAAAGCAAGTCAGGCCTCGCCCTGCCCCTTACGCAGCTCATCGATGGCGCAAGTGATCACCGTAACATTTTGATACCCCAGACGACGAAGCTGTTCAGCCGCCAGGGTTGCTCTCGCCCCCGATGCACAATGGATATAAAGCGTTTGAGCCGGATCAGGGTGGCTGTCGGATAATTTCATTTCCAATACCCCACGCGGGATATTAATGGAATTGGGGGCGGGTTTTTCGGCAACCTCTGCAGGTTCCCGGACATCAGTAATCAAACCCTGATTAGTGGATTGTTCTGCAAAGGCATCCTCAGCACTTAAACAACGTAAATCTTCACGCGCTTCACTGATGATCTCTGGAATGGGACGTAACATGGGTGGGGCTCCGGATGAATTCAGGCATTACATTAGCAAGCACTAATGGTAAATCCAAGCTTCAATTTCAAGACCCAAACAAGGCAGGCTTAATGGCAGCACCTTTCCTAGTGACAACTTTCAGAGGGAGATATTTGCTCCAGCAATGCTTGTGGCACCCACCAGCAGAGGTTTTCAATATTCAGGGAAGGATCAACAAAATCATTACGAAGCACAAACAACCTGGGCTGCTTGGTATTAAGCCAATCAATTTCATCAGCAAAGTGTTTTTCAAACAGGCGGCGCATACTGCCATCATTTTGCGCGCGAAACACACCGTAATTAATTCGTTCAAGAATCCATTCGTAATCTTTGTGCATATACAAATACACGGGATACGGATAATACAAAGCGTAAGTATCGAAGCTGCGAATGCTTTGGTAACGTTTCCCCCAATACTGCTCTTCAGCCACAAATTCATTCAAGCCCCGGGGAATCGCATCAAAGCGCCCCGCTTCCAGCATTGGAAATAAATTGCTGTAGTGAGGAGTGCCCACCAACTCCAAACCGTTGGCTTGCAGAATGGAATAATCCAACCAGTGTTGACCAAAACCAAAACGCAATTGTTTACGCATTTGTTTTAAAGTCTCTATCGTTTTGAGTTTTTCCAGTCGATCCTTTTGACTCAACAACACGCGAAAACCCATCACGCCTGCGGCAAGATTTCTATCCGAGCGAACCAATTCCGGCAACCGAAATTGTCGATGTTCCGTCAGGCTTGCGAAGATTGGGTATTCACCAGACCGTATCACCGAAACAGCTCGTTGCTGAGTCAATGGTTCAGTCCAGGGACGAAGTCGAATTTCAGGCTTCATATCCGCGCTATAACTGAGCGCCAGTTTGATCGCCTCAGTCCGGAAGTGATAACGCACATTGGTTTGGAAAAACCAGAGTTCAACAGCATCACGGCCAGCATCGTGAGCCGGGCTTTGGGAATACGCGGAAGTGTTCGCACCAACTAACAACACGGCGGCAACCCTACGCGATAAAAACGAGCGTAGAACTGCAAAAAGAAAGTCATACAAACATGTCGTCAGCACAGCAAGCAAGACAAGATTCCATGGGATTATAGTTTGTTTGCGTCCATACACCTGAGGACTAGTTTACTGCTGCTCAGGACGACACGCCAGCTTTCAATTCACGCCTGTTTTATAGGGATTAAGGCGATAGAAGATGAGAAAACAGATACAAAAAAGGCGGGCCTGATGCCCGCCTTTTTCAAGCACTGACAGCGATTACCAACCGGTAATTTCTTTCAGAGCTTCGCCGATATCGGCCAAAGAACGCACGGTTTTAACACCAGCGTCCTGCAGAGCAGCAAATTTCTCATCCGCTGTACCCTTACCGCCAGAAATAATCGCACCGGCGTGGCCCATGCGTTTGCCTGGAGGTGCAGTTACACCCGCGATGTAAGAAACAACCGGCTTGGTAACATTCTCTTTGATGTAAGCCGCTGCTTCTTCTTCCGCAGTACCGCCGATTTCACCAATCATTACGATGGCTTCGGTTTTGTCATCGTTCTGGAACATTTCCAAAATATCGATGAAGTTGGAACCTGGAATCGGATCACCACCAATACCAACACAGGTAGACTGGCCGTAACCGAAATCAGTTGTCTGCTTAACCGCTTCATAAGTCAGTGTACCGGAACGAGATACGATGCCGACTTTACCTGGCAAGTGAATGTGACCAGGCATGATGCCGATCTTACATTCGCCTGGAGTGATAACACCCGGGCAGTTAGGGCCGATCAAGCGAACGCCCAGCTCGTCACATTTAACTTTGGCATCCAGCATATCCAGAGTTGGAATACCTTCAGTGATACAAACGATCAGCTTAACACCAGAGTGAGCCGCTTCCAGGATAGAATCCTTACAGAAAGGCGCAGGCACGTAGATTACAGAAGCATCAGCACCTGTGGCTTCAACCGCTTCACGCATGGTGTTGAATACAGGCAGACCCAGGTGAGTGGTGCCACCTTTACCCGGTGTTACACCGCCAACCATGTTTGTGCCGTACTCGATGGCTTGCTCAGAGTGGAAAGTACCCTGAGAACCGGTGAAACCCTGACACAATACTTTAGTGTTCTTGTCGATTAAAACGCTCATTTATTTGCCCTCCGCAGCTTTTACAACCTGCTGAGCAGCATCGGTCAAGCTAGTTGCCGCAATAATGTTCAGACCGCTGTCTGCCAGTACTTTCGCACCCAGCTCAGCGTTGTTACCTTCCAGGCGTACAACGACAGGTACTTTTACGCCTACTTCTTCAACTGCACCGATTACGCCTTCAGCGATCAGGTCACAGCGAACAATACCGCCGAAGATGTTGATCAGAACGGCTTCAACACTTTCGTCAGACAAGATGATTTTGAACGCTTCAACAACGCGCTCTTTAGTCGCACCGCCACCTACGTCCAGGAAGTTTGCAGGCTGGCCGCCGTGCAATTTAACGATGTCCATGGTACCCATGGCCAGACCGGCACCGTTCACCATGCAGCCGATGTTGCCATCCAGAGCTACGTAGTTCAGTTCCCACTTGGCAGCGTGCGCTTCGCGCTCGTCTTCCTGAGTAGGATCGTGCATTTCTTTGATCTTTGGCTGACGGTACAGCGCGTTGGAATCGATATTGATCTTACCGTCCAGGCAGTGCAGGTTGCCCTGCTCGGTGATCACCAGAGGGTTGATTTCCAACAGTGCAAAATCGTGGTCCTGGAACATTTGAGCCAGACCCAGGAAGATTTTGGTGAACTGCTTGATTTGATCGCCTTTCAAACCCAACTGGAATGCCAGATCGCGAGCCTGGTATGGCTGCGCGCCAACCAGTGGATCGATTTCCGCTTTCAGGATTTTTTCTGGAGTTTCTTCAGCAACTTTTTCAATCTCAACACCGCCTTCGGTGGAGGCCATGAAAACAATGCGACGAGTAGAACGATCTACTACTGCACCCAGGTACAGCTCCTGATCGATGTCAGTGCAGGACTCAACCAGAATACGGCTAACAGGCTGACCATTTTCATCTGTCTGGTAAGTTACCAGGTTGTTGCCCAACCACTGCTTGGCAAACTCTTCGATTTCCGCTTTGTTATCAACCAGCTTTACACCGCCGGCTTTACCACGGCCACCTGCGTGTACCTGAGCTTTAACTACCCACTTGTCACCACCGATAATCGCGGCAGCGCCTGCGGCTTCAGCAGGTGTCTCAGCAGCGACACCTTTGGAAACCGGCAAACCGTATTCGGCAAACAATTGTTTGGCCTGATACTCATGCAAATTCATGATGCTTTTCCGTTAATTGATCCAATGCTGCGAACAGCATATTTCTGTTTACATAACGCCAATGCAAACCTCGCAATGGCGTCCTAAATTGTGCCGTGTTCGAGCAGCCCTTTCATGTCAGCTGCCTAGCCATTCCCGCCAAGTTCGAACACCGCTGGGGCATTGCCCCTAAATCCATTTGTTTTGTTGTTATTCCTTTGGCCCGCCCTGTCATACTGCATGACAGGGAGCGAGCAAATTTCTGCGTCGTTTACTTCTTGCGACGCTTGCGGTTTGGCATGTGGATCGCGTGACCATTCACCGCCAGAGCCGCTTCTTTCACCGCCTCGGAGAACGTCGGGTGACCGAATACCGTCATGCCGATATCTTCCGCAGTGGTGCCAAATTCCATCGCCAGAGCAACCTGTTGAACCAGATCGGCTGCGTTCGGGCCAACAATATGGCAACCCAAAACGCGATCGGTTTTGGCGTCGGCGATCATTTTCACCATACCTTCGGCTTCGTCAGCCGCTACCGCACGACCGATAGCTACGAACGGGAATACACCAACGTTGTATTCTTCACCATCGGCTTTCACCTGTTCTTCAGTACGACCAACCGCCGCAACCTCAGGATGGGTGTAAATAACGCTTGGGATGATGTCGTAGTTTACCAGAGGCTTCTGGCCAGCAATACGCTCAGCAACCATAACGCCCTCTTCCGAGCCTTTATGCGCCAGCATTGGGCCACGAACCACATCGCCAATCGCCCAAACGCCTGGAGCACTGGTGGAACACAGATCGTTCACGTAGATGAAACCGCGCTCATCCAGGTTTACGCCACTGTCGCCAGCCAACAGGCCTTCGGTGTATGGACGACGGCCCACACAAACCACCAGCTTATCGAAGGTTTCTTTCTGATCATTGCCTTCGGCGTCGGTGTAGGTCACTTCAACTTCTTTGCCCTTCACTTCACTGCCCGTTACTCGGCAGCTGGTGCGAATATCCAGACCTTGCTTGGTCAGGATCTTGCGGGTTTCTTTGGCAATCTGCTGATCCATATTGGCCAGGAAGCTATCCAGAGCTTCAAGACAAACCACTTTGGAACCCAGACGGCCCCAAACGGAACCCAGTTCCAAACCGATAACACCTGCACCAATAACACCCAGGCGCTCAGGTACCTCTGAAAATTCCAGAGCACCTGTTGAATCAACAATGATATCGCCATCAACTGGAGCAACCGGGATATCAACCGGTACAGAACCAGAAGCCAGAATAACGTTGTCGGCATCCAGAACCGACACATTGCCATCGTTATCGGTCAGCTCAACCTGACGACCCGCCAGCAATTTGCCGGTACCGTACAAGGATGTCACTTTGTTGGACTTGAACAAGCCAGCAATACCGCCAGACATTTGCTTAACGATCTTCTCTTTACGAGCAATCATGGAAGGTACGTCGATGCTCACATCACCAGTATTGATGCCGTGAGACTGATAATCTGCTTTCGCCGCATGATACTTGTGGGAAGAATCCAGCAGAGCTTTGGATGGGATACAACCCACGTTCAAGCAAGTACCGCCATTAACGCCCGCGCCGCTGCTGTCTTTCCACTTTTCAATACAGGCGGTCTTCAGACCTAACTGCGCAGCACGGATTGCTGCAACATAACCGGCGGGGCCGGAGCCAATGACAATCACATCGTATTTGTCTGACATAGATGATTCCCAACTTGTTCTTTCTAAATATGAAAAAGCCCAGTGTGAGGCTTTGTCTGCTTACACTGGGCAAGAGTGTTTACAATAAAGTTACAGTTCCAACAGGATACGAGCCGGATCTTCCAGCATATCCTTGATGGCCACCAAGAATTGAACGGCGTCTTTACCATCAACCAAGCGGTGATCGTAAGACAGCGCCAAGTACATCATTGGCAGAATTTTTACTTCACCATTAACCGCCATTGGGCGCTCCTGGATTTTGTGCATACCCAGAATTGCTGTTTGAGGCGGGTTAATGATTGGGGTAGACATCAAAGAACCGAATACACCACCGTTGGTGATGGAGAAGGTTCCCCCAGTCATTTCGTCCATGGTCAACTTGCCTTCACGGGCACGCAAACCAAAATCACGAATGGTGTTCTCTACTTCCGCAAGGCTCATGTGCTCGGCGTTACGCAGAACGGGTACAACCAGGCCCTTGTCGGTAGATACTGCAACACTCACATCCTGATAACCGTGATACACCACATCATCGCCATCAATTGAGGCGTTAACCGCAGGGAAGCGACGCAATGCTTCAGTGGCGGCTTTTACAAAGAAGCCCATAAAGCCCAGGCGCGTGCCGTTGTGGCTTTTCTCGAACATGTCTTTGTACTTGGAGCGCAGAGCCATAACCGGAGCCATGTTCACCTCATTGAAGGTGGTCAGCATCGCAGTGCCCTGGGTGGTTTCCATCAAACGTTCGGCGATACGCTTACGCATACGCGTCATTGGAACGCGTTTTTCGATGCGCTCACCTGCCGGCAGGTTAATGCTGTTGGCAGCGGCCGCTGGTGCCGCTTTTGCAGCCGGCGCAGGCGCAGCAGCTGGAGCCGCAGCAGGTGCCGCCTTGTGATTCGCCACGTCTTCTTTGGTAATGCGACCGTCTTTACCGGTGCCTTTTACAGACGCCAGATCAATACCTTTTTCACCGGCCAGCTTGCGAGCCGATGGGCTGGCAATGGCGTCGCCATCCGAGGCCTCTTCCGTAGCGGCGGGAGCCGCTGCAGCCGCTGCTGGCGCTTCGGCAACCGCGCCGGCTTCGATGATCGCCAGAACGTCTTCGGAAACAACCGTGTCGCCTTCAGCTTTCAATACTTCTTTTAAAACACCATCAACAGGAGACACCACTTCCTGGGTCACCTTATCGGTTTCGATGTCTACGATAGGCTCATCGCGAGACACCGCTTCGCCCGGCTGCTTGTGCCAGGTTGCCACTTCACCGTCTTGGACAGACTCTGGAAACGTAGGAGTTTTAATTTCAATAGTCATTTTGTCGTTTTTCCTTCTAGGCCAGGGCTCTTGCCCTGGCGCTGTCAATATCTGGGTTCGAGATTGATAAATGATGTATCTAGATTCAACTGATCCAGGTTCTATTTATCCAAGTTCAAAGCTTCATCAATAAAGCGGTTCTGCTCTTCAATATGCTGGGACATATAACCCGCAGCGGGTGCAGCAGACGCCGGGCGACCCGCAAAGCTCAGAGGCAGGCTCGGGTTCACCATTTCAATGATGCGACGGAAGTGGTGCTGACTGCTGTACCAGGCGCCCTGGTTCTTGGGCTCTTCCTGACACCAGAAAACCTCTTCCAGATTTGGATAAGTAGCCAGCTCGTTCTTCAGCTCTTCATCCGGGAACGGATACAGCTGCTCCAAACGAACCAATGCGACATCTTCCTGGCCGCGCTCCATACGTGCTTCCAACAGGTGGTAGTAAACCTTACCGGAACACAATACTACGCGCTTAACCTTGGCCTTATCTTCAAGGTTATCGCCAATCACATTGTGGAATTGGCCTTCGGACAGCTCTTCCAGCGTAGAAGTCGCCAGCTTGTGACGCAGAATCCATTTTGGAGACATAACCACAAGAGGACGACGCATCGGGCGAATGGCCTGACGACGCAACATATGGAAAACCTGTGCCGGTGTGGTCGGGATACAAACCTGAATATTGTGCTGGGCGCACAACTGCAGATAACGTTCCAGACGCGCCGAGGAATGCTCAGGACCCTGACCTTCGTAACCGTGCGGCAGCAACATGGTCAAGCCACACAAACGGCCCCACTTCTGCTCACCCGAGGTAATAAACTGATCGATAACCACTTGGGCACCGTTGGCGAAATCACCAAACTGGGCTTCCCAGATCACCAATCCTTTCGGGCTTGTAGTGGCATAGCCATATTCAAAGGCCAGTACCGCTTCTTCAGACAGATAAGAATCGTACAACTCGAAAGCCGGCTGACCTTCGTACAGGTTTTCCAAAGGCAGATAGGTTTCGGCGTCTTTTTGATTGTGAACAACCGCATGGCGGTGAGAGAAAGTACCGCGACCCACGTCCTGACCGGTAATACGAATCGGGAAGCCCTGCTCCAGCAGTGTTGCGTAAGCCAGGGTTTCACCCATGCCCCAGTTTATCGACAGCGCACCCTGGGCCATCTTACTGCGGTCTTCGTAAATTTTATTAACCTGACGCTGTACCTGAATGCCATCAGGAACGTGAGCAACTTTGTTGGCCACTTCCTGCAGTTCTTTCATGTCGTAGCCGGTGTTGCCATCGGTTTGCCAGTTGTGGCCGATGTAAGGGCTCCAGTCAACAAACATGGAGGAATCCGGCTCACTCACCAAACCGTGAGCAACGTGCTCACCGCGATCCAGACGGGCACGGTACTCATTGGCCATTTCGTCAGCTTCAGCCTGACTCATAACACCTTCCGCCACCAGCTGGTCAGCGTAAAGAGTGCGAGCCGATTTGTGCTTGCGAATTACCTGGTACATCAACGGCTGAGTCGCAGAAGGCTCGTCAGTTTCGTTGTGACCGCGACGGCGGTAACACACCAGATCGATCACCACATCTTTGTGGAATTCATTGCGGTAGTCCGCCGCCAACTGAGTGACAAAGGCAACCGCTTCAGGGTCGTCACCGTTAACGTGGAAAATCGGACACTCGATCATCTTCGCCACGTCAGTACAGTATTCTGTAGAACGAGAATCTTCACGCTTACTGGTGGTAAAACCAACCTGGTTATTCAATACGATATGGATCGTACCGCCAGTTCCGTAGGCGCGGGTCTGGGACATCTGGAACGTTTCCATGACCACGCCCTGACCCGCAAAGGCCGCATCACCGTGAACAACAATTGGCACAACCGTGTTGCCTTCACTGTCATCACGACGATCCTGACGGGCACGCACAGAGCCCTCAACCACTGGAGAGGCAATCTCCAGGTGAGACGGGTTAAAGGCCATGGCCAAATGCACTTCGCCGCCGGGGGTCATAACGTTGGAAGAGAAACCCTGATGGTATTTCACATCACCGGAGCTGTCAGACAGCAAACGCTTGCCTTCAAACTCTTCAAACAGTTCGGACGGGTTTTTACCCAGTACGTTAACCAATGTATTCAAGCGACCACGGTGAGCCATGCCCAACACAATTTCTTTCGCACCGAAGTGACCGCAACGTTTGATGGTGCCATCCAGAATCGGAATCAAGCTTTCAGCCCCTTCAAGGCCGAAACGCTTGGTGCCTGGGTATTTGGAATCCAGGTGACGCTCAAGACCTTCAGCAGCGGTCAAACGTTCAAGAATTTCTTTTTTGATCTGCTCGCTGAATACCGGCTTGGAACGAACGCTTTCCAAACGCTGTTGCAACCATTGCTTCTCAGCAAAATCAGTAATGTGCATGATTTCCGGACCCACCGAACCACAGTAGGTTTGCTCCAGAGAATCAATAATCTCCTTCAGAGTGCACTCGTCTTTACCAATAAAGAGATTGCCGGTTTGGAACACCGTATCCAGATCCGCAGGGGTTAAACCATGAAAACCCAACTCAAGATCAGGAACCTCATCGCGCTCCATCAAACCCAACGGGTCCAATTTAGCTTTCTTGTGGCCACGGAATCGATACGAGCTGCTTAGCTGAACCACGCTGATCTGCTTGGTTTCATGCTCGATATCCACACCACCGGAACCTGGCGCGGCCAAAGGACGTGCACGATTTTTACCCAGCAATTCGAAGTGCTGGCGAATCGTAGAGTGAGGGGTATCCTGAGTTACAACGCCATTAACTCGAGGCAGTTGGTCGAAATAACTGCGCCATTCTTCCGGCACAGCATTGGGATCGTGTAAATATGTATCGTAGAGTTCCTCTACATAGGCCGCATTGCCCCCAGAAATATGGGAGGTGCTCCACAGTAGCTCCATGATGCTTTCTTGCATTTATTGCCCACCTTAAAAAGGGGCATACCCATCTGCACGGGATACAAGATCACTGATTACTTCTGATTGTTTACAATCGTCCACGGATTCTGTGAGACAGACTCCGTGCACCAAGGCGATCAGCATGTCAGTTCTTGCCGTCGCTGACCCGGAATTCCGAGTCACTGCGCGTGTTACCCAAGCCGATAAATCGGCTAATTACAGATAGTCTGAGCACAGCTCAGATTACCCCTGCTACATACCATTAGCGTATTGCTATTCCAAGGCTTCGGTCTTGTGAACCTAGCCCATCATCACTTCTTCCGGTTCTTCCCCGGTGTTGTACTGGCTTGATGTGCCCGCGCAACATATCGCCCCGGCCTGAGCCTCGGGCATCTAACTCGTATTAGACAAACGACAAAGCGTTGTCCGCCACCGACGTGGCTTATAAATTGTTTTCTAGACTACCCTGCCCTTGGCTTTCGCCTGTTTGCAGCAGGTGGCTGGGTAGCTGGGTTCCCGCACTAATATATTTATTACCCCTGTGACAGGGGGCGGCTCTTTTTGTATTTCAGCTGTCTTATTTTCGCTCGAAATGTCATTCGATACGTCTTTCGACACCTTCATCCAGCATTTTTGGGCTGGATCTGAGCCTGAGCACTCGGCTTAATTCGTTTACTGAAGGCTTCCTTTTAGAAAGTCGAGCAGCAAACTTCGGTGGAATGTCGCGCAAAATGCGCAAAAACCACCCTATTCAATCGCATTTAGAGCAATAGTGTAGAACAAATTCCCCACTTCGCCCCATTAGGCCTTAGTCGATAGCCTACGCCAGCGAAATAAGGCGCGATATTTTAACCCTATTTGGGTAAAAATTGATAAGACATTGTTGTTTTTTTACAACGATATCTTATCAAAAGAAAACCCTGGCAGGCCTAAACCTCCAAGGTTTTCTGTAAACCGCTTGTAAGCGGCCGCAAAAGCGGCCAAACACCCCAATTAAGTGGCGCTTTGAATCAGCATATTGCGGATATGACCAATAGCGCGCGTTGGGTTCAAACCTTTAGGACAAACCGACACACAGTTCTGAATTCCGTGGCAACGGAACACACTGAACGGGTCATCCAGATTTGCCAAACGCTCTTCGGTCGCAGTGTCACGGCTGTCCGCCAGGAAGCGGTAAGCCTGCAACAGACCCGCAGGGCCGATGAACTTGTCCGGGTTCCACCAGAACGAAGGACAAGACGTCGAACAACAGGCACACAAAATACACTCGTACAAACCGTCCAGCTTGGCGCGATCTTCCGGAGACTGCAGGCGCTCAATGGCCGGAGCCGGCTCATTGTTCTGCAGGAACGGCGTAATTTTCTTGTACTGCTCGTAGAACTGGGCCATATCGATCACCAGATCACGAATCACCGGCAGACCCGGCAGCGGGCGCAGAACCAGAGTATTGTTTTCAACACACTCGGACAGAGCCTTGATACAGGCCAAACCGTTTTTGCCGTTGATGTTCATACCGTCAGAACCGCACACACCTTCACGGCAAGAGCGACGGAACGCCAGGCTCGGCTCTTGAGCCTTCAACAACTCCAGCACGTCCAACACCATCAGATCTTTACCCTGGGTGTCCACCTCATAGGTTTGCATCGATGGCTCAGCGTCGGTCTCAGGGTTGTAACGATAAACTTCTACTTTCAACATGATTCCAACTCCCCTCTTAGTAGGTACGAACCTTCGGCTCGAAGTGATCCATGGTTTTAGGTGCAAAGTTTACTGCACGCTTACCAACTCGCTTCTCACCCGGGTAGTACATGGAGTGACACAACCAGTTCTCATCGTCACGCTCCTGGAAATCTTCACGAGCATGGGCACCACGAGACTCTTTACGCTCTTCTGCAGCAATGGCCGTAGCTTCCGCAACTTCCAGCAGGTTCTGCAGTTCAAGCGCTTCAATACGCGCTGTGTTAAAGGCATTGGATTTGTCATCCAAGCGAACATTTTCAATACGCTCGCGCAGATCCGCCAGCTTCTTGATGCCCTCTTGCATGAACTCACCTTTACGGAATACACCGAAGTGATTCTGCATGGTGGTTTGTAGATCCTTACGGAGAACAGAGGCGCTTTCGCCGTCGTTCTTGTTGTTTACGCGATCAAGACGCGCCATTGCCGCTTCCAGATCGGAATCGGTGGCTTCACGATGCTCAACACCTTCGCGCAGAGCTTTCTCAATGAACAAACCGGAAGCGCGGCCGAAGACCACCAGATCAAGCAGGGAGTTACCACCCAGGCGGTTTGCACCGTGCACAGATACACAAGCCACCTCACCACAGGCGTAGAAACCATCAATTACCTGATCGTTGCCTTCCGCATCAGTGGTCAGCGCCTGACCATCAATATTGGTTGGAATACCCCCCATCATATAGTGACAGGTTGGAACAACAGGAATCGGCACTTTAACCGGATCGGCGTGCGCAAAGGTACGGCTCAGTTCCAGAATACCTGGCAACTTGGCGTTCAGGGTTTCTTCACCCAGATGATCCAGCTTCAGGAATACGTGATCGCCTTCCGGACCACAACCACGACCTTCGAGAATTTCCATAACCATGGAACGGGCCACAACATCACGGCCAGCCAGATCTTTGGCATTTGGCGCATAACGCTCCATAAAGCGCTCGCCATCTTTGTTAATCAGGTAGCCACCCTCACCGCGACAACCTTCAGTAACCAATACACCCGCACCCGCGATACCGGTTGGGTGGAACTGCCACATTTCGATGTCCTGCACCGGGAAACCAGCACGCAGAGCCATGCCAACACCGTCACCGGTATTAATGTGAGCATTGGTCGTGGAGGCGTAGATACGGCCAGCACCACCGGTGGCGAATACGGTCGCCTTGGACTTCACATACACCACTTCGCCATCTTCGATGTTCATGGCGATCACGCCCACAACGGCGCCGTCCTGGTTTTTCACGATATCAATCGCAAACCACTCGTTCAGGAATACGGTGTCATTTTTAACATTACCCTGATACAGAGCATGCAACAATGCGTGTCCGGTACGGTCAGCTGCGGCACAAGTACGTGCGGCCTGGCCACCTTTACCAAAATCTTTAGACTGGCCACCAAACGGACGCTGATAAATACGGCCATTCTCGGTACGAGAGAAAGGCAAGCCCATGTGCTCCAATTCAAAGACCGCTTCAGGGCCTACTGAACACATATATTCAATGGCGTCCTGATCACCAATGTAATCGGAACCTTTTACGGTGTCATACATATGCCAGCGCCAATCGTCGTTCGGGTCATCCGATGCGATTGCACAGGTAATGCCGCCCTGGGCAGACACAGTGTGAGAGCGAGTAGGAAATACTTTTGTAATTACCGCAGTCTTGTAACCAGACTGGGCCAGCTGTAACGCCGCGCGCATACCTGCGCCACCACCGCCAATAACGATGCCGTCAAATGAAATCGTGCGCATATTCGCCATGTGTTAAACCCCCCAGAGAATCTCTATGCCCCAAACGACATAGGTAACGGTGATCAAGCCCAGAACCATCTGCATCAACACGCGCAAAACGGTCGCCTTGTTGCCCATCAGTCGGGTAGTTAAATAGTCGGTCAATACGGCCCACAAACCGATCCAGGCGTGTGCGGCAATCGACAACAAAGTAATTAAGGAGAAAACACGCATCCACAGGGTGGCGTACAGTCCTTTCCAAATCTCGTAATTCAACTCTGGAGTCAAAAGAATAAAAGCGGCCAGAAAGATTGTGTAAGCGGCCATCACAACGGCGCTTACGCGTTGAATCATCCAGTCGTATAAGCCACTACGGCCAAAACTTGTAACTGCAGTTACCATACCCAAACCCCCGCAAGTAGAATCAATACAGCGATGACGGCAATGGCGATTTTCGCGCCCTTCTGGCCACCTTCAAGGTCTTCACCAATACCAGCATCCATAATCAGGTGACGAATACCTGCTACCATGTGATAAACCAGTCCGGCCAGTGTCAACCAAATAATGAATTGGCACAGAGGACTGTTCAGTGTGTCTTGCAACTCAGCAAAACCACCTGCGGAAGACAAACTCTTATCGAGCATCCATAGCAGAATGGCTACGCCGGCAAACAAGGCCACACCAGAAACACGGTGAAGAATGGAAACGTAGGCGGTGATGGGTAGTTTTATCGTTGAAATGTCGAGATTGACAGGTCTGTTTTTTTTCACGGTTGTATCACACCTATTGTGCCCGGTTTTTGCTAGACGCTATGGCTGCAAAACTCGGGGGCGGGTTTGAGACGTCTTCAGCGGGCCAAGGCCCTTAGAATTCACCTCCCTAGCATAGGTAAAGAGCACGGTTAATGCCATCTACCCCCCTGCAAGATCGCGCGGAATTATAGAGATCACACTATAAAAATACAAATAAAAAGGGGTTTATATGGCCAAATGTCTAAGAAAAATATGAACTTACTGAGAATAGTTCACATGTAAGAAAGAAATTCGTACAAACAATAAACAAAGCGAAAATTTTGTCGCCTGAAACCGCACTTTAGTCCCATGTCCAGCAAAGCGAGCAAATGCGCTGCTTCAGCACTCAGAGAACTTTTTAAAGGCTATACTTAAGTCGAAAAAGCGGTAGATTATCCGCTTTAGATCATTGACTTTGACACACCGGCGCTTATAGTTGTCCACCGAATTAGAGCCTAAGTGAAGAATTTTAGCGAATTTTCACATCAAAAGGCCGCATAAATGTGCAGTGTTGTTCTCGTACGGATAGCAATTATGGCGACGCCATGCACTGCGAACTTGAAGCAGAATTTACAGCAGAAATAGGAGCCCGTAATGACTGATAAGAAAGCTACCCTTTCGGTCGACGGTTTAGAGCAAACCATAGAACTGCCAATGTACTCTGGCAGCGTCGGTCCAGACGTGATCGATGTTAGCAGCTTAACTTCAAAAGGCTACTTCACTTACGATCCGGGCTTTATGGCCACCGCCTCTTGTGATTCCAAAATCACATACATTGATGGCGGCGCCGGTGTATTACTGCACCGTGGTTATCCGATCGATCAGTTGGCCGAACACTCTGACTACCTGGAAACTTGCTACCTGTTATTAAATGGCGAACTGCCAAGCAAAGAGCAGAAAGACGAATTCGTTGACACCATTACCCATCACACTATGGTGCACGAAAATATTTCTCGCTTCTTCCGCGGTTTCCGCAGCGACGCTCACCCAATGTCCATCATGTGTGGTGCAGTAGGCGCCCTGGCCTCTTTCTACCACGATTCTCTGGATATCACTGACGAACAACACCGCAAAGTTTCTGCACACCGTCTGATCGCCAAGATGCCAACCCTGGCCGCCATGTGCTACAAGCACCACATTGGCCAGCCGTTCATGTACCCGCGCAATGATCTGTCTTACTCCGAGAACTTCTTGCACATGATGTTTGGTACGCCATGTGACGAGCCAAAGGTAAATCCGGTTCTGGCCCGCGCCATGGACAAAATCTTCCTGTTGCACGCTGACCACGAGCAGAACGCCTCTACATCAACTGTTCGCCTGGCAGGTTCTTCCGGTGCCAACCCATTTGCTTGTATCGCTGCCGGTATTGCGACCCTGTGGGGCCCAGCTCACGGTGGTGCTAACGAAGCGGTGCTGACCATGCTGGAAGAAATCGGCAGCGTTGATCGCATCGACGAGTTTGTTGCTCGCGCCAAAGATAAAAATGATCCGTTCCGCTTGATGGGCTTCGGTCACCGCGTTTACAAAAACTTTGACCCACGCGCCAAAGTGATGAAAGAAAGCTGTGACGAAGTACTGGCTGAACTGGGCCTTGAAAATGATCCTCTGCTGGCTATCGCCAAGCGCCTGGAAGAAATCGCTCTGGAAGACGAGTACTTCATCGAGAAGAAGCTGTATCCAAACGTTGATTTCTACTCTGGCATTATCATGAAAGCGATTGGTATCCCTACGGATATGTTCACTGTGATCTTCGCGACTGGCCGTACTGTCGGTTGGATTGCACACTGGCACGAAATGATCTCCAATCCGTACAAGATTGGTCGTCCACGTCAGCTGTACACTGGCTATGCCTCCCGCGATTATCAGCCGCTGGATAAGCGATAAGACGCCGACAGAACAACGACCAACAGGTCTGTTCTGATCAATAAAACCCCGATTTTTTAATCGGGGTTTTGTTTTTTAAGGCTCTTAAAAAGCAAATTCCCTAACGTTCTCAAGCTCTCGCTGCGCCTCTAAACACTCAAGCTTTTCCTCCCTCTCTCCAGTTGAAATAGATTTCAACACTCGTAAAACCGGCCGTCAGATTTCCACATAATTACGAATGCGCGACTAAACTTGTACTCCGTAAGTTTCCGATTCAAGGATTGTTTTCTACCGAAGCGAGGACAAGATGTTAAAGAAGTTCTGTACCCTGACCCTCCCACTCAGCCTGCTAGCTTGCTCCAGCCCACAAGACCCCAGTGAATCCAATTTTGCCGACTCACTCGAAAACTATTTTGAAGACAACCGCGCCTGTGTTGGTTATGAAATCAGTTTTCCGTTTTATCTCAAAAAGAAGGACGATGTCCCTCATATCATGCGCGCCCCCCGTCATCGCTTGCTGCAGATGCTGGTCAAAAATGACATCCTCGAACGCCGGGAGGAAGGCACTCAGGTTAGCTATCAACTGACAGATGATGGCCGCGATGTGGTTTACACCGAACAGGATAGACGTCGTACCTTCACCCAGTTTTGCTATGGTGAGTATGAACTGGTGGACATCATTGAAATCCAGAAGCACAACCCGAAAGATCCCGTCCGCAAACTCGGCGTAAGCTACAGTTATACACTGGAAGATGCCGAAGACTGGACTGCGGACTTCGCACAGGCACTAAAAGGTTTCAACTGGAAAGTCGCAGAGGATCTGGAAGCCGCCGATCACCCGGCCAAACGTCGCACCACAATGCATCTGACCCAGGAAGGCTGGGTTCACAAGGAAATTTGGCGCAAACTGAAACAGAGTGGCCGTTCTTTTTAAGTGTTCAACGCCCCCGTTCGCGTATAGAACGGGGGAAGCTGCCCATCGCAGAACCAACACTGGGCTCTGAACTTTGAGCCTGGGATAAAAAATTAATTAAGCGCCAAATCGGGCACAAGAGAAATATTATGCACATTCGCGGCACGTGCAGCGTCTGCAATGGCGATATAGGTTTGGGTACTCGATTTTCCATCTGCCTTCACAATGACGGAAGCTTTCGGGTTTTCGGCGTGTAAACGCTCAACATTCGCTCTCACCGCGCGAACATCAACACGGCGCCCTTCCATCCATATTTCATTTGTGGCATTTACTTGGATCAGGATATTTTCTACAGGTGGTGGAGGGGTTTGTGCGTGGTTGGGTTCCGGCACATTCACGCCTATACCAACTTCTTTAACGAACGACGCCGTCACGATAAAGAAAATAAGCATGATAAACACAACATCAAGCATCGGAGTCAGGTCAATTTCAGCCTTATCGGTAGAATCAACCATCGGTTTTTTACGTCGAATCATCGCTTCACCTCTACTATTTTGCTTAAGTGCACTTTGATAGTAGCGGTTAAATACGCCAAGCGATAGGTTTAAGTTGTCAAAACCAAACTGAATGTTGATTTGAAAGCTCGATCGCCCTACATCACCTCGGCTAACAGCTTTTCATTCAATTTACGCCACTGGGGTAAACTGCGCTGGCTACTCGCCTTCAACTTCTTACCGCGAGCCTTCGCCAACCACAGGTTCTCACCATTGAAACTGTACACCGGTAACAAATCATTGCGTTGTGAAGCAGGCAGAATGCGCAGATTGATGTTATCCATGATCAAAGGCTCGGCATCAGGCGTTTTATAGTACGCCAACACCATATGAGCCTGATTGTACTCGATGGCTTTTACGTAGGTGATACGCAGCTTACTGGTGGAAACATCGGTGTCTTTCAGTGTGAAATACTTGGCAATGGAATAATCTTCACAATCCCCACCATTGGTACCCAGCATTTCGATGGGCGTCGCCCAATAGTCCTCACGCCCCCAGTGCTTTTGGTCACTGACCCAGCGTATCTTATTGAAGAAGCTATTGGAGGTTTTCAGCTTTTTATTTTCACTGACCGCATTTTGAGGATCAGCGTTGGTATCCATGAGTTTTTTCCAATCAGCCACCCGGGTTCGGGCCTGATCTCCATACTTCGACGCGACTCGATTCAAGACCTGATCATTGATACCGTCGATATACTGGGCCGCAACGGGACCGGCAAACAACAACACAGAAAGACTAAAAATGGGGCACTTTAAGCGATACAAAGCGCTCACTCCTTGATTCAAACCCTAATTTCGATAGGTAGTGTAATTATCGATGCCAACGGTTCCTCCCGGCACTCGGAAAGGTGGCATACTGCTTATCGCTATTAGCGGCTGGAGACGACAAATCTATAGCCTCGGAAATGGGGCCATAGATAAGGTTTAGCCCAGATTCCCGGGCTTGGCCAATCAAAACTCTACCGCTCGGACCGGAAAAGCTGGCAGAAAAGCCTGATAGATGGGAATTTTTGTACCCCGGTGCAGTCGAAACTGACAGCACCGGGCTCCTCGGCCTCCCTCCATAGCCGAGACCCATTTCGTGATAGGAGTTAAACCATGAAATCCATACAGTCTCTATGCATTGGCCTGTGCCTATTTGCACTCGGCAGTCCAGGTTTCGCAAACGACGGCGACACCGAGAAAGCCGAACCGAAGCCTGAAATGTCTTTGATTGTCGATCAATCGCGCCTGCAAATTCATCGCAGCAAAGCGCTGGAAGCCGCCCCTCGCGCCAGCAGTGCTTTCGAACAGATTCAGCTGCATCCGGTCAGTGTCAAATTCCGCCGCAACTGGCGCCGTGATTACAACCTGGACCGCAATTCCCTGGCCAATCACATCAGTAAGCAGGAAGAAGACGAACTGCGCCAGAAAGCCTCGAAACTCTTTGATGAGGAGTTCAGCAAGCTGGTTTCGGAACACAGCCGCCTTGCGCTGAGTAAGGATGCCAACAGCAAAACGCTGATTATCAAACCCCGAATTGTGGATTTGGTGATCAATGCACCAGACTTGAAAAACGCCGACGCCAGTCGACACTTAAGGGTCTACTCCGCCGGTAAAGCCACCTTGCTACTGGATGTGATCGATGGTTCAAATGGTGAGCTGCTGGGCACCATTCGCTCAAAGCGCGAAGCCACGGAGTACCATCAATTGCGCCGTGCCAGCAGCGTCTTTAATCGCAGTGAAGCGAAACGTATTATTCGTCGCTGGGCCAAAAACCTGGATCGCAACCTGACCACACTGCTCGACGGAACCGCCGTTTAATTGCTTCGGACGAAGCGCTTCGCTTCGTCCGATTTCGCCCCACCGCCTTTATCTTGCGTTTTTCCTCGCCTGCTCAAACTCGATTATTTGTGCTGTTGTTTCCGAGAATATTTTAAGGCTGCTGTTGTCGATGGATCAGAAAGGATACAATGTGCCTGCTGTTTACAAGAGCTGTCCCTTATGAATTTTCAACACATCAATTGTCAGGAACTCAGCGAGCGCCTCACCAAAGAGGAATGCCAACTGGTGGATATTCGCGACCCACAATCCTTTGGCCTTGGCCGCATTCCCGGTTCTATTCACCTGAGCGATCGCAACCTCGATGAATTTTTGCTGGAAGCCGATCCTGACCAGACCACTATCGTGGTTTGCTATCACGGGAACAGCAGTCAACAAGCGGCCGCGTTTCTCGCACAAAAAGATTTCACCGACATTTATAGCCTGGATGGTGGCATGGAAGAGTGGCGCGCCCTGTTTCCCCAACAAGTGGAACACTCTTAACTGAGCGTTTAACCTGAAATTTTCACACCACCGTTTAGAGCCAACAACTGAATGGACGCCTTAAGCTTAAGCCAATACGCCCTTATCGCTCTGGTATTTGTATGGAGTGGTATTGTTCGCTCCGGTTTGGGTTTTGGTGGTGCCGTTCTATCACTGCCTTTTCTGTTATTAATCGATGATCGGCCACAGGTTTATCTGCCAATCATTTCCGTACACTTATTATTATTTGGCGGACTCACCGTACTCCGCGGGCAGCAGCAGTACCGCAAAGATCCACAAAATGACACAAGCCCTGTTGACTGGGCCTATCTGAAAAAAGCCATGGCCATTATGATTATCCCTAAAATTGTCGGGGTAATGGGACTGGTCAGCCTGCCCAACGATGTTTTGAGCGGCATTATCTTTGTAATCGTGTTTGCCTACTCACTCAGCTATATTTTCAACAAACCTTTCAAAAGTCAGTATCCCTGGCTGGATACTGTATTTCTGATTCTCGGCGGGTACATCAGTGGCACCTCGCTGATTGGTGCACCGCTGATTATTGCGGTGTTCAGCAAACACGTTTATAAAAACCAACTGCGGGATACTCTGTTTGTTCTGTGGGTTATTCTTGTTGCCATTAAAATGGCGGCCTTTATTTGGGTAGGCTTGGACCTGCAGTTAAAACACGCTTTGTATTTACTGCCACCCGTTGCCCTGGGCCATTGGATAGGATTAAAGCTCCACCGTCGCCTGCAACAGGCCGAACCCGTTATGTTTTTCAGGCTCATTGGCTTTGCCCTGCTGAGTATTTGTTTTGTGGGGCTTTACCAGGCAATTAACTGAGTACCATCTATCTCATCATTCAAAGAGCGTCAAAAACTACGACTAAGGAACCATTTGATTTCGATTAAAAATAGGTAAAGTCGCCGTCTAAGGATATAACGATCACAATCGGAGGTGATTTCATGTCAGCTAACTCGCTATTTAAGCGTTTCAAAAACACACCCACAACCCATCATACTCTGCTTGTATTGGCCTTCGCCGCCGTCTCGGCACAAAGCAGTTTCGCCCAAAGTCGATTGGAAAACCCCGTTGCGAAGAAAGTCGAATCTGGTGTTTCTGTAATCAGTGGCTGGCATTGTACCGCTCAGGACATCGAAGTCTTTATTGATGGCAAAAGTATTGGCATGGCAGGTACCGGGACCCAAAGACCCGATACCGAGTCAGAATGTGGTCACAGCGAAAGCGGTTTTTCTCTGCTATACAACTATGGATCACTTCATGAGGGCAACCACAGCATCAGCGTTTATGCCGATGGTGAACTATTCGCCCAGCGCGTTTTCAATACCCTCCGCCCTGCCGGACCTCTAACTGAGTTCGACGCCAATCTGGCGGCAAAAGGGTTTGTGTATGATTTCCCAAGACCCGGAGACGCCCTGGAATTGGAGTGGGAAACAGCAAAGCAGGCCTTCACTGCGCGTAAAAGCTACCGCAACGCCATTAATTCAGGGTTTATGGTGGTTAATTTCAACCGTACCTTTTGGGGGTATGGTCGGGGTATGAAGCGAGGTGAGGAAGTCTTTCCACTGCGTGATTCATCAGAGTTCGAGTTTACACTCAGCCGCCAGGCTTTCAACCTGACTCGTCTCAGCGACACATTCGGGCAATGTACCTACAGTGGAAATATCGAATTCAATTTCGCCGGCGTGTACAGTGAAGGAAACTATCAATGCCCGCAGGAAAACGGGCGCTACAGCGCCAATTTGAGCGTCAATGCCAGTGACGGGCATTTTAGTGGGCGCTTTTCTCTGACACCTCAGGGCAGCCAGGAAAGTTACAAAGATGTGGTCATGGGCATTGCCCCATAACGCGAAGTGGCCCTGTATCCTTGCTGGGCCTCCCTTCATTCATACTCAAAAAACTCCCGCTTCCTTCATTTTTGATGCCTGGAGTTGGCGCCGAATCGATATCATCAATTGGGGGCGATCACCCCAAAATCTCGGACAAAAGAACTATTTTCTTTTGTCTATAAACCGCTAGAGTCTGAGTCCGAGCGCACTACAATTTCGTAAGGGCCAACCGTCATGTCAGATGTTTCTGATTTCTCTTCAGTATGCAATCCCTCCAGAAGACGAACTGCTTGCCTATTCAGCGTTCTCTTATTGGCCAGTTTTTCTCCAGCAAGTTCAGCCCAAACCCATCCAACTCAATATGCTTTTGAACATCCCACTGACTACACGTTCAAATCCGGATTTTCCGTCATCAGCGGCTGGCACTGCGAGGCAAATAGGATTGAAGTATTCATTGATGGTAACAATATTGGCCTGGCTACTATGCACGCCCCAAGAAGCGACAAAAAAACAATATGCGGCCACGAAAAAAGCGGGTTCTCTCTGTTCTATGATTACAATGCACTGAAGGCAGGCTGGCACCGTATTGCCTTGTATGCGGATGGAAAACTGATTTTGCAACGCCATATTAATACGGCTCGCATCACTGGTGTAGGGTTAAACCTTGCCGCTGTCAATCCACTCAATCCATTTTTGGATTTGTCGAAACTGGAGATGGAACAACGTGCTTTTTCAGAAGTTAACGGAATGAATCGCCAACTCAGATTTGGAGAACACAACGTCAACACTCGGACAAACTCTGAAGATGTCCCAGAGAAAGCGCTTTCCCGAATTGCACTGGAATTAAAACAGAAAAAGACTTTGCCAACATCGAACAACAAGTTTCTTCAGCCCTGTAACTTCGGACCTGGTCTGCAAAAACGTTCATTCCATACTGGACAATTTGCCGGCTTCAGTGATGTCTTCAGCGAAGACGGTTATCTTTGTGAACACCCGGATGAAGACAGCTTTTATGGGGGACTACCGGAATCCCGGATGAATGCGTTTCAGTACTCTCTTCCACTAAAACCCAGACATCCTCAAAGAAAATAACGCCCCTTCAATTGCAGAATTTTCTCAGTATAATGCGCGGCCGATTGCTGGCCCTGTAGGCCTAACTCAGAACCTTAAAAAGCCGGCCCCATTATGCTGCGACAAAAAGCCTTCTTCGTATACGGTACCTTACTGGACCCCGATATTTTGAATACCGTACTCGGGCGCGAGCTGCCTGAAGAACAATACGCCCCCGCCTATTTGGATGGCTACTGCACAAAGCTCTACCCCGGGGACAGTTTTCCAGCATTGCAGACGAAAGTCGGCGGCAGCGTTCGTGGTGCTGTTCTTTACCACCTCAACGATGAAGACCTGGCTCGTATCGATTTCTATGAAGGCGATGAATACGACTTTGCGGAAATTAAGGTTCGCCTGGGAGACGGTCGCCTGCACTCTGCGGCTTACAATCAGCCGAGTGGAGAACCGTTTAGCGACGAGGACTGGTGTTTACACCGATGGCAACAGCAGGAAAAACCACGTTTCCTCAACCACTGTCAACGCTATATGACGCTCTACGAAAAGATGGATGTCGAAGAAGCCGACATCTACTGGCGGGCTATGGTCGATGGTGATCAGCAAAACGCCAAACAACTGCAAGCTGAAGAGCTTCAAGCATAGCGCACTGGGCCTGACGCTACGGACAGGCCGCGCCCGCTAATCCACCAAAGGCTGCAAACACTCCTCCAGGCACTCCTGCAGGGCCTTGATTTTGATATTGCCAATATAATTACGGTGGTACACAAACCAGAGGCCATCGGTGCATATGGACGCCGGCAGTTTGTACGGCAACTCCACCAAGCCATCCTTCGGCTTGTTTTTAAACGCGGACATCAAGCCTATTCCCATCCCGGCCCGAATCGCCCAATCCAGATCGGAGAAATGGTTGCTCTGCATCACGATAGATTGCGCAGGCACCCTGTCCAGAACATGCTTCACAAAGGGAATGTGCTGCTTTTCTGAAGACGGCAGTAGCCAGTCGTGTTCCGCAAACTCATCGACCGTCTGTGGCAAGCCGCGCTCGGCGATATAGTCCTCGTGACAGTAAAGGCCCATTTTGAAGTCAAACAGACGACGGGCGATGATATCCGATCCTGGTGGCTCGTTCCCTGCCCTGAGGGACACATGGGTGATGCCAATGGCCGGAGAAATGATTTCATCGGTGGTCAGTAAACGAATGGTCATCCCGGGGTAACGCTCACGCATCTTCTTGATCGCTGGTGTGATCAGGGACACGTGGTCTGGCAGACAGGTGATTTTCAACTTGCCGCTGGCTGCGTTGGTCACCGCTTCCATCTGGCTGTCCAGCTGGGAAAACATTTGCTGTATATCGGGCAGGCCCTGCATCAGAACCCGGCCGGCATCACTGAGCTGATAACCCCGCTGGTGTCTCAGAAACAATTTAATGTTTAGGCTATCCTCCAGGCGATTGATGTCCCGGAGAACTGTAGCATGGCTGGTCCCCAAAACCCTGGCGGCCTTGTTCAGCGAGCCGGATACGGCCACCTGGTAGGCCACCCGGTATAGATCCCAGCTTATTTCACGGCGGCTCAGCGCCAAACCTTCGGTATCTGCCATCGTTTTGCCCCTGTGCATGGTCTTTTAAAGGTGCACCAAGTTGTTCAAAAATGAACATCTATTTTATAAATTATTGAATAGCCTTCAAGGGCAAAGCGAGGTACAGTGAGCGGCTGCTGGAGGAAGGAATGATTCGCAATTCACTGAATAGTTACGGCTGGGTAAGCATCAGCCTGCATTGGATAATGGCCCTGACCGTTTTTGGTCTGTTTGGCTTGGGCCTGTACATGGTTGACCTGGGCTACTACGACCCTTGGTATCGCAGCTCAATGGATCTGCACAAAAGCGTGGGGCTGATATTGGCATTTGTCTATGTGCTGCGCCTGATTTGGAAGCAAACGCAGTTAAGTCCTGAAGTCATCGCCGACAAATCCTGGCAGAAGCTGGCAGCCCATCTGACACATGGATTGCTTTACCTTATTTTACTGGTATTGATGGTCAGTGGTTATTTAATATCGACCGCCGACGGTCGCAGCATTGAGGTATTTGGTTTGGTTTCTGTGCCGGCCTTACCCTTTGCTTTTGAACAACAAGAAGATATCGCCGGCGAGATTCACTGGTTATTAGCCTGGAGTTTGATAATTTTGGTGGGCATCCATGCCCTCGCTGCTCTGCAGCACCATTTTATTTTGAAAGACAATACACTTAAGCGCATGCTGCGGCCTGAGAAAGCCCAGTAAATGCCAACAATTTAAGGAAGCATTATGATCGTAAAAAACCTAATTAAATTTACTGCAATTGCCGCTACTGCATTAGCCAGCATCCAGGCAACGGCCGCTGACTACCAAGTGGACATTAAAGGTGCCCACGCCTTTATCAACTTCAAGATCAAACACCTGGGTTACAGCTGGTTGACCGGCCGTTTCAATACCTTTGATGGCCAATTCAGCTGGGACGAGAAAAACCCTAACGCCAGCCAAATCAATATTGAAATCGACACCAACAGCATCGATTCCAACCACGCTGAGCGCGACAAGCACTTGCGCGGCGAAGATTTTCTAAACGTTAAAAAATTCCCTAAAGCCAGCTTCGTGAGCGAAAAGATCGAATTTTCAAGCCCAACTGAAGGCACAGTAACCGGCACCTTGACTCTGCACGGCGTGAGTAAAACCATTAGCTTCCCGGTAGAAAAGCTGGGTGAAGGTAAAGATCCATGGGGTGGTTACCGCGCGGGTTTCGCCGGTGCAACCACATTGAAACTGGCCGACTACGGCATGACCTACAATCTGGGCCCTGCTTCTACTCATGTAGAACTAGAGCTGTTGGTTGAAGGTATTCGTAAGTAATTCACTTGCGTTGATAAGAAAAAGGCCAGCTTTATTGCTGGCCTTTTTTATTGGGTTTGAGTGTCCCGGAAGCTTTAGCCCATGGCTGCCAATCCATATTGTCGGGCAAAAGCGAGCGCGCCCTTGGACGTAAAGCGAATCGCCCTTGAATCCATATCCTGCTTTGCCCAGGCTCGACTTATGGCGTCGTGCAATATCCACTTCCCCAAACTGCCCGCCAAATGACTTCGCCTTTCGCTCCAATCCAGGCACGCTTTACACAGCGGTCGTCGAGTATTATTCAACAGCTCAAAATCGGCTCCAAGATTTTTAAAAAAGGATCGACCTGAATCGGTCAACATGAGCTCATTGTCATGCTCGATAAAATAAGCCTTGTCCAACAGCGCGTCGAATAACTGCACCGCCAATTCCCCGGCCAGATGGTCGTAACACACTCGGGCTTTCCTTAACCTGTCATCCTGCGGACCCGTTGAAACCTGAGCGCAGGAAGTACCCGCACTGATATTCAACATGTGCTCAATAAGCTCGGCAATCTCCGCATTACGAAGTTGAAAATACTTATGGCGCCCCTGCTTTCTGACCACGATTAACTCACCATCAAGCAACTTGTTAAGGTGGCTGCTGGCGGTTTGAGGCGTGATGCCCGCCTCCAGCGATAGCTCGGTAGCGGTAAGGGCTTTGCCACTCATTAAGGCCGTCAGCATCTTGGAGCGCGCCTCATCCCCAATCAGGCTGGCCATATAAGCGATATTAGGTTCCACGCTGTTTCTCCTGCGTCAGAGCGTTCAACCACCGATAATTCGATCGCCATCGAAGCATGGTTTGTTGAATGAAGTAGATTTGTTGTTGAATAAATGAGACTGCCAAAAAACGGATATGGAGACAAGCACCTTGAAAATCACCTGTTTTATTGAATACCAAATCGACCCATTCAAACGAGAAACGTTTAAACAATACGCCGAAAACTGGGGCGAGATCATCCCCCAATGCGGCGGAGACTTACTGGGCTATTTCCTCCCCCATGAAGGCAGCAACAACATTGCCTTCGGCCTGATCAGTTTTGACTCCCTTGCCGACTACGAGCGCTATCGCTGTCGCTTGCGTGAATCCGAGAAAGGCAGGCGCAACTTTGAGCTTGCACAACGCGAGCAGTTTATTCTCAGTGAGAAGCGCAGCTTTCTTGAAGTCGAGCCTTGCACCTTTAAACGTGAGCCGGAAGGAGTATAGACATGATCGCTGTACTCTTCGAGGTCATCCCAAAAACCGAGAGCAAAGACCGCTACTTCTCTATTGCCCAAGCTTTAAAGAGCGAACTCTATACTATTGAAGGTTTTATCTCAGTGGAACGTTTTCAAAGCCTGAACGACAGCGAAAAGTTTTTATCTCTTTCATTCTGGGAGGATGAAGCAGCCGTATTGCAATGGAAATCACACTTTCAACATCAGACCGCTCAAGATCAGGGCAAAAAGGAAATCTTTAACTCTTTCAGAATACGTGTTGGCGAGGTAATTCGGGACTACGACTGGCACACCGACGAATAAGCAACGGACATAAAAAAGCCAGCGTAAACGCTGGCTTTTTAGAGTGTGCAAGTTTTTCAAACTTACTTCTTCGCGATGGCTCGCAGATCAACCGCTTGCCAATGCGGGAAGTGTTTGCGCACCAAAGCATTCAACTCGAGTTCAAACTCGGAAAATTCATGTTTGGCATCAACAGTTTGAGCCTCAAGAAGCTCGGTAACCATACCTGCGCCAACGGTAATGTTGCTGAGGCGATCAATCACAATAAAGGCGCCAGTAGCGCGGTTATCCTGATAGGCATCGGCGACAACGGATTGCTCTAACTGCACATCAACCAAGGCAATGTCATTCAGAGACAGCTCATCGGCTTGCAGTTTTTCCTGAGTATTTACATCGATTCGGTGTTCGATATCAAAGACTCGACCTGGACTCACCTTACTGGCAAATTTAAACAGATAATCCCGACCGGGTTTCATTGCACCTTCGGCCATCCACACCAGATGCGCTTTCAGCTGGTTGCTTTGGATCGCTTGATCATCCGTACCGGCTTTTACCAGAGTGTCACCACGGGAAATATCAATCTCGTCTTCCAATGTGATGGTAATGGCTTCACCAGCAAAGGCCTGACTTGGCGTAGAACCATGCACAACGATTTCTTTAACGCGACTCTCTTTCCCTGACGGCAAAGCTTTAAGCGTATCTCCGACAGCAACCTGTCCCGACGCAACCGTACCGCAGAAACCACGAAAATCCAGATTCGGGCGATTGACGTACTGAACCGGAAAACGGAAATCGTCCAGGTTTTTATCTTCCGCGATGGATACTGATTCCAAAACCTCCATCAGTGTCGGGCCTTGATACCAAGGGGTTTTTTCGCTGGCATTGACGACATTGTCGCCTTCCAGCGCCGACATCGGAACAAACTGAATATCAATATCCTGGCCGCCCTGCAAGCCTTTCAGCTCGTCAGCAAATTTCAGGTAATCGGCTTTAATGGATTCAAACACGGCTTCATCAAAGCCTTTCAAATCCATTTTGTTTACCGCAACGACCAAATGCTTAATACCCAATAGCGAAGCAATATAACTGTGGCGACGAGTCTGCGGCATCACGCCGTGACGCGCATCAATCAAAATTACTGCCAGATCACAGGTAGACGCGCCCGTGGCCATGTTACGGGTGTACTGCTCATGCCCCGGGGTATCAGCAATAATGTACTTTCGTTTGGCGGTAGAAAAATAACGGTAGGCAACATCAATGGTAATGCCCTGCTCGCGCTCGGCTTGCAAACCATCGACCAGCAAGGCCAAATCAATTTTTTCACCGGTCGTACCGTGCTTACCAGTATCGGCCTGGACCGCTTCCAACTGATCTTCATAAATCATTTTGCTGTCGTGCAGCAAACGACCAATCAAAGTGGACTTACCATCGTCTACGGAACCACAAGTCAGGAAACGCAAAAGCTCCTTGCGCTCGTGCTGGGCCAGATAGGCATGAATATCTTCAGCAATCAAATCGGATTGGTGGGACATTAGAAATAGCCCTCCTGTTTTTTCTTCTCCATCGACCCCGAACTGTCGTGATCGATCACGCGGCCTTGTCGCTCAGATGTGGTGGTGAGCAACATTTCCTGAATAATATCCGGCAGAGTATCCGCTTCGGATTCCACGGCGCCGGTTAACGGGTAACAACCCAGGGTACGGAAGCGCACCATTTTTTCCTGTACCTCTTCGCCTTCTTCCAAAGGCATGCGATCGTCGTCAACCATAATCAATACGCCATCGCGTTCAACGACCGGACGCTTCTCAGCCAGATACAACGGTACAATTGGAATGTCTTCCAGGTGGATGTACTGCCAGATATCCAGCTCGGTCCAGTTGGATAATGGGAATACGCGAATGCTTTCGCCTTTGTCTACCTTGCCGTTGTAGATATTCCACAGTTCCGGACGCTGGTTTTTCGGGTCCCAGCGATGATGTTTGTCCCGGAAAGAATACACTCGCTCTTTCGCACGGGACTTTTCTTCGTCACGACGCGCACCACCAAAAGCGGCATCGAAACCGTATTTATCCAGCGCTTGCTTCAGAGCGGCGGTTTTCATGATGTCAGTGTGTTTGGCACTGCCATGGGTAAATGGACCAACGCCCATTTCCACACCTTCCTGATTGATATGCACAATCAGGTCCCAGCCCAACTCTTTAACGCGTTGATCACGAAACTCAATCATCTCGCGGAATTTCCAGGTGGTATCCACGTGCATCAGGGGAAATGGCGGCTTACCCGGGTAAAAGGCTTTCATCGCCAGATGCATCATCACGGCGGAATCTTTGCCCACGGAGTACAACATCACGGGGTTATCAAACTCCGCGGCCACTTCACGGATAATATGAATACTCTCCGCTTCTAACTGTTTCAAGTGCGTTAACTGCGCTTGCGAGGCTGCTTCGGACATGGTCGTCTCTTTCAATTGCTATGCAGGCTGAATGTAATCGTTTCCGGGGTGGGAACGCCAAAAACAGGCATGCACCCGCCACCCGGGCGGGCACATTATAAAAAATCTTTTACCGAAAGGTTAACGACTCTTTACTTCTAAGCTTATGCCGGAAGATTGCGCCAATTCGACAAAAGTCGGGAAGGATGTCGCCACATTGGCGGTGTCGCAAACCACAATGGTATCGCTGGCCCGCAGCCCAGCAATGGTAAACGACATGGCGATACGGTGGTCGTGGTGGCTCTCAACCTGACCGCCACTGAAGACCTCGGCCTGAGTGCCCTTACCCTGAATAATAATGCCATCCGGAGTCGCTTGAGCATCAATACCCAGACTCACCAAACCATCAGCCATCACTTGAATGCGGTCGCTTTCCTTCACACGAAGTTCTTCGGCACCGGTAAGAACCGTTTCTCCCTCAGCACAGGCCGCCGCGATGAACAGGGCTGGAAATTCGTCAATAGCCAGGGGCACCTGATCTTGAGGAATGCGAATGCCTTTCAGAGGCTGGTAGCGAATGCGAACATCCGCTACCGGTTCACCACCCACCTCGCGTTCGTTTTGCAAGGTTAGATCCGCACCCATTTCCCGGAGAATATTCACCACACCAACACGGGTTGGGTTCATGCCCACATGTTGCAGAGTCACATCGGAACCGGGGGCAATCGCTGCCGCTACCATAAAGAAAGTAGCCGAGGAGATATCCGCTGGCACCTCAATTTGACAGGCTTTCAGCTGACCACCGCCCTGCAGACTGATGCGGTCACCTTCCCGCTTCACCTCATAGCCAAAACCACGCAGCATGCGCTCGGTATGATCACGAGTTGGCGCAGGCTCACTCACCGAGGTTTCGCCATCGGCATACAAGCCTGCCAGCAACACGCAGGATTTCACCTGGGCACTGGCCATTGGCATATCATAATGAATGCCACTCAAACCTTTATTGGCGCTGATCACCATCGGCGGGCGACCATTTTCGGCGGTATTCACTTCGGCACCCATCTCACGCAATGGAATCGCTACCCGATTCATCGGGCGCTTGTTCAGAGAAACATCGCCACTCATTTCACTGGCGAAGCTCTGCCCGGCCAGAATACCGGCCAGCAAACGCATGGACGTGCCGGAATTTCCCACATAGAGCTTGCCCGGAGGCGCCTGCAAACCGTTCAGGCCAACACCGTGAATACGTACCCGGCCTTTTTCAGGACCTTCGATCACCACTCCCATATCGCGGAACGCCTGCAGGGTCGCCAAGGCGTCTTCACCTTCCAGAAAGCCTTCCACCTCAGTAACGCCCTCAGCCAGTGAACCGAGCATGATCGAACGGTGGGAAATGGATTTATCACCGGGAACACGCAGCTCGCCTTTTACACTGCCGCCGGGCTGCACATGGTAATCAATAATGGTTTGCTCTGTATCTTGCATGGTGTGGGTATACGCTCTTTGTTCTAATAAGGTGGTGAAGTGATCCCTCGCCGCTTTCGCGCGGGTAAACACCCCCAATAAATGTTCGCTGTTTTCGTTTTCGATGGCGTCGCGCAAGCGATTAAGATTCTCGGAAAACATGGTCAGGGAATCGAGAATGCTGTTTTTATTGGCCAGCATTATGTCGTGCCACATCACCGGATCGCTCGAAGCTATTCGAGTAAAGTCGCGAAAGCCGCCCGCCGCATACCGAAAAATATTTTCGTTTTCCGAATCATGGGCCAGTGTATCGACCAGGGAATAGGCAATCACATGGGGAAGATGGGAAGTCGCCGCCAGCACTTCATCATGCTCGGCGACATCCATTTCCAGTACCTCGGCACCGACTGCCTGCCACAGCTCACGAACTAACTTGATATGCTCGGTCCCGGAATCTTTATGAGGTGTCAGGATAACGCGGTGATCAATATAGAGTTCAGCATTAGCGGCCGTCACGCCACTTTTTTCAGCGCCGGCAATCGGGTGTCCCGGTACCAATTGTGCGGGTAATTCACCATAGGCCGCCCTGGCAGCCTCAATCACACTGCCTTTCACACTGGCACCGTCGGTAATGGTTACCTGATCAGACAGCTTGGCTTTGATATCTGCAAGGGTGGCTTCCACAGCCAAGGTCGGAACAGAAACAAACACCACATCACCCGCACCCAGGGCCGGGGAAATGTTCGCTAAATCGGTAAAGGCTTGATCCACAACACCGAGCTCTATGGCGTCGTGACAGGTTTGTTCACGTCGGGCAATACCGATGACCGACTCGCATAGATCGCGTTCACGAGCAGCCTTTGCCAGACTGCCGCCAATTAAGCCGATACCAATGACGACCAAACGTTTGCATTGGCTCATAGTCTGGCCCCTTTATAAAACAGCTTCAGGGTAAGAGCCCAGAACTCTTAAATCTGCCGCTTTCGCGCCCACTTCATCCAGGGCTTTTTTCACGATAGCGTCTTCAATATGGCCGGAGAAATCGATAAAGAATACGTAATTCCAGGTGCCGGACGCCGCGGGGCGAGTTTCCACGCGAGTCAGATCAATACCGTACACATGGAAGGGCTGGAGTAAGTCATGCAAGGCACCAGGCTCATTGCGCATGGCAACCACAACAGACGTTTTGTCTTTGCCGCTGGCCAAAACTTTTTGCGTACCGATAATCAAGAAGCGCGTGGAGTTATCCGGCTGATCTTCAATTTTTTCGGCATGTACTTTTAAGTCATACAAATCTGCCGCCATTTGCCCGGCAATGGCGGCGGCGTTCCACTCACCTTTCAAACGCTTGGCGGCGTCGGCATTACTGCTTACGGCAACGCGCTCGGCATTCGGGTAATGGGCATCCAACCACTTACGGCACTGAGCCAGTGACTGGGAATGGGAATAGATTCGCGTGATGCTATCGGTCTTGGTCACGTCTGAAACCAACAGATGCTGGTGAATGCGCAATTCTACTTCACCACAGATTTGCAGATTGGAACCCATGAAATTATCCAGAGTGTGATTCACAACACCCTCGGTGGAATTTTCAACCGGTACCACACCGTAATTCACCGCACCGGCTTCCACCTCACGGAACACTTCATCAATCGCCGAAAACGGCATGGCTACCGCAGAATGACCAAAATGCTTCAGTGCAGCCTGCTGGGTAAACGTCCCTTCCGGACCAAGATAAGCCACTTTGGTTGGTTCTTCCAAAGCCAGACAGGCGGACATAATTTCACGAAACAGGCGCGCCATTTCTTCGTCGTCCAGCGGACCATTGTTCATAGACATCGCTTTGCGCAGCACATTGGCTTCGCGCTCGGGACGATAATACACCACCGGATCGGTGCTGCCGGCAGCCTCCAAGGCCGCTTTTTTTACGTCGGCAACACTCTGCGCACAACGCGCACGTTCACTGATGAGCTGACAGATTTCATTGTCGATACGATCAATTTCGTTGCGCAGCTGGCTTAATTGCGCCTCATTGGCTGGGGTATTTTCTTGCTCTGACATGATACTTACTTTGCTATTGGCTGAGCTTTACTGCCTTGCTGGCCGTGATGCTCTGTTTACTTGAATATATGTTTTATCAGTAATGCGTTTATGGTGTAAACCTTGGAGCGCAATTTTCTTTGCGACCCCAGAATTTAAACAGCCCGATCAGTAGTACTGTCGGGCTTTTATGATTACTTACGCCCTTCTACGCGGGGCGTTCTTTACAGCGTGTTATAGCGCTGTTTTACAACAGCAATATTACGCTTCGCTGTTATCGGCGTCTTCGCCTTCAGAACCTTCGACGTCTTCAGCATCGGATTCTTCGATGCGTTCAACGCCAATCAGGTGCTCACCTTCTTTCAGCTTGATCATGCGCACACCCTGAGTATTACGACTCATGATAGACACTTCATCAACACGGGTTCGAACCAGCGTTCCCTGATCGGAAATCAACATGATTTCGTCACCTTCGAAAACCTGAACACCACCCACCAGAGGACCGTTACGCTCACTCACCTGCATGGCGATCACACCCTGGGTACCACGGCCCTTGGTTGGGAAGTCATCCACCTGAGTTTGCTTACCATAACCGTTTTCGCTCAAGGTCATCACACGACCACCGTCCTGAGGAATCACCATGGAGATAACGGTCTGGCCTTCCTGCAAGCGAATGCCTCGAACACCGCGAGAGGTTCGGCCCATGGCGCGCACATCGGATTCTTTAAAGCGTGCGGCTTTACCCGCAGAGGACAGCAACAGAACATCATTGGTGCCTTCGGTAATCGCCGTACCCACCAGTTCATTACCCTCTTCCAAGTCGATCGCAATCAGACCGGAGCTACGCGGGCGAGAGAATTGAGTCAGAGCGGTTTTCTTCACTGTACCGTTGGCCGTTGCCATAAAGATAAAGTGATCATCGTTGTATTCTTTTACCGGCAGGATCGAGGTAATACGCTCGTTCTCTTCCAGAGGCAACAAATTCACCATTGGGCGACCACGTGACTGACGGCCTGCCACAGGAATTTGGTAGACCTTTAACCAATATACTTTACCGGCATTGGTAAAACACAAAATCGTGTCATGGGTGCTGGCAATCAACAGATGCTCAACAAAGTCTTCGTCTTTCACGGCGGTAGCCGCTTTACCCATACCACCGCGGCGCTGGGCCTGGTAATCGGTGAGGGGTTGAGTCTTGGCGTAACCGCCGTGGGAAATGGTCACCACACGATCTTCTTCGGTGATCAGATCTTCTACGGTCAAATCCTGCTGGGAGTGCTGAATCGCGGTGCGACGCTCATCACCGTAGCTGGCAACCACATCCTGCAATTCTTCGCGAATAACTTCCATCAATCGCGTCGCGCTGCCCAGAATTTCCAAATAGCCGGCGATTTGCTCCAGACGCTCTTTGTATTCAGCCAGCAGCTTGTCGTGCTCCATACCCGTCAGGCGGTGCAGGCGCAATTCCAGAATGGCCTGAGCCTGGGCTTCCGACAAATAGTATTTGCCATCGCGCAAACCAAATTCCGGACCGAGGTCTTCAGGACGACAAGCTCCCTGCTCCAGGCGCTCGATAAAATCACCAATATCACTGGTTTCCCAACCACGCCCCATCAAACCGGCTTTGGCTTCGGCCGGACTTGGCGAAGACTTGATCAGTTCAATGACGGGATCAATATTCGCAATCGCAACCGTTAAACCTTCCAAAATATGACCGCGCTCGCGAGCTTTACGCAGCAGGTAAACCGTACGGCGAGTGACCACTTCACGGCGGTGCAATACAAAATACTCAAGCAATTGTTTGAGGTTCAGTACGCGAGGCTGCCCGTCAACCAGAGCAACTACGTTGATGCCAAATACCGACTGCAACTGAGTCTGGGCATACAGGTTGTTCAGCATAACTTCGCCGGACTCGCCGCGTTTCATTTCGATCACAACGCGCAAACCGTCTTTATCCGACTCGTCGCGCAGACCATCGCTGGCAATACCTTCAATCTTCTTGTCTTTAACCAGCTCAGCGATTTTCTCGATCAAACGCGCTTTGTTCACCTGGTAGGGAATCTCGTGAACGATAATCGTGTCGCGGTTGGTCTTTTCGTTGTGAATAACCTCCGCCTTGGCACGCACATAGATACGACCGCGACCCGTGCGGTAGGCCTGCACAATACCAGCACGGCCATTAATGATACCGGCGGTAGGAAAATCAGGGCCCGGGATAATTTCCATCAGCTCATCGATGGTAATTTCGGGGTTGTCGATCAAAGCCAGGCAACCATTGACGACTTCGGTCAGGTTGTGAGGCGGGATATTGGTCGCCATACCCACCGCAATACCGGAGGAACCATTGACCAGCAGGTTCGGAATACGGGTTGGCAACACTTCGGGAATTTGTTCAGTATCGTCGTAGTTCGGCACATAGTCGACGGTTTCTTTGTCGAGATCGGCCAGCAGATCGTGGGATATTTTCTGCATGCGGATTTCGGTATAACGCATTGCCGCCGCGCCATCACCATCGATAGAACCGAAGTTACCCTGCCCGTCCACCAGCATGTAGCGCAAGGAAAATGGCTGGGCCATACGAACGATGGTGTCGTATACAGCGGAATCACCGTGCGGGTGATATTTACCGATTACATCACCAACCACACGGGCCGACTTTTTATACGCCTTGTTCCAGTCGTTGCCCAATTCGTTCATGGCGAACAGCACCCGGCGATGCACCGGTTTCAAGCCATCACGCACATCAGGCAAGGCGCGCCCAACAATAACGCTCATGGCGTAGTCCAGATAGGACTGCTTCAGTTCGTCTTCAATATTGATTGGTGATACTTCTTTTGCCAAATCGCCCATAAACGATCGCTTTCCTTATTATGCCTGTCTTTTCATGCCCTGCTGCTTAGCAAGCGCATCAACTGAGCTTGCTACACCGGCCATTTCTGGCCACCTGGCCTTTCAATTGTCCGCTGCAGGATGCTGATTGCCGTCCCCCACATGAAGGGCTATAGAGCCACTTCTGCGGCGCACCATTTAGCGAACACATAAAGGCTCAAATCTTACCATAAAATCATGTACTTGGGGCATTTCTGAGCACCTCAGGGGCATTTGAAGGGGATTCCCGAGAGAATTGATCAAAATGACATAATTTATCGGGCCCAAGAAGCGTATAATGCCCCTCACACTGGAAACCCAACATCCAAAAATAAGGTGCCCGAAGACAGCGGCACCGGTAAAAATCGATAAATAAGCACGCCCCATCGAATCGGATACGGGGCATTTGACCCGAAGAGGCCTTACACACTTTATGTCACAAGCGATAGATCAACTGATCCACTGCCGCTGGCTCATTACTATGGACAGCGAGCGCCGAGTACTGGAAAACCACAGCATCGCCATTAAGGATGGCAAGATCGCCGCGATTATCCCCACCGCCGAAGCGGAGGAGCAGTTCAATACCAACGAATGCATCTCCCTCGAACAACACATTGCCCTGCCCGGACTGGTCAACACCCATGGCCACTTGGCTATGAACCTGTTACGCGGCTATGCCGATGACTACCCCTTGCACGACTGGCTCAATGACCACATCTGGCCAGCCGAAGGAAAGTTTGTCAGCCATGACTTCGTCGCCGATGGCGCCCGCTTGGCCATGGCAGAAATGATTCGTGGTGGCACCACAGCCTTTAGCGACAACTATTTCTTCCCGGAGGCCGTAGCCGAAGTCTGCGCCGAAGTGGGTATGCGCGGCAGCCTGTACAGCCCAATTCTGAACTTCCCGACAGCCTGGGGCTCCGGTCCGGAAGAAACCATCCCCAAAAGCTGCGCACTGATTGAGCAATATCAGGAGCACCCGCTGGTGAACATCGGTTTTGGTCCTCACGCGCCCTACACCGTCAGCAATGAAGCCTTCACCGAAATCGCCAAACAGGAAGCCAAGTACAAATGTGGCGTCATGGTTCACCTGCAGGAAACCCAGAAAGAGGTGGACGATTCCATCGCTGAACACGGCAAGCGCCCGACTCAGCGCCTGAATGATCTTGGTGTAATGAATGAGCGCACCCAGTGTGTTCACATGACCGCCGTTAGCGATGAAGATATTACCGTTTTGCAAGCGAGCAAAAGCCATGTGGTGCACTGCCCGGAATCCAATCTGAAACTGGCCAGCGGCTTCTGCCCAACCGAACGATTACGCAAAGCCGGCGTAAACGTTTCCCTGGGAACCGATGGCGCCGCCAGTAATAACGATCTGGACATGCTCAGTGAAATGCGCACAGCCTCTATGCTCGCCAAAGCCGTTGCCGACGACGCCAGCGCCCTCAATGCCATGGACAGCTTGGCCATGGCCACCATCGACGGTGCCAAAGCACTGAATATCGACAGCTATACTGGCAGTCTGGAAGTTGGCAAAGCGGCCGATATCGCCACCGTAGAACTGAGCGCGCTGAATGCTCTGCCCATGTACGACCCGGTCAGCTATCTGGTGTACACAAACTGTAGCCACCAGGTGAGTGACGTTTGGGTTGCAGGTGAACGCCTGTTGGCCGCCGGCGTGCTTCAAACGATAGACGAAGGCGCCCTGCGCGAAAATGCCCAGCAGTGGCAGGCCAAAATTAAAGGCTAAACCCTTCGCTGCTAACCTCTGGCCTTTACATCGCATCGTTGCAGTAAAGGCCAATCCTTTCTTCACATATTTGCACTCCCAAACCGGCGGCTGCACAAAACTTACTCGCTGCACAGCTTCTCCTATACGAAGCGCATACCAATGGTATAATCGCTATCCCAATTGCGCGCCCTGGCGCCCTGTCTTAAAAAGGTTTGATGAATGAGCACAAGCACGGCTTCCAGCAATGTCGACCCGGCCGAAGTGGCCAAATTTGAAGCACTGGCCAGCCGCTGGTGGGATCGCGAAGGCGAGTTTAAGCCACTGCACGACATTAACCCTCTGCGCGCCAACTACATTGACGAGCGCGCCAAAGTCGCCGAGAAAAACTATCTTGACGTTGGCTGCGGCGGCGGCATTCTCAGTGAAGCCATGGCACAAAGAGGCGCCAGGGTCAGCGGCATCGATATGGGTGAAGCACCTTTGCAGGTCGCCAAGCTTCACAGTCTCGAATCCGGCGTTGAAGTCAACTACCGACGCTGTACCGCCGAAGAACTCGCCGAGCAGGAAGCCGGACAATACGACGTTGTCAGCTGTTTGGAAATGATGGAGCACGTGCCCGATCCGGCCTCTGTCATCCAGGCCTGTGCCGATCTCTGCAAGCCCGGTGGTGATTTGTTTTTTTCCACCATCAATCGCACACCAAAAGCCTACGCCCTTGCCATTGTGGGTGCGGAATACATTTTGCGCTGGCTGCCCAAAGGCACTCACGAATACAGCAAATTTATTCGCCCTTCCGAGCTGGCTGCCGGTTTGCGCCAGGCAGGTCTTGAGTTGGTGGATATCACCGGCATGACCTATAACCCCCTGCTCAAACGTTACAAATTAAACCCCAAGGACGTGGATGTGAATTATCTGGTTCACGCACGCAAACCCGCCTAAGCCAATATCTCTATGCCAAATTTAAAAGCGGTGCTGTTCGATCTGGACGGCACCTTGATTGACACCGCTCCTGATTTTATTCGCGTCGTAAATCAATTGTTGAAGGAAGATGGGCGCCCATTGATTGCCGAAGATCGCATTCGTGCCACCGTATCCGCTGGATCGCGAGCGCTGGTGCAACTGGCCTACGATCTCGAACCAGGCCATGAAGCCGTTGAACCAATTCGCGAACGCTTATTGGAACTCTACGAACGCGAACTGGCCGTGGACAGCCAACCCTTTGCCGGCATTAACGAGCTGTTAAAAAAACTGGGGGAACACAATATTCCCTGGGGCATCTCCACCAATAAGCCGGAGTACTACACCCGCCTGTTAATGGAACAATTACCATTGGACCCGCAGCCGGCAATCGTACTGTCACCCGATCAAGTGCCCAATGCCAAACCCGCACCGGATTCCCTGTTTATCGCCTGCGATCATATCGGCTGCAAGGCGGAAGAAGCGATTTATATTGGCGATCATGAGCGCGACATCCAATGCGGGAAGCGCGCCAATATGCCTACCATCGCCGCAGCCTACGGTTACATTCCCGAAGGTGAATCCGCCAGCGATTGGAACGCCGATTATTTAGTGGACCATGCCGAAGACATCTGGCCCATTATTGAAAAGCTACTGTAACAACACGATTACCTGAAACCGTTTAAAAGCACGAGACACGCATGGATCACAGCCAAGACATTCAACAACTCAGTATTGACGCTGCCGCCTTCCAGGCCAAGCAAGACGCTTTGAAAGACAAAGTCATTGCCATTACCGGCGCAGGTGACGGCATCGGCAAAGTGGCCGCGCTGAGCTGCGCCGCGCACGGTGCCACCGTTATTCTGCTTGGGCGTACCATTCCAAAATTGGAGCAGGTTTACGACGAGATTGAAGCAGCCGGCTACCCACAGGCGGCGATCTTCCCGATCAATCTTGAAGGCGCTGTAGAAAAAGATTACAACGATATGGCCGATGCCATTCATTCCGAGTTTGGCAGACTGGATGGCCTGCTGCACAATGCCGCACAACTGGGCCCACAAACCCCACTCAGCAATTATGAAATCGACGTCTGGCTGAAACTGATGCAAGTGAACGTCAACGCCGGCTTCCTGATGACCAAAGCCCTGATGCCACTGTTGGAAAAAGCTGACAATGCCAGCGTAGTATTCACCAGCTCATCGGTTGGTCGTAAAGGTCGAGCGTATTGGGGCGCCTACGCTGTCAGCAAAGCCGCTGTTGAGAACATGGTTCAAGTATTCGCCGATGAAATGGATGGCATTAATAATGTACGCATGAACTGCATTAATCCGGGTGCAACACGTACACAGATGCGCGCCAGTGCCTACCCCAGCGAAAACCCCGCCACCCTAAAAACACCTGCGGACATTATGCCGTCATATTTGTATCTGTTAAGTGATGAGAGCGTGAAGTTGAATGGTGTTTCTATTGATGCCCAGGTGAAAAAGTAAGCCCTTCATAAAGGCCAGTCCAAAAATCAAGACCGGACTGGCCAATGTCGCCTTGTTCGTCATATCCTTATCTATACAGCACCGCCACTCATCCAAAGAACGGCCCTAAAGATAAAGAATACAAATCAAGTAAAATACTGGATTGAGACGGACTACCTAAAGTGCTAATCTGCTGGTCATGCTGCCACCGTTAGCATTAACGATGCAAGGTGGAAGCCATTAAACCCACAGAGCGGAATTGCGACGAGAGCAAAAAGGAATTTTCCCATGAAGGCTTGGAAGGCCTATAAAAACCCTTTATGGAGCCTTGCCCTTGCTTGTCTTGCCGTTGCCCTAGTGATTTTGGGTAATCGATATGCCCCCCACTTTTTCGATGAAAACTCACTGCTGACTGATGCCTTCTATAGGCAGAAAGCCGAACAGGCTACCATCAGTGCGCCCTCTCCAGTGGTGGTCATTTACTTTGACGAACAAATTGCCAAATCTCTGCCATATCGCAGCCCTCTTGATCGATGTGTGCTTGCTAACCTTATTGACACCACATTTAAGCTCGAAGCAAAATTCCTGGTCCTGGACATTCTATTTGACCAGAAAACAGAGCCCCACAAAGACCATCACCTACAACAGACGGTCGAGAGGTATCAGGAAAAGATTTTATTTGCTCTCCCTGCGCCCACCGATGAATTCGCCGAAACCCCTTATCAACCAATAATATCTGCTCCGCAAACATACTTCTTTAGTGCAGCGCTCAAAAAAGACTATGACAATGTCGTACGTCGAGCCTATGTTCACTACAACACTCAAGAGAGCCTCTCTTTCGCAGCGGCCAAAAGATTCGATAAAGAACTTTCAATCGTCGACAAAGAAATATTAATCGACTGGCTCCCAATTGATCAGACAGGAAATGAACTAATCCGTCGAATACCCGCTCAGATGCTAACATTGCCACCAGTTGCGTCTCAGTGCTCAACACCCGACATCCTCTCATTCCCTGACAGCACTGACTACCTAAAATCAGCAATTAAAGACAAGATTGTTTTTCTGGGAGTAGATTACCGAAGTGCTGACCGGCACCACACCCCCTTTGACACAAACCTCAATCAAACTCCTGCCATGAGCGGGGTAGATATACACGCACAGATTACACAACAACTGCTGGACAACAGAACAATCTCTGAGATCCCCCTTTCAATAGTCGCAGCTATTATGCTGGGCATTTACCTGACCAGTGCAAACGCTAGCTCTGTTATTCGCAAAGGGCCATTAAGGGCACACGTCTCAAGTGACTTAGCTATTGAACTTGTCGTCATTGTTTTCATTGCTGTTATTTACTCTTTGCTCTTGCTTATTGAATACCTATTATTGGTCCATTTTGATGTTTCATTTCCAGCAGGCCTATTTTTAATATCCTTGAGTTTGCAATTTTGCGTAGCCAAATCGGCATTTTTAGCAAACCTCATTAAAAAATTGATTTATTACCCTCACACCTTGTTGAAAAACAGAGGTGTACGTAGTGAGAACAAATCGCAAACAAAACTAGGATCATAGCTGTGATTTTTGTAAGACAACTATTTTTAACATTGGCATTCGCCTGCCTTGCTTTTCCCGCAAACAGCCAAGCGAATGAACTCATCATTGTAAGTTCAAACAGTAAAAGCTTGGTAGAGGGAAGCAAGCTTCCGCCTAAATTTGAAATAAAACTGAAAAAAAATGAAGTTGTAAGAGTCATGTCTCGCGACGGCAATATGTACAAGTTCAAAGGCCCATTCAGGGGAAATCTCGACAACCTGATAAAATCCAACAAAAAATCAGGCAAATCGATATTCGACGAACTGTCCAACGTATTCTTTGAGCGCGGGCAATCGAAAGACGCAACTGGAGCCTCTCGGGGTGGAACAGGGAAAATAACAGCCCACAATCCCCAGAATATTGATATTAGCTGGGGGATACCAAGCATCGTTTGCCTGTCACCCAAACAACATTTGGTTTTAAAAGGCATATCCGATCATGAACAAGCAATCAGCGTAGAAAAAAACGGCAACAAGCAAAGTTTAAACGTGAAAGATGGACAACTCACCTTTCCCAAAAGCCTCTTCAATTCAAAACCTCGACGCATACGTATTAGCTCTACCGAAAACAACAAGGTTTTTTCAGTAACCCTGCGCTACTCAGAATCACTATTAAACCCCGGAGAACAACTTAGCTGGTTTCGAAAGTCCTCTTGCAAGCAACAACTCAACAAAGCCATTGCATACTACCAGTCGTTTTAGGTGACCCGTGATTAGAATATACATTACTATTTTTTTAATCGCGTTGATGGGAAGCGATCAAGCATTTTCCCAGAAACGCTACGCTGTCGTCATTGGCAACAGCAGTTACAAGAAAATACAATCACTGCCCAATGCTGGCTCAGACGCTAAGCTTTTCGCGAAAACATTGAAAGGCATCGGCTTTCAGGTAGAAGCTCTTATCGACCTACCCTTTAAAAAGCTTGAGCAACGGTTATTTGAGGCCATCGATTCAGCAAAAAATCTCCCACCAGGCTCCAGCTTGGTATTCTTTTATGCTGGGCACGGCGTTCAAAACGATATCGGAAACCTACTTCTCCCCATTGATTATCGACCCAATAGAAACTCTAACTACTTGTTATTGCAAGAAGTTCTTCAAGACTTTTCCTACAGCCCCGACGTCCAGAAAGTTTTTATTATCGATGCCTGTAGAGAAATTGACAACGTAGCTGGAAACCCCCTTGTTCACAGTGACAGTTATGTCATGCCTGATAACAGCTACTTGGCCTTCTCTACAAACTCCAAAGGGTTGGCTCAAGATGGTGTCGGAAAGCATAGCCCCTATATGGAAAGTCTGTCACAGGAAGTTATTAGGAAGGGGCTCGATATTAACACCGTGTTCCAGAATGTCCGAAACTCAGTCCAACATGCCACGAACTTCAAGCAAAGCCCAACGCAAACGTCATCCCTGAACAGCACATTCTACTTTTCACCTGGAAAGCCGAACAGCAACTCACTCCCAAGAAGCATCGACCACGCCAAGAAGCATTGGTTGCGAATTAGAAACAGCCAAATCCCGACGGATTTTACAGACCATATGAATCGATACCCAAATGGTAAGTACTTTCTCCAGGCGGAGAAAAAGCTATTGGCTCTGCGCAAGAAAGAGCGCCCCAAAAGCCAACAACGTGAAATCGCTGTCGATTTGGTTCTACAAGGCTCACCTAACCAAGGAAACGAAGAAATCAAAGTCGTTTATGTCGCCCCGAATTCATTACTGAGAGATAAACTCATGGAGGGGGACATAATATTGGAAATAAATGGAAATGGAATAGATTCATTCAAAGCAAAACCAACTGAATTCTTAGAAAACGCCTACAAACAAGACCAGCGATTGGACATATGGCTAAAGAGAGATGGCGCACTCAGCTCAGTTTCTTATTACTAAAATACAGCAACAACACATCTTCGTTATAGCATCATTTTTGTTTAAAGGGAGAAAACGATGAAAAACCTAGGATCTTTATTACTACTGGCTTCGATTGGCCTAGCAGGGTGCATGCCTAAAAAACAGCTGCTTATTGACGCACGGTTTCCAGCCCAAAACCCAGCCGCTGCCGAATTGAAATCCATTGCCGTGTTTGAATTCGCGGGCGATAAAAACAAACGATTTAAAAATGAACTGATCGCTGAACTTAAGTCTGCAGAATATAGCGGGGCACCCTACTTTTCAGTTTACAACCCCGAAGATTCATCGACAACCAGAGGCCAAACAAAGCAACAAGAACTGGCATTAGCCTATGGTCGGAAGGTTGGTGTAGAAGGCGTTTACCTCGGATCTTTCTCGGACTACCGAGTTGAATCGGATCGGTTTTATGAAACACGGAGCAAATGTGCTTCCTATGATAAAAAAGACAAATGCGAAAGATATACAGAAGAACAAATTCCCTGCACAAAACAAACAGCGGTTATGATCGTGCAACCCCAACTCCTTAGCGTAAAAACAGCGGAGTTGGTGTATTCAGATACCATTAAGTCCACAGCTCATCATAGCTACTGTAAAGGAGACGCCATCCCTTCTGAAAGGCCTGAAGTTGGCGGATTTATGGGTGAGGTTTTTAATGGCCTGAATACCATTGTAGGCGCCATAGGAGGCAGTAAAGGTTCGGCAGCAAATAGTATTTACGACGTCAGTATTCCCTCTCAGGGAATCAAAGTGAGTGATCGAGAGTTTTACGATCAACTGCTAAAAGAGTCTGCAATCAAAATACGTCAAGCCGTTGCTCCATATACCGAGAAAATCTCAGTTGAACTCAAAACAAAACCCGATGGAATTTCCGACCAGCACAAAGAACGATTTAAAGGTGCAGTCGCGTTCGCAACCGAAAACCGAATGGATCGAGCTTGTGGGATGTGGAAAGAAATTGCCCTGCTTTCCCCCGAGAGCGCGGAAAGCATAAACCTTCTTTTTAACCAGGGTGTTTGCGCAGAATCTGTCGCCAACTACCGGGAAGCACTACGCCTGTACAACAAGGCCGATGCAAAACTAAGTCGTCCAGATGACATAATTGAACGCGCTCGTCAGCGTGCAATAGACATGTTGAATAAACAAGATACACTCAAAAAGATGACCAGTTAGCGCTTTAATATCTTTGATCAAAGGGCCTTGAAAGCACGTTCAAGGCCCTTTTAAAGGGAACGTGCGAGAGCCACACGATAACTGTTCGATATAAAATCTTAATTAGCCCGGTTAACAACAAAAATAAAGGTGCTACCGAAATTCTGAGGAACTACGGAACAGCGTTTTCCAGTTTATAGAATTCGCTCAACAACGCTCGCCATTGCTCGTACTGTTGTTCAGCAGAGCCTTTCAGGGTATAGACCTTGTCATTCAGCTCGACAATCACCGGATTCAATTCAATGGTGAAACTCTTTGCGAGACTATTCCATTCCTGCTCAAAGATTTTATTGATATTGTAGCGTCGATAACTGTTGCTGATCGCTTCAAAACCGCCGGCGCTAATTCGCTTCATCCCATCCTCGCCACTCATGCGCCTTAACTGGAGCTCAAGATCCCGCTCGCAGGAATAACGGGCCCACAATTTATAGATTGGCCCCATTTTTTTATGCAGCCCCTGATAATGCACATCGACCGTATCGATAAAGAACTGGTGGCGTAAACGCATACTGTCGACCCGAGCCTGCATCGGATCATTGTGAGCAAGCAAACGCTTTACGACGTACCTACCCTGCTGATCTTTTTCCAATAGATCATCAAAGGTCATAGGGGCAAGATCCTGAGCATGTCGTATGTTGGCAATCCGCTGAATATTCTGGAGCTCTTGATCAGTCAGGGTTTCCCGAACGACAAGCAAATCATTCGCCACTTGCTTGTAGAGGTTCTCGTAAGGCTCAGCCGACGTTTTATCAACCTTCAAACAAAGGTCCGTATCAAAATCCGAAAGACTCAGCTTGTCATCTTCCGCGATGCCTTCCTGGCTGGATGCATAACGCGCGCTGTAGATCTTATTGAGCCACTCCCGACCAGTGCTGTCCCGGGCAACAACCCTGAAACTCAACACCGCACCATCAGAATGCAATACAGTACCCATGATTTGCAGATCAGTAGACACATCCGCCTGGGGCAAAACACGCACCGCCCCCCATTGATTGGAGGCCACCAGAGTATTGCGCAAAATGAGTGGCAAGTACTGACGTTCGATCTCCAGAATTTCCTTCCCAACCCAGGCCCCAAATTCAGACTCAGTCCCCTCACGCTTGGCTCGTTCATTCGCAATCGTAAACACTGGAATGCCGATATTGATCAGCCGCTCCAGCTCAGGTCGCTCTTCAGCCTGCTCCAGGGCAACAGCAGGCGCGGCATCTTTTATATGATCCGTCGCCCCACGCGGCAATCGCTCTCTCGACGAACTGCTACACGCCGCCACACAGAGGCACAGCAAACCACACAGACACCACCTCAAGCCGCTACTCACTCTTGATTGCCTCCAGCTTGCTCACCCAGCAAACTACACACTTTTCCTCGGCTGATGGTTTGGCGGCAGTTGTATTGGTTATTGCTATCGCCAAAGCGCGTGAAAAACTGCACTAACTCAAAAGAAGAACCTCGATGGGAAACCCGGGTTTGCATATTAATGGACTGCCGATCGGCGGATATCCGAAAATGATGCAGAATTTCGGTGCCTTCATTCAAGCTGATTTTGAAAATCAGGCGATTGGCCGACCAGACACAGCGTTCGGACCCAAACTCATTCCCACTCAGCACCGCTTTCTTATCGACCGTACACACCAGATCCGCCTCGCCCTCCCGCTCGATCCGCACCTCATGCTCATCCTGCTTGATCGTCATAATATTGTGGCGGCTGATCGTCTCGGTAAACCTCGCCAGATCGATAACATTGGTGCGATTACCCCCCAGAGTGATCTGCGCGCCCGGCACACCGATATCCGCTCGGCCACCCCGGGCCCGCCGCTCAGCAGCACGCCGCAACTCCGCCAGCTTGGCCTGAACCTGGCGCTCCCAGTTATCACTGCGCCGATAATCCTTCTCCCAAGCACCCGAAAAATCAGGGCGAAAGCTCAATTGTGGAAACGTAGCATCACCAACCGGAGGAACCTCTGCCGCCCCACTGAAGGCAGCAAAAAACGCCAGACAGGTGACCAAATAACAGCCAAATCGAACTGGAAGGCCAGATATCGTTCTGCGCGTAGGGTGATTGTGGCGGTTCATTACAAGCCAGTACTCATCAGGAATGTGCCAAGGCGTTTAAAATGGAATAGAGTTCAGAATAACAAATGAGGGAAAGGTTCCCTAGAACGGCATTTGGAAAGCTCACCTGAAGAAATGATCACTTTTTAAACACTCAAGCGGCTCACACAAGGCCATAAAGGCAAACCGTATGGTCGTGATTCTCTATGGAAAGGGTTATTTTTTATAAGAAAAGCTGTAGCAATTATCGGCTTTCTTACCTGATACCAAGTCTGTTACCTGAGCACAAATTCGGTATTCACCATCCACGTCATCGCTCCCCATAATAATATCCAATGCCGGATCGGCCATTAGAATATTGGGCTTTCTCGGCAATTTCCCATGACCACCTGCATACCTTCGCTCACCCCAGATAATTTCCTCTTCCGGCCCCACAAAATAGGCATCGACAACATATCGATACATTCCTTTTTTATCAGCGGTTAAGCCGGTAACCAAAAAACTACTAACAATCGGCTTATCCATTTTGGCGGTTTTAAGTCGACTAATAGTGACTCCATGCTCTGGAGGAGTGGTAAACCATTCCTCAATATACTTAGCCGAATCGGAGGCCGCAATAAACAAGGCGAGCTCGCCCTCTGGCTTTGCTTTCGAACTCGGAAGAAGTTGAGCTTCAGCAAATGAAAAACACAGCAGAAGTAGAAATGAAATTACCCTTAACATAATGACCTTATTTTTCGAACAAACAGTATCATCACTGACTTCATCGAACATTTTGAAGGATGAAGCCTGGTTAGATAGCGAATTTTAGGTTATATGACAACCATTAATAAAAATGGTGATTAGCTAATAATTATGCGAACTCATTGAGTAAACCGCCCATACCGCCAAAAATATGAGCCCTATGGCTTTGACTTAGGCTTGTAGATTCTTTTAAACCCATTCACACTAAAACCATTCATTCGCTTATTTCCATAGAGAATGACAGGAACGCCCGTAGCCCCCATCCTCTTATGCTCCCGGTTTGCTTTCTTGTTCTTTTCGATATCGTATTCAATAAATGGGATATTGTTAGCAACGAAGTACTTTCTGGCCTTTTTACAATACCCACACCAAGAAGCCGAATACATCACCACCTTTTCAGTGCGTTTCTTTTCGAGCTGGTAACTGACATTGGTATAAGTGTTTATCTTGAGATCGAGCTTCTTCGCACTTTGGCCCGCCGGCTTATTTCTGGAATCGCTATAATGGACCTTGCCATTCTCATCCACCCACTTGTAGATTTGGGCATGCGCCGGAAGAAGTAAGACTAGCAACACAAGACAGTATCGTGGTTTCATCATTCCTAACTTTTCCTTTGTGTACCATTTAACTTGTCAAACGGACATTCCTTTTGTAATCAACAATCCACATTCACGAAAAATTAAAGCTCAATTAATGCGAGCTTTAATCCTTTTTCCGGCTCCAGCTCCTTAATTTCTTCAGCCAGACCGATCTGGGCAATAGACCTTATCGATTCAATCACATCCCGAATATCCCGCTCAAACTCATCGAAAGTAACCTGTTGATTGTTAAGAGCTACTAATATTACACCACCTTCTCTCAGATAGTTGACACAACGTCTGAGCAGTTTTTGGTAATCTGGCCAGCCTCTAAAAGAGCCTTTTTGAAATGGAGGTGGGTCCAGAATAATAATGTCAAACTTGGATTGCTTGGCAAGCTGACTATTGGACTTCAGGATATCTCGCTTCCAGATGGAAACGCGCTCGCCCAATAGGTCGTTAAGCTCATGATTATATTGCGCGGTTTTGGTTGCACTGCCGCACATATCAACATTCACGACCTTACGGGCACCTCCCTGCAAAGCAAAAAGGGAGAAAATTGACGTATAAGAAAAGAGATTGAGAACGCGCTTGCCTTCAGCATGCTTCTGCACCCAAGACCAGCCACTGCGCATATCAGGAAACACACCTGTATTGCGGTTTTTACCGAGACTTATCTGACACATAAGCCCATCAGACAGCGGAGCCTCAAACTCCAACGGCAATTGCTGCTCAGCATTGCTTCGCGTAAACAGGATTTCGTTCTCGACATCGGGCCAGGGCCGAACTTGCAGTAAAACCGTCTCTATAAACGAATGTTCGTCGAATACCGCCTTTAAGGCCGCAACGGCATCATCGCCAAGCTGATCCTGATAACACTGAACAAAGAGGACCGGCGGATACCACTCAACATTCACCTCTTCCAACGAAGGGAAAAAACGCCCCCTGCCGTGGAATACCCGAGAAACATACTTGGGTAGCTTTTTGAGGTTTTGGCTGATTTCTTGTTGCAAGGGGTTTTTATCGATGGTCATGGCAAAAGTCTGTTTGGGCGTAATCTGAAATTATACGCAAGAGGTTCAGGTATATAAACAAGGAATTCCATCCCTCTATAAACATAACCTTGAGTTATCAATCTAAGCCCTCATACGTCCAAATATGGTTTACTATTCTTCAGCACCCGGTCATTTATCTTTTACCGTTCCAATGAAGTAAATTCATTACATCAACCATTGATATTATTAACAACAGTTGAATAATATCCATAAAGATACAACATCGCACATACAGCCAAATTTGGTTTTTTAATATGACAGTAGGCTTTTTTGAAGGACTTTCTAGACCCTAGCAAAGAAATCACTATACCAGACTCTATTTCAGCAACGCATTCTCCCTCACACAACAACAATTTATCTACATCATTATTCTCAGGAAAATCAAACGCCTCCTCAATAAAAAACTTTTTCCCATAGAGAGTAAACTTATCATAGTTTATGGTTAAAAATCCGAGGCACTTCGAAAACCTTCCAATACCAACCCCATCTAAAAAAACTTCTGCCTTATTAATGGAGAGTAAACTACCATCGAGCTGGAACTCTCCCCCAGAAGGAGTTACCGAAAAAGTTGCCTTATTCCACAGATCACAACTTATTTCAAATCCCGAACTTACATCCTTGCAAGTTGAAAAATCTACACAAATTTTCACATTGTAAACCACCAACAAAAACCCTAGATAATGAACATGACCATTTCAAGCATAGACCTCATGAATCAGGCGTAAAAAATCATTTTACCCCCTTTAACACTAAAACCATTCATTCTCTTATTTCCATACAAAATGACAGGAACCCCCGACGCCCCATTTTTTGTGCTCCCGCTTTGCTCTCTTGTTTTTTTCAACATCACACACAATGAACGAAATATTGTTCGAAGTAGAGCTCTGAACGCCCTCGTAAATTCTCGCACTATGCATTCTTATCACATCCTACAAAATCAACTATCTGATGAAACCTCTTTTTCTTATAATCCTGAAATGATTTCGACTCTCTAGAACCGCCACCTAAGGCTAATGCTATTTCATAATTGATAGGATATCCGGACTTTACCCATTTTGACACGCATTCCGCCCAATACTGCCCACGCAATGCCGCATAGCACAGAAATTCATCAAATGGAAAAGACTGCGCTATCGATGCAGGTAATCCTTGAGATTCCAAACTATGTAAAATAAATAAGACTAATTCCTCAAATGAAGACTCCACGAACTTGATCATCGTTTCGAACCCACAATCAGATTCTATTTCCTCAAGCTTGCCATCGCCTTCAGTTACCCACCTCCCTTCAGTATCCAGTCCTAAGTGGTGATTTCCCAATGGTAAGTCAGCAAGGATAATCCATCTCTCTTCGCTACACTCCATGGTCTGAAATAAAGACGCGTGGGCAGATATAATTTCCTTTACAGTTTCAGTGCGCACAATCAATACCTGCTAGTCTCAGGAAACTGGCCAAATTTTCTAAACTACCAGCTCAAATACAATCAGAAACATCATCAAAACAACAAGAGCTAAAATAGCACACCGCAGCAACCATAGATTACATATTAACAGGGTACTAAAAGGCGCTTTAAAATTTAATTTAATATGCCTAACGAAAAAGTTCTTAACCCCACTATTTCGCAATGCCCAATCTAGACTTACCGACCTACCGTATATCAAAGCAAAAATTAGCAAAAAGAACTGCAATAGGCTTTCGATCACTACCCAACAACCAACCAACTCGATGGCAACTACCAATACACCCCCCATCATTTCAAGATCCACCTGCCTACACTATATAGTTTTATACGTATAGCTGTAGAGTATTGAACACTCGACTAAAATAACTATTGGATTTTAATCACATATAACAGTTCTACTTCCGAGCGGCATAGTAATTAATGGGGCACATAGAATTGGCCAAAGACACGGCCAAAATCTTCGTAGGAAATGCCAATGTAACCCGATTGGAATTGATCAAATCCTTATGCGTCGGCACCCAATTCTTTCTTAATCTGCTCTTTCGAAACCTCGAGATTCCAACTACTTGGCTTTCTTGGTTCTACATCATCATCGAACCAGGACGCCCCTACCACGTCTAGAAGCTTCTGGCCTGAATTCGGTCGTGTAACCGCCTTTTACAAGGCGTATTGCTTATACTTCTGGGAATTTCATGCGATCATCCCAATGATCAATTGCTCTCCCTGCCTTCATTTCGAATCATGGTGCACACCACCAAAAACTTATACCTTTATACTCATGGCTATTGTAAACAGACAATGTTGACAGAGTTGATACCGCATATTTTTGAACCTTTTTCTTTACTAATAATATCGCCAACTCTTAGGTTTTTATCATTCAGAGTTATTCTATAGTCCGAAAAAACCACATCTTTATTAAATAGGGAATCACGAATTATAATTCTAGGGACTCGGTGGTTTCTTGATGTCCAATCGATGTGAGAAGCCACCCCATTAAAATTTTGATTGACTATTCCTTTAGTTTCGCACGTAGATATCAGAAAAAATATGGGAATAACTAATAACGCTAGAAAAAATTTAACAAATCTAATAAGTTCCAAGCCTTTCCACTTTTAACCAGCAAAAACCATCTATGGGTATTCCAGAATTATTGTACTCTGCTTTCTCACACTGAGCGGCTTGGCCAATCCAGCCGTACTTTTCAAGAACACTTGATATTGGATCGAGCACTCTATGAACTTTCAAATATTCACTTATATGATATTTTCCATTTCCCGAAACGGTACTATCAGTATTTTTTAGCCTATTTCGAACCCAAGAATAATTTGACAACTGCCCAATTTGCACTGACGTCAATTTATTTTCTGTATGAGGAACTACTAGTTTTTTCATTGCCGAATCAAGCGAAATTTGAAAGTCCTCTTTCGTCGTTTCACACCAGCCTATATCTCCGTTCTTCCAGCTGCTAATCAGCTTCAAAACCCCATATTGAGCTTCTCCTTTATATTCAACTCTAACCAAACAGGAATCTGTATGATATTCAATGTAATCACGACCTTGGCTTGAGCATGCTTGCAAGGACACGCTCAGAGCCAGAATTAATCGAGCGAAACGAGCTATCATTTTACCTCCCAAAAGAATGCTTTTTTCTTGCCTATGTAGTTGCTGATTGACCCAGTATTTCCAACCATTGCCTTTTTATCCCATAAATCTATATGGTAATTCTCAAAGTATATAATGCCTGTCTTTCCAGTAATATTGGACAGATCATTTTTGACCGTCAATGGACTACCAAGGACACCTTCAATATACCTCGCCATATCAGACGCTCCATAAATGTAGTTCCCATTCCCGTCTGACGACAACGCTCTAATATCACTAGGGAGGCTAGCTGGCGAAGGCACAGGGTAGCCAGCTTTATTCAAGCAGTAGCTCATTCTGGCCGCGCATGTATTACTCCAATTAGCCCTTACCAAAGGATCCTTGCTCGTATTTCGCAAAGCAAAATTTGAACTAACCTTACCACCAGCATTATCTACAACATCGCCTCCAGAAAGTCCTTTGTTAGATGGATACGACTCTTTGAGTTTCTTAAAAGACCACTTGGAAAGCTCATTGAAAAGATATTGATAAGTCGCCGTTCGCGCACCATTTGCAAACTTTCCACCCGTTAACTCCGAAACAGTGCCTCCAACCACTGCATGCGCCAAAGCTCTTTTAAGATAACCTCCGGCTCCATATTTACCCAATACCCCTTTGGTTAACCCAGCACTAATAAATCCATGACCAAACTTTCCACCCTGCAACACACTCATGACCCCACCAGCCATAGCATGTAGCGAAATCTGGCCAGCAATTTGGCCGCCCGTCAGCCAGTTACCACCAAACTTCGTTAGGGAGGAAATAGACACATCTCCGTCCAATACCCCCAACAAATTCTCAATCCCAGCCGATTGAAAATATTGGCCTATACCGTAAAAAGCGGCCGCGCTAACAGCTCCAGTGAATGCCCCCAGAAAAATGTTTTGGCCATTGGCAGCTGCACCTGCAGCTCCCGCTGCAGCACCCACTGCAATATACCCTTGAATCGCACACCCTTGACAGAGCCAAGCGCCAACCACAGCAACAATAGGAGCAACCCATTCCCGCAAGCTAAAGTAACCCGTGGGGTCCGTCCCATTCAACGGATTATTGTGCAAATAGCTGTAGCGGTTAAAGCCTTGGGTATTGGTGGTTCCGTCAATATGTGGATCCGCCTGCAGGAACCTTCCCAGCTTCGCATCATAAATCCGCCCATTCATATGGACGATACCGACTTCGTCCAACATTTCATGGTCGGTAAAACCTCGGGTGGTAATTGCCCCCAAGCCGCTCAAGTTAATGCTTTGGCTTGTGAACTGGCCAACCAAGGCATTCACTTGCGCTTGGGTCATTGCTGCCCAATCGGTTCCGCTGCGTCTTGCACCCCAGGCATCAAAACTGAATTCCTGAACGATATTGCTTTGCTCATCGATAATAACGTCCAGACTGCCCAGGTGATCTTGCAGCAAGTAATGCAGCTGCCTGCCGGGCTGATCAATCGTTGCCGTCTTGCGCAAGGTTTGAATAGCCACGCCAGCAATGCGGCGCTTATATTCAGTGACGCTGTTGGCACGCTGAACAATTTCAACATTGCCCAAATAGAACGTCGTGCTGCGCTGGCCACTGCTATTGTTGTCCACGCGCTTGTAACGACTACGATCTGGATCGTAGCTGAACTCGGTCGTGTGACCGTCTTTTACAATGCGCGTTGCTTTGTCGAAATGGCTGTATGCGATGGTACGATTCATATCACCCGTAGTGCGGGTGTTATTACCATTAGCGTCATACTGATATTGATTGTTCTGACCTGCACCCGAGGTACTGGTAACCGCATGCGGACCCGCACTTTCGCCATAAGTGTAACTACCAACATCGGATTTGCTGATGATATTGCCAATGGCATCGTAGCTGACCGTTTTAGTTTGGCCGTTGCCCAATTTGGCTTCAGTAAGCCGATTCAGGCCATCGTATTTGAAAGTCTCCGACAGGTTTTTACCACCGCTGCGCTCTTCGCGATGTTTCAGATTACCCAAGACATCCCAATCGTAACTCAAGGCTTGTAGCTGGGCACCGCTGCTGCTTTCGGTATCAATATTCAGCAGGCGTCCGGTTTTGGGGTCGTAACGTCGCGTGACAATCGCACCGCTGCCCAATTGGAATTTAGAGGCCTGTGAACGCGGGTCGACTTCGAGATTGCGTAGGTAAACCGGGCCATCCGAACGTGTATCTGCCACCTGCTCAAGATAACCGTAACGGTTGTAAATATTCTTGATTCCGTGATTGCCCAGCAGTGGATGTGCGACATCAAACTGGCCAAAGACACGACCAAAGGCATCATAGGTGGTGCCGGTGATTTGGGTATCACTTAAGCCGGGTAGTTTGTAATGAACCTGACTGAGTCGACCATAATTATCGTAGACATAATCACGGTTATAGGAAGCGTTGTCGCTAACCTGTGCTAACTGCCCCACCCCTTGCGCAGCTGTGTCATAGCGCCAATGGCTCTGTAGGCCACCTTCACTTCGTGACACCATGCGCCCTTGGGTGTCGTAACGCAACTGTGTTCTCTGGTTTTTAGCATCGGTTTGTTCAATCAGCTCACCAAAGGCGTTATAGCGATAACGCCACTGACCTTTGTCTGGATCGTCCATTTGGGTTTTACGCCCCAAGAGATCGTAGACGATGGTCATAGCATTGCCTGCGCTGTCTTCGGTGCGAGCAAGCTGGCCATTCACATCGTAACGATAGAGCACAAAGCCGCCAATATGATCCTGAACACGCACTAGCTCACCCAGGGCATTACGGGTTTCCAATTTGGTTTGGTTCAAGCCGTTTGTATACGTTGTTGCAAACTCGTTGTAGTTTATGCGGCTTATGCTTCCATCAGGCAGCTGAGTTCCAAGGACACGGCCCAAGCGGTCGTAACCCATCGTACTGTAGTGGCGCTGGCCACCATCCACAAAGTAAGGCTCACTCACTTTGACGGTGCGACTCAGGTTATCATAGTAGCTATCAACCGCTACCCAGCGACCATTGAGGTTACGAGACAGTTTACGCTGGCTGCGACCAAGGCGATCAAAACACTCCTGCGCCTGCATTCCATCCGCCGATTCACTCAATACCTTATAGGCAGCCCCCGGCAAACACTGACTATCAGCCAGCTGCATATACTGTCGGCTCCACGCCTGAATACTGCTTTTGCTGGAATACTGTTTGCCCATCGGGCTGTAGCTGATGTCAGTGATAACGCCATTGAGATCTTCGCTTTTAGTAATGGAGCCATAGTGGTTACGCGCCAATACTTGCAGAACTTTGATTTCAGCATTGCGACCATCAAAACGTTGATGCTGTGCATCCACATATCGGCCATGGGCATCATAAACCAATCGCTCGCTTTGACGATTGACGGTAGCTCCGCCATCCCAGCCGCGACTCATGGTATGGGTTTTATTTCCGAAATTGTCGTAGTGATGCGTCGTTTCCAATTTCTGGTCCTGACTACCACCCGGCTCAACCGTTTCTTTTTCCAATAGACCTTTTAACTTGCCACTGCTGTAGTAAGCAAACTGAGAGTTGCGCGTTTGTTCTGCTCTCGGTTGCCCACTCTCTTCTCGAATGGTTGTTACTCGAGTTGATGATAAGCGGCCCAGGCGTCGGCTCTCTTCTAACGAGAAACCACTGGCTGAATAGGTATTCACAGTACGCTTCTCACTGCGAATGCCATTGCCAAATGTCACCGTGGTGATGTTGGTGGGATTACCATAAGCATCGTATTGATTTTCGGTTGTTGTGCCGGTCAACTCCCTACCGGAATTTAAATCTCGATTGCTTTCCGAGCTACGCTTGATATAAGGACGCAAACTGCCTATTGTTGCCGTTCCGTTACGAACCTGCTGCACCCAACTTGGATTAAAGCCCTGTAAACGCCACTCGTTTGTACTGTGGCTAATTCTGTGAGAATCCTCAAGCCTTACTTCAGTTTCAGCTGGGTAACCAATAAACGGCCAGTCCTGACGATAACGGGTCGACGTTTCAATTCGTGTCTGTTCATCAAGCGTTGTCAAACTCCTGAATCCCAGAAAACCACGTCCACCGGCCTGCATCTTGGCTTCGCTGTAGAAATAACTGATAGCACTCAGCTGATTCCGATCTTGTTCGGTAGGAGCGGAGCTCTGAACACGTGTCGCAACATACATTGAACCATGCAACTGAATAACCGCCGATAAGGGCATTATATTTTGCAAACCATCCGAACCATTAAACGGCTGGGTCGTATCGCAGATATAATCACAATCACTGCCATTGCCACGGAATCGTCGATCCCAAAGGCTATAGTGACGTGATGTACTCAGTGGTTCATAGTTGATTCGAGTAACCGCACCCAAGCCATTGGTAATTTGAACAATGGAGCCTGAACTTGGACTGCTGCCATTGTATTGACGCAGATAGCGCTTATCGATCGTAGTGAAATCCAGAACACCATCACCGTTCAAATCCGCCACGATGTTTTGACCAGACTCCACCGCAGAACTGCTGAGGATAATGGCCGTTGAGAAGTTCCGAGTGGCTGGCTGCCACTGTTTTACATAGAGCGTAGTGCCGTCTCGCCAAACAACATCCATATAACCATCGTAGTTATAATCTACGAGCTGAACACTCTGATCCTCAGACGTATTTGAAGCCGCAGGAATAACCGCACCCAAACCGCTGTCGGCCAAACCTGTGCCTGTACTGTAATACAGGAACCAACCATTATGTCTGGATACCAGAACATCACTCAGACCATCAGCGTTCATATCCGCAAAACGCACCGAGTCTTTATCTGGTAAACCAAAACTTGTGTTGAAACGTTCAAGGTAGTAGCCGTTACTGGCCGCTTTAGTCAAGGATAGGCGATAACGTCCCGTTCTTTGTGAAGTGACGATATCCTCGTTGGGGCCTTGTATGTATTCCAAAACGCCGCAGTATTGCTCAGTCAGATAATCGACCTGCCCATCACCATTCAAATCTCCTGCCGGAATTTCTATAGTTTGATCACAAACTCCCGGTGCCAGTTGCCCCCTTGAATTATATGTGCCCGATACCTTATTTGGCCCGCCAAAGGAGTACGGAGTATAGCTGTATACCGATTCATTGGACGACTGCAGTAAATAGTAACGATCGTCACGCCCAGCCTGAAACAGGTTTTGGCTTTGGGAGCTGATCGCTGCATCGGTCAATCCATCGCCATTGATGTCCATAAATGACACGCGGCGCTCATTAAACGGGAAGTTAACGTTTTCTTCATCGAAACGGGGTGGACCGTAGCCATTGCTTGTATTCATAAACAAGCGCCATTTACCGTGGTTAACATCCAAATGGCTATTTTGAGAGCTATCAAAAATCAGTACATCTTGTCGACCGTCATTATTGTAATCCAGAGTTTCCATCCTAAACGCTTGCTTAAGGCCTGCGTGTCTAAAATGGTGCGCAACCTGGGCAACTCTTGATACGCCAGGATTGGAAGATGTAATGGAGTAATACAAGAAGTGATTACGGATATCCCCTTTACGTTTATCCTGATCAGCTTCCAGCCACACCAAATCCAGTATTCCATCGCCATTAACATCAATTGTTTTGACACTTGCAATAAAGCGATTATCTAATGGACTAAGATTTAGTCGTTGCTCAGAACCAAAACTGCGGCTGGCTACAACATCCCAATCAAAGCTTGTCGCCGGCAGGCAGATATTTCCAGCCGCACACTCCTGAATACTGCGTAAGCGACTGTTACTGAGTACGTCTTGACCCACTCTGGCCACATTGTTTTCAGCCAAGTACTGTAATTTGTATGAACGTAACAGTTGCCCGGTATTGAAAGACTCAATGGTTTTCAGGCGAACCCGACGGTGGGATTGCACACCCGCCAAATACTGACTGCGAACATCACTGCGCGCTTCATAGCTAAAACGCAGATACGCTTGAGGGGAGTTGCCAGAACCGAAGGCATAATTGATTCGATCGATTCTGAACCCCTGCCCTGCATCCAGATATTGGAAGGTAATCGGGTTGCCGACACTGTCCTCAAAACGATTAATCGCCCAGTTAATGACCTGCCCTGAGGCTCGTTGTTGGCTATCACTGCTATTTCCGTAAACGCTTTTGGAGCCGTCTTTACGCTGAACTTCAAAATAGGCCGGGGTAGCGGCGCTGCCACCTCGGGCTACAATCGTCGCGAAATTATCAACTTCCGTTTTGTAATACCTGCCGCTTTGCCCTGCCGGTGCAGCGACACTTATCAATCTTTGCCCATCAAGGCAGAAACGATCACTGTCGGTGAAATTAATGGCTTCCGCTCGGCCGTCGACCATATGGGTTTGGCGGCAACGACTGATGCTGCTGAGACCGGACAGATTCCAACCTACCCCGGCAAGACCGTTTCCGCCCTGACTGGAGTATTGGAGAGATATGGTTGGCGCAACACCGGCGGTACCTGACGTCGTAGCAATTGGTACGGAGTAGCTGCTTGCGCCGGATTCTGTAACCCTGAACTGGCCGGCAAGACTGCCGATATCATCACCACCTGGAAAGGCGGGTAATGCCGGTACGCCACCACTTGTTGTGCCACCACGTTTAACCTCGACCGTTTTGCTGACATAAGCTGAGCACTCATTACTGGAACTGCAAGCTCGCACTCGATACTGGTAACTGCCCAACTGTTTGGAAGCCACCATGGTTCTTTGAGCACTTGAACTTCGCTGGATTTGCGCCCAATTGCCACCGGGAACGCGCTCCTGCAATTCGTAAACGGCAATCGCTCCGCTGAAACCAGACCAGCGTAATTGGAAACTGTTGTCAGAGAAGACCTCACTTGGAGCAATCAAGCTCGCATTATCGGCCTTTGGCTTCCCACCCTCGCAAGGGATCGTCTGGGTACCAACCCAATGTTCAATACCGCCATTAGTTGAGGCGTAGGCACTCAAGCTGCGACCACAAATCTGCGCGCGCTCTGTCACCGAAAGCTGACGAGTCGCTCGGTAGTTGAAGCTGCTGCTCGACAACTGGCATCGATCTTTAATCAACTGCTCACTGCTGGTGCTTGCAGACAGTGTTTGATAGGGATTAGAGAAATCGCCCTTTTCACCGAAGAACAAACGCATTGCGATGGGCTGGCGCTGTTTCAGAGTACAAGCCCACCCTCGCAGCGCATCACCGGCTGCACCTTCAAAATTACCGATAGGGACCTGGGCCGATCGTTGTTTAGCTTGGGTCTCAGTGACCAAATTAACCACTCGAGATTCGCGATAGCCACCACACAATTTTGTTGAAGTACAGGCTCGCACACGATACTGGTATTGCCCGCCCTGACTTCTTAAGGGTACTTGATAAATCGTATTGCTTTGATCGGCAATGGTTCTCCAGGCTCCGTTATTGAAACGTTCCTGCAACTCGTAAGTTGCTGCGGAAGGATACACAGCCCCCCAGCTGATTCTGAACGAAGATTCAGTCGTTACATAAGATGGTACATTCAAGACCCGCGATACATCTGGAATATCCGTGGGTTTTGGCGGTGCCGGGCATGGCAAGGAAAAAGAACCAATGCGATCCGAATCAGAGTTGAAATAGGCGTAGGCATGCAGAGTTTTACCACAGTGCTGCTGGATAAAACCGTCGGTTAAAGGCCATTGGAATCGGAAGTTGGAGTTAACGGTGTTACAGTGATTGGGATGTGCAATCGCCCGTTCGCCAGGGATATTTGCTAACAGCTCATTGACTTTTTCTTCTTGTGCATTCCCTTGTTGTGCCGTGAAGCGAATCCGGACAGCTTGTTCATTACCCTTTTGGCAAGCCCAGCCAGTCAATTGGTTGTGAGCAAGATGGGCACCCTCAAAATTACCCACAATTCTTGAATCACAAACCAGTTCTCGGGATTTTATATGGCGTCTCTCGCCGCCACTAACTGCATACGCTGAAATTGTCTGGCCACAATATACATTCAAATCCCTGTCGCTCAACTTCCAGTTAAAGCGCAGGTTTAGCGCCGAATTGGGATTTAAACCACACACCTCATTAACTTGATACTCAGCACGAGAATGCGTATTTAAGGTATGAATTCGATTGTTGCTGCCATCGAAAAATTCGACTCGAACAGGTGCAGTATTCCCGACCTCGCAAGCCCAACCGACAAATTCGTCCTCTTTCCAGGGATTGCCCTCAAAATTCCCTTTTAATTCCGCATTGGCTACACTCGCAAGTGCAAGTGAGGAAATTAATAAAAAACTGTTAACAAAACTGACGCGCTTCATAATTCACTTTGGGCAATCCGCCCTTCCCTGTAACCCAAGGTGACCACACCCTGTTTAATAACATTCTCCGTACTGGTCTCAATTCAAGGAGAGACCAGGGTTTGCTCAATCACCACAAAGTTCTGCATATTGGCATCAAACCTGAGCTTTAAACTGTCACCACTGGCAGGTACATCCATAACCGTAGTTTCCTGAGTTGAAGGACTTACATACATGGCCTGCGCTGATGCGTTCAAAAGACTGTGGGATTTAAAGCTGGCTTCCCAAAAAATTCGGTCATCAACAATCAGACGCAGACGATGATCCCCGTTGTCCAGATTCAAGGTGTTCAAATAATAGCCCCAGGCCGTTTCGGCAGTTGCGCTCAAACCAAGGCGCTGATTAACACTGTTCCTCGTGAAATTCTGTACCGCCTCGGGTGTTGCATCATCGATTTGAATCAACAATTCCTTTCCCTGAAGGTCAGGCAGCTCTGTACTGTACCAACCAGTCAAAGGAACAATGCCCGATAACACACCATCAATAATATGATTATCCAAGCCAACCGCATCCTGCCCATTAAGCTTAGGAAGAGCTTCCACGGATTTGCCATCGTCTGTGAAGTATTTGTTGGAGGACAACATGCTTTGGCCACTTGCGTCCAGTTGATCAACCAAAACAAAACGCTGAGCTTCAGCGTTAAATTTAAGTCGAATATCAAAGTCTGCCTGGGGAAAATCTTCTATGAGAACCGTATTCGTGATGCTGCTGAACGCTCCACTTTGATCAATACGGTTATCCACTGCCAAGCTTTTTAGCTCAGCCTCATTAACAAGAACGCCTTCCTTTGTGCGTACTTTTACACGAATATCGTGCGACCTGATTGTTTCAGCGTCTGCAAAGACCGCCCAATACACGGGACCATTGTTCAATGTTTTTAATTCGACCGGCAACCTGGGGTCTTCATAGCGCAGAGGTACAGAAAATTCGCCACCTTGATTCAGGGTTATAGACACCTCACGCCCTGGATAATGTTTATTAATTTCGGGTTCATAAAGCCAACCCTGCAACATCATCACATTGCCCAGTAAATAAGCTGTTGAATTATTTATGGCATTTAACTGGGTATTCGCAACCGCTTCACCATTCACATCCGTTGTGCCTAAGTCATTTATGCAATCACCAATGGTAGTGTCATCACATGCTTCGAAGGTGGCTTCAATTGTGCAACTGGAGGTCTGCGCCCCAATTGTGTACGCAAAACCCGTTTTCTCGCCGGAGCAGCCGTTAAATTCTGAGAGCCTGAAGCCCTCGCCTGCCGCCGCAAAAAGGGTACCACCATCAACATAGTCATTATCAGGCAACAAAAAACGCCCTTCACCCAACTTCGCAAAGCTGATGATGGTCTGCAGACTACCGTTGTTTTTGTCATCGATGTTTAGCTCGGCCAATATCACACCATCGAACAAAGCATAAATATCGCCAATAAAGTTGTTATTGCGAGTGTCGATGATTGCCAAAAATGGCAATTCGGCGATAGATTTCGGAAACAGCCCCGTGAACTGGTTGTCTTGCAGCTCCAATCTCTCGAGTTGACTCAGCTCACCCACTTCATTGGGAATTTCACCAGAGAACTGATTTCCTCCTAAAGCAAGCCATTTCAAAGCCTGCAAGGAAGCGATCTCGGAAGGAACATGGCCAGACAACTGATTCTCCGACAGAAGAAGTTGTTCTAGCTTACTCAGCTGAAACAAACCGGCGGGCAGGCTGCCAGTTAACTGATTCTCAGCCAGTGATAGAGATTTCAGCTCTAAAAGTTGTGAGATTTCTTCAGGGATTGGCCCGGTCAACCCAGTTCCGGTCATATCCAGAAGTTTAAGTTTAGTGAGAGCCAATAAGGACGTTGGAAATGGACCCGAGATATCGACCCCCGACAAACCCAGAGAATCCAAATTTTTGTTTTGACCCACGCTGGCCGGAAGCCCTGCACTAAAATTGTTGCGGCTTAGATGTAATTGTTCGAGGTTTGGCAGTTCAAAAACGTACGATGGGATAGAGCCCGTAAATTGATTACCTTGCAAGTATAGGTGCCTTAGCTCGGTAAAAGTCCCTAAAAATCCAGGTAAGTCCCCTGTTAACTGGTTACCAAACAACCAGAGATATTCCAGCTTTTGAAGGTTGGCCATTTCATCCGGTAGCGTACCGGTGATGCTACCCTGCGCCAAAACCAGCACTTTGAGTTCAGGCAGATCTCCCAAACTGGCGGGCAAAGAGCCCGAGGCCCCAATATTGTGAAGCTTTAGAGATACAACCCGCTTGTTTTCATCGACAACAACCCCGGACCACCTTGAAACAGGATCAGAGCTCCAATTATTAGGAGACCAGCTGTCTCCATCCAGAGCGTTATAAAGCGATACCAATGCCTCACAATCGCCCTTCAATACATAGGCGTCGTCATTACAAACACTGTTTTCCAGAGCAAAACTGGACAGGCTGAAAGAAAATAGAAATATAGAAAAGATAAAACTAAAGTATGAATTCTTGTTTTCGCAATCCATCGTCAACATCCAAGTACCTGCGGCCATCGATACTGTCCATGTGCTAGCAGCACCCCATTTGAAGGGAAGCAATACTAACAGCTACATTAGCAATTGTTCAATCAAGAGTTGGGGCAGCAAGGAATATTACGAATAAAGTATTGAGATAAAAATTCAGAAAGGGGGCGATAATTTAGCCCCAAAGGACAGGCAAGAAAGTTCTACCAGAAATAAAACAGGTCGAACCTCAGAAATGTATTTTCTTAAGCCACCTACTGAAGGGAAAGCAGCCTCACAAAAGGAAGCCGCTTTATTTTCAAATAGCTTTAGTGATTAGAAATAATAGGCAAAACCTGCGCTAAATGTAATCAAATCACCCGAGCTGTGGCTTAGCAGTTTAAGCCTTATATCTGTGTTCTCGCCTTTAGCAAAGGCAGCGCCAATACCATAGAAAGCTTCGGTGCTCGAGTCATCGACATTAACCCGTACTGTACCCACAGTAACCGTATCATCGAGCTCCAAACGTTCCGCACCTAAAACAGCGAACAAGCGTGTATTTTCTGAAATCTTTCCGCCCAGATTCAATCCGTATGAAAAAGAGGTAACATCAATTCCATATGGACCAACATCTCCATAATGGTTGTAACCGACTTCCATTTCAATGTGATCATTAAACTGCACACCACCACCAACATCGAAGTAAATTCCGTTATCGAAATCGGTATCCGCATAGCCGATATCAGCATTAAAAAATGGACGGACATCCGCACTGACAACAGAACAAAATACAGAAGAAGCGACGAGCAAAACTAACCTTTTAAACATAAATATTTCCTTATCTATTACTATGATATAAAACTTTTATCGATTTTAATTTTTTATAAAGACTTATATTTCACACCTCCCAACAACAACCCTACTCAGACCAATAAAATAAATTTTTCTTAATAACAGGCCTACAACCAACAACATGGGAGATCTGTTACCACACAAAAACGAATACGATCAAGGAAAATAGTAAAGCTAAAAACAGGAAGTTTTACTTTTGCAATCCATCGTAAATATCAAAGCGCCTACGGTCACCGACACGATCCATGTGCGAGTTTCACCCGACTTGAAGGCTGAGGATACTAACAGCCATATTTACAGTTATTCAATCAAGTCTTGGGAGAAAGAGGAATTTTACGAATAAAGTACGGAGAAAAAACTGCAGGACTGGAACGAAAATTTAGCCCGAAAGGACAAGCAAGAAAACTCAAAAAATACGGAAGCTGATCAAAATATGGGAATATCTTTTCTTAGACACCTGGGCACTCAGTGACTCCTCACTGAGAATCAATCTGCCTGAATATACCGAAAACTCTCACACATCGGCATGTCCTGTTCGCTTCCACTCATACGGAGTTTGAAAGATTCTGCAACTCGGGCGAGGGTTTCGGCCGAGTTTCCGCTCCACATTGCGCTAACGATATCATCGACTAGCAGGAGAGACAGTTGGCAGCGGCTTTTAATACGTTCGTGGTTGCTGTAGAGCAACGCGACTTTGGTGCGGGAGCGGCGAATTTCGTTGAGGTCATATCGCCAGATGGACTTTCGTTCGCCGTAAGCTTCCACTTCGCTGGCTAGACCGATATTGTTCAGCAGCCAACGGCTGTTGGTTTTTCCCGGACGGATATCACTCAAGGCCTGGGCGGAAACGGGTTGAGTGACGGTGCTGTACTGAATATCCTGGGATCGATCAATGATGGTACAGGCACTCAGGCTGATGGCGGCTAGCAGTGATAAGCTGAGACGGATCATGAAAGCTCCTTGTCTCCCAATTAATTTCTCTTAACTGACTTATCGGCCGATAAGCGCTTAGGCTAAAGCAAATTTGCTCATATTTTTATGCATGGTCGCCATCAGTTTGATTTCGGCTTTTGACAAACCACTTTGACGCTCGATTTCATCCAGCGCCAAGCCTTCATCCAACATGGCTGAAGCGCGTGTATAGGGAGTCTGTGCTAAGTCAGGCTCTGGTTCATCGTCATAACTATAGGGTTCATGACGTGCCTCTTCCTGTGCTTCAGGTTCAGAATTTTGAGTCTTAAAGTGTTGTTCGGAAACCGCTTCCTGTTCCAGATGAGCCGCCAGGCTTTGTTGAAATGAAGGTTCTGCCCTGCTTTCTTCCGCAGGTGTTTGGAAAGGTTGTTGGGATTGGAAAGCCGCCCCCACAATCGGTTCCTGAGTCGTTTCGGCAAACGCAGTTTCTCCACTCTGGTGTTGCTGTTCGTTTTCCAAAGCGGTCAGACTGGCCAATAAACTTTGCTGCTGGGCTTGAAGCTCTCGCAAATCCTTCGCGACGATGGTGTCAGGAGACATCGAATCTGCGGGAGTATCGAATTGACCTTGTTGATGAGGATGCATAGCCTCTTGAGGCGATGCGCCTGCCATATCGTTGATTTCGGTAATGTTGCTGACTGAAGCGAGTGTCGGGCCGCGCTTGGACTCAAGACTTTTGATGCGACGGCCCAGACCGATATTGCTGGCATTAATGGATTTCAGTTCTTGTCGCGCGTCTTGCAAATCCTGTAGCTGCCGCCTGATTTGACGACTTTGACGCCAGTAACTCAGAACCAGGAGCAAAACGCCCAAGCCCAGGCCAGCGGCAATATAAACTGTCGGATGCAACATCGCTGCGAACATGTCTAAACCTCATTACTGTCAGCGGTAGCGTGAATAAGACCCTTATACGGCTACGTCTTCATTATTCAGTTCAGCCCACTCTTCCTCGGTGAGCAGCTTGTCCAAATCAATCAGGATCAACAGTTCGTCATTTTTATGGCAAACACCCTGAATGTATTTGGAATTATCGTCATTACCGACGTTTGGCGTGATTTCGATTTCTGACTGGCGCAGATAAACCACTTCTGCAACGGAATCCACCAAAATGCCCACTACATGGCCATCAGCTTCCACAATGACGATTCGGGTATTATCGGTAATATCTGTAGCGTCAAGATCAAAACGCTCGCGGGTATCGATAACGGTTACCACGTTACCACGCAAGTTAATGATCCCCAGTACATACTCGGATGCCCCAGGCACTGGAGCGATTTCGGTGTAACGCAAGACTTCTTGAACTTGCATCACATTGATCCCGTATACCTCACCGGCGAGCTTAAAGGTCACCCATTGCAAGGTAGGATCATCATTTACGTTCTCTTCAATGGCGTTGGCCGACATAATTTCGACTCCCTCAAAACAGTTTTTGGCCCTCAAAGGCCAAGCAGGCATTAATTCGCGTCAAAAACTTCACGCACCTGTTCTTAAATATAGTCGTTTGCAGGTTCTGTGCCAGGAACGGTAGGTAAAAAAACTGCCCCTTGGTCGGAATGCAAAAACGACCACCCAAGGGGGTTATCGGCGGGATTTCAGATTTATACAGCCTCAGCCCAATAAGCTTTTGTCGCTTTGTCGGAATTTGCGAAAGTTTCACCTTCGGAATCCACACGGCGTTGGCTGCTGATGCGTTGTTCAAGGAAGCGGTACAGCGCCCCATAGGCCTGCACGCCCTTTGCAGCGGGCTGGAAGAGGTTAGCAGGAACCCCCAGGCGGCTGGCATCGCGGAGCTTGGTATCGATGGGGATATGGCCGGGCCAAAGATCGACCGGAAACTCATTGCGCAGAGAACGTACTGTCTGCTGGCAGGCCTGGGTGCGACGATCCACCATAGTGGGCACAACCACTCTATCGATGACCGTATCCAGAGAGTGCTGCACCATATCAACGGTTTGCTGCATACGCGCAAAACCCTGCAGCGACAAAAATTCGGCTTGTACCGGGATAATCAAGCGAGTGCTGGCCACCAGCGCATTGATCATTAATACCCCCAAGGCTGGCGGGCAATCAATCAGCACCAGGTCAAAATCCTCTTCAAGCAGGCTCAGCACCTGCCCTAACACCAGACCAAAGCCCCGTCGGTGCTGGGCTGTGCGTTCCAGAGTAATCAAGCTGGGGGAGGACGGCATCAAACTCAACCCTTCATAGGGTAGCTCCATGACGATATCCATAATCATCTGGCGACTCACCTGGCCTTCATGGTGAAGCAGTTCCGCCGATGACTGTTTCAGTGACTGGGGCTTTATCCCAAAATAGCTGCTCATAGAACCTTGAGCATCCAGGTCTACCAACAACACGCGCTTGCCGGCCTGGGCCGCATAGCCACCCAATGTCACCGCACTGGTTGTTTTACCCACACCGCCTTTCTGATTTGCTACGGTCCACACTTGCATGATCGAATCCTCTACTTGCCACGACGGTAATGACTTGCCGCCTGCCCTATACCCCATAGGCCATGGATTGCCCCATGACTACGTATTAAGCCGATTTTCACCACATTGGGTGAAATCAACTGGATTTACCGAGTACTAGAGCAAGGGCTGTACCAACCTCGAAAGCGGGTTTTCTGGATTCGATGAGCGGGGATAAAGTGGAAGGGAAAGACAAGCGTTTGCGGATTGCCCTTCTGAATGGCTCATAGAGCTTATTGGCTGTCGCCATTGCTGTACAGCACACCACCACTTTCAGTGGCCTGTGGTTGCAAAATCAGAGGGGGTAATTCCTCCTCCGCCTGTGCGGCCGCTTCGGCCTCCAGCTCCTGCAGTAACCTTTGCTCCGCCATCTGGCGCATTTCAGCAATGGCCGAAGCACGACTGGCGGCGCGACTGATTTCACTTTGACTCTGGAAAGCGTTAGGTTCTTTTGCCGCCATTTCCATGGCCGTACGGGCACTCACGCTCATGCGCTCCGGAGCACGCCGGGATACCATCACCACCACCCGACGGTTTTGCTGGCGCCCGGCAACCGTATCGTTGTCCGCGATTGGCTGAAACTCTCCATAACCAACCGCCGACAAACGTTGGGGCCTTACACCAGAAGCGATTAGCAATTTCACCACCGTTGCGGCACGCGCTGAAGACAGTTCCCAGTTACTCGCAAAACGGGGCGAACGTATGGCCTGATTGTCGGTATAACCTTCTATTTGAATCTGGTTTTCGTAACCGCGTAGCTTTGTTGCAAGTTGACCGAATAATTCCTTAGCGGCATCGGAGGGCTCTGCGCTGGCACTGGCGAATAGAACATTGGAGTTCAATTTTAATTCCAGCCACAACTCGTTGCTGTCGAGTTCTACCAATTCATCATCAATCAAATCCGCAAACTCACTCGTTAGCTGACTTTCCAGCTGACTCAAATCCGCGACAATGGCCGGTGTACCTGCGAGCGTACTCTGCGCACTTTGATCAACAACTGCAGAAGGCATCGCCGAGCGTTCATTGAGTGCAATAGGATTGGGGTTCCGTGGTGGCGAGGTAAAAATGGCGTTTAAGCTGGTGGAGAGTTCCTTGTATTTCGCTTCATTTAATTGAGAAATGGAATACATCACCACAAAGAAGGCAAACAGCAGCGTAATGAAGTCCGCATAGGAAACCATCCAGCGTTCATGCTTAACTTCAATCTGTTGTTGCGGACGATGACGACGCATAAGGCCTCCTGAAGCACGCCTACTCTAGCGCGGCAAAAAGCCCTGGAGTTTAATTTCAATGCTGCGAGGATTTTCCCCTTCTGCGATAGCAACAATGCCTTCGATGATCAATTCACGATACAAAGAGTCGGCATTGACGGATTGTTTTAATTTATTCGCAATCGGTAAAAGAAATAAATTCGCAAACGCCACACCGTAAATGGTCGCAACAAATGCAACCGCAATCCCCGGCCCGAGTTGAGAAGGATCAGAAAGGTTCTTCATCACATGAATCAAACCAATCACTGCACCGATGATTCCGATGGTGGGCGCATACCCGCCCATGGATTCGTAAAAGCTGGCGGCATTATGATCCCGCTGTTCCTGGGCAATCATATCAATTTCCAGAGACTGCCGAATAACCTGGGTATCGTTGCCATCAATTAATAGCAAGAGTGCTTTGTGAGCAAAGCGATCTTTTTCTTTGTCGGCAATCGGCTCAAGCCCCAGTAATCCCTCTCGTCGTGCGACAACTGCCCAGTTCACCACGCGCTTTATACCGGCATCGAAAGCCGGATACTGAGGATAGAAAATGCGCTTCCCGAGCTTCAAGGCACGCTGTAGATGAGGCTGCGGTGTCTGCAAAACAGCCGCGCCGAGGGTGCCGCCAATGACGATCAGTGCTGCCGGGCCGTTCAGCAAAGATTGCAAACTGCCGCCCTCGAGAAAATTCCCGCCAAGCAATGCTGCCGTACCAATGGCAAGCCCGATGAGAGTAAGTAAATCCATCAGCTGATCTCAACTAACTGTGACGCGAACTCATGCAGTGGCAAGACGTGATCGGTCAGTTCCGCTTTGGCCACTGCCATTGGCATACCATAAATTACGGAGGTCGCTTCATCCTGACTCCAGATCGTACCGCGACGCTGCTTTATGGCACGGGCGCCTTCACAGCCATCACTGCCCATACCGGTTAACACAATTCCGAACGCTCGACTGGCGAAAGCCTCCGCAGCCGAGGTAAAAGTTAAATCCACGGAGGGTTTATAATTCACATCCGCCGGCCCATCGAAGACATCGATTTTCATGGGGTTTGATTTATTAAATGACAATTGCTTGCCGCCGGGAGCCAGATAAGCTGTGCCGGGTTCAAGCAGCTCACCGTTTTCCGCATGACGAACGCGAATCTGACATTCCCGATCCAGCCGCTCCGCAAAAGCCATAGTGAAATTCGCCGGCATATGTTGAACCAGAACCAAAGGGATGGGAAAGTTTGCCGGTAAGGCCGATAGAATATCGGTCAATGCAACCGGTCCTCCGGTTGAAGAACCAATCACAACCACGGAGGGCGCCTGGCTTTGCGAGCGCCGGCTCGGAACAGGCGCGGGTCTTGGTTTCGCGGGTTTCGACGGAGAGAAAGGACAGGCAACCGCTTTTTCTCCACGCATGGCGACCGTTAAAATACGATCCTGTAAAGCGGCACTCAGCTTTTGAGAGTCTCTTGAAAACTCCGCAAAGTTTTTCGCCATAAAGTCGACGGCACCTGCTGCCAGCGCATCCAGGGTAACTTTGGCGCCTTCATAGGTGAGGGAAGAAAACATGATAATGGGAACAGGATTGTTCGCCATGATTTCACGAACTGCGGTGACGCCATCCATCTCGGGCATCTCGTAGTCCATGGTGATAACATCAGGTTTCAACTCAGCCGCTTTGGCTACGGCCTCTTTACCATCATTGGCCACACCCACGACATCAATGTTGACGTGCGAGCCGATCATTTCCCGCAAGCGATTTTGAAAAAATAAAGAGTCGTCGACAATTAGTACTTTAACGGACATTATGCCCTTCCCCTTTCAGTAGACCCGAGCAATAAAAACAAACAACTGCTGGCACACACTCCATGTACGGCTGTCGGCAGAGGCAGACCTTGGCTCCCGTCTGTTTAGATGTAGAGAGAGATTGCCAGCGACGCTGGCAACCCCTGATTACGCGTAGCGTTTCAGCATCGCAGGCACATCCAGAATCAGTGCCATGGTGCCATCACCCGTAATGGTCGCACCGGCCATACCCGGGGTTCCCTGAAGCATTTGGCCCAGAGGCTTGATCACGACTTCTTCCTGACCGATCAATCGGTCAACCACAAAGCCAACGCGATCGGTACCAACACTCACAATAACGACATGGGCTTCAGCTAACGGATCAATCTCATCTTCAACCAACCATTTCTTCAGATAAAACAGTGGTACCGCTTTATCGCGAATGGTGACGCACTCCTGTGCATCTACAATATTGGTTTTGGTTAAATCCATCTGGAAGATTTCATTCACGCTCATCAATGGCAAGGCAAAAGTTTGATCGCCCAGCATGACCATCAATGTTGGCATAATGGCCAGAGTCAACGGTACTTTAATGACCAGGCTGGTGCCTTCGCCCAGGCGGGATTTAATATCCACCGAACCGTTCAGCTGGGAGATTTTGGTTTTCACCACATCCATGCCCACACCACGGCCCGACACATCGGAGATCTCAACCTTGGTTGAAAATCCTGGCGCGAAGATTAAATTAAACGCTTCTTCATCAGTCAGGCGTGCTGCGGAATCTTCATCGTATAAACCTTTTTCCACAGCTTTCTTGCGCAGAGCGTCCGGGTCCATACCGCCACCGTCGTCGGTGATCGACAAGAGAATATGATCACCTTCCTGCTCAGCAGCCAGGGTTACCGTACCCACGCGGCTTTTGCCGGAAGCTTCACGTTTATCGGGTGATTCAATACCGTGGTCAACCGCATTGCGCACCAAGTGCACCAATGGATCTGCCAGTGCTTCCACCAGATTTTTATCCAAATCCGTATCTTCACCCACCAGTTCCAGCTTGATCTCTTTGCCGAGGTTTCTCGCCAGATCACGTACAACTCGTGGGAAACGACCAAAAACTTTCTTGATCGGCTGCATGCGGGTTTTCATGACAGACGATTGTAAATCCGCCGTGACCACATCCAGATTCGCGACCGCCTTGGAGAGGGATTCATCGCTGGATTTACCACCGATGCGCACCAGGCGATTGCGAACCAACACCAGCTCGCCAACCATATTCATGATTTCATCAAGACGCTGGGTATCTACCCGTACCGAGGCTTCACCAGATGCAGCTGCGCCTTGACCCGCGCTACCCTTTTTGGCATTAGCAATATTGGTAACGTTGGCTTTTGCAGCGGGCTTGGCCGCTTCTTTTTTCGGTTCGGCTTTCTTCGGTGCCGCCTTGGCTTTCGCCGGTTCTATCTTACTGACCTTGCTGTCTTCTGCTGGCTTTTCAGCGGCGGCCGTCGGCCCCTGCCCTTTGCCATGCAGATCGTCCAGCAGAGCATCAAATTCCGCTTCGGAAATTTCGTCACCACCGCCAGCGGCGGCTTTCGGCGCTTCGGCCGCAGGTTTAGCTGCTGGAGCTTCCGCTTTCGGCGCTGCACCATGCAGGCCATCTAACAGAGCTTCGAATTCGGCGTCGGTAATTTCCGGATTATCCGAATTGATGATGTCATCAACTTTGCCGGAAGCCTGAGCCTCTGACTTGGAACCATCAAGCTCATCCAGCAAAGCGTCAAATTCTTCCTGGGTAATTTCATCGCCGCCGGCTTCTGCAGATGCTTCTGCTGCAGGTGCTGGTGCTTCTTCAGCCACAGGCTCGGGCTCCGCTGGCGCTTCAGCCTCGCCTTCTCCTTCCGGAGTAGCCAGTTTACCCAGTTCTTCGAGGAGTTCGGGGCTCGCTTCGCTGGGAGTTTCCCCGGCACTCAACTCGGCAAATTGTTGGTTAACCATGTCCAGGGCTTGCAACACCACGTCCATCAAGGCTGGTGATACACTGCGTTTACCATTACGCAAAATGTCGAACAGGTTTTCCGTCACGTGGCAGCATTCCACCATCGCATCAATTTGCAGGAATCCCGCACCGCCTTTTACAGTGTGGAAACCCCGGAAAATGGCATTCAATAAATCCGTATCTTCCGGACTATTTTCCAAATCCACCAACTGCTCGGAAAGCAGTTCCAGAATCTCACCGGCTTCAACTAGGAAGTCCTGGAGTATCTCTTCGTCGTCCCCAAAGCTCATAACTTACACCCTTTAAAATCCAAGACTGGACAGCAGGTCATCAACCTCATCCTGGCTGCTGACCGCACCTTCGGTCTGCTCAGGATTGATCTGTGGTCCGCTCAATGCTTCAGCTTGTTTCGCTTCTACCGCCGCTGGGCCATTGTCGTCTGGTAAAATACCTGTGATGTCTTCTACCTGAGAGGCAACTTTAATCAGCTCAACAAGATCGCCTTCCAAATCGCTAATGAGTGCCATCACACGATTGAGTACCTGGCCCGTTAAATCCTGGTACTCCTGTTCCATCATAATTCCCTGGAGGTTGGAATTAATCAGATTCGCATCGTCGCTCATACGGTTTAGAAACATATCCATTCTCGGATAGAGTTTATTAAACTCCTGGGCCGACATTTCACGACTTTTGATACGCATCCATTCCGAACGTAACTCAGCCGCTTCCCGGCCCAGTCGATCTGCAACCGGCGCGGTTGCCTCTACCCGATCCATGGTTTTGTCTGCCGCTTGCTGGGTCATCTTAATGACGTAGTGCAAACGATCAGAAGCATCTTGTATTTCCGTCCCCTCGAGAGGAGCCGGCTGATGATTCGATTGCTCGTCAACATGGAAGTTAACGATGGCATTGTGAAGGCCACGGGTAAGGCGGCCTATCGAGGTAAATAAGTGGCGGTCGCGGGCATCCATCAAGGCATGGATTAACTGCCCGGCTTCCTCAATTTGCTCTGACTCCAGCTTTTCAACGAGCAACTTTGCGCATTCGCGCAGTTCAGTAATAAAGTTGTCGGATTGGCCGGCAATATATTGGGTGTTCATAGACTTTCCTCAGCTCACTGCTTAGCCATTAACCCGTTCAAAAATCTTGTCGATTTTTTCCTTAAGAACCGCTGCAGTGAAAGGCTTCACAACGTAGCCGTTTACACCCGCCTGTGCGGCCTCCACAATTTGCTCGCGCTTTGCTTCTGCGGTCACCATCAGAACCGGCAAAGTCTTCAAGGTGTCATCGGCACGAACCGCCTTCAACAGGTCAATACCTGTCATGCCAGGCATGTTCCAGTCAGTCACTAAGAAGTCGATGCCGCCGGCCTTAAGCATTGGTAATGCTGTCATGCCATCATCAGCTTCCTGGGTGTTATTAAACCCCAGATCACGCAAAAGGTTTTTGATAATCCTGCGCATTGTTGAAAAGTCATCAACAATAAGGATTTTCATATCAGTATCCAATGTAGCCTCCAGGCAGCCCCCAAACGGGCTCATCTAACGGTGAATATATACTTGATGATAGTTGGTAATTCTCGACTTGCTCAGTCACGGCCGATATATGTCCGATTTTATTACCCATGAGTTGGCGCGTTTGAATTTCTATGATTCCCGCCCGCTCATGTACCTTTATTGGTCATTTTTGAGAATTCTTTAGAAATTAAATTAAATCGCACTTTATTTGCGCAGTTTGTGGAAATTTTGCATAAAGCCACTCACTTTTGCGAGGGTTTCATCTGCCAAGGAAAGGACAAAAGGGTAAGGAATATGGGGTTTTAGATAAGCGGAAGGAAATGTTTATATCAGTAATGTTTATGGAGATTGACAAAAAACCAGCAGCCTCAACGAAAAAAAATGGCGCTCTTAAGAAGCGCCATTTTTTTGCCAATCGCTGAGTTTTGTTCTCAGCCTGGCCGTGGCCTGACTGTGAATCTGACTCACTCGTGATTCACTCACACCGATGATTTGTCCGATCTCTTTCAGATTTAGCTCTTCGTCATAATACAGCGCCAGAATCATACGTTCACGCTCGGGAAGATCAGCGATGGCCTTAGCCAGAGATTCTTTTAAGCCCTCACGCTGCATATTGTCGTGTGGCGCAATAAAAGCCATGCTGGTGTGCTCGCTGCTCATGCGAGTATCTTCGCCACCAAAAGCTTCTTCAAAGCTGAACAAACGACTGCTGGCATTGTCTTTCAGCACGTTGTAATACTCGTCCAGCGTCATATCCAATTCGGCAGCGATTTCCTGATCCGAGGCGTCGCGCCCTTCCCGGGATTCCACCGTATTAATGGCATCAGAAATTCGGCGGTTGTTGCGATGGACTGATCTCGGTACCCAATCACCTTTGCGCATTTCATCCACAATGGCGCCGCGTATTCGGATCCCGGCATAGGTTTCAAAACTCGCCCCTCGGGAAGCATCGTATTTTTGAGCGGCTTCAAGCAGGCCAATCATGCCGGCTTGAATTAAATCTTCGACTTGCACGCAAGCTGGCATCCTTACCATCATATGGTGTGCAATACGCTTTACCAGTGTCGCATAATCCTCTACGCGGATATTAACACTGGGCGTTTGTGACTGGCCGTACATTGCCAAGCTATCAGATACTGCCATCGCTAAAATCCTGAGTTGGCCACATTAAGCAGCTTTTCTACGAAGAACTCCAGGTGCCCTCTTGGGTTGTTGGGCAATGGAAGTTCATCCACTTTTTGCGCCAGGGTACGTATCGCCTGGGCCGCCTTGCTGCGAGGCGCATATTCTAGAATCGGGGTTTGTTTCTGCACCGCTTTGCGGACATTTTCATCAAAAGGAATGTGCCCGATGTACTGCAAGGAAACATCCAGAAAACGCTGACAAACTGCATTTAACTTCGCAAACAACTTACTGCCTTCCTGATTGTTGCGCGTCATATTGGCAACGACCCGGAAACGGAAAGTTCCGTATTCCGTGTTCATCAGTTTAATCAAGGCGTAAGCATCGGTGATTGATGAAGGCTCATCACAAACCACGACCAGAATTTCATTGGCTGCACGAACAAAGCTCACTACGGAATCGGAAATACCGGCAGCAGTATCGATTACGAGTACATCGAGATTGTCAGCAATATCGCTGAAGGCTCGGATCAAAGCAGCATGCTCTTGATCACCCAGCGTTGCCATTTGTTGGACGCCAGAGGCTGCAGGGACAATATCAACACCACTGGGGCCTGATATCATAATCTCTGGCAGTCGGCGTTCACCGGAAAGTACATCCGCTAAATTGTATTGGGCTTTCAAACCCAACAACACATCCACATTCGCCAATCCCAAGTCGGCGTCTAGCAATACCACCCGGCGATGCAGCTCGGCTAAGGCAATGCTCAGGTTTACAGAGATATTACTCTTTCCAACCCCACCTTTACCTCCGGTCACTGCAATCACTTGAACCGGTCGACCATAACTCATGGGATAATTCGCTCCTGTCTCTAGCGGGAATATGGAATAACTTATTCAGTATAGTTGGCTATTTCCATTTATCCTGCCGTTTGGCCAAAAAAATTAAAGTTTCATTGTCCGCTTAAAATTCCATCGACTTTTTGCCAGCTGCTTCGTCCAACTGCCCCAATTCAAGCGCAGTAGAGACGAGATGCTGACTGCGGGCAACCGCAATGTCTTGTGGAATATTCTGACCATCGGTACTGTAGGCCAGTGGCAGATCGTGTTCGATGATGACACTCAGTGCCTCACCCAAACCCGTGGTTTCATCCAATTTACTTAGTACCGCACCGCTTAAACCGCGACCGGCATAGGCGTGCGCCGAAGCTTTCAGCATTTGCCATTGACTGTTGGCCGCCATCACCAAATAACTGCGAACCGAGCGATGCTGTTGTACCAGGGACAACTGCTGATGCAACATTGGATCTCCGTGACGGAAACCAGCCGTATCAATTAAAATCAAAGAACGCTGTTTAAAGCTATCGATAACATCTTTCAGGTTTTCGTCTTCTTCAACAACTTTTACCGGTACCTTCAAAATGGCACCCAATGCACGCAGTTGATCATGGGCCGCAATGCGATAAGTATCTGTCGTAATTAAGGCGACTTGTTCCGGTCCATGCTTCATGACATAGCGTGCCGCCAATTTTCCAACGGTTGTGGTTTTACCCACACCGGTTGGGCCAACAAAAGCAAACACGCCACCCTGTTCGGTAATATCTTTTGGCAAAACCGGAATCGACTGCGTCAAGTGCGACAGTGTTTCGTTCCAACTGTCACCAATGCTCTGACCAGGATTCAATCGATTCAATAGCTGCTTGATCACCGCCTGACTTAAGCCCAGCTTTTGCAGTCGTGCGCGAACCGATTCCACAACCGGGTTTTTAACACCGGCCTGATGTGTGGTTTGCGCGATTTGTTCTTCCAGTAAACTGCGCATGTCCGAAAGCTCGGCCATCAGCAGTTTCATTTTGTCATCCACTTCCATGGCCTGGGGCTGAACCGGTGCCGGATGCGCTGGTGCACGCAACTCCCTTTGCATGGCCTGATGATCAACCTGGGTTTGAGAGTGAGGCACCGAACTGAAGTTTGGATTCTGGCCCGGAAAATGATCTACCTGTAGCTGTGGCTGAGGCATCGCCTGTGCTGTGCCCTGCCAATGCGCCGCCACATCCTGATGGCTTGGCGCCGCTTGTGTTGGTGTGGTCTGCTGACGAGCCATCGCTGCAGCAGCCGGGAAATTACTGACCGCCGCCGAACGTCTGGCCGGCGCAGGAGAAGGTGCCGCATCCGCTTCTGCTCGATTGCGCGCCGCCAACATTTTGTCCCTTGCGGAAGCCACTTCTTCAGCCAGCTCTTCACGGGTTTTACCGGACGCTTGACCGCGAAGCTGTGGAGAAGCGCTTTCCAGACTCGCACCACTCATCGTCTCGGCCAACTGCTGGGACTGAATCTGCTGCTGCCAGGCCTGGTCACTGGCCATTGGCACATCGTAAGGTGCCGCTGTCGAATCTTGCAGATGTTTGCTGGGTACCGGGCTGGGTTTTTCAGGCAGCTCCAGGGAAGCCATCACCTCTACGCCTTTTTCCGTTCGATGATTGGAAAGAATGACGGCTTCAGGCCCGAGCTCGTGACGTACCAGCTCCAGCGCTCGTCTCATATCGGCAGCAACAAAACGCTTTACTTGCATTACTCTCTCCTACTCACCCACCCACTTTTCGGTTCGGGCTTATTGTTTTTCCAATCAGGCTGCGTCGACGCTAACAGCCATTTCGATGGTAATTTGTTTGTTATCCGGGATTTCGCTGTAAGCCAATACCCGCATTTCCGGCACAGAGAAGCGATTGAATTTCACCATCAGCTCTCTCAGTGGTGCAGCGACTAACAAAATAATGGGCTTGCCTGCCAGTTCCTGTTGTTGCGCTGCACTGACCAGTGCCTGCTGTAGACGCTCTGCCAAACCCGGTTCGATAAAGGCTCCATCGTCGGTGCCGGATTTTTGCGCCTGCTGTACAGAACCTAGCAAAAGCTGTTCCAACTGCGGATCCAAAGTCATCACAGGCAGCTCTGGCTCAGAGCCCACAAGGCCTTGCACGATTTGACGAGCCAGAGCGACTCGCGCCGCTGCTTTCAGGGCGACGGGATCTTGACTCTTATCGGAGTTGGCGGTGATCGCTTCGGCAATGCTGCGCATATCCCGGATGGAGACACCCTCCTGCAGCAAGCCTTGCAGTACCTTCAATAAAACGTTCAAGCTGATGGTGTTGGGCACCAGTTCTTCTGCAAGCTTGGGTGACTTTTCAGCCAGAATATCCAACAGCTTTTGCACGTCTTCATGGCCGAGCAATTCATAGGCATGCTTTTGCAGAATCTGATTGAGATGGGTCGCGATAACCGTCGCGGCATCCACCACGGTGTAACCCATCGTTTGGGCATGATCTTTTTGGGACTCTTCAATCCAAACCGCATCGAGTCCAAAAGCCGGGTCCTGGGTTTGCACCCCTTCCAGCTTGCCGAACACCTGCCCGGGATCAATCGCCAAAAAGGAATCGGGGTACACCTCGGCTTCGCCCAATGCCACACCCATCAGGGAAATTTTGTACGCGGTTGGACTTAAATCCAGATTGTCGCGAATGTGGACCGAGGGAATCAGGAAGCCAACATCCTGAGAGAGCTTCTTGCGCACGCCTTTGATTCGTCCCAGCAACTCACCGTTTTGATTGGTGTCGACCAGGGGAATAATTCGATAGCCAACTTCCAGGCCAACCACATCAACGGGAATCACATCATCCCAGCTGATCTCTTCACTGATACCAGGTTCATCACCGCCACCGACAGGCACCAGCTCCCCCGCAGAAGCGCCCGAGCCCGATGGTGAACCAGCCGCGCGGCTGGCCGTCTCTGGAGCTTCCTCCGCCTGTTTGTTGCGTTTGTAAATAAAGTAGGCGACCGTTGCCGTTACCATCGCCAAGCTCAAAAACGAAAAGTGCGGCATGCCTGGGATCGAACCCATCAGAAACAGAACACCGGCCGCAACACCCAACGCCTTGGGTGAATCGAACATCTGCCCCATCACCTGGCTGCGCATGTCTTCCGAGCTGTTTACACGGGTCACCATAATGGCGGCCGAAGTCGACAGCAGCAATGATGGAATCTGAGCAACCAGACCATCACCAATGGTTAACAGAACGTATTTCTCACCCGCTTCGGCAAAGCTCAATTCATGTTGCGCCATACCGACGATCAAACCGCCAACCACGTTCAGTACCAGAATCAAAATACCCGCAACGGCATCACCGCGTACAAATTTACTGGCACCATCCATGGCCCCGTAGAAATCGGCTTCACCGGCCACTTCTTCACGGCGAGTACGGGCTTCATCCTGATCGATCAATCCGGCATTCAAATCCGCATCGATGGCCATCTGTTTACCGGGCATGGCATCCAGGGTGAAACGGGCACTCACTTCGGAGATACGACCCGCACCTTTGGTGACCACCACAAAGTTGATGATCATCAGGATGATAAAGATGATCAAACCGACCGCGTAGTTACCGCCGATAACCACTTCACCAAAGGCCTGGATCACCTTACCCGCCGCATCGCCACCATTATGCCCTTCCAATAAGACCACTCGGGTGGAGGCCACGTTCAAGGCCAGACGCATTAAGGTGGCCACCAAAAGAATGGTTGGGAATACCGCAAAATCCAATGGACGCAATGTGTAGATTCCGACCAGCAGCACCACAATAGACAGCGCGATATTGAAAGAGAAAAACAGATCAAGCAGAAAAGCCGGCAATGGCAGGATCATCATTCCCAGCAACATCAACAACAACAGAGGGACACCCAGATTGCCCTGACTGAAACTGCGCGCACTGTTAATGGCGGTATCGCGGTCAAACTGCTGGGGCAAGGATCTTATATCGGCAAAACTCGGTAACGGCATAATTCGGCTTTTTGACACTCAAAGGCTTGAGAGCTGGGTATCGCAAGAAGCGTACCGAATTTGCCGCAGAGAGGAATTTTTTTGCCGCTAAGCCCAAAAGTTCGCATGCCGTCTGAGCCTGCGAGCTTTTGGGAAAGACTAAAGAAAGATAAGGCGATAAGCGCCAGTGGCGGATTGCAGTCGCCGGGGTCAGGGTGCCAAGATCTTGTCGTCTTTTTTAAGGCGCGCCGCAACGGGCGCCATTAAACTGCTGATGTACAAATAATCATCAGTTTCCAAAACACCGGTTGTAACCGGGTAGTCGCCGCTGGGATCTTGCAGGGAAACCAGTACCTTGCCATCCGCATCAATAGCGACAACATGACCGTAAAATTTCGCCGCCGGGCGGACAAAAGCCGGCATACGCTGAACCACTTTGCGCAGCCAGGGTTTATCTGCCAAGGCATCAACAATCGGCAGACGTGGAGACACCAGCCCTAACCAGAAACGACCGTCCTGCCCCGGAATAATGTTGTCCGGAAAACCTGGCAAGTTCTCGATGATGGTATCGATCTGATTCACTCGCTCGCCGGCAATCCAGTATTTATGAATGCGGTACTCGCTGGTTTCGTTGATCAGAATAAACTGTCCGGCCGGGTCCATCGCAATGCCGTTAGCAAAGCTCAAACCATCGACTAACAGTGTAGTGCTCTTATCGGCGGGGTCATAAACCAGCACACGCCCGGAACGAGAATGCTCCAACACATCCAGCAAACTGGCTTCATAGGTGCCGCCATTTTTCTTGGCGCCGAAGCGTACCGAGGCATCGGAAAAATAGATTTTGCCATCAGGCGCAATGTCCACATCATCAGCGTACAGAATCGGGCTGTCTTCAACATGATCCGTCAACACGGTAATGGTTTTATCCGGCGCAATGCTGATAAGACCTTTATAAGCATCGGCTACCACCAGATTACCATTGGCGTCGAAGTCCATACCCAGAGGGCGACCTTCAGTATTCACCCAAGGAGTAAAACGGTCCTCGCCCGGTGCCATGCGCAAAACCCAACCGCTGTACACCGAAGCGTATATCGCACCCTCCGCATCGGCATCCAGATCTTCCGGCCCGTGCTCATCACCAATGTTCAACAATTCCACGCCGGCAAGTTTGGTGTTTTCCGCAAAGGCTCCTTGATAACCGGGATTAGGAGGTGCCTGCCAGGCAATCGGTTCAACCGGAACGGGCCAGAAACTGAAGTAGAGTAATAATGCGAGAACTGCAAGAGCGACAATGCGTAACATGGGATGCCTTTTGAATTATCGTTGATTGGGTCCATCCACAGCCATTGGGCGTGGCCAGCTCGGGAATTCTACCCTATTCCCAAATGGATCGACATCAAGCAATTACTGATCAAAACGCATATCTGGCGGGATTGGCACATCTCTTGGGAACATTGGCCGTTCGCCCTGACCTCGACGGAAATTCTGCAGGCCAAATACATACGCCAACACCTGGGCCACGGCCATATACAAGCCGGCGGGAATTTCATCATCGATTTCTGTGGTGTAAAAAATCGCACGTGCCAACTGGGGCGATTCGATGATTTCAATCTTGTTCGCTTTCGCAATCTCACGAATTTTCAGGGCGATGTTGTCGCCGCCCTTGGCCAATAGAATGGGTGTGGCCATATTCGTGGGATCGTACTTCAAGGCACAGGCAAAGTGTGTTGGGTTGGTAATCACCACATCAGCCTCAGGCACATTGGCCATCATGCGGTTTTGGGCCATTTCTCGTTGCAACTGACGAATACGGCCTTTAACTTCCGGCTTACCTTCCGAATCCTTCATTTCGTCCTTAATTTCCTGCAAGGACATTTTCAGCTTGCGAGCGTTATCCCAAATCTGGAACGGTACATCCACAATCGCGATCAAAATGGTAGAAGCGGCCAAAATGATTGCGGCAATTCCCGCTAACACCATGGAATTTTCCAGGGCGACGTTTACATCCTGATACGCCAGACGAAGAATGTCTTCCTTCTGAAAATCCAGCAGAAACAGCGCCAGAATTAAAATCACCAAAACCTTACCGACACTTTTTACCAGCTCCATCAGTCCTTTCACACCGAACATGCGCTTCAAGCCTGCACCGGGATTCATTCGACTGGCTTTTGGGGCTAGAGACTTGGCGCTGAATAACCAACCACCCAGAGAAATCGGGCCCAAAATGCTGGCAAATGCCAATACAGAAAAAATGGGCACTAAAATAAACAAACCATCGTAAATTGACTCGCCCAACTGGCGGAACATCAGATTGGTATCGAACAATGACTTACGATCAAGACTGAGATTAAAACGCATGATCGATTCAAGACGCTCGGTGATGTAGCCCCCGAGCATAAACAGGCAAATCGTGCCTCCAAGCAGAAGCACAGACGTGGTCAATTCCCGGGATCGGGGAACCTGGCCCTCCTCCCGGGCCTTTTCCAGCCGTTTGGGCGTGGGTTCTTCTGTTTTTTCCTGACTGGAATCTTCAGCCATATCGACGCTGCCTCCAGTAAGAAATTAAGGGTTCTGTAACAAGTTCTGCATAAACTGCAGAGCTTCGTACATGAAGGTATTAAAGTTTGGTAAAAAGCTGACCAGAGACAACCACATCAGCAACAAACCAAACACCAGCGTCAGCGGGAAGCCAACCGCAAAAACATTCATCTGTGGTGCGGCCCTGCTCATAACACCAAATGCCAGGTTCACGACCAGCAAAGCCGTCAGCAATGGCAAGGCGATGACCAATGACGAACTGAACATCCAGCTGCCCAGCCCGACGATCATCAATAACGCCTGTCGATCCAATCCTGTCGGGCCAATAGGAATGGAGTAAAAGCTTGCCGCCAATGCCTCAATCACCAGCAAATGGGCATCAACCGAAAAAAATAATAAAGTCACTGTGATCGAATAAAATTGGGAAATCAGCGGTACACTCACACCGGTCGACGGGTCATTCATGGCAGCAAAACCCAAACCCAGTTTGCCCGCGATTACTTGGCCGGCCAGTACAAAAATCTGCATAAACACTTGCAGGGAAAAGCCCATTGCTAATCCAATTAATAATTGCTGAACACCGATATTCAACATGCTCAGGGAAAGCAAGGGTACATCGTTCGGCACTGGAGGCAATAATGGCGACACCAAAACCGCCAGCACAAAAGCCAATGCAAGCCGCACTCGTGCCGGCACAACACGAGCACCAATCAACGGCATGGCCAGCAGCACACCACTGATTCGGATCAGGGGCCAAATATACTGGCCCACAAACTCCAGAATTTGTTGCTCGGTGATAACTTCCACGGCTTAGCCAATCATCAAAGGAATATTCGTGAAGAGGCGATCAAATAGATCGGTAAACTTGGTGATCAGCCAACTGCCCGCCACCATTATGGTGGCCAGGGTAATCAGCAATCGGGGCAAGAAGCTCAGGGTTTGTTCGTTAATCTGTGTCGCCGCTTGAAACATACTGACCAACAAGCCAACGACCAGACTCGGCCCAACAATGACTGCAACAATTAAGACAATCAAGTAGAGCGCGTCGCCCAAGAGATCCATAACCAGTTCTGGCGTCATATACGCTACCTCAGTATCCGTAACTGGCTGCCAGGGTGCCAATCAGCATTGCCCAGCCATCGACCAGCACAAACAACATAATCTTAAATGGCAGAGAGATAATCAGAGGCGACAACATCATCATACCCATAGCCATCAAAACACTGGCGACCACAATATCAATCACCAGAAAAGGAATAAAAATGATAAAGCCGATCTGGAAAGCGGTTTTTAATTCGCTGGTCACAAAGGCCGGAATCAGAATATTCAATGGCAACTCGGTAGGTGTTGCCACAGGGGGTTCCTGGGCAATACGCATGAATAAATCGATGTCCGACTCTCGGGTTTGCGCCAGCATAAACTGATGGACTGGTTCCCTTGCCGCCTCAAGCGCCTGTCGTGCGGTAATCTCTTCTTCAATATACGGTTGCAATGCCTGTTCGTTAATAACCTCGAAAACCGGCGTCATAATAAACATCGTCAGGAACAGAGATAAACCAATAAGAATTTGATTCGATGGCGATTGCTGTAAACCCAAGGCCTGTCTGAGAATCGCAAAAACAATAATGATGCGAGTAAAAGAAGTCATCATCATTAACAAAGCCGGCAACAGGGTAAGCCCTGTCATGATCGCCAGAATTTGCAGGCTTACGGTGTAATCCTCACTGCCGTCGGGATTGGTTTTTACCGTCAGAGCCGGCATACCGGGAATGGCTTTTAAGGGAATATTTTCAGCGCTGGGCTTGGCACTTTCCAGCTGCTCGCTGGCTATCTGTGCCGCTGTGGCAACATCAGAGCCTCGTAATTCACTGTTGCTGCTGGTTTGCGCCAGACTGGTATTGGCGAAGATAAACGCTATGCAAGCGAAGAAAATTGACAGAATACCCTTGTATACTGGATTGGTTTTCTGTTGTTGGCTGGATTCTAGATTCATACTCCCCGGCCTGTCACCCTGTTATTGTTAGCGAAGCGTTTTTTAAACCGGTTTTTTGTTGACCGCCATCAAGCTTGCCAATTTGGCTTTGAAATCCACCACCGCCTCCGTACGGTTTTGATTCAGTTCAAGTTCTTCCAGATCGTCTTTGTCGAAGCTTTGCAGAGTATTGATGGAGTGAGCTGTCACGCCCAACAATAGCTGCTGTCCGTTCACTTCCGCTAACACAATTTTTTCGCGTGTACCCATGCTGGTACTGCTGATAATTTTAATGGGGCTGTTGGCCAGGCTGCCTTGCTTGGAAAAACGCTTTAAAAACCAGGCCAGCGCGTAAATCATGGCGATAACCAGACCCAGTGCCAGCAAAATTTGCAACAGCTGCGAGGAAGCGCTCGGCAAACCGGAAACCGGCTGCTGAGCGATTCCTGCCGTCTCAGACTGGGACCAGACCGGCATTGCCATCAGCAGGCTGGCCAGTGATGCGATCAAGTACTGAGCGTTTTTATTTTTCATAGTAAGCACCCTGGGTTTAATCAGCGTAAACGCGCAATGCGTTCCTGGGGGCTAATCACATCGGTCATGCGAATGCCGAATTTTTCATTCACCACAACCACTTCCCCGTGGGCAATCAAGGTTCCATTCACCAGAACATCGAGAGGTTCACCCGCCAATCTGTCCAGCTCGATAACCGAACCCTGGGTCAGTTGCAGCAGATTACGAATAGAGATGGACGTTTGGCCCACTTCCATCGACATGGTTACGGGAATATCCAAAACCACTTGCAGATCAGGTTGATCCCCGGGGCCTTCCGGCGCGGAGAAATCCTGCAGGGGCATTGGGTCTCCCGCTGGTTCAGGCTCAGGTTCTTCTTCCTCTTCGCTGACACCCGCTTCCGCCATGGCGGCGGCCCAATCGTCTTCTACGCCGCCGTCGCCATCGCCGCCTTCACCCGCCTCTTCCATGGCGGCTGCCCATTCATCGGCCATGTCATCCTGATTCACATCTCCGGAATCGTTCTGATCGTCATCACTCATGGTTTTCTCCAACTCACTGGCGCTAGGCCCGTTTACACATTAATTAGGCCGAAGCTTTATGAATATCTTCGTCAATGTCTTCGTGATGACTGCTAACACCAGCAATACGCAGCAAATCAGCAGTCTCTTCATCTTTGTTTTCCACGACGCCTTCGATGCGCATGGATAAATTGCCCCGGGATTGTCCCAGAGTGCTGCGAAAGACCGGAACACTGTTCGCCGTCACGACATGCTCTTCGGGCATTTCAATGGGGATAATGTCACCGGGTTTCAGATCCATCACTTCACGCAGAAGCAGGGATTTACGCACAAGATCGCATTCCAGCTTTACACTGGCTTGCAGTACTTCTGACTGCATGGACTTAACCCAGCGGGCATCGGTTTCATCCGCTTCATTCTGGGCGCTGTTGTCCAGCAGATCACGAATGGGTTCAAGCATGGAATATGGGATAGTGATGTGCATCTCACCACCGCCACCGTCAAGCTCAACGTGGAACTTACTGACCACCACGATTTCGTTTGGCCCAACAATATTGGTCATGGCCGGGTTAACTTCCGCATTGAGGAATTCCAGCTCAATGGGCATCACCGCACGCCAGGCTTCGGACAAATCCATCAAGCACTGATCCACAACCATCTGTACAACACGTAATTCGGTCGGCGTAAATTCGCGGCCTTCAATCTTGGCGTGACGGCCATCTCCGCCAAAAAAGTTATCCACGAGTTTGAAAACCAGCTTGGCATCGAGAATGATCAAACCGGTTCCACGCAGCGGACGAAACTTCAACATATTCAAGCTGGTCGGGACATACAAGGTATGAACATACTCTCCGAACTTCATGGTCTGCATGCCCCCGACAGAGACTTCCGCTGAACGCCTGAGGAGATTAAAAATGCTGATTCGAGTGTAACGTGCGAAGCGCTCATTGATCATTTCCAGTGAGGGCATTCGACCGCGTACAATACGATCTTGAGCGGTAAGGTCATAGACAACGACATCGCCTTCCTCGACCTCAACCTCCGTTTCAACCTCGCCGTCATCGACACCGTGGAGTAAGGCATCAATCTCGTCTTGTGAGAGTAAGTCTTGCATTATCGGTACACTCGCTCTTAGCTAGTTCGGCTGTTAACCGTTACTGCATAACAAAGTTGGTAAACAGCACCTGCTCAACGCCGGGCTCACCTATTTCGCGATCCATCATGGTTTGCACTTCTTCCAACGCCAGCTGACGCACCAGTTCTTTCCCTTCCGGTGTTTGCAACTCTTCATAAATCTGGCCACTGAACAACATGACCAGGGCATTTCGAATCATTGGCATGTGCAGCTCCGCCGCCGACAGGGCCTGCTCGGTACGCATCATTAAGGTGACTTCCACCTGCAGGTAACGCTGACGACCGCGCGCTTCAAAATTTACAATGATGGGCGGCTTGAGTGGCAAATAGATAGCCGACGGGGTCGGCTCTGCGGCTTCCATTTCATCGCCTTCTTCGCCTTCCTCAGCCTCCTCTGGATTTTCTTCGCCTTCACCTTCGCCCTCTTCCGTTTGCTCGGTTTTTTGCTCATCAAAGAAGCCCAAAGCGAACAAGGTTCCTCCTACCGAGGCACCTATTAACACCAAGCCAAGCACGATAAAGATAATCAGCTTCTTTTTTCCGCCACCTTGGGATTCGTTTTCTTCAGCCATGGGCTCTCCGTCAATTTCCAGTCACTTCTTGGATTACAGTTCTTGTTGAGCAAGAGGCGTGCCATTATTTCGCCTGGGGCAAATCCTCTGAACTCAGAATAGACCAATGTGCGCAAAAGGCGTTTTGCAGGAGGAGCGTTTCAAGGTGGCGAACGAAGCCGTATATCTTGGAGAGAGAGGAAAAAATCGAGGATAAGCGGGGAACAAGCGCATCGGGCCCTTCGCGATGCCCGATGCTTCATCCGGAATATTCAAAAATGCACTTCAATCAGATGCCTCAAGCGTAGGAATCCACCAAACCCAAACGTTGAATAACAGGTGGCGCAGCTGCCTCAGGCTCGGTCGGCTCCTCACCTTCGTTCATACCCGCCATACTGTCATGCTCATCAGAGCGCTGCTGGGCGCCTTCTCCACCAACATTCACATCGGTTAAATCCAGACCTTGCTCCTGAAACATCTCTCGCAAGCGGGCGGAGGTTTGATCCAGCGCTTCACGAACGCTGGCATGGGGGCTATTGATCGTTACCTGGGCCTGTTCCTGGTTCAGCTGAATTTTAATTTGCAGGCTGCCCAGCTCCGGTGGATCCAACCTGATTTCAGCGCGAGAAATATTGCGCGCCGAAAACCAGGCGACTTTCTCCGCCACTTCGGCTTTCCATTGGGCCTGATTCAAATCGGATTGCATGCTGCTGCGCCCCTGTACATCAGCAGAGCGTTGCATTTGAAAGCTGTGCTCCAGACCACTTAAGCGCCCCTGACTCTGGCTGTGATTGATGCCAGCCGCTTCACCATAGCCGGTGGCACTGGGTGAAGCGACAATTTCTCTGGGAACCACATTTGGAGAAGCCTCCTTGAGCAAACCACTCAGAGAATGCGCGCCCTGCGCAGATTTGGCATTCTGTGCGATCAGTTCACCCGGGCTATCCTCTTGAGCGGCATCGTCACCCAGCTCGCCTTCCACAGCTGTTTCGTTCAATAAGGGGTTCGCTGTCAAGGTTGATTTAGACTCTGATGTCGAAGTTACGTGTTTAGACTCAGCACTCGCCACAGCGCGCAACCCTGAAACCTGCTCGGCCACCTTGTTGGATACTGCTGCCGGCATAACGGCCTCAGCTTCGACCTCCAGATCGCCAGCGATGACCTCAGTTTCTTGAGCCGATGATTCAGCTTCGCCTGGCAAAGCCAGATCTTCCCCCTCTTGTAGCCCATCCAGGGTTTCTGGCCCTTCAGCCTCTGCCTGTTCTCCATCGTTATTTTTTGCCGATGAGCCCCCGGTAAGCAGCAATTCAATAAAGCTTTCCGGACCTGATTCACCTGAGCCATCGCTGTCTTCTCCATTTTCTGGCGCCAGCTTATCGGAAGTCGCAGGATCAGAGACACCAAGCAAGGCCAGTAAAAACTTTTCTCTGGCACTGAGCTCCTTGGAAGGCTGCTCGGAGTTCTGCTGTGATTGAGCCGGAGTATTCTCGTGAACGGTCTCGGGAGGATTACTCTCATCATCAACGGACGGGCGTTGCGAAGAAACCTGCTTTTCGGTTTTTCCAGCAACCGTATCACTGGAATCCGGCTTTTCGGCTTCTGCACGTGAAGCCGCTTTGTTATGCGAAGCGCGATCCATCTCGGCTCTTGAAGACCCGGCAGCCGAATCTGAACGGCGAGTTTCCGGTGTAGCGTCAGCCTTGTGATCCTGATGCTTGTCCGCTTGCCGGTCGTGGCGTCGATCATTGGCATTACTTTGCTGCGGGCTTAGCCGCTCAGGGCGTTCCCGAGGTTCATGAAGCTCACGTCCCAGATTCTGAGGCGACTTTTTCGATTGCAGCGTCCAATGCTCAGCAAAGCTTTGCGACGCATCGGATTTCGATTCTGGACGCGAAACGGGCTTCGGGGAGGAAATACTGTTTAATAAAATATCACTGGTATTCGCTGGCATTGCCTGATTTCCTTTTTCGCTACCTGCTTAAGCGGCAAGCCTTTGCCCCCGGCAGGACAAAAACGTACACAAATGAACCTTGTAACGAGCTATATATGAGTTTGGAACTCTCTACCGGGGCCTTTCCCCCTCTGTGGGCCTGTCTTAGCCCATCAAAACTCAGCTAGAGATTTCTCTTTAGAACTACGCAGTAAGAGTTAGCAAATGGAATGCCAAAGATTGGAAATCAGAAAATCGGAGGGGGTTTATCGTTCCACAACGCGGGCAAACCGCCCCATCACCCGATCGTATTCAGCACAAAGTTGGGGAAATAACGCCACCACTTCCCCCTGACTGCCCGCTCGGGAAGATTGAACGATTTGATGACACAAGGCTTCCATATTCACAGCTCCCACATTGGAACTGCTGCCCTTGAGACTGTGGGCGGCATCAATAACATCACTCAACGCACCATCGTCGAGTGCCTGCTGAATAGTGGACAAGCGGAATTCCGTATCTTTGCGATACGTTTCAATGAGTAACTTTAAGTCATCACCCATCAGCTGGCGTAACTCATCCAGCAACTCTTCATTCAGTACATCTGCCATGGCTACGTTCCTTGTGTTCTTGTCTTTGGCGATCGCAGCAAGGCCCATTCAGAAATTCGTCCGATTCTGTTGCGCCATCAAGTTTTGCGCGTTCGCATGAAGCAGTCCGCGGCCTTCAGGCTTAGGGACTGGGAGTATCATTCATCTACAGTTATGGCCACCATTACCAATAGCTATCATTAAAAAAGTTAGCGATTACCAGCAAAAAAGTTCCTGAACTGTGGTTTAACTTTAACGGGCTGGGCGTGATTGAACAAGTAAATCACACCAACAGAAAACGTATGGTAAGACAAGCGGATCAGACTGAGGACATTCGACGAGAGGCTTTTTGGGTGCTGAGTTCATCAATGAGCTTTTGTTCCTGTTTATCAATCATCAACTGCTCTTCCTGTTGATAACGTTCGATCAACTCTTCCAGTTTTTTGAGCTTTTGGGATTGTTGTTGCCATAACTGCATTATCGCTTCACAGTGTTCATTCACCTTGGCAACCATAGCCTGTTGCTGATCACAGGCCATTTGCATTCTTTGGATAAAACCGCGTTGGCTTTGAATTTGTTGCACATTTGTGTGTTTAAGCGCGCGCACGGAATTCATATAATCATCGCGATAATCTTTCAATTGCCCGAGTTTGAGTTGTTCCTGCTGAAGATTTTCCTGCTGCTTAGCCAACTGTTCTGAAATTTTGTCCAGATCCTGTTGATTCAGATTCAGTACAACTTCCAGGCGCTTACTGCGCGACTTCGCCATCAGCTAGCCATATCCTGCTGCGCCTGTGCACCAGCTTGTGATGCATTTTGCTGGTTTGTCGACAACACCGCATCCAAAATAGAACAGGCCGCGGGATAACTTACCGCCTCGTTCATACCCTGACAAACAAATTGGCGCAAATGTGGAGCCCGATCAATGGCCAAATCCACTTCCGGATTGCTGCCAGGGCGATAAGCACCAATATTAATCAGATCCTTGTTTTCCTGGTAGATCGCCAGCAAGCGTTTAAAGGCTTGCATTTTTTGCAATTGTTCCGGGCTAACAATATTAGGCATAGCTCGCGAAATGGACGCTTCCACATCTATTGCCGGATAGATTCCCTCTTCCGCCAGTCGACGAGACAATACAATATGGCCATCCAGAATTGCCCGGGCTGAATCGGCTACCGGATCTTGCAGATCATCGCCTTCAGTCAATACGGTATAGAAAGCCGTGATGGAACCGCCGCCGGGTTCGCCGTTACCAGCGCGCTCCACAAGTTGAGGCAGCTTGGCAAAAACGGAAGGTGGATACCCTTTGGTGGCCGGCGGCTCACCTACCGCAAGGGACACTTCACGCTGAGCCTGAGCATAGCGTGTCAGGGAATCCATAAGCAGCAAAACATTTTTGCCTTGATCACGATAATATTCGGCGATGCGACAGCACAACTCCGAAGCACGCAAGCGCATGAGCGGCGCTTCATCTGCTGGAGATGCCACCACAACCGAACGCTTTAAACCTTCCTCACCCAGACTGTGATCAATAAATTCTTTTACTTCGCGGCCACGCTCGCCGATCAAACCGACAACAACGACATCGGCATCCGTAAAGCGCGTCATCATACCCAGCAGAACACTTTTACCGACGCCACTGCCCGCGAACAATCCAAGTCGCTGGCCGCGACCCACGGTCAACAAGGCATTAATGGCCCGAATCCCTACGTCCATGGGCTCTTGAATGGGCGAACGGGAAAGCGGGTTAATGGCTTCGGCCAACAAGGCCAACTTATCCTTCGAGCGCACGGCTCCAAGTCCATCGATTGGTTTGCCCAAACCGTTAACTACACGCCCCAGCAGCTCGTTGCCAACAGGGATCTGAGTGGTTTTAGTCATTGGGCGGACGCGCGCACCAGGTTCGACACCGGAAAAGTGGGTGATCGGCATGAGATACACTTTCTGGCCATTGAAGCCCACAACTTCAGCTTCCACTTCGACACCAGACTGATTGATGATTTGACAGGTTTGGCCAAGGCTTGTGCGCAGGCCTTCGGCTTCCAATGTCATACCAACCAAGCGTGTCAGCCGCCCTTCTGCCACGTAATCGTATTGAAATTCGCCAGGATTCTGACTCGGGCTCAGTGCTTTTAACTCAGCGCATAAATCACGCATATTCACTTCCTTAAGAACCCTGTTTGCCGGAAACCGGCGCTAGATTCTATATCCCACTCTGGGGGGTTGAATTGTTGTCTTCCTGAATGGGAGACGGGCTGCCCATGGCGACATCCAGATCTTCAGACAGTTCGTCCACTAACTGCCCTTCCGCAAAGCACTCTGTAGATTCATCGCTTGTCAAATCACCTTGGGTAAACTGCTCCAACAAGGTCTGCCAACGGGATTCAAAATCCAGGCTGACCTGACTGCAGTCGCTGTTCAGTTGACAATCCCAGGGGCCAAGCTCTGGATTGCTCTGTACTTGAAATTCTCCTTCAGGAACGCGCAGCGTATTTTGAACCGTTTCCTGACGATCGGGATGCACTTGCACCGTCAATTCTTCCACTTTACCTGGTAAAACCTGAATGCCTTTTTGAATAAAATGCGTCAACAACTCAGGACTTTGTTCAAGTTCTTTTTCAATAAACTGGCGGGCCAAGCCCGTTACCATATTTAAAATCAGTGGTTTGAGCTGATCCTGTTGTTCGGCAAAAGCCGCCTGCAACAAACGATTTAATTCAGAGAGGGAATCGGTTTCAGCGCGAAGTGCGGGTTCCAGCTCAGCGCGGATAGACGTTTCACCTTGCTGACGACCTTCCTGAGTTCCAGCATCCACGCCGTGCTTATGGCCTTCATCGTAGCCCGCCTGATAACCTTCCTTATGGGCGTGCAATCGAATTTCTTCCAGTTGTTGTGCCGTCAGTGGCTCGACTTCCGCTTCCAATTCGTCAATGGATTCATCTTCTCCAATTTCGGATGCACGACGATCCTGCGCCAGTTTTTCTTCGGAGGAAATAATAGCGCCAGTGTTTTGATCAAAGGACGGCAACGTCCAACTGACAAACTCTTCAGCATCCTGTGTGGAAATTTGTTCACCCATTTTTTGTCATTACTGTCGCTAAATGTATTCGTGTTTTAGGTACACACTGACCCGATATCCAGCCCAAACGTTAGAGCATCTGCTCGCCACCGCCACCCAGCATAATTTCGCCAGCGTCGGCCATTTTTCTGGCGATAACCAGAATTTCTTTCTGGGCCGCTTCCACTTCGGACAATCGAACTGGCCCCTTGGCTTCCAGATCATCACGCAGCAATTCGGCAGCACGTTTCGACATGTTCTTGAAGATTTTTTCCTGCAGCGCCACATCGGCACCTTTCAGGGCAACAATCAACATTTCCGAGGAAACTTCACGCAGCAAGGCCTGAATGCCACGGTCGTCCACATCCTGTAAATTGTCGAAGATGAACATAAGATCCTGAATCTGCTGAGCCATCTGCTCGTCGATTTCCTTGATGGATTCCATCAATTCGCCTTCGACCGCACCACCCAGGTTGTTCATAATCTCGGCCGCCACCTGCAGACCACCCATATCCTTGCCCTGACTGGTTGCGCTGCCAGAGAACTGCTTCTCGAGAATATCGTTGAATTCCTGCAAAGCTGAAGGCTGAACAGTTTCCAGTGAAGCCACCCGCATCATAATGTCCAGGCGAACTTTGTCCGGCATAAAACTCAGCACTTCCGCAGACTGATCCGAATCCAGATACGCCACCACAATGGCCTGAATCTGCGGATGTTCGTCGCGAATAATGTCGGCGATGGAACGTGGCTCCATCCAGCGCAGGGTATCCAAACCCGCTGTATTACCGTCCATCAAAATTCGGTCGATCAGGCTACCGGCTTTATCTTCACCCAAAGCGGCGACCAACATCTTGCGAATGTAATCGTCGGAGCCAACACCCAGCCCCGTCAGAGACTTAACATCATCCAGGAATTTACCCAGTACCACTTCCACCTCTTTCTGGTGGATGTACCCCAAGTCCGTCATTACCGAACCCAAGCGGTGTACTTCTTTCGGTCCAAGGTGCTTCAAAATTTCAGCCGCATCGGCTTCACCGAGTGCCATCAATAAAATGGCGGCCTGTTCAATCTCCGTACGGGTCGAGCTGCCTTCTATTTGCTTATCGTCTTCAGCCATTATTATTCTTCCTCAGTCACCCAGTCTTTAATTACCAGAGCTACACGTCCGGCATCTTCAGCAACCAGCGCCTTCACAGTATTGAGCTGGGTTTCATAAGTTTCATCCGGGCTTGGCAACGCCAGGGTTTCTCCGCCAGTTAAGGTAACCGCATCATCCGACAGGGAGTCGTAGCCTTCCATTTCAACAGCAGCCAATTCAGCCAACTGAGCCGCCTCTTCCGCTTCACGTCGTTCGCGGCCCGACTCCGCCAGATTTCTCAACAGAGGACGCAGCAAGCCCAACAATAGAATAAGAATAATCAACAAACCCACAGCCTGCTTGGTGAGGTTACCAAACCAGGCCTGCTCCCAGACCGGTGGTTCTTCAAGAACCTCTTCATCCTTGGCAATGAAGGGCGAATTCAAAACATTGACGCTGTCGCCACGGGCCGAGGAAAAGCCAACGGCATCGCGTACCAGAATGGTCATGCGATCCAACTCATCCTGTGTCCAGGGCACTCGACTGCTTTCACCACTGGCATTACTGACCTTGTCGTCAACCACAACAGCAACGGTCAATCGCTTGATATTGCCCTGTTGGTGACGGGTATAGCTTACGGTGCGATCCAATTCATAGTTGCGCGTCGCTTGGCTGCGCACACGCTCATTCGCACCTTGTACATTGGGGTTTTGACCATCGGCCTGTTCCGGTGCTTCGGCCATACCGGGCGGCTGATTTGTCAGAGCGCCCGGAATACCAGCGACCAGATCATTACCGCGTTGCTCATTCAGGGTTTGCTCACTGCGAATCGCGGGCAAGTCCGGGTTGAATACCTCTTCGGCCTGTTCAACCTGAGTGAAATCGACATCCGCGCTCACTTCGGCTTTAAAGCCTTCGGGACCCACGACGGGTTCCAGAATGCTGTTAATGCGACGGGTTAGATCGTCTTCGACCTTGCGAGTAAATTCACGCTGCTTGGCCGCCATGATCAACTCTTCATTGTCCTCACCCTGGGACAACAAGTTGCCACTCTGATCAACAACCGTCACATTTTCCAATTTCAATTCGGGAATACTGGACGCCACCAGATTGGCAATCGCCTTTACCTGCTCGGTTTTGATGCTGCGGCCTGCGTATAGATCAACAAATACCGACGCTCTTGGCTCACGGGCATCGCGCACAAACACCGAACGTTTGGGAATGGCCAGATGCACCCGGGCGTTTTTAACGGTTTTAATGGCAGTGATGGTTCTCGCCAGTTCACCTTCCAGGCTGCGTTTATAACGAGCGCTTTCCATAAACTGGCTGGTGCCGAGGGGTTGTTCCTGATCGAGCAATTCAAAGCCGGTGCCGTCGGTACTGGCATCATTCACTTCCGCCAATTTTATTCTGGCTTGATAGATATCCTGTTCGGCCACCAGAATCGTGTTATTTTTCTGGTCGACCTTGTAATCAATCTCGCTGGCTTCCAAAAGACGGGCAATTTCGGGAACGTCCAGAATATTGGAGCTGGCAAACAATGGACGGTAGTTATCTTCCTGCGTCCAGAGTACCACTGCAAAACCAATAGCAACGCTGGCGGCCAAACCGACCATCAAGCCGACCTGACGCATTAAATTAAGATTATTAAAACCTTCGACTAGATCGGATGAAGACTTTTTACCGGATTCCGCCGCGCCATCGTCCGCGAAATCGCCCATATCAGTTTCTGCAGTGGACATAATAGCCAGACCTCAGCACTTACATTGGCATATTCATAACATCGCGATAGGCATCAACCAGTTTGTTGCGCACCTGCAACATTGACTGGAAACTGACGGATGCTTTTTGCGAGGCAATCATGACATCTGTGACGTCCACAGACTTATCTCCCTGCTCATAGCGCGTTGCAAGGGCTGCCGATTGTTTCTGCACGCTGTTCACCTTGTCGATGGCCTGGTTCATCATGTCTCCGAAGGACGGAACGTCTTCCGTGGGCTGAACCTTGACGCCGGGGCGTACAGTAGATGCGACCTGGTCTACAGAGGCCGGGCCATTGAACGCCTGGGTCTGTGATTTCAAGGTTCGCATTTCCACCAGTAGGCGATTGATATCTACTCGGTCTGTCATGACAGGGCCTTAAACTTGCGATAAAAAAGTGACAAAAAGCTGGCAGTTCCAGCTCCACATCCGATATCAAGCACAAAGTGGGCCAAAAGTTGCCACCGTTCGAATGGGGCGGCGAAAAGTTACCGTAATGGCTTATAGACAGAAGAAAAGCTTGAGACTCCCCTACCGACCAAGGAAATGCATGTTTAGGCACAAAGGGGGCTTGGAAGCGGTGTCGCCTAACACGACACCGCCAATCGAGGGGATTTGCTCTTCTTAGGCAACGATGCCTAGAAAAAGGGACTACGGCGTTCTAGCGAACGGTATCACTCAAAATCAAATGGGAATTCCTGGGTTTCACGCCTCAAACGCGCTTCCTCCAGACGGTCTTCCAAACGCCTGCGGGCGTCCAGTATTTCAACGGTCGGACAAATGACTGACTCCAACTGGGGGTCAAAATCATGCTGTTCTTCTAAGACTTGATAGCTCATACCGATACTCCTGTCGCGATATGCATACTGCGCACGTTGTCTAAAAGTGGGGGACGATGATAAAAATCCGGCCTTTCACCGCTCCCAGCAGGCCTGCCTGCAAGGGAAAAGTTACCTCTCCGGCGCTTTATCGTCAATAGAAATCTAACCAGCGACAGTGACAGTAATGTGACATGGAATCGTTCAATTCGGCTTATTTTTTCTCTCATTCCTGGCACCCATATACTCATACTTAAGAGCTAAAAGGATTAGATTCAATCCAGCATTCCATTCATTGTCATTCACTATTGATTAAGCCCGAACTGTCAAAGCATCAATTAACCATACCTTAGCCACAGCAAATCAGAAGGTCTGCTAACACTATTTACTCAGACCAATTCCATTAATTAAAACTAGATTAATGACTAATTATGGTTTTTCAGCTGGCATATGGAACAACTTCACAAATCTCGTATTATCGCCACAACATTAAATGCTGGGAGCATGGACGTCTGTTTGCTCCACCCACCTTTATATGCGCAACGACATTAAAAAAATCAGGTAACGATTATGACCAGCATCGCAGCCATTCTGGATAATGCAGGAAGCATTACCGGTCAGATTCAACATCAAAATAAAAGTGACGACGACAGCCTGGAGCTGAGCGGCTCATCCAATCCAAACGAAACCATTCGAATTTATCAAAATGGGACATTCATCGGAGAGACGACGGCCGATTCCAGTGGTCAATGGAGTTATACCGCCAACCAACTCAGCGAAGGCAGCCACAGTTTCACGGCCAGCAGTGTCGACACACAAGGTGTGGAGTCCCTTCCCTCTTCGGCTTATGTGGTCAATGTGGATCAAACCGCTGTTGTCGCAAGCGATCTTCAAATAGAAGGTATTAGCGGTTTATTACAAAGTGGCGGAAGCACTAATAATGGACGCGTCAATTTCAGCGGCAAGGCTGAAGAAAATGCCCGCATCGACATTTATGACAACGGTCAGCTAATTGGCAGCACCCAGGCTGATGCCAATGGCCTGTGGCAAGTTAATCTCGATCTTCCGGATGGCCAGCACGATATCAGTACCGTGGTCGTCGACGAAGCAGGCAATTCAAGCCCGGCGTCAAACGCAATCAGCCTTGAAGTCGACAGTAATGCCAGCGTTCAAAATTCTGTCAACACCTTGAGCACGCCACCGGAAGTCATCTTGCCTCCCGGGGTTCCTATCCAAAATGGTGGATTTACCAACGACAACACGCCCGTCATTCGCGGAACCGCCACACCCAATGCAACGGTAACGGTTTCAGTAAATGGCGACACCTATGGTCCGTTCAATGCAGATAATCAGGGCAACTGGGAGCTGCAAATTACAACGCCGCTACCAGAGGGAGAAGCTGTTTTCAGGGCCCGGGCAGTCAACAGCTTTGGCGAAAGCTACTCCGCATACAGTCTCACGATTGATACAGAAGCCTCCCCGGCTCCAATCATTAACGATGCAGTTGATGATGTCGGTTTATATCAGGGCGACATCGATAGCGGATCCACGACGGACGATAACGAAATTACCCTTCAAGGCACCGGCACTCCAGGAGAATTTATCACCGTATACGACGGCGGTACCTTTCTGGGGGCTACCAATGTTCAGCCCGATGGTACCTGGACCTTTACACCCAACGCGCCTCTTGACGATGGCGTACACAATATTACGACTTACACCATTGATGCGGCAGGCAATACCAGTACAGAAAGCTCAGGCTTTGAAGTGACCATTGATACAAGTGCTGAAGTACCTGTTATCACGCATTTAGTTGATGATCAGGGCAGCGGTACTGGCAACATTCAAGCCGGTGAAACGACTGACGATCCTTTGCCTGAAGTTGTGGGCACAGCCGAACCCGACGCAAAAATCACCATCAGTTTGAATGGCCAGGTTCTGTCTGAGGTTACGGCGGATGATCAAGGTAACTGGTCTTACCAACTGACGGATGAACTCACTAGCGGTACGCACACCTTTACGGCGACTCAAGTAGATCCAGCCGGTAATGAGAGCGCACCGTCCGTCAATTTTGAATTTGAAGCCAATGTGAATGCCAGCCCGATTGCCAATGACGACAGCTTTACCGTCAACGGAGTTGCAACACTCGACGTGCTGGCCAACGACAGCGATCCAGACAATGACACACTCAGCGTGACTCGAGTGGTCAGTCAGGGGAATCACGGCACGGCTCACATCAATCAGTCTGGCGAATTGGTGTACACACCCAACGGACAAAACAGCAATACGGTCAGTGATACCCTGACGTACGAAGTCAGCGATGGGAAAGGCGGCGTCGCCACCGCGACCGTGACACTTCAAGTTTTGCCACCTATTGCCGAACCAACCATAGATTTGATTGCGAGCAGCGACAGCGGGAAATTCGATAACGATAACATCACCAATGACACCACTCCCACCTTTACGGGAACCGCCAGCGCCGGGAGCACCGTGGTTCTTTTTGGTGACGGCATCAAAGTAGGCGAAACGGTTGCGGACTCAAACGGCCAATGGACCATCACCAGCAGCCAGCTGACTGATGATGCCTACAGCTTTCATGTAGAAAGCTCCGACGGCAACGTCAGCCGAAGTTCTCCTTCTTTATCGGTCTATGTAGACACGGTTGTCGATGCTTCGGTCGACCTCGCGACAAATCGATTCAATAATTTATCGGATCTGCGTTTTGACATCACCACCAATGAGCAGATCGACTACACTATTGAACAGACCAACACGCCTTGGAGTTTTGGCTGGCAATTTTTGGGTTGGAACCAGCAAGCCAACATTACTGCGACAGGAAGCACATCAACGAACGTTTCTGTAGGTGCAGACGATACCACCTTGAATTCACAGGGACGATTTAACTTCAACGCCACTCTGACAGATTTGGCGGGCAACCAGAAAAGTACCGCGCTGAACTCTGTGATTATCGACCCAATTGCCTCACTCGCCGACGGGGGTTATATCGTCACCTACCTCAAACTTTCAGAAACCGCCGAAGATGGTTTTGATGTTTTTGCCCAGCGATACGATGCCCAAGGTAATCCTCACAGTGAAAGCTTTAAAGTCAACAGCTTTACAGAAGGCGATCAGGTGAACTCCGATGTTATCGGACTGGCCGACGGCGGCTACGTCATCACTTGGCAGTCAAGGGATCAGGATGGCGACCTGAATGGTATCTATGCCCAGCGGTATGATGAGAACAATCAGGCAGTGGGACCGGAAACCCAAATTAATGTTTATACCGACTCCAATCAGCAATCCCCCAGCATTAGTGATTTGCCCAATGGGGGCTATGTCATCAGTTGGATGAGCCACGGCCAGGACGGTAGCGGCGAAGGTGTTTATATGCGCGTATTTGATGCCGCCGGTGAAGCCATCAGCGGTGATGTTCGAGTAAGCGATAGCACAATTGGCCATCAGGCAAACCCCAGCATCACGACCCTATCCGATGGCCGTTTCATTGTTTCCTGGGATGCTCAAAATGCCAATGGCATACCACAAGCGACAGCCAAACTTTTTGATAGTGAAGGCAATGCACTGAGCGCAGAATTCAGCCTGTCCGATTCCAGCAATCCACAATTCCAAACGCATATCAGTGCTACGGCAGATGGTGGCTTTGCCGTGAGCTGGTTAGCTGTCAGTCAGGATAATGAAGCTCAGGTCATGGTTCAGCGCTACGACCATAATGGTAGCCGTCTTCTGAACGACGCCATTGTTGTTCACAGCTCAGAAAACGCCTTCAGTGCCAAACCCGAAGTTGCCGGCCTGAACAACGGTGATATCGTCGTGACCTGGACGGCTCAGGATGGGGACCAACTGGGTGTGTTTGCTTCGCGCTACAGCGCGGATGGCAATGCGATTTACGAGAACCGACTGATCAACCATCAGGAACAAGGGGTTCAAACCGAGCCGCACATCGTTGCCTTGGAAGATGGCGGTTACCTGATTACCTGGGGCGAGCAACAGACACAGAACGGCCGGGCATCAGTCTGGGGGCAACAGTTTGATGCCGAAGACAATGCCACCGGTCCTGCTTTTGAAGTTGGCCAGGTAACCGCCTCAGCGGATACAGATTCTGATTCCCAAGCCGGCAATTTACTGGGTGACGACGATGCCATTCCAAGTGTTGTCGATTCTGGAGAGCCCACGGCTTCAACAGCAGCTGAAAATTCTGACGGCAACAATGATGTGGAGACAGTTGTTCTTGAAAACGAAACCGGCCTTACCTCGCTTGCCACACCGGTAGATCTCCTGCCGGATTTGAACGGTGGCAATGGCTTCGACCACATTGATCTCAGTGATGTCTTTATCGATGCAGATTTCAGCTTTAACCGAAGCAGCCTGCTCGATTCCTCAGATCAGATATCCAATCACATCAGCACACAGAGCATTGATGCGTTCTATCAGGCCAGTCCTGATCTCGCAGAACTTCTGGGTCAGCATATGGCACAGCAGGATTTGGATATTATTTAAAGCCACAGTACGTCAGAAATAAAAAAGGGGCTAAATAGCCCCTTTTTTAATGGAAAAGTTTAAGCTGGGCAATCAGCAAGCCAACTGAGCGTCCACATTCAACCCCAGATCTTTAAAGCGTGCAATTTTATAACGCAGGGTTCTTGGGCTAATACCCAGTCGACCCGCCGTGTTCTTTTTGCTGCCACCTTCTTGCTTCAGAGTTTGCACAATGATTTCAAACTCCCGGCGTTTCAGGTCATCACCTAACATTGCAGAATGAAGATCTTCCGCGACCTCCTCTTTCAATTCATCTTCCTGTGCATCAAACAGTTCATGTGTTCCCGGAGTAGAAACCTTTTGCTCAAGCGAACTCACATTCGCTGGTAAAATATCAGGTTTCGGGCTGTATTGATTCGCAAACTCCAGCCCCAGATCTTCTGCCACAATTTGATTTCCAGCCTGAAGAATCAGTGCACGCTGCATAACATTATCCAACTCGCGAACATTGCCAGGCCAAGCGTAGCTCAGCATGGCATCCTGAGCGGAAGCGGTCAGTTCCATACCATGACGATGTTGTTTTTCGGCATGGCGTTCCAACAGCTTGTTCGCCAGAGGGATAATATCCTCTTTACGATCACGCAGCGGCGCCCACTGCAGAGGCAATACGCTTAAGCGGTAGTAGAGATCTTCACGGAACTTACCCTCGGCAACATAATGGCGCATATCACGGTTAGAGGTCGCAATAACGCGCACATCGAGTTTGATGGTTTTACGACCGCCCAGGCGCTCCACTTCCCGCTCTTGCAAGACACGCAATAATTTGGCCTGTAAACCCAAATCCATTTCAGAAATTTCATCCAGGAGCAACGTACCGCCATTTGCCTGTTCGAACTTACCCGGTGCAGAACTGGTCGCCCCCGTGTACGCACCCTTTTCATGACCGAACAACATGGCTTCCAGCATGTTTTCAGGAATCGCCGCACAATTGATGGCGATAAAAGGCTTGCTGGCGCGTGGAGACTGATCGTGAACATAACGAGCCAGGACTTCCTTACCGGTTCCAGATTCACCCACAATCAGCACCGTAGAATCGGTTTGAGCCACACGGCTGGCCAATCGCAACAATTGCTGACTCGATTCCGATTCGGCAATGGGCGCATCCAATTGAGAACACGCGGCGCCACGCACGTATTTGGCCACGGTATCCAGTAGCAATTTCGGTTGAAACGGTTTCACCAGATAATCCACAGCCCCCAGTCTCATGGCTTCAACAGAATCGCTGACACTGGCATAGGCAGTAACCAATAACATCGGGATGTGAGCATATTGCTGCCTGACCTGTACCAGCAGTTCGTGGCCCGACATACCCCCCATATTCACGTCTGAAACAATCATATGAATATCACTGTGCAGAGCCAGTTCCTGTAAAGCACGCTCTGCACTTTCTGCAGCGACTACTCGATACTCGGCCATCTCCAGTGTGTCACAGAGTGCTTCGCGCAGATCCATATCATCTTCAACTACCAGGATTTTGTGATTATCCATCATAAACTCGCCTGCCTATCTCGTGTTCTTTTCTGTCTTTCTGAATACTGTTTTGCTTTTGGAGTTTCCATTAAGAATGTTGCAGCAATGGCAATTGGATCGTTGCTGACGCTCCCTGCCCTAACGCTGAACTCAGCTCAAAATGACCACCGTGGGCTTTTGCAACGGAATGCACCACCGCCAACCCCAAACCGGTGCCGTGGGATTTGGTGGTATAAAATAATTCCTGCACTTTTTTCACATCGGCCTGTTCGATCCCAGGCCCCTGATCGCTCACCACAATCTGCACAGCTTCTTCGCCAACAATAAACTCTACCGTCAGTTGAGCGTTTTTGGTCACGGCCTGGATGGCATTGTTAGCCAGATTTAAAATGGCACCAATCAGCGCTTCGCGATTGCAACGCAGATAGCATTCATTCTCCGCAGGAATAAAATGACAGTGAGACTCACTGCTGGACAAAGGCTCTTCCATTGCTTCGCGAACGCCCTGGCACAAATCGTTTAAATCTATGGTGTCGTTCAATGGCAGTTCGCCTTTGGCGAACAGCAACATATCCTGTACCTGCTGTTCCAAATGACTCAGGCGTCCCATTAGCTTATTAGCAAATTGATTACTTTTCTCAGGAGACAGTTGTCCGGACGACAAATGCCCCGCGTACAGCATCGCGGTAGACAGGGGCGTGCGAATTTGATGGGCCAGAGCAGATACCATACGCCCCATTGCCGAAAGTCGTTCATGCCGGCTCAGCTCTGCCTGCAACTTACGCGTTGGGGTTTGGTCAGTCAGGAGAATAATCTGGCCTCCTTCATCGATGGACGAAGTCGCGATACTGAAGAAGCGGCCGTCCCGCGTCGAGACTTCATGCCCGTCATTCTGCCGGGGTGAAAAACAATTCTGAACGATGTCCCGCCACAGGCGACCGTTGATGTCTTCACCCAATAACAATGTCGCAGCAGGATTACATTGGCGTACAAGCCCCTTATCGTCGAGCACGACTACGCCACCGGGTAATACCGACAAAAGCGTTTCCAATCGGCTGGCCAACTGTTCCTTCTCCGCCAGCTCCTGTATGCGTTGCTGGCTGACGCTGTTCAGTTCATCAGTGAGTTCAGTGACGCGGTCTTCCAGCAACTGATAGGATTCAGCCAAGTGCTGGGACAGCTCATTAAACTGAGTAAATGCCTCCTGAAGGCGTGCGACATCGGGATTAAAATCAAAGGCAATGTTTGATTTCGCTAGCGCCGAAACATCCAAAGCGGTCGGTGAAGGCATCGTGAATTCTTACCCCAAGCAAATAAAAACCAGGCGAGGTGCCGGAAAACTGGCGACTCTTCGCAGATACCGGGTTACTGCAAAGCCAGTGCCAATTTAAAAAACAATCAAATGACTATGAGAATATACCCAAGCTACAAACCTCGATCAGAGGCCAGCAAGATACCGGAGAACGATGATTTAAAACGAAAAAAGGCCCGAGAATCGGGCCTTTTGAGTGGAGTTTCTATTGCTGATTCAACCGCGCTGTAATCCGTATTTACGCAGTTTTTCAACCAGAGTGGTGCGACGGATGGTCAATCGATCTGCGGCTCGCGCCACAACACCACCGGAATCATCCAGTGCTTGCTCAATCAAACTCTTTTCGAGATTGGCCAGATATTCTTTCAAATTAATGCCGGTTTCAGGCAATAAAGTGGTGTCGAACATGCTCACGACATTGGTTTGGCGAGGTCCGGATTCCTCCGCAATACCGAAATCTTCCTCTTCCACCTCAACGTGGCGATATTTTGTCGGCAAGTCCTGCACCCCCACTACACCATAGGGATACATGATCGCCATGCGCTCAACAAGATTCGCCAATTCGCGAACATTGCCCGACCACTGATGACGACAAAGGGACAAAATCGCAGCGGAATTAAAACGAATGGAGCCGCGATTTTCGCTTTCAAGGCGAGAGACCAACTCGTTCAATAGCAGCGGGATATCTTCATCGCGCTCACGCAAAGAAGGCATCTCAATGGGGAAGACATTCAAGCGATAGTACAGATCTTCCCGGAAGCTGCCTTCTTCGATCATGCTCTCCAAGTTCCGGTGGGTCGCAGCGATGATCCGAACATTGGTGGGAATGCTCTTGTTTCCACCAACACGTTCAAACGTTTTTTCCTGTAAAACCCGCAGAATTTTCACCTGCATATTCAAGGGCATGTCACCTATTTCATCAAGAAATAAAGTGCCACCCTCGGCCATTTCAAAGCGCCCTGCCCGCGAGCTGATGGCTCCGGTAAAAGCCCCTTTCTCATGACCAAATAATTCGCTTTCCAACAAATCTGGCGGAATCGCACCACAGTTTACAGGTACAAAAGGCTCTTCTCGACGATCTGAATGGTAATGCAGATTACGAGCAACCACCTCTTTGCCGGTACCGGATTCTCCCGTAATCAACACCGATACATCTTTATCCGCGACCTGGGACATCATAGTACGAACGGTTTGAATTTCACGGGAAGTGCCGACTAAACTGCGGAACAAATGTGAAGGGCGCTGGCCATTTGAGCTGGCCGCCATGCGTTTGGCTTCGCGATAACGCTGAGCCCTATGCAGAGTATCCAGCAGCTGATTATACGTTGGTGGTGTGTGAATGGCGGCAACAACGCTGTGTCGCAATTCACTGGACAGGCCTTCGCGCAAGGCTTCAAGATCAGCGGACTTCTTACCGAGAACAATAATCGGCAGGTTCGCGTCCCAATCGTGAATTTCCTGAATCTGTTCCTGAGCCGGACTGTCGGCCTGGCAATCACCAAGCAACACCGCGACAAATTCTTCAGGCTGCTCGCCGCTGCTGTCAATAAAGGTTCGCCAACCGGATAAAGACGTGGCGATACTGGGCTCACCAAGGAAGTCCAATATCACTTTCAAATTGTGGCGCCGCTCCCCATCATCATCAACCACTAACACTTTGATGTCTCGCCACATTGTCTTGCTTCCTCATTACCTACGTACATTTTTTGCCCAGTCCGTGGTCACTGTCACATAGTTGACCACGATTACTGCGCAGAAATCATATGGTAATTAATAGTCAATACCTTGGCGGGAGTCAATTAAATGACAGGAAAAATCAATAATTTAAAGCAGAACGCTAAAAATCGATGAAAAATGCGGCAGCTTTTAAGAAAAAATCCGATACCGCACTAATTGTTACTTTGGGCATTGAGGGCGTCGAAGTTCGCTTTGATAAAGTCCAGTGAAGAGTTCAGCTGGGCAACCAACGTATCGTAATAAGTGAACTGTCGACTCAAGGAACTGCGACGGGTTTCCATCCGGGTTTCCAATTTTGCCTTCTCTTCGGAAATTTCCTTCAAGGAAGCCTGGAAGCCTGATTCCTTTTCCGTCAGGAAACCTGTTGTACTGAGTGCGGCCTCAAGAAAACGCTCGGTTTGCTCTGCCAACCCCAAATTGAAGTTCACCGTACCGCGTTTGCCAATAGCATCGCCGGTTATTCGCAGAGCCAAACCATAGGCATCGTTTCCTTCAGGTCCGGTCAAACGCTGGCCACTGCCAACGGCAGCAACACCATTGATGGTACCGGCCACATCCTTGCCTTTGACCACATCGGTTTCGCTACCATCACTGGCCTTTATGCCTAAGCTGCTGGCCATGGCCTCTTCCGCAGCGGTGATTCTGAAACTGTCGCCATTGCCAAAGGCAATACGCAAACCACCTTCCTGGTTGCCTCCCTGAAAGCTGACCGTCGCATTACTTCCGTCGACACCATTGCTAACACCGGAACTCAAGCCAAAGCCATCCAGACCCGCAGTAGCCGTCACTCCCGTCAGGCCAAGTAAGTCATTGCTGATACCACTGATTGCCAGGGTTTCGCCGTCGGCAGCATTGATGCCTTCAAAGTAGATCTGATTGGAGGCATTCTGCTTAACCACAATATCCCCGGCCGATAAGCCTGCGGTGCCTAGCGCCGTATCAAGCTGGGCCTGAATGTCAGCAAGCAGGGTCGTGGGGCCGGAAGCGGGTACCGTGATGCTACTCAGATCGACATTCACCGGGCTTCCGCCATTTAAAGTGAGCGTAAAGGCTGCACCCGTAAAATCGGTGGTATTGTCAAAGGTGCTGGTATCGACACTTCCTGCACTCAAGCTCGCCAGGCGACCATCCTGTTTAACATCGATGCTGCCGCTATTGCCAATGGTGCTGCCTGTCAACACCAGATTGCCGGAGTCCAGTGACGCGGTAAGAACACCGCCGCCTAATGCCGAATCCAGAGCATCCTGAATAGCCTTGAGGTTGTCGTTCTCATCAATCTGGGTATCCCCATTGAGATCTGTCGTAGCATTTTGATTTACAACAACCTCAACATCGGCACCACCATCAACTGACACTGTGAAGCTGCGGTTAGCCGCACTGAAATCAATCGGGCTGGAAAGATCCACACTACCCGCAGAGGTTTGCGCGGTTTCTCCGGTTCCGGTTTGGGCATTTATCGCATTCTGTACCGCCGTCGCCAATGCTGCACCGGTGGTATACGTGGCCTGGGCAATTTGCAGGTCATCGTAGCTTGTGCCATTTAAGCTCAAGCTGAACGTATCGTTATTCGCATCAACCACGAAAGGCGTCGCTAATGTATCTGCACTCGCCAGAGCATCCGCTTTACTGGTGGACGACACATTGGCATTAATTCCCAAAGACGCCAGCCCCGTATCAGCCGAGAGCAATTGGTAGGTTTCATCATCGTTAAAACTGATGGTGAATTGGCCACCGTCCTGCTCACCGCTGTAACTGACAGATGCAACCAGGCCTTCACCCGACAAGTTGCTGTCCGCATTGATCGCACTTTGAATGGCGCTCGCCAAACTGTCCCCGTCACCGTAGCTGCCTTGGGCAATGGCAATATTGCCACTTTCAATACCGGCAACCTTCAAGGTGAAATTGTCATTGCTGCTATCAATGACCACTGCACTGTTTAGATCGGTGGTAGTGCTCAACGCACTGGTCAGGTCCAGAGTTCTAGGCCCTTGTCCGGGCGTATACAGCCCGAGTTCCGCCGCCATATTGTTGTCGATACTGCTAAACGATACGGAAGATTTGGAGCCGAAACTGGCCGAGGTAATGCTGAAACTGTTGTTACTGCTATCAAATTCGACGGCTACAGATTTGGCATTGTCTTTCAATTTTTCGTCGGCATTGATCTGGGTTTGCAGAAGATTGGCCAACTCAGACCCGGTATAGGTTCCTTGGGTCAGAGTGATGCTGTTGGACGTTACACCATCGATATTAATATTAAAGTCGTCATTCTGGGCATTGATAATATAGGAGCCACCGGCTGTCGCATTACCACTGAACTCGCCCTGTGTGGCCAACTGGGTCACCACCACATCGTAGTCACCAGATTTGGTTTGATTGTTGCCACGAATATATTCAACGTTGGAAGCACCCACACCGGTTGTGCCAAATAATTTGGTTAAGGCCTCGGGTTCGTTCCTGGCATAGTTGGTAAATTCAGTGGAATCGAAGCTGATGATGCCCGTTTTATTATCGGTTTTGATTCCAATTTCCGCGAGGGAGTTAATGCTGCCCTGGGCACTTACGGGTATCGCACTGCTCAAAATACGCTTGAGCTGGTTTTCCAAATTTCGGACACTGGGATCCCCGGTAAAAATACTGCCGGATTGCTCTTCAACATTATAAGCCGTCAGATTATTTGTCAGGGTTTTGAGTTCGTTATAGGACGTTACAAAATCCTGCATGCGCTTATTGATGGTTTCCATATCCGCTTCAACGGTTAAGGTCACCGGCTCGCCTACAGAAGTCTGACGCAGATTCAATGTAACGCCGTTAATTACACCCGTAACCTGATTGGATTCCCGGCTGATTTCCAAACCATTTACGGTCAGGTTTGCGTCAACCGCATTGGTTGCATGCAACACATTATCGCTGTCAGACTGATTAAAATTAAAATCGTCCAAGCCATTGTTGGCGTTCTGGGTTTCGATGGTAAAACCATTTTTTGCACCGGTTTTTTCAGATTCAAATAGCAAACGAAAACCATCACCGGTATCGACAATAGAAGCGCGGACACCCATATTGGCCGAGTTAATTGCATCGCGGACACCCGCGAGGGTGTGATTACCGGAATTAATAGTGATGCTTTTGCTGGCTTGCGCATTGTCCTGGGTAAAGCTGTCAAAACTGGTAACACTCTTATCCGCAGCAAGCGTGGTTTCCACCTCGCCGAATTTAAACACCAAAGTGCCCTGCCCTACGACATCGTTCAGACTGCCATAGGTTTTTGACGCCAGGGTTTGGGAACGGGCAAGTTGCGTGGTTTCCACCGTATAGACACCGGCACTGGCCAAGCTACTGGCTGTCGCGGTTAGCTTGTTCGTATCGCTGCTTGACGTGGTATTGGTTTCAAAAGAGGACGCCAGGGTTAAAGAACTCACCGCCGATTGCAAACTCGATACGGCGCTTTTGATATTACCCAGTTCGGAAATTTTAGTTTCGAGGTCAACTTTCTCAGTGTCCAGACGCTTATCCGTCGGGCTGCGTTCCGCCTCGATCAGCTGATCGATCAAATCATTATTTAGAACGCCTGATCCCACACCAACGGAGGAAATACTGGCCATGTTTAACTCCCCGAATACCGAGCGATATTCCAATCTCTGATTTTATGTGGTGTTAACCGCGACAAGCCCCAGGGGTGGGGCTTATCACTGAAAACAGACCCTTGCGGGCCATGGACTGCGACGACTCCGGGTATTGATGAACCCTTTGCCCGTTCGCCTTGTGGGCAACCTAGGCATGAGCACTGAACAGTCTTATCGGCTCTTCTTCATTCAATTTTCGGGCCAAGTCCAGGGCAACATCATCGGGTAACTGACGAATTACCTTGGAGGTATTCCTGTCAATCACCGTAATGACCGTGCGCCCGGTGCTTTCATCCATTGAAAACTGCAACTCTCGTTGACTGGACTGCACATACTCATTCAAACGAGAGACCGCTTGCGCCAAATCCTTTTGTACAGACTCATTATGGTTAACGGCCTCCTTAACGATTTCTGTAGTCTCTCCATCCCCGGGAGGCAAATCTTTGCCGCCATTGGTCGGTTTCTCTACCGGTCTAACGGCTGAAGTTCGGCTGGGCATGGCAGCATGGCTGGATTGCACTTCGTTCATAGCCTATTCCTCAGTTTCTTGCGGATACCTGGGAGCCCCGGTACGAATGACCAAGACTCCCCTCTCCTGTTGCCAACCCTTACTGAAGCAGTGACAACACTTGTTGAGGCAAGGCATTAGCCTGGGCCAGGATTGAAGTACCGGCCTGCTGTAAAACCCGAGTACGCGATAACTCTGCCGTTTCGGAGGCGAAGTCAGCATCGCGAATACGCGAATTCGAGGCCGTCAGGTTTTCAGCATTGACCTGCAGATTTTTCACCGTTGTTTCAAAACGGTTTTGAATGGCACCGAGATCAGCGCGCTGGGCATTGACCGTATCCAAAGCATTATCGATCGCCGTTAGGGCCGCATTGGCACCTTCCACGGTGGTGAGATCAAGATCCTTCAGGAAGGTACCGTCTTCCCCGCCACCGAAAGAGCCAGCGGTGAAACCCAGTTCATTAAGTTTAGTGCTGCCGTTTATGCCCGCGCCGACTTCAATATCACCAGCACCGGTCAGTGTTACTGTTGAATAGGTGGTTTCCGCAACGGCATCAGCGTCAGCTTTGGTACCGCCTGCGGTAGTGATATCAGAAGAAGAAATACCGGACGACCCCGCCAGCCCAAAATCACTGGCAACCCCTCCAGTGCCACCGGCATTGGTATCGAAGGCCAGCACAATATTGCGGCCATCCGCTGCAGACAGAGTCAGACTTTCACCATTATCGGTAGCAATGACACCGGTTTGTCCACTGACTTTATTGATTTGCTCCAGAGCATGGGCTCGGTTCGAGCCTTCATCGGTTTGCACGGTTAAGGACACTTCAACGCCGTTCACCCAGACCGCTGCAGTATTGCCCGCCGTACCCGCCGTAGTGCTTGAGCCGCCGACAAATTCAGTGGCGTTCACATTGGCACTGACCCCGGTTTCGCCAGTGGACTTATTAATCGCTGCTGCTATCGAAATACCGGATGCTTCTTTGGTTGAACTGTCCGCGTCATCATAAGACGCCGTATCATCGCCTGCTTGAGCCGCTTTAATAGCAACGTTGTTGATCACCAGATCACCCGCATCCAAATCTCGATCCGGTACCGTTGGGGTGCCAGCAACGGCGTCTGTACCATCTGTGCTCGCATCAATCGTTATCGGCGTCCCGGTGGTACCCGCTGCAATCGTTGTGGTTGCGCCCGTAGTATTTGCGGTAATCGTAAACTTATCATCATCACCCCCCGAGTCCGTCAAGGTATATCCCGCGGCCGTAAACTGTGAAGCCAAATCGGCAATCAAGGCCGTGTCATCGGCATACGCTGCGGTACCGTCCACCTTAGTCAGCGTTATCTCCGAACCATCCAGAGTGATCGTCTGTTCTATATCCGAGCCAGAAGCCGCGCCGGCGAAAGCAGCAAGGTCAATCGTGGCGGTTGCCGCCGTCGCCGCTGTTCCACCCGAAGTTCCCGCCGGAGTGCCCGTCTTCGCAGATGAACTGACAACGCTAACCCCTGGGGAATAATCACCTTTCGACAAGCCGGCATTCGCCAGATCACCATTGCCTGTACCGTTTCCGCCATCAATGCCGATCACTTTTGTATCGCCTTCGGCGACCAAGGTAAACCCGCCTTCATAGGTTCCACCTGCAGCCAGACCGGTATTTTCAGCCGTTAAACCACCCGTTCCAAAATCCAGTTGAATATTACGACCGTCAGCGGTTTCCAGAGTTACACCGGTTGCGGCATCATCGGTATTGATTGCTTTTACACCGGTTTGTTCAGAAACCGCATTAATTGCTGACGCGACTGCCGCGCGAGTTGTCGCGGCGTCACCGGTTGTGTCTACCTGAATGGCGACGCCATTCAATGTCAAACTGTCACCGGTAACCGCAGCGGCAGTCTGTACCGAACCTGCTACCGTGTTTTCATCCACCACCGCCCTTACACCGGTTTCATTCGTGTGCTTGTTGATTGCCGCCACTTTAGAAATGGCTGATGCACCGGCATTATCCGTCGAGGCATCGTCATCGGCTGCTGACGATGAGGAAATGGTAATCCCGTTAATAATCAAATCACCATTTCCAAGCGCGGAATCGGTACCAACCGCCGAAACACCCGACTGGTCCGACACACCGAGTTTATCCACGCTCAAATCGGCCACCTGAACATCAATGGTTTCGCCACCATTGGCACCCACTTGAAATTTGGTATCAAAAGTTCCGTCCAGCAATTTCTGGCCATTGAAATTGGTTTCTTTTGCTGTGCGGGTAATCTCAGCAATCATTTGCTGCGCTTCAGCGTTCAGTGCTTCCCGGTCCGAAGCTGAGTTAGTCCCATTCGCTGCCTGCAAAGCCAGTTCGCGGATACGCTGTAGAGATTCCGTCATCGTGCCCAGGGCACCTTCGGCGGTTTGAGCCAGAGAAATACCATCACCGGAGTTACGTATTGCAACGGCAAGGCCCTGGGTTTGAGAAGAAAAACGAGTGGAAATTGCAAGTCCTGCCGCATCGTCCTTTGCGCTGTTTATGCGCAAACCCGAAGACAGGCGCTGCATGGCCTCAGCCTGCGCACCCTGCGACTTGCTTAAATTACGTTGCGCCATCAACGACGCCATATTGGTATTAATGATCGAAGCCATAACAAACACCTTTGTCAAAAAAGGCGTACACGCAAACGCGAGCACGCAACCCATTTACATCCGATTCTCTTGGTTTGGCGGCCTTAATCGTTGAAAATTTAGGCGGCCATAAAACCATTCATCGAATGAAACAGATCGCGTTCTCTAAAGAATTTTTATTTCAAGGGTTTAAATATGCGTTCGAATCGGTGTTTGTTATGGCTAACAAAAATATTTAATCTCTTGAAACTTATGACTTTTATCGAACTACGGTATCGTTAAATGTCTCTTTTAAAAATCCTCTGGTAACGTTGAAAAACCGTTTGTCTTTTTTTGCTTAGCTTAACCGGTCAACCGAACATAATTCAGCTGACCGGTCAATTTATGCGTGAGCGCTAAAGAGCTTTAAAGGTTCTTCCTGGTTTAACTTCTTTGCCAAATCTAAAACCACCTGATCCGGCAGCTGGCGAATGACTTCGGATGTGTAGCGATCAGTTACCGTAATAACGGTTTGACCGGTATCTTCATCCATGGAAAATTTCAAATCTCGCTGAGTGGACTGCACATAATCATTCAAACGAGAAACGGCCTTTTCCAAGTCCTGCTGTACCGCCTCTGAACTGGGCGCTGCCTGTTCAATGGAAGGTTCAGCAGACACCTGAGTCTGAACACCAGCATTGCTCGCTACAGGCTTAACCGGCTCGCTAGGCTTAACACTTAGCTGGGTCGCTGTATAAGAGGTTTGCATTTCGTTCATAATATCTTCCTCAGGCCGCTGCTTGGTCAGGGGAGTCTGTGACTCCCCGTTCCTCTAGGTTACCTACCCCTGAATTACTGGAGCAGTGACAACACCTGGTTTGGCAGGGCATTGGCCTGGGCCAAGATTGACGTACCTGCCTGCTGTAGAACTCGAGCTCGGGACAACTCAGCCGTTTCAGCAGCAAAGTCAGCGTCACGAATACGAGAGTTCGAAGCCGTCAGGTTCTCAGCATTCACCTGCAAGTTCTTCACGGTGGTTTCAAAGCGGTTTTGAATCGCACCCAGGTCTGCACGCTGAGCATTCACAGTGTCCAGAGCGTTATCGATTGCAGTCAGAGCCGCATTTGCACCATCGACTGTGGTCAGATCGATATCTTTCAAGAAAGTACCGTCTTCACCGCCGCCGAAGTTACCGGCTGTGAAGCCCAACTCATCCAGAGCAGTACTGCCATTGATACCCGCACCTACTTCGATATCACCAGCGCCTGTCAGGGTTACGGTTGAGTATGTCGTAACCGCTGCAGCATCGGCATCGGTCTTACTTGCCAGGTCTGAGGAAGAAATATCACTTCCACCCAAACCAAAGTGAGCTGCTGTTACGCCATCAGCAGGAGTCGTATCATTGGTATCGAATGCCAATACAATGTTTCGGCCATCAGCCGCTGTCAGAGTCAAACTCTCACCGTTGTCGGCTGCAGTAACGCCTGTCTGGCCAGATACTTTGTTGATCTGCTCCAGGGCATGGGCACGACTTGAACCGGCGTCTGCCTGAACAGTCAAGCTAACTTCAACACCATTCACCCATACGGCACCGGTGTTACCTACACCGCCCGCCGAACCGGCTGCCGCTGGTGCCGTGGTGCTGGAACCACCCACAAACTCAGTAGCATTCACTTCAGCCGAAACGCCTGTCTCGCTCGTAGACTTATTGATCGCCGCAGCAATCGAAATACCGGAAGCTTGCTTGGAAGAACTCGCAGCATCGGCATAAGAAGCCGTATCATCACCAGCCTGCGCAGCTTTAATTGCAACGTTATTGATCACAAGATCACCGGCATCCAAATCTCGGTCAGAAGGACCAACCAAGTCTGCACCAGCCGTGTACCCAGTGATTGCAGTACCCGCACCGTTACCAGCCGTTGCACCTGTTGCCAATGTGGAAGTAGCACCGGTTGAGCTGGATGTAATGGTAAACAAACCATCCTGCGCAGCACCGCCGTTAACTGCGGTTAAGGTTATGCCACTCTGGCCAGCCAAATCAGCAATAATGTCATCATTGTCCGCACCCGCACCGGACAAATCCGCATCAAATGTCCAAGTCTGGTCTGTTCCATCTACCGTTACTACTACGGTGTGAGGGCCACCACCTGAGTTATCCGCCAGGAAGTTAGACAAATCAATTGTACCCGTCGCAGCTGTAGCGGCCGTACCTACGTCACCAGTTTTAGCGGAAGCACTTACTGCACTCACGCCTGGTGTGTATTCGCCCTTCGCCAGACCGGCGTTAGCAATATCACCATTACCAGTTCCATTACCACCATCAATATCGATGGTTTTAGTGTCGCCTTCGGCGATCAGCGTAAAGCCACCTTCATAAGTGCCACCTGCAGCCAAGCCTGTATTTGCAGCGGTTAAACCACCCGCCCCGAAGTCCAGTTCAATATTACGACCATCAGCAGCTTGCAAAGTAACACCTGTTGCCGCATCTTCAGTATCAACAGCCTTAACACCAGTTTGCTCAGAGACGGCGTTTATTGCTGAAGCTACTGCAGCACGAGTAGTCGCTGCGTCACCGGTAGTGTCGACCTGAATGGAGACGCCATTTAAAGTCAAGCTCTGACCTGTAATGGCACCCGCTGTTTGCACAGAACCTGCCACATTGTTTTCGTCTACAACTGCTCTCACTCCGGTTTCATCAGTGTGCTTGTTAATTGCGGCTGCTTTAGCAATCGCAGAAGCACCTGCGTTATCAGTTGAGGCATCGTCATCAGCAGCGGATGAAGTGGAAATTGAAACACCGTTGATGATCAAATCACCGTTACCCAATGCTGAGTCAGTACCGACAGCAGAGACACCTGCCTGGTCCGACACACCCAGCTTGTCTACGCTCAAGTCTGAAACCTGAACATCGATGGTCTCACCACCGTTGGCGCCTACCTGGAATTTTGTATCGAAGGTACCATCTAACAGCTTCTGGCCGTTAAAGTTGGTTTCTTTTGCGGTACGTGTGATTTCAGCAATCATTTGCTGAGCTTCTGCGTTCAGAGCTTCACGGTCAGAAGCGGAGTTCGTACCGTTCGCTGCCTGCAGAGCGAGTTCACGTACACGCTGCAAAGATTCTGTCATGGTACCCAAAGCACCTTCGGCGGTTTGCGCCAAAGAGATACCATCACCCGAGTTACGGATTGCCACCGCCAAACCCTGGGTCTGTGAAGAGAAGCGAGTGGAGATTGCCAAACCGGCAGCATCGTCCTTTGCGCTGTTAATTCGTAGACCTGAAGACAGGCGTTGCATGGCATCCGCTTGAGCACCTTGAGCGCTACTCAAGTTACGTTGCGCTGTCAGCGACGCCATATTTGTATTAATAACCGAAGCCATATCATTACTCCTTAGAGATTACCTGCGTTCCTGCCTAAGCAAGCTCGCGACCTTTTTGACCAAGACGCCCAATCGTGCATTCTGACGAAGATGATTGTTCAATCTTTGATACTTCCGAAATTGGAAAACCACCGGTTGCACAATCTGTACCAAAGCTGGCACCTGCATCCTGATCCATATTTGCCAAAGCAAAATGTTTCAATGGTCTTAACGGCAGTAGGGGAAAATGCTTTAACGGGATATTGACCGCTTGTCGCGTTTTTAAACAGAGAACCCATAAAGATCAGGGTTTCTAATAAGGAGGGGTAGCAAATCGGTTTCTCAGGAACATCCTTAAAATTCGCCAGGAGCCCTTAAATAACGGGCTTCCAGTCTATTGAGCACTCATTGGCCTATCAGAAATAATCGTGGCTATACCAGATAAGACAATGATTACGGTTTCTATATATAGACAATAAAAATTTGTTTGTCATATTTTTCATCGTTATTTTTCCTGATCCCAATTCAGACGCAAAATATTGATTTTTTGGCCGAGGTTTCAACCTTCTTATATTAAAGAAGGAGGTACAGCGCCCTCTAAGCACGAACAAAAAACATACAACCTTCGATAAATTGAAGGCGGAAAAAATTCGAAATATTAATGACATACGGCAACTCACTTCCGCTCCTTCCCTTGCCATTCAACGAAAATTTGCCGCTCGACCAACGGCAGATAAATTTCCGGGATTTTATTAAAGCCACCCTGCCCCTGGCCGAAAACATTTACATAACACATCTGTGCGATGACGCATCGTTAAAAACACACGGGGTATATTATGTTTTACGGTTCAGGTTCTGCAGCAGCGCAATATCAGCGAAACAACAGCTATAGCGCATTGGATGCATCGCCACATAAACTGATCAGTTTGCTCATGGGGGGCGCTTTAGACCGCTTGGCGAAAGCCAAAGGTCATGCCGAACGCGGCGAACACGAGCAACGCAGCCGCTTTATTGGTAAAGCCACCGAGATGATTGACTGTCTGCGCGAGTCACTGGACCACAAGCACAATCCAGATATGACCCGCGACCTTGAGCAGTTGTACGACTATATGACCTTTCGTTTGTTCAGCGCCAACGCAGAGAACAGTCCAGCAATGATTGAAGAAGTGTATAGCTTGTTGCATGGCATTTATGCCGCTTGGCAGGAAATCGAAGCTTAAGGCTGGCCTGCTATTTGCTAACTCGCTATTTGCTAGATTGACACTTGCTTTAACCGGCAGTGAAAAAGGACAGCACCGTGGAACAGAATTTAGGGCACACTGCCCCAGCACACAAAGACAGGACTTTTATGAGCGCTATTCGCAATCTGCGCCTGGCCATCATTGATGCCGCGCAAGAAGAAAGCTGGAATCAACTTCTCGATATTGACCAGCAGCTGAGAACGATCCTGGACGGGGGACAAATTGCCGGCCAGGGTGTCGCCACCGAACAAGATATTCTCGAACTCGGTCGTATTCTGGAGTGCTACCAATCTGTGATTGAGGATCTAAAGCAGCGCCAGGAAGATCTGAGCAAGCAGGCCGATGCTCTGAATAAAGCCAAGCGTGGAGCCATCAGCTATCTGAGTGTCGCCAAGTAATTTCCGGCCTCCGCCAAGCCAGGCGGAAGCCAAAAACGAACTACTCCCCCCAATTGCCACAATGGCAATTTTTTGCCGCAGCCGAGCCTGCGGCTTTCTTTTTTGCTTAAACCTCTTACCAGACATCCTAATAAGATACTGATTTTATTGAAATTTACCCAAACATGCTCAGCCATCAGTATTTTTGCTGCGATTGGCAAGGTATTTGCATTTTCCCTAAATACTCAACAGCGTTTGCAGAAAGTCGTTAAGAAATTGGCACTGTAGCAAAACGCTTGAATTAGAATTGGGAAGGCTAAATTGTGACACAAGCAGCGATAAGGCAGACCCCGTCCAGGGCACAAAGCGAACATCATACCGAGCTGAATCTCAGTCACGGGCAATGGAGAATTCTCAACAAGCTTTTGAGAAAATCTTCCGATTGTTACGGCGAGAGTCTGGCACCGGGAATCTCACAACAAAAGGTCGCTCAGTTACGCCAGCGTTGTCGGGAGTATTGCAAAAATATTTTGCATATCTACCCCCAGTGCGCGGATGCTCTTGCCCTACTCTCACGTATCGCTCTGGATTGTAATGAGCTGAGGAAAGCCAAGAAGTTTATCCGCCAAGCCCTACAGTATGCCCCCAATGCCAGCGTCTGCTGGTTTAGCCTGGGCCACGTATATCTGGCCGAAAACGAACACGAGAAAGCCCGTGAATGCTTTCAGAAAACAGTAAAGCTCGAACCCAGCCACTTCCGGGCGAAGGCGGCTTATGCTTACAGCTGCTTCCATCAAGGGGAAATCGTCAGCGCCTTCAACATCTATAAGCGCCTGATTCATCAAAACCCTGATGATCCCCATGTTAAAAGTAATCTGTTTGCCTGTTTAAAGCAGCTGACTGCGGACACGGATACTCCGGAACTCGACGAGCAGCTGCGGTTCTATCTGGGTCTGGAAGATGTCGACCACAGTGACCTATCACGTCTGATTGCGTCTTTGCTGGCGCACCGCTACCAGCTAAGTGACAAAAACAGCCAAGTCGATATTGCCCAGCTGAGCAAGGACACACTTTATCTACAGGCCCTTAAGGTCGTCATTTTCAGTTCGGATTTGATTGAGGATTTGAACAGTTCGGTTAGACAGCATTTGTTGTTTGCCCGGCGTTGCAATCTCGACGAATTGAATTTGAAGATTTGCCTCGCGATCCAGGCCTTTAACAATGAACATGTTATGGCTTACGACGACAGTGAGCGTCTGGTTTTGGAAGGCCGAATCCAGCAATCTGAATTGATTCTCCAGCATAAAGAGCTGGACCAGCAGCAACAGCTGACTCTGCTGGATAACTGGGTCAGTCTGGTGATGTACGAGCCCAGCAGCTGTTTTCCCAGTTTATATAACGGCGCCATGCTCAATCATATGATTGATACGGCTTCAGCAATTAATACCGGCGGCGCCCTGCTGACGAATCTCGGACAACTGCTGAAGTTGTGCTTCAGTCAGGCGGAAAAAGAAATTCGCATCGAAAGCCTTGGCACCATCAGCGATAGCGTATCTTGCCGAGTCAAAGCTCAATACGAGGAAAACCCTTATCCTCGTTGGCTGGCTCTGCCCTATCAAACGCCAACAGAATATCAGCAGGCTCTGGACACCGCTCTGCCCGAGCATGGTTTTGTCCCCAAACAGCAAGGGCAAACCCTCCAGGTTTTAGTGGCCGGCAGCGGCACGGGTAAGCACGCCCTACAGTGTGCGCGTTATTTCAGAAACACTCAGGTAACCGCGATTGACATCAGTCATGCCAGTTTGGCTTACGCCAAGGTGAAAGCGGATCAATATCAGCTAAACAATATCGAATTTCTTCAAGCGGACATTCTGGAATTACAAAATATCAAGAAGCGCTTCGATATTATTGAATGCAGCGGCGTACTGCATCATATGAATTCTCCCCAGGAAGGCGCCAGAGTTCTAAAACAGCTGCTCAGGCCTGGCGGTATTATGAAAATCGGCTTGTACAGCGAACGGGCTCGCTCTGAAGTTGTAATGTGTCGCGAAATGATTGCAGAACAGCAACTGCAAAGTCGTCCGAAAGATATGCGCGAACTGAGAAGGCAAATTCTCTCTCGCCCGGAACAATGGCCTGCTGTATTGTCATCACCAGATTTCTATAGCCTGAGCGGCTGCCGTGATCTTCTGTTTCATGAGCAGGAGCACCGATTTACACCACTGCAAATCGAGGCCTTTTGTGAAGATCTGGACATGGAGTTTCTTGGTTTTGTTCGGGTACCAGCCAAACACTATCAGACCTATCGCAAGACTTACCCTCTCGATGAACGCATGCGCAACCTGGGCTACTGGGAAGCCTACGAAGAGAGAAACCCATTAACCTTCGGTGGCATGTACCAGTTTTACGTACGCAACTGAACAGCAGCAAGCAATAGCATCGAAATATCTGCAGTTTGTTCTTGAGTGTTTCGACAAAGAAGAATGTTTGTTTTCGACACAGCCGCCTTATTCAGGCGGCTTTTTTATGTCTTGAAGGTAGGTGTCGGAGACAGATATATAAACAGAAATTTATCGTAGACTGTTGAACAAAGAGAGACCCGCAATTTTCACATAGCTTTGCTGAGCCGCCTGCAATACGAAAGATTCAAAAGACAATTGACTGCTTGCCTGGGCAAAATCCAGATCACGAATATCCGACAGCAACTCAGTACTGACCAGCTTCAAATCTTCATGCAGCTTTCGGGTACTGTCCATGGTATTCAGACGTGCACCTATTTCGGCACGAGTTTCCAGAATGCTGTTTTCAGCGGATTTTAAGTTGTTAATGGAATCTTCAATCAGCTGATTATAGGCTTTCTTGTCTTCATCCGAGGTGCCCAGTGTTTCCAGGCCATAAATCAAACGACTGACACTGGTCAGCAAACCCTGGTTTTCAGACGATTCAATCAGAAAAGTATCACCGGTATTAGGATTGCCTTCGATCTGCACCTGAACGCCGTTGATTTCGATGGGCTTGCCCGAGATGAAGGGCTGGTTTTCCTTCAGTACACGCCCATCGGATTTGGAGATGATATTGAAGTTTGCCTGTGCTGGCAGCCCTACCAGCGTACGCTCATCAGGATTTTGAAACTCAATAATAATATCTTCCGGATAAAATTCATCGTAGGCCTCCTGATCAACAACAACACCCACCGAAACCGTCGCCGGAGGAACCGCGGTATTGCTATCGCTGGCCAGCGTTGTAAAGGTATTTTGAGCACTTTTGATATCCACAAAAATGTCTTTACCTGAATCACTTGCTGGAATACTTACCGTATTGGAAATCTGAATATAACGTTGACCTTCATCGCCTTCAAACAAGAAGTTTCGATTACCGGTATCCACAAAAGGCTCGGTATTGCCTTTGTAACCTGCAAACAAGTACTCACCGGAAGTGTCTTTGGTGTTCATCAGGTTTTTCAGCTCATCAAGGCGCTGCTTTAATTCCGCTGCGATGGCTTCCTTATCCGACTGAATCAGAGCACCGTTACCGGCCTGGGTAGTCAACTCGCGCACACGAATCAAGGTATCGTTAACGGTTTTTAGCGTCGCCTCTTCCAGCTTGGCCCGATTTTCCAACAGATTAATATCTTTGATGTACTGATCGCGTGAATCCAATTCTCGTTGCAAATCCAGAATCTTGGCGGCATTCACCGGGTCATCCGAAGGCTGGAGAATACGTGTACCGGCCGAGATTTGGCTTTGGGTCTTACCCACCTGCCCGGTTAAATCGACAATTCGATTCACACTGGTGGTAAAGGTTTGAATAGATGATATACGCATAATCTCAACCTACGTTATCGGAAGATGCCGAGTAAGGTATCAAATGTCTGCCTTGATACATTGATGATCTGGGAAGAAGCGTTATAAATTTGCTCAAACTTAATTAAGTTGGCCGCTTCTTCATCAAGGTTCACTGCGGAAATGCTGTTCCTCTGGCTCACGGCCTGCTCATGCACTACCTTGGCAGCATCGCGATTGCTTTTTGCCTCAAAGGTTTCAGTCGCAATTTTTTCCACAATTTGGGAATAAGCCTGCTGGAAGCTCGCCTGTCCACCAACGGTTTGTTGGTCCATTAGCTGAATCAATGCCTGGGCATTGCGGTTATCCGAACTGCCATCGGTATTGAAATCGACTGTGAATTTATCGCCCTTGTCCGGGTTCCCGCTGATGTTTAATCCATACCCCATAAAGGCAGGCTGGGCACTGCTGCTCTGGGAAAAGAAGTTACCCCGCGAGGCCGCGTCCGTTCCCAGCGTGTAACCGTCTTCCATGGTTACGGATACCTGCCCCGCAAAGGTCAGGGCCTGAACGTTACCCGCACCGACACCGTTTACCTGAAGAATATCATCGGGACGCTGAGTGCCCTGCGCAACCGCAGCCGCTAAACCCAGGGGGTCTGCACCTAACGGGCCAGTCACCCGAAGACGGGTGGCCATATCATTATCAACAGTGTCAAAACGAATAGTGCCATCGGGGTTTTGAGCGACCGTGACCTTGCCGGCCTCACCAAAGGCCTTATCGACTTGTGTCTGCACATGCTCCAACAGCAGCTTGGTATCGCTGAAGCTGCCTTCCAACTCAACGGTACGAGGATTACTGGCCCCAGCAGGACCATCAAACAGATCCAGACTGAAACTGTTCGGACCACCAGCATTAAAGTTCACGGGATTGTTAACGTTCACAGTGCCCAATGCTGAAGCCGGTGCTTTCCCTTTGAATTCAACACTGTCACCGGTGCCACCCTCGACCTGGAATTTCAAGTCCACGCCTTGATTGGAATATACCTTTACACTTTTACCATCACTCACAGCGCGTATGCCCTGCGCCTGCAGATTACCGTCCGTATTAATCGCATCAGCCAGATAATCATTGGTCATCGGAGAAGGCAATGTTCCCAATAGATTGGGCTGGGAAAGTGTCAGTTGTTTTCCATTCAAATAAAATTCGAAATCAGTACCGACTCCGTTATCCTGAACATTAAATTCCGCGTAACTGGACGCCGTCGCACTCACACCGTCGGCTTCACTCAGCAAGGCCGCTGCCGCTTGCGCCGACTGTCCCTGTGGAATCACCAACTTCTGGTTATCAATACTGCCATTGTCCAAAGTCCGCGAAATGGTGATCACCTCATCCACAATGGCATTGGGTGCTTCGGTACCGATTGGCCCCGATACCACTTCATTTGCCATAGGAGTACGAGCGGCATTGAAGCCATCGCTGATCATAAAGGTCTGGCCATCGTTACCGGGCAGGATTTCATTGCTGATGCCCGGTGTGAACTTGAGGTTTTCCAATGGGGGAACCAGACTTATCGGATTTGACGGATCGGTATTGTCCAAAACATCGTAGGAAGTTTCCGACGTAAACTGAATCAGCAAGGGCGGTGCCAACGCACCCGACTTTTGAAAGGTCGGTAACAATTCGCCGGTTTTCGGGTCCACCGCCGATACCACATTACCTTTGGAAATACTGCCATTGCCGGTATTTCCCGAAGAGGTACCGGTCACAATTGGTTGCGCAAAGGCCAGGCCATCCGCCTGAATACCCGTTAAGCTGATATTGCCTGCGCCATTGTGGGTGGGCTTGATAATAAACCTGTCGCCATTGCTGAAGTTGCCGCTTTCCAGGGTGATTTTAAAACCATCCATTTCAATGGTCTGGGGGAAAACGCCATCAAGACCTCCGGTTTTTACCACCGAGCCTTTGCTGTCCAGAATTTCAAAAACGCTGGGAGCACCGCCGGTTAAGCGCATCTCAAAGTTATCGGCACTGAGTTTACTGGTATCGGTAATTTCAACACTGATGATGCGATCGTTTGGCGACTCATTCTCAACGTGATAGGCCACGCGTGACAACACCGATTCGCGATCGTTGATATCACGGAATAAGTCCGAACCGTAATGCCCTTCCAGATCCAAACCACCCGCTTGAATGCGATTCATGGTGTCGGAAATGGTAATGGCCATTCGACCCAGTTCATTGATGGCCGGATCGAGAAAGTTCTTGCGATACTCCAACAATCCGCCCATTTTGCCACCGGTGACATCCTGGGTAATGGTTTTCAGAGTCGCGCCATCTTGAATCACCAGATCCGCACGCGAGGGGTCCGCTTTACCCTGAATGGTACGCAGTTCATACGTCGTCGCACCGACTACCAGGCTTTGGCCATTACCGAAAAATACATTCGCGCTGCCATCATTCTCATTCACCACCGACACATTCACCAGACTGGAGAGCTCTTTCATCAACTCATCGCGCTGGTCGAATAAACTGTTGGGGCCTTGAATGCTGGCACTTCCGCTGGATTCCACAATCTGCTTATTCAAAGTACCGATGGCGTTCGCGAGAATATTGATTTGTTGAGTGATGCTTTCCAGTTCATCGTTAATCCCGGAAGCAATATCCGACATGGTTTTATCCAGGGTATTAAATCGCTCAGCCAGAATTCGACTCTGGGCCAGAACCGACTCCCGCGCCGGCAGGGATGCAGGATCATCCGATGCGGTTGCCACAGAGGCCGTAAAGGTATTCAACACTTCGGACATGGCACTGGACTTGTTAGCTAACAGATTGTCCAGGTGGGAAAGCTTATTGGAATATTCATCCAAGTGACTGTAGGTTGAGCCACTGACACGGACTTGTTCGATAACAAACTGATTGACGACCCGCTCAATATCAATGGCTTTGGCACCAGTACCAATATAACCCGCCGAGGTCAGGAAACTGTCCTGTGTCGCCACATCGACACGCTGGCGGCTATAGCCAGGCGTATTGGCATTGGTAATATTATTACCGGTGGTATTTAATTGGTTTTGGCTGACCTGTAAGCCGGTACGTCCAATATTTAAAAGTCCGTTGCTCATAATCTATTCCACTTCAAGTCGCACTATTTATCCAGCAACTTAAATTCTTGACGCTGCAGGATCTGCTTAATCTTGTCAGCGTAGTTAGGATCAGTCGCATAACCGGCTTGCTGCAATTGCTCTGCAAAACTTCCGGCATCTTTACCCTCAGCCAAGGCGCTTTCATAGCGCTGATTTTCTTTCAACAAACGCGCATAGTCGTTGAAGCTTTCTTGAATATTGTTGTATTTTCTAAATTCCGCTTTTTCCTGAACAGCCTGTCCATTGCGGTACTCAAGCGTGTTCACAGCAACGCTGGGCTCTCCACCACGCGCTTTGATATTAAACAGATTAAAACTGCTTTGGCCTCGATCATCCTGAATGATGTGCTGGCCCCAACCCGTTTCCAATGCCGCCTGGGCGATAATGCCTTTGGCTTCAACACCCAGATAATTCGCGATGCGTTTAGCCGCTGGTGCCAACTGCTCGATAAAGTTCTCAATACTGTTGGCCATCGACTGAGTCAAACCGCCTTGAACCTCACGAGCCTTATTGGCGCCAGCGTCAATGAATGCTCGACGTGCTTCTGCAGCGTGTTCCATCTTGATGCGCATAGCTGCCAGATCGATTCCCTCAAAGGCTGAACCACGAGTAACGGCCTGCCAATTAATGTCGCCCTGGAATTGATTGCTCGAATTGAGCTGACCTGTGTGGGAAGTCATGGAACTGCCCAATCGTTGGTCGCCACCTTCCCCAGCGTTTTCTCCACGAGAAAAGTTGTACTGGCGATTCATCTGTTGAAAGAAGGCATCCGCAAGGCCCAGTCCACGGCCATTGCTCAAGGACAAACTCATTTGGTCATCGAGCATTCCTTGATACAGCGCCGTTTCGCTGCTGTTAAGAAAATTATCCTTGCCAAAAACTTCATTGGTCTGGCGCATGGTTTTCAACATGGTTTGGATGAACATCGCTTCAAACTGTTGAGCCACTTTGCGCAGGGATTCAGGGTCTTTGTCCCGCCCGGCCTGCTTAATGGAATTCAGGGAGTTCAGGTCGTTATAGTTAACCCCTGCATTGGCCAGACTGGGGCGAGATAAGGTATCGAGATTTTTCATTAAATCACCACCAGTTCTGCTTTCAGAGCACCGGACTGTTTCAGGGCTTCCAGTATTGCCATCAAATCGCCTGGCGCAGCGCCCACGTTATTAACGGCGCGAACAATATCTTCCAGTGAGGGTCCAGGCGCAAATTTGAACATCGGATTGTCTTCTTCCTCGATAGACACCTGACTGTCAGGCACCACAGCCGTGGTCCCCGCCGCCAGACCATTGGGCTGACTGACTTCAACACTTTCCGATACCGTAACAGTCAAGTTGCCATGGGTTACGGCAACCGGATCTACTTTCACATGTTTACCCACAACAATGGTGCCCGTACGGGAATTGATGATGACTTTGGCCGCCTCTTCACCTGGTGTAACCTCAAGGTTTTCCAGCATAGAGAGGTAACTAACACGCTGAGAAGGATTAATCGGTGCATCCACTTCTACCGACGTAGAATCCATAGGCCGTGCAACACCCGGCCCCAGGGTTGTATTGATGACATCGGCCACACGTTTTGCCGTAGTAAAATCTGAACGCTTCAAATGAAACACCAGTGGTTGACCGCTGTTGAAATTACTGGGCACTTCACGCTCAACAATTGCCCCGCTGGGGATACGACCTGCAACCGGAACATTTACAGTAATGCGTGAACCATCGGCGCCTTCAGCACCAAAACCACCAACCACCAAATTACCCTGTGCCAGGGCGTAGATATTTCCATCCACACCTTTCAAAGGGGCCATCAATAAGCTGCCACCTCGCAGGCTATTGGCGTTACCCAATGAGGATACCGTGACATCAATAGTCTGGCCGGGTTTGGCAAAAGGCGGCAATTCGGCATGAATCGCTACGGCGGCAACATTTTTCAAGGTCACACGCTCGCCTTCCGGTACGGTGACACCAAATTGTTTCATCATGCTGAGGAAAGACTGGGTGGTGAAAGGTGTCTGGTTGGTCTGGTCACCGGTTCCATCCAAACCGACCACCAAGCCATAACCTACCAATTGGTTGCTGCGTACGCCCGCAACCGACGCCAAGTCCTTAATACGATCCGCTAATGAAAGCGGGCTAACAAGACTCAGCAACAATAAACAGCAAATGTGTTTCATAAACTTGATACCTAAACCCATCAGAACGGCCAATATTCACTGTTAAAGAATCGCGATAACCAACCCATTTTGGTGGAGTTCGCGACGACGCCCTGTCCACTGTAAGTGATTCGGGCATTGGCCAGTTTGGTGGAAGCGACCGTATTGTTCGGCGTAATGTCATCAGGGCGCAGTATGCCGCTGATACGGATGTACTCATCACCCTGGTTCAGGGTCATCCACTTTTCGCCGCGCACCAACAAATTTCCATTGCTTTGCACACCGGAAACCGTCACCGTAATACTGCCGCTCAAGCTGTTATTTTGTTCCGCATCACCGTTGCCACTAAAATTACGTTTGCCAACCAGGTCGGTTAACAAGCTCAAATTGGATGCTGAAATATTACTGCCCAGAATCGTGCCTACCCCACCCTGAGCTTCCTGGATATCAACGGTATTTTCCTTCTTGGTCACAACACTGGAGGATTTTGTAGAGGTCGTTCTTTCCGAAAGAATGATTTCAATAATGTCACCGACACGATGGGCTTTACGATCGTTATACAAAGCCAAACCAGCGCCTTCGCGATACAAAGAACCTGCAGTCGGCGCCGGCAGCGGCGCAGGCACATCGTGTGCGGGCGCGAAAGCCGCTTCACCCGGTTGAACGGGCTGCTGAATAACGCAGGCGCTCAAACTGAAACTCGCCGCCATAATGGCGAAGCAGCGATTGATCATGTTCAGGTTTTTCTTATTCATAACGCGATCCAGGCTCTGGGATTAAATATTCTGAGAAACAAACTGCAGCATCTGATCTGCCGTGGAAACCACCTTTGAATTCATTTCATAAACCCGTTGGGTGGTGATCATATTGACCATCTCTTCCACGATGTCCACATTGGAGTTTTCCAAGCTTCCTTGTTGCAGAGAACCCATACCGTTCTGGCCGGGAATGGAATTAATCGGATCACCACTGGCTGCGGTTTGATAGAACATATTGCTGCCGATTGCCTGCAAACCCGCAGGGTTCACAAAATCCACCAGCTGAATGTTGCCCAACTGCTGGCCATTCACCTGACCATCGGTATAAGCCGTGACAACACCATCTGTGCCGATTGTTACTCGATTGGTCCCCTGGGGGATGGTAATCGCCGGCTCAAGCAACAAGCCGTTAACATCGGTAACCTGGCCATCGCGGTTCAAACTGAATTGTCCATTACGGGTGTAGGCAACATCACCATTCGGTTGAACAATCTGGAAAAAACCTCGGCCGTTAATCGCAACATCCAGAGTCTGGTCCGTGACCTGCAAGCTGCCTTCAGTAAACTCCTTACTGGTACCCGCAACACGCACACCGGCACCCAATTGCAAACCCGAAGGTAACTGGGTGTCGACGGTAGACTGACCACCCGGCTGGCGCTGGATTTGGTACAGAAGATCTTCAAACACCGCCCGATCACGTTTAAAACCAATGGTTGATGCATTCGACAAGTTATTGGAAATGGTGGTCAGCTGCTTATCTTGTGCGGCCAAACCGGTTTTACTGACATAAAGAGCTGCGTGCATAATGTTACCTATTCTTTTTCGCTGTTAAGCAAACCGTACAAGATGATTAAGAGCTTTGGAGCAGTCGTGCAGACGCTTCCGAATTTTCTTTCACAGTGCGCATCATTTTGACCTGCACTTCGTACTGGCGGGCCAGGCTGAGCAAATCCGTAAACTCTTCAACCGGGTTTACATTGCTGGCTTCGATATAACCCGACTGCAAACGAAGATTGACATCCGCATCGCGAGTGGCGCCTTCCAAACCGCCCTCGCGCAAACGCACCAGACCGTCCTCAAACTTTTCCAAATCCTGATGATCAATACTCACCATTTTGATGCGATCGATCTGAACCGGTTGATCAACACCCTGCCCTAATAGCACGGCAGAGATGGTTCCGTCCGAAGCAATCTCGATCTTTTCCGCGGGCGGAATCGCAATAAAACCGCCATCACCTAAAACCGGGTGCCCCGCACTGTTGCGTAAAATGCCATTGATATCGATGCTCAGGGCACCATCCCGGCTATAGGCCTCGGTACCATCGGGTGCACTGATCGCAAAAAAGCCTTCGCCATTCATGGCGATATCCAGCTCACGTCCGGTGTAATCGATAGGGCCAGGACGAAAATCGGTACCGGGATTTTCCGTAAGTGAAAACACTCGGCTGGGATGCCCTTCGCCGTAGTAAACCGCCATGCTGCGAGCCTGGGTGAAGTCAGCGCGGAAACCCTGAGTATTGGCATTAGCCAAGTTATTGGCGTGATTGCTCTGTGCCAACATATTGTTTTTGGCGCCGGTCATGGCGGTAAAAAGCGCTCTATCCATTGCTATCTCTCTGCTGTGGCGGCAAATAAGCCCCTGAAAACATCATCGGGAAAGCGTCACTCAATCGACACTCTTGCCGCATTTACTCACGTACACGGATAACTGCAAATGGAATGCCAGAACTGAAACAGAAAGGACCAACTAATGAAAACTACTTAAAATTCAATTAGATAGAGAGGAAAGGTAAGGTTTGAAAATACGATCGAATTCGCTTGAAATGCAACAGAGACCTTAAAAAGCAATGGCGGCAAAGCCCCTAGGCAATGCTTTGCCGCCACTGTCATTAGCGTAAATTGATGATGGTTTGAGTTACCTGGTTAGCCGTTTCAATGGTTTTGGCATTGGCCTGATAATTTCGCTGGGCAATGATCAGGTCCACCAGCTCCGTGGATAAATCCACATTGGAATCTTCCAGTGCCGATGCCGTTACCGAACCCAGGCCACCACTTTTGGGGGAAGAAATGCTCGGCACGCCAGAGTCAAAACTCTCAGCCCACATGGTGTTGCCCTGGGGCTGCAAACCTTGATTATTGGTAAAGTTGGCCAGAGCCACCTGCCCTAAAGCCTCGGATTCCTGGTTGCTGAAGCGCGCAAAGATAATGCCCTCTTCACTGATGGTCAGACCGGTAAGACGTCCGGTGGCAAAACCATCCTGATCCACCGACTTCACCGTAAATTTGTCACCAAACTGGCTGGACTTACTCATATCAATAGTGAAGTTTGATGTGGTCGATGGCTGGGGCACCGGCGCAACACCACCTTCCAATACGGGCAGAGGTTTCAAAGTGCCCAAAGGCTGACCCTGCGCATCCAACGGTGTCCAGTTGGAAATCAACACATCGTCCGACAGAGCCGTGTTGAAGTCACCATTTTCCTTAAAGTGTAAATCAAACTCTGCACGGGTTGGTTCTTTGTTCTGCGGCGCTGGCAATGAGGTATCTGGATCGCCCACTTCTTTTCCATCGATGGTCACTACCATTTTCCAGTGGTTAGGCGAGCTGCCCGCTACTGCCGGATCGTACTTCTGCTTAATGAAGTACTGGTTCATAGTGTGCTCATTACCCAGACTGTCAAAGACTTTAACGGCCGTGGTGTGGTTATAACTCTTCGGGTCATTCGGATCGAAGGGGTTCAACACGACATCAGTAAAGCTGTTGGCGTTAAACGGCTGAAACAGACCCAAAGCCGGAGGATTCAGGTTATTCACTTCATAACCATCTTCCAATTGAATGTCTATTTTGCCGCCTACCACAATGGCATTGCCACCGGCATTGGTTGCGGTTGCGATGGCCAGGCCACCGCCAGTATCAATTTCCAAAATTTGCTCTGGTGCATCCGCGTTACCGATAATTTGCACGGCAGTCTCATCATCACCCCCGGTCAGGGCGAATTTCAAATCGTGACCAATACTGGATTTGATCACCAGATCACCGCCAACAATTTCTGCGCTGATCCCGGACAAACTGGTATCGCTCAAATTATTAATCTGAGTCGCCAAACCGGCCAGGTCATCGGCATCAAGAGCGACATCGTTCAACTCCAACACCATGTTATTACCGGGGTTGTTAAAGTTGGTTGCCGTAATTCTTGCTTCTGTTGACGCCTTGGCGGTAACCCCTGCCAACGCATTCAACTCGGACGAAGTGGCCGCAGCGGTCGCCCACTTGGTGCTGTTGTAGGTAATCGTGCTGCCGTCTGGCCCGACTACATCAATAGACTGGGCGGGATAACCATTATTGACCGCGGGTGCACCGGAGTTATCCGTCGCTGGCAAGGTTGCCAGACCAATTTGGGTTTCATTACCGTTACCATTGTCGATGGTAATCTGGGAAGGTTCACCATCGCGCAGTGCACGGAACTCGATATGGAAATCACCGCCGCCGTCATTCACCGCCACCGCTTGCACGTCAATAGCTGTTTGCGGCAATGTCGGTGAAGAAATCTGCGCGTTAATCACGTTCACCAAAGTGCGCACATCGTTGTAGTTATCGACGTTCGCGGGTAAGCCCTGGGCCGTGCTCAAGTTAATACTCACCGTACCGTTATTGCCGGATTCAGCATTAGCCAAGGTAATATCGAAGGTAATATCATCCGTAGAAAAATCAAAGCCCGCTGCAGGAAAGGCAGTAGATGCACCATCCACCTGGGTTCGGGTCGGGTTTGCAATACCTACCTGGGTTACAGCAACAGAGTTACCATCGGTGGAGAATTTTTTACCGATACGCTCCAGTACCTCTTCATTCGCATCGAGGTTTACACCGGATTCAACAGAGCTGGTTTGTTTGGGCTGTTGCAAACTGGCATCAATGGTGAGATCACTCAAAATACCGTTAGGCTTGCCGCTTTCATCAACGCCGAAACCCTGCAAACGCGCGCCGGAATTGGTGATCACATTCCCTTCGTTATCCAAACCAAAGGTACCCGCACGCGTGTACAATTGCTCGCCCCCCTGATTGACCACGAAGAAGCCGTCACCACTGATCGCCATATCAAGTACATTCGAGGTGCTGTTAATGCTGCCCTGATTAAACTGCTGGGCGGCAGACTGCAAGCTCACACCGGAGCCCGGGCGGTTCAAAGCCGAACCAAATAATTGATTGGAATACACATCGCCAAATTCGGCCCGGGAGTTTTTAAAACCCACCGTACTGGCGTTAGCAATATTATTACCGGTAATCGACAAGTCCGAGTTCGCTGCACGAATACCACTGAGACCAATATTGAATGACGATGACATAATACACTCCTGAAATTTCGCGAAACGGCCGCTTTAGCCGTCTCGCTCTGACAGAGGACAAACATTGCCGCTCTGATCCAAATTCTTTTTTAAACACGTTGTTGTGTAATCGGGTTTCAAAAAACGTGCCCGATTACTGGTTTATTTGTTCAATTTGATCGAAATCGACCGAGCCCATTCCTTTCAAATTTAAAGTCAGTTTATTGTCGGCACCCATGGTTACGCTGCTGACCTGAGCACTCAGAGAGGTATCAAATTGCTCACTGCCATCACCACTGGTGCCGTTCACACGGAAGGTATACTCACCCGGTGGAACACTCTCGTTACTGGACTGCCAATCTAGCAACTGACCGTTAAGTTCAAGCTGTTTGCCGTCCCAGCGGAAGTTATGGTCTCCCGCCGGCAGGCTACCCAACGGAATCTGGTCTACTACGGCACCGGATGGATTAGAAATGGTTAGATGGACTTCACTGGCAGCGGTCTGCATCTTGGCAACACCCGACACCACGCCGTTGGCTGGTAACTGAGTTTGCGACGCTGGTACGGTTACCGATCGACCCACGAGTGACGATGCCTGCAAGGCTTGATTGGATTGGAAGCTGGTCGCAAAACTGTCAAAGCGATTGTTCAAATTATCCAGAGATTCCACGCTACTGAACTGCGCTAGCTGAGCCACAAATTCGCCATTTTCCGTCGGGTTCAACGGACTTTGGTTTTTTAACTGCGCAACCATCAATTCCAAGAACGCATCCTTCCCTAATTCATTATTAGGTTCCGCTGCACCCGTACTTTGCGTCGTTTGGGAAGTGTTCCCAATCACCAGATTCTTTAAGTAGGGATTGTCCTGGATGCTGTTGTTTACCGTACTCATGGTATTTTCCTGTGTCCAACTACGTTACAAATCCGCTTACTGACCGAGGGTCAGAACGCGTTGCACCATTTGTTTGGCCGAGTTCATGACTTCGACGTTGACCTGGAAAGAACGTGAGGCCGAAATCATATTGCTCATCTCTTCCACCACATTGACGTTGGGGTAGTACACATAACCTTCTTCGTCGGATTCAGGGTGATGCGGCTCGTAGCGACGCTGTAACGGCGCATCACTTTCAACAACCCCCATCACCTGTACACCAGCCGCGGCGGGTAAACCGTCGTCCAGCGTATCGAAATCAATGTTCATGGCATCGCGCTGCGCCGCTGCAAATACCGGGTGACGACCGCGATATACCTGATCAATGCTGGCGCTTGCCGATTGAGCATTAGCCAAGTTACTGGCGGTGGTGTTCAAACGAACACTCTGGGCATTCATGCCGGAACCGGAGATGTTAAATACATTATTCAGAGACATGATTATTAATCCTATTCGCCGCGGATGGCCGACATCAGGCCTTTAAATTTGCCATTGAGAAACGTGAAGCTGCTCTGGAATGCCAGGGAGTTTTCCATGTACTTTGCATGTTCCACATGCGCTTCCACCGTATTGCCATCCACCGAAGGCGCCAGTGGATTGCGATACATCAGTTCATCACTGGGGAACATGGTTGCGCCGCCGGAAACGTGTTTGTTATTGCTCACGTTCATTTCCAGACCACGACTCTGACGCTGGTGGGCATTTTGGAGCATGTCCTGAAAATCCACATCGCGAGCTTTGTAATTCGGGGTATCGGCATTTGCCAGATTCTCCGCGATCACTTCGGCACGCTGAGCGCGAATGCGCAGTGCGGAATCGTGAATGCCTAATGCGTTTTGAAAGCTGATGGCCACCTGGGTCTCTCCTGCTTAGCGTTGCCCACCATTGGGCGTTGCTATTCATTTGCCAGTAAAGATTGCAAGAGCTGGGCCAACTACAGAAAATTTACATAAGGTATTGATTTTTATAGGAATTAAAGACTTTAGTACCCTGAGCAATACCTTGAAGAACACAGCAATGAGCGGAAAGAAAAGCAAAGCGGCAAGAGGTTTCCCCTGAGAATCAGGGAGAGGCACAGTTGCTTGCCGCTGGAGGAATTAAGCCTTGAGATCTTTTGCGATGTAACAGATCCCGGGACGGCAGTTGATCATTTCATAGTAATCCTCAACCCCGGTGATACCCTCCGAAGCCCCCAGGAACAGAGTGCCTCCAGGATTCAGGCAGCTGTGAAAGCGTCGTAAAATATCCTGCTTCAGGGCCTGATCAAAATAAATCAGCACATTGCGACAAAAGATAATGTCGAACTTACCCAAAGCTGTGTAACTGCTCATAAGGTTTAAGGTCTGGAAGCTTACACGTCGGCTGATATCAGGGTTCACCCGCCAGCTGTCTTCACCCACTTGGGTGAAATAACGCTGTTTATACTCCGCGCTTAGCCCGCGAGACATCGCCAGGCTGTCATATTCTGCGCGCTGTGCGGCTTTCAGCATGGTTGGGGATATATCACCCGCGACAATCTCCACCGGCATATGAATGCCCTGGGTTTCCTGAACCGACATGCTGATCGAATACGGTTCCTGCCCGGAAGAACAAGCCGCCGACCAGATTCGTATCCGTCCTTGCGAGGTGCCTTTTTTTGTCTGAATCTCCGAGAGCAATCTCTCTCGCAACAAATCAAACGGATAACTGTCCCGCAACCAATAGGTCTCATTGGTCGTCATGGCATCCACAACTTCCAGACGCAATTGCGGCGATAAGCTGGCTCGGCTGATCAGATCAGACAAACTGGACAGCTTATTGTGCTCTAGAATTTGTTTGACTCGCGTTTGCACCAGATACTGCTTATTCTCAGCCAGATGAATTCCGCATTCTGTTTTAAGAAATTCTCGGAACCGCTCAAATACGAGCGTATCTCCCGGTGCTATCGCCAATGCTTCCTCCATCCCCATATACCCTATCAGTACTGGCTACTACAGCCGTGTAAGGGGCATTGTTGTCGTCCGCAATGCCCACATTGGATGTCATCCTTGATTAAGCTTCTTCTACAGTACCTCCGCGAGCGACCACCTGCGTACTGATCCATTTCGCAAGTTCGTTTGGCTCGAATTTCGCCAAAAACTGATTCGCTCCCGATTTTTTCACCAACTCCTCGTTTAACACACCCCCAAGTGAGCTGTGCAACAGGATTGGAATTTGATTAAAACGTTCATCGGCCTTCGCCTTGGTCGCAAAGGTATAACCGTCCATACCTGGCATTTCGATATCACAGACAACGGCATAAATTTCCTGATTCAGATTATGGCCATCCGCCGCTTGCTTAGTGAGGTAATCCAGCGCGTCTTGGCCATTAATTGCCTGTACCGATTCGATATTCATCTTGTCAGCAACGCGCTTGATTTGTTTGCGAGCCACTGCCGAGTCGTCAATGATCATCAGTTTGCGGTCGTGCTCCTCATGCATGATCTCATCAGGCACAATGTCTTCCTGAATTTCTTCGTCGACTGGATTGACTTCATCCAGCACTTTTTCGACATCCATAATCTCAACCAACTTCTCGTCGATTTTCGCAACGGCTGTCAAATAATTGTCCTCACCCACACCGGCAGGTGCTTTTGAAAGGTCACTCCACTGCAACGTCACGATGCGATCGACCGAGTAAACCAAAAAGCCCTGAATCGAACGGCTGTATTCGGTCACAATCAAAAAACGGTCTTCCAGATCGGTCAATTCACCCATTCCAGCCGCCTGGGCTAAATCGATCACCGGAATCGTCTGCCCACGAATGTGAGCACAACCGGGAACACTGTCGTCACTGTTGGGAATACTGTTTAAAGGAGGACAAGGCAAAACCTCTTTCACCTTAAATACATTAATCCCATACAGCTGATCGCCGGTAAGCTTAAACAGCAGAACCTCGATAGTGTTGCCAACTGCACTAATTGCTTCTTTATAAGCTGCTGTAGATCTCGTCATTTTGTATTCCTTCGGAAACTCTGGGTTCAGGTTATCGGTTCAATCATTAGCGCCATATGGGCACACTTATTGCTTTTACTATGGAAAATCGCTCTCTAAAGCCGAAAGTGTCAATTTTCCAACGCCGTTAATACCGCGCTGGAGTGGTACAGCGATTAGCAAAGATAACGGCGGCGTGGAGCAACTCTTTAACGTAAAAATTGATTCGGATTAATGCCATGACATTCCGTCAGCTTCTATATCCCTTTGCACTTGGCAGTACACTCCTGTTCAGTGGACTGACAGCGGCACAACCGGATTACAACTCGGTGCTTAAACAAGAAACCGAGCATTACTTAAAGAAGCAGTACACTGAGCTGTTACAACGGGGTTATGAACGCGTCGATGTGCGGGTAAACGCCGTTGATCGCCGCCTACGACTCACCCCCTGCTCTGCACCGCTTAATTTCGAACAGAGCAATCCGAGCACCCTGCGCAATCAGGCCAGCGTGCGTGTCAGTTGCTCTGCACCTAAGCCCTGGGCCATCTTTATAAGTGCCCGTATTTCAGCTTATGCCAAAATTCTGGTAGCTGCGCAGCCGTTGGTCAGGGGCCAAATCCTCGAAAAAGACGATATTATTCGGCAAAGTAAGGCGGTCAGCCCCAATCACACTCTGTTGCAAGAGCATCAGTTGATTGGACAGCAACTAAAACGCGCCCTTCCCCAAGGTGAAGCCATACGGGCAAATTTCCTGACACCGCCAAGGGTCATTCGCCGAGGCGACAATTTGATCCTGGCGGCGCGATTGGGCAGTGCCAGTGTAAGCACCTCAGCGACGGCCCTGGCAGACGGCAAAGTGGGCGAACAAATTCGAGTAAAAAACAACCGATCTGAGCAAATCGTGAAAGCACGCGTCGTGGCACCGGGTCGGGTGGAGGTCGTACTATAAGGAGCGATTTTCCCCTGTTTACCGGCCCGCAAATTATTTGCAAAAAAAAGCTAAAGATTGCTCTAGAGCGGCCGACAACACAGGTAAGGAAAACTCTCAGTAGAGCAGCTGAGTCCTTTAAGTAACACCTTAACGAGCGAAAAACACGATATATATCAGAGGCTTATTACTATGGTCATCAACTCAAACAACGGCGTTAACAATGCCAATCAGACCAATACCGCACGAGAACGTAATGGCGTAGAACGCAATGCAGAAAGTAACGCCAAGGCCCCGGCTCCCGCACAGGAGAGCAAATTGGGCAACGTGGGAGACAAAGTCATGCTGAGCCCAGAGGCAAAATCCTTTGGCAAGCTGTCAGCAGCAGTTGCAAAAGCCCCTGAAGTTGATAGCGAGAAAGTGGCCAATATCAAGAAGGCCATTGCAGAAGGCAAATTTGAGGTAAACCCTGAGCGTATTGCAGCCAAAATGCTGCAACAGGAAGATTTGTTCGGCTAAGACTCCGTAAACAATTCGTGTTACCTCGTTCAAACTGGTCCGGCTTCGCTCGGCCGGCCAGACATAAAGGATAGTGTTGCGCCAAGCGCATAAGAAAATGCTCTATAGGAGACTTACCATGTCAAACCCGCTCGCCCGAGAAAATCAGAACAAGCGCGCTGCGAGTGCTTCTACTTTGGCTATTGCTGATCTGGTGGATCAAGATCTGACCAGCAGCCTTGCCCTGCTCCATTTGCTGGAAAAGGAACAGGAAGCCCTGCAAGAACGCGATCACGAGTATCTGCGTGAGTTGCTGGAAGAAAAGACGTCTCTGTTGAATACTTTGGACGCCGGCTCGGTACAAAGAGCCGAAATCCTTCGCGAGTTACAACAGCCGAATGATCAGTATGCCTGGGAAAGTTTGATCGATGCGATGGGCGATGCCGATTTGAAAGATCATTGGCAGTCTTTGAAAGATACCATTGCCCAGTGCCAGCAGCTCAACGAAATCAACGGCAAAATTATTGCCCGCAGTCAGCAAACGGTTCAGAGTTTAATGCAGCTGTTGCGCGGTCAGGATGCCAATCAAAACCTCTATACGGCCAGTGGCCAGACCAATAGCTCCGGGTCAATAAACAGCTCAGCCATTCAAGCTTGATCAGGTTTACTTGAACCAGACCTGCTCAGTAGACAAGGTGTCGAGCAGGTCCAGGTCCTCGGGCCGGTCAATATCGCTTAGGGTTTCCAAAAGCTGAACCGAGAGTTTGGAATGATGTATTTTTTCCAGCGTTACTTCCAGTAACTCGGCTTGGCTCCATGGCATGTTTTCAAACAAGGCAGAGAAACCCGCATCACCCAATCCGGCTTTTAATCCCAATAGCACATAACCTCCATCATTGGCCGGCCCAAGCACAATATCACTGCCCGCTTCCAAACAAGCAAAGGCTTGCTCAAGATATAACATGGAAATAAATGGACAGTCGCTGCCAATGATCACCACATTTTGATAATGCGCAAAGGATTGCCTCGCGGCGTCGGCCATTTTATCACCGAGATCACCGCCACATTGACCATGCAGTTTCGGTGCCTGTCGAATGCCCAGAGAAGACAAAGCATCGCGTGCATTTTCAGGGCACCAAAGGTGCTCACTGCCCGCCAACCATAATTGATAATCCCAACGTTTGATGTCATACAGTGTGTTGCAACAATGGCTCAGTAGCTGCTGATGCAAATCGACGCTCTGGGCCTCGCTCAAATGCGGCTGCATCCGTGTTTTCACCTTACCCAACTCAGGCCACTTCGCGAACTGCACCACCACCCGTGTAGATGAGCGCGCTGATGTTGTTGTCTTAGTCATGCGCCGGTGTCCTTAAGATACTTCTCTAATGGCTGCGACGGTTTATCCTGCACTTTACTGAACGAAAAATGCGGATAGTATTTTTTTGCGAGTTTATAGGGACTGACACCCAAACGATACTGAGCACGCAGCCACCACATCAATAACACGGTTTTAAAAACACCGTGCTTTTGCCAGCGCCGGCTGGAAGTCTCCAGCTCGTAATTGAAAGGCAACGGTGCTTTATGTTTGCGCAAGGCATCACTCAGCGCAATATCTTCCATCAGGGGAATATCGGGATAGCCACCCATTCGCTCAAACAAGGACTTTGAAAGGCAGATACCCTGATCCCCTGTTACGCTGCCACTGACTTTTGAACGCCAATTAATTGAGCGCCCGATGACATTGTAGGGAAAGTCCTTGCGGCACAAGGCCAGCTGAAAATAGGCCCAATTGTTTTCATCAGTCAGGGCACTTAACTGATGGACTGGAAAATCTGAGCGAAATCGGGAATCGAGATGCAGAAATAACAGCTTATCTGCACGGGCACAGTGAGCGCCCGCGTTCATTTGTCTCGCCCGCCCTGGTCCCGCTAATACACAAACATCCCAGAGTTCAGAATGAGTTTGCAGCAGCTGATGGCTGTCGTCACGACTATAGCCATCAACCACAATCAACTCTGCGCCATTGTGCCGTAGCGTTTGAAAATGCTCCAGTGAAGCCAATAAATTTCCGGCTTCCTGATAGACAGGAATCACAACCGACAGAAGCGGCCTGTTCCCGGCTTTCTCCGCATCCATTTTCTGATCGCTATTTTTTTCCGGACCGTTGAACTGCTTCACTGTGACCCGCTTACAACGCTCCGCTGCAACTGCTGCCCTGTCCGGCGGTACAACCGTAACAGTGTTCAGCCACTTTGATGGGGATATGTTGCAGGGACAGTCCAAGAAGATCGCGTATATGCATGGGCTGGTCGCTGGCAATCAAAGCATCCTGTTTACGTGAAGCGTGAATCGGCATCTCGAGCATCTGATTAAAATCGCAATCGTATAAATTGCCCTGCCAGTCTACGCTCACCAGTTGGCGACACATAACCCCTGCGAGGTTGTCCTGGCTGAAGTTGTCTTTCAGGAGCTGCAGATAATTCTGGAATTCACCTTTCGCGTGCAGAACTGCACCAAAGCGGCTGATTGGCATATTGGTTATGGTCAGCAGATGATCGAACACAATGCCGTACTGCTCTTTAAGCTCACGTTTATAATCGCGTTCCAGATCACCTTGAGGCGGCGGCAAGAACGCACCACCCGGGTTGTATACCAGGCTCAGGGGTAAACCGTTGCCGTAGCCCAGCTGATTCAGTTTTTGTAGCGCTTCGATGGATTCCTCGAAAACACCCTTTCCCCGCTGGGCATCCACATTTTGTTCCGAGTAACAAGGCAGGGAAGCGCAAACTTCCACCTTCTGTTCGGCGAGAAATTCGGCCAAATCTTCATAACCGGGCTCCAGTAAAATCGTAAGATTACAGCGGTCGATGACAGTGACCTCCAAGGCTCTCGCCGCGCGAACCAGGCGCCGGAACTCAGGGTTCATCTCGGGCGCACCACCGGTTAAATCCAGGCATTGGATTTCGCCCTTCTCAAGCAGTTCAATCACCAGATCGATGGTTTCCGTACTCATCAACTCGGTACGTTTAGGCCCTGCGTTTACATGGCAATGGGTGCAACTCAGATTGCACAAGTACCCCAGGTTCAGCTGCAGAGTGTTGAGTTCCGCACGCCGAATGGCCGGAAAATCGCTGGGGAGTAATAATTCACGGGAATCTTTCAAAATCGTCCTCGTCAGGGTCAGGCCTGTTAATACTTATTTGATTAGGCGATAGCATTGTAACGCCACTGCTTCGCTTCTTGTATTCAGGTTTTCTGTTTTTTCATCATCACCCATTTATTGTATAGGCCGTAATCGCCAAATCCTCACAGAGGTTTCAAATCTGGGGATACAGTTGTTAGAATAGCGCCCCGTTGCCCCCGTAGTTAAATGGATATAATAGGGTCCTCCTAAGACTTAGTTGTTGGTTCGATTCCAGCCGGGGGCGCCAAATTAGGCCCCTAAGCCAACTTATCTCCCCAGTTTAAGCAGCACTATGAACCTCGCTCTGATTCAAGATACTGACATTGTCTCCCGTTCAAGCGATGCGTCGGGTGACGTGCTGTTGGCCTCTTTGACCGGCCGCCAGCATGAGCATATCGTCAATATTCAGAAACTGGGTCCGGGCCGCGAGCTGCAAGTGGGCCTCATCAACGGAAATATGGGCCGAGCAACTATCAGCGCACAGGATGAAAGCAGTACCCACATTGAAGTCTGCTTGACCCTGGCCCCTCCCAAGCCCAATCCGATTACACTGGTACTCGCGCTGCCACGCCCCCTGATGCTCAAGCGTGTTCTGCAGACCGCCACCAGCTTGGGGGTAAAGGACATCCACCTGATTCACAGCAATAAGGTGGAAAAAAGCTATTGGCAATCGCCTCAGCTAAATGATGAAGAGCTGCACGAACAGCTATTATTGGGCCTTGAACAAGGCGTAGACACTGTTCTGCCACACATTCATAAACATCAGCGTTTTCGCCCTTTTGCAGAAGACATTCTGCCGGGCCTGGTTGATGGCAAAAAGGCTTTTGTCGCTCACCCCAGTCCGGATGCCGATACCGCTCAATGCCAACAAGAAGAATGTTATCTTGCTATTGGCCCTGAAGGCGGTTTTACCGAATATGAGGTAGAAAAGTTGCAGGATGCGGGCATGCAGCCTTTGTCTTTGGGGCCCCGGATCTTGCGAGTAGAAACCGCAGTGCCGGTTTTACTGGCCAAGCTCAGTTAGCCGTAGAAAGTCGAGAGAATAACAGGGAGAGAATAAGAGCTCGGTACAAGGATTCAGAAGCAGATACTCAGGAAGATCCCAGATTCATTTCTTCATCTTCAACCCGATTTTGGCTTTCGCTCAAAAGCTTGAGAAACTCCGCTTCCGGCACCGGAGGACTGATGTAAAAACCCTGATACTGGTGACAACCGTACTGACGCAACAAATCCAATTGTTCACGTGTCTCTACGCCTTCCGCAACCACATTCAAACCCAACAAACGGGCCATGGCGACAATGGTTTCAACCAGCACCCGGTCACTGCGATCTTCTGGAATGTCTCTCACAAAGCTCTGATCAATTTTCAGCGTCGCAACCGGCAAACGTTTCAAATAGCTGATTGAGGAATAACCGGTTCCAAAATCGTCAAGGGAAAAGCTTACCCCCAATACCGATAAGGACTTCATTGTACTGATGGTTTCTTCAACACCCTGGATCACCACCCCTTCAGTGATTTCCATACTTAAAACACCGCGAGGGATTTGTACATCTTCCAGAATCTGGCAAACATCATCCACAAAACCCTGATGACGGAATTGGCGCGGGCTGATATTCACACTGAGGATCATATCCTTATCCCACAATCCTCGATCAAACCAATCACGCAATTTCACGCAGGCCTGTTCGATAACCCAGTTACCGACATCGATAATCTGCCCTGAGGTTTCCAGTACCGGAATAAATACCGCAGGCGAAACCATGCCATCACTGGGGTGATGCCAGCGAATCAAAGCTTCAGCACCAACGATGCGATTGGTTTCCGTATCCACCTTGGGCTGGAAATACAATTCAAACTGCTGGGTTTCAATCGCACGATGCAGATCCCCTTCCATAGTCAGCTGGCGGCTGACCTGGTCGGCCATATCTTCATTAAAGAACTCGACCGCATCACGGCCCTTGTCTTTCACTTGATACATAGCGGTATCGGCAAAACTCAGCAACTCATGTACCGAAGATTTAAAGTCCGGATACACCACTACACCCACACTGCAGGTGACACGCAATTCCATATCACCATAGTAAAACGGTGCAGAAAGCTGCTGGCGAATTTTCTCGGCCACCTCTCCAGCCTTGATCGCCGCGGTGCCAGAATCCGTGTCGAGCACAGTCAGAATTACAACGAATTCATCGCCGCCCTGGCGGGCAACCAGATCTTCCTGGCGTACGGAATCCAACAGACGAGCGGCCATCTCTTTGAGTACAGCATCGCCCACCGGATGTCCAAGAGAATCATTAATATTCTTAAACTGATCCAGATCGATAAACAGTACCGCACCAAAATAATGATGACGCTGGGCTCGGCGCAATTCATGTTCAAGGCGTTCAACCAGATGCAAGCGGTTCGGCAGATTGGTTAGCGAATCATGATAGGCCATATGCTCCATCTTGGCCTGAGCCCGGCGTTGTTCGGTCACATCGGTCGACACCGCTAGAGAAACTACCTCGTCGTAGAAATCCAGCGGCATGATATGGGTTTGCAAATAGTGTCTCTGCCGACCATTGATTACGTAAATTTCTTCGATCACTTCCAGCCCATTGCCAGACTCGATCACCTTCAAATCCAAAGCCTGCACACGAGACACATCAGACAAGTAGTATTCGGAAAAATCGTGGACGCTGCGCCCCTGCATGTCTTCCACAGTGCTGCCAAGAAATTTCGCCAGAGCATGGTTGGCAAAAATATAAACACCTTCGCGATTGCGGGCGCCTACCAGCACGGGCAAGCTGTCGATAATCTGACGGACGTGTTCTTCACTTTTGCGCAGCGCCAGTTCCACCGCCCTGCGCTTGGCCAGTGACAAGTCCACCGCATCCAATAAACTATTGGAGCTGTCAATCACTTGGGCGAGTTCATGTTCACCACTGAATTTGATGGGCGTAAGGCGTTTTTCCCCGGGGTGATCCGGATTGATGGATTTAATTTCCCGGGCCAGTTTCGCCAAAGGTTTTGCGAGAATCTGATAGAAAACGCTGAACAGTAAAAGAATCAAAACCAAGTTGCGTAAAAAGCCGGCGCCGGCCACCAAACCGGAACGGCGATAGAAACCAGCCAGTGCCAAATCAACATCGACACTCAGCTCCATTTTGCCATGGCTTTGCTTGTCAAAAACGGGGAAACGAATCAGCTTTTCATAATTTTTGCTTGGCTCTGCAATTTGAGCCGTCAACCAGCGGGTATTACTTTGACGGGGCGGACGCTCCCCCTGAGCCAGGATCATTCCCATTTCATCGCGAATCACAACACGTTGAACAAAGTCGTAACTCAGTATGCCGTTGACCACTTCCGTGGCAAGTTCGTGATCCAGAGTGTGAATGGCTTTGGCCGTGGGCGGGCGAGACGCTTCCATGATGCGCTCAACCAGATCATCAAGCCCTTCCGCTTCTTCTTTGTAATCCAAATAGAATTGCAGCATCGCTGTTAGCAGGCCTAGGACCATCGCTAACAGTACGCTGATGCGCATCATTCGAAATGAGATACTGGAGAAAAAAAATGGCACAAAAACCCTGCAAAATATAGTACTAAGTTACCAGCTACTTGCTTGTCCGCTGTCGATTGTAATTATAGGCGCTGTCGCACAACAAAGGGAGTAAAGCTATTCCTTACTAACTATGTCGACTGGCGACCACAGAACATAACGCCCTTTTTATAAAAAGAACATCCCAGAACGAAAAAAACCGCCCAAAATGGCGGTTTTTTCAAAGCTTTGCGACGACTTGCTTATAAAGCGGCGCTTGGTTCTACATAGTCGTAGCCCAAAACGTCAGCGACGGCTTTGTAAGTCACTTTACCGCGACATACGTTCAAGCCAGCCATCAAGCCAGGATCACGTTCCAGTGCTTCTTTCACACCACGATTGGCAATCTCCAAAGCGTATGGCAGAGTCGCATTGTTCAGTGCCATTGTTGAGGTACGAGCAACACCACCCGGCATGTTGGCAACACAGTAGTGAACCACACCATCAACAACGTAAGTGGGTTCTTGATGGGTAGTCGCTTTAGAAGTTTCGAAGCAACCACCCTGATCAATCGCAACGTCAACAACCACTGAACCCGTCTTCATGCGGCTGATAATGTCACGGGTCAGCAGTTTCGGTGCAGCTGCGCCTGGAATCAATACCGCACCGATCACCAAATCAGCTTCCAGCGCATATTCTTCAATAGCAGAACCGGTAGAGTAAACACACTTCACATGGCCTTCATACTCGGTATCCAGCTGGCGCAAACGCGGCAGTGAACGATCCATAATGGTTACATCAGCACCCATACCAACAGCCATTGCTGCGGCGTTATCACCAACAACACCACCACCAATAACCAGAACTTTAGCTGGAGCAACACCCGGTACACCACCCAACAGAACACCACGACCGCCCTGGGCTTTTTCCAGGTGGTGGGCGCCAGCCTGAACAGACATACGACCAGCAACTTCACTCATTGGGGCCAGCAGAGGCAAGGTGCCGTCTGGAGCCGTTACGGTTTCATAGGCCACACAGATAGCGCCGGACTTAACCAGCAGCTCGGTTTGACGTGGGTCTGGAGCCAAATGTAGATAAGTGTACAAAATCTGGTCTGGGCGCAGCATCTCACACTCGTTTGGCTGAGGCTCTTTTACCTTCACGATCATTTCCGCTTTGGCAAAGACTTCTTCGGCGGTATCCAAAATGGAAGCACCGGCAGCAATGTACTGCTCATTGTCGAAACCGATCGCGCTGCCGGCTTCGGTTTCAATAATTACGTCGTGGCCGTTGTTTATCAGCTCTTTAACAGAGGCTGGTGTCAGACCTACGCGGTACTCGTGGTTTTTAATCTCTTTAGGTACACCGATCAACATATCGCTTCTCCAAAATTATTTAGTGGTCTGCTCGAGGGGAAACAGACCTAGTCAGCTCGGCCTCAATAGAGGATGCCGCTATTCTAAATCCGTAAAATTAGTGTTTTCATCTGTTTTTGGGTTATAGTCAGCGAATTCAACTATAAAATGACGCCGAGGTTGATATGACCAAACGAAGTCGAGAACTCAACACGATTGACCGTAATATTTTGCGTGTATTGCAAAGAAACGGGCGCTGTACCTATGCCGAATTGTCCCGGCAAGTTGGCCTAAGCGCCACACCCTGTATGGAACGGGTTAAGAAGCTTGAAAAAGACAATGTGATCCAGGGTTACAGCGCGATTATTAACCCTGAGTATCTGGACGCCGCCCTGGTGGTCTTTGTGCAAATCCGCCTGCTGCGCTCCGCACAGGATATCTTTGAAGAATTCAGGTCCGCAGCCGCCGCCCTGCCCGAGGTTCAAGAGTGTTATCTGGTTTCAGGCAATTTCGACTACCTGATCAAAGCCCGAGTGGCTGATATGAATGCCTACAGAAAGTTTTATGGAGAAACCCTGCTAACCCTGCCGGGCGTTCAGGAATGCACAAGTTATGTGGTGATGGAACAGGTAAAGGAAACTCTGGAGATTCCCGTGCACTACAACCGCTAGGACCGTTACAAGCACCAGGCCGACGCGGTAAACAGCGCTTATACGACCAAGCCGCGCCAATATTCCCGGCCGGTGATGCCAATGTCGGTGCGACGGCGACCACCGCCAAAACGACGCTCAGGAATGGACAAAGTGTGGCGATAGGCGGTGCGGCGATCGGGAATCTGGCGGCGTTTCTGAGCCCGCCGATCACGGTATTCCGTGCCCCTGCGAACCTTTTGAATCCAGGATACCGCCCCCAGGCAAGCAAGTAATTTCTGAAGGTTTTTTGCAACCACCAAATCAGCGTGTCGCTTAACGATAACCGGCGCGCCCTGTGCCAATATGGATAAATTCTCACCATTAAGGCCAAAGCGCATGCGAATACGCTCTAAAACCAATTCAGATTCACGATTCTGAGGACAGGTATTATGGAAGATTACAGCGTATTCAAATTCTTTCGCATTCATGGCTTCAGATGAGTTAGCTTGATGGCTCCAATGCCCGATGTCGGGAAATTGGGCCTAAGCTAACACAATCATTGTGAAGCGCATCACATAATACTTGCCGCTGGGTAAAATTAAGAAGAAGGCATTATTTCCATGATCTGAACACCTGGGTCTTTCTTATCAGATTCTTCAATCCGTGTGCCGAATAGATCACTATCGTCTCGTTCTGCTCGAGGCTCTCCAGTGCGATCCAGCTCAAGTGACACAAAGTCAAACAGATCTCTATCCGCCAGCTGGCTGGGCGAAACACGCTGTATGGCCGCGAAAATGGTATCCGTTCTACCTGGCTGTTTCTGATCCCAATCTTGCAGCATGTGCTTGATAGCCTGACGCTGGAGATTTTCCTGGGACCCACAGAGATTACAGGGAATGATCGGAAATTCACGGTATTCCGCATAGGTCGCAATATCACTTTCACGGCAGTAAGCCAACGGACGAATAATGATGTTGCGCTTATCATCGGCTAACAGCTTTGGCGGCATGGCCTTCAGGCGGCCGCCGTAGAACATATTCAAAAACAGGGTTTCGACAATATCGTCCTTGTGATGACCCAATGCAATTTTGGTCGCGCCAATCTCTTCCGCAAATCCATATAAGGTGCCTCGACGCAAACGGGAACAGAGGCTGCAGGTGGTTTTCCCCTCAGGAATAACCTCTTTGACCACGCTATAGGTATCTTTTTCAATAATGTGGTACGGCACCCCAAGCTGTTCCAGATAGTTGGGCAGAACCTCTTCCGGGAAACCCGGCTGCTTCTGATCCATATTCACGGCAATCAGCTCAAAGTTCACTGGAGCGGTACGCTGGAGGTTCATCAGAATGTCCAACATTGCGTAGGAATCTTTACCGCCCGACAAGCACACCATAATCTTGTCGCCTTCTTCAATCATATTGAAGTCAATGATGGCATTACCCACATTGCGGCGCAGACGCTTCTGCAGTTTATTGAATTCTACCCGGGCCTGACGCCCATCGTTTTGTGCTGTACTCATGCTCTACTCATAGTGTTTCGAGTTGTCGCCCTGCCTGTTGGCGAAAAAGGCGGCATTGTACGGTGTTTGCCCTAGCGGCGCCATGCCCTGCCAACCTCGTTTGAGTGTGATTTCAGAGCACAGCAAAGACCGTATGCCCAGCTCCTGTCAAGGAGGGGAGATATGAAGAATGAAGCAAACCGGGGCAGACACCCGGCTGTATCAAGCGGGTAATTAGGCCATCCCCAATCACCCGCTTGATAGGATTCAGATAAGATCCACCAAATCACTTTCAGATTTGATATCCGGCAGCTCAGCCATGGCATCATTCCAGACCAGAATCTCAGGGCTTTCGTTAGCGCCTGGAGAGCCCGCAGCCAGAGACTTCGGTTCCATCGATTCTGCCTCCAGAGCTTTTGGTAGCAAGACATCCAGATTTTGCTCGATCTTATCGAGAGCCAGAACATCCTGCAGTTCAACGGCGTAGGAAGCTCCATCGCTTGAGGCGAAATTAAACTCAGCCTTTGAATCAACATCCGTCGGTTCGTTAAACAGCAGATCGTCTTGCTCAGCCAACAAGCCCCCTACGGTAGATTTCTTCTTCGGCGTGCTCTGAGAGCTTTCCTGAGCATCATCAATGGTATCTTGTTGCGACTGCTCCGGTGCTTTTCTTAGCGGCGAGGCAGATACATTTTGCGTATCAAAGATTGAAACGGTCAGTGTTCCGGTGCTGCTTTCTGAATCCACTACAGAACCATTAGCAGTTTCATTTACAACCGCTGTGACCTGCAAATCATAGTCTACCGTTGAACCATTCGCAGCGTTATTCGTGCTTCGTACAAACAGGTTATTCAGATCCGCACTGGTAATATCAACACTGTTGTTTCCGCCGCCGGCGGTGAACAACAAGGTATTCCCGTCATACACTTCCCATCCATCAGGAATATTACCCAGTGTAATGGAGGCGATCGATTCTGATCCATCGGTATCCTGCAACTGAACTGAAATGCCCGAAAGTTTGATCTTCGCACCCTCGCCACCCTTGTTCAGTTCAATCGGATAATAACCGCCGACATTACTGTTATGGTTTGAGTTACCCGCTGTTGGACCAGGCACAAACTCAGAGTACTGAGCACCGGTTGCTTCCAACGTATCGACATCCCTGAACACAACAACGTTGCTGCTGCTCAAAGCTTGCGGTCCACCACCATCAAGATGAATTCGAATGGAAAAGTCGCCCGGCCCCGAATGGTTATAGACGTAGGTTTCCAAGGTGTAATAGCCCGTCGCTGGAACCGTGTAAGTACCCGCTGCCGTATAAGATCCCGCACCTTGGGAAACGGTTTGAGCCGTTGCTGTACTGTAAGATCCCCAGGTATTGCCGCTGGTATGGAACAAGACATTGCCGCCGAGTTCGATCTTAGCTGCATCATCCATATACCCCGAGAAGGAAACAGTTTGCCCTTCCTCAAGATAAATTAAAGACGTTACTTTTTGCAGCTGTCGCGCACCAATGTTGGTTGCACCATTGTTGCCCGAGGCATTATAAGGTTGCGTTGGTGTGCTGACGGTTCCGCTTAATCCCGCGCTGATATTTTCCAGCTGATTCCCCGCCTGAGGACCGGTCGCTGCGTTGTTGTATACCTCACGAGTGAAACGGTCGGAGCTTGGAATTTCAACCAAGTCGATATGCTGGTTATTGCCATTGTTGTAGTTCACCAGAGATGTGTCGATCAATGCGGGATCGGCATCCGGTGTGACATCGAGCGTAAAGCTTGCTGGTGTTGAACTCCAGGCATTGCCATCATTTACGCTGAAGGTAAACGATGCATAGTCCGCTTGCTGATCGCCAGTTCCACTTCCACCATAAGCATCGGAACCCGACTCATGTTGATCGGGTACAAACTGAAGCCCCGTATTTGGCGCCGTTGTGTTATTTAATTCCGCAACGGTAATCACCTGACCGGCGGTTACCGCCACGCCGTTTAACATCAAGGTGCCATCAGCAGGCAATGAATCAATCCGCACTGAGGTCAATTGATCGCCCGTATCGATATCAGAAAAACCAAAGTCGGAACTGCCTAACGGTATCGCAACATCTTCGTTACCCGACTTGGAACTCGCAACCGCTTGCGGCCCCTGATTGGTGCCAGTTACGGTAATGGTGACGGTTGTTGTTGAGAAACTGCCGTCCGCATCTTTCAAGGTATAGCTGAAAGTATCCGTAGCGCTTGCCCCCAAGGCCAGTGCAGCTGCAGCTGCGCCCGGGGTGTAGGTGTAAGAGCCATCAGCCTGGAGTGTTAACGAACCCAAGCTGCCCGCGATAGCGGTTCCCACACCTCCGGAAATATCGCCCGTCTGTGTGCCCGCAACTACGCCGGTGATACTTGCAGCATCAGCACCATCCACATCGGCACCGCCGGCGTCGGTACGAACATTACCCGTAGCATTGCTGTCCGCATCCGTAGAATCCGTATCGGCGTTAGCAACCGGTGCGGTATCGGTGATTAAAATATCCAAAGTGCCGTTGGCTGTGGTTCCATCACTATCGGTTACGACAACCGCCAAGCTATCGACAATTTCACCACCGCTATGATCTTTAGCGGTACCACTTGGATCATAGTTGTAGGTGACCACACCGGTCGAAGAGTTATAACCAGTAATTGTCATCACCCCTTCAGGGGTATTTACGGTGATGTTCGTGGTTGACGCATTATTGAGTGCTGCCGCAGTAATTGTTTGACCAGCAATGCTCAATGAGCCTAAACCGTCCGGTGCTGTGATCGTAAACGTATTTCCTGTCGCGGTTTCATCTTCAGCAACACTTTCATCACCCGTTGCACCGGCGTTGTTGTCGGTAATAGTGACGGTTGGTAAACCATCGGTTGTTCCCGTGACAGTAATCGATACCGTTGTGGTTGAGAAACTGCCGTCGTCATCTTTAAGCGTATAGCTGAACGTATCGGTAGCGGTGGCGCCTTCAGCCAATGCTGCGGCGCCCGCACCTGGGGTGTAGGTATAAGAACCATCGGCTTGAATCGTGAGCGAACCCAAGGTACCAGCAATGGCTGTGTTTACACCGCCGGAGATATCGCCCGTTTGTGTGCCTGCCGCAACACCGCTAATTTCAGCCGCGTCGGCACCATCCACATCAGCACCGCCAACATCCGTTCTCACATTACCCGTTGCGTTGCTGTCTGCATCGGTGGAATCGGTATCCGCGTTGGCAACCGGAGCGGTGTCGGTGATTAAAATATCGAGACTGTCGTTGGCCGTCGTGCCGTCACTGTCGGTGACAACAATAGCAAAGTTGTGAACAACTTCGGCACCGCTGTGATCTTGCGAGGTACCCGCCGGATCGTAGTTATACGTCACCACGCCCGTTGCCGAGTTGTAATCAGTGATGGTTAAAGCGCCGTTACCATTACTGACCGTGATGTTTGTGGTTGAGGCATTGTTAAGAGCGGCAGCCGTAATCGTTTGGCCGGCAACACTGATCGAACCCAAACCATCCGGCGCACTGATCGTAAAGGTATTACCCGTTAAGGTCGCGTCTTCTTGAACACTTTCATCGCCAGTGGCACCGGCATTGTTATCAGTAATCGTAACGGTGGGTGCACCATCGGTTGTTCCCGTGACGGTAATCGTTACCGTTGTGGTTGAGAAACTGCCGTCGTTATCTTTGAGGGTGTAACTGAAGGTATCCGTCGCCGTGGCACCTTCGGCCAGTGCTGCCGCACCCGCACCTGGGGTGTAGGTGTAAGAACCATCGGCTTGAATCGTGAGCGAACCTAAAGTGCCAGCGATTGGAGTATTAACACCACCAGAGATATCGCCAGTCTGCGTGCCCGCAACAACACCGCTAATTTCAGCGGCATCGGCGCCATCGACATCAGCACCGCCAGCGTCGGTACGAACATTACCCGTTGCGTTGCTGTCCGCATCAGTGGAATCGGTATCGGCGTTAGAAACCGGCGCGGTGTCGGTGATTAAAATATCAAGACTGTCGCTGGCCGTCGTGCCATCGCTGTCGGTGACAACCACTGCAATGTTATCGACCACTTCACCGCTGGTGTGATCTTTTGCCGTACCGGCTGGATCATAATTGTAGGTAACTACGCCCGTTGCCGAGTTGTAGTCCGTAATCGTCAACAAACCTTGTGCCGTGTTGACGGCAATGTTTGTAGTTGAAGCGTTATTCAATGCAGCGGCAGTAATGTTTTGCCCTGCAACACTGATGGAACCCAAACCGTCCGGTGCTGTGATCGTAAACGTGCTGCCCGTTAAGGTCGCGTCTTCTTGAACACTTTCATCACCGGTGGCACCGGCGTTGTTGTCGGTAATGGTGACGGTTGGCAAACCATCGGTTGTTCCCGTGACAGTAATCGTTACCGTTGTGGTTGAGAAACTGCCGTCGTCATCTTTAAGCGTATAGCTGAACGTATCGGTAGCGGTGGCGCCTTCAGCCAATGCTGCGGCGCCCGCACCTGGAGTGTAGGTATAAGAACCATCGGCTTGAATCGTGAGCGAACCCAAGGTACCAGCAATGGCTGTGTTTACACCGCCGGAGATATCGCCCGTTTGTGTGCCTGCCGCAACACCGCTAATTTCAGCCGCGTCGGCGCCATCCACATCGGCACCGCCAACATCCGTTCTCACATTACCCGTTGCGTTGCTGTCTGCATCGGTGGAATCGGTATCCGCGTTGGCAACCGGAGCGGTGTCGGTGATTAAAATATCGAGACTGTCGTTGGCCGTCGTGCCGTCACTGTCGGTGACAACAATAGCAAAGTTGTGAACAACTTCGGCACCGCTGTGATCTTGCGAGGTACCCGCCGGATCGTAGTTGTAGGTAACAACACCGGTACCTGCGTCATAGTTAGTGATGGTTAAAACGCCGTTACCATTACTGACCGTGATGTTCGTGGTTGACGCATTGTTGAGTGCCGCAGCGGTAATACTTTGCCCTGCAATGCTCAGTGAACCCAAACCATCCGGTGCCGTAATCGTAAACGTGTTGCCCGTTAAGGTCGCGTCTTCTTGGACACTTTCATCACCGGTGGCACCGGCGTTGTTGTCGGTAATGGTGACGGTTGGTAAACCATCGGTTGTTCCCGTGACAGTAATCGTTACCGTTGTGGTTGAGAAACTGCCGTCGTCATCTTTAAGCGTATAGCTGAACGTATCGGTAGCGGTGGCGCCTTCAGCCAATGCTGCGGCGCCCGCACCTGGGGTGTAGGTATAAGAACCATCGGCTTGAATCGTGAGCGAACCCAAGGTACCAGCAATGGCTGTGTTTACACCGCCGGAGATATCGCCCGTTTGTGTGCCTGCCGCAACACCGCTAATTTCAGCCGCGTCGGCGCCATCCACATCGGCACCGCCAACATCCGTTCTCACATTACCCGTTGCGTTGCTGTCTGCATCGGTGGAATCGGTATCCGCGTTGGCAACTGGAGCGGTGTCGGTGATTAAAATATCGAGACTGTCGTTGGCCGTCGTGCCGTCACTGTCGGTGACAACAATAGCAAAGTTGTGAACAACTTCGGCACCGCTGTGATCTTGCGAGGTACCCGCCGGATCGTAGTTATACGTCACCACGCCCGTTGCCGAGTTGTAATCAGTGATGGTTAAAACGCCGTTACCATTACTGACCGTGATGTTTGTGGTTGAGGCATTGTTAAGAGCGGCAGCCGTAATCGTTTGGCCGGCAACACTGATCGAACCCAAACCGTCCGGCGCACTGATCGTAAACGTGTTGCCCGTTAAGGTCGCATCTTCTTGAACACTTTCGTCACCGGTTGCACCGGCGTTGTTGTCGGTAATCGTAACCGTCGGTGCGCCATCAGTCGTTCCCGTAACCGTAATAGTCACAGTCGTTGTTGAGAAACTGCCGTCGTTATCTTTTAAGGTGTAGCTAAAGGTATCCGTCGCCGTGGCACCTTCGGCCAGTGCTGCAGCGCCTGCACCAGGGGTGTAGGTGTAAGAACCGTCCGCTTGAATGGTGAGTGAACCTAAGGTACCGGCAATCGCGGTGTTAACACCACCAGAGATATCGCCAGTCTGCGTGCCCGCAACAACGCCAGTAATCTCAGCGGCATCGGCGCCGTCGATATCAGCTCCGCCAACATCCGTTCTCACATTACCCGTTGCGTTGGTGTCGGCGTTGGTGGCATCCGTATCGGCGTTGGCAACCGGTGCGGTATCGGTGATTAAAATATCGAGACTATCACTGGCCGTCGTGCCGTCACTGTCCGTAACAACCACTGCAATGTTATCGATCACTTCACCGCTGGTGTGATCTTTCGCGGTACCGGTTGGATCGTAATTGTAGGTAACTACACCCGTAGCCGAGTTGTAGTCGGTAATCGTCAACAGACCTTGTGATGTGTTGATGGCAATATTTGTGGTTGAAGCGTTGTTTAAAGCGGCTGCCGTAATTGATTGGCCCGCCACACTGATCGAACCCAAACCGTCCGGTGCAGTGATCGTGAATGTATTGCCAGAAAGCGTTCCATCCTCAACAACACTTTCGTCGCCAGTGGCGCCCGCATTGTTATCAGTAATCGTAACGGTGGGTGCACCGTCCGTAGTACCCGTGACAGTAATGGTCACGGTGGTCGTTGAGAAACTGCCGTCGTCATCTTTTAAGGTGTAACTGAAGGTATCGGTCGCCGTTGCACCTTCGGCCAATGCTGCGGCGCCTGCACCTGGAGTGTAGGTATAAGAACCATCAGTTTGAATCGTGAGCGAACCTAAGGTACCGGCAATCGCTGTGTTTACACCTCCGGAGATATCGCCAGTCTGCGTGCCCGCAACCACACCAGTAATTTCAGCGGCGTCCGCACCATCCACATCAGCACCGCCAACATCCGTTCTCACATTACCCGTTGCGTTGCTGTCCGCATCGGTAGCATCAGTATCCGCATTGGCAACCGGTGCGGTATCGGTGATTAAAATATCGAGACTGTCGCTGGCCGTCGTGCCATCGCTGTCGGTGACAACCACTGCAATGTTATCGACCACCTCACCGCTGGTGTGATCTTTGGCGGTACCGGCTGGATCGTAATTGTAGGTGACCACACCCGTTGTCGAGTTGTAATCGGTAATCGTCAACAGGCCTTGTGATGTGTTGACGGCAATGCTGCTTGTAGAAGCGTTGTTTAAAGCGGCTGCCGTAATTGATTGGCCCGCCACACTGATGGAACCCAAACCATCCGGCGTATTAATGGTGAAGGTATTACCCGTTAAGGCCGCGTCTTCTTGAACACTTTCATCACCGGTGGCACCGGCGTTGTTGTCGGTAATGGTGACGGTTGGTAAACCATCGGTTGTTCCCGTGACAGTAATCGTTACCGTTGTGGTTGAGAAACTGCCGTCGTCATCTTTAAGCGTATAACTGAATGTATCGGTCGCGGTGGCGCCTTCAGCCAATGCTGCGGCACCCGCACCTGGGGTGTAGGTATAAGAACCATCGGCTTGGATGGTTAATGAGCCAAGCGTGCCAGCAATTGGGGTGTTCACACCCCCGGAGATATCACCGGTTTGTGTGCCAGCGACTACGCCCGTAATTTCAGCCGCGTCGGCGCCATCCACATCAGCTCCGCCCACATCGGTTCTCACATTGCCCGTTGCGTTGCTGTCGGCGTCCGTTGAATCCGTATCCGCGTTAGCAACCGGCGCAGTGTCGGTGATTAAAATATCTAACGTACCATTCGCGGTTGTTCCATCGCTATCCGTAACAACCACTGCAATGTTATCGACCACTTCACCGCTGGTATGGTCTTTGGCGGTACCCGCTGGATCGTAATTGTAGGTGACTACGCCCGTTGCCGAGTTGTAATCGGTAATCGTCAACAGGCCTTGTGACGTGTTGACGGCAATGTTCGTGGTTGAAGCGTTATTTAATGCCGCAGCTGTAATCGTTTGACCAGCAATGCTCAATGAACCCAAACCGTCCGGTGCTGTGATCGTAAAGGTATTGCCAGAAAGCGCTCCATCCTCGACAACACTTTCGTCACCCGTTGCACCGGCGTTGTTGTCAGTGATGGTAACCGTCGGCGCGCCATCAGTCGTTCCCGTAACCGTAATAGTCACAGTCGTTGTTGAGAAACTGCCGTCGTTATCTTTTAAGGTGTAGCTAAAGGTATCCGTCGCCGTGGCACCTTCGGCCAGTGCTGCCGCACCCGCACCTGGGGTATAGGTGTAAGAACCATCGGCTTGAACGGTTAATGAGCCAAGCGTGCCAGCAATTGGGGTATTAACACCACCAGAGATATCACCGATTTGTGTACCCGCTACTACGCCGGTGATTTCAGCCGCGTCCGCGCCATCCACATCGGCACCGCCAACATCGGTTCTCACATTTCCGCTTGCGTTGGTGTCGGCGTCCGTTGAATCCGTATCCGCGTTGGCAACCGGAGCGGTGTCGGTGATTAAAATATCGAGACTGTCGTTGGCCGTCGTGCCGTCACTGTCGGTGACAACAATAGCAAAGTTATGAACAATCTCTGCGCCACTGTGATCTTGCGAGGTACCCGCTGGATCGTAGTTGTACGTCACCACACCCGTTGCCGAGTTGTAGTCGGTAATCGTCAACAGGCCTTGTGTAGTGTTAACGGCAATATTTGTGGTTGAAGCGTTGTTTAATGCCGCAGCCGTAATCGTTTGGCCAGCAATGCTCAATGAACCTAAACCATCAGGTGTGTTAATGGTGAAGGTATTGCCCGTTAAGGCCGCGTCTTCTTGGACACTTTCGTCACCGGTTGCACCGGCGTTGTTGTCGGTAATCGTAACCGTTGGTACACCATCAGTCGTGCCGGTTACCGTAATAGTCACAGTCGTTGTTGAGAAACTGCCGTCGTTATCTTTTAAGGTGTAGCTGAAGGTATCGGTAGCGGTGGCACCTTCAGCCAATGCTGCCGCGCCTGCACCTGGGGTGTAGGTGTAAGAACCATCGGCTTGAATCGTGAGCGAACCCA
>NZ_JAAONY010000004.1 GCF_011602085.1 Pseudoteredinibacter isoporae
TGGGTTCGCTCACGATTCAAGCCGATGGTTCTTACACCTACACCCCAGGTGCAGGCGCGGCAGCATTGGCTGAAGGTGCCACCGCTACCGATACCTTCAGCTACACCTTAAAAGATAACGATGGCAGTTTCTCAACCACAACGGTAACGATTACGGTCACCGGAACGACTGACGGTGTGCCGACCATAACGATCACTGATATCAACTCTGGCGCGACGGGTGAAGCAAGTGTTTCTGAATCGGGTAACTTTTTTGGTGCCACTTTTACGGTGACAGCCCCGGATGGTCTTGATTCTTTAACGATAGCAGGTCAGACGGTTACATTAGCGGCATTAAACAATGCCTCAAACACCAATATCATCGACATTGCAACCGGAGACGGTGTGCTGACGATAACGAACTACAATGCGAGCACGGGTGCTGTTAGTTATGGTTACAATCCAGATGGAATATCGCAAGACCACAATGGCGGTGAAATTGTCCACAGTATAGCGATCGTAGTGAACGATAGTGATGGCACGACAGCCAGCGATACTCTGGACATTTTGGTTCTCGATAGAGCTCCGGTTGCAAACGCGGATACGGGTTCAACCGATGCGGATACGAATGCGACAGGTAATGTTCGTACAGGTGCCGGTGCTGACCAGAACAGTGCCGATGCTACCAGCATTGGAGGCGTGGCAGCAGGTACACAAACGGGCGATATTGTTGGTGGGGTCGGTACGGCCATTGTGGGCAGTTTGGGATCTTTAACAATTCAGCCCAATGGCTCGTACACCTATGTTCCAGGTGCAGGAGCGGCGGCATTGGCGGAAGGCGAAACTGCGACCGATACCTTCAGCTACACCTTAAAAGACAGTGACGGCAGTTTCTCCACCACAACTGTCACGATCACGGTAACGGGAACAACCGATGGTTTACCAACCGTCACCATTACCGACAACAATGCCGGTGCCACCGGTGATGAAAGTGTTCAAGAAGATGCGACCTTAACGGGCAACACGTTTACGATCAGTGCACCGGATGGTTTGGGTTCGATCAGTGTGGCGGGCCAAACGATTACGGCAGCCGCTTTAAATAACGCTTCAACCACAAACATTGCCGTCAACACATCACAAGGCCTGTTGACGATTACCGACTACAACTCGGCAACGGGTGTGGTCACCTACAATTATGATCCAGCCGGTGCCGCCAAAGATCACACCAGCGGTGAAGTGGTGGATAACATTGCAGTGGTTGTTACGGATAGCGATGGAACAACCGCGAATGGTACGTTAGATATTTTAATCACCGACACTGCGCCGGTTGCTAACGCCGATACCGATTCCACCGATGCGGATACGAACACAACGGGTAATGTTCGTACCGACGTCGGCGGTGCTGATGTCGATGGCGCCGACGCGGCTGAAATTACGGGCGTAGTGGCCGGCACACAAACCGGTGATATTGTTGGCGGTGTGAACACAGCTATTGCAGGCACTTTAGGTTCTTTAACCATCCAAGCCGATGGTTCTTACACCTATACCCCTGGTGCGGGTGCTGAGGCACTGGCCGAAGGTGCCACGGCGACCGATACTTTCAGCTACACCTTAAAAGATGACGATGGCAGTTTCTCAACCACAACGGTAACGATTACGGTCACCGGAACGACTGACGGTGTGCCGACCATAACGATCATGGACAACAATGCCGGTGCGACGGGTGAAGCAAGTGTTTCTGAATCGGGTAACTTTTTTGGCGCCACTTTTACGGTGACAGCCCCGGATGGTCTGGATTCTTTAACGATTGCAGGTCAGACGGTTACATTGGCGGCATTAAACAATGCCTCAAGCACCAATATCGACATTGTAACCGGGGACGGTGTGCTGACGATAACGAACTACAATGCGAGCACTGGTGTTGTTAGTTATGGTTACAATCCAGATGGAATATCGCAAGATCACAGCAGCGGTGAAATTGTTCACAGTATAGCGATTGTAGTGAACGATAGTGATGGCACGACAGCCAGTGATACTCTGGACATTTTGGTTCTCGATAGAGTTCCAGTTGCAAACGCGGATACGGATTCAACCGATGCGGATACGAATGCGACAGGGAATGTTCGTACAGGTGCCGGTGCTGATCAGAACAGTGCCGATGCCACAAGCATTGGAGGTGTGGCAGCAGGTACACAAACTGGCGATATTGTTGGTGGGGTCGGTACGGCTATTGTGGGTAGTTTGGGATCTTTAACAATTCAGCCCAATGGCTCGTACACCTATGTTCCAGGTGCAGGAGCGGCGGCATTGGCGGAAGGCGAAACCGCGACCGATACCTTCAGCTACACCTTAAAAGACAGTGACGGAAGTTTCTCAACCACAACTGTCACGATCACGGTAACCGGTACAACCGATGGTGCACCGACCGTTACGATCACTGACAACAATGCTGGCGCAACCGGTGATGAAAGTGTTCAAGAAGACGCGACCTCAACGGGCAATACCTTCACCATTAATACGCCGGATGGTTTGGGATCGATCAGTGTTGCGGGTCAAACTATTACGGCTGCTGCATTAAATAATGCCTCCACAAGTAATATCGCTGTCAATACGGCACAAGGTGTGTTGACGATTACCGATTACAATTCGGCAACGGGTGTGGTCACGTACAATTACGCTCCAGCCGGTACCGCTAAAGATCATACCAGCGGTGAGGTGGTGGATAACATTGCAGTGGTTGTGACTGACAGTGATGGAACCACCGCGAACGGCACTTTGGATATTTTAATCACTGATACCGCTCCCGTTGCCAATGCTGACACTGATTCCACCGATGCAGATACCAACGCAACGGGCAACGTAAGAACCGACGTCGGCGGTGCTGATGTCGATGGTGCGGACGCTGCCGAAATTACGGGTGTGGTTGCGGGCACTCAAACCGGTGATATCTCCGGTGGTGTTAATACCGCCATTGCGGGCACGCTTGGTTCCTTAACTATTCAGGCGGATGGTTCTTATACGTATACCCCAGGTGCAGGTGCCGGAGCACTCGCTGAGGGTGCAACGGCGACCGATACTTTCAGTTATACACTGAAAGATGATGACGGTAGTTTCTCAACCACAACGGTAACAATTACCGTCACAGGAACGACTGACGGTGCACCAACGGTTACGATCACTGACAACAATGCCGGTGCGACCGGTGACGAAAGTGTACAAGAAGATGAGACGTTAACGGGAAATACGTTTACGATCAGCACTCCGGACGGTTTAGGTTCCCTGAGCATTGCTGGCCAAAGCATTACGGCCGCTGCACTCAATAATGCCTCAAGCACGAACATCACCGTAACTACACCCGAAGGGGTAATGACTATTACGGGTTACAACTCTTCTACCGGTGTAGTGACATACAGCTATGATCCAAGTGGTACCGCCAAAGATCATAGTGGTGGTGAAATTGTTGATAGCTTGGCCGTTGTCGTAACCGATAGTGATGGAACCACCGCCAACGGCACTTTGGATATTTTAATCACCGATACCGGCCCAACCGCAAACTCTGATACTGCAACAACAAGTCAGGAAACTCTGGTTACTATTGACGTGCTTAATAATGATGTATTCGGAGCTGATGGTGCGGCGGCGACAAACTCCGGCGTAGTTGCAGCGACTGTAAGCGCCGCTCAAGGGACTGTGACGATCGCATCGAATGGCGAATTGCAATTTACACCGGCGAACGGATTTACTGGCACAGCGACCATTAACTATACCATTCGCGATGATGACGGTACGGAGTCAAACAGTACTGTTGAAGTTGATGTGATTGGTGTGAGTAATATAACGAATGCTTCCGAGTCTGAAGGCGAGAGTTTGGAACACACGGTAACGTTGAGCAGCACGACAACCGCCGATACCGTTATGTCGTTTACGATTGGAGATGCTGGTGATAGTGCGAGCAGCTCTGATTACGATGCATCATCATTAGTATTCAGTAATGGCGTCACTTATGACGCGGCCAATAATCAAATTACGATTCCTGCTGGCGTCACAAATTTTACGGTGACAGTACCGAGTACGGAAGATAGAGATGTTGAATCGGATGAATCCTACACTCTGAATATTGGTCAGGCTTCCGCAAACGGTACCATCGAAAACGACGATACCGATGTTACCTTGACGCCAACAACAATGACCTTTGATCCCGCGACAATGGGATTGCAATCATCCTATTACGGTTACAACGACAACCGAACTGGCAGCAGTTCTGATCCTTTGTTCAGTTCAAATGGCGTTACCCGCTTGCACAGTGATGATGGTATTGCCGGGGACGCGGCGGGAAGTAACAATAATATTGATCGCAATGCGGATGTTATAGCGATTGTGGAAGGTCGGGACAATGACAGCACGTTGGTAAACAGTGGGCGTGCGGGCAGTGCGGCAGCTGCGGACGTGACTTTTATTGCGAATCGGGTTGAATACGGTTTTAACGCACCAGGTTCGAATGGCGTGGCGTTTGGTAATGGCATTGGAGTTAATCCCCATGTGGATGCGGGAGGCACAATCAGTTCGGGTAATCTGAATGCTTTCCTGGCAGGGAATGCATCAGACGTAACAGTAACTACTGGATTGGGGCGTACTACCGATGGCGCTTTCCGCATGGTGGGCTTTATTTTTCTACCGGCCGGAAATTACGATATTCGAGTTCGTGCTGATGATGGCTACCGTGTTTATCTCGATGGTGGTGTGGCTGCCGAGGCGGATCGTAATCAGGGCTCTCGTACCGATGTCTATACCAATAACAGTGCTGGAGGTGGCCTGGTTCCGATAGAGATTCTGTATTGGGATCAGGGTGGTGCTGCAACGTTGCGCGTTGAAATCAAACCTACGGGGGCGCCTAATTCTGATTACCAAGTGTTGGATACGGATGATTTGCCGATTCTAACACCGGATCAGGCGGCAGGTATTCCCGACGATGCGACGTTTGCCCAAGATGCAGGCGGAAATTGGGTGGCAAGTTCCGGTTCGACCCATACTGGTGATGCAACGGATGAAGATATCACGGGTACGGCTTTTGCCGACACGATTATTGGTGGTGCGGGCGAAGACATCATGTTCGGTGGCGACGGTGCTGACCGATTTGTTTTCCGAAGTCAGGATGTGTCCGGTTCCAATGGTGTTGATGTAGAACAGGATGTGATTCGTGATTTCAATGCCAGCGAAGATATTCTGGATTTAAGTGATCTGCTGAATACGGCTCAGAATTCCGGAAATTTGGATGGCTATCTGCACTTTGAAGTTGATGCGACTACCGGCGATATTCTTGTGCATATCAATGTTGAGGGTGATTCCAGCTCCAATACCCTGGAATCAGGCAAAGTTGATCATGTGATTCGTATCGAAAATCCGGATGCCGCTGTCTTTAGCGGGACCGACCAGCAAATTATTGATAACCTCTTGAACAACGGGGCTTTGGACACCTTGCTGTAAATCCCCGCGCAAATCTGGCAGAGCAGGGTGGCGTTTCCACCTTGCTTTTGCTTTTACCCGGCTCCGGGGCTTGCTACAATCCGGTCATCTTTGACCCGCTAGAAGAGTCCTATGTTAGATAAAAAACTCCTATCGATTCTGGTTTGCCCTGTGAGCAAAGGCCCCTTGGTGTATCGTGAAGATGATCATGAGCTGATTTGCTATGCCAGTGGTCTGGCTTATCCTGTTCGCGATGGAATCCCGGTTATGCTGGAAGGGGAAGCCCGTGAGTTGAGTCCTGAAGAGCGCGAAGCTGGACGTAAACAGTAGCTCGTAATATCAAAGCAACCGCACAAGGAACCAGAGAATGGCAGAAGAATCCATTTTTACCAAGATCATCAATGGCGATATTCCCTCGGATATTCTTTACGAGGATGAGGATTGCATCTGCATTAAGGATATTGCACCCCAGGCTCCTGTCCATGTTTTGTTGATTCCACGTAAGCCAATTCCTCGATTGGCTGACGCTACCGCAGAAGATCAGGCCCTGCTGGGTCGACTGATGTTGCGTTCGGGTGATATTGCACGTCAGTTGGGTATCGATGAAGCTTTCCGTTTGGTAGTGAATAATGGTGCGGGCGCCGGTCAAACTGTATTCCACCTGCATCTCCATCTCCTGGCAGGGAAAGAATTCACCGAAGCAGGTCTGGGTTTTTAATATTCGTTCTCAATGGGGCGATATTTTTCTTTGGAATCACACCGTTTTACTCAATATTTGCACCTTTTTGGTGCTTCTTTGTCGCCAGTATAGCTGGCGGCAAGTCCCCCAATTTCCTGGCTCTCCGCACTTTTAATAACCGTGTAATAGTCTGCAAATGACGCTATAATTGCGGCCTTTTGACTATTAAACATCCAGCTGGCCGTTGGATCTTATTGAACTGTGGAACGCCAAATGATGAAGAGCGCTGAAATACGCCAAGCATTTCTCAACTTTTTCCAATCCAAGCAGCACCAAATTGTTGCCAGTAGTTCACTGGTGCCCGGAAATGATCCCACCCTGTTGTTCACCAATGCCGGTATGGTGCAATTCAAAGATGTGTTTCTTGGGGATGATCAGCGTAACTACAGCCGAGCGACCAGTTCACAGCGTTGTGTACGTGCCGGTGGTAAACATAACGATTTGGAAAATGTTGGTTATACCGCTCGCCACCACACTTTCTTCGAAATGCTGGGTAACTTCAGCTTTGGTGATTATTTCAAGCGTGATGCTATTAGTTTTGCCTGGGAGTTCCTGACGTCCGAAGAATGGCTGGGCATTTCCAAAGATAAGCTGATGGTGACGGTTTATCAGGAAGATGATGAAGCCTTTGATCTCTGGCATAAGGAGATGGGCGTACCTGTTGAAAAAATCGTTCGTATCGGTGACAAGGGAGGGCGTTATCAGTCGGACAATTTCTGGTCTATGGGTGATACCGGTCCTTGTGGCCCTTGTACTGAAATTTTCTATGATCACGGTGAAGATATCTGGGGTGGCCCTCCAGGCAGCCCGGAAGAAGATGGCGATCGCTTTATTGAAATCTGGAACGTGGTTTTCATGCAGTTCAATCGCAGTGCCGATGGCACGATGAGCCCATTGCCAAAGCCTTCGGTGGATACGGGTATGGGACTGGAGCGTATTGCCGCGGTTATGCAAAACGTACACAGCAACTATGAAATTGACTTGTTCCAGTATCTTTTGCAAGCAACCGCAAAAGCCACCAACACCGACGATATGGAAAATAAATCCCTGCGAGTGATCGCTGACCATATTCGTTCCTGTGCGTTTTTGGTGGTCGATGGTGTGATTCCTTCCAATGAAGGTCGCGGTTATGTGCTGCGTCGTATTGTCCGTCGTGCAATTCGCCACGGTCACAAACTAGGGCAAAAACAAGCCTTCTTCCACACTCTGGTGCAGGCTTTGGTGGATCAGATGGGCGAAGCCTATCCGGAACTGAAACAGCAGCAGGCGCAAATTGAAAAAGTGTTGCTCACCGAAGAGCAGCAGTTTGAAAAAACTCTGGATAAAGGGATGGCCGTTCTGGAATCTGAATTGGCGGATCTCAAAGCTAAAGAAATTCCAGGTCAATTGGTGTTTACCCTATACGATACTTACGGTTTCCCGGTTGATCTCACGAATGACATCGCTCGCGAAAGAGAGATGAGTATTGATCTGGAAGGCTATGAGACTTTAATGGAAGCGCAGCGTCAGCGTGCTCGTGCTGCGGGTTCTTTTAAAGTGGATTACAACGATAGCCTGGATATTGATGGCGACACGGATTTTACCGGCTACAACAAGCTTGAGGGTTCAAGCAAGGTTGTGGCGTTGTTTAAAGAGGGCGACGCTTGTGAGCAGTTGCAAGCAGGTGATCGTGGCATCGTCGTTCTTGATGCAACCCCCTTCTACGCTGAATCTGGTGGCCAGGTCGGTGACCAGGGTGAGTTGTCCATTAACGGCACTCGTTTTGTTGTTGAAGATTGTGCAAAACAGGGCAGTAACCACCTGCATATTGGTACATTGGCGGAAGGCAGTTTGTCACTGGGCGACTCCGTAAATGCCACAGTGACTTCGGGAACGCGTCAGGCAACTGCGCTTAACCACTCCGCTACACACTTATTGCACGCCGCGTTGCGTAAGGTATTGGGCGATCATGTAACCCAGAAAGGCTCGTTGGTTGACGCCGAGCGTTTGCGTTTTGACTTCTCTCATTTTGAAGCCGTTACGGCCGCTGAATTAAAAACCATTGAAGCGATGGTTAATGAGCAGATTCGAGCGAATACCGCAGTACAGACCGATGTTTGCGATATGGAAACGGCAAAGAACAAAGGTGCCATGGCGCTGTTTGGTGAAAAGTACGGCGATACCGTACGCGTTTTGTCGATGGGTACGGAACAGTTTTCGGTTGAGCTTTGTGGTGGTACTCATGTTGAGCGCACGGGTGATATCGGTTTGTTCCGCATCACATCAGAATCGGGCATTGCCGCTGGTGTACGTCGTATCGAAGCCTTGACCGGCGAGGCAGCTATGCAAAACCTCGACGCGCAACAGGCCCAGTTGCAGGAAGCCGCTAAATTATTGAAGAGTAAACCGGAAGAGCTGGTGGTTAAGTTGCAAGGTTTGCTGGACCAGCAAAAAACTCTGGAGAAAGACCTTAAAGCGGCAAAAGCCAAGTTGGCCAGTGCTGCCAGTGGCGACATGCTGAGCAAGGCGGTTGAAATTCAGGGTGTTAAGGTGCTGGCCGTTCAGCTGACCGATGTGGATCCCAAGTCCCTGCGTGACAGTGTCGATCAGTTTAAAAATAAACTGGGCAGCTCGATCATTATGGTCGCTGTTGTCGATGGCGAAAAGATCTCTCTGGTCGCGGGTGTGAGCAAGGATTTAACCGATCGATTCAAGGCCGGTGAGCTGATGAAACACGTTGCGAGCCAGGTCGGTGGCAAGGGCGGTGGTCGCCCGGATATGGCACAGGGTGGTGGTGATCAACCTGAGAATCTGGACGCCGCGCTGGCCTCGGTAAACGCTTGGGTAGAAGAGAAAATCTAAGCCGCAAATTGTGTCAAAAGTGGCCACTAAATTGGTTAACTTTTACCAAGTTTTAGTGTTTAATGGCCCGCTTTTGAAAAAAGTATGACAACCATAGCAAGCCGCTAAAAGCGGTAAGAAATAGCATAATTATGAGTTTAATTGTTCAGAAATATGGCGGTACCTCGGTAGGCTCGGTTGAGCGTATCAAGGCGGTGGCGGAAAAGGTCGCCAGATTCCGTCAGCAGGGCGATGATGTCGTCGTGGTCGTTTCCGCAATGAGCGGAGAAACCAATCGACTGATCTCCCTGGCCCAAGAGATGCAAGAAACACCAGACCCTCGCGAGATGGATGTTCTGGTTTCCACCGGCGAGCAGGTGACCATTGCTTTGTTGTGTATGGCGCTGAAAGGCCTCGGTTGGGAGGCCCGCTCCTACACTGGTGGCCAGGTGAAGATAACCACCGATAGCGCCCATACCAAGGCGCGTATTGTGGATATTGATGAGGCGCCCATGCGTGCCGATCTTGATGCCGGTCGTGTGGTGGTTGTTGCGGGCTTCCAGGGTGTCGATGAGAAAGGTTCTATTACCACGCTGGGGCGTGGTGGTTCTGATACCACCGGTGTGGCTCTGGCCGCGGCCCTGAAGGCGGATGAGTGCCAGATATACACCGATGTGGATGGCGTATATACCACTGACCCGCGTGTGGTTGATGGTGCGCGTCGCCTAAGCCGGATCACCTTTGAAGAGATGCTGGAGATGGCCAGTCTGGGTTCAAAGGTATTGCAAATCAGGGCGGTAGAATTTGCTGGTAAGTACAATGTGCCACTGCGCGTGCTGCACAGCTTCCAGGAAGGCCCGGGAACATTAATTACTCTAGATGAGGAAGATAACGAGATGGAGCAGCCTGTTGTTGCTGGTATAGCCTTTAACCGTGATGAGGCGAAATTAACGGTACGTGGTGTACCGGATATCCCAGGTGCCGCTTCCAAGTTATTGGCCCCTATTGGTGAAGCCAACATTGAAGTCGATGTGATTGTGCAAAATGTGGCAGCTGATGGCACCACGGATTTGACTTTTACTGTGCATCGTAATGATATGGATAAAGCCGCCGCTATCCTGCGTGAAGTCGCTGAATCCTTGCAGGCAAAAGAAGTGACATTTGACGACAAAATCGCTAAGGTATCCATTGTGGGTGTGGGCATGAGATCCCACGCTGGCGTGGCCTCCCTGATGTTTAATACCCTTGCAAATGAAGGGATTAACATCCAGATGATCACCACATCCGAAATCAAAATTTCGGTGATTATTGAAGAGCGTTATTTAGAGCTTGCAGTGCGCAGTTTGCACTCAGCCTTTGATCTGGATAAAGAACCAGAGGAAGAATGAGGATAGCTATGGATTTGTGAGTTTCTCGTGACAGCTGAACTTACAGTCCATCGCATAATCGAATTATAAGAGACCGCTCCGGGGTATCGCTCAAGCTAAAGGAAGCTGGAGGGTAGCCCGGGACCGCAAGGTATGTGAGCCGTGTGGCGGTCAACAGAATCATAGCGATGTAAAATCGAAGTGGTAAGGCCTGCCGGCAAATAACAGGAGAATCAAGATGTTAATTTTAACTCGCCGTATTGGTGAAACCTTGATGGTAGGTGACGATGTGACTGTCACTGTACTGGGTGTCAAGGGGAACCAGGTGCGAATAGGTGTGAATGCACCCAAAGAGGTAGCGGTACACCGTGAAGAGATCTATCAAAGAATTCAGCGCGAAAAGCAGGAGCCCAACGGGAACGTATCCTAGGGTGTAGCCAAGCGCTTATACCTGGACATGGATACTGGGTGTAAAGATCTCTACAAAAGCGGGATTGGATCCCGCTTTTGCATTTCTGGGCTTAAATTTTTTTAGAAAAAAATCAAAGTAAGTCTATGATTTTGTAAGGATTGTGGTATTATGCCGCCCTCGTTTGGAGAGGTGGCCGAGTGGCCGAAGGCGCTCCCCTGCTAAGGGAGTATACCCTAATCCGGTATCGAGGGTTCGAATCCCTCCCTCTCCGCCATCATACATAAAGCCCTAGCGTGAAAGCGCTGGGGCTTTTTTGTATGTGTAGAATGTGTTTGCTGGATGTATATAGAATGAGCAGTTCGCTGGGGAATCGGCCTGCAATGCAAAGGCGCTGAATCGAGCGACAGGAATAGCCCATATAAAGCCTCAATCAAATCCCTTTTGGTAACACCAAAATCGCCCGTAAGTCATTCACATTGGTATACGTCGGCCCGCTCACGAGTAAGCCGCCAAAGCGCTCAAAAAAGCCATAGCTATCATTGTTTGACAGATAGCACTCTGCCTCGGTTTTCTTCTGAATCAGCGTCTGAGGGCCAATGAAGGCGCCTGCATTGTCACCACTGCCATCGATGCCATCTGTATCAGCAGCCAAGCCATAAATTCCTCTTTCACCGTTCAGCGCTAAGGCCAAAGCAAGGGCGTATTCGGTATTGGGGCCGCCGCGGCCATTGCCTTGAACATTTACGGTTGCTTCGCCGCCCGACAAAATAAGCTGAGTTTTTTCAGGATTGCTGGCAGCGATTTTCAACGCCATCTGCGCATGTTCTTCAGCAAGTTTCCGGGCATCATCTTCCAATTCTGAACCCAGATAATGCAACTCGATATTCGGGTGCTCGCCTTGTAGTGCACGAATCAGTGTTGCGAAGGCCTGGGTGGGACTCAATAAAATATCAAAGTGATTTTCGTCGAAACATGAATCCCCGGGCTTGGGAGTCTCGTTTTGTGTATGGGATAAATATTTGGCGATGCTATCCGGTGGAGTGATGTTAAAGTGTTGCAATATGTCCAAAGCGTGAGCTTGGTAGCTTGGGTCGGCAACGGTTGGACCGGAGGCAATAACATCCGCTTTATCTCCGGCGACATCCGATACGGCATAACAATTAACCCTGGCGGGGTAGGCGAGTTTAGCAAGCTGCCCGCCCTTTACACTGGAAATGTGTTTGCGCACGCAGTTAATGTCTTCGATATTGGCGCCGCTCAGTAGGAGCGCCTGGCAAACTTTTCGTTTTTCCTCGGGCTCGATACCTTCAGCGGGGTAACTGAGCAAAGCCGAGCCGCCACCGGAAAGCAAGCAGATTAATTGATCGCCTTTTTCCAAACCTTGCACAGCTTTCATAATATTCTCTGCGGCGGTTAATGAGCTTTGGTCGGGAAGAGGGTGTGCGGCAAAAAAAGTTTCAAAATGCTGGCAGTTGTGTTGCTCTCCATGACGACACAGTAACAATCCTCTTGCAGGAAATTTGCCGTCAAAGCGGTTTAACAATTGCATTTCACAGGCTTCTGCCAATTGAACAGCGGCTTTACCAATTGCCAGAATAAGTGTATTACCATGATTGGAAATCGGAAGTTCCGGCAAGCAATGCTGAAGCTGGCAACCCTGAATAAAGTCACGGAACAGGGATTCCAGAAAAACGTCGGGTTTGTCCATAGCTGCAAATACAATGGCATTAGTAGATCGCCAATGTATCACAGTTTACAAAAAACGTTGCTGTTGCGCGCTGCGGGTTAAACGATGGCTTATCAAGCGTTTAAATGGGCTAAAGCGGGAGGCAAAGCTCAATGCGGCTTTGCGCAGTACTTTCGCGCCAGGGCTGTCATCGTTGAAAAGTTTCACAATCAGGTTGGTCGCCTCATATATCGGTTTTGCCATTAACTGATGCTCAAGGGCGTAGGGTTTTAGCACAAGTGTGTGGGCGATATCCCTGTTCTGTTTTCGGGCACGCATTATATGTTTGGACAGTGCCTGAGCAGAATGGAGGCCCAGATTGAATCCATGTGCTGTAACTGGGTGCATACCCACCGCGGCGTCTCCAATTAAAGCAAAGCCAGGGGCGACAAAGTGATCAGCATAGCAACCCACCAAGGGATAGCTGTAACGCTCTGAAATCAGCTCCATATTCCCGAGGCGCCCATCAAGCATGTTCTTGGCGGTCTGCACGAACGTATGGTCGTCGAGTTGCTGAAGATCGTGGGCTATTGCCGAATTGACGGTAATGACAATGGAGGATTCATTCGGGCTCAAAGGCAAAATGGCGCAAGTGTGCCCGTAGTGAAAGCATTCTTGGGCCGTATGTTGGTGATCCACTTGATGCCGCATATTACAGACTATCATTGTGCGACCGTAATCTTTCATTTTGGCACCAATGCCCATCATTTTTCGGGTGTTGGAAAAACGACTGTCGGCGGCAACCAGCAGGCGGCAACTCAGAGCCTTTTGTTCCGATAGCGTTAATTGTGTGCCTTGGGTTTGTGGAACAATGGATTGCAGTTCAGTGTTATCGAGTATGGAAATATTATCGGCCTGTTTGGCTTGTTCAAAAAGGCTCTTACGCAAACGATGGTTGGCAACTAAATAACCCAGCGGTTTTCCAGAGCGCTGTTGATCTTTGAATTCCAGGGCGAGTGTAGAGCGACCATTTTCAACCCTGGCTTCTTGCAAGGGGTGAATGTGTGTTTTGTCAATTCGCGACCAGGCGCCTATGTTCTGAAGCAGTTCTCTGGAGGCATGGTTTAGCGCGATGTCCCGACCATCCATTTGAGGTTGTGCGAGTTGTGCCTGGCTTTGAGTATCAATCAGTGTGATCTGTAATCCAGAGTCAGCAAGCATGCAAGCGAGACTCAGGCCTGCAGGCCCAGCACCCACAATAGCAATATCGGTTTGCGGTATGACTGGGTGTGCTTTGTTCATGCCTGGTTTCCTGAACGGTATACGGTATTGTTGGAGACCGTATCACAGTGAGTTGTACCGGAAGCTGACCAGAATCAATAAAGGTGGTTGCTTGTTTTATCGAAAAGGGGTGTTGAAGAAAGATCTTGAAGAGAGGCGCTGAAGAAGAGCTCTCAAAAAGCTTATGAAGCTGGGGTGATTGAATTAAGAATGCTGTGATTGACGTGTTTGGCTGATAAGGATAAATGAAGTGGGCCAGCGAGTGCTGGCCCGAATCCCTTCCCTAAAACCCGGTCGATTCCTAATCCTTGACCGTTATGATCTTCCCTGTGTCCTTTCCTTGTGAGCGCTTCCTTTAACCCTGCCTGGTTGTCCTTGGGCTTCCCAGCCACATCTGCGTGCTAGCGTCACTGCCGGCTGCAAACGCATGTGAATTGTAGGGGTTTGGGGCGAGTTGATGCAAGCGTCACTGGTCGCTAGAGACTAGCGAAAACGAATGGTTTTTAGGTGGGCAAGTTTAATAAAAAAGAACCAGTTTTGTGGCGGGTCTAGTGCAAGGTTCGTTTTTGATCGGAAGTGGAGCCTTTATGTTGGGCTTGATTTACGGCCTCGGCTTTGGGGGGAACGGCAGGCTTAGCTGATGATTGTGCCAAGTGTTGATTTTGATCGAGGCTCAGTTTTAGTCGGCGTACCAAGCCATTCATCACTTCAAGGGTTTGAGCAAGTTGGTCCAAAGCCATCAGTGTGGCTTCGCGTTGACTGTTTTTGTCGTTGCTCATGAGAAGTCCTTGCTTGGTCAGCAGTAATCACAAAAGAATAAAAAGCGGCTCAACCTGTTCGCTGAGCCACTGTTCGGTTCATTAATCCCAGGAGAGGGCACCAGCTTGCTGGTATTCAGTGACCTTGGTTTCAAAGAAGTTTTTCTCTTTGCGCAGGTCCATGATTTCACTCATCCATGGGAATGGGTTTTCAATGCCTTTCCACAGTTCTTTCAGGCCCAGCTGGGTCAAACGGCGATTGCCAATAAACTTCAGATATTGCTCGATCATATTGGCGTTCATGCCCAATACGCCGCGAGGAATCATATCGCGGGCGAATTCGCATTCCAGCATTACCGCTTCCGCAATCAGGCGAGTGGTGATGTCTTGCATTTCTTGATCCCACAAATGCGGGTTTTCAATTTTGATTTGGTTGATCAAGTCGATACCGAAGTTCAAGTGCATGGATTCATCGCGCAGGATGTACTGGAACTGCTCGGCAACACCGGTCATTTTGTTTTGACGGCCCATCTGCAGAATCGCTGCGAAACCGCAGTAGAAGAAAATACCTTCAGCACCAACGTAGTAGCTGATCAGGTTTTTCAAAAACTCTTTATCCGCTTCCGGTGTGCCAGTGACAAACTCGGGTTTGTTAATCACTTCGGTGTGCTTCAGGCTCCAGGCCGCTTTACGGGCAACAGAAGGTTGCTCGCGATACATGTTCCAGATTTCACCATCATCCATTGCCAGGGACTCAATACAGTACTGGTAGGCGTGGGCGTGGATCAGTTCTTCACGGAACTGCAGACCGATGTAAAAACGACACTCAGGTGCGGTGATATGCTTGTAAATAGACAGCAACAGATTGTTCGCAACAACCGTATCTGCGGTTGCAAAATAACCCAGGCCCATTTTAACAATGCGGCGCTCATCTTCACTCAAGCCGTTTGGATCTTTCCATAAGGCCAGGTCGGCCGCCATGGAAATTTCCTGTGGCATCCAGTGGTTTTGTGAGCCGTCGAGGTATTTCTGCCAAGCCCAATCGTATTTGATGGGAACAACCTGATTTACATCGCTGGTGGCGTTAATGATGCGCTTGTCTTCAGCGCGCACACGAGCACCCGTCATTTCCAGATCTTCCAGGCCTGCGGTAATTTCTGCAGCATCAAGATCGACACCGTTAAAAATATCGCTGGCTGCTGGAACCGTGTTACCAGCAGGGGGTTCAGTAACCGCAGGTGCTGCGGGACTGGGCGCCGCTGGTGCGGCTACGGTTGGATTAGTTGGCGTGTTGGCGTCTTCGCTGTATTCATCCCAACTTAACATAGAGTGATCCTTTAATGCTTGAATGTGCTCATGTGGTCTTGTAAATGCGATCTTTTATATAGCGCTTGAGCTCGAAATCATCCAATGATCATCATTGTTTCTTTTGAACACAATGATCGCTGCGCTTGAAAGGTCTTGGGTAGGGGCCTTGCGGCCCCTACCCAGACGCTCTCCCCCAAAACTTTACTGGCAAGCCTCGCAATCCGGATCGTCCAGAGAGCAGGCTTTGGGTACTTCAGCGGGGCCGGCGGCCGCCGCTGGTTCCGCTACTGCGGCAGATACCGCATTCATGGTGCCGGTGTCGATGGTTGACTTCTCAGCACTGGTTGCGGCCAGGGCACGCAAGTAATAGGTGGTCTTCAAACCGCTGAACCAAGCCATGCGGTATGTGATATCAAGTTTTTTACCATTCGCTTCGGCGATGTACAGGTTCAAGCTTTGAGCCTGATCGATCCATTTCTGGCGACGGCTTGCTGCTTCAACAATCCAGCGAGGTTCAACTTCAAATGCAGTAGCGTACTTGGCTTTCAGGTCGGCCGGAATGCGGTCGATCTTTTGTACAGAACCTTCGTAGTATTTCAGGTCATTGGTCATTACCTGATCCCACAGGCCGCGTTCTTTCAGTTCACGCACCAGAAATGGGTTTACAACAGTAAACTCACCGGACAGGTTCGATTTCACGTACAGGTTTTGATACGTTGGCTCGATGGACTGAGATACGCCAGTAATGTTGGCAATTGTCGCAGTCGGTGCGATGGCCATAACGTTGGAGTTACGCATGCCTTGCGCTTTGATTTTCTGACGCAGGCTGTCCCAGTCCAGAGTCTGACTGCGATCCATTTGAAGATACTTTTCACCACGCTGCTGGGCCAGCAGTTCGATGGAGTCGATTGGCAAAGTACCCTGGCTCCACAGGGAGCCGTCAAAGGTGGAATAGGCACCGCGCTCGGTGGCCAGATCACTGGATGCAGAAATAGCGAAGTAGCTGATCGCTTCCATGGAGCGGTCGGCAAATTCAACCGCTTCTTTTGAACCGTAGGCAATGTTTTGCTTGTACAGCGCATCCTGGAAACCCATCAGGCCCAGACCAACAGGGCGATGACGCATGTTGGAAGTTCTGGCGGTTTCCACAGAGTAGTAGTTAATGTCGATCACGTTATCCAGCATGCGAACAGCGGTATCGATGGTGCTCTTCAGCTTGTCGGTATCCAGTTTGCCGTCAACAATGTGTTGTGCCAGGTTCACTGAACCCAGATTACAAACGGCAATCTCTTCGTTGGGCTTGGTGTTCAGAGTGATCTCTGTACACAGGTTGGAAGAGTGCACGACGCCAGCGTGTTGCTGAGGGCTGCGCAGGTTGCAGCTATCTTTAAAGGTGATCCATGGGTGGCCGGTTTCAAACAGCATGCCCAGCATCTTGCGCCACAGGTCTTCGGCTTTTACTTTGCGGAACAGTTTTATGTCACCGCGCTCAGCCATGGCTTCGTATTCGGTGTAGCGTTCTTCAAAGGCGGTGCCATAAATGTCGTGCAGGTCTGGTACATCGTTTGGTGAGAACAGTGTCCACTCCTGGCCTTCAAACACACGCTTCATAAACAGGTCAGGAACCCAGTTCGCAGTGTTCATGTCATGGGTACGACGACGGTCGTCACCCGTGTTCTTGCGCAGCTCAACAAACTCTTCGATGTCCAGGTGCCAGGTTTCCAGATAGGCGCACACCGCACCTTTACGCTTACCGCCCTGATTTACTGCAACGGCGGTATCGTTGGCTACTTTCAGGAACGGTACAACGCCCTGGGACTTACCATTGGTGCCTTTAATGTAGGCACCCAGTGAGCGTACAGGTGTCCAATCGTTACCCAGGCCGCCTGCCCATTTGGACAGCATGGCGTTGTCCTGCATGGCGCCATAAATACCGTGCAGGTCATCCGGCACAGAGGTCAGGTAGCAAGATGACAGCTGAGGACGCAAGGTGCCTGCATTAAACAGGGTGGGTGTAGAACTCATGTAGTCAAAAGAAGACAGCAAGCGATAGAACTCGATAGCACGCTCGTTTTTGTTTTCTTCTTCAACAGCCAGACCCATTGCAACACGCATGAAGAAAATCTGTGGCAGTTCAATGCGAGTGCCTTCAGTGTGAATAAAGTAGCGGTCGTACAGGGTTTGCAAGCCCAGGTAGGTAAATTGGGCGTCACGGCTTGCATCCAGTGCCTGACCCAGTTGCTGCAAATCAAAGTCACGCAAAACCGGTGACAGCAGGTCCAGCTCGATACCTTTTTCGATGTAGGCGGGCAGGGCTTTGGCATACAGATCGGCCATATCGGCTTGGGTGGCGGATTCGGCCACATTCAGGTAAGACAAAGCTTCACTGCGCAGCTTGTCCAGCAACAGGCGAGCCGTGGCGTAGCTGTAATTGGGCTCCTGTTCTACCAGGGTGCGAGCGGTAATCACCAGAGAAGTATTGACGTCTTCCAGGGAAACACCGTCGTACAGGTTGCGCATGGCCTCATCTAGAATGACTTTAGGCTCTACTTCTTCCAGGCCCGCGCATGCGTCATTAACGATGGTGCGGATGCGTGCAATATTCAAAGACTCGCTTTCGCCTTTGGCATTAAGTACACGAATAGCCGGGTAATCGGGATCAGCTTCCGGCTCAGATTTGTCGCCACGCAAACGGGCGTGCTCTTCGCGGTACAGTACGTAGTCACGGGCAACTTTTTGTTCACCGGAACGCATCAGGGCCAACTCGACTTGATCCTGAATATCTTCAATATGAATAGTGCCGCCAGAAGGCATGCGACGTTTGAAGGTCGCGCTGACCTGATGGGTCAAGCTCGAAACGGTTTCATGGATTCGCGAAGAAGCGGCAGCGGTGCCACCTTCAACAGCCAGGAAAGCTTTGGTCATAGCGACAGCGATCTTGCTGTCATCATAGGGCACTACGGTACCGTTACGTTTAATGACCCGCAATTGTCCCGGTGCCGTTGCCGAAACGGTTGCGCTGCTCGGCTCAGCAGGTGCCGGAGCGGCTTGGCTGGATTCATTCACTGAAGTGTCAGTTTGCATTTAGTTCTCCGCGATAAAGCTGCAAATTCTTGTTTGAAATTCGGGCCATTCTTTTTAGTGTGGGAATGGGCGACCACAGCATAAACTGCCAAAGCTGACTGGCAGCTTACTGTCCAAATTGTTTGGTGTTTTTTGTGATCGATAGATCAACACGCTTTGAGTGAAAGCGTTTATTGGTGCCGGGTTGGTGGCGGTCGTTCCACGACCATAGAGTTTGAACAACAGAAAAGGTGGCTCTCCAGAACGTCCTGTACTGTCGATTAGCCTGTCCATGTGGAAATAAGCTTGCCAAGCTGTTCATTGATTCTGTACTACCCCTGACCCTTCCATTTGCCAACACACATAGTGTGCTGTGCGGTTATGCATATGCTCTTTGTTTATGCGCGCATTCAATGTGTTGATTAGCTTCTGTCAGCTACTTTTTTCAATAGCCAATAATTCAGTAGCCAACTGAGTTAATGCCATTTATGAATGCAGGCATACTTCGGTTTACACCGAGAAAGCCTTACGTCTTTCCTTAACGCTGCTAATCCTGGTTATTATTCCGCTAGAGTCGTGTTTCATTCGGTTCGAGCTTTCCTTCCAAACTCGTCTCCAGCCCTTGTAAGCACTGGCATTGCCATAATTTCATTGGTTTTATGGGCAAATTACACTTGTGTTGTGTAGGGCTATGAAACACTAAAACCCCTACATCTAGGGGCTCAACGATCAATACACACAAGATAATGCGCTTGGCTCGGAAAATCAATAGAAAGATTTTGGGGGTATGTTGTGGATAAGTTGTGATTTGATTACCGCGTCAGTGATTGCTAATCCCCCGGCCTAAGCAACCCTAAGGCTTGCGGGAGGCCATCCCTTTATCCCAGCCTGGGGAAAAAATTTATACTTTCTCGGTATGAATTTTTGAAAATTTATAATGAAATCTTTGTTTATTCCAAAGCTGTCATTTGAACAAACATTGGCGCCTTGGTAGGCGTCGTTTAAGTTGCCAGTGGAGCGCTGATCGTTACCAAAAGATATACCAAAAATCACTTTTTGATATGTCAGGTTTTCAATTGTTTACAGCGTGAAAGCGATGCCGTGGTCGGCGCTGAGTTCAATGGACAATTGTTCACCGAGTTCGCAATCGATATGGCTGCCCAACGCGGCTTCGACGGTGCTGCCGGTAGGCAGTCGCAAGGTGTACAGATTGGCGGTGCCCGTAAAGACCTTGTGAATCACTTCAGCCGGCTGGCCCTGATCCCTGTTGGCAACAATGTCATCCGGGCGAAGTAATACGTCAACACGGGTACCGCCGGGTTCTTCCAAATTGCAGGGAACCGGGCCGAGTTCTGTATCGATATGGCCAGAGTCGCTGATGATGCCGGGAACAAAGGCTCCACGCCCTATAAAGTTAGCGACAAACCGGGTTTGAGGCTGGTGATACAGTTCATACGGGCTGGCCCACTGTTCGATCTTGCCTTGATACACCACACCGATGTGATCGGCAAAGGCGAAGGCTTCTTCCTGATCGTGGGTTACCAGAATGGCAGTCGTGCCTTGTTGCTTTAAAATTTCTCGCACTTCCAGGGCTAGCTTGCGTCGCAGTTCCACATCGAGATTGGAAAAGGGTTCATCAAGCAAAAGCAGTTGGGGTTTCGGGGCCAGTGCCCGAGCCAATGCAACACGTTGCTGTTGGCCGCCCGACAGCTCGTGGGGGTAGCGCTCGGCCAGCCCATGTAAACTGACCAGCTCCAGCAGACGATTAAGCTCGGTATCTTTATATTGTTGGCTTTCCCCGTTTAATCCGAAGCTGATGTTTTCGGCTACAGTTAAATGGGGGAAGAGGGCATAGTCCTGAAACACCATGCCAATTTCACGCTTTTCCGGGGCCAGGCTGTGACCAGGTACGCTGATTTGGCGTCCTGCCAGATTGATCTGCCCTTCTGCCAAGGAGTGAAAACCGGCAATACTTCGCAATACGGTGGTTTTTCCACAACCGCTGGGGCCAAGCAGGCAAGCGATATCACCTTCTTGCATGGCAAATGAAAAACCGTCTACAACGGGCTTATCATGATGGCCATTGTAAAAGCAGCGCAGTTCGTCAACGTGTAGGTGTTTGCTCAAGGTAAATCCCAATAAGATCGTGTTATACCAAACCTGGCAGAGGTCGCTGATTATAGACGGAATTCCCGCTGGCCTGAACTCGGTTCTTATTGGAAGGCAGGCCGGCAAGAGATGGGCTCTTGCCGGGAAACGAGATTGTAAGTAAAGGCTTTAAGCTAGCGTTGCGCGAGTAGAAATTCCATCAACGCTTTTTGGGCGTGCAGTCGGTTTTCTGCTTCATCCCAAACAACAGAGTCTTTGAGGTCGAGAATGGTTTCGCTGACTTCCAGGCCTCGATAGGCGGGCAAGCAATGCATCATCAGAGCATCGCTATTGGCCATGCTCATCAGCTCTTCATTGACCTGGTATCCGGAAAAGGCTTTTTCGCGGGCGAGTTTTTCTTCTTCCTGGCCCATGGACGCCCAGGTATCAGTAACCACAAGGTCGCAGCCTTTCACCGCTTGTTGAGGGTCGCGGAATAATTCAATGCGATCTTTATTGGCTTGCATCAATTCCTGATCGGGCTCATAGCCTTCGGGGCAGGCAATGTTTAATTTAAAATCAAACTGGCGAGCGGCATTGATATAGGACTGGCACATGTTATTGCCGTCACCAATCCAGCTTACGGTCTTGCCACTGATGTCACCGCGATGTTCCCAGAAGGTTTGCATATCGGCGAGCAGCTGACAGGGGTGATAGCTATCGGTCAAAGCATTAATAACGGGAACTGTTGAATTTTCCGCAAAGGTTTCGACGGTTTCGTGGTCGAATGTACGGATCATCACAATATCCACCATGCGGGACAGCACTTTGGCTGAGTCCGCGATGGGTTCTCCGCGACCGAGTTGGGTATCGTTGGACGATAAAAACAATGCGCTACCACCCAGCTGGGACATACCGGCTTCGAAGGATACACGGGTGCGAGTGGAGGACTTTTCAAAAATCATCCCCAGCACTTTGCCGGGCAGAGTTTCTTCGGCAGCCTCTTGTTTGCGCAGTGCTTTTAGCTCCACGGCGCGCTCGATAACTTGCTTTAGCTCAGCTGGGCTAAGATCCAAAAGCGTTAAAAAATGTCTTGGCTTCATGGTGATGTTTCTCCGCTGTGGATCTTATATGCCACGTATTAATTCACTGACGGTGTTAACAAGCTGCTCAATGTGCTCTTCATTGATAATCAGAGGTGGCAGCAATCGCACGGTATTGCCTGCCGTGACATTGATAATTAAACCTTTTTGCCAGGCTTGTTCCACCAGCTGGCCACAGGGTTGATCAAGTTCAATGCCAACCATTAAACCTTTGCCGCGAATATCTTTTACCCGTGGGCATTCCTTAAGCGCCAGGCGCAGGCCCTCAAATAATTGTTGGCTTCTGGCGTTGACGTTATCGAGCAGGCTGTCTTTTCGAAGTTCAGTCACGGTGGCCAAAGCAGTAGCGCAGACCAGAGGATTACCGCCATAGGTCGAACCGTGGGTTCCAGCCTGCAATAACTCTGCGGCTACGCCGGACGCAAGGCAGGCCCCAATCGGGACGCCATTGCCCAGACCTTTTGCGGTGGTTAAAACATCCGGGCGGATGTCGCTGTGTTGAAAAGCAAAATAGCGGCCGGTACGGGCGTTGCCGGTTTGAATTTCGTCGAGCATCAACAGGCAATCGTATTGATCGCAGATCTGACGCAGTTCGGTCAGGTAATCCGCATCAGGGACGCGTACGCCGCCTTCTCCCTGAACCGGCTCAATCAAAACCGCTACCACATTCCCGCTTTTGCACTGTTCGGCAATAGCGACAGGCTCGTTATAGGGGACATGTTTAAAGCCCTGAACCAGCGGTGCAAAGCCCTGGCGAACCTTTGGATTACCAGTGGCTGACAAGGTTGCCATGGTTCGACCATGAAAGCTGCCTTCGGTAACAATAACAACAGGGTCTGTAATGCCTTTTTTCTCGGCGTACAGGCGCGAGATTTTGATTGCGGCTTCGTTCGCTTCAGCGCCGGAATTGGAGAAGAAAGCCTTTTCCATTCCACTGATCTCACAGAGGGCGTGTGCGAGCTTTTCCTGCTGTTCAATATTGAACAGGTTGGAAGTATGTAACAGGGTTTGCGCTTGCTCTGTAATGGCACGGGTGACCTGGGGGTGGCAGTGTCCCAAACCGCACACGGCGATACCGCTCAGGGCATCGAGATAGCGTTGTCCGGAGTCGTCGAAGAGGTAACAGCCTTCGCCCCGGTTCAAACTATGGCTGCGCTCGCCATAGTTATTCATTAAATATTGGCTCATGGTAGTAACTACTTGCTATGTTGCGCGAATTTCTTGTTTTTAAATGTTATGGCTTGTTTAAAAGCACGCTGGCCAGCGATTTGCCGGCCAAGCCCTCCATCATAAAGGAAAGGTCTGGGTAGCAAAAGCACTGAAATGACTGGTTTGTATGGGGGGCTTTCGGGTAGAATACCGCAGCTCAGAGCTGGGGTATTACCCAATCAGTCGGCTTCATTGATCAAGTCCTGAATCCAGGGCCTGCAAGGGGCGACTCCGGCCGCATTACAACTAGACAGCGTTAAAAAGGTTAGCCCATGGATATTTTGGATACCATCAAACAGCAAATTGAAGAGAATACTGTACTGCTCTACATGAAGGGCTCTCCGAATGCACCTCAGTGCGGGTTTTCCATGAGAACCTCCCAGGCAGTGATGGCCTGTGGACAGCGTTTCGCGTACGTTGATGTGCTGTCGAATCCGGAGATTCGTGAAAACCTGCCGAAATACGCCCAGTGGCCAACCTTTCCTCAGCTATGGGTAAGTGGTGAGCTGATTGGCGGTTGTGACATCGTGACGGAGATGCACGAGAACGGCGAGCTGAAACCTTTATTGGAAGAGGCTGTTGCCGCAGGTGGCGAAGAAAGCTAAGACATTTTCTACTGCCAGAAAATGATTGAAAGAAAAGCCGGCTATAGAGCCGGCTTTTTTGTGTGCGCTGATGGCCTAACGAGTTTTGGTAGTATTGCTCCATTTTGTAATCGAGAGTAACCACCAAGGTATTGTTTATCCCTTTTGCTGATGTATGATATTTGCCTTGTTCATAATGAACAATACAAGAAAGCGTCTCAGGTGCGGACGTAAGCGAATACTGTCATTAGGAGAAAAGTATGGAATATTTTATGGATGCCATTAAGCGATATGCTGACTTCAGCGGTCGTGCAAGGCGCAAGCAGTACTGGATGTATATTCTGTTTTACATCATTTTTTCAATCGTAGTATCGATCGTTGATAGTATTCTGGGCACGGCCTTTTTAGGCGCTATTTATGGTTTGGCCTTGTTGGTACCATCGTTGGCTATTGGTGCCCGTCGCCTGCACGATACTGGCCGCTCTGGCTGGTGGCAGTTACTGTACCTGATTCCGTTGATCGGTCTGATTGTGATGATCGTGTTCCTGGTGCAGGACAGTCATCCAGATAATGAGTACGGCCCAAACCCAAAGGCGGGTGAAGCTGCTGCATAATCGTTGATGATATATGCGAACAAAAAAGCCGGCAAAGTTGCCGGCTTTTTTATTGTCTTCTGTTCATTATTTCTTCATTCCAGTGGTGCTTTTATCCAACCAGCTTCGGATGATAAAAGCACCGCGTATGTCACCTGCTTTATATCCACGAGCCTGATCTTCCGGGTAAAGGTCTCTGAGAGTTTCCGTGACTTCCATATTTAGAACTTCTCCGTGGCAATTCAAACATAAGCCCTGGGTTGGAATTGGGCTGATGTACTCCAGAACCGGGCGTCCTTCTTGCTGGATTACTCGATAGCGATATGAAGGTTGGAGCCCTTTGTTTTGTTCCTGATCGAAAATCTGTAGCTGAGTCTTTTGCCAGGTATCTGGCAGGTTTTGGGGGTTGCGAATCTTTAAGGAAGTCCGGCCTGCACTGATCAATTTTGAGGAATATTTTTCTTCGAGGTATTGCGATATTTCCGGTGCGGCAATTTTGCATTGTTCGATGCCGCCTGCCAGGCCTCCACTTTTCACAGCGTTCATTAAACGCTGTTTCAAGCTTCCAGCCAGTTGTTTGCTGATTGATTGGCTGAATTGAACCTCATGTTGCAGTTCTTGCTCACCCAGTTTGAACCTCTGAGGGTTTTGGGCTTGGGCACTGAGGCACAAGTTGAGCAGTAGGCTGGCGCCGACAAGTTGGCGAATCACGATGATAGATCTCCAAAACTCTAATTTAGTTAATTCTAATATAGTGAAAGTGAAGTTTCCACCGAAAATGCATCACTTTATGCGATACGGGGAGTGAACTAGCTCATTTGGCAATTTTAAGGGCGGCAGGGCGCTTGGTGTTTTGCTCAAGCAGCGCGACAAAGTCGGCCTCGGGCAAGGGACGGCTGAGCAAATAGCCCTGGATCATCTGGCAGCTGTGTTGGTTAAGCCATTGAAGTTGCTGATTTTCTTCTACGCCTTCGGCAACCAATTGGAGTTGGAGCTTTTGGGCCAGATCGACGATAAATTCTGTTACCGTGGGGTTTTCCAGTAGCTTGTCGACAAAGATTTTATCGATTTTTAAGGTGTCGAGTGGAAGGTCCTCGAGTTGACCGAGGTTTGAAAAGCCGGTGCCGAAGTCATCCATAGCAACCGAGATTCCCATATCGCGTAACACCTGAAGCTGGTTTTTAATATCTTCACCGTGGGCCAGATAACTTTCGGTAATTTCGATTTCGATCAGTTGGGGGTCAAGATCATTCTCCCGAATGATATCTTGCACCATATGCAATAAAGACACCCCGTTTAACAGGCTGGTGGGGGAAAAGTTTGCGGCAATTTTAATGGGGATGCCTTTCTCCTGCATGCGTTTTCCCAGCACCCAGGATTTTTCCATAATGACCCGATCTAAATCTGCAATGAGTTTGCATTCTTCGGCAAGTTTAATGAACTCAAAAGGCGAAATGTTTTCCCCTTTATATTGCCAGCGGGCAAGCGCCTCAGCGCCGACAATATGATCCGGTTGTTGGCAGTCGTACTTGGGTTGAAAGTGAACCTGAAGAGTTTTATCGCTGATGGCCTGGCGCAGTCCTTGTTCCAAATCATTGCGTCGATTGACGCTCTCCAGAATAGAATCATTGACGAAGGCGTGGCTGAGTTGTTGCGACTCGGCAAATTGTAATGCTGCTGAAGCTGATTGCAGACATTGACTAAAACTATCGCGTGCCGACTCATTGAACGCCAAGCCGCAGTGAATGCCCATACTTACATTATGTTTGTTTATTGATTCAATGCTGTGAATATTCGCTTCCAGTGTTTCGATCAGCTCGCTTAAATCGGCTTCTTGTCTCTCGGTAATGATCACAAACTCTTTTGCAAAGTTACGCCCTAGAAAATCTTTAATGCCGATGGTCGATAGCATTTTTCGACTGGCGATCCAGATTGCACGATCTCCGGCAGCAAAGCCGTAGGTATCGTTAATTTGCTTAATGCCATTTAAGGTAAACAGAAGCAAATAATAACTTTGCCCGCGTTTGGCTAACTCTTCAGCGTGTTCATTAAGACAGCGACGATTGGGCAGCTGTGACAGCGGATCGCTATTGGCCTGTACATACAGTTTTCGGTTCAGGGTGTAGAGTGCGATTGCACCAAGAGTCAGGCTCAGGAAGAGATAGGCAATCAGATTCGCGTTTGCAAGGCCTGGCGTTAAACCCGTCAATGCCGCGAGCGTCAGTGGCAGCGCAGGTGCCCAGCTGTAATCGCCAGGAATTTTGTGGATCCAGATGAGCCCTGCAATGCTCAATAAGGTAAAGGCCGTCAGATAGGGCATCCAGGCTTGTGGGCTCAGTGCAAAGATCAAGGCGGTGGTGGCTACCGCGACTGCAATTTTATTTGTCTTAAAGCGGTCGTGTTTTTTCAGATAGCTGATGGCCAAGCTGGCTAAGGCGATACCGAATAAAAGCTGTAAAATAAGTGGGGTTATTTGGTAGGGGGCTGCAAGAAAGTAACTGGCAAAACTGAAACAGGAAGCGATCAGTAAGCGGCCATGTATTTCTAAATGTTGTCGGCAGACAAGTAAAACCACAAGCAACAGTCCGAACGTGGCCGAATTGCTTGCGCTTAAAAAGTGTTCCACCACGGGTAGATCTCCAATCGTCAACGCAAGGAGCCGTCCTGGTTGGCTTACATCTTTTATCGTCCCTGTTTTGAGTATAGTTAGGGATTAACTGTCCGCAGGAGTGGTGGCTACAGTTGGTCGGAAAGTTGAGCTGAAAGGAGAGAGTGGTTTGAGACAAACTGGGGTAAGAAAGAGCTTGGGTGCCCTTAAACAGGGCACCCAATAATATTTTCAGGAAGCTTTTGACTGGATGTAGTTCTGCAGCCCCATTTTGTCGATCAGATCCAGCTGGGTTTCCAGCCAATCGACATGCTCTTCCTCTTCATTGAGGATCTTTTCCAGCAGATCGCGGCTGACATAGTCCTGAACCGATTCGCAGTAAGCGATCGCTTCACGTAGATCCGGGATGGCCTGTAGCTCCAGACGCATATCGCATTTCAGCATTTCCTCGGTATTCTCGCCGATCATCAGCTTGCCGAGGTCCTGTAGATTAGGGATGCCTTCCAGAAACAAGATGCGCTCGATGATGTCATCGGCATGCTTCATTTCTTCAATGGATTCTTTGTATTCGTGCTCGGCCAGCTCTTTGATGCCCCAGTCCTTAAACATGCGTGAATGTAAGAAGTACTGATTAATGGCAATCAGTTCATTGGCCAGAACCTGGTTCAAGTGCTCAATTACTTTGCTGTCGCCTCTCATGATGGGATTCCTGTCTTATCAAGGTTTAACACGGCATTAGGGCTTGCCCATACTGGGTAAGCTCTGCAAGTGTGGATCTCCAGGGTGGGCAAGTCAAGGGGTATTTTGCGCTAAGTGATTGATTTTAAAATAAAAATTAATGGTATTGAATATGATTATCAGGCGCTTTTAGTTTGGGGCCAGGCACTTTTAGAGAGAGGGTGAAATTGTTTATTGCGCGCAGAAATACCCATTCACTTTAAAATGAAGAGGAGCGGCAGAGTGGAGGTAACTTGAAAAAAAGGAGAGGAGTATTAGCAAGCTGCGTAAAACAGTGATTCGCTGGCATCCAGATTACGTTGTTCAACGGTTTCCTGAACAATTTCTTTGGTCAAAATGCCGCATTTGCCACACTGAGACATCACGCCCAGTTGTTTGCGCACCTGGCGTACAGAGCTGGCACCGGCACAAACCGCATCGCGGATTTGGCTGTCGGTGATTCCTTTACAGAGGCATACGTACATGGGCAATTTCAGAGTCATTGAACAATATGGGCGCTATGGTATTGTTAATGATAATGAGTGTCAATTGAATTCGCAGCTGATGTTGATTTTCATCAGACATATTGATGGATGGAGCTATCGATATCATTAAAAAAAACAATGGGACAGGGAATACAGGGGGTGTATTATAGTTTTCAGCTATCACCCAACTAAGTTTTGATTGTTTTTTGCGCGAAAGGCATCGCCGCAGTCATTATTAGCGGGTGTTGGCAAACGAAATTCTCAGGCTCAGCTTTGGCTGGGCCTTTTATATACATGTTTCTTATTTTTTAAGGGAGAACAAATATGGGCGTTTTAGTTGGTAAGCAAGCTCCAGACTTTACTGCACCAGCCGTTTTGGGTTCTGGCGAAATCGTAGACAGTTACAACCTGACTGAAGCCACTAAGGGCAAGAAAGCCGTTGTTTTCTTCTACCCACTGGACTTCACCTTCGTATGTCCTTCTGAGTTGTTGGCTTTCGATCACCGTATCGAAGAGTTCCAAAAGCGCGGTGTTGAAGTGATTGGTGTTTCCATCGATTCTCACTTCTCTCACAATGCATGGCGTAACACCCCGGTAAACGAAGGTGGTATCGGTCCTGTTAAGTACACCTTGGTTGCTGATATGAACCACGCTATCTGCCAGGCTTATGATGTTGAATCTGAAGGTGGCATGGCTTTCCGCGGTTCTTTCCTGATCGACGAAGATGGTCTGGTTCGTCACCAGGTAGTTAACGATCTGCCTCTGGGCCGTAACGTTGACGAAATGCTGCGTATGGTTGACGCACTGGCGTTCCACCAGGAGCACGGTGAAGTATGTCCTGCTGGCTGGCAGGATGGTGACAAAGGTATGACCGCTTCTCCGGATGGCGTTGCTGCATACCTGAGCGAGAATGCTGACAACCTGTAATTGATTGTCACATAAGCTCCAAAAAGGCCGCTTGCGAAAGTAAGCGGCCTTTTTTATTGCTCGGATTTTGGTCGAGTTGATGAATAAAAATTCATTCTAATCGCTGGTGGTTAATATGGACAGGTAGTTGGCCTGTATTGCCATCTGGGGAGATCTAAAAAGAGTTTGCTACGAAACGATCGTGAGATAAATGATTGAAATGCCAATAAAATTCGGCATTAACTTACATTTGACGGTGTATATAGTAAAAAAGTTTCAAATTTTGAAATTTTATTGAGGGAGCGGTTTTTACTTTCGTTAAGTTTACGTTAACCCTTTATGAAATTTTTGTCATGTGCAGGCATTTGGTTTCTTAATAAAGGGGGAATAAAAACTATAAACATTGGAGAGTATGTATGATCAACCGTCATAAGACCGCAACGTGGCAACGCAAGCCGCTCGCGGCCGGTGTATCTGTTGCAGCTCTAATCTCTGCAGTTTCTTTCCCGGCTTATGCCCAGGAAATTACTCAGCAGCAGGTTGCAGCCGCAGACGAACAGGTAGAGCAAAGCTCTGGCCGTTTGGCTAAGAAGAAAGACATCGAAGAGGTTGTGGTAACGGGTTCTCGCCTCAAGCGTGACACCTTCAGCAGTGTATCCCCTTTGCAGGTAATTGACGCCGAAGGCGCCAAAGACGTGGGTTTGATTAACCCCGCCGATATTCTGCAATCTACCGGCGCAGCAGCCGGTCAGCAAATCGATTTGACCTTTTCCGGCTTCGTACTGGATAACGGCCCGGGTGCAACCACTGTAGACCTGCGTGGTCTGGGTGCTGGTCGTACTTTGGTTCTGTTGAATGGTCGTCGTCTGGCACCTGCGGGTGTTGAGGGCGCACCTTCTGCTCCTGACTTGAGTTTGGTGCCTTCCGGTCTTGTTCAGCAGTATGACTTGCTGTTGGATGGCGCATCTTCCATTTACGGCTCTGACGCCGTTGCCGGTGTGGCGAACATGATCCTGAAAAAGGATTTTGATGGCCTGGAAATCAACGGATTTTCCACTCAGCCTGAACACAGCAATGGTGAAGAAAACACATTGACAGTGACTTGGGGTAAAAACTGGGACCGCGGCTTTATTGGTTTTGGTCTGGATTACTTCAACTCTGACTCGGTATCATTTGATGATCGCCCTTGGACTGAAGGTTGTGAGAAGCACCGCGAAATCGGTCTGGATGGCAATATTTACCAGGAAGAACGTTTCTATACCGAAACTCTGGGCATGGAAACCACTGGCGGTTGTTTAGCAACTGAGCGATTGGTTGGCCGTGTTTCTGTTCCTTCCGCAGGTAGTATTTACTATACCCCTGGCAGCACAAATGGTGGCTGGCCAAACTTTACTGAAACCGATCGTTTTGGTATCGGTATCGACACTGATGGTGACGGCATTGCTGATACTTCGTATCAGGATTACAGCCTGAACGGCACCAATCAGGGCTATGCGCACTTGTTCCCGGATCAAGAGCGTACCAACGTAATGTTCTACGGTGAGTACACCTTTGACGGTGACATGAACCTGACGCCGTACTTCGAGACTCTTTACTCCAAGCGTGAAACGTCCATTCGTGGTCGTGAAGGTCAATTGTTCCCAAGCGTTCCAGCAAATAACCCATTCAACCTGTGTAACCCTAACGGCGTAAACGGTGTTGACTGTGGTCTGGCTTACGATGAGCTGTTGACCAACCCGGCGTTTGCTGAGCAAGTGCGTGCACGTTTTGGTGGCACCCCGGCTGACTTCGGTCTGTTGGTTGGTCCAATTGGTCCAGCAGCTTCAACACCAATCGTTTCTGTTCGAGGCGATCGTAACATTACTAATGTTGAGATCGAGCAGTTCCGTTTTGTCGGTGGTTTGCGCGGTGACCTGCCTCAGATGAACATCGGTACTTTGAACGACTGGACCTTTGATACCTACTGGTCTTTCAGCAAGTCTGAAGGTGATTCCAGCCGTCCTGGTATTCGTGGTGACCGTTTGAATCTGTCTTTGGCAACCACGATTGAAGATCCAAATAACCCGGGTCAGTTTATCTGTGGTGCGGATAACAATGGCGATGGTATTCCAGATGGTACTGATGGTTGTGTTCCTGTGAACATGTTTGCGCCATCTCTGTACGTTCCTGGTGGTGTAGGTGACTTCGCAACTCAAGCTGAGCGTGATTTCCTGTTCGACACTCGCGACTTCAAAACTGAGTACTACCAGTCAATCTTCTCGGCCTTCTTTACTGGTAACCTGTTTGAGTTGCCTGCGGGTAACGTTATTGCAGGTATCGGTGCGGAAATTCGCTATGACCGCATTAAGTCGATTCCTGATGATGTAGCTCGTGACGGTTTGTTGGTGAGTTTCTTCTCTGATGGCGGTGCTACCGGTAGCAAATACACTCGTGAGTTGTATGGTGAGGTTGAACTGCCATTGCTGGCTGACAAGTTCCTGGCAACTGAGTTGACTGCTAACCTATCTGCGCGTTACACCAAGGATCAGTTGTACGGAAGTGCGTCCACTTACTCCGGTAAGATTGCTTACCGCCCAGTAGATTCTCTGTTGTTGCGTGCGACTGTCGGTACTTCTTACCGTGCGCCAAACCTGCGTGAAAACTTCCTGCAGGCGCAAACCGGTTTCAATGATGTATTTGACCCATGTTTGATTCCAGATGCCGCACTTGATCCAATCTCTGGTGGTTACAACCCATCTCTGGATACTCGTTCTCCAGAAGTATTGGCAAACTGTGCTGCACAGGGTGCAGATCCAACAACATTGTCGAACAATGGTTTCAACACCTACAGTGTTGAAATCGCTCGCGGTGGTAACCAAAACCTGGTGGAAGAAACTTCTGATTCCTACACCGTTGGTTTCAGCTTTGAGCAGCCGTTCTTTGACGAGTTTGATTTGACTCTGGGTATGACTTACTACGATATTGACATCGACAACTCAATTATTGAGCCGACTGGTCAGTTCCTGGTAAATGACTGTTATAACACCACTACGATCAGTACTTTCTGTGGCAATATCCGCCGTGGTGACAATGGTTTGATTGAATATCTTGATGCGGGCTTTATCAACCGTGATAACGAAACCGCTCGCGGTATCGATATCAACCTGTTGTGGAAGCAAACCATTACTATGTTTGATCTGCCATTTGATGTAAGTATCGATGCTCGCTTCAATCGTTTGATTGAGCGTTCAATTACTTTCACTAATGACGAAGGTCTGGAAGATTACGATAACGATGTAGGCGAATTTGGTTTTGCTGAATGGCGCAGTAACACGGCTTTCCGTGTTGAGTATGGCGATTATCGCTTTACCTGGGCTGTTCGTTACGTAGGTTCTGTTGAGCAGCAGTCTGAAGATATCGATGCGTTCAGTGATGTATTCGATACCGATGGTACTGGCTTTACTTCCGACACTTGTGTAGGTGTGGCTAATGGTGGCACCGACTGTCGTGACGTAGGTTTTGCTGACAACTACTTCAAGCATGATGCGTCGTTCTACTACAATGGTGATGTTTGGACCATTGGTGGTGGTATCCGTAACGTGTTTGATGAAGCGCCTCCGCAAGTTGATGGTAACGAAGTCTTTGCTCTGAACAACACTCCAATTGGTGTTGGTTATGATCTTCGAGGACGTACCTTCTTCTTCGAGCTGGGCCGTAAGTTCTAATTCGGCCTGAAAGGAAGCCCGCACTAGCGGGCTTTTTTTTCCTTGCTATTTCTTTGTCTGCTCTTTTAGGGCATAAAATAACAATGGTGTGATGTATGAAAACACTAAAATTGGCTCAGTTGTTGATGCTGTCGATTTTGGTTCTGGGCTCCTCTGTGGTTGCTGCTGAACCCTATCCACTGGATTACTTTGCCTTACGCTCTGCGGTATCAAATGTAGAAGTATCACCGGATGGTAAGCATGTCGCTATGCTGTCAAACCCATCGAAAGAAGGTGATCCGTTCATCGAGGTGTATAAAACCGGTAACCTAAGTGCAAAACCCTTCCGCCTGAATGCTGATCCAATGGAGATCGTTAGCATTTACTGGGCTTCTGATGACGTTATCGTTTTTCGCGCTCGCCAAAAAGTGCGCGATAAAATCGAAGGTTTTAACCAGGGTGTTTATGAATTTGTTCTGGCTTCTGTAGATATCAAACGGAAGAAAATTAAAAAATATGAAGATATCGGGGCCGATATCGAAAACATTCTACCCAGTAAAAAGAACAAGGTAATTTACTCTTTTGTGCCGGGTAATTTTAAAGGTTCAAAACTGTCTGAAGCGTTTCGTCCACGTGCTTATTATGAGCTGAATCTGAAAACGGGCGGAAAGAGCCTGGTGGCTCGCGGTAAGATTGCATTGGGTCAAATTGAAACAAATGGTGACGGTAAGCCTTGGTTGGCTCGTGGTTTTGACATTCAGAAAGGTGATCTGGTTTGGTACGCTCGAGTGAATGGAGAGGGTGATTGGGAAGAGTTTCACCGCCAACACGAAGACAGCTTTGAAGAATTCTCTGTTCAGGGTTTTGATCCGGAGAAGCCGAATATCTACTTTGTTGTAGCCAACAACGGTAAAGATAAAGCCGGTCTTTGGGAATACGATGTTAAAGCGAAGAAGTTTGGTGAGTTGATTTACGCTCGCAAAGACGTCGATATTGCCGGGACTCTGCCACACAGTAATGCCTGGACCAATCCGGACACTCAAGTTGCTGTGAGCTATACAACGGACCGCACGCATCGCGAGTTCTTTGATGGCCAGGAAGCCGCCGTTTACGAGCAGTTGCGTGGCATCGTGCCAAACGCTCAATACATTCGCGTGAACAGCCGTTCCCGTGATGGCAATACCTTGACCGTGTACAATCAGGGCCCTCGTGACCCGGGTACTTACTATTTGCTGCACAAAGGCAAGTTCAGCAAAATCGGTAGCACCTATCCACTGTTGAAAGCGGAAGAGCTGGCGGATGTTCGGTACATTAAGTACAAGGCACGTGATGGTCGTACCATTCCCGCTTACATTACCGTTCCAAACGGCAAGCCGCCTTTCCCTGCAATTGTGATGCCTCACGGTGGTCCTTTTGTTGCTGAAGGTATTCGTTACGACGAGTGGGCTCAGATGCTGGCCAATAATGGTTATCTGGTTCTTCAGCCCCAGTATCGTGGTTCGAAAGGCTACGGTATGGAACACTATATGACGGCATTCAACACCGAGGCCGGCGGCCAGGGTGGTTACAAAATGCAGGACGATAAAGATGACGGCATGATGTACCTGGTTGAACAGGGCTTGGCCGACAAAGATCGCCTGGGTTTCTATGGTTGGTCCTATGGTGGCTATGCGGCACTGATTGCTGCGGCAAGAACGCCGAACATTTATCAGTGTTCTATTGCTGGTGCGGCTGTAACGGACAATCAGTATCAGGTCAACTTCTACCGCGCACGTATCCGTGGTTCGGGTGCTATCGAGCAGCTTCGTATGTGGGATGACAGTATTTCCCCTATCGAGGAAGTGGCCAAGGTGAATATTCCCTTGCTGGTCATTCATGGTTCTGTAGACCAGCGTGTACCACCCGCTCACGCGCATCGTTATATGGATGAAGTTAAGAAGTTAGGCAAAAAAGTGTCTTACATCGAGTTGGATGGTGCTGACCACTTCTCGAATACTTTGTTCTATAACCACCAGAAGCTGTTGTATGAATCCATTATCAGCTTCCTTAAAAACGATTGTGGCCCAGGCGGTTTGTAATGGCTTGATCACATCAAATTAAAAGGGGCTCAGGCCCCTTTTTTTATGCCTGTGAGGTTGATACAGTGCTTGTGTAAAAATTATTCGCTTGATGAGCAATGGAGGCTGTATGGCAAGATATATTTCCCTTTTATTAGTGTTGTGCACCGGTTTGCACTCTGTCAGTGCGCTGGCAAACGAACCGTATCCACTTGATTACTTTGCACTTCGCGAGGTGGTGATGGACGCTCGGGTATCTCCGGATGGAAAGCGTCTTGCGGTACTGACTATTCCTTCAAAAGATGGCGATCCTGTTGTTGAAGTCTATAAAACCGACAACATGTCCGCCAAACCTTTCCGAATCAATGCTGATCCCATGGAGGTCCGCAATATCTACTGGGCAACCAATGAAGATATTGTTATGCGTCTTCGTCAAAAAGTACGCGACAAGATTGAAGGCTTTAATCAGGGGGTTTTCGAATTCAAACTGGCTTCAGTAAATGTAAAAAGCAAGAAGTTTAAAGAGTATGAACAGATAGGGGCGTCCATTGTTCATCTGTTGCCACAGAAATCACGTAAAGTGATTTACTCTTTTATCCCTGGAGAATTTGAAAACAATCGACTTTCAGAGCCGTTTCGACCTACTGCTTATTATGAGCTGGATCTCAAAACAGGCCGCAAGCGTCTTATTTTGCGCGGTAAAATTGCCCTTGGGCAGGTGGAATTTGATAACAACGGGACTCCGTGGCTGGCCCGTGGTTTCGACTTAAAGAAAGGTTTTTACGTTTGGTATTATCGTCGCCCGGGCGAAAGCGATTGGACGGAGCTGTACCGCTTAAGTGAGCACAGTTACGAGAGCTTTGATGTTGTTGGCTTTGATATCAATAATCCCCACCTGTTTTTTGTTGTTGCTAATAATGGCCATGACAAAACAGGTCTTTGGGAATTCGATTCCAATAAAAAAGCGTTTACTGAACTGATTTATCGCCGCAACGATGTGGATGTGCAAGGTGTGCGTTTTCACAGCAATGATTGGACATCCGGTGATGAGGTTGTAGCGGTTCGCTATGCCACCGACAAGATGCACTATGAGTATTTTAATGCCCAGGAGGCTGCAGTTTACCAGCAACTGGAAAGTCTGGTACCGCATGCCTACAGCGTTCGAGTGTTGAGTCGGACCAAAGATAATCAATCTCTGGTGGTGTTTAATACAGGGCCTCGCGATCCGGGGTCTTTTTATCTATTGCATAAAGGCAAGTTTAGCAAAGTGGGTAGCGAACAGCCTTTGTTAGAAGCTGAAAAGCTTGCCGATGTAAAGTACATCAAGTTTAAAGCGCGTGACGGACGCGACTTGGCGGCCTACGTTACCGTGCCTAATGGTAAACCACCGTTTCCAGCGATTGTATTGCCCCATGGTGGCCCCTTTGTGGACGAGTTGGTGGTCTATGATGAGTGGGCACAAATGCTTGCCAATAATGGTTATATGGTGGTTCAGCCCCAGTATCGTGGTTCGTTCAACTACGGAATTGATTTCCATAAATCGGCATTTATCGATGGCAGTGAAGCCGGCTTCAAAATGCAGGATGATAAAGATGATGCCGCTCTGGAATTGGTCAAGCGGGGCTGGGCGGAAAAAGATCGTCTGGCCATGTATGGCTGGTCCTATGGCGGCTACGCGGCTTTGGTTGCGGCATCACGTACACCGCAGATTTATCAGTGCAGTATTGCGGGTGCGGCGGTTGCCGATATGACTATGCAGGTGAACTACTACCGTGCTCAACTGCGCGGTGTGCAGAAAGAGCGTCAGTTAAAATATCGCCTGGGCGCTGTTAACCCCATTGACGAAACCAAGAAGGTTAATATTCCTCTTTTAATGATTCACGGTGATGTGGATCAGCGGGTTCCGGTAACGCATGCTGTGAAATACAGAAAAGAGATTGATGATCAGGGTAAGCCTTTTAAATATGTGGAACTAAAAGGGGCCGATCATTTTTATGATACGTTGGAGTACGAGCATCAGAAGCTTTTGTATGAATCTATCATTGGTTTTTTGAAGAGCGATTGCGGTCCGGGTGGTTTGTGAGGGACTGTTGGTCCTGACTAAAAAGACAAAGGCAGCTTCGGCTGCCTTTTTTGATGGCTTGATTCAAGTAGAGGGGAGCGTAAAACTCTTTAGTAGGTGATTGAGATTGTTACTGTGTTGTTCAACCAACTGTGCGGCCTCATCGGTTTCGCGCATATTGTTGATGGCCTTTTGGGTTTCGCCGCGAATCTGATCAATGCTCTCACTCATGTTTTTGGCTACAGCGTTTTGTTCCTCTGTTGCTGAAGCAATCTGTGTGTTCATCGAGCTGATAGTGCTGACAGAGTTAGTGATGTTTTGAAGAGAGGCGCTGGTACTTCCGGCACTTTCGACGCTTTCATTGGTTTGATCCTGGCCTTGCTTCATGACATTCACGGCCTCCAGTGCACCTCCTTTCAGTTTTTCCAAAAGGGCATTGATTTCTCCGGTGGAGTCTCGAGTGCGTCCTGCGAGGGTTCGGACTTCATCAGCGACGACGGCAAACCCTCGACCTTGTTCACCCGCACGTGCAGCTTCGATGGCGGCATTGAGTGCAAGCAGGTTGGTTTGTTCGGCAATATCATTAATGACCTGCACGATGGCGTCGACACCTTTGGTGTCTTCTTCAAGGGTTTCTATGGTGCTTGCTGCCCCCTCTATGCGTTCGGCCAGCATATTTATGGAGGACATGTTGTTTTCCATAATGCCGTATCCGTCACGGGATTCCTGGTCCGCTGAGTTGGCTGCGTCCGCTGCCATGGAGGCGCTTTGGGCCATGTTTTCGACGGTACGAAACATCTCGTCCATAGCTGTTACTACCTGCTCACTGATTCTTTCTTGGTTCTCCATGCCTTTATTGGTTCTCGTGGAGCTGTCGACCAGTTGCTCGGCCGCACAGGCGAGGTTGTTGCTGGTGTTTTGAACTTCGTTGAGCAAATTACGCAAGCTGCTTGCCATGCTGTTGGTGGCATTGGCTAGTTCAGTAAGCTCATCATTTCCATCCAGATGCAGGTCTTCAAAATCAAGATTGCCTTTCGCAATGCTTCGATTGACGTCCAAAATTTGTTGTATCTTACTGACAATGGTCTCGCTTAAACTGATGGCAATCCCTATGCCCAGTATCATTGCGAGGCCGGCGCCAATGGCCAATGCGATCCGGGAAAAACTGATGTCATCGGCTAAGGCCTTAACATCGCTTTTCATCAGCGTGTTCTGGCTGTTGCGCATTGCGCATAGATTTTCTTGAATGGCGACTGCTCTCGGGGCGGCTTTACTGCCGAGCCAGTAGTTTGCGAGATTCCAATCACTTTTCTGTCGTGCGTTTATAATGATGTCTGCGCTGTCTTTAAAGCGTTTCCGGTTGTCCTGGTAGCGTTGCCAGCTTTCATGATTTTGCAGCTGATCCAAGGCTTGAAGCTCGTTGAATAGGACAGTGTTTTTCTGCCATTGTGTTTGAAAGGCATCAAGCTCAGCTTGTCCGCCGTTCTGTACGAAAGCGTGCAGATCCTGCAGGCTACGATACATGCTGTTCATACTGTCGCTGAGGAGCTTCTGTGTTTGTGATGTTTTACTCGACGGGATCGACTCTTGCAAAATCTGATTGAGAGCCTGGGTGCTGAGGGTGGCTGCGGGTTTGGAAACTTCACTGAGGGTTTTCAACGCCGGGATGTTCGCATCACTGTGGGCGATAGATTCAATTTCTTGTTGGGCCTGTCGGAACTCCTCAATGATTTCGTTCATCTCTTGAAGTCGCTTGATGTTGTTTGGATCGGTCCAGTTTTTGGAAAGCTGGTTCAGTTCGCTCATACTGCTGTCAATCAAGCTCCAACCTTGAGCCCGGTCAGCCATGAACTTTTTTGCTTTGGCTGGGTCGTTCCCCAGAATCATATAGCCGCGCAAGCCAGCGAGTGTGATGTTAATGCCGTTGCTCAATTTGAGGCCGGCAATTACCGTGGGCTTGCGCAGATTATTCAAGCGTGATTCGATATTGGAAATATCCTGAATGTTGTAAAACAAATAGCCGGATGTAAGCCCGGTCAATGCTAATAGCACTGCAAATCCTGTAAGCAGTTTCGCGCGAATTGAAAGGCGCATGGTCTATCACCCCGATTTTATAAATAGTGTCGTATTAATCACTATAGGATGGCTTTCGGGAATGAACAAAAGTCAAATCAAAAGTTTTTTCTTGTCTGATCAATCTTCTAAACGATCTTGACACTTCTCTAAGTTGACGTGAAGTTGGCGGTCAGCTTGTCAAAAAATAATCGTCAGTGCTCTTGGATTTTTCTGATCGGAATGAGTAAGGGCTGAATAAAGAGATGGGGAGGCTTTGGTGGGCTTAGGTCAAATCAAAACGTTGAGCAAAGTCGCTCAGAGTGAGCGACCATGATTCAATAGGGGCTGGCTAAGAATCTTCCGGTAACGGCCAGCCGCCCATATCTTTCCATTTGTTGACGATCAGGCAAAACAAGTCAGCCGTTTTTTCAGCGTCGTAAGCGGCACTGTGTGCTTGGCTGTTGCTGAATTCCATACCGGCGGCAACACAGGCTTTTGCAAGAACGGTTTGTCCGAATGCGAGTCCGGCCAGTGTGGCAGTGTCAAAGCAAGAGAAGGGGTGGAAAGGGTTACGTTTGATCTGGCAACGATCTGCAGCGGCATTGACAAAGCCCAAATCAAAATGAGCATTGTGAGCGACCATTACCGCGCGAGTGCATCCATTGGCCTTCACAGCTTTGCGAATCGAAGAAAAAATTTCCGGCAGAGCAATCATTTCTGGTTGCGCATCGCGATCCGGGCTTGAGGGATCGATACCGGTAAAATCCAGTGCGGACTGCTCAATATTGGCGCCCTCGAATGGGTCGAGATGGCAGGCAAAGGTTTCGTCGCGATGCAATATGCCATCATCATCCATGCGCAGGGTGACCGCAGCAACTTCCAGCAGGGCGTCGGTGTGTGCGTTAAAGCCACCCGTCTCGACATCCACGATTACTGGCAAAAAGCCGCGAAAGCGTTGTGCAAAAAGCGTTTTAATTTCCGGTGTTTCTTCGGCCGGGCTCATGACTGCCACACTTGCTCCTTAGTCAATCCGTATTTATTAAGCTACACGCCAGCGTAGGGTTTCACCTGCACGCAGGGGCACGAGGTCACTGTCGCCAAAGTCCATACTGTCAGGCACAGTCCAGTCTTCACGAACCAGTGTAATGGTATCGTCATGGCGAGGCAGGCCGTAAAAGTCCGGACCAAAGTGGCTGGCAAAACCTTCCAGCTTATCCAGGGCGTTGGCGTCTTCAAAGGCTTCGGCGTACAGTTCGACTGCCGCGTAAGCGGTGTAGGCACCCGCGCAACCGCAGGCAGCTTCTTTCGCGTGCTTGGCGTGAGGGGCGGAATCGGTGCCGAGGAAGAATTTCGGGCTGCCACTGCACGCGGCGGCAATCAAAGCTTCCTGATGGCTTGAGCGCTTGAGAATCGGCAAGCAGTAATAGTGAGGTCGAATGCCACCGGCCAACATGTGGTTGCGGTTGTACAGCAAGTGGTGGGCGGTAATGGTGGCCGCCATATTATCGCCAGCCGCATTAACAAAGTCAGCCGCATCTTTGGTGGTGATATGTTCCAGAACCATTTTCAGTTCCGGGAAATCTTTATTCAGCTGCTGCAGGGTCGAGTCGATAAAGCGTTGCTCGCGATCAAAGATATCGATGCTGCTGTCGGTAACCTCGCCGTGCAGGCAGAAGCGAATGCTGTGTTCCTGCATGGCGTCCAGTGCGGGGTAGACATTTTTGATGTCGGTTACACCGGAATCGGAATTGGTCGTGGCGCCGGCAGGATACAGTTTGCAGGCAACAACGCCGGCTTCTTTAGCGCGGGCGATGTCATCGGCGCTGGTGTTGTCGGTAAGATAAAGCACCATCAGTGGGTCGAAATTGGAGCCCTCAGGGCGAGCCGCCAGAATGCGTTCTTTATATGCCAGGGCTTGCTCAGCCTGAATAACCGGTGGAACCAGATTCGGCATGATGATTGCGCGCCCAAAATAGCGGGCGGCGTCGGGAACAGTATGCTCCAATGCTTGGCCGTCACGTAGATGGATGTGCCAGTCATCGGGGCGGCAAATGGTAAGGCTTTGGCTCATGCAGGTTCCTTTGTTGCTCTCGTGTTTACTATCGGGCTGAATCGGGTCTAGCAAATGGCAGTAATGTCTGCTCTGTGACGCGGCATCCTACCAAAATCAAGGCTAAAGCACATTAGCTAGATGCCGATAATCTTAGTCGAAGGCGCCGAAATTCGGTTATTTGAGTGCATTTTACGAAGTTAGCTTGTGAGGGCAGGGTTATGACGAGGCAGCAGTTGAAAATCATGCGCCGCTTGGATCTCGGTTTGCCTGCATTGTGTCTGTTGATGTTTCTCTGTTTTCTCCTGGTAGGCAGGGCTGAAGCCATGCGCTATGAGGCGGGCTTCGATAAGGCCAACTGGGAGAGCGAATCCTCCATTTTTGAATGTCGCATGAGTCAGATGGTGCCAGACTATGGTCAGGTGGTGTTCTATCGACGTGCCGGCGAGAAGCAGCAGTTTTTCCTCGATACCAAAACCATATTTTTCAAGCGTGGTCGAGGTGCGTTGCAAATTACGGGGCCGGTGTGGAAGCCAAGATCGCCCGTTCAAAATCTGGGTTATATCGATGTGGTGGAGTCCAAGCGGCCGGTCACTTTAGGGCCCAAACTGTCTGAGCGCATTATGTCGGAGCTAGGGAAGGGGCAGCAGGTGGTGATTACCCGCAAACCTTGGTACGGCGCCAACGAATCCCTCTCGGTGGCCTTTAATTCCCTGAATTACCGCCCCGTTTACGATAACTATTTAAGTTGTGTTGCCGGGCTGCTGCCGGTTAATTTTGACCAGGTTGAAAGAACCACGCTGCATTTTGGTGGTTCCAAAGAAACCCTGAGTAAGCAGCAAAGGGCCTCTCTGGATCGCATTGTGATTTACGCCAAGGCTGACAATGAAGTCACCACCTATTACGTGGATGGTCATACCGACAGTCGCGGTATTATGGCGGAAAACCTTGAGCTATCGAAAAAGCGGGCTGAGCAAGTCGCTGATTACTTGCTGCGTGCAGGTTTGGATAAAAATAAGATTCAGGTTCGCTGGCACGGTGAGCGCTACCCGGTGGCCTCCAATCGCAGTCCCAAAGGACGTGCTGCAAATCGGCGGGTGACGGTGAGGCTTGAAAAAGGCGAGCCTTCCATGGATGTGGCATCTCGTTGATGCTCGAACGCTTCGTTTCAATAAGTTTCGTGAATATTGTCTATTTGTTGTAATAGGAGCAAACGGGTTTCTGTGATGCAAAGCCTGTAATATAGCTTCTCCAGTATCGTTATCCACCGATACTATCCCATTTGTAGTAGAAGTTTTGCCCTAAAGTGTAGGGATATTTCTGTGAAATATTTATCCTCCTATGTATAATACGTGCGCCAAATTTTAGGTGTGAAAATCAGTTTTTGTCTATTTTTAGACCACAAGCTGGCCTGGCAGCCTAGAATGAATGCTGCACAATGAAATGGCGACCAACAGCCATCCGCCCCAGAAAACAAAGCGGGGCAATAATGGGCTTTGCTTAGAAAAGTCCGAGTTATTGATCCATAGCGGGAGACAATTATGTCCTCAGTAAAAAAAGTTGTGTTGGCCTATTCCGGTGGTTTGGATACGTCGGTCATCGTTCGTTGGTTGCAAGAGACCTATAACTGTGAGGTTGTAACCTTCACAGCCGATATCGGCCAGGGCGAAGAGGTAGAGCCAGCGCGCGCCAAAGCTGAAGCGCTGGGCGTGAAAGAAATCTATATTGATGACCTGCGCGAAGAGTTTGCCCGCGATTTCGTCTTCCCTATGTTCCGCGCCAACACCATCTATGAAGGTGAGTACCTGTTGGGCACGTCCATTGCCCGCCCGCTGATTGCCAAGCGACTGATTGAAATTGCCAATGAGACCGGCGCCGATGCGATTTCCCACGGTGCGACGGGTAAAGGTAATGATCAGGTGCGCTTCGAGCTGGGTGCCTACGCGCTGAAGCCGGGCATTCAGGTGATTGCCCCGTGGCGTGAGTGGGATCTGACCTCCCGCGAAACCCTGATGAAATACTGTGAAGATCACAACATCCCGGTTGACTTCGCCAGCAGCAAAAAGAAATCCCCTTACTCAATGGATGCCAACCTGCTGCACATCTCTTATGAAGGCGGCAATCTGGAAGATCCATGGTGGGAGGCCAATGACGCCGAAATGTGGCGTTGGAGCGTTTCCCCGGAAGAGGCTCCTGATGAGCCTACCTATCTGGAATTAACCTACGAGAAAGGCGACATCGTTGCCATCAATGGTGAGGCCATGAGCCCGGCCACCGTATTGGAATACCTGAACAAGGTTGGTGGCGAGAATGGCGTGGGTCGTCTGGATATTGTTGAAAACCGCTATGTCGGCATGAAGTCTCGAGGTTGTTACGAAACTCCCGGCGGCACCATCATGCTGAAAGCACACCGTGGTATCGAGTCCCTGACCCTGGATCGCGAAGCGGCCCATCTGAAAGATGAGCTGATGCCCAAGTATGCAGAATTGATTTACAACGGTTACTGGTGGAGCCCTGAGCGTAAGATGCTGCAGGCGGCCATTGATGAGTCTCAGCAGCACGTAAATGGTGATGTACGCGTAAAACTGTACAAAGGCAGCGTATCGGTAGTTGGCCGCCGTAGCGCAGACAGTCTGTTTGATGAGGCGATTGCGACCTTTGAAGATGATGCAGGCGCCTATGACCAGAAAGATGCTGAGGGCTTTATTCGCTTAAATTCTCTGCGTTTACGAATTGCGGCCGATAAAGGTCGAAATAACTTATAAAAGCTGGCAACAGCGAATAATTAGCCCATACTCCATGGACGGAATGGGATAGACCGCATTTAGCCTGCATGTCATATAGGAAGAAATTTGCTCTGCCGGCTGCTGGTCTTTGTTGATCGTAATCAAGTGATATAAACCTGACATCGTAGATAATTTGCGGTGCATTGGGGTAATTAAAGAAGTATCCAGTGACAGCCTGAGTCCCACCGCGGTGAAACAGGACGTTGTTTGATCAAAAAAGAATCCTCAATTCTTAAAATCAATTAGGAAAGTCGCTATGAGTAGTAACTTGGCAACCGCTGGTGAACAGCCGGCATACAACTACGATATAGTACGTAAATTCGCCGTGATGACCGTCGTTTGGGGCGTGGTCGGAATGTCGGTGGGCGTACTGATCGCGTCGCAGCTAGCCTGGCCGCAACTGAATGACATTATGCAACCGTTTACGCACTTTGGTCGCTTGCGTCCTCTGCACACCAATGCGGTTATTTTTGCATTTGGTGGCTGTGCTCTGTTTGCAACCTCTTACTATGTGGTACAGCGTACCTGTCAGACACCGCTTTGGGGTGGTTTTCTGGTGCCGTTTACCTTCTGGGGGTGGCAACTGGTGATCGTACTGGCGGCCGTGACGCTGCCACTGGGTTTAACTTCTTCGAAAGAATACGCTGAGCTGGAATGGCCCATTGATATCCTGATTACTCTGGTCTGGGTGTCTTACGGTATTGTGTTCTTTGGTACGGTTATTAAACGAAAAACCTCGCACATCTATGTGGCGAACTGGTTCTTCGGTGCCTTTATCCTGACCGTCGCGATTCTGCACGTGGTGAACTCGGCGGCAATCCCGGTTACTCTGACCAAGTCTTATTCTGCCTATGCCGGCGCCATGGATGCGATGATCCAGTGGTGGTACGGTCACAATGCGGTAGGTTTCTTCCTGACTGCGGGCTTCCTGGGCATCATGTACTACTTCGTACCGAAGCAGGCTGAACGTCCGGTATACTCATATCGTCTTTCCATCATCCACTTCTGGGCATTGATTTCCCTGTACATCTGGGCGGGTCCACACCACCTGCATTACACCGCATTGCCGGATTGGACTCAGGGTGTTGGTATGGTGATGTCTCTGATCCTGTTGGCCCCATCCTGGGGTGGTATGATCAACGGCATCATGACGCTGTCTGGCGCATGGCACAAACTGCGCACGGACCCAACTCTGCGCTTCCTGGTGGTTTCTCTGTCTTTCTACGGTATGTCTACCTTCGAAGGCCCGATGATGTCCATCAAGACTGTAAACGCTTTGTCTCACTACACCGACTGGACAATTGGTCACGTACACTCCGGTGCGCTTGGCTGGGTTGCCATGGTATCAATTGGTGCTCTGTATCACCTGATTCCAGCTCTGCTGGGTCGTAAGGATATGTGGAGCGTTAAGCTGGTGAACATGCACTTCTGGATGGCCACCATCGGTACCGTTCTGTACATCGCCTCCATGTGGGTGAACGGCATTATGCAAGGTTTGATGTGGCGAGCGTTCAACGCCGACGGCACCTTGACTTACAGCTTCGTTGAATCTGTAGAAGCCAGTTACCCAGGTCACTATGTCCGTGTATTGGGTGGCTTTATCTTCCTGCTCGGCATGTTTTTTATGGCGTACAACACCTACCGCACATTCCAAGCTGAATCTGAAAATGCTACGGCTGCACAGCCTCAGTCAGCGTAAGGTAGAGGAGAGATAACCGTGAAGAATCACGATAAAGTAGAAAAGAATATCGGCCTGATGATGATCCTGATGGTTGTAGCCATCAGTTTCGGTGCGCTGGTTGAAATCGTGCCTCAGTTCTTTAACAAAGCAACCACTGAGCCGATTGAAGGCCTGAAGCCTTACACTGCCTTGCAACTGGAAGGTCGTGACATTTACATCCGCGAAGGTTGTAACGTATGTCACTCCCAGATGGTTCGTCCATTCCGTTCTGAAACCGAGCGTTATGGTCACTACTCAGTTGCCGGTGAGTCGGTTTACGATCACCCATTCCTGTGGGGCTCCAAGCGTACCGGTCCGGACTTGGCCCGTGTAGGCGGCCGCTACTCGGATGAGTGGCACCGTGCACACCTGTATAACCCACGAAATGTAGTACCTGAATCCAATATGCCTGCTTTCCCTTGGCTGTTTGACAATGTGTTAGATCACAAAGTTACTCCCAAAAAAATGGAAGCACTGCGTAGCTTGGGCGTTCCTTACACCGATGCAGATATTGCGGGTGCTGAGGAAGCTGTAAAAGGCAAAACCGAAATTCAAGCTTTGGTTGCCTATTTGCAGAACCTGGGTTTGTTGTTGAAACAGAAGCGTTAATCACTGGGTAAAGCGTTATGGATATTAACGATTGGCGTGGCATTTCAACGGTCTTTTTAATGATTGCTTTTATCGCGACCTGGATTTGGTTGTGGAGCAGCAAGCGCAAAAAAGGCTTTGACGAAGCTGCAAACTTACCGTTTGCCGATGAAGATGAGCATCAGCAATCGGCGACAGAAAAAGACGCTCGTTCCAGCAACGCTGAATAAAGGTATTTAATTATGTTGACTACATTTTGGAGTTGGTGGGTAATTTTATTAACCTTGACCAACTTAGTTTTGATCTGCTGGGTTTTGTTCGCGAACAAGAAAGTTGCCGTGAACGATGATGATGACCCGGAAAACGAAACCACTGGCCACGTTTACGATGGTATTGAGGAATACGATAACCCTCTGCCAAAGTGGTGGTTCCAGATGTTCGTTATCACTCTGATCTTTGGTGCTATTTACTTTGCTCTTTACCCGGCACTGGGTAACTGGAAAGGTTTCCTGGGCTGGACCTCTATTGGTCAGTGGGAAGCTGAAGTTGAAAAAGCCAATGTGAAGTACTCCGAGACCTTCGGTCAGTATCAGGACATGTCTATTGAAGACATTGCTGCTGATCCCAAGGCGATGAAAATCGGTACTCGTTTATTCTCCAACAACTGCGCAGTGTGTCACGGTGCAGACGGTGGCGGTAACGTGGGCTTCCCGAACCTGACCGACAAGGATTGGTTGTACGGTGGCTCGCCCGCTGAAATTGAAATGAGTATTACCCACGGTCGTAACGGTGCAATGCCACCTTGGGGTGATGTGATTGGCGAAGACGGTGTTGTTGCGGTTGCTGAATACGTTCTGAAAATGTCCGGTCAGGAACACGATGCCAGCAAACTCGAAAAGGGTGAGCAGGTTTACAACACTACTTGTGTGGCCTGTCACGGTGCAGATGGCAAAGGTAACATCATGCTGGGTGCGCCGAACTTGACGGACAGCATCTGGTTGTACGAAGGCACAGGTGAGGGCATTCGTCACTCCGTGCGTAACGGTCGTGCGAACGTGATGCCAGCTCAGGCTGACAAACTGCGTGCGGACAAGATTCGTATGCTGACGGCCTATGTTTACAGCTTGTCACAAGAATAAACGTCTTAGTCGATAAGCGACCCGAACGCCACCCTGAGTGATCAGTGTGGCGTTTTTTGTATCTGGAATAACTCAGTTAAACCGCAAGCTTGCCGATAGCGTAACAATAGCGGGGGAAAGGATTCAGGCTTTACTTGATCCAGTGCAAGCAAATGAGTGTATATAAGCTAGTGTTAAAGTACCAAAAGGTTTAACATTCGCGCCATAAAGTTTGTGGCTATGGCCAGGAGAAAAGGCCCGTACACAGAGCTTTCAAGATGGTGTCATTTCTACCAACCTTGGCGTCGAGCCGGACGGTCAGGGCACAAGAACCGCTAAAGCGGCACGAGCGAATGATGATAAGCATGTAAAAAACATGCGACAGCCGTGATACCCGGATAAACTGGGTAAATCTGAAGAGGTCTCGTTGTGACTGATAAGATTCCTACCACTGAAGTGGATAGTAAACCCCAAAAACAGTACATCGATCTGTATGCCGGATCGAATAAAATTTATACCCGTAAAGTCAAAGGCTTTTATCAACGCCTGCGTCGTTACACGGGTATCCCTTTGTTATTAGGCTTTTTATTGCTGCCGTGGTTTAACATCGAAGGGCGCCAGGCCGTGCTGTTTGATTTGCCTGAGCGAAAATTCCATATTCTCTGGACAACGTTCTGGCCACAGGATTTTATGCTGCTGGCCTGGTTGCTGATTATTGCCGCCTTTGCTCTGTTTACCGTCACGGTTCTTGTTGGCCGAGTCTGGTGTGGTTTTACCTGTCCACAAACCGTATGGACTCTGATGTATATTTGGGCAGAAGATAAGTGCGAGGGTGATCGCAATGCCCGGATTAAATTGGATAAAGCGCCCTGGAGCTTTGAAAAAATTCGCAAGAAAGCGTCCAAGCATGGGCTATGGTTGCTGATCGCCTTTGTGACCGGCTTTACATTTATCGGGTATTTTTATGGCGCGCGAGACCTGATTGTCGACCTGTTTACGTTTAACGCACATCCGGCCGGTGTGTTTTGGGTCTTCTTCTTTACGGCGGCGACTTACGGGAATGCCGGCTTTTTGCGCGAGCAAGTGTGTAAATACATGTGCCCGTATGCGCGTTTCCAATCGGTGATGTATGACCGGGATACCATGTTGGTAACCTATGACGAAGCGCGTGGCGAAACCCGTGGCAAGCGCAAGGCTCGTGAAGACTATAAATCCAAGGGGTTAGGCGACTGTATCGACTGCGGATGGTGCGTGCAGGTTTGCCCGGTGGATATCGATATTCGCGATGGCCTGCAATACGAATGTATCGATTGTGGATTGTGTGTCGATGCTTGTGACAGCGTAATGGACCGGATGAAGTATCCGCGTGGGCTGATTCGTTTTACGACTCAAGATGCGCTGGAAACCGGTGAAACCCATGTGTTGCGCCCCCGCTTTATCGGTTACGTCGCAGCTGTGGTGCTTATGGTTGGTCTTTTCGCTTATACCATTGGCACTCGCACACCTTTGGGGGTGGATGTTATTCGCGACCGTGGTGCGAAGCTGTTCCGTGAGACACCGGAATACATCGAAAACGTCTACATGGTGAAGATTAACAACATGGGGCGGGGTGAAAGTTACTTCAGTGTGAATGTGCAGGCCGATGAAACCGGCAGCGTGCCAAGTGATTACCGCATGAAGAAAAAATATCGCGCCTACCTCGAAGAAGGAGAGATCTTCTCTCTGCCTGTGAGTGTGCGGATTGATCGCGACAAGCTTGAGGCCTCTAAATCAACCATTTACTTCGTGGTTGAAGCCGAAGATGATGCGACAGTTCACGCGATTCAGAAGGCCAGCTTTATCGGCCCGAGCAAGAACTGAGTCCTTTGCTGTAACAGGGCATAGGCTGTAGCGCTAAAGCCCTGATTCCCGTCTGGAGAAGACCGCGTTATTCGCGGTTTTTTTGCGTTTGGGTTCTCGGAAAAGTGGCTAATGTTTCAGCCATAAAGGAATGCGACGCTACTTGATCCAGATACAGCACTTTCAACGGGCTTCGTTTATAATGCCCCGACTTTAAAGAGCTCTGTAGTGAGCCATCGGGCCCTGTGCCCACGTTCTATCTAGCCAGTAATATGCTTTTGTTATTAGGATGCTGTTATGCCTGCACCCATTGAAGATACTGTACCTTGGTACAAGCAGTTCTATCCGTGGTTTTTGATTGCTTTACCCGGTTCCGTGGTTATAGCCTGCGCAATCACCATTTATCTGGCGGTTACCGCCGACGATTCGGTGGTAAGCGATAACTACTACAAGGATGGTTTGAAGATTAATCAGCGCCTTGAACAAGACGAACGCGCCAAGGCTCTTGGCTTGGCCGCACAGATTGAGTTCGATCTGGAAGTGGGTGATATCCTGATGGATATTACCGGTTTGGTGCAAGACCCTGATCAATTGCAGCTGGAGTTTATCCACCCGACCAATCACGAATATGATCGTGTGGTGGTTTTGCACCGTTTACAAGGTAATCGTTACCGAGGTGATTTGGAGTATCAGCTGACGTTTCGCCAATATCTGCGTCTGTCCCCGGTAGGTGACATTAACGAAGTTGATTGGCGCTTGAACGGTGATATCAATTTTAAAGAATCCAAAATTGCCAAGCTGGGGGCCCAGTGAGCCAAGCTGCTGAAGAGCGCTGTTATCACTGCCAGTTAGAGATTCCCGCCGGTGCTGATTTTCCCGTAGAAATCGATGGCACTCAGCAAGCCATGTGTTGTGTGGGCTGCCAGGCCGTGGCCAGTGCAATCGTGAACGGTGGTCTGGCTCAGTTCTATCAATATCGAAGTGAAAGCGCTGATCGTCCGGACGAAGACAAGCAACAAAGCTGGGCGGTTTACGATCTGCCGGAAGTGCAGCAGGATTTTGTGCTCTCATTGGAGGGCACGGAAAAACAGGCACAATTGCTTCTTGGCGGTATCACCTGCGCCGCCTGTGTCTGGCTGATCGAGCAGCATATTCAACGCTTGCCACAGGTGAGTAAAGTCAGGGTGAATTCGAGCACGCATCGTTGCTGGATTACCTACGACGAATTCAAAGGCGCACTGAGCGAAATTTTTGCCAGCCTTAGCGATATCGGCTTTCGGCCACAGCCTGCCACCGATGAAAATCAAAACCGCTTGCTTGAGGATGAAAATCGCAAAGCCTTGCGTCGTTTGAGCATTGCCGGTCTGGGCATGATGCAGGTAGGCATGGTCGCCATTGCCTTGTATGGTGGCGAAATGTTTGGCATCAGCGAACAATGGCAGGGCTATTTGCGCTTGGTCAGCTGGTTGTTTGCCAGCCCGGTGGTGTTTTACAGCGCCGTCCCTTTTTACCAAGCCGCCTGGCGTGCGATTAAAACTCGACATCTGGTCATGGATGTTCCCGTTTCTATCGCGATTCTTCTGGCGTATTTTGCCAGTGTCTGGGCGACGATCAGCAGTGGGCCCGATGTCTATTTTGACTCGGTCTCGATGTTCACCTTTTTGCTTTTAATTGGTCGCTATCTGGAAATGCGTGCTCGTCATCGGGCAGGTTTTGCGGCCGGAAATCTGGCCCAACTTTTGCCACCGACTGCTCACCGCTGCGACGATGAAAAGACTGTGGAAACCGTCCCGCTGAAGCTGGTGAAAGCCGGTGATACGGTTATGGTCATGTCCGGTGAAACCATTCCCTGCGATGGCTATGTTCAGGAGGGGCGGAGCCAGGTTGATGAGTCCTTATTGACCGGTGAATCCATGGCCGTTGCCAAAACGGTTGGGCAAACTGTGGCGGCAGGTACGGTAAATGGTGAGAGCCCTCTCTGGATCAAAGTCAGTGCCTTGGGTGACAACACACGTCTATCGTCCATTTCTCGCCTGGTGGCCCAGGCCGAGCAAGAAAAGCCTGCGCAGGTGGCGATTGCAGATCGGGTTTCGGCATATTTTGTGGCAGCGGTACTGTTGATCGCCAGCGCGGTTTTCCTGTTCTGGTGGCAGCACAAACCGGAAGATGCGCTCTGGATTACTTTATCGGTTCTGGTTGTGACGTGTCCTTGTGCGTTGTCCCTGGCGACCCCGGTAGCGCTTACTGCAGCGACCAATCGTTTGCGTCGACAGGGTTTATTAATTGTTAAAGGGCATGTGATTGAAACGCTGACCAAACTCAATCGTGTGGTCTTTGATAAAACCGGCACGCTGACGGAAGGCCAACCCGCGGTAGAAAAAGTGGTGTGCCACCAGTCGCTGGACAACGATCAAGTATTGTCTTTGGCGGCTGCCCTGGAGCGCGGAAACAGCCACCCCATTGCTAAAGCGTTTCGAGGTTTTGAGCAACATCTGGATGTGGGTGATGTGCAATCTCACACGGGTGCGGGAGTCAGCGGACAATGGCAGGGCAAAGAAGTACGATTGGGGCGTGCGGCATTTGTTCTACCTGAGGGTGATCTGGATACGCGAGCTATTGTGTTGGCGGTTGAAGGGCAATTAGTCGCTGAAATTTTTCTGGAAGACTCTCTGCGTGGAAGCGCGGCTCCAGCGATTACTACCTTACAAAAGAAAAATATTCACATCGAATTGCTGTCGGGTGATGCTACTGCGACGGTATGCCACATTGCAGAACAACTGAATATTCGCGATGCTAGCGCCATGGTGTCACCTGAGGAAAAGCTCACGAAAGTGCAGTCGTACCAGGAAGCGGGTGATATTGTGATGATGGTGGGTGATGGTATCAATGATGTGCCTGTATTGTCCGGCGCGGATGTTTCTGTCGCCATGTCGGGTGCCAGTGACATTGCCCAGACCCACGCGGACAGTCTATTGCTCAGTGGTGATTTGCAGGCCTTACCCAAGGCCATCGAGAGCAGTTTCTTTGCGCGCAAAATCATTGCCCAGAACATGAGTTGGGCGATCGCCTATAATGTTCTGGCGTTGCCGCTGGCTGCTGCGGGTTTGGTCCCCCCATATGCGGCGGCAATTGGTATGTCGGCCAGCTCACTGATTGTAGTGTTGAACGCACTGCGTTTAAATAAAGCGTAATTCTGAACAGAAACGTTTGGCTAGTGTTTTGAAAGATAGCCGTCGAGGTGTCAATGGACAGTTTATATATCTTAATTCCCATCGCGATTGTGTTTGTCATCATCGCGGCCAAGGTATTTTTCTGGGCGGTTGATAATCACCAGTTTGATGATTTGGATACCGAAGGCCAACGTATTTTGTTTGATGATGATGCCCCTGTGAAAAAAAGCGACAGCGCGCCCAAGGCTTCGGCTTCAGATGCTACTGACGCGGATTCTCAATCCAGCGGTGACGATTCTCAGTAGAAAAAAGCATGAGCGATTTACTTTCCCTGTGGCCAGTCTTTCTCGCCACCTTCAGTGTAGGTTTGCTGGGCAGTGGCCATTGCCTGGGCATGTGTGGCGGAATCGCCTCGGCCCTTGGTTTCGCCATTGGACCGGAAAAACAAGCCAAGCGTACGGCAATCCTGCTGAGTTACAATCTGGGGCGAGTATCCAGCTATACCCTATTGGGTGCGGCAGCGGGTATTGTCGGCAGTCAGATTGGTGCGGCTTCTGTACTTCGAATTATTGCCGGAGTCTTGTTGATCGCGATGGGTTTGTATCTGGCAAATTGGTGGCGTGGACTGAGTTACCTGGAAAAGCTGGGCGGTGTTTTGTGGCGATACATCCAGCCGTTAACGAAATCCCTGCTGCCGGTGCAGCATTCTGGTCAGGCGGTGTTACTGGGTTTGGCCTGGGGCCTACTGCCCTGTGGCATGGTCTACAGTGCTTTGGCCTATTCGGTTGCCCAAGGCAGTGCACTGGGTGGTGCGGTGGCGATGGCAGGCTTTGGTATGGGTACCTTGCCTGCGGTGGTGGCCAGTGGCTGGGCGGCGCAAGGTTTTAAATCCCTCTTTCAAAATACCTGGGTGCGTCGTCTCTTTGCAATGAGCATTATTGCCTTTGGCGTCTGGACGCTTTGGATGCCTCTGGCTCACAGTGGTCATGGTGCCCATGGGCATCACGGTGGTATGAACCATGGTGAAATGAATCATGAAGGCATGAGCCACGAGGACATGAACCACCAAAACATGGATCATAGCAAGATGAACCATGAGGAAATGGATCACGGAAGCATGGATCATAGCAAGATGAACCATGAAGAAATGAATCATGAACACATGAATCATTCTAAAACTGAAGCCGATAAAAATACGCCCTAAATTCAATTTTCTCGTCGATTTTCTCAATAGCCGCGTTTACTGATGCTCGGTCTAGAGATGTCTAAGCAATTAAATGCAACGACAAATCACTTACTTTCCCCCGGGTTAAATGTCGTCTTCTGGCCGAAAGCCATGGCACGCCATTCGTCGTTTTTTGAAATTTTTGATCTGTCAGGAATGACACCTTATACATCGTGTGGACTTTTAAGTCATTGATTTTTAAGGAGTCTATTTTTGCCTGCACGATTGAATTGTCTAAAAAAAGTGCAATGAAAAATCAATGGAAAAAACTGTGCTACTTTGAGTAAAGAAGTTATTTTTCTGCCGATAGCAGAGTAACGAGGTACTTAGGGATTTAAGGCACGGAGCGCAAAAAAAATTGAATTCATTGCAAATTAAAATGATTGGGAAGTGATAGTGCCATGAGAAAAAATTTACCGGTCAATGACAATGAGATCGAACTGCAGGAATCGTCGAACATTCTTTCGACCACCGATTTCCAAGGTAAGATCCGTTATGTAAACGACGACTTTATTAAAATAAGCGGGTTCGAAAAAGAAGAACTCATTGGTGAGGATCACAACATTGTCCGTCACCCGGATATGCCGCCGGCAGCATTCGCAAGCTTATGGGCTTCTCTCAAATCCAATCGTTCCTGGAAAGGCGTGGTAAAAAACCGTTGTAAAGACGGCAGTTATTATTGGGTAGATGCGTACGCGATTCCCATTGTGAATGGCGATGATATTGAATACCAATCGGTACGTCAGAAAGCCAAACCGGAAGTCATCGCCCGAGCAAAAGAAACCTACAGCAAAATCAATGATGGCGGCAGCTTGCCGTTTTTCATATCAACTCGCCTTCAAAATGTGTTGGCCTTGGGTTTGGTAAGCGTGATTTGCGCTGGCCTATCGGCGGCTTTTTTGCCGGTCTCATTACTGCAGGCTGCAATGTTGGCAGTAATGATGTTCGTCGGTTTTGGCGCGGGTTTGTATCTCTGCAACAAACCGGTGCTGAATGCGATCGATGAGTGCTACAAGGTGTCCGAGGATTCCCTGGCGCGATACATTTACACCGGTCGACAAGACGATGCGGGTGCGATTTCTTTTGCACTGCAAATGCTGCGCTCAGAAGCCTCCGGTTTGATCGGTCGTATGCAGGCCACCTCGAAAGACTTCCAGAAGAAATCCAGCTTTGTCAGTGATCTGCTGAAGCAGAGTAAAGAAGAAACCCGCAAGCAGTTTTCTGAAACCGATTCCGTAGCTACCGCAGCCAACGAAATGAGTGCGAGTATTCAGGAAGTGGCCAGCAATGCCCAGCTCGCTGCCGATTCAGCTGTGGGGGCGCGAGATTCTGCAATGTCCGGCAAATCCGTTGTGCAGGATACACAGGCGCTGATTGAGTCCTTCAAAAATGAAATGGAGAGTGTATCTACCTCTCTGAATAAAGTGGAACAGGATGGCAATAACATCAGTTCGATTCTGGACGTGATTAAAAACGTTGCCGAACAAACTAATCTGCTCGCTTTGAATGCGGCCATTGAGGCGGCACGTGCTGGGGAGATGGGTAGGGGCTTTGCGGTAGTGGCCGAAGAAGTACGCACACTGGCAAATCGTACCCAGGATTCTACCGCACAAATTGAATCAATGATTGTCGCATTGCAGAGCAGTACCAAAGAATCCGTCAGCATGATGGGACAGGGCATTGCCCAGGCCAGCGAATGTATGGAAAAGGCCACCCAGGCGGTGGATTCGCTGGAAGCCATTGAGAGAGCCATCGACAGTATCAATGGTATGAACCAACAAATTTCTGCAGCCGTTGAGCAGCAGTCCAATGTATCGGACGATATCAGCCGCAGTGTAACCCACATTCGAGACAGCTCCGAAACCAATCTCCAGGGCGCAGAAACCTCGGATACCGAGAGTCAGGAGATTGATCACTCTGCGAGAGGTTTGCATTATCTATCCGAATTCTTCTGGGATAGAAACCGCCGCTTGAGTCGCTAAATTTATCGGCACAGCCATGCTGTGCCGTAAGTGCCTGCCGTTATTACCAAGGGCCCTTATTAGGGTGTAGCAAGTGCAAGGAAACAATGTTCGCTTCGGTGAGTTTCCTCTGCCAGTTGGGGGAAGAAAGTGGCCAGGCCCAGGACCCGGAGAGGTTCTGGGTTTGTCCATTTTCAGGCCTCTCAACAATTCCTAGGGGCTGTTCAGCCTGCCTGCCGCTTATTCATTTACCTGTAAAGTGACTAGACCTCCGGGCCGCATTCTGCGAGTATAATGTTCAGACAATAGAAGCCTTCCTTTAGATGAAGGTCATTTGCCGACCCGTTTAAGCATCCCGAAAGTGAATGCCATAGGCGTTGGTTCTAGCCCGAGATAGCCATATGTCCACACATATTGAAGTTCTGGAGTCATTCGATAGCTTTCAAAACCATGTGAGCAACACCTTCTTTGATATGAGTTGTGTGCCCGTGGAAAACGACTCCGGACGTTTCCAAAGCAAAATTCAGGCGCGCGAGATGAGCAAGCTGGGTGTGGTGGACATCACCAGCAGCGCGATCAATGTCTTCCGCCGTAAGACCCACATGTCGACCATCGAAACCCCGCAATATCTGGTGAAGTTCCAGACTTCAGGGGAAGGTCTGGTGCGTCAGCGTGGCCAGGAAGCGCACCTTAGACCTGGGGATTTTGTATTGTGTAGCAATACCGAACCCTATGAACTGCATTTCCCCGAGTTTTATCGACAGATTGTCTTGGCGGTGCCACAGGCGGCATTGCAGCAGGCGGTACGCGAACCCGACATCTTTCTGGGACAGCGTATGGCGGCGGATGTCGGTGCCAATGGTTTGCTAAGCCAGATGGTTCATAGCATGGGCCCCATGCTCGATAATATGGACCCCTTGCTGGCCTCAAAGTTGGAGAATAATGTCTTTGATCTGCTAGCGACGGCGCTGGAACACGGTCAAACCAAGCCACGCTTGGATAACGATGGTGTGAAGACGGAACATCTGTTTCGCATCAAAGCCTTTATTCGTAAGCATTTGGGCGATTCTCGTTTGTGCCCGGACTGGATTGCCAAAGCACACGATATCAGCACTCGCTATCTGCACATGCTGTTTAATGATGAAAATACCTCGGTGTCCCGCTACATTCAGCGCGAGCGGGTTGAAGCCTGCAAGAGCTGTCTGGATGACCCGGGAATGGATATCTATACCATTACTGAGATTGCCTTTCGCTGGGGCTTTAATGATGCCTCTCACTTCAATCGGGTGTTCAAGTCTGCCTATGGCATTACGCCCCGGCAGTACCGGCAGCGTCACCATCTCCAAAGCTAATTGGCTTCACCGAGCCATCTGTAGAGAGTTGCTTGCTGCTTAAAGTGATACGCAAAACTCATTTTTCCTATCTATTTTGTATCTTTATGTGTAATCTAAGTGCTTTCCCAACCGAGCTGAACAGCTATTGCGCCAGCTTTCCGGCTAAACCGATGCCAAAAGAATAAAGAGGAGTGATTATGAGCTTTGAAACCATTGAGTTCTCGATTAACGACGGTGTGGCCGTTTTGAAACTGAACCGCCCTGACAACCTCAACAGCTTCAACACCCAAATGCACGAGGAAGTGCGTCAGGCCATCACTGAAGTGCGTACTGGTGGCGAAGCTCGCTGTCTGCTGATTACCGCTAATGGGCGTGGCTTTTGTGCTGGCCAGGATCTTGGTGATCGCTCGGTTTCAGCCGATGGTCAAATGCCGGATCTGGGTGATTCGGTCGAAAAAAATTACAACCCGCTGATTCGTTCCATCCACAATTTGGAAATGCCTGTTGTGTGTGCCGTAAATGGTGTGGCGGCGGGGGCCGGCGCCAGTATTGCTCTGGCTTGCGACATTGTTCTGGCGGCAAAGAGCGCCAGCTTTATTCAGGCTTTTTGTAAAATTGGTTTGATTCCTGATTCCGGTGGCACCTGGGCATTGCCTCGTCTGGTCGGTTTGGCCCGCGCCAAAGGCCTGGCGCTGCTGGGTGATAAATTATCCGCTGAGCAGGCCGAGAAATGGGGCTTGATCTGGGAATGCGTCGAAGACGAAGAGTTGATGGAAAAAGCCACAGCTTTGGCCACGCATTTTGCTAGCCAGCCAACCAAAGGTTTGGCAATGACCAAGCGTGCTTTGCGTGAATCCACCTCGAACAGTCTGCACGAGCAATTGGAGCTGGAAAAAGAATATATGCGTATCGGTGGTCGCACCGAAGATTACAAAGAAGGCGTTGCTGCTTTTAAAGAAAAGCGCAAACCTGAATTTAAAGGATGTTGAAGCATGGCTGAGAATTATACAGCCGCGCAGATTGCGGAAATGAGCCCGGAGCAATTGGCTCAGGCATCAGCCGATGCACTGTTTGAGCGGGATATCGCCGCCAAGGACATGGGCATTGATATTGTCAGTGTAGGTCCCGGGCGCGCCGAACTCAGCATGACGGTTCAGCATCGCATGCTTAACGGTCACGCGACTTGTCATGGTGGTTTTCTGTTTGCCCTGGCAGATACCGCTTTTGCTTATGCCTGCAACAGCCGCAATGAAAACACCGTGGCCGGCGGTTGTTCCATCGAATATCTTGCGCCGGGCCGTGAAGGGGATCGCTTAACAGCAGTTGCGGAAGAGCGTTCTCTGGCTGGTCGCACGGGTTGCTACGATATTTCTATTTTTAATCAGGACGAAACATTGTTAGCTCTGTTTCGTGGTAAGTCCCATAAAATTCGCGGCGCGGTAATTGCCGGCAGTGACGCGGAATAAAAGCCATAGCTTTAGCTTGAGGATATTATGAAAGACGCATTTATTTGTGACGCGATTCGAACGCCCATCGGCCGTTACGGTGGTAGCTTATCCAAAGTTCGTACCGATGACCTGGGAGCAATTCCCATGAAGGCGCTGATGGATCGCAATCCGGATGTCGATTGGAAACAAGTCGACGAAGTATTTTATGGTTGTGCGAACCAGGCGGGTGAAGACAACCGCAACGTGGCCCGTATGTCGGCTTTGCTTGCAGGCTTACCCATTGAAGCGCCTGGTTCAACCATTAACCGATTGTGCGGTTCAGGTATGGATGCAGTCGGTATGGCAGCGCGTAGCATTAAAGCCGGCGAGGCCGATTTGATTGTGGCTGGCGGTGTTGAGTCCATGTCCCGTGCGCCCATGGTGATGGGCAAAGCAGAAACGGCTTTTAGCCGCAACGCTGAAATTTTTGATACCACCATTGGCTGGCGTTTCGTTAACAAGCAAATGAAGTCCCAGTACGGCATTGACTCTATGCCCGAGACGGCCGAAAACGTCGCGGAAGACTTTAAGGTTTCCCGTGAAGATCAGGACAAGATGGCACTGGCCAGCCAAACCAAAGCGGCGGCTGCGCAACGCGAAGGGCGCTTCGACGATGAAATTGTTTCGGTCACTATTCCCCAGCGAAAAGGTGATCCGCTGGTTGTCGACAAGGACGAGCACCCCCGTGAAACCAGTATTGAAGCCTTGGCAAAATTGCGTGCGCCGTTCCGCGAAGGTGGCAGCGTAACGGCCGGCAATGCTTCCGGTGTTAACGATGGTGCCTGTGCATTGTTGATTGCTTCTGCAGAAGCTGTCGAGCAGCACGGCCTTAGCGCAAAGGCAAAAATTGTAGCGATGGCAACCGCGGGTGTTGAGCCGCGTATTATGGGTATTGGTCCGGCGCCAGCGTCCAAGAAGGTATTGGCGAAGGCCGGTTTAAGTATCAACGATATGGATGTGATTGAGCTGAATGAAGCGTTTGCCGCTCAAGGTTTGGCGACTCTGAGAGAGCTGGGCGTGGCGGATGATGACGCGCGAGTGAATCCAAACGGTGGTGCTATCGCGTTGGGTCATCCTTTGGGTATGTCCGGAGCCCGCTTGGTGACCACCGCCATGTATCAATTGCATCGCACCGGTGGCCGTTATGCTCTGTGCACCATGTGTATTGGTGTCGGACAGGGCATTGCGCTGATTATTGAACGCGTTTAACTGCCTTTGGGAAGCCAGCAAATGTGCTGGCTTCTTTTCTTTTGGGAGTCAAGGTATTGAAGGTTGCCAAGAGAAATAAGTCGCGACCAGGCTTGGCGTTCTGCCAAGCTCTCTTTTCAAAACACCTGAGCTGTTTTCAAGGGACAAGCCAATCCAATACACATTCAAAGTCACTGTGCTGGTGATGCATTTACTCAGAGTGTTATGACTGTTTCAGTACGTCCGTGTGCAGACTATTGATGGTATCAGCATTGTGATATCAGTCTTCGTGGCAAATCATCGCGCGATGCTTTCGAGTAAGAAACAGTAGCACGAACAAGCAGGGGGCTCATTGGTGAATAGCCCGGGTGCTTGGTCCATTTGGTTTGTCTTTATTGTTTTTCCTCTTCTGTTTCTTTCCTTGTTTCGAGCTTCTTTCAAGCGTGCTTTCAGCCTGACTGGCCATCTCCAGAAGGAGTATATCGAGTGTTGCTAATGTGCTTTCTGCCCGCTTAATGTCGTTGAAATTCAGGATGAGTCTATACTTTTGGATTTTAAGTTGTTGATTTTATTGAATAAAATTTCGCTCAAATAAAATGATACACAAATATTGACTAAATCCGTTAAAAACGTATCATAAACGCATAAAGTAAATTCAGCTGGTGTATCTGCTCAGTCTTGTTTGAAGGCGTTTATCTTTGAATCGGATGGAAGGTGACCAGAGCTAACGCAGTGATAAGCCCAGGAGGAACGACAATAATGACTCCGCAAGATCAAGTCGTCGATATCGACGCATTGGAAAAAGAGTTTCAGGAGCGCATCGACGCTGAAAAGAAGATCGAGCCCAAAGATTGGATGCCTGAGGCTTACCGCCGCACGCTGATTCGTCAGATTTCCCAGCATGCTCACTCCGAGGTGGTTGGTCAGTTGCCAGAAGGCAACTGGATTACCCGTGCACCGTCGCTGCGCCGCAAAGCCATTCTATTGGCCAAGGTACAGGACGAAGCTGGCCATGGTTTGTACCTGTACAGTGCCGCCGAAACCCTGGGTTCTTCTCGTGAGCAGATGATTGATGATCTGCATGCGGGTAAAGCAAAGTACTCCAGTATTTTTAACTATCCGACTCTGAGCTGGGCCGATGTACCGGCAATTGGTTGGTTGGTTGATGGCGCGGCGATCGTGAATCAGGTGGCCTTGTGTCGAACCTCTTACGGCCCATATTCCCGCGCGATGATTCGTGTCTGTAAGGAGGAAAGCTTCCACGCCCGTCAGGGTTTTGAAGGCATGCTGGCTCTGGCTCGTGGTAACGAAGCCCAGAAAAAAATGTGTCAGGACGCGATTAATCGTTACTGGTGGCCAGCGCTGATGATGTTCGGTCCGAGCGATGCGGAATCCCCTAACTCCGCGCAATCCATGAAGTGGAAAATCAAGCGTTTCTCTAACGATGAGCTGCGTCAGAAATTTGTTGACCAGACGGTTCCACAAATTGAGTACTTGGGTATGGAAGTACCTGATCCGGATTGCAAATGGAACGAAGAGCGTGGCCACTACGACATCGGCGAAATGCCATGGGAAGAATTCTTCGCCGTTATTAAAGGCCATGGCCCTTGTAACCATGAGCGTTTGCAGGCTCGCCAAAAAGCCCACGATGAGGGCAATTGGGTTCGTGAAGCTGCACTGGCTTACCAAAAGAAGCAAGCCGATAAAAAACAATCCGTCGCCTGAGCGATATAGCTGACATTAGCGCCGAAGACGGCGACTGAAAGGAGAAGAATGATGGTTGATCAGTATTTACCACTGTGGGAAGTTTTTGTACGCAGCAAGCGTGGTATGGATCACAAGCACTGTGGCAGTGTTCACGCTGCAGATGCCGAGCAGGCGTTGCAATACGCTCGTGACGTGTATACCCGTCGCAGTGAAGGTAACAGCATTTGGGTGGTTGAAGCGACGCATATCGTGGCCAGCCAGCCTGATGATCAGGAGGCGTTTTTCGAGCCGGCGGACGATAAAGTCTACCGCCACGCGACCTTTTACGATGTGCCCGCTGATGTAAAACACATGTAAGCCCACTGACGATCAGGTAAACGCTATGAGTGATTTAACACAACAAGAAGCTTTGTTCACCTATACCTTGCGGTTGGCGGACAATGCTCTGATTTTGGGCCATCGCCTCTCCGAGTGGTGTGGGCACGGTCCGTTTCTGGAAGAAGACATTGGTGTCATTAACACCGCACTGGATTTGTTGGGCCGCTGTCGCATGCTGTACAGCTACGCCGGTGAAGTAGAAGGTAAGGGTCGTGACGAAGACGATCTGGCTTTCCACCGCGACGAGCGAGAGTTCACCAACTATTTGTTGATGGAACAGCCGAAGGGTGATTTTGCTTACACCACCATTCGCCAGTTTTACGCGGATGTCTGGAACCTGCATTTCTATACTGAATTGTGCAATTCAAAAGATGAAACCCTGGCCGCCATCGCCCGGAAAGTAGTGAAAGAGTGCCGCTATCATTTCCGCCACAACGCGGAATGGGTGAAGCGCTTGGGTGACGGTACCGAAGAAAGTCATCAGCGCATGAACGATGCTATCGCCGAAGCGTCTCGTTTTGTGAACGAAATGTTTGAGATGGATGAGGTTGATCAGGTGATGGTTGATGCCGGTGTTGGTGTTGATCTGAATGTGGTCAAAGAAAAGTGGATTGCCAGCGTTGATCAGGTTTTCGCTGACGCCACGTTACAACGCCCCGAGCCTGAATATGATCGCAGCGGTGGTCGTAAAGGTTTGCACACTGAGCAGCTTGGTTTTCTTTTGGCCGAAATGCAATATGTGCAGCGTTGTCATCCTGGCCTGCAGTGGTAGGTCAATAGCAACTGCATCTGCGGGAGCATGGTATGGACTATAACCCGGTTGGTAGCTTTATCAGTGACAATTTGATCAGCAGTGATCGGCCGCCAGTGTTATCGGTGGCCGAAGCGCAGGCGATCGAAATGAGCGATATTGAACATGCCTTGAGCACGGTGGTCGATCCTGAAATTCCGGTGTTATCGGCTCGTGAATTAGGTGTGTTACGGGATGTTGAGTGGCAGGGCGATACGCTGGTCACCACCATTACGCCAACCTATTCGGGTTGTCCGGCCATGGGGCATTTTGAAGATGATATTCGTGTGTGTCTGGAAAAACTGGGCATTCCAAAGATCAAAGTCAATACCCGGCTTTCTCCCGCGTGGACCAGTGACTGGCTCAGTGATGACGCCAAACAAAAATTGCGTGACTACGGCATTGCACCTCCAATGGAAACGACCAGCAGTTTAAAAGTGCTGTTGGGGCATGCTCCCGAAGTGAGCTGTCCCAAATGCCATTCTACGGAAGTTCGGGAAGTGTCGAGACACGGTTCCACGGCCTGCAAGGCGCTCTATCAATGCGATAGCTGCCAAGAGCCTTTTGATTATTTTAAATGTATCTAGCGCTTCGCTCCTGGCAAAGCACAATAATGAGCGATGACAATTCATCGCCAATAAAAGACGAGTGATTAACCATGACCGACCATCATTTTCATGACCTAACGGTTGCCAAGATTCAGCAGGAAACCAGCGATGCGGTTTCTATCGTATTCGATGTGCCTGGTGAATTGCAGGATCTTTATCTGGGCTTCACCCAGGGGCAGCATCTGGTGATGAAGGCCGATATAGAGGGCCAGGAAATTCGCCGTAACTATTCAATTTGCAGTGGTGTAAACGATGGCGAGCTGCGGGTCGGTATCAAAAAAATTGATGGTGGTTTGTTTTCCACCTTTGCTAACGATGAATTGAAAGAAGGCGACAAACTGGCAGTAATGCCACCTGAGGGCAGTTTCAACACGCCGCTTGATCCATCGGCCCGCAAACACTATCTGGGTTTTGCCGCTGGCTCTGGAATTACCCCTATTTTGTCGATCTTGAAAAGCACATTGGAAACCGAACCCGATAGCGTATTCACTCTGGTTTACGGCAACAAGAACGTTGCCAATATGATGTTCCGTGAAACCATTTTGGGAATTAAAAACCGTTACCCGGAGCGCTTCCAGCTGCTGAATGTTTTGAGTCGTGAGGAGCAGGAATCTGAAATTCTGAATGGCCGTATCGACGCGGAAAAAGTCAATATGCTGGCCGACAAGGTTCTGGATGTTGCCAGTGTGAACGAAGCCTATATCTGCGGTCCACAGGACATGACCGAAGCCATTCGCGATACCCTGCAAGCGCGTGGCATGGATAAGAAGAATATCCACTTCGAACTCTTTGGTGTGGCGCCAACCGCTGCCAAGAAAGTCGCTGTGAACCCGGAAGATGCGGGCCCCGTGCGTCAGGTATCGGTGATTGTTGATGGCATGCAGACCAATCTGGAAGTTGCTGAGGGCGGTGTAAACATTTTGGATGCAGCCATGGAAGCCGGTGCTGATCTGCCGTTCGCCTGTAAAGGGGGTGTGTGCTGTACCTGTCGCGCCAAGGTGGTCGAAGGTGAAGTGAAAATGGATGTGAACTACGCTTTGGAGGACTGGGAAGTGGAAGAAGGCTTTGTCTTAACTTGCCAGTGCCACCCGATCACCGAAAAAGTGGTTATCGACTTCGATGAGAAATAAGTGACGAATTCACACGCGCTCGCGTTTGAATCGAACAAAGAAAAGCCCGGCATTGCCGGGCTTTTTTATGGTTGCTATTTTAAGATGCTTTTTATTCAGTTCTGTCAATTCGGTGTTATCGAAATACGCTATCGCTTAGCGGCAATGACATGCAGCAGTTCCAGTGTCAGAGTTGCTGCCGCCAATGAAGTGATTTCGGCGTGGTCATAAGCCGGTGCAACCTCCATTACGTCGGCCGCAACAATATTGAGATCCTGAAGACCGCGCACAATCTGAAGGGCTCTGTCTGCACTTAATCCGCCGCTTACGGGAGTGCCGGTTCCGGGGGCAAATGCCGGGTCCAGGCAGTCGATATCAAAGCTTAAATACACCGGTTGATTACCAACCCGTTGTTTAATTTCTTTTAACACTGTGCCTAAATCCTGTTCATTAACCCAGGAAGCATTAAGCACCTGAAAGGGATGCTGCTCATAATCGTATTCTGTTCGTATGCCTACCTGAATACTGTGCTCGCAGTCGATCAGCCCCTCTTTGGGTGCGTGATAAAACATCGAACCATGATTGTATTTCGCATCGCTGGCTTCCGTATCCGTATGCGCATCAAAATGAATCAACGCGAGCGGGCCATATCGTTTGCTCACAGACCTTAACAGGGGCAGGGTAAGAAAGTGATCGCCCCCGAGACTCAACAGGGTTTTATTGGCTGAAATAATTTTGTCAGCGGTTTCACTGAGCTCGGAGACCAGGTCTTCGCTGTCACCATCGGTAAAACACACATCGCCATAGTCCAGGCAACGTAACTTGTCGCCGAGTTTGAATGTCCAGGGCCAGCGCTTTTCCTCCCAGCGTAACTGGGCTGAGGCCTGGCGGATACCATTAGGCCCATAACGGGTACCCGAACGGCCCGAGGTGGCCAAATCGTAAGGTACCCCAAGAATCACAGCGTCCACAGAATCGTCCAGCTCCCGGCCGAGTGGAAAGCCCATAAAGCTGAAAATATTGGCGTAGGTATTCGGATCGTTATTGAAGTTATTGCTAAAGGACATAGGCTGATCACATTCCCGGTTTATTATTGATATAAATAGCTGGCCACGGGGCTCAGCGGGTTTGGCAATAATAAAACAGTAGAGAAGCGTGCTTATCCTGTCGATACCACCCTGGGGGTAGGATAGACAATCGTCTGTATTACTCAGCGAGTCCCAGCTGGTGCATCAAGTCTGTGTGTCTACTCGGCCCACGCAGGCTTTCGGTTTTAAACTTCGGCGATTAAGACTGCACGTCTCGGAGCCGGGTGTCCCTCGGCGGTTTTACTTTGGTCATTCGGGTCCAGAAACTCATTGAGGGAATGAAATAACATCCAGTCTGTGCTGCGTTGTTCTTCAAGACTGGTGATGTTTTCGTCCACGACGCGTGGGTTTTTAAACCCGCATTTTGTCATCCAGCTTAGCAGGGTCGGTGTGCTGGGTAGGAACCAGACATTATTCATCATGGCGTAGCGGCCTTCGGGCACCAAACAATCGCCAAGAGCACCATCGATGACCAGAGTTTCCAGTACCAATTGGCCGCCAGGCTTTAGCGTTGCTTTCAGCTCGCGCAAATGATCCATCGGTGAGCGCCGATGATAGAGAACCCCCATGCTGAAGGTCGTATCGAAGGCTTGCAAGTTTTCAGGAAGCTCCTCGATACCAATCGGCAACAGGTCTACCGGGGCTTGGCCGATCAGCTTTTTCAGCATATAAAACTGAACGACAAAACGTGGAGATGGGTCGATACCAATTACCCGGCTGGCTTCCTCGCCCAACATGCGCCAACAGTGGTAGCCGTTGCCACAACCGACATCCAGAATGGTGCGGTTTTTCAGCGGTGCTAAATGAGGTAGAACTCGTTCCCATTTCCAGTCGGAACGCCACTCGGTGTTAATAAAGGTATCAAAAACCTGATAGGGCCCTTTGCGCCAGGGAATCAGCGCACGCAGTTGTTCTTCCAGAGTTGCTTGCGTCTGTGCATCAATTTCATCAGCCTCACCGATATGAACAAGGTTTTTGAAATTCAGATGTGCCGCTTGGATATTGGGCATGGCATCCATAGCGGCCTGCCATTTGGGTAGATCGCCATAGCGTTTTTCATTTAAGTGGGCAGCAATCTGCTCGGGCATTTTTTCTGCCCACTTGGCAAGGGGACCATCTGCCAAGTCGTTCAGCAAGTCTTGGTAATACTCAATCATTTAATCGCAATCAAAGAAGCAAAGTTAAAACACTGGAACCAGACATCGGCACTGCTGAATCCAGCTTCGCTTAATCGGCTTTTATGTTCGTCGAGGGTTTCGGGAATCAACACGTTTTCAATGGCGCTGCGCTTTTGTGCAATTTCCAGATCACTGTAGCCATTGGCGCGTTTGAAGTTGTGGTGCAGCTCAACCATCAGCGCCTGATGGGCCGGGTTTTCAAACTGGACCTTTTCAGAAAGAATCAGTACGCCGCCGGGCAATAAGCCCTCATAAATCCTGGCGATTAGGGCAGAGCGTTCTTCCCTGGGGATAAATTGCAGGGTGAAATTCAGAACCACAACCGAGGCGTTCTCAATCGTGCAGGCTTGCAGATCCTGGCAGCGCAGATCGACGGGCAGTTCACCGCTGTCTGCTGCCATTACCTGTCGACAGCGTTCGATCATGGCTTCTGAATTATCGATGGCAATAATCTCGCAATCAGCGGCACGAATATGGTGCCGCATGGCGAGCGTCGCAGCCCCCAGTGAGCAACCCAGATCGTAGCAATAGCTGTTGCTTTGGGCGTAGCGCTGGGCCAGATCGCCAATCATGCTGATGGTCGTGGTGTAGCCAGGCACGGAACGCTTGATCATGTCTGGAAAGACATCGACCACCTTCTGGTCAAATTGAAAGCCAGCAATGTTAGCCAGAGGTTCGGCAAAGATCTCGTCTGTGTGGCCTCTGGCGGGATCTGGCTGTGGGGATTTGGGGTGGTCTGACACCTGAAATTACCTTTTTAAAAGGCCGGATTGCAGTTTAGTCATTCCTGGCCGATACATTAAGGATCGAGATTTTAGCGGTGAGGTAATCAAGTGACAAATCAAAAGGCAGATTTCTGTGGAAGTGCTATAACAATAGATAGAAAAATACAAAAACAGTCGCCTAAAGCGGACAATATTTGCTGAGTTTAGAGTTATTCATTTATGTCCTACCCCAATTATGGCTCCCTAAGGATGTTGGTTGTCGATGATTTCGACAACTTCAGGGTGACCGTAGCGAAACTGATGCAGTCCCTCGGGGTTGCTGCCGTCGATATGGCTGTGAACGGCACCCAGGCGGTGCGGGCTTGTCGTGCCCGTCGTTATGATGTCGTGTTATGTGATTTTAGTTTAGGCCAGGGTAAGAATGGCCAGCAGGTCCTTGAGGAGCTGCACCAGGAGAAATACCTGTCCAAAACCAGCTTGTTTGCCTTTGTCTCTGCCGAATCCAGTCGCAGTGTGGTGCTCGCTGCCAATGAGTTTGAACCCGATGGTTATTTCACCAAACCGATTAATGCCAAGGCTTTGCAGCAGCGTCTGGAGCGTATGCTGCTCCAGCGTGATGCTATGCTGCCTGCTCTGAGGGCTATGGACGACAACAGCCCGGAAGATGCCATTGCCCACCTGCAGGAGCTGATCAGTAACGGAACGCGCTACACGACTGCCTGCCAGAAGCTGCTGGGGCAGTTGTATCTGGAAACCGAAAACTTTGCACTGGCTGAAATTCTTTACGAAGGGGTTCTGGAAGGTCGTCGGGTTGATTGGGCCGTCGTCGGGCTCGCGAAGTTGAAGCAATTGCAGGGAATGTGGGAAGAATCCAGCAAAATGCTGCGTGAGATCATTCTGGAAAACCCCCTCTGTATGACGGCCTATGATGTTTTGATGGCAGATTATGAGCGTCGGGGAGACTCAATTGGCCTCCAGCAATTGCTGCAAAAAGCGGTGAAAGTTTCACCATTGTCACTGCGTCGAAATCGTGAGTTGGCCTATCTGGCCCTTAAAAATAACGATTCTCCTGTCGCCGCGGGCGCCTTCCGAAAAACCGTGCGTCTGGGTACCAATTCCTGTAATGACGATATCGAAAACCATCTGCAGTTTGGTCGAAGTGCAGCAGCGGTGTCTGGAGATGAACAGGAAGAGAGTCGAGACTTTCTGCGCGATGCCTTGATCAATCTGGAAAGTCTGGATCGGCGATTCGAGCTCAGTGAAGATGAAAAATTACAAACCGGTTTGATTGAATCGCGTATTTATCTGGCCCAGGGAAATACGCGCAAAGCCAAAGAAGTGCTGGCGCAGACCGAGAGTTATATGGGCGCGGATGGTCGTCGACAGGAATTTGAAACTGAATTGGATCGCGTTTATGCGTTGTTTGATTTAGGTGAGAACACTCGAGCCAAACAGTGTCTGGCGGAGTTGGTTCGGCTCTATGAAAACGATCAAAAAGCATTGGAAAAGCTGGATGTTCTTCTGGACGAGCCCCTAAGTGAAGAGAACCGTGCCAAGGTGAAAGACATTAACCGCGAAGGCATCAGCTTTTACAAAAACCATCAGTATGAAGATGCGATTAACTGCTTTGTGCAAGCCCGGCAGTTATTTCCGAATCATGTCGGGATTATGCTGAACCTGGTTCAGGCTTACACCGGACATATTAAGGCATTTGGTTTCAGTGCTGAGCGTATGTTGCATTGTGAAAAGGTATTGCAAACCGCTGAACAGAAAATTGATGTTGATAACCCGCAGTTTGAACGCTTCCGACAGTTGCGTGATATTTGCCGTTCCATTAGCCAAGGTAGCCGTCGGGCTCCGATTGAGTAATTAGTGTAGGCCCACTGTGATACAAGAAATACACATGAGCAGCGATAATGTTAGTTTCCCACAAGTCCTGGCAACGAGTGTGCAGGATATGAAAAGTTCTCTCAGCATGCTGTTGAGTTCATTGGAGACGATCAGCGAGCAAAGTAAGGAGCTGGATGAAAACCAGCGCCAGGCTTGCTCGATTCTGCATTATGAAGCTGCACGCATTAACTCCGAGTTGTTTCAGTTGCAGCTGTTACATAAGTTGTCCAAAAACGATCTCGTCCCTCAAATCGACGAGTATTATTTGATTGACACGTTGCAGGAGCAGCTCGCCAACTGTGACTCACTATTGGAAGTCCGCGGTGTTGAGGTGGATCTGCAGTGTGATGAGGATTTCAGCTGGTATTTCGACAGCGAACTGATCTCTGCGGTGGTGTACAAAAACCTGGTGAACTGCGCGCGTTACAGTAAGGGGCGAGTGCAGTTGCTTGCTGAAGAAAGCGATGGGCAATTGCTGATTTCCATCTCTGATGATGGCAATGGCTACCCACCGTTTATGTTGGAACAGGCTGAACTGAAACAACTGCCGGAGCAGTTCAACAGCACCCACCTTGATCATTTTTGTAACCGTAGAATTGCAGAACTTCATACCAAACAGAACGAATGCGGTAGTTTGAGTATTGCCAATGGTGGTGCTTATGGCGGTGGTTTGTTTCAGTTGCGTTTGCCCTGATTGCGCCTATACATATAAGCCTGAAAAAATTGAAGCAATAAAAAAGCTGCCTGTTGGCAGCTTTTTTGGTTTTTAGCCCAGGCTTTAGGCATCCATTTTATGGGCTTCCAGCTGCGCTCGAATGTCATCGGGTATTGGGCTGGCCTTTTGTTTCTCGTAATCAAAGTGAACCAGTACGGCTTTTCCTTTCGCGATAATCTCGCCATCTTGCTCGGCAATCTGAATCAATTCGAAGGAAGAGTTGCCTATATGACCTAGGCCGGTTTGAATGGTCACGCTTTTGCCAATAAAGGTTTGTGCGGTGTGATCGATTTCCTGGCGGGCCAGAATCAATGTCCATTGATGCACATTCATTTCCGGGTTAAAGATTTTGAAAACCGGTGTGCGGGCGTCTTCAAACCAGATGGGGAAAATGGTGTTGCTGATATGACCAAGGGCATCGGTCTCGGCAAAGCGAGGCTCCAGTCGATGAATAAACATGAGGGTAATTCCTAAAACAAAAACGGGTGGGCCCTGAAAATTCTCTTCCAGGGCCGCTTTGGATTACAGATTGATGATGTCTAGCCCCAGGGATTTGGCAGAGGCTTCTCCCGCAGGAGGGCAGATCACCACAGTAGATGCCAATTCTGGGCGCAAATAGGTTTTGGCCACACGTTGCAGATCAGCAATGCTGACCTTCAAAATGCGCTGGCGGAAATCTTCGCGAACTTCCGGGCTACGGCCGTGCAGGCGGGCATGGAAATCCTGCTTGGCTTCTCCTGCTGGCGAGCTTGGTTTGTCCAAGGCGCTGATTACGCCCAGAACAGCTTCTTCCAGAGCCTGCTCATCATGTTCGGTGTTGGCCAACCATTCCAGCGCGCCGTCGAAATCCGTAAGAGTTTCTTCAAAGCGTGGATCACGATAGGAATAAAAACGGAAGGCCGCAATATTATTATCCTGACTGGCACCGCCGCCATAGGCGCCACCTTGTTCACGAATGGCCCGATGCAGGTAACCATTGCGCAGGAAGCCGCCGAGCACTGACAGTGCGGCCGCATCTTCGTGTCCGGAAGCAACCGTTGGGTATGCCTTGGCGCAGAAGTTGACCTGGGTGTTGGTAGTCCAGGCTTGCTGTAGGCGGCTGTTTTGTTTAGGCAGGCTTAACAGCTCTCCGCCCTGGCTTTGTGTGTTTGGCCACAGTTCGGCAAGGTTGTCGCTGAGTGTATCCAGCGATTCCTTATCACTGACCAGTAAGTACTGTTTGCTTGAGGCTAGCACCAGTTGATGAATGGCTTTCAGCTTGTCCGCAAATGCCTGTAGAGCCGTTTCGTTGGCAAAGCTTTCATCCAGGTCCTTAATGGCTTGAATACCGGCCAGGCCGGTCAAGCGATGCGTCAGTTGGGCACAGGGGCTGATGCCGGCACTGGCGGCGGTCATGGCGAGGCTGTGGCCGCTGCCAGTCACACTTTGCTGCATGCGAGCACGCGCATGAGCGACCAGTTCCTGTAAGCGCTGCAGTTCATCAAAGCGGACATTGTGCAAGGTATCCAGCATCAAATCGCACAGGGCTTTGTGATTGCGCGTCAGGGCTTTTGCCGACAGGCTGATGTAGGCATTGATTTCCTGGCTGTCATTTACGGTGCCGCGAACGCTGGAAAAGGCGGACATGGAACCAACGATTTGTGACTGCTTCATCTGGCTTTGCAAATAGTCCTGCTCACCAACACCCAGTTCAGTCAGCGCCATGCAGTAGTAGGGCAATAACGGAATCAGTTCATCACTGAGCTGGGGTGTTTTAATCACAATCTGTTGGTACACCAGCCCATTGGTGCCTGCAGCGTAGCGAGTATAGGGCAGCTCACCCAGGGCGCCGTTTTCCGGGTCGGGGTAATGGCTGCTTGCAGGCACATCGGCAATGCCAACTTTGGGCAGAATCGAAGCGTCGTCCACCTGGTTTTGGCGTTCCAGTAACGCCAGGCTTTGATCGATGATGGCCTGCTTTTCTTCTTCGTTCAGCCCAGCTTTGATCGCGGCCAGTTTTTGTTTTTCTTCGTCGAGTTGCTGCTGGGCCAGTTTGGGATCGGGCGCCATAGTTAGTGTGACGCGGTGTTGATTATCCAGCAGTAAACGGCGAGCCAGCTGTTGAACAAAATCCGCTTGCTGGGCTTTTTCACGCAGCTCAGCTAGCGCTGGTTCCAGATTCAATAGGGCTAAGACATCACCACGGTGCGTTGCGGCGGTTAGGCCGGTGAGAATCAGCTGTAAACCGTAGGGGTAGCTGTCGCCACCGATTTCCCGTTGTTGCAATTCCAGTTGATGCAATGACGCTTCAACTTGTTCCTGAGGCAATCCGTTCTCGGCAAGGTTTTCGATAACGCCCAGCACCAGATCTTCCAGTGCTTTATTCTGTTCCGGGTTACTGCCTTCGATACCGCAGCAAAAACTCAATTCAAATTGTGAGTCGTCCAAACCACAAAGCGGTGATGGGGAGCTTCCCAGTTCGGTGGTTTCCAATGCCTGTTGCAGCGGTGAGGCGCTATTGTCGAGTAGTAAACTGGAGAGCAGTTGGGCTTCCAGAGTCGCCGCCAGATCCGTGCTCTTGCCCAGCAACCAGCTCATCACGATATGGGTTTTATCGTTGGTGTCGGCGTCCTGATCATCCAGCGGATAATGTGCGTTGTACTGTTGTGGGTTGTCGTAACGCTGTTCGGCGGGAACCGAAATGGTTTTGTCCAGAGCCTGGAATTTACACAGCGCCTGATCTTCAAATTTTTCCTGCAACTCGTGCACAGGAATATCCCCGAAGGTCATAAAGATGGCGTTACTGGGGTGGTAGTGGCTCTGGTAAAATTCCTGTAATTGCTCATAACTGAGTTCGGTAATTTCGGCTGGGTCACCACCGGAGTTGTAATGGTAGGTGGTAGTGGGGTACAGCTTTTCACAGAGCTTGTGCCACAACTGAGAAGGAATGGAACTCATGGCACCTTTCATCTCGTTGTAAACCACACCTTTGTAGACCAGATCACTGGCCGGGTTTTCAGTGTCTTCAAATTCCAGACGGTGACCTTCCTGGGCAAAATCCAGTTTGTCCAGGCGTGAGAAAAACACCGCGTCCAGATACACGTCGAGGAGATTATCGAAATCCTTGCGGTTTTGGCTTGCAAAGGGGTAGGCCGTCCAGTCGGAGCTGGTGAAGGCGTTCATAAAGGTATTCAGGGAGCGGCGAATCATCATAAAGAAGGGATCGCGCACCGGATATTTTTCACTGCCGCAAAGGGCCGTGTGTTCCAGAATGTGGGCGACACCGGTTGAATCTTCAGGAACAGTTCGCAGCGCCACTAGGAACACATTTTCGCTGTTGTCAGCTTCGATATGAATGTGCTGGGCTCCGGTGACTTTGTGGCGGTACTCATGTACCACGATGTTCAGGGAATCCACCGCTTCACTGCGGATCATGTCAAAGCTTGGGTGTGGCAATTGGCTCATGCAAACCTCAATTATTCAGTGCCAGAAACTGGCGATATTCCGTCAAAACGACCATTTTAGCGGTTTTGAGCGGCCAGGGGGAGTAGGGCGTCTTTGAACAAGACGCCGGTAGATGTCGCTGCATCAACAGATTCAGCGAATAATGCCCGGACGGCTGATTACTCCTGAATCATACGCTGGATTTCAGGCCAGGCGACGGCCAACAATTGATCCTGTGCGCTGGCATTGGGGTGGATGCCATCTTCCTGCATCGCATCGGGTTTTACCGCAACGGATTCCAGAAAGGTTGGCACCAGGGTTATACCGTATTGTTCAGCCAATGCCGGGTAGGCCTCACTGAACATGCGTGTATAGCGCTTTCCGTAATTGGGGGGAATCTGCATGCCAATCAACAGAACGTCCGCACTCGCGCTTTGGCTTTGCTCGATAATGCCGGCCAAATTGGCTTTCATGCGGTTGACCGGGTAGCCGCGCAGACCGTCGTTACCGCCAAGCTCAACAATAACCCAGTCCGGTTGGTATTTCGCTAACAGGGCTTCCAGGCGGGCCAGACCGCCAGCGGTGGTTTCTCCGCTGATGCTGGCGTTCACCGTGCTGATATTTTGCGTAGCCAGGCGTTTATCCAGCAAGGCCACCCAGCCTTCCTCGGGTTTCATGCCGTAAGCGGCGCTGATGCTGTCACCAAGGACCATCAGGGTTCGTTTTCCTGAAGGGTCACTTTCAGCGTTTACCGCGACGCTGCTGAACAACAGAACCAGGATCAGATATACATTGTGGGCTAATTTCATCTTGTCTCGCATGCTTGGCAATTAATCGAATTTGTATCAACAGGCCCTAGGCAGAGTCCCCGTATTCTAGAATTATGTACCTATACTCGCCAGTGTCCCTGGGTAAAGTAGTGTGAACAGCCTTGCCTGGGGTTCATCTGCTGCCAGAATACAACTGAGTAATTGTTAATCATAAGAGACATAAAGAGAAATAGTTCATGCTAAAGGTCACTGAGCTCGGCAAAGTCGTCAATACCGCCGCGGGCGATTTAGAAATCCTTCAGGAAATTTCCTTTCAATTGGCCAAGGGCGAGAGTCTGGCCATTGTCGGTGCTTCAGGTTCGGGTAAATCAACCCTGTTGGGCATCTTGGCAGGTTTGGATACCGCCAGCCACGGTGATGTTGAACTGGCCGGTCAGAGTTTAAAATCCCTCGATGAGGAGGGGCGTGCGGCTTTGCGTGCTGAATGTGTTGGTTTTGTTTTTCAGTCCTTCCAGTTATTACCTGGCTTAACCGCTTTGGAAAATGTGATGCTGCCTCTGGAGCTGCATGGTCATCAGGATGCTCGTCAACGCGCTGAAAAATTCCTGCAACGTGTCGGCCTGGATCATCGTCTTGAACATTACCCCAAGCAGCTATCGGGTGGTGAGCAGCAGCGCGTTGCTATTGCCCGGGCGTTTGCCAACGAGCCGACCATTTTATTTGCCGATGAACCCACCGGTAACCTCGATGCCAAAACCGGCGCTACCATTATTGAATTGTTGTTTGAACTCAATAAAGAACAAGGCACCACATTGGTGTTGGTGACTCACGAAGAACGACTGGCAGCACGTTGCCAGCGTCGCATTACTTTGGAAGCTGGTCGTTTGGAGCACACCGTTGCCGGTGCGGAGGCTGCACCATGCTGAGTTTGAAACTGCTGTGGCGCAATTGGCGCAGCGGGGAGCTGCGTTTATTGGCTGCCGCCTTGCTGCTGGCTGTTGCCGTGGTCAGCGCGATTGCGATTTTTACGCAGCGCCTCGAAGGCGCCTTGATCAAACAAAGTAATACCTTTTTGGGTGCAGACCGTGTGGTACGCTCTTCCCGCAGTTTGCCCGTAGAGTGGTATGACAGCGCCGAAGAGGCGGGTTTAAAACAAGCTCAAACTCTCTTATTTAATTCCATGACCTTTGCCGGCGACGCCATGTATCTGGCGTCCATTAAAGCGGTAAGCGATGAGTATCCATTGCTGGGTGAATTGGAAATCAGCGAAGAGGCATTTAATCACCGCAGTACGACACTGGAGCGAATTCAGTCGGGTCCTCCGCGCGGAGAAGTGTGGGTAGACTCGAGGTTATTGCCGCTGCTGGATATTGAATTGGGCGAGCGCCTGTTTGTGGGCGAGTCCGAATTCCTGGCCAGTAAAGTATTGGTGCGTGAGCCGGACCGAGGCGACAGTTTAAGTCTCCTGGGTGCGCGCCTGATGATGCACATTGATGATGTGCCCGCGACCGAAGTGATTCAACCGGGCAGCCGTATTCGCCACAATTGGCTGTTGTCCGGAGAAGAAACACAGCTCGTAAGTTTTTTGGACAATCTGAAAAAAGAGTTCAGCCCTCACGAGCGTATTATGGATTTGCAAGCGTCCCAGAGAGGCTTGTCGAGTACCCTTGATCGAGGCAAACAGTTTTTGGGGTTGGCGGCAATGATTGGCTTATTGCTCGCGGGCTTGGCAATTGCCATTGCGGCCCAGCAGTTTGCTCGCCGTCACACCGATCAGGTCGCTCTGTTAAAAAGTTTGGGCGCCGGCGCGAATCATATTCGCAGCCTGTACGCCAAGCAGTTATTTTTACTGGCGGTATTGGCCTCGCTTGGTGGTTTGGCACTGGGTGAAGTGTTGCAAAGAGCTATTGCCTCTATTGTCAGCTCCATGTATCCACTGGACTTGGCTTTTGCGGGCGTATGGCCATACAGCCTGGGCTTGTTAACTGGTTTACTGTGTCTGTTGTGTTTTGCTTTGCCGCCACTTTGGCAATTGCCCACTGTGCCCCCCATTCGTGTGTTGCGCCGTGATATTCATGTTGCGACGGTATCCGGTTTCTGGCAAGCCGCATTGGGTATCGCTGCGGTCTTCATTCTGGTTGCCGTGTACAGCCAAAATCTGGTGCTGACCGCAGTTGTGATGGTCGGCTTTTTTGCCTTGCTGGCACTGGCGGCCGGTATTGCTTTATTGATGCTGAAACTGGGACGTGCCTGGGGCAGTCGCAGCGGCAGCAGTTGGCGTTTGGCCTGGGCCAGCTTGTTGCGTCATCGCGGTCAAACCGTAGCGCAGATTCTGGTGTTCGCTACGGCGATTATGTTGCTGCTGGTCATATTTGTGGTGCGTACCAGTCTGATTGAAGAGTGGCGATACAAGCTCCCTGAAGATGCGCCAAACCACTTTTTGGTGAATATTGCCCAACATGAAGTGGATACGGTTCGGGATTTGTTTGCCGAAGAAAATCTGGAGTTGCAAGGTTTGTATCCCATGGTCCGGGCGCGTCTGACCGAGATTAATAACAGCAAACCTGATGAAGCACTTAAAAAAGAAGTTGGAGTCCTGAATCGCGAGGCGAATCTCAGTTGGACACCGGATCTGCCAGAAGATAATCGTTTACTGGAGGGTAAATGGTGGCCAGATATGAATCTGCAGGGGCAAACTCCATATGTTTCCGTTGAGCAGGAAATTGCCCAGCGATTGAATTTGAAACTGGGCGACAAACTGGGATTCAGCGTTGGCGGTCTGAATCTGGAGGCGGAAGTCAGTAGTATTCGTTCTCTGGATTGGGACAGCATGCGACCCAATTTCTACTTCCTGTTTTCGCCCGGAACTCTGGACAGTTATTCGCCCACGTATTTGAGCAGCGTATACATTCCTTCTGAGAAGAAACCTCTGATTAATGAGTTGTTGCGTGAGTCGCCTACCATTCTCGTGGTTGAACTGGATCTGGTGATTGAACAGATTCAAAACCTCACCGCTCAGGTCAGTGATGGTGTGGAACTGGTTCTGGTTCTGGTGCTCTTCGCCGGTGTGATGGTTTTGCTCGCCGCTGTTAACGCCAGTATGGATTATCGTTTGCAGGAGGCCGGTATTCTACGCGCACTGGGCAGCAGCCGTCAGCGCATTCTGGGCAGTACCGCCTTGGAGTTTATATGCTTGGGGGCACTGGCCGGGTTGCTGGCGGTGATCGGGGCTGAGCTGCTCCTATTGGGTATGCAGCAATGGGTGTTGGAAACCCCGCTGCAGGCTCACCCCCTCTTGTGGCTGGCTGGCCCCATTATAGGCGCTGCTATTGTGTGTGCCATGGGGCTTTGGGCGAGCCGCCGGGTTGTCACCGTGCCGCCCCTTCAAGTTTTGAGAGAATTGGCATAAAGCTGGCCAATTCTGTCAGCGTTTTTTCCCGTCTTGGCAATTTTTTGCCTGGTCGCACCAAAAAGCCCGTGAAAGCGGGCTTTTTAGTAAGTCCTGTTTTGCCCGCGATTGATATACTTAATTCGTCATACAATTCTTGCTAAGCTACTGACAACTGCTGACAGGGCAGTGATGAACAATAGCCTTTCTTTTTTAAAGCAAAGCAATGCCGCTGAGCGAACACACAAGGAAATGTCGATGATTAAACTCTATGGTTTTGGCCCTTCATTCGGAATGCCCGATCCATCGTCTTTTGTTCTGAAGGTGAATTGTTACATGCGCATGGCCGGTATCGATTTTGAAACCGTTAATGGCCAGGAATATTTGCGTAAGGCCCCGAAAGGCAAGCTGCCTTATATCGAATGGGATGGCCGTGTGATTCCGGATTCCCAGGAAATTTTCAATGCCTTTGACGAAAAATACGATCGCCCATTGGAAAAAGACCTCAACCCGGAACAACAGGCACAATCCTACCTGATGATTAAATCCCTGGATGAAAACCTGTACTGGTGTCTGGTGCATTCGCGTTGGATACGAGAGGACGGTTGGGAAGTTACCAATAAAGCACTGTTTTCTTCCTTACCCGGGCCGCTGAAGCTCTTTGTGCCGGCATTGGTTCGTCGCGGAGTGGCCAAAAACCTGAAGCACCACGGTATGGGTTTACACAGTGATGACGAGATTCTTGCGATTGCCAAGCAATCTATTGATGCCTTGGCCGTATTACTGGGCGATAAACCGTATTTCTTTGGTGACAAGCCGAGTAATCTGGATGCCACTGTGTTTGCGTTGATTGTTCAGTTGACTCATTCGGAAAATGATATTGCAATATCGCCCTTTGCTAAGGCCCATCAAAACCTGGTGGACTACTGTGAACGAATCGCCAAGGCCTATTACCCTGAAGAGTTTAATCTTCAGGGTTAATCGGTTTTGTGGAAACCACTTTTATGATGGAATTCTCGTAAGTGAGTATTGAACTCGAATTTATTGCCAGGGTTCGCTCGCCCTATCTTGAAAAGTTTGGAATTCCACGGCAGCCCGGTTTAGCGCCGGGACTGCATTCCCGCATAGAGCTGCTTGGGCCTTATGCCCAGGCCGATTGTTTGCAGGGCCTGAACCAGTGCAGCCATATCTGGCTGCAATTTATTTTTCATCACAGCCAGGACACGCCTTGGCGTCCCAAGGTTCGACCGCCCCGTTTGGGTGGGAATCGAAGTATGGGGGTGTTTGCGACGCGCTCACCGGTGCGTCCAAATCCGATCGGCTTGTCGGCAGCAAAAATTGAACGCATTGATTTTGAAAACGCCGCGATTGAGGTTTCCGGTTTGGACCTGTTGGACGGCACGCCGATTGTCGATATCAAGCCCTATGTGCCGTATGTGGATGCCAAGGGTGATGCCGTAAACCAATTTGCGGAAGAAGCACCGCTAACCCTTGAGGTTGTTTTTGACGAGGTAGTCGAGGCGTTTTGCGTAGATTGGGATGCAGAGCAACAAGCGGCAAACAAATTATCTGAAATGATTCGCCAGATTCTTGCCCAGGATCCGCGCCCGGCCTACCAGAAAGGCAAAAGCGGTTCACGAGAATATGGCATGAGCTTAAAGCCCGTGCTCAGCGGATCTGCATTAAACATCCGTTGGGTCTATGAAACAACGGATGCGGGTACGGAAGTGTTGCGAGTTATTACTGTCAGTTCCCTCAATAAATGAGTTGCTGACTGCCTGGACTCTACGGTTACTGTCTCGACATAACAGAGAGGTAGGACCATTGTTGCCAACTGCCGATGGCATAAAACACTCCAAAGGCGGTGCAGATCAGGGAACTCCATATCCAGAAGGCACCTCGAAATTCGTCTTGCAGCACTGCCAGCAGCAAGACTGACAATCCCCGCAGCAGATAAATCGAAGTAATGACGACAAGTCCGGTACGCAGCAGCGGTAAGGGTGGAAATTTTCCCGCGGCCGATAATGCGTAAAGGCACCAACTTAATAACACGGCAGCAATACCCAGAGTGATTAAGGTAGGTTGCAGTTCGCCGCGTTCGGCCATTTGAGCCATCCCTTCTCCAGCACCGAAGAAACGATACCAGTCCGGCCCCCCGAAAATAATAGCAATGTGTAATAGAGCCGCAATTGCGCTGAGTGTGGCAGCGATAAGCAAGTAGGGATTGGCAGGCAAAGCGTGTGTCATGATTTATCCTTTTGAATCAACGCTGTAGTTCTTAGCCTAACGTTTTTTGAAAGAATTTTCCCCAATTTTGTCAGCAATGCTGTACAGAGTGAATATTCCTACTAGAATAAGTGGGACAGTTTTTTGGCCACAGAGGTAGCAGGGCTTAATGAACAAATAGAATTTATGAAGAATAAAAAGCCCCCGCTCAACCTTATCGCACTGCTGTTTTGTGTGTTTTTTGCTCAATTGGCCGTTGCGAATTGCGATCATTTCCTGTCGAATCAACGCGCGCTCGAAAGCAAAGCCCCCCAATCTTCTGAACCGACTCCTTATCAGCCAGCGGTGATTGCACCTTCCTGCAATAATGATCAGTTACGCGGGCGCTGGCGTGGTATAGCCGGTATGTTGATTCCGCCGAACCAAATAGAACAAGCCGCCGAGGCCTATCGAGACAAACTCTCCTGGTATGAACTACCCGGTTATTGGAGCCTGGAGAGTCTGGGCATCAGCAACGACGACCCCCAAGCCTATATCACTCTCTGGACTGAAGTCGCCTTGTTGGGTGATTTGGCCAGTGGTGAGCGTCTGGCACTGTGGCCGGGGCGTTTTCAATCAGCGCTTCGAATGTATGTCGACAATGGCCGAGGTGAGATCGTAAAAACCTACGATAATCTGTCCGTATTTGTCCCAGAGTCCAAGCAGATTATTGAGCAGTTACCCACCGAGCGAGTGAAAGGGCGACTGCTGGATGGCGCCTATACTCAGTTACCTAAATTGTATCCCGGTGCCCGAGTTATTGTTCAGCTTTACAATGAAGATTACCGCACGGGTGGAGCTTCGCAGCCGCCACTTCTGGGCAATGCTGATCAGTTGTACCGCAGCATGATGCAACGCTGGTCCTGGCATATTCTGTTTTTGGGAGCTTGCCTTTTGGTCGCTATTTATTCCGCATCCCAGGCTTTGTTCAGTAAACGCCGCAGGCCTTTGTACATCTTTTCGGTGATTATGTCTCTGGGCGCCGGCATTCGTCTGCTGGTCACCGGCAGTCTGTTGGCTTACTTTATTCCGGGATTAACGGTGGTGAGTCATTTCTATTTCACCTGGATCAGCTTTCTGGGCTTGTTAGCCATTTTTATCTATGGGCAGCCCTATGTATTGCCGGACCTGTTTGAGCACCGTGTGAAATTGAAGAAGCTGATTTACCTGCTCGCGATTTTGCCGCTGCTTATCCTGGCCTGTATTCCATTTCTGGGCCTGCATGAGTTTTTGCTTTTAGGGCATGGCTTGCGCTTATTGTATATTGCTGTTGCCATGGCTTATGTGGTGTTTCTGCTGTATCAGGCGTTTCGTTTTCCGTTCAAGCAATGGCTGACCTTCGTGGGCATTGTGATGATTTTAATCAGCGGTACCTCAGATGCGCTTTATTATCGCCGTAATACCGATCCGTACATTGAACTCTTTGCGATTGCCGTATTTATGTTTATTGCTGTTCAGGTGATGTACGTAAGTTGGGGGTATATGCGCCTGTTGATTCGTGAGCGGGGGTTGAGTCTTCGCTTGCAGGAATTAAATGAAAATCTGGAGCAACAGGTGAAATCCCGTACCCAAGATCTTCAGGAAGCTAACCAGCGTTTAGCCTTGGCAGCAACTACAGATGCACTCACTGGCTTGCCTAATCGACGAGCTTTTGATGAACAGGTTGAACAGGAATTGCAACGGGCGCAGCGCTATGGCAGTGAATTTTGCCTGGCGATTGTTGATGCCGATTGGTTTAAAAGTGTGAACGATCGCTTTGGCCATGATTTCGGTGATCTTGTTCTTCAGCAAATGGGCGTGTTCTTCATTCAACGTCTGCGCAGCACGGACTTTGTGGCGCGTATTGGTGGTGAAGAGTTTGCTGTTTTGTTGCCCGCCAGCTCCATTGATGCGGCGGAACATTTAATGAATGAGTTGTGCCAAAGTTTCAAAACCATTCACTTCTCCGAACAAGCTGACTATCAGGTAAGTGTGAGTATCGGGCTGGCCCAATGGCGTTTTGATGAGAGCTTTACTGAACTCTATCAACGCGCAGATCGCGCCTTGTATCGTGCAAAGCAGGCAGGGCGGGGAAGGGTCTGCCTGGGCGAAGCGAGCGATGAACGTGATGAAACCGAGCCGGTTTAGGCTCTCAACCGTTTCGGTTTCCGGTTCTCCAGATAACTCAGGCTGAATACGACCGCAAACATACTTAGACTCAACAAGCCGGCATAAAAACACAAACCCAAAGCCCAGCCCCATTCTGTCTTTAAAAACAGCAGGGCGATAATCAGTGAGCCCGAACCTGTGGCCCATAGCGCATGTTTTTTTCGTTCGGTCAGCTTCCTCGCAAAAAGCAGCTTCCAGTGTCGGGTCTTGGCGAAGGCGAGCGCGAAAAAACCGATCAGGCAAAGAATAAACGCATAAACACTAAACACAGAATTGATGTCCTTTATTACACGGTTTGGCCAGTTTGCAGGGCGCGCTGATTGGCGGAAGAAGGGGCTAGTGATTTTCGCTTGAGAAAATAACTCACCACAGTCGAGAGCCCTACAAGACCGAGGAATACCCAATCGCTGATAACAAATAGTGGATCGCTCTCTAATGACGTTTGACCGAGCCCGCGTTCGACACTGACATAATTCACCAGAGGCACTGCCAACAGACAAATGGCCAGGCTCAAACAGAGCTTATGCCACATGGCTTTGTGAGCGTACATGCCCGCCATTGCAAAAGTGGCCAACCAGCTTAAAAACAGGCAGTGGACTTCCCAATCCGCACGGTCTTCCAAGGTAATGGGCAGCAATCGATTCGCTAACATAAAACCGCATATCGCAATGGGCAAACCCACAATAGTCCCGCCATTCAGAATGTCGAGTAGTGTTTGTTGGCGGCTGGGCGCTTGCTTTTCGCGTCGACGTTTTTGTGCGTAATAGATAGCGCCCGTTGCAACCATTATGCAACCCAGCAGACCAGATAAAATGTACAACAGGCGCAAGCCTGGTCCAGCAAACAAGCCTTCATGAAGATTGATAAAGGTGTTTCTTACCTCCAGAGCATTGCTTTCCTTTTGCTGATTTTCCAACTGTGCCGTTACGGCATTGAACTGGAGGCTCTGTTGTTCCTGGATTGGGCCGCTCAAATGGCTGCGAACAAAGGCCTTGGCATGACGATCGCCGGGATGACGGATTTCAATAAAGCGAACCTTATTATCGGAGCCAAACTGCGCTGTGATATTGTTGGCCAGTTGATGCATATCGATAAGCTCGGCGGATTCGCCGCTGGCTTCTATACGAGGTGTGCCACGCAGCTCATTGAGGTCTTTGCGCAGACTTTTGACATCGAAGTCATACGCACCCACTCCAATGAAGGGCATCCAAGTGGTGATTGCAAAAATTAATCCGCTGTAGGTGATCATTAATTGGAAAGGCAGTGAGGCAATGCTGGTGACATTGTGCATATCCAGCCAGGCGGCTTTGCCTTTTTGTGGGCGGAAGCTGAAAAAGTCCTTGAACAGTTTTCGGTGTGCAACTACGCCAGTGAGCAGGGCAATGAACATGGCCAGGGTAAAGATGCTGGTTAACCTGAAACCCCAGCCGCTGGGCAAATAATGCAGTCGGTAGTGCATTCGATAAAGGGTTTGTCCACCGGCGGTGTCCCGATGCTCCAACTCTTCACCGTTGTGTTGGTCAATCAACGCTCGACCATTGCTTTTATCCGAGTCTCTCGGATAATGCCATGAAACTCTGAGCTGGGGGTTATCCCGATGATTGGCCGGGGAAATAAACCAGCGTTCGGCATCCGGTGCTTTATTCTGTAGAAAAGCAACGGCCTGGCTTAAATCCTGTCCGAGGTTTTGTTCTTGTGCTGGCTTCATTTCCGGTTTCATCCACTGATCCAGCTCGGTATCAAGGTAGCCCAGGGTTCCGGTGACAAACATAAAGTACAGCAACCAGCAAAATACCAGGCCCGCCCAGGTGTGCAGCCATGTCATGGAATGTCGAAAGTCTTTTTTCATCGTTTTATCGAGTCTTATAAAAGCCAGGCCAGGCAGGCACACACAACCGTAACGGCACTCAGTTGTAACCACAGTTTTTTCTGGGAACGAACGCTGAATACCCAGAGGATAATAAGACTGTAGATCAGAAAACCACTTAACGAGGCATAAAGCGCAGCTTCAGACAAGGCCAGACCTGCCGCAACATGCAAAAGCTTGGCGAAGACAACGCTAATCGCATTGCTGGCCACATAGCCCAGCAAAATAGCGGCAAACAGGCGCAATAACACCTGGCCATTATAGGATCGGAAATAATTCAGAAATCGTGTCATCAGGTATCGGCCCATTGACGTAATAAATTGGCGTGGCTTTTTGTGATGCGATCAAAGGCATCGGTCTTGCCGTGTTGGTTCATAATGTCTTTGCGAGCAGTATCCAGATCGTAAAGTATTTCCCGTTGGCTGGCATGGCGCACATAGCTTTCGATCCAGGTCAGAGCAACACGCCGCACCCCTTGGCTTACCGGTGTAACTTCATGCAGGGTTGTGCTGGGATAGACAATTGCATCACCGGCCGACAGTTTAAATTCCAGGCTCTGGTTTTGATAGTCCATTCGCAGCTCTCCACCCTGATATTGCGCCGGGTCACTCAGGAAAATCGTGCAGGATAAATCACTGCGAGCAATGGCTTCCTGGCCCATTAATGCGTCATCAATATGAGGTCCGTAGTGGCCGCCTTCACAGCTTTCACTGACCATAAAGGGCTGAATGTACTTGGGGTAGCTTGAAGCAGTGAACTGCTGTTGCTGACTCAGTGCCACCGTAAGACAGTGATCCAGTTCTGCCTGCTGCTCTTCACTGCCAAGCCATTGGCGATTTTGCTTTACCGTCTTTGCGTGCCAGCCGGCGGTGTTTTGTCCGTCTTCAAACTGGCCGCTGTCAATGAGTCCATTGATGGCTTGCAGTTGCTCGGCATTCAACAGTTTCGGAACGGTAATGATCATAAACGTGCTTTCACATCGGTTCTTAAAAATACATATACATAAAACACAAACAACGCGACCTGCCCGCAGGCCGCGTTGAGTGGGTCCAACGTTAGAATGTGAGCAGCTGATTAAAATGTATAGCGAATGCTCAAATTCAATGAACGTGGATCATTTGGCTGAACGGTTACCCAGTTGGCACCGGCTTCAGCGCGGTTTTTGTCGAAGGCATTGCGCAGCACCAGTGAAGCATCAATGGTGTTGTTGTCGTAATAGAGACCGACGTCAGCTTCGACATATTCTTCCAGAACGTAATCGCCATCATTGCGATCAGATTCAAAGCGCAAACCGGCACCCAGACGAAAATCATCCAGCTCACCGGTAAACTGGTAGGTGTTCCAGATCGCCAGGCTATGCTTTGGCGTGTTGTTGGCCTGCTTGCCTTCGTCGCTGCCGATGGTGTCATAGGCGCGGGTAAAGGCATAGCTGATACTGCTGATAAACTGCTCGTTCAGTGCAAAGCTGGCATCCCATTCCAGGCCTTCGGAGCGGAAGCTTGCTCCCTCCAATTGGGTCAGATGCCATACACCATCGATCCGCTCAAACTTGGTACTGTTGGAACGTTCAAGACGGAACAGGGTAATACCTGAACTCAGACGTTTATCGAAGAAATCGCCTTTAATGCCAATCTCATAGTTATCGCCTTCAACGGGCTTAAAGCTGGTCTTACCCTGACCGTATTGGGAAATCCAGCGTGCGCTTACCGGATCGTAAGATCGACTGTAAGTTGCAAACAGGTTCATGTCGCTGTTCAAGGCATAAATGACACCCAGATCCCAAATGGTGTCGCTGAAATCTCCGCTGTAAGCGGTGCCTCGACGGGTTTCCTGTTGCTCCTGTTTGACGTAGGCCACGCCACCTGCAAGCGTAAAGTCACCCAGTGTGACACGATCTTTCAGATAGATATTGGTGTCTTTTTCATTGCGGGGCGACAGGTCTACGTCACGAAGATCAGTGGGAACAGGCCCAACCAACTGTTGACGAGGGTTTGAAGCAGAGATGGTATTTTTACCTACCGCATCGCTGTTGGATTGGAAGTTCCGTGCAAAGCCGACATCCATATCGCGATAGTTGGCACCGAAGAGCAGGTGGTGTTCAATCCCAGCGGTTGAGAACTTGCCTTCAATGGCGCCATCGAAAAGTACGTATTCATCATCGCCTTTGGCGTAAACCCATTTACGGTTGATCTCGTCTTCGCCGACCGAATTCCCTAATCCACTGCTGTCACTGATGTATAAATCCAGCGATTCGGATTCGGTCTCGTTTTTACGAGCGCGCAGTAATACATCCCAGTTGCTGTTGAGTTCATGTTCCAGCATCAGGCTGAAACTCTTTGAGCTGTTTTCGCCTTTGTCCTGATTGCTGCCGTAATAGAAGCTGCGATTCACGGGCTTGCCATAGGTGGTGACATTGCCACTGAAGAAATTGCGCTCAAAAACACCGTCGGCATAACCACTGCCGCCGGAGCGTTCGCGGTCGGTGCTTTCAAAACGTGGAGTAATACGGGTTGAGTCTCCAATATTAAACGTCAGGGCGACATCAAACAGTTTTTCGTCGACACTGCGGCCTTCCTGAAAATGATCGCCATCGGGGGTATATTGGGCAAGAACGCGATAAAGAACATCGTCCTCTACAAGGCCGCCGGTGCTGTCCAGATTAACGGTGAAACGATTGGAGTCAAAATTACTGCCGTCAGTCACATAGGAGCGACTACCCAGGCCAATGCGGGTTTGGGCATCGGCTTCTGGACGTTTGGTGGTGATATTAATCAAGCCACCGCCAACACCTGCACCGTAAAGCAGGCCTGCCGGGCCACGCAGGAAAGTGGTGGATTCGGCGTTAAACGTGCTCGGCAAACGCGAGCCAGTACCCGCTTCACCACCTTGCAAAGATCTCAAGCCATCGACCATGACATTGTCGATGCTGGTGCGAACCCCACGTGCGGTATAAGTACGATCGGCCGGGCCATTGCCACGAAATCCGGCGACATAATCAAAGGCCTGACGCACGTTTTCGAGCGCAAGATCTTTCAACAGCTGTTCATCCAGTTGAGTGATTGAACGACCGGTATCTTTGAAGGACAGATTCATTTTACTGGCGGTCGGGTTCTTGACCTGCATCAGGCCATCTTTGTGGCCAATAACTTTCAGCTCTTCGATCTGGGCGTTCTTGTTATCTTGCTGATCCGCGTGGGCAAGGGGGGATATACTCAGGACAGAGATCAATGCGGTTCCCAGCGCATTTCTCGGCTTTGTTTTCTTAAATGACATGTAACTCTAGTCTCCAAATTGAATACCAATAGACCTGGCTATCACAGTCTTTGTATGAAGCTTCCTTGCGGCTTCATCTTTGGAATTTGGGGCGCACATTAACACTAATGAGAATTATTAACAAATGTAATTCTTTCTTATGCAGGGTTAAGTGTCAGTTGGTGAGAAAAATAGGAACAAATCATTAGAAGATTGAGTTCGCGGGCATTGAGTTTTAGATGTCAGTTTTACTCTAACAATTCATGCCCGCTAGCCGTCGGTTTTTAGTATTGCAGCCACCAGCGTTTTTTACTTTCCGGCAATGGTAACGCCCGTAGGTTTGAGACGATACAAAGTCATGCCTTCAATGACCGACGCTGGATCAAATTCCAGATTGTTTTCTTCAGCACGATGGGCAAGGTAGGCTCTGGTGCGTTCTACGTCGAGTTGTGATGCTGTCAGAACACCGGTGGCAAAAGCGACTTTGCCTCTAGCGCTGATTGGAAAGACCATATCACCATCTCTAACCTTAACGATAAGGTTGTCAAAGTCGTCCCCCGCGCTCAATTCCATCCAGCAACCTTTCTTGTGGCAAACCTCTTTGATGACACCGGTAACGGTGATGGTTTTGTCAGTGTATGTTGCCGGCGATTGCATCACGGTTTCCAGTTCAAGGAGTCGGGCCATATCCGCACCGCCGCCAAACTTCTGTTCTGCGAGGGCCCAGGAGCTGCTAAAGGCCATCAAGAATATTAAACCCAGTTTTATCTTGGTCATGTGTAATTCCTTCGTATTTATCCTTTTTCCGAGTCTAGCGATGGGGCCCGGCAAGGATCAACATTGATCTTTCGGTAACCCTAATTTTCTTGTGGGATCAATAACTTAGCCAGTTAAACCACAATTAATTCAGGTTCTATTTTGGTGCAAATGGTTGTAAATGATAATTTGTGCTATTTAATATTTCAATAAGGAATATCAAAATAATTTTATAGCATAAAAACATTCCCTAAATTAAAATAAACAGAAATTATTCTCATTTACATTCAACTGGAAGGGAGTTAAGTATGAGATTAAACAGGGGTAAATCAGCATTGGCCCTGGCAATTGCCTGTGCCTCGTTTGCTGGCCAAAGCCTGGCAGAGGAAAAGGACGAAAACCTGGAGCTGATTGAGGTGATCGGACACAAGCTGACCTTGGTCAATCAGGATACGCCGGCATCGATTTCGGTGATCACTGAAAAGGAAATCGCCCGTCAGCAGCAGAGTGAACTGAGCCAGCTTCTGAAAAACATGCCGGGTGTGGATCTCACCGGTGGTGTGGTTCCTTTGGCCAGCCAGCCGGTGGTTCGCGGTTTATACGGCGAGCGAATTCACGTTTCGGTCGATAATGTGAAACGCAAAATCGAATCCGACGGCGGCAGCAATATCGCAACCATCAACAGCATGGGTATCGATCCCCAAAGCTTGAAACGAGTACAGGTGTTGAGGGGTGCCGACTCGCTGACCGTAGGCTCTGGTGCGCTTGGTGGCAGTATTCGTTTGGCCACCAAAGACGCCGGCGATTATCTGGATAAAAATGGATTTGGCGGACGTGTTTCTCTGTCTCGCCAAGACGCTACCGATGCGTTGGTGAAGGGCGCGAGTGCATTCTATCTGGATGAAAATCTGGATGTAGTCTTGCAACTGAGTCAGTCGGATTTTGAAGACATCGATATCGTGGGTGATCGTAGCGCGGAAGGCGGTGTGGCGAGCTTATCCAGCATCAAGAACGAATCCAGTCGTGAAAATGTCATGTTCAAAACGCGCTGGATTATCGACGATGAGCAGCAGTTGTCTGTGAAGGTGGATTGGTCCGAAACCGAGGCTTCTGATCAGCCTTATGCCATGCGTCAGAGCTACAGTGTACGTTACCCGCATCTGTTCCAGGACTTCAGCAATGATTATCTGGAAGGCAGTATCAAGTACAGTTACAACCCGTCCAGTCCTCTTCTGGACCTTGATGTTCAAGCGGTTTTCTCCGAGAAAAACTACGATGAAATCAGCCGTGGTTTTATTCCGTTGCGCAACGGCAGTCAGCGTATTTTTGACAGCTTTGATAAGGGCGAAACCACACGCAACAGTTTGCGTGTCTCAAATTTGTCGACTTTTGAAGGTCTAATCAGTCACAAATTAGCGATTGAATTCAATTATGAGCAGGAAGATTTCGTTCAGAATGAAGTGGACAATACCAATCCGAATGCGGCCACGACATTTTACGGCGACAGTGAGGCCATCAACCTTTCAGCATCCATCATCGATCAATCGAGTTTCCTTGATGAAACACTTTTGCTGACTCTGGGTGTGCGTTTTGATTCCTATGAGCGAAACAATAATCAGTTTGGTGAATTTGGCGATAATGATGACAGTGAAATTTCCAGTAATATTGGCCTGACCTACAAGGCAATGGATTTTCTGAATCTGTTTGCCAGTTACGGCGAAGCTTTTCGGGCACCGTCTGTGCAGGAGCTGTACAAGAAAAGGGAATGGCGTTGTCATATTGGCGGAAAAATTTGCTATCAGGAACCACAGCCTGATTTGATGCCGGAGACCTCTGAAAACTGGGAAGCCGGTTTTGGTCTGCATTGGTCTGACCTGAGTTATGCCGACAATATCAGCGCAAAATTTATCTTCTTCAATAATGACATTGTTAATTTTATCGATAATGTCCCGTTTATGTATTACTTCGATGACAATGGCGTGAAGCAGCCAGGTTCACCCGGGCCCCGGCCAAGCAATGGCGTGCCGGTTGCTACCCATCGAGATTACAGTGCCAAGAACATCGGCGGTTTACAGAGCCGCGGGCTTGAAGTTGAGCTGGAATACAGCTGGCAGGATCTGGATGTGTACCTGGGTTACTCCACCATGAATATGGATGCCACCGGTGTGCCGAACTTTTTCCTGGGAACGGTTGATACTGACAAACAACCCTATCAGGAAGCACCTGCGGACAAGCTGAGCCTGAACATCAACTATCAGTTGTTTGATACCCTCAACGTTGGCGCGCAGGTCTTGAAGTACCGTGAGCAAAAACGTCTGACCGAAGCCTACCTTGGCTATGGTTATGGTGTAGAGGGTTACAGTCTGGTGAACCTTAATGCCAGCTTTGAAGGGCAGGGTGCACTCGATGGTCTGACAGTGGTTCTGGGGGTGGACAATCTGATGGATCGCCGTTACCTGAGAGCGCCGGCCAGCTCGTCCTCGGATCCGGCTGAAGTTGGGCGTAATGTCAAAATGAGTGTGAGTTATCAGTTCTAGGTAGAGGTTGAACCGGGGAAGTGAGTCTTTCCCGGTTCATTACCGGATTTGGAAAACGATAAGCGTACACAGTGCTCAAACGATCAACTGCGACGTATCGTCGCAACTATATTCATTGATAAGCATTTGCATTTAGTGGTAGCATTTCGCGCGCTTATACGGCTGTTAGGCCCATAGAAAAAGACCTGCTCGAGAAGCCTGCTCGGTGGACTGGTATAGGAATACGGCCATTGATTTACGCCTCTGTTTAAAGGAGTCTCCATGTTTTTCAAGTCCCGATGCGTTGTCGCGTTCAGCGTATGCGCTGCTTCATTGTTCAGTGTGCAGGTTTCCGCCGAAAAGGTGTCTGTTGAAGCTGTCGTTCAACACTATACCGATCTTGCCCATGCCACCTTCGAAGATTCATTACTGACCGCCCAGACGCTGCAAAAAAGTATCGATGAGTTTCTGGAAAAACCCAGCGCTGAAGGTCTGGCCGCTGCCAAAACGGCCTGGAAAGCGGCCCGTGTTCCTTATCAGCAATCTGAGGTATTTCGTTTTGGTAATCCTGTCGTGGATGATTGGGAAGGCCAGCTGAATGCCTGGCCTCTGGATGAAGGCTTGATCGATTATGTCGACCAGGGCAGCTATCAGGCTGAGTTGGGTAATGTCGGCGCCAGTGCCAATATTATCGCCAACAGCAGCTTGCAAATTGGTGCGAACAAACTGGATATTCAACAGTTGACTCCCGAGCTGCTGGCCTCACTGAACGAATTGGGTGGCTCTGAAGCGAATGTTGCAACCGGCTATCACGCAATTGAGTTTCTATTGTGGGGACAGGACTTGAACGGCACCGATGCGGGTGCAGGCAATCGCCCCTATACCGATTTTGTTGTGGGCAAGGGATGCACCGGTGGCGCGTGTGAGCGACGTCGTGAGTATTTGCGTGCAACCAGTCAGCTGTTGATTGATGACCTGCGTTATATGGTGGGCCAGTGGGATCAAAAGGTTGCGGACAACTATCGTGCTGAATTGTTGGCTATGCCGGCCAAACGAGGTCTGACTCGTATGTTGTTCGGTATGGGCAGTTTATCTTTGGGTGAACTGGCTGGTGAGCGTTTGAAAGTCGCACTGGAAGCCAATTCCCCGGAAGATGAGCATGACTGCTTCAGTGACAACACCCACTATTCTCATTTCTACAATGGCTTAGGTATTCGAAATATTTACACAGGTGAATACTTGCGCAGTGACGGTAGCCGCTTGAATGGTCCCGGCATCATGGCCTTGCTGAAAGCCAAAGATGAAACGCTGGCGAAACAAGTCCTGGGTAGCATGGACAAAAGCCTGGAAAGTTTGCAGAAGCTGGTTGATAGTGCAGAACGTAAAGATTCTCCGGAAGCGTTTGATCAATTGATCGCTGAAGGAAATACACGCGGAGAGCAAATGATCAACCAGTCGATTAACGATTTGGTCGCACAAACACAACAAATAGAAAATGCGGCAAAATTCCTTGGTATTGACAACCTTAACCCTGATAACGCTGACCACGAGTTTTAATGCAATGTTTCCCTAAGTCCGGTGATGCGCAAAGTCGCATCGCCGGCATCTCAATTCGTACTCTATTTAGCGCCTTTCTGGCGACGGCCTGTGTGTCGACACTGGCAGCAGATGACATAAAAACTGATCGCAGCCGGGTGAACCCCAAAGGGATTCATTCTTTCTCACAAGCTGCTGCGAACATGCCTCTGATGCGCCGATTGGATTTCAGTGTCGGTAACAGTTTTTTCCGCAATCCCTGGGTGGCTGCACCAGCGAGCACCGATGCCCGCGATGGTCTGGGGCCATTGTTCAATACCAATGCCTGCCAGAATTGCCACATTAAAGATGGGCGAGGGCATTTGCCCGTGAATGAGAGCGACAATGCGGTGTCATTGTTGTTGCGTTTGAACGTCGCGGGTGCCAAGGATGTTGCGGTAGATGCCCCCAGCAAAGCCGACCCGATTTACGGCGGCCAACTGCAGGATTTTGCCTTGCCGGGTTTAGCGGCGGAAGGCCAAATCAGTATCCGTTACGAAGACATAACTGTTGCGCTGGCCGATGGCAGCAAGAGGCAATTGCGAAAACCGATATTTTCCATTCGTGATCTGGCTTATGGGCCATTGCATAAAGACACTCAAATATCTGCACGTGTCGCACCCGCTATGGTGGGTTTGGGGTTGTTGGAGGCTATACCCGAGGAGCGTTTGAAAGCCCTGGCCGATCCCGAAGATCGAGATCAAAATGGTATTTCTGGGCGTTTGAATCAGGTCTGGGATATTAAGAAGAAAAGCCTGCAGCCCGGTCGCTTTGGCTGGAAGGCCGGACAACCGAGTTTGGAACAGCAAAACGCGGGTGCCTTCAATGGCGATATGGGAATACGTTCGAGCCTGTTTCCCACGGAAAACTGTAGCACTCAGCAAACAGCCTGCCTGAAGTTGGCCAAAGCGGGTGACTTAAGTAAATTGGAGGTCAGCGACAAGATCTTGGATCAGGTCACGTTTTATACCAGTAATCTGGCCGTCCCTAAACGTCGTAATCCCAAGAATCAGGATGTTCTGGCTGGTGAGAAAATATTTGAACGTATCGGCTGTTCGGGTTGTCATACCGCTGAGCACATCACGTCGAAAAATTATCCGTTTTCCTGGCTGGCGGCAACAAAAATAGCTCCGTACACTGACTTGTTACTCCATGATATGGGACCGGAACTGGCTGATGGCAGTCGAGAATTTGTGGCCTCCGGCAGTGAATGGCGGACTCCCCCTTTGTGGGGGCTGGGTATGATCAAGGACGTTAACGGTGTTGAAGCTCTGTTGCATGATGGCCGCGCACGCAATGCCGAAGAGGCCATTCTCTGGCATGGTGGCGAAGCGGCCCAGGCCAACGCACATTACAAGCAACTCAGCCAGAAAGAACGTGAGCAATTGCTGGCATTCTTGTACGATCTTTAAAAACAGCAGGAGTAGAGCGTGGGGCTTACAGAAATTATTCGGCAAGCGAGCGTGAAACGCATTGCGACTTTCACTGTGCTGGGGCTCAGTGTCATGCTGTCGGCCTGTTCTGAAAAACCCCCGGAAGATGCCTTTATTCATCGAGCCTTGCACGATTACATCTTACCCTTGCAAGGTAACATGGCCGAGCGCAGCAAACATTTTGCGGAACTGGTGAATGAGCAGTGTCATGGGCTGGAAAACGATAGCACGGCCCTTGTTCTGGACATACCTGTCTTGCAAGAGGGCTGGCGCCTGTCCATGCGCGCCTGGGAGCAAGTGCAGGCAATTAACTACGGGCCGATTAATGATAAAAATCTGGCTTGGAAATTTCAGTTCTGGCCAGACAATAAGAATCTCGTCGCGAGAAAAATTCGTCCATTGCTTAACAGCGAGAAACCTCCCACACCTGAGCAGTTTGCCAAAACCAGCACGGTAGTTCAGGGCTTGTCAGCGGTTGAGTATTTATTGTTTGATCCTGCATTGCAGGACCAAAAGGTTCCCGCGAATCGAATGTGTGCCTTGTTGAGCCTTCAAAGTGCTCAATTGCAGCTCAACAGCTCGTCCTTGTTACAGGATTGGCAAGGTAGCTATGGCAAACAACTGAACGCCTATGGGCCTGAGAATGTGGATTTCCCCGATGCGAAAACGGTCGTCGCCCAGCTTATTGACGGTCAATTGTCGTTGTTGGAATCAGCCAGCAATAAAAAGCTGGCCGATGCTTTGGGGACTAAGCGTAAAAATGTGCGCATTAATCCTTACCTTTTGGAGTCCTGGCGTTCACAAAATTCCCGAAAAAATCTGCAAGCGAATCTGGCCAGTATTGATTTGTTGTTTCACCGTGCTGGCCTCAAACGCTATCTGGAGAAAAGCGGTGCCGGTGCCGTTGCTGAAGACATTGAAAAGGCTTTGTTGAATGCCCAGGAAACACTGCGTGGCGACAATCAAAGCTTCTTTCAACGTTTACAGGAACACAATATCGAGAACGCTGAGGCCACTCAGAAAGCGTTGAGCACACTCACCGGCTTGTATAAGAATCAGCTGCCGCAAGCGCTGGGTATACAATTGGGCTTTAACAATAATGACGGCGATTAATCGACGAGAATTTCTTCTCGGCAGTGTCGGTTTAAGTGTGGCAGCCATAGTTGGCTGTGCGTCAAAGCCAGGTAATGATTCCTTGCTGCTCAGTGGTTTTCAGCATCAAGGCGATAAAGGTCGCCGCTATGGTGTCGCGGGGATGGATTTACAGGGCAAGCTTCGTTTTAGCTTGTCATTGCCCCAGCGTTTGCATCAGGTAATGGTCTTGCCGTCAGTGCCATCTTCCGATGCCATGAAAGGCCGGCGCGAATGCCTGGCCATTGCCCGGCGCCCGGGTACCGAGCTGTATCATATCGATGTCGACAGCGGAGAACTTCTCAATAACATTCAATCGCCCGATAATCGCCATGTCTTTGGGCATGCCTGTATTATTGGGGAGGGTGATCATGTTCTGGTACCCCAAAATCATCTCGATGAGAAAGCCTCCAGTCTGGCGGTTTATGATCGTAAAGCCGGCTGGACGTTAATTGACGAAATTGCTCTGCCGAACGTGGGGCCTCATCAAGTTGAATGCCTGTCCGATGGTAAAACCCTGGCGGTGGCCATGGGAGGTATCCACACTCGCCCGGAAAGTGGGCGCCAGAAACTCAATATCGATACCATGCAGTCCTCATTGTTGTACCTCGATAGCCACAGCGGCAAAGTGCTGGGGGAATACCGGCCAGAGGACCCTAAACTGAGTTTGCGTCATATGGCCGTCACGGCAGATGATCAGGTCATTATTGGTGCGCAATTCCAGGGTGATGCAAACTACGTTTTGCCATTGGCCTATAAGCACCGTGGCGAAAATGAACTGCAAGCTCTCACGGCCGGTAACGATGTTTGGCAAATGCACAGACAATACGTTGGCAGTGTCAGTGTCGATGACATGGCCCGCCAGGCGTATTTGAGTTCTCCGCGCGCAGGAATAGTCAGCCGCTGGGATTTGCAAAGTGGGACGTTTATTGAGCACCTGACGATTCGCGATGCCTGTGGTTTGGCCTATGCAAAAGAGCAACAAGGCTTTTATATCAGTAATGGTGCCGGGCAGATGGTAAATTCTGCCATCGACACGAGTCAGATCAAGGCATTCGCTTACCAACAAGGTATCATCTGGGATAATCACTTGAGCTTTATCCGTTGAAGCTCGATCACACGACAAACATTATCTGGGTTGAAAGTCTCTGAATTCTTTCGCCTCAGTTCGGAAATACATTTATGAAACGTCGAGAGTTTCTATCGGCAGGTCTGTTAGGTACATTGGCATTGAGCGGCTGTATGCCCAAACTCAAGGTCGAGCAGCGTGGGGAGTATCGATACGAGATCCGGTTGCAGGCTGCTGATTTTGAATTGATCCCGGGCACCCAAACTCCGGGCCTGGGTTTTAACGGCCAGTACCCTTCGCCGATTATTCGAGCGAAGCAGGGGCGCCCCGTCATTATTGATGTCATTAATGAGCTTGATGAGCCCACGACCATTCACTGGCATGGTATCCGTATTGATATTGCTATGGACGGCGTGCCGTTTCTGAGCCAGAAACCAATTATGCCCGGCGAGCATTTTCGCTATGAATTTATCCCTCCCGATGCGGGAACCTTCTGGTATCACCCGCATATGAATAGCGTGGTTCAGTTGGGTAAGGGTTTGGTTGGTTTATTGTTGGTTGAGGAAGCCGACAGCTCGCAGTTTTCACCTGAGGACTACGCTGCCGATTTGCCGCTGATGTTAAAAAACTGGCATCTGAACGACGATGGATCCTTTAAACCGTTGAGTATTCCACGATATGCCGCGCGCATGGGCACTCCCGGAAACTACGAAACCATTAATGGTCTCAACCGCCCGGCGATGACGGTGCCCGCCAATGCCTGGGTCAGGTTGCGATTTGCCAATGTCGACAACACGGTCGTCTACAAATTACGGGTGAAGGATCGCCCGGCTTATATTGTCAGCATCGATGCCAATCCACTTTCCGAACCCAAGCCCCTGGAACATCATTCCATTGGTTCGGGTATGCGAGTCGATATCGCCGTTAAAACGCCCGCCGCCGGTGAAGAGATCGTGATTGAAAACGGCAAGGGCCGTTTGTATTTTGAATTTATGCGTTTGCGAGCCGAAGATCGCCCGTTGAAAAAAGCGACGGCTACCACGGCTCCGATGCCTCTCCCCAATCCTCTGTCCGAGCCCGAGTTGGATAAGGCTGAGAAAAAATATTTTGTCTTTGAATGGGAAGGCGCTGTTACGCCAGCAGATAAAGCCGGAAAGTCAAAGCATGCCTTTTGGACGATTAATCGTCGAGCCTGGGAAGGTATGGGGCCCAATAACATTCCCGAACCCCTGGCCAAACTCGATCTGGGGAAAAGTTACATTTTTGATTTAAAAAACAACACTCCGCATATGCACCCGATTCATATGCATGGTGTGATGTTTAAAGTGATCAAATCCAACAAAAAGAACATTGAGCCATTTTTTACCGATACCGTGCTCATGGAAAAAAACGAGCGTGTGCAGATTGCGTTTGTAGCCGACAATCCTGGCCGCTGGATGTACCATTGCCACGTGATCGAACATATGAAAACGGGATTGATGGGCTATATTGAAATTTCCTGATCCCCTTTTTTGACAGGAGCGTTCTGGATGAATATTTGCGTAGCGCAATTACAGAGTATTGCCGGTGATCTGGAGGTTAACTTACAAAAGCATCTGGATCTGATTGCATTGGCCGCCAGGGAAAAAGTGGATCTGATCTGTTTTCCAGAGCTGTCTCTCAGTGCTTATGAGCCAACATTGGCAGCGGAGCTGGCGTTTGATGCAGACAAGGTCAACATCCCGAGCATTCAGGAGCAAAGCGATCAGCACGGCATGTTGATCTGTCTTGGAATGCCGGTGCGATTCAGGAATGAACTTGGAGAAGCTGAGGTTCGGATTTCCATGCTCTGCTTCCAACCTTTCAATCCGGTGCGCGTTTATTCAAAACAATTGCTGCACAGCAGTGAGTTGCCATTTTTTGCACCTGGTCATTGCCCCTTGTTTTTGGAGTACGGCAATGAGCGCATTGCGCCTGCCATTTGTTATGAGTCCAAACAATGCAGCCATAACGATGCGGCAATTGCCGCAGGTGCAAGTCTGTATATGGCGAGTGTCGCTAAAGATGAGTCAAGTTTGGCCGCCGTTACCAGTGGACTGTATTCCACATTGGCTAAGCGATCGGGTATGAAAATCATGATGGCCAACAATCACGGCCCCAATCACGATTTTATCGGCCACGGTCAATCGGCCATTTGGGATGCTCAGGGAAATTGCGTTGCCCAGCTGGGGGTGGCAGGTGATGGGATTGTGGTATTCGACACCATCACTGGAAAAGGTTTTACAAAAACGCTGTAGTTCAGTTGTACAAAGCTCTCCCCGTGTGGAGAGAGCTTTGCGACTCAGGCGGGCTTAGAAGCTAAAATCAGCACGCAGAGTAAAGTTACGGCCTGGCTCAGTGAAGCGAGTGATGCCGTTACCGCGAACACCAATACCTGGACGCAGGTCATCACGACCTACAAAGCGAATGCTGTCCCAGATGTAGTATTCCTTGTCTGTAACGTTGAAGACACCGGCACGCAAAGTCAGTTGTTCTGTGACCTTGTAGAATGCGGTGATATCCAGAACGGCAGAACTGTTGCTCAGGTAGTCACGCTCTACACGTTCGCCATCGGCGTTGGTCGAGTAGGCATCTTCGGCATCTTTGGCTGAGGTATAGGTCAGGGTAGAGTTCACGCCCCAATCATCCTGATTGTAGCCAAAGCCCAGTTTTGCACTGAATGGCTGGATGCTGGTCAGTGGATCGCCATTTTCCTGCTCACCATCAGCATACGCAGAGCTTGCAAAAGCACTCATACCTTCGGGCGCGCCCAGAGCTTTGTGCAGATCAACACTGGCGCTGATTTCCAAACCTTTGGTATCGGCTTCGCCAACGTTGGCTGCTACAGAGTAGATGTCTTCTGCACCAGCCGCATTGATGCGGGTGCGGCTCTGAGACTCAATGAAATCTTGATACTGATTGAAGAAACCAGTGATGCTGATACGACCGGCATCAAATTGAGTTTCGAAGGTCAGCTCGTAGTTAGTCGCAGTTTCAACATCCAGATCCGGGTTAGGGCCGGTTCTCCAGTCATCAGCCGAGCCGCTGCGGGTATACAGGTTTTCAACCGTAGGAGCGCGGAAGGCACGACCAATCTTGGCGATAATCTTACTGTTGTCGTTGATTTTCTGAGTCAGGCCTAGAGCGCCACTGAAGAAGTCGAAGTCTTGTTTGTTCAGGCTGCCACCCAAGCGATCAGCGTAAAACTCGCTTGCTGTTGCATCGTATTCGTAATCGTCATAACGAATTCCCACTTCGAGCTGAGTCTCGTTGCTCAGGGTAATGCGATCCAGAACGAACAGGTTGTAGTTCTTGATTTCGGAATGCGGTACCAGCGCTTGACGAGTGCTTGGAATAACCTCGGTACTGCCTTCCGGAGTGAACAAACGCGTTTCTTCGTTATCTACTTCTTTGTCAGAGTAGGCGAAACCGTAGAACAACTCATGCTCAACATCACCAGTTTGAATACGTTTGTTGAAGTCAAACTTGAATTGGGTCAGTTCCTGATCGAAAGAACGGTTGTCCACTCGGAAACCAACAACCGGAGGGCCAAAGAAGCCTGGAATATTTACACCTTGTGGTGTTTTGGCTTCAAAGTCGATGTTCTGACGGTCGATACTCCACTCGATACGGTCAAACAAACCGGCATTCACTTCCATCTTGTGGAAGATACCTACACGCTGACGCTCGCTGGTGTCATCACCCTGACGGTTGATGTACCAAGGGCCATTGTAGGAGCGGGCATCGGTTTTGATTTCCTGAGTGTAATCTTCAACAACCAAACCAATGGTGTTATTGCTGCTGATATCGTAGTTCAGCTTAAGCAAGATGCTGTCTGTATCGCGATCCTGAGGGTCTGGACGCTCACGCTGACTGCCGTCGATGTCGGGGCCAGCCGTATGGTTTTCGGTTTCATGACCGCTGCGCTTGGTACCAATCAACAGGGCTTCAAACTGACCGGAACGACCCGCAAGAGCAAGACTGCCCATGGTGGATTCGCTGGCACTGTCGTAGGAGCTGCTGAAGTCCAGGCCGAAATCGTTGCCGCTTTCTTTCAGGAAATCGTCCGCATCTTTAGTGACGAAACGTACCGAACCACCCAGTGCACCGCTACCGGAAATGACTGAGTCGGCTCCTTTGGTGATGCTTACCTGCTTGACGGTTTCCAATTCCAAACCATTGCGACCACCTTTAAAGTAACCGTAGGCCTGACCTCCTTCGTACTGGAGGGTCTCTCCTTGCTCAACACCGTCGATAGAAACAGCGATACGGTCATCGTCCACGCCGCGAATGTTGAAACCGGTACCACCCCAGCGGCCATCAGCGGCCTTGATAACAACACCAGGCAGGTCGCGAACCAGATCGTCCAGATTGTTGACCATGTTTTCTTCAATCTTCAGATTGGAGATAACTTCCTGGTTTTCTTTGGTTTCGCCTTTTACTTTGGTCGTTTCCAGTTCCTGGACCTGAGCAAAGCTGTTGCTGCTGACCAGAGCGATGGCCAGCGCTAAAGTAGATTTTTTAAACATTTGTGTCTCCCCATTATTCAATTGGCCGCTATCTCAGCGTTGCCAACTAAAGGTGATCTCAACTCCAGCTCTATATACTGGATTTCTTTTTGGCCTTTCTCGGTTTGTTTTATTGGCTTCCCTAGCTCAAATGGAATGCTTATTTTTTCGTGTCCACCATGTTCTCTGGCAGCTTCTATAATTAATTGGTATTGACCGGCCGCGACGGCCTTGCCGAAATCATCGCGTCCTGACCATTGCAGTTGATATTCACCGGCCCGGCGGGTAGGGCGAGCCATTACATCCAGCAGGGTAGGGGTTTTGCGGCCCTGACGGCGCCACCACACACTGTTTTCGCTCATCCAGCGTTCGCTGTCGCCCAGCAACAGCAAGTTCTTAACGACCTTACGTTTTTTATTTTCGATCCAAAGTGCGACATAGGGCTTGCGGTAGTTACCGCTGCGGATTTTAGGGAGAGCGAAGCGAATATTGGCCGAAGCCAATTCGGCTTTGCTGTCTTCATGATCGGATGAGTGCCAGGCGCTGCTGGCAAACTGACGGCCATCTTCGCTGATCAGCAGGGCTTCGACCTGTTTCGTTTGTTCAACCCAATCGAGAGCCTTGTCGACATCCATTGTGCTCAGGGCGGTTGCGATGGCATCGGCTTTGGTTGCCGTCGGCGCAATAACAACCACGCTGTGCGGAAAATCTCTCGGCCAGCCATCGCGGGCCTGGAGAATGTGGCTGAACTGGCGGCGGCCAATTTTTCGGCTTCTCGCCTGATGACCACTGTAAGCGATGGCCTGATTATTCAGTTGGATGTTGCCAAGCGAGTTCTGCTGACTGTCGTCAAGTTGATTGGGGTTGGCAAGGCTTATTGCCCAGGCTTTGCTGCCGGGTTTTTGCCACTGTCGAATATCTCCGCCAATCTCTAAGGTGAGGGCATTCGCTGCAGGTGCGGCTTTGCGAGCTTGTGCAATCGCCTGGTCGATAATGTAACCCTTGGCAATTGCCGAAAATTCCCAGCTGAAATCTTTGGGGATCTCTGCGTCGCTCAATGTGTATTCGGAATACAGGGCCTTGCGAGCGAGAGCACGAATGGCTTTACGATCCGGGCGCTCCTGTTTTTTTTCGGCTTCGTTCCACGCTTCAATGACCGAACCCAGACGGCAACTGAAGGCCATGGGCAACTCTTTTTGCCACTGTTGGCAAAGCGAAACCATGGTGTGCATTTCCGGAGACAGCGTGCTGATAACACCACGGCGTATCTGCATGAGTTCGCTCTCGCTGTCATAGCTGCTGTAGATTTTTTCCAGGCGATGAATTTCAGCCAAGGCGGCCTGTTCAGCAAGTTTGGCTTCCTGATCGTTGGCGTCGATGCGTAAATGCATAGAGGTGCCCAAAACATTGTCGTTGTGGAAATCGACAATGCCTGCGGTCATCATTCCGCTGTTGAGTAGGCATCCGATGCTTAAAAGTGGCGTGAGAAACTGTTTCACTGATTTGGCTACTGTTTTGAAAAGGGAACAGGCGCCACGGTGTGGCGCCGTTGTGAGTGGTCTAGACCACGGCTTAGTAGCTGTCCGACTTGGCTGCTACCTTCTGGCTGGCGGCGATGTCGTCTGCTGAAATAACGCCATCCTGGTTTTTGTCCCAGCGATTAAAGATGCGTTTGCCGGAAATCTGCAGCTCATCAAAGGTCATGCTCTTGTCCTTGTTATCGTCCAGAACATCAAAGCGAATATAGGTTTGTTTGATGGCCGCACGACGGGTTTTGGCGATAGCCGCGTCCACGCGATCTTCGTACTCACCCAGATATTCGTTCAATACCAGATCGCCACTTTTATCCTGATCGGCAAGGTGAAAGACCGAGCGACGCTCGTTTACGAATTCATCCTTGGTGATCTTGCCATCTTCGTTGGCGTCATAGATGGTGAACATACCTTTTTTACTGTGTGTGGTTGGCATGCGAATCATGGAGCGACGGCGAGCTTTTTTCTTGGCCTTTTTCTTATCGGCCTTGGCAACTTTTTCGCCTTTTTTCTTTTTCCACTTGTACTCGGGCTTTGGATCGTTTTCATCAATAACGTTATCTTTATTGCCGTCCCAGCGAGCAAAGGTGCGCTCACCCGAAGCCTCGTATTCGGCCCAGGTCATCACTTCATTGTCGTCTTTATCGAGAGCCTTGAAGCGAACGATGGTTTGTTTTACCTGACCTTTGCGATCTTTTTCAATGCGGTCGTCCAGGCGGCCTTCATATTCGTAAACGTATTCTTCGGTGTCCAGAGTGCCGTTTTTGTTGCTATCGACACTGTCAAAGAACTTGCGACGGGAATCGTTGTACTCGCCCCAGCTGACTACGCTGTCTTTAGAGGCATCGTGATCTTCAAGAATGCGGGCCAGACGTTCTTCTGTCATGGGCATTGGGCGGTGGCCGCGATCATCTTTCGCAGCTTTTGCCCGTTCAGTTTTGCTCAGGCCTTTGCTATCAGCCATGGCGGCTTTAGCATTGTTGGCCGAGCTTTGTTCGGCAACGGGTGTGGTCTGGGAGCAAGCGCTCAAGCTTGCAACCGCGATGGCAATCGGTAGTAATTTTTTCATGGCTATTCTCACTTAGATGTTTTCGAACACTTGCACACTCAGGGTGGTCGTGTGGCTGAAGGTAGGCACTTTCGAGCCTTCTGGTGCAGGTCCGCGATAGCGGGCGCGCAGCAAATATTTACCAGCCGGCAGAGTTAAAGCGGCAACGCCGTCTTTATTGGTGGCAAAGCTCATGGGCTTGCTCTTTTCTTGATTGGCGCGGTAAGCCAGGATTTCCTGATCGGCCATGCCTTTGTTGTCCAACAGAATTTTCAGGGAGAACTCTTCGTCTGCGAACAACTCGGTCGGGTTGTCGATGGGAAGAATTTGCAAACCTTCTGCTTCAACTTTCAGTGCACCATTACTCGGAGCCTTGCGGCTGACATAGGTGTCGGCGCGAGTAATGGATTGGAAGTGAAACTTAACGTCGGCGCCTTCGGGTGCAGGTTCTTTAGGGTCCATAACCCGCTTCTCTTCGCCGTCCAAATCGTAAATCAGGAAGGTTGCGCCTTTGCGTGCGCCCGTAGTGATGCGGTAGGTGCCTTCGTCTTTCAGTTCATGTTCCAGAACCACACGGGTTTTCAGTTCGGCCATTGAATCAGGTTTGACGCTATTGCCTTCTGGAGTGGTGACCATGAAGTGGCCCTTGTTAAAAGCGGCCTCAGGAATGAAGAATTCTTCCGCGAAGGAGGCATCAAAGCTGGCCATTTTTCCCATCACCGGCTCAAAGCTGGTTGGAGCGATATAAGGGGTATGGGCTGAACTCTGGGAAGCGGTAAAAGCTGCCAGAGAAGCCAGAAGCAATGCGTGGGGTTTACGAGGTAGGCCAAACATAGTCAGGTTCTCCAAGATTTAGCTGTGTTTACCGCCTGTTGCGACAAGGTGGGTCGACAAATCAGGCGAATGGTAATGCAAATAAAAATGATTCTCAATAATTATGAAGAAAAATCCACAATTCAACACGAAAATGAGGATCAGGTCGCCGGTTTAACTGGCGACCAGAGCAACGGTGCAAACCGCAGCAGTTAAAAAGCCCAGATACACAGCGGGCTTCAGGTATCGCCGATTGGGCAATAACAGAATTAAACCGCTGATGGAAAACAGTAAAATCAGCACCGAACTGACATCGAGCAGCAGCTTCCAGGCGAGGCCGGTATGACGCCCTTTATGCAAATCGTTCATCCAGGCCCAAACACCAAAATCACTGCGGCTGGCAGTCACCAAGCCACTTTCCAGTTCCAGTTCGCCACTGGCAAAACCACCGGGCATCTGCGCATCAAAAAACAGTACTTCCCCGTCATCTTCGATTTTTAGCTGACTGAAGTTCAGGCCTAAAGCCTGTTCAATCTGCCCAATCTGGTTTGGGCTGAACTGAGCGCCTTGTTCGGCTTTGTAGGCGTCCAGTTGAAATTCAATTTCCTGTTCCTGGGCTTCACCAACGAACCAGCTGGGGTGGTTCAGGGTAATGCCCGTGAAGGCGAAGAACAGCAGTAACAGCAACAGGGCAATCGCTGCGTAAATATGGAGCAATCGGGACCAGCGCCACAGAGTTTTGTTTACTTTCATGGTTTAGCGTGTGTTTTGTTGTCTTATCAGTCTCTGAAGAATGTCCATATTTGCAATCAAGTCCCTGCGGCTCGGATCGAGCTTCAGTATGTTTTGTAAAAAGCCTTGCGCGGCCTTGTAGCGTTTTTGCAGGTAGGCCACCTGGGCACGTTTCATCCAGGCCGCTTCGCGGCTGTTGTCCATGGAAGCCGCGCGACTCAAAAGGATGTCTGCACGGCTTAGCTGTCCTTGTTCGATACGCAATTGGGCGAGATCCAAAATGGCGTCGCCATTGGCCGGGTTGTGCTTGAGCGCTTGTTGCAGCAGGCTTGCCTGGCGTTTGCTTTGGCCTTTATTGGCCGCCAGCTTGGCACGCTGCAAACTCCAGTGACTCAGGTCTACAGAACGGTACTGTTTGCTTTGAGCTTTGCTGGCCTGAATCAGCGTGGCGAGATCATTCCAGTGACCGTGTGATGCCAACCACTCCAACATCGGGCCGAGGTAACCATAGTCTTTCAGCAGGCTGGGGCTTTGCTTGGCGATATGAACGGCACGAGAAATGTTTCCGGACTGCACATTAAGTTGCGCCAGCAGTTGCAGATTCTGCTTCTGTTTTTCGCCCAGGCGATACGCCATTTCCATCGCGGTCAGTGCGCGATTCTTTTGTTCAGCTGCGATTGCGGCATTGGCTTTGTGCAGCCAGAGTTCACGGTTGTTTGGATCATCCCGCAGCAGTTCATCAATCAAACTGTTAGCTTGCAAGTGCGAGCGCGATTGACTCAAGGCCATTAGCAAACCTTTCTGCCAGTGCTTGTTCTCGGGCGCAAGGGCGTAGGCTCTCTGATAGGCAGCGACAGAGCTGAATGCCGAATGTTCGCGCAAATTCAGGTAGCCCAGTTGACCGAACAGATCTGCGCTGGCACCGCCGAGCGCAATGGTTTGTGCGAGATACTGACGTGCCTTTCCCGCTTGATTTTGACTCAGTGCAAGCCCTGCCAGAGATTGGCTGGCCAACATATAATCGCCATGCAGTTTGATGGACTTCAGATAGTCTTTTTCAGCCTGCGAGTATTGTTTAAGTTGGGTGAGCACTTGCGCACGGACGTAAAGCAGTGCGGCGCTGGGTTCACTGGGCCAATGCTCTTTCAACTGGGTGTTGGCCCTGCTGTATTGTTTTTTATCCAGCAGTGGGCGTATGGCATCAATGATCGGAAATTCTTCGGTTTTCAACTTCGGATTGCTGCCCCCGCTGGCCAGCGGTTTGAAACTCATGGCCCAATTGGGTTCAGGCAAAGAAATTTTGACATCCGCGCTTGCCGGCAGACTCAAAACCACTAAGCCCAGGCTGAAAACAAGGCCATTGAGGAACTGCCGGGCTCGTATTGAGGTATTAAAAAATAGCATAGGAGACCTCAACTGTGCTCCAGTTCTAGTGGCCAGATAAATTCGGCTTTTACCAACTTTCCATCGACTTTGGGCGGCGTAAAGCGAGCTTGATTAATGGCTTGTTTTAAACTGGGTTTGAGTTCCGGATATTTTAATTGGGTGATTCTTTGCAAATGCACCTGGCCTTGCTCGTCGATCATCACCAGCAATTTGACCAGCGCTTTATTGACACCACGTTGGTACAGTCGGTGAGGAAAACTCACGCGAATCGGCGTCAGCAATTGTGGTCGCTGGTCCAGCTGTTCCAGCCCAAAGGCCTGCCAATCGGGAGACCAATCAATGTTTAAATTAACCTGAGTCAAACTGTCGACAGGTGGTTTTTCGACTTTTATCTCGTTGACTTTGACCGGTTGTTTACTGACTTTCAAAGCTAAGCCCTGTGCTTGAAAGCTGAAATCCAGATCGGCAACCTGGCTGCTTTCCTGACTTTGTTCCTGGGCCGGTGGCGGTGGTGGGGGCGGCAGCGCAACACTGATCTGGCGCACGACCCAGTCTTTCTTTTCCGGTACCTTGTCGGATTTACTCAGCTGCAGCAATGCCAATAAGGCGGCCAGGCTCAGACCGGCAAATAATATCGCCAGTGCCCGGCGGGCAAACGGTGAAAATGCTTGCGCTTTTGAAAGCTGTGAACTCATTGCACCCGTTGCCATCGTTAGCTCCCTCGCTTGGTCGCGATATTGATTTGACTGGCGCCTGCCAGCTTGGCTTGGTCGATCACATCCACCAGCAGTTGAGCCGAGGTGTTTTTATCCGCTTGAATCACCAAGGCTTTTTTCTGCTTGGCCAGGGCGTGGGCGATGGTTGCGCGCACGCCGGAGACACCGATATTGGCACCGTCGTACATGACTTCGCCGCTGGCGCTGATGGCCAACAGAATCACATTGCGTTCCAGGCGTTCGCTCGAAACGGCTTTGGGTTTATCCACTTCAATACCGGTTTCTTTTACAAAAACCGTGGTCACGATAAAGAAGATCAGCAGAATAAAAACGACATCCAACAGCGGAGACAAGTCGATATTGTTGCCTTGTTCCTGTTCGATGCGCTGGCTGAGTCTGGATCTCATACGCCTAAGCCTCGCTCATGCCAGTGTCCGTCTCACCGTATTGGACAAGGCGGCTTTTAATGTAGTGGTTGAGCAGGTAGCCGGGTACAGCCAGCAAAAGGCCAAGCTGTGTTGTGCCCAGAGCGGTGCCCACACCGCCAGCGATCAGGGTGTTGAAATCCACATGGTCGGCGGCCATATCGGCAAAGGTTTGCAGCAAGCCCATAATGGTGCCGAGCAAACCCAACAGGGGCAGGGCCGCCAGGCAGGCGTCTGCGAGTTGACAGCGGGATTGCTTCTTTTCCAGGTCTGCGTTGGCATTTAGCAACGTATCAAACAGCAGGCTGTACGCGAGTAAGCCCACCAGCAGAATTGCCCAGAAAACCCACTGATCAAGATGCAAAATCATGCGGCTCTCACCTCGGGTTTTTCAACGGGCCATTGCAATTGGCTCAGCTCGATAGCGAAAGCTTCGGCTTTACTGTTTTGACGGCGTACCCAACGTTGCAAAAAGGCGTGCAGCAGCAGAGCAGGAATGGCGACCACCAAGCCCAATTCGGTAGTGACCAGAGCTTCAGAAATACCGGACGATACGGCGCTGGCGTCACCCGAGCCAAAAATGGTCATCAGCTTAAAGGTTTCGATCATGCCGCTGACGGTTCCAAGCAGGCCCAACAAGGGGGCAACGGCGGCGATTACGGCGATTGTGCCTAACCATTTTTCGAGACGCTGCTTGTCGGCCATTAAACTGTTAAACAGGCGATCTTCCCTTGGTCCGAGTTGCTCTTCCGTCAAACAGATGTTGAGCAGTTGAGCTTGAATGCCCGGCTTTTTCTGTTGCTTAAACAGTGCTTGCAATTGCGCTCCCGCTTCGCGATCGCCACGCTGGAAGGCTGCGGCTGCACGACTGCCAAGCGCGGGAATCCATTTGGGAAGGCGCAACAGCTGTAGGCTCTTCAATAGGGCACATATCACGGCAACGACACCGAAGAACAAAATCGGCAGGGCCCAAACACCGCCTTTAAAAATATGTTCACTCAGGCTTTCTTCTTGCTGTGCCAGTTTGATGGCGCGCTCCAGACTGGGGTCAAAATGCAGTTCGCCTTGGCCTTGTTGGGCTTGTGCTTGCCAGCTGCGGCTTTGGGAATCAGAGGCCTGCAGAATAATTTCGGGAATGTCGTTGTCGTTTAACCAGCCTGCAATGGCTTGTGAATCTGGGGCTTTCGACACCGCCCAGCGAACCGGACCCAGACGGAGAACCTGGGCATCCTGAAGCTGGCCGTCAGTACTGATAATTTGCTGTGCTTTCCAGCTTGGCAGCAGGGCATCTTGCTGTTCTTGAGCCTGTTGTTCAAACAGGTTCAGCAGGGTATCACTGTTGTGGCTGTCGTCCAGATCTATCTTGTTGCCCAGATAATCGACCAGGGCATAAGCTTGATAGGCGTCTTGTTCCTGCCAGTTTTTCAGTCGGTCTTGCAGTTCTTGCAGGGCCAGAGTTTTTTCATCGGCCAGGCGCTGGATGGTGGCCGCCTTATCACGTAAGCCTTCAACTTGAATTTCTGCTTTATGAAGTCGAGTAGAAAAGGATTGTCTTTCAGCAGACTGCTTTTTCTGTAAAGCAAGAAGCTGACTTTGGGATTTTTTGATATCCCTCATCAGACCGGCTTCAAGCTGATTGTCGGCCCAACTTGCCGGGCTGAGCAGGGCGGCCGATAGCAGGGTGGTGCTAAGCAATGATCTCGAACGTTTACGTGCGAATCGTTTGAGTGTGATCATATGGCATCACCACTCAATGTTACGGTGATTGGCAACAGGGTGGCTTTTTCAGGCTGCTTGGCCGCTTTGATCAGGGCTTGCAGTTGATCGGCCAGTGCATTGTCGCTGTGCCACTGCCATTGATCACTCCCCGCTTCACCGTAGCCTGCGTATTGGCCATCCCGACTCAGGTACCAGCCTTTGGAAACACCGAGATAGAGCTGATCTACCAATATTTCCTGCTCGCCCTCATCCGCGATTGGCATCAGCGCTTGATGCAGGGTGACTTTTTCTCGAAAGCGGTCAAAGCTTTTGTACATATCGAGATACAGATCCAGCCGCTTGCTGGGGTGATCCTCCAACAGAGCCAGCTTATTCAAATTTTCCTGCCAGTGTTTCGCCAGTGGTTCGGGTAGCCGAGGCAGCAGAGCGGTGACATGGCGACTGGCCGATTCCAGAGAGCCTTTGAGTTGCTGTTGGCGGGCCTCCAGAGCGTTTTGTTCGCTGGCCAGTTCTTCGCGTTTTTGCTGAGCTTTGGTTTTTAAACCGGAGTGTTTATCCAGGTGCTTTTTAAGCCCCGAGCTTTCGGCATTCAACAGCTCAAGGCGCTGTTGCAGAACCTGCTTTTCCTCTTGCCAGGATAAACGCATCTGTTCACGCTGTTGCTCGATGGCCAGCCATTGTTGCATGAGTCCTTCGAGACGGGAGGCGGGGGATTGTTGGGCGAGGCTGCCCGCTTGATAGCTCAAGCCCAGCGCCAATGAAGCTGTCAGAATCCAGCGTTTCACGACTTGGCCTCAATGCTCAGTTGGCTGAACTCTCCTTCCAGTTTGAGTTCACCTTTTTCAGTTAGCGGCCATTCGAACTTCAGACATTTGGCATTGTGGCCGCCGTGTTCCCGGGCGACTTCAGCGCAGAGCTTATAGGTGCCGGGCGCCAGTTCCTTTGCTTTGCCGTCCAATCCATCCCAAGTGAGGGTGTACACACCTGGCCCTTTTGTTGCACCGGTGACACCGTCGGCGGCATGTTCGTTCTTGCGTAGAACGCGTCGCCAAAAGTACTTAAGATCCTTTAACCAGCGGTCATCTTCATACCACAGCTGAACCACACGCTGGGGTTTGTTTTTGCTGTTGGCAATCCAAACCGCCGCGTAGGGGCGCTCGTAATCCCCAACATTAAAGCTGGGTAACTCGATTTCAATTTGATAAGGGGCAGCCACAGTGCTGCCGACCCAGCATAGCAGGGCCATCGACAAGGTACTTCTGGACATAAATTAATAATAAGATGGCAAATGAGAATCGTTATTATAATTATTAAAATTAATATGGCTAGAACTTTGTATTGAAATTGAGCGACGCGAGTAGGCTTGATCTGGCACTTATTTCCTTGGGCAAAGCACCGGAAATGGAAAAAGAGCCTTTAAATCAAGGGGAATAGGTAGGATTTGGTGGGGGTAAAATGGAGCTGCAAGCTCTGGCCAGCCGTTGCCTTTTTGGCAACAGCTGGCCAGCTTTGACTGGGGTTTAAGGCTGTTCCGGCTTGTTCAGATCGTCTTCCTGTCGTAAATACCCGGCGGCTTCCTCATCCTGTCGAGTGAGTGCAGGGTTGCTTTGCATGGGAATGGCACGGGACTGCTGATTGATGTCATGAATCTGGGAAGCATTGTGCAAATCGCGCTCGCTGGTAATAGCGGCGATGGATTCGCGATCCTTCAGGAAGCTGATCACGTCCTGGCGAATACTGGCGAGTTCCTGATCGTTTTTATGCATTTCCAGAATGTAGCGCGGGTGCTCCAGATTGCGCATCCCGCTGGCGGCAAAGGTACTGGAAACAATGCGGCTCACAATGACCCAGGGCGTAATGCTTGAACGAACCAGGGTGTTTTCAGAGCGGGTGGAATCGTGAATGCTGGTTCCCGTAGAGATCTTGGATTCGGTGAAGGTGCCTTCCACTTTCACATAAATCAGGTGACTCTCAAACTGCATTTCGGCAAAGAACACATGGGCGGCGTTGCTCAGTATACGGGCAAAGGCGCGAATCAGAACCGCAGCCAGAAACACATGGATCACGGCGGCGGCCAGGCTCGACAGTTCTGCAATTTGCTCATCTGTCAGGGCCGAACCAAGGCGTTTAAATCCGATCTCGTTCATGTAGTTGTACAGATCGCCCACATTGAAGGCCAGCCAGACGGTCAGCAGGGAAGCGATCAGAAAGCCGACATTACCCGTAATCAGGCTGAGCATGCGGCTGCTGTTAAACGCGGCGCCGAGATCCATCGCTTTGAATTTGGGCTGCACTTCCTGGATCATTTCTCCGAAGAACTTGCCTTTGCCTTCCACCTGTTCTTCCAGATTGGGTTCCAGCTCCTGGTAAACCCGGTTCGGTACTTCCTTATAGCGGCGATTGGCCATTACCAAGTTATCAAGATTGATGAAAATTTCATTGGGGTGAACGGATTCCTGCCAGTTTTCACGCAGCTCAGAAACCTCGGCTTTCGGATCGCAGTAGCCCAGGCGCTTTTTCAGCATCATGCTGCAAATGACACTGACCACAACTGCGGCAATGCTGATGCCCAGAAGATAAAACAATGTATTGGGTGCCGGCAGCCAGGCCAGCACCTCTTCCAGCTTGAGAAGGCTCCAGCCGCTGGTTTTCAGAGTAAAGGACAGGGCCAGACCGATAATGACGGGCAGAAGAATTGCTCCAGCGACCACTTTGGTAAGCTCTTTGCCCCCAAGGCTGGAAATGCGTTTGTCGGCGGTTCGGTTAATGCCCTGGCCGGCGGCTCGCCAAACCAGAATCAGGTAAATCGTCAGCGCAACGGAGTAGGCCGGGAAGGCGAACTCACCGATCTCTCCGGCAAAACCTGCCAGGGAAACAAAGGCCGTTAATGCATAGGCGATCAGAGCGACAAGGGTTCTCACCCAGGCGCCAAACAAATGCTGAGCCATATTGCGCACCGGGTAAGGCATAAAGATCAGCTTGGGGAAGATGCTGTGCATAAAGCGGGCGACCAGGCCTTCGGGTTCAACAAAGGTGGAGTTTTTGCGCCCGACCAGCATTTCGGTCAGTCCCTGGCGGGTATAGGCGAGGTAATCGTATTCTTCCTTGGCGGTGCTGGCTTCGGAATGGCTGAAATTCTGGGCCAATGAGGTTGGGTGGTTACGGCCAACAAAAAAGCGCAGAGTCGCAATGATGCCACTGGCGCAAAATCGAATGCCGCTGGCCAGTAGAAACAGCCCAAAGAGAACCAATATCCAGCCCATACCGGCGTTCTCTTTTACGATCGAGGCAGCCTGGAATAACAGGAAAACACCCATTGCCACTTCGGCGGCACCGCGCAGGGCTGTTACCGCCCCTTCTTTCTTAAAGGGGTTTCTTAGCCCCAGGTCTATCGAGCCGTAATCAAAAGCCATTTTGACGTCCTTAGCCTACTTAAGATAAATCGCGCTAAGTGTGCCTGACTCAATCGGGGGCAGCAAGCCCGTTTCAGAAGGGGCCGAGAGTGATCTGGCGCTGGTCTCCAGGCGGCGCAATATTCAGTTTTGGTTCAGTAACATCAAACGGACTGAACTGGTTAAAAAGTGTGGCTAGTCTTTTGTTGATCTAGTAATTTGTGGTCATTTCTGGCTGTGGGAGCTAGGGCTTCTACCCATGTGTGTTAACTTAGCCAAGACCGATAAGGGGCACGAATTTGATGGCTTAAACCCATACTGCTTCTTTCTGGTGTAATTGCTGTAAGGTCTGCCAGGACATGAGCCATAAAAAAAATCTAAGCGCGTTTATTCTCTGGGTACTGCTGATCGTGATGTCCGGCTTATCGCAGTCCTCGTTGGCGGAGTCCCTTCAAAGCCTGTTGCAGACATTGGATCAGAAGCATTTTCTGATGAGGTCGAATGCGGAAACCAAAGACAAGCTTGAGTCTCATCTGGATCACCTCGACGATTATCCGCCGCTGTTGCAAGCTCAGTTTTATTTGCATTATCAGGAAGCCCTGACGCACACCGAAAAGTTTGAGGATTCCATAGAAGTCAGGAAGCAATTACTGGATATTGCGAAACGAGAATCGCTTCCCGCTTCCTATCTTCGCTACAGCAAGATGCTTTTGGGATTGTCTTATGCGAATCTCTCCAGAGGCGAAGAATCGAAATCCACACTGGAGAGTGTGATTCAGGAGTCCATTGAAGCGGATGACTTTCAAGTCGCCTTTCACAGCTTCTTAACCCTTGGTGATGTGTACTCATTCCAGAAGAATTTCCCTCTGACTTTTTCCAGTTACAAGCGGGCGCAGTCGATTCTTATCCGGGAATTGTTGCCCGCAGAAAGTGGGAATCACGCCTTTTTCCTGCAAGCTGAGATGAACTACCGAATCGGGTATGTCTATCGGCATATGTGGCGCGATAAAGAGTCGATTTCGTATTTGAAGTCGGCATTAAAATTCGATCGTCTGATCAAAAACTCCAGAAACGTCAAATACGATTTGAATCAGATTGCAGACGCTTATTTTCGTTTGGGGGAGATACGTGAAGCGGAAAAGTACCTGCTAATGCTGGAGGCGGAGTTCAGAAAGGCCGGTGTGAATAACGATGGTCGACTGCTGGGCTTTGCCAGTTCAATGATCCGACTGAAGGTTAAGCAGGGCGAACTTGAACAGGCCAGGAAGTACATCGAGATTGCCACTTCTGTTGAAAACGAGGTTCAGGCGGTTGCCAGCAAGCTGACGTATTATCTGGCCTATGCGGATTACGCAAACGCTGATGGAAAATACGAAGAGGCCATAGCCAAATGTAAGTTAGTGGAGCTTGCGACCCGTGAGCAGGAATGGAGTGAATATCGTCATCTGGCGCTTAAACTGGATGCGGAAGCAAACTTTGCCCTGGGGCGTTACAAAGAGTCAGCGATCTCTTTCCAAAAGGTGCATCAGTCATACCTTAAGCGGAGTGATCATATACGCATGATGGCGGCCGAAGTTGAGCGTGCCAGATTTGATTTTGAATCTGAAGCGATGAAAGTCGAGCGCCTGATACAGGATAATCATATGACCGAGCTGGCACTGCAATCAGAGCGCGATAAACTCAGAGTGCTGGTTCTCATTATCAGCCTGTCGCTACTGTTGATTTGTTCTCTGGTCGCCATGGTGCTTTACGCCTCTCGAAATGGGAAGAAGCTCAAATTCCTGGCGAACTACGATGGTTTGACGGGGGTGCTGAATCGACGAGCGATTATTGAGTACGGTGAAAAGATTGCCAGAACCCACGGTGGTCTTTCCCTGTTGTTGATTGATGTGGATCATTTCAAAAGCATCAACGACAATTTTGGTCATGCCAAGGGCGATCGAGTGTTGCAATATATCGCCCTGATGGCCTCTGAGTTTTGCAGCAACGAAGTGAACTTCGGACGCCTTGGTGGTGAAGAGTTTCTGTTTGTGATTCATGGAATGTCGATCAATGAAACACTCAAGCTTGCCGATACTTTTTCCAATAATTTGAAATCCAAGCCCATTGACGGGATTCCGGCTCCGACAGTCAGTATTGGCTATGCTCATCAGGAAGAGGGTGGTGAGTTCAATACATTGCTGGAAAGGGCCGATGAGGCTTTGTATCAAGCCAAGAGCGGCGGCCGGGACTGTGTTGTACAGCATCGGCCGCAGCTGGAAGATCAGGAATCCAAGGTGCTGCTGAGAGCCTGAGGGCTTTCAGTGCGTTGTTTGGCATTTGCTCTCTGTGTGGAAGTTGCCGCGTCGGGCCGTTGCTTTAATGCCATGAGACAAAAGGCAGTAACGAATACGCAAGCTACGAGGTCAACCCAGATACTGTGATCACCATGATTCCAACCCAATAAACCCAGTGCCGACAGCAGACTGGCAAGCGGGATCAAAGCCGTTACGGCGGCACAGAAATACAACAGGTTTCGCGCATTCTTTTTAGCGTCGCTCCGCTTCAAAAATGCCCAGACTACACAGACAAAGAACAGCAGATAATACAAGCCGTTGTACTGTGCCGGTACGTTCATGATCGCGCCCGGTGCCAGCTTGGCCATGGCGACAACCGCTGAAATGCCCGCGATACAACCGAGGCTCACGCCCACGCTTAATTGATAGAGAAAGTGATCAGAGCGAAAGCCACTCTTCTTGCGATTCTGTTTCCGTTTGGCTTCAATCCATAACAGATTGCCGCTGTAGAACAGGAAGGCACCGGCCAGACCGAGAAAGAAATACAGCCATTGGGTAATGGCGCCGCCATAGTTACCAAAATGCAAGGCGAAGAAGCTGCTGACGGTTGCTTGTAACACTTCTTGCTGCCCGGGCATGTATTCAGTTGAAAGAATCTCTCCGGTATAAGCGTCGAGGCTGACTAAACCGTGGCGCGGGCGACTGGCGTGATGCTTTGGATCTTTACCCATAACAAACAACATTTGCTTGGGCTTGGGGCCACGGGTTTGGCGGTAGTTCAGAATGTCGGGGCTGAATTCCGGTGCAGAGCTTTCCAGTTTGCCGATCAGTTTTTCGACCGGGTAGAAGGGCGCATTCTCGCTGGGAGGGCTGACGGCTGGAGGCCCCTCAAGGGGCACTTTCTTATCGGCGTGTATGCTGACCATCTGGGTACCGTAGAATGGATCGTGCAGTGCGAAGACGACAGCCGTCAGAGCCATGATGATATGAAAGGGCAGGCTGAAAACCCCCAGCAGGTTATGCACATCCAGCCACATACGTTTTACTTTTCCACCCAAGCGAAGCGCGAACAAATCTTTTACCAGAGTTGGCAGTAAAATAATGACACCGGAGACAAGGGCAATCGCATAAAGCGCCGAAACGATGCCTGTGATGGGCATGGCCAACTCATGGTCAATCAGAATGCCGACTTGCTGGTGCAGAGTGTCGATCAGTTGTGCTACCGGGGAAGCTTGCTCCTTGCGGATCAGCAGCTCACCTTCGGTACTCAGGTCGGCGTAAAAATGCGTTGGCAATGCGTGATCATCGGCACCCGGCTCGCGTTCCTCCCAGTGCATTCTTCCCGGTCTGTCAGGGCTGCTTTGCAGAACAATATTGAAATTTCTTCCAGCCGAAGGATGCTCGGTAATCACCCGGTCGATTAAGGTTTGGGTTTTTTCTATGGGGGTGATATGTGACGGTTTCAAAGGTGGCGAGGCCCAGCGCTGAATGCTTTCTTCAAACATGGACAGCGCCCCGGCATAAAAGGCGATAAACAAAAACAGGCCACAGAGTATGCCCACCCAGCTGTGCACTTCACGGTATACACGAACGATATCGTTGCGAATCATTGTTTTATCTTTTTAATGTTGATTTGGGAAATACTTACCAAGGCCAAATGATCGGCCAGATCAGAAAATTGGCAGCGCCCAGATATAACCAGGCCTGCAAACCACTGCGAAAAACGAAACAACTGCTGAGAATCAGCACCCATATCGGGGCAATGATCCACATAAGAAACTGCCCCTGGACGGAAAAGACCGCGACGGGACCAAAGACAAACTCCATCAGTAAGCCGGTTAGGGCAATCGTGAGGGTAAATCCCAAAATAATGGCGGCACTGAGCTTGGCCAGCCATTGTTTATTGCTGTAGCGAAACTTCACCAGGCTTTTTTGTTCACTCATGTGTCATCCCTCTCGCTTTAGGTAGGCGATCAGTAACGGTCCCAATGTGAGAACGAACATCATCAGGGTCAGCAGCAGAAAAATAGCCGCCGGCGTACCCATAAACTGCAACAGACTGATCAGTGCCAGAATCGACAGAAGCAGGCCGGAAACGTTCAAGCCGCGTGTGGACACAGCGTGTTTTCTCAGCTGCTGGTTCGGGCTGGCAAGGTAGAAACAAAAACCTGCCAGCAGGCATAACCCGCTGGCAGTAAGGAGGAGAATCAAATTCATAGTGTGCGCTATTTAAAGTTATAGGTCAGCGAGACTCCGACATTTCGAGGCTGAACAACCGCGACATAACCTTCAGGGTAGCGTCGGCTTGCGGGTTCGGCCGAGGTGAAGGCTTGTTTGTCAAAAACATTGTTAACAAATGCGGCGATGGTCGAGTTATTCAATTCATAACTGGCGTTCACACGGGCCAGACCATAGTTGCCCGCCTTGCGCGCTTCGGTATTTTCAATATCACCAAAGTACTCGGCTACGTATTTGTAGGAAGCGCCGACATTGAAGTTGTCGCCAAACCAGTATTTTGCAGAAACATTTGCACTGATGTCCGGAGCAGAATTCAGTTCGTTTCCAGTTGCGGATGCGTACTGAGCGCCAGCATCCTTGATCTCGGTTTTCAGCAGGCCAATGCCGGCTTTTAATTCGAGATCCGTCACTGGACGGAATAGGGCTTCCAATTCGGCGCCGTAGGTTACGGCCTGATCCATGTTCACAATAAACCGGGAAGAGCTTAGTGCCTGATAACCGTCGTAGTCGTTGTAGAACAGGTTGGCGGTCAGGTTGGCACGGCCATCCTCCGTGGAACTGCGCAGGCTCAATTCATAACTGTTAACGGTTTCTTCATCGTAGTAATAGTATTCCTGGGCACGGAAATTCAAGGCACCACCGGCAGCGTTGTAACCGCGACGAGCGCTGAAGGACAAGGTACTGTTGTTGCTCAGGTCATACTGCAAGGCCAGTTTTGGCAAAAAGATGGTTTTGTTGGTATCCAGCTTGGCAACAATTGGCAGGTAGGTGAAGTCACGTGTCTGAGATTCTCTTTCCAGTCGACCACCGAGGGTCAGACGGAAGCCATCGCTGATGGCAAAATCCACTTCACCGTACACGGAAGCAGAATCACTTTCGTCATCACCGAAATAGGCGAAGGCACCGGCGCTCAGAATATCCTGTTCGCGTTCAAAGTACGCCAGGCCAATAAAACCGTTGATGTCATCGTTGTTGTTGCCGAAGTTCAACTTGGCATCGACGCTGAGGCTATTTTGATCAAAGCTCAGCTGCTGCTGGCGAGCTGGATTCGCTTCATAGGAATCAAATCCCCATTGATAATCCATATAGGCGATCAGCACATCGAAGCTCATGCTGTCATTGATGCGCGCGTCAAATTTGAGGCTGGTGGTATCGGAATCGGTTTCGATATCACGGAAGAAAATTCGCTTGTATTCCCAGGGATTGATCGCCGAGTAAAATGCACGACCGGTATCACCCTGTTCGTTATTGCTGGAGTGCGTCAGCATGACACTGACATCCTCACTCATCTGCCACAATAATTTACCCTTGAGACGAGTGGTGTCGATCTCATTGAGTTTGTAGGGTGGTGGGTTGCTGGCAAAGCCGGCGGTGTCGGTGATGGTTTCCGCATCCAGTTTTTGGGCGGTGAGGCGAAAGGCCAGAACATCGTCCACAATCGGGCCGGAAATCATGGCCGATGTATCGATGTAGTTCTCCTCGTTGCGGTAGCCTACACGGGCAGCACCTTCCCAATCAAAACTCGGGTCAGCGGTTTTGATATAGATCGAGCCGCCAATACTGTTGCGGCCATTGGTGGTGGATTGTGGGCCCCGGTAAACCTCAATCTGCTCGATATCCCAGATACCGGAGTCGCCGGTCAGGTCTGCCACAAAGGGTTCAGCCACACCGTCGATCAAGGTGGAAACCCGAGCTTTCGCTCCACCTGAAATCGAGTTAAAACCACCAGCGGCTCCATTCCCTTTTACGCCGCGAATATCCGGTACGGCACCGGTCAGGGCGACAACATTGGCGACATCCGAAACCGCGTCGCTGACAGTGAAGTACTTCATGCTGTTCAGCTCATCCTGGCTAATGACCGAAACCGAAGAGGTAGTCTCTTTCAGCGATTGTGTTTTTTTCTCACCGATAACCGTGATTTCTTCAAGCCAGCGTTCACCTTCGACCGGACGGTCGAGTGCTTCTTCGGCGTATGTGGCGTTAATTGTGAGGCTTAAGCTGAGCGCGGCGAGCGAGGTACAGCTGCGGATAGGGCGGATTTTACTCATAACAGGGTCTTTTAATGGTATTGGACGATAGGGCGCATCGATATAATGGGTATGAATAATGCGACTGATTCGTATTTGCGTAATTTGCTCGGCGGGCAGTATAATTTGCGTGGATGCGCAATTCCTTTGCGCAACAATCAAATGCCTTTGCTTAGCGAGCAATTTGCCAGGAGAGAACATTGCCGGTATGTGAGCCCTCTTTGTCTTCCTATGTGAAGCAGCGTGAATCGACCTGGATGCAGTCACTGCCATGCCAGGAGGCTGACCGTGGTTCCAATGAGGAAGTGAAGATCCGGGTCAAGGATTTCCAGAAGCGCAACGGTGTGTCTGTGACTCTGGAGGATGACCGTGTTGGCCCGGAAGACACATTGATCCGGGGCAAGTTTTTCAATAGCGATTTACGTACAGGCCTCAACCTGCGCTGCAGTAATACCCGCGAAGAACACGCCTTTACCTCGGATGCACAGCAGGGTTCGGGGCTGTCCTGTATCTTCTTTTTGCGCGGTTCGGTAGAGGTTGAGATTGGGGATTGTCAGTTTGACCTCAAGCCTAATCCCGGTTTTGGCGGAATCAGCGCGACCGGTGTTTTAAAGCGCGAGCCGCAGCCCTTTAAGCGCGTAACCAAGCAAGCTCAGTATGTTCGCCATCTGGTGGTTTCGGCCAGTCCGGATTGGTTGTCCAGCAGTGGTTTTGAGCAACGTCTTGGGCCACGTTTGCAGCAGATTTTGAAGCAACAAAATATGGCGTCCAATCAATGGCAGCCAAGCCATCGTTTGAATCATTTGATCAATGATATTTTCAGCCCCTCCCTGGTTTTGCCGGAGTTGTTGGATTTGCATTTGGAAGCGCGGACCATAGATATTGTCAGTGAGACTCTAACAGCAATGCTGTTGTCCTCTGGGGATGTATCGTCGGAACTGAGTCTTGGGCGTCACGATAATATCCGTCTACAGCGAGCCCGTGAATTTATTCTCGCCGATCCATCATGTGAGCTGAGTGTTGAACTGATTGCGCGTGAGGCCGGTGTGAGTGCCAGTGGTCTGCAACGGCTTTTCCAGCGGGTTGAAAGTTGCAGTGTATTTGATTACGTGCGCCGGGTGCGATTGGATATGGCCCATGATCGATTGCAACGTGGCCACTGCAGTGTGCAGGAAGCCAGCATGATGGCCGGCTATAAAAGTGCGGCCAATTTCGCCACGGCTTTCAAGCGCCGTTTCGGTAAAACCCCCAGACAAATTCTGCATAAGGCCTGATTTTTTGCGACTGAGGGCTTGAGGTGAGTGGGGGGTTATTCACCCGGCTGCTGATAGCTGACCAATACTGATCCCAGGCGATACTTAAGTTGCGGGTTCACGAAAAACAGCACCTTTAACCACCAGAGCAATTTGCTGCCGTCATCAAACAGATTTTGAACCTTCTGGATATCGGCGTCAGGAAGATAACTCTGAATACTTTTTCTCGGATTGCGCATGCCATGGCGAAATGGGCTGTTGGCGCCAACAGCTTTCACTGAAGGGTGCACCTTGCCTTTGGCCTGGTCGCCAATCACTTCAATACAGGCTTGGTGTTTGGGGAAGTGTGCACTGAATGCTTTCAGGAAATTCTCCACAACCGTTTCTTCAAAGTACATGAAGGTACCTTCACTGATCAACAGCAACGATTGTTCCGGGTGAAGTTTAATTTGCTCGAACCAACTGAAGTCATCAATGCCGCCAATCAGCTCGTGACTGTTTTCCTTTGCTTCCAGAAAATCCCGGCGCAGGCTGTGGGTGTCCTTAACGTCAACATTATACCAACTGACTTTATGGTCACCGAGACGGTAGCTGCGGTAATCCAGGCCGCAGCCTAAATTGATAATGACCGGGTAATCATGCTTTGCAATAAAGGTTTTGATTTCCTCATCGAACAACCGTGTGCGCGTTGCGACTCCATGGAACATCATGCTTTGATAGCTCAGGGGCATCTTGTCCAGATCGGCAAAATCCACACTTTCATCAAGTAGGAGTTTGGCCGCAAAAGTATCCTGACACTCTTCAATATTATTAACGGTTGCGTGACCGCGTGCCCAAAGAGGAATGAGCAAGGTCTTGGGTATATCGTTAAGCGTTTGCATGATGTTGGCTCCTTTTGAAGGATGAAGCCCCATACCCAATAGACTGGGTGCAGGGCCATAGGGTTTAAGCCAGAGTGAGTTTCGCCGGGTCTAATAAATCCAGCAGTTCCTCTCGGCTCAGATCGGTGTTTTCTTCCGCGACATCAATCACCGGGCGACCTTCTTTATAGGCTTGCTTGGCAATATCGGCGGCTTTGAGATAACCGATGATTGGGTTCAGCGCGGTCACCAGAATCGGGTTGCGTGACAGGGCTTCTTGCAGTTTGGCGTCGTTTACTTTGAAGCTGCTGATCGCTTTGTCAGCCAGCAAGCGGCTGCTGTTGCTCAGCAGGGTCAAACTTTGCAACAGGTTTTGAGCAACCAGTGGCAACATGACGTTCAGCTCAAAATTACCCGACTGGCCCGCCACGGTAATGGCGGCATCATTGCCGATAACCTGTGCTGCAACCATAGCCGTTGCCTCGGGAATTACGGGGTTAACCTTGCCTGGCATGATGGAAGAACCCGGTTGCAAGGCCTCCAGTTCGATTTCTCCCAATCCTGCTAGTGGCCCAGAGTTCATCCAGCGCAAATCGTTGGCGATTTTCAGCAGCGAAACGGCGGTTGTTTTCAGCTGCCCTGACAGCGCGACCGCGATATCCTGTGAGCCGATATGAGCAAAAAAGTTTTCGGCTGGTGTAAATTTAATGTCCAGGCGGGCACTTAATTCCTTCGCAAAAGTGTCGGCGAATTCCGGATGGGCATTGATGCCGGTGCCAACCGCTGTGCCGCCTTGGGCGAGGCTTTGAAGCTGTATTTGTTGAGCTTTTAATTGCGCAATGTTCTGTTCAATCTGAGTGGCCCAACTGTTCAGGCTTTGGCTCATGCGAACGGGCATGGCGTCCATCAAGTGGGTACGGCCGGTTTTAACGTGCTCGTGAACCTGCTCTGCCTTTATGCGAGTGATGCTCGCCAAATAATCCAGAGCGGGTATTAGTTCTTCGTGAAGACTGACAGCGGCACTGATATGAATCGTTGATGGAATAATGTCATTACTGCTTTGGCCGTAGTTCACATGATCGTTTGGCGACACTTCCTCACCGCAAAGCTTGCTGGCGATGGTGGCCAGCACTTCGTTGGCGTTCATGTTGGAGCTGGTTCCCGAACCGGTTTGAAAAACATCAACGGGAAAGTGCTTCATAAGGTCACTGCTTATCAGCAATTGATCGGCGGCTTTAACGATGGCATCTGCGTGAGCATCACTGACAACACCCAGCTTTTTGTTGGCGAGTGCAGCGGCGGCTTTGGCGTTCAGCAGGGCGCGAATAAAATTTTCCGGCATGGCCTGGCCACTGATGGGAAAGTTGTTGATGGCCCTTTGGGTCTGGGCGCGGTACAGGGCTTCTTCCGGTACTTCCAGTTCGCCCATGCTGTCGCGTTCGATGCGGATGCTGCTCATAATTTTCCTCTAATCATCGGGGTTGATTTAAACCGGCTGCAACATAGTGGCTGCAAACGGATAGTTCGTGGCGCAACTGCAGCCAGTGTGCTCGATCTTGTTCGTTTTCAATCAATTGGTGCAGGGTGTGCAAAGGACGATAGATGTAATCCAGGCACAAGCAGCGCCATTGAGGATCAATCAATTCGTCACTAATGGTATCGAGCAATAGATAAAACTGTTGCTCAAAATGATTCTGTTGTCGTTCTTTGCTGCATCTCTGGCAAGGTTCCATTCCGCGGCGGTTTATGCAACAGCTTTCGGTGTGAAGCCACTTTTGAATCAGGTAGGGCGAATCCGGTGAGCTGCCTGAGCGTATAAGCTGGCGCAATTCCACGAGTTCAGGGTCCTGGGCAGGGATGTTCATTGATGTTTCTCTGTGCGAATCTAAATGCGAACAATTATCATTATAATGTTGTGATGGGGTAATGCAAGAGTTCTGAATCTGCCTCTGGGGCCGCTTTCATGGTATGGACATATGCCGATATTAAGCTCTGTGTCTCCCTGTTTCAGTGCGGCTCTGTGGTTGCGGATGGGTGGCCTTGGCGGGTGTGGGTTTTGACGACATGTTTTCAACTGTTTGTTTTTAATAGGTTTTCCGGGTTTCAATTCATTTGATTAAGGGCTTATTAATTATTACATGTAATAGCGTTGACATATCACATGTAACAGAATATATTTTATCCATGAAAGCGAAATCTTCAGCACATTATCAACGCGAATACCGCCGCCGCTTGCGAGAGCAGGGTTTGGTGAAGAAAGAGGTGTGGATTCTTCCTGAGAATGCCAAGCAGCTTGCTGATATTGAAAAGCAGTTGCGCTTGCCTGGGAGCGGGGTTCGATCTAAAGGAGTGATGAGTATGACAGATAAAGTGGAACGTTGGACGACGAGCAGTTTGTTCGAGGCTCTGGCAGAAACTGAACTTTTTGCCAGCGGGCAGGCGACCCTGGAATTAATCGACGGAATTGAGCCAACCCTGCACATTGTGATGACTGAGTACGGTGATTTGCCGGTTTTCCTGACGGTGAGTGGCGAGCAAATTATCGTTGAGTCTGTACTTTGGTCAGTTGCTGAGGTCAGCAATGTCGATGCATTTAATAAAACGGTGTTACAAACGCACAAATATTTTCCGCTTTCGACGATCAGTCTGGATGCAAGAGTCGATGGAAGCGATTACTATCACATGTTTGGCGCATTGAGTGCGTCGTCCATTCTTCCCAATATTGTGTTTGAAATTGAAGTGTTGGCAAGCAATGTGATTCAGGCCACAGAGGCCTACAGTGAGTTTTTATCCATTCCAGTTGAAGCGAGCTAAGCAAGGAGCAGGTGATGAATATTTGGTCAAAAATGATGACAGCCCTGCGTGGTGGCGTTAATGAAGCGGGTGAGGCTATTGTCGATAGCCAGGCATTGAGAATTCTGGATCAGGAAGTTCGGGATGCCTCCGAGGAGTTAAAACAATCCAAAGGCAGCTTGGCGGAAATCATGGCCAGACAGAAGCTGGCCGAAGAAAAAGTTGCGCAGCTTCAAAAGCAAATCGATGAGCATGAGGGTTATGCAATCAAAGCCTTGGAAAAGGGCGATGAAAACCTGGCCCGCGAAGTGGCTGAAAAAATTGCCAGCCTTGAAAATCAGCAGTCTCAGGAAAAGGAGTCCGCTGCTGGCTTTTCTGAAAGCGTTAGCAAGTTGCGCACGGCCATTCAACAGAGCGAGCGCAACATCAAGCGGCTTAAGCAACAGGTGGATACCGTTAAGGCCACGGAAAACGTTCAGAGGGCCCAAGCTGCAGTTGCTGAGCGACACAGCGGTTCTAATTCCAAGATGCGTACAGCCATGGATTCCCTGGAGCGTATCAAGGAGAAGCAGGCCTTGAAAGAAGCACAAATGTCGGCAGCCAGTGAGTTGGCAGAATCCGATGTTGACGTTTCCCTGCAAACCAAGCTGGAAGAAGCCGGCATTGCCAGCACTGGAAACAGTGCCGACGACATTCTTGAGAGACTGAAGAAAAAATCCTAACGATACAAAAGCAACATAATACAAACGCAAGGAATAAGGAGGTGTGGGAATGTTTGCAATTTTACTCAGTGAAGGTATGAATCCCTTTTACCAAAATATTGCTTCGTTCCCCACCGTTTTTTTTACTTTCTTTCTTGCCATTACCGTATTGTATTGGTTGGTAGCGGTTCTCGGCTTTGTGGATATTGATATTCTCGATTTCGATATCCCGGATGCCGATGGCAGTATGGACGTAAACCCGGACAATGGATTGTCCACCCCTGATGTGCTCGCCGGCTTTATGCTCCGTTATGGATTAGCAGGGGTGCCGGTCACCATCATTGTTTCCCTGATCGCATTATTCGGCTGGTTGGCTTGCTATTACATTGTTCACTTCCTGTTTGGCATTATTCCTGATGGTCTAATGCGATACCTCGCTGGCATCCCTGTATTGCTGGTTTCATTATACCTGGCCGTGCACATTACAGCGGTGTTGATTAAACCGCTGAGACCTCTGTTTCAGAAAGCTCAGCAACAAACGGTCAAACATATTCTTGGTCAAACCGCTATTGTTCGTACGTCCAAAGTTGACAAGGACTTTGGTGAGGTCGTTATGGAAGATGGTGGGGCAGGCTTAATCCTGAAAGCTCGTGCAGCGGGCGATGCGGTTTACACCAAAGGCAATCGGGTGGTGCTTTTGGAGCATTTAAAAGAAGACAACCTTTATCGAGTGGTATCTGAAGAAGAATTTTCAGGTCCCCAGCAGTAACAAACTCAGAATCTAAAAACATGGACATGGAGTAAGCACAATGGCTGACTTATCTGTACTTATGCCAATCGTAACCGGTGTAGGCATATTTTTTATCGTACTCATGGGCCTGGCGGCTCTATTCAAAGCCTTCTATGTGAAAGTTGAACAGGGGACAGCGTTGATTGTTAACGACATGAGTTCCAGCCCCAAGGTGCATTTTACCGGCGCTCTGGTTTACCCGATCATCTATAAGAAGGAACTGATGAAAATCTCCTTGATCACTCTGGAGGTAGATCGTCGGGGTAAAGATGGGCTCATCTGTGCAGACAATATGCGAGCCGATATTACCGTAGCGTTTTATCTACGCGTGAATGAAACCGCCGAAGATGTATTGAAAGTCGCCAAGTCCATTGGTGCAGGTCGTGCTTCGGATAAGGAAGCCGTTAACCAGCTATTTAACGCCAAGTTTTCTGAAGCCCTGAAAACCGTTGGTAAGCAGATTGAGTTTGTTGCTCTGTTTGAAAATCGCCAGGAATTCCGTGAAAAAATTATCCAGGTGATTGGTGATGATTTGAACGGTTATGTTCTGGAAGATGTGGCCATTGATTATCTGGAGCAGACTCCGAAGGGCTCTCTGGATCCAAGTAACATCTTGGATGCGGAAGGCATTAAAAAGATTACCGAGTTAACCGCTGAGCAAAACGTACGCACGAATATTCTAGAGCGTGACGAAGAGCTGGCGATCAAGAAGAAAAATGTCGAAACCGTAGAGGCTATGCTTGAGCTGGAACGTCAGCAAGCCGATGCAGAGGCTAAGCAACAGCGTGAAGTTGCCACCATTCAGGCCCGCGAAGAAGCTGAGACCAAAAAGGTTCAGGAAGAAGAGCGCCGTAAGGCCGAAGCCACAACCATTCAGGTTGAGCAGGATCTGGCCGTGCAAACCGAAAACCAGAAGCGTGAAATTGAAGTGGCTGAACAAAACCGTCAGCGCGCGGTGGCCATCGAAGAAGAAAAGGTGACCCGAGCAAGGGACCTTGAGATTGTTTCCCGTGAACGTGAAGTTGAGATCCAGAAAATCGAAGCGGATAAGGCCATTGAAGTCGAGAAGAAAGAAATTGCCAATGTGATTCGTGAGCGTGTTGCGGTTGATAAAACGGTTGCGATCGAGGAAGAGCGAATCAAGGAGGTTCGCGAGGTATCGGAAGCGGATCGCGCCAAGCAGACTCAGGTACTGGCCGCCGAGGCGGTTGCCGAAGAAGAGAAAGTGAAGCAGGTGAAAGCGGCCGAGGCAGAAGAGCTGTCAGCCAAGCACAAGTCTGTTGAGATTACGACGTTGGCTCAGGCTGAGTTGGATGCCGCTGCAAAAGAAGCCGATGCCAAGAAAAAACTGGCCGAAGGTGTTCAAGCCGAAGAGGCAGCGTCTGGTCTGGCTGAAGCTAAGGTTCAGTCCGCAAAAGCGGATGCCCTTGAGAAGGAAGGTGTTGCTGAAGCTCATGTTATTAAGGCGAAAGGTGATGCCGAGGCTGATGCCTTGCTGGGTACCGGTAAAGCCCAGGCCGATGTGACTGCTGCGCAGGGTGATGCAGAAGCACAGTCTGCTCGCGAAATTGGTTTGGCAAATGCCGAGGTAACTCGTGAACAGTTCAAGGCTGAAGCCGACGGTTTGGTCGATAAGTTCCAGGCGATGAACAGCATGAGTGAAGATGCCCGTTCCCACGAAGAATATCGCATGGGTCTTGAGACTGCGCTTAAAGAGGCCCTGGCTTCCATCGAAGCAGGTAAAGACATCGCCCGTGAAAATGCCGAAGTACTGGCGGTGGCCTTGCAGAAAGCGAAGATCGATATTGTGGGTGGTGAAGATCACTTCTTTGATAATTTCGCCAAATCTCTTTCAATCGGTAAGGCCGTTGACGGTCTGGCGGACAAGAGCGGGACCATTCAGGCGCTTTTGCACCGAGTGATTGAAGGCAAACCTGAAACATCCAAAACTGCTGAGGACGCTTAAGCGGTATTGTCGAAGGCAATATAACGCCCAGCGTTAAGTAGGCAGGGGCAGCATGCCCCTTGGATAGACTGCCCGAGTGCTGGTTCACTCCGGGCGGTGGTTTAGGCCATGCAGAAGGAAAACCAGATGGTAGAGCAGGTGCAATCTACAGATCTTGTCGACAATGCAGTCGCGGAAGGCGGCGCTTACGAAATCATTAAAAAGCGCTTGCTGGAGCAGGGTAAGCAACTCGACGCCAAAATCCAGACACTGAATCAATCCAGACTGGAAGAGTTTGGCAGCTCGGATATGAACGTCGCTGCACGGGTTCGAGTGCGCACCGAAAACAATTGCATCGCGCGTGATATTGTTCAGATTGGCGATCATTTATTGTTTGCCTATAACGTCTTTATTGGGCTTAAAAAAGAAACCAAGGTCGAGGACGTCTTTGCGCTTTTTGATGTCAAAGAGGGGACGGATGGCGTCGAAATGACCCCTGTGTCTCTGGAAGGCAGCTTTCTGAAAGAAGCCTCTTTCCTGAGTGATTTTGAAGAGCTGTATCGTTATTACAAACACACCAAACTCATCCAGCTAATTATTAAAGATGGCAAATTGTTGGCTGGATTCCAGATTGGTGAGCGTCTGGAAGATATCCGAGTGTTTCGCTGGTCGGTATCACACGACGGGAAAACCGTTCAGTACATCGACAATCGTGGCGAGCGTGATATTCAGTTACCTCCGTCCTACGACTTTGAATGGATCGAAACCGATCGTGAAAATGCCGTTCACGGCCGTCATCCACACATTAATATTCTCGATACGGTGTTTGTGGAGACCGTTGGTGGCGACCTGACCATCAAGATCGAGAACAACACCGAAGACGGCCTGGGCATTTATCGCGAAACCGTAGAAGATAAGACTCAATCTCTGGATGATGCTGAGATCGCCTATGCAGCGGTTGGCAGTCTGATTCTGATTAAAGTGCGGCCTTATCGTGAAGATAATCGGCGCTACTTTATTTACAACACCCTCACCGAAGAAGTCCTCAGGGTCGATGCGATTGGTGAATCCTGTGTTCAACTTCCGGAAGACCATGGGCTTATCTTCCCGGGTGGGTATTATCTGCAAACGGGTGAATTCAAACATTTCGATGAAGAAACCGAAGGGCTGAAGTTCAAACGCAAGATCCGTTCGCCCAATGGCGAAGATATGCTGTACGTGTTTTATCAGCCTGAAGATGGGGTGGTAGGCCTGTTCTCCTATAATCTGATTGAGAAGGCATTGCAGAACCCGATTTACGGCCACGGATATGCCTTGGCCGAAAATGGCCGACTGGTGATTTTCTCGGCCGAGGTGGAGCCGACACGTGTACATCCTATGCAAATATGGGAAACGCCCTTTGAAAGTGCAGAATACGCTAGCAAGGCACCTGCCAGTCAGAGTTTTTTGGGGCGTATCGGTAATGCTGAATTGGTTCGAGGGGTGTCCGATCTCTACAGCATTTGCCGAATGATCAACAATCAAAGTGTTTCTGCCCGGTTATATGAAGAACTGGAAAAGTCGGCCAAGAAAATATTCGATGATCACTATTGGATCGAAGAGTCTGAAACCCAGGACATCGCGGCGGTTTTGAAGGAAATATCATCTACATCAGAGTTGGTGATTGATGAGTTTGAAAAAGTCCAGAGCATTCAACAGCAATCTGCCAGGAGTATGCTGGAAGCGGAACAGCAACAGGAGGCACTGTTGCAATCGGTTCGCCCGGAAAACTGGGACAATGCCGAAGAATATGTGAACGCATTGGCTCAGCTGCGCCGTCAGCGTGGACATTTGGTGACCATGCGCAGTTTGCGCTATATCGATCTGGAAAAAATAGGCAAGCTTGATGAAGAGCTGCAATCGGTCGAGGAGAATCTCACCGAACGTACCGTCGAGTTCCTCTCGGATGAGCAGGCGCTGGAACCGTATTTACATAAAATCGATGACTTGAACAAGCAGGTTGACGGGGCGGAGACCATTGCCGTTTTGGAGCCATTGATTGAAACCATCGAAAGTACCGCCGAAGGTCTGGATCTTCTATCAGAGTTGATTGGCACGCTGAAGGTGGATGATGCGACGATAAGAACTCGTATTATCGATTCCATTTCGATGGTGTATTCAAAGCTGAATCAGAGTAAGGCGAGTGCCAAACATAAACAAAAATCTTTGGGTTCATCCGAAGCAATTGCGCAGTTTTCTGCGCAGTTCAAATTGTTTTCACAAAGTATTACTAATGCTTTGGGCGTTTCCAGCACTCCGGAGAAATGTGATGAACAGCTTTCACGCTTGCTGGTGCAGTTAGAAGAGCTGGAAAGCCAGTACAGCGAATACGATCAGTTCCTTGCGGATATCATGGATAAGCGCGAGGAGATTTACGAATCGTTCGAAGGTCACAAGCAACAATTGCTGGATGCTCGGCAGCGCAAGGCGCAATCGGTTTCCGATGCGGCCTCCCGCATTCTGGGCAGCATTGAAAAACGTTCATTGAAATTCACAGAAGCGGATGAGCTGAATACCTATTTTGCGTCCGATGCCCTGGTGATGAAAATCCGCGAGCAGGTTGAACAACTGCGTGAGCTGGATGCCGCTGTGAAGGCGGATGATGTGGAAGCAAAACTGAAAGCCATTCAAGAGCAGGCCTTGCGTTCCCTGCGCGACAAAACCGATATCTATGAAGATGGCGGCAATGTCATTAAGTTGGGGCCGCGCCATAAGTTCTCGGTAAACACTCAAGAGTTGGATCTCACGATCATTCCCCGGGACGGTCATTTGAATGTCCACCTTACCGGTACCGATTATTACGAGGTGATTGAGCATCCCGAGTTGATGGCGCTCAGAGAGTTTTGGGGCATGGGATTGGAATCTGAAACTCCTGAGGTGTATCGAGCTGAATACCTGGCTTCCTTGATTCTTGATGCGGCGAAACATCAGCAGCATGATTTGTCGATGCCAATACTGAAGGCAGCCTTGAACAAAGAAGGTGAGCTTGATCGTGTCGTTCGCGAATTCGCCGGACCGCGTTACAAAGAGGGTTATGAAAAGGGCGTTCACGACCACGATGCAGCCTTGTTACTGCGCACCTTGATTCCGGCGTTTGATAGCGCTGATCTGCTGGTGTTCGACCCATTGAGTCGAGCACTGGCCCAGGTCTTTTGGGCCAACATCAAAGGTTTGAGTCGCAACAATCGCCAGAACGGGCGAAAGGAAGAACGAAAGGAGCAGCAAAAGCAGGCGGCCATTTCCTACACCAGCTGGCCCGAGCGTGCGCAATCGGCGTTGCAGATGGCATCCATATTCCGAAGTCGTGAAGCCATGGAGCTGCTGTCAGAAGAGGTGGCCAACTCCATGCGCGATTTTGTTGAGCAGCATCCTTTGCCGGTCAGTGAGCTGGATATGCGTCGCGCTGCGGATTACCTGGTAGCCGAGTTGGGGCGTGAACAAATCGAATTTATTGGCAGCAAATACGCCGTACAGTTGGCCGAAGAGCTCAAACGTTCGATGAATGATGAAACCTGGCGTCGTTATCAGATGGCGCTGGAAAAGATGATCGGCTGGCCGGCCGAGCGTTGGAATTTAACCGCCGCTTGGTTGCAGGCGCTGGTAGATGAAAAACAGTTATCGTCTTTGGAGAGTTATATTCCTGAAGCTGTTGCATTGATTAATGCTGATGAGCGTTTGGATCGCCGTTTAAGTGAAGTGGATCTGGAACTCAAGATTGAAGGCTTGATGGGAGATCATGCCATCATCGAAGATCGAAGCCTGTCTTTCGGCCTGGATGCTTTTCTTTTGAAGCTGGAGCGTCATCGCTTTGAGGTCGTACCAGCCTATCACCGTTACCTGGATCTGCGGCAGGATATCATTCGCAGTGAGCGGGATATGTTGCGCTTGGAAGAGTTTAAGGCGCGCCCATTAAGCTCGTTTGTGCGCAACCGTTTAATCAATGAATCTTATTTGCCACTGATTGGTGATAACCTTGCCAAGCAGATGGGTACGGTGGGCGACAGTAAGCGCACCGATCTTATGGGATTGTTGATGATGATCTCTCCTCCAGGTTACGGTAAAACCACCTTGATGGAATATGTGGCCAACCGTTTGGGTTTGATTTTCATGAAGATCAATTGTCCCTCACTTGGTCATGAAGTGGTTTCGCTGGACCCGGAACAAGCCCCCAATGCCACGGCACGCAAAGAGTTGGAGAAACTCAATCTCGGCTTGGAAATGGGCAATAATGTCATGTTGTATCTCGATGATATTCAGCATACCGATCCGGAATTTCTCCAGAAGTTTATCTCACTGTGTGACGGCACTCGTAGGGTTGACGGCGTGTGGAAGGGTAAAACCAAAACCTACGATATGCGAGGACGCAAGTTCTGTGTGGTGATGGCGGGTAACCCGTATACCGAATCCGGTGAAGCGTTTAAGATTCCTGATATGCTTGCGAACCGTGCGGATATCTACAACCTCGGTGATATTCTTGGGGGGATGGACGAACAATTTGCGCTCAGCTATATCGAAAACTCCCTGACCTCCAATCCGGTTCTGGCGCCGCTGGCTGTGCGGGATATGGATGATGTTTACAAGCTCATTGATCTGGCCAAGGGAGCCAATGTCCCCACTACGGATCTGAGTCATCAATACAGTGGTGCTGAAATCAATGAAATCACCGAAGTCTTCAAGAAGATGATGGTGATTCAGGATGTTGTGCTCAAAATCAACAAGCAGTACATCGCGTCGGCAGCTCAAAATGATAAGTACCGTACTGAGCCGGCGTTCAAACTGCAGGGAAGCTACCGAAACATGAACAAGATGACCGAAAAGCTATCGGCGGTCATGAACGAGAAGGAACTGATGCAGCTGATAGCGGATCACTATCTGGGTGAAGCCCAGCTGTTGACCACCGGCGCTGAAGACAACCTTTTGAAGTTGGCGGAGTTGCGCGGCAATATCACGGAAACACAGAGTGCCCGTTGGGAGCAGATCAAAAAGGACTACATGCGCAATAAATCCATGGGCGGCGATGATGCCGATACCGGCGCCCGAGTCGTTGCGCAATTGTCAGACCTGGTTGAAAGCGTTCAGGGCTTATCACAACATGCCGCTGAAAACGGGGCTAAGGCAGAGTCAAAGCCTGAATCTAAACCTAAGCCAGAGCCTGAACTGAAGCCTCAGAACGACAACAGCGAAAAGCTCATGCAGCTTATGGAGGAACTCACCGAAGCCGTAAGGCAGTCGAAGCCATCTGTTCAGGTGGTCAATGAGCCAGTGCCGGGAATCAACAAGCTTTTGTCGGCCCTTGCGCAGACCATTGAACACAGCATTTCGCCGCTGGTGCGCAGTATGGATAAAAAACTGGATATCGATTTGCGAACCCATGACAAAATGCGTGATATTTCCGAGCAGTTGCGCAATCTGGAGTCAGAATTTTCAGGCAAAGCTGAGTCGGCCAATCCGGATGATCCGGTTGTTTAATCTGTTTTCTTTAGCGTTTATCTGGCACAAGTAGAAAGAGGGCATGTCCCTCTTTCTTTATTTGGCGCATTGGATACTTGATCGGCTGAATTTGTATCCCAAAATATGATGATTTTGTATTTTGTTGACGGATATTTTCTACCCCCTCACACTCATTAGTGCGCACTCAAGCGGTGTTTCATCGCCTGTAAGTCGTGAGCAAAAAGCGAATACTTTTAATAAATACACTATAAAAATAGCACTGCAAAAGGGGGCAGAGTCGTGGGTTTCATTATTCCAAAAAAACGATCCGCTGTTATTGTTTTCTGCATATTCTTTCTCAACGCCTGTTCTGAATCCTGGGATGGAAAATCAACCGCTGAAGAAATGTACCGCATTTATTTTGAGGGTTTTCCAGGTACGGTGAAAGCCTATGAAGCACATCCGGAGGAAAAGGCTCGACTTCTGGAGCGCAGTGGGCTCGCTTATGAAAGTGGCGGGCAGGGTGCGGCGGACAGTGCCTTTTTGGAAGAGTTCTGGCGCTTTTTCAGCACACAAACCAGATTGAGTATACTGCGTGCTCCGGATGCTGATGTGATTCAGTATGCGCTGGCTCTGGCGAACTGGTTGGATTTCCTCGCCGATAAGTACGGCGCCTCTTGTCACGATATTGCGCTGAGCGGAAGTGATTTATTGCGATTGGGCTTGGTGTTGGAACACAGCAATACCCAGGGTTTTATCAGCGCCGGTGATAATTTGATGTTGAAAGCCGGGCCCAGTAATCGAACACGAGCTTTGGCCAGGGACATGAAGCGACAGTTTGAAAACCTTAAACGGCATCTTCCTGTCGCGATGAACCGTAAACCCTATGAGATGAAGTTTGTTCTCGATCCATTTACTGCCGAAACCAAAGAGGAAAAACTCCAGGCCTGCCGAAGCTTATCTGCCAGCCTGTATTACTTCAGTGCGCCAGAACGCAATAAGGCAACATCGGCAGCTTTTTTACGGAGCTATTTGCAGGGTGAGAATAACCCCTAGAATGCCAGCCAATCAAGGCACGTGGTGGTTCAAAACCTACGGTGATCAATCAAGCGTTTGGCTTTTCCCTCGGAGCGAGGAATACTGCATTCCTCGCCGACATTGATTTCGGCGCTGATGCCAACGATAGCTTTAATGCGTTGTTGTAATTGTTGGGCGCTTTGCTCTCTCACTGCCTGTGGACATTTTGTTGCCAATTCCACTGAGACTTTGACAGCATCAAGATTGCCTTGTCGGAAAACTTCGATTTGGTAGTGTGGGGCCAGCTCGGGTTGCGCGAGAATTTGTTCTTCAATTTGGCTGGGGAATACGTTTACCCCTCGAACGATAAACATGTCGTCAGAACGGCCAGTGATTTTGTCCATCCGGCGCATGGTTCTGGCGGTTCCTGGAAGCAAGCGGCTCAAATCCCTTGTGCGATAACGAATGATGGGCATGGCCTCTTTGGTAAGGCTGGTGAAGACCAGTTCACCTGAAGCGCCATCGTCTTGTACTCGCCCACTTTCCGGGTGAATAATTTCGGGATAAAAATGATCTTCCCAAATGGTAGGGCCATCTTTGGTTTCAGAGCATTCCTGGGCAACACCGCCCCCGATGATTTCAGAAAGGCCGTAGATATCCAGAGCCTGAATTTGCAAACGCTGCTCGATGTTATTGCGCATGGCCTCGGTCCAGGGTTCCGCACCAAAAATGCCAAGTCGCAAATTGAGTTGTTGAACGTTCGCACCCTGGCGTTCCAGTTCATCAGCAATATTCTGCATGTAGGACGGAGTGACCATAATAATGTCGGGATTAAAGTCCTGAATCAACGTAGCTTGCTTTTCGGTTTGGCCGCCCGACATGGGAATGACGGTGCAGCCAAGCTTTTCTGCGCCATAGTGTGCGCCGAGGCCGCCGGTAAACAATCCGTAACCATAGGCAACATGGATCATATCACCGGGACGGCCACCCGCTGCATAGATAGAGCGCGCCATGATATCAGCCCACATGTCTATATCCGCTTTGGAGTAGCAAACGACAGTAGGTTTACCCGTCGTGCCACTGGAGGCGTGAACCCGTTGCACTTTGTCTCGCGCAATGGCCAGCATGCCAAAAGGGTAGTTATCCCGCAGATCCGACTTTTCGGTAAAAGGAAATTTCTGTAAATCCTCCAGATGTTGAAAATCCTGGGGATGCACACCGTGCTGATCAAACTTATCGCGGTAGAAACGGCTGTTCTCATAGGCGTGCCATAGGGTATGTGACAGCCGTTGAGTTTGTAAGGCTGTTAACTCGTCCCGGCTTGCAGATTCAACGTCGCTCCACCCGATACCCGATGCTTTTTTCATAAGTGCTCCTGATCGCTAAAGGCTATCAATCAATCCCCGTACCTGACTCTTGAGCCTTGAGCTGACTCCTAAACCGGATCGACTTTGTGCATATCCACCGATTGAATCATGCCCTCTGTGGTAGCCAGATAAGCTGCCATATGATCGGAGTTGGCGTGGGCAAGAAACGCGGTTTTGTCCTTATAGCATTCCTGCACATAGAACATATGGGGTACTTTACGATCCTGGTAAAACTGATAGCGAATACAGCCGGCTTCCTGATGTGTCAGGGCCTGGGCCTTACGCATTTCAGCCTTGAGTTCTTCAATGTGTTCTTCCTTCGCGCTGACGCGCACCAATAGGTTAACTTCGCTCATGGTCTTCTCTCTTGCTCCTTTCTGTTGCTTCTCTTTCTGGGCCCTCTCTTGGGCATAAACAGTGGTATTTATATTATTGATCGATCGTTCGATCAATAATATGGTTTGCTTGAATCAATAGCAAGTCCTGGAAATAGGCGCACCCTGTGGGTGGCTCGTTTGATGGGGTGAGATGACAAGAGAGTTTTGATGGCTGTCGCAAATCCGATTTGATATTTCACGGCAAGTACGACTTTAGGCTTAACTGAAATCAGGATTACTGATAACCTACGCCCCTAAAAACTATTTAGCCTGATGTAAAAGGTGGTCAGCTGTTTAAGCGGGCCACTACTGAAATTTCAAAACTGCTGCACTGTCGCCACATAGGTACAAGCCGTAATGTGGGTGAGAGGCAAATGCAGTACGTAATAACAGGTTAAATAGCGCATGAACCCTCCAAATATTCTGATTGTAGAAGATGACAAAAATCTGAATTGTCAGTTATCGGAATTGCTTTCCAGTAAAGGTTATTCAACAGAGCAATGCTTCGACGGCGACGATGGATTGCTGCGTGCTGTGTCTGGTGGTCACCAGCTTATCTTGTTGGATGTCATGCTGCCTAAGCGAGATGGCTTTTCGTTTATGGATATTCTTCGCGAGTATTGTCAGACCCCTGTCATCATGTTGACGGCCTGCGGTGCGGAAGAAGAGCGAATTCGAGGTTTTAACCATGGTGTGGATGACTATCTCTCGAAACCGTTTAACACCACTGAATTGATTCTAAGAATTGAGGCGTTGCTGAGGCGATGCCTTGGGGAAACAGCGCCTAAAAGCCGGGATAAACTCTCTCTTGATGGATTGCTATTGTCGAGAACCGAGCAGTTGGCGAGCGTGAACGGCTCCGAGCTGGATCTGACACAGGCACAGTTTAATTTGCTTTGGAGTCTGCTGCTTCACAAGGACCAGGTTCTCAGTAAACCCTATCTCTATCAAATTGTTTTAAAACGCAGCTTTGGAGCACATGATCGCAGTTTGGATATGCACCTAAGTCGGCTTAGAAGAAAGCTGGACAATGCCGGTTGGTGTGGTGACAGACTCAGTTCCGTGCAGGGCCAAGGTTATTATCTCTCATGAATCGTCGTTTATTCTGGAAGCTGTGTCTGATCATCGTTACGGGCACTGTAGCGTTTTTCTATGCGATTTATATGCTCACGTCTCGTACTGAGGAGGGCATGAGTTATCTCGCTGAAAATGATCAGGAGCAACTTATCGCTTGGGGTCGGGAAGCGGAAGCATTGTACTTCGCTGGCGATCAGGAAGCATTGATTGCCTGGCTTGACACTTTGATGGAGCGGGAAAATACCTGGGCAGCGGTGGTGGAGTCGAAGCTTCATTCAATCGCCAATCATCCTGATGATCAACGATATTATAAATCTTTCAGGCTGGGCCGCAGCGTTCGTTGGAAGATCCATTTGTACTTTAAAACCAATCCGGTGATGGAAGTAACTTTCAAGAACCGCAGTACGCATTTTCTAATCAGGTTGCCCCAAAGAATGCGGCCTGGTGTCTACTGGGGGCAAGCCAGAATTATCTTGCAAATTGTTGTACCGATGCTGCTTCTGGCGATCGTCGCCATCATTCTCTATCGGCACATTATGGGCCCATTACGACAATTACAGCTTGCTACTCGATCTTTTTCCCAAGGACAATTTGATGTGCAGGTGAGTCAGCGGCTTGGCAATCGAAAGGACGAGCTGGCGGAGTTGGCTAACACCTTCGACCAGATGGCAAGTCGAATTGGGGAGATGATTATCAGTCAGCGTCAACTGATTGCCGATATGTCGCATGAGCTGCGTACGCCACTTGCTCGCCTGGATGTTGCGGTGGAAATGCTCAGATGTGATCCTGCCAATGAAAGCTGTATTGATCGAGTAGAACACGAATCGCAACAAATCCGGAAGTTGATGGAAGATACCCTGACTCTGGCCTGGCTCGACAATGAGAGACCGAGTTTGAATCAGGAGGATCTGGATTTGGTTGATCTTTTGGATGTTGTTATTCGGGATGCACGCTTTGAATTTCCAGATCGTGAAATAGCGGCGAACTTCCCAGAATATGCACCTCTAGAGAAATCCAACAATCGATCACTGGGGCAGGCGTTGGAAAATATCATTCGTAACGCCATGCGTTTTACGCCTCCCGGACGCTGTGTGAATGTCTCCATTCAACAGCACTCGCGGGAGTATCAGATTAATGTTGCGGATGAAGGGCCAGGTGTCGCTGAGGATTTGCTCGATAAAATCTTTCGGCCTTTTTTCCGTGAAGATCGAGCACGTTCCAGTTCCCATAATAGCTTTGGCTTAGGCTTGGCACTGGCAAAGCGCCAGATTGAGGCTGTTGGTGGTCAGGTGCTGGCGCGTAATCGTGACGTTGGTGGTCTGCAGGTAGAAATCTATTTACCCATTCAGCAAGCTTCCAGTGAGTAATAGCAAGCTTGCAATGATCATAACAATCAGTGCTCGGGGCTGATAACTGAGTGCTATGGAGATCAACAGACTCGCAAAGGTAATGCTCGCAACATAATACACCGTACCTAAGGCGATGCCGTGAGCGGCGAATACAAAGTAGCCCGAGAAAACCAAACAGGGCCAAGCGAGCAGCTTGTACCATCCGCCGCGAACATCTATCTGGAAATTGAAATTGGCATAAACCTGTTTTTGGTGACGCTTATCGACCATAGATAAGGCAATCAGCCCCAGTAGCATAAACAGAAAAGCAAGCATCATGGTGATGTACTACCTTGGGAGGTTACCAGTGAATAATTCTGTTCTTTCTGAATGGGGACTTTGAGGCTGGCGAGAGCAAAACATACTCCAAACATTAACATCGCGATATCGAACCCAGCTAATACCCAATCTCCATGAGAGACGGCATTGAATAAGTGATTATCGGAACTCGCAAAGTTCAGAACCGGAATAAAAATATAGGCCGCACTGGCGATTTTCAACTGCAGTGTCCATGATGCGTTCAGTGATTTGTTTCGGTTTAGGAAGGGTTGCAACAAGGTGATAAACCATACGATAAACAAGCTGTTAGCCTCCCAGTTGGCACGATCTGAAATGCCGACTGGCAAGAGACGATTACTCCAGAAGTAGGCGGCTATTGCAATTGGTAAACCGATAATGACGCCAACATTCAAGCGTTCAATAATGGTGAGAACCTTGTCATTTCCGTTGTTTTTCATTGGGTCACTGCGTTCTTTCCGCGTCCAGAGAAGTGCGCCCGTTGCGACCATGCCAGCACCCATAATACCGCTCAGGAAATAAAGCCATCGTAATAGCGGGCCGGCAAACAAGCCTTCATGGAGGTGTTCCATGGTATGGTAGAAGCCCTGGGTTGGTGTATGTTGATGCTGTATTTCCGACGCCAAGGGCTTTCCATTGTGGGCGTCGAAAGCTACTGGACTGAAGGTGTCCAAACCGCTTTTGGAAGGCGTGCCAAACTCGACAAAGGCATCACGGTCACCTGGGTGATGTATGTTGATAAAACTGATTGGGTCGTTACCCATTGCTTCCTTTGCGCTGTTGTACATCGTGGACAGCGGAATATTACTGGCTTTAATTCCGGAGGCTTCCCTTAATGGTGGTTCGGAAAAAAAACGATCATAAGCTGAGCGCAACTCCGGTCCTGTACCGTACTGAGCGACCGGAATAGCGATCATTGTGCTGAACATTAATAGCATCAGCCCACTGTAGGTAATCATCAAATAGAAGGGCAGGGGCAGTACACCGAGAATATTGTGCATATCACGCCAGGCCCTTTTTTCATTACCCCGTCGAAAACTGAAAAAGTCTTTGAATATACGGCGGTGAATAACAATGCCACTTATCAAGGCGAGGAACATCAGCATCGCCCCCAGGCTGGTAATCCAATGGCCCAGGCTCTTGGGGATATAATGCAAGATATAGTGCATTCGATAAAGCAATTCCCCACCACCGGTCTCTCGAAATTCGATGGTCTTGCCGGTATTCGGGTCAAGTAATTCACTGTGCCAGCCAGGTTTAATTCCTGTGCTAACGTCCTTGGGGTTGTGCCACCACAAAGCAAAAAATGGATATCGAGATAGGGGAAATTCTATGTATATCTGGTCGGCTTCAGTAGCAACTTTCTGTAGTCGCTCTTCGGCTTTGGGAAGTAAGGAGCGAGTATCAAATGTTCCTTGTTGAACGGGTATCTCAGGTTTCATCCAGCGGTCAATTTCATGATCAAAATACCCCGCAGACCCTGTTATAAACATAAAATACAATAGCCAGCACAATACCAATCCAGACCATGTGTGCAGCCAATTCATCGATTGACGAAACTTCATGCGGCAGACTCCAGAAATTGACTTCCGACGACAATCACAAGTGATATCAACGCTGCGATTAGTAATCCAAGGCTGGCAGATTTCAAAGTGCTTGTTGAAAATACCCAGATGATAGCCGCCGTATAAAATAAAAAACTGCAAGCCATTGCGAGTGCTACACTTTCGTCCATAGATATGGGAAGGATTTTGCTCAATGCAATCGCACATAAATTAGCGACCAGATAACCGCCAAGGCAGGCCAGTAAAATGCGGTACTTGATAAATGTTGGTGCGTATTTCATGACTTTCCTCGAAAGCACTCAATGAACAGAACTGGAGATTTGAGCGAGCGACAATCTAACGTGAGGAAATATCTAAAGCAAATGTAACAGTTGTAACAACCCTGTGAAGCGTTTCAAAAATGAGGATAATTCTCATTTATTCAAACTGACAGAAACAGGTTCAACTGACATGAAATCCAACTTTCAGAAAAAATCATTGGCTGTTTTTATAGCTGCTGCGAGTGGATCGGTATTCGGCATTGCTGCGCAGGCAGAAGATAAAAAAGCCGATCAGCCGCTTTTGGAAACCATCGTTGTGGTAGGGGAGGCAACGAATGCTCTGATTACCACTCAGGAGCTGGAAGCGTATCAGGCCAATGATTTGGAAGATGTCTTTAAACTGACCCCGTCGATTTCTGTTGGTGGTGGCGCGAGCGGCATTACGCAAAAAGTATATGTTCGTGGTCTCGAAGATGCTCTGATTAACGTCACCGTAGATGGCTCTCCTCAAACGTCGACCTTGTTCCATCACATTGGACGGGTCACCATCGACCCGGATCTGCTGAAAGAAGTTGAAGTGCAATCCGGTGCGGGTGAAGCAACCAGTGGCGCAGGCGCAATCGGTGGTTCCATTCGATTCAAAACCAAAGATGCCAACGATCTTCTGGCCGAAGGTGAATCCTTCGGCGGAAAGGTGAAAGCCGGTTATTTCAGTAATGATGGCCACCAATATAGTGCCAGCCTGTATGGTCGTTTGACGGATACTTGGGGGGTGTTGGCTTACCACAGCAACACCGACCGTGACAGTGCTGAAGCGGGCGATGGCACTGTGCTGCCAGGCTCCCAGGCCGAACAAACTCTGAACTTCTTCAAAGTCAGTGGTGAAATCAACGACAATCAACATCTGTCCCTCAGCTATGAAGAGCGAGATGAAGAAGGGGCTTTCCCGCGTCAGCCAAACTGGGCACCGGCGCAAACCGCCCCCTTGTATACCGGTAAAGGCGAGCGACAAACATTTGCTGCGAACTACACACTCACCGGTGAGGAACTGTTAAACCTTGAAGTATCGGCTTATCACACCCAATCCTCGTTCCAGCGAGAACTGTTTACCTATAAAACAGAAATCACCAGTTACGGTTTTGATATCCGTAATACCAGCGAGCTGGGTGCGCATCGTTTCACCTATGGTGTGGATTTGCGCGAAGATGAAGTTGAAAGCGGTTTGATTGCTGAGCCCGTTTCCGCCAATGAAGAAGGGCGTGTTCTGGGGGCTTATGTCCAGGTGCATTCCCAAGTGACGGATGACTTATTGCTTAGCTATGGTGCACGTTTCGATGATTATGAATTTGAGCAAAAGCTGCCTAATCGCTTTGGCAATCCATTACAGGACTTTGACAGCTCTGATGTGAGTCTTAACGCCGGCTTTGAATACAAGTTTAACGATGAATGGCAGATCAGTGCTGGATACGCGGAAGCGACTCGCGGCAAGGAAATTGGTGACGGCTTTACCATTGATTCCGCCTTTACCCCGGCTGATTTGAAGGCAGAAAGCGTTAAAAATATCGAAACAGCCATTGAGTACACAACACCGGACCTCTACGCGAAGGTTGCTGTATTCCGATCTGAAATCGACGATGTTATTTATGATCAACTGGGTGGTGCCAGAACTCAGCCTATTCTTTTCGAGAATATCGGAACGGTTGAAACCGATGGCTACGAATTGGAGGTGGCTTATCGTTTCAATGATGATCTTGAGGCGAAGCTTGGATTCTCCAGTGTTGACGCCGTTCTGGATCCTGCCGCAGACCTGTTTTCTATTCCCCGTGGGAAAATCGATTTGATGGGCTATGAGTATAATGGTTTGGGTAATTCCCGTGGTGATACCTGGAATTTAAACCTGAACTACGCGATCAGCTCGACTGTAAAAATTGGCTGGAACTATAGTCGCGTAGAAGATCTGAATAATATTGAAGTGCTGCAACGTGCCGTTCAACTTGGTTGGATTGGTTCTGTTCAAACTGTTGATAAACCCGGATACGATATTCACGATTTCTATGCAGAATGGACCCCGAGTAAAAACCTCAAGTTGAATCTGGCGATTATTAATGCCTTCGATGAGGATTATCGTGACCACTCGAGTGTCGCGGATTATTCTCATATTCCGGGTTGGGGCGTGGTAAATGGCTATAAAGAGCCGGGACAGGATGTCAGAGCCTCGTTGACTTTCTCGTTCTAAACCTAAAATAGGCCATTGGCTGATATATTGGCTTTTCGATACTGATGTATCAGTCAGGGCTCTTGTCGCGTTCCTCTGCCGTAGCCCGATGTATTCGGCATTGTATCTCATTCCCCTGATTTCAAATCTTGTCGTTCCTCGGTTTATTTGTGCGAGTTGAATTGTAAACTCCCTATTTTGTCAATGGCTGGCTTTTCTCGAGAATTGCAGCTTTTACCTCGCCTGTGTTACATTGAAACGCTACCAGTAGTCGCGTATTGCAAAGTGTGACCTCTGAAGTTAAAAATAATAATAGATACCGGCGCGTTTCAATCTCCCCTCAAGCGCCAAGCACTGGGAATCCTGAATGAGTATCGACAAGTTTTTTGAAGATGAAAAATGCCACTTCGATGGGCTGGCAGAGTATTTGGATAATTTGGAGCAGGCGCAGAGAATCTACGAATCGACTAATTTGAGCGCCAAGCAACAACAGTTACTGTGGGATGCGGCAGAAGGTTCGGAGCGATTGACCATGGATTATTTCGTACCTGAGTCTGTAGATCCTTTGAAGCCGGTGATTCATTGGGGGAAGAATTCGCTTCCTGCGTTCACTAAGTTTCAAAAAGTTATGTGTCGGACTTCCACCCCAGGGGAGTTTTCGGGTTACAACGTTTATGCCCTTAAATCACTTATCGGGGATGGGTATTTTGTCGCAAGGGGCACCTCTTCTGATGAGGCTGATGATCACGGTGTGGTTATCGATTACACCCGAGTGCCAGAGGAAAAGGCAACAGCTTGGCCTGAGATTCATTGTAACGAGCGTAGGCTTGGCCGATTTTTCTATTCTGGCAACTACGACTACATGCGTCGGGTCAGTTGCCATGTCTCCATCGGCCGCGCCAAGAAGGCCAAGGCGGCGCATTCCAAATGGATGCCAAACTGGTTTGTCTTGTGCCGGGAAGATTGAAACTGAAGCCGGAGTCAGCTTAATGTTATCTATATTGTTAAGCAGATCTTCAAGAGTTTGGCATAGCCTTCAAAATACCTTAAAACCTTTCTATTTGTAGTGTTTCTCAAAAAGATATTTAAATCTGCCAATTTTGCACGGTGTTGTTTTTGGAAAGACGCTTTCGAAATCTCCCAATTCCTAAATTTGGCAATAAGTACAAATAATGTCGTGGTATCACACATGTTTTGTGCCCTACTGCTAAAGTAATAAGTTGTCGGGTCGACAATTTTACTAGTCTTGCCATGTCTAATGGCTTGCCAGTGGAGATATATCGGAGGGAACCAATGATTTTAACGAGGAATGGTGGTCTCAAAATTCAGCTCAGGAACAGTGAAGTTGAGTTGGCTGAAGATGATCTGATTGTCAGTAAGACCGATGTTACCGGTCGAATTACCTACATCAACCGCACCTTTATGCGAATTTCCGGCTTTTTGGAAAAAGAGCTTATTGGTGTCCAGCATAATGTCATTCGACATCCGGATATGCCCCGCGGAGTCTTCCGCAAGATGTGGGCTGACCTTAAAGAGAACAATGAATTTTTCGGCTATGTGAAAAATCTTTGCCGCGATGGTTCTTACTATTGGGTATTTGCGAACGTTACGCCAGACTATGACGAATCCGGCAATCTGCGTGGTTATTACTCGGTACGACGCAAGCCCGGTCGTGAGGCAATTAAACTCGTTGAAGACTTCTACGCAAAAATGCGTGAGGAAGAAAAAATCGGCGATAAGAAATCGGCACCCGATAGATCCTGGAAAATCATTGATGAGTTTCTGGAAGGCAATAGCACCACATACAATCGCTTTATGGTGGAACTGGATGCAGATCGGGGGCAATCGCTATGAGTATCGCGGCAACAACAGGTAAATCCAACAAGAACTCGGTGAGTTCACAGATACCGTTTCTGCAAACAAAAGCGCAATTTACTCTCTGGGGTGTGGCGCTGGTTATGTTTGCCAACAATGCATTTTTCTTTTTCTTCTACGACCCGGCAATGTGGTTGCTGATTGCACCTGTGGCCACTTGTATTCTGGCCATTATCGGACATCGCATTGTCACCCGGGTTTTTACAACCATCGATCAGGTTTTCTGTACGATTCGATCCGCGAACAAAGGTGGTTTTAACAAGCGTGTTGTGGATACGGTTGGTATGGGTGAGCTGGGCATGGTCGCTTGGGAACTGAATGACTTTCTGGATTATATTGAATCTTATTTTAAGGAAGTTAACAGCTGCTTTACCCACGTTGCTCGAGGTTCCTATGAGCGCACTGCTTTGTATCGCGGGCTTCCGGGACAATTGGGTAAATCTTTGTGTTCGATTAATGTATCGATTGAACGCATGAAAGATGGCATGGATCTGTTGGCAGCCAATGAATTGCATTCTGAACTGCACAGTTTGAATACCACCAATTTGATTAAAAACCTGAAAGTCAGCCAGGTGGATCTGAATCGCATTAACAATGAAGTGAAATCTGTTGAGGAAATCGCCCACCACAATGGCAAGGCCGCCAAGGACAGTCACGTTGAGGTGAACGCTATGTCGACTCGCCTTGAAGAGATCAACGTGAGTATTCAAGATGTTGCTCGTGTGGTTGCAGAGCTGGGTCAAGACAGTAAGAACGTATCGGAATCTCTGTCGATTATTGAGGAAATTGCCGATCAAACCAGCTTGCTGGCCTTGAACGCTGCCATTGAAGCTGCTCGTGCAGGAGAGCAGGGCAGAGGCTTTGCGGTAGTGGCTGAAGAGGTTAAGAGTCTTTCAAATCGTACCAAGGAATCCGCTTCGGGCGTGGCGTCAATTATTGGTGGTTTCAGTCATCGTGTACAAGAAATGGTCAAGAAGGCTGAAACTTCCAGTTCTGCAGCCGCTGAGATGAATGATCAGGTTGAATCTTTCAAAAAGCGATTTGTGGAATTTTCCGAATCGGCTGAAAAAACCAATAACTACGTGCTGAGCGCAAAAGATCTGACCTTCGGTGCCTTGATGAAGATTGATCATGTGATCTTAAAGCAGAGTGGCTATTTGGCTTTGGGTGATGGAGATAATGACATTCCTGAAGAGCTGACGATTGATCACACCGATTGTGAGATGGGCGGGTGGTACTACAAAGGTGAAGGTTCTACTCATTATTCCCATCTGCCTTCCTATAAAGGTCTGGAAGATCCACATCGTCAACTGCACGATTACCTTAAATCAGCCGTGTCTTACCGAGACAAGAACTGGCGCAATAATAAGGACATTCGTGAGACGATTATTTCTGATATGCGTCGAGCGGAGGACTCCAGTGAACTGTTCCTCAGCAGCATCGATCAGTTAATGCAGGAAAAAAACCTGAAGACTGGCTAAGTCGCCCTGTAAGCACTCAACGGTAACAACGGGCCTCACCGCCCGTTTTATTGTGCGCCCTGGCATCCGGGTTCAGGTTTCTTGTATGCCTGTCCATATCGGGACAGTGTTTTGGCTCTCTGGTATTCTTGAAAAAGTTCGCTAGAATAATCTTTGTGGCATCTATAATCGCGTGCCTGCTTCGAATCACATTAGCCTTATAAGAAATGTGGATGTTATGAGCGAGTTAAAGCGTTGCTTCCGAAATTACCCTCCTGAAGCGCTGGATTTAGATCAGTGGCAAACAACGGTAGATCTGATCTCTCGAATCTACGGTACCGCCTGCGGTGCTATTGTTCAGTTTAATGGCGATGAATTTACTGCGCTTTCAAGCAGCAGTAACGACGATAACTTTATCGGCCCTGGCGATACCTGGGCTTGGGAAGTAAAAAGTTTCTGTCGCCGGGTGGTTGAAACCCGCAATCAGCTATATGTGAATAATGCGGTGGGACAGAAAGAATGGTCTGATGCGCCTCCGGTGTGCAGTGGGCCAGTGCGCTCTTATCTGGGCTTCCCCATTTTCTGGCCTGACGGTGAAATCTTCGGAACCATCTGTTCAATTGACACCAAAGCCACCGAATATGAAGAAAGCTTTGTTGATCTGATGGCTCAACTGAGAGATCTGGTCAGTGGTGAGCTTCAGCACCTTTGGGATATTGAAAAGCTGCAACAAGTGGCGATAACCGATTCCCTGACCGGCTTATACAATGTTCGGGGTATTAGAAGCCTTGGCCAGCAGCGCATTAATGATCAGCAACGGTTTGGTCTTGAACTGGGCTTGATTTACTTTGATGTCGATAATCTTAAATTGCTCAATGATAACTTCGGTCACCACAAAGGTGACGAATGTCTGGTTGCGGTTTCAGACGCGTTGAAAAACAGTTTTCGAAAGACCGATATTATCGCCCGGGTCGGTGGTGACGAGTTCGTGGTGATTGCTTTGTGTCAGGCCGGATCAGAATCTGAACTCAGGCAGAGTTGCCACGATGCCTGCGAGGCTTTTCAACGTGAGTTTTCCCATCAGTATGTGGGCATCAATCTCGATGTGAGTTTTGGTTTGAAGTGTTTTTCAAAGGTAGATTCTTCAGACTTGGATACCATGATCACTGAGGTTGACAGCCTGATGTATCAGGAGAAAAAGAACAGAGCCGTGAACGAGTAAACTCAGCTTTTCGGGTTGAGTCGTTTGGCGCTGATGTAGCTTGAAACTTCGGTGGCGGGGAGGGGTTTACAATAGTGAAATCCCTGAACATTGTTACAGCCATTTTGCAATAAAAAGCTTTCTTGATTTTCAGTTTCTACGCCTTCAGCAATCACATCCAGACTGAGCCTTTCTGACATGGCAATAATGGCTTCCGTGATCGCATTGTCATCGCCATTATTCCCGATGTCGTTAATAAATGACTTGTCGATTTTCAGTTTATGAATAGGTAACTTCTTCAAATAGCTGAGTGACGAATAGCCTGTGCCAAAATCATCGATAGCGATTGTTGCCCCAAGCTTTTTCAGCTGATGGAGTTGTTGTACGGCGAACTCAGGGTTTTCCAAGAGCATGCTTTCAGTAATCTCAAGCTCCAGATGAGAGGCACCGAGTTCGCTTTCATCCAGAATGGTCTTTACCAACTCAGGGAAGTTGCCTTTCTGCAGCTGCCGGTTGGAAACATTGACAGCCAGTGTTTGAATGGTAAGACCGCCTGCTTGCCATCGCTTAAACTGAGCGCAAGCTTCTCGTAATACCCAGGTCCCAATATCCTCAATAAGACCAATTTCTTCAGCCAGTGGAATAAACTTATCGGGAGAAACCGGGCCAAGTTTTGGGTGAAACCACCGTAAAAGGGCCTCGACAGCGACAACTCTTCCCTGTTTGATATCGATTTGTGGCTGGTAGTGGATATGCAGTTCATTGTTGCTGATTGCATCGTGTAAGTCCGCTTCAAGGGACATACGCTCAATGGCATTCTTGGTCAATTCCTCAGTATAAAACTGGAAGTTCATTTTGCCCGAGGATTTGGCTCGATACATGGCCGCATCGGCGTTGCGAATCAACGTGGATTTATCTTCGCCATCGTTGGGGTAAACGGCAACCCCCATGCTGGCGGAAACCCGAACGTTCTGGTCGCCGATGGTCACCTTTGAGTTGATTTTGTTGAGCAGTTTTTCAGCGACATAGCCAACGTTTTCCGGGTTTTCAATATCACCCAGTACCAGCAGGAATTCGTCGCCGCCAATGCGTGCAACGGTATCGTCGGCTCGAACCGTTTCACTCAGTATTTCGGCCACCTGTTTCAACAACTTGTCACCCACGGCATGCCCCATGCCATCGTTGACGAATTTGAAGTTGTCCAAGTCCACAAAGATTACCGCCACATGTCGATTACGACGGAGCGCGTACCTCATTGCTTGTTCCAATCGTTCGTTGAGCAAAAGGCGATTGGGCAAGCCTGTCAGAGTATCGTGGTGGGCAAGCTGATAAAGCATCTCCTCAGACTTCTTGATTTGACTGATATCGGTCATCAAGCCCACGTAGTGGGTCAGCTCGTCACCATCATAAACACAGCTAATGGTTAGCCAGCTGGGGCGTTTGCTTCGATCTTTATGATGATTCCATATCTCGCCCTGCCACTGTTTGAAGTTCTTCAGGCCGGACCAAACACTGCTATAGCTGGAGCGATGTTTCTTTTCCGATGAGAACATCTCCGGTCGGGACCCGACAACTTCTGACTTCTTGAAACCCAGGATTTTTTCAAACGCATTATTGACGTCCATGATGACGCCTTGCTTGTTGAGAATCATCACTCCCTCAGCTGAGTTCTCATAGACACTGGCGACCAGCCTCAGGCGTTCATCCAAAAGGCGGCGTTCGGTTATATCAAACTCCGAGCCCGCCATGCGAAGCACATTACCTTCGGAATCAAATTCGGCAACGCCGCGATCAGCCACCCATTTCACATCACCGTTTTTACAAATGATGCGATAATCTTCCTGGAACACCTCCGTTTTACCTTCGAAGTGGTCTTGTACAGCTTGCAGGATTCTGGGAGCGTCGTCGGGATGGATGCCTTTGATCCACTCTTCTTGGGAGTCCGATATTTCATCCTGCCGGTATCCCCTTAGCTCGCACCAGTTTTTGGAAAAGTAGACATTTTTCTCTACGACATTCCAATCCCATATGGCTCCGTAGGAACCTTGCACCACCAATTCGTAACGCAAAAGGGTTTCTTTCAGCTTTTTGTCAATTCGCCGTTGTTCAGTCATATCTGTCAAACTGACGGGGACAAGGTAGAATTCACGATCACCTTTGGGTATTTGAATTTTTAGCTCAACAATAATAATTTCGCCTTCGGCATTCACAAAATTGAATTCTGATTTGAAAGAATCATCGGAATTCCAGAAGGCGGCAATCTCCTTTTTGAAAACGGCAATGGCACCCGGACCTAGGAGGTTTTTGGATATACCATCGAATGCCTCTTCACTGTCAACTTTGAACAATTTCAAGCAAGCTCGATTGATTTTGACGATGGGCATTCTTACCAGCAGCTCATAGATTTCCCGGCTATTGTTCGCCAGGTACTCCTCAATATCCTGAACACCCTGCTTTCTCAGGTCCTTTAAATAATCGTTCAACTCACTGAGATCTTCACACCACATTGGGGTTTCAGAGTTTTCAAACAATAAGCTTTTGTTCTTCAGGCGTTGCAGAGTGCAGGCATTTTTCTCAAACTCATTGGCCAGCAGCGAGAAATAGAAAACGTCGGTTTCATCGAATGTTGATTCGGGGTCGGCATAATTGATCCCCAGCAACATGGGCTCACCCGTTTTGATCTCGATCTTGGTCATGATCTGTTGGGAGGGGCCGGAAAAATCTTGACTTGGAATGCCAATGGCAGAAGGGGTGATGTACTGGGAGGAAAAGCAAGCCCCAACATACTTGGATAAGCGCTCAGAATTCGGGATAACTTCAGCGAGCGGCACATCTCGTATATTGATGTCGGCCCCGGGGTGGGGAGATACGAGGTAAGAGCGTACCAGTCTCACGTCATCACAAAAAGGCGTAATGAGCCAAGCGTAATCAACGTCTGAGTATGAGCCAATGATTTCCAAGGCCTGCTTGAAATACTCATCGGCATCGGAAGCATTCACAAAAGCCTGATACATAAGCTGAATTGCTTGAGAATTAAAAATTTCCCTTTGCTTATTTAGCTTTAGCTCATTTAGCTCGTGTTCCAGCTCTTTTATGTACTCATCTGAAACTGTATTTTTAGGACTTTCTATTAACAAAACACATCTTCCACGTCAGATTTGTTAAATAGCCACTTTTTATAGGTATTTATAGCTGCGATTTGAAGCAAGCCAGTGTTAATTTCGTTGGCGATAATGGAGTATAGATATAACTTGGCAATTGCGCTAATTGGCGAGTCCGGATAAGCAAAATTGATCATTTACCCCTAAGAAGAAGGGTTTTTCTTCATTCAATCTTGTTTAAGAGAAAGTGGACGGTGTTCTAGTCTAGAGAATCAGTCTTAATATGAGGGTAAAGGCGTGACCAATTATTCTAGGACAGTTTATAGGGGAATTAATTTCATTTATGTTTATCAGAGTTACGGATATGAGGACCGGCGCATGTTTTATCCTCACTGAGCTTGTCTGTATTAAAACTGCTTGATAAAAGTAGTTTCGCGTATTTACTTTACAAGGAATGAAATATGGGAATCTTAATGAAAATGCGCGAAAACCGCGCGATTAAGAGTATAGCCAGAAACCTGCCTCCATTTTTAGTTTCAGGGTATGGGGGCCATGAAGTCTACACACCCGGCCAGGTTGCAAAGGCCATGGAAGAAATAGGTTGTGATACAAGCTTTATTGATTACGCCTATGCGATGTTTTGTTCCGAAGAAGATTTTGAGACAGTCAGTGAGGGGGATTACCAATCTCTTCAATCCGAATTTAATGAAGTCTGTTCTGAGGGCGGAGGTTTGTTTTCCTCATCTGATGCGTCAATAGGTGATGCTGGCGGTGATTCAGGTGGTGGGGATTAGTCAAATCAGTCAGAATGCTACCTTACGGAAATTCTTACAGGGTTCTGGTGTGAATGGGCTCCTATCCAATTATCTGGAGTCCTCCAAATTAGGCGTGTTAAGCTTTTGATCAACTATGTTTAGAAGAAAATGCCCAGAATGCGGAATGAAAAGTATAAAAATTCCGCTCCTGAATTACGATTTTATATGCTATGACTGCATATCCAGATTCAAATTGAGAAAGTGGGTTAAAACGGTTGAACATTCCATTGTATGCATTATTGGGGCTTTCGCTGTTATCGTAGGTATATACACTGAGAGTTGGCTGGTTTTTTTATTTTTAATGTTTGGCGTACCGGTTATTGCGGATCAGGTGGTGAGATTTAAAGGGCCTCTTGTTTTAGGAGGTGTTAAAGCTAGAGTTCGGGATAAAAGAACTACAGAATATAAAAACTAAAACAGGGCTTCTAAAGGCCCTGTTTTCAAGAGCCATAAGTGCATTTCTGTAAATTTCGATCCCTTCACATACTATCTTGCAAAACAAGCGTTAATCCACGCACCAATATCTTGAATCTGCTCCATTACAACCTGATGCTCCATCGGGTAGGTTTTCCACTGGGTTGAATAGCCCAAGGTATTTAGCGTTTCAACCGCTTGTTCACCCAGGTTTACGGCCACCACTGGGTCTCGGGTACCGTGACTGGCAAAGAAAGGGGTATTCTGGTTGGCTTCACTGCGCTCCTCCGGCAGCTGCTCCGCAAACAGCATATAGGTCGACATGGTTAACACCCCGGCAAGTTTGTGCTGGGTGCGCAGGGCTGCGTAGTAACTGATGGCTCCGCCTTGGGAGAAACCTGCCAAAATAATATTTTCGGCAGGTATGCCTTGTGCGATTTGCTCTTCTATCAGTTTCTCTACAGCGGCATACGATTCTTCAACGCCCGCCCGATCCTGCTTTTCTTCGATGCTCATACCTTTGATGTCGTACCAACCCGGCATCCTCATGCCACCATTGATCGTAATCGGGCGGTCAGGTGCCTGAGGGAACACAAAGCGAATGGCGGGGGTGGGGTTTAAACCCAGATGCGGAACAACCGGTGGAAAATCATCGCATGAAGCGCCTAGCCCATGCAGCCAAATAATGGCATGGCTGGGAGTGCCGGTTCCGTGGGTCAATTCAATGGCCATAAAATCAATATCCTGTTCAGTTCTTGTTGCTACAGAGCATTACAGCGTATGCCTGTACATCTTGAATGACTCGAGCCTGTTAGCGGATTTAACCTTCTTAACGGGCTCACTTCACACACCCGTTTTTATAAATCCGGGTGTAAATATTTTTGGCTAGTATAAGCGTTGAGAGACCTCGTATTCAAAGCTGATCGGCGGGCTCGATTGACCATAGTCTTTCGACGGGCTGAAAACAAAAAATCCGATGTTATTGCTAACATCGGATTTTTATTACAAGACGTTTTCTTTCGTTTATTTAGAGAAAGTAGACCAAGCCTAGTCCATATACTCCTCAATACTCGGGCAGGAACACACCAGGTTCCGATCCCCGTACACGTTGTCGATACGATTCACCGTTGGCCATACTTTGTGTTGTTTCAACCACGAGGCAGGGCGGGCGGCGATTTCTCGGCTGTAAGGGCGATCCCACTCATCGCTCATCACATCGTCTTGAGTGTGCGGGGCGTTGTGCAGTGGGTTGTTGTCTTTTGGATACTCGCCGGATTCTACTTGGGCGATTTCCTTACGGATGGTCACCATGGCTTCGATAAAGCGATCCAGTTCTTCTTTGGATTCGGATTCCGTTGGCTCGATCATCAGGGTGCCGGCAACCGGGAAGCTCATGGTTGGGGCGTGATAACCGAAGTCGTTCAAGCGCTTGGCGATATCTTCTTCGGTGATGCCGCTGGCTTCTTTTAATGGACGCAAATCCAACAGGCATTCGTGCGCGACAAAACCATTTTTGCCTTTAAACAAAATCGGGTAGTGCTCGCCCAGTTTTTTGGCCATGTAGTTGGCGTTCAACATCGCGAACTGGCTGGCTTGTTTCATGCCCTGGCGGCCCATCATCTTAATGTACATATACGAGATTGGCAGAATGGAGGCGCTGCCCCAAGGTGCGGCAGAAACGACGCCGTTGCTGACGTCGGTTTCAGGTACAGGCTGTACCGGGTGACCCGCAACGAACGGAGCCAGATGCTCTTTAACACCGATGGGACCCATGCCCGGGCCACCACCACCGTGAGGAATACAGAAGGTTTTGTGCAGGTTCAAGTGAGATACATCACCACCGAAGCTGCCTGGGCCAGCGATGCCCACCAGGGCATTCATATTGGCGCCATCGACATACACCTGACCGCCAACGGAGTGAATCAGATCGCACAATTCTACGATCTCTTCTTCAAATACACCGTGGGTAGATGGGTAGGTCACCATAATGCAGGAAATGCGCTGACCGTATTCTTCAACCTTCGCGCGGATGTCATCCATGCAAACGTTACCGTTGGCATCGCATTTGGTCACAACCACTTTCATGCCGGCCATTTGTGCCGAAGCCGGGTTGGTGCCGTGTGCTGAGGATGGAATCAAGCAAATGTCGCGATCGAATTCGCCTTTGCTGTGGTGGTACTTTTTGATTGCCAGTAGGCCAGCGTATTCGCCCTGGGCACCTGAGTTAGGTTGTAAGCTTACCGCATCGTAACCGGTACATTCCTGCAACATTTTTTGCAGTTCAGTAAACAGCTGCTTGTAACCTTCAGCTTGATCAATCGGTGCGAAGGGGTGAATGCGACCGAACTCAGGCCAGGTGACTGGGATCATTTCAGAGGTGGCGTTCAGCTTCATGGTACAGCTGCCCAGTGGAATCATGGAATGATTCAGGGCAATGTCTTTGCTTTCCAAGCGCTTCAGGTAGCGCAGCATTTCGGTTTCGCTGTGATAGCGATTGAAAACCGGGTGGCTCAGGATATCGTCGGTGCGCAACAGTTCGGCAGGAATACCTTCGCTGGTGGCCAGCTCGGCTTCAATTGTTGTGGCGTCGATAGCCTGGCCGGTAATCACTTCCAGCAGCTCGCTGACGTCGTCCAGTTTGGTGGTTTCGTTCAAGCTGAGGGTAATGTGCTCTTCACCCAGCTGACGCAAATTGATTTCTTTGGCGGTGGCGCGCGCCAGAATGTCGGCGGTGCTGTCGCTTTCAATCGCCAGAGTATCGAAGAAGGTGTTGTGAACCAGTTTTACGCCAGCTTGCTCCAGACCTTGAGCCAATACAGCCGTTAAACGGTGAATACGGTGAGCGATGCGACGCAGGCCATCCGGCCCGTGGTAAACGGCGTAGAAAGAGCTCATTAATGCCAGCAATACCTGGGAGGTACAGATGTTGGAGTTGGCTTTCTCGCGGCGGATATGCTGCTCGCGCGTTTGCATGGCCATGCGATACGCCTGCTTGCCGCGGGCATCGATGGAAACACCGATAATACGACCCGGTGCAGAACGCTTGTACTTTTCACGGAAGGCGAAGAAAGCCGCGTGTGGACCACCAAAACCCATCGGCACACCAAAACGCTGATTGGTGCCTACGACAACATCTGCACCCATGCTGCCCGGGGATTTCAGGAGGATGAGGCTCATGATGTCGGCGGCAACAGTCACCAGCGCATCCGCAGCGTGGGCCTGATCAATGATGGCCGTCAGGTCTTTGATTTCACCGCTGGTGCCCGGGTATTGCAGTAGCACGCCGAAATATTCCAGGCCTTCCAGATCGGTTTCCGGGTTGCCGATTTTGATGTCAAAACCAAAGTGCTCAGCGCGGGTTTCAATAACGGCAATAGTTTGTGGATGTGTGGCGGCATCAATAAAGAAGGTATTGGATTTGTTCTTCTTCATTTGGCGCTTACACATGGCCATGGCTTCGGCGGCAGCGGTACCTTCATCCAGCATCGAGGCGTTGGCGATCTCCATGCCGGTGAGATCCATAGCCATCTGCTGGAAGTTGATCAAACCTTCCAGGCGACCTTGTGCGATTTCTGGCTGGTAGGGGGTATAGGCGGTGTACCAGCCCGGGTTTTCCAGCACATTGCGCAGAATGACGTTCGGTACATAGGTGTCGTGGTAGCCCATGCCGATGTAGCTTTTGAAAACCTTGTTTTTCTGGGCGATCTCGCGGATTTCCGCCAGGGCGGTTTGCTCGCTCACCGCTTCAGCCAAGTCCAGCTCATCTTTCTTCAAGATGCCGTTGGGTACGGTTTTCTCAATCAGCTCTTCAACGGTGTTAACACCCAGTTCGGCCAACATAGCCTCAACTTGGGCGGAGTTTGGGCCAATATGGCGGCTGATAAATTCATCGTTATGGGCCAGGGTCTGATACGGTGTAACGGACATAGACATACCTTTGTACGGCCGCTTCAGCGGCAAAAGCTTTCTTGGAAAGATCTTGCAGCAAGCAGCAATTCTCGCCCAGGCCAGTACTGGCGGGCGTTTGGGTGCATGGGGCCAAAATGGCGATTAAAAAGTGGCGCAATTTTAGCAAACGGGTTTCCTATAGGGCAATGGAAATTTCCTATAGGAAACAGCTTGTACAAGAAGCGGGCAGGGTACACACTTTGACTATTTAGATGCCAGTCAAATATCGACATAGCCCTCGGGAATACTAATAATTGCTTAAGCTATAGTCACACCGGGCGATACATTCTAAAGCCTCTGAAAAATCAGAGATTTAAAGGCTCAGAAAGCAACTGAGCCGCCAGCATTTGCCATTGGAGGGTGTTAGAACCAGGGTGATTGCGGATTTTGGAAAAAGATATGGCCCTTAGACAAAACCTGTGCGGTATGCCTCGATCTGGCTTGGTCAGATGGCTGCTTTGCGCCTGTGTTTTGTGCTTTTCCATCGTGAGCCAAGGGGCGGAAGATGGAATGCTGATGGGTAGCGTTTCCCCGGCATCGAGTAACAGCTCCAATCTTGATGTGGTCGAACTGCCTGAAACCACCGCCGCGATGTCCCATCAATTCCTCGATTTGGGGCTGCGCGAAGCGTCGACCTTATTGGTCGGAGCCGTGGTTGCCTCCATTGCCTTGTTGGTTTCTGTACTGGTTCTGGCTTTTATTAACCTGCGCACTCGTGGGCAATGGCTGTCACTGGCGTTTATCCTGACAACATTGCTGGGGTTGGAGCTGTGGCTGGAAAGCTACATCAGCTATCGCCATGAGCAGGATGATCGAGCCCATATTGCCCGACGCCTGAGCATGGTTCGGGCCAACCTTGAAAGTATCCTCAATAATAATCTCTCGCTGATTAAAGGTATGGGTATTGCCATTGCCGCGAACCCCGATCTGAGCAAGCGCGAGTTCAATCTGTACGCCCGGGAAATTTTGCGCACAGAAACTCTCCTGTTGAATTTTGCCGCTGCCCCCGATTACGTTGTTAAGTACGTTTATCCGGAAAAGGGCAATGAAGCGGTCATCGGCTTGGAGTATATGTCGACGCCCGGTCAGCGTGAGGATGTGCTGCGAGTCAAAAACATGCGCCGGATGTTGGTGGCGGGGCCGGTCAATATCGTGCAGGGGGGTTGGGCCTTTATTGGTCGAGCACCGGTTTACTACGCGGATCCAGTTACCGGTGATGAGATGTTCTGGGGCATTATCTCTTCACCGATGATCGTGGATGAAGTCTATAAAGCCGCAGGTGTTCATGACTTAGCCAAGGACCAGGGCATTGCAATTCGCAAAAAAGGTTTGAACGGCGAAAAGCGTTCGGTGTTTTTTGGTGATGATCAGGTGTTTGAACAAAACCCTGTGATCAGCGAAATGTTGATCGGCGCAGAAATGTGGCAGTTGGCCTCGATACCCAATAAACAACCGGATGGATTGGCATCAGCGTTAAACGGTTTACGCCTTGGTTTTTTATTGTTGTTATTGGCGGGTGCATTTTTTCTTCATGTGCGCATTCGCCAGGGCAATGAACGAAAAAAACTCATATCGGCGTTGCGTTATCGTGAGCGTATGTTGGCCCAAGTTGGGCGCATTGCCAGCGTTGGCGGTTTTGAATATGAGGTTGATAGGGGTTTTATCTATTGGTCCCGGGAAGTGTTCAAAATTTTGGGGGTGCCGTTCAGCCGTGGGCCGCTCCATGATGTTGATTTTATACAATTGATCGAGCCTGCCTGCCGTGAAAAAGTCAGGGATGCGCTCCATACCTTGTCTGAATCAGCCAGCGAAACCTCATTGGAACTCGAACTGCAACTGGATGATGGACGTCACAAATGGGTCGCGATACAGGCCTATTCAGAAATCAGTGATGAAGGCCATGTGAAAATCAAAGGTGCTATTCAAAATATTACCGAGCGCAAAAAATCCGAGCTGACGATTTTGCGTCAGGCGAACTACGATACCTTAACCCAGTTACCAAACCGCAGTCTGTTTGATAATCGTTTGATTTCAGCGGTGGCGAGTGCCAATCGCAGTGGTGAAAAGTTCGCCTTGCTGTTTATTGATCTGGATCGATTTAAATCGGTAAACGATTCTCTGGGGCACGCGGTTGGGGATCAATTGCTGCAAACTGTAGCTGAACGCTTAAGCACCTGTACCCGTGAGTCGGATACATTGTCTCGCCGAAGTGGCGATGAATTTACGTTAATTGCCACGCAAATAAAAAGCGCTAAATGTGTTGAAACCGTCGCGCGTAAAATTATTGAAGAGCTGAAGCTGCCCATTTGTATCAGCGGGAATCAGATTTATGTCACCGCCAGTATCGGTATCACCTTGTTCCCGGATGATGCCAGCAACGCTGAAACCCTGCTGAAAAATGCGGACCAAGCGATGTATGCAGCAAAAGAACTGGGTCGAAACCGTTTCCGTTTTTATACGACCATGATGCAAAACGATGCCGATGAGCGCCTGCGTATGCACATGGATTTGATCGATGCCATCGAGCACAAACAGTTGAAAGTGTTCTATCAACCTATTTTGGATCTGAAAAGTGGCGACGTCTGTGAGGTAGAGGCGCTGCTGCGTTGGCAGCATCCGAAGCAGGGCTTTATCCCGCCGGATAAATTTATTCCCTTAGCCGAAGATGTGGGTTTGATCTCCCAGCTGGGCGAGATCTCGATGAAAACCGCTATCGCGGATATTCTCGAGGTGAATAAAGATTTTGGCCTGAATATTGGCCTGTCGTTGAACAAATCTTACCGGGAGTTTTTCGGCTCTGTGGATGATGGCGATGAGCCCTGGCTGAATACCTTATTGTCGCCTGCGGAGCGCCCGCCTATAACCATTGAAATTACCGAATCCATTCTGATGGAAGATGATCAGGTTTATCAAATTCTCGACAAACTGCGCAAAGCAGGAATCAAGATCGCCATCGACGATTTTGGTACGGGGTATTCCTCCTTGAGTTATCTGAGACGCTTTCCGGTGGATTGGCTCAAGATTGACCGTTCCTTCGTTCGTGATATTGAGGACGATCACGAGGATCTGGCCTTGGTGGAAAGTATTCTTGCAATGGCTCATAAGTTGAGCCTGGCTGTAGTGGCTGAAGGCTTGGAAACCGAAGAGCAGCTGCGGTTATTGCAAATGCATCAGTGCGACATGGCCCAGGGCTTTTTCCTGGCCCGCCCCATGCCGCTGGCGGATTTCAGGCATTGGCTGAGAGAGCGCAATGCGCCGGCCAGAATCGCGGGCGACCGCTAATCGCACCCACTTTAGTGGGGAATATCGCAATCTATCGAAGTTCATCCCTGCCCAAGTTATAATCGCCGCCTATTCATAAAACAGCAGGTGCAACAGTGAGTGTAGAAAGCGGTGATGTTTCGGTGTTGGCCGTGGCCCGTAAGGACGATGATAAATTCGTAGAGCCTTTACAACTGGGCAAGCGCCTGAAGGAAATCCGTCTTGCTAACAGCCTTACACTGGAAGAAGCCAGTAATCTCACCGGCCTGGCGCGCTCCACTTTATCAAAGATTGAAAACGAGCAAATTTCTCCGACCTTCCAGGCGGTTCAAAAGCTAACCAAGGGCCTGGGTATCGATATTCCTCAACTGTTTGTGCCGCCTGCTGATGGCCCGGAAGCCAATGGTCGTCGTGATGTCACCCGTAAAGACGAGGGCAGGGCACATCCCACCAGCACCTATGAACATGAGCTGCTGGCCTCGGATATCAGTCACAAGAAGATGGTACCCTTTAAGTGCACCGTGCGTGCGCGATCCTTTGATGATTTTGAAGATTGGGTGCGCCATGAAGGGGAAGAGTTTTTGCTGGTACTGTCCGGGCAAGTGGCGGTGCATACTGAATTTTATGAGCCCGTTGAACTCGAAGAAGGCGACAGTATGTACTACGACGCCAAAATGGGGCATTGCCTGGTGTCATTGAGTGAAGATGATGCTCAGGTATTGTGGGTTACGACTCGCTAGGCTTGTTTGCTTTTGGCAGCACGTCAAATCTGGCAGAGCAATATTCAGAATAATATCCAGAGCAATACATTGGTATCTAACACAAAAAGATAAGAGGAGCGGGCATGGGGCCGTTTAGTATCGTTTTACTTGTTAGCCTTGTTTTTGGTTTGATCATCGGTTGGCGAAGCGGCTGGCTGGCCACCTTGATTCGACTGCTCTCTTTTGTGGGAGCCTACGTTTTACTCTATCTCTATCTGAAGCCCCTCGCAGCCTATCTGCAACAAAGTTTTGAGCTGAGCTATCTGCTCAGTTATTTATCCGCTGGCGGTGGCATTTTGGTGTTGGGAGGCTTGGCCGTTTCTCTGGCTCTTCGTTTACTGTTTGCGGTACTCAAATTATTTTTGCCATGGCGCCCGCCCGCCGACGAGGATGAACGCAGCGCAAAAAGCCCAATGGGTGCCATTCTTGGCGGCAGTTTAGCTGCCGTATTTGCCCTGTTCCTGATCTGGGCGATGTCATTGCTGTCGGTGCAGTTCCCTCAGATTCAGCCCAAGCCTGAGCAAACCTTTGATGTCAAACTTGCGAAAACCTCTCAAAACCTGATGGGTTCAATCAGTGCCCAGGTTTTACAGGTGGCGGGAGCCGAAAAGCAGGAACAGGCGATGGTAACGGCCATAATGCGGAACCCCGTTGCCAATGCCCAGCGTCTAAAAAGTATTGGCAGCAGTGATTCCTTCAGGCGATTGATGCAGGACCAAAACAGTTTGAACCTGATGCGCAGCGGCAATAGCAAGGCGCTGGTGAATGACAGAAAGTTTCAGGCGGTCATGCAGGAGCCCGCCATGAAGGCTCTGGTGGAAGACAGTGGTTTGAGCGCCAGTGAAGATCAGGAAGAATTGGCGACTACGGTTAGCAGTGCTTTTACTCGCATGGATCGATTGCGCAGAGATCCGAAAATTCAGAATATTTTGCGAGATCCGGAATTACAACGCCAGATTAAAAACAAGGATTACTTCGCCTTATTTTCCAACCCTAAATTTGCTGAAATTATGGAAGCCTTCCAAAATCCGGCACCACAAACGGAAGAGACCGACAGTGGTACCTCGGAAAACCGTTCTGGTGCTGTGGATGACAAGGAGCAGGCGGGCAGCGCAGATTACCCGGAAGCCAGCAGCAAGGTTTATCACTGGGTGGATGAGGAAGGCCGCCATCACTATTCCGATAAAGAACCGGAATAGGGTGGAAAGCGATTCTATGTTAATTATTCAGTTTTTAAGCGACGCTGGTAATTCATGATTGTGTTAATCAGCTCGCTGCGATCGAAATAGACTTCATTGCGAAATATCTTGCCATCGCGTAGATGCACCAGACACACACCATCAATTTCGACGGTTTGATCACCTACCGGCGCGCTCAGGTGCCAGTGATTGACAAAGCCATCCTGCATGGGGACGGCATAACGTTGGCTCCAAACCCAGTTTGGATTCTGGCCGAGTAACTTCTCAAAATGCGGTCGAATCTCCTGATGACCAACAGCGGGTTTGCTTAATCCACCATCCATATACCGAGCATCTTCGCTGTAAAAACTCAATAAATAGTCCGGGCGGTTGCCACTCCAGGCCGGATGCCAGCGTTCAGCGAATGCCTTGGCTTCTTCTTCGCTGTAACCTTTAATTTCCATGACGATCTCCTAGTTTTTAATGTGTTCACGACCTTGAATGCACATGAGGGTGGCGCTCATGGTTGCGATTAGACGTTCTTCGCCTTGCAGGAGCGCATAGGCTTCTCCCTGACTGAAATACAGCTGCCGTCCGGGGCGTAACACCTTTCCACGGAAGCGAAACTCCTCCCCTTGCGCCGGTGCGAGCAGGCTGGTCTTAAATTCTACGGTGAGAATACCGCTGTCTTCGGGCATGAGTGTGAAAGCGGCATAGCCACAAGCGCTGTCGAGTGCCGCTGTACTGATGCCTGCGTGAATAAAACCATGTTGTTGGCAGAGCTGCGTCTGGTAGGGCATTCCCAATTCGATCTCTCCCGATTTAATATGATGAATTTCGATGCCTAATGTACGCATGGCCGTTTGTTGGGCGAAGCTGTCCCGCAGCCGCTGAAAATCATCAGCTGCCGGATTTAGAGTTTGAGACATAGCGTTTTACCGATCGCTTAATAGATAAGTAATCCTAGCTCGGCATCAGGGTGTGGGGATTGAAGAAATCGGACAGTTTTATCCTGCCAGAGCCTGGCGAAATGCTTAGGCGTGAAATGTGTATGGTGCTTAAAATCGCGAATGCCATGGGCCTGATCACAGTAGGCATCGAAGCTGGATTCATTTTCTTGCAAACAGCTGTGCAGGCTTTGTTCTCGTCGGAGCTGTTGCATCAGGTTTTTAGGATTGGTGTGATACACCTTCTGACAAAGCCGTTGCAGGCTGCGCGGGTGAATATGGAGATGACTTGCCAGTTGTTCAACAGCTCCGGTATTGCCCAATGCTCGTTTGTACTCAATTAAACGGCGTTGGCGAGCTGGAATTTGATTGGCGGTAGTGTGTTCCAGGCGAGACAGAAACGCTTCAAAGTGCTCGTATAAGGCACCGCAGAACAGAGTGTCGTCCATTGATTTTGCGAAAGGGAATTGGGGCAGGGTGCGCAGCAGTGTTTGGGTTTCCGGCCAGCGTATGAGATCTTGGGCTTCGTACGGGCAGTGCTCCAATGTGATACCAAATAACTGGAGGGCTTTGGATGCTGTTCGAGCTTCGGTTGTCGGGGAAGCTCGGCGTAAATGAACGGTGCACTCTTGCTTGTGAATAAGGAATAAGAGTTGGGTGCGATGATTCGCAAACAGCCGGCCACTGGTTTCTTGTAGTTCGCCTCGGTCTCTGAAGTAAAACAGGCTTTCGAGGAACTTGAACTTGCTCTTTTGAAGCCTGAGTTCCAGATAAAGATTGCGATCAGAAGCCTTAGGGTTCTGACGAAACTTTCTGGTAGCGATAGCAGCCTTCGTCATCATAGTCTCTGCGGATCAGGCCTTGTTTCCAAAGATGATTTAAGTGGGCCAGAGCTTCCCCCATGGCCAGGCGAAATTGAATGCCCTTTAATTCACGCTTGTATATCACCTCAATGGTATCGACCGCTCGCAGGGGTTGCTCACAGGCTTCCAGCAAACCTTCCAGGTCTCGATGATGTCCCTGTTTTAACTGGTTCAAACGGCTGTGCAAACCATAGAACGGATCGCCGTGAGAAGGAAGAACTAAGCAGTCTTCGGGAAGGTCGAAGAACTTTTCCATGGATATCAGGTATTCACTCAGAGGTGACTGGTTAGGCTCCAGGGATTGTACGCTGATGTTGGGTGAAATTTTTGGCAGAATCTGATCGCCCGACAATAACATATTCAGTTCCGGGCAATATAGGCAAGCGTGCTCAGGCGAGTGGCCATGGCTGATAATGATTTTCCAGTGGCGACCACCAATGATCAGTTCCTGGGCTTCGCTTAAACGTTCATAGCTGATGGGCAAGGGGGCTGTGATCTTGGACAGACTGCCGGTATTCTTAATAAAGTCTTCCATCTGCTCTTCATTCAAACCACAGCGATGGTAAAACTGGATCAATTCCCAATTGTCTTCGCGATTATTGCCTTTAAACAAAGCTCGCGCAGTCAGGTACTCACGCTGGCTGATGTAAAAACTGGCGCGATATTTATCGCATAGCCAACCGGCCAGGCCGAGGTGGTCCGGATGCAGGTGGGTGGCGATTACACCAATCAGGGGTTTTTCCTGCATCATGCGATCGCAGATTTGCTGCCAGCAATCCCGGGTCTCCTGGCTGCCAATACCGGTATCGACGATGTACCAGCCTTTCTCATCTTGCAGCAGGTAAACATTGATATGCTTGGGGTGAAAGGGAACAGGCATTCGAATCCAGTAAACGCCAGTCGCCACCTCGGTTAAATCACCGGGTTCAGGTATCGCCAGTTCACTGTACTCAATGCTGTAATCGCTCATATCACTCTCTCGTTATCGGCCGGCCGGGCGCTTTTTTCTTTTGCTTTTGAATTCTGTTTCAGGGGTGTTTTTATGCCAGAAGCCCATTGCTTCGGTGTGCTGTCCAGATGTCTATTATAGGCCTCCAGACGTGTTTCTACCCCATTTAATTCTCTGGGAATATCCACTTGAATTGTAGTGGTTGTGCAGCTTGTGAACTCAGCGTAAAGCGGCTGGCTTTCGCTTGAGTTAAGCGACATAATTTCTACTTCTTAATACTAGGTGTTCCCGTTATTTGAACAATGGTAAAAAGGATCAAGCAATCTGTCTAAAAAGGACAATTGCGGCATTTTTAGACACAATTTAACAATGCCAGAGCTGAATAACCCTAAAAAGGAAAAGACGCGAATGATGAATTCCCTTAAACGCCTGTCAGTTTCGGCCCTCAGTGGCCTGAGTGCATTGGCTCTATCCCACGCGGTTTTTGCCGCCGAGAAAAGTCCCAACGCGGTATTTGTTGAACAATCCGTTGCCAAGCAGGCGTCACAAGCGACGGGCCTGGCTGATCAGCTCTGGTCCTGGGCAGAGATGGGCTATCAGGAACACAAAAGTTCTGCGGAAATGCAGCGCCTGTTGAAGCGTGCGGGTTTCAAAGTTGAAAAAGGCCTGGCGGGTACGGAGACGGCATTTGTGGCCAGCTATGGCAAAGGAGGCCCGGTTATAGGCATTCTCGCAGAAATGGATGCACTGCCCGGTTTCAGTCAAGCTGCTAAGCCCGAGAAGGTTGCGGAAGAGGGAATGAATTCTGGCCATGCTTGTGGTCATCACTTGTTTGGTGCGGGCTCCCTGACGGCTGCAATTGCTGTAAAGGAATGGCTGGTCGCGAATAAAGTCCCTGGTCAGATTCGTTTATACGGAACGCCGGCAGAAGAAGGTGGTTCGGGCAAAGTCTATATGGTCCGCGAAGGATTGTTTGATGACGTCGACATTATGTTGCACTGGCATCCCGCCAATAAAAACATCGCCCCGGTAGGAACGTCTCTGGCGAACAAGTCTGCCAAGTTTCGATTTCATGGCATCGCTTCTCACGCATCGGCGGCTCCCCAATACGGTCGTTCGGCCCTGGATGGGGTTGAGGCAATGAACATGATGGTGAATATGATGCGCGAACATATTCCCAGTAATGCACGTATTCATTACGTCATTACCAACGGTGGTGAGGCTCCCAATGTTGTGCCCGAGTTTGCCGAAGTTTTTTATTATGTTCGCAGCCCTGCGGCAGAAACGTTGGTGCCAATTTGGGATCGAGTTGAGGACATTGCCAAAGCGGCCGCTATGGGTACTGGCACCAAAGTAGAGTGGGAAGTGATTCACGGAAACCACAGTGTTTTGCCCAATGTTGCGTTGGCAGAGCTGATGCATAACAGTCTGGTGCAGTTTGGTGGCTTTAATTACAGCCCTGCCGAGCAGGAGTTTGCCGATAAAATTCGAGTGAGCCTGGGCGAGCGCGGAGAAAAAGCGATTGGAGATGAAGCCAGGATTTATCCATTCAGTAAAGCCATCAACTCTTCGGGTGGTTCTACCGATGTGGGTGATGTCAGTTGGGTTGTGCCGACAGTGGGTTTGCGTACGGCAACCTGGGTGCCGGGCACTTCCGCACACAGTTGGCAAGCGGTTGCGGCCGGTGGTACCAGTATTGGTCACAAAGGCATGTTGTTGGCGGCAAAAACCATGGCCACTACGATGATTGATCTTTACCAGAAACCCGAAGTCATCGCTGAAGCTAAGGCTGAGTTTGAAAAGCGTCGTGGTAAAGACTTTAAGTACGCGGCATTGCTGGGTGATCGCCTACCCCCATTGGATTATCGCGTGAAGAAATAGTCCTGCCTCAAGAGCATTGAGGGATAACGCGAGCAGCATTTATCTTAAAGCCACCAGATAAGGTGGCTTTTTTATTGCTGACAATGTATTTAATAGTGTTTTACTCGATGGCGCTTTGAGTCGGTTAAATATAGGTCGCATATTGGCTAAGGTATAGGAGCAACACCGTTATGGCCCCTAAGGAGCTTGGCAAACAATACGATCGAATTGCTCAGTGGTGGCATGAGCAGCATCAAAACTCTCAGTATGGTCTTGTCCAGTGTGAACGTGCGCTGCGCTTAGTTGCTGACCAAGAGGGCTTTTCAGGTGGCGCCGCATTGGATGTGGGCTGCGGTGCAGGCGGTCGTTTTGTTCGAATGCTGGAAGAAAAAGGGTTTGTTATTACCGGGCTGGATGTGTCTGCCGAAATGATCCGTTTGGCAAAAGAACAGCACCCGCAGCACCATTTCTATCATCAGGACATTTGTGATTGGCAGACAGAAGAACGATTTGACTTTATTCTTGCATGGGACAGTTTGTTTTGCTTGCCCTATGAGCAACAGTTACCGGTTTTGGAAAAACTCTGTGCCTGCTTAAATCCGGGCGGTATTTTTGTGTATACCTTTGGCGATGATGATGGCTGGCATACGGACACCTGGCTTGAGGATGAGTTCTATTACAGTTCTATTGGGATCGAAAGAAATATTCAATGCCTTTTGGGTCAGGGTATGGCCATTAAACATGTTGAACTGGATCAGTATCCGGAAAAACACGTTTATATAATAGCGAGTAAAATCTAGTTTCCAGGCATGTGGGGGCGAAGCCAGACCTTTGAATAAAAGCGGTAAAAAATCAGTACCGCTTTTACAATATAGTCGGCAATCAAAGCACCGAATATCCACTCGACCGATAAGCCTAAAAATTTAAACAACAGCGCGACAGCCATTCGCGTCAGCAGAAAACCACTGAAGGTTGATAGCAAAGGAAAGCGGGTATCGCCCGCTCCGCGTAGTGCCCCGCCCAGTGCGAAGTCGACGGCCATTAAGGGTTGTGAAATGCCCAGCATGAATAAAAATACGGCTGTGAGCCGAATCACCTCAGGGTCGTTCACCATAAAGCTGGCCAACGGTGTCGCAAAATATATGGTGAGGGCACCCATAATGGTCATGGTCAGAACGGCCCAAAACAGTGTGCGGTAACCAATGCCAATGGCACGGTCCGGATTGCCGGCCCCCAATTCCTGACCGACAAGCGCCGAGGCCGCAACGCCAAATCCTGCCCCAATGACAATCGTAATGGATAAAATGCCCAAGCCAACACCATAGGCTGCAAAAGCTTCGGTACTGTAAGTGGCAACGACCGTTAAAAATAAAAACAGCGCAATCTGGATGACCAGTTGTTCGGCGATGGCCGGGTAGGAAATATGCCAGAGTTTTTTTACGGCCTGCCAATCCTGTTTCAGGTTGCTGCTTTGGTAGGGCAGCTGCAAACAATGACGCCGCCATAGAATCCAGGTCAATATACTGCCAATAACGTAGGCGATGCCACCGCCTAATGCGGTACCTCGAATACCCAGTTCGGGAACATTCAAGAGTGGCCAACCATAGGTGAGGGCTGCGCAGAAAGGTAGAAACAGCGCGTTGCAAAAAGCTGTGATATACAGTGGCACCCAACCATCACCGGTTGCCCGCAAAGCGGACGTAATCAGCACAATAATCGCGAAGTTGGCGTTAAACGCGCTGGAGAAACGAACGTAGTCAATGGTCGCTTCCTTTGCAGGGCCTGTCAGTTGAAAAACATCGGCGAGCTGGGGCACCAGATACATAAAAATCAGGCTGGTGACGATACTCAAGGCAATACCGAGCTTAACGCTCAAGCTGGTCAACAGCGCGGCTTCTTGTGGCTTTTTTGCGCCCCAGGCATGGGCGATCAGGGCAGTGGCGCCCGCGCTCAATCCCATGATTCCCGCGTACACAATAAAGAATATTCGTGAGCCCGTGGTAACGGCGGCCACTTCAGCGGTGCCGAGTGTGGCAACAATTTTGATGACAGCCAGATTGACCAGATTGAAAATCAGAAAAAGAGAAATGCTCGGCAGCGCGAGGCCGAGGATGCTGGGGGGGTGTTGCTTTTCCCCGGTGTTATTGCCCTTTCGCTTGCTTTCACTGTTCGGCTGTTGCTGCGCTTGGCTGGCTTCGGCGTCCATGGAGATTTGGATATTCCGCTATGGTCAGCCGCTTGTTTCCGGATTTGCCTCGTTACCTTTTGTATTTATCTAGCGCGCGAGGGCGTTAAGACTGTGGAGGCGATTGTTCAGGATCAGAAGGGAGCGGCTCTGAAATTATCCGTTCAGTGTAACAGCCCCGCCGATTTTCTGAACAGGGCCATTGTGTCATCTTAAATGGTGCGAAATGGTCAGTTTATGGACGCTTAACTGCGCATTTACGATCTTGCTTATGGTTCTGGTGCTTCCATTTTTCTTTCTGGATTCAGCAGAGCCAGAATGCGTTGCCTTGGCGTCATGATCAGTACATTGCCTATCAGCACCAGGCATAAACCCATCACGCTCAGCCAGGTCCATTGAAAGTTTTCAAACCAGGCTGACAATTGCAGGGCAATTACCGGGAACAACAGGCTGGCGTAGGAGGCTTTGTCTGCGCCCAGACGGCCTACCAGTGTCAGGTAACAGCTAAAGGCAATAATGGATCCGAACACGGAAAGATACAGCAGCGAAGCAATGTACTCCGGGCGGGTATCAAAATTGAATTCCAGTCCCATCAAAGCGGCCACCAACATCATGCTCAGGGCGCCATAGCTCATGCCAAAGGCATTGGCCTGTAAGACGGGAATATTCCGTTGTTGATTGTGGGACGACACAATGTTTCCGATCGATGCGCAGTAGGTGGCGGCCAATCCAAGCGCCAGTGCTACCCAGATATCCTTACCGCTTGCTTCAACCGCAGCAAGTTCCGGCCAGAACACCATGGCAATACCGCAGATGCCGATACAGGCTGCCAGCAATACATGCATTTGAATGGGGCGACCTAAAAACAGGCGGCCGTTCAGAATATTCAAAAATACGATGCCTGCAAAAATCACGGCAACTAATCCCGAACTGATGCGTTCAGTGGTCAGGTACATTAACCAGTAATTCAAACCAAATAAAAAATTGCCCTGCAAAAACATCAACAAATGTTCACGCCATCCAAACCGCAAACGTTTGTTGAGCAGGGCACAGAAGAGCATCAGTAAAATCCCGGCCAGTGCAAAGCGATAGGCTACCGAAACCAGTGGCGCGACTTCCCCTAGCTGAAAGGTGATGGCAATCCAGGTTGAGCCCCAGATCAGGACGGTAGTCAGGTACAGGCTGAGATTGTTCACGGTCGTTCACTCATTGCTATGGTTTAGGCTTTATGAAAAGATAAGCCATTCTCGCCTGACAATACATGTACAGTTTGCGATACAGTATATGCCACTGTCATGGTGCTTTTACCGATACAGTTTTTACGCCGGCCCGTTCGGCGAAGGAGCCCGCTTTGGCTTTACTCCCTATTAATCGCCACGATGAGCAGCCCTTGGTTGAGCAAATTGTTCAGGGCTTCAGCCAGCGCATTGAACAGCGCAGTATGCGTTCAGGCAGCAAGGTGCCGTCGATTCGGCGCTTTGCCGAAGAGCATGGCGTCAGCCGTTTTACGGTGGTTCAGGCCTATGATCGTCTGGTGGCTTCGGGGCATTTGCAGTCTCGCAAGGGGTCGGGCTTTTATGTGGGAAAGGTGGCAATACCCGAAAAGGTGCACACGGCTTGTCAGTTGGATCGTGCGGGGGATGTATTGTGGCTGTTGCGACAAGCATTAAAAGACGGCCAATACCGCTTTCAGCCTGGTTGCGGTTGGCTGCCTGCCGATTGGATGGATGCGGCCAATGTGCAACGCAGTTTGCGTCAGTTGTCTCGCAACAGTGGCGCGCATCTTGTGGATTACAGTCAGGCGGGCGGTTATGTGCCGCTTCGCCAGCAGCTGGTACGACGCTTGGAAGAGGCTGGAATTCGGGCGGAGGTCCCGCAGATTGTTACCTGTCATGGTGCGTCCCATGGAGTGGATCTGGTTTGTCGTTTGATGCTGCGTCCGGGTGACAAAGTGCTGATCGATGACCCGGCTTATTTTAATCTCTTTGGCATGTTGAAGTTGTTTGGTGCTGAGGTGCTGGCGGTTCCCCGATTGGAAGACGGCCCGGACATTTCGGTCCTCAAAGAGTTGCTGGCGCTTCACAAACCGAAGCTGATGATTACAACGGCCATTCTCCATAACCCGACCAGCAGCTGCATCAGCCCCGCGATTGCCTATGAGTTGTTGAAGCTTGCGGAACAGCATAATTTTTACATTCTGGAAGATGATATCTACGGAGATCTGCATCCCAATCCGGGGCCGCGCCTAGCGTCTTTGGATCAGTTGAACCGGGTTATCTATGTCAGCAGTTTTTCAAAAACGGTCTCGGCGGCGTTACGTGTGGGCTACATCGCCTGCCGTCAGGATTTGACGGCGGAGTTGATGGACTTGAAATTATTGACGCAATTAACCTCCAGTGAAATTGCAGAGCGTGCGGTTCATCACACCCTGGCTGAGGGTTTGTATCGCAAGCACGTGCGTCGTCTACACGGGCGTTTGGATGAGGCTCGGGAATGTGCCAGTGAGGGTCTGGAGAAGTTGGGTTTTGAAATTTTTGGTCACGCAGAGCACGGCATGTTTGTCTGGGCGACGGTGCCGGATGGGCCGTTAAACTCTTCCGAGTTAGCGCAGAAGGCTTTGGAGCACGATATGGTTCTGGCACCAGGAAATGTGTTCAGGGCCGATGGGCAGGGAGAAAATTCGATGCGTTTTAATGTAGCGAATACCGGGCCGGAGGCGCTGGCGCTTTTAGGTCGGATTTTGTCTGGGGCATAGGCAGTCTTAACCGTGGATAATCTGTTGCGTGTGAAAGGCGCCCTGCAAATAAAAAACGGGCCATAGCGAATCCGATCACTATGGCCCGTTAGCTCCTCGAAAGCGTTGTTTAATCGGCGAGATTGGCTTTTCCGATTAAACCCTGAAGCGTGTTATGGCTTCTGATTCATATAATCCATAGTTAAGTTGGCCAGAAGCTTAACGCCTAACTTCATACCGGAATCTTCCACCTGAAACTCAGGAGTGTGGTGAGCGGGTGCCTCGCTCAACGGGCGATCTTTGGCTTTGCCGCCAACAAACAGGTAAACACCGGGCACTTTTTCCTGGAAGAAAGAGAAATCTTCTGCACCGGTAACCGGGTTAACTTCCTGCACGTTGGTGTCGCCAGCGGTGCGGCTAAGGGTCGGCAGCATTTGGCGCATCAAATCAGGATTGTTATAGGTCACCGGGTAGCTGTAGTTCAGTGGCAGGGTGACTTCGGCAGTGGCGTTCATGCTTTTGGCAATGTGCTCCGCTTTGCGACGCACGCCCTCATGAACCTTGTCGCGAACGCCTTCGTCCAGAGTTCGAATGGTGCCGATAATTTCCACTTCGTTAGGAATGATGTTTGAGCGAATACCGCCCTGAATCTTACCAACGGTCACTACGGCGGCGGATTGGGTGAGATTCGCTTCACGGCTGACCACCGTTTGCAGGCCCATAATGATCTGAGCAGCGGTAACAACGGGATCAGTACTCAACCATGGGTAAGCGCCGTGGGCCTGTTTGCCTTTGACGACAATTTTATAAGGGTCCACTGCAGCCATGATGCCGCCGCTGCGATACTTTACGATACCCACATCGGTTTGGGAGTTGATGTGCAGACCGAAGATGGCATCCACATCAGGGTTTTTCAGCACGCCTTCTTTTACCATCAGCTCCGCGCCGCCTTCTTCACCATCCGGTGCGCCTTCTTCAGCGGGCTGGAAGATAAACTTCACTTTTCCGCGCAGCTGGTCTTTGTGCTCAACCAGAATCTTGGCAGCACCCATCAGCATAGCCATATGGGTGTCGTGCCCGCAGGCGTGCATTACGCCAGTTTCCTGGCCGCGATAGGTCGACTTCGCTTTGGACGCCCAGGGCAGGTCAACGGTTTCGGTGACGGGCAGGCCATCCATGTCGGCACGCAAGCCAACAACCGGGCCGGGTTTTCCGCTATCGAGAACAGCAACGACACCAGTGTGGGCGATGCCGGTTTGTACATCCAGTCCCAGGCTTCTCAGGTATTTGGCAATGTACTTGGCGGTTTCAAATTCGCGGTTGGAAAGTTCGGGATTCTCGTGGAAATGGTGACGCCACTCGATGACTTGTGGCTCGATTTTGTCGGCCATTTTACTCACGCTATCGCTGGCAAAAGCCGGACTTGCTACGCCGATGGCCAGGCTGGCCAAGGCAAAAGAAATGGGCTTTAACATAAAACTTCCTTTGGTTTTATTATGGCATTAGAACTATAACGATTTAGCAGAGCATAACCTTAATCGATAAGTACGTTCATGAATAGCAAATACGATGCGTCACGCTTTGCTGAAAGATCCGTTAAACCCTGAAGGGTTTAACGGTTTGACTTTTATGGACGCTAAAGCCCTGATTCTGCTATGGTTTTGACTTGTTGAGAACAAAAGGATCGCGGATTTTCGCTGACGTAGAACTTTTTTCTCATTTTTTCAAAGCGTTGAGAAAGCATGTTTAAAAATCTCTTCAAATGGCAAAAAGGTCGACAGAACAGTGGTTACGATAAAATGCTCTTATGTGGCAGTTATTGGCCCTTGCCGTTTGATGTTTATCTGCTCCGTTTTCCAGAAGGCTCGGAGATTCCTCCACATAAAGACAAGGTAAAATCCGGGCGTCACTACCGCCTAAATATTGTACTGAAGCAGGCTGAGCGGGGTGGAGAGTTTTATTGTGAGTCACCCATTTACGAAAATGCGCGTATAAAATTCTTTCGACCCGATCTATCTGAGCACTCGGTGTCGAAGGTGGAAAAAGGTAATCGTTATTTGTTGAGTTTGGGTTGGGTGAGAGACTCTAGTTTGAAGTGATGCCTCTTAGGCTGAGGAGAGAAGCTTACCGGGTTGCTCAACATAAGGTTTCAAGGCTTTGGCGGTTAATGGAAAAGACATGAAAAGCTTCCTATTGGTATTTATATCCGTTTCAATCTCATTATCTATCGCTTGGCTTTGGCATAATCAAATGCACTCTGAGCGTGCTGTTAATCCGATTGTGCCAAACTCTGTTCATGACATTTATAGGGAGGGCCGATTTGATAACCAGTTCATTCGGGTAGACGGATACATGAAACTTTCGGGTTCTGGATTGGCTCTCTATCAGGATAAAGACGCGGCTCATTTCAGAGGGCCTGTATCTGAGCCAGAATTGGCAATCTTGGTGCCCCCTGAGAAGATTCCGCAGGAATGTATAAATTCCTATATCCGTATATCAGGGAGGTCTAAATACACGGTTTACGGATTTGCTGTTGATAATCTCAGGTTATTTTGGTCTCTGGAGCTTGGGATGAATTGCTTGCCCGAGGGATATTACGATAAAGACTTGAAAGCCTCATTGGATAGCAAAACCAAGAAAGCAAAGAAAGATATCTAAGGTAAGCGGCAGTATGATGAAAACGGATTCGATAAACGATACCAGAAGTGAGGAAGTTCAATGATCACCAAAAAGCTGAAGCAACTGGGAATACTGGTTTTTATTATTATGACGTCAGTTGATGCCTTTTCAGAAGGTATCCAGTCGAAGACCGTCATTGATTGGTTGAATATGGTGGACGATGGCAAGTATGCGGAGAGTTGGGATGTCGCGGCGCCGTTTTTTAAGGCCCAGGTAAGCAAAGAACAATGGTTACAGGGGCTGAAACAGGCAAGGACTCCATTGGGTAAGGTAGTGACTCGTGATATCGAGAGCAGCGATATTCACTCTGTGCTGCCAGGTGCCCCGGAAGGTGAGTATATTGTGGTGGTGTTAAAAGCCAGCTTTGAAAAGATGCCCTCGGCGACTGAAACAGTAACGCTGAAGAAAGATGATGATCGGTGGCGAATAGTGGGCTATTACATTAAGTAGTGTATCTATCTGTGAAACGGCCTGTAATAAGTTGAGAGCTCTACGTGATTAAAGAAATCGATAACGCTGTGTTTGAGGCGTTCTGGCCAAGCTTCCAAGCGATTTCAAGGCTTGGGACAGTTACGCCTTTAAGCCGGATATGAGCTTTGAGCAGGCCTATGATCTGTGGTGCGCTCTCCCCTTGAAGACCTTCGTGTTTGTGGAAGATGGGCGAGTTTTCGCTTCTGATTATATTAAAGCCAATGACATGGGCCCCAGTGGTCATATCTGCAATTGTAGCTATATGGTGAGCGAGGCGGCCCGCGGGAGGGGGTTGGCACGCAGGTTGTACGAGCCTTCGCAGAGGATTGCGGTGCAGCTGGGCTTTGACATTGTGGGTACGCTCCCTAAGGCTTATGAGCATGGTCGCTTGGGGTATGTGGACTGCCACGTCATGTATAAGCGCCTGGCTGATTACTAATCGGCCATTGAGTAGGTTGATGCATCGAAATTTCTTGACTTTAGGGGTAGGTCTATATAGCCTGCCGCTAGCTGAAAACCAAGCTTATTTACAGTCTCCATTACGATGCGATGTTTAGTTCTTCGTCCTGTAGTTGTTAAATTATTGGCTGTTTCTTCACGCTAATTCAGGGACCCTTAAATAGGGCAACTTTTTCCATATACAGGAATGATTTTATGTCTAACACCGTTACTGGAACCGTAAAGTGGTTCAACGAGAGCAAAGGTTTTGGTTTTATCGAGCAAGATAATGGCCCAGACGTGTTCGCACACTTCAGCGCTATTTCTGGCGATGGCTTCAAAACTTTGAATGAAGGCCAAAAAGTAGAGTTTACTGTCACTCAGGGTCAAAAAGGCCCTCAGGCTGAGAACATCGTTGCTCTCTAAGACCTGACTGATAGACTCTCTCTCTCGAAAAGCAAGCCCCCGGGCTTGCTTTTTTGGTTTCTGGGCTAAGGTTTTTCCGTTATGGTTGGCGGACTATTCACCTCCTTATTCCGTTGATGTCCATGAAAACCACTTCTACCTCTCTGCCGATGGCATGGCTGATACTGTTGTCCGTTTGTCTCCCTGGTGCTCTGTTTGCCCAGCAGTTGGTTGACGACAGCTTCCAGCCTAAAAACCAGCGTGATTATTTTCCTGATAAGCCTGGACCGTTGGTATTAATTGATTCCGCTCATCACAATTTTCATCAACTTGATGGTCGCTATAGGCCTTTCGCCAAAGTACTCTCAAGTGCTGGATTTCGGGTGCAAAACCATTCGACCGCCTTTACAGAGAAAGGGTTGGCGAAAACCGACATTCTGGTTATCGCCAATGCGTTGAACCCCAGGAATGCCAGAAACTGGAATTTGCCGAACTTCCCGGCCTTCACGCGTGCCGAGATCGAGGTCGTTTTTGCCTGGGTAAAAGAGGGCGGTTCTCTGATGTTGATTGCCGATCACATGCCGTTTCCCAAAGCCGCCGGGGATTTGGCGGAGCTATTCGGGTTCCAGTTTTTAAATGCCTACGTTGAAGTCCGTGGTCAACGGGAACAGTATTTCGATACGAAGGGCGGCGGCTTGTCCGACCACCCTATTACTCGGGGCGTAAGCAGCGAGAAGGCGGTGAGTAGAGTGCGCGGTTTCATGGGACAAGCTTTCCTGATTCCTCCTCAGGCCCGCCCGCTCATGAGCTTCACCCAGCCTTCCATAGCGTACATGCCAAGCAAGTCTTGGGTGTTTGATGAAGATACGCCCATTATTCCAGTGACAGGCTGGCATCAGGCCGCCACGCTTGAATTTGGAAAGGGGCGTGTGGCTGTATTTGGTGAGGCAGGAATGTTCACTGCTCAGGTTCAAAAGGATGGTGACGAGCTGTGGAAAATGGGATTGGACGCGAAAGGCGCCGAGCAGAATGAACAGTTCTTGATCAACAGCTTACTGTGGCTGGCAAAAAAACTGTGAGTGATAAAGCATGAGCCGGCATTAGGGGCTTGGGTATAGGGCTGAATATAGAGCTTGGGCGCCCGACAATACTGAGGGGCGCCCATTACAGCGTTATTCGTTGGTAGTGGTGTCACCTGTTTCAGGCTCGCTGGAGAATACAGTGGCCACTTGCGCGGGGTTAATGGTTTTCACGCTGTGTATCAGGCCATCTTTTAATGTGTACACCGTGAGTTGGCCTTTAGCCTGCTCAAAGTATTCAGTATTTTTTTCTTCTTTAATCAGCAGCAGGCGGTAGTTGTAGTCGCGCATTTTGGGCAGAGCAAACATTTTGGTGATTAGCCCTGGCATACCGCTGATGTCGGCGATATAACGGCTGTTGTTGCTTTCCAGAAATTCACTGTCTTTCTTGACAAGAAATTCATTCACTTTTTCAGAGACATCTTTTTCAAAGGACATCAAGACCAGCGTATCGGTAGGTTCGATTTTTTGTTTTACGTCGAACTGGTCTTCGAATTCAATATCCGGAAAGCGATCGCCAACCTTCAAATCCGCCATTGCCAGCAGTGGAAGGGCGCAAAGCAAGCTCGCGACCAGGGTGTGTATCAGTTTCATGTGGCTAACTCCTGAAAAGACAATTGAAAATGTTGTTCAATGTACCCGGGCGAATCACTGGATGTGTATGGCTCTTTTGCAAATGCTTGGTTTGCTTTTTAAGTGTTGAGCTGCGTTTAACGTGGGAGATGTTACCACACTCAAGAAGCTGGCGTTCGAGAACGGAATTGGAAAGTGTGGGATGTCTTGCGGGCTGATCGTGCATGCCTCAGCCCGGAAATGATAACGATCGTTGAAATTCAGTTCCCAGGTTTCCAGGCTGGGGCAATCAGACGTCGGCGTCCGTCCTGGCTCAGGACAACATCTTTTTCCTCACGACCTTCTTTGTCCCAGAGATTACAGGTGACTTCTTTGTGGTGTTGATCCAGGCGTTCGCAGTAATTGCTGTATTCACAAAGTCTCACTTGTTTGCCACAGCCGCTTTTCACTTTGCGAAACCAATCCGGGTCGGCAATGGCTTGGCGAGCGATACCAATAATATCGGCCTGATCGCTTTGAAGAATCTCTTCGGCTTGTCGGTAGCTGTGAATACCGCCGGCCACTACCACAGGGGTGTCGCAACCCGCGGCACGAATGCTTTCGCGTATGCTGGCCGTTGGGGAAATATTACGTCCGAATGGGCCTTGTTCATCAGATAGAAACGAAGGCATGCATTCATAGCCGGACTGGCCTGTGTAGGGGTATGCTGCCTGGCCGACCTTTGGACGTTTAGCATCATCGAACTTTCCACCCCGCGAAAGCGAGATAAAGTCCATGCCGGCACGTGCAAACTCCGTGGCAAAAAATTGGGCATCTTCCAGTGTACTGCCACCGGTAATAATTTCTTCACTCAAAAAGCGACAGCCTACAGGGTAGTCGTTGCCGACGCTATTGCGAACGGCATGAAACACTTCCAGTGGCAGGCGTACGCGATTTTCACGACTGCCGCCGTACCCATCGGTACGAACGTTACTGGCGGATAAAAACGAGGCCATCGTATAGGCGTGGGCATAGTGCAGCTCGATGCCATCAAAGCCAGCCGCTTTGGCGCGCTCGGCGGCTTCGGCAAACAAGCTTGGCAAAACCTGGGGCAGTTCCTGAAGGTGAGGTGCTGGATCAAAAACCCGTTCACGGAAACCCTGATAAAGGGATTCCAGTTGGCGGGCATCGAGAACCTGTGCCAGTTCATCTTCCTTCAGTTCACTCAGTGCGTTGCGTAAGTCGGCATCCGAAATATGATCGATCTTGCTGAACTCAAAGTAGCGTTCACGAAGTGCATCATCAATGCTTAAAAAGCGTTGAAAGAACTTCTCGGGTTCCGGACGGCGTCGGATCGATAAAAAATCGATCAGTTGGATAAAAACTTTCGTTTGTCCTGCGCTGGCTTCGTGTACGGTCTGAGTCAGTTTTCTCAAACCTTCTATATAGCGGTCGTGGCCGATACGGAGCAGGGGGCCACTGGGTACATCGCGAATACCGGTGGCTTCAATTACGATGGCACCGGGTTGGCCTTCGGCAAATCGGCGGTACCAGTCCAGTACATTCTTAGAAACAAACCCTTCGTCTGTTGCTCGCCAGGGCACCATGGCAGGTATCCAGCTGCGCTGTGCCAGGTGCAAGGGGCCATGTTGGAAACTTTGGAACAAGCGCGATTGTTCGGCCTCTTCCTGGCTGGGCCAGGGTTGATCCAGAGGCGTGTATTTAATGCGCTGGGGTGGCTTCCACATAAGAATCAAACCATTTATTAATAAAAAACTTACGTGTAATGTTAATTTTTAATGGGCGAATTAGCAAGCCGCGTTTAAGCCTTGTCCATTGTTGTTGAGGGGACTGGGGGTTTGGGGAGTTTTGGGCCTACAGTGGCTTCTCAAGGTCGATAACGGCGCGATCGAGAACCTGATTCAGAATGATCGTGGATTCAATGTGGGCGACTTTATCGACATGGGCCAAATCGTGCTTGATAAAGCGCTCATAGGATTCGAGATCACGAGTGACAATACGCAGACTGTAGTCGTGACGACCTGCTAATACGCAGCACTCCATGACTTGTGGCAAGCGAGAGACCGCTTCCTCAAATTCGCGACCATTTTGAGCGGTATTGCGCTCCAGTTTGACAAACACAAAGGCAGAGATTTGCAGACCGAGTTGTTTGCGGTCCAGCTGGGTGCGGTACTGTTTGATCAGGCCCTGGGCTTCCAGCTTACGCAGGCGGCGCAGGCAGGGGGTCTGGGAGAGATTGACGCTCTCGGCCAGATCGGCATTACTGATACGGGCATTGGCTTGCAGTGCCTTGAGTATTTTTATATCGATCTTATCCAATTTGATCGCTTCTTCTTGGTTCATTGGCAAAAATCACTCGCTATATTCTTATTCAAGGGATTTTATGCTCGCTAATCACAAAAATATAGTCTGCCGCTCCAAAGGCAAATTCCTTTGGTTCAGCAGACTTTTACCGCAATAAATGCTTAATTGGGGAGGGGATCAAGCAGCCGCAGCGGCTTCAAATTCCTGGCAGATCTGGACGACCCAGCGATTGACTCGGTCGTCGGTTTGCTCGAATTGCTGGTCGTCGTCCACGGCCAGGCCGAAGAAGTAGCTTTTATCTTCACTGCAACCCAGCGAGGCTTCGAAGTCATAGCCTTCGGTGGGCCAGTAACCGATCATGGTGGCGCCCACTTTCAGGACTCGTTCGTGCAACCAACCCATGGCATCCAGGAAATAGTCACCGTAACCCAGTTGGTCGCCCAATCCGTAAAGCGCCACTTTTTTGCCGTTGAGATCGGCATCGGTGATGATGTCTTCACGCTCTTCCCAGTCTTCCTGTATACCACCGAAGTCCCAGGTTGGAATGCCCATGATGATCAGGTCGTAGTTGCTGAAAAATTGGCTGTCGATGTCCACGATGTTCACCATTTCGACGGCTACGCCGGCGCCGGCAAACTGCTCACAAATTTTCTCGCCAACATCTTCGGTATTGCCTGTATCGGTGCCAAATACCAGGGCAACTCGGGCATCGCTGATCGCGCTCATGGGGTGGGGTCTCCAATGTCAAATTTTGCCAATGATAATGACAATGATTATTATTAACAAGTTTCATTTGTCGTTTTATGAAATATCCACGCTCGCGGTGGGTTTGAACCACCGGGCCAGCCTTTGTACACTTAGCGGGTTTACCCTTGCCTGCTAATTCATATGAATTGCTTGGGCTAAGTTTCTGATTTGGAAATGGTTTTGACAGACGATTCTTTACCTGAAAATGCTTCCGGGAACAGCGCTCAGCTGCCTGGCCTGGAGGGCTTGCTGGGCGCTTTTCAAAAGCAGCGCCCCCTGCGTGGTGGCTCGCTGATTATCACGGTGTTTGGCGATTCGATTTCCCAGCACGGGGGTTCTGTGTGGCTGGGCAGTCTTATCGAAGCCCTTGAACCCTTTGGGCTGAACCAGCGTTTGGTGCGCACCTCAGTGTATCGCTTGATTCAGGAAGGTTGGCTGGATTCCAATCAGGTAGGGCGCCGCAGTTACTACCGTTTTACCGACTTTGGTTTACGCCAGTATCAAAAAGCGGCCCGCCGTATTTACGCCCAGTCTCGCCAGAATTGGGATGGTAAGTGGACTCTGGTGATGCCCGCCTATGTCGTGGATGAAGCCCGGGAGCAAATGCGCAAGGAACTGACCTGGGCTGGTTTTGGCCAGCTTACCGGTGGGGTGCTGGCGCATCCAGGCGCGGAGCGTCAGAGCCTGGACGAAACGCTTCAGGAGCTGGATATTCACGATAAGGTTGTGGTGATGACGGCCTCGACAGAAGATCTGTTATCCCAGTCGGCCTTGAAGCAGCTGTCCGCGAGCTGTTGGAATCTCGACCAGCTTGAAGCGCGTTATATTGAATTTCTGGAAAAATTTCGCCCCTTACAAGCGGCCATTCCAAAGAGCGGCCCGTTAGACCCGAAAAGCTGTTTTCAGCTGCGCACTCTGTTAGTCCATGAATACCGTCGTATTCTGTTGAAGGACTCTGACCTTCCCCAGGAGCTTTTGCCGAACGATTGGGCAGGTAATGCCGCACAATTGTTAACGGCGAATATTTATAAACGTGTTCACCGCTATGCGAAGCAGTATTTGTGTCAGACGATGGAAACGGCCGACGGCCCGCTACCGGAGGCTTCGGCCAGCTACTATTCGCGCTTTGGTGAATTGAACGATTAGTTTTCTGTTGTCTGGGCTCGCTTTTCTTCGATTTGTTTATGGATGTCGTTGGTGGGGTGTTCATCGATAAACAGTTGGTAGTCTTTGTCGTCCGACAGTTTTAGCCAAACAGAGAAATAGCCGTCTTTAAAGTTGGAATCTTCGGTGAATTGGCTGGAAACACCGAAGCCGAGCTGCATGGTTTTTTCCTGAGTATTATCGCTGTTGGGTTGATAGCTCTCGGCGTAGCCTTTTTGCCAGTCTTGTTGCAGGCGTTTGAAATCTTCGACCCCACTCTGACTGATTTTCCATTCGCTGTATTCTTCTTTATGGCGTTGTCCGAGCCAGTTTTCCCTGGCGATTTGTTTTTGCTCGATGATTTCCAGGGGGAACTGGTAATCGTTCTTTTTGCCCTCGAATTCGACCGTGAAGCTGAGACGGGTTTGGCTGACAATCAGTTGCTCACTGCTTTGTACTTTGGCACGGATGCTTTCGGGGCTCAGCGCCATGAGATCATCGATGCCGTGATTTCGATATTGCCAGGCCGTGCCGAGGGGAATGCTGCTACAGGCCGTTAAAACGAGGAAAGAGACAAGTACTGTCGAGCGTTTCACGAAAACGGAGGCCGGGCTTCGTTTTAGAAATATGGATAGCCAACTTTCCACGCTTTTAATATTCAACATCGTCGCTCCCTTGCCTATGAGATATTTGCCTATTGAGATATTGATGATTGGACGGTGACATTAGCACAGTGGAACCCAATGTTTCTTCAGGCTTTACAACTTTGCCAACAATGCCGCAATATGCCCACACTTTACGTTGATGATAACAATAATAAAGGAGTGATCATGGACGCAAATCTACAGGCATTTCCCGGGAGCGTCGGGCGTGTTTTTGCATTGGGTTTGACCTATCGCGCTCATATCCAGGAAGTGGGGGCGGAGGAAACAGAGCCGATGATGTTTGCCAAGCATTGTGAGCATACGGTTGGGGATTGCACTTTGCGCCTTCCGGACGAATCCTTGCTTTGGCAGGAGCTGGAAAAGCTGGACTCGTCATTGGCCGCCCGGTTTAGAAAAGCGCTCAAACATATGCCATTGATGCTGGATTATGAGGTGGAGCTGGGGATCTATCTTGCAGAAGATGTCTCTGCAGAGCAGTTGGACGATCCACAATGGATGCCCAAAGTGGGGCTCTTTTTAGCCAACGATGTCAGTGCACGCAGTTTGCAGATTTGCGGTGAGCTGGCGGAGACCGAAGCGCAAAGAATGAATTATTGGACGCTGTCCAAAAGCCTCCCGGGGTTTTTGCCTGTTGCCGATGCTATGTATTTCCCGGAATCATTTTCACCAGAGGTTTTTCCTGATATTGAGTTGCGACTAACAGTCAACGGTGTTGAGAAACAACGAGACAGTTGTCGAAACATTATCTACAGCCCCAAACAAGTGTTGCACTATGCATTGCAATCTTCCGGCGAGAGAGGATTGAAAACAGGTGATTGTATTTTGACCGGTACGCCAGCCGGGGTGGCCTTGCGAATGACACCGTTTAAGAAATTTATGGCGAAAATTTTGCCCGCATCACTGCGAGTTAAACTGGGCATTCAAGGTGGGGTGAAAGATCCATCCTATTTAAAAGCAGGTGATGAGATTACCATTTTAGCTGAGCCCTTTGGTCAGCAAACCCTTAAAATAGAAGCTTAAAATTTAATCAACTTTATTGATTAAACAATGCCAAAGCGTGAGTTCACTACTACTAGTGACTGTCAGGTGCATCACAAAAATATTGTGACGCACTTCACAAGTGGGTGGGCGGATTTTTGATAGTTTCAAGGCCCGGTACTAGATTGTATCGAGTGACTTATCTTTTTGCGGCGGCATAAAAAGTTCCGATAAACGGGACAAAAATGCTGACACTTTTTAAAGATAAGCCGAAACAGTTTTGGAAAAGGATGCCTTTCCATGAAAGCTTTGGCCGTCAGTTTATTTTGTCTTTTCAGTACATCTTTATGGGCAACTGAGGCCCCTGAGGTTATGGTGCCTCCTGGGGTAAAACCTGGAGAAACCTTTTATATTGTCTTTGTGACTGCCGCAAACGATATTGGCACCTTCAGCAGTGTTCAGGAGCTTAATCGCATCGCCAATGAAGAGGCGGACTCAAGCAGTTTTAAGGGTACTGACGCACCCAATATTGAATGGAAGGCAATGTTCAGTCACGCCGATGGTACATTGCAGACCAGTAATCTTTTCCACGATCCTGACGCTCCGATTTTCAATCTTAATGGTGAAAAAATTGCCGACGATGTCGAGGATATGTTCGACGGTGATCTGGACGCTGCTATCGCCTATGAGCAATCCGGTTATGAGGTTAGCAGCCTGGTGTTAACCAGTTTCAGTGCTGAGGGTGAAACTGTTGATGGTGGTCTGGCGAAAGCCGAAGGCAGTTGTCCGGTGGGATTGGCAGGTCATAAAAGTGCGGCCTGGGCGATGAGTGGACCGAGCTATTGCGGCAGTGGACGAGGGGATGAGCGTACTGGCGCATTGTACGTGGTCTCGCCGCCTTTGATTGCTCCCGGTAAGCCGGAAGTTTCCCAGCAAGCGGCGATTATGAATTTTCTTAGCAATCTATTGCCAACGGCCAGTGGTGGCGAACCGCAATCAGAATGATCGCGAAACCGAATGTCGAAAAGCAGGCGATAACATCCCAGAAACAACACTCATAAAAAAGCGCCGACCTTATTCAGGTGGGCGCTTTTTCTGATCCATCCCTGTTCAGGGACTTCTCGGTTCAGTTGCCTATTCGACGTCCAATGCTCCGCGACGAATTTGATCGCGTTCCATGGATTCAAACAGTGCTTTAAAGTTACCTTCGCCGAAGCCGTCGTCTTCTTTTCGTTGAATGAATTCAAAGAAGATAGGGCCTACCTGGGTCTCTGAGAAAATCTGGAGCAACAGGCGAGGCTGGCCATCAGCGGTAGTACCGTCCAGTAAGATGCCGCGCTTCTTCAGTTCTTCAACCGGTTCACCGTGACCTGGCAAACGCTCTTCGAGCATCTCGTAATAGGTATCCGGTGGCGGCGTCATAAACGGAATGTCTTTTTGCTTCAGTTTATCCCAGCAGGCAAGCAGGTCATCACAGGAGAAAGCGATGTGCTGAATGCCCTCGCCGTTGTAGGCCATCAGATACTCTTCAATCTGGCCTTTACCGCCGGCCGCTTCTTCGTTCAAGGGAATGCGGATCAAGCCATCAGGTGCCGTCATCGCACGTGATTGCAGACCGGTGTACTCGCCTTTAATGTCGAAGTAGCGAATTTCTTTGAAATTGAACAGCTTCTCGTAGTAATTCGCCCAGTAATTCATGCGGCCGCGGTAAACGTTGTGAGTCAGGTGATCAATGACCTTAAAACCACAGCCTTCAGGATGACGATCAACGCCGTCGAGATACACGAAATCAATATCGTAGATGCTGGTTTCAGGTTCGTGGCGATCAACCAGATACAAGGCTGCACCACCGATGCCCTTAATGGCGGGCAGGTTCAGCTCCATAGGGCCGGTTTTCATGTCCATGGGCTGGGCACCACGCTTGATGACTTCCTCATAGGCGTGGCGGGAATCGCGGACACGGAAGGCCAGGCCGCAGGCGCAAGGGCCGTGTTCTTCAGCGAAGAAATAGGCTGGGCTGTTCTTCTCGTAGTTAGTGATGAAGTTAATGTCGCCCTGACGCCACAACTGACAGTCTTTACTGCGGTGATTGGCGATATGGGTAAAGCCCAGGGATTCAAATACGGCTTCCAGCTGACCTTTCTCTGCGGCAGCAAATTCAACAAATTCGAATCCACACAAACCAATGGGATTCTCAAATAAATCGGCCATAACAGGCTCCTTATTCTGTTTCATACATCGTCGGCTAAATCTGGGTTCAAAGGATATATCCTGCCAACAGAAATTATTCTTCTAATTTCACCGGAATGTCGACATAATTGGGTGGTTTCTTTCTAAATACTGTTTTAAATGGGTGGTATTTACCATGTCTGATCAAAAGCCGAAGTTTTCCGCCTCTGAAAAGGCCATTTTGGCGGCCTTACAGCGCGAGGGGCGTATGTCCAATGTGGAGTTGGCCCAGCAGGTAGGGTTATCGGAGTCGCCGTGTTTTCGCCGAGTGAAGCAGCTGGAAGATGATAAGGTGATTACGGCGTACTGTGCGGTGGTGGATCAGCGTCGTCTTGGCCTGGAGGTAACCGCTTTTGTGCAAGTGGATCTGGAGCAGGGTTCAGAAGCCGATACGGATGATTTTATGGATGCTGTCAGGGCTGAAGAATACATCACCGAATGTTATGCCATGAGTGGTGAATACGATTACTTGCTGAAGGTGGTTGCCCGAAACATTGATCATTTCGGGGAGATCAGTATGAAGCGTATCTTGAAATTCCCCGGCGTGAAAAACATTGTATCCAGCTTTAATTTGCTGGAGGTGAAAAATACCCGACAGCTACCGTTGTCTTGAGAGCTACTATTGGCTTGAATAACAGTAGAAATAACAAATCAATAAGCGCGTTATAAGGAGAAGTATTTTGGAAAGCACCATTCCTGTCGGTAAGGACGACGTTAATCTGGCGGGTCATGTTGACAATGTGGTTCTGTACCGCTGGTTCAATGAGCAGCGTCTGGAATTGTTTGATACCGTCAGTCAACGCCGGGGAAAAGCGTTTGTACCGCCTTACGTAAAAACCGAGCTGCAATTCAAACGGGAAGTGTTCGATCATGAGGCGGTAAAGATCGAGTTGGAGCTGACTCATACCGGGAATCGTTCTTTCCAGTTGTATCAGGTTTTACGGCAAGATGGCGACATTTGTGCCACTTGTGAGACCGTTGCCGTTAACTTTTGTACTGAGACTCAGGAAGTCATCGCTCTTGATGAGTCTTTGAAAGCCTTGTTGGCCGAGCTGCTTTGAGCCTTTAAGGAAAGTGAAAATGATGGCCAAGGCCGCGAAGGCTGGGTAAACTGCGAGGCTATTAATAAAGAAAAACCCTTGTTTTTCAAGGGAAAACCGGAGAAACACAACGTTGAAAAAGCTGAGTTATCTCTTCGAGGCCAATAAAAAGTGGTCCGAATCCATTAAAGAAAACGATCCTGAATTTTTTACTCGTCTGTCCAAGCAGCAGGCACCTGACTATTTATGGATTGGTTGTTCCGACAGTCGAGTGCCAGCAAATACCCTGGTTGATTTGCCGCCCGGTGAAGTTTTCGTGCATCGTAATATTGCCAATGTAGTCGTGCACACGGATCTGAATGTTCTTTCCGTACTGCACTACGCGGTTGAAGTGATCAAGGTTAAACACATCATTGTTTGTGGCCACTATGGTTGTGGTGGTGTGATGGCAGCAATGGAAGATGAAGATCATGGTTTGATCGATAACTGGTTACGTCATATTAAAGACGTTGCTCGTTTTCACAAAGATGAGCTTGATGCGTTGCCAGAGGCAGAGCGAATTGATCGTATGTGTGAGCTTAACGTGATGGAGCAAGTGCGTAACGTCGCGAACACCAGCATTGTCAAAAATGCCTGGAAGCAGGGCAGCGAGCTGTCCATTCATGGCTGGATTTACAACATCAAGAACGGTGTTTTATGCGATCTGGATATGTGCGTTTCTGATTCCAGTGAGTTAAGCCCGGAAGCCTAACAGCTTGCTTGGTCATGACGTTATTCGAGGCCAAGTTCTATCGCAATGCGGGTAGCCTCAGCACGAGAAGAGATGCCCAATTTGCGATAAATCGATTTAATATGATCCGCAATGGTGTAGCGCGACAGTTCCAGTAACTGGGCGATATCGGTGCGGTTCAAACCTTTTGAAATCAGTGTCAGAATTTCCGCTTCTCGTGGTGTGAGATCGGGGTTCAATTCAGGGTTTTTCTGTTTTTTGTCCAGCTGCCTGAAGTGCTGCAAAATCTTTTTTGAAATATCCCCGGAGATTGGCGGCGCACCATCAACGATGTCTTGCAGTTTGTCGATCAGAACGCTGCCCGGTTCATTCTTCAACAGATAACCGTCTGCCCCCATTTGCAAACATTCAAAAACCGTATCTTCGTCATCGGCCATGGTCACAACGACACAAAGAACATTGTCACAGTGTTCTTTAAGTATGGGAATGAGCTCGCAGCCCCGGCCGTCTGGCAGACTGATATCGATGATCGCCAATTGAAATTCGGATGTCAGAATATGTTTGGTCGCTTCGTCCAGATTACTGGCAAATTTGGCAGGTTTTGCTTGGGGAAGGGCCTGCAGCAGGTAGCTGGCCATCAGCTCCTGAAACAATAATTCGTCTTCTACGACCAGGCATTGCTCAATATTCATCGATATTCCATAGATCAAATAGGACCCGGATATCATTCCAGGCGCTCACTTCATTGATTTGCGGCCAGTTTAATCAAGCGGGCCGGAACAAACGACTACAAGTGATTACGTCTATATTATGATGGGGATTGAAGCCAAACAAAAGTGTGTGAATAAACGGAATTGTGCATTGGATGGTGATTCAGGTATTGGCTTGGGGTGACTCGCTGTTTTGTCGCTCAATCCCTTTATTGTTCACTTGCAGGGTGAGCCAGGCGAGACCGTTTTGCAGGCGCTGCTTCAGTTGCTTTAATGTTACTTCCGCAGTGCTCCAGTCCAGAGCGTCTTTTTCAGACATTAACTGCAATTGCTTTGCTTGTTGGGCGCTGTCAATTAATCCTAAAGCCGCACATAAACCGGCCAGACGATGGCTGCTGGCTGCAAGCTGTTTGGCGTTTTTTGACGCCTTGAAAGCTTCCAGTTCGGCTAGCAACTCGAGACAGCTGTCGTGATAGCGCGAAAAGAAATCCTGTAATTCTTCCGGGTTTTTGTAGCGAGCGATATCGTCCAGAAAGCGAATGTCATAACGTTGCACTGAAGCATCGCCAATAGGCTGAACATCGTGGCGTTGTACCAAGCTGTAGAAGACCGGCAGAGAGAAGGGCTTCTCCATCAAGAGTTCCATCCCCTGAGCTTTGAGCTGCTCGCTCAGCTCGGCGGTCAAGCCGGCACTGATGCCGATAATCGGGCAGTTAATGCCAATTTCCCGGAGCTTGGGCATAAGTTCCTGCCCGGAGATCAGGGGCATATGGATGTCCAGCAGCACTGCATCAAAATGGTATTCCTCTGCCAGAATAACAGCTTCGCTGGGATCTACTGTGGTGTGAACGGTGTGGCCGGCGCCGCGCAACAAGCTGGCAATAATTTCTGTATTCAGTTCGACATCATCGACAACCAAAATGGTCAGATGTTCGTCCATTTGAATATTTTGCTCTGGAATGCGTACTCGCAAATGAAAATCAAAACGGCTGCCTTTTCCGGGCTCGGAACGGAATGAAATTCGGCCACCCAGCCGGTCGGCGATGTTTTTCACAATCGCCAGACCCATACCCGTCCCCATCAGTTCACCCTGGCGATTATTACTGGCCTTGGTGAAACTGTGGAATATTCGATCCTGGTCTTCGTAGGGGATGCCAATCCCGGTATCTTTGATTGAGAAACACAAGTTCATTTCACCGCGAGTTAAATATTGCCCGCTGCACAACACATTTATTTCACCGGACTCGGTATATTTTGCTGCGTTATTTAACAGATTATTGATCAACTGTTGAAGTAAATCCGGATCGGTTTCAATCACCGTGGGAACATTAGGCTCGATGAGGTATTCGAGTTGAATGTTTTTCTCTTCACAAATTCCCTGCACCAATGCTACGGAAGAGTCCAGAATATCCAGCAAAGAGGTAGACTGAGTTTTCAACTGTTGTTGTCGGCCCGATTCCAGAAGCAACACGCTATTGAGTTGTTGCAACAGTTTGTTGCCGCTGCGGTTCATTTGTTCGATGTAGCTGTTTTGCTGCTGATTCAGTGACGTTTGCTTGAGCAGTTTGATTAATCCCAGCATGCCATTAATCGGCGTTTTAACTTCATGGCTAAAATAAGTAATAAACGCCGAGCGGGATTTCTCCAACTCCTTGGCGGCAATATTGTCCAACTGGATCGAGCGAAATTTTTGGGAAATCGCCAAAGACAACATATACATTTCAAAGACGTGGCACGTCAGTCCGGCAAGCAGAATATTTTCAAAACTGGGGGCCAACCCAATAGTAACCAGAGCCGGTAATGTAGAACCGGCGATCAGCGCAATCCAGCCGATAAACACAAAGATTGCTGGCTTGAAGCCTCGCCGGTAGGCCAGCCAGGCTGAAGCGATCATCAATGTTCCAAAGATTGGGTGCGGCGCAGCCGAGATAATGCTGAACAGTTCCCGTCCTGTAAAAGGGTAAGTGATGAACAACACGACGTAGTAGAGCATTAGGGCTTTGAATGCCCAATCGAGTTCTTTCAGTAGACGGGGGACCTGAAAAAACACATAACAGAACCAGGTACCAAACAGTTGTACCCCGACACTGGAAGGTTTGTAAAAATAGAGTTCATAATCGTAAAAACCAAATACCGTATTAAACAGCCCGTAGGCACTGACGACAAAGACCACGCCAAATAGGGAATGGATGGCATAAAGAATATGGCTGACGTCGCGTACGGTAGCCCCGAAGAATAAATTATGCAGGGCCAGCGACAGGGAAATACCGACCAGAAAAAACAAATAACTGGTTCTTGCGCTGGAAGTAATCAGTGAGCTCTCGTATTTTTCGAGATTGATGTTCAGGGACGACACAATGGGCGAGGCCACCCTGATTAACATCTGATAGTTTTTCCCGGCTTGTATTGGGAGTTCGTTTAGCCAATCAGAAGACAATGTGTGCAAACCTTCGGTACTGGCGTGGTATCCACTTTCTTCATGCAACACCAGCTCACCCTGATGGAACAAAAACAATTCGATTTCCCGAAAATGTGCGTTGGCCATGCGCACCGCCCAGCGTTGCTGAACATCACTTTCAACGTTCATGGCAAACCAGTATTGGCCGGCGTGTTTGGGGAAGCCGGTTTCCCCGGTAATTTCATCGCCTCGGGGATTGGCGAGCCTTTCCAGCACCAATGTTGGCGTCAGTTCTCGTTCGATGTCCAGAAGCAGAATGCCTTGGTCGCTGATGTTTTCAGCGACGCTCAGGGGTGCCAGAAGCGGCAATAGAAACAGCAGCAGAAGTTGGCGAATTCGGTGATTTGAGATATTAGGATTCGGCATGCCTGAGAGTATTTCCTGTCCGCTAGGCTTGTTCTTATTGGTTTAAGGGATTCCTTTTCGCTAACACTCACACTCAATAATGGGCGATCCTGCCGTATGGGGATAATAAACTCTGCCAGACGGCTATGCACCCCCTTAGATGGGGGGTGCGAGACAATTGAATAGGATTTCCGTTGTTGGAATCAGCGCAGACAGGACAGGGAACACGCTTAACGGCTTGTTGAGTGTGTTCCTGTGTGCCTGGAGATGAGGGGCCGTTGTGGCTCAGTTGTGGCTTAGGCAATGCGCCCGGTTTCAGATTGTCGCACCAGGCCTTCAAAGTTGGCCCGATCTTCCTGGGCTCGCTTGGAATTGTCCATTTTTGAAACAATCCAGATGGCCAGGAACGCCGCCGGCATGGTAAACAGGGCCGGATAGTCGTAGGGGAACAGGGCTTTTTCAAAGCCAATGATGTCCACCCAGACTTTCGGGCCGACAATAATCAGGCCAATCGCGGAGACAAAGCCCACGATAGCGCCAGCGACGGCTCCGCGAGTGGTTAGCTTCGACCAGTACAGAGACAACAGAAGAATCGGCAGATTCACACTGGCCGCGACGACCATCGGCAAAGTTGCGATTACCGCTACGTTTTGTTCCTGGAATACGATGCCCAAAGCCACGGCCAGCAGGCCGAGTACCAGTGTGACAATGCGGGTCAGACGAATTTCCTTATCCGGGTCCGGTTTGCCTTTGCACAGAACCTGGGCGTAGAGGTCGTGGGAAATTGCCGCTGAGCCTGCAACGGTCAGGCCGGCAACGACGGCAAGAATTGTGGCGAAGGCAACGGCCGACATAAAGCCCATGAGTAAATCACCGCCTACCGCGTTCGCGAGATGGATGGCCGCCATATTCCCGCCACCCAGGAGCTTGCCGGCAGAATCGGTATATTCCGGGTTACCCATCACAAAGACGATGGTTCCGAAGCCGGCAACAATCAGCAGCAGGAAGAAGTAGCCAATAAACACGGAGGCGTAAAAAGCCGACCTGCGGGACTCTTCCATATTGGGGACGGTGAACAGACGCATCAAAATGTGGGGCAGGCCCAGTGTGCCGAACATCATGGAGACCAGCAGGGTCAGGATTTGGATCGGGTCATCGATCCAGACGCCATTAGTTAGGATGTCATCGCCCCGCGGATGCTTATCGACAGCTTGTCGCAGCAGCTCATTGAGGTTGAAATCCACGCTGTAGAGCACCAATACACCGATAATGGTGATACCGCTGAGCAGCAATAATGCTTTTACGATCTGTACCCAAGTGGTCGCCAACATACCGCCAAAGGCCACGTAGGCCATCACCAGAGCCGCAACGATGATGACCGCCACTTCATAGGGCAGGCCAAACAGCAGCTCAATCAATTTGCCGGCACCCACCATCTGGGCAATCAGATACATCACCACAACAGACACAGAGCCCAGTACGGCAATGACTCGAGTGCGGGTCTGTTCCAGGCGCAAAGCAACCACATCGGTGAAGGTCACCTTGCCCAGGTTACGCACACGCTCGGACAGCAGAATCAACATCATTGGCCAGCCTGCAAAAGCGGCCAGGGCCAGGGTCATGCCGTCGATACCTGTGGCATAGATCAGCGCGGTAATTCCCAGAAAGGATGCCGCGGACATAAAATCGCCCGCAATCGCAGCGCCGTTTTGCAGGCCGCTGATTCCCCCGCCTGCGGTATAAAATTCAGCACTGGTTGTGGTGCGTTTTGAAGCCCAGTAACTGATGTACAGGGTTACACAGACAAACACCAGAAACATGGCGATGGCCGTGGGGTTGACGCTCTGGCGTTCCACTTCGCCATCAATGCTGCCCGCCGCCAAAGCAAGGCTGGAGAACAGAAATAATGGGAACAGGGACAATAAACGGATGGGGAGCGGTTTACTTAGCATAGTGGCTGACCTCCTCATCCTTGGGGTCCAGGTCTTTCGCGAACTTAAGATAGATCAGCTCAATGATCACAAAGCTGAAGATCAAACTTACGAAGTAGACCAAGCCAAAGGGAATGAGGCTGCCGGCCATTTTTTCGGCAAAGAGTGCTTTCAGTGGGCCATAGCCCAGAGCGAAACCAAAGTAGAGGGCCATAATAATGATGGCCATCACCACTCGTAGGCGATTTTTTTTGCGGATAAGCGTCTGCACATCCCGGGAAGTGGACATAGTTATCATCTCTTCTTATTGCTGTTCTTGCTTATTACTGTTGTTATTTCTGCTTTTTAGAGCCTGATCGCGACGGTATGACAGGCGGATTAATCCTTGCACAGAAATCCGGCAAAGACCAGACGAGGCTCTTGCTTTATAACACCGGGCCAGGGCATGACCTCCTAAAGAAATCCCTCAAAGGTGTGTCAAAAAGTGCGTTAAATGAAACAGAAGAAAATGACGGAAAGAATGGCTCTGAACGAGCCGTTCTAAAAGACAGGCGCTATTGAAACCAGCTGCGAAAATTCGCGGATTGGTAATTGGGGTTATCGATGACCACATGCCCGTGTTTCACTTCAACGGGCAGGCCTTCAACACGCAGGCGAGAGGGCAGGGGTTCGCTGAAAGACAAGGTGACCTTTAACACCGGGCGGTTGGTTTCAAACGGATCGGCCAGGCGGCTGGGCAGGGTGCGAATCAGTGTCACGGGCTGGCTGATATGAGCTTCGGCCTTGAAGCCATTAGGGAAAATCACGCTCACTCGACTGCCAAGTTGGGTATAGTCAACGAACTTGGGTTCCAGATAAGCGATAACCTTGGCTTCCGAGCGGGCCGACAAATACATCAACTCCATGCCGCCGCCCACAATATCACCTTCGGCGGCGGTAATGTCGTTTACGGTTGCGGTGTCAGTCGAGCGAATAACGAACATATCCCGGCGGGCCTTGAGGGTGACCAATTGCTGGCGCAGTTGACGAATCTGGTTGGCCTGGCTGCCACTGACGTTATTGCGTTGCTGGGACTGAAGTTCGCGGAGACGTTCACTCTGGGCGTCTTTGTACCAGAGATCGGCTTGAAACTTTAATTGCTCAACCCGATTGAGCTGGTCTTTTTCAATGATCTGGTTTTTATGCAGCTGTTGATATTCTTTCAGCATCTCCTGCATTTTGATTTGATTGTCTTTCGCTGCGGCGATCTTGTTTTCCAGTACGGAATTCAATGCTGGATTATTCAACTGATTGTGTTTGAGCAAGGTGTTGAGTTCCAGCTCAATCTGGGCAATTTCAGCATCGAGTACAGGAGTTTTAATTCGAATCAATGGTGTGCTACGATGAACCGTTTCACCGACTTGCACATAAATTTCATTGACAACGCCTTCGCCGGGACTGACCAGCTTTTGCGGAGTCATGGATACCACGCCTTCCGAGGTGACGTTCACCCAGCTCACATACAGCCAAAGAGCAAACAAAATCACTGGGCTCAGTGCCAAAGCCAGGATCAGATACCAGCGGGCTTTGTAAGCACTGCGTTTTGCCGGAGCATACTTCAGCTGCACGCCGTTTTCACGGGTGGGCTCAGATTGTTTCAGTGGGCTGAAGCGAACGTCCATCTAAAACTTATGCCCCCGTTTCAGTACCCACCAAGGGGCCATGGAGCTTTCTTCGTGGCCTCGTCGCAGCACTTCGTTGAGCAGACAGAAAACACACCAGAAACGCATCAGCATGGTGTACAAGGGGAACAGCGGCAAATACAAAATAAACCAGACATCTTCCTTGGGGCGCTCGGAAATCAACACCATATGCACGATAAACAGCAAGCCAGCGGTGAAGACATAGAGCCCATATAAAAACGCCATCAGGGCAATAAAAAAGACGATCGGGTAGCTGACCAGTAACCAGATGGTATAGAGCAAGACCACAATCGGCAGAACCACATTCTGGCCGACACCGTAAATCAGGGTATAGATAAATGACTTGGTGCCCATCAGATCCGGGGACAGGCTTTTATAATGTTTGCGTAGATACAGGAACAGCAAATCGCCATCCCAGCGCAGACGTTGCATCAAGAGGTCTTTAAAACTCGCCGGCACATCGGTATGTCCGACGGCCAGAGGCGCAAAGCCCAGGCGCAGATTAGGGTGGCGCTGGAAGTAAGTTTTAATGCGCACCGTTAGATCGAGGTCTTCAGCGGTGTGGGTGTCCCAGCCGCCGATATGCCGTAAAAAATCGCGACGGAACGCCCCGAACGCTCCGGAAATATTATTGAGCAGGTTCCATTCGGCCAAACCGTTTTTGATGGTTTGCATGGACAACAAGTACTCAATGCCCTGCATTTTGCACAACAGGTTGTCGCTGTGGTTTCGGGCACGCAGAGCACCACCGGCAGCGGGAACATTCGGGTCGTCGAACAAACGCACCATTTCGCGCACCATGGTGTTATCAAAGGACGTATCGCCATCCACATTGATAACAATGTCACCGGTGCTGTTGGCTAAGCCGGCATTCAGGGTAGAGACCCGGCCACCCCGTTGCCATTTTGGAAGAATGACAAATTCACGATTTTCATACTGGGCAAACCCGGCGCGGCAGGAGAGGGCCGCCGCATAGGTATCGGCATTGACACTGGCGCCATCGACAACGGCAATGATTTCGATATTGCCGTCGTAGACTTGCTCGGCCAGTGTGTCGATGGTTTTAATAATTGCATCGCCTTCGGCGTAACAAGTGATGATGCAGGAAACTTTGGGAGTGCGACGGGGGAAAACACTGGCACTGTTCAGTGCTTCGGCTTGCTCTTGCAGATAGCGTTTTTGATACCAGCGCAGGCAACCGACAATGCCCATGATCATCAAGGGCAGTTCCAGTAATACCAACATGGGAATAAACATCATATTGGGCAACTGGTTGAAAAAGTTCCAGTAGGTGTTCTGAATCCAAAACTCAATGCTAGATAACATCGTCTATGTCCAGCTTATTGGATTGGGCCAGCAACCATTGTTGAGTGTTTTCCGGCAGATCTTTACTGGGTAATGGAAAATTCCTCACCTGAAGTTTGAGTACAGAGCTGTCATTGGCCGCTTCGATGCTGGCCAGTTTGGCCGCGATCTGGTCCAGCCATTTAACGGAGGTGTGGCACAACAGAATAACGGCCTTATCGGCATCAATTTCGGCAAAGACATCGGTTTGGCGAATCACACTGTGTAGACGTTCCTGCAGTTCTGCAATCTGTGCGAGAGCCCGGGCTTCTCCCAATTGGGTAATCGCCTCGGCGACGCCTTCCCAATTTAAAAACAATAATAGATGCTGATGCTTATGACGCTGGGCGCTGGTGTTGGTCCAACGCAGCAACCAGCTGAAATTTTCAATGGAAGTACTTTCACCCCATTGCAAAGCTCGATTGTCAAAGATACGGCCGACGCTGGCGATTTGATCGGCGGCGGGGCCAAGGCCATAACGGTACAGGCGTCGTTCTTTTAGCTCATCGGGTTTGTGACGATGACCGTTGTGGCAGCTCGCAACAACCTGGCCTTCAATAAATCGGTGGTCGCAGGATGCGCAGTGGAAGCGTTCAAGCGGGCGATCATAGTCCACACCAATATGACGTAATTGTGTCAGGCAGGTTGGGCAGCGCAGGGCGGTATCCAATTGGAATTCACCCTGTTCTCCGACGTGGCCACAGGTGAAACAATGCAGCGAAACGCTACTGTTGATATCAATGCTTTTGCAGCGAGGGCAAATATCGACATAGTTCAAGTGTTCGCTGTCACAGCGAGGGCACTGTCGCACCCTATCGACCAGTTCGCGTTCAACAATGACATCGCTTTGTCGCCACAGGGCGAGGGTCTTTTGTTGATCTTCAATTCCCAAACAGCTGAGCAAGGGGTATTGATAACTGGAATGGCTTTGCAGCTGCCAGCGTGGTCCAAATGAAGAATCGGCGCGTGGCCAGGCGTGCGCTAAAAACTTATCCAGAGGGCTGGAGCCGGTATGCTTCTGCAACTGCTCAAGGCGCTCATAAAAGCTGTCCAGAAACGTGTGAAACTGGCTGCGTTTTTCAAATAAGCCATCGCCAAGGTGTTCAAGAAGCGGACTGTCTTGTCTGCAGAAGACGGGAATTTCTCTCGGCAGATCAAGTTTCCCACTGCGTAAATCCCAGAGGATCTGATCTTGCTCCGCCAGAGAGGCATCAGAAAAATTAAGCAGTAACAGCTGGAAGTCAGTGCTGTATTCGAATTCTGCAGAGTCACTACCGCCGTGGTCCAGGTGGGTATATTCTATGCCGTCAATGGCCTCTAGCGGCTGGGCGATGTCATCCCTCATCACCAGTGCATGGTACACACTCATTAATACTAAAAACCTAGCAGAAACTACTGAAACGGCGCATCGTACCATAGGATGTATGGAAAGCACGCTTACTCATGCTTTTGAATCGACCGTTTATGCAATGTTCCCATAAAAACGGGCGTATTTCATACTAAATGATGAGTTTTGGGCTGAGGTTCACTGGGTGTAAGTGCTTAGGTAAATTTCCTATAACGGGACCTCGACACTCAAGCCGAAAGTTCGAGGTGTTCCAAATAGAGCGTAGTCGTTTCCGCCCAAAATATAGAGGTGGGCAATATAGGCTCGGTCAGTGAGGTTTTTCCCCCACAGACTCAGCTTCCAGTTTTGATTGACCATTTGCCAACTGAGTTTGCTGTCGAGCAGAGTGACGGCGGGCTGCACGGTAATCTGATTGTCAGGCTCGCGATAGCTTTCGTCTTGATATTGCATGCCGACATGCCACTGTAGCTTTCCGGCTAAGGGGCCATCTTCTATCACGGTTTGATAATCGGCGGAAACATGGGCACTGTGTTCGGGAGATTGTCGAAGCGTGCTGCCCTTATAATCTCGTCCATCGGCGGCTCTGAAACTGTCGTAGCGTGCTTTCAAATAGGCATAACTACCGCTGAATGTCCATTGCGGTGAGGGTGAATAAACCATTTCCAGTTCAATGCCCGACAGCTTCGCTGAGGCCGCATTACTGGTTTCAAACACACCGAAGTTATCAATGGTGCGAAACTGCACGACTTGTAAGTCCCGATAGCGAGTCACAAAGCTGGCCAGGTTCAGGCGCCAGCGATTTTGCCATTGAGCTTTCAGGCCCATTTCAAATTGCAGCGCGGATTCGGGTTGAATAATTTCTCGTGCTGATTGCAGGTTGCCGGGAACACCTTGAAAACCACCGCTTTTAATGCCTTCGGTGACTGAACCGTAAACCATCAAGTCATCTTGCAGTTGATGTCGCCATGTGAGGCGGGGTGAAAAGTCCTGCCAGCTGTTACTTTGATGGGATTGGAAGTTCTCCAGTATAATCGCCGGTGCACCACCATTGATGGCGGTTTGTCGGAGTGTTTTTTTGTCGCGATTGTAACGGGCACCCAGACCGATATGGCTTCGTTCGCCGAGTTGCCATTCCAGTTCGCCGAACAAGGCCAGATTCTGGGTGGTATTAAATTGCTGGGATACGGCGCTGGCCCCGGTGAAAAAAAACGTTTCTTGCCTCCGGGTGAGTTCACGCAGAAAATAAATACCGGAAATCAATTGCAGGCGCTCATGGGCTTGCCATTGCAAACGGAATTCCTGGGAGTATTCGCGATAGCTTTCCCGTACATTCAAATCGACAGTCTGTGCTGTGGAGGAAGCGGGTAAGCCGGAAGAATCCTCAAGCCAGTCAAACTGACTGTGGCGATAGGCGCTGATGCTGCTGAACTGCCAGTCATCGGATTGCCAGTGAATACGTTGTGAGCCACCCCATATGGTGCGGTCGGTGTAGCCGGGTAGGTCGTTGGTTGCGTGTTTGTAATCGCCGCCGAGTTCTGAGAAAAAATCCGTAGGTAAAGCACTGCCTGTTTCATCCCGCCTTGCGAGTGGCACTCGGCCAGCAACTGGAATTCGGCCTGTAGAGTTCAGGTTGTCTCGACTGGCATCCAGATTCCAATCCATTTGCCATTGCTCATCGATTCGATGAAGCAATTGCGCACGCAGTCGACTTTTGATTTTGCCCATCTGTTTTTCGCCGGGGCGAACGAGATTTTCCTGCCACCCTTCGCGATAGCGATGATCGATCACTGCGCGGCCCAGCCATTGTTCATCCTCGTCGAGTGCGCCGTTCAAACTGAGATTGGCATAACGAGCATTATAGTTCCCAAGGCCCAGTGTAAATCGGGCCTGGTGATCGGCGCTGGCCTGGTGGGTGCGTACGTTGATGGCACCACCAATGGAATTTTTGCCGTACAGGGTTCCCTGCGGGCCCCGCAGCACTTCAATTTGATCGACATCGAGAATGTCCAGATCGATGCTGGAAATGCGCCCGATGTACACATCGTCAACAAACAGCACCACGGAGGAATCCATGGCAGCACCGTCGTCGTTGGAGCCAATACCACGCAGGTGAATAGACGGCTGGCCAAGGCTGTAGGAACTGACCGACAGGCCAGGAGTGCGATAGGAAATTTCCTGTAAGTCCCGCAATTCGGCTCGATCAATCTGCATGTCATCAATGACGCTCAGCGCGATAGGAACCTGCTGTAAGTTTTGCCGGTAGCGCTGTGCTGTCACAATCACTTCTTCCATGGGGCGGAAGTCGTCGGGGAGTGTCTGCTGATCGGGTTCCCTGCGAGTCATCTGCAATTGTCGAGGTGGTGCTGGCCGTTTACTTATCCGCAGTTGACTGCCTTGCCAATCAAACTGCAAATCGCTATTGGCGAGCAGTTGTGCAAGAGCCTCATCGATGGTCATCCGACCACTCACCGCCGGACTTTGCTGCTCACCCACCAGCTCACTGGGGACCGCAATATTAACTTTTGCGATTCGGGCCAGTTCAATCAGCGCGTTGGCCAGAGAACCGGCGGGGATATGAAATGGATAGTTGCTGAGCGAGGTTTCGGTTTGGTCTACAGAAAGGGTGTCGGGGGGTGATGCTTGCCCATAGAGCGGGCAGGGGAGGATCGCTGCCAGAGCAGAAAGCCAAAGGGACGTATGTCGCCGATAAGGACGCGCTGTGTTCAAGGCCTTTTTATCAAGCAAGGCTATACCTGATTGTTATCATTATTGTTTCGCAGACGGGTTCTGCGAGGGCCTGTTTAGGGGCCTGCTATTGAAATTACCCATGCCATCTGTCCAAGGATGGATCGGGTTTAGTATGTTATTTTCGTTGTGCTTTTAGCAATATTTCGCCATCGGCCAGTTCGACAACGTCCAGGGAGAGGCTGCTGGCCAGGGTGCTGAGTGCGGCGTCTTTGTCGTCCAGGCGCAATGCGGCTACCAGAGTACTCTCGCCCAGGCGTTCGTCTTGCAAGCGGATTTCTCCAGCGTAGTAACGGTTCAAATCCTGAATGACGTCGTTCAGGCTGCTGCCATTGTAAATCGCTTCGCCGCGTTGCCAGGCCAGAACATCATCACTGTTAACCTCTACAACGTCACTGCGCTTGCTCGCGGGTGTGTTGCCGATTAAATCTTCGAGCCAGTTATTGCTTTCCAGATAACTTAGTTGCACCTGTTCGTTGGCGGTGAGAACACGTTTTGATTGATAATCGCGTTGGCGCAGTTCGGAAAATTCCTTATCGGTGCTGACGTCGACCTTGCCTTCAACCACGGTTACCTGGGTACGTTCCTGATCACTGTAGACATTAAAGCGAGTACCCAATACGCGAACATAGGCGCCTTGAGTTTTCACAATCAATGGTCGCTCGGGATCATGGGCAATATCAAAATAGGCTTCGCCCTGTTCCAGTTCCAACAGACGATAGTTGTCGCGCATATCAATTTGCATGGTCGACTGGGTATTCAGTTGAATTCGGCTGCCGTCGCTCAAGCTGAGTTGAAGCTGCTCGCCTTTACCCGTTTGCATTTGTTGTCCCTGCCAGGCATTCCAATTCGGCAACAAAGCCAGGGCGGCAACGGTTGCTGCGGTGGCGAAAGCGAACCAGGGTTTCCAGGCGCGGGTTTTCTGAGGTGTCTGTTTTGAGCCGTCATTCAGTGGGTAAGACTCAAGGCGTTGATTGAGTTCACTGGAATGGCCCAGGCTGTGCCACAGGGCTTCGGCGCGTAAATAGGCTGCTTGATTGGCTGGACTGGCCTCCAGCCATTGGAAGAAAGCTTGTTCTTCACTTTGACTGAAACTTGGCGATTGAATTCGAATCAGCCAAGTCTCTGCGGCTTCATCCACAGAGGGGTCGGCAGGCCAGGCAAGATCAGCGGAACTCGGCTCACGCTCGGGTCTGCCCAGCTCATCGTTTGCCGCATTAGCAAATTCTTTTTCGGCCATGCCTGTGGTTTCTCATGTGTTTACTTACTTCTATAGACACACAAGTATGCCATAGCCTCCAGCAGTAAATGCAGCTTTAGGGGATTTAGCCGATATTCTGCTTTGTTTTGTGCCATATATAAGATCGGGGCGCGTTAATTTGAGCGCTGTGCCGCTTACAGGGCCTGGCGCATTTCCTTCAAGGCCCGGATCAGATACTTCTCAACGGTGCTCACGGCAACATCCAGCTCTTCGCTGATCTGGCGGTAACTGTAGTGATGAACCCGGCTGAGAATAAACGCCTGACGGCATTTTTCGGGCAGCTTATGCAAAACGCGCTCAATACGCTCCAGATCCTGTTCCGCCAGTACAGACTGTTCTGGAGCAGGGACTTCCTGGGATTCCCGATCGGATTCGGTGAGCTGTTGGTAGTGAGTATGTCGACGCAGTTTGCGGATGCGGTTCAGGGCGAGATTGGCAGCGGTTTGAAACAGATAAGCTCGCGGGTTTTCCAGATTGCCCGTGTTTTCACTGCGAATCAGATTGTGGAAGGCGTCCTGTGCTATGTCTTCGGCTTCGCTGCTGTCACCCAGGCGAAAGCGCAGAAAACGCAGTAAGGCAGACTGGTTCTGCTGATAAAGCGCCTGGACTGCCTGGCGATTTGGATCAGGTTTGTCGGTCATCACGGCTACCTCGCATCGCATATACCGATAGGGCATGTGAGCTTATTATTATGGCCTTGGGAACTCGCTTGGCTCTCAAGGTAACTATATAAACATTTAATTACATGTAAAACAATACCGATTCGCCTCATTTGAGGCGAATCGTGTGTCACAAGGGTTCGGCCACAGAGCGCTTACAGTTTGCGATGGTCTATCACTCGCTTGGCCTTGCCTTCGGAGCGCGGAACGGAACCGGGTTCAACAATCTCAATGCGGGTCGAAACGCCAACGATGGATTTGATGTGATGTTGCAGCTCTTTGGCCAGGCCTTGCTTCTGCTCATCGGCCATCACGTTCTGGCTTTCGACCTGAACACTCATGGTGTCCAGATTGCCATTGCGGTCCACTTCAATCAGATAGTGAGGTGCCAAACCTTCCGTACCGATAATTTGTTCTTCGATTTGAGTCGGGAACACGTTGACACCACGGATAATCAACATATCGTCGCTTCGGCCGGTAATGCGGTCCATGCGGCGCATGGTGCGAGCGGTACCGGGCAGCAAACGCGTTAAATCACGGGTGCGATAACGAATAATCGGCAGAGCTTCTTTGCTCAGGCTGGTGAAAACCAGTTCACCTTCCTCGCCGTCAGGCAGCACTTCGCCGGTTTCCGGATTGATGATTTCCGGATAGAAATGATCTTCCCAAATGGTTGGGCCGTCTTTGGTTTCGGCACATTCCATTGCTACACCAGGCCCCATCACTTCAGACAAGCCGTAAATGTCGATGGCATCAATGCCGAGGCGTTGTTCCAGTTCTTCTCGCATGGAACCTGTCCACGGCTCGGCACCGAAGATGCCCAGACGCAGATTTAATGTGTGCGGATCGATGCCCTGGCGCTCCATCTCATCAGCGATGTTCAGCATATAAGAGGGGGTGACCATAATGATATTGGGATTGAAATCCTTAATGAGCTGAACCTGCTTCTCTGTTTGACCGCCGGACATGGGAATCACGGTACAACCCAGGCGCTCAGCACCATAGTGCGCACCCAGACCACCGGTAAACAGGCCATAGCCGTAAGCGACATGAACCATATCTTTGCGGCGTCCACCGGCGGCGCGGATGGAGCGGGCAACCACATTGGCCCAGGTATCAATATCGTTTTGTGTGTAGCCAACCACAGTGGGTTGACCGGTAGTTCCACTGGATGCGTGAACACGAACGATATCGTCCATGGGGGTGGCGAACATGCCGAAAGGGTAGTTCTCACGCAGATCCTGTTTGGTGGTAAACGGGAACTTGGACAGGTCGGAAAGCTGTTTTAGATCGCTGGGGTGTACACCATGGGCATCGAATGCTTTGCGATAATGGGGGGAATTTTCATAAGCGTGGTGCAGGCTTTTCTGCATTCTTTCCAATTGCACAGCACGCAATTCATCAATGCTGGCTTTCTCGATGGATTCAAGCTCATCGCTTATCACTTCTCTGGTCACTGTCTGCCTCCAGGTGCTAGATCCGGAATAATTTTATGGAGAAACCCGGTTATTTAGGCTTGGGTCTCGAGTTATCGTTGTGACGTTTGGACGTTTATTGTTTTCTGTGTGCATCGCTAAATTTTATAAGTTATTGATTTACATGCAATATTTTATTTTTGGCAACACAATCACAGCGGGCTCGCCCTGATTTCAATCAAATATAACACGAAAAATCCGTTGTAAGCACTATTTTTGTATCATATACTTTTTTCAACTTACGCGGAGCCGTGGAAGCCGATGCCATTGGTTTTCCTGAATCTTTCGCGCCAATATCTACAAGAATAAACGTGTCGGTGTCGCTCATTGTCGACCCTGTCCAGTGTTAACCCAAACAATCAATGTGAGGCCTAGATGAGCAAAAAGCTGCAGAGTTACGTCAACGGACAATGGCTGGAAGGTCAAGATGATGGAGTGATGGTGTATAACGCCATCAACGGTGATGCCATTGCCAGCGTGAGCAGTAAAGGTGTCGATTTCCAAGCGGCTCTGGATTACGGTCGCACCGTGGGTGGTCGCGCATTGCGTGCAATGACTTCACACGAACGCGCCAATCGTTTGAAAGCGCTGGCCCAGCATCTGATGTCCATAAAGGATAAATTCTACGCCGTATCGGCCTGGACCGGTGCTACCAAAGCCGATAGCTGGGTGGATATTGAAGGTGGTTTGGGTACTTTGTTTACTTATTCCTCGCTGGTTCGCCGTGAAATGCCCAATGAAACTTTTTGGCTGGAAGACGGCGTAGAACGTCTGTCTGCCAACGGTACGTTTATTGGTCGCCACGTTCTGGTCCCGAAAGAAGGTGTGGCTGTTCACATCAATGCTTTTAACTTCCCGTGCTGGGGCTTTCTGGAAAAAATGGCGCCCAGCATTGCGGCAGGCATGCCCGTTATTATCAAACCGGCGACGGCGTCCTCTTACCTGACCGAGGTGATGGTTAAAGAAATTATCGATTCCGGTATTCTGCCAGACGGCGCCATTCAGTTAATTTGTGGCAGTGTCGGTGACACGCTGGATCGTTTAAACGAGCAGGATGTTGTGACCTTTACCGGTTCCGCATCGACAGGCCAAATGCTGCGTTCCCATCCAAACATTATCGGCAAGTCCATTCCATTTACCATGGAAGCAGATTCATTGAACTGTTGTATTTTAGGTGCCGGTGTTGAGCCAGGCAGCCCTGAATTCGATTTGTTTATTAAAGAAGTAGCCAAAGAAATGACCACCAAAGCGGGTCAGAAATGTACCGCGATTCGCCGTACGATTGTGCCTCGCAATCGCGTTGAAGCGGTGCAGGAAGCTTTGGCTAAGCGTTTGGACGGCATCAAAATCGGTGACCCGGCTGCAGAAGGTGTGCGCATGGGTTCACTGGTGGGGCGCGACCAAATGAACGATGTGCGTTCTGCGGTGAATAATCTCTGCGAAGCCGCCGAAGTGGTTTACGGTGGCAGCGATGATTTTGATGTGGTCGGTGCGGATAAATCCAAAGGTGCGTTTTTCCCAAGCACGGTTTTGTACTGCGACCAGCCGCTTAACAGCGAAATTCCTCACTCGGTGGAAGCTTTTGGCCCCGTCACCACTATGATGCCTTACGACACCACGGAAGAAGCGATTGAGCTTGCCAAAATGGGTAAAGGCAGCCTGGCAGGTTCGCTGGTTACCGCGGATGATCAGGAAGCGGCGAAAGTGATTTTGAGTACCGCGTCTTACCACGGTCGTATGCTGGTTTTAAATCAGGATTGCGCAAAAGAATCGACAGGTCACGGTTCACCCATGCCAACGCTGGTACACGGTGGTCCGGGTCGCGCCGGTGGTGGTGAGGAACTCGGTGGTTTGCGTTCCGTGAAGCACTACATGCAGCGCACGGCGATTCAGGCGTCTCCAACAACGATGACCGCAATCACCAAAGAGTTTAACCCGGGATCCGAGCAGCTGATTGACAAGATTCACCCGTTCCGTAAAAACTTCAATGAAGTACGTATCGGGGATACCTTGATTACCCATAAACGCACTGTGACGGAAGCTGACATCGTTAATTTCGGTTGTATTTCCGGCGATCACTTTTACGCACACTTTGATGAAACCGCCGTCGCGGATTCTTTGTTCGGAAAACGTGTTGCTCACGGTTATTTCATTATCAGTGCTGCAGCCGGCATGTTCGTTGACCCGGCCCCAGGCCCGGTATTGGCTAACTACGGCCTTGAAAATCTGCGCTTTGTAGAGCCTGTTGGTATTGGTGACACCATCCAGACTCGACTGACTTGTAAGAAGAAAATCAAGAAAGACAAGCGCCCGGATGAAGATAAAGCGAATGGTGTTGTGGTTTGGGATGTGGAAGTTCGCAACCAACACGACGAGCCAGTGGCACTTTACAACATCATGACTCTGGTCGAGCGCGAAGAAGACTGATTTTCTTCCCGCTAGACGCCTTGCAACGATTCCCGCAGTAACTTTAAGCCGCGCTTTGCGCGGCTTTTTTTATGGGTGTTCGGGAACCGATTAGTTGTAAATAAGCGCTATGCGAGACAAAAACCAGCCATACATCGACGGACAAAGAGCCTGATTTCCATACACATAATAGCCTTTATTGGGAAACACCAGCCAATTAGTATTGGCTTGTTAAAGAATAATCCATTCGCATGGTTTTAAGCTTTATCCGACAAATCTTTAATTTACCCTTTTAGTTCTTTTAAGAGATGCTTTTTGTAATCTTTCCAACGGTAAACACCTTTGTACATCCAGAATATGTGGGGGATTACAATATCGTTGCCTAGATTCCAGTAGTCCTTTTCTACTATCTCACCGTTGACTTTGAGTGCTCTAAGTTTAATAGACTGGAATTCGATATCGGCGGATTTTGGGATTTTGACGATATAAGCTGGAGTAATCCACTCCTGCCACTCTTTGTCAGTTGAAGATCGGCGAGTCATGAACTGAGATACGGTTTTCCAATCAGCTTCCAGACCCACATAGTATTTCCTGCATAACCTTTTTTGAGCCTGTTCTATCGACTCGTTTAGCGGTGCTTCGCGGCTTTTGTGTACGACGTTTGGGCGTTGGTAGTCTCTTAAGAATACAAGGTATTCACTAGCTAGATCCAAAATATGCCCCTGAATGAAAAAATCAACCGTTTCTTCGCCTCCCTTATAGCTCTCAGCGACCTGAGCGGAAACTTTTTGTCCGCAGATTAGTATTTTTCCATCATGATTGACCGTATAAATCTCAGCTCCAGTGACAAAAATTCTGGCAACGATTTCTGCCTTGTTGGCGTAGACTGCAATATCTTGCTTCATGTAACTGGTTGCCCAGGATTTGCTGAATATCAGCAGGGTCACAATATAGACTAGAAATTTCATTAATCTTCCATGTGTTAATGATTGAGATTGACTTGTGCGCGTACTTTAGCTTTCTGGGTTGAGAGTTTACCTTTCCGATTTTACCAGCTTAAAACATACCAAAAAATAATAACATTAGTCCGAAAGTTCTTGCTTCTCTGGTGAAGCATGATACCTAAATGCTAGCGGTGATTGTACAGCTGCGGCAGGTGGCGTGTAATGGGAGAAAATGCTCCTTTGTTTTTCTCCCATGATCCTAAGCCAATGATACTTATGTCAAGATGATAGAAGTTCCTGCCATAAAGGCTAAAGTAGGTTAGGGGGCATCATCGCCAGGTTATCCCTTATTTAAGCCCCCACAAAACATCCATGAAACCCAAACGGAAATTGCTCTTCAGCCCAGGCCATGGAGACGGGTCCAGCGGCTAATTGACCTGCCCGAAACAGAGCTATCCCGGTTTGTTGCGTGTCACGATTTGCTAATGTGTGTAGAACATACTCCTGACCGTTTTTGCTGCGTACGAATAGTGGCTCTTCAATCGTAAAACCTTTCCCGAAATCGAAAACCTCTTGCTCGGCTGTTAATGGGTGATAGCTGAGTAAGTAGTCTTGATCAGTTTTGGATCCCGGAGAAACAGGCCGCCCCATGCCAATAATGGATTGAGGCTTGAAGGGTTGGCTTTCCTTAATGTTGGGAAACTCCATGGAAAGCTGACTGTGTTCCTTGCGCCAACGGCCAGTTTTAATATTTATGCGGTACAGATTCAGCTCGCTATTGTATTGAGTAGCGTCTTTGGCGAAGGCAGATTGAGGCCCAAGGCCCAGACCCTTGCTCATAACGTCTGCATTTTTATATTCGGCCATGGAAAAACAGAGCTCGTCACCCAATTCAAAAGCATTGCCAAAGTGGAATACAAAGTTTGCGGGAATATCGATGGTTTTAAAAACGCTGAGGTCATTTTTATCCAGCAAAATAATTTCAGACTTCCCCTTCGCATCAAAGTGGAAACTGTCAAAATAGTTTTTCCCGGCACTGTAGATGTTGGCTGTGTTCACCAGAATGACAAAACGCGGGCTCAAAGCAAAGGCGTGCATATAACCCGCCTGTTGCATGGGAATGGCTTTTACGCGCTTTAGGTTCGCTTTGGCATCCAATTGGTAAACGATAGTTCGGGCCTGGCCACCGTAAATCCACGAACCGATATTCCACCAGTCACCGTTCGCATCCCGTAATGGATGTGCCGAAAAGGGCAGGTGTTTTAAATCGTCGCTCCAATCAACCCGACCATAGGTGGCCAGAGTGTCCGGATCAATTTCATAGGCAGAACCGGCTTCCCACAGCGCGAACAGCTTATCTCCCATTTTGCGCACTGAAATATTGGCGGGATTAGCGGTGTCATTATTGCGCGAGGATCGAGGGTTTGGTGGGCTGCTGCCCAAACCACGATACAAGAAGCGGCCGGCTTCTTCTTCGGCGAGGTATTTATGGGTGGCCACCATTTGAGCCTGGTGGTAAACCTGGCCACCCTCCAAGGTAAAGCGTTGTATCATGCCGTCGCCATCAAACAGATGGCTGTGCTGAAAACCATCGCGTTCCAACATGGCTGGACTGTTGCGATACAGATTCCCGACCAGATCTTCAGGCCATTGTCCTTCAACGCGCAATCGGGTTTTAGGGAACTGCTTGGGCACGCCATTAAAGGCCGTGTCGGAACCGGTACCGGCCAGGCTCAGGCCGGCTTTTGCGCCCAGACCGAGCGCGGAAGCCGCGCCCATTTGTTGAATAAACTGACGACGATTAGGCATGGGATTTCTCCAGTTAGCGCAGATTGATTACGATGGTTTTGTCTTCTTCCAGCTTAAAGCTCGCCTTGTTGAACTTGGCGGGGCCAAACGCGCCAGCGTCGTTGGAAAAACCATAGGGTTCGCTGGGAATTCCGAGCATATTCCGATCCAGCTCACGGTTGTTGTTGGCATCGTGGTACAGGCTCACCGCATATTCGCCAGCGTTCAGGTCGTGAAAGGTGATGCGTAGCGTGTCACCATTGATGCGCTGCTGGACATTTGCGACGGATTTGCCGTCCATCTTGTTGAAATGCTCGGCATCGTCATAAAGGCTCAGATAGGTCGTTCCTTTGCTTTCCTCGTAGCCTTTGATCAGCAGGGTCAGTTGATGTTGGCTCTGTTCGGCCAGAGTTAAGGGGCTACAGGCCAGGCCCAAAAGGGCAAGCATGGATGTTATGGTTTTGGATGTATGACTTAAGCGTTTCATGGTGATCTCTCCAGATGTGAGTTGCGTTTCAGTGGTGAGCAGTATCTCTCCAGAAGCGTTTTCACACAGTTGCCAAAAGTCATGACATTGACCAGCTGAAAACATGACTTTTGGCACCTGAGAACAATCGACAACTTCCTATAATGTTCAGCTACATTGAGCCATCCGATGTCTGGGGCAGGGTGCGTTCAGTGATAGTATTGAGAGAAATGTAATAAAGCAGGAATACCATGAAGAACACGAGGATGACTTTGGGAGAGCTGGCTTTGATTGCCAGCGGGTTGCTGACCATATTAGTGGTGGCGATTGTCGACTATAAAATCAATCCGGTCTGGAACGTTGGTCGCGCGATTGGCTTTACAGTGTTTATGTCTGCTTTTACCTGGTTATGCTTTCTGGAAGATATCCAGTCCAAGCTGATGTTACGCGGCTTGATGGCGGTACAGATCGTCTGTGCGTTTTACTTGTTTGTGGGTTTTCCCTTCGAACCTATTATGGTCCTGTTGGTGGTCACCGCAGGACAGGTGCCCTACGTGGCCGGGCGCTACAGCCATATTCTTCTGGTATTGGTGAACATCCCGTTTTTTGTCTATTCGAGCTTTTACTCCGAAATGCCTCTGCATACCTTGAGCCTTGTGATGTTCCTGGGCTTTCAGTTGTTTGCAGGTTCTTCCAGTCAGGCAAGAAAAGAAGCCAAGGAAAACAAGGAAGAACTGGAGGCAGTCAACCTGAAATTGCACGCCACCCAGGCTCTACTGGCCCAGCAAAGCCAGCAGCAGGAGCGTTTGAGAATTGCTCGGGATTTGCACGATAGCATCGGCCATCGATTGACAGCCCTCAGTTTGCAGTTGGAGCATGCCAAGCATCAAAACCCGGAGTCCTTCGAGCCCTGGCGAGCGGAGTTGGGCGAGCAGGTAAAAGGAACCTTGGGGCAGTTGCGGGAAATTGTAAAAGCCACCCGACAGCAAGGCGAGATTGAGTTGGTCGAAGTGCTCAAACGACTACAAACCTCGCTGCCGAAAAATATTCAGTTGCTGTACCCGGAGTCTTTACCCGTTAATGACCCGGAGTTGGGGGAGCAACTTGCTTTCTGCATGCAGGAAGCGATCAGCAATGCGCTAAGACATGGCGGGGCCGACCGAATTGAAATCTCCAGCCCGAGTGCAGCACCTTTGCAGCTAAAGGTGCGCGATAATGGCCGCTCTATACAGCAATGGCAGGCGGGCAGTGGTTTATTAGGGATGCGGGAACGCCTGAAAGAGTATGGCGGTTCGGTTGAACTCAGCCCGAATGGACAGGGTATGGACTTAAATTTAATCACAGCGGTAAGTCGTTAAAATGATATCGATAGCACTCGTAGACGATCAGGCCTTAATTCGAGAAGGTGTCAGCCGTTTATTGCAACTTAATGAACATTTTGAAATGTCCTGGGAAGCCAGCAATGGCCAGGAGGCTCTGGATAAACTGTCGGAACAGCCGGTCGACATCATCATCAGCGATATTCGCATGCCTAAAATGGATGGCATCGCTTTTGTGCAGGCCTTGCGCGATAAAGGTGATAACACCGCAATATTGATGCTCACCACCTTTGATGAACATCAGCTGTTTATTCAAGCTCTGCGTGCCGGGGCAAACGGCTTTCTGTTGAAAGATGTCAGCCTGGAAAAACTGCATAAGGCCGTGGAGACCGTTGCCGGTGGAGGTTTTCTGGCGGAACCTGAGTTACTGCAAAACGATGCCTTACAGAGCATCGACGACGAGCAGTTGAGTCGACCACTGTTGTTGGAGGAACTCAACGATAAGGAGCGGCAGATTCTCCGCTACATCGCGGCAGGTTTTAGCAATAAAGAAATTGCCGGTGCGGTGTTTCTGTCTGAAGGCACGGTGAAAAATCATATCTCCACCATATTGCAAAAAATGGAAGCGCGGGATCGCACTCAGGCTGTGGTTAAAGCTTTGCGATGGAAGTTGCTGGATTAAATAAGAAATAGCGGCGGCAATCCCATTGCCGCCACTGACACAGAAGCGGGATAAAAATCAGGCTTCGTATCCGAAGGGGTCATCAACAGAATGGCTGGGTTCGGTAAACCATACCGGGCCATCTTCGCCCATATAAAAGTGGTCTTCCAAGCGCACACCAAACTCGCCGGGTAACACCAGCATGGGCTCATTGGAGAAGACCATGCCGGGCGCCAGTGGTGTTTTATCGCCACGAACCAGGTAGGGCCCCTCGTGAATATCGATACCGCAACCGTGACCGGTGCGGTGGGGCAAACCCGGCAGTTCATAGTCCGGGCCAAAACCGGCGCCTTCCAGAGCTTCACGGGCGGCGTTGTCGGCGGCTTCGCAAGGTTGACCAAGCTGCGCTGCGGCAAAGGCGGCCGCTTGGGCATCTTTTTCAACCTGCCAGGCTTGACGCTGGCGCTCGGTGGCTTCGCCATAGGCGTAGCTGCGGGTAATGTCTGAGTTGTAGCCTTCAACGAGGCAACCTGTGTCGATCAGCACCCAATCGTTCTCTTGAAGAATCTGCGGGTCTTTTACGCCGTGTGGAAAGCTGCTGGCCAAACCAAACAGTACGATGCAAAAAGAAGAGCCGCTGGCGCCCACTTTTTTGTGCGCTTCATTAATAAACTGGGTGACTTCCGTCGTGCTGATGCCAGGGCGTAGAATTCGTGCGGCGGCCTTGTGTACCTCGATGGTCATATCTTTGGCACGTTGCATCAGGGCGAGTTCGGCGTTGGATTTTTGTTGGCGGCAAGCGGTGCTGACGCTGTTGCCATTAATAATGTCCAAATGTGGATTGGCTTTAGCAATGGCGTCGACCTGGAAAAACCCAGCGGAATCGTCAATGCCAAGCTTGCCGGAATCAATGCCGCGTCCGCGCAGGACCTCGCCCAGAAGGGCATGGGGACTTTCATGTTCGTGCCAGCCGTGGAAAGGGGCATCGATCAGCATAAAGTCGCGCAGGGAATTCTCTTCAAAGTGAGGGGCAATATAGTGCAGCTCGCCGTTGGCCAATAAAACTGCGCCGACCAGACGTTCACTGGCGTACCACTTTAAACCGGTGAAATAATACAGGTTAGTGCCCGCGTTCAAATAGCAGGCGGCAACACCTTGCTCCTGCATTAACTGGCAGGCGCGCTGTTGGCGTTGTAAAAATTCTTCTTTGGCAATCGGCGTGATATCGCCTGTCATATTGCTGAGTTTGGCCAGCTCCGCTTCCGGGCTGGAGCCTCCTACACCTATGGTCATGCTTCTCTCCGGCTATGGTTGTGTTTATCTGCTGCTTATTATTATGGCTAATGCTGCAAAGGTGTAGCGGTTTTCAGGGAGCTTCCCAAAGGAGAATGCGGCAAACGAGAACTTTGCCGCATATAATTTGGATTAGAGCCAGCCTTTTTGCTTGGCGATGCGTGCGGCGTCGATGCGATTGCTGGCGTTGAGTTTGGCGATGGCTTCGGACAGGTAATTGCGCACGGTGCCTTCAGAGAGGAAAAGCTTGCCGGCGATTTCGCTGGTTTTCAGTCCTTCACCGGCCAGACGCAGGGCCTTACGCTCTTTGTCGGTGAGTGGGTCATTGTCCCCCAGAGCGCTCAGCGCTAGCTCTGGATCGATTACGGTTTTTCCCTGCATAATTTGCTGGATGGCGGCCAGCAATGAATCAGAGGGTGCTTCTTTCAGAATAAAACCGCCGACACCCGCTTCAATCGCTCGGCGAATGTAACCCGCGCGTGAAAAGGTGGTCATGATGGCGGTCTTTACCGCAGGATAATCCTGTCGAATCTTCTCCACCAGCTCGAGTCCTGTCATATTGGGCATTTCGATATCACTGAGAACCAGATCGGGTTGCTCAGCTTTGATCATTTCCAGAGCCTGCACACCATCTTCGGCCTGGCCAATAACCTCCAAACCTTCTTCCAGTTGCAGGAGGGCACTGATGGCTCCGCGAACCAACGCCTGGTCTTCCACAATTAACACCTTGGTCATGCTATACCTCTTCCTCTGCGAGTTCTTTGCGGACTGTGATCAATGTGCCCTTGGCACTGGATTGAATATTGTATTCGGCCCCAACTTGGGCGCAGCGATCCTTCATGCCTGAAATACCGTTGCCTTCGATGATTTCACCGGCATTCCCGTTATCCCAAATGCTCATGGTAAGGGCCGAGTTTTGACAATCCAGTTCCAGTCGAGCTTTGTCGCCCTGGCTGTGGCGAAGAATATTCGTGCTGGCTTCTTTCAATAATAGAATCAGTGTTGTTTCCAGTTCCGGGCTCAGCTTATGCTCCGTGGGCAGATTATTGAGACATTCAGACGTGAAGCCGGCGCTTTGCAGGCGTTCGCACATGACTTTGAATTCCGCGGCAATGCCGGTTTTTTTCAGGCCGGAAACACTTTCGCGTACTTCGCTCAATGCTCCGCGACTGAGTTGCGCGACTTCGGCAATTTCCTTCATGGCATTATCCTGCTGGCCGGCTTTGATCAATTTTTCAGCCAGCTCGGCTTTCAGGGCAATGCTGGACAGGCTGTGACCGAGTAAGTCGTGCAGGTCACGGCTGATGCGCTCGCGCTCGGCAATGGTGGCCAATTGTTGAATTTGCTCCTGATCCCGTGCCTCTGTAAAACGGTGCTGAATGTCTTTTCGTACAAAGGCGGCATTGATGTATAAGGCAATGCTCAGAAACATCGCAATGCCCAAAAACATAAAGTTGTAATTACGCAGATAGGCAAAGACAAACACTTCGAGGCCAAGTGCCAGCACCAGAAACCAGATGCCTTTTTTGAACGGAAAATAATAGGCCGTTAAAAACATGGCAAATCCGAACAGCGCATTAGTGCCCGGTGTGAAAAAAGAAAGAAGTACACAACACAACAAGATGGCAAGAATTGGGTAGAGTGCGTTCTTGGTATCGGAATTTAAGCCCCAGAAGTACAAACCCAGAAAGCTTACATAGCCCAGGACAATTTTCACCCAGTCCAGGGGAACCAGGGAATTTATAGAGACGAACGCCGGTAAAAAATAAAACAGGGAAAACAATAAGGAAATCAAATTCCACTTCTGTGCTCGAGGTGCATTGAGGGGAGGCATGTAATTACTGGACATAGGATTTCCTTGTTTGGGGCGGTAATTTTTAGCGATTGCGTTGCTGCTGTAAAGCACCCTTTTCATGAGGGGCATGATGTAGGGTGTCTCACAGCGACGCGGGGATGTCGAACCTACTGATGTTTTTCGATCAGTGAGTTGGCCCAGTGAAAGTCAGGCTCGATGGCGACTGCGGCTCGCCAGTCGTTTAATGCTTTACCGCTTTCGCCCAGTTCCATTTGAGCCAGACCACGCCAGACGTATGCTTCTGCCAATCCCCAGTGATAACCGGAAGACTGATCGTCGGCGTATTGGTTAATTGCGGCGCTCAGTGATTTGATGGCGCTGGTTTTGCTGCCACCGAAAATCGCGGGAGAAAAATAATCGCTCACACCGGAAACCAGATTCACGCGGGGGTTTTCCGGGGCCAGCTCTTTGGCTTTAGCAATGCTCTTGCCGGCTTTCGGGCCGTAGTACATGCCTTTCATTGGATTGAAGCCAATCTTGGTGCCATAGATGTGGCCGAGCAATGCCCAGGCTTCTACATTCTCTGGCTCGGTTTCAGTCAGCTTTTCCATCGCGTCCATGGCTTGATCCAACGCATTCTCGGCAGCGTCGTTATCAGCTTTCAGGTTGTAGCTGATCGCCAGGCGATAGTTGGCCAGTGCGCGGTCGTAGGCATCGGCGGCTTGGGTCAGGGTCTCCAGACGATTGGTGTCCAGTTGGCGGGCGGCGTCTTCAATGTCGTTGATGGTGGCCTGGTCTGCCAGCACACTCATGCTGTGCAAGCTGAAGATACCAATAACCGTGGCTAGGATTTGCTTTTTCATAATGATCTCCCGAGGGCTGTTGTTTAATGTGGGATCAGTATGGCCAAGGCAAGCGGGAAATTTTAGAGAGCTTTGTCAGGACTTTCGGGTGACAAATGTCATCATTCAAATAAATGGGCGAGAGAAAGACTGATCGCAACGATTGTGAGAAGAGAGCTGATCAAGAGGTATTGCAGGAAGAGAGTGAAGAAGCGAAGGCGGGCAGGGCCCGCCTATCAATACGTTTAGCTGGCAGCTTTCATAGCGGGCTGACTGATAAAACGCTGCTCGGCGACCTGATCGGCAACGATATTGGTCGGCAGGCCTTGTTCTTCAGCGCGGATGAAGATTTCTTCCAGGGTATGGCCGATGGTATCAACATGGGCCAGCATTTCTTCCCGACTCTTGTCTTCACGTTGATAGGCGATATCGATAATGCCACCAGCGTTCAGAACGTAGTCCGGGGTATAAAGGATGCCGTTTTCCAGCAGGGTTTCTGCAACCTGAGGTTGAGCCAGCTGGTTATTGGCGGCGCCTGCGATAACTTTGGCCTTCAGTTCCTGGACGGTATCTTGATTGATGCTGCCCCCCAGTGCACAGGGCGCAAAAACATCGGCATCCACACCGTAGATTTCAGTCGGAGCCACAACGCGAGCCCCCAATTGCTCGGCCGCACGTTCGCTGTTTTGCGCAAAGATATCACTGACCACCAGTTCAGCACCGGCGTCTTTTAAGTGGCGGGCCAAATGGAAGCCGACATTACCGACTCCCTGAATGGCAACGGTCAGGCCATTAAGATCGTTCTGATTGAAGCGATGCTTTACCGCAGCTTTCAGGCCGACAAAGGTGCCGTAGGCGGTCGTTGGAGATGGATCACCACCATGTTCGCCTTCGGGATTGATACCGGCCACATAGTTGGTGCTGCGGGAAATCACTTCCATATCCGGCACGCTGGTACCGGAATCTTCGGCGGTAATGTACGCTCCGGACAAACCATTAATATACTCGCCCAAAGCCAGCAGCATGCTTTCGCTTTTGTCCTGACGTGGATCGCCGATGATCACACACTTACCACCACCCAGCTGTAAACCGGCAACGGCGGATTTATAAGTCATGCCTTTGGACAAGCGCAGAACATCGGTTAGGGCATGTTGAAACGAGGCATAGGGCCACATGCGACAGCCGCCCAGGGCGGGGCCCAGATTGGTGTTGTGAATAGCTACAATAGCCTTTAATCCAGATGCCGGGTGGTTAAAAAATGCCACCTGTTCGTGTTGATCAAAATCTGGATGGTCAAAAACAGACATAGTCTCGCCTCGGTCTTCTCAATATTTCTTCTTGTTTAGGGGGCATTTTTCAGCCCTCGAACTGCCCAATATAATCTGAATGCCATGTAAGATTTATGCCTTTATTTAGCGAAAACCGCTTTTTTATGAATTGGTTATACTTATATTGTCTCATTTGGGTATAAAATATTCTCAATGGTTCTGGGAGGCGTTGTGGGGAGTAAAAACTGTGAATCTGGATAAAATCGATCGAAAAATTCTTAAATTGATTCAAAGGGATGCCAGTTTGACGGCCTCGGAAATCGCCGAGCAGGTGAACCTTTCCCAACCTCCGTGCTGGCGACGAATCAAGCGCCTGGAGGATGAAGGGTACATTCGGGCTCGCGTTGGTCTCCTGAACCGACAGAAGTTGGGCTTGAATACGGTGATTTATACCGAAGTAAAACTGACCGCCAATGGTCGTCAGGAGCTGCATGCCTTTGAAGAGCGCATCCGCGAAGTTCCCGAAGTCACGGAATGCTATGTGATGTTGGGGCGGGTGGATTTCCTGTTGTGTATCGTCACCAAGGATATGGAGCACTACGAACGTTTGTACCGTGATGTGCTTTCGCAATTGCCTGGGGTGCAGGAATTTAACTCCAGTGTGGCGATGAGTGAAATTAAACTCAGCACCGAATTGCCCCTGGATGCAATATAGCGATTTGTGACGGGCTCGCTAAAAGAAGGCCGCCGATGTTTCGGCCCTAGTTGTTTTCCGAATGGCGAATGGAAGCCTGTGATTTTCTCAGTTCGCTGGGTGTCATACCAAACAAGGCTTTGAATTGATCGGTAAAACGAGACTGGGATTGGTAGCCACAATGTTCCGCAATGTTACCGATGCTGTATGCCGTGGTTTGTACCAGATGCAGGCCGTGACTTAATTTTGCCTGCTTTCTGATTGCCTGAATGCTGTTGTTCTCGGTTTGCAGTCTTCGCCGTATGCTGGACTGGCTCATATTGAGCTTCAGTGCCAAATCCTCCGCTGCCCATTCCCGGGAATAGTCACTTTGAATAATGTTTTTGACTCGATTACTGAAGTTGTCGATTTCAGCCAGATTGCCGACATTTTTATAGCCACTGTGGTGGAGCAAATGGAGAATTTCTTTTCTTCTGTGGTGAAGTATCTCTTCGGGAGCAAGAGAGGCCCATTCAATAAATTGCAACACCAGTGTTTCAAGAGGGGTATCGACAGGGCCTTGAATATAGTGCGTTTCAGCGTTGTCTGTACGGGGGAAATCAAGAAAATCGCTGCTTTGAAATTCGATCAATATTGAAAAGTAGTTTCCCGGATTCGGGATGTTTCGCATGTTGAGTTTGGGGGTGTTGCTCAGAAAAATAAACTTCCCCGGTGTCAGAACAAGGTGATCAATCTCTTTGCTTCCCGACAGAACCAATATGAGTAAAGGGTTCGTGATAGGTACATTCAATAGTTTCTGTTCCCGAGCCGCCGAGTACAGGGAAAATGGAAGCTTGTTGTGTTTGGCGAGCGCAGCTTTTGCCGCGCTAATGGTTTTATTCATTGAATGCTGGAATCGTCAGGAACATGGAGGGTCGTCAAGTAACGGCTGATCGAAATCAGCAACAGGCCCTGCACCCGATTGTTAATCAGAATGCAGAGTAACACAATGTCATTTGGGAATGCCGAACGGGAACATCGCGGCCTATCGGATTCGTATTGAGGCTCAACGGTGAAAGACAAGAGGTGCTCCGGGAAAGCACCTTTGTGGAGGCTATCAGTCTCGTTTGTAGAGGGCTTCAAGGGTACTGGAAGCAATGGTGTTTGCGTTAATCAAGTAGCCGACCAGTGCACTGGAAGCCCCTTCGGGTATCTCCAATTTTTGGGATAGGGCGTGGATGGTAAATTGATACCGATGCACACCGTGTCCTTCGGGAGGGCATGCTCCACCGAAACCCATTTGACCGTAGTCATTCTTCAAGATACGGCTGCCTTTGGGAGAGAGATTGGCATTCGGGGCTCCAGCTCCGCTATTCAAGAAAGTGACATCCTTGGGAATATTCACCAATTGCCAGTGCCACCATCCACTGCCAGTGGGTGCATCGGGATCATAGGCTGTGATTGCAAGGGACACTGTACCTTTGGGAGGATTCTTCCAGGACAGTTGGGGAGAGAGATTTTTTCCATCGCAACCGAAGCCGTTGAATTCTTGTTTTTTAGTCATGAATTGAGCGGGGGCTATATCCTGACTCATCAGTTTAAAGCCTTCAGCAAGTGCCGTTGCAGGACCGGTGATTGACAGGGCTGAGGCGAAAAAAAGCATTGACGCTAACGTTCGGGTCATTTGGAATTTCCTCGTGGGAGAGTTGAACATGAACCGATATGATAAAGCTGCTGTGTTGTAAGTTTAGTCAGATATCAATCAAGTCTTCGCCTTAATCAATCATTTTTCTGGATGGCATGCTGTAAGCGACTTTGCAGATTCCCCACATGCAATTCCAGTTGGTGGCCATCCGGGTCGAGGAAATAAATGGAGTCTCCTTCGCTTTTATTCTCTTGCCATTCTTGAACTTCGGCTTTCTTCAGCTTGTCCTTCCAATGGGTAAAATCCTTTTGCAGGATCGAGAAGGCGATATGGGTATAGCCTTGTTGCGGGGCTTGGTAGTGCGGTTTTTCGATCAGGCAAAACCAGAGTTCGCCTGCACTGAAATAGGCGCCTTTATCCCATTGGTGCTCGAGCTTCATACCCAGAAAATCCTGATAAAAATCGATGGATTGCCTGAGGTCGGAGCAGCTCAAGGTAATGTGATTGAGTCCCTGGATCATGAAACGCTCGGTGTTTTGCCCTGTAAAACCTGGCTGAACAAGTCTCGATCAATATTGGCTCCGGTGACAACCAGGCCGATGCTTTTGCCGGCTTGTTGGTCACGCTCTTGTCGCAAGGCGGCGAGTGATGCCGCACCTGCGCCTTCGGCCAAGGTGTGACAACTTGAAAATAATTGCCTCTGTGCTTCGGCCACTTCATCGTCATTGACGCTAATGATGCGGTCCGCACCGCGCTGGATAATCGCCATGGCGTCTTGCTGAGGTTCGCGACAGGCCATGCCATCGGCATAGGTGACTGCTGAGTCGGTGGGTATGATGCGCTTGTGCTCAAAAGATTGCTTTATTGCATCAGCACCCGTGGAAACCACGCCGACGACTTTCGTGTCCAGCTGCAAAAGGTCGCGCACGGTAATGACCGCGCAGATGCCCGAGCCCATACCGATAGGAACATATACCGTATCGAATGTGTGTTGTTGGAACATTTCCAGGGCATAGCTTGCGACACCCAATACCAGGTCTTTGTGGAACGAGGGCACCATGTGCCATTGTCTTTCTTCGGCAAGCTGTTCGGCGATTTTCCGGGATTCATCAAAGTCTTTACCGGCGAGAAGTAATTCGGCACCAAAGGCTTCCATCGCTGCATTTTTTTCCCGTGAGTTGCCTTCGGGCGCTACGATCAGTGTCTTTAATCCAACCTGGCTGGCGGCAAGTGCGATGGATTGGCCATGGTTACCTCGGGTTGCTGATACCACGCCTTCCAACTCGGGGTGTCGCTCGCTGAGGGCTTGCATATAAACCAGGCCTCCACGCACTTTGAAAGCGCCCGTGGGGTTATGGTTTTCGTGTTTGAGATAAATGTCACAGCCCAGTTGCTGGCTCAGCAGAGGCCAATGCCGACAAGAGCTGGGCGTCATATGCTGATAGATCCGGGGCAGTGCTGCTTCCAGAGTCGGCAGATCAAACAGGGTGGTCATGATGTCCTCAGTGCGTCACTAGCTTCTTTTAATTTTTTGTTGCGGAATCGATTTTATGATTCGCTTATGGAAACTGAGTTTTAGCACGCCCAAGGCGCTGGGCCAAGTGTCATTTTAAAGGTTCAGGCGGATTTCGAAATCGCCAGTGTGGGTTTTGGATTGCTACAATCGCCTTGTTGGGCGCAGTTACGGCCCGATTGCTTGGCTTTGTACATGGCCGCGTCAGCGCGATGCAGCATGGTGTCCAGATCGTAGTGATGACCGCTGTCGACCCAGCCGATGCTGACGGTATAGCTTATGCGTTTGCGGCGTTCATCAAAATCATGTTCGGCCACTCGCGCACAGAGCTCTTCGAGGAACGGAGCGCATTGTTCGGCGGTCATATTGGGCATAAGCAAAACAAACTCTTCACCACCGTAACGCACAAAGGTGTCTGTTTTACGGATTCTTGAACCGACGGTTTTGCAGAAGTGTTGCAAAATCCGGTCGCCAATTTGGTGGCCATAGTTATCATTAATCGTTTTAAAGTGATCGATATCCATCAGAGCCAGGCAGACTTTATTGCCATGGCGGCGGTGGTATTGCAAAAACTGAGGGCCAAATTCCGACAGGTATTTTCGATTGCAGATGCGGGTGAGATGGTCCTTCATCGACAGATCGACCAACTCGCGATGATATTGAATAAAGCGCCAGTTAATGGTGATAAAAATGGTAAAAATTAGCAGAGCGTTCAAGCCAAGAATTAATGGTAGTGAATTGGCCAGGCTTTGTTCCCGTTCATGCAGGTTTTGGAGATTCTTCGCGAGACGCTTATTGACCACAATCAGGAACTGATCGATTGGCGCCATTATGCTGTGCTTGGCTTCTTTATAGGCCTCCCCAAAAAGAAGAGCCTTGGCCTGCTCTTTGTCCGTGGGAGCCAGAGCAAAGGCCTGCTTTTCAATGATGGCGAGCTTATCGGACTGATCTTTCGCCAGATGGAGCAAGGCAAATTCTGCTTCGCTGTAGGGCATGGTGGCCATGATGTCGAGCAGGGCAATGCCATCCTGCTGGCTATGGCGAGCGGCGCGCTCGTCTTCATTCAGGTTCCAGTAGGTGGCGTGGTAATCCTGCGGGCGGGGTGCTGTGCCATTGCGAATTGCGAGAACCTGTTCGAAGGCCCTTAAGTATTCCGGATTGCCGGTAACGACGTAGTTTTGGGCAAACAGGGTGAGTTGATCTGAACTCTGCTGCAGTTCATTGGCCAGGGCGACCATATCGAAGCGATTGTTTTCCAGCAGTGCAATTTCATGGGTCAGGCGATAAAAATCATTAATCAGGTAGGCGCTGTAGCCCAGCAGGCCCAATAGAATGGCCTGCAAGCCGTAGAAATAGCGGTGAAAGCCTGCGGAAAACTTCATTAATATCCTTCCCTTGAAATCATAGGCGTTGCCTGTTCACTTGCCGGGCAAAATCCTCTCTTTTGATAACGGCTTGGAGTGGGCTTTATTGAGCTATTCATTAGTAAAAATAAGGTTTTAGGATGAGCGGTTATCGTTGCTGGCTTATCCTTTGCTTGGGCTATGGGCGGTAGGTGGTTGGGAAGAGTTCCGTAAAGAGTGCCCGCAAGAAGGGCTGGGGGTTGTGCTTCGCTGCCTTTGAGCTTCAGGTAATCCCCTCAGATAGGGGAGTCACCCTAGAGTTGACGGGGGGCTTGGGGTACAATTCGCGCCTTTCAAATTGCCCTGAATGATCCCCTAAACCAGTGGTGGGGCCTCGGGCAGGCATTAACGAACAGAATCAGTGACCTTTATGGAAATCAATCCGATTATCAACCAGTTGAAAGACCTGCAAACGCGTACCGATACGCTTAGGGGGTATCTTTGACTACGATCATAAGAAAGAACGCCTCGACGAAGTAGAACTGCTTCTGGGTGAACCTGACGTTTGGAATGATCAGGAGAAGGCCCAGGAATTGGGGCGTGAACGTTCGTCCCTGGAAGCGGTGGTGGAAACCATTGATACCCTTGATGGTGGCATTGCCGACGCCCATGAACTGCTGGAAATGGCCGTCGAAGAAGGCGACGAAGACACCGTTGCTGAAGTTGAAGCCGAGATTGATGGTTTGAATCAACATCTGGCCAAACTGGAATTCCGTCGGATGTTTTCCGGTGAGATGGACCCCAATAACGCCTATCTGGATATCCAATCGGGTTCCGGCGGTACCGAAGCCCAGGATTGGGCTGAAATGGTTCTGCGTATGTACTTGCGCTGGGGTGAGGCGAAAGGCTTTAAGACCACTTTAGAAGAAGCGTCAGCAGGTGATGTGGCTGGCATTAAATCGGCCACTATTCGCTTTGAAGGCGAATACGCATTCGGCTGGTTGAGAACCGAAACCGGTGTTCATCGTCTGGTGCGCAAATCACCCTTCGATTCCGGCAATCGCCGCCATACCTCGTTCTGTTCTGTGTTTGTGTCTCCGGAAATTGATGACAATATCGAGATTGATATCAATCCCGCCGATGTTCGTACGGATACCTACCGTGCTTCCGGTGCCGGTGGTCAGCACGTTAACAAAACCGATTCCGCTGTGCGTTTAACCCACGAGCCTACCGGTATTGTGGCGGAATGTCAGAGCCAGCGCTCCCAGCATAAAAACCGCGACCAGGCCTGGAAAATGCTGCGTGCAAAATTGTATGAGCAGGAAATGCTCAAGCGCAATGAAGAGAAGCAAGCTGCTGAAGACAGCAAGGCGGATATCGGTTGGGGTAGCCAGATTCGATCCTATGTACTGGATGATCAGCGCATTAAAGACTTACGCACCAGCGTGCAAACCAGCAATTGCCAATCGGTTTTGGATGGCAATCTGGATCAGTTTATTGAAGCCAGCTTGAAAGCGGGTTTGTAAGCCTCTGAATAAAACATCCGAACTGAAAACGTTTACTTTTTTAGATTTAACTCTACTGACTAAAGAGCTTTAACCATGAGCGATAACAAGCCACAAGACGAAAACAAATTAGTTGCCGTGCGTCGTGAAAAACTCGCGACGATTCGAGCCGAAGATGGGCCTACGTTTCCAAACGATTTTCGCCCCAAACACAAAGCTCAGGACGTTCAGGATAAATACGCGGAAATCAGTAAAGAGGCCCTCGAAGGCGATGATGTGCAAGTCGGTGTGGCTGGTCGTGTTATGGCGATGCGCGGCCCGTGGGTTGTGATCCGCGATGCCAGTGGCACGATTCAGTTGTACATTACCAAAGAAGCCCGTCCATTTGCGAAGCGTCTGGATTTGGGAGATATCGTTGGATGTGAGGGTAAACTTCACCGCTCCGGTAAGGGCGATCTTTATGTGAATATGGATAAGGTCCAGTTGTTGACCAAGTCCTTGCGTCCATTACCGGACAAATACCACGGCCTGGCCGATCAGGAAACCCGTTACCGTCAGCGTTATGTGGATCTGATTGTAAACCCTGAAGTGCGTGATGTGTTCCGTACTCGCTCTAAAGTGATTGAGTTCATCCGTAGCTATTTAAACGGCAAGGATTACATGGAAGTGGAAACGCCAATGTTACAGGCGATTCCTGGTGGTGCAACAGCGCGTCCTTTTGTAACGCATCACAATGCTTTGGACATCGATATGTATTTGCGTATCGCGCCGGAGTTGTACCTGAAGCGTCTGGTTGTGGGTGGTTTCGAGCGTGTTTACGAGATTAACCGTAACTTCCGTAACGAAGGTTTGTCGACGCGTCACAACCCCGAATTCACCATGTTGGAATTCTACCAGGCTTATGCGGATTACAACGATCTGATGGATTTGACTGAAGATATGTTGCGCAAGCTGGCGGAGTCGGTATTGGGTAGTACTCAGGTTCGCTCGACAGTGAAAAACGCCGAAGGCGAAGTGGAAAGCGAAACGGTTTACGATTTTGCCAAACCATTCCGTCGTTTGTCCGTATTCGATTCCATTCTGCATTTTAATGATGACATCAATGCGGAAGAGCTGGCCGATGAGCAGGGTGCGCGCAAGATCGCTGAAGGTCTGGGTATTCCTCTGAAAGATATCTGGGGCCTGGGTAAGGTTCAAATCGAAATCTTTGAAAAGACCGTTGAGCATCGTTTGGATGATCCAACCTTTATTACTCAATATCCAACCGAAGTTTCACCGCTGGCACGTCGCAATGATGACAATCCATTTGTGACCGACCGCTTTGAGTTCTTTGTCGGTGGTCGGGAGATTGCCAATGGTTTCTCCGAGCTTAACGATGCGGAAGACCAGGCTGAGCGTTTTCAGCAGCAGGTGGCTGAAAAAGATGCCGGTGATGATGAAGCCATGCACTACGATGCCGATTACGTTCGTGCACTGGAATACGGCTTGCCACCAACTGCCGGTGAAGGGATTGGCATCGACCGTTTGGTGATGCTGCTGACCGATTCTCCATCGATTCGTGATGTGTTGCTGTTCCCGGCAATGCGCCCGGAGTAAGACATTATGGCCAGGGATGTACAGCTAGACCCCAGTTGGAAAGCGCTGTTGGAAAATGAGTTTGAACAGACTTATATGCAGCAGCTTGGGGATTTTTTGCGGGCCGAAAAGGCGGCGGGAAAAATTATTTTTCCGCCGGGGCCGCAAATGTTTAATGCCTTGAACAGTACGCCCTTTGAAAAGGTTAAAGTGGTTGTGTTGGGGCAGGATCCCTATCACGGCCCTGGCCAGGCCCACGGTTTAAGTTTTTCGGTACCGCCCGGTGTCCGAATTCCACCTTCCTTGCTCAATATTTACAAAGAAATCGAACGGGATCTGGGCTTGCCCGTCCCCAATCATGGCTGTTTGCAAAGCTGGGCAGAGCAGGGCGTTTTGCTGCTCAATGCGACTTTGTCCGTTCAGCAAGCCAATGCTGGCTCCCATCAAAATAAAGGCTGGGAACAATTTACCGACCGTATTGTTCAGCTCTTGAGCGAACAGCGTGAAGGTCTGGTCTTTCTGTTGTGGGGCAGTTATGCCCAGAAAAAAGGTCGGGTTATTGATGGGCAAAAGCACTGCGTTCTGAAGTCCGTCCACCCTTCGCCATTGTCCGCACATCGCGGCTTTCTGGGTTGCGGCCACTTTTCTGCGACTAATAATTATTTGCTTCAACGCGGTCAAGCGGCAATCGATTGGTCGGTACCAGCGCTATAGTTTTATTGCGGGACTGGCTTTTCCGTGTGTCCAGTTGTCTTCGATGTGACTTTGGATGACTTTTTATTGGAAGCAGAAGTTTTTTGTGATATTTCCGTGATAAATTGAACTCATGCTTAGGTTCTATAAAAAGAATGAGTATGAGGTACCCATTGAACTCACAATTGAGCTGGTCTGATTATTGGCAAACAGGTGCTGCACAATCCTTGCAGGCACATTCAGCTAATCCCATAAAACAGTTCGTACAAACGTATTTTGTATCAAAACTGCAGCGCCAGGAAAGCATTCTCGATTTAGCGACCGGAAATGGTGCACTGTTACAGCAATTACCTGATGATCACAGTGGTTTTTGTGTGGGAGTGGACTACAGCGAAATCGCCCCGAGCGCAGCACTGCGCCAGCAACATCACTTCAGCCGCATGGACGGTTCCAATCTCGCCTTTCCCGACGAAAGTTTTGATTGGGTCATCAGTCAGTTTGGTTTTGAATACGTTTCCAGAGAGGAAGGCATTAAGGAGCTGTGCCGGGTTTTACACGCGCAATCCCAGTTACTTTTACTTTGCCATCGTAAGGATTCCCTGTTGTGCCGTCATTCTCAACAACAGTTGATGGAAGGCCGCTGCATTCTGGACAGTGGTTTGTTCTCATCGGCTTGGCAGTGGTGCCAGTATGCGGATACCGATAAATCCGATCGGGCTGGTTTGCAAAAGCTGATGACTTCCTTGATGAAAGAGATTCGCCTACCTAAGGATTCCAGTTTACTGTTTGCTTTGTTGCAAAGCCTTGCGAAATTGCTCACGGATGTGCAAAACGATCGAGTGCGCGGGGAATCCGCGCAGAAAATTATCGGTCAGTGGCAGTCTTCTTTGCTTGCCAATATTGACCGACTCGAGCAGCAGGTTGAGGTTGCTTTGAGCGGTGCGGATCAGAAGCGTTTAGTGGAATCCATCAGGCAAGAAGGATTTAAAGCCAAGACAGTTGCCCTGGCGGAACAGGGCAGGCCGTTAGCTTGGGGCATGTACTTTTCGCGAGGCTAGAATGCGTTTTGCGAGTGCAGGGCCTTCAAGCTATCGTTCTTAAGTCAGCATTGCCATTGCCGCTTCCATTTCGGCGGAAATATCTTCGCCTTCGGCATCTTCCATATTCGGGTCAAGTCCCAGGCGCGCGAATGCGGTTACGGTGTTGTAGTCCACATTCGCGAAGGGGTGATTCCCTCCCATATAACTTTGTAGCATGGCGACGGTGACAATATCCGCGTAGCCAACACTGTCCGATTCGCGGGTGAAATCCAAATGTTCGCTGGGAACATGCACCAGCTCCGGAGAAAATTCCCAGGTGCTTAGAATTTTGTCTCCCAATTCTGCGCCCAGGTCGTAGACCAGCATATCCAGTACGAATGGATTGTTCAGAGCATCGGGGTTTTCTTCGGCGTATTTAAAAATCGGCAGAGAGCCAATATTGTGCACGAGTCCTGCCAGTGTCGCCTGATCGGGCTGCAAGTCGGTGCGAAATTTACACAGCACATTACACATGCCGGCAATTTCACTGGAACGGCTCCAGACTTCTCGGATGCGACGGTCAATTTCTTTCGATTTCGCCTGGAACATCTGCTCCATGGCCAGACCCATTGCCAGTGAGGCGGTAAATTGCAAACCCAGACGGGAGAGGGCCATTTGCAGATTGGTGATTTCCTGTGCGCCGCGCATCGTTGGGCTGTTGGCCACTTTAATAATGCGTGCAGTCAAGGCGACATCATTGCCGATTACTTTGTGCAAATCCATCACGCCTGCATCGGGATCTTCAGCAACCTCCCGGACCTGCAAAGCGATCTCTGGCAGGCTTGGGAGTACCAATTCGTCATTATCAATGGCGGAAAGAATATCTGTTCGGGCTTGGGCCGCTAGTGGATTCATCGCATCGTCTCATCTAAGGCTTGGCTTTTTCCGGCCGCCTTAATGAGCGGCCCTATTTAAGTTATAGCATATGGGAGCGGTTCGACCGTGAAATTCCATGGTCCATCCGGAGACAGCGCGAGGGCTTTTTCAGCGGCGTCATCTTTAATGACCGCGAGGGCTTCAATACCTTCCGAGCTGATTGCAATATTCACCAGCTCACCGACAGCCTGTTTACTGTCGGCACAAAAAAGTTCGGCGCCGCTTTTTAAGCTTGTACTATCGAAATCGTCAGCGTTATCAGCCTTGTTCAGTAGGCGAACAGTATGACGTTTCAGATTACCCCGGTACTGCATTCTGGCGATAATTTCCTGGCCGGTATAACACCCTTTCTGGTAGTTGATGCCGTCCAGTTCGTTGAAATTCAACATTTGGGGAATGATCGATTCTTCCACCCCAGCCTCGATTTCAGCGATACCCGCTCGAATATCCAATAACCTCCAATAGGCGTTATCGACCAATAGCGGCTCAGACTTTAACTGATCGAGCAAATTCTTCATTCGCTCACTGTCTGTCCAGATCTCAAAGCGGTCTCCGGAAATATTGAGTATTTGCACGCCATTATGCTCGGCACATTGTCCGTCTTTGGGTCGCGGTAATTGCCAAGCCTGAAGCTGGTTTTCGGCATTGGTGCCACTCAAACCCAGGCCGAGAAGGTCGCTGTTCACGCTGAGTTCCGCCTTGGAGAAAATAGCGTATTTCGCCAGCGCCTTATGGGCGTTTTCGGAAATATTATGGCGCAGTATCAGACGGATATGCTCTTCACCCAGCGCGCTGGCCCGAAAGCTGCTCAACATGCGGCCCTTATGGTTGCAATGAGCCCCCAGGCGCCATTGGGTATCGCTGACCTCATCGAGGTCGCAGCTTAATTGGCCTTGTAAAAAGCTTTTGCTGTCTGGCCCGATGACCTCAAGTGCTGACTTGTGATCGAGGGGACATAGGAGCAGGGTGCTCTCATCAATGGCATCAGATTGGCTACTGAGAAGTGTGTAATTGGAGGCTTGTACAAGTTCTGACCAGCTGTTCATAGCAATTCCTATTTCAATGCGGTGGCCATTGTAAAATATTTTGCTTCAGCTGTGGTCGCTGTTATCGCCTTTAACTTATAATTGTCGAAAGCTGAATTCGAGGTAACTATGGATAAAAATCGCCTGTTTTGGGGCAGCCGACGGGGCATGTTAGAACTGGACCTGGTGTTATTGCCGTTTTTGGAAAATATTTATCCCGGTCTCGATCAGGAAGACAAAGAGCGTTATTGGGCGCTGCTGGAATGTGAAGACCAGGATATGTTTGGTTGGTTTTTAAAGCGCAAAGATCCGGATGATCCTGAGTTGTTGAAGATCGTTACGATCATTCGCAACAATACCGGTTTGCAAGAATAGCACCTTGCAAGAAAAGCGGCTGCCAAGATCAATATCCGGCCGCCGCTTTGCTGTCAGGCTGCGCTTGCAGCCTTCCGTCTTTCTCTCCTTTTTGATCTGTATTCTCCACGGTTTGTTGTTTTTGGCGTTGTTGTTGACGTCCAGGCTTTCCCCTTTTGTGTATATGGCCATTCTGTTTCTCATGATGATCAGTGTGGGCTTGTGGTTGCTTCGCCATTGGTCGATGTCCGCTTTTGTTTTGTGTTTGCGTGATGAGCAAGCGCGTTCTCAAGGTGCATGTTCCGGTCTTCTGCAAGGGCCGGGTGACGACTTGTTAAACCCACCCGAAGCCCGCCTGGAATGGCAGCATTTCGAGTTGATGATTTGGCGAGTGGAGGTATCCAGCGAGCTTGTCGCGAAGCAGTTGGAATCCAGCGTAGGTTCGGCGGAGGCAAATTACTGGCAACTGATTTGTCGGCATTTGTGGGCGGTTTTACCCACCCATCATTTTCGCTGGCGACTGCTGTTGCTGCGTAGAGATCACGATGCTGAGGCTTGGCGTTTGCTTTGCCAGAGAGTTCGCTTACTTGCTTGAAGTGCTGACGATCAGATCCTGACCGGCAAAGTTCATTGGCACTAAAATGGTATCTTTGGCGACGTTGGATAGATCCGGATAATCCAGGGAGTAATGCAGGCCACGGCTTTCCTTACGGCCCATAGCAGAGCGAATAATCAACTCAGCCACCGTCGCCAGATTGCGAAGTTCGATCTGGTCATTGCTGACTTTGTAGTTGCTGTAGTATTCAGCTATTTCCTTCTGCAGTAACTTGATGCGATGAGTTGCACGTTCCAGACGCTTGCGAGTTCTCACAATGCCCACGTAGTCCCACATAAAGCGGCGCAATTCGTCCCAGTTGTGAGAGATGACCACGTCTTCATCCGAGTCGGTCACACGTGAAGCATCCCAGGGGGCGATGGTTTGAATGTCGGCGACATTGTTAATGGTCTCGCTGATGTGTCGAGCGGCCGCTTGGGCGTAGACGATGCACTCCAGCAGCGAGTTGCTGGCCATGCGATTGGCGCCGTGCAGGCCGGTGAAGGAGGTTTCTCCAATGGCATACAGTTGTTGCAAGTCGGTCTGGCCGTTGTGATCAACCACGACGCCACCACAGGTGTAGTGCGCGGCGGGTACCACGGGAATCCATTCCTTGCTGATATCAATGCCAAACTCCATGCAGCGCGCCTTCACGGTAGGGAAGTGTTCGGCAATAAACGCTTCGGGTTTATGGCTGATGTCGAGATACAGGCAGTCACTACCCAGGCGTTTCATTTCATGGTCAATGGCACGAGCGACGATATCACGTGGGGCTAGTTCTTCGCGTTCGTCGAAACGATGCATAAAGCGTTCGCCATTGGGCAAGCGCAGGTAAGCGCCTTCTCCGCGAAGGGCTTCGGTAATCAAAAAGGATTTGGCCTTGGGGTGGAACAGGCAGGTCGGATGGAACTGGTTGAATTCCATATTGGCAATACGGCAGCCCGCACGCCAGGCCATAGCGATGCCGTCACCTGATGCTCCATCCGGGTTACTGGTGTACAGATACACTTTGCTGGCGCCACCGGTTGCCAGAATAACGGCTTTGGCCTGGAACAAATCGACCCGGTCTTTCGGTCGGTTATAGACATAGGCTCCGGCGCAACGCAGTTTGCGGCTTTTGGGGCTGGGCTGTTTGACCAGATCCACTGCAATGTGATGGGCGTAAATATCAATGTTTTCGTGTGACAGGGCCCGTTCGGACAGCGCAGAATGCACAGCCTGGCCGGTGGCGTCGGCACTGTGAATGATTCGGCGGTGACTGTGGCCGCCTTCTTTGGTGAGGTGGTAATCCTCGCCTTCGGCTTCGCGAGTGAAATCGACGCCTTGATCAATCAGCCAGCGAATGGCGTCGGCACTGTTTTCCACGGTAAAGCGTACGGAGTCCTCGTGGCACAGCCCCGCACCGGCATCCAGTGTGTCGTTGACATGGGCTTCTACGGAATCTTCGGAATCCAGAACGGCGGCGATGCCACCTTGGGCGAACCAGGTAGAGCCCTGGTTGATGTCGGATTTGCTCAACACCGCAACTTGAAAGCGTTCGGCCAGATTAAGTGCCAGGGTGAGGCCAGCGGCGCCACTTCCAATAATAAGCACATCGTATTGGTGTTGAGTTTTCATACTGTTCTTCCTAAAGCGAGCTGGCGCTAGTATACCGTATCTGCACATTTGAGGGGGTGATGGATAATCTTTGCAAAGACAGTGGCTTAGTCCGGGTAACTTAGGTAAAACTTAAACTTGTGGATTAGTGATTTGTCCGGGAACTTGTGCAGCACTAACCAGTCTATGAGCTATCTTTGGTTCGCCCGTGCTAAACTGATGCGCTAGAAGCGACCTCTATATAGTAAGAAGAAAGAACAATAGTGTATCTGCCCGAGAGCAGATTGTTTGGAGTGAGGAATGGCAGCGCAGTCGGCGCCAACAACGGACCAGCAGCTGGTAGAGCGTGTACAGAAGGGGGATAAGAAAGCCTTCGATTTGCTGGTGCTTAAATATCAGCACAAAATTCTATCGATCATCAGCCGCTACATTAAAGATTCGGCTGAGGTTCATGATGTGGCTCAGGAAGCCTTTATTAAGGCGTACCGGGCTCTCCCGAATTTCCGTGGCGACAGCGCCTTTTATACCTGGCTCTATCGTATCGCGATCAATACCGCAAAGAATTTTCTGGTGTCCCGTAACCGCCGTCCACCGGCCAGCGATGTCGAGGTGGAAGAGGCCGAGTTTTACGGTGGCAGCGAGTATTTAAAAGATGTGGATAGCCCGGAAAACAATTTGTTCCGGGACGAGCTGCAAGAGGTGGTCGACCGCGCCATTACTGATTTGCCCGAAGACCTGCGAACCGCCGTAACTCTGCGCGAGATGGAAGGTTTAAGCTACGAAGAAATTGCCAGTGTTATGGCCTGCCCGGTGGGTACTGTTCGTTCACGTATATTCCGTGCCCGAGAGGCTATCGAAAAGGCCATGTCGCCCTTATTGCGATAAGGGGACGAGGGAAAGCCCTTACACGGGCCTCCGTAGAGACGATTTTGCCGCTGTGGCTCAAGATAAGTGCCTAAACAGGCGCGTAAAGAGACGCGTGGATAGGTAGAGCGTGGTGGGTGAGTTCATGCTCCCCAGCCGCACAGGTGACAAGAAATGTGCGATGGTTCAAAATTGTGTGAGCTTTTTGTGAACCTTTTGACAAGTCTTGAGTCCTATTGAATGATCCGGAGTGTCGCAGCTCCGGAAATTGTTTTGGTAACTCGTGAAAACGAAGCCGCTTATACTTTGCTAACACTAGGGCACCAGAGAGTGTCTAATGGGGAAACGCTATGACCGATAAGTCCGTTGATCAGCATCGCCAGCAAGACCAGCAGCTCGCTGAGTCTCTATCGGCTTTGGTAGACGATCAAGCCAGTGAGTTGGAGTTACGTCGACTGTTGAAACAGTCCGATCCTCAGCTGGAGGAGCGTTGGTCCCGTTACCACATGATTGGTGCCGCCATGCGTGGCGAGCCGTTGATGTCCAGTGAAAGTATCCTTCCCGGTATTCAGCAAGCCCTCGAAGACGAAGCACCACATCAGGCTAAACCTGCAGGTTTTTGGGCCGGAGCAGGTCGCCTGGCTATTGCGGCGTCTGTAGCCTGCGTCATCGTTCTGGGTGTACAGCAAAACTGGCAGCAGTTCGCGCCGGAAGCGACAGATGCGCAATTGGCGGAAGCTCAAGCGGCCCCTGTTATCAGTCAGCCGAGCATTGTTGAGCAGCCGGTTTTGGCTGCAGGTGTGAACAGCCAGTTGCCAAGATCCCAAAGCCCGGCGATGGTGAATCGCAGCCCGAATTTTATGATGCCGCGTCAGTCTGACGATCAGCAGGCTACTCTGAAAGCCCAGACCCAGGAGGAGCTGCAACGCCGCTTGAACATTTTAATGTTGGAGCATGCGAACAATGCCGCTGCCAATAGTGGTCGAGGTGTTTTACCCTATGCTCGAATTCCCAAAATTGAACAACAATAATCCGCTCTGATCATCACCATCGATGATAATGCCATAGGGCATGTTAGTGAGCGTTTTGAGGTCATAAACTGACATGCAATCTACACTTCTGGTCGCTGCGCTGACACTGGTCAGTTCAGCGGCTTTGGCTCAGTCCGAGCCACAAGCTCAAGAATTCAACAACGGCTCGGCGGCGGCTGAGATTTCCAGTCAAGAACCCCCTTTGTCCACGCAAGCCGAGTCTGCGCAGGTTCCTGTCGAACACGGCTTTCGCCCAAAAGCCAATGAATCGACCGCCCAAACCGCCAATGCCCAGGGCAAAACCCCTGCTGCACTGGGAAGAGCGCTGACCGCGCAGGAGCGTCGTGTTCTTATTCATCAGGAAGTGCAGAGCATTCTGCACAAAATGTCCCGCGCTATGCGTGAGCTGGACTATCAGGGCTTGGTAACCTTCGAATTTGATAATCATGTCGACAGTCTGAAGATTTACCATAAAGTGATTGATGGTGTTGAGCATGAGCGTCTGGTGCAGCTCAATGGCATTCGCCGCGAAGTCGTTAGCAGCGGCCGTGCAGCCAGCTGTACAGCTATTGGTGAGCATTTGCTACGCGGTGCGACCATGAGGCTTGGTGAGCGTATTCTCCGACTTGGTGATCTGTATCAGTACACCATTCTTGGGCGCCAGCGCATTGCCGATCGAGAGGCGCTGCTGCTGGGAATCAAACCCCGGGATGAGCACCGCTATGGCTATGTTATCGCTCTGGATCGCGAGACAGCTTTGCCGCTTATGATGGAATTGGTCGGTGGCGCTAATAAAGTACGTGAGCGTTTCCAATTCGTGGATTTGCAGCTGGGTGATGAGGTTTCTGCTGAACTGCTTGTGGCCAGCAATACCCGCGCCGAGCGCGTGGACCAGGGCCATTTATGCAGTAGCAAGGGCGAGTTACCTGATATCCATAAAACGCCTCAAACCTGGGAAGCGGGTTGGTTACCAGAAGGCTTTGTATTTACAGGTCAGCAACGTTCGCGTACTGGCGCTGATCAGATCATGTACACCGACGGTTTGAATGCCTTGTCGATTTTTATTCAGCCTGTCAGTACCGATGAGGTGTTGATCAGTGGTACAACTCACCGTGGCGCAACCTCGGTGGTTATGAGTAAAATGAACCATGACCAGCAGTTGTTCACTGTGACGGCTGTTGGCGAGATTCCTGGTGGCAGTTTGCGCCAGATAGCCGAATCGGTGCGTCTCAGAAGGCGCTAGTGGTTAAAACATGATTCAAGAAGATGGCCGCATCATTGCTGTGGCTGACGATCACCTGTGGCTACAGACCACCCAGAAAACCACCTGCGACAGCTGTCAGGGGCGGCATGCCTGTGGACAGCGTTTATTGCAAAATCTCAATGAAAGCCATGGTTTACTGAAGGTGCCCCTGATGGATGCAGCAGCCACGGCCTTCAAGCAAGGCGAGACAGTGACCATTGGCATTGAGGAGTCCACCCTGTTGCGGGCCACCATGATGGCCTATTTAATGCCGTTGATCTTATTGCTGGTTCTGGCTTTTGCGGGGCAACAATTAGGGGGTGAGCTGCTCTCGATCCTCGGGGCGCTGTCCGGATTAGCTGTGGGTGGGCTCTGGGTTCGTCACCGTTTGTCCAAAGAGGACTGTCATTCCCGTTTCCAGCCCCGCTTGCTCAAATAAATCTGTGCACGAATTGTGCGATCAGGTAAATTCCCTTTAAGCTTTGGAACCAAGTTGGCATAGTGTAATCCAATGCCATGGACACGCGGCCGGATGCCGTACGAAGAAAACGCTGTTAGAGGTTGAATATGACGCTACGCAAAGCATCGCCTTTTGCTTACTTGCAAAGTTGTTTCTATCTGATGTTGCTGTTGTTACCGGCAACACTCCAGGCACGTGAATTGCCTGAATTTACCCAGTTAATTGAAGAGCGCTCCCCAGCGGTGGTCAAGATCAATACCATCGAAAAAGCGCGCAGCCGGCGCTCGGCTCCTCAGCGCCAGGATATCCCCGAAATTTTCCGTCATCTCTTTGAGCAACGCCAGCGTCAGCAACCACAGCAGCGCCAGGCTCGTTCAATGGGATCAGGCTTTATTATCTCTGAAGATGGCTACTTGCTGACCAATAACCATGTGATTGATGGCGCTGATGAAATCAGCGTAAACCTGTTAGATCATCGCGAATTTGATGCCAAAGTGATCGGAGTGGACGAGCGTTCCGATTTGGCGCTATTGAAGATCGAGGCTAATGACCTGCCGTATTTGAGCTTCGGTGATTCCGATGAGCTGAAAGTGGGTCAGTGGGTATTGGCGATTGGCTCGCCATTCGGTTTGGACTTTACTGCAAGCCAGGGCATTGTGAGTGCTATTGGCCGCAGTATTCCTACTGAAAACAATGAAAACTACGTGCCGTTTATCCAAACCGATGTGGCTATTAACCCGGGTAATTCGGGTGGCCCGCTGTTTAACCTCAATGGAGAAGTGATTGGAATCAATTCCCAGATCTTCACCCGTTCAGGTGGTTCCAATGGTTTGTCGTTTGCGATTCCGGCTTCTGTTGCCAAAGAAGTGGTTCAACAGTTGCGTGAAAAAGGCCGCGTTGATCGAGGTTGGTTAGGTGTGGCTATTCAGGACGTGGATTCTGATTTGGCAGCTTCTCTTGGTATGTCCAAGCCCGTTGGTGCCTTGATTTCCCAAATTGATCCCAAAGGTCCTGCGGCCGAATCCGGTCTTCGTGCCGGTGACGTAATCATCAAATTCGGTGATTTCGACATTAATGATTCCGGTGAACTGCCTCATGCTGTGGGTCGCACCGCTCCGGGTTCCGAGGTTGAGGCGCTGGTGATGCGCGAAGGTAAGCGGACGAGAATTGATGTAACCGTCGGCTCACTGAGCGGCGAAAACGATCAAGTCGCGGGAACCCGTGCCAATATGGGCGGCCGTATGGGGGTAGAAGTTGAAGAGATTGGTGACCGCCTGCGTCGCGCCTGGAATCTCGATGGTGGTGTGATTATCAAACGCGTGCGTCCAGAGAGCCCTGCGGCCAAAGCTGGGCTGCGCCCCGGCATGGTAATCGTGCAGATGGGCTTCAAGGAAGTGAAAGACGTTGAGGGCTTCCACAGCATCGTTTCTGAACTGCCGGCTGAAGAGCTGTTGCCGATTCGCTTCTTTGTGAACGGACGCCCAGTCTTCCGCAGCTTCTCACTGCCAGAGTAAGTCTCTCCAAACCCAGCCGGCGGTGGCCCGAAATGGCGCCGCCGACCTAAATGGGGTAGACTTGCCGCCTTGAATTTTCCTGTGCCTTGGCTTTTGCCGGGGCCATTTTATTTATGGCGCATGAGAATGTGCGCCCTTGGACGTTTTGACTACCGTGACTGACCTCAGCCATATCCGTAACTTTTCGATTATTGCCCATATTGACCATGGTAAATCCACCATTGCTGACCGTTTTATCCAGCACTGCGGTGGCCTGTCTGACCGTGAAATGGAAGCCCAGGTGCTTGATTCCATGGATCTGGAGCGGGAGCGGGGCATTACCATTAAAGCCCAGAGCGTAACGCTGAATTATAAAGCTCGCGACGGTAAAACCTATCAGCTTAACTTTATTGATACCCCGGGACATGTGGATTTCTCCTATGAAGTGTCTCGCTCCCTATATGCTTGTGAGGGCGCTTTACTGGTGGTTGACGCCGCTCAGGGTGTAGAGGCTCAATCCGTTGCTAACTGCTATACCGCGATTGAACAGGGCCTGGAAGTGATTCCGGTTCTGAACAAAATGGATCTGCCCCAAGCTGAACCCGAGCGAGTGGCTCAAGAGATTGAAGATATTATTGGTATTGAGGCACTGGAAGCGGTGCGCTGTAGCGCCAAATCCGGCTTGGGTATCGAAGACGTGTTGGAAGAGCTTGTGAATGGCGTTCCGGCTCCGGAAGGTGATGTTGATGCTCCTTTGCAGGCTCTGATTATCGATTCCTGGTTTGATAACTATCTGGGTGTTGTGTCTTTGGTGCGTGTGAAAGAAGGCACGTTAACGCTCAAAGACAAAGTCTTGATGAAATCGACCGGCAAGTCTCATATTGTCGACGGCGTTGGTATTTTTACGCCCAAGCGCCAGCCCACCAAAGAACTGAAAGCAGGCGAAGTAGGCTATGTGGTCGCGGGTATCAAGGATATCCAAGGGGCTCCGGTTGGTGACACGATTACCCACGCAAAAACTGAAGAAGTGGCAGCCTTACCGGGTTTCCAGAAGGTCAAACCCCAGGTCTATGCCGGTTTGTTCCCAATCAGCTCTGATGATTATGAAGCATTCCGGGATGCACTGGCTAAGCTGACCCTCAACGACGCTTCTCTGTTCTATGAGCCGGAAAGTTCTGATGCTCTGGGTTTTGGTTTCCGTTGCGGTTTCCTGGGTATGCTGCACATGGAAATTATTCAGGAACGACTGGAGCGTGAATACAATCTCGATTTGATTACCACGGCTCCCACGGTAGTGTTCGAAGTTCTGAAAAAAGACGGCGAGATTACCTATGTTGATAACCCCTCGAAATTGCCAGAGCTAGGCGATATCGATGAGATGCGTGAGCCGATTTGTCAGGCCAATATTCTGGTGCCCCAGGAACATTTAGGTTCCGTTATTACCCTGTGTGTTGAAAAACGCGGCGTGCAGAAAGATATGCAATATGCCGGTAAGCAGGTATCAGTAACCTACGATATGCCCATGAATGAAGTGGTCATGGATTTCTTTGATCGCTTGAAGTCTGTAAGTCGCGGTTTTGCATCACTGGACTACAGTTTTGATCGCTTTGAACAGGCCAATCTGGTTCGCCTGGATGTTCTCATCAATGGCGAGCGAGTTGATGCACTGGCTTTGATTGTGCACAGAGATAATGCCCAGTTCAAAGGACGTGCGTTGGCTGACAAGATGAAAGAGCTGATTCCTCGTCAGATGTTTGATGTGGCGATTCAGGCGGCGATTGGCGGCAATGTGGTTGCTCGTACTACGGTAAAAGCCCTGCGTAAAAACGTAACGGCTAAATGTTATGGTGGTGACGTTACCCGTAAGAAGAAGCTGTTGGAAAAACAGAAAGCGGGTAAAAAACGCATGAAGCAGGTTGGTCGAGTCGAAATTCCGCAAGAGGCCTTCCTGGCTGTTCTTAAGGTCGACAGTTAATAAAAAGACGTTGGTGAACTTTATACATGGATATTAATTTTCCTCTGGTTTTAGTGTTGGCCGTGGCCATTTCCGGCGCGATTTGGTTGTTTGATGCCTTGATGCTCGCACCGGGACGTCGCCGTAATCTGGCCGAAGTTAAAGCGAATCAAGAGGGCTCCACTGCGCTCAGTGACGAGCAAAAAACCGAGCTGGAAGCCGTCGCCGAGCGTGAGCCGGTGGTGGTTGAATACGCTAAATCCTTTTTTCCTGTGCTGGCGATTGTGTTGGTATTGCGCTCCTTTATAGCCGAGCCTTTTCAGATCCCATCGCCCTCTATGGTGCCAACCCTGAAAATCGGTGATTTTATTCTGGTGAATAAATACACCTATGGCTTGCGTCTGCCGGTGATCCGCACCAAGGTTTTGGATGTGAACGATCCCAAACGTGGTGATGTGATGGTGTTTTTCCCACCTCATAAACCGGATACCTACTACATCAAGCGTGTTGTAGGATTACCCGGGGATCATATTCGCTACACCAATAATGTGCTCTATGTGAACGGCGAGAAGATGCCGCAAACTGTATTGGCGTCTCTGCCTCCTGCTCAACCCCAGTATCAGCTGGTGAAAGAGAAACTGGGTGATGTTGAACACGATATGCGTAAAAAGATTAATCCAGGCCACTTGAGCCGTCATGGCGAGTGGGTTGTACCTGCTGATCACTACTTTATGATGGGGGACAATCGCGACAACAGCTCCGATTCCCGTGTGTGGGGACCGGTTCATGAATCCGCGATAGTGGGCAAAGCGTTTGCGATCTGGATGACTTGGGAATCGCTTCTGAGCTTGCCGAGTTTTGAACGTGTTGGTGGTATCCAGTAATTACTTGAAGGGGTAAAACATGTCAGTTAAGAACTTGTCACGCCAGGCTGGAATGTCTTTGACCACGATGCTGGTCATGGTTTTTATTTTTGGCTCCATGCTGCTGTTTTTGAGCCAGACAGTTCCCGCCTTTATTGATGACCGTTTTGTAAAAGCGACTTTAAAATCCCTGACGTCCGGGTCCATGGGAATCGTCGGGAAGTCTCCTCGTGTGGTCCGCGATAATCTAAGCAAGCAGTTTGGCCTGAACAATGTCCGGACTGCGGCGTCAGACCCAAAGAACTGGGAGATAGAACGCATTGACGAACACTATATCGTGATCATCGATTACGAAGTTCGAAATAATCTCATTTCCAATATCGATGTCGTCATGCATTTCCGCCATCGCCTGGATACCCGCAGTCCTGAATTATGCTGTACTGATCGTGCCAAACGCTAAGCCTCCCGTTCCAAGCCCTGCGCGTATTCGTTTATTGCAGCGCCTGGGTCATGATTTCAACGATGAAAGCCTGTTGGATCTTGCCCTGACTCACCGCAGTTGTGGCAAGCAGAATAATGAGCGCCTGGAGTTTCTGGGCGATTCTATTCTGGGCTTTGTCATTGGCCAGAAACTCTTTGATATCTTGCCTGATGCTACTGAAGGGCAACTCAGTCGCGTGAGGTCGGCCTTGGTAAAAGGTGAAACCCTGGCCGCTATCGCTCGGGAATTTAATTTGGGTGAGAGCCTGAAGTTGGGTGAGGGTGAAATGAAAAGTGGCGGTTTTCGTCGCGATTCGATTTTAGCCGATGCGGTTGAGGCGATCATTGGTGCGGTGTACGAAGACGCCGGCTTTGAGAACGCCAAGGCCTGTGTCTTGGATTGGTTTGAATCCCGCCTGCAGCCAGCGGATCTGATGGAAACCGATAAAGACCCCAAAACCGCTTTACAAGAGCTGTTACAGGCCCGCAAACTGGCATTGCCTGTGTATGAGGTTGTTTCCGTTGCCGGTGAACATCATCAACAGAGCTTTGTTGTAGAATGTCGCCTGTCTTTACTGGCGGAGCCTGTGAAGGCGGAGGCCAGTTCACGCCGGAAGGCTGAAAAGGCCGCTGCCGCTGCCGCTTTGGCGATCATTAAAGAACAGCAAATTTGATTGCGAGGTGAATGTGTCTGATCATGATAAGCCCCAACGTTGTGGCTACATCGCCATCGTTGGCCGCCCCAATGTGGGTAAATCCACCTTGCTGAACCATATTCTTCAACAGAAAATCAGCATTACATCCCGCAAGCCTCAAACCACTCGACACAATGTCTTGGGTATTAAAACCGAGGGCCCCAGCCAGTTTATCTATGTCGATACGCCTGGCCTCCATTTACAACACAGTCGCGCTATTAATCGCTATATGAATCGAGCGGCAACAACCGCTTTACGCGATGTGGATCTGGTGGTCTTTCTGGTTGACCGTTTGGCCTGGACCGACGAAGACGATATGGTGGTAAAACGTCTGCAGAATTTAGACTGTCCGATTATTTTGGCGGTAAACAAGGTTGATATTCTGGACGATAAAGAGCAACTGCTACCGCACTTGCAGGAATTAATGGAAAAACTGCCCATTGATGAGGTGGTCCCCATCTCCGCCTTACGCGGCCACAATCTGGAAGCTCTGGAAAGCGAAGTGGAAAAGCGTTTGCCAGAGGGAATGCACTTTTTCCCGGAAGATCAGGTAACCGATCGCAGTTCACGTTTTATGGCGGCTGAAATTGTGCGGGAAAAAATTACTCGCCAACTGGGCGACGAATTGCCGTATCAAATGACGGTAGAAGTCGAAGAGTTTTCAGCGGAAGGGCACGTATTGCATATTTCCGCTTTGATTCTGGTTGAACGCGACGGCCAAAAGCGCATTCTGATCGGGGAAAAAGGCGCCAAGATTAAAAATATCGGTTCCCAGGCCCGCGAAGATATGGAGCGTTTATTTGACTGCAAGGTCATGCTTAAACTGTGGGTCAAAATAAAATCCGGTTGGTCCGATGATGAACGTGCACTTCGCAGCCTGGGCTATGACGATTTGTAATTGCGAGGCATCGCAGCTCAATTCGATTTAATTATTCTCTGTTCTGGACATCGCTATGGCGAAACTGGAAGTTGTCGAAAACCAAGCCGCTTATGTTTTGCATAGCCGGCCGTTTCGCGATTCCAGTTTGTTGGTCCATTTGCTCAGCAAAGATCATGGCCGAGTTAATGTGATTGCCAAGGGCGCTCGCAAACAAAGTGGCAAGCGTCAGGCTCGACAGCCCCTGCAGGCATTATTGGCTCTGCAAGTGGATTGGCAGGGACGCAGCGATTTGAAAACCCTGTTGCGTTGGGAAAGCCGTTCCCAACCGCTCATGCTGCAAGGCGATCGCCTGTACAGCGCTCTCTACATTAATGAATTATTGATGCGCTTGCTGCCCGAGAACGATAGCGCAGCGGAATTGTTCGAGCCCTATGAAACCTGCATGAAGGCGTTGGATTCCAATTGCGATTTGCAGCCTTTGCTTCGCTGTTTTGAATTGAATTTGCTGACAGCGCTAGGCTACGGCCTGGATTTTGAACACAGCGAAGGTGATGCACCTATTCATTCCGATGGGTATTATTACTGGCAGACAAGTGGTTTATTTATTCCAGCGGGAAATCGAAACAATGCGTATCGCGGTGAACATTTAATGGCGATAGAGCAGAGAGATTTTTCTGATTCTGCTGTATTGCTTTGCGCCAAGCAGCTGATGCGTCAGGTATTTGATCATCTACTGGATCACAAGCCACTGAAAACCCGTGAGTTTGTGCGGCAAATGCAACAGCAGTCTGTAGGAGTCTCCAAACATGATTAAAGGTCTCGGCACTGATATTGTGCAAATCGAACGGGTGGCGGCCAGTTTGCAGAGAACTCGTGGACGATTGCTCCAGCGTATTCTAACGCCCCGAGAACAGGAAATTTACCAACAGAAAGCTCAGGCGGGTGAGCAGCAGGCTCTGCACTATTTTGCCAAGCGTTTTGCGGCCAAAGAAGCTGTGGGTAAAGCGCTGGGAACCGGTATTGGACAGGGCGTCTCCTGGCACCATATTGAAATCAGTAATAACAATATTGGTGCTCCGCAAGTGTGTTTGAGTGATCAGGCGCTGGTTCATATGGAACGCCTGGGCGCTGATAGCTGTCATTTGAGCTTGAGTGATGAGCAGGATTATGCGGTCGCTTTTGTGGTTCTGTCTGCCAGGTTGGTTTAACGGTTCTTTCGCTCCGTAATTCATTTCACCTTGTTATTCCAGATTGCCCTGCTGTTAGAACGATTTGCCCCAAGCAAAGACTTTATCGCTCTAAGTGGGTGGTTTTCGCTACGCTGGCGAGGCATTAGAATAGCGATCATTCGAAATAAGCAAAAGATGAGAGTGAGCCTGTGTTTCCCACGATTGAAGACTATATCGGCAATACCCCACTGGTCCGTTTACAGCGTATGAGCGGGCAAAGCAGTAATACCATCTTGCTTAAACTTGAAGGCAATAATCCAGCCGGGTCCGTCAAAGACCGCCCGGCACTGTCAATGATTCAGCGTGCAGAGGCACGTGGTGATATCAAACCTGGCGATATTCTTATCGAGGCCACCAGCGGTAATACAGGCATCGCATTAGCAATGGCGGCTGCCATTAAAGGTTATCGCATGGTGTTGATCATGCCGGCCAATTCCACTCAGGAGCGCAAAGACGCCATGGCGGCGTACGGTGCGACCTTGATTGAAGTCAGTCAGGAGCAGGGCATGGAATATGCCCGCGATCTGGCGACGGAAATGGCCAGTCGTGGCGAAGGCAAGGTGCTGGATCAGTTTGCCAATCAGGATAACCCTCTCGCTCACTATCAGGGTACCGGCCCGGAAATTTGGCGTCAGAGTGACGGCAAGATTACCCATTTCGTCAGTTCGATGGGTACTACGGGCACTATTATGGGTACCTCGCGATATCTTAAGGAGCAAAATCCAGATATTGAAATCGTGGGTTTGCAGCCAGAAGATGGAGCCAGCATTCCTGGCATTCGTCGCTGGCCCAAGGAATACCTGCCCAGCATTTTTGATGAAGCGCGTGTTGATCGAGTCATCAATATGGGGCAGCAGGAAGCTGAAGAGACCATGCGTGTTCTGGCTCGTGAGGAAGGTATTTTCTGCGGTGTGTCTTCCGGTGGTGCGGTAGCCGGGGCATTGCGACTGAATCAAGAGTTGGAAAATGCGGTAATCGTTGCCGTCATCTGTGATCGTGGCGACCGTTATCTATCATCAGGCCTGTACGGCGCCAATAAACCTTGAGTGCTTCCTGTTAATTTTGCCTCTATTGTTCTCGCCTGCACGCTCAGGTGAGGGCAGTGGTATTGCCATCCTGAGTCAATGTAAAATAGCGGCTTTACTCCTGTTCACAATTGTTTATTCAAGACTGCCGTTGTTGTCATGGTCCGTTCATCCCACTTCTCCCGCCTGAAAACCGCCAAATCCCTGCGCCAAAAAAGCAAGGAGGGTGAGGTCCAACATGTGGCGCTCCATATTACCGGTTTGGACGAGCATGGCCAGGGCTTGGCAAAGGGGCCGAATCAGGAAACCCTGAAAGTCCCTTTTGTCTTGCCGGGTGAACGCTGTACTGCAAGAGGGCCGTTGACGGGGGAGCCCCTGGAGCTGCTGGACGTCCAGGAGTCGGTTGATCAGCGCCGGCAGCCCCCATGCCCGGAATTTGGGCGATGTGGAGGCTGTCAGTTACAGCACATAATTTACGATGAGCAGCTGCAGTTTAAACGCCAGCGTTTATGGCATGGGCTTTCACAGTTGAGCAATGTTCAATCCAGGGTGAAGAGTAAAAGTAAGCCTAAACCTAAATTGGGTAAAAAGACCGTCGCCAAGAAGATCGACCGTCAGGTTTTTCCCAGTGATCTAGCGTCCATTGATGATATTTCTGTGTTGCAGAGCTCTGAATTGGGGTATCGACGCAGGGCCCGCCTGGGCATCAGCCCGAATGGCCAGCTAGGTTTTCGAAAAGCGGCCAGCAATGACACCTTGGGCATTGAAAACTGCTTGATTCTGACTGAACCATTGCAGAATCTTATGCAGGCTTTGAATTCAGTGTTGGCCAGTTTCCCCGAACTCGATTGGCGTTCGCATCTAGGGCATGTGGAGCTGCTTGATGTAGAACCCAGCCCACTGGCGTTATTGAGAGTGGTTAAAAACATTCCTTCGGCGGCACTCCAGAACATCAAGACAGTCTTTGAGGAGAGGCATTGGCGGGTCGCGGTTCAGCGTCACAAGGACGCTGGTTTTGAGGCGCTTATTGGTAGCCTGGACAGTTCTTATACGATAAACACTCATCCTATTGCCTTTGAGCCGGGGCGTTTTATTCAGGTGAATACCGAGCTGAATCAAGCCATGGTGAGGCAGGCGATGCAGTGGCTGGATTTGCAGGGTGGCGAGCAGGTGCTGGATCTGTTTTGTGGCGTCGGTAATTTCACCTTGCCGCTGGCAGAGCAGGCGGGCAAAGTCCTTGGTATTGAACTGAGCCAGGATATGGTTGAAATGGCCCGAAACAATGCGCGCCGCCTGGGCATTGAGAACGTCGAATTTATGGCAGCTAATTTGGATCTGGCGGATGGTTTACTGCCCGATTACGAGCAGTTGACAGTGAATCGGCCGGATGTTGTTTTGCTGGATCCTCCGAGGGCCGGTGCAGCGGGTTTTATTCCCACTTTGCTCGAACTTTCTCCCCAGAGAATACTCTATATCTCCTGCCATCAGGGCAGCCTGCTAAGGGATTTACGGCGCTTGGGCCATGCTTCCTATCGCCTCGAAAAATTATCCCTAATGGATATGTTTCCGAATACGGAACATGTAGAATGCATGGCGCTGCTGAGCAAAGGATGACAAGTCTCGTCGCAGCAAGAATCAAAAGCTGAGCCGAACAACAATAACAACAGTAATAGTATTCGATAGCAGGAGCATCCACGAATCGTTGGACCTGACTGAAGTGGTCATATTTGGAATGGCCTGGTTTAACGTAGTGAATGAATTTTATGGTCAAAGTACGTGAAGATCACCCTATCAGCGCTGATGGCAGTGTTGATATCCCTTCCTGGATCAGACGTTTACAGTCTCGATTTGATGATCCCGATCAGCTGAGCCCGGCCGATCAAGCCCTGATGTTGCAGGTTTGCCAATACGTTCAGGAAATCGAGGAGAGCGTTGAGCCTTCTGAAAACAGCTGGGCGGATAGCCAGGGCTGTTTCCGAACCGGTCTTGAAATGGCCGAGATCCTGGCCGATTTACAAGCCGACACCGAAGTGTTACTTGCGGCAATCCTGTATCGCGCCGTACGGGAACACAAGTTACCTCTTAGCAGAGTTGAGAAAAAATACGGCGAGAGCATCGCCAGCCTGATTTCCGGTGTGCTGCGTATGGCGGCCATCAGTAATATTCGCAATGACAGCGAAGAGAGTGTGCTTGGCAGCCCGTCGGCCGAACAAGCAGAAAATATTCGAAAAATGCTCGTGGCCATGGTGGACGATGTCCGCGTGGCACTGATCAAACTGGCTGAAAGAACCTGTGCCATTCGAGCGGCCAAACACGCAAACGCTGAAAAGAAGCGCCGAGTCGCCCGCGAAGTTTCCGATGTTTATGCCCCTCTGGCTCATCGTTTGGGTATTGGCCATATTAAATGGGAGCTTGAAGATCTCGCATTTCGTTACCTTGAGCCCGATGACTATATGCACATCGCCAAATTGCTCGATGAACGCCGTGTTGATCGACAGGATTATATTGAGAATGTGATCCAGCTTTTGCAGGATGCCGCTACAGAAGCTCGCATTGAGGCTGAGATTCAGGGGCGTGCCAAACACATCTACAGCATCTGGCGAAAAATGCGCCGCAAGGACATCGGTTTTTCCCAAGTTTATGATATTCGCGCGGTACGTGTGCTGGTGCCTACCGTTCGCGATTGCTACACCATTCTCGGAATAGTTCACAGTCAGTGGCGTTTGATCCCGAACGAATTCGACGACTATATTGCTTCACCAAAAGAAAATGGCTACCGCTCATTGCATACGGCGGTGATCGGCCCGGATCGAAAAGTGTTGGAGATTCAAATTCGTACTCACTCGATGCATGAAGAGGCCGAGTTTGGCGTCTGTGCGCACTGGAAGTACAAAGGTACGGATGACAATCAAAGCCAGGACAGCTACGAACAAAAGATTGCCTGGTTGCGTCAGGTTCTTGAGTGGAGTGAAGAGCTGGGCACCAATGCTCTGGAAGACGATTTACAGCGCGGTGTTGAGCAGGATCGCGTCTATGTGTTTACGCCCGATGGCCATGTTATTGACTTGCCTCCGGCCGCAACGGTTTTGGATTTTGCCTATCGAATCCATACTGATGTTGGTCATCGTTGTTGCGGCGCAAAACTCAATGGCAGAATTGTTCCGTTGAACCAGACGGTGAATACGGGTGACCAGATCGAAATCTTAACGGGCAAGCGTGAGTCACCCAGTCGCGATTGGTTGTCACCCGCGTTGGGGTATCTCAATACCGCGCGCGCGCGAGCGAAAGTACAGCAGTGGTTTAAACTGCAGGCCAGGGATCAGCATCTGGCCAGCGGACGTGCTTTGCTGGATAAAGAATTCAAACGCCTTGCAGTGGATAATCTCGATTTTGAAGCCCTGGCGCAGCGTTTGAATTTAAAAAGCCTGGAAAGTCTTTATGTCGCCGTGGGTGCCAGCGATATCAGTGTAGGACAAGTGCTGAACGCTGCACAGAAACTGTTGGGGCAGGATCAACATCATCCAACCCAATTGGTCGGGCGTGCCAGTGAGCAGTTCAACAACGATGATGTTTACATCGACGGTGTGGGTAACTTGATGACAACCTTCGCGCGTTGTTGCCACCCGGTTCCCGGCGATAGCATTGCGGGTTACATCACCCTAGGGCGAGGCGTGTCCATTCATCGTCAGGATTGCTCGAACTTATTGCAGTTGCAAATGGAAGAACCCACTCGAATTATTGAGGTGTCCTGGTCGGCTGCGCCGCAGGATGTGTATGCGGTGTCGATCAATGTGGAAGCGATTGATCGTCATGGTTTGCTGCGGGACATTACCGCTTTGTTGGATGTTGAACGCATTAACATTACCTCCATGCAAACGCTCTCCAATAAAAGCTCGCACACGGTTAGCATGCAATTTGATATTGAAATTCACAGCTATAGCGAACTGAGCCGGGTATTGGAACGATTAAACCGTCTGCCCAATGTTGAATCCGCCAGCCGGAAAAAATAACACGCCAAACACAGCGAAGAGCATTTATGAGCGAAGAGCAGGGCATTGATCAACTGTTGGCAATAATGGCCCAGTTACGTAATCCAGAAGGTGGTTGCCCCTGGGATCTGGAACAAAACTTTGCCTCAATCGTGCCCTCCACTCTGGAAGAAGCGTACGAAGTAGCTGATGCCATTGAAAGCAACGATATGTCCCAGCTGAAAGAAGAACTGGGTGATTTATTGTTTCAAGTGGTGTTTTACAGTCAGCTGGGAAAGGAAGAAAAGCTGTTCGATTTTAATGATGTTGCCAGCGCGATCAGTAAGAAACTGATTCATCGTCACCCCCACGTTTTTTCTGATAAAGACTTGCATGATGAAGAGGCGATTAACAGTAATTGGGAGGCCTTAAAAGCTCAGGAGAGAGCGGCTAAAGGTTTGTCTTCTGTGTTGGCCGATATTCCCGTTGCACTGCCTGCATTGAGTCGCGCTCAAAAGCTGCAACGACGCGCCGCGAATGTCGGCTTTGATTGGCAAAGCGCGCAAGCTGTTCTCGACAAACTTGATGAAGAACATGCCGAGTTCAGTGAAGCAATGGCGGCAAACGATCAGGAAGCCATGGCCGATGAATTGGGCGATATGATGTTTTGTCTAGTCAATCTTTCCCGCCACCTCAAGTTGGATGCCGAGTCAGTCCTGCGCAATGCGAACCGCAAGTTCGAACGCCGTTTCAACAATGTAGAGTCTCAGGTGGCGAGCAGTGGTGAAGGTTGGAGCGCCCACAGTCCTGAACAACTGGAGGAATACTGGCGGAACGCCAAGGTGAACACCGACATCGACTAATGTCCACTAATTTCGCTCAGGCTAAGCTTTTATAGTGTGCCCTGTAAACAACATGGCTCTATACGCTCTAAACAATCGCGGCTATCAATAAGTGTGGCGGTTAAAATACGTCCTGTATACGGGCTGGTATAACGGGTTTGAGCGATGGACAGCGGAGTGGTGATATCCTGGCAGCCAAAACGATGGGGAATTCAGCCGCATGGAGGGGGAAACTGTCATTTTGTTTAAATAATGAACAGTCGGGATTCTCCTCCACGCTATTTCCCTTGTGATTGATACGGCCTGAGTGTATGGTTACGGCCCTCTCAATCCCGTATGCATAAGCTCCATAGAAGAGCTCCGGGAAGCCGAGCCGCCGAGCGAGCGGCCCCGCTGTGAACAAGTTTCTACAATATTAGGAGAACTCCGTAATGCGAGTCATTTTATTAGGTGCTCCAGGCGCTGGTAAGGGTACGCAGGCCCAATTCATTATGGAACAGTACAATATCCCTCAGATTTCCACAGGGGATATGTTGCGCGCGGCGGTTAAAGCGGGTACCGAGCTGGGCTTGAAAGTGAAAGATATTATGAGCAGTGGCGGTCTGGTGTCTGACGACATTATTATTGCTCTGGTTAAAGAACGTATCGCCCAGGATGATTGCGCAAACGGTTTCCTGTTTGATGGCTTCCCTCGCACCATTCCTCAAGCTGAAGCCTTGTTGGAATCCGGTGTGGATATTGACCACGTCATTGAAATCGACGTTGACGATGAAGAAATCGTTTCTCGCCTGAGTGGCCGTCGTGTTCACGAAGCCTCTGGCCGTGTTTACCATGTGGTTTACAATCCACCGAAAAACGAAGGTGTGGATGATGAAAGCGGTGAGCCTCTGGTTCAGCGTCCAGATGATCAGGAAGAGACCATTCGCAAACGTTTGGCGGTTTACCATGATCAAACCAAGCCATTGGTAAACTTCTATCAGGAGCTGTCGGCTTCTGGAAAAGCTGAAACCAAATACGCCAATGTACCTGGTGTCGGTAATATGGAAGACATTAAAGCGAAGGTATTTGCCGCTCTGGCATAAACCACTCGCTGATTTTCAAAAGGCCCCGCTCAGCGGGGCTTTTTTATGCCCGATAGAAAGACCGCAAAGTAAATTGTTACTTTAGTGGGGTTTTCGATAATATTCTCAGTCGGATTGAGTCCCTGATAAGGAAAGTATCATGTCTGCGTCACTTCCCGTTGCCGGAGAATCTCAGCAAGCCAAAAAGCGTGCAGTCTTGCTTGTGAATCTGGGTACCCCTGAAACCGCTGAACCAAAATCAGTGCGAAAATTCCTCGCAGAGTTTCTGAGTGATCGTCGAGTCGTGGAAATTCCCAGATTGATTTGGTGGCCAATCCTCCATGGCATTATTTTGACCACCAGACCCAAGGCCGTGGCAAAAGCTTATCAGTCGATTTGGTGGGAAGAGGGGTCCCCATTGAGGGTGATTACCGAGCGCCAACGGAACGCCTTGCAGAAAACCCTGAGCAAACGATTTCCCAATGAGCATGTGACCGTGGAATACGCCATGAGCTATGGTGACCCGGGAATTGCCCAACAGATTAAAGATCTGCAAGCGCAGGGTGTGGACCATATTGCCGTCTTGCCTTTGTATCCTCAATATTCGGCCACCACGACAGCTGTAGTGTACGATCAGCTTGCAGAGTTACAACAGCAACAGCGTGATATTGCCGATGCCCGTGTCTGCAAGTACTACTTTGATCGTCCTTCTTATATAAAGGCGCTTGCACACTCTGTTCGGGAGTATCGCCTGGAGCATGGTAGTGCCGAACGCCTGCTCATGTCTTTTCATGGGATACCTAAACGCTGTGTGGATTTAGGTGATCCTTATTACCAGCATTGTGTGGCTACAGCCGAAGCCCTTGCTGGCGAACTTGGCCTGGAGAAAGAACAGTGGGGAATCAGTTTTCAATCTAGGTTAGGTAAAGCGGAATGGCTAAAACCTTACACCAGCGATATCGTTCAGGAATGGGGCCGGGAAAAACTTTCCTCTCTAGATGTAATATGTCCTGCTTTTGCAGCAGACTGCCTGGAAACGCTGGAAGAAATTTCTGAGGAAATACGAGAAGAATTTCAGGAAGCGGGCGGTGGAGATTTTTCCTATATTCCCTGCCTGAACGATTCTGCAATGCATATTGAGTGCTTGGCCGAGCTTTCAGAAGAATTATTGGGGCTCTGATTAGCTCTCTATTGGCACGCTAAATGAAAATTGTGCTCATTTTTCAAAACGAGCGTTTGGGAGATGAGCACAAAAACACAATTGAATGTCGAAATTGTGCTTCAAGCTCGGGACAATCCTGAATCAACCTTGAAATCCACCCCTAAATCTAACGTCAGTTCATTGTTTTTATCGATTTGGGGATCTTTTCATAGATACTTTTGAGGGAATTCAATTCCCAATAATTCTCCGCTTTGTTTTCTTCCTTTTTATTCCCAGAAGTTCATTCTTTGTTAATAAATCAATTTTAAATGCCGCTTCAGCAGAGTTAAAAAGCTCAATAATTCTCTCGAAACAGATAAAAATTAAAAAAAACGGTAAAAATTTCTCTTTTCGGCGCAAAAAAGCGTTGTAAAAACGTGCAAATTGGTTTTTTTTTAAATAATATCGGCTTTAGCCCTTGGGCTGTTGAATTTTTGTGCTATTGTTCTAAGTGCTAGTGGACTGGCATCTATCGAGGAGAAACCTTATGGCCAAAGTTGCAAAGAAGACAGCGAAACGTAAAGCTGCATCGAAAAAAACCAGCGCAAGTAAAGCAAAGGTAGCAGTATCACCTGCAGCTGCACGCGCGCAAACTTCATTGGATAAATTAGTGAAGGAGTTAACCGCTCAAGCCAAGAAAGTTGCTGCAGCTCGTAAGAAGGCAGCAGCTGCCAAGAAAAAATCCAGTAAAAGCAAAAAAGCTGCCGATAAGCGCGCTGCGAAGTCTGCCAGCGCTGCAGTTAGTAAAGCGGCTGATAAAGCCAAAACCCTGCGCGGCAAGATCAGCAAAGCCAAACAAAGCCTGGCCGCAGCTAAGAAAGCGGACGCTGCCAAAGCTGCTCAAGCGGCTGCCAAGTCTCGAGTGGAGGATTTAGAAGCCAAATTGGCCGCTAAAGCCGAAGCTGACCTGGCGAAAGCAGTCAAAGCCTTCCAAAGCAAGTGGGCAGCCAAGCGCAAAGCCGCTGACAAGAAAAAAGTCAGTACTCTGGCGAAGAAGCTTTCTGCCAAGCTGAAAGCAGCTGAGAAGAAAGAGAAAGCCAAGGCCGCCGCTGCCGCTAAGAAAGAGGCTGCTAAAGCCAAGGCTGCAGAGAAGAAGGCTGCGGCAAAAGCGAAGGTTGCTGCAAAGAAAGCGGCTGCTAAAGCCAAAGCGGCTGAGAAAAAGGCTGCTGCCAAGGCAAAAGCTGCGGAGAAGAAAGCCGCTGCAAAAGCCAAGGCCGCCGCTAAGAAGGCTGCTTCCAAGGCGAAAGCCAAGCCTAAGAAGGCGAAAGCCAAACCTAAAAAAGCCGCTGCCAAGGCCAAGCCGAAGGCACGTGCTAGCGCTAAGAAGCGCGGTCGTCCAGCCAAGAGGAAGTAATTACGCTTCTTTAGTTGGATGAGAATAAACCCGCCCCTGCGTAGCAGAGGCGGGTTTTTTTATGTGTGTGGTATTGGATAGCGGCTTACGAGCCCCCGAGCAACACGCTGGCGGGGAAATTTATCTGAACAGAAACCCGGAATTAGAGTAAAATCCGTCTTTTGATTTTGCAGGTTTACACTCCCTATGAGCTATATTCTCTCTCTGGATACCGCTTCTGACTATTGCTCGGTGGCCATTGTTGATACTCGCCAGCAAACCTCTCTGGCGGAACTGGATATCAGAGAATTACGCCGACAGGCTCCCCGTCAGCACACCCAGTTATTGTTACCCATGGTCGATGAATTATTGCAGCAGGAAGCTGTCGATAGACATGAGCTGAACGCGATTGCGTTTGGAGCGGGACCAGGTTCCTTTACCGGGCTTAGAATCAGCTTCGCGGTTGTCCAGGGACTGGCGTATGGGTTGCAAATTCCGGTTTTGCCTATTTCAACACTGGCGGCAATGGGATCGGCAATGGCGCAATCGAATTTGCCGGATATCAACGCCCAAGCGGAAAAGAAAAGTGTCTTTTTGAGCTGCCTGGATGCGCGCATGAATCAGGTGTATTGGGGGGCTTATAGCCACGACGGTGAAAAGCTTCTGGCCTTGCAGGATGATGCGTTGGATAACCCCGATATTGCTGCCGAAAAAATGCAGCAGCTGATCGAAAGTCAGTTTCCCAAGACCACCGTGTATTGTTGTGGCCCGGGTTGGCAATATCCTGAGCTGTCTGAAATATTAAACAGGGCAGGGCAGAAGGATCTTGATATCGAGCCTTGGGCTCAGGAAATTTTGCGCCTCGGATTTGATCAGTGGCAAAGCGGTAATGTGCAAGATATTCGTCAGGTACAGCCTGTATATCTACGTAATGAAGTAAGCTGGGAAAAACGCCAACGTATTCGTCAGCCATAATGTCGTCACAGGGAACGGCCCTTTTTATTGAGCGCATCAGGAGTACTAATGGATAGCCTGCAGGCGATTATTCTGGCCTTGTTACAAGGGCTCACGGAATTTCTACCCATATCCAGTTCCGGGCATTTAATCCTACCCTCCGCTGTTTTGGGATGGCCGGATCAGGGTCTGGCTTTTGATGTGGCCGTACATGTGGGTTCTCTGCTGGCAATCGTCTGGTTTTTCCGAAAGGACGTACTATCGATTGCATTGGGCTCGCTCGAAAGTGTCCAAAATCGGCAATGGAATCCCGAAAGCCAAACCCTTCTGTTTTTAGTCATCGCGACCATTCCTGCTGGTTTGGCCGCATTGACCTTTAATGATTTGATCGAAAGCGAACTCCGCTCTCCACTGGTGATAGCAAGTACGACATTGTGTTTTGGCTTGCTTCTTGGCGTTGCCGATAAATTCGGAAGTCGTGAAAAATCCTTGCTGAAAATGACCCTGTGGGCAGCCTTCATTATTGGTTGTGCCCAGGCGATTGCATTAATTCCCGGAACGTCTCGCTCGGGCATCACAATGACCGCCGCTTTGTTGTTGGGCTTTCAACGTGATGCAGCTGCACGTTTCTCTTTCCTTATGTCGATTCCCATTATTGTACTGAGTGGTGCTTACAAAGGTCTGGAGCTGGTTTCCGGAGCTACTCCGCAGTGGGATTTAATTGCCATTGGCGTTGTTGTCTCTGCGATATCCGCCTACGCCTGTGTGTACTGGTTTATGGCCGTCATAGAACGCATGGGAATGTTACCTTTTGTTTTATATCGAATTGTTTTAGCAGCTATTCTTTTTGCGTTATTTGTCTAGTCCAACGGGCGGCAAAAGGGGCGAAATGGGAAGGCTGGTCTATTATGACAATAAATATCTTTGATTTGATGGTTCGTTCAGATTAGCGAACTCCACTCACCAGATTTATTGCTGGAGAACAATATGCATCAGAAAGTCGCGTTTATAGGTTTGGGTGTTATGGGTTACCCCATGGCGGGGCATCTTCAAAAAGCGGGTTGCTCCGTTACCGTTTACAACCGCAGCACTGAAAAAGCGGAACGTTGGAAATCCGAATTTGGTGGTGAAATGGCCCTGACGCCCAGAGAGGCCGCAGAAGGTGCTGAAATCGTCTTCACCTGCGTGGGTGATGACAACGATATTCGTGAAGTTTGTTTGGGTGAAAATGGTGCCTTTGCAGGCATGAAAGTGGATGCGGTTTTAGTGGATCACACAACGGCTTCCGCCGAAGTGGCTCGTGAGCTGAATCTGGAAGCGAAGAGTCGCAAACTGCACTTCCTGGACGCACCGGTTTCCGGTGGTCAGGCCGGTGCTGAAAATGCTTGCCTGACTGTGATGGCGGGCGGCGATGTAACCGTCTTCAATCATGTGAACCCTGTGATCGATCACTACGCTCGTTCTTGCCGTTTGCTTGGCCCAAGCGGTTCCGGGCAGCTCTGCAAAATGGTGAATCAGATTTGCATCGCTGGTTTAGTGCAAGGTCTGGCTGAAGGTTTGAACTTTGCTGAAAAAGCCGGCCTGGATGCACATCAAGTGGTGGATGTTATTTCCAAGGGGGCTGCGCAGTCCTGGCAGATGGAAAACCGTTATCGCACCATGCTGGCGGGTGACTATAACCACGGTTTTGCGGTTGACTGGATGCGTAAAGATCTGGCTGTGGTGTTGCAGGAAGCATCGCGCATTAACGCCTCCTTGCCGGTGACGGCAACCGTCGATCAGTTCTATAACGATGTTCAAATGATGGGTGGCGGTCGCTGGGACACCTCGTCCCTGTTAGCTCGTTTAAAGCGCGATTGATAAGCTACTCTTCAGGCTGCTGTGATCGCAGCGGCCTTTTCCTTCCATTCGCTGTCTAGGCCGGCTAATCACCAGCTACCGGGCGTATTTTTCAGCTTCTTCTATACTTGCTAGCAGTGCTTTGAGCATCAGGCGCGGGCTGAGCTTTGGCTCTAAAACTGCTAAGATGCACACTCACCTGATCTCGCTGTGAGTGTAATAGTTAAGGGGAAGTATGACTGCCAACGATCAAGCGGCTGCGAATCAGTTTTTGCAGCGCTGTATAGAATTTCTTGATGAATCCGTAACGCCATTCCACGCCGTACAAGCCATGGCTTCCCGCCTGGAGGCTGCTGGCTTTCAAGCCCTGAACGAGGCTGATGCCTGGCAGATGTCTGCAGGCAATAAATACTATGTTTGTCGCAACGATTCGTCGATTATCGCCTTTGTTTATGGCGAGGCCGATCCTCTGGAGCACGGTGTTCGAATGTTGGGTGCGCACACTGACAGCCCGTGTCTGAAGGTAAAACCTCAGCCTGACCTTCACCAGCACGGTTATGCTCAATTGGGGGTAGAGGTGTACGGAGGGGTTCTTTTGAATCCCTGGTTTGATCGCGATTTATCTCTGGCTGGGCGAGTCAGCTTCAGTGACCAGAATCAGCAGCTGCAATCCGCCCTGGTTGATTTCAAACGCCCTGTGGCGACCATTCCGAGCCTGGCTATTCATCTGGACCGGGGTGTCAACGATAAGCGCAGCGTGAATCCGCAAACGGATATGCCGCCATTGCTGGGTTTGAGTGAAGAGCCTATGGCGTTTCAGCAATTACTACGTGATGAATTGCTAAAACAGCAACCGGATCTGGATATTGACCAAATTCTGGATTTTGAAATCAGCTGTTATGACTGCCAGGGAGCTGGACACATCGGTCTCAATGGTGACTTTTTGGCCAGTGCTCGATTGGACAATCTGTTAAGTTGCTTTATCGGTCTGGAGTCTTTGTTAATTGCGGACGGCGAACAGAGTTGCCTGCTGGTGTGTAATGATCACGAAGAGGTGGGCAGTGCTTCTGCCTGTGGTGCCCAAGGACCTATGCTGGCAAGTTTTCTGGAGCGGGTATGGCCAGATATTACACCGCGTGAGCAGCTTATTAACCGCAGCGTGATGATCTCCGCCGACAACGCCCACGGTATTCATCCGAACTTCCCGAACAAGCACGATGGTAACCATGGCCCTAAACTGAATGCCGGCCCGGTGATCAAAATTAACGCTAATCAGCGCTATGCCAGTAACAGTGAAACTTCGGGATTGTTTAAACTGTTGGCGGAAGAATTACCGGTGCAAACCTTCGTGACGAGGGCCGATATGGGGTGCGGCAGTACTATTGGACCCATCACGGCCACTGAAATTGGTGTTCGCACGGTTGATGTCGGAGTGCCGACCTTTGGTATGCACTCGATTCGAGAGCTGGCCGGTAGCGAAGATTGTTACACCATGCATCAGATTTTTAATAGATTTTTGGCCAGACAAAGGGTATAACCTGAAGATCTGAGTGACAGGGATTCAGTAATACCAGCCAGATTTATTGAGTGCTGAGCTACCGAGGGACTGGTCGAAATGGCAAAAACTGCTGTTATCGTATATAAGAAAATAGATAAAAATATTGCTAGGAACCGGCGTAACAGTAATGTTCTCCTAGGTATGGGTGTGCGGCTCAGTAATGACAATAAATAAAGAAATATTACAACTGTTCTCTCCGTTCGATAGTCTATCCAGTGATTTTCTGGAGAGCGCTATTGAACGGATCAGCGTGCGAGAGTTTAAAAAGGGTGATGTGCTGTTTCAGCGTGGTAAAAAGCTCTCGGAAACTTTCTATCTGCTCAAAGGCGGCGTCGATTTACTGGCCGCCGATTTATCCCGAATCAGCGTTAATCACACCAGCCCCCAGGCCCGTCACCCACTGTGTAACACGCAGCCCGCACGGGTAACAGCGTTTGCCAAAACCGATGTCACGGCGCTGGTGATCGAACGGGATTTTCTCGATTTGGTGATGGTATGGAGTGAGTCGAGCTTGCTCGATGGTAGTGTGTCCATCGACCCAGACGATGAACTCGACTCCGACCCGATTATTGAGGATCAACCCAGCACGGACTGGATGAGTGTGCTACTGGCTGCGCCGCTTTTTTCCCGCATTCCTCCTGGGAATATACAAGCCTTGTTTCAACGCTTTATCCCTCGCAATGTCAGCAAGGGCGAAAAAGTGGTGGTCGTGGGGACCAAGGGCGATTACTTTTACGTGATCAAATCAGGAACGGCTCAGGTGCTTGATTCGGCCGGGTACTGCAAAGCCAGTTTGAGCACCGGGGATTACTTCGGTGAGGAAGCATTGATCGGCGACACTGCGCGTAATGCAACCGTGGAAATGAGCAGCGACGGTGAACTCATGTGCCTTGGCAAAGAGAGTTTTGCTGAGTTATTGCATCGACCGTTGGTGAATTACGTATCGGTCACTGAATTTTTTAAACTTCAGCAGTCCGGCCGTTCTATTCGATTGATTGATGTACGTTTACCCATCGAATTTAAACAGCAGCAGCTTTCAGGCTCTGTGAATATTCCACTGTCTTACTTGCGCCCAAAGCTTAACGAAATGTCGAAAGATGTTTTATATGTTGTCAGCGATTATGGCGGTCGTCGTTCAGAAGTCGCAGTACAGCTGATGGTGCAAGCCGGTTTGGATGTTTTACTGCTTCGCAGCAGCGATGTTCAGGAAGTTGAACTGTAGTTTGCTTGTCTTGAATAGGCGACTGAAACAATAGCATCGCTGAATTAACAAAGGTCACTGAGCGAAAGAAGCGCTCGTGAAAACAATACACAGGCAATGACCCAAACCCCGGAAAATGCTCCCAAGGCGTTACTATTATCGGCCTATGATGCCCAGAGTCATCGTTACTGGCGCAAACAGATTTGCCAGGGCCTGGATCAATGGCAATGGTCAGAATTATGTCTGCCGCCGCGTTATTTCAGCTGGCGTCAACGTGGTAACAGTTTGTCCTGGGCGTTCAAAGAAAGAGAAACCCTCACTCAAGAGTACGATTTCTTGCTGGCCACCTCCATGGTTGATTTATCTGCCTTGCGTGGCTTTGTCCCTGAATTGGCTCAATTGCCCACGGTGGTCTATTTCCATGAAAACCAATTTGCCTACCCTCAAAATGCTCAGCAATTAAGCTCTATTGAACCTCAGTTGACGAGCGTATACAGCGCCCTCTGCGCTGATAAAATTCTCTTCAACAGTCTATTCAACCTGAACAGCTTTTTGGCCGGGGCTCGTGCTTTATTAAAAGCCATGCCGGATCAGGTACCCAAAGGTTTGATGGACAGACTGAGTGCAAAGGCCGAGGTATTACCCGTGCCCATTGCCAGTCAAAGCGACCGGGAACTGATGACTGCGCCACTGGGTCAAAAGAGCCATTGTCTGCGTATTCTCTGGAACCATCGCTGGGAATACGACAAAGGCCCCGAGCGTCTTTTAGCGGCGATTGAACGCCTGGATCAACAATTAAAGTCTATGGCAAAGGAGGCGCGCCCTGATATTCGCTGGCTCATTCTGGGTCAGAGTTTTCGCAAGGTGCCTGGAGAATTTACCAAGATAGAGCGTATTCTCAGAGCTGATGATTCACCCATGGCGCTTGAGGCCTGGGGTTACGAAAGCAGCGTTGAGGCTTACCATTCGCATTTGGGTAGCGCTGACATCGTTTTGTCGACCGCTGAACATGATTTTCAGGGCTTGGCGATTCTGGAAGCTCATGCCGCCGCTTGCTACCCCTTATTGCCCCAGCGCCTGGTTTATCCGGAGTGGTTTCAGGAATCGATCTGCTATCCCTCATCGACGATCGAGGAAGAGGCGCAAGGTCTGGCGGATGAAGTACTTCGCCTGGCCGCTCTCAAAGCCGAACAAGGGGATTTACCCAAGGTTCACAGTCGAGTCGACTTTAACTGGTCTTCACTGGGGCCGTCCTACCAGGCTTGCTTCGATTCCTTGCTTGGGAACCGTCCCTAAGGCTGCTTTGCTCCTCCGCTCAAGCCCTGTATCATAGCGGCGCCCGGCAGCAATGACTGCCCCCAGAAAAGAGTTTGGACCAAGCATGAGCAGCAAAGAAAAACAACGCATTCTCACCGGTATTACGACCTCGGGAACCCCCCATATTGGTAACTATGTCGGTGCGATTCGCCCGGCAATTGAAGCCAGTCGTAACCAGGACAATCTGTCTTTTTACTTCCTGGCGGACTTTCACGCCCTGATTAAATGCCAGGACCCAGATCTGGTTGCCCAGTCGACCCGCGAGATTGCTGCCAGCTGGCTGGCCCTTGGCCTTAACCCCGAAGAAGTGGTGTTTTACCGCCAGTCTGATATCCCTCAGATTGCCGAACTGTGTTGGATGCTGAACTGTGTGTGCGCCAAAGGCTTGATGAACCGAGCCCATGCGTATAAGGCGGCGGTCGATCAAAATGGCGAAGCCGGCGAAGATCCGGATTTTGGCATTACCATGGGGTTGTTCAGCTACCCGGTATTGATGGCAGCGGATATTTTGATTTTCAATGCCAACAAAGTCCCCGTGGGCAAAGATCAGATTCAACATGTGGAAATGGCTCGAGATATGGCTCAGCGTTTCAATCACCTGTTTGCCAGTAAAAAGAAACCGTTGTTCGCGCTGCCTGAATATGTGGTCGATGATGATGTCGCGGTATTGCAGGGCCTGGACGGCCGCAAAATGAGCAAAAGCTATGGCAACACCATTCCATTGTTCCTGGGCGAAAAGCAGCTGCGCAAGCACATCAATAAAATTAAAACCAATCTGTTGGAACCTGGCGAACCAAAAGATCCGGATACCTCAACGGTATTCCAGATCTGGCAGGCCTTTGCTAACGAGCAACAGCAAGCCGAGATGCGTCAGGCCTTCGCTGACGGTATTGCCTGGGGCGAAGCCAAGAAGCAACTGTTTGAATTGATCAACAATGAGTTGGCCGAGCCCAGAGAGCGTTACAACGAACTTCTGGCAAATCCGTCCTACATTGAAGACGTATTGCAAGCTGGTGCAGAGAAGGCTCGACGCTATAGTGAGCCACTTCTCGATAGGGCTCGTCATGCGGTCGGTATTCGTAAGCTGGGTTAACCCGGTTTACGAACACAGTGAAACGGGTTGGCTGTCGCTTTTACGAGAATTATTTTTACAGTGCTTTGTGATGAAGGCTTTGCAAAAGAGAGCTTCAATCGCCCCAAAATGAAAATTTCATCGCGAAACCTGATGTTGAAATATGAGGCCAATTCCCAAAGCGACGGGCCTCAAACCTCCGATAGAGTCTCAACCATTGCTTTGCATAGCGCCCGCAGATCATTCTCAGAACTGATAAACGGTGGCATGGTATAAACCAGCTTTCCGAACGGGCGCAACCAAACTCCACGCCCAATCAAAGCTTTTTGCAGGCTTTCTTTGTCAACCGCTTCTTTCATTTCCACAACACCAATCGCGCCCATTACACGAACATCTGCAACGCCTGGTGCATCTTTTAACGGCGCCAAACCTAACTGGAGTTGTTCTTCAATAAAGCGAATTTTGCTCTGCCAATCCTGCCCAATCAAAAGGCGAGTGCTGGCCAGTGCTGTCGCGCACGCCAGAGGGTTCGCCATAAAGGTTGGACCGTGCATAAAAACTCCGGCTTCTCCCTGGCAAATACCGTTTGCAACGTTGGCCGTACATAATGTCGCCGCCAGAGTCATGTAGCCACCGCTCAAAGCCTTACCCAAACATAAAATATCCGGGCTGATACCCGCATGCTCACAAGCAAAGAGTTTTCCGGTTCGACCAAAGCCGGTGGCAATTTCATCGGCGATGAGCAAAACATCAAATTCCTCGCAAAGCGTCTTAAAGGCTTTCAAATAAGCAGGTGAATAAAAACGCATACCACCGGCGCCCTGAACAATCGGCTCCAGAATAAACGCGGCTATTTCATGATGGTGAGACTCAATAAAGGTGCGAACCTGGGCTAGATAATCCGGGCAGGGGGCTGTATCCAATCCTGCGGGCGGTGCTTCCAGAAAATGATGTTTGGGTAAATTGCCACTGAATAAATGGTGCATCCCATTCACCGGGTCGCAAGTGGCCATAGCGCCGAAGGTATCACCGTGATAACCATTTTTAATCGTCAACAAACGCTGTTTTTCCGGACGCCCTTGGGAATGCCAGTATTGCAAGGCCATCTTAATTGCGACTTCCACGCTGACTGAGCCTGAATCCGCAAAGAAAACCGTGTCGAGGCCATCCGGAGTCAGCTCGACTAAAAGCTGGGCCAGTTCAATGGCAGGCTGATGGCTTAAGCCTCCGAACATGACATGAGCCATCTTATCAATCTGGTCTTTTGCTGCTTGATTCAAAACCGGATGGTTGTAGCCGTGCAGCATACACCACCAAGATGACATGCCATCGATAACCCGTTCGCCGCTGGCAAATTCCAAATGAACCCCTTCAGCACGTTCCACAATAGGCAGGGCAGGGCCGCCTTCTTCGGCCACCTGGCTGTAGGGGTGCCAGATGTGTTGCTGATCAATACGCTCTAATTGGGGCAGGCTGAATTGTCCGCCTGAGGGATTGGAATTCTCTGGGTTCATACGGAAAAATAACTCTGTTAACCAAATGTTATAAATTGGTTAACCATTCTAGAGTATCCCCTCACCATATGCCATGGCAAACTGTCGCGCAGTTAAGAAAGCTTATTCAGTCACTCGAATTCAGTGTTTCAGGGTTCTTTTATGCGTACCGTGTTCAGTTTGTTGTCGTTTGTTAAATGCCTCCTGCCCGCAGCGCTATTGTTGCTTGCCCACGGAACAACAGCCGCCCCGAAGGCCGAGCTGTGGCCTTTCTGGCAGCCTAAAGCTGTGGTGGATACCGCACACGCTCAGCCTTCAATGGACGCCTGGCAGGCTTTCCTGAACACCTATGTAAGCCCGGATGCCGATGGTGTGAATCGCGTCGCCTACGGAGAGGTCACACAAGACGATAAAGATCGCTTGCGAAAACAACTGGATGCATTGGCTGGGCTGGATCCGAGAGAATGGCCTGAATTGGAGCAGCAGGCCTTCTGGATCAATACCTATAATATGGCGGTGGTTAATTTGGTGCTGAACCATTATCCCCTTGAATCCATCAAGGACATTCGCTTGAGCTTTAAAAGTCTGTTTAACGCAGGTCCTTGGGAAGATAAGGTTTTGGTCGTTGCCGGTGAAAAATTGTCTCTCAATGACATTGAACATCGAATTTTACGCCCCATTTGGAATGATGCCCGTTTTCACTTTGCCCTGAATTGCGCCAGCATTGGTTGCCCAAATCTTTCGGCAGAGGTTTATCGTGCGGATACCCTGGATGCGCAGCTGGAACAGGCTCAGAGTGAGTTTCTGCAATCTTCACGGGCGTTTGCTGAATCTGGAGACGGCTACCGCGTATCCAGTATCTTCAACTGGTACTGGCAGGACTTTGCGCCTGAGAAGAAACAGTTGTGGCGCTATTTTCAAAAGCAGGGTTTGATTGACAGAGAAGTAGAGCGCTTCCGTTATGACTATGATTGGCGTTTGAATGACAAGGCGACGTTGAACGAAGAGTAAACCCGTCAAGCGAATGTGGCAATTTGATCATTATTCAAAAAAGAAGTGAGTGTCAGAAATTGAGTTGAGTAAAAGAACCCTTGGCGAACTTTGTGGTCTTTATTGAATCGATTGCTCGATGTTGGGTTAATAAGATGATGAATCCGAGGAAGGGAACACAATGAAAATCGTCACGTCTAGGTTATTTTGCCTGCTGAGTTTGCCCCTCGTCCTGGCAGCTTGTACGCAGCAGGATGTTTATGAAATTTCCCAGGAAAACGCTCGTAAAGCCTGCGAGAAAGAGCCACCTGCAATGCAGGATCAATGTCGCGAACAATACCGCCAGAGTTACGCCGAATATCAGCGTGATCGTGAAGAGTTGCTCAAAGACGATAAATAGTGGAAATGCTCTGTTTTTTCACGTTTATTCAGCGGTAGATCGAAAAGGCAGAGGTTCCACAGAGTTTGTACTGTTGGAGGCAGGTTTTTCTTTGTTGTATGAATCCAGTGTTTTTACCGGATAAGCACAACGTTGCAGCCATTTACCCATGGCGGCTTCGTCGAGGGGCTTCGCAATAAAGTAACCTTGCATATAGTTACAGCCCCAGGCAATTAGCTGTTGCAGGGTGTCTTCATCTTCAACACCTTCGGCAACTACAGACAAACCGATGTTGTGGGCCAACTCGATGGTGGAGCGAACAATGGTTCGGTCTTCTTCGTCTTGTGCCAGATTCTGCACAAAACTTTTATCAATTTTCAATTCATGTACTGGCAATTGCTTGAGTTGTCCCAGCGAAGAGTATCCCGTGCCGTAATCATCAATCGACAGCTTAATGTCTTGATCCTTAAGGTGGCTCAGTTGGGCAATGGCGCTTTGGGGGTTTTCCACAGCAGCGCTTTCGGTGACTTCCACAATTAAAGAACGGTTTGGAAGTTTTGCCTCTCGCAATAGGGCAGCAACTTCTTTGTCGAAGTTTTTTTGGGCCAGATCAAGGGCGGATATGTTAACCGCGACGGCGAGATCGTATCCCTGATTGCGCCAGCGCTGACATTGCTCAAGGGCTCTGGCCAGAACCCAGCGTGTTAATTCAACGATATAACCGGTTTTTTCTGCCAGTCCAATAAAATCATCGGGTGGCACAAATCCCAACTCAGGGTGCTGCCAGCGTACAAGACATTCAACGCCCTCAACCTGAGTTTTGCCTTCATGATGGCGCAACTTGGGCTGATAATGCAGACAGACCTGGTTTTCCGAAATGGCTTTAGGCAATTCCGCCATCAGTGTCAGCTTACGAAGGCTGTATTCATCGTGTTTGGGGTCGTAAGTGACGGTAGCTTTTTGGCTGCCACAGGCCTCGTTTAAAGCGACTCCCGCTCGGCGCAGCAAACCTTCGGCATCCAATGCACTGAAAGGGTAGATCACAATACCCACCGAAATTTTCAGGCTCAGCTCAATACCGCTGACGCAAAATGGATCTTGTAGTGCCTGATGGATTTGTTCATTGATTTCGCGTGCGCCCATAATGTCGTTGGTTTTACCCAGCAACACAAACTCGTCGAGATTCAAATGGGCGAGCATATGATTTTCCAGCTTGGCGCCCAGGCGTTCCGTGACCAGATGAATCAGTTTATCGCCCCAGGAGTAACCCAGTGCGTCTACAATATCCTGGAAGTGGTTGAGTCGAAAGTTTGCCAGTACGGCAACTTCCTGGCTGCTGTCGAGGTTTTTAATGGTGTGATCAATGCATGCAATTAGGCCTTTGCGATTTAGCAGGCCGGTTAGACTGTCATGGCTGGCTTGATAAGTAATGTGTTCCTCACGCTCAGAGACCGCCCGCTGCATACGTGAAAATGCCTTGGCGAGTCGGCCGATTTCATCTCGACGATAAATGCGAATGGGGGTGTTGTAATCACCTTTGGAGACATCGTCGATTACATGCAAAAGCTGGTTCAACGGTTTACTGATGCCTCTTGAGAACACATACCCAAATATCAACGCCAGCAGTGAAATCAATCCGAAAATTGATAATAGACTCAGCCACCACTGGCTGAACTTTTCCCGGGGTTCATTCAGGGACTGCTGAAACAAAATCGCCAGACCGCTTTGTGAATGTTCATCAAAAGGACGATAGAGAGCGAGGTCTTCCCATTCACCTTGGGTAATCACCCAGGGCTTGTCTGTGAGGCTGGGCGGTGTTGGCGGCATGCTCTTCATGCGCTCTTCCGGGAGACTGCTGGCGATGAATTGCAGACTATGGCTGTGAGGCAATACAAAGCTGATGTTTACCCCGCTGATTTCGCTGTAACGATTGGCCATTTGATCATCGATTTCAAAACCCATACCGAGCCAACCTACTCGAATGGGCGCTTTTACTTCGGTCAATACCAGCTGATAGTGGCGTTGGTTGATCTCGGTGATGGTTTGGAAGGTGATTTGCTGGCTGCGATTGACCAGCTCCAGAATCTGTTGGGGCAGGCCTTTTTCCTGATGAATGGTGCTGACGGCAAGAACGCCTTCATTGTCTACGAAAAGGGCCACATCGGCACCAACGCGATTACTGTGGTTTTGCAATACACTTTCCAGGGTGCTGTAGTCGCGCTGTCCAATGGACTGTCTTAAGCCCCAATCCTTCACTACGGTTTCGACACTGGTGTTCAATAAATGATGCTGGTTATCCAGCACATCGAAAAATGTCTTTTGGGCGACCAACAGTTTATCAGAGGCGTCTTGTTCTACCTTTTGGCTGGCGGACTGGTAGAGGAAGAGCATGCTCGATAAGCCGAGCCCCAGCAGGATAGTGGCCAATAAGGCGAATATTCGGCTATGTAGCTTCATGATGATTCACTATGGATGTAGCCCTTAAAAGTAATAGCGGGCACTCAAACTCAGTTGATCTTCCTTGGCATATGCTCGCTCACCACGATAGTGGCGACGTGCTTGGCGTGAACGACGTTGTTGATATTCAGCGCTGAACTTCCAGTGAGGCGCCAAATAATAACTGTAGTTGATATTGGCGCTATTTCCCGTCTCGTTATTATTATCCATCGGCGTATTGTCGAGATCCTTGACCGTGGATCGTTCAAAACGAGCACTTATGCGGTGTGGGCCAATACGCTTCGAAATGCCCACAAAGGCAGATTCAAAGTCATTGAGGACGAATCCTCTCCCCATACTGGTATCGCCCTTGATGTACTGGCCATAGAGTTCCACATTCGGTTGAAGAAAATAGTGGCCCCCCAGGTGAATGAAACGCGTCCGCCAGGCGTATTGCCCATCGTGGAACGCAGTATCTTCCGCTTGATTATCGTAGTAGTAAATTTCAGCTTTAAACTGCTGGCGTCGCGATAATCCAAATGACGCGTAGAAGCCTGGACGATCATCAATCTCGCGAAAGGGTTGATAGTGTTTGGCTTGAGGATTTTCTGCCGCAGCGACGCCGGGCAGGGGGTAGAAAGGCAGTGAGGTGCCCAGGCCGCTTTGACGGTCATGGTTGGACCAGCCTTTCCATGACAATATCGCGCCGGTTGGATCATTAAAACCAAAAATCGCCACATTAATAGTGGCGTTAAGCTTGTGCCGGGAATCCGCTGATGGGCCGGCGATGGACCAGCGCCAATGACCTTCCACACCCACTGTCCGAAGCTCTTCGGCAAGCCAGCTGTTAATGGCGGAGTAATTGAGCCCGTAAACAGAACTCCAGAGAATGCCGCGGTTTTCGATCGACAGTTTGGGATAGAACAATCCAACCCTCCAACGACTGCGAACTTTACCCGTGCGCAGCGGACGATACTGCCAATACAATTCAGTGACTTCCACGCCGGAGGTTTGTTCTGGGTAGGCATGGATCTGGGTGACGATTTGGCTGCCGGCTTTTATATCCATTTTGATTTCCGCTGCAAAGTCGGCGAGGAGTGGGCGGCCATTGTGACTGCTGTCAAAGCGCGAGTGTCCAGTACCGGAATCCAGCCAGCTATTATTGCCTTCAAAATGTTGCAGGCGCAGATCGACATAGCCTTTGCTGCTGATTCTCTGACTCAGATCGAACCCATTTTCACTGTCTTTTGAAAACGCGTTTGCTGAACAGAGCAGGACTGGAAAAATAATGGCGTGACGAAGCACTTTGCGAGTCAAAGTGGTGGCCTTGTTTTTGTTTTGTTGTTCTTCGACTTCTTGCATTGCGTTTTTCAAGCCATTACAACTCAGTAGTCCTCATCTTCATCCAGGCGCTCTTGCGGCGCTGCAATCTGGGCTCTGGCGTTTACTTCTTTAGGCAAGGCTATGTTGTGTTTCGTTTGCCCCTGAAAATCCAGATCACTTGTCAGTGCCTGGCCATTGTTAATGTCGGGGTGCCACAGCTTGAGTGTGTAATGCCCATGGGGAAGTTCTTTGAAGTTCACTGAGTCTTTTTCAATCTGCCCATAGAAAGGACTGTCGACAACCACCAGATAAGCGATCATCCAGTCGTGAATGTTGCAACCCAATGCGATGAGTCCGGGGTTTTCAACCTGAATAGGGGCAGGCGTTCGTTTTTTATAAAGCGGTAATTCAAAGCTCAGGGGCTTGGAAAAGGAATAAACGTGATGAGCGGTGTTGTCACGATTGGGGAATTGAATATTACTCCCGAGTCGAGCAACACTGATATAAGGATCAAATTGCCGATTTTTCTGTTCGATAACTTTGACGGGGGGCTGCTCTGATCCAGCGGGGCTTTTATTGTCGCGAAGAGAATGGTCTGGCAGAGAAAATTTTGCTTCCAGCCAAACCACCGCTCCCGGAGCGTGTTGAGCTTTCCCCTTGTGTTGCAGACTGATATCGAGAGCGGCAACCCGACTGACGGTGGAAAGACAAAGTACAAAAAGAACGAGCCCTGGAGTACGAAACACGAACCACCTCTAGGTGCAGAATAAGACGAATCGGAATATGAATTATTGCCACATGAGGCGGCATTGTTTTAAAGCTTAGTTTGTTTTCCATACTGCGCAAGTTTGAAAAATTAAATATCTATCCCGGTGCTAAAATGGGATAAATTTGTGATAATTTCTCAGCTGTTGTGATGCACCTATTGTCCCCTCAGGCCCAATACCCTTGTGCAAATTGCGTATATTATGCAGCTTCGCAGCGCTGTCCAATGGCTTCAATCAGCCCTTCAATCTGCTGCCGTTGTGCCGGGGCTAAGTCCAGAAAGCTAAGGCTGACACTGGTGTGTCGTCTAGGTTGTCGCAGGAACTGGATGCCTTTCAGTTTTCCGCGGCAGCGAATATTAAATCCGCCAGGAAACGCGAGGTCGCATAAAGGGAGTACGGCACCAGGATACAAATCTTTTAATTGGTTACCGGCAAAGCGCAAACGAACGCCACCGCTGGACAGGTTTTCTACACTACCAAACAGTTTTTGCCCAACGGGCGTTTGCAAGCTGGCGGCGATTGGGAAATCCTCATCAATAACAATTCGGCGTTGTTTACGACGTTGCCCTGACTCGATTCGATCCGGTATTTGCAGGCTGTAATAGGGCATTGCCGTGTGGTGGTGATAGCACAAAACCCGGCACTCCATTTCTTGAACCTGGCCGCCCTGGTGCAGACGAATATGCAGGGAATCTCCGGCGCGTATTTGGCCGTGATACTGGCTGGGAAAGAGTTCGTCGATATCAAAGCTGCCGCTACTTGTATCAACCGACAAAATTAAACTCTGTTGGTATTCCCCCAAGCGTGCGCTTTTCACTTCAATTAATTGCCTTTGTTTTTGCCAAAGGCGCAACTGCCTCAAGACTTCGGGATGAGGTGCAGAGGCTTCCTGAGTCATTTCTTTGAAAAAGCCCGGAATAGCGCGCTCTTCAATTTCAGGTCTCTTTCCAAACATTTTTTGCCACAAGGTCATTGGGAATCCTTATTGTGCATAGGTCTTCTTAAAGCGCTACGGAGATTTCGCTTTCTTGTCTTATGTCCTGTGCAAAGCCCGTGCCAGAGGATTTGCGTCGGCAATTCAGGCATGAAATGCGCTGGGTATCGTCAATTGCCTCATTTCTGTACGGCCTGTGGAATGGGTAAGAGGCATTGACGGACCGCCGCAGGAAATTCCTTGCCGCTCTTCGAGGGTTCTTGAGTAATTCATTTCGTATGACGTCGCGAAAGGAGTCGGATAGTGGTATTGGGCGCCATATAAAGCTGAGGGGCAGCGAGAGGTAAATGAGGTGGTGGATACGAGGGACTGTAGACCTTAGTAACGGTGACTCTGGGGCCGAAATTACCTTAGATTGTGCGGTCTTTGGCTATTTGACTGCCCATTTCGCCCCAAAATGTTTCTATGTGTATGCTTTCATTGGTTTTTTTACCTTAAGGGGACAAACTTCTCCTTACATTCATATTCTCTCAGATAGAATCTGAGTCCTCCAAGGCGCTGTTAGCACTAAAGTTCCTATAAAAGTGCCCATTTGGTTTAGTGGGCAGATAGGCGGTTTGCTACTTTGTGGTGTATATCACGTTTTGGCTATAAAATGATTGTTGCTATAACAACAAATGCTTGTTATTTGGCTTGGCTACAGGGCTAATGTGTTGTTTCAGAGTATTGACCTGTTTTAGAGGGAATTGCAGTGACTAATATTGCATCTAAAGATGTTCAAAATTTGCCAGTAAGCGACCATAAAGGGGTTGTTTTTGCTACGAAGGGCAAAATTGTAGATCAAAATGGCAA
>NZ_JAAONY010000005.1 GCF_011602085.1 Pseudoteredinibacter isoporae
AACGACTCAGCGCCGATGGTAGTGTGGGGATTCCCCATGTGAGAGTAGGTCATCGTCAAGCTTTTATTCCGAAACCCCTGCTGGATACCCAGCAGGGGTTTTTTATTGCCTGGCGAAAATAGCTGGGCGCTCAAAGTCTGTTTAGTATTTCAAGGTCTTCCCTCTCTGGGGCTTTTTCTTCACGTTTTGAATCTCTGTTTTGCCCATTTGCCGAGCCCCGCTTGCATATTGTTTCCATAGCCTCAATACTTTCGGCCATTGCTGTAAATGGTTATTAGTATGAATTTAGTCGATATTTTAAATGTGCTTGCCGATGGTGAGTTCCACTCGGGCGAGGAGTTGGGGCAGGCGATGGGCGTTAGCCGCACAGCGGTCTGGAAGCATTTACATAAATTGGATGAGCTGGGTTTGGAATTGACGTCTGTGAAAGGGCGGGGTTATTGCCTGGCTGGTGGTCTCGACTTGCTTAATCAGGAGAATATTCTCAGGCAGATGGAGTCCGGGGCGGCTGATCTTGTCTCAAAATTCGAAATATTTCACAGCATCGAGTCGACAAATAGTTATCTGTTGACTGGCGGCGATCATGGCCACGTTTGCATGGCTGAGCGTCAATTGGCAGGGCGTGGGCGGCGTGGCCGGAATTGGATAAGCCCTTTTGCGAGAAATATATACCTCTCTGTTTCCTGGACATTCCAAGGGGGCGCGCAAGCTCTTGAGGGTTTAAGTCTTGCTGTGGGTGTGGCCGTGGCTGAAGCGATAGCCAGTCACGGGGTGGAAGGTGTTCAGCTGAAGTGGCCTAACGACGTTTTACATCAGGGGCGCAAGCTTGGCGGTATTTTGCTGGAAATGTCCGGCGATGTCAGTGGTGAGTGTAAGTTAGTTTTAGGTATTGGGCTAAATGTAGATATGCCTAGAGAGCCTTCGGAAGAAATCGAGCAGGCTTGGGTGGATCTGAAACAGTTGGGTTTCAATGGCTCCCGGAATGATTTGGCGGCGGCCATTCTGCAACGAGTAATGCCCATGTTGGCGAGTTACGACAAGGGCGGGTTTGGAGAGTATCGAGATCGTTGGCAGGCTTTGGATGCCTTCTTTGGTCAACCCGTGTATGTCAGTTCGGCTCAACAGCGTACTGAGGGTGTCGCAAATGGTGTGGCGGAAAGTGGGGCCCTTCGTCTTTTGGTGAATGGTGTAGAGCAGCATTTCAGTGGTGGTGAGGTTTCCCTGAGGCTGCTCGGATGATTCTTGAGCTTGATGCAGGTAACACCCGGGTAAAATGGCGGGTTATCGATGAGTTGGGAAAGCGGCGAGGTGGTGGTGCGCTCGTCAGTGATGCGACTGCCGGAGACATGCTGGAGCCATTGTTGGCAGCTAGAAATTTAACGGCCGCTCGAATGGTATCGGTGGCCTCTCCGGTTGTGGCTCAGTCAATAGGCTTTATGTTGCAGAGAAGCTTTGGTATTGAGTTGAGGCTGGTTGCTGTGCAGGCTGAGTGTAATGGCTTGGTGAACCCTTACCAAAATGTAAGCAAGCTTGGGGCCGATCGTTGGTTGGCTGTATTGGCGGCTCGCAAACATTATGGCGATGATTGCCTTGTTGTGGATTGCGGTAGCGCGACGACTATTGAGATGTTGTCTGCAGGCCGTTATCTCGGTGGTGTTATCGCGCCAGGTGTCAGCTTAATGTTTAAAGCGCTTTATTCGGATACTCATCAAGTAAAAGTGCTCGGTGAGCGCCCCCAGGAGTTGGATGCTGCAAAGGACACGGATTCTGCTGTGCAGTGCGGTGTATGGGGTTCCCAGGTAGGCTTGATCTCCTATTATAGAGAGCTCCTGTTACAACGAGGGGCAGGCGTTGAGCCAAGGGTCGTCATCTGCGGTGGCGATGCTTCTCAGCTTGGGGGCTTATTGCCTTTTAAGCACGCTGTTCATGAAGAGTTGGTGTTGGATGGTTTGGCGATAGCGAGCCCAATTATCCAGTCAGTCGCTGATTAATAAATAGATAGGGAAAAGAATGAAGGCAGTTTTAGTATGCCTGTTGGTGCTCAATGCGGTAATGCTCGCATGGGCGCTGGGGAAAGAAGAACCCAAGGTGGTCGCACTTAAGCCTAAATTGGGGGCGGGTGTCTCGGAAATTGCTTTGCTTTCCGAGAGCGAAACCTCTGGTGAGCCGCTACTGGAAAAGCTGGTTGAAAAAAACCGCATTCCTGTAGAGAGCGTTGAAAATATAGAAGTCGCAACGGAGGTGGCCCAAATAGAAGAGGCTGAGCCAGTGTGTACTCTGCTTGGCCCCTTTGATGAATTGCTGCAAGCTGAGTACACGCTGGAGCATTTGGCTTCACTCGAGGTTGCTGCCGCTATCGAAACCTTGGAAATTCCGGGTGATCCTGGTTTCTGGGTTTACCTGTCTCCGCTGCCCAGCCGAAAAGAAGCCCTTCGAAAGCTCCATGAGCTTCAGGCGAAGGGGATTGATTCCTATGTTATTCCCAAGGGCGATATTGTGAACGGCATTTCTTTTGGAATGTACAGTCGGGCCAGTTCCGCTGAGACGCGTCAGAAGGAAGTGGCCACTTACGGCTATCAGGCTGATATTAAAGAAGTTGTTCGCTCATACGAGGAGACCTGGGTGGTTGTTCAGCCGCCAGAAGCTGAAAAAATGAGCAATGAATCCTGGCAAAACTTCATGAATAAAAGAAAAGGCATAGAAAGACGAGAAAATTACTGTCCAGGTGTTGCGTCTTTGTAAAAGTTTCTCTAGAATCCGCGCTCCACTGTTCGAGGTAACAGTGTTTAGGGCTGGCGTAGCTCAGTTGGTAGAGCAGCTGACTTGTAATCAGCAGGTCGTAGGTTCGACTCCTATCGCCAGCTCCATTTTCTTAACTTGTTTATGTAAATGGCTGTTTTTTAAGAAAAAACGGTTGACAAGTTAAGCGGAGAAGCGGAAAATTCCCGCCTCTTTCGCAGGGGTTCCCGAGTGGCCAAAGGGATCAGACTGTAAATCTGACGCGCAAGCTTCGGTGGTTCGAATCCACCCCCCTGCACCATTATTTCTGCTATTAAACACATTTTGACTTGAGTGAGTAATTCTGTGTTGGTAGTCGGCGGATTTGTTTGGCGGGTATAGTTTAGTGGTAGAACCTCAGCCTTCCAAGCTGATGATGCGGGTTCGATTCCCGCTACCCGCTCCAAGTTAACCGCGTTGCTCAAGAGAGAGTGGCGGGTTGCAAAGCTCAAGTAGCTCAGTTGGTAGAGCACACCCTTGGTAAGGGTGAGGTCGGCAGTTCAAATCTGCTCTTGAGCTCCATTTTTTCCGCGTTAGCTTGTGCTGGCGCGGTTTTTGTTGTCTGGGCTTTTTGCTTGAGACACGTAATTGATAGGAGATGCCCACAATGGCTAAAGAAACATTTGAACGCTCCAAGCCCCATGTGAACGTGGGCACAATTGGTCACGTTGACCATGGTAAAACAACTTTGACTGCAGCCCTGACTCGCGTATGTGCGGAAGTATGGGGTGGTGATGCAGTAGCATTTGACGGTATCGACAATGCACCAGAAGAGCGTGAGCGCGGTATTACTATTGCGACTTCCCACGTAGAGTACGATTCTCCTAGCCGCCACTACGCTCACGTAGATTGCCCAGGACACGCCGACTACGTTAAGAACATGATTACCGGTGCTGCACAGATGGACGGCGCTATTCTGGTATGTGGTGCGACTGATGGTCCAATGCCTCAGACTCGTGAGCACATCCTGCTGTCTCGTCAGGTAGGTGTACCTTACATCGTCGTATTCCTGAACAAAGCTGACCTGTTGGCTGAAGACTGTGGTGGCGTAGACTCAGAAGAATACGCTGAGATGCTGGAGCTGGTTGAAATGGAACTGCGTGAGTTGTTGGAAACTTACGAATTCCCAGGCGACGACACGCCAATCATTGCGGGTTCTGCTCTGATGGCTCTGAACGGCGAAGACGACAACGAGTTGGGTACTTCTGCGGTTAAGAAGCTGGTTGAGACTCTGGACGAGTACATTCCTGAGCCAGAGCGTGCGATCGATGGTGCCTTCATTCTGCCAATCGAAGACGTATTCTCGATTCAGGGTCGTGGTACGGTTGTAACCGGTCGTGTTGAGCGCGGTATCATCAAAGTTGGTGAAGAGATCGAGATCGTTGGTATTAAAGATACCACCACTACTACCTGTACTGGTGTAGAGATGTTCCGTAAGCTGCTTGACGAAGGTCGTGCAGGTGAGAACGTTGGTGTTCTGTTGCGTGGTACCAAGCGTGATGAAGTAGAGCGTGGTCAGGTATTGGCTGCTCCAGGTTCTATTAACCCACACACCAAGTTTGAGGGTGAGGTTTACGTACTGTCTAAAGATGAAGGTGGTCGTCACACTCCATTCTTTAAAGGTTACCGTCCACAGTTTTACTTCCGTACAACTGACGTAACAGGTGCATGTGAGCTGCCAGAAGGCGTAGAGATGGTAATGCCAGGTGACAACATTCAGATGTCTGTTACTTTGATCTGCCCAATTGCTATGGACGAAGGTCTGCGTTTCGCGATTCGCGAAGGTGGCCGTACCGTAGGTGCTGGTGTTGTATCCAAGATCCTCGACTAATTGAGGATGTTTGTGCGGGACTTCGGTCCCGCCATTTAGAATTTTAGGCCACTAGTTCAATTGGTAGAGCGTCGGTCTCCAAAACCGAAAGTTGGGGGTTCGAGTCCCTCGTGGCCTGCCATTATTTAAGCTGTAAGAGCAGCTTGGAAAGGTTTCCCTAAGTTATGAGTGCTAATGCTAAAGCAGAACCGGTCGAGTTTCGTTTTGACGCGCTGAAGTGGTTGTTTGTTGCCGCTCTGGTTGCAGCCGGTGTTGTGGGGAACTCTTATTTCGCAGAGCAGGCTTTGCTGTATCGCGTATTGGGCTTGGTTGCTCTTGCGGGAATTGCTCTGTTTGTTGCTGTGAATACAGCAAAAGGCAACGCGTTTTACACCTTGTTGCAAGAGTCGCTGGTTGAAGTTCGTAAAGTAGTTTGGCCAACGCGACAGGAAACTAACCAGACCACGTTAATTGTGGTGGCGGTAGTCATTATTATGGGTATTTTACTCTGGCTACTGGACACATTCCTTGGCTGGTTGGCATCGCTGATCATAGGATAAAGGTGACCCATGGCAAAACGTTGGTATGTGGTTCACGCGTATTCAGGCTACGAAAAGAAAGTAGCAAATGCGCTAAAAGAGCGTGTTGAACTTCACAGTATGCAAGACCAGTTTGGCGACATTCTGGTGCCTACAGAAGAAGTTGTAGAAATGCGTGGCGGACAGAAGCGCAAGTCCGAACGCAAGTTTTTCCCAGGTTATGTATTGGTGCAGATGGAATTGACTGATGATTCCTGGCACTTGGTGAAAGACACTCCTCGAGTAATGGGCTTCATTGGCGGTAAAGCTGATCGTCCTGCCCCAATTACCGAGAAAGAAGCTGAAGCTATCTTACAGCGAGTGGATGACTCGGTAGATAAGCCAAAGCCAAAGACCGTATTCGAGCCTGGCGAAATGGTTCGTGTTATCGATGGTCCTTTCAACGACTTCAATGGTGTTGTTGAAGAAGTGAATTACGAGAAGAACAGGCTGCAGGTTGCGGTTCTGATCTTCGGACGCTCTACCCCGGTAGAGTTAGAGTTTGGTCAGGTAGAAAAAACCTAACCCAAACTGAGTTTAGTCTGGCGATGCCAGGCAATGCGCCCTTTTCGCTGCAAAGTGAAAGGGGTTTTCGCGTCTCTACGGTTTAGGCGTAGCCGCCGCAGAGTTAAGGGGAGCCAGCGACGCCACAGATGTGATTGCGATCCAACTGTGGTCGAGGCGTTTAACCCACTATTAAGGAGTCTATTATGGCTAAGAAAGTAGAAGCTTATATTAAGCTGCAGGTGCCCGCGGGCGGCGCCAACCCAAGTCCACCAGTTGGTCCTGCTCTGGGTCAGCACGGTGTGAACATCATGGAATTCTGTAAGGCGTTTAACGCCCAGACTCAGAATCTGGAAAATGGCGCTCCTGTGCCAGTTGTGATCAGCGTATACAACGATCGCAGCTTCACCTTCACCATGAAAACCCCTCCAGCCTCTTACCTGCTGAAAAAAGCAGCCGGTATCAAGAGCGGCTCTGGTCGTCCAAACACTGAGAAGGTTGGTAAAGTTACCCGCGCTCAGTTGGAAGAGATCGCCACTGCCAAGCAGCCAGATTTGACTGCTGCTGATATGGATGCTGCGGTACGTACCATCGCTGGTTCTGCGCGCGCCATGGGTCTGGAAACTGAGGGTGTTGTGTAATGGCTAAGTTATCTAAGCGTCAAAAGCTGATTAAAGAAAAAGTAGATCCAGTAAAGCAGTACAGCATTGATGAAGCTGTTGCCCTGCTGAAAGAACTGTCTACTGTTAAGTTTTCCGAAACCGTTGATGCAGCGATCAATTTGGGTATTGACCCACGTAAATCTGATCAGGCTGTTCGCGGTGCTACTTCTTTGCCACACGGTACTGGTAAAGAAGTTCGCGTAGCGGTATTTACCCAAGGTGCCAATGCAGACGCTGCTAAAGAAGCTGGCGCTGACATCGTTGGTATGGACGAGCTGGCCGCTGAAGTTAAAGCTGGCAAGATGGATTTCGACGTAGTTATCGCCGACCCTGCTGCTATGCGCGTTGTTGGCCAGCTGGGTCAGATTCTGGGCCCACGTGGTCTGATGCCTAACCCTAAGACAGGCACTGTAACTCCAGACGTTGCAACTGCGGTTAAAAACGCAAAAGCGGGTCAGGTTCGTTTCCGTGCTGACAAGGGCGGTATCATCCATGGTGGTATCGGTAAGGTTTCTTTCGAAGCGAATGCACTGAAAGAAAACCTGGAAGCGTTGATGGCTGACCTGAAAAAGGCCAAGCCTGCTTCTGCCAAAGGCGTTTATTTGAAGAAGGTATCTCTGAGCACCACTATGGGCCCAGGTATTACCATCGACCAGGCTAGCTTGGATCTTTAATTCAAGCAGCTAAAAAGAACTTTGGGGTCTGTCTGAATCCTTGGGGAAACAGGCAGGCCGTCAAAGACCGTTGGGGCTGATGCGAAAAGCGGAGGCTTAATTGGTAGTTGTTTTACCTCCCCACGCAGACGGTGAGACCCAATTCAGTATTAGCTGGATTTGATCACCGGAAACTCCTCGCGATAGCGAGGGTGAAGTAACGATTGAGTTATCAAAATCTAAGCAGATTGTTGTGACGATTTAATTAGCTTAATCAAATCCAGGAGAAATCTTGTGGCATTAGGACTTGAAGACAAAAAAGCGATTGTCGCTGAAGTCCAGGAAGCTGCTAAGTCTGCTCAGTCTGCAGTTGTCGCCGATTCACGCGGCGTTACTGTAACGGACATGACAGCATTGCGTAAGCTAGCACGTGAGAACGGCGTGTGGTTAAAAGTCGTTCGTAACACTCTGGCTAAACGCGCTCTGGAAGGCACTGATTACGAATGTCTGAACGACAGTTTCGTAGGCCCAAGCATTATTGCATTTTCTAACGAGCACCCAGGTGCTGGTGCGCGAATCCTGAGTGATTTCGCCAAAGAAAATGAAAAGCTTGAGCTGAAAACTGCAGCATTCGAAGGAGCAATCACTGACGTTTCATTGCTGGCGAAACTGCCAACATACGACGAAGCGATTTCTCAGCTGATGAGTGTTATGAAAGAAGCAGCTGCTGGCAAACTGGTTCGCACTATTGCGGCCGTTCGCGACCAGAAAGAAGAGCAAGAAGCGGCCTAATTGGCTGTTTTGCTTAAACCGTTATTTTGAGCTCTTGCTCACTACTGAATATATAGGAATTGAAAAATGTCTCTATCTAAAGACGATATCATCAATGCCGTTGCTGAGATGTCTGTAAAAGACGTTGTTGAACTGATCGAAGCAATGGAAGAGAAGTTTGGCGTAACTGCTGCTGCCGCTGCTGTAGCTGTTGCTGGTGGCGACGCTGGTGGCGCTGCTGAAGAGAAGACCGAATTCGACGTAATTCTGACTTCTGCAGGCGACAAGAAAGTTAACGCTATTAAAGCTGTTCGCGGCTTGACCGGTCTGGGCTTGAAAGAAGCCAAGGCTCTGGTTGAAGGTGCACCTGCTCCTATTAAGGAAGGCGTATCTAAAGAAGACGCTGAAGAAGCTGTTAAGGCCCTGGAAGAAGCAGGCGCTTCTGCTGAACTGAAGTAATTCAGATTCTATGGGAAAAGTTCTAATTTCACATTAGAACTTGAGGCTGGCGAGTGATTTTACTTGCCGGCCTTTTTCCGTTTTCAAAAAGCGGAATTTTGCCGGTTTGAATCGGCAATTAAAAAAGGGCTGTTTGCCTGTTCGCAGAGGAAGCGACATCGGTTGGACAAATTATTTGTATTTATGTTTCAACGCAAATACAAGACGACGAGCGTTAGAAACAAATCAGTTCGAAAAAGTGCAAATAATTTGTGCAATTGATTGCGCAAGTAGCAGTCCAGATCGCAATGAACGATTGCGATATGTAGTACCGAGCAGCTTTAAGAGGCTGCGGGCAATAACCACGCAAACAAAAGGGGCCGAGTGCTCCTGAGACTGTAAAGTCGACTACAAGCTGGGGAATATAGATGGCTTACTCATATACTGAGAAAAAACGTATCCGTAAGGATTTCGGCAAGTTGCCGCCCGTCATGGATGTCCCTTTCCTCCTGGCGATCCAATTGGATTCCTATCGAAAGTTCACTCAGGCTGGTGTTTCTGCAGAAGCTCGCCTGGATTATGGTTTGCATGCGGCCTTTAAGTCCGTATTTCCAATCGTAAGCTATTCCGGCAATGCAGCGCTGGAATACGTTAGTTATGTATTAGGTAAGCCTGCCTTTGATGTGGGTGAGTGTGTCCTCCGCGGCGTAACCTATGCTGTACCCTTGCGCGTAAAAGTCCGTCTGATTATTTACGATAAAGAGTCTTCCAATAAGACCATCAAGGACATTAAAGAACAAGAAGTCTACATGGGTGAAATTCCCCTGATGACCGACAACGGTACCTTCGTGATTAACGGTACCGAGCGTGTGATCGTTTCCCAGCTGCACCGTTCTCCTGGTGTATTCTTCGATCACGATAAAGGTAAGACGCACAGCTCTGGTAAGTTGTTGTACTCCGCTCGAGTAATCCCTTACCGCGGTTCGTGGTTGGACTTTGAATTCGACCCGAAAGATCTGGTATACGTTCGTATCGATCGCCGTCGTAAATTGCCAGCCAGTATTTTGCTGCGTGCTCTGGGTTACACCACCGAGCAAATGCTGGAAATGTTCTTTGATAACAGTAGCTTCAGCCATCTGGATGCAGAAGGTGCGCGTCTTGAATTGGTGCCATCCCGTTTGCGTGGTGATGTGGCTACTTTCGACATCAAAGACAACGACGGTAATCTGGTTGTAGAAGAAGGTCGTCGTATCACCGCTCGCCATATCCGCCAGCTGGAAAAAGCCGGCGTAACCGAATTGCTTGTACCTCGCTCATATATGCTGGGTCGCTCTTTGGCGCGTGACATTGGTGATCCAAATACTGGTGAAGTACTGTTCGAATGTAACACCGAAATCACCGAAGAAGTTTTGGACGGCTTGGTCGAAGCTGGCGTGCAGGATCTGCTGACTCTGTACACCAATGAACTGGATTGTGGCCCGTTCATGTCGGATACCTTGCGCATTGATCCAACCCGCACTGAATTGGAAGCGCTGGTAGAAATCTACCGTATGATGCGCCCTGGTGAACCGCCGACAAAAGAATCGGCCGAAGCATTGTTCCAAAACCTGTTCTTCAGCCAGGAGCGTTACGACCTGTCTGCAGTGGGTCGCATGAAGTTCAACCGCCGCTTGTCTCGCGAAGAGGAGACCGGCGAAGGTACGCTGTCCAATGAAGACATCGTTGATGTATTGAAAACCCTGATCTCCATCCGTAACGGTCAAGGCGTTGTGGATGATATTGATCACTTGGGTAACCGTCGCGTGCGTTCTGTTGGTGAAATGGCCGAGAACCAATTCCGTGTCGGTCTGGTTCGTGTAGAGCGCGCTGTAAAAGAGCGCCTTTCCATGGCAGAGGCGGAAGGCTTGATGCCTCAGGATCTGATCAATGCCAAGCCAGTAGCCGCTGCTGTGAAAGAATTCTTTGGTTCTTCCCAGCTGTCCCAGTTTATGGATCAGAACAACCCGCTGTCCGAAGTGACCCACAAGCGTCGTGTATCTGCATTGGGCCCTGGTGGTTTGACCCGTGAGCGTGCTGGCTTTGAGGTTCGTGACGTGCACCCGACTCACTACGGTCGCGTATGTCCAATTGAGACCCCTGAAGGTCCAAACATTGGTTTGATTAACTCTCTGGCAACTTATGCCCGTACCAACAGCTACGGTTTCCTGGAGAGCCCATACCGTAAAGTTGTTGATGGTGTGGTTACTGACGAAATCGAGTACCTGTCCGCAATTAACGAATCCGAGCAGTGTATTGCTCAGGTATCCGCCGAGATGGATGCCAAAGGTAAGCTGACAGAAGAATTGGTTTCTGTTCGTCACCAGGGTGAATTTACTCTGAAGGCGCCAGAAGATGTGAACTACATGGACGTGTCCCCACGCCAGGTAGTTTCCGTGGCAGCGTCCCTGATTCCATTCCTGGAGCACGATGATGCGAACCGTGCATTGATGGGATCGAACATGCAGCGTCAGGCCGTTCCAACCTTGAAGGCGGACAAGCCTCTGGTGGGTACCGGTATGGAGCGCACGGTAGCGCGCGACTCCGGTGTGTGTGTTGTTGCCAAACGCGGTGGTGTGATTGAGCGTGTTGATGCTGCTCGTATCGTAGTAAAAGCGAACGACAGTGAAACTGAAACCGGTGATGCGGGTGTAGATATTTACAATCTCACCAAGTACACCCGTTCTAACCAGAACACCTGCATTAACCAGCGCCCGATTGTGAGTGTTGGTGATGAGATTGTGCGTGGCGATATCCTGGCTGACGGTCCTTCCGTTGACCTGGGTGAACTGGCCTTGGGTCAGAACATGCGCATCGCCTTTATGCCTTGGAATGGTTACAACTTTGAGGATTCCATCCTCGTCAGTGAGCGTGTTGTTAAAGAAGATCGCTTCACGACCATCCACATTCAGGAGCTGACCTGTATTGCCCGTGATACCAAACTGGGCAGCGAAGAAATTACTGCGGATATTCCAAACGTTGGTGAAGGTGCTCTGAGCAAGCTGGACGAATCCGGTATCGTTTACATCGGTGCGGAAGTTGGACCTGGCGATATTCTGGTAGGTAAGGTAACGCCAAAAGGTGAAACCCAACTGACCCCGGAAGAAAAACTGCTGCGTGCCATCTTCGGTGAAAAAGCCTCTGATGTGAAAGACACCTCTTTGCGTGTTCCTACATCAACCAAAGGCACCGTTATTGATGTTCAGGTATTTACCCGAGACGGTCTGGAAAAAGATCAGCGTTCTCTGGAAATTGAAAAATCCCAGTTGGACGGTGTTCGCAAAGACTTGAACGAAGAGTACCGTATCGTTGAAGCGGCCACGATGGAGCGTTTGCGCGCTGTATTGGTTGGTCAGAAAGCTTCTGGTGGTAAGGGTGTTAAGAAAGGCCAGGAAATTACTGGCGAATTGTTGGACGAGCTGGAAGTTAGCCAGTGGTTCAAGATTCGCATGGCCGATGACGCTCTGAATGAGCAGTTGGATCGTGCTGAAGAGCAATTGAAAGAACGTCGTGCTGATCTGGACGAGCGTTTCGAAGACAAGAAGCGCAAGCTGGAAACCGGTGATGATCTGGCGCCAGGTGTTCTGAAAATCGTTAAGGTTTACCTGGCGATTAAGCGTCGTATCCAGCCTGGTGACAAGATGGCCGGCCGTCACGGTAACAAGGGTGTGATCTCTGTGATTATGCCAGTTGAAGATATGCCTTACGACGAACATGGTCAGCCTGTTGATATCGTACTGAACCCGCTGGGTGTACCGTCTCGAATGAACGTTGGTCAGGTACTGGAAATGCACCTGGGTATGGCGGCACGTGGTCTTGGTGACAAGATCAATGTGATGCTGGAAGAGCAGCGTAAAGTTGCAGAGGTTCGCAGCTTCCTGGAAGACGTTTACAACAAAACTGGCGACATCAAGGGTAAAGAAGATCTCGACTCTTTTGACGATGAGCAAGTTATGGCATTGGCCCAGAATCTGCGCGAAGGTGTACCAATGGCGACGCCTGCATTCGATGGTGCCAAAGAATCCGAGATTAAAGCTCTGTTGACCTTGGCTGATTTGTCCGACACCGGCCAAACTCAATTGTACGATGGCCGTACTGGTGATGCCTTCCAGCGTCATACGACAGTTGGCTACATGTACATGCTGAAGTTGAACCACTTGGTTGATGACAAGATGCACGCCCGTTCAACGGGTTCGTACAGCTTGGTTACCCAGCAGCCTCTGGGTGGTAAAGCCCAGTTTGGTGGTCAGCGCTTCGGTGAGATGGAAGTGTGGGCACTGGAAGCATACGGTGCTGCATATACCCTGCAGGAAATGCTCACTGTTAAGTCTGATGACGTGGCGGGTCGTACCAAGATGTATAAGAACATCGTTGATGGTGACCACCGCATGGAGCCAGGCATGCCAGAGTCGTTTAACGTACTGGTTAAAGAAATCCGATCCTTGGGTATCAACATGGAGCTGGAAGAAGACAAGTAATTGTCCCAGCTGGCCGGGCTCAGCCCGGCACCTAAGTTAAATATTGCTGCAACAGGGTTTGCTCTCGCTAAGGGCAAACCAACTAACTGGAGATAGCGCCTTGAAAGACTTACTTAACTTACTGAAGTCCCAAGGACAGAGCGAAGAGTTTGACGCCGTCCGCATTGGTCTGGCCTCACCTGAAATGATTCGCTCTTGGTCATTTGGTGAAGTAAAAAAGCCAGAGACAATTAATTACCGAACCTTCAAGCCTGAGCGCGAAGGTTTGTTCTGTGCCAAAATTTTTGGTCCAGTAAAAGACTATGAATGCTTGTGTGGTAAATACAAGCGCATGAAGCACCGCGGTATCATCTGTGAGAAGTGTGGTGTTGAAGTGACCTTGGCGAAAGTTCGCCGTGAGCGCATGGGCCACATCGAATTGGCGAGCCCGGTTGCCCACATCTGGTTCCTGAAATCCCTGCCAAGCCGTATCGGTTTGCTGCTGGATATGACATTGCGTAACATTGAGCGTGTGCTGTATTTCGAATCTTATGTGGTTACTGATCCAGGCATGACCACCTTGGAAAAAGGTGCTCTGCTGACCGATGAGCAATACTTCGAGGCCATGGAAGAATTCGGTGACGAATTCGAAGCCAAAATGGGTGCCGAGGCGATTCAAGAGTTGATGAAAGACATCGACCTGGAAGCCGAGGTTCAGCACCTGCGTGAAGAAATTCCTGCGACCAATTCAGAAACCAAAATCAAAAAGCTATCCAAGCGTTTGAAGCTGCTGGAAGCTTTCTACAACTCTGGCAACAAGCCTGAGTGGATGGTGATGGAAGCGCTGCCGGTTCTGCCGCCAGATCTGCGTCCTTTGGTACCTCTGGATGGCGGTCGTTTTGCGACCTCCGATCTGAACGATCTGTACCGTCGAGTGATCAACCGTAACAACCGTTTGAAGCGTCTGTTGGATCTGAATGCTCCAGACATCATCGTGCGCAACGAAAAGCGTATGTTGCAAGAGTCTGTTGATGCCCTGTTGGACAATGGTCGTCGCGGTCGTGCTATTACCGGTTCCAACAAGCGCCCATTGAAGTCACTGGCTGACATGATCAAGGGTAAACAGGGTCGTTTCCGTCAGAACCTGCTGGGTAAGCGTGTTGACTACTCTGGCCGTTCGGTAATTACCGTTGGTCCTCAGCTGCGTCTGCATCAGTGTGGCCTGCCTAAGAAAATGGCTCTTGAGCTGTTTAAGCCGTTTATTTTCTCCAAGCTGGAGTTACGCGGTCTGGCAACCACTATTAAAGCCGCCAAGAAAATGGTTGAGCGTGAAGAGCCCGTTGTATGGGATATTCTGGACGAAGTCATTCGTGAGCACCCTGTATTGCTGAACCGTGCCCCAACGCTTCACCGTTTGGGTATCCAGGCTTTCGAACCTGTACTGATTGAAGGTAAAGCGATCCAACTGCACCCACTGGTGTGTGCGGCGTATAACGCTGACTTCGATGGTGACCAGATGGCGGTACACGTACCGTTGACCTTGGAAGCCCAGCTGGAAGCCCGTGCTTTGATGATGTCTACCAACAACATCTTGTCGCCAGCCTCCGGTGAGCCAATCATCGTACCTTCTCAGGACGTTGTATTGGGCTTGTACTGGATGACTCGTGAGCGCATTAATGCCAAAGGTGAGGGCATGGCCTTCGCGGATGTGCAGGAAGTATCTCGCGCATACTACGCCAAGCAGGTTGATCTGCAGGCGCGCATTAAAGTGCGTATTAACGAAGCGACTATCGGTGACGATGGTGAAACCACTCACCGCACTGGGATGGTAGACACCACCGTTGGCCGTATTCTGCTGTGGGAAATCGTACCGGAAGGCCTGCCATTTGAAATGGTTAACAAGCCGATGGTTAAGAAAGCCATTTCTCGCATCATCAACGACAGCTACCGTATCGTTGGTTTGAAACCAACCGTTATTTTTGCTGACCAATTGATGTACATGGGCTACGACTTCTCAACCAAGTCTGGTTCTTCCATTGGTGTAAACGACTTTGCAATTCCAGATGAAAAAGCGGAATTGATTGCGCGTGCGGAAGCTGAAGTAAAAGAAATTGAAACCCAGTATGCCTCTGGTCTGGTAACAGCGGGTGAGAAATACAACAAGGTTATCGATATCTGGTCTCGTGCAAACGACTTGGTGGCCAAATCGATGATGGAAGGTATTTCCCAGGAAACGGTGATCAACCGTGATGGTGAGGAAGAGAAACAGGATTCCTTTAACTCGGTTTATATGTATGCCGACTCCGGTGCTCGTGGTTCCCCGGCTCAGATTCGTCAGCTGGCTGGTATGCGTGGTCTGATGGCTCGTCCGGATGGCTCGATTATTGAGACTCCAATCACCGCGAACTTCCGTGAGGGCCTGAACGTACTTCAGTACTTTATTTCTACTCACGGTGCTCGTAAGGGTCTGGCGGATACCGCATTGAAGACGGCGAACTCCGGTTACCTGACTCGTCGTCTGGTAGATGTTGCTCAAGATCTGGTAGTTACCGAACAGGATTGTGGTACCGATTTCGGTCTGACCATGGCGCCTGTTATTGAAGGTGGTGACATCATCGAATCTCTGGGTGATCGTATCCTGGGTCGTGTTGTTGCCCGTGACGTTGTGCGTCCAAGCAGCGATGAGATTCTGGTTCCTGCCGGCACCATGATTGACGAAGGCTGGATCGAGCGCATCGAAGAGATGGGTATCGATGAAGTTTGTGTTCGCTCAGCGATTACTTGTGAAACCCGCTACGGTATCTGTTCCCAGTGTTACGGTCGTGATCTGGCCCGTGGTCATCGCGCCAATCAGGGTGAGGCCATTGGTGTTATCGCTGCTCAGTCGATTGGTGAGCCAGGTACACAGCTGACCATGCGTACCTTCCACATTGGTGGTGCGGCATCGCGAGCGTCTGCGGTAGACAGTGTTCAGGTTAAGCAAGAAGGTATGGTTCGTCTGCACAACATCAAAACGGTTGTTCAGGAAAACGGTAACCTGGTTGCGGTATCTCGTTCTGGTGAACTGGCGGTTGCTGAAAAAGAAACCGGTCGTGAGCGTGAGCGCTACAAGATTCCTTACGGTGCTGTAATCAGCGTTCAAGACGGCGCTGAAGTTGATGGTGGTGCTATCGTTGCCAAATGGGATCCACACACGCACCCAATTGTAACGGAAGTAGCGGGTAAGGTTGCCTTTACGGGTTTCGAAGATGGCCTGTCTGTACGTCGTCAAACAGATGACCTGACTGGTTTGACCTCTATTGAAATTCTGGATCCAGCCGAGCGTCCAGCGGCTGGTAAAGATTTGAAGCCTGCGGTTACCTTGGTTGATGAATCCGGTAACGAGTTGTGCCTGGCTGGAACTAATGTTCCTGCGCACTACGCTCTGCCAGCGAAAGCGATTCTGAGCTTGAACAACGGCGACAACATCGGTATTGGTGATGTTATCGCACGTATTCCTCAGGAAGGTTCCAAGACTCGCGATATTACGGGTGGTCTGCCACGAGTAGCTGACCTGTTTGAGGCGCGTAAGCCGAAAGAGCCTTCTATCCTGGCTGAAATTACCGGTACAGTTTCCTTCGGTAAGGAAACCAAAGGTAAGCGTCGTCTGGTGATTACACCAAACGATGGTCAGCCTTTACCGGATGGCAGCACCCACTACGAAGCTTTGATTCCAAAACATCGTCAACTGGGTGTGTTTGAGGGTGAGCAGGTAACCAAAGGTGAAGTTGTTGCCGACGGTCCTAGCAACCCACACGACATTTTGCGTCTGCAAGGTGTGGAAGCGTTGGCCAACTACATCACTAACGAAATCCAGGACGTTTACCGTCTGCAAGGTGTAAAAATTAACGATAAGCACATTGAGGTGATCGTTCGCCAGATGCTGCGTAAAGTTGAAATTTCCGCCATGGGTGATTCCTCTTTCGTTAAGGGTGAGCAAGCCGAGTACAACCGAGTTCTGGAAGAGAATGAGCGTTTACGTGCTGAAGGTAAGCAACCTGCGCAATTCGAGCGCCTGTTGTTGGGTATCACCAAAGCTTCTTTGGCGACCGAATCCTTCATCTCTGCGGCCTCGTTCCAGGAGACAACTCGCGTATTGACCGAAGCTGCGGTTACCGGCAAGCGTGATGACCTGCGTGGCTTGAAAGAGAACGTTGTTGTAGGTCGTCTGATCCCAGCGGGTACCGGTTTAGCCTACCACTTGGATCGTCAGCGCAAGCGTCAGGTTGAAACCAGCGCCGTTGATAGCGTGAGTGCTGAAGATGTCGAAGCAGCATTGACCGAAGCTCTGAAATCCAGCGCGAGCTAATTGCTCCTTCGGGTTTTGAAGAGAACAAAAAAGCCTCTGTAATGGAGGCTTTTTTGTGTTTAAACAACAGTGAAAAATAAGAATGAAGTTTGTGGTATCTAAATCTCTTTCTCTAATCCTGAGTGTGTTATCTGTCAGTCTGGCAGCGCCTGTGTTCGCCAATCTGCAACCGGCAACTGTTCTGGACCTCCCGGCAAAGGATAAGTATTTGCTGGTGGCTGAAATGGAGACCGGGCGCTTGTATGCTTTTGAAAAAGACAATGGCATGCGCCTAAAGAAAGTCGCCGAGTATCCCATCAGTATCGGCAAGCAGGGTTACGATAAACGTATCGAAGGTGATGCAAAAACGCCAATTGGCGTATATCGCGTTACCAGCTATCTCACTGATGCCCAGTTGGATGATTTTTACGGGCGTGCGGCTTTCCCGTTAAATTACCCCAATGCCTGGGATCGCCTGAATGGTTACACAGGTTCGGGCATTTGGTTGCATGGTGAACCAACAGATAAGAAAACGCGCCCGTTGCGTGACAGTGACGGTTGCATTGTTTTGTCTAATGAAGATATTTTTAAGGTTCAGAAATATCTGGATGTAGGTTATACCAAGGTTGTTTCGGTTCCCAAAGTGGAATGGAAAGACAGTGACGAAATTGCTCGTAGTCGTTCTGAGATAACCCGAGCCATTGATGACTGGCGTAAGGATTGGATGTCCAAAAGCCATAATCGCTATTTAAGCAATTACTCCAGAGAGTTTAATGACACGGAAAAAAACTACGCCCAGTGGGATCGTTATAAAAAACGTGTCAATGGCTCCAAGCGTTTTATTAAAGTGAAACTTTCCGATTTGGGGTTGTACGCCTACCCGGGACAAGATAATTTGGTGATGGCTGAGTTTTATCAGGATTACCGCTCCAGTAATTTTCGTTCAAAAGGTTGGAAGCGCCAGCTTTGGAAAAAGGAAAACGGTGAGTGGAAAATTGTTTATGAGAAGGGCGGCTAACTGCTCTTCTTTCTTACATCATCGAAAAAGCCCGTTCATTAAAGTGTTCGGGCTTTTTTGTTTCTGGAGTTCGTTGTTTTGGCATGCTCTACATATTCATGTTTGATCAGATGCTGAAAGGTCTATAGATGACAATTCAATGAGCAGCATGCTGTGTGTTTCGCGTTACTCTAAGGTGATTTTTTTGGTCTAGTCTTAATAATGCTGGTCAAAAAAACGCTCTGGAGTGCAATGAAAAATACCAATTGCCTATTAACGCCGAGAATTTTAATTGTCGATGACAGAGAAGAAAATCTTTACGTATTGCGAGAGTTAATTCAAGGCCTGGACAGTAGTGTCGATGTCGTCCAGGCGCTCTCTGGTATGGAGGCTCTGCGCATACTGGCAGAAGATTCTGACTTCTGCCTGATCTTGATGGATGTTCAAATGCCTGATCTTGATGGTTTTCAAACTACAGGCTTGATCAGGCGCTATAAGCACACTAAGGATACGCCGGTAATATTTATAACCGCCATTTTTAAGGATGTAGCTTACATTCATCATGGTTTTGATTCTGGTGCGGTTGACTATATCTGCAAGCCGATAGATGACAAGGTGCTTCTCTCTAAAGTCAAAATTTTTATCGATCTCTACAAAAGCAAAAAAGCACTGGAATCATCGCTTGAAAAGTCCCGAGAGATAGAAGAGCGCCAAAATCTTATTCTGAGTCACTCCCAAGACGGTATCGTTGTCTTTGACAAATTTGGGAAGGTGCTGTTTCTGAATCCCACCGCAGAAGATATCCTCGGCCATGAAAGTGAGTCCGTTGAGTCGTTGATGCTAAGCGACATTGTCTCTCGCGAAGAGGGCTTCGGGCGGGAGTGGTCTGCCAGTGATGTATGCGAAGCTGTCGAAAAAGGTGTCTCCTTTCGAAGCTTGGATTCTTCAGTTACCACAGCTGGAGGGCAGAAAATCCCGTGCAGCTATTCCTTTGGCAGCTTTGATTCACAAGCGTATTCCGGGGGTGTTCTGATTTTTCAGGATATCACTCAGCGCAAAAAACATGAGGAAAACCTGGTGTATATGGCGACTCATGATCCTCTGACTAATCTGCCTAATCGTATTCTCTTTAAAGAGTCGGTCAACAATGCCATCGCCCGAGCGCAGAGAAGCTCCTATAAGCTTGTCGTAATGTTCATTGATCTGGACCATTTTAAAAAGGTGAATGATGAGCTGGGACACAATGTGGGGGATGAGCTTCTAAAAAAAATATGTCGTCGCCTACAGTCTATTGGTCGAAAAGTGGATCTTTTTGCAAGGCTTGGAGGGGATGAATTCGGAGTGGTTTTCGAAGACATTAATAATAACTTCGACAGTCATAAGATGGCACCCAAAATTCTAAAGGCATTCGAGGAGCCCATTGATGCACTGGATCACAGCATCTTAATCAGTGGCAGCGTGGGTGTTGTCGAGTATCCCGAATATGGCCGCGATGCCGACTCCCTAATAAAGGCCGCTGATATTGCAATGTATCAAGCCAAAAGCCAAGGGAGAAACTGTTACGCCTTATTTCGGCCGGAATTGGAAGACAGCGCTATCGCTCGATCTCAACTGGAGCGGGATTTTCGATTGGCCATCAGTCGTGAGCAACTGATTTGCCATTACCAGCCTATCCTGAATGCGACTGACATGTCGATTGCGGCCATTGAGGTGTTGGTTCGCTGGGAGCACCCGAAAAGGGGGCTGGTGTCTCCAGCCGAGTTTATATCAGTCGCCGAGCATACCGGGCAAGTCGTTGAAATGAGTAACCAGGTATTTTCGATGGCTCTGGCCTCATTGGCAGATTGGGAAGCTAAAGGGCTGTGGCCGCGTTCAGCGAAAATTGCGCTAAATGTATCAGCGCTTCAGCTGGCTAGGGACATCCTTATCGGACAGCTGAAGAGTATGGGGGATCGATACACATTCAGCTTCAGCAATGTGGAAATTGAAATTACCGAATCCATGTTGATGCAGGACGCTGAAGAGTCTGCACGTATTCTGGAAAGTGTGCGAGAGATGGGGCTCAGCATTTCAATAGACGATTTTGGCACGGGTTACAGCTCGCTAAATTATCTGAGACGTTTACCCATCAATGTTTTGAAGATTGATAGAAGTTTCGTCAAGGATATCGGCCACGATCGAAGTGATGAGCAAATTATCAATGCGACAATCGATCTGGCCCACAATCTGAATTTGAAAGTCGTTTCTGAAGGTGTTGAGACTGAAACTCAAATGGCATTTCTGAAAGATGCGGGTTCGGACTACCTGCAGGGCTTTCATCTATCAAAACCACTTTCTCGGTCGGCCATGGAGGAATGGCTGGAATCAGAGAGTCGCCGTAAGGCGGGCATCCAGGGAGGAAAGCTTGATGTTTGCTAAAACCAAACGCATTAAGAACGTATTGATGATTGGCTTTGCATTGGTCATTGGCCTATTGATCATTACCTGTGCTTTAGCCTGGGTGTTTCTTGATAGAGCCAAGGAAATTTCTCACAGTGTCGAGAATGATGACGTTCCTGGGGCTTTTTTGTATTTGAGAATGTCCAAGTCTCTGGGGATTATGCACAGTAATGTGTTGAAGTACTTGGCGGGCGAAACAGATGATGAGGTGTTTGCGTTTAGGGAGGAGTACAAAAAATTTGGTGAGTCCTTGGCGGAATTAACGCCCCTGGAGTCGGATGACAGTGTCAGTCGACAAAAGCTTGCCTCCATTCGAGCGCTGGGCGATGAATATTTCACTGAGATCAATCGTCGAGTTTTTCAGGCCTATGATCCAGATCTGGAGAAGTGGGCGTTCAAAACGATCGACACTTTGGAAAATACAGTGGGCGCGGAACTTGAAATTCTCCTGGATACCTTGAAAGAAGAGGAATACGCAGAAGCCTTGGCCTCCAAAAATCTCAAAGATACTCTGAGTGATGATGTGCCCGGCTTGAGATACTATCTTGAATTGTTGGATGAAACGGGGGACATGCTCTCATCTCTCAATGAGTATGTGTCCGGGGAATTGGATGAGGTGGAAAACTTCAATTCTGATAGTGAAAGTTTCATTGAGTATTATGATCTTCTCGCGCCTCTGGAGACGACAGACAAAGATAAGAAGAATCTGGAAAAAATTCGGAAAAGCTTTAAGAAAATCAATGCGACAGCCGAGGAGGTTTTCGGAAAGTACGATCCGGAGTCCAAGATCAATGCGCTACAGGTCGTGGATGTAATGGAGCGTGAAGCCTTTGAGCGCCTGGAGGAAATTCTTGCTGAATCTGCCAGGGAAGAGCAGGTCGATGCCACAACATCCATGGCAAACTTAAATTCCAGCATTGATATGACTATATTGGTGTTGATTCTGGTTGCGATACTTTCTGCTTTGATTGGTGTGTATGTTGCCCTCAAGTTGAGCGGTTTAATCTCTGGTGCCTTATCCAAGGTTTTACAAACCACGAACGCAATTTCAAGAAACGATATTGATGACGCTAAAGATTTATTGCAAAAAGAAAATCATCCCAGTTCAAATCTACGTCATTTCTCTGAATTTGATGAGGTGCGTCGAAGCCTCGTGAAAGCGGTCGGTGATCTCAGTGTGGCTAATGAGAACAACGAACGGCAGGATTGGTTAAAGTCCGGGGTTTCAGAGTTGAATAGGAAACTCAGCGGCGAGCAGCCTCTATCTGAAATGGCGAAGAACTCGGTAGATTTTATCTGTGAATATCTTGAGGCGCCTGTGGGCTTTATTTACAGCTCCGATGAGTCCGAAGTCGAAGGTGAGCCAAAAAAACTGGGCTTAATGGCTCACTACGGGGTAGTGGTCGATAAGTCTGAAATGGACCGGAAATACTCCTTCGAGACCGGTGAGGGTTTAGTTGGCCAATGTTTGTTGCGTAAGAAAACGATTGAACGTTATCTGGATGACAGTGAGCGGCTACCGATTGTTCAGTCCGGAATCGCCCATTCAAATCCAGGCCATATTATCGTTGCGCCCCTATTGTATGAGGGCGATGTCGAGGGGGTTATTGAGCTGGGTTGTACCAAACGTGTGACTACCGGGCAGCGTGAGTTTATCCAGCAGATAGCGCCAAGTTTGGGAATTGCTATGCGGGTTTCTAAATCCAGAGATGCGATGGCAGCTCTGTTAAAGCAAAGTCAATCTCAAGCAGAAGCACTCGAAGATCAACAGGTTTTGCTGGGAGTGTCGAATTCCCAACTCAAGGAAAAAGCTCTGGAGCTGGAGCAGAAGCAAAAAGCGTTGTCGGAAAAAAATAAATATCTTGAACGCGCCCAGAAGGATCTTGAGCGGCAAGCGGAAGAGTTGGAGAAATCGAGCAAGTATAAGTCTGAGTTTCTGGCAAATATGTCCCACGAACTGCGCAGTCCTCTCAACAGTCTCTTGATTTTGGCTAAAATGCTTTCTGACAATGACGATGGGAATTTGACCGGAAAGCAGGTGGAATATGCGTCGGTTATTCACCGTTCAGGCAGGGACTTACTCAATATCATCAATGATGTGTTGGATCTTTCGAAAATTGAGGCTGGTAAACTCGACGTGGTTTTTGAAGAGTTGTTGCTCGATGAGTTGATGGGCGAGATTGGCCAGCAATATCAGCCGGTTGCCGATGAACAAGGCCTCGTCTTTAATGTCGAAAATAGATCCGGTATTGAGAGCTTTAACTCGGACCCCAGCCGCTTACGGCAAATCATTGTGAATCTGCTGTCCAATGCCTTCAAGTTTACCGAAACAGGTTCTGTTGACCTGATTGTCGAACAGCTCCCAGAAGGCGTTGAAGGTTGTAAGGGGAAAATCTTCGCGCAGGATATGGTGTGCTTTCGAGTTACTGATACTGGCGTCGGTGTTGCGCAAGACAAGCAAGAAGAGATTTTTAATGCCTTCTGCCAAGAGGATGGTACAACCAGTCGACGCTATGGTGGTACCGGTTTGGGCTTATCCATTTGTCGTCAGCTGGCAGGCTTGCTGTTTGGCAGTATCGATATCAGCAGTTCCTTGGGAAGGGGGACGTCGCTTTACCTCTACCTGCCGCTGAAGCGGGCACTGGAATTTTCAACAGACTCTGAGCAGAAATCAGTTGAAGCTCCAGTGAATGCTGTGAATGAACTGACTCTGGCGCCGGTCTCTGATGCGGTGTTGCAAGCAATTCCCCAACAATTTCTATCAGGATCTGTGGAGAATGAAAGCCCTCAAGCAGGGGCTGCTCTATCGTTGACTGATGGTTCGGATATGCTGCCGAATGCGCGTTCCAAAGAAAAACGTTTGCTGATCATTGAGAAGAACCCTTTTGTTCATGCAAGTCTGAAAAAGCAGGGCGAAGAGGCGGGTTTTTATGTGGTTACGGCATTTGATGGCGGCAAAGGACTGCAGCTCGCTGAAGCTTTGGTGCCGTCCGCGATTCTAATTTCTGACGATGAAGCTTTTATCGATGGTTCCCTGGTGCTCAGCAAAATCAAATCTAATGTAAAAATTCGGCACATTCCTGTTTATGTCATCAGCTCGGAATCCAAGCCTTTGGATGAGCGTGAGATGGCTTTGTTAGGGGCCGTGGGCTCGACCATCAAGCCAATCGATAATTTGGAAATGCGGAGTATCATTGAGTTCTTGTCAGAAATTTCCGAAGACAGAAATGGCAGTCTGGTGATTTTCGGCGAGGATGAAAAAATCCTGATCGGTTTGAAGGAGTTCATAGCGGCGGACGGCTTGAATATTGAATTGAGTACCGATACCTCGGCTATTTCTGACTTTAATCTGGAAAGCTTCCATTGCATTGTTCTCAATATCAATAATCAGACGAGTCTGGATTACATTCGTATGTCCTTGTGCGATTTGACCGGGAACTATCGAATTCCCGTGATTATTCATAGCAACGAACCTCTGACTGAATCTCAGCGCGAACTAGTGGAGGAACTTTCCAGTGCCAAGGCTTTATCGCCAGTCATCAGTGAAAGTTCTTTGTTATTAGAAACCAGTCTGTTTTTGCATCAGGTGACGATGGCGATGCCAGATAGTCAGCGTGAAATTTTGTCTGAGCAACTGAGTTCCTCTGACGTTCTCGCAGGCAAGTCCCTGCTGGTTGTTGATGATCAGGTTAGTAATATTTTTGCGTTAACCGCGATATTGGAACAGCACGGTATTCATTGCACGATTGCAAACAACGGCAGAGAGGCTTTGTTATTGTTGGAGCAAAACAATAATGTCGATCTGATTTTGATGGACATTATGATGCCGGAAATGGACGGTTATGTGACCATGGGCAATATTCGAAAGATGTCCAGTTATCAGCACGTGCCCATCATTGCGCTTACTGCTAAATCCATGCCGGAAGATCGAGCCAAGTGTATTGCGGCCGGTGCCAACGATTACATCACTAAGCCGCTGGATTCCGAGCAGCTCTTGCAATTGCTGAATATCTGGTTGGCCCAGTCTCCTGCTCAGCGACCCGGGATGAGTTCCCCAGGTTAGCGAAAAGGTTCATCAACATTTCGCAGACACAAAAAAGCGGACTCAAAGTCCGCTTTTTTGTGTCGTGTCTGGCGGCTGTTATTCGCCGCTGCTGTCTTCGCTGGTTTCCGTTTTGGCCATGCGGCGTTTTTTCTGTTTGGGAACCTCCCTGACCAGCCAGCGTACCAGATCAGTCCACATGGTGCTGATTTCACCTTGACTGGGCATGATGCCTGCAAAGGGGAGCTCTACGGTCAGAATAGGGACGTCCAGTACCGAACCACCATAGTTGCCCAGGCTGCCAGGGTAGGTTCCCAGGCGGTGTAATTGCAGCTTGCCCAGCTTCTGGGGCGGTTTATGAGGGCCATCGAAATCGATCAGTTTGTGAGGTGCGTGTACCGAGATAATGGCGTCTGGCTCAAATTCCTTGATCAGCTCCAGCAGCCATTTGGTCTCGATCTCACTGGCCGCATAAGGGCCGGGGTAGCGGCGCTTGTTCTTGAAGGTGCGGTTTTGCCAGTAGTCCATGGCCTTCTCGTCCCAGTCGGGTGTCGGGAAGTTGCGGTTCAGGTCTACACCGTTGTCGTTCTGGCGTTGGGATTTGCGACGCAGCAGGCCGTCAGGGTTGGCCAGTGGGATCACCTTCCAATCGAACAGGCCAGAATGATGCTTGTTGAGGGTATTCATCCATTTGAAGAGTACGGATACGGAGGCGTATTCATCGCCATGAATCCCCCCCATTAAAATGATCCGCCCCTTGGGGGTGCGGTTGGGCTTTGGGCCGTAGTGGCGCATCGACAGCGGGTAGCCTTTCTGGCTGTGGTGGCCAGATGCGACCAACTGCTGCTGCTCACATTCTTTAATGCTGACGCTCCCGAGCTTGTTGCCAATGGCGTGACAGAGCTCATTAACGCTTAACTTGGGCTGTTCAGGGGGAGTTGCTTCTTCTTGGTCTTGGCTAAAGGCAGCTTGGCTGACAATGAGGCTCAAGCTGAGTGCACAAAGCTTGGAAATCCATGGTTTTAAGGGTTGGTACATATAAGGTCTAGCTCTTATTTTCCTTTAAACGGCCATCTATGGCTCTTTGGTGGAAATAATAGCAAAAGCCTCCTAATAATGCTGCTTTTAGCGGCTTAAACTACAGGAGAATAGGTGGTTGACCTTTGATCAATAGCTCCGTACAATTCGCATCCCCCTAAAAAGGGGGAGTATTTTTTATTCACAAAACCTTCATATGAAGGTGATTAACTGGAGTCATTTTTTCATGGCAACGATCAACCAATTGGTTCGTAAGCCTAGAAAACGTAAAGTGCAAAAGAGCGACGTACCTGCCTTGCAGGCAAACCCACAGAAACGTGGCGTTTGTACTCGTGTCTACACTACTACACCTAAGAAGCCAAACTCAGCCCTGCGTAAGGTTTGCCGTGTGCGCCTGACCAATGGTTTTGAGGTTACTTCTTACATCGGTGGTGAAGGTCACAACTTGCAAGAGCACAGTGTTGTACTGATCCGCGGCGGTCGTGTAAAAGACCTGCCTGGTGTACGTTACCACACTGTTCGCGGTTCGTTGGACACCTCTGGTGTTAACGACCGTAAGCAAGGTCGCTCTAAGTACGGTACTAAGCGTCCTAAGTAATTTAGCGTTTATACCCCTCGTTTTCGGCTTGCTATAAGCGAACCGAGTAAGGCTAAGCACACTCAGGAGAGGCGATTGCGCGCAAGCCCAGTCAAGAGTAATGAGAGTGTTGTCTTAGAAACCCTGAAGATAGAGGCGATTTAAAATGCCAAGAAGAAGAGTTGTCGCGAAGCGTGAAGTGCTGCCCGATCCTAAGTTCGGCAACGTCACACTCGCGAAGTTCATGAACATGGTCATGATCAGCGGTAAGAAATCTGTCGCTGAGCGCATCGTTTACGGTGCCCTGGACTCTGTTCAAGAGAAGCTGAACAAAGACCCACTTGAGGTTTTTGATGAAGCACTGGAAAACATTGCACCTTTAGTGGAAGTTAAGTCCCGCCGTGTTGGTGGTGCTACTTACCAGGTGCCTGTTGAAGTACGCCCTGCCCGTCGTCAGGCGCTGGCAATGCGTTGGTTGGTAGAGTACTCCCGTAACCGCGGTGAGAAGTCTATGCCACAGCGCTTGGCTGGTGAGCTGATTGATGCTTCCCAAGGCAAGGGTGCTGCTGTTAAGAAGCGCGAAGATGTACATCGCATGGCAGAAGCCAACAAGGCATTCTCCCACTACCGCTTCTAATAGAGCATTTATTGTTCTATGCGGTGTCAAAAGGCAGCTATTTACGGCTGCCTTTTGTTTTTTACCTGACGATGTCTTCGAAATACATACACTTGAAGAAATCGTTTGCCCCCTGCAGAGCTGGAGCGGTTGCACGAATCCGTTCGCTCGGGGAGGCTCGCACAAATACGCGCTTGGGCGTTTGTTTGTGGCGGCACGTTTGTGTCGCAGCATATTAATTAGAATTTTAATGGGGATATCCTAGTGGCGCGTAAAACACCTATCTCACGCTATCGCAATATCGGTATCTGTGCCCACGTAGATGCGGGTAAAACCACGACTACCGAGCGTGTGCTTTTCTATACCGGTCTGTCTCATAAAATTGGTGAGGTGCACGACGGTGCGGCTACCATGGACTGGATGGAGCAAGAGCAAGAGCGCGGCATTACGATTACCTCAGCGGCGACTACCTGTTTCTGGGCAGGTATGCAGCAGCAGTTTGATCAGCACCGTGTGAACATCATTGATACCCCGGGGCACGTTGACTTCACCATTGAAGTAGAACGCTCCCTGCGAGTGCTGGACGGCGCTGTAGTGGTACTTTGTGGTTCTTCCGGCGTGCAGCCTCAGACCGAGACAGTATGGCGCCAGGCGAACAAATACGAAGTGCCTCGTATGGTCTTTGTAAACAAGATGGACCGTGCTGGTGCGGATTTCCAGATGGTTGTCGATCAGTTGAAGGAGCGCCTGGGGGCCAACCCTGTGCCTCTGCAGATGACCATTGGTGCTGAAGATGAATTCAAGGGCGTTGTGGATCTGGTCAAAATGAAGGCCATCCTGTGGAATGAAGCCGATCAGGGGATGACCTTTGAATACGGCGATATCCCGGCCGACATTCAGGACAAGTGCGAAGAAATGCGCGAGTACCTGGTAGAGTCCGCCGCGGAAGCCAATGAAGAGTTGATGGAAAAATACCTGGAAGAAGGTGAGCTGAGCGAAGAAGAAATCAAATCAGCGATCCGTCAGCGCACTTTGGCGAATGAAATTGTTCCAGTGCTGGGCGGCTCTGCCTTTAAGAATAAAGGCGTACAGGCCGTATTGGATGCCGTTATTGAGTACCTGCCATCGCCAACCGAAGTTAAGGCGATCGAAGGTACCATGATCAATGACCCTGAAAAGGTCGAAACTCGGGAAGCGGATGACGATGCCCCATTCTCTGCTTTGGCCTTCAAAATTGCGACCGATCCGTTTGTGGGCACGCTGACCTTCTTCCGTGTGTATTCCGGTAAGCTGGAGAGCGGCACTTCGGTCTACAACTCGGTGAAAGAGAAGCGCGAGCGCGTAGGCCGTATGGTGCAGATGCACTCGAATGATCGCCAGGAAATTAAAGAAGTTTTGGCGGGTGATATCGCCGCAGCGATTGGTCTGAAAGATGTGACCACTGGCGATACGCTCTGTTCTGAAAACAGCAAGATTGTCCTGGAGCGTATGGAGTTCCCCGAGCCGGTTATCTCGGTTGCGGTTGAGCCTCGTACCAAGGCAGATCAGGAAAAAATGGGTGTTGCGCTGGGTAAACTGGCCCAGGAAGACCCGTCTTTCCGTGTCAGAACCGACGAGGAAACCGGGCAAACCATTATTTCCGGTATGGGTGAATTGCACCTGGATATTCTGGTTGACCGTATGAGTCGTGAGTTCAGCGTGGAAGCCAATATCGGTAAGCCTCAAGTGGCTTATCGCGAACGCATCTCCAATGTGTGCGAGATAGAAGGCAAATTTGTGCGCCAATCCGGTGGTCGTGGTCAATATGGCCACGTTTGGGTTCGTTTTGAACCTGCAGAGGATGAAGCGGCTGAAGGCCTGGAGTTTGTGAACGAAATTGTTGGGGGTACTGTTCCCAAGGAATATATCCCGGCAGTCAACAAAGGCATCGAAGAGCAGATGCAAAATGGTGTTCTGGCTGGCTATCCGTTGCTGGGTCTGAAGGCCACTCTGTACGATGGCTCTTTCCACGATGTTGACTCCAACGAAATGGCCTTTAAAATTGCCGCTTCTATGGCAACCAAAAAGTTGGCTCAGGATGGCGGTGCCAAGCTGCTTGAACCAATGATGAAGGTTGAAGTTGTAACCCCGGAAGAAAACATGGGTGATGTGGTGGGTGATTTGAACCGCCGCCGTGGCTTGATTCTGGGCATGGATGAGAATCCTTCGGGCAAGGTAGTAAATGCCGAAGTGCCGCTGGCAGAGATGTTCGGTTATGCGACCGATCTGCGTTCGGCGACACAAGGCCGCGCTACCTTCACCATGGAGTTTGCCAAGTACGCTGAAGCGCCGAAGAACGTGGCGGATGAAGTGATTGCTAAAATGGTAGCTGGCTCCTAAAGAGATGTGGCCTGATCGCAGTGCGGTTGGGCCTTTGTGGTTTTATAAGATTGGTAAATTTGATTTCTAATCATTTAATCGTGCTGGCAACAGCGTATTTTTGAGAGGACACGTAAAGTGGCAAAAGAAACTTTTGAGCGTTCGAAACCCCATGTGAACGTAGGTACTATCGGTCACGTTGACCATGGTAAAACAACTTTGACTGCAGCCCTGACTCGCGTATGTGCGGAAGTATGGGGTGGTGATGCAGTAGCATTTGACGGTATCGACAATGCACCAGAAGAGCGTGAGCGCGGTATTACTATTGCGACTTCCCACGTAGAGTACGATTCTCCTAGCCGCCACTACGCCCACGTAGATTGCCCAGGACACGCCGACTACGTTAAGAACATGATTACCGGTGCTGCACAGATGGACGGCGCTATTCTGGTATGTGGTGCGACTGATGGTCCAATGCCTCAGACTCGTGAGCACATCCTGCTGTCTCGTCAGGTAGGTGTACCTTACATCGTCGTATTCCTGAACAAAGCTGACCTGTTGGCTGAAGACTGTGGTGGCGTAGATTCAGAAGAATACGCTGAGATGCTGGAGCTGGTTGAAATGGAACTGCGTGAGTTGTTGGAAACTTACGAATTCCCAGGCGACGACACGCCAATCATTGCGGGTTCTGCTCTGATGGCTCTGAACGGCGAAGACGACAACGAGTTGGGTACTTCTGCGGTTAAGAAGCTGGTTGAGACTCTGGACGAGTACATTCCTGAGCCAGAGCGTGCGATCGACGGTGCCTTCATTCTGCCAATCGAAGACGTATTCTCGATTCAGGGTCGTGGTACGGTTGTAACCGGTCGTGTTGAGCGCGGTATCATCAAAGTTGGTGAAGAGATCGAGATCGTTGGTATTAAAGACACCACCACTACTACCTGTACTGGTGTAGAGATGTTCCGTAAGCTGCTTGACGAAGGTCGTGCAGGTGAGAACGTTGGTGTTCTGTTGCGTGGTACCAAGCGTGATGAAGTAGAGCGTGGTCAGGTATTGGCTGCTCCAGGTTCTATTAACCCACACACCAAGTTTGAGGGTGAGGTTTACGTACTGTCTAAAGATGAAGGTGGTCGCCACACTCCATTCTTTAAAGGTTACCGTCCACAGTTCTACTTCCGTACAACTGACGTGACCGGTGCATGTGAGCTGCCAGAAGGCGTAGAGATGGTAATGCCAGGTGACAACATTCAGATGTCTGTTACGTTGATCTGCCCAATTGCTATGGATGAAGGTCTGCGTTTCGCGATTCGCGAAGGTGGCCGTACCGTAGGTGCTGGTGTTGTATCCAAGATCCTCGACTAATCGTTAAATCGATTTTCGAGATCTTAAAAACCGGGGCATTTGCCCCGGTTTTTTTATGCCGGTAATTTCTTGTTATTGAAATATCCACTTGCCGGTTTATCTTGGGGAAATAGATTTAGATTTGTTTTAATTGTTAGGTTCTTATCACTAAAAGTAGTTAATTTATATGGTTTTTTAATAAGAGCTAAATTAGACTCTTCGTTTCGGCATCACTTTAATATGGATATGGGGTATAGAGAAATATCATGAAAAAATTACTGACTGCAGCAATCAGCGTTACCGCGCTTACCTTGGCCGCCTGTAATGGCACCATGCCAACCATGGGTAACGCGGGTGGAAACACAGTTTCAGGTGCCGCTGGTGGCGCCAACACTGAAAATAAGAACACTGCTTTGGAAAGTTGTTCAGAGCCATTAGGTACTATGTCTGTATTTGAGGATCGTACCCTGCCTTGGTGGAATGTTTATGCCTCACGTTACCCTCAGTTGGGCAGTACCATCCCGGTCATTCGTACCATGATTCAGCAGTCGAACTGTTTTGTCGTTGTTGAGCGTGGCCGTGCTATGCAGGCTCTGAATACAGAGCGCGAACTGATGAATTCTGGTGAGATGCGTTCGGGCAGCAACTTTGGCAAAGGTCAGATGGTGGCGGCTGATTACACGATGAATCCATCCATTCAGTTCTCTGAAAAGGGCACGGGTGGTGTTGGTGGCCTGCTAGGCGGTCTGGTTGGTTCAACCGTTGGTGTTATTGCCGGTGGTTTAAAGAAAAATGAAGCTTCTACTACCTTGTTGTTAATCGATAACCGCTCGGGTGTGCAGATATCGGCTGCAGTGGGTAACGCCAAAAACTATGATTTCAACTTGTTTGGTGGTTTCTTCGGTGGTGCAGTTGGTGGAGCAGGTGGTTTTACCAATACTCCAGAGGGTAAGATTATCGCCGCTTCTTTTGCAGACTCTTACAACAACATGGTTAAGGCCCTGCGTAACTACAAAGCTCAAACGGTTAAAGGCGGTTTGGGTAAAGGTGGTAAGTTGAAGGTTGGTCAGTAAGTCTGATTTCTTCATCTTAAGAAAAGCCGGCTATATGCCGGCTTTTTTGTGTTCGTCATTTGGGTTTTCGGCCCGTGTCCTGCGTTTGTGTCTGTCGCGCCAGATTAATCTGCAGTTAATTTTGAATTAAGAATCGATTTAGCTGAGCTCCCCATAATCAGGTTTTTAATGGAGGAGTTCTTATGTTAAACGTGAAAAAATCAGCTGTGCGTGTTCTATTGGCGACGTCCATCGTTGGTTTGCTTGCCTGTGAATCAAATGGGGTTATCGAGGGTGTGAGTCGTGGTGAAGTGGTTCGCATGGAGTATCAGCAGGGCTTTATGGACAATGACGGAAAGCTGACGTTGATCATGCCGGGCGGCGAGCGGTTCGAAGGAAAATTTGTGCAGGGCTCCACATCTACCGATGGCGATGAAATCCGTATCGGTGAGTCTTCCAATGATGATTCCTGGGTTTTGATGGACAGTGAGCAGAGATCTTCGTCGGCTAAAGCGCTGTTGTTGGGTGACCGGGGGCGTAGTATGAAATGTAATTTCCAGTTTTCATCAGCCCGCGGTGGAATCGATGATGGTGGTATCGGTGAGTGCAAGCTTTCCGATGGTGAGAAAGTAGAGGTGGTTTTTTAAAAGCACTTTATTCAAAAACAAAAAAGCCCCGCAAGCTAAGCTTGCAGGGCTTTTTAATACCAGGAAGGCGCTAATTACTTCTTAGCGTCTTTCTTGGCTTTTTCTTCAGCAATTACTTCTTCTGCCACGTTTTGTGGGCAAGGCATGTAGTGACTGAACTCCATGGAGAACTGACCACGACCAGAAGTAATGGTACGCAGGTGACCAATGTAGCCAAACATTTCGGCCAGAGGTACGTCGGCTTTAATGCGAACACCGGTGGTGCCAGGCTCTTGATCTTTGATCATGCCGCGACGACGGTTCAGGTCACCAATAACGTCACCAACGTGGTCGTCTGGAGTGAATACGTCAACGTGCATGATAGGTTCGATCAGCTGAGGACCGGCCTTAGGCATGGACTGACGGAAAGCGCCTTTAGCGGCGATTTCAAATGCTACCGCCGAGGAGTCAACCGCGTGGTAGCCACCGTCGTACAGCTCAACGTGAACGTCCAGTACAGGGAAACCAGCCAGTGGACCTTCGTCCATCATGCCTTTGAAGCCCTTCTCAATCGCTGGGAAGAATTCCTTAGGAACGTTACCACCAACAACAGTAGATTCGAAGGTGAAGCCAGTGCCTGGCTCATTAGGCTTGATGCGGTAGTCGATCTTACCGAACTGACCCGAACCACCAGACTGCTTCTTGTGAGTGTAGCTGTCTTCGATTGGCATGGTGATAGTTTCGCGGTAAGCCACCTGTGGCTGACCCACTTCCAGCTCAACGCCGTAAGTACGCTTCAGGATGTCTACTTTAATATCCAGGTGCAGTTCGCCCATACCTTTCAGGATGGTCTCACCGGAGTCTTCGTCAGTTTCAACAACGAAAGAAGGATCTTCTGCAACCATCTTACCGATCGCAACACCCATCTTCTCGGTAGAACCTTTGTCTTTCGGAGCAACAGCAATAGAGATTACTGGCTCAGGGAAGATCATTGGTTCCAGAGTACAAGGGTTCTTAGGATCACACAGAGTGTGACCGGTTTGAACATTCTTCATGCCTACTACGGCGATGATGTCGCCAGCCTGGGCTGAATCCAGTTCGGTACGCTCATCAGCGTGCATCTCAACCATACGGCCGATACGCTCGGTTTTGCCGGTGTAGGAGTTCAGGATGGTGTCACCCTTCTTCATTACACCAGAGTAAATACGGATAAAGGTCAGGGCGCCGAAACGGTCGTCCATGATCTTAAAGGCCAGTGCGCGCAGCGGCTCTTCAGCAGAAACGATAGCGTGCTCGCCAGTCTCTTCACCTTCTTCGTCGGTCAGAGGCTGAGGATCAACTTCGGTTGGGCTTGGCAGGTAATCGACAACCGCGTCCAGAACCAGCTGAACACCTTTGTTCTTAAATGCAGAACCACAGAAAGTCGGGAAGAAGTCCAGGTTAATAGTACCTTTGCGGATGCAGCGCTTCAGATCTTCGATAGAAGGTTCTTCACCTTCCATGTACGCTTCCATCAGGTCGTCGTCCTGCTCAACGGCGGTTTCAACCAGCTTTTCGCGGTATTCGGCAACCTGGTCAACCATGTCAGCAGGGATATCAACAATCTCAAAGTTTTCTGGCAGGCCAGAATCATCCCATACGAAGGCCGTTTCGTTCAGTACGTCAACAACACCAACGAAGCCGTCTTCACGACCGATTGGCAGGGTCATAACCAGTGGGTTGGCGCCCAGTACTTTTTCAACCTGGCCAACAACGCGCAGGAAGTCAGCACCAATACGGTCCAGTTTGTTAACGAAGATGATACGAGCTACTTCAGATTCGTTCGCGTAGCGCCAGTTGGTCTCAGACTGAGGCTCAACACCGCCGGAGCCGCAGAATACGCCTACGCCGCCGTCCAGTACTTTCAAAGAACGATATACTTCAACAGTGAAGTCAACGTGCCCTGGAGTATCGATGATGTTCATGCGGTGGTCTTTCCAGAAGCAGGTAGTCGCTGCTGACTGGATGGTAATACCGCGCTCAGCTTCCTGCTCCATGAAGTCGGTGGTGGATTCACCGTCATGTACTTCACCGGTTTTATGGATTTTACCGGTCAGTTTCAGGATACGCTCTGTGGTAGTGGTTTTACCGGCATCTACGTGTGCGAAGATACCTATGTTACGGTAGTGTGATAAGTCAGACATTTCTGTTTCTCGAGTTAAACCAAGTCCAATTCCAAAAAAATAGCGCGCAATTATACGGAGTCTTGCGCCCTTATTGAACCTAAATTAAAAGAAAAATGGCGATTTTTTGCTCGCTTATATAAAAAAGCCATCCCCAATGGGGATGGCTTTGATTTATAACGGCGTATTTTGTCTTTCTGATGAAGACAGATTGGCTTAGAAGTCGTACGTCACGCCCAGATAGTAGTAGGCGCCATTAAAGCCGAACGGGGCTGAGCGACGAGAGTAAGTAAACACTCCCTTGCTGTCGACGATCAGGTTCCCGCCTGGGCCATCTTCAATAGCGCCGGTGCGAGAATTACCAATTTGGTTTTCGTCAGGCGTAACATCAAAAATGTTATTGCCGCCGAAGTTGATACCAAAGCCGTTATCGAAGTGATAGGCCACGCGCAAGTCGGTGAGAATCTCGGCGCCATAAGTCTGGCGGCCGCCATCTTCAATGGTGTACTCGCCAAAGCGATTGAAAGCCAGGTTCACGGTCCAGTTGTCGCGGGTATATAGGCCGCTCACGCTGATGCGATCTTTGGGTTGCCACTCTTCAATAATCGAAATGTCCTGGGAGCTGAAGACCTGGTCGGTGCTCAGGGTGGACAGTCCGCTGTTAGCTGGGGTGAACAAGCTGGTCACATCGGTTTTGGTGTAGTTAGCCGCCATGGTGATGTCCAGGTTGCCGCCACCCAGCTCAATGCCTTCATAAGAAGCAACGATATCGACACCCTTGGTTTCGGTATCGGCACCGTTCAGGAAGAACTGTGCTTGCGAAGCGCCGGCACTGGCCAGTGCTGCATCCAGTTCTGGGCTCAGGCCGGTTCCCAGTCCACGGCTGATGACGATGCGGTCATCAATCTGCACTTGGTAGAAGTCGATGGTGACGTTCAGCTGGTCGCTCAGATCGGCCACGATACCGAAGCTCAGGTTCAAGGACTCTTCTTCCTTCAGTGCGGGAATGCCAATGGCTTTTGCGACCGGGCTGTCATTGCGGAACGTGCCGCGCTCGGCAGCAACAAGGTTGCCATTGCTGTCGGTCACAAACTGCGTGCTGACATTATTAAAGTACAGCTGTTGCATGGAGGGTGCGCGGAAGCCGGTGCTGGCGGCTGCGCGTAAACGTACACTGTCGCTGGCGGCGAAACTGCCCGCCAGTTTGTAGTTCACGGTATTGCCGAAGCCATCGTAGTCATCGTAGCGCATGGCGGCGCTGACCATCAGGTCGTCGGTGACTTGGTATTCGCCATCCAGGTAAAGTGAGTTTACGTCACGCTCCTCGTCAACCGCAGACTGGGGGCCAATGCCGGGGAAGCCTTGAATGCCGCCACTGCGGTCGGTGCTGTATAGGCTCATGCCATTTTGAGTGTCGTAATCGCGGTAGGCGTATTCCTCGCCGGGAATCACTTTATAGGTGTCCTTGCGAATCGCTGCACCGGCGGCCAGTGCCAGATCGCCATAAGATTGCGTGAAGTCTACATTGAAGGTGTCCAGCCCCAGTTCGAGGCCATAGGCGCGTGCTGTTCTTGGCACGCTGCCGCGGATCTCCGCATCGCTCATGCTGGTGCTGTTCAATAAGTGGTTGGCGAAAGAGGAGTTCAGTGAGTTGCTGGTGGTGTAATCAATGGTGTTTTCACCAGTGGTGTAAGACACATCGAGAGTCGCACCGCTGTCAAAATCCATGCGGTAGCCGATGTTTACTGAGATGTCTTCGATCTCGCTGTTGATCTTTGGCAGGAAGCCGGCGGGAATCGTGGCGTCGCCATCCGACAGTGGGGCGTTGCCACCATTGTTGGCGTTGTGGCGGAAAAAGGCGGCGGATTCGTTGTCACGGCTTGAGTAGGTTGCGAAACCGTAGAGTTCACCAGAGCCAACTTCAACGCCCGCGTTCAGTGTGAGTGCGGTTTGCTCTGACTCGGCGTCACCAATGCGGAAGGTCTGGCGCGGCGCGGTAATTTCACGCGGGTCGCCGGCTTCCAGAATGCCGTTGCCATCGGTGTCGACACAGCCGCTGAATTGGCAGGAGCCATGCAGGCCGGCGCGGTTGGTGTGCTCACGATCCCGGAAGTTACCAGAGATGTTCAGATAGCCATCGTCGCCGAGGGTGAAACCTTTGGAGAAATCGATGTTGGTCGTGTTGCCGTCGCCTTCGGAGTATTCACCATTGGAGATGCCGATGTGGCCAGCTTCATTGTCGTCTTTCAGTACAATATTTATTACGCCAGCGATCGCGTCGGAGCCATACTGTGCGGCGGCGCCGTCACGCAAAACCTCAATGCGTTTAATGGAGGCGGCGGGAATTGCGTTCATGTCTACGCCAGCCGTGCCTCGACCTACAGAGGTATTAATGTGGATCAGCGAAGCCTGGTGGCGTCGCTTGCCATTCACTAAAACCAGGGTCTGATCTGGGCCTAATCCGCGCAGGGTCGCTGGGCGCAGGGCGTCGGTCCCGTCTGAGATAGACGAGCTCGGGAAGTTAAACGAGGGGGCCAGGGCCTGCAGCATTCGGCCGACTTCCGTCTGGCCGCTGTTCGACAGTGCGTCTGAGCTCAGGGTGTCAACGGGCACTGGCATATCGCCTGCCGAGCGACCGGCTTGGCGACTACCCAATACCGTCACTTCTTCAATTTCAGCATTGCTATCCTGGGCAATACTCGGAACAGCGGTAGTGCTTATCGCGCTGGCAATAGCGGCCGCGAGTATGGTCTTATTATTTTTCATTGTATCTGCTCTCTCCGTTTGGCTTTGTATATCAATACTCAGCTGTCCGGATTTGCCGATACGCGCTACCAGCCCGCTGCCCTTGAGCAGCTTGTGAATACCGTGTCGCAAACTGTGACGCCCGCGCAGGGTGTTGGCCTTGAAAGGTTTGGTTGCCTGGAAGGAAAACACAATTGTGATGTCCGCCTGGCGGCCAAACTCTGTCAGAGCGCGATCGGCACGCTGCGCAGGTATATTAAAGGAATGGATCTTGTCCAGTTCCTGGTTGTTGCTTCCTGCGCTGGGATTGGCCAGCAAAAGCAGGGCAATCGTGCAGGCGGCAAGGATTTTGCGCAGCAGTCCGTCAGCCTCGCTTGAAGCTGACAGCTGGCTGGCAAATTTCCGCCATGCTTGTATGCAGATACTTGAAGGGCCCATTGTGTTTTGGGTGGGGTTCAAGGTTGGTGTAGGTGAATGGATTGCTCGCTGCGTTCGGCCATGATGCCAAAACTTTCCTCGAGGGCATTGAGTAGCTTATCCATGTCGTTGGTTTTAAAAAAGCCGGCAATCTGCAAGGACTGTATGTCTTCATCCATAGTGAAGGACAGTTCTGAGTAGCGCTCGACTTCCGCGATAGCCGCCTGCAGTGGTTCGCCATCGAAGACGATAAAGCCCCGTTGCCAGGCGAGTTCGCCGTCGATGGTTTCGCTTTCAACTGGGGTGACTGAGCTGATGGCTTGTTCGCTTGATGCAATCTTTTGGCCGGCGCTCAAGTAGGTGGTTACCGGGGCGGGTAAGGTGTTGGTCGCCTCGTTTTCCGGTTTAGCAGTTTGCGGGCCCTGCAGGGAAACCTTCCCTTCAGTGACCAGCAGTTCCATTTCCTGGTCTTTGGACAACTGAATGTTGAACGCGGTGCCAATGGCGGTGATGGTGTTATCGCCTGCTTGGACAACAAAAGGACGGCGCTTGTCGTGTGCGACAGTAAAATGGGCTTCTCCCTGTTCCAGATAGACCTTTCTCTCACCGAGGGTGAAATCAATACGCAGGCGGCTGTCAGTGTTCAGGTGGATGGTTGAGCCGTCATTGAGTTTGTGCTGACTGTGCTCCCCAATAGCCGTTTTGAACTGGGCTTGTTGTAGCACATTATTGCTGATCCACAGAAATCCGAGGCTAATGGCCAATACTGCTACGCTGGCCGCGATGGCGGCGGGGAGGGCGAAGGACTTGCGTGGCGCGGGGGCTTCTTCCAGTGGGAACATGGCGGAAAGTTCGCTCAGCATGCTCATTGAATCCCACATGGCGGCCATTTCAAACAGGCTTCGGCGGTGGTTGGGGTTGGCTTGCGCCCACTCTTGCATGGCGCGTTGCTCTTCCTCGCTGAGGCCTCGGTCTACCTTGGCGAGCCACTCGCTGGCCTGATCCAGGCAGTCTTCGGCGGAGGTTAGTTGGCTTACATTGCTCATTTGTTCGTGCGGCTTTTTCTGAATTGGGTGTTTTCGGCGTCAGCTTTTGGGCTTTGGCCTTGCTCTATGTTCTTTATATACGCAAAGCAGCTGCGCATGCCCTTGGCGATGTGCTTCTCAACAGTGCTTTCGCTCAATTGCAGATATTCGGCGATCTCCTTCTGGCTGAGGCCGTATACCTTCTTTAGCACGAAGGCTTTGCGACAGCTGTCTGGCAATTGCTCGACGGCTCGGCAGAACTGTAGAAAGCGTTCCTTTGATTCAAATTCCTGTTCGGCGCTGGGCGATAGTAGCTGGACAGTTGGCTCTTCCAAATCCTCCAGATGCTCGCTGCGGCTGTTATCCCAGCGCTGCAAGTGGTTTATGGCCAGGCGCTGCACGGTACGCAGCATATAAGTCTTGGGGTATTCAATTTCCTGCTTGAGTTCGGCTTCGTAGCAGCGCACGAAAGTGTCCTGGACAATATCATCAATGTCCTGGGGCTTGACCAGATGGCGAATCCGGTTGGCCAGCTTCTGTCGGTAGCTTTGAAATACCTGGCTAATGCGGTTGGGGGGTTGGCTCATTGGCTTCAACTTATTATTAATCGCCCGGCAGTCTAACAGGTTTTGTGGCTTGAGGCGCTATTGGCCAAGGCCTTGAGTGGGCTGGCTTACGGCTTGTTTGGGGGTGTTCGCGGGCTTGGTTAAATTTTTTACAAATAGGTCTTGACCGGGTCAGCTGAGGTCTATAGAATTCCGCTTCCATTTTTCAGGGTCGTAAGGCTTTGAGAGATGGGTAAATTTATTAACGATTTTGGAGTTTGGTTCAGATGCAGAATCAACGAATTCGAATCCGCCTTAAGGCTTTCGACCACAAGCTCATCGACGCTTCTACTGAGGAGATTGTTGAGACGGCAAAGCGTACTGGCGCACAAGTTCGGGGTCCGATTCCGCTGCCGACTCGTAAGGAGCGTTTCACTGTATTGATTTCTCCGCATGTTAACAAAGATGCGCGTGATCAATATGAGATTCGTACACATAAGCGTTTGTTGGATATTGTTCAACCGACTGAAAAGACTGTTGATGCACTTATGAAGCTAGATCTAGCTGCTGGTGTTGAGGTTCAAATTAGTCTCGGTTAATTATTTAATAATGCCGAAATCCTAGGCCTCAATGCCTAGGTATGTGTAACGCTCTGAGATGGGCGGCCATAGCGGGTAAAAGCCCCGTACACTGAGAGGTTAGCAAAATGACGATTGGTCTAGTCGGCCGCAAAAGCGGTATGACTCGCATTTTTACTGAAGATGGTGTTTCCATCCCTGTTTCTGTGATTGAGGTTGAACCCAATCGCATCACCCAGGTTAAGAACGTGGAAACCGACGGTTACAACGCTGTACAGGTAACCGTAGGGTCTCGTCGTGCCTCCCGTGTCGCTAAGTCTGCTGCAGGTCACTTCGCTAAAGCTAATGCTGAAGCGGGTCGTGGTTTGTGGGAGCTTCGCAACGACAACGAAGAAGCTTTCGAAGTTGGTGGTCAAATCACCGTTGAGACTTTCGAAGCTGGTCAAAAAATCGATGTTACCGGTACCTCTAAAGGTAAAGGCTTTCAAGGTGGCGTTAAGCGTTGGAATTTCCATATGCAAGATGCTACTCACGGTAACTCAATTTCCCACCGTGCTCCTGGCTCTATTGGTCAATGTCAGACCCCAGGACGTGTGTTCAAAGGCAAAAAGATGGCAGGTCACATGGGTTCTGAGCAGGTAACTGTTCAAAATCTGGAAGTGGTTCGCATCGATGCTGAGCGCAATCTGCTGTTAGTTAAGGGTGCTGTTCCAGGCGCTCCAGGTAGTGACGTGATTGTACGTCCTGCTGTGAAACTGCAGAGCAACGGTTAAGGCTTCCTAGGGGGATGACCATGGAATTAAATATTGCAACACCTGAAGGCGCTAAAGGTACAGTTTCTGTATCTGAAGTGGCTTTCGGTCGTGAATTTAATCAAGACCTGGTTCACCAGGCAGTAGTAGCCTTTATGGCTGGTGCTCGCCAGGGTACCAAGGCCCAGAAAAACCGTTCTGCGGTTTCTGGTGGCGGCGCCAAGCCTTGGCGTCAAAAGGGCACAGGTCGTGCACGTGCTGGTACCAGCCGTAGCCCAATCTGGCGCTCTGGTGGTGTTACATTTGCTGCTCAGCCTCGTAACCACGAGCAAAAGCTGAACAAGAAAATGTACCGCGCTGCGATGCGCTGCATCTTGTCCGAGTTGAACCGTCAAGATCGCCTGGTAGTTGTTGAGTCTTTCGCTGTTGAAGCGCCCAAGACTAAAGAGCTGGTAGGTAAGATGAAGCAGTTCGACCTGACTGAAGCGCTGATCGTTACTGAAGAAGTCGATACCAACTTGTACTTGGCGTCACGCAACCTGCACAAGGTTGACGTTCGCGATGTGGAAGCTATCGATCCAGTAGCTTTGATCCGCTTTGACAAGGTTGTAGTCACTGTTGCTGCACTGAAAAAGCTTGAGGAGACATTGGGATGAACCAGGAACGCATTTATAAAGTGCTGCTAGGTCCAGTGATTTCTGAAAAAGCGGCATTGGCTGGCGAAGCTGCCAACCAGGTAGTTTTCAAAGTAACTACTGATGCCACTAAAGCTGAAATCAAAGCCGCAGTTGAGCAGCTGTTCGAAGTTAAAGTTGAAGGCGTACGTGTTTTGAACGTAAAGGGCAAAACCAAGCGTACCCGTCACGGTATGGGCAAGCGTAGCGATTGGAAAAAAGCTTACGTTCGCCTCGAGCAAGGTCAAGATATTGACTTTGCAGTAGCAGAGTAAGGGAGACGTTGAGATGGCTATTGTAAAACGTAAGCCTACTTCTCCAGGTCGTCGTCACGTAGTTAGTGTCGTCAATCCTGAGCTGCACAAAGGTGCTCCTTACGCGCCTCTGCTAGAGAAGAAGTCTAAGTCTGGTGGTCGCAACAATAACGGTCGTATTACGACTCGTCATATTGGTGGTGGCCACAAGCAGCACTATCGTTTGATCGACTTCAAACGCAACAAAGATGGCATTCCTGCCAAGGTTGAGCGTCTGGAATATGATCCAAACCGCAGCGCTAATATCGCTCTGGTTTGTTATGCCGACGGTGAGCGTCGCTACATTATCGCTCCTAAAGGTGTAAGTGCTGGTGCAGAAATCGTGTCTGGTGACGCGGCGCCAATCAAGCCTGGTAACACATTGCCACTGCGTAATATCCCAGTGGGTAGTGTTGTTCACTGCATCGAGCTGAAGCCTGGTAAAGGTGCTCAGTTGGCTCGCTCTGCAGGTACCTCGGCTCAGCTGGTTGCTCGTGACGGTGCTTATGCAACTCTGCGTCTGCGCAGTGGTGAGATGCGTAAGATTCTGTCTGAGTGTCGCGCTACCTTGGGTGAAGTATCCAACAGTGAGCACAGCTTGCGCTCTCTGGGTAAAGCAGGTGCTTCTCGCTGGCGTGGTGTTCGTCCTACCGTTCGCGGTGTGGCGATGAACCCAGTTGATCACCCACACGGTGGTGGTGAAGGTCGTACTTCTGGCGGTCGTCATCCGGTGTCACCTTGGGGTACGCCTACTAAGGGTTATAAGACCCGTAAGAACAAGCGTACCGATAAGATGATTGTACGCCGTCGCGGCAAGAAATAATTGCTTGTCATAAGTAAGTAGCTGAAAGAGGAAAGAACAGTGCCACGTTCACTGAAAAAAGGTCCTTTCATCGATCTTCACTTGATTAAGAAGGTCGAAACAGCGATCGAAAAAAATGATCGGCGTCCAATTAAAACCTGGTCTCGCCGCTCAATGATCATGCCGGAAATGGTTGGTTTGACCATCGCTGTGCATAACGGTCGCCAGCATGTGCCAGTTCTTGTTAACGAAGAAATGGTTGGCCACAAGCTGGGCGAATTCGCTGCGAGCCGCACTTATCGCGGTCATATCGCAGACAAGAAAGCTAAGAAGCGCTAAGAGGAAATGACGATGGAAGTAGCAGCAAAATTGCGCGGTGCTCGTTTGTCGGCTCAAAAAGCGCGTCTGGTTGCTAATCAGATTCGTGGTAAACACGTTGAAGAAGCATTAGACATTCTGGCTTTTAGCCCAAAGAAAGGCGCCGAAATTATTAAGAAAGTGCTTGAGTCTGCAATCGCAAACGCTGAGCACAACGAAGGTGCGGATGTTGATGAGCTGAAAGTATCTACGATTTTTGTAGATGAAGGCTTAACAATGAAGCGTATCAAGCCACGTGCGAAAGGTCGTGCAGATCGCATTTTAAAGCGTTCTTGTCACATCACCGTTAAAGTCGCCGACAGTTAAGAGATCAGACGTTATGGGTCAGAAAGTACATCCGACAGGTATTCGTCTGGGCATCGTTAAGAAGCACACCTCTACTTGGTATGCTGGCAGCGATGAGTATGCAGACAAGCTGAATACCGACTTGAAAGTACGTGCGTACATTCAAAAAGAATTGGCAAACGCATCTGTTAGCCGTGTAGACATCGAGCGTCCTGCTAATACAGCTCGCATTACTATTCACACTGCCCGTCCAGGCATCGTGATTGGTAAAAAAGGTGAAGACGTTGAAAAACTTCGCGCCGCTGTAAGCAAAGAGATGGGTGTTCCTGTCCACATCAACATTGAAGAGATTCGCAAGCCTGATCTGGATGCGACTCTGGTTGCCCAAGGTGTTGCACAGCAGTTGGAGCGTCGTGTGATGTTCCGTCGCGCTATGAAGCGTGCTGTACAAAACGCCATGCGCCAGGGTGCTGAAGGTATCAAGATTCAGGTTGGTGGTCGTCTTGGTGGTGCTGAGATCGCTCGTAGCGAGTGGTATCGTGAAGGTCGTGTACCTCTACACACTTTGCGTGCTGACATCGACTACGCAACTGCTGAAGCTGCCACAACTTACGGCATCATTGGTGTCAAAGTTTGGATCTTCAAAGGTGAAGTGATTGGTGACATGGAAGAAGCGCAAGCTGAAGCCAAGAAGCCTGCACCGAAGAAGAAGAATTCTAAGTAAGGGGTACGCCACATGTTGCAACCAAAGCGTACAAAGTTCCGCAAAATGCAAAAAGGCCGTAATCGCGGCTTAGCGCATCGCGGTTCTAAAGTGAGCTTCGGCGAATTCGCTCTGAAAGCTGTCGGCCGTGGTCGTATCACTGCTCGCCAGATCGAAGCGGCTCGTCGTGCGATGACTCGTCACATTAAACGTGGCGGTAAAATTTGGATTCGAGTGTTCCCAGACAAGCCTATTACTGAAAAGCCTTTGGAAGTACGTCAAGGTAAAGGTAAGGGTAATGTTGAATACTGGGTAGCTCAGATCCAGCCGGGTAAAGTTCTTTATGAAATGGAAGGCGTTTCTGAAGAATTGGCCCGCGAAGCATTTGAGTTGGCTGCTCGTAAGCTGCCAGTAAGTACAACCTTCGTTAAACGTTCGGTGATGTAATGAAAGCTCAAGAACTCCGCGAAAAATCAGTTGAAGAGCTGAACCAAGAGTTGCTTTCTCAACTGCAAGCGCAATTTAAACTGCGTATGCAAGCGTCTACTGGTCAGTTGAATCAGACTCACTTGATTCGCCAGACTCGTAAAGACATTGCTCGCATCAAGACAGTGCTGAACGAAAAGGCAGGTAACTAACCATGGCAGAAGCAGAAAAGTTGGTACGCACGCTGACTGGTAAAGTTGTAAGTAACAAGATGGATAAAACCATCGTGGTACTTATTGAGCGCCGCGTTAAGCACCCGATTTACGGCAAGTATGTTAGTAAGTCATCTAAGCTGAAGGCCCACGACGAACAGAACGAGTGCAAGATGGGTGATGTTGTAACCATCTCTGAGTCTCGTCCTTTGTCAAAGACCAAGTCTTGGGCTCTGGTTAAAATCGAAGAGCGCGCTGCTGAAATTTAATTCAGTAGTGTGCGTTAGAGTTTCGGAGACGAACGATGATTCAAACAGAATCTTACTTAGATGTCGCTGATAACAGTGGTGCTCGCCGTGTAATGTGCATCAAAGTGTTGGGCGGTTCACACCGTCGTTACGCGTCTGTTGGCGATATCATTAAGGTAACGGTAAAAGAAGCCATACCTCGCGGTAAGGTAAAGAAAGGCCAGGTCATGAAGGCTGTTGTGGTACGCACCAAGAAAGGTGTTCGTCGCCCTGACGGTTCTCTGATCAAGTTCGACGACAATGCTGCTGTATTACTGAATGCCAGTGATGCACCAGTGGGTACTCGTATCTTCGGCCCTGTAACTCGCGAGCTCCGTGGTGAGAAGTTCATGAAAATCATCTCTCTGGCTCCTGAAGTACTGTAACGGTACGACAAGCTAGGTATTGAGGACAGGGTAATGCGTAAGATTAAACGTGAAGATGAAGTGATTGTTATCGCTGGCCGCGACAAGGGCAAGCGAGGCAAAGTCGTTAAGGTTTTGCAAGACGATCGCCTAATCGTATCCGGTGTGCAGATTGTTAAGAAGCACCAGAAGCCTAACCCACAGTTGGGTGTTGCTGGCGGTATCGTAGAAAAAGAAGCTCCAATTCAGGCTTCTAATGTTGCGATATTCAACCCAGCTACTCAGAAAGCTGATCGGGTTGGTTTTAAAATCCTTGAAGATGGCAAGAAAATTCGCATCTTCAAATCCAACGGCGAAGCCGTAGACGCATAAGCAGACGGTATTAAAAAATGGCTAAGTTGAAAGAACTTTACCGGAGCGATATTGCCCCCAAGCTGAAAGAAGAGCTTGGTCTGGCAAACGTGATGGAAGTGCCTCGCATCACCAAAATCACCGTCAATATGGGTGTTGGTGAAGCTATTGGCGACAAAAAGGTTTTGGAAAACGCAGTAGCTGATCTGGAGAAGATCTCCGGTCAGAAAGTTGTTGTTACCAAAGCTCGTAAATCTATTGCTGGTTTCAAGGTTCGTGAAGGATGGCCTGTAGGCTGTAAAGTAACCTTGCGTCAGGATCGTATGTACGAATTCCTGGAGCGCTTGGTTTCTATCGCTATCCCACGTATCCGTGACTTCCGCGGCATCAGCCCTAAGCAGTTTGATGGTCGTGGTAATTTTTCCATGGGCGTGAACGAGCAAATTATCTTCCCTGAAATTGACTACGATAAAGTAGACAAGCTTCGCGGTTTGGATATTTGCATCACCACCAGTGCTCGCACCGACGAAGAAGGTCGCGCGCTGTTGAAAGCCTTCAACTTTCCTTTCAAAGGCTAGGGTAGAGTCATGGCTAAGAAATCTATGATTGCACGTGAAGCTAAGCGTGCAGCTACAGTGGCTAAGTACGCAGCTAAACGTGCTGAGCTGAAAGCGATCATCGCTAATCCTGAGAGCTCTGAAGAAGAGCTATGGGAAGCCCAGGTTCAGTTGCAGAAGCTGCCTCGCGATGCGAGCCCTTCTCGTCAGCAGCGTCGCTGTCGTGTAACTGGCCGCCCACATGCGGTTTATCGTAAGTTCGGCCTGTGTCGTAACAAGTTGCGTGAAGCTGCCATGCGCGGTGATGTACCTGGCTTGGTTAAGGCCAGCTGGTAATTTAGATCGCTGAACCTAGGAGCAGATTCCGATGAGCATGCAAGATCCTTTAGCAGATATGTTGACCCGCATCCGCAATGGTCAACAAGCTACAAAAGCTGAAGTAACTATGCCTTCTTCAAAGTTGAAGGTAAGTGTTGCACAAGTTTTAGAAAATGAAGGTTACATCAGCGGTTACAGTGTTGCCGAAGGCGCCAAGCCAGAGCTGACTGTTGAGCTGAAGTACTTTGAAGGTAAGCCAGTTATTGCTGAGCTTGACCGTGTAAGCCGTCCAGGTTTACGTAACTACGCTGGTAAAGATGGCCTGCCTACCGTTCGCGGTGGTTTGGGTGTTGCCATTGTTTCTACCAGTAAAGGTGTTATGAGCGATCGCGCTGCCCGTGCCCAAGGCATTGGTGGTGAAGTTCTTTGCACCGTATTTTAATTTAACTTTTTTTAAAAGTTTTATAGGAAATCGTAATGTCACGAGTTGCAAATAGTCCGGTTGAAGTACCTGCTGGCGTGACTGTCGACCTGAAAGGTCAAGACATCACTGTTAAAGGCAGCAACGGTACTTTGGCGCTGAACATTCACGGTTCTGTAGAAGTTAAGCTGGAAGAAAACAAGCTGACTTTCGCAGGTCGCGATAGCGCCAAGCAGTCCCGCGCATTAGCGGGCACTACCCGTGCACTGATCAACAACATGGTAATTGGCGCTGGCCAAGGCTTCGAGAAGAAGTTAATCCTGAATGGTGTTGGTTATCGTGCAAAAGCAGCGGGTAACACTGTAGACCTGACTTTGGGTTTTTCTCATCCTGTTGTTTACACCTTACCAGAAGGTGTAAAAGCTGAGACCCCAAGTCAGACAGAAATTGTTCTGAAAAGCGCTGACAAGCAATTGCTAGGTCAGGCGGCTGCAGAAATTCGCGCCTTCCGTCCACCAGAGCCTTATAAAGGTAAAGGTGTTCGTTACGCCGATGAGTATGTACGTCGTAAAGAAGCTAAGAAAAAGTAGGGCATAGGTCATGAGCGATAAAAAGCAATCTCGTTTGCGCCGCGCACGTCGTGCCCGCGCTAAAATTCGTGAGTTGGGTGTGACCCGTTTGTGTGTCAACCGTTCTCCACGTCATATTTATGCACAAATCATCGCCGGTGACGGTGGCCAGGTTCTGGCCAGCGCCTCTACTCTGGATAAGAGTCTGCGTGGTGGTAAAACTGGTAACGCTGAATCAGCTGCTGCCGTTGGTACTTTGATTGCTGAGCGTGCGAAAGCAGCTGGCGTTGAAAAAGTAGCCTTCGATCGTAGTGGTTTCAAATACCACGGTCGCGTTAAAGCTTTGGCTGACGCTGCCCGTGAAGCTGGCTTAGAATTTTAAAGGTTGAGATATGGCTAACGGTAAAAAAGAAGACGCCAACACAGAAGGCCTGCAGGAAAAGCTGGTTCAGGTTAACCGTGTTGCGAAAACTGTAAAAGGTGGTCGTATCTTCGGCTTCACTGCACTGACTGTTGTTGGTGACGGTAACGGTAAAGTAGGCTTCGGTCGTGGTAAAGCTCGTGAAGTGCCTGTTGCTATTCAAAAAGCAATGGAAGCTGCACGTCGCAACATGATCCAGGTTGATTTGAATGGTGATACCATTCAATACCCAACCAAAGGTCGTCATGGTGCCTCTAAGGTATACATGCAGCCAGCCTCTCAGGGTACTGGTGTAATTGCTGGTGGTGCGATGCGTGCCGTACTGGAAATTGCCGGTGTTCAGAACGTATTGGCCAAGTGCTATGGTTCTACCAACCCTGTAAACGTTGTGCGAGCTACTTTTGAAGGCTTGAAAGCAATGGCTTCTCCAGAGTCTGTTGCAGCCAAGCGCGGCAAGAGTGTTGAAGATATCTTGAACTAAGTTTTTAACTTAGTTAATGAAGAGCTGGTAAATAACCATGGCTAAGAAAACAGTTAAAGTTACTCAGGTTAAGTCCACTAATGGACGCCTGCAGTCCCATAAAGCCTGTGTTGCAGGCTTGGGTTTACGCCGCATTGGTCACTCCGTAGAAGTTGAAGATACTCCTTCAGTTCGCGGCATGATCAACAAGGTGAACTATTTGGTTAAGGTAGAGGGAGAGTAAGACAATGCGTTTAAATACTCTAAGCCCCGCTCCTGGCCGCGTTAAAGATCGTAAACGCGTTGGTCGCGGTATCGGTAGCGGTGTGGGTAAAACTGGTGGTCGCGGTCACAAAGGTTTGAAGTCTCGTTCTGGCGGTAGTGTTCGTCCAGGTTTCGAGGGTGGTCAAATGCCTTTGCAAAAGCGTCTGCCAAAATACGGTTTTACTTCTCGTATTGGTCGCGTAACTGCTGAAGTTCGTTTGGCTGAGCTGAACAACGTTGAAGCTGAAGTTATCGATCTGGACGCTCTGAAAGCTGCTGATTTGGTTAAGCAAAACATGAAGCGCGCGAAAGTGTTCTTGTCTGGTGAGCTGACCAAAGCTGTGACCTTGAAAGGTCTGGCAGTAACTAAGGGTGCCAAGGCTGCGATTGAAGCGGCTGGCGGCAAGGTCGAAGAATAACTTTGTTAACGCTTACGGCTAAGTGAGGTAGCGATGGCAACGGCTAAGATGCCATTAGCGAATCAGAAAGGACTAGGCGAGCTTTGGGCTCGCCTTCGTTTTCTGTTTTTAGCGATTCTGGTTTATCGTATCGGCACCCATATTCCTGTTCCGGGCATCGACCCTGATCAGGTTGCGAACCTCTTTAATCAGGGCAGGGATACTATCCTTGGCCTGTTTAATATGTTCTCTGGTGGTGCACTAGAGCGTATGAGTATCCTGGCATTGGGTATCATGCCATATATCTCTGCCTCGATTATTATGCAGCTGATGTCTGCAGTATCGCCCAGCCTTGAACAGCTGAAGAAAGAAGGCGATGCAGGACGTCGCAAGATCAGTCAATACACCCGCTATTTAACGGTAGCGCTGGCTCTGGTTCAGGGTACAGGTATGACCGTTGGTATGGCGAGCCAGGGCCTGGCCTATGGCGGCGGTGGAATGGCCTTCTACATCGTAGCGATTACCTCTTTGGTAACCGGTGCAGTATTTATGATGTGGCTGGGCGAGCAAGTGACAGAGCGTGGTATCGGTAACGGTATTTCCATGCTGATCTTTGCGGGCATTGTTGCTGGCTTGCCAGCGGCGATTGGTCAGTCCTTTGAAGGTGCCAAGCAGGGCGATATCAATATCCTGATGTTGTTGGCAATTACCTTTTTGGCAATTGCACTGATTTGGTTTGTAGTTCGCATGGAGCGCGGCCAACGTCGTATTACCGTGAACTATGCCAAGCGTCAGCCCGGCCGTGGTGCTCAAAGCAGTCACCTGCCACTGAAAATTAATATGGCCGGTGTAATTCCTGCCATTTTCGCCAGTAGTATTCTGTTGTTCCCCGCCTCTGTCGCACAGTGGTTTGGTCAAGGCTCAGAAGGTGTTGCTGCCGAAGTTTTACAAGAAGTTGCCCTTTGGTTAGGGCCTGGTCAGCCGCTGAACTTTATTTTGTTCACCGCGATGATCATCTTCTTCTGCTTCTTCTATACGGCGTTGATGTTTAACCCGCAGGAAGTTGCAGATAACTTGAAGAAATCCGGCGCGTTCATTCCTGGTATTCGTCCAGGTGAACAGTCCGCAAAATATATCGACAGTGTTTTGACTCGTTTGACCGTAGTCGGTGCTGTTTATATTGCCGCGGTGTGTTTGTTGCCTCAGTTCCTGGTAGTTGCGGCCAATGTGCCTTTCTATCTGGGTGGTACTTCACTACTGATCGTAGTAGTGGTGGTCATGGACTTCATGGCCCAGGTGCAATCACACTTGATGTCTCATCAGTACGACTCACTGATGAAGAAGGCTAACTTAAAAGGCTATGGCAACTCCCGTTAAGGGCGGCGCCAAGTCTCGGAAAGAGGTTGAAACATGAAAGTTCGTGCTTCAGTTAAAAAGATGTGCCGTAACTGCAAAGTGGTCCGTCGCAATGGTGTTGTTCGAGTAATCTGCAGCGCCGAGCCACGTCACAAGCAGCGTCAAGGCTAACAGAAAGCAGTTCATCACTGCCTTCTGATTTGGGGGCGTTGACTGTCGCCCGGGGGGAAACCTCCGGGCTATTGCATTTGTGCGGCTTTATCGGTATCCTTTCGCGCCTTTTGGTGCTGAGGGAGCTGGTAATTGCTGTCAGCGCTACAATTTATATGATATGTGGAGTATCTAGATGGCTCGTATAGCTGGTGTAAACATACCAGATAACAAACACGCCGTTATCTCTCTGACCTATGTCTATGGTGTAGGTAAGACCACCGCTCAGCAGATTCTTGCTGCTACCGGTATTGCAGAAACGACTAAAATCGGCGAATTGTCTGAAACAGAAATGGACGCGATTCGCGCCGAAGTAGGTAAAATCACCGTAGAAGGTGACCTGCGTCGTGAAATTTCCATGAACATCAAGCGTTTGATGGACTTGGGTTGCTACCGTGGTTTGCGTCACCGTCGCAGCTTGCCACTTCGTGGTCAGCGCACTAAGACTAATGCTCGCACCCGTAAGGGTCCGCGTAAGCCTATTAAGAAATAAAGGTTAGGAAGATCGTTATGGCTAAGCCAAGCAAAACTACCCGTAAAAAGGTAAAAAAGACGGTCGTTGATGGCATCGCCCATATCCACGCCTCTTTTAACAACACTATCGTGACCATCACTGATCGTCAGGGCAATACCCTGAGCTGGGCTACCGCAGGTGGTTCTGGTTTCCGTGGTTCACGTAAGTCTACCCCTTTCGCTGCCCAGGTTGCTGCAGAGCGCGCTGGTGAAGCTGCAAAGGATTATGGTTTGAAGAACCTAGACGTTGAAGTAAAAGGTCCAGGACCAGGCCGTGAGTCTGCAGTTCGTGCCTTGAATAACGTTGGATACAAAATCTCCAACATTACGGACGTTACACCCATTCCTCACAATGGTTGTCGTCCTCCTAAGAAACGTCGCGTATAAGGGGGCTTAAAGAAGATGGCACGTTATATCGGACCAACTTGTAAACTGGCTCGCCGCGAAGGAACTGATTTGTTCCTTAAGTCTGGCGCTCGCCCATTAGATTCAAAATGTAAAGCTGAAACTGCACCTGGTGTACACGGTGCACGTCGTGGTCGTTTGTCTGATTACGGTGTTCAGTTGCGTGAAAAGCAAAAAGTTCGTCGTTTGTACGGCGTACTGGAAAAGCAATTCCGCGGTTACTACAAAGAAGCTGCTCGTCGTAAGGGCGCTACTGGTGAAAACCTGCTGAAATTGTTGGAATCTCGTTTGGATAACGTTGTATACCGCATGGGTTACGGTGCGACTCGCGCTGAATCTCGTCAGTTGGTATCTCACAAGTCCATCACCGTTAACGGTCAAGTAGTGAACATTGCTTCTTACCAGGTGAATGAAGGTGACGTTGTTGCCGTTCGCGAAAAATCCAAAAACCAGCTTCGTATTCAGAACTCTCTGGCTATTGCAGCTCAGCGTGCTGAAGTTGAGTGGGTTGACGTGAACTCGGACAAAAAGGAAGGCACTTTCAAGCGCGTTCCTGATCGTGCAGATTTGCCTGCTGAGATCAATGAGAACCTAATTGTTGAACTTTACTCCAAGTAACGGACTAACCTAAGGTATGGCTATGCAGAGTGCTGTAAACGAATTTTTGACCCCGCGTCACATTGACGTTACCGACACCGGCCCAACTCGCGCCAAAGTGGTTTTAGAGCCCCTTGAGCGTGGCTTCGGTCATACCCTTGGCAACGCCCTGCGTCGCATTTTGTTGTCTTCAATGCCAGGTTGTGCTGTCACTGAAGTTGAAATCGACGGTGTGTTGCACGAGTACAGTGCAATTGAAGGTATCCAGGAAGACGTTATCGAAATCCTGTTGAACCTTAAAGGTGTTGCCGTGGTTATGCACGGTAAAGATCAAGCGGTTTTGACCCTGAGCAAGAAAGGCCCGGGCGTAGTAACTGCTGGTGATATTCAGGTTGATCACGAAGTTGAGATCAAAAACCCTGACCACGTCATTGCCAACATCACTGGTGATGTAGAGCTGAGCATGAAGTTAAGCGTAGCTCGCGGTCGTGGTTACCAGCCTGCTGATGCACGTCGTAGCGATGACGAGGAAACTCGCGCTATTGGCCGCCTGCAGTTGGATGCTTCTTTCAGCCCGGTACGTCGTCTGGCTTACTCTGTAGAGAGTGCCCGTGTTGAGCAGCGTACTGACCTGGACAAGCTGGTTCTGGATCTGGAAACCAACGGTACTATCGACCCAGAAGAGGCGATTCGTCGTGCAGCTACTATTCTGCAGCAGCAGTTAGCCGTATTTGTCGACCTGGAAGGCGAGAAAGAAGCTGAGCCAGAGCAGAAAGAAGAAGAGATCGATCCGGTTCTGTTGCGTCCTGTGGACGACCTGGAACTGACCGTTCGCTCCGCCAACTGCTTGAAGGCTGAGAACATCTACTACATCGGTGACCTGATTCAGCGCACTGAAGTAGAGCTGTTGAAGACGCCGAACCTGGGTAAAAAGTCGCTTACCGAAATTAAAGACATCCTGGCTTCTCGCGGTTTGTCACTGGGTATGCGCTTGGAGAATTGGCCACCCGCCAGCCTGCGTGCTGACGACTAAGCCAGATTCAACGCTTAATGTAATATCGGTTTGGCATTAGCCAAGCTAATGCCAACGTAAATAGCGCTCTCGATGTGAATCGAGAGCCCAAATGAAGGATTTAGAGTCATGCGTCATCGTCATAGTGGCCGTCAACTGAATCGCAACAGCTCACACCGTAAGGCTATGTTCAAGAACATGGTTTCCTCACTGGTTGAGCACGAGTTGATTAAAACAACCTTGCCAAAAGCTAAGGAACTGCGTCGTCATGCAGAACCCCTGATCACTTTGGCCAAGGAAGACAGCGTAGCTAACCGTCGTTTAGCTTTCGACCGTCTGCGTAACAAAGAAGCTGTAGGTAAACTGTTTTCTGTATTAGGTCCTCGTTATCAGGACCGTCCAGGTGGTTACCTGCGCATCTTGAAGTGTGGCTTTCGTGCCGGCGACAAGGCCCCAATGGCCTATGTTGAGTTGGTAGATCGCCCACAGGTAGAAGCGGCTGCTGAAGAAGAGTAAGCGTAAGCATCTACTGAAAAACCGGCCAATGGCCGGTTTTTTTATGCCTGCAGGAAACCCATCTTGTCTGCTCTCTTTATGAACTCAATCTAGCGAAATCAGGCTGCCCACATTAAATTTTTGTGACAGTGTTTATTATTCCCGAGTAGCGCCGAAAGCTGAGTTTGAATGCCAGCAATCAACAGGGAGGTAGCTATGACTTTGCGTATCAGCCACAGGCTGGGAATACTCGTGGCCATGTCGATAAGCGTCTGTGTCATTATGTCGCTTATGGCTTGGTCCAAAATTCGTTCTGAAGTCTCTTTCGCGCAAAACCTCAGCAAGCAGCGCCTCGAGCCGGTGTGGATGCTGGAGCACCTCTCGCGCCTTTACAGTCATGACATCAGCGATACGGCGCACCAGCTGAGGGCGCAGATGATTTTCTGGCAAGAAGCCGAGGATATTGTTTTAGAAGCGGACAAGCGTATCCATGAAATCTGGCAACGTTATGAAAGCCGTCCCTTGAGCGAGGCTGAAAAAAGCCTGCTCGAGGCGCTGAAGCCCGACATTGAGACATCGTTTGCCACCATCGAAGAACTTGAGCAAAAGGTGGAAGAGAAGTCGAGCTACGAACTGGGCCAGTTCGTCGACATAAAAATGTACGCCGGCCTTAAACCTCTGTATACCGCTCTCGATCGATTAATTGCCCAGCAAACCGAATTGGCGCAAGCCGAGCAGGCGGCTGCAGATGAGCGGCTGGCGTCGACCACGCAGCACATCCTGATCTTGTTGGGCTTGTTGATCGTTTTGCAGCTGGCTCTCAGTTTGTGGTTGAGCCGGAGTATTCTGCGCCCTTTGGCAAGCATGCGCGCTTCCGTATCCGAAATTATCGAAGAGATGAATTTTTCCCGCCGGGTTTCCGTACATTCCGATTGTGAGTTGGGGCAATTGGGCAATGACGTGAATCGAATGGTTTCGGTGCTGGATGATTTATTGGCCTCATTGCGGCCAGTCGCTATCACGCTCCAGGATTCAGCAAAGGCCTTAGTGGGGGGCGCCAAAGAAGTTGATCGCCAGGTTGAGCTGCAAAACGGCGAGTTGCAGGACGTAAATACGGCGGTGGGCTGCGTTTATGAAGCCGGGCAAGATGTTTTGCGAACGGCAGAATCCAGCCATAAGGAAACCCAGGCCGCTGCGGAGGCTGCCGAGGTGGGCGCTGAACGTTTGCAAAAAACCATCCTCGTCATCAACGAACTGGCAGAACATGTCCAGCGTTCTTCTACAGATATGAGCAAACTTTCCGCCGGCAGTGAGGCGATTGGCGGTGTGCTCTCGGTGATCAGTGAAATCGCTGAACAAACTAATTTACTGGCGTTAAATGCGGCCATTGAAGCCGCTAGAGCAGGAGACCAGGGGCGTGGCTTTGCGGTTGTGGCCGATGAGGTTCGCCAGCTGGCCCAGCGCACCGCCAGTTCTACCAACGAAATCCAGGCGATGGTGGAAGCGATTCAAAAAAGCAGCGAAGAAGTGTCTATGTCATTGGGCGACAGCGTGGAAGCGGCCTCCCAAAGTGTTGAGCAGGCCCGCTCGACGGGTGAAATTATTGATGAGATTCTCCAAGGCATCCGTCTGATTCGAGGTCAAAGTCAGGACATTTCTCAGCACTCGAAGCAGCAGATTGATCTGTCGAAATCTCTGAGCGGGCAAGCTGAAAAACTATCAGAGCTGAGCCAGCAGACGGCAAAATTATCTGAGGATTCTTCGACAGCAAGCGAGGCGGTTTCGGAGATCGCGACGGGTTTGAGTGAGCAGCTTCGCGCTTACCAGCACTCGACGCACTGAGTTTTCGTTCCTATAAAAAAAGCCCGCGAATCGCGGGCTTTTTTTATAGAGTCTGGTAGTCGATTCAAACCGGCGAGGCGATTTGCATTAACCAGGCACAGAGCATTGCCGCATAGGTGCCGAGTGCATAACCCAATACCGCAAGCAAAACCCCAACCGGTGCAAGGGAGGGGTGAAAGGCTGCTGCAATAATTGGGGCCGATGCCGCCCCGCCAACATTGGCCTTACTGCCCACGGCTAAAAAGAAAAACGGAGCCCGAATCATTCGCGCCATAGTGACCAGCAAGCCAACGTGGATGCACATCCAGATAATACCGACGAGAATCAAACCCGGTTGTTCAACCACTTTCATGATGTCCATTTTGGTGCCGATGATGACCACAAGAAGGTAAATAAACAGGCTGCCAAACTTCGATGCGCCGGCACCTTCCAGCTTGCTCACTCGGGTGAAACTCAGCAGTAATCCGGTAGTGGTTGAAATAATCACGACCCAGAAGAAGTGGCTGGCTAAAATGCTTTCCGAGGTAGCGGGAATGGCCTTAAACATTGGAGACAGAATATCGCCCAGGAAATGGCACAGACCGACGGTACCGAAGGCAATTGCGAAAATCGCCGTGAGGCGGGGCATATCCAGTTCCAGCTTTTCTCGGCCATGATATTCTTCAAGACGTTTTTTCACATCTTCAATGGCAGTGGTATCAGCCTTTAGCCAGCGATCAATTTTGCTGCTGTTTGCGGCGCCGTATAACAGGCAAGCCATCCATAAATTGGCAACGACAATATCAACCGTGACCATAGCGGAGTAGTTGGCCGGGTTGTACTCATAGAGTTCCAGCATCGCGGCCTGGTTGGCTCCGCCTCCGATCCAGCTGCCGGCCAGTGTTGCCAGGCCTCGCCAAACCGCTTCAGGCCCGGCGCCACCAACGGTCTCAGGGCTGAAGAAAGACATAATTAGAATGGCCAGCGGACCACCAATCACAATGCCTACGGTGCCCGTGACAAACATAATGACGGCCTTGTCACCCAATCTCATGATGGCTTTCAAATCGATGCTCAGGGTCATCAGAACGAGACTGGCGGGAAGGAAATAATTTTTCGCGATGGTCCATAAATTGGACCCTTCCGAAGAAATAATACCAAAGGTGTTCAGCAAAGAAGGCAGCAGGTAGCAGACCAGAACCATTGGTACGATGCTGTAAAAGCGTTTCCACTTCGGTCCGGCATTGTAGGCGGTGTGCATAATCAGGCCTAACAACAGCGCCAGCAAGCCGAAGGCGACGGCATCGTTCGTAATCAGTGGTCCACTCGAATTCATAATCATTCCTCGCTTAGTACAGAACCGCTTTGTTGTGGTTTATGGGGGCCTCCAACGAATAGGGCGGAGTGCACCTCTTGCGATTCCTTTCGCTTATAAACGAAGTGTTGGCCATAAACCTCCGAGATTGGGTCTTGCTGCTTCATGTTTGGAAGACGGCGAGTGGTCGTTTTCAATGACGATTAAGGCCGTTTAGAGGGCAAGAGCAGCGTTTTTTCGCTAAGAATTCAGCTGTTCAAACACCATTTGCTCCAAGTAAGTTTGTATTTACTTTCAACAAGAGGCTTGAAAAATAAAGGGGCAAATCCGGTAAATAAATAAACCCCGTACAAAATTATTGATTTACTTGTAAGGTTTAAATTTAAAGGTTAAATTAACCTTAAATTGAAACAAGATAAAAATAAAGAGGTGAATCATGAGCGCAAACCACTACTTCCATCGCGACCACTTTAAGTTGGGCACCTTCTCGGCCAACTGTTCCGGCGGCCTGGCGGTAACCAAGGTACCTGAGCGTTGGGACAACAGCTGGGAAAACAATCTGCAAATGGCCAAAATGGCCGATGAAGCGGGTTTTGACTTCCTGCTGCCCATCGCACGCTGGATTGGCTATGGTGGCGATACCAACTTCCACGGTAATGTCCTTGAGACCGTCACCTGGGCGACGGCTTTGCTGGCACATACCAAGAATATCCACGTCTTTTCCACCATTCACACATCTTGTAACCATCCCGTGGTCCTGGCTAAGCAAATCGCGACTATGGATCACGTCAGCGGTGGCCGTGCAGGTTTGAACGTGGTTTGTGGTTGGAATCGCCCCGAGTATGAAGCGTTAGGGCAGGAGCTGCCGGACGATCATGAAACCCGCTATGCCTATGGCCAGGAATGGTTTGATATTGTGAAGCGTCTGTGGCGTGAAAATGACGCCTTCGATTATCACGGTGAGTGGCACAAGCTTAAGCAAACCTATTCACTGCCGCACCCGGTTCAAAATAATGTGCCGATCTTTAATGCCGCCGGTTCCTCCCAGGGGCGTGAATTCGCGGTCAACAATGCGGACTTTCTCTTTACTCCAGCGATGGATCTGGAAAAAACAGCGGAAGATATCAAAAACATCAAAGCCGCAGGCACCAAAGTAGGGCGCGATGTGGGTGTGCTCACCTTGTCGTTCTCGGTATGTCGTCCGACAAAGAAAGAAGCCGAGGAATACCACCGCTACTACGCGGAAGAAAATGCCGATTGGGGGGCGGTCGACAATATCACTCGCATTATGTTTGAAAACGCAGAGTCCTTCCCGAAAGATCAGATTTTGCAAATGAAGCAGGCCATGGCAACCGGTCATGGGGGCTTCCCTTTGGTGGGTGATCCCGATACCGTTGCCGACGGTCTGGAAGCGCTTCACAATGCCGGCTTTGGTGGCAGCGTACTGGGCTTTGTCGATTACGTGAAAGAGATGCCTTACTTTATTCAGGAAGTTGTACCTCGCCTGGAACGCAAAGGCATTCGCATGCCCGTGAATACCGACGGTTAGTTGCATAATGATCAATAATGCCAACAGCTCTCCGGAGGAGGGCTGGGCCTAAAAGGTCGAACGATGTGCAAAAAAGCACAACAGAAGGTGCCTCTGTTGTGCTTTTTGGTTATTCTAGGGCGGTGGTATTTACACTAAGGATGCTAATGAATAATAACAATGAAATAAATCGAGCCAGTAACGAGATATTAGATAAAAAATGGCACCTGGCTACGGATGCTCACGAGGTCTCTCTGACGGAGTTGGAGTTTGCACTCTTTCGGATCTCCGAGGCATTTGAGCGCTGGCAATCGGATTGCCTTGCCTGTTGTGTAGAAGGTAATTTCAGTGGCACTGATAATGCCCTGCTGCACATGATTCGCATGCATGATCGCCCCAAAAGTATTTCTGACCTGGCCCGCCTGCTGAATCGCGATGACCTTTCCAATTTACAATACAGCCTGCGCAAAATGAGTAAGGCTGGTTTGATTGAAAAAGCGAAAGGCGACAGCAAGAAAGGCGTTACCTATCAAGTGACCGAGCAGGGGATGGAGGTTACTGACCGCTATGCGCGTTACCGACAGGAATTGTTGTTGAGTCTGACCAATTCCATTGCCGGTTTTGAAAGCAAACTCAATGGCGCTACCCAGGCATTGAATTTAATGGTCGGTATGTATGATCAAGCCGCTTGTGTTGCCGCTTCCCACAAGGGCAGCTAACGGCCATTTTTCTCAGACTTAAGTTGTGGTGTAACGATGATGATGTGTTTCATCGTTACATTGCGATTCCAGTACGTTCTAATTTTTTTCAGCGAACAGCTGTTCTTCCAGGCTCAAGCCTTTCTTCAACTGTTGATACTCGATGCCTTGCTGGGCCAATAGAGCAAGCAGCTTTTGGTCGAAGGTGTTTTCAAAAGCGTCGTAACGAATACTGAGCTGGCGCGGATTTCGGCTGCTGGCCGATTGGAAAGCTGCCAGCTTATGCAGCTGGTCCTGTACGAGTTGAGCTTGATCACTGCAAAGTTCCAGTTCAATGATCGCGCGGTTTCCAGTGCTTTGTTCCTGACTCTGATGTTCTCGCAAAATCCCTTGTTCGATATACAAGACACGCTGGCAAAGCTTTTCCAGCTCCGCGATATTGTGAGAGCTGATGATAAAGGTTTGCTGTTGGGACTGCTGCTCAATGATGTTGCGAATCATGCGTGCATTATTAGGGTCGACACCAGCCGTGGGTTCGTCCAGCAGCACCAGTTCTGGATTCCCAATCAAGGCCTGGGCAAACAGCACACGTTTGTTCATTCCGTGGCTGAGTTCCTGGGGCTTTTTCGTCAGTGAATCGCCCAGATCAACCAGTGTTAAAACACGTTCGGCTTCCTGTGTTGCAGCGGCTTTGCTGAATCCTTGCAGGCGGGCCAAAAAGCTCAACTGCTGCACAATATTCAGTTCTCTGTCGAGTTGAGCATCTTGGGGAAGGCTGCCAAGACGCCCCTGAATGCTCCGGCTATCAATCGGTTCGCCCAGAATGCGAATCTCGCCGCTGCTGGCCTGAATGTAATTGCAAAGCAAGCTGAAAAAGGTCGTTTTGCCTGCGCCGTTGGGCCCAATTAATGCGATTGGGCTGCCTTTTTCCAGCGTCAAATTTGTTGGCTTAAGGGCTTCAAACTGTCCAAAACGTTTACTGAGATTTTTGCACTCTAATAGACTCATATGTCCTGCCTCCGCCAAAACCACAGAGCAAGCAGCAACACCCAAGTGGTTTGAATCAGGGGCAGCCCAATGGCTGGCAGGCATTCACTGGCTGAGCATTGGTCCAGAACCGGGCTGTGAGTGCCCGGCAGTAAATAATCAAGCAGGCCCAGGGGACTTAAAAAATTGCTGAGAAAAGACAAAGCCCAGCCGGCCAGCAGCAAGCCAATAAAAGCGCAGAGCAACGAGCGTATAGCGCTCGAACAAAAAAGACCGCTCAACAACATCAAGGCGATGTAGGGCAGTCCCAGACAAAACAGTAGCAGGCACATCACGATCGCGGCTCCCAGACTGGCTTCTACAGTGCCGGATTGTCTGAAGAGGGTGAGTGCCAGAGTGCTGAAAACGGCAATGCCCACAAGGCTGGCAAGAATCGCGGCTTTCGCCAGGCAACGCCCAAGCACAATGCTTAATCGATGACTGCGGGCTTGCCAAAAGCGTAAGCGTCTCGCCTCACGGTCCTGAATTAACATGTCCGCGCTAAGCAACATAACCAAAGGTGCAAGAAAAAGTTCAAGAATGTACCAGCAAATGGCTAGCTCATAGCTCGGCCAGTCAAAACGCTGCAACAGTTCAAGTCGATGCAATATCAGTTGGCTAAGACCGTTTTCTTCCCCTTCTTCGATAAGGCGTGTGCTGGCGAGAATGACATAGCGCAGTACCAATCCCCAGGCCAGTACAAAACTGCCACCAAACAGCAGCCACTTTAAACTGCTGAAGCGTCGTTTGAGTTCATAGCTGGCATGCAGAAAACAGGCACGCAAAAAACTTGGAGGGGCGTGTAGCGTATTCAACACAGTTCCTTGTTGTTTGTTTTATTGCCCGCTTGGTTTGGTTGTTTCAGCCGTCTTTTAGTTATGACTCAGGCCAGATTGCGGGGCTTATTATCGTGTTGTTCTTTGTGGTTCAGTTCAGCCCAGCGTTGCTCAATGGATTGACGAATGCCGTCGGCGTCCAATTGTTCAACCTGCAACAACTGTTGCGGCTTGCCGTGCTCCACATAGCGGTCATCCAGACCGAGTTGCAGCACAGGAATATTCAAACCTTTGCTGTTCAAGAATTCGGTAACTGCGCTGCCGGCACCACCGGCTATGGCATTTTCTTCAACGGTGACCAGCATCTCATGCTGCTCGGCCATTTTTAATACCAGTTCTTCATCAATGGGTTTTACCCAGCGCATATCACAAATGCTGGCATCCAGTTCGAGAGCGGCTTCTTTCACCGCCTGCAAGCGGGTACCAAAGTTCAGAATCGCAATGCTGTTGTTTTTACTGCGACTGATCTGAACGCCTTTGCCAATGGTCACTGTACCGAGGTCTTGTTCAATGGCTACGCCAATACCTGCACCGCGAGGATAACGAACCGCCGAAGGGCCTTCATATTGATAGGCACTGCTCAGCAATTTGCGACATTCGTTTTCATCCGACGGTGCGGCAATCACCAGGTTGGGAATGCAGCGCATAAACGTTAAATCAAAACTGCCCGCGTGAGTCGGACCATCTTCGCCCACCAGACCGGCGCGGTCGATGGCGAAGGTTACGTCCAGATTTTGCAAGGCCACGTCGTGAATTAATTGATCGTAAGCGCGCTGTAAAAAAGTGGAGTAGATGGCAACAACCGGCTTTTGGCCTTCACAGGCAATACCGGCCGCCAGAGTGACCGCATGTTGTTCGGCAATGGCGACGTCGTGAAAACGCTCGCTGTATTCCTGTGAAAATTTCACCATGCCCGAGCCTTCGCACATAGCTGGCGTAATACCGATCAGGCGTTCATCTTCGGCGGCTTGGTCGCAGAGCCAGGCGCCGAACACGTCCTGATACTTGGGCGCTTTGGGTGTTGCGCTTACCGGCGCAGTGCTGGGCGCTTCAATTTTATTCAGCGCGTGATAACCCACGGGGTCTTCTTCGGCAGGGCTAAAACCTTTACCTTTTTGGGTAACGATATGGAGAAGCTTAGGGCCTTCTATTTCGCGCAGATTACGCAAATCGTGAACCAGGCGCGGCAGATCGTGACCATCAATCGGGCCAATGTAATTAAAACCCAGCTCTTCAAACAAGGTGCCCGGTGACACCATGCCTTTCATATGTTCTTCGGTGCGGCGGGCAAACTCCCAGGCCTGGGGAATGGCGCTCAACACTTTTTTGCTGCCGGCGCGCATTTGGTTGTAGGTTTTGCTGGCCCAGATTCTTGAGAAATAGGTTGCGAGGCCGCCGACGTTTTTACTGATCGACATATTGTTATCGTTCAGTACCACCAGCATATCGGTTTCGGTGTGTGCGGCGTGGTTCAGTGCTTCGAAGGCCATGCCGGCCGTCATCGCGCCGTCGCCGATAATCGCTACCGCTTTGCGACGTTGTTCCGGATCCTGATCGTTCTGGAGGGCTTCCTGTTCTGCACCCAGAGCCATACCGAGAGCGGCGCTGATGGATGTACTGGAGTGGCCCACGCCAAAGGTATCGAATTCGCTTTCTTCCCGTTTCGGGAAACCGGCCAAACCACCCAGCTGACGAATGCTCGCCATCTCTTCGCGACGACCGGTGAGAATCTTATGGGGATAAGTCTGGTGGCCCACATCCCACACCAGGCGATCGTCGGGCGTGTTGTAGATGTAGTGCAGGGCGATGGTCAGTTCGACAACACCCAGCCCCGCACCAAAATGCCCGCCGGTTTTACCGACGCTGTACAAAAGAAACTCGCGCAATTGCAGGGCCAGTTCCGGCAGCTGATCTTCATCGAGCTGGCGCAATTGTTCTGGCGAATCAACGCTGTCCAATAAGGGCGTTGAAGGCCGCTCTAGGGGGATTTCTTTAAACATTCAGTACAGGGTCTCTAGGTTGCTGGGCAACCACATCGTCAAGCTATCAGGGTTGTCACGGCCAAGCCTTATTTGAGCTGGCGCGGAGGATCGCCCATTGTATTCGGCCAGGCCCGGCAAAGCAAAGCGCGGTCGCCCTTTATTAGACGATCAGGCGATCAATGTGCTCTCTGCACTATATAGTCGGCCAGGGCTCTCAGGGCCAGGGCTTCGGGGCCAAAGGCCGCCAGTGCCTGATGGGCATCCTGGCGCAATTGCTCGGCCTTGGTTTTGGCCGCATCCAGGCCCAGCAGGGAGACGTAGGTGGGTTTGTTGAGTTCCTCATCCGCGCCCTGTTGCTTGCCCAGGGTGGCGGTATCGGCGGTGACATCCAGAATGTCGTCCTGGACCTGAAAGGCCAGTCCGATGGCGTCGGCGTAGTCGTCAAGCGCGCGCAGCTGATCTGGCTGGCTGCGCCCGGAGGCAATGGCGCCCATGCGGATGGCTGCACGGATGATTCGGCCGGTTTTCAGCTGATGCATCTGTTCTAACTGGGCCAGACTGATGCGCTGATTGACCGAGGCCAGATCAATGGCCTGGCCCGCCACCATGCCGGCGGCACCGGCGGCACTGGCCAGTTCCTGAATCAGTTGTAGTTTGATCTTGTCCGGGCAGTTGGGCAACTCGGCCAGCTCGCTGAACGCCTGGCTCTGCAGGGCATCTCCGGCCAGGATGGCGGTGGCTTCATCAAAGGCGATATGGCAAGTGGGCAGTCCGCGTCGGAGCTTGTCGTCGTCCATGGCAGGCAAATCATCATGAACCAGGCTGTAAGCGTGCATCATCTCAATAGCCGCCGCTGCGCTGTCGACGGCCGGGCTGGCGCTGTTGCCGCAAGCTTCGGCACCGGCCATAACCAGCAGAGGTCGCACACGCTTACCGCCATTGGTGGCACTGTAGGACATGGCTTCCAGCAGGCGCTTCTGGGGGCAATGGCTCTTCGTCAGAGCCTTGGCGATGGCTGAATCAGCACGTTCGCGGCACTGCTGCACATAGGCGGGGAAATCAAAGCTCACGGTAGGGGTACCTTATTCAGCGAGTAATTAGCCTTCGCTGCCGTCTTCAAATGGCTGGCTGATCAATTCGCCCTGCTGTTCCATCAGTAGCTCAACCTTCTGCTCGGCGGCACTGAGTTGCTGCTGGCATTGGCGGGTCAGTTTGACCCCTTTCTCAAAGGCTGCCAGGGAATCTTCCAGGCTCATATCACCAGCTTCCATGGCTTCCACGAGGGATTCCAGCTCGGCCAGTGAGGATTCAAAACTCGGGCTTTTGTCTTTTGTCATGCTGCTCGCTGCCGCTAATTAAGAATGGCGCCACCCTACCTGAGCCCAATGGCTGGGTCAATGCGCGTTTAGCCGCTAAAAAGGATATTGCTACGCCAAACCAGCGGGTTCAGTTGGTGGTCGTACTACATTTTAAAGATAAGGGGTTAACTTGTCTTGGGAACGGCCGATATAAGCCTTAGTGGATAAACATCATAAGCACCCGCAAGCCAAATCAGGGTGCACGCTAAGGAGCAATCTGTGGATTTAGCAACCATAGTCGGTATTATCGGCGCCTTCGGTCTTATCATTGTCACCATGCTCATGAGTGGCGATTTGGGTATGTTCGTGAACATCCCTTCGCTGGTGATCGTAGTGGGCGGAAGTATCTTCGCGGTTATGGCCAAATTCGGCCTGGGGCAGTTCCTGGGCGTGGGTAAGGTAATTGGCAAAGGCATGAGCAACAAGCTGGAGCAGCCTGGCCCCCTGATCGACGAAATTGTTGAATTGGCCGACGCAGCCCGCAAAGGTGGTTTGCTCTCTCTGGAAGGTAAAGAAGTCAGCAGTGACTTTCTGCAAAAGGGCATCCAGCTTTTGGTGGATGGCCACGATGCCGATGTGGTCAAACAACTGCTCAGTAATGACCGCAAGCTGGCTGAAGAGCGTCATCAGGTCGGCGCCAGCATCATGATGTCCATGTCGAGTATGGCACCGGCAATGGGAATGATCGGAACCTTGATTGGTCTGGTAGCGATGCTGGCCAACATGGATGACCCCAAATCGATTGGTCCCGCAATGGCGGTTGCTCTGTTGACCACCCTATACGGCGCCGTTATGGCGAACGCCTTCTGTGAGCCTATGGCCGACAAGCTCAAGCTGCGTGCCGCTGAAGAAGCCATGATTAAAAGCCTTGTCATCGACGCACTGCTTGCCATTCAAGGCGGGCAAAACCCTCGAGTGATTGAATCCATGCTGCGCACTTATTTGCCGGAAGGCCAGCGCGAAGCGGCGGACTGATTGGGGGTGAACCATGAGTGATGAAGAAGAGCAAAGTTGTGATTGCGTCGAAGGCCTCCCCCCGTGGATGGGAACCTTCGCCGACTTGATGTCCTTGTTGATGTGTTTCTTCGTATTGCTGTTGTCGTTCTCGGAGATGGATGCACAAAAATTTAAACGTCTTGCGGGTTCCCTGTCCCAGGCCTTTGGTGTGCAAACCAAATTGGCAGTTACAGACCCACCGAAAGGCACCAGCATCATCGCCCGGGAATTCAGCCCGGCGATTCCGGAGCCGACGCCGATCAATGAGATCTGGCAGAAGACCGAAGACATCACGCAATCGAGTTTGGAATTTGATCAGACCAATGAGTTTGATATTGAAAAAGGCCAGGAAGACCTGGAAGCCGGTGTTGAAAAAGCCAGTGACAAAGAGTTACAGGAACGGTTGGAAGAAAAGCTCGAAGAGCTGATTAAAGAAACCGAGCGCGACGCGGCCGTCCTGGCGCAAGCGCTCCAGGCTCAGATCGTTACCGGTGAAATCGAGATCGAAACCATCGGCCGGAAAATTATTATCCGAATACGTGAGAAAGGTTCCTTCAGATCCGGCTCTGCAACACTGAGCGAAAAATACTTCCAAGTGCTGGAAGAAGTGTCCGCTGTATTGGCCAAGCAACCCGGTAAAATACAAGTACAGGGCCATACCGACGATGTGCCGATTCGCACCAAGCGCTTCCGCTCCAACTGGGAGCTTTCCACTGCGCGCGCCGTATCAGTTGCCCATGCGCTGATGGTGGGCAAACGGGTAGCCGAAAACCGTTTTGAAGTGGCCGGTTATGCGGCAACTAAACCGTTGGTAGAAAACAGCAGCCGCAAAAATCGTGCGAAGAACCGCCGGGTTGAAATCATGATCAGCCAGGGCCTGGACGATGAGTTGAACGAAGACGATAAGAAGTTACTGCAAAATCAGGACGGGCAAGACCTGCTGCGCAATCTGGATCTTGAACCACCGAAATATCAATTTGACTTAAAGCCTAACGAAATTTTTTAAACACGATGGCGTGAAAGCGTCATCCAGATTGGACATTCACTATGAGTCAGGAACGCCGCCGTTTTTTCCGCATCGATGACAGCATCGGGGTAGCTTATCGCCTGCTCACGGAAGAGGAATTGGCCAATCAGGTCGAAGGCGATATTACGCCGGTAGATTCCCTGAACCTGATCGCTTCCTACGACAATAAAATCGCTAACCTTTGTGGTCAGTTGCATACGCGCGACCCCTTGATTGCCGAGCTGATGGAAACCCTGAACGCCAAGCTCAGCGCCGTTATCAATCAGCTGGAAATGGACAGCTATCTGGTTCGCAAAGTGGCGTATAAGGTTCACGAGGTGAACATCAGCGCATGCGGCATGGCGCTCTTTGCTGATGAATCTCTTCCTGAGGGTGCCACCATCAGTTTGGAAATGTCCCTGAAGCCGGGTAACCACTTGGTACAGTGCTACGCGACCGTCGTGTCGTGCAGCATGAATGAAGAAAACCAGAAATTTTACATCCGCATGGACTTCGCCAATATGAGCGAACACGATCAAGAAGTTCTGATCCAGCACATTGTGCGCCGGCAGGGGGATCAACTGCGTGAAGCCAGGCAAGACATACCCAATCGTATCGAAGTCAAAGGCGATGTGGTCGAGGAATGATGAGGCGCAAGAGGGATTTGCAGGCGCCTTCGAAAACGCCATGCAGAAACAAAAAAGCCGGAGCATCCACTCCGGCTTTTTTATGGGCTTGTGTTGAGTTTACTGATCCAGTAAAAACTCAATCACCTCCGGCAGCTCTTCACCCACGGAACCCGGGTCGACCAAATACTTACCGCCAACCAGCAGGGCCGGCACACCGCGTAAACGGTACTTCTGTGCAGTATCGATGGATTGCGCAATGGCGTCGCGACTTTCCTGAGAGTTCATATTCATCAGGATTTCGGCGGCATCGGCACCGCTGGTGTCGGCCAAAAACTGAGCAATGTCGGCCGGGGCAAACAGGGGTTTGCGATCCTTGTGAATGGCATCAAACAGCGCACGGTGGGTTTTATCGCTGATGCCCATCTTCTCGGTGGCGTAGAAGGCCTGGGCATGAGGCACCCAATTGCGGCCCAATACCGCCGGTACACGAACAAACTCGATATTATCGGATTTGTGCTCCAGCCACTTGTCCAGCGTAGGCTCAAAGGCGTAGCAATGGCTGCAGCCGTACCAGAAGAAGCCGGTTACAGTTCGTGGCAGGTCTTTGGCCGCAACATCCGGGGCAACGTCTTCATAGTGCTTGTGTTCCTGAAACTTGGCTTGGGCACTTGCCAGGCTGCTGAGCAGACCCAGAGTGAGGCCCGCAAAAAGAGCGATAAAACGCTTCATTGGCATCTCCATTATGGTTCTTAAAGGCGTTAAAGGGCGTTGCCCAAATAAAAGCCAGAGTGTAAACGCTTTGCGCCACCGGGCAAAGGGCATGACCCGAGCTTACGATTCTTAATCCAGCTCTTAGAAATTCCCAGGTGAAATAGTTCCCCAAATCAGGCTATAATTGGCGTTCGCACAGCGAGGGTTTTAAGGCTTGGTCGTTCAAGCACTTAAAACTTCGGGGCCGATTAGGATTCGACGCCGGTGACAAAACCTTTGGTGCATGCCGTGATGGCAGCCAATCACGTTAATCCAAAGCTGTAACTTTATAGTTGCCAACGACGACAACTACGCTCTAGCGGCTTAAGCCCGCTAGCGGTCATTAGCAAGGTGCCCATACCGCGCTACTGACTGTCACTTAGAATGGGATCGCAGCAAAGCACGTCTGGGGTGGCGCTGTTAAAACTTTTACCAGGCTCGCTTGAATCGTCCTGCCCGTTGGGCTGATTCCGGTTAAATCAATAGACGGAACTAAGCATGTAGATCCTCTGGCGGAGTGCTGACGGACGCGGGTTCAAATCCCGCCGGCTCCACCAAAACCAAAAAGGGCCTATCCCGTGAGGGATAGGCCCTTTTTGGTTTTGGGAGATCCATTGAATGAATGTTTCGGGATTCACAAGATCGCCTCTGCATTTCCGTTACTTTGATAAATTTCCGATTTTAAAGTCTGGACCAAGAGACCTATTCACAAATTCAGGTTGTTGGGTCTTGCCGGAAGCCATGTTTATATTCAGCCGACAGTAGTGCACGTCTATGGAAAAGCGTATTTGATGGATTGAGTTTTTCACTTAACGGAAAGACTTTCAGAGCAAGGAGTTGAGAGCGGCTGACTGCTTGAGATTTTTGATCAAAGCAATCTCTTAAATATTTTTTTGTTCTTTAGCTTTACTCCTTATTTGTTACAGGCATTAAATCTGAGAGGGACAGCCCTGGAAAATACAATTTTGTTAATGAAAGTGTCATCCTTAAACTAAAGCCTGCAGCAAGAAGGCCGCACGGATATACAGCCATAATTTTAATGGCACGATTTCGACACATTCCTAATAATTGGGGAATTAACAATTCATAAAACATAGGCGTTTTTATATCAATGGCTTACATATCAAAAATTGCCTCTCAAAAAAAGCCACGCAAGAGAAAAAACAAGGGGGTAGCCAAATAAAGGCGATTTAAACGCCAGGTCTCGTGAGCTCGGTATAATTTTACTAATGCTTGAAAAAACTCTACTAAAACAATAAATTAGAGCTTTAGACAAAGGAATGCAGCCAGGTATTTAAACGGACACCATCCTATTATTTCTGATATCCCCGAATTATTAAGAGGCGTCCGTTTTTTGGTTTTTTTATACCTGTCTGTTGAGTAAGCTGTTACATGCGTATAGAAAATGAATGATCTAATAATACAGCTAGGTATTGTTGTTGCAATCGGCATTGGTCTCTTCGTGGCGGCAAGGCTTTCTCGTCGCGGGCATGAGAAAAAATATGGGGCTAAGTCGCGCCATGAAAAAATTAGACTAGTCGTTGTATTTGCAGTTACATTGTTAGGCTTGCTTCTTATATCAGTTAAGTGGTCGGTTTCAAGTTCCCTGTACTGTGGCGCGGCCATCTTATTTGGCATTGTTGGTTTGCTCAGTGAAAATCCAGGTCTACCAAAAGATATGCTGTATTCAGCAGCTATATCTTCACTTGTCGCTATGTTTGTGGGTCAGGCAGTTCACGGCATGTAACAAGTTGTTCAAGCGGGGCAACTTTTCCGTCGCTATGGTTTTGCCTTCGGTGTTTGAGGTTTTAGCATCATTATGCACAAATTGGCTATCACAACATTAGTTATAGTCCTTGGGGGTTGCTCTACTTCAGTGACAAAGGAGTCGGAGTGCTATACGCAGAATACAAATTGGAAGTATTCGTCCGCTCTATTCTCCGAAAAAGCTGCAGAATGGCCTGAAGTAAAGCCTTACGTATCTGAAAAGGTATTAGCTAGCGTAGCTCGAGACCTAGAAGAAAAGGCGAATACCATTCTTACAGAGTTTGAGAGCCATAAGCTCGATGAAATGAGTGAGTCTGAAACAGCCGCTGTTTTCCCAGAGTTATTTGAAATTACCAAGAGGTACATCGAAGTAAACGAGGAATTAAAAAAATATAAACATTCATATTTAGTTTCCCGTAATACTGTTATTGTTTCAGCCTTCACAAAGGCAGAAAGAGAAATGAATTCTTTGGCAAGGTCAGGAGAAGCGTGTCTTGATAAGGCTGCATATATTCGAGAGGTTAGAACTCGAGCATTTCGGCATATCCGGGAAAATGTTAACAATCAAAGGCAAGGTGACGCAAAAAGCGAACGCCTGCTTTAGGCGTTATAGGTAACCGTACCCATGAAAATGGTGTTGAAGTGGTCCAATATGACGAGCAGTACCGTTTGCTTAGCTAAAAATCAAATACCTACACCTACAATAAGCTTGGAAAGCTGACGGAAAATGCTTCAGGATCAAGCCATCCAAATAGCAGATCGATTGCTCATTGAGCGGATAAATCAGCAATAAGCAAACACTCGTACAGCATTTACACTTGGCAGTTGTGAATGAAGCGGGTTGTGCCTAGGAGAGTCATCCTCCCTAAGCGCAGAAATGCGCGCAATATTGTTGGGGGTGTATAGAAAAGCATTAGTTAGAATTATTTTGACGAATCTGGCAGGGAGGTCTGTCCACCCTCGAGGTGAGTGGACAGACCTCCCTCCGTTTCAGCTAAAATCCTGTGCGGAAATTACACCGCTGAGCGACAATGACACTTTATGAGCTAAATTTTTGTCAATTTATGCTCTAAATGATAGCGAGGGATAGGCCCTTTTTGGTTTTGGGGAGATCCATTGAATGATTGTTTCGGGATTAACCAGATCGCTTCTGCATTTTTGGTTACTTTGATAAATCTCCGATTTTAAAACCTAGGCTAAGAAGCCTATTCACAAATTCAGGCTATATATTAGCAATAAATATGGGTACTATTGATTTTTCGAGCCATGAATTAAAGCACAACCAACTACGCAAAATCAGCCCCAAAACAAATTAGATACAAGGACGTACATGATGAAAGCTTTTCTTTCCCACTCATCTATTGATAAAGAAATTGTAAGAGAGGTTGCGAATCAACTAAACCGTTATAACTGCATATTTGATGAAAGATCTTTTGATAACGGGAAAGAATTTCAGAAGTCAATTGAGGAAAAACTTCAACTTTCAACGGTCTTTGTATTTTTTGCAACGCGCAACTCGCTGGGCTCTGTATGGTGCCAATTTGAGCTTGAGCAAGCTTTCTACGCAAAACTAAAAGGAGTTTTGAAGCGATCCATTGTTTTTATCCTTAATGATGATGTAAGTGTAACCGATTTACCTAGCTGGTTGAGAACCGCATTAGTAAAGAAAGTTAACTCTCCAAGCACCATAGCGAGAGATGTGAAACACAGGCTCGAAGAAGCTGCAGATGAGTTCCAAAGACCCGTATTCCTGGGTAGGTCAAAAGAGAGAGAGTTACTAGAAGAGTCACTAAACCCTATAGATGGCTCTCCCCCACCAAAAACACTCGCAGTCTTTGGCCTGCCAGGAATCGGCAGGCGATCATTAGTACGAAATGTAACAAAAGATCTATTCTCACTTCACAAATGTGTAGAGATTGAAATTGAGGCAGGAGAAACTCTTAATTCCCTATGCGCTAAGCTGGCGGATATTATTGAGCCCTATTCATGCCAAGAGGAACTGAGGGACATTGTCAGCGAGATAAATGACTTATCGGACGCCCAAGCTCTACTCCGCATAACAAGTAATATCCAGTCCATAATATCTGCCAATGAGCTTCCTATTTTTGTAGACTCAGGGGGATTAACACTGGATAACGGCTGCCTTTCTAGCACCATGAATAAAGTCATTGAAAGTATTGATCAACTTTCAGATGCATATATCTGCCTAATTCTTAGCAGAAGAATCAGTCGAGATAATGATATAAAGGTAGAATGCGTTCCCGTTGACCAGCTTAGCAGCAAAGCATCATCTCAACTCCTTACCAGATTAAGTTCACGATCATCCATCTCACTTTCTCAAGAAAGTATAAGAGATTTAATGGACTATATAAACGGCTACCCGCCTGCTGCGTATTTTGCAGTTAAGCAGGCTTCTACATACTCTGTCGATGCATTGATGAGCGACAAGAGGAAATTAACGCAATTCAGCCAGAAGAGATTCATAACACATGTACAAGATCACGATCTAACAGAAGAAGACATTAAGGTTCTTCAGGTTTTGTCAAACTATTCTCCACTTCCTCTTAAGTGCATTTTGTCTCTATATGATTGCGAAGACTCTGAGTCTCATGACCGAGTCTACGAACTTATTGACTGCTCATTAGTAAGGATTCAGGATGGAAAACTATACAGAATTGCCGATCCAATTAAAGTGGCTGTGAACGAAGTCTTTGGATATCCCAAAAACAAAGACTTATCGGTAATTAAAGAAACTTTAAATGAATACGTCGATTCAGCAGATGACGATCACAAACTCGACATCTCACGAGTTTTATTTCGATTAGGTTTTGTTCTTGGTGATGAAGGTGCTAGAGAAGCAGGCATAAAACTAAACTCAGATTATATAAAGCTTTTAGAGAACGCTTATCACCAAAGAAAGTTTAAGGAGGCCATAGAGATCGGGTTAGAGGCCGTCAACGCAAACCCCAATAGCGCAAAAGCTAGAACATTTCTTATTAAAGCTTTCATTCAAGAGGAAAAGTGGGATTCAGCAAACGAGCATCTAAACAACCTTTATCCACTGGACGAGTACCGTAATGTATATTACTTGGAGGGCTTTTTGCAACGAAAGAAAGGGGATATAAAAAGAGCCATTGAATCATACGTAAAGGCAAAAAAGCATGGCAGAAAAGGATTTGCTCTTTATCGAGAGTTCTCTCACTGTTATTTAATGATTGGAGATTTAGATTCGGCCGAGAAAAATATTGGAGAAGCTCTAAAAATCCAACCAAACAATAATCAAGTCATCGATATGGCAGCACGAATAGCCATCAAAAGAAAAGAAAAGTCGTCTGCTGAAAAGTATATCAGTCAACTTGAACTCCTCGACACGCCGGAACACTACAAGCTTAGGCTTTCTGATTATCACCTTTCATTTGGAAACAATGGCCTTGCATTAAACCACGCAAGGGAAGCAGTCGATCTGGGAGGCCCTAGATTCTTCTCTGGCCGAGTAGCTCTCGTCAAATCTCTAATAAAATCCAAAGAGCTAATCGAAGCAGATCAAGAACTAAGTAAGATCAGATCGGATTATCCTAAAAGTAAAAATGACTTAAAAGTCTCTCTTCAAGCTAGCCTTGAACTAGAAAAGGGGCACCCCGAAAAAGCTCTACATATTACAGAAGGCTACATTGATAAAAGCTCAACCCAATACAAAGGGATTAGAACAAAGTGCCTTAAGACTCTAGCCAAAGACACAACAATTCCATACGAAGAGAGAAAGAATTATAAAGGCGAGCTAGGAATACTTGGCGAAGATATCGAATTTGATCTTGGAGAGATTAATTCATAACTTACACTCTTTAGGCAAGCCTTCATTCATAAGGGGCTAGTAAAACCAAAGACACTCAAAAACTGCCATAAAGAAACTGAACTCGCGTCCAGACAGGGAGTTGAACCTAGTTTAGCTCTGCCTTATCTTTCTACATGGGAGCGCTCATTTTGAGCGCTTTCGTCGCTATAAATACTGCAAAATGGGACACATTTTTGGTACACTAAGAACATGCCAAAGAAAATAAAGTACTTTAAAATCAACAGCTTACCGCTTTCTAACACTTGGTGGTTCAACAATCTTGATGCTATTTGAGCCTGCATCGTTCATTTTGTACCAATTCATGTCACGATTATTCACTAAGGGCCAACGCTGCCAGCTGTGCTGATCTGCATAAGAGTAAGGTTGAAGGCTTAGATAAGTTTGCTATTCATGGCTAGATGAGCAAGTTGGTCAAATGCGAATATGTGTCGTCAGCCAATCTCACGGGAAACTGCCTTTTGCTTGTAAGCTTAATCAGACAAGTCTCAGTGAAGTCGTGAAAGGCATTTATGAAATGGACTCAAGCCTCTCTACAAAGGGTATTCTAAATGTGTGGCAGAAAAACATTTAACAAGTTGCTCAATTACGTTCCGGCCGCAAAAAGCGCGTCCTCAACGGGACAGCCCGCGCTAAGCTTCGGCTGCCCATTAGCAAAGCGTTATATACCCTAGTGAATAAAGTAGACGAAGAGCTAATTCAAAACTTGGAGCTTGCTGCTTCGATAGCCCGGAGTAATCCTAGGAGGCTGAGTCAACCATCCGAGCATTTTGATGACGCTGATATTTGATTATGACGATTTCTGCTCGCATCATGATGATTCAGTAGAAATTGGAAGCAGTATATTTTCGAACCTATTAGCAAGGCGTATAAAAAGGCCAGGCAGCGGAGCACAAGCAAAAGACGCTTGTGCTGGGCCTTACAAGATATGTTCGGCCGCAGTTGGCAGCGTTACGCGCTTTGCTTGCCCCTGCTTGAGGCGTTATGAGTAAAAAACTGTGAAAATTAGAATAGTGCTAGGGCTGGTTTTTCTCAGTGTCCATACAATTTTGTATGTTTTTGTATTGCATGCCAATATTGTTAAAGCCACCGATGCTGAAATGACTTGGCTGATATTTATGCTTATCGATTTTCCCGTTAGCCTTGGGGTTCTCACTCCAATATTACATGTTGAGGGTAGTCCTGAATGGAACAATCTGTACTTACCTGCTCTCTATTTCGGCGTCTTGGGTAGTCTTTGGTGGTATTACTTACCCACTCTATTTTCCAAACTAATTGACGGACTATATAATTGGTTATCAGATTTAGCGGTTAAAAAGTGAGGTGTCAATTCGCGCTTAAAAAGGCCAAGCAACGAAGCACAAGCAAAAAGTTCGCGCCGTTTATAAAGGCGTTATAACTTGAAAATGCACTGTACCGTAGATAGGTCTAAATTGAAGAGGTACTAAGGAATGGGTCAAAACTCTCAACTCCGTGTTTGTCCAAATGTCCTTTTCAATGTTAATAAGTCCTCGTTTTGCACAATGACGTGGCTTGCAAAAAGTGTATCTAAGTGCGTGGCTAGCTTGTTCTTTGGGTAACTCAAAAATACAGCGATTCAAGGCATAGTGAAATCTGGTGATTGAGCTAGGCATAGAGGCGTATTTTTTAAATGTTCCCGTATTGTGCTAAAAATTTTTCGTCTCGAATTAGAATGGTGGTGATGTTATTCCATCTACAACAAAGAATAACCCCAATCATGCTACTCTGTCAGGACTAACACCGGCACAAGCTGAGCAGTGGATGACACCAACAGTACGTAATCCTAACAGGTGAAGTCTTATGAACGATAAGGAACTACAGGAAATACAAGATAGATGTAATGCTGCAACCTGCGGCCCTTGGGTTTCTTATGTTGAGGGGCGCGATCACGTGAGTGGTTCTGACTTTATAATGACAGGAGAAGGGGAAAATAGGGGGGACGATATTGAGTTGTCTGGTGCAACTACAGCAGATCAAGACTTTATCGCTCATTCTCGGCAAGATGTTCCACGTCTTTTGGAAGAAATTCGACGCTTAAGAGTGCTGCTTCAGGATTAATTGACGTCTGTTTACCTTAATCTTCCAAGTTTCAACCAGGCTTTAGATATCGGCCTTTTCAGCTGGTTTTGATTTTTGCTACCTATATGGTTACCATGATAATTAAATTTCATGGGAGCACCCAAATGAACAAAAACCTCTTCATTATCGCCAAAATCACACCGAAGCCGGAATTCTTCGAATCTGCAAAACATGCCATTTTAGGCGTTGTGCCACAAACCCTAAAAGAGATGGGGTGCCATCAGTTCGCAGTACATCAGGACGATACTTCGATATATCTTTATGAGGAATGGGATGACCAGGCCGCGTTGGATCAGCACTATGCAATGCCCTATATCGTTCCGGTATTTGAGTCGTATCAGGAGTGGTTGGCTGAACCGGTCGAAATCAATAAGTTGTCCAAGCTGGTATAGGTAATACGATGTTCTTTCTTAAAGAGCTTCCATCAAAGCAGATGATTCAAGGATACGCAGATCGTTACCCTATAAAGAATGTGGATTCCGTTGAGGCAGCGTTGCTGATGATGCGCCAGGCCAGTTTGTTGATTCGCGAGTTGGAAGCCTATTTTTCCAGTCATAACAGTTCCCAGCTGAGATTTCTTATTCTGCTGGTCATTGATCGTGAGCCGGAGCGTAGAAGTTTACTGGTGAGTGAAATTTCTGAGCGCATCGACGTCTCTCGCCCGGTGATGACTCGCACTCTGCAAAGTTTGGAGGGTGACAATTTTATTGCTATCAAGGCCGATAAGCATGATGGTCGGGCCAAGCAGGTTTTTCTGACCGAGAAAGGAAGGAAATTTCTGAAAAAGATTCTTCCTGGCTACTATGAGTTGATCGATAACTTTATGGCTGGTGTGGAAGCGTGATGAGGGGTGGTATTGCCTTGGGGGCGTACTTACTCCCCCAAAACCAACTCCACCACTTCCTTCTTGGCCGCAACCTGAATCTCCATCAAAACCTGGCCATCGCGAACATCGCTTAAGGAATCAACCTCTTTCCCGACTTTGCCCAGAATTAAAAAAGTGTCGGTATCCAGATCATAAGACCACAATTGTTCTTGGCTGCTTATGGCGTAAAGGGTGTTGCCATCCATCACAAATGATTTGGCGTCTCCACGCAGGTTGTCGAGTGCGCTTATGTGCTGGTCTTCAATGGCGCCGGGGCGCCAATATTGGTCGCGCACGTCTTTGTAGATAATCTCGCCGTCTTTGCTTTTTTGCGCCCACAGCACGGCTTTGTCATTGATGACTTGATATTCGTCGCTGTTTAAATTGTATTCGGCCAGTTTCAGCAGGCCCTCTATTCGAGCCAGTATTAAGGCGTGGTTACTTTCGCTGTCCCAGTCGTAGAATAAAACGGCTGGGTATTTCATGGGCAAGGTTTTTTGGCGGGCATCCAGAAATACCTGGGTGAGTTGATTATTGGCGTTGACCAGTAAGCTCTGACCGTCTTTGGCCCATTCTATGCCCCGAATATAGGTATCCATTGGAAATTGCGTAAGCTGCCGAGGGTTTTTTCCATCGCTGACCCAAAGCTGATTGTCTCCAGAGCGTTCAGACCAGAACGCAATCAAGTTCCCATTGGGTTGGAAGCTGGCGTATCCCTCGCCGAGGTTTGAGCGTTCGATGCTCGGGTAGCCTTGTGGCAATTGGGTAAGCTGTTCAAGGGAAAGCTGGCTGATGTCACTGTCGTAAGGCCCTTTGATCATGAGCAGGCGTTTGCCTTTGGGATGGAACTCGGGTTGAACCATTCGCTCTGCGAAAGGCAGGCTGACTTTTTCAATGTTCCCTTCGTACGACAGCGTAAAAAGTTGCCGCCCTGTGCTGAAGACCAGTTGATTTTCCAGGGGGCTGAAGTTTGGATACAGTGGCCGAGTTTTGGGAATCTCGGATGGAACGCTGATCGGGTGGCTGGACACAAGATGTCCGTCGGGTTTGAGCATATCCAGGTGCTGTGAGCCATCAGGGTGGAAGCGTGTGAGGGCGATCAGGTCTTCCTGCGGTGAATAGGCGTAGTGGACAATATTACCTTCCTGCAGGGAGTAGATGTCGCTGCTTCGACCTTTCTTTGTGTCGTACTTGATCAGGTCCCAGCGGTCTGATTCTCTTTGCAGCAGTGCAATATTACCGTCATTTAACCAGGTGGGCTTTTTGACGCTCGAATTCTTGCACTGCAATATAACTTCAGGTTGTTGAGGGCTGGCCAGCGCTTTTTCAAAATCCAGGCTAACCAGGTTGTAGCAGTTGCTTTCGATAACGGGTTGATTGCAGGCTCCTGTCGCCAAAAAAACCAACTGTTTGCCATCGGGAGAAAAACTGTGGGGGCCATAGGCGCCCCAGTCTTTGGTCAGTTGGGTTTCCTGTTGGGTTCGGATGTTTTTAGCCCACACTTTATTAACGCACTGCTTATCCAGATAACGGTGGAAAACAATGTACTCACCGTCAGGTGAATAATTCGCGTCGAATTCTTTGTCATCTGTCGCGGTAAGGGATCGCAATGTCTCAAACTTAAGTGTCGCGTTTGGCTTAGGAAGCAAAAACTGATAGCCAATAATGGCCAGAGCCAATATGCCAGCAACGACAGAGAATACAGGCAGCCGTGATTGGGGGGATTGGGCTGATTGAGAGTGGGAAGCTTCTGTGGTCGGCGTTTCGGTGTGGCTATGTTGGCTGCGAATTTCGTCCGCGTTCTCGTTTTCCGACGATTCATCAGCTGAGACGGGGGGTAAATGTTTCTGCCAGCGAACATCGCACTCCAAGCTGTAACCCTGTTTGGCGTGGGTTTTGATATAAACCTGAACTTTGCCATCGTCCCCCAGTGCTTTTCTCAGCTGAGCAATATTGCGTTGCAGGGTATTGGGGGAGGCAACGGTGTCGGGCCAAACCTTGGCGAGCAGTTCTTCGTGGCTCACCACTTTGCCTTGATGCTCGGCCAGATAGGTAAGAACGGCCAGTGCTTTGGGGGCAATGGTTTGGGAATTATTATTCTGTGTTATTTGATTTCTGGATGGATCGATAAAAAAACCGCCCACCCAATACTGTGCCGTCATATTACCTCTGCCAAGATACAGCTGCTGTCGTAAATCAGAATAAGCAAAGGACGTCATCCTAGCACAACCCTTGATTTCAGCAATGCATCAGTTTCCAAGTTGTTGATAGGAAAAGGTTTTGTCTTTGTCAGGCAAAATTCAGGGAAAAATCAGAAGAACATCAAGCATTTCCATTTCGAATCATTAACGCTTGCACGCTCACTATTCTTTAAACAAACCTCATGTGAGGAGCAGGGCGATATGAAGAAATATTTAATCTTGGTTTTCTTGTTTTGGCTGTCTGGTGCCAGGGTTGAAGCTGCGGAGTTTGTGTCCTATGAGATGCCACGAACCCAGGTTATTCCCATTCAGGATACACAGGCCGGGAAGCAGTATGAGCTGTATGTAAGGTTGCCTGAGAATTATGGCGAAGATCCGGAAGCTCGTCATCCCGTGATCTACTACACGGATGCAGTATGGCATATCGATTTGCTTTCTGCGGCGACGGTATTTTTGATGGAAAATGCCATTCTGGTCGGCATCTCCTGGCAGAAAGACATGAGTGAAGAGCTCAAAAAGAAAGGCGCTCATATCAGCCGTGCCTGGGATTACTCGGTAAGACCAGCGAGTGATCCGAAACGTCAGGCCAAATACAAATTTGGCCAGGCAGGTAATCATATGGCGTTTATCCGCAAGGATGTGATCCCCTATGTTGAACGTAACTATCGTACACAAACGGATAATCGCAGCTACTTCGGCTATTCGATGGGCGGTGTGTTTGGTGCCTATGTTCTATTGGCTCAGCCGGACACCTTTAAAAACTACATTCTTGGCAGCCCGGCCTTGGATGGCGATATCCCCGCGATAAGTAAGTTGGCCGCATCTTCCCCTAAAAGCCTGAATGCCAACGTCTTTGTGTCTTATGGCTCGCTTGAAAAAGAGCTGGCGGAATATGGCGAAGAATTTGTCAACCTTTTGAAAAACCGAAACGACAAGAGCCTGGTACTTGAACAGCGGGTGATCGAAGGGAACCATCAAAGGGCCGCCCCTTTAACCGGGGTTCAAGCCGTGGCTTGGTTGTCTGAACTGAAAGGGTTATCTGGCTCTGAGCAAGAGGGCGCTGAAAAATGAAGACTGCCGTTTCAATGCTACTGTGTTCCGTCATTGCGTTCAGCGGCCAGAGCTACAGCGATGATGAGTTTCCGCTGTTGAGGGGCCCTTATATGGGACAGAAACCACCGGGCATGACAGCGGAACCTTTTGCGCCAGGGATTATTTCCAAGGGCAGTTGGGAGGTTGAGGGAGTGTTTGCTCCCGGTATGAACGAATTCTATTTCACGACCGATCGTCGTGGCCGTACACGTCCAACGGTCATAGGCTTTCGCCAGGAAGCCGGGGTGTGGAAGAAGCACCTGGAATTTGAGCGACGTGGAGAGATTGCATTTTCGCCGGATGGCCAACGTATGCATATGGCCGAAGGATATAAAGACCGACTCGGGCATAGCTGGTCAGAACGAAAAAGCCTTGGCCCCCTGTTTGATCGAAAGGATTGGGGAATCATGCGCCTGACGGCTTCGGAGCAGGGCACTTATGTGTTCGATGACTATAAAAGCAAGGATGTGATTCGTATATCGAGATTAATCAACGGTAAACGCCAGGCACCCAAGATGATGGGACCGGTGGTGAATTCAGGCGCGTATACGGCTCATCCTTTTATTGCGCCCGATGAAAGTTACTTGATTTGGGATAGCAAGCGAGAAGGAGGTTATGGCGACTCGGATTTGTATATCAGTTTCCGGAGAGACGATGGTTCCTGGGGGGCGGCCATTAATATGGGCGAAAGTGTGAATAGCGATAAGTGGGAAGCCTATGCGGCTGTCACGCCAGACGGCAAATACATACTCTTTAATCGCGGAGTAGAAAGTGACAATACCGACATCTACTGGGTGGACGCAAAGATTATTGACGCCCTCAAATCTCAAGCTGAATCCCGCTCCGGGAATTTCCCAAGACCACCAAGGACTGTTCCACTCGCAACGGCCGAAGAAGCCAAGCTGCCCTTCCGGGAAATTCCGCTGTTGGAGAATGCGTATTTCAGTGCGAGCCCCCAAGACAATAACGATGCGGTACCGGTAGGACAGCTCGGTGTTGATGGCGGTGACCGAGAGCGGCTGCTTAAACTGGCCAGGGAAGTGGCCGAAGGTCAGCACGGCAAGTTCGACAGTCTGCTGATTGCCCATAAGGGAAAGCTCCTGTTTGAGTCTTACTATCGGCGTGGGCGGGCCAATTTACCCCATCCCCAGGCGTCTACCACCAAAGCGTATCTGAGCCTGGCTATCGGTCGTGCCATTCAGTTGGGTTACTTGAGCATGGCCGATCTGGATAAGCCTGTGGTGAGCTTTCTGGATGAGCTGAATCCGACTCGCTTCGTTGAAGGGGTAGAGAACATTACGCTGCACAGTGCCATGACGATGAGTTCGGGCATTACCATTTCAGATGAGCAGACAGAAGCCTTTGAAAAACAACCCGCTCAGCTAAAAGGTCAGGGGCAAGTGCAGACCTATCTTGAACACAGCTTACCCATCAATGCAAAGACCCGGATCTTCGACTACAAAGGTGAAGACCCTAAATTGATCATGCAGGTGTTGAATGCGGTGGTTCCCGGTACGGCAAGGGCGTTTATTGAGAACGAGTTGCTCAGGAAGCTGGCGATCGACGATTATGCCTGGAGTAATGATGACAGTGGATTTATCCGGGGGCCTTGGGGCTCGAGCATGACTTCGCGTGCAATGATTAAGTGGGGCACTCTGGTCATGAACAGGGGGATGTGGAATGGCGAGCAGTTGATTCCGGCGGCGTTTATCGACAAGGCAAACAGCCGGCTTGTCCGTCTGGCTGAGGAAGACATTTTCTTTACTGGTTCACATGTTTCCAAGCCCGGCTATGGCTATTACTTTTGGCAGGCGGATATGAAAGTCGGTGATCAATATTACTTCACGACGTCCGGACAGGGTGGGGGTGGTCAGTACATTATTATCATCGAAGAGCTTGATCTTATCGTGGTGACCACGACGCATGGACGGGGTAATAAAATTATGCATTTTGCCGCAACGGAGGTTTTACCGGCTTTTGTTCAGTAAGCGTTGAAGTGGCTGCAAGGATGTAGCCGCCTTGCTTTTCCCTTGATGTCACTATTAAATGTGTGTCAATTCGCGTTTACTAAAAATCAATGGCAGGGAACCAGGGAAATGAAAACAATCGGCCTGTTGGGTGGCATGAGTTGGGAGAGCACCACGCTTTACTATCGTGTAATCAATGAATCGGTAAAACAAAAGCTGGGTGGTTTGCATTCTGGAAAAATCGCCATGGTCAGCGTAGATTTTGCACCGATTGAGCAATGTCAGCATCGCGGCGATTGGCCGGCAACGGCTGAGCTGTTGAGTAATGCGGCTCGTCAAGTGGAAGCGGCCGGTGCCGACTTCCTGTTGATCTGTACCAACACCATGCACAAAGTGGCCGACGATATTGCAGCAGCAATTGATATCCCTCTTCTCCATATTGCCGATGCTACCGCCGAAGCTCTGAAGGCCCGTGGAATATCGCGCGTTGGACTGTTGGGTACCGCATTCACAATGGAGCAGGCTTTTTATAAAGATCGTCTGGCCGAAAAATTTGGTTTTGATGTGCTGGTGCCCAATCAGGACGATAGAACAATTGTTCATAAGGTTATTTACGAAGAGCTTTGTCAGGGGCAGATTCTGGAAAACTCCAAGCGTGAATATCTTCGCATTGTCGAGCTGCTGGCCGCGCAAGGTGCCGAAGCGGTAATTCTGGGTTGTACCGAAATCGGTATGTTAATAACTCAAGAAGATACGGCTGTGCCTCTATTGGACACCACGTTGATTCATGCCGAGCAAGCGGTTGTGAACGCGTTGCAGGATGATCCAGCCAGCGAATAAAGCTTTCACAGTAAAATGACTTTGTCGATATAGATTTGTGATAAGTTGCCCCGAGATCTGTTTAGCATCTGTCAAATAACATATGCTGGGGAGGTCTTATGAAACTGGGTACGAAGGCAACACTATTTGGCTTGTTACTGATTCTGATCGCATTGGTCAATCTTATTTTTCACAATCAAACTGCCCGCCTGGAGCAGCAGTCCACCTTGATGTTGGCCTCTGCGGAATCACTTGAACGCGATATTCAAAATCTGCAGGAAAAGGCCCGCGCGTACGGTGCGAATGCTCCGCGGGATTATCAATCCTATTATCGTGATGTCGCTCTGTATCACAAAGAATTTCAACAAACGATTGCGGCTCTGGAAAACGATAACAGCAATATTGCCCGAAACCTGGAAGACTTGAATGGTGGTTCGGCACTGTTGCAACTGTCGGCACAGAATATTGATACCAGCTATCGGCAATGGAATGAGCGCTTCAGTAATTTCCTCAACAGCTATCACGAGGCCATAGGTGAGGACTTAAATGAGCCGCGTCTGGAATGGGCAGCGCAAAGAATTCGCGAACAAGGCGAATCACTGGAAGCCTTGGCTGGAACGCTGTTAAAAAACGCCGATGAGTACAACCAGCTTCGACAAAGCAATCAGCAAAAATTTGCGCTGGCCCTCGCGCTGGCGGTGATAGCGGTGAGTCTAATGTTTACGGTGTGGTTTTTTATCTCGGTCATCAAGCCGGTAAAACGCCTGGCGGAAACTACTAATAAGGTTGCAGAGGGTAATTTCGGCTTGCAGTTGAGTGCCAGAGGCTCTGATGAGGTCGCCGAGGTAACCGGCGCATTCAACTCCCTGTCGGTGCGTATCGATTTGATTTTAAAACTGCTCGACCAGCTGGAAGAGGGTGCCGGAGAACAGCAGGCTGTGGATGCGGTGATGGACATCTGTGGTGAATATTTCAATGTTGATTGGGTAGGCATGATTCTGCTGGAGAAGGACAAAAATCTGCGTTTGAATGCCGCAAGCCCGGCAAGCAGTTTAAAGCGTTGGTTCGCAAAATCGGCGGTGGCAGAAGAAGGTAATCTGGCCGAGTTCATCTGCCAGCATATCGTAGAAAAGCGCTTGTGGCTGGAATCGGATATCGACAGTTTTTCACTGCAAATTCGCGACAGCCGTTTAATGCGTGAACTCATGCGCAATACCCACGCACATTCAGTATTGGGTATTCCGCTTGGCGATGTCGGTAAGCGTCGAGGAATGTTGCTGCTGGCCAGTAAGAATCAGGATTTGCTGGATGGTAAACGGGGCGAGCTGCTGATGAAACTCACCCCGCTGATTTCCCAGCGCACCTTGGGTGTTGCTTAGGTAGGGTGTCCGGCCTGGGTTCCTGCTCAGGAACTCAGGCAGACAATCAGGCTGCCAATATCTGTGTCGATTCTCAGGTAGGTGACGTTTTCGTAAATGGTTTCCAGTGAACCAAGGTCGTTACTGAATACGGGTGGTCGAGCTTTGTAGCTGCAGTCGTCGGGAATGGTTTCTTTCGCAAAATAACCGGCCACAAGATTCAGGAATTCACCTGAGGCATCCCAGGCCAATTCTTCATCAACCTCATCGGCGGGAATTTTAATCAAACGGCAGGCGATTTCGGTCATGGCTTCTTTGCTGCAGGCAATGCTGATGGTCAAGTCGCGTACGCTTTCTATGGTGATGCTGCTCAGATAGAGATCGCTGTCGGTCGGTGTACTCTCTTGCAGTGTGCTCAGGCCTTGAAAATGAGCCGTGGTCGCAAGCGAACGCTGGCTCAAACGACACAGAATGCCTGCCAGTGCATTAATATTGTAAGTGTTTCCGTGTTTTTTTATAGCGGACTGAATTTGCGCCTGGGCTGCCGCTTGTTCATTGCTGTGAATGTCCAATTGCTCATCAAGCTGTTGCTGACTCAGGTGCCCGAGTTCTACCAGAATTTCGCCAAAGAATTTTCTGCCTTGCTTTTGCAGGCTGATGAGCTGTTGCAGTTGCTCTACTGTAATCAGTTTCATGGCTACGGCAATGTCACCAAAGCGGGCGTCTTCCGCTTGTTGCCGTTGATTGATTTTCCGAGCCTGTTCGCTATTTAAAAATCCATGTTCAACGGCAAGCTCTCCGAGGATCGGATTGTTGGCTCTTTGAAACGCAAGCGCTTCCAACAGCTGATGCTTGTTGATGTGTCGGTGTTCCAATAAATATTGACCAAAGAATTTCGTCGCCATTTTATTCTCCCTGTGCTACTGCAGCTCGTTTAGAGTGCTGAGTAAAATGTCTTCTTCAAACGGCTTTTGGATATAAGAAGACGCACCGCTGCGCAGACATTCTTCAACATCGGATTCGGAACCCAGAGAACTTAAAATGACCACTTTTGCGGAGGGGTTATGTTCAACGATTTGTCGCAAGGCGGTTTGGCCATCGGTTTCGGGCATCACCAAATCGAGCAATACCAGATCAGGTTTGTGGTGAATAAACGCTTCGGTTGCTTCCTGCCCATTGCTGGCTTCACCGACAACTTGATAACCATTGTCTTGCAGTAAACGTTTAGTGATTAAGCGTATGGAACGCGAGTCATCACAAATAAGCACCCTATTGTTCGTCATAATAAAACTTCCTTTATTAACGCTGGCAGCAAGACATTGCTTGCGGAAATATAATTTTTTTATTTTCAAGAATGAGTATAGGAGTCATTCCCTGGTTTGCTCCTCAGGGACTTTGCTTTCAGGGACGAAACAGGGGAAACGCACTGATTTCGGGCTTGCCTCGACAACTTTCCTGATTAATGGCTGTTAGTTGCTTGAGCAATTTGTCGATGACTCAGCTGACTTAAGCGGGTTCTTTGTCAAAGTTTACTAAGCAATAGAATGGGGTTTCTCCATCAGGAAAGCTTGAATTACTGAGCCTAAAAGCTAAATTTAAAGTCAATCAGCTTGATTAATGGACGGGGCTATGAATAATTAACCCTATATTGAGTGAGGCTAATGAAGCTTGCGCTAATTTGAGTCTCGTCGAAGCTTTCAATATTTATGCTGAACTGTTCGTATATGAGTTGTTACGAAAATACCGGGCTCTGGCTGCTGATATCTGCGGTTAACAGCCAATTGGAGCCACCAGTCCCGCGCCTGTGTGCGCCGATGGATCTGTTGAAGGGCGATCGAGGAAGGATTGATGATTGCTGACCCGGCTCTGCTGGATGCCATACCGGATAGTCTGATTGTCTGTAATCACCAGGGAGAAATCCTGTGGTGCAATGGGCAGGTGCGCAACCTTCTGGGGTATCGCCCTGAAGAACTGATAGGCCACAAGGTCGAAATATTGCTGCCTGCCTCCCTGCGAGAAATTCACCAAAGTCATCGCGTAGATTATGCGAAAGAACCCACGCTACGCCCTATGGGAAATGCCCAGGAGCTTTTTGCGCTGGCCAAAGGTGGACGACAGGTGCCTGTGGATATTGAGCTGGCACCATTGAGCTGGCATGGCGAACGCTGTGTTGCGGCAGTGATTCGCTGCCGATTGACCAAGCTCGCTCAAGAAGCCGAACAACAGACTTTGCTTCGTGAAAACGAAGAACGACTCCGGCGTTCCCAGGCCATTGCCAAAATTGGTACCTGGGATTGGAATATCCTTGAAGACACCGTGACCTGGTCTGCGGAAATCTACAATATTTTTGGCCTGCCCCAGAACTACAAAATCGAGGGTATTCAGGCCATTTACGAGATGGTGCTTCCTGAAGACGAAGCGCATTTCAGACACTATATTTCTTCTGCAACACGCGAACAAACCGCATTTGCCTTTGAACATCGGGCTCGCCGTATAGATGGTTCTCTGTGCTATGTTCGTCAAAACGGCGAAGCGTTTTACAACGCTCAAGGTGAGATGGTCCGGATGCTGGGGACAACCCAGGATATCAGCAAAGAGCATGAGCGCCGACGTCAGTTGCAGCTTTCTCAAACCATTTTTGAAAATGCCAATGACGGCATTCTGGCAACGGATGCCGATCTGAACATTATTTCTGCCAATCCGGTGATTGAGAAGCTCTGTGCCTGCACACAGGAACAGTTAATTGGAAAATCGATTTTAAGTTTGGTGCCACAGTATGCCGAAGTGGATTTGTCCAGGGAAGTCAGGCGGGTGGTCAATGAAGAGGGGGCTTGGCGGGGCGAGTCAGAACTGTTTATCAAGAATGCGCCTGACATTCCGGTGATGGTCTCGGTGGCGACGATTCAAAGCAGCGACGGGCGAGAAGATGGCTATATTGTCACGGTCACTGACATCTCCAAGTTGAAACTCAATGAAGCCCAGTTGGATTTTCTGGCTCACTACGACCAATTGACGCGATTGCCAAATCGCACCTCTTTGCTGAGGGAACTGGCGAAAAGAACCGCTCAGACTTTTACCGATTCCTCCAGTCTTTATCTCTTATACATTGATCTGGATGGCTTTAAACAGATCAATGACAGTCAGGGCCACAGTGCGGGTGATGAGTTGCTGTACGAGGTTGCCGAGCAGTTGCGCCATTGCGTGCCTGATGATGCCTTTGTGTCTCGACTGGGCGGCGATGAATTTGCCGTTGTCTGTGATTTTTCAAAAGATCAGGATGCCGAGCTTCTTGCTCGAAAGATCATTCACTGTTTGCGTTTGCACAAAGAGTTTGCCGAAATCAGTGTCAGTATCAGTGCGAGTGTCGGCATTACCTGTTGTCCGCGCGATGGCCTGGAACCCTTGGAGCTAATCAAAAAAGCGGATCAGGCAATGTATGAAGCCAAGGCCAATGGCAAAGATGGCTTTGAGCACTACAGTGATAATGTCGGGCATATGTTGCGTCGTCGATTGCAGATGACCTCGGATTTGAGCAAGGCGTTGAAAGGAAAAGAACTGTTCCTGGATGTGCAGCCCAAACTGAACCTGCGAGACAGTCGCGCTTTTTCCGTTGAGGCGCTGGCGCGTTGGCGTCACTCAAAGCTGGGTTTGATTCCGCCTGATGAATTTATCGCCCTGGCGGAGGAAACCGGACAAATTCTGGATCTCGGCAGACAGGTGCTGACCAAAGCCATGGAATTTATTGTCGATTGGCGTGCGGCGCATACTTCAAGCTTATCCGTTGCGGTAAACCTTTCTGCCAAACAGTTGCATGACAAAAATCTGTTGAGTGATATCGCACTTATTGTTTCCCATTATGAGGTGGACCCTTCCTGGATCGAGTTTGAAATTACCGAAAGCGTGGTGATGGATAATGTGGAATCGAGTTTGCGCTTGTTCAATGCCTTAAAAAAGATGGGTTTCCGAATTGCGATTGATGATTTTGGTACCGGTTACTCTTCATTGAGTTATCTGAACAAGTTACCGATCGATATTCTGAAGATCGATCGAAGTTTTATAGCCCAGCTGCCGGATAATCAGGATGACCTTGCGATTGTGTCTGCTATTATTTCCATGGCGAAAAGCCTGAATATTGAAGTGGTTGCCGAAGGTGTGGAAACCGAAGGTCAGTATCAATTGCTGGGTGAACTCGGTTGTGAACAATTGCAGGGTTACTATTTTGCGAAGCCAGGGTCTCTGCAAGACTATATACAGAAACCCTGGTCGTTTTGGCAGGATTAGATCTTATCGATTATCTTCCGGGTTCTTGGGTGCCTGTTGTTCGTTGATGGTTTTATTACTGGGCTTCCTGTCGAGTAACTTTTTGTCACCGCCAAGGGCATACCAATCAATGGATCGGGTTCCCACCATCAGGATGGAAAGCAATCCGAACACCAGCAAACTGCCCATCAATAAGGCGAAGTCTTCGGCCTGGATAATGATATACAGCAGTGTCCACAAGACGATCAGTCCACCAACAAAGCCCCCGGCCAGCCGTTGATTCTTCAGTACGATGTGCAGATAGCTGTACAGGAGTATCGAACAGGCAATCACGGCAATCAAGTACGACAGGGCAAAACCAAGATGCTCGGACAGTGCCAGCAGCAGTAAATAAAAAGTCGCGATGGCGAGGCCGGCAAAACCGTATTGAATCGGGTGCATGGCCAGAGCGCGAATATGCTCGACGATAAAGAAAACCATAAAGCTCAACCCAATCAACAGGAAGGCGTACTTCAGTGCGCGTTCGGTTTTCAAATAAATATCCACCGGATTGATCAAGTCGACGCCGAGCATAAAGTGATTTTTATTGTCGAGCACATGGCAGTTGCTGTATTTCAGGCACTCTTCGATTTGACTGACGCCATTCAACGCATAGTGATTGCTCTTCCAGTGTGCGGAAAAGCCACTGTCGGTGGTGTCATGTTTTGCGGGCAATTGGGCGCCGGAGTATTTGGGATGTGGCCAGTTGGAATCCAAAGCCAACGTACTTTGCTTGGCCATGGGCAGAAAGTAAAAGTTGCTCATGCCCTTCAAACCTAACTCAACACGGAACTGAATATCGGGTGATTCCGGGTTTGCGGTATTGATGTCGGCGGGCAGTGGCAGATGCAAGCCCTGGGGCAGAGCAGGCAGTTCGCTACCGGCCTGAAACAGATGATTCTTCCCGTTAATCTTCAGTGTCTGCTTTTCCAGACCGCGCATATCGGCAATGCCAAGGGTGATAAAGGGCTTACCGATATGCTCAACTTGAGGGTCCGCTGCCAGCGTGTCCAGCGCTTCCTGCAAGGCGGTCCGTTTGAAACGGCCCTGTTGCTGTATGTTCACTCGGTAAATGGGGATCTCATAGATACCTTTTTTGCGGTTTTCGGCAATGATCTCGCCTGTGGCGTCGATGGTTTCGGGTATCAACAGCTTCCATTGCTTGTAGAGCTTGCGTCCGCCGTTCTGGGTAACACTTGCGGATTGATAGGGGATTGCAATGATGGCGTTGCCAAGCCATTGCTCGCCGGTCCAGTGCTGGCTCACGGCGTATTGTGCTTCTCTCTGGCTATCAGCCCGATCCTCGATTTTGCTTTGCACCATGAGAATGGGAATCAATAGAATCAAACTGAGAAAAAACACCAGTACGAGCTTAAAGCTAGGGGATTTAAGCATGCTGCCTCCTTGTATTAATGCGACGCGCTTTGGGCGTATTTGCGTTTGGAGGCTACAAAATAATAAGAAAATATGACGTCGCTGAGCCAAAATTATGATCAAATATGGCAGTGATTGGGTCGCTCGACATAGTATCCATTGAGACGAAGCGTTATGAGGCTGAGCTGAAGACATCTTCAAGTCACATTTGCGCTACATTGACTGCCTTATAATGCGCGGTTCGATGATTCATGTCCTTCGGCCTACAGCCAGAACTATTTATAACAAGAGAAGTAACCATGCCTGATACCGCAAGTAAACTCAGTTCCATGACGGTGGCCCTCCATTGGATTGTGGGCCTAATGATGATCGGCCTGTTGGCCGTGGGTATTTATATGGAGGAATACGAAGTTTACTCCCTCTACGATATCCACAAATCGCTGGGTGTTCTTATTCTTCTGGTGGTGATACCGCGTATTGTGCACCGCATTCGCAATGGCTGGCCCACAGCGGCGGGTGACTACACGGCAATTGAGCATCTGATGTCCAAGATTGTTCACTATCTGCTGATCATTGGAACGTTATTGCTGCCAATATCCGGTATGTTAATGTCTGGCATGGGTGGGCACGGTATTTCAGTGTTCGGTCTGGAGTTGCTGGCCGAGAACCTGAACCCTTCTAATCCCGATGAAGTTGTGCCTATCAACGAATTTCTGGCCGGCTTGGGGCATTCCCTGCATGGCTGGGGCGGTGATATTTTACTGGTTGCGATTGCACTGCACGTGATCGGCGCTTTGAAACATCACATTATTGATAAAGATGGCACCCTGCGCCGTATGCTGGGTAAATCTATCTAAACGAGGCCCTTTCCTTTAAGGCTCGGAACGCTTTCCGGGCCTTTGCCCCTGGCTTTGCTTTTTGTGTGATGTCTTTTCTGTGTAAAAGGTGATGCCATGTCTGATCGTCAAATGCCTGCTCACGACGCTTTTCTGTTTCCCGCTGAAACCCTGCCGTTACCGGTTCTCAAGCCCTATCAATCCGATGAACAGGCAATCGCGCCAGACCTCGTCGAATCCCAACTTCTCGAACGGGGTTTGAGTGCCACTGGCTGGCAATTGCTGGCGACTGCGGGAGAGCCGTTGGAGATTGTGCGCAGTTACGCTTTTGATCGCTACCTGGCGGGGGTGAGCTTTGTGCATTGCGTTGCAGCCGCCGCTGAAGCGGTCGATCATCACCCGGAAATCAAGCTGGCTTATCGGCGGGTAGAGTTGCGCTGGAGCACGCATTTTGTGAAAGGCATACACAGAAACGACCTGGACATGGCAAAATACAGCGATGAGCTGTTTAATGCCTTGAGTCACAGGAGTACGTCTTGAACACCCTTTACTGGCACGATTATGAAACCTGGGGTGAAGTGCCCAGCCTGGATAAGCCCAGTCAGTTTGCAGGTATCCGCACCGATGAAGATTTGAACATTGTGGGTGAGCCCCTGATGGTCTACTGCAAGCCCGCCAGAGACACGCTTCCCAAACCCGATGCCTGCATGATTACCGGCATCAGTCCCCAAAAAGCCCTGGCCGAGGGTTTGTCTGAACCGGAATTTATGGCCGCTATCGCGACTGAGTTGGCGGCTCCGGGAACCTGTGGTGTGGGCTACAACAGCATTCGTTTTGATGATGAAGTCAGTCGCAATGGTTTTTATCGTAACTTTTATGATCCCTATGAGCGGGAGTGGAAAAACGGAAATTCACGTTGGGATTTGATCGACGTCGTACGCCTGTGTTGCGCACTTCGTCCCGAAGGCATTGAGTGGCCGCTGCATGAAGACGGTAAGCCCAGTTTTAAGCTGGAACATTTGTCGGCGGCGAATGGTTTGGCTCACGAAGCAGCTCATGATGCTTTGTCCGATGTATATGCCACCATCGCTTTGGCAAAACTGTTGAAAGAAAAACAAGGGGCTTTGTACGAGTACGCCTATTCGTTGCGTGACAAGCGCAAAGCGATGGAGCAGATCGATTTACAAAGCCGAAAACCTTTGCTGCACATTTCTTCCATGTTCCCGGCGGAACGTTACTGCTCGGCTTTGGTGATGCCCCTGAGTATGCACCCGAAAAATAAAAACGCCGTGATCTGTTATGACTTGATGGTTGATCCAGAGCCACTGTTAAGTTTATCCGCCGACGAAATTATTCAGCGTTTGTATACGCCGAGTGCGGAGTTGCCCGAAGGCGTTGAACGTATTCCTTTGAAGTTGGTGCATTTGAACAAAAGTCCAATGCTGGTCACTCCGGGTGTGATTAAAGAGGCTCAGGAAGAGCGATTGCAGATTGATTTGGCGCAGTGTCGAAAACACTGGGCGCAAATTAATCAGGTCATACAGCAGGGCGGTTTGCTATCGAATTTGCAAACCGTTTACGAGCACAATAATTTTGAAGCGCAAACGGACCCGGAGCGCATGTTATACGACGGCTTTTTCGGGGATGGCGACAAAACCGTGATGGCTCAGGTGCGCGAAGCCGATGTCAATCAATTGGCGAGCAGTGCATTGCAGTTTCAGGATGCGCGCCTTCAAGCTTTATTGTTTCGTTATCGTGCCCGACATTTTCCTGCCAGCTTGAGTGCAGAAGAAACCGAAGAGTGGGAAGCGTTTCGTTTTGCTCGTCTCACTGAACCGGAAGCTGGAGGCTCTATCACACTGGAAGATTATTTCGAGCGCATCGCCTGGTGGCGTGAACAGCCGGGCTTGAACGAACAGCAGTTACATTTGTTAGATGAGCTGGAAGCCTATGCAGATACCTTGCTGGCCTGAGTCAACAGGGTATCCGTGGGGGCACAATTCTAGCTGGTAGCGACGCGTTCGAATTCCAATTCAAACTTGCCGGTGATAACTTTGGCTTGAAACACGCGAGTGCGGCGGTAACGGCTTTGAATCAGGCGCAGCAAAACATCCTTGGCTTTTTCATCCATGTAGGCGCCAAGGTACACGGCCGCCAGATCCTCGGTTTCAAAGTGCACGTCTTCAAACCAGCTTTTCGGATCACTGTCTTTTGAAGTTTCCTGATAGCGGAAGCAACGCCATTCCTGAATGTCTTTTTGGTGGGGAGCCTTGTGCAGCAGCTTGCTGCGGAACTCATCTTTGTGATCGTTAATGTTCGCCGTCACGATGCAGTTGAGTTGTTGCTTCAGTGTTGTGATCTCGGGGCAGACGCCTTTGTAGTTCACTTTTTCCGGATAGTTGAAATCACTGTCGTCATGATCGCTGCCTCGAAACTTTAATGCGGCCCCGGTGTGGGCGGCGGCGTAATGTTCCCAGGCGCTCATGTTCTCGGGTTTGGCGCTGAAGCAGCAGATGCGGACCGAGCGTGCGTATTCCCGCCAGTCCTGAATAATATTTTGTACGTCGTTGTAGCGCAGGTCGACCATTTGCACCAGCAGTTCGCTGAGCACTTCTTCGGCTTCTTCCGGGTTGTCAAAACGCTCTTCGTCTCGCCAGCGGCGGATGGCTTTAGCGAGCGGTGATGTGCCTCTGGGGTCGTCTTTGGCGAAGATCATGGAAGAGGCCATTTGAATGGTGGCCTTTAACAGTTCGCCATGGGTGAAGGTGAGCATGGAACTTTGTTTCAGCTCAAACGTATCATCAAACAGGTTGGGAGCACTCCATCGCAATTCCTGATTGTTTAATATTCTCCCAGCGCAGCCTGCACTGCAAAATTTGATGAGATTGTCTTGGTTCAAAGCCACTATGGTTCCTTTCAACGATGCTGCCAGGCAGCCTGTTGGATTATCGCTCCTGGAACCGCCCGCAATTTGGGCAGTTTCACTATAAATGTAGGCTACGTTTGTCGAATTTTAAAGCCGTGTAAGGTATATCGGTCATATAAAACAAGCCTTTAGCGAAAACATTAGACTATGGAGTCCCGCTTGCTTTGGGTTGTGCGGTCACAGGCCCGTAGACATAGGATGCTGTTGATGCGGGCTGCAACAGGCTACAATACGCCCGTTTCTGAAAGCCGCCTGCACCTCGCGGATGCATCCCCAGCAGGGCGGCTTGTCCCGCTATTTTAGGAGGTTTTGTGGATTTCAAAGGCGCCAATATCGTTTCTATCGGTCAGTTTCAGCGCGAGGATATCGAGCGTGTATTCGCCGTTGCCGACCAGATGGAACCCTATGCCCTCAGGCAGAAGGTGACTCGGGTTCTGGAAGGCGCGATTCTCGGTAATATGTTCTTTGAGCCCAGTACCCGCACCCGGGTGAGCTTTGGTTGTGCTTTTAACCTGCTTGGGGGAGAGGTGCGCGAAACCACGGGCTTCGAGTCTTCGGCGATTGCCAAGGGGGAATCCCTGTACGATACCGCTCGGGTCTTGTCGGGCTACAGCGATGTGATCTGTATGCGCCATCCTGAAGCCGGTTCAGTGGGTGAATTTGCCGCTGCGAGCCGAGTGCCAGTGATCAATGGCGGGGATGGTCCCAATGAGCACCCCAGCCAGGCATTGCTTGATCTCTACACCATTAAAAAGGAATTAGCTGCCAAACAGCGCAGTATTGATGGCCTGCGTATCGCCATGATCGGTGATCTCAAGCACGGTCGTACTGTGCACTCGCTGTGTAAGTTGTTGATGCTGTTTAGCAATGTGCAGTTGACCATGGTTTCTCCGCCTGAGCTGGCGATGCCGGAAGGGATTGTCGACCAGCTGCGTGCGGCGGGGCACGCGGTGGTAGTTTCCGATGATCTTGCGGCCAGCCTGGGTGATCAGGATATTGCCTACGCCACTCGCATTCAGGAAGAGCGTTTTTCCAGCCAGGAAGAAGCTGATCTGTATCGTGGGCGTTTTCGCTTGAATCAGGCGGTTTATACCCAGTTCTGTAAGCCCAATACAGTCATCATGCACCCGCTGCCCAGAGATTCCCGCGAGAGTGCCAATGAGCTGGATAATGACCTGAATCAGAACCCTAATCTGGCCATTTTCAGACAGGCCGATAATGGCGTGCTGGTGCGGATGGCGTTGTTTGCGCTGGTACTGGATGTGGCCGATCAGGTAGACAAACATGCTCGTCCGGTGAATTGGTATCACCGCCGGGGCTAAGCTTTCTGAAAGTGAATGTGAAAATTAAGACACAAAAAAGCCAGCGTAATGCTGGCTTTTTTGTGTCCGTCGTTGGAGTTTAGAATTTGGCTTCGTATCGTAAGCCAAAGGCCAGTTCTCGCGAGCGGATATCGTCCGCAGCCAACAGCGATTGGTAATCGATAAAGCCAGACAAGCCGTACTTGAATTGTGCGGCTAACCCCAGGCCCAGGCTGAAATAGTTTCGATCTGGAATATCCGAGATGATCAGCATTTCCTGAGTAGGATTACTGCTGTCCAGGCGGAAAGGATCGTGCACAAAGCTTGCGCGGATAACGCCGTTCTGATTTTTAAACTCACGATAGTAATTACCGTTGATGTTGGCAATCAGCACGCCCCAATTCATCAGGAATACGCGAGAGCCGTGGAAGCCCAGGCCGACAGTGCTGGTGATATTGTCCTGCCCGCTGTATTGCAACTCCAGCCCGGAATCACCCTGTTCGGCGTAGCCATCGATACTGGTATCGCTGTAGCTCAGGCTGCCGTTGGGGCCGAACGTCCATGGCCCGCTGGTGTAGTCCCAACCAAAGTCCAGAGTGGCCAACAGCTGTTCACCATTGGTGCTGCCGCCCCGACGCAGGTCCACGATGCCGGACATGTCTTTATATTTAATGTGGCGAGTGACATCAAATTCCGAATCGGCATAGGTGATGCTGCTGTCGACATAGTAGTTCTTATCACTGTAGAACGAGGTGTAGGCCGAATAAAAGGTGCTCGAACCTTCCAGAACGCCGCCGTCGTTGGCGTAATCCAGATCACTGCTCGAATAACCGATGGCGATTCCGCCGATAAACTTATCCGTGAAGCGATAATCCATACCGGCGGTAATGCCTTCGATATCCAGCTTAAACCCACTGTTATTCTGGGTTGGGTCACGCTCACCGTAAGAAATATTACCGTTCACAAACAGTCCCAGGCGAGAGTCGCGGTAGATTTCAGGATCGTCGTCCGCACTCGCAGCACCGCCGAGCAGCTCACGCCCCACCGAGGCAAACATATGGCCATTCAAACTGCCACCATCAAAGCGCATGTTCAAACCGCTGACGTCGATAATCGCACTGCTGCCACGACGCAATTGGGTAAAACGATTGCGCAGATTGGTGTGGTGCATATTGGTAAAGCGCGCGGCGGTGATAATAATGGCTTCCGCTTCTTCACCGGCAATTTGATCCAGGGCATCAACAATATCTTCGTCGTTCAAATCCGGATCACGCAATTGTTCACAACGAGTGCGAAGGTTGGCCTGGCCCGTAGTTAAACCGTTTTGTTGTCCGAATTCCGACAGACGAGGACAGAGATCATCCAGTGCGCCCGCAACGGTTCCCTGTTCGCCGTTCAGCCCGGGTGTGTCGCTCAACATACGAGTACTTTCCGGGTCCAGTTCTTTAACTTCGGCAATAAAATCTACGCCAGCTCTTTTGCCAGTGTTGTCAGTGGCGATGACGCGAAGTGGATGCGTACCCACGGGCAACTTTGCGCTGGTAACCATGCCGCTGGCGATGGGCTCGCCATCTTTTATCCAGCTGACATCATTGATGGGGTTGTCGCTGACGATCTTTCCGGTTGCATCAAGCACGACATCAACGAGACCATCGCCGTCAAAATCCGTTACGCTGATGTCCTCTTTGCTGATGCTCGGTGCGCCGGCTTCATCAACATTGATAATGTTGAGCACTGAATTGGCGAGGCTGCCCAATGTGGCACTGCCGCTAGGGTTGGACAATTCAAGTAAGACGGTTTCATTGGGCTCACTGATAATGTCCGGCGTAATGGGGACGGTGAAGGTTTTGTCGCTGTTGTCTCCGGCCGCCCAGCTCAAGGTGCCCGCTCTGGCGCTGTAGTCACTGCCTGCGGTAGCGGTATCGTCACTGGTGGCATAGCTGACACTGACCGCACCATTGCTTCCACCGCTGCGTGTTGCAGTGATGGTTGCGGTGCCGGCGTTTTCATTAACGTCGTAGCTCGCTGCGCTGAAATTAATGTCGCCGCCGGGCTCGACATCGTCTTCCACAATGGTTAACACCAGCGTTGGGTCAAAATCAAAACTGGCGCCACTGCTCAGATTGCTGGCTTGTGCGCGGAAGGTTTCATCGCCTTCAAACAGATTGTCATTAATAATCGGAATGTTAACGGTCTTGGTTCCGCCTTCGCCTGCGGACCAACTGACCGTTGTGCTGGTGCTGCTGTAGTCGGCCCCGGCGGTAGCCGTGCCGCCACTGGTAGCGGCCGATTTGATGAGTGGGCTGCTGTCGATGGTGGCGAAATCAAAGCTGATGGGATCATCGAGGCCACCGTTGCGGGTGAAGGTGATCACAGCCTGGCCGGAATCCTCGCTGAAACTTCGTTGCGGACTGGCGCTGATAACCGGCGGAGTGGCCACGGTATCATCATCAATAATGGTCACGTTCTGAAAGGCATTAGTGCTGCTGATAATCAAGCCGCTTTGCTGGTCCAGAAAAACATCAAAGACTTCGTTTGGCTCCGTAATGGAATCATCAAACACGCCAAAGTTAACTTGCACCGTTGTGGGATTAATAACGGTATAGCCTGGGCCGGCAATTGCACCGGGACCGTCAAAGGTAATGGTTACTGATTTCTGTTCAAAATCATCGGTGCTGGCCGGGTTCGTGCTGCCCGGGGCAGAGTTAATGTTTACGCTGGTGACGCTGGGGGGCAGAACATCGATGCTCACTGTGGCAACCAGCGGGCCTCCGCTTTCAGAGATGCTGCTGTTGGCATTCACACTCACCGTCGGAGTACTGGGGCCGTCATTATCATTGATGACCAATTCAAATCGTGGGGGTGTGCCGGTGAAGGCGATACCCTGAAAGTCACCAGGGCCGATATAAATTGACTCTGTGGCTTCAGCAACGGTGTCCCCTGTAATTAAAAAAGTCGCGGTTTGTGTGGTCGACCCGCTGCTGGAATTCCAGGTTAGATAGGGCAAAGTACTCAAGGTCGTAAAGTCAGCTGGCTGTGTCGCCGCCGCATTGGTTCCGAACGCACTGACAAGCTGCACTTCATAAATACTATTGGCAAATGTCCCCTGGGGAAGCTCGCTGAGCGTGAATTCAACATCAACACTCATGTTGCCTGAATCGCCTTCGGTAACCGTACTGCCACCACCCGCCAGAGCAATAGAGAGGGTAGGCTCGTAAATACTGAAGGTCGTGCTCCCTGTACAACCGGTTGTACAGTTGGGCCCTGTGATATTAACCGTCGAGTTGTAGTTGCCAGCGGCATCAATTTCAGTCGACGTAAAGGTGTAGTTGATGGGGGTTCCGACCGTGGGAGCGTTACACATAAAGTCGGTTGTCGGAGGGGTCGAATTTGGCGTGCAGTTTCCGCCCGATGTCCAAAACACGTTGCCAGTGCCAGTGGTATTGATATTGACGGGCACCTGACTTGGTGAATTACCACCAGGAGACGCTGAAACTTGAACGTTCATCGTCATGGTAGAACCAATAACCTTGTTGTTTCCACCTGTGATGGTCACACTGTCCGTTTGGTAAATTTCGGCTAAGGCGGTCGAACTCATTAACCCTAATAAAAATACAACAGGCAAATAAAAACACCTGCGAATTGAAAACCCCTGCGAGCACATAATAAACAGTCCTTGATATGTGATGTCTTTTTGATGTTGTGAACGATAATCCCGAGCCCGGTGTTCTGACGATTACAAATTGTTACCAAGGGCGGAATGACGCTTAATGCTTTTGCTTTTGTTGTCGAATTAGCGTGGGCTAATTATCTAACGTGGGTACAGGCTTGTGGCACTACTAGTTCTGGTAAGAATGGAGAGGTAATAAATAAAATTAAGACTGGGAAATTGCCTTGGGAATTACTAGTTCTAGTGAGCGAATGGTTTGTATAAATAATATTGAAGATTTCCAAGTGGAAAAATGTGACAGGACTATAAAATTTGACATTATTCTTTCGATTTTTTTCTCATAAGTGGTGTATCTACTAATAAAGAAACTGTCTTACGGGCTCCCGACACCGGGCGTTTAATGGCTAAGCCCACAAAAGCATGAGATTGGGTATCCCCGTCGTGGGAATACCTGATATTGCCAGAGTTAATATCGAAGGGGCTTTCGTGCCGTGCAGCCATCTGGTTAATCAATACAGAGAATGCCGCGGGTTTGTCCATTTTCAAGATAGGCGTTGCATCCAAATTGCTCGGTGGTGGCCATGCACTGCCCCTCGATTTTCTTGCCGGGCACGATGTTGCGTTTGTCCTTGGCCACGCAGGCAACTTCACACTCTGATCTATCCTGGCAGGCCTTGCCGGCATCAGAGGCATTGAGGACGCAGTTATCGCGTTGTGCCAGACCGGATTTCTTCCATGTGCCCCCCTGGGCCAGACAGCTTTGCTTATCCTTAATGCTGGCGGCGAGGGTGCTCAAGGGCTGTTGTGTGTTCTCTTTCGGGGGCTGTTGAGAATGGATTTCACTGCAGGCGAGTAGGCCAAGGCTTAATGTCCACAAGATGATACTTTTCGCTAACATTTTGAGCCCTCCCAATGTTTGTTTTCTTAATTGTCCAGCGGGATGCACGAGATTGCATTCGCTCAACTTGGGAAACTATAAGTCGTAAAAGGCTGAGGTGGAAGGGCTGGGCGTGGGGGTGGCTCCAGAAATGACGGCTTTCGTATTGCCAAACACAGTAATTGCCATATACAAGGACGGCGTAGAGACGCCCGGGCTTGCTTACACTCCAGCGCGAAGAAGCCCGGGGTATTTCATATCGGCTACAGTTTAAAACGATTCACACTTTCGGTGATACGCTGGGAAACATTATTCACCTCGCCACTTGCCTGACGTACGCGGCCGGCGCTATCGGTGGTTTCCATATACCGGTCGCGAATAATCTGAACGCTGCGATTCACTTCTTCACTGGTCGACGACTGTTCTTCAGTGGCAGTAGCGACCTGAATGTTTAAATCGTTCACGTGAGCAATCTGGCGAATAATATTGGTAATGCTGTCGAGGGTGCTTTCCAGGCTGCTGTCGGTGCTCTCTGCGCGTTCAAGGCTGCTGCCAATGGCAGAAACCGCGCCGCGACTGCCTTCCTGAATTTGCTCAATATTGCGCTGAATCTGTCCGGTGGACTCCTGTGTTTTGGATGCCAGTGAGCGCACTTCTTCCGCAACCACGGAGAAGCCTCGCCCAGCGTCACCGGCACGTGATGCTTCGATAGCGGCATTGAGGGCCAATAGATTAGTTTGCTCGGCAATGCCTTCAATCACATCCAGAATGCTGCCGATCTCTTCGCTGCTTACGGCCAGTTCTTGAATAATGGTATTGGTTTTGTCCAGATCTTTGCCGAGATTTTCCATTTCGGTGCGGACCTGGGTAATGGACTGATTGCCCAGCTCGGCATAATCCGAGGCCTGTTTGGATTGGACGGCCGCATTGGAACAGTTCTCCGCCACTTCTCTTACCGTGTGTCCCATTTCCTTCATGGCTTCAGAAGCCATTTCCGATTGTTGTACGCCTTCGTTCACCTGATGGTTTACGCTGGCGGACTCCTTGTCCAGAGTTTCCACCGATTCCTGAAGTGAGCGATCGGCGCTCTTCATATCCTGCACCAAACCTTTGAGGTGCTGCACTGTGGTATTAAAAGAGTCGGCGAGAGTGCCCAGCTCGTCCTCCGAGTACACATCCGCTTTGACATTCAAATCGGAATCCCGGAGCAGAATGTTCATGGCGCTGGAGATAGAGCGTAACTGACGTGTGATCAAGCGTAAAAAGTACCAACTGAGCAAGCTGGACAGTAACACCGATACGACAGAGAGAATAATAAAGTTTCTGAATGTGCCCCAGGCTTCAGCTTCCTTTCGAACCAGAAGGCCTTCAAAATAGGTTTCCAGAATTTGTCCGGCATCCTTAAGGGCATTTATTCGGGTGGTAGAGTGCGTAAACCAATCCTCGGGTTTTACACCAAAATCTGAGTATTTGTTCCAGGCGGCGTTGCGCATCTGGTTAAACTCAGGACTGATTCTGTCATGCATCAGCTGGGATATTTTCTGCATGACGTCGTCAGTGCTGTATTCCATCGCCAACTCAAAGTATTTGCTTTGGAGAACTGCCAGAGACAGATAATTGGCTTTCAATTCACTGGAAACTTCATCCTGCGAAAATGCCCGGCTGATGACGGCGCGCTCCTGACCGGCGCGTTCCTTGGCGTTCAAAAGATTGACATAGGCCAAGGCGGCTTTGGATACCTCCGTGTCGGTGGTGTCTTTTACAATAAGCGAGGTAATAGATAACAGTACGGAATTACCTTTGGTGTACTCTTCAACGGCGGTGCCCACGGGAATATCCAATGCATCGACCTTTTGACGCAAATTGCCGAGGCCGCTGGTTATCACATTCACCTTTTGTATAGCACCGGAGACTTCATTGCTGTGTGCCGTATAACTGGCCAGGGTTTCATTAAGGGCATTGACTTTGGCGTCGGTTTCCCGTCTTTGGTCTGAAAGCTCGGCAGAAAAACGATTGCCCTGGCTGCTCATAAAGATTGCGGTGGCGCCTCGTTCTTTTTGAAGCTCATGAACCAGAGCGTTAGTTCGAAGGGATACTATGCTGAGCTCAAGATAGGCTTCCATCCTTGCAGCCCGATAGTGGTTATCGAAAATACTGACCGCCATAAAGTACAGGGCAAACAGTAGGGGCGGCACAGCCATCAACAAAAGCTTGTGAACAATAGGAAGCCGGGAAAGCGCCATTATGAATCCCTCCAATTTGGCAGCAAAATAGAATGTTACATCCTGTCTGTAGAAATTATCGGCGGCTCAAATAATATATTTAGAGTGATGATATAATTCGCGCCACCAGTTTTTAAACAGAAATCATTCAGATTTCATATTTATGAGGCTGTCACTGACTCTCCATGATTGAAGTTCACTGATTCGGAATTTTCTCTTTTTCGGGGAAGGGTGATTCGGAATTGTGTGCCAACTCGCTCCTTGCTCTTCACAGCAATTTTCCCGCCATGTTGGTTATTAATGATTTTATAGGCAACGGACAGACCCTGGCCGGTGCCCATGCCTACGGGTTTCGTTGTGAAAAATGGATCAAAGATCTTGTCGATAATTGTATTTGGGATACCAGGACCATTATCCATCACACAAATGGTTACGTTGTCCTCGTCAAAGCGACTGCTGATTTTGATGGTGCCCTTGCTATTGGGGCTGGATTCCTGAATCGCCTGGCAGGCGTTGACGATCAGAATCATCAGTACCTGGCTGATTTCGGATTCGATGCAAGGGGTTTCTGGCAGAGATTTGTCCAATTCCAATTTTAAGTCGGCACTGGCTTTCCATTCGTTTCGAGTAACGACGACGGAGTTCTCTATGGTTCTGTTCAGATTCTGGCTGGCAAACTCTCGCCCACTGGGTTGCTCAAGCTCTTTCATGAATCGGATAATATTGGACACCCGGTCGACCCCTTCCAGGGTTTGATCGATTGCATTGGGCACTTCTTCCATAATGAAATCCAGATCGTCATTACTTTCTGGCAGGTTCGCGTGTGAATCAATTTTGCACAGCAAATCGGTATACACTTTTTGCATGGCAATTAAATTGGAAAAAGAACTTTTAATAAAGTCGACATTCGAGCTGATGAACTGAAGCGGTGAATTTATTTCATGCGCCAGGCCCGCTGCCATGTGCCCCACGGATTCCATTTTTTGCGCTTGTTTCAGCTGTCGTTCCAGTTGCAGGCGTTCGGTTATGTCATTGATGGTGAGAATGTAACCCTTTATTTGCTCGTCAGGCGTAAGTTCCAGCCCTACTTGCAGGTAAACGGATTTGATATCCCCATGCCGATTTTTAAATTCATACTCACCTGTAGCTTCTTTATTTCCAAGCAGAAGGCGAATCCACTCTTTCAAAACCAGAAGAGAAGGGTCTTCACCGGAGTAGTTGCTGGCGTTCAGGCCGGTCAGCAACTCGGCATCCAGTCCCATGGTTTCATTGATGGCAATGTTGGCAAACAGGCAGCATCCGCTGGGATCGACACTGATAATGCCAATCGGCGAATTTTGGGAAATGGCTTCGTATTTCAGTTTGTTGAATTCCAGTTCCTGATTGGTGTCCTCAAGTACGTCCATGGTTTGATTGTAGTAACGCGCAATTAAACCGGTATCCGAAAATTCATTGACCGAGGCACGAATACTCAAGTCATTGCGTTTTCCCTGTTCTTCCATGACCTTAATCAGATCGTATACCTCATTGCCCTGGGAGTGCTCGGAAATATTGAGCCCGATTTCTTCGCTATGGCCGTCTACCCGCAATGGGTACACTGAATTGATCAAACGAAAGACCACATAGGTGACGGTCATGCAGAAAAGACCCACAGAAACAATGCCACTGAACTGTGTGAATACTGCTGTGATCAGACTGGTACCTTCGGAAGGTTCAAAGGTGAAGATTGGCAGCGCGAGTGTGCCCCAGACGCCTCCGCCAAGGTGAACCGGAATGGCTGAAACGGCATCGTCGATACGGAATCGTATCAACAGCATTTCCAGGCCGAAGGTAATGCAGGCCGAAATCGCCGCAATAATAACGGCTGACACAGGATCGATCACGTTACAGGAAGCAGTAATCGCCACCAGTCCGGAAAGCACGCCATTAATGGCGGAGCGAGGGGTATAGTGATTCAACACCAGGCGTTCGATAAACAGGCTGGCAACCAAACCGGCACCCCCGGCCAGCATGGTGTTTAGCAGAATAAGTGGAACGCTGTCATTGAAGGCTAGGGTGCTGCCACCATTAAAACCCAGCCAACCAAACCACAGAATCAAAACGCCCAGCATCGCCTGGGGCAGGTTACTGTGGTAAACCGGAGATAAATTACCTTTATGATCAAATCGGTTCTTGCGCGCTCCGATAATAAACAGCATGGAGAGTGCGCACCATCCTCCAATGCTGTGTACGACGGTAGACCCTGCGAAATCATCGAATCCGGTCTGGCGTATCCAGCCTTCTTCGTTCCAAACCCAGTGGCCCACAATGGGGTAGATAAAGCACACAATAACGATTGTGATCACAATATAAACCGGGAATTTAACGCGTTCGGCAATGGCGCCCGACAAAATGGTGACCGCCGTTCCGCAAAACATGGCCTGGAATATAAAGAAACTGATTTCACCTGATGTGTGTTCCAGGGGAGCTGCCAGACTGCCCACCATGCCGCCAATGGATGGGCCGTACATAAGCGAATAGCCGACAAGCCAGTAGAGAATAATTGCGAGTGAAATATCCGCGATGTTTTTCATCGCGACATTGATCGAATTCCGGTTTCGAGTGAGACCTGATTCCAAGCACAGAAAACCGGCCTGCATTAGAAATACGAGGGCTGCACACGTTAACACCCATGAGGCATCTGTTATCACGCGAAACTCCTTTTAGGCGGATAGATATAAAATAATAATCCTCGCTAACTCAGGTTTCTGATAACTCTACGGAACAAGTTTAGCAATCTGGTTTGTTGCTTAATCTATAGACTATTAATCCCGGCAATTCAATTTACCTGTAATGCTTTGATCATTGTCGATTTCTTAAGCTTTTCAGACGGATTGCACGAGACGACAGTCTCCATTTGTAATGGCATCTGTCGCGTTAATAATCTGCGTTAAGTGGATCAACGCGACACGTAACCAACCCTTGAGCCATTAAACCTTGTACGCCGAAACCATGGTTTTCAAGTTGCCCGCGAGATCATGCAGCTGGGAACTGATATTGCTTAACTCGCTGCTTTTGTCGCTGCTGCTCTCGGTGAGGCGATTCAGGTCATGGGTGCTTTCGGTAATGCCTTGAATGATATTGGTTTGCTCCTCGGCAGCGGTGGCAACCTGTTCATTCATAAAGGCTATTTTCTGGATGACAGCAACCGTTTCAGAAAGCGAATGGCGAGATTCTTCTGCAATCTCTACATTGTTTTTCACGGTGGTATGTCCGAGTCTCATAGCTTTTACTGCGGTACTCGAGTTGGACTGCAGCGATTCAATCATGGTGGAGATTTCTCCAGTGGCATCCTGAGTGCGCTGGGCCAAAACACGAACTTCATCTGCGACTACCGCAAAACCTCTCCCCTGGTCACCGGCGCGAGCGGCTTCAATGGCGGCATTGAGCGCGAGCAGATTGGTTTGCTCAGCAATGCTCTGAATCACATCAAGTACGGAGCCGATGTCGTTGCTTTTTTCGGCGAGAGTTTCAAGGGCATCACTGGCACTTTCAATTTCTTCAGCGACGGTCTCTGTGGAGCTGGCGGTTCGTTCAACCAGATCGCCCAAGGTATTGGAAAGCTTGTTCGCCTCCTGGGTCTGCGTTGCGGTTTCTCCAGCATTTCTGGCCACTTCATTGGCAGCGACTTCCATTTGTTCTGTCGACTGGGCGACTTTGCTGCATTCCGCATTTTGGGTGTCGGTCACTTCCAGGCTGGTTTTCATGAGCCCCATCATGTTGTCGGCGGTTTGTGCAAGCTTCAATGAGGAAGTATTGATCTCCGAAAAGTTTTGCCTCAACCTCTCGATAAGATCATTTACGCTTTTTGCGGCTTGACGAACTTCTTCTCCGCCCATTTCATGGACGTGAAGTGTTAAATCATTCTGTGAAGAAATTGCACGGACAGTTTCGCTCAGTTCCGCAATCGGGCGAGCAATGCCCCGGGCAAACCAGAGGCCGGCCCCGGTTGCGATAAACATAACGGCTAAAAAGGTTATGCCGCCGTACAGTTTAATTAAGCTGGCAATTTCGCCAACACCCGAAAAAGCTTCCGATTCATACACTTCGGCAACAATAGCCCAGGACAATCCATTGATAGACAGCGGCGCATAGGCACCGAGAACGGGTTCACCAGTGTAATTGCGGTAGCGTGCAACACCGGTTTGGCCTTCTCGTGATGCTAATGAGGCTTGGGTGGAAACGGGCAGCAAACCAATGGTCGTTCCCTTGGCCATGATGGTGTTGGTAGCTTCCGCGCCGAAGTTACTCCGGGTTCCCCAGCGCCGAAAATCTTCAGGGCGTTCGACAAACAAACGGCTGTCGGAGCGCATATTTAAATCACTGCCGACCAGGTACACTTCCCCGGTTTTACCGTAGCCGTGGTCTTGCCATTCCTGTTTCAAGGTCATCAGCTGATTGATTTTATCCAAGGCAAGTTGATAAACCAGAATGCCCACACGCTCTCCGTTTTCCACAATGGGTGTTGCAGCAAAAGCGGCGTTGTCGTTGTAGCTTGGTAGATAGGAACGAAAATCAACGGTCGTCACTTCTCGGTTTGTCCCCAACTCCAAGGCTTGTTTGAAAGCCTGAGCCAGACCGGAATTACGATAGGGACCGGATTTCAGGCTGGTCCCATAGTCCAGCTCCTTGAATACCGAATAAACAATATGCCCGCTATCGGGATCAACGATAAAGATGTCGTAAAATCCGAATCGTTTTAAAAAACCCTGAATGGGCGGGTGATACTTCTCATGCGTTTGGTCATAGCCAGAGCCGAGCGGAGAGCTGAGCATATTGTCTTTTTCACCCAAGGATTCTTCGTTGTTACTGATGTAGTAGTACTGAAACCATTTGGCGCGGTTGCTCAAGTTACCGACAATGGCATTGATGTCGGTTTCCTTATTCACATTTTTTTCTTTGTAACGCTCAATGAAATCATTGTAGTAATACTGGTCCAGGGACTGTTTGACCGACTCGGGAATACCTGCAATGGCCGTTTCGGAAAATTCAGAAAGATTGGAGAAACTAGAGAGATTGGAAAGTGAAGCCTGTTGGAATGTCTCCGAGAGAAACTCGTTTCGAAAACCTTTTGCGGCCTCAATTAACATCGTGCTCTGAGCCTGACTCAGTAGCTGGTCATTCACGGTTTGGAAGTAGGCTTCCAGCTCGGACTTCTTGGCATCCCGCCGCGAAATTAAATTGTTTTCTATTTCTTTTTCCAGAGCGTCTTTCGCCGAGCTGTATGAGAACCAGCCCAACACCAGGGTGACGATTAGCAGGGGGAGTAAAGATAGAGTCAGGGCGAAAATAGAAACTCTGGATCTTACTTTCATGGTCAAATTCCTTTTCTGTGAGCCGGGCAGTCCTTATCCCTTTGCTCAGTTTTTCGGCTCAAATAATGGAAAGTTTATCCGTTCGGCGGATTTTTCCCTGATTTTTATGTGGAAAAAGAACGTGACGACAAAATTTATTTATTTGGCGTTTCACTCATCGAATTCAGGGGTTTAAGGCGACATGCTGTTTCGTATCTTCTTGTGCTTTTTGTTGTTTACGATGTTTAGGGCGTCATGCTGAATGACCGCGGCTGGCATAACGGAATCGCTGTGCTATAGCTTGTGCATGGTTTCAAAGTGTTCATTGTGGGCGTAAACACATCACTTTTGAAAATGGTTAGTGTTTTTTGTATTCAGGAATTGGAGAAAGAATATGGATATTCGATCAATCTCACTTATTACTGTGCTTATTTTTTATAGCGGTCAGGCAATCTCAGCTGAAAGCAGTGCGAACATTGCCTTGCTCAGTGATTACAAGTTCCGGGGGATTTCCCAAACCGATACCAGTCCGGCGATACAGGGTGGCTTTGATGTGGCATTTGACTCCGGATTCTATGTGGGTACCTGGGGTTCAAATGTGGATTTTGCCAACAGCCTGGAGTTGGACATCTATGCCGGTTTCAGTGGCCATGTATCCGAGTCTGTGAGTTTTGATGTCGGGTATCTGTACTACGACTATCCCGGTACGACCGGTAATGATGACTTCGCGGAAGTGTATGCAAGCTTTTCTATTGAGGGGTTTACTCTGGGTGGGAACTACAGTGACGATTATTACAATGAAACCGGTGAGGCGTTCTATGTCTATGGTGACTATGAGTTTGAAATCGCTGAAGGTTTTTCACTGGCATTGCATTATGGCTTTAGCGATTTTGATCGCCGCCGCTCGAACGCCAAACCGGGTGAGGCGGTCTTTCTGGGAGGCAATGCCGACTCTTATACGGATTACAATATCACGTTGAACAAGTCGTTTTCGGGAATCAATTTCAGTTTAGGTTATTACGATACCGATCTTAATCAAACTGAGTGTGGTGGAAGCGATAGCTGGTGTGACGGCTCTTTTATCCTTTCCATGGCGAAAGATCTATAGTCGCTTATCTTGAATATCTGCCTAAACGTCTATCAGGGTTCCGATTGTTTTCTTCGCAGCTGAACTCTGATCTTGATCCTTGCATTGTTCCCCTTTCCTTTGCTGCTGTTTTACATGGCTCCGTGCATTGTTGACATAAAAGTGTCATAAAACTTTCGCTGAATGAATAACTTTAGCTGTAATGCTTACAATAAAAATCAGCAATGATGTTTGCTCGGTAATATTTTCCTGGAAATATACGCTTGATCGGGCATTTAAAAATAACCAAGGCTTATAAATTGACGGCTGATATTTCTAACTAATATTTAAGATTCCTGATATAGCTTGGTAGTCTAGCTGAACGGCCTCGCAAAGGAGTGCAGGACATGGAATTTCATGCGGTATTTATGGATGTGACCACAGGTGAAGTGGTTTATGGCGTGAGAGAAGTTTCCACGGCCGACCAAGCGGAATCACACAATACTCAGCAGCGTTGTTGGTTGCTCAGCGGCGAATGCCTGAGAGGGCCAACGAGTGATGGGGTTTATCTTACCCCGAGAAGAGCCTATCAATTGCTGACAGAATCCAACGAAATGGAAGACCTCGGTGAAGGCGATCATCAGCTGAACCTTTTTTCAAATCAATAATCTATATGGGTAACTTTCATTGCCTGGCACATAGTAGTCTCAGCACAATGTTAGTTACCGCTAAAGTTTGTTGGTTTACGCACCGAACACCCTAAGACCCTTGGCCGCAATATTGCGGCCTTTTTTTGTACTTTTCTTCTCGGGAATGCCAGCCATAAGTCCACGTTATGCCGCAGCCCGCAAAGGGTTTAGCTGGTTTTTAACATAATGTTCCAGCCCACTGTGTCGCAGAGCAAAAAATGCACAAACTTTATTTGCTGGGTCTAAAGTCTTTGCAAATTTAGACGATAGTTAAGTCAATATCATTTGGCTAACAGGGTATATCGCCATGTCATGGTTTGGATCTTCAGAATTAGAAAATGAAAATAATGCGTTAAAGACGGAATTGGGTGCATGTCAGGCTATTTTGAGCGCTCTGGATCATTCAATGGCGGTTATCGAGTTTGATACCGGCGGCCATATACTAAAAGCCAATGAGAACTTTTTGTCCACGACGGGTTATTCTTTTAAAGAAATTCAGGGCAAGCATCATGAGATTTTTTGTGCCCCCGAATACGCCCGCTCAGAGGAATATAAGCAGTTTTGGAATACCTTGCGTTCCGGTCAGGTAGTTTCAGGGCAATTCGATCGAGTTAATAAAAACGGTGAGGTGATCTGGTTGGAGGCGACCTATAACCCAATTCGCGGCGCGGGAGGCCAGGTGGAAAAGGTTGTTAAGTTTGCCGCGGATATCACCAGCCGGGTTCTCGACGAGCAAAATGTTCGCGCGAAAGTTGATGCGCTCAGCCGTTCTTCGGCAATCATCGAATTTGAACCCGATGGCACCATCATTGACTGCAATAATAACTTCTTGCAAGCGGTGGGCTATAGCAAGGATCAGATTGTGGGACAGCACCACCGCATGTTCTGTGAGCCCGAACTGGCCAATAGCGAAGAGTACGTTCGTTTCTGGGAAAAATTGAACACCGGCGAGTTTGCTGCGGGACAATTTAAGCGGATTGATTCTTCCGGCCGAACACTTTGGCTGGAAGCATCCTATAACCCGGTTTACGACATGAAAGGGCGTTTATTCCGGGTGGTGAAATTTGCTTCGGATATTACTCAGCAGACCGAACAATCCCAGCGAACCGAAGAGAGCGCGGTTATCGCGCGCAAAATTTCCGGAGAAACGTATTCCATTGCACAGCAGGGTGGAGAAGTGATTGGCAACGCCGCCAAGGAAATGACCAATATCGCGGATTCGGTGAAAGAATCATCCGAACACATTGAAAGCCTGAACGCGCAGTCGACCCAGATTAACTCCATCATCAGCACGATTCAGGAAATTGCCGACCAGACTAATTTGCTGGCACTGAACGCCGCTATCGAGGCCGCCCGTGCAGGTGATCAAGGCCGTGGTTTTGCAGTGGTGGCTGATGAAGTTCGCCAGCTGGCGGCGAGAACGTCGCAATCCACATCAGAAATTTCCAGCATGATTCACTCAATTCAGGAAGATACCTCTTCTGCATCCAATAGCATGGCGACGACTCTGGAGCAGGCGATGCGTGGGGTGGAGCTTGCCAATGAAACGGGTGAGGTAATTGCAAAAATTGAATCCGCTTCCAGCGAGGTGGTGAGTGCTATTGATTCCTACTCAAAGTCGGTGGGTTAATCAGCAAAGAATCTCTTTAGGCTTGGCTTGGGCCTAAAGAGATACTGTCAAAGCAATACATTAAAAGCATTTGCTCGACAGTATTCCTCTTCAAAACGCTTCCTAGAACAATGAATGATGCTGTCCGCCGTCAATCACAATGTTTTGTCCGACGATAAAACGGGATAAAGGGCTGCACAATAATGCCGCCATGGGCGCGAGGTCATCGGCTTCGGCCAGAAAGCCTGCCGGGATTTTATTGTTTTCCAAAAAGTGTGTGAACACGACTTCTTCATTGGGTTCCAAACCGAAAGCATCGGCGTAGGGTTCCAGACTTTCACTCATCCCTTCTGTTTGAAACATGCCGGGCAGCAGATTATTGATGTTTACCCCGAAACGCGCCACTTCCCTGGAAACACTCGCCGTGTAATTAATTAAGGCGGAGCGAGCCGGGCCGGACATTAATCTCCAAATCATGGGATTCTTGGCGGAAAAGGTCGCAATGTTCACAATACGCCCCCAGCCCTTATCCTTCATGACAGGAATATAGTGACGCATGATTTCGATCGGGCCGAGCAAGGTGGTTTCAATGGAATCTCGCCACATTTCCGGTGTTACTTTCAGGAAGTCTCCATTGGGTGCCGGCGGCTTGATGGTAATGCCAAGAATATCCGGATCCGGGCAGGCTGCAAACAGGGCCTCGCGCCCGCTTTCTGTGGAAGAGTCAGCCACGATCGGTGTAACGGCAATATGGTAACGTTCAGAGATTTCCTGGGCGGCTTGTTTTAATCGCGCTTCCCGGCGAGCGCTGATATACAGTTCTACCCCGGCTTCAGCCAAGCGTTCTGCGGTTGCGCGCCCCATGCCCGCACTGCCGCCGGCCATCAGTGCTTTTTTACCTTTGATTTGAAGATCCATCGCTTGCTCCTTACGGTGCTTATTGTTTTGAGCTTTTGGTCTTGGCTGCTAATTAGGCATTAACCTTTTATGGGTTTTTATTTAAGCCATGTTGATCCAATCGCCAGCGCAAGGTGTCGATACGATCCTGGCCAAAAAACGGTTCTCCATTGAATGCCATTGTGGGTACTCCCCAGTGCCCGGATTCGTCCAGCAGGGTTTGATTGTGTTCCACTTCCTTCAGGCATTCCTCAAGGTCCAGATTTGCTTCCAGTGTGTCCAGATCGATATCGACCGACGCCAAGGCCTTTTTCATATGGTCGCCTTTATCCCAACCCTCAGTGCCACCAAAGATCAAGTGGGAAATGACATAGGCCAGATCAATACCCTTGCCGAGTCGCTCAGCGGCTACGCCTAGCGCACTCAATCGATAAATGTAGGGTTGCTCTTCGGCAACCTCGAAGGTACTGAGATCTTGTACGATGGGGTCGGGTGAGGGCCAGGTGATTTTCATGCCCAAATAGTCAGCTCGGCGAAAGGCATCGGTGAGGATGTAGCTGACCTTCTTTTGCCCCTGAGGATCGTCAAACACGGCTTCTTTGGCGCGGAGCGCGATGGGAAGTACTGGACGCAGCTTAACCTCGACATGGTAATCATCCCGGAGCTTCAGTAGATCAGGTGTGACCAGATAAGAATAGGGACTGCGAAAGGAAAAAAAGACATCGACAACGGCAGACACGATAGATCTCCTTATTATTGATTGTGATCAGGAGACAATCTTAACGCAGTTAACGGTGTTTGGCCGATCATTGGCGGCCATTTACAGGTCAGTTTTGGCGATTGCCCGCAAGCTGCTCGCGGTATTCCAGTGGTGACATGCCGGCCCAGCGTTTAAACGTGCGAGCAAAGTTGGATGGGTCGCTAAAACCCAGGTCGTAGGCAATTGTACTCACCGGCAACCCTGAGACCGCAAGCAGTTCTCGAGCTCGGGATTGGCGCAATTCATCGACAATCTTCTTGTAGCTGCTGTCAGCTTGACTGAGTTGTCGACGCAGGCTGCGTTCAGACAAGCCCAAGGCTTCGGCGGCTTGCTCAATCGGAAGGTTTTGATAGCGGTGTTTTACGATTAAATTGCGTAGCCGGGCATCCAGCCCTTCCTCAAAAAACCTTTCAGCGCGCTGCTTTTCACACAGACGAAGCATATTTTGATGCAATACCGGATCGGTTCCGCTCAGAGGCCTTTGAAGATAATGAGCTGGCATGACGACCCGACTGAAAGGCGCATCGAAACGTATCGGGAAATTCAGTGAGGGTGCAAACTCCGCCCAGCCTTCCGGTTCAGGCAGGGCCAGTTCCGCAAAAAGTGTTATCTGTTCTTCACCGAGCAGCAATTTCCAGAAGTTTTCTGTCACAACGATGCTGCTGCCCACCACAAAATATTCGATATCACTAACATCTACCGCAGGTTGCCAGCGAATCACGAGCTCTTCGCCTTCCTGCTCATAATCAAAGGACAAGATGGAAAAGTTCAGGGAAACAAACTGTCGAAGCACATCGAGTGCCGTTGAAAAAACATCGCTGCTCAGGGCCGCAGACGCGGGCAGGCCGATGTTCAAAGGGTTAAAGCGCGCCGCCATGCGTGGGCCGAGGTGTGGATCGCCCGTTAGATTAATGGCGTTCAGTACAAAGGTTTTATGTTGCTCGAAAGTGCAGCGAAAGTCCGGGTTTAATAAGTCGTCTTCACTCAGTGCTGTATTTTTTAAAAGCGCTTCTGCCGCGTAACCTTCGGCCACCAGAGTGCGGAAGACAAAGCCGATATAATTAATCGTCAAGGCGGCGTCTTTGGATGTAAAGCTGCGCTGGCTCACAAGTTTATTCCGCGTTTTAAGTATTCGTGCTCTGGTTCCAACGCTGTGCCTGATGGATGGCGGCGTTGAGCAAATCCCAGTTCAAAAGGTTCTGTTGGTATTCTCCCGCCTTGCCATCGAGTTTGATGCCATAGCTTTGCAACCTGAAAGCGAGAATGGAATAAAATGCATCCACTGCGCTGGCTCTGGAAAACATAAACGGCCCATTTGCTGATTCAAATATCGACGCAAGCCGATCGATCTCTGTTTGAATACCGTTGTCGAATTGTTGCAAGGGCTCTGTCGCTTTCAGTGTAAATGGGCAGCGCGAACGAAGTTGCATAAATCCGGAGTGGAGTTCGGCACACAAGCTTCGAGCCAGGGCGCGTTCAGAGCTTGATACGGGAAACACGGCACCGTCGGAAATCTCATTGAAATACTCAGCGATTGCCAGTGAATCATGGATGACGATATCTTCATCCAGCAAAAAAGGAACCTGACCCGCTTTTGAACGTTTACAGATTTCCGCTTTGTAATTATCCCGAGTCAAATCGATCACGGTGAGATCAATATCAAGGTTTGCAATCTGGCTGCATATCCAGGCTCTGAGCGACCAGGTGGAATCCGTACCGACGACTAACTGCATTCAAACTTCTCCGGTTAAGGCTTTGGGATATGTTCTTCAGGCCTGAGAGTTAATACCTCAAACCCGGTTGAGCTGACCAGAATGGTGTGCTCCCATTGGGCCGATAACTTTTTATCTTTAGTGACGACGGTCCAGCCGTCCCGTTTTTCCTTGGTGCGATGCGTACCCTGATTGATCATCGGCTCGATAGTAAAGGTCATGCCCTCTTGCAGCGTAATGCCAGTGCCCGGTATACCATAATGCAGAATTTGTGGCTCTTCATGCATTTCGCGGCCAATGCCATGGCCGCAGTATTCGCGCACGACACTATAACCATGCTTTTCGGCATGTGTCTGAATGGCATGGCCAATATCACCGGTCGTGGCATTGGGTTTTACCGCGAGAATACCTTTCCACATCGATTCGTAAGTCACATCAACCAGCTGTCTGGCAGCCGGGAATACTTGGCCAATACAGTACATTTTGCTGCTGTCAGAGACAAAGCCGTTTTTCTCCAGGGTGATATCAATGTTCACGATATCACCTTCCCGAAGCTTTTTAGCCGGAGAGGGGACACCGTGGCAAACCACTTCATTGACTGAGGAATTGAGTACATATTGATAACCGTATTGGCCTTTGCTGGCCGGGCGGGCATGAAGCGTATGAACAATGTAGCGCTCTACAAAATCGTTAATCTCCATTGTCGACAAACCACGGTGTATATAGGCATCCAGTGCGGAGAAAACCTGAGCCAGCAAGCGCCCGGATTCCCGCATCAATTCGATGTCTTCGGTGGATTTGATCTGGATATTATTCATTGGCCAGCCTGATGGTCGTGACGTTTTGCAGCTGCTTCTCGCGTTCAATAATTTGCTCAAAGGTCAGCGTGGGGTTCTGTTCGGCTAAGCGCCCGATTTTGATCCAGAATTCAGCCTGTGAATTAATGGAGCGTTCCATGACTGCGCTGTTCTTTCGAACTTCTTCGTGCAGCTCGTCTGAAATTTTGACAATGCCCATAGAATAGCCTTGAGTATGATTTATAGCAATGTGCTACATATCATATACCTTGAATGCTTCAAAGAAAAGTCATCAGTCAGCAATACCGCCTTGTTTGCGGGTGTGACCTGCAAATCCAATGGCTAGCTCGAAGGCTTGGTTAACTTTGAGCAGGAGCCTGCTGGTATATATTTCTTTAGTGCTCGACCCGCAATGCCACGTATCTTCCAGAATTTATCAGGAACATAATTGCTCGCAAAAGCAATGGATGCCTGGCATTCCGGAATCACCAACAGGTAGGCCGTTGAAGCCTTATCGGTAACACCGCCATGATGAAGGGCTGTCCAGCTGCCTTTATTGGCCTCGTCCAGTTTTATCTTGCCTACTCTCCAGCCCAGAGAATATTTTCCGGGGTTTGCCTCTCCGCTTCTCAGTTTGGCTGGTTCAAAGAGTGCTTTTCGGCTTGTGTTGGCGAGGTAATTGTTGTCGTAACTGGCCTGTGCCATCTTAACCAGATCAGACGGCGTGGAGAGAAAGCCGCCTCCGCCGAATAGAAAGCTTCGATCCCTCTGAGCTGTTGCGCGGGTGTATGTTCCATCGTTTCGCCGTTCAGCGTAGTAGCTGGCTTCATGTTCTTTTCCCGCTAAAGACGTATCGTGTTCTGTATGACTCATGTTAAAGGGAGACCACAGCGATTCCTTTAGGTATTCGACGTAGCTCATACCGGCTGATTGTTGGATGACGGCTGACAGAAGAATGTAGCCATTGGAGGAATACTTATAATCTGTGCCCGGTGCAAACAGAAGTGGATGCGACTCAAAAACATGGAAAGCATCGAAAGGACTTTCGTGATTCCGAGGCGCATCAAATTCAGCAACGTCTCTTTCCTTCGTATCATGTGGAACGCCGGCAATATGACTTGCCAGCTCCTTTACCGTAAACAAATTTGTGTAAGCTGGATTGCTGAGGTATTTGCTCACTTTGTCATCTAGGTGGACTTTGCCACTGTCGACAAGTTTGGCGAGTGCCAGGCCCGTCATCGGCTTTGCCAAGCTGCCTACTGAGTATTGCGTTTCGATGTTTGCAAACCGATTGTTCTCAATGTCTGCATACCCAACTGCCTCCGCAAAAACGACGTTATCCCCAATGCCAATCGCCACGGAGAATGATGGCAAGTGATAATCCTTCACAACCTGCGTCATCATATTCATTGTGTGTTCTTCATTTGTATTCTTGGTGTGAATGTCTGCTTTTGCTGAATTCCATGAAGCGCTAAGTGCGAGCAGGATCGCTGTATGTATTTTCATTGTGCTTACCTTGAACTTATATTGGTTGATAGGTTTCAGCGGCTGTGTTCCCAGTACTGCCTGTCGTTGGAGCAAGACTTTCCTTAGACGAATATGGTTTCTCAATTGTTACAGACTGGTTGATGAGCCCGCTGCCCTGACGGTTTTTGTCCACTGTAAAGCTACCTTCTTCAAGGTAAAGTAATTATTCGATGTTTTTTAGTCACACTATAGTTTGTTCTTGAAGAGAAATATTTCAGCGTCTTATTGTTAACTCATATCTTCGTATGTTTTTTCAATGTTGTTTCGGTTTTTACCTTGAGAACGATAGCCTCCCTTGCTTAACCTATTTGTAAATTCCATTTATGGATGCAGTGTTTAAAGCGGGTTTTTCCTGAGTCGTCAGAGGAATATGGTATGTTGAGTTCTGGGTTTCAAATTTCAAAATGTGGGTGTTTCTTTCGGCTTCCAGTTCGTCGCCAGTCCGTCTTCGACTTTGTGAAATCCAACTGGACGTAGATCATCATGGAACGTGATCAGTTATCCACCAAGATTTACCTTCAGGTTGTAACCGTTTCGTTTTCTGCACTTTTCAGCTCGCTTAGTGCGATGTCGGCCCCCGGCCAGATAGCGAATCAGCCATTGTTTGTTGGCAAGACACCTCAGTCGAACATTATGTTTCTGGTGGACGATTCAGGAAGTATGGGCTGGGACTTTCTAATCACCAACTCAGAGGTTTACAACACCAATACTCAGGCTTTTTTCCGCTGCGCAGCTACAAACGCAATGTGGTACAACGCCAATCTTTATCGTAAAAAGCTGGCGGACCCGGCAAACGATACCCTTGAAAAGCGTTTGGCTTATACTCCCTGGCGTGGTGTTGATTCGCGGGGGAATGAGTTTGCTAATCGCACGTTGACGACAGCACTGGACAACCCATATGGCAGCCCGGACAACCAAGTTGACATCAGCGAAATGTACTTCCATGAGTGGGTAGATGCCCCCGAAGCCGATGGCAAGGGAAACGGCCGCTATGATCCAGGTGAATGCAAAACCGGCAGGCAGATTCGGGCCAGAAGCCTTTCGCCTGAGCAGCAGATCGATTTCGCAAACTGGTATACCTATTACCGAACACGGGACTATGTCGCCAAGCGTGCATTGTCTCAGATTATTATTGAGGGCGATGCCCGTATGGGATTGGCAACTTTGCACAACAACAGGTCGGTCGGAATCCCGGTGAGAAATATTGATGACCTGAGCACGCCAATCAATGATGAAAATCGCAACAATAAAAATGCTTTGATGCAAAGCCTGTTTGAAATTAATCCCGGAGGTGGCACTCCACTTCGTCGAAGTCTGGAGCGTGTTGGCCGATACTTTCACCAAAACCAATCTACGCCTAACCGCTTGTTTGGAAATACCTCTGAACCATCTCCCATTTTATCGTCGGCTGAAAACGGCGCCTGCCAACAAAACTTTTCTGTTGTCATGAGTGATGGCTTCTGGAATGGCCGAGACCCAAACGTGGGGAATGCGGACGGTGACAATAACACACACTTTGATGGTGGGCGTTACGGCGATCATCATTCCAATACGTTGGCCGATGTGGCTATGCATTATTACGAAGAAGATTTGGCACCGAGCTTGCCCGATTTGGTCGGTACCGAACCGGATCCCGGTCTTACACCTGATCCCAGATTGAACAGGGCTCAGCACTTGGTCAGCTATACCGTCGCATTTGGGGTTAATGGCACTCTGGAAGAACCCCCGCTTGATGGTGCCTGGCCGTTACCAGTGAGAGACCAATCGACGACCATCGATGATATGTTGCATGCTGCCTATAATTCGCGGGGTGAGTTTTTAAGCGCAAAAAACCCTCAGGAACTGATCGAGCGTCTTTCCGATGCCATCAATTCCATCAAAACAAAGGTGGGCTCGTCTTCAGGCATTGCTTTGAATCGTTCTTCTATCAGCGCTGATTCTGCAGTGTTTAAAGCGGTTTTCTCCCCTGAAAAAGCCTGGGCAGGTGATTTAATCCGACAGAAGCTCGAGCGGGACCATGACGGCGGCTTTAAGCTGACGGATGAATGGTCTGCGGCTGAAAAACTTAAATCGGTATCCCCGAATGATCGTCAGATCCTGACTTTCAACGGAACCAGAGGGGTACCATTCCGTTTCCCAAACGACTATGTATCACCGAGCGCAAACAATGAATTATCGGCTGCTCAGATTGAAGACTTGCTCTTTGATGCCCCTCATGCCTCGGCTGTAGATTCAGGCCAGATTCGGGATAACAGCACATATGGCAAGCGGCTGGTGGACTTTCTTAGGGGCGATCACAGTTATGAATCTGGAGAAGCGGACAGCTCGGCTATTGCCAGAAATTTTAACAAAGAGTTTCGCAATCGTGTGGGGGAGCGTTTGGGGGATATTGCACATTCCTCACCCGTGTTTGTCGCTGGCCCGAATTCCAATTATCCCGATAAGATAGAGGGTAACGACAGTGCTCGTTCTTACATTACCTTTGCAAAATCCTGGCAGGATCGGCGCAAGATGGTTTACGTTGGCGCGAATGATGGAATGTTGCATGGTTTTGATGCTGAAACCGGCGAAGAGCGTTTTGCCTATGTGCCCGCCCTACTGTTCAATGAGAGCGCAGCTTTTGGTTTGCACTATCTCTCTTCAGAAAATTATTCCCACATTCCCTATGTAGATGGCCCAGTTGCCGTTCGTGATGTATATGTCAATGGTGCCTGGAGGTCGTATCTGGTCGGGGCGTTGCGAGGTGGTGGTCGGGGGATTTATGTGTTGGATGTCAGTAATCCCGATACGGTCAATGAAGGCAATGCCGCCAACAGCGTTGTTAAGGAATTCACCCACAAAGACCTGGGCTTCACGTTCAGCGAGCCTGTGGTGGTGCGATTGAACGATGGACGCTGGGCTGTGGTTATGGGGAACGGTTACAACGGCGGTTCAAACAGTGATGGACATGCAAAATTGTTTATTGTGTACCTTGATAATCAGAGCCCTTCATACCGTATTTTGGAAACCAAAAACAATGGCGATGCTGATCTTATCGCCATGAGAAACTGTCAGGATATAGACAGTGACTGTAATGGCTTATCGACACCGTTGGTGTTGGACATGGACAATGATTATATTGCCGATCGGGTTTATGCTGGAGACCTCCACGGTAATATGTGGTCATTCGACCTTAGCGACAATAACCCCAGAGAGTGGCGAGTTGCGCATCAAGATGGTGGACGGAATCAACCCTTGTTCACCGCATGCTACCAGTCTCCCTGTGAATCGAACGGAAAGGTAGCGAATCGTCAGCCCATTACCAGTATGCCGGTTGTGAAGTCGCATCGCTTTAGATTGTCCAGGAGGTATGTGCCGAGTCTGCTGGTGTATTTTGGCACCGGACAATTTATTGCCAATGGCGATCAAGGAATTGATGCTCCGCAATCTGCATATGGAATCTGGGATTCGGGCAGCGGCGGCCTGACGCGCGGAAACCTGCAGACCCAAATTATTAGTGAGGTGGCGGATACGCGGATCATCAGTAACAACGCTGTAGACTACGATGACGTCTTATCAGAGGCAGGTTGGTACATTGATTTGCCAGCGGACCGGGAGCGTATTATTAATTCGTTCGTGGTTGGCAGTTCTGTGGCGGTTTTCGGCAGCATCATTCCCGATGCGGCAAGCTGTGAAGGGAACCCGGGTGGATTCCTGATGGCGGTTGATTTGTTTACCGGAGGTGAGCCACCGTTCGAAATCTTCACCAAAGCTCATATCGGATCTGAACATCTTGCGGGCATTAAACTCAGTAATATGCCGGGCGCCTTATCCCTTATTAGTGATGTTAATGGTGGCAGCAAGGTGGCCTATGCGGATCAGGAAGGTAATGTTCAATTCATTACTTTGAAAGGTTCCGGCAGTCCTTCCCGAGTGACTTCATGGATTAAATCAAAGTAAAGGAGTATGCAATGCGAATATTAACACTCTTCTGCTCGCTGATGTTGATAGTTTCAATGGTTTCCGTATTGGCGCAAAGCTACGATGAACATGGCTCCGTTCAGCTTGTAGGTGTATTACGTGGAACCATTGATTATGTACACCACGATAAAAAACAGCTGGTTATCGATGATCGCCGCCTTACCATGCCATTAAACTTCAAGGTATCGGATGTACGGGGGAAAAGTTCAAATCGTTTTGCATTGAAGACAGGGCAAAACGTAGAGTTTTTTGCGCGCTATGAGAAAAGTTCGAATACGTTTTATGTTGATTGGTTAAAGCTGCTCGACTGAGCGGCGGCGAGTATCACTTGTCTGAATGATACTCGATGCCTGCTTTTCGCTTGAGCGCCTTTAAACAATCATGCCCTGGCTTTCCAGCTTGGCCTTGATCTCGGCGTAATCCTCTTCGTATTCCCAATAAATGATGCGACCGTGCGAGGATGACACCAGTAGATACTGATTGCTGATCGACTGGATGCGCTCAATCGATACCAGCTTTTTCATGTAATTCTCGTCGTTGACTTTTTCGATGATCTCTTGATTGTCCTCGTCAAAACCGTGAACAATCAGGGCCGTTTTCACATTGACCTCGATATATTTCATGCAGGATTCCTTAAAACCGGATTCTTTAAAAGCGCTCGTTAAGGCAATGGGCGTTCCTCCACGCTGAGTGAAAGAAGGCCAGTGCCGTTTTGCCCGGGTGATTATACACGGCCAATGCTTCACCTGGTCGGTAAAAAGCAACCGTTTGAGTTGAAGGGCAGGCATCCTGTTTGACAAGAATTAATATTCACATATACTTCACTAATCAAGTAAATGGACGGTACTTATCAATGAGTGAGGAATCTAAATACGGGGCCATCGCTAAAAGCCTTTGGTTGAATACGGCCATAATCTCCAAGCACTTGGACAGTAGTCTGGGGGCGGTGCATGGTATTGGTCTGAGTGAATACATGGTGTTGCTTAATCTTGCAGAGGCGCCCAATCAGTCTCTCAGGCGAGTGGATATTGCAGAAGCCTTGGCCAGAACCGCGTCGGGTATTACCCGAATGTTGATGCCCATGGAGAAAATAGGCCTGGTTAAAAAAGAGCTGAATAAGCGAGATGCGCGAGTCAGTCTGGTCAAGATTACGCCGGCTGGCGAAGAGCTGCTGAAAAACGCCAGTGTCACACTGGACGCCAAAGCAGAAACGCTTCTCAGAAATCTGGATGCTAAAAAAGCGGATCGATTTTTGGATCTATTGGGCGCTATCTAGGTCTTAGATTCCTGAATGCGGGGTTCTCCTCGCTTGAAAAACACGTTTTCTGCGAGGATAGGGGGCTGGCGTTATGATGAGCACGGTGCGATATGGATTTTTTCTGGTAAGTTGCCTACTGGTGGCCAACTTCGGTCATGCTGCAAGCGCCAAGTCGGATGCTGTATACAAGGACATCGAATTTACCCGTCTTTCAGACCGTGTATGGATGCACACCAGTTACAAAACGGTTGGAAAATGGGGGCGAGTGCCTGCAAACGGGCTTATTGTTCTCGGCGAGGAACGTGTTACGTTGGTCGATACAGCCTGGGATAACGAACAAACTGAATTCATATTGGAGTGGACGCAAAATAAGCTGAAACGCGATATCACGCATGCCGTGTTTACCCATGCCCATTCGGACAAAATGGGCGGCGTAGCAGCCCTTCATAAACACAATGTTCAAACCTGGGCCAGCGCCTTGAGCAATAAGCTGGCGCCGTCACATGACTTGGAACCAGCGAAATTTGAACTGGCGTTCAACGCACAAAACCTTAGCGAAGATCTGTCTCCGTTCGTGGTGCTGTACCCCGGAGCCGGCCACACACACGATAATATTGTGGTTTACCTGCCGGCGGAGAAAATTATCTATGGTGGCTGCCTGATTCGTCCGGGCAACTCCATAAGTTTGGGAAATACACGCGATGGTGATGTTCTTGCCTGGGCGAATACGGTCGAAACGGTGGCTGATAATTTTCCGGACGCCAAACAGGTGATCCCAACGCACGGCGCCCCCGGTAGCCGGAAACTACTGTCACACACGATCGACTTGGCTCACAAACACAACCAGAAGATAACCGAGACAAAATAGTGCTCGCTAAAGGTTGGGCCGCGCTTTACATTGTTGTATTGGGCGGCCCCATTGTGATCTGATAAATCCAATAACACCATCACGCCTTGAAAGGTGAATCCTGGAATCGTTAAACTTGACGCCATCCATCGTTCAGTAATGTATCAGTTTGCGAGTTTTAAGAGCATGTCAGTTGGAATTCCGGATTTTAATCATCTTAACCATACGGTGAAATATGATGGCCATGTTCTTACTCTCAATCCATTAAGTTTTAGATTGCTTAAAGCCCTTGCCGATGCAAATCAGGAAACGCTTTCCGTAAACACGCTGATCTCACAAGTTTGGGAGAACAGTACGGTGAGTAATGAGACTCTAAAGCAGAGAGTGTTTGTTTTGAGGAAGTCACTTGCTGAGGCGGGTATTGATGGCTTGGTGGTGCAATCGGTTCGGGGTGAGGGTTATCGCCTGATTATCGGGGGCGGTTTACAAAACGAGCAGCAAGCGAGCGCCCCTGAAGAAGAAAGAAGCGGTTTCGAGATCTCTCGGGTGCATAAGAACGTTGCTTTATTGGCTGTCACACTTGCATTCCTTCTGGTCGCAACTGTGTTTATTTACAAAACCAGTTCAAGTACGACATACACCAACAACCGAGTCGCTCTCTGGACAAACATCAAACAAACCGACATGCCTAAAGCGGCTGCTTCTATATACGCGAACTGGCAGAAAATGTTACTCAATGAAAATGCGGACAGTAACATCCACCTGGTACTGTCCGATCGACAGGAGGGGGTGCTTGTACCTGTTCAGGCAAGAAGAAGCCGAATCGCCTTAATAAGTTACTTTGAGTTGATCAACAAGAATGAGAAAGTGCTCGTTAATTTGAGCATAGTTGAGCCCAGAACCGCGACGATACTCAGGGCGGATAGCCTTGAGTTGACGCCCGGTTTGAATGCTGAGGAGGTTCTGCAATCGCATCTCAACGGAATGCTTAAACTGATTGCCTCGGGAAAACTGAACCTGGGTAAACAACATAAAGACAACCCCAAACACCCGATTTGGTCCCATTTAAAGGCCCTGGCCAAGCCGTCATAACTCTTCATAATCCTTCATAAGACCGTTCACCCCCTCGATTAGACGGCCGATAACCATTAATAACCTCTCGTGACCCTTCTTGACTGCTTGCTTTGAGGGGCTTCGTGCTCTACTCCAAAAAAAGGAGCACGATATGAAACAATTACTCACAGTCTTACTACTGGTGCTTGTATGGCCCACTCACGCTCAAGCGAGCAACGGTGATGCCAGCAATCATGAGCAATCCCAACGATCCCAATACGAACAAGAGCTTTTCAAATTGCTTAGCCGTTTGAACGAGATGACCGGAGTGCCCGCATACTCAGTTGCCGTTGTTCACAAAGGCAGCACCGTTGCCTCTGTCTCATCAGGGTTTACGAATCTTGAAAAGAAAGAGAAGAGCCACAGAGAAAGCATTTTCAGGTTGGCGAGCGTGTCTAAAATCATTGGGGCGACGATGCTTGCCGAACTGGCTATGGAAGGAAAGCTCAAGCCAGATGCGCCAATTGGCGAATACCTGCCCCAGCTGGATAGAAAGTATCACCCGATAAGTACCCGGCAGCTGTTAGCGCATATTTCAGGAATGCCCCATTACCAGGCAAAAGATTACGACCTTTATAAGCGCCATTATGACTCTGCAATAGAGGCTCTAAGCACACTGAAAGGAAGGAACCTGCTTTCCAGTCCGGGTGAAAAATACCACTACTCAAGTCACGGCTATACCTTGGCTGGCGCAGTGCAAGAATCAATTTCGACTATGTCGCTATCTGAAAGCTTGCCAGCTTTTGTAGCGCGTTGGACGGGCAGAAAAACGCCCATTATCGAAGATATTCGAAATCTGGCTCCAAATACTTCCAAACTTTATTCCTTGTCATCCAGTGGTGCCAGTGAAGAAGAATTCGGTGAAAAGTCATACAGTGTTTTTGGAGCAGGCCTATCCGCCACGGCGGCCGATCTGGCGCAGTTCGGATACCAGGTGATCGACAGAAGCCACCGTAACCCTGCATTGAAAGCCTTGTTGTTTTCACCGACTTATACCACCGCAGGAACAGCCGTTGGCACAGCTAAATATCAGCTTGGCTTTGGCTGGCGGATGGGTGAGGACTTTCAGGGAAGAAAGGTCTACCACCATGCGGGCTCAACCCCGGGAGCACGTTCAATACTCGTGCTCTATCCCGAAGAGGCATTGAGTATCGCCATTCTATCAAATGCCAGCTGGGTTTCTGCGATAGATGAAATGGCCTATAGCCTGGCTAGCTTGTATCTGGATAGCGCAAAAGCAAGGGACCTCAAATCACAAGCACGATACAAAGCCAGCTTTGACGAATCGAATGGATCAGGCGAAATAAAGTGTACGGATGATCAGTGTTATCTCGCCAATGAAAGCACCTCCTTTACCCGGTGGCTAAATAAATTTAACGCCAACGGAAAGCCTGTAACAGATTGGCCCATTTATGCCTATTCCTCTGAACGTGGAGATCGATTGCTGATGGTCAACAAAGTGGGGATACGCACCTTGCTTGCCAACGGCGATGCCGATCACTACAGCTCAACTATCGGTAAAAGCAAAACCTACACAATTCAACTTATCCCGCAGCAATAGCCACCACCTACAAATATTGAGAGAAATCATGAACGATAAACTGAGCTTGCTCGCTTTAACCCTTGTCTTATTTTTGCCCATGCTTTCAGCATCCCCAGGAGCAGGCGCAAACTCCGACCAACTTCCAAAGCCTTACGGCCAAGGCAGCTATATCCCCAGTAAATTTGGGAAACTATATTACGAAGAAGAGGGGGCTGGTACTCCGGTTGTGATGATCAATGGCGGCCCCGGCGCCAGCAGAACAGTGTTCTGGGGGGCGCTGGATTTCTTAAAACCTTACAATTACAAGATTGTCTATTTTGACGAAACCGGCGTAGGCCGATCAACTCGAAACATTCCAGAAACGTTTTCCCCGAAAATTACAGTCCAGGATATCGAAACTCTCCGAAAGCACCTCGATGTGAATAAAATCGTATTAGCCGCGCACTCCTATGGCGGTATTCCCGCTCTGCAATACGCCATTCAATATCCGCAGAATGTAGAAAAACTGATTATGTTGAGTGCTTCAGCCGATGGCATCAGTCAGCAAATGAACGTGGATGCGGCCAAATACCTGAGACGCACCTTCTTCCCTCAGGAATGGGAAGCGCTGGAAAAAATAAGAGCGAAAGGGGTTCTAAGCAGCGAGAAGGAGTATTCGAAGCCCTTTTATGATCGAAAAATGGGGAATGTATCGGATTGGCATGACCCTAAAAACAGAGCCAAGCTACGGAAGTATCGATCAACAGATCAAAGAGATCGATTTAATATTGAGGTCTATAGGGATATAGCCGGCAATGATCCTGAGGTTGAAATTACAGGCACCTTAAAAGACATCGTCGTTAACAAAGAGACATTAAAGTCTTTTAATGTCCCCACATTGATCCTTAACGGGAGAATAGATTGGAAAACCACCCCGCAAATGGCGTATCGATTCTATAAAATGCTGCCGGAAGGAGTAGGCCGGCTGGAGTTTCTTGAAAAAACCGGGCATTGGACTTGGGCAGAGGAGCCGGACAAGTTTGCAGAAATCGTGATCAGGTTTCTGGGTTCAGATTCACCCCCTGAGATATGAGAGGTTTCCGGGCTTCCTGAAAATGTCACGACACGTCATTTCCCAGGAGACAAGGCTCGGCATCCATGAGTAGTGAAAGTTCAATCCAAAATTCCAGTATGCGTTTTATCACACGCTCAAAACGTTTCAACGCAGCCTCGTTGTAGCTTGCGCGTAAATTTGGTCTTCTTTATCGCTTAAGTGTATTCAATGCACATTTTGAGTGTTGCTAATAAATAATCGAATAATCAAGGCCAAATATATCAATAGGCATAACTATGTGTGATGAAATGACCGAACAAGACGCTAAGCAATACCTGTTAAATGAAGGGAAAATAAACAGGAGGGGGTTTAATAAGCTGGGTGTTGCAGCCTTCATAGCAGCCGTGTTGCCCAAGGCTGCCTATGCGGGTGCAGTGACAGAAACGCGCGTTGAGGTAACAACACCCGATGGTATTGCTGATTGCTATTTTGTGCATCCCTCCAGTGGCAAGCACCCAGGTGTGCTCTTGTGGCCGGATATTAAAGGCTTGCGGCCAGTCTATGAGCTTATAGGCAAGCGTTTGGCTGAGGCGGGTTACTCAGTTTTGGTCGTCAATCCATATTATCGAGACGCTAAAGCGCCAGTGGTCGCACCCGATGCGAGTTTTAGTGATCCCGAGATCATGGATACGTTAAGAAACATGGCATGGAAGCTGACTGAGAAAGTTGTTAGCTCCGATGCGAAGGCCTATATCAACTTTCTTGATGGCCAGCCGAGTGTCGATGTGGATCGTAAAATCGGTACGTTCGGCTACTGTATGGCAGGCGAACTTGTCGTGCTGACGGCAGCGGCCGTTCCAGATCGTGTTGGTGCTGTGGCTTCATTCCACGGCAGCAGAAGCATGGTTACCGATGGCGCCAATAGCCCGCATCTGCTTATCTCAAAATCCTCAGCACCCGGGTTTCATGCCGTTGCTGAAAACGATGACCAACGATCACCTGAAACCAAAAACATCATAAAAGCCGCCTACGATGACGCGGGTATTCCCGTTGAAATTGAGGTCTATGAAGGTACCTTGCACGGCTGGTGCACACCGGATTTTCATGGCTATCACGAACAGCAAGCGGAAAGAGCATGGGCTCGCCTTCTCCATTTGTTTAAAGGCGCTTTAGCGTAGTTTTCTGTGTGATTTTGAAGTTTTTAATCTGGCCCAATGAGCTATATCGGTTTTTCAAAAATCGTGTCTAGTGCTCGCTATTACATAGTCTAATGAAATCAATGGGTTAAGTAATAGCGGGCGCACATATTTACACACTTAAACACAGCGAGTGTTCGTGAAATGTTCTTTCGAACGCCCCCGGTATTAATATTTCGAACTTCTTGGTGGTGCCTTTATAGGGAAAAATGTTATGAATCCAGTGTTGTACCCTTGTCGTCTCAGTCCTCTGGTTGAGGGATGAGTTTGAATGAGTTCTATGCGCCGAGAAGAAAGCGTGGAAAGTATAAAGAGTTAAAATATATCACTACAATAGAATCAGTAGCCAGGCTATAACCTAGACGTTTAGATTAACTTATGAATTTAATTGTAAACTTTGAAATCGATTCTACATTGGTTGGATACATAGCTTCGTATAATTCTATCGTGGATAAAGTTAATGGTGCCCTTTCGGGAAAACTGTATTCTAAGAACGTACATAATATAATTTTGACTCTTCAATGCATAGTTGTTCCCGAGGGCTTTGAGCATTTCTTGGTGCGACAAAAGCCTAAATGGGTGGGGTCTCACATTATGATTTTGGGGGGAAGTCAAAAAGAATTGAGAAATTGCATGTTTATGAGGGATTATCTTTCATCTGATATGGTACTGGATCTTTCAAAGCAAGAGCTCACGATCTCTACTAGAAACCTAGTACAAGAGATTGCCAATATCATAGCCCAAAGTAAATTTCCTGATTCCGCTATGAGTTTTAATGTTGATGATTTAGTTGAAGATATCAAGGCGGTAGTGGATTAGTTTAAAATTATTAGTAGTCTAATTCTTACAAAGCAGTTTTCAAAAATCGTACTTAATGCTCGTAACTCCATAATCTAATTAAAACAATGGGTTAGGTGATGGTGGACGCACATATTTACACACTCAAACACAGCAAACGTTCGTGAAATGTTTTTTGAAAATCTCAATAGCCACTATTCAGATAAAGTTTGACTGGTGAGGGTCTAGTGGCGATTCACTGTCCTGGCAGCCCACTCTGAGTGGGCTGTTTTTATCGACTACATTACTATCTAATATTAATTTTGATGTTGTGCCATTCTTAGTCAGAATTGCGTCATCCTACTAGGCGCGCCATGACATCCATTCGGTTGCGGTTCTCTCATCAAGTTGTTCCATTGCATCTTCATCATTCGCGTACTTCTTGAGATAATGTTCTTGAAAATTCTTAGCCTTGGTCATCATTTCAGCATCTGACAAATTGTCTTTCTCTATTTTAGCTATGGCGTCCCATATTTTCGCGCTCAATTCTAAGTCTTTATCTGCTTGCAATGAGGCAAAATCAAGTAAGTGAGAGATACCTGTTGAGTTTGAGTTTCCGGATGCTAGTGATAAATAATCTATTATCGCTACTGGATGCATAACAAAATAACCGTCAAGTCCTTCTGGGTTTAACATGGAGTGGGCTTTGTCCCAAGTGCAGAGTACTTTAACAAACCCCGAGGGTACTTGGTCTCCAGAAAGATAGGCAATAACTTTGGCATCGTGCCTTACAAGTATTGCCGCTCTATTGATATTGTGGGAGTAGAGAAAATCTTGAAAATGATTAATTTTCGATTCTAAATATTCAACATGGTATTGTTCGGTTGTGAATCCATATTTTGCGGATATCTTGGAAATTTCCGAAGACGCTCGATCTCGTATTTTCCAGAATAATTTGTCTTCCATGTTCTCTGAAATTTGGTTTAATCTAATACCAAAGACCTTCACATAATCTTCGAACGATATAGCCCTACCGCTTTGTCTTATGGTCGAGTAGTGGCTAACAAAAGCATTTCCAGAATGAGAAAGATCAATATCTGTTTCTACAATGTGTTTGTAATCTCTGCACGCTTCAATTAAGTGACTTGCTACTTCTTCAATATAGTCGGAAGGAATAATGGCATTAAATTTATGATCTGATATCAGTTTGTATAGTGAGGCGCCCGATTTGGAGTATCTGTCTTCGACACTTTCATATAATAGTCCACAAATTATAGGGATGAAGACGGATGAATCTATGTATACATTTAGACTTTCAGTTCCCCCAAGAGCATTGATTAAGTGGCTGGAGTTCGTATTGAGGAAAGCTTCGTATAATTTTGAGCAGGCAATATGTTTGGTGAATTCATTTTGCGCGAAAAATTCGGATAATGACGAGAATATATCTTGAGAGTTATCATGCCCAAATTTTGATGAGATTATTTCTTTAATTGATTTATAGGCAATGTTATTTTCGGTGCTTTTTTCATAGATGCTATATTCATTGCTTGATAGGTGTATGGTTAAATCTAGAAAATTTCTTAGTAGCAAGTCTTCAGTGTCTTTGTCTATGTTTAGTGATAGGCTTTTCACTTTTTGACTAAATTCGGATTCTAATGTTCTTAATCCTAGCTCTGTTGTTTGTCTGAGTCCAGAGTATAATTTTTGTTCTTCAGGTGAAAGGCGGAGAATTCCTCCTTTACTTACAATTTCTGACTTTTGTAAGAGTCTGTCAATGCTGGATTTTAATTTGATAGCTTGATTGTTGTCGAAATTGTAGTGGTTTTTTATTTCCTCTATAAGAGTGTTTCTTTTGCAGAATTCAAGCCTTGAAAGGTGTGACTTTAAAATTGATTCGAAAAATCTTTCTCTAAGGTCTTGTGAGTCTTTATTGAAAAGTAGTAGTGAAGATACGGCTTCGTTTTTAGCGCTTAAATAGTTCGATCCTGTCGGGCTTTCGGTTTTTGTGTCAATCCCAAGTTGTAAGAGAGCGTTGTTGACTTCCCCGTTATTAATTAGCCTTCCCGCAATTGCTTGGTTGTCATACTTGGTTACAGCAACTCCCTGTTCTGACATTATGCGTTCTCTTATCTGTTCGAACGAACCCTCTGGTATTCTCCGGCTGGATATAAAATACATAACATTTGCGTTATATTTGGATTTCAGTTTGGCCGCATCATTCATTATTTTCTTTTGCCAGTTTTTCTCGACGGAAATTTGTATTCCAATTTCAATGCCTTGACCAATGTTTTTTACAATGTTGAAGTCTTTTCCTCCGTCGTATGGCCCGTCGCAATAATTTGCATCTTTTATCCCGATTAGCGGCAGTATCATTGTAACCAAGCTTCTAAATGTCGACACGTCAGTTCCTTCGATCAGTCGCGATAGTGATTCAATGTTCATAACAGTCCTTATTAGTCTGGCATATTTTTCTTAAAGGTAGAGTTTTGTGTTTCTATATTTTTAAAAAGATTGGGGTAAATAGAAGGTGGGTAAGAGCGATAGAATCTTGCTTTTCTTGATGTTTGTGCTCAATTTCTTCTTCCATGATTTCAGCAACCTACTACGTCGGGGCAGTGTTTTGTTGTTGAAGTCTTTAAGGTAGAAGTATGCTATCGCTGCTAGAGCAACGACTAATACAGTATAATCCATTGTTAGTACATCCTGTTGAGTGTTAATGCTTTGGGCTAATCACTCGTTTCCGTGAACTTCTCGTTTAGTTATCCTGTAGTTTTTAACTACGATTCCGCTCAAACCATTTTTTGTTGATTTTATATGCGGTTTCCGTACCTATCCTGTAGTCGGAATCTTTTCTGTTAATGGGCTAATTTGCCCCGACTTTGGCAGTTCTTCTCCAAACACCAGCCAGTGTTTGTATTGGGGGAACGCATCGCCTATGGCTTGTAAATGGTCAGTGTTGAATTTCTGCCTTTCGTTACAAAGAGCCCTAATAGTTTCTTTCTTTATCCCAGTGGCCTCGCTGAAGTCCTTGTATTTGGTCCTCTCGTTTGGGCATGTGACATTAATTAAAGCTATTAAACGACTTGCAATCATTAAAATTTACTCGCGTAAATATATTGCGCGTACAAATATGCCGCGGTAATATTTTACGCACAGATGAATTTGTAGCACTGTGCAGTAACTAGCATAACAAACCTAGTGCGAGTGCAAAACAATGTAAGGCTTTGAAATGGATAACAACTTCAGGACGCCCGTTCAATTGTCGGTTTTGCCACCGGTAATGGGACAGGAACAGTTCGCCACCTACTGTGGTACGACCAAGGACACCGTAAGGGGCTGGGTGCAAACAGGCACTTTGCCTAGCGTAAAGATAGGCCGTCAGCGCCTCGTCAATCTCAGTCTGCTTCAAGACGAATTAAAAGCCGGAAAAGAGTTCTTCGAATCGGGGCATTACACCGATTCATGATTTGGCGTTGCCTGGGCTTTGGTGTGTGGGACACCTCTGGGCGGCGCTTCTTAAATCCCAGATCCAGCTAACACTGCCGGTTGGATTGAAAAGCTTAGGTAGTCACTCACAAAGGTAATCGCTATGAATCAGCAAATGAATGTTCAAGTGTACGGCGGCTCTATCGCTCGCATGGAAGGCCAAGTCTTCGCTTCTTTATATGTAGGCCAACACGTGGAAAACGAGGCCGAACAAAATGCAAAGGGCATTGAAATTATGAAGGTCTCCTGTGATGAAAAGGTGTACGAGGATATGAACGCCTCCAAGTATCCCTTTGATGCCGTGATCTCGGTACGCCTTAAAAAAGCTGGTGGCGGGAAGATGGGGCAGCACTGCGTCGGTATCCAAGTCGCTCGCCCGGCTCGTGAAACATCCAAGGCCAGTTAATTGATGGGTGGAGCGGATTTGAAAGGCCAGCCGTACCGGCCTTTCAAACCGAACACCGATCCAGCAAGCAACGCGCGGTAGACATCGGAAAACATTATGCCTGGCTATCTCTATTGCAACGGCACATTGACCAAGACAAACAAAAACGTTGTTAAGTGCTCAGGCACTCTGCAAACCATCACCGAATCGGAGTTGGTTTCCAAAGTGGTTGAACAAGTCCCACCACCATTCCCAGAACTGGAGGCGACTGAACTCGCTGCCATCATGGCCGCAACCGCCACCTTTTTAGCGGTGTGCTGGATGGGAAAGAACTTTATGGGACTGCTTAAAAATACAAAAACAGAATAGTGAATATCGGGCAAAAGAGCACACAAAGTGCATTTACTTTCAAACTAAATGAGGGGTATTCACCCATGAAAAAACTGTTGAGAAAGGGCCGCAATATGGCCCAAAACGCAAGTCGTAAAGCGGGTCACTTGGCCCTGGTTGCTGGTACTGCGGTTGCTGCTGGTAGCGCGAATGCGGCTATCGATGCATCGGCTGTGACCACGGAAATCACCGCAGGTATCGGCATTGTTGAAACCATCATTGTCGCCATGCTGGGTTTTGGTGTGACCTTCTTGGTTGGCCGCTCTCTGTACGGTCTGGTTAAGCGCTAATCGCCCGTTGCCTCCGCCCTTACGTCTCCGTTAAGGGCGGAGGATTTTTTAAGGGGGCCTTCCAATGCTTTCTATGTATGTCCTTCTCGTTTGGCTCACAGGAATGAAAATCCTGTTCGACTCATGAATAACCTAATTCCAAAGCGCTTTTTCTCGGCCCTTATATTTCTGCTGTTTCTCGTCGGTTCAACCCGGTCTTTTGCTTATGACGAAATCTATTTAGAGGTTCATGGCACCTATGAGTTTTGCCAGTCGTTTTGCTCTGGTGGCGACAGTCGTAAGGATTATCAAACCTCGTGCAGTAAGGTTGATTACGAGAAAAGGCCGAACGGGTCGTTAATCTCCATCACCAGTACGAACTGCCCCTGGAGCACAACGTGCCCCTCTGGCCAGGCTCACGAGACCACCGGCCGTTGTGCTAACGATAACGACGGTGACGGCGAGCCTGACAGTGAGGATTCCGACGATGATAACGACGGTGATCCCGACGACAGCGATCCACACCCCAATGACCCGGATTGCAGTAGCAGCAGCTTTGATCAATTTAAATGTCCTGGCCCCAGCAATTCGTCGTCAACATCTTCCAGCTCTGGCAGCTCAACCAGTGGATCAAGTACAACGGGCTCATCGTCCGATGGTAGTACTTCAGGAGGTTCTACCACATCAGGAAGTACGACCAGCAGCTCCACAACGTCGAGTTCTTCGGGTTCGTCTACTAGCACAACCTCAACCACAAGTACGTCATCAGGTTCTACCAGTGGCGGTGGTTCCACAGGTTCAAGTTCTGGTGACGGTGGCGACGTTTCAAGCTCAAGTTCAGGTGATGGCGGCTCATCAAGTGACGGCAGCACTTCTGGCAATGGCAGTTCTTCTGGCGATGGTGACGGCAGTACGTCTGGCGATGACTCATCAACAACCAGCGGAAGCTCAACCGGTAGCAGCACAAGCTCATCCAGTAGCAGCTCTGGTTCCTCTGGCACAAGTTCATCCAGCAGTGGTGATGTATCGAGTACTGGCACATCATCAACCAGTGGTGGATCAAGCAGCGGTCACACCAGTGGTAATGGTGGTTCATCAGGAAGCGGCACAACGTCAAGCTCTGGCTCATCAAGTTCCAGTTCAAACTCAAGCGGCTCGACGTCAAGCTCCAGTTCCACCAGTTCGGGTTCAAGTTCTGGTGATGATTACAACGGGCCTGTATATACCTGTCCAGGCGGTGCTACGCCAGACGCTTCAGGACGTTGCCCTCCGGACGATGAATGTTTCGGCGATAGCTGCCCAATCCCAAATATTTGTCAGGATGGCTGGCCTCCGCTAAACGGAAGCTGTGATCGAAACCCGCCAAAAATTTGCCCCGGCAGTGGTGTCCCTGTTTGGGATTTGGCAACTTGTCCAACCAATCCGGATTCATCCAGCTCTACCTCTGGCAGTTCAACAAGCTCATCGTCAACAAGCTCAAGCGGATCGACCACCAGCGGTTCCAGCACAACGTCAAGCTCTTCAGGCAGCAGCTCAGGAACGCCACCGACCAGCTCAACAACCAGTTCATCCGGTGGCTGTCCTAATGATGCCGATTGCGACGGTGATCCAGACAACACCGATCCCTTTCCGAATGATGCTGATTGCTCCAATTCTCGCTTCCATCAATTTAAGTGCCCGGGTTCTGCTGGCTCTTCTTCTGGCAGTGGTGACTCTTCGGGTGGGGATTCATCCGGCGGTGATTCCAGTGGTGCGGGTGGCGGTGGTGAGTCTTGCGAGCAAGCGCCAAAGTGCGGCGACGGTGATCCAATCATGTGTGGCATTCAATTGCAGACTTGGAAAACTCGTTGCCAGGGTGAGGGGGCTAAAGGTGGCAAGTGTGACTCTGAAGCTCCACCCGAATGTGTTGGCGGAACGGTCCAGTGTGAAATGCTTATTCAGCAGCACACTTTACTTTGTGGTGAAGAGGTCAAGCTCTCTGATTTTGAAAAAGCCTTTAAGGCTGAAGAGCTGGACGATGACGAAAAACTGGAAGAAAACTTTCTTGGCAAAGAACGAACCAAGGAAGCGGATCAAGACATCAACCAAGTGTTTAATGGCTTAGTGCCAGCCACCATTGGCGGCCGTGCTCTAAGCGATCAATGCTTCCCCGTTTCGCCGATCAGTTACAAGGGGGCGTCAATTTCAATTGATGTTAAGCACGTTTGTACGCTTCTCGAAGTTATCTCAATGCTTCTTTATCTGGCTGCTTACGTCACAGCCTTCCATATCTTGTTCAGAGCTTTAACAGAGGGTTAACGTTATGCCATTACCCGCAATAGTCGGTGCGGCTGTCTTACCGACACTGGCCGCTTTTTTAATTCGCGCTTTGGTTGCTCATTTGATCATGCGCACCATTACCTCCCTTGGGATCTTCATTCTGTCTTTCGCTGCCATTGAAACGGCATCCAGTCGCGTCACAAGTTATTTTGAGCAGGCTCTCAATTCAGTGTCTGGCGATGCGTATTTTGTTGCTGACATGCTCGGCTTTTTCGATTGCGCAAACATCATTATTTCAGCGTATGCGGCTGCACTCTCAATTCGTCAGATTCGAGGGGCGTACAACCGTTTGATCTTTGGACAAAACAAGGAATAGTAAAATGCTTTATCAAGTTACCGGCACACCCGGGCAGGGCAAAACCCTGAATACTATTAAGTTTGTTAATGAGTCCAAGCAATTCAAAGATCGACCGATTTATTATTTTGGCATCAAGGATCTCGATGAATCGTTTGGCTGGGTAGAACTGACTGAAGAAGAGGCGTTTAATTGGCCAGAGCTTCCTTCTGGCTCGGTGATTATATTTGATGAGGCGTATAATGTTTTTCCCGTTCGCCATGCTTCAAAAAAGCCACCGGAACACGTTAAAAAGCTCGCCACTCATCGCCACCAGGGTATGGACATTATCCTGATCAACCAGAAAATCTCAGGGCAGGTGGATCCCTTCATTAAGGGGCTGATCAACGAACATCATCATTACGATAGAATTTTCGGAAGCTCTGCGGTCAATCGTTTTGTCTGGGCGCGATGTTGCGATAACCCCAATTCACCCAGTGAGCGTAAAACGGCAAACACCGTATTATGTAAATTGGATAAAAAGTATTTCGGGAAATATCACTCCGCTGACCAACACACGCATACCACGCAATACCCCAAGGGTCGTATCGCCTTGCTTCTCGGTGCAATAGTGCTCTGTATCGGCATGGTTTATTACACATACGTCCAGCTGTCCCCGCAGCCACCCACGGCACCCAATCAGCAGCAATTCAATGAGGGCTTTGCTGATCCCGCGTCATCGCCTGCGACTGTCAAAGACCCTGCAGATCTGACTTATGCGGAGTCCTACACGCCAGAGCTTGAGGGGATGCCCTGGACCGCTCCGGTCTATCGAGATGTAATGCAACCCGTTACTTATCCAAAGCCCAATTGCGTGAAATGGAGCGACCACGACCGCCCAGAGTCCACAGACAAAATGAAAGGCTGTCATTGCTTCTCGCAACAGGGGACTCGTATGAATGTGAACGAGATGCTTTGCAAGGCAATTGTCGCTGGCGGCTTTTTCGATGTGACAAAGCCCGATCCTGATCAAGAGTCACGAGAAGGCTATCGACGTTCTTCTCGCAATGATTCCGAACCAAGCCAAGGTCAACTTGCTGCACAAGAATATCGCCGTAGGCATCCGCAAACCTTCTTTCTGAATGACCGAACTCGTTATAGAAACCTGAAATCAGGCCAATAGATTTGGGGGATACCATGCCTATATCAGCCTCAGACATTCGCGTTAATCTGTTTGCCTTGATCCTCTCTTCAGTCGTGCTTTACCTGCAGATCGCTTTTACCGAGCTGTCCAATGATCGCGTATTACAGGTCGTGGCTTTTGTTCTCTTTGTACCCATGGCAATCAGCGAGTTTTTAAATGCCCCCAGAATCGAAAAGCCGGTTGATCGAGTAGAGCGCATTACCGAAATTTTCCCTCGGTGTATTGGCGTTCTAATTTCTGTCGGCACTGTGGCTTTTGTGTATTGGTTGCTGCCTGAGTACGCCGGCACATTTTACGATCCGTTTTATAAGCTGTGCCATGATTATGGAAAGTTCTTGATCATCGCCTTGCCGTTTTATATTGGCTTCGTTGTTAAACACATTGATAACACTAAGGATGGCTACTACTCGCTGGGTATGGCCATACTTGGTGATTGCAGCCATCTGAATGCGGAGCAGCTGAAGCACCATTTTTTAGGGTGGGCTGTGAAAGGCTTTTTCTACCCGCTGATGTACATTTATGCACTGGGGAAAATTGAATGGATACGGTCCATATCGATTGACGTCGATACCATAACCTTTCTACAGCTCTTTGATATCGCCTTAGGGCTGCTGTATTACGTTGATTTAATCTTTGTGGTCGTTGCTTACCTGTGCACACTAAAACTGTTTGGTGCCCACATCAGAACGGCTCAGACTACTTTGTTGGGTTGGTCAGTTGCTCTCGCTTGCTATCAACCGTTCTGGTCATTCGTTTCCAGTTACTACGTTAAGTATGGCAATGGCTTGACCTGGCATCAGTGGCTGTCCGATCAGCCTGTCGTAATGTATCTGTGGGGCTTCGTAATCATTGCGCTCACAACCGTGTACACGATGGCGACTGTGGCCTTTGGGTTGCGTTTTTCGAACCTGACCAACCGGGGAATCATTACCTCAGGGCCTTACCGCTACATCAAGCATCCAGCATACCTTTGTAAGAACCTGAGTTGGTGGTTTATCTCCGTGCCGTTTGTGGTGGTGGTTGACTGGGAACAGGCGCTCAAGTGTTGCCTGGGTCTGCTCATGCTTAATGGCATTTACTACCTGCGGGCCAAGACGGAAGAAAAACACCTTTCCACAGACTTTACCTATGTTCGGTACTCGCTGGAGATCCGCTCCCGCTGGAAAGGCGGCTTACTGGCGGCAGCCAAAAGCCGCCTTCCAGCGGCTAACGTCCTTGTAACACGTTAATAAATAGGGGGGTGCTCTGCACTGTAAAACACGTACCGACATAAATCCCACTTTCCCACGTTGAAGGTAACTTGAATGAGAAACGAAAATAAAACTTGGCACCGCGATAACAACACCTTTATGAATAAGTCCGGCTCGGAGTCTTACGACCTGTCGAATGTTCGGGTTCTGCACTCCGGTATTGATACCATTAAGCAGTTGTACAACTGCATTCCCAAGCGGTACATCATTGATCAGCTTGAAGATATGAAGTCAGCGAGGGCTCGCCCCTTTATTAACCTGGGTGGCATTGACTGGATGGTGACACGTTCTTCGAAGTCCAGCGGATACCAATACATCCTGAAAAACCTTGATTACGGCTTTGTGGTCCTGCTCAAAAGCTTCTTTGCTGAGGTCGATGAGTCGGCCTCCCATATGAAGATCGAAGTCACGCCGCAAAAGCTGCTTGTCAGCGATCCGCAAACGTTGTGTGAGGAAATGGTCAAAGTGGGACGTCTGTTCGCTATACAGGTGGTGCCAGAGGCTGTGGCTGTCCATATTGCTGTCGACCTGAAAGGGCTTGAAGTCCCACAAGACTTTGAGCAAAAACTTACCTGCAAAGCCAAGCGCCAGTTTAAGTTTAATTCGATTTCAGAGGCGCAATGGAACCTTAACGACATATCTGCAGTGTACGGCAATGGCCAGACTTTTACCTTTGGTAGTGCGGCATCGCTGCAGTTTTGCTTATACGATAAAACGGAAGAGGCGAACAAAAGCGACAAGATCGGGTTCTGGGAAAAGCAGTGGGCTAGCACGCCGTCTGTGGAGGATTGTTTTGTCTCTGAGTATCAGCCCGGGGACAAGGTAAAACGTCTTGAAATGCGCTTCCACCACTCTGTGATACGGCAATTCTGCAATGGCTCTAAAGGCCCGGATGGTGAACGCTTAGAAATACGTGACCTAAACGACCTCATCCCCCACCTGACTAACCTATGGCGGTACGCCATGAATAACTTTCGGTACCAGCACTCGACCAGTTACATCCACCCAGTCTGGCAGTTGCTCCTGGAAGACATTTCTATTTATCCACCGGCAATTGATTGGATGTACAAGCGCGAAGCCAAGGCACCTAGCGTCAGCTCTAAACGCAATGTCGCGTTCTGGCTGGGAAACTTAGTAAAGCTCATGGCAAGGCGAGGAATCAGCGTTGAAACCACTGTGCAATACATTATGAACTCCGGGCTCAATGAAGAGTTGGCCAGTTACTTTGGTTGTCATACCTTTGATGGACTTACCGAGCTTTATATGTATCTCACTGAGTTTGTAGAAAAACGGCTCTTAGAGCATCGGATAAACGGAGTAGCAGCTTAGTATGGCAGTCACCAAACAAAAAGATGGTCGTTGGTTAGTTTCCTGTCGCCCGCAAGGTGCAAAGGGTCCACATCTTAGAAGAATCTGTAAAACTCGCGCGGAAGGAAAGCGGGTAGAGCAAATGCTAATGGGGCAAAGGCGATTGCAGTTGGACAATGCAAAGCTATCCGTATGTGTCGATGTTTGGTTTCAATATTTCGGGGCTAATCTGAGGGATGGAGAGCCAAGAAAAAGAAAGCTGCTTCGTATTATTGATGTGATTGGTGATTTAAGGGCTTCTCAGGTTAGATCTGGGCATTATCTGAATTATCGAAAGTTGAGACTAGATTCAGGTATCTCTCCCAATACATGTAACCACGATCTAATGCATATGAAGGCACTGTTCAATAAATTGATGCAGGCGGATTACCTTAGTATCAACCCGCTTAAAGGAGTCGCGCCACTACCCCTCGACGAAAAAGAATTATCGTTTTTGACAATCTATCAAATCAAACGCCTCTTGGTCTCCTGTAGGAAAAGTTCTAATGAATCTTTGTTCTGGGTTGTATTGGTTTGTCTGGCCACTGGGGCAAGATGGTCCGAAGTCGAAAAGATGACATTCGCACAACTTAAGAATAACAGTATCCGATTCGTAAAAACGAAAACAAAAAAGAACAGAACTGTTCCCATTGACGAGAAGTTGTTTAAAGCGTTGATGTCTCGCAGAAGATTTGGCGCGGAAAGAATCTTTGCTAATTGTTTATCTGCATTTAGATCAGCAATAGCGCGAGCTAAGATCACGCTTCCTGCAGGGCAAATGTCACACGTTCTAAGGCATACGTTTGCAAGCCACTTCATTATGAACGGCGGTGATGTTTTAACGCTACAGCGTATACTCGGTCATGCGACAGTAACTATGACCATGAGATATTCACATCTAAGCCCTGATCATCTGCGTTCTGCTGTAGAGCTCGGTCCATTGAAAGGTTTTTACTAGTTGTCGTTTAAATCTATTTGGTCTTGTTTGCTGGTGGTGTAATCTGCTTCTATTGATTGCTAGTAATTGCCTTGAGGTGGCCAGTGGATGGTGAGATTGTAGCTAAAGCGGTTGAGGACTACATAAGGAGAACTAGGCCATATCGATTTCTAATAGTTGCAATACCTTTGCTGCTCTGCATTCCTCTTATTCTTTATATTCTATTTCATTTTTATAAGCATGGCGTTGATTTACAACTACTTGCCCCTGGTGGGACAGTTGTCTTAATTATGGGGTTCACTTCTAGGGAGTTGAAGTTGATTAATGTTTGTGTCGGGCAAGCTGCGTTTCTTCCTCTACAAATGTCTTTGGCAGCTAGTAAAGAAGAGAAACTGGCAGTTTTAAGAGGGATATCTTGCATCAATTTGCAAGAGGTTTTGTTTGTCAATGGTGGTGACGAGGCGAGATAAATTAATGGATGTGAAAGAATCTTCTCAACAAAGTAAGGCTCAAGTATCTAAAGAAGCGGCCGGTAAATCAATCGATCTCTCTCGTGAGGATCTGGCGTTATTGATCGAAGAATCCAAGCCTAGAACCTTTAAATATGAAACTATATTGAGTTCATTGGTGGTGATTTTTTCTTTGCTTTTTCTCTGGGTAGTTACGACCCAGGCGGAGAAGAAGGTGGAAATGGTTGAAGCATCGATTCAAGAATTGGAAGGTGTAGTTGAAGCTGTAGCTGAGCTTTCGACTGAGCAAGCTGATCTTATTGCTAGATCAAAAGATGATATACGTTCGCAGCAACGGTCACTGGAAGAATTAAGGGCTCTAAGCCAACAAGAATTGACTCGTCTAAGGGCTATGGCGGATGCCGATGTCGAGGATTTGAGGGATCTCTTTAACAGAATGGGTAGAGTTGAGGAAAGGTTGGCGGCTTTGGGGGCGAACACCGTTCAAGAGCCTGCTTCTGAGTAGGGGTGTTCTTTGGATGTACGTTTTTTACGGACACAAAAAAGCCAGAACAAATGTCTGGCTTATTAAGGCGCTGATTTCACAGCAGTTGTGTATGGTGCCCGGAGGCGGAATCGAACCACCGACACGGGGATTTTCAATCCCCTGCTCTACCGACTGAGCTATCCGGGCAAATATTACGGGTTGCTCCCGTAAAGAGGCGCGTATTAAACCTGTTCATTGGCTTGGAGTCAAGGGTTTATTCAAGCCTTTCTTTTTGTTGGCTTTTTTGCCTAAATTTTGTGCGTTTGGGGCTTATTCTGAAGGGGGGACATAGCCTTCGATATCGTCCACTTCTTCGCCGCTGAAGAACTTGTCCATTTGCTCCATCAGGTAGCTGCGGGCGGTCATGTCCATCATGTTCAGGCGCTTTTCATTGATCAGCATGGTTTGGTGTTGCATCCACTCCTGCCAGGCTTGCTTGGAGATGTTCTCGTATAAGTCCTGGCCTTTGGGGCCGGGGTAGGGGGGCTGGTCCAGGCCTTCCAGTTCTTTTTTATGTTTGCGGCAGAAAACCATACGGCTCATGGCGATATCCTTCTATTTAAGGGAGGTGGATTTTACCTCCCTTGTTAGCGTTTGCCCATATTGGCGTTGGCTTATAAAAGCTTCTGTTGCAGCTCGGCGACATTTTGCAGCAGTTTCACCACTGGGGCCGCCAGGCCGAGTTCGCCGGGGGAAGCTGGGTTTACCCATTGTTGTTTGGCTTCGCCAATGTGGTTGCCGGGGTTTACTTGAACCAGTACCGGGGTGATATCCAGATGATAGTGGCTGAAGGTGTGGCGGTAGCTGTCCCAGCGTTCCATGGCGGGCGCGTTTTTGCTAAACCTGTGTTCGATGCAGTGCTGGCTGATATCGGCTTCGCTTTCCAGTTCGGGCAGGCACCACAGGCCGCCCCATATGCCCTGGCTTGGGCGTTGTTGCAGGAGGATTTCACCGGCCGGGTTTTGCAGCATTAACATTTGGCAGCTGCGTACGGGTTTTTCTTTTTTGGGTTTTTTGCCGGGGTAATCTTGCGGGTTGCCCTGGCCATGTGCCTGGCAGCTGTCTTCCAGGGGGCAGGCGGTACAGATTGGCTTGCTGCGTTTGCAGACGGTTGCGCCCAAATCCATCATTACCTGGGTGTATTCCGGATTGCGTTTTGTTGGGGTGTAGTGCTCTGCAATTTCCCAGAGTTTTTGCTGCACTTTGCTGTTGCCGGGCCATCCGTCGACGGCATGCAGTCTTGCGAGTACGCGTTTTACGTTGCCGTCTAAAATGGCAGCTGGCCTGCCGAAGGCGATGGAGGAAATCGCGCCTGCGGTAGAGCGGCCGATGCCGGGCAGTTGCTCCAGTTCTTCTACGGTGCCAGGGAATTCCCCCTGGTGTTGCTCGCAAACCGTCTGGGCACATTTATGGAGGTTGCGGGCTCGGGCGTAGTAGCCGAGCCCGGTCCATAAGTGCAGTACTTCGTCTATGTCGGCCTTGGCGAGGCTTTGCACATCGGGAAATTTTTGGGTGAAGGTTTCGAAGTAGGGAATCACGGTGGCAACCTGGGTTTGTTGCAGCATGATTTCAGAAAGCCACACTCGGTATGGGTTGATATTTTGCTGCCAGGGGAGCTCTTTGCGGCCGTGTTCGTCGTACCAGGCGAGCACCAGTTTGGCGAAGAGTTTGGGGTCCATTAATTTGGACATAAAATCATCAGTCTAATCAGTTGTTTATCGTGTTTGCTAGTGTACCTGTCTCGTCACTTGATTGTCCTCATTGCATTGCTGAATAGTAATCTTTATCATTTGCCGCAACTTTAATCCCCTTACTATGAGGCTAACATGAAGGCATTCGATATGAAGGCAAAATGGGCTCCGTCATTGGCTTTGATGGCCGTTGCTGTTGCTGGTTGCAGTCAGAAAAATGAAGGCGAACAGGCTGCTGTGGCCAAAGCTGAAGAAGCCGCGCCTGCGGCTGTTGCTGAGGCGCCGGTAGTTACTGTGTACTCTTCACGTAAAGAGCATTTGATTAAGCCTTTGTTCGACAAGTACACCGCCGAGACTGGCGTTGACGTTCGTTACGTTACCGATAAAGCTGGCCCGTTGATGGCGCGTCTGTCTGCGGAAGGGGAATCCACACCGGCCGATATGTTTATGACCGTTGATGCTGGCAACCTGTGGCAGGCGAGCAATAAAGGCTTGTTTGCATCGCTGAGTTCCGAATCGCTGGAAGCCTCCGTGCCTTCTCATTTGCAGGCTGAAAATAACGATTGGTTTGGTTTGTCTATTCGTGCCCGCACGATTGTTTATTCTACCGAGCGAGTAAAGCCGGAAGATCTGAGCACCTATGAAGCGCTGGCCAACGAAGAGTGGAAGGGCCGTCTGTGTCTGCGTACCTCCAAAAAGGTTTATAACCAGTCTTTGGTTGCGACCATGATTCAAACTCTGGGTGAAGAGAAAACCGAAGAAATCGTAGAAGGCTGGGTGGCGAATCTGGCGACTGAGCCGTTCTCGAATGACACCAAGGCGATGGAGGCTGTTGCTGCAGGTCAGTGTGATGCCACCATTGTGAACACCTATTACTTCGGTCGCTTAAAGAAGAAAAAACCGGACGTTGCCCTGGCGCTGTTCTGGCCCAATCAGGAAGGCCGTGGTGTGCACGTAAACATTTCCGGTGCTGGTATCACCAAGCACGCCAAGCAGCCTGAGGAAGCTCAAAAGCTGTTGGAGTGGTTGGCCAGTGATAAGGCTCAGGGTCAGTTTGCGGAATTGAATCATGAGTATCCGGTTAATGCCTTGGTTAAGCCTTCGGCAGAAGTGCAAGCCTGGGGTGAGTTCAAAGCGGATCTGGTGAATGTTGAGGCGGCCGGTAAGCTGCAAGCCGATGCGGTGAAATTGATGGACCGTGCCGGTTACCGTTAATTCACCTTCTTTATTTCTGGCAAAAACAAGCTGCGGCTATTGTCGCTGCTTGAAACCCGCTAGAATGGGGCATGAGTGAAATTGCCGTGCCCCAGTCCTCCCCAGATCAATCATCCAATGATCAATTTAATCAGCCGCCTTCAAACAAAGAGTCTGCGCTTGTGAGCGTTAAGCGAGCAACGTGGCGACGTCAGTTTTGGCGGCTGCCTGCCTGGTTCGCGGCGGGCATTGTATTGATGCCGATTTTGGTGATCGTGCTCAGCTGGAGCAGTGATCAAAGCGAGATTTGGGCCCACCTTATTCAAACCCAGTTAGGAACGCTGCTAAGCAACACGCTCAAGTTGTGCCTGGGTGTTGGTGCTGTTTCGATTTTTCTGGGAGTGAGCCTGGCCTGGTTGGTATCGGTTTGTGAATTTCCCGGGCGGCGCTGGCTGGACTGGGGCTTGATGCTGCCGTTGGCTATTCCAACTTATGTGGTGGCGTTTGTGGCGCTGGGCTTGTTTGATTTTAGCGGGCCGGTGCAAACCGCTTTGAGGGATTGGCTGGGCAGTGATTTTCGCTTGCCCTCCATTCGCAGTGCAGGTGGGGTGAGTCTGGTTCTCAGTGCGGTGTTGTATCCCTATGTGTATATGCTGAGCCGCAGTGCTTTTATGAGTCAGGGGCGTGGTTTGGTGGATGCTGCTCGTATGTTGGGTCGCACGCCTTTGCAGGCATTCTGGCATGTGGCTTTGCCGATGGCGCGTCCGGCAATTGCCGCAGGTGCCGCGCTGGCGCTGATGGAAACTCTGGCGGACTTTGGTGCGGTTGCGGTTTTTAATTACGACACCTTTACCACCGCGATTTACAAATCCTGGTTTGGCTTTTTCAATTTGCCGGCGGCAGCGCAGCTCGCTTCGGTACTCTTGCTTTTTGTGGCCCTGGCGCTGTTTGCTGAGCAAAAAGCCCGTGGTGGCGGTCGCCTGTTTGAAGTGCCTGCCCAGGAACGTGAGCGGTTCAAGTTAAAAGGCGCGAGAGCTTATCTGGCGACGGCTTACTGCGCTTTGATTTTTGTGTTGGCCTTTGTGGTACCCGTTGGGCAGTTGTTGGCATGGGTGGTGGAGACCCGTTTGGGTGAGTTGGATCAGCGTTATCTGGATCTCATTACTCACACCTTTATGTTGGGACTGATGGCCGCCTTGTTGACGGTGGGCTTGGCCATTCTGGTGGCTTTTGGTCAGCGCCAACTGGGTAAAATTGCCGCTCAGGGTTTTTCCATGCGGGCGGCTAACCTGGGCTATGCGTTGCCGGGCACGGTGCTGGCGGTGGGGATTATGTTGTCATTCGCCAAGCTCGATGCCTGGTTGATTGCTCCCCTGCGGGCGCTTCTGGATTTACCGCCCCAGCAGATTCTGGTGGGCAGTGTGTTCGCTCTGGTGTTGTCCTATTGCGTGCGCTTTTTTACTGTAGGGCTGGGGCCGATTCAGTCGTCTTTCGAGCGTTTGAAGCCAAGCTTTCAGGAGGCTGCCCAAAGTCTTGGTGCGAATAAATGGCAGGTTTTGTGGCGGGTATATTTGCCCATGCTGTCTCCCGGAATTTTATCGGCTCTGCTACTGGTGCTGGTGGATGTGATGAAAGAAATGCCAGCCACCTTATTATTGCGCCCCTTTGGTTGGGATACCCTTGCAGTGCGCGTTTATGAAATGACCTCAGAGGGTGAGTGGGAACGCGCTGCCTTACCGGCTTTGACCCTGGTGCTCTTAAGTTTGGGGCCTGTGGTGTTGATGATCCGTCGTTCGCGTCGATAAATGCCCCCAAAAATTTTTTCGCCTCTTACTAATTCCTGATTTTTGAACCTCGTTTGGGAGGTTCATTTCTAGTTCAGCCTTTGAAGGTATCTTCTGCGCCCTCGACTAATCGTATTTTGTAGGCTTTACTTGCAGCCGTTGTTTGCAGGGCCTTTAAGAACTTTTCGTTTTTGTTCGATTTTCAATCCTTTTTCTTTTACGTGATACAAGCAGGACATTATGTTGAAACTAAACAAAACTCTTTTCGCCGCCACTTTGTTGGCTTCCAGTTTAAGCTTCGCCGGTGAATGGAAAGGTGAAGGCGACCTTGGCTATAACAGCGTGGCGGGCAACTCTGAAAGTGAAGCGCTGGCGGTTAAATTGCTGATTGCCTATGTACAGAACGATTGGACGCACAAAGCTGAATTTACTGCGAATACGGCATCGACAGATGACAAAACCAGTGCCGAGGCGTACAGCTTTAACTTTAACAGCCGCTACGAATTCAATGCCGATGTATACGGTTTTGGTAACTACCGTTATCAGGACGATCGCTTTAGTGCCTTTGAATACCAATCTTCAATTGCAGCTGGTGTGGGTTATCATTTCATCAACACAGAAGAGACCATTCTGGATGGCGAGATCGGTGCCGGTTTCCGCAGCAGTGAGCGTCGTGACACTCAGAAGAAAGAAGATGAAGCGATTATTCTGGGCAAATTGACCTTTAAGCAGCAGATCACGGACACCACCAAATTTGAAAGCTATCTGCTGACAGAAGCCGGTGACGAGAACACCTATGTTGAAGGTGAAGTGGCCCTGAAGGTGGCCATGACCGAGCAGCTGGCGCTGAAAGTGGCCTATCTGGCCAAGCACAACACTGATGTATCCCCGGGTACCGAAAAAACCGATCGCTACACCACGGTTTCATTGAACTACAACTTCTAAGTGCGATACCGCGAGTGTTGAAGTTCCGGCCAGGCCTGTTTCATGCTCGTGCGTGAGGGCCTGGCTTCCAGTAGAATGCGCGCCATTCTACTGGAGTCCCTTTATGAGCACCTTACAATCCCTGCAGCAGCGCGCTGATAACAAGTGCGAGCTGTGCTCGGCAACGAGCGATCTGGATATCTACCCTGTTCCCCCCAAATCTCAAACCACCGTTGATGACAGCTTGCTGGCATGTGCAACGTGTCGTGCCCAGCTCGATAATCCTGAGGCAACCGATCCAAATCACTGGCGCTGTTTGAATGACAGCATGTGGAACCCCAATCTGCCGGTGCAAATTGTCGCCTGGCGCATGCTGACCCGTTTACGTGCTGAAGGCTGGCCCCAGGATTTGCTGGATATGATGTATCTCGAAGGCGATGATCTGGTTTGGGCTCAGGCGACCGGCGAGGGGCTGAGCGAAGAAGATCAGGTCATTCATCGCGACAGCAACGGTGCCCAGCTGGCCGCTGGCGATAATGTGGTGCTGATCAAGGATCTCAATGTTAAAGGCGCGGGTTTTACCGCCAAACGTGGCACGGCTGTGAGGGGAATTTCTCTGGTTGCGGATAACGCCGATCAAATTGAAGGCCGGGTGAATGGCCAGCAAATCGTGATTCTGTGTCAGTATGTGAAAAAGAGCTAGGCGGGGTTTCTGGCTCTGTGAGAACCTGCCCTCGGGTGTGCTTTGGGGCGGTGATTGCCTTTGCGGTGAATACCAGTACAATGCCCGATTTCTATTATTGGAAACACAATGTGCGTAATGGGAAACTTGCCGAAAGCCGGGTTTGCCGTGGTGCGTAGCGTGTTTTACCTCCCCGGGCTGGGAATCAACTAAATAGGTAGTGGAATGGGTAATAAGACGGCATTGTTCGCCGAGCACGAAGCCGCTGGCGGCAAAATGGTGGATTTTGGTGGCTGGGATATGCCAATCAATTACGGCTCCCAGGTTGAAGAGCATCACAAGGTTCGCCGTGAAGCGGGCATGTTTGATGTATCCCACATGACCATTGTTGATGTGAAAGGTGCGGGTGCTAAAGATTTCCTGCGCTACCTGCTGGCCAATGATGTTGAGAAGATCAGCAGTGTGACCGGCAAAGCGATGTACACCGGTATGTTGAACGAGCAAGGTGGTGTGATTGATGACCTGATCGTTTACAACATGGACGGCTGGTACCGCACCGTTGTGAACTGTGCGACTCGCGAGAAAGATCTCGCCTGGATGGCCGAGCAGGCCAAGGCTTTTGAGGTGGAGTTGAGCGAGCGCCCGGAGCTGTCCATGCTGGCGGTTCAGGGGCCGGAAGCCATTGCAAAAGTTGCTCAGGTTCTGGGTGGCAACAAAGCCGAGGTGGTCAATTCCCTGTCAGTATTTCAAGGGCTGGAAGTGGATGGCTGGTTCCTGGCTCGTACCGGTTACACCGGTGAGGACGGCCTGGAAATTATGGTCCCGGAAGCGGCGATTGTGCAGTTCTGGAAAGACCTGGTAGCGGCAGGCGTTGCACCTTGCGGCCTGGGTGCTCGCGATACGCTGCGCCTGGAAGCGGGTATGAATTTGTACGGCAGCGATATGGATGAAAACGTATTGCCAATGGCGGCCAATATGTCCTGGACGATTGCCTGGGCACCTGAAGATCGCGACTTTATTGGCCGTAAAGCACTTGAGGCCGCAAAGGCTGAAGGCGTTAAAGAGAAGCTGGTAGGGTTGGTGATGGAGCAAAAAGGTGTTTTGCGCGCCCATCAAAAAGTGATTGTGCCGGGTGTGGAAGCCGCGGGTGAAATTACCAGCGGGACATTCTCTCCAACTTTGGGCTATTCTATTGCCATGGCGCGAGTGCCCAAAGAAATTGGTGAGACTTGTTTGGTTGAAATGAGAAACAAGCAAGTCGAAGTTAAGGTAATTAAGCCGAGCTTCGTCCGTAACGGTAAGCAAGTTTTTTAATTAATCTAAAGATAGAAATAGCAGAGGGTTAGTCCATGAGTGAAGTGCGCAATGAAATTAAGTATCTGTCGAGCCATGAGTGGGCCCGCGTAGAGGCTGATGGCACAGTAACAGTTGGTATTTCCGATCATGCACAAGATAGCCTTGGCGATGTGGTTTACGTTGAAGTGCCAGAGGTGGGTTCTCAGGTAAATGCTGGTGAAGAAGCCGGTGTGGTTGAGTCTGTAAAGGCCGCTTCTGATATTTACTCGCCAATTACCGGTGAAGTTGTTGCCGTAAACGAAGCTCTGGAAGATGAGCCTGAGACGGTAAACAGTTCTCCTTATGACGACGGCTGGTTCTTCAAGGTTAAGCCAAGCGATGTTTCCGAGCTGGATGCCGCTCTGGATGCTGATGCTTACCGCGAAGCTTGCGAAGACGCTTAATCAGCATTTCGCTGAGCTACACAGCTGAACGACAAAAAAGCCGAGCTATGATGCTCGGCTTTTTTGTATCTATTTATTTTTTTGGTCTATATGGCATTTATTTTGCGGCAATCTCGTTCTTGTCTAAAGCCGAAAGAATATTGGCAAAGTGCCCATTCAGGTCGAAGCGTTCGCCATTTGACCAACCCAGCCGAACCATCACCAGCTCTCGTGATGGAATGATCACTACGTACTGACCGTTGTGGCCCGAGGCCAGATACAGATCGGTAGGCAGATCTTTGAACATGCGCTTGCTGCGATCGTCTTTGGCGCCAGCGTTCAACCAGAACTGACCGCCATATTCGCCTTTGGGCGCTGCATCGATGGGGGCTTTGGCGAAATCGACCCAGTGCTCGGGAATAATCTGTTGACCATTCAGCTTTCCACGCTGCAAATACAGTTGGCCAAACTTCGCCCACTCGCGGGCGGTCATATAAAGGTACGAGCTGCCAACAAAGCTGCCGCTGGCATCGGGCTCAAAAACCGCACTTTGAATGCCGCTGGGAAGAAACAGTTTTTCCTGGGCAAAGCGATAATAGTTTTCGCTGCCGCCAAGTTTGTCGAATAACCAGCCAGATAAAATATTGGTGGTGCCTGATGAGTACACAAATTTATCGCCTGGAGCCGCTTCCACTTCCGCTGCGGCGGTGCGAGCGTAGCGCGCCATATTATCTTCAAAGAACAGCATGCGAGTGGCGTTATCGCCAGGCTCATAGCTTTCGTCGAAGGCGAGGCCGCTGGCCATGTTTAATAGATGACGCAGATGAATATTTTTGCGATCGTCGTTTTGCCATTCCGCAAAGCCGGGTGCCTGGTCGATATTCTGACCATGCTCTTCCAGCCAGATGCCCACAAGGCTTGAGGTTACACTCTTGGCCATGGACCAGGACAGGAACTGGCTGTCCTGTTGATATCCAGGAGCATACGCTTCGGCGATGATTTTACCCTGATGAGCAACCAGCAGTGCTCGGGTGTCGATGTGGGGTTTTTGCTCGTTCTCTTTAATGATGCTGTCGAGAATGTTTTGAATGTCTTCCGAAGGGGTATCCTCTGGCCATTGGAAGCCCACCTGCTCGGTGATCGTCGGCGCGTTGAATGTGGGTGCTTCGTGGTGATAGAGGCTGCAGCCAAAGTCGGGGTTGTATTTGGCTTTCTGGCTGAACAGTCCAAAGCTGCTGACTTCGGCCTCTTCTGTCTGCCGGTTAACGTCGAAGCTGCTGTAGTGGGCCAGGGCATGGGAGGTCAGTACATCCTGCGTGAACACTTCTTCCGCATCCCGACCTGCCACAAACACGCCTGAGCACAGCAATTTGGCGCCCAGGCCATTGATTACGGTGGGGCCATAGCGCAGATAGCTATAGGCTTTGGGGTTGGCCCAAAAGAAGGCAATGATGAAGGCGATCAATGCAAGGCAGATCGTTCGCGTTAAGCTACGCCCGGAGATTGGCATGGTCGAATCCTTTTCGGAGTTGTTTGATCTTGGTGTCAGAGCTTCGGTTTTGGGTTCAGATTGAACGTTCAAAGCACTAGGGTTCAGCATTTATGGAGGGCTGATGGTATCACTTGAGTCTTATAGAACAAGCCTTGGAGCTGGGCTTCACACAAAGATGTTTGATCTTTATACAGCCTAAGCATATAATGCGCGCCCCTTATTTTTGGCCAGGGGTTTCGGGAATCCGGAACAAAGCAATATGGCCTCTCCTTGCCTTACCGCGGCATCGCCGGCGGAAGGCTTAACCCGTAAGGAGCACATATGCGTCATTACGAAATTGTATTTCTGGTACATCCAGATCAGAGCGAGCAGGTGCCCGGCATGGTCGAGCGTTACACTGCTACCATCGAAGCCGATGGTGGTAAAGTGCATCGCATGGAAGACTGGGGCCGTCGCCAGTTGGCTTACTCCATCAACAAGATCCACAAAGCTCACTACGTTCTGATGAACGTTGAGTGTGGTGAAAGTGCATTGGAAGAGCTGACCACCAACTTCCGCTACAACGATGCGGTACTGCGTAACCTGGTAATCCGCGCTGATGAAGCGGTTACTGAGGAATCTCCAATCGCTAAGGCTGACAAAGAGCAACGTGAGCGTAAGCCACGTGGTGATCGTCGCGAAGAGCGTCCAGCCCAACAAGAAGCCCCTGCTGAAGCGCCAGCTGCTGAAAAAGCTGCTAGCGAAGAAGCGGCTAGCGAAGAATAAGGAGACTGATCATGGCACGTTTTTTCCGTCGTCGTAAGTTCTGCCGTTTCAGCGCCGAAGGCGTTAAGCAGATCGACTACAAAGACTTGGACACTTTGAAAGCCTACGTCTCTGAGACTGGCAAAATTGTCCCAAGCCGTATTACTGGTACCAAGGCTAAGTATCAGCGTCAGCTGGCTACCGCTATCAAGCGCGCTCGCTACCTGGCTCTGCTGCCTTACACCGACAGTCACGAATAAGAAGCCCTGTGCGCGCCCTTGCTGAATTTATAATGCGAGGACGTTTGCAGGCGTCAGTGGCCGCCCTGATTGGGAGCTGGTTTCCACTGATTAGCCCGGCAACGGTAGCTTTGGTTACTCTGCGTCGGGGCGCCAGCGACGGTACTGTAATACTGTTGGTGGCGATGTTGCCGGCACTGCTGGCACTCTTTGCAAGTGATCTGGGGCCTTTGATGTCTCTGGTGACCATGCTGAGTTTGCTTCTGGTGTTTGGTGTTGCGCTAATATTGCGCCGCAGTATCTCCTGGGCCGCCGCCATAATGGCGATGGTGGCTCTGAGTTCCGCCGCCAGCTTGCTGTTAGGGCAAGTGGTTCCGGCTCCGGTTGAGAGCCTGGTGGAAGTCTTGGGAGATCTGTTTAAGGAAATACAAGCCCAGGCACCTGAAGGTGAGCCGCAAGCTCAGTTGCCAGTGCCGGGAGAGAGATTTGCGTTAGGCTTGATCGCCTATGTATTAGCTCTAAGCAGTATTGCCAGTTTGATTCTGGCGCGCTGGTGGCAATCCATGTTGTACAACCCTGGTGGGTTTGGTGAGGAGTTCCGTCAGCTAAGGCTTAATCGAAGCAGTGTCATTATCAGCTTCGTTGCCGCCTTGTACTGCTTTAGCCAGGGTAGCGATTACGCGATCTGGGCAAGCTTGTTTGGGTTTCCTTTGTTGCTACAAGGTATTGCCATTGTGCACTTTGTAGTAAAACAGCGGCAAATGGGGGTGCAATGGCTGGTGCTGATGTATTTGGCACTGTTGTTTGCAAGCCCTGTGGCACTGGTATTAACGCTACTGGCGGTTCTGGATTCGTGGATTGATTTTCGTGGGCGTCTGTCCCAAAGCAGCTAGGCTGCAGACAGGCCCACCTAACAAAAGAGGGTTAACGAGATGGAAGTTATTCTGCTCGAGAAAGTAGGTAAGCTGGGCGGTATCGGCGATCGCGTTGAAGTGAAAGCTGGTTTCGGTCGTAACTACCTGGTACCACAAGGTAAAGCTGTACCTGCTACCAAAGCTAACATTGCTGACTTTGAAGCGCGTCGCGCTGAGTTGGAAGCCGCTGCTGCTGAAAAGAAAGCGGCCGCTGAAACTCGCGGTGAGAAGCTGAACGATTTGTCTGTAACCATCGAAGCCAACGCTGGTGACGAAGGTAAACTGTTCGGTTCTATCGGTACTCGTGACATCGCTGACGCAATCAGCCAGGCTGGCGTAGAAGTTGCCAAGTCTGAAGTTAAATTGCCAGAAGGTGTTCTACGTGAAGTTGGCGAATATCAAATTGATATTCAGCTGCACGCTGAAGTAACCGTAGCTGTTACCCTGAACGTAGTGCCTGAATAAGACACTGACGCTCAAGTAACACGAAAAACCGCAAGCGCCGAATGGGGCTTGCGGTTTTTTGTGTCTGTTAGAATGTTGCTGACGCGGTCTACGGATAGCATCTGGCCTGGACATTTAGTTTGACAGTTTCTCCAGCCTGACTATGGCCTGCTGATATTTTTTATAGCTGGCGTGGTCGGATGGTATCCGCCTGAGTGCGCCGCGATAATACTTCAGGGCCTCTTCGAATTGCTTTTGAGATTCATAGGTTTCGGCCAGGCCTGCCCAATAGCGGTGGTCCTCTGGTCGATCAGTTAAGCCGGATTTATACAATTTAGCTGCACGTTGGTACTGCTTGTTTTTATGGAAGAACTGAGCAAAAAGGCCATACCAACCAGTGGCTTCAAACGGCCCCATTTCTTTTTCAAGGCTTGAAAACAAGCGATAATTGTTCTCTTGGGCGGCATGGCGAAACATGCTGAACTTTGCTTGTTTGCCGACTTCATTACTAACTGAGTAACGTTGTGCGCGATTTGCATAGTAGGCTTTAACGGCTGCAGCTCCGCCAAATTTTTCAATGTCTTCGACCGAATAAAATGTGAGATCGGGATAGTCCGAAAAGTACCATTCCAGGCCGTGGGTCAGACTTTCCAGCGGTGTTGTATGATGGTCGTAGCGAATCGAAAATCGATCAAAATAACTGAATTTCCACTGTATCCCTTTGGATTTGTACCGGTTGAAAATCTCTACCATAGATCTATGGCCTTGAAGCGTATGCTCTTCCGTTTTGCCTAGCGACAGATAAAAATGATGCTTGACTGCTTGTGACTCTTTTAGGTGCTTCTCAAGCTTTATGAGCTGATCCTGGCTGTAGTGTTGCCCGCTCGCCAGGAAGTAGGCTTCAAATAACAGTGGGTCGGAATTAAATAGCTCTAAGCCTAATATCGCTGCGAACTGCCACCCGAAGTAGGCTCGACTCTCGCTGCTTGGATAGCTGCGGTCAATATATGGAACGATTGTACTGCGAATCAGATCAATGGTAGAGCCGGCTCTGTTATGAAAAAAGTCCCTCCGGCCATTGCGCACATTCGAAGTATTGATGCCGACAACAATATACTCGGGGCTGATATCGGCGCCATCGCGCAAGGCTTTTTGATAGGCGAGAGCGTGGTAAAAGTAACGCTGGCCATCCATAACATATAAAACAGGAAAGGTTTTCGACTTAGGGCCTTGAGGGCTATAGATGTCTAGAGATATCTCGTCATTGATTTTGATATGCTGAATGTCGCTTTTATCCTTCAGCTTTTCAAATGTTGGTGCAGCTGCAATCGCCGGTTGGAAAAAACAGCTGAAAATCAATATTAGGAATAATCTAAAACACGTATTTCTAAAGTACATATAAATAGCCTTTGCAATGATTCTGAAACCGGGCACTGTCGATGGCCTGGGAGTGGATCGAAGATAAGCATGTGGCGTAATAAATACTTGAGTTAAAGCTGATTAAAAGCTGATTTTTTGCATTAAAGGCGCTAAATGGCAGGATAAAGCGAGGTTTTGAGGTAATATTTAGAGCCTAACAATAACAAAGCCAAGCTAACGGTTGATTTTTGTTCACTATGCAAAAATGTTTTTGGATAAATGGAATTCAAGTCGATTTAAGTCGCAATACGATCAATCGAGACGATGGGGCATTCCCCCTCCAGCCAAAAGTGATTTCCGTACTCAAGGTGCTAGCTCTCCATCAGGGTGAAGTGGTTAGTCACGATCAGTTAATGGATGAAGTGTGGCGAGGTGCAACAGTCAGCCCTAACACCCTGCAACGGTGTATTGCGCAGCTACGCAAAGTACTCAAAGACAACAGTCGAACCCAGCAAGTTATCAAAACCCATTCAAAGCTCGGTTATAGCCTTGAGGCTTCGGTAAATTGGGAGGATAGTATCCCTTCCGAAATTGAGTTTGATGGTAAGTCACCATTCAAGTCTGTGTCCTCTGGACGATTCTATTATCCTGCTATGGCTTTAGCTGCTGCCATGCTGTTGATTTGGCTTGTTTATGGTTTGGCTCCAGGTGAGCCTTCGCTCAATTTTCGACAGAGTAAAATGCTGACGACAAGCGACGAAAAGGAGTATTTTCCGGATTACTCTCCCGATGGGCGTTATCTGGTATTTCATCGTTATCTGGGGGCGTGTGAGAATCACCTCTGGGCAAAGGATCTGAAAACTCATCAGGAATATCGCCTAACTCGAACCTCGGGAATATACGCGAACTACAGCTGGTCGACCGATGGGAATCAACTTGCATTCATCAAGCGAGAAGGTTGCCAGCAGCAGTCAGGTCAAGAGGCAAGCTGTTGGCGCTTGTATACTCTGGACTTTGCCCAGGCTTTGCGAGGGCCTCTTGAGCCTGTTCAAAGGCTCGATTGTGACACTCATTTGATCGATACGCCTGTATGGGCGAATAACGGTAACATTCTGTTATTGAAAGAAGAGAAAGCCCCCAGTGATGAGCAAGGCCAGCTTAGGTTGATGGTGTACGATGTTCGAACAACCCAGCTAAAAGAATTCTATCGTCCAAAGCAAGGAAGGCTTTATGATTTCACCTACTCCAATAAGTTAAACCGATTTGCGGTAATCACGAAAGGCCGGAGTCAAAGCCATTTTGTTGAACTACTCGATGGTCAGGGGCAGCTACTTGAAAGAAGTCGAATCACGCCATTGGAGTCTCACTCACGTTTTCAGTCTTACAGTGCTAGCTTTCACCCCAATGGTGAATTTCTGATCACTAATCTGGAAAATGGTCTGCACCAAATGTCGTTAGGAGGTGAGCTACGAAAAATAGAAACTCCTTACGATTTAGCGCTGTCAGCTCCACGTTTCCATCCGATTGAACAGAAAATTGTTGCTACAAGTGGTGTTGTAGACATTGATATTGCGGAAATTGAATTGGCGGCACTCGCTTCACGAACGGGCAGTTTGCAAGATGATCGGACCGAAGTTGGATTCAATGAGGTTCACTTGCCATTCCCAAGTATATCGCGCTCTATCCGTAAAGAATCCCATGCAAGGTTTCAGCCTAATGGTGAGCGAATTGCGTTTGTTTCCCAGCGCTCGGGAAGCGAGCAGCTATGGATTTACCATAAGGGAGAAAGCCGGCAACTCAGTCGCTTTAATCAGTCGTCTTCCATTCGAGGCCTGGAGTGGTCACCAGATGGGCAGCACATTGCTGTAGGGATCCGAGATACGATAGTTCTTGTTGATTTGAACGGAAATGAAACCCCGTTTGTGCTGAATAAGCCTATAAGGAACCTATTTCAGTGGGCATCTGAAAATCAGCTGTTGGCTTTGGCCGGCGAGAAATCCTCTAATCAATTGTTGACGATTGATGCTGAGACAAGAGAAATATCTCGAATAACGGATGTTGATGTGAAATTTGCGCGTCAATATAAAGGGGGATTTTTGATGATGGATGTTGCCAATCGGCTATGGCATCTTTCGAAGGATGAAAGGCGTGCAATCAATGTTCCCTTCAATATGTTGGGGGGTAATCCTGTCTTATCAGGCGACGGGAGCCTTTATGGCATCAGTCATGATGCACAGTTGTGGCGTTTCGATCTCGAAGCTCAACAAATCGAAATGATTGCAGCGGTTGATGAAAATGTTTGGTGGCTAATGGATGTAAAAGAGGGGTACTTGCTCGCAGCTCAGGCTATATCTGCTCGGAAGGAAATAGTTGAGTTGTCGCCACAGATGTGAATCATGTTGAAAAGGGGCGCAAGTTATTATTAGGGGGAGGCTTAATCTCTTGGTGGAGCTGGGTTTTTAGGATCGGAAAGGCTGGCGTAGAAGTTGTCAAGTCTGAAGTAACCGTAGCTGTTACCTTGAACGTAGTGCCTGAATAAGACGCTCACGCTCAAGTAACATAAAAAAACCGCAAGCGCCGAAAGGAGCTTGCGGTTTTTTTATGTTTGCTAGTCGGGTCGAGCAATTATTTTTTTGAAACTAATAGAGTGTTATTAAAATGGGTCCACGCATATAGAGCAACCATTGGGACAACAATAATAGCCTGCGCTAGTTTTCCGCCGGAGAGCTCTACTCCTTGCTGATAAGGAAGTGCAATGCAAACAAGTAGAACTATAAATCCTGAGCCGCGTCTCAATGCATCAAAAACTGATGGTGGTTCCCCATGAGATGTCACAACTTTAGAGCTTGCCACCCAGTGCCCGATAGTTCCTTGAAGTGGGCTGGTAACGGCTGTTAAATAATAGAGAAAGGCTAGGAGTGACATCACTTCAGCAGTAAACAAAGTATTTGGAATACTCTCTTTGAATGCCCAGGAACATAAGATAAAAAACAAAGAAAGCAGTATGCAGTCGATGAATGTCGCAAAGAACCTTTGAGTAAAACTGCTTGTGGTCTCGGAGGAGCTTGAGCTGTCCAGGAGGGCATCCAGGTCGACAGAAATATGTAGGCTTTGAACTCGATTGTACAAAGTCTGGTGATGGTTATACGCAGGCTCCTCGGGATCTTGCAGATATTCAAACCAATTGAAAATGGAATCCAGAAAATCCAGTACTTCTCGGGTTATATTCGGGTGTTTGCCTTTGTATTCGGGGGATTGTGAGTCGGCAATTCGATGGTAAACCAAGCGGCTCGCTTCAATCCAAAACTCATAGTCAGTGAGTTCCGGAAATTCATTAAGAAACAGCCAGGAGTGAAGTTTTTTGCATTCCTTGGGGGTAGCGAGTAGCCGTTCCAGCTGCTGATCAAGTCGCTCCAGTTGCTGTTGGTAATGTTGTGCAATGGCTTGTTGTTCTTCGCTTAATGGCTCGCCCTCAGGAACTGTGCTCTCGGCTTTTTCAGGCTCTCTTTGTGATTCGGCCTCCTGCCATTGTTCATTGTTGTTATCGCTCTCGTCTGATTGCCAGAGGGATTCCTGAGCTTGCTCAAAACTGTCTACGGTATCGTTGCCATTCTGGCTTGCTTCAGCAAGTTGCACATCTGCTTGCAAGCTTGCGGGCTCAGATTCTGAGGCCGCGCAATTTGACGGGTGATCATCAGGAGTCGGGTTTTCCTCCTGTTCTTCCAGATCATACAACGCCTGTTGATACGCGTTATAGAGTTGTTGAAACTCATCGGGATTTTCATCAACATCGATCTTTTTGAGCGCTTTCGCGTAAGCTCTTTTTATATCCCGTTCGCTGTGCCCCGATGGTAAATCAAAAATATCCACGGCTTAGGTCCACTCCTGTTCTTCGAAGTGTTTCAGCACTTTTTCAAGATTCTCTCTCGCAGCCTGAATGTTGCGTTCGTTCTGGGATTCCAGAGCAGCCTGGAATTGCCCGATATATTCCTTGATGTGGTCGCGGGCTTCGCCGAGAGCGGAACTGAATGCCATCTCCGCGCGAGCTTGCAGCTCTCGGTTGGCTTCAGTGTCACGAGGATGGAATTTCAGAGATTGAATCTTACTGATGACTTTTTGAACTTCAGATTCAGACAGGTGATTGGCGGATTGCTCGATTACCACGGAAACTTTTTTACCGCTGCTGTGAACGTGGACGTCGGCCTCAATAATGCCGCTACTGTCGTGGGTGAGGCGCACGTCAATCGCTTCTTTGCCTGCGGGAGCTGGAGGGACAGGAGCATTGAGCTTGCCAATGTGAACATTATTTCTGACATAAGGGTTTTCCCCCTGAAAAATATTCACTTCAATTTCACGTTGTTGGTCGTGAGCGGTGTAAATGGTTTTTACGCGGCTTGTTGGAATGGTCGTATTGCGCTCAATGATGGGGAGAAAGTAACTCCCCTTGTTTGGAGCGTCTTCATTGATAATGTCGATGCCCAGGGTGTACGGAGAAACATCGGTCAGTACAAAGTCATCCAGTGCCTTGTCTTTTGCAACAAGACCCGCCTGCACTGCGGTGCCGAGCGCAATGGCGGTATCGGGATCGATTTGGCTGGAGGGCAGGCGTCCCAGTAATTTTGTCACCATGGATTTGAAAGGGTGCAGCCGGCTGGAACCTCCGACCAAAATCACTTCATCAAGCTTGTCGGGGTGCAGGCCTGCATCATTCAGAGCCTGGCGGATCGGACGTTGCGCGCGCAACAGTAAATGTGAGCATGCGCTGTTAAACCAATCCAGGTTGTAATCAATCTGATAAGTCTTGCTGTTGATTTCAAGCTCCAGGCTTTGGCTGAAGTTGGGGCCGGTTTGACGTTTCGCGGCCTCGAACAGCTGCCTGATTTTTTCCAGTTCGCTTGCATCGACGTTTTCCGGCGTGAGTTCATGTTGCCAGAGCGCTTTTTTCACCAGCGCCTGGAGAAAATCTTCACCGCCCAGGTGGTTGTCTCCTGCCGAAGCGTGGACTTCCATGATGCCATCGAAGTATTCGATTAGGGTCACGTCGAAGGTGCCGCCGCCGAGATCCAGAATCAAGAAATGGCCTTCTGGTTTTTCATGCAAACCGAAAGCGAGGGCGGCTGCGGTGGGCTCATTGATCAGGCGCTTTACCTTCAGACCCGCGAGTTCGCCCGCCTGTTTGGTTGCCAGGCGTTGGCTGTCATTAAAGTAGGCGGGAACGCTGATAATCACTTCATCAATGCTCTCACCGGTGAATACTTCGGCGTCTTCCTTCAAACTGCGCAAGATAAGGGCGGACAATTCGGCCGGAGCAAGTTGTTTGTTTTCCAGTTTGGCTCGCTGCTGAGTGCCCATGTAGCGTTTGAAATTCGCGATGGTGGATTTGGGGCGGTTATAGAGCTGAGCTTTTGCCACTTCGCCAACGCTGAGGTGAGATTTATCAATATGTACAACGGAGGGGGTCAGGTATGCCCCCAGGCGATTGGGGATCAGCTTCGGTCCGTCTTCCGTCCAGACCGCGCATGCACTGTTTGTGGTTCCCAAATCAATCCCTAAGAGTGCCATAAAGCTTCCTTTTCATTCCTTTTGGTTTTAGGTGCCGAATCATAACCCAGCTTTTATTGAAAAATCAGTGTCCTGATCCGCTTGCTGAGGGTAGGTGATGCCGATCTGCTTGAAAATTGTACTCTCGACTGATTTTGACGCTGCTGGTAAGGGCCGTCGCTTTTTAATAAACTGTCGGGCTGTTTCCCCAGTCATTACAGTCGCCATTTGGGCCAATATTCATGTCAGAAAGCTATTCCAACGCATCCGAAAATGAAGCTTCGGTAGAAATGCCTCATTCTCTGGAATCAGAGCGCGCCGTACTTGGCGGCCTGATGCTGGACAGCTTGAAGTTTGACGCCGTCGCCGAAGCGCTGGGCGAGAAGGATTTCTATAGTGAGGTGCATCGTTTGGTGTACCAGCGCATGTCCGAGCTGATTTCGGCGGAGAAGCCTCTGGACATCATCACGGTGGCCGAAGAGCTTGACCGTTATGATGAGCTGGAGCGTTGTGGTGGCCTGCACTTCCTGACCGAACTGGTGGATCAGACCGCCAGTGCCGCGAACGTCGCGGCTTATGCCCAAATTGTGCGAGAGCGCTCTACTCTCCGGCAGCTGATTTCAGCGGCGGGTGAAATTTCCCGCAGCAGTATGGCCCCAGCGGGAATGGATTCCGATGACCTGTTGCAGCTGGCTGAGCGCAAGGTTGCCCAGATTGCCGAAGAACGCCCTAAAGAAGGTGGATTTGTCGGCGCTAACGATCTGTTGAAAGTCACTGTTGAGAAAATCGATACCCTGTTTCGTTCGGATAGTGATATTACCGGTTTATCGACCGGTATCGACGAGTTGGATCAGCGTACGTCGGGTTGGCAGCCGGGTGAGATGATTGTTTTGGCCGCGCGCCCCTCTATGGGTAAAACGGCACTGGCGCTCAACTTTGTTGAGGCCTCGATCATGACCCAGGAGCGACCGAGTCTGGTTTACAGTATGGAAATGCCTGCCGATGCCTTGATGATGCGTATGTTGTCATCCATCGGGCGAATCGATCAGGGCAAGATTCGTAATGGTCAGCTCACAGAAGAGGATTGGCCCAAGTTATCTGCGGCAGTGGCGAAAATTAAAGGTCGTCCGCTGTATATTGATGATACGCCCGGTTTGAGCCCCCAGGAGGTCAGGGCGCGTGCCCGCAAGGTGGCTCGTACACACCAAAACCGATTGCTGGCGGACAACCCCAATATGAGCATCGAGGATGCTGAAGCCCAAAGTATTCCGGGCATGATCATGATCGACTATCTGCAGTTGATGCAGGTGCCTGGCAGTACGGAAGGCCGAACCCAGGAAATTTCAGAAATTTCCCGCTCCTTGAAGGCCATTGCAAAAGAATTCAGTTGCCCGGTAATTGCCTTGTCGCAGCTTAACCGTGGTGTAGAACAACGGCCGAATAAGCGCCCGATGAACTCGGATCTGCGTGAATCCGGTGCGATCGAGCAGGATGCGGATGTGATCCTGTTTATTTACCGCGACGAATATTACAACGAAGATAGCCCCGATAAAGGTATTGCCGAATTGATCGTGGGTAAGCAGCGTAACGGTGAGGTGGGGACTTCGAAGGCCGCCTTTGTGGGTAAGTTTACGCGCTTTGAGAATCTGGCTCCTGATTATTACCAGCAGCAGGACCCGGGATTTTAGTGTTAAACAGAGATCATTCCATGCAAGTTTTTCATCATATTAAAACACTTCGTCAGTCTTTAAAGACGGAGCGACTGGCCGGCAAACGCATTGGCTTTGTACCAACAATGGGTAACCTTCATGATGCTCATTTGGAATTGGTACGCACAGCGAAAGAAACCTGCGATATTGTCGTGTGCTCGATTTTTGTGAATGGCTTGCAGTTTGGTTTGAACGAAGATTGGGACAAATACCCACGCACCTTTCAGAATGATTGCGAAAAATTGCGCAGTGTTGGTTGCGACTTTTTGTTCCACCCTGATGACAATGAAATGTACCCCAATGGGTTGGAAAATCAGACGCGAGTGATCTGCCCGACTATGACCGATGTTTTGTGTGGCGCCAGTCGTCCAGGTCACTTTGAGGGCGTTACTACGGTTGTAACCAAATTGTTTCATATTGTGGAACCTGACGAGGCGGTGTTCGGTATTAAGGATTATCAGCAGTTGGCGGTTATCCGTCGTATGGTTGAAGACCTGTGCATGGATATCGAGATCACTGCAGCGCCGATTCATCGCGAAGACGATGGCTTGGCAATGAGCTCCCGCAACGGTTTTATTACCGAAGAGGAGCGCCCGAAAGTTCAGGTGTTGTATAAAACCTTGTGTTCGACCTCAGAGGCGATCAAGGCCGGTGAGCGTGACTACAGCAAGTTGCAAAGTCAGGCCCGCGAAGCGATCGAACAGGCCGGTTTTCGTGTGGATTATTTTAATATCTGCAACAGCAAGGATCTGGAAATGGCGGCAGTGGATGATCGGGCGATTACCATTCTGGGGGCAATGTATACCGAGGGCGCTCGCCTGATTGATAATGTTTCACTGGTGTTGGATTAAAAAGTTCTCACGCTTTCTCAGGAAAGTCGCTCCAACAATTTCCCTTGGGAGTTTTCCTCAATGCGGGCATATTCTTGCCCGTCTCGACTCGCAATAATGGTGGGCACGCAATTCACCTCAAGTGACGATTTATTGTTCATGTAGTGTTCTTTGTCCTCATAGCTGATCAATGTGATGTGAGGCGCTTTTTCCTTCAGAGCTTGTTTGATAGCAAGTAACTCGGAGGTTTCTCGAACACAATCCGGGCACCAGCTGGCATTGTGCAGGCTGATGTGTACATCGCTTAAATCCAGATCCAGGCCATTTAATTGGCTTCGATAGTTTGAGATCTCGACTTGCCAGAGTTGTTCAAGTTCTTCGATGGTCATGGTAATTCCCGTAATGCCGTAGTTAATCGGGCAATCATTATAGTTTTTGTGGGTGTTGGCAATGCTTTGTACGCGCCGTGAGTATGCTGCTTTCGACGTTTGTCGAACTAGGCAAATGCTCTGCAGTCGTTATGATAAGAGGATAGTAATTTATAACACAGCGATGGCGGAGGAATACCCATGTCAGAATCCCATATCTACCCAGTGCCCAAGGCTTTGGCGGCCAATGCTCATATTGATAAAGAGCGCTATGAGGCCATGTACCAGCAGTCGGTAGAGCAGCCAGAGGCGTTCTGGACGGTAAAGGCCCATGAATTTCTCAATTGGGATAAATCCTTCACTAAAGTGCGTGAATTCGATTTCAACCAGGGCGAAGCCAAGTGGTTTGAAGATGGTGTGTTAAATGTCACCACGAACTGTATTGATCGCCATCTTGCCGACAGAGCTGATGAGCCTGCGATTATCTGGGAAGGCGATAACCCTTACGACAGCAAAACCATTACCTATCGCAATTTGCACGAACATGTTTGTAAGCTGGCCAATGCCTTAAAGGCTCGCGGTGTCAAAAAGGGCGATCGCGTCTGTATTTATATGCCGATGATTGTTGAGGCGGCCTATGCGATGCTGGCTTGTGCTCGTATCGGTGCGATTCATTCCGTGGTATTTGGCGGTTTCTCTCCCGATGCCTTGAAAGATCGTATTCTGGATTCGGATTGTCAGGTGCTGATTACCGCCGATGAGGGTGTTCGTGGTGGCAAGGCAATTCCCCTGAAATACAATGCAGATCGCGCTTTGGAGCATTGCCCGAATGTTCATACCTGCCTGGTCGTTAAGCGCACAGGCGGCGCCATCGACTGGGAGGATAAGCGTGATATTTGGTATCACGTGGCAGTGCCTGCGGCCGACGAGCATTGTGATCCCGAGCCCATGGCTGCGGAAGACCCACTGTTTATTCTTTATACCTCAGGCTCAACCGGTAAACCGAAAGGGGTAATGCATACCACCGGTGGTTATCTACTGCATGCGGCTATGACTCACAAATACACCTTTGATTATCAGCCAGGTGAGGTGTACTGGTGTACCGCCGATGTAGGGTGGGTAACTGGCCACAGCTATATTGTTTATGGTCCGTTGGCAAACGGTGCGATTACTTTGATGTTTGAAGGTGTGCCAACCTATCCGGATGCGGGCCGTTTCTGGGATGTGGTTGATAAGCATCGCGTAAATTCCTTCTATACCGCACCAACCGCGATTCGTGCTTTGATGGGCGCTGGTGATGAGTTTGTAAAACGCAGTAACCGCTCTTCATTGCGTTTGCTTGGTACGGTGGGCGAGCCGATTAACCCGGAGGCCTGGGAGTGGTACCACCGAGTGGTGGGTGAGGGGCGTTGTCCGATTGTGGATACCTGGTGGCAGACGGAAACCGGTGGCCACATGCTGACCCCCTTACCGGGTGCTACCGAATTGAAGCCGGGATCGGCAACCTTGCCGTTCTTTGGTGTGGAGCCGGTGTTGCTGGATGCGGAGGGTAAAGAAATGGAAGGTCCGGGAGAGGGCAGTTTGGCGATTAAATCTTCCTGGCCGGGGCAGATTCGTTCTGTTTATGGTGACCACCAGCGCTGCATTGATACTTATTACAGCACCTATCCCGGTTATTACTTTACTGGTGACGGTGCTCGCCGTGATGAAGACGGCTACTACTGGATTACCGGTCGAGTTGATGATGTCCTGAATGTTTCCGGTCATCGCATGGGCACCGCTGAAATTGAATCTGCCTTGGGTTTGCATTCGCAAGTGGCTGAGGCGGCAGTTGTGGGTTACCCCCATGATATTAAAGGTCAGGGTATCTACTGCTACGTGACCTTGATGGATGGTGAAGCACCTTCGGATGAGTTGAAAAAAGAATTGGTCGCCATGTGTAATCAGGAAATTGGCCCGATCGCTAAGCCTGATTTGATTCAATGGGCTCCGGGTTTGCCTAAAACCCGCTCTGGTAAAATCATGCGTCGAATTTTGCGTAAGGTTGCCGCGAATGAGTTGGAAAACTTGGGTGATACTTCAACGTTAGCAGACCCGTCGGTCGTTGATGAGTTAATCGATAATCGATTGAACAAATAGGATCGAAAAAGCTTGTATGAATGCAGGTGTGTTAAAACAAAAGGGACAGCTTCTGCTTGTCCCTTTTGGTTCGTTTTAATGCTCGCTTAAGAGCTGCCAAAACGCGGTGATAATTTTATCTTTCTCCAGGCGTTTGCTTCGAGTACAAATGCCTACATCGTAATCCCCCAGCGGCAATCCGTTTTTTACAGGCTTAACTTGTTTTGCCTGGGGGCTGTTATCGACAACAATTTGCGGCGCAAATCCCAAACCAAGATCCAGGGCAACCATGCTGACGATAGCTTCATGCCCGCTGACTTGTGCGTAAATATTGGGTTTTAGCTTTTTTTTCTGAAACCATTGGTCAAGGCGTTCGCGGGTTAAACCTGTCTCCGGGATAATTAACGGCACGTTGGCCCAATCTTTATCGCTGCTGGGGGTGGGAATGCTGGCTTTTTGCGCCTGCAAGCATAGTAGTGGTGAATGCACCATGCTGTGGAAGCTCAAATCCCTGCTCAGCTTTTCAGGTTTGGCGGTGATGCACAGATCTTCATGGCCTGCCAGCACTCGCCGAATGGCATCAGCTGGGTCTCCCGTATGAAGATTAATTTCAACCTTGGGGTGGTGCTGGCGAAAGCGTTTCAGAATCTGGTACAGCAAACTGTAACTGGCGGTAACCGAACAATACAGGCTCACATTACCGGTCAGCTCGCCATCGCTGGCCAGTAGCTCCTGGCGAAACTCTTCCCAGCGCTCAAGGGATTCCCGGGCATAAAGCTGTAGCTTGTGACCTTGGGGGGTCAGGCTTACCTGACGATTGTCTCTCTCAAACAACTGGCACTCCAGGCGTTCCTCCAGTTGTTGGATTTGTCGACTCAATGCCGAAGGACTGAGGTTCATCGCTTCGGCAGTGCGACTGAAATGCAAGCTTTGAGCGAGGTGTAAAAACAGTTTCAGGCTTTTGTTGTCCATATCTCTATGTTGCAAAAAATGGGATATTGTTTTGCAAATATATCATTTTACGCAATGCTTGAGAATGCACTAGACTTGCTTCCGTTAAAGCATGGCAGTGAGCCAGCTAGAGAAATTTTCGGAGTGCACAAATGCAGGTTTATTACGACAAAGATTGCGACCTTTCCATTATCCAGGGAAAGAAGGTTTCCATTATCGGTTATGGCTCCCAGGGCCATGCTCACGCTTGCAACCTGAAAGATTCCGGTGTTGATGTAACTGTGGGCCTGCGTGCGGGTTCTTCCTCTGTTGCTAAAGCTGAAGCACATGGTTTGAAGGTAACTGAAGTGGCTGCCGCAGTGGCTTCTGCGGACGTGGTTATGATTCTGACGCCTGATGAGTTTCAGGGTCAGTTGTACGCTGAAGAGATTGAGCCAAATATCAAGCAAGGCGCTACCTTGGCGTTCGCTCATGGTTTTGCGATTCACTACAATCAGGTTGTTCCTCGCGCTGATCTGGATGTCATCATGATCGCGCCCAAAGCACCTGGCCACACCGTGCGCAATGAGTTTGTAAACGGCGGTGGTATTCCTGATTTGATCGCGATTAATCAAGATGCTTCCGGCAAGGCGAAAGAAGTTGCTCTGTCCTACGCGATGGGCGTTGGCGGTGGCCGTTCCGGTATTATCGAAACTACCTTTAAAGATGAAACTGAAACAGATTTGTTTGGTGAGCAGGCGGTTCTGTGTGGTGGTGCGGTTGAGTTGGTAAAAGCAGGTTTCGAAACCCTGACGGAAGCGGGTTACGCCCCGGAAATGGCCTACTTTGAGTGTCTGCACGAGCTGAAGCTGATTGTTGACCTGATGTACGAGGGTGGTATTGCCAACATGAATTACTCCATCTCCAATAATGCGGAGTATGGTGAGTATGTGACTGGCCCTGAAGTGATTAACGAAGAGTCCCGCCAGGCTATGCGTAATGCCCTGAAGCGTATTCAGGATGGTGAATACGCTAAGATGTTCATTACTGAAGGTCAGACAAATTATCCTTCCATGACAGCATATCGTCGTAACAATGCGGCACACCCAATCGAGAAGGTAGGCGCTGAGTTGCGCGCCATGATGCCTTGGATTGAGTCCAACAAGATCATCGATAAAAGCAAAAACTAAAGGTGCCGCCCGCGAGGCAGAATTATAAGCACCGTAGCAATAGCCCCCGTTATCGGTGGTCCTCTAAGCCCTGGCTCTTGCCGGGGCTTTTTGGTTCTGGTCATTGCCGCTTGGCCCCAGTATGATGCGGCTCAACGACGGTATAGTTCCAGGATTTATATGACTCAGCCAGAAACCAACGACAACAATGACAAGACTCCGGACGAGGATAAAAGTCTGGAAAATCTGTTACCCATCGATGAGCACGTAGAAGAAGTGGCCGAAAATGGCCAGAAGGTGGTTCACCGTGGTGTTTATCTTTTACCTAATTTGATTACGACTGGCGCTCTGTTCAGTGGTTTCTATGCCATCATCGCGGGGATGCATCAAAATTTTGAAGCGGCAGCGATTGCGATCTTCGTGGCGATGATTCTCGATGGCTTGGATGGCCGTGTTGCGCGCATGACCAATACGGCATCTGAATTTGGTGTGCAATACGACTCGCTGTCGGACATGGTTTCTTTTGGCTTGGCGCCTGCAATGGTGGTGTTCTCCTGGGGGTTTGCTGAGCTGGGCAAATTTGGCTGGACGGCTGCGTTTACCTATGCGGCTTGCGCGGCTCTGCGTCTAGCGCGCTTTAATACCCAGGTCGATGTAGTCGACAAACGTTACTTTGTTGGTCTGGCGAGCCCCGCGGCGGCGGCAATCGTTGCAGGCATCGTATGGCAGTGGAATGACGTTTTGCTGTCTACTGAATTGGCGGTGATCGTTGCTGTGGTGACGATTTTTGCAGGCTTGTTAATGGTGTCCAATGTGAAGTACAACAGCTTCAAGGGTATCGACCTGCGTGGTCGGGTGCCGTTTGTGGTGATGTTGGCCGTAGTGATTGGTTTTGCTGTGGTTAGCAGCGCGCCCTCTACTATGTTGTTGGTGATCTTTGGCTTGTATGGCTTGTCCGGTCCCGTGCTATGGTGCTGGCGCCTGTTTCGTCCGCCTGAGGCGGCTGAATAATTCCTTTCTTGCATTCCTAATTGGGTGGTCTATGTTTATAGGCTCCCGTCGGAAACAGGCCGCCGCAAGGCGGCCTTTCTGTTTGGCTCTCTGGTGGTTTTACTGCAAATTGATGCGAAATTAAGCGTCTCGAAATGTTTTTGTAAAAAAACTCCAAAAAGGGCTTGCCAAGGTTTTTGGTCTGCGTATAATGCGCGCCTCTCCTGACGGGGAAGAGCAGAAAAGCACAGCTTTTCAGGCAAGTGATTCAAGGTTTGATGATTGTTTAAAACAACGC
>NZ_JAAONY010000006.1 GCF_011602085.1 Pseudoteredinibacter isoporae
CATTATGCGCAATCCATAGGGTTTGTCAGACGGCCTGACAGAAGCCGAAACGCCATAAGGAATTGAATGCAAGGATCAGATAGCCCGCTGGTTAGCGGCTATTGGCTGACGCCAGTTAGCCGCTTTCCAGCGGGAGCGGATCTCCAGCGAGTACCGAACATAGGTAAAGTCTGTGGAAAGGTGTTTTTCTTCCGTCTTGGCCCGCAGATAGTAAATGCCATTGAGCATTAAAAGTGCCAGGCAGCATTTGATCGCTTGCTCCCAATCAGACACCACAACAAACGGGACTGAGATAAACCACCAGCTTAAATTCTTGCAGAAATACGCCGGATGCTTCATGTATCGATACGGACCGGAGGTAATTATCCCTCTGTTTGTCAGGTTTGAGAATCTCAAGCCGAATGCAACAGTGGCCATCGTATAGACCGCTGTAAGCGCAATGATTACGAACCCCCACAGATAGATTAAGGCTGGCTGATCGGATAGCCACTGGTGCCACACAAGGCCATTGCCATACTTAACGTAGTAGCTGGAAACGAACGACCAAAATGGCTGATAACACGCGAGAGCAACCGACCAGCCGAGCAATGTTGTCTGAGCCGTCCTGATGTGCGCGCCAAAAAGTTTTAAGGTACACAGATAAGCAACGACCACAAAGATTAAATCAACGTAATACAGCAACCCTATCGCTATATCGAAAAATTCCAAAAATGTTGCGGTATCGAAGTCAATGGATATTGATTTAATCCATTCGATTTTTCCCAGGGCATAGATATACATCAACGGATAAAAAAAGCCCTTAACAGCCCAGCCTAAAAAGTGGTGCTTAAGCTGATCAGCATCGAGATAGCTTCTGTCACCCAGAACAGCCATACCCAGTGAATAATAGCCATCCTTAGAATCATCAATATATTTAACAACAAAGCCAATATAAAACGGCAACGCTATTACAAGAAATTTTCCATAGTCATGACAAAGCTTGTAAAACGGATCGTAAAAGGTGCCGGAGTATTCAGGCAGCAACCAGTAAACAAATGCCACAGAGCCGACAGATATTAGAACACCAATGGAGCGAGGAAAAATCTCAGTAATGCGCCCTACTCTTTTTACCGGCTGTTTAATACGAGGTGAATTTAGAAATTCACTAATCGCCATTGGAACAAACAGGACAAAAGCTACGATCTGTAAAACCCGATCATTGGGCAGCTCAGTAAAAGCGATCAGCAAGTAAAGCACGACTGAAGAAGCGATCAAGGCAAGCAGGTTAACGCGAATGTCTGAGGCTGATTTAGGCATAGTATCCACCGAAGCTTATTGGCCTGATTTTAAATTTCTGTAACGGGTTCGATCATTGAGAAAGAATGTCTGCGGGTGCCTACGGCGATATTCTTGTGCAGCAAGTTGACCTTGGCTTGGCTCGGATTCACCGCGAGAAACGCGCATATAACCCTCTTGTGACTCCTGATCAGGATCAGGCCTTGTAACATCAAAGAAGCCGCCAGCAACGATTGCCTTGCACAGTGTCTCGTTCACATTCATGCGGGTGCCCTGCTGCGAAAAGCAATGACAACCCTTCATTTTGTCAGTTGATTCTGGGCGCTCGTGTTCACTCCACTTGACACAATTTGGTTTTGGATAAGTAACGGGTTGCATTACGTCCTTATAAACCGGAGCAGTCCAAGGCATACCATCAATTTCTGGTGTGTAAGATTCAGCATATGTCAGCTTTGACGGGTCTTTAACATCGGTAGGCGAAGATGCCGGATCAGAAAAACCATCATTGAACTGTTGTTGATTTGGCGCCGTAGGTGGTTGCGGGGAAAGCTGAGCATAAGCGTAATAAACCATACTGATACAGAGAACAATTGCGCCGAGAAGCAACGCAATTCTACCTTTAGGATATTGAGTTGTATGGGTGTGTTGATCGGCTGAGTGGTACTTTCCAAAGTAAGTTTTATCCAGCTTACACAAAACTGTATTTGCTGACTTGCGCTCGCTTGGTGAATTCGGATTGTCGCAACAACGGGCCCAGACAAAACGATTGACCGCACTACTGCCAAAGATTCGATCATAGTGATGATGCTCGTTGATCAAACCTTTAATGAACGGATCAACCTGACCCGATATTTTTTGGTTGATCAGAATAATGTCCATACCCTGGTGTCGGTGAGTCGCGAGCTTTTTAACGTGTTCCGGTGGCTTTTTTGAGGCATGGCGAACGGGAAAAATATTATACGCCTCATCAAATATAATCACCGAACCAGAAGGAAGCTCAGGCCATTTGAAAGCCTCTTCTTCAGTGAGTTCTACCCAGCCAAACGATTCATCGAGATCCTTAATGCCGAAATAATAAATCGGTCGATCTTTAAATTGCTTGGACTCATTGACGAACTTAATAGTATTCAGGGTTTTGCCCTGCCCGGGTGTGCCGGTAACTTGATAAAGCATTTTACTATTCCTTGTTTTGCCCAAAGATCAAACGGTTATACGCACCACGAATTTGACGAATCGAAAGTGCAGCCGCATACGCTGAAATAATGATGTTTGCACAATCGAAAAAGCCGAGCATGTCAGCGACAAAATACGCATCGCCAGACACTGAATTGAGCGCCTGTTCAAAGTAACTTGTGACGCGACTGGATGCTGTTTCAATAGCAGCAAACGACAAGATAAAAATCCCAAGGGATGTAATGGTTCGCATGATCAAATGAGCGACCAAAGCGCGAATTAAAAAAGCGGCCAGTGTCGGTAAAACGGCCGCACCAACTATTGCGGGTAATGGCATAACGTTAACCCTCTGTTAAAGCTCTGAACAAGATATGGAAGGCCGTGACGTAAGCGGCCAGATAAAGAAGCATTGAGATAACTTCGAGCAGCGTACAAACGTGTTTAACATCAATTGAAATTGAGGCACCTTTGTAACTGATCGGTGAAACCGGGAAGCACTGATCACTTAAAGCACGACCACCAATAGTCGCGGGCACCAAACCATTAAACACTTGATTGATGTCTTGATCCGCTTCCTTGGTTCGCTCTTTGCCAAGAAAGTTTTCTTCCAGTTTTTCATCGTCGTCTAGCTCTTCAGCCTTAAAAGCTTTTTCAAAATCAGAGAGCTTGACCTCTTCACCACAAAGCAAAGTGTGCTGCTGAATAAGCATTTCACACTGGACCGTTCCGCCAACACATTCGGGTGGAGCTTCAGAGTCACACTTGCCACCTTTAGCCCCCTCACCCTGGCAACGAGTTTTCCAAGTCTGCAATTGAATGCCGCACATAATGGGATCACCGTCGCCACACTTTGGCGCTTGCTCGCAAGACTCGCCACCACCACCGGCACCGCCGGATGAATCGCCACCGGATGAATCCCCACCAGAAGAATCACCACTACCGGAAGAAGAACCAGCAGAGCCGGGACATTTAAATTGATGAAAGCGAGAGCTAGAACAATCGGCATCATTGGGGAACGGATCGGTATTATCTGGATCACCATCGCAATCAGCATCATTAGGACAGCCACCAGATGAACTGGTTGTCGAACTGGTCGGAGGCGTTCCGGAGCTGCTACCTGAAGAGCTTGAGGTTGTGCTGGAACCACTAGTGGTCGATCCGCTTGAACTTGTTGACGATGAGCTTGTTGAACTGCCAGAGGTAGAGCTGGAAGAGTCCGGATCGGTTGGGCAAGTTGCCAAATCCCAAACAGGTACACCGCTACCAGGACAAATTTGTGGCGGGTTTCGATCACAACTCCCGTTTAAAGGCGGCCAGCCATCCTGACAAATATTTGGGATTGGGCAGCTATCGCCGAAACATTCATCGTCTGGAGGGCAACGGCCTGAAGCGTCTGGCGTAGCACCGCCTGGACAGGTGTATACCGGGCCATTGTAATCATCGCCAGAACTTGAGCCGGAACTTGAACTGGAACTTGTAGAGCTGGAACTTGACGTCGAGCCGCTTGAGTTTGAACTGGAACTTGATGAGCCAGAACTGGACGTTGTACCGCTTCCTGATGAGCCGCCATTACCACTGGTGTGACCGCTGCTTGATCCACCACTGGTTGATGATGTACCAGTACTCGATACATCACCACTGCTGGATGAACTCGTGCCAGACGAACCAGAGCTGCTGCTGGATGAGCTTGTACTACTACCGGTTGAGCTTCCGCTGGTTGTTGATGAATCATCGCCAGACGTACTGCCGTCACCATCGCCGGACGAGCTGCCATTGCCAGAAGTGCTGCCATCACTGGAAGAGCCGCCATCACCAGAACTTGAACTAGAAACATCGCCACCGTCGCCAGAACTTGAACCTGTAGAACCACCGCCAGTAGTAGAACCTGATGAAGTGCTTGTGGTTGAGGTTGTGCTGGTAGATGAACCAGAGGAGCTTGACGTTGTAGAGCTTCCTGTTGTGCTTCCTGAAGATGTTGAGCCGCCTGAAGTGCTGCCATCGGAAGACGAACCCGTTGTGCTTGATCCGCTGGTTGAGCTGCCAGAACTGGAAGACGTTGACGAAGAATTACCAGGGCCCGGGCATTTAAACTGATCGAAGCTGCTACTACTACAGTCGGGATCATTTGGATGCGGATCGCTATCATCTGGATCACCGTCGTTATCGTCGTCGGAATCTTCACTATCAGGTTCGCCATCGCCATCGTTATCGTTAGCACAGCGGCCGGTGGTCTCGTGAGCTTGACCAGAGGGGCACGTTGTACTCCACGGGCAGTTTGTACTAGTAATTGAGATTAGTGAACCATTGGGCCTTTTCTCATAATCGACCTTACTACAAGAAGTTTGATAATCCTTACGAGTGTCGCCACCAGAACAAAATGACTGACAAAACTCATAGGTGCCGTGAACTTCTAAATAAATTTCGTTGTAAGCAAATGATCGAGTTGAAGCGGTGAGAAGCAGCAGAAAAATAAAGGCAGAGAAAAAGAGCTTTAAAATTAAATTATTCATGAGTCGAACAGGATTTTCATTCCTGTGAGCCAAACTAGAAGGATATACATGGAGAGCATTGGGGAACCCTTTTAAAAAATCCCCCGCCCCCCTACGGAGAGAGGGGGCGGAGGCAACGGGCATTTAACGCTTGACCAGACCGTACAGAGAGCGGCCAACCAAGAAAGTCACACCGAAGCCCAGCATTGCAACAATGATGGTTTCAACAATGCCAATACCGGCTGTAATTTCAGTGGTCACAGCAGATGCATCGATAGCGGCATTAGCGCTACCAGCGGCAACAGCAGTACCAGCAACCAAGGCCAAGTGACCAGCTTTACGACTTGCGTTTTGAGCCATATTGCGGCCCTTCTTCAACAGTTTTTTCATGGGTGAATACCCCTCATTTAGTTTGAAAGTAAATGCACTTTGTGTGCTCTTTTGCCCGATATTCACTATTCTGTTTTTGTGTTTTTAAGCAGCCCCATAAAGTTTTTACCCATCCAGCAGACCGCCAAAAACAATGTTGTAGCGGCCATAATTGCTGTGAGCTGGGAAGGTTCCAGTTCTGGGAATGGCGGAGGGACTTGTTCCACCACTTTGGAAACCAACTCCTGTTCGGTGATGGTTTGCAGAGTGCCAGTACAGGTAATGGTGTTGCCGACCTGTCCGATTGTTCCGTCACAAACTATGTACATAAGTTCACCAGAGAGCCCCTGTTAACAGGGGCTTTTTGAAAGCCTATTTTTTAGGTGGCAAATTGACGAATTCAAGGTTAACAATTTTTTCCTCGAAAACTTTCTGCTGACCTGTGGTTTTGTCCGTGTACGGCTTCTCACGAACAAAGCCAGTAACACGAACATTGATCTGTACTTCGTTGCCGACTTGGCCTAGCTGGGTGCCAGACTTGACCTTGAAGCTGTTTGGTTGCGAATACTGATCAGGAGCGGCCTCGATGATGCGATAGAAATACTGGCCGTTATGAAACTGTTCGTGTGTGATTTTGCCTTTTAAAGTGCCTAACATTTTTAGAGCCTCCGGGGCTGGTTGGTTTAACTGACTGCGCGCAAATGGCGGCGACGATCTTCGAAGCCACTAACGGGCTCCTCGTACCAATTTGGGCGCTGATTGGAAAAGTCGATCTTGATTAACTGGACAAGCGGAACAACATTGTCAGCCGGCTTTCTGGGGTCTAGAGACTTGAGGAATGCGCGAGACAAGCCGCAAGACTCTAATAGCTTGACGTTGCGGAAAAACGTGGAGCTATTCTCAGAGGCAAGCTGATCGTAACCTTCGGACTTAATGTCACGATAGGTTCTCCAGATGGCATTAGCCTTACGCTTGCATACGCGACCGTTAGCCTTTACGGAAATAAATTTTGCATCAATTTTTAACTTGATCTGATTATCATCAACATTCTTCATAGTGTGGCCCTCTAACTGGGCGAGATATTTATCAAAACAATTGCGCCATAAATACCGGCATAGCGGTTCGCCGTGAGTCTGCTCGTACCAATTGTGAAACTTCAAAAACTGTTTGTAATTTGTGGGGATGCCCAAGCGCTCCAATGCCCTTGTGCCCGTTGTTCCCTCGAAACGGAGTCGTCCAAATGCAAAGTCATGCAAGCGGCGGTCAGAAAGAATAGCTGCCCTCTCCTTCTCGTTTTTACGCTTGGCAGTATCCAAGTCATGCTCAAGCTCTTGCGCCTTGTAGTAGACTTTCTGGCGGTGGTACTCGGAGCTTTTGTTGCCCTGTAGATAGCCAACATGGCGAGAAATATCTGACTTATTCGGGAACAGTGACTCCAGGAGTCTGATAACCTGATCGCGCTGATATTCCGAAGGAATGAATGCCGAGTAAGTGCTATCGAGATAACGTATCTCGGCCCTATCAATATCAAGGTGAGCAAAAATCTTAGGGAATGCCTGTTCAACAAATGCAATCATCTGCGCTGTTCCGTGCGCAATATTCTCGGTGCCAAAAACGTTGTGGCCTTGCAGAATTTTTGAGGGTGAAGCTTTAACGGAAATGTGAGGCCAGCGATAAAAGCCATTACCTTCAGGAAAAAAACCTACCGCAACGGTTGAAATGCCAGAGCTGATAGAACCCCATTTTTTAGCGGTTGGCTCAGCGTAGACTTTTGAGCCGTCAACGAATGCGACATCGCAATTAGCCGGAAAGTCATAGTCAGGAATGCGAATAAAACCCTCTATGGAATCAGAGTGCCGACTACTCAGGGCATGCACATGCTCGAAAGCAAATGGTATGCGAATGTCTGCTTTATCCCACATGAAAGGCCTCAAATATACGTGCATGCATGTAACAAGTTGAAATATGGCATGCATGTATACAAATATACAGCCCAGTTGTCAACATGTATGCATATATACTTAAGCCTTCACGGGCTTAGTGGGGAAAAAGAATGCCGGCCACCATGAGGTTTACGAAGCAAGAACAGCAGGCTCTACACGCGAAATGCGTGAAGCTAAACAAGCAGCTAATGGCACTAGAAAAAATGCCAATTAGGGAAAGTGAATTAGCTCATATATTGATCGAAAAAAGCCTGAAAATGGCAAGAATTACAAAGTCAGGAGAGATAGAGCTAGACAATTAAAACTCCCGTTATGGGAGTGATACGGGGTATTAGAGTACCCCGTATGCCATTCGGCGACCGGGAAACCGGAAGCCAATCTCCGGCTGTCGCCTGCGCGCTATCGCTTGCCGGTTAATCAGGGGCGCTGCCCCTCCCTCCCTTCGGTCGCCCCCATGAGCGCTAGCGCACTCACGCTACGACGCAAGGTCTACGCTGAAAAGCGGTTAATCAGTAAAAGGGGCTCGGCCTTTCAAATGCCCTGCGGTGTATTTTAATCTCCGATCGTAAACCATTGCGTGACTATGTAACGGAAATGATTTATATTTTATTTACGTTACACAGTCACGAATTTGAGGTGAAAAATGGCCGGAAGAAAACCCTGGAAACTTGAAGAGCTCGACAAAGAATATGCGTGCAGATGGATACTAAAAAAGTTTGGTGAGGACGAGAGAAGAGCTTGTATAGAAGAGTTAAACAACATTATTGATAGCTGGCCACCCTATGAAAAAGAAGCGCTGAAAAACGCGATAAGGCAAGACAGAAGGCGCAGGCGAATGTCGGAAGATATGTTTACCAAACCGGTCACAATTGAAGTGCAAAGCCATGTTTACAACAAACTTAAGGCCATAAAAAAAGATGGCGAAAGCTTTAGCAAGGTAATTGAACGGATAGCTGAAAACGTTACTCAGTAACGGAAAGCTTTCCGATCGGAAGCCAAGTCGGCCTGTCAGATCGAGCTATTGAGATAAGATTTTGGGACTGATTGAGGATAGTGCGCATAATTGCGATTGATGTAAAAAAGCCGTCAGGCGCTCTGAGAGGCTACCTGACGGCTTAGATACATAATCGCTGCGATTCATTATGCGCAAT
>NZ_JAAONY010000007.1 GCF_011602085.1 Pseudoteredinibacter isoporae
CCGGCGCAGTGTCGGTGATTAAAATATCTAACGTACCATTCGCGGTTGTTCCATCGCTATCCGTAACAACCACTGCAATGTTATCGACCACTTCACCGCTGGTATGGTCTTTGGCGGTACCAGCAGGATCGTAATTATAGGTGACTACGCCCGTTGCCGAGTTGTAATCGGTAATCGTCAACAAACCTTGTGATGTGTTGACGGCAATGTTTGTGGTTGAAGCATTGTTAAGTGCAGCAGCAGTAATGTTTTGCCCTGCAACACTGATGGAACCCAAACCGTCCGGTGCTGTGATCGTAAACGTGTTGCCCGTTAAAGTCGCATCTTCTTGAACACTTTCGTCGCCAGTGGCGCCCGCATTGTTATCAGTAATCGTAACGGTGGGTGCACCATCGGTTGTTCCCGTAACCGTAATAGTCACAGTCGTTGTTGAGAAACTGCCGTCGTTATCTTTGAGGGTATAACTGAAGGTATCCGTCGCCGTTGCGCCTTCAGCCAAGGCTGCAGCGCCTGCACCAGGGGTGTAGGTGTAAGAACCGTCCGCTTGGATGGTGAGTGAACCTAAGGTACCGGCAATCGCTGTGTTCACACCACCAGAGATATCGCCAGTCTGCATGCCCGCAACAACGCCCGTAATTTCAGCGGCGTCGGCGCCATCCACATCGGCACCGCCAACATCCGTTCTCACATTACCCGTTGCGTTGTTGTCCGCATCGGTGGAATCGGTATCCGCGTTAGCAACCGGTGCGGTATCGGTGATTAAAATATCAAGACTGTCACTGGCTGTCGTGCCGTCACTGTCGGTGACAACAATAGCAAAGTTGTGAACAACTTCGGCACCGCTGTGATCTTGCGAGGTACCCGCTGGATCGTAGTTATACGTCACCACGCCCGTTGCCGAGTTGTAATCGGTAATCGTCAACAAACCTTGTGCCGTATTAACAGCGATGTTCGTGGTTGAAGCGTTATTTAATGCCACAGCCGTAATCGTTTGACCGGCAATGCTCAATGAACCTAAACCATCAGGTGTGTTAATGGTGAAAGTATTACCCGTTAAGGTCGCATCCTCTTGAACACTTTCATCACCGGTTGCACCGGCGTTGTTGTCAGTGATCGTAACCGTCGGTAAACCATCGGTTGTTCCCGTAACCGTAATAGTCACAGTCGTTGTTGAGAAACTGCCGTCGTCATCTTTGAGGGTGTAGCTAAAGGTATCCGTCGCCGTTGCACCTTCAGCCAATGCTGCAGCGCCTGCGCCTGGGGTGTAGGTGTAAGAACCGTCCGCTTGGATGGTGAGTGAACCTAAGGTGCCTGCAATCGCTGTGTTTACACCGCCGGAGATATCGCCGGTTTGTGTGCCCGCTACTACGCCCGTAATTTCAGCGGCGTCGGCGCCATCGACATCAGCACCACCGGCGTCGGTACGAACATTACCCGTTGTGTTCGTATCCGCATCGGTGGAATCGGTATCGGCGTTAGCAACCGGCGCAGTGTCGGTGATTAAAATATCTAACGTACCATTCGCGGTTGTTCCATCGCTATCCGTAACAACCACTGCGATGTTATCGACCACTTCACCACTGGTGTGGTCTTTAGCGGTACCAGCAGGATCGTAATTGTAGGTGACTACGCCCGTTGCCGAGTTGTAGTCGGTAATCGTCAACAAACCTTGTGATGTGTTGACGGCAATATTTGTGGTTGAAGCGTTATTTAATGCCGCAGCCGTAATCGTTTGACCAGCAACACTGATCGAACCTAAACCGTCCGGCGCACTGATCGTAAAGGTATTACCCGTTAAGGCCGCGTCTTCTTGGACACTTTCATCGCCAGTGGCACCGGCATTGTTGTCAGTGATCGTAACCGTTGGCGCACCGTCCGTAGTACCCGTGACGGTAATGGTCACGGTCGTTGTGGAGAAACTGCCGTCGTTATCTTTTAAGGTGTAGCTAAAGGTATCGGTCGCGGTGGCACCTTCGGCCAGCGCTGCCGCGCCCGCACCTGGGGTGTAGGTGTAAGAACCATCGGCTTGAATCGTGAGCGAACCTAAAGTACCTGCAATCGCTGTGTTAACACCGCCGGAGATATCACCGGTTTGTGTGCCTGCCGCAACACCACTAATTTCAGCGGCGTCGGCACCATCCACATCGGCACCGCCAACATCCGTTCTCACATTACCCGTTGCGTTGGTGTCGGCGTTGGTGGCATCGGTATCCGCATTGGCGACCGGTGCGGTGTCGGTGATTAAAATATCAAGACTGTCACTGGCCGTTGTGCCATCACTGTCTGTCACCACAATGGCAAAGTTGTGAACGACTTCGGCGCCGTTGTGGTCTTGAGAGGTACCCGCTGGATCGTAGTTGTAGGTGACTACGCCCGTTGCCGAGTTGTAATCCGTAATCGTGAGGACGCCATCTGTAGTGCTCACTGTGATGTTGGTTGTTGAAGCGTTGTTGAGTGCAGCAGCCGTAATTGATTGACCGGCAATGCTCAATGAGCCTAAACCATCGGGTGTGTTAATGGTGAAGGCATTGCCCGTTAAGGTTGCATCTTCTTGAACACTTTCGTCACCCGTTGCGCCAGCATTGTTGTCGGTAATGGTGACGGTGGGTGCACCATCAGTCGTTCCCGTAACCGTAATAGTCACAGTCGTTGTTGAGAAACTACCGTCGTCATCTTTAAGCGTATAACTGAACGTATCGGTCGCCGTTGCGCCTTCGGCCAGTGCCGCCGCGCCCGCACCTGGGGTATACGTGTAAGAACCATCGGCTTGAATGGTGAGTGAACCTAAGGTACCGGCAATCGCTGTGTTCACACCACCAACGATATCGCCGGTTTGTGTGCCGGCCACCACGCCCGTAATTTCAGCGGCGTCCGCACCATCCACATCGGCACCGCCCACATCGGTTCTCACATTCCCGCTTGTGTTGCTGTCCGCATCGGTGGAATCCGTATCGGCATTGGCAACCGGCGCGGTATCGGTGATTAAAATATCTAACGTACCGTTCGCGGTTGTTCCATCGCTATCCGTAACAACCACTGCAATGTTATCGACCACTTCACCGCTGGTGTGATCTTTTGCCGTACCCGCTGGATCGTAGTTGTAGGTGACTACACCCGTTGTCGAGTTGTAGTCGGTAATCGTCAACAGGCCTTGTGACGTGTTGACGGCAATGTTTGTGGTTGAAGCATTGTTAAGTGCAGCAGCAGTAATGTTTTGCCCTGCAACACTGATGGAACCCAAACCATCCGACGCACTGATCGTAAACGTGTTGCCCGTTAAGGTCGCATCTTCTTGAACACTTTCGTCGCCAGTGGCACCGGCATTGTTGTCGGTAATCGTAACCGTTGGTGCACCATCAGTCGTGCCAGTTACCGTGATGGTGACAGTCGTAGTCGAGAAACTGCCATCATCATCTTTAAGCGTATAACTGAAGGTATCGGTCGCGGTGGCACCTTCGGCCAATGCTGCGGCACCTGCACCTGGAGTGTAGGTATAAGAACCATCAGCTTGAATCGTGAGCGAACCTAAAGTGCCTGCAATCGCTGTGTTCACACCACCGGAGATATCGCCGGTTTGTGTGCCGGCCACCACGCCAGTAATCTCAGCGGCGTCGGCGCCATCCACATCGGCACCGCCGGCGTCGGTTCTCACATTACCCGTTGTGTTCGTATCCGCATCGGTGGAATCGGTATCGGCGTTAGCAACCGGCGCGGTGTCGGTGATTAAAATATCTAACGTACCATTCGCGGTTGTTCCATCACTATCCGTAACAACCACTGCAATGTTATCGACCACTTCACCGCTGGTGTGATCTTTTGCCGTACCGGCTGGATCATAATTGTAGGTAACTACACCTGTTGCCGAGTTGTAGTCGGTAATCGTCAACACACCTTGTGACGTGTTGACGGCAATGTTTGTGGTTGAAGCATTGTTAAGTGCAGCAGCAGTAATGTTTTGCCCTGCAACACTGATGGAACCCAAACCATCCGGCGCACTGACCGTAAACGTGTTGCCCGTTAAGGTCGCATCTTCTTGAACACTTTCATCACCCGTTGCACCGGCATTGTTGTCGGTAATCGTAACCGTTGGCGCACCGTCCGTAGTACCCGTGACGGTAATGGTCACGGTGGTCGTTGAGAAACTGCCGTCGTTATCTTTTAAGGTGTAGCTGAAGGTATCGGTCGCGGTGGCACCTTCGGCCAATGCTGCCGCACCTGCACCTGGCGTGTAGGTGTAAGAACCGTCCGCTTGAATCGTGAGCGAACCTAAAGTGCCTGCAATGGCCGTGTTCACACCGCCAGAGATATCGCCGGTTTGTGTGCCAGCCGCAACACCGCTAATTTCAGCCGCGTCGGCGCCATCCACATCGGCTCCGCCCACATCGGTTCTCACATTCCCGCTTGTGTTGGTATCGGCGTTGGTGGCATCCGTATCGGCGTTGGCAACGGGCGCGGTATCGGTAATCAAAATATCCAACACACCCGAAGCCGTGCTGCCGGCGGAATCTTCAACGGTCACTGCAAAGGCGTCGGTGATTTCTCCACCGCTGTGATCTTTAGCCGTGCCTGTGGGATCGTAGTTGTAAGTCACCACACCGCTGGACGGATCGTAGTTGGTGATGATCAAGGTGCCTTCGCTACCCACAACGGTGATGTTGGTGGTCGACGCGTTCGCCAGAGCCGCGGCGGTAATGGCCTGACCGGCAATGGTAAACGTCACTAAACCATCGGGGGCGCTGATGGTAAACGTATTGCCGGTAACGGTGGCATCTTCCTGAACGCTTTCGTCACCGGTAGCGCCGCCGTTGTTGTCAGGGATGGTAACGCTGGGGTCGCCATCGTCTACCGGGTTGACGGTAATTTGCAGCTGCGAGTTAACGGTGGCGGCCCCATCGGTGACTTGATAGTCCACGGTGGGACCGGCGCCGTTGTAGTTTGGCGCGGGGCTGAAAGTGTAACTGCCGTCGCTGTTTAAAGTGAAGTCACCAATGGCCACACCCGCTTGGGTAACCGGCACGGTTGTGCCGGGGCTGTAGTTGGTGCCCCCAATGCTAAATCCGGTCACCGAGGCCGGGCTTGGGCCATCGGGGTTGTTGGTGTTATCGAGCACATTGCCGTTGGTGGGCGTGTCTTCGTTGGTGCTGATGCTTTCATCGCCATCCGTCAAATCGTTTACCGCACCCACACTCAGATTCAGGGTGGAGTTTACGGACGAAGCGCCATCACTGACGGTGTAGTTAATGGCTGGCACCGGGCCGGCGTAATTGTTGGCCGGGTTAAAGGTAAAACTGCCGTCACTGTTGAGGGTAAGCTGCCCCACCGTTACGCCGCCGTCGACGATGGTGGCGGTGTCACCGGCCACATAATTGCTGCCACCGACGGTAAAGGTGGTGACTTCCGCAGGCCCTGGGCCATCGGGGTTGGTGCTGTTGTTCAGGACATTATCCGACAGCGGTGTGTCTTCCGGGGTCGAGAAAGTCTCGTCGTCATCACTCAGGTCGTTGACTGCCCCCACAGAGATGGAGAGCGTGGAAGATACGGTATCCACACCGTCAGTCACGGTGTAAGTGGTCACAGGAACCGGACCGTTGTAGTTCAGTTCAGGGGTAAAGGTGTACGTGCCATCGGTATCGATCAATAAGGTACCCACACCGGCAATCGTGGCGGTTTGGCCTGGAGTGTAGGTGCTGCCGTCGACGGTAAAGGTCACCAGAGATTCGGACGGCCCGTCCGGGTTGACGACATTGGCCAGGACATTCCCGGTGCCCACCGTGTCTTCCGGTACGGTCACCACTTCATTGCCATCGCTTAAAATGTTCGGAGCAATAACGGTGATGTTTAAGGTGGACGTGACTTCGTTAATGCCGTCGCTGACGGTGTATTGAACCGGCGGCACGGTGCCTGAGAAACCGGAGCTGGCGCCGAAGTTGTAGCTGCCATCGGCGGTGATGGTGAAGGTGCCCAAACCGGCGGCCGTGACCGACTCACCCGCTTGGTATTCGGTGCCGTTAAAAATAAAGCTCGTGACCACTGCCGCTTCCGGACCGTCCGGGTTATCGGTATTGGCCAGCACATTGCCCGAGGCGGTTTCGCCAGACAGGAGCGTGGCGGTTTCATCGTCGTCGGCCAGAATGTTGGCCGCATCGACATTGATGGTCAGGATCGCCACATCGGTGGAACCGTCGGCGTCCTGCATGGTGTAGGTAAAGGTGTCTTCCCCGAAGGCGCCGGGGTTGGCGGTGTATTGGTAACTGCCGTCGGCGTTTAAGACCAAGGTGCCTTTATCGGAAGTGATGGTTTGACCAACGCCGGTGTTGCTTTCATCGCTGCTGTTGCCACTGACCACACCCACCACGACAGCCGAACCGGCACCGTCGGCGCCCAGTTGATCGGCCACGCCGTCACTGGTGTTGGCATCGCCACCGGCCACATCCTGGCCGGTGATCACATTGCCGGTGGCTTGTAAGCTGGTGTCGATGGCATCGTTCTGATCCTGGGCAATCGGACCATCGTCCAGAATCGCAATGCTTAAGGTCGAGCTGATATCGTCGGCGGCATTGCCGTCGTTATCGCTGATGACAACGGTAAAATCGTCCTGCACAGCGCCCTGGCTGTGATCGGCGGCTTGATCGAGTTCATAGCGGTAGTTGATGCCGCTGGCATCTACTGAAGTGATGATCAATCGTCCGAACTGGCCTTGCACTTCGGACACTTGAAGCTCGCCATTGACGATAACGTTGACGCCACCAATTTGTACCGTGGCGGCACCATCGCCCGCAAAATACCGGATCTGGCCTTCGGTGGTGTTTGAGCCATTGCCCGCCTGGGTACCCTCGGGCAAACCCGCTTCGCTGACGGTGTTCTGATCCGTACCGGAACCGTCCGGGCCCGGTGGGGTAATCTCTAAACTTGGGATCGCATCGATGTTGATGGTTAAAGTCGCGGTGGACAGATCACCGTCCACATCACTGACGGTGTAACTGAACACGTCCTGGCCCGTGGCTTCTCTAAACGGGGTGTACTGATAGGAACCGTCGGCGTTTAAAATCAAGGTGCCTTTATCGGAGCTAAAGGCCTGGCCCACATTGCTGCCGTCACTGACCACAGCTTCGGAACCCAGAGCCACGCCCACCACAATGGACGTGCCAAAACCGTTCAAGCCGCTGTCATCGGCATTGCCGTCCTGGGTGTTGCTGTCGCCATTGGTGACATCAATCCCGGTGACCACATTACCCGTGGCCACACCAAGACTGGTGACCGAATCTTCGTCGTCAGTGGCTTCGGGCTCGGAATCGAAGGCGTCGGATTGATCGTTGGGGCCATTGAAGGCGATATCGGGGGCGGTGGTTTCAAAACCCGCCAAGGGAATCGTTTCGGCGCCGGTCAGCACAAAGCGCACACCCGCGCCCGCAGCACTGCCCGCCCCGGAGGACGTCGGAGCCGAACCCGCCGCCGTCGCCGGCAGCAGCTCTTCCAGATTCAGGCCCTCTTCCAAAGCCTGCTCCAGGCGGTCGAAATCCACCCCTTCGTCCACGGCGTCTTCGACCTTGTTCTTGTTGATCAGATCCAGCAAACGCTGGTCGATATCGATCTGTTGTTCATGACCCAGCACCAGCACCCCGCCGGCAAACTTCACCAACACCGCGGAATCGGGACCGGTCTGCAGCACCTCGCCCTTTGTGACGCTCTCGCCCACCGAGATGACATTGCCATTTTGATCTACAATTTTGCCCTTCGTAGCAAAAACAACCCCTTTATGGTCGCTTACTGGCAAATTTTGAACATCTTTAGATGCAATATTAGTCACTGCAATTCCCTCTAAAACAG
>NZ_JAAONY010000008.1 GCF_011602085.1 Pseudoteredinibacter isoporae
TTGCCATTTTGATCTACAATTTTGCCCTTCGTAGCAAAAACAACCCCTTTATGGTCGCTTACTGGCAAATTTTGAACATCTTTAGATGCAATATTAGTCACTGCAATTCCCTCTAAAACAGATCAACACCGTGCAACAACACTTTTCGCACTCTAATAACTATGGCGTATCAGTCAAATATTGTTCTTGCAACGTCTATTTTATAGCCAAAACGTGATATACACCACAAAGTAGCAAGCCACCTATCTGCACAACCAACCAAACGTGCGTCATTTCACAGAACTTTAATATCAATCAGGATAAGGAATTCTTATTGTAACCAGGGAAAAATGAACGGGAGGCAAACCCCCGTCCTTAAATGCAAAAAGCCCCCTAAGGGCTACTTAGGGGGCTTTTCAGGTCTCAAAGAGCTGTCAAGAGCTCATCGTTCGACCTTACACAGTGTCGATTGCATTGTTATTCAACAATACCTGAATAACGTCCTGATCGGTCTGGTTAAAGAAGGCGGCATCAGCATTTTCAATGCGGATCGTGTATTCATCCTTACTGTCATCACGAGTATTAGCATCGTAATCACCATCGGTATTCACGTGAATGATGATATCCGAACCATCTTCTTCGAAGTGCAGATACTGATCCAAGGTTGCCGCACTGGCACCGTCCGGCAATAGCGAGGACAGATCCAATACATCATCCGTAATAGAAAAGTCTTTCACCACATCCTGCACACCGGTTGTGATACCAGTATCCAGAACGAAAGTGTCGGCACCCGTACCACCAAAGAGAATATCTTCACCGGCACCACCAATTAAGGTGTCGTTACCCGCTTCACCATACAAGGTGTCATTACCCGCTCCACCGTTAAGTGTATCCGCGCCGGCATCAGCCACAATAGAATCATTGCCAGAAGTTCCGTTTAAGGTCTCACCGGCACTCGTACCAGTGATGGCATCCTTACCGGCAATCACGATCGTTACAGAACTGCTGGTCGTCGTTCCATCACTGTCTGTCACGGTATAAGGAACAGTAAGAGTCTCGGTATCGCCCGCGGACAAGCTGTCTTTGGTTTGGCGATTCACCTGGAAGCTGTAACTGCCATCGGCACCCGAAGTAAATGTGCCCAAAGTGGTACTGGATGGCGCGCCCCAAGAAACCGTTGCACCAGTGTCAGCACCCGACTCGACATCAACACGTCCGGTTACAACAGGCAACGGATCCGTCGAGGTCACTTTACCCACTACGGTAAAGGTGTTGCTGGCACTTTCATCGGTGTAAATAGTGTTAACCGCATTACCACCGCTATCCAGGAAGCCCTCGATCGAAATCTCGTAATCCTGACCACCAACCGTTACGGTTTGGGTCGTAGTTGGCAAAGTAATAACATCCTGATCAGATGTATTGGCCCCACCATTAATCGGTTGCGGATTCGCGTTTGGCGTTTCGTTGTGGTCCAGAGTCAGGGTCAAAGTAACAGGAGTAGACACACCGTTAATCACAACATTAACCGTCAGCGTTAAATCTACCGACTCAATGGTTCCAGTATTCGAGAACGTTGGCCAGTTGTGGTGGGTAAAGGTACCAAACTCAACCAGTTGATCCGTCTGCACAACTTCACCCGCGGCACTTGCCAAACCGGTATCATCCACCAGCTCATAACCAGAGCGGCTGGTTGATGCAGCCTGACCCCATTCGATCTGATCAGGCAGCGCATCCGCGTCGTTTTGAATTTCCGCGAAATCCCAGGTTGGGTCTGGCTGGTTATCGGTGCCAATAACTTCGTTCTCGAAACCGGCAACATAACTGTTCAACACGATGGTATCGACATCAATGGTCATCACACGAGTTTGACCGTTTGTGGATGGGCCATCGTCAACAATATCGATCACCAGATCCGTGGTGGCATTATCCGCCGCATCGCCATCGTTATCAGAAACAACAACCTGGAAGGTATCGTTGTCGTTGGTACCGTCATGATTTTCTCTGGACGTTAACTCATAACTGTAATTCACCTCGCCAGGCGTACTCGACGTCGGCGGAGTGATTGAAGTAATCGTCAACGTACCGTTGTCACCGGTAATCGTCGCACCCACTGCGGCAGTAATCGTTGTGCCACCAAAGCTGATTTCAACCGTAGCCCCACCACTGCCATCGGTAAATTCAATGGTTCCGGTAGTCACTTCAGATGTATCGCTGTTATTGCTCGCGTTGCCATCGGCCAGCTCACCACTACCCGATGCTGCCAGACCACGTTCAAAGGCCTGATTGCTGCCAGTGATCTGAACAGTTGGTGTACCATCTTCAATCGTCAAGTCGGCAGTATCGGCACCGCTATCGATCGAAATATTTCCGAAGCCACCGCCAGTAACGGAATCCAATTGAATATTGACTGTTTCATCAGGCTCGTTAGCAACCGTATCAACCAGAGTTACGATATCCAGATCAACCGAATTACTGCCCGCAGGAATGGTTACGGACGCCACTTGGGTGTAGTCACTGCCATCGGTTGCGGTACCGGTATAGGTAATATTGACAGTAACGTCGCTGGTGGCATTCGGTGCCGGGTTACCATTTACATCAAACAAGCCAACAGTGAATGTTCCCGTCTCGCCTTCAGTCAGAGAACCCACTGGATCGTTGATACGAACAACGACATCACCTTGAGTATCAGTAATCGTGGCTTCGGCTGATGGCGTACGACCATCTCGACCATTAGTAGTATCAACATTTTCGAACTGACTCGAACCCGTTCCAACGCCACTGATTGAGGCGGTAAACGTTTCGTCATCAAAGTCGGCATCAACCGCTGTTGGAACCGTTACCTGGACAGAGCTATTGCCATTCAGAATTGTAACGGTCTGTGCGGTTGCAGTGTAATCGCCGTTTTCTGCTGTACCGTTTGCGAAGACAACGTTCACTTCCATATCCGCAGTCACCGTCACAGGCGCACCGTTCTGATCAATCAATGACACAGTGAACAGTGAATTACTGCCCTCATTTACGGCACCATCACTTTCGATAACTGCGAACACAGTGTCTTCGTCACCCGGAGGATTATCGGAACCGGTTTGATCCGTGATCGTGGTCGTAACGTTATTACTTGTAGCGTGTGCCGCAATAGCTTCAAACTCATTATTGGTATCAACGATAGTACCAATAGCAACATTAAAGTTTTCCGCACCTTCAGCCAGAGCATCATCATGAGTATCAATGGTAAAGGTCGCCGTGTTACTTCCCCCATTGACGACAACACTCGCGACTTCGGTGATGTCATCACCTTCAGCGGTGGTGTAGGTGTAAGTCAGGTTCACAGTAACACTGCTTCCAGCCGGAACCGTTTCGCTTAGTGTTACGGTGTAATTAGTTGTGGTTTCACCCTCAACAACATTGGCCGGGCCAGTCAACGATGCAATCACAGTATCTTCCGACCCTGGAGGATTATCCGAGCCCGTCTGATCCGTAATCGTAGTCGTCACATTGTTGTTCGTTGCATGCGGTATGATTGCTTCGAACACACCGCCACTGGTTGAACCAATCGCCACATTGAAATTCTCGGCGCCCTCTGCAAACGCGTCATCCAAAGTTGCAATATTAAAGGTCGCCGAACTATTGCCACCGGTTACCACGACACTGGCCACTTCAGTGATGTCAGTTCCCGAAGCTGTTGTATAGGTATAACTCAGATTGACGGTCACATTACTACCCACAGGAACCGACTCACTCAGGGTAACGGTATAATCCGTGGTGGTTTCACCTTCAACAACATTGGCCGGCCCCACCAAAGAAACAATAACCGTATCTTCAGCGCCGGGAGGATTATCCGAACCGGTTTGGTCAGTAATTGTCGTGGTGACATTGTTATTCGTGGAGTGCGCTGCAATCGCCTCGAATTCATTATTGGTATCGGTAATCGTACCAATCGCAACATTGAAGTCTTCAGCACCTTCAGCCAATGCATCGTCTATGGTATCGATGTCAAAGGTGGCTGTGTTACTGCCCCCATTTACAACGACACTCGCAACTTCAGTGATGTCATCACCTTCAGCGGTTGTGTAGGTGTACGTTAAGTTCACGGTTACGCTGCTGCCTGCCGGAACCGTCTCGCTTAAGGTCACGGTGTAGTCTGTGGTGGTTTCACCTTCAACAACATTCGTCGGGCCAGTCAGAGAAACAATCACTGTATCTTCGCTACCCGGAGGATTATCCGAACCGGTCTGATCCGTAATTGTTGTGGTGACGTCATCGTTCGCGGTATCAACTGCAATCGCTTCGAAGGAGCTGTCGGTATCGGTCACCGTACCGATGGCCACATTAAACTGTTCCGCACCTTCGTTAAAGGCGTCGTCCAGTGTCTGAATGTTAAACGTTGCAGTGCTGTTGCCACCTGTCACAACAACGCTTGCCACTTCGGTGATATCCGAACCGGAAGCCGTCGTGTAGGTATAAGTCAGATTCACTGTGACATTGTTGCCCGCAGGAACTGGCTCACTCAAGGTCACGGTGTAAGCGGTGGTGGTTTCACCTTCCACAACATTCGCCGGGCCAGCGAGTGAAACGGTAACCGTGTCATCGGTGCCAGGCGTGGCTTCATCCAGAATGGTACCCACGCCAGTATCGTCACTGATGTTTGCACCACTGGCATTACTCAATACCACGGTAAAGTTCTCGGAATTTTCATCCAGAACGTCGTCCGTGATTGGAACCGAAATAGTTTGCGTGGCAACGCCTGCTGCAAAGGTCAAAGTACCGTTGGTGGTTGTGTAATCCGCGCCAGCGGTGGCTGTACCATTATTGGTTACGTAGTCCACGGTGACAGGACCAGATGCGACTGGATCCAATGTAACGGTAAAGGTTGCGGTGCCAGCCGCTTCGTCCACCGTCACATCATCAATACTGAGCGACGGAGTCGCTTCATCATCAACAATGGTGGTGGTGACTTGATTATCTGCATGCTCTTCAACATTTTCGAAGGCGCCGCTATCGGTAATCGAATCGATGTCGAGAATAATCGTTTCATTACCTTCGCTGACAGCATCATCAACACCGGTTACGACAAACGAAGCGTTATTGTTGCCACCAGTAATTGTTACGCTGGTCTGCTCACCGGAATAATCCGTACCCGCTGCTGTACCTGTGTACGCCAAACCAACGGTGACGGTCTCACCTGCTGGCACGTTCACCGGGGTGCCGTTTTGATCAACCAGAGTCACGGTGTAAGTCACCTGGCCGCCATCCTCAGCGATGGTGTCTGTGCTTTGGGTCAAACGCGCATAGATTGTGTCTTCAGTACCCGGAGGATTATCAGAACCCGTCTGATCAGTGATTGTGGTATTCACATTGTTGGCGGTATTGTGAGCTGTAATCGCTTCAAAAGCGTTATTGGTATCAGTGATCGTACCAATCGCTACATTGAAGTTTTCAGCACCTTCATCCAATGCATCATCCAAAGTCACAATGTTAAACGTGGCCGTATTGTTACCTCCTGTGACGACAACGCTTGCCACCTCAGTGATATCCGAGCCAGATGCAGTGGTGTAGGTGTACGTTAAGTTCACGGTTACGCTGCTGCCTGCCGGAACCGTCTCGCTTAAGGTTACGGTGTAGTCTGTGGTGGTTTCACCTTCAACAACATTCGCCGGGCCAGTCAGAGAAACAATCACTGTATCTTCGCTGCCCGGAGGATTATCCGAACCGGTCTGATCCGTAATTGTTGTGGTGACGTCATCGTTCGCGGTATCAACTGCAATCGCTTCGAAGGAACTGTCGGTATCGGTCACCGTACCGATGGCCACATTAAACTGTTCCGCACCTTCGTTAAAGGCGTCGTCCAGTGTCTGAATGTTAAACGTTGCGGTGCTGTTGCCACCGGTCACAACAACGCTTGCCACTTCAGTGATATCCGAACCGGAAGCCGTCGTGTAGGTATAAGTCAGATTCACAGTGACATTGTTACCCGCAGGAACGGGCTCACTCAAGGTGACTGTGTAATCGGTGGTGGTTTCACCCTCAACAACATTCGCCGGGCCAGCGAGTGAAACGGTAACCGTGTCATCGGTGCCAGGCGTGGCTTCATCCAGAATGGTACCCACGCCAGTATCGTCACTGATGTTTGCACCACTGGCATTACTCAATACCACGGTAAAGTTCTCGGAATTTTCATCCAGAACGTCGTCCGTGATTGGAACCGAAATAGTTTGCGTGGCAACGCCTGCTGCAAAGGTCAAAGTACCGTTGGTGGTTGTGTAATCCGCGCCAGCGGTAGCTGTGCCATTATTGGTTACGTAGTCCACGGTGACAGGACCAGATGCGACTGGATCCAATGTAACGGTAAAGGTTGCGGTGCCAGCCGCTTCGTCCACCGTCACATCGTTAATGCTGAGCGACGGCGTCGCCTCATCATCAACAATGGTGGTGGTGACTTGATTATCTGCATGCTCTTCAACATTTTCGAAGGCGCCGCTATCGGTAATCGAATCGATGTCGAGAATAATCGTTTCATTACCTTCGCTGACAGCATCATCAACACCGGTTACGACAAAGGAAGCGTTATTGTTGCCTGCAGTAATTGTTACGCTGGTCTGCTCACCGGAATAATCCGTACCCGCTGCTGTACCTGTGTACGCCAAACCAACGGTGACGGTCTCACCTGCTGGCACGGTTACTGGGGTACCGTTTTGATCAACCAGAGTCACGGTGTAAGTCACCTGGCCGCCATCCTCAGCGATGGTGTCTGTGCTTTGGGTCAAACGCGCATAAACTGTATCTTCTGTTCCCGGCGTTGGTGTGTTCGGCGTACCACCCGGAGTGGTCTCATCGTGAATCGTGGTGGTTACGGTATCCGTGCTGTTCTCCACCGCTTCATACGCCGTGGTGATCGCACCCGCAATCGTGCTGTTCGCACCCAGGTTCACCGTGA
>NZ_JAAONY010000009.1 GCF_011602085.1 Pseudoteredinibacter isoporae
TTTACTTCTGATTTTTACAATCAGACGTTCTTTAACAAGGTGGAAAGTAAAGTTGTAATACTGCAAATTAATTGACGAGTATGTAACAAAGTCTATCTGACTAATTACCATACCTGTCCGGCGAATTTATTGTTTTTACAAATCATGAGATCCAGTGTTTTTGCTTCGGTCTGGAGCAGAAACATTTATCGAAATTTTGTAAGTCGTGCACATTCAGTTGCTTGAGTTATATGGTCAAGCGACTAAGCGCATACGGTGGATGCCTTGGCAGACAGAGGCGATGAAGGACGTAGGAGCCTGCGATAAGGCTAGGGGAGCTGGCAAACACGCTTTGATCCTAGCATTTCCGAATGGGGAAACCCACCTCTTTGAGGTATCGTATACTGAATACATAGGTATACGAGGCGAACCTGGGGAACTGAAACATCTAAGTACCCAGAGGAAAAGAAATCAACCGAGATTCCCTTAGTAGCGGCGAGCGAACGGGGATTAGCCCTTAAGCAATTTGTGTTTTAGTGGAACCTTCTGGAAAGTTGGGCGATACAGGGTGATAGCCCCGTACACGAAAAGGCACTTGTTGTGAAATCGAGTAGGTCGGGACACGTGATATCCTGACTGAACATGGGGGGACCATCCTCCAAGGCTAAATACTCCTGTCTGACCGATAGTGAACCAGTACCGTGAGGGAAAGGCGAAAAGAACCCCTGTGAGGGGAGTGAAATAGAACCTGAAACCGTATGCGTACAAGCAGTGGGAGCAGACTTGTTCTGTGACCGCGTACCTTTTGTATAATGGGTCAGCGACTTATTGTCAGTGGCAAGGTTAACCGTTTAGGGGAGCCGTAGGGAAACCGAGTCTTAATAGGGCGTCTAGTCGCTGGCAATAGACCCGAAACCGAGCGATCTATCCATGGCCAGGGTGAAGGTTAGGTAACACTGACTGGAGGCCCGAACCCACGTATGTTGAAAAATGCGGGGATGAGCTGTGGATCGGAGTGAAAGGCTAATCAAGCTCGGAGATAGCTGGTTCTCCCCGAAATCTATTTAGGTAGAGCCTCATGTATCACCACTGGGGGTAGAGCACTGTTAAGGCTAGGGGGTCATCCCGACTTACCAACCCTTTGCAAACTCCGAATACCAGTGAGTGCAATCATGGGAGACACACTATGGGTGCTAACGTCCATAGTGGAAAGGGAAACAACCCAGACCGCCAGCTAAGGTCCCTAATACCAATTAAGTGGGAAACGATGTGGGAAGGCCCAGACAGCTAGGAGGTTGGCTTAGAAGCAGCCATCCTTTAAAGAAAGCGTAATAGCTCACTAGTCGAGTCGGCCTGCGCGGAAGATGTAACGGGGCTAAATTGGTAACCGAAGCTGCGGCTGCTCTTAGAGCAGGGTAGGGGAGCGTTCTGTAAGCGGCTGAAGGTGTGCTGTGAGGCATGCTGGACGTATCAGAAGTGCGAATGCTGACATGAGTAACGATAAAGGGAGTGAAAAACTCCCTCGCCGGAAGACCAAGGGTTCCTGTCCAACGCTAATCGGGACAGGGTTAGTCGACCCCTAAGGCGAGGCCGAAAGGCGTAGTCGATGGGAAACAGGTTAATATTCCTGTACCTCTTATAACTGCGATGGAGGGACGGAGAAGGCTAGGCCGGCGCGGCGTTGGTTGTCCGCGTTTAAGGTTGTAGGCTGAGATCTTAGGCAAATCCGGGATCTTAAGGCTGAGAACTGATGACGAGGCTCATTTATGAGCTGAAGTGGTTGATGCCATGCTTCCAAGAAAATCTTCTAAGCTTCAGGTTATGAGGGATCGTACCCCAAACCGACACAGGTGGTCAGGTAGAGAATACTAAGGCGCTTGAGAGAACTCGGGTGAAGGAACTAGGCAAAATGGTACCGTAACTTCGGGAGAAGGTACGCCGGTTTTGGTGATGGGACTTGCTCCCTAAGCTGAGGCTGGCCGAAGTGACCAGGTGGCTGCAACTGTTTATTAAAAACATAGCACTCTGCAAACACGTAAGTGGACGTATAGGGTGTGACGCCTGCCCGGTGCCGGAAGGTTAATTGATGGGGTTAGCACTTGTGCGAAGCTCTTGATCGAAGCCCCGGTAAACGGCGGCCGTAACTATAACGGTCCTAAGGTAGCGAAATTCCTTGTCGGGTAAGTTCCGACCTGCACGAATGGCGTAATGATGGCCACGCTGTCTCCACCCGAGACTCAGTGAAATTGAACTCGCAGTTAAGATGCTGTGTTCCCGCGGCTAGACGGAAAGACCCCGTGAACCTTTACTACAGCTTGACACTGAACTCTGAGCCTATTTGTGTAGGATAGCTGGGAGGCTTTGAAACCGTGACGCCAGTTGCGGTGGAGCCGACCTTGAAATACCAGCCTGGTATGTTTGGGGTTCTAACGTAGGTCCCTTATCGGGATTGCAGACAGTGTCTGGTGGGTAGTTTGACTGGGGCGGTCTCCTCCCAAAGAGTAACGGAGGAGCACGAAGGTACCCTCAGCATGGTCGGAAATCATGCAAAGAGTGCAATGGCAAAAGGGTGCTTGACTGAGAGACTGACACGTCGATCAGGTACGAAAGTAGGTCATAGTGATCCGGTGGTTCTGTATGGAAGGGCCATCGCTCAACGGATAAAAGGTACTCCGGGGATAACAGGCTGATACCGCCCAAGAGTTCACATCGACGGCGGTGTTTGGCACCTCGATGTCGGCTCATCACATCCTGGGGCTGAAGCCGGTCCCAAGGGTATGGCTGTTCGCCATTTAAAGTGGTACGCGAGCTGGGTTTAGAACGTCGTGAGACAGTTCGGTCCCTATCTGCCGTGGGCGTTGGAAAATTGAGAAGAGCTGCTCCTAGTACGAGAGGACCGGAGTGGACGAACCTCTGGTGTTCCGGTTGTTTCGCCAGAAGCATTGCCGGGTAGCTACGTTCGGACGGGATAACCGCTGAAAGCATCTAAGCGGGAAGCCTCCTTCAAGATAAGTTTTCCCTGGGAATTTAATTCCCCTAAAGGGCCGTTAAAGACTATGACGTTGATAGGCTGGGTGTGGAAGCGTTGTAAGGCGTTGAGCTAACCAGTACTAATTGCCCGTGAGGCTTGACCATATAACTGAGGCTACTGAATGTGTAGTCCAGGACAGATATGGATAGAGTCGAGATAGACGAACACATACCCAAATTGATTTGCATACATACAACTTTCTGAATGACTGTGATGTTAGATTTACAGTTGTTCGGGCTTCGAGAGAGGCACTTCCACCACCCTATTTGAGTGAGTGTGGCAAGGATAAGAGATCCTTTAAGACCAAGCACGAACTCATACCAGTTTGCTTGACGACCATAGCGAGTTGGAACCACCTGATCCCATCCCGAACTCAGAAGTGAAACGACTCAGCGCCGATGGTAGTGTGGGGATTCCCCATGTGAGAGTAGGTCATCGTCAAGCTTTTATTCCGAAACCCCTGCTGGATACCCAGCAGGGGTTTTTTA